>NZ_CP176430.1:0-4863145 GCF_046250095.1 Mycobacterium sp. SMC-11 | reverse complement strand
AGCCCCATCCCCCTGGTTCGACGCCGTCTGGCCTGGCACCGCGGTGCCAGGATGCCGTACAGGGACATGCTATCCACACACTTATCCACAGGTGTGGATGAGGTGCGCATTCCGCGGTGAGGCCCTTTGGGCCGGTTGCTCAGCAACGGATACTCCAGACAAAAGACGCTATATCTGAAGCGCCAGCCGCTTCGTGATCTTCGGTTCGTGGTCGAGAACCGCTCCGGTTCCGAAACGGCGCTGGCAAGCAAGTTAACAGGTTTCCGCGTAGACGACTACTCATTTCACCGAGATGAATCGAATGAAAACGAAGGCCGCTAGAGCTTTCGATACGGGTGTGACCAGTGTGAATACTGGGTCGATTTCGTGGGCCGGTGAGCGTGGTGCACTACGGCAACGACACCGGGGTTTGACCCGGCGAACGCGCATCAGTACCCTCGAACAGTCGCCCGAACGCTGGCGATACGGCTGCGACCGGCCTAAAAGCCGGAGCCCGCGCCGGTTACGAGCAAGACGCAGAAGTTCACCGAGCTTACCGAGTGCGTCGCGTGCGACAGGCACAACGGTCTTCCGGTGTGTCGGGCTTACGCGACGCAAGATGCAATAAGGAGAGTGTGCCGTGGCCAAGGGCAAGCGGACCTTCCAGCCCAACAACCGTCGTCGGGCCCGCGTGCACGGGTTCCGGCTGCGGATGCGTACCCGTGCCGGTCGTGCCATCGTCACCGCCCGGCGCAGCAAGGGCCGTCGCTCGCTGACCGCCTGAGCACAGGCAGTTCGGCGGTGCTCCCGGCTCAGTACCGGATGAGACGATCGGCCGACTTCGGTGCAACGGTCAAGCATGGCCGAAGGGCAGTGCAGCCGGACGTCATCCTGTATGACCGCGTCATACAGGACCGACGGACGGATCCGTCCGAGGAGTCGGCGGTGGACGCCGCCGCGGCGATTCCGCCGCGCGTCGGTCTGATCATCGCCAAGTCGGTCGGTAATGCGGTAGACCGGCATCGTGTGGCCCGGCGATTGCGCCATGTGGCCCGCGAAGTGTTGGCCGATCTGGAGCCGCGAGAGCAGCTGGTGATTCGGGCACTGCCCAGCAGCAGCGGTGCGACCTCCGATGAACTCGGGACCCAGTTGCGGACAGGCTTGCGGTCGATCCGCCGGGCCGCGGGGGCGGTGCGCTGATGCACGCGGTCGCGGCAGTACCGGTACGCGGATTGATCTTCGTCATCGAGCTTTACCGGAATCTGATCTCGCCGCTGCGACTGCCCAGCTGTCGCTTCATGCCGACCTGCAGCCAGTACGCGGTTGACGCATTGACGGAATACGGGTTGATTCGGGGCAGCTGGCTGGCAGCGGTACGGCTAGCTAAGTGCGGGCCGTGGCATCAAGGCGGATGGGACCCCATTCCCGAACGGACCCAGGGGGCCGCTGACTGCGGCTGCCCGTCCGAGAACAACTCGGACAATCGAGCGGAGGGTGAATACCGTGTCCTTTGATCCGGGCAGCCTGGACTACGTGTACTACCCGGTGTCGGGCATTATGTGGTTGTGGTACAAGGCTTTTGGCCTTCTTCTGGGACCCGCGAGCTTCTTCACCTGGGCGCTGTCGGTGGTGTTCCTGGTGTTCACCCTGCGGGCGCTGCTGTACAAGCCGTTCGTCAAGCAGATCCGGACCACCCGGCAGATGCAGGAGCTGCAACCGCAGATCAAGGCGTTGCAGAAGAAGTACGGCAAGGACCGCCAGAAGATGGCGCTGGAGATGCAGAAGCTCCAGCGTGAACACGGCTTCAACCCGATCTTGGGGTGTCTGCCGATGCTCGCGCAGGTACCGGTCTTCCTGGGTCTGTTCCATGTGCTTCGGTCCTTCAACCGGACCAGTACCGGGATCGGTCAGCTTGGTCTGTCTCCGGATCTGAACCGGCAGCTGGGCAACTACTTCTTCAGCGCCGCCGACGTCGGAAACTTTCTAGACGCGAATCTGTTCGGTGCCCCGCTGGGTGCGACCATGATCCAACGCACTGGGCTGGACGCTTTCACCGAGTTCAACCGGCTGTCGGTGATCGCGGTCGGTGTGCCGATCATGATCGCGGCCGGTATCGCGACGTACTTCAACAGCCGGGCGTCGGTAGCGCGGCAGAGCCCAGAAGCCGCGGCCAACCCGCAGACGGCGATGATGAACAAGCTGGCGCTCTACGTCTTCCCGCTGGGCGTGGTGGTCGGTGGGCCCTTCCTGCCGCTGGCGATCATCCTCTACTGGTTCTCCAACAACATCTGGACGTTCGGCCAGCAGCACTACGTGTTCGGCTTGATCGCCAAGGAGGAAGAGGCCAAGAAGGAGGAGGCGCTGCGGCGTCGCGCGGCCAACGCGCCGGCCCCCGGGGCCAAGCCCAAGCGGGGTAGCCGGGCGGCCACGACCGATGCAGCCGTCGAAGCCGGTGCTGCCGTCGAGGAGTCGGGCGCGACCGAAGCGGAGGCCGGCGAGACCGGGAACTCTGAGGGAGCCAAGCGAAGCCCGAATCGACCCGCTGCCCGTGGCGGCCGGCCGGGGGCCGGGGCGAAGCCGAAGAAACGCAAGCGGTGACGTACCGCGACAAGCCAACCGGCGCGCGAGCCGCCGGGCACGGAGGGAGACGACATGACTGACACGACTGACATGAACGACGCCGGGACCACCGAGCGCGAGGTGGCGGGGGAGGCCCAGGAGGGCCAAGCCGCGCCCGCGGTCGACCTGGAGGACCGACTGGTTGCCGAAGGCGAGATCGCCGGTGACTACTTGGAGGAGTTGCTCGACCTGCTGGACTTCGACGGGGATATCGACCTCGATGTCGAAGGTCGCCGTGCGGTGGTGAGCATCGACGGCGGTGCGGACCTGACCAAGCTGGTCGGCCGCAAGGGCGAGGTGCTCGATGCGCTGCAGGAACTGACCCGCCTGGCGGTCCACCAGAAGACGGGCGAACGCAGCCGGTTGATGCTCGACATCGCCGGGTGGCGCCGTCGACGTCGCGATGACCTGACCGCGCTCGGTGACGAGGTGGCCCGGCGCGTGCTGGAGAGCGGTGCCGATGAGGAACTGGCCCCGATGAGCCCGTTCGAACGTAAGATCGTCCACGATGCGGTGGCCGCCGTGGACGGCGTGCACAGCGAGAGTCAGGGCGTCGAGCCGTCGCGCCGCGTAGTGGTACGGCGGGACTGACCAGACTGAGGGCGGGGAATCACAGCAGTGTGATTCCCCAGCCGCGGTCCGTTCGCGGGAAGCCGGAGGAATGTTTCACGTGAAACATGTCGAGGGAGCACCGGCACCCGAGCCACCCCCGGAGGCGGCGGAAGTCTTCGGCGACCGCCTTCCCATTGCCCGTCGCTATGCGGCCCTGTTAGCCGGGCCCGGTGTAGAGCGCGGGCTGATCGGCCCGCGGGAAGTCGAACGGCTATGGGAGCGCCACCTGCTCAACTGTGCGGCAGTCGGCGAGCTGCTGGAGCCCGGGGAGCGGGTGGCAGACATTGGAAGCGGCGCCGGGCTGCCGGGGATACCGGTGGCGATTGTGCGCCCAGACGTGTCGATGATCCTTGTGGAGCCACTGCTGCGCCGTAGCGAGTTCTTGCGCGAGGCGGTCGCGGAATTGGCGCTCGCCAGCGTGGAGGTGCTGCGCGGCCGCGCCGAGGATCCCGCGGTACGTGCGGAAGCGGGCGAGTGTGATGTGGTCACGTCACGTGCCGTCGCAAGCCTGGACAAGATCGGCCGGTGGAGCCTGCCCCTGCTCCGAAAGGGGGGCCGGATGCTGGCGATGAAGGGGGAGCGGGCACAGGCCGAGCTTGATGAACACCGCGGCGTGATGGCCAGACTAGGCGCCAACGACGTAAGGGTGGTGAGATGTGGCGTGAACTATTTAACCCCGCCCGCGACCGTGGTGCTGGCACTGCGGGGAGACCCCGAAGCGAAGCGCGCACGCGGTCGGATGTCGGGCAGCCCGGCGCGACGGTCGAGCAGGAGGCAGGCATGAGTAGAGCAGTCCCCCCGGGCGTCACACCACGGCCGTCGGCCGCGAAACCCGCCACCGAAGCTGTTTCACGTGAAACATCGTCCGGTTCGGTTTCACGTGAAACATCGCCGGACTTTGTCGACACCCCGATCGGAGCGGCGGCCGAACGCGCCATGCAAGTGCTGCACACAAACAATCGACTGCCCCGCCCAAGGCGCCGGCGCGTGTTCACCGTGGCCAATCAGAAAGGCGGCGTCGGCAAGACCACCACGGCGGTCAACCTCGCCGCGGCCCTCGCCGTACAGGGGATCAAGACCCTGGTGATTGATCTCGACCCGCAGGGCAACGCGAGTACGGCCTTGGGCATCTCCGATCGCAAGTCGGGGACCCCGTCGTCGTACGAAGTGTTGATCGGGGCGATCCCGGTGACCGAAGCCCTGCAGCAGAGCCCGCACAACGAGCGGCTGTACTGCATCCCCGCCACCATCGATCTGGCCGGCGCCGAGATCGAATTGGTGAGCATGGTGGCGCGGGAGAACCGGTTGCGCAATGCGTTGGCCGATCTGGACAGCTTCGACTTCGACTACGTCTTCATCGACTGCCCGCCCTCGCTCGGACTCCTAACGGTCAATGCGTTGGTTGCCGCGCCGGAGGTGCTGATCCCGATCCAGTGCGAGTACTACGCCCTGGAGGGCGTATCCCAGTTGATGCGCAACATCGAGATGGTCAAGGCGCACCTCAACCCGCGGCTGGACGTCACCACCGTGCTGCTGACGATGTATGACGGGCGCACCAAGCTCGCGGACCAAGTCGCCGATGAGGTCCGGCGCTACTTCGGCGACCGGGTACTGCGCACGGTGATCCCGCGCAGCGTCAAGGTGTCGGAAGCGCCGGGCTACAGCATGACGATCATTGATTACGACCCGGGCTCGCGCGGGGCGATGAGCTACCTGGATGCCAGCCGGGAGCTCGTCGAGCGGGACCTGGCAGATGGCGGGGGACAGCAGTGACCGCCGGTGTACGACGACCCGGAGAAGAACAGGAGCGCCGCAGATGACCGGACCGTCGCGTAAGAAGGGCGGCTTGGGCCGCGGCCTGGCGTCGCTGATCCCGACGGGACCCGGTGACGGGAACGAGGGCCAGGGCGACCGTGGCGCCGGCCTGGGACCGCGTATGGGTGATGCCGCCGCCGATGTCGTTCTCGGCGGCTTGGGTGCTTCCGCCCCGGCGGCCACCCCGGACGTGGGCGCGGTGTACCGGGAGATCCGGCCGGCCGACATCGACCCAAATCCGCGCCAGCCCCGGCAGGTTTTCGACGACGAGGCGCTGGCCGAGCTGGTGCATTCGATCCGGGAATTCGGGCTCATGCAGCCCATCGTGGTGCGGGCCGTACCCGGCTCCTCGCGATACCAGTTGGTCATGGGGGAGCGGCGTTGGCGGGCCTCCCAGCAAGCCGGTCTGGAGACCATCCCGGCGATCGTTCGGGAGACCGAGGACGACAACCTGTTGCGCGATGCGCTGCTGGAGAACATCCACCGGGTACAGCTGAACCCGTTGGAAGAGGCAGCCGCCTATCAGCAATTGCTCGACGAGTTCGGGGTGACCCACGACGAACTGGCTACGCGCATCGGCCGCTCCCGCCCGTTGGTGACCAACATGATCAGGCTGTTGCGCCTACCAATTGCCGTGCAACGCAGGGTCGCCGCCGGCGTGTTGTCGGCCGGCCACGCCCGCGCCCTGCTGTCGCTGGAGGCCGGATCCGAGGCCCAGGAGGAACTGGCGGCGCGGATCGTGGCAGAGGGACTGTCGGTGCGCGCCACCGAGGAAGCGGTCACCCTGGCTAACCGAGGGGGCTCCCCTACACCGGTCGCGCCGCGGCGCAAGCCGATCCAGATGCCCGGCCTGCAGGACGTCGCGGAGCGGTTGTCGACCACTTTCGACACCCGCGTGACGGTCAGCCTCGGCAAGCGCAAGGGCAAGATCGTGGTCGAGTTCGGCTCCGTTGACGATTTGCAACGCATCGTCGCGATGATGGACTCGACAACCTCCTGAGGGGTTATTCGCCCAGGTCCAGGGCCACACGGCCGTTACGTCACTGTGACGGTACGGTGACCCCGGCCCGTCGAGGGTACTGAAACATGTTGATTAACAGCAGCTTTCATTTTCTGGAGCGGTCGACCCACCGGATGGTGCCGAGAGTGGCGCCCGGCGGTTCAACACTCCTATTCTTAGGGGGCTGTCGTCGGCGGCAGCACGGGTTGAGACCGGGAGTCCAGTGTCTGTCCGAATCGCACCCCTGAAGCTCGAGGGTTTCGAGCAGCTTCCTAAGCACGCACGCCGCTGTGTCTACTGGGAAGTCGATCCAGCCACCCTCGGCCGCGCCGATCACCTCTCGGATCCGGAGTTCGAGAAGGAAGCCTGGCTGTCGATGGTGATGCTGGAGTGGGGGACCTGCGGCCAGGTCGCCACACCGTCGGCCGCGCGAGGAATCGGGGATCCGCAGTGCCTCGGCTACGTGCTCTACGCACCCCCGCGCGCCGTGCCGCGGGCACACCGGTTTCCCACCGGGCCGGTCTCGGCCGACGCTGTGCTGCTGACTTCGATCGGGGTCGACCCGGCTCCGATGGCCGACGGTCTGCCACGGGAACTGATCGCCCACGTGGTCGAGGAATTGATGCGCCGCGGCGTCCGCGCCCTCGAGGCCTTCGGCCGCACGACGGAAGTTTCTGAACTACTCGGTATGGGCGACACCGCTCCGCCCGACGTGGCACCGGTCTTGGAGGCGGTCGGCGACTGCTCAGTCGAGCACTGCATCATCGCGGCAGATTTCTTGACCGATGTCGGGTTCACCGTGGTGGCGCCACACCAGTACTTCCCACGGTTGCGCCTGGAACTCGACAAGGGCCTGGGCTGGAAGGCCGAGGTGGAGGCTGCGCTGGAGCGCCTGCTGGAAAGCTCGCGGTTAGAGCAACCGATCGGGGTGGGCGCCCCCGCGGCGTCGGGGTCTGCGAGGGGGTCGATGCGCCGGCCCCAGCTTCGGCTCTCCTGCGTCGAGTCTCGCTGAACCGCGGTGCTCGTGCGGCGGTTCCAGCTTCGGCTCTCCTGCGTCGAGTCTCGCTGAACCGCCGGGTCAGGAACCGCCGAGATGGCCGGTCCGCTCGACCGACAGCTCGTGGGCCAGCAATTCGGCGAATGTGAAGGTTCCGGTGGGCCGGTCGTTCTTGCCGAGCAGATACAGCCGTTTGACCGCGGCGAGCATTCCTTCCGCGATGGCGTCGCGATTAGCGGGAGAAGCCAGCATCCCGCGATCACGCGGGCTGGTGATGTAACCGACGTCGACCTCGACGGTAGGCATGCGGGTCAGGCGAAGCAGGTCCCAGGTGCGGCCGTGCGCCCGGCAGTCCTGTAATCCGGTGCGGGCCACGATCTCTCGCTGAATGAAGTCGGCAAGATTGCGGCCGATGGTGGACACCGAGCCATGCGAGTTGCCGAAGTGGAAGGACGCCACACCATTGGCTGCCGGGCTGACGTGGGTAGCGCAGCGCAGGCTGATCATCAGGTCGGCGCCCACCGCGTTGGCGGTCGCGGCGCGTTCGGCGTCGGACGGGTTGCGGCCGCTGGGACGGGACAGGAAGGTGTCCATCCCGATGGCCGTCATCCGGCCTTCCAAACGACTTGCCAAGTCCCACAAGATATCTGCTTCACTGATCGGTCCCGACGGAGTCTGGATGATCAGCCCGTGGTCACGACCGCCACGGCCCGGGTCAATGACGATCCGCTTGCCGGACAACCGTGGTCCGGACCGCCGCACCAGTTCCTCCTCGCGGATCGCGTGCGGCGAACCGCCGGTCACCCGCGAGGCCAGAAAGTTCAAGGAGCGCAACGTTTCCGGCCCGCAGATACCGTCGGCGTACAAACCGTACTCACGCTGATAGGACATCAACGCGTTGTGCGTCTGGATACCGAAGTAGCCGTCGACCAGACCGGTGTAGAAGCCCAGATCCTGCAGGCGCGCCTGCAGCGTGGCGACGTCGTCGCCGTACATCGGCGCCCCGAACTGGTGGTTGAGAATGCGGGCGCCCAGTCGGTAGGACGCCTCCTTGAGCGCACGGTAGGTCGCCTCGCCGATCACGCCGTCGACGAGCAGGCCACGCTGCTGCTGAAAGGCCCGCACGGCCTGATCCAGGGCTTCGTCGAAGACGTCCAGGGCGACGTGTTTGCCGGTGCTCAGATCCGCGTCGGGGCTGTCCACCAGCCCGAGCGCGGCCAGCGCTGCTCGGATCTCCACTACGGCACCGCTGCGGTCACCACGACGCAGGCCCTGCTCGGTGCCGCGATGCCGACCCGACATTACTGAGCCCCTCCGGTTGTCGCTGTTGGCAGTGGAACCGTGCTGGTGGTTGCCAGCAGATTAGCCAGAATTGTCTCAGATCCCCGGCCAATTTTCGAAAACGGCAAGGCAACAAAAGCCACCTGAGAGCCGAGGCTCACAAGCGTGTCGGACAGTGCCCGGAACCGCTAGGTCGCGTCTGCGAGCTCCCGCAGCAGCGCGGCTTTGCCCTTGGCCCCGACGATCCGCTTCACTGGCTGACCGTCCTTGAACAGGATCAAGGTGGGGATCGAGACCACGTTGAAGTCCCGCGCGGTGTCCGGGTTGGCGTCCACGTCGAGCTTGGCGACGGTGAGCTGATCAGCCTGCTCGGCGGCGATCTCCTCCAGTACCGGGGCCACCATCTTGCAGGGCCCGCACCAGGTCGCCCAGAAATCCACCAGCACGGGCTTACTGCTGGCCAGTACGTCGGCGGCGAAGGTGGCGTCGGAGACGTTCACCGTGGCGTGCTCGGTCATCGGGGTGCTCCCATCAAGGTTTCGGTACCGCTGTCGTGGGCTTCGGCTGTATCGGCCGAGTCTTCGGATTCTGCCAGCCAGCGTTCGGCGTCGATGGCGGCCGCACAGCCGGTTCCGGCCGCGGTGATCGCCTGCCGGTAGGTGCGGTCCACCAGGTCGCCGGCCGCGAAGACCCCCTCCAAGGAGGTGCGGGAACTCGGCTGCTGGACTCGTACGTAGCCGTCCGGGTCCAGGTCGACGGCGCCCCGTACCAGCGCCGAGCGGGGGTCGTGGCCGATCGCGACGAACACGCCGGTCACCGGCAGCGTGGTTTCCGCGCCGGTCTCGGTGTCGCGCACCCGCAGCCCGGTCACGGTCGCCTCACCCTCCACGGCCACCGGGACGCTGTTGGTGAGGAAACGGATCTTGTCGTTCTCGCGGGCCCGGTTGAGCATGATCTTCGAGGCGCGGAACTCGTCACGGCGGTGCACCAACGTCACGCTGCGGGCGAAGCGGGTCAAGAAGGTGGCCTCCTCCATCGCGGAGTCGCCGCCGCCGATCACGGCGATGTCCTGGTCGCGGAAGAAGAACCCGTCGCAGGTGGCACACGAGCTCACCCCGCGGCCGAGCAGTTCCTGCTCACCGGGGATGTTCAGGTAGCGGGCGGCTGCGCCCATGGCCAAGATGACCGCGCGGGCCCGGTGTGTCTCGCCGTCGGCGGTGACCACGGTCTTGACTTGCCCATCCAGATCCACCGATTCGATGTCCTCCATGCGCAGGTCAGCGCCGAAGCGCAGCGCCTGCTCGCGCATCTCGTCCATCAGCTCCGGGCCCATGATGCCGTTGCGGAAGCCGGGGAAGTTCTCTACCTCGGTGGTGGTCATCAGCGCACCGCCGAAGGCGGTCCCCTCGAAGACCAGCGGGGCCAGTTGCGCCCGGGCGGCGTAGATCGCGGCGGTGTACCCGGCCGGGCCGGAACCGATGATGATCACATCGTGGGTGGATGGTGTCTCAGACATCGAGGGCCTTTCCGCGCGGGGGATCTGGTTACTGGGGCTAGCAACGTCAGCGTAGGCGGCGATGTTCCCCAGGTCGCTACTGCCGGGTCCTGCCGGCGTCTAGGGGCGCCGGACGGTGGTGTCGGCCAGCAGTCCGGTATCCGCGGAACTGCAGTGCGGAGCCACCGCCAAAGCGATGATCGTGCCCTCTGGCGTGCCCGGCAACAGCAGCACCACGCCGGGGTGACCGTTGATGGTGACCTCACGGGCTCCCAGCACGTGTGTTGAGGCGGGGTAACCCAGTCCCGCCAGGCAGCCGGCCCGGCGTGCCGGGTCTGTCAGCGGGCCGTAGTCGGGGCGACGGTCCAAGAGCTCCAGGATCTCCGGATCGGACAGCGGCAGCACCGCCGTGGGCGCGGAGGCCACCGTGATGGCGTCCAGGGAGCGGTGGCCGCTGGGGGTGTCGCCGGGGAACCGGATCAGCGCGGCGGTGCCGACCCCGATGGCGATCAGTGCCGCGGCGCCTCCGGCCCAGGCGGCGATCCGCCGTAACGGGGGCAGTGGCCGGCTCGAGTGCGCCGGTGGCCCGGTGCGGGCCCGGGACTGTTCGTCGCCCTCATCGCTTGGCATATTGCCGCTTCCGCTCGCTCTGGTGTCGTCACGCGCAGTCGTCGATCCGACCTGGTAACCCGCCCTCCGGCGCCAAGGCTATCCGGCCGCCGACCGGCCGGACCGCAGCGCCGGGCCCGGGGTGGTGGGTTCGCCCGAGCAGGACGGCCAGCCGCGCGCGACCGCGGGCGCAGCGACTCTTGACGGTGCCCGGTGCCACGCCGAATGCGTGGGCGGCATCAGCGATCGAATAGCCCTGCATGTCGACGGCGACCACCGCGGCCCGCTGGTCGACGGGCAACCGGGACAGCGCCGCGCGCACTTCCAGCGCCGTCTCTACCGCGGCGGTGTGATCTCCGACAGTGGCGTGGGTGACGAGCAGTTCGGTGTAAGGGATCTTGTTGCGGCGCAAGCGATCCAGGCAGGCGTTGATCACGATCCGGTGCAGCCAACTGCCGACGGCGGCGTTGTTGCGAAACGATCCCGCCGCCCGATGTGCCGACAACATCGCCTCCTGCAGCGCATCCTCCGCGTCTTCCGGACACCCGGTGGTGAGCCGGGCCAACCGGCGCAGCCGGCGGTGGTGGCGGCCATAGAGCTCGCCGAAGGCGTAGCGGTCACCGGCGACATGCGCGGCCAACAGCTCGGCGTCGCTGCGGTCCGGGAGTCCCATGGGCGGACAGTAACCAGCGGCGACCCCGCGGGCACTTCACCCAAACGAGCTGTGCACAGGCGGGTTAGCTACGACCATCACGGCGACCCGCTCGCCCGGCTTCGCCGCCCTCGCGATCGCTTAGGACGCTCCCTGCACGGTGATCTCCGAGATCTGGGTGCGGCTCTCGCCACCGGTGTTGCCCATCGTGGAGATCCACACCAGCAGGTTCGAGGTCGGAGACGCTGAGTCGGCGGTGATCTTGTTGGAACCGGGCTGCAGCGCCTTCGCCGGGGCCAACAGGGTGGTGTCCTCGAGGCGCGAGGGCTTCGGCGTCGAAGAGGAGCGCAGCTCCACTCGGGTTCCGGTGCTGGACACGTTCAGCGTGACCGTGCCGATCACGGTGGGCTTGGGCAGTCGCAGCATCAGCCCGACGCCGTTCTTGAAGTTCGGGAACGGCACCGGGTCGGAGTAGGTGTCCGTCGACCAGGCGGTGGCCGGATTGCCGTCGATAGCCAGACCGGCATCCTGGGGCCGGTCTGCCTCGCCACCGGGGGAGAAGACCGTCACCTGCACCGGCTTCACGATGCCGCTGGGTCCGGAGGTGCCCGTCTGCGACGACGCCGACGGACTGCTCAAGCCCAATTCGGTCTTGTCCAACCCGTTGACGTCGCCGAAGATCCGGTTGAGTACCGAGGCCAGCACCAGCAGGGCGACCAGGATGACGGCCCCGCCGATGCCCAGACCGATCAGCACCCGGCGGCGCCGTTCGGCGCGCGTCTCGTCGTCCGGTGGCGCCGGTGCCGGGCGGGGCGCGGGTGCCTCGTCGCCGACCGTGCCCAACAGCTCGGTCTGCTCGTGTAGGGCGGTGGCCTGCTGCAGCAGGTTCGACAGCGTCGACGCGCCGCGGATCCCGCCGTCGGGCTGGATCGCATGGCTGGCTGCCGCAGCGATCTGGAACGGGATGTCCGGGTTGATCGCGTCGGGCTTGACCGGGTTACCGGCCTCGTCGCGGTCGGCGGGCTCCAGCCCCACGTCCGCCCCGGCATCGGCCAACGGCCACCGGTTGACCAGCAGCGCATACAGGGTGGCGCCGATCCCGCGGATGTCGTCCTCGGGCTTGGTGTCCGGCAGCGTGGCGGGGAAGGCCAGGGTGACGTCGCCGTCGATGCTGACCCGGACCCGGGCCGGGTGGTCGATCGACAGAGCCACGCCATTCTGGTGGGCGGATTCGGCAGCGGTGGCCAACGACCGGATCGCGCGGGCGGCACCGATCGGTGACGGCGCGGTGCCGGCCACCTCCTGCAGCGAGGCGCCGCGCACCCATTCGGAGACCACCAGCCCGCCCGCACCGACGCGCACCACGTCCAGCACCCGGGCGATACCGGGCAGGTTGATCTGGCTGAGCCGCTGCGTGCGCGACAGCACGCCGGTGAGCTGGTCATCGGCCATCGTCTGATTCGGGTCGACGAACGTCAACGCGACCTGTCGATCCAGCGCCGTGTCCAGTGCCTGCCAGAACTGCAGCACCGGGGTGCCGCCGTGGCGTACCAGCAGCCGGTAGCGGCCGCCGGCGATGCTCAGGCCCGGCGTCAGCAAGCTGTCGTTGCCGGCTGACTCGGGGGCCTCGGCGGCCCGCTGAGACTGCTGCGGAGCAACGGTCCGCGACGCGGCCCGAGACCCGGCGCCCTCGGAAGGAATGTCGGCCACCTCCGCGCCTTTCGGTGTCCGGCCACCGGCGATGTGCTCCGGCGGCGTGTACGCGGCGGGATCGTTCGGGACGTCCCCGCCGGCTGTGGGCAAACGGTTGTGCTCAGCGTACGGGACGCTCGGATCGGGAGAAGGCGGGTTGGGCATGCCGATCTGGGCTCGGCCGGCACCGATTCTTCGGCGCACCGCGGCCAGGGAGGCAACCGCCTCGGGCACCTCGGCGCGCACCATGACCGCCCCGATGATGGGCAGCATCACCAGTGTCATGACCAGCAGGCGCAGCATCGATCCGGCCGCGCCGTGGTCGGTCAGCATCCGCAGGCCCAGCACCCGATCCAGCACCTCGGCGACCAGCCCGGCCAGCAGCGACGCCGTCAGCGTCACCAGCACGGTGCGGATCACGTCTGGCCCCAGCAGATGCCCACTGACCGGACGCAGCGAGCGCCGCAGCAACACGTGCCCGACGAGCGCGCCCGCAAGAAAGCCCAGGCCGTTGGCCAGGCCGAGGTAGGCCGCCACCAGATCAGGGTTGTCGGTCAGATGCGGGGCTGCCATCGACGCGACGATCTTCACCGCGGTGATCACCACGATGATGGCGATGGGAGTCCACGGTTGCTCCCGGGCGTAGAACACCCGCAGCTGCAACAGCACCATGGCGTAGGGGATCAACGTGAAGGCCGACATCGCCACCGCAGCGCCGAGGAACCCGGCGTCGACGTTGCCGAAGTTGCCGTAGGCGAACAGCGCGCTGCCGATCGCCGGGCCGCCGACGGTCATCAGTGCCACGATCGGAATAAGGGTGATCATCATCAGCCGGGTGGCCAGGGACAGATCCGCCAGCACCGCGGGATCGTCGCCGGCGGCGGCGTTGCGGCTCAACCGGGGCATCACCACGGTCAGCACCGTCACGCCGATCATGCCGAACGGCAGCTGCAGCAACAGCCAGGCGTAGTAGTAGATCGCCGGGCCGGACGCGGCGGCGGTGCTGGCGATCTGATTGGTCACCACCAGGCCGACCTGGCTGATCAAGACGTAGAGCACCATCGCCGAGGCCATCGTGCCGAAACGCTTGAGCCGGTCGTCGATTCCCCACAGCGGGCGCAGGCTGATCCGCTCCCGCCGGATCGCAACCAGCAGGACGGCGGTCTGGGCGACGACGCCGGCCGTGGTGCCTAGGCCAAGTACCAGCAGCTTGGCGTTGCCCATCCGCACCGGGTCGACGGACAGTTCCCCCGGCACCAGCAGGTAGGCCACCAGGGTGGCGATCGCGACGACGTTGTTGACCACCGGCGCCCAGGCAGGTGCCCCGAAGATGTTGCGGGTGTTCAGGATTGCCATGAACACCGAGGACAGCCCGTAGCAGATCACCTGGGGTAGCAGCAGATAGGCGAATGCGATGGTCAGCGGCTCGTTGACCTGAGGATCCCCGCCCAGCATCAACCGCACCAGCATCGGCGCCGCCGCCACCGAGATGACGGTGGTGGCCAGCAGCAGGGCGGTGGCCAGCGTGACCAGCCGGCGTACGAACGCGGCGCCGCCGTCGGCGTCGTCGCGTTCGGCGCGGGCCAGCACCGGCACGAAGATCGCGGTGAACGTCGCCTCCAGCACCAGGGCGGCGATCTGGTTCGGCAGCTGGTTGGCCACCGAGAAGGCGCTCGACAGCGCGGCCCCCAGGATCGCCGCCAACAGCACCACCCGGACGAACCCGGTGATGCGGCTAACCAGGGTCGCCAAAGCCATCCCCCAGGAGCGCGACACCACGGCAGCGTCGGTCAACTCGGGGCGTGCGGGTTGCTGGGCCGGCGTGCTCACCGGTCTGCACCCGGGTTCGGTGGGGGCGCGGGCAGGTCGGCCCGGTCGGGCTGGCCGCGGAAGCGGTGCCAGAGCCGGCGCCCGGTCAGCACCGTCAGGGCCGCCGCTGCCGTCATGGTGATCAAGAACAGCACCATGCCGTAGGCGTTGGAATGCACCGACAATCGGACGGATTCACCCAGTGGCAGACCGTCGGGGGTTTGTAGCGCGGCGTCGACGACGAAGTGCTGGTTGACGCGTACCTCGACCGGAACCCGCAGCGGCAGATAGCCCGGCGGCAACTCCAACTCCCCGACATCGGTCACCGTCATTCCGGGTGGGGCGTCGACGTGCAGCCGCACCCGGATCGGTACCGCCAGGTCGTTGCGCAGCGCCAGTGGCAGCGGGCTGTGCTCGGTGGCCAGCGTGTAGGAGTCGGCGGGGTTGACGATGGTGACCGCGCCGATCAGGTCGTTGACGGTGTCGCCGATGATCGCCAGGCGCTGCGCAGCCAGGCCGTTGCGGACATCGACCGGCTCGGACTGGGTCAGCGCGCGCAGCATCCCTTCGGCGAGCGGCGCGGTGTACTGGTCACCGGTCAGGCCGGTGCGGGCGTCGGTGGTCAACGCGGAGGTCAAGCCCGACAGCCGGCTGATGTCGTTGGCTACCGCGCCAATGACGTCCGGGCTGAAACCGCCCGCCGGCTGTTGGGTCGGCAGCGGATGCTCGGGGAGGGCTGTCACGTTGCGCGCATCGGCGATCACCGTGGTCAGTGGCCGTGCCACGGCCAGCCCGGAGCGCAGCGCGGTGGCCAAGGTGGTCAGCACGGCCTGGGCGTCGTCGGCGCGGGGTTTCCAGTACGCCGGCGGCATCAGAATCTCGTCGCGTAGCGCGCCGGGGCTCTCCGGGGATTCCAGTCCACGCCACAACATGGAGCCCAGGGCGTCCTGGCGACGGGCCAGCGCCGAGTCGTGACGAAGCCGGACGGCCAACGAGGAGTCCTGGTAGCTGGGCGCGACCGGATCGGTTCCCATCGCCGCCAGCGCGGCGCCGACGGCGGGGTCATAGGGCACGGCCACCAGCTGTGGGGACACCCGCCGCGGGGTGACGTCGGCGGTGGCCGAGGCGCCGGACGCGGAGTCCTGCGCCGCACAGTCGCCGGCGGTGATCACCACCGCGCCGCTCTGGGCACTGATCAGGTCCGCGGCGCCGGCCGTGAGCCGGCCATCGCCGAGCAGGATCACACCGCGGGTGGAGCTCACCTCGAGGATGCGGTCGACGATGTCGGCGGGTTTGTGCAGCGCGATCTCGTCGAGCCGCCCGTCGCCGACCCGCGCGAGTGCGTCCAGGTCGGTCTGCGCGTAGGGGGTCGCCGTGACGCAGGTGTGGTGTGCCAACCGCCGCAGCCGTTCCAGCCAGGTCCGGGCCGCTTCGCGGCCGGTGCCCGGATGCGAGGTAGCACTCTCGGGGGAGTCGGCGACGACGTAGCCGTTGGTCATCGCGTTGACGGTGACCACTAGGTCGGGGTCGACGGCCAGGCACAGAGCTTGGTTGACCACGCCGTTGGCGTCGACAGCGGGGCTGGTGGCGAATTCGGCGGCGGACAGCAGCGCATCGAGGCGCCCGCCGGGGGCCAGCGAGGTCGCCAGGTCGTCGTCGGTGAGCCGAACCGGCAGGGTGCCGCCGGGCGCGCCGGGGGTCAGCCGGGGCCGATCGGCCAGCGGCCAGAACATGGTGAGGCGCACCGGCTGGGAGATGTCGGGGGCGACGGCGCCGGCCGAAAGTTCGGAGTCCGCGTCGGGCTTGGGCAGGCCGGTCACCGGGAGCAGGAAGCGGGCGTCGTCGAGCCGGGTCGGCTCGCCGTAGTCGGGTGTGCCGTTGACGTTGACCAGCACCGGATAGATGCCGGGGTGGTCAACGTTCAAGGCCGGCTGGCTCGCCGAGCGCAGCGGCGCCGACAGCGTGAAGCGGGCTTCCTGACCGCGCTGCAGCTCGGCGGCCACCGTGCTGAACGTGCCTACCGCGCGGTACTGGTCGTTGGCTCCGCTGAGGTTGGTGCGCAGCCCGGCAGAGGAGGCGACCGCGCCGGCCTGTTCGAGGCGCACCATCACATCGCGAACCGGGCGGTCGCCCACATTGCTCACCGTGCCGGCGACCGTGACGACCGGGACGCTGGAGGTGGTGACGACTTCCGGGGTGACGCGGTCGATGCGGACCTGGACGAACGGAGCCACATCGGGTTCACCGGCGGGAACGTGCGGGGCGGCGCCGCCGAGCGCCGTGCCGAGGGTCATCAGGAGGGCGGCTACCACCGCCGGGAGGGCCGCCAACCGCCTCGGCGAGGGACCCCCACCGCTTCGTCGCGTGCGGGTCACGGGTCCAGCCTGCGACCGTTCTTCGGGTCCGGCGAGTTCTCGCCTGCGCGAGTACGGCGGGCGCGCGAATGCGTCTGCTGGCGTCGCCAGGGTGCGGTCACCGGCAGGGGCGGCAGGGCGGCCGGGCCGTCGGCCTGCAACCGGTCGATCAACTCGTCGGCGACCAGTGCCAACCGTCGCTCGTCGGCGTACGCCAAGCGCGACGGCAGCTCCCGGATCGGCACCCACGCCACTTCGGCGACCTCAACATCGTCGTCGCATAGCTCTCCACTGGAGAACCGCATCAGATAGTGGTGCACGGTCTTGTGCACTCGGCGACCGTCGGTGACGAACCAGTAGTCGATGCTGCCCAGCGCAGCCAGCACGCTGCCCTGCACGCCGGTTTCTTCGGCGACCTCGCGGATCGCGGTCTGCTCGGCGGTCTCACCGACTTCGATATGTCCTTTGGGCAGTGACCACAGCATCCTGCCCCGCCGGTCGACCCGGCCGATCAGCGCCGCGACCTGCTCTTCGCGCGGGCCGTCGATGCCGTCGACGACCAGCCCACCCGCGGAGGTCTCGTGCACGGTGCGCAACCGATCCGGCCCGTGCCGCGCGGTGCGGGGCCGCCGCTGGGCCGCCCGAGAAGGAGTCGCGCTCGGGCTGGGGCTGGCCTCGGTGGCCGGGGATTCGGCGTGGTTGATTTTCGGACCAGACGTGCGTCGACCACGACGCCGCCTGCGGCGCCGTCCCGAATTGGCTTCTCCGCCGTCGGCCGACACCCATGCGATAGTAGCTGGCACGCTCGGCCCGACCTGCCTCCCTCGCCGGTGACCCGCGGGGCCCGGTTTCGCCGTGTTGCGTCCGCCGAGAGTGCGGAATAGTCGGCGCGGCCCGCGAAAAACCTACGAAACCGCACACTCGGCCGCGAGACAGCCCGCTTCGCCCGGCTTCGCCGTCCTCGCGACCACCGCGGTGCCGGTGGCGGTGGCGGTGGCCCGCTTCGCCCGGCTTCGCCGTCCTCGCGACCACCGCGGTGCCGGTGGCGGTGGCCCGCTTCGCCCGGCTTCGCCGTCCTCGCGACCACCGCTAAGCTCATCGAACGTGCCTGAAGCCCATCAAGACGCTGACCTGCTGACCACGGCGGCCGTCGCGCTGAATCGGCACGCCGAGTTGCTGCGCAGCCTCGGCGCGATGTTCTCCGAAGCCGGCCAGGAGATCTACCTGGTCGGCGGATCGGTCCGCGACGCGCTGTTGGGCCGGCCGAGCCCGGATCTGGATTTCACCACCGACGCGCGCCCCGAGCAGGTGCAGCGCATTCTGCGGGGCCGCACCGAAGCGATGTGGGACACCGGCATCGAGTTCGGCACGGTGGGTGCAACGCTGGTCGGGCAACGCGTGGAGATCACCACCTTCCGGGCCGACAAGTATGACCAGGTGTCCCGCAATCCCGAAGTGCGCTTCGGGGATTCGCTCGATGAGGATCTGGTGCGCCGCGACTTCACCGCCAACGCGATGGCGGTCCGCATCACCGCGGCCGGGCCGGGGGAGTTCCTCGACCCGCTCGGCGGGCTGGCGGCATTGCGGGCCGGCGTGCTCGACACCCCCACCGCACCGCAGGTTTCCTTCGGCGACGACCCGCTTCGGATGTTGCGCGCCGCCCGGTTCGTTTCGCAGCTCGGCTTCACGGTGGCGCCGCGGGTGCGTGCCGCGATCGAGGACATGGCGCCAGAGCTCGCTCGCATCACCGCGGAGCGCGTGGCCGCCGAATTGGACAAGTTGCTGGTGGGCGCCGACCCGGTAGCCGGCCTGGATCTGATGGTGGCCACCGGGATGGGCGATGTGGTGCTGCCCGAGGTGGGTGGCATGCGGATGGCGATCGACGAGCATCACCAGCACAAGGACGTCTACCAGCATTCGCTGACCGTGCTGCGTCAGGCGATCGACCTGGAGGATGACGGCCCCGATTTGGTCCTGCGCTGGGCGGCGTTGCTGCACGACATCGGCAAGCCCGCCACCCGCCGGCACGAAACCGACGGAGGCGTGAGCTTCCACCACCACGAGGTGGTGGGCGCGAAGATGGCCCGGAAACGGATGCGCGCGCTGCGCTACTCCAAGCAGATGGTCGACGACGTGTCCCAGCTGGTCTACCTGCACCTGCGGTTCCACGGCTACGGCGACGGCAAGTGGACCGACTCGGCGGTGCGGCGCTACGTCACCGACGCGGGACCGCTGCTGGCACGGCTGCACAAGCTGGTGCGGGCCGACTGCACCACCCGCAACAAGCGGCGCGCGGCGCGCCTGCAGGCCAGCTACGACCAGCTCGAAGAGCGGATCGCAGTTCTGGCCGAGCAGGAAGACCTGCAGCGGGTGCGCCCGGACCTCGACGGCAACGAGATCATGGCGCTGCTCGATATCCCGGCGGGTCCGCAGGTGGGCCGCGCATGGAGCCATCTCAAGGAGCTGCGCCTGGAGCGCGGGCCGCTGACGCGCGAGGAGGCGACGGCCGAGCTGCTGTCGTGGTGGCAGAACCAGGGGAACCGCTAGCGGGATCTGCGCGTCTGAGCAGAGTATGGACTACTGCCTGGGCGACGGTGAGGGCGCGGCCACGATGTGGACCGGCGTTGCGGACTTGGATCTTGACGGGGACGGGGTGGCCGACGCCATCAGCCTCGATTTCGACGGCGACGGACTGCGCGACGACGCGCTGGTGGATCTCGACGGGGACGGTGTGGCCGATCACCTCCTGCTGGACCTCGACGACGACGGCACCCCGGAGGCCTCCTTCATCGACGACGGCTCCGGCACCTGGGGACACGGCGCCATGGCGGGCTCGGCAGATCGATCGGGCGGGCTGCGCTGGCTGGGTCTCGACGACATCGAGCACACCGGCGGTCCGCTGGTGGATTTCGACGGCGACGGGCGGGTCAACGACCGGCTGCTGGACTCCGACGGTGACGGGCGGGCTGATCGGGTGCTGATCGGCAGTGCGGCGGGCCGCTATGGCGCGGCCTACGTCGACACCGACGCCGATGGGCGGTGGAACGTCAAGCTCACCGACGCCGATGGTGACGGTGCCGCCGATGGCGCCACCGTGTTGTGAACTGCCGGACAGCTAGGGGTATCGACGAACGGCGAAGCCGGAGATACTGAACCCGGCGACATCTTTGCCTCGGGCAGGACACCCCACGGGGGGCACCAATGATGAAGATGTGGGTGGGCGCCCTCCTGGGGGCACCGCTGGTGGCCGCCCCGACGGTGATCGGAGCGGCCAGTGGCGCGGGCCTCGCCGCGGCTGGTGATCACCGGATCCTCGATTACGGCCTGGCCGCAGAAGCCCTGGTCATGATCCCGGCGATGAACCAGTATTGGCTCGACCTGAGCAAAGACCTGTACCTGGTGCCGAACGGGTTCGACCCCGACGGAACGGCGACGTTTCTACAGGTGCCCGAAACCAACGATCTGAACGCCAGCATCAGCGGGGCCACCCAGATCCTGACTGACGCGATCGCCCAGCGATGGAGCGACGGCGCGTTCAGTTCCGAAGACCCGCTGTACATCTTCGGTTACTCGCAATCCAATGTGGCGGCGGGGCTGGCTGCAGAACAACTCCATCAGCAGTATCCCGATATGCCTTTGGACGCACTGCATTTCGTGATGGTGGGTGACAGTGCCGCGGACGGCGGATTCCTGAGCGGATTCATGGCGACGTTGCTGCAAGGGATACCGGAGTCGTGGCATGGCGACGTGATCAACATGGTCTATCAGTTCGCCGAGATGATGCACATTGACTCGGTCATCGGCCTGGTGACCCCGAGTGATCTGTACACGACAGACGTCTACTCTCTCTCCAGCGACGGCTTCGCGAACTGGGATAACGGCCAGCAGATGGTCGGCATGTTCAGCGACCACCTCGCATACCTGGGCTTGACTCCGGCGGAGATCGCCAGCGCGACCGATGAGGTGATCGGAAACGCGACGTACCACATGATCGACTCCGCCAACGTGAACATGTTCCAGGCCTTGCTGAATTCGCTCGACATGATCATCGGCGGAGTCCTGGCCTGGTTCTGAGGCGCGAGATCTCAGCGCCCCCGGCCGGGCTGATGCGGCCGGGTCTCGCTTCGCGCTGACGCGCTCAGCGCCCCCGGCCGGGCTGATGCGGCTCCGACTCTCTTCGCGCAAGCGCTCATCGACCGGAGCCGGGAGGCCCCGCGAAGGCTTGGGCGATCTCTAACCAACGCTGCGCGTCGTCGCCGTGGGCGGTGACGTCCAGGTCGGCCAGCGCACGCCGCTGCGTCACCAAAAAGCAGAAGTCCTCGGCGGTTCCGGTCACCCGCTGGGCGGCGTTCACCGGGCCCCATGCCCACACCCCGCCCTCGGGAGCGTGAAGTTCCACGTGAAACGGTTCGGCCGGCGGGGTCAGGTTGTGCACGGTGAAGGCGAAGTCCCGGGTCCGCACCCCCAGGTGGGCAATCGACCGCAACCGCGCCGTGGGGCGCCGGCGCACCCCGAGTGCGTCGGCCACGTCCAGGCCGTGCGCCCAGGTCTCCATTAGTCGAGCAGTGGCCATCGAGGCCGCGCTCATCGGCGGACCGAACCAGGGCAACTTGCGACCGTCGGCCACACCGAGCAGCTCCTGGTGCAGCTTCGCGCGGGTGGAGCGCCAGTCGGCCAATAGCTCGGCCGGCGGCAGCTGGGCCAGTTCGTCGGCGGCGGCGTCGACGAATCCGGCCGGATCCTTCATCGCGTCGGCGAGTGCGGCAGCAAAACCCGCCTCGTCGGTAATGGCGGTCAGCGACACCCGATCGGTCCACAGCAGATGCGCGATCTGATGGGCGATCGTCCAGCCCGCCGCCGGCGTGGGCGTGCCCCATTGACTGTCGGCAAGCGGGGCCACCAGGGCGTCGAGCTCGTCGCTTTCGGCGCTCAGATCGGCGACGATCGATTCAGTTTCGGCCATGCTCGTACTTTAGGCTCACCGGTTCGCGCCGCCGCCCGATGAACGCGTGACCGGCCAAACCGACCAGATACAGCAGGGTGCCGGCCACAATCAGCGACGGCGCCTGCCCGTCGGGGGGAATCAGCGCCGCGGCGCCGGCCACAGCGACGATGAATGACACCCAGAACAGCGAATCCTGTACCGCGAAGACGTGTCCGCGCAAGGCGTCGTCGACGTCGATCTGCATGGCTGTGTCGGCGCAGAGCTTGACCATCTGCCCGGCGACTCCGAGCAGGAATCCGCACAACACCAGCACCGGTAGGTACAGCCCGACGGCGGCCAGTTGGATGACCGCAGCCGCGGCCAGGGCGCCATTGGTGGTGGCGTAGCGGCCCCAGCGGTGCACCGCCGGTGGGGTCAGCACCGTGGCCAGAAATGACCCGGCGCCGGCCGAGGCGACGAACAGCGCCGTGGTGCCCAGGCCGGACACCGTGTGCTCGCCGACGTGCCGCACCAGCACCAGCACCACCAGCGTGTTGATGCCGAAGGCCATGCGGTGCGCGGCCAGTCCGGACAGGGTGGCGGCCACGGTAGGCCGGTCGCGCACCGTCCGGATGCCGTGCATCCAGCCCGTCGTCACCGCATAAAGCACCGAGCCGTGGATCGCCCGCTTGGTGTCGTCCGGACCGAGCACGTGGGCTTCGAAGCGCAGCGAGAGCACCAGGGCGATCGCGACCGGGATAGCGACGGCCGCGATGATCGACGCCGCACCGCGGTCGTCGGCGCCGATCAGCCAGCGCGGCAGCAGCATGAAATTGGCGCCCAAGAAGGCGGCCACCGCACCGGTGGCGATCGCCACGGCGTTCATCGTCACGACCTGCTCGCGCGGTACCACGTGCGGCAGCGCCGCCGACAGTCCCGAGGCGATGAACCGGGTGAACCCGTTGGCGATCAGTGCCGCGCACAGCACCGGCAGATCACCGGCACCGACAGCCAGTAGCGCCGCGATCCCGAGCACCAGCACCAGCCGGGCGAGGTTGGCCACCACCATCACCTGGCGACGATCCCAGCGGTCCAGCAGCGCGCCGGCGAACGGCCCCAGCACCGAATACGGCAAGAACAGCACGGCGAAGGCACCCGCGATCGCCCACGGGGAGGCGGCCCGGTCCGGGTTGAACAGCAGCGCTCCGGCCAGCCCGGCTTGGAACAGGCCGTCGCCGAATTGGCTGGCGGCCCGCAGTTCCAGCAGTCTGCGGAACTCCGGCAGGCCGCGCGCCGACCGCCACAGTGTCGCGGGTGCGCGGTTGTCCACCACAGAACCTCTTCCAGACTCGGGCGGCGGCGCGGCACCGGCCCCAAACCAGCCTACAAATATTGCGGGTCGGTCGATGTTCGGCACAGCTCAACACGGATGACGGCGGCGGGTGTCATGATGGAAAAATGGCCCAACCCGAAGATCCCGAGGACTATGTCGCGCCCGCTGCGCATCGGGTACGGGCCGGCACGCTGCTGTTGGCCAACACCGATCTGCTCGAACCCACGTTTCGCCGCACGGTGATCTATGTGGTCGAGCACAACGACGGTGGAACCTTGGGCGTGGTGCTCAACCGCCCCAGTGAAACCGCTGTCTACAACGTGCTGCCGCAGTGGTCCGAGCTGGCCGCCAAACCCAAAACGATGTTCATCGGCGGCCCGGTCAAACGCGACGCCGCCCTGTGCGTCGGGCTGTTGCGGGTCGGCGCCGAGCCCCACGGTGTGCCCGGTCTGCGGCACATCGACGGTCGGCTGGTGATGGTCGATCTCGATGCGGATCCCGAGACCGTCGCGCCGCATGTGGAGGGTGTGCGGATCTTCGCCGGCTACGCCGGTTGGACCATCGGCCAGCTCGAGGGTGAGATCGAGCGTGATGACTGGATCGTGCTCTCGGCGCTGCCGTCGGATGTGATGGTGCCGCCACGAGTCGACCTATGGGGGCGAGCGCTGCGCCGGCAGCCGTGGCCCACCGCGCTGTTGGCCACCCACCCGATCGACATCAGCCGCAACTGAGGCGGCGGCCAGCGCCGCCCGAGCGTCTTACCCGCAGCCGCAGCCGCTGCCGCACCCGGAGGCCGGCTCCGGCGGCGCGGGTTCTCCGCAGCCGCAGCCCGCACCGCAACCCGCCTCCTCGACGGGCGCACTGTCGCCGCAACCGCAGCCCGAGGCGCAACAGCCGGCGGGGGCTGCCGCGCTGGCCTGAGCCGACAGCCGTGCCGCGTAGCGGGCCCCCTGCCAGGCTCCGGCGGCCAGCGTGGCGAGTGCCCCGGTGATCGAGATGATCAGCGCCAGCAGTGCCATCGACGGCGGGCCGGCCAGCACCAGCACGCCACCCGCGCCCAGGATCACCCCGACGGCGATCTGGGCGGGCGCGACAGCCCGCAGCACCAACTGTTCGGGGTCACCGGTGAGCGGGCGCACCAACGTCCGCACACCGAACACCAGCGACACCAACGCCGCAACCAGGCACAAGGCACCCATGATCAGCATGGGTCCACCATACGAGCCGGGCGGTTAGCCCGTGGTGCCCACCTGGTGGCGGATGACGCCGGACTCCACCGGAGGGTGGGGGGCGTCGAGCGGCGGCGGAGCGGTGCCCACCTGGTGGCGCACCGTGCCCGATTGCACCGGACCGCTGGGGGCAGGTGGCGGCGGGTTGGTCCCGGGCCGCTCGACACGGAATCCGTTGATGATCCCGTCGGTCGCCGGAGCCGTGCCGATCGCGCGACCGGCACCGGTGGTAACGGTCAGCGACACCAGATAGGCCGTGTCATCTGTCGGCACGATCACGTGGCGCCGCGACGTGTTCAGCGTCATGTCGGCGTCGCGGTAGGTCCCCTCGATGATCGACGAGGGAAACCCGTTGAAGTCGTTCAGCGAGGCGTTGGTGGTCTGCCAGGCCATCAGTGTCTGGCTGTCGACGAACCCGTGCGTGATCGCTTCCTTCGGGTCGAACTGCCCGTCCAGCCGGTAGACCACGACCTGGGCGTTGGGGGTGTAAAGCGACCCGCTGCGCCGGTCGGCGATCACGGCGAACGCGTCGGGGACGTTGGGGTCGGGCACGTGGGACCAGCCCGCCGGCATCGGCAAGGTGATGTTGAACGCGTTGAACCCGGCGGGCTGTTGCGGTTGCAACTGCACCTTCTTGGCCGCGAAGTAGTCGCGCAGGGTGCCCGAGGTCGCCGGCACGAGACCGCTTGGCGGCGCTACCGCCGCCGGGGCCCCAGGCACGCCCGCCGGCGGCGGGATCGCGGGCACCGGAGCCGCCGGGCGCGGCGCCGACGCGAGCGGCCCGGTTACCGGCGCCGCTGCCGGCTGGGCGGCGGGGCCGTAGGGGTTCGGCTGTGCCGGGACCAGCGGCTCGGCCGCCACGGCGGGGATACCGGCCAAGCCCGCCGCCATGACAGCGGCGCAGCCGAAAAGGAGTCGCCAACGGTGCGCGGTGTTCGTCATCTCCAGGGTCCTTCCGGGGCGGGCCGGGTAGTGATGCCCTGGCCGTGAAATGACGGTAGCCACGCGCCGACAGCGTCGCCAGGGCTGCAACCGACCTGGAACGAACCCCTCACCGGGTCGCAATCCAACTGATACCAAGCTGTGGCGATCAGACCGAGAAGCGCCGCCGTTTACCCTGTTGAGGTGAACGAAGCCCCGACCACCCAGGGACCCGGCGGTTCAGCGAGGCTCGCCGGAGGCGAGGTGAAGCTGGGACCGCCGCATGAGCACAGCGACCCCACCGACCAGGCACCCCGGCACCGCTACAACGCGACGCTGGCCGGGCGTATCGAAGACACCTGGCAGCACCACTGGGAGCAAGCGGGCACCTTCAACGTCGCCAACCCGGTCGGGTCGCTCGCGCCGACCGACGGTTCGGCCGTTCCCGCCGACAAGATGTTCGTCCAGGACATGTTCCCCTACCCGTCCGGGGACGGCCTGCACGTCGGGCACCCGCTGGGTTACATCGCCACCGACGTCTACGCCCGCTACTTCCGGATGACCGGCCACAACGTGCTGCACGCCCTGGGCTTCGACGCGTTCGGCCTGCCCGCCGAGCAGTACGCGGTGCAGACCGGCACCCACCCACGAACGCGTACCGAGGCCAACGTCGAGAACTTCCGCCGGCAACTGCGACGCCTCGGCCTGGGTCACGACAGCCGACGCAGCTTCTCCACCACCGACGTCGACTTCTACAAGTGGACGCAATGGATCTTCCTGCAGATCTACAACGCCTGGTTCGATGCGAGTGCGAACAAGGCGCGTCCCATCTCCGAGCTGATCGCCGAATACGACTCCGGTGCACGCACTCTCGATGACGGCCGAGACTGGGCGCAGTTGTCGGCCGGTGAGCGTGCCGACGTCATCGACGGCCACCGACTGGTCTACCGCACGGACTCGATGGTCAACTGGTGTCCGGGGCTGGGCACCGTGTTGGCCAACGAAGAGGTCACCGCCGATGGGCGAAGCGACCGCGGGAATTTCCCGGTGTTCCGGAAGCGGTTGCGGCAGTGGATGATGCGGATCACCGCATACTCCGACCGGCTGCTCGACGATCTCGAGCTGCTGGACTGGCCGGAGAAGGTCAAGACCATGCAGCGCAACTGGATCGGGCGCTCCACCGGTGCGGCGGCATTGTTCGGCGCGGCCACCACTGACGGTTCAGCGGTGGACATCGAGGTGTTCACCACACGCCCGGACACGCTTTTCGGTGCCACCTATCTGGTGCTGGCTCCCGAGCACGAGCTGGTCGACCGGCTGACTGTCGACGCGTGGCCGGACGGGGTGGACGGGCGCTGGACTTTCGGAGCAGCCACCCCGACAGCTGCCGTCGCCGACTATCGCAAGGCGATCGCGGCGAAGTCGGACCTGGAACGCCAGGAGAACAAGACCAAAACCGGTGTGTTCCTAGGCAGTTACGCCACCAACCCCGCCAACGGGCAGCAGGTGCCGATCTTCATTGCCGATTATGTGCTGGCCGGCTACGGAACCGGCGCCATCATGGCGGTTCCCGGGCACGACCAGCGCGACTGGGAGTTCGCCGCCGAGTTCGGCCTACCGGTAGTCGAAGTCATTGCCGGTGGCGACATTTCAGAATCCGCTTACGCCGGTGACGGCACTCTGGTCAATTCCGGTCCGCTGGACGGAATGGCGGTCGGTGACGCCAAGAAGGCGATGACGCAACAGCTGGAGGAGCAGGGCCGCGGCTGGGCGCGCATCGAATACAAGTTGCGGGACTGGCTATTCGCCCGGCAGCGGTACTGGGGCGAGCCGTTCCCGATCGTCTTCGATGCCGACGGTCGCGCGCACCCGCTGGACGCGGCGGCACTGCCGGTCGAGCTGCCCGACGTCGCCGACTACTCACCGGTGCTGTTCGACCCGGACGACGCGTCCAGCGAACCCTCGCCCCCGCTGGCCAAGGCGACCGACTGGGTGCATGTCGAGCTGGACCTCGGCGACGGACTGCAGCCCTACACCCGTGACACCAATGTCATGCCGCAGTGGGCCGGAAGTTCCTGGTACGAGCTGCGTTACACCGACCCGCACAACGCCGAACGCTTCTGCGCGCCGGAGAACGAGGCCTACTGGATGGGGCCCCGGCCCGCCGAGCACGGACCCGATGACCCGGGCGGCGTGGACCTCTACGTCGGCGGCGCCGAGCACGCGGTGCTGCACCTGCTGTACTGCCGCTTCTGGCACAAGGTGCTCTACGACCTCGGGCACGTCAGCTCGCGTGAGCCCTACCGCCGGTTGGTCAACCAGGGCTACATCCAGGCTGCCGCCTACACCGACGCCCGCGGGTCTTATGTGCCGGCAGCCGAAGTCACCGAACGCGACGGAAAGTTCTACCTTCCGGGCGCCGACGGTGACACCGAAGTGTTCGCCGAATACGGCAAAATGGGTAAGAGCCTGAAGAATTCGGTGTCTCCCGACGAGATCTGCGACAGCTACGGGGCCGACACGCTGCGGGTCTACGAGATGTCGATGGGTCCGCTGGATATGTCGCGGCCGTGGGCCACGAAGGATGTGGTCGGCGCACATCGCTTTCTGCAGCGGGTATGGCGGCTGGTGGTTGACGAGGAGACCGGCGAGACCCGGGTGCTCGACGGCGAACCGGACACCGAGACCCTGCGACTGCTGCACCGCACGATCGTTGGGGTGTCGGAAGATTACGCGGCACTGCGCAACAACACCGCGGCCGCCAAGCTGATCGAGTACACCAACCACCTGACCAAACAGCATCGCGAAGGGGTTCCGCGCTCGGCGGTCGAGCCGCTGGCGCTGCTGCTCGCACCGCTGGCTCCACACCTGGCCGAAGAATTGTGGCGGCGACTCGGTCACGATTCCTCGCTGGCGCACGGACCGTTCCCGGTGGCCGACCCGGCCTACCTGGTGACCGACACCGTCGACTACCCGGTACAGGTGAACGGCAAGAAGCGCGGACTGGTCACGGTGCCCGCCGATGCCGATGGCGACGCGATCAAGGCCGCAGCGCTGGCCGACGAGAAGGTGCAGGCATTCCTGTCCGGTGCCACCCCGAAGAAGGTGATCGTGGTGCCCGGCCGATTGGTGAATCTGGTGGTGTGACAACGATGCCGGTGCTGCGGAACTTACTGACGCCATTCGTCCTGTGGTGGCGGTACTGGCCGCAGCTGGCAGCGTGTTACCTCGCCGGACTGGTGGTCCGCCGGGTGGTTATCGCCGCGGCCGCCTGGGCCGGCCACAGCAATCCGTTGTGGGCGGCACTGATCATGCCCGGCGCCGGCCTGGCACAGCTGGGTTCCTACGTGGCGATGTTCTTGGTGCTGCGCCGCGGTCTCCCCGAGGTGGCCGCGCTGCCGCGCCGGTCGCTGCGCAGCATCGACCTGTTCACCACCGTGATCGTGCCGTTCTTCGCCATCTATCTGGCCTGGCAGATGTTCAAGGAAGACTGGCTGGCCTATCAACGTCTGGCGCTCGATTACCGGGTAGCCGACGCGATGAGCGGGATCAATACCGAGATGCTGCCGATCTCCCGAACCACCTGGGTGGTGGTGGCTGGTGCCCTGGTCGCCCGTTACGTATTAGGGCACTTCAGTAGTCGGCTGCCGACAGCGCTGATCGCGCTGCGCGTCTATATCGATGCGCTGTGGGTGTTCCTGGTGCTGACCTTCTCGCTGGCGGCGGGCATCACCGTGTTGATCAAACCCGGCGATTGGATCAGCCATCGTCGTCTTGTGGTGTGGTTCAACACGGTTCGTGCTGACGCTTTCTCGCACGTCCAGTCGTTGCAGACGGCGTGGCAGGGGTTGATGTGGCTGGTGCGGACGGTGTTCGGGGGTGCGGCCGTACCGCTGATGTGGCTGGCCGCGGCCGGAATCGTCTACGGGGTGTCCGCCCAGATCGATTGGCCGACCGTCCTGCGGCGAGCCGGCGCGCCGGGGGAGACGGCGGTCGGGGTCACCGAGCGCTGGCGACAGACACCCGAACAGCTACGGTCGCGGGCCACGGAGTACGCCAAGTCCAAGACCGGACGGTTCGGCCCGATTGTCGATGCGGCCCGGCTGATTCTGCACGGCGGTGTGGTGGGCCTGTCCGCTTATGTCTTGGCGTATCTGGTGTTGGCGTGGCTGGACATGCGGGGCAGCTTCTACCGCACTCAGCTGACCGAAGGCTACCTGTACCGGGGGATGGCAAAGGTTCTCGGTCCGCACGGCCCGGAGTTCTGGTCGGCGTTCGGCGGCACCATGAGCCTGGCCTCGCAGCTGATCATTCAGCCGTTGCGGATCGCCCTGGTCGCGGCGATGTTCGCCTACTGCGTGCGCCGGGCCAACCTGGCCACCGTCACCGCTGACGCGGGAAGCCCGGGCTCACAAGGCGAATCGCAGCATGATGGCGCCGTCGGTGTTGATCAGGTCGACCGCGGTGGGCACGGCATCCGACGGCAGCAGGAAACTCAGTTGCAGCGGCCCCGGTTTGGTGCACCGGTCGGTGGCGTCGCCGACCAATGGCGCCGCGTTTCCGATGGCGGCGGTCTGCCAGCGACGCCGCCCGTCGGTGATGACCGCGGTGCATTCCCCGGCGAGAGGCGTTCCGGTCCGCTCGACGGTGACCACGGTTAGCGCCGTGTGAGCCGGCAGGGCGGCCGTGGGTGCATGCGGCACCGCGTTGAGGTGGTGGATCGAGCCCAACCGCCAGGTCTGCCCGTAGGCGGTCACGCTGTCGGCCTTCGTGACCAGCACGGCCGGAGTGACGCGGGCGCGATAAGCCGACCAGTCTGGATATAGCTCAGTGATCCCGAGGACGGCCGCGGCGACGGCGGCCACCGCGAGTCCGATCACGTTGCGCTGCCAAAGGCGAAGCGTGCGGTCGCTCATCCCGTCACCTCCGGTGCCACCACCAGGACTGTGCCGGAGGTGGAATCCAGGTGGCCGCGCAGGTTGATCACCAACCGGTCATCCAGGCGGTCGTCGAGGCCGGGCCACACGTGCAGCTCGAACGGGTCGGCCCCGGGCGGGTCGAACAGCTCGGGTGGCACGTCGAAGACCCAGGCGCCGCGCTGGGTAATGCCCGGATCGGCGCGGTAGCCCAGCGTGTAGCTGGGGAATCGATCGGACGGCCGGTAGGTGTTGGGGCCCACCCGAAGTTCCACGCTGGGCATCGCCGTCCGCTCAGTCGCCGACACACTCGCGCGCACCACCACCCACGCCCCAGCGGCGGTCACCGGCGGCGGGTTCGCCCACCGCGCCGACCCTTGTACCTCACGCGTCAGCTGTACGCCGTCGACGGTGACCGTCAGCGAACGCCCACTGGTCTCGACGCCGAACCGGCCGGGGACATCGAACGGTCCGTAGACGCGAGTGCTGTCGGGGAGGTGCTGCCACAGCAGCGCGGCAGCCACCAGGATCGGCGCCGCGACCAGGGCGGCAGTCAGTCCCGGGCGGGATCGCCGGACCGGTGCGCTCATTTGACGGTCACCGGCAGGGTGATCTCGGCGTAGTCGCTCGAGCTGTCCACCCAGTCTCGGCCGTAGGTGACCAGCAATTCGGTAAAGCGTTTCTGGGTGACCCGCAACGTCACGGTGAGGTCCGGATGAATCGCACTGTCGGGAATGCGCCACACGAACACGAGCTGCTCTTCGAGGCCCGGCCCCAACTGGGTGATGGGGGAGCCGTCGATCATCCGAAACACCCCGACTGAGGTGCTTTGCGGCTGGTCGCGCAGCTGCAGTTCGCCGATCAGCCGGCCGGGAATGGTGCCGTCGTTGCGGACCGTGCTCACCACACCCAGATAGCGATGGCCGGGCTGGGCCGGTGCGATGATCCGCCGACCGGCGCGTAGCTCGTTGACCACCGAAGCGCGGGCGATGGTCAGGGTGAACTCACCATCGCTGTGCGCTTCGTCGGCCGCAAAGACGCTGGGGCCGGCATCCACTGTGTCCAGCCCGCCGAACAGGCCGGCTACGGCCAGGATCACGCCGGCGGTGAATGTCCGCAATTGACGCAACTTGCGCCGCTTGAGTTCACCGCGCAGCCAGGGGCCCACCGCTGAGATGCGTTGCGTGACTTTGTTCGGGGCCATGGATTCTTCAGTCGCAGCGCGTATCAGGCGCGTACGCCGGCGACCTGACTGGTGATGCGTTCGGCGATGGTGGCTGCGGCGGGTCCGCCGTTGCCGTACTGACACACCTTGATGCTGTAGAGCACATTGCGGGTCACCCCGGCGACATCCGAGCAGCTGTAGCCGATCGGCTGCTGGTCGGACAGCTGGTCCTCCACCCACCGGGCCGAGGTCGGGGTCACCGTCTGAATCCGGAACCGCCACTGGGCGTCCGTGTTGTCCTTGATGCTGGCGATGACCCCGTTGCACTTGGCCATCGCGGCCTTGCTGAACACCTTCTGGAAGGTCTGCGTCGCCGTGGCGGCGTCGGCGTAGGTCGCCACCCGCTGCTGGACGGTGAACTCCCAGTTCTCGGCGTCGTCCCGGTCGGCGCGGAACCGGTAGCCGGTGTAGTCGCGGCCGAAGGTTTCGACGTCGGGACCGGTCAGCATCGCGCACGCCGAGTGCTCGCCGAGGTCGTCGGATTTGTAGGGCCGCCGGTTGGCCTTTTCCCAGTCGAACGTGACCCCGACGATGTCGCCGACCGCGGCCGGGGACAACAACAGTGACTCGACCTTGCCTGCAGGCACCGTGGCGTCGCCCGAATCGGCCGCGGCGACCGGAAGGAGCCCGGCGACCAGCGTGCCCAGGCACATGACGCCTATTCCGAAAAGCAGTCCCTGCGGTGCCTTCATCGCTGCCGCCTTTCCTCGCATGCCGGTCACGGGTGGGGAATCCAGTCGTTGATCTGATTGCCGATCGCTGTCGCAGCCGGTGCTGCGTTGCCGAATTGGCATACGGTCACCGTGAATTCGACGTTGCTGCGGGTCCGTGCCTCATGCGCACAAGTCCAGTCGTTGGGCTTGCCGTCGGCGTGCTGGTCCAGCGTCCATCGGGCGGTGTCCGCGGTGACGTCGGAAACGTTGAGCCGCCACGTGATGCGGTCGTCGTCACCCTGGCGATGCACCACCGCACCGTCACAGCCGGCCAGGGCCTTCTTGTCGAAGGTTTTGCCGAAGTTCGCGGCCGCAGTGGCGACATCGGCGAAGGCGGCCACTTCCTGGGCGACGAAATGTTGTGAGCTGTCCTCGCCGTCCCGCACGCTCTGGCGCCGGAATGCGGTGTATTCGTTGGCGTAGCTGTCGGTGTTGGAGCCGAACAACACCGCGCAGCCCGCTTTGTCGCCCAGGCCGCCGGCCGGCGCACCGGGCCTGGTGAACACCGTCTCGAATCCCAGCTTCGCGCCGACGACGTTGTTGAGCTCCTCGATCGGAACCAACAGTGCGCCAAGCTTGCCCGGTGTCACCAAGCGGGGCCCGGCGGCCGGGACCGGAATCGGAGTTGCTGCGCGCTGCCCGCTTGGCTCACCGGCCGGGGCGGCGGGTGCCGTCGGATCCGGTTGGACGCTGGGTGGCGCCGCTGCGGCCGCCGGCGCAACCGTGGCGGCGCTGTCCCGGTCGGGGTCGTCACCGGCGCAGCCGGCGAGGGTCAGCGCGGCCAGCCCGACACAGCAGCCGGCGATAAGTCGGCGCGTCACGGCAGCTTGACCAGCATCTTGTTGGCCAGCTGAAGGCTCTGCTTGACCAGACCGATGTTGGATCGGCACGCCGACACCTCGACCACGACGTTGCCCTGCGATGTCATGGCGTGTGAGCAGGCGCCGCCGTCATCGGTGATGTTGTTGACCAGGTAGATGTCGTCGGTGGTGGAGACCACGTTGTTGACGGTCCGGGTCTGCGTGGAGCCGCTGAGATCGCCGGTCACCTTCTTGCGGCCGCAGTCGGTCCAGTTCTGGATGGTGTTGGCCACCATGTTGGCCGCGGCGTGTTCGTCGGTGTAGCTGGAGGCCACCGAGATCACCGAATAGGTGTTCTTGGAACCGAATCCGGTGAGCTCCTGATAGTTCAGGCCGGTGTAGCCACTACCGTCATAGGTCTTGTCCAGGCCGGCATAGACCGCGCTGGCGCATTGCGCATCGGAGGTGCTGGCCGCACCGGCGATCGGCGAGGTCGCGGTCTTGTACACCGTCAACTCGAGGGGCGGATCGGACGGCCACTTGACGATCGGCGACGCCTCCGCCGAGCTCAGCTGGAGTGCGGCCAGGTCAACGTCCGCGGAAGGGGTGGTGTCGTCGATGCCGGGCGCGCCCGGGGTGGCCGAGGCCAGGCCGGGCAGTACGGCCAGCGCCCCGGCGGCGCAGGTCGCGATCGCGAGCGCCAGGTAACCGATTCTCCGGTCGGTGTCGTCCCGTTGCATTGCACGTCCTTAACGTTGGGTCCGTCGGTTCGGTTATCGATGGAACCACATTGCGGACTCCAACGGAGGGGTCTCGGCGGGGAACACCGGATAACATTCGGTCAGCCCCAGCCGCCGGTAGGGGATCTCAACACGGCGAAACGGAATGGATTTCGATGCGAATTCACCTAGCCCCAGTGGTGGCAGTCTCGGCCGCGGCGTTAATCGGGGTGCTCTCCGGCGGCTCGATCGCGCAGGCCGCGCCGGGTGCGGTGGACCTGGCTGACGTGCTGGTTCCCGCCGATGAGGTCAGCGAGCGGATGGACACCACGATGCAGGTGATCAGCTCCGAGTCCGGCACCCAGCCGCTGAGTACGCCGACCACCACGCCGGCGAACTGCACGGCCGTGTACGCGCCCGGCTCGGCGGCGGCCTTCGACGGCTCGGGCTACACTGACTTCGTCGTGCAGACCCTTCGGCAGCCCGGTGGCGAGCTGAACCCCAACGTGGTCCAGGCCGTCGCGGAGTTCCCCGACGCCAAAGCCGCGCAGACCTACCTCAATGACCAGGCCGCCATCTGGAAGAGCTGCAAGGGCACACCGTTGACGGCCGAATACGCCAACGGGATGAGCGCAGATCTCAAGGCCGGTGTGGTCACCGCGGGAGGTCTGGAACTGTTCGCCACGCTGTTCGCGAATCCCATGAAGGGCACGGCGGGCTGTGAGCGGGTGCTGCAGGCCAAGAACAACTACGTCGTCGATGTCCGGCTGTGCACCGACACCAATCCTGGTGGCAAGGGACGCAGCCTGCGTTCGCAGATCGTCCGCAACCTCGCCTAGCTCCAGCCGTCCCGAACTACGTCGACGAAAGGTCAGCTCTCCATGCGCAATTCGCACACTCTGGGCATGTTCACCGCCGGCATTGCTGCGGTCGGGTTGGTGCTGGCGGCGCCGGCCGTCGCCGCCCCGGTCGAGGCCGGTGACCTCGCGGCCCTGCAGCCCGACCCCGCCTCGCTCAACAGCATCTTCGCCGGTCCGGGACTGCGGAATCCCTCGCTGACCGTCACCGACCACTCCAACGGGCTGCGGAACTACAAGTCCATTGAGAAGGGCTGTGTCGGGGCGGTCTATCCGGCAACCGAATCGACATATGGCGGCAGTTCATTCCGCGGGATCGATCTGCAGACCCTCACCAGCGATGTGACCGGTCCGGTTCGGGTGCGGGTGACGACGGTGATCGCCGCGTTCCCCACCGAAGAGGCCGCGTCGGATTTCGTGAGCGAGACCGCGCAGTCCTGGCAGAACTGCGCCGGTGACCAGGTCAACCTGACGCTGCCCGGACAAGACGACGAGCAGTGGTACGTGCAGACCCCGTCGGAGGCCGGCGACGGCTTCGCGGTGCGCACCAACCGGGTCTCGGACCACTCGACGTGCTCGCACGTGATCACCGGAAAGTCCAACGCGGCCATCGAGGTTCTGGTGTGCAGCAGCGGGATCGTGTCCGATCAGGCGCTCAAGGTCGCCGACCAGGTCCGGGCGGGCATCATCGGCTGACCCCGAATCAACCCGGCGGGTCAGGGCGGCCGGACCACCACTTCCTGCGGGTGTCCCCGGGGTCCGGAGGACTGGTCAATCTGGCGGTGCGGCAACGATTTGAGGCGACAGGATGTGGGCCGAGAGCGGAGCATTCCACGAGACGCTGGCGGAGCTGGGGCTGTTCGACGGCCTGGACGCCAGTGCCCGCGAGGAGCGTGCCGAGCTGGTGGTCTGGTTGCTGGAGGAGGGCTTCGGGCTGGATCAGATTCGGGCCGAGGTGGCGCCGATGCTGATGCCGGCGCATCGTGCGTTGGGCGACGACGGCAAGTACGTGTCAGAACGTGCGGTCAGCGCCGACCACGGCATTGATCTGGCCCTGTTGCAGGGCATCGAACGTGCGCTGGGGCTGCCGCGGTTGGATGATCCCGACGCCGCCCTGCTGTTGCGCGCCGACGGCGAGGCCGCCGTGCGGCTGCAGCGTCTTATCGGGGCCGGACTGGACCCGGGCCAGGTGTTGCTGATGATCCGCCGGCTTTCCGAGGGTATCTCCCGGGCGGTTCCGGCGTTCCGGTACAGCACCATATCGGCGATCATGCGGCCGGGCCTCACCGAGCTTGAGGTCGCCAAAGCCCACGAAGAGATCGTGCGAACCGTTATCCCCTTGCTGGGGGACATGATTCGCGACATTCTGTTTGTCCAGCTGCGGCGGGTGCTGGAGGGTGAGGAAGTCAACGCCACCGAGCGGGCTGCCGGGGTGGCGCTGCCCGGGGCGCGGCAGCTCGCGGTGGCCTTCGCCGACATGGTCGGGTTCACCCGGCTGGGCGAGGCGATACCGCCCGAGGAACTGGTGGGACTCGTTGAGCGCCTTGCCGATCTGGCGCATGAGGTGGTCAACCCTCCGGTGCGGCTGGTCAAGACGATCGGCGATGCGGTGATGCTGGTGTCGTCCGACGCCGCGAAGCTGCTCGGCGCCACGCTGCAGCTGCTGGACCGCGCCGCCGACGACCCCGACCTGCCGCAGCTGCGGGCCGGAATCGCGTCGGGATGGGCGGTGAGCCGGGCCCGGGATTGGTTCGGCAGCCCGGTGAACGTCGCGAGCCGGGTCACCAGCGTCGCCGAGCCCGGCGAGGTCATGACGGAGGGCGCGGCCCGCGAGGCCATCGGGGAGGCTCCGGGCTACGCCTGGTCGTTTGTCGGAACCCGTGCGCTCAAGGGTGTGGAGGGTGAGACCAAATTGTTCCGGGTGCGGCGGCAGGAAAGCCGATAGCTCAGCGCGGCCGGACCACCACTTCCTGCAGCTGCGCCTCGGCGGGGGTGCGTATCGCGGCGGCCACCACTTCGGCGACGGTGTCGGGACGCAGGAAGCGGGCCGGGTCGTACTCGCCGCCCTCGTAGGCGACCAGATCTTGCTGCATGTCGGTGTCGACGCGGCCCGGGTAGACCGTGGTGACCCTTAGCGCCGGCTCGTCACTGCGCAGCGAATCCGCGAACGCCCGCAGCGCGAACTTGCTTGCCGAATACGACGCCATGCCCGGGGAAACCTTTTGCCCGGCACCGGAGTTGATGAAGACCACCTGCCCGCGGGCCGCCCGCAACGCGGGCAACAGGGCCAGCGTCAGGGCCACCGCACCGAATACGTTCACCTCGAAGGTGGCCCGCCACTCCTCGATATAGGACTCGCCGGCCGCACCGGGCAGCATCACCCCGGCGTTATGCACCAAGACGTCGAGTTCGTCGACGATCTCGGTGGCCGCGTCGATCCCGTCGATGTCGGCCAAGTCGAGCGGCCAGGTGGTGGCGCCCAGCCGTTCGGCCACCGCATCCAGACGCGCTGACGGCCGACCGGCGAGCAACAGGGTGTGGGTGGGCGCCAAGGCCGCCGCTATCGCCGAACCGATACCGCCGCCGGCTCCGGTGATCAGAGCAGTCGGCATTAACCGCAATCCATGGGGCAGCCTGCATCGCCGGCGGCTGCCGGTTCGACACCATCACAGGTGGCGAGGCGCTCCAGGGGCTCGAGCGCGCGGGTCAGGGTGTCGAGTTCTTCCTGGCTGAGCTTGTTCAGCATCGCCGCCAGCGCCGCGTGCCGGTTTGCCAGCGACTCGCGGTGGCTCGCCAGACCTTCGGGGGTGATGTCGACCAGCACGGCCCGCAGATCCGAGGGGTCGCGGCTGCGCTTGACCAGCCCGATCTTCTCCAGGCGACGGATCGCCACCGTGGTGGTGGGGGTGCGGACCCGCTCGTGGGCGGCCAGCTCGGTCATCCGGATGGGACCCCGGTCCAGCAGCGTGATCAGGATCGACAGCTGGGCCAGCGTGAGTTCGCCAGTCGGGGTGCCTCTGCTGATGTCGCCGCGCCGCAGGATCGAGAACAGTTTGGACAGCGAACGGTGCAAGCCCTCTGCGATCGCCGTCACCTGCGGCGTATCGGCCTTGCTCTCCGTCATAGTTCGCCAGTCTAACCGGTGACCGTAAAGAGGGTTGACAACTCGTAGAGGTTGCTGTCACAACACCTGGGACAGGAACTTCTGCAGTCGCTGCGTCTCGGCGTTGTCGAAGATCTGATCGGGTGGACCGGACTCCACGACCTTGCCCCGGTCCATGAAGACCACCGTGTCCGAGGCCGAGCGAGCGAAGCCCATCTCGTGGGTGACCACGACCATCGTCATGCCGTCGGCCCCGAGTTCGGCGATCAGCGCCAGGATCCCCTTGACCAACTCCGGGTCCAGCGCCGAGGTGGCTTCGTCGAAGAGCATCACCTGCGGATGCATCGCCAGGGCGCGGGCGATCGCCACCCGTTGCTGCTGGCCGCCGGAGAGCGCCGACGGCCGGGACGTGGCCTTGTTTTTCAGCCCGACCCGGTCGAGCAGGCTCAGCGCGAGCTCGCGGGCGGCGTCGTCGGACATCCCGCGCAGCTTGCGCGGCGCCAGGGTGATGTTGTCCAGCACGCTGCGGTGCGGGAACAGATTGAAGTGCTGGAACACCATCCCGATCCGCTGGCGCAGCTCGTCGGGGTCGTCGGCCAACACCGATCGGCCACCCAGCAGGATGTCGCCGCCGTCGGGTTCGTGGAGTCGGTTCAAGGTGCGCAGCATCGTCGACTTACCTGACCCGGAGGGGCCGATCACCGCGGCGGTAGCGCCCGCCGGCACGTCGAGGTCGACTCCGCGCAGCACCTGATGTTTGCCGAAGGACAACTGAATGCCTTTGGCCGCCAGCGACACCGGCTCGCGCGCCGCGGGCGCCGTCACGTCATCTCCTGACTGGAGATCGCCGGGCTCAGCTCGACCGAATCATCGGCCTCGGGCGGCCTGCCGCGCCGCAGCCGGTGATCGACGACGTTCACCAGGTGCGTCAGCGGGATGGTCAGGGCCAGGTAGAGGAGGCCGGCGGCCACCAACGGGGAGAGGCTGCCGGTCTGGGCGTTGTAGTCGCGGCCCACCTGGAACAACTCCCGCTGACCGGCGACCAGGCCGAGGAAGTACAGCAGCGCCGACGCTTTGAGCAGCGCGATGAACTGGTTGACCAGCGCCGGCAGCACCCGCCGAATGCCCTGCGGTATCACCACCAGTCGCATCGCCGCCGGGTAGCCGAAACCCAGTGCGCGCGAGGCCTCCAGCTGGCCGGACTCCACACTTTGGATGCCCGAGCGCAAGATCTCCCCGATGTAGGCCGCGGCGGTCAGCCCCAGGGCCGCGATCCCCAGCGGGTAGGGATTGTTGTGCGTCAGGCCGCCCACCAGTGGCCCGACTGCCAGCCCGATGAGCAGGATGATCAGCACCTCGGGCAGTCCTCGGAAGATGTCGGTGTAGATCCGCGCCGGCCAGCGCAGCCATCGAGTGCGTGAGATCCCGGCCACAGCCAGCCCTAACCCGGCCACCAATCCGATGGCGCCGCCGCTCACGGTGAGCAGCAGCGTGTTGGGCAGGCCGGTCTTGAGCAGGTCCGGCAGGGCGCGCCGGTACAACTGCCAGTCGAAGAAAGAGTCGCGCAGCTGTGCCAGAGTCGATTTGGGCGTGTACGGCTCCGACTCGGGCCGGTGATGCCGGGCCGCTATCGCAGCGAAGTCCGGTAGATGCGGGGTGGCTGCCGACTTGGAACCCGGCTGCCAGTCCGGCGGCAACGGCCGCGGCACCCAGTCGGTGAACAGCTGCGGCCAGGTGCCGTCTTCGATGACAGCGTCCAGGCCGGAGTTCAGCGCCGAGATCAGCGCCTGGTTCCCTTTGGCCACCGCGTATGCCTCGAAGCCGGCCGGGCTGAAGGTGTAGCCGACGATCTGTGCCGGATCGCCAGGCTTCAACAGGTTCAGCGCGGTGAGCGACGGCGCCACCCACGCGTCGACCTGGCGGCTTTTCAGGCTGGCGTACAGCGTGACCGAGTCGGGGAACCGCACCGGTTCGACTTCCAGGGCGTCGACGGCGTAGGCGTCTTCGACAGTGCCCTGAACCACCCCGATGCGCTGGCCGCTGTCCAGGGAGTCGAATCCGGTGATCCCGGATCCGGCCGGGACCACCAACGCCATGTAACCGAAGTCGTAGCCGTTGGTGAAGCCGACGGTGCGGCGGCGCTCGTCGGTGGCGTTGATCGACGCCGACCCGACGTCGAAACGTCCCGACTCCACCTGGGCCAGCAGGCCGAAGAAGTCGGTGCCGACGAAGTGCACCCGCAGGCCCAATTTCTTGGCGATGGCCCGCAGCAGTTCATTGTCGAACCCGCTGTAGCGGCCCTGGGCGTTGATGCAGTTCGTCGGGGGGCTTTCGGTCAGCGTGCCGACCGTCAGCACGCCGGGGGTGCTCAACCCCAGCTTGGTCACGTCAATCGAACTCAGCGCTTCGACGCCGGCCGTGGTGTATTTGTCCTCGCGTGGCCGCTTGGCGTTGGCCAGTTTGACCGGCAACGCGACGGCGGCCTGTTCCCCGGGTGGGGTGCACAGGTCCGGGGCGGCCCCGGCCCGCGGCACCGCCGCCAGACCGCCCACGATCATGCACGTGGCGATGAGCGCCGCGAGCTTTATTGCTGGTCGCGCCATCGGCACAGCGCCTCGGCGGCGGACAGGTCGTAGTCGGGTCCGCTGCTGCCGATGGTCAGCAGGCTCACCCCCAGTCGCGTCAACGCGTCGGCCTCGGCCAGTAACTCGGCCACGGTGCCGTGTGTCTGGTCGCCGCCCAGCGCCGCGGAGTGTTCGATCGTGGCGGGGTCTCGCCCGACGGCGGCGCAGTGCTGCGCCAGCACGGCTGCCTTGTGTGGGTAGCTGTCGGCGTCGGCGAAGCTGTGCCACATGTCGGCGTGTTCGGCGACCAGGCGCAGGGTCTTGCGCTCCCCGCCGCCCCCGATCAACAGCGGAATCGTGCGGGTGGGCGGCGGATTCAGCTGGGCCAGACGGCTTTTGATGCGCGGCAGTGCACCGGCCAGGGCGTCGAGGCGGCTGCCCGCGGTGCCGAACTCGTAGCCGTATTCCCGGTAGTCCCGGTGCTTCCAGCCCGCGCCGATGCCCAGGATCAGTCGGCCGTCACCGATGTGGTCGACGGTGCGGGCCATGTCGGCGAGCAGCTCCGGGTTGCGATAGGAGTTGCACGACACCAGCGCCCCGATCTGGATGCGCGAGGTCTGCTCGGCCCAGGCGGCCAACATGGTCCAGCACTCGAAGTGCGGTCCGTCGCGGTCGCCGTAGAGCGGGAAGAAATGGTCCCAGTTGAAGGCGATGTCGACACCGGAGTCTTCGCAACGCCGGACCGCGTCCCGGATGGCGCCGTAGTGCGCCGCGTGTTGCGGCTGCAGTTGGACGGCGATGCGGATGGGCCGGGCCATCTCGCCACCTTATCCCCGGAATTGCCGGATTGCGGCGGCGAAGTAACCGGTTCGGTGCGGCGGTTCAGGCGAGGGTCATGCGAAGCAGCTCGACCAGCACGCGAGGCCGGTCACTTTGCACGGAGTGTCCGGCGCCGTCCACCACGTGGGTGGTCAGCCCCGGCGAGCGTTGCGTGTACTCGGCGACGTCGTCGGCGGTCACGAAGAACGAATCGCCGCCGCGGATCAATGTGGTGGGTGCGGTGATCGCCGCGACATCGGTCCACAGGTCGGTGAAGTCGCCGACGGAGCGGATGGTGTCGTAGCGCCACGTCCAACTGCCGTCCGGCAACCGACGGGTGTTGTGGAATACCCCGCGCCGCAGCGACTCCAGATCCCGGTGCGGCGCCGCGGCCGTGGTGACGGCCAGCAGCGATTCGAAATCGGGGAACGTCCGGTCGCCTTGGGCCAATGCCACGGTCCCGCGGTCGGCGGTACTCATCTCGGCATGGCGCTGCAACGCCGACGGCGTCACATCCACAATCGCCAACCGGCGCACCAGCTCGCCGGCGGTGGCCGCCAGGCGGATCGCGGTCAGTCCGCCCAGGGACATGCCGACCACCAACTCGGCATCCGGTGCCAGCTCCTGCAGCACGGGCGCCAGGGTGGCGGCGTTGCGTTGCGGTGAGTAGTCGCCGTCCTCGCGCCACGCCGAACGGCCATGGCCGGGCAGGTCCACCGCCAGCGCGGGCTCGCCGAGCCCGAGGATGACGGTGTCCCAGGTGTGAGCGTTCTGCGCGCCGCCATGCAGGAACACCACCCGCGGCGGCGCCGAACCCCAGCGCAGCGCACTGACTTCACCGGTTTCGATCCGCTCCACATCGGGCAACGGACCGGCCAGACCGGCCTGCTCGGCGTTGCCCGCCAATAGGGCGAACTCCGAGAGGCCGGCCAGCTCGTCGTCAGTCATGTTCGGCGCAGAGTCGGCGTCTAGCCGACGATGAATTCCTCGAGTTGGGCGCGCGCGACGTCGTCGGCCAGCTGCTTGGGCGGGCTCTTCATCAGGTACGCCGACGCCGGCAGGATCGGTCCGCCGATGCCGCGGTCCTTGGCGATCTTGGCGGCACGCACCGCGTCGATGATGATGCCGGCCGAGTTCGGCGAGTCCCAAACCTCGAGCTTGTACTCCAGGTTCAGCGGTGCGTCACCAAAGGCGCGGCCCTCCAGTCGCACGTAGGCCCACTTGCGGTCATCGAGCCAGGCGACGTGGTCGCTTGGTCCGATGTGGACGTTCTTGTCCTCGACCTTGCCTGCCAGCGAACCGGTCAGGTTAGAGGTCACAGCCTGGGTCTTGGAGACCTTCTTGGACTCCAGGCGCTCACGCTCGAGCATGTTCTTGAAGTCCATGTTGCCGCCGACGTTGAGCTGGTAGGTGCGGTCGAGCGTGACCCCGCGGTCCTCGAACAGCTTGGCCATCACGCGGTGGGTGATGGTGGCGCCCACCTGGCTCTTGATGTCGTCGCCGACGATCGGCACGCCGGCGTCGGCGAACTTCTTGGCCCACACCGGGTCGGAGGCGATGAACACCGGCAGCGCGTTGACGAATGCGACGCCTGCATCGATGGCGCACTGCGCGTAGAACTTGTCGGCCTCTTCCGAACCCACCGGCAGGTAGGAGACCAGCACGTCGACCTTGGCCTCGCGCAGGGCGGCGACTACGTCGACGGCCTCGGCGTCGGAAACCTCGATGGTCTCGGCGTAGTACTTGCCGATCCCGTCCAGGGTCGGCCCGCGCTGCACGATGACGTTGGTCGGCGGCACGTCAGCGATCTTGATGGTGTTGTTCTCCGAGGCGAAGATGGCCTCGGACAGGTCGAAGCCGACCTTCTTGGCGTCCACGTCGAACGCGGCGACGAACTTGACGTCGCGGACGTGGTACGGGCCGAAGCGCACGTGCATCAGGCCGGGGACGGTGGAGGTGTCATCGGCGTTCTGGTAGTACTGGACGCCTTGGACCAGCGAGGACGCGCAGTTGCCGACGCCGACAATGGCGACCCGCACATCCGTCGTTTGCTCAGTCATTTTCGACGCTCTCCTTTTTCTGCTTTCACTGCTGACGTGCGTTGTTGTGTTTCCCCGATGCCCGCGTCCGTATGCAGGATCAGGGTTGTTCGGCCCGGTTCGATGCGCGTTCGGCCGCGATCAGCTCGTTGAGCCAATTGACCTCCCGCTCGCTGGACTCCAGCCCGAGTTGGTGCAGCTGGCGGGTATAGCGGTCCAACGAGTTGCTGGCCCGTGCCACCGCGTTGCGCAGGCCTTCCCGGCGTTCCTCCACCTGCCGGCGGCGGCCTTCGAGGATCCGCATCCGAGCCTCGGCCGGGGTGCGGTTGAAGAACGCCAGGTGGACTCCGAAGCCGTCGTCTGTGTAGTTCTGCGGGCCGGTGTCGGACACCAGCTCGTTGAATCGCTGACGGCCGGCGTCGGTCAGCCGGTACACCCGACGGGCCCGGCGCACCGGGGTCCCCGTCGGCGCGGCGTCCTCGGCGATCACGCCGGCCAGCTGCATGCGCCGCAGTGCGGGATACAGCGAGCCGTAGGAGAACGCCCGGAACGCACCCAGCAGACCGGTCAACCGCTTCCGGAGTTCGTAGCCGTGCATCGGAGACTCGAGCAACAAGCCCAAAATGGCGAGCTCAAGCACTCCAGTCACCTCCTGCAGATGGTGTAGCTACGACCGGTCGACGGTTCGCGCCATAGTATCGCGCCGATATAACTGTGCCCAAGTGGCTAGTGTTCGCTCAGCGTTCAGTCGCATTAAACTCGCGCTAAACCCGCAGTTCAGGACGGGTAATTGATGCGTTTGACGGTGCCGTCGCCCGCGAAGGCGATGTAGCCGCTGCCGTAGTCGCTGGAAACATACACCGACAGCGATAGAGCCCCGGGCGTCGTGGGGTCCCGCGCCGGGTCGACGATCAGATAGGTGCTTTTCACGTCGGCGGGTTTGATCCCGAGCGTCTCGGGAGCTCCACGCAGGATCCCGACCGCAGCCTTCACGTCGAACGCGCTCAGATCGACCAGCACGTCGTCACTGCTCTTGGACGAGGTCGAGGGGTCATCCCAGCCGCCGCGGTAGGAGTAGTCCAGTTTGCGGCGCTCTTCGCCTGGGTCGGGCCGATCCAGAGATGCGTAGTCGGGGTAGACCACCAGTCGGTAGCCCATCGTGTCGCCGAACTTCTGGCGGGCCTGCTCCAGCAGGCCGGTGAGTCCGCCCAGGGACTGCAGCTGTCGTGGCGGGGTGAGCACTACCGGCGCGACTCCGTCCGGCTTGGCCCCGGGATCAGAGGTGAAACTCAGCGGGGAGCTGGTGTTTCCGTACAGCGCCCAGCCGAGCAGCATGCCCGCCACCAACACGGTGCCGAGTGCGCCCAGTGCCTTGAGGGCGACACTGCGCACGCCGAACTTCGTGGGACTGCCCAACGTCGGCAGCTTGACCGGCGCGGTCTCGGTCTGCAGGTCGCCGACCAGGGAATGCAGGTCGCCCAGGGTTACGGCTCGGGTGGCCGCGCTGATTCGTTCCTGGTGCTCGGCGCTGGACACCTGCCCCTCGCCCAGTGCACTGTCCAGGATCCGGCAGACGTCGTCCCGGTCGCTGTCCTTGGCCCGCGTGCCTGCGGTCTGCCGTGTCGCCACGGCGACGATCGTAAAAGAAGGCTGCCCGGTGGTGACGGCGAATCCGCCGGTTGGCGCCGGCTGGGGGCGTTGATCGCGAGCGCCGGTGAGGACCCGACGTACTCTGGTCACCGTGCGATTGCAGCGACAGGTAGTGGACTACGCGCTCCGGCGCCGTTCCCTGCTGGCCGAGGTCTACTCCGGGCGTACCGGGGTCACCGAGGTGTGCGACGCCAACCCGTATCTGCTGCGTGCCGCGAAGTTCCACGGCAAGGCCAGTGCGGTGGTCTGCCCCATCTGCCGCAAGGAGCCGCTCACCCTGGTGTCGTGGGTATACGGCGACCAGCTGGGTGCGGTCTCGGGCTCGGCGCGTTCCGCCGAGGAACTGGTCCTGTTGGCCACCCGCTTCTCGGAGTTCTCGGTGTATGTCGTCGAGGTGTGCCGGACCTGTAGCTGGAATCACCTTGTGAAGTCATATGTGTTGGGCCTCGCGAGCCCGCCCAAGGGATCCCGCGGTCGACGGCCGGCACGCAGCGGAGCCCGTACCGCCAGTGAGTAAACATCACGACGACGGGTCCGACGCTGGCTCGGCCCGGCCCTCCGACGCTGCCGGCCGCCGGCCACCGGCGGGGCCCGACGACCGACAGACCACGATCATTCCGGCTATTGACGACGCCGTGACTGCCGATCTGCGGGACCCGATCGATGCGGTGCGGGCTGCCCTCGACGGGACGCCTCCACAACGCGAGCAGACGTTGAGTGGCCGGATCCCGCGACGCGAGCCACCGCCGGAGAAGCCGACCGCGCCGCCAACGCGACGGGCGGAGCGCTCCGCTCCCACCGACGCACCGGGTGCGCCGAATCCGCTGGAATGGCTGCGCGCGCATCCGCCGAATTGGCGGTGGATCCGGCGCGGGCTCTACACCGCCGTGGTGGTGATGTTGCTGTTGCCGGTCATCACCTTCGCGATGGCCTACTCCATCACCGATGTGCCCTCGCCCGGCGACATCCGGACCAACCAGGTGTCCACGATCCTGGCCAATGACGGTTCCGAGCTGGCCAAAATCATTCCGCCGGAAGGCAACCGCGTCGACATCGACATCAACCAGGTGCCGGTCTACGTGCGTAACGCGGTGTTGGCGGCCGAGGACCGCGACTTCTACTCCAACCCGGGCTTCTCGGTGTCGGGCTTCGCCCGCGCGATCAAGAACAACCTGTTCGGTGGTGACACCCAGGGCGGTTCGACGATCACCCAGCAATACGTCAAGAACGCCCTGGTCGGTTCCGAGCGGGCGGGCATGGGCGGATTGGTCCGCAAGGCCAAAGAGCTGGTGATCGCCACGAAGATGTCGAGTGCGTGGCGCAAAGACGATGTGCTGCAGGCCTATCTGAACATCATCTACTTCGGCCGCGGCGCCTATGGGATCGCCGCGGCGTCACGGGCCTACTTCGACAAGCCCGTCGAGGAGCTCGACATCGCCGAGGGCGCGCTGCTGGCCGCCCTGATCCAGCGGCCGTCCACGTTGGACCCCGCGGTCGATCCCGAAGGCGCCCTCGACCGGTGGAGCTGGGTGCTCGACGGCATGGTGGAGACCGGAGCGCTTTCCGCCGGTGAGCGCGCCGCCCAAGAGTTTCCGTCCACGGTCTCGCCTGAACTGGCCCGCAGCCAGAACATCACCACCGGGCCCAACGGGTTGATCCAGCGGCAGGTCACCAGTGAGCTGCTCGAGCTGTTCAACATCGACGAACAGACGCTCAACACCCAGGGACTGCAGATCACCACCACTATCGACCCGGCGGCGCAGGATGCCGCCGAAGAGGCGGTGGCCACCTACCTCAAAGACCAGATCCCCAACATGCGGACCGCGGTGGTGTCCATCGACCCGCGCGACGGCGCGGTGCGCGCCTACTACGGCGGATCGGATGCCAACGGCTTCGACTTCGCCCAGGCCGGCCTGCAGACCGGGTCGTCGTTCAAGGTGTTCGCCCTGGTGGCCGCGTTGGAGCAGGGCATCGGCTTGGGCTATCAGATCGATAGCTCACCGCTGACCCTCGACAACGGCCGGACCAAGATCACCAATGCTGAGGGCGAGGGCTGTGGGGTCTGCAACATCGCCGAGGCGCTCAAGCGGTCGCTGAACACCGCGTACTACCGGCTGATGCTCAAGCTCAAGAACGGGGCGCAGGACGTCGCCGACGCCGCGCATCAGGCGGGGGTCGCCAAGAGCTTCCCCGGCGTGCCGCACACCCTGTCGCAGGACGGCGGTCCGCCCGAAGGCGGAGTGGTGCTGGGTCAGTACCAGACCCGGGTGATCGACATGGCCTCGGCGTACGCGACGCTGGCGGACTCCGGCATCTACCACCCGCCGCACTTCGTGGAGAAGGTGGTCAGTGCCGACGGCCGCGTGCTGTTCGATGCTCAGACCTCCGAGGACACCGGCGAGCAGCGCATCCCCAAGGCGGTTGCCGACAACGTCACCGCCGCCATGCAGCCCATCGCCGGCTGGTCGCGCGGGCACAACCTGGCCGGTGGACGGGCGTCGGCGGCCAAGACCGGCACCACCCAGCTGGGTGACACCGGGGCCAACCGGGACGGCTGGATGGTCGGCTACACGCCGTCGCTGTCGACCGCCGTCTGGGTGGGCACCACCGGGGGAGACGAGCCGCTGGTGAACCAGTGGGGTGGTCCGGTCTACGGTGCGGGTATTCCGGCCGACATCTGGAAGGCCACCATGGACGGCGCCTTAAAGGGCACCCCCAACGAAACCTTCCCCACGCCCACCGAGATCGGCGGTTATGCCGGCGTCCCGGCCGCGCCGCCACCGCCTCCGCCGATGGACGCCGGCCCGCCGGTACCGCCGGAGGAGACCGTCATCCAGCCGACGATCGAGATCGCGCCGGGCATCACCATCCCGATCGGGCCGCCCACCACGATCACGGCTGCCCCGCCGGTACCGCCGGCGCCGCCGGTGCAGCAGGCTCCCGAGCCGGGCGGCCCGCCTGCGGCCGAGCCGCTGCCCCCCGCGCCGTAGTGCGTTTGTGACCTCGTTTCAACCCGATGGTGAGTCCACGGAAGTAATCTGTTGGCCATGCGACTGCAGCGACGCGTGGGGGACGACAGGCTGCTGAGCACTTCGCCGATCGCTGAAAAGGGTTGCGGCCGAATCGGGATGGTGAAGGGCCGGAAGCCCGACTCCTACCTGCAAGGACGCCCTGGGCGGACATGAAAACGCGGGGCCCGACAGCGCCGGATGCCGACAGCGCTGAGGAAGAGCATTTCTTGACGACCACCAACGTCGAGCCCACCGACGAAGCGGGCGCAACGGACGCCGACACGGCCGCCGACTGCACCGATGACGAGTCGGACCGCCAGGAGCGCCTTGAAGCGGTTAAGGCCGCCATGGAGCGTCCGCGTCCGGACAGCGAAAGACCCCGTGTCCCAGACGAATCGCCGGCAGCTCTCCCGGAAGATCTGGCAGCCGAGCTCGACCAGCACGAATCGCGGCGACGGAAGTGGCTCTGGGCCAGACGCGGCCTGTACGCCGCCGCCGCGACGCTGCTGGCGGTGCCTGTCGTCACCTTCGGGATGGCCTACCGCACCGTGGAAGTCCCCGAACCCGGTGACATCCACACCACGCAGGTGTCGACAATCCTCGCCGCCGACGGCACCGAGCTGGCGAAAATCGTTCCGCCGGACGGCAATCGGATTGACATCAAGCTGGATCGGGTACCGGTTCACGTACGTGACGCGGTGTTGGCCGCCGAGGACCGAGACTTCTACACCAACTCGGGCTTCTCGGTTTCGGGGCTGTTTCGGGCGGTCAAGAACAACCTGACCGGCGGTGACACCCAGGGTGGTTCGACCATCACCCAGCAGTACGTCAAGAACGCGCTGGTCGGGTCCGAGCGGGCCGGCATGGGCGGACTGGTCCGCAAGGGCAAAGAGCTCGTCATCGCCACCAAGATGTCCGAGGCGTGGACCAAGGACGAAGTGCTGGAGGCCTACCTCAACATCATCTACTTCGGCCGCACCACCTACGGGATCAACGCGGCCGCCCGGGCGTACTTCGACAAGAAGGTCGAGGACCTCACCGTCTCCGAGGGCGCCTTGCTGGCGGCGGTGATTCAGCGGCCGTCCGCGTTGGATCCGGCGATCAACCGGGACCGCGCCGTCGACCGGTGGAATTGGGTACTCGACGGCATGGTGCAGACGGGCGCCCTGACGCTCAGCGAGCGGGCCAAGCAGTTCTTCCCGACGACGATCCCGCCTGACCAGGCGCGCAACGCCGACCAAGCTTCGGGGCCCGCCGGGCTGATTCAGCGCCAGGTCACCGAAGAGTTGCTCGACATGTTCCACATCGACGAGCAGACCCTGAACATGGAAGGCCTGCGCATCACCACCACGATCGACATGAAGGCGCAGCGGGCGGTGGAGAAAGCCGTCAGAGCGACCATGGCTGGGCAAAAACCGAGTATGCGTACCGCTGTGGTCTCCATCGATCCACGCAACGGCGCGGTGCGGGCCTACTACGGTGGCGACGAGGTGGGCGGCTTCGACTTCGCCCAGGCCGGCTTGCAGACCGGTTCCTCGTTCAAGGTGTTCGCCTTGGTGGCGGCGCTGAAGCAGGGCATCGGCCTGGGCGAGCAGATCGACAGCGGCCCGCTGACGGTCGGCAAGACCAAGATCAGCAATGTGGGTGGCGCCAGCTGCGGAGTCTGCAACATCGCCGAGGCACTCAAACGATCGCTCAACACGGCCTACTACCGGCTGATGCTCAAGCTCAAGCATGGACCGCAGGACGTCGCCGACGCCGCACACGAGCTCGGGGTCGCCAAGAGTTTCCCGGGAGTCGCACACACGCTGTCCCAGGACGGCCTTGGCGGGCCCCCGGAGAACGGCATCGTGCTCGGCCAGTACCAGACTCGGGTGATCGACATGGCGTCGGCATACGCGACCCTGGCCGACTCCGGGATGTACCACCGGCCGCACTTCATTCAGAAGGTCGTGGGCCCCGACGACCGGGTCCTCTTCGACGTAGCGGCCGCCAAGGATTCCGGGGAGCAGCGGGTCCCGAAAGCAGTCGCGGACAACGTCACCGACGCCATGAAGGCGATTCCGAGCTGGTCGGGCGGGCACGACCTGGCTGGTGGGCGCCCGGCCGCGGCCAAGACCGGCACCACCCAGCTCGGCACCACCGGGGCTAACCGGGACGCCTGGATGGTCGGCTACACGCCGACCTTGTCGACCGCGGTCTGGGTGGGCACCACCGGCGGCGACGAACCGTTGACGAACAAGTGGGGCGGGCCGGTCTACGGCGCGGGCCTGCCGGCCGAAATCTGGAAAGCCAGCATGGATGGCGCGCTGTGGGGCGACCCGATCGTGCAGTTCCCCAAGCCCACCGAGATCGGCGGTTCCGCGGGCGTGCCGACCAGCGCGCCTATCCCGGTGCAGTACGACTGGTATTCGCCGCCGCCGCCTCCACAGGACTTTGACGAGCCGCCGCCTCCGCCGCCGGGTTTCCCGATGCCGGAGCCTTTCCCGCCGCCTCCGCCCCCGCCTCCGCCCCCGCCTCCACCACCCCCGCCGCCGGAGCCGCCCCCGCCGCCCCCGGCGCCGGAGGCTCTCCCGTGAGCCAGGAGACGACCGAACGATCGATGCGCTCACCGCGCCGGCTGGCGGCGGACCTGCGCAGTGCCGATGACCGCGACCTGCCCAGCCGTACCGATGTCGTCGGCCGGGCCCTGTCGAACACCATCGGCGGGCCGGTCGGCCGCCATGCGCTGATCGGGCGGACCAGGTTCATGACGCCGCTGCGGGTGATGTTCCTGATCGCCGTGCTGTTCTTGGCCCTGGGCTGGACCACCAAGTCGGCGTGCCTGCAGAGCACCGGCAGCGGTAGCCCCGACCAGCGGGTAGCCAACTGGGACAACGAGCGCGCGTACTTTCAGCTGTGCTACTCCGACGTGGTGCCGCTCTACACCGCGGAGCTATTGGATCAGGGCAAGTTCCCGTACAAGTCGAGCTGGGTCGAGAAGGACTCGTCGGGCAAGGAACAGACCCGCTACGACGGACTTCCCGCCGTGCGCTACATGGAATATCCGGTGCTGACCGGGCTGTACCAGTACGCGGCGATGGCCCTGGCGAAGACGTACACGGCGATCACCAAGGTGCTGAAGATCCCGGCGTTGAGCGGGGTCGCCGAGGTGGTGGTGTTCTTCGACATCGTCGCGTTCGGTCTGGCACTGGCCTGGCTGGCGACGGTGTGGTCCACCGCCGGACTGGCCGGTCGGCGCGTCTGGGACGCCGCGTTGGTGGCGGCTTCGCCGCTGGTGATCTTCCAGATCTTCACCAACTTCGACGCGTTGGCCACCGCGTTCGCCGGGGCAGGCCTGTTGGCCTGGGCGCGCCGGCGCCCGACCGCGGCCGGGGTGCTGCTCGGGTTGGGCACCGCCGCCAAGCTGTACCCGGTGTTGCTGCTGTTCCCGCTGCTGGTCCTGGGGCTGCGTACCGGCCGGCTGCGGGAGGTCAAACGCACCGTGGTGGCCACCGCGGTCAGCTGGCTGGTGGTGAACCTGCCGGTCCTGGTGTATGCCCCGCGGGGCTGGAGCGAATTCTTCCGGCTCAACTCCCGCCGCGGCGACGACATGGATTCGCTCTACAACGTGGTGAGATCGTTGACCGGCTGGCAGGGGTTCGACGGCGACCTGGGGATGTGGCAGCCCCCGACGGTGCTCAACGGTGTCGTCGCCGCACTGTTCGCGCTGTGCTGCATCGGAATCGGCTACATCGCCCTGACCGCGCCTCGGCGCCCGCGGGTGGCGCAGTTGGCGTTTCTGGTGGTCGCGGCGTTCCTGTTGACCAACAAAGTCTGGAGTCCGCAGTTCTCGCTGTGGCTGGTGCCGCTGGCGGTGCTGGCCCTGCCGCACCGCCGGCTGCTGCTGGTCTGGATGACCGTCGATGCGCTGGTCTGGGTACCGCGGATGTACTACCTCTACAGCGTTGCGGATCGCAGCCTGCCCGAGCAGTGGTTCACCACCACGGTGTTGCTGCGCGACCTGGCGGTAATGGTGCTGTGCGCACTGGTGATTCGGCAGATCTACCGCCCGGAATCGGACCTGGTGCGTGCCCACGGATGGGCCGACGACCCGGCCGGCGGGGTGTTCGACTCCGCACCCGACGCCCCTCCGGCCTGGCTGCCGGCCCGCATGAACCCCCGGTTGCGGCCCAAGCAACGGGGAACCGGGGCGCAGGTGGATGCGCACCGGCTATAGGGTTTGTGCCCGTGCGGAAACCCCCGTGGTTGGCGTGGGCGCTCTGGGACTGCGGAGCCACCGGCCTCAATGCCATCACCATCACGTTCGTCTTCTCGGTGTACCTGACCGCTTCGGTCGGTGTGGGAGCCAGCGCCTCGCCGGCCAGCTGGCTGGGCCGGGCGATGGCCATTGCCGGGATCGTGGTGGCCCTGATGGCTCCACTGACCGGCAACTCGATCACCGAACCACGGCGGCGGCGCCTGGCGCTGATCGTGTTGAGCGGCACGGTTGCCGCGTTGACCGCGTCGATGAGCCTGATCCGCAATGACCCGCGCTACCTATTGCCGGGCTTGGTGCTGTTGGCGGTGACGGCCGCCTGCAGTGATTTGGCGACCGTGCCTTACAACGCGATGTTGAGGTCGGTCACCACCCCGGAGAATTCCGGCCGGGTTTCCGGCTTCGGTCTGGCCGCCGGTTACCTCGGCAGTGTGGCGCTGCTGCTGGTGGTCTACGTGGGATTCGTCGCCGGGGAAGGACCCACCGTTGGTCTGCTGCACCTGCCGACCGCCGACGGGGTGAACGTGCGAGCGGCGATGCTGCTGACCGCGGCCTGGTTTGTGGTCTTCGCCTTTCCGTTGTTGGGCAGAGCGCCGAAATCGTGCACCGAAAGCTCCGCGGCCGCGGTCACACCGGCCGCCGCCACCAAGGGCTTCCGCCAGCTGCGGGCCGATCTGGTCGCCGAATGGCGCCGCGACCGCAACATCGTCTATTACCTGTTGGCCAGCGCGGTGTTCCGGGACGGGCTTACCGGCGTGGTTGCGTTCGGGGCCGTGTTGGGGGTCAACGTCTACGGCATCTCCACGGCCGATGTGCTGCTGTTCGGCATCACGGCCAGCACCGTGGCGGCGGTCGGGGCGGCGCTCGGGGGACTGCTCGACGAGCGCATCGGTTCCAAGGCCGTGATCCTCGGTGCGTTGGCGTCGATGATCGTGGTCGGGCTGGTGTTGCTGACGCTGTCGGGACCACTGACGTTCTGGATCTGCGGCCTGTTGCTGGTCCTGTTCATCGGTCCGGCCCAGTCGTCGGCGCGTACCTTGCTCCTGCGGATGAGCGCCGCCGGAAAGGAAGGCCTGGCCTTCGGGCTCTACACCACCACCGGGCGGGCGGCGACGTTCCTGGCACCGACGCTGTTCTTCACCTTCGTAGATCTGTTCGGTTCCGACCGGGCCGGGCTCGGCGGCCTGCTGGTAGTGTTGGCCGCCGGATTGATGGCGATGCTGCCCATTCGGTCACCGTCGCGGCAAAGTGAACTACTGGACCGCCGTTGAGGACTCAAATAGTGGTTTAGTGGCCCCTTATTGGAACCGTGGTTTACTCAGGCGCAAATCAGCCGTGACCTTGCTGTAACCTCGCCAGCGCGATGAGTACCGCTCCCACACCCCCCTCCAGCCCGTCCGCTTCACCGGTCGCCGTTATCGGGATGGCTTGCCGGCTTCCCGGCGGCATCGATTCGCCGCAACAGTTCTGGGACGCATTGCTGCGCGGCGCGGATTTCATCGACGAAGTACCCGCCGAACGGTGGGATGTCGACAGCTACTACGGCTCTGAACCGGGCACGCCGGGACGATCGGTCTCCCGCTGGGGCGGCTTCCTGGACACCATCGGCGCGTTCGATGCCGACTTCTTCGGCATGACCGAGCCGGAGGCCATCGCGGTCGATCCGCAGCACCGCCTCTTGCTGGAGACCTCGTGGGAGGCCGTTGAGCACGCCGGAATCGACCCGGCGGCCTTGGCTCGATCGCAGACCGGTGTCTTCGTCGGCCTGACGCATAGCGACTACGAATTGCTGTCCGCAGAGCACGGCGCCGCTGAGGGACCCTACGGATTCACCGCCACGAACACCAGCTTCGCTTCCGCCCGCGTGTCGCAGGCCCTGGGACTGCACGGGCCGGCAGTCACGGTGGACACGGCGTGTTCCTCGGGCCTGATGGCGGTCCACCAGGCGTGCCGCAGCTTGCAGGTCGGCGAAAGCGAGCTCGCCCTGGCCGGCGGTGTGTCGGTGATGCTCGAACCCCGCAGATCGGTCGCCGGCTCGCAGCAGGGCATGCTGTCCCCGACCGGCCGGTGCCGGGCCTTCGATGCCGCCGCAGACGGATTCGTCGCGGGTGAAGGCTGCGTGGTGTTGCTTCTCAAGCGGTTGCCCGATGCCGTACGCGACCACGACCGCATCCTGGCGGTGCTGCGCGGCAGCGCCGCCAATCAGGACGGCGACACCGGAACGGCCGAGGCGCCGTCCACGCCGGCGCAAGTCGCGCTGTATCAGGCCGCGTTGGCCGCTGCCGGCGTCGAAGCCGCGACGGTGGAGCTGGTTGAAGCACATGGTCTGGGATCCCCGGCCGCGGATCTGACCGAGTACGCCGGACTGGCCGCGGTCTACGGCACCGACGACCGCTGCTTCTTGGGGTCGGTCAAGACCAACTTCGGGCACTGCCAGTCGGCATCCGGACCGCTGGGTCTGATGAAGGCGATACTGGCCCTGCAGGACGGCACGGTACCACAGCATTTGAATTTCACCCGGCTGCCGGACCAGCTTGCCGGGATAGAGACCAATCTGGTTGTGCCGCTGGATAACACCACCTGGCCGACCAGGGCGGGCCATCCGCGTCGGGCCGCGGTCTCGTCGCATGGCCTGTCTGGCACCAACGTGCACATCATCGTCGAGCAACCACCTGTGTCGGCGGTACCGGACGCGGTCACCGAATCGGCGACAGACGGCGGCCGGCTTTTCCCGATATCGGCGACCTCCGCCGACCAGCTGCGGGTGACGTCCGCCCGGTTGGCGGACTGGGTCGACGAACGCGGTCCCGCGATGACTGACACCGATCTCGTCGATCTCGGCTACACCCTGGCGCGGCGGCGGTCACACCGGCCGATACGAACGGCCGTGGTGGCGAGCAACTTCGGTGAACTCGGTGCGGCGCTGCGCGAAATCGCCGGCAATGACTTGGCCTATCAACCGGTCATCGGATCCGACGGCCGCGGGCCGGTGTGGGTGTTCTCCGAAGAGACTCCCCAGTGGACGCATATGGCGGCGTTGCTCGCCGAGGAACCGGCGTTCGCGGCCGCGATCGCGAAGATGGAGCCGGTCGTCGCCGAAGAGTCCGGCTTTTCACTCGCCGAAGCCATCGCTGCCGAGCTGCCGCCGACCGAGGTCGAAAAACTGCAGCCGACGAACTTTGCGATCCAGGTCGCACTGGCCGAAGCGATGAAGGCCCATGGGGTTCGGCCGGGTGCCGTCATCGGGCATTCGCTCGGGGAGGCGGCGGCGGCCGTCGTGGCCGGGGGGCTCACCCTGGAGGACGGGGTACGCGTCGCCTGTCGCCGGTCACGGTTGATATCGCGAATCGCCGGCAGCGGCGCCATGGCCACCGTGGAACTGCCTGCGCAGCAAGTGCTTTCGGAGCTCTCCATTCGTGACGTATCCGACGCGGTGCTCGCCGTGGTCGAGTCGCCGGTGTCGACAACTATTGGCGGCGACCAAGACGCCGTTCGCGACTTGGTGGCCAACTGGCAGCAACAGGGAGTGCCCGCCCGCGAGCTGGCGGTCGCGGTTGCCGCGCACTCGCCACAAGTCGAACCGGTCGTCAATGAACTGGCTCATGTTCTCGCCGACCTGAAGCCGACTGAGCTCGAGATCCCGTACTACTCCGCGACGCTGTGGTCCCCACGTGACCGGCCGTCATTCGACGGCCAGTACTGGGCGGACAACCTGCGTTACATGGCGCGGTTCGCAGCGGCTGTGCAGGCGGCGATCAAGGACGGCTACCGGGTGTTCGGCGACCTGGCGTCGGACTCCCGGTTGTCTGCGGTTCTCGAGCAGAATGCCAGCAGTCTCGACATCGGGATCGCTGCGCTAGCCGCCATCTCCCGAGAGCGCCAGTCCTGGAAAGGATTGCGCGGGTTCGTCGCTGACCTGCACAGCGCCGGAACGGCGGTGGATTTCGCTGCGCAATACCCGTCGGGGAATTTGGTAGAGGCGCCGCTGCCGAGCTGGAACCACCGCGAGCTGATATTCAGCAGGGAGGACGTAGACGCCACTCCGCGCGGGGCGGCGGTGCGGGCCGTGCACCCGTTGTTGGGAGCGCACGTACACCTACTGGAGGAGCCCGAACGCCACGTCTGGCAAGGCGAAGTCGGAATTGTGGCGCACCCGTGGCTCGATGATCACCGGGTCCACAACATGGCCGTCCTGCCCGGGGCCGCCTACTGCGAGATGGCTTTGGCCGCCGCTCGTGCCAGTCTGGGCGAATCAACCGAGATTCGTGACATCCGATTCGAACAGATGCTGCCCCTCGACGACTGGACATCGGTGTCCTCAGGGGCCGTGGTGGTGGCACCCGGCGTCCTGGACTTCGCGGTGCACACCCATCAGGGGCGCGACCGCGTTGATTGCGCAACCGCGGTGTTGCAGGCTCGGCCGGATGTACGCCAACCAGCGGTCCGCGATATCGCCGCGTTGCTGGCAGCTCACCAGGACCGCGTGGACGGTTCCGAACTGCGAAAAACCGCCGAACGTAACGGAATTCAATACGGGCCGGCCTTCGCGGGTTTGGTAGCGGTGCGTGTCGGCGACGGCCGGCACACCATCGGTGCCACGGCGTTGGCCGAAGTCGCGCTGCCAGGGCCGGTCCGCCCTGAGCAGGGGCTCTATGAAATCCATCCGGCCCTCCTCGAAGCGTGCATCATGTCTGCTGTCATGCGGCCCGACGTTCCGCGCGCCGGCGACGGGGGACTGCTGCGGCCGGTTGGCGTGCGCAGTCTGCGCCGCCACCATTTGGTCCGAGAAGTGCGGTACTGCCTGAGCACAGTGACGGCGGCGCGAGCCGACGCCTGCGAGGCCGATCTGGAATTGATGGACGACTCGGGCAATGTATTGCTCACCGTCGAAGGTCTGCACTTCACGGCCGGCCGGTCTGAGATCGACTCCGATGTACGCACTCTTGATGAGCGCCTGCTGACCATCGAGTGGGAGCGCCGCGATCAACCGGCCGCAGCGTCGACCGATGCCGGAAGCTGGCTGTTGTTGAGCATGGCCGACGCCACAGACACCCTGACCGGCCGCCTCGGTGGGGCGCTCAATGGTGAAGGGACGCAATCTGACACGGTTTCGGTGCCGATCGGGCGCGGCGATGTGGCCGCGGGCCTGAACGGAGCGCTCGATGGCCGCGCCGGGATTGTTGTGGTCACCCCGCCGATGCTCAAGACCGCCAACCCTGCTCAGCGCGGCCGCGACTTCGTGGCTTATCTGTTGGACGTCGTGAGGCAGATGGTGGCGCTACCCGGGGAGTCACCGCGGTTGTACGTGGTGACCAGAGACGCCGCCACCGTGCGACCGGGGGACCGGCCCAACCTGGAACAGGCCGGCCTGCGGGGACTGATACGGGTCATCGACTCGGAGTATCCGCACTTGAAGGTCACCCAGATCGATGTAGACGGCGGCGCCGCCGAACACGACGAGGCATTGGTCGCCCACCTTGCGGCGCAACTGCAGAGCGGGTCTGACGAGGACGAGACCGCTTGGCGTGACGGTGATTGGTACACCGCACGGCTGCGCCCCGGCCCGCTGGGCCCAGCCGATCGGCGGACCACCGTGGTCGAGCACGGGCAAGACTGTCTGCGCCTGCAGCGCAACGACCCGACCGAGCCCGAATCGTGGGAAGCAGTCGCCCACCCCCGAATTGCGCCGGGCAGCGGTCAGATCGAAGTTGCGGTGACGGTCGCCGGCGTCAATTGGGCCGCGGCGTCTCCCGTCGAGTACTCCGCCGGAGAGCCACACCTGCAGCAGCTGGGCGCCGATTTCGCGGGCGTGGTGACGGCCGTGGGCCCCGATGTCACCGGACACCGAGTGGGCGACCGCGTCGGCGGGATCTCTCCCGACGGCTGTTGGAGCACGTTCATCACCTGCGATGCGCGGCTGGTGGCCACCCTGCCGGCGGAACTGCCGTTGACCGAAGCCGCCGCGTGGCCGACCGCATACGTCACCGCCTGGTACGGGCTGCATGACCTAGCGCGTATCACGTCCGACGACAAGGTGCTGATCCATTGCGCAACCGGCGGCGTCGGTCAGGCCGCGATCGCAATCGCCCGGGCGACCGGTTGCCAGATCTTCGCCACGGCAGACAGCCCACGGCGGCGGCAACTGTTGCACGACATGGGTATTGAGCACGTCTATGACTCCAACAATCTGGAGTTCGCCGATCGGATACGCCACGACACAGACGGCTACGGAGTCGACGTGGTGCTCAACTCGCTGTCCGGGGTGGCGCAGCGCGTCGGAATCGAACTGTTGAGCTTCGGCGGGCGGTTCATCGAGCTGGGCAAGCAGGACGTCTACGGTGACAGCCGGCTGGGGCTGTTCCCCTTCCGTCGCAATCTGTCGCTGCACGTCGTCGACTTGGCGCTGCTGGCGCACAGCCATCCAGAAACGGTCCAGCGATTGCTGTGCACCGTTTACCGAGATGCGGCTGACGGCAGACTTCCGCAGCCGCCGACCACGCATTACCCCTTGCTGGACGCTTCCATCGCCCTAGGACGCGCTGACGGCGATGACTGCGCAGCAACGGTTTTGCTGGATCTGCCGCAGACCGGCAGCACAGTAGCGGTGGTGCCACCGGCCCAGGCCCAGCTTTTCCGGGCCGATGGCGCCTACATCGTCACCGGTGGAGCCGGTGGAGCCGGGTTGTACCTGGCTGCTGAGATGGCCGCAGCGGGTTGCGGTCGCATTGTGCTGAGCGGTGATTCGGCACCGGACGGCCAGGCGCAACGGGCTATCGAGCGGTTGCGTGCGCTGGGCACCGATATTCAGGTGGAATGCGGCGATATCGCGGAGCCGGAGACGGCCGGTCGGCTGGTGGCAGCGGCGACGGCGTCCGGCTTGCCGGTGCGCGGTGTACTGCATGCGGTTGCCGTGGCGGGAGAAGCACCGTTGACCGAGATCACCGGACACCTGGTCGACCGTTGCTGGGCGCCGAAGGTCCAAGGCGCGTGGAATCTGCACCAAGCGTTGCAGGAAGAGGTCGCCGCACAATCGTTGGACTGGTTCTGCGCGTTCTCCTCGACGGCGGCGCTGATCGGGTCGCCGGGCCAGGGCGCCGCTGCGGCAGCCGACAGTTGGTTGGACGCGTTCGGACGCTGGCGCCAGGCCCAGGGCTTGCCGGCCACCGTGATCGGTTGGGGGCCATGGGCCGACACCGGCAGCTCCGCTGTCCCCGCCGACGGAGTACACGCTGCGATCACTTCCGCCGAGGCCGCCCGCGCCTTCCGCGCGTTGCTGAGCTATGGACGCGCCTGGGCCGGATACGCGCCAATCACCCGTGCACCGTGGTTGACGGCGTTGGCGCACCGTAGCCCGTTTGCCGAAGCGTTCCGGCCGGTGCGCCGAAGTAGTCCCGACGCGCAGAGGTTCCTTGCCGAGCTCAAGGAACTCCCGCGCGACGAGTGGTTGGGCTCGATACTGCGCTTGGTCTCCGACCAGATCAGCCTGCTGTTGCGGCGTACCGTTGACGCGGACCGGCCGCTGCCCGAATACGGCCTGGATTCGTTGGCTAGCTTGGAGTTTCGTACCCGGATCGAAACGGAGACCGGGGTCCGGGTCGGCCCTGCCCAGCTCACCACGGTGCGCGGACTGTCCCAGCATGTGTGCGACCAGCTGGCCGCTCGTGTAGAACATGCGGACTCTCCCGGTGGTAGGTAGTTTGAGTCGGCCGGCCGCTGTCCCGAGCCGCCAGCCGAAGTGTTTTTCGCCCGAGAAGAGGAGCAGACGTTGCGTGTAGGGCCATTGGCGTTGGGGACGTTGACGGACTGGGAACCCGAAGCCGGTCCCACTGTGGTGTGGCAGCCGTCGGATGCTGCGCTGGCCGCAGCGCGACAGGCGCCGGTTAACGCCGTGCCGGCCAGCTACATGCAGGAACAACACATTCGTGGCTACATCGACCAGACTGCCGTCGGACTCGACTACTCGCGCCTGATGGTGCTCAGTTGCGACATGGCGGGCCGCTGCGACCGCCGTGCCATCGACTACATCATCAATGCGCATGTACGGCGGCACGAGACCTACCGCAGCTGGTTCGAGCACGCCGACGACGGAGGACTCATTCGCCACGTCATTGATGACGCGGCCGATATCGCGTTCGTCCCGGTCGATCACGGCGAATTGACGCTGCCCCAGGTGCGCGAACTGTTGACGCAGACGCCCGATCCGTTGCAGTGGGACTGCTTCCGATTCGGGATCATTCAGGGCAAGAGCCACTTCACGTTCTTCGCCAGCATCGATCACGTGCATGTTGACGCGGCGGTCGCCGGGGTGACGTTGATGGAGCTCTATTTCATGTACAACGCGCTGGTGGCCGGCGGGGCGCCGCTGGAGTTGCCCCCGGCCGGAAATTACAGCGAGTTCTGTGTCCGGCAGCACGAGTTCACCTCAGCACTCACCCAAGAGTCACCCGAGATTCAGGCATGGCGAAGCTTCGCCGAAAGCAACGACGACAGCCTGCCGGGTTTCCCGCTGCCGCTCGGCGACCCGACGCAGCCGTGCCCGGCGGCCATGGTCACCGCCACCATGCTGGATGAAAAGCAGACCGTCGATTTCGAGTCGGCCTGCACCGACGCGAGCGCCCGTTTCATCGGTGGCGTCTTGGCGTGCTGCGGCTTGGCGCAGCAGGAGTTGACCGGCGATGCGACCTACTACGGACTCACCCCGCGGGACACCCGCCGATCCCCGGACGATGACCTCACCCTGGGCTGGTTCACCGGCCTGATTCCGATCACCGTTCCCATCGGTGAGTCTTCGTTTGCGGAAGCCGCCAAGGCCGCGCAGGTTTCTTTCGATTCAGGTAGAAGCTTGGCGGACGTGCCCTACCAGCGGGTGAGGGAACTGGTCCCCAGCCTGGGCAAGCCGCCGCCAAACTTTCCCGTCGTCAACTTCCTGGACGCCGGGGCCGCGCCGCTGTCGGCGTTGATCGCGGCAGGTCTGGACGACCTGAACATCGGTGTGTACAGCGACGGCCGGTACTCGTATCAGATGTCGCTCTATGTGATTCGGGTGCAGGAGGAGACCGCGGTCACCGCGGTGTTCCCGGACAACCCGGAGGCCCACGAATCGGTCGCGCGCTACCTGGCGTTGTTGAAGTCCGTCTTTGAGCGGATTGCCGAGCAGGGCCGCGGGGAAAAGGTCGCATGAGCCCAGCTTCATTCGCTGCGACATGCGCGCACAGCAACTGCCGCCGGAGGTGAACCCATCTTCAGCCGGCTAGGCGACTTCGTCGTGCGGCGCCCGTGGCCGGTGATCGGCTTCTGGGCGCTACTAGTCGTGCTGCTGCCGCTGTTCGCGCCGTCGCTGACGGATATGGCGCAGCGACATCCTGTCGCGGTGCTGCCCGCCGACGCCCCGTCGGTCGAGGCCGCCGCCAAGGTGTCCGCCGCGTTTGACGAGGACGGCTCGGAGAACGTGCTGACCGTTCTGCTCACCGATGAGGCGGGCTTGGATCGAGCCGATGAGAAGGTCTACCGCGCGTTGGTGGACCGGCTGCGTCTTGATACCGAAGACGTGGTGATGCTGCAGGACTTTCACACCACCCCGGCGCTGCGTGAGGTGCTCGTCAGCAGCGACGGCAAAGCGTGGATCCTGCCGGTCGGGCTGGCGGGGGACTTGGGAACCCCGGAGGCCTACGCGGCATACGTCCGGGTCGCCGAGATCGTCAAGGAGGCCGTTGCCGGGTCGACGCTGACCGCAGACGTCACCGGCCCAGCGGCCACGGTCGCCGACCTGACCGATGCCGGAGCGCGGGACCGGTTCGCGATCGAGCTGGCGATCGGTGTCCTGCTGCTGTTCATTCTGGGCGTCATCTACCGCAACCCGCTCACCATGTTGTTACCCCTGATCACCATCGGCGTATCGATGGTGGCCGCGCAGGCGGCAGTCGCGACCGCATCACTGGTGACCGGAATGGCCGTCTCCAACCAGGCCATCGTGATGCTCAGCGCATTGATCGCCGGCGTGGGAACCGATTACGTCGTCTTCCTGGTCAGCCGCTATCACGACTACATCCGGATGGGAGCCGGTACTGCTGAGGACTGCCGGCGCGCCGTGCAGCGGGCCCTGGCATCGATCGGCAAGGTGATTGCCGCATCTGCGGCCACCGTTGCCATCACCCTGCTGGGGATGGGCTTTGCCAAACTGGGGGTGTTCGCCACGGTCGGCCCGGTGCTGGCGATCGGGATCGCGGTAGCGTTCTTGGCGGCGGTGACGTTGCTTCCGGCCATTCTGACGCTGGCCGGGCCGCGCGGATGGGTGGCACCACGCCCCGAACGCGCTGCGCGGTTCTGGCGCCGGACCGGAGTGCGAATCGTGCGGCGCCCCAGGACGTATCTGGTCGGGAGCCTGGCGCTGTTGCTGGCGTTGGGCAGTGCCGCCGGGCTGATCCGGTTCAACTACGACGACCGCAAACAGCTGCCGGATTCCGTGGACAGCTCCGTGGGGTATGCGGCGCTGGACCGGCACTTCCCGGTGAACCAGACGATCCCCGAGTACCTGCTGGTTCAGTCGCCCAACGATCTGCGTACGCCGCGGGCTCTTGCCGACATGGAGCAGATGGCGCAACGGATCAGCCAGATCCCGGGTGTGGCCGCCGTCCGCGGTGTTACCCGACCAAGTGGTCAGTCCCTCGAGGAAGCCAGGGCCACTTATCAAGCCGGTGAGGTCGGGGGCCAGCTGGGTGAGGCCGCGGGCTTGATCGCTGAGCGCGATAGTGACCTCAACCGGCTGACCACGGGTTCTAGGAAGTTGGCAAACGGCCTCGGAGATCTGAACACCCAGGTCAGCCAGTCGCTCGGCAGCGTGCGCAGCCTGGTCGATGCGTTGGCGTATCTGCAGACGCAGTTCGGGGGCACCAAGACATTCGGTGAAATCGACCAGGCTACAAAGCTGGTCAACAGTATCCGCGCGCTCGGCGATGCCCTCCAGGTGACCTTCGCAGGACTCGCGTCCAGCTTCGACTGGGTCGATCCGGTCACCGAGTCCCTCGATGCCAGCCCGACATGCGACGCCAATCCGATTTGCGGGACGGCGCGCGCCGAGTTCCACAAGCTACAAAACGCCCGTGCCGCAGGCACTCTCGATGAAATTTCCAGCCTGTTTCGTCAGCTGCAGTCGGCGCAGCCCTCGCAGACGCTGTCGTCGGCGGTCAACGGGCTCAGCCGCTCTTTACAGTCAGCCTCGCAGTCCCTGCATGCGCTGGGATTCGACAATCCTCGTCGGGTGCAGCGGAAGATCATCGAGATGCAGAACGGCACCAACGAGCTCGCCAGCGCCGGCCGTCAGGTGGCCGACGGGGTGCAGCTCCTGGTTGACCAGACCAAGGAGTTGGGACTGGGCCTGGATACCGCGTCGGCCTTTCTCATGACGATGGGCCACGACGCTTCCGAACCGTCGATGGCGGGATTCAATGTGCCCCGACAGGTGCTGGCCACTGAGGAATTCAAGGAGCTGGCTCACACCTTCGTCTCGCCCGACGGGCATTCGGTGCGGTATTTCATCCAAACCGATGAAGATCCGTTCAGCACCAAAGCCATGGACCAGGTCAACACGATCCTCGCGACCGCCCAAGCGGCGCAACCCAATACCGTATTGGCGGATGCCTCGATCTCGATCTCCGGTTACCCGGTCACACTGCGCGATATCCGCGATTACTACGACCGGGACATCCGGCTGATCGTCGTCCTGACGACGCTGGTGGTGCTGCTGATTTTGACCGCCCTGCTGCGCTCGGTCATCGCCCCGATCTATCTGGTGGGCTCGGTGATCATCTCCTACCTGTCGGCGATCGGGCTGGGTGCCTTGGTCTTCCAGGTCATATTGGGGCAGCAACTGCATTGGAGCGTGCCAGGTTTGGCGTTTGTGGTGCTGGTGGCGGTGGGAGCCGACTACAACATGCTGCTCGCTTCCCGGTTGCGCGACGAGTCACCGCTGGGCGTGCGCACCAGCGTTATTCGCACGGTGGGGTCAACCGGTGCGGTGATCACCGCTGCGGGCCTTATCTTCGCCTCCGCCATGTTCGGACTGCTGTTCGCCAGTGTGGGGGCCGTCGTGCAGGGCGGTTTTGTGATTGGCGCCGGCATCCTTGTCGACACCTTTGTGGTGCGCAGTATCACCGTGCCCGCCGCGGCCGCGCTGCTGGGACGGGCCAATTGGTGGCCCGCGCGTCCGTGGCTACAGCCCCGGTCAGACGATCCGAAACGGGGCACTGCCAAGGGCGACGTGATCGAGACGGTGGCCGACGCCTGACGCCGTGCGTCAGCCGGTGAAATTGAAGAAGCTGCGAAGCTTGCCGACGGTGTCATCGACGGCGCTGCTGGTCTCCGGTCCCAGAACCTCCACCACGTTCATGCCGGCCGGGTGGACTGAGATCGGCCGGGTGGCCGGGTCGTCGTTGCGGGAGTAGCCGGCGTCGACCTGCGGCTGGAGGAAGCCGTCGAGCTGATCCACCACGTCGTCTGGCATACCCAGGAAGCGCAGCGGCATGGTCAACGGCAGGTGGTTGATGGGAATCAGGTATGTCGTGGTGGTGGCATTGCGGGAATTAATGGTGGATCGGATGTTCTGCGGGGGCACGTCGGCAGGAGTGGTGAATGCGGACGGCGTATGCACGATCGCGGCACCGAGCAGGGCGTTGGCGACGGACCACAGATTGTCGGGCCGGTCGGGGAAGTCGGCCATGCCGTCATAGGCGGCGACAATCCGATTGGTGTCGTATTGGCTCTCCACCTCGGGGGGCATGTCGTAGTCCTCGAGAGGCAGCCGGCTGCCCGGCGCAAAGAGTCCGGAAAGAAAGCTCTTCCCGAAAGCGTGCTTGCCCATGGGTGAGCCGATTGTCGTGAACTGCAACATGTGTGGCGGCGGCGCGGCGGGGTCGTTGGCGAGCCGGACCTGTTCCTTGTCCAGCGCCATGGTGCCCTGCGACAAACCGATGACGCTGGCTGGCTGGGTGCCGCGGCGAATCACCGCATCGAGGTTGTCGGCGGCCGCGTCGACCGCTGCGGACACGGTTACGTTGTCGCGCTTGGCGTCGGGAGCGAACATGGTGGGCACCCAACGGAACATGGCACCCGCCGGGTAGTCGATGATTTCCCGCTTCTTGTTCGGGAAATAGCCGGAACCGGCACGCCGGGTGTAGTCCGCCCACGGGATGCCGGGCGGTCGGGCACCGCCCACTGCATAGATGACATCGACATTCGACGCATCGCCCACCGGCGGCGGTGTCGGTACGGGCGCGATCCCGGGGGTATCGAGGGGATGTGCTGGGGCCGCCGTAGCGGTACTTGCACTCAACCCACCAGCCGACCCGGCCAGCAACACCGCGAGAGCTCCGGCGACCAGTCGTTTCATCGCTAACCCCTTCAGCCGTGCAGGCCCGCTGTCGGACCCGACGTCCACCTTCTCATAGACCTAGAACACCGGCAGTGCATAAGACACCGCCGACGGCGGCCAGCAGCGCGGCGACCTGGCCCGGACGACGCCGTCGACCCCACTGGTGCAACGCTGCCATGAACCCGCGGGTGGCGCCCGGAGCCACCAGGTAGGCCAGCAGCGGAATCTCGACCAATGCAAACGCCAACGCATTGAATGTCAGCAGCGCGGCGATCTTCGTGCTGGTGGCGGCGCCGGATGCGACGATGATCGCTAACGCGGCCAGATAGTCCACCGACGGCAGCGCGATACCCAAACCGGCTGTTCCCGCCACCCAAAGCGATCGACCCTTGAGCAGTCGCTGTGCCCGAGCAGAGAATCTGACCGGGACAGAATCGGCGCGAGGCGGTCGCATTGCGCCCGGCCGCGCCGTGACGAGTCTTACCGCAAGAACGGTGGCGGTCAGCAGCGCCAGCGCGCCGATGACGATCTGGACCCTCGGCAATGTCAGTCCAGAAGACTCGGTCAGGGTGGACGGAAGTACGAACAACACCACCAGACCGCCGGTTGTCCCCATGACGAAACCGCCGCAGAGGAACGCCATCAGTTGCAGCACCGGCTTAGGCCGGTTCAGCATCAGCAGCGTCAAACCGATGCGAACCGGCTCAACGCTGGTGGCAGCAGCCATCACGAGCAGGGCGATCCACATGCGGCGACTTCGTGGCGCGGGGCGCGGCCCGGCTCAGCGGTCCATACGGGTGAACTGCTGGCTCTGGTACTGCTCGACGCAGGCCGCCCGGCGCACCTTGCCGCTGGTGGTGATGGGAATCGATCCCGGACCAACCAGCACCACATCGGCCACGGTCACCCCGTGGGCCTGAGAGATCGCCGCCTGCACATCGTTCTTCAGGACGGCAAGCCGCTCTGCGGCGTCCTCGGCGGATTCGCCACGATCCCGAACCTCGATGATGGTGACCAGCGTTTCGTCCTCGTTGACCGGAACCGATATGGCCGCGACGCGACCCCCGCTGATCTCTTGAAGGGTGGCTTCGATGTCCTCGGGGTAGTGGTTGCGCCCGCGGATGATCAGCAGATCCTTCATGCGGCCCACGATGAACAACTCACCCTCGGAGATGAATCCGAGGTCGCCGGTCCGCAGCCAAGGGCCGCTCGGGGTGCCCTCCGACGCCCTGACAAGGGTCGCCTCGAACACTTCCCGGGTCTGTTCCGGCTTGTTCCAATAGCCGGCGGCTACATTGGCGCCCGCGGTCCAGATCTCGCCGACGGTTCCCACCGAGCACTCGGCGCACGTTTCGGGGTCCACGATCCGCACCGCCGGCGACTTCGGCACACCGTAGGTGAGCAGGGGCGTGCCGTCCGGAGCCTCGCACCGTTGCGCGCTGCCGCGCGTCAGCTTCTCCGATTCGAAGTAGACGGTCTGGGGTGCGCATTCCACATCCAGGGTGGCGACGTACAGCGTCGCCTCGGCCAACCCATAGGCCGGGTGCAGGGCCCGCGCCCGGAAGTTATGGGGGGCGAATCGGTTGAGAAACCGCTCCAAAGTCGCGGGATGGACGCGTTCACTGCCGCTGACGATGCCCAGCACGTCGCCTAGATCAAGTCCGGCCATGTCTTCTTCGGTGGTCTTCCGCACCGCCAGTTCGAAGGCGAAATTCGGCGCCGCCGAGAACGATCGGGTGTGGCTGGCCATTGCTTGGACCCAGCGCGCCGGACGCTGCAAAAACGCCACCGGACTCGTCAGCTCGCAACGGTAGCCGCCCAGGATGGGTGCGATGATGCCCAGGATCAAGCCCAGATCATGGTAGAAGGGCAGCCACGACACGATCGTCGTGTCGGGCGGTGCCACCCCGTTGAACTCCGGGAAGTAACCCGCCATGAACTGCCGGAAGTTCACCTGAAGGTTGCGGTGCGAAACCATCACGCCGGCCGGAAGCCGAGTCGAGCCCGAGGTGTACTGCAGATAAGCCACACCACCGGAGTCGACAGGTTGCTCGCCCATGGCGACGCTGGCGTCCAAGTCCAAAGCGTCGACTTCGACGACGGTTGCCGTGGCGTCGGCCCCGGATTCCCGGACATACTCAGCAACAAGATCTGCCGCCCCGGTCGTGGTCAAGACGACGGTGGGAGCGGTGTCGGTGAGAACGGCGCTGACCCGTTCGTCGTGCGCGCCGGGATGCGGAACCGGCAGCGGCACGGCGATGAATCCCGCCTGGATGGCGCCCAGGAAACCTGCGATGTAACCGAGGCCTTGCGGGGCCAGGATCACCGCGCGGTCCCCGGCAGACCCGTGCCGCTGGAGTTCCTTGGCGACATTGAGCGCGCGCCGATACATCTGTGACCACGACAGGGTCTCGGCGACACCGTCCCAGTTCTGGTCGTAATCGGTGTAGGTGAACGCCGCCTCGTCGGGCGCGAGGGAGGCGCGTTCGCGCAACAAAGTTAACAAGGAAACATCAGACATTCCGGTGAGGCTACCGTCACAGCGCGAGATGTGCCGCACAACGTTGTGCGGGGAGGACCTTGTACCTCAATTTCGCCGCCGCGGCCTCCACCCGCGCGGGGTCCGTCCTCGCCCCCGGCAGCGCCGGCCGGCATGCCTGTTACCGCCGGACAGCGGCCCGGCCAGCGGCTACGATCGTGACGATCTGGGCTCGAGCTGCCACCGAGAGATGCGGGACATCCGATGAACCGTTCAGTTCACGCCGCGGCGTGCTGCTCGTTGGCGCTGCTGGCGACCGTTGGCTGCAGTGCGACCACGGGTGATATTCCCGTCGACGCGATGATGGCCAACGTGTCTTCGGCTCCCAAGACCCCCGGTCTGGCGTCCACGGATGGGTTGCCGCCCGGACGGGTCGGCGCGCTGCTGCTGTCCGACGACGATGTCAGCGCCATCGTTGGGTTGCCAATGCACGGAAAGGGCAGTTGGCAGGTACCCAGCGCCGAGGTCACGTTGCGCGATCGCAACGAGTGCAAGGCGCTTACGCTTTCCGGCAAAGATTTCTGGACCACGGAATACACCGCGTATCGCCAGGTCTCACAGCAGGACAGTGACGACATGAACTTCTTTACCTGGCAGGGCGCGGCCGCCTATCCGAACGGACGAACCGCGTCGCGGGTATTCCGCCGGACGATCAACGCCGATCTGCAGGCGCGCTGCCGGACGGCGATGATTCCCGCCGAGAACGACGAGCATGCGGCCTGGCACGTCGATTCCCTCGCAGTCACGGACTCGAAGTTGTCCGTCATCTTGTCGGAACAGCGTGACCAGCAGAGCACCGGATGGCGCTGCGCAACACAGATTCGCCTGCAGCGCAATGTGATACACCGTGACGGGGCATGCCAGACCGGCAACCCCTCGACAACCACGCAGCAGATAGCGGATATAACGGCGAACCGGATCGGGGGCTGACGCATGGACGACGGACCGGCGAGGAGCGACGTGATGAAACGGGTATCGGCTGCAGTGGGCGTCGCGGGCCTCGTCGCGATGGCGATGCTGGGGTGTTCGCGCGGCGATGATCAGGATGGCGGATCCGCCCAGGCTGTCAGGCTGCCATCGCCCGGTGACACCACCAAGGCCGAGACCTCGGAGGCGGTGGCTCCCGCCGGGGAACCCGCTCGCCGGTCCTCGATGTCACCGGTTCCGCCGCCGCTGGTGCTGCCGGATCGGTTGCGCACCCTGCCACTGCCCGCGGACGTGTCCGGTCCCATCGTCGGCTCGCCATTGGGTTTCGAGAAGCGCTTCGACCAGCCGGCGCCGCCGGTGACGCTGGACGAGCACGCCGAGTGCACGGTGCTGCTCGGCCCGGCCATGCCCGCTTTCGGCTTCGAGTGGACGGCCTACAAGGGCGCCCAGCAGAAGGACCGGGAAGAGAATGCCGACGTCGTGGTCGGCCAGGGTGTGGCTTCTTACCCCGACACCGACAAGGCACGCGCCGCGTTCAGCGCGGCGTTCCCCGCCGAGCTGCGCAAGTGTGAGGGGGTCGCGGTGCACAACCCGCGTGACACCGATGCGAACGTCACCTGGCAGTTCCACGTCCCCGCCGTCGACGGGACCCGAGCGCAGTGGAGCCGGGTGCAACTGGCCGACGGCAAGCCGCTCGACTGGACCTGCGCCTACGAGGCCGACGTCAAGAGCAACGTCGTGCTGTACACCTCGGTGTGCCGGCGCGGCGCCGGCGGGGCTGAGGCGGCGGCGAAGCTCGCCGAGCGGCTGATGGTCTGGATTCCGGCAACCTGACCTCGGGACCGGGGTCAGTGCACCCGGTCCAAGACATGCTGGCTGAGCCGGTCCATGGTCACGGCGGCGTTGCCCCACTGGCTGGAGAGCACCTCGACCATGAAGTTGGCGCCGACAGCGACGAGGAACGCCGAGGTGAACCCCATGTTCGCGCCGTTGAAGCGAGCCGAGAGCAGCCAGGAGGCCACGGTCGCGTCCGGGCTTAATTCGACGTGCACCAGGTCCATGGTGACGCCCGCATCGACGTCGGTCCCAGCCAACCGCGCGTTGAGGCAGCGGTCGACCGCCGGCCGGTTGTAGGTGTTGGTGAACGCCGCGCTCGCTTCGGCGACCGAAGGAAAGGTCGTTACAGCCACGATCGCGGCCGCTTCGTGTGCGCGGTTCTCCCACCGCTGCGCTCGGTGAGACGCGTAGTTGTTCCCGACCACCTCAGTAGTGCCCACCTCGTAGAACGCCCGGCAGTCATCGCGCTGTCGCAGACGTTCCGGCGGCGACGGCACCATGCCCACTGGACCCGTGCTGGACATCGGCATCCCGGCGAATGTACTGACCTCGTCGTCGGAGGGGATCAACATCGCGACCTGGCCCGGTTGCACCCAGTTGTCATCGGCGACCGCCGGCGCCGGCCTCGACAGCCCGCCCAGTGCGGCAAGGACGATTGCCGACATCACGAACCACCTGCCGTGACTCACCATGGCGGTGAGCCTAATCGGACTCGGTGAGCAACCCGCCGATTTCGCTCCGGCCGTCCGCCTCCGGTAACCTAGCCCGGTTGCCGACGCAGGCGACCCTCCTGCCGTGGATACCTCCACGGCCGCACTACGACCATAGGAGGTGATGAGGTTCCCATGCGTCCATACGAAATCATGGTCATCCTTGACCCCACTCTCGACGAGCGCACCGTTGCCCCGTCCCTGGAGACGTTCCTGAACGTCATCCGCAAAGACGGCGGTTCGGTCGACAAGGTCGACATCTGGGGCAAGCGCCGCCTGGCTTACGAGATCGCCAAGCATGCCGAGGGCATCTACGCGGTCATCGACGTCAAGGCCGAGCCGGCCACCGTGTCCGAGCTCGACCGTCAGCTCAGCCTGAACGAGTCGGTGCTCCGCACCAAGGTGATGCGCACCGACAAGTCGTAGCCCGCTGTCGCAGCCGTTGCGTAGGCTCATGCTGCGAATGCTGCATCAAGCGCTGACACCGATCCTAGGAGGGCCCCGTGGCTGTAGGTGACACCACGATCACCGTCGTTGGAAACCTGACCGCGGACCCCGATCTGCGGTTTACCCCCTCGGGGGCGGCGGTCGCCAACTTCACGGTGGCGTCCACTCCGCGGGTCTTTGACCGGCAGAGCGGTGAGTGGAAGGACGGCGACGCGCTGTTCCTTCGGTGCAACATCTGGCGCGAGGCCGCCGAGAATGTGGCCGAGAGCCTCACCCGCGGATCGCGGGTGATCGTCACCGGGCGGCTGCGGCAGCGGTCCTTCGAGACCCGCGAGGGCGAGAAGCGCACCGTCTACGAGGTGGAGGTCGACGAGGTCGGCCCCTCGTTGCGGTATGCCACCGCCAAGATCAACAAGGTCAGCCGCGGCGGCGGCGGAGGCGGCTTCGGCGGGGGCGGCGGCATGCCGGCCTCGGCCGGTCCGTCCGGCCCGCCCGCGGAGGACCCGTGGGGCAGTGCTCCGGCGTCCGGCTCCTTCGGTGGCGCCGACGACGAGCCGCCCTTCTAGACAAACGAACCACAGCACGAAAGAGATAGGTAATGGCCAAATCCAACAAGCGGCGTCCGGCTCCTGAGAAGCCGATCAAGACTCGCAAGTGCGCATTCTGCTCGAACAAGAAGCAGGTGATCGACTACAAGGACACCTCGCTGCTGCGCACCTACATCAGTGAGCGGGGCAAGATCCGCGCCCGTCGCGTGACCGGTAACTGCGTTCAGCACCAGCGCGATGTCGCGCTTGCGGTGAAGAACGCTCGCGAGGTCGCGTTGCTGCCCTTCACCTCGTCGGCGCGCTAGCCGACCCCTCAAGTCAGAGAAAGTTCGAAACGATGAAGCTCATTTTGACCGCTGAGGTGGACCACCTCGGAGCGGCCGGAGACACCGTCGAGGTCAAGGACGGATACGGCCGCAACTTCCTGCTCCCGCGGGGGCTGGCCATCGTCGCCACGCGTGGCGCGCAGAAGCAGGCCGACGACATCCGTCGTGCCCGCGAGACCAAGCAGGTGCGCGACCTGGACCACGCCAAGGAGCTCAAGGAAGCTCTGCAGGCGCTGGGCACGGTCACGCTGCCGGTGAAGACCTCGGGCGACTCGGGCAAGCTGTTCGGCTCAGTGACCGCCGCTGACGTGGTCGCCGCCATCAAGAAGGCCGGCGGGCCGAACCTGGACCGGCGCATCGTCCGGTTGCCCAAGGCTCACATCAAGGCCGTCGGCAGCCACCCGGTGTCGGTGCACCTGCACCCCGAGGTGAACGTCGACGTCACCCTCGACGTCGCCGCGGCAAACTAAGCACGTACCTCAGCAGCCCCGGCAACGCCTCATTGGCGCTGCCGGGGCTTTGCTGTGTTCGGATAGCAGCCAGCCCGGGTTAGTGCTGGCTAACTTTTGGACCCGTCTGTCGGGGTGTGGGTGTTTACCTTGATGTGGAATCGCGTCTACCTGTCTGCAAAGCAACACGCCCAAGACGGCAACCTATGGCGACACGCCGAAGGGATTGTCTTCCACAATCAAAACACCCCTAGCTACCGCCCTCACCTGCGGGGATGACGTTGCTGGGAAGCGCAATCCACAAGTCTTCCCCACCGTCCCAAACAAATGGGGGACCGGTGTGCACACTTAATCCACACCTTTGTTCACAAGCTCGTTTTGTCCGGCCGCCAGCAACGCCTACCGTCAACGCGGCACGGCACAACGGGGGCGGCTGGAGATGTCACAGCCACCGGATATGTTCGGCGCTGATTAGCACCGAATAATCATTCGATCGTGCCAGTGGAGGAGGAGGGGCGCATGGCAGTAGTCGACGACCGTGGGCACTCTGAGCTTGAGGAGCCGCCGCGCGAGGACGTCGGACGCCAACCGCCCCAGGACATGGCCGCAGAGCAGTCGGTGCTCGGGGGCATGCTGCTGAGCAAGGACGCCATCGCCGACGTGCTGGAGCGGCTGCGGCCCAGTGACTTCTACCGCCCGGTGCACCAGAACATCTACGACGCGATCCTGGACCTCTACGGGCGCGGTGAGCCGGCCGACGCGGTCACCGTGGCCGCCGAGCTCGACCGCCGCGGCCTGCTGCGCCGGGTGGGCGGTGCCCCGTACCTGCACACGCTGATCTCCACGGTGCCCACCGCGGCCAACGCCGGCTACTACGCCACGATCGTCGCCGAGAAGGCCATCCTGCGCCGCCTGGTGGAAGCCGGCACCCGGGTGGTGCAGTACGGCTACGCGGGCGCAGAGGGCGCCGATGTCGCCGAGATCGTGGATCGGGCCCAGGCCGAGATCTACGAGGTCGCCGACCGGCGTGCTTCCGAGGACTTCGTCCCGCTCGAAGACCTGCTGCAGCCCACCATGGACGAGATCGACGCGATCGCTTCGCACGGCGGGGTGGCGCGCGGTGTGCCGACCGGCTTCACTGATCTCGACGAGGTGACCAACGGGCTGCACGCGGGCCAGATGATCATTATTGCGGCGCGGCCGGGTATGGGGAAGTCAACGCTCGCTTTGGATTTCATGCGATCCTGCTCGATCAAGAACCGGCTGCCCAGCGTCTTCTTCTCGCTGGAGATGGGCAAGTCCGAGATCGTCATGCGGCTGCTTTCGGCCGAGGCCAAGATCAAGCTCGGTGACATGCGCTCGGGCCGGATGACCGACGACGACTGGACCCGGCTGGCGCGCCGAATGAGCGAGATCAGCGAGGCGCCGCTCTACATCGACGACTCGCCCAACCTGACCATGATGGAGATCCGCGCCAAGGCCCGCCGGCTGAAACAGAAGGCCGACCTACGCCTGGTGGTGGTGGACTATCTGCAGCTGATGTCCTCGGGCAAGAAGGTCGAGTCCCGTCAGCTCGAGGTCTCCGAGTTCTCCCGGCAGCTCAAGCTGCTGGCCAAGGAGCTGGAACTTCCGGTGATTGCGCTCAGCCAGCTCAACCGTGGGCCCGAGCAGCGCACCGACAAGAAGCCGATGCTGTCCGATCTGCGTGAGTCGGGTTCCCTGGAGCAAGATGCGGACATGGTCATCCTGTTGCACCGTCCGGACGCCTTTGAGCGCGACGACCCGCGCGGTGGTGAAGCGGACCTGATTTTGGCCAAGCACCGTAACGGGCCGACGAAGACGGTGACGGTGGCACATCAGCTGCACTTGTCGCGTTTTACGAATATGGCGCACTGACGGAACGGGAGTTGTAGGGTCTCACGCTGCGTGTCACTTTCTCAGTGGCGGTGTCATGCCCTTGTCATATGTCTCACCAAGGTGTCATACAGACATGCGCATAGGACGATGACGATTACGCCTGACCCAAACTCGGCCGGTAATCAGTCGCCTCAGACTCGGCAGCAAGCAACCCACCCAGCTCACCCTCCTGCTGGGCGACAAACACACCGATCACCTGCCGGCATACCTCCGGCACGCTCACCCCACGTATATCCGCAATACGTTTCAACCCGAACAGCATTGACGTAGACACATGGAACTGAACAGCGAACTGACCGCATGAACCATCCTCAGGCGGCAACCCCGGACCCACCACCACAGGTTCGTCAACCCCGTATTGGCCCACCTCAGCACGCCGAGCTCGCTCGACAACCCCACCACGATCGCCGCCACCAATGCCGTCGGCCGGATCCCGGAACTCCTCATGACTGAACAAACCCATTCCGCCTACGCTAGACCTCGCAGAATTTCACGCAGCCTCACGCGAAGCGCCGGCTTCAATTGCGCGACCCCTCAAGACTTGACCGCGAACAGCAGATGCGGCCAGAGGCTTCCATCGCCGAACAGTCCGCATCCGACGAGGCCTTGTGCTCCGTCGATGCGCTGGTAGCGGTCGTTCCTCGGGGTCCCGAAGAAATGACACGACTTTGAGACAAAGTTCGGGTGACACCACGTGAGACACCCGGTATCCGCCAGCGCACAACCTCGTCGTATGACATGCAGCGTGAGACCTACAGGTGCCTTGTAAGGTCCTCGCCGCTAATCGCATTTTCGCAGCGGCGGCGGCCTCTCCTTGTCATGTGTCTGAACCGATGTCCTACAGGCAGGCGATCGCGCTAGTAACGCTAGCGCGATCGGCCTAATCTCGATACGATGCAACCGATGGAGACGATCAGCAGCACGGACGCTAAGAACCAGCTCAACCGGCTTTTGAATGACGTCAAGGCCGGCGCGTCATTCACCATCACCAGCCACGGTCAGCCCGTCGCGCAGCTCGTGCCGATCAGCGCTGTACCGCGCAGGTTTGGCCAGTTGCCGAGCCTCGTCGTACCGAGCGACTTCGATGACGCGCTACCGGCAGCAGAACTCGCGGCCTGGGAAGACGCCGAGGCGTGAACGTCCTGCTCGATACCCACACCCTGCTGTGGCTGGTCAGCAAGCCCTCGAACGTCGACGCCGACACGCTCGCGATCTTGAGCGATCCGGGAACCTCGGTGTGGGTTACCGCTGCCTCGGCATGGGAGATCGCGACCAAGACCAGGCTGGGCCGCCTCGACGGGGGAGCGCTGCTGTCGACCTGGACCGACGTCATCGCCGACATGAGCAGCACGGAACTGGCGATTGACTCCGCTGATGCGATCCTCGCCGGGCGGCTTCCTTGGGAGCACCGCGACCCGTTCGACCGCATCATCGTCGCCCAGGCGTTGCGCCGCAATCTGACCGTCGCCACGCGCGATACCTCGATCCTCGATGCGGCGATCACGCCAACCCTCAAGGCCTGAACCAGTGCCAGCTCGATGTTGGCTACCGACCGCATCACCTCGCTAACCTCGACATGTGCCGGAGTCAACGAACCCCTCGGCCGCTCGACAGGGCCTTCGCCGAGATCAAGCCAGTGCCGAGGGCGGCGATTCTCCCAGCCCGAGCGTTCTCGATGTGGAGGGCTCCGGTGTCCAACCGCCGGTCAGCCCGCGGGTGCGTCGGCTGTTCTGGCTACTGGAGCGAGTCGCGCCCGCCATCGGGTCGCGTTGGGCACTGGAACTGTGGTGCACCCCGCCGGTCCTCGAGTCGAGCCTGCGTATGCCGCCCGGCGTCCCACCCGGCCAGCCGCTGGAAGCGCACTGGGACGGGCACCGGATCGTGGGCGAGTCCTGGGGTGAGGGGCCGCCGGTCTACCTCGTGCACGGCTGGGGCGGGCGCCGGCCCCACCTGGGCATGTTCATCAAACCCCTCGTCGAATCCGGGCACCGCGTAATCGCGTTCGACCTGCCCAGCCATAACGAGTCCGAGCCGGGCGTACTGGCACCCGGTCGCACCACCGCCATCGAATGCGCCGAAGCGGTGGCAGCCATGATCCGGACACACGGGCCGGCCCGCGCGGTGGTCGCCCATTCCCTCGGGGCCAACGCGACCGCCTTCGCGGCGTCGTGGGGCACGACGGTCGGACGGTTGGTGTTCCTTGCGCCGATGGGCGAGTTCCCGATCTATCTGGATCTGTTTGCCGCCCGCCACAACTTCGGCCGGCGGATACGCGCCGGCCTCCATCGACGCCTGGAACGCCGTATCGGCATGCCGCTCGAGGACACCAACATGGTCCGGATCGCCGAGAAGACCGACTATCCGCCGCTGCTGCTTATCCACGACCCCGATGACCCCGATACTCCGTATGTGACGAGCGAGAAGGTCGTCGCGTCCTGGCCAGGCGCACGCTTGATGACGACGGCGGGCCTGGGCCGGTTGGCGCATTTCCGAATCTTGCGGCATCGCCCCGCGATTCGCGCGGGCATCGATTTCATCGGACCCGCAACGGAGTGAAGAACCCTGGTTGTACGGCTGCGGCCTAGATGCTGTATTGCCGCAATCGCTGCAACCGCCGCATGCCCGCGGCGGACACCTTCTCCCCGGCGGGCCGCAGTGCCTCCACGAGTCGGGCGCGAACGTCCGCGGTGTCGAGGTGTGTGCCGATCGCGACGAGGTGGCTGGCGCTCACGCTCGCAGGCGCGGTCACCACGTGCACCGACGCGCCGACGACGTTGACCAGGTAGTGACGCTTGCCGATCGCGACGGTGCCCTTGATCCGGTAGACGCCCTGCGGCGGCTGTTCTAGCAGGTCGATGAGCGGTCCCGGGTCAACGGCGCCGTCGCCGACGACGGTTACCGAGTCTGCATGCACGTGATCGTGGTGCTCGCCGGCGTCGTCGAGGAGCAGCTCCCGAAACGACATCTGTCCGGACTCCCCGCCGTCGCTGATGTCGTACAGCAGCCGGGGATCCACGCGTCCGGCCATCGCACCCACCACGTGAGCGTGTGGATTGAGTTCGCGCACACGGGCTTCCACCCGAGCAAGGGCCTGTTCGCGGGCGTCTTCGGCGATCCGATCCAGTTTGTTGACCACGACCAGGGAGGCCACGCCGTAGCGCTGTGGCGGGGCCGACTCGGTATCGACCGTGTCGAAGTGTTCCGCTACGTCGATGACGTCGACGACACCGCCGTGGCGTATTCGCTCCACCCCGCTGAACCGAATCACCCGCGAGACATCGGCGGGTTCGGCCACCCCGCTTGCCTCGATGATGATCGCGTCCAGCGCTAGCTTCGGGTCGGCCAGCTTCTCCAGCGCCTCGTCCAGTCCGCCCTCATCCGGCAGGTGGCAGATGCACCCACCGGCGATGGACACCGGCTCGTCGACCTGGCCCGTGACCAGGCCGGCGTCGACATTGAGTTCGCCGAAGTCGTTGATAATGACGCCGATTCGAGCGCCAGGCGCTCGCAGCACGTGGTTGAGCAGCGTGGTCTTTCCCGCCCCGAGGTAACCCGTCAGCGCGATGACGGGGATAGCGGGAGCGTTGCGATCGGCCACCCGGCCATTATCGCCAGGTGCGCGCGGCCGGTTGTGACCACGGGTAGAAGTTGACCCGTCAGCTGCCGTACAGATGCAGCGCCCGGCCGGTCACGGTGGCCACGTCGCCGCTGAGCCCTGCGATGGGCGGTCCGCCGCGCTGATGGATCACGTTGGCGAGCACGATCACGTAGGTGTTGGACCCCGGGTCGATCCACAGCGTCACTCCCGTGAACCCGGTATGCCCGAAGCTGCCGATCGGAAAGACCATCCCGCGCGGCCGGGAGTGCGGCGTATCGATGTCCCAGCCGAAACCGCGGAGATCCTGCCCGGCGATCGCCGGATAGTGCGCGGCGAGCAGGGGATCGGGCCGATTGGGCGACGTTGCATTCTCCTGTTGCGCAGCGGCGTTCGCAGCCACGAGCTGGGCTGGGTCGTGCCCGGGTTGCTGGGGTGTCGTCATCAATTCCAGGGTCGATTGCCGCAGCGGAAAGGGGCTCGGGCGCCCCGCCAGCCGATCAAGTAGGGCCTGGGCGTACCTGCCGATATCGGCGGCGGTCGAGAACACGCCGGCGCTGCCGGCCACCCCGCCCATGCGGCGCGCCGTCGGGTCGTTGACCGTGCCGCGCAGCAGCTGATCGAAGTCCGGGTTGTTCTCGGGGGTGTCTTCGTCATGCGACGTCGGCGCTATGCGGGCCAGCAGGTCGGTGCTCCAGCTCCCTACCGGGCACTGCCCGTCCTGGGATGCCCGCGCGTCGAGTGCAATGGCGGTACCGCGGACCTGGTGTGGGCCACAGGCTTTGGTGGCGGGCAGGTAGCGGGTGTCGGCCATGCCCAGCGGCGCAAAGACGTTGTCCTGCACGTAGGTGTCCAACGGTTGGCCGGTCATCGTCTCGACCAGCACGCCCAGGATGATGAAGCCGATGTCCGAGTAGTGAAAGATCTCGCCGGGACCGAACTCCAGCGGTGCGGTCAGTGCCCGATGAACACCACTCGCCTTGTCCGCCTCGGTCAGGCCCCACGGGCCCTGGTGGCTCAGATCGCCCCCGATGCCCGAGGTGTGGGTAAGCAGCATGCGTAACGTCACCTGGGCGCGCCGCGGGTCGTTGGTCTCGTTGAACTCCGGCAGGTAGGTCTGGACGGGTTCGTCGATTCCGACCCGGCCCTGTTCGTACAGCTGCAGGACCGCGACGGTCGTCGCGAGACACTTCGTCAACGACGCGATGTCGAACATGGTGTCTTCGGTCATCGGTTCGGCCGGCGAGAGTATGCCGTCGAGCCCCGGTTCGTCTGCGAGTTTGCGCGCGCCGAACGCCTGGCTGAAGACGATCGTGCCGGCGTGCCCGATCCGGACCACCGCACCCGGCAGCCGGGGAACTGCAATCGCGTCGTTGATCAATGTGGAGACCGGCGCAATCAGCTCCTCGCGGGGTGCGTAGGGCGCGTCCGGGCGAGGGATGACGGGCACCGTGGCGGACGGGGTGCTGGCCGGCGGCGGCGGATGCCCCGGCTGGCTGCACGACGGGACCGCCCCAAGTACGAGCGCGACGCTTCCCACTGCGCAGGCGTGGGTGATGCGCGATCTCGACACCGTCACAGCATCGACGGTAGCCAGCTGGGAGGAGCGTCGCGACGGCCGCGTTAAACCTCCGCCGGGAACCAGAAGTCGAGAGTGTCTTCCACCCCGCCCCAGTCGATGCCCAGCCAGTCACCGAAGAAGTCCTCGATGTTGCCGAAGACGCTGTAGAAGGACGCCACCAGCGAGTAGAACAGGCCCTCCCACCAGCCGCTGTCGATCAGGCCGTGGGGCCACGCGTTGAGCCAGGCGCCGAACTGGTCGAAGGCGCCGGAGATGTTGATGTCGGTGAGCATGCCGTCGATGGTCGCCGCGTGGTTGGCCACCTGATCGGGGGTGAGCCCCAGGTACATCATGTGCTCGTAGAGGATCCCCAACGCCGAGGTGGAGTTGGGGTCGGCGACCGGGTCGCCGGGGATCGTGTACACCGTCGTGGTGAACGCGTCGGTCGGGGTGTGGACGCCGGACAACAGGCCGGTGTCGAAGAAGTCGCCGGATGAGGAGCCTCCGCCGAGATCCGGTATCGCGGCGCCGGAGCCCACCGGGTTGCCGATGAACACGAAGTGCAGCAGCGACGGGTCGATGCCCTCGTGGGCCAACTGGGCCATCGCGATCGAACCGGCGGTTGCACCCTGCGACCAGCCGAACACCCACAGTGGGTGCTCGGCGTCGTAGGCGTCCGGGTTGGCGGCGAGTTGGGCGTGCACCTCGCGCACGATCTCGGCCGCCCCGACGAAGCTGCTGTGGCCCTGCTGAACCAGGGCAGGGGTGGACAGCAGCAGCAGCGGCGCGTCACATCCCGCGGAGCCGACCACGCATGCGCTCGCGTCGTCATCGAGGTCGAAGCCCAACGGGCGCAGGAAGAGATCGGCCGCGGTCCGGGCGAATGTCGCAGACGGTGTCGACAGGATCGTCGGACCGACGAAGATCGCGGTGTCGGCCAGCAGGTTCACGTCGACATGCGTGGCGTGCACTACCGGCGTCGACAGCACACCGCCCGCCACCGTGCCGGCCACCGCGATCGGCGCCAAGGTCTTGGTCAGCATCGTGGGACGTCCGTTCACCACTGGCCTGCCGCCTTTCCAAATCATTTGCGAAGCGCGATGTTTCAGACCGTCGGGAACCAGTAGTCCAGCGTTTCTTCGACCCCGCCCCAGTCCAGGCCCATCCAGTCGCCGAAGAAGTCCTCGAGCTTGCCGAAGGCGCTGTAGACGAACGCCACGGCGGAGTAGAACAGGCCATCCCACCAGCTGCTGTCGGCCAGTCCGTGGCCCCACGCGTTGAGCCAGGCGCCGAACTGGTCGAAGTCAGTAGAGATGTTGATGGTGGTGAGCAGGTCGTCGGTGGTGGCGGTGTGGTTGGCCACCTGATCGGGGGTGAGCCCCAGGTACATCATGTGCTCGTAGAAATCGCCGTACGGCGAGGTGGAGGTGTGGTCGGCGTTGGGGTCACCGGGGATGGTGTAGATCGTGGTCGGGAAGGCGTCGTTCGGGGTCTCTTTGCCGTACAGCATCCAGGTGTCGGAGAAGTTGGTGTGCGGCGACCCGTCGTCGACCGCATTCGGATACTTGCCGTCGGGAGCGGTCGGGTCGCCGATGAACACGAAGTGCAGGGCCTGCGGGTCGACGCCGTCATGGGCCAGTTGGGCCATCGCGATCGAGCCGGCGGTGGCGCCCTGGGAGTAGCCGAAAATCCACAACGGATGCTCGGCGTCGTAGGCGCCGGGGTTGGCGGCGAGTTCGGCCTGTACCGTCCGCACGATCTCGGCCGCACCGGCGAAACTGCTGTGGCCGACCTGGATGAGGCCCGGGGTGGCCAGCAGCTGCAGCGGCGCGTCACACGTGCCCGAACCGATCAGGCATGAAGCGGGGTCGTCGCCACCGTCGAAGCCCAGCGGCCGCAGGAACAGGTCGGCCGCGGTCCGGGCGAATGTCGCAGACGGCGTCGACAGGATCGTCGGACCGACGAAGATCGCGGTGTCGGCCAACAGGTCGACGTCGACCTGCAGGTTGACATCGGTATACGCGGCATGGACTAGCGGGGCGGCGAGCACACCGCCTGCCGCGATGCCGGCGATCGCGATCGGTGCGCAGAGCTTGGTCAGCATCGCGGGGCGTCCTTCACCACGGGCATGCCGCCTTTCCGAATCATTCGTGCCAGACCCACTCCGATGGTCATAGCTAAAAATCACACGAGTAAATCGAAAGCTAAACCTGAGGGCGATCATGGCAGGGTTAATCGGAGCAAGTCAACGGCTCTCGGATCAGATCGAACGTGGTGGGCAACGGCGTTCTCCCGGAGCGGTATGCCGATTGACGTGTCTGCGGCGAGACTGCCACTATGGGATCTTCAGGATTTCTTCCCTACCTCATACATAAACCTTAGGAGACTCGGGCATGAACGCAACCAAGGTTTTCGCGCCGCTTGCTGCCGCAAGCGTGATCGCGGCCGGTGTCGTCGGAACCCCGGTCGTCCAAACGGCGCACGCGCGCCAAATAGCCCTGCTGTCGGACACCGCGATCTTCGTCGGCGGGACCATGTTGACCACGCCGTCGGCGCAGTTCGCCCACACTGCGGCCGATCTGTTCCTGCGGCCGCTGGGCTTCGACGCCGGCGACGACGCGAGCGTGTGCGTGATCGGCTCCGCCGGCTGCGATTCTGCGCTTCAGGTGCTGACCACCCCGCAACTCATCCTGCAGGGGCACAGCAGTTTCGCCGGGGCGGCACTGATCGTCCAGGCCGTGGAGGCCGAATTTGCCGCCAACCCCGGCGCCTACGACGAAGAGCACCCGCTGTGGGTCTTCGGCTACTCGCAGGGCGCCACCGCCGGCTCGATCGCGATGGCCCAATTGGCCCATAACGATGTCATCCCGTCGGGGGCGTTGCACTTCGTTTTCATCGGTGATCCGTCCAGTACGACCGGCGTGTGGTCGGATCCCTCCGGCGCCACCAACACCTCCGACCTGTACCCACTGCTGAACGGCTTCCATACCCCCAACGACGCCTTCACCACCACGATCTACGAGTTCCCCGGTGACCCCGTTGCCGACTACGCGTCGAACTCCATGCTCGGCTTGCTCTGGGAGCACGTCATGTACTTGGGCCTAACGCCGGAAGAGGTCGCCAACCACACCTTCAGCACCGACGGGTTGATCACCAACATCGACCTCTCCGGTGATATCGACGAGTTCAGCACCTGGATCAGTGCGCTGACAAGCGGCGGGTTGATCGAAAGTGGTGTGTTCGTAGGACTGTTCAACTCGATCGTGGAGATGATCTACAACGCTTTCGGCAAGATCGAGGAGTTCTTCACCGACTGGATGGGCATCGACTGGGGAGGTGTCGAGGAGACTCTCGACTACTGGTTCCCGTTGGTCTGATCCGATCCCGGCTTCGCCGGCCCCCCTTGACAATCTACAACCAATCGGTTGTACGATTATTGGGTGATCACGCTCGACGACGACCGGGTGGACGCCCTGTTCCACGCACTTGCCGACCGCACTCGGCGTGACATCATGCGCCGGGTGCTGGCCGGAGAGCACTCGGTCTCCGACCTCGCGGTGAAGTACGAGATGAGCTTCGCCGCGGTGCAGAAGCACGTCGCCGTGTTGGAGAAGTCCGGCCTGCTCACCAAGCGCCGCAGCGGCCGCGAGCAGTTGGCCCGCGGTGACGTCGCCGCGGTGCGGTCGGTGGCGGCCATGCTCACCGAGTTGGAACAGGTTTGGCGTGGTCGCATCGCCCGTATCGACGAACTCATCTCGTCCGAGGAGACCTAGGAGGTCCGCACCATGCCTGTGATCGACGTCCAACACGACATCGAGGCCTTGACCTTGACCATCACCGCCGACTTCGCCGCGCCGGTGCAACGAATCTGGCAGATCTACGCCGACCCACGCCAGCTGGAAAAAGTCTGGGGTCCACCGACATTCCCCGCGACCGTGGTCGACCACGACCTCACCCCCGGCGGACGCACGAACTACTTCATGACCGGTCCCGACGGTGAGAAGTACGCCGGCTACTGGCAGATCGTCGCCGTCGACGAGCCGGGGAGCTTCACCTTCGACGACGGCTTCGCCGATCTGGACTTCAACCCGGATCCCGGGATGCCGACCTCCAGGAACGTCTACACCTTCGTCGAGCACGACGGTGGAACCCGCGCGACGTACGCGAGCACGTTCACCTCCGCCGCAGACCTGCACAAGGTGTTGGACATGGGTGTCGTCGAAGGCTCCACCTCGGCGCTCAACCAGATCGACACCCTGATCGCCTCCTGAATCACGGCGCCGGAGCCGGCCGACGCGTTTGGCCCGGCGATGGAGCGGCAATTCCAGGTGTTCGGGCGGCTACAGCGGGCCGCAAGGACGGCAAGGACCCTGCGATGGCCTTCGACCTCACGCCGACCACGGCACAGCACGACCTGGCCCGCCGCGCCCATCAGTTCGCTGAATCGGTCATCCGGCCGGTCGCACTCGACTATGACCAGCGCCAGGATTTCCCGTGGCCGGTGCTCGAAGAGGCTGCCGCGCAGGGCTTCTACAGCCCACTGTTCTACCGCGACCTGATCGGCGACTCGACGGGGTTGTCGTTGCCGATGTTCATGGAAGAGCTGTTCTGGGGCTGCGCCGGAATCGGGCTGGCGATCGTGATGCCGGCGCTGGCCCTGTCGGCGATCGGGCAGGCCGCCACCGCCGAACAGATGCTGCAATGGGCCCCTGAATGCTTCGGTACTCCAGGCGATCTCAAACTCGCAGCGCTGGCGATATCGGAGCCCGAAGGCGGCAGCGACGTTCGCAACCTACGCACCACCGCCCGCCGCGACGGCGACGACTGGATCATCGACGGCCACAAGATGTGGATCGGCAACGGCGGTATCGCGAACGTGCACGTGGTCAACGCCGTCGTCGACCCGGACCTGGGCCACCGCGGCCAGGCATTGTTCATCGTGCCGGGTGGCACGCCCGGGCTGGACATGGTCCGCAAACTCGACAAGCTGGGCTGCCGGGCCTCCCACACCGCCGAACTGCGATTGAACCACGTCCGCATCCCGTCCGAGAACCTGCTTGGCGGGCCGGACAAACTCGAGCACAAGCTTGCCAAGGCCCGCGAAATCCTGGCCGGTGCACCAACATCCGGCTCCGCGACCCTGGGGACTTTCGAGCAGACCCGGCCGATGGTCGCTGCGCAGGCTATCGGCATCGCCCGTGCTGCACTGGAATACGCGACCGACTATGCCACCCGGCGGGAGGCATTCGGCGGCCCGATCATCGACAACCAGGGCATTGCGTTCCCGCTGGCGGAGCTGGCCACCGCGATCGACGCAGCGCGGCTGCTGACCTGGCGGGCCTCCTGGATGGCGGCCAATGGGATCGGATTCAGTCGGGGCGAGGGATCGATGGCCAAGCTGGCCGCCAGCGAAGTCGCAGTGCGGGTCACCGAGCGGGCCGTGCAGACCCTGGGTGGCTGGGGATACATCACCGACCATCCGGTGGAGAAGTGGTATCGAGACGCCAAGCTGTACACCATCTTCGAAGGCACCAGCGAGATCCAGCGGATGGTGATCGCGCAGGCTTTGGGCGCCGCGGTCGGCACCCCGCCGCTGCACGTCGAGATCGAGCCGTCCGGCGGACCGCTCAACCGGATGTTCGGTCGCGGCACACCGCTGCGATCCCGGGCCGCCGCCGGCGCGCTGGCGATGCAGGACCGCATCCCCGCGCCGGTGCTACGGGCCGCGATGAAACTTCTGCGTCCGCCGAGATGACCGGCCGGGTCGCTACCGCGAGCCCGAGGGCATGGGCCGAAATACCTGTAATGCGCGGTAGCACGCGGTGAATTCGGCTTCCACGCACGGGGTGTCGACCTCTCCGTCGTGGGCGATCGGCACCGGTCCGTCGACTGCGGCGAAGCGGAACTGCGGAACCCGCAACTCGTGGTAGAGCCGACTGCGCTGCAGCCGTCCGGTCAGCAGCGCCGCCAGGATGCGCAACGTGGACCACGGCCGGCCGGTCTCCAGGATCCGCACATCCAACAACCCGTCGTCCATCCGGTGCCGTACCGCCGGCGCGAAGCCCTCGGGCTGATACGCCGAGTTGCCGAGGAAGAACAGCGACGTCTGCAGCGTCTTGTTGTCGTAGGAGATGCGCACCGGCCGTTCACGACGCAACGTCATCAGCATCGCATAAGCGCTGGCCACCGGCTTTCCGAGCTTGCCCTGCAACCGTTCCCGGCGGCGCACGAACGTCGGGTAGGCGCCGATGCTTGCCGTATTGATGACGGTTGTCTCGTCGTTGAATCGCACCACATCCACCCGCGACAAGCTGCCGTCGGCGATGGCCCGGATGGTCTTTGCGGTGGTGTCGCAGCCGATGTCCTTGGCGAAGTGGTTCAACGTCCCGCCGGGAAACACCGCCAGCGGCAGGTCGTGTTCCACCGCCACATGCGCGGCTGTTGCGACCGAGCCGTCACCGCCGGCGATCGCGAGCACCTCGGCGGAAGCGGCGGCGCGGCGCAACGATTCGGCCAGGTCGTCGTCGGGGCCGACCTCGACGATGGTGACGGCCGACAGGGCTTCGCGCACCTGCGCCGCGACCTGGCCCGCACGCCCGTCGCCGGACTCGGGATTGACCACCAACGTCATGCCCTTGCCGTCGGGACGTGCGGGGGAGGGGACTCGCAGGGCCGTGGTGTGCGGCGCGGGCGGAGAGGCTATCGGCGGCACTAGCCTTGCTCCGGCCACCGCGATCGACGCACCGATGCCCAGCCCGGCGAGTACGTCCCCGGGATAGTGGACGCCGGTGGCGACGCGGGACAGACCGACCAGGCCGGCCAGCCCCGCGACGGGCAGGCCCAACAGCGGGTTCTCCAGGCCCACCCCGGTGGCGAACGCCGCCGCGCTCGCGGAGTGTCCGGATGGCAGCGAGTTCGACAGCGGTAGCCGGTGGGCGCGGCGCAGCAGGGGCACCAGCAGGATGTTGGGGCGTGCGCGTGGTCGGATCCGTTTGATCACTTGGTTGGTCACCAAACTGGTCAGTGCCAGGCTGGCCACGCCGCGTACGGCGCCCCGCTGAGTTGCCGGGCCCCCGGTCGCGGCCATGGCGGCTGCCAGGGCCAGCCACAGTTTGGAGTGGTCGGCGGCGCGGGTCAGGACCGGCATGGTGGTGTCGAGTAGTCGGCTGGGCGAGTGGGCGATTGCCTCGAATACCTCGGCGTCGAGCTCGCCGAGACCGGCGGTGATTTGGCGCAGCCCGGAACGTCGGCGCAGCAAGGACGCCATCGATAGTTGACCCACGGCAGCGATTCCTCCGTCCACCGGCGCCGCCGCTGGCGCCGAATGGCAGCCCTATACCCGTTTGCCGGTGGGGAGACTCCCCGCCATCGCGGTCCATGAGAAACTCTCATCGTTTTCTCCGGTTCGTGCGCAGGCCCCTCGGCGCGAGCGCTCACAGCACCGGTGATCGAGAGGAACCGACTGTGAACGAGCGACCTGGCGTAGTACTGGATCAGCAGACCGACGCGAGCCCGGGCCTGGGTTGGCGCCCCGCCGCCGCGTCCGCCGTGTTCGCCCCGCAGGACATCGCCGACATGATCGGCGACGTACGCACCCCCCTGCACGTAGTGCGCGAAACGGCCACCGGGATGCTGGGACTGGCCCGGGGCGGTGAGGTGGTCGGGGCCGGGGAATCGGAATTCGCCCTGGAAGGGACCCTGCCCGCGATCTACCCCGAGTGGCTGGGAGACCGCGAATTCTGCGAGGCGCACGGCGTCCGCTTCCCCTATGTCACCGGTGCGATGGCCAACGGCATCGCGACGCCGGCGCTGGTCATCGCAATGGCCGAGGCCGGAATGATGGGCTTCTTCGGTGCGGGCGGGCTCTCCTACGAGGCGGTGGAGCGGGGCCTGGCCGAGATTCAGGCGGCGTTGGCCGGCCGGCCCGGCCTCGCCTGGGGAGCCAACCTGATCCACTCGCCCAATGAGGCCTCCCTCGAGACACGCGTCGCCGAACTGTTCATCGCGCGCGGCGTTCCCGTCGTCGAGGCCTCGGCATTCATGAAGTTGACCCCCGCGGTGGTGCACTACGCACTGTCGGGACTGGACACCGATCCGGCCGGCAACATCGTGCGCAGGAACCACGTGATGGCCAAGGTGTCGCGGCCCGAGGTGGCGCGCATGTTCATGGAGCCGGCACCGGCGGCACTGGTGTCCGCCTTGGTGGCGGCCGGAAAGCTGACCCAGCGCGAAGCCGACCTGTCCCGGTATGTGCCGGTGGCCGAGGACATCACCGTCGAATCCGACAGCGGTGGGCATACCGACAACCGCCCGCTGCCGGCGCTTTTCTCCGAGATCGTCATGCTGCGCGATTCGCTGGCCCAGCAGCACCAGCTGAACTGCCGGGTGCGGGTGGGTGCTGCGGGCGGCCTCGGCGCACCGCAGGCCGTCGCCGGCGCCTTCGCGATGGGCGCGGCCTACGTGCTGACCGGGACCGTCAACCAGGCCTGCGTGGAGTCGGGCCTGTCAGCGCCCGGGCGCGCCATGCTCGCCAAAGCCGGCATCGCGGACGTGATGATGGCCCCCGCCTCGGACATGTTCGAAATGGGCGTCAACCTGCAGGTACTCAAACGGGGAACGATGTTCGCCCCGCGCGGCAAGAAGCTCTACGAGTGGTACGCGGGCAACCCCGACCTGGCCAGCGTGGTCGCCAAGCACGGTCCCGAGCTGGAGAAGATCCTGGGCACCACCGTCGCCGAAGTATGGGCGGACACCCAGCGGTACTGGCAACAGCGTGACCCGGCGGTTCTCGAACTCGCTTCCAGGGACCCGAAGTACCAGATGGCACTGGTGTTCCGCTGGTACCTGGGGCAGTCGAGCCGGTGGGCCATCAGCGGCATCCCCGAGCGAGTGCTGGACTACCAGATCTGGTGCGGCCCGGCCATGGGCGCGTTCAACAGCTGGGTGGCCGGCAGCCACCTGGAGGCGTGCGAGAACCGACAGGCCGTCCAGGTCGCCCTTAATCTGCTTGAAGGTGCTGCCCACGTGACCCGCGCCAGTGCGGCGCGCTCCTGCGGGGTGCCTGTCCCGTCCGACGCGTTCGCCTACAGGCCCCGACCGCTGGCGGTCTGACCCGCTCGGCGCCATGCGCCGGCTGGCCGTTTTCTAGCAGTTCAGCGGCCCGCTGACGTGACATTCAGGCGGACGACTGTAATGCACCGCCGGCCCAGCGCGGACGTCTTCGATGTGTGATGGCGGCAACACTCTGATATTGTCCCGGCAGCGTCTGGCCATCGGGATGATCAGCGGACCCCCAGCTGCAACTCACCGTCTCTGGTGGCGAAACTTAGGCTTTCGATGCTTTGTGTCAAGGCTGTTCTTAAGGAGACCTGTGGTAGCCAAACATCCACCTGTCGCAGTGGTCGGCGTCAGCGCGCTGTTTCCCGGGTCCGAAGAAGCCGAGCGATTCTGGCGCAACATCGTCGAGGGCGCGGACCTGTTCTCCGACATACCGGAGTCCCACTGGCGGATCGACGACTATTTCGACGCAGATCCTCGCACGCCTGACAAGGTATACGCCCGTCGCGGGGGGTTCTTGCCCACCGTCGACTTCTCGCCGATGGATTTCGGCATTCCGCCGAACGTTGTGCCGGCGACCGACACCGCCCAGTTGCTGGCGCTGAGGGTCGCGCAGCAAGTGCTGGAGGACTACGCCGGCGGCGACATCTCCGGTATCGACCGCGAACGTGTCAGCGTGGTGCTGGGTTCGTCCGGCGGAACCGAGATGTCCGGCTACATGAGCGGTCGCCTGCATCGGCCGATCTGGGAACGCGGCCTGCGCGCAGCGGGCCTCTCCGACAACGAGCTCACCGCGTTCAGCGAGCGCGTCGCGTCGGGCTACACCCCGTGGCAGGAGAACACCTTCCCCGGCCTGCTTGGCAACGTCATCGCCGGGCGTATCGCCAACCGGTTTGACCTCGGCGGCACGAACTGCGTTGTCGACGCCGCATGCGCCAGTTCACTGGCCGCGATCGAGATCGCGCTGCACGAGCTGTACCTGCGCGAGGCCGACATGGTGATCGCCGGCGGCGTCGACGCCTTCAACGACATCTTCATGTTCATGTGCTTCGCCAAGGTCACCGCGCTGTCGCGTACCGGCGACTGCCGTCCGTTCTCCGACCAGTCGGACGGCACCATGCTCGGCGAGGGCCTGTCCATGCTGGCGCTCAAGCGCCTCGACGACGCGGAGCGCGACGGCGACCGGATCTACGCCGTGATCCGCGGCATCGGCACATCCTCGGATGGTCGGGCCAAGAGCATCTACGCCCCCAGTCCCGATGGTCAGGCCAAGGCCCTGCGCCGCGCCTATGAGGCCGCCGGCTACGGACCCGAGACGGTCGGTCTCGTCGAGGCCCACGGCACCGGCACCAAAGCCGGCGACGTCGCCGAGTTCACCGCCCTGCGCCGGGTGTTCGACGAGTCGGGCCGGACCGACCGGCAATGGTGCGCCGTCGGCTCGGTCAAGTCCCAGGTCGGGCACACCAAGGGAGCTGCCGGAGCCTGCGGGCTGTTCAAGACCGTGATGGCACTGCACCACAAGACCCTCCCGCCGACCATCAAGATCGACCGGCCCAATCCCGGGCTCGAGATCGAATCGTCGCCGTTCTACCTGTCGACGCAGACCAAGCCCTGGATCGCCGACCAGAATGTGCCGCGACGCGCGTCGGTCAGCGCGTTCGGCTTCGGCGGTACGAACTTTCACATCACGCTCGAGGAATACTCCGGCGCCGGAAAGCATGCACCGCGCTACCGCTCCTGGGACTCCGAGCTCGTGGTCCTCGGCGCGGAATCCGCGGCCGCACTGGCCGCGCAGGCTGGGGAACTGGCCGCCTCGCTGGTCGACTCGCCGGACATGCTCGGCTACCTCGCACGCAGCACGCAATCGGCGTATGACGCCACCCGCCCGCACCGCCTCGCCGTCGTCGCCAACAGCGTCGAGGGCCTGCGCACGATGCTCGGGGAAGCCGCGGCCAAGCTGCAAACCTCCAGCGGCGAGACGTCATTCAGCTCGCCCAAGGGCTACTACTACTCCTGCCAACAGGCGGGCCCGGTAGCGCTGCTGTTTCCCGGGCAGGGCAGCCAGTACGTCGGCATGGGTGCCGACATCCCGCAACTCTACGAACCCGCCTTGGCGCCTTGGGAACTCGCGCGCGCCGACCTGCTTAACGCAGACCGCGATCTGCACGATGTCGTCTGGCCGAAAACGGCATTCAGCGAGGAAGACCGGGCGGCCCAGGCCGCCGAGCTGACCAAGACCGAATGGGCACAGCCGGGCATCGGCGCACACAGCCTCAGCCTGCTGTCCGTCGTGCGCTCGCTGGGCATCGCGCCAGTCGCCGTCGGCGGCCACAGCTTCGGCGAGGTCAGCGCGCTGTGCGCCGCGGGAGTGATCAGTGACGACGTCGCGCTGCTCATCGCACGCGCGCGCGGTGCGCTGATGGCGCAGGCCGCCGCCAGCAGCGACGGCGCGATGTGCGCCGTGACCGCGCCGGCCGAACAGGTCAGCAGGCTGCTCGGCGAGTGGGGCCTGTCGGTGGTCATCGCCAACCACAACGCCCCCAACCAGGTCGTGCTCTCGGGCGACAGTGCGGCGATCGCCGATGCCGCGCAGCGGTTCAGCGCAGCGGGCATGAATGCGCGGCTCCTCGACGTCGCCACGGCGTTCCACTCCGAGATCGTCAGTTCGGCAGCGGCCCCGTTCGCCTCGTACCTGGCGGGCATTCCGTTCGGCGTGCCGCAGGTGCCCGTCTACGCCAACGCAACAGCCCAGCCGTACGTCGGCAGCGCCGAGCAGATGCAGGCCACGCTGGCCAACCAGATCGCACAGCCCGTGCGGTTCGTTGAGCAGGTTCAGGCGATGTGGTCCGCCGGCGCCCGAACCTTTGTCGAGGTCGGCCCCGGCAGCGTGCTCACCAACCTTGTCGGCAAGTGCCTGACCGGCCAGGACCACGTCGCAGTCTCCCTGGATGCCAAGGGCAGGAACGGGATTCGATCGCTGTGGATGGGCCTGGCCCAGCTGGTGGCCGCCGGCGTTCCGATGAACTTCGAAGCCCTGTGGGCCGACTACCGCCACGGTGACGATCCGCGAACCCGTCCGGCGCCCAAGCTGACGATGAAGCTCAACGGCACCAACTTCGGACGACCTGACATCAACGACGAGCCGGTGCAGCGGCCCTCGGAGAAATTTGAGATATCCGAAAAATTTGAGATATCCGAAAAATTTGAGAAAGCCACCCCCCGCAGTGACCACAACGGCCACGCGACCGTATCGGAGCCCCCAATGACAGCAACTCATCCAACCGTTCCCGCGGCGAACGGGTTGCCAGCACACGTCCCGACGCACGCCCCGGTGCCGGTTCAGGCCGCCGCGGTTCCGATGGTGACATCGCCGCTGATGTCCGGTCCCGGAGCCGAGATGGTGACGCACATGGTCGGTGCGCTGGGCAGCATGCAGCAGACCATCGCCCACCTGCAGGGCCTGCTGCAGACTCTGGTCTCCAGCACCGGGATGGCGCCGATGCCGGTCAACCAGCTGGCTTTCCCGGCCGCCACTACCGTGGTGCCGGCTCAGCCGGTAGCCCCCTATGGCGTGGCGGCCACTCCGGCTCCCCCGGCGGTCGCCCCGCCGCCGCCGGCCATGCCTGCGCCGCCCGCGGCTCCGGCCCCCGTCATCGCACCGCCTGCGCCGGCACCTGTGGCGCCGGCGCCGGTGGCCGCCCCTGCTGCGGTCGCAACCATGCCGGCGCCGCCTGCTGCGGCCCCCGTTGCTGTCGCTCCGGTTGCGGTGGCTGTTGCGCCCGCGCCGGCCGCTCCGGCGCCCGCTGCGGTGGCTGTTGCGCCGGCGGCGGCGGGTGTGGATCTGGTCGGGGACATGTTGGCGGTGGTTGCTGACAAGACTGGTTATCCGGTGGAGATGCTGGATCTGTCGATGGCGCTTGAGGCGGATCTGGGGATCGACTCGATCAAGCGGGTTGAGATTTTGTCGGCGGTGCAGGATCGGGTTCCGTCGTTGCCTGAGGTGGAGACGGCGACGATGGCGGCGTTGGTGACGCTGCAGGAGATCGTTGACTACCTGCAGTCGTTGATGGGTCCGGCGGCTGCACCTGCTGCGGCCCCTGTTGCTCCCGCTGCTCCGGCGCCCGCTGCGGTGGCGGTTGCGCCGGCGGCGGCGGGTGTGGATCTGGTCGGGGACATGTTGGCGGTGGTTGCTGACAAGACTGGTTATCCGGTGGAGATGCTGGATCTGTCGATGGCGCTTGAGGCGGATCTGGGGATCGACTCGATCAAGCGGGTTGAGATTTTGTCGGCGGTGCAGGATCGGGTTCCGTCGTTGCCTGAGGTGGAGACGGCGACGATGGCGGCGTTGGTGACGCTGCAGGAGATCGTTGACTACCTGCAGTCGTTGATGGGTCCGGCGGCTGCACCTGCTGCGGCCCCTGTTGCTCCCGCTGCTCCGGCGCCCGCTGCGGTGGCGGTTGCGCCGGCGGCGGCGGGTGTGGATCTGGTCGGGGACATGTTGGCGGTGGTTGCTGACAAGACTGGTTATCCGGTGGAGATGCTGGATCTGTCGATGGCGCTTGAGGCGGATCTGGGGATCGACTCGATCAAGCGGGTTGAGATTTTGTCGGCGGTGCAGGATCGGGTTCCGTCGTTGCCTGAGGTGGAGACGGCGACGATGGCGGCGTTGGTGACGCTGCAGGAGATCGTTGACTATTTGCAATCACTGATGGGTTCATCACCACCGGATCTGGTGGCGCCCAACGGATTGTCGGCAGGTGATCGCGCCCCTTTTGAGTTAACCGGAGCGGAGGTGGCGCGCTACGCGGTACGCGCCACCGCCGCTCCGGTGAGCGGAATGGGCATGCCCGGCCTGTATGCCGTCAGGACCGTCGAGATCGTGACGGCCGAGGCAGCGCAGGACGGGCTGACTGCGACGGCCGAGGCCCTGGCCGCAGTGCTGCGCACCCACGGCATTCGCACGGCGGTCGTGGCCCAACCCAGTCCCGACGCCGAGGCGGTCATTCACCTCGGCGGACTGCGGCCAATCGCCACTCGCGACGAGGCGCTTGCCGTCAACCGGGTGCTGTTCGCCGACGCACAGCGCGTCGCCGCGCAATTCGCGGAACATGGCGGCGTCTTCGTCACCGTTCAAGACACCGGTGGCACGTTCGGTCTGCTCACCGATCCCGGCCTGCGGGCCTGGTCGGGGGGAATCGGTGCGCTGGCCAAGACGGCTGCGCAGGAATGGACCAGCGCACAGGTCAAGGCAATAGACGTCGCCGTCGGCCACCGTTCCCCGCAAGAGGTCGCCGAGCAGATCGCCGACGAAGTACTGGCGGGCGGGGTGGAACTCGAAGTGGGCCTGGGTAGTTCACACGGGCGAACCACCGTCGTCGCGGGCGCACAGCAGGTGAGCACCCGCACGCACCGCATCGGTCCGCAAGACGTCATCGTGGTCTCCGGTGGTGCCCGCGGCGTGACCGCCGGTTCGGTGATCGCCTTGGCGCAGCAGACCCAGGCGGCGTTCGTGTTGATCGGGCGCACCGAACTCGCCGACGAACCGCCGGAAGTCCAGGGCCTGACCACCGATGCGGAGCTCAAGCGGGCGCTGCTCTCCGGCGCTGCGGCGCAAGGCCTCAAGGTCACACCGAAGCAGCTGGAGCAACAGGCGCAGCGGATCCTGGCCGACCGGGAGGTACGGGCCACCCTGGCCGCGCTGACCGCGGCCGGCTCCCGCGTCCGCTACGCCGCCGCCGACGTCCGCGACACCGCGCAGCTGGGTGCGTTGCTGGACAGCGTGCGAAACGAGTTCGGCCCCATCACCGGCCTGGTGCACGGCGCCGGCGTGCTGGCCGACGCGCCGCTGCACAAGAAGACCCTCGACGGGTTCGACCGCGTCTTCGAGACCAAGGTCGGCGGCGCGTGCGCGCTGCTGGATGCCACGGCCAACGACGCGCTCAAGGTGATCTGCCTGTTCTCGTCGGTGGCCGCGCGCAGCGGAAACGTCGGGCAAAGCGACTACGCCATGGCCAATGAAATCCTCAACAAGGTGGCCCTGGCGGAGCAGGCGCGCCGCGGGCCGTCCTGCCTGGTGCGGGCGCTGGGTTGGGGCCCTTGGGATTCCGGAATGGTGACACCCGGTCTCAAGGCGATGTTCGAGTCCCGTGGCATCTCCTTGATACCGCTTGCCGACGGCGCGCGTGCGTTCGCCGCGGAGGTTCTGGACGGTGACACCGCAAGTTCCGAGGTGACACTCGGCGACGGCGTGCTGGCCGGACTGCCCACGCACCCGATCCCGCCGGAAGGCCGGATCGCGCGGGTGCTCGCCCATGTGACGCAGCAGCCCTACCTGCTTGACCACCGGGTCCAGGGCAATGTCGTGTTGCCCGTCGTGCAGGCACTCGAATGGTTCATTCGGATGGCCGAGGCATGCCGGCCCGGCCACCACGTGGATCGGGTGCTCGACCTCAAGGTGCTGCGGGGTGTGACGCTCTACGAGTTCGAGAAGCACGGCAACCCCCTGCTGGTGCGGTGCGTGCCCGTCGACGACCGGCCCGAACTGCTGACGTTGACGCTCTCCGACATCGAAGACTCGACCGCCTATTACTCGGCCAAACTCGAGATGTGTTCGGGCGCAGCCGTAGTCCCGAGCGCCCCGGTGTCGGCACCGGGCAATCGCAGGATTGACCGCGACGCCTGCTACACCGGTGGGGCGCTGTTCCACGGTGCCGCATTCCGGGTGCTCGACGGCGTGGACTGCGCCGAGACGGCCGCGACGGCCTACCTGTCCGGATTGACGACCGTGGGCTGGGCGGGGGAGGGCTGGGCGACTGACCCGGCCGCCGTCGACGGATGTCTGCAGGCGGCACTGGTCTGGAGCTATGAGCTGCTCGGTCGCAATGTCCTTCCGCTGCGGGTGGGCGAGATCGTGCGCTACCGATCCGGCGCGCTGGGTGCGGGCCTGCGGTGCGTGCTCACCGGCGGGGACGCCAAGACCAGCCGTGCCGTCTGCGACCTTGATCTGGTCGATGCCGACAACCAGCTGGTGATCAGTCTCAAACGACTCGAGTTGTATCCCTACGGCGGCTGACTCGACGGCGGCTGATTCGAAGTGAAGTTTGATCCCATCGCGATCGTCGGGCAGGGCTGTGTCCTACCCGGGGGACTGAACGTGGGCGAGCTCTGGTCAACGGTGCGCGACGGCCGCGACGCACTGGGCTCACCCGGCCCGGATTACTGGGGCGTATCGCCGGCACGCGTCCTGTGTGCCCCGGCGGACGTACCCGAACTCGACCACACCTGGTCGGACCACGGCGGCTACGTCCGCGGGTTCGACGACGTATTCGACCCCCGCGGACTGTTCATCGACGCTGACGACCTCGCCGGACTCGACCCGCTCTACCGGTGGGGAATCGAGGCGGCCAGACAAGCCCTGGACAGCGCGGGATGGCGGGCAGGTGAGGTCCCCGGTTCCGCGGGGATCGTCCTGGGCAACCTGAGCTACCCGACAACGAAGATGACGGATCTCGCCGAAACGGTCTGGCGGGGACAAGAATCCAGCCTCGAATCCGGGGTGGACTGGCGCAACCGCTTCATGTCCGGGCTGCCGGCGCATCTCATCGCGCAGGCCCTGGGTCTGACCGGCGGCGCCACGGCGCTCGACGCCGCCTGCGCTTCGTCGCTGTACGCCATCAAGCTGGCCTGCGACCGCTTGCACGACCGCACCGCCGACGTCATGTTCGCCGGCGGCATCAACGGCGCCAGTGATCTGCTACTGCACATCGGCTTCACCGCGTTGCAGGCACTGAGCCGAACGGGGCGGTCACGACCGTTCAACAACGGCGCCGACGGGCTGGTGCCCGCCGAGGGCGCGGCCATCCTGGTGTTGCGGCGCCTGGACGATGCGATAGCCGACGGCGACACCATCCTGGGCGTCATCCGGGGCGTCGGCCTGAGCAACGACGGTCGGGGACATGGATTCCTGGTACCTTCCCAGGACGGCCAAGAACGCGCGATGCGGCTGGCCTACGAGATGGCCGGACTCGAGCCGCGCGACATCTCCCTCATCGAGTGCCACGCCACCGGAACATCGCGCGGCGACCTGACCGAACTGATGAGCATGTCGCGCATCTTCGCCGGCATGACCGACGTGCCCATCGGGTCACTGAAATCCAATCTGGGGCACTCGATCACAGCATCCGGCGCAGCGGGGGCCATTAAAGTCCTCGCAGCGATGCGCGCCGGGCTACGTCCGCCGACGCTGCACGCCGAGGATCCGCTGCCCTTCATCTCCGACTCGCCGTTCCGGCTGCTCACCGAGGCTGAGCCGTGGGACAGCGACGGCCCGCGTCGGGCCGCGGTCAACAACTTCGGCTTCGGCGGCAACAACGCCCATCTGCTGCTCGAAGAATGGGTCGACGGACAAGGCCCAACGCCGGCTCCACCGATCACCGCAACCCGGACCGAGCAGGAGATCGCGATCGTCGGACTGAGCCTTCTGCTCGGCGACGGACACGAAACCGCCTCCGTCGCCGAGCATTTGAAGACGTGCCAGCCGATCCCCACCGGCATGGCCGACGGAGCCCGCGGCGCACGCATGGATGAGGTCAGCCTGGACCTGACCCAAACCCGCTTCCCGCCTGCCGACCTCAAACAGACCCAACCCCAACAACTGGCGTTGCTCGGTGCGGCCCTGGGCATCGGCGAGCTGATCAAGAGCTTGCCACCGGAGACCACCAGCGTCGTCGTCGGAATGGGCTGCGACGCCGAAGTCGCCCGATTCGGGCAGCGCTGGCGGCTGGCAGACGAATTCGACGAGCCCGACCAGCTCGCCGCGGCTCGCGACGACGTCGTTGCGGGGTGGACCGCCGCCGGTGTGGTGGGAGCCATGCCCAACATCGTGGCGAATCGCCTCAATAGCCAATTCGATTTACGGGGACCCAGTTTCACGGTTTCGCGGGAACAACTCTCGGGCACCACCGCCCTCGAGCTGGCCGCGCGGGCATTGCGGCGCGGGGAGATCGACGCGGCAGTGGTCGGGGCGGTGGACCTCAGCTGCGAACCCGTGCATCAGGCAGCGGCGCGGGCATTACTGCACGCCGACGAGCAGATACCCGCGGACGCCGCTGTCGTGCTCGTGCTGAAGCGTGCCGCCGATGCGCGTCGTGACGGTAACCCGGTGTACGCGACGCTGCTGCCCGATCAGCCGGTGGACGCCGAATGTCTGCACCTGGGCACCGTTCCAGGTGCGGTGAACCTTTCGGCCCTGTTGGGTCACGCGCACGCCGCCTCGGGACTGCTGCATGTGGCCGCGGGTGTGCTCTACGGAGCGCTCGGAGTGTGGCCCGACGGCGAGCCCTGGACGTCCGAGCAACGGCGCGTCGCCGTGGAACTCACCGGAATGGCCGACCAGGGACAACACGTGACGCTGGTGTCCTCGGCGACCGGGCTCCAGGCCGCGGCCTTGACGGCGCCGGCAGCGGCCAACGCCGCCGCGAAACCCATCCGGCTCAACTTCCCCGCGCACCTGCCCGCGGTCCATCTGCCACCGCGCGGCACGGCCCCAGGAACGAACCCCCCTCATCAACTGGAGCAATTCATGCCAACACAACTCCCGATGCCTCCGGCACTGGCAACGGTCGCGGAGTCGCTGGCCCGGCTGCCGTTGGGTGTAGCCGCGGCGGCGCCGTCGCGTCCGGAGCCGCAGGCCGCAGCCACCGCGGAACCCGCCGTCGCCATGCCCGCCGCCGCTATGCCCGCGGGCGCAAGCCGGGCGAACCAGCCCGTCAAGCCGGCCGACAAGGTGGTCCCGGTCCCGACGGTCAAGCGCGAGCCGGTGGGCCTCAAGCTCGACAAGGACGGGCTGCGCGTGCACTCCTCGGGGAACATCTCCGAGATCTTCGGCCCGGCTTTCGCCGAGCAGGACCAGTATCCGCGACAGGTCCGGATGCCCGAACCGCCACTGCTGCTGGCGGATCGGTTGCTGGGCATCGACGCCGAGCCGGCCCGGCACGGCACCGGAACGTTGTGGACCGAAACCGATGTCACCGCCGACTCCTGGTGGCTCCAGCAGGATCGGATGCCCGCCGGCATCATGATCGAAAGCGGGCAGGCCGACCTGATGCTCATCTCCTGGATGGGCGCGGATCTGCTCAACAAGAGCGAGCGGGTCTACCGGCTGCTCGGCTGCGAGGTCACCTACCTCGGTGGTCTGCCGGAGATCGGCGACACCCTGCGCTTCGACATCCATGTGGACGGCCACGCCAGGCAAGGTGATGTGCGGCTGTTCTTCTTTCACTACGACTGCACGATCGACGGTGTCGAGCGGATGTCGATGCGTAACGGTCAAGCCGGTTTCTTCACCGACGAGGAGTTGGCGGCATCCGGCGGGATCTTGTGGCGCCCGGAGGAACAGACCGTCAGCGGACCGATGGAGCAGACGCCTGCCCAGACGTCGCGCACCTCACTGCAGCGCACCGACCTGGAGGCGATGGCCGCCGGCGAGATCTGGCGTACGTTCGGCGAGGGCTTCGAGCGCGCCGGCAGCCACACGCGCACGCCCAGCATCCACGCCGGCGACATGCTCTTCGTCGACGAAGTGACCGATCTGGACTTCACCGGTGGGCCGTGGGGCCGCGGGTACCTGCGGGCCGTCGCGCCCGTCACGCCGGAGAACTGCTTCTTCGCCGGCCATTTCAAGAACGACCCCTGCATGCCGGGCACCCTGATGTACGAGGCCACTATGCAGACCATGGCGATCTATATGACCGCCCTGGGCATGACGCTCGACTGCGACGGCTGGCGCTTCGAACCGGTTCCCTTCGAAACCTACAAGCTGCGCTGCCGGGGTCAGGTCACGCCGCAGTCGCGTGAGGTGGTCTACGAAGTGTTCGTTCGCGAGGTGATCGCCGGACCCGAGCCGACGCTCTTCGCCGACCTGCTGTGCACCGTCGACGGACTGCCCGCCTTCCACTGCGAGCGGATGGGCCTGAAGCTGTCGCCGGGATGGCCGATGGACTCCGGTGCCAAAGAACTCGAAGGCTACGTCGAGCCCAAGCAAGTCGCCGAGGTCAACGGATTCCGTTACGACTACCAGGCGATGCTCGCCAGTGCGATCGCCAAGCCGTCCATGGCCTTTGGGCCGCTGTTCGAGAAGTTCGATTCGCCCCGCAAGGCGGCACGGCTGCCCGGGCCGCCGTATCACTTCATGTCTCGGGTCACCGAGCTGGTCGGTGAGACCGGCGTGATGAAGGCCGGCGCTGAAGTCGTCGTGGAGTACGACGTCCCGGCCGACGCCTGGTACTTCGCCGAGAACGGCGCGGCCAACGGCCACGAGACGATGCCCAACGCGGTGCTGATGGAGGTCGCGCTGCAGCCGTGCGGCTGGCTGGCCAGCTACGTCGGCTGCCCGTTGGACGGTGAGGCGGACCTGTTCTTCCGCAACCTGGACGGGACGGGAACTCAACACCGTGAGGTGACCCCGGCGACCGGAACGCTGCGAATCAAGGTGAAGCTCAAGAGCCTCGCCAAGGCCGCGGGAACCATCATCGTCGGCTTCGACGGGGAGATCGTGGCCGACGACGGACCGGTCTACACCTTCGACACCGTGTTCGGCTACTTCAAACGCGAAGCGCTGCAGAACCAGGTGGGTCTGCCGGTCAGCGAGGAACAACGGGCCTCTCTGGCGCAGCCCTGCGAGGCTCCGCTGGTCGACTTGACCACGCAGCCCGCCGAGTTCTTCGGCGCGGGAGCGCGGTTGGCAGACCCGATGCTGCTGATGGTCGATCGGGTCACCGGCCGCTGGCCCACCGGCGGCGCCGCCGGACTGGGCCAATGGCGCGGCGTCAAGGACGTCAACCCCGGCGAGTGGTATTTCAAGGCGCACTTCTTCGGCGACCCGGTCCAGCCGGGGTCCCTGGGCATCGAGATGCTGTTGCAGCTCCTGCAATTCGGGATGCTCGACCTCGGACTCGGTAAGGAAGCCGGCCCGGCGGCCCGCTTCGAACCGGCTGCCCTGCACGACGCCATGACCTGGCGGTATCGCGGCCAGATCATCCCCACCAACAAGCAGATCGCCGCACAGGTCGAGATCACCCGGATCGTCCGCGAGGACGCCGGCATCCTCGCGGTGGCCGAGGCATCGCTGTGGGTGGACAACAAGCGGATCTACACCGCGAGCAACCTGGGTATGCGCATCGTCGCCGGCACGGGGGAACGGCGGTCCCCGGCCGATGCCGGCGCCATCACGACGCCCGCGGCCGTTACCGTGCCCGCGTCAGCCGCGGCCCCGGCGGCAGCGCCGCCGCCCGCGGCGGATACCGCTGCCGCGGTACAGAACACGGCGTCCGCGACCACCACGATGGAGGTCGCGCTCGATCCGATCAACGATTCCTGGATCGTCGATCATTGCCCGACGTACGTGATCCCGTCGCTGCCGATGATGTCGGTCATGGACCTGTTCGCGCAGGCGGCGGCCCGGGCCTCCGGCGGAGCCAAGGTCGTCGAGATCACCGATGTCCAGATGGTTCGGTGGGTCGTGGTCGACTCGCCGAAGCAGCTGCGGGTCGTGCTGGAGCAGGCGCAGGAGGCCGGGCGTTTCCAGGGCCGCCTCGAGGTCTGGCGTGATGCGCCGCGAGCCGAGTTGTCCCGCTGGGAGATTCACGCGCACGCCGTTGTCGTCACCGCCGCGCACTACAGCGGTGAACCAGAGCCGCCGGCCCCGCTGGAAGGTGCGGTGCCCTACGCCGACCCCTATGACGGAACGGTGTTCCACGGTCCGGCATTCGCGACCCTGACCGATGGCGCCCGTATCGGCCGCAACGGCTCAACCGGAGCCCTGGCGATCGACCGTTGTGCCGTGCCGGTCGGCGAACTGCAGCCCGGGCTGTTGGACGGCGCGTTGCACGTCGTACCGCACACCGCGATGAGTGTGTGGACCACCGACACCGCCGACCCCGCGTCGTATGCCGACGCGAGCGACCCCGACGTCGGGTTCCCGCGCCGCATCCTCTCGGCCCGGTTCTACTCCGACACCCCCGTGGCGGGAACCGTGGATGTCGAAGCCCGATTCGTGGGCTTCGACGACGACGAAGGCCGCATGCCGACCTTCGACCTGTGGCTCAGCGTCGCCGGAAAACCCTGGGCGCGTATCCGGATGGCCGAATTTCTGCTGAGCAAGGGGCCACTGGCCGAAGTCGGCGGCCCTGAACGGCGCGCTTTCATGGGCGACCGGCAGGCGGTCCCGGGACTGTCGCTGAGTGAGCGACTCGGCCGCGGCGTCCTCGAGCTCGACACTGCCCGGATGGCGACCCTTGACTGGTTCAAGGGCACGTTGCAGGCCGTGTACGGCACCGACAGTCAAGGCGATTCGCTGATGGTCGACATCGTCACCAAGGAAGCGGTCGCGGACGCAGTCCACAACGCGATCCACCCCGACCGGGTTCAGATCATCGACGGGCAGGTGAGCTGCCCCGCGCTGCCGCTGGAGCGCATCAGTGTCGACGTCGAGAAGCTCGGGCCGGGAGCGTGCCGGGCGAGCGCGTCAGCGGTCACGGACTGGGAGCCGGTCCGAGCCTGGTGGACCGAGAGCGCGGGCATGCCGGACGGCTGGTTCGGCGAGCTGGCTCTGGGGGCAGTGCTGTCGCGCTACGTACGCCACGTTGTGGTCACCGATCCGGCCGCGATGGCGGCCGTGCACGGTCGGCCGGTGTTGCTGCTGGCCAATCACCAGGTACAGGTCGAATCGCTGTTGGGCACCACGATCGGATCGTGGCTGACCGGCACGAAAGTCGTCACCATCGGCCACGCCAAACACGAAACCGGCTGGGTCGGCAACCTGTTGCGGATGATCGACGCGGCCGCAGGCAAGGAGCTGGGCCATCTCCGCTATTTCGATCAGCAGCAGCCGCAAGAGTTCTTCGGATTGGTCGACGAGCTCAAGCGGGAGAGTGCAGCCTCCGGAGTGTCGGTGATGGTGCACGCCGACGGGACACGCAGCGTGAGTTCGGGCCAGCGGGTCGAGAGACTGACATCGACACTGCTGGACATGGCGATCGAGATGTCGATGCCGATCGTGCCCGTGTACTTCGCGGGCGGGTTGCCCGAGGAGCCGTTGCCGCACAAGCTCGAAGTGCCCTACGGCCATGCCGCCCAGGACTACATCTTCGGCAGGCCCATCCTGCCCGAGGAGCTGCGTGGTCGGCCATACGCCGAGTTGCGGCGTTACGTCATGGACGCGATCAACGCGCTCGCACCCTTCAGCGATGCACCGCACGCCCCGAACTACGACGTGGAGAGCCGGATCACCGCCGCCGCGCCGGGTGCCTCGCCGCTGGAATCGGTGTGGTTCTGCATTGAGGACGCGCTGGACTCGCTGCCGGTCGACTGGCGAAACCTGATCGCCGACGAGGAATGGGAGATGGGCAAGACGGCTGAACTCAGTCCGTCCTGAGCGGGCGGCGCAGCGCCGGTCTTGTTGACGACGGCGCAGGCGGGCGGCTAGCTTAGTGGCGATCGCGGCACGGCCGTCCAGCTACGCAGCTGGGCGTAGATCGGCCTCAACGAATCAAGACCAACCAAGTCTTTGCAGACAGGAGCCCACTTATGGCGTCAGCATCTCTGGGCGTCTACACGTGCCTCGCGTGTGTCGTGATGCTTACCCTGGCACTCTTCTTGTCCAGCAAATCCTGATCGGTCGCACGACCTCACGGATGCAGATTCCACTGGCCGCAGTCCTGGGCCAGGACGTCGTTGACGTCGACTTCGATCCCGCCGACGATCGGGCCCGGGTTCGAGGCGGTACTCACAATCCGTTGGTAGAGCACCGCCCCGGGGTCGACCTGACCACGTGACCAGGATCGGGTCTGCCAGGCCCAGCGCTTACCCGGTGTGCGTGAGACCCCGATGACACCGTCGGCGGCCGCCCACTGGCACACGTTCACGCCCCCGTAGACGCCGGTGCGCTGCACTCCCAGTACCGAGTTGATTCCGCGAAACCACTGCAGTGCCACGGTGTTCCAGGTGTTGCGGTCGATGTCGTCGTCGACGCTGAAGAAGACCGGCGCACTTTGGCCGCCGCCGGCTGCGGTGTGCAGTTGCCAGGCGGTGCGCGCGTCAGCGACCCCGCCGGGGTATCCCCGGGTGAAGTCCGACGGAGCCGTCCCGCCCGGCTTGCCGTACTGGAAGTTGCTGACGATCACCAGCCCCGCGGCGGTCAGCGACTCGGCATAGGGCCGGGTGATCGGCTTAGCGCCGAAATTGGAACCGGGCCGCGACGTCGACACGTAGTTGATGACGCCGGCATGACCCGCGGCCCGGATGTCGTGCGCCGGAATCTGGCGCATCGCGTAGTCGATCAACGTGGGAGCCGCAGCCGAGGCCGGCGGCGCGCCGGCGGACGCTGCGCCCAGCCCGGTGAGGGCCGCGGCGGATGCGTACCGCAGTGCGTCACGTCGGGAAACGTGATTGGCAGGGCGGGAAGTCCGCGGAGAGTCAGGCACGGGCCGATGTTAACAATGTGACTGCTGTTAACGGTGTCGCCCGCGCCGAGAACGCTCAGATGCTTTGGGCGCAATCATCGTCGCTTTGCCCGGATAACCAGCCGCCGACGGATACGATTCGGTGCGTGTCGACGCCCGTGAGCAGCACATCGCCGACGACCCCGCGCGGTTCTAGGGCCGGGATGGTGATTACCGGCTGGTGCCTTGTCGCGATCTGGCTCGCCGCGACGGTAACGGCTGCGCTGAGCTCCGGATCATCGATATCTCCTGTGGCTGAAGCTATCTCGGGTGCCTCCATGCTGGTGTTCGTGTTGCTCCATGCACTGACGCTCTACAAGCCCGCCGGAGCTACCGCATACTTCGCCATCGCAGTGACCGTGGGTTTCGGTCTCGAGGCGTGCAGTATCGCGACCGGCTTCCCGTTCGGCTACTACGTCCATCACTTAGAAGGTCCCCGGGCGCTCGGCGTGCCGTTCACCGTTGTGGCGGCCTGGGTGATTCTGGCCTGGCTGGCGTGGATTCTGGCCCGGGTACTTGTGGGTGAGTGTCGCAGCCGACTCCTGTATGTGATCGTGACGCCCGTCGTCGCAACCCTCGTCGTCGCCGGCTATGACTTGGTGATCGATCCGATCGGGGCCTATGCGCGTCACCTCTTCACCTACCGATCACCGAGTGGGGTTCTGGGCGTGCCGTTGAGTAACTACACCGGTTGGTTGATCACGGGATGGTTGCTATTCCAGACGTTTGCCTTGATCGAACGTCGGTGGCGACGCGAACCCACCTCCACCACCCGATCGGCGTTGTTGATGCCGGCCGTCATCTGGTTCGGCATGGGCCTGCAGGTGAACCTCGGACTGCTGCGTGCCGGCGACGCCACGACGACCATTGCGGGCAAGCCCGTCGCACTGGCCGATATCTACCAGACGTGCTCCGAGATGACCTGGTTCATGATGGGCCTGGTGGTGGTCCTCAGCGTGGTCCGATTGGCTGCGCGCGACAACCGGGCCGCCTAACCGACCACAACGGGCCGCGGCATCACGGTCAGCTTGACGCCATAGCGCGGCGTGCCGAGGCCGTAGCTGCCGTTGCGACCGGCGCCACCCGGAGGAATCGGGGGAGGCATGGCGGTCATCGACCGGCTTTCCGGGGCGACGGTCCAGCCGCTACCCGTTCCAGTGGCAGGAGCTCCCGTCGGGGTTGCCGCCGCCCAGTTGGGCGGCGTCGACAACGAACCGACCAGGGTGGCCCGGCCCACTCCCGCGGCCACCGGGGAGGTGGTGCCGCCGGCGGCGCGGCCGGCGGACTCCAGCCCACCAGCGGCCGTCGACGCCAGGGTCATGCCCGGCGTGGGCCCGAGCCCGCCGCGGGCCAGGGCAGCGGTGCCGCCATCCATGCCGCGCGCGAGAAACCCGAGCGTGGCCAGCCCGGAAAACCCCTCGATGTTGCCGCCGGGATCGAAAATGCCGGTTGCGGCGATCGTGTTCCACAGCTGGGCATTGATGTTCAAACCCGACCCGTCGTCGTGGCCCCACGTCCCGTCGAAGAGGCCGTCGAAGAACTTCGTCCAGTGCCAGTCCGGATCCGTCGGACGCGAGCCCTCCGCCGGCGACGCCAGGCTCCGCAACGCATCCGGCAGCTGGGCGTGGGCATCAGCGGGGTCCACACCGCCGGCGGCCTGGGTGCCGTCGTCTTGATTGGTGGTCTCCGGCGCATCGGCGAAGGGGATCAGTTGGGTGGCGGTGGCGGAAGCCGCGGCGTAGCCATACATCGCCACCGCGTCTTGGGCCCACATCTGCGCGTAGCGAGCTTCGGTCGCTGCGATAGCCGGTGTGTTCTGTCCCAGCGCGTTGGTCTTGATCAATGACGCCAGCAGCACCCGGTTGGTCTCGATCGCCGCCGGCGGCACCGTCATGGCGTGGGCCGCGGCGTACGCTTCGGCCGCGGCGTAAGCCTGTGCCGCGGTCTGCTCAGCCTGCTCGGCGGTCACGCTCAGCCACACAAAGTAGGGTTCGGCAGCCGCTGTCATCGCCGTTGCGGATGGCCCCCACCAGCCTTGACTGGCCAGGCTCGCCACCAGCCATTCGAACGATGTTGCCGCCGACCGTAATTCCGCGGCCAGCAAGTTCCAGGACGCCGCGGCGGCCAGCATCGGACCTGATCCTGCGCCGGCGTACATGCGCGCCGAATTGATCTCTGGTGGCATCGATCCGTAGTCCATGATCCAAACCCCTTTCAGTAGACCGAGATAACGTTCGCGGCATCGGTCGCTGCGTATGACTGTGCGCTGTGCTGCAGGGTTTTGACGAACATCTCGTGCACCACCGCGGCGCGCTTACTGATCGCTTGGTACATCTGTGCATGCCGCGCGAATTGAGCTGCGGTCAGGGCGGAGACCTCGTCGGCGGCGGCGGGAATCACTCCGGTGGTCGGCGCTGCGGCAGCGGCGCTTTGCGCGGCCACCGTATCGCCGACACCGCGCAGATCGGCCGCTGTCGCGGTGAGGTCTTCGGGCAGTGCGTACACAAAAGACATCGGGGACTCTCCTTTGAGAGGGCATGACGAACTACGCCGCCGTACAAGAACAGTCGCGCGCAAGAGCAGCGCAGGTCCACGATGCAGACAGCGCTGATGCGGTACAGGCGGACCGATTCAGACGATGAAGGCGGCGCCGGGGCAGGGTTCGAACGAAATGGTCGTCGATCTCGGATAAGGACTATCGCTCGGACTCAATGTCGCTCTCACCTCCTCACGGCCAGGGCATACGGGGATGCCGTTGCAGTGGGCACAGCGGGACTAACCGAACCAGCGCAGAGTCGGCCGGACGGCACCCCTCTCGACAGAGTTTTGGCACTGCACGGCGTATCCAGTCATATGCCGAAAGCCACTTGGGCTCAACCCTTAAGCCGGGAAGAGCTGTCCTGACCCTGGGCGTCTCTCGACGTTTGAGGTCAGTGGCCTGTATCCGTACAGACGCCTCACCTAGCGAGGTGCGTTCGCGGCCATGGTGGCATCACTGTTGGTGATAGTCAACTCGAATGAGAACGTTTGCGCTGCCAGATGAGTTGCCCAAAGCGGAACCTGTATCGCGAATGATGCTGGCGTCCAGCCTAATTCGCGCTACAGAAACTTTGCCCATCCGCCATCGATGTGGGGTTGTTAAGAATGTCAAAGCAGCGGCAGGGGTGAACGGCAAGAATTACCAAGGCATCCCGACGCCAAGGGCTCGACCGGACCTCCAGACGGCCTCGTAGACCGGCGATTCGGCAGACCGATCCGGATGGAGCTCCTGTTACCTTCGAAAGTGTCCTCGGTCGATCTGAGTGCGCGTGGTTGCCTGAGCACGGTTCGGGTTTCACCCTTGACCTAGATCGCTCAGATTTACTTAAATGGGCTAGCAGTTACGTCACCGGCTACCCGTGTCGGCGGTCCGCCGCGGACGGGCCACAGCGGGTGAGGAGGAACTTGTGCAGACGTCGGCGTCCGAGGTCTCCGCTCATCCCGACTATGGCGGCCCCCTGCTCGGGTCCGGAAGCCAACTGGAACGCGCCACGCTCGACGCGCTGGATCGGCTGCAGCAAGTATTGACGCTGCACCCACTGGGCGATGACCGATACCTGGCCGACAACGAGGCCGGCCGGTTCGGCCGGATCTTCGGCGGCCAGCTCATCGCCCAGGCGATGACAGCAGCCGCGGCCACGGTCCCCGAGCTCACCGCCCATTCCATCCACGCGTCGTTTCTGCGTCCGGGCGACTCAGGCGTACCGCTGGAGATCGCCGTCGACCGCACTCGCGACGGGCGCACCATGTCGGCACGGCAGGTCACCATTCAGCAGGGCGGCCGCACACTCATGGTGGCGACGGTGTCCTTCGACACCAGCACGGAAAGCGCAGACGCCGCCCCCGTGCCGCTGCCCGGACCCGAACCGGAAGCCCTTCCGCTGCTACAGCACTGGGTGCAACACGCTCCGCCATACCTGGCCGGGCGAGGGAACACTTGGATAGAACGGCCCCCACCGCTGGAAGTCCGCACCGCCGAAGCCCCGGTGTTCCTCGGCGGCGCCCAAGCACCAGGTCCGCGTGCCCACTGGATGCGGTTGCCGTGCGGAATCGACGGCGACCCGCAACTACACGCGGTGCTGCTTGCCTACGCCAGCGACTACCTCCTGGTGGACACCGCGTTTCGCGCTCACCCGCAGCCGGTCGACCATGCCACGCACACCGGCCTGACCCTGGACCACAGCGTGTGGCTGCACCGCCCAGTCCACTTCGATCGATGGCACCTCTACACCCAGCAGACCGTCGCCACGGCCGGACATCGTGCCCTGGTGCACGGCACCATGGTGGATGCCGAAGGTCGGCATGTGGCCAGCACCGCGCAAGAAGTCCTCGTCCGGCCGATAGCCGAGCCGCCAGGGCCACAGAAACCCGAGGGGTAGTGGTCTTGCGCAGAGTGGCGAGCTTTGCGGAATTCGCTGCCAGAGTGGTGATCTGGGAATGCGATACCGAAGCGGCCCGAGCGACGGCGAAGCTGGTCGCCAGCGTCGAGGGCGTCCGTGCCGCGCCCGTGACGAAATGGCAGGTGCCGCAGTCTTTCTGGGTCCGGCACGGCCGACAACCACTTAGCAACTCCGCGCGAAGGAGAGCCGTATGCGGTTCGCGTTCACCTACCCGATCATCGCCCATCCATGCGATCCGGAGCTGGTCTCGGCGCAAGCGGTGACCACCATTGCGCAGGCCGCAGAAGCCGCCGGGTTTGGCGCCATGGGTTTCACTGACCACCCGGCGCCGACTCAGCGCTGGCTCGACGCCGGCGGCCACGACAGTCTCGATCCCTTCGTGGCGATGGGATTCGCCGCGGGGCACACCGAAAAGATCCGGTTCATCCCGAACGTCGTTGTCTTGCCCTACCGCAACCCGTTTGTGGTGGCGAAATCGGGCGCGACCCTGGATCTGTTGTCGGGCGGACGGTTCACCTTGGCCGTCGGTGTGGGCTACCTCAAGGGTGAATTCGCCGCCTTGGGGGTGGACTTCGATGAGCGCGCCGCACTGGTCGAAGAGAGCCTGGATGTCATCCGCGCTATCTGGACCGGTGACGACGTCGCATTCGAGGGCCGGCATTTTCGCGCTCGCGGGATCACCGCGCATCCGCGACCGGTCAGCAGTCCCCATCCGCCGATCTGGATCGGCGGCAACACCGGCAGAGCACGTCAGCGGGTGGCGGAGCGGGGTGAGGGCTGGGCGCCGTTCCCGGCGTCGGCCGGCCTGGCCAGCACCGCCCGCACCGCCGAGATGAATTCGGTCGAAGCCCTGGCAGCGGGCATCGACGACCTGAAACGGCGCTGCGACGAGGCCGGCCGTGACTGGGCCGCCATCGACGTGTGCTTCTCGAACCTCGTCGGCGGCCGTCCCGGCTACGACGACTTCGAGCCCGGCGCCTACCTGGACGGCCTGGGCCGGCTCGCCGAAGCCGGCGTGACCTGGGTACAGGTCGCCGTACCCGGCGACAGTCTCAGCCATACGGTGGAGGCTCTGGGCCACTTCGGCGAATCGGTGATCGGCACATTGTAGGGACGTGCGGCCGGTACCCTTGCCAGTTGTGACGCGTTCCGCTTCGCGGCGCGACGTGCTGAGGTATGCCGCGGTACTCGGCCCGGCGCTGGCCCTGCCCGGCGTTCTTGGGGCGACGGTCGGCGCTGCGCGGGCCGGTGCGGACGGGCTGCAGGTTATCGATTTCGCCCACCGGCTGGTGTCGCCCGAACAGATCAAGGCCGCCGGATTCGACGGGGCGCTGGTCTACGTCTCCGAGCTCCGGCCGGGCGCCACCTTCGACTTCAAGCCCGTCACCCGCGACTATGCCGATGGGCTTCGCGCCGCTGGGCTGCAGGTCGCCAGTTGCTACCAGTTCGGCAAACCGGGTTGGACGCAGTCGCCATCGGACTTCACCAGGGGCTACGACGGTGGTGTGGCCGATGCCCAGACGGCGCTTCGGCTGCACGCCGCAGCCGGTGGACCACCGTCGGCGCCGATTTTCTTCAGCGTCGATGAGGACATCGATGCCGCAACGTGGCAGAACGTGGCGGTGAAATGGTTTCGCGGGATCAACTCCGTACTGGGTGTTGACCGCACCGGAATCTACGGCGGCGCCCGGCAATGCAGCTGGGCGATCAACGACGGTGTGATCGGAAGGTCGACCAGCCCGGGTCACCGGTGGGCATGGCAGACCCGGGCATGGTCGCACGGAGACCGCGAACCGGCAGCCGTACTCTTCCAACGAGAAATCGTCACCGCGACCGAGCCGGGTTTCGTCATCGACGACGTGCATGTGGACGTCAACGACGTCCTTGCCGCGGACTTCGGTCAGTGGGACCTCGCCCGACAACAGGGGGAACTTTCGTGATCGGCACATCCTGGGACGCGCCACGTGTGGCCCGGTGGTCCGGCATACTCGGCGTCACCCTGCCCGCGACCACGTTGCTGGCCTACCCGATCTGGTCTTTTCCGGGGACCCGAACGCAGTCGATCGACGTGGCGCGGTGGGCCGCGGCTCACCACGACCGGTTGGTCGTGGCGATGGCGCTCAACACCGTCGGCGTCGCGCTCTTGTTCGTCTTCGGCGCCGCGGTGTGGGCGTATCTACGGGATCGCGTTCCCATGAAATCGATCCTTCCGACCTGTTTCGCCGCGGGATTCATCGGCTGCCTGACCCTGCTGCTCAGCGGGTTCACGGCCTTTGATCTCCTGCTGTACCGGCGCCGAAGTGCCGACGCGGCGTCAATGCTCTACGACCTGACGTTCGGATTGCTGGCCATGTCGGGGATGCCCCTGGTGGTGGCGCTGGGCGCATTCGTGGTCGCGGTCTATGCCCGCCAGGCGTTGCCGGCGTACGCCGGGCACCTCGCGCTCGCCGCCGCGGTGGTCCATCCGGCGCTGCTTCTGACGTTCGTCTTCCGCACCGGCCCGCTGTCGCTGGAAGGATTCGCGATCACCGCAATGCCGGCGTTCTTGTTCGCGTGGATCCTCGGGACCGCGCTGGCGATGCCACACTCCAGCGATAGCGCCACGGCGAGTCCGGCGTCAGCGCAGCGGCGCGGGCCCGGTGTGCGCACCACTACGCCAGGGCGCTAGCAGCAGCTCGCAGGCGCGCCGCATGTCGCGTTCGGCCTGCGCAGGGGTCGTTTCACCCATCACCGCCCAGGACAAGATCCCGTAGGCGCACTGCTCCACCAGTAGCGCCAACTGGATGTCGCGCGGTGCGGGCCGGGTGATCCCGGCGACCGACAAGATGTTGGCACGCAGGTCGAAGTCCCCGGTTGCCGACGACTCGGAGCGCCGGGCATTGACGGAGGTGATCATTGCGCGAGCCAGCCGGGGTCGCGCGAGCATCGAACGGCAGATGCCGACCATGAGATCGGTGACGTCGGCCGCCGGACAGCCCGTCGGTGGGTGCGACGGACCGGCGGTCTGGGTGTAGTGCAACAACAAGGCGCTGAACAAGTGATGCTTGGTGGGGTAGTAGCGGTAGAGGGTCGCGATCGATACCGCGGATTGGTCGGCCACATCCTGCATCCGGACGGCCTCAAGACCGTCGCGGGCACCGAGTCGGGCCGCCGTGGCAAGGATGCGTTCGCAGCGTTGCCGTTGTGCGGGCGTGGTGGGAACAGCGGCGTCGCGCTCAACCGGCGGGCGGGGCATCAGCGGCTCGGGGTGCCGCCTGAGAGCAGCTTCTGCATCAGCCGATGTGAGGCGAGGACGGCTTTGGCACGATCCGCGGTGGCGTGCAGGGCAGGACTGTCGGCGTGGGCCGAGATGACGTGCACCGGTCCCCGGGAAAGCTGGTCGAGGCCTTCGCGGGCGACCTCGGCCGGATCGGACACTCGCAGCCCCGGTACATCGAAGTTGAGGCCCGCCCGTGCCATGGCAGGCGTCCTGGTCACGCCGAGCACCAATTCCAAGACGTGCACGTTGTAGTCGCGCAACTCCAGCCAGAGGCCCTCGGCGTAGATCCGGGTGAACGCCTTCGCGCCTCCGTAAACGGTCTGCCGCGCCGAACCGAGATATCCGGTCAGCGACCCGACCAGCAGCAGACCGCCGCGGCGCCGGAGGCGCATCGGCCCCCCGAAATGGTGGATCAGCGCCAGCGGCGTCCGTACGTTCAGGTCGAGGACGCGCTCGAAGGCAGCCAGATCGCCGTCGAGGAATTCTGCGCTGTGCGTGTTGGCGCCCGCGTTGTAGATCAGCAATCCGACTTCGATGTCCGACGTCGCCTCGGCGATCCGGGTAACCGCTTCCGCGGCGGTCAGGTCGACCTCCAGCTCGCGGACGCGCACGCCGCGGGTCCTGCACCGATCGGCGGTCTCACGCAGCGGGTCTGGCTTGCGCGCGATCAGGACCAGATTGATACCGGCTTCGGCCAGCTGGAACGCGAACTCGGCGCCGACGCCTTCCGAGCCGCCGGCGACCACCGCCCAGGGGCCGTACTGCTGCGCCCACTCGGATCGATCACCGCTAGACAAGAGATGCCTCCATAACTAAAATTCATTCTAGTTTCACTTCGATGAGGCTACCTCACTAGCGCGGCGCAACGAAAGGCGTAGAGCCCTTGCGGTACAACGGTCCCCGGATTCGGTCCCGCTGATGCGGCTTGGCTTGGCGACGCCGATCGTCATCCAGGTCCCTGGCGCAGCGTCGAGCTGGGAGGCCGAGGGCAGCGTCGAGGACATCGCCCAAATCGCCTCGACCGCCGATGAACTCGGATTCGCCTACCTCACCTGCTCGGAACATGTCGCGGTACCCGCCGAGGCCGCGGCCGGTCGGGGGACGACCTACTGGGATCCGTTGGCAACACTGGCGTTTCTCGCCGCTCGCACGCACTCGATTCGATTGGTGACATCGGTTGTGGTGCTGGGCTATCACCATCCGCTGGAGCTCGCCAAACGCTACGGGACCCTCGACCGGCTCAGCGGTGGCCGGCTGACCCTGGGCGTCGGGGTCGGATCGCTGCGTGAGGAGTTCGACCTGCTCGGCTGCGCGTGGGATGACCGCGGTGCCCGTGCTGACGACGCGATGAAGGCGTTGCGGGCGTCGCTGTCGACCACCCAGCCCGCCTATCACGGCGCCTTCTACCGATTCGACTCGATGGTCGTGCAGCCGTGCGCGGTGCAACAGCGGGTGCCGATCTGGGTGGGGGGACGCACCCGCCGATCGCTTAGGCGGGCGGTGAACTTGGGCGACGGCTGGACACCGTTCGGCCTCACCATCGACGAGCTGACGAAATATCTTGGCTCCGTGGATCTCCCGGACGGGTTCGCAGTAGTGTTGTCGACGCCGCCGCTGGATCCGATCGATGCCCCGCAGCAGACCCTCGATCGGGTCGGCCGGCTTGCCGACATCGGTGCCACGGACGTCAGCTGCGTGATCGCGGCGCGCTCTGCGGCGCACTTCCGTGACCAGCTGATCGCACTGGCCGAGCTGTGGCGCCGGGAGGGGCGATGATCGAGCAACGGCTGGCCGAACTGGAGCGGCGCCTACAGCAGATCGAGGACGAGCGCGCCATCGAGCGGCTGATCGCGTCCTATGGCCCGCTGGTGGACGCCGGCGACCCCGAATCCACCGCAGCACTGTGGCAACACGATGGCGTCTACGACGTCGAGAACTGGCTGATGAACGGCCGCGAGGACATTGCGGCGATGGTGCGCTCTCGTGGGCACCAGGATCTGATCGCGCGGGGATGCACGCACTTTCTCGGCCCGGCGGTGGTCACCGTGAACGGTGACGAGGCGGTCGCCGTATGCGAGTCGACACTGCTGGTCAAGCAGGGCAACCAGTTTCGCGTCGCGCGCGGCGGCGCCAACTACTTTCACCTCAAGCGGGCGGCCGGATCGCCCGGCCAGTGGCAGATCGCCAAGCGGATCACCCGGATGCTCGACGGCACCGAGGAGGGGCGCGCGCTGTTGGTGGACGGTATTGCCGGACGAATCCGATAGGCGCGGTCAACGGTGGCGGAGGGCTTCGGTCTCCCCTTCGCGGCTGGACCGCGTGATGGCCTGACGCGGGCGGAATCGCCGCTCACAAACTGGACGCTAGACTTCGCGGAAAAGCGTCTATCCGCCGGTACGGCAGGGGAGATTAATGGATTTGCGGTGGTCGGAGGAAGACCGGGCGTTTCAAGCAGAGGTGCGGGATTTTCTCGACCAGAAGCTGACCCCGGAGCTGCGTCGCGCGGGTCGGCTGATGACCAGTGTCTACGCCGATCACGAGGCCAGCATGGCGTGGCAGGCGATTCTGCACGAGCGGGGTTGGGCGGCGCCGGCGTGGCCGGTGGAGCACGGCGGCTGTGACTGGAGCCTGACTCAGCACTACATCTTCAGTCGCGAGTCGACGCTTGCCGGCGCACCGTCGTTGTCGCCGATGGGAATCCGGATGGTCGCGCACGCGATCGTCCGGTACGGAACCGACGCACAGAAGGACTACTTCTTGCCCCGGATCCTCACCGGCGAAGTGTTCTTCTGTCAGGGGTATTCCGAGCCGGAGGCCGGATCGGACTTGGCCGCCTTGTCGATGGCGGCCACGGTCGACGGCGACGACTTGGTCTGCACCGGCAGCAAGATCTGGACCACGCACGCGGGCGAGGCGAACTGGATGTTCGCCCTGGTGCGCACCTCCCGGACCGCCAAGAAGCAGCAAGGCATCACGTTCGTGCTGATCGACATGACCTCGCCCGGTATCGAGATCCGGCCGCTGGTGATGACCTCCGGTGAAGAGATCCAGAATCAGGTGTTCTTCGACGAGGTGCGGGTCCCCAAGACCAACGTCATCGGCGAGATCGACAGCGGCTGGACGGTCGCGAAGTATCTGCTCGAATTCGAGCGCGGTGGCGGCGCGGTGGCGCCGGGCCTGCAGGTGGTGGCCGAGGAGATCGCCACGGCGGCCAAGAGCCAGCCGGGACCGGGCGGTGGCAAGCTCGCCGACGACGACGCCTTCATGCGCAAGCTGGCGGACGCACGGATTCGCGCCGAGGTATTGGAGATCCTGGAATACCAGGTGCTCACCGCCGTCGCCGAGGGACGCAACCCGGGTGCCTCGTCGTCGATGCTCAAGATCTTGGGCACCGAGCTGAGCCAGGAACTGACCGCCCTGGCGTTGGAGGCGGCCGGCCCGCGCGGACGCATCTATCAGCCGCATGTCACCGCGCCTGGGGGGCCGATCGCCGACTACCAGCCGCCCGCCGACGGATATGCGTCTGGCGAACCGTGGCAGGCGGTAGCTCCACTGCGCTACTTCAACGACCGGGCCGGCTCGATCTACGCCGGTAGCAACGAAATTCAGCGGAATATTCTGGCCAAAGCGGCATTGGGGCTCTAATGGACTTCAACGTGAACAATGAGCAGCAGATGCTGCGTGACGGCATCACCAAGTTCCTCGCTGCGCGCTACGACCTCGAGACGAGCCGCGCCGCAGCCAAGACTGGCGCCGGTTGGCAGCCCGAGATCTGGCGTGCTTTCGCCGGCGAACTGGGCATTCTGGGCGCCACGCTTCCCGAAGAATTCGACGGAATAGGCGGCGGCGCAGTCGAACTCATGGTCATCACCGAGGCGCTCGGGCATGCGCTGGTGATCGAACCGTATGTCGACACCGTCGTCGTTGCCGGAGGTCTGCTGCGCCGTTCCGGCAGCCCGGTGGCAGCCGGCGTGCTCAAGGAACTGGTGGCCGGGACCGCGGTTGCCGCATTGGCTGCCGCAGAACCGGGTTCGGCCGAGCGGTGGCAGGATGCGGAGACCCTGGCGCGCCCCGATGGGGACGGCTGGGTGCTGAACGGCTCGAAGATCATGGTCGTCGCGGCACCTCTGGCCACGCACCTGCTGGTCACCGCCCGCATCGAGGGCGAAGACGGAATCTCGTTGTTCCTCACCGCGGCCGACGCTGCGGGAATCACCCTGCATCCGTACCGCACCATCGACGACCGGAGCGCGGCTGACGTCACCTTCACCGATCTGCGGCTCGGTGCCGACGCCCTGCTGGGTGAGCGCGGCGGGGCGTGGCCGTCATTGGCGCAGGCGCGAGACGAGGGCGCCGCGGCGATCTGCTCCGAGGCGGTCGGCTGCATGCGGAAAGTCTTGGCGGACACCGTCGAATACTGCAAGCAGCGTCAGCAGTTCGGGCAGCCCATCGGCAGCTTCCAGGCTCTGCAGCACCGGATGGTCGACATGTTCATGGAGGTTGAACAGTCGGCCGCCGCGGTCTACCTGGCGATCCTCAACCTCGAGGCCGACGAGGCCACCCGCGCCCGCGCGGTGTCGGCGGGCAAAGCCACCATCGGCCGGGCAGCCCGGTTCGTCGGCCAAGAGGCGGTGCAATTGCACGGCGGGATGGGCATGACCGAAGAGTTGGCGATCGGCCACTACTTCAAGCGACTCACCGCGATTCAATACGAGTTCGGAACCACCGACTCCCACATCGCCCGCTACGCCGAACTCACGAAGGCGTAGGCCGACTACTTCCGCAAGTGCTGCGGGCAGTAAGCGTTGGCGGCGACCGCCGCGAACTGCGAAGCGGCGTCCATGCTCAGTCCCGGGTTGTCGGCCGTGAGTTGTTTGACGACCTGCAATCCGGATTCACCGTTGTTGGCCATGCTGCAGACGGCATGGCCGGCCACAATGGCCTGATCGCCACTGTTGAAGGTCAGCCCGACCGCCTTCAGGGAAGCCAGGAAGGCGGCATCGCCTCCGCCATCGCCGGCATCGGGATCCGCGTACGCCGGCGCGGCAAACCCGATGACGGCGGCAATGCTCAATACCGATAACACGCTGCGCATGTCGTTCCTCCTACTCTTCACTCGGCTGACTGGGGGCTTGCATGCTGTACGAGCTCCCTACTGCGACGTGATGAGGTGTGCAATCTCGATGTAGAGCGGGATGCCGATCGTGACGTTGTAGGCGAACGTCAGGCCCAGCGATGCGGCCAACGGCAAGCTGGGACTGGCTTCCGGGATGGCCAGTCGCTGGATCGCCGGCACCGCGATGTATGAGGCCGCGCCGCACAGCACGGCGAACAGCACGTAGGTGCCCAGCTGGAAGTGGACGCCGGTCAGCTGCGAGTAGGTGTGTGCGACAAACAGCCCCAGCGTCGCGAACAGGTTGGGCACCAGTAGACCAAACAGGATGAAGCCACGGCCGGCGGACTTAAGGTCCTTCAGCTTGCGTGCGGCGGTCAGCCCCATCTCGAGCAGGAAGAGGCACAGCACGCCCTGGAACGCGGTCACGAAGACCGGGTCGTCGACGCCGGTGACCTTCGAGCCCTGCAGGCCAGAGATGAAACCGATCGCGATACCACCGAGCAGCAGGCAGATGCCCGGGTTGAGGAAGACCTCCCGCACCAGCTCCCGGCTGAGCAGGCGACCGTTCGAGGATCCTTCGGTCTCCGCGCGACGCTCGGGGCTCATCTGGATGGCCAGGCCGCCGGTGGGGTCACCGGCCTGGGTGGCGCCGACGGCTGCCGGGACCGAACCGGCCGGCACCGTGTAGCCCGGCTCGTGGGGCATGTTTCCGGCAGCGTCCATACCCTTGTGGCGCAGCCGGGCGACCAGGAACAGCGCCACCAAGCAGCCGGGGATCTCCATGATGGCCAGCATCACGGGCATGTAGGCGTCGAATGCCATGCCGATGGTGGCCAGCACGCCCATGCAGGTGGCGAAGGTTCCGGCCGAATCGGAGCCGTAGTAGCCGGCGACCGTTGCGCGGTCGACTTCGCGCATCTTGGTCAGGTACTTCAGCAACACGTAGGCGATCGTGCCGATCACGAAGTTCAGCACGAAGCCGGTGAGCATGAATCCCAGGATTCCGCCGACCTGGGAGAGGTCGATGCCGGCGAGTTCCTCGCCCCCGTGCCAACCGATGGCCAGCAGCAGGTACATGGTCAGGCCCTGATACACCGCGTTCGGAAACTCGAACGGCACCTTGGCCAGTGCGAGCAGAAAGCCGAAGTAGAAGAACAACAGCAGCGGCTTGAACAGGTTGTGTGTGAAGTTCTGCCAGAACTCGAGAAGCATGACTCTCTCTTTCAGGGAAGGGGAAGGTTTTGGCGCCGCAGGTGGGCGTCAGCTCAGCGGGGTTGCGGCTTTCTTGGCGCCCTTGAGGTGCACGGCGTGAACGCCGGGTTTCCGGGACAGCTCGTCAAGCAGTTCGTCGAGTCCGGCCTGGTCGACGTTCCAGTGTTGGACCGCCTCGGGCTGGCTCTGCAGCTTGGCGATCACCGCGTCGAGCTTGACCGGAGTCTTCGCCTTGCCACCCTGAATCCGGATCCGCCCACTGGGCACGGCGCGGGGGCTGGCGCTTCCCAGGGCGCCGCCGGCCATGCTGCCCAGCGCCGCCTGGTTGAGCAGACCACCGGCCATCCCCGAGGCGGGGGCGGCGGCCAGGGCTGCGGTGGGGGCGCCGGTTGCCGCCAGCCGGATCGCTGGGCTGGCAGAGGCCCAGCTCGGCGGGACGGACAGGTTGCCCACCAGGTTCGCCTCGGACATGGTGGCCGACACCGATGAGGTCAGGCCGGCCATGCCGCCCACCCGAAGCCCGGCGCCGAGGCCGCTGAGCGGCAGGCCTTCGAAAACCCGGCCGACCGGAGTTCCGAACTTGAGGGCGTTCTGGATGGGGAAGTTGGTCAGCAACGAAATGTCGTTGAACGGTGTGGTCAGCCCCGCCGGGCCCTTGAACGCCGCGAACAGCGACGCGAAGTTGGCCGGCGCACTGGGATTGCCGGTTAGCTGGGTGAGCAGGTTGTTGACGAAGGTGTTGTACTGCGTCGCCAGGTTGCCCAGGAAATCCATGATCGAGTTGCTGCCCGAGGTGGCTGCCGCCGACCCTGCGTTGGCCGCCGACGTGGCTTCGGCGGTCCCGGTGGTGGTCTGCGGAGGCTCGGTGAACGCGGTGATCTTGGTGGCCGCGGCGGCCGATGCGGCGTAGGTCTGCATGGCAGCGGCGTCCTGCGCCCACATCTCCAGGTACTGGGCTTCGTTGGCGGCGATGGCCGCGAGATTCTGGCCGAGGAAGTTCGTGGCGTACAGCATCTGGTTCTGGGTGCGGTTGGCCGTAACGACTTCCGGCGGAACGACCGCCGCGTGCGCCGCTTCGTAGGCGGTGGCCGCGGCCTGCGCCTGGGCGGCCGCTTGAGTCGCGGTGGCCGCGGTCGTCGACATCCAGGCGACGTAAGGCTCGGCGGCGGCCGTCATCGCCGTCGCCGACGGGCCGGTCCACGATTCACCGGTGAGGGAAGCGAGCACCGCGTTGTATTCGGATGCGGCGGTGCTTAATTCGCTGGCGAGACGCCCCCACGCCGTGGCAGCGGCTATGAGCGATCCGGATCCGGGGCCGGCGTACATGTTGGTCGAGATGATCTCCGGCGGGAGCAAAGAGAAGTACATTTCGACACCCTTATCTGGTCGAGTGCGACTGAGTCAGCTGGGGGAGGCCACGTTTCGTCATCGCTGGGTCACTCATCCAGTGCCGGGATCACGATGATGGTGGCGGCCGCGGGATCGGCTTCACCGGGCGGAATGGGCCCGAAGGCATCGGACCCGCCGCTGTTGCGTAGCGAACGGGTTGCCGCGCCCACGGTTTGGTTTGCGGTGCCGCCGATGCCGCGGCCCAACAGGCTGGACAGTGCCATCTCACCGAACATGGCGTCCTGACCGGCGACCGCCGCCATCGGGGCGGCCTCAAGGGTTGCCGGCAGTGACGAAGCCATGCTGACCAGCTTGGTCGCGGGTGCCGCAACCGCCCATGATGCCGGCACCGAGAGCTTGCCGACCGATGCCGCGCTGCCCAGTGCACCTGTGGCACTGCTCAGGCTTGCCGCCGGTAGTGCTGTTTGTGCGAGGGGTGCCAGCGGTAGCAGCGCTCCGGTAATGGCTTTCGGGCCGGCGAAGAAGGACTGCGCTGCCATCCCGTTCATGATCCAGGAGTACATCTGTCCGAACGCCAACCAATAGCCACCGGGGATTGTCGACCAGCCGAGCGGGGTGGTGGGCCCGGTCAGGGTGGAGAAGATCAAGTTCCAGTTCTCCAGGAATGAACTCGATGTTGTGGCCGCTGCGGTACCTACGGGGTTGGAGGCCAACGACTGCAGCGCCTGGGGCATCGCATTGAGCAGCTGGGAGACCTGCTGCGAGATGTTCGATGCCGCCGAGTTTCCGGTTGCCTCAGCCGATGCCGCCGCCTGATTGGCCGCGCCAGTCGGGTTGGTGGTCTCCGGGGGCTGATTGAACGGGGCGAGCTGCGTTGCCGCCGCGGCCGATCCGGCGTAGCCGTACATCGCCCCGGCGTCCTGCGCCCACATCTCCGCGTAGTGAATTTCGGTGGCCGCGATCGCCGGCGTGTTCTGCCCCAGGAAGTTCGTCGCGATCAGGGTTGCCAGCTGCGTCCGGTTTGCCGCGACCACCGGCGGCGGCACGGTGGCGGCGAAGGCCGCCTCGTAGGCTGCCGCGGCGGCGCGGGCCTGGTTGGCCGAAAGCTCGGCTTGTGCGGCGGTCGTGCTCATCCATGTCACGTAGGGTTCGGCTGCGGCGGCCATCGAAGTGGATGACGGACCGGACCATTCCCCGGTAAGGCTCGAAACCACCGACTCGTAGGACGAAGCCGCAGAACCCAATTCCGCCGCGAGTGCGTCCCAAGCCGAAGCGGCCGCCAGCAGGGGGCCGGAGCCCGCACCCGCGTACATCCGGCCGGAGTTGATCTCCGGTGGCAATGCAGCAAAATCCATCTCGGGTGACTCCTTACGTCACGCGTTTCCAACCGCCGACGCTCGAAACTCGCCGTCGAACCCCAAACCCTAGACGGCCGTTGTCTATTCAAGGTTCCTGCGATGTAAAAAGCGTGCGACTTCTTCAGTTAATAGTGGTACCAGTACATCTTTGAAAACTGTTGTGAGGCAGCTGTCATCAAGCTAGCCGCAACGGTTCCCCGCTTACATCAAGCTTTTTGACGGCCCTAATGCCGTTAATTCCAAACAAGAGAAATCGCAGCCGGTTCGAGTTATCCGGCTGCGTCATCAGCCGGTTTGTCGCGTCCGGTCCACGCCTCTACGTTCGGGCGGAATTTTCTTCACAAGCGTCATCTCAGTCGGACTGATAGTACGCAGTGTTTACTGGAAACTGGCTGTCAGCGAACTGGGTCTTCCCTGTCGCTGTGCTGCAGGCGGCCTGTCAGAGTTGCAGGTATCCGCGCTGGGCCGGAAGTCAGCTGAAGCGGACGTTCATGGTCGCGAGGCCGAAGATCTTCCGGTTCTCGGACTTTGCTGCGACCAGAATGATACCGCTGCGGGTCTGCGGGTCCAGCGACTTGATCCGGCCGCTGAATTCGATGTCGGAGCCTTCCTTGGCGGACACGATCGCCGGTGCGGACAGTCGTACGGCGTAGCGGGTGACCGCGCCCGGGTCGCCGGTCCAGGAGGAGGCGAAGCCCGCGCCCAGACCCATAGTGAGCATGCCGTGCGCAATCACGTCGGGGAGACCGGCCAGCTTGGCGATGTCCTCGTCCCAGTGGATGGGGTTGGCGTCGCCGGCCACGCCGGCATAGTTCACCAGGTCACCCCGGGACAGCCGGGTGTGATGCACCGGCAGTGCGTCGCCGACTTTCACGTCATCGAAGGACGGTGTCGCCGGGGTGCGGGTCAGGCCGCCCTCGGAGATCCGGATCTCGCCGGCGGGCCGCACCGTCTTTTCGTAGCGGGCGGCCGATTCGCCGACATCAAGGATGTTGACGTCGTGCATCATTGCGCGCTGCACCGCTGTCTTGACCTCCGGGCCGATGTCCTCGGCGGTGACACCGACGACGGTGGTGTGCAGGGTGTGCACCACTTCGCCCGCCGTGTCGGTGAAGGTATTGGTGACGGTGATCAGGTCGCGGCCGGCGATCCGGCGCACCGAGGTCAGCTCGACGTCGATGGTCAGTTCGTCGCCGTCGACGATCGGGCGGTGCTGCTCGAAGACCTCTTCGGTCTGCATGTAGGTGTCGTAGCCGACGACGACGGATTCGAACATGCGCCGGTTGCACGCCATGCCCGGGGTCGAGGTGAACGTCAACGGCGCCACCAGACCCGAATAGCCCATTTCCGCGGCAGCGGCGACATCCCAGTGTGCGGGGTGATAGTCCTGCACGGCGCGCGCGTACTCGCGAACCTTCTCCCGGCCCACCAGGTAGGTGCCGTCCATCTGGTAGTAGTGGCCGACCCGCGATTCCAGCGCCGACGTCTCTGCTGTGGTCATGAGTTGACTCAACCGTTCTATCGGCGGGTTTGCGGAAAGCCGACTAATGCACACTAGCGGGGATCGCAAGCGCGGCGAAGCCGGGCGCTGCGGGTCTCCGCCGTCGGGTCAGCGGGGATCGCAAGCGCGGCGAAGCCGGGCGCTGCGGGTCTCCGCCGTCGGGTCAGCGGGGATCGCAAGCGCGGCGAAGCCGGGCGCTGCGTCGTAGTCCGGCAGATGGTGGGTGGCCACCACCACGGTCCGGCCGGCTCCAAACAGCCCGGGCACGGCCAAGACGTCGCGCAGGAGGTCGTCCGCGTCGGCGGCGTGCAGGTGCTCGGTGGGTTCGTCGAGCAGCACGATCCGGGCAGGTGAGAGCAGGGCCCGGGCCAGCAATAGGCGCCGCCGCTGACCTGCCGACACTGCCTCGGCGCCGCCGGCCAGCACGGTTGCCAGACCGTCGGGCAGACCGGCCAGCCAGGGACCGAGTCCCACCCGGCCCAAGGTGGCCGACAGTTCGTCGTCTCGACAATCGCCCCGAGCCACCAGCAGGTTGTCGCGGACTGTGGTCGCGAAGATATGCGCGTCCTCGGCAAAAAAGCTGATCGCCAATCGCAGGTCTGTTTCGGATAGCTCCTGCAGTGCGGTCCCGTCGAGGGAAACGCGACCGGTCAGCGGTGCCAGCAGGCCGGCCAGGGTCATCAGCAGTGTGGTCTTGCCGGCCCCACTGGGACCGGTGATCGCTAATCGGTCTCCGGGAGGCAGATCAAGCCGCACCGGGACGCACTGATCTTCTCGATGTCCGGAACGCAGCTCGGCGTGCAGTGCCGGGGTACGGGTCGAATCCGCCCGTGGGGCCACCGGCGGGTCCGCAGCCACGGGCTCCGCCGGTGCCAGGTCGAGCAGCCGCCGCGCCGCGATCCGTGCCCGGGTCAGCGCGACGGCGGCCCCGGGCAGGGCGGTGGTCGCCTCAAACGCGGACAGCGGCAACAGCATGAGCACGGCCAGGGTGGTGGGCGCCACGGCATCGGCGAGTCCGATCCCGGCCACGACCGCGCCCAGCACACTGACCCCGATCGCGGCGGTGGGCAGAGCAGCGGCAATCGCGGCCGGTTTGGCGGCCCCGTCCAGGGCTGCAGCCCACGCCCGCTGCCGGCGTTGGGACTCACCGATGACGGCGGGCAGCAGCCCGGCGATCCGCAGCTCGGGGGCGTAGTCGAGCGCCTCCATCGCCGCGACGTCGCGCTCGGCGAGGTGGTCGCGGGCCGTATGTTCCTGGGCCGCGGCGGCCCGCGCGGCGAGCCACGGTGCCACCGCACCGGCGACCAGCAGGCAGGCGCCCAGGACCACCGCTGCGACCGGCGAGATCGAGGCGATCACCGCCGTGGCGACCACGCCGAGCACCGCGGCGACCGCGATCGGCAATAGGGCACGTACCAGGACGTCTGCCAGTTCGTCGACGTCGGCGCCCACCCGCGCCACCAGCTCACCACTGGGCAACCGCACCGCGGCCTGCGCCGGCCCGTGGGCCAGCCGCCGGTAGAGCCCCCCGCGGGCGCTGTCGGCGGCCCGCAGCGCGGCGTCGTGGCTTACCAGCCGCTCGCAGTAGTGCAGTACGCCGCGCGAGATCGCAAACGTCCGCACCGCCACCACGGCGATCGACAGGTCCAGCACCGGCGGCATCTGCCAGGCCCGAGTGATCAGCCAGGCCGAGATCGCGGCCAACGCGAGCGCGCTGCCCAGTGACAGCGTTCCGAGCAGGCCCGCCAACAGCAGCCGGGGCAGGCGCGGCCGCAGTAGCCCGAGGGCTTCCCGCAGCGGATCAGGCCGGCGCATGGTCTGCGACCCCTTCGCTGTGCACGGTCACAATCCGATCGCCGATTGCCAGCACTGGAGCGCGGTGGCCCACCACTACCACCGTTGCGCCGGCGCGAGCACGTCGCACCAGTGCAGCCAGGACCCGTTGTTCGGTTGCGGCGTCCAGGTGGGCCGTCGGCTCGTCGAGCAACAGCACCGGGGCCGTCGAACCCAGCGCTCGCGCCAACCCCAGCCGCTGTCGCTGGCCCAGTGACAAACCGACACCGCCGCGCCCCAACACGGTGTGCAGCCCGTCGGGAAGTCCCGCAATCACCTCGTCGAATCCGGCTGCAGCGCACGCCTCTTCGGTGTCATAGAGTTCGCCGAACAACGCCAGGTTCTGCGCCACCGTGCCCGGGATCAGCGCCGGACGCTGTGGCAGCCAAGACAATTGGGCCCACCACGCCGGCAGTTCCAGGTCGGCGATGTCGACACCGGCCACCGTGATGCGCCCGGACCTGGGTTGGGTGAGGCCGGCGACAGCCGTCAGCGCGGTGCTCTTGCCGGCCCCATTGGCTCCGGTCAGCACGGTGACTTGGCCGGATTCGATCAGCGCGGTCAGGCCGGCCGGCGCATCGCCGTCTCGGCCGGCCACGCAGAGCGAATCGAGGCGAATCTGCGCGCCGCGTGCGGATACCGTGCGGCTACCCGGCGCTGGGCGAGGCGGTTCGCCGATCAGCGCAAATGCCCGCTCCGCGGCGGCACGCCCATCCTCGGCGGCGTGAAACTCCACCCCGATCCGGCGCAGGGGCCAATACACGTCGGGGACCAGCAGCAAGACCGTCAGTCCGGCGGTCAGGCTCATCTCGCCGAACACCAGTCGCAGGCCGATGCTGACGGCCACCACCGCCACGCTCAGGGTGGCCAGCAGTTCGAGCACCAGGGCCGACAGGAACGCGATCCGCAGGGTGGCCATCGTCGACCGACGATGCGCGTCGGACAGTTCGGCGATGCGCCGCTCCGGCCCGGCCGCCCGCCCGAGGGCGCGCAGGGTCGGGATGCCGGCGATCAGATCCAGCAGCCGTGCCTGCAATGTCGTCATGGCCGCCAACGCCGCTGCCGAGCGATCCGCGGTGGCCAGGCCGATCAACACCATGAACACCGGGATCAGCGGAAGTGTGATCATGACGAGCACCGCGGCGCGTCGGTCGTAGAGGGCGATCACCAGCACGGTCACCGGGGTCAGAATCGCCGCCAGCAACAGCGCGGGCAGGTAAGCGGTGAAATAGGGTCGCAGGCCGTCCAATCCCCGGGTGACTACGGTTGCGGCGGCGTCTCGTTCGGCAGCCAGCCGGCGGGGGGAGCGTGCGGTGACCGCGGCCAACACCTGCCCACTCAGGTCGGCGATCACCGCGCTGGCTCCGCGCTGGCCAAGGCGAGCCTGCAGCCAATGCGCCAGGGTGCGCACCGCCCACAACAGCGCAAGTGTCACCAGCAGTGGTGACCAGTGCGCGACGCTACGTGTCGACGGTTCGGTGATCACGTGAGACACGATGTCGGCCAACACGATTGCGGACCCGATTGCGCAGGCCGAAATCAACACTCCGCAGCCCACCATAGCCAGCAGGAAGCGGCGCACCGCCGTGGATGCCTGCCAGAGCCGCGGGTCCAGCGGCGCCCGAGACGCCCGGGCGCTCAGGACGGCTGCCTCGCCAACCCGATGGACGGCGGAATCTGATCCGCTGAGATCCGTTGCCGGAAAACCCAGTACGTCCAGCCCTGGTACACCATCGCCAGCGGAGCGAAGATCACCGCGGCCCAGGTCATGATCTTCAACGTGTAGGGGGTCGACGACGCGTTGTAGATCGTCAGGCTCCACTGCGGGTCCAATGTGGAGGGCAGTAGGGCCGGGTACAGGGCGCCGAACAACAAGATGACCACGGCTGCGACAACCACTGCGCTGCAGGCGAACGCCCAGCCGTCGGACACCCGGCGCCACACCAGCGCCACCGCGGCCAACTGCGCGACCACCGCGACGCCCAGAACCAGCCACGTCCACCCGGTGCCGTAAGCGAGTTGAGTCCACAACCCGAAGCCGCCGACCAGCGCGGTCACCGGCAGTGCCAGCTTGGTCGCGAAGCGGTGTGCGTCGTCACGGATCGCCCCGGCCGTTTTCAACGCGGTGAAGACCGCGCCGTAAAACAGGAACAGTCCACCGGTGGCCAGACCCCCCAGCAGGGTGTAGGCGTTGATCACGTCGCTGAAGGCCACGTGGACATGGTGATCGGCGTCCACCGGCAGGCCACGGACCAGGACCGCGAACGCCACACCCCACAGAATCGCCGGCAGCCAGGAACCGGCGGCGATCCCGAGGTCCGCCCAGGCACGCCACTTCGGGTCATCGACCTTGCCGCGCCACTCGATCGCGACGGCCCGCACGATCATGCCGAACAGGATTGCCAGCAGCGGCAGGTACAGCGTCGAGAACACCGTGGCATACCAGCCCGGGAACGCGGCGAACATTGCACCGCCGGCGGTGATCAACCAGACCTCGTTGCCGTCCCAGACCGGACCGATGGTGTTCAGCGCGGCCCGACGGTGGGCTTCCGCGTCACCGGCACCGGTACCGGCGCCGGCCCGGCCGAATGGCGCCATCAGCATCCCCACCCCGAAGTCGAAGCCCTCCAAGACGAAGAATCCGAGAAACAGCACCGCGACCAGTACGAACCACACCTGTTGTAGGTCCATCGCGATGACCCCCTTCTACATCAGTAGGCGAACGACAGTGGCGCCACATCGGTCTCGGCGGGTGGCGCCGGCGGCGCGGGTTCGGCGTCGTGTTCCAGTGGTCCCTCGGCCACGTAGCGTCTGATCAACCAGAACCAGATCACCGCGAGCACCGCATAAACCAGGGTGAACATCACCAGCGAGGTGACCACCACGCCCACGCTGTTCCCCGACACACCTTGGGCGACGGTAAGTCGGACATTCGGGTCCCCGGTCGGGTTGGGGACGACAACCCAAGGCTGGCGCCCCATTTCGGTGAAGACCCAGCCGGCACTGTTGGCCAGGAACGGGGTGGGGATGGTCAGCAGCGCCAACCAGGAGAACCAGCGTTGCTGGGGGATCTGTCCGCGACGCGTCAGCCACAAAGCGACCATCGCGAACAGCACCGGCAACAGCAGGAGCCCGATCATCGCGCGGAACGACCAGTACGTGACGAACAGGTTCGGCCGGTAGTCGCCCGGGCCGAACTTCTGCTCGTAGTGCTGCTGGATGTCCCGGACCCCGTCGAGCCGAACGCCGTTGAATCGGCCCTCGGCCAGGAACGGCAGGACATAGGGCACTTCGATCACCCGGGTCAGGTGGTCGCAGTTGTTCTGTCGTCCGACGGTCAGAACCGAGAAACTGGGGTCGGTGGCGGTGTCGCACAACGATTCTGCTGACGCCATCTTCATCGGTTGCTGGACGAACATCAGCTTGCCCTGGATGTCGCCGGTGAAGAACAGCCCAACCGCGGCGACCAACGCGACCCAACACCCGAGGATGGTCGCCGGCCGGTACATGGTTGCCGCGTCACTGTCGGCGCTCTGCGGGGCGCCGCCGGCACGGGACCGGACCATCCACCAGGCGCTTACCGCGGCGACGAACGTCCCGGCAGTCAAGAATGCGCCGGCGACCGCGTGCGACAACGCGGCCTGGGCGGTGTTGTTGGTGAACAGCGCCATGATGCTGTCCAATTCGGCGCGCTTGGTTTCCGGATTGAAGTGAGCGCCGACCGGGTGTTGCATGAACGAGTTGGCGGCGATGATGAAGAACGCCGACACGTTGGTGGCGATCGCGACCACCCAGATACACAGCAGGTGCACGACGCGCGGCAGTCGGCTCCAGCCGAAGATCCACAGCCCGATGAAGGTGGACTCGAAGAAGAAAGCGGCCAGTCCTTCCATCGCCAGCGGTGCGCCGAACACGTCGCCGACGAATCGCGAGTACTCGCTCCAGTTCATTCCGAACTGGAATTCCTGCACGATCCCGGTCGCAACTCCCAGGGCGAAGTTGATCAAGAACAGTTTGCCGAAGAATTTCGTCAGCCGATACCAGGCCACGTTGTCGGTGAACACCCACACCGTCTGCATGACCGCGACCAACGGGGCCAAACCGATGGTCAACGGCACAAATATGAAGTGATAGACGGTGGTGATCCCGAACTGCCACCGCGATACGTCGACAACATCCATGGCTGATCTCCCGGTAGCCGCTGGGCCGTACTACGACCGAGCGTAGTAGTAGTGGCGGGCTGGTAACAGGCCGTTGTTGTACGGATAACGATGCCACGTCAAAGGTGGCCTGAGTCGCTAAATCGGAACCGGCACGCTGTGCTCGAAGATCCGCTGTATCGGCCTGCTGCTCGACACCCTGATCGTGCGGTCGCTCAGCGTGCCGTCACCGGTGCGGACCGCGGCAACGGACCGCTAGGCCGGTGGCGAAGGCTGCGGTCCCAGACCAGTGATGATGTGGTCGCTAACGAAGCGGCGCACCGCACGGGGGTTGTCCAGGTTTACCCGCATCGGCGGAAGCAGTTCGAAGCTGAACAGCATCCGCACGATCCATTCCCCGGCCCGGCCCGCATCGAGAGTGTCGTCGACTTCACCGCGGCGTTGCGCGGCACGCACCAGCGGCATCCACAGCGCCACCGAACGCTGCATCAGGTCGTCGCCGCCATGCTCGAGCAGCAGGACCAGCACGCTCTGATTGATCGTGCGTGGCTCGGCCGCCGATCTGCGCCGATGCGCCGAGATCAGCACCGCCGCGGCCGCGACCTGTTCGGCCAGGGTGTCTAGCTCATTGACCTCGGCGGCCATGGCCGCGATGAATGCCGCGGACAGATGGTCGAGTGCGGCGGCGATGGCGTCATCGCGGGTGCCGAAGGCGTTGTGCACCGTGCCGCGTGACACGCCCGCCGTTTCGGCGACCGCGGTCAGGCTGAAGCGCCGGGGGCCCAGGTGGCGCAGGGTCTCGGTGGCGGCCAGGAGCAGCGGCGCGGGGAGCGGTTTCGACGACTTCTCACCGGGCACTTGCACACATTATCGAGATGTGTACAAATTGATCAACACCGTTCTTGGGTGCGCCCGACACCACTATTGAAGGAGACGGCTGTGTACGACCTCACGATCACCGGTGGCACCGTCGTGGACGGGACGGGAGAACAGCGCTACCTCGCCGACGTCGGCATTCGGGACGGACGCATCGTGGCGGTGCAGCGCCGCACCGGAACCGCTGATCCGGGACTGACGGGGCCGGCGACCGAAACGATCGATGCCACGGGCAAAGTCGTCGCACCCGGGTTCGTCGACATCCACACCCACTACGACGGGCAGGTCAGCTGGGACAACCTCCTGGAGCCGTCCAGCGGTCACGGCGTGACGACGGTCGTCAGCGGCAACTGCGGGGTCGGGTTCGCGCCCGTCCGGCCCGGCAGCGAGGAATGGCTGATCAAGCTGATGGAGGGCGTCGAGGACATTCCGGGCACCGCGCTCACCGAAGGCATCACCTGGGGATGGGAGAGCTATCCCGAGTACCTCGACGTACTTGACGGCAAGAACTTCGCCGTCGACGTCGGCAGTCAGGTCGCCCACGGGGCGATCCGCGCCTACGCCATGGGCGAGCGCGGTGCCCGCAACGAGCCGGCGACGCCCGACGACATCGCGGCGATGAGCCGCTTGGTGCAGGAGGCCATCGAGGCTGGGGCGTTGGGATTCTCGACGTCACGGACGTTGACCCACCGGGCGATGGACGGCGAGCCGGTGCCGGGAACCTTCGCCGCCGAAGACGAACTGTTCGGGCTGGGCCGGGCGATGGCGGCCGGCGGGCAGGCGGTCTTCGAGCTGGCGCCGCAGGGCACGGCCGGGGAGGACATCGTCGCGCCGAAGAAGGAACTCGAGTGGATGCAGCGCCTGGCCGCCGAGGTCGACCGGCCGGTGTCGTTCGCACTGATCCAGGTCGACGCCGACCCGAACCTGTGGCGTGAGCAGCTCGACATCTCCGCGGCCGCACACCAGGCCGGTAGTGCGCTGTACCCACAGGTAGCCGCCCGCCCGTTCGGCATGCTGCTCGGTTTCGCCGGCCATCACGCCTTCACGCACCGGCCGACCTACCGGCGGCTGAAAGCCGAGTGCAGCCGCGCCGAACTCGCGCAACGCCTTGCCGAACCGGCGGTCAAGGCCGCGATCCTGTCCGAACAGGACCTGCCCGTGGACACCTCGCTGCAGTTCGACGGGATGTTCGCGCTGGTGCAGCACTCACTGCATCGCATCTACGACCTGGGCGACCCACCGGACTACGAGCCGACCCCGGACCGTTCGGTCGCGGCGATCGCCGCGGCGCGCGGCGACGACCCGTTATCGACGCTGTATGACCTGATGTTGCAGGCCGACGCCGGCGCCATGCTGATGCTGCCGTTCTTCAACTACGCCGACGGCAATCACGACGCGATCCGCGAGATGCTCACCCATCCCGCCGGGGTGCTGGGGCTCTCCGACGGCGGCGCGCACTGCGGAATGATCTGCGACGCTTCTTATCCCACTTATCTGCTCACACACTGGGCGCGCGACCGCCATCGCGGAGACAAGCTGCCCCTGGAGTACGTGGTGCGCAAACAGTGCCGCGACACCGCCCAGCTGTTCGGCCTCACCGATCGCGGCGTCATCGAGGTCGGCAAGAAGGCCGACATCAACGTGATCGACATGGACGCGCTGACCCTGCTCCCGGCTCGGATGGCTTATGACCTGCCGGCCGGTGGGCGCCGCCTGCTGCAGGGGGCGAGCGGGTATGTTGCGACGATCGTCAGCGGTACCGTCACCCGGCGCAACGGCGCCGACACCGGTGCACGGCCCGGGCGTCTGGTACGCGGAGCGCGCTAGTCGGCCATCACCGAAAGGAACCAGCAGTTGTCTCGGATGCATCCGTGTGAGCAGGTCGGCCTCGACTTCCTCGAGCGTGCGCCGCAGCGGTTCAGCAACAGCGTTGACCTGGCCGTGACGCCCGATGAGATCTGGGAGGTGCTGGCCGACGCGGAAGCTTGGCCGTACTGGGCCAGTGTCATCACCAACGTGACCTGGACCAGCCCCGAACCGCACGGAGTCGGCACCACCCGTGTCGTCGACATGCGGGGTGGCATCATCGGCGACGAGGAGTTTCTGGCCTGGGAACCCGGACGGCACATGGCCTTTCGCTTCAATGCGAGTTCGACCTCGGCGCTGGCGGTTTTCGTCGAGGACTACCTCATCGAACCCACCCCGCAGGGGTGTCGGCTCACCTGGACCCTGGCCAATCGGTTGACCGGCCCGGCGGCGTGGTTTTCGCCGATCAGCGGCCCGCTGATGAACCTGGCGTTTCGCCGCTTCCTGTCCAATCTTCGCCGCTACACCGACCAGCGTTTCGCGACGGCGAGCCGCGGGTAGATGAGCGCGTCCGGATGGTCGCTGGAGCAGGGCGCTTCGCAGGCCGGCCGGGTAGCCGTCGTCACCGGCGCGAACACCGGGGTTGGCCTCGAAGTCGCGCGGGGACTGGCGATCCTCGGTGCCACGGTCGTGTTGGCTTGCCGCAACACCGAAGCGGCGGCCGCGGCCCGGCAAGACATTCTCCGATCGGCTCCGGGCGCCCGCGTCGACGTCGTCCATCTGGACGTCAGTGACCTGGCGTCGGTACGGGCTTGCGCGGACGAGCTGCGGGCCGGCCAGCCGGTCATCGACATCCTGGTCAACAACGCCGGCGTCATGCACCAGACCCGGCAGCTGACGGTCGACGGCTTCGAGGGTGACTTCGGCACGAACTTCCTTGGGCCGTTTGCGCTCACGGGGCTGCTGCTAGATCGCGTGCTCGCCTCCGAAGCGGGACGGATCATCGCGGTGAGCAGCAAGACCCACCGCAGTGGCCGGATCGCATTCGACGATCTGCAGTCGACCACGTCGTTCACTCCGGCCAGGGCCTACACCCAGTCCAAGCTCGCCCAACTGATGGCCACCTATGAACTGCAGCGGCGGCTGGAATCGGCTGCCAGCCCGGCGATCGCGTTGGCGGCACACCCCGGTGGGACTCGTACCTCGATCCTGCGCGAGCAGCCCAGGGCGGTGCGCTGGGTGTTCAACAGCCGGTCTCGTTATGTGACGGGGTGGTTCACCCAAGGTCCTTCCGAGGGCGCTCTGCCGATGTTGCGGGCGGCGACCGACCCAGCCGCCACGGGTGGCGAGTTCTACGGCCCGGGTGGACGTTTCGAGCAGATCGGCCCGCCGGTGTTGGTGCGCGCCGCCGGCCGAGCCGGAGACACCGAGGCGCAGCAGCGGTTGTGGGCGATCGCCGAAGCGCTGACCGGTGTCACCTATTCGCTGACGCGCGATCCGGCGTAGCGCTGCGCGCCGCGCTTACCGCCGGGGCGATCCACCGGCGCAGCAGGCGCCGAAGTTCGTCGCCCGATGCGGGCAGCGGAGCCAGGATGAACGACTGCAACGTGCGCAGCACCATCTCGATGACGTCATCGATGCTCTGATCGTCGAAGCCGGTCCAGTCGACATCGAGACGGTCGAGCAGGGAGTGCCCGAAGTTTCGGCCGGTGTCGGTCGTGACGGTCACGGCGAAGGCACTGGCTTGTTGGGAGCGCAGCAACAGGCCTACATAGGGATCGTGGGGGAGGCGTTCCAGGGTGAGTGCGACGCCCTCGGCGACCGCCTCGCCGGGATCGGTCATTCCGGCCAGGGCGTCGGCCAGCTGATCCAGAAAGGCGCCGGCACCGTCGGCGGCGGTCGCCGCCAGCAGCTGCTCGGTGCTGGGGAAATAGCGATAGACCGTCTGCCGGGTGACGCCGAGCGTGCGTGCGACGTCGGCAATGCTGGTCTGCTCGCCGCGCTCGTCGATGGTCTGGCGGGTGGCCTGCAGGATCCGTGCCACCGCCTCCTCGTCGCTGGCGGGCACATTCCCGCCCCAACCGCGGGTGCGCATCAGAACCTCCGTGCCAGGGTTCGACGCCGATTCATAGCCGGAACCGTAACCCCGGACGTCGCAGGTCGCCCCATGCCCGCTGTTGACCACGCCGTGTCCGCAATGCTAAGCAGGTGCACAGCATCTGCCGTCGCGATCAAAGGACCCGTCAATGACATTGCAATCGGTAATCGACGATCTTGCGAAGCGGCCCGGTACCGGTGAAGTCATCCCGGTCATTGACCCGGCCACCGAAGAGCAGATCACCGAGTTCCGCGACGCCGGTCCCCAAGCCGTCAACGAAGCCGTCGCCCGCGCCAAGGCGACCTATCAATCCGGTGCGTGGACTGACCTCCCGGCCCGCCAGCGCGCCAAGGTGTTGTGGCGGCTTGCCGACCTGATCGATGAGCACGCCGCGGAGTTCGCCGAGCTGGAGTCCCTGGACGCCGGCATGCCGCCGGCGCAGGCCGAGATGATCGTGTCCACCTGTGCGGAGTTCTACCGGTATTACGCAGGCTGGTGCACCAAGCTCAACGGCAGCAGCTACCAGGTGCAGATGGAGGGCGGCGTCAACAGCACCTACGCCAACATGCACGCCTACACCGTGAAGGAACCCTACGGCGTGGTGGGCCTGATCTATCCGTGGAACGGCCCGCTGTTCAACGCTTGTGCCAAGGTCGCCCCGGCGCTGGCGGCCGGCTGCAGCAGCGTCGTCAAGCCGGCGGAGGAGACGCCGCTGTCGGCGGTGCTGCTGGAACGGCTGATCGCGCAGGCCGGGGTTCCCGATGGTGTCACCAACTTCGTCATCGGCTACGGCGCCACCGCCGGCGCGGCGATCACCGCGCACCCCGATGTGGAGAAGGTCGCTTTCACCGGCTCGACCGATGTCGGCAAGGAGATCATGCGCAACTCCGCGGACAGCCTGAAGAAGGTGACGCTGGAGCTGGGCGGTAAGTCCCCGGTGCTGATCTACGAGGATGCCGATCTGGACATGGCGATCATGATGGCCGCGATGGGCATCTTCGTGCACTCCGGTCAGGGGTGTGTCTGCGGCTCACGGATCTTCGTGCAGCGCAGCGTCTATGAGCGAGTGGTCGCGGGTATCGCGATGATCGGCGAGAACCTGGTGCTCGGCGGTCCCAAGGACGAGGGCGCCATGATCAGCCCGTTGGTCAGCGCCAAACAGCTCGAGCGCGTGATGGGCTACATCGATCAGGGGAAAAAGGACGGTGTCGAGGTGGTGTCCGGCGGCTACCGGGTGGACCGTAGGGGCTACTTCGTGAAGCCGACCGTGCTGACCAACGTCGACCCGGCCACCAGCCGGCTGTACCGGGAAGAGATCTTCGGGCCGGTCGTCACCATCTTGCCGTTCGACGACGACGACGAGGCCGTGGCGATGGCCAACGACACCAGCTACGGCCTGGCGGCCACGGCGTGGACCACCAACCTGGCCCGCGCCCACAACCTGGGTAAGCGCCTGCAGGCCGGCACGGTGACGTTGAACTGTCAGCTGGTCTTCGACCACAACGTGCCGTTCGGCGGTTACAAGCAGTCCGGGATGGGCCACGAGTTCGGCTACGAGGGCATCGACGGCTACCTCAAGACCAAGTCGATCTGGGCGGCGCTGTAGAGGTCAGCGTGGCAGATTGGGCCACCAGAGCCGATCGCCGATCAGTGCGAACAGCGCTGGAATCACCAGGGTACGAACGACGAACGTGTCCAACAGAATTCCCAAGCCCACGATGATGCCCAGCTGAGTCAGCACGATCAACGGCAGCACCCCGAGCACGCAGAACACCGCTGCCAGCACGATGCCCGCGCTGGTGATGACTCCGCCGGTGGCTGACACCGCGCGCACCATGCCGTCGCGGGTGCCGTGTGCGGGCGTCTCTTCGCGGGCGCGGGTCACCAAGAAGATGGTGTAGTCCACGCCCAGCGCTACCAGGAACAGGAACGCGAACAGGGGAGTGCTGTTGTCCAGCGCCGGAAATCCGAACAGGTGCAGGCTGGCCCAGCAACCCAGCCCGAGTGCGGCGACCGCGCTGAGCACCGTCGCCGCCACCAGGATCGGTGGGGCCAACACCGCCCGAAGCAGCACGAACAGCACGGTGAGCACCACCAGCAGGATCAGCGGGATCAGCACTGCGCGGTCGCGCACCGCCGCGTCGCGCACATCGAGGGCTTGCGCGTCGGCGCCACCCACCAGCGTGCGTGCGTCTACCGCACTGACCGAATCGCGAAGTCCGGCAACGGTGTTGAAAGCCGCATCGGTCGCCGGGGCGGCGTCGAGCACCACCGACCACATGGTTCGTCCGGTTTCGGACGCGCCCGTCTGGACCACCGAGACGACGCCGGGGACGGTGGTGATCGCCTGTTTGAGCTGCCGCGTCCGGGCGGTGGGGCCGATCACGACGGTCGGACTCGCCGCGCCGTCCGGAAAGTGTGCCGCCAGCGTGTCGAATCCGGTCACCGAGTCGGCCTGTAACCGGAACTGCTCGGTCTGCGACAACCCGATCCCGGCGCCCAGCAGGCCGCTGGCCGACACCGCCAGGACGGCGATCGCCGCCGTGCACACCAAGGCCGGGCGGCGTGAGACGGCCTCGGCGACGCGGTGCCACGGGCCCACCTTCGCCACCGCATCGCCGGTGGCTCGGGGAATGAACGGCCAGAACACCTTCCGGCCGACCAATGCCAACAGCGGAGGCAAGACCAACAGCACGAATAGGGCGGCCACGACCAAGCCGCAGCTGGCACAGATCCCCAGACTGCGGGTGCTCGGGGTGACCGCCAAGACCAACGTCAGCAGCGCCAGCACCACGGTGGCATTGCTGGCCAGGATCGCCGGGGCGGCGGCGGCCACCGCACGGCGCAGCGCGGTGCGATGCTCGGGCTCGGTGCGTAGCTCTTCGCGGTAGCGCGAAATCAGCAGTAGCGCATAGTTGGTGCCAGCCCCGAAGACCAAGACACTGGTAATGCCTGCGGTGGAGCCGTCAAAGGTCACGCCCGCGGCGCGCACGACAGCAGAGCCCACCACGGTGGCCACCCGATCGGCGAACGCGATCACCAACAGCGGTGCCAGCCACAACACCGGCGACCGGTAAGTGACGATCAACAGCAATGCCACCACCAGCGCGGTGACTACCAACAGGGTGATGTTGGCGCCGGTGAAGGCATCAGCGATGTCGGCGCCGAACGCCGGGCCACCGGTGACGTGGGTCGACAGCGTCGGTGGCAAGCCGTCGGCGGCCGCCGCTCGCAGGGCATTGACCGCATCGGTGAGGCCGAAACCGGACAAGTCGGTAGCCAAGGGCACCGTGGCCAGGGCCGCCTGGTGGTCGGTGGACAGCATCGCCGGTGGCACCGGGCCGGTGAGCACCTGGGGCAGCCGCGTCATGCGATCGCGGGCCGCGTTCACCGCCGTGACGTCGGCCGGCGTCAGCGGCGTACCGTCGCCGCGGGTGGCGACCAGCAGTGCGGTCGCCCGTGCCCCGCCGGCGAAGGTGGACTGCACCGCTGCGGCGCGAGCGGATTCGGCGCTGGCCGGCAGCGTCTCGGGTGATTGGGTCGCCGCCGCGTTGTCGTTGCTGAGTGCCATCAGTGCGACGGCGATCAGGATCGGGACGAGCGCAACGAGCCAGGAACGGCGGCCGGTGACGGCCGCGGACAAGCGCTCCGACACCATCCGGCGAGCATGGCACCGAATCATCGGCCGAACAACCAAGGCGCTCTGATCGCCTACTGTGAGGCTCGTGACCGGCAGTGCGAAGACGGCGATCTCGCGCCGCATCTTTCTGCGCGGTGCCGCTTGGTCGGTGCCGGTCTTCGGCGCGGCGCTGGCCGGGCCGCGGGCGCTGGCCGCGCCGGCCGGCTCACCCGGGTGCAGCGATCCCTACGCGGCGATCGACAACTGCGGTGTGGAGCTGCCGGAGGAATTCAGCTGGACCAGCTTCTCCACCACCAGGGCGATTGGCGGCGGAACCAACTACGCAATCCAGTTCACCACCAGGATTCAGCCCGGGCCGCCGGTACCGGCGGAAGCGACCGGCTACCGCATCGACAGCCTCAGCATCGCCGGTACCAGACCCGACGGCTCCGCCTTTTCGGTAGCGCCGTCGATCGGGGAGACCGGTGTGCGCGCAATTTGGATCCGGACGATGGACTCATCGCTGGGTTTCGTGCTGGATGTGCCTTGGGATGCCAAGCAGTTGGTCCGCACGTTCGCCTACACCTACAACGTGGTCTACCTGAATTTATCCACCGAGATTCAAACCTGTACCTACGTGACGACGATGCAACTCGCCAACAACGGAGCCGTCGACGGCGGGGTCGGGTCGGTGGCCTTCTCCCCGCCGCGGTTGACCTCCTGCGGCGGGTGAGTTCAGCCAGAAACACCGACCATGGCATCGAATCGTCGACCGAACAACGAAAGTCGCTTCGGTCGGTACTGTTGATGCCATGACCGACTCGCCGACCACGGTTACGCGGCGCATCTTCATGCGCGGCGCGCTCTGGTCGGTCCCGGCGCTTGGTGTGGCACTCGCTGCGCCGCGTGCGCTGGCGGTGCCACCCGGCTCGCAGGATTGCGGCGATCCGAACGAGGTGATCGAGGACTGCGTGGTGCAGCTGCCCGAAGAGTTCACCTCGACCAGTTTCAGCACCACCGCCGTGGTCGGCGGCACCAACTACTCCATCTTGTTCAGCACCAATATCCGGTCGGGGCCGCTCGTGCCCCCAGCTGCCACCGGGTATCGAATCAATAGCATCGGTCTGGACGGCACCAAGCGCGACGGGGTGCCCTTCTCGATCAAGCCGCACATCGGGGAGAGGGGTCCGCGGGTACTGGGCGCACGGTCCGGATCATCGCTGGGTTTCGTCGTCGACCACCCGTGGGCGGCCGGACAGCTGGTTCGCAACTTCGCGTACACCTTTGACGTGGTGTACCTCAACGGGCTGACCGAGATCCAGACCTGCTCGTACGTGACCGCGATGACGCTGGCGGAGAACGGCATGATCGTCGGCGGGGTCGGGTCGGTGTCGTTCGCCCCGCCGCGGTTGACCTCCTGCGGCGGGTGAATCAGCAGACCGGGATCGGCTGATCGTCGTCGCGGTGGCCGAAGACCCCGAAGTTGTCGACCAGTTGGGCCGACGGCTCGGGGGACCAATCCCATCCGGCTATCTGGCTGCGGGAGCGCCGGCTGAACAGGCCGCGCATCAGCTCGTAGCCGTCGGCCCGCAAAGTGGTGACGGATTCACCTGAACCGCAACGCCATTGCTGTCCCAGCTCATCGCTGATCACCAAGGTGGCGGTGTCGCGCAGCAGCCGGCCGGGCAGCCGACCCAGCACGTCCAGGAAGGGCTGCCAGTGTTCGCGGTCGGTTCGCGGCAGACCCAGTGCCTCGCGCAGATCCCCTTCGTGGCAGATCACGTCCGCGGCCAGGTTCGGGCCGGTGAACCGCTGCGGCAGACTCGCCTCGGCCGCCACGGCGGCGCGCTCCCATTCGTCGAGCAGCTCGCCGACCGGGCGGTCGCGCCGTTCCGCCACGTGCCGTGCGGTCCAGAACTCACCCGGCGCGCCGTCGAGCCGCTGCGCCAAGACATCTGCCGCACCACCGGTGAGGTGGGCCAACACATCGTGCACCGACCATCCCGGTGTCGCCGGAACCGCGAGGTTCAGCTGGTCCTCGGTGAGCCCGATAGCCAGGGTGCTGACCCTGCCGCGTGCGGCCCGGTAGATGGCGTCAAGCAAGGGAGCCTCCTGTGTCGCGATGTCGGGAAACCAGTGTGCGCATGAGTCTTTGGGCCAGGTGTCGGAGGGTGGTGTTCTGCGACGAGGTCAACATCCAGCCGGTATCGGTTCGTACCGCAACGCTGGTGTTGATCCGCACACCACGGCTGCGGCGCCGCGCAGTCTTGGTCACCACGGCGTGGGAGTGGATAAGCGCGACGTCCGGTGTCACGAACCGCGGCGTGGATGCGTCGAGTTCCAGCCGTGTCCCTCGCAGCAGTTTCGCGAACAGCGGGGCATACGACGCGGCAATAGCCTCCCGGCCTTGGTAGCGGTCGCCCAGGAAGGTGACGTAGTACGCGTCGGAGGTGAAGACCGACGCATACGCTGCGGCATCTCCCGCATTCCAGCCGGCGACCTGCCGGGCGAACAACTCCCGGATCGCGGCTTCGTCATCATTCACGACACGAACCCCGGGCCCCGCAGGTTGGCCAGCAGGATGCGGGCCAGCAGCACCGGATCACGCAGGCGCGATGGGGAGTCCACCAGATTGCGTACCCGCAAGAACCGCTCGGTGACGGCGATGTCGCGCGATGCGGCGGTCCCCACCGCGTCGGTGAACCACCCGCCGAGCCGGCGGCGGATCGGGTGCGGTCGGTCGTTGGCGGCGGGACGATCCTGGGTTGCGTTTGCTGCCCAGATCGGTGCGATCTGGGCAGCTGCCGCGCGGAAGAAGCGCTGTGACAGTTCCGGACCGCCGTCACGGAGACAGTCGCGCAGCGCCAGCGCCTGCAGTGCTGCCATGGTCATGCCTTGGCCGTGCAGTGGATTGAGGCGGCAGAGTCCGTCGCCGATCACCACGAGTCCTTCGGGGAAGCGGGGCATCTGGTGGTAGCGGTGCCACAGCGCGCCGGTGTCGTGGGAGACGGCGATGTCGCCCGCCGGTGTGGCGTCGCGCAGCCCAGCCATGATCGATGCCGGAAGCATCTGCCTGGCTGCGACCTGCATGGCGGTGAAATTTCTTGGGGGAGAGCCGTAGTCACCATGGCGGGCGATCGACAGCATCCACGTGTCGTGCTCGTAGGCCACCAGCAGCAGGCCGGGATAGGCGCGCCCCTGGTTCACGAAGACCATCTGGTCGTCGAGCCTGCCCGGCGGGATGCGCAGCAACTGGCTGGAATAGGCCCACGCGGGGCGCAGGCGGTGGTCCGGCACGCAGCCGAAACCGTGGCCGGCCAGGAAGTCGGCGGTCCGCGAGGCCCGCCCCGTTGCGTCGATGACGAGGTCGGCGGGCAGAACCTGGGTGAGCTTGTTGTCCCGATTCCTGACCTGCACACCGCGGACGACCCCGCGCACGTGCACCGGCTCGATCGCGTCGTGGCCGTCGAGGAAGGCGACATTGGTGAGCTTGTCGACGCGCCGCCGGACGTGGAACTCCATGAACGGGCGGCTCGCGCTGTAGATCGCCAAGGCTTGGGGATCAGCGAGCGTGCCCGTGCGGTTGAGCTCGTGGCGGCCGATGCGGGCGTAACGCCCCGACAGATCTCCGTTGTCGATCACCACTGCGCCGGCCGTGGCGAGCTCGTCGAGAATCCCCGGAAACAGTTCGCCAAGGATGCCGGTGCCGCGGGTGAGGAAGCTGTGCAGGTGCCGTCCCTGTGGGACGCCCCTGCGTTGGGCAGGGTGATCGGGGAGCCGATCGCGGTCCACGATCGTGACCGAGTCGTAGGACTCCGATGCCACTCGGGCGGCCAGCAGCCCGGCTATCCCGGCTCCCAGCACCACCGCCGACGTACCCGAACTGACCATCGCAAGCCCCTCTCCGTGACGCCAGGGACCCACGATACAGACAAATTAAGAAAAATAAGAGTATCTTGGCGTAACAGTAAGATTCTCAGCCGGCGGGGACGGGTGGTGGCGTCAGGGCGGGCGGTGCCGGCGCGACGGTGGAGTTGCCTTCACGTTCGGCGCCCACCGTGAGCGCAGCGTCACGCTCGGGGGACGGCGGCTCGGCTGGGATGGGGGCCGGACGCCGGTGCACGTTGATCGGCCACCAGAACCACCGGCCCAACAGTGCCGCGATCGACGGGGTGATCAGGCTGCGGACGATGAACGTGTCGAACAGCAGGCCCAGTCCGATCGTGGTGCCGATCTGCCCGACGGACCGCAGGTCGCTGGCAATCATCGCGATCATGGTGAAGGCGAACACCATGCCGGCCGCTGTCACGACCTTGCCGGTGGCGCCCATCGCCCGGATCAGGCCGGTGCGCAGACCCGTCGCAGTACCGCTGTAGATCTCTTCCTTCATCCGCGAGACCACCAGCAGGTTGTAGTCCGACCCCACTGCCAGCAGCACGATCACCGACATCGCGATCACCAGCCACTGCAGCTCGATGCCGAACACGTACTGCCACAACAACACCGACAGCCCGAACGACGAGGCCAGCGAGAGCACCACGGTCCCCACGATCACGATCGAGGCCACCAGCGCCCGGGTGATCAGCAGCATCACCACGAAGATCAACACGATGGCCGCGATCGCCGCGATCAGCAGGTCGTAGTGCGCCCCGGTCTGGATGTCGGCGTAGGTGGCGGCGGTGCCGCCCAGATAGAACTTCGCCTTGGCCAGCGGCGTGCCCTTGACGGCTTCCTTGGCGGCCTGCAGTTCGGCGCTGACGTGCGAGATGCCGTCGACGGTCGCCGGATCGGTGTCATGGGTGATCAGGATGCGGGCCGCCTGGCCGTCCGGCGACATCATCAACTCCATCCCGCGCTGAAAGTCGGGACTGTCGAACGCCTCCGGCGGCAGGTAGAACATGTCGTCGTTGCGGGCGTCGTCGAAAACCTGGCCCATCACCGCCGCGGTGTCGGTCATCTGCTCCAGCTGCGTGACCACCTGGCTGAAGCTGCTGTGCATGGTCAACATCAGGTCGCGCATGTTGGTGGTGATGGCGATCATCGGCGGGATCTGCTCGGCGATCGCCGGCGTGATCTCGTCGACCCGGTCCATCTGCTGGGCCAGCGCCGTGGTGTTCTCCGCCAGTTTGTCGAAGCCGTCGGTGGCGTCGAACGCCGACCGGAACGCGTTGCAGATGCCGATGTTGAAGCAGTGCGGCTCCCAATAGAAGTAGTTACGCAGCGGGCGGAACTGGTCGTCGAAGTCGGCGATGCGGTCCCGGACCTCGGCCATGGTTCCTTCCATGTCGTGGGTCGCCTCGTCGGTGCCGTGCGTGGCATCGGAGAGCTGCACGGTCAGGCCGTGCAGCCGGTCCATCACCGTGATCATCGACGAGAGCTGGTCGGCCATGGTCTGGGTGTCGTCGAGGCGGGCGTGCAAGAACTGCAGGTTCTCCCGCATCGTGACGCCCTGGGCGCTGATCTGGAACGGCACCGATCCGTGTTCCATGGGCGGGCCCAGCGGTCGAGTGATGCTCTGCACCCGTTCGATGCCGGGCACCCGAAAGATATTGCGGGCGATCCGGTCCAGCACCAGCATGTCGCGGGGATTGCGCATGTCGTGATCGGACTCGACCATCAGCATGTCGGGGTTCATCCGCGCGGAGCTGAAATGCTTCTCGGCTGCGGCGTAGCCGATGTTGGACGGTACGTCGGCGGGGATGTAGTGCCGGTTGTCATAGCTGGTCTTGTAGCCGGGCAGCACCAGGACGCCCACGGCTGCAACGGCACTGGCAGCGGCCAGAATCGGCAGCGGCCAGCGCACCACGGCGGTGCCCACCTTGCGCCACCCGCCGGTCTTGGTGACCTGTTTGGGGTCCAGCAACCCGAAGCGGCTGCTGACCGCAAGGACAGCCGGAGCGAAGGTCAATCCCATCGCCAGGATGGTGAACATGCCCAGGGCGCACGGCACCGCCAGGGTGTTGAAGTAGTTCAGCCGGGTGAAGTGCAGGCACAGCATCGCCCCGGCGATGGTCAGGCCGGAGCCCAGGATGACGTGGCTGACGCTGGACAGCGTTGTGTTCTGGGCGGTTTCGCGCTCTTCACCGGCATTGCGTGCCTCGTGGTAGCGCCCGATCAAGAAGATCCAGTAGTCGGTTCCAGCTGCGATGGCCAGTGCGGTCAGGATGCTCACCACGAACGTCGAGATCGCGAAGACGTGGGCGTTGCTCAGCACCGCGATCAGTCCACGGGCCACGCTCATCTCGGTGACGACCACGAGCAGCCCGATCAGCGTGGTCGCGATCGAGCGGTAGACCACCAACAGCATCACCGCGATGACGGCCATGGTGATGCCGGTCATCTTCACCATCGAGGCGTCGCCGGCCTCGTTGGTGTCGGCCACCAGGGCCGCCTGGCCTGTCACGTACGAGCGCAGACCGGCCGGCGGGTGGGAGTCCTCGACGATCTCGCGCACCGCGTCCACCGATGCCACGCCCTGCGCCGAGCCCTGGTTTCCCGCCAGATGCACCTGCACGTAGGCGGCCCGGCCGTCCTCGCTCTGCGAACCCGCCGAGGTGACCCGGTCACCCCAGAAGTCCTGCACGTGTTCGACGTGGGTGGTGTCGGCTCGCAGGGTCGTCACCAGTTGGTCGTAGTAGCGGTGTGCGTCTTCTGCTAACTCGGCATCGCTCTCCAGCACGATCATCAGCACGCTGTCGCTGGCGAACTCGCCGAACTTGTCCCCGATGTGCTTCATCGCGATCACCGACGGGGCGTCCTGCGGGGAGAGCGAGACGGCGTTACGGGCGCCGACGACCTCCAGTTGCGGCACCAGCAGATTGGTCGCCGCGGCCGCGGCAAGCCAGAACAGGATGATCGGGATGGACAGCGCTCGGATCAGCCGCGGGAACCACGGTGCTCCTTTGCCGGTCGGGCTGTGGTGGCCGCTCATGCCGCTTTCACCACGCAGAATGTCGCGGCGCTGTGGCCATCGGCCTGGTGTTCGTCGCGCAGTTCGCCGTTGACGGTGATCCGGCAGCCCAGCTCGTGGCTGTCGCCCTGGGCCATGACGTTGGCGAACACGCTGGGCTGCGTGGTGGTCAGAGTCAGTGACCAGGGCAGCGAGTGGAACTGGGCTTCCTGGGACTGGGCGCGCTCGTCGACGTAGCTGACCATGCCCGACGTCGACTCCGGGCCGTAGAGCTCGTAGGTGACATATTTCGGCACGGTGGAGACGATCTCGCCACCGGTGCCGCCGGCGACCGCCGCCCCGTCTGCGCCGAACACGCCGTGGAACCGGTAGATGACCAGGCCGCCGATCGCGGCTACCGGGACGATCACCAGCACGATCCACAGGCGCTCGAGCGGACCACGCAGCTTTTTCAATGCGCTCATGCCGGTTAACCTTACGAGCGTAAAGAAACGCGTGTAAAGTTAAAAGGTGCCAGCTCACACTTGCGCGGAAGATGTTATGCAGAACGCAAGTGAGGACAACTAACAAACCGTTAGGATCACCGCGTGCCCACTCCCCCTCGTCGGCGCAATTTGCGAGGTCACGGCGCGCTGCTGCGCGACGAGATCCTCGCTGCCGCTGTTCGGGTTATCGACGGTGCAGACAGCGAAGCCGAGGTTTCGCTGCGCGGTATCGCCCGGGAGGCCGGCATCGCCGCCCCCTCGGTGTATGCGCACTTCGACGACCTGGACCGAGTGCTCGAGGCGGTCGCCGAATCGAGCTGGGTCCAGGTCTCCGACGAGATCGCCGAGCACGTCCAGCAGGCCAGTGACCCGCGGGAACGTCTGCTGATCGGCTGCCGGGTATATGTGTCATTCGCGCAGCGCCATCCGCTGCGCTACGCATTGATGACCCAGGACGGTCACGCCCCGCCGGCGGCCCGCCGGGCGCTGGCCGTGGTGACCAGAGGATTGCTGGCCTGCCGGGGAGAGGTCCCGTATTCGGACTCGGATCCCGATTCGGACCGGATTGCCGCGGCGTTGTCGGTGGCGTTGCACGGCGTCGCGATGCTGCACCGCACCGACGCCCCAAATCTGTGGCTCAGCGATTTCAGCACCGACGAGGTGATCGGAACATTGGTTGACGGCGCAACGTTACTGCTGGCCGAGGCGGAACCAGTCTGAGCTGACGACCACCCGTGGTCTGTCCGTTGCAAGGGCGGGATCTCGAGCGACTTACAGGAAATTTTCACCGAATGCTCAGCCCAAGAAGGCTTCCAGGCGTTGGCCGGTCGTCAGTGGTGTGGCGCCTGGTCGAGTGGCATCTTGGCGACGCGTCCACGGCGCGTCACGTCGTCAGATTCACACTCGCGTTTGGGAGCCGGCGGCTCGAGTGCTAGCCGCCGCTGGGAGCGGGGGACGGGGCGGGCGGCCGAGCCTGCGGCACGAAGCCTTTCAACACATCGGGCAGGCCCACCGATTGTTGCGGTACCGGCGCGCAGGTGGGTGGGCATTCGGTCAGCTGCCAGGTCTGGCAGCGGTCGGTTCGGAACGCGGTGTCGCTCGGCTCGATCAGCACGACCTGTGACTTCTTGGTCATCGCGCTATCGAGCGTCTTGTCGCCGCCGATACGGCGCCAGTAGCAGGCGGCGCCGTCACGCGGGCCGTCGGAGCGGTAGGTGCCCGGCACGATGTCCTTGCCGACCGCGAAGGTTCCATCGCCGTCGATAACCTGCTTAGGCGCGGGCGGGGGAGGAGGAGCCGGATCAGCCCCGGCGATCCCGGCCGCAGTGCACCAGGTTGCCAGCGCGATCGCCGTCGTCCCGGCCAGCTTCATCGATCTCATACCTAACGAAGGTACCGGGAAGGAATCGCAGGGGCCGGGTCGTCGCCAGCCGTTTACGGTTTGACGCCGACCGTGATCAGATCCGACACGACCAGCGTCCAGGCCGGACGCACGACGCGATGCTGGTCGGGAACGGTGAAACCGGCGTCGGTGAACAACGTGCGCATCTCACTGGGCGTCGGCTGGCGCGCCGGGTTCCACCGGATCCCGGTCAGCGCCTTGAGCGGGTCGGACAGGCGGGGGCTCATCGCCGTGACCGCGGCCATCCCGCCCGGCGCCAACACCCGGTAAAACTCGCGCACCGCGGCCGGCTGGTTGAAGAAGTGAAACGCCGAGCTGGTGACCACCGCGTCGAGCGCGCCGTCTTCAAACGGCAGCTGCTCGGCGGGCCCGGTCAGCCACTGCACGCGCGACGAGCGTTCCCGTGCCTCGTTGAGCATGCCGTCGGACATGTCCACCCCGTAGACCGCCGCCGGGGACAGCTCACGTTCGATGCGGTCGGCCAGGATGCCGGTGCCGCAGGCGATGTCGGCCACCCGGGCCGGTTTGTGCGATCGCAGTGCGGCGATCAGCTCATCCTGGGCCGGACGGTAGACCCAGCGTTGCAGAAATCGGGCGTCATAGGCCGGAGCTGCGAAGCTCCAAAACCGGGTGACGACGTCATTGAACGCTTGGCGCGGAGCTTGAGACGACATGGCCTGAAATCTACCGGCAGCACTCGGGCACAAGTGCTCCGAGAGGGTTCTGACAGGGTATAGCCATGGACGTCTGCTACCGGCACCCCGACCGGGCCACTGCGCTGCGCTGCACCCGGTGTGACCGCTACATCTGTGGCGACTGCATGCGCAGCGCGGCAGTCGGCCAGCATTGCGTGGAGTGCGCGCAGGCGGGCGGAACGCCGGTGCGCCGGGCGGCGCGGCCGCTGGTCGGCGCCGCCGCGGGAACACCGGTGGTCACCTACGGGCTGATTGCGCTGAGTGTGCTGGCCTTCATCGCGCAGATGGCGTCGCGTGAGATCGAGTCCGAGTTGGTGCTCTGGACACCGGCGGTGGCCGACGGGCAGATCTACCGCCTGCTGACGTCGGCGTTCCTGCATTACGGCCCGATGCACCTGCTGCTCAACATGTGGGCGCTGTATGTGGTGGGACCCGAGCTCGAGGGCCTGTTGGGGCGGGTGCGATACAGCGCCCTGTACCTGCTCAGCGCGCTGGGCGGCTCCGTTGCCGTCTACCTGTTGGCGCCGATCACCACCGCGACCGCGGGCGCTTCGGGCGCCATCTTCGGCTTGTTCGGCGCCACGCTGGTCATCGGGCGCCGCCTGCGGATGGACGTCCGCGCGGTGGGCGCGGTGATCGTGGTCAACCTGATCTTCACCTTCACCATTCCGCACATCAGTTGGCAGGGACACGTCGGTGGTCTGATCACCGGAGTACTGGTCGCGTTCGCCTACGTCTATCCGCCGCAGTCGAACCGGACCCGGATTCAGGCGGTGGCCAGCCTTGTGCTGTTGGCACTGTTCATCGCGCTGATCTGGTGGCGCACTGCCGAATTGGTCTACTGATCGCGAGCGTGTCATCCGGCTGAGATGCCCGCTCGCCCCCTAAGCTTTCGGTGGTCCACCAGCGAGAGGATCGACCAATCGGCGCCAACGGCGACCAAGATGACATGAGTCGACCGGCCGGGAACCGGACTCGCCAGGCCACTTCGATGCGTACCTCGGGTAAATCCCGCTGGGTTGCGCCGGCCCCGCGTGCCGCCCGGTTGACCACCGCGCGCGCCGCCGACCGGGTTCGGCGGGAGCGACGACGCCCGGGCATTCACGCCCTCGACGGTCTGCGCGCGATAGCCGTCGCGTTGGTGTTGGCCGACCACGGCGGCATCCCTGGACTGTCGGGTGGGTTCTTGGGCGTGGACCTGTTCTTTGTGCTCAGTGGCTTCCTGATCACCTCGCTGCTCATCGACGAGCTGGGCCGGACCGGCCGCATCGACCTCACCGGGTTCTGGATCCGGCGCATCCGCAGATTGCTCCCGGCGCTGGTGCTCATGGTGCTGACCGTCGCGATCGCGCACGAGCTGCTGCCGTCGGAGGCGGTCGTCGGCCTGCGCGAGGATGCCGTTGCCGCCTTCTTCTGGGTGGCCAACTGGCGGTTCGTCGCCCAACACACGGACTACTTCACCGAGGCAGGCACCCCGTCGCCGTTGCAGCACACCTGGTCGCTGGGCGTCGAGGAGCAGTACTACTTTTTCTGGCCGCTGCTGCTGATCGCGATCGCGTTGCTGTTGGGGGCCCGCGCCAGGCGTCGCGGCGGGTGGGCCACCGTCGGCGGGGTGCGGCTGACGGTCTTCCTGTTGGCGAGCGCGGGGGCGGCGGCGTCGGCGACGGCCGCGGAGATGCTGGCGTCGGAAGCCACCCGCGATCGCGTCTATTTCGGCACCGACACGCGTGCGCAGGCCCTGCTGATCGGTGCCGCGGCCGCGGCGCTGCTGGTGGGGGACTGGCCGGCGCTGACCGCCGGCTGGTCGGTGGTGCGAACTCGCCGCGCCCTGTGGGTCGCCCGCCTGTTGCCGTTGGCCGGACTCGCAGTGCTGGCGACGGCGGTCCACCGCGCCACCGGCACGGCCGCGGAGTTCCGCGGCGGCCTGCTGACCCTGGTGGCCGTTGCCGCCATCGCGGTGATCGCACCGGTCGCCCTGCATCAGAGCGGCCTGATCGCCCGGGCGTTGGCCTGGTCCCCGCTGGTGTGGCTGGGAACCATCTCCTACGGCGTGTACCTGTGGCATTGGCCGGTCTTCCTGGTCCTCAACGGTGAGCGCACCGGCTGGTCGGGGTGGGCGCTGTTCGGGGTGCGCTGCGCCGCCACGCTGCTGCTGGCGGCGGTGTCGTGGTGGGCCATCGAGGAACCGATCCGCCGATGGCGCCCGGCGCGGGTCTCGCTGCTGCCGCTGGGTGCGGCCGTTAGCGGCACCGCCGTCGCGGTCACCGTGCTAGTGGTCCCGGTCGTCGAGCGGCCCACGGCCGAGAACGGGGTGACCCCGGATGTGGCCGCGGCCGCGGCGATTTCCCCTTCACCGCCGGCGCGGCTGTCGGAGTCCAAAAAGCCACGCCCGCAGCCCGTGCGGCGCGACCCGAATCGGCCGCGCACCGTGTCGGTGTTCGGGGATTCGATCGGCTGGACCCTGATGCACTATCTGCCGGAAACCCCCGGCTACGACTTCATCGATCACACCGTCGTCGGCTGCAGCATCGTGCGAGCCGGCCCATACCGCTGGGCCGGCAAGACCATCGATCAGGGCAAGGAGTGTGACGGCTGGCCGGCCCGCTGGACTCGGCAGGTCAAGGCGGACCAGCCCGACGTTGTGCTGTTGTTCGTTGGCCGCTGGGAGACCGTGGACCGGGTCAACGAGGGCCAGTGGTCGCACATCGGCGATCCGACCTTCGACGCCTACCTGACCGCGGAGCTGCGCCGTGCGCTCGACGTGCTGGAGTCCGCCGGCAGCCGGGTCGTGGTGACGACCGTGCCCTACAGCCGTTATGGCGAGCGGCCCGACGGCAGTCTGTGGCCGGAGGATAATCCGGAGCGCGTGGACCGCTGGAACACCCTGCTGCGCCGGGAGGTCGCCGAGCGGGATTCCGTCACGGTGATGGACCTGAACAAGAAGCTGGGGCCGGCCGGCACCTATACCGCCAAAGTCGACGGCATCAAGGTCCGCAGTGACGGCATTCACCTGACGCCCGAAGGGGTCAAGTGGCTGCTTCCGTGGCTGGAGGAATCCCTGAGCTGACCCTCACGGGCAAACGCCTCGTGAGTGCAACGTCACACCCACTGAGGGATCCTAAATTAAGTTAGTTTTGCTAACGTAGTTTACATCGGCGCAGACCGCGCCCTTGAAAGCCCAGAAAAATCCCTTACGCGAGATATCCATTAGAGGTTTGAACATGTCCACTGTTTCCATCACCGCAGACGAGGAGCAACTCGCCCGCCGCATCACCGACCTAGTCGCCACCGACCCGCAGTTCGCCGCTGCCCGACCCGACCCGGCCGTCGCCGCCGCGGTCGAAGGACAGTCGCGGCTGGCGCAGATCGCCAGGACCGTCTTCGACGGCTACGCCGAGCGTCCGGCGCTCGGCCAGCGTGCCGTCGAGTACGTCACCGATCCGGCCACCGGCCGTACCGGCGCCGCGCTACTGCCGCATTACGAGACCATCACCTACGCCGAGCTGGGGGAGCGAGTCCGCGCCGCGGCCGCCGCCCTGTCCGCCGGCGCGGTGCGGCCCGGCGACCGGGTTGCGGTGCTGGGGTTCACCAGCGTCGACTACACCGTCATCGACGTGGCGCTGGGCCAGATCGGCGCGGTTTCGGTGCCGCTGCAGACCTCGGCGGCGATCAGCACGTTGGTGCCGATCGTGACCGAGACCGAGCCTCGGGTCATCGCTGCCAGTGTTGACTCGCTGTCCGATGCGGTCGAGTTGGTGCGGACGGGCCCGGCTCCCACCCGTCTGGTGGTCTTCGACTACCACGAGCAGGTCGACGACCACCGCGAGGCGCTTGCCGACGCTCGGGCGCAACTGGCCGGCGTCGAGGTAGTTGTCGAGCCGCTTGCCGATCTACTGGCCCGGGGTCGCGCGCTGTCTCTTCCGGCCCAGACGGACTCCGGCGACGACGCCAACCCGCTGGCATTGCTGGTCTACACCTCAGGCAGCACCGGCGCCCCCAAGGGTGCGATGTACCCGGAGAGCAACGTGGCCCGGATGTGGGTGCGGTCGACCAAGAACTGGTTCGGCCCGACTGCCGTCTCGATCACGCTGAACTTCATGCCGATGAGCCACATCATGGGCCGCGGCATCTTGTACGGCACCCTCGGCAACGGTGGTACCGCCTACTTCAGCGCACGCAGCGACCTGTCCACCTTCCTCGAAGACCTCGCCCTGGTCCGCCCGACCGAACTGAACTTCGTGCCCCGGATCTGGGAGATGCTCTACCAGCACTTCCGCAGCGAAGTCGACGGTGTCAGCGGAGACCGGGCTGCCGCCGAGGCGCAGGTCTTGGCGCAGATGCGCGCCGAGTTGCTCGGCGGGCGGTGCGTGTTCGCGATGACCGGCTCGGCGCCGATCTCCGATGAGCTGCGGTCTTGGGTCGATCAGCTCACCGAGCAGCATGTGCTCAACGGCTACGGCTCCACCGAAGCGGGCATGGTGCTCTTCGACGGCGAAGTGCAGCGGCCGCCGGTTCTCGACTACAAGCTGGTCGATGTGCCGGACCTGGGCTACTTCGGCACCGACACCCCACACCCGCGCGGCGAACTGCTGCTCAAGACCGAGAACCTGTTCCCCGGCTACTACAAGCGTCCTGAGGTGACCGCCGAGGTGTTCGACGCCGACGGCTACTACCGGACCGGCGACGTGGTGGCCGAGATCGCACCGGACCACTTGGTCTACGTCGACCGGCGCAACAACGTGCTCAAGCTGGCCCAGGGCGAGTTCGTCACCCTGGCCAAGCTGGAGGCGGTGTTCGGGAACAGTCCACTGGTGCGCCAGATCTACGTCTACGGCAACAGCGCTCAGCCGTACCTGTTGGCCGTGGTGGTACCGACCCCGGAAGCTGCGGTGCGCTTTGAATCCGAGGCCGCCCTCAAGGCCGCTATCGCCGAGTCGCTGCAGCAGGTGGCCAAAGACGCCGACCTGCAGTCGTACGAAGTTCCGCGTGACTTCATCGTCGAGACCGAGCCGTTCACGCTGGAGAACGGACTGCTGACCGGAATCCGCAAGCTGGCCTGGCCGAAGCTGAAGGCGCACTACGGCGATCGCCTTGAGCGTCGTTACGCCGAGCTGGCCGAGGGGCAGGCCAGTGAGTTGAGCGAACTGCGTCAACGCGGAGCGCAGCGCCCGGCGCTGGAGACCGTCAGTCGCGCCGCCGCGGCGCTGTTGGGGGCTTCGGCCGGCGACCTGGCCCCGGAGGCCCACTTCACCGACCTCGGTGGGGACTCGCTGTCGGCGCTGACGTTCGGCAACCTGCTGCGTGACATCTTCGACGTCGACGTGCCGGTGGGCGTGATCGTCAGCCCGGCAAACGATTTGGCGGCGATCGCGGATTACATCACCGCGGAGCGCAGCGGCGCTCAAGCCGGTTCCAGACGGCCCAGCTTCGCCTCGGTGCACGGCCGTGACGCGGTCGAAGTGGCTGCGGCCGACCTGACGCTGGACAAGTTCCTCGACGAGGCGACCCTGGCCGCGGCTCCGTCGCTGCCCGGTCCCTCCGAGCAGGTGCGCACCGTGCTGCTGACCGGTGCGACGGGCTTCCTCGGTCGCTACCTGGCGCTGGAGTGGTTGCAGCGGCTGGCCCCGGTGGACGGAAAACTGATCTGCCTGGTGCGGGCGAAGTCCGACGAGGACGCCCGCCGACGGCTGGACAACGTCTTCGACAGCGGAGACGAGCACCTGCTGGCCCACTACACCGAGCTGGCCGCTAAGCATCTCGAGGTGATCGCCGGTGACAAGGGCGAGGCGAATCTTGGTCTGGACCAAGATGTTTGGCAGCGTCTGGCGGACACCGTCGACGTGATCGTCGACCCGGCGGCGCTGGTCAACCACGTGTTGCCCTACAGCGAGCTGTTCGGCCCGAACGCGCTCGGTACCGCCGAGCTGATCCGGGTCGCGCTCACCAGCAAGATCAAGCCGTTCACCTACTTCTCCACAATTGGTGTGGGCGACCAGATTCCGCTGGGCAAGTTCACCGAGGACGCCGATGTCCGGGTGATGAGTGCAGTCCGGGCGATCAACGATGGCTACGCCAACGGTTACGGCACCAGCAAGTGGGCCGGCGAGGTGCTGTTGCGTGAAGCCAACGACCTGTGCGGCCTGCCGGTCGCGGTGTTCCGCTGCGACATGATCCTGGCCGACACCAGCTACGCCGGCCAGCTGAACCTGCCCGACATGTTCACCCGAATGATGTTCAGCCTGGTCGCGACCGGCGTGGCGCCCGGTTCGTTCTACGAACTCAGCGCCGACGGTCAGCGGCAACGCGCGCATTACGACGGACTGCCGGTGGAGTTCATCGCCGAGGCATCCACCACGCTGGGGTCCTTCGCGACCGGCGGGTACACCACCTACCACGTGATGAACCCGTACGACGATGGTCTGGGAATGGACGAATTCGTCGACTGGCTGATCGAGGCCGGTTACCCGATCCGGCGGATCGCCGACTACGGCGACTGGTTGCAGCGCTTCGAGACCACGCTGCGAGCGCTGCCGGAGAACCAGCGCCAGGCGTCGCTGCTGCCGCTGCTGCACAACTACCAGAAGCCGCAGCCGCCGATCTGCGGGTCGATCGCACCGACGGACAGGTTCCGGGCTGCGGTGCAGTCGGCCGGGATCGGGCCTGACCCCGAGCATCCCGACATCCCGCATGTCACGCCGGCGGTGATCGTCAAGTACGTCACCGACCTGCAACTGCTCGGGCTGCTCTGAGTGAAGCGCTGAATAGCGCCTTCTGCGAACGAGTTTCGGGACGGTGTTGGTCGCCGCCAGTTGGGCGGACGACACCCCCGGAACCCGTTTGCGTTTGACGGTCCCGTATTTCGATGCCACCATGGTGGACAATGCCACGACATGCCCGTGTGTCCCGACCGGAAGGAGGTGAGGGCGAAGTGAGTTCTAGTGACGGTCCGCATCCGTATCCGTGTTCCACTATCGATCTGTTCCTCACCGGTTCCGGCGCCTCCGCTGCGGTATTTTCAGTACTCTCCAGGGCCTGAACCAACGAGTTCCGCCGACCCGTAGTACGGGTTGTGTCGGCCGGTGAGTTTCCCGGCAGGAGAAAATCATGGCTTTCATCACCATTAGTGTTCTGGCTCTCGACGGCGCGACGGACTACCAGGCGGGCAACCGCATGGTGAGCCGGCTGCGCAGCCGGCTGGCGGCTCGTCGCGAACTGCGTCGTGAGCAGCGCGCTCAGCGCTACGTGGCGCACATGCCCACAGCGGTGCTCGGCGCCTGCTGACGCGGTGCATCCCAGGTCAGGCCCAAGGCGATCGTAGAGGCGGTGAACAATCGCCGCATCTACGATCGCCTTAGGCCCTAAGTCCTAGGCCTGCACGATGATTGGGTCGCCTAGATGCACCGAGTTGAAGTACCACGCGGCGTCGTCGGGGCTCAGGTTGATGCAGCCGTGGCTGACGTTCGAATAGCCCTGCGAACCCACTGACCAAGGGGCGGAGTGCACATAAACGCCGCTCCAGGTGACCCGAACGGCGTACTCGCCGTTGAGCAGGTAGCCCTCCGGGTCATTGAGCGGGATGCCGATCGTGCGCGAATCGAACTTGATGGTGCGCTCTTTCGACAACGCGGTGAAGGAACCGATTGGCGTGGGGCGCTTGGGTTTACCCATGGACGCGGCCATGATCCGCTGGATCTCGCCGTTGACGCTGACGGTAAAGGTGTGGTCGGAGATGTCGGCGAGTCCCACGACCGCGTCGCCGGTCTCGAAGCCCGTTGACATCCCGTGGGCCTCGACGCTGATCTTGCTGTGCGGTGACCAGTAGCCGTCCGGGACCCACTGAACGACATCGCTGCTTGTCCACTCAAAATGACCGGCATTGTTGCCGGTGGAGCTGATGCGGATCCCACGTTCGGCGGCCGCCCGGTCTCCGACCGGTCCGTTGAAGGTCACGATCACCGGGTAGGCCACCCCCACGACCGAGCCGGCGGCCGGCTCGATCGCCGCGACGGCCAGCCCCCGTGCCGGCGAGCTCTGAGCCGCTTCGCTGATTCCAGCCGACGCCCCTATAGACCCGAGAGCCAGGGCCACCGACCCGGCAATCGCCACAATTCCCCGCCTCACGTTGCGCATGCCGTCCATTGTGCCAACAGCAACGCCATAAGCGCAGGTTTAGCCGTCCTCTGACGCGGTGAGCAGGTCTCCCCAGGCTGCCTCGGTCCCGGTCGAGCCGATGTTGTGGATGGCGAGCATCGAACCGCCGGCCAGTGCGATCACCACGGTGACGATTCCCAGCCGCAGCAGCGAACCGACATTGCTGCCGCGCGACAGCGCCACGTGTAAACCGGCCAGTAGTGCCGCGGCGACCGCAAGGCCCAACGCCATATAGAGGCCGTACTCGCCGGCGGCCATGTGCGCATCCAGCTTGGGCGACGGGGCGAACTTGCCGGTGTCGGCCAGCCATTCGCCAGCGGTGACGGTGAGCGGTGTCACCAGCAGCGTGACGGCGGAAAATGTCACGACCAGCCAGACCAATCGCCGTCGGGCCGCCGGCCATACCGCGCACACGATCAGCAGGACCGCGGTCAGCGGGACCAGCGAGACCACCACGTGCAGCAACAGGACGTGTGCGGGCAACCCGGCGATTGTCGACATGAACGTCCTTTCTGCGGTGATCAGGCGGTGCTGGCGGCGTGCGCGGCCGCCGACTCCGACAGCGGCTCGTAGCGCGCGAAGCCGCGGGTGAACGAACCGGCGCCGTGGGTCAACGATCGCAGGTCGACCGCGTACCGGATGAGCTCGGTCTGCGGTACTTCGGCCTTCACGCAGGTGCGGTCGGTGCCGACTTTATCGGTGCCCAGCACCCGGGCGCGGCGGGCGGACAGATCGCCCATCACCGCGCCGACCAGTTCGTCGGGTATCAGCACGGTGACATCGTCGATCGGCTCGAGCAGTCGCACCGCCCCGATGGTCGCGGCGTCACGAAGTGCGGCTGCGCCCGCCATCTGGAAGGCAAAGTCCGAGGAGTCGACGCTGTGCGCCTTGCCGTCGGTCAGGGTGACCCGGATGTCGACCACCGGATAACCGCCGCCGGCGTCGCCGGTCAGTCCCCGCTCCATCTGGGCGCGAATACCCTTCTCCACACTGGCAATGAACTGGCGGGGCACGGCCCCGCCGACCACGCGGTCGACGAACTCGAAGCCGGCTCCCTGCTTCACCGGCTCCACTTCGATGTCGCAGATCGCGTATTGACCGTGTCCTCCGGACTGCTTGACATGACGGCCGTGGCCTTTGGCCTTGGTAGCGAACGTCTCTCGCAGAGCCACCCGCAGGGCGACGGTGTCCACCGATACCGCATAGCGGTGGGCCAGCGCGTCAAGCACAATCCCCGAGTGTGCTTCACCCATGCACCACAGCACGGTCTGATGGGTTTCCGGGTTCCGCTCGATGCGCAGGCTGGGGTCCTCGGCGGCCAGCCGGGCCAGCCCCACCGCAAGCTTGTCCTCGTCGGTCTTGGCGTGCGGAATGACCGCCACGGGCAGTAGCGGATCCGGCAACGACCACGGTTTGCACACCAGCGGTTCATCCTTGCCCGACAAGGTGTCTCCGGTCTCGGCGTGGCTGAGCCGGCCGATGGTGCAGATGTCCCCGGCCATCACGACCGTGGCCGGGCGCTGTTGTCTGCCGAGCGGAAACGCCAGGGTCCCGATCCGATCGTCTTCGTCGTGGTCGCACCGACCGGTCCCATCGCCGAAGAAGCCCGCGCAGTGACCGCTGACATGGATTCCGCTGTCGGGCTTGATGGTTCCGGAGAACACCCGCACCAGGCTGACTCGGCCCAGGTAGGGGTCCGACGTCGTGCGGACGACTTCGGCCAGCAGCGGCCCGTCCGGGTCGCAACTGAGCCCGGTGCGCGCCACTCCGTTCGGGTTGAACACCTCCGGAAGCAGATGTTCCGGCGGCGCGGAGAAGCCCGTCGTGATTACTTCAAGCAGTTCGGGCACGCCGATGCCGGTGAGGCTGCATGCCGGGATCACCGGGAAGAACGAACCCTGTGCCACCGCCCGCTCCAGATCGGCGGTGAGCACGCCCGGTTCGATCTGTTCGCCGCCCAGGTAGCGGTCCAGCAGCGACTCGTCTTCCGATTCCTCGATGATCGCCTCGATCAGCGCGCCACGCTGGTGCTCGGCCTCGGACAAGTCGACGGATTCGGGCGTCAGCACCCCGATCAGGCCGGCGCCTTCGGCGGGCGCGGGTAGATACAGCGGCAGCACGGTATCGCCGAACGCCTCCTGGGCAGCGGCCAGGCGGGCCGGGAAGTCGGCCCGCGCATGGTCCAGCTTCGTGACGACGACCGCGCGCGGCATGGCGACCCTGCTGCACTCCTGCCACAGTGCGGCAGTCGCGTCGTCGACGTCTTCATTGGCCGCGATCACGAACAGTGCACAGTCGGCGGCCCGCAGCCCGGCGCGCAGTTCACCTACGAAGTCGGCATAGCCCGGGGTGTCGATCAGGTTGACCTTGACATCGTTGTGCGCCAGCGAGGCGCACGCGACTCCGACCGAACGCTGCTGACGAAGCTCCGCGTCGTCGTAGTCGCAGACCGTGCTGCCGTCGGCGATGCAACCAGCTCGAGGCAACACCCCGGCGGCCACCAACATCGCCTCGACGAGAGTGGTCTTTCCGGAGCCGGGTGGACCGACCAGAACGACATTGCGGATGGCGGCCGGCGTGGCCGCGATTGGGGCTGCAGCGCCGCCCCGCGAAGTCCCGGTCTTGTCTGCCATGGCAGCCTCCTCCGGAGTTCAGCCTTCCCTCAACGGGCGCTGAGCACAAGAGTTGCTCCCCGGCGACGGTTGCCCTGCTGGCGTATAGCGTTTGCCAGGCGGACTCGCGGTTCCGGTAAGCTGGGCATTCTTGTTTCGCGGGTCCAACGTCTGCGACGTCCCGGGACGTGCCGGGTCGAAGGCGCCTGGCCCGTGCCCTGACTGCAGGAGGTATGACGTATGAGCAGAGCGCATCGCCCCGGCCGGTGGTGGCTGCTCAGCGTGATGACCACGGCGGTCGCCACCGCCGGGTTGGTAGCGGTGCCGGCTCAGGCGTCCCCGACTCTGCCCGCTCCTCCGCTCGACCCGTCGGCGATGGTTGCCCAGGTCAGTCCGGCAGTGGTCAACATCGACGCCCAGATGGGCTACCAGAGCGCGGTCGGTGCCGGCACCGGCATCGTGTTGGACCCCAGCGGCGTGGTGCTGACCAACAACCACGTCATCGCCGGCGCCACCGGGCTCACGGCGGTCTCGGTCGCCAACGGCCAGACCTACGAGGTCGACGTGCTCGGCTTCGACCGCAGCCATGACGTCGCAGTGTTGCAGTTGCGCGGCGCCGACGGACTGCCCGCTGCCAACATCGGCAATTCCTCGCGGGTCGCCATCGGTGACCCGGTGGTCGCGATGGGCAATGCCGGCGGCCACGGCGGCACGCCGAGTGCGGTGCCCGGACGCGTCATCGGTCTGAACCAGACCGTCTCCGCGGCCGACGAGCTGACCGGCAGCACGGAGACCTTGACCAACATGATCAAGGCCGACACCGCGATCCGTCCCGGTGACTCGGGCGGTCCGATGGTGAACGCCGCCGGCCAGGTGATCGGAATGAACACCGCGGCGTCGGACAACTACAAATTCGCCCAGCCCGGCGGTGAAGGCTATGCGATCCCGATCGACCAGGCGATGGCCATCGCCGGCCAGATCCGGGCCGGCATCTCGTCGAACACCGTGCACATCGGTGAGACGGCGTTCATGGGTGTCGGCGTGGTCGACAGCAACGGCGGCGCGCGGGTCGCCCAGGTGCTCGACGGCACCCCGGCCGCGGGCAGTGGCATCGCCCGCGACGACATCATCACCTCGGTCAACGGCCGACCGGTGAACTCGGCCACCGACCTGACCGACGTACTCGACCAGCGCCACCCGGGTGACACCGTCACGCTGACGTGGCGTAATCCGGGCGGCGGCGAACACAGTGCCACCGTGACCCTGGTTCCGGGTCCGGTCGGCTGACGCACTTAGGCGCGCGTGCTAGATAAACGCTATGGCAGTGAAGCCAGACTGTCGTGGGTCCTTGCCGGGCTGGCCGGAGTGCTGGCTGCCACGGCCTACACACATTCCGAGGGCTACTTCGTCACCTTCATGACCGGCAACGCCGGGCGCGCAGCACTGGGCTTGTTCACCGACAGCCAGTGGATGTCGATTTCGGCCGCAGCCCTGTTGGTGTCTTTCATCTCCGGTGTGGTGATCGCGTCGCTGTGCCATCGCCACGTGTGGCGCAGCCGGCCACACGGCGCGTTGCGGCTGACCGCGGTGTCGCTGCTGGCCGCGACCGTGACCGACTGGATCGAGGGCGGGCCCGCGCTGCCGGTGCCCCTGCTGCCGATTCTGCTCGTCGCGTTCGGGGTGGGCGCGCTGAACACGACGTTCGTCCGCGACGGCGAAGTGTCGATTCCCCTGAGCTACGTGACCGGCACGGTGGTGAAGCTGGGGCAAGGCATCGAGCGCCACATCAGCGGCGGATCCATTCATGACTGGTTCTTCAATTTCATGCTGCTGACCGGCTACATCTCGGGGGCGGCTGTCGGTGGTGTGATCAGCCTTTTCGTCGGCGGTACCTGGATGCTGGCCACCGCCACCGCCATCTGCCTGATGGCCACCTGGTACAGCCATCGCTATGTCGACCGCCGCGGGTTGTGGCGCTGACGGCTCGCCCGCTTTAGGCGCACACCGGTTTTCCCACCAACCTGCCTTTCCCTACAAACACGTCGGCCCCTACAAACACGTCGGCGGCAGTGCTGGATTGCACTGCCGCCGACGTGTTGGGGGGTCGATCAGGTCGGGTCGACGCCCACGCCCAGGGCGCGCTGGATGTCGGCCTTCATCGCGACCAGCTGCTGGTTCCAGTACGGCCAGTCATGGGTGCCGTCGGCCGGGAAGTTGAAGACCCCGTTGTTGCCGCCGGCTGCGGTGTAGTTCTGCTGGAACGTCTTGTTGGTGCTCAGTGTCATGCCCTCCAGGAACTTGGCGGGCAGGTTGTCGCCGCCGAGCTCGCTGGGCGTGCCGTTGCCGCAGTAGATCCAGATCCGGGTGCGGTTGGCCACCAGCCGCGGGATCTGCACCATCGGGTCGTTGCGCTTCCACGCCGGGTCGGACGACGGACCCCACATGTTGGAGGCGTTGTAGCCGCCGGCGTCACTCATGGCCATCCCGATCAAGGTCGGCCACCAGCCTTCGGACGGGTTCAGGAAGCCGGAAAGCGCTGCCGCGTAGGGGAACTGCTGCGGGTAGTAAGCCGCCAGTGTCAGCGACGAGCTACCCGCCATCGAAAGGCCGACGACGGCGTTGCCGAACGGCGACACGCTCTTGTTGGCCTGCAGCCAGGCCGGCAGCTCCCGGCTCAGGAAGGTCTCCCACTTGTAGGTCTGGCAGCCGGACTTGCCGCATGCCGGCTGGTACCAGTCCGAGTAGAAGCTGGACTGCCCGCCCACCGGCATGATCACCGACAACCCGGACTGGTAGTACTCCTCGAACGCCGGAGTATTGATGTCCCAGCCGTTGAAGTCGTCCTGGGCGCGCAGGCCGTCCAGGAGGTAGACGGCGTGGGTGCCGCCGGGCTGGAACTGCACCTTGATCTCACGGCCCATCGCCGCTGACGGCACCTGCAGGTACTCCACCGGCAGGCCCGGGCGGGAGAACGCTGACGCGTCACCCGCACCACCGACAGCCCCGACGAGGCCGCTCAGCAGCGCGGCCCCCACCGCCGCGACCGTCAGCCGGCGCGGTAGCCGACTGGCCGCGTTACGCAACTTCTCAACGCTCTTCATAGCTCTTGTCCCATCCCAATGTCGTGCGGTCTAGCCCTTCTGAACGGAGTCAAACACGGGGCGGTGCCGTGTCCTGTTCGCCGCCACGGGTTTTCATATCGCGGTTCGGCAACGATTGAGATTCAGCGCGGACTCGCCATCTCACCGGGTGGGCGTTTTGGTAGGCATATAGTCGACGTAATCATCGACGAAGGGCAGGTCATGCAGGCCAGTGCTCGTGTCTTGGGGAGCGCTGGGGCTCCGTTGGCCGGGGTGCGCGTCATCGAGATCGCCAGTTTCGTCGCCGTCCCGCTCGCCGGAATGACGCTGGCACAACTGGGCTGCGATGTGGTGCGCATCGACCCGCTCGGCGGTGCGGCCGACTACCGGCGCTGGCCCGTCACCGACGACGGCACCTCGATCTACTGGACGGGACTTAACAAGGGTAAGCGCTCCGTGGTCGCCGATCTGCGCGCACCCGACGGACAGCGTGTGGTGCAGCAACTGATCGCCGACAGTGGCGTGCTGATTACGAATATGTCTGGCCGACAATGGCTTTCCTACGAAACGCTAGTGGCGCAGCGTCCCGACCTGATTCACCTCGAGGTGCTCGGACGTGCTGACGGCTCCACCGCGGTGGACTACACCATTAATGCTGGTGTCGGCTTTCCACTGGTCACCGGGCCCAGCGATCACGCCGCCCCGATCAACCATGTACTGCCGGCCTGGGATATCGCCTGCGGGCTGCACGCCGCGCTGGCGGTGTCCGCCGCGCTGCGCCGCCGCGACCACACCGGCGAGGGCTGCCGGATCCGGCTGGCCCTGGAGGACGTGGCACTGGGCACCGCCAGCGCCCTGGGCTTCCTCACCGAGGCCATGGTGAACGGCGACCGGCGGGAACGCATCGGCAATGCGGTCTATGGGCAGTACGGGCAGAGCTTCGCCAGCGGTGACGGGGCGGCGTTCATGGTCGTCACGCTGACCGATCGGCACTTCCGCGATCTTGCCGAGCTGACCGGATCGACGAAAGTCCTTGCGGCACTGTCCGGGGCGCGCGGCATCGACTTCGGTGACGAAGGACAGCGCTATCGTCACCGCGACCTGCTGACCGGACTGTTCAGTGGCTGGTTTGCTGAGCGGCCGGCTGAGCAGATCGAAGCCGCCCTGGCAGGGACGTCGCTGCTGTGGGACCGGTACCGCAGCTTTGCCGAGGTGGCCGCCGATGAGCGCCTACGCGACAACCCGATGTTCGCGACGCTGCATCAGCCCGGGGTGGGGGAGTACTTGGCGGCCGGGCTGCCGGCGTCGATCGACGGTGCCCATCCGCCCGCCGTCGCGGCACCTGCGCTGGGTGCCGACACCGAGCAGGTGCTGGCTTCCCGGCTGGGTATGAGCGCCGACGAAATCGACCGGCTGCGCCAAAGCGGCGCGGTGGCAACGGATTAGTAAAGGAGCGAGACCAAGTGCGTACTTTCGCATCGATCGATGAACTTGCCGCATGCCAGGGCCAGGTGATCGGGCACAGCGACTGGGTGACCATCACCCAGGACGCCGTCAACCTGTTCGCCGACGCGACGGGTGACCATCAGTGGATTCACGTCGACCCCGAGCGTGCTGCTACCGGACCGTTCGGCACCACGATCGCTCACGGATACCTGACCCTGGCCATGCTGCCGCAGTTGATGGCGCAGATCAGCCGCCTTGACGGGGTCAAGTTGGCGATCAACTACGGACTGAACAAGGTGCGCTTCCCGGCGCCGGTGCCGGTCGGCTCCAAGATCCGGGCCGAGACCTCCGTGGTCGAGGTCGCCGATGTGGGCGGTGGTGCCCACCAGGTGACCTTCTCGACCACGGTGTCTATCGACGGCCATGCCAAGCCGGCCTGCGTCGCCGAGAGTGTCGTGCGCTACGTGCTCTGAGGACGGCCCGGCTTCGCGTCCCGGCCCCGAGGTCGGGACGCGAAGTAGTGCGAGACGATCGCGGCGATCTGTAGGAATCGGCGGCGGGTTGCCGGTGCCATCTCGCTCATCACGTCGATCACCCCGCCCGGGCGCAGGTGCGGGTCGAAGGGCACCTCAACCACCGCCTGGCCGTGCTGCAGGAACTGCGCCGTCAACGCGGAGCGGGTGCGCCGGTCGGCATGGCCGTCGGAGTCGTTGAGCACCACCACGGTGCGCTGTAGCAACCCACCCTGGCCGCGGTCGGCCAGCCATTCCATGGTCTTGGCGGCCGCGCCGGCACCGTCCGCCCACGGCGAAGAGACCACGATCAGCGCGTCCAAGTCGCGCAGCGCCTCCTGGGTCACCGGCGAGTCCATCGTCGAACCGCAGTCGATGATCGAGATGGTGAAGTGCCGGTCCAGGCGCAGCGCGGCCTCCCGGTACAACGCCGCGTCAAGGATCCGGCGGCTTCCCGCGGCGGGCTCGCCCACCAGGACGTAGAGCCCCGCCGCGTTGGCGCCGACACGGCTGCTGATGTCGGCGAACGACTGCACGCTCTGATCGGCGGCCAGATCCCAATAGGAGCTGGTGGCGCGCGGGTCGATGCGGCTGCCGAGGCGGCCGAACGCGGTGTCGGCGTCCACGGCCACCACGTGGTCGGCCCGGCGTAGTGCGGCGAACACCGACCCGACGCTGGCGGCCACCGTCGTCTTGCCGACACCGCCCTTGCCGAGCACGCCGACCTTGTAGCTGCCGTTGGGCAGGGATCGGATGGCCACCTGGTAGGCCATTTCTTCCCGCTCGGCCGGTGACGGGCCCAAGTTGACCAAACCCAGCGTCGCGGACAGGACCACGCGGCGCCAGCCACGGGCCGGCTGGGGCCGCGGCATGGGCGCCGGCGGCGGGGGCTGCGGCATGGGCTGCTGCGGCTGCTGCTGCTGCTGGGGAGGCGGCGTCCAGGACCCGGGGTGGTGCTGCTGCGGCGGCATCCGCTGCCGCAGAAAGTCGTCGTCTGCGTTCATCGGCTCCTCGAGGCATACGGCGGCGGTACGGCCAGGTGGCCCAACAACCGCAGCCTAGTCGCGGAGGCGCCCATCTACCGTGAGCCAGCCCGAGAAGCGCGAGTCGGGCCGGCTCACCGGTCAGCAGTCGTAATAGAGGGCGAACTCGTAGGGGTGCGGACGCAGGTTGACGGGGGTGATCTCGTTGTCCCGCTTGTAGTTGATCCAGGTCTGAATCACGTCCGGAGTGAAAACCCCGCCTTCGGTGAGGTATTCATGGTCGGCCTCGAGGTTGTCCATCACCTCGGCCAGCGTGGTGGGGGCCTGTGAGATCGACGCCGCCTCGTCGGCCGGCAGGTCGTAGAGGTCCTTGTCGACCGGGGCGGCCGGTTCGATCTTGTTCTTGATGCCGTCGATGCCGGCCATCAACATGGCCGAGAACGCCAGGTACGGGTTGCCGGACGAGTCCGGGCAGCGGAACTCCAGGCGCTTGGCCTTGGGGTTGGTGCCGGTGATCGGGATGCGCACGCAGGCCGAACGGTTGCGCTGGCTGTAGACCAGGTTGATCGGCGCCTCGTAGCCGGGCACCAGCCGCTTGTAGGAGTTGATGGTGGGGTTGGTGAACGCCAGCAGCGACGGTGCATGGTGCAGGATGCCGCCGATGTAGTGCCGGGCGGTGTCTGACAGTCCGGCATAGCCGATCTCGTCGTAGAACAGCGGCTCACCGTCCTGCCATACCGACTGGTGTACGTGCATACCTGAACCGTTGTCTCCGAAAAGCGGCTTGGGCATGAACGTCACCGTCTTGCCGTGCGCCCAGGCGGTGTTCTTGATGATGTATTTGAACAGCATCAAATCGTCGGCGGCGTGCAGCAGAGTGTTGAACTTGTAGTTGATCTCCGTTTGCCCGCCGGTACCGACCTCGTGGTGGCCGCGTTCGACAGTGAAACCGGCGTTGGTGAGGTTGGTCGCCATTGCATCGCGCAGGTCGACGTATTGATCGGTCGGCGCGACCGGGAAATAGCCGCCCTTGGGGCGAACCTTGTATCCGAGGTTGGGGCTGCCGTCGGCTTCGGTTGTCCGGCCGGTGTTCCACCAGCCGGCGACCGAATCCACTTTGTGGAAAGAGCCGTTGATCTGTGAGTCGAAGCTCACGGAGTCGAAGATGTAGAACTCGGCCTCGGCGCCGAAGTAAGCGGTGTCGGCAATGCCCGTGCTGGTGAGGTAGCTCTCGGCCTTGCGTGCGATGTTGCGCGGGTCGCGCGAGTAGGGCTCGCGGGTGAACGGGTCGTGGACGAAAAAGTTGAGGTTCAGCGTCTTTGCGGCCCGGAACGGATCGATGCGGGCGGTTTCCGGGTCGGGCAGCAGCAGCATGTCCGACTCGTGGATGGACTGGAAGCCGCGGATCGACGAACCGTCGAAGGCGAGCCCATCCTCGAATACGCTTTCATCGAGCGCTGCGGCCGGGATCGAGAAATGCTGCATAACCCCCGGCAGGTCGCAGAATCGAATGTCGACGTACTCAACCGACTCGTCGGCGACGAGCTTGAAAATGTCGGCGGCCATATTGGTCTCCTTCGCGTGCAGACAGCCAAACGATAGGCAGCGCACATTTCCTGGACATCATCCAGTTATTGCGTTGGCGTAACACAAACCTCACCGCAAGCTCGCTGTCCAGCGAACTAGCACGTTTGCTAGGTCGGGGTATATCGTGGCGTTGCCTGTGAGTGTTTTCAGGCAGGAACGCCGTTCAACGTCGCACGGACCAACCCCCTTGACCGCTTGTCCATATCGGGCGACGGGCAAGAACGTGCGAAGGGTCAGGTGACTCAGGTGGCGATGGCACCCAGTCGGGTGGGGCTCTACAACCCCGCGTTCGAACATGACGCGTGTGGGGTGGCCATGGTGGTCGATATACATGGCCGGCGCAGTCGCGACATCGTCGACAAGTCGATCACCGCGCTGCTCAACCTTGAGCACCGCGGCGCTGCCGGAGCCGAACCGAACAGCGGTGACGGCGCTGGGATCCTGATTCAGATTCCGGACCTATTCCTACGTGCCGTAACCGATTTCGACCTTCCGCCCGAGGGCAGCTACGCCACCGGGATCGCATTTCTGCCGCAGTCGGCCAAAGAGTCGGCGGCAGCCTGTGTCGGCATGGAGAAGATCGTCGAGGCCGAGGGTCTCCAGGTGCTCGGCTGGCGCGAGGTGCCGATCGACGACTCATCGTTGGGGGCGCTGGCTCGAGATGCGATGCCGACCTTCCGGCAGCTTTTCATCGGTGGGGCCTCCGGCATGGCTCTGGAGCGCCGGGCCTATGTGGTGCGCAAGCGCGCCGAACACGAGCTGGGCAGCAAGGGGCCCGGTCAGGACGGACCGGGTCGGGAATCCGTTTATTTCCCAAGCCTTTCCAGCCGAACCATGGTGTACAAGGGCATGTTGACCACGCCGCAGCTCAAGGCGTTCTACCCCGACCTGGCCGACGAGCGGATGCAGAGCGCACTGGGCCTCGTGCATTCACGCTTCTCCACCAACACGTTTCCGTCGTGGCCGCTGGCCCACCCGTTCCGGCGTATCGCCCACAACGGCGAGATCAACACGGTCACCGGCAACGAGAACTGGATGCGCGCCCGGGAGGCGTTGATCCGCACCGACGTCTTCGGTACCGAAGGTGGCCACCGTAGCGCGGACAAACTGTTCCCGATCTGCACGCCGGGCGCCTCCGACACCGCCCGGTTCGACGAGGTGCTCGAACTGCTGCACCTGGGCGGCCGCAGCCTGCCGCACGCGGTGCTGATGATGATCCCGGAGGCCTGGGAACGGCACGAAAGCATGGATGGGCCTACCCGAGCTTTCTACGAGTACCACGACTCGCTCATGGAGCCCTGGGATGGCCCGGCCTCGATGACCTTCACCGACGGCACCGTGGTGGGTGCGGTGTTGGACCGCAACGGCCTGCGGCCGTCGCGTATTTGGGTCACCGAAGACGGGCTGGTGGTGATGGCCTCCGAGGCCGGTGTGCTCGACCTGGACCCGGCTACGGTGGTGCACCGACAGCGGCTGCAGCCGGGCAAGATGTTCCTGGTCGACACCGCCGCGGGGCGGATCATCTCCGATCGCGAGATCAAGTCGACGCTGGCCGGCGAACGGCCGTACCAGCAGTGGATCGATGAGTGCCTGATCGGAATCGGCGAGCTGCCCCCCGGCGATGCGCCCCGGATGGAACGTCACCGGGTTCTGTTGCGGCAGCATATGTTCGGCTACACCTACGAAGAACTCAACCTGGTGCTCGCGCCCATGGCGCGCTCCGGCGCTGAGCCGATCGGATCCATGGGCACCGACACCCCGGTGGCGGTGCTCTCGGCGCGACCCCGGCTGCTGTTCGACTACTTTCAGCAGTTGTTCGCCCAGGTCACCAACCCGCCGTTGGACGCCATCCGCGAAGAGGTGATCACCAGCCTGCAAGGTGCGCTCGGACCGGAAGGCGACCTGCTCAACACCGACGAACCCACCTGGCGGCAGATCGTGCTGTCCCAGCCGATCCTGAGCAACGCCGAGCTCGCGAAGCTGCTGAAATTGAGCCCGGACCAGCGGATCGGTTCCCGGGGCCCGCACGGCCTGTCCACGGCCGTCATCAGCTGCCTGTATCCGCCCGCGGCAGGCGGTGCCGGGTTGCGTGCAGCGCTCAAGCAGGTGTGCGCCCGCGCCTCGGAGGCGATCGCCGAGGGTGCCAGCTTCTTGGTGATCTCCGACCGGGAGTCCGACGAGACGATGGCCCCCATTCCGTCATTGCTGGCCACCGCGGCGGTGCATCACCACCTGGTCGCCGAGCGGACCCGCACCAAGGTGGGCCTGGTGGTGGAGTCCGGCGACGCCCGCGAGGTGCACCACATGGCGGCGTTGATCGGGTTCGGCGCCGCCGCGGTCAACCCGTACCTGGCTTTCGAGTCCGTCGAGGACATGCTCGATCGGGGCCTGATCGAAGGCCTCGATCGCGACAAGGCCTTGGCCAACTATGCCAAGGCCGCCGGCAAGGGCGTGCTCAAAGTCATGTCCAAGATGGGGATCTCGACGCGGGCGTCCTACACCGGGGCGCAGCTGTTCCAGCCGATAGGTATCTCGCAGGACGTTCTCGATGAGTACTTCACCGGCCTGTACTGCCCGATCGGTGGGATCACCCTCGACGACATCGCCGCTGATGTCGCCGCCCGCCACACGCTGGCTTACCTGGACCGCCCAGAAGAGCGGGCGCACCGCGAACTGCCGGTGGGCGGGGAGTACCAGTGGCGCCGCGAGGGCGAACATCACCTGTTCAACCCGGAGACGGTGTTCAAACTGCAGCACTCCACCCGAACGGGCCAGTACGCGGTCTTCAAGGAGTACACGAAGCTGGTCGACGACCAGAGTGAACGCCTGGCCACGCTGCGCGGGTTGTTGCGATTCAAGGCCGGGGAGCGGCCACCGGTTCCGCTTGACGAGGTGGAACCGGCCACCGAGATCGTCAAACGGTTCGCGACCGGCGCGATGAGCTACGGTTCGATCTCCGCCGAGGCGCACGAAACCCTGGCAATCGCCATGAACCGGATCGGCGGCCGCTCCAACTGCGGTGAGGGCGGCGAGCATGCCGGCCGCTTCCTGCCCGACGCCGACGGCTCCTGGCGGCGTAGCGCGATCAAGCAGGTCGCCTCGGCGCGTTTCGGCGTGACGAGCGAATACCTGGTCAACTGCACCGACCTGCAGATCAAGATCGCGCAGGGGGCCAAGCCCGGCGAGGGTGGTCAGCTGCCGGGCAACAAGGTGTACCCGTGGATCGCCGAGGTTCGGCATGCCACCCCGGGTGTCGGGCTGATCTCGCCGCCGCCGCACCACGACATCTACTCCATCGAGGACCTCAAGCAGCTGATCCACGACCTGAAGAACGCCAACCCGGAGGCTCGCATCCATGTGAAGCTGGTCGCCGAGAACGGTGTCGGAACGGTGGCGGCGGGAGTGTCCAAGGCACACGCCGACGTGGTGTTGATCTCCGGCCACGACGGGGGCACCGGGGCGGCGCCGTTGACCTCACTCAAGCACGCCGGAGCGCCGTGGGAACTCGGCCTGGCCGAAACACAGCAGACCCTGCTGCTCAACGGACTTCGGGACCGGATCGTGGTGCAGGTGGACGGCCAGCTCAAGACCGGCCGCGACGTGGTGATCGCGGCGCTGCTGGGGGCCGAGGAATTCGGCTTCGCCACCGCGCCGTTGGTGGTGTCGGGCTGCATCATGATGCGGGTCTGTCACCTGGACACCTGCCCGGTGGGTGTGGCAACTCAGAACCCGGAATTGCGTGAACGGTTCAGCGGACAACCCGAGTTCGTCGAGAACTTCTTCTGGTTCATCGCCGAAGAGGTCCGCGAGTACCTTGCGGCCTTGGGATTCCGCACCATCAACGAGGCGGTCGGACAGGTCAATGCGCTGGACACCACGCTGGCCCGCGCCCACTGGAAGGCCCACAAGCTCGACCTCACGCCGGTCCTGCATGAACCGGAGTCAGCGTTCATGAACCAGGATCTGTACTGCACCTCCGGCCAGGATCACGGTCTGGACAAAGCCTTGGACCAGCAGCTGATCGTCATGAGCCGCGAGGCCCTCGATGCGGGCACCCCGGTCAAGTTCACCAGCGCGATATCCAACGTGAACCGGACCGTCGGCACCATGCTCGGCTATGAGGTCACCAAAGCCTATGGCGCCCAAGGGCTGCCGGAAGGAACCATCGACATCACCTTCACCGGGTCGGCGGGCAACAGCTTCGGGGCGTTTCTGCCGCCGGGAATCAACCTGCGGGTCTTTGGTGACGCCAACGACTACGTCGCCAAGGGGCTGTCCGGGGGCCGGATCGTGGTCCGCCCCCCGCTGGATGCGCCCGACGGCTACGTCGCGGAGGAAAACATCATCGGCGGCAACGTGATTCTGTTCGGCGCCACGTCCGGCGAGGTGTTCCTACGCGGGGTGGTCGGGGAACGGTTCGCGGTCCGCAACTCCGGTGCGGTAGCAGTGGTCGAGGGAGTCGGCGACCACGGCTGTGAGTACATGACCGGGGGCAAAGTGGTGGTGTTGGGCCCGACCGGGCGCAACTTCGCCGCCGGCATGTCCGGGGGCGTGGCCTACGTCTATGACCCGGACCGGCAGCTGGGTGACCGGCTGAACACCGAGATGGTGGACCTCGACACATTCGACGCTTTCGACGCCGACGACGTGGCCTGGCTGCGTGACGTGCTGGCGGCACACGCCGCCGCCACCGACTCGGTGCCCGCCCGCGCGATCCTGGCCGATTGGGCCAACCGCGGAAGGGACTTCGTCAAAGTGATGCCGCGCGACTACCGGCGGGTGCTCGCCGCGGTCGCCGAGGCAAAAGCCAGTGGCACAGATCCTGAGGAGGCAATTATGGCGGCGGCTCATGGCTGACCCGAGAGGATTCATCACCAACACCCAGCGCATCCTGCCGTTGCGCCGCCCGGTCTCCGAGCGGGTGAGCGACTGGAACGAGGTGTATCAGGATTTCGCCGAAGACACCGTCCGCCAGCAGGCGGGACGCTGCATGGACTGCGGTATCCCGTTCTGCCACCACGGGTGTCCGCTGGGCAACCTCATCCCGGAATGGAACGACTTGGTACGTACCGGGCGCTGGCGCGAGGCGTTCGACAGGCTGCACGCCACGAACAACTTCCCGGACTTCACCGGCCGGCTCTGCCCCGCGCCGTGTGAACCGGCCTGTGTGCTGGGCATCAACCAGCCGCCGGTGACCATCAAGCAGGTCGAGTACGAGATCGTCGAGCGCGGCTTCGCCGAGGGCTGGGCGCAGCCGATCCCGCCGTCGGTCCGCACCGGGAAGTCGGTTGCGGTGGTGGGCTCGGGGCCGGCCGGACTGGCCGCCGCCCAGCAACTCACCCGGGGCGGGCACGCGGTGACGGTCTTCGAGCGCGATGACCGCATTGGTGGACTGCTGCGTTACGGCATACCGGAATTCAAGATGGAGAAGCGAATTCTGGACCGGCGGCTGGAGCAGATGGTCGGCGAGGGAACGACGTTCAAGACGGGCGTGAATGTCGGGGTGGATCTGACCGTCGAGCAGCTGCGCGAAGACTTCGACGCTGTTGTGCTGGCCGGTGGCGCTACCGCCTGGCGAGACCTGCCGATCCCGGGCCGCGAGCTCGAAGGCATCCATCAGGCGATGGAGTACCTGCCGTGGGCGAACCGGGTGCAGGCCGGCGACCTGGCTCAGCCGCCGATCACCGCGCAGGGCAAGAAAGTCGTCATCATCGGCGGCGGTGACACCGGCGCCGATTGCCTGGGCACGGTGCACCGCCAGGGCGGGACGTGCGTGCACCAGTTCGAGATCATGCCGCGTCCTCCGGAGATCCGTGATCCGTCCACCCCGTGGCCGACCTACCCGCTGATCATGCGAACCACGTCGGCGCATGAAGAGGGCGGTGATCGGGTGTTCTCGGTCAACACCGAGGCATTCACCGGCCGTGACGGTCGGGTGACCGGGTTGCGGGCCCACGAAGTGCGCCGCCGCAACGGCACCTTCGAGAAGGTCGACGGCACCGACTTCGAACTCGAAGCCGACCTGGTGCTGCTCGCAATGGGATTCGTCGGGCCGGAACGGTCGCCGCTGCTGGCCGATCTGGGCGTGGAGTTCACCGAACGCGGCAGCGTGGCGCGCGATGCGGATTACGCGACCGCGGTGCCGGGTGTCTACGTCGCCGGCGACATGGGTCGCGGTCAATCCCTCATCGTGTGGGCAATCGCCGAAGGGCGCGGTGCCGCAGCCAGCGTGGACCGGTACCTGATGGGTCGCACCGCATTGCCCTCGCCGATCACCGCGACCGCGGCGCCGCTTCGCTGAGCCGACCAGCCCGCATTCAGCTCGCGGCGCTACGACGCGGCGCGAGAAGGATGCGGGCTGCCAGGTCGAGCAGGTAGCCGAGAACGCCGATCACGGCGATCACCGCGACGACCTGGTCGTAGGCAAGCTGGTCGCGGGCGTTGAGGATCTGATACCCCAGACCCGATCGCACGCCGAGCATTTCGGCGGGCACCAGCACCACCCAGGCGATGCCCAGAGCCAGCCGCAGACCGTTCTGCACCGGCACCCGGACCGCCGGCAGCACAACAGCGGTCAACTGCTCGAACCGGCTGGCGTGCAACGACCGCGCGACGTGCAGAAACCCCGGGTCGATCGCATGCACGCCGGCGACGGTTCCGAGCAGCACCGGCCAGACCGCCGCGGCGGCGATCAGGAAGATCACCGGCTGGCTGCCGATGCCGAAGACCGCCACGATGATCGGGGTCCACGACAGCGGAGAGATCATCCGCAGGAACGCCACCACCGGTCCGGCCGCCCGCTCCGCGGTGCGGCTCAAGCCGATGAGCAGGCCGGTCGGGATGCCGACCAGCGCAGCGATCAGCAGTCCGATCAGCAGACGGTAGAGGCTCACGGCGGTGTCAGACACCAGCACGCCCCGGCCGATCAGGTCCACCAGTGCCGTAACGACATGCTGCGGCGCCGTTTGTCGCAGTAGCGACTGCGGGGCGCAGAGTACCGAGGTTGCCGCCCACCACAGCGCGATGGCCACGGCGACGCTGACGACTGGGGGCCAGACCCGCGGCCACCACACAGACCGGGTGCCGGCATCGGCGGGTGGGGGCGGTTGGTCAGTGGGCTGCACTGCGATGGTGGTCATGAGGCGTGTACCTGTTCTTCTCGGGTCAATGATGTGGCCAAGCCGAACGCTGCGGGACCGCCGTGTTGCGCCAGGGCGGAGCGCACGAAGTGGTCGTCGACCAGGTCCTCGTGCACCCGGGCGGGATCCAGCCGGTCCAGGAAGCGGCGATCGCCGTCGATGACCGTCTCGCCCATGGCTTCCACGAGGCGGTGCGTGAAGCTGGCGAACGGAAACGGGGTGAAGCCCAGCCGTTGCGGTTGCCAGTCCGGATGCGCGAGCGGATACGGGGGATCGGGATAGGTCAGCGCCAACTGCACCGCCGGCACCGGCTGGGGCAGGTAGTGGCCTCCGCCAAGGGCTTTGGCTGCCTTGACTCGATCGGTGTTCAGCAGCAGCTGCGCGCCGATCACGGCGTCGGTCACCTGCTGGATGGCGTTGGGCCGCTGGGCGATCACGTCGTCGCGGGTAAGGAGCACACAGCAGGCGTGGTCACGCCACACATCGCCGAGGAAGGTGTGGATGCGGCCGATCTTTTTGATCTGGGCGACCGCGTTGAATGGGTCCGCGACGACGTAGCCGCCGATCGAGCGGTTCGCCAGTGCCGGCACCATGTCCGACGGGCTCATCACGATCAGCTCCACGGTGCGTGCAGCGCGAGAAGCACTGCGCCGCACCACCGGTCGCAGGCCGTGAGCGCGCAGCAGCTGCTGCAGCACGATGTTGTGAATGGACCACCAGAACGGGATCGCCACTTGGGTACCGGCCAGGTCGGCCAGGTCCTTGATGTGCGGCGCCACGGTCAGGGCCGAACCGTTGGTGTGATTCCAGCCCAATACCCGCACGCCACCGCCCAAGGCGTAGCGCAGCTGGACGGCCATCGGCATCAGCAGATGCACCACATCGACCTTGCCCGTGACGAAGGCCTCGCCCAGCGATGCCCAACTGCGGAACAGCACCGGTTTGGCCGAACTGACCAACCCCGCCGGATACAGCGCGGCGCTGTGCGCCAGCAACAGTGGCGCAGCATCGGTGATCGGTAGGTAACCGATCCGCAGCGGGCCACCGGTATCGGCTGCGCGGCTGGCGGTGGCGCTGCGGGCCAGGTCACCGATCCCGAAAACGCCGCCGGCCGCCGCAGCCGCCGCGGCACCGACCAGCAAACCGCGCCGGGTCAGCGTGGTCACGACCGCACTCCGGCAACGCCGATGCGGTCGGCGTCGTAGTGCGCCAAGATGTCCTGGCGCAGGTCGGCATGAGCGTCGGGCGTGGTGGCGCCGACCGCCCACTGGTTGCGCAGCCGCCCGTCGGCGCCCAGGAGCACGACTCGTTCGGCCAGCCGCAGCGCCTCGTCGACGTCGTGCGTCACCAAGACAACCGTCACCTGCAACTCGGCCGCCAACTGGGCCAGCCAGCCCTGTAGGTCGGTGCGGGTGGTCGGGTCCAGTGCGCTGAACGGTTCGTCGAGCAGCAACAGCCGCGGGTTGGTGGCCACTGCCCGCAGAATGGCGACGCGTTGAGCCTGACCTCCGGACAGCTGATCGGGATAACGATCGGCCAGCTGGTCGACACCGAATCGGGTCATCAACTCGGCGGCGCGCGCCTGGTCGAAGTCTGCCCGGTGGGCGGCGAACCGCCGTGCGTAAGCGACATTCTCGGCGACACTGAGCCAGGGCATCAGCAACGGACGCTGGAAAACCACGCCGGTACGTGGCCGGTTGCCGTCGGAATTCCAGGTGACGGTACCGCCATCCAGTGACTCCAGCCCGGCCAGCACTCGCAGCAGCGTCGACTTGCCGCTGCCACTGCTGCCCAGGACCGCGACGAATTCACCGTCTCCGACCGCGAAGTTGATATCACGCAAGACGGTGACGGGGCCAAACCGCTTGCTGCCCTGGGCTACACGTACCGACTCAGTTCCCACCGCAGTTGTCCTTCCGATGGAGATTGGATAGGGAGAAACGCCGCTTCCCGAAAGCGTCGATTGGCCGCGCTGCGGGTGGCGTAGCCGGCGCCGCCGGCCAACGTCGATTCCAGCCGGGTGGCGTCCACCGCGGTCGTCGCGGCATCCAGGCGCAGCCGAATGATCTCGGCGAGACCAGCCGCCTGCGGGTCACGGGCCAACGCGAACAGCTTGTCGCGCAGCCGGTGAAGCTGTCGGCCGAGCTCGATGCGCTCGGTACTGAACTGCTCGGCCAGCTGGCCGGTCGCTTGCTCGGCGCCCTCGCGCGCAGCGGCCGCCACGCCGACACAGAAGGCGGTCTGCAGCAACAGAAATGTCGGTCGAATCGTACTGACGAAGAACGCCAGATCGTCAGCGAGGATCTGCTCAGGTGAGACCGGGACTTCATGGAGGCGCAGCGACGTCGACGCGGTGGCCCCCAGTGCCATCAGGTCGGGAGCGGGGTTGACCGTGATACCCGGAAGATCCGCATCGACCACCGCTACCAGGGTTGTGCCATCGGGGCGGCGGGCCGGCAACACGATCAGGGAATCGTCGAAGACGTTGGACGCCCAGTGAATCGGTCCGGTGATCCGCAGCTGGTCACCGGAACCGTCGGCGACCAGTGGAACCGGGCCCAGGCCGGCAACCTGCTTGAGTCCGGCCGCCATTGCTGTCACGCCCGCACGGCTACCGCTGCTCAGTGCCGCTAAGCGTCCCTCACGGGCTGGTTCGGGCGCGTGGGCCAGATAGGTCACCGCCATGGTGTGCGCCCACAATGAGAATCCGACCGCCAGGCTGGCCGCCGCGGTGTGTTCGATCACCGAAACCAATTCCGGCAGACCGTCGTCGCGTAGCGCGGCCTCGAACAATCCCGCAGACCCGAACCGCGCCAGGTCGTCGCGCACGTCGAGGCGACCGGCGTCGAGCGCCTCGGCGCGATCCGCGACGATCGCCGTGAGGTCGGCCAGTCCGGTGTGCACCAGGTGCACCGGAGCGCTCACCGCTGCTCGCCTTCCAGGCGGTGCAGTCGGTCGATCGGGGTGGTGACGGCTTCCCGAGCCCGGCGGACCGCGGTCTCGTCGGGGGCGTCGTAGAAGCACAGGCACTTGTCCATGTCTTCACGCACGTAGGTGCGTAAGAAGGTCACTTCGGGGACATCGGCGTACTTCGGGGACTTGGCCTTCTTACGAGCCAGGTAGGTGTCCATGTCGAGATCGGCGGGCAGGTCCCATTCGACGAGATAGCCAGCGGCGGGGCGGGCGGCCTTGAGTTGAGCGAGCTCAGCGCCGACCAGCCGTACCTGGTGGGGGCCACTGGCCTCGGCCACCGCCAACGTTTCCGCGTCCACCGAAGGGGCCTGACAGGAGCCGAATTCCGCGATCGCGAAGATTCGGTGTGCCTCCCCGGTCACCTGGGCTTCGATCAGCTCACCACCCTCGCGGTGGATGACAGCGTCGAGTTCCTTGATCGCGCGGTCGGCGTCGGAGCGGTCGAGGCGCAGCGGAGCGATCTCGTAGAGGTACAGAGTCATTGGGTTTTTCCTTTCGCCGTCGAATGGCTACGACGGTGCCAGCGATAGACAACCCTGTCTATCGAGGTGGCTGGGTTAATCTGCTGCCATGACGCGCACGACCGGACCGGGCCGCGAGCATGCCTCGCGCGCCACGCGCGGCGCGCCGCCCGCACAACGACTGCTCGAAACGGCAACGGAACTCTTTGCAGCACAGGACATTCGAGAAGTGGGTATCGACCGGATCCTGGCCGAAGCCGGGGTTGCGAAGGCGAGTCTCTACAGCCTCTACGGCTCGAAGGAAGCGCTCGTGCTGGCCTACCTGACCGCTTTGGATCAGGCTGATCGCAAGCGATACCACGGGGCCGCGGCGCGACTCGACAATCCCGTCGAGCAGATCCTGCTGTTCTTCGACCTCGCCGCGGCGGCCGCGAAGAAGCGCCGCTACCGCGGATGCCTGTATGTCAACGCGGCCGGCGCGTATTCCGGTACCGAACTCGAGCCAGTGGTGGCTCATCGGCGCTGGATGCATACGACGTTGGCGGGGCTACTTGCTCAAGCCGGTGTTACCGATGCGCAGCAGCGCGCGAGTGACCTTCAGTTGCTTTATGACGGCGCGCTGGTGGGCTCCAAAGTCGAACGGTCCGTTGCGCCGATCGTCCGGGCCCGTCGGCTGGCCGCCGACCAGATAGCCGCTACAGCTACTCATATCACTTAGGCAACTTCTGCCCCAAGGGTCGGCGCGTCGGGTTTTGTTTGCCATGCGCCCGGTGTCTAATGGACAGCTATGTGATCCGCGTTAACAACGTGTTAACATGGTCCGCATTATTCCAATCTGGTCCGAACCGGGGCGGGGGTTAGCGCCGTGTACATCAACCCGATATACCGATACCGGATGGGCCGTATGGCCTGGTCACTGCTGCGGCATCCGCGCCGGAGCCGAGAGTTCCCCGCCAAGCACGAGCGCTTGATCACCGCCGACGAACTTCTGCGCTTCGCGACGTAGTCCGATCGAGCCGGTGGCCGCGGTCCCCGAGGGAGAGTTTGCTGACCGTTATCAGTTCGTGATCTATGTCAGCAGTCCGGAATCGCGGATCGCTTCGGCCAACGGCTCGAGAACTGCCGGGTCGTGGGGAGCTGGCAAATAGACGATCGCCAGATCCAGGCCCTCGGCGCCGAGCGCTGCGGCGTCCTCGATCAGCTGCCCGTAATCGAGATCCGGCTGCAACCGCAGGTGCGCCGACAGGGTGATCTGCTTCGGGTCGCGCCCGATGTCGGCGCAATGCGCGGCCAGCACGTCGCGCTTGCGGGCGAACTCCGCAGGAGTGCCGCCGACGAAGTTCCAATGTTGGGCGTATTTCGCCGCGATCTTCAGCGTGCGCTTCTCGCCGTTGCCGCCGATGCAGATCGGCGGGTGGGGGCGCTGCGGTCCCTTGGGCTCGTTGCGGGCGTCGGTGAGTTGGTAATAGGTGCCGGCAAAGGTGGTGGTGTCCGCGCTCAACAGGCCGATCAGGACCTGGCAGGCCTCCTCGAAACGGTCGAAGCGCTCGGAGATGCTGCCCAACTCGATCCCGTAGGCGCCCGACTCCTCTTCGTTCCAGCCCGCGCCGATCCCCAGCTCCAACCGGCCGCCGGAGATGATGTCGAGCGCGGCGGCCATGTTGGCCAGCACCGCGGGGTGGCGGTAGTGGATGCCGGTCACCAACGTGCCTACGCGCAAGCGGGTGGTGGCCTGGGCCAACGCCGTCAGGGTGGTCCAGCCCTCCAGGCACGGCCCGGTCGGATCGGAGAAGATCGGGTAGAAGTGGTCGAAGGTCCAGCCGGACTCGTAGACGTCGATATCGTCTGCGGCTCGCCAGACGGCCAGCATGTCGGACCAGGTGGTGTTCTGCGGTGAAGTCTTGAACGCGAAGCGCATCCCGCCGAGCCTAGCGGCGATCGCAAGGCCGGCGGAGCCGCAACTTCAGGTGCCGGGAAGTAGGCTCACCCGGGTGGTCATGAATCTGGACATCGACACCAAGGTGACTTTGTTGTCCGCGGGCCTGATCTTTCTGCTCGCGTTGCTGTTGGGTGCGTGGAAGTACCAACAGATCGCCACATCGGAGAATCGCCAGGCGCACGTCTACGTTGACATCGCGCATCGAGCGGCGTTGATGTACTCCTTCGCGACCATGCTGGTCGCGGTGTTCGTGGAACTCAGTGCCTGGCCGACCTGGGTGAACATGGCCGCGGCAATGGTCATCGTGTTCTTCTTCGTCGTCGCGATCGGCAGCTACATGCTGCACGGCGCGTTGCGCGACACCACCAACCAGTTCGAGCAGCTCGGTTGGCGTCTGCACGTCGGCATGGTGCTGCTGATCATCGGCGAGGTCGGCGGCTTTGCGGTGCTGCTGGCCGGGTTCGGCGTCGGCGGGTTCTGACGGCGTCTGGCTGCGGCCGGCGTCAGGACGCCTGGCCGTAGATGCTGCTGACCCAGACGTGGGTCAGCGTGTCGACCACCTTCTCGTGGGGCACCGAGGGCTGCTCGGCCACCAGCGCCGCCATCATGGTGCGCTCGTTCATCTGATTCAGTGACGTCGCCAGATCCAGGGCGTCGATGGTCGTCGGCGCGGCGCCACGCTCGCGTTCCGCGGTGATCATCGCGGCGGTCTGCTCGATCCATTTCTGCATGAAGCCGTTCCACATCGCCTTGAATTCCGGGCTGGTGGCCAGTGCCTCGGTTCCGGCCCGGGCGATCGCGCGGTGCGAGCTGAACGCGATGAAGAACGCTTTGATGCCACTGCGCCAGATCCGGCGCGGGTCGGTGGGCAGTCGTTGCACCGCTCCGACGAACTCCGAGTCGGCCGCTGCGATCATCGGCTCCAACAGCGAGAGCAGCACCGCGTCTTTGGACTTGAAATAGAAGTAGAAGGTGGGCCGCGAGATCCCGGCGCCCTTGGCCAGGTCGTCGACCGAGATCTCGGCCAGCGGGCGCTGCTCAAGCAGTCGTTCGGCGGTGGCCAGGATGGCCAGCTCCCGATCGTCGCCGGATGGCCGCGTTCCTCGGCGTCCATGACGGGTCGCATTTGGGCTGGTCATGGCGGCTACTTTACACGACGTTGAGTAACTCAACAGGGTGTTGACTCACTCAACACACCGTTGATAACCTGGCGCCATGACTGAACACCTCGATGTTGTGATCGTCGGCGCCGGCATCTCCGGTATCAGCGCGGCCTGGCACCTGCAGAACCGCTGCCCGAACAAGAGCTACGCCATCCTGGAAAGCCGGGACAACCTCGGCGGCACCTGGGACCTGTTCAAATACCCCGGCATCCGCTCGGACTCCGACATGTTCACCCTGGGCTTCCGATTCAAGCCGTGGCGGTCGGCGCACTCGATCGCCGAAGGCGCTGACATCTGGAACTACATCAATGAGGCCGCCGTCGAGAACGGCATCGACAAGCACATCCGCTACCGGCACCGGGTCGTTTCGGCCGACTGGTCGGACGCCGACAACCAGTGGACGGTCACCGTCGACAACAACGGCGAGCAAGAGCAGATCACCGCGTCGTTCGTGTTCGCGTGCAGCGGCTACTACAACTACGCGGAGGGCTACTCGCCGGAGTTCCCCGGTGCCGAGGACTTCGCGGGAACCATCGTGCACCCGCAGCACTGGCCGGAGGACCTGGACTACGCCGGCAAGAAGATCGTGGTGATCGGCAGCGGCGCCACCGCGGTGACCTTGATTCCCGCGCTGGCCAACTCCGGCGCCGGACACGTGACCATGCTGCAGCGGTCGCCGACCTACATCGGCGCGCTGCCCCTGGTCGACCCGTTCGCGGTGCAGGCAAACCGGTTCCTGCCGACCAAAGCGGCGCACTTCGCCAACCGCTGGAAGGCGATCGGCTTCAGCACCCTGCAGTACCAGCTGGCGCGCAAGTTCCCGAAGTACATGCGCAAGACGCTGATGACGATGGCCAAGCACCGGCTGCCGGAAGGCTTCGATGTGCAGAAGCACTTCGGGCCGCGGTACAACCCGTGGGACGAGCGGTTGTGCTTGGCGCCCAACGGCGATCTGTTCAAGACCATCCGCAGCGGCAAGGCCGACGTCGTCACCGACACGATCGAGACCTTCACCAAGACCGGGATTCGGCTGACCTCCGGCCAGGAACTCGACGCCGACATCATCATCACCGCAACCGGCCTGAACATGCAGCTGCTGGGCGGAGCCTCGCTGCTGCGCAACGGTGAGCCGATCGATCTGCCCAAGGCGATGACCTACAAGGGCTTGATGTTCTCCGGCGTGCCCAACGCCGCGGTGACCTTTGGCTACACCAACGCGTCGTGGACGCTCAAGGCCGACCTGGTCTCGGAGTTCGTCTGCCGGGTGCTCAACTACATGGACGACAACGGCTTCGACCGGGTGGAGCCGCAGCACCCCGGTGCCGCGGTGAAGGAAGAGCCGTTCATGGACTTCAGCCCCGGCTACTTCCGCCGGGCGATGGACGACCTGCCGCGCTCGGGGTCGGAGGCCCCGTGGCGGCTCAAGCAGAACTATCTGCTGGACCTGCGGCTGATCCGGCACGGCAAGGTGGACGAGAAGTCGCTGAAGTTCAGCAAGCACCGGGCGCCGGTGAGCGTCTAACGGGCCGCCGCGCTTTCTTAAGCGCGCTCTGGCCAGTAGTAGGAGTCGGGGTAGGGTCGGGACCCGAACAGCGCGGTCCCGATCCGTACCTCGGTAGCGCCCTCGGCGATCGCCAGTGCGAAGTCGCCGCTCATCCCCATCGACAACCGCGGCACGTCATGGCCGCGCTCGGCGGCGGTGTCGCGTAGCTGGCGCAGCCGGCGAAAACACCCGCGGACGGCATCGGGGTCGTCGGTGTTGATGGCCAGCGTCATCAGGCCGCGCACCCGCATAGTGGAATAGCCGGCCAGCTCGTCGAGGAATGGCAGCAGCTGATCGGGTTCCAGACCGTACTTGCTGGGCTCGTCGGAGGTCTTGACCTGCACCAGCACGTCGATGATGCGGTTCTCGGCGCGCAGGTGGCGGTCCAGCGCCACCGCCAATTTGGGCCGGTCCAAAGACTGCACCTCGGCGGCCAACCGCGCCACCACGCCGGCCTTGTTGGTCTGCAGGTGTCCGATCATCACCCAGTCGATCCCGCAGTCGGACAGCGGCTCGGTTTTGTCCTTGATCTCTTGGACCTTGTTCTCGCCAAACCGGTGCATGCCCAGATCGACGGCCTCCCGGATCAGCTCGGGACCGAAGGTCTTGCTCACCGGCAGCACTTCGACGTCCGCGGGCGAACGTCCCGCAGCGCGGCACGCGTCGTCGACGCGGGCGCGGAGCTGTTCCCAACGCGCCCGCAAGGTGGCGTCCATCGGTGTGCCCGTCCTAGACGACGACGATGCCGTCGTCGTCGCTGTGGGCGATCGCGCCGGGCACGAACGCGGTGCCGCCGAACTCGACGACGACGTCACGCTCGCCGGCGCCGGTCTTGGTGCTCTTACGGGGATTGGTGCCCAGCGCCTTGATGCCGATGTCGAGGGTGCGCAGGGTCGAGGCGTCGCGCACCGCGCCGTGCACGATCAGCCCTGCCCAGCCGTTGCTGCGCGCCAGCTCGGCGATGACGTCACCGACCAGCGCGGTGTGCAGCGAGCCGCCGCCATCGATCACCAGCACCCCGCCGTCACCCGGCTCAGAGAGCACCGATTTGAGCAGCGCGTTGTCCTGGAAGCAACGCACCGTGCTGATGCGACCGGCGAACTCCGTGCGGCCGCCGAGTTGGCGGAACTGAACGTCGCAGCTGCGTACGTCGGGGCCGATCTCGTCGACCAGGTCGGCGGTGGGCCGGAAGCGTGCCGTCACGCCGTCAGCCCCGGCGCGCGCGCCGCAGCCGGCGAAGCAGCAGCAGTGCGAACACGCCGAGGATTCCGGCGGCCAACAGCGGGCCGGGCGAACGTCGTGCCGGTGGCACCGGCGTGCTCAGCGGATTGCGGGCCGAGTCCACCGTGGACTTCGCCTGGGCAGCCGTTTCTTTGGCGCCCTCAGCGAGGTGTCCCGAGCCATTGGCGGCGACCGCAGGCGAGGCGGGGACTGGCGAGGCCGGGGCAGGCGCCGCGGGGGCGCTCTTGGCGGGTGCCTTTTTCGCAGGTGCCTTCTTGGCGGCCTTGGCCGGGGCCTTCTTGGCGACAGCCTTCTTCGCCGGGGCCTTCTTGGCCGGTGCCTTCTTCGCGGGAGTCTTCTGCGGCGCCGGAGCCGGCGGCTCGGCCGGCAGGTCAGCTGCAGCCGGCGCAACCGGCTCAGGCGCAGCGGCGGGTTCGTGGTCGGGCTGGCCTTGCGGTTCGGTCATACGGCAGCTCCTCTGGCGGGTTCTCGTCTGGAGATCAACTCGGCGTCACCGGCAACGTTCCCATCATGCCAGCATCTGCCAGCGGCGACCGCTGGCCGAAAGTCACGAGCGAGGCCGGTTGAACCACAGACCGACCCCGACGAGCACCACCGCACCGGCGACGAACGGCCAAATCGGCAGGTCACCCTGGGGGTCGGCGTAGCGGCGCGGAACGGCGGGTGCGGCGTCGGTGCGGTCGGTGACCGCGGGGCCGGGCTCGCCGGTGCCGGCCACCGTCAGCTGGAACGGCCACGAACCGGACACCACATGCCCGTCGGCGGAGGTGACCCGATAGTGGACCGTGTAGGTGCCGGTGGGCCCCAGCGGACGCACCGCGACACTGGCGACCGCGCCGTCCACCCGGGTGTCCCCGGTGGACCACAGGTGCCCGTCGGGACCCACCACTGTCATGGCGGCGAAGTCGGACTGCAGTTGCTCGTTGAAGGTGGCGCTGACGCGCTCCGGGCCGCGCGACAGTTCCGCGTCGCGTGCCGGGTCCGTCGACACCAGCACGGCGTGTGCGGCGGCCACCCCGGTGGCCGCGAACAGCATCCCCAGCAGGAACAAGCCCGCCAGCGCGCTGCGCAACGCCCGCCTCACGCGCGCCGCCTGCCCAGGGCGATCGTGGCAGCCAGAGCCGCGATCAATAGTGCGGCGCCACCGAGCAGCCGGGCCGCATTGTCGCCGTGATGCTCGCCGGCCTCGGAACCCGCCTCGGGCGCCGGGCCGGCGGACACGGCCGGCTCCGGGTGCTGGGCATGGTGTTCGGTCGCCGACGCGGGGCCGGTCCCCAGTTGCAGCGTGGGGACCGGGTGCTGCGCCTCACCGCCGCCGGGCGGGGGAGTCTCGTCCCAGCGCACCTCGGTGCCATCGGCGTACCGCTGCGCTGACGGGAAGTTCACCGTATCTGCGTCGGGCAATCGCATGGCGATCCGGAACAGTCCGAACTGGTCGGCGCCGATGCCGGCGCCGGCAGTAGCGGTCCAGGTCACCGAACGCACCGCCCCGGATTTGGGGTCGCGGTCCAGGCGTGCGGTCCAGCCGGGCTTGGTTTCCGTGCGAGCCGAGGCCACATCGGGCAACGTCACGGTGAGTTCCGTTGTGGCAGAACCGCTCGGTGACTCATTGGGAACCTCAAAAGTGACCATCGCAACCCCGCCGCGCACCGCGCCGGGGCTGCTGGCGTGCACATGCGCCCAGGCGGGCGTAGCGCCGGCGACGGACGCTGCGGTGATCACCGCGGCCAGTGCCAGGGCGCGCATCCGGGCGCTCATGACGGCAGCCCCAGCCGAGCCATCAGATCGGCGTCGATCCCATCGAGCTGGTCGCTGATCGAGGCGGAGGCCACGCGGCGACGATCTCCCGGCATGGTCTCGATGGCAGTCACCGCCGTCGACAGGTCCGACAACCGATCGGTGATCGCCGCGACGAACTGCCTGGTTTCGGAGTCCTTGGGCTTGCGGTCTTGCACCAGGCGCAGGGTCTTCTCTGCCCCGGCGATTCGCGCCGAGAGCCGGGCGCCATTTCCGGAGAACTCGCCCACGCGGGCCAGCGGCACCCCGAGCCGGGCTGCGCGCTGCTCGTCGATCAGGCCGCGCACGGCCATCGCGGCCCGGTACACCAGCGGCACAACGACCGGCGCCAGCATTCTGGTGACCACCAGCGTGCGGCGGACGCGGGCGGGCGAAAGGAGCCGGCCGTCGCGGGCGGCTTTGAGCTGGCTCTCGGCGGCCTTGCGTGCGGTGCGGTCGCGGTTGCGATCCGACTTGATCTGAGCCTTCAGTGCACGGGCGTCCGCGCGCTGGCTGGCTCTGAAGCGTTTCGCCTCACCCTTGGCGGCCAATCGCGCCTCGAGCTTGGCGCCGGCCTTCAGCGCCCGTGCTTCGGCACGCCGGGTCGCGCGGCTCTTGCGTTTTCTGAACAGGCCCATCGCGGCCGCCTCCCCGGTGTCTCGCTGGAACCGATCAAGCCACCCTAATCGCGGCGCCGACGCCTCAGGCGCTGAGGTGCTCCTTGCGACGAAGCTCGTCGATGCGGGCCAGGACGTCCTCCTGGGCCTCCGGCGAGAGCCCCACAGCTTGGGTCGCGATGCGCCGTACTCCGGCGTCGCGGACGCTGTCCAGCCATGACAACTCGGCGTCGAGCTTGGCGTAGTAGTCGTCGTCGGTGAAGAACGCCGGCTTGATCCGGAAGAAGTTGGCCAGCGCGGCCATGGTGGCGGTGGACGGGTTCGTCCGATTTCCCGAGCGCAACTGGGAAAGGTAGGGGGCCGACATCGTGACGCCCTCCGCTTTGAGTGCCGCAATTACCTCGGCGGACGTATGCGGTCCGCGGCCGGGTGGATAGACCACATCGAAAAGGCGATTCAAGCGGACAGCGAACGTCGCGCTCATCGATAGGACCTCCAGGGGGTAGGCAGGCGGCCGACAGGCGCTCCGCGAGGGGGAAGCGGTAGCGCCTGATGATTTGCTGATCATCGTAGCGATAGTTACCGACACAACCAAGGGTGTTTCCGTAGCGAGTTCGATCTTGAAGCACGAGATTGGGCTTGGTGCAGTTCATTCGGCTCTCCGTAGAGATCGCTGTGGCCCGATTTTCGTGTCGTACCAAGCACAATTGCGTCGACAGTGACGAACGTGGAGATCCACCAACGCCGGCCCGTTGGTCCTCGCTGCTGGAAGCCACTCCGGCGAAGTGAAGTTTCCACCGTGTGTTGGGCTGTCGGCGGGATTTGCTACCGAGTGGTGGAATCGTCTCCGGCGGTCTGTCCGGAACAGCGGAGCGAAGCCCGCCAAAGCGCTGACCCCAATGCCACCGAGACCAATCCCGCAACCGAGGCGATGGCCACCGGTCGCCAGCCCAGCGCCTCATCGAAGAGAATCCACAAGCCGCACGCAAGGAAGAGCAGTCCGGCCGCGGCGTGGAGCAAGTGTTCGGGCAGTCGCCGGTGCAACACCGTCCCGACCGCGATCGCGACAGCGTCGGCGAGCACCATTCCGATCGTCGCGCCCAGCCACACGCCCAGCCAGTTGCGGTCACTGGCCAGCGCAACCGTCGCCAACATCGTCTTGTCCCCGAGCTCGGCCAACAGCACCGAGGACACCACCGCGAACAGTACGAATCGAGGCTCGCGGACGGCGGTTTCCCCAGGTGCGGCGTTGGTTCCCTCGCGCCACGTCCACGCCGCGAAACCGATGAAGGCAACACCGGCGACGGCGGCGATCGGACGGGCGGGCAATGTCAGCCCGAGAAAGTGCCCCACCGTCACCGAGATGCCGTGGATGGCGAAAGCCGCGATGGCCACTCCGCTGAGAACCACCCACCAGCGGTGCCGCAGCGCGTACGTCATGGTGATCAGTTGCGACTTGTCGCCGAGCTCGGCGAGGAAGACCACGCCCAGGCTGATCAGCATGGCGGCAAGCATGCGGGGACGCCCTTTCGTCAGCTGCCGAGGCTAATGACTCCGCAGCCCGGCCGCCAGCCGACAGGGAATTTCGGCGGGCCGAACTCGGCGGTTCGGCAAGGGTCGCCGGAGTTGGCCCCGGGGGCCGGCGGAGGCGAGGCGAAGCCGGGACTGCCGAATCAACCCCGACGATCCGGCGACGGGACAATTCGGCGCGAATTGCTTTATGCGGCAAGCAGCATGGCCAGCACCGCGGTATCGGGGTGGCTGACCGGGTCAACGCCGACCCGGCTCACCATCGAGGTGACGGTGCCGTCGGATTCGGCTTCGACCCAGGCCGCGCGATGCTCCAGGCCCAGGTAGGGCAGGCCGGGCAGCAAAATGCATCCCGATGCCGCGCCGCGGCATTCGGGCAGTGAGGGAATGGTCTCCGACGGCGGATGCAGCATCAGCAGCGCGGAGGGTTGGCGGCCAGCGAAGTACCCCGGGGCGATCGCCGATTCGCCGGCGACAGTGCCCTCGGCCAGTAACAATCCGACGGTGCCCGGACCGGGATTGTCGGGCAGTTCCTCGTGAGTGCCGAACACCGTTGTGGTGGGCAGCAATCCGGGCATCGACGCGACTCGGACGGTGATGCTGAGCAGTTGTGCCCATTCCTTGGTCGAATCCGGCCAGCGGCCGAAAACTACGAATCCGCGGAGCTCGCCGCGGGAGTGAAACGGGGCGACTTCGATCGCCCGGCCGGAACCTGTCGTCTCCATCGCGCACCCTCCGCGACCTTTTGGCTTGTTGGCTGATTCGCCTGCTCGCATTTCAGCGGGTGGGTTCTTTGGCAGCATGCGGCACCCGCCAAGCGGATTCAAGGTGACACGGCGAGGCAGTGGATAACGATACGGTGAAAAAACCCGGCGGTTTAGCGAGGCTCGACGGAGGAGAGGCGAAGCTGGAATCGCCGTATAACCCGGCGGTTTAGCGAGGCTCGACGGAGGAGAGGCGAAGCTGGAATCGCCGTATAAAACAGTGGGGCGCCACGCCAACGGCGCGACGCCCCACCCATGCCGGCGGTCCGGCTAGAAGATCAGCCCCGAAGTCTTCGAGGTGGCGGCCGCGAAACGCGACTGCACGTCGGCCCAGTTGACCACGTTCCAGAACGCCTTGACGTAGTCGGCCTTGACGTTCTTGTACTGCAGGTAGAAAGCGTGCTCCCACATGTCGACCTGCAGCAGCGGGATGATGCCTAGCGGCACGTTGGCCTGCTGGTCGTAGAGCTGGAAGGTCAGCAGCTTCCCGCCCAGGGTGTCGTAGCCGAGCACCGCCCAGCCCGAGCCCTGCAGGCCGTTGGCGGCCGCGGTGAACTGCGCACGGAACTTGTCGAACGATCCGAACGCGTCGTCGATGGCGGCGGCCAGTTCGCCCGTCGGCTTGTCACCACCGTTGGGGGACAAGTTCTTCCACCAGATCGAGTGGTTGACGTGACCGCCGAGGTGGAACGCCAGGTTCTTCTCGTTCAAGAAGATCGCGCCGTGGTCGTCGTTGGCCCGAGCCTCCGCGAGCTTCTCCAGTGCGGAGTTGGCGCCGGAGACGTAGGCGGCGTGGTGCTTGCTGTGGTGCAGTTCGTTGATCTGGCCCGAGATGTGCGGCTCAAGGGCTCCGTAATCCCAGTCCAAGTCCGGCAAGGTGTAGTCGGCCACGGGGTTCCTTCCTTCGGTACTGATCCGGTGTCAATCACCGTTGATCATTGTCGACAGGCGTTGACGGTCTAGCGGCACCCCACTTCACCGCGGTCGCGGTGTGATGGGGCCACCGTCACCCACATTGCTCCAACACCCGGTGTACCGCAACAAACAGGTGGAGCTGACGCGCCACGTCAGCCGATCGCAATACTCAGGCTGAGGTTCAGGTCAGGACGAGCACAACCAGGAAAGACAGCAGCACGAGGGCGATCACTCCGGCGCGCAGCGACGCCAGCAGATAGGCCCGCTTGTAGGTGGATGATCCCGCATGCCAGCCCGACGCCGCTGCGACGGGACCGGGTCCGATCGGCCGTGCCGTCATCTGTGCTGCCCCCAACCTCACCGTGCGCCCACCCCCGTGAGGCGCATCACATCTGTTCTGTGACGGCGATCATAGCGCTTTGTCCGTCCAGTGGAAAAATTCACCTGGATAACCCGACTTACCTGCACTGATGCGTTCCGGGTCCTCCTGGTCGTCAAATGCGGGCGGCAGGCGGCTGCTTAGCCGATCAAGCGATTTCGCTCGACGCTGTTAGTCGGTTCGCTTCGACGACGCTGCGTTATCCACAACCGATGCGTCTGTCGGCATGTAAGAAGCACATCACGCCCCTGCGGCTGTCGGTCGGTGTGTGGATAAACCTGTGGAAACTGTGGATAGCCGGTGGTAGCTGCCGAGTCGCGACCGGGCCGCACGGGGTGTCTGCGGCGCCGATTACCGATGGCTTTGGCCGCGACCCCGCCGACCTTGCGGTCTCCGCGGTGTTGATGGCGTCGACGCGGCTGCGGTCGGCTTCGCCGACCTTGCGGTCGCCGCTAGGCTGGTGCGGTGATCCAGGTGTGTTCTCGCTGCAAGACGCGGTGGAACGTGCGTGACCAGCAGCGGGCCTGGTGCCCACGCTGCAACGGTGCGCTGTGGGCGCCGCTGACACCCGAGCAAGAAGCCGAGTTGCAGTGGACCCAACCCGGGCCCCCCGCACCGCCGGCAGCACCCGGGCAGGCGCCGCCGCGGCCGGGGCCCGGCTACCGCTGGATCGCGGTGCGGCCCGGTCCGCCGCCTCCGCAGTCGCCGGCACGGCGCCCGCTGGGACCCACCCCACGTTATTCGGTGATGCCCCGCTGGACGCTGATGGGCGGGCCGATTCATGCTGCGGCACAGTCGAAACCGGGGGAGCGGCAGGCGCCTACCGCGCGCTCGCTGGAGAAGACGCTCGCTGCCGCGGTCGCCGCGCTGAGCGTCGCGGCCCTGGTGCACGCCCTGATCTATGTGCTGATGATCATCAATCGCACCATGCTCTTGAATCCCCTGATCGCCGGTGGCGCGGTGTGGCTGGGACGGCTGGCCGGACTGGCCGCGATCGCCGCAGTCGTCAGCTGTGCCGTGGTGCTGACCAGGTGGCTGCTCGCCCGGCGTTCGGCGGCCTTTGCCCGGTTGCACCTGCCCGATTCTCGCCCGGCCTGGGCGGTGTGGGCCGGTTGCCTGGTGCCGGTGGTCAACCTGGCCTGGGCGCCGGTGTTTGTCATGGAGCTGGCCAAGCGTGAGGACCGGCTGGACCGGCTGCGCAAACCCATCGTGGTGTGGTGGGTCGTGTGGGCCGCCAGCACGGCCGTCGCGATCTTCGCTACCGCCACTAGCTGGGCCGACGGAGCCCAGGGCATTGCCAACAACATGGTGGCGACCGTGGTGGCGTACCTCTTCGGGCTGGCAGCCGTGGTGACGGCGGCTCGGGTGGTCGAGGGATTCGAGCGGCGATCGATGGGCCGGCCCGCCCACCACTGGGTAGTGGTGGCCGATGGGCGCGATACCGCCGCTGCACCGCCGGCTCCGGCCGCGGCGCCGAAGCCGGAAGAAGATGCGGCCCCGGCCCCGGCTCTTGAGTCCGACGGACGGGAACCGGCAGCATAGGCCCATGACCCCGGCCGGCGATGTCGTCTCGGAACACCCGTTCGTGGTCGCACACCGGGGTGCGTCGATCGATCGCCCGGAACACACCCTGGCCGCCTACGACTTGGCGCTGCAAGAGGGGGCGGATGGCGTCGAGTGCGATGTGCGGCTGACCAGTGACGGCCACCTGGTCTGCGTGCACGACCGCCGGGTGGATCGGACCTCCAGCGGGGCCGGGGTGGTCAGCGAGATGACGCTGTCGCAGCTGCAGCGCCTGGACTACGGCGCGTGGCACCGTAACGGGCAAACCGGCTCAGCGGACGGTGCCGATATCGGCGACACCGGTCTGCTCACCCTCGACGCACTGGTTGCGCTGGTTCTGGACTGGCACCGGCCGGTGAAGATCTTCATCGAGACCAAGCATCCGGTGCGATATGGCTCGATGGTTGAGCGTGAGGTGCTCGCGTTGCTGCATCGATTCGGGCTCGCCGCGCCGGCGTCGGCCTCGCGGTCGCGTGCGGTGGTCATGTCGTTCTCGGCGGCTGCGGTGTGGCGGATTCGCCGGGCCGCCCCCCTGCTGCCGACGGTTCTGCTCGGGTCAGGCGCGCGCTATCTGGGTGGCGGTGCGGCGACGACGGTCGGTGCTACGGCGATCGGTCCGTCGATCGAGACGCTGCGGGAGCATCCCGAGTTGGTGGACCAGGCCGCCGCACGGGGGCGCGCGCTGTATTGCTGGACCGTCGACCGCCATGAAGACGTCGACTTCTGTAGGGATGTCGGGGTCGCGTGGATTGCGACAAATCAGCCCGCCCGAACCAAGGCGCGGTTGCGGGCGGGCTGATCGGCGGGCGAGGGGTTTACCCGCCGGCGATACGCGGGGCGCCGGCTTCTTGGCCGACCGTGACCTCGCGTGCGAGGAAGGTCTCCAACTCGAACAGGTTGTGCCCGGCGCGGTCGGCGACCCGCAGCAGCCGGGTCATCACGGCGACCTCCTCGACCTGTTCGCGCAGGAACCACTGCATGAACTGCTCGCCGAGGTAGTCGCCCTCGTCGCGCGCGGCGCTGGCGAGCCGGCTGATCTGCTCGGTGACGGTCCGCTCCTGCTCCAGTGTCAGCGCCAGTGCATCCCGCGGGGCGTCGAAGTGGTTGCGCACCGCGTCGACGCCGGGAATCTCGACGCGGATGTCCCGGTCGAGCAGGTACTGCACCAGCATCATCGCGTGGTTACGTTCCTCGACGGCCTGGGCGTAAAAGAATTTAGCCAATTGAGGCAAATCCTCGCCGTCGAAATAAACCGCGACCGCGACATATTGCTGTGCCGCGGTAAATTCGTGATAGATCTGCTCTTGAAGCAGTGCGTGGAATTTCGTCTTGTGGCTGTCGTTGTCGATCATGAACGCGATGCTACCCCTGGTCAGAGTGGGTTTGCATCCAAGGCGAGGCTTACTCAGGTCAGCATTGCCTAAGTAAAGATAGGGTAGGCTGAAATTGCGCAATCGCGGGTGATAATTAGGTTCGACTCAATTGTCGGCGCTCGATGGGGGCGGTGTATCTCGGCGCAATGCCTCGAATAGCTGGGTGGCCTCTGCGTGGTTCCAGACCACCGCGTCGCCGACGTTGGTCCGGAGGAACTCACCGATCGGCACGGTCAGCGTGGTGGTGGTGCCATGCAGCGCCCAGCCCAGGGCCGCCAGGTCGATGACGCCGGAGCTGTCGTCCAGGGTCACCGCGTGTGCGGCAGCGTGGGGCACGGTGTACCAGCGCAGCGGATTGAGCCAGACGGCCGGATCGGCGATGCGGGCCAGCAACGCCGACAGGAACAACCGCTGGTGGGCCATCCGGTCCAGATCGGCGCGCGGCGTGGCCCGACTACGCACGTAGCCGAGCGCGGCCGCGCCGGAGAGCTGCTGGCAGCCGGCCGGCAGATTCAGCCCGGCTAGCGGGTCGTCGATCGGTTCGTCCGGGCACAAGATGACGCCGCCGAGGGCGTCGACGAGCGAGGCGAACCCGCCGAATCCGATCTCCAAGTAGTGGTCCAGCCGCAGGCCGGTGGCCTGTTCCACCGTCCGGGTCAGAAGGGGAGCCCCGCCGAGGGTGTACGCGGCGTTGATCTTCTCGTGGCCGTAGCCGGGGACGGGCACATAGGAGTCGCGTGGGATCGACACCACGGTTGCCGGGGAGTCCGAGCCCGGACCCGGCAGGTGGATGAGCAGCAGGGTGTCGGTGCGCCCATTGCCGACGTCCCCGCCGGTGCTCAGGTGCTGCTGCTGCTCCTCGTTGAGATCGGCGCGGCTGTCCGAGCCGACTAGCAGCCACGTCGTCCCGCGGCCTGGCGTCGGACGGTCGGCGTAACCGGCGAACGCCGCGGTCCGCTGCAGCGCGGTGTCGAGCCAGGCCGCAGCGCCGACCAGGGACGCGGTGGCGAGCAAGGTCAGCAGCGCAGCGAGCACCAACAGGCGGCGCGGCCAAGATCGGCGTCGGCGCGAACCGGGAGGCCGCGGCGTGTGGGGACGTGCAGCGGGCGGGCGCGGTGCCGGCGGGCGTGGTACGGGTGGGGCCGCCGGGTAAACGCGGGGTTCTGCGGCACGCGGCGGGGGCTGAGTTGCCGGCCGCCCGACGGCCCGCGGCGGGGACTGAACCGGCCGGCCATGGGGGCCGCGGTACAACATCGGCGGCGGTTCACGACGCGGCGGTGGAAGGTGCCAGGGCTGGCCCGGCCCGCGATCGCCGTTCACCTGCCCAATCTACGTAGCGAAAGGCGTCGGGGCGATCTCGAAGGCCGGCCCAACTGGGCGGTGGATGCCGAACTTTCCCAGTTTGTTGCCCGATTTCCGCGGGATTCTCAGCGATTATTAGTAATCTTCCGAAGAAATCGTTATCTTGGCCACGTCATTCGCCGCCGCGATCATGGAGAGAGGTCTACCCGCAGATGACTCGTCAGTGCAGCACGAAGCGGAGCCGCCGGGTCAATGCGGCGGTCCCAGCTTCGCCTCTCCTACGTCGATCCTCGCTGAACCGCCGGGTGGGTACGGCCGTGGGGGCGTTTCTGGCGTTCGGGGTGATGCCCCTGGCGCCGGCGCCGGTCGCGTCTGCCGAGGGCTTCGAGGACGTGTTCGATCAGGTGCTGGCTCCGTTTATGGATACGACCACCGGCGGCCTGGACTGGGATGCGGTGTTCAGCCCCGCGGCCTGGGACGCGTTCGCCTCCTCGGCCAACTGGGATGGTCTGCTGGCCGGGTCGGCAGCTGCGTCGTTGAACTGGGAGAGCCTGCTCTACCCGGACATTGCGGGGATGGTCCAGAACTGGGTCTACAACCCGCTCTACACCGGTATCGACAGCTTGGTCAGTAGCTCGTTGATGGCACCGGTCGTCGACGGCTTCAACCAACTCAGTAGCGCGCTGGGCCTGGGCCTGATGATCGGCGATGGCGCGGCCGGTACGGCGGAGCATGCCGCCGGTGGTGCCGGCGGCTGGTTGTTCGGTGACGGCGGGGCCGGCTGGGACAACACCGAGACTGGCGGCGCCGGTGGAGCCGGTGGCTCGGCCGGGTTCTTCGGCAACGGCGGCGCCGGTGGTGAGGGCGGCGAGGGCGGCAGCGGTGGTAGCGGCGGCGCCGGTGGGTGGTACATGGGCGTCGGTGGCGCGGGCGGGGCCGGTGGCGACGGCGTCAACGGTGGCATCGGTGGGGCCGGTGGCGACGGGCGCGGCTGGATGCTCGGGATCGGCGGCGCCGGCGGCGACGGCGGCGACGGCACCCACCTGGGCGGCAACGGCGGTGACGGCGGCAACGGGTCGCTCTGGTTCGGCGGGGGTGGGGCCGGTGGTGACGGCGGCAACGGCGTCTACCTGGGCCAGGGTGATTTGCCTGCGCTGGGCGGAGCCGGCGGCCTCGCCGGCTCGCTGGGCACCCACGGCGCGGTGGGCCACTTCGGCGCCCTGGACGGAGCGCCGGAGAAGGCGCTGGCCGAACTCCACACGGCCGGCAAGTGGATCGTCGACCAGGACGGCCGGGTGGTCATCCTGCAGGGCGTCAACCAGGTGTACAAGTCGCCGCCGTTCACGCCGGGCGGCGACGGGTTCGGCGCCGACGACGCGGCGTTCCTGGCCGCCAACGGCTTCACCGCCGTGCGGCTGGGCCTGTACTGGGACCAGATCGAACCGCAGCCCGGGGTGTACAACTGGGCCTACCTCGAGTCGGTCAAGGAGACCATCGAGACGCTCAAGTCGCACGGCATCGTCAGCATCCTCGACATGCACCAGGACCTCTACGGTGTGGACGTCGGCGGCCATGGCGCACCGGACTGGGCGACGATGTTCAACCCCGACAGCAACGACACCACCCAGCCGTTCCCGTTCGCCTACGCGCTCAACCCGGCGCAGAACCAGGCTTGGGATGCGTTCTGGGCCAACGAGAAGGTCGACGGCATCGGCCTGCAGAACTACTACGCCCGGATGTGGCAGACGGTCGCCGACTACTTCGGCGGCACGCCCGGCGTGGCCGGCTACGAGATCATGAACGAGCCGTGGGCGGGCTCGCCCTGGTTGGCCAGCCTGCTCGGCAACCCGCACTTCGACCGCGAGACGCTGACCCCGTTCTACGACCAGGTGACTTCGGCGATCCGGTCGGTCGACCCGAACACCACGGTGTACTACGAGCCGAACGTGTTGTTCGGCAACGCAACCGCGCTCACCAACCTGCGCCCCATTGACGACGACAACGCCGTGTTCGCGTTCCACGACTACTGCATCTTCGACGCCCTGGGCGCCGGCAGTTCCGCCGGTTGCTCGCTGTGGGACGGGATGATGATGGAAGGCGCCCAGCGCTTCGTCGATCGCTACAACGTCCCGGGGGTGGTCACCGAGTTCGGTGCCACCGGCAACATCGACACCATCTCCAGTCAGCTGAACTCGATCGACCCGCACAAGTTCGGCTGGCTGTACTGGGGCTACAACGACACTGGCCGGCTGGTGTACGACCCCACCCAACCTCCGACCGGAGACAACGTCGCGGAGTCGATCGTGGCGACGCTGGCGCAGCCGTATCCGCAGGTGATCGCCGGTATCCCGAACAGCTGGTCGTTCGCCAATGGCGTTTTCTCGTTCAGCTACTCCACGGCGATGGCAGACGGCTCGGGCAGCTTCGCCGCCGGGTCGGAGACCCGGATCTCGATTCCGGATCTCCAGTTCCCGAATGGCTACCAGGTCAGCGTGACCGGGGGCCAAGTGGTCTCGGCGGACAACGCCTCGGTGCTGGTCATCGGATCCAACGCCGACGCGGGTACCGTCACGGTGACGGTGACGCGCGCGAGCTGAGGTCTGCGCGGCGCCGTCGCGATCAGCGCAGCCAGCCGAGTTTGTCGGCGAACAGCGCGTACCCGACGAACGCCACGGTGTCGATCAGGCCGTGCGCGAGGATCAACGGCCACAACCGCCCGGTGCGCTGCCAGGCGTAGCCGAACACCAGGCCCATGGCGACGTTGCCCAGCCCCGCGCCGAAGCCTTGATAGAGGTGGTAGGCGCCGCGGAGTAGCGCTGAACAGGCCAGCGCCACCCGCGGCGATACCCGCAGCTGCCGCAGCCGGGTCAGCAGGTAGCCGACCACGATCACTTCCTCGGCGAACCCGTTGGCGAACGCGATCACGATCAGCATCGGAGCGCGCCACCAGGTGTCGTTGATCGCGGCGGGGATGACGTCGGCGTTGAGTCCCAGGGTTCGCGCCAGCAGGTACAGGCCCAGGCCAGGCAGCCCGATCAGGCCGGCCAGGCCGAGCGCGCCGGCCAGGTCGGCGCGGCGGGGTCGCCCGTTCAGTCCGATGCGGGCGGGTCCGAATCCGCTGCGCCACAGCAGGTACAACGCCAGTGCGCCCCAGGCGATCAGCTGCACCGCCCAGGCGGCGTTGAGGCCGAGGTCGATCACGTCGAAGTAAGACCGGCGAGGGTTAAGTGCGATCCGCTGCGCGCTGAGGTCGCGCAGCACCGCGTCGGCGAGCTGCAGAATCGCGGTGACGGCGCTCAGTCCATAGGTGACCGCCAGAACCAGGACGATCTCCAGGCGCAGCGCGTGTCGCGGGGTCTGGCGCTCGGTCACCTCGCCACGGTAGCGGCTGGGCTGATGGCGACGATCTGCTTCGGCCGGCTACTGCTCCTGGCGCCGGGCCTGCAGCCCGTTGAGAAATGGGCAGCCCATCAGTGCGCGTACCGCCCGGTTCAGGCTCATTACGTCCTCGACCGGCCGCGGGAAGCTCAGTCGCACGTCGCGGTCACCGTCGGGTGCCTCCACCCGCAACCACATGCCGTAGCGATCCACGGCAAGCGGGCGAGCCTGGCCGCGGCGCAGCTGCGGCGGCAACTTGGCGGCGGCGAGCCGGGCGACCATGTCGGGGTGCGCCGAGTCGAGGTGCTGCAGCCAGTGCGCCTCGATCGCGCAGAACGGGTCGGGTCGGGCCGCCAGCAGCTCGTGCACGTCGACCGCTTCGGCTCCGGTGGCGTCGGCCAGCACCGCCGATTCGGGCGTTAGCCGCAGCAGCGCGTAGTCGACGTCGGCATCGCTGCCCTCCGGCGCATCCACATCGCGGGAGTGCGACGCCGAGTGCGGCGAGACGACCTGGAGCAGAGCAGGGTTGGGGTCCACCGCCGCGATCCGGTCCAGAAGTATCGGGATCTCGCGGTCGGGCACCGGGCGCAACAGGCCCCGGATCCACGCCAGCGCACGCACGCGTTCGCGCAGCCGCAACGGCGCGTGATCGGTCAGCTCGAGCATCGCCTGCACTCCGGAGTCGGCCGCGGCCAGCGTGACCGGGTCCTCGACCGGGACCGCGACCACCAGAGATCCGTCCCGCAGCAGGTGGCAGACCGGGACGTTGACCGGGGCGGCGTCGGTGGCGTCGGCGATCGCCAAGAGGGCCTGACCGCGGATGCAGGCGCTGCGAATCCGCTCGGCGGACGTCGGGACGGTTGCTGCTGTAGTCGTGGCCATCGATCACCTTTCGAAGTGAGGTAAGCCTAACTTAATTAATGACTCGGGTGGGCGCAACAGGAATTGCGGAATGACCTCACGCCCGCGCCGCCGGTGAGCGCGCCGACGGGCCACGGCCGATAGGGTTGTCCGGTGACCCGCATCAGCTATCTCGGCCCGGCGGGGACCTTCACCGAAGCGGCGCTGCTCGCGTTGAACGGCGCCGGACGGGTTCCCGGCGCCGACCTTCAACCGGTGCCGGCCGAGAGCACACCGGCCGCCCTCGAGGCGGTGCGCTCCGGAGCCACCGACTACGCGTGTGTGCCGATCGAGAACTCGATCGAGGGCGGGGTGACGCCCACTCTGGACGGCCTCGCGGTCGGGCCGCCGCTGCAGATATTCGCCGAAACCGCCCTGGACGTCTTGTTCTCGATCGTCGTCGCGCCGGGGCGCGGTGAGGCGGACATTCGCACTGTGGCCGCCCATCCGGTGGCGGGCGCCCAGGTGCGGCGCTGGCTGGCCGAGCACCTGCCCGGGGCCCACACCGTGCCGGCCAACTCCAATGCCGCTGCGGCGCAGCAGGTCTACGACGGTGAGGTGGACGCCGGCGTGAGCACCGCGCTGGCTGCCCAGCAGCGCGGGTTGGTGACGCTGGCCGAGGGCGTCATCGACGAACCCAATGCCCGCACGCGCTTCGTGCTGGTGGGTGCCCCGGCGTCACCGCCGGCGCGCACCGGCGCCGACCGGACGTCGGTGGTGCTGCGCCTCGACAACGCGCCGGGAGCCCTGGCGGCAGCACTGGCCGAGTTCGGAAGTCGCAGTATCGATCTGACTCGCATCGAGTCGCGCCCGACCCGCACCGAGTTGGGCACATATCTGTTCTTCCTGGACTGCGTCGGACACATCGACGACGAAGCCGTCGCCGAGGCACTGCAGGCCCTGCGCCGCAGCTGCGCCGACGTCCGTTACCTGGGCTCCTGGCCGATCGAGCCCGTAGGTCGATGCGGGGTGGTGTCATGAGCGGGCGGCTGGTACTGCTGCGCCACGGCCAGTCCTACGGCAACGTCGACCGTCGACTCGACACCCGGCCGCCGGGATCGGAACTGACCCCGCTGGGCCGCGACCAAGCCAGGGCTTTCGCCGCCGAAGGCATCCACCGTCCAATGCTGGTCGCCCATTCGGTGGCCACCCGCGCGGTTCAGACCGCTGCCGAGATCAGCGGCCGGCTCGGCGTGACCGCCCGCACCCTGGAAGGCATTCACGAGGTGCAGGCCGGCTCGTTGGAGAACCGCAGCGACGACGACGCGATCGCCGAGTTCAACGCGATCTATCAGCGCTGGCACTCCGGCGAGCCCGGAATCGCATTGCCCGGCGGGGAATCGGCCGAGCAGGTGCTCGACCGCTACCTGCCGGTCATCACCGACCTGCGGCTGCGCTACCTCGACGACGACGACTGGACCGGAGACATCGTCGTGGTCAGTCACGGCGCGGCGATCCGGCTTGCGGCGGCGACGCTGGCGGGCGTGGACGGCAGTTTCGTGCTGGACAACCATCTGGAGAATGCCACCGCCGTGGTGCTGGCCCCGATCACCGACGGCCGATGGAGCTGTGTGCAGTGGGGCTCGCTGACGCCGCCGTTCTATCCCGAACCGCACCCGGACCCGGTCGGCGACGCGTTGCGGTCCGACACCGACCCGATGGGCTGACGGCTAGACCGCCAGCGCGTACACCTGCGCGCAGCGGCATCCGACCGCCTCGCAATCCAGGGCGAACGTGTGCGGCAGCACCTCACCGGGGCAGCCGTCCTCGGTGCACTCCACGGCCTGCTGTACGTGGTGGATGAGTGTGCCGTGGCAGTGTTCGAGCCCCGCCCGGCAGTCTCGGCAGTGTTCATCCATGGATCGTTCATAGCACCGCGCGCCGACAAGCTAGTTCCGGCGCGCCGCGTCGGGTGCCGTCAGCTCCAGCCCAGTTCGTGCAGCCGGTCGTCGTCGATACCGAAGTGATGGGCGATCTCGTGGATCACCGTGATCCGGACCTCGTCGACCACCTCGTCGTCGGACTCGCACATCTCCAGCAGCGCATCCCGGTAGATGGTGATGGTGTCCGGCAACGACCCGGCATAGCTGGAATCGCGCTCGGTCAGCGCCACCCCTTCATAGAGGCCCAGCAGGTCGGGTTCCTCGGCGTTGCGGTCGGCCACCAGGATCACCACGTTGTCGAAGGCGGCGGCCAGCTCGGGCGGAATCAGGTCCAGCGCGTCGGACACGAGGTCGTCGAACCGGCGCGGGTCCATTTGGACACTCACCGCGGCTGGCTACCGGTGGGCAGTTGGTTCAGCCGCTCCGCGGGAATCGACGGCGGCGGGATCGGGGGCTGGCCGTTGATCAGCAGCGACCCGCGGGCACTGTTGATCAGGGCCGCCCAGCCGCCGTTTCCCAGCGTGGCGCCCAGGCTGCAGGCCACCTCGCGGCTGCCCGCCGACCAGCTGGGCAGGGAGACAGTGGCGTAGGTCAACGTCAGCGTCGTGTCGCGCAGCTGCACCGGATCCAGGTAGGCGTCGGTGAGCCGGGTGCAGGACTCCTTGATGAACGCATCCTGCTCGGGCTCCGGCGGCAGCGCGTCGGGGAACCGTTCGGCCAGGTTGACCGTGCCGGTGACTTCCTTGGTATGCGGTGCCGCGCAGTCGACGGGAACGTCGTTGGGCTGGTTGGTGGCCGGATCGATGCCCAGGCAGGTTCCCGGCGGCCAGACCTTGGACTGGTCGATGTCGGCAATCTTGCCGACGAACGCGGTCTGCTGGCCGCCCACGCCCGGCAGTTGCAGGCCGCACAACATCCGGCGCTCACCGTGCTGGCGCCACGCACGTTCGCCGGCCCACAGCATGCTGGCCACGAACTTGCTGTGCGGGTCGAACTTGGCGCCGAGATAGCGGCGCACCGACGACTCGCACTGTTCCTGGGTGATCTGCTCGATGCGGGCCATCGACGGCGGCGGGGCATCGGGACCGTATTCGGCGCCCGGGAACATCTTCATGTCCACCGGGCCGGCCACCTCGAACTTGTGCTCGTCGGCGCAGCTGACGATCGTCGCCGCATCCAAGTCGTTCTCCGGCCAGTTCAGACAGTCGCCGGCAACGGCATGGTCGATCGCCTCGTTGCCCTTGACCGTGCCCAGCCCCAGTCCCGGACCGGCGCCTTTGCCGCCCGCTCCCGGTGCCGGCTCGGCGTTCAGATGGCCCAGCAGTCCGCCGGGACCCTCGCCGAGGACGGGCACCACGGTGATCAGACCGGCGATCAGCAGGCCACCCAGCGCGGTCAGCAACAGGGCGCGGCGCGTCGGGGCGGCCGGGAGCGTGCGTCGCCAAGACACCCGCTTGGCGGGTGGATTCTCCTGGTCGGCTGCCTCTGACATCGCGTCCATTCTGACAGGCAGCCGCGAGCGCGTGACAAATGATGCGAAAGTGATGCAGCCGGCCAGGTTGTAGGGTTTTGCCGTGATCGACCTGAAGCTGCTGCGTGAAGATCCCGACCGTGTCCGCCGCTCCCAGGTGGGTCGCGGCGAGGACCCGGCCCTGGTGGACGCCTTGCTGGCCGCCGACACCGCACGCCGTGCCGCCATCGCGGCCGCGGACTCGATGCGTGCCGAACAGAAGACCGCCAGCCGGTCGGTCGGAGCGGCCTCACCCGAGGAGCGCCCCGCCCTGCTGGCGCGGGCCAAGGAGCTGGCCGAGCAGGTCAAGGCCGCCGAGACCGCCCAAGGAGCGGCCGAGACGGCGTTCACGGCGGCGCACATGGCGATCGCCAACGTGGTGATCGACGGCGTGCCCCCGGGCGGCGAAGACGACTTTGCGGTGCTCGACGTGGTCGGTGAGCCATCGGCCATCGAGAACCCGCGAGACCATCTCGAGCTCGGCGAGGCGCTGGGTCTGATCGACATGGGCCGCGGCGCCAAGGTCTCCGGTTCGCGGTTCTACTTCCTGACCGGTCGCGGCGCGCTGCTGCAGCTGGGTCTGTTGCAGCTGGCCGTGCGACTGGCCGTCGACAACGGGTTCACCCCGATGATCACCCCGTCGCTGGTCCGTCCCGAAGTCATGTCCGGCACCGGATTTCTGGGTGCGCACGCCGACGAGGTGTATCGACTCGAAGCCGACGACCTTTATCTGGTGGGCACCTCCGAGGTGCCGCTGGCGGGCTACCACTCCGACGAGATTCTCGACCTGTCGGGCGGACCGCTGCGCTACGCGGGCTGGTCGTCGTGTTTCCGGCGGGAGGCCGGCAGCTACGGCAAGGACACTCGCGGCATCATTCGGGTGCACCAGTTCGACAAGGTCGAGGGGTTCGTCTACTGCCGGCCCGAGGACGCCGAAGCCGAACACGACCGGCTGCTCGGCTGGCAGCGCGAGATGCTGGCCCGTATCGAGGTGCCCTACCGGGTGATCGACGTCGCCGCAGGTGATCTCGGGTCCTCGGCCGCCCGCAAATTCGACTGTGAAGCGTGGGTGCCCTCCCAAGGCACCTACCGGGAGCTGACGTCGACGTCGAACTGCACCACTTTCCAGGCCCGCAGGCTGGCCACGCGCTACCGCGACGAGAACGGCAAACCGCAGACCGCGGCCACCCTCAACGGCACCCTGGCCACCACTCGGTGGCTGGTGGCGATCCTGGAGAACCACCAGCAGCCCGACGGCAGCGTGCGGGTGCCGCAGGCGCTGGTGCCCTACGTCGGCGTGGACGTGCTGGAGCCGACCGCCTCCTGATCCACGGCCTCGTCAGGCGGCGAAGAGCCGGCGGGAGCAGTCCAACAGCATCCGGTGCAGTTCCTCGTTGGGAATGTCCGAAACCGCGGGATCGGCTGCCGCGCCCAGAATTCCGGGCACCAGAACAGCGATCGTGATGAGGGTGTCCGGGTCGGGCTGTGGCCCCGCCAGGATGGTCTGCAACCGGCGCGAGGCGTCCCGGAATTCTCCGATGGCCTCGACGATCCCCACCACGGCGGGATCGGTGTGGACCAGGGCCGTGGTGCGGCGGTGACGGACCGCCAGTTCGATGATGCCGCTGATGGTGGCCTCGCGTTGAACGTCGCGCGAGTCGATGGCCTCGGCGATGGTGACCACCCGGGCGATGTCCTCGAACACCGGGCGGAACACCGCTACGACGATGTCGTCCTTGCAGTGGAATTGGTAGTACACCGCCGATTTATTGACACCCAATCGGTCGGCGATCATCTGCAGCGACGTGCCGCTCACCCCGTACTCGGCGAACAGCCCTTGCGCGGCCTCTAATACGCGCTCCCGCGCGAAACCCCGCGGCGCCACCGTCTTCGCCACTGCATGCCTCCCTGCTCCGGTCGACCGCTCACGGGCGTGAGCCACGTCGCACAGTTCTACTGACCGATCGCTTGATTCTACTTTACTGATCGTATAACTTTGCCTTCCGTCACGCTTAACCTCAGATCTCGGCTGAAAGGGGCGTCGCTGATGCTGAACCCACAGGTGCACAGGCTTTCCCGGCCTGAACCGGCCACGCCCGGCTTTGGTCAGATGTCCCCGGGCGTCACCGCGTATGTAGTTGACGCGCCGGAGATCGTGGCCGGCGACCACCCGCTGTTCGATGCGATCGCCGAACTGGGCGCCACCGCCAATCGGTTCGCGGCCGACACCCATGTCCTGGTGGTGGTCAGCAAGGCCACCGTCAAGACCGGGTCCACCCGATGAAGGCGTTGCGGCGGGCGTGGATGCCGCTGCTCATCGTGGTGGTGGTGGTGCTCGGGACGCTGACCGTGCTACGGCTGCGCACCTACTTCGGTGGCGACAACTCACACCTGATCAGCACCAAGGTCGACGACACCAAGCCGTACAACCCGAAAGTCGTCACCTATGAGGTGTTCGGCGAACCCGGCGCAACGGCCGACATCAGCTACCTCGACCTCGACAGCAGGCCGCAGCGCGTCGACGCCGCGACGCTGCCCTGGTCGGTGACCCTGAGCACCACGTTGTCGGCGGTATCGCCGAACCTCTACGCGCAGGGCAAAGGCTCCACCCTGGGCTGTCGCATCAGCATCGACAACGAGCTCAAAGACGAGAGAACCACCACCGGCGCCAGCGCCCTGACCTTCTGCTTGGTGAAATCTGCATGAGCACTTCCACGGACAACTTCCCCCCCGAGGCGCCGACCGAGGCCATCCCTGCTGTTGCTGACCACGCCAAGCCCGGCCGGATTGCCAAATGGATTCGGCGGCTGGCTATTCCGATCATGCTGGGCTGGATCGGGATCATCGTGTTGGCGAACGTGACCGTTCCCCAGCTGGAGAAGGTCGCCGAGATGGCCGCGGTCCAGATGACCCCGGACGAGGCACCGTCGATGATCGCGGTCAAACGTCAGGGTGAGGTGTTCAAGGAGTTCACCTCCAACAGCTCGGTCATGCTGGTCCTCGAGGGCGACGAACCGCTGGGCGCCGACGCCCACCACTACTACGACCAGATCATCGCCAAACTTAAGACCGACACCGCCCACATCGAACACATCCAGGACTTCTGGGGTGATCGCCTGACCGCCGCCGGAGCCCAGAGCCCGGACGGCAAAAGCGCCTACGTGCAGATCTATACCGCGGGCAACCAGGGTGAGGCGCTGGCCAACGAATCGGTCCGAGCGGTCAACCAAGCAGTAGACAGTGTCACCGCGCCACCGGGTGTGAAGGCGTATGTGACCGGCGGTGCGGCGCTGGCCGCCGATCAGGACAAGGCCGGCACTCGCAGCATGCACATGATCGAGGGCCTGACATTCGTGGTCATCATCACCATGATGCTGGCGGTCTACCGATCAATCACCACCGTGGCGTTGGCGCTGGCGATGGTGGTGACCGGTCTGGCCTCAGCCCGCGGCATCGTGGCATTCCTTGGCTATCACGGGCTGATCGGCCTTTCGCCCTTCGCCACCAGCTTGCTGGTGACGCTGGCGATCGCGGCAGCCACCGACTACGCGATCTTCCTGATCGGCCGATATCAGGAAGCCCGCAGTGCCGGCGAAGACCGGGAACAGGCGTACTACACCATGTTTCGCAGCACCGCCCATGTGGTGCTCGGTTCGGGCATGACCATCGCGGGCGCCACCTTGTGCCTGCACTTCACCCGGTTGCCCTACTTCCAGTCGCTCGGTATTCCGCTGGGGATCGGCATGACGATCGTTGTCATCACCTCGCTGACGATGGGGTCGGCCGTCATCGCGGTGGCCGGTCGGTTCGGCACCCTGCTGGAGCCCAAGCGGGCCAACCGGGGACGCGGCTGGCGGAAAATCGGTGCGGCCGTGAGCCGTTGGCCGGGACCGATTCTGATCGCCGCCACCGCGGCAGCACTGGTCGGCATCCTCGCGCTGCCCGGATACAAGCCCGGCTACAACGACCGTGCCTACATGCCCGCGGATCTACCGGCCAATCAGGGCTTCCTGGCCTCCGACCGGCATTTTCCGTCCGCGCGGATGAACCCCGAGATGCTCATGATCGAAACAGACCATGACATTCGAAATTCCGCGGACTTTCTGGTGATCGAGCGAATCGCCAAGCGGGTCACCGGGGTAGAAGGTGTCTCGCGCGTCATGTCCATCACCCGGCCCCAGGGCATTCCGATGGAGCACTCCACCTTCGGCTACATGCTTGGCATGCAGGCCGTCAGCCAGGACATGACCCGCAAGTTCAACGATGATCGCACGGCGGACATGCTGGCCCAAGCAGAGGATATGCAGGTCAACATAGACACCATGACGAAGATGATCGAGCTCATGGAGGAGATGAACGCCACCATGGGGCGCATGGTCGGCAAAATGCACCTGATGGTCGAGGACATCGAAGAACTGCGCGACAAGATCGCCAACTTCGACGACTTCTTCCGGCCGATGCGCAGCTACTTCTATTGGGAACCACACTGTTTCGACATTCCGGTCTGCCACTCGCTGCGGTCGGTCTTCGATGCCATGGATGGTGTCGACACCATGACCGACAACTTCAAGCAGATCGTTCCGGACATGGACGCGATGGCGGCGCAGCTGCCGCAGATGCTCACGCTGATGCCGCCGATGATCCAGATGATGAAGAACGCCAAGGCCATGATGGAGGCCACCTACGCCACCCAGAGCGGACTGGCCAAGCAGGCGCAGGAAGCTCAGGGCGATCCCGCCGCGATGGGGGAGGCCTTCGACAAGGCCCGCAACGACGACTCGTTCTATCTGCCGCCGGAGATCTTCGACAACGCCGAGTTCCAGCGTGGCATGAAGAGTTTCGTGTCGCCCGACGGGCATGCCGTGCGGTTCATCGTCAACCACGAGGGCGATCCGCTGAGCGCAGAAGGCATCAAGCACATCGACGCCATCAAGCTCGCTGCCAAGGAAGCCATGAAGACCACCCCGTGGGAGGGCTCGAAGATCTACGTCGGTGGGACCGCCGCGATGTTCAAGGACATGCAGGAGGGCTCCAACTACGACCTGATGATCGCCGGTGTCGCGGCGCTGTGCCTGATCTTCATCATCATGCTGATCATCACCCGCGCCGTGGTGGCCGCGCTGGTGATCGTGGGCACCGTGGTGGTGTCACTGGGCAGCGCCTTCGGACTATCGGTGTTGTTGTGGCAGAACATCATCGGTCTGCAGGTGCACTGGATGGTGATGGCCATGGCGGTGATCATCCTGTTGGCGGTGGGCGCCGACTACAACCTGCTGCTGGTTTCCCGCCTGCGAGAGGAGATCCACGCCGGGCTGCACACCGGCATGATCCGGGCGATGGGCGGCAGCGGGTCGGTGGTCACCGCCGCGGGACTGGTGTTCGCCTTCACCATGATGACGATGGCGATCAGTGAACTGCGGGTGATCGGTCAGGTGGGCACCACCATCGGATTGGGGCTGCTGCTCGACACCCTGATCATCCGCTCGTTCATGACGCCGTCGATCGCGACGCTGCTCGGGAAATGGTTCTGGTGGCCGCAGGTGCCGCGGCTGCGGCCCAAGCCCTCTCCCTGGCCGGCGCCGTTGCAGCGCCACCCGAGCGACGAGCTCGTGGAGTCCGGCGGTGGAGCGCATCGGGGAGGTTGGTGATGAGGTTCGGAGCCATGGCCGCGTTGGCAGGTGTGTCGGCGGCGATCTTTCTTGCGGGGTCGGCGCATGCCGATGTCGACACCGATTTCGCCGGCCGGTTGCACGGCTACGGGATCTACGGGGCGCGCGACTACAACGCCTGGATCGGCAAGCTCACCTGCAAACGGTTGACCAACCACGTCGACCGCGACGCCCACGAGTCGGCGGCGTTCGTCGCCAAGAACATCAAGGGCGCCGACACCCAGCAGGCCTGGCAGTTTGTGGGTACGGCGCTGAGCACCTACTGCCCCGACAAGCTGACCGTTCTGGAACAGGCTGGAGTTACCCGATGAAGCGAAAGCTTTGGCACAACGCAATGCGAGTTTCCGCTGGACTGCTGCTGGCCGGTACGGCCGCAACGGGGACCGCCTCGGCCGATGCGACGGAGAACTTCCCGATTCCCAACCGGATGCTGCACACCAGCTGTACCGCCGAACAGATCATGGCAGCCGCCCGCGACGTCACACCGGTCTACTACGAGCGCTACATGATCGACTACAACAACAAGTCCCCGCAGGTACATGAGGCGGTGCAGGACCGGATTCACTGGTTCTACGCGATGGACTACCCGGGCCGGCGCGCCTACTCCGAGAACCTGGCCACCGACATCTACTACGAGAAGCTTGCTTTCGCGTGGCCGAACTGGGCCAAGCTGTTCTTCAACAACCACGGTGTTGCTGCCCGGACCACCGACGTGTGCGAGCACTACCCAGCTGCCGACATGGGCGTGTGGAACTGGACCTGACCCGCTAGGTCAGCGGTCCCACCACCTGCCGTGCGAGGGCCAGCAGGATTTCGTGCAGTTCCTCGTCGGCGATGTCTGCGAGCTCCGGATCGGCTGCCGCGGTGAAGGTTCCCGCCATCAGCACCGTGGTGATGACGCGGGCCGTCGCATCCGGCTCGGGGCCGTGCAGGATCGCCGCCGCGTCATCGCCGACGGCCACGAAGTCTTCGCGGGAACGCACGGTGTGCTCGACCGCGCGGTCGTAGAACAGGATGGTGAGACGGCGGTATCGCACGGCGAGCTCGACGACGCCGCTGACCATCACGTCCCGCTTGCCCTGCTGAGTGGGCATGGCCTGGGCGATCTTGATGACCCGGACGAGGTCGTCGAACATCGGCTGCACCAGGGCGATGACGATGTCGTCGCGGGACCGGAATTGGTAGTAGACGGCCGGCTTACTCACACCCAGCCGGTCGGCGATCATCTGCATGGACGTGCCGCCCACGCTGTGCTCCACGAACAGCTCTAATGCCGCCTGCAGCACTCGTTCGCGCGCGGATCCGCGCGGCGCCACCGGCTTGGCCACGACATTCCTCCCGTCGACGCGGCCAGCCTATCGCGGTGCGGTTGGAGGCAGTCCTGCAACGACCCCGCTAGGTCGAAGCCTTGGCGTGCCGGTGCTGGCGCTCCATGGTGGCGAAGTAGAAGGCGTAGGCGAACGCGCAGCTGGTGAACAGGCTCGACACGAAGTAGAGCCACGGGCGTCGCAGCCCACGGCGGTAGCCGTCGACAATAGTGAACAGGGGCAGCAGAACGACGTTGATGATCGTGTAGTCCTGGCTGGCCGAACCGGCGGCCGGGTTGGTGAACATCAGCTCGATGTACTGCGTCCAGCTGCCCGGCCCCCAGATCGGATTGTGGTTGGGGCCGTGCGCGTATTCCTGGACGAATCGGATGTTGAAGTACCAGCCCAGCACGATCGACGCGATGCCGATCGCGTAGTACACCATCTCCAGCGGTGAGAAATCGTTGCCCCCAGAGGGTTTCGCGAAGACCACACGGTTGGACGCCACGATCCACCAGATAGTCGCCAGGCCGAGCACTGCATGCACGATGAGCGAGATCATGCGGTCAGTCTCATCACGCGCCGTAAGTTTTGTCAATAATGACATTTTCGGTGTGATTGCGCTGAGGTACCTTTACCGGCATGCCCAGAGCGCCCCAGACCGCCCGCAGCGAACGCACCCGTGAAGCGTTGCGCCAGGCTGCGCTGGTCCGCTTCCTGGCGCAGGGCGTGGAGGACACCTCGGCCGAGCAGATCGCCGCCGATGCCGGGGTGTCGCTGCGGACGTTCTATCGGCACTTCACCTCCAAGCATGACCTGTTGTTCGCCGACTACGACGCCGGACTGCAGTGGTTCCGCAGCGCCCTGGCCGCCCGCCCGCCGGCCGAGCCGATGATCGAGGCGGTCCAGGCGGCGATCTTCGCCTTCCCCTACGACGTCGAGGCGGTGACCCGGATCGCCGCACTGCGTGCCGAGGAGCTCGATCCAGAGCGGATCGTGCGCCATATCCGGCAGGTGGAGACCGATTTCGCTGACGCGGTGGCCGAGCGGCTGCGGGCCACCGCGGCCAGCGAGCCGGCTGATCCGCTGCGCGTGGCCGTGACGGCCCGCTGCATCGCGGCTGCCGTGTTCGCCGCGATGGAGGTCTGGATGCTCGGTGCGGACCGCTCGCTGGCCGAGCTGGCCCGGATGTGCCGCGCCGCGCTGGACTCGCTGGGCAATCTCTAGTTGCGTCAATATTGACAAAACTATCCACTCGTGCCAGCGTTCCCGGAAAGCGGGAAGGGGCGGATGAATGACCGATTACGACGCGATCGTGATTGGCGCCGGACACAACGGCCTGGCCGCGGCGCTCATCCTGCAGCGCGCCGGACTGCGCACGCTGTGCCTGGAGGCCGGGCGCTACGCCGGGGGGATGGCCTCCACGGTGGAGCTGTTCGACGGCTATCGGTTCGAGATCGCCGGCTCGGTGCAGTTCCCGACGTCGGCCGCGGTCAGCGCGGAGCTGGGCCTCGACGGCCTGGAGAGCATCGACCTCGAGGTCATGTCGGTGGCGATGCGCGGCGTCGGTGACGACCCGCTGATCCAGTACACCGACCCGATGAAGCTGTTCAGCCACCTCAGTGAGGTGCATGGCGCCGAAGCGGTCACCGGCATGGCCGGGCTGCTGGCCTGGAGTCAGGCGCCCACCCGGGCGCTGGGGCGCTTCGAGGCGGGGCGAGCGCCGAGATCGCTCGATGAGATGTACGCCTGCGCCGCAAATGAATTCGAACGATCAGCGATCGACGACATGCTGTTCGGATCGGTCACCGACGTGCTGGATCGCTACCTGCCCGACCGGGAGAAGCACGCGGCGCTGCGCGGCTCCTTCACCGTGCTGGCCGTCAACACCCTCTACCGCGGACCCGCCACCCCCGGAAGTGCCGCGGCACTGGCCTACGGCCTGGGTGTGCCCGACGAGAACACCGTGCTGATGAAGAAGCTGCGCGGCGGAATCGGCGCGCTCACCGGGCACCTGTGCGACACGTTCACCGGCCTGGGCGGAGCGCTGCGGCTGCGCGCCGCGGTCGCGGAGATCCTTGTCGCCGATGGGGCGGTGGCCGGCGTGCGCACCGAATCCGGTGACACCGTGAGCGCACCGGTGGTGGTGTCGGCGATCGCCCCCGACGTCACCGTGGCCGGGCTGCTCGACGCGGCCGTGGTCCCAGACGACGTCCGCGCCCGCTATGCCCGCACCGACCATCGGGGCAGCTATCTGCAGATGCATTTCGCGCTGGACGAGGCGCCGGTGTTCGCTACGCCCTACGAGGCGCTCAATGATCCCGCCATGCAGGCGTCGTTGGGAATCTTCTGCACGCCCGAGGAGGTGCAGCAGCAGTGGGAGGATGCGCGCCGCGGCATCGTCCCGGCCGATCCGACCGTGGTGCTGCAGATCCCGTCGCTGCACGATCCCGAGCTGGCCCCGCCGGGCAAGCACGCCGCGTCGGCGTTCGCGCTGTGGTTCCCCATCGAGGGAGACGGCAACTACGGCGAGATGAAGGTCGAGATGGGGCAGCGGGTGATCGACAAGATCACCAGGCTGGCACCGAATTTCGAGCGCAGCCTCACGCGGCACACCACCTTCACCCCGCGTCATATGGGAACCATGTTCGGTGCGCCCGGCGGCGACTACTGCCACGGCTTGCTCAATCCGGATCAGATCGGCCCGAACCGTCCCGGGCCGCGGGGCTTTCTCGGCCAGCCGTTACCGGTGGCAGGACTGTATCTTGGCAGTGCGGGTTGCCATGGCGGGCCGGGGATCACGTTCATTCCCGGCTACAACGCCGCACACCAGGTGTTGGCCGACCGCTGAAGGAACGCCGAGCGTGTAACCAGCGCGAAAAATCGCACTGAAATTCGCGCTGAGTGCACGTTGGGCGAGTTAGCCCGGATTGGCCAGGTCTGGATCGAGGCTTAGATCGGCATAGGTGAACAGGAGAATGGACACGCCACCACGTCTAGTCGCTCAAAGGCGGGCAACTGTCGTTATGGGGTCCGCCGGGTATCCCTTTGGGTCCGGACGTGATTAGCCCGCCAGCAGCTCGTCGAGCAGTGCCCGGAACGTGTCGGGATCCGCCGGGGTGAACGCCGGGTGTGGCCACGGGTCGCCGTGCAGCTCCAGGGTGATCAGCGTGGACCGCGTCGGACGCTTGATGTCCAGCGGGAGCCAGCGCCGCAGATCCGAGCTGCCCCAGATCCGGAATCGGTGGGTCAGCATGCCCAGCGGCTCCGCGCGGTAACCGCGGATCGCCGACAGCGGGATCACCTTCGCGGTGCCGGAAGGGAAGTGGTAGCGGCGCAACGTGATCGCCTGGCTATCCAGAACGACCAGCCCGTCATCGTAGGAGCCGTAGGAGTCGCCGGTCACAGCTTCTCGCAACGCAATTCGTGGCCCTTGGCGGTCAGGCAGCGACCGGACTTGAGATCCCATTCCCAACCGTGCTGATTGCAGGTGAGAATGTCGCCGTCGACAACCCCGAACTTCGACAGGTCGGCCTTCATGTGCGGGCAGCGACGCTGAACCTGCCAGTCGCCCAGTGTGATGGTTGCCGAATCGTCGTGGCTCTCGCCGAACCAGCCTTCGGCGTAGACGATCCGGTCCTCGGTGAGGCACTTGAAGAAGGTGTAGAGGTACTCGTTGTAACCACCGACCCGCCACGCCCTGAATCGGGTGGACAGGAAGATGGTGTTGACCCAGTCCGGTTCGCCGTCGCGCAGCACGGTGCGCACCAGCTCAGGCGGAATGCCGAAGCCGTAGCGGAACTTCTCGCCGGGAATCGGCTCGCGCACCATGCGTTTGGGGAAGTCCAGCACCACCGTCTCGGTATGGCCTTCCCCGTCCAGCACGAGCTCGACCGGATAGCCGATGCCGTCGCAGATCTCGTTGCTGCGGGCCATGATCGGCTCGAACAGCGCGCGCAGCGGCTCGAGCATCGCCGGGCCGGCCGCCGGCGCCCAGGCGGCCTTCTCGGCGGCCAGCACCGGCGCCATCCGATCGGCGTAGGCGGCGATGTAGTCCGCTTTGCCGGTGGTGAAGATGGCCTCGACGTCGGCTTCGTTCAGCGGGTGGATCAGCGAATCCAGCTGCGCTCCGGTGAAACTCGCGGTGCTCCCCGGGATCATCAACAGCCCGCCGTCATGACCGTTGCGGCGTAGCTGGTCGAGGAACACCATCTCGTCGGGGAAGATGTTGGCCGGATCGCCGTGGTCGTCGTTGAGGTAACGCAGCTCGGAATCCAGGAAACATGGCGGTCCCGCCGACGGCACCACCCAGGTCGCCCCGACGTGGGCGATGTACTGGCGGGCGCGGTCCATCTGCCGCTGGCGCTTCTGGGTGCCGAACGCCTCCTTGGCCCGGGCCGGCATGTCGTAGACCATCGGGTACCAGATCGCCCCGGAGTACTGCACCAGGTGCACGTCGATCGAGTCGAAGGCCTGGAGCACGTCCAGGTCGATCGGGCGGGAATCGTTCATATTGAAAAGGGTCGTTACACGGTCCGAAATCACCAGGCCGGAGTCGCCGATCGGGCCGTCGGCCGGGGCGCGAAGCGCGATGATCATGACGTCCAGATCGCCCTTGGGGCCGGACACGGTGTGCCGCTGCGAATCGGCCGTCTCGAAGAACCGGTGAAAGCCGAGCTTTTCCAGCTCGCGGCGCAGATCGGGCACGGGGTAATCGGGCAGCAGCACCACCGCGTCCTTGTTGACGTGCGCCGCCAGGTGCCGCGGGTCGAAGTGATCGTGGTGCAGGTGCGAAATGTAGAGGTAGTCGCAGTCGCCGAGGGCGTCCCAGTCCAGCGCCGAGTTGTCCGGGAATGGGAACCATGAGCCGAAGTAGGCCGGATTCACCCACGGGTCGCACAGGATGCTGCCTGCGGCGGTCTCGATCCGGAAGCCGGCGTGCCCGACGCTGGTGACCTGCACTAGTTCTACTCCCGACGCTGTAAGAGATCCCTCCCGAGCTTACCGGCGGCCGAGGCGGTGTCATCGCCTAGGCTTGAGTGCTGTGGAGGCTTGGTACGGCGGTGTCGCCGCCGCTGCGCGAACGCTGTGGCGCTATGAGGGTCTGAAGATCACCGTCACCGGCCGGGAGCACATTCCCGCCACCGGCGGCGCGGTGGTCGCGATCAACCACACCGGCTATTTCGACTTCTTGTTCGCCGGAGTGGCCTCCTACGACGCGAAACCACGGCGTTGGGTGCGCTTCATGGCCAAGAAGGAGACCTTCGACAACCGCTTCACCGGCCCGATCATGCGAGGCTGCAAGCACATCGCGGTGGATCGCAGCCAGGGCGCGGAGTCCTATGCCGCCGCGGTCTCCAAGCTGAAGGCCGGCGAACTGGTCGGGGTCTATCCGGAGGCGACCATCAGTCGCAGCTTCGAGCTCAAGGAGTTCAAAAGCGGCGCCGCACGGATGGCGATCGAGGCGCAGGTGCCGATCATCCCGCACATCGTGTGGGGCGCCCAGCGGCTGTGGACCAAGGACCACCCAAAGCAGCTGGGCCGCACCAAGGTGCCGGTCACGGTGACGATCGGTGAGCCGATACCGCCCACGCTCCCGGTCGACGAACTGCGTGCGCTGCTGCAGGCCCGGATGCAGCACCTGCTCGAACAGGCGCAGGACTCCTATCCCGACGACCATCCCGGCGGTGCCTTCTGGGTGCCGCGGAGCCTGGGTGGCAGCGCCCCCACGCCCGCTGAGGCGCTCGAACTCGACGCCGCCGAAGCGGTGCGCAGAGCCGAGGAGCGGTCCGCCCGGCAGAAGAAGCCGCCGAGCCCGACGGGTGCCGCGGAGTAGCGCGGACATGCAGCCGGTCTTTCGAGCGCTGGAACTCACTGCACTGAGCGCGGTGAGGATTGCCGGGGCACGGGTCGACTACCTCGGCCTGGAATACATCCCGGCTGAAGGCGGTGCGGTGATCGCGATCAACCACACCGGCTACGTGGACTTCCTGCCCGCGGGGCTGGCGGCGTATCACCGCGGCCGCCGGATGCGGTTCATGATCAAGGCCGAAATGCAGCAGGTGCGGCTGGTCAATTACCTGATCCACCACACCGGGACCATCCCGGTGGACCGTGGGGCCGGCGCCGACGCCTACCAGCACGCGGTCACCGCGTTGCGTGCCGGCGAAGTGGTGGGCGTCTACCCCGAAGCCACCATCAGCCGCAGCTTCGAGCTCAAGGAATTCAAATCCGGGGCGGCCCGCATGGCCCTAGAGGCGCAGGTGCCGATCGTCCCGCTGATCGTCTGGGGTGCCCACCGGCTGTGGACCAAGGATCACCCGAGGGCGCGGTTGGTGCGCAGCAAGATTCCGATCACCGTCATGGCGGGCGAACCGCTGGCCCCCTCCGGTGACGCCGCCGCGCTCAGTGCCCGATTACGCGAGCGAATGGCGCCGCTGCTGGCTCAGGTTCAGCAGGACTACCCGCACCCCGCCGGCGAGTTCTGGGTGCCCCGGCGACTCGGCGGGGGCGCGCCCACCCCCGACGAGGCTAGGGTTTTAGAAGAGCAGGAGCTGGCGGAACGGATGCGCAAGCGCGCGGGCGACCGCCGGCCCGACCCATCTGGCACGGAGCAGTAGAGCATGGCAGAACCCTTCTTCCGGGCCCTGGAGATCGTGGTTCCGCGGCTGGCGAATGCCAACGGGCCGCACGTCACCTTCGACGGCCTGGAGAACATTCCCGAGCACGGCGGGGCGGTACTCGCCGTCAACCACACCAGCTACCTGGATTGGTACCCGGCCTCGATCGCGGCCCTACAGCGGCGTCGCCGGCTGCGGTTCATGATCAAGGCCGAGATGACCGAGGTCCCGGTGGTCAACTACGTGATCAAGCACATCAAGTTGATCCCGGTCGACCGCTCCGCGGGGGCCGGCGCCTACGACGAAGCGGTGGCGCGGTTGCGGCAAGGTGAGCTGATCGGTCTGAATCCGGAGGCCACCATCAGCCGCAGCTTCGAGTTGCGGGAATTCAAGACGGGGGCTGCCCGGATGGCCCACAGCGCGGGGGTTCCGCTTATCCCGGTCATCGTCTGGGGAATCCACCGGGTCTGGACAAAAGACCACCCGAAGCATCTGTGGCGCAACCATATTCCGGTGCTGGCGAAGATCGGTGAGCCGATGGCTGCCGGCGCTGATGTGGCGGCGACCACCACTGCGTTGAGGAACACGATGGCGGCGATGCTCGAAGCGGCGCAACTGGAATACCCGCATCCGGCGGGGGCGTACTGGGTGCCGCGCCGGCTGGGCGGCAGCGCGCCCACCATGGCCGAAGCGTTAGAGCTGCGGGCAGCTGAGCTGGCCGAGCGTGATCGCAAACGTATTGAGCAGGCCCAGGGCGGACGGCTGCGGCGGACCCTGGCCGAACGGAGTTCGCGCTGATGCAGCCGCACGGCGGACCGCCCGCGCTGATCGCCAGCGACGTCGACGGCACCCTGCTCGACGACACCGAGAACATCACCGCGCGGACGCGTGACGCGGTGCATGCAGCGGTGGACTCCGGCGCCCGCTTCGTACTGGCGACCGGACGCCCGCCGCGGTGGATCGCACCGGTGGTCGACGCGCTCGGGTTCGCCCCGATGGCGGTGTGTGCCAACGGTGCGGTGCTCTACGACCCGGCCACCGACCGGGTGGTCTCGGCCCGCACGCTCTCGGCGGACAGTCTGGTCAAGCTGGCGGAGGTGGTCGGCCGCGCCATTCCGGGGGCGGGTCTGGCCGTGGAGCGTATCGGCGAGAGCGCGCACGACGCGGCCACCCCGCAGTTCGTCAGCTCGCCGGGTTACGAACACGCCTGGCTCAACCCGGACAACACCGAGGTGTCTTTCGAGGATCTGCTGTCGCAGCCGGCGATCAAGCTGTTGATCCGCAAGGCGGGGATGTCCAGTGCCGCGATGGCGGAGCAGCTGCAGGCCCACATCGGCACGGCCGCGGAGCTGACCTACTCCACCAACAACGGGCTGATCGAGGTGGTGCCGGCGGGCATCACCAAGGCCAGCGGCATCGAGGAGCTGATCGCGCCGCTGGGCATCGGCATCGAGCAGGTGGTGGCGTTCGGGGATATGCCCAACGACGTGCCGATGCTGGTGCGTGCCGGACACGGCGTGGCGATGGGCAACGCCCATCCCGACGTGCTGGCGGCGGCCGCTGAGATCACCACACCTAACACCGACGACGGCCTGGCGCGGGTATTGGAGCGGATCTTCCTGCGTTGATGCAGAGCCAACCGAGCTAACCGACCGCGAACGGGTCGATCACCCGCGAGAAGCGCTCGAGCTGCACCGGCGGGCCCTCCGGGGGCGGCGGGGGCAACACCTCGGCATTGCCGTCGACGACCCGGATTACCGTCGCGTTGGCCCGGTTGTAGTTCAGGGTGCCGTGCTGGAAGTTCTGGCCCACCCACTCCGGTTCGGCGAGCTCGGCGCTGGTCGGCAGCCCGAGCACGCCACGCTCGTAACCCAGGGACGCCCAGGCGTCGTAGATGGCCCCGGTGATCGGCTGCGCGCCGGTCTCCGGCGACCAGTACACCGCGCCGTGCTCGAAGGTGGCGTACTTGGTGGACCCCTCGCCGATCGCCTCCGGCGACGTCGGGGCGCCGAGCATGCCCTCCGCACCGCCCAGTTCCATCCAGCGGGTGTGGATCGCGCCGCCCTCCATCACCCGGGCGAGGTCTTCCGGCCCGGGCGGTTCGTTGAACCGGGCGGCGATCTCCCGAATCTCGTTGAGTGCGACGTAGCCCTGCTCGCCGGGGCACTCGGTCGCGTCGAGGTCACGGTGGCCGATGATCGAGGGCAGCATCAGTGACGCACCGCGCGGAAAGTGGGTGAACGAGCCGCCGGCGGAGACCAGCTGGGTGGTACCGCGCGGATCGGTGCGGTCCAGACCCAACCGCCAGCCCAACAACCGGCCGACGGTCTCGAGTTGGATCGGCGGGGGAGGCGCGTCGTCGAAGGTGCCGATCATCGACACCCCCCAGGTGTTGCTGTTGAACCCGCCGGCGTGGCTGCCCATGATGCCCCGGGTCAGGCCGCCGGCCCGGCCCTCGAAAACCTGGCCGTACTTGTCCACCAGCGCGTTGTAGCCGATGTCGCACCAGCCCAGGGTGCGGGTGTGATAGGCGTAGATCGCCCGGATGATCTCCGCGGAGTCTTCGGGGGCGTAGTCGTTGGAGCCCGCGGTGTGGTGCACCACGGCCGCGTGGACCGGGCCGCTCTCCACCGGTTTGCCGCACCGGCCGTAGGCGCCCGCGCCCCAGTGGCTGCGCGGAATGATGTTGGGGGGCTGGCCCGGGCCCAGCACCGCTTTGGGCGGTTGCCACTGCGCGTCGGCCGGGGCTTTGGGCGGCGTGATCAGCACCGCTGAGACGTTCTGGGCGAAGGGTTGTGCGGCGGTGGCCGGCACATAACCGAGATCGCCCGGGGCGGAGTTCTTGGGGGCCGACTCCGACTTGGTGGGGGAGCCCTTGGGGGTGGCCGGCCCTTTGGCCTTGGGCTTGGGTTGAGCCGGATCGCCGGTTCGGGTCACCGCGATCTGTACCGCCGTGGTCCGGCCGACGAACACCGGCTCGGTCCCGTCCGGACCGGGAGCGGGCGCATCGGCCGCCCGCGGGCCCGGTGTCTCCTGCTTGGTCTCGTGCGCGGTCGCATACCAGGGCCCCCAGGTCCCGTCGGCGCGCTTGGCGCGAATCCGCGCCGAAGTACCGCTCAGGTCGGCCCCGGTGAGCGCGACCATGGTGAACGGTTCGTCCTGGGTGATCTCGCGGACGGTGATGCCCGGTTCCAGGTTTGGCAGCGGCTGCTGGTTCAGCTTGGTCGCGGCAGCGCTGGGGGGCTTCTCTGAGGCATCGATCGATTTGAAGCCCGACCCGGAGTTCAACGCCCACGGCAGGATCAGCACGGTCACGAGAGACGCGGTCAGCTTGATCGTCGGCGGGGGACGACGACGGGTTGGCACGTGCTGATGTTACGTATGTGTCATGTGTTGTTGGTGATGCGACACGCGTCCGCCGGCGCCGGCCGTTTCCCCGGCATTGTTAACGGCACCGCAGAGTCTTCCGGTGCCCGCCGGGTGCGGGCTGACTCTGCGGTGCCGTCGGGGCGGAACAGCTCCGCTGTTGTGTCTCGTTACGGCAGCGGCGGGGCCGGGGCGGCAACTGCCGGTCCGGCGCCCTGCGCGGCCTGTGCGATGGACGGGATCACCACACCCTTGAGCAGGTCGATGGCCTGTCCGGCACCCAGCTGGTTGGCAGCGCTCATCAGGTCGCTGACGAGCCCGCCCTTCTCCTCCGGCATGCCCAGGGACGGGTCGCCAAGGATCGGGTAGGTGCCGTCCAGGCCGGGGTCCAGGCCCACCGGCGAGGTGAGCGGCAGGCCGTCGGACCCGAGCAGGCCGGTGTCCGGGCTGGTCAACCCTGGGCTGGTCAATCCCGGGCTGGTCAACGGGCTGGTCAGACCGGGGCTGGTCAACGGGCTGGTCAGGCCGGGGCTGGTCAATCCCGGGCTGGTCAAGCCGGAATCGGTCAGCGGCGGCGTGGTCAGGCCGGGCGCCGTCAGTCCGGGCGTGGTCAGGCCGGATGTGGTGGACACACCGGGCGTGCCCAGCGGCGGCGTCGACAGCGACGGCGTGGTCAGCGACGGGTCGGTGAGCCCCGGCGTGCCCAGCCCGGGCGAGGTGAGCCCCGTTGTGCCCAGCGACGGGTCGGTGAGGCCCGGCGTGCCCAGGCCCGGTGAGGTCAGGCCGGGGTACATCCCGGTCGAGGCCCCGGGGTACATCCCGGTCGAGGCGGCTCCGTTGCCGAAGCCGGGCACCGGAGGAAGGTTCACCCCGAACTGGGACAGGCCCTGGGTCAGGGCGGTGATCAGCTCACTGGGCAGGTCGGCCACGGACGAAGCCGCGACGAAGTCGTGGTGCTGGGGCGCGCTGCTGCGGGCGGCCAGCTCGGATACTGCGACAACTGCGAACGGACTCGCGACCGCCAGGGCGGCGACTGCGCTCATGGTTGTCGAGAGCCTGCGTCGACGTCGGTTCGGCACGGAAGTCTCCTCAATATGTTTTGCCGTCGGGCCCCGCATCTTCGCGGGGCCATCGTGGCGCTCACTGCACTTGCATCTGTCCTACGTGACCGACGGTACGCGTGTGACTCGTGTGAAAAGAGTGACGAGATCGAATCGTGAGGAAACTGCTATCAACCCTTCCTCGGCGTGCGGAGACGGTCCTGAGGTCGCCAGATCGCCGCGCTGCCGGGAATCGGCGGGCGATAGTCAAGGTGCAAGCGGGGACGGCGGGGCGCCGACGATGCGCGCGGGCGCTGGTCGGCTACCCTTGGCGCCGATGACCGCTCGTTTTGACCTCTTTGTCGTGGGTTCCGGATTCTTCGGCCTGACCATCGCCGAGCGCGCAGCCACGCAGCTCGGCAAGCGCGTTCTCGTCGTCGAGAAACGCCCCCACATCGGCGGCAACGCCTACTCCGAAGCCGAACCGCAGACCGGCATCGAGGTCCACAAGTACGGTGCGCACCTATTCCATACCTCTAATAAGAGGGTCTGGGACTACGTGCGACAGTTCACCGAGTTCACCGGTTACCAGCACCGGGTGTTCGCCATGCACGACGGTCAGGCCTACCAGTTCCCGATGGGCCTGGGTCTGGTGTCGCAGTTCTTCGGACGCTATTTCACCCCCGACGAAGCCCGGGCGCTCATCAAAGAGCAGGCTGCCGAGATCGACACCGCCGACGCGCAGAACCTCGAGGAGAAGGCGATCAGCCTGATCGGCCGCCCGCTGTACGAGGCGTTCGTCAAGGACTACACCGCCAAGCAGTGGCAGACCGACCCCAAGGAACTGCCGGCGGCCAACATCACCCGGCTGCCAGTGCGCTACACCTTCGACAACCGGTACTTCAACGACACCTACGAGGGCCTGCCGGTCGACGGCTACACCGCGTGGCTGGAGAACATGGCGGCCGACGAGCGCATCGAGGTCCGGCTCGACACCGACTGGTTCGACGTCCGCGACGAGCTCCGCGAAGCGAACCCGGGGGCTCCCGTTGTCTATACCGGGCCGCTGGACCGCTACTTCGACTACGCCGAGGGCAAGCTCGGCTGGCGCACCCTGGACTTCGAGCTCGAAGTTCTCGACACCGGAGACTTCCAGGGCACGCCGGTGATGAATTACAACGACGGCGACGTGCCGTTCACCCGCATCCACGAGTTCCGGCACTTCCACCCGGAGCGGGACTACCCGGCCGACAAGACGGTGATCATGCGCGAGTACTCGCGTTTCGCCGACGACGCCGACGAGCCCTACTACCCGATCAACACCGAGGCCGACCGGGCGGTGCTGACGTCCTACCGGGCGCGCGCCAAGGCCGAGACGGACACCGCGAAGGTGCTGTTCGGTGGGCGGCTGGGCACCTACCAATATCTGGACATGCACATGGCCATCGCCAGTGCGTTGAACATGTACGACAACATCCTGGCGCCGCACCTGTCCGACGGGGTGCCGCTGGGGGAGGGCAGTAAGGCATGACCGACACTTCGCGCGCGGTGAGCCGGCTTTCGCGGATCATCCTGCCACGCCAGGGCGAGCCGCTGGATGTGCGCAAGCTCTACATCGAGGAATCCGAGACCAACAGCCGACGGGCACACCCGCTCACCCGCACCAGCCTGGAGATCGGCGAGGAGTCCGAAGTCTCGTTCGCCACGTACTTCAACGCCTTCCCGGCGTCCTACTGGCGTCGCTGGTCGATCGTCGAATCGGTGGTGCTGCAGCTGGAGCTGACCGGGGCCGGGCGCGTCGATGTCTACCGCTCCAAGGCGACCGGTGCGCGTATCGCCGTGGACGGCAAGCCTTTCGGGTCGGTCGAAAACAGTGACACCCCGACGGTGGTGGAATTCGAGATTGGTCTGCAGCCGTTCGAGGACGGTGGCTGGATCTGGTTCGACATCACCACCGACACCGCGGTCACGCTGGACCGCGGCGGCTGGTACGCCCCGATCGAGGCGCCCAGCCGGGCCGACATCGCCGTGGGCATCCCGACCTTCAACCGGCCCGACGACTGCGTCAACGCGCTGCTCGCGCTGACCTCCGACCCCGACGTCGACGAGGTGATCAGCGCGGTCATCGTGCCCGACCAGGGCACCCGCAAGGTTCGCGACCACCCCGGCTTCGCCGCGGCCGCCGCCGGTCTGGGAGATCGGCTGTCGATACACAACCAGCCCAACCTCGGCGGGTCCGGTGGCTACAGCCGGGTCATGTACGAGGCGCTGAAGAACACCGGCTGCGAACAGATCCTGTTCATGGACGACGACATCCGCATCGAGCCGGACTCGATCCTGCGGGCGCTGGCACTGAACCGCTTCGCCAAGACGCCGACCCTGATCGGCGGGCACATGCTCAACCTGCAGGAACCCTCGCACCTGCACATCATGGGTGAGGTCGTCGACTCGGGCGTGTTCATGTGGACCAACGCCCCGCACACCGAGTACGACCACAACTTCGCCACCGACTCGCTGGCCGAGTCTCCGGACCTGCACCGGCGCATCGACGTCGACTTCAACGGCTGGTGGATGTGCATGATCCCGCGCGCCGTTGCCGAGGAGATCGGCCAGCCGATCCCGTCGTTCATCAAGTGGGACGACGCCGAGTACGGGATCCGGGCCGGCGAGCACGGCTACCCGACCGTCACCCTGCCCGGAGCGGCGATCTGGCACATGGCCTGGAGCGACAAAGACGACGCGATCGACTGGCAGGCGTACTTCCACCTGCGCAACCGGCTCATGGTGGCGGCGCTGCACTGGGACGGCAACATCTCCGGACTGATCCGCAGCCACCTCAAGGCAACCCTGAAACACCTTGCCTGCCTGGAGTACTCGACGGTCGCCGTGCAGAACAAGGCGCTGGACGACTTCATGGCAGGCCCCGAGCACATCTTCTCGATCCTGGAGTCGGCGCTGCCCGACATCCACGCGCTCCGCAAGACCTATCCCGACGCGGTGGTGCTGCCGGCGGCCAGTGAGCTGCCTGCCCCGTCGCAGCGGCGCAAGCCGATGCGGCCCCCGGTGCAGCCGCTGTCCATCGGCTACCGCCTGGCCCGCGGCATCCTGCACAACCTCAAGGCCACCGAGCCGGAGCACCATCGGCGCCCGCAGCTCAACGTGCCGACCCAGGACGCCCGCTGGTTCCTGCTGTGCACCCAGGACGGCGTCACCGTCACCACCGCCGACGGACGCGGTGTGGTCTACCGGCAGCGTGACCGGGAGAAGATGTTCGCGCTGCTGCGCGAATCGTTGCGCCGCCAATACGAATTGGCGCGCCGGTTCGACACCCTGCGCCGGACCTACCGCCGGGCATTGCCCACGCTGGCAAGCAAACAGCAGTGGGAGACGGTGCTGCTTCCCGACGGTGCCACGTCGGCATGACCGAACTCGGTAGCGCCCCCGACCGCATGAATCTGGACGATTCGGTACCCCCGCACGGCGAGGATGCCGTGCTGGTCGGGGTGCAGTCGGCACTGACCGGTCGGCCCGGCGTGCTGCCGGTGGCCCGGGCAATGTCGCACTTCGGTGAGCACAGCCTGGGCTGGCTGGCGGTAGCGGCGCTCGGCGCCCTGCTCCAGCCGCAGCGGCGCCGCAGCTGGCTGCTTGCCGGCGCCGGAACATTTGCCGCGCACGCCGCCGCGGTGATCATCAAACGCATCGTGCGCCGCAAACGCCCGCACCACCCGGCGATCGCGATCAATGTCGGCACGCCCAGTGCCTTGAGCTTCCCCTCGGCGCACGCCACCTCCACCGCGGCCGCGGCCATCCTGCTGGGCCGCGCGGCCGGCCTGCGGCGTGGAGCCCTGCCGACGGCGCTGGTGCCGCCGATGGCGCTGTCGCGCATGGTGCTCGGGGTGCACTATCCCAGTGATGTTGCCGCCGGCGCGCTGATCGGCGCCGCCGTCGCCGCAGCCGCGATCCGTCTGGACAACTCTGGAGACTCGGCATGAGCGCAGAAACGCAAGATCGCACGTCGGAGCTCGGCCCGCCGGCCAACCTGCTCTCCGGGGTGATCAAGGCCATGCGGCCTCGCCAGTGGGTGAAGAACGTCCTGGTGGTCGCGGCCCCGCTGGCGGCGCTCGGTGGCGGAGTCCACTACGACTACGCCGACCTGGCCCGCAAGTCGCTGATCGCGTTCGTCGCATTCAGCCTGGCGGCCTCGGCGATCTACCTGGTCAACGATGCCCGTGATGTGGAAGCCGACCGGGCGCATCCCACCAAGCGATTCCGGCCGATCGCGGCCGGCGTGCTGCCGGTGAGCCTGGCCTACATCCTGGCGGTGCTACTGGGCCTTGCCTCCCTGGGCAGCGCCTGGTGGCTGACCCCGAACCTGTCGCTGGTGATGGCCATCTATCTGGCCATGCAGCTGGCCTACTGTTTCGGTCTCAAACACCAAGCGGTGCTGGATATCTGCATCGTGTCGTCGGCATACCTGCTGCGGGCTATTGCCGGCGGAGTGGCTGCCAGCATCCCGCTGTCGCAGTGGTTCCTGTTGGTGATGGCGTTCGGGTCGCTGTTCATGGTGGCCGGCAAGCGCTACGCCGAGAAGCAGTTGGCCGAACAGACCGGGGCCAAGATCCGTAAGTCGCTGGAGAACTACACCGCCACCTATCTACGGTTCGTCTGGACGGCGTCGGCGACCGCGATGTTGGTCTGTTACAGCCTGTATGCGTTCGAACGCGACAGCGGTTCGGGCTCGTGGTTCGCGGTATCGATCATTCCGATCGTCATCGGAGTCCTGCGTTACGCGGTCGATGTCGACGGCGGCATGGCCGGCGAAGCCGAGGACATCCTGCGTCGTGACCGGGTGCTACAACTGGCGGCGTTGGCCTGGATCGGAACCATCGGTGCTGCCGTCGCCTTCGGCTAGCTCGGCCCGGGGGGCCACGAGCGGCAGAGCGCCGGACCCCCGGGTCCGGCCGCTGGGCTGGCCCGCGGTCTCCTACAGCCCTTCGGTGCGGTTGAGCTCGTGGGCCGGCGTAGCGGTGGTGCTGCTGATGTTCGGCATCGGCGCGTGGCGGCGGCGCTGGATCTCCGACGACGGCCTGATCGTGCTGCGCACCGTGCGCAACCTGCTGGCCGGCAACGGCCCGGTGTTCAACGTCGGGGAGCGCGTAGAGGCCAATACCTCTACGGCCTGGACGTATCTGATGTATCTCGGCAGCTGGCTCGGTGGGCCGGTGCGAATGGAATATGTGGCGTTGGTCTTCGCGCTGGTGCTGAGCCTGGCCGGAGTGGCGATGCTGATGCTGGGCGCCGCCCGGCTCTTCGCGCCGGGACTGCAGGGTCGCCGCGCGCTGCTGCTGCCGGCCGGGGCGCTGGTCTACATCGCGATTCCCCCGGCCCGTGACTTCGCCACCTCCGGCCTGGAGGCCGGCCTGGTGCTGGCCTACCTGGGGCTGCTGTGGTGGATGCTGGTCTGCTGGTCCCAGGCGCTGCGGATGCCCCGATCCCGTGCTCGCGGAACCCTTTTCACCGGATGTCTGGCGTTCGTGGCCGGTTGCAGCGTGCTGGTCCGCCCCGAATTGGCCCTCATCGGCGGCGGCGCGCTGATCATGCTGTTGATCTCGGCACGGGAGTGGCGGCCCCGCGCGCTGATCCTGGTGGCCGGTGGCGCGCTGCCGGTGGCGTATCAGATCTTCCGGATGGGTTACTACGCCCTGCTGGTGCCGGGGACCGCGCTGGCCAAAGACGCGGCGGGCGACAAGTGGTCGCAGGGCATGATCTACCTGGCCAACTTCAACGCCCCCTACGCGCTGTGGGTGCCCGCCGTGTTGTTGGTGGCGCTCGGCGCGGCACTGTGGGTGGGCGCCGCGGTGCGTTACCGGCCGCGCCGGCCGGTGCCGCCCGGCGTCGGCCCGTGGGCCCGGCTGGTGCAGAGCCCCGGCGCGGTGGTCTGTTTCTTCGTGTTCAGCGGTCTGCTGCAGGCGGCCTACTGGGTGCGTCAGGGCGGCGACTTCATGCACGGGCGGGTGCTGTTGGCGCCGCTGTTCTGCATGCTGGCCCCGGTGGCGGTCATTCCGGTGCTGCTGCCCGACGGCGCGCGCTACCGCCGGGAAGCCGGCTACCCGCTCAGTGGTGCCGTCGGTCTGCTGTGGCTGGCGGTGGCCGGATGGGCGCTGTGGGCGGCCAACTCCCCGGGGATGGGCGATGACGCGACTCGCGTCACCTACTCCGGGATCGTCGACGAGCGCCGGTTCTACTCCCAGGCAACCGGCAACGCCCACCCGCTGACCGCCGCGGACTACCTCGGCTATCCGCGGATGCGCGCGGTGTTGACCACAATCGCCGCCACCCCCGACGGGGCGCTGCTGCTGCCGTCGGGCAACTACGACCAGTGGGACGTGGTGCCGGTCATCCTGCCGGTGCCCCCGGGCATCGGCGTTCCGACCGATCCCGATCCGGGCGACACCGGGCCGCACACTGTCTTCTTCACCAACATGGGCATGTTGGGGATGAACACCGGTCTGGACGTTCGAGTGCTGGACCAGATCGGGTTGATCAACCCGATCGCGGCGCACACCGAGCGGTTGGAACATGGCCGGATCGGCCACGACAAGGACCTGTTCCGGGACTGGGTGGTGGCCGACGGGCCGTGGGTCAAGTGGTACCCGCTGATCCCGCCCTACCTGGACCAGGACTGGATCGCCCAGGCGGAGGCGGCCATGCGCTGCCCCGACACCGCGGCGGTGCTGGGCTCGGTGCGTGCGCCGATGGGCCCGCGCCGGTTCCTGTCCAACGTGTTGCACTCGCCCGGCTTCACCCGCTACCGGATCGAGCGAGTCCCGCGCGACGAATTGATCCGCTGCGGACTGGCCGTGCCCGAACCGACCCGACCGACCTATACCGGGATGCCGCCTGAGCTCCCCTGACTGTCTGGTGCCGGGCCGACTCGAAAATTGTGACCGACGTCATTCTCCGGGCCCGGCAGCTACCCGCCTTGCCGGGTCTCACCGGCCGGTATGCCCACATGGGCGCAGGACGCCGACTGTCACAAAATCCGGTCACAGCCCGGGTAGCGGGCCCCGCGATGGAACCCGGGGCCCTCGATCGCGAGTGTTTTGTGGTTGACTACACCGGCACTGTTGCGTTGGTACGCACAGATCGGGTCCGACTCGGGCCACGCTATGAGCAAAGTACGGCACAACGAACGAATGAGGATGCCAAGGATGAAGCTGCTTGACAGGTTGATGGTCGCCGCCGGTGGCGCGGCCCTGCTGGCGGGACTGGTCGGTGTCGTCGGTGGTACCCCGGAGGCGAGCGCGTTCTCCCGGCCGGGTCTGCCGGTCGAGTACCTGCAGGTGCCTTCGGCGGGTATGGGTCGTGACATCAAGGTCCAGTTCCAGAGCGGTGGTCAGGGTTCCCCGGGCCTGTACCTGCTCGACGGCATGCGGGCCCAGGACGACTTCAACGGCTGGGACATCAACACCCCGGCGTTCGAGTGGTACCTGAACTCGGGCATCTCGGTGATCATGCCGGTCGGTGGCCAGTCCAGCTTCTACAGCGACTGGTACAAGCCGGCTTGCGGCAAGGCGGGCTGCTCCACCTACAAGTGGGAGACCTTCCTCACCAGCGAGCTGCCGGCCTACCTGGCCTCGGAGTACGGCGTGAGCCAGAGCCGCAACGCCGCGGTCGGTCTGTCGATGGCCGGTTCGTCGGCGCTGACGCTGGCGATCTACCACCCCAACCAGTTCACCTACGCGGGTTCGCTGTCGGGTTACCTGAACCCGTCCACCGGTAAGGGCTGGATCGGCCTGTCGATGGGTGACGCCGGCGGCTACAAGAAGAACGACATGTGGGGCGACGACAACGACCCGGCATGGTTGCGCAACGACCCGACGGTCAACGTCGACAAGCTGGTGGCCAACAACACCCGCCTGTGGGTCTTCTGCGGTAACGGCAAGGCCAACGAGCTGGGTGGCGACAACATCCCGGCCGTGTTCCTCGAGCAGAACTTCATGATCGGTGCGAACAAGAAGTTCCAGGAGCTCTACACCGCGGCCGGCGGCAACAACGCCATCTTCAACTTCCCGGAGTACGGCACGCACAGCTGGGAGTACTGGGGCCAGCAGCTGCAGGCCATGAAGCCGGACCTGCAGAGCCACCTGGGTGCTACCCCGGGCGGCGGCGCGAGCAGCAGCTCGGGCGAGTAGTCCAGCACGCTAGAGATGTACCGCCGACGGCGGCGACCTTCGGGTCGCCGCCGTCGGTCGTTTCCTGCCCTGCCCACTAGTGCCGTGTGATTGACTACCTCCCGGAGTCTGGGCGCGCGACCAGCGGGTGGAACCATCGGAGAATCTGTGCCGACGAGCGAGGTGGATATGAGCGGACTGTCGAAGTTGCTGCGGGCGCTGTGTGTGGCCGTGCTGATGCTGGGAATGTGGGGCGGGGGCACGATCGTCGGCTCCACCGCTCATGCCGCACAGTTCGAGAACCTGATGGTCCCGTCGCCCTCGATGGGCCGCGACATCCCGGTGGCGTTCCTCAACCAGGGACCGCACGCGGTGTACCTGCTCGACGCGTTCGATGCCCACCCGGAGGTGAGCAACTGGGTGACCGCGGGCAACGCGATGAACACCCTGGCGGGTAAGGGGATCTCGGTCGTTGCCCCGGCCGGCGGCGCCTACAGCATGTACACCAACTGGGAGCAGGACGGCAGTAAGCAGTGGGACACCTTCCTGTCCAGTGAGCTGCCGGACTGGCTGGCGGCCAACCGGGGCCTGGCGCCGGGCGGGCACGCCGTGGTGGGTGCATCCCAGGGCGGTTACGGGGCACTGGCGCTGGCTACTTTCCACCCGGACCGGTTCGGCTTCGCCGGCTCGATGTCGGGCTTCCTGGGGCCGGCCAACACCACCGAGGGCGGCGTCATCGCTGCGGGCCTGCAGAACTTCGGCGGGGTGGACCCGTACGGCATGTGGGGCGCACCGCAGCTCGGCCGGTGGAAGTGGCACGACCCGACCGTGCACGCCACTCTGCTGGCGCAGAACAACACCCGGGTCTGGATCTACGCTCCGCTGGGCGGCGCTTCCAACCCGGCCGCGATGATCGGTGACCCGTCGCAGGCGGCCGGCAGCGGTCGGTACTTCAACTCGCAGTACCGCCAGGTGCGCGGCAAGAACGGGCACTTCGACTTCTCGGCCGGTGACAACGGCTGGGGATCGTGGGCGTCGCAGCTGGGCGCCATGGCCGGCGACATCGTCGGCGCGATCCGCTAGCGCGGCGGAGCCGGGCGAAGCGGGATCGCGCTTAGGCCGAGCGATCCGCTAGCGCGGCGGAGCCGGGCGAAGCGGGATCGCGCTTAGGCCGAGCGATCCGCTAGCGCGGCGGAGCCGGGCGAAGCGGGATCGCGCTTAGGCCGAGCGATCCGCTAACTTGCGTTGACTCTGCGTCCACGGCGGGAAAGTTCGAGTAACCGCCGCCCTGGACGCAGAGTCAGTGTGTGCCGTCGCCGATCTGTACCGTGAAAGGCGATATGGCCAAGAAGAAGACATCGAGAACCCCGCGCAAATCCGCGAAATCTCCTCGGAAGTCCCCAGCCAACCGGCGCCGCGTCCTCGCCTGGGTCGCCGCCGGCGCGATGGCGCTCGTGGTGGCGCTGGTGATCGTGGCGGTGGTGATCTGGATCCGCCGCCCGGCCACACCCCCGATCGCAGAGCAGCCGGGCGCGGGCGTCCCGTCGACCAGTTCGGTCCCGACGCGGACTAAAAAGCCGCGCCCGGCCTACCAGGACGCCAGCTGCCCGGATGTGCAGCTGGTGTCGGTGCCTGGCACCTGGGAGACGTCGCCCACCGATGACCCGCTGAATCCGACCCAGTTCCCGATCGCGCTGCTGCTCACCGTGACCCGCCCGATCGCCGAGCAGTTCGACGCCGCCCGGGTGCAGACCTACACGGTTCCCTACACCGCGCAGTTCCATAACCCGCTGTCAGCCGACAAGCAGATGAGCTACAACGACAGCCGCGCCGAGGGCACTCGCGCCACCATCAAGGCGCTGACCGACATGAACAACCGGTGCCCGCTGACCAGCTACGTGCTGGTCGGCTTCTCGCAGGGCGCTGTGATCGCCGGCGACGTGGCCAGCAAGATCGGCAACTGGGAGGGGCCGGTCGACGAAGACCTGGTGCTGGGCGTGACGCTGATCGCCGACGGCCGCCGCCAGACCGGCGTGGGTGTAGACGTCCCGCCGTCTCCGCCCGGTCAGGGCGCCGAGGTGACCCTGCACGAGCTGCCGATCCTGTCCGGGATGGGGCTGACTATGACCGGCGCGCGCGAGGGCGGTTTCGGCGACCTCGATAAGCGCACCAACGAGATCTGCGCGGTCGGTGACTTGGTCTGCGCGGCCCCGCAGGAGGCGTTCAGCGTCGGCAAGCTGCCGGCGACGCTGTCAACGCTGGCCGGCGGTGCTGCTCAGCCGGTGCACGCGCTGTACGGCACCACCGACGTCTGGAGCCAGGACGGCATGTCCGCAACCCAGTGGACGCTGAACTGGGCGCGTGAACTCATCGACAACGCGCCCCGTCCGCCACACGGCTGACCCGGCGGTTCAGCGAGGCTCGACGAAGGAGAGGCGAAGCTGGGACCGCTTCGTGACCCGGCGGTTCAGCGAGGCTCGACGAAGGAGAGGCGAAGCTGGGACCGCTTCGTAACCCGGAGACTGGCGTCACACGCGGTACCGTTTGATTTGGCATGGACCGCACCGACCTCTAACATTAAGAGCAATTTAAGAGCGGCGGTCCGTGGCCGCAGGGCAGCAGCGCGTCGTCGGGTGCCGGCAACCATTACCATCTGTGAGGTCCCGGGCCCGCGCGATGTAACGCAGCGGCGTGGCCACACGCGCCCGGCAGCTGACTGAACGTATGTTCGTGACAGGAGATTTTGCATGGCCCCGGCAACACAGGCCAACTACCACAACCCGTTCGTCAAGGACGGCAAGATCCGGTTCCCGGACAACGCCAACTTGGTGCGCACCGTCGAGCGCTGGGCTGCGCTGCGCGGCGACAAGGTGGCGTACCGCTTCCTGGACTACTCAACCGAGCGCGACGGCGTAGCTCGTGAGATCTCCTGGGCCGACTTCGGCGCTCGCAACCGCGCCCTGGGTGCCCGGCTGCAGCAGGTCACCGAGCCCGGCGACCGGGTGGCGATCCTGTGCCCGCAGAACCTGGACTACCTGGTGTCGTTCTTCGGGATCATGTACTCCGGCCGGATTGCCGTGCCGCTGTTCGACCCGGGCGAGCCGGGCCACGTGGGCCGGCTGCACGCGGTGCTCGACGACTGCACCCCGTCGGCAGTGCTGACCACCACCGACTCCGCCGAGGGCGTGCGCAAGTTCTTCCGCAGCCGCCCGGCCAACGCCCGGCCGCGCGTGATCGCGGTGGACGCCGTGCCCGACGAGGTGGGGTCGACCTGGGTAATGCCGGAGGCGGACCGGACCGCGGTCGCCTACCTGCAGTACACCTCCGGCTCCACCCGCACTCCGACCGGGGTGAAGATCAGCCACCTGAACCTGCCCACCAACGTCGTCCAGCTGCTGGACGCGCTCAAGGGCCGCGAGGGCGACCGTGGCGTCACCTGGCTGCCGTTCTTCCACGACATGGGCCTGGTCACCATCCTGCTGTCGTGTGTGATGGGGCAGCAGTTCACCTTCATGACCCCCGCGGCGTTCGTGCGCCGGCCCTACCGGTGGATCAAGGAGATGGCCCGCAAGGAAGGGGAGACCGGTGAGTGCTTCTCGGTGGCCCCGAACTTCGCCTTCGAGCACGCCGCGGCGCGCGGCCTGCCCAAGGAGGGCGACCCGCCGCTGGACCTGAGCAACGTCCGGGCGATCCTCAACGGCAGCGAGCCGGTATCGGCCGCCTCGGTGCGCAAGTTCAACGAGGCCTTCGGCCCGTACGGGTTCCGTGAAGAGGCGATCAAGCCGTCCTACGGACTGGCCGAAGCCACCCTTTTCGTGTCCACCACCCCGCCCGACGAGGGACCGCGCGTGGTCTACGTCGACCGCGAGGAGCTCAACAACGGCAACCGGTTCATCGAGGTTCCCGCCGACGCCCCCAACGCGGTCAGCCAGGCCTCGGCCGGCCGGGTGGCCGTGGACCAGTGGGCGGTGATCGTCGACTACGAGACCGGCGCCGAGCTGCCCGACGGCCAGATCGGCGAGATCTGGCTGCAGGGCAACAACATGGGCATCGGCTACTGGAACCGTGAGAAGGAGACCGCCGACACCTTCCACAACGTGCTCAAGTCGCGTACCAGCCCCTCACGGGCCGAGGGTTCCGACGAGAACGGCTTCTGGGTGCGTACCGGTGACTACGGCGCCTACTACCAGGACGACCTCTACATCACCGGCCGCGTCAAGGACCTGGTGATCGTGGACGGCCGCAACCACTACCCGCAGGACCTGGAGTACTCCGCGCAGGAGGCCAGCCGGGCGCTGCGGGCCGGCTACGTCGCGGCGTTCTCGGTGCCGGCCAACCAGCTGCCGCAGTCGGCCTTCGACAACCCGCACTCCGGGCTGAAGTTCGACCCCGAGGACAGCTCCGAGCAGCTGGTGATCGTCGCCGAGCGCGCCCCGGGCGCCCACAAGCTCGAATACCAGCCGATCGCCGACGACATCCGGGCGGCGATCGCGGTGCGCCACGGCGTGACCGTGCGAGACGTGCTGCTGGTGTCGGCGGGCACCGTCCCGCGTACGTCCAGCGGCAAGATCGGCCGCCGCGCCTGCCGGGCCGCCTACCTGGACGGCAGCCTGCGTGGTGGCACCACCGGCCCAAACGCCTACCCCGACGAGGTCTAACCCCAGATGAGCGAGGCTCCGCAGATGACCGGCGACGGCGACGACGCAACCCTGCGCGGCACCAGCCGCACCGACCTGACCGTCGCCGACATGCGGACCTGGCTACGCGACTGGGTGGCCAAGGCCACCTCGCAATCGCCGGACAAGATCAACGAGACCGCCCCGCTGATCGAACTGGGCCTGTCGTCGCGTGACGCGGTGGCGATGGCCTCCGACATCGAGGACTTCACCGGCGTGACGTTGTCGGCGACGGTGGCGTTCCGGCACCCGACGATCGAGGCGCTGGCCACCGTGATCGTCGAGGGCGAGCCGGTGCTGGAAAACGGGGCCGACGATTCCGAGGACTGGTCGCGCGACGCCGACGTCGCCGACATCGCGGTCGTCGGCCTGGCCACCCGCTTCCCCGGCGACATGAACTCCCCGGAGGAGACCTGGGAGAAGCTGCTGGCGGGCTTCGACGCCATCACCGACTTGCCCGAAGGGCGCTGGTCGGAGTTCATGGAGGAGCCCCGGGTTGCCGAACGCGTCAAGAAGGCGCGCACCCGCGGTGGCTACCTGTCTGACATCAAGGGCTTCGACGCCGAATTCTTCGCGCTGTCGAAGATGGAAGCCGACAACGTCGACCCGCAGCAGCGGATGGCGCTCGAGCTGACCTGGGAGGCCCTGGAGCACGCCCGCATCCCGGCCTCGAGCCTGCGCGGCCAAGCGGTCGCGGTCTACATGGGTTCGACGAACGGCGACTACCAGAACCTGGCGCTGTCCGACCCGAGCATCACCCACCCGTATGCCATCACCGGTAACTCGAGTTCGATCATCGCCAACCGGGTGAGCTACTTCTACGACTTCCGCGGGCCGTCGGTCACCGTCGACACCGCCTGCTCGTCGTCCTTGGTCGCCGCGCACGCCGGTGTGCAGGCACTGCGCAACGGCGAGGCCGACGTGGCGCTGGTCGGCGGCGTGAACGCGTTGGTCACCCCGCTGGTGACGGTCGGTTTCGACGAGGTCGGCGGCGTGCTGTCGCCCGATGGCCGGATCAAATCCTTCTCGGCCGACGCCGACGGCTACTCCCGCGCCGAGGGCGGCGGCGTGCTGGTGCTCAAGCGGGTGGACGACGCGCGTCGCGACGGCGACCAGATCCTCGCGGTGATCGCCGGATCCGCGGTCAATCACGACGGCCGGTCCAACGGCCTGCTGGCGCCCAACCCCGACGCGCAGGCCGCCGTGCTGCGCAAGGCCTACAAGAACGCCGGTATCGACCCACGCACCGTCGACTACATCGAGGCGCACGGCACCGGCACCATCCTGGGTGACCCGATCGAGGCCGAGGCGCTGGGCCGGGTGGTCGGCCGCGGCCGCGCCGCGGACAAGCCCGCGCTGCTGGGCGCGGTGAAATCCAACGTCGGACACCTGGAGTCGGCCGCCGGCGCGGCCAGCCTGGCCAAGATCGTGCTCGCCATGCAGCACGACAAGATCCCGCCGTCGATCAACTACGCCGGACCCAACCCCTACATCGACTTCGCCGGCACCCACCTGAAGGTCGCCGACACCGTCAGTGACTGGCCGCGCTACGGCGGCTATGCGGTCGCCGGGGTGTCCGGATTCGGCTTCGGTGGAGCCAACGCGCACCTGGTGGTGCGCGAGGTGCTGCCCCGCGACGTGATCGAGCGTGAGCCGCAGCCCGAAGAGCCCGTTGTAACCGAGGTGGCCGAGCCGGCTGACGAATTTGCCGAGCACGAAGCCCCGCGCTTCGACGAGTACGGCGAGTTCATTGCACCCGAGAGCTCGCACGGCTTCGGCGACGAGCCCGAGTACGAGCTGCCCGGCCTGACCGAGGAGGCGCTGCGGCTGCGGGATGAGGCGCTGGCCGAGCTGGCCGCCGAAGAACCCGTGAAACCGCTGATCCCCCTGGCGATCTCGGCGTTCCTGACCTCCCGCAAGAAGGCCGCCGCGGCCGAGCTGGCCGACTGGATCGACAGCGAAGAAGGCCGGGCCACCCCGCTGACCTCGATCGGCCGGTCGCTGTCGCGGCGCAACCACGGCCGCTCGCGCGCCGTGGTGCTCGCCCACGACCACGACGAGGCCATCGCCGGCCTGCGCGCGGTCGCCGAGGGCAAGCAGAAGCCGAACGTCTACTCCGCCGACGGCCCGGTCACCAACGGGCCGGTCTGGGTGATGGCCGGCTTCGGCGCGCAGCACCGCAAGATGGGCAAGAACCTCTACCTGCGCGACCCGATCTTCGCCGAGTGGATCGAGAAGGTCGACGCCCACGTCCAGGACGAGCGCGGCTACTCGGTGCTGGAGCTGATCCTCGACGACTCGCACGACTACGGCATCGAGACGTCCAACATCGCCATCTTTGCCATCCAGATCGCGCTCGGTGAGGTGCTCAAGCACCACGGCGCCCGCCCGACCGCCGTCATCGGCCAGTCACTGGGCGAGCCGGCATCGGCCTACTTCTCCGGTGGACTGTCGCTGGCCGACGCCACCCGGGTGATCTGCTCGCGCGCACACCTGATGGGTGAGGGCGAGGCCATGCTGTTCGGCGAGTACATCCGGTTCATGGCGCTGGTCGAGTACTCCGCCGAGGAACTCAAGACTCTGTTGTCCGCGGTCCCCAACCCCTATCCCGGCCTGGAGGTGTGCGTCTACGCCGCCCCCAGCCAGACCGTGATCGGCGGTCCGCCCGAGCAGATCGACGAGATCGTCGCCCGCGCCGAATCCGAGGGCCGCTTCGCCCGCAAGCTGCAGACCAAGGGCGCCGGCCACACCTCGCAGATGGACCCGCTGCTGGGCGAATTCTCCGCGGAGCTGCAGGGCATCGAGCCGCACACCCCGAACATCGGCATCTTCTCGACCGTGCACGAGGGCAGCTACGTCAAGCCCGGCGGCGAGCCGATCCACGATGTGGACTACTGGAAGAAGGGGATGCGACACAGCGTCTACTTCACCCACGGGGTCCGCAACGCCGTCGACAACGGCTACACCACCTTCCTGGAGCTGGCGCCGAACCCGGTCGCGCTCATGCAGGTGGGTCTGACGACGGCCAGCGCTGGTCTGCACGATGCCCAGCTGATCGCCACATTGGCCCGCAAGACCGACGACGTCGACGCGATGACCATGGCAATGGCCCAGCTCTACGTCTACGGCCACGATCTCGACTTCCGCACCCTGTTCCCGCGTGAGGTCGAAGGTCCGGTCAGCCCGGCGGAGTTCGCCAACATCCCGCCGACGCACTTCAGGCGCAAGCCGCACTGGCTCGACGCCCGCTTCTCCGGCGATGCCACCGGTGTCATGCCCGGCTCGCACGTCGCGACCCCGGACGGTCGGCACGTCTTCGAGTACGCCGGTCGTGGCGAGACTGACCTGGCTGCCCTGGTGAAAGCCGCTGCCGCAACGGTCATTCCGGACTCGACTCTGGTGGCCTCCGAACAGCGGGCGGTGCCCGGCGAGGGTTCTCGCCTGGTGACGACGCTGACCCGGCACCCGGGCGGCGCCGCCGTGCAGGTGCACGCGCGCATCGGCGAATCGTTCACGCTGGTCTACGACGCGCTGGTGTCGCGTGGCGGCGCAGCCGGGGTGTTGCCGGTCGCCGTCGGTGCGGGCACCGCGGTAACCGAGTCCGCTACGACTTCCGTTGCGCCCGTTGAACAACAGGTCGACGACGCCGCGATCCTGCACGACAACCTCACCGCCGGTGCCGGTTTGGCTGCGGGCTTTGCCAAGTGGTCACCGGAATCCGGCGAGACCATCGCGGATCGGTTGGGCACGATCGTCGGCGGCGCCATGGGCTACGAGCCCGAGGATCTGCCGTGGGAGGTGCCGCTGATCGAACTTGGTCTGGATTCGCTGATGGCGGTGCGGATCAAGAACCGGGTCGAATACGACTTCGACCTGCCGCCGATCCAGCTGACCGCGGTCCGCGATGCGAACCTCTACAACGTCGAGGAAATGATCCGCTACGCGGTCGAGCACCGCGACGAGGTCGAGGCGCTGCACGAGCACCAGCAGACCCAGACTGCCGAGGAGATCGCCGCCGAGCAGGCCGCGATCCTGGCGGCGGCCAAGGCGGCGGAGAATGCTCCGGAGGCTCCCGCGGCACCCGCTGCATCGGAACCCGCTGCGGCACTGCCGGCTTCGGACATTCCGATTCCGCCGCCGCCCACCAACCCGGCTGGGCCCGCGATTCCGCCGCCGCCAACGGATCCGTCCGGACCGTCGGGGGTCAGCACCAAGACCGCCGCCGCAGCGGCTGCCAAGGTGCTCACCCAGGAGGCGGTGACCGAGGCGCTGGGCGCCGACGTGCCACCGCGTGACGCCGCCGAGCGGGTCACGTTCGCCACCTGGGCGATCGTCACCGGGAAGTCGCCGGGCGGCATCTTCAACGAACTGCCGACTCTCGATGACGACACCGCGACCAAGATGGCCGAGCGGCTGTCCGAGCGTGCCGAGGGCATCATCTCGACCGACGACGTGAAGTCGGCGACCACCATTGAGGCCCTGGCGACGATCGTCCGCGATCAGTTGGAAGACGGCGTGGTGGACGGTTTCGTCCGCACACTGCGCGCCAAACCCGAAGGCTCGAACAAGGTTCCGCTGTTCGTGTTCCACCCGGCCGGTGGCTCGACGGTGGTCTACGAGCCGCTGATGAAGCGCCTGCCCGCCGACACCCCGGTCTACGGCATCGAGCGGGTGGAGGGCTCCATCGAGGAGCGTGCCGCCGAGTACGTGCCCAAGCTGCTGGAGCTGCACGATGGGCCGTTCCTGCTGGCCGGCTGGTCGCTGGGCGGGGCGATGGCCTACGCGTGTGCGATCGGGCTGAAGCAGTCCGGTGCCGACGTGCGCTACGTCGGGCTGATCGACGCGGTGATGCCCGGCGAGCCGATCGACCAGAGCAAGGAAGGCATGCGCGCCCGTTGGGACCGCTACGCGCGGTTCGCCGAGCGCACCTTCAACGTCGAGGTTCCCGAGATCCCTTACGAGGAGCTGGAGAAGCTCGACGATGAGGGTCAGGTCCGCTTCGTGATGGATGTGGTGTCCCAGAGCGGGGTGCAGATCCCCGGCGGGATCATCGAGCACCAGCGCACGTCGTACCTGGACAATCGGGCCCTGGACACCGCCGAATACCAGCCCTACGACGGGTATGTCGCGCTGTACATGGCTGACCGGTATCACGATGATGCCATCGTGTTCGAGCCCGCCTATGCGACCCGCAAGCCCGACGGCGGCTGGGGCGAATACGTCAACGACCTGGAAATCGTTCCGATCGGGGGCGAGCATGTTCAGGTGATCGACGAGCCGTACATTGCCAAGGTGGGCGCCCACATGAGTGAGGCGATCAACCGGATCCAAGCCGAGAGCGAGAGCGCGTGAGTAACAAGACCACCGCCGAACTGCTGGCCGAGCTCCGCGAAAAGCTGGAGCTGGCAAAGGAACCCGGCGGTGAGGCGGCCGTCGCCAAGCGTGCGAAGAAGGGCATCCCGAGCGCTCGCGAGCGCATTCATGCGCTGCTGGACCCGGGCAGCTTCTTGGAGATCGGTGCGCTGTGCAAGACCCCCGGTGACCCGAATGCGCTGTACGGGGACGGTGTGGTCACCGGCCACGGCCGGATCAACGGTCGGCCGGTCGGTGTGTTCAGCCACGACCAGACCGTGTTCCAGGGCTCGGTCGGCGAGATGTTCGGCCGCAAGGTGGCCAAGCTGATGGAGTGGGTGGCCATGGTCGGCTGCCCGATCATCGGCATCAACGACTCCGCGGGTGCGCGTATCCAGGACGCGGTGACGTCGCTGGCCTGGTACGCCGAGCTGGGCCGGCGCCACGAGATGCTGCGCGGCCTGGTGCCGGAGATCTCGATCATCTTGGGTAAATGTGCTGGGGGGGCGGTGTATTCGCCGATCCAGACCGACCTGTTGGTGGCCGTGCGCGATCAGGGCTACATGTTCATCACCGGACCGGACGTGATCAAGGACGTTACCGGCGAGGACGTCAGCTTCGACGAGCTCGGTGGTGCCGACGTGCAGGCGCAGCGCGGCAACATCCACAAGGTGGTCGACGACGAGGCGGCGGCGTTCCAGTACGTGCGCGACTATCTGTCGTTCCTGCCGGCCAACCACTTCGACGACGCGCCGATCGTCAACCCCGGTCTCGAGCCGGAGATCACCCCGCACGACCTGGAGCTGGACTCGATCGTTCCGGACGCGGACAACGTGGCCTACGACATGCACGAGATCCTGTTGCGGATCTTCGACGACGGTGACGTCTTCGAGATCTCCGAACAGCGCGGGCAGGCGATGATCACCGCGTTCGCCCGGGTCGACGGGCATCCGGTCGGGGTGATCGCCAACCAGCCGATGTTCATGTCCGGGGCGGTCGACACCGAGGCCTCCGACAAGGCAGCCAGTTTCATCCGCTTCTGCGACTCTTACAACCTCCCACTGGTTTTCGTCGTCGACACCCCCGGCGCCATGCCCGGGGTCTCGGAGGAGAAGAACGGGATCATCAAGCGCGGCGGCCGGTTCTTCAACGCGATCGTCGAGGCCGACGTGCCGAAGGTGACGGTGATCATCCGCAAGGCCTACGGCGGTGGCTACGCGGTGATGGGCTCCAAGCAGCTGTCCGCGGACCTGAACTTTGCCTGGCCCACGGCCCGCATCGCGGTGATCGGCGCCGACGGCGCGGCCCAACTGCTGGTGAAGCGCTTCCCGGATCCGACCGCGCCCGAGGTGCAGAAGATCAAGCAGGACTTCATCGACGGCTACAACGAGAACATGGCGATCCCGTGGACCGCTGCCGAGCGGGGCTACATCGACGCCGTGATCCAGCCGCACGAGACCCGGTTGTTGCTGCGTAAGTCGCTGCGTCTGCTGCGGGACAAGCAGAACTTCCCCAAGGTGCAGCGCAAGCACGGCCTGCTGCCGATCTAGTCGGTAACTCCCCGGCGGTTGCGGCAATTCCGCGCCCTCGGTGAATGGGTATCGGTGTGGCTACCGACCGACGGAGTTGTTGTCTAAGTGTGCTCACCGACAGTCAGTTGTGCTGTCGCTCAAGGGAATTTGCCAAGGCTCACGGGACTGGCATCATGCCCACGCTTGCCTGCGGCGAACCCTACGCGTTCACCACACCTGCCCGGGCAGTACATCTAGCGCGCCTCGCCGCTTAGTGATGGCTCAGGGAGCGGCCGCGTGGGGCGATCTACGTTCTCAGGGTCGGCCGGTTCTTGCTGGTGGCGCTGGTTTCCAGATTAGTGAACCTGAATTTGACATAACAGAGTGTGATTGAAATCATTCAGGTCCGGCAGCGCCCCACTCATGTGCGGCCTCGAGAATCTGGCGAGGAATTATCGATGTTTGATGCGGTCTCGGCACGGTCCAGTCACTGCCAGTCCGGCCTGCGAGCTGCACTGGCTGCCGCGGTCCTGGCTGCAGGTATTGCCGGTGCTCCCCAGGTTTCGTCGTGGACTTCGGCTCCCGACCATGCCGGGGTGCTGCTGTCCGCTGCTGAGGGCGGCTCGCTCGCCAATTCCGGCATCGCGCTGATCATGGGCCCCAGCATGATGCCGACGCCGAGTGAGCATTACGCCGAAACCGTGAACGACCTCTTTCTGCAGCCGAACGGGTTCGGTGGCCAGCTGGAGGTGCTGACCACTCCGCAGGAGGCCTACCTGCTGGACGAGTCCATGGCCAAGGGCGCGAAGGCCCTGACCGACCGAGTGCTGACCTTGCTCGATGAAGGCAAGGTGGACGAGGACCACCCGGTGACGGTCTTCGGTTACTCGCAGAGCGCCGCCCTGACGACGCTGGCAATGCAGCAGCTCGACGAGGCCGGCGTGCCGAGCTCGGCGGTACATTTCGTATTGATCGGTGACTCGGCGAATCCGAATGGCGGTCTGCTGGTCGGATTCTCGGACATGCCGGGCATCACCGCCAATCTCGCGGATCAGGGCGTGACGCTGGGCAATCCGACTCCGAATGACCTGTACCCCACCAGCATCTACACCTTGGAGTACGACGGCTACGCCGACTTCCCGAAATACTTCCTGAACCCGCTGTCCAGCCTGAACGCAATCATGGGCATGGCCATCCAGCACATTGCATACCTGGGCTTGACTCCCGAGCAGATCGCGGACGCCGTCCTGCTGGAGTCCAGCCCGGACAGCATGATCAACTCCTACGTGATCCCCAGCGAGTACCTCCCGCTGCTGTACCCGCTGCTGTTCGTCCCGATTACCGGAAAACCCATCTATGACCTGCTGGAACCGGTCACGCGCATCCTGGTGAACCTGGGTTACGGCAACATCGATCACGGGTGGAACGACGGCCCGGCAGATGTCCCGAACATGGCGACCGAGGACATGCCGAACCTCGACTGGAGCGAGGTCAGCAACGCGCTGTTTACGGCGACGATGACCGGCGTGGGCGCTTTCGTTGCCGACCTGTTCGACCCGCAGACATACGTGGAAGTCGACATGCTCGACAACCCCGCGCTGGACGGGTTACTCGCAGCTATGGCCGGCGTGGGCGTCGCGGCTGGCGACGACCCGACGGTGGACGAGATGCTCAACGGTTTGACCAACATGATGTGGGAGTCGCTGGTCGGCCAATACCTGGACCCCGCTTACTGGGAAGCCGCGTCCTAGTCTCGGACGGATAAGTGTTGCGTAACGCTTCAGCAACACCAGTCACTTCTGTAGCAAACCAATTATCGTTTACCCCAGGCGATCCCATGATGGGCCGGCCGCCGAGGTTCCGATTGTGCGGGGCCGGAACGTGATTCCGGCTGCCCGGATCGCCGTGCGAACCGTCGGAGGCCTGACGAGGGGGTCGACGTGTGTACTGGCAGCGGATGCCCTAGCGGCGAGGCGCGATGAGCCTACTACTGCCGGCCAGGCCGTCGGCGCCGGATACGCGGAAATCTCGAACCGCTCCAGATGACCAAAAACGACTGCTGCGCAAAGCAATTGCAGCCTCAGCAATCGGCAACGCGACCGAATGGTATGACTACGGCGTCTATGCCGTCGTGGCGACCTATCTGACCGAAGCCTTCTTTCCGGACACGCTCGGCAACCTCGGGACCATGTTCGGCTTCGCCGTCTCTTTCGTGCTTCGGCCGCTGGGTGGCATGATCTGGGGCCCGATCGGAGACCGGTTCGGGCGGAAGTCTGTGCTGGTTGCGACCATCCTGCTGATCGCAGTGGCGACGACGCTGATCGGCGTCTTGCCCACCTATGCCACCGCGGGGTGGTGGGCGCCTGCGCTGTTGATCGCCCTGCGGGTGGTGCAGGGCTTCTCCACCGGTGGTGAATACGGCGGCGCCGCAACGTTTATGGCCGAAAGCGCGCCCGATGACAAACGCGGGGCCTATGGCAGTTTCCTGGAGTTCGGCGCGGTTGGCGGCTTTGTGCTGGGCAGTGCCGTCGTGTTGGTGCTGGAGGCGATGCTCAGCCACGAACAGATGGCCGCCTGGGGCTGGCGTATCCCCTTTCTGCTGGCCCTGCCATTGGGCGTGCTGGGGTTGGTGCTGCGCAGTCGGATGCCCGAGACGCCGGTGTTCGCCGAATGCGTCGCCTGCGACGCGATCAAGGGATCGGCCTGGGACCGATTGGTCGACCTGCTGACCAACTACACCCGACCGATCCTGGTGACGTTCGCGCTGCTGGTCGCGCTGAACATCATCGACTACACCCTGGTGACCTACCAGCCGACCTACCTGCACGCCTCTGTCGGCCTCGACGAGCGCAGCAGGACGGCTGTGGTGCTGATCGGGGAGCTGGCCATGATGGCCTGTATTCCGTTCGCCGGCGCCTGGTCGGACCGGATCGGTCGAAAGCCACTATGGCGTGGGTCGCTGATCGGGTTCATCGTGTTGGCATTGCCGATGTACTGGCTCATGGGCCAGGGATTCGCCTGCGCGCTGGTCGGATTCACCGTACTCAGTGTGCTGTTCGCTGCACCGCTGGCGACTGTGGCGGCGACGTTCCCGGCGATGTTCCCCACCCAGGTGCGCTACGCAGGCTTCGCGATCGCCGACAACGCGGCGGTCGCGGTCTTCGGCGGCACCGCACCGGTGCTGGCCGACTCGGTCATCGAACACACCGGTTGGCAGCTCTTTCCGGCGGCATATCTGGTGGCCGCCGCGGTGCTCGGGTTGGTCGCCCTGCGGTTCCTGCCCGAGACCCTCGGGTGTTCCCTGCGCGGCACCGGCATCCCCGGCGTGCAGGGCGAACTCGAGCGAGAGCTCGCTGCCGTCATCGCGAAGCAAGCCGACGGGCTCCGCGAGCGTGCACAGAGTGACGCGTGACACGCGTGTCGGCGTGCGGACACGCACGCTCGCAAGCGGGAGAGGTACCCCCAGCTCGCGGGAACGGAGGCTAGGCCTTGATCCGGATCTGGCCGGGTGACCACCAGCCCGAACGCGTAGCGCTGCCGAGGTCCAACTCCGCGGGCGTGGCCGGGGTGATCACCTCGAACTGACGCAACGAGCCCCAGTCGCGGCCCCAGTCGTAGTTCAGGTAGGTGGCCATCACGTGGGCGCGCAGCAGCATGTCGGAGATGCCGAGCAGCCCGCCGTTGACCCCGTCCTGCCAGGTGTCGGTGTCCTGCTTCTTGGCGTTGTAGTCCGGGGTGATCCGGTACTCGGGCACCTCGGTGACCCCATTGGCGTGCAGCATCGGGTGCTGGCACGGGAAGGCCAGGCCCACCGCCCAGTCCAGCAGCACCGGCCGTGAAGAGCCGATGTACTCCTGGATGGTCTTCACCTCGGGCAGCCGTGGCGGGGTGAACGCGATCCAGTCCCGCGGGTTCAGCGACTTGTCCACGGCCACAATGCGTACCGCGACGGCGTCGGCAGGGATCTGTGCCCGCGGGTAGCGCAGGTTGCGCCACATCCGCGGCCACTCGCCGAACAGGTCGTAGGGCACCAGCCGTCCGGCGGCCACCGGAACGCCGTCGGGCCCGGGGACGCCGTACTCCAGCTGCACGTCCTGGCCGGTGGTGTAACCCTTGAGCACGCTGTTGCCGGCGATGGTGCCCGCTGCGGTCACCGCCACCAGCGGGTGCCCGTCATCGGCAGGGGGCAGCGCGTACCAGGCCGACGTCAGCTTGGACTCCTGCTGACCGTCGGTGCTGTAGCTGCCCGCCAACGGAATCCGGGCCGGGTCCAGGCCATAGGGGAGCGGCACGGTCGAGCCGTTAATCCCGGCTGCCTTCAGCTTCTTCGGGGCGTCCCAGTCGTAGTCGGTGCCCGGTTGGGTGATTGGCATCCGCAGTGCCTCGGCCACCACCTTCTCCGGTACCCCGCTGGCGGTGAAGCCCACCGGATCCACCCCGCCCAACGGGCCGAGCTCGCCGTACTCACCGGGCAGCGGCGTCAGCGCCCCGTCGTTGGGGTCCGGCTCCACCAGCACGTTGTCGGCCAGCCCGCAGCCGCCCACGAACGCCCGCACGTTGGCCAAGCCGTTGGAATAGGTCGGGTATTCACGGATGATCCCGGCCACCATCGAGGCGACGAACACGCAGACCATGAAGCCGGCCGCCACCGGAATGGGTGCGGCGGTCAAGGCGCGGGCCAGCCGGCCCTCGCCGCGATCACGCGGCGCGAAGTGCAGCCAGGCCGCCCAACCGGCCGCGACGGCGAACATGGCGAACAGGATTGTGCTGACGGTGATCCCGCCGATGCGCGGCATGTCGGCGTTGAACGGCACGCCATAGCTCGAGACGTACCACCAGCCGTTGGTGGTGGCGAAACACAACGCCAGGATGAACAGCACCGCTGCCGCGAACGCCATTCGGTTTCTGGACCATTTCACCACTTGTCGCGATACCAGCACCGTGGTCAGCGCCGCCATCGCTCCGGCCACCGCGGCGAACAGCCCGAAGTGGTGCACCCACTTGGTGGGTGCGAACATCAGCGAGAACATGGTCGCCAGGATTACGCCCATCAGCCGCCACACCGGGCCGCTGGCGACACCGGGAACACGCTTGCGCCGCAACATGATGAACATCGCGGTGAACAGGCACAGCGCGCAGATCAGGAAACCGAACCGCCGCGACAGTGACCCGTCGACGGTCGGCAGGATCAGGTAGTAGTAGCGCAGGTTTTCGGTGTACCAGGCCTGGCTGGGGCCGATCGCGGTGCGAACCCTGGTGGCTTCCAGCACGGTACGGATGGTCTGGTCGGAAAAGACGACGGTCAGGATGACCGCGCCGGCGGCCAGCAGCGGTGCCACCAGCGGCCAGGTGCCGTGAATCTGGTGGCGACGCACCAGAATCCGCAGCAGCGGACGGCCGCCGGCCAGCAGCGCGGCCACTGCGATCAGCCCGGTCGGTTGGATGCCCAGGGTGAAGGCCGCGCAGATGATCGCCAGCGCCGCCGGCGTGAGCCGGCTGGAGATGATGGCCCGTTCCACCAGCACCCAGGTGATCAGCGCACCGACCGCGATGATGCCCTCGGGGCGCAGGCCGTTGTTGAACGGCATCCATGCCGCCAGCAGCACCAGGCCGGCCGCCCACAGGGCGGGCTTGCTGGCCGCCACCGCCGGGCCGAATCGGGGCAGCACCTCGCGGCTCAGCAGCAGCCAGCACACCAGCCCCGCGACCAAGTCCGGCAGCCGGATCCAGATGCTGGCGTCGGAGACGTGCGTCATCAGCGCCAGCAGGTTGTAGTACCAGCCGAACGGGTCCTCCGGGCTGCCGAACCACCGGAAGTAGTTGCTCATGTAGCCGGCGTGGTCGGCCACGCGGGCCATCCCCAGGATGTAGCCGTCGTCGGAGGAGTTCGCGCCGATCACGTACCAGAGCACGAACCCGAACACGACCGCCACGTCGGCCAGTGAGAAGAACCGCCACCGGCTCGGGATCAGCCGGTGCATCCGGTGGCCGTCGAGCCGGTCCAGGCGCCACAGCGCCAGCACCGCGATCACGGTGGCCAGGATGGCGGCGTAGATCGCGGCCCGCTTGAGTGCCGTGGGCTTGGTGGAGAACCGGGTGTCGATGTCGGCGGTCAGCGACAGCCCGGCCGGCGCGGGACCGGCCAGGTCGGTGAACACGCCGACGATCTGCGGGCGCAGGTTCGGGTCGGGCCAGCCGTAGCGCTGGGTGATCCCGCCGATGGTGGCGAAGGTTCCGGCGTGCGACGAGGTGACCTCGATGTCGGTACAGCCGGGGCCTTCCACCTTGGACCGCGGCGCGGTGGCCAGCACCACGTTGCGGTCGGTGACGTCCACCCGTTTCTCGGTGACGGTGATGAACAGCCCGTTGAGCGCGGCGTCCTTGCCCTTGGCCGGCGCGGTCGCCAGCAGCGTGCCGCCCTCGGCGGGCAGTGCGCGCACCAACGCGCAGGGCGCCTTCACCGTCATCGAGATCGGGGTCTGCGAGATCAGCGGTGCCGTCACACTGCTCAGCTCGCCGTGCTGCGGCCAGTTCAGCGTGGCGGTGGTCTGCACCACCGGCAGCAGCGGGGTGGCCACCGACAGCAGGAAGCCCACCAGGCCGGCGACGACGGCCACCCAGCGGGTCAATTTAAGGTCGCGCGTCATGGCAGTGCTCGAATCGGTCCGGGCCGGCTCCAGCCGGTAACAGTGACGGTCCCCTGCTCGATGACGGCGTCGGGCGCGTCCTTCGCGGGGATCAGACGGTGATAGGCCTCCACCGCACCCCAGTCGCGATACCAGTCATTGCGCAGGTAGGTCGGGACGGTGGTCGTCCACAGCATGGCCTGGGTGATCATGAACGGTCCGCCGTCCTCGGCCGACTGCCACAGGTTTGACGATGCCGCGGTCTGCTTGTGATCGGGCATGATCCGGTACTCCGGCAGTTCGGCGATGCCCAGGTGCTCGGTGAACGGCCGCTGGCACGGGAAGTTCGCCGCGACGGCGATGTCCATCAGCACCGGGGTCTGCGAGCCCATCAACTCACTGATGGTCTTGACCACCGGCACCCGCGGCGGGGTGAAGGCGATCCACTGCTCGGTGGACAAGTTCGGGTCGTTGGCGACGATGCGCACCACGTCGGTGCCCGGCGGCGCCCACGCCAGCGGGAAACGCAGGTTGCGCCAGGAGTTCTGCGGCCCGATGTCGATCGGTTCGGTCTGCCCGAGCGCCTTGAACGTGCCGTCGGGATTGCTGGCGCCCCACTCCAGGTTCAGCGGCTGGCCGTAGTCGAGCTTGCCGTCTTCGCCGTGCGACCAGATGGCGCCGGCGGCGGTGACCACCACGATCGGTGCCCGGGTGGCGGTGCGGTCGGGCTCCGGCAGCCGGTACCAGACGGAGGTGGCGTGCGCGGCGACCTGCTCCTTGTAGGAGCCGAGCACCGGGGTGACGGCCGGGTCCAGGCCGAACGGCAGCGCCACCCGGGAGCCGTTCACGCCGTCAGGGGCGTCGTCGGGGATCTTGCCGCCGGCGGTGCCCGCTGCGTCACTCTGGTTGGCGCTGGGCTTGTTCGGGGAGGCATCGGCGTTGGGCACACCGGGCTTGGCAATGACGGCCAGCGAGGTGAGGTCCTCGTCCACGGCGTTGGGGTCGAAGCCGTACGGGTCGGAACCACCCAGCGGGCCGAGCTCGCCGTAGGTCTGTCCGCTGACGGGTTGCAGCAAGCCGGCATTGACGTCGGGTTCGGCCAGCACGTCGTCGGCCATGGCACATCCGGCCAGGCCGGACATCAGCGCGTCGGCGTTGGCCTTGGCGGTGGTGTAGGCGGGGTAGCGTCCCGCGGCGGCCTTGGCCATCGAGCCGACCATCAGCAGCACCATCAGGCTGGCGACGATCAGCAGCGGGGTGGAGGCCAGGATCCGGTTGCGCCGGTTGGGCGTCACCTCGGTGTGCCCGGTGTAGTCCAGCCGGAAGTGCTGCCAGCCGGCCAGCAGGCCGGTGGCGATCGATGCCGCCAGGAACATCGACGTCACCGGGCGGCTGGCGATCACCGGCGGGATGTCGAACCACGGCACCCCATACCCGCCGACGTAGAACCAGCCGTTGACCCCGGAGGTCGCCACGGCCACCAGGAACAGCAGCGCGGTCACATACAGGGTCATGTTGCGTCGGCTGTGCAGCCCGACGCGGGCGAAGGTGAACGCGGTGAGCGCCGCCAGCGCCCCGGCCAGCCCGGCGAACCCGCCGAACTGCACCGCCCACTTGGTCGGGGTGAACGTCAACAGCAGCAGGCCCACCGCGGTGGAGCCGATCAGCCGCCAGGCCGGGCCACTGGCCACCCCGTTGATCCGGCCGCGCCGCAGCAGCACCACCAACATGGCGAACATGCAGAACAGCAGGACCAGCACGGCGAACCGGCGGGTCAGTGAGGCGTCGACGTTCTCTTCGACGGTCAGGAAGTAGTACCGCAGGAACTCCTGGTACCAGGCGATGGTCGGACCGACCACGTACTTGATGCGGGCCGATTCGGCGACCGCGGCCAGGGACTGAGACCGGCAGACCACCACGGCGATCACCGAGGCGGCCGCGGCCAGCACGGCCAGCGGCGCGAGGAGGCCGTCGGTGGCTCGCCGCTTGCGGATCACCGCCTCGATGGCCCGGGAGCCGGTCAGCAGCGGGGCCAGTGCGATCAGTCCGTGCGGCGCCAGCGTGACGGTGAAGACCGCCACCAGGACCGCCAGCGCGGTGGGCACCAGCCGGCGGGTGGCGATGGTGCGTTCCACCAGGACCCAGACCACCAGCGTGCCCAGCGCGATCAGCGGCTCGGGGCGCAGGCCGTTGTTGAACGGCAGCCACGCCGCGGCGAACATGGCCGCGGCGGTGAACACCGCCACCCGGTTACCGGAGAGCCGGCCCAGCCGGGGCAGGATGCGGCGGCTGATGATCAACCAGCAGGCCACACCGGCCAGCGTGGCGGGCAGGCGCATCCACACCCCGGCGGTGCTGATCGTGCTCAAGTGGCCGAGTAGCGATGGGTACCAGTCGAACGGGGCCTCGGTGGTGCCGAAGAACCGGTAGTAGTTGGCCACATAGCCGGCGTGCGCGGCGTTGCGCGCCATGGTGAGGTTGTAGCCGTCGTCGGATGAGATAGCGCCGATGACGTGCCACAGTGCGAGCGTGCCGATGACGCCCGCGTCGGCGAGTCGGGTCACCGCGTGAACCTTGGATCTGGCGCGCCGACGCCGCGGTCCGTCCAGTACTGCCAGCGCGACGATCGATGCCAGCACCGCCAGCACGCCGAGCGTCATCGCGGCGGTCTTGAGCATGGTGGGTCCGCTGATGAACCGGGTGTCGACGTCGATGCGGGCGTTCAGGCCCGGCTGCGGGCCGATCTCCAATTCGGTGAAGACGCCGCCGATCTGCGGCTTGTTCTCCGGTGGCAGGGTGCCGGCCGCGCCGGGGATGCCGACGAAGTCCGCGCCGACGCCGCCGGCCCCGGCCCACAGGTGCAGTTCGGTGCAGTCGGCGAGCTTGCTGCGGGGGGCGGCCGCGGCCACGTGGTCGCGGTAGGCGGCGAACACCGCGGTCTTGTTGGCCCGCACGAATAGGCCGTGCGCGGTGGCGTCGACGCCACCAGCCGGCACGGTCGACAGCACCAGTCCGCCCTTTTCGGGGAGGGTGGCCATCGCCGAGCAGGGAATGGTGATGTCCAGGCTGCGGGGCGCACCGGACACCAGCGGCGCGGTGACGTCGCTGACGTGGCCGTTGGCGTTGAGCCCCTGGGGCCAGGCGATGGTGGCGGTGGTCTGTTTGACCGGGAGCAGCGGGGTGATACCGCACAGCAGCACGCCGGTGAGGCCGGCCAGCACCGCGATCAGCCGGGCGATCCGATGGCGCTGCTTGGGCTGGTCGTAGGTGGAGGACACGAGCCCTGATGCTATGCGACGGGGTCAGCCGGGCGGGGAACCCGTCCCGCCCGGCGCCCAACACGTTCGGGAGTGCTCCAGCCGCCGCGAGTGGGAATCTCACGACATGACACGCCGATGGCGCGTCGTGAGATTCCCACTCGGCGACGCAGATCAGTGCAGATCAGTGCCGCAGTGGCGCCGGGCTCCACAGCCCGGAGCGCACGGCGGTGCCCAGATCCAGATGTGCAGGTGTGGCCGCGGGGTAGTACGGCGTCAACTGCTGCAGGGCACCCCAGTCGCGGAACCAGTCGTGGTTCAGATAACTGGGCACCGTGGTCGCGCGCACCAGCAACTCGGTGATGCCCAGGGGGCCACCACCGTTGTTGTCCATCACCGGAGAGTTCGCCTCGGCGCCGAAACGGTCCGGCAGGATCCGCCACTTCGGCACCTCGGTGACCCCGTTCTGGTGACCGAACGGGCGCTGGCAGGGGAACGCCAGGCCGACCAGCCAGTCCAGCAGCACCGGGTCTTCGGAGCCCACCACTTCCTGCAGGGTCCGCAGCTGCGGGACGCGCGGCGGTGTCACCGCGATCCAGTGCTGCGGGGCCAGGTCGTCGTCGCGGACCACCAACCGGATGCGGGTGGCCTCGGCCGGGATCGCCGACATCGGCGCGCGCAGGTTGCGCCAGGCCGGGACCGCGCCGATGTCACCGAATTCCACCGTCCCGCCCGGCTTGTCGTTCGCGGCGCCGGACTCGGTGGCCCACTGCGCGGTCACCTCGCCGCGGTCGAAGCGGCCCGCGGCCGCCACCACCAGCAGCGGTCCGGCGTTGGCGCGGTCGGCCGGCAACCGGTACCAGGCCGAGCGCAGCAGCGCGGGCACCTGAATACCCGCGCGCCAACTGCCCAGCACCGGTACCCGGGCCGGGTCCAGCTTGTAAGGCAGTCGGGCTCGCGAACCGTTGACACCCTCGGCGGCGGTGGTACCACCCTCCGTGCCGGCCTCACCGCCGGCGGTCTGTGCGTCGTCGTCGGCCAGCCGGCCCAACCCGGGCGGGCCGATCACCTGGTCGGCCGAGACGTCGGCGGGAATCCCGTTGGGGGTGAACCCGACCGAGAACGTCGCGCCCAGGGCCTCGTCGACGGGGGAGTCGATCGGGGTGAGCATTCCGGCGGTGGGGTCCTGTTCGACCAGCACGTCGTCGGCCAGACCGCAGGTTTTGCCTGTCAGCGCGCCCAGGTTGGAGCGGCCCACCGTCCACGCCGGGTATTGGCCGAGCATCGAGGCGGTCAGCGACACGACCTCGAACACGATCAGCATCCAGGACGCGATCGCCAGCGGGTAGCCCGACAGCGCCGCCCAGCGCGGTCGCCGCTCGGCGCCATTGGTGAAGTGGAACCAGGCCGCCAGCAGCGCCGCCGACACCGTCAGCCCCACGCCCATGGTGGCGAACGCCAGATGCCACTTGGGGAAGGCGTTCGACCACGGCACGCCGAAGTTGGACACGTACCACCAGCCGTTGACGCTGGCGAACGACAGCGCCGTGATGAACAGCACCACCGCGGTGAACAGCGTCCGATTGCGCCTCGAGTGCATCGCCGCGGCACCCACCGCGACGGCGGCCAGCGCCCCCACCGAACCGGCCAGCCCGGCGAACACACCGAAGTGATGCGTCCACTTGGTGGGCGTGAACATCAACGCGATGAACGAGATGATGGTGATCCCGATGATGCGCCGGCTCGGTCCGGCCGCCGTGCCGGGAATCCGGCCCTTGCGCAACGCCATCGCGACCGACACCGCCAGCGCGAGACCCAACGCCAGCACCGGGAACCGGCGCGCCACCGAGCCGTCGGGGGTGGCCAGGAACAGCCGCTCGTACCGGACGTGCTCCTCGAACCAGGCCAAGCTGGGCCCGACCGCGGACTTCAGCGTGCTGGCCTCGATCTCGCCGGCCAGGGTCTGGTCGCGGAAGATCACGATCGCGGTGATGCTGACCGCCGCGGCAATGGGTGCCAGCAACGGCGCCAGCCCGAACTGCTTGGAGCGCCGGTGCAAGATGGTGCGCAGCGGACCGATCGCCACCAGCAGCGCACCGATCGACGCGATCCCGGTCGGCCCGGAGAACAACGTCATCGCGCCGATGATGCAGGCGATCGCCAGCGGCAGCAGTCGGCTGGTGGCCACCGCCCGCTCCACCGAGCACCAGGTCGCCAGGATGCCCAGCGCGATGATCGGCTCGGGACGCAGGCCATTGTTCAGCGGCAGCCAGAACGCCAGGAACATGCCGGCCGCCGTCCAGGCCGCCGCCCGGCTGTGCTTGACGGCGTGGCCTAGGCGCGGGATCACCTCACGGCTGATCAGCCACCAGCAGGCCAGCGCCATAGCCAGGGTGGGCAGCCGCATCCAAATGCTGGAGGTGGACACGTGCGACCACACCGCGAGCAGGTCGTAGTACCAGCCGAACGGCGCCTCGGGGGTGCCGAACCAGCGGTAGAAGTTGGCCATGTAGCCGGCGTGCTCGGAGATCCGCGCCATGGTCAGGATGTAGCCGTCGTCGCTGGTGTTGGCGCCGACGAAGTGCCACCAGACCAGGACCAGGGTGACCAGCGCATCCAGCGGCGAGGCCGACCACCAGCGGGCCGGCAGGAAGCGCCGGTGCCGGGTGCCGTCGGCGGTGTCCAGGATGTGCAGGGCGATCAGCGCGACGATCGTCAGCGCCACCCCGAGGATCATTGCGGCCAGCTTGAGGGGAGTGGGCGCGCTGGAGAAGCGGGTGTCGACGGTGGCGGTGAAGTCCAATCCGTCGGGCGCCGGGCCGGACAGGTCGGTGTAGACCCCGACGATCTGCGGGCGGAAGTCGTAGCCGCTGCGGGTGCCGGTCAGCGGCGAGCCGGGCTTTTCGGCGTTGGGCCCGTACTTGAGGCCGACGAACTCGGCGGTGACCCGGTCGGCGTGCGCGGTGAAGGTCAGCTTCTGACAGTCCGGGCCGAGCACCGCCGACAGCGGCGCCACCACCACCGGCACGTTGCGCACCACCAGGACCAAGTCATCGTTGACGCGCTCGATGAGCAGTCCGCGGTCGACGGCCTTGGGGGCTTGCTTGGGCACCGTGGACAGCAGCACCGAGCGGGCCGGGGTGAGGCCGGCCGCGGCCTGGCACGGCACGCTGATGTCGAGGTCGGTGGCGACGTAGCCGATCAGCGGTGCCTGCACGCTGGCCAGGGCACCGTTCTGCGGCCAGTTGAGTTCGGCGGTGGTCTGCTTGACCGGTAACAGGGGGGTGAGGATCGCCAGTAGGGTGCCCAGCACGCCGGCGACGACGGCGACAGCCCGAGCGATCCGGAAGTCGGCGCGCGTATCGGTCACGGACCAGATGCTATCGGTGTGCTCGACGGCGCCCGTCAGGTGCGGATGGCAAGCACGAACGGGCCGATCTTCTGCACGTGGAACTGCGGCCCGGCGAACAGGGCCGCATCGAGCTCCACGGTGTAGCGCCGCACGTTGGGATGGTTGGGGTAGACGTCCTTGGCCAGCCGCAAGCTGTAGCTGTCGCCCGCGCCGGCCCGCATCAGAAATACCGTCGGCGCCGGCCACGCCAAGTCGTCGAGCGCGTGGGTGAACTGCTCGGGCGTCTCGAGCTTGGACCAGGCCTCGATCGCGGCGGCGCGCGCGGAGAACTGCGCCAGCGGGTTGGCGTAGTGCGGCGTCAGCCCTTGGAAGCCCCAATAGGGGTAGTAGGACAGAAAGCTGTAGTCGGCGGTGAGCACCACGGTCTCGTTGCGCGGCTTGCCGGTGCTGGCGGTGATGGCGGCGTCAATGGCCTCGTAGTACTTCGCGGCGCCCGGTGCCCGCCTGTCGCCGCGGTCGCCGTGCCCGTCGGTGTCGGTGTAGGCGACGGTGATGTCGGGCCGCAGCACCTCGGGAATGTCCTGGCTGAATGCGATCGCCCCGGCCAGCCCCACCGTGGTCGCGACCGGATAGACGATGGTGTGCCAGCCCTGCGCGGCCCGGCCGAGCGCCTGGGCCCCCTCGATGAAGCCGAATACTCCGGCCGTGGCCAAAAGCACCGTCAGCGTCGACTGGAGCCGGAAGCTCAGCAGCGTGGTGAGCGCCAGGGTGGACAGCATCGACAGCAGCGACCACAGGTAGACGCCGACGACGCCGATCGCCAGCGCCCCCGCCCGGGTTGACGTGGTGGCCCGCGCCACCAGCCACAGCGTGCCCAGCAGGCACAGCGCTCCGAGCAGCGTGAACTGCAGCATCGGGAAGCTCAGCTCGGCGCCGTCGCCGGGCAGGTAGTGGAAGGCGCTGCGAGACTCGCCGGCCGGATGGTAGAGCGCCTGGCGCAGGTAGGGCGTCCAGGTGATCGAGGCGATGGCCGCGGCGATCACGCCGATCACCGCCAGCCGGCCCAGCGGGCTCAATGCGGCTTTGGCGCCGGCGCGTTTGACCGCACGCGACGCCGCCAACAGCAGCGCCATCAGGGTCACCGTGAACGCGGTGTAGGCCACCAGCAAGGTGTAGAAGGTAGCGGCAAAGCCCAGGAAGACCCCGGCGCCGAGGATGGCCCCCCAGCCGCGGCCGGACGCCCGCAGGCCCGACCAGGTCAGGATCAGCACCGGCGGCAGCAGCACGGTGATCATCGCCGCGTAGGGCTCCGGGGAGCTGTAGGCCAGCGTTACCGCCGCCCCGGCGAGGGTGGCCAGCAGCGCGTACTCGAAGCGGAGCATCTTGTTCCACAGCACCAGCGCGACCGCGACGGCCACCGCGATCGAGGTGATCGCCCACGGCTTGTACATCTCCCAGGCCGGCAGCCCGGTCCAGGCCGCGGCCCGCCCGCCGAGCCAGAACCAGCCCGGCGGGTAGAACGGCGGCAGACCGAGATAGGTCATGTCGGCCAACGCGGGACTGTCGGTCAGCCGGGTCAGGTATTCGGTGCGGAACTGCTGGTCCACCGAGATCCCGAACAGGTAGAGCTTGGTGGCGCCCAGCGGCATCGCCAGGGTCACCACCGAGAACGCCGAGACGAACAGCACCGCGGCGATCCAGCCCACGGCACGCCGACCGCTCCGCCATAGCCACCCGGCGGCGGCCAACCCGGCCAGGCAACAGACCTGCCCGACGGTGGTCAGCGCATGCAGTTGGTTCGACGACGGATATGCGGGCCACTGCACCCGGGCGATCGCCATCAGCGCGACCACCGCGACGACGACGGCGAGTGCGGCGGCCAGCAGCATCTGGCCGACGGTCTTGAGTGAAGTGGTCAGCGCGTTACGCATGGTGAGCACCCCGGCTCGAGTGTGCGGTTTGGTGTGTACGAAGGCGGTTCTGCCGACCAAAACGCACACTCGATGAACGCGACCGGGGCAAGGTGCCGCGCATGGGCTAGATCGGCAACCGGCGGAAGATCGCCCGCGGGACGTGCCGCAGCACCATCATCACGTAGCGGAACGCCCCTGGCGCCCAGACGATCTCCTTGCCCTTGGCGGCCGCGGCCACAGCAAGTTCGGCGACGTCTTCCTTGTCGACGGTCAACGGCGCCTCTTTGACGTGCGCGGAGAACCGGGTGCGCACCTGGCCGGGCCGGATCACCAGCACCCGCACGCCGTCTTCGCGAAGCGCCTCGCCCAGGCCGAGGTAGAAGCCGTCGAGCCCGGCCTTGGTGGAGCCGTAGACGAAGTTGGTGCGGCGCACCCGTTCACCGGCCACCGAGCTCATCGCGATGATCTGCCCGAAGCCCTGGGCGCCCATCTTGCCGGCGAGCAACACGCCCACCGATACCGCTGCGGTGTAGTTGATCCCGGCGACCTGCACGGCCTTGGCCTGGTTGTGCCAGAGTTCCTCGGCGTCGGCGTCCATACCGAACGCCACGATCGCCACATCTATATCGCCGCCCGAGAACGCCGAGTCGATCATCGCCGGGTGGCTGGCGGTGTCCAGGGCGTCGAAGTCGACGATCCGCACCGACTTGGCGCCGGCCGCCTCCATCGCGGCCACGGCGCCGTCGCGGCCGGGGTCACCGGGCAGGCAGGCCAGCACCACGCTGGCCGAGGCGTTGCGCAGGTAGCGTGCACAGATCGCCAAACCGATCTCGGAGGTGCCGCCCAGCAGCAGAATCGACTGGGGATTTCCGGTCGCGTCGAACACCATCTAGAGCAGCTCCAAACGTCGGGCCATATCGGAGGCGAAGATCCCGTCGGGATCCACCTTGCGCCGCACCGCGATCCATTCGTCGATCCGCGGGTACATGGCGTGGAAATTCTCCGCGGTGGTGCGGGAATCCTTGGCGGTGTAGAGCCGGCCGCCGAACTCCATCACCCGGCGGTCGAGTTCGTTGAGCAGCTCGTTGACGCCGGGTTTCATCGGGAAGTCCAGGCACACGTTCCAGCCGGGCATCGGGAAGCTCAGCGGAGCCTCGTTTCCCGGTCCGAACAGCTTGAACACGTTGAGCGCCGAGTAGTGCCCGCTGGCCTGGATGTCGATGATGATGCTCTTGAATTCCTCGACGGCCTCGGTGGGCACCAGGAACTGGTACTGGGCGAAGCCGGCCGGGCCGTAGCCGCGGTTCCACTCACCCAGCAGGTCCAGCGGGTGATAGAACTGCGTCAGGTTCTGCACCTTGCCGCGATAGTGGCCACCGCGGCGGTAGTACAGCTCACCGATGGCGCTCAGGCTCAACTTGTTCATCAACCCGTTGGGGAAGACGTCGGGTACGGTCATCAACTGCGGTGCGTCGAACTTCAGCGGGTTGCGGGCCAGTTTCTTGGGCAGCTCGTCGCGCAGGGCCAAGCGCCCGCGGGTGATGGTGGCGCGGCCCAGTTTCGGCGGCGGGCTGATCGCGTCGAACCACGCAGAGGAATAGGTGTAGTTGGCTTCGCTGCCGTCGCTGTGGAAGGCGATGGTCTCATCAAGAGTGGTGGTGTTGTCGCCGTCGTTGATGAAGTACGCCGTCTCGGTCGGCGTCATGGCAATCGTGGCGCGCAGGATGATCCCGGTCAGACCGTTGCCGCCGACCGTGGCCCAGAACAATGCTGCCTCGGGGCCGTCCGGGGTCAGGTGCCGCACCGAACCATCGGCGGTCAGCAGCTCCATCGACACCACGTGGTTGCCGAAGCTGCCCTCACTGTGGTGGTTCTTGCCGTGGATGTCGCAGGCGATTGCGCCACCGATGGTGACTTGTCGAGTCCCGGGCAGCACCGGCACCCACAGCCCGAAGGGCAATGCCGCCTTCATCAGCTGATCCAGGCTCACCCCGCCGTCGACGTCGACGAGACCGCGGTCAGAGGAGATCGAGTGGATCCGGCTCAGCGCCGTCATGTCGATCACCAGGCCGCCGCCGTTTTGGGCGTTGTCGCCATAAGAACGGCCCAGGCCGCGGGCGATCACGCCCCGGCTTCCGGAATCGGCGGAGCGAGCCACCGCCTTGGCGATGACTTCGACATCCGGGGTCGACAACACCTGCGCCACGCTTGGCGCGGTGCGGCCCCAGCCGGTGAGGCGGCGTGGTGTGGTCTGCAGCTCGGTGCTCAACATCGCACATGAGGGTACCGTCAACGCGCCGGATCCCGGTTCAGCGTGACTATTCGCAGCTGTGCCGTTACGATCGCGCAATGCCTGAGACTCCTGCGAGCGAATCCTCCTCTGCCAAGCCCAAGACCGCGGGTTTTCCGCAATCTTCCACTCCCGCACCGGCCTTGTCGGTGCCCACGATCGCCGCGTTGGCGCTGGCCGTGATCGGCATCGTTTTGGCTATCTTCGGTTGGTTCCACCCGTCGACGAGCCAGAAGTTCTCCGACGACCAGCGCGCCGAGGCCAAGGGCAAGATCTGCGAGGCGCAGGGCGTCGTGCGTCAGGGCACCCAGTTCAACACCAACCTGCAGAACCCGGTGCCGGGCGACCTGGCCGGTGACCTGGCGGTGGGCACCAACGCGCGGCTTTCGCTGTTCGCCGGTGGCGCCTTCCTGCACCAGAACCTGGAGGCCAACCCGGCCACCCCGGCCGACCTGTCGAAGGCCGTGGGCGACATGGCCGACACGCTCGAGGCGCTGAGCATCAACTACCTGGCTGGGCACTCGCCCGAGGACGCCGTCCAGCAGCCGCTGCGCGACCAGCTGCGCGGTCAGATCGACGTCCTGGACAACCTCTGCCAGCAGCAGTAATTCAGCAGCAGTAACTCCGTTCGATCTGTAGGTGCGCTGGGCTATGTCAACGACAGAGCCCAGCGCATTTACGTTGGTGGACCTGCTCACGCAGCAGGCCGACCGCTACGACGACAAACCCGCCTTCCTCTTCTGCCCGGAAGGCGACGACGAACACGACCGGCTGACCTATCGGGAGCTGGATCGTCGGGCCCGGGCAGTCGCCGCCGGTCTGCAACAGCACGGTGCGGCGGGCCAGCGAGTGCTGATCTTCTGCCGGCCGGGCCTGGACAGCATCGTCGCCTTCTTCGGTTGCCTGTATGCCCGCGCCGTCGCGATTCCGGTGGACGCGCAATGGACCTCGGCGCGAATCGAGGCAATCGTGCCCGATGCGCGCGCCGAAATCGCTCTGGCCACCACGAAAACCCAAGACGGGATCCGGGCCGCGGCGGACCGCGCGGCCGAGGCGGCGGGCTTGCCGCCGCTGCAGTGGTTCGCCACCGAAGAATTGAGCGGTGATGAATCCGCCGCTGATCGCTGGGCGCTGCCGCCGGTGACCGCGGCGACCACCGCCGCAATCCAGTACACCTCCGGAACCACCAAGGCACCCAAGGGCGTGGTGCTGACCCACGGCAACTTCATGCACAATCTGGAGACCGTTCGCCAGACTTGGAACCCCGCGCCGGACAACCCGGTGTTCCATCGCCCGGTGGGTTCGGTGACCTGGCTGCCGCAGTATCACGACCTGGGTCTTATCGGCGGGGTCCTGATGACGCTGTATGTCGGGACGACCACGGTGGTGATGTCGCCGGGCGCTTTCTTGATGCGCCCGATGCGCTGGCTGGAAGCGATGTCCCGGCACGGAGCGGTCATCTCCGGCGCACCCAATTTCGCCTACGACTGGTGCGTCAAACGCAGCACGGCGACCGAGCGCGCGGCGCTTGATCTGTCCAACTGGCAGGTCGCCCTCAACGGTGGTGAACCGGTGAATCCCGCGTCGCTGCAGGCGTTCTCCGAGGCGTTTGCACCGGCCGGGTTCGCCCCCGAGACGTTTTTGCCGGTGTACGGCCTGGCGGAGGCGACGCTGGGCGTGTCCGGTGGATCGGATTCCCCGCTGCCGGTGGTGGTGCACGTCGATCGCGGGGCGCTCGGTGAAGACCGGATCGTCGAAGCTGCGCCCGACGATCCGGTCGGCGCCGCGGTGGTCGGTTGCGGGCGGCCGCGGGGCGGCCAACGGGTCATCATCGTCGACCCGGAGACCCGAATCGAGTGCGACGCTGACGAGGTCGGGGAGATCTGGGTCTCCGGCCCCAGTGTGGGGCAAGGATATTGGCGCCGCGGTGCGGAGACCGAGCAGACCTTCGCGGCGTATCTGGCCGATGCCGGCCAAGCCTTTCGGGGCCCGTTCCTGCGCACCGGGGACCGGGGATTCCTGCGCGACGGTGAACTGTTCGTCACCGGGCGCTGTAAAGACCTGATCGTCCTGGGCGACGTCGTCCACTACCCCAACGACATCGAGCGCACCGTGCAGGACAGCAACGCGGTGTTGTTGGCTGGGCGCGGCGCGGTGTTCGCGATAACCGGCGAGCGCGGGGATCCGTTCGCCTGCGAACGACTCGTGGTGGTCCAAGAGGTGCAGCGACACCGGCTGCCCGACACCGATGCCGACGGTGTGCTGGCCGCGATCCGCGACGCGATCCGGCGCCACCACCGGACCGAGGCGCACGATGTGCTGCTGGTCAAACCGATGAGCATTCCCACCACATCGAGCGGCAAGATCCAGCGGGCCGCGTGTCGGGAGAAGTTCAGTGCGGGCGAGCTGACGGCCGTTGCCCAGTGGAACGCACCGCCGCCCCCGGCCGCCGAACCGGGAATGGCCGCCAAGCAGCAGATGGCGCTCGGCCTGGCCCGGTTCGTCGGCCGGCTGGCACGCCAACGGCGCGAAGCGGACTGACAACCGACACGCCGGGGGATCTCGATCCGTACCGCTCGGCTGTAGGGTGTTCGCGACCCAGCAAACCCGGTCGCTGCCGCCGTCGTCCACGATGTGGCGGTGCGCGCAGCACGGGATCGAGACGCCGGCCAAGCCCTCGCTGCGCCATCTCCAGCCGCGGAAACTTCCCCGTCACGGCGGAACGGTCGGTAACGCGTTCGTGGACGGTTGTCCGCCGAGGTCGTCAGCGGCGATCCGAGATTGCTCAGCAATTTATCATCTTTTGACGGCCCATAAAGTTGTTAATCGCATTGCTTAAATGATGTTAATACGGGCGACAATGGTGGACTTCCCCGGAAGGTTAAGCGGTACCGCGGGTCTCCACCTCCCCTGACCACGCATGTTGTCAGTTTAGTGACTACGCATGTTGTCGGAATATTGACTACAGACGTTGTCTTTTAGCGCCTGAAAAATCCGCCTGTGAGCCTGAGAAATCTATATTGGAAATGTGATGCTGCTCATGTACTGTCGCGAACGTTTGATACCTCGAGATGGAAGAAATTTCCGATGCAGCAGTTACTTCGTCCCTACGCCACGACGGGCGTCGCCCTAGTAGGTGCCGGTCTCGTCAGCGTCACTGCTGTACCGATGCCGCAGGTAAGCCTGCATACTCTGCCGGCGCCAAGGCAGGATCTCGTGCCGGTCCAGCAACCGAACCTGCGGCTGGTGGCCAACACCTCCGACGTACTGGTCACCTGGGATCAGCTGTTCAGCAACACCGCCGCCAACCTGGCCAACCTGGGCCAGCACTTCGACCCCGGGATGCTGCCGTCCGAGCTGGGGCTGCTGTTGTCGTCGGTCGCACCGTTCGTCACGGTCGCCAATGCGTGGAACGAGATCTGGGCCGCGATCGCCATCGACCCGGCCAACACGCTCAGCATCCTGTTCAACGCGCCGGCCACCCTGCTCAACGCCTGGCTCAACGGCACGAACACGATCGAGATACTGGGCCTCACCATCCCGGCGTTCAACGGCCTGCTGACGGGTCCGCAGTCCTTCGACCTCGAATTCACCCTCGGTCAGGTCTTGGACACCGTGAACCTCGGGGACAAGAGTCTGACCACGATCCTGTCCGGAATCGGGATCGGCGACTTGCCGATCGGGTCGATGGTGACCAGCCTGCTCGACGGGGTGGGGCTGGGTCACCAGACCCCGCTGGATCTGATCAACGCGATCGGAATCGGGCCGCAGTCCGCCGCGCAGCTCGCCACCGGGCTGCTCGACGCGATGGGGCTGGGCCACAAGAACCTGATCGACATCCTGGGCAACGTCGGCCTCAGCGACGAGTCGGTGGCCGACTTGGGCACCAAGCTGCTCGACGCGATCGGCATCGGCAACCCGACGCTCGGCGATTTGCTCGGCAACGTCGGGCTGGCCGACCAGTCGGTCTCGGGCGCACTGCTGGCGGTGCTCGACGCCGCCGGCATTGGGGACCCCACCGTGACCGGCCTGCTCGACCAGCTCGGCTTTGCCGACCAGCCCGTCTCCGGTCTGGCCACCAGCCTGCTCGACGGCCTCGGCCTGGGGCAGCGGACCCCGGTCGACCTGCTCGACTCGCTGGGGCTAGCCGACCTGACCGTCGGCGACATCCTGCCCAAGGTGCTCGACGCGCTGGACCTGGGTCAGCGGACCCCGCTGGACCTGATCGACGCGATGGGCCTGGGCGACGTCAGCGTGGGTTCGCTGGCCGTCGACTTCCTCGGCGGCGCAGGCCTGGGCGACGCCACCGTCGGCGACCTGGTGAACGCCGCCGGCCTGGGCGGTCTGACCATGCAGAACATCGTCGACGCCATGCACCTGGGCAACGTCTCGCTGGGCACCGTCTTCAGCAACCTTGGCTTCGGCGGCCTGACCCTGAACAACCTGATCTGGGCCACCGGCGGCGACACCGTCGCCGACAAGATCGGTGGCCAGGGCATGATCGACGGGCTCAACGCCAACACGATCAACAGCATCCTGGCCGGGCAGGGCATGAGCGACCAGACAATCGCCCAGCTGCTCGGGCCGATGGCTGATCAGAAGCTCAGCGACCTGCTGGAAGCCAACCTCTCCATGACCCTGAGCTCGGTGCTCACCGGGATGGGCATGAACACCCAGACGCTGGACGAGCTGATCGCCAGCTTCGGCATGAACAGCACCAGCCTGGGCCAGCTGCTCACCGACATGGGGCTGAACAACACCACCCTCGACGAGATGCTCGGCAACCTGCTGGGCACCGGCACGCTGGGCGAGCTGCTCAACGGCGCGGGCATCGGAAACCAGCATCTGGGTGACCTGCTCGACGGCATCTTCAGTGGCCAGACCCTGGGCTCGTTGCTCGGCACCACCGACCTCGGCAACACCCACCTCGACGCCCTGTTGCACAGCCTGCTGGGCGACATGACGCTCGGGTCGGTGCTGGGCGGCCTGGGATTCGCCACTACCGACCTCGACACATTGGTCGGCGGCTTCCTGGGCGGACAGACCATCGCCGACCTGTTGAGCAGCTTCGAACTGGCCACCACCGAGCTGGACGAGCTGCTGGCGGACATCTTCGGCGACGGAACGTTGAACTCGATGCTCACCAACATGGGCCTGGGCAGCGACACCCTCAACGATCTGCTGGACCAGTTCGGCCTGTCGGACATGGTGCTGATCAACACCCATCTCGGCGATTTCGGCGGATTCTTCGCCTCGCTGTTCGGCGGCGTGTAACCGCCCTCATCCACCGAATCGACTCGGAGAACCTGATGCTGCAGACCCTTCGCCCCTACCTCACGCCCGGGATTGCCGTCGTCGGCGCCGGTCTGATCGCCGTCGTTCCGTCGGTGGCACCAATGCCCGCCGCCCCGACGCACTTTGCGCAGCAGCAGCATTCGGTGGTACTGACCGCCGACCCGGCGAACGACGTCACCGGCCTGCTGACCAGCTGGGGCCTGCTGCCGACGATCACCGTCAACGCGGTACCGCTGCCCGCGCAGATCAACATCGAGCTGGGTTCGACGCTGCACACGCTGCTGGCGATGATCGGCCCGTTCATCACGCTGAACAACGCGTGGAACGACATCATGGACCAGCTCGCCGCCGACCCGGCCAACGCGTTCATGATCCTGCTCAACGCCCCGGGCACGCTGATCAACGCGTTCCTGTTCGGCACGTCCGGCATCGACGTGGCGGGGATGAACATCCCGCTGTTCAACGGGCTGTTCGTCGCACCACACACCGCGACCATCGACCTGCAACTGGGCCAGTTGGTGGACCTGGCCGGCGTCGGAAACACGACGCTCGGCGACGTGCTCAGCCAGTTCGGCATCGGCGACGAGTCGGTGGAGGGTCTGCTGACCGGCCTGCTCGACAGCCTGGGCTTCGGCCACCTGAGCGTCACCGCGCTGCTGTCCGAGTTCGGGATCGGCGACCAGCCGATCGCGGACCTGGCGGCCAACCTGCTCGACGTGATGGGTATCGGGAACCCGACGATCTCCGGTCTGGCAGATCAGGTGGGGCTGGGCGACAAGTCGATCGCCGAGGTGCTGACCGGTCTGCTCGGCCAGGCCGGCATCGGCAATCCGACCTTGGCCGGCCTGCTCGACCAGTTCGGTCTCGGCGAGCAGTCGGTGGGCGAGTTGGCGACCGGCCTGCTGCACGCCGCCGGGATGACCGACACCAGCATCACCGGCCTGCTTGGCCAACTCGGTGTCGGTGACTTGACCCTGGGCGACGCGCTCAAAGACCTTGTGCACGCCACGGCGGGCGGCGACGCGACCATCACCGATCTGCTGACTCAGTTCGGTGGTGCGGATATGACGCTCGGCAGCGTGATCAACCCGCTGCTGGACGCCTCCGGTTTCGGGGACCAGAGCCTCGCCGAGCTGATCGACAGCCTGCTGGGCGGCATGTTCGGCGGCGGCGGCGCCGGCAGCATGACCGTCGGCGACCTGGTGATCGAGATCCTGCAGGGCGCCGGCTACGACATGTCGCTTTCCGAGCTCCTGCAGAGCGCGGAGATGTCGAACATGACGCTGGGTGACCTGCTCGAAGGCACCGAGATCGGCGACCAGAAGTTCACCGAACTCCTGACCCAGGCCGGGATGGGCGACAAGACGTTGCTCGAACTCGCGGACGGCGCGATCCCCCTTCCCGACATCACCTGCCCCATGCTGCCGGGCTTGTACAACGTGTCCTGCTACCAAACCCTCAACAGTTTGATGGGGCCCAACAGCCTGCTGGAGACGTTGCAGCGGCTCTACAGTGCCGGCGCCCCCGCCTTGGGCGTGGCACCCGGCACTCCGCTGTCCGACATCACCATCGGCCAGCTGCTGGGGGCGACCGGTGTGGGCGGTGAGAAGCTCAGCGAGCTGCTCACCGGTTTGAATCTGAGCACCCCTTTCGACACCGTCATGCACAACCTGGGGCTGGACAGTGTCACCCTCAGCGGCCTGCTCAACAACGGCTTCTCGTGGCTGATGAACACCTCGGTGGTGTCGATGCTGAGCTCCTGGGGTCTGAACAACCTGAACATCGACACGGTGATCGACCGGCTCGGCCTGGACGTCACGATCAACGGGCTGCTGGGCAACCTCGGCCTGAACAACGTCGACATCGGCGGCCTCATCGACCACGTCTTGGGTGGCATGACCCTCGGCTCGATCGCAAACGACCTGGGGTTGAACAACATTCACCTGGACGGCTTCTTGGAAAGCCTGCTGGGCGGTGCCAAGGTCGGCGACCTGCTCGACGACCTGAACCTCAACAGCGTCCACCTGGACGAGATTCTGCAGCGCCTGCTCGGCGGCGTCACGGTGAACGACATCGCCAACTCGCTGGGCCTGGGCAGCGTCACCGTCGACTCGCTGGTCGCCAGCCTCGGTCTGACCGGTCTGACGGTCAATGACGTGATCGACAACCTCGGTCTCGGCGGCCTGGACCTCGACGACCTGCTTTCCAACATGGGCATCTCCGGCACCGATCTGATCTCGGTCAGCATCGGGCAGCTCGGCGGCCTGTTCGGCTTCTGAGTTCAATCCATCGGCTTACCAACACTTCACGAAACAAGGGCGGAAAACAGCAATGGGCGGCAGGCGCGACGGTGTAGAACGGCGAACGGCGAACCCCCACGGGGCGCGTCGGCGCAAACGCGTCGCCGGGGCCGGGACCGCGGTGGGCGCGTTCCTGGCCTTCGGGATCAGCCCGATGTCCGCTGCGCCGCCCGCCCACGCCGACGAGCTGGGCTGGGTCGTCGACCTGTTCGGCCAGAGCCTGGGCGATGCCTTCACCAACCTGGGCGAGGCGTCGTCATGGCAGACGATTTTCGACGCCGACTCCTGGGCACCGCTGTTCGCTCAACTCGACGGCGGCTGGGACGCCGCGCTGGCCCCGATGTCCGCGGCCGCCGACGACCCGTTCGCTGACCTGTTCAACACCTTGTTCTACGAGCCGATGCACACCGGCATCGAGAACTGGATCGACAGCCCGCTCGGCCTGCAGGTCAACGGTGCGATCAACAGCTTCTTCGGGGTCTACCTGATCGGCAACGGCGCCGACGGCACGGCGGACAACCCGGACGGCGGCAACGCCGGCCTGCTGTTGGGCGACGGCGGCGACGGCTTCGGCTACAGCGGCAACGGCGGCAACGCCGGCTGGTTGTTCGGCAACGGTGGCAATGCCGGCAGCGCCGGTGACACCGGGGCCGGCGATTCCGGCGCCGGCGGGCCCGGGATGGTCACGTTCGCTGCCCTGGCGAGCGACCCGGCTCCGATCAACGGCGCCCCCGGAGTCGGCGGCAACGGCGGTGGCCTGTTCGGCCACGGCGGCAACGGAACCGACGGTACGGCCGGGCAGTTCGGCGGCGTCGGTGGCGCCGGTGGCGCGGGCGGCGACGGCGGGTTCTTCTTCGGCAACGGCGGCAACGGCGGCAACGGTGGTGCCGGCGGCGACGGTACGGCTGCGCACATCGACGGCGGGGCCGGTGGCGCCGGTGGCGCCGGTGGCCGGGGCGGGATGTCCTTCAGCAACGGCGGGGTCGGCGGGGCCGGTGGCGCCGGTGGTGACGGCTTCACCGGTGGCCGGGACGGCGGCAACGGTGGTGTCGGTGGCGCCGGTGGTGCGGGTGGCGGTGGCGGCACCATGTTCGGCAACGGCGGGTCCGGCGGAGTGGGCGGTGTCGGCGGTGACGGCGGCAGCGGCGCGGCCGGTACCGACGGCGCACAGGGCACGTTCGTAGGCGCGGGCAACGGAAACGGCGGTGCCGGAACCAACGGCGGCGTCGGTGGCGTGGGCGGCAGCGGCGGGATCGGCGGCGATGCCGGCGCGGGCGGCCTGTTCGGCTCCGCCGGCAACAGCGGCTCAGGTGGTGCGGGCGGCAACGGTGGCGACAGCGGTGCCGGCGGCAACGGCGGTAACGGGGCGGCCGGAACCGCGGCACACATCAACGGCGGCAACGGCGGTCGCGGCGGCGAGGCCGGGCTGGCCGGCGCCGCGGGCCGCGGCGGCGCGGCAGGCAGCGGCGCCGGCGGTGTCGCGGGCGTGGCCGGCAGTGCCGGCGAAGCGGCCACCGTCAGCGGTAACGGCGGCAACGGCGGCGCCGGATTCAGCGCGGTCAATCCGGGTCAAGTCGCCGGCAACGGCGGCCGGGGCGGTGACGCCGGGTCCACCGGTAACGGCGGCGCCGGTGGCGTCGGCGGTAACGGCGCGACGGGTGCCCTCGGCGGCAACGACGTCAACGGCAACGGTTTGCAGGGTGGCGCCGGTGGTGTCGCCGGCAACGGTGGTGCCGGGGGTGCCGGTGGATCGGTCTCGGGTAACGGCGGTGCCGGTGGCGCGGGCGGCATCGGTGGCACCGGTGGCGCCGGCGGGAGTGGCGCGACCGGTGGTGCCGGTCAGAACGCCGCCGCCGGAAGCGGCGCTACCGGCGGGACCGGTGGTAACGGCGCCAACGGTGGCAAGGGCGGCGTCGGTGGAATCGGCGGCAACGGTGGTGCCGGTGGTACTGCGGCACACGGCACGGCGGGCGCGGTCGGCGCGGGCGGCATCGGTGGCGCCGGTGGCGCAGGTGGTAACGCGGGCAACGGTGGTCAGGGCGGCACGGGCGCCGGCGGTGGCAAGGCCGCCGCAGCCGGTGCGGGTGGCCTCGGCGGTAACGGTGGTTCGGTAGGCGCGGGCGGTGCCGGTGGCGCCGGCGGCGTGGGCGCCGGCGGCGCGCATGCGGCCGGCGGTACAGCGGGCGCAACTGGTACCGGCGGCAATGGCGGCGCGGGTGGCACCGGTGGTGCCGGGCAGTTGCTGGCCAACGGCACCGCGCAGGCCGGTGGTGTGGGCGGTCACGGCGGTAACGCGGGTGCGGTCGGCGACGGTGGCGCGGGCGGTACGGGTGGTGCCGGGGCAACCGGCGCGGCCGGAATCACCAGCGGGTCGGGTAACGGCACCAACGGTGCGACCGGCGCGGCCGGTGGTGCCGGTGGCGTGGGCGGTGCCGGCGGCTCGATCTCCGGCAACGGCGGCGTCGGTGGTGCCGGTGGCGTAGGTGGAGCCGGCGGCGCCGGTGGTGCCGGCGCCAACGGAATCGATGGCGTGGATGCGATCGCTGGAAGCGGCGGCAACGGTGGCGATGGCGGCAACACCACCAGTGTCGGCGGTAACGGAGGCAGTGGTGGTGTCGGTGGAGCCGGCGGTGCGGGCGGCACGGCGGCGCACGGCTCCGCGGGCGGCCAGGGTGTCGGTGGCGTCGGCGGCGCGGGTGGTGCGGCCGGTAATGGCGGCACCGGTGGTGCCGGCGGCGACGGTGCCGGCGGCGGCACCAATGCGGTGGCAGGCCACGGCGGTAACGGTGGCAGCGGCGGCACGGCAGGTGTGGCCGGCGCCGGTGGCGCCGGTGGCAGTGGCGCCGGCGGCCAGGCCGCCAGCGGTGCCGCGGGCGCGGCCGGCAGCGCCATCGGCGGCGTGGGCGGCAACGGCGGCAACGGTCAGGTGCTGGCAGACGGCACGGTCCAGGCCGGTGGCGCCGGCGGCAACGGCGGCAACGCGGGTGCGATCGGTACCGGTGGCGCCGGCGGCAACGGCGGTAGTGGGGCAGCCGGTGCGACCGGTGGCCGCGACGCGGCCGGCAACGGGCTGACCGGTGGTTCCGGCGCGGCGGGCGGCGTCGGGGGTAAGGGCGGTGCCGGTGGCACCATCTCCGGAGACGGCGGGGCCGGCGGCGTGGGCGGTGCCGGTGGAGCAGGTGGCAACGGCGGTAATGCCGGCTTCGTCACCCCGGGCAGCGGCGCGTCCGGCGCGAACGGCGGCAACGGCGGAACCGGTGGCGTCGGTGGTGCCGGCGGCATCGGCGGTAGCGCCAGCAACGGCAACGGTGGCGCCGGCGGACAGGGTGGTACCGCGGGCGCGGCCGGAAACGGCGGCAACGGCGGCGTCGGCACCGGTGGTGGTACCGGTGCCACCGCCGGCAGCGGCGGAATCGGCGGCAACGGCGGCGAGCGCGGCACGGCGGGTGCAGGTGGCGCCGGTGGTAGCGGTGCCGGATCCGGCCATGCCGGCGCGGCGGGCGCAATCGGCAACGCCGGCGGCGGCGGCAACGGCGGCGAAGGCGGTCGCGGCGGCGACGGTCGCGAACTGGCTGACGGCACCATGCAGGTTGGCGGCGCCGGTGGGCGCGGCGGCAACGCCGGGTCGATCGGTACCGGCGGCCGCGGGGGCGACGGCGGCGCGGGCGCCAGCGGCGGGACCGGCTCGTTGAACAGCTCGAACGGCTCCAACGGTGCCACCGGTGGGGTCGGCGGCGCGGGCGGTAGCGGTGGCTCGATCGCCGGTAATGGTGGTGCCGGCGGCGTCGGTGGGCACGGCGGCAACGGAGGCAACGGCGCGGCCGGTCTGACCGGCGTCGCGGGCACCGATGCCGCGGCCGGCAGCGGCGGCAACGGCGGCAACGGCGGCACGGGTGCCGATGGCGGCAACGGCGGTACCGGCGGTGCCGGCGGCAAGGGTGGTGTAGGTGGCAGCGCGGTCAACGGGGCGGCGGGCAAGGCCGGGGTCGGCGGTGTCGGCGGCAACGGCGGCAACGCCGGTAAGGGCGGCGACGGCGGTGCCGGTGGGCAAGGTGCCGGCGGCGGCTTGAACCTGGTCGCCGGAAACGGCGGCGCCGGTGGTAGTGCCGGTACCGCGGGCCATGCCGGCGGCGCGGGCCAGGGCGGCCTGAGCGGTGACGGCGCCTCCCAGCGCGCCGGCGGTACGGCGGGCGCGGCGGCGGTCGGCGGCGGCAACGGTGGTGCCGGCGGTGATGGCGGTGCGGGGCAAGTGCTGTCCACCGGGGCCTCCCAGGCCGGTGGCAATGGAGGTGCCGGCGGTGACGCGGGTGCGGTCGGCACCGGTGGCGCAGGCGGGAATGGCGGCGCGGGCGCGACCGGGGCCGCGGGTGTTACGGACGCCGGCGGCGACGGAAGCCACGGTGGCGACGGCGCGGCCGGCGGCAACGGCGGGGTCGGCGGTAAGGGCGGCTATATCTCCGGTAACGGTGGTGCCGGCGGTAGCGGCGGTGCCGGCGGTAACGGTGGTGCCGGCGGTAACGGCCTGACCGGCACCGCAGGGTCCACCGACGCCGCGGGGCAGGGCACCGACGGCGGCGACGGTCGCGACGGCGGCGACGGCGGAAACGCAGGTCACGGCGGTAACGGTGGTGCCGGCGGCACCGCGGTCAACGGCAACGCGGGTGCGGCCGGGGCCGGTGGGGTCGGTGGCACCGGCGGAGCGGCCGGTAACGGCGGCACCGGCGGCCGAGGCGGCGATGGGGCCGGCGGTGGCCTTGACCTGGAGGCCGGCGCCGGTGGGAATGGCGGCGACGGCGGCGCGATCGGGCAGGCCGGCCACGGTGCCGCGGGCGGCATAGGCGCCGACGGCAGCCACGCCGCGGATGGCGCGGACGGCGCCGCGGGCCGCTCCGACGGTGGTGCGGGCGGCAACGGTGGCGCCGGTCAGATCCTGTACAACGGCACTCTCCAGGTCGGTGGTCAGGGCGGCAACGGTGGCAACGCCGGCACGGTCGGCACCGGCGGTGCGGGCGGCAACGGTGGTGCCGGTGCTACTGGCAAGGCTGGGATCACCGACGCCTCCGGCACTGGTACGCACGGCGGCGACGGCGGACTCGGCGGCAACGGCGGTACCGGTGGTGCCGGCGGCACGGTGTCCGGCAACGGCGGCGTCGGTGGTCAGGGTGGCGCGGGCGGCACGGGTGGCCTCGGCGGTGCCGGACTCAACGCCACCGTCGCCGGCCAGAACGGCGGCAACGCCGGTGACGCCGGCAACGGCGGTCAGGGCGGCGTGGGCGGCCAGGGCGGCACCGCCACCAACGGAATCGGCGGTACCGGCGGGCGCGGCGGTGCCGCGGGTGACGCGGGCACCGGTGGTCAGGGTGGTCAGGGTGTTGGCGGTGGCGCCGCGGCAAACGCCAGCAACGGCGGCAACGGCGGTACCGGCGGGGAACGCGGCACGGCCGGGCAAGGCGGTGCCGGCGGGGTCGGTAGCGCGGGCGATGGCGCGAACGGCGGCGTCGGCGCGGCCGGCGGCGGCGGTAACGGCGGCAATGGCGGCGCGGGCGGCAACGGCGTCGGCGTGATCAACAACGTCGGTCAAGCCGGCGGCAACGGCGGCCTCGGCGGTGCGGCCGGTTCGAACGGCAACGGTGGAGACGGCGGCGCCGGCGGTAAGGGCGCGCTGGGTACCAATCCGGCTGCACCTACCCAAGGCGGATCGAACCCGTTGGCCGGCAACGGTGCCACCGGTTCCGAATGTGGTAGCACCGCCGGCACCAGCTCGTGCACCGGCGGCGTCGGCGGTAACGGCACCGCGGGCAACAGTGCTAACAACGGCGGACACATCCAGGACGGTGGCAACGGTGGTACCGGCGGCCGAGCCAACACCGGCGCATGGCTGGGCCAGACGGCCACCGGCGGCAAGGGCGGCAACGGCGGTGCCGGCGGGGCTTCCGGTGACGGTGGAGACGGCGGCACCGGCGGCTACGGCTACGTCGGCGGCAGCTCCAGCAGCGCTCATGGCGGTACCGGCGGCAACGGCGGCAACGGAGGCAACGGTGTCAGCGGTGTGACCGGCGGCAACGGTGGTGCCGGTGGTGCCGGTGGTGCCGGCGGATCGGTGTCGGGTGTGGGCGGCAACGGTGGGGTCGGCGGCGCGGCCGGCAACGGCGGCGACGGCACCGTCGGCGGTGACGGCGGCAACGGCGGCAACGGCGGGCAGGCCTACATGTCAGCGCCGGTCGGTGGCACCTCCGCGGTCGGTGGCCAGGGCGGCAACGGCGGCAACGGCGGCTACGGCGGTAACGGTGGTGCCGGTGGCATCGGCGGCCAGGGCGGTGACGCGGGCGCGGCCGGTGCGGACGGCGCCGGGCAGGCCGGCGTGGGCGGCGCCGGCGGCAACGGCGGTGCCGGTGGCAACGGCGGCAGCGGCGGTGACGGCGGTGACGGCGGAAGCACCAGCCGCGGCACATCATTCGGAAGCCAAACGGCCGGCCAGGGCGGGACCGGTGGGACCGCCGACATTGGCGGAACCGGCGGCGCGGCCGGTGGGGGCGGCGCGGGCGGCCATAACGCCGACGGTTCGAGCGCATCCAGCGGTGCGGGGGGCACCGGCGGGACCGACGGCGCCAACGGCGCCGCCGGCAGTGGCGGATCGACCGGCACAACCGGCTAAGGCCGCCACGTCCTCAACGAATCAACCATCCCTGCTTAAGTAACGAGGTTCCCCCAGTGATTGGTAAGCGCCACAAGGCAACTCGGGCTAGTCGTCGAGTGCTGGGTGCGGGTTCGGCGGCAGGCGCGGTTTTGGCGTTGGGTGTGTCGCCGTTGGTGTCGGTGCCGGTGGCGCGGGCTGATGGTGAGTTTGATTGGTTGCTGGATCTGTTCGACCCGGCTGCGTGGTCACAGGCGGATGCCTCGGCTGGGTTTGATTGGGGGTCGTTGTTCGATTCGTCGGCGGGGTTGGCCAGTGGCGACCCGTTCGACCTGAGTGCCTACATCGACGAGTTCGTCTATACGCCGTTGCATGCCGGGATGGTCGATTGGATTGAGAGCCCGTTGGGCATCGAGGTCAACTCGTTTGTCAATGACACGTTCGGGTTCGGTTCGATCATCATCGGCAATGGTGCTGCGGGCATCGAGGGTGTCGATGGCGGCAATGGTGGCGCGGGCGGTTGGCTGTTCGGTGACGGTGGTGCTGGTGTCGCCGGCGGTGATGGTGGCGCGGCAGGGCTGTTCGGTAACGGTGGTGCCGGTGGTGCGGGTCTGGCGGGCCTGGCCGGTGGTGATGGTGGTGCTGGCGGTTCGTGGATGGGTGTCGGCGGTGCCGGTGGTGTGGGCGGTGATGGTGGTGGCGCCGGCGGTAATGGTGGCGATGGCACGGGTTGGTTGTTCGGTTCCGGCGGCAATGGTGGTGCCGGTGGGATCGGTGCGGCGGGTGCGGCGGGTCTGGCCGGTGCTACCGGTGTGTGGGCCAATGGAGGCAGCGGCGCGGGTGCGGTTGGTGGCAATGGTGTCCTGGGCGGTAACGGCGGCAATGGTGGTGCCGGTGGTAAGGCGTCGGGCTTGTTCGGCAGTGGTGGCAATGGTGGTGTCGGTGGTGTCGGTGGTGCCGGGGGTAGTGGTGGCCGCGGTGGTGACGGTGCTGGCGGTGAGTGGGATGTGGCCGCTAGCAATGGCAATGGTGGTGATGGTGCCGGTGGTGGTGATGGCGCCAATGGTGGTCAGGGCGGCCAGGGTGGTCTTGGCGGTGCCGGCACCAGCTGGGGGTCTGCGGGTGTCAACGGGCTTGGTGGTCAGGGGGGTGCCGGCGGCAACGCCGGGATCGCCGGCGATGGTGGCGCCGGCTTGGACGCCACCAGCGAGCATCCCGATGGCGGTGACGGTGGCAATGGCGGCGATCCGGGCGCGATCGGTCACGGCGGTCAGGGCGGCCTGACCGGTGGGTCGACCACCGAGCGTGCGGCCAGTGGCGTCGACGGTCAGGCGGCCGGCCACGGCGGTAACGGCGGTAACGGCGGTAACGGTTTCGATGTGGCGGCCTACAACGCCGCTCACGCAGGCGAACTGGGTTTCAAGGCGCTGAGCATTGCCGGTGGCAACGGTGGTAACGCCGGTGACGCCGGGCTGGTCGGTGATGGCGGTGCCGGTGGCAATGGTGGTAACGGCGGTGCCGGTGGCCCCGGTGGCAACGGTGGCTGGTCGGGTGGCAAGGGCGGTACCGGTGGTGACGGCGGCAATGGCGGCAACGGCGGGGCGGCCGGCGCACTAAGTGGTAGCGGCGGCCAGGGCGGCAACGGCGGCTTGGGTGGCGACGGCGGGCACGGCGGCAACGGCACTGGTGTCAACAGCAATGCCGGCAGTGGCGGCGACGGCGGCAAGGGCGGAATCGGCGGCCAAGGCGGGGCCGGACAGACCGGTGCGGCCGGCAGCTACCTCTCCGGTGACGGCAACGGCGGCAATGGCACCAACGGCGGCGCCGGCGGTACCGGCGGTGACGGTGGCAAGGGCGGTGACGCCGGGACCGCGACCGGAACCGGCAACCTGGGCGGCAACGGCAATGGCGGCGCCGGCGGTCAGGGTGGCATCGGGGGCGCGGCCGGTGACGGTGGCCGGGGCGCTGACGGCGACGCTTCAAACGTCAACGGTGGCAATGGTGGTAACGGCGGCAATGTCGGAGTCGCGGGCGCCGGAGGCAACGGCGGTGCGGCTGGCGCCGGCGGCCTGGGCGGTGACGCCGGCACGCACGGCGCCGAAGGCAGCGCACCGACCGGCGGGGGCAACGGCGGCGACGGCGGCAACGGTTTCGCCTCCTCGACCGCGGGCGTCAACGGTGGCGCGGGCGGCGCCGGCGGTAACGGCGGTGAACACGGCAACGGCGGCAACGGTGGCAACGGCGGGAACGGCTTCACCGGTGCGGCTGGCGTGAACGCCACCACCGCGGGCGGCTCCGGCACCAACGGTGGCAACGGCACCGACGGTGGCGCCGGGGGCAAGGGCGGCCTGGGTGGCTCGATCACCGGCAACGGTGGCAACGGCGGCCTGGGCGGCGCCGGCGGTTCCGGCGGTAATGGCGGCGACGGCCTGGCCGGTGCTCAGGTCACGGTGGCCGGGGCGAGCGGCAACAACGGCGGCTCCGGCGGCAACGGTGGCAATGCCGGCTCCGGCGGTGCCGGTGGCAATGCCGGCGGCACGGCCGGCGGTTCAGGAAGCGCCGGCAGCAACGGCAGTGGCGGCGCCGGCGGAACCGGCGGCAACGCGGGCACGGCCGGCGATGGCTCGGACGGCGCCAGCGGCAACGCCTCGAATGTCAACGGCGGCAAGGGCGGTAACGGCGGTGACGCCGGAACGGCGGGCGCTGCGGGTCAGGGCGGCGCGGTCGGGACCGGCGGAGCCGGCGGTAACGCTGGGGCCGAGGGTGCGGCCGGCGCGGCGATCACCGGACCGGCCGGCAACGGCGGCAACGGCGGCGCGGGATACAACGCGGCCGGCGACGGCGGCGCGGCCGCGGGCACCTCCGGCGGCAACGGTGGCGCAGGCGGTGACGGCGGCAACGTCGGCAATGGCGGCAACGGTGGTGTCGGGGGCAGCGGCAAGTCCGGTGTCGGCACCGCCGGCACGGCGGGCACGGCTAGCACCCCCAACGGCGGCGCGGGCGGTACCGGCAGCGACGGTGGCAACGGTGGCAACGGCGGGGCGGGCGGAGCCGGTGGTGCGCTGGCGAGCAACATCGCGGGCAACGGTGGCGTCGGTGGTGACGGCGGCGCCGGTGGTAACGGCGGCAACGGCGGCAATGGCTTCAGCGCGACGACCGCCGGTGCTAACGGCGGCAACGGCGGCAGCGGCGGTGCAGCGGGCTCCGGTGGCCACGGCGGCACCGGGGGCGCTGCCGGCACCACCGAACACGGGACGGTCGGCACCAACGGCAATGGCGGCCAAGGTGGCAACGCCGGCAGCGCCGGCCAGGGCGGCAACGGCGGTCGGGGCGGCGACGGCAACGCCAGCACCCCGAATGGTGGCCGCGGCGGTAACGGAGGCGACCCGGCCAGTGTTGCCGGAGCCGGCGGCGCAGGTGGCGCGGCCGGCAGCACGGTCGGCGGCGGTGGGACCAACGGTTCCGACGGCGCGAGCGGAACTGCGGCAGCGGGTGCATCCGGCAATGGCGGCGCCGGCGGTAACGGCTATAACGCGGCCGGAGACACCAACGCTGCGGCAGGTGCCAACGGCGGCAAGGGCGGTGCCGGCGGAGACGGTGGTGCGATCGGCAACGGCGGGAACGGTGGTGCCGGCGGTAGCGGCAAGGTCGGTGCCGACGGCCATACGCCGTCAAATGGCAAGGCCGCCAATGGTGGTACCGGCGGTGCCGGGTCCAGCGGCACCCAACCTGGACAGGCCGGTGGTGATGGCGGAACTGGCAACAGCGTGAGCAGCACGAGTTGGAGTGCCCCAACCATCACTGGCGGTAATGGCGGAAAGGGTGGCGACGGGGGGGCGGCCGCCGACGGCGGTAATGGCGGTAACGGCGGTGGCGCAAACGGGAAGACCGGCGGTATCGGCGCCAAGGCCTATGGCGGCGCGGGCGGTAACGGCGGTAACGGTGGCGACGGCGCGGACGGCACCGTCGGTGGGAATGGCGGCGCCGGGGGTGCTGGCGGCAAGGGCGGCGTGGTCTCGGGCAACGGCGGGAATGGCGGCGTCGGCGGTTCTGGCGGCACGGGCGGCGCGGGTGAACAAGGTGGCGACGGCGGCAACGGCGGTACCGGCGGCTATGGCGAGAACCACCAGGGCACCGGTTATGCCAAGGGCGGGAATGGCGGCAACGGTGGTAACGGCGGCGCGGGCGGTGATGGCGGCGCTGGCGGCAATGGCGCGGCCGGCGGCGCTGCAGGTGTTGCGCAGGGTGCCGGTGTCAACGGCACAGCAGGTACCGGTGGTAATGCAGGCTCTGGCGGGGCGGCCGGCTCTGGGGGAGCCGGTGGCGCCCGAGGTGCGGGCGGCGGAGCCGAAGCCGGTGGTGCGGTCAGCGCGGATGCGGGCTCTCCGGGACAGGCCGGTATCACCGGTGGCCAGGGCACGAAGGGCGCTGATGGCACCCCGGGATGATCGCCGCCAACGCCGATCTACGGCGACCTCGGGCATCGTCCGTTGTACCGAGGCGCTGCCGCATTGCCAGCGCCCGAACACCTCTCACTTCTCTTCGATCAACTCCACTCACCCAGATAGGGGTCGTCCCAATGGCTCGTAAGCACCACAGCAACCGTCGTCGCGCCGTCGGTGCCGCGGGGGCGCTGAGCGCCTTCCTAACCTTCGGGATGACCCCGCTGACACCGGCACCGGCAGCGCAGGCCGACGCCGACTTCGGCTGGCTGATCGACCTGTTCGACCCCGCCGCGGGGGCTGGCTTCGACGGCGGAGCCGACCCAGCGGAGTGGGACCTGGCCGCGTGGCTGAACCCGGCGGCGTGGGCTGACTACTTTGCCGGCCTGGACGCCGGTGCCGACTCGGCCGGCCTGGCCGCCGGTAATCCGTTCGACCTGACCGGGCTGCTCGATCAGCTCATCTACACCCCGCTGCACGACGGCATGGTCGACTGGATCAACAGCCCGTTCGGTAGCCAAGTCAACGGCTTTATCAACAACACCTTCGGCTTCGGCTCGATCATCATCGGTAACGGTGCCGCCGGCACCGAGCTCAACCCCGACGGCGGCAACGGCGGCTGGCTGTACGGCGACGGCGGCGCGGGCTACGACGGTTCGCTGACCGGGGTTGCCGGTGGCAATGGTGGCGCGGCCGGGATGTTCGGCAACGGTGGTGCCGGTGGCGACGGCGGCGCGGGCTTCGACGGCGGCAACGGTGGTGCCGGTGGCAGCTGGAGCGGTGTCGGTGGCGCCGGCGGTATCGGTGGCTCTGGCGGCGACGGCGGTAACGGCGGTGCCGGCGCCGGCTGGCTGTTCGCCATCGGCGGTGCCGGCGGTGCCGGCGGCGACGGACTGCTAGGCGCCTCGGGTGCGACCGGTGTCGCGGGCATCAACGGCGGCAACGGCGGTGTCGGTGGAAATGGCGGTGTCGGCGGCAACGGTGGGACCGGCGGCGCGTCCAAGGCATTCCTGTTCGGTGCGGGCGGCAAGGGAGGTGCGGCCGGCGACGGTGGCACCGGTGGCGTCGGTGGTGCGGGTGTTGCCGGCACCAACGGAATCGACGGCGAGACAGGCACGTTCGCCGGTGGTGGTACCGGCAACGGCGGCGACGGCACCGACGGCACCGACGGCGGTAACGGCGGCACGGGTGGCAACGGCGGCACGGCCGGTACGGCCGGTGCCGGTGGGACGGCCAGCTCCTTGTTCGGCAGCAAGGGCTCTGCGGGAGCCATTGGTCAGGCCGGTGACGGCGGCAATGGCGGGGCCGGCGGAGTCGCCGGACTCGGTGGCAACGGCGGTGCAGGCGCCGCCGGCACCGCGGCGAACGTCAACGGTGGCGCGGGCGGTGACGGCGGCGACACCGGCACGGCCGGCGCCGGCGGGGCCGGCGGACAAGCCGGTGGCGCCGGAGCCGTGGCCGGTCAGCAGGGCATCAACGGCGCCGACGTGACCGGTGTCGGCGGCAACGGTGGTGCGGGCGGCAACGGCTACAGCCCCACGGCCGCAGGCGAATCGGGCGGCAACGGTGGCGCCGGTGGTGACGGCGGCGCCTACGGCAACGGCGGCGCGGGCGGTAACGGTGGCGACGGTGCGACCGGCACCGCCGGCGGCGACGGCAATACCACCAACCCCAACGGCACCGACGGCCTCACCGGCGGAAACGGCGGCACCGGCGGCGTCGGCGGCAAGGGCGGTTCGATGGCCGGCAACGGCGGCGCCGGTGGTCGAGGCGGCCACGGCGCGGACGGTGGCGCCGGCGGTGACGGTGCGGTGGGCGCGACCGGCTCGTTCGAGGGCGGTGGCAACGGCACCGGCGGCAACGGTGGCGACGCGGGCAGCGGCGGCAACGGCGGTAGCGGCGGCGACGGTGGTGCGGGCGGTACTGCGGCCCACGGTGTCGCCGGCTCGACCGGTGCCGGAGGAAACGCCGGTAACGGTGGCAACGCCGGCACGGCCGGAGACGGCGGCGCCGGTGCGGCCGGCACAGCTGCGCATCGCGACGGCGGTAGCGGCGGTAACGGCGGCGACACCGGTAACGGCGGCAAAGCCGGCAACGCGGGCAACGGATCCCACACCGGCGCAGCGGGTTCGGCCGGCAGTACGGTCACGATCGGTCAGGGCAACGGCGGTGCGGGCGGCGACGGATTCAGCGCCGTTACCGCCGGCGAGTCCGGAGGTAACGGCGGCCTCGGCGGTGACGGCGGTGATCACGGCAACGGCGGCAACGGTGGCACCGGTGGATCCGGTGCGGACGGCACGAACGGGGCGGCCGGCAACGCGGTGAACCGCGACGGCGGCAACGGCACCGTCGGTGGCAGTGGCGGCAGCGGTGGTGCCGGCGGCAAGGGCGGTTCGATGGCCGGCAATGGCGGTGCCGGCGGTGTGGGTGGTGCAGGCGGCGCGGGCGGTAACGGTGGCAACGGGGTGACCGGCGCCAACGCGAGCACGGCCGGCGGCGATGGCGCGAACGGTGGCGACGGTGGCAACGGCGCCGTGGGCGGCAGCGGCGGTGCCGGCGGTGTCGGCGGAGCGGCCGAGAACGGTCATGCCGGTGCGAATGCCTCCGGCGGCGCCGGCGGTCGTGGCGGTGACGCGGGTGCCGCCGGCAACGGCGGTGCCGGCGGCAACGGCAACGCCGCACACATCAATGGTGGTAACGGTGGTGACGGTGGCGATGTCGGCATCGGCGCCGCGGGCGGTGTCGGCGGAGCGGCCGGCGGCGCTGGGGCGACGGTCGGTGCCACCGGTGCGCACGGCGCCGAGATCATCGGGGCCTCCGGTAACGGCGGCCAGGGCGGCGCGGGCTTCACCCCCACCGCGGCAGGACAATCCGGCGGCGACGGCGGCGCGGGCGGTAACGGCGGTGCCCACGGCAACGGTGGCAACGGCGGTGCCGGGGCGGCAGGTGCGGCCGGGACCAGCGGCCCGGTCGGCAACAACGGCACCCAGGGCAGCGTCAACGGCACCAACGGCGGACAGGGCGGTTCCGGCGGCAATGGTGGCAACGGCGGGGCCGGCGGCACCGGTGGCTCGCTGAGCATCAACACCGCCGGTAACGGCGGCATCGGCGGCGCGGGCGGCGCCGGTGGCAACGGCGGTGTCGGCGGGAAGGGCTTCTCCGCGACGACACCCGGTGCCGACGGCGGCAACGGTGGCAAGGGTGGTCAGGCCGGCTCCGGCGGCGTGGGCGGGGCCGGCGGTAACGCGGGCACCGCGGCCAACGGAACCGTCGGTAGCAACGGCAACGGCGGGGCGGGCGGTAACGCCGGCGACGCTGGAGCGGGCGGCAACGGTGGCGATGGCGCCGCCGGAAATGCCGCCAACCCCAATGGCGGCAACGGGGGCCAGGGTGGTGACCCTGGCAATGTCGCCGGGACCGGTGGCGCCGGCGGCACGGCCGGCGCCACCTCCGGCGGCGGCGGCTTCCACGGCGGCAAGGGCGCCGACGGCGTCTCGGCGACCACGGTGTCGGGTAACGGCGGTAACGGTGGGGCCGGGTTCAGCCCGACCAGCATCGCCGACAACGGCGGCAATGGTGGTGCCGGCGGTAACGGCGGTGCGGCGGGTTCGGCCGGCAACGGCGGCAACGGTGGTGCCGGCGGTGCGGGCGCGACCGGCGTCGGAGGTAGTGGCGCGGTCGGCACCGCGGGCACGGCCGAGAACCCCAACGGCGGTGCCGGCGGCTCCGGTGCGTCCGGTGGCAACGGCGGTAAGGGCGGCAATGGCGGGGCCAGCGGCGCCCTGGTGAGCAACCACGCCGGCAACGGCGGTGTCGGTGGTAAGGGTGGCGACGGTGGTGCCGGTGGCACCGGTGGTGCCGGATTCAGTCCGACGGCGGCCGGTGCCAACGGCGGTGACGGTGGCAAGGGTGGTCAGGCCGGTTCCGGTGGCGTCGGTGGTGCCGGCGGTAATGCGGGTGTGATCAACGGTGCGGCCACCGCGGGTGTCAACGGCAGTGGTGGCGCCGGCGGTAACGCCGGGACGGCCGGCCAAGGCGGCAACGGTGGCAATGGTGCCGCTGGAAACGCGAGCACCCCCAATGGTGGGAACGGCGGCCGCGGTGGCGACGCAGGCAATGTCGCCGGCACCGGTGGAGTCGGCGGCGTGCGCGGGACCGGCGGCACCGGTGGTGTCGACGGAGTGACCGGCGCTAACGGCACGGCGGTCAGCGTGGCCTCCGGTAACGGCGGCAACGGTGGGGCCGGGTTCAGCCCGACCAGCATCGCCGACAACGGCGGCAATGGTGGTGCCGGCGGTAACGGCGGTGCGGCGGGTTCGGCCGGCAACGGCGGCAACGGTGGTGCCGGCGGTGCGGGCGCGACCGGCGTCGGAGGTACCGGCGCGGTCGGCACCGCGGGCACGGCCGAGAACCCCAACGGCGGTGCCGGCGGCTCCGGCGCGGCCGGTGGCAACGGCGGTAAGGGCGGTGTCGGCGGCGCCAGTGGCCTGCTCGGCGTCAACCATGCCGGCAACGGTGGTGCCGGCGGTAAGGGTGGCGACGGTGGTGCCGGTGGCACCGGTGGTGCCGGATTCAGTCCGACGGCGGCCGGTGCCAACGGCGGTGACGGTGGCAAGGGTGGTCAGGCCGGTTCCGGTGGCGTCGGTGGTGCCGGCGGTAATGCGGGTGTGATCAACGGTGCGGCCACCGCGGGTGTCAATGGCAGCGGCGGTGCCGGCGGTAGCGCCGGGACGGCCGGCCAAGGCGGCAACGGTGGCAATGGTGCCGCCGGAGATGCGACGAACGCCAACGGCGGCAACGGCGGCCGCGGCGGCGATGCGGGCAGTGTGGCCGGGACCGGTGGTGCCGGTGGTGCCCGCGGCACCGGAGGCACCGGTGGCGTCGTCGGAGCGACCGGTGCCAACGGCACTTCCGCGGTCGGCCCATCCGGTAACGGCGGTAACGGCGGTAACGGCTACAACGCGGCCGCCGACCCCAACGCGGTAGCCGGCGCGCGCGGTGGCGACGGCGGTAAGGGCGGCACCGGCGGCTCGATTGGTAACGGCGGCAACGGCGGTGCCGGTGGCACCGGTACGGCGGGTCAGGCCGGCGGAAACGCCGCCAACGCCGGAGGTTCCGGGACGGCCGGGCTCACCGGTGGTGCCGGCGGCAACGGTGGTGCGGGCGGCAACGGTGGTGCGGTATCGGGCGCGGCCGGTAACGGCGGCGCCGGCGGCAAGGGCGGCGTCGGCGGTGCGGGCGGCAGCGGCGCGAACGGCTCGACCGGCATCACCGCCCCCGACGGCAGCGGTCTCACCGGCGGTAAGGGCGGCAACGGCGGGAGCGGGGCCATCGGCGGCGCCGGCGGGGTCGGTGGCAGCGGCGGCGTCGGCGGCACCGCCACCGACGGCAGCACCGGCAGCCACGGGGTCGGCGGTCAAGGCGGTGCCGGTGGCCAGGGCGGCAACGCCGGTAATGGCGGTACCGGCGGTGCCGGTGCCGGCGGCGGCACCAACGCGGCCGCCGGAAACGGCGGCCAGGGCGGCAACGGCGGAAACCGCGGTGGCGGCGGGGCCGGTGGTCTCGGTGGCGACAGCGGTAACGGCCAGCTGGCTTCCAGCGGAGCCGGGGGCGCGACCGGAGCCAGCGGCGGCAACGGCGGCAATGGTGGTGTCGGTGGCAACGGCCAGGGCACCGTCAATGGTGCTGGGCAGATCGGTGGCATCGGCGGCAAGGGCGGCGACGCCGGCATCATCGGCAACGGTGGGAATGGCGGAGTCGGCGGCAACGGTGCGGCCGGAACCGCCGGCTACACCCCCCCAACTGGCCAGGCAGCTGGTGGCGGTACCGGAGCGAACGGCGCTAACACCAACCAGGCCGGTCAAATCGGTGGCGCGGGCGGCACGGGCGCGTCCGCGTCGTGCGCGCTGTTCCTCGGCTGCGGCGACATCAACGCCGGTGACGGCGGTAACGGTGGCTACGGCGGGCAGGGCGCGGCCGGCGGCAACGGCGGCGCCGGCGGTGGCGCCAATGCGCAGACCGGCGGAACCCGGGGCTTCGCCTACGGCGGCGACGGCGGCAATGGTGGCAACGGCGGTAACGGCACCAATGGCACGGCCGGGGCCAGCGGTGGCGCCGGTGGCGCGGGCGGTAAGGGCGGTTCGATCGCCGGCAACGGTGGTGACGGCGGTATCGGCGGCCTGGGCGGCAACGGCGGCGCCGGGGAGAACGGTGGCAACGGTGGTGCCGGTGGCGGCGGTGGTACCGGCGAGAACCACCAGGGCACTGGCTACGCCAAGGGCGGCGACGGTGGTGACGGTGGCACCGGCGGTACGGGCGGTAACGGCGGCGCGGGTGGTAACGGCGGTGTCGGTGGCGCGGCGGGGACCGCGCAGGGCATCGGCGCCAACGGCAACACCGGTGTAGGCGGCGCGGGCGGCATCGGCGGTGCGGCCGGTTCCGGTGGCGCCGGTGGTACCGCCGGGGCGGGCGGATCGGCTTCGGCGGGCGGTGCGGTCAGCGCGGACAGGGGCGCCGCAGGCCAGACCGGTGCGGCGGGCAGCTCAGGAACGAAGGGCGCCGACGGTGTTCACGGCTAATCCGCCTCTGTTGCACCAACTGATCCAATCCAGCAGATCGGCGTCACCCCATGGCTCGTAAGCGCCGTAGCGCAGGGCAACATTTCAATCGCATTGACCGAGGCCGGCGGGCAGTCGGCGCTGCTGGGGCGGCGGCATTTTTGGCGTTGGGTGTGTCGCCGTTGGTGTCGGTGCCGGTGGCGCGGGCTGATGGTGAGTTTGATTGGTTGCTGGATCTGTTCGACCCGGCTGCGTGGTCACAGGCGGATGCCTCGGCTGGGTTTGATTGGGGGTCGTTGTTCGATTCGTCGGCGGGGTTGGCCAGTGGCGACCCGTTCGACCTGAGTGCCTACATCGACGAGTTCGTCTATACGCCGTTGCATGCCGGGATGGTCGATTGGATTGAGAGCCCGTTGGGCATCGAGGTCAACTCGTTTGTCAATGACACGTTCGGGTTCGGTTCGATCATCATCGGCAATGGTGCTGCGGGCATCGAGGGTGTCGATGGCGGCAATGGTGGCGCGGGCGGTTGGCTGTTCGGTGACGGTGGTGCTGGTGTCGCCGGCGGTGATGGTGGCGCGGCAGGGCTGTTCGGTAACGGTGGTGCCGGTGGTGCGGGTCTGGCGGGCCTGGCCGGTGGTGATGGTGGTGCTGGCGGTTCGTGGATGGGTGTCGGCGGTGCCGGTGGTGTGGGCGGTGATGGTGGTGGCGCCGGCGGTAATGGTGGCGATGGCACGGGTTGGTTGTTCGGTTCCGGCGGCAATGGTGGTGCCGGTGGGATCGGTGCGGCGGGTGCGGCGGGTCTGGCCGGTGCTACCGGTGTGTGGGCCAATGGAGGCAGCGGCGCGGGTGCGGTTGGTGGCAATGGTGTCCTGGGCGGTAACGGCGGCAATGGTGGTGCCGGTGGTAAGGCGTCGGGCTTGTTCGGCAGTGGTGGCAATGGTGGTGTCGGTGGTGTCGGTGGTGCCGGGGGTAGTGGTGGCCGCGGTGGTGACGGTGCTGGCGGTGAGTGGGATGTGGCCGCTAGCAATGGCAATGGTGGTGATGGTGCCGGTGGTGGTGATGGCGCCAATGGTGGTCAGGGCGGCCAGGGTGGTCTTGGCGGTGCCGGCACCAGCTGGGGGTCTGCGGGTGTCAACGGGCTTGGTGGTCAGGGGGGTGCCGGCGGCAACGCCGGGATCGCCGGCGATGGTGGCGCCGGCTTGGACGCCACCAGCGAGCATCCCGATGGCGGTGACGGTGGCAATGGCGGCGATCCGGGCGCGATCGGTCACGGCGGTCAGGGCGGCCTGACCGGTGGGTCGACCACCGAGCGTGCGGCCAGTGGCGTCGACGGTCAGGCGGCCGGCCACGGCGGTAACGGCGGTAACGGCGGTAACGGTTTCGATGTGGCGGCCTACAACGCCGCTCACGCAGGCGAACTGGGTTTCAAGGCGCTGAGCATTGCCGGTGGCAACGGTGGTAACGCCGGTGACGCCGGGCTGGTCGGTGATGGCGGTGCCGGTGGCAATGGTGGTAACGGCGGTGCCGGTGGCCCCGGTGGCAACGGTGGCTGGTCGGGTGGCAAGGGCGGTACCGGTGGTGACGGCGGCAATGGCGGCAACGGCGGGGCGGCCGGCGCACTAAGTGGTAGCGGCGGCCAGGGCGGCAACGGCGGCTTGGGTGGCGACGGCGGGCACGGCGGCAACGGCACTGGTGTCAACAGCAATGCCGGCAGTGGCGGCGACGGCGGCAAGGGCGGAATCGGCGGCCAAGGCGGGGCCGGACAGACCGGTGCGGCCGGCAGCTACCTCTCCGGTGACGGCAACGGCGGCAATGGCACCAACGGCGGCGCCGGCGGTACCGGCGGTGACGGTGGCAAGGGCGGTGACGCCGGGACCGCGACCGGAACCGGCAACCTGGGCGGCAACGGCAATGGCGGCGCCGGCGGTCAGGGTGGCATCGGGGGCGCGGCCGGTGACGGTGGCCGGGGCGCTGACGGCGACGCTTCAAACGTCAACGGTGGCAATGGTGGTAACGGCGGCAATGTCGGAGTCGCGGGCGCCGGAGGCAACGGCGGTGCGGCTGGCGCCGGCGGCCTGGGCGGTGACGCCGGCACGCACGGCGCCGAAGGCAGCGCACCGACCGGCGGGGGCAACGGCGGCGACGGCGGCAACGGTTTCGCCTCCTCGACCGCGGGCGTCAACGGTGGCGCGGGCGGCGCCGGCGGTAACGGCGGTGAACACGGCAACGGCGGCAACGGTGGCAACGGCGGGAACGGCTTCACCGGTGCGGCTGGCGTGAACGCCACCACCGCGGGCGGCTCCGGCACCAACGGTGGCAACGGCACCGACGGTGGCGCCGGGGGCAAGGGCGGCAACGGCGGCACCCTGGCGGCCAACACAGCCGGTAAGGGCGGAGCCGGCGGTACCGGTGGCGCCGGCGGCAAAGGTGGCGACGGCGCGGTCGGGACCAGCAACGCGACCCAGAAAGACGGCGGCCGCGGCGGCGACGGCGGTGCCGGCGCCGCGGGCGGTAACGGGGGCAATGGTGGTGCCGGCGGAACGGCCCAGGGCGGTGCTGTGCACGGCGCTGACGGTGTCAATGGCGACGGCGGTAAGGGTGGCGCCGGCGGTAATGCCGGTGCAGGCGGAGTAGCCGGCCGTACCAGCTCGAGTGACTGGACCTTGGGTAAGGGTGGGCTCGGCGGCAACGGTGGGCTCGGGGGCAACGGTGGGGTGGCCGGCGCCGGACCGAGCGCGACCGGTGTCGACGGCAACGGCGGCAACGGCGGCAACGGCGGCACCGGTGGCGTGTCGGCGGACGGCGGCGGTAACCCGCACACCATCCCGAACACCGCGGGGTCGGCCGGCAACGGCGGCCTCGGTGGCAACGGCGGCACCGGCTATATCGGTGGCGCCGGTGGCATCGGTGGCAACGGCGGCAACGCCAACCCGCTCGCCTCGGTCGGACAGAACGGACCCGGCGCGGCCGCCGGGGCCGGCGGCAACGGTGGTGCCGGCGGTACGGCCACCGGCAACAGCGCCGGCAGCACCGGCGGTGTCGGCGGTAACGGCGGCAACGGCGGTACACCCGGCTGGACCAACCAAGGTGGCGCCTCCGGCGGCAATGGCGGTGCCGGCGGCTCGGTGGCCGCCGGCGGTAACGGCGACGGTGGCGCTGGCGGCACTGGCGGTAACGGTGGTGCCGGTACCCGGGGTGTCGACGCCGGAGCCGGGAGCGGCTACAGCGGCGGGATGGGCAACGGCAGCGCCGGTGCGGCCGGTGGTTCCGGCGGTAGCGGCGGCAAGGGCGGTGACGCCGGACTCGTCGGTAACGGCGGTGTCGGCGGTAATGGTGGCGCCGCCGGTGCCGGTGGCAACGGCGGTAATGGAGTCGGCCAGTTGTCGGCCGGTAACGGCTATGACGGCACCACCGGTGGCAGTGGGGCGGTTGGCGGCACCGGTGGCAAGGGTGGTGCTGGTGGTGCGGGCGGCTCGGTCTCCGGTGACGGTGGTGCCGGCGGCCGCGGTGGTGCCGCTGGCAGTGGCGGTGTTGGTGGGACCGCCGGCAATGGCTACGACGCAGGAGCGGGCGCGACCCGCGGCGGCGCCGGCGGACAAGGCGGCATCGGTGGTGTCGGCGGTGTCGGTGGTGCCGGTGGTGCCGGTGGTGTGGCCACCAACGGTGCCGGCGGTGACGGTGGTGCGGGCGGTGTCGGTGGAACCGGAAACACTGGCGGCGCCGGCGCCAGGGGAGGCAACGGCTGGGGCCTGTACTCGGCCGGATCTGGTGGTGCCGGTGGTGCCGGAGGTAATGGCGGTTCAAGTGGCGCCGGAGGAGTCGGCGGGGCCAGCGCCACGGGGCCGGGAGGCGACGGCGGTGACAGTGGCAAGGGTGGCAACGGTGGCAACGGCGGCAACGGTGGCGCCGGTGGCGGTAGCTACGGCAGCAAGCCGGGCGGCAATGGCGGCGGTGCCGGAACCGCCGGTACCGCTGGCGCCGTGGGTACCGGCGGCGATGGCACTCCCACAGGTGGTCCGGGCACGTCGGGCGGCAGCGGGGCGGGCGGCACCGTAGGCACCAATGGACCGCACGGCTAGCTCGCTGGACGCGCTCCCCGACAACTCAACCAACTAATCCCGAACTCACCAGATAGGCGTCACTCCCATGGCACGTAACCGTTCCAGCGCAGCTCACCACGTCAACCGCGGCAGCGCACGTCGTCGCACCGTCGGTGCCGCCGGTGCGGTGAGTACCTTTCTGGCACTGGGGATGGCGCCGCAGGCGCAGGCCGACTTCGGTCTGGAAGACCTGTTCGACCCGAACGCCTGGGGCACGTTGTTTGACGGCAACACAGGCGATTTGGGCTTCAACTGGGATCAGCTGTTCGCCGGCGATGAACTCAGCACCGCCCTGAGTGCGGCTTATACCGAGCCGGGTTCGGCGGCGGCACTGCTGGGCGACCCGTTCGGCATCACCGGATTGCTGGGCCAGTACCTGTTTGAGCCGATGCACGCCGGGATGGTGGCGTGGATCAACGACCCCTTCATCGGCAAGCCGGTGGATGACTTCATCAACACCTGGTTCGGGTTCGGTTCGATCATCATTGGCAACGGTGCTGCGGGCACCGAGCTCAATCCCGATGGTGGCGACGGGGGTTGGCTATTCGGAGACGGCGGTGCGGGCTATGACGGTTCGCTGACCGGGGTTGCCGGTGGTGACGGTGGCGCGGCCGGGATGTTCGGCAACGGTGGTGCCGGCGGGGCCGGGGGCCTCGGCTTCGACGGCGGTGACGGCGGTAACGGTGGCACCTGGACCGGGTTCGGCGGCGCCGGTGGTGTTGGTGGCGCCGGCGGTAATGGCGGTGACGGGGGCGCCGGTCTGGGCTGGATCTTCGGCATCGGCGGCAACGGCGGAGCTGGCGGCGACGGACTGGCGGGAATCGCCGGGGCGGTCGGTGTTGCCGGTGTGGACGGCGGCAACGGCGGAGTGGGCGGTAACGGTGGTAACGGCGGCAGCGGTGGTGCCGGCGGGGCGTCCAAGGCGCTGCTGTACGGCTCCGGCGGGCAGGGTGGCGCGGCCGGAAACGGTGGCACCGGTGGTGCCGGAGGTCAGGGTCTGGGTGGCGAAGACGGCACCGATGGCGTGGCCGGGACGTTCGCCGACGGTGGCTCCGGCAACGGTGGCGATGGCACCGCGGGCTCCAACGGTGGTAACGGTGGTGCCGGCGGCAACGGTGGCGCGGCCGGGGCGGCCGGGGCCGCGGGTGTCACCCGTGCGCTGTTCGGCCTGGACGGCAGCGCCGGTGCGTCGGGTCACGGTGGCGACGGTGGCGCCGGCGGTGACGGTGGTGACTCCGGCGTGGGCGGTAACGGTGGTGCGGGTGCGGCCGGGACTGCCATCAACCTTCACGGCGGCGACGGCGGCAACGGTGGCGCCACCGGAACCGCCGGCATCGGTGGGGCGGGCGGTCAGGCCGGCACCGGTGGCGTGGACGGCCAGACCGGTAACGGCGGCGAGGCATCGACCGGTGCCGCGTCCGGTGGTCGAGGCGGCGATGGTTACGACGCCGCTGCCGACCCGAATGCGGCGGCGGGAACCGCCGGTGGCAACGGCGGCAAGGGCGGCAACGCCGGCGACAATGGCAGCGCGGGCGTCGGCGGTAACGGCGGCAACGGTGCCGCCGGAGCGGCCGGAACCAGCAGCACGACAGCCGGTGTGGACGGCACCGCCGGCACCGACGGTGGCGCCGGTGGGAATGGTGGCGCCGGTGGTTTGAACGCCGACGGAATTACTTACGCCGCTACCGGTTTCGGTGGCGACGGTGGTGCCGGCGGCCAGGGCGGCCACGGCTACACCGGCGTGTCCGGTGCGAGCGCCGGCGCGGACGGTGAGAGCGGCAGCAACGGTGGTGCCGGGGGCAACGGCGGTACCGGGGGTACCGGCTCCATCGCGGGCCAGCAGGGTGCCGGAGGTGTCGGCGGCAATGGCGGTAGCGGCGGTGACGGTGCGGCCGGTGATGCGGGCGTCGACGGCACGTCGAGCAACCACGACGGCACGGCCGGTGGCAACGGAGGCAACGGCGGCAACGCGGGCACCGGCGGTGTCGGCGGCCAGGGCGCCGGCGGCCCCGCGGCCAGCGGCAACGACGGCACCGCGGGCCTCGGCGGCAACGGCGGCAACGGCGGTGACGGACTCGCCGGAACCGACAGCACGCAGGCGGGTGTGGACGGCACCGCCGGTGGCAGCGGTGGTGTCGGCGGAAACGGTGGACAGGGTGGCCTGCTCGCGGGTAGCACCACCGACCGTGCCGCCTCGGGTAACGGTGGCGATGGTGGCGCCGGAGCCAAGGGCGGCAACGGATTTACCGGTGTCGATGGCGCGACGCCGGGCGCGGATGGCGTCAGCGGCACCAATGGCGGTGCCGGGGGCAACGGCGGCGCCGGCGGTTCCGGCGCGACGGCCGGCCAGCAGGGCGCCGGCGGTGTCGGCGGCAATGGCGGTAGCGGCGGCAACGGTGCAGCCGGTAAGGCCGGCACCGACGGCGTTATGAACAGTCACGACGGCACGGCCGGCGGTAACGGCGGCAACGGCGGGAACGCCGGCGCTGGTGGCGCCGGTGGTCAGGGCGCCGATGGCCCCGCGGCCAGCGGTAACGATGGCACCGCGGGCCTCGGCGGCAACGGCGGCAAGGGCGGCAACGGCCTTGCAGGTCTGGACGGCGCCGGGCCGGCTGTGAACGGCACCGCCGGCGGCAACGGTGGTGCCGGCGGCAACGGCGGTCAGGGCGGTCTGCTGGCCGGCAGCACCACCGACCGCGCCGCCTCGGGTGCCGGCGGCGATGGTGGCGCCGGAGCCAAGGGCGGCAACGGATTTACCGGTACCAACGGCCTCACGCCGGGTGCTGACGGTGGTAGCGGCACCAATGGTGGTGCTGGCGGTAATGGTGGTGTCGGCGGTACCGGCTCGACCGCCGGTGCGCACGGTGCCGGTGGTGCCGGCGGCAATGGCGGTAGCGGCGGCAATGGGGCAGCCGGTAGCGCGGGTGTCGATGGCACCTCGGCCAACCACGACGGCACGGCCGGCGGCAACGGCGGCAGGGGCGGCAACGCGGCACTCGGCGGCGCCGGCGGCGAGGGCCCTAACGGCACCCACGCAGCCAACGGGACCAATGGCACCGCGGGCCTCGGCGGCAACGGCGGCCAGGGCGGTAGCGGCTTGGCCGGCACCGACAGCACGCAGGCGGGTGTGGACGGCACGGCCGGCGGTAGCGGCGGTAGCGGTGGCAACGGTGGTCTGGGTGGTCTGCTGGCGGGCAGCTCCCCGGACCGGGCTGCCTCGGGTGCCGGCGGTAATGGTGGTGCGGGTGGTAAGGGCGGCAACGGATTTACCGGTGCCGACGGCGTTGCCCCCGGATCTGATGGTGTCAGCGGAACCAACGGCGGTCAGGGTGGAAACGGTGGTGCCGGTGGTACCGGCTCGACGGCCGGTGTGCACGGTGCCGGTGGTGTCGGCGGCAATGGCGGCAGCGGCGGCAAGGGCGCGGCCGGCAGCGTGGGTGTCGATGGCACGTCGGGCAACCACGACGGCACGGCCGGTGGCAACGGTGGCAATGGTGGCAACGCCGGTGCCGGTGGCGCCGGTGGTCAGGGCGCCGACGGTGCTGCGGCTAGCGGTACCAACGGCACCGCGGGTGTCGGCGGTAACGGCGGGTCCGGCGGTAAGGGTCTTGACGGCACCAGCAGCACGCAGGCGGGCGTAGACGGAACTGCCGGTGGCGCTGGTGGTTTGGGTGGCAACGGTGGTCTGGGTGGTCTGCTGGCGGGCAGCTCCACTCAACATGCGGCGTCTGGTACCGGCGGTAATGGTGGTGCGGGTGGTAAGGGCGGCAACGGATTTACCGGTGCCGACGGCGCGACGCCGGGTGCTGATGGTGTCAGCGGAACCAACGGCGGTCAGGGTGGAAACGGTGGCGCCGGTGGTACCGGTTCGACGGCCGGCCAGCATGGTGCCGGTGGTGTCGGTGGCAATGGCGGCAGCGGTGGCAAGGGCGCGGCCGGCAGTGCGGGCGTTGACGGCACTGCGGCTGACCACGACGGCACGGCAGGCGGCCAGGGGGGCAACGGCGGCAATGCCGGCTCCGGTGGCGCCGGCGGCCAAGGAGCCAGTGGGCCTGCGGCCAGCGGCGCCAACGGCACCGCGGGCGTCGGCGGCAATGGTGGCGCTGGTGGTAAGGGCTTCGACGGCACCAACAGCACGACAGCGGGGATAGACGGAACTGCCGGCGGCAATGGTGGTTTGGGCGGTAACGGTGGCCAGGGTGGTCTGCTCGCCGGCAGCACCACCCAGCACGCGGCCTCCGGTAACGGTGGCAATGGCGGCGCGGGCGGTCAGGGCGGCAACGGCTACGACGGCTTGACCGGCGTCAACGCCGGCAGCGGCCAATCCGGCACCAACGGCGGTCAGGGTGGCAACGGTGGTGCCGGCGGTACCGGCGCCGTCGGTGGCGTCGGCGGTAACGCCGGCAATGGTGGTGTCGGCGGCAACGGTGGCAACGGCGTCAACGGTGCCAACGCGACGTCCGCCGGTGCGGACGGCCTCAACGGCGGCAGTGGCGGCAACGGTGGTCAGGGTGGCGCCGGCGGTCAGGGCGGCAACGCGGGCACCTCCACCTCGGGCAACGCGGCCGCCAACGGTAACGGCGGCAGCGGCGGGCGTGGCGGTAACGCCGGCATGGCCGGCGACGGCGGCCGTGGCGCCGACGGCGACGCCACCAACCCCGACGGCGGCAAGGGCGGCGTGGGCGGCGAGGTCGGCACCGCCGGCAACGGCGGATCGGCCGGCGCGCACGGCACCGGTGGTGCCGGCGGCACGAATGGCACCACCGGGGCCGGCGGCACCGCGATCACCGGTCCGGCCGGCAACGGCGGCCAGGGCGGTAACGGCTTCAGCTCCACCAGCTCCGCTGAGAACGGCGGCAACGGTGGCAACGGCGGTGCAGGTGGCGCCGGTGGCTCGCACGGCAACGGCGGCGACGGCGGCAAGGGCGGTGCGGGTGCCACCGGAATCGGCGGGACCGGCGCAGCCGGCACCGCGGGCACGGCAGCCCATCCCGATGGCGGCGCGGGCGGTTCCGGTCTATCCGGCGGCAACGGCGGCAAGGGCGGCACCGGCGGCGCCAGCGGCAGCCTCGCCGCCAACCACGCCGGAAACGGTGGCGCCGGCGGCGCCGGTGGCGCAGGCGGCAACGGTGGCACCGGTGGAGCCGGCTATGACGCCGCCGCCGACCCCAGCGCGCCAGCCGGCACCAATGGCGGCAACGGCGGCAACGGCGGTGAGGCCGGCTCCGGTGGCACTGGTGGCGCCGGCGGTAACGCCGGTGCGATCAACGGCGCGGCCAGTGCGGGTGCCAACGGCAACGGCGGGGCCGGCGGTAACGCCGGTGTCGCAGGACAGGGCGGCAACGGCGGCAACGGTGCTGACGGCAACGCCACCACCCCCACCGGCGGCAACGGCGGCAACGGCGGTGACCCGGGCAACGTCGCCGGCACTGGCGGTGCCGGTGGCGCGCACGGCACCGGTGGCACCGGTGGCATCGACGGCGCACACGGCGCCAGCGGAACCCCGGTCACCACGGCGTCGGGCAACGGCGGCAACGGTGGCAACGGCTACAACGCGGCCACCGACCCCGCCGCCACTGCAGGCACCGACGGCGGTGCGGGCGGCGCGGGCGGCAACGGTGGCTCGGCCGGTAACGGCGGCAACGGTGGAGCAGGTGGCAGCGCGGCCACGGGTGTCGGCGGCTCCGGCGCGGCCGGTACGGCCGGAACTGCCCTCGACCCCAACGGCGGCAACGGGCTTCAGGGCGATGCCGGCGGCAACGGCGGCACGGGCGGCAATGGCGGTAATGGCGGTCTGCTGAGCGTCAACACCGCCGGCAATGGCGGCAACGGCGGCACGGGCGGTGACGGTGGTGCCGGCGGCACCGGCGGTGCGGGCTACAGCGCGACGGTCGCCGGGACCAACGGCGGCGACGGCGGCAACGGCGGCGAGGCCGGCTCGGGTGGAACCGGAGGTGCCGGCGGCAACGCCGGAACCGCGCAGAACGGCAGCGTCATCGGCCTCAACGGCAACGGCGGCAAGGGCGGCAATGCCGGCAGCGCCGGCCAGGGCGGCGACGGCGGCCGCGGCGCCGACGGCAATGCCACCACCCACGACGGTGGCGACGGTGGCGATGGTGGTGACGCCGGCAATGTCGCGGGCACCGGCGGTCAGGGCGGTGCGGCCGGCACCACGATCGGCGGCGGCGGCACGGCCGGTACCGCGGGCGCCGGCGGCACCCCGGCGGCCGGCCCGTCCGGTAACGGCGGTAACGGCGGCGACGGCTACAGCCAGCCGGGAACCGGCACCGGCGGCCGGGGCGGTGCCGGCGGCGACGGCGGCAACATGGGCAACGGTGGCGACGGCGGGCGCGGCGGCGACGGCAGCGCCGGCACGACGGCTGGCGGATAGGCGTCAGGTCGTCGAGTGAACGGATGTCCGCGATGAGATCGCTGCCCTGGTGCGCCAGGGCAGCTGGGCCGAGCACCTGTAAGCACAGGAAGCGCTCTGTATCCCGAGCTGCGTCCATCCGGATTCGGATGGTTCAGGTAAGTACCGCGATGACATGGGTGGATAGCTCGACGCCCGGCGGATTTTCCGTGGCGGATCGATTCCCGAGCTGACTGTGGCCGCGCAGCAGGCGCGGCGTCAGCGGAGCACAACATCACAACCATCCATGGGCCCATGCACTGGGCCACCGTTTGAGAACTTGGGGCAGCAAATGACTGGAAAGCGTCACGGCGCACGGCAGACCGGAGCCGGGAAGCACATCGGAGGCTCGCGTCGTCGAGTGCTGGGTGCGGGTTCGGCGGCGGCGGCCTTCTTGGCGTTCGGTGTGACGCCGTTGGTGTCGGTGCCGGTAGCGCAGGCCGATGGTGAGTTCGATTGGCTGCTGGATCTGTTCGACCCGGCGGCCTGGCCGAGTGCCGATGCGGACACGGCGGGTGTGTTCGACTGGGGGTCGTTGTTCGATTCGTCGGCGGGGATGGCCGGTGCAGATCCGTTCGATCTGACCGCGTTGGTCGAGGCCTACATCTACACACCGCTGCATGCCGGGATGGTCGATTGGATTGAGAGCCCGTTGGGCATCGAGGTCAACTCGTTCATCAATGACACGTTCGGGTTCGGTTCGATCATCATCGGCAATGGTGCTGCGGGCATCGAGGGTGTCGATGGCGGCAATGGTGGTGCGGGCGGTTGGCTGTTCGGTGACGGTGGTGCTGGTGTCGCCGGCGGTGATGGTGGCGCGGCAGGGCTGTTCGGTAACGGTGGTGCCGGTGGTGCCGGTCTGGCGGGCCTGGCCGGTGGTGATGGTGGTGCGGGCGGTTGGTGGATGGGTGTCGGCGGTGCCGGTGGTGTGGGCGGCGATGGTGGTGGCGCCGGCGGTAATGGTGGCGATGGCACGGGTTGGTTGTTCGGTTCCGGCGGCAATGGTGGTGCCGGTGGGATCGGCGCGGCGGGGGCGGCGGGTCTAGCCGGTGCCACCGGTGTTTGGGCCAATGGAGGCAGCGGCGCGGGCGCGGTCGGTGGCAATGGTGTCCTGGGCGGTAACGGCGGCAATGGTGGTGCCGGTGGTAAGGCGTCGGGCTTGTTCGGCAATGGTGGCAATGGTGGTGTCGGCGGCGTCGGTGGTGCCGGCGGAAACGGTGGCCGCGGTGGTGACGGTGCTGCCGGTGACTGGGATGTGGCCGCCAGCAATGGCAATGGTGGTGATGGTGCCGGTGGTGGTGATGGCGCCAATGGTGGCCAGGGCGGCCAGGGTGGTCTTGGCGGTGCCGGCACCAGCCTGGGGTCGGCCGGTGGCAACGGCCTTGGTGGTCAGGGAGGTGCCGGCGGCAACGCCGGAATCGCCGGCAACGGCGGCGACGGGGCCGAAGGGACTGCGGGCAACACCGGCGGTGGCCGCGGCGCCGACGGCGGAAATCCGGGCGCGATCGGTCACGGCGGTCAGGGCGGCCTGACCGGTGGGTCGACCACCGAGCGTGCGGCCAGTGGCGTCGACGGGCAGGCGGCCGGCCACGGCGGTAACGGCGGTAACGGCGGTAACGGCTTCGACGTGGCGGCCTACAACGCCGCTCACGCCAATGACGTGGGCTTCAAGGCGCTGAGCATCGCCGGCGGCAACGGCGGTCTTGGTGGCAACGCCGGCGCGGTCGGCGACGGCGGAACCGGTGGCAACGGCGGCAACGGCGGCGATGGCGGTCGCGGCGGCAACAGTGGCGTGCTGCTGGAGAACGGCCACGGCGGCAAGGGTGGTGCCGGTGGTAACGGCGGCAACGGCGGCGCGGGCGGCGCCGGCGGCTGGGAGGCCGGCCAGGGCGGTGCCGGTGGTACCGGCGGCAAGGGTGGTGCCGGCGGCGTCGGCGGTGACGCCCTGAACCCCAACTCCGGAACCGGTGGTGACGGTGGTGTCGGCGGTCGGGGCGGTCTCGGTGGTGCCGGCGGCGCCGGATACACCGGCGCGGCGGGCGTGCAAGGCGTCAACGACGGTGCGGGGGAGAACGGCGGCAACGGTGGTGCCGGCGGTACCGGCGGCGAGGGCGGCGCCGGCGGCAACGCGGGCAACGGTGCCACCAGCAACGGTGGAAACGGCAACGGCGGTGCGGGCGGCAAGGGCGGCGACGCCGGCGCCGGCGGTAACGGCGGCCGGGGCGCCGACGGCGATGCCACCCATGTCGACGGCGGTCAGGGCGGAAACGGCGGCAACGCCGGCATCGAAGGTGCCGGTGGCGCCGGTGGTAGCGCCGGCACTGGCGGCAATGGTGGCACGTCCGGCCTGCACGGCGGCGCCGGCAGCCAGGTGACCAGCGGCGGCAACGGCGGCGACGGCGGTAACGGCTTCACCTCCACGGTGGCCGGGGCCTCCGGTGGTAACGGTGGCGCCGGCGGTGACGGCGGCAACCTCGGCAATGGTGGCAACGGCGGTGCCGGCGGCAACGGCGTGGCCGGCACCAACGGCGTCGGGACCGACGCAAACGGCAACGGCAACTCCGGCACCAGCGGTGGCTCCGGAGGCTTCGGTGGCAAGGGCGGCAACGCCGGCACCGGCCTGAGCACCCTGACCGGTGGCATCGGCGGCGCCGGTGGTTCCGGCGCCGACGGCGGCGACGCCGTGGCCGGTGCGGCCGGTGCGGCCGGTTCATTCACCTCCGGCGACGGCAATGGTGGTGCCGGCGGTAACGCCGGTACGGCCGGCGCCGGCGGCAACGGCGGCAATGGTGGTGTCGGTGGCACCAACGGTGACGGCAGCTCGGCGGCGACTGGCGCCGGCGGCAACGCCGGTAGTGGCGGCGCGGGCGCCGTGGGCGGTGACGGCGGCGCGGGCGCCCACGGCGACGCGTCGCACCTCAACGGCGGCAACGGCGGTCGCGGTGGCGACTCCAGCCAGGGCGGTGCCGCGGGCACGGCCGGCACCGGTTCCTCGACGGGCAGCGCCGGCTCCCAGGGCGCGGGCGTGAGCGGCCCGGCCGGCAACGGCGGTCGGGGCGGTGACGGCTTCACCTCCGGCGTGGCCGGCGCGTCCGGCGGCAACGGTGGTGCCGGTGGTGACGGCGGCAACCTGGGCAACGGTGGCAACGGTGGCGCTGGTGGCGACGGTGTGGCCGGCGTCAACGCCGTCGGCACCGACGGCAACGGCAATGGCAACTCCGGGACCGCCGGTGGCTCGGGTGGCACGGGCGGTAAGGGCGGCAACGCCGGTACCGGCCTGACCTCGCTGACCGGTGGTGTCGGTGGCAATGGCGGTTCGGGCGCCGACGGTGGTGACGCAGCGGCCGGTGTGACTGGTGCGGCCGGATCGTTCGCCACCGGTGACGGCAATGGTGGTGCCGGCGGTAACGCCGGTACGGCCGGCGCCGGCGGTAGCGGCGGTAACGGTGGTGCGGGCGGCACCAACGGCAACGGTAGCTCCGCTGCGGCCGGTGCCGGCGGCAACGCGGGCAGCGGTGGCGACGGTGCCGCGGGCGGCAATGGCGGCGCCGGCGCCAACGGCGATGCGAACAACATCAACGGTGGCAACGGTGGTCGCGGTGGTGACTCCAGCCAAGGCGGTGCCGCGGGAACGGCCGGCACGGGTTCAACCACCGGCAGCACCGGCGCAGCGGGTGCCGGCGTGACTGGCGCGGTCGGCAACGGCGGCCGTGGTGGCGACGGCTTCACCTCCAGCGCGGCCGGCGCTTCCGGCGGCAACGGCGGCCGCGGTGGCGACGGCGGCAACCTCGGCAACGGTGGCGATGGCGGCGCTGGCGGCAACGGTGTCGCCGGCACCAACGGTGTCGCTGCGACGGTCGCAGGAGACAACGGCACCAGCGGTACCGACGGCGGGTCCGGCGGCAACGGCGGCGCGGGTGGTCTCGGCGGCTCCATCTCCGGGCATGGCGGTAACGGCGGTACCGGCGGTGCGGGCGCCCAGGGCGGAAACGCCGGCGCTGGCGCGGCCGGGGTGAACGGCAGCTACCTCAACAGCGGTGACGGTTCTGGCGAGAAGGGCGGCGACGCCGGTGTCGCCGGCAATGGCGGCCGGGGCGGCAACGGAGGTGCGGCCGGCGGTGTGGCCGCGGGCGGTACTGGAGCCGACGGCGCGGTGGGCGCAGCCGGGTCCGGCGGGGCCGGTGGCGACGGCGCGGCGGGCGGCAACGGCGGTGACGGTGCGGCCGGCGACGCGGCGAACCTCAACGGCGGCAACGGCGGAGCCGGGGGCAACTCGAGCACCGGTGGAACCGGCGGCGCGGTCGGTGCCGGCGCGGGCGCTGCGACCGGCGGAGCCGCGGGCAGCAGCCCCACCGGCCCGGCCGGCAACGGCGGCGCCGGTGGCGCCGGCTTCATCAATGCGACCGGAGTCGGTGGCGACGGCGGTAAGGGCGGCGACGGCGGCAACATCGGCAACGGTGGAGCGGGCGGCTCCGGCGGTTCCGGTGGCGACGGCGTCGACGGCAACCAGGGCACGGTCGCCCACATCAGCGGCACCGACGGCACCGCGGGCTTCCACGGCGGTAGGGGTGGCGACGGTGGTGTCGGCGGCTCCGCGTCGGGCAACGGTGGCACCGGCGGTGTCGGCGGGGCCGGCGGCAAGGGCGGTTCCGGCGGCGACGGTCTGGCCGGCACCAATGCCACCACGGCCAGTGGTGTCGGAACCGACGGTGGCTCCGGCGGCAACGGCCAGGCCGGTGGCTACGGCGGTGCCGGCGGCAACGGTGGCGCGTCGGCTCACGGGACCGCGGGTGCCAACGGCAACGGCGGCGCGGGCGGCGCGGGCGGTAACGCCGGCACCCCGGGCGACGGCGGCAACGGCGGCGACGGCGACGCGGTCACCATCAACGGCGGCAACGGCGGTGCGGGTGGCAACGCCGGCACCGCGGGCAGTGGCGGCGCCGGTGGTGCACACGGCACCGGCGGTACCGGAGGCATCAACGGCGGTGACGGGTCCGACGGCACCGGAGTCACCGGCCCGGCCGGTAACGGCGGCACGGGAGGCAACGGCTACAACGCCGCCACCGACGTCGGTGCCGCCGGCGGAACCAGCGGCGGTAACGGTGGAGCCGGCGGCAACGGCGGCAACATCGGCAATGGTGGCAACGGCGGCGTCGGCGGTGACGGTAAGACCGGCGTCGGCGGGACCGGCGCGGCCGGGACCGCGGGCACCCTCGCAGACCCGAACGGTGGTGCCGGCGGTCAAGGCTTGGCCGGTGGCAACGGCGGCAAGGGCGGTGCGGGCGGCAACGGCGGTTCGCTGGCGGCCAACGTGGCCGGCAACGGCGGCAACGGTGGCAACGGTGGGGCCGGCGGTGCCGGCGGGACCGGTGGCGCCGGGTATGACGCCAGCACCGGATCGGTGGCCGGCGCGAGCGGCGGCAACGGCGGCAACGGCGGTGAAGCCGGATCCGGCGGCAGCGGTGGAGCCGGCGGAAGTGCCGGCGCCACCAGCCACGGCACCGTCGGCACCAATGGCAACGGCGGCAACGGCGGCAGCGCCGGCACCGCGGGCGAGGGCGGCCAGGGCGGCGACGGCGCCGCCGGTGACGCCAGCACCCCCAACGGCGGCAACGGCGGTAACGGCGGTGACCCGGGCAGCATCGCCGGCACCGGCGGCAACGGCGGCGCGGCCGGAACCACGGCCGGTGCCGGGGGCACCGACGGGGCCGACGGGGCGAACGGAACCCAGGCCATCGGCCCGTCGGGCAACGGTGGCAATGGCGGCGCCGGATATGACCCGTCGCACGACCCGAACGCGGTGACGGGTGCTTCGGGTGGTGCCGGCGGCAAGGGCGGCAACGGCGGTGCGATCGGCAACGGTGGCGACGGTGGCGCCGGCGGTAGCGGCACGGCGGGCGTGGCCGGGCTCAGCGCCACCGTCGCGGGCGGTTCCGGCCTCAACGGCCAGGACGGCGGCGCGGGCGGCAACGGCGGTGCGGGCGGACTCGGCGGTGCCTTGTCCGGCAACGGTGGCGCAGGTGGCGCCGGTGGTTCGGGAGCCGACGGCGGCCAGGGCGGCAGCGGCATGAACGGTGCTGCCGGCGCGGTGGCCTCTGGAGTTGCCGGTCAGGCCAACAACGGCCAAGACGGTGGTGACGGTGCCATCGGCGGTCAGGGCGGCAACGGCGGTAACGGTGGCCTCGGTGGGACCGCGGCGCACGGCACCACGGGCAGCCTGGGAGCGGGCGGCAACGGCGGCAACGGCGGCGCCGGGGGCACCGCGGGTAACGGCGGTGCCGGAGCCAACGGCGATGCCACCAACCACAAGGGCGGCGATGGCGGCGACGGCGGCGATGTCGCTTACCCGAGCGCCGCAGGCGGCACCGCCGGGACCGGTTCCGGCAACGCTACGGCGGGCAGTGCGGGCAGCGTGCCCGGCGGCCCGGTCGGCAATGGCGGCAACGGCGGTGACGGCTGGAACAACACCGGTACATCCGGGACCGGCGGTGCCGGTGGCGCCGGTGGTGACGGTGGCAACCTGGGCCTTGGCGGCGACGGCGGCCACGGCGGCAATGGCCCGAACGGATCGGGCCCCAACGGCTGATTCGGTTCCGACAGACCGACGCGGCCGCCCCGGTAACGGGGTGGCCGCGTCGCTTTTTCTGGTGGGAAAAAGGGGGGAGAATGCCCGTTCTTATTACCAACCGTTGCACTTATCGCTACTGGTGACGAAGTGTTACCGGCCAGTAATAGCGACACTGGAATCGCGCGGGAAGTCGCGAAGTCCCGACCCAAACGGTCGAAGCTCTACGGCCGGTGCCGCAGCTGAGGCCGTCGCCCTTCTGTCGCCGTCTGGGCCGGCACGCCGTTGGAGTCGTTCCCCGAATGGTGGGAGCCGGGCCGGTCCGGCGACGTGGCCGCTGGTGGCCTGCACCTGGCGTCCTTAGGCGACCCGATCGGTGGCCGCTGCTCCCCGAGTCCGCACCTGCCAGCAAACACACCGAGCGCTCGATTCTGTTGCTGAGAGCATGTGGGTGCGACGCTTAGCTGTTAGCAACCTGTGGGGATGCAATTGACAACACTAGTTGTAAGTTGATTTACAGAGGACGACTAACCGTAATTAGGGTTCACAAGCGTAAATATCGACCATTGGTCTGTCAGAGTGTACTGGGGTTGACTGCTACCGAATCGCTGTTAACGTAGTTTCCCAATGCGAATGCTGTGCCCGCATTGTGCAGCAGTTAAGGGGGAAGCTGTCATGGCTAGTCATCGTCAGGGTGGATCTAAGGGTCGTCGCAACTGTGTCTTTGGTGCCGGGACCGCGGTCGGTGCGTTCCTCGCCTTCGGGCTGGGGCCGTGGGCGGTGGCGCCGGCCGCGCACGCCGATTTCGACGATGTGTGGGTGGATCTGTTCGGTGCCGACCTGGGTAACGCCGTCGCCGACCTGGGTGCCGATTGGGGCGACCAGGCCGCCTGGGCGGTGGTTCTCGATCCGGCTAGTTGGACGCCCTTCTTCGACGGTCTCGGCGAGCCGGCAATGTGGGATGCGATCCTGGCGGATCTGAATCTGGCCGGTATTGGGGCCGCCTCGGTTGATCTTCCGGGTGCCTCGGACGCGTCGTTCAATTGGAGCGAGATCAATTGGCTGATGCCGTTCGGTGACGGAGCGGACGGCACTGCCGCCCACCCGGATGGTGGGGCCGGCGGCTGGATCTTCGGCAGCGGCGGTACGGGCTGGGACTCGGACGGTACGGGCGGCATTGACGACGGCGGCTCCGGCGGGCAGGGCGGCCTGTTCGGTGGTAACGGCGGCGACGGTGGCTCCGGCTACGACGGTGGTGCCGGTGGCGATGGTGGTGCCGCCGGCCCCTTCGCCTGGTTCAGTCACGGTGGCGCCGGGGGCGATGGAGTTAACGCGGTCACCGCGGGTGGTGATGGTGGTGCCGGTGGCGCTGGCGGTGACGCCGCCCAGTGGGGTCTGTTCAGTACGCCCGGTATCGGCGGCCATGGTGGTGATGGATTGGCCGGGGCCGCAGGCGCTCTCGGCAGCTTTGTCACCGGCGACGGCAACGGCGGTTCCGGGCAGGCCGGCGGTAACGGCGGCAACGGTGGTGCCGGTGGTAGGGGCTCGACCTTCTTCGGCGCCGGCGGCAAGGGCGGCGCGGCGGGGAATGGTGCCGCGGGCGGCGAGGGTGGCGGCGGTGCCGCCGGGCACGACGCCGGCCTACTCGGCAATGCCGCCACCGGTGGTAACGGTGGGTCCGGCGGCGCCGGCGGTGACGCGGGCAAGGCCGGTGCGGGCGGCGCAGGCGGTTGGTTCGCCAGTGCGGGCGCTGCGGGTGCCGGAGCCGATGCCGGTGCCGGTGGTAACGGAGGCGTTGGCGGCAATGGTGGTAACGCGAACGGCGCGACCGGCGACGCCGGTGACAACGCTGTGGTCGGCAGCGGTGCTGACGGAGGCAATGGCGGTACGGGCGATGACGGTGGCGTCGCGGGCAATGGTGGTGTCGGTGGTGCCGGCGGCGCAGCGGGAACCTCAACGAACGGCACCACGGCCACCGACGGCTCGGGCGGTCAGGGCGGCAACGGAGGTGATGCCAACGGCGGAACCGGTGGTGCCGGCGGTAAGGGTGCCGGCGGGGGCAGCAATGCGGTTGCCGGCAACGGTGGCAACGGCGGGGCCGGTGGTGACGGCGGCACGGCCGGTACCGGGGGCGCCGGTGGCGCCAACGGTAGCGGCACCGGTACCGGCGCCAGCGGGACGAATGGGTCTTCGGCAGGAGGTACGGGTGGTGCCGGTGGCCAAGGCGGCAAGGGCATCAGCACGTACAACTTGTTCGGCGACGCCCAGGCCGGCGGCAGGGGCGGCACCGGCGGCATGGGCGGGACAGGCACCCACGGCAGCGTCGACGGCAACGGTGGTGCCGGCGGGGCCGGTGGTGACGGCGCCAGCAACGGCACCGGTGGAAGTGGCGGCAGCGGCGGTGCGGGTGGCGCCGGCGCTCAAGGCACTACCAGCGGGCCGGGCTACGGCGGTGGCGGCGGTGGCGGCGGCGGTGGCGGCAGCGTCTTCACCAACGGCGGCGCCTCCGCGAGCGGAACTGCCACCGGTGGCGACGGCGGAACCGGCGGTGCGGGCACTGCCACGGCAGCCGGTGGCCACGGTGGCACCGGTGGTCAGGGCAAAGTCTCCGCGTTCGGACCAGGCAGCAGTGCGAACGGCGCAGCTACCGGCGGCAACGGTGGCAACGGCGGGATCAACGGCGGTACCGGCGGTGACGGTGGCGCCGGGCTCATCGACGCGAAACTGGGCGGAAGCGTCACCGGTGGTGCCAGCACCACCGCTACCGGCGGAACCGGTGGCAACGGAGTGAACGGTGGCACCGGCGGCCACGGTGGCGCGGCCGAGATAACGACAACCGGTGGTGATGCTGCGACGATGGGCGGCACTTCTTCTGGCACTGCCAACGGCGGCGCGGGCGGAACCGGCACTGGTGCGGATAGCACAGGCGGTAACGGCGGCTCCGGGACGATCCGAAGCGGCTACCAGCAGACCTACCTCGGCCAGGGTGGACCCGGAGGTACCGCCAGTGGCACCGCGACCGGCGGAACCGGAGGTGACGCCACCGGCGGCGGGACCGGCGGCAATGCCGGCTCCGGCGGTGTCATCGCCGGCGGAACGGGGTCGACGTCCAACGGAACCGGCATCGGTGGCAACGGTGGCGATGGGCTGGACGGCGGCACCGGAGGCAACGGAGCCACCGGACAGATCACCGTCTTGAACAGCGGTTCGCACGCCAGCGGTACCGGCCACGGCGGTAACGGCGGCACCGGTACGGGTGACGGCAGCAAGGGTGGCAACGGCGGTACCGGCTGGGCTCAGGCCCTGAGTCAGGACAGCACCATCTCCAATGCCACCGCTACCGGCGGTGACGGCGGTGCCGGCAGTAACGGCGGCATCGGCGGCGCCGGCGGCACCGGCGTGATGCAAACCGCCGCGGGCCCGGGCAGCCCCGGCACCAGCGGCGCCAACAGCAGCATTACCGACAGTTCGGTCAGCGGCGCCAGGGGCGGTGACAGCAGTACGGCCGGCGTCACCGGCGGTGGCGGAGGCCGGGGGAACCTGGTCACCGGCAGCCGTTCTGTCAACACCACCGGGGGTGACCAGATCGATGGCGTCACGGTCGAAGGTGGCGACGCGAACGGCACTGCGGTAGGCGGTAGTGCCGATCTGTCCGCCACGAATGGCTCGACGATCACTGATTCGCAGGTTATCGCCGGCGACGGCGGGGCCGGTGGATACGTGACCATGACGGCCGACGACGGCTCCAGCATCTCCGGCAGCAGTGCCACTGGTGCTGACGGTGGGTCCGGGGGCCCGGGCGGTTATGCCACGGTGAGCGCTACCGACGGGGCCAGCATCTCCGACAGCCACGCGATCGGCGGCCACAACAGCGACAGTGCTGTTGGCGGCAAGGCAACGGTCTCGGCCGACGGCGCGAACAGCAGTGTGGATGGCAGCACCGCGACCGGCGGTAATGCCGGTGCGGGCGACACCAACGGCGGTGTTGGCGGCAAGGGCGGCGACGCTCTGGTCGGGGCGAGCCAGGGCGGCACGGTCAGCGACGCCACCGCTACCGGCGGTGACGGCGGATCGGGTGCCAATGGTGGACACGGCGGTGCGGGTGGCTACTCGGAGGTCACCGCCGGGCTGCAGGGCGGCACCGGAGGCAGCGCGACTGGCGCAGGCGCCGGTGGTGATGGTGGTAGCGCGGACGGTGCCGGCAGTGTCGGAGGCAACGGCGGCAGCGGCAATATCCAGGGTGGCTTTGTCCGGCCGGGCATTGGTGGAAATGACGGTGCGGCAAGTGGTTTCGGTACCGGTGGGCACGGAGGTGCTGCTACCGGTGGTGGCCACGGCGGCAACGGCGGCACCGGCAGTGTGGTGGCCGGCGGCAATGGCGCGGTAGCGGATGGTTCCGGTATCGGTGGCAATGGCGGCGCCGGATTGCTTGGTGCTACCGGCGGTAATGGCAGCGCCGGTCAGGTTGGGGCGTTCGCCGCGGGGGCCCATGCGGGCGGTACTGGGCAGAGCGGCAATGGTGGCGACGCCACAGGTGCGGGCAGTGTCGGCGGGAACGGCACCATCGGCAATATCCAGGCATTCGGTGTCAACAGCGCGGCCAGCGGGACCGCCACTGGTGGTGATGGTGGTGCTGCTGGCAATGGTGGTCACGGTGGTGCCGGTGGTCAGGGCAGGATCGCTGCCAACGCGACCGGTAGCCAAGCCACTGATAGCACTGCGACAGCTGGTGCCGGCGGCTCCGGCGCCGATGGCGGTCAGGGCGCCCTCGGCGGTCAGGCATATGTCTTTGCCGGGACGTTCGGTGACGCCGGCAGCGGCGGCGACATCTCTGGCAGCACCGCTATTGGCGGTGACGCCGGTGAGAATGCGGCCGGCGATCTCAGCACCCACAACCAGGGCGGAATCGGCCAGGTTGAGGCGATCAACGGCACCATCACCGACAGCAGTGCCGTCGGTGCCGATGGCGGTTCGGGTGGTCTAGGCGGCTATGCCACGGTCAGCGCCACCGACGGCGGCAGCATTTCCGACAGTCACGCGATCGGCGGCCACAACAGCGACACGGCTGTCGGCGGTAGCGCCACCGTCTCTGCCGACGGTGCGAACAGCACGGTGGACGGCAGCACCGCGGCCGGCGGCAATGCCGGAGCCGGTGACGCCAATGGCGGTGTGGGCGGCAACGGCGGTGCGGCCGATATCGAGGCGGTCCAGGGGGCCGCCGTAATCGACTCCACAGCCACCGGCGGCAGCGGCGGCAACGGCAGCGATGGCGGCACCGGCGGAACTGGCGGTGAATCCGGTGTCTATGCGGCTGGAGCAGGCACCACCGTTACCAACGCTGTTGCCAGCGGCGGCGCCGGCGGTGCCGGCACAAATGGCGGCGCCGGCGGTGATGGCGGCTGGGGCTGGGTCACCGGCGGATATGACGGACTTACGTACCCCGACAACACCGTCCACGATGTCACCGCCACTGGTGGCGACGGCGGCGCCGGCGACGGGGTCGGCAGCAGTGGTGGCAACGGCGGGACTGCCCTTGTCCAAGGTGGGAACGGTGAAGCCGTCAATGGCGGCAGCGCTACCGGTGGCCTCGGCGGTACCGGAACCGATGGCGGCACCGGCGGCAACGGCGGTAACACCCAGATCCTCGCCATCGACCAGGCCACCGTTAACGACGGCATCGCTGTCGGTGGCCTCGGCGGCGGCGGCACAAACGGCGCCACCGGTGGCAACGGTGGTAATGCCCAAGTGGTGTCCTGGAATGCCGGGGGCACCGCTACCGGCACCGGCATCGGTGGCGACGGCGGCGCAGGTAACGGCGGTAACGGCGGTAACGGTGGTACTGGATCGGTACAGGGCCACTCGCCGGGAATCTCCGTGAGCGGGACCGCCACCGGTGGTGCGGGCGGCGACGGCGGCTACAACGGCAGTGATGGCAGCCTCGGCGGCAACGGCGGCGCTGGCGGCCGTGGCAACGTCGAATCAATCCTCATCGCGGGCTTGTCCATCGACGCCGACGGTACGGGCGGGGCTGGTGGCGACGGCGGCGACGGAGGCATCGGCGCCGTTGGCGGTGCCGGTGGTGCTGGCGGCGTCGGCAATGCGAGCGTCGGCGGAGATGGTGTCGGCGGCAATGGTGGTGACGGCGGTTCGGTCGGGGTTGAAGGCAACGGAGACGGCGGTGCCGGTGGTGCCGGCGGCAACGGTGGAAACAGCGCCACCACCGGCGGCACCGGCGGCAACGGCCAAGCCGGCCAGGACGGTCAGCCCAATGGCGTGACCGGTGATAGCGGTCAGAACGGCGCGAACAACCCGTAGCGGGGGCGCCTCTAACTACCCTGTGCACCCATCACGGCCCGGTCCTTGGATCGGGCCGTGATGGCATTGGGGCCTTCGGACGACAGGTGCGCCGTCGCGTCCGCCCTCTGGCAAACAAGGCGTAGGTAGTTTTACCTAATCTGAGAAAAATATAAGTGATGTATATAAGCTGTGAATGTGCCACCGGACGTTCACTACGCAACAGCGATTTTCTCATAGTGACTGGTCAAAGCGCTGAAAACAATCGTTGTCGGCACCTCGCTGGATCCTCACAGAATTAGGGGTTGACTAAGAATCTGCCGCTGCTAACCTGGCCCCCCATTAGATTTGCCGACGCCGTCAATATCTTCAGCTAAGGGGCACGTGCCATGTCTCGCAACCGTCAGGGCGGTTTCAAAGGTCGACGCAGCAGCCGGGCGTTCGGCGCCGGAACTGCAGTGAGTGCGTTTCTCGCGTTTGGGTTGGGGCCGCTAGCTGCGGCGCCCGCTGCGCACGCAGACATCGAAGACGTGTGGGTGGATCTGTTCGGTCAGGATCTCGGTTCGGCCGTCGCGGATCTCAGCGTCAACTGGGGCGACCAGGCTGCCTGGGGAGTCGTTTTGGACTCGGCCAGCTGGGACGGGGTCTTCGATTCGTGGGGCGACACCGCCACCTGGGATGCAGTGCTGGCTGATCTGAACCTCAGCGGTATCGGGGCGGCAGACTTCGGCTGGCCGGGTTCTGCGGCAGGGTCCTTCAACTGGGGCGAGATCAACTGGCTGATGCCGTTCGGTAACGGCGCCGATGGCACGGCCGCTAACCCCGACGGCGGCGCCGGCGGCTGGATCTACGGCAGCGGCGGCGCGGGATGGGACGCCGATGGATCGGGCGGCGTCTACGACGGCGGTGCGGGCGGTCAGGGTGGCCTGTTCGGTGGCAACGGTGGCCACGGCGGAGACGGGTTTGACACCGGTGCCGGTGGCGATGGCGGTGCCGCCGGCTGGTTCGCCTGGCTGAGCCACGGCGGCGATGGTGGTGACGGTGGAACCGCGGTTACCGCGGGCGGCGACGGTGGTGCCGGTGGTGTCGGCGGCGACGCTGCGCTGTGGGCGATATGGAGCACGGCCGGTGCCGGCGGTACCGGTGGTGACGGTGCGGTCGGCGCGGCGGGGCTGGCTGGTGTGCTGGCCGGCGCCGATGGTGGCGCGGGACAAAACGGTGGCGCCGGCGGCAACGGTGGTGCCGGTGGCCGCGGATCGAACTGGTTCGGTGACGGCGGTAAGGGCGGTTCCGGTGGTACGGGTGCCGCCGGTGGTGTCGGTGGCCACGGCGCTGATGGCGCGGACGGCACCGTCAGCCACGTTGACGCGATCAGCGGCGGCAACGGTGGTGTCGGTGGTCACGGTGGTGCTGCTGGTAAGGCCGGCTCGGGTGGCGCCGGCGGCTGGTTCGCCGACTCGGGCGCTGCCGGCATCGCGGGTGGCCAGGGTGACGGAGCGATCGGTGGCAACGGCGGTGTCGGTGGAGACGGCGCCGACGGTGCCGACGGCGCCAACGGAAACGCCTCGCACGTTGACGGGTTCGCCGGCCAAACCGGTGGCGCCGGCGGCAACGCGGGTCAGGGCGGTGCCGGTGGCCAAGGTGCCAGTGGTCAGGCAGCCAGCGGTTCCGGCGGTACAGCCGGTACCGGCGGCCGGGGCGGTAACGGGGGAGCGGGTTACGCCGGAGCTGACGGCAGCGCCTCGTCGCACGACGGCGCGGCCGGCGGTAATGGCGGCGCCGGTGGCAACGGTGGTCAGGGCGGCCTAGAGGCCGATGGCGTGACGCGCGCCGCCGAAGGCGGCGGTGGCAACGGTGGTGATGGTGCCAAGGGTGGCCGCGGATATGACGCGCTCGCCGAGGGTGCGGCGGCGGGTACCTCGGGTGGACACGGCGGTGCGGGCGGCAATGGCGGTGTCGGCGGAACCGGCGCCACTACCGGTACGCATGGTGTCGGCGGCGTCGGTGGCAACGGTGGTTCCGGTACCGACGGCGGCGACGGTGCCGCGGGTGTCACGGGCACGGCATCGACCATGAACGGCAGCGCGGGCGGCAACGGCGGCAATGGTGGTAACGCCGGTGTCGGTGGCGCCGGTGGTGATTCCGGTGGCGGTAACCACGCCGCGTCGGGCACCCACGGTTCGGCCGGCAAGGGCGGCGACGGCGGCGTCGGTGGCAACGGCTACGACGCGGCCACGGACCCCGGCGCGCTTGCGGGCACGGCCGGCGGCAACGGTGGCGCCGGCGGTAACGCGGGCCTAGGCGGCCTGGAAGCCGACGGATCGCGCGCAACCTCCGGCGTCGCCGCGATCGGCGGTAACGGAGGCGACGGCAAGGACGGCGCCCACGGGGTCGATGGGAACGCCAACCACATCGACGGAACGGCCGGTCAAGCCGGTGGCCGTGGTGGCAACGGCGGGCAGGGCGGTCTGGAGGCCGACGGCACCTCCCGGGCTACCGATGGTGTCGGCGGCAACGGTGGCGCCGGTGGCAAGGGCGGCAGCGGGTGGGACGCGGTAGGCGCAGGGGCGGCCCCGGGCAGCGACGGTGGCGCCGGCGGCGCCGGTGGTAACGGTGGCGCGGGAGGAACCGGCTCGGTTTCTGGGCTGCACGGTATTGGTGGTGTCGGCGGCAACGGCGGCTCGGGAACCGCCGGCGCCAATGGTGCGGTCGGTACGGCCGGTAGTGCGCTGAACCCCGATGGTGGTGTCGGTGGCAATGGTGGCAATGGTGGTAACGCCGGTGCTGGTGGTGCCGGTGGTGATTCCGGTGGCGGCAACTACGCCGCGTCCGGCGCCAACGGTGTGGCCGGTAAGGGCGGCAATGGTGGTGTCGGCGGCGCCGGGTATGACGCGGCAGCCGATGGTGCCGCTGCGGCTGGCACGTCCGGCGGCAACGGTGGTGTCGGTGGTAACGCCGGGCTGGGCGGCTTGCTGGTCGGTGGTGGTCGTGCCGCGGACGGCACCGCCGGTGTCGGCGGTAATGGTGGCTCGGGTAAGGCGGGTGCTGCTGGTACGGCGGGTACCGCAGGCAGCGTCGACGGCACGGCCGGTACCGCCGGTGGTAATGGTGGCAACGGTGGCCAGGGTGGTCTGCAGGCCGATGGCAGCCATGCGGCGTCGGGTAAGGGCGGCAACGGTGGCGCGGGTGGTGCCGGTGGTGCCGGGTATGACGCGGTCAGTGCTGGTGCGGCGGCCGGTACGTCGGGCGGCAATGGCGGGGTAGGCGGCAACGGTGGTGTTGCCGGTACGGGTTCGACCGCTGGAACCCACGGCGCCGGGGGCGTCGGCGGTAAGGGCGGTAGCGGAACCGCCGGCGCCAATGGTGCGGTCGGTACGGCCGGTAGTGCGCTGAACCCCGATGGTGGTGTCGGTGGCAACGGTGGCAATGGTGGTAACGCCGGTGCTGGTGGCGCCGGTGGTGTCTCTGGTGGCGGGGTCCAGGCCGCGTCGGGCGCCAACGGTGTGGCCGGTAAGGGCGGCAATGGTGGTGTCGGTGGCGCCGGGTATGACGCCGCGAGCGACGCCGGTGCCGCCGCGGGTACCTCGGGTGGCAATGGTGGTGTCGGTGGTAACGCCGGGCAGGGTGGCTTGCAGGTCGGTGGTGGTCGTGCCGCGGACGGCACCGCTGGTGTCGGCGGTAATGGTGGCTCGGGTAAGGCGGGTGCTGCTGGTACGGCGGGTACCGCAGGCAGCGTCGACGGTACGGCCGGCACTTCCGGCGGTAACGGTGGCAACGGTGGCCAGGGTGGTCTGCAGATCGATGGCAGCCATGCGGCGTCGGGTAAGGGCGGCAACGGTGGTGCTGGTGGTGCCGGTGGTGCCGGGTATGACGCGGTCAGTGCTGGTGCGGCGGCCGGTACGTCGGGCGGCAATGGCGGGGTAGGCGGCAACGGTGGTGTTGCCGGTACGGGTTCGACGGCCGGCACCCACGGCGCCGGCGGTGTCGGTGGCAAGGGTGGTTCGGGCACCGATGGCGCCAACGGCGCGATCGGTGCGGCCGGTAGCGCGCTTAACCCCGACGGTGGTGCCGGTGGCAACGGTGGCAATGGTGGTAACGCCGGTGCTGGTGGCGCCGGTGGTGTCTCTGGTGGCGGGGTCCAGGCCGCGTCGGGCGCCAACGGTGTGGCCGGTAAGGGCGGCAATGGTGGTGTCGGTGGCGCCGGGTATGACGCCGCGAGCGACGCCGGTGCCGCCGCGGGTACCTCGGGTGGCAATGGTGGTGTCGGTGGTAACGCCGGGCAGGGTGGCTTGCAGGTCGGTGGTGGTCGTGCCGCGGACGGCACCGCTGGTGTCGGCGGTAATGGTGGCTCGGGTAAGGCGGGTGCTGCTGGTACGGCGGGTACCGCAGGCAGCGTCGACGGTACGGCCGGCACTTCCGGCGGTAACGGTGGCAACGGTGGCCAGGGTGGTCTGCAGATCGATGGCAGCCATGCGGCGTCGGGTAAGGGCGGCAACGGTGGTGCTGGTGGTGCCGGTGGTGCCGGGTATGACGCGGTCAGTGCTGGTGCGGCGGCCGGTACGTCGGGCGGCAATGGCGGGGTAGGCGGCAACGGTGGTGTTGCCGGTACGGGTTCGACGGCCGGCACCCACGGCGCCGGCGGTGTCGGTGGCAAGGGTGGTTCGGGCACCGATGGCGCCAACGGCGCGATCGGTGCGGCCGGTAGCGCGCTTAACCCCGACGGTGGTGCCGGTGGCAACGGTGGCAATGGTGGTAACGCCGGTGCTGGTGGCGCCGGTGGTGTCTCCGGTGGTGGCGTCCAGGCCGCGTCGGGTGCGAACGGCACCGCCGGTAAGGGTGGCGACGGAGGCGCAGGTGGCGCCGGGTATGACGCGGCCTCCGATGGTGCTGCTGCGGCTGGTACGGCCGGTGGTGACGGTGGCCTCGGCGGCAACGCCGGCAAGGGTGGTCTCCTGGTCGGCGGCGGTCACGCCGCGGACGGCGCCGCCGGTGTCGGCGGTAATGGCGGCGACGGTAAGGACGGCGCTGCGGGCTCCGCGGGTGACGTGGTCAACGTCGACGGCACGGCCGGCGGCAACGGTGGAGCCGGCGGCAACGGCGGCCAGGGTGGCCTGCAGACCGACGGCAGCCACGCCGCCCAGGGCAACGGCGGTAACGGTGGTGCCGGAGGCGTCGGAGGTCAGGGCTTCAACGGTCTGGCCGGAGTCGACGGGGATCCCAACGGCGGCCACGGTGGCGCCGGTGGGGTCGGTGGCACCGGCGGTGCGGGCGGAACCGGCAATGTCGGTGGCACCGGAGGCAAAGGCGGTACCGGTGGTTCTGGTGGTAACGGCGGCGAAGGCTTCAGCGCCACCGGCGGAGACAACTCCGGCGGTAATGGCGGCAACGCCGGAACGGGTGGCGCCGGCGGCGAGGGCGGCACCGGGGGTAACGGCAGCCTCGTCAACGGCAATGGTGGCGTCGGAGGCGACGGCGGCAACGCAGGAACGGCCGGCACCGGTGGTGATGGCGCCGGCGGAGGTGGCGGAGACACCGCCGGCGCCGGCGGTAACGGTGGTAACGGCGCCGCCGGTGGCGCGGTAGGTGGCGGCGGTGCCGCCGGTACTGGTGCGGGAACGGCAGGCGTCGACGGTGCGGCTGGCACGACGTCGGGCGCGACCAGCGACGGCGGCAACGGCGGCAAGGGTGGCGACGGCGATGGTGTCGGCAGCGATGGGCTGCTCGGCCAAGCCGGTGGTATCGGCGGCACCGGTGGTGCCGGTGGTGCGGCTGTCGATGGCGGAGCGGCCGGTAAGGGCGGTGACGGCGGTGCCGGCGGTACCGGCGCCGGCATTGGTGCTGGCGCGATCGGCGGCACCGGTGGTGTCGGCGGTAGCGGTGCCCTCAGCGCCGGCGCGGATGCCGGCTTCGGCGGTGCCGGCGGTGGTGGCGGTGGCGGTGCCTATGTGGGTGGCACCAACGGCGGTACCGCTACCGGTACTGCCACCGGTGGTAAGGGCGGCGACGGGGGCGCTGGCAGCACGGTCGCGGCCGGCGGTCACGGCGGAACCGGCGGAGGTGCGACCATCCACGCCGACGGCCCGGGCAGCACCATCACCGACGGCACTGTCGATGGCGGCAACGGCGGCAACGGTGGTCAGGGCGGTGTTGTCGGCGAGGACGGTGCCAGCAACTCGCTGATCGCTGCCGACGGCGGCTCCATCGAAAACACCACGGTGTCTAGCGGGCTAGACAGCGAAAACGCCCTTGGTGGCGGCGCCTCGCTACTGGTCACCAACGGCGGCAGTGTCGCTGGCAGCACAGTGACCGGCGGCAACGCCGGCGACGGCTTCGACGGCGGCGCGGCGGCAATTGTCGCTGACGGCGCGAACAGCAAGGTCACCAACGCCACGGTCACCGGTGGTAACGGCGGTTCGGGCGGTGCCGGCGGCAGCGCCAGCGTGACCGCGACTGACGGCGCTGTCATCGACACGGTCTCGGCCGCCGGCGGCAACGCCAGCGAGAGTGCGGCCGGTGGCGCGGCGAGCATCACCGCTGACGGGACGGGCAGCACCGTTGTGGGCAGCTCGGCGACCGGCGGCAACGCCGGGGCAGGAGATGCCAACGGTGGTGCCGGCGGCGTCGGTGGTGGCGCGACGGTCGAGGCCAACTCGGGTGGCAGCGTTGATAACGCCATCGTCACCGGTGGTGTCGGCGGCGCCGGCAGCGCCGGCGGCACGGGTGGTGCCGGTGGTGGCGGGTATGCGAGCGCAGGGCAGGGTGGCCTCGTCCACGACGCGACCATCACTGGCGCCAGCGGCGGTACCGGTAGCGATGGCGGCGTTGGTGGTGCCGGCGGTGCCGGGGCGGTCTATGCCGGCCTGGAAGGCTCCGGGACCGGCGGTGACGCGTCCGGCACGGCGACCGGTGGGGTCGGTGGCAGTGCCACGGGCGTCGGCAGTGTCGGCGGTGCCGGGGGCCTCGGTGGTATCCAGGCGGCCTGGAGTGACGGACAACCCGGTGGTTTGGGCGGAAACGGTGGCACCGCGTCCGGCACTGCGACGGGCGGTGCCGGTGGCAATGCGACCGGCGGCGGTACCGGTGGCATCGCCCGCAACGGTGCGATTATGGCGGGCGGTGCCGGCTCAGAAGCCTCAGGCATCGCGGTCGGCGGCTCGGGTGGTGATGGCCTCGACGGTGGTACCGGCGGCAACGGTATCGGCGGTCAGGTGTCGGCGCTGGCCGACGGCGCCAAGGCGGACGGCGAAGCCTACGGCGGCAGCGGTGGCGACGGCATCGGCGTGGGCAGCACGGGCGGCGACGGTGGGCTGGGCTGGGTCCGCTCTGTGGGCGAAGACTCCACGGTCACCGGTGCCCAGTCGAGCGGTGGCAATGGCGGTACGGGTAGCGATGGGCTGACCGGCGGCAATGGCGGCACGTCCTACGTACAGGCCAACTCGGACAACAGCACCAGCACCGACAGTTCGGCGATCGGTGGGCGAGGTGGCGACAGCGCTGATGGCGTCAACGGCGCCAACGGCGGCCGCGCGACGAACTTTGTCGGGGCTGAAGGCGCCAACCCGGGCACTGGTAATGACCACATCACCGACAGTCACGTCACCGGCGGCAACGGTGCTGCTGGGAGTGCTGGCGGAGCCGCCGGCATAACCGCTAGCAACGGCAGCACGGTCGAATCGAGCTCGGCGACCGGTGGCAACGCGTCTACCACGGCGGGCGGCGGAGCCGCGTCGATCACCGCCGACGATGGCAGCACCACCACCAACAGCCACGTCACCGGTGGTGACGGCGGTAGCGGCGGCAGCGGCTTTGCGCGCGGTGGCTTCACCACCTTCGCTGTCGACGGCACGGACGGTGCCGGCGGCGATGCCTATCTGATCGCCACCAACGGTGGTGTCATCACCGACACCATCGCGGTGGGCGGTACCGGTGGCCATGGCACCAACGGCGGCACCGGTGGTGCCGGCGGTGTGGGCTATGTCTTGGCCGATGGGGCTGGCAGCTCGGTGACCGGTGGTCTCGCCGTCGGCGGTGACGGCGGTATCGGCGACGGCGGTATCGGCGGTGCCGGCGGCACGGGCTACCTGGATGCCACCAACGGCGGCCAGATCACCGGCGACGTGGACGACCCGTCCGGCATCAGCACCGGCACCGGCGGCACCGGCGGCGACGGCACCAACGGCGGTACCGGTGGTGCCGGCGGCCTGGGGCACGTCACCGCCGGTCAGGACGGCACGTCCTACGGCCAGGCCACCGGGGGCAACGGCGGCAACGCCACCGACGCCGACAGTCAGGGCGGCAAGGGCGGCAACGCCGATGTCACCAGCGCCAAGGTGGCTCCCAACGCTGGTGCCGGCGCCAACGGTGGACCCGGTGGCACAGCGCACGGGACGGCGATCGCCGGTCACGGCGGCAACGCCACCGGCGGCGGCACCGGCGGCAACGGCAGCTACGGCAGCATCCTGGCCGGCGGCCAGGGCTCCGAAGCCAGCGGCACCGGCCACGGCGGCAATGGTGGTGACGGTTTGAACGGTGGCGTCGGCGGTAACGGCCAGAACGGCCAGGTCTCAGCGCTGACCGACGGCGCCAAGGCCAGTGGCACCGGCCAGGCCGGCAACGGCGGCACCGGCGACGGCGTTGGCAGCCGGGGCGGCGACGGCGCCATCGGCTGGGTGCGGGCGCTCGGTGAGAACAGCACCATCACCGACGGCCATGCCGTCGGCGGTGACGGTGGCGCGGGCAGCGCCGGCAACAACGGCGGCAACGGCGGCCAGGCCTACGTACAGACCAATGCCGAAAACGACGCCATCGCCAACAGCACCGCGACCGCCGGCAACGGCGGCGACAGCGCCAACGGCGTCAACGGCGGCGTCGGCGGCCGGGCGCAGGTCTTCGCCGGCAACCCGAACACCGTGACCAGCGGCAGTGACACCATCACCGGCAGCAGCGCCACCGGCGGTGACGGCGGCGCCGGCCACAACGGCGGGACCGCACTGGTGCAGGCCACCAACGGCGCCACCATCACCGGCAGTGCGGCGACCGGCAGCGACAGCAACGATGCCGCGACCGGTGGATCGGCCTCCATCTCCGCAGACGGAGCAACCACTTCGGTGGTCGACAGCAGCGCTACCGGCGGTAAGGCGGGCAGCGGGAGCGGTGGCGACGGCGGTGCCGGAACGATTCTGGCCACCGACGGCAGCCACGTCGACAACAGTCACGTGACCGGTGGCGACGGCTCGGACAGCGCCCGCGGTGGCGCCGCCGTCATCACGGCAGGTGGGACCCTTCCGTCGCTGGCGACCCCGGCGCCGGGGGTTGACCGGCTGGGCGGCCACGTCACCAACGTCACTGTGACGGGCGGTAACGCCGGTGCCGGTGATGCCAATGGCGGTGTCGGCGGCGCGGGCGGTGCTGCACAGGTGGTGTCTCAGCTGGACGGCAGCGTCCACGACGCCACGGCCACCGGTGGTAACGGTGGTGCCGGCGTCGACGGGGGCCGGGGTGGCGTCGGCGGTGAGTCGACGCTGTGGACCATCTACCAGGACAACGCGCACACCGCTCATGCCGGTGGCGACGTCACGGGTGCGACCGTCGGCGGCAACGGTGGAACCGCCACCGGGGGCGGCAGCATCGGTGGCGACGGCGGCTCGGCCCGCATCTCCACCGGCGCCTACTACCAAGACGGTGGCTCGGCCGCCGGCACGGTGACCGGCGGCAACGGCGGCAACGCCACCGCTGATGGCGCGGGCCACGGCGGGCACGGCGGTGCCGGGGCCGGCGGGCGGATCTACGCCGCCGGCGACGGCGCCACGGTCGACGCGAACAGTGTGGTCACCGGCGGCAACGGTGGTGACGGCCTCGACGGCGGCACCGGCGGCGGCTACACCTACTACGCGCAGATCGCCGCATTCGGCGAGAACGCGCACGCCGGTGGCACCGCGATCAGCGGCAACGGTGGTGACGGCGTGGGCGTGGGCAGCACCGGCGGTATCGGCGGTGACGCGCAGATCCGCGCCGACATGCAGAACGGTGGCGGTGGCAGTGTCACCGGCGTAGCCCGTGGCGGCGACGGCGGCACCGGCACCACACTCAACGGCGCGGGTCACACCGGTGGTGCCGGCGGAACCGGCCGGATCAGCGCGGGCGGCTACGGCGGCGTCATCGCGAACGGCTCGGCCACCGGTGGCAACGGTGGTGACAGTGCCGGCGGCCTCAACGGCGGCGCCGGTGGCGAAGGCAGGATCGGGCACGCCATCAACGGACCCGACGCGGCCGACGCCGGCATCAACGTCACCGACAGCAGCGCCACCGGCGGTAACGGTGCCGCCGGTGCCGCGGGCGGTAACGGCCTGGTGCAGGCGACTAACGGTGGCGCGATCTCCGATGGACACGCCATCGGCACGGCCGCCACGACGGGGGCTGCCGGCGGCGACGCCTCGGTGACTGCCGATGGGGCCGACAGCTCCATCACCAACAGCACGGCCCGCGGTGGTGACGCCGGCACCGGTGACGCCAACGGCGGCCAAGGGGGTGCCGGCGGCTCCGGTGGCCTCATCGTCACCAACGGTGCTCAAATCGCCGGCACCGAGGTCACCGGTGGAGCCGGCGGTAATGGCACAGACGGCGGTAAGGGTGGCACCGGCGGTGTGGCTATCGCCGATGCCAACGGCACCGGCAGCACCATCTCCGGTACCGCAAATGGTGGGACCGGCGGCGTTGGTGACGGAGATGGCAGCCAGGGTGGAACCGGAGGGGCGGGCTACCTGGTGGTTGACAACGCCGGCGGCACCGTCGGCGGCGGCAACGACGCGACCGCGATCGGCGGTAACGGCGGCGCCGGCTACGACGGCGGCAAGGGCGGCAACGGTGCCTTCGGTGAAGTCGAGGCCACCGGCCAGGGTGGCCTGTCGTACGGCACGGCCACCGGTGGTAGCGGCGGCACCGCCACCGGTGTCGGCAGCACGGGCGGCAACGGCGCAACCGGTGTCATCAACAGCGCCAGCGGTCATGCCGGCGGCAACGGCGGGACCGCGCACGGTACGGCCACTGGCGGTGACGGCGGTAACGCCAGCACCGGTGCGCTCGGTGGCGGGACCGGTGGCAACGGCGGCAAGGCCAGCATCATCGCCGACGGTGCCGATGCGGAGGCCAGCGGCTCGGCGACCGGTGCCACCGGTGGTGAGGGCATCAACGGCGGCACAGGCGGCGGTGCCGCCAGTGCGTCGACGCAGATCACCGCGCTGGGCGAGGGTGCCATAGCCACTGACAACACGGTGGCCGGCGGAACCGGCGGCGCCGGTATCGACGGCGGAAAGGGCGGCACAGCCGGATACGTCCACGTCGGTGCGACCGGTCCGGGCGGGCCGAATAACCCCGCCAGCGCCGGTTCGTACACCAACGGTGACCTCCAGGCCGGCAGCGGCGGCGCCGGTACCGGCCCCGGCAACACCGGTGGTAATGGCCAGTCCAACGAGAAGATCAATGGTGCTGGCCAGAGCAGTGACGGGGTGCAGTGGACCGGCAACAACGGCGCGGACAAGCCGTAGTTCCCCTCATCACATCGCCGCGGCCCGGTCTGTCGACCGGGCCGCGGGGCGTGCCGATACCGCTGCCGGCCCCCGAACTAGCTCAAAGTTTACTGAGATTATTTGCCCGTCGGCTGCCGGGTGGCGCCCTCTTCAGCAGTGCCCACACGGGGATAGGGGCCGGCATCGTCGGAAATTGCGGCAGCTGGAGCCCGGTAATTAGTGCATCAAATCGGGATTAGCCCAGATGGGACGGCTGCCGGGGTCGCCACGACATCTATGGGGCAGCACGGTCCGTCTGCTAGAGCCGGTGTTGACTAAGCGAAGGATGCCATTAGTGTGATCGCCAAGTTAGTAGCGGTTATCTTTCGCTGGGTGGGGGTTGGCATGTCCGGTCGGTCGGGCCGTTCCAATGGGCGTCGCGCCCAGCGGATCGTCGGCGCTGGTAGTGCGGTCGGCACGTTCCCGGCGTTCGCCTTGACCCGGTTGGATCTCGAGCCGACCGCACAGGCGGATGTGATCGATAAGTTCTTCGGCGATCTCAACGCACGCGGCTGCACCGGCAGCGTCACGTTCGACACCCTGGGGGGTTCCACCGAGGCGCTCTTGGGCGCGATCCGCGGGATGCGGCAGACCGCCGTCGTTGGGCGCGACTGCTTTGCTGTCGACGCGGACCCGTCGATGCTCTACCAGGCGGACGAGTCCCTGCCGGCCTGGCGGGTCACCCCGGATCAGATCGCCGAACCGGGCAACGCCGCGTGGCTGGACCCGATCAATGATTTTGCGACCCTGCTGAGAGAGCGTGACTTGATCGGCAATGGTCTCGACGGGCTGGCGGATGGCCGCGGCGAATTGATGGGCCTGACTGGTTCGGTCGGCCAGCAAGACCTCGGGGGCGTCGGAGGGAACGGTGGTGCCGGTGGCGAGGGGACCACCGGCACCACCGGCGCTGATGCCGGCCCTGCGGTCGCCCTGGCCTGAGTTAGCGCGCCCGGAAGATCAGCGTCCGCTGTACGACGAAATTGATCACGGTCGCCGTGCCCTGCGCCGCCACGAACGCCACCGGCAGCGCCCACCGCTGGTAATCGAGTAGCTGCAGGCATAGATGGTTGATTCCCACCTGCACGCCGAACGTCAGCGCGTAGAGCGCCATGACCGCGACGAACCGCCCGGCATGGGATGAGGACTGGAAGGTCCATCGCCGGTTGATCAGATAGGCGGTGGTGGTGCCGGCAACGAAGCTGATCGCCTTGGCTATGTCGACCGGAACGCCTGCCCCCAGGTACAGCAGCAGATACAGCCCGAAATCCACGACCGCCGACAGTGCCCCGGTGACAAGGAATCGCCATACCTGCGTCGACAACTGCAGGGGGCGCGGTGTTATCTCGGCCACCCGCGAATCCTAATCAGCAACTGCGCCCGACAGCCGGCCACGGCCGCAACGGTGACGACAGCGACTCGCGTCTCGCAGGACGCTCAACGGGCCGCCAGACCGCTCTAGTGAACCAAGGTGCACAAGCTTGACCTGCGGAAACATGACAGAAAACCTACGCGTTTCACAGTTTTCCGCTCAGCATGAGCATATTGCGATTTGCTGTGATCCGTTTCATATTTAGACACGTGTCCAACTAAACCCGTGGCAACTTCGGTAAACAAACTGTTCACGGGCATTTCAACTACCTGCCAGGTTCTTGATGTCGGCTCGGTTGCCTGAGTTGCTGCCCCTCTGTTACCTTAACGGCGGCTTAGCAATTTACGACCCTGTCAGCCGCCAATAGCTAATCCTCACCTGAAGGGAAAACATGTCGAACCGATCTGCCGCCAAGAGTAGGACTCGTCGCCTCAGTCGCGCCGTGGGCGCCACCAGTGCCGCAGGCGCATTCCTTGCGTTCGGCTTGACGCCGGTCACGGCGGCGCCTGCCAGCGCTGATTTCGAGGACTTCTTCGGCGACCTGTTCAGCTGGATCGAGCCGTCGGCTGCCGACACCTCCGGGTTTGACTGGTTGGGCTTCAGCGCGTTTGACGGTGACCTGGCCGGCGCAGCGGCCGCGAGCCCGCTCGATGGCCTCAACACGCTGGTGGCCAACACCCTCAACACGCTGATCTACCAGCCGATCTACGGCATCAACCAGTTCCTGATCAACGACCTGGGCCTGCGTATCGACGGTGTCTTCGACAACGGCGACAACGCCTACGTGGGCTTCAACGAGGACGGCGACCTGGTCTACAACGCCGCCTCCGCGGGTGGCTTCCTGTTCGGCGACGGCGGCAGCGGTGCGTTCCTCAACGCTGACGGTGAAGTGCTCGGCGCCAACGGCGAGGTCCTGCTCGACGAGAACGACAACGTTGTCACGCTCGCGGGCATCGAGAACGGCACCTACTCGTTCGCTTCGAACGACTTCAACCTCAACGGCGGCAACGCCGGCTTGATCGGCAACGGTGGCGACGGCGGCAACTTCTTCGGCCTCGGTGGCGACGGCGGTGCCGGTGGCTTCCTGATGGGCAACGGTGGCGCTGGTGGTACCGGCGGCATCGGTGACATCGGTGCGGTCGGCTTCGCCGGTGGCGTCGGTGGTGACGGTGGCTTCCTGATCGGCAACGGTGGCGCTGGTGGTACCGGTGGCATCGGTGGTACCGGCGCTGCCGGTGGCATCGGTCAGGCCGGTGGCGTTGCGGGCAACGGCGGCGCGGGCGGCAACGGTGGTGTGGCCGGCCTGTTCGGTAACTCCGGTGCCGGTGGCACCGGTGGTGTCGGCGGCGTCGGTGGCGCCGGCGGTGCGGGCGCTGCTGGTGCGGACACCGAGGACGGCAACGGTGGCAACGCCGGTGTCGGTGGTGTCGGCGGTAACGGTGGTGTCGGCGGTAACGGTGGCGCCGGCGGCTTCTTCGGTGTGCACACCCCCGGTGCTGCGGGCAACGGTGGTGCGGCCGGCGCCGGTGGTATCGGCGGTAACGGTGGCGACGGTGTGACCGGTGCGAACGGCAGCTTCGCCGACGAAGGCTCCGGCGACGGCTTCAACGGCGGCAACGGCGGCAACGGTGCCCTCGGTGGCGCTGGCGGCGTCGGCGGCGCAGCCGGGACTGGCTCCGTCGCGGGTGTGGCTGGTGCCAACGGTGACGGTGGCCTCGGTGGTAACGGCGGTCGCGGTGGCGACGGCGGTGTCGGTGCAGACGGCCTCGCGGTGAACGGCGCCGGGGCGAACGGTATGGCCGGCGGCAACGGCGGCAACGCCGGTAACGGTGGTGCTGCGGCTGCCGGTGGTGCCGCTGGTGGCGAAGGCGCCAACAACGGTGCGGCCGGTGTCGATGGCGACGGTGGTAACGGTGGTAACGGTGGTAACGCCTCCGCCGCGACCAACGGTGCCGACGGACAGGACACCGTCGACGCCCCCGCCATCCCCGGCCAGAACGGTGGCGTCGGTGCTGAGGGTGGACACGGCGGTGCCGGCGGCAACGGCGGCGGAACCGCCGGCAACGGTGGCAACGGCGGTGTCGGCGGTGCCGGCTCCAACGGTGGCAACGGCGGCAACGGCTCGGTCAACCAGCACTCGTCTCACGACGAGGTCCACGGGTTCTACGGAACGCCCGGTGACGGCGGTGCCGGCGGTGCCGGCGGCAACGGTGGTGCGGCCGGTCAGGGCGCGGCCAACGGCACCGATGGCCACATCGGCGACGGCGGCAAGGGCGGTAACGGCGGTTCCGGCGGCGACATCGCGAACGTGACCGTGGGCACGGCCATCGAGGGTCCGGCCGGTTCCGGCACCTTCGGTCCGCAGGGCGCGGCCGGTACCGGTGGCGCGGGTGGTGCCGGCGGCTTCGGTGCCAACGGCGGTGCCGGTGGTAACGGTGGCAACGGCGGCAGCGACCCCTACGCGGGCGGTAGCAACGGTGGTGCTGGTGGCGCCGGTGGCGCCGGCGGCGCTGGCCTGGCCAACACCGATGGCACCGGCGGTATCGGTGGCGACGGTGGTGCCGGCGGTAACGGCGGCGACGGCAGCACTATCCGTTGGGGCGACCCGAGCCAGGAGACCCAGTCCAACGACAACTCCTCGGGCCCGATCGACGGCATCCAGGGTGGCGCCGGTGGCGACGGTGGCGCTGGTGGCTCCGGCGACGTCCACGGTGGCAACGGCGGCAACGGCGGCAACGGCGGCAACGCCGTGGTCCCGGAGCTGGGTGACCCGGAGAACCCGAACGGTGGCGCCGGCACGACCCCGGGTGCCGACGCCCAGGGCGGTGCCGCAGGCGCCGGTGGCGCCGCTGGCGCAGGACCGGACGCCGAGAGCAACGGAACCGCCGGCCAGCCCGGTACCCCCGGTACCGCTCCGCAGCCGCCGGTCATCGAGGGTTAATCCCGGTAGTTCGGACAACGCAAAAGAAACACCCCGCACAATCGTGCGGGGTGTTTCTTTTGATGCATGGGGACCGCCGTGCCGGATTAAAAGTGCGGCCACCGCGCATGCGTTGCGTGTGCGCGAATCCCGCGCGGCGACACTAGCCGCGATACCGGCTAAATACCTTGTCGCAGTTGCCGTTTGAGCCCGGTGGACGTGACTGGTCGCCCGGATGAGCAACGCCGCAAATCACTGCCCACGGGTCGCAAACGATTTCATCTCAGTGTTCAGTTTTGGGTTCGAAAATTCCGTTGCACTGCAATACACTCAGTCCCTATGTGGACTGCGTCGAACGGATATTCTCGGGCCATCGCCAGCGTTGCGACCGCTGGTGTGGTCGCGTTTACGGCCGGCGGCGTCACGCCCATCCCTGCCGCGGCGTCCCCCGTGGCTCTCCCGCCAGCCGCCGTCTTCACCCCGGTCGAGTTGACGGCGCTGTCCTCCGACTCCAGCCTCATGGACATCATCGGCACTTTGACCGGATTGAACTGGATCATCCCGATTCTGGACGACCCGGGAACCCCGTGGTTCCCAGTGGTAATCGGCCTCGAGGCGCTCGGCGAGTTGTTCTTCGTCATCCCGCTGACGCTGCTGGTCGGTGCGCCTCTGCTGGTGCTCACCGAGGGCTGGCAGGGTGTCGAGGACACCATCACCTTGCTGGGCACGGCCGGCGACGCCCTAAAGGACCTGTTCGACAACATGGTGGAGTGGTACGAGACCCGTAACTGGCTTACCGGTGAATTGCTCGACCCCAGCTCCAGCGAGGCCGGCATCTTCGGCCTGGCCGATGTCTTCCACCCGGGCGGCATCGATGAGGTTGTCGCCCCGGGGAGCCTCGACGATGCGTTCACCGTGGGCGCTGTCGACGCCGGGCTGACCCCGGACGGATTCGATGCGGTGCTCACCGACTTGGGCCTGGCTGACCTGATCGCCTGACCCGCGGGGCGCTGGGCTCGAGCCTCGCTGAACCGCGGGCTCCTCGCGCGGTCCGAGCTTCGGCTCTCCTCCGTCGAGCTTCGCGCTGAGCGGCTACCCGCAACGCTGCGCGGATGCGTGCGAGGCGAACATCTAGATGGAGGCTAGGGCAGCCTGAGGCTTTGCCAGCCCAGGCTTATTGGTAAGACTCAGTCATCCTAGGTAACGCACAGTTCTTAGCCCAGGGCCGGGTGTAAAGCGAGTCGTAAAAACTCCCCATATACGAACCGATGTCTTCTGGATAAGACTCATTTCTACGCATATCTCCAGGTTGCCCGCGCTGCATGGCCCTTGACGCGGCGTATCGGCGGAATTGATTACCACCCTGTGGCGCCTCTGTTAACTTATCGCACGCTAAGCATTTTGCGTGTTCCGTCACCAGCTCATCTCGCCTTAGGGGAAGTCATGTCGCACCGCTCGGTCGCTAAAAGCAGGAAGAGTCGCCTTGGTCGCACCGTGGGCGCCACCAGCGCGGTGGGTGCGTTCCTCGCGTTCGGCATGACACCGCTGACCGCGGCGCCGGCCAGTGCCGACGGCTTCTTCGACGATCTGTTCAGCTGGATCGACCCGTCCCCCGCCGACACCTCGGCGTTCGACTGGTTGGACCTCGGGGCGTGGTTTGGCGGTGACCTGGCCGGCTCGGCGGCCGCCGTCGACCCGCTGCAGGGTCTTAACGAACTGGTCGCCACCACGATGAATACGGTGATCTACCAACCGCTGCACAGCATCGGTCAGTCGTTGATCAGCAGCGGTCTGCAGATCGATGGCGTCTTCGACAACGGCACCAACGCCTACGTCAGCCTCGACAGTGACGGCGGTCTGGTCTTCCACGCTGCGACCGGTGGTGGCTTCCTCTTCGGTGACGGTGGTAGCGGCACGTTCGTCAACGCCGACGGTGAGCTGCTCGGCGCCGGTGGCGCCGTCCTGCAGAACGCCAATGGCGACGACATCACCTGGGCCGACGTCGAAAACGGCACGTACCAGTTCATTCCGGGTTCGACTGTCAGCCTCGACGGCGCCAACGCCGGCATGCTCGGCGACGGCGGCGACGGTGGCAGCGGCCTGCTGCTCGGCCTGGCAGGCGGCGACGGTGGCGCCGGCGGTACCTGGATGGGCAACGGCGGCGACGGCGGCGCGGGCGCCTTCGGAGTCAACGGCGTCGCTGCAGGCGGCACGGACGGCCTGGCGGGTGGTGCCGGTGGCGCGGCCGGCTTCCTGTTCGGAAACGGCGGCAACGGTGGCGTCGGCGGCAACGGCGGAAACGGCGCGGCCGGCACGAACGGAAATGCGGGCACGACGGGTCTGAGTCCCAAGGGCGGCAGCGGCGCCACCGGCTTCGACGGAGGCAACGGCACCGACGGCACCAACGGCTTTGCCGGTGGCAACGGTGCCGCCGGCGGTAACGGTGGTGCGTCCGGCCTGTTCGGAAACTCCGGGGCCGGCGGTAATGGCGGTGTTGGTGGCGCCGGGGGAGTCGGCGGCAATGGCGGTAACGGCGGTGCCGGCGGCGACGGCGACCTGAACAACGGCCCCGTCATCGGCATTCAGGCCGTCGCCAGCGACCCGGGCGGCGACGGTGGCACGGGCGGAAACGGTGGTAACGCCGGCGCCGGTGGGGCCGGCGGCGTGGGCGGCGCCGGCGGTAACGGTGGTGGCGGTGGGTTCTTCGGCATCCACACCTCTGGGGCCGCGGGTAACGGCGGTGCCGGTGGTGCTGGCGGCGGTTCCGGGCAAGCCGGCAACGGTGGCAACGGTGGCGCGGGTGGTGCCGGTGGCGATCGAGCGTTCGAGTTTGCCCGTGCCGCTGACGATGACGTGACCGTCGGCGGCGGGCGAGGCGGCGACGGCGGCCAGGGCGGCAACCTGGGCGCGGTTGGTCTAGGTGGCAAGGGTGGCGCAGCCGGGGTGAGCCCGGGAACCATCTTCAGTGGACCGCACGGCACCGCGGGCGAGGACGGCGCCGACGGCACGCTGCCCACCGCAACCGGCAACGGCGGTAACGGTGGCGCTGGTGGCGCCGGGATCGGCGCCACGGGTGTGGCCGGCGGTGACGGCGGTAACGGTGGCGCCGGCGGCGACCACGGCAATGGCGGCAACGGCGGCGTGGGTGGTAATGGCGGCCAGGGCGCGGCCGGGTACGACAGCTACGACGTGACCACACCCGGCGGCACCGGCGCCGTCGGCGGCAACGGCGGTGCGGGCGGGCTCGGCGGTGCCGGCGGTTCGATTGCCGGCGACGGCGGCAACGGTGGTGCCGGCGGTGTGGGCGGCACGGGCGGCACCGGTGGCCGGGGCGCAGATTCGGAGACCCAGGGTGTGGCCGGCGGCAGGGGCGGCAACGCCGGCGACGGAGGCACGGGCGGCAGCGGCGGCAACGGTGGTGCGGCGGTCAACGGCAACGGCGGAAACGGCGGCAACCAGGGCCGCGGCGGTGACGGTGGCGTCGGCGGTAGGGGCGGCCACGGTGCCGACGGTGGGACCAGCAACGGCGGCGATGGTGGTACGGGTGGTAAGGGCGGCCAAGGCGGCGCTCTGGCCGGGGTGGGAGGCAAGGGTGGCGGTGGCGGCACCGACGGCACCTATGGCTTGATCGGAAACCTCGGTAACGGTGGCTCCGGTGGCGCGGGCGGTGACGGCGGCAACGCGGCCGCCAATGGCGGTTTCTATGCCGCGAACGGCGGCAACGGCGGCAACGGCGGAACCGGGGGCACCGGCTACGCGGCCGGCACCGGCGGCAAGGGCGGCACCGGCGGCGTAGGCATCACCGGCGGCACCGGTGGTAACGGCGGTACCGGTGGCGCGCTGACCGCGCAGGCCGACGGCGGCACGGGCACCGGCGGTAATGGTGGCACCGGTGGAACCGGTGGCCAAGGCTCGGCTCACGGTGGTATCGGCGGCCAGGGTGGTGCGGGCGCCGCCGCGACCGGCAACGACACCGTCGGCGGTAACGGTGGCACCGGCGGCGCGGGTGGCGACACCACTGGTGTCGGCAACATCGGTGACGGCTCGCTGACCGGTGGCAACGGCGGCGCAGGCGGTGTCGGTGGTAGCTCCGAGAACGGCAGGGCCGGTGTCGGCGGTACCGGCGGCAACGGTGGTTCCGGTGCACCGGCCGGCAACGACGCCGAGAACCCGGTGTTGACCACCGGCGGCACGGGCGGCGCCGGGGGTGCGGGTGGTGCGACTGTCGGCGGCCTCGCTGGCCGCGGCGGTGCCGGCGGTGCGGGCGGCGCGGGTAGCTTCACCGGCGGCCGGGGCGGCGTCGGCGGTAGCGGCGGCGGTGTGATCGACGGCGGTACCGGCAGCGCCGGAGCCGGTGGCTATGGTGGCGCGGGCGCCAACGGTGGCGGTATCGGCGGCAACGGCGCGACCGGTGGCGCCGGCGGCAACGGCGGCAGCGGTGCGGCTGCCAGCGGCAAGACCTCCGGGCTCGGCGGCGGTGGCGGCGGCGGTGGCGGCGGCGGCATCTTCAACCAGCTCAACGGCGGCACCGTGACCACCAGCACCGCGGTCGGCGGCAAGGGCGGGGACGGTGGTGCAGGCAGTCTGACCGGTACCGGCGGCAACGGGGGCAACGGCGGCTCTGCTTCCATCACCGCCAACGGATTCGGCATCAACAATGCTCATGTCACTGGCGGCAACGGCAGCAACGGTCAGGCCAACGGCGTGAACGGTGCCAACGGCGAAGACAAGCACATCCCCTAGGGAGTCATGATTCCGCGCAGCTGCGACGACTGCGGCCCGGTCGAAAGTCCGGGCCGCAGTCGTTTTTTCGGTGCCGCCTGAACCTACGAAGCGCTGGGTTCCGTACGCGTAGGTCGCGCCCAACGGACACCTGAGTCGCCCATGGCTACCGCAGTGCCTGGTTCTCAGGCTCGTGGATCGCCCGGTGTTGCCGGCGCAGCTACCACCCGATCCTGGCGCGCGGGCCTTCGAATTGCCCGTTAGCCCGTGGTCGGAACGGTGCTGCTTGCAAACAAGCACCCTTATCGCGACTTTGCTAGCAACGCAGGCAAAACGCCGGCCGTCCGTTTCCGGTGGACCAGAAAATGGACATAACACTCCTTATTGTCGCACCAAAGTCCTCTCGATAAGACTTCTTTCTACGCAAAGTGCCTGGTCACAGGGTTGCAGGCGGAGCGTGCACGACTTCTATTTGCCGCAATTGGTTGCCGAATTTAAAAAAGGTCTGTTACCTTAACGCCGGATAAGCAATTTACGTCCCTGTCAACAGTCAAGAGCTAATCTGCCCCGGGGAGATCTCATGTCACACCGCTCCGCTACCAAGACTGCAACTAGCCGAGTTCGCCGCGCCGTGGGCGCCACCAGCGCTGTGGGTGCGTTCCTGGCCTTCGGCATGACGCCACTCACGGCCGCGCCGGCCAGCGCTGACGGGCTCGACGGCCTGTTCGATGACTTGTTCAGCTGGATCGAGCCGCCCGCGGCTGACACGTCGGGGCTTGAATGGCTTGGATTCGACGCGTTTGGCGGCGACCTGGCCGGCACGGCGGCGGGCACCGACCCGCTGCAGGCCCTCAACGAGCTGGTGGCCAACTCGATCAACATGATCATCTACCAGCCGCTGTATGACATCGGTCAGTTCCTGATCGGCAGCGGCCTGCACCTCGACGGCATCTTCGCCAACGGTGCCAACGCCTACGTGGACTTCAACGCGGACGGCGACCTGGTTTACCACGCGGCGAGTGCCGGTGGATTCCTGTTCGGTGACGGCGGCAGCGGGTCGATCGTCGATGCCGACGGCGACGTACTCGCCGCGAACGGCAGCGTCTTGCTCGACGCTGATGGCAACGAGGTCACGCTGGCCGACATTGAGAACGGCACCTACAACTTCGCTGCCGGCTCGACGTTCACCCTCGACGGCGGCAACGCCGGCATGCTCGGAAACGGTGGTGACGGAGGCAGCGGCATCGGGCTCGGCCTGGTGGGCGGCAGCGGCGGGGCCGGCGGCTCCCTTATGGGCAACGGCGGCGACGGGGGCGCGGGTGCCTTCGGCATCGACGGCATCGGCGCGGCCGGCACGGACGGCTTAGTGGGTGGCATCGGCGGCGCCGGTGGGTTCTTCTTCGGTAACGGCGGCAACGGTGGCACCGGCGGAAACGGCGGAAACGGTGCGGCTGGGACCAACGGATCCGTGGGTGCGGACGGTCTGAGCCCGGTGGGCGGTACCGGAGCTGACGGAGTCGACGGCGGCAACGGCGGCGACGGTGGCGATGGGTTTGCCGGTGGTAACGGGGCCGTCGGCGGTAACGGTGGGGCCGCTGGCCTGTTCGGTAACTCCGGTGCAGGCGGCAACGGTGGCATCGGCGGCAACGGCGGTGTCGGTGGTAATGGTGGGAACGGTGGCTCCGGTGGCAACGGCGATGTGAACAACGGGCCCGAGGTCGTGCCCGCCGCGCTCGTTCCCGCCAGTGACCCGGGTGGTAAGGGCGGCGCGGGCGGAAGCGGCGGTAACGCCGGCTCCGGCGGCGCCGCTGGCGCCGGTGGTGCAGGCGGCAATGGCGGCGGCGGCGGCTTCTTCGGCGTGCACCCCTCGGGTGCAGCGGGCAATGGTGGCGCCGGTGGCGTTGGCGGTGGCTCGGGCCTTGCCGGCAACGGTGGCGCCGGCGGAAACGGTGGCGCCGGTGGTGGTAGCGCTCCGGAATTCGCAACTGAGGCGGTCGGCGACGAGGTTGTCGGCGGCGGTGCCGGTGGCGCCGGTGGTGCCGGCGGCAACCTCGGTGAGGTGGGCGCCGGCGGTGCGGGCGGCGCGGCCGGTGTCAGCGCTGGTCCCTTCGGCGGCGCGCCCGGCACCGCGGGTGCGGCCGGCGCCGACGGAGCGCTGCCGGACACGGTGTCGGGCAACGGCGGTGACGGCGGTGCCGGTGGCGCCGGAATCGGTGGCACGGGCGTGTCCGGCGGTACCGGCGGCGCCGGTGGTAACGGTGGCAGCCATGGCAACGGCGGTAACGGCGGGGCCGGCGGCAACGGCGACCAGGGCGCGGCCGGTTTCGACAGTCAAGACCCGGCCACGGCCGGCGGTGACGGCGCCGTCGGCGGCAACGGTGGCGCCGGTGGTGTCGGCGGGAACGGCGGATCGGTCTCGGGCAACGGCGGTAACGGTGGTGCCGGTGGTGTCGGCGGCACGGGCGGCACCGGCGGTCGCGGCGCGGATTCGAACGACACGGCTGTGGCAGCAGGCGCCGGTGGCAACGCCGGCAATGGCGGCAACGGTGGTGTCGGCGGCAACGGTGGTTCGGCGACCAACGGCAACGGCGGCAACGGCGGCAACAGCGGCAAGGGTGGCAACGGCGGCGTCGGCGGTGAAGGCGGCAGCGGAGCCAACGGCTCGAGCGTGTCCCCGTCGCCGGCCCCCACCCCGCCCAATGGCGGCGAGGCGGGCGCCGGCGGCAACGGCGGCAACGGCGGAGCGGCGGGCGCGACGGCCGGAACCGGTGGCCAGGGCGGCGGCGACGGCCACACCGACGGCACCGCCGGCAGCATCGGCCAGATCGGCAACGGCGGTGACGGCGGGGCCGGCGGCGTCGGCGGCAACGCGCCCACCGACATCAACACCGGTGACTTCATCGGCAACGGTCTGAGCCCGGCCCACGAGGACGCCACCGGCGTCGGCGGCTCCGGCGGCAGCGGCGGGAACGGCGGCACCGGCTACCAGGCCGGCAACGGTGGTTCCGGCGGCACCGGTGGCCAGGGTGTCTACGGCGGCACCGGTGGTAAAGGTGGTACCGGCGGTGCGGTGACCAGCACCGCCGATGGTGGCAACAACACCGGCGGCAACGGTGGTGTTGGCGGTGCCGGTGGCGAAGGTTCCGGTCATGGCGGCTATGGCGGCGACGGCGGGGCGGGTGCCAACGCGACCGGTGACCAAACCGCCGGCAACGGCGGCAACGGTGGCAATGGCGGCAACACCACCGGCCAAGGCAACATCGGTCAGAACGGGACGCTGGCCGGCGGTCACGGTGGCAACGGCGGCGCCGGTGGCACCTCCGAGGACGGCCAGGCCGGCAATGGTGGCAGCGGTGGCAATGGGGGCACCGGCGCACCGGTCGTCGGTGCTCTACCGGACGTGGGCTTGAGCACCGGCGGCTCCGGCGGCACCGGCGGTGACGGTGGCGCCGCCAGCGGTGCCGGCCACGGCGGCAACGGCGGCTCCGGCGGCAACGGCAACACCGGCAGCTTCGACGGTGGACACGGCGGTGCCGGCGGGAACGGCGGCACCTCCGGCACCGGCACCGCCGGTAACGGCGGCGCCGGTGGCGCGGGCGCCAGCGGCGTCGGGATCGGCGACGGCGCGACCGGCGGAAACGGCGGCAGCGGCGGTGCCGGCGGGGTCGCCGACGGCCAGACCGCGGGTCAAGGCGGTGGCGGCGGTGGCGGCGGCGGTGGCGCCATCGTCGGCGAAAGCAACGGCGGCACCGTTACCGACAGCACCGCGAGCGGCGGAAACGGCGGCAACGGCGCGGCGGGCAGCACCACCGGCGTCGGCGGCAACGGTGGAAACGGCGGCTCCGGTGTGATCGTGGCCGATGGTGAGGGCAGCACCATCGATGGAGCCCACATCTCTGGCGGTGACGGAACCGACGGCGGCGCAGGCGGTGTCAACGGTCAAGACGGCGCGGACAACTCACTGATCAACAATGGCGGTGGCGCGGTCAGCAACGTCACGGTGGCCAGCGGCCAGAATGTCGGCGACCACGTCGGCGGCGGCGCCACGGTGACCGTCGGCAACGGCGGCAGCATCTCCGACAGCACCGTCACCGGCGGTGACGCCAGCGCAACCGCCGACGGGGGTGCGGCCAGCCTGACCGCGACCGGAGCCGGCAGCGCCATCACCAACAGTCACGCGACCGGCGGCAATGCCGGTGTGGGCAGCGACGGCGGCGCCGGCGGTGCGGGAGGTGCGGCGAGCATCGTCGCGACCGACGGCGCGATCATCGACCAGACCACCGTCACCGGCGGCGCCGGTGGCACGGCACTGAACGGTGGCACCGGCGGTAGCGGCGGTGAGGCGGTTGCCTCGGCGACGGGTGCATACAGCACCATCACCGGCACCGCCACCGGCGGCAGCGGTGGCACCGGGGACAACGGCACCGGCGGTGACGGTGGGGCGGGCTACCTGGTCGTCGACAACGCCGGGGGCGGCATCGGCGGCGGCAACGACGCGATCGCACAGGGCGGCAACGGCGGTACCGGTACCGACGGTGGTGTCGGGGGCAACGGCGCCTGGGGTGAGCTGGAGTCCGGTGAGCTCGGGCAGGGCAGTGCTGCGGGCGGCAGCTCCTATGGCACTTCCACCGGCGGTGACGGCGGTAACGCCACCGGCGAGGGAAGTCACGGCGGTAACGGCGGCAGTGCGGACATCCAGAGCTCGAAGGTGACCAACGGCGGCACGCTGGGTGGTCCGGGCGGAACGGCCAGCGGCATCGCGACCGGCGGCAACGGCGGGGACGCCACCACCGACGAGGCCGGCAACGGTGGCACCGGCGGTGACGGTGGCAAGGCCAGCATCGCCACCGGCGGTGACCCGGGCAACGTCGCGAACGGTGTGGCAACCGGCGGCAAGGGCGGTGACGGCCTCGACGGCGGTACCGGCGGCAAGGCCGGGTCGAGCCGGCTCGACGCCTTCGGCAACGACGGCGGCGGGGGCACTCCATCCACGGCCACCAACGGCACCGCCACCGGCGGCAACGGCGGCAGTGGCACCGGCTCCGGTGCCACCGGGGGCAACGGCACCGACGGCAACATCGTCAACCAGGGCGGTACGCAGTCGGACGGCCAGACCGCAACCGGCAACAACGGGGCGAACAACCCGTAGCCCCAGACAAGAAGGGCCCCGGCTCTGGCCGCCTCTGGCGGCACAGGGCCGGGGCTTTTCTGTTTACTGCGGTGGATCCTGTGCAACATCTGGCCACCCACATGGCCCTGGGGCGGTACACAAGTGACGGTTGTGACCCGCTCTGGCCAATCTCAGCCAACCCGGCCGGCCCAGCGAACCGGCTACACCCAGTACGCCACCCGAGCCCGGTACTGGCGCAGCACCAGCGCGGCCACCACCCAGCCGACCACGGTGAGCACCAACACCACGGCCCAGTGCCGCAGTTCCTGGTGCGCTCCCAGCAGCGGGGCCCGCACGATGTCCAGGTAGTGCATCAGCGGGTTGAACTCCACCACCGCCGTCCAGCGCGACGCCCCCTGAGCGCGCAGGGTGTCGTAGTTCCAGATGATCGGCGTCATCAAGAACAGCAGCTGCACCACGGAGAACAACAGCGGGGCGATGTCGCGGTAGCGGGTGGCCAGAATGCCGAAGCATAGTGACACCCACACACAGTTCAGCGCGATCAGCAACAACGCCGGGATCACCGAAAGATCCGCCCACGACCAGGGTTTCGGGAAGATCAGCGCGATCGGTATATAGATGACGATGTTATGCGCGAACAGGATCATCTGTCGCCACACCAGCCGGTAGACGTGCACGCTCAACGGCGTCGGCAGCTGCTTGATCAGCCCCTCGTTGGCGACGAACACATCGGCGCCCTCCAGGATGGCCGCGTTCAATAGGTTCCACACGATCAGCCCCAGCGTCACGTACGGCAGGTGCAACGCCAGGTCGAGGTGGAACAGCTTGGAGTACAGCCCGCCCATTGCCACCGCGGTGGTGGCGGTGCCGATGGTGATCCAGAACGGGCCCAGCACGCTGCGCCGGTAGCGCTGCTTGATGTCCTGCCAGCCCAGGTGCAGCCACAACTCGTGACGGCGGAACCCGGCCACCAGATCGGCCCGCGCCCGCGCAAACGTCTTGGACTGCGCGGCAACGTCGTCGAAACTCATGATCTGCCGAACCTCTCTCGACGTCCCAAGCGGCGCAACCTGATCCACTCACGCAGTCCGGCCACGTCCCCGCGGCGCGACACCACGAAGAACCAGCCGAACCGCAGCCACTCCTGGACCAGCAGCCGGCGCATCCCGGGCTGGGCCATCAGATAGCCGCGATTGCGGTAGGTGAAAAAGCGCTTCGCGGCATTATCGGGATACTGCGTGTGCATCCGGCCGCCGAGGATCGGCTTGAATTCCTCGGTACCGCTGGGGTGTAGGTACGCCGCGGTCAGGCATGTCCCGAACGGCAGCCCGGAGCGCACCAGCCGCCGGTGCACCTCCACCTCGTCGCCGCGGATGAACAGTCGCAGATCCGGCACCCCCACCGCCTCGAATGTCTCGGCGGTGAACAGCGCCCCGTTGAACAACGATGCGATACCGGGCAGCAGATCGTCTCCGTCACGGACCAATTCGTCGACCCGCCGCCGCCATACCAGGCCACGCCGCAGCGGAAACGCCAGCCGCTCCGGCTCGTCGATGTTGCACACCATCGGCGAAACCTCGGCCAGGCCGTAGCGGGTCGCGCAGTACAGCAGCCTATCCAGCACCGCGGAATCCGATGGCCGTCCGTCGTCGTCGGCCAACCACACCCAGTCCGCGCCGGCGGCCAGGGCGTGCAGGATGCCCAGTGCGAAACCGCCTGCGCCGCCGAGGTTTCGCTGTGAGCCCAGGTAGGTTGAGGGCACTGCCACATCGGCGACCAGCCGGGCCACCGCGGCGTCGTTGTCGTTGTCGACGACGATCAGGTGGTCCGGGGCGCGGGTCTGGCTCACCAGTGCTTTCAACGACTCGGCCAGTTGCTCGACCCGCCGGTGGGTGACCACGACGGCATAGACGGTCTCAGCCACCGGCCGTCTCCGCCAGCACCTCGCGCACGTGCCGGGCCGCGTCGGGGCCTTCGTAGGCGCCGACCACCTCCTCGATCCCGCCGGTCATCCGGATGGTGCCGTGGTCGATCCACATCGCGGTCTTGCACAGGCGGGCCAGGAATTCGTTGGAATGGCTGGCGAACACCAGGATTCCGGACCGCTCCACCAGCTTCTGCAGCCGGGTCTGGGCCTTCTTCAAGAACTCGGCGTCCACGGCGCCGATGCCCTCGTCGAGCAACAGGATCTCCGGGTCGATGCTGGTGACCACGCCCATCGCCAACCGCACCCGCATGCCCGTGGAGTAGGTGCGCAGCGGCATCGCCAGATAGTCGCCCAGCTCGGTGAATTCGGCGATCTCGTCGACTTTGGCCGCCATCTGTTTGCGGGTCTGTCCGAGGAACAGGCCGCGGATGATGATGTTCTCGTAGCCGGAGATCTCCGGGTCCATGCCCACGCCCAGATCGAACACCGGCGCCACTCGCCCGACCACCGATGCCGACCCGCGGGTGGGCTCGTAGATTCCCGAAAGCAGCCGCAGCAGAGTGGATTTGCCCGCGCCGTTGTGGCCGACCAGGCCTACCCGATCCCCCAGCGACAGTGACATGGTGATGTCGCGCAGCGCCTCGACCACCACCACATTGGAGTTGTTGCGTCCGATCGCCCCGCCGGCCTTACCGAGGAACGCCTTCTTCAGCGACCGTGACTTGGCGTCGAAGATAGGGAACTCGACCCAGGCGTCACGAGTTTCGATACGAGGATCGTTGTCAGACACGGCAATTCCGCTTGCAGGCTTACAGATACTGGCCGGAGCCGTGGCTCTGGCTGTGCCCATGCGGCGCACCCGGGCCGGCGCCGGGGGGCAGGGCGCCGTGGCGCATCTGCTCCAGCTGTGCTCGGGCAGCCATCTGCTGGGCGAACAACGCGGTCTGGATGCCGTGGAACAGACCCTCCAGCCAGCCCACTAGCTGGGCTTGGGCGATTCGCAGTTCGGCGTCCGACGGTGTGGCGTCCTCGCGCAGCGGCAGAGTCAGCCGGTCCAGCTCCTCGCGCAATTCCGGAGCCAAGCCGTCCTCGAGCTCGCGAATGCTGGCGGAGTGGATCTCGCGCAGGCGCGCCCGGCTCGCGTCGTCCAGCGGTGCGGCCCGCACCTCCTCGAGCAGCTGCTTGATCATGGTGCCGATCCGCATCACCTTGGCGGGCTGCTCGATCAGATCGGTCAGCGGTGCCTCGTCATCGTCGGCGGCTTCGGTGGAGCCGTTGAGCCCGGCCGCCAGCAATCGCGGGTCGGCGCCGCTGATGATCTCGACGCCATCTGCGCTGTCCATGTCGTCTGCGCCGCTGGTGGTCACCGCGCTCTGTCTCCTTGCCATTCGTAGATGCTGGCCCCGCCATTGTCGTAGATCTTGGCCCACGACCGCGATTTCTCCAGTGACACTAGCCCGTCGGGTAGCGAGAACCCGCGGACCGTCGGGCTGCTGATCAGCACGTAACGGATATTCAGGTCGTGCACGGCGGTCGCCACCCGAGGATCGGTGTCTGCGTCGTCGGCGAAGGCCCAGAAGATGAACCGCTCCGGGCCGGGGCCTTGCTGCTGAGGGTAGTCGTAGTGCGTCCACAGCGGGTGCAGGTCGGCGACCGCGTACATCCAGGCGCTGCCGTCGACGTTGGCGTTGCCGACCACGGTGTCGTGGGCCCCGGGCAGGCCGGCCAGGTAGGCGTACGCCTGCAGGTCGCGGGCATCGACCATCACCGAGTCGTACTTGTCGCCGAACAAGAACGCGTGCCGCGGCAGGTAATGCCAGGCCAGCCCCACCGTCGCCGCCACCAGCAGCAGCCCGGTCAGTACCGGCCGCGCCCGCGCGCCCACCGGCTTGGACATCAGCCCGGCCAGCGCCGCCAGGCCCACTCCGGCCATCGGGACCAACAGCAGTGTCATCGCCGCCATGATTCGGCGCGGGTCGCTGTAGAACAGGTCGGTGAAGGTGCCCACCACGGCGCCGACCGGACCGCCGAGCGGAGCCGAGGACTGCACCACTCCCACCACCAGCACCGCCCACAGCGCCAACGGCCACCACACCTTGCGAGCCACCAGCAGTGCCGCCCCGATCACGACCAGGGCCACCAGTGCGTATTGGATCGGAAAGTCGTTGAGGTGGCGGGTGTGCATCAGCAGCGCATCACGCAAACCCGATTTGCGGCCCTCGTGGGTCAGAAACGCGTGCCCGGCGATGATCTCGGCCTGTTTGCGCACGCTCAGCAGTTGCGGCAGAAGCAGCAGCCCGGTCGGGATCAGGACCCCGGCCAGTGCGAGGGTGTCCCGCCGCTTCCCGCGCAGCGGATTCCACAGCGCGCCGTCGGAGGGGCACAGCCACCAGGCCGTCAGCAGCAAGACCGTGACCACGCCCCCGGTCAGGTGGACCGAGAACACCCCCAGCAGCGCCAGCACCGCCACGCCCATGCGGTCCCGCAGGATGCGGACCGCGGTGATCAGCGCGAACGCCGGCGCCACCAGGCCGTAGGCCACCAGGTTGGGCATGGCGGCGGTGCCGAACTCGACGTAGGGCAGCGCGGTGAAGGACGCCGACAGTGCGGCGGCGGTGCCCGCTGACACCGCCGTCACGGCGGTGCTCGTCACCCGCTGGAGCAGATTCCAGGTGAGCAGCGCTGCGCTGACCGGGAACAGCCACACCGAGGCGGCGAGGCCGGCCAGGGTATAGCCGGTGGTGGGTGCGGCGCCGGTCAGTTGGCACAGCACCGCGGTCAGCGCGTGGAACGCCGACGGGTAATACAGCGCGGCGTGGGTTTCGACATTGCGCAGCTCGCCCATGTGAGTCGGTGAGGCCTGGCCGGTGTCGAGGATGAATCGGACGGTGTTGGCGTGCCACACCGCGTCCCAGGTGCTGGGAATGCTCTGCCAATCCGGGATTCCCCGCACCGCGGCCCAGCCGATCAGCAATACGCCCAGCAGCGTTCCCGCAGCCACCGTCAGTATTGGCCACAGGGCCGGCGAGGGGGCCGCCACATGGATGCCGGGACGGCGCCCCAGCAAAGATCGCATTCCCCTTGCCGAGCCATAAACCACGGCGCCGACCACCGCCAGTGCAGCTGCTGCAGTGGTTGCGTTCCAAGGGATTCCGACGGCGCCGAAAGGGACGATGGCCAGGCCTACGACTCCGTAGGTAAGCGCCGGACCTATCGCCACGGCTAACGGCCAGTTCAGCCCGGCGCCGGCCGCTACGAGCGCGCCCGGAAGTACCAGCAGCAAAAGCGCGGCGACAATTCCGAAGCCCAGTAGCACTGCACTAGTATGTCTGCCAAGGTGGCCTGGCTCCGTATTGCGGGGGAGCTATCTCGTTATCCGAGACGTTCACCGATCGATCTTGAGAAGTTTTAAGGTGGCTGGCATGGCCTATGACGTCGCTCGCGTGCGTGGATTGCACCCGACGCTCGGTGACGGATGGGTTCACTTCGATTCGCCGTCGGGCATGTTGATTCCGGACTCGGTGGCCACCACCGTGTCGACCGCATTCCGGGGATCGCTGGCGAAGGCGGTCGGTCCGCACCCGGCGGCCCGCCGCAGTGCCGCAGTGTTGGTCGCGGCCCGCCAGGCGGTGGCCGATCTGGTGGGCGCCGATCCCGCCGCAGTGGTGCTGGGACCGGATCGCGCCGTGTTGTTGAGCGCTTTGGCCGACGCCGCGTCGTCGCGGGTGAGCCTGGGCTACGAGACAGTGGTCACCCGTCTCGACGATGAGGCCAACATCGCCCCCTGGGTGCGGGCCGCCAACCGCTATGGCGCCAAGCTCAAATGGGCTGAGGTCGACATCGAGACCGGGGAGCTGCCCAGCTGGCAGTGGGAGAACCTGATCACCCCGTCCACCCGGCTGGTGGCCCTCACCTCGGGGTCGGGGGTTTTGGGCACGGTCACCGATCTTCGGCCGGTCACCAAGCTGGTCCACGACGTGGGCGGCGTGGCCGTCGTCGACCACTCGGCCACGGCGCCCTACCAGCTACTCGACATCAACGAGGTCGAGGCGGACGTGGTGGCGGTCAACGCGGCCTCCTGGGGTGGGCCGCCGGTGGGCGCGCTGGTCTTTCGTGACCCGACGCTGATCGACACGTTTGGCTCGGTGTCACTGGACGCGCACGCCGTGGGCCCGGCCCGATTGGAGGTCGGTCTGCACCAGTTCGGTCTGCTGGCTGGGCTGGTGGCCAGTGTCGAATATCTGGCTTCGCTGGACGAGTCGGCCCGGGGTAGCCGCCGCGAGCGGCTGGCGGTATCGATGCAGTCTGCCGCGGCGTATCTGAACCGGCTGTTCGAGTACCTACTTGGTTCTTTGCGGTCGCTGCCGCTGGTGATGCTGATCGGCCAGCCCGAGGCGCGCATCCCGGTGGTCAGCTTCGCAGTACAGAAGGTGCCGGCCGAACGAGTGGTGCAGCGGTTGGCCGACAACGGTGTGCTGGCGATCGCCAATGCCGGCTCCCGGGTGCTGGATGCGATCGGGGTCAATGACATCGGGGGAGCGGTCACCATCGGGCTGGGCCACTACTCGACGATGGCCGAAGTCGACCAGCTGGTTCGGGCGCTGGCATCGCTGGGCTAACCGTCGCCGCAGCTGGAATCGCGCGTTTCCTCATTCGTGCGCAAGCTACGCTGTGGCCGTTACCGACGTATCTCCGAAGGCAGAGCAGACGATGGCAGAGCTGACAAGTTCCTTGGCCCCTTTGGCTCTGGACACCTTGGTCGACCTGATGCAGCAGCAGGCTGCGCGTTTTCAGGACACGCCCGCTTTCATCTTCTGCCCCGAAGGCGATATCGAAGAGGACCGGGTCACCTACCGCGATCTGGACCGGCGGGCCCGCTCGATCGCGGCGAACTTGCAGCTTCACGGTGCCGCCGGTAAGCGGGTGCTGGTGCTCTGCCGACCCGGTGTAGACAGCATCGCCGGGCTGTTCGGCTGTTTCTACGCCGGCGCGATCGCGATACCGGTCGACGAGCACTGGCCTATCCGGCGGATCGAGACCGTCGTGCCCGAAGCGGATGCGGGCTTCGCGCTGGCGACGGCCAAGACCCAGGCCAAGATGAAGTCTGCGGTGGACGGCCTCAGTTCTGGGCCGAAGCTGACGTGGCTGGCCATGGATGAGGCCGCCGACGGCGGCGCGGACTGGGAGCCGCAGGGCGTCCGTGGCGACAGCCTCGCCATGATTCAGTACACCTCGGGCTCCACCGGGGTGCCGAAGGGTTGCGTGCTGACGCACCGCAACTACCTCAGCAACCTGGAGATAATGCGGTGGGCGCTGAATCCGCCGGATGACGCGCCAGTGATGAACAGCCCGATCAGCGGGGTGTCCTGGCTGCCGCAGTACCACGACATGGGCTTCGTCGGTGGCATCCTCGGCACCATTTATGGCGGCCGCACCACCGTGCTGATGTCGCCGAGCGCCTTTCTGATGCGCCCGCTCCGGTGGATGCAGGCGATCTCGCGCTACCAGGCGACCATCACCGCCGCCCCCAACTTCGCCTACGAGGCCTGCGTCAAGCGCAGCACCGCAGAGCAGCGTGCCGCCCTTGATCTGTCGAGCTTGTCGATCGCCGTGGTCGGCGCCGGGCCGATCAGCTCTGAGACCCTGCAGTCCTTTACTGACGCATTCGCGCCCGCCGGCTTCCGACCGGAGGCCTTCATTCCGGCCTATGGGCTGGCCGAGGCGACCCTGGGCGTGACGGGCATGTCCGAGTCGGCGCTGCCGGTGGTCCGGCACTTCGACCGCACCGCGCTCACCGAGGACCGAGTCGTCGAGGTGGCAGCCGACGTCGCCAAGCCGGAGACCGCGCTGCCGCTGGTCGGCTGCGGTAAGAAGTCGGAGCTCCTGGACGTCCGCATCGTCGATGCCGAGACGCGGGTACTTCGCGGCCCTGAGGAAGTGGGCGAGATCTGGGTCTCCGGGCCGAGCGTGGGCGTGGGCTACTGGGGACGTCCCGAAGAGACCGAGCACGCCTTTGCGGCGCATCTGGCCGACACCGGCGAGGGCCCCTACCTGCGCAGTGGTGACTTGGGGTTCTTCGCCGGCGGCGAACTGTACGTCACGGGCCGGTGTAAGGATCTGATGACGATCGGTGGCTATAGCCACTACCCCAATGACATCGAGCTGACCGTGCAGGCATGCCACCCGGCACTGATGCCCAGCCGTGGCGCGGTGTTCCAGTTGCCGACCGAGCGTTACGCCCCCGAATACCTGGTGGTGGTGCAGGAGGTGCACCACCATGAGGCGGTCGGGGTCGATCCGAAAGATCTGATCGAAGCCATTCGGGCGGCTATCCGCACTCACCACGGAATCGACGCACAGGCCGTCGTGCTGCTCAAACCGATGCGGATACCGACCACCACCAGCGGCAAGATTCAGCGCGGCGCGTGCCGCGACCAGTACGTCGCGGGTGAGCTGACAGTGTTGGCGGAGTGGGCGCAGCCGCGGCCGGCAAAAGCGGGACCGGGACTCAAGGGTGCCCTGTTGGCCGGACTGGGTCGGGCCGTCGCGGCCGGATTGGCGCAGCAGCGGCGGGAAGGCTCGCCGGACCAGGGCTGACGCCGAGAGCCCGCTGGGACCGCCACGGTTGCTTGGTGCCAGTAGACCCAGGTGCAACAACATCCCGGCGCTGGCTGGTTATTCGGGCGGTGGGGCCCGAACCTTGCCCGTGTGTCGAGTTGCCGGCAGATGCCCGGGCTAGGCCGGCGGCGGCCGCCCCGCACGAAGGTCGCTACCTAAGCGTCGCCACACCCCGCAGAATAATCATTAACAAAACCCAAGAGTCCCGCGCGGGGTCATGGTGCACACCACGGTGACATGGGGATACGTCCTTCCTGCCTGATGGACATCTATCGCCTCACGTGCAATCAACCAGGGTTTTTACGACTGTTTTCCTTATAAAAATTACGGTTCGACAAAGCTCAAAACTCATGTAAGTTTAAGCAACGTCCGTAGTCAGTGTCCGTAGGAGAGCATGATGCAGCTCGCGCTTCGCCCGTACGTCACCCCCGGTGTCGCGATCGCGGGTGCCGCGTTGATCGCGGTAAACGGGGCGGTTCCCGCCGCGGTGCTGCGGCCCCAAGTTGAGCCTCGCCAGTCCTATGAGATGGCCCAGCACCATCCTGTGAAACTCACGGCCGACTTCTTCGGACCGTGGCAGGACCTGTTCAACAACACCGCCACCAACTTGGTGGCGATGGGATCTGACAACGGGTGGATCAACCTGCTCGAGCAGATCTTCAGCGACCCGAGCTCGCTGTCGCGGCTGCCGGAGGTCTTCGACTTCCTGACCAGCATCATGCCGTCGATCAGTGGCTCCGACCCGCTCATGGTGCTGCTCTCGCCGATCCTGACCATCGGCATGGGAATCATCGGCCCGCTCGTCACGGTCAACGACGCGATGCAGGACATTCTCAACCAGATCTTCAATCCCAGCGACCCGCTCGACCCGTTCGCCGCGATCTTCACTGCGGTCCCGCGCCTGCTCGACGCGTGGCTGAACGGCACCAGCACCATCGATGTGGCCGGCATCAGCATCCCTGTCTTCAACGGCCTCCTGGTCCCGGGGCAGAACCTGATCATCGACCAGACGGCCGAGGAGCTGGCCAACAACCTCAACATCGGCGACCAGACCATCGCCAGCCTGCTCGACCAGACCGGCATCGGCACGCTGCAGGTGGCCGGGATGTTGACCGGCCTGCTGGACAGCGTCGGCCTCGGTGACGACACCCCGGTCGACGTCATCAACGCCCTCGGCCTGGGCAGCCTTGAGGTCTCCAGCGTGCTGAGCACCGTCTTCGACGCGGTAGGCATCGGCAACCCCACCATCGCCGAACTCATGGACCAGTTGGGCATCGGCAACGTTCAGGTCGCCGACCTCGCGATCGACTTCACCCATGCCCTGGGCTTCGACAACCCGACCGTCGTTGACATCGCCGGCGACGTCGGTTTGGCCGACCTCAAGCTGGCCGACCTGGGCATGGACGTGCTCAACGCATTGGGCATCGGAGACCCGACGGTCAACGAGCTCCTCGCCGACATCGGCGCCGGCGACCTGACGCTCAACGGACTGCTGCAAACAGCCGTGGAAGCGCTGGGTCTCGGCGGTCAAACCCCGGCGGACCTGCTTGACGCCACGGGCCTCGGTGCACAGACCACCCACGAGTTCATCACCTCGCTGCTCGGCGGACTGGGTCTGGGCAACCAGACGATGATGGACCTGCTCAGCCAGGCTGGCCTTGCCGACGCTGACGTGGGGCAGTTGGCCGTTAGCGTCCTCGGCTCCTACGGCAATGTCACGGTGGCCGACGTTATGGGTTTCGCGGGCTTCGGCGCTGTCACGACCCGGGACATCACCGACCTGTTGGGTATCACGAACCTGTCGCTGGGCACGATCTTCGGCAACCTGTCCTACATCACCGGCAATCTCACGATCAACGACATGCTCGTCGCTACCGGCATGACCCCGCTGGACAAGGGTGGTGACGCCCTGCTGTCCGACTCCCTGGCGGGTACGACCATCGCCAGCATGCTGGGCGCCCAGTTGGACGAGCCCCTGACTTCGATGCTCGGCCCGATGGGCGAGATGAGCCTCAATGACATGATCCTGCAGAACTTCTCGATGACCCTGGGGCAGATGCTCGCCGACTCGGGCATGGCGGACCAGACCCTGACCGACCTGGTGCTGGCTGGTATGCCCGACGCGCCGCTGTCGTCGCTGCTCGGCATCATGGGCAACACCACCTTGGCGGATCTGATCGACCAGCTGGTGCCCGCCGACCAGACCATCATCGACATGCTCAGCGCGTCGGGTCTGGGCGACCAGACCATGAGTGAACTGCTCAACCAGACCTTCGGTGACCAAACCGTCGCCAACGCACTGGACGACGGCGGACTGGGCAGCATGCACCTCGACGACATCATCCGTCAGGCGCTGGGCCCGCAGACCCTCAACGACATGCTCAACGACTTCGGCCTCGGCGGCCAGTCGCTCAGCGACCTGTTCGACCAGTTCTTCGGCATCACCACCATCGCCGACCAGATGCTCGCCCTGGGCCTGGGCGATCAGACCCTCAACGAGCTGATCGACTCGCTGTTCGGGACCTCGACGGTCAGTGCGCTGCTCGGCGACTTCGGCACCCAGACCGTCGACGAACTCCTGACCTCCATGGGCCTTGGAGATATGACCGTGATCAACGCGCAGATCAGCGAGTTCTGGGGCTCGATGTCCTACTGGCTTGACGGCCTAGGGGACCAGATCACGGCGGTGCTCAGTGGCTAAACGACCTGAACGGCAAAGCAACTTCGGAACTTCCGTCCGGGAGGGCGTCATGCAGCAAACACTTCGTCCGTACGTCACCACCGGCCTGGCTGTTGCCGGGGTGGGCCTGGTCGCGGTTCCGCCCGTGGCCTCGAACCTGCCGCAGCTGCAACACCAGCTCGCGACGATCGAGCAGCGCGGCATTGCGCTCACGTCGGGCTTCTTCTCGCCCTATACCGATCTGTTCGAGCACACCATCGCGAACCTGCAGGCGCTGAACCAGAACTCAGTGGACATGTGGGGTCTGCTGCAGCACATCATCACCCACCCGCAAGAGGCGATCAACGGCATCCCGGATGTCATCAACATCTTCACCAACTCGATGCCCACCGTCGGCGTCCAGATCTTCCCGTTCCCGGCGGAGATCGACCTGCAGCTGCCGACCTGGGCCGCTTCGCTGCTGGCAGGTATTGGCCCATGGGTGACCATGGGCAACGCGTTCCAGCAGGTCATGGAGGAAATCTTCAGCAACCTCTTCACCGACCCGATGAAGGCGTTCTCGGCGCTGATCGGTGCGCCGGCGACGCTGTTGGACGCCTTCCTCAATGGCAGCAGCGGAGTCGACTTCGGGGGCGCCTACTTCCCGTTGTTCAACGGCATCTTGACCCCCGGACAGCCGATCGACGCCAACTTCAACATCGGTGATGTGGTCGATCTGTCCGGCATGGGTGACACCACCATCACCCAGCTGCTGTCGCAGGCCGGTATCGGCGATGTTCCGCTGGAAACGCTGATCATCGACCTGCTCGACGGGCTCGGCTTTGGCCACATGACGCCGGTGGACCTGCTCAACGACATGGGTATCGGCACCCAATCGCTCTCCGACCTGCTGATCGGCGTCTTCAACGAGGCCGGCATCGGCAACCCCACCATCGCTGAGCTGTTGGAGAGCCTCGGTGGAATCCAGCCCGGGGACTCGGTCGCCAGCCTGCTGATCGCACTGCTCAACCAGACCGACATCGGCAACCCCAGCCTGTCCGAGCTCATCCTGAGCTTCGTCGGCGGTGACGACGCCACCGTCGGTGGCCTGATCAAGGACCTGCTCGGCGCTACGGGCAACGAGTCCCTGGCCAGCCTGATCGACCCGACCTGGACTGTCGGAGGATTGCTGACGGACTCGTTCGGCGACCCGTCGCTGACCGACTTCTTCGAGCAGATGGGCCTCGGCACCATCACCATTGGCGCGCTCGCCGGAATGTTGGGCGAGTACGGCGACCAGACGCTGATTGACCTGCTCAACGAGGGTTTCCTCGGACCGGACATCACCGGCAGCACTCCGTTGACGGACATGCTGCTTTCCATGTTCCCGCCCGGCGCCACCTTGGGCGACCTGATGGGGCCGTTCGGCAGCCAGACCGTCGCTGACCTGATCGAGATGATGCCGATCGGCGAGAACACCATGGGCTACCCCCCCGACACTCCGATGAGCGACGTTGTGCTCGTGGACTTGATGTACACCCTTCCCAGCCCGGCGCCGGGCTACGCCAACCTGGCTGAGACGCCGCTGGGCGTGCTCGCCCCCGATCAGGCCAGCCTCCTTGAGAAGGCCGGCAACCCGACGCTGGGCGCGGTGATGGGCACCAACACCGTTGGCCAAGTTGTCGAGGGCCTGCACATGTCCAACATCACCGTGTTCCAAGGGCTTGACGCCATGGGCCTCGGTAACTACACGCTCGAGCAGTTGTTCGACGGACTGGGCAATCTGACCGGCAACGTCACTCTTGAGCAGTTCCTCACCGCATGGGGCTTCGACCCGACCCTGACGGAGCTCTTCACGAATGCTGTCGCCGGACTGGGGCTGACCGACACCACGCTGCTCTCGCTGTTCGAGGACTGGGGCATGGGCAGCGTTAGTCTGTCCGGCCTGATCGACAGTCTCGGCTTGAACGACATGTACATCCAGGCGATCTTCAACAACCTCGGCCTGAACAACATCGACATCGACATGTTCATCGACCGCCTCGGGTTGAGCAGCATCTCGATCGCCGGCATTCTCAACGGCCTGGGCCTGAACGACCAGTCGCTCGACGCGTTCATCAACAGCCTGTTGGGCGGGGTCTCGATCGAGAGCATCCTGGGTGGTCTGGGTCTGGACGAGGTCCACTTGGACACGTTCATCACCGACCTGATGACCAGTGTGCTCGGCGACCCCACTCTGGGGACCTTCCTCGGCTGGATCGGCCTGGACACCTTCGATCTGGACACCATCGTCTCCAACCTGGGGCTTGATGGCATCACGATCAACTCGCTGCTCACCGACCTCGGCCTGGGCAGCCTCGACATCAACGGCCTGATCGACGGGCTGGGGCTGTCCGACCTGGGCCTGTTCGGTATCAACGGCAACTTCTTCGGCGTGGCGTCGGAGTGGCTCAACGACATTCCGAACCAGATCGCCGCGGCATTGGGCTTCTACGGCTGAACCTGCTGAGCGGGTAAGTCGCCAAATCCAAACTTCATGACAGACAAAGCGAGCACAACTGTGGGCCACACAGATAGGAAAACCCAAATGGCAGTAGGACGTAACGCTTCGGGCAACGGTCATTCAGGTCGGCGTGGCCGCCGTCTGTTGGGCGCCGGTAGTGCGGTTGGGGCGTTTTTGGCGTTTGGGTTGTCGCCGTTGTCTTCGGCGCCTGTTGCGCATGCGGATGAGCTGGATTGGGTTGTTGATCTGGTTGGTTCGGATTTGGCTGGGGCTCTTGGTGATTTGAGTCAGGCGTCGTCGTGGGAGACGTTGTTTGATCAGGCTTCGTGGGAGCCGTTGCTGTCGAATGTGGGTTTGTCGTTTGATGCGTCGTTGGCGGGTGTGCCGGGTTCGGCTGCTGCTGATGATTGGTTTGGGTCGTTGTTCTATGACCCGTGGCATGACTTGGGTCAGGCGTGGATCAATAGTTCGTTTGGGTCTGCGGTTAATGACTTCATCAATATTTTTGGGTTCGGTCAGATTCTGATCGGCAATGGTGCTGACGGTATTGATGGTGGGACGCTGGCGCAGGCTGCTGGTGGTGCTGGTGGTTTGTGGTTCGGTGATGGTGGTGCTGGTGGTACGGCTGCTGATGGCACTGGTGGTGTTGGTGGTTCGGCGGGCATGTTCGGCGATGGTGGCGCCGGTGGTGCGGGTGTTGATGGTGGTGACGGTGGCGCCGGTGGTAACGGTGGCTGGTGGATGGGTATCGGCGGTGATGGTGGTGCTGCGGGTGCTGGTATCGCTGGTGGTGCCGGTGGTGTTGGTGGTGCCGGTGGTGATGGTCTTGGGTTGGCGTTCGGTTCGGGCGGTAATGGTGGTCTTGGTGGCGATGGTGCGGTGGGTGCTGCTGGGGCGGCGGTTGGTGCTGGGCTGAATGGTCTTGCCGGTGCTAATGGTGGTGCTGGTGGTAATGGTGGTGCCGGTGGTAAGGGTTCGTGGCTGATCGGTTCCGGTGGTAAGGGTGGTGCCGGTGGTGCTGGTGCCGATGGTGGTAACGGTGGCGATGGCGGCGACGGCATCGACGCCACTGTCGCCGGCGGTGCCGGCGGCGCTGCGGGTAATGGTGGTAACGGTGGTGCCGGTGGTGCCGCCGGTCTCGGTGGTGCCGGTGGCTCTGGTGGTCTGCTCGGTTCCGCCGGTGCTGCTGGTGCCGGTAGCACCGGCGGTAACGGTGGTAACGCCGGTCTCGGAGGTAACGGCGGCGACGGCGCCGACGGTGACTCGAAATATGTCGATGGCGGTGCCGGTGGTCGCGGTGGTGACGCCGGTGTGGCCGGTGCCGGTGGTGCCGGTTCGGCCCCGGGTACCGCGGGTGCTGCGGGTGCGGCGGCGACCGGTGGTGGTAACGGTGGTCGTGGTGGTGACGGTGCCGACGCCACCATCGCGGGCACGGCCGGTGGTGCTGGTGGCCGTGGTGGTGACGGTGGTTCGCTGGGCAACGGTGGTGCCGGTGGTGCCGGTGGTGACGGTGCGGTCGGTCTGGCCGGGCACACCGATGTCAACGGCAATGGCACCACGGGTCTGGCCGGTGGCGCCGGTGGTGTCGGTGGCGCTGGTGGTGTCGGTGGTTCGCAGGCCGGTAACGGTGGCGCCGGTGGTGCGGGTGGCCGCGGTGGCACCGGTGGTATCGGTGGTGCCGGTGCCGATGGTCTCGCAGGCGTGGACGCGGCTGCCGGTAGCGGTGACAACGGTGGCGACGGTGGTGACGCGACCAGCACCGCCGGTAACGGTGGCGTGGGTGGTGTCGGCGGCGCTGGTGGTGCTGGCGGTACTTCGGCGCACGGCACCGCGGGTGCGCACGGTGTCGGTGGTATCGGTGGCGACGGTGGCGCCGGTGGTCAGGCCGGCAATGGTGGTGCCGGTGGTGCCGGTGCCGGTGGCGGTAACGCCGCAGTGGCGGGTTCCGGCGGTAACGGTGGTAGTGCGGCCGGCTCCACCGCGGGGCAGGGCGGTACTGGTGGTAAGGGCGGCTCCAGCGGCGGGTCCGCGTACGCCGCGACCGGTGCGACGGGTGTCGACGGTGTCGAGGGCAATGGTGGTGCCGGTGGTGTCGGTGGAGCGGGCGAGCTCCTGGGCGACGGCACCGCGCAGGCCGGTGGCCAGGGCGGCAACGGTGGCGACGCCGGTACCGATGGCGATGGTGGCGCGGGCGGCGCCGGTGGCCGGGGCGCGACCGGTGAGCACGGTGTCACCGACGGCAACGGCAACGGCACCGCGGGTGCAACGGGTGGTGCCGGCGGCGCGGGCGGCATCGGTGGTGCCGGCGGCACCAACTCCGGCACGGGCGGCGTAGGCGGCGCGGGCGGAACCGGCGGCACCGGTGGTAACGGTGGCGCGGCCGACGACGCGACGGTGGCCGGCAACACCGGCGGCACCGGTGGTAACGCCGGTGCGGGTGGCATCGGTGGTGATGGTGGTGCGGGTGGTGTCTCCGCGATCGGCGCCGGTGGTGCCGGCGGAGCCGCGGGTAACGGTGGCGCGGCCGGCCAGGCCGCGGATGGTGGCGCGGGCCTCGGCGGTGGTGGCTTCGACGCAGCCGGCGCCGGTGGCCAAGGTGGCGATGGCGCGGTCGGCGGTGCGGCCGGCTCGGCTGGCGCCGGGACCGACGGCGGCGCTGCCGGCAGCGCGGGCAGTGTCGGTGCGGGAAGCAACGGTGGAGCCGGTGGTGCAGGTGGCAAGGGCGTCGGCCTGGCCAGTGATGGCGTAACCGGGCAGGCCGGTGGCGTCGGTGGTCAGGGTGGCAATGCCGCCATCGATGGCAACGGCGGCGCGGGCGGCGCTGGCGGTGCGGGTGCCAATGGCACGCACGGCACGACGGACAACAGTGGCAGCGGTACCGCGGGCGGCAACGCCGGCGCCGGCGGCCAGGGTGGCGCCGGCGGCGCGGCCGGATCCAACTCCGGCACCGGTGGCGCCGGCGGTATCGGTGGACAGGGTGGTGTCGGCGGTAATGGTGGTGCCGCCGACGACGCGACGGTGGCCGGTGCTGCCGGTGGTAACGGCGGCAGTGCCGGTACCGGTGGTGCAGGCGGCAAGGGTGGTGCTGGTGGCTCGTCGGCCAACGGCACCGGTGGCGCGGGCGGTGACGCCGGTAACGGTGGCGCGGCCGGATTGGCGGCTTCCGGTGGCAAGGGGCTTGGTGGCGGCGGCGCCGACAACGCCGGTGCCGGCGGTTCCGGTGGTAACGGCGCAGACGGCGGCGCGGCGGGCAGCGGTGGCGCCGGTGGCAGCGGTGTCACTGGCGGTGCCTCTGGCGATGCGGGCCTGGACGGTCTGAGCAGTGATGGCGCGGCCGGTGGTAGCGGCGGCGCCGGCAGTGGTCTGGCCAGCGACGGCCACACCGGTCAGGCCGGTGGAGCTGGTGGAGCCGGCGGTGACGCGGCCACGAACGGCAACGGTGGTGCCGGCGGCGCCGGCGGCGCGGGAGCCGATGGCGCGAACGGCACGACCGACGGCAACGGTGACGGCACCACGGGTGGCGTTGGCGGTGCCGGTGGCGCTGGCGGTGCCGGCGGTGCGGCGGGCAGCAACTCGGGCACCGGTGGTGCTGGTGGTGCCGGTGGTTCCGGTGCTTCCGGCGGTGACGGCGGCGCGGCCGATGACGCGACCGTGGCCGGTGCGGCCGGTGGTAACGGCGGTAGTGCCGGTGCCGGTGGTGCGGGCGGCGCCGGTGGTGCGGGTGGCACCTCGGCCAATGGCACCGGTGGTATCGGCGGCGACGCCGGCAATGGTGGTGCGGCCGGTACGGCTGCGGCCGGCGGCAAGGGCCTTGGTGGCGGCGGCGCCGACAACGCCGGTGCCGGCGGTGCCGGTGGCAATGGCGCCGACGGCGGTGCGGCGGGCAACTTCGGTGCCGGCGGAACCGGTGCGCAGGCGGGTGCCGACGGCGCCGCGGGCGACGCCGGTGAGAGCAGCGACGGTGCGGCCGGTGGTAACGGTGGCGACGCCAGCGGCTTGGCCAGCGACGGGCTGACCGGTCAGGCCGGCGGCCAGGGTGGCGCCGGCGGTAACGCGGCCACGAACGGCAATGGTGGTGCCGGTGGCGCCGGCGGTAAGGGCTTCGCTGGCGCTGACGGGTTCACCGACGGCGGAGGCAACGGCACGACCGGTGGCGTCGGTGGCGCCGGTGGTGCCGGTGGCGTTGGTGGTGCGGCGGGTAGCAACTCGGGCACCGGTGGTGCCGGTGGTGCCGGTGGTGCCGGTGCATCCGGTGGTAAGGGCGGCGCGGCAGCCGACGCGACGGTGGCCGGTGCGGCCGGTGGAAACGGCGGTAGCGCCGGTGCCGGTGGTGCGGGCGGTGCTGGTGGTGCGGGTGGCACCTCGGCCAATGGCACCGGTGGCGCGGGCGGTGACGCCGGCAATGGTGGTGCAGCCGGCACCGCTGCGGCCGGCGGCAAGGGCCTTGGTGGCGGTGGCGCCGACCACGCCGGCAATGGTGGTGCCGGTGGTAACGGCGCCGACGGTGGCGCGGCCGGCAGCGTAGGTGCCGGCGGCGCCGGTGCGCAGGTGGGTGCCGACGGTGGCGCGGGCAAGGCCGGTGTGAGCAGCGACGGCGCGGCCGGTGGTAACGGCGGCGACGGCAGTGGTCTGGCCAGCGATGGGCTGACCGGTCAGGGCGGTGGCCACGGTGGCGCCGGTGGTAATGCCGCAGCGGTCGGAAACGGTGGCACCGGTGGTACCGGTGGCGTCGGCGCGACGGTCGCTGGCATTACCGACTTCAACGGCAACGGCACCGACGGCTTCCTCGGCGGCGTCGGCGGTAACGGTGGCACCGGTGGTTCCGGCGGCACCACGTCCGGCAACGGTGGTGCTGGTGGTAACGCCGGCAACGGCGGCAACGGTGGCGCCGGTGGCGCTGGCGCAGACGCGACGGTTGCCGACACCGCGGGTGGCTACGGCGGTAACGCCGGAGCCGGCGGCCAGGGCGGCACCGGCGGTACCGGCGGTGTGGCCAACAACGGCACCGGTGGTGCAGGCGGTAACGCCGGTAACGGTGGCAACGCCGGCATCGCCGGCAAGGGCGGTACGGGCCTCGGTGGTGGCGGCGCTGCCAACGCGGGCGCCGGTGGAGCCGGCGGCGCCGGTGCCGATGGCGGCAGTGCGGGAACCCAAGGAGCCGGCGGCACCGGCACTCAGACCGGAGCCCAGGGCGGAGCCGGCAACAGCGGTCAGGGCAGCGACGGCGGCGCCGGTGGCCAGGGCGGCGCTGGTACCGGCCTGATCGGCGGAACCAACACCGGTCAGGGCGGTGGTGCCGGTGGTGCCGGTGGTGAAGGCTCGTCGGTGCGCAATGGTGGTGCCGGCGGTAACGGCGGCGTCGGTGCGACGGTCGACGGCATTACCGACCTCAACGGCAACGGCACCGATGGCGCCGACGGCGGTGCCGGTGGCGTCGGTGGCGCCGGTGGTGCCGGCGGCTCCGTCTCCGGCAATGGTGGTGCCGGCGGTAGCGGCGGCGCAGCAGGCCACGGCGGCAACGGCGGCAACGGTTCGGACGGAACTGCCGGTATCAACGCCGGTGCGGGCACCGGCGGCAACGGAACCAACGGTGGCGACGCCGGCGACGGCGGCAAGGGCGGCAACGGCGGCCAAGGCGGCAACGGCGGTGCGGGCGGCAGCGCGACCAACGGTGCCACTGGTGCCGCCGGGGCCGGTGGTGCCGGCGGTAACGCCGGTGACGCGGGCAACGCCGGTAATGGCGGCCAGGGCGGCCACGGTGCCGGCGGAGGCGCCGGGGTCAAGGCCGGCAACGGTGGTGCCGGTGGCCAGGGCGGTGTCCGTGGCGAGGCTGGCGCGACCGCAGGTGAAGGCGGTTGGAACGGTGACAACACCGAACAGGCTGCCGACGGCGCAGCGGGCGCCGCGGCCACCGGAGGTAACGGTGGCGCGGGCGGCAACGGTGGCGCCGGCGTGGTGCACGCCGATGCATCGCCGCAGGCCGGTGGTGATGGTGGCCGCGGTGGCGCGGCAGGACCGGTCGGCGTCGGCGGTGCCGGCGGTAACGGTGGCATCGGTTCGGCCGGCACCGCAGGTGTCGACGGGGTCGTCGATGGCGCCGGCAACGGCGGCAGCGGAACCAACGGCGGTCTCGGCGGTGCCGGTGGTGCGGGCGGCGACGGCGGCGAAGGCGGGAGCATCTCCGGTGACGCCGGTGCCGGTGGTGCCGGTGGCGCGGGTGGTGCGGGCGGTCGCGGTGGTTCCGGCGCCAACGGTGCCAATGCCGCATCGGTGGCATTCGGTAGCGGGCTTTCCGGCGGCAACGGCGGCTACGGTGGCGACGGCGGCTCGGGCGGCCTTGGCGGCGCCGGTGGCGCCGGTGGTGTCGGCGGCACGGCAACACTCGGCAACAACGGTGCGGCCGGTGCCGGTGGTGTCGGCGGCCAGGGTGGCGCCGCAGGTAACGCGGGCAACGGCGGTACCGGTGCCAATGGCGCCGGCGGTGGCTCGAATGCGATTGCCGGACACGGCGGTAACGGCGGTGACGGCGGTGACCGCGGTGCGATCGGTCTCGGCGGCAAGGGCGGCCTGAGCGGCGACGGTCAACAGGCCGTCAACGGCGGCAACGGCGGGGCGGCAACCGGCGGTAACGGCGGCGCCGGTGGTCGCGGTGGCAACGGTGCGGTGTTGGCCAACGGCAACCCGCAGAGCGGTGGCGCAGGCGGACTCGGCGGTGACGCCGGTACCTACGGCAACGGTGGCGCCGGTGGCGCCGGTGGCGCCGGCAGCGTCGGTGGCAACGGTGCGAGCGGCACGTCCAGTTCGGTCAATGGCATCAGCGGCCAGTCCGGTGGCGCAGGCGGCGACGGTGGCGCGGGTGGTAAGGGCGGCTCCATTGCCGGCAACGGCGGTGCGGGCGGCGGCGCCGGCGCTGCGGGCAACGGTGGCAACGGTGGCAACGGCTTCCAGGGCAAGGCGGGCCTTGACGCGGTCGCCGGCACCGGCGGGGCCGGCAGCAACGGCGGTAACGGCGGTAACGGCGGCAGCGGCGGCAACGGCGGCAACGGCGGTAACGGCGGTGCCGGTGGCACCGCCACCAACGGCACGGCCGGCCTCAATGGTCTGGGCACGGTGGGCGGTAACGCCGGTAACGCCGGAACGGGCGCGGATGGCGGTCGCGGTGGCAACGGGGCCGGCGGCGGCGTGAACAGCCTTGCCGGATCCGGTGGTAACGGCGGTGCCGGCGGCAACGTTGGCACGGCCGGTATCGGTGGCACTGGTGGCTTCAACGGTGATGGTGTAACCCAGCGGGCCGACGGCACCGACGGCTTGGCCGGAGCACACGGCGGCAACGGCGGCAACGGCGGTAACGGCGGTAACGCCCAAGGCACCACTCAGGCCGGCGGTAAGGCCGGTAACGGCGGCGACGGCGGCAACATCGGTAACGGCGGTAACGGCGGTAACGGCGGTTCCGGCACCACCGGCGCGGCCGGGGTCACCGGTGGCGACGGCAACGGAACCGACGGCACGTCTGGCACAGCCGGTGCTGTCGGCGGTAACGGCGGTAACGGCGGCTCCATCTCCGGTAACGGCGGTAACGGCGGTAACGGCGGTAACGGCGGCAGTGGCGGTAACGGCGGTAACGGCACCGCGGGCACGGGCGGCTCGGCCGGCGGCAGCGGCGGTGACGGCGGCAATGCCGCTGCGGGTGCGGCCGGCGGCAAGGGCGGCAGCGCCGTCAACGGCACCGCGGGCAACGGTGGAAATGGCGGAAACGCCGGCAACGCGGGTAACGGCGGTACCGGTGCCAACGGCTCGGGCGGCGGCAACAACGCCCAGGCTGGCGCAGGCGGCAACGGCGGCGACGGTGGCGACCGCGCGGCGGCTGGCCTCGGCGGTGCCGGTGGTAGCGGTACGGGTGGTTCGGGCAAGGCAGGCACCGACGGCGCGCTCGGAATCGGCGGTAACGGGGGCAACGCCGGCCATGGCGGTAGCGGCCAGCAACTCGGCAACGGCACCGTGCAGGCCGGCGGTAACGGCGGAGTGGGCGGCGCAGCCGGCACCATCGGTAACGGTGGTGCAGGTGGTAACGGCGGGACCGGCGCGCTCGGCGTGAATGGCGTCATCGACGGCAGCGGCAACGGCACCAACGGCGCCGATGGTGGCATGGGCGGTAACGGTGGCGTAGGTGGCGCCGGCGGCAGCATCTCCGGCAACGGTGGCGCTGGTGGACGCGGTGGCACGGGTGGTACCGGCGGCATCGGTGGTGTCGCCCAGGGCACCGACGGGCAGAACGCGGTGGCCGGTAGCGGCGCCGACGGCGGCAACGGCGGCAACGCGGGTATCAGTGGTAACGGCGGTGCCGGTGGTCACGGTGGTGCGGGTGCTCTCGGCGGCACGGCCACCAACGGAACTCAGGGCAGCGCAGGTGCTGGCGGTGTCGGTGGCACCGGTGGCGCGGGCGGTGCCGCAGGGCGTGGCGGTAACGGCGGTAACGGTGCGGGCGGCGGTGCCGACCACACTGCCGGTGACGGCGGTGACGGCGGTGCCGGCGGCTACGCCGGCTATGGCGGTGTCGGTGGAAATGGCGGCATCGGCGGCGACAACACCATCGCGGCCGACGGCAAGGCCGGCGCGGACGGTAACCCCAGCACCGGCAACGGTGGTAATGGTGGCCAGGGCGGCGCCGGTGTGATGCTCGGCGACGGCTTCGCGCAGACCGGCGGCAACGGCGGTGATGCCGGTGCGGCAGGTGCGGTTGGCAACGGCGGTCGCGGTGGCGACGGCGGCGCGGGCGCAGCCGGCACCAACGGGACCACCCTGGGCTCGGGTGACGGCACCGACGGTGTCGGCGGTGGTAACGGTGGCCAGGGCGGCGCTGGTGGTGCCGGCGGCAGTGTTTCCGGTAACGGCGGCGCGGGCGGCACGGGTGGCGCGGGCGGCAAGGGTGGCTACGGCGGTAGCGCCGCCAACGGTGTGGCCGGCAGCAACGCCGCCGCGGGCAGCGGTGGCAACGGTGGCAACGGCGGCGACGCCACTGGCGCTGCCGGCGATGGCGCCGCTGGTGGTAATGGCGGCAACGGTGGCCTCGGCGGCGGTGCCAACAACGGAACTGCGGGCGCTGTCGGCGCTGGTGGCGCTGGTGGCGCTGGTGGCGCCGCGGGCAACGCAGGCACGGGCGGTCGCGGTGGCGACGGTGCGGGCGGCGGCGCCAACGCTGTGGCCGGGTCCGGTGGCAACGGCGGCAACAGCTCGAGCACTGCAGGAAGCGCTGGCGGGGGCGGTACCGGTGGCTTCAGCGGCAACGGGGTGCAGGCTGCCAACGGTGCTGCGGGGGCAGCGGGCGCGACCGGCAACGGCGGGACCGGTGGTAACGGCGGCACCGGCGCGGCGAACCAGATTGGTGGCGACGGTGGCCGGGGCGGCAACGCTACTGGCGTCTACGGCGACGGTGGTAGGGGCGGTAACGGCGGGACGTCTGGTGCGGCCCCGAGCAACACCGCTGGGCTGGTCGGCGGCAAGGGCGGCGACGGCGGTAGCGCTGGGCAGCACGGCAATGGTGGCGTCGGCGGTAATGGCGGTACCGGTGGGGCGGCTGGCGCCAACACTTCTGTGGGAAGCCCCGGCACCGATGGCACCGGCACGAGCGGTGCGGTCGGCGGCACGGGTGGCACGGGAGCAGCCGGTTACACGGGTGGTAAGGGCGGCCTGGGCGGCAACGGTGGTTCCGGGGGCACCGAGTCCGGTGACGGCGGCGCCGCCGGAAAGGGCGGCGCCGGTGGTACGGGCGGTACGGGTGGTACGGGCGGTACGGGCGGCAAGGGCGGCCAGGGTACGACGGGCGGCTTCCTCGGTAAGGGTGGTACCGGCGGTAAGGGCGGTACAGGCGGTACTGGCGGTATCGGCGGTCAGGGCGGCGATGCAGGTGCTGGCGGTCAGGGCGGTGCCGCGCTCGGCACCGGCGTGGCCGGGGCCGACGGCGCCGGCGGAACGGTCGGCACGGGCGGCTCGGGCGGTGCCGGAGGAGCGGGTGGTGCTGGCGGCGCCGGCGGCAAGGGCGGTACCGGTGGCAGCACCGGGTCTGCAGGCAGCGTCGGAAGCACCGGCGCGACTGGCCCCCAAGGGCCGAACGGTAACCCAGCCCCCTGACCGCCTGACCTCATTCAACCCACGACTTCACAGATTAAGCAGATAAGGGAGTTTCCAGATGGCTGACAAGCGTCACACCGCGGGACGTCGTGGATCGCATGGCGACGGCATACGTGGCCGGCGTCGGATAGCAGCTGCCGGTAGTGCGGTTGGGGCGTTTTTGGCGTTTGGGTTGTCGCCGTTGTCTTCGGCGCCTGTTGCGCATGCGGATGAGCTGGATTGGGTTGTTGATCTGGTTGGTTCGGATTTGGCTGGGGCTCTTGGTGATTTGAGTCAGGCGTCGTCGTGGGAGACGTTGTTTGATCAGGCTTCGTGGGAGCCGTTGCTGTCGAATGTGGGTTTGTCGTTTGATGCGTCGTTGGCGGGTGTGCCGGGTTCGGCTGCTGCTGATGATTGGTTTGGGTCGTTGTTCTATGACCCGTGGCATGACTTGGGTCAGGCGTGGATCAATAGTTCGTTTGGGTCTGCGGTTAATGACTTCATCAATATTTTTGGGTTCGGTCAGATTCTGATCGGCAATGGTGCTGACGGTATTGATGGTGGGACGCTGGCGCAGGCTGCTGGTGGTGCTGGTGGTTTGTGGTTCGGTGATGGTGGTGCTGGTGGTACGGCTGCTGATGGCACTGGTGGTGTTGGTGGTTCGGCGGGCATGTTCGGCGATGGTGGCGCCGGTGGTGCGGGTGTTGATGGTGGTGACGGTGGCGCCGGTGGTAACGGTGGCTGGTGGATGGGTATCGGCGGTGATGGTGGTGCTGCGGGTGCTGGTATCGCTGGTGGTGCCGGTGGTGTTGGTGGTGCCGGTGGTGATGGTCTTGGGTTGGCGTTCGGTTCGGGCGGTAATGGTGGTCTTGGTGGCGATGGTGCGGTGGGTGCTGCTGGGGCGGCGGTTGGTGCTGGGCTGAATGGTCTTGCCGGTGCTAATGGTGGTGCTGGTGGTAATGGTGGTGCCGGTGGTAAGGGTTCGTGGCTGATCGGTTCCGGTGGTAAGGGTGGTGCCGGTGGTGCTGGTGCCGATGGTGGTAACGGTGGCGATGGCGGTGACGGCATCGACGCCACCGCACCGGGCGCCGATGGCGGCGCGGCCGGTAACGGTGGTAACGGTGGTGCCGGTGGTGCCGCGGGTCTCGGTGGTGCGGCTGGCTCTGGTGGTCTGCTGGGCTCGTCGGGTGTCGCGGGTGTTGGCGGCGCCGCTGGTGATGGTGGTAATGCCGGTGCCGGAGGCAACGGCGGCGCCGGCGCAGACGGCGATGGTGCGCACATCGATGGCGGCGCCGGTGGTCGCGGTGGTGACGCGGGTGTGGCCGGTGCCGGTGGTGCGGCTGCGCCTGGTGGCGCTGCGGGTAATGCGGGTACGGCGGCGACCGGTGGTGGTAACGGTGGTCGTGGTGGCGACGGCGCCGACGCCACCATCGCCGGTGGCGCCGGTGGTGCTGGTGGCCGTGGTGGTGACGGCGGTTCGCTGGGCAACGGTGGCGCCGGTGGTGCCGGTGGTGACGGTGCGGTTGGCGTGGCCGGACACACCGATGCCAACGGCAATGGCACCACGGGTCTGGCCGGTGGCGCCGGTGGTGTCGGTGGCGCTGGTGGTGCCGGTGGTTCGCAGGCCGGCAACGGTGGTGCCGGTGGTGCCGGTGGCCGCGGTGCCACCGGTGGTGTCGGCGGTGCCGGTGCCGACGGCACTGCGGGTCTGAATGCGGCCGCCGGTAGCGGTGACAACGGTGGCGACGGTGGTGACGCGACCAGCACGGCCGGCAACGGCGGCGTGGGTGGTGTCGGTGGCGACGGTGGTGCCGGCGGCACCTCGGCGCACGGCACCGCGGGTGCGCACGGTGTCGGTGGTATCGGTGGCGACGGTGGCGCCGCGGGGGCGACCGGTGTCGGTGGTAACGGTGGCGATGGTGCCGGTGGTGGTACCGGGGCAGCGGCCGGGAACGGCGGTAAGGGTGGCGCCGGTGGTGCCATCGGTAGCGGTGGCGCGGGTGGCGCCGGTGGTTCGAGCGGCAGCGGCAACCACGCGGCCTCGGGCGCGGCTGGCGCCGATGGCACCGGCGGCAACGGCGGTAACGGTGGTGCCGGTGGTGCCGGTGAGCTCCTGGGCGATGGCACCGTGCAGGCCGGTGGCCAGGGCGGCAACGGTGGTAACGCCGGGGCGGTCGGTGACGGCGGTAACGGTGGCGTCGGCGGTAAGGGTGCGACCGGCACGGCCGGGCACACGGACATCAGTGGTAACGGCACGGACGGCGTTGTCGGTGGGGCCGGTGGTGCGGGCGGCATCGGTGGTGCCGGCGGCACCACCGTGGGTAACGGTGGCGCCGGTGGTGCGGGCGGCGTCGGCGGCACCGGTGGTGCCGGTGGCCACGGGCTCGATGGTCAGGCCGGTGTCGACGCGGCGGCTGGCAGCGGCGGCGACGGCACGGTGGGTATCGGCGGCGGTGACAGTGGCAACGGTGGTGCCGGTGGTGTCGGTGGTCAGGGCGGTGCCGGCGGCACCGCGACCGCGGGCAACGCCGGCGCCGACGGCGACGGCGGCCAGGGTGGTACCGGTGGCGCGGCCGGTAATGCCGGCAATGGTGGTCGCGGCGGCGACGGTGCGGGTGGCGGCAACAACGCCACGGCGGGATCCGGTGCAGAGGGCGGTACCGGTGGTAACCGCGGCTCGGCTGGCGCCGGTGGTGCCGGTGGCTGGAACGCGGACAACAGTGCTCAGGCGGACCAGGGCGCTGATGGTGCCGAGGGCGGCGGCGGCCACGGTGGCGCCGGCGGCCGCGGTGGAGACGGTGAACTGCTCGGCGGAACTGTGCCGCAGGCCGGCGGCAACGGCGGTGCCGGTGGTACGGCCGGTATCGGCGGCGACGGCGGTGTCGGCGGCGACGGCGGCAACGGCGCGTCGGGAATCAACGGAACGACGGTGGTCATCGATGGCACCGCGGGTGGTACCGGTGCCGTAGGCGGCAACGGCGGTGCCGGCGGTGCCGCTGGTGTGGGCTCGGGCAACGGTGGCGCCGGTGGTAATGGTGGCGCCGGTGGTAACGGTGGCAACGGTGGCGCAGCCGACGACGGTTACCTGCTGGACCTCGCGGGCGGCAACGGTGGAGCCGCCGGTGCGGGTGGCGCGGGCGGCACCGGTGGTGCCGGCGGTACCTCGGCTGAAGGCACCGGCGGCCAAGGTGGCGCCGGTGGTACCGGCGGCAACGCGGGCACGGCGGCCGTCGGCGGTCAGGGCAGCGGCGGCGGTGGCGGCGCCAACGCCGGTGCCGGTGGCAACGGCGGTGACGGCGCCCTCGGCGGCGCAGGCGGCCAGGCCGGCGTGGGTGGCGTCGGGGTCGACGCGGGCGCGGACGGGGCCACCGGCACCGATGGCATCGCGGCCGACGGTGCCGATGGCGGTCGCGGAGGCGACGGATACGGCCTGATCAGCGGGACGAACACCGGCCAGGGCGGCGGCAACGGCGGCCAGGGTGGCAACGCCGCCGCGGTCGGTAACGGCGGAATGGGTGGCACCGGCGGCGCCGGTGCGACGGTAGACGGTGTCACCGGCAACGACGGACACGGCACCGACGGAGCGGTCGGTGGTATCGGTGGCGACGGTGGCCTGGGTGGTGCCGGCGGCAGCATTTCGGGTAACGGCGGCGCGGGCGGCTACGGCGGTGTCGGCGGCCAGGGTGGCGCCGGCGGTGCGGGCGCGGACGCCACGGTGGCCGACACGGCCGGTGGTAACGGCGGCAACGCCGGGGCCGGCGGCGCGGGCGGCAACGGTGGCCAGGGTGGCGCGGCCACCAATGGCACTGGTGGCACCGGTGGCAACGCCGGCATGGGTGGCAATGGTGGCGTCGCGGGCAACGGCGGTAAGGGCCTCGGCGGCGGCGGTGCAGCGAACGCGGGCAACGGCGGTAACGGCGGAAACGGTGCCGACGGCGGTGTAGCGGGCCAGGTCGGCCTCGGCGGTGCCGGCACGACTAACGGTGCGGATGGCTCCACTCGCCCCGACGGCGTTGCCAGCGATGGCGGCGTCGGTGGCCAGGGCGGCGCCGGCGTGGGTCTGAGCGGCGGGGTCGGCCAGGGCGGCGGTCATGGTGGTGCTGGTGGCAACGCGGCTGCGATCGGCAACGGTGGTGCCGGTGGTGCCGGTGGTGTCGGAGCGACCGTGGACGGGATTACGGGCGGCGACGGCAACGGGACCGCGGGGGCGGTCGGTGGCGTCGGCGGTAACGGTGGCACCGGCGGTCTCGGTGGCTCCACGTCGGGCAACGGTGGTGCTGGCGGCAACGCCGGTAAGGGTGGCAACGGTGGTGCCGGCGGCGCGGGCGCGGACGCGACCGTGGCCGACGCCGCGGGCGGTAACGGTGGCAACGCCGGTGCTGGCGGCCAGGGTGGTGTCGGTGGCCAGGGCGGTGACGCTGTCGCCGGCACCGGTGGTGTCGGCGGTAACGCCGGCGACGGTGGCAACGCTGGTACGGCCGGGTCCGGTGGTAAGGGCCTTGGTGGCGGCGGCGCTGCCAACGCGGGCGCGGGCGGTGCGGGTGGCGATGGCGCCGATGGTGCCGCTGCGGGCACGGCGGGTGCGGGCGGTACCGGCACGAATGGCGACGGTGCGGACGGCAGCGGTGGCGTGGCCGGTATCGGCAGCGACGGTGGTGCCGGCGGCAATGGTGGCATCGGCGCGGGTGTGATCAGCGGCAGTGACACGGGCCAGGGCGGCGGCGCCGGTGGGCACGGCGGTAACGCGGCTTCGGTGGGCACCGGTGGTGCCGGCGGCAACGGTGGGGCAGGTGCGGCTGGTGAAGACGGCGTCACTCTGAACGACGGCAACGGCACCAACGGCACCCACGGCGGTGTCGGTGGTACGGGCGGTGTCGGTGGTGCCGGCGGAACGAATGCCGGCAACGGCGGTGCCGGCGGCCAGGGTGGTGTCGGTGGTGCGGGCGGTAACGCCGGCCATGGCGCCAACGGCGTCAGTGGTGCCGTGGTGACTCCCGGTAGCGGCGGCTCCGGCGCGGACGGGACCAACGGTGGCAACGGCGGGGTCGGTGGTAACGGCGGGGTCGGTGGTAACGGCGGGGCCGGCGGTACTTCGAGTCACGGCACTGCCGGTGTGGACGGATTTGGTGGCGCGGGTGGTAACGCCGGTAACGCCGGTAACGCCGGTAACGGTGGTCGCGGTGCCGACGGTGCCGGTGGCGGCACGGGCGCGGTGGCGGGCTCGGGTGGTCACGGCGGCGACGGCGGTGTCCGTGGCACCGCCGGTACGGCCGGCGCGGGCGGTTGGAACGCCGACAACAGCGCCCAGGCGGCCAGCGGCAACGCGGGTACCGCGGCTATCGGCGGTAACGGCGGGGCCGGCGGCAAGGGCGGTACCGGCGTGCTGCTCGCCGATGGCACCGCTCAGCTTGGTGGTGCGGGCGGTGACGGTGGCAATGCCGGACCCGTGGGTAACGGTGGTGCCGGCGGCAACGGTGGCGCCGGTGCCGCGGGCGCGACCGGCTCGACGGCTCTGGCCAACGGCGGAACGGGTGGCAACGGCGCGGCTGGTGGTAGCGCGGGCAACGGCGGTAAGGGCGGCTCGATCTCCGGCAACGGCGGTCAGGGTGGTGTCGGCGGTGCCGGCGGTAACGGTGGCGCCGGTGGCGCGGGCGTGCAAGGCCTCGCTGGCACCGACGCCGCTGCGGGCAGTGGCGGGAATGGCGGCGACGGCACCGATGGCGGCAACGGCGGCAACGGTGGATCCGGCGGCGCCGGCGGCAGCGGCGGAAAGGGCGGTAGCGCGAGCAACGGCACGGCCGGCCTCAACGGCAGCGGTGGTATCGGCGGTAACGGCGGTGCCTCCGGTCAGGCCGGTGACGGTGGCCGCGGCGGCAACGGTGCCGGCGGTGGCATTGAAGAAACCGCGGGACACGGCGGTAACGGCGGCGCCGGTGGCGATCGGGGTACGGCTGGTTCCGCCGGTAAGGGCGGCCTGAACGGTGACGGTGTCACCTACCGGTCCGACGGTGCGGCCGGCGTGGTTGCCGGCGGCGGCAACGGTGGTGTCGGTGGTGCCGGCGGTAACGGCGCAATGCTCGCCGACGGTGTCACCGGCCAGGCCGGCGGCTACGGCGGCAACGGTGGCGCGGCCGGTGCGATCGGAACCGGTGGCGCGGGCGGTGCTGGTGGACACGGTGGTAGTGGCCTGGCTGGCGGCACCGACATCGACGGCAACGGCACTCTCGGTGGCGACGGTGGCACCGGTGGCCACGGCGGTAACGGTGGTGCAGGCGGCACCACCTCGGGTGCTGCAGGTGCTGGTGGCGCCGGCGGTACCGGCGGTAGCGGCGGCAACGGTGGCGACGGTGTCATTGGCTTGGCCGGCGACACTGGCGGAAACGGCGGCCAGGGCGGTAACGCGGCCTCCGGTGGTGCCGGTGGCCAGGGCGGCACGGCCAGCAATGGCGCCGGCGGCGTCGGTGGAGCAGGCGGTAACGCCGGCAACGCCGGTAACGGTGGTGCGGGCGGCCACGGCGGCAACGGCGGTATCGACGCGGCTGCCGGAAACGGTGGCATCGGCGGAGACGGCGGAAACCGTGGCGTCGGTGGTGCCGGCGGCGCCGGCGGCATCGGCCAGGGTGGTGCTCAGGCGGGCGACGGCCAGGACGGCACCAACGGCTCCGGCGGTGACGGCGGGGCCGGCGGTAACGGTGGTGCCGGCCAGACCCTGGGCGACGGCTCGGCGCAGAACGGTGGTTCCGGCGGTAAGGGCGGTAACGCCGGCGTGATCGGCACCGGTGGCGCCGGTGGTAATGGCGGCGTCGGCTCGGCCGGCGTCGATGGCGGCACCGACATCAGCGGTAACGGCACGGCTGGCACGGCCGGCGGTCACGGCGGCAGCGGCGGCCGGGGTGGTGCCGGTGGTACTGAGGCGGGCAATGGCGGTGTCGGCGGTGCCGGCGGTGCCGGCGGTACCGGTGGCCACGGCGGCGCCGGCGACAACGGTGCCACCGGGACCAATGCGGCGGCCGGCAGCGGCGCCAACGGTGGCAACGGTGGCGACGCCACCAGCACCAACGGTGATGGCGGAGCCGGTGGTAACGGCGGCAGCGGTGGAATCGGCGGCGACGCCACCAACGGCAACATTGGCGCTGCCGGTGCCGGCGGCAAGGGCGGCGCGGGCGGTAACACTGGCGACGGCGCCAACGGCGGCAACGGCGGCGCTGGTGCCGGCGGTGGCAGCGACACGATCGCTGGCTCCGGTGGTAACGGTGGTCAGGGCGGCACCGCGGGTACGGCGGGCCAAGGTGGCACCGGCGGAATCGGCGGCAACGGCACGGCTGCTGCCGACGGCCAGGACGGCCTGGTGCTCGGCGGCAACGGCGGCAACGGTGGCGATGGCGGTAACGCAGCACTCGGCCAGACCGGCGGTAACGGCGGTGCCGGTGGCGCTGCCGGCACGATCGGACACGGCGGCATCGGCGGTGACGGCGGCGCTGGATCCAACGGCGTGGCTGGAGGCACCAGCGGCGTCAATGGCACCGACGGTACGGCCGGTACGGCCGGCGGCAACGGTGGTGTCGGTGGCGCCGGTGGCTCCATCTCCGGTGACGGTGGCGCCGGTGGCCAGGGCGGTATCGGTGGTGACGGTGGCGCCGGCGGAAACGCCGCCAACGGCACCGCGGGAACCAACGCCACGGCCGGAACCGGCGGCAACGGTGGTGTCGGCGGTGACGCCACCGGCGCCGCCGGGGCTGGCGGGGCCGGTGGTGCCGGTGGCCAAGGCGGTGCCGGCGGTACGGCAACGGTTGGCAACAACGGTGCGGACGGCTCAGGTGGCCATGGCGGTAACGGCGGCAAGGGCGGTAACGCCGGTGTCGGCGGCCGCGGTGGTGACGGCGCGGGTGGTGGAACGAATGCTGCGGCCGGTAACGGCGGTAAGGGCGGTAACAGCAGCAGCACCTTCGGAGCCGGCGGCGCGGCCGGTGCCGGCGGTCTCGGTGGCGATGGGGTGACCCAAGCCGAGAGTGGCGCTGCAGGTAACCACGGCGCGGTCGGCGCTGGTGGTACCGGCGGTAACGGCGGCACTGGCACGACGCTGGGCAGCGGCTTGGCGCAGGCCGGTGGCAACGGCGGTACCGGCGGTAGCTACACCGGCGAGTACGGCAACGGCGGTGCCGGGGGTAACGGTGGTACGGGTGCCAACGGCACGTCGGGTACCAACGCCGCCAACGGCGCCGGCGCCGCCGGCGGTAACGGTGGTAACGGCGGTGCGGCCGGCCAACACGGCGACGGTGGCACCGGTGGTAACGCGGGCAAGGGTGGCAATGCCGGAGCCAACACCTCGGTCGCCGCGAACGGCGGCACGGGTAACCAACCCAAGGACCCGAACGGCAACTCGATGGCCGGTGGCCCGGGCGGCGACGGCGCCAAGGGCGCCACCGGGTTTGCCGGTGGAGTAGGTGGCACCGGCGGTGTCGGCGGTGCGGGCGGCACGGTGACCGGTGACGGGGGCAAGGGCGGCCTCGGTGGCAGCGGCGGGATCGGCGGCACCGGCGGTACCGGTGGTAACGGCGGCACCGGCGGTGCCGGCGGCGCGGGTGACCTGGGTCTGCCCGGGCGTACCGGTGGTACCGGTGGCGTCGGCGGTCAGGGCGGCGACGGCGGTGTCGGCGGCGCGGCCGGTCAAGGTGGCGCCGGTGGTGTTGCGCTGGGTGTTGGAAATGCCGGTGAACACGGCGCCGGCGGTCTCGGCGGTCAGGGCGGCACCGGCGGGAAAGCGGGTACCGGTGGCACCGGCGGTGCCGGTGGTGCCGGCTACAACGGCCTCGTCGGTCAGGGCACTGGTGGTGGTGGTACCGGAGGTAGCGGCGGTGCCGGCGGTACCGGTGGCACCGGCGGCCAGGGCGGGGCCAACGCCGACGGCACCCAGGCTCAGGGCGGTGCCGGTGGCATGGGCGGTAAGGGTGGTAACGGCGTCAACGGTGCCTCCCGGCCCAGCAAGTCCAACTGGGCGGGTGCAGGCGGCAGTGGTGGTCAAGGTGGTACCGGTGGAACCAACGGCGACGGTGTCGCCGGTAACGCGGGTGCCAATGGTGTGGCCGGCACTCCTGCTGGCGCTGGCAAGGGCCCGGCTGGTGTGGGCGGTGCCGGTGGTGCTGGCGGCACGGGCGCACCCTAGCCAGACGCCTGGACAGGGCGTAAACGGACGAATCCCCGGTCCGGCACTTCGGTGTCGGGTCCGGGGGTTCATCCGTTGCGGGCCAAGCGAACTCACGCCAACGAACAGGGCGGTGACGGATAATGATCCGTCACCGCCCTTATCGCGCCATCAAGACGCTACGAGGTACTGCGATAACCCGGAATATCTTCGGGCGTTCTCGGCCAGGCAAATAGGACGATGTGCTGATCCCACTTGGACATATAGTGTTCGCCGAGGTAGGCCCCGCCCCGGCGCTCCCAGAATCGACGGCCGTACGAGCCGGCGGCTTTGGAGTCGCCGATGACACGTCGGCACTGGGGTTCGGCCGCGAATATGCTCGACACCAACGGTCCGAAGATGTTCTTTCCATGTCCTTTCTCAACCATGTCGGCCGAGGCCATGGCGCCATGCAGACCGACGTCATAGGGGTGCGCGTCGTAAACAGTCGCGATGTCATCCTGTGCGGCCCGGAACAATTCCATGTATCCGAGGGGCTCCCCGTCGACGCTAAAGACATAGGGGCGCGAGTAGCTGCCTTCGAATTGGACGTTCAAGTGACGCTGCCATGCATCGGGCGGATACGCGTAGCCCCATGTTGATTCCAAATGCGGCCGGTTCATCCACTCGGAGATCATTGCGGCATCGCCGTCCTGGTCTGCAAAGCGAATACTGTACGGCTCATCGAGGATAGGCAATGGTGGCGGCGGAACGCTCAGGAGCGCATCGCTCAAGCCGACCCGTTGCCGCGGCATACGCGAACTCATAGCGCACCCGAATCCGTTGTAGCCGCTCCGGTTTCGGTGGTCATTGCACGTGCCTCCTGGTCTCCGTTGACGGCAGCGCCGTCGCAATCTTCCTCAAGAATGATGCTACGTTGAGGCACGCGTGTCAGCGCCGAAATACCGGTCGCTGCCGCAAAAGTCAGTCGGATGGACACCCCATGGGTGCCGGCGCTCAGAGCGTCAGCACAACCTTGCCCGTCACCTCACCCGACGACAGCATCCGGTGTGCCTCGGCGGCCTGCGTGATGGGCAGTCGCGCACCGATCACCGGCTTGATCCGGCCGTCGCCGAGCATCGGCCAGAGCTCGCTGGTCACCGCGGCAACCACCGTGCCCTTGCTGTGCGGCCCTTCCACTGGCCGGCCGCGCAACGCGGTGCCGATCACCCGGGCGCGCTTGGAGATCAGCTTGCCCAGATTCAGCTCGCCTTTGACCCCGCCCTGCATCCCGATAACCACCAGCTGGCCGTCGTTGGCCAGCGCATCGACATTGCGGTCCAGGTAGGCCGCCCCCATTATGTCCAGGATCACGTCGGCGCCGCCGGCCTCACGCACCCGCGCCACGAAGTCCTCGTCGTGATAGTTGACGGTGATCTCGGCGCCAAGTTCACGACAGAACGCCAACTTGGCCTCGGATCCGGCGGTGACGGCCACCCACGCCCCGAGCTGACGTGCCACCTGAATGGCGTGGCTGCCCACGCCGCTGGCTCCACCGTGTACCAGCAGCAACTGGCCCTCGGACAACCCAGCGGTCAAGACCAGGTTCGACCAGACGGTGCAGGCCACCTCCGGCAGGCCGGCCGCATCCACCAGGTCGACCCCGACCGGGATGGGCAGCACCTGGGGCGCGGGAACCGCGACGTACTCCGCGTAGCCGCCCCCGGCCAACAACGCGCAAACCTGTTGGCCGACCGTCCAATCCGACACGTCATCGCCCACCGCGGCAATGACGCCGGAGACCTCCAGGCCCAGGGTGTCGCTGGCCCCGGGTGGGGGCGGATACAAGCCTGCCGCTTGCAGCAGATCGGCCCGGTTCACCCCGGCGGCGGCAACCCGGATCAGCACCTCGCCCGGGGCCGGTTGAAGATCGCCGACCTCGCGCCAAGCGAGGACTTCGGGGGATTCAGCGATGATGGCGTGCATGTCGGACACGCTACTACCGGCCCGACGCGGTCGAAAACGATGAGGAAACCTAAGTGTTGGGCTTAGCATGACGCTGTGCAGCGCAACGATCGCCGCCGGACGGGGAGTGATTTACCCGGCTTGGATCTCGCCGAACGCCAAGCATGGCAACACTATTTGGAAGCCGTGCTGCGATTCGACGCGGTGCTGAACCGGGCGCTCAACGCTGATCACCAACTGTCGGTAATCGACTTGCGGGTGCTCGACATCCTGGTCAAGTCCTCGGACGGATCTGCTCGGATGGGCGATGTGGCCGAACTGCTCGGCGCGACCCGGCGTCAGATGACGACGCGGATGGACCGGCTGGGGGAGCGCGGGTTGGTGCGCCGCAAGCCTGATCCGCAGGACAAACGCGGGGTGGTCGCGCTGCTCACCGACGACGGGCGCACCATGATCGATCAGGCGATCATCAGTTACGCGAAAGCCGTCTCGACCTACTTGCTGGGACCACTATCGACTCGCCAGGTCACCACTGTCGCGGAGAACTGTTGGCGCATTGGCGAGGGTCTGCGGCTTTCCGAACTGCGGCGCGCCTTGGTTGAACCTGGCACGCCCGTTTCGGTTCGCGTTGACTCCCAAGCCTTTCCGGAGGCGCCCACGTGCTATATGCCCGGGGTTGATGATGCTGGGAAGCGGTGCTGGCATCAGTTCATGTCGTCGTCGGCGACGCTCTTCCCGGTATTGAACGACCGTTTGACCCAGGCGATCCAGCTCGGATTTATCGACATTCTGCTGCTGGATCTGATTGCCAAGTCGCCGGGCGGATCGGCGCCCTTGAGCGCGCTGGGTCAGGCGTTTTCCCTGCAGCCCAGCCGGATAACTCAGCAGATCACCCGTCTGGAGTCCGAAGGCCTGGTGCGCCGTGCACCGGTTCAGGGCGATCGACGACGCGTCGTCGTCAACATCACGCTGCACGGACGCGTGCGACTGGGGCCGGCGCTCTCCTTCTACGGCAGGGAAATTCGCCGGACCTACTTGGACCCGATGTCGCGCCAGCAGGCGATCGCGCTCGGCGACGCATGCCGCCGGATCGGCTTACCCCTCAACACCCGTGCCGACCGGCCGGTACGGACCGTTCGCCGGAGTGCGCCGATAGTTGCGGTGGAAAGCGACGCCGGTCACCGGTAATCCGCCGCTCGAACTATGCCTGGGGCCACCACTGCCTTGTGCTTCCCAGTGTTTTCACAGTTTGCTGATAGGTGGTTGGCGCCATTCCCCATGGGGGACAAGCGGACTGGTTACCCGCTGGTAGTTACAGGTTGAAACAGTTGACCCCGCTGCTTGGGTCGATCCGCCACCCCCGATTACGGCGCTGACCTGGGAATCCACGGTCTGGAGTCGCAACCCGGCGCGGTGTGACAGCAAACGTATTCACGGATAACAAGGTTCGATTGGAGACACTCAGCCCTCGCTTAGTTACGTTCATCGCTGTTCAGTGCGTCACCAATCCATCAGCCGAGGAGTTCCCCTTGCACGCCACCGTTCGCCCCTATGCCACCGCTGGCGTGGCCCTGGTCGGAGCCAGTCTCGTCGCGGTCACGCCGTTGTCTGCGCCGGTGCCGGTTCCCTCTGATGTCCAATCCCACGCGGTCGCATTGACGGGGGCGTTCCAGGACGTCCTCAATGCCGCGTCGGCGAATGTCACAACGATGCTCAACAACTGGTATCTGGCACCCGGCGTAGGGATGCAACAGTTTTGGGCCAACCAGATGGACTACTGGGACCGGCTGCTCAACGACCCGTCAGGATCCACCAACGACGTCAACGAGGAGATCCAGAAGCACCTGAACGCGGTGATCTCGGGCTGGGCGCTGCAGAACGAGACCGACGCGACCCACTCCACGGTGCTCAACCACACGATGGATGGCACCCATCAGTTGATGTTCGGCCAGGTCGCCGGCTACATCCCTGCGGATGTGGACAAGGAATCGATCATGCCGATCATCGACTACCTGGGCTCCCCTGCCAGTGCGGTGTTGATGGGGATGATCGGCCCGATGATCAGCCCGTGGATCGCGTTGCTCAACGGCATCACCGACGGCGACAACCCGTTCGACATCCTGGCCAACATGGGTGGGGCGTTCTTCAACGGCGCCACCTTGAACCTGGATGCGCTGCTGCCGATGATCAACTCGTCGGGCTATTTCCCGGCCGGTATGAACATGGACCACCTGGACTTTGCGTTCGGCGGGTTGCTGTCCACGGGTGCGCCAGCAGTGAGCTATCAGGTACTCGGCCCCGGTGGTGTCGTCGCAACCGAGACGCCCGCGGTCGGCGGCTCCATCTTCCAAAGTGTGGGTATCGAATTCAGCGGTGTCCCGGTTCTGGGAACCCTCGATCTCAACAGTGCCGGCATCGGGCCGATCGCCGCCTGGCAGGCCTGGGGACAGACCGTCGGCGCCCTGCTCGGGTCGGGTTGGGACGGCAAGGGCCCGGTGGTGGTGACGCCACCGTTGGCGGGTGCGGAACTGCCCATCCTTGATGACGGTGGCGCCGCAGCGACCGATGCGTTCGGTTGGCTGGGCGACCTGCTCGGGCTCTGATCCCCTAAACCCTTAACTCCCAGTTGCTTAGAGAGGCACCCGCAATATGAGTCGTCACCTCACCGCCGGTCGCCGCGCGATCAGCGCCGCCAGCACCGCTGGTGCGTTCCTGGCGTTCGGAATGGCCCCGCTGACCGTGGCCCCGCAGGCTCAAGCCGATGAATTCGATTGGATCGCTGATCTTTTCGATTCGTCGGCATGGCTGGTCGCCGAGCCGGCCGACGCGGGTGCTTTTGACTGGACTTCCATGCTGGATCAGTGGTTCTACGACCCGATCCACACCTCGATGGAGGCCTGGATCAACAGTGATTTCGGGTCGATGGTCAACGGCTGGATCAACACCTCGGCGGGGCAGTTCCTGATCGGTGACGGGGTTGACGGCACCGCCGAGAATCCCGATGGCGGCAATGGTGGGCTGTGGTTCGGTGACGGCGGAAACGGCTGGGACAGCACCGAAGCCGGCGTGGCCGGCGGTGCCGGTGGCAACGCGGCCGGCTGGCTCGGCGACGGCGGCACCGGCGGTGACGGTGGCGCGGGCGCCAACGGTGGTGACGGCGGAGCCGGCGGGATCTGGATGGGCAACGGTGGTGCCGGAGGCAACGGTGGGATCGCCCTGGAGGCCGGCGGGAACGGCGGGATCGGCGGCAACGGAGGCAACGCATCGGGCTGGTTCTTCGGCAACGGCGGTGCTGGTGGTGCCGGCGCGGACGGCGCCGCCGGAATCGCTGGCACGTACGCCAACGGTGGTGACGGCAACGCCGGTGCGGGAGGCTCTGGCGGTAACGGCGGCGCCGGAGGCCGCAGCAGCTTCATGTTCGGCAACGGCGGAAGCGGAGGCAAGGGAGGCGCCAGCGGCGACGGCGGCAACGGAGCAACCGGCACCGCCGACCACGTCGACGGCGGTGACGGCAGCTACTCGGGCAGCGCCGGCAACGGCGGCGACGCCGGTGGGCGCGGCTCCACCATCTACACCAGCCCGATATTCGGGCATGCCGGGCAGATGGGTGACGGCGGCGACGGCGGCCACGGTGGCAACGGCGGGGACGCCTATAAGGATGCAAACGGCAATTACGTTGGCGACGGCGGCTCCGCCAGTGACGGCGGCTTTGCCGGTTACGGAAGCAACGGCGGCAACGGCGGTGACGGCGGCCACGGGGGCAACGGCCTGAACGGAGGCCAAGGCGGTGGGGGCGGCTACGCCGGAAACACCCGAGGCGGCGGTGTCGGCGGCAACGGCGGAACCGGTGGCAACGGAGGCGATGCGACCGCCGGCACCGGGGGCGACGGTGGCAGGGGCGGCGTCGGTTACGGCGACCACAGCGGCAACGGCGGCAACGGCGGCAACGGTGCTACCGACAATCCCACCGTCAAGACCATCGGCGGTAACGGTGGCGCCGGCGGCAGGGGCGGATCAGCGGTCCCCGGCGCGAACGGCGGGAACGGCGGAACCGGCACCTATGCCGGCGGTAACGGCGGTGCCGGCGGCTTTGCCGGTACTGACGGGCATGTCGGCGGTAACGGCGGTAACGGCGGCACCAGCACTGGCTGGCAAAACAACGGCACGACCTACAGCCATGGCGGCAACGGCGGTGACGGCGGGCGAGGCGGCAGCGGCAACGCTGATGTTGGCAGTGGAGTCGGCGGCGCCGGGGGCGCCGGCGGTAACGGCGCTACCGGTGCTGGAGTGGTCAGCGTCGGCGGCAACGGCGGTAATGGCGGCCAGGGCGGAACCACCAACGGCGGGACGACGGCCGGCAACGGTGGCATCGGCGGCGCTGGCGGCTCGGGCACGGCATCCGGTGGCAACGGGGGTACGGGCGGCCGCGGCGGTAGCGCAGTTGTCCCCGTGACCGGCGGTACAGGCGGCACCGCAGGCAACGGTGGCGCGGGTGGTGCCGGCGGCGACAGCGGCGGTGTCACCATGCCCACTGATAACCCCTACGGCGCCGGCCCGAGCCATGCCGGCAACGGCGGCAACGGCGGTATGGGCGGAACCGGAACCATCGGTGCCGGCGGTATTGGTGGTGCCGGCGGAGCCGGTGGCAATGCGCAAGGTGCTGTCAACGCCGGTAACGGCGGTAGTGGTGGCCAAGGCGGCACTGGCGCCACCGGCGGAGTCGCCACCAACCCCGCACATGGGCCTGGCGGTGATGGTCACGACGGTGGTACCGCCGGCAACGGCGGCGTTGGCGGTGCCGGTGGTACTGCGGTGGACGGCAACGGTGGCAACGGTGGAATCGGCGGCAAGGGCGGCACCGGCGGAGCCGGAAGCAATGGTGGCAAGGGCGGCACGGACGCCGATGGCAACGTGCTGCCCGGCGGCAACGGTGGCGACGGCGGAACCGGCGGCAATGGCGCGGCCGGTGGAGCGGGCGGCGCCAGCACCAACGGCACCAACGGAACTCACGGTGCAGGCGGTGCGGCGGGTGCAGGTGGCGCCGGTGGCACGGGCGGCACCGGAAACCCCGACGGCCAGCCGGGCGCCGTCGGCGGCACCGGACAACCCGGTTAAACCGTTATCCCCCCGACCGTTTCCGATGAAAGAGGTAACTCGACGATGAATCGTCCTCACCAGCGCGCGATCGGCGCCGCCAGCACCGTAGGAGCGTTCCTGGCCTTGGGAATGGCCCCGCTCACTACGGCCCCGGCGGCGCACGCCGATGAATTCGATTGGATTGCCGATCTTTTCGACAGTTCATCTTGGTTGACTCCCGAGCCAGCCGATGTAGGTGCCTTCGACTGGACTTCCATGCTGGATCAGTGGTTCTACGACCCGATCCACACCTCGATGGAGGCCTGGATCAACAGTGATTTCGGGTCGATGGTCAACGGCTGGATCAACACCTCGGCCGGTCAGTTCCTGATCGGTGACGGGGCCGATGGCACCGAGGCCAATCCCGACGGCAGCAACGGTGGCTTGTGGTTCGGCGACGGCGGAAACGGTTGGGACAGCACTGAAGCCGGTGTGGCCGGCGGTGCCGGTGGCAATGCGGCCGGCTGGTTTGGCGATGGCGGCGACGGCGGTGATGGTGGCGCGGGCGCCAATGGTGGTGATGGTGGCGCCGGCGGGATCTGGATGGGCAATGGCGGTGCCGGAGGCAACGGTGGGATCGCCCTGGACCCCGCGGTGGCCGGTGGCAACGGCGGAGCGGGCGGCAACGCATCGGGGTGGTTCTTCGGCAACGGTGGGATCGGCGGTAATGGAGCGGATGGGTTAGCCGGTGCCGCAGGCACATTCGCCAACGGCGGCGACGGCAATGGTATAGCCGGCGGTTACGGCGGCAACGGTGGGGCCGGCGGGCGCAGCAGCTTCATGTTCGGCAACGGCGGCAACGGCGGCAACGCCGGAGCCGGCGGTAAGGGGGGCGACGGCGCCACCGGCACCGCCGATCACGTCGACGGCGGAAACGGCGGCTGGTCCTGGGGCGGCGGCGCCGGAGGTGCGGCCGGCGGGCGCGGATCCTCCATCTACACCAGCCCCATGTATGGACACGTCGGGCAGCTCGGAAACGGCGGCGACGGCGGAGACGCCGGTAACGGCGGCGACGCCTACCAAGACGTCAATGGCCACTACCTGGGCAACGGTGGTTCCGGCAGTGACGGCGGGATCGCCGGCAACGGCAACGTCGGCGGCAACGGCGGCCTTGGTGGCCACGGCGGCAACGGCCTCAACGGTGGTGGCGGCGGCTGGGGCGGAAACGGCGGCCAGTCCGCCGGCAACAACACCGGCGGCGCCGGCGGAAATGCCGGAGCCGGCGGAGATGCCACCGCGGGTACCGGCGGCAGCGGCGGCTGGGGCGGCTGGGGCGCTCCATCCCAAAGCGGTGCCGGTGGTGCGGGCGGCAACGGAGGCGCCGGAGGCAATGGGGCTACCGGCGACAACACCGTCAAGACCATTGGCGGAGACGGCGGCGGTGGCGGCATGGGCGGAAGCAGCCAAGCGGGGGTCGGTGGGGCCAGCGGCGACAGCGGGGACGGCGGTACCGGAACCTATGCCGGCGGCAACGGTGGTGACAGCTTCTTCGGTGCCGGATCGGGTGCCACCGGCGGGGCCGGCGGCCGCGGCGGAAACGGCGGCGACAGCACCGGGTGGGACGACGGAGCCGGCACCATCTGGAGCCACGGCGGTAACGGCGGCAGCGGCTCGTCGGGCGGAGGCGCTTACACCGGCGATGGTGCGGTCGGCGGCGCCGGCGGAAACGGTGGTGCCGGGGCGACCGGGCCGGGTGTGGTCAGCGTCGGCGGCAATGGCGGCAGCGGCGGCACCGGCGGCACCGCGTACGGCGGCGGCAATGCCGGTGCCGGCGGTGTAGGCGGCAACGGCGGAAGCGGCACGGCATCGGGCGGCAATGGCGGCACCGGCGGCAGTGGCGGCGCGGGCATGGTCCTTCTCGGCGGTAGTGGGTCAGGCGGCACCGCCGGTGACGGCGGTGCCGGTGGGACCGGCGGCAACAGTGGCGGAGTCGCCATGCCCGCCAACAACCCCTACGGTGCTGGCCCCAGCCACGCCGGCAATGGCGGCAACGGCGGTATGGGCGGCACCGGCACGGTCGGCGTCGGCGGTGACGGCGGCGTGGGCGGGACAGGTGGGAGTGCGCAAGGCAGCGTCGATGGTGGCAATGGCGGTACCGGCGGCGTCGGCGGAACCGGCTACACGGGCGCGCCGGCCACCAACCCCGCGCATGAACCAGGCGGTAACGGCCACGACGGTGGCACCGCCGGCAACGGCGGCGTCGGCGGCGCAGGTGGCGCTGCGGTGGACGGCAACGGTGGCAACGGCGGTACCGGCGGAGCGGGCGGCACCGGTGGAGCCGGCAGCCGCGGCGGCAACGGTGGCACCGACGCGGGCGGCAACACCCTGCCCGGCGGCAACGGCGGTGACGGGGGAACTGGCGGCAACGGGGCGGCCGGAGGCGCCGGTGGCACCAGCACCAATGGGTCCAACGGTGCCCACGGAACAGCCGGGGCGGGCGGCTCCGGTGGCGCCGGAGGCGTGGCCGGTACCGGTACCCCGCCGGGCCAGCCCGGCACCACCGGCGGCAGCGGCCAACCCGGCTGACCCGGCGACGAGCGGCCGCAGACTCGCACTAAAGGCGCCGTGCGCGTGCGAGTTTGCGTCTGCTCGGGAGCACTGACCCGGCCAAGGTACGATTTCCCGCGGTGGCGTGGCAGAGCGGCCTAATGCACTCGCCTTGAAAGCGAGAGACGGCTAACACCGTCCGGGGGTTCAAATCCCTCCGCCACCGCCCTTTTCGCACCCGATGCACATCGGGTTCGGCGTATTCCTTCCGCGGGCCGCTCACCGCCGGTGGTTGCGACCCCGCCGAATTCAGCCCATGGCCCAGGCATTCAGCGCGTAGAGATTCGGCAGCAAATTTCGGGCACCGTCGCTGCAGTCCCGATGCGTCTTGCGCATCGCCAGCCGATCAATTTGTATGCAAAATGTGGACAAGCGGTCGGTCTGGGAATCTCTCGCGGCACTGATTCAACGAGCGCATACCCCTCACCCCTGGGCCTTGGTCGGCATTTGTACCGACCGGCTCGGCGGCATTAAATGTATTCAACGAACCGCCAGGCTCGTCGATCCTTAACAGGTGCGAGGTTCTCGGATGCGGAATGACGTTGGTGCGCTGGAGCTAAGCGTGGCTACCATGACGCTATGCAACGTTCGGCTCGTCGCCGCACCCCCAGCGATCTCCCCGGATTGGACATCGCCGAACAAAAGTCATGGCAGAACTTTCTGCACGCTGCGCTGCGCTTTCACGCCACGATGGACCGCTGGCTGACCGAAGCGCACAACCTCTCCGTCATTGACTTGCGGGTGCTCGACATCCTGGACAAGTCTGACGGCGGTGCGGCGCGGATGGGCGACTTGGCCGACGCTCTGGGCGCGAACCCGCACCATATGACGAAACGGATCCGTCGACTCGAAGAGCGGAGTTTGGTTCAGCGCGAACAGAATTCCGATGACCGGCGTGGGGTGGTCGCCCGGATCACCGACGACGGCCGGCGGGTGGCCGGACATGCCAGCCACAACTACGCCCAGGGGGTCAAGACCCATCTCATCGGCACCCTGTCGCGGCGCCAGCTCGCCACGCTCGAGGAGAATTGTCGACGGATCAATTCTGGTCTGCGGCAGGCCGACTCGACTTTGTATGTGTCCCGGGCCCCCGGTGGCGAGCTCGCAGTCAAGCCGCCGCTCTGATCTGCGCCAGCTCGCAGCGCCCCGAGGTTTGCTCCAATGCCGTTTTCACTCCCTGTGAAGTAGCTGGGAAATGCATTACGGGCGTTCATCATTGAAATTCTCGGCCAATGCTCGTTGGGCTCGGGCAGCGCATGTGTCCAGCGGTTACCGGCTGGGTGCGGGACTTCGTCGCTGCTTGGACCCCCTGCTAGAACACGTTCTGATTGCTACTCGCGAGTTAGTTGCCGGTTGAATCAACCGTCCCCATTTGTATATTTGCTGGGGATGCCTCAAAAGGGCGTGTGAAAGGCCTCGATGCCTTGGCTGGCAGCGTTGCGGGCTGGCGCCGCGCAATACTGATGTATGTAGAAGGATGCAAACGCCCCCGATTTTCGTGGTCATTGTGGGAAGGGTTTCGGTACCGTCGCCCGCCGTGGAGGACACAGGGGGCCAAGCGCCGGCGATGCGGCTGCCGGGGCTCGAAGACATCGAGCAGAGTTCTTGGCAAGAGTTCGTCGAGTCGTCGACCAATCTGTTGGGCGCGCTCAACCGAAGCCTGCTGGGCCGGCACCGACTGGATCTGTCCGAGCTTCGACTGCTGGATCTTCTTGCCAAGTCCGACAGCGGATCTGTCCGAATGAGCGAACTGGCCGCGGCGCTGATGCTGCTCCGCAGCCGGGTGACTTGGCTGACCCGGCGGCTGGAAAGTCGCGGTCTGGTTCGCCGGATACCTATTCCCGGTGATGGTCGGGGAGTGCGGGCCGAGCTCACGCCCGAGGGCCGAATGAGGCTGGGGGAGGCCCGCAAAACCTACGCCGAACAGATCCGCCGGCTCTACGTGAACCAGATGTCCCGCCAGCAAATGCTTGCCCTGGGTGCCAGCTGTCATCAGATCAGCGCGTCACTGGACGCCGCAGACCTTCCGAAAAAGTCGACGATGGACTGAGCCACTCGCCTCCTGCGCTGTCCGAAGCACCAAGTTGCCGAATTAGACTCCGGGCGTCGCGTGTCGTGGATACGATCGCCCGGCATGGGGCACCTGCGGGCTCTTGAGCGGCCAGTGTGGGAACTGCCGGCGCTTGACGCCGCTGAAAGTGCCTGCGTCCACCAATTTGTCGATACCTCCGAACGCCTGCTTGCCGCGTTGAATGAATGCCTGGTCCATGCCCACGGATTGACCCTCTTTGAAGTCCTGGTCCTGGACCGCCTCGCCAGTACCGACGCCGGGTCGGCCCAAATGAGGGACCTGGCCAAGGCTTTCGCGCTAGGGCCGAGTCGGGTGACGTCGCTGATCGACCGCCTGGTAGCCGAGGCATTGGTCTATAGGCGGCCGCACCCGGATGACCGCCGAGCGGTGCTTGCACACATCACCGCCGAGGGTCGGAAGCGGTCGGCAGCGGCGGGCGTGACCTACGCGCGCGGGATTCGTGCGTACTACCTCGCTCGGCTGTCGCGACAGCAGGCGATCGCGCTGGGCGACGTCTGCCGGCGAACCGGCCTTCCTTAGCAGATGCCCCTGGGCCGGTTTGGCGATGGAGGCGCGAGGCCGCGCGAGGAGATTCTCAGGATTACGGTCCCTTGAATTGGGGAGCTAGGGCATCCGTGTCTGACGCCCTATCGGCGTGTATGCCCGCTACCTGCGGAGACGCATGTCGACCGCATGTTAGCTAAAGTTTGCCTTATAGGTATCCGTGCTGTCGCGGAATTACTTGACACTTGTTTCTGCGGCGCGGTTGGAGACTTTAGCGCCGTGCTGGACCCTTTCCAGGTCAGCGGCTATTACGCGACGGCGAGGCGCGGAAATACTGTGAATGAACGTGTTTCAGTTCTTACCCGTCGGTAATTTCCAGTTGAACCATTTGGCGGGTGATTTTAGTTTGCTGGCGGCAGATGTAAACGCTTGTACCTGGGCATTTGTTGACCGATCAGATTGCGGGCACCGTATCGGGATGGTTCCTTTGCGGGGAGGCCCTTTCTGACTGCTGATTTTCAGGTCTCCCTCAGTTAAGTTCCGTGTGCTGAGTCACATGACCTGAAGGAGCTCCCTTGCACGCCATTCTTCGCCCCTACGCAACGGCCGGTGTCGTCATCGCCGGGACCGGCCTGATCGCCGCCACGCCGGTTGTGGCGCCGGCGCCTATGGCCCACACGGTCATTGACGTCGCGCTCACTGCCGGCGGCGGGCTGCCCAGTCTCGCCGATCCGTGGATTGACGTGTACAACACCGCGGCCAGCAACGCGACGACTCTGCTCAACAACTTTCTGCTGGCTCCCGGGGTGGCCTTTCAGCAGATGTACGCGAACTGGATGGGCTACATCCAGGATTTCCTGGACGACCCGAGTAGTAGCACTCTTGCTGCCATTAACGCGGAGCTCCAGCAGAACTGGATAGCGGTGCGTGATGGGTGGTCGCTGCCGTTGGATGTCGCCGGCACGACATCGACCATCGTTACCAACCACACCATGGATGGGACCATCACGACAGGCCATAGCGTGCTGTACAACCAGGTTCCGGGGTACCTGCCGCCCGGCACCGACGTAGACATGGTCAACTCGATTCTGAATTGGATGATCTCGCCGGCTTCCGCGGTCCTTATGGGCTCGATTGGCCCGGGCATCAGCCCGTGGATCGCCATGATGAACAGCATCGGCGAAGGTGACAGCTTCAACGAGATCATCGCCAGCATGTGGAACGGCTTCCTCAACGGCGCCACCCTCCACCTGGACTCTTTGCTGCCTGCCATCAACGACGCGGGCTTCCTCCCGGCGGGAATGAGTCTGGATCGCTTGGATTTCGCCTTCGGTGGACTGCTCAGCACCGGCGAGGTGAAGATGACCACCTACCAGGTGCTGGGCCCAAACAGCGAAGTGTTGCAATCGGTTCCCGTGGTCGGCGGCTCGCTGTTCAACGCCCTGGGTCTGGAAATGGTCGGTGTCCCGTCGCTGGGGAAGATCGACGTTGAGGGCCACGGGATCGGTCCGATCGCTGCCTGGGAGACGTGGAGTCAGACCGTCGGTGCGCTACTGGGCTCCGGCTGGACCGGTAAGAACGCCGTCACCGTGACACCGCCGTGGTTCGGTGTCGAATTCCCGACTATCCCAGACAACTTCCTTGATGACGGCGGCGCGAGCGCACAGGCCACTGACGTGTTCAGCGGGCTGGACGACCTGCTTTCCGGTCTCTTCAGCTGATCCGCCACTCAATAAACCCTAACTACCCCAAGGCTTTACATCTGATGAAAGGTGTTCCTCAATGAGTCGTCGTCACAGCAGCAACCGGCGTCGCGGCCAACAGGCTGGCCAGTCGCGCCGCAAGCGGGTGATCGGTGCCAGTGGTGCGGCCACTGCTTTCTTGGCGTTCGGGATGACGCCGCTGGCGGGCCTCCCGTCCGCCCAGGCCGACGATGGTCTGGACTGGCTGTTGGACCTGTTCGACCCCGCGGCGTCGGCGGCTGACCCGCTGCCCGCTGCCGGCGGCTTCTTCGACCTGTCCACGATCATCGACCAGTGGTTCTACGAGCCCATCCACTTCGGTGTGGAGGCCTGGATCAACAGCGATCTCGGTGAGTTGGTCAACGGCTGGATCAACGAATCTTCTGGCCTGTTCTTGATCGGTGATGGTGCCGACGGAACCGCCCTCGACCCCAACGGTGGTGATGGCGGACTGTGGTTCGGAGACGGTGGCGCCGGCTGGAACAGCGATGACGGAGCGCTGGCTGGCGGTAACGGTGGTACCGCAGGCTGGTTCGGCAACGGTGGTGCGGGCGGCGATGGCTTCGAGGGCAGTGCCGGTGGCAACGGTGGCGTCGGCGGGTCGTTCATGGGTATCGGCGGTGACGGTGGCGCCGGTGGACTCGGTGTCGGCCAAGGCGCCGGTGGTGGCATCGGCGGTGCCGGTGGCGACGCAGTCGGCTGGTTCTTCGGCACCGGCGGCAACGGCGGCGCGGGCGGAGACGGCACCGCCGGTGCCAACGGCAGCTACGCCAACGGTGGTAACGGTGTCGGTGGTAACGGCGGCAGCGGCGGCGGCGGTGGTATCGGCGGCCGAAGCGGCTACTTGTTCGGCAATGGTGGCAATGGTGGCGACGGTGGTAAGGCCGGCGCCGCTGGGACCTCCGCTGACGGCGTCAGCGATGGCATTGCCGCGCACCTCAACGGTGCCGCCGGTGCCAACGGTGGCAATGGTGGTGCCGCAGGTGCAGCGGGCATCAAGTTCGACGGCTCCTATGGAAGCGCCGGCCAGGATGGGACAGCCGGTGCGGCTGGCGATGGAAGTGACGGCGGCGACGCCTATAAGGACCCAATTACCGGTGCCTACCTTGGCAACGGTGGTGCCGGTGGCAATGGCGGTTTCGGCGGGGCCGGCGTGCACGGCGCGGCCGGCGGCGCAGCCGGAGACGGCGGTGCCGGAAGCACCGGCGGTAACGGCGGCAATGGCGGTGGCGGCGGCGCCGCGCTCAAAGACAGTGGCGGCGTCGGAGGCGATGGTCGTGATGGTGGCGCCGGCGGATTCGGCGCGCTCAAGGGCGGCAATGGCGGAACCGGTGGCGCCGGTGGTTCCTCCGGCGGCACCCTTGCCAGTGCCACTGGCGGTATTGGCGGCAAGGGCGGTGCCGGTGGCGCCGGTGGTGACGCCGCCACCGATGACAACACCGTCAAGACCACCGGCGGCAACGGCGGCACCGGTGGTGCCGGTGGTGCCGGTGGTTACCTGCCTGCCCTCACTGGGACTCCCAGGGACGGCACCGGTGGTGCCGGTGGTGACGGTGGAGCGGCCGGCACTGGCACCTACGTCGGCGGTAACGGCGGTAGTGGCGGCGCCGGCGGCCAGGGCGGTGGTGGCTGGGCGAGCCTTGGCGGTGACGGCGGCCGTGGTGCTGACGGCGCTGCCAGCACCGGCTGGAAGGCCCTCGACGGCACCATCTTCAGCAAGGGCGGTGACGGCGGCAACGGCGGGGTCGGCGGCAAAGTCGCCTCCAACGGCACGGCTGGGGCCGGCGGTGAGGGCGGCGACGGCGCGGACGGCGCGACTGGCGCCAACGTCATCAGCACCGGCGGTAACGGCGGTAACGGTGGGGCGGGGGGCGCTACCTCGCCGAGCATCGGGGTCGCCGGTGGCTTCGGCAATGACGGCGGTGACGGCGGCAACGGCGGCAACGGCACCGCCTCCGGCGGCAACGGCGGTAACGGCGGCATCGGCAGCACCGCGCAGGTGCAAGGCGGTAACGGCGGCAGTGGCGGCAACGGCGGCAACAGCGCCGGCGCCACCAGCCCCAGCAACCCCTTCGGCGCCAGCCGGGCCGGCAATGGCGGAGCCGGCGGTTCCGGCGGAGGCGCCACCGGTGGATCTTCCGGTTTCCCGGCCGGCGCGGGTGGTAACGGTGGTGACGGTGGTAACGGTGGTACCGGCGCCGGCGCGGTCAACGGTGGCACCGGCGGTGCCGGCGGCAACGGGGCTGGCGGTACCACCGGCAGCGATGCCGGCAATGGCGGTAACGGTGGTGCGGCGACGGGCACCGGCAATGGCGGTAACGCCGGCAGTGGCGGCATGGGCGGCACCGCAAATGTCGCCGGAACTGCCGGAGTACCGCACCCGCGCGCGGCCGGTGGTGACGGTTATGCCGGCGGCGACGGCGGGGCCGGCGGCAAGGGCGGTGTTGGCGGCGCCGCGGTCACCGGTAACGGCGGCCTGGGCGGTAACGGCGGCGTCGGTGGCACCGGTGCTAACGGCGGCAAGGGCGGCCTAGGTGGCGTCGACGCCAACGGAAACGGCCTCAAGGGTGGTAACGGCGGCACCGGTGGCAATGGCGGCGCCGGCGGTGACGGTGGCGCCGGTGGTGTCAGCACCGGTGGCACCAGTGGAGCCGCCGGTAGCGATGCCCTGGATGGCAACGGCGGCGCCGGTGGTGTCGGTGGGGCCGGTGGTGTCGGAACCACCGGGGTCTCCGGTGATGGCGGTAACGGTGGTACCGGTGGAACCTCCGGCACTGGCAACGGCGGTGTCGGTGGCGTCGGTGGCGCCGGTGGCGCCGGCCATGCGGGTGCGGTTGGCAGCAGCACCGTGGCGGGAACCGCTGGCGGTGATGGCGGCAACGGCGGTAGAGGCGGTGTCGGCGGTGCCTCCACTTCCGGCAGCTACGGCAACGCCGGGGCAGGCGGTGCGGGTGGTGTCGGCGGCGTTGGTGGTGTCACCGTGGCAGGCAACGGCCTGAACGGCGGCAATGGTGGTACCGGTGGCGCCGGTGGTTCTGGCAGCAACGGTGGTGTCGACGGAAACGGCGGCGCCGGCGGTAACGGCGGAATCGGTGGTGTCGGAGTAAACGGCGGGACCTCCGGTGGTGGTGGCAACGGTGGTGTCGGTGCTGCGGGTGCGATCGGCAGTAGCACGGTTGCGGGAACCGCTGGCGGTGATGGCGGCAACGGCGGCAAGGGCGGCGTCGGCGGTGCGTCCACTGCCGGCACCTACGGCAAGGCCGGCGACGGAGGCTCCGGTGGGGCTGGTGGTGTCGGCGGCGTCAGCGCCGCAGGTAACGGCCTGAACGGCGGCAATGGTGGTACCGGTGGCGCCGGTGGTTCTGGCAGCAACGGTGGTGTCGACGGTAACGGTGGCGCCGGTGGTGCCGGCGGAACCGGGGGCACCGCAACCGCCGGGACCTCCGGTAATGGCGGCAACGGTGGCACCGGTGGTACCTCCGGCACCGGCAACGGTGGCACCGGCGGCTCCGGTGGTTCAGGCGGACAAGGAATCCTTGGCGGAGCTGCCGGTGACGGCGGCACCGCTGGTAACGGTGGCGCCTCAGTCAGTGGCAGCGCCGGTAACGGCGGCACCGGTGGCACCGGTGGATTCGGCTACAACGGCAACGGCACGACAAACGCCGGCGGTGATGGCGGTAGCGGCGGTAAGGGTGGCAGCGGAGGCCTCTCCGACACCGGTGTCAATGGCAAGGCCGGCGTTGGTGGTCAGGGTGGTTCTGGCGGTATCGGCGGCATCGATGCCATCGGAAACGGCCTGCGCGGTGGCAACGGTGGCACCGGTGGTGCCGGTGGCGCCGGCGTCGCCGGTGGTCTCGACGGCAACGGCGGCAACGGCGGTGCCGGCGGTTCCGGTGGTTCCGGAACCAACGGGGCTTCCGGCGACGGTGGCAACGGTGGTGCCGGTGGTACCTCCGGCAGCGGTAACGGTGGCACCGGTGGTGTCGGTGGCGCTGGCGGAGCCAGCCGCATCCCACCGGTTGGCGGCTCTGCAGGCACGGGCGGCAACGGCGGTGTCGGTGGCACCGGTGGCGCCTCGATCAGTGGCAACGGTGGTATCGGCGGTAACGGCGGTGCCGGTGGCCTCGGCAGAGCGGGGACTGCGGGAACCGCTGGAACGACCACGCCCGGCCTCAGCGGAACCAACGGCGGGAACGGCGGTAACGGCGGTGCCGCGGGTAACGGTGGCACCTCCGAGACCGGCACCGGTGGCAAGGGCGGCACCGGTGGCGCAGGTGGCGCCGGTGGGGTCGGCGGCACCGGTGGCAAGGGCGGCGTCAACGCCGGCGTCGGCCAGGCCGGCGGTGCTGGCGGTAACGGCGGCAACAGCGGTACCGGTGGCAAGGGCGGTGCAGGCGGTGACAGCACCAGCGGCACCGATGGCGCCAACGGTAACGGCGGTGCGGGCCCGGCCGGTGGCAAGGGCGGCAACGGCGGTAACGGCGGAAGCCCCGGCGGTACCGGTGGCACCCGCGGGACCGGCGGCGCTGGCGGTACCGGTGGTGCGGCTGGTGGACCCGGCGCGATCCCCGGCACCAGCGGTGCAACCGGCGCCAACGGCAACAACGGCACGCCCGGCTAAACGCCGACAGATCGCGTATCGCGGCCGTCGGGTCCCTCACCGGACTCGGCGGCCGCGGTCGCGTTTCAGGCCAATTCGTTCACTCTGCGTCCACGGCGCAGTGCACTCGCACTTTCCCGCCTTGAGCGCAGAGTCAACGCCAAGAGATAGGGATCTCCGCGGCGATGGTGTTCATCAGCGCGGTGTAGCGCTTGGCCTCCGGGTCCTGGCCGGGCTTGCCGCTGGAGATCAACCCGGCCGACAGCCCCCGCTCGGGGTCGGTCCAAATAGCACAGTTGACCAGGCCAAGATGCCCGAACGCGGCCGGCGCATTCCGGCCGAACGGCCCGAACCGCTTGGACCCCAGCATGTAACCGGTGCCCCAACGCAGCGGCGCCAACCCGGTGGCGACATCGGGCCGCAGCCGGCGGCACTGCGCCGTCGCCCCACGCAAGGTCTCCGGCGACAGTACCCGCACTCCGTCGAGTTCGCCTCCGCGGCGCCAGATCTCGGCGAACCGCGACAGCTCGAACGCGGTGGAGATGGTGTTCGACGACGGCACCACCGTGGTCAGGAAGAACGGGCTGTTGGTGACCGGGATGATCTCGTACACCGACCCGCCGATCGCCTTGCGGAAAACCGCGACCGCCGCGCCGGTCGGCTGCTTGCCGGTGGCATGGCTGGGTGCCACCAGCGGAATATCTTGTGGGGCAACGCCATAGTTGGTCCACCGGAAGCCCAACGGGTCCAGGATCTCGGTGGCCAGCACGTCGCGGATGTCTTTGCCGGTGGCTGCCCGCACGATCTCCCGCGTCAGCGGCCCCCAGGTCAGGGCGTGGTACATGTGCATCAGCCCGGGCGGGTACACCAAGCGCAGATTGGCCAGCTGTGCCTGGGCGTACTCCGGGTCGTCGGCGCGATTGAGGTCGGGCTTGGGCCCGGTGGCGAACGGCACTCCGGCGCTGTGGGTCATCACGTGCCGAATGGTGGTGCGGTGCTTGCCGTGTCGGCCGTAGTCGGGCAGATAGTTGCTGACCCGATCATCGAGGGAGAAGGCGCCGCGCTCGGCCAGCATGTGCATCACGGTGCTGGTGATGGCCTTGGCGGTCGAGTACACACAGAACGGGGTGTCCACGCTCACCGGGACCAACTCGGCGTCCTCGGGATCTTCGGGGCCGTTGCCCCAGCCGTGCCCGATCGCCCGGTTGAGCACCACGCGGCCGTTGTGGCGCAGGCACAACTGGATGGCCGGGTGCAGGCCGGCGGAATACCAGTGCCGGGCGGCCCGCCAGATCCGGTCCACGGCCGCCGGGTCGATACCGGAGTGGTCCTCGTCGCCGATCGCGGTGACGACGTCGAGGTCGGCGGGGATACGGACGGTGCCGTCAGGAGTCATGCCCGCCAGGTTACGTGCGAGGCCCGGCGGGCCTCAGACGGCGCGGCCCCGGCCGAAATAGAGCTCCTGGGTCGCCAGGCAGACCAGCTGCCCCGCCCGGTTGTACATCGTCGAGGTCGTCAGGCCGCGCCCGGCGATGCCGCTGGGCGTGAACTGGTCCGACAACACCCAGTCCGAGAGGTCGACGGGGCGCTGGAACCACAGCGCATGGTCGATCAGCGCGTTGAAGGTGCTGGCCTGGTTGGTGCGCCGCATGGCCAGCGCGGCCTCCACCATGGTGGTGCCGGACAGGTAGGTCAGCAGGGCGCTGTGCATCGCGGGATCAGCGGGCACCGCCTCGGCGGGTTTCCACCACAACCGCAACCGCGGCGATGGCTCGGCACGCTCCATGGCGATCCGCGGCGGTGCGTCCACGTAGCGCAGGTCGAAGGGGTGCGGCTGGACCCAGTAGCCACCGAGTTCCTCGGCGTAGGCGGACAGTTGTTCCTGCGACGACGGCAGCGAATCCGGGTCGGGGACATCCGGTATCGGCTGCTGGTATTCCGGTGCGTCCACGGCGGTGGTGAACGACGACAGCACCTCGAGCAGGATCTGGCCGTCTTGGCGGGCGGTGACCTGGCGCGTCGACAGCGTGCCGCCGTCGCGGGCCACCTCCACGTGCAGGTCGACCGGGCGGCGGGCGTCCCCGGCCCGCAGGTAGTAGACGTGCACGCTGTGCGGCACCCGCCCCGGCGCGGTGCGGCTGGCGGCGATCAGCGCCTGGCCGGCGATATGTCCGCCGACGATGTGGTGGATCCGGTTGTCCAGCTGGGTGGCCACGAAGTGCTCGTCGTCGACGCGGTCGACGTCGAGGGTGGCGATGATGTCGGCCAGGGCCGGCTGGCGGTGCGGCACGTCAACGCTCATGCGTGCGCCCCCATCTCCATCAGGTACACGCCCGCGCCGATCAGCACCACGCCACCGGCCATCACCGGGGTGAACGGATCGTCGAACAAGAACCGGGCCAGCACCGCCGTGGCCGCCACGCCGATGCCCGACCAGACCCCGTAGGCCACCCCGACCGGAATCCCGCGCTTGAGCACCAGCGCCAGCAACACGAACGACACCACATAGCCGACGGCCACCGGGATCGCCCACTGCCAGCGGGAGAAGCCGTCGGAGGCGCGCATCGACAGCGTGCCGGCGACCTCGAAACCGATCGCTCCCAGCAGCAGCAGCCAGGCCATCACTCGCCGGTGAACTCGGGCTTGCGTTTGCCCATGATGGCGCCGATACCCTCCATCAGGTCTTTGGACGCCAAGAACGCCGAGTTCCACGCCGCGACATAGCGCAGGCTGGCCGCCACCCGGTCGGTGCGCTGCTCGTCCAGAACGTCTTTGACCCCGGCCACGGTCAGCGGCGGGTTGGCGGCGATCTCGGTCGCGGTGGCGTGTGCGGCGGCCAGGCAGGCCTCGGCGTCGGCATAGACGTCGTTGACCAGGCCGATCTTCTCGGCCCGGGCGGCGTCGATGTCCTTGCCGGTCAGCGCGAGTTCACGCAGGTGACCGTCGGACAGGATCAGCGGAAGCCGGGCCAGGCTGCCCACATCGGCGACGATGGCCAGCTTGACCTCGCGCACGCTGAACTTGGCGTCGGCCGCGGCGTAGCGGATGTCGACCGCCGAGATCAGGTCGACCCCGCCGCCGATGCACCAGCCCTGGATCGCGGCGATGGTCGGGGTGCGGCAGTCGGCCACCGCGGTGATCGCACCCTGCATACGCTGCAGCTCGCGATGGAAGTCCGCCCGCGGCCGGGCCAGCGCACCCTCGGCCAGCATCGGTGTCATGGTGCCGCCCATCGCGGCCAGATCCAGCCCGTAGCTGAAGTTCTTGCCGGAGCCGGTCAGCACGATCGCCCGCACGTCGCGGTCGGCGTCCAACGCGGCGAAGACCCCCGGAAGCTCCGCCCAGAACGCCGGGCCCATCGCATTGCCCTTGCCCGGCCCGATCAGCGTGACCTGGGCAACGTGGTCTTTGATCTCGACGGTGAGGGATTCATAGGTCTCGGCCATACTCCAGACCGTAGCGTGGAACCATGGCCTCCGATCTGCGACCCGGTCCCGACGCACCCCCTGCCGACGAGCTGGCCGGCGCCGAAGCCGCCCTCGCGGTGTTGGAGCAGGTGCTGCACCACATCAGCAGCGACGAATTGACCAAGCCGACGCCGTGCTCGGAATTCGACGTCGCGCAGCTGACCGAGCATCTGCTGAACTCCATCCGCGTCCTGGGTGGCGCGGCCGGCGCTGTGTTTGCCGACAGCGACACCGCCGAGTCGCCGGAACGGCAGGTCATCGCCGCGGCCCGGCCCGCTTTGGACGCCTGGCACGGCCGTGGCCTGCAGGGCACCGTCGCGATCGGCCCCAACGAGTTGCCTGCCACGATGGTGGTGGGCATTTTGTCGCTCGAGTTCCTGGTGCACGCGTGGGACTACGCGACGGCGACGGGCCGCACGGTGCAGGTGGCCGAACCGCTGGCCGAGTACGTGTTGAGCCTGGCGCACGCGATCATCACACCGGCGGGCCGGGTGCGAGCTGGGTTCGATGACCCGGTCGACGTCCCCGATTCGGCGTCTAGCCTGCAGAAGCTGATCGCCTTTACCGGACGGTCATAGCCTCGCAACCTGCTGTCCAGTCCAGCGTCGTTCAAGGTGCCTAGCGTTGGTAGGACATGGACATTGCCGGATGGTTATGGGCATTGACGATCGTCGGCCTACTAGGGCTCCTGGCGTTCGACTTCTTCATGCATGTCCGCAAGGCGCACATTCCGACGTTGAGGGAATCCGCGCTCTGGTCCGCCGGCTACGTCGGTGTCGCCGTGCTCTTCGGGGTTGGCGTGTTTGTCTTCGGTGGAGCTGATCCGGGCTCGGAGTACTTCGCCGGCTACGTCACGGAGAAGGCGCTTTCGGTCGACAACCTGTTCGTATTCCTGGTCATCATGGCCAGCTTCCGAGTGCCGCGCGCCGACCAGCAGAAGGTCCTGCTGTTCGGGATTGTCATGGCGTTGGCCGCCCGCACCGGCTTCATCTTGCTCGGCGCCGCGCTGATCAACCGTTTCTCCTGGGTTTTCTACTTCTTCGGCCTGCTCCTGCTGCTGGCGGCGGGCAACATGCTCAGGTCGGGCAGCGCAGAGGAGGCCCACCGAGCTCCCGATGTCATCGTCGGGCTGGTGAAGAAGGTGGTGCCCACCACCGAGCGCTATGTCGGCGACCGACTGTTGACCCGCATCGACGGGCGCTGGGCGATCACCCCGATGGTGTTGGTGATGCTGGCGATCGCCGGCACCGATGTGCTCTTCGCGCTCGACTCGATCCCGGCGATCTTCGGCCTGACCCAGAACAGCTACCTCGTGTTCACCGCGACGGCTTTCTCCCTGCTGGGCCTGCGGCAGCTCTACTTCCTGATCGACCAACTGCTCGACCGGCTGGTGTACCTGTCCTACGGATTGGCGCTGATCCTCGGGTTCATCGGCGTGAAGCTGATCATGCACGCGATGCACGAACAGGGCGCCGGCGGCATCGAGATCGGCACCGGACCGTCGCTGCTGGTGATCGTCGGTGTGCTCACGGGCACCGTCATCGCCTCGCTGCGCCACCGCCGGAAAGCACCGGACACAACCCGGAGCGACACCGATCCCGGACTGGTGCTACGCCGCTGATCGCGGCGACTACACCCGCTCGAGATAGAAGTAGAAGTACCGCCCGTTATCCAACACTCCTGCTTTGCCGTTCATGATGCCCAGCACGGTGTTGTCGTCGACCCGCTTGAAGTGGTCATGGGTGGGCTGACCGTCATAGACCATGGTCGCCACCACCTCGCCGCGGAACTCCTCGGCCCACAGGCTCGCCTCGCCCTTACCGAGCTTGACGTTGGAGAACTTGTTGCCGTCTTCGTCCAGGCACACCAGCGGCTGCACGTCGGTGAGCGAGTTGAACGTCTTGCCGAACCAGCGGACCTTTTCCAACAGGCCGTTCATCTTGTGGCCGGTGACGAATTCCCCGCCGCGCCACTCGCCGATCATCTGCTCGACGGTGGCCGGCGGCAGCGCCGCCCAGAATTCGTCGATCTCGGCGTCGGGGATCTGTTCGGTGCGCTCCTTGAGCGCATTGAACGTCTTGCGGGCCAGCTCGTCATTCATGGCGGTCATCGTCTCAGGCGGCCTTGTTCACGGCCCGCTTGAGGCCGAACAGCAGGCCCTGCGCCAGCACCGCGGCGACCCCGGGCAGGCGGTTGTCGGCGCTGACGGTGTAGCTGATCTCGGTGCCGGATCCGGTCGGCCGCAGGGCCACGTTGCCGACGTAGTTGCGGAACGGGATGCCCGAGACACCGCGGTAGCTCAGCCGCTGATCCGGCTCGAACGCGATGATCTCCTCCACCAGCGGCGCCATGCCCGGCACCGCCTGGATGCGACGCTGGGCGCCGACGCCGTTGGGCTCGGGTGTGCCGGGCCGGATCACGGTGATCTTCAGCCCGGGGGCCCAGCTGGACATGCCTTCGTAGTCGGAGAGCACCGCCCACACCTGAGCCGCGGATGCGGTGACGGTGGCAGTCGCGGTCGCGTGCATAAAGTTCCTCCTCAGCGGTACGTCTGTGCGAACCGTAACAGCGCGTCGTTCTCCTCCGGCGCGCCGATGGTCACCCGGACTCCGTCTTGCCCGTAGGGGCGGACGACGAGGCGGGCCGCCGCGGCAGCCGCTACGAAGTCGGCGGTGCGCTCGGCCAGGGGCAGCCATACGAAGTTGGACTGCGAATCCGGCAGCTCGAACCCGGCTTCACGCAGCGCTGCCGACACCCGGGCCCGTTCGGTGACCACCGCGTCGGTGCGTGCCATCAGCTCTTCGGCTGCGTCCAGCGAGGCGATCCCGGCGACCTGCGCCACGCTGGACACCGTGAACGGCACGTAGACCTTGCCCAGGGCGGTGATGATCTCCGGATCGCCGACCGCGTAGCCCAGTCGTAGACCGGCTAGCCCGTATGCCTTTGAAAACGTGCGCAGCACAACCACATTCGCGTGGCGCCGCACCAGTCCCAGGCTGTCGGGGAGCAGGCCGTCGCGGATGTACTCCACATAGGCCTCGTCGATGGCGATCAGGATGTGCGGTGGCACCGCGGCGACGAACCGCTCCAGCGCGTCGGGGTCGACGACGGTGGACGTCGGATTGTTCGGGTTGCAGACGAAGATCAGCCGGGTGCGCTCGGTGATGGCGGCCAGCATCGCGTCCAGGTCGTAGGTGTGCTCGCGCAGCGGCACCTGCACCGGAACGGCGCCGGCGGTGCGTACCTGCAGCGGGTAGATCTCGAAGCTGCGCCAGCCGAACACCACCTCGTCGCCGGCTCCGGCACTGATCTGGATGAGCTGCTGGCACAGGCTCACCGATCCGCAACCGGCCGCCACATGCTCCCGGCCGAACCCGACATGCTCGGCCAGTCGGGCGCGCAGCGCGGCGTAGCCGTTGTCCGGGTAGCGGTTGGTGGTGGCCAGGGCGGCTTCGACGGCTTTGGCCACGCTGGGTAGCGGCGGGAACACCGTCTCGTTGCTGGCGAGTTTGATCGATCCGGGGACCGTCTTGCCCTCGACGTAGGCTGGCAGCGCGGCGATCTCCGGGCGCAGTCGGGCGGTCACGGACCACAGCATATGTGTGTCGTTGGCGGTCTTGTTGCCCGCATCAACCCCGCGGTTTCAGAACTGGGGGAGTGATCCGGTACCCTCAACGAGTTCGAGGAGGCGTGCCAGAGCGGCCGAATGGGACTCACTGCTAATGAGTTGTCCCCTTTACGGGGGACCGGAGGTTCAAATCCTCTCGCCTCCGCAACGGCCGGGCTTGCTCGACCGACAACTGAAGACCGGCGCCCGTAGCTCAACGGATAGAGCATCTGACTACGGATCAGAAGGTTGGGGGTTCGAATCCCTTCGGGCGCACATTTTCATCGGTGACAGATTGCCCCGGCTACGGCCGGGGCTTTTCTGTTTTATGGGCGGGGCCACTCCGGGCCCCAAATCCCTCTAATTAGGTTAGCCTTACCTTGTGGCGGCGCGCATTGGGTTGGGTGATCTCGAACGCACGGTCATGGAGTGCCTGTGGTCGGCGTCGGGGGCGTTGACCGTCCGTGAGGTGCACGCGTCGGTGGCGGTTAAGCGAAACCTGGCTTACACCACGATCATGACTGTGCTGCAACGACTTGCGAAGAAGAACCTGGTGGTCCAGCGGCGTGACAATCGCGCCCACCGGTATGTACCGACGCAGGGCCGTGCCGAGTTGGTCGCCGAACTGATGTCGTATGCGCTCGATCAGGTGGCCGACTCCTGCGGGCGTGAGGCCGCGTTGGTTCACTTCGTCGAACGCGTCGGCGTCGACGAAGCCACCGCGCTACGACGAGCGTTGGCCGAACTCGACGGCGCCTGACGGATCGGTGCCACGCGCCGTCGGCTAGGACCGCCCGCTTCGTCTATCGCTGCGCGGGGTGGAGGTGTTCGGTGCGAACCATGCCCTCTTGGCCTGCCAGGACCTCGCCAGCCCATAGGCGAAGATCGACACCGAGAGACAGACGCAGGCCCAGATCGCCGGGCCGGCGTCGCGGTCGATACAGATCGAGATGATTCCGGCCAGGCAGGCCGCCACCGCGAAAGTCATTGCCGCCAGGTACAGCACGAGCGTCGTCCGGGCCCGGTGGTCGTGCCGCAGCGACAACATCAGCCGAGCGACGTAACCGGTCAGGTACAACAACACCACAGTGCCGGTCACCTCGAAGGCCGCCACCCAGTGATCGCCGGCCAGCGTGGCGAACAGATCTGGCTCGAAGCCCCGATCGGTATTGAAGAACGCCACCAGCATCACCGCGACGCACAAACCGACCGGCACCAGGAGGTGCTTGCGCATGATCGGCCACACGTGCGCGGGATCGGTGAGCCGCACCAGCATGTGGTAGATGTTGCCGATCACCCCGGCGAGCAGGCATAGCAAACCGAGCACCTGCTGGGCGTTCCACCGCCCCAGCACGTCGTAGAGGGTCGGACCCAGCTCGGTGCCCGCCCAGGGCGTCAGCAAGAGCAGGGCAAGACCCTCCATCGCGATGGCAAAGGTGGCGCCGGCCTCCCAGCGTGATCGCCAGGTGTCGCGACGAACCCACAGGCAATAGATGACCATCGCTACGGTGGCCAGGATGAACGCCGGTGTCATTGCGCGCCGATCACCGACTCGTCGCCGTTGGCGGTAAACCAGGCGCTCTTGGCTTTCCAGGATCGTGCGGACCCGTAGGCGAACGTGCCCACCGCCAGGCAGATGCAGAGCCAGATCCCGGGGCTGGCGTTGTCACCGTCGACCCACGTCGAACCGATCACGATCAGACATGCTGCCGTGGCGAATGCCATCGAGACCAGGTAGAGGTCAATGGTGGGCTTGGCGCGCGGATCGTGCCGCAGCGTCAGCATCAGCCGGGTGACATAGCCGCTCAGGTAGATCACCAGCGCACTGCCGACCACTTGGTACAGCTCCATCCAGGCGTCGGTCCTGAGTGCGGCGAAGACATCAGGCTGGTAGTCCTGATCGGAGCGTAGGTAGGCCGGGACCATCACGGCGATGCCCAACCAGATCGGGATCATCAGCTGGCGGCGCATGATGAACCGCACTTGATCGGGGTCGGCCAGACGCACCAGCATGTGATAGATGTTCGCCGTGACGGCCACGATCAGGCACACGTGGCCGATCAGCTGCTGAACGTTCCACACCCCCAGGCCGTTGTGCAGTACCGGGCCGATCTGGGCTCCGGCCCACGGCGACATCAGTAGCAGCGCACAGGCTTCCAACGCCAACGCGAAGGTGGCGGCGTTCTCCCAGCGCGTCCACCAGGTGTCGCGGCGAACCCAGAGGCTATAGGCGACGACTGTCAAGGTGGCGACAATGATTCCGGACGTCATCGGGTGCCCTCACGACAGGGCTTGCGGAGGATTCTGCTGCGCAACCGGACGATCACTGCTGGTGAACCACGCGGCTTTGGCCTGCCAGGAACGGGCCGAACCGTAGGCGAAGATCGCCACCGAAATACATGCGCACAGCCAAATCAGCGGGCTGACATCGGCTTTGGACCAGGCGTTGCTCAAAAGTGCCATGATGGCCGCCACCGCGAAGGCCGTAGAGGCCGTGTAGAGCTCGACGGTCTCTTTGGCGCGTGGATCGGATCGCAGCATCGACAGCACCCGTGTCGCGTAGCCAGACAGGTAGATCAGCATCAGGGACAACAGCACCCAGTACGCGCGCGCCCAGGCACCGCCGCCCCCGAGCGACGAGAAGCCGTCCGGTCGATAGCCGGCGTCGGCGATGAGGAACACTGCCACCATCGCCACCACACCGGCCTGTAGGGGCAACTGCACGTGCAGGCGGAACAGCGGGCGGACTTGGTCGAAGTCGGCCAGGCGTGCCAGCACATGGTAGATGTTGGACGCGATGGCGACGACGAAGCAGATGTGACCGGCCAGCTGCTGGATGTTCCATATCCGCATGACATGGTGCAGCGCCGGGCCCAGGGCCTCGGCTGCCCATGGCGACATCAGTACGAGCGCGAAGGTCTCCAGTGCGATCGCCAGGGTGATACCGATCTCCCACCGCGACCACCACGTATCGCGGCGCACCCACAGGGTGTACAGCGCCACCGCCACGGTGGCACCAATTAACGCCGACGTCATGCGTCGACGGTACTTCCTAGCGGTCCGATTAGACGGGCGGTTTGTCCAGATCCGCCTTCAGATCACCCAGCCGCAGCGGCCGTGATGAGGACTCCAGGTATTCGGCGACGGCGTCGTGCTCGATCAATCCGAACCGTACCTGCAGGTCGACGGGGTTGAGGCCGAAGTACCGGGCGACTCGGATCAGATTGTCCGCGCTGATCAGTCGGCCCTCATGGGCCGCCTTGTAGTAGGCGGACTTGCGATAGCCGAATGCCTCGTAGACCTCGGTCGCTCCTAGCGGCCTGCCCACGAGGTAGGGCAACACGACGGTTGGGTCTTTGTGACGATCGTCCACAGCAATACACCTTAGCTCGTCTTCGTGGACCGCACAAGTGTTTCAGAAACTCGGCGGCGTGTAATTACTACTAAAACCGACTGGGAGTAAGCAATTCAAGCATTGCACGGGCTGCAATCCTGGTTCCGAGCGGGATAGCGGAAAGGTCGACCATATAGTCCGGCGAGTGCGGTGTATAGGGGAACAATTGACCCTTTTCCGCGGACTTCGCGTACACCTGTGGATCGGCCACCCCTACCAGCAGATATGCCAGCGGTACATCGGCGTGCGGCCCTTTGAGCAGGTGGCAATCCTCCGAGCCGGTCAGTGCCGGAAGCTGGCGCACGACGTTGTCCGGGCCGAGCAGATCGCCCAGCGCGGTTGCCACCCGGTCGGTCAGCGCGGTGTCGTTGACTAGTGGGGTGGCACCACCGGCCATGTTGACCTCCGGCAGCCGGTCTTCGGGCATGCCGTAGCTGCGTGCGATGCCCGTGCAGATCGCCTCAATGCGGCTCAGCATCGTTTCGCGCACGGCCGGGTTGAACCAGCGCAGATTGACTTTGAGCAGTGCCCGGTCCGGAATGACGTTGTAGGCACTGCCGGCCTGTACCGAGCCGACCGTCAGCACCGCCGTCTCGCTGGGGGCCACGGCCCGGCTGACAATGCTCTGGAACTGCACGACCGCCTGCGCCGCCATGAGCACCGGGTCGCGGGCCAGCTGGGGCATCGATCCATGCCCGCCGACGCCGTGGAACACGATGTCGAGCTGATCGGTACCGGCCATCCGTTCTCCGCCGACCGCGGCGACCATGCCGACCGGTACCGGCGCGGTGTGCAGCGCCAGGAAAGCGTCCGGTCGCGGAGCGACGTCATAGAGGCCCGCGTCGATCATGGCTTGGGCGCCGGTGATCAGTTCCTCGGCGGGCTGTCCGATCAGCACCGCGGTGCCCGCCCAGGAGTCGGTGGTCTCGGCGAGCACCTTGGCCAACCCCAACATCCAGGTCACGTGCGCGTCGTGGCCGCACATGTGTCCCAGTGCCGGGTTGCTGCTGGCGTAGTCCAGGCCGGTGGCCTCGGGAACTGCCAGCGCGTCCATGTCGGCCCGGTACATCACCGCCGGGCCCGGGCCGTTGGCCAGCACCGCCACCACGCCGGTGCGACCGATCCCGGTGGTCACCGTGAAGCCGAGGTTGCCCAGTGCCTGCGCGGCGGTGCGCGCGGTGCGCACTTCCTGAAACCCCAACTCGGGGTTGCGGTGCAGGTCTTTGAAGATGTCGACCAGACGCCGCGTGTCGGCCTCAACGATCCGGTCGATGTCGTCGATACGCTCCGTCATTTCGCGCTCGCCATCCAGGTCTGGGCCCGGTCGAAGAGCCAGACGGCGGCCTCGTGCAACTGATCGCCCACTTCCTTCTGCGCCATGCCTGCCGACGCCCGGGCCAGGGTGCCCTCGATCACGATGGCCAACTTGAAGGCGGCCATCACCGTGTACCACCCGATATGCGTCAGATCGCGAGAACTGCCCGCGGCGTAGCGCTGCACCAGGTCATCGGGGGAGGCCAGCCCGTCCATGCCGGTCAGCGTGTGGCTGAACACGCTGGACCCGTCATCTTGGCGCCAGGTGGCCAGCAGCCAGCCCAGGTCCAACAACGGGTCCCCGATGGTCGACATCTCCCAGTCCACGATGGCCGCCACCTCCGGTCCGGTGGGGGAGAACATCACGTTGGCCGCGTGATAGTCGCCGTGCAGGATCCCCGGCTGCCAGGACGTCGGCACATTGCGCTGCAGCCAGTCGGCGACGTCGTCGAGTCCGGGCAGGTCGGGCCCGGGGTAGTTCTCGAACTGCCGGTAGGAGTCCAGTTCGGAAAGCCACCGCGGCACTTGGCGTTCCAGGAAGCCGTCGGGTTTGCCGTAGTCCGCCAACCCCACCGCGACATGGTCGACAGCACCGAGCTTCGCCAGCGCGTCGGCCATCGACAGTCCCATCCCGTACCGGACCGTCGCGTCGCCGGCGTGCAGGGCGGGCAGTTCCCCACTCGCGTTGAACCCGTCGACCGGCTCCATCAGGTAGAACACCGCGTCACCGAGCATCGCCGGGTTGTCGCAGACCGCGATCAATCCCGGATGGGGCACGTCGGTGCCGGCCAACGCGGCCAGCAGCCGGGTCTCCCGCAGCATCACCGCGTTGCTTCGCGGTCGCAGATGCCGTGGGCCGCGCCGCAACACGTAGCTGCGGCCGGATCGGGTGAACTGCAGCATGACGTTCTGGGTGCCGCCGGACAGCTCGGTGACGTTTTCCAGCGGGCCCTCGCCCAGGCCCGTGGCGGACATCCAGTCCGCGACCGCTTCGAGGTTCACGGGGGGAAACCTAACCCGTCAGCCCGCGCCGATTCAGTGGTTTCGCGGGCCCCGATTTCAGCGGCGTCAGCTCTTGGGTCGGACCTGCTGGGAGATCGTCTGCACCCGGATCGAGTCATCGCCGAACAGGAAGGTGTCTACCCCGTCGACGCTGAAACCCGGTGCGTCCAGGGTCCATTCCAGCAGCAGCACGTTGCCGCTGTAGGTCTGTGACTTGATCTCGAAGGTGGCGTCGGCCAGTGCGGCGGACAGCTGGCTGAACGCCGCCCGGATGCCGCTGCTGCCCTGCGCCACGCCGGCGGCGGTGATCAGCTCCGATTCGTCGGTGTAGTCGACGAGCAGCTCGTCGACGTCGCGGGCGAGCAGAGCCTGGAGGTGGTGGTCGAAGATTTCCTGCGGTGAGCGTGCCATGCGATGAACATATCGGCGCTACCGACATACTGGAACGTGATGTCTGCGCCACGGGGATCGGTCGAACGCGTCGTGATGTCGCGCGCCGACGGCAAGCCCATCACGGTGCTTGTGGTCGACGATGAGTCGGTGCTGGCCGAGATGGTGTCGATGGCGCTGCGCTACGAGGGCTGGACTACCGCGACGGCGGGGGATGGCGCTTCGGCGATTGCCGCCGCCAAGGCCGAACGCCCCGACGTCGTGGTGCTCGACGTGATGCTTCCCGACATGAGCGGACTTGACGTTCTGCCCAAGCTGCGGGAGATCAACCCGCGGCTGCCGGTGCTGTTCTTGACCGCCAAGGACGGCCTCGAGGACCGCATTGCGGGGTTGACCGCCGGCGGCGACGACTACGTCACCAAGCCGTTCAGCATCGAAGAAGTGGTGTTGCGGTTGCGGGCGCTGTTGCGCCGCGCCGGGGTGAGCACCGCCGAGGCCGGCGCCCAGATAGTGGTCGGTGATCTGGTGCTCGATGAGGATTCCCATGAGGTGACCCGCGGCGGTGACCCGATCACGTTGACGTCCACCGAATTCGAGCTGCTGCGTTACCTGATGCACAACGCCAAGCGGGTGCTGTCCAAGGCGCAGATCCTGGACCGGGTGTGGGACTACGACTTCGGCGGCCGAGCCAACATCGTCGAGCTCTACATCTCCTACCTGCGAAAGAAGATCGACAACGGCCGAGCGCCGATGATCCACACGCTGCGCGGTGCGGGCTATGTGCTCAAGCCGGCTCCCTAATCTCTGGCGCCCCTGGTCGCTGCGGGCGCGGCTGCTGGCCGGTCAGATTGTGCTGCTCACCGTGGCCTGCCTGGGTATCGGCGCGGTGACGGAGCTGGCCCTCTACCAGTATCTGGTCGGCCAACTCGACCATCAGCTCTCCGACGCCGCGCGCCGCTCCGCGCGGCTGCACGGCCAGCCCCTGCCGCCGCCCGGGCACCGGCACCACCGGCCGCGGCCGGGTCCCGGCCCGGACTTCCTGGACGCCCCCGGCCAGCCGGCCGGCATGGTCGGTGCCGTGATGGAAAGCGGGAGCGCTCCCGGGCCCGGTCAAGACGTCGAGGCGGGTTATCTGAGCATCTCGGGTCAGCGGGAGGAGCTGAGTCCGTCCGCCACAACACGATTGATCGACGTGTCGGCCGGGGAACCGCCGGTGACGCGTCGCCTCGACGGTGTGGGCCGCTACCGGGTGGTCGCGACCACCGCTCGACGTGGCGACGACGTGATCGTCACCGGGCTGCCGCTAGCCGGGGTGGACGACACCATGGTCCGGGTGCTGCTGATCTTCGGGCTGGTCACCCTGGTGGCGGTGGCCGCGGTGGCCACCGCGGGCAGTGTGGTGATCCGGCGAGCACTGACCCCGCTGCGCCGCGTCGCGCAGACCGCCGGGGAAGTCGCCGGCCTGCCGTTGGATCGCGGTGAGGCGACGCTGCCGGTGCGCGTCGCCGAATCCGACGCCAATCCCCGCACCGAGGTCGGACAACTGGGCGCCGCGGTCAACCGGATGCTCGACCACATCGCTGCCGCGCTGTCTACCCGCCAGGACAGTGAGACCCGGGTACGCCAGTTCGTCGCCGACGCCAGTCATGAGTTGCGCACGCCGCTGACCGCGATCCGCGGTTACACCGAATTGGCGCAACGCATTCCGGTATCAGACGGAGCGGACTCGCAAGCCCTGGCGCATGCGTTGAGCCGGGTGCAGTCCGAGACCGAGCGGATGACCCAACTGGTCGAAGACCTGCTGCTGCTGGCCCGGTTGGACTCCGGCCGGCCGCTGGAGCATGAGCCGGTGGACCTGTCCCGGCTGGCGGTCGACACGGTCAGCGACGCCCACGTGGGAGGACCGGACCATCAGTGGCAACTCGATCTGCCCGACGAGCCGGTGACGGTGCCCGGCGACGCCGCCCGGTTGCACCAGGTGGTGGCCAACCTGCTGACCAACGCCCGCGTCCACACCGGCCCGGGAACCGTGGTGACCCTTCGGCTGGGTGTCGACGGCGACGAGGCCGTGCTCAGCGTCACCGATGACGGCCCGGGAATCCCCGCGGAGTTCCTGCCGGAGATCTTCCAACGGTTCGCCCGCGGCGACACCTCCCGGTCGCGCAAGGGCGGCAGTACCGGTCTCGGGCTGGCGATCGCCTCGGCGGTGGTCCGTGCGCACCGGGGCACCATCGCCGTCAGCAGCGAACCCGGCCGGACCGCGTTCACCGTGCGCCTGCCCCGCTAGCCCCATCTCCGCGAGCGTGCGTGTCTGTCCGGCGACACGCCGGGTTTGCCGTACAACTGCGCACGTTCGCCCCCGGGTTTGCAGCCGCCGCCCCGCGGGTAGGCGACCCAGATGAATCCCGAACTGCCTCCCGAACCGGGCCGGCCGGAAGAGCCGCCACACCGGCGTGTTCCCGAAGAGCCGCCGGAACGACTGGTGCCCACGGAACCGCCGGAACGACTGGCGCCCGCCGAGGTGCCCGAACGGCTGGTTCCCGAAGACCCGCCGGCCCCGCCCGACGACACACCGGAGAAGTGATCCCATGCGTGCTGAAGAAGGCGACGAATCCATCCGTGACTACGCGCACGAGGCGCGCGAGACCCGCGACCGGGTCGCCCGCCCATCGTGGCCGACGCGGCTGCGTCACGCACTGACCTCGTTGCGTCGGCGCCACTGACGCGACAACCGCACGGCGGCACAGCATTGATGGCAAGCTGGACGCCATGGAAAGCCAGCCGGTGAGTGCAACGATCGAAGCCGCCCACGCCGCGCACCTCAAGGCGCTGCCCTTTGGCGACACAACGGATTTCGCCGACGCAGACCGCGGCTTCATCGCCGCATTGACACCGTGCGTCATCACCGCGGCCGACGGCCAAGTGGTTTGGGATAACGACAGCTACGACTTCCTCGCCGGTGACCCGCCGACCTCGGTGCACCCGTCGCTGTGGCGCCAATCGCAGCTGGCCGCCAAACAGGGCCTCTATGAAGTGGTCGAGGGCATCTACCAGGTGCGCGGCTTCGACATCTCCAACATCACCTTCGTCGAAGGCGACTCCGGGGTCATCGTCATCGATCCGCTGATCTCCACCGAGGTCGCCGCCGCCGCACTGAAGCTCTACCGAGAGCACCGCGGCGGGGACCGCCCCGTCACCGCGGTCATTTACACCCACAGCCACGCTGACCATTTCGGCGGCGTGCTGGGCGTGACCTCGCAGGCCGACGTCGACGCCGGGCGGGTGGCCGTGCTCGCCCCCGAGGGCTTCATCGAGCACGTGGTGGCCGAGAACGTCTACGCCGGCACCGCGATGCTGCGCCGGGCCGGCTACATGTACGGCACCGTGCTGGCCCGAGGCCCGCGCGGGCAGGTCGGCTGCGGCCTGGGGCAGAACACCTCGACCGGGGAGGTGTCGGTCATCGTCCCCACCGTCACTATCTCCCAGACCGGCGAGTCCCATGTCATCGACGGCGTACAGATCGAATTCCAGATGGCGCCGGGTACCGAGGCGCCGGCCGAAATGCATTTCTATTTCCCGCAATTCCGGGCGCTGTGCATGGCCGAGAACGCCACCCACAACCAGCACAATCTGCTGACGCTGCGTGGTGCGCTGGTTCGTGATCCGCGGGCCTGGGCCGGCTACCTCACCGAGGCCATCGACACCTTCGCGGGACGGGCTGACGTCGTCTTCGCCTCGCACCATTGGCCGACATGGGGCACCGAGCGAATCACGGAGTACCTGGGGCTGCAGCGTGATCTATACGCCTACCTGCATGACCAGACGCTGCGGCTGCTCAACCGCGGCTTCACCGGGATCGAGATCGCCGAACAGTTCCAGCTGCCGCCCGCGCTGGAAAACGCCTGGCACGCCCGCGGTTACTACGGCTCGGTGAGCCACAACGTCAAGGCCGTCTACCAGCGGTATCTGGGCTGGTTCGACGGCAACCCGGCCCGGTTGTGGCCGCACCCGCCCGAGGCGCTGGGGCCCCGTTACACGGCAGCGCTGGGCGGCGTGGACCGCGTCGTCGAACTGGCCGAAGCGGCCTTCAACGACGGCGATTTCCGTTGGGCCGCAACCCTGCTCGACCATGCGATGTTCACCGACGCCGACCACGCCGGGGCGCGCAGGCTCTACGCCGACACGCTGGAACAACTGGCCTACGGGGCGGAGAACGCGACCTGGCGCAACTTCTTCCTCTCCGGCGCCACCGAATTGCGCACCGGCAACTTCGGCACCGTCGGCCAGGTGACCTCGGTGGCGCTGATCTCGCAACTGAGCCCCGAGCAGCTCTTCGAGAGCCTGGCGATCCGGATCAACGGCCCGCGGGCCTGGGACCTGGCGCTGGCCCTCGACGTCTCGTTCGCCGACACCGGGGTCAACTATCGCCTCACCCTGCGCAACGGGGTGCTCGTGCACCGCAAGACGCCGGCGGACCCGGACAGCGCGGACGTCACCGTCACGGCGCCCACCAAGCTGGCGCTGCTGGCGGCGCTGCTGGGCAATGCTGGGCTGGAGGTCTCCGGCGACCAGAGCGCCTGGGCGAACCTGCTCGGTGCACTGGACAACCCCGACCCGAACTTCAACATCGTCACCCCGTAAGGCCGGGCCGAGCTGGCCCCTTAGGGTGAAACTCATGCAGTTGCTGCTGATTCGCCATGCCCTCCCGCTGCGCAGCGAGTACGGCCAGGGCTCAGACCCCGAGTTGTCCGAGACCGGCTTCGCCCAGGCGCAACGCCTGCCGGACGCGCTGGCGCGGTTCCCGATCACCCGGCTGGTCAGCAGCCCGCAGCGTCGTGCGATCCAGACCGCCGAGCCGCTGGCCGCGCAGCTCGGCCGCAGCGTCGACATCGATGAGCGGTTCGCCGAGTACGACCGCGATCTGGCCGGCTATCTGCCCGTCGAACAGTTGCGCACCGAACGGCCCCAGGATTGGGCCCGGATGGCGCAGGGGCACCTGCCCGCCGACGTCGACGAGGCCGCGTTCTGCGCCCGAGTCGCTGACGCGGTCGCCGACGTGGTGGCCGGCTCAGGTCCCGACGACACGGTCGCGGTGTTCAGCCACGGCGGCGTGATCAACGTGATCCTGCACCAGGTTCTGGGCACCCAGCGGCTGCTGTCGTTTCCCATCGACTATGTGTCGATCACCAGGCTGCTGTACTCGCGGTCGGGCCAGGCGGCAGTGGCATCGACGAACGGCACCGAGCATGTCTGGGACCTGCTGCCGCGCAATCAGGCCCGCTTGCCCGGCGGTGACGAAAGCGGCGAAGCCGCGGGCTGATCCGGCGGGCTACCGCCGAGCCGCGAGGGTCTTCTTGGCGGCGCGACGCAGCTGGAAGATCCGCGCGGTACCCACCAGGGCCGTCACCAGCCCGCCGCAGATCGCCGCCAGCAGGATCGCCACGCCCTTCGGCAGGCTCCAGGTCCAGGTCAAAAACGCCAGGTCGACCGGATCCGTGTTCTGGGTGACGAACACCAGCAACACGATCAGGACCAGAAAACCAGCGATCAGTGCGCTCCACAGCGCGCCGGCACGGGTGAACGGCATCGTCGCCGCAGGCGGCGGAGTGCTGGCTTCGCCCGCAGGCGGGTCGACGGGCACGCTCGGGTCGCTGCTCATGAGGACATCTTGCCGCGTAGCACCCAGAAATGAACGGGTTCCGGTGAGTTTGCGCATCGGGGGGCCTGACTGCGGATCGTTGGCCGGTCGCTTACGGTGGGTTGGTGAGTGCAGCCCCGTCCGGCCAGTGGCCGGCGATTCTGACCTGGCGGGCGCCCGACGCCCCTCGGATGGAATCGGTACGTGTGCAGCTGTCCGGAAATCGGATTCGGGCCAATGGCCGCATCGTGGCCGGGGCCACCGCCGACCATCCGGCGTTCGGCGTCTATTACGACCTGCACACCGATGAGTCCGGCGCCACCAAACGGCTGGGGCTGACGGTCACCCTCGCCGAACGGGAACGCCAGCTGGTGATCGCCCGCGACGAAGAGAACATGTGGCTGGTCACTGACGCCCGGGGCCAGTCCCGCGCCGGCTATGACGGTGCCCTGGACATCGACATGCTGTTCAGCCCGTTCTTCAACACCTTGCCGATCCGGCGGGCCCGGCTGCACGAGCGCGCGGCAGCGATCACCCTGCCCACGCTGTACCTGAACCTGCCCGACATGTCGGTGGTGGCGGCGACCGCCAGCTACAGCAGTGCCGGGACCCAGCCTGGCATCAAGGTGATCACCCCGGGCACCGATGCCCGCGGCACCACCCTCACCGTCGATGCCGACGGCTTCGTCATCGACTATCCCGGGTTGGCAACGCGGATCTGATCACCCCGCCGGCCCGGCCGGCGGCGGCCAACTCGCGGCGCCAGTCCTTGGCACCGACGACGACCGTGACGATCTCGCTGCGGGGGAAGTTGTCGTAGCGCGTGCGGGCGGCGTGCCCATGATTGACCAGTTCGGCCACCGAATCCGAGGCCGACAGCGAATCACGCGCATCGGCCAACAGCGCGATCGCGCGATCCAGCGCCGGCAGCAGCCGCTGCCAGTTGGCCTCACACATGGCCCGGACCAGGTCCGGAGCCGTTCCGGCCACCCGGGTGCCGTCGCGGAAGGAGCCGGCGGCCAGCGCGAACGCCAGCGGTACGTCGGCCGCGGTCACGGCTAGCGCCTCAGCCATCAGGTGCGGCAGATGGGAGATGGCGGCCGCGGCCGCATCGTGTTCCTCCGAGCGCGCCGGTACCGCCAGCGACCCGCAGTCCAGAATCAGGTCCAGCACCTCAGCGAACACCGCCGGGTCCACGTGGTCGTCGACGCTGATCACCCACGGTGCGCCCTGGAACAGATCGGCGTGCCCGGCCGGCCAACCGGAGTGGGCGGTGCCAGCCATCGGATGGCCGCCGACGAAGCGAGCCTGCAGTCCAGCGGCGGTGATCTCGTCGAGAACCGGGCTCTTGACGCTGGTGACATCGGTCAACGGGCATTCGGGTGCCAGGCGGCCGATGGGGCCGAGCAGCATCGGCAGCGCCGGCACCGGGACGGCGATCACGATCAGCGCACCGGTCGCCGCGGCCCGCTTCAGGGCCGTTTCGAGCTCGGTGGTGGCGTCGAATCCGTCGGCGACGGCGGCGTTCACCCCGTCGGCCGACCTGTTGTAGCCGAACGCCGTCCGGCCTGCCGCCGCGGCCGCACGCAGCACCGAACCGCCGATCAGGCCGAGTCCCAAAACACACACCGGAGTTTTCACTGCGCTTACTGCCACCTGTCCAGGTTGGCACACGCTGGTCAAGGGCGTAAGCGGCGACTACCGTAGGCGCCCATGGGAGCACAGAGCTCGTCTGCACCGGGCCGGCCGGCAGAGACGCTGGACGGTTTTGGAGTGGCTGTTGTGCGCGAAGACGGCAAGTGGCGTTGCACGTCGATGCGTGCCGCGGCCCTTACCAGCCTGTCCACAGCAGAGACCGAGCTACGTGAACTGCGCAGCGCCGGAGCTGTTTTCGGTCTGATCAATGTTGACCACGAGTTCTTCGTGATCATCCGGCCGGGTCCGGCCGGCACCCGCCTGCTGCTCTCGGATGCCACCGCAGCCCTGGATTACGACCTTGCCGACGAGGTGCTTGAGGAGATCGACGCCGACATCGACGCCGACGACCTGGAGGATGCCGATCCCTTCGAGGAGGGCGATCTGGGGGTGCTGTCCGACATCGGCCTGCCGGCCGCGGTGCTGGGCGTCATTCTCGACGAGTCCGACCTGGCCGTCGACGAGCAGCTGCACCGAATCGCCAACGAGATGGGTTTCGACGAGCAGCTCACCGCGGCGCTGCCGCGACGCAATCGGTGAGCGGTCCGCTCACCGACGAGGACCTGATCCGCGCGGCCCTGGCGGCCGCCGGCCAGGCCGGACCCCGTGATGTGCCGGTGGGTGCGGTGGTGGTCGGTCCCGACGGCACCGTGCTGGCCCAGGCGGCCAATGCGCGCGAAGCTCTGTCGGACCCGACCGCGCACGCCGAACTGCTGGCCATCCGCGCTGCCGCCGCCGTCCTCGGTGACGGTTGGCGGCTGACCGGCGCGACCTTGGCCGTCACCCTGGAGCCGTGCACCATGTGCGCGGGCGCACTGGTGGCCGCGCGGGTGGAGCGCCTGGTGTTCGGGGCCTTCGAACCCAAGACCGGGGCGGTCGGTTCGCTGTGGGACGTCGTGCGGGATCGCCGGCTCAATCATCGCCCCGAAGTGCGAGGTGGAGTGCTCGCCGCAGAGTGCGCTGCACCACTGGAAGCGTTCTTCGCCCGGCAGCGATTGGGTTGATGGCCGCTTCATTGGGTACGCTGTCCCGCGGTGGCGTGTCCGAGCGGCCTAAGGAGCACGCCTCGAAAGCGTGTGTGGGGTAACCCCCCACCGAGGGTTCAAATCCCTCCGCCACCGCCAAATGCCCCCTATCTGCACTTGCAGGTAGGGGGTCATTTTTGCGTTCGCTGGACGTCGGGCCTTGCCGGCTGCGGCCGTCAGACTCCGGCGGTCACTTCCTTCTGCAGCGCCGAAGTGTTGCGCTTGGGTGCGGTCCGCGAATGAGTCGCGTACATCGCCAACCCGGTGAATGCCAGTCCGCCCACCAGGTTGCCCAGCACCGTGGGAATCTCGTTCCACTCGATGTAGTCGAGGATGGTGAAGTGCCCGCCGAGCATCAGGCCGGAGGGGAACAGGTACATGTTGACGACCGAGTGCTCGAATCCCATTGCGAAGAACAGTGATACGGGTAGCCACATGGCGATCACCTTTCCGGTGACGTCGGTGGCCAGCATGGCCCCCACCACGCCGGTGGAGACCATCCAGTTGCACAACATGCCGCGCACGAACAAGGTCAGCATGCCCGGAAAGCCGTGTGCGGCATAGCCGAGCGTGCGAGCCTCGCCGATGTGCCCGATCGCCTGACCGATTTCGTTGGGCGGGCTGGAGAAGCCGTAGGTGAACACGATCGCCATCAGCACCGCGACGGTGAAGGCACCGGCGAAGTTGCCGAGGAAGACCAGTCCCCAGTTGCGCAGCACCCCGCCGATCGTGACACCGGGACGCTTGTCGAGCCAGGCCAGCGGCGCCAACACGAACACACCGGTCAGCAGGTCGTATCCGAGCAGGTAGAGGATGCAAAAGCCGGCCGGAAACAGCATTGCCCCGATGATCGCGTGACCGGTCTGCACCGTCATGGTCACCGCGAACGCCGCGCCCAGCGCCAGCGTCGCACCGGCCATGAATGCGCGGATCAGGGTGTCGCGGGTGGACATGAAAATCTTGGACTGGCCGGCGTCGATCATCACATTGATCAGCTCGGGCGGTTTGACGTAGGTCATCGAACTCCTCGGGGCCATACGGCGCAGTAGTTGGATCGGCGCGTGTGACCCTATTTCGCTGCGGCCCGCTCGGGCCTAGCTGGTCAGCCAACTCCTAGCCAGCCCACAGACGTTGCCCAACAACGTCTTTGCGGTGACTTTTGCGCGTTTTACCAGCTAAGACCTCACCGCGGACGGTCGACCGCATACGTCCCGGCGTCGTCGGTGAACTCCACGAGCACCCGGCGCTGAGCGCCGTCGACAGTGACCACACAGCTGAAACTGGTGCCCTTGCGCACGGTCGGATTCACCCCGTTGTTGCATCGAACATTGGTCACGTTGTCGCGTCCATAGCCGTTGATCGGGTCGGCGAGCACCTGGCGAACACCGTCTTGGGCCTTGAGCACATCGAGCTCGACGGGGCCCGAGCCGCCGACGGTGCCACGCAGCACCAACATCAGAAGCACGCCGAGGACGAGCAGTCCGGTCAGGCCCGCGGCGATCAGCACGGCGCGGTTCGACGGAGGTTGCGGGCTCGCCGGTTTCGGGGCACCGGCATCCGAGCCCGCCCGCGGCTGGCGACGGTCCGGCGGTACCGGAGGCCGAGGGCCCGACGGCGGCGGCCGGTGCGGCTGCGGGGGCGCCGGCACTCGGTGCGGCGGGGGTGTGGGGGGCCGGCGGACCTCCAGATACCAGGGCCGTTCAGGCGGCCGCGGCCGCTGCGGTGGTGGTCCCTGTGGCCCACCTGGCGGTCCACCTGGCCCACCCGGTCCGCGCGGCCCCTGCGGCTGCTGTGGTGGCCGCGGTATCGGCGTGGTCCGCCGCTCCGGCCGTTCGCGCGGGTCGTCTGGACGGTTCATGGCGTCACGCTCATCACGGGAACCGCTCGAAGCATCCGTCGATGTCGCCGTGCAGCCCGGAGCGGAACGCGAGGATCCGGGTGAAACCCGCCGGCACGGTGTTGTCCTCGGCATCGCTGGCGACGATCCCGTTCATCAGCAGGCCCGTCACCGCCTCGTCGAGATCCCCGCCGGCCAGCGTCAAGCCCTGGCCGGATGACAGCGCCATGGGCTCGGCCATCCGACGCTGGGCCACCCCGGTCAGGCACGCGGTGCGCAACGCCGCCGCCGCCGACTCCAAGCCGACCTCGCGTTCCCGTTGCACCGCAAGCGCATACCGCGACGTGACGGCCGACAAACCAGTGTTGTCGCCCTGCGGCATACCCAGCGTCGACTGATCGGTCGGCGCGCTCATCTCCTGCAGTCCGGCCAGATCGACGACTATCAGGTTGGACTCCGGGCAATAGGCCACCGGGTCGGGGCGGCGGCCACTGGGGCATTTGCCCGACGTGGCCAGCTCCGGCGGGCGGGACAAGCCGAAGATCTGGCCCAGCTGCTCCATCAGGGTCGACAACACCGACGCGTCGATCGTGAGATCGCTTTGCGGATTCTCGGAATCGAACAGGGAATTGGGCAGATTGCCACGGCGCTTGCGGATCTCGTCCATGTCGATCTCGGCGCACATCGCCGCGCCGCCGTCGAAGCCGGTTTGGAAGGCACCGACCCGGTCCAGTGCGGTGCCATGCTCATCAGAGATCGAGACCGGATTGTCCGGCGTCGACACCGGGTCGCGGATCACGATCAGCCCGGCCAGCACATGGTTGAGGCCGTCGCCGGTGCTCAACTGCACCCGTGCGGAACTGCCCGCGGCCACCCACTGCAGATACACCCCGGCAAAACAGTCGGCCTGCTGTTCGCGGACCAGGGTGCGCGTCAGCGGGTTGACGATTCCCGCCATGTTCTGCAGGGCGTGCCCGTATTCGTGAGCCAGCGTCCCATTGATCGCCATGTCGCCGAAGTACTTTCGGGCGGTGGGCAAGAATTTGGCGCGGTCCCAGGCCATCGTGTCCATCCGACGGCAATACATCGCGTTCGGCAGATGGTAGACGTCGCCGCCGCACACCGACGGGCCGTCTGCGTCGGTGGAGTCATACGACATCAGCGTCGAGACCGGCTGGAAGCGTCCGCGCAGCGCCTCGGCGTAGTGCTGCGTCCAGAAGTCCTCGATGTCATCGATTGCCAGCAGAGACAGGCGGTCGATGTCTCCGCCGTCGCTGTTTTGCACCCGGGCGGTGACCGCCGGAACGTCGCCGCGCGGGCCGCTGGGCCCCTCCGCGGTAGGCAGCCCGCCGACCCGTCCGGGGTCATACAACATCGATATCGCGTGCCCAGCGATCACCGTCGGCGTGGTGTTCTGTGCGCACCCCGTCAGCGCCAGAGTCAGGGCGGCCACCCCGAAGAGTGTTCTGGCGGTAAGGCCGAATCCGCGTTGAGACATCGTCACCTGCTGAGGTAGGCCACGATCCCGTTGGTGACCGCCGCGGCGTACTGCGCTCGCCCGTCGGCACTTTCCAGCAGCGCCGCGTCCTGGGCATTACGCATGTTGCCCAGCTCGACCAGCACCGCCGGATACTCGGCCAGATTCAGCCCGGCCAGATCCGCTCGCCCGTACAGGCCGTCCGCCCCGAGATAGGTGGACTGGGGAATTCCCGCGGCCAACAGGGAATCCCGGATGTCGCCGGCCAGCGCCACCGCCGGCCCGGACTGGGCGTCGTTGAGCGCTGGGCTGGAGTAGTTGACGTGAAAACCGCGGCCTGAAGCGGGCCCGCCGTCGGCGTGGATGGACACGATCGCGTCCGGGTGCGCGGCGTTGGCCGCGGCGGCGCGCGCGTCGATGCACGGGCCTACCGAGGTGTCGTCGCCACGCGAGAGTTCGGTGCGCACGCCCAGCCGGTCGAGTTCCGCCCGGATCCGGTTGGTCACGTCCCAGTTCAGGCTGTGCTCGGGGTAGCCGTCGTCGGCGGCGGTTCCGCTGGTCTGACAGGGCTTGGTGCCGCCGCGCCCGTTGGGAACCTGCCGGGCGATTGAGGCGTCGTTGGCGCCGCTGTGCCCGGGGTCCAGAAACACCGTCTTGCCGGCGACGGCGGGGCTGGCGGGATCTGCGGGAGCGGCGGGCGCGACAATGCCGGCCGCGAGCAAGCACGCGGCCGCGGTGACACAGACAACGGCCCGCCGGCGCACGGGGCAAGACTAGCAAGCGGCCATGGGCCCCTCCGGGGTCTAATGGGTTGATGCAGCTGATGTCACCGCTCGACTCGGTCTTTCTGTTGACCGAAACGCGTGAGCACCCCATGCACGTCGGCGGGCTGATGTTGTTGGAGCCGCCGGAGGGCTCCGGACCGGAATTCGTCGGCGAGATCTACCGGGGCCTGCTGGGCGCCCGTGATCTGCAGCCCGCGTTCCGGAAGCGCCCGGCGTCGCTGTTCGGTGGCGTTTCGAGTCTGCGCTGGGCCTTCGACGACGACGTCGATCTGGAGTACCACGTGCGGCGCTCGGCGTTGCCGGTGCCCGGGCGAGTGCGCGACCTGTTGGAGCTGACCTCGCTGCTGCACGGCAGCCTGCTTGACCGGCATCGCCCGCTGTGGGAAGCCCACGTGGTGGAGGGGCTCAACGACGGCCGGTTCGCCGTCTACGTCAAGATCCACCACTCGCTGATCGACGGTGTCTCGCTGCTGCGGTTGATGCGCCACACGCTCTCGACCGACCCGCGGGAGTCGGAACTGCGTACCCCGTGGTCGGTCCGGCCCCAGTCGCGGCCGCGCCCGGATTCTCCGTCACCGTTGAGCGAACTGACCTCGATGGTCAAAGGCGTTGCCGCCCTGGGGCCGTCGACGGTGAAGCTGGCGCGTGCCGCACTGGTGGAGCAACAGCTGACCCTGCCGTTCGAAGCGCCGCGCACCATGTTCAACGTCAAGATCGGCGGCGCCCGCCGCTGTGCGGCGCAGTCCTGGCCGGTGGAGCGGGTGATCGCGGTAAAACGGGCGGCCGGCGTCACCCTCAACGACGTGGTACTGGCGATGTGCGCCGGCGCGCTGCGTGGCTACCTCGATGAGCGCAACGCCCTGCCGGACCATCCGCTGGTGGCGATGGTCCCGGTGAGCCTGCGTACCGAGGCCGAAGCCGACTCCGGCGGCAACATGGTCGGCACCATCTTGTGCAACCTGGCCACCGACATCGAAGACCCGGCGCAGCGGCTGGAGACCATCAGCGAGTCGATGCGCCGCAACAAGAAGGTGTTCAGCGAGCTGCCGCGCACCCAGGCGCTGGCGTTGTCGGCGGCCAACATGGCGCCGCTGGCCTTGGCGGCCATCCCCGGATTCGTCTCGGCGGCCAAGCCACCGTTCAACATCGTCATCTCCAACGTGCCCGGCCCGGCCGAGCCGCTGTACTGGCGGGGCGCCCGCCTGGACGGCAACTATCCGATGTCGATCGCGCTGGACGGGCAGGCCCTGAACATGACCGTCGTCAGCAACGCCGGAAACCTTGATTTCGGACTGGTCGGCTGCCGTCGCTCGGTTCCGCACCTACAACGCCTGCTCGGGCACCTGAACACCGCGCTGGAAGACCTGGAACACGCCGTGGGGGTGTGAGACGTGGCCAAGCGCAGCGCGGGGCTGCTGGTGTACCGGCCGAGCGCCGACGGCGGAGTCGAGGTGTTGATCGCCCACCCCGGTGGCCCGTTCTGGGCGCGCAAGGACGACGGGGCCTGGTCGATCCCCAAGGGTGAACAACCCGAGGGTGAGGACCCGTGGGACACCGCGCGACGTGAATTCGCCGAGGAGCTTGGCCTGCAGCCGCCGGACGGCGAGCGCGCTGATCTGGGTGAGGTGCGCCAGGCCGGCGGAAAGGTGGTCACGGTGTTCGCCGTCGGCGGCGACCTCGACGTGACCGACGCCCGCAGCAACACCTTCGAACTGGAGTGGCCGCCGCGGTCGGGCCAACGACGGGAGTTTCCCGAGGTTGACCGGGTCGGCTGGTTCTCGGTGCCCCAGGCGCGAATCAAGTTGTTGGCCGGGCAGCGGCCCATCCTCGACCGACTGGTCGACTACCTAGGGGCTACGCAGTCCTAATTGTTGGCGGGATTTGGCGGTGTGCCTTGTTGCTGCTGACGGCGCTGCGCCAAGCTGGAAACGATCATCCGGGCCAGCGTGCTCGCTCCGGTTGCGCCGGGTGCCTGCGGGTGCCGTACGGCCGGCACCGCTGGAGCGTGCCACTGCGCCAGCGCATTGAGTTCGCCGGCGAGGAACTGTCGCCGGCATTCGCCCCGTTGAATCTTGCCGCTTGAGGTGGTGGGCACCCGCATCGCCGGCACCAGCAATACGTCATCGGCGTCCAAACCGTGCTGCTGGCTGACCGCCGCGCGGATGGACTCCATGATTCCGGCATAGTCGCTCTCGGCGACCTGCAGCCGATAGTCCAGTTCCTGCACGATCACCAGGCGGCTGTCGGCATTCGGTTTCGGTTGCACCGCGAAGACCGCGCCGCGGTCGGGTAGCAATGCGGGATGGCTGCCTTGCACCGTCGGCTCGATGTTGTTCGGGAAATAGTTGCTGTCGCCGATGGTGATGAGGTCATTCCACCGTCCGGTGACGAATACCTCGCCTTTGCACAAGAATCCCATGTCGCCGGTGCGCAGGAAGGGGCCCTCGCCGGTGTCTGCCAAGAACCCGGCGAACGAATGCGCATTCTCCTCCGGCCGTGACCAGTAGCCCTGGGTAACGCTGAGCCCCGATACCCAGATCTCGCCGACCTCATCGGGTCCGAGTTGTTGGCGGGTCTCCGGATCAACGATCACGACCCGCTGGCCGAACACCGGGGGACCACAGCTGACCAGTGCGAGGCCGTCGTCGGTGCTGGCATCGACCGCTCGGTTTTGGCTCAGCGCTGCGCGGTCTATGTATCGGACGCCGGCGACACCAGGACCGGGGTCTCCGGTGACCAACAGGGTCGCCTCGGCCAGCCCGTAGGCCGGACGAAACGCTTCCAGCCGGAACCCTGACGGAGCGAAGGCGTCGGCGAACTCCGCCATCGTCTGTGCGTCTATCTGCTCGGAACTGATCGCTGCAGTGGTCCAGTGCGAGAGATCCAGTGCCGCACGTTGTTCGGGGGTGCTTTGTTTGACACACAACCGGTAGGCGGCGTTCGGCGCCGCGGTCGTGGTCGCGCGATAGTGAGACATCGCTTCCAACCACGCCATCGGCCGCTGGAAGAAGACGATCGGGGACATCAACACGGCGCTGCAGCCGACGTAGATCATCTCCAGTACGCCGCCGATCAGTCCCATGTCATGCTGCTGCGGCAGAAAGTAGACGTTGATCTCGTTCTCGTCGCCGCGCCAGGCCCGCCGAATGGCTTCCAAGTTGTGCATGAGGTTGCCGTGGGTCACCACCACACCCTTGGGTGATTTGGTCGAACCGGAGGTGTACTGGATCAAGGCCGTGGTGCTCGGGTCGATGGCGGGCGGTTGCCAATCATCGGGATCGCCCGCTTGGTCGGTGGCGCACCACCGCAAAGCTGACATACCGGGCACATCGCCGGCCACTGCCTGCAGTTGTTTTTGGGTAGCGGAGGTCGCGACCGCGAAGGAGGCTTGCGCGTCGGGCGCGACCAATTTCAGGCGCGGCAGCGGAGTATCCACTGGCACCGCAGTCACCCCGGCGAAAAAGCAGCCGAAGAAGCTGACGATGTTGTCCAGGCCCGGTCGGCAGATCACCAGTGCCCGCTGCCCCGCAGCCCCCTGACGTTGCAGGTTGGATGCGATTGCCCGTGCCCGAGTGTCGAGTTCCCGGTAGGTCAGGGTGGCGCTGACGGTCTTGCCGTCGGGGGCGAAGCTGAACGCGACTTTGTCCCCGTATCGGTCGGCCTGCAGCCGAAGCAAGTCCACCAGGGTGGGCGTTTTTGGAATGTACTGCTCTGGCATGCCCACACCATAATCCGTACCCCCAGCGGCGTGACTAGGAGCGTTGCGTCTCCGAGTGGCCGGCGCACCACTGCTCCGGAGGCACCTGAGCCTTCACCTCTGCGATGTGCTCGCCGCACCCGTCCCAGGTGGTCTTACCGCAGACTCGGCAGGGCACGGGGTAGCACATCGGCGGTTCCTTTCAGGGGGTGCGCAACGCAACCGCCAGCGTATCGATGACGGTGCGGATTTTCTCGCTCACCTCGTCGGCGATCGCTGCCAACGCCGGATTGTCGATGACCTGGGCCATCAGTTGCGGATTCATGGCCTCCACCAGCACCGTGCCCGGCCGCTCGGTGTCTTCGCGGACCACGACGTTGCAGGGCAGCAGCACCCCGATGCGCTTCTCGGCGGTCACGGCCCGGTGGGCCAGCGGTGGATTGCAGGCACCCAGGATCAGGTAGCGCTCCATCTCCTCGCCGAGCTTGGCTTTCAATGTTGCCTGCATATCGATTTCGGTCAGCACGCCGAAGCCGTTGTCCTTCAAAATCTCTCGGGTCTTCGCGGTGACTGCGTCGAAATCGGCGCCGGTCACTGCTGTGCTCATTGCCACGGACATTCCAGACCTCCTTGGTCGCGTTGAACCCAGTCTATCAGACACCCCCGGGGGTATATGCCGACGCGGTATCGTCGCCTCATGCAGACCCTGCGAACCCCCGACGACCGGTTCGCCGGCCTCCCGGATTTCCCCTACCCGCCGCAGTTCTGCGACCTCGACGACCTGGACGAGGACGAGCCCGGCGGCACACTGCGGGTGGCGTGGGTTCAAGACGGCCCCGAAGACGGGGACCCGATCCTGATGCTGCACGGCGAACCGTCGTGGTCGTACCTGTACCGCAAGATGATGCCGATCCTGGCCGAGGCCGGGTATCGGGTGATCTGTCCGGACCTGGTCGGATTCGGCCGGTCGGACAAGCCGACCCACGCGCAGGACCACACCTATGCGCGCCATGTCGAATGGATGCGTGCGCTGGCGTTCGACGTCCTCGACCTGCGCAACGTCACGCTGGTGTGCCAGGACTGGGGCGGGCTGATCGGGCTGCGGGTGCTCGCGGAGAACCCGGACCGGTTCGCCCGCGTGGTCGTGGCCAACACCGGTCTGCCCACCGGGGACATTCCGATGCCGAAGGTCTGGTGGCGCTTCCGGGAGGCGATCCAGAGCGCACCGACGATCAACGTCGGATGGTTCGTGCAGGCCGGATGCCGCCGGCCGATGAGCGACGCCGTGCGGGCCGGCTACGACGCCCCGTTCCCCGACGACAGTTACTGCGTCGGTCCCCGGACCATGCCGTCGCTGATCCCGACCACGCCCGAGGATCCCGCGGCCCCGGCCAACCGGGCGGCCTGGGCTGCGCTGTGCGCCTCGCAGACCCCGATGCTGGTCGCGTTCAGTGACGGCGACCCGATCACCGGGGCCATGGCGCCGATCTTCGAGCGCGAGATGGCCGGTGCGCACGGCCGGGCGCACCCGATGATTCACGACGCCGGGCACTTCCTGCAGGAGGATGCCGGCGAAGAACTCGCCCGCCACATCGTGGAGTTCCTGCGCCGCTGAGACTCCACCGCCCATGATGGACACCATGGACCTGCCCGTGGCCTCACCGGTAGCCCCGATGCTCGCCAAGGCGGCCGCCAAGGTTCCCGACCAACCGGGCGCCTGGAGCTATGAACCCAAATGGGACGGCTTTCGCGCGATCGTGTTCCGCGACCGCGACGATGTGCTGCTGCAGTCCCGCAACGGCAAACCGCTGAGCCGGTACTTCCCGGAGCTGCTGGAGGCGCTGCGCGCCGAGACCGCCCCGCGCTGTGTGCTCGACGGCGAGGTGGTGGTGCCGCGGCAGATCGGCGGGCGGACCCGGCTGGACTGGGAGTCGCTGAGTCAGCGGATCCATCCCGCCCAGAGCCGCGTGCAGATGCTCGCCGAGCAGACCCCGGCACAGTTCATCGGTTTCGACGCGCTGGCCACCGGTTCGGCCTCGCTGCTCGACGAGCCGTTCCAGGTGCGCCGCGAGGCGCTGGCCGACCTGATCACCGGTGGCCGCAGTTGCCACGTCACCCGCGCCACCGCCGACCCCGAACTGGCCACGCGCTGGCTCACCACCTTCGAGGGCGCCGGGCTGGACGGGGTGGTCGCCAAGCGGACCGACGGGCCCTACCTGCCCGGCAAGCGCGACATGATCAAGGTCAAACATCACCGCGACGCCGACTGCGTGGTGATGGGCTACCGCATCCACAAAAGCGGTGTCGGCATCGGCTCGCTGCTGCTGGGCCTGTATCGCCCCGACGGCGAACTGATGATGGTCGGCGGCTCGTCGGCGTTCTCCGACGCCGATCGGCTCAAGCTTCTGGCCGAGCTGGAACCGCTGCGCCTCGGTGACGTCCGCGAGGGCGAGGCCAGCCGGTGGAACTCGGCGGCCGACAAGCAGTGGGTGCCGATCCGGCCCGAGCGTGTCGCCGAGGTCGCCTATGACCAGATGGAAGGGGACCGCTTCCGGCACACGGTGAAGCTGCTGCGGTGGCGCCCCGACCGCGATCCGGCCAGCTGCACCTTCGACCAGCTCGAGGTGCCGCTGAACTACGACCTCGCCGACGTACTGGAGACCTGAGATGGCCAGCCCGGAGGAGTTGCAGGTCGATGGCACCGCCGTCCGTTTCACCAGCGGCGACAAGGTGTATTTCCCTCGGTTGGGCGGCGGCGGCACCAAGCGGGCGCTGGCCGACTACTACCTGGCGGTGGCGGGCGGGCCGCTGCTGCACGCCCTGGCCGACCGGCCCAGCCATCTGCAGCGGTTCCCCGATGGCATCGAGGCCGACGAGGTTTACCAAAAGCGGCTGCCGCGGGGTCGTCCGGACAGCCTGCAGTCCTGCCAGGTGACGTTCCCGTCCGGCCGCACCGCCGACGTCCTCAAGGTCACCCGGCCCGCCGACATCCTGTGGGCCGTGCAGATGAGCACCGTGACCTTCCATCCCTGGCCGGTGCGCTGCCCCGACACCGACCACCCCGATGAGCTGCGCATCGACCTGGACCCGCAGCCCGGTACCGGCTTCGCCGAGGCACGGGCGGTCGCGTTGGAGGTGGTGCGCCCGCTGCTCGACGAGCTCGGGCTCATCGGCTACGTCAAGACCTCCGGCGGCCGCGGCCTGCACGTCTACCTGCGGATCAAGACCGACTGGGATTTCATCGAGGTCCGCCGGGCCGGTATCGCGCTGGCCCGCGAGATCGAGCGGCGCGCACCGGACGCGGTCACCGCCTCGTGGTGGAAGGAAGAAAGGGGCGCGCGGATCTTCGTCGACTTCAACCAGAACGCCCGCGACCGCACCATGGCTTCGGCTTACTCGGTGCGGGCCACGCCGATCGCGACCGTCTCGACGCCGTTGACGTGGGACGAGCTGGCCGATGGCGCCGATCCGGACGACTACACCATCAGCACGGTGCCCGACCTGATTGCGCGCCGAGGTGACCCGTGGAGCACCATCGACGACCTCGAACAGTCCCTCGAGCCGTTGCTCGACATGGTGGCTGCCGACGAAGCCCGGGGGCTGGGGGACATGCCCTACCCGCCGAATTACCCGAAGATGCCGGGTGAACCCAAGCGGGTGCAGCCCAGCCGGGAGAAATCGGACTGAGTCAGTTGGAGGACGCCAGCAGTCCGACGCAGGTGGCGGTGAGCAGTCGGGTCAACGCGGTGGTGAAGTCCAGGTTCCACTCCGGTGGTACCTGCCGCTCGGCGGCATAAGCGTCGGCCAGTTTCGTCGGTGGGTGCGCAACCTGCCACAACGGCGCTGCCAGCGAATAGGACGCCAACAACAGGTCGAAGGCACCTTGCTTGCCCAGTCGGGGGAGTGCCTGCAGCAGGGCGTCGGCCATGGTCAGCCCCGCCGCGGTGATCTTTCGTCGGATCTCGATCACCCGCTCGGCGTCTACTTCATGGTCGAGGTGCAAATGCAAGTTGGCCAGCATGTCGCAGAACAACGGGTCTGCGGCCAATCCGCTGGCCAGGGTGGCGGCCACCCGCTCCGGCGACATCGTTTCGGACTGTTGCAATGCGGTGCAAACGGTGTCTGACCAGCCTTCCCAGCTTTCGGCGGCCAGGCGCAGCAGCACTTCTTTGTGCGAGCTGAAGTAGCGCCGCACCGCGGAGTGGTGCACCCCGGCCCTGCTGGCCACGGCGGTCAGGGTCACCGATGCCACGCCGGTCTCTATTGCAACCGAGCGGGCGGCCTCCATCAACGCTTCAGCCCGCTGACGCTTGTTCGCGTCGCTGCGGGCGCGTTTGAAGGCGACCTGCCGCACAGCGAGAGGATAACGCACAAGATGTGCGTTGCAGGCCTCCGTGGGAGTGCTGTAGCGTGCGTTTACGCACGTTGATGTGGGTTAGGGTATCCAAAGCTTGCTGGTGTGAGGGGACTTCGATTTTCAAGGTACTGAGCCGGGTGTGGATACCCCTGGTGATCTTGGCGGTGGTCTGTGTTGCCGCATTCGCCGTGACGCGCATCCACGGCCTCTTCGCCTCTGAGAAGCGCCCTTCCTATTCCGACGGTCAGAACGACGAAACCAAGCCGTTCAACCCCAAGCGGTTGACGTACGAAATCTTCGGCCCGCCAGGAACGGTGGCCGACATCAGCTACTTCGACGTCAACTCCGAACCGCAACGCGTCTCCGACGCCACGCTGCCGTGGCACCTCGAAATCGTCACCACCCTTCCCGCGGTAGTGGGAAGCATCATGGCCCAAGGCAATAGCAACAGCATCGGCTGCCGCATCACGGTGGACGGAGAAGTGAAGGCGGAACGGATCTCCAACGAGGTCAACGCCTACACCTTCTGCCTGCTGAAGGCGGCATGAGCCAGCCCAGCACCCCCGGCGCCGGCGCCGCGCCGGAGCGACCGTTCATCGCGCGGACCATCCGCCGGTTCGCCATACCGATCATCCTGGCGTGGCTGGCGCTGATCGCGGTGCTCGTCACCACCGTCCCGCCCCTGGAGGAGGTCGGTAAGCAGAACGCCGTTTCGGCGAGCCCCAAGGACGCCCCGTCCATGCAGGCCATGACCGAGATGGGCAGGGTCTTCCAGGAGTCGGACTCCGACAGCACTGCGATGGTCGTGCTGGAGTCCGACCACGAGCTGGGCGATGCCGAGCACGAGTACTACGCCGAAGTGGTCGAGAAGCTCAAGGCCGACACCGCACACGTCCAGCACGTGCAGGACTTCTGGGGTGACCCGATGACTGCCGTCGGCGCCCAAAGCCCCGACGGCCGAGCGACGTACGTGCAACTGAACCTGGTCGGCAACATCGGCCAGGCGGCCGCGAACGACTCCGTCGAATCCGTTCGGCAGATCGTGGACTCGGTCCAGACCCCGCCCGGGCTGAAGGTCTACGTGACCGGCACCGCGGCGCTGGCCAAGGACATGAACCACGCCGGCGACAAGTCGATGTTCAAGATGATGATGGTCACCATCCTGGTGATCCTGACCATGCTGTTGCTCGTCTACCGGTCGATCATCACGGTGGCGCTGCTGCTGGGCATGGTCTACATGGAGCTCAACGCCGCCAGCGGAGTGGTGGCGTTCATGGGACATCACCACTGGGTCGGCTTGACGACGTTCGCCGTCAACCTGCTGGTCTCGCTGGCGATTGCCGCCGGCACCGACTATGCGATCTTCCTGATCGGCCGCTACCACGAGGCGCGCCAAGCCGGCGAAGACCGGGAATCGGCGTACTACACGGCTTTTGAAGGCGTCGCGCACGTCATCCTGGGCTCGGGCCTGACCATCGCCGGGGCGGTGTTCTGCCTGCACTTCACCCGGATGCCCTACTTCGTCACGCTGGGCATCCCGTGCGCGGTGGGCATGCTCATCTCGGTCACCGCGGCGTTGACGCTGGGCCCGGCGATCATCACGGTCGGCAGCCGGTTCGGCCTGTTCGACCCCAAGCGCGCGACGAGCACCCGCGGCTGGCGGCGGGTGGCGACGGTGATCGTCCGCTGGCCGGGTCCGGTTCTGGTCGCCTCCCTGGCGGTCGCGGCCGTCGGCCTACTGACGCTGCCGGGATATCAGCCGGCCTACGACGACCGGAAGTACATTCCCACCGACATCCCCGCCAACGAAGGATTCGCCGCAGCGGACCGGCATTTCTCGCAGTCCCGAATGATGCCCGAGATACTGCTGATCGAGTCCGACCACGACATGCGCAACCCGTCGGACTTCCTGATCATCGACAAGCTGGCCAAGTCGGTGTTCAAGGTCGTCGGGATCTCCCGGGTTCAGGCGATCACCCGCCCGCAGGGCACCCCGCTGGAACACACCTCGATCCCGTTCCAGATCAGCATGCAGAACGCCGGCCAGCTGCAGACCATGCAGTTCCAGAAGAAACGCATGGACGACATGCTGACCCAGGCCGAGGCGATGGCCCAGACCATCGCCACCATGCGCCAGATGTATGGCCACATGAGCCAACTGGCCGGCATCACCCACGACATGGTCGTCGACATGGACGACCTACAGGCCCAGATCTACGAGATCCGGGACCACATCGCCGATTTCGAAGACTTCTGGCGGCCGATCCGCAATTACTTCTACTGGGAACCGCACTGCTACGACATTCCGATCTGCTTCTCGCTGCGCTCGGCGTTCGACATGGTCGACAGCGTTGATCCGATGAGCGAGAGCATGGACAAGATGATCGCGCACATGGGCGACATGGACGCCCTGATGCCGCAGATGCTGAGCACCTTCCCGCCGATGATCGACACCATGGAGACCATGCGGACCATGATGCTGACGATGCACAGCACCATGTCCGGGATCTTCGATCAGATGGACGAGATGAGCGACAACGCCACCGCGATGGGCAAGGCGTTCGACGAGTCCAAGAACGACGATTCGTTCTACCTGCCGCCGGAGGTGTTCGAAAACCCGGACTTCAAGCGGGCCATGAAAATGTTCATCTCCCCGGATGGCAAGGCCGTCCGGATGATGATCTCGCACCGGGGCAATCCGGCTACGGCCGAAGGCATTTCGCACATCGACAAGATCCGCGTCGCGGCAGAGGAAGCGCTCAAGGGCACGCCGCTCGAAGACGCCAAGATCTATCTCGGTGGGACAGCGTCACTGTTCAAGGACATGCACGACGGTTCCAACTACGACCTGCTGATCGCCGGAATCGCCTCGCTGTGCCTGATTTTCATCATCATGTTGCTGATCACCCGCGCCCTGATCGCGGCGTTGGTGATCGTCGGCACCGTGGCGTTGTCGCTGGGTGCGTCGTTCGGGCTGTCGGTGCTGTTCTGGCAGTACCTCATCGGCATGCAGCTGCACTGGCTGGTGCTGGTGATGTCGGTCATCATCCTGCTGGCGGTGGGCTCGGACTACAACCTGCTATTGGTGGCCCGGTTCAAAGAGGAGATCCACGCCGGACTGCATACCGGCATCATCCGCGCGATGGGCGGCACCGGGAAGGTGGTGACGTCGGCCGGGCTGGTGTTCGCCTTCACCATGACGTCGATGGCGGTCAGTGACCTGCGCATCATCGGACAGATCGGCACCACTATCGGGTTGGGGCTGATGTTCGACACGTTGATCGTGCGGGCGTTCATGACTCCGTCGATAGCGGCGCTGCTGGGGCGCTGGTTCTGGTGGCCAATCAACGTGCTGCCGCACGTCGGCGGGAAAGCCGCCCGGCATCGAGACGCCGCCGCGCTCGCACGAGGGGATGACACCGAGGAGCTGGCCCACAAGCGGTAGTCGAGTGTGAGCGATCGCATGCTCAGGCCCGGAAAACTAGTTAGGTAGCATGGCTAAAGTTATGTAGCATTGCTTACTGAGTTCGGATGGCTAAGCGGCCATTTGCTGGCGCTTTCGCCTCACCTGCTTCACCCGACTCAGCGGTCTCACCGGCGGGTTTAGCGTCCGAAAACTGACAGAGTGAAAGGGCCGGGGAATGGCTACAGTGGACTCCATGCGTACGCACCGCTCGATTCTGCGGGGCATCGTCGTGACCGCTGCCGCCGCCGGCGCAGCCGTGGCCGCGGTGCTGTTGCCCGCCACCGCCTCCGCCGACGCGACCGACGACTTCCCGATCCCGCGTCGCGTGATTCGCACCGACTGCAGTGCCGAGCAGATGCTGGCCGCCAGCCGCGACCTGTCGCCGATCTACTACGAGCGCTACATGATCGACATGCACAACAAGCCGGTCCAGGTGCAGCAGGCCACCATCGACAAGATGCACTGGTTCTTCTCGCTGAACCCCGATCAGCGCCGGGCCTACTCCGAGGAGTTGGCGACCAATTTCGCCGACCCGCTGACGGTGTCGTGGCCCAACCACGCCAAGATCTTCTTCAACAACAAGGGCGTCGTCGCCAAGTCGACCGAGGCCTGCAGTCAGTACCCGCGCGACGACATGTCGGTGTGGGACTGGGCCCCCAAGCCGTAACAGGAGACCGATGAACGGTTCCACCCGTCGAGTCATGCGGGTTCTGCTCGTCGCCGGCGCGGTGGGCGGCCTGTTTCTCGGGGCCCCGGGATCACCGGCGGGCGCGCAACCTGCGGGGTTCCCCAACTTCGACGACTTCACCGCGGTCCCGGTGGACAACTACATCTCGACGGGCCCCAAGGGGCCGGGGCGGTGGGTGAACTTCTCCACCCCCTACAACGTCGCCTGCCAATTCGACGCCGTCGACCCGCCCGCCGGATCGTCGCAGGCCATCATGTGCGACGGCGATATGCCGGGCTTGGCCAACGCGCCGCTGGGCTCGGGCGCCCCCGTGCCGGGCGGCTGTGTGATCGGGACAGTGCGCTCGCAGGGCGCGGCGGGGCTGCGGCTGAACCGCGAATCGACCGGTTGCGGTCGCCAGTTCTCCAACGGAGCCTTCCTGGGCGTCGGGCAGAAGTTGTCGTACGGCAATGTCACCTGCGCGGTGGGCACCGATCAGCTTGTCGCCTGCCTGGACACCTCGCTGGGGCATCACGGCTTCGTGCTGAGCCCGTCGGGCAGCACGGCGTTCTAGAGGTTCTAGGGCCCTCCCGGTCCCGCCTGCGCTACCGGTCGATGTTGAACGTGGTGGTGTAGGTCCGCGGGTGATAAGGCGGTGGCGGCGCATCCGGCCCGCTCGGCCAGCCCTCGGGCCTCGGCCACGTGCTGACCCGCATCGTGACCTGCTCTTGCCCGTTGGGAAGCGTCTCGATGTTGACGATGCTCGGCCCGTACGGGACGGCCGGCTCATTACCGGGGCTTGGGATGAATCCGGGGCCGGTGAGCTCCTGCGAGGGAGCCTGCAGCAGTCCCTGTGGGCTGCCCGCGGTGACGCCCACGACCTGGCCGTCGTCGCTGGCGCTGGTCAACAGATACCCGCCCTGGGGCAGCGACACAATCTGATTCTCCCGATCGGCCGGACCGAGGTTGTTGAAGGTGCCGACCTCGTGCAGGCTGTTCATCCAGGCATTCGGCGGGTCACCGGCGCCGACCGGGGCCGACTGCCACAGGGCGCGCTGACCGTCCTGGCCGACGTTGCCAACGATCATCATGGTTCCGGATGCCGGGTCGTAGACGCCGCTGGCCTGGGAGATGCCCACCTTGGTGTCCGAGCCGAGCGGGGTGCCCAGCAGCGGCCCCAAATCCGTTGCCGGATCGGCCAGATTCTGGACCCGCGATTCTGGCGCGATGTAGTTCTCGGGTGAGGTGCCGGGCCCGTAGGGGCGCACACTGTAGAAGGCGTATTGCTGGCCGTCGGGGCCGACGGCGGTGCCGGTCGGTAGTGCCCGGAAACCCTCGTCGACGGGGAACGGATTGTCGATGTCGGGCTTGCCGGGGGTGTGCAGGCGGGGGTGGCCGCTCTCCGGGTCGCCGGTGATGACGATGCCGGTGCCCGGGATCGTCGCGCCCAGGTCATACGGCGAACCGTCCTGCTTCTCCGGCATCGGTGGGCTGCCCACGCCGGCGATGGTGGGATCGCGGGGCTGCTCGCCGTCAGCGGGAATGGTGTTGTCCACCAGTCGGATATGCGGGTCCTGGTCGTCCTCACCGCTGCCCAGCTTGTAGTGGTTGGTCAGGGTCTGCGCCAGCTGCGACCGGTGGCGGCTGTCGGCGGCGGCGTCGGAGACCACCCGGTGGATCTCGCGGGTCTTGGCGGTGAGGAATCGCTGGAACTGCCGGGAACCGGTGGGGGTGTCCAGTCCTGGCCAGGTGGCGGCCGTTTCGCGGATCTCGGCCTCGATGGCGTCGAGGCGTTGCCGTGAACTCACGGCATTACGTACGGCCTGTTGCAGGATCGTCTGGAGCTCTTTGTCGGCTGCTACCGATGTGGCCAGCCGGTTCGCGAGCGCCTCTTCACGCGCGCGCGCCGCATCCGCGAAGGCACCGCGTTGATGCGGCGGTTCCAGCTTCGCCTCTCCTCCGTCGAGCCTCGCTGAACCGCCGGGTCCATGCGGCGGTTCCAGCTTCGCCTCTCCTCCGTCGAGCCTCGCTGAACCGCCGGGTCCATGCGGCGGTTCCAGCTTCGCCTCTCCTCCGTCGAGCCTCGCTGAACCGCCGAGGTTCTCGGCCATAGCGAACAGGGTAGCCGCGGCGGATCGGGCTTACTGGCCCTTTTTCGCCCGGCGCTTGCCGGACGGGCGCAACTTGTCCTCGCCGGTTGAGGCCGACTCGCCCGCTTCTTCGCCCGTCGACTCGACGATCTCAGTGGCTTCAGGCTCCTCGTCAACCGCGGCGTCAGCGTCGGCGTTGTCGTCGGACTCGTCGGTGTCAGCCTCCTCGGAGTCCTCAGGGCCCTCGGTGTCCTCAGCGTCCTCAGCGTCCTCGGCCTTTGCGTCGTCGGACTTCTTACCCCGGCGGCGCCCGCGCTTGGGCTGCTTCTCGGCCTTGGGCTTGATCGGTTTGGGCGGCGGCGGCGGCAGTTCAGCGACGAATGCCAGGTAGAACGCGCCGATCCCCAACAGGGCGATCGCGGCAGCGGCGCCGTAGATCCCGAACAGCCACACACCGAAGCTGTCCAGCGACAACCAGATCTCACTGACCGCGGTGCCGGCGATCAACACTGCGGCCACCAGGTGCGCCACGATCGAGCCGGTCCGCAGCGACAGCGCAAGCTGCGGGGTGCCGTACTCGGGCTTGCGGGACTGCTTCAACACCGCTGCTACCGGCAGGGCCGTCGCCCCGACCAGCAGTCCGAGGAGGACTCGCATCACGGTGCCCAGCACGTGCGGGCTGAAGCCGGTTAGCTCCCACCACCGCGGCAGGACAAAGAGGAAATAGAGGATGGCGGCGAGAGTCGAGAGCGACGCGTGCCAAACCGTGGCGACGGTACGACTCACGCCACCTCCCATGCTCGTCAGCTAGTGATTCAGGTGCGGCCGGACCTCGATCTTTCGGTCCGGCCGCACCTGAATCGGGTGCGGAGGATAGGGGATTTGAACCCCTGAGGGCTATTAACCCAACCCGCGTTCCAGGCGAGCGCCATAGGCCACTAGGCGAATCCTCCGTCGGCAATGGTAGCTGAGTCCCGTGCGTGCCTCGCGCACTCCTCTTCCTGCCCGCCTCCGCGGTGGCCCGCAGCGCCCGGCTTCGCCGCGCTCGCGACCCCCGCTAGACTTGCCCGTGGACCCCGCGCGGCGTCCATCCTGTGAACTCCCCCAGGGCCGGAAGGCAGCAAGGGTCAATGGGCTCTGGCGGGTGCGCGGGGTCCCCTTATATCTCGGGCCTTCGACGTTGAAAGGCGCACCCGTGTCGCTGCATACCCTCAACCGTGCCGACCTGACCGCGCAATATGAGCGCTACCAGCGAGACTACGCCGAGCTGCAGGCCAAGAAGCTCGCACTGGACCTCACCCGCGGCAAGCCGGCGCCCGAGCAGCTCGACCTCGCCAACGGACTGCTGGCCCTGCCCGGCCCGGACGACTACCGCGGTGACGACGGCACCGACACCCGCAACTACGGCGGCCTGCACGGCCTACCCGAGCTGCGCTCCATCTTCGGGGAGCTGCTCGGCATCGCGGTGCCCAACCTGATCGCCGGCAACAACGCCAGCCTCGAATTCATGCACGACGTCGTCGTCTACTCGATGCTGCACGGCGGTGTGGACTCGCCGCGGCCCTGGGGGCAGGAGCAAGACGGCATTAAGTTCCTGTGCCCGGTGCCCGGCTACGACCGGCACTTCGCGATCACCGAGACCCTGGGCATCGAGATGATCCCGGTCCCGATGCGCGAGGACGGCCCGGACGTCGACCTGATCGAAGAACTCGTCGCCGCCGACCCGGCCATCAAGGGCATGTGGACCGTGCCGGTGTTCGGCAACCCGACCGGCATCACCTACTCCTGGGAGACCGTGCGCCGGCTGGTGCAGATGAAGACCGCCGCCCCCGACTTCCGGCTGTTCTGGGACAACGCCTACGCGGTGCACACCCTGACCACCGAGTTCCCCCACCAGATCGATGTGCTCGGGCTGGCCGCGGCGGCGGGCAACCCGAACCGGCCGTACGTGTTCGCCTCCACCTCGAAGATCACCTTCGCCGGAGCCGGCGTCAGCTTCTTCGGTGGCTCGCTGGGCAACATCGCCTGGTACTTGCAGTACGCCGGGAAGCGCTCGATCGGCCCGGACAAGGTCAACCAGCTGCGTCACCTGCGGTTCTTCGGCGACGCTGACGGCGTGCGGCTGCACATGCGCCGCCACCAGGAGATCCTGGCGCCCAAGTTCGAGTTGGCCGCCGAGATTCTGGAGAACCGACTCGGTGACTCCAAGATCGCGTCGTGGACCGACCCCAAGGGCGGCTACTTCATCAGCCTGGATGTCTGGCCGGGCACCGCCCGACGCACCGTGGCGCTGGCCAAGGATGCCGGCATCGCGGTCACCGAAGCCGGTGCGTCGTTCCCGTACCGCAAGGACCCCGACGACAAGAACATTCGGATCGCCCCGTCGTTCCCGTCCCTCGAGGACCTGCGCAACGCCGTTGACGGTCTGGCCACCTGTGCGCTGCTGGCCGCCGCCGAGCACCTGTTGGGCTGACATGCCGCGTGCCTGGGGCTGCGCAGTACTGACGGCAGCGTTCTGTGTGCTGGGCCAGATTCCCGCGGCCCACGCGGTGCCCGATCGGCCGGTCGACCCTGCGCCGGTGCAGGTCGGGCCCGAGGAGCCCGGGGCATTGCCGCCGAGGGCCGCCGAACAACTCGACGCCTTCCGTCACGATGCCGCCGAGGGTGCACTGGGAAATCCGGTCATGTACGGCGACGGCCAGTGTTATCCGCTCGTGCAGCAGTACATTCAGGCGCTGGGTTCCTGGCAAAACAGAGACCCCAGCGGCAACGCCTTCGACCTCTACGAGCATTTCCCCACCAACGGTCTGGGCCAATACTTCGACCAGGTGCCATTCGACGGCGGTCTGAACGCGCCGCGGGTCGGGGATGTCGTGGTCTATGGCCCCGGTGGGTATGTCAGTGAACACGGCCATGCCGGGGTCGTCACGGCCGTGCGGGGCAGCGGCAGCCTGCTTCAGTACGAGGTCGCCGAACAGAACTCCAGCGGCCGGTTGTTCGTGACGCTGAACTGGCGTGACGTCAGCCCGATGTGGAACACGCTGGGGTATCTGCGTCCGAAGCCGTAGCGCTTCGGCTGCCGGGCCTGCACCGCCGTCGGGCCGAGCAAGTACCCTGCTGGCGTGGCGCTCTACCGCAAATACCGGCCGGCATCCTTCGCCGAAGTGGTGGGGCAGGAGCACGTCACCGAACCCCTGTGCACCGCGTTGTCGGCGGGCCGGATCAACCACGCCTACCTGTTTTCGGGACCTCGCGGGTGCGGCAAGACCTCGTCGGCGCGCATCCTGGCCCGATCGCTGAACTGTGCGCAGGGGCCGACGCCGACGCCGTGCGGAACGTGTGACTCGTGCGTGGCGTTGGCCCCCAACGGCCCGGGCAGCATTGACGTCGTCGAACTCGACGCGGCCAGCCACGGTGGCGTCGACGACACCCGCGATCTGCGCGATCGCGCCTTCTACGCGCCCGCCCAGTCGCGCTACCGGATCTTCATCATCGACGAAGCGCACATGGTGACCACCGCGGGTTTCAACGCGCTGCTCAAGATCGTCGAGGAGCCGCCCGACCACCTGATCTTCGTGTTCGCCACCACCGAGCCCGAGAAGGTGCTGCCGACCATCCGGTCGCGCACCCACCACTACCCGTTCCGGCTGCTCGCGCCGCGGACCATGCGAGAGCTGATCGGCCGGATCTGCGAGCAGGAGCAGGTCGCCGTCGACGACGCTGTCTATCCCCTGGTGATCCGTGCCGGTGGCGGCTCGCCACGCGACACCCTGTCGGTGCTCGACCAGCTGCTGGCCGGCTCGGAGAAGGGCGCCGACGGGATCAACCACGTCCACTACCAGCGCGCGCTCGGCCTGTTGGGGGCCACCGATGTCGCACTGATCGACGAGGCGGTCGACGCCCTGGCCGCCGGGGACGCCGCATCGCTGTTCGGAGCGGTGGAGGCGGTCGTTGACGCCGGCCACGACCCGCGCCGGTTCGCCATCGACCTGCTGGAGCGGTTTCGGGACCTGATCGTGCTGCAGGCGGTCCCCGACGCGGTCGCCAAGGGTGTGGTCGACGCGCCCGAAGACATGCTGGAGCGGATGTATGAGCAGGCCGCCCGGCTGGGCCCGGCGACCTTGGCCCGTTATGCCGAGGTGGTGCACGCCGGCCTCGGCGAGATGCGCGGCGCGACCGCGCCCCGGTTGCTGCTGGAGGTGGTGTGCGCCCGGCTGCTGCTGCCGTCGGCAGCCGACACCGAAGCCGCACTGCTGCAACGGGTTGAGCGCATCGAGGGCCGACTGGACATGTCGATCCCGGCGGCGCCCGCACGGACCGGGGCCGCCCCCGCCGCGAGCTCGCCGGCGCCGGCCGCTGCCCCTGCGCCAGCGGCACCCGCCGCGTCACCCCCCAAGCAGTTCACCCGTCGCTCTACCCGGGCCGCTGAGCCCGCGCCCGCGCCGGCGCCCGCTGCCGCGCCCCCTCCCGAGCCGGTGCCGGCACCCGCCACGACGGTGCCCGAACCCGAACCCGCTGCACCACCCGCGCCGGCCCCCGCGCCGCCGCCCGAACCGGAGCCTGCCGCCGCGCCGCCGGCACCCGCACCCGCTGCGGTGGTGACTCCGGGCGAGCCCGATGCCGCCGCCGTACGCGCGATGTGGACCACGGTGCGCGACAAGGTTCGTCAGCGCAGCCGCACCACCGAGGTGATGCTCGCCGGCGCGACCGTGCGCACCGTGGACGGCAACACGCTGGTGCTCAGTCACGAGTCCGCCCCGCTGGCCCGGCGGCTCTCCGAGCAGCGCAACGCCGACGTCATCGTCGAGGCGCTCAAGGACGCCCTCGGGGTGAACTGGCGGGTGCGCTGTGAGGCCGGCGGACCCGCTCCAGACGCGGGCCAGTCGGCGGTGCCCGCTCAGGTCGACGTGGAGTCGGCGCGCCGCGCCGACGAGGAGGCCATGCTGGCCGAGGCTTTGGAAAACACGGCAGACGCCTCCGGTGCACCACCTCGTCGCGACCCCGAAGAAGTGGCCCTGGAGTTGTTGCAGAACGAGTTGGGCGCCCGCCGGATCAGCGGCGACTGATCGGCTAGGGCTGCCACCAAGGCCGCAGCGGCAGGTCGTCGTCACCGTCACGGTCGACGTTGCTGGCCAACACCTGATGCAGCTGGAACAGGTTGCGCTCGAAGCACAGCACCGACGCCGCCATGTAGAGCCCCCACACCTTGGCCCGGCCCAGCCCGACCTCGGCGACGGCCTCGTCCCAGTGCGCCACCAGGTTGCGGCCCCACTGCCGCAGCGTCATCGCGTAGTGGTGGCGGAAGTCCTCCTCGTGCAGCACTTCGAGCCCGGTCTGCTGAATGTCGGAGATGACGCGGCCTGAGCCGGTGATCTCGCCGTCGGGGAAGACATAACGGTCGGTGAAGGCGTCGCCGCGGTAGATCGAGTTGTCCGGCAGCGTCACGCACTGATTGAGCAGCAACCCGCCGGTGCGCAACTTCGACTTGAGGAAGCCGAAGTAGGAGCGGTAGTTCTTCACCCCGATGTGCTCGCTCACCCCGATCGATGAGATGGCGTCGAACCCGTCCTCGCGGATGTCGCGGTAGTCGCAGTGCCGCACCTCGGCCAGGCCCGCGAGCCCCTCGTCGGCGATGGCCCTTCGTGCCCACTCGACCTGTTCGGCCGACAGGCTCACCCCCAGCGCCTGAACGCCGCGGCGGGCGGCGTAGCGCACCATTCCGCCCCAGCCGCAGCCCACATCGAGCAGCCGGTCGCCGGCTTGCAGGCGCAGCTTTTCGAAGATCAGTCGGTACTTGTTCTCCTGCGCTTCCTCCAGGCTCGCATCGGGATTGGGGTAGATCGCACAGCTGTAGGTCATCGACGGGCCAAGCACCCACTCATAGAAGGTGTTGGAGACGTCGTAGTGGTGATGGATCGCGTCGGCGTCGCGCGCCTTGGAATGCCGCAGTCCCTCCGCGGTGCGACGCCATCGGGGTGGGGCTTCCTCCGGCGGTGGCGGTACGGGCTTCAGGTTCTTCAGCCCGATGGAACGGACGATGTTGGCCAGCTCGCGGGGCGACGGGTGCTTGAACTCCAGGTCCGCCATGGCGTTGAGCACCGGGTACGGATTGCCGGGGTGCACGCCGCGCAGCTCCAGATCGCCGGCGACGTAGGCGCGGGCGATCCCGAGCTGACCGAGTGACGTGGCCAGATAGGCGGTGGCGCGGGGGTTCAGCAGATCGACGCCCAGCTCCGTGTCGCTGGGTCCGACGCTGCTGCCGTCGTAGGCGGAGATCTTCAGCGGTGGCTGGCCTCCGCCCGCAAGGAGCATCAGAATCTCGGCCAAACCGAGCTTGCCGTTGGTGGTTTTCGTGCTTTTGGTCAGTGTTTTGGTCGCCATGGTATGAACCCCCCTTGCCGAGATGCGGATAACCGCCTGGGGGGCATCTCAAACACAGGTAACGTCGCACTTCTATGGGCGATATGACCGAAGCAACCACCTGTGCGATCGTCGGTGGCGGACCGGCAGGCATGGTTCTCGGTTTGTTGCTGGCCCGGGCTGGCGTAGAAGTGACGCTGCTGGAGAAGCACGCCGACTTTCTGCGCGATTTCCGTGGCGACACCGTGCACCCCACCACCCTGCGCCTTCTTGATGAGCTCGGGCTCTGGGAGCGCTTCACGACGCTGGGGCACAGTGAGATCCATCAGGTCAGCCTCGACGTGGCCGGGCGCGACGTCACGGTGGTCGATTTCGGCCGGCTGCGTCGCCAGCCGCACCCCTATGTTGCGATGGTGCCGCAGTGGGACCTGCTCAACCTGCTCGCCGAGTCCGCGCAGACCGAGCCGACGTTCACCTTGCGAATGCTGACCGAGGTCACCGGGCTGCTGCACGAGAACGGTCGGGTGGCCGGGGTGCGTTACCGCGCTGGCGAGCGCACCGGCGAACTGCGTGCCGATCTCACGGTGGCCTGCGACGGGCGCTGGTCGGTCGCGCGGCATGAGGCGGGCCTGCACTCACGCGAGTTTCCGGTGAACTTCGATGTGTGGTGGTTCCGGCTGCCGAACGACCGCGCCGCCCAGCCCACCTTGTTGCCGCGCCTCGGACCGGGCCGGGCCGCGATCATGATTCCGCGCGACAGTTACTTTCAGGTCGCCTACCTGGGGCGCAAGGGCACCGACGCCGACAAGCGAGCGCGCGGTATCGAGGGATTCCGTCGCGACGTGGTCGAGCTCATTCCCGAGGCCGCGGATTCGGTGGAGGCGCTGCAGAGCCTGGACGACGTCAAACACCTCGATGTGCGGGTGAATCGGTTGCGGCACTGGAGCATTGACGGGCTCTTGTGCATCGGCGACGCCGCACACGCCATGTCGCCGGTGGGTGGGGTCGGTATCAATCTGGCGGTGCAGGATGCGGTGGCCGCTGCGACCATCCTGGCCGAGCCGCTACGGCGCGGGCGGGTGACCGTTCGGGATCTGGCCGCCGTGCAGCGACGCCGGCAGCTGCCCACCGTCGTCACCCAATCGGTGCAGCGGGCAGCGCACCGGGCGCTGAATCCCATCCTGCGCGGCCAGAACCTCAGCCCGCCGGCGAGCGTGGGCAGGCTGTTCGCGATGTTGCCCTGGCTCTCGGCGATTCCGGCCTACCTGGTCGGTGTGGGCGTGCGCCCGGAGCGGGCCCCGGCCTTCGCGCGCCGCCAGAGCCGCTAGGGCTTTTAGGGCCGCCACCACGGCCGCAGCGGCAGGCCGGCGCCGTCGGCGCCGTTGACCGCCAGCGCGTGATGAAGCTGAATGCCGTTGTGCTCGAAGCCCAGCCGGGAACCGGCCATGTACAGGCCCCACACCTTGGCGGTGGCCAGCCCGACCTCGGCCACGGCGTCGTCCCAGTGCGCCACCAGGTTGGCGCACCAGTCGCGCAGGGTCAGCTCGTAGTGGTTGCGCAGATTCTCGGTGTGCAGTACCTCTAGGCCGACGTCCTGGATCTCGCTGATGATCCGGCCGGATCCGGCCAGCTCCCCATCGGGGAACACATAGCGGTCGATGAAATCGCCCGCGGTCGCACTGGATTTGTTGTCCGCCCGGGTGATGCAGTGGTTGAGCAGCAGGCCGCCGGGACGCAGCTTGGATTTGAGGAATCCGAAGTAGGCGGGGTAGTTGGCCACCCCGATGTGTTCGGTCATCCCGATCGAGGAGACCGCGTCGAATCCGGATTCGCCGACGTCGCGGTAGTCGCAGTGCCGCACCTCGGCGCGGTCGGACAGGCCGGCGTCGGCGATCGCGCGCTGCGCCCACTGGGCCTGCTCGGCCGACAGCGTCGCCCCGATGGCGCGCACCCCGTGCCGCGCCGCGTAGCGCACCATGCCTCCCCAGCCGCAGCCCACGTCGAGCAGCACGTCGCCGGGGCTCAACCGCAGCTTGTCGAAGATCAGCCGGTACTTGTTCTCCTGCGCCTGCTCCAGCGTCGCGTCCTGGGTTGGATAGACCGCGCAGGTGTAGGTCATCGACGGCCCCAGCACCCACTCGTAGAAGTCGTTGGACACGTCGTAGTGGTGATGGATCGCCCCGGCGTCCCGAGACTTGCTGTGCCGCAAACCTTCCGCGATGCGCCGCCACCGGGGGAGTGCCTCTTGGGGCGGCGGGGCGATCGGCACCAGATGTTCGATTCCGATCGAGCGCACGATGTTGGCCAGCACTCTGGGCGAGGGCCGTTTGAAGTGCAGTTCGTCGGCCAGTGCCTTGAGCAGCCGATAGGGGTCCCCGGGGTGCACGCCGTGCAGCCCCAGGTCGCCGGAGATGTAGGCGCGGGCCATCCCCAGGTCGCCGGGGGCGGTGGCCAGATAGGTGGTGCCGCGCGGGGTCAGCAGGTCCAGGCCCAAGGGGGCGTCCTCGGGCCCGGTGCTGCTGCCGTCGTAGGCGGTGAAGCGCAGCGGCAGGTGTCCGTCGGTGGCCAGGGTCTCCAGCACCTGGGCCAGGCTCAATCTGCCGGTCGGAGTGCGTACCTGCTCGCTGTCGATCGTCATCGTCGTCGCACCGCCTTGGCGTAGAGGTCCAGTAGCCGCGAGTCGGGGTCGTAAGTCTTTTTGATCCGGCGATAGGTTTCACCGCCGTAGAGCTCGTCAAACTCCGCGGGGGTGTAGTAAGAGTCGGAGTACAACGACTTGTGGCCGTCGAGCTCGCTCACCTTGGCCTCGATCAGCCGATTGGTGGCTCCCTCCGTGGCGCCGGCCGGGACCGATGACCAGAATCCGACGTTGACGTAGGTGCGATTGGACCGGATCGGGTACAGCGGCCACTCCTCGTCGCCGCGCAGCCGGAGCGGGCACAACCACACCGGCTCGATCGGAACGTGAGCGAAGAACCAGTCCAGGAATTGCCGGCAGCGCTCCAGTGGGACCTCGATGTCCTGCACCACCCGCTCACGAGGCGGGCGGTTATGCCGCTTCTCGATCCGGTCGGCGATGGCGAAGCGCTGGTCGTAGGCGATCAGTTTCGAGTAGACACTGCTGCGACGGTAGCGCCGCGGCCACCACCGGCGCACCAGGGGACGCTGGGCGCCGAACGCGCGCGAGCACCAGAACCAGTCGGTGTCCCAGCGCCACAGGTAGTCGTGGATGGTCAGCCGGTCATCTTTGATCCCGTGTGCGTGCCGGATCGAGCGGTAGTAGATCTGCTGGCCGGTGTAGTCGCTGACGGCGCCGGGGGAATCGGTCGCGATACCGACACACAGGTAACTCTCCCGGGGGCTGAACACCACGCCGTCGAGGTAGTCCACCGGAACGCCTTCGAGCCCGCCGGTGTCGATGATGCGGTCCATCGTGGCGACCAGCTCGTCCAGGGAATCGAAGCGGACGTGCCGCAACGCGACGAACGGCTTGACGGCCTCCAGTTCGATCCGCAGGCGCGTCGAATACCCGAGCGTGCCATAGGAATTCGGAAACGCGTGGAACAGATCCTCATGCTGGTCGCGCGATACCGTCAACAGTTCGCCGTCGCCGGTGAGCACGTCCATCTCCAGCACCGACTCGTGGGGAAGCCCGTTGCGAAACGACGCCGATTCGATTCCCAGGCCGCTGACCGCACCGCCGACGGTGATCGTCTTGAGCTGCGGGACCACCAACGGTGCCAGGCCGTAGGGGAGGGTGGCGGCGACCAGATCCTCATAGGTGCACATGCCGTCGACGTCGGCGGTGCGGTTCTCCGGGTCGATGGCAATGACGCTCACCAGACCCGAGGTGTCCAGACCGGGTGCTTGGCGCTTCGCGCGTGCCCGAAACAGGTTGGAGGTGGGCTTGGCCAGTCGGACCGATTCGTCCGCGGGGATGTTGCGGTAGCTGTCCAGCAGCCGGCGCACCCCCCGCGCGTGGGATGTCGGTGTATCGGCCGGCCGAACGGACATCACCTCCCACGCTAACGGCGGATCGGCGGACGTGCACGCCGCAGCGCTGCGAGTTAGGGCACTTGTGTCTGAGCGCTCAGGAAGCTGGCGATGCCGCGAGCCACGGCGTCGGCGTAACGCTGGCGGCCCGCTGGGCTCTCCATCAGGGCCGCGTCGGTGGCGTTTTTCATGTTGCCCAGCTCGACGAGGATCGAGGGGTATTCGGCCAGGTTGAGCCCGGCCAGGTCGGCGCGACCCTTCAACCCGTCGGTGCCGATGTAGTTGGCCGGCGGAATGCCCGCGGCCTGCAACTGGCTGCGCATGATCTGGGCGAACCGTACCGCCGGTCCCTCCTGGGCCGGGTTCAGCGGGGGTGCGGAGTAGTTGACGTGGAATCCGCGGCCGGCGGGCTGTCCGCCGTCGGCGTGGATGGACACGATGGCATTGGGGTGCAGCGCATTGGCCGCCGCGGCGCGTGCGTCGATGCACGGAGCCGGTCCGTTGTCGTCACCTCGCGACATCGCGGTGCGGACCCCGGCGGAGTTGAGGGCTTGGCGGATCCGCAGCGTGGTGTCCCAGGCGAAGCTGTGCTCGGGGTAGCCGGAGTTGGTCGCGGTGCCGCTGGTCTGGCAGTTCTTGGTGCCGCCCCGGCCGTTGGGCACCTGACGCGACAGGGCGGCGGGGTCACCCGCGCCGCTGTGGCCGGGGTCGAGGAACACGATCATCCCGGCGATGTTGCCGGGGGCTGCCGAGGCCAAGGGAGCGAGCGGGGCGCTCGGCACCGCGGCGGCCACCACCAGGCCGGTGGTGATCGCGATACCGACACGGACAAGAACTGGTACGCGCACGCCGCCAACGTAGGCCGGGGCCGTCTACGCTGGAATTCTCACACGCACCGGGTCTCGGAGCTGAAACCAAGCCGCAACCCAGTCGAGACCACGCACACGACAACGCAAGGGGAGTGTCATGCAACCAGGAGGCCCGCCCGACATGTCGGCGTTGCTGGCCCAGGCTCAGCAGATGCAGCAGCGACTGCTGCAGGCGCAGCAGGAGCTGGCCGTCACCGAGGTGCACGGGGAGGCCGGAAACGGCCTGGTCAAGGTCACCTCCAACGGCAGCGGCGAGGTGCTCGCGGTGCACATCGACCCGAAGGTCGTCGACCCCGAGGACATCGAGACCCTGCAGGACTTGCTGGTGGGAGCGCTCGCGGACGCCTCGAAGAAGGCGCACACGCTGGCCCAGCAGCGGCTGTCACCGCTGGCCGGCGGCATGGGCGGTGCGCTCGGCATGCCGGGAGCCTAGGTGTTTGAGGGTCCGGTTCAGGACCTGATCGATGAGCTGGGCAAGCTGCCGGGCATCGGCCCCAAGAGCGCCCAGCGGATCGCGTTTCACCTGCTGTCGGTGGAGCCGCCGGAGATCGACCGGCTTACCGCGGTGCTCACCAAGGTCCGCGACGGGGTGCGGTTCTGCGAGGTGTGCGGCAACGTCTCCGACGCGGAGCGGTGCCGGATCTGCGGGGATCCGCGCCGCGACTTCGCCCAGATCTGCGTCGTCGAGGAGCCCAAGGACGTCGCCGCTATCGAACGCACCCGGGAGTTCCGCGGCCGCTACCACGTGCTCGGCGGCGCGCTGGATCCCTTGTCGGGGATCGGCCCCGAGCAGCTGCGGGTGCGTGAGCTGCTGAATCGGGTCGGGGAGCGGGTGGATGGGGTGGACGTCAGCGAGGTGATCATCGCCACCGACCCCAACACCGAGGGCGAGGCCACCGCCACCTATTTGGTGCGGGTGCTGCGCGACATTCCCGGGCTCAGCGTGACGCGGTTGGCGTCCGGGTTGCCGATGGGCGGCGACCTGGAGTTCGCTGACGAGCTGACTTTGGGCCGGGCCTTCACCGGCCGCCGCGCCATGGCCTGACGTTCCCCTTTGCCTCGAAACCGACGTTTTGCAGGGAAAGTGCGAGTAGAGGCCTGCAAAACGTCGGTTTCGGGGAAGTGCCGGTGCCCGGGGGCACCATCGCGCCATGGAAAGGGTCTTCGTCGGCAGCGAGGCGATCGCCGCGGGCTTCCTGACCCGTCACGAACTCCAGCGGTGGTACCGCGCGGTCTTTCGCGGGATCTATCTGCCCAAGGACACGACGCCAACCCTGCGTGATCGTACGACGGCAGCCTGGCTCGCCTCCGGGCGCAAAGGAGTGATCGCCGGGGTCGCCGCCTCGGCACTGCACGGGGCCGAGTGGGTCGACGCCGACGTGGACATTGAACTCATCGCGCACAACACCCGCCCGCAAGCGGGCCTGATCGTCCGCGACGAAACCCTCGCCGACGACGAGAACACCAAAATTGCCGGTATCCCGGTCACCACCCCCGCCCGCACCGCATACGACCTGGCTCGCCACCTGCCCCGCGGCCAAGCGCTGGCCCGGCTCGACGCCTTGGCCCGGGCCACTCCGTTCAGCACCGAGGACGTGCTGTTGATCGCCAAGCACCACAAAGGTGCACGGGGTTCACGACGGCTGCGCACGGTGCTGCCGCTCGTCGACGCCGGCGCCGCTTCACCCAAGGAGACCTGGCTACGGCTGCGACTGATCGACGCCGGACTGCCCACCCCGACCACCCAGATCCCGGTGTGCGACCGCCGCTACTGGCCGTTCGCCTGGCTTGATCTGGGGTGGGAGGACTACAAGGTGTCCGCCGAGTACGACGGGGAACACCATCAGAAGGACCGCGCCCAGTACGTCAAAGACCGCCAGCGCCAGCGCAGGCTGGAACGCCTGGGCTGGATCAACATCCAGGTGATCAACGAGGACGACCCCCAAGAGGCGGTCCGCCGCGTCACCGAGGCGCTGCACGCCCGCGGCTGGCGATCGAAAGCCCCCTAGGCCGGCTGCAACACCTCGGCGATCGCCACCCCGGCGGCGATCTTGCCGCGGGCCGTCCGCACCTTCTCCGGGATACCGGCGCCCACCACCGCGACCAGCACTCCGTCACGCTCGTAGTAGGCCAGGAAGCGGCGGCCGTCATCGTCGACCACGTGCACGGTGTCGCCGGCTCCGGGCCGTCCCAGGCACTGAATCTTGACGTCGTACTGGTCGCTCCAGAAGTACGGCACGCCCGGGCTCACCACCGCTTCCAGGTTCAGCATCGCCGCCACCAGGGTCCGCGCCTGATCGGCGACGTTGCTCCAATGCTCGACGCGGATCTGGGTTCCGGCCGCATCCCGCCAGGACGCCACGTCGCCGATCGCCCACACATCCGGAGCGCTGGTGCGCCCGACCGCGTCGCAGACCACACCGTCGGCGACGTCGACATCACTGCCGGTCAGCCAGTCGCTGGCGGGCCTCGACCCGATGCCCACGACCACCAGATCGGCCGTCACCACCGAGCCGTCGGACAGCGTCACCGACTCGACGCCGTCGCCACCGGCGAGGGAGTCAACTGCCACGCCGGTGCGCACGTCGACGCCCTCATCGTGGTGCAGCCGGGCGATCAACGCCCCGGCCTGCTCGCCCAGCACGCCGGCCAGCGGTGCCGGCTGCGGCTCCACCAGCGTCACCTGCACGCCCAGACCGCGCAGGCTGGCGGCGACCTCGCATCCGATGAAGCCGGCGCCGATCACCACGGCGCGGCGTGCGCTCGCGGCCCGGCGCTGCAGCGCCACACAGTCGTCCAGCGAGCGCAGCACGCAAAGGCCGTCCCGGTCGCCGAGCGCCGCGATGCGGTTGGGTACCAGGCCGGTGGCGATCACCAGCTGGTCGTAGCCGAGCAGCTGTCCGTCGGCCAGCTCCACGGTGTGCGCCGCGACGTCGATGCCCAGAGCCGGGACACCGAGGCGCAACGTGATGCCGTTGTCGTGGTAGAAACTCGCCGGTTTCAAGGCAACATCATCCACCTCGCCGCGCAGCATTTGTTTGGACAGCGGCGGCCGGTCGTAGGGCGGGTGCTCTTCGGCGCCGACGATCGTGATCGGGTCGCCAAAGCCGTTGCGCCGAAGCTGTTCGGCGGTGCGTACGGCCGCCAGGCCCGCCCCGACGATGAGCACCCCGCTCACGGCCGCGCCACTTCCACCATCTCGAAGTCGGCCTTGGCTGCGCCGCAGTCCGGGCAGCTCCAGTCTTCGGGGATGTCCGCCCAGCGGGTGCCGGGCTCGATGCCGTCCTCCGGCCAACCCAGCGCCTCGTCGTATTCGAAGCCGCACTGCAGACACCGGAACAGTTTGTAGTCGCTCATGAGGTCACTCCCATCGGTTCGAAATCCAGCTTTTCGCGTACCGCGCAGTCCGGGCAGGTCCAGTCGTCGGGGATCTGTTGCCAGGGCGTGCCGGCCGGGAATCCCTCGCGGGGTTCCCCGTTGGCCTCGTCGTAGAGGTAGCCGCAGCCCGGGCATCCGTAAACGGCCATCAGACGGCCGCCCCGTAGCGAGCCAGCACCTTGTCGCGCACCCGCGGGTGAATGTTGGCCCGGGTGATGTCACCGGCGTAGTGCTCGAGCACCCGGTGGTCCATCAGCTTGCGCCACACCGTCGGGAAGTAGGTCACCCCGATCAGCGCCCCATAGCCGGCCGGCAGGTTCGGCGAGTCGTCGAAGCTGCGCAGCGTCTGGTAGCGCCGGGTGGGGTTGGCGTGGTGGTCGCTGTGCCGCTGCAGGTGGTAGAGGAACAGGTTGGTGACCATGTGGTCGGAGTTCCAGCTGTGCTGCGGTGTGCAGCGCTCGTAGCGGCCGCTGGCTTGCTTCTGGCGCACCAGCCCGTAGTGCTCGAGGTAGTTCACCGACTCCAGCAAGGACGACCCGTAGATGGCGTTGATCAGCACGTAGGGCCACAACGCGACGCCGAACACCGCGATCAGCACGCCCCAGAACAGCACTGACATGGCCAGCGCGTTGATCACGTCGTTGTCCGCCCAGGTCCGCGGGTCCCACGGGTTCTTGCCGGTCCGGCGGACCCGCTGGGCCTCCAATTCCCATGCCGACCGGACGCCGCCGAAAGTGCTGCGCGGCAAGAACTCCCAGAACGTCTCGCCGAAGCGGGCCGACGCCGGGTCTTCGGGGGTGGCCACCCGGACGTGGTGGCCCCGATTGTGCTCGACGTAGAAGTGGCCGTAGCAGACCTGGGCCAAGGTGATCTTGGCCAGCCAGCGCTCCAGCGACTCCCGCTTGTGGCCCAGCTCGTGGGCGGTGTTGATGCCGACCCCGGCGACGGTCGCGGTGGTCAGCGCCACCCCGATTTTGCCCAGCCAGCCCAGCGGCCCGTCGAAGCCGAGCCAGCCCAGGTCTGAGGCGGTGAACAGGTAGGCGCCGAAGATGGCGCTGGCGTACTGGAAGGGGATGTAGGCGTAGGTGGCGTAGCGGTAGTACTTGTCGTTCTCCAGCGCCGCCATCACCTCGTCCGGCGGGTTCTGCCCGTCGGCGCCGATCCAGAGGTCCAGTGCCGGCAGCAGCACGTAGAGCAGGATCGGCCCGATGTACAACGGCAGCTGCGCGGCGGTGTGCAGGCCGGCCTGGTTGAGTGCCCAGACCAGCGGCAACATCAAGAACAGCATGGTGGGCACCACCAGGCCCAGCAGCCACAGGTGACGCTTCTTGTCCTGCCAGAGCTTCGGTTCGCTGGCCATCTCGGTGCTCATCGCGTTCAACCCCTCGCCTCGGTCACACCACGTTTTCGGATGTGCCTGACGTTAGGTAGCGCCGCGGCCTCGCCGCTCGTCCCGCGCGGCCGTAATTCGGCCGGCTATTCGTCCCCGGAAGACAACACGGCAGCGCCGTACCACTGACACAGCAGCAGGGCGATCTCGACGTCCAGGCGATCGTCGGTGATCGGGCGGCCGCGGCGCTCGACCGCGCGCTGCACCCGGTACTTCATGGTGTTGACATGGAAATGGAGTTGCTCGCCGGCCGCCTTGAAGCTGGATCCGGTGCGCAGGAACACCCGCAGGGTGTCGCGCAGCCGGCCGTCGCTCTCGGTCGCGTAGGCCAGCGGGCCGAGCACCTCGGCGACCCAGGCCCGCGCGGCGGTCAGGTTGTCCCCGCCGAGTAGCGCCGCCGCGGCCAGTCCGGGGTCGCCGGCCGCACTGACCCGGTTCGCGGTTGCGCCGGAGGCCACCGCCAGGGCGTGGGCCGCCAGGGCCTGCTGGTGCGATCGGCGGAAACCCTCGACGCCGGGCAGCGGATCGCCGATCGCCACCCACGGTTCACCTTCCGCGGCGAGCGAGCAGGCGCGGATCTGTTCCACCACATCGTCTCCGGCTCCCGAGGGCAGCGGAAGCCACGCCCACCCGCACGCGCTGTCGGCGGGGACGAACAGCGGTGCCCCGTGCACCGGCAGCGACTCGGCGAGGTGCTTGATAAAACCCTCCGCGGCGGCCAGTCGGTCGCCGGCCGAATCGGGATACCACACCACGATCCCGGCATGGGTGCGCCGCAGCGGGTAACGGATCGCGGTCGTCATCGCGTCAACATCCAGGCTATCGTCGGCCAGGATGTCGCGGACCCGCAACGCGCGCACCGCATTTCGACTCTCCAACCAGCGTTCCCGCTCGGCTTGGTAGACGGCTGAGACCTGCTGCGACATCTCGTCGATATAGCCGAACATGAGTGCCGACATGGTGCCGAGCACGCTCAGGCTCAGGTCGGGATCCAGTTCGGCGGAACGGATCTCGGCCAGCACCAATTGCAGCGCCACCGAGTGGCCCAGCCGGTAGCCACGCACCAACGCGTTGACCGGCACCCCGCGCTGCGCCAGCCGGCGGGCGTGTTCCAGGGCGACCGGCGGTGCCGCGATATCGGCCACCGGAATGTTGTGGCGGATCGCCGAGAAGTATGTGTCGACGTTCGCCGACACGGTCTCGTGCAGCAGCTGCAGCAGCGACGAGTCGCTGGTGAGGTCCGGCGACTCCTTGGCGACGAGATCCTCGATGACCCCGATGGTCTCGGCTAGGCGATCGTAGAGGCGCTGGGAGATTGCGATCGCGGCCTCGGCCACTTGGGCATCCGGGGCATCCGGGGCGCTCTGATCGGTCATGGTCCGACCGTAGTCAGACCCGCCGGGGCGCAGCCAGCCGTTCGCGGCGCAGCACGTCCACTTCCGGCAGTTCCAGGGGCGCCAGCTCGCCGACCACCTTCGACAGCAGCAGGTCGGCCAGTTCCGGGTTGCGGGCCAGGCATGGCCCGTGCAGATAGGTGGCGACGACGCTGCCCTGCACCGCACCGTCGTAGCCGTCGCCGGCCTTGTTGCCGGCGCCCTTGGTGACCGCGCTCAGCGGCGAGGCGTCCGGCCCCAGCACGGTGCCGCCGCGGTGGTTCTCGAAGCCGGTCAGGGGCGCCGACAATCCCGCCAGCAGCGGCGTGGCGACCACCTCGCCGATGGTGCGCGACTCCTGCGGAGAGGTGGTCACGTCGAGCAACCCGACCCCCTCGACTCGCTCACCGGCCGAGGTCTCATACCAGTGCCCCAGCACCTGGATGGCCGCGCAGATCGCCAGCACGGGCGCTCCCCGCGCCGCCGCGCGCTGCAAACCGGGGTGGGTGATCAGGTGCCGGGTGGCCAGTCGCTGCGCGTAGTCCTCGGCGCCGCCCAGGGTGTAAAGGTCCAAGGACTCGGGCACCGGTTCGGCCAGGGTGATCTCGACGATCTCGGCGGGAATCCCGCGCAGCAGCAGTCGCTGCCGCAGCACCACCGCATTGCCGCCGTCACCGTAGGTGCCCATCACGTCGGGCAGCACCAGCCCGATCCGCACGGTCATGCCAACCTCCGCTGCAATTGCAGGAACGCGGTGTAGTTGGCCACCACCTCGACCGGCCCGGGCGGGCAGGATGCGATCGCGGCGAGGGTGTCGTGGACCAGGGTGTGCTGCACCCCGGCGTAGCCCAGCCGCACCGCCAGGTCGGTTCCGCGCTCCCCGGCGGCCACCACATGAACACCTTCGAAGTGCTCGAAGCGCACATCCCACAGCCAGGACAGGTCTTCGCCGTCGGGCACCTGACCGTTGACGGCGATCACCACCCCGGCGGCGTGCTTGTCGACCATCGACAGCGCCTCCTGCCAGCCGGCCGGGTTCTTGGCCAGCAGCATCCGCACCGTGTGGTCGCCGACCTGCACGCTGCGGTAGCGTCCGGCCACCTCGTCGACGGCGGAGACCGCGGCCACGGCTTTGGCCGGATCGGCGCCTAGGGCCACGGCGGCGGCGACGGCCTGGGCGGCGTTGCCCCGATTGACGGTGCCGGGCAGGGCCAGCCGCATCGGTAGCACCAGCCCGTCCGGCCCGTAGAGCGAATCGTCGTCGAACCACCACTGCGGGGTGGGCCGGCTGAACTCGCTGCCGGTGGAGCGCCAGTGGTCCTCGTGGCGGTCGATCACCTCGCCGCTGCGCGGGCAACTGACCGAGTCGCCCGACCAGCCGGCGCGGGCGGCCACCCAGACCACGTTGGGGCAGTCGTAGGCGGCCGAAGTCATCAGCACGTCGTCGCAGTTGGCGACGACCACCGTCTGCGGATGGCGGGCCAGGCCGGTGCGCAGCGCGCGCTCCACGGCATTGATCTCGCCGACCCGGTCCAGCTGGTCCCGGGACAGGTTGAGCAAAACGACTACCGCGGCATTTACTGCGTCCAAGACGTGCGGGACGTGCATCTCGTCAACCTCGAGCGCCGCCAGGGGCGCGGTCCGGTCGGCGGCCAGCGCCGCCACCAGCCCGGCGTCCATATTGGCGCCCTCGGAGTTGGTGGCCACCGCGCCCAGGTCGCTCAGCGCGGCCGCGAGCATCCGGGTGGTGGTCGACTTGCCGTTGGTGCCGGTGACGATCGCGGAGCGTCGCCCAGCGCCGAGCTGACGCAGGATCGATCGGTCGAGGGCCATCGCGATCAGACCGCCGATCATCGCGCCGGCACCGCGGCCCGTCACGCGCGACGCCCACCGGGCACTCGCTCCGGCGGCCAGCGCCAGGCGTCCTCGGGCGGTGATCATGGCGGTGAGTTTAAGGCGACCGCGAGCGCGGTGCGTGCGCCGGGCGAAGCGGGTCGCCTGCGGAGGTTTAAGGCGGCGACACGGGCGGTCGCGACCCGGATCGGTCACACCGGCATGCCATCCTCGTCACATGAGTGCTCGGTGGGGCCGCCCGGCCCGCGAACCCGGCGACGGCTGGGTCGTGGTCGACGTCGAGACGTCGGGGTTTCGGCCCGGGCAGGCGCGGGTGCTCAGCGTCGCTGCGTTAGCACTGGACGCCGACGGTCGGGTGGAGCAAGCGGTATCGCACCTGGTCAACCCGGGCATCGACCCCGGGCCCACGCACGTGCACGGGCTGACCGTGGAGATGCTGGCCGGACAGCCGCAGTTCGCCGATGTCGTCGACGAGGTGGTCGCGCTGCTGCCGGGACGCACCCTGGTGGCCCACAATGTGGCATTCGACTACACGTTTCTGGCCGCCGAAGCGGAGATGGCCGGGGCGGTACTGCCCGTCGATTCGGTGATGTGCACCCTGGAGCTTGCGCGACGGTTGGACCTGGGCCTGCCCAACTTGCGGTTGCAGACGCTGGCCGCACATTGGGGCGTCGCCCAGACCCGCGCGCACGACGCACTCGATGACGCGCGGGTGCTGGCCGGGGTGCTCGAGCCTGCGCTGCAGCGCGCCCGCGAGCGCGACGTGTGGTTGCCGGTGCGGCCGGTGACCCGGCGGCGTTGGCCCAACGGGCGGATCACCCACGAGGAGCTGCGGCCGCTGAAGGCGCTGGCGTCGCGGATGCCGTGCGCCTACCTCAACCCGGGCCGCTACGTGCGGGGACGCCCGCTGGTGCAGGGCATGCGGGTGGCGTTGTCGGCGGAGTGCACCCGCACCCATGAGGAGCTCGTCGAACGCATTCTGCACGCCGGGCTGGCCTACAGTGACGTCGTCGACGCCCACACGTCACTGGTGATCTGCAACGAGGACCGCCCTGAGCAGGGCAAGGGCTACCTGGCGCGCGAGCTGGGCGTGCCGATGGTCTCCGACTCCGACTTCATGGCGTATGTCGGCGGGATCGGCGGCGTCGTCGGAGGCACCGGCATCGAGGAATTCGTCGACACCGGGGTCGCCGGAGATCAGATCTCGCTGTTCTAGGGGCTCTCCCGGCGCGTTGAGTGTCCCAATTTGGGACATCGACAGGTGAACGGCTAACGCCATGCTGTTAACCGTGACGAAACATTTGGCGTCATCGGCGGTCCAGCGATGACCACCGCTGTGCGCGAAGACCGGGTAACCGCCGACGTGACCCCGCTGCTGGGCCGGGCTCGTCGAGGCGCGTCGACCCCGGGTCGCCGGCGGGATTCTGCGATGCCGGACGAGGTCGTGGAGAACGGTCCCAGCCTCGCCGGCCAACTCGTCGGGCTCGCCGCCCGCCTCAGCATCTGGCCCATCCTGGCCATCGGCAGTCAGCTGCCGAAGGCGCCATGGCCCTGGGGCCTGGTGGACCACGCTGCCCGGGTCGTCCCCTCCGCCCCGGGCAGCGTTCGCCACACGATTCGGTTGCCGCACTGCACGGCACGGTTGGTCCGCGCCGCCGGCGTGCTGCCGGCGGATGGCACCGGGCGCGTCGTGCTGTACCTGCACGGTGGCGCCTTCTTGACGTGTGGCGTCAACACCCACGACCGGCTGATCACCACGCTGTCGAAGTACGCGGACAGCCCCGCGTTGGCGGTCAACTACCGCAAGATCCCCACCCACTCGATCGGGGCGGCGATCGACGACTGCTATGAGGGCTATCAGTGGCTGCGTCGTCAGGGATATGCGCCGGACCAGATCGTGGTGGCCGGTGACTCCGCCGGCGGCTACCTGGCTCTCGCGCTGGCCCGACGGCTCCTGGATGAGGCCGAGCAACCCGCGGCCCTGGTCTGCTTGTCGCCGCTGACCCAGATCGCCAAGGCATCTCGGCGTACGCACTCCAACAGCGGCACCGATGCGATGTTCCCGGCCAAGGCCTTCGACGCGCTGGTCGAGCTGGTCACTCATGCCACCGCGCGCCGCACCGACGGCACGCGCGAGGAGGTCTTCGAACCACTGGATCACATTGAACCCGGGATGTGCCCCACCCTGATCCACGTCTCCGGCTCCGAGGTCATGTTGCAGGACGCCAAGCTGGTTGCGCAGAGCTTGGCCGGTGTCGGCGTCCCGGTCCAGCTGCGGGTGTGGCCGGGCCAGATGCACGTGTTTCAGATCGCCGGCCCGATGGTGCCGGAGGCCAACCGGTCGTTGCGCCAGATCGGCCAGTACATCCGTGAGGCGACTGATTGGATGACGGTTCCCGATGCGATCGACGACTACGTGGTGATCCCGTAGGTCTTGAGCTTCCGGTACAGGCTCGACCGCGACATCCCCAGTTGCGTCGCGGCAGCCGCCCGATTGCCGCCGGCCTGTCGTAGGGCTGCGACGATCGCGTCTCGTTCGATGCCTTCGAGCTGAGTCAAGGCCCGGCGGGCGACGCTCTGGCAGTATCCGGGCAGGTCGGTGTCGGCGATCTCACCGATCTGACGCTGGCGTAGCGCATGCACCAAGGCCGCCCGCAGCTGAGTGATGTTGCCGGGCCACGGATATCGGCTGATGAGCCGGTGCGCTCCCGGGCTGAGCCGCACTTTGCGTTCCGGTGCGATCCCGCGCAGCAGGGCGGCGGCGATGCCCGGCAGATCATCGGTGCGGTATCGCAGCGGCGGCACGGTGATGGCGGCATGAAAGTGGCTCAGCAGCTCACCGAACTCCGGCGTGGATTGTGTTGAGCTCGACGGGTCCTGCGACACCGTCGCGACGACCCAGCCGGGTAAGGCGAGCGATTCGACCGCAGTGAAGTAGGCGTTCAGCGCTGCGATGCCGGCCGGGCTGGACTGATCGATGTCACGCGCGATGTGCAACGCGGGTCCACCCGGACCGCTAGGTGGTGGGCCGGCCGCACCGTGTGCCGCAAGCTGTTCGGCGTCGACGGTAATGCTGCGAGCGCCGGGATGGACCGATTGAAAAAGCTGCGTCGCCAGAGTGAACTTGCCTACTCCGGATTCGCCGACCAGCAGTACCGGCGTTTGGCTCTCCAGCGCCTCGCGTAGTTCGTCGCAGGCCCGCACCCATGCCGGGGAGCGACCGCCGGCCAGGGGTTTCTGCGAGCCGAACAGCGTGGTCAACCCGAGTGGGACAACGCCGGGCTCAGCGGCGGCCCCCGCCGATCCGGCGCGACCAGAGGTCGCCGGTTCGGCGATCACCAGCATGCCGGCGACTTCGCTACCGGCGAAGACGCGGGTTCCGCGAATGCGCACGATGCGTTGGCTGCTCGGCAGGACGACGGTGTCGCTGGCGCGTTCCCTGCGGGCCAGCAGGAACGTCGCGTGATCGCGGAGCACCTGCTGTTCCCCGGCGTCGAACATCTGCTGGGCGGCGGGGCTGGCGATCAGCAGCGCGGCACCGAAGGCGAACACCGCCGCGCGGGCCGACCGGGCCGTGACACGCAGGTAGGCGTCGAAGACGGCCTGTTGCGTCTGGCTGCGGTCCAGCAGCAGGTTGCGGCTGATCTCCTTCGCGGCGTTCTTGACCAGAACGTGCATGATGGGGTTCCACGCCTTGGTCAAGGTCGCGATTGCCACGACGCCTTCGACGCGGCCGGTGACCGGGTCGAGGATCGGGGCGCCACAGGCGGCGAAGTTCTCCAGGCTCTCGCTGTAGTGCTCCGGGCCGACGACGCTGACGGGCTGGCCCGACTCGAAGACGGTTCCGGCCCCGTTGGTGCCCACGGCCGCCTCCGAGAAGTCGAATCCGGGCGCGTACTGGACCCGGTCGAACAGGCGGGTGGCCGTCGACGAGGAGTCGATGCGTTGGACGACGCGCACCTTCCGGTCGCTCAGGCCGATGGCCAGCGGCAGGTCGGCGGCGGAGGTGTCGTCGCCCAACTGCTCCAGCACTGGACGCGCGCAGCGCGCCAACAGCGAATCGGTGTCGATCTCATCGGTGAACGTGCTGATCGGGCGGACGGCATCCACACCGGCGTCCCGGCTGCGCTCCCAGGAAGCGACAATCAGGTCGGAGACTCCCGCGACGCTTGGCCTGCCGAACTCGAGGAATGCCATCCGGTCGGCGGCAGCCCTCAGCAGCGGGTTGTCATCCCCGGACATCGCGTCACTCGCGTCATGCCTGCCCCCCGTAGGTCGCGTCAGCCGAGCCGGGCCGCCCTGTTCACCGCTGAGACCACCGCCCGCAGCGATGCGGTGGTGATCGATGGTGCGATCCCGACACCCCAGACCGTGTTGTCGCCGGCTGTGCCTTCTGCGTGCCGACCCGCTTCGCCCGGCTCCGCCGCGCTCGCGATCGTCACGCGGGCCTCCACGTACGCCGCGGCCTGGGCCTCCTCGCCGGCGCTCATCGCGTGCTCGGAGTAGTCCAGCACGTGGACCTGGACACCGACCTGGCTCAGCGCGTCGACGAACGCGGCCAGCGGGCCGTTGCCGGAGCCGGTGATCTCGGTCTCTACTCCGTCGACCAAGACGGTGGCCTCGATGCGGTCGGTGCCGTCGTCGGTCTCGGCGGCCAGCAGCTTCTGGTGCATGCGCTCCAGCGGCCGGATCGGGTTCAGGTACTCGTCGGCGAAGGCGTCCCACATCTCCTTCGGCGTGACCTCGCCGCCCTCGCCGTCGGTCAGTTGCTGGATCACCCGCGAGAACTCGATCTGCAGCCGGCGCGGCAGCACCAGGCCGTGGTCGGTCTTCATCACATACGCCACGCCGCCCTTGCCGGACTGCGAGTTGACCCGGATCACCGCTTCGTAGGTACGGCCCACGTCGCGGGGGTCGATCGGCAGGTAGGGCACCTGCCAGAGCATGTCGTCGACGTCGGAGTCGGCCGCGTCCGCATCGATCTTCATCTGGTCCAGGCCCTTGTTGATGGCGTCCTGGTGGCTGCCGGAGAACGCGGTATAGACCAGGTCGCCGCCGTAGGGGTGACGCTCGGGCACGTTCAGCTGGTTGCAGTACTCGACGGTCCGGCGGATCTCATCGATGTTGGAGAAGTCGATCTGCGGGTCCACGCCGCGGGAGAACAGGTTCAGCCCCAGCGTCACCAGGCAGACGTTGCCGGTGCGTTCGCCGTTGCCGAACAGGCAGCCCTCGATCCGGTCGGCGCCGGCCTGATAGCCCAGTTCCGCGGCGGCCACGGCGGTGCCGCGGTCGTTGTGCGGGTGCAGGCTCAGGATCACGCAGTCGCGTCGCTTCAGGTTGCGGCTCATCCACTCGATCGAGTCGGCGTAGACGTTCGGGGTCGCCATCTCCACGGTGGCCGGCAGGTTGAAGATGATCGGATTGTCCGGCGTCGGCTCGATGACGTCACCGACCGCATCGCAGACCGCCTTGGCGTACTCCAGTTCGGTTCCTGTGTAGGACTCCGGCGAGTACTCGTAGCGCCACCGGGTGTCCGGGTACTTGGCCTGCTCCGCCAGGCACTTGCGTGCCCCGGCCACCGCGATGGCCTGCACCGCCGCCTGGTCGGCGCGGAACACCACCCGGCGCTGCAGCACCGACGTCGAGTTGTAGAAGTGCACGATCACGCTCTTGGCGCCCGCGCAGGCTTCGAAGGTGCGCTCGATCAGCTCGTCGCGGCACTGGGTCAGCACCTGCAGGGTGACGTCGTCGGGCACGGCGCCCTGCTCGATGATCTCGCGGACGAAGTCGAAGTCGGTCTGGCTAGCCGACGGGAAGCCGACCTCGATCTCCTTGTAGCCCATGGCCACCAGCAGGTCGAACATGCGGCGCTTGCGGGCCGGGCTCATCGGGTCGATCAGCGCCTGGTTGCCGTCGCGCAGGTCGACCGCGCACCACAGCGGGGCGCGTTCGATGACACGGTCGGGCCAGGTGCGGTCGGCCAGCGTGACGGGTTCGACCTCATCGGCGAAGCTGCGGTACCGGTTTACCGGCATTGCCGAGCCGCGCTGCGGGTTCCAGGCGGGCTGGCCGGGGTTGGGAGGCCCCGCGGGTGTGGTGATAGCACGGGTGGACGTGAAGGCGTCCGGGTGAGAAGGGCTGGAATAGGTAGTCACGATTTTCGCTCCGGCTTGTCAGGGACTTGTCCAGTGGACTCAAGAACCGGCGCATCGGCGAAACCCGCGACGGGGAGCCGGTCCTGGTCAGACCCCGTCGCGGCGTCCGAGCAGGAGCACGCGCTGCACGTGGAGAAGCTTACACGCCGATCCAGCGGCCGCAGCGCGATGTCCTCGCACGTCCTCGCCCCGGAGGCCGAGTGAACCCGCGAAGTCCTTCCCCTATCCTTGTTGAGGTTCTTGTAGAGGCCCGATCAGTCAGATCGGCGGAAAGGACGACCGTGGCGCTCGTCGTGCAGAAATACGGCGGATCGTCGGTGGCCGACGCCGACCGGGTCCGCCGGGTCGCCGAGCGCATCGTCGAGACCAAAAGAGCTGGTAACGAGGTCGTGGTGGTCTGCTCGGCGATGGGCGACACCACCGATGACCTTCTGGACCTTGCGCAGCAGGTGTGTTCTGCTCCGCCGGCCCGTGAACTGGACATGTTGCTGACCGCTGGAGAGCGGATCTCCAACGCCCTGGTCGCGATGGCCGTCGAGGAGTTGGGCTGCAACGCCCGCTCGTTCACCGGATCGCAGGCCGGGGTCATCACCACCGGTGCGCACGGCAAGGCCAAGATCATCGACGTCACCCCGGGCCGGCTGCAGGCCGCGCTCGGCGAAGACCAGGTGGTGCTGGTCGCCGGCTTCCAGGGCGTCAGCCAGGACACCAAGGACGTCACCACCTTGGGCCGGGGCGGCTCGGACACCACCGCGGTCGCGCTGGCCGCGGCGCTGAAGGCCGACGTCTGCGAGATCTACACCGACGTCGACGGCATCTTCAGCGCCGACCCGCGCATCGTGCCCAACGCCAAGCGCCTGGACACCGTCACCTTCGAGGAGATGCTCGAACTGGCCGCGTGCGGCGCCAAGGTGCTCATGCTGCGCTGCGTGGAGTACGCCCGCCGCTACCACCTGCCCATCCACGTCCGGTCCTCCTACTCGGACAAGCCCGGCACCATCGTTTCCGGATCGATCAAGGACATCCCCATGGAAGACGCCATCCTGACCGGAGTCGCTCACGACCGCAGCGAAGCCAAGGTGACCGTGGTCGGCATCCCCGACCTGCCTGGCTACGCGGCCAAGATCTTCCGCGCCGTCGCCGACGCCGACATCAACATCGACATGGTGTTGCAGAACGTCTCGAAGATCGAGGACGGCAAGACCGACATCACCTTCACCTGCCCGCGCGACAACGGGCCGGCCGCGGTGGCCAAGTTGGAGTCGCTCAAGGGCGAGATCGGCTTTACCGAGGTCCTCTACGACGCCAAGGTGGGCAAGGTGTCGCTGATCGGCGCCGGGATGCGCAGCCACCCGGGCGTGACGGCCACCTTCTGCGAGACGCTGGCCGACAACGGGGTCAACATCGACCTGATCTCCACCTCCGAGATTCGAATCTCGGTGCTGTGCGCCGAAGATGATCTGGACAAGGCCGTCGTTTCGCTGCACGAGGCGTTCGGCCTCGGCACCGACGAGGCGGCCACGGTCTACGGCGGGACGGGGCGCTAAATGGTTTCCATCGGTGTGGTCGGTGCGACCGGCCAGGTCGGCCAGGTGATGCGCACCCTGCTGGAGGAGCGCAACTTCCCGGCCGAGCAGGTGCGGTTCTTCGCCTCGGCGCGGTCGGCCGGGCGCAAGCTGGAATTCCGCGGCGCCGAGATCGAGGTCGAGGACGCCGAGACCGCGGACCCGTCCGGGCTGGACATCGCGGTGTTCTCCGCCGGGGCGACGATGTCGCGGGTGCAGGCGCCGCGGTTCGCCGCCGCCGGGGTCACGGTGATCGACAACTCCTCGGCGTGGCGCAAGGATCCCGATGTCCCGCTGGTGGTCTCGGAGGTGAACTTCGACCGCGACGTGCGCGGGAAACAGTTGGCCAAGGGCATCATCGCCAACCCGAACTGCACCACGATGGCGGCGATGCCGGTGCTCAAGCCGCTGCACGACGAGGCCGGCCTGACCCGGCTGATCGTCTCGACCTACCAGGCGGTTTCGGGTAGCGGGCTGGCCGGCGTGCAGGAGCTGGCGACGCAGGTCCGTGCGGTCGTCGACGGCGCCGAGCAGCTGGTGCACGACGGTAGTGCGGTGGATTTCCCGGCGCCGGACAAGTACGTCGCACCGATCGCGTTCAACGTGGTCGCGCTGGCGGGCTCGCTGGTCGACGACGGCTCGGGCGAGACCGACGAGGACCAGAAGCTGCGCTACGAGAGCCGCAAGATCCTGGGTGTGCCAGAGCTTTTGGTGAGCGGCACGTGTGTTCGCGTGCCGGTGTTCACCGGGCACTCGCTGTCGATCAACGCCGAGTTCGCTCGGCCGCTGTCGCCGCAGCGGGCCGCCGAGATCCTGGCGGACGCCCCGGGTGTGACGCTGACCGACGTGCCGACTCCGTTGGCTGCCGCCGGCGCCGACGACTCGCTGGTGGGCCGAATTCGGGTTGATCCGGGTGCTCCCGACGGGCGCGGCTTGGCGCTGTTTGTCTCCGGGGACAACCTGCGTAAAGGTGCGGCGCTCAACACCATTCAGATCGCCGAGCTGTTGGCTGGATCTTAATCGTCCAACCCCTCCTCAATGCGCCGAACGTGCAACCACTGCGAAGAATCGTTGAAAATTTCGCAGTGAATACACGCTCGGCGGGGGCGGCGGTGATGGCGCTGCTGTTGGCTCTGCCTGGGGTGGCGCACGCCGAGCCGCCCGCGCCCATTCCACGTCCGGTGCTGTGGCCACTGGCCGAAGGCCAGGTGGTGCGGATCGGGCCCAGCGCCGGAACCGGAACGCCTACCGGTGATTACGGTATCGGTGCCACCGACCTGTGTGAGTTCATGGAGTTCCCCACCGCGGTGCTGCAGATCTGCGGGGACAGCTTCGCCGGCCAGGGCGTCGGGTACGGCGGCTGGTATTCGCCGATTGCGCTGCGGCTGGACCCAGATTCGGTCGACGACTCCGACGGGGTGCGCTACACCGGGGTGCTCGGGGTGGACCGGCCGCTGTTGGCCGACCCGGGGCCGGCGGGCACTACGCAGCTTCCGGCCGGAATCGTCTCGATCAACCGGACCAACTATCTGATGGTGACCACCGCCAAGATGTTGGTGCCGCAAAGCTCACGGTTGGTGAAAGCCGATCCGGCGCAACCGGGTTGGCAGACGGTGCCGGGATCGGTGCGGCCCGCGTCCTACCAGGATCACGGTCAGTCGCAGATCAGTGGTTACTACGACCCGATTCCGACCCCGGACTCCGCCAGCGGCTGGGTGTATGTGGTGGCCAACAACTTTGACCGCAGCGCGTCGGTGACGCTGTACCGGGTCGCGCCGGCCAAGTTCACGGACCGGTCGGCCTGGCAGGGCTGGTCGGCCACCGCGGGCTGGGGGCACACGCCCACGCCGCTGTGGAATGACCAGATCGGCGAGCTCAGCCTGCGCCAGATCGACGGCAGGCCAGTGCTGTCCTACTTCAACGGCACCACCGGGAACATGGAGGTGCGGGTGGCCTACGAACCGACCGGGCTGGGCACCGCCCCGGTAACCACGGTGGTGCAGCACGCCGAATGGCCCGATCCGCCGGTGCCCGTCGAGACCCTGCCGTCGCCGTACGACAACCGGCTGGCCCAGCCCTACGGCGGCTACATCTCGCCGGGATCGACCCTTGATGAGCTGCGGGTGTTCGTCAGCCAATGGAACACCCAGCCGCGTGACCGCGCGCCCTATCGGGTGATCCAGTTCGCAGTGAACCCGTTCAAGCCCTGGTCGGTCAGCTGAACAAGTGCCACAGCCCGGCCAGGAAGTCCGCAGCCATGTTGCCGCTGCCGCCGCCTGGCCGGCGCTTCGGCTCATAGCTGATGCATAGCCAAGACCTAGCGGCGCCGGGTGTTGCCCCCGGCAAGATGCCTTGTATGAGCGAAACACCTGACACCACAACTACCCCACCGGCACCGCCGGGTGAGCCCAAGCCCTACTGGCTGTACCGGCTCGCGGCCTGGGTCGCGATCGTCGCCGGCATCGTCTTCATCGTCTCGTCGATCTTCTTCGCCGGCGTCTGGGTCAGCCGCGGCGGCCCCGGCGGACACCACTGCCACGGACATCACGGGCATCACGGCCAACACGCGATGTTCCACAAGGGCCACCACCGCGGCCCGGGGCCGATGGGACCCGGCCCGGACCAGCGAGGACCCGGTGAGCTGCCACCCTCGGTGAGCACCCAGGCACCGCCGCCCCCACCCGGCCGGTAACCCGGTCCGGCCACGAGCAACCGGCCGCCGCCCCTCCCGAAGGGCGGCGGCCGGCGTCGTTGTGGGGCATGATTGATCGGTATGAGCGAGTCGCCAGTTTCCACCCCACCGCCTCCTCCGCCACCACCGCCGCCGAACCGGCTCTACCAAGCCGCCGCCTGGGTGGTGATCGTCGCCGGAACCGTCTTCGTCGCCGCCGTCATCTTCGGCACCGGTGTGTACCTCAGCGGCGGCGGTTGGTACGGGCACCACCACGGACCGTGCATGATGCATCACGGTCCGCCGATGGGCCCCGGCTTCGGGCCGGGTGGGCCCGGTTTCGGTCCCGGCGGTCCCGGCGAGGGCCCGGAGTGGCCGGGATACCGGCCGGCCGGCCCGGGTAACGGTCCCGGCGGTCCCGGCGGGCCACCCGCACCGCCGCCACCTCCGCCGTCGCCGCCACCTCCGCCGTCGGCGCCGCCGCACCGCTGATCCTTTCCAAAGCTGCCGAGTGTGCGGTTCCTGCGCGACGTGCCATGTCAGCAGTAGGTAACCGCACACTTGTCGGCGGCCTGAGTCAAACGCGTTGATTCACAAGCTCTTGAGCGCAAGGGGAGACAAGCAGATGACCGAGCACCACACCACCACCGATGCCGGAATCCCGGCGCCCAGCGACGGTGAATCGCTGACGCTCGGCCCGGATGGCCCCATCCTGTTGCAGGACCACTATCTGATCGAACAGATGGCGATGTTCAACCGGGAGCGCACCCCCGAACGTCAGCCGCACGCCAAGGGCGGTGGGGCATTTGGGCACTTCGAGGTCACCGCGGACGTCACCAAGTACACCAGGGCCGCGGTGTTTGCGCCGGGCGCCAAGACCGAGACGCTCACGAGGTTCTCCACCGTCGCCGGCGAGCGCGGCAGCCCCGACACCTGGCGGGATCCGCGTGGTTTCGCGACGAAGTTCTACACGTCGGAGGGCAACTTCGACTTGGTTGGCAACAACACCCCGGTCTTCTTCATGCGTGATCCGTTGAAGTTCCAACACTTCATCCGCTCCCAGAAGCGGCGCGCGGCCAGCAATCTGCGCGACCACAACATGCAGTGGGACTTCTGGAGCCTCACACCGGAGTCAGCTCACCAGGTCACCTGGCTGATGGGGGACCGGGGCATCCCGAAGAACTGGCGCCACATGAACGGCTACTCCAGTCACACCTACAGCTGGATCAACGCCGCCGGAGAGATCTTCTGGGTCAAGTACCACTTCATCAGCGACCAGGGCGTGGAGTTTCTCGCCCAGGATGAGGCCGACCGTTTGGCCGGCGTCGATGCCGACTACCACCAGCGCGACCTCTACGAAGCGATCGAACGCGGTGAGTATCCGAGTTGGACACTCAAGATGCAGATCATGCCGTTCGAGGAGGCAAAGACCTACCGCTACAACCCGTTTGACCTCACCAAGGTGTGGCCGCACGCCGATTACCCGCTGATCGACGTCGGCAAGCTGACCCTGGACCGCAATGTCAGCGACTATCACAGTGAGATCGAGCAGGCGGCGTTCCAGCCCAACAACATGGTGCCGGGCACCGGTTTGAGCCCGGACAAGATGCTGCTGGCTCGAGGGTTCTCCTATGCCGACGCCCATCGTGCCCGGATCGGGACGAACTACAGCCAATTGCCGGTCAACGCACCGAAATCCGAGGTGCACAGCTATTCCAAGGATGGCGCCATGCGGTTCGTCAATGCGACGGACCCGGTGTACGCGCCGAACTCGATGGGCGGACCCAAGGCCGACCCGGCCAGAGCCGCCGAAGTCCGCTGGCACGCCGACGGAGACATGGTGCGCGCCGCCTACACGCTGCGCCCCGACGACGACGACTTCAGCCAGGCCGGGACACTGGTCCGCGATGTCCTCGATGACGATGCGCGGAAGCGGTTGGCTGCCAATATTATTGGGCATGTGTCGGCCGGCGTCACCGAGCCGGTGCTGTCCCGGGTGTTCGAGTACTGGCGCAACGTCGACCCGGATCTGGGTCGAGCGGTGGAGGCCGGGGTGCGGGCCAACCTTGCCTGACGGGCGGCGGGCCTCCGCGATCCTGCTGGTGGGACTGGGACTGGGACTGGCCGCTGCCGGTGCAGCGGTCGCTCCGGTCGCCGCCGCCGGACCGTCGGAACCCGGCGTGGTCTCCTACGCGGTGCTGCCGAAGGGATCGGTCGGCAACATCGTCGGCGCCCCGATGGGCTTCGAAGCCGTCTCCGGCCAGCCGTTCCAGGCCTACTGGGTCGACGACCCGGCATGCAACAACTGGGCCGATATCGGACTACCCGAGGTCTACAACGATCCCGACCTGGCGTCGTTCAACAGCGCCGTCACCCAGACCTCGGCCACCGATCAGGGCCACTTCGTCAAGCAGGCGGTGGGGGTGTTCGCCACCAACGATGCTGCCGCCGCGGCATTCCACCGTGTCGTCGACCGGACCGGCGGCTGCTCGGGCCGCACCACCGCGATGCATCTGGACACCGGAGCCACCCAGGTGTGGGAGTTCAGCGGCGGGCCGGCCACGGCGACGGACGCGGCCTGGACCAAGCAGGAGGCCGGCACCGACCGGCGCTGTTTCAACCAGTCCCGGCTGCGGGCCAACGTCTTGCTGCAGGCCAAGGTCTGCCAGACCGGTAACGCCGGCCCCGCGGTGAACGTGCTGGCAGGGGCGATGCAGAACTCCCTAGGTCAGTAATCACCGGTCCGCTTGTCGCCCCTCTCCGGTAGCGTCGGGAAGATCGACGGGCGGAGGGGTTGATATGGGGTTCGCCGCGGCGACGCAACTGTCCCGCGGAGATGAGTCTTGCCTGGGCGGCCCCGAGCTGTCCGGTGCCGCCGACGCCGCCGACTACATCGCCGAACGATGCCTCACCGACGCCCCGCACGGCCGGGTGGGTTTGGAGATCGAGGCACACTGCTTCGACCCGACCGACCCGCACCGCCGGCCCGGCTGGGCCGAGATCGGTGACGTGCTGCGGTCCCTGCCGGCCTTGCCGGGCGGCAGTGTCGTCACGGTCGAACCCGGCGGCGCCGTGGAGCTCTCCGGCCCGCCGCTGACCGATGCCCTCGCCGCGATCGACGCGATGGCGGCCGATCAGGCGGTGCTGCGGGCGGCGTTCGCCGACGCCGGCCTGGGGTTGGTACAGCTGGGCGCCGACCCGCTGCGGCCCACGGAGCGGGTCAACCCCGGCGAGCGTTACGCGGCCATGGAGCAGTTCTTCGCCGCCAGCCACACCGGTTCGGCGGGTGCGGCGATGATGACATCGACGGCGTCGGTCCAGCTCAATCTGGATGCCGGTACACGTTCCGGTTGGGCCGACCGTGTCCGGCTGGCCCACGCGCTGGGCCCGACGATGGTCGCGATCGCCGCGAACTCCCCACTGCTGGCCGGGGAGTTCTCCGGCTGGCGTTCCACCCGGCAGCGGGTGTGGAGCCGGCTGGACTCGGCTCGCTGCGGGCCCGTCCTCGGCCTGGACGGCACCGACCCCGCCACCGACTGGGCGCGGTACGCGCTCAAAGCGCCCGTCATGCTGGTGCACACTCCCGAAGCGATTCCGGTCAGCCGCTACGTGCCGTTCGCCGCCTGGGCCGACGGGCGGGTGCGGCTCGGCGACCGCCGCGCCGGGACCAAAGACCTCGACTACCACCTGACCACATTGTTTCCGCCGGTGCGGCCACGCGGATGGCTGGAGATCCGCTACCTCGACAGTGTCGACGACACCCTTTGGCCGGCATTGGTTTTCACCTTGGCCTCCCTGCTCGACGACCCGGTCGTCGCCGACAGTGCCGCCGACGCAGTCGCCCCCGTCGCTACCGCCTGGGACGTCGCCGCCCGGACCGGCCTGGCCGACCCACGGCTGCATGCGGCGGCCGGGCGCTGTGTTGGACTGGTCGCAGACCGGGCACCGGCATCCTTGCGTGACGGGATGGACCGGCTGGTCGGCATGGTCGAACGAGGGCGTTGCCCGGCCGACGACGTCACCGATGAAGTGTCCCGGTCCGACGCCACGGCGATGGTGACTCGATTGGCGCGCAGACAGTTATGACCACATCCGAAATATTGGCCCGCGACCTGAGTCGGGCGCGGCAGCGCACGCTGGCGCTCGTCGATTTCGACGACGCCGAGCTGCACCGCCAGTACGACCCGCTGATGAGCCCACTGGTGTGGGACCTGGCTCATATCGGTCAGCAGGAGGAACTGTGGCTGTTGCGCGACGGGGACCCGGTGCGCCCCGGCATGCTGCCGGCCGATGTCGAGGGCCTCTACGACGCCTTCATTCACCCCCGGGCCAGCCGCGTCGACCTACCGCTGTTGGCGCCCGATCAGGCCCGGAAGTATTGCGCCACCGTGCGTTCCAAGGTTTTCGACAAGCTGCAGACCCTGCCCGATCGGCCGGGGGACGGGTTCGTGTTCGGCTTGGTGCTCAGCCATGAACACCAGCACGACGAGACCATGCTGCAGGCGCTGAACCTACGTGCCGGCCCGCCGCTGCTCGGCGTGGGCGACGGCCTGCCCGCCGGGCGGCCCGAGCTGGCAGGAACCTCGGTGCTGGTACCGGGCGGTGAATTCGTGCTCGGCGTCGATGCCAGTGATGAGCCCTTCTCGCTCGACAACGAGCGCCCCGCGCACCACGTCGATGTGCCGGCGTTCCGGATCGGCCGGGTGCCGGTGACCAACCGCGAATGGCGGGCGTTCATCGACGACGGCGGCTACCGGCAACCTCGATGGTGGAGCGAACGCGGTTGGCGCCACTGTGTGCAGGCCGGGTTGACGGCGCCGGAGTTCTGGGGCCCCGATCATCGATCCCGGGTCCGATTCGGCCACGCCGAGGATCTTCCCGACGACGAGCCGGTGCAGCACATCAGTTATTTCGAGGCGCAGGCATACGCGGAATGGGCCGGCGCCCGGCTGCCCACCGAGATCGAATGGGAGAAGGCCTGCGCCTGGGATCCGGTCAGGGGGGCGCGACGCCGCTACCCCTGGGGCGGCGCCGAACCGTCGGCCGAGGTGGCCAACCTCGGCGGCGCGGCGCTGCGGCCGGCGCCGGTCGGGGCCTACCCGGACGGGGCGTCGGCCTATGGCGCGCAACAACTCCTCGGCGATGTCTGGGAGTGGACGAGTTCGCCCCTGCAGCCGTGGCCGGGCTTCTCGCCGATGATCTACCAACGCTATTCGGAGCCGTTCTTCGGCGGCGACTACCGGGTGCTGCGCGGCGGTTCGTGGGCGGTCGCCCGCGAGATCCTGCGGCCGAGCTTTCGTAACTGGGACCACCCCTATCGGCGGCAGATCTTCGCCGGCGTCCGACTGGCCTGGGACGCCTGATGTGCCGGCACCTGGGCTGGCTGGGCCGGCCGCGGTCATTGGCCGAGCTGATGCTGGAACCGCCACAGGGGCTGCTGGTGCAGTCCTATGCTCCGCGCCGGCAGCAGCACGGGTTGCTCAACGCAGACGGTTGGGGCGCAGGATTTTTCGATGCCTCCCACGGCGGGGTCCCTCGCCGATGGCGCAGCGCCGCACCGCTGTGGAGCGACGGGTCGTTCGCCTCGATCGCCCCGGTGCTGGCCAGCCACTGCGTGGTGGCCGCGGTGCGTTCGGCCACCGTCGGGATGCCCATCGAGGCCAGCGCCACCGCGCCGTTCACCGACGGCAGTTGGCTGCTCTCGCACAACGGCGTGGTGAACCGCCAAGTCCTGACCGCCACCGATCGTGCCGAATCGGTGTGTGACAGTGCCGTACTGGCCGCGACGATCTTTGCCCGCGGGGTGGAATCGCTGGGCGAGGTGATCGCCGAGATCGGTGCGGCCGATCCGCAAGCGCGACTGAACATAGTGGCCGCCAACGGTTCCCGGATGTTGGCGACGACCTGGGGAGATACCTTGTCGATGTTGCACGGTGCCGATGGTGTGGTGTTGGCCAGCGAGCCCTACGACGACGACCCGCGCTGGGTGGATATCCCGGATTGTCACCTGGTGGATGCGCACGACGGAGAGGTCCGTGTCACCGCCTTGGGCGTGACCCGATGACGGGGGTCACCATCGCCAATCACCTGGCCGCCGACGCGGCGCGCACCGCGCTGCGGGCCGATGTCCGCCACGGGCTGGCGCAGCATCCGAAGTCTTTGCCGCCCAAGTGGTTCTACGACGATGTCGGCAGTGAGCTGTTCGACCGGATCACCCGGCTGCCCGAGTATTACCCGACCCGCGCCGAGGCGGAGATCCTGCGAGTCCATTCGGGCGAGGTGGCGGCGCTGTCGGGTGCGGACACCCTGGTGGAACTGGGCAGTGGCACCTCGGAAAAGACCCGGATGCTGCTCGATGCGCTGCGGGACGCCGGGACGTTGCGCCGATTCATCCCGTTCGACGTGGACGCCGGGGTGCTGGAAACGGCGGGGGAGGCGATTGCCGGTGACTATCCCGGCGTGCGAGTGGACGGTGTCTGCGGCGACTTCGAGCACCATCTGGGGCAGATCCCCGACGGTGGCCGGCGACTTTTCGTGTTTCTGGGGTCGACCATCGGTAACCTGACGCCGGGTCCCCGTGCCGATTTCCTGGCCGACCTCGCCGCAGTCATGCACGACGGTGATGGTCTGTTGTTGGGCACCGATCTGGTCAAGGACACCGGCAGACTGGTGCGTGCCTACGACGATGCGGCCGGGGTGACCGCGGCGTTCAACCGTAACGTGCTCGCGGTGGTGAATCGTGAACTCGATGCCGACTTCGATCTGGACGAGTTCGCCCATGTGGCGCGCTGGAATTCGGCGGAACAGCGCATCGAGATGTGGCTGCGGGCCCGTCGTGCCCAGCATGTCGTGGTCGGTGCGCTGGATCTGGCTGTCGATTTCGCCGCCGGTGAGGAGATGCTGACCGAGGTGTCCTGCAAATTCCGGCCGGAGCAGGTGGCAGAAGAACTGGCCGCCGCGGGTCTGCGCCGTCGACGGTGGTGGACCGATGCGGCAGGCGATTTCGGCCTGTCGCTCGCCATCAAATGAGTCTCGCCGACAGCTGGCGCGCCGCGCGCCCACCGGTCGCCGGGCTGCACCTGGACAGTGCGGCCTGCTCACGGCAGAGCTACGCGGCACTGGACGCCGCGGCCCGCCATGCCCGTCACGAAGCCGAGGTCGGTGGCTACGTGGCCGCCGAGGCGGCCGCGCCGGTACTCGACGCCGGGCGGGCGGCATTCGCGGTCTTGACCGGCATGGCCGATGCCGACGTGGTGTTCACCACCGGCTCGCGAAATGCGCTGGATCTGCTGCTGTCCCGATGGCCGGGGGCGCAGCGCACCTTGGCCTGTCTGCCCGGCGAGTACGGCCCGAATCTGGCGGTGATGGCGGCGCACGGGTTCAGCTGGCGGCTGCTACCGGTGGACGACACCGGCCGCCTGGTGCTCGACGATGCGGCGACTGCACTAGCGGCCGACCCGCCGAGCCTGGTGCACCTGACCCCGGTCGGCAGTCACCGCGGGCTGGTGCAGCCTTTGGCGCAGCTGGCGGATATCTGCCGCGGGCTCGGCGTTCCACTGGTTGTCGACGCGGCGCAGGCCCTGGGCCAGATCGACTGCGCCGTGGGCGCCGATGCCGTCTATTCGTCGTCACGCAAGTGGCTTGCCGGGCCGCGCGGTGTGGGGGCGCTGGCGCTGCGGCCGGCGTTGGCCGAACTGTCGGCGTCCGGACCGGAGGCCGGTGACGTCAACGTCGCTGCGCAGCTGGGGTTCTCCGTTGCGCTGGGGGAACACTTGGCGGCCGGGCCGGTCGCGGTTCGTGCTGCGCTGGCCGGCGTGGGTGCCCGGAGCCGACGGGTGCTGGCTCAGCTACCCGGCTGGCGGGTGGTGGAACCGATCGACGAGCCGAGCGCCATCACCACCTTGGTACCGCCCTCGGGTACTGATCCGGTGGCGGTGCAGGCCTGGCTGATCACCGAGCGCGGGATCGTCACCACCGCAGCCGGAGTCGAACGCGCACCGCTGGAGCTGACCGTGCCGGTGCTGCGGATCTCACCGCACGTCGACACCACCGAGGCAGACCTGGAGGTGCTCGCCACGGCGTTAGCCGATGCGCCGCACGGCGAATGAAGGCGTTCTGGGCGAACGTTAGTGGCCGAACAGGCCCTTGCCTCCGCCGCCGAAGAGTCCGCCACCGCGGGATCCGCCGCCGAACAGGCCGCCACCACCCCCGCCGCCGAACAGTCCTCCGCCGGGCTTGCCGCCGCCGAAGATTCCGCCCGGGTTGCCCCCGCCGCCGAAGATTCCGCCCGGCTTGCCGCCTCCGCCGAACAGGCCACCACCCAGATTAGGCATGGAGGGAGCGCTCGGTGCAGGCAGTGCGGGCAGCGACGGTGCCTTGGGCGCCGGCATGGACGGCAGTGCGGGCAGCGAGGGTGCCTGGGGTGCGGGCAGCGACGGCAGCGACGGTGCCTGCGGTGCGGGCAGCGACGGCAATGCGGGCAGCGAGGGTGCTTGGGGTGCGGGCAGCGACGGCAGCGACGGCGCCTCGGGCACCGGAAGTCCGGCCGGGGGGCCTGAATTCGGCAACTGAATCGGCAGACTCGGCAACTGGATTCCCGGGCTGGGGTTGACGGCGGGAGCGTCGGGAACCTTGACCGGCAGTTCCGGCAGCTGGATTCCCGGGTTGGGGTTAACGACGGGAAGGTCCGGGACCTGAACCGGCGGATCCGGCAGTTTCACCACCGGTGGGTTCGGCTTGACCACCGGGATCTCGGGCTTGACGACTGGTGGGTTCGGCTTGACCACCGGGATCTCGGGCTTGACGACCGGTGGGTTCGGCTTGACCACCGGGATTTCGGGTTGGACCACCGGGGGATTGGGCTTCACGACCGGCGGATCGGGAAGCTCGATCGGCGGGTTCGGCTTCACCACCGGGGGATTGGGCTTCACAATCGGCGGATCGGGCTTGACCACCGGGGGATTGGGAAGCTCGACGGGCGGCGTGGGCTTGACCACCGGGGGCTCGGGCTTGACCTCGGGCGGTTGGGGCTTGACCACCGGCGGGGCGGGTGCCGCCGGCTTCTTGCCGGGCAATCCCCACAGGAATGACAGATCGGGCATCCCCGACAGGACGGGCCGGTGCGGGGCCGGCTGCGGAAGCGGCGCCAGCAGGAAGGGCGACGGCGTCTGCGCCGCCGGCGGGTGGATGGGCAACGGCGGACCGAAGATCGGGGCGGGAACGAACAACGGCCCGGTGCTGGCCCCGGCCGCCACCGGCTGTGGAGCCGGCAGCCCGGGCGTCGGCGCACCCAGCGGCACTGCCGCCGGAAGGTCGGGTGCCGACGGCAGGCTCAACGGCGGCAGTGGAATCGAGTCCGCTGGTGCCTGCCCCATCACCGGCGGTTGTCCCCCGAACGGCTCGGTGGCGGGGACCTGAAGGTTCGGAGCCCGGTGTGGAAGGGTCAGCGCCCGCCCCAGATCCGGCCGCAGCGCAACCAGGTTGGGAGTGATGTCCAGCGTCATGGCCACCATCAGCGCCGACGCCGCGGCGAAAGCGGCAGACGCCAACGCCGCGCCGGCCACCAGCAGCGGACGGCGAGGCGGATGGCCCACCGGTTCGAAGATCTCGGTGGCCGCTTCGGCATCTTCGTCGGGCACTGCGCTGTAGGCCAGATCGTCGGCGTCAAAGCCGGGGATGTCGTAGTAGCAGGGCCCGACAGCATCGGATGCGGGCTCTTTCGTGTAGGCCAGCGCAGCGGACTCCGCCGCGACACCGGCCAGGCGGGCAGAGGCTAGTGCCGCACCGCGGGCCAGCGCGGCACGCGGCTCCGCGGGTTCACACACCTCGTGGTCGACCGTCGCTTCCAGTCGCGGCCGCAACGCGGTCGAATCGCCCTCGGCGCAGATCAGAAACAGACCGTCCGGAGACGTGTGGGCGGCGGTGAGCCGATCGGCGACCGTGTCGACCGCGGCGGTGGCGTCGCCGTCAGCGAGGGCTTGCCGAAAGATCCGGGTGATGGTGCCGTCGGTGCAGTCCACCATGGCCAGTGTCGCGGTTGACGCCTCGACGGACAGCAGCCCCATCTGGTCGCAGCCGACCGTCTGTCCCAGGTTGTGGGTCAAGCTTGCCGCCGCAAGCACCGGGGAGACCAGAGCCACGTTTTCCAAGCCCTCGAGGGCGCCGCTGGAAAGCCGTGAACTCAGTGCGGCCGCGTCGAGCGGATCGGTCACCGTCACGCCGGTCGACACCAGGCGAAGACCGGCCGAGTCCGCGGCGTCACGCGCCCGCAGGATCGCCGCGATCAACGCGTCGACGGCGGCGAACTCGACGGAGTCGTCGGGAGGCACGTCAATGCTGAGCTCTTCCAGCGTGACGCCGTCCCCGCGTTCTCCGCAGACCAGCACGGTGTGGATGGTGGCGGGTGTGCTCGACGCAAGTGCCACACCGAGGACGACGTCCATGTCTTCTCCGATTCAGTTCTGACCTGCACGCGGTCGGCCACGGCGGCTTCTGGGGGGCACAGACATCGGCGGCGTTCCGACACCGTTTGTTCACCATCACGAGATGTACTCGCAATACATCGAAATATGCGTCTGAGTGAATAAATAGCGTCTGATGGGTTCGTGAAGAATGTCTAATTTTGTGGACTGACCTGCCCGGGCGCCGCGATCCTGCCGTGTAGCGCCACCCGATCGGACCAGGTGGGCGATGATGGACGCGGCACCGACCGGCACCGGTATGGACAGGAGTCAGACTTGGCCGATTTCGTCGCGTCGATCGACCAGGGCACCACCAGCACTCGCTGCATCATCTTCGACCACGACGGTGCAGAGGTGGGCCGCCATCAGCTCGAACACGAGCAGATCCTGCCGCGAGCCGGCTGGGTGGAACACGATCCGTTCGAACTGTGGAACCACACCGCGGCGGTGCTGGTCTCGGCGCTCAACACCACCAAGTTGCACGCGTCGGATCTGGCGGCGCTGGGCATCGCCAACCAGCGCGAAACCACGGTGGTGTGGAACCGCAAGACGGGCCAGCCCTACCACAACGCGATCGTCTGGCAAGACACCCGAACCGACGCCATCGCCGCGGCCCTCGAGCGCGACGGCCACGGGGAGGTGATCCGGCGCAAGGCCGGCTTGCCGCCGGCCACCTACTTCTCCGGCGGCAAACTGCAGTGGATTCTCGACAACGTCGAGGGGGTGCGTGCCGATGCCGAACGTGGCGACGCGCTGTTCGGCACCTGCGACAGCTGGGTGCTGTGGAACCTGACCGGGGGCCCGCGCGGCGGCGTGCACCTGACCGACGTCACCAACGCCAGCCGCACCATGTTGATGAACCTCGAGACCCTGGATTGGGACGACGAGCTGCTGGCGTTGTTCTCGATCCCCAAGGCGATGCTGCCGCGCATCACGGCGTCGTCGACGCGACGCCGGCATGCGGTCACCGCGAGCACCGGACCGTTGCGCGGCGAGGTGCCGATCGCCGGCATCTTGGGCGATCAGCAGAGCGCGATGGTCGGCCAGGTGTGCCTGTCGGCGGGCGAGGCGAAGAACACCTACGGCACGGGAAATTTCTTGCTGCTCAACACCGGTGAGCAGATCGTCCGCTCCAACAACGGATTGTTGACCACGGTCTGCTACCAGTTCGGCGACGCCAAGCCCGCGTATGCGCTGGAGGGCTCGATCGCGGTCACCGGGTCCGCGGTGCAGTGGCTGCGCGACCAGTTGGGCATCATCAGCGGAGCCACGCAGGTCGAGAGCCTCGCCCGCCAGGTCGCCGACAACGGCGGGATGTACTTCGTGCCTGCGTTCTCCGGGCTGTTCGCACCGTACTGGCGTTCGGATGCGCGCGGCGCGATCGTGGGGTTGTCCCGCTTCAACACCAACGCGCATCTGGCGCGGGCCACCCTGGAGGCGATCTGCTACCAGAGCCGAGACGTGGCCGAAGCGATGGAAGCCGACTCCGGTGTGCACCTTGGTGTTCTGAAGGTCGATGGTGGCATCACCGCCAATGATCTGTGTATGCAGATCCAGGCTGATGTTCTCGGCGTCGACGTGGTCAAGCCGGTTGTGCCCGAAACCACCGCGCTGGGCGCGGCGTATGCGGCCGGATTGGGCGTCGGCTTCTGGAAGGGACCTGACGATCTTCGCGCCAATTGGCGCGAAGATCGGCGCTGGACCCCGAACTGGTCGGATGAGCAGCGCGCCGAAGGCTATGCCGGGTGGCGAAAGGCCGTGCAGCGCACGCTGGACTGGGTCGAGCTGCCCTGAGAATGGCCGCACGCAGGCGGGTGCTGGCCGGCGCGGTGGTTGCGCTGGTCGTGGTGGCCGTTGTCGGCTGGGCGTGGTGGCAGCAGGCCGGGTGGTTCACGCAGCCGTCGGGGCCCTCGCCGACTCCGACGCCGCCGAGGCCGAGCGCGGCGCCGCTGGATCCGGGCTACGACGACGCCCGCCGCCTGCTCGAAGCGCTGCCGGTCAGGGGCTGGGATCGCGAGAAGGACTTCAAGCGCTACCGGTTCGGCGAGCGGTGGAGTGATGACGTCGACGTCGAATTCGGCCATAACGGCTGCAATACCCGCGACGACATCCTGCGCCGCGACTTGACCCAGGTCGAACTGCGACGGGGCACCTGCCTGGTGCAGCGTGGTGTCCTGCACGACCCGTATTCCGGGGAGACCATCGCCTTTGCCCGTGGCCCCGAGACGTCCGAGGCCGTGCAGGTCGACCATCTCGTGTCGTTGGCCGACGCCTGGTACAAGGGAGCGCGAACCTGGGACGACAGGCGCCGCCGCGATTTCGCCAACGATCCGCGCAACCTGCTCGCGGTCAGCGCCCAAGCCAACTTCGACAAAGCATTCCGCGACGCCGCCGGCTGGCTGCCGGCGAACGCCGCGTTCGAATGCGAATTCGTAGCCCGCCAGATCACGGTCAAAACCGCTTACGGACTGTGGGTTTCATCGAACGAGAAGACCGCGATGCATCGGGTCCTTCGGCACTGTTGACCCGCACGGTCAGACTCAGTCGGTTTCCCCCAGGATTCCGTAGATCTCTTTGCGGGCGCTGTTGATGATGTCGACGATGCGCTGCTGCTGCTCGGGCGTGGCTGCCTGGCCGGCCTGCGCGACGGCACCGAACAGCTGGCCGGTGGCGGTGCGCAGGTTGATCTGCCCCGGGTCGGCGCCGTCGGCGATCTGTTCCCACGGCGGTGTCTCGATCGTCTCCGCGACCCCGCGACCTTCTTCGGTCAATTCGAAAAGTCGCTTCTTGCCATCGGTTTCGGTGCCGGTGATCAGACCTTCATCGACCAGCATCTGCAAAGTCGGATAGACCGATCCGGGGCTGGGACGCCACAGCTGCTGGCTGCGCTCGGCGATCTGCTGAATGATCTCGTAGCCGTGCATCGGACCCTCGGCCAGCAGGGCCAGGATGGCGAGCCGCACGTCGCCGCGCCGGCCGCGATTGCCGCGCCGGTGCCCACGGTGCCCGCCCGGGCCGAAGCCGAAGCCGAAGCCGGGGCCGCCGGGTCCGAAACCAGGGCCGAAACCGGGGCCGAATCCGTGCCGGAAATCCGGGCCGAATCCGGGGCCGGTGGCCTCGTGGCCCGGACCGAAGCCGAACGGCGCGCAGTGCTCGGCGGCCTGGTCGCGCAACTGCCTGCGAAATTCACGCCGGGCCTGCCGACGCGCGATGTGTGCCGCGCGGCGCTGATGTGGCGCCGCGGGACCGAAACCGAACCCGACCTGGTGTGCGGCGTCTTCTGGGAAGGGCCCGCCGGGCGGACCAAAGGGGCTGTTCATGCGTACCTCATTGCTTGGGAAGGGGGAGCGCGATTCGCTCCCGATACGCTAACGATATATCGAGAACTATCGAGATGCAACGAATTTTCTTCGGCGGCCGGCCAGATCGCGGAAAAGATGGAAATGGGATTTGGCTGGTAGCGTCATCCCAATGGAGGCTGTTATCGATTCCGCAGGCAGGATCGTCGTGCCCAAACCGCTACGCGACAGCTTGGGCCTTGCGCCCGGAACCGTGGTCGACATCTCGCAGTACGGCAACGGCGTGCAGATCACGCCCGGTGGTCGCACCGCCCGACTGGAGCGCGATGCCACGGGTCGACTGGTCGCCCAAAGTGATACCGCGGTTACCGACGAGACGGTTTTCGGACTCATCGACGCGGGTCGGCGTTGACTGCCCAGGGCGCGGTGGCGGTCGATACCAGCGTCGCGGTACCGCTGCTGATCGGCAGTCACGAGCACCACGCGCACGTTGCCGCGTGGGCCCATGGGCAATCGTTATGCCTGACCGGGCACAGTCTGGCTGAAACATACGCGGTGCTCACCCGGCTGCCCGGTGACGCGCGGGTGTCCGCACCTGATGCGGCGCGCCTGATTGACGAGAACTTCGCACAACCGCTGGCGCTTTCGGTTCGTGCCGCACGGGTGTTACACCGGGAGTGTGCTGGCAAGGGCGTGACGGGCGGTGCGACGTATGACGCGCTGGTGGCGCTGACTGCTCGGGAACACCATGTGCCGCTGGCCACCAGAGACGCCCGGGCGCGCTCCACCTATGAGGCGCTCGGGGTCACCGTGCTACAACTGCCACTGGGGCCAACCGCGAGGTGACGCCGCTCAGCTCGGGGGGAAGAATCCGCCGGCATTCGGCGGCGGCCACGGCGCCGGAGGCGGCGGGAAATACGGCCCGGGCGGCATGACCTGAAACCGCGCTAGCTCGCGCTGATGTCGTTCGGCCAGCACCGCGGCCAGCACCAGCTCGGGCGGGGCGTCCGGGGGCGGTGGTGGTGAGATGTGCGCGAGCACATCGCCGGAGATCCGGTAGGCCATCATCTGCCGGGTATGCGGGTCGAGCTGTGCGGCCCGACCCAGGAATTGCCTTGCCAGTTCGGCGGATTCGGCCCGCAGGCCCGATAACTGCAACGTCGAGGCCCACCAGGCCAGTCCCGGCGGCATCATGGGCGGGGGCGTCGAAGCCGGCGCGCGTTCGCTGATCACCACCGTGCCGGCGAAGATGTCACCCAGGCGTTTTCCGCGCGGTGATAGCAGGCTGCAGATCACCGCCGGGCTGCCGGTCAGTCCCCAGATCTCGATTACGGAGGCCAGCGCCCGAAAGAGGGCCTGTCGGAAGCGTTCCGGGCCGCCGTCATCGGAAACCACCCGCAGCCCCATCGCCATCTTGCCCAGCGACCGGCCCCGGGTGACGGTCTCCATGATGACCGGATAACCGACCAAGAGCAGCACCGCGAAGATGATCATGATGGCCGTGGTCAACGCGTCGTCGAACCGGCCGAGGGTGGTGGCCCACAGCACGATCGCGCACAGGTATCCCACTATCACGACGGTGATGTCGATCAGCGCGCTGACCGCGCGTACCGGCAACTGCGCGATCGCGATGTCGAGGACGACGGCGTCGCCGGTCACCAGCTCGGGGCTGCGGTTCGCCATAGCTCAGACGCTACTCGCCGAACAGGACTCATCGAGGCGCTCGCGGCCGTGCCGCAGGGCGCAGATCTGTATCGCCCGGCTTCGCCGTGCTTGCAGTCCTCGCTGTGCCTGATGGCGCGGACCTGCGTCGCCCGGCTTCGCCGTGCTCGCAGTCCTCGCTGTGCCTGATGGCGCGGACCTGCGTCGCCCGGCTTCGCCGTGCTCGCAGTCCTCGCTACGCTCGGCGACGTGGATGTCGACGCCTTCGTGCTGACCCATCGACCGATCTGGGACCGGCTGGAGACGTTGGTCAAGAATCGGCGTCGGCTCAGCGGCGCAGAGGTCGACGAGCTAGTCGACCTCTACCAGCGGGTGTCCACCCATCTTTCGGTGCTGCGCTCGTCGTCTTCGGACGCGGCGCTGATCGGCCGACTTTCCGCCCTGGTGGCGCGGGCGCGTGCCGCCGTCACCGGTGCCCATGCGCCGCTGGCCTCGGAATTCGTCCGGTTCGTGACGGTGTCGTTTCCGGTGGTCGCCTACCGCGCCTGGCGGTGGTGGCTGGGCACCGCCGTGGTGTTCCTGGCGGTGTCGGCGGTCATCGCCTGCTGGGTGGCCGGCAACCCCGACGTGCAGGCGGTGATCGGCACCCCCGCGGAGATCGACCGGTTGGTCAACCACGACTTCGCCGCCTATTACAGCGATCACCCGGCCGGATCCTTTGCGCTGCAGGTCTGGGTGAACAACGCCTGGGTGGCCGCTCGCGCCATTGCGTTCTCCGTGTTGCTGGGTCTGCCCATCCCGGTGCTGTTGTTCTCCAACGCCGCCAACCTCGGCTTGGGGCTCGGACTGATGTTCCACGCCGGCCGGGGCGGTTTCATGCTGGGACTGCTTGCCCCGCACGGGCTACTGGAGTTGACGGCGGTGTTCTTGGCCGGCGCGGTGGGCATGCGCCTGGGCTGGACCGTGATCGCCCCGGGCGATCGCCCCCGCGCGCAGGCACTCGCCGAACAGGGCCGCGCCGTCGTCGCGGTCGCCGTGGGGTTGGTCGTGGTGTTCGCCGTGGCCGGGCTGCTCGAGGCGGTGGTGACCCCATCGCCGCTGCCGACGTGGCTGCGGATCGGCATCGGGGCCGCGGTGGAGGTCGCGTTTTTGGCCTACGTGGGGTACTTCGGGCGCAAGGCGGTGGCCGCCGACGAGACCGGTGACATCGCCGATGCCCCCGACGTCGTCCCCACCGGCTAGCCCCTCCCGCAAGTCCAGCGATCAGAGCCGCCCGGCGGCCTTCATCGCCAGATAGGCATCGGCCAGCGCCGGTGCCAGATCCTCGGGCGGAGCGTCGATCACTCGCACGCCGCTGCGACGCAATCGGGCCGCCATCGCGCGGCGGTCATTGCGGGCTCGCTCGGCGGCGCCGGCGTCATAGACCGCGGCCGCGTCGCCGCGTCCCTGAGCCAGCCGTTCCACTCGCGGATCGGCGACCGCGGCGAGGATCACCTGGTGGGCCGCGGTCAGCGTCGGCAACACCGGCAGCAGGCCCTCTTCCAGGGCGGACGGGTTGAGATCGGTCAACAGCACAACGAGGTTGCCGCGGCGCGCCCGCCGGGACAAGGTGGCCAGCATCGCCGCGGCATCGGATTCGACCAGCGCCGGCTGCAGTGGCGCCATCGCGTCGACCAGTTGAGCGAACAGGCGAGTCCTCGATGCGCCGAATACCCCGGCGCGGGTCACCTGATCATGGGCGAGCAGATCGACGTGATCGCCGGCGCGTAATGCCAACGCCGCCAGCAACAGTGCGGCATCCATCGACCAGTCCAGTCGCGGCCAGCCCGCGGGATCGCGTGCGGTGGGGTCGACCCCGATCCGGCCGGCCGCCGTGCGGCCGGTGTCGAGCACGATGACGACCCGCCGGTCCCGTTCGGGCCGCCAGGTGCGCACCACCACCTCGGAGCGCCGCGCGGTGGCCCGCCAATCGATCGAGCGCACGTCGTCGCCCGCGACGTATTCGCGCAGCGAATCGAATTCGCTGCCCTGGCCGCGTACCAGTGCCGGAAGATTCCCGTCGACCTCCCGCAGCCGGGCCAGCCGTGCCGGCAGGTGCCGGCGGGACAAGAAGGGCGGAAGCACCCGCACCTGCCCCGGCACCTGCCGAGAGCGCTGCCGCCCGGCCAGCCCCAGCGGCCCGATCGAGCGCACCGTGACGCGGGCGGCCTGCTGGTCGCCGCGGCGGATCGGCCGTAGCTCGGTGACCACGCGGGATAGCTGGCCGGCCGCAAGCTCCAGCGGATGGGTGCGCGGTGCGGCACAGGCACTGGGCGACCAGGCGTCACGGATCTGACCGCGAAATGGGCGGCTGCCGTTGACGATCCACAAGGTGGTCGTGATCGTCTGGCCGAGCCGTACCGCGTTGTCCATGGACCGGTCGATGTGCAGCGTGGCGGGATCTGTCGTCAACGCGACGTCGAGCAGCACTGCCGCGGTGAGCCCAGCCAGCAGCACCGCGAAGGCGGCCGCCGGCCAGGGGGCCAGCGTGATCGGCACGGCGCCCAGCAGTGCGATCAGCGCGGCACGACCGGTCACAATCACCAGCGCGGCACCGGAACCGAGGCCAGAATGCTGTCGAGAACGCCGTCGGCGGTGGCGCCTTCGAGTTCGGCCTCCGGGCGCAACATCACCCGGTGCCGCAGCGTGGAGCGAGCCATCGCCTTGACGTCGTCGGGCGTCACGTAATTGCGCCCGGACAGCCACGCCCACGACCGCGACGTGGCCAGCAACGCGGTCGCGCCGCGCGGTGAGACACCCAGCTGTAGGGCGGGCGAGTGCCGGGTCGCCGCCACCACGTCGACGATGTAGCCCAGCACCTGGTCGGCCACCAGCACCTGGCGCACCGCGGCGCGCCCGGCCGCCAGATCCTGCGCGCCGGCCACCGGGGCCACCGCGGACAGGTCGTGCGGATCGAAGCCGTGGGCATGCCGAGCCAAGATGTCGATCTCGGCTTCGCGCACCGGCAGCGGCACAGTCAACTTGAGCAGGAAACGGTCGAGCTGGGCCTCCGGCAGCCGGTAGGTGCCCTCGTACTCGATGGGGTTGGCGGTGGCGGCAACGATGAACGGGTCGGGCAGCGGCTTGGCCGCGCCGTCGACGCTGACCTGACCTTCCTCCATCGCCTCCAGCAGCGCCGCCTGGGTCTTGGGCGGAGTCCGGTTGATCTCGTCGGCCAGCAGCAGATTGGTGAAGACCGGTCCGGGCCGGAACACGAACTCCGCGGTGTGGGTGTCGTAGACCAGCGAGCCGGTGATGTCTCCGGGCATCAGGTCCGGGGTGAACTGGACGCGCTTGAAGTCCAACCGCAACGCAGCGCTCAGGGTTCGGACCAGCAGTGTTTTCGCCACGCCCGGAACACCTTCGAGCAGCACATGGCCGCGGCACAACAGCGCGATCACCAGGCCGCTGACCACAGCGTCCTGGCCGACCACTACCTTGGCGACTTCGCTGCGCAACGCCAGCAATGCGTCGCGGGCTGCGGCGGCAGCCGGATTCTCTGCGGGAGTGTGCGTCACGAGTGGGTGACCTGCCTTTCGATGTCGTCGAGTGCGTGGGCCAGGGCGACCAGGGCATCGTCGGAATCCGGGGGAGGACCGAACAGTAAGTGCCACAACCAGTCCGGGTGCGCCCCAATGCGCGTCGACACTGCCGCGATCAACGCGGGCGGTTCGGGTCCCGGGCCCAATCCCAGGCGGGGAGCCAGTCGGCGTAGGGCCGCGGTGCGCAGGGCGGCGGCTGCTCGATCGCGGGCCCGATGCGAGCGGTAGAGCCGGCCGAGCCCTTCGACGGTCTCCGATGCGCGGACGACCACGGGCATTTGTTCGGTGACCAGGGGGCCGAGCCGGCGGCCCTTCCAGGCGGCGGCCAGGGCCAGTGCCACACACAGTTGCCAGAACAGCCATCGTAGGTTCTGCGGGATCAGGGCGGCGATCGCGGCCTTCCCCGATTTTGCGCCTTGAATATGTTGGGGCGCATACCAGATCAGGCGATCGGAGGTGCCGGCAAGATTCATCGCCAGCGCGGCGTTGCCTTCCCGCGCCAGGTCGGCGTTGGTCATGAACGTCTCGCTGCCGATCACCGTTATGGTCCGCTTGCCGTCGCGGTAGCGCACCAGAGCGCCGTCGTAGCAGCTGTCCAGTGAATAGCCTTTGTTTGCAACATAGGTCGCAGTGGTGCGCAGGTCGACGGCTCCGGCCTGTTGCGCCTCGCGCAGTCCGCAACCGGGCTGGTGGGTGTACGCCCGTGCGGGGCCGGACCGGATGCCGGGCGCGAGGGCCTTGCGGGCCAGGGCGTCCGGTGCGACCAGCAGCAGGTCGCCGGGCAGATCGGCAAGCCGGTTCATCAGCTCACTGCCCGCGATGCGCGGGGTCTGGGCCACCAGCACCAATGTGTCGGGACGTGCCTGCAGGGCAACGTCATCGACGGTTGCGGCGGGCAGGACCTCGACCCCTCGGTGACGCAGCAGTGTCACCAGAGCGTGCGTGCCCTCGGGGCCGGTGGCATTGGGGTCCATTCGGCCACCCGGTCGCGGTGAGGTCAGGTAGGCGCCCACCGCCGAAACCGCCACGATCACGGCCAAGGCAGCCGCGACCCACAGCCATGTCCGCAGCCTGGTGGTCATCGGTACTGCCGAGCCTGTGTTGTGGCCTGCACCCGCTCGTCGAGCTCTGTGACGATCCGATATCCCTCCGGGGTGGCGGGCAGCTCGCCATAGTTGACGTCGTTGAATGTCTCGGCAGCCCGGAACAGCTCACCGGCCAGGGCGGGTAGAGCCGCACCGGCGTCGCGGGCCAGTTCGGTTGCGGTACGGCCCGTGGCAGGACGCAAGACCCCGTTTTCCTCGAGTGCTCGAGCCACGGCCCTCAGGCGGTGCCGGATCGCCTCGACCCAATCTCCCGATGCGGCGTGTTGTTGCGCGGCGGCACGGTGTTCGGCGGCGCTGAGCTGTGTTGTGCCGTACAACGGATCGCCGCGGTGGCCGTCGTGCAGCATGCGACGGCTGACGTGGACGGCGGCTATCACGGCTGCCGCGAGGACGATCAGCAACACGCTGATGGTGAACCATCCGCCGGGCAACTCCGCACCCTTGAGCACCAACCGCCGTACCAGCGTCTCGATGAAGTCGAGGAACTGCTGCTTGGGCGACGGCCGCGGGTACATCGGTTTTGCCAGCTCGCGTTCGGCCGCTTCGCGGGCGGCTTCGCGGTCGACGTCGACGGTGGGCACCCCGGGATCCTTACCCCGGAGGCCTGGTCAGCCAGAGGTTGTCGGTCCACCCGCCGACGTACGGCCCACCGGTGGCGCCGGTTCGCAGCACCAGATCGAAGGCCTCGCCCCGGATGCGGCGGTCGGTGTACAGCAGTACCGACACCCCCGCGCTGAAGGGCAGCACGATGATCTGACCGATCGTCGTTCCGATCCGGGAGAACAGGCTCAACTGTGCACCGCCGGTCAGGGCGTCTGCGCCGTGGGTGACGATCATCCCGAAGATGTTGAAGGGAAACGCCACTGCGCTGCTGATCAGGGAGACGATCAGTGCCGTCAGCGCCATGATGCCCAGCACTCGCCAGAAACTGTTGCGCACCAAGTAGAACGAGCGGCGCATCGCTTCGAACACGGGTTGGCGCTCCAGCACGATCACGGTCGGCGCGAAGACCAGCACGGTGTAGCCGTAGGCCAATGCCGCGATCAGTGCCGGTACCAGCGGCACGGCGATCAACACCGCGGCGCCGGTGCCGCCCGCTCCGTCGGCAAAGGCGATCAGGGCCGCCGCGAAACCACACAACACTGCCGCGGCGAGGCCGATCAGGGCGGTCAATCCGATCAGCGGCCCGAAGCGATCGCGCACGATCGCCCAGGCTTCGGCGATGGTGATCGGCGACCCGAACACCGCGCGGCCGACCACCACCGTCAGTAGGCCGGTCAACACGATGGTGCCCAGGGCGGTCACGATAGCCGCACCAACAGAACCGGTCAGCCACGCCGCGACGTCACCGCCGGAGAGCTCCGTGGACGACCTACCCGGGCCCGAGGGGTCGAGCGTCGAGAGCAGGCCGAACAGCGCGATTCCACTGATGATCTGGGTGGCCACCACCACCACGGCGGTAAGGCCGAGCACGGTCTTCGGGTTGGCCCGGATGTAGCCGACGGCGCCGTTGTAGATGTCGGTCAGGCTCAGGGGGCGCAACGGAATGATGCCGGGCTTGAGTTCAGGCTGCGGATAGCCCACCGGGGCGCCGTATCCCGGCGGCGGGCCGTAGCCGGGTGGGGGACCGAAGCCAGGAGGCGGTGCTCCGTAGCCGGGCGGTGGGCCGTAACCCGGAGGCGGGGGACCGTAGCCCGGGGGTGGTGGGCCGTAGCCGGGCGGTGGACCGTAGCCCGGTGGCGGTGGGCCATAGCCCGGTGGCGGGCCGTAGCCGGGAGGCGGAAAACCAGGTCCGGGGTAGCCGGGCGGAGGCGGATTCACCATGAGGCTGAGCGTAGCGTTATGGGGCATGGCGGAACTCAAATCCCAGTTGCGTACCGATCTCACGGCGGCGATGAAGGCGCAGGACAAGCTGCGCACGGCGACTCTGCGAATGTTGTTGGCCGCGATCCAGGCCGAAGAGGTCGCCGGAAAACAGGCCCGGGAACTGACCGACGAGGACGTCCTCAAGGTGCTGGCGCGCGAAGCCCGCAAGCGTGCGGAGTCCGCGACGATCTACACCCAGAACGGCCGAGGTGACCTCGCCGCCGAAGAGCACGCCGAGGCTCGGATCATCGACGAGTACCTTCCGGCGCCGCTCAGCGACGCCGAATTGGCCGACGTCGTCGACACCGCGCTGGCGCAGGTCGCCGAGGCGATCGGGGAGCGGCCGCACATGAAGCACATGGGCCAGGTGATGAAGGCCGCCACCGCAATTGCCGCGGGCAAGGCCGACGGTTCGCGGCTGTCGGCCGCGGTCCGCGAAAGGCTCTAGCGCGATCAAGGCGGTTGCGTTCAAATGCATTTCGGCACAAGCCCTGAGGTGATGTAGCCAGCATCAAAGGACGATCCCGGACTGGCCCCATCGGGGCCGAATTTCGGTCTCGATGGGGCCGAGTCGTAAACACCGCTCAGTCGTGGTTGAAATGTGCCGAAAGCGCGATCAGGATCGCCACGATAACGAGAATGACGACGACGGGAAGCGCCCACGGGAGTACCGCTTCGATCACACCACCAGCATAGGCCCGTTCCGGCTGGCAGGGATCAAGGCCGCCACCGCGTTCGCCGCGGTCCGCGAACTGCTCTAGGAACCCGTCGCGGGCAACTGCCAGCCCGTCAGCGCGGCGATGAAGCCGTCGGGATCGGTAACGCTGACGTAGAGACAGCGGACCGGCCTGTTGAACAAGCCGGCCGTCGGCGCTTTGCTCGGTTTGACGCCGTGGGTGAGCCGTATCTGGACCACGCCGTGCCGGGATCCGTTGACCAGCCAGCCATTACATGCCTGATGGACGCCCCAGCCCCACATGCGTTCCGGCGCCGGCCGGGCGGATTCGATGTTGTTCAAGGCGATGTCCATGGCGAAGGCCCACCCGCTTCGGACTTGCAGCAGACCGTCGGCCACCCGGATGCTGGCCCGCCCGGGTCCCAGGCCGAACACGGTCGCCAGTGGTCGATACCACCGGTCGTAGCGCATCGGGAAGTCCACAGCAGACATTGTCTACGGCCAACGAGGCTGGTGGACCGGTTTCGATACAACCAGGCACGGTCTGACGAACTCAGAACCGCGCCGGTAACCGCGGGGCGTCCGCTATTCCGCTACGCGGAAATACGGTTCAACCGTGCCGCTGAGCTTGACGACCATCGGATTTCCACGGCGATCCTTGGCGGTAGGCACTTCCACACGCACCCAGCCCTCGGCCACGTCGTATTCGTGCACGTTGGTTCTCTCGACGCCATTGAAGCGAATACCCACGTCGCGGCGGAGCACCTCTTCGTCGTAGAAGGCGCTGCGCGGATCGATGGACAGATGATTCGGTGGAACGTCGGTGTTCTGATCCTCGGACATGATGGCCTTCGTTGAATGCTGCGTTACGTTCTGGGATTTGGTTCTCTGAGAACCTACGCGACCAAGCCTGGCTGGATGAAATCACGGACCTACGGGGGACGCCAACGGAAAAAGGCCCCGACCGGATTAACCGGCCAGAGCCCTCTACCTGCAACAACCTGAGTCGGGGTGGCGGGATTCGAACCCACGACCTCTTCGTCCCGAACGAAGCACGCTACCAAGCTGCGCCACACCCCGTGTGAAGCCACGACAGCGTATCGCACCGCGCCGCCGGTCACCCAAACGCCCAGGCTGTGCCGATGATGGGGACCCGCGAAACCGTCATCGAGGCGCAGCTCACTAGCTCCCCGGAGCATGAAACGCCCCACATCCGGCGCGTGGAACTCGCAAACATAGGAGGACTTAGGCAGACTGACTAACAAGGTTTAGTGCAAAGGGAGTCAAATCATGACGCTGTTAGGCGGAGCGGTGTATGCCGGTTTCTTCGCTCTGGCTGCGGTGTGGCTCGCCGCCACCAACCCCGACGCAGCCGAAGAACGGGCTCAGGCGAACGCGAACCGGCAGGACCTCTCAAACTCGGCCAAGACCGCGGCCGGACCCGTCGGGTCCAGCCCTTGCTGCGCCAGCCAGTCGTCGTTGTAGTAGGTGTCGGCGTAGCGGTCGCCGCTGTCGGCCAGCACGGTTACCACTGATCCGTTGCGGCCGTCGGCGACCATCTCGGCCACTAGCGCAAACGCACCCCAGACATTGGTGCCGGTCGAGGCGCCCACCCGACGCCCCAACACCGCGCTGACGTGTCGCGCCGTGGCCACCGAGGCGGCATCGGGGACGGCCACCATCCGGTCCACTACATCGGGCAGGAACGACGGTTCCACCCGCGGCCGGCCGATGCCTTCGATCCGCGACGATTCCTCGACCACCACGTCGTAGCGGCACTGCGAATAGGCCGGGTAGAAGGCCGAATTCTCCGGGTCCACCACGCACAACCGGGTCGCGTGCCGGCGGTACCGGATGTAGCGGCCGATCGTTGCGCTGGTGCCGCCGGTGCCGGCCCCCACCACGATCCAATCCGGGATCGGATGGGCCTCGTCGCGCATCTGCGAGAACATCGACTCCGCGATGTTGTTGTTGCCGCGCCAGTCGGTGGCCCGCTCGGCGTTGGTGAACTGATCCAGGTAATGCCCGCCGACCTCGCGAGCGATCCGCTCCGCTTCGGCGTAGACATCGGCCGAATGCGCGACGAAATGACAGCGTCCGCCCTGTGCCTCGATCAGCGCCACTTTTGATGCACTGGTCGAGGACGGCATCACCGCCACGAACGGCAGGCCCAGCAGGGCCGCGAAATAGGCCTCCGAGACCGCGGTGGACCCCGACGACGCCTCGACCACCGTGGTGCCCTCGGCGATCCGGCCGTTGCACAGTCCATAGAGAAACAGCGAGCGGGCCAGCCGGTGCTTGAGGCTGCCAGTGACGTGGGTGGTCTCGTCCTTGAGGTACAACGCTACGTCGGCCTCGGCGGCCCACGCCGAGGGCAGCGGGTAACGCAGCAGATGGGTGTCGGCGCTGCGCCGTGCGTCGGCTTCGATCAGCCGGATCGCGTTGTCGGCCCAGCGCCGTGGATGCCCGTGGTCGGCGATCCGCCCAGTCAACGGGCCGACACGGAGGGCTGGGTCGAGCCGCGGGTGAGCTGCGAGTCGTCACCGCCGGTGGGCGCCGCCACCAGGGTCAGCAGGCTGGCCTCGGGACGGCAGGCGAACCGCACCGGCGCGAACGGTGAGGTGCCGATGCCCGCGGAGACGTGCAGGCGCATGTGCGCACCCCACTGCGAGGGCCCCTTGACCCGGGAGCGATCCAGCCCGCAGTTGGTGACCAGTGCGCCGTAGAACGGCACGCACAGCTGGCCGCCGTGGGTGTGGCCGGCCATCACCAACTGGTAGCCGTCGCTGGCGAACCGGTCCAGCACGCGTGGCTCCGGCGAATGGGTCAGCCCCAGGCGTAGGTCGGCGGTCAGGTCGGCCGGGCCGGCGATCGTCTCGTAGCGGTCCCGCTCGATGTGTGGGTCGTCGACACCGGCCGCGGCGATCCGGTGGCCGGCCACATCGAATTCGCGACGGTTGTGGGTCAGGTCCAGCCAGCCCCGCTCGGTGAAGGCCGCGCGCAGGTCCTGCCAGGGCAGCGGGACGCCGTGGATGCGATGCGTCGGCTTGGTGAGGTACTTGGCCGGGTTCTTCAGCCGCGGACCGAAGTAGTCGTTGCTGCCGAACACGAACACGCCCGGCACCGACAGCAGGTCACCCAGGGCCTGCACCACCGCCGGCACCGCCTTCGGATGTGCAAGGTTGTCGCCGGTGTTGACCACCAGGTCGGGCTCCAGGCGCACCAGTTCCCGCAGCCAGGCCTGCTTGCGGTGCTGCCCGGGACGCATGTGGATGTCGCTAATGTGCAGGACCCGCAGCGGTGAGGAGCCGGGCGCCAGCACCGGCATCGTCGCCTCGCGCACCACGAACGCGTTGCGTTCGATCAGCGCGCCGTAGCCGATAGCGAGAGCCGCCGGCCCGAGCGCCGCCGAAGCGGCGACGACGGACCGGGTCAGGGCAGGTGAAGGAGCCATGGCGTTCAGACTACTGCGCCCAGAGCGCGCTACCGCGGTTACGGCGGCGGCGCAGGGGGCGGCAGCAGCGGAATGGTGATCGGCGGCAATCCCGGAATCTCCACCACCGTCGAACCCACCGGCCCCATCGGCGGCAGGCCGTCCGGCGGCGGTGGCGGTGGCGGCGGGATGCCGTTGCTGACCTCGATGGTGATGATCGAACCGGGAATGGTCTGACCGTTCGGTGAGGTGCCGACCACGGCCCCGGAACGGGCGCTGCTGTTGACCCAGTTCGGTTGGTCGGCGACCTGGAATCCGACTTCCTTGAGTCGCGCCCGGGCAGCGTCCACGTCCAGGCCGGTCACACTGGGCACCCGTGAGTTGGGGCCGCCGTCGACGTACCGCGGATCGGTCGGCGGCATGATGACGTCGCCGAACTCGGTGGCGATCGGTTTCATCGCCGCGAACCAGGTCCGGGCCGGTTCGTTGCCGCCGTAGAGGTCCCCATCTCCGCAGTGCCGCAGCGGGAACGAGCACAGATCTCCGGGCGAGAGGGAGTCGTCGAAGATGTAGTTGGCCGCCGCGTAGCGGTTGGTGAAGCCCAGAAAGCCCGACGAGCGGTGCGCCTCGGTGGTGCCGGTCTTGCCCGCCATCGGCAGATCCCAGCCCACCGAACCGGCGGCCGGTGCCGCGGTGCCGCCGCCTTGGATGTCTTTGCTCAGGGCGTTGGCCATCGTGTTCGCGAGCCCTTCGGGAACCACTCGCTCACAGGTCTCGGTGGTCACCGCCACCTCGTTGCCGTTGCGGTCGAAGACCTTGTCGATCGGGTTCGGCGGGCACCAGACGCCACCGGAGGCCAAGGTCGCCGCAACGTTGGACAGCTCCAGCGCGTTGACCTCGATCGGCCCCAGGGTGAACGAGCCCAGGTTCTGGCGTTTGACGAAGTCGGCCAGGCTCTCGTTGCTGTCCGGGTCGTAGTCGCGGGCGGTGCCCGGATCGGCATAGGAGCGCAGGCCCAGCTTGATCGCCATGTCCACGGTACGGCCGACGCCGACCTGGGAGATCAGTTTCGCGAACGCGGTGTTGGGCGAGGTCGCCAGCGCGGTGGAGACGTTCATCGGCGACCGGTAGGGCGCGACGTTGACCACGCACCAGGTCTCCTTGGGGCAGCCCTTGGCGCCGCCGCTGCCCATGCCCTTGGTCTGGAACCGGCCGGGCACTTCGAGATCGGCGCTGATACCCATGCCCATCTCCAGCGCCGCGGCCACGGTGAATGTCTTGAAGATCGACCCGGCGCCGTCGCCGACCAGTGAGAACGGTTGCGGCCGCATGGTTTCGCCGAGGTCGGCGTTGAGCCCGTAGGTGCGGTTGCTGGCCATGGCCAGCACCGGGTGCGCGTCACTGCCGGGCTTGATCACGCTCATCACGCTGGCGATGCCCTGCACGTTGGGGTTGGCGAAGGTGTCGATCGCCTCTTTGATCGGGGCCTGCACGTCGGGGTCCAGCGTGGTGTGGATGACGTAGCCGCCGCGGGCCACCTGCTCCTTGCTGATCCCCGCCCGCGTCAGGTACTCCTGCACGTAGTCGCAGAAGAAGGCTCGGTCGCCGGCCGCGATGCAGCCCCGCGGCAGCTCGTTGGGCTGCGGCAGGATGCCCAGCGGCTCCTGCTTGGCCGCGCGCAGCGCGTCTGCCTCGCCAGGGATGTTTTCGATCATCGTGTCCAGCACCAGGTTCCGTCGCGCCAGTGCGCCCTCTGGATTGGTGTAGGGGTTCAGTGTGCTGGTCGACTGCACCATTCCGGCCAACAGGGCCGACTGCTGCCAGTTCAGGTCCACGGCATCCACACCGAAGTAGGTCTGGGCGGCGTCCTGGATGCCGAACGAGTTGTTCCCGAAAGACACCAGGTTGAGGTAGCGGGTCAGGATCTGCGGCTTGGTGAAGGTCCGGTCCAAAGTGAGGGCCATCCGGATCTCGCGGAGCTTGCGCGCCGGAGTGGTCTCGATCGCGGCGCGCTTCTCGGCGTCGGTCTGGGCCAGCACCAGCAGTTGGTAGTTCTTGATGTACTGCTGCTCCAGCGTCGAGCCGCCGCGGGTGTCGATGTCTCCGGAGGCATAGCCGGCCAGCCCGGTCAGCGTGCCCTTCCAGTCCACCCCGCTGTGCTCGGCGAACCGTTTGTCCTCGATGGAGACGATCGCCAGCTTCATCGTGTCGGCGATCTTGTCGCTGGGCACCTCGAACCGGCGCTGCGAGTACAGCCACGCGATCGTGTTGCCCTTGGCGTCGACCATCGTCGACACCGCGGGCACATCACCGCTGACCAGCTGGGCCGACCCGTTGGCCACCACGTCGGAGGCGCGGTTGGACATCAGGCCGATACCGCCGGCGACGGGAAACAGCAGCGCCGCGAGCAACACGGCGGCGAGCAGACAACACCCGGCCAGTTTGAGCACAGTAGGGCCGGTCGGGGGGCGCTCCGACATGGCTTACACACTAGCGGTGGTCGCAAGCACGGCGGAGCCGGGCGAGGCGGGCCGCCGCCATCAACCCCGCGGTGGTCGCAAGCGCGGCGGAGCCGGGCGAGGCGGGCCGCCGCCATCAACCCCGCGGTGGTCGCAAGCGCGGCGGAGCCGGGCGAGGCGGGCCGCCCAGCCCCGGTAGCAGTAGGTGCTCGCCTAAGACCCCCAGCGCCGCGGGAACCGCAAGGCCGCTTTAACTGACGTAGGCGTCAAAAAATGGCGGTTCATGCTGCGGTCCCACTGCTGACCGCGGCGCAGATCATGATCGGACTGCACGGTCGTCCCAAAAAAGTGCCCATCAACCTGTTGCGCAGACAGCACCTGACCACCTAACTTGGACATCAAGTGCGATTCAGGTAACACTGATGACACGATGTGGCGTAGATCGCAGTGTGTCGGTCGGCGCCGATGTTGAATAGGTGGCTGCCGGCGGCGGCCGGGACGGAGGATCGTCAGTGTCTGTTGCAGGGACAGCGGTTCACAACACCAGCATGCCAACGGCTTCAGCATCCCAAGCCCCCCGAACCGTATTGCGCGGCGTGCAGGACGAGGGCCGAATCGCCTGGGTTTCCAAAGCCGTATGCCGCGGTGCGGATCCCGATGAACTCTTCGTACGTGGTGCGGCGCAACGCAAAGCCGCGGTTATCTGTCGGCACTGCCCGGTCGTGCTCGAGTGTCTGGCCGACGCCCTCGACAACCGGGTCGAGTTCGGCGTGTGGGGCGGCATGACCGAGCGGCAACGCCGGGCACTGCTCAAGCAGCACCCCGAGGTGACCTCCTGGCGCGAGTACTTCGCCGCCCAGCGCAAGCAGCGTGACGCCGGCTGACGCCCGGCTGAGTCCCTCTTCGCTTCTACTTCTACTTCTTCGCCGTCAGTTGGTCGGCGATCGCGCCGAGCGCCTCCAAATCGGAGACGTCGAACGGCAATGACGGAACCCCCACGATGGGAACCCGCGGGTTGGCCCGGGTGAAACGCGACAGCAGTCGGATCTCACGCTTGGCGGTAGCGCCGCGCTCGGCGTGAATCTGCAGTGCCGCCGTGGTGAGCGCAGTCGCCCCTTCGGGCAGCGATGCGGTGTACTGAGGCTCGTGCAGCGTCTCGATCGCGTCGATGGCGCGCTCGATGGGCAGGTCGCACAGCATCGGATGAGTGCGGTTGAGAATCAGCCCGGCCAGCGGCATGTGCTCTTGGGAGAGCCGGTCGACGAAGAACGACGCCTCCCGCAACGCATCGGGTTCGGCTGCCGACACCACTACGAACTGGGTGCCACGGCGCTTGAGCAAGTCGTAGGTGCGGTCTGCCTTCTCCCGAAAGCCGCCGAAGGTGGCGTCAAGGGACTGCACGAAATTCGCTGCGTCGGAAAGCATTTGCGAACCCAGCACTGTCGACAGCGCTTTCATCGCCAGGCCGAGCGCACCGGCGACCAGCTTGCCGATACCCCGGCCGGGGCCCAAGAGCAACTTCCACAACCGGCTGTCCATGAAGCTGCCCAGCCGCTTGGGTGCGTCCAGGAAATCCAGGGCATTGCGAGACGGCGGGGTGTCGACGACCACCAGATCCCAGCGGTCCTCGCTCAACAACTGACCGAGCTTCTCCATCGCCATGTACTCCTGCGTGCCGGAGAGCGAGGTGGCGACCGTTTGGTAGAACTGGTTGCCCAGGATCGCTTCGGCCCGCTCCGGGCCGGAGTACTGCGTCACCATCTCGTCGAAGGTGCGGCGCATGTCGAGCATCATCGCGTGCAGCTGACCCGGCACTTCCGCAGGCAACGGCACCCGCTGCGGGTGGTTGCCCAGGTCGTCGATGCCCAGCGCCTGCGCCAGCCGACGGGCCGGGTCGATGGTCAGCACCACCACGGTGCGGCCGTATTCGGCGGCGCGCAGCGCCATCGACGCGGCGGTGGTCGTCTTGCCGACGCCACCGGCGCCGCAGCACACCACCACGCGATTGGCGGTATCGGACAGGATTGACGCCAAGTCCAGCGCCAAGGGCCTGCCGGTCGTGTCGGGTGTCATCGAACCCCCTGTTGGCCGAGGATCTCGGAAAGTTCATAGAGGCTGCCGAGGTCGACCCCGTCGGTGATCGTCGGCAGATGCAGGCGCGGCACGTCCAACTGCTGCAGCTGCTCGGCCGTTTCCGTCCGGGCGCTGATGCGGGTGGCGTGCTGGATGGTTTCGGTCAGCAGGCCGGCGAAGTCGTCGTCGCTCAGTGTGATCCCTGCCGCGGCCAGTCCGGCCCGGAGCGCGTCGGCGTCGACGACGCCTTCGGCGGCCTTCGCCAAGTCCGCGGGATCCAGGTGTGCGGGGATGTCGCGGTTGACGATCACGCTGCCGATCGGCAGGTCCAGCGCCCGCAGCTCGTCAATGGCCTCCAAGGTCTCCTGCATCGGCAGGGCCTCCAGCAGCGTCACCAGGTGGATGGCCGTCTGATCTGAGTGCAGCAGCTTCACCACGCCGTCGGCCTGCGAGTGCACCGGGCCGCCCTTGGCCAGCTGCGACACCGCCTTGGTGACGTCGAGGAACCGGGAGATGCGGCCGGTCGGCGGTGCATCCACCACGATCGCGTCGTAGATCGGCTTGTTGTTCTTGTCGGTCTGGATCACGTGGTACTTGATCTTGCCGGTGAGGATGACGTCGCGCAGGCCGGGCGCGATGGTGGTCGCGAACTCGACCGCCCCGACGCGCCGCATCGCCCGCCCGGCGATCCCCAGGTTGTAGAACAGATCCAGGTATTCCAAGAACGCGGCTTCGATGTCCATCGCCAGCGCGTCGACCTGACCACCGTCCTCGGCGGTCGCGACCTTGACTGGGTCAATGGGTAGCGGCGGCACGTCAAAGAGTTGCGCAATGCCTTGGCGCTCTTCGACTTCCACCAGCAGCACCCGACGTCCGCCGGCTGCCAGCGACAACGCCAGCGCGGCCGCAACCGTCGACTTGCCGGTACCGCCCTTGCCGGTCACGAAATGCAGCCGGGCCTTCGTCAATCGCGAAGGCCAGCCGAGAAGCGGCTCGCTGCTGGATGTGGCTGTCACCACTGCATGCTAACCAAGTACTTGGGCGTCCTAGCGATAAGCTCGCTGCCATGAGTCAACGCACGGTCTGGGAGTACGCCACCGTCCCCTTGATCACGCACGCCACCAAGCAGATCCTCGACCAATGGGGAGAAGACGGATGGGAGCTGGTGTCGGTGTTGCCGGGGCCCTCCGGTGAACAGCTCATCGCCTTCCTGAAGCGTCCGAAATGAGCTGGCGGGCCCGGCTGACCGAACTCGGGATCGAGCTGCCCGACGTGGTGGCGCCGCTGGCGGCCTACGTGCCGGCGGTGCGCACCGGCAATCTCGTCTACACCTCCGGTCAGCTGCCGATGCAGGCCGGTGAATTGCCACGCACCGGGAAGGTGGGCGCGGAGGTCAGCCCGGAGGACGGGCACGCACTGGCCCGGATCTGCGCTCTCAACGCGCTGGCCGCCGTGGATGCCCTCGTCGGGCTCGATGCCGTGGCCCGGGTGGTCAAGGTGGTCGGATTCGTCGCGTCGGCGCCGAACTTCAACGGGCAGCCCGCTGTGGTCAACGGCGCCTCCGATCTGTTGGGTGAGGTGTTCGGCGATGCCGGCAAGCACGCGCGCTCCGCGGTCGGGGTCTCCGAGCTGCCGCTGAACGCGCCGGTGGAGGTCGAACTGATCGTCGAGCTGAAGGCCGCGGCGGAGTAGCCGAGCGGTGTCGGCCAGTCATCCCGCGTACGGTCGGCTGCGGCCGGTCACCGAGACCGCGTCGGTGCTGCTTGCCGACAATCCCGGGCTGATGACCCTGGATGGCACCAACACGTGGGTGTTGCGTGGCCGGGGCAGCGACGAGGTGGTGATCGTTGACCCGGGGCCCGACGATGACGAGCACATCGGCCGGCTTGCTGAGGTCGGCAGGATCGCCTTGGTGTTGATCAGTCACCGGCACTTCGATCACACCGAGGGCATCGACAAGCTGGTGGACGCCGTCGGGGCACCGGTGTACTCGGCGGGTAGCGGATTTCAGCGCCGGCTCGGCGGCGGGTTGACCGATGGTCAGGTGATCGATGCGGCCGGCCTGCGGATCACCGTGTTCGCCACTCCTGGGCACACCGCGGATTCGCTGTCGTTCGTGCTGGACGACGCCGTCCTGACCGCCGACACCGTGCTGGGTCGCGGCACCACGGTCATCGACTCCGAGGACGGCGACCTGACGCGCTACCTGGACTCGTTGCGGCGCCTGCGTGGGCTGGGCGGACGCACGGTGCTGCCCGGGCACGGACCGGAGCTGCCCAACATCGAGGCGGTGGCCAGCGGCTACCTCGAGCACCGCGAACAGCGGCTCGACCAGGTGCGTTCCGCGCTGGTCGCGCTGGGCGAGGACGCCACCGCCCGACAGGTCGTCGAATACGTCTACACCGACGTCGACGAAGAGCTGTGGGGTGCCGCCGAATGGTCGGTGCAGGCCCAGCTGAACTATCTGCGGGCTACCTAGTCACCGCGAGCAGACGCGTAGGCCCCCTTTTCTTGCCGCAATTGGGGGCTTTCGCGTCTGCTCGGGGGAGAGTTAGCGCGCGCGGCGGGCCAGCCGCTCGGAGTCAGAGATCAGCACGCTCTTGCCCTCGAGCCGGATCCAGCCGCGGTGGGCGAAGTCGGCCAGCGCCTTGTTCACCGTCTCCCGCGAGGCTCCGACCAGCTGGGCGATCTCTTCCTGAGTCAGGTCGTGGGTGACCCGCAGGGCCCCGCCTTCCTGGGTGCCGAACCGTTGCGCCAGCTGCAGCAGCTGCTTGGCGACCCGTCCGGGCACGTCGGTGAAGATCAGATCGGCCAGGTTGTTGTTGGTGCGGCGCAGCCGGCGGGCCAGCACCCGCAGCAGCTGCTCGGCGATCTCGGGCCGATCGGAGATCCACGACCGCAGGGCGTCACGGTCCATCGAGACCGCGCGCACCTCGGTGATGGTGGTCGCGCTCGAGGTCCGCGGACCCGGGTCGAAGATCGACAACTCACCGAACATGTCCGAGGGGCCCATGATGGTCAGGAGGTTCTCCCGGCCATCAGGAGAACGCCGGCCGATCTTCACTTTCCCGGAAACGATGATGTACAGCCGGTCGCCGGGCTCTCCCTCTGCGAACACGGTGTGTCCGCGTGGAAAGTCCACGGGCTGAAGCTGCTTGGTCAGCGCGGCTACGGCGCTGGGCTCAACTCCCTGGAAGATTCCGGCCCTCGCCAGGATCTCGTCCACGATGCCCCTTAGATGTTTTTGATGAAGGTTTGAAATCGTAAGTGCGGGCCGCTACCCGGCCAGCCACCTGAGTCTAGAGCCACGCGTCAAGCGAGATTACAACGCTACACACGGTTGGCATGCCGATTCGGAGGAAACTGCGGATTGGCCTGCTCCACCTGACTCAGCCCGGTTTCGATGCGTTCCAGCCCCACCGCTGACAGCATCAGCAGCGTCGGGATGGCGGTGATCAGCAACCAGGACACAAGTCGTCAGTAAACATGGGCAAGGTCTCGTTGGGGTCACAAATTAGTACCCTGTCGGAGGTGACAGTGGACAAGGCGCCCAGCGCGGCGCGGACGGAGACCCGGACCGGACTGGTCCGGCGCGCTCGTCGGATGAATCGGACTCTGGCGCAGGCCTTTCCCGACGCCCACTGCGAGTTGGACTTCACCAATCCCTTGGAGTTGGCCGTCGCCACAGTCCTGTCGGCGCAGTGCACCGACGTGCGAGTGAACCTGACGACGCCGGCGTTGTTCGCCCGGTATCCCACCGCGCTGGACTACGCCCAGGCCGACCGCACCGAGCTGGAGGAGCTGATTCGACCCACCGGCTTCTACCGCAACAAGGCGGCTTCTCTGATCAACCTCGGCCAGACCCTGGTGGAACGCTTCGACGGCGAACTGCCCGACACCATGGACGAGCTGGTGCGCCTGCCCGGGGTGGGCCGCAAGACCGCCAACGTGATCCTGGGCAACGCGTTCGGGGTCCCGGGCATCACCGTCGACACCCACTTCGGCCGCTTGGTGCGACGCTGGGCCTGGACCAGCGAGGAAGACCCGGTCAAGGTCGAGCACGCGGTCGGTGAGCTCATCGAACGCAAGGAATGGACCTTGCTGTCCCACCGGGTGATCTTTCACGGCCGACGGGTCTGTCACTCCCGCAAACCGGCCTGCGGGGTGTGCGTGCTGGCCAAGGACTGCCCGTCGTTCGGAATCGGGCCCACCTCTCCGATGGAGGCTGCTGCGCTGGTCAAAGGCCCCGAGACCGAGCATCTGCTGGCCCTGGCCGGGCTAGCGGCGGTCGCCAGCCCGACGGAGCCGGCCGCAGCCGGCCGCCGCAATCGGGTGTAGCGGGCCCCTGGATCAGATTGCACCGATGAGCAGACCGAGCGGACGGACCGTGGCCGGCCTCGCCGTATTGGCGGTGGTGGCCGCATTGCTCATCGGGCTGGTGAACGAGTTGCGCCGCGAACCGGCCGACCTGCGGGCCGGCCCGCACCGATCCAGCGCAGCCGCGGCCGGCGGCGCAGCGGACCTGGACTCGCTGCGCCAGCGCGCCGACCTGCCGCCCTGCCAACCGGGCCCGGGCGACAGCGGGCCGAGCGCCTTGCGCGGCGTCACCGTCGAGTGCGCAGCCGACGGTTCGCCCGTCGACGTGGCGGCGATGTTCGTCGGTCGGAAGGTGGTGCTCAACCTGTGGGCGTACTGGTGTGGGCCGTGCCGTGACGAGCTACGGGCGTTCGCCGAGTACCAGCGCCGCGCCGGGTCGACCGTGACGGTGGTGACGGTGCATCAAGACGACAACCAAGCCGCCGGGTTGGCCCTGCTGGCCGAGCTGGGCGTGCGGCTGCCCACCCTGCAAGACGGACGCCGGCAGCTGGCGGCGGCGTTACGGGTGCCCAATGTGATGCCCGCGACGGTGGTGCTGGCCGCGGACGGTAGCGTTGCCCGCATCCTGCCGCAGCCCTTCGCCAATGCCGAAGAGATCGCCGCCGCCGTCGAGAACAGTGGCCGCTGATGTGGGGTGATCAGGATCCGGCACAGAGGGAGGCGCGGTGAGCGCTGGCGAGTCCCAGTCCTGGGTCCCGTCGCGCGCCCCGTCTTGGCTGCGCCCGCTGGTCGACAACGTCGAGAAGGTGCCGACGGCCTACCTGCACCGGCTACCCGCCGATGTTCGCGCGATGCTCACGGCGGCCAACGCCAAGGCCAGCCTCACCGGACCCCGGCGCGACGCGGCCGTGCTGGTGCTGTTCTCCGGCCCGCCCGGCGGCCCGCCGGAGGCGATATCGGAATCGGCTGACCTGCTGGTCACGGTGCGCGCTTCGACGCTGCGTCATCACGCCGGCCAGGCCGCATTTCCCGGCGGAGCGGTCGATCCCGAGGACGACGGGCCGATTGCCACCGCGTTGCGGGAGGCCAACGAGGAGACCGGGATCGACCCGGGCCGGGTACACCCGTTGGTCACATTGGACAAGATCTTCATCGCCCCCTCGGGGTTCCACGTGGTGCCGGTGTTGGCCTACTCCGAGGACCCCGGACCGGTGACCGCGGTGGACCCGGGCGAGACCGCGATCGTGGCCCGTGTTCCAGTCCGGGCATTCATCAACCCCGAGAACCGGTTGATGGTTTACCGTGATGCGCGCAGTCGGCGTTGGGCCATGCCGGCGTTCCGGCTCAACCAGATGCTGGTTTGGGGATTCACCGCCCAGGTGATCTCGGCGATGCTGGATGTGGCCGGCTGGGCACAGCCCTGGGACACCAGCGAGGTAGTCGGGCTGGACGAGGCCATGGCGCAAGTTGGAGGAGAAGGCGGGATATGACGTCGTCGCAGTGGCTGGACATCGCCGTGCTGGCGATCGCCTTCGTTGCCGCAGTATCCGGCTGGCGTTCCGGCGCGCTGGGCTCCCTGCTCTCGTTCGTCGGTGTTGCGTTGGGGGCGATGGCCGGGGTGCTGCTGGCGCCGCATCTGATCGAGAGCGTCTCCGGTGCGCGGCTGAAACTGTTCGCCGCTCTATTTCTGATCCTGGCCATGGTCGTCATCGGCGAGGTTGCCGGAGTGGTGCTGGGACGGGCCGTGCGCGGAGCGATCCGCAACCCCGGTGTCCGCGGGGTCGACTCCATCATCGGGGTGGTGCTGCAGCTCGGGGTGGTACTGATCGCGGCCTGGCTGCTGGCCACCCCGCTGACCGCGTCCGACCAGCCGAACCTGGCCGCCGCCGTCAACGATTCGCGAGTGTTGCGCCAGGTCGACGATGTCGCGCCGCAGTGGCTCAAGAACGTGCCTCGGCGGCTCTCGGCGGTGCTCGACGATTCCGGGCTGCCGGCCGTGCTGGAGCCCTTCAGTCACGCCCCGATCGCCGCGGTCGATGCGCCGGACCCGGAACTGGCCGCCAGCCCGGTGGTGGAAGCCACTGCGCCGAGCGTGCTGCGGATCCGCGGTGTGGCGCCCAACTGCCAGAAAGTGTTGGAGGGCACCGGATTCGTCATCTCGCCAACCCGGGTGATGACGAACGCGCACGTGGTGGCCGGCTCGGACAGCGTCACCGTGGAGAGCGGAACCAAGTCCTATGACGCTACCGTGATCTCCTTCGATCCCAAGGAAGACATCTCGATCCTGGCTGTGCCCGATCTTCCGTTGCCGCCGTTGGCGTTCGCCTCCTCGCCCGCCCAGGCCGACACCGATGCACTGGTGCTGGGCTACCCCGGCGGCGGGGTCTTCGAGGCCACCCCGGCCCGGATCCGCGACGTCATCAACCTTGAGGGTCCCGACATCTACCGCAACACCACTGTCACCCGCCGGGTTTACACCATCAGGGGCACTGTGCAGCAAGGTAATTCCGGCGGCCCCATGATCGACATGGACGGCCGGGTGATCGGCGTGGTCTTCGGTGCGGCGGTCGACGACGCTGACACCGGGTTCGTGATGACCGCCGAGGAGGTGGCGGGTCAGCTCGCCCGCATCGGCGACACCCAGCCGGTCTCGACGCAGACCTGCGTCGGGGGAGAGTGAGTTAGGCTGCGCCGCTTAGGAATCGGGTCAGGTGGTCGTTGACCACCTCGGGCGCCTCTTCGTGAGCGAAGTGTCCCGCGCCGGGAACCGACACGTACTGCCCGTGCGGCGCGTACTGCCGAGTCTTGTTGACCGGGTCGGCCAGCACGTAGGGGTCGTCCTCGCCGCGTAGGTGCAGCAGCGGAATATTCAGCGTGCGCAGGTCCAGCGCCTTCATGAACCGTTGGCCCTCAGCGCGGAACTGACTGCGCACCGCCCAGCGCTGGTATTCCAGCGCGCAATGCGCCGCCGACGGGATCTGTACCGCGGTGCGCAGGTGCCCGATGGTCTCGGCGAAATCCGCGCTTGCCTGCCAGTTCGCCCCAGCTCTGCTGCGCACCAAGCGCTCAAGCTCGGCTCCGCCGCGGCGGGTCAGGGAGCGCTCCGGCCAGAACGGCACCTGGTACCGCAGCAACCATGGCAACAGCGCCCGGCCCTGATCGGCGTGGGTCAGCGCCGAGTTGCGCAGCGCCGCCGGATGCGGCGAGCTGACCACGGCGATATCGCGCACCAATCGGGGGTGCAGCAGCGCAGTCGCCCAGCACACCAGGCCACCGTCGGCGTGGCCGATCAGGGTCGCCGAGGAGTGCCCCAGGGCCCGGATCAGTCCGGCGGTGTCACCGGCCAGCGTCCAGCCGTCGTAGCCGCGGGGAGGCTTGTCGCTGCCGCCGTAGCCGCGCAGATCGACGGCGACGACGCGGGCATCGCTCAGCCCGCGCAGCTGATGACGCCAGGTCCACCAGAACGAGCCGAACCCGTGCAGCAGCATGACCAGCGGCCGCGACGTCGGTGGCGCGTCGGCGGCGTCGGTCCCATCTTTGCCGGCCGTTGTCGCCTCGACGACATGGAAGCGAATGCCGTTGGCGTGGATGTCCCAGTGTCGCCACGGCCCGTCGATGCGGGTGATCGACGGATCCGGTGGCGGCACTACCAGCCCGAGGGATCGGTGGTCGGCCTACCGGGCGAGCCCGCCGATGACGCCGACGAGCCGTGCAGGCGGTCCGGGTCGGGACGCAGCGCGTCGCGGGTCTCGCGCACCGATTCGATCGTTTGCCGCGGCCCGCGGATACGGCGCACCCGCAGGAAACCGAGCAGCGCCAGCGCCACGGTCACCACCAGCATGATTCCGAACACGATCAGGTAGGCGGCCCAGTCCTGCAGCCACATGTTGAGCAGCTCGGCGACGAAGAAGAAGAAAAAGAAGGTGGAGTAGAACAACACGACCAGGGCCGCGATGAAGAACACGCTGCCGGTCAGGCCCTTCTTGACGTCCCGAGTGATCTCGGCGCGGGCCAGTTCGACCTCCGCGCGCACCAGCGTCGACATCTGCGCCGTGGCGTCCTTGACGAGGTCACCCAGGGACGGGTCGTTGGGAAGCGCGTGCGGGTCGGCCAACGGGATGGTCGCCAAGGTGTTGGGCACGCCGTTGCGGTCCGCCTTGGCTGCGGCGCGTAATGCGTTCCTGCGATCGGCCTTGCTCACTGGCTGTCCTCCCGTTCGCCGTCGTCGCGGCTTAATGTTGCCATGCGGTAGCTGACCCGACGAGTGACCCCGGAAAAGCTGCGGCAGCTCTCGCGCACACGGCGGTGGCCCGCGCGTCCGACTCCGTCGTCCTTACGATTCCCATTAGGCTGTTTCTCTACCACCGGGGGTGGAGTTGATCGACGGGAGAACCGCTGTGCAGATCGCACACCGCTGGTTGCTGCGGAGCGTCGCGGCGCTGTTGGCATGGGTGACCTGTGTCGCCTTGGCCACCGTTGTCGCACCGGTGGCCCGAGTCGCCGCCGACGACAAGGTGGTGATGGGCGGTGGCGCCGGCCTCGTGGTCGACGAGGACACGTTGTGCACGCTGACCGCGATCGGCCATGACAAGACCGGTGCACTGATCGGTTTCACCTCGGCACACTGCGGTGGCCCCGGCGCCCAGGTAGCTGCCGAGGGCTCCGAAGGCAACGGCATCATCGGTCATATGGTGGCCGGCAATGACGGCCTGGACTACGCGGTGATCGAGTTCGACCCGAACAAGGTGACGCCGGTGTCCAACTTCGGCGGCTTCGTGATCGGCGGCATCGGTCCAGACCCGATCTTCGGTCAGATCGCCTGCAAGCAGGGCCGGACCACCGGCAACTCCTGCGGACTCACCTGGGGGCCGGGCCAAGACCCGGGCACCATCGTGATGCAGGTCTGCGGTCGCCCCGGCGACTCCGGGGGGCCGGTTGTGGTGAACAACATGCTGGTCGGCATGATCCACGGCGCGTTCAGCGACGCGCTGCCGACCTGCGTGATCAAGTACATCCCGTTGCATACCCCGGCGGTCGTGGTGTCGATCAACGCCGTGCTGGGCGACATCAACGCCAACGACCGGCCGGGCGCGGGCTTCGTCCCGATCCCTTAGAGCGGCTCAGTCGGCCGCCCGGATCGCGTCGAACACGCTGGGGTCCACCAGGGTTGAGGTGTCGCCGAGTTCGCGGCCGTCGGCGATATCGCGCAGCAGTCGCCGCATGATCTTGCCGCTGCGGGTCTTGGGCAGCTCCGGGACGATATGGACGTTGCGGGGCTTGGCGATCGGCGAGATCTCTACGGTGACACGCTCACGCAGTTCGTCGACGATCGTGCCGCCCACGTGAGTGTGCGATGCCGCCAGCACCACGAACGCGCAGATCCGTTGGCCGGTCTGCTCATCGACGGCGCCGACGACGGCGGCCTCGGCCACCGCTTCGTGACCGACCAGCGCGGACTCCACCTCAGCGGTGGAGATGCGGTGCCCGGACACGTTCATCACGTCATCGATCCGGCCCAGCACCCAGATGTCGCCGTCGGCGTCGTAGCGGGCGCCGTCACCGGCGAAGTACCAGCCCTGCTCAGCAAAGCGCGACCAGTAGGTCTCGATGAAACGCTCCGAGTCGCCCCAGATTCCGCGGGTCATCGACGGCCACGGCTGATCGATCACCAGGTAACCCGAAACCGGTTCCCCGGCTGCGTCATCCGGCGACAACAGATCACCGTGATCGTCGACGATGCGAGCGGAGATCCCGGGCAGCGGGGTCATCGCGGCACCCGGCTTGGCTGCGGCCACACCGGGTAGCGGGGTGATCATCGCCGCGCCGGTCTCGGTCTGCCACCAGGTGTCGACCACCGGGAGCGCGTCCGCGCCGATCACCCGCCGGTACCAGCGCCAGGCCTCCGGGTTGATCGGTTCGCCGACCGAACCCAACAGCCGCAGACTGGACAGGTCGTGAGCGTCAGGGACCTCGTGGCCCCACTTCATGAACGTGCGGATCAAGGTGGGTGCGGTGTAATAGATTGTCACACCATACTTTTCGATGATCTGGAAGTGTCGGTGCTGGTCGGGGAAGTCCGGAGTGCCCTCGTAGATCACCTCGGTGGCGCCGTTGGCCAGCGGCCCGTAGACCGCGTAGGTGTGGCCGGTGACCCACCCGACATCGGCGGTGCACCAGAAGACGTCGGAGGCAGCCTTGAGGTCGAAGACGTAGTGGTGGGTGTAGGCCGCCTGCGTCAGGTAGCCGCCGCTGGTGTGCACGATGCCCTTCGGCTTGCCCGTGGTCCCCGACGTGTACAGCAGGAACAGTGGCTGCTCGGCTTCGAACGCCTCCGGGGTGTGCTCTGGTGCGGCCGGATCCACCACGTCGTGCCACCACAGGTCGCGGTCGGGGTTCCAGGACACCTCCCCGCCGGTGCGGCGCACCACAAGCACATGCTCGACGCTCGGAGCATCCGCGACCGCCTCGTCGACCGCGGGCTTGAGCGGTGCCGGCTGGCCGCGGCGGAACTGCCCGTCGGAGGTGATGACCACCTTCGCCTCGGCATCGTCGATCCGAGAGCGCAGCGCGTGCGCGGAGAAACCGGCGAACACCACGGTGTGCAGGACGCCCAACCGCGCGCACGCCAGCATCGCGATGACCGCCTCGGGGATCATCGGCAGGTAGATCGCCACCCGGTCACCGGCGACCAGGCCGAGCCCGGTCAGCGCATTGGCGGCCCGGGAGACCTCGGCGAGCAGGTCCGCGTAGGTGATGGTGCGGGCGTCGCCGTCGGGCTCGCCCTCCCAGTGGATCGCCGCCCGGTCGCCGTGGCCGGCTTCGACGTGGCGGTCCACGCAGTTGTAGGCGATGTTGAGCCTGCCGTCGGCGAACCAGCGCGCGAACGGGGCGCCCGAGTAGTCGAGCACCTCGGTGAAGGGCGTTGCCCAGCTCAACCGGTTGGCCTGCTCGGCCCAGAACGCGAGCCGATCGGATTCGGCTGCGCGGTACAACTCGGGACCCGCGTTGGCCTGGGCGACGAACTCGGCGGCAGGCGGGTACGACGGCGCTGAAGCGGCAGGTGTTGCGGTCACGGTCAGGAGCCTAATCATCTCGGCGGTAGTGTCACAGCCCGTGACCACCGCGGAGGATCCACTCGCCCCGTTAGCTGCGCTGCCCGGTGTCTCCGAGGCCAGTGAGCAGGTACGCGACGAGCTGGCCCGGGTGCATCGGCATAAGACCAACATGCGGGGCTGGCCGGTCAGTGCCGCGGAGGCGTCCCTGCGGGCAGCGCGGGCGTCCTCGGTGCTCGATGGGGGTCCCGCGGCCGTGGACGCCGAATCGACCTCGGATCCGGTGTTCGCCGGGGCCCTGCGGGTGGCCCAGGCTCTGGAAGGCGGGGAGACCACCCTGGTCGAGGTGTGGCGGCGTGCGCCGCTGCAGGCCTTGGCCCGGCTGCACGTGTTGGCCGCCGCGGACCTCGTCGACGAGGAGCGCCTGGGCCGGCCCGAAGGCGGCGCGGCGGTCGGGCGCCGGCTGGAGATGCTGGCCGACCTGGCGACCGGCGGCACGTCGGTGGCCGCGCCGGTGTTCGCCGCGGTGGTGCACGGTGAACTGCTGACGCTCGCGCCGTTCGGCAGCGCCGACGGCGTGGTAGCCCGCGGCGCGGCCCGGCTGGTCACTATCGCCAGCGGATTGGACCGCCATGGGCTGGGCGTGCCCGAGGTGACCTGGATGCGCAACGCGCGCGACTACCGGCGGGCGGCGGCGGGCTTCGCGACCGGCTCAGCCGAGGGTGTCAGTGCCTGGCTGCTGCTGTGTTGCGGCGCGATGCGCACCGGAGCGCTCGACGCGCTGGGGATTGCTGAGGCGGGTCGCTAGGCGCTGATTCGGGCCACTTGAAGAGGTCCTGGAACGAACGAAGCGGGCGGCGTTCCGAATGATTCGGATCGCCGCCCGCTAGCACGGTACACGGTTACCAAGCGTCCAACTTGGGCTGCGTGGGTGGCCTCGGCGCTCCTGCGGTGTTCTTCGGCTGCAACCCCACCCAAAGGGCTGGCAACACCGATCACGTTCCGCAATTACGCAGGCCCGCAACACTTCTGCCATCTTCGCGGCTGTGGCTCCGCGTGGGTACCGCTCTCCGTACTGGGAAGTGCGGTTCGGGAGGTCGATCCTTCTCTTCCGGGTCGACCCTGGCCTTACCGGCTTCCGTGCTTCCTTTGTACTACGTGACGCACGACACAGCAAGGGTCAAACGCATCCGGCGTGTGTCGCGTCACCGGATTGTGATCAGCGATGTTTGCTGGAGGCCGGATCAAGGCACCAGTCGGCGCAGCAGAGAGTAGGTAAGCGCGCCGGCGGCCAGTGCGCTGACGCCGACCGCGGCAGTGGTGGCCAGCGCGGCGCCGGAGGGCGCGGGGATGCGGTCGCGCAGCGACACCGGTCGCGAGAAGGTCAGCACCGGCCAGCCGTTGGCGATCGCCTCTTTGCGCAGCGCGCGGTCGGGGTTCACCGCCGACGGATGCCCGACCACCTGCAGCATCGGTAGGTCGGTGATCGAGTCCGAGTAGGCATAACAGTGCTCCAGCGGGTAGCCCTCGCGGGCGGCCAGCTCGCGGATGGCCTGCACTTTGCCTTCGCCGTAGCAGTAGAACGCGATCTCTCCGGTGTACTTGCCGTCGGCGACGACCATGCGGGTCGCCATGGCGTGGGTTGCGCCCAGCGCCCGGGCGATGGGCGCCACGATCTCCTCGCCGGAGGCCGAGACCACCACCACGTCGCGGCCGCACAGTTTGTGATCGGCGATCAGCTCGGCGGCCTCGGCGAAGATCAGTGGGGTGACGATGTCGTGCATCGTCTCGTTGACGATCGCCTTGACCTGTTCCACGTTCCAGCCGGTGCACATGTTGGTCAGGTGGGCGCGCATCCGCTCCATCTGATCGTGGTCGGCACCGGACAGCAGCATCAGGAATTGCGCATAACTGGACTTGAGCACGGTGCGACGGTTGATCAGTCCCTGATCCATAAAGGGTTTGCTGAAGGCCAGCGCGCTGGACTTCGCAATGACCGTCTGATCGAGGTCCAAGAAGGCCGCTGTACGGGTTCGAGGTGCCGTAAAAGGTGCCGCAGGATCGGCCGGTGAGGTAGGCGCTGAGTGCGGCTGCGGGGTGGATGCGGTCACCGCCACAGCATAGGTGCGAGAGGTCTGCTAACCCCGTGCTACGGAAGAAAGAGCACTTCACACGTAGTGCGAGATTTAGGCCGCCATTTGATAGCAACACTTGCAAACACTTGCGCCGGACCGCCCTGTCGTGTGTATAGTGGCATTACTCGGCTTATGCTGAGGGTGTATCGGCCCGACCCCCCGGGGTTGATACGCGACGACCTCCGCCTCCTCCCCCCCTGGCGGGGGTCGTCTTTTTTAACCGGTAATAAGTTCGCCGGAGAGCCCTCACGCTGACTGGAACGTGTTACAGATCCGGCTTTTCATACGATTAGTTTGGTTTAATCCGTAATTCATAACTTCGAGTTATCCACAGTCCGAAATTTCATCCACACTCGCCGGGATCCGGGTGCCGTGACGGGGGTCGCCGCGCCACAGTGAGGCGGTGAACACAGCCACCGGCCTGTTGGCCCTCGTCACCCAACCGGTGCTGCGTGACGAACTGGACCGGGTGGCCGCGGCGGCGGGTACACGCGTCATTCACCTCGGTGCCGAGACGCCCAACCGCAGGGCCTGGTCGGCTGCCGCGGCCGTGGTGCTCGACGAGGAGGCTGCCGCGCGGTGCGGCCCGGCCCGGTTACCGCGCCGCCCCCACGTCGTCGTGCTCACCGGCGGCCAGCCCACCACCCACACCTGGCAAGCCGGCATAGCCGTCGGGGCGCAACGGGTGCTGGCCCTGCCCGCCGAAGGCAACGAGCTGGTGGCCGAGCTGGCTGAGGCGGGCGAAACGGTGCGTGATGGCGCACGCCGCGGCGACGTCATCGCGGTGATCGGCGCGCGTGGGGGAGCGGGCGCATCGGTGCTGGCGACGGCGCTGGCCCAGCGCGCAGGTGATGCGCTGCTGGTCGACCTCGACGCTTGGGGTGGGGGCATCGATCTGCTGGTGGGCACCGAGAACGCGTCCGGCCTCCGCTGGTGCGACCTGGCCCAGCACAGCGGGCGGCTGACCTGGCCGGCACTGCGCGAAGCGCTGCCCCGTCAGCGTGGGGTGAGTGTGCTGTCCGGCGCTAGCCGGGGCGACGCGGCCTACGAGGCCACTGGCGTCGACGCCGGTACCGTCGACGCTGTCGTGGATGCGGGCCGTCGCGGCGGGGTCACCGTCGTCTGCGACCTTCCCCGGGCGTTGGCCGATCCGGCCGAAACCGCGCTGAACGTAGCCGATCTCGTGGTGGTGATCAGCTCCTGCGACATACGGTCCTGCGCGGCCGCCGCCGCGATCGCACCACGGCTGCGCGCGGTGAATCCCCACGTCGGCTTGGTGGTGCGCGGACCGGCTCCCGGCGGTCTCCGGGCCGCGGAGGTGGCAGAGATCGTCGGGTTGCCGCTGCTGGCCGCATTGCGGGCCGAACCCCGACTGGCCGAGCGCCTCGAACACTCGGGTCTGCGATTGTCCCGCCGCTCTGCGCTGGCGGCGGCGGCCGGACGGGTCCTTGAACTGTTGCCGCAGCGGAAAGCCCTGGCCACATGAGGGATTCGCTGATCGACCGGGTCCGGGAACGCCTGGCATCAGAGTCCGGAGGGTCCTCGGAGCTGCGCCCCCAGGCGGTGGCCGCAGCGATCCGGGCTGAATCCGGTGGTGTGCTTGGCGATACCGAAATGCTTTCCAGCCTGCGGGTTCTGCAGACCGAACTGACCGGCGCCGGCGTGCTGGAACCACTGCTGTGCTCACCGGGCACCACCGACGTGCTGGTCACCGCCCCCGATGCGGTGTGGATCGACGACGGGGCGGGCTTGCGGCGCAGCGAGATTCGGTTCGCCGATGAAGCCGCGGTGCGACGGCTGGCCCAGCGGCTGGCGGTAGCTGCGGGTCGCCGGCTCGACGACGCCCAGCCCTGGGTCGACGGGCAGCTGCACGGCTTCAACGTCGGGGGCACCGGCGAGTTCACCGTACGACTGCACGCGATCCTGCCGCCGGTTGCCGCCGACGGGACGTGCCTGTCATTGCGGGTGCTGCGTCCGGCGACCCAAGACCTCGCCGCACTGACCGCCGCCGGCGCCATTGCGCCGCAGGCGGCCGCCCTGCTGTCCGACATCATCACCGCCCGGCTGGCGTTTCTGGTCTCCGGCGGTACGGGCGCCGGGAAGACAACCCTGCTGGCCGCTCTGCTCGGCGCGGTCAGCGAAGGCGAGCGGGTGGTGTGCGTCGAGGACGCACCCGAGCTGCAGCCCCGCCACCCGCATCTGGTCAGGTTGGTGGCCCGCGCGGCCAACGTCGAAGGCGCCGGCGAGGTGGGCCTGCGCGAGCTGGTCCGGCAGGCGCTGCGGATGCGGCCGGATCGGTTGGTGGTCGGCGAGGTCCGGGGCGCCGAAGTGGTCGACCTGCTGGCCGCATTGAACACCGGCCACGATGGCGGTGCCGGAACCGTGCACGCCAACAATTCGGCCGAAGTCCCGGCCCGCCTGGAAGCACTTGCCGCACTGGGTGGTCTGGACCGCGCCGGCCTGCACAGCCAACTGGCGGCGGCCGTCCAGGTGCTGATGCACGTCGCGCGGGACCGCGACGGCGTCCGGCGGCTCACCGACATCTCGATACTGCGCCGCACCGCCGCCGGGTATGTGCAGGCCGCGCCGGTGTGGCAGTTCGGACGTGGACTGACCGACCACGTCGCCGAATTCCGCGCCCTACTACGCGATCGGATGTCCGCGTGAGCGGCCCCGCGGTCGCAACGCTGGCGTTGGCCGCGGCGATGCTGCTCGGTACTTCGCCACGCCGCCGCATCACCCCGGCCGGCCGCCCGCTCCGCGGTGCCGTGGCGGGGCGGGCCGGCCGATGGAGCTGCATCGGCGCGGTGTCCGGGGCCGCCGTACTGGTCGCGCTGGTCCTGCCGCGCAGCGCGTGGCTGGCCGGAGTCGTCCTGGCAACCACCGTCGTCGTGCGACGTCGCCGTGGTCTGCGCCATCGTCGGGCCGTCGCGGAATCACACGCCCTGGAAACCGCACTGGATGCGTTGGCCGGTGAGCTGCGCGTCGGAGCGCATCCGGTGCGGGCGTTCGCTCTGGCGGCCGCCGAGTCCAACCACCCCGCGGTAGTAGCCGGCCTGGGCGGCGCCGCGGCTCGGGCGCGGCTGGGTGCCGATGTTGCGACCGGCCTGCGTGAGGCCGCCAGATCCTCGGCGCTGCCCTCGCAGTGGGCGCGGCTCGCTGCGTACTGGGAACTTGGGGGACAGCACGGCTTGGCGATTGCCACGCTGATGCAAGCCGCGCAACGCGATATCGCTGCCCGGCAAAGGTTCTCGGCGCGTGCCGAAGCCGGCATGGCCGGCGCCCGGGCCTCGGCGACGCTCTTGGCCTGCCTGCCGGTATTGGGTGTGCTGCTGGGGCAATTGATCGGAGCGCGGCCGATGGTCTTTCTGCTCGGCGGAACGGGCGGGCTGCTCTCGCTGATCGGGATAGGCCTGGTCTGCGCCGGACTGCTGTGGTCAGACCGGATCACCGCTCAGGCGAGCGGTGTTCTATGACCGCAGCCGCGATCTTGCTGGCTGTGGCGGTGCTCGCCGCAGCCGGACCGGCGACTGTGCGGGAGCGGGCCGGGCTACCTCGGCCAGAGCGTCCGGCGCTGCGGCGGGTAGTCCCGGGCTCCGATGCGCTGGCGCTGGCGGCCGACCTTGAGGTGTTCGCGCTCTGCCTGACCGCGGGGATGTCTGTGTCGGGGGCGGCTACGGCCACCGCCCGCCACGCGCCGCCGGCACTCGCGGCGGCATTGCGCCGCGGCGCGGACCTGCTGGCGCTGGGCGCCGAACCGGGCATTGCCTGGTCAGCGCCGAACGGTCCGGCTGCGGCGAGGCTGGACCCGACAACCACCGCGGTGCTGCGCCTGGCTCGCAGGTCGGGGTCATCTGGTACCGCGCTGGCCATTGGGCTCGGTGAACTTGCCGCGCAGTGTCGCGACGAGGCGGCGCATTCGGCGACGGCCGCCGCAGAGCGGGCCGGGGTGTTGATCGCTGGGCCGCTCGGATTGTGCTTTCTGCCCGCATTCGTGTGCCTGGGCATCGTGCCGGTCGTGGCCGGGCTGGCCGGTGACGTGCTGCGGTCGGGCTTGCTGTGATCGGGCCGGTGCGTCGCGGACCGGCCGCGAGAAAACCGGAAGAAGGTTACCGATGAAGGAGGGTGTGTGAGTACTCGGGTATCTCAGGTGCGCAACATGTTTCGCGTCCTGTCGTTGAAGATGGTGCTGCTGGCATCCGATGACTCCGGGATGTCCACTGTCGAATACGCGATCGGGACGATTGCTGCCGCGGCGTTCGGCGCGATCCTCTACACCGTGGTCACCGGTGATTCGATCGTGTCGGCACTGAACCGCGTCATCGGGCGCGCGCTGAACACCAAGGTCTGAGCGGTGGTGCGCGGCCATGCACGATTTGTCGACGATTCCGGAGCCAGCACGGTCGAGGCGGCATTCGCGCTGGCGGCCCTGGTCTCGGTGCTGGTGCTCTGTCTGGCCGGGATCACCGCGGTGTCCGCCCAGATCCGCTGCGTCGATGCCGCGCGGGAAGCCGCCCGGCTGGCCGCACGCGGAGACGCCGCCGCGGTCACCGCGGTGGTGGGACAGATCGCACCGGACGGCGCGGCGGTGCGGCTGCGCTCCGAAGGTGACGTGGTGGTTGCCCGTGTCACCGCTCGGCCGGTTCTGTTGCCCGGCATGGCGATCACCGCCGAAGCGGTCTCGGCGCTCGAGCCGTCGCGGTGAGGCCGGTGGGGCCACCGTGGCCGCGGCCGCGATGGTGGTGGTGCTGTTGAGCGTCACCGGCGGCGGCTTTGTGCTCGGTGCCGCGGTCATCGCGCGACACCGCGCCCAGGCCATCGCCGACCTGGCGGCTCTGGCCGGTGCGGGCCGAGTTCCGGCCGGGCCCGCCGGCGCCTGCGCGCAAGCCAGGATGCTGGGATCGCGGATGCACGCCGGTGAAATCAGCTGCACGGTCGACGGACTCGATGTGGTGATCACCGCCGCGATGCCGGTGCCCGGCTGGCGACTTGGCCCCGCCCGCGCGACGGCTCGCGCCGGGCCTGTCGGCTAGGGAGCTTCGACGGTGGCGCTCAGCCCAGCGTCCGCGAGTTCGGCCTCGGTGGGCAAGCGCAGCGCAATCAGCCCGGCCACGGTGCCCTCGTCGAGTTCCACCCGGTTCACCGTCACGTGGACCGGAGCCCAGCTGCCGTCCATCTGGCGCAGCCGCAGCACCCCGCTCGCCGGTGCCTGGGAGCGGGACAGGACGGTTTCCATCCGGGCGATCTGCACCTGGTCGTCGGGATGGACCCGGGAAACATCCGCCGGGCTGCGCCAGTCGTAAAACGGGCACGGCTCATCCAGCCACTTCAGCAGCCGCCGGTTGGCCAGATCGACCATGGCCCGGTGCACGCCCGGCTGGGCCAGCGCGTGCAGGATCTGCTGCGCCAGAAAGTCGGGGCGCTGCACCGCGCCGTCGAACTGGCCACGCCAGTTCATCCCCCGGGTCACCAGATGCTCCCGGCCGTCGGCAACGACCTCGCGGGCCGTGCGGACCACGAAGCCCACCCGAATGGTCTCCCCGTTGAAATCGGTGACATCCCAACTGCTGCAGATGGTCTGTCCGGGTTCGGCACGGATCGCCAGGGCCAGCACCTTGTTCTCGTTGGGGCTGAACTCGCGGGTGGGCAGCTCTTCGACGAACGCGCGGCCATGAGTGGCCTCCACCTCCGGGTCCTTGCCGCTGTTGGCCAGCGACTCCCTGGTGTCCGTGGCCACGCCCAGTGTCAGGTCCCACTTCAACGGGCCCGGGACGGGGCGCTCGGGTGGCTCCGTGTCGGCCGGCCCGGTCCAGACGTGCACGCCGTGCACCCGGCCATCGGACATCACCACCGGTTCGGTGCGGATAACCCGATCTCGGCGCGGAGTGATGCTGGCCAGGCTCTCCCCGGTCCGCACCGATTCGGCGATCGCGGTCTGAATCGCTGCCAGGTGTGGGCTGCGTCGCAGGAACTGAATGAGCGACACGAGGTTCTTCAGCTGGCGGCCCTGCGCGACGACTACCGGTTCACCCCCGAGGGTCTCTACCAGCAACCAGTCGTGCGCCATAGTTCGGGATTTTACGACTATCATCCTTTCTACCTGCCCCAACAGTGAAATATCTCCCGGATTTGAGGCAGGTTTTCCACGGTCCGCGCGTTTGCCAAGTTGCGGAAGATCCGGTGCAGCCGGTAACTTACGGCCGCATCCGGTCATGTACCGGTTTGGGAACGGATCGCATCTCTCGACCGTTCGTCTTACTGTCCCGCGTGTCCTTTCGCGTGGTGACGCCCGTCACTGCGATGCAGCTGACGGGGTAAGGGCTCGGGGGAGTCGGCCGTTCGGGGGGTCGGCCGACTCCCGCAGTCATCCAGAGCCCGTGTGCGAGCTGTCGAGGTTGCCGAGCACCAGCCGCAGCACTCGCACCGCACCTTCCTTATCCAACGGGTCATTGCCGTTACCGCACTTGGGTGATTGCACACACGACGGACAGCCGTGCGGACACTCGCAGGATTCGATCGCCTCCGCGGTGGCGGTGAGCCAGGTGGCCGCCGCACGGAATCCCCGCTCGGCGAAGCCGGCACCCCCGGGGTGACCGTCGTAGACGAAGACACTCGGCAGGCTCCCCAGCGCTTCCGGACCCACGGCGGTGGACAGGCCGCCGATGTCGCCGCGATCGCAGCTGGCCACCAGTGGCAGCAGCCCGATCGCCGCATGCTCGGCGGCATGTAACGCACCCGGGATGGCACGTTCGGCGACTCCGCAGGCGGTCAGCGCGTCGGCAGCAATGGTGTAGACCACCGCCATAGTCGGCAACGTCGCCGGTGGCACGTCCAGGTCGATGAAATCCAGCACCTCCCCGGTCGGCAGCCGTCGCAGATAGCCGACGATCTGGCGGGTCACCGTCACCGGCACCAGGCCGAGACTGACCGGGCCGAACCAGGCGCGTTCGCCTTCCCCCGTCACGTCGATGTCGGTGATCTCGCGTGCGAATGTGGCGTAGCCGGGATCCTCGGCATGCACGAACGCGATCTGACGCTCGACATCCAGCGAATCGACCAGATAACTCTCGCCCTGATGCAAATACACCGCGCCGGTGTGCACCGTGGCCGGCGCTCGCCCGGCATCGACGCTGCCGAGCAGTCGCCCGGTGTCGGCTTCCACGATCACCACCTGCCCACCGGCCGACCCGCGGATCTCCACCGTCGCGTGCGGGTCGAGCCCGGGCACCGGGAAGTACCGGTCAGAGCGCCGCCGCAACAATCCGTCGTCGACCAGGCTGTCGGCCAGCTGCGCGGCACCCAGCTGCGCCACTTCGGCGACGGTCAGCGGCAGTTCGACGGCCGCACACAGCAGCTGCGGCCCCAGGACATAGGGGTTGGCCGGATCGATCACCACCTGCTCGATCGGCTTGTCCAGCAGCGCCGCGGGGTGATGCACCAGATAGGTGTCCAACGGGTCGTCGCGAGCGACCAGCACGATCAGCGCCGTCTGGCCCCGCCGACCCGATCGGCCGGCCTGCTGCCAGAACGAGGTCACCGTGCCGGGGAAGCCGGCCATCACCACCGCATCCAACCCGGCGATATCGACCCCCAGTTCCAGGGCGTTGGTAGTCGCCAGGCCGTAGAGCTCGCCGTCGGCCAGCGCGCGCTCCAAGGCACGGCGATCCTCAGCCAGATAACCGGCCCGGTAGGAGGCGACCTTGTCGATCAGGGTCGGGGCGACCGATTCCAGCCGGGTGCGGGCCGCCAGCGCGGTGAGTTCCGCGCCTCGACGCGAGCGCACGAAGGTCAGGGTGCGTGCCCCCTCGGCGATCAGGTCGGCCATCACCCGGGCCGCCTCGGTGCCGGCGGCGCGACGCACCGGCGCGCCGTTCTCACCCGTCATATCGGTGCGTAGTGCCGGCTCCCACAGGGCCACCGTCCGGGCCCCGTGCGGCGAACCGTCCTCGGTGACCTCGGCGACGGGCTGTCCGATCAGCGCCGACGCGCTGGCGCCCGGTGACGCGGTGGTGGCGCTGGCGAAGATCACGGTGGGCCCGGCAGCCGCCCCCGGCGCCGCATAGCGCTCGCACAACCGCAGCAGCCGTCGCAGCACCATCGCCACGTGCGAGCCGAAGATCCCCCGGTAGTAGTGGCATTCGTCGACGATCACGAAGCGCAGCCCACGCAGGAAGGCCGCCCAGCGGGCATGGTTGCGCAGCAGTGACAGATGAATCATGTCCGGGTTGGAGAACACCCAGCGGGACCGTTCCCGGGCGAACCGGCGGATCTCGGCGGCGCTGTCGCCGTCGTAGGCGGTGGGTGCCACGGCTCCGGCCGCGCCACCCAGCCGGGGCACCGCCGCGGACAGGCTGTACGCCGCGCGCAGCTGATCGTGCCCCAGCGCCTTCGTCGGCGACAGATAGAGCACCCGGGCACGCGGGTCGGTCGCCAGGGCTTGCAGCACGGGCAGTTGATAGGCCAGCGATTTCCCTGACGCCGTGCCGGTGCTGATCACCACGTGACGGCCGGCGTGCGCCATTTCGGCGGCGGCCACCTGATGCGACCACGGCACCTCGATCCCGCGCCCGGTGAACGCGCTGATCACATCGGGCTCGGCCCAGTCCGGCCAGGCTCCGGAGTGGCCCGCCGACGCCGGCAGATCGGCCACGTGACGCAGCGGATCTTCACCGGTTTCGACCCCGGCGAGCGCGGCGGCCAGTAATTCACCGCCGAAATTCGCCGTCATTGGTCCCTTCCTCAATTGCCTGCTTTATGCGGCGGTCCCAGCTTCGCCTCTCTTACGTCGAGCCTCGCTGAACCGCCGGCCTCGAATGTCCGCCGCCGTATTGTTCACCCTTCGGCCGAGATTTCGGCACCGCAGTCTGTCCTCGGCGCGACGAACATGGTTGACTGATGGGCGGTCGTAGCTTCTGTGTTCGTGTTAAGCCTTCGCAGGATCTGTGGTTGCGGCCGCAGTGCCCGCGGGGGAGTTCGGTGCCAGCACCGACCGACCGCCAGGGTACGGCGGTCGGAACAGGCCCGGGGCAGCGAAAATCGGTGCCCCGAACAACGGTGCGCACCGCACCGGGCAAGAAGAGTAAGGAAAGATCGACAAATGCCACAGGGAACTGTGAAGTGGTTCAACGCAGAAAAGGGCTTCGGCTTCATCGCGCCTGAAGACGGGTCGGCGGACGTGTTTGTCCACTACACGGAGATCCAAGGGTCCGGCTTTCGCACCCTCGAGGAAAACCAGCGGGTGGAGTTCGAGGTCGGCCAGAGCCCCAAGGGCCCCCAGGCCACGGGCGTCCGCGCCGTCTAAGCAACGGAATTTGACGTCACCCCCCGGGCAGCTCCCACCAACGGAGCTAAGCCGGGGGGTTTCGTTTCGGGCGGGTAAGACCGCCCCGGATACCGCCGGACGGTGGACCGGCTTACTGTCGGTGACGTGAGCCAGCTTTCCTTCTTTTCGGCAGAGTCGGTGCCGCCCAGCGTTGCCGACCTCACCGGGGTGCTGGCTGGTCCGGGACAGATCGTCGTGGTGGGTGACGGCGCGCGGCTGTCGGTCGTGGTCGACGCCCCCTGGCGAGCTGTGGCACTGGCCGAGTTGATCGGCGAAGCCGGTCTGCTGTCCGAGGTCACGCGCACCGAGGAAGACACCCCGCTGGTGCGGACTGCGGTCGACGCGCGCCTGCGCGCGCTGGCCCAGGCCTGGACCCGCGGGGCGGTCAAAACGGTGCCGCCGCAATGGCTGCCGGGGCCGCGGGAACTGCGGGCGTGGACGCTGGCGGCAGGGGCCGCCGAGGACGACCGATACCTGCTCGGACTCGATCCGCACGCGCCGGACACCTACGAGCCACTGGCTTCGGCCATGATGCGGGTGGGTATCGCGCCCACGCTGATCGGGACCCGCGGCGGCCATCCGGCGTTGCGGATCACCGGCCGCCGCAGGTTATCGCGGCTGGTCGAGAACGTCGGGGAATCACCCGCGGATCCCGAAGCGTTGAGTCAATGGCCGCGTGTCGGAGCCGCGATCCCGGGCCATGCGGACGGACTTTGAGAGAATGCACTGCTGAACGCCGGTTTGCATCGGCATGGGCGTGAGTGCGAGATTGTCAGTTGTCCACCGGCGGCGTGACGCGGCGGTGCGGACAGAAGTGGAGTGGTAAGCGCAAGGTGGCTGACTCTAAGACGGTGAGCGCCCGCAATGGCGATAAAACACCCGTGCGGCGGCTCGTCATTGTCGAGTCGCCTACCAAGGCACGGAAAATTGCGGGCTATCTGGGCCGCGATTACGTCGTTGAGTCCTCCCGAGGGCATATCCGGGACCTGCCGCGCAACGCCGCCGACGTACCGGCGAAGTACAAGACCGAAGCGTGGGCGCGTCTGGGCGTCAACGTCGACGCCGACTTCGAACCGCTCTACATCGTCAGCCCCGACAAGAAGAGCACCGTTGCCGAGCTCAAGGACCTGCTCAAAGACGTCGACGAGCTCTATCTGGCCACCGATGGTGACCGGGAGGGCGAGGCGATCGCCTGGCACCTGCTGGAGACCCTGAAACCGCGCATCCCGGTCAAGCGGATGGTGTTCCACGAGATCACCGAGCCGGCGATCCGCAACGCCGCCGAAAATCCCCGTGACCTGGACATCGACCTGGTCGACGCGCAGGAGACCCGGCGCGTCCTGGACCGGTTGTACGGCTACGAGGTCAGCCCCGTGCTGTGGAAGAAGGTCGCGCCGAAGCTGTCGGCGGGCCGCGTCCAGTCGGTGGCCACCCGCATCATCGTGCAGCGCGAACGCGAGCGGATGGCGTTCCGCAGTGCCTCCTACTGGGACGTGGTCGCCCAACTGGACGCCAGCGTCTCCGACCCGACGGCTTCCCCGCCCAACTTCAGCGCCCGACTGGTCGCCGTCGACGAGCTGCGGGTGGCCAGCGGACGCGACTTCGACTCGCTGGGGGCACTGAAGAAGCCCGCCGAGGTCACGGTGCTCGACGAGGCCGCGGCCACTGCCCTGGCGGCTGGACTGCGCGGTGCGTCGCTGTCGGTGACCTCGGTGGAGGACAAGCCCTACACCCGTCGCCCCTACGCGCCCTTCATGACCTCGACGCTGCAGCAGGAAGCCGGTCGCAAGCTGCGGTTCTCGGCCGAGCGGACGATGAGCATCGCCCAGCGGCTCTACGAGAACGGCTACATCACCTATATGCGTACCGACTCGACGACTTTGTCGGCCAGCGCTATTGATGCCGCCCGCACGCAGGCTCGCCAGCTCTACGGCGAGGAATACGTCTCGCCGTCGCCGCGGCAGTACACCCGCAAGGTCAAGAACGCCCAGGAAGCCCACGAGGCGATCCGGCCGGCCGGCGAGACGTTCGCCACCCCCGATGCGGTGCGCAATGAGCTGGGCAGCGACGAGTTCCGGCTCTACGAGCTGATCTGGCAGCGCACCGTCGCCTCGCAGATGGCCGACGCCCGCGGCACCACGCTGAGCCTGCGGATCGGCGGCCAGTCCGGCTCTCAGCAGGTGACGTTCGCCGCCAGCGGCCGCACCATCACCTTCGCCGGCTTCCTCAAGGCCTACGTGGAGACCGTCGACGAGTTGGCCGGCGGTGAAGCCGACGACGCCGAGCGGCGGCTGCCGCAGCTGACCCAGGGCCAGCGGGTGGACGCCACCGAGCTGACCCCCGACGGCCACGCCACCAACCCACCCGCGCGCTACACCGAGGCCTCGCTGGTCAAGGCGCTCGAGGAGTTGGGCATCGGTCGGCCGTCGACGTACTCCTCGATCATCAAGACCATCCAGGACCGCGGCTACGTCTACAAAAAGGGCAGCGCGCTGGTCCCCACCTGGGTGGCCTTCGCGGTGATCGGGCTGCTTGAGCAGCACTTCGGCCGGCTGGTCGACTACGACTTCACCGCCGCCATGGAGGACGAGCTCGACGGGATCGCCGCCGGGCGCCAGCGCCGCGTCGACTGGCTGCACAACTTCTACTTCGGCGGCGACTACGGGGTCGAGGACTCGATCGCCCGCGCCGGGGGCCTGAAGAAGCTGGTCGGGGTCAACTTGGAGGGCATCGACGCCCGCGAGATCAACTCGATCCGGCTGTTCGACGACGCCGAAGGCAGGCCGGTCTATGTACGGGTGGGCAAGAACGGCCCCTACCTGGAGCGCATGGTCACCGGGGACGACGGCGAGCCGACCCCGCAGCGGGCAAACCTGGATGACTCGCTGCCACCGGACGAGCTGACCCTGGCGCTGGCCGAGGAACGTTTCGCCACGCCGCAGGAGGGCCGGTCGCTCGGTGTGGACCCGGCCACCGGGCACGAGGTCGTCGCCAAGGACGGCCGCTACGGCCCGTACGTCACCGAAGTTCTGCCGCCCCCGCCGGACGACGAGTCCGGGGCGACCGCCAAGAAGGGCAAGAAGCCGACCGGCCCGAAGCCGCGTACCGGTTCACTGCTGCGCAGCATGAGCCTGGAAACCGTGACGCTCGACGATGCGCTGAAGCTGCTGTCGTTGCCGCGGGTGGTCGGCGTCGACCCGGAGTCCGGCGATGAGATCACCGCGCAGAACGGTCGCTACGGGCCATACCTGAAGCGGGGCACCGATTCTCGGTCGCTGGCCACCGAGGAGCAGATTTTCGAGATCTCCCTTGAGGAGGCGCTGAAGATCTACGCCGAGCCGAAGCGCCGTGGCCGCCAAGCGGCGGCGACTGCCGCGCTGCGGGAGCTGGGTGCTGACCCGGCGAGCGGCAAGCCGATGGTGATCAAGGACGGCCGATTCGGTCCGTACGTGACTGACGGTGAGACCAACGCCAGCCTGCGCAAGGGCGACGAGGTGGCCACCATCACCGATGAGCGTGCCGCCGAACTGCTCGCCGACCGGCGGGCTCGGGGGCCGGCCAAGAAGGCCGCCAAGAAGACGGCCCGCAAGGCACCCGCGAAAAAGGCGCCGGCGAAGAAGGCAGCCGCGAAGAAGGCTACAAAGAGCTGAGTCAGTCGGCTGCGGCCGCGGGCTCGGCGTCCTCGACGATCTCGGCCGGGATCGGTTCCAGCGCTGCGAGGTTCAGCGGCCGCGCCAGCTGAGTGGGAACGGCGCGCCCACGCAGCTCGACGATCTCGCCGACCTCCCAGCACAGCGCCTCGGCGTCGACCGCGCCGCTGACCGCCACCGCCGAAGCCAGCACGTGGCCGTCCTCCAACTTGGCCAGCTCGGTCAGCCGGGCAGCCTCGTTGACCGGGTCGCCGATCACGGTGTACTCGAAGCGGGCCCGGGCACCGATGTGGCCGGCGATGGCCCGCCCGGCCGACACCCCGATGCCGAACTCTTCGGAATCGAGCACCGGCAGCAGGCCGTCGTGCAGTTCGCGGGCCGCCGCCAAGGCCGCACTGGAGGCGTCCGGGTGCTCGATGGGCGCGCCGAAGATGGCCAGCGCCGCGTCACCCTGGAACTTGTTGACGAAACCGCCGTGGCGTCCGACGGCCTCGACCACGACCCGGAAGAACTCGTTGAGCAGGTTGACGACCTCGCTGGGCGGCCGGGTCGCGGCCAGCTGGGTGGAACCCACCAAATCGATGAAGAGCACCGCCACGTCGCGTTCCTGGCCACCCAGCTCGGTGCCACGCTCCAGGGCCCGCCGGGCCACGTCCTCGCCGACGTAGCGGCCGAACAGGTCACGCAGCCGCTGCCGCTCGGCCAGGTCACGCACCATGTCGTTGAACCCGGCCTGCAGCAGCCCGAGCTCACTGGCGTCGTAGATCTGCATGTGCGCGTTGTAGTTGCCGCGCTGCACCTCACCCAGCGCCCAGCGCAACTGGCGCAGCGGGTCGGCGATCGACATCGACACCAGCACGGTGCCGGCCAGCCCGATCACCAGGGCGGCCAGCGCCATCAGCAGGATCGGGGTGAACAGTTTGTCCGGTGAGGCGTTGAGCAACGATGCCTTGCCGGCCAACACCGACAGCACGATCGCCAGCACCGGCACCCCGGTCGACAGCAGCCAGGTCAGCAGCTGCCGAAGGATCACTCCCGGCGCCCGCAGCTTCTCCGGGGTCCCGTCCCGCAGGGCCGCGACGGCGACCGGCCGTAGCACCCGCTCGGACTGCAGATAACCGATGATCGCGGTGGCGGCGGCACCCAGGGCGGTGGCGGTGACCACCACCGGCACCACGTTGTGCACCACCTGCCAGCTGATGACGACGAACACCACCCCGCCGACCGTCCAGTAGCAGATGCTGATCAGGGAGCGGTAGAACGGCATCCGCAGCGCCCGGGACCGGGCCAGTTCGGTATCTGCCGGATCGGAGTCGGTGGCGTCCACATCGGCCAGCAGCGCCTCTCGGCGTTGCCAGCGGAACACCGGCATCAGCAATGCGGTGCTGATCGAAAAGCCGAGAGCGAACAGGCACAGCAGCACCATGGCGAACAACGCCAGATTCAGGCGCGGCAGGTCCTGCAGATTGATGCGGTCTTCCTCGGGCAGGCCGAACCGCAGGAAACCGAAGACGAACAGCGACCCGATGATGTCGGCTTGCAGCATGCTCAGCGTGAAAACCGGCCAGGGAGTGCGCACGACCCAGCGGACGAATCGGTTGATCCGCCCGACCAGGGTCGTGGTGCTCACCAGCACACCGTATCGGTCGAGGCGACAAAGCCGGAGCCCGAATGTCCGGTCAAGCCACTACTGTGACCGATGATGTCCGGGGTTTTCGCGCGTTTGGTGGGCCAGCAGTCGGTCGAAGCCGAGCTGTTGGCTGCCGCGCGGGCAGCTCGGCGTGATGTAGCACACAGCGGTATGACCGCCGGCGGTATGTCACACGCGTGGTTGATCACCGGTCCGCCGGGATCGGGGCGGTCGATCGCGGCGGTGTGTTTCGCCGCGGCGCTGCAGTGCACCGCCGACGAGGCCGACGGCGGGCCGGGCTGCGGTCACTGCCGCGCCTGCATCACGACGATGGCCGGCACCCACGCCGACGTGCGGCGGGTGGTGCCGGAGGGACTGTCCATCGGCGTCGATGAGATGCGGGCCATCGTGCAGGCCGCCTCCCGGCGCCCCGGGACCGGCCGCTGGCAGATCGTGGTGGTCGAGGACGCCGACCGGCTCACCGAGGGCGCGGGCAACGCCCTGCTGAAGGTCGTCGAGGAGCCGCCGCCCTCGACCGTGTTTCTGTTGTGCGCCCCCTCGGTCGATCCCGAGGACATCGCGATCACGCTGCGGTCCCGCTGCCGCCACGTGGCGCTGGTGACGCCGCCGCCGGCGGCCATCGCCCAGGTGCTGATCGATGCCGACGGGCTCGACCGCGAGACGGCGGACTGGGCGGCCGCGGTCAGCGGCGGCCACGTGGGCCGGGCCCGGCGCCTGGCCACCGATTCCGAGGCCCGCCAGCGCCGCCAGCGGGCGCTGTCACTGGCGCGTGACGCGGCGACCCCGTCGCGGGCGTTCACCGCGGTCGACGAGTTGGTGGCCGCAGCAGAGTCCGAGGCGCGGGATCTGACCGCTGAACGCGCCGAGGTCGAGACCGAGGAGCTGCGCACCGCGCTGGGGGCAGGCGGGACCGGCAAGGGCACCGCCGGAACACTGCGCGGCACCGCCGGGGTGATCAAGGACCTGGAGCGCCGGCAGAAGTCCCGGCAGACCCGGGCCTCGCGTGACGCGCTAGATCGGGCCCTGATCGACCTGGCCACTTACTTTCGCGATGCCCTGCTGGTGGCCACGGCCTCGGCCGGTGTCGCCCGGCCCAACCACCCGGACATGACCGATGCGGTGGCGGCCATCGCCGCCCACGCGTCGCCGGATCGGCTGTTGCGCTGCATCGAGGCGGTGCTCGAATGCCGCGACGCACTGGCGGCCAACGTCAAGCCCCGCTTCGCCGTCGGCGCCATGGTGGCCACCGTCGGGCAGGCCCTGCGAGACGACCTGTAGACTGATCCGGCCCGGCCTCGGTCGAGCCCGCCACCTTAGCTCAGTCGGTAGAGCAATTCACTCGTAATGAATAGGTCAGGAGTTCGATTCTCCTAGGTGGCTCCACAAGCTTGACCCAGTTCGTGTTCCCCGTGAGCGTGCGTGTCTGCACGCCGACACACCGCCCCTGCCGGCATTCTGCGCACGTTCGCCGAGGGCTATGCCGGCAGACGTTATTGACAATCATTGTCAATAACGTCCGTGCGCGCTAGCCTGAGAGCCGAGCGCCGCCGAGACCCCAACGGTCGCTGCCGGTGCGCATCAGACCGCGCCGACGAAGCGAGCAATCCCGTTGTCCACCAGCGCCACATCCGAAGTGTCATCGCTCTTTCGCTACGTGGAGACCCTGCATGGCGATCGAGCGTGGGGCGCCATGTTGGATTCCGGTGCGGGGGTGAAGTCCCTGCAATGGGTCCAGGCACTGCCGACCGACCGTTGGACGGCGATCACCGCGGCGCCCGGCATGGCCGAAGCGGCTCGCGCGGCACTGGGCGACGGAATCCGGCCACAAGACCGGTTGCTGGTCGGCAACTGGATCGATGACAGCCTGCTCGCCGGCGAAACCTTCGACACCGTGCTGGTCGACTATCTCGTCGGCGCGATCGAGGGCTTCGCCCCGTACTGGCAGGACCAGGCGTTCGAACGATTGCGCCCCCTGGTCGCCGACAACGGCCGGCTCTATGTCACCGGGCTGGAACCCTACGTTCAGTACCAGCCCGAGACCGAAAGCGGCCGCATCATCTGGGAAATCGGGCGGGCCCGCGACGCGTGTCTACTACTTGCCGGTGAGCGACCCTACCGTGAATATCCGCTCGACTGGGTGCTGCGGCAGCTCGAACGGGCCGGGTTGAAGATCGTGGAGAGCCGACGCTTCCCGATCCGCTACGGACCCGGACATGTCAACCGCCAGCTTGATATGTGCCGCAGGCGAATTCAACGTTTCGGGTCCGCGGCTCTGGGCAGCGGGATGCTTCAGTATGTCGAAGAACTGCGGCTTCGAGCCCTACTCGTCCTCGCCCGCGACGGCGGTCTGCGGCACGGTCACGACTACGTGATCGCCGCGGAGCCGTCGCGCTGAACGTGTCTTTAGATGTACATCGCCGGGTCGATGTAACTGGTCGGGTCCACCAGCGGCTCCCGCTGCTTCTCGGTGCGGTGACGCACCGCGGCCGGTATTCCGGTGGCAATGCAATCCGCCGGAACATCTTGGGTGACAACGGCATTCGCGCCGATCGCGCTGCCGTCTCCGATGGTGATCGGACCGAGTACCGCCGCGCCGGCGCCCACCGTGACGCCGTTGCCGATGGTCGGGTGGCGCTTGCCGTGACTCAGCGAGCGCCCGCCGAGGGTGACACCGTGATAAACCATGACGTCATCGCCGATCTCGGTGGTCTCGCCGATCACCACGCCCAGGCCGTGGTCGATGAAGAACCGCCGCCCGATCGTCGCGCCGGGGTGGATCTCGATCCCGGTGGCGAATCGGGTGGCCTGGGCCAGCACGCGGGCCACCCCGCGCAGCGCCGGCTTGGCCCACAGCCGGTGCGCGAGCCGATGCGACCAGATCGCGTGCAGGCCCGAATAGACCAGGGCGTTCTCGAAGTCCCCGCGCGCGGCCGGGTCATGGTCGCGCGCGTTGCGCAGGTCCTCGCGCAGCGTCGTCCACACGCTGATCAGCGCGCTCATTGGCGAATGTGTTCGAACAGCGGCGTCGAGATGTAACGCTCGCCGAAGTCGGGGACCACGACCACGATCAGCTTTCCGGCGTTCTCGGGGCGCTTGGCCAGTTCGAGGGCGGCCCACACGTTGGCACCGGCGGAGATTCCGCCGAGGATCCCCTCCTCGGTGCCGAGCGCGCGAGCCACCCGGATGGCGTCGTCGAACTGCGCGTCGATGATCTCGTCGTAACAGTCGCGGTCGAGCACCTCGGGCACGAAGTTGGCGCCCAGGCCCTGGATCTTGTGTGGGCCGGGGTCGGCGCCGTGCAGGATCGCGGAGTCCTTGGGCTCCACGCCGACGATCTGAACCTCGGGCTTGTGGGACTTGAGGGTGTGCGAGACACCGGTCAGCGTGCCGCCGGTGCCGATGCCGGCGACGAAGATGTCGACGGCGCCGTCGGTGTCCTTCCAGATCTCTTCGCCGGTCGTCCGCTCGTGGATCGCCGGGTTCGCCGGGTTGGCGAACTGGTCTGCGGACAGGGCGTTGTGGGTGTCGGCGACGATCTGCTTGGCCTTGGCCACCGCGCCGGCCATGCCCTCGGAGCCGGGCGTCAGCACGATCTCGGCGCCGTAGGCGCGCAGCATCACCCGGCGCTCGGTGGACATGGTGTCCGGCATGGTCAGGATCACCTTGTAGCCCCGGGCCGCGCCGACCATCGCCAGGGCGATGCCGGTGTTGCCGCTGGTGGCCTCGACGATGGTGCCCCCGGGACGCAGCTGGCCGGACTTCTCAGCGGCGTCGATGATCGCGACGCCGATGCGGTCCTTGACGCTGTTGGCGGGGTTGTAGAACTCGAGTTTGGCCGCCACTTGAGCGTCCAGTCCCTCGGTCAGCCGGTTGAGCCGCACCAGCGGCGTATGGCCGATCAGCTCGGTGACGTTGTTGTAGATCCTGCCCATCAAATGCCCTTTCCTGCCAAGGCCGCCATAGGTGCTACGCGCTCCCTTCGGCAATGCGCCGTACGGCCTTGATGAAGACGTCGATCTCTTCGAAAGTGTTGTAGAACGCGAACGACGGCCGCACGGTGGCCTCCAGGCCATAGCGGCGCAGGATCGGCTGCGCGCAGTGGTGACCGGCGCGCACCGCGATGCCCTCGGAGTTCAGTGCCTTGCCCACTTCCAACGGCTCGTGGCCGGCCAGCACGAACGACAACACGCTGGCCTTCTCGTCGGCGGTGCCGACGAGCCGCACCCCGGGGATATCGGCCAGGCGCGGTGTGGCGTATTCGAGTAGGGCGTGCTCGTAGGCGGCGATGCGTTCGATGCCCACCCGTTCCACGTAGCGCAGGGCTTCGCCCAACCCGACCGCGTCGGCGATATTGCCAGTGCCCGCCTCAAATTTGTTGGGCGGTTCCTGGTAGAGCGAACGCTCCAGGGTGACGTCGGCAATCATGTTGCCTCCACCCTGCCACGGCGGCGTCTCAGCCAACGCCTCGGCGGTGCCGTAGAGCACTCCGATCCCGGTGGGACCGAAGATCTTGTGCCCGGAGAACGCGAAGAAGTCCGCGCCCAGCGATTGCACGTCGATCGGGATGTGGGGGATCGACTGTGCCCCGTCGATCAGCACCCGAGCGCCGTGGCGGTGGGCGAGCTCGACGATGTCGTGCACCGGGGTGACGGTGCCCAGGGCGTTGGAGACATGTGTGGCGGCAACCAGTTTGGTTCGCGGGCCCAGCAGGTCCTCGAATTCTCCCAGCAGCAGATTGCCCGCCTCGTCCACCGGGGCCACCTTCAAGATTGCCCCGGTCTTCTTCGAGATCATTTGCCACGGAACGATATTCGCGTGGTGCTCCAGGTGGGTGATGACGATCTCGTCGCCGGGGCGCAGATTCTTGCCGCCCCAGGCGTATGCCACCAGGTTGATCGCCTCCGTGGTGCCACGCACGAAGACGACGTCTTCACTGCGCGGTGCGCCCAGGAATCGCCGCACGGTGTCGCGGGCGTCCTCGTAGGCATCGGTGGCGCGGGCCGCGAGTTCGTGTGCGGCCCGGTGAATGTTGGAGTTCTCGTGGGCGTAGAAGTGCGCCAGCCGGTCGATGACGGCCTGCGGCTTCTGTGTGGTGGCGGCGTTGTCGAACCAGATCAACGGCTTGCCGTTGACGGTCTCGCGCAGGATCGGAAAGTCGGCGCGCACCGCGTTGACGTCGAAGATCTCGTGCGAGTCCGGCACCGTCGGAGCCGGTTCGGCGGCCGGCACCCGATGCGACAAGAACGCGTAGTTCGCCTCGTCGCCACCCGCGGCGGGTGCGGGGGTGCCGTGCCAATCCAGCTGCGGAACCGCCGGCGCGCCCCCGGGCCAGCCGGGGGCCGATCCACGTGGCGCGACCGGGACTGCCCCGGCCGGGGAACCGGCCAGCACCCCGGGCACGGTCGGCACGATGCCGCTCGGCACCGCGAACGCCGACAGGTCGGCTAGCCCCGGCGGCAGCAGTCCGGACGGGTCGGGTACGCCGCCCCGGGGTGCCACCGCGGTGGTCTGCGGCGGCGAGTCCGGACCGGGCCGGGCGGCATACAGCTGGTTGGCCAGTACCTCCAGCTCAGCGGCGCTGACCGGTGGGTTTACCGGCCTGGGGTCACTTGTACTCATGGAAACGGTCCACCGAGACGTCGTCGAGCACGGCGAGCGCATCGTCGGTGAGCACGGCCAGCGAGTTGTACAGCGTGACCAGGTAGGACGCGATCGCCGACCGGTTGATGCCGGTGAACCGCACCGATAGGCCCGGCGCCTGCTCGCCGACCAGGCCGGGCTGGAACAGTCCGACCACACCCTGGCGCTCCTCGCCGGTGCGCACCAGTAGGAACTTGGTCTTGGAGTCCTCCACCGGCACCTTGTCGCTGGGCACGATCGGGATGCCGCGCCAAGTGATGAATTGGGCACCGAACAGGTTCACCACCACCGGCGGCACACCGCGGCGGGTGGCTTCACGGCCGAAGGCGGCCACACCCAACGGGTGGGTCAGGAAGAACCCCGGGGTCTTCCACACCTTGGTGATCAACGAATCCAGGTCGTCGGGGGTGGGCGGGCCGGTCAGGGTGGAGATGGTCTGCTCGGGCGTGACCTGCGCCAACAGGCCGTATTCCGGATTGTTGACCAGCTCGTACTCCTGGCGTTCCTTGATGGTCTCGATGGTGAGGCGCAGCTGCTGTGCGACCTGGTCGTGCGGGCTGGAGTACAGGTCGGAGACCCGGGTGTGCACATCAAGCAGGGTGGAGATCGAACGCAGGGTGTACTCCCGCGGGCTGGTCTCGTAGTCCACGAACGTCTGCGGCAGCGGTTCCTCCGAACCGGCGCCCTGCTCGGCATGGATGGCGACCTGGCCGGGGTTGACCACCCGGTTGACCCGGTAAATACCGGCTTCGACCGGGACCCAGTTCAACAGGTGCAGCAGCCAGCGCGGCGTGATGGTGGCCAGTTGCGGGACCGTCTTGGTCGCATTCGCGAGTTGCCGTGCGGCGAGGTCCCCGAGCGCCTGAGATTCGTTCTGAGCGGACGTCATTGCTTTCCTCCTGATGAGTGACGGCGCCAATCATGGACTATGGTCCGGGTTTGCCCACCAGTTGCGCTCAGGGCGAATTGAATCCCTCGCAGTTCGCGCCGCTGCGGTACATGTCGTAGGGTATGTGTATGTCGAACATCACGCTGCCACAGCCGCACACTTTGTGCCGCCTTGCCGCGTGTTGTTGTTGTTGATTCTCTGACGCCCTGATTCCTTAGCGTCGCAGCCCGCCCCTTTTCTCGGCGAGATGCTGCCGTGCGCGCTTCAGACCAGAAAGTCGACTCGGCATGACCGTTTCAACCTCCGTTTTTCCTTTTCTCGACACCGAACCCACGGTGACCGTCCGGCGCCGGGTGCAACCCCGCCCGGCCGTCGACATCGACCGAATGACCCGCTATCACGGCGGTACGTATTCGCACACCGTCGACCGGATCGTTTTCACCGACGGCACCTGCGCACGCACCGATCTGATTCGCCTGAACCCCGGCATCGCGGCCTATTCGCTGGACTTTCACGGCATCGCGCCCACCCGGCCATCGGCATACCGGATCGACACCTGGTCGGCGGTTCCGAACCTGCGCCGGGCTGTTCAGGGCGCCCGTGACCCCCGCGAAGTTCAGGTCGACTGGATCCTGCGTAACTCGGTCCCGCGGCTGACCACCGTCGAGTTGAGCCGTCGGCTGCGGGAGGCCGGCCATCGGCTGGGACGCGGCAACATCACCGAGCACGAGGCGATTGCCGCCACCCAGGCCGCGATCTGGTGGTTGACCAACGGTTTGGAGCTGGACACCCGTGCCCGCACCGAGCCGGTCCGGGTGCTGCGCGATGCCGATGGGGTGACCGTCGAGTTCGAAGAGGCTCTGGAGTTGGGTGGCTACACCCTGGAACTGGTCGCCTCGGAGCCGGTGACGGTGACCCTGCACAAGTCCGACGACGGTCGTAGCTGGCGGGAGGTGAAATCGTCGCGGCTGGCCGTCGAGGCCGCCGGCGCCCATCGCAAGGCGCTCGGCGTGGGTGCTACCGTCGGGGGCCACCGGTTCTACCGCCTGTCGGTGGCCGGGCCGGGGACGGGGGCCACCCTCGGCGACGTCGACTTCTGGCTCAACGGCGCCAGCACCTATCGCAATGCGGACCGCATCGTGGCCCTCTATCGGTACCTGCTGGCCGGCGCGGCCCGGGCGCGCACCACCGCACCCGGATTGAACGTCTCGGCCGCCACCATGGTCGACGGTCTGGTGGGGCCGTTGCGCCTGTCCGTCGCAGACTCCGCCGCGCTGAGCGCCGAGGGTGCGGAGCTACTGGATGCCGACGGCAACGAGCTGACTCACCCGGTGCAGCCGGGCAGCGTCTTCTACCTGCGTCCGCGCCCGGGCGCGGTGTCGGCACGGGTACGCGTCACGGTGCCCGGTACCGAAGACGGCTACGGCGGCCGGGTCCTCACCGGCATTGCCGCAGAACAGGACTCGCAGATGTTCACCCCAGTGGCGCTGGCGGTTCCGGCCGCGCTGGTCGTCGACTTCGACCTCTCGTGGGCGCAGTGGCGGGCCTTGCCACACCGGTCCCGACGACCGCGGTCAGGAGCCCGATCCGCCTAGTGCGGATCCTCCACCGGCAGTCGCACCCGAAACACCGTCCAGCCCTCGGTCGACTCCACGCTCACCGAGCCACGGTGGGCGCCGACGATCGAAGAGACGATCGCCAACCCCAGTCCGGTGCTGCCCAATTCACCGGAGCGGGCCTTGTCCGCCCGGACGAACCGCTCGAAAAGATGCGGTACCAACTCGGCGTCGATACCGGGGCCGTCGTTGGCCACCGTCAACTCCGCGGCCGGCCCACCGACCCCGCCGTGGTCCGCGGTGATGGCCGTCGTCACCGTCACCCCGGGCGGGGTGTGTACCCAGGCGTTCTTCAGCAGGTTGGTGACGACCTGATGCAGCCGCGCGCGATCGCCGCGAACCCACACCGGGGCATCGGGCAGGTCTTTGATCCAGTGGTGGGTCGGTGCGGCGGCGGCCGCGTCGTTGACCGCATCGAGCACCAGGTCAGCTAGGTCGACATCTTCGAGCTGCAGGTCCTGGCCTTCGCCGAGTCGCGACAGCAACAACAGCTCCTCCACCAACGAGGCCATCCGCTGGGCCTCGGACTCGATGCGGGCCAGCGCATACTCGGTGGTCGGCGGCAGGGCCACGCTGTCCTGCCGCGTCAGTTCGGCATACCCCTGAATGGCCGCGAGCGGTGTACGTAGCTCGTGGCTGGCGTCGGTGATGAACTGCCGCATCCGCCGGTCGGCGTCACTGCGATAGGCAAGTGCGCTGTCGACGTTGTCCAGCAATCGATTCAATGCACCGGCGACGATTCCCACCTCGTTGCCCGGGTCGACATCGTCCTCGGCCACTCGGATGGTGATGCGCTCGTCGCCCTCCGCCAGCGGCATCGCCGCCACCGAGGCGGCGGTCGCCGCGACCCGGCGCAGCGGCCGCAACGCATAGCTGACCACCGTGATCGTCAACCCCGAGGTGACCAGCAACGCCAAGGTGTAAAGCGCTGAGGCAGCAGCCATTCGGCGATCGACGGTGCGGTTCGCCAGGTGCATCGAGCCGCCGATGAACAACAGGTCGTCGTCGTCGACCGCGCGGGTAGCCACCCGATAGGAGCCCAGGCTGCCCAACTCCACCGTCTGCGGCTGACCACTGGTCCAACGTCCCCCGGCGATGGTGGCCACCACGTCGACGGGCGCGGGATAGGGGTCCCGCTTGGTGAACACCACGGCCCCGATTACCACGCCGTCGCGCAGCACCGCCAGCACATTGCCCGGGGTCTGATCACTGAAGCCGAGCATGGCCGTGCCGATGTTCGAATGGCCGTCGGGGCCCACCACGTTGTCGACGTGGCGATAGTCGGCGAAGTAGTGGCTGAAGGCGTTGAGTGACTCGTAGAGGTCGGCGTCGCTCGTGGCGGTGACGTAGGTGCGCAGGCTCAGCACCGACACCGCGCCCACCGCGACGAACACCACGGTGACGACGGCCGACACCCCCAGCACCAACTGCCGGCGCAGACCACGGGGACGCCACCGAGGGGGCTTGGGGGCGGCGGTCATTCGGGTGGCTTGCACATGTATCCCACTCCGCGCACGGTGTGGATCATCGGCGCGCGGTCGGCGTCGACCTTCTTCCGCAGGTACGAGATGTAGAGGTCGACGATGCTGGTGCGGCCGGCGAAGTCGTAATTCCAGACCCGGTCCAAGATCTCCGCGCGGCCCAACGCCCGGCCTTGGTTGCGCATCAAAAAGCGCAGCAGTTCGAACTCGGTTGTGGTCAGCGCGACCGCGGTGCCGCCGCGGGTGACCTGGCGGCTGGCGCCGTCCAACGTCAGGTCGCCCACGGTGAGCACCTCGTTCATCGGCGGTGCCAGCTGACTCGACCGGCGCAGCAGCCCCCGCAGCCGGGCCACCAACTCCTCCAGACTGAACGGCTTGGTCATGTAATCGTCGGCGCCCGAGGTCAGTCCGGTCACCCGGTCGGTCACCGAGTCGCGGGCGGTGAGAAACAGTGTCGGCGTGTAGGGATCGGACTCGCGGACCCGCTGCAGAATCCGCAGCCCGTCGATATCGGGCAGCATGATGTCGAGCACCAGCAGATCAGGCGTCCCGCCATGGAACTTGGTCACGGCGTCGCGTCCGTTATGGGCGACGTCGACCACCCACCCCTCGTAATGCAGGGCCATGGTCACCAGGTTGGTCAGCGCCGGCTCGTCATCAACCAGCAGCACTCGAATCGGTGAGCCGTCCGGGCGATAGATCCGCGGGAGCTGCCCGAGGATCGCCTTGCGCGGAGCTTGACCGTCCGTGTTACCCGCCATCGGTCGCCATTTTCCACCGAGTCGGGGTCATTCGCCGAGCAGACGTTGTTTCCGCTGGGCGAATTTCTCCGGCGTCAGAATGCCCGAGTCCCGCAATTCGACCAGCGCGCGTAGTTCGGCGACGACGCCAATGGTTTTCGATTTGTCGGCTTTGTCGACCTTGACCGAGGCGTCCGGATCTTCGGGCTCCACGGCCCGATTGGGCGGCGCAGTGAGATTGGCCGGCCGGGAACGGCGTTCGGTGCCCGCCGGGTTGGTCAAGGCGCCCCCGGCCGCGCCGGCCAGCGCCATCTGGGAATACGGGAGCTTGGCCGCGGTCGCCATCGGCCCCGCTGCCGCTGATGCACTACCGGATGGAGCTGCTACCAGTGTGACGTCGCGCAGTGCGGAGGGAACGGCCGCCGCCCAGGCCCGCGGTACCGACAGGCCGCCCATCGGTATCGCCTTGCCGGCGCTGGCCCACGCCGTGCCGGTAGCCGCCAGGCTGGCTGTCGGGACCAAACCGCCTAGGGCGGGCGCGGTTTCACCGATCAGGCCCAACGCCCCGAGTTCGGCTCCTTCGGGAAGGGCGAGTTCTCCCAGCGTCATCGCCAGGCCGCCGAACGCGCCGCCCAGGCCGATCGCCCCGAAGGGCCCGACGCTGCCCACCTCGAAAACCGCGCTGACGATATCGAACAGCAGGCCGGTCGACACCGTGCCGGTGCCGGTGTCGGCGGTGGTATTGGGTGCCGGTGCGGTGAAGGTGGGCAGTTGGGTGGCTGCTGCGGCGTTGGTGGCGTAGGCGTACATGGCGGTGGCGTCTTGGGCCCACATTTCGCTGTAGTGGGCTTCGGTGGCGGCGATGGCGGTGGTGTTGGTGCCGAGGATGTTGGTGGCGATCAGGGTGGCCAGTTGGGCGCGGTTGGCGGCGATGACGGCTGGGGGCACGGTCATGGCGTAGGCGGTTTCGTAGGCGGTGGCGGCGGCTGCGGCTTGGGTGCCGGCGTGGCTGGCTTTGGTGGCGGTGGTGCTCATCCAGGCGGCGTAGGGGGTGGCGGCGGCGGCCATGGCTGTTGCGGAGGGGCCTTGCCAGGTTTGGTCGGTGAGTTCGGCGATGATGGTTCGGTAGTTGTTGGCTGCTGTTTCGAGTTCGGCGGCCATGGTTTTCCAGGCGGTGGCGGCGGCGCGGATGGGGCCTGAGCCTGCTCCGGTGTACATCAGTGCAGAGTTGACTTCAGGTGGCAGCGCTGCGAAATTCACTGGCCGGCCCCCGCCCAGTCGACGAACATGTCGATGACGCGTTCGCGTTGCCGATGGAATTCCTCGTCGGTGAGGACTCCCGATTCGCGCAGTTCGGCAAGCCCGCGCAGTTCGGCAAGAACCTCCACACCCGTCACGGTGTCCGCCGGATCCTCCGATGGGTCCGGATCCGCCGGTTTGGGCGCCGTCACCGGGGCGCAGCGGCGTTCGGCGCCGATGGTGTCGGCTGATCTGGTCAATGCCCGCCCGGCCGCACCCGCCAGCGCCATCTCAGCCAACGGGAGTTCAGTGCCGGCAGCTGCTGCTGATATGGCGCTGGATTGGGCTGAGAGCAAGGTGATTTCGCGCAGTGCCGCGGGCGCGGCCGCCGCCCAGGCCCGCGGCACCGACATGCCGCCCACCGGTATCGCCTTGCCCACACCGGCCCAGGGCACTGCGGAGCGGCCGGTGCTGACCAGGCCGGCAGAGGGCACCGGGGCCACCGCGGCTGGGGCAACACCGAGCGCACCGCCGACCGGCAGCGCGTCACCGAGCAGGCCCAGGGAGCCGACGGCACCGAAATCGCCGGTGAAACCCAGGCCCGCGAAGGGCGCCAGGCTGGCCGTCTCGATGGCCAGGCCGCCGAATTCCAGTCCCGCACCGCCGCCTTCGAAGGGAGCGATGCTGTCCACCTCCAGCAACGCGACCAGGATGTTGAGTAACAAACCTTCCTCGCCGGCGCCGTCGTACGACCCGTCCGAGGTGGTATTGGGTGCCGGTGCGGTGAAGGTGGGCAGTTGGGTGGCTGCTGCGGCGTTGGTGGCGTAGGCGTACATGGCGGTGGCGTCTTGGGCCCACATTTCGCTGTAGTGGGCTTCGGTGGCGGCGATGGCGGTGGTGTTGGTGCCGAGGATGTTGGTGGCGATCAGGGTGGCCAGTTGGGCGCGGTTGGCGGCGATGACGGCTGGGGGCACGGTCATGGCGTAGGCGGTTTCGTAGGCGGTGGCGGCGGCTGCGGCTTGGGTGCCGGCGTGGCTGGCTTTGGTGGCGGTGGTGCTCATCCAGGCGGCGTAGGGGGTGGCGGCGGCGGCCATGGCTGTTGCGGAGGGGCCTTGCCAGGTTTGGTCGGTGAGTTCGGCGATGATGGTTCGGTAGTTGTTGGCTGCTGTTTCGAGTTCGGCGGCCATGGTTTTCCAGGCGGTGGCGGCGGCGCGGATGGGGCCTGAGCCTGCTCCGGTGTACATCAGTGCAGAGTTGACTTCAGGTGGCAGCGCTGCGAAATTCATCGGCCACTCCTCGATCGCCGATATTTGACGCTATTTTTGGCCGCTACGACCGGGCAACTCGGTAGCGATGACTCATACGAAACACATATCTACCGGGCCGCTTTGGTTAACGGGGCGCTGCTAGCGGGGGGACTGCGGTGGAATACAGCCAGGCCTGCCACAACGATTGCAGCGGTTCGCCGGCGTATCCGGCGGCCAGGGCGGTGAAGTCTTCGGTGCCGGCGTTGCCGTGGCGGTAGCGCGACGTCCAGTCGCGCAGCAGGGCGAAGAAGGCGTCGTCACCCAGCCGGCCGCGCAGCAGATGCAGGGTGATCGCCCCGCGCTTGTACACCCGGTCGTCGAACATGTCGGCCGGCCCGGGATCGGCCAACAGCAGATCTTGCGGCAGGCCCTCCAGTTGGCGGTGGTAACGCCGCGCCAGCTGGTCGGCGCTTGGCCCGCCGGAATGCTCCGACCACAGCCATTCGGCATAGCAGGCGAACCCCTCGTGCAGCCAGATATCGCTCCAGCGCCGCAGGGTGACGCTGTTGCCGAACCACTGGTGTGCCAATTCGTGGGCGATCAGTCGGTTGGATCCCCCGGTGCCGTCGCAGTGGTTGGCGCCGAAGATCGAAATCCCCTGTGCTTCGAGGGGGATCTCCAGGTTATCGTCGGTCACCAGCACGGTGTAGCCGGCCGCCAGCGGGTAGGGTCCGAACAAGCGCACGAACAGCTCCATCATCTGCGCCTGCGCTGCGAAATCCTGCTCGAACTCGGTCTGCAGGCGGGCCGGCAGCACCGCGCGGATTGCCACCGTCGAGCCCGGCAGTCGGCGGGCCACGTACCGGCCGATCTGCAGGGTGACCAGATAGGTCGGAGTCGGCTCGGGCTGCTCGTAGGTCCAGGTGGTGCGGGTGGCCCGGGCGCGCCGCGATATCAGTTCACCGTTGGCCACCGCGTAGTACGGGCTGTCGGTGCTGATCTGGATTCGGTAGCTGGCCTTGGTGTAGGGGTGATCGTCACAGGGGAACCACGACGGTGCGCCGTTGGGCTGTCCGGAGACCAGTGCCCCGTCGGACAACTCTTCGAAACCCACTTCGCCCCAGAGTGTTTCGCTAGGGCGCGGTGATCCCGAGTATCGCACGACGATCACCAGTGCTGCACCGGGCGGCACTGTGGCGGCTAAGGCGATCCGCAGCTTGGCCGCGGAGGTGGCGAACCGCGCTGGTGGGCGACCGTTGATCCAGACCTTGGCCACCGACATCGTGTCGGCGAGGTCGAGGGTGACCTCGCGCAGCGCCGCCAGCGCGACCGCGGTGATAGTCGCGGTGCCCGAGAGCCGGTTACTGCTGACCTTGTACTCCAGGTCGAGTTCGTAGCGCGAGACCCGGTAACCACTGTTGCCGCTGTCGGGCAGATAGGGGTCAAGAACAGGTGGCGGGGCCTTGGCCGCCTTGGCGGGAATCTTCGCGGGTTTGCTCATGCCGCGGGCTCCTGACGCGCGGCAGCCGAAGACCCGCGCTTCTTGCCCGACACCAGCCACGGCGCAATCGGATTGCCCTGCCAGCGCGTCGCCGCCGGTACTTCGTCGCCGCGCATCACCAGCGAGGCCGGCCCGACGGTGGCACCGGCGCCGAGACGGGCCGCGGGCAATGCCACACAGTTGGGCCCCAGCGTCGCGCCGGCATCCAACGTGACCGTGTCCATCTGCATGATCCGGTCGTGGAACAGGTGGGTCTGCACCACGCAGCCGCGGTTCACGGTCGCGCCGGCGTCCAGCGTCACCAGGTCGGCTTCGGGCAGCCAGTACGTCTCGCACCACACGCCGCGGCCGATGGTGGCGCCGAGCGCCCGCAACCACAGGTTCATCACCGGGGTACCGGTTGCGGCGCGGGCGAACCACGGGGCGGCAACCGTTTCGACGAAAGCGTCGGAGACCTCGTTGCGCCACACGAACGATGACCACAGCGGGCGCTGTGACGCCCGGATCCGACCCACGATCAGCCATTTGGCCACCACAGCGCTGCCGCCGGCCACCGCACCCGCGGCCAACAGCGTCACGCCGCTGCCCAGCGCGGTCCAGCCGTAGCCGAACGTTGTTGCCCCCCACTGCAACGCGCCCAAAACCGCGGCTCCGATCGCAAACGTCACGATGACCGGGATCAGCCGGAACGTCTCCATGACCGCGCGCATCACCTTCAGCCGCAGCGGCGGTTCGAACGTTCGCTCGGCGTCGAGGTCGGCGGCTTTACGCCGCAGTCGCACCGGTGGGCTGCCCAGCCACGACGAGCCGGTCTTGGCCTTGTGCGGTGCCGTTGACAGCACCGCCACCAAGGAGTTGTCGGGGACCCGCCTGCCCGGCTGGGTGATCCCGGAATTGCCCAGGAATGCGCGCTTGCCGATGGTGGCCGGTGCGACGTGGATCCAGCCGCCGCCCAATTCGTAGGAGGCCACCATGGTGTCGTCGGCGAGAAACGCGCCGTCGGCGATCGTGGTGAATTTCGGAATGACCAGCGCGGTGGAGATCTCGGTGCCGGAGCCCACCTTGGCGCCCAACAGTCGTAGCCACCACGGCGTGATCAGGCTGGCGTACACCGGAAAAAGATAGTCGCGGGCGTCGTCCATCAGACGTTCGGTGGCCCACAGCTGCCAGCCCACCCGGCTGCGCACCGGGTGGTAGCCGTCGTGCAGCCCGATCGACAGCAGCCGCACCCCGATCACGGTCAAGGCGGCGTAGCTGAACATCGCGACCAGCGCGGCCAGCGGGGTGGCCAGCGCCGCCGGCCGAATCGCGTCGGTCAGCGTGGCGCAGTCCCGAACGGCCCAGCCCAGCACCGCCAGCCCGGCGCCCAGCGCCAGTAGCGGCAGGCCGGCGAGCAACAGCGAGGTCAGTCCGTACACCGCAGCCCAGACCGGGCGCGGCGGTGGCCGGTGATCCGGCCAGGGATGGTGCGCCTTACCGGATTTCATCGCCGGCGAACCGGTCCAGTACTGGCCCTTCTTCACCTCGCCGACTACCCCGGACCCGGGGGCGACGTCGGCGTCCTTGCCGACGGCAGCGCCGGGCAGCAGGGTGGTGCGGGCACCTATGGTGGCGTCGTTGCCGACCGTCACAGGACCGACGTGGAACGCGTCGCCGTCGATCCAGTGCCCGGCCAGATCCACCTCCGGCTCGATGGAACACCGGTGGCCCAGCGTCAGCATCCCGGTCACCGGCGGGGCGGAGTGCAGATCTACGCCCTCGCCGATCTTGTTACCCAGTGCCCGCGCGTAATACACCAGCCATGGTGCGCCGGAAAGGTTCTCGGCGCCGCTGGCGGTGGCGAGCCGTTCGGCGATCCAGACCCGCAGGTGCTCGGGGCCGCCGCGCCGATAGGTGCCCGGCTGCAGGCTGGAAAGCAATGCGCGCGCCCCCAGCGCGGCGATACCCATCCGGCCCAGCGGGGTCACGAACAGCACGAAGGCGGCGATCACCCACCACCAATCGAGCCGCACCAGCCAGCCCAGCGGGTGCACCGCCGACACCATGTTGTTGATCAGCGCCAGCCACGTCACCCACTGCAGCCCGGTCAGCGTGGCCAGCGGCACCGACAGCAACACCTGTGCGGCCTGGGTCTGCCACGGCGTGGGCTCGACCGCGCGGGACGCGGCCTGCGCTCCGGAATCACTGCGGCCCATGTCGTCGAGAAACCCGGCCAGCGAGCCGAGCCGCGGACGGTCGTAGAGCTGGGCGACGGTGGTCTGCGGGTAACGCTGCCGTACCGCGGCCACCAGCTGTGCGGCTTGCAGTGATCCGCCGCCGAGGGCGAAGAAGTCGGCCTGCTCGTCGTCGACGGGGGCGCCCAGCACGTCGCGCCACAGCCCGGCCAGCCAGCCCAGGGTGCTGTCCGGGTCCCCGAGAACGCTGTCACCGGCCAGGCCCGCGCCGCCGGGCTCCGGCCCGACCGGCCACGGCAGCGCATCGCGGTCCACCTTGCCCGACGTGCGGGTGGGGAGTTCGTCGACCAGCACCAGCCGGGGCACCAGCGCGGCCGGCAGTTGCCGGCCCAGCTCGGCGCGTGCGGCCCCCAGATCGAAGTCGGGGTCGGTGCTGACCAGGTAGCCGACCAACAGTGGGGTCCCGGCTGCGCTGGTCCGCACCGCCGCCGCACCGCCGCTGACGCCGGACAGGGCCACCAGGGCGCTGTCCACCTCACCCAATTCGATGCGCCGGCCGCCGACCTTGACCTGGTCATCGGCCCGGCCGCAGAACACCAGCCCGTCGGCGTCCAGCCGCACCAGATCGCCGCTGCGGTAGGCCCGCGCCCAATCCAGCTCCGGTAGCGGCGCGTACTTCTCGGCGTCGCGGTCGGGGTCCAGGTAGCGGCCCAGACCGACACCGCCGATCACCAGCTCGCCGACCTCGCCGGTGGCCACCGGCGCGCCATCGGAACCGAGCACGGCCAGATCCCAGCCCAGCAGCGGCAATCCGATCTGAACCGGGCCGCTGCCGTCGAGTTGCGCGGCGCAGGCCACCACGGTGGTCTCGGTGGGGCCGTAGGTGTTCCACACCTCGCGGCCATCCACCGCCAACCGGGCCACCAGCTCCGGCGGGCAGGCCTCGCCGCCGAAGATCAGCAGCCGCACCGCCTCCAGCGCCTCGGCCGGCCACAGCGCCGCCAGGGTGGGCACGGTGGACACCACGGTCACGTCGCGCGACACCAGCCATGGACCCAGGTCCATGCCGCTGCGTACCAGCGACCTCGGCGCCGGCACCAGACAGGCGCCGTAGCGCCACGCCAGCCACATCTCCTCGCAGGACGCGTCGAACGCCACCGACAGCCCGGCCAGCACCCGGTCCCCGGGCCCGATCGGGTTGTCCTGCAAGAACAGCTGGGCTTCGGCGTCGACGAAGGCCGCCGCGTTGCGGTGCGTGATGGCCACGCCCTTGGGGGTGCCGGTGGACCCCGAGGTGAAGATGATCCAGGCGTCGTCGCTGGTCTGCGGCGCCGTGGCCCGCCAGCCGCGTGACGCGCCCGGGCCGCGGATCAATCCCTGTTCGGTGATCACCGCCGCCACTTGAGCTTCGTTGAACACCAGCTCGGCGCGCTCGGGTGGATCGTCGGCGTCCACCGGCACGTAGGCCGCACCGGTGGCCAGTGTGGACAGGATCGCCACGTACAGCGCGTAATTGCCCGACGGCATCCGAATGCCGATGCGATCGCCGCGGCCCAGACCGCGGGCGGCCAGCCACGCGACACTGTCGGCGATGTCCTCGATCAGCTCCCCGTAGGTCAACACCACATTGCCGTCGTCGATGGCCGGAGCATCGGGGTAGCGCGCAGCGGTGTCCTGCAGAATGTCGATCAGGGTGCGGGGCTGCGGCGCCGAGGAGCCGCGCAGATATTGCGCGGGGACTTGCAGTGAAGGCACGACTGTAGAACGTACCCAGCACGGTCGGGGAGTGCAGCGCGTCATCGTCAGCTCGGCGCGTTGTTCCCGGGTGCGGACTATCGACGCCCCAGCCGAGCCAACCGACGGTGCACGCCGTAAGCGGCAATACCCACGCCAAACATCACCAGTCCGGCCAGGACCGAGGTGACGGGCAAGGCGAACGCGACAACGATGCAGCCCACCAGGCCGGTGATCGGGATCAGGCGCGGGGGACGGCCCTCGGCGGCAGACAAGGTCCAGGCCGCGGCGTTGGCCACGGCGTAATACACCAGGACCGCGAACGAGGAGAACCCGATGGCGCCACGGATATCGGTGGTGGCGGCCAGCCCGGCAACCACCAGTCCGACCGCGATCTCGGCGCGGTGCGGCACCCCGAACCGGGGATGCACCGCGGTCAAGAACCCGGGCAGATACCGGTCACGGGCCATGGCCAGGGTGGTACGCGACACCCCCAGGATCAGGGCCAGCAAGGATCCGGTCGCCGCGACTACCGCGGCGATCTGGACTACCACGGTCAGCTTGGCCGCCCCGGCGGCCGTCACCACCTGCACCAGGGGCGCCGATGCGCTGGCAAGACCTTCTGGGCCAAGAACATTCAGTGCCGCCATGGCCACCAGCGCGTACACCACGAAAGTGATGGCCAAGGCGATCGGGATCGCGCGCGGAATGGTGCGGGCCGGATCCCGTACCTCCTCGCCCAGGGTGGCGATGCGGGCGTAGCCGGCGAACGCGAAGAACAGCAGGCCCGCTGCCTGCAGCACCCCCGGCACCGACACAGACGAGTGGTCGAATCCAACGGCCTCAACACCGCGGGCGCCCAGTGCGGTCACCACAACCGCTGCCAGCACCGCTAGCACCACCGCCACGATCGCCCGGGTCAGCCACGCCGATTTCTGCACGCCCAGCACGTTGACGGCGGTCAGCCCCAGCACCGCCGCCACCGCGATCGCGTGGGCGTGCGCGGGCCACGCATAGAAACCCACGGTCAGTGCCATGGCCGCGCACGATGCGGTCTTGCCGACGATGAATCCCCACCCGGCCAGATAGCCGAAGAACGGGCTCAGCCGCTCGCGTCCGTATACGTAGGTACCGCCGGAGGCCGGATACCGTGCCGCAAGCCGCGCCGAGGAAGTCGCGTTGCAGTAGGCGATCACCGCGGCCACGGCCAGCCCGATCAGCATCGCCGCACCGGCGGCTGCGGCCGCCGGCGCCAACGCCACGAAAATGCCGGCACCGAGCATCGAACCCAGCCCGATCGTCACCGCGTCGAACACACCCAGCTGCCGGCGAAGCTCGTCCATCAACCCAACCTGCCGTCCCTACTTTGGCGCGAGGTAACCGAGCGGGCCGACCGCGATGCACACCGACAGCGCCGCGGTGTCGGCGCGCGCGGACACGTTGTATCCGGCGCCGGGCAGCCGCACGAACACACGGTTGAGGCCTGGACGGACCCGCACGCGCACGTCGGGGCCGTCCGATAGCGACAGTGTCATCGCACCGTCGACGTTGGCCAGGTAGTTGATCTCGGCGGTCCAGTCCGCGGGCAGCAGCGGGCCGTCTAGCGCCAGGGTTGCGGGCCGGTCCGGCTGGATCAGATAGCCGCAGTGGGGCACCGGTCCGGGAACCAGGGAGCGGACCCAGGTCACCTGGGCGTCGGCCACTGTCCCCGCGTTGGTCAGCATCCGCAACTGCGTCGTCGTAGAGGCGAACTCGGGCCGGTCGGCAAGCAAGGCGAACATGTGGCTGGCCAGGTTCTCCGGGTAGACGACCCGTTGCAGCACCAGCGGGTCGACCTCCTGATCGAGCATGGGCGCATCGGAGGCGGCGTGGGCGGCGGCCAGTCCATGCCGGGCGTTCTGCAGGTACGCGCGGGCCGGATCGTCACGCCAGCAGGTCAAGAACGTGCCCGTCGAATACAGGCTGCTCGCGGTGAACGCCGCCGCCAGGCCGGTCACCGCAATGGCGCGCAGCGGTGAGGCGTTGAGCCACCGCGACGAGTCCCGGTTCGGGGCGCACAACCCGACCGCGCCCAGGATCGCCAGCACCACGACGAGATCGGCCAGGTAGCGCAGGGTTTGAGCCAACTCCAGCGCGGTGAACGCCGAGGAGCGCATCAGATAGATCGGCACCTGGCAGGCCGCCGCGTACCCGGCTGCAGCAAGCCATACCGGCACCAGCCGGTGTTTGCGCGCCAGCGACACCGCCAACAGCCCGGCCAGCACCAGCCACCCCAGCGCCATCACCACCGGCCCCGGCAGCGCCCACGGCGAGGCCGGCGCCCAGCGTGCCCAGGTCCACGGGCCACCGGCCAGGCTCGGGACGACGCCGTGGGTGATCGAGCGCTGCAGCAGCTCGCGGGTCATGTCGAGGTCGAAACTCCACCGCTTCTGATTCACCACCGCCAGGTAGACCCCGATCCACCCCGCGGTCACTGCCAGCATCGCCGTCCACATTCGGGCCCCGGCCCGCCACGCCCCAACGATCGCGCCGGTCAGCGGCTTACCGGATACATAGCCCAGCAGTGCCGTCACCGCGAACGCGACGAACGGAATCACCGCGGACTTCTCGAAGAACAACAGGCCGCCCAGGTAGGCCAGGGTGGCGGTGTATGCGTAGCGCCGATTCCCGGTGCGCGCCAACAGGATCGCGTCGGCGCACACCCAGGACATCGCGGCGCACAGCGGTAGCGAGTTCAGTGCCGCCGCCCACCATGCGAAGGCCGGCAGGCCCAGCGGGGTCCACAACGCGAAGGTCAGGGGTACCAGTAGCGCCGGGCGCCAGCCCAGAATCACCCACAGCACGCGCAGCAACGCGCACGACGACAGCAGCTGCAGCACCACCAGGCTGACCGCCGGCGCGGCCCACTGCAGCGGCCACAGCTTGGCCAGCGCCCCGGCCACCAAATAGGCGCCCGGCATCACATGGCCGTCGTGATCGTCGAACAGGTACGCCGGCGACAACAACGAATGGGTGCCGGCGCGGCCGATCAGGATCAGGTCGTCCCAGTAGAAGTAGCCCCCGAACGCCACGATCGCCCGGACCAGCAGCTGGGCGGCGATCAGCGCAACCGCCGCCCAACAGACCCAAGGCAGTGCGGCGAAACGGGTGCGCATCCGTCTTTCTTACCTGTCGGTATGGTGGGCCGGTGCGAGCACTGGTCACCGGGGCAGCCGGTTTCATCGGATCGACGTTGGTCGACCGCCTGCGGGCGGACGGGCACCAGGTAGTCGGGTTGGACAATTTCGCCACCGGCCGAGCCGTCAACATCGAGCATCTGGCCGGCGACGCCGGCTTCACCTTCGTCGAGGCCGACATCGTCTCCGCAGACCTGCAGGCAATCCTGGCGCAGCACCAGCCCGAGGTGGTCTTTCACCTGGCCGCCCAGATCGACGTTCGACACTCGGTGGCCGACCCGGTCTTCGACGCCTCGGTCAATGTCGTCGGGACGATCCGGCTGGCCGATGCCGCGCGGACGGCGGGGGTGCGCAAGATCGTGCACACCTCCTCGGGCGGGTCGATTTATGGCACCCCGGCGCACTACCCGACCGGCGAAGACGTCCCGGCCGATCCCGCATCGCCCTATGCCGCGGGGAAGGTGGCCGGTGAGATCTACCTCAACACCTTCGGCCACCTCTACGGCCTGCAGTGCTCCCACATTGCGCCGGCCAACGTCTACGGACCTCGCCAGGACCCGCATGGCGAGGCCGGGGTGGTGGCGATCTTCGCGCAGGCGCTGCTGGAGGGCAGGCCCACCAAGGTGTTCGGCGACGGATCGAACACCCGTGACTACGTGTTCGTAGATGACGTGGTGGACGCCTTCGTGCGGGCGTCGGGTGAGCAGGGCAACGGGCAACGCTTCAACGTCGGCACCGGGGTCGAAACCTCCGACCGGCAGCTGCATACGGCCGTGGCCGCCGCCGTCGGCGCACCCGATGACCCGGAGTTCCACCCGCCGCGCCTCGGTGATCTGAAGCGGTCATGCTTGGACATCTCGCGGGGCGCGGACGTGCTGGGCTGGCGTCCGCAGGTCGCGCTGGCCGACGGGGTGACACGCACCGTGGAGTACTTCCGGCAGGTGAAGACCGTCTGAACTTTGTGGCATACTGGCCGGTCGGAGGGGAGTATTCCCCAATTCGCAGTGTCGTCATCACGTCGCCCGTCATCGGGTGACCGGGGCTGTGAGCCGGGCAGCCGGCGGAAGAGACCTCCAGCGCTGCTATGACGCTGGAGGCCATCCATGGATGTTTTCGCAATCGGCCGTTTCGGACTGGACGCCGTCGGCGCCGTCGCATCTGCCAGCCTGGATCTCGCCGCCATCCCGCTGCGCGAAGGCGCCAAGATCCTGGCCGGTGAGCGCTCCGATCTGACCAGCCGGCGCAGCTGGCGCGGTGCCGGGCGGGCCTGGATCGAGGTGCACGGGCTCGACGACCCCGACGGCGCAGACATCGGTGCCGAGGTTCTGGACGCCCTGCGGGCCGAGCTCGGCGTCACCTCGGTGCGGCTGAACCGCCCGCTGTCCCGGGTGGTCGTCGAGATCGGTGACCACGTTTCGCTGGCCGACCTGTGCGCCAAGGTGGAAGCGGTCGAGAAGAGCACAGAACTGACCGCGACCGAGACCGCGGCACTGCCGGGCGATGGACTGCTGCTGGCCACCAAGGGCGCCATGGTGGGCGCCAACGCGGTAGGGCTGGCGATCGCAACCGTGGGCAGCGCGATGCGCTGGCCGGCCGCGCCCAAGATCTTCGACGCCGCGGCGTCGGTGGCCCGCTATCAGCCGCTGGTTCGTAACGCGCTGGCGAGCCGGATCGGCCCGGCCAAGACCGACCGGGTGCTTTCGCTGGTCTCGCTCGGGTCGCACGTCATCACCATGTCCCCGGCGATCCTGGCGGTGGATCTGATGGTGGAGGGCCTCAAAGCCTCCGAGACCCGCGCCGGTGCGCTGGCCTGGAATCGCTACGAGCCGGAGCTGGCCCGGTACGCCGAGCACCCGGACGCGCACTCCGCCGCGCGGCCTGTCCCGCGGCCGGACGGTCTGGCCGAGCGCTACCTGAAGCGCACCGCGGTGGCGCAGGTGGTCGCGGCCGGGGCGGTGGGCGCGCTGACCCGCAACCTGGACATGACCTCGAGCGCGATCCTGGCCACCTCGCCGAAAGCGGTGCGCACCAGTTGCGAATCGTTCGCCGCGACCCTGGGACAGGGCCTGGCAGACGCGCATGGAGTGCTGCCGCTGCGGCCGGACAGCCTGCGCCGCCTCGACAAGATCGACACCGTGGTCATCGACCCGCGGGCGCTGACCGGTGAACAACGCCGGGTGGTGCAGATTCGCGGCGCGAGCGAGCATGAGCTGCCGAAGGCGTGGCACAGCGCGCAGAGCCTGCTCGACAAGCCCGGACTGCGCCCGGGCTGGCACCGGGTTCCCGGGATGACGGTCCGCGGCTCGGCCCGCACGGTGTCGGTGGACGCGCTGATCCTGCCCGCGCACCATGCGCTGGCTTCGGCGGTGGTCCTGGAAGCACGTGCCTCCGGCGCGGAGCTGGTCACGGTGGACACCGAGATCCTCGGCGAGCTGCGTCCCGGTTTCGATGACATCCGGTCGGTCTCCGGTGACGATCTCGACGCCGCGCTAGCCGCGGCCGTGGCCGACCTGCAGCAGGCCGGCCGCACGGTTGCGGTGTTGTCCACCTCGGCAGCGCAGGCGCTGGCGTCGGCGGATCTGGCGCTGGGTGTCATGCCGACGAGCGAGCACCCCGACAGCCCGCCGCCTTTTTATGCCGACCTGCTGCTGGCCGACCTGGCCGGAGCATGGCAGGTGCTGCGCGCACTGCCGGCTGCCCGGACGGCCACCGAGCGCGGGGTCGCGATCTCGATCGGGGCGTCGTCCATCGCCGGGCTGCTTCTGGTCCGCGGGGTTCGGGCGACCATCCCCGGTGTCGGGGCCGGACCGAGCCGCGGCCCGGGTCCGGTGACCGTTGGTGCGGGCGCCGGAATGCTCTCGGGGTATCTGCTGGCGCGCCGGGTGCTGCGGGCGCACGCACCGAAGCCGGCACCGGCCTACGAGTGGCACGCCATGACGGTCGAGCAGGCGCGCGAGCTGCTGACGCCGGACGCGGTGACGCCGCTGGCCGAACGCGCGCCGGTCGACGCGGAAACGCAAGGCATGTTCTGGCCGTACTTCCACGCCGTGCGTGAAGAGTTGTCCGACCCGATGACGCCGATCTTGGCGCTGTGCTCGGCGGCGACCGCCATGCTGGGTTCGCCGATCGACGCCGTGATGGTGGGCACGGTGCTCACCGGCAACGCCATGCTGGCCGCCTATCAGCGGTTGCGGGCCGAGAGCCGGCTGAACACCCTGCTGGCCCAGCAGGCTCCGCCGGCCCGGGTGGTGCTGTTGGGTGCTGACGGCACCCCGTCCTACCACGAGATCCCCGCCGAACAACTGCTGCCGGGCGACCTGATCGAGGTGCGCAGCAACGAGGTGGTGCCCGCCGACGCCCGGACGATCGAGGTGTCCGACGTCGAGGTCGACGAATCGGCGCTGACCGGCGAATCGCTGTCTGTCGGCAAACAACTGGACCCGACTCCCGGCGCCGAACTGGCAGAGCGCAGCTCCATGCTGTACGCGGGCACCACGGTGATCGCCGGCAAGGCGCTGGCGATGGTGACCGCGGTCGGCGGCGACACTCAGGCCCGCCGGGCCTCCGAACTGGCCGCCGGCGAGCTGCCCGAGGTCGGCCTGCAGCACCACCTGTCCCAGCTGATGTACCGGACCTTCCCCTACAGCGCCGCCGGCGGTGTGGCGGTCGGCGCGCTCGGCCTGCTGCGCCAGGGCGGGTTGCGGGTCGCGCTGGGCAACGCGATCGCGGTCGCGATCGCCGCCGTCCCCGAGGGCATGCCGCTGATGGCCACCTTGGCCCAGCACGCGTCGTCGCAGCGGTTGACCAAAACCGGTGCACTGGTGCGGATTCCGCGGTCGGTGGAGGCACTCGGCCGGGTCGACGTGGTCTGTTTCGACAAGACCGGAACGCTGTCCGAGAACCGGCTGCGGGTCGCCACGGTGCGCCCGCTTGCGGGATATTCCGACGACGACGTGCTCGGCACGGCCGCGCAGGCGGCGCCGGCTCCTGACGGTGCGGCGCACGCGCACGCCACCGACCAGGCCATCGTCGAGGGCGCGGCGGCCGCCGCCGGCGCCCGGCCGTGGATCGAGCCCGACGCTCACTTGCCGTTCCGCTCCGGCCGGGCCTTCTCGGCGTCGGTGCTGGGATCGGAGCTGTTGGTCAAGGGCGCACCGGAAGTGGTGTTGGGGGCCTGCACCAACGCCGACGCCAAGATCGAGCAGCAGGTGGCCGCGATGGCCGCCCAGGGCCTGCGGGTGATCGCGGTCGCCCAGGGCACGCTGACCGCCGCCCAGGTGCGGGCCGTCCAGGACGATTCCGAACGTCTCGTGGAGGTCAGTGCCACCGGGCTGACGCTGCTCGGGTTCCTCGGCCTTGCCGACACTCCGCGGGCCGACGCTCCACAGCTGCTCGCCGATCTGGCCGCCCGCGGCGTCGACATCCGGATGATCACCGGTGACCACCCGATCACGGCCACCGCGATCGCCGCCGAGATGGGCGTGACCGTCGCCCCCGAGCAGGTCATCACCGGCTCGGAGTGGAATGCCTTGAACCGCAAGGAACAAGAGCGGGTGGTCTGCGAGCGGGTGATCTTCGCCCGGATGTCTCCAGAGAACAAGGTGCAGATCGTCCAGACCCTGGAGCGCGCCGGCCGGGTGTCGGCGATGGTGGGCGACGGCGCCAACGACGCCGCGGCGATCCGGGCCGCCACGGTGGGGCTGGGTGTTGTTGCGCACGGCAGCGACTCGGCACATGCCACCGCCGACGTGGTGCTGACCGACGGCAAGATCGGTGCCTTGGTCGACGCGATCGACGAGGGCCGGCGACTGTGGCGCGGTGTGCAACTGGCCATCTCCGGATTGTTGGGCGGCAACGCCGGCGAAGTGATGTTCTCCGTCATCGGCACTGCGATCACGGGGAATTCACCGCTGAACACCCGGCAGCTGCTGTTGATGAACACCCTGACCGACGCACTGCCGGCCACCGCGGTGGCGGTGAGCACGCCGGCCGGCCCGATCGGTGACGCGGTGCCCGGACTCGATGAGCGCAAACTGTGGCGCGCGGTGGCGTTCCGCGGCGGAGTCACCGCCGCGGCGGGGACCGCGGCCTGGGCGATGGCCTCCGCAACGGGCCTGCCGCAGCGGGCCGCAACGGTGGCGCTGATCTCGCTGGTGACCACCGAACTCGGTCAGACCGTGGTCGATTCGCGGGCGCCGATGGTGCTGGCGACGGCGGCCGGATCGTTCGCGCTGTTCGCGGCGATAGTTTCCACTCCAGGGGTCAGCCAGCTGTTGGGTTGCACGCCGGTCGGCCCGATCGGCTGGGCGCAGGGCCTCGGCACGGCCGCGGCGGCCACCGCCGCGGTGGCCGTGGCGAGCCGATTCTCGACCTCCGCCAAGGAGGCCAAGGAGATCGCCGCTCCCACCAAGGAGATCGAGGCCCCCACCAAGGCGCTGTCGGTGGTTCCGGCCCTTCCGGCGAAGAAGGCTCCGGCCGCCAAGAAGACCCCGGTAAAGAAGGCTCCGGTGAAGAAGGCACCGGCCAAGAAGGCCCCGGTGAAGAAGGCCGCCGCCAAGAAGGCTCCGGTCAAGAAGGCGCCGGTCAAAAAGGCTCCGGCTGCCAAGAAAGCCCCGGCCGAGAAGGCCGTGCCGGCCAAGAAGGCACCGGCCAAGAAAGCCGCCGCCAAGAAGTCGTCCGCGAAGCTGGAGCTGGTGCGCTGAGGCTGTCCGGTTACGCCGGCTGAAGCACCGTCACCTGCGGCAGTGATCGCTTGGATGCGCGAAGTCGCACCTCCAGAAGACCGGCGCGCCAGAGCACTGCGTACAGCTCGACCACCGGCACTGTCAGCAGTGCCGCTGTCACGTCGGCCAGAGGTTCTGCCAGGACTTCGGTAGTCCGCATACCTGCAACGGTGAGGGCTGGAATCGGACGATCGGCAAACCCGCTGTTACCGCTGGGACAACTGTTGCCGAATTACTGTGTTTTGGACGGCTCAGGCGGTTTCAGGCGGCTCGGGCGGTTGGGCCTGGGTAAGCGCTACCGCCCGCGCCAGCCGGGCATAGCGCAGCTCCAGATCGCGGAATCGCATATAGGTGCTCAGCGTGGTGAACGCGAAGACCATGATCAGCACGTACAGCATCAGATCGGTGCCGCGGCGCACCCCGAGCCAGTTGGCCAACACGGTGGTGTCGTCGGGGCGCAACACCGCATAGATACCGGCCACCACGAACACCAGGTAGCCGACCTTCACCCAGGCTCGCGACTGGGCGGACCGACGCGACAACAACAGGTAGATCAGCAGCATCAGTACCGCTGCGATGAGCAGAACCTTGATCCAGTTCATCGCGACATCCTCTTGCGTAGCAGCCCGTCGAACAGGATGTTGACGCCGTTGAGCAGCGGCTGCCCCTTCGACTTCGAGTACTCGGTGTAGAGCACCTCGACCGGCTCTTCGCCCACCCGCCAGCGGTTCTCGGCAATCAGGGCGATGAACTCCCCGGCGTGGCTCATCCCGGTCATGGTGAGGTCGAGGCCATCGGCCACTCGCCGGTTGAACACCCGCAGGCCGTTGTGGGCGTCGGAGAGCCCAAGTCGGCGGATTCGCGGGTTGAGCCAGACCGCGGTCCGCAGTACCGCTCGTTTGAGCGGCGGCACCGTCGCGGCAGCTTCGGGTGCGGCGAACCGGGTGCCGATCACGATGTCGAGGTCGGCGGTGTCGAGATGGTCGATCATGCGCATCAGGTCGGCCACCCGGTGCTGGCCGTCGGCGTCGAAGGTGGCGAACAGTCGGGCGCCGGGCTGGCGGCGGGCGAACTCGACCCCGGTCTGGATGGCCGCGCCTTGACCGAGGTTCACCGGATGGCGCACCACGTAAGCGCCCGCGCGCCGCGCTGTGGCGGCGGTGTCGTCCGTGCTTCCGTCGTCCACGCAGACCACGTAGTCGAAAACCGAACGGATCCCGGCGATCACGTCACCGATGACGGTCGCCTCGTTGAACGCCGGGACGATGATCCAGACATCGGGGTAGCGGGTATCGATGGTTTAGAAAATACACGCCTGCCCGGCTTAGGAATCGGTGCGCAACGCGGCCAGATGCACGGCGATTCCCACCACGGGACCGCACAGCAGGGCCACCACGGTTCTGGTCGGTAGCTCCAACGGCAGCAGCAGAAGCAAGGTCGAGGCCACCGTGGCTCCCACCCAGCCCAGCGCGTAGGCGCGGTGCAGTGCCGCGGCCACCGTCGCCGCCCCGGTCAGCGTCAGCAGCGCGATCGCGGTGGCTGCCGTCGTCAGTCCGGCCAGCAGCAGCCCGTCGGCGCGGTAGTCCGCGCCGAACACGGTGCGCAGCAGCCAGGGGCCGAGCAGACCCGCCGCCACGGCGCCCAGCGCGCCCAGTGCGGCGACGGCCGCCGCCGGGGTGCGCAGCGCCCGCAGTCGGCGGCCCCGCTGGTCGACGAAGTGCGCGATCAGGTTGCCCTGCATGGCGGTCAGCGGCACCAGCAGCGGTGCCCGGGTCACCGTGACCGCCAGGATCACGACGCCGCCGGCGGCGCCCAATTCGCCGTAGGTGGCCTGTAGCAGCACCGGAAAGCCCATCACCAGGATCGCGCTGGCCCCGGCCGCGGTGATTGAATGCGCCGCACCGCGCAGGAATCCCGCCGTGCTCACCGGCGTCAGCAGGCGCGCTGCGGAACGGGCCGCGGGTGAGGCGGCCAGCAGCAGCAGCCAGGCCAGCGCGCCGGCCACGGTGGCCCACAAGAACCCGACCAGGCCCCAGCCGACGACGAACGTCGCGGTGGCCACGGCCACCCGGACACTCGCATCGGTCACCATCAGCGCGCCGTACTGCGTCCAGCGGTTTGCGCCGGCCAACATGCCGAGCAGTGTGGCGTGCACTGCGAAGTTGGCCAGACCAAAGCACAGCAGCCCGACCGACAGCCAGCGCGCCTCGACGAACACGTGGCCGCTCCACAGCGGCGAACTGGCGGCGAGCACCGCGGCCGCCACCAGCCCGCTCAGTCCGGCCACCCGCAGCGGGCGGGTGTGTGGCGTGGCGGGGCGCTGGCGCGCCGAGTCTCCGGCGAACCGGACTTCGCGGGTGGTTTCCTGCAGCAGGCCGTTGGCGGCGCCGTTGACCAGCCCGAACGCGCCCCAGAACACGCCGAACACCGAGAAACCTGCCGGGTCTAGGTCACGCGCGGCCAGATACAGCACTGCGTAGCCGCAGAGCGCGCTGAGCAGGGTTGCGGTGCCGACCCGGGCCATACTGGCGCGGGCGACAGGACCGGTGGCCAGCCCACGGGGGAACCCGGGGGATCCGGTACCACCGACGTCGGTCACCACGGCGAAAATACTAAGCGGGCCGCGGGGTACCGTCGGCCAGCCCTGAAACAACCTCAGTACTGACTCGCTGACCGGAGGCCCGCTCTTGGACCCGTCGCTGCTGGAATGGCTGCTGACATTCGCGGGGCTGGGCGCGGTGCTCGGATTCGACCTGCTGATCATCGGCCGGCGCGTGCACGAACCGTCAATCCGCGAGATCGCGGGATGGCTGACGTTCTACCTCAGCCTGGCGATGGCGTTCGGCGTCTGGGTGTGGCATTTTCACGGCGCCAAGTACGGCATGCAGTTCTATGCCGGCTGGCTGACCGAGTACAGCCTCTCGGTCGACAACCTGTTCGTGTTCGTGATCATCATGAACAGCTTCAACGTGCCCAAGAAGTACCGGCAGGAGGCGCTGTTCGTCGGCATCGTCATGGCGCTGTCGTTCCGGGCGGTGTTCATCGCGCTCGGCGGGGTCGCGGTGCAGCGGCTGTCCTGGACGTTCTACGTGTTCGGTGCGTTCATGGCCTACACCGCGATCAAACTGCTCCGCCACGACGACCCCACCGGCGACGGGGAGGGCGAGGGCGGCAACAACTTCATCGTGCGGTTTGCGCGCACCCACTTCAACGCCACCGATCGCTGGTCCGGTGTGCGGTTCTTCGTCCGGGACAGTTCAGGGGCTTGGGCCGTCACGCCGATGTTCCTGGTGGGCCTGGCGCTGGGCACCACCGACGTGGTGTTCGCGATGGACTCGATTCCGGCCATCTATGGACTGACGCGTCAGCCCTACCTGGTGTTCACCGCCAATGTGTTCGCCCTGATGGGGCTGCGCCAGCTCTACTTCATTCTGGGCAAGCTGCTGGGTCGGTTCGTGTATCTGTCCCAGGGCCTGTCGGTGATCCTGGGGTTCATCGGCGTGCGGATGGTGTTGCATGCGCTGCGCACCAACGAGGTGTGGTTCATCAACTCGGGCCGGCCGCTCAATGTCCCGGAGATCCCCACCCCGGTCAGCCTGGGGGTCGTGGTGGGAGTGTTGGCGTTGACGACGGTGGCCAGCCTCTACCGGACCCGCGGGGCGACTTCAGCGCAGTGAGAAGACCGGGAACGACGCCGCCGCGACCCGCAGTTCGTCGTCGCTGGAATCCGGTGTCAGCCCCGCCACGTATCCCTTGACCTGCCAGTACCAGCGTTGTAGATAGCGGCGCAGCACCTCCGGTTTGTCGTCGTCGGGCACCTCGATGACCTGAGCCGGGCGCGGCCGCCACCGCGGCCCGACCTCGATCTCGCCGGCGGCGCGCACATTGCGAACCCACTCGGTGTTGCCGCGCGGCGAGACCAGGTAGTCCACCCCGTCGACGGTCAGCAGATTGATCACGACACCGCGTCGCTTGCCGCTCTTGCGGCCGCGCACGGAGATCGCGCGGGTGCCGGCAATGCTGACGCCCGCCTCGGCCAGCTTGCGGATCAGGGCGTTGCCGAATCTTTCCACCGTGCTCGGCGGCTGGTAATGCGCCATGGCCGTAGCCTCCTCAGGGCATAACAGAGCGGTGCTCTCGTTTGCATGGTGACACGACGTAGCCGCTAAAACAAGAGCAGTGCTCTCGTATCTGTCAGACTGGTGCCGTGGGAAAACGCCAGGAGTCGCGGGAGCGCATCGAGGCGCAGATCATCGAGGTCGGGCGGCGTCATCTGCGCACCCACGGGGCGGCCGGGTTGTCGTTGCGCGCGGTCGCCCGCGATGTGGGCATGGTGTCCTCGGCGGTCTACCGGTATGTGGGCAGCCGCGACGAGTTGATCACCCTGCTGCTGGTCGACGCCTACAACGATCTGGCCGATGCCGTAGGCCGGGCCCGCGCATCGGCCCCGTGGCGGGAGGACATCGTGACGATCGCCCACGCGGTGCGGGACTGGGCGCTAGCCCACCCGGCCCGGTGGGCGCTGCTGTACGGCAGCCCGGTTCCCGGCTATCACGCGCCGGCTGAGCGGACCGTGACCCCAGGCACCCGGGTTGTCGGGGCGCTCTTCGAAGCGATCGCGGCGGGCATCGCGGCCGGCGATATCACATCCGGGAAAGGCGGTGCAGCGCAACCGCTGTCGGCAGACTTCGAACGACTCCGCGACGAGTTCGGCTTCCCCGGCGACGACGCTGTCATCGCCAAATGCTTCCTGCTGTGGGCCGCCCTGGTGGGCGCGGTCAGCCTGGAAGTGTTCGGCGGGTATGGCGAGGACACCCTGTCGGCACCGCGGGCGGTGTTCGACGTCCAGCTCACGCTGCTGCTGGACGTATTGGGAGTTAGTGCCCCTCGGCCTTGAACCGCTCGATCGACCGGGTGATCTCGGCCTCGGCCTCGGCACGGTCAACCCAGTCGGCGGCCTTGACGAACTTGCCCGGCTCCAGGTCCTTGTAGTGCACGAAGAAGTGCTTGATCGCATCCAGCTCATGGGCGGGCACGTCGCTGATGTCCTGGATATGGTCCCACCGGTGGTCACCGGCCGGCACGCACAGCACCTTGGCGTCGCCGCCGGCTTCGTCGGTCATCTGGAACATCCCGACCGGACGTGCCTCGACCAACACGCCGGGGAACACCGACTGCGGCAGCAGCACCATCGCGTCCAGCGGGTCGCCGTCCTCGCCGAGGGTGTCCTCGATGAAGCCGTAGTCGGTGGGGTAGCCCATCGGCGTGTACAGGTAGCGGTCGAGCTTGACCCGCCCGGTGGCGTGGTCGACCTCGTACTTGTTGCGCTGGCCCTTGGGGATTTCGATGGTCACGTCGAATTGCACCGGGTCAGTCTAGAGCGGCCCGGATTTGCGCCCGGACTCCGCCCGTCCGGCACAATTGCGCCTGACAGGCAGGAGAGACATGCAACCCACTCGGTGGCGACACAGCAGCGCCCATCTGGGTATCGCGGCCGCGGTGCTGGCGCTGGCCGCCGCCGTGGTGGTCGTGGCGGTCGTTGTGCTTCCGGACGAATCCGGCGCAGGTGCGCGCGTCGTGTCGCCGGCACCGGTGGCGACCGCCAAACCCGGGGTGGTTCCGGTCTCCGACGACGCCCCGGTGCCGGTCGGCAGCGCACTGGCCGCAGCCATGGCGCAGGCGCTGGCCGATCCGAATCTGGGCCGGCTCACCGGCCGAATCACCGATGCACTCACCGGCAAGGCGCTGTGGACCCAGCAGGAAGACCTGCCGATGCAGCCGGCGTCCACCAATAAGGTGCTCACCGCGGCGGCTGCCCTGTTGGCGCTGGATCAGGACACCCGGGTCACCACCCGGGTGACGGCGAGCGATCAGCCCGGAGTGGTGGTGCTGGTGGGTGGCGGCGACCCCACGTTGTCGACGGCCGAGGTCGGCCAGGACACCTGGTATCGCGAAGCCGCGCGCATCAGCGATCTGGCCGAACAGGTGCGACGTAGCGGGGTGAGCGTCACCGAGGTGCAGGTCGACACGTCGGCGTTCACCGGCCCGACCATGGCCCAGGGCTGGGACGCCGAGGACATCGAGGGCGGTGACATCGCCCCGATCGAGGCGGTGATGGTCGACGGTGGCCGCGTCCAGCCGACCACCGTCGAGTCCCGGCGATCGACGACACCCGCGCTGGACGCCGGAAAGGCGCTGGCCGCGGAGTTGGGCGTCGACCCCGACAACGTGAGCATCGCATCCTCGTCGGTGACCGGACGCGAGCTGGGCGCGGTCCGATCGGCACCACTGGTGGTCCGCCTCGGCGAGATGATGAACGCCTCGGACAACGTGATGGCCGAATCCATCGCCCGCGAGGTGGCCGCGGCGATGGGCCGGCCCCGCTCGTTTGCCGGAGCCGTCGACGCGGTGACCAACCGCCTGGCCACCGCCCACATCGCGGTCAGCGGAGCCAGCTTGCAGGACTCCAGCGGATTGTCGGTCGACGACCGGCTGTCGGCCCGGACCCTCGATGCGGTGGTGCAGGCCGCCGCCGGGCCGGACCTGCCCGAGCTGCGCCCGCTGCTGGACATGCTGCCGGTCGCCGGCGGCAGCGGCACGCTGTCCGAGCGGTTCCTCAACCCCAAGACCGGGCGCGGCGCGGCCGGCTGGCTGCGGGCCAAGACCGGCTCGCTGACCCGCACCAATGCGCTGGCCGGCATCGTCACCGACCGCGACCAGCGGGTGCTGACGTTTGCTTTCATCTCCAACGACGCCGGCCCCACCGGGCGCACCGCGATCGACTCGCTGGCCGCGGTGCTGCGAACCTGCGGATGCGGATGAGCGAATCCGACGTCGGCAGCGCGGTGGACTTCGAGTTCGCCGCGACGGTCGGTGGCTGGCTGGCACGGCCCGCACCGCCGATGACCGACTACACGCGCCGCCAGGTCATCGAGGAACTGCACGCCAGTGCCCGCGCTGCCGAACCGCTGGTTCGGGAGGTCACTGGTCTCGGCGAGGACGGCCCGGTCCCCGACGCCCGGGTAGTCGACCGGCGGCAGTGGATCGCCGCGGCCGCCGAATCGATGCGGGTGATGATGGGCGCCTCGGAGCGGCCCGCCGGTTTCCTCACCAGCCGGCTGACCGGGGCGCAGACCGGTGCGGTGTTGGCCTTCGTGTCCTCGGGCATCCTCGGGCAATACGACCCGTTCTGCGCGGGCGGTGGCGCGTTGCTGCTGGTCTATCCCAACGTGGTCGCCATCGAGCGCCAACTGCAGGTGACGCCGGCCGACTTCCGGTTGTGGGTCTGCCTGCACGAGGTGACGCACCGCGTGCAGTTCAGCGTCAACCCGTGGCTGGCCGGCTACATGTCGGATGCCCTGGCGGTCCTGACCGGTGACAGCAGCCCGGACCTCACGCAGGTGGTGGGACGGCTGGCCGACTACCTGCGGGGCCGCCAGAACGACGCCGAGTCGCCGGGCCCGTCGGGAATCCTGGGCCTGGTGCGGGCGGTGCAGTCCGAGGAGCAGCGCACCGCGCTGGACCAGTTGCTGATGCTGGGCACGCTGCTCGAAGGCCACGCCGACCACGTGATGGACGCGGTCGGGCCGCTGGCAGTGCCGTCTGTGGCAACCATTCGTAACCGCTTCGAGGAACGCCGTCAGCGCAGCCAGCCGCCGCTGCAACGACTGTTGCGGGCGTTGCTCGGCCTCGACGCCAAGATGAGCCAGTACACCCGCGGCAAGGCGTTCGTCGACGCCGTGGTCGGTCGCGTCGGCATGGACCGGTTCAACACGGTGTGGTCGGGTCCGCAGACCCTGCCGCTGCCCGCCGAGATCGAAGAGCCCCAGCGGTGGATCGACCGGGTGCTGTAGCCGCGCTGCGCGCCGCGCTGGGGGCGTTCGCCGAGCAGTTTCTGCCGCAGGGCGACCGCTGGGCGGTCGCGTTGTCCGGTGGACCGGACTCGCTGGCGCTGACCGCCGTCGCCGCCGCGATGCGGCCCACCACCGCGCTGATCGTCGACCATGGCCTGCAAGCCGGTTCGGCCCAGGTGGCGCAGACCGCGTACCGTCAGGCGCTCGAACTGGGATGCGTTGACGCGCAGGTAATTCCGGTGACCGTGGGAGTCACGGGCGGCCCGGAGGCTGCGGCGCGCGCGGCCCGTTACGCCGCGCTGGCCGATGCCCGCGGCCGGGATCCCGTACTGCTGGGACACACACTCGACGATCAGGCCGAGACAGTGCTGCTCGGGCTGGGCCGCGGTTCGGGAGCCCGGTCGATGGCCGGGATGCGGCCATATGACCCGCCGTGGTGCCGGCCGCTGCTGGGGGTGCGGCGGACCCAGACTGCACAGGCCTGCGCCGAACTGGGCCTGACGCCGTGGCTCGACCCGCACAACAGCGACGGCCGCTTCACCCGGGTCCGGCTGCGTGCCGAAGTGCTGCCGCTGTTGGAGGACGTGCTGGGCGGCGGGGTGGCCGAAGCGCTGGCCCGGACCGCGATCGCGCTGCGGGAGAACACCGAGCTCATCGATGGATTGGCCGAGCAGGCGCTGCCCGGCGCCACCGCGGGTGCCGCGTTGGATGCTGCTGCGCTGGCGACCTTGGCGGGCCCGGTGCGCCTGGCGGTGATCCGGCGCTGGCTGATCGACGGAGGCGGACGCGGCCTGACCGACCTGCAGATCCGCGCGGTAGACCGGCTGGTGACCGCCTGGCGCGGCCAGGGCGGAGTGGCGATCGGATCGGACCTGCGGGGACAGCGGCTGTTCGCGGTTCGCGGCGACGGGCTGCTCCGGCTGCGCAGCGAGCCGGTCTGAGTCGCGGGGTGGGAATTTCCTCCGCTGCAGTTGGTTGTCGAACTCCTGCCATGGCACGCTGTGCTGGTGGCTGCGATCTTGCCGGGGGGAAATCCCGAGTTGTACGCGGGTGACATCAAATCGGTGTTGCTGACCGAGGAGCAGATCCGGACCCGCACTGCCGAGCTCGCTGCGCAGATCGCCGCCGACTACGCCGAGGGCAGCGCCGAGAGCGGCGACCTGCTGCTGATCACCGTGCTCAAGGGCGCGGTGCTGTTCGTCACCGATTTGGCCCGGGCCATTCCGCTGCCCACACAGTTCGAGTTCATGGCGGTCAGCTCCTACGGTTCGTCGACGTCGTCGTCGGGGGTGGTGCGCATCCTCAAGGACCTCGACCGCGACATCAGCGACCGCGACGTGTTGATCGTCGAGGACGTCGTCGACTCCGGACTGACCCTGTCGTGGCTGCTGCGCAACCTGGCCACCCGCCGGCCCCGGTCCCTGCGGGTGTGCACGCTGCTGCGCAAACCCGACGCGCTGGGCGCCGGCGTCGACATCGCCTACGTGGGCTTCGACATCCCGAACGACTTCGTGGTCGGCTACGGCCTGGACTACGCCGAGCGCTACCGCGACCTGCCCTACATCGGCACCCTGGACCCGCGGGTCTATCAGGGCTGAGGCCCGCTAGCGGGGCGGCGGAGCTTAGATCTGGTGCATCGCCGGTTTGCGCCGGCCCCGCGACAGGAATCGAGTCACGCCCGCGATGCGCCCGATGGCGCCGCCGGCGATCTGCACATCCTCCGCCGTGCGGGCTCGCTCCGATCGCAGCTCGCCGTGGTAACCGGCATCCGTTATGGCCCCGCATAATTCTGCGATAGTCACGGTGGTGTCGGCGTCGACGGTGGCGGTCGCGGTCGGGAAGTCCACTGTGGCCCGAACTCCGTTGATCGAGTTCAGTTTCAGCTCGATATGTGCCGAGCACATGCGGCAGGTCATTCCGGTTACGTCGATTTCGATCCGTCGAATGTCGGACAAGGCTTCTCCTTCGTCAGGTCCTCTATGAGTGGTCGTCGGGCAGGGCCGTCCGGTTCCGACGAACATCCGTGACGCACCAGTTCGGGCAGCGACGAAACCGTGGCAGTCAACGCGGTGACAATGTCGACCTCCACGGCGACAGTCGGGTAGCGCGCCAGGTACTGCGGGTAGGACTGTTCGCCCAGGCGCGTTCCGAGCGTGAGCCAGGCGTCGATGACAGCCCAGCGACGCGGGTTGTGTCGTGCCCAGTCGCTGTCATCGAGCTGTTTCTTCCACTCGTCGACGTCGCATTGACGGTTGCCGAACCGAGAGAGGAATTCCGAATACTCGACGGGCGTGCCCCGCAACACGGCGATGGTGCGGCCCAGGGGAGCCGAGAGCGTGCCCAGGATGGCAGCCGCTGTCGACCGGCCAATTGTTACTTCCTCGGTCAATGACACGGCCGGGTGAGTGCCCAGCGCCGCACATGCGTCCGCCAATGCGACCAGAATATCGGCGGAATCGCGCAGTTGGTGCGGTTCTCCCAGCACCCGCGGTAGCCGCACCAGGGTGAAGTCCAGATTCGGCACACTGCGCGCGACGATCAGCTCGGCCAGCGCCTTGGACGCCGCGTAGGGATAGGGCGCGGCACGCGGATCGACGACCTGCGGCGCAGTTACCTGCGCGTTCACCACCGACGTCGACAGCTGCACCAGCCCGGCGCCGTAAGCCGCGCAGGCCGCGACGATGTCCGCTACCGCCACCACATTGGCAGGCCGCAACTCCCGGTATGGCACCACCACGTTGGTGTTACCGATGGCATTCACCACGGTCGCAGCTGCAGTGGTGCGTATCAGGTCGGAAATTCCGTGTGGAGCGATGCGTTCGATGCGAATGCCCTCGACGCCGGCCAGTGAGCGCCAAGGGTCGGCGTCCGGCAGGTTCGATGTGGTTGCCAGGATCAGCTCGGAGGTGAATCCCTTGGCGCGCAATTCGCCTATGGCGCTAGCGAATCCGGTACCGAGAATTCCGGAGGCACCCAGCACCAGAACGGCACCGCTCTCGCGGGGGAGGGGGCCGGGCATAAGGGCCGGCGCCGGCGCGGTCAGGCGGGTCAGATCGTCGTCGATCTCGGCGGCAGTGGCCTCGTCCAACCCGATACCGTCGGTGTACTCGAGCAGACGGCTCGCATTGTCGGCGCTGATCACGTCCAGCAGCGACAGGTGCCGGCCGAGGTAGCGGCGGGTGGCAGGCAGGATGCGGATCAAATCCAGGGAACCGATGCCTTCGGCCAGTAACGAAGAATGAGGCTGCAATTCGCGGTCGAGGCACCGACTCCAGAGTTCGGCCAGGCCCGCCGCTTGCTCTCCTGCCTTCTCGGTGCTTTCGATTCGGGTCTTGGGCAGTCGGTCGAAGTCGACTTTGCCGCCGGGCTTGCGTGGAATCTCGGCGACCCCCGACACCACGAATCCGGGTACTCGGGCAGCCAGCAGGATGCCTCGAATCCGTTCGTGGGCTTGAATATCCTGTGCTCCGACGCGGGTGAGCAAAGTCTGAAACCACACTCCGAGCCGGGTCTCCTCGGGCTCGACGGCGACATCGCAGACCGCGGGGTCCTCGGCGATGAGTCGGGTGATCTCGGCGGTGTCGACGCGCCGTCCGGCGAGCTTCACGACGGCATCCTGGCGGCCAGCAAAAACAAGAAATCCCCGACGGTCCCAGGTGGTGCGGTCGGCGGTGGCGAACGCGCGGCGTCGGGTCCCGTCGGCGTCGACCACGGTGCCGAAGGCGCCGGACCTGCCCAGATAGCCGGTCGAAACCATATCTCCGACAACGATGATCTCGCCGAATGCGACGAATACCGTTTTCGGAACTATCGGGCGACCAACCCGCGGCCAGATGTCCGATTCGATGACGGGTCCGGGACCACTCAGCGGCAGGTACGTCACCACCACAGTGGACTCGGTCGGGCCGTAGCTGGAAATCAACGCGATATGCGAAACACCAACGGCTGCACGCCACTTTTCGAGCGCCCGTCGGCGAACAGCTTCGCCACCGATCACAATCTGGCGCAACCCGGATGCTGTCAGAATCTTGAGCAACTCCGGTTCCTCGCAGCACAGATGCCAGACCGCGGTGGGCAGGTCGAGGATGGTCGGCCGGTGCCGATCTAAGTCGTCGCCCAGTTGCAGCAGATTGCCGGTTCGTACCGCTGACGACCGAATCAGATTCGCACCGCACTGGGCGGCACCGAAGATCTCCTCAACGCTGATGTCCGACGTCAAGGGCGCGCACTGCAAGACGGTATCGTGCGACTGCCATCCGTAGGCGCCGCGATGTCCTTGGCAGAAGAGCGCAAGCGCCCCATGGGATATCGGGACCAACTTGGGAACTCCAGTGGACCCCGAGGTAGGCATGACGTAGGCGATCCTGTTCGCCAACATGGGGTCGTTGCGGACCCGACGGAGGCGGTCGCCGACTATCGCCGGATCTGCCACGGGCGCGGCCGTGGCTACGTCGATGACCCGGGACGAGACGTCGCCTTGCGCTGCGATCGCGTTGGCGCGCTCGGTGAGATCGTCCGCGATGTCGCAGACGCTGTAGCCACAGCCGGCCAAGTGACAGGCGAACAGGAGATCCAGGGTCTTGTCGGTGTGGTCGTCGGCGAGAACCAGCACCTCACCCGGCTCGACTTCGCTGGTGACCAACCAGCTGATCCATGCGTCGACGTAACGACGGCGTCGGCGCCAACTGCCGACGTCGGCGGCCGTGTCCAGAAACCAAGCCGATGGGGTCTCGGCGTTAGGCCCGGCTGTGCTCTCGGAAGGCAGGCAGCTGCCGTCCGAACAGACCTCGAGCCAGGCGCCGACGCTCATCGCGACCGGTCGATCCCATCCGGTCGGGAACCTGCGCAGTGCTTCGGCGATCAGCTCTGCGGTTCCCGTGGATTCGGCACCCGCTTGCGGGGGGCCGCCATCCCAGATCGACAGGCCCAGTGTTCGGCCCAGGTCGTCGTGCACTACCGCTACGGTGGGGCACTCGATCGGCCCGATGTCGGTTGTCAACGGCGGGCCGTCCAGGAATGGACGCAGTTCGGGCGCGCAGGGCTGTTGTAGGTAGTTGAGCGCTACCGCCTCCATCTGCGGTGCCCGGCTGGTCGTCAGATATATACGGCGATAAAGCTCTTCGCGAAACCAGCGGCGACGTACTCCCTTCACATAGCCGCGGTCTAAGGTGCTGACGAGGTCTCGCACCGAGGCGAACGCCGGAAATCGCACCGACTGGGCAACCGAATTGACCAGGCAGGTAGCCACATCAAGGTCGGGTTCCCCGAACCGATTGTCAACTGCGTGCACCACCGTGGCGTCGGCGCTGTGTCGACGGCTCGCATCTACTGCAACAGCTGCCGCCGTCACCAGTATGTGTAGCGGGATCTGCTGTTGTTCGGCCAGCGTCACTATCGCGTCGTAGCCGGCCCCGGTGATCTGTACCGATTCACGCAGCCGTCCTCGCTGCGCGCTGCCTGAGGCGGACGGCGACTGCGGTTGGCCGCCGATGTTGACGTCGGCGGCGAGTTCCCGCTGGACCGATTCGGTCAGTCGATGGTGTGCTGCGCGGACCTTCTCGGCTTCCCGGCGATGTGCCTCGGCGAGCCGGTCCAGTCCGGCTGCGACGTCGGGCATCTCGCCGGATCGATTCGACAAGAACCGGCCCAGATCGGCTTCGATCAGTCCGGTTGCGCCGCCGTCGAGCAGAATGTGATGGGCGTGCACATCCAGCCCGACGACTTCTCCGCTCGCGCCGGTATGCACAGTGTGGCGCACCAGCGGCCGATCGAGGATGCCCGAATCCCACTCGTGGAACAACGGATCCACGTCGGGACCGGCAATCCGCACCAGCTCGTCCACTGCGAGCCGCGGCACCAGGTCCGGGTACTCCGACTCGGTCTCCTCCAGCACGCACAACTGCACCGGGTTGTTGCGGACGCAGGCCTGCAACGCGAGAAGAAATTCTCGAAGCGGCGCTGGACGCAACCGGTAGCTGCGACCGATCAGATACAGCGTGGGATCCCCATCCTGCAGCACCCCCCGGTAGATGTTCTGCTGAGAGACGGACAGTGGAATGCGCCGCGCACGTGCCGAGTCAGGTGTACTCACCGGAATCTCCCAATTCGGTAACCCAGGCGGCGATCGAAAGATCGCGCGCCAAGCGAGCCGGAAGTTCGGACTCGCGGTCCACCCCGAGTCGTTTCATCAGCAGAACGAAGCGCACCGAATCCAATCCGAGGTCGCGTAGGTCGGTGGCGTCACCGTCGAGGAAGTCGCTCTCGTCGAGGTAGAGCACGTCGCAGACGGCGGCCAGAATCCGCTGCCGTACAGGATCACTCACGTTCGCGTGCATCGATCGCCGCGGCCAGCGACATGCGCATGACCTTGCCTGATTGGGTTCTGGGAATGCTGGTGACCAAGACGATCGTCGACGGACGCGCAGCAGCCTCCACCTCGCTGCGGTATCGGGCCGCGATCGACTGCTTAAGGGCGCGGGCGCCTGCCTCGTCCAGATTCTCCGCGGCGACCACCGCCAGCCCTACCAGCGCACCGAACTCCGGATCGGGAATCTCGTAGCAAGCGGCGTCGCGGACACCGGTGACCGATTCCGCGACCCGGTCGACCTCATCGGGAGCCACGTTGACGCCGCCGCAGATGATCATCTCCGACGCTCGCCCCCGGATATAGAACAGACCGTCGCTGCCCGCGTCGAGCAGGTCGCCCGTGTTGACCCACCCGTCGCGCAGCGTTTCGGCGGTGCGATCGGGGTTGTTCCAGTATCCGAGCATGTTTGCCGGCGATCTGATCCACAGGGTGCCCGACGCAGCCGAAGGCCCCGTTGGCCCACTGCCGTCGCCGTCGAGATGGACCTCTACCCCCGGATATGGCCTGCCGACAGCACCCGCCTCGATGGCATCGATCGAGCCCGGCCCGGTGGGAAGACACAGTGCGGTGCAACCGGTTTCGCTCAGACCAAAGACCTGTGCGGTTCGGACCCCGGCAGCCTCGACGAAATGTACGTCCGATGCGATAGCCCTGGATCCGCCGTAGCCCAGAAAGCGCAGCGAGGCAGGCACCGGTGCTCCGGTCGCCTTCAATTCGGCCACCAGGCGTGACAGCAGCGTGGGGACCAGACAAACCGTGGCGATGTCATTGACCGAGAGGATCTCCAGCAACGACGCACCTGTCTCGCCACCGGTGACACATGACACTCCCTGCATCAGGCAATTCAGGATCCACCACAGCCCACCGATATGCGTTGCCGGCAACGGCGAATACGCTGTCTCGCCGATCACCCAGTCGATCCATGTCAAACCCTCTGCTCGCAGAATGTCGGCCACGGCGTAGAAAGTTCGGTTGGCCAACAACACAGCCTTGGGTTCACCGGTCGTTCCGCTGGTGAAGATCATCGCTACTGGATCATCGGCAGCTCCCCTCGGATGACCCAGGCTCCCCGGCGGGTTGCGCAAAGCTTGACCGTCGGCAACCGCCAGTGTCGGGATCGCTGCCAGGCGATCCGATAGGCCCGTGGTGGGCATCCTGGTACCGACCGTGCGCAGCATTGCGGAGGGATCGGTGAGGTGGGCGAACCGATCGATGGTGGCCACCGGCAGATCGCCGTCAACGAGAACGGCAATGGCGCCGAGCCGGGCGCACGCAAGGACCGCGAGGTAGGTCTGCGGCCCGTTGTCGGAGATGACCAGCACACGCGATCCCTGCGATACGCCTTGCTGGTGCAATGCGCCGGCCAGCGCCTCCCACTCCGCGGCCAGTTCGCGGTAGCTCACCAATCCGGTTCCATCGCAACGGCGCAAGGCGATCGCGTCGGGCCGTTGGTGAACGTGTTCGAGAATGCGCTCCAGCATGCTGGAGGGGGCTTTCATCACCATGTCAGCGGGCTTGTTCTGGCTGGCATCCGGGGATGTTCAGGGCAGCGAGTTCAAACTCGCCATACGCCGAGCCGCCGTGCTCATCCCAGAACTCAATGGCGCACGGTACGCGCAGATACCGCACCGTGCGTTCGACGATCTCCAGGTTGTGGCAGTGCAACCGCGCCTGGAACTTGGTGGCATCAATCGGTCGTCTGAACCGTGACGACGATGTTCTGATGTACATGCTGGAGAGTTGGTGCTTGCAGTAGTCGTCGAATGTCCAACCGCGAAACGCGGGAATCACGCCGTCGGCGATGGCGGGCGCGAAAGCGCTGTAGGCGAGCTGATTGAAGCACAGCACCAATTCGACTGCGTTGAAATGGCCGGTGCTGCGGATGTAGGCGGATTCGGCGATCGAGAAACGTCCTTGAGCCAACACCGAATCGGTGTCAGCTTGGGCTTCGGCGTCGATCAGATACCGGCACCCCTTGTAGGCGTAGGGTTCCAGGATCTTGGACAAGAGGTTCTCGGCGATCGGGGTCGCGTCGGTCAGGGCCGGGGGCGTCGAGCCGGTGGTGCTCATGCCGGGTATCCCGGGGTCTTGAGACCGTCGAGCATTGTCAGCCGATAGGTCGTCAAGGTACCTGCGGAACTGCCGTGTTTGGCTCGATGCATCAGAACTCGGTTGTCCCACAAGATGATGTCTCCTACCTCGTAGTGTTGGGTGTGAATGAAGGGGTGTGTGAACTCGGGATCAAGTTGCCCGGTGGCGGCCATCAGCTCTTGGAGCACCGACGGGTCGAGCGCTCGGGATTCCTGGTCCTCAATTTTTGTGGTCCCCGACGCGCAGATGTAGAGAATCTCTTCACCGGTCTTCGGATGCCGGATCACGGTCGGCCATTTGATAGGCGGTGTGGTCCGGGTAATTTCGTCCCACACTTCCCCGATCGGTCGGTAAACATCGTCGGGACGGATTTTGATGTGCCGCCGTGGATCATGGGTGCTCCATGTTCCGCGGGCAGCGTCCTGTAGGGCGGCTGGTACCGACGCCCAGGCTTGGTTGAGGTCGATGAAATAGGTACCCCGGTCAGGTCCGGGAACCGTCAGGGGTAACACCATTGAGAACGCGAACGGCTCCGGCATGAACATGTAGTCGATGTGCCAGAACGCGCCGGTTCGTGGAACGCCTTGGTGTTCTTCGGTGGAGGATACGAAGATCTCCGGAAACTCGTGATGGTGGTACATGGATTCGTAATAGGGCACGATGTCGCCGATGATTCTGCCGAGCTGGAGGTACTGCTCCGGCGAGGGGTGAACGCCTTTGAGGATGACGAGCTTGTTGGCGTAGACGATCTCGCGAATCTCGTCGCGGGTGATGGTGCTCAGCTCATTAGGGTCAACCCCGGTGATCTCCGCTCCAAGACCGGTGCCTGTGACGGTCAGCGTCATCCGATCTGGCTTTCCTTGTTCATTCGTCTTTTCCGTCCTTCATCGGTTGTGTCAGTTGCTCTACCTGGTCGGAGGCGTACCAGCTGGTGGGCAACATGGGAACTCGCCGGATTTCGTCAGCGCGCCCCGTGAGCCCAGCGGCGCGGGTGGAGGCCACCACTGCTGCAATGGCCTCGGGTCTTTCGGTGGGGCCGGCAGCGGAGTCCGTAGCCATGAGAGGGCCATCGCCGGCCTGGAGAAACTCGTAACGATTGCCGTGCATACGAATCCGGCCGGTGCTGCGTCGGCTGCGTCGGCTGCGGGCATCGGTGGAGATAGCGCGCGGAGCGGTCGCACGGCTGGAAGCCGCAGCGCTGTTGGAGGCTGCCATATCGTCTTTGGGTCCGGTCTCGACGCCGGGTGGTCCCCAACCGGAGACGACGTAGTGGATCAGCGCGGTAACGCCGTCGACGCTCGGGGCGACGATGGGTGCGTTCGGTCCCGGTGCACCGGCGGTGCCGGCCAGGGCAGCGGAGGAGCCGGCCGCAGCGGGCGGTGCCACGATCGCCGCAACGGGAAGGTCTACGCTTCCCCCGCCGGCGCGTGGTGCGAGGATGTCCGGCCCCTGATTAGCGGTGATCTGTTGGCCGTTCAGCAGCGGTAGCAACTTCAAGGCGCTGAGCGCGCTGAGCGCGGGAGCGAAGAACGGCAACAGCAACAGGCCGTATGACGCGTAGTACGGGTACCACAACACGTCGTAGGCCACCAACGCGACCGCCGCCAGGAAGGTAGCGATCGCCGGGTTGAAACCGAGGTTCTGGAAGAAGTCCTCGAAGATGCGCAGCAGTTCTTCGACATTGCCGGCGTTGTTGAGAAGTTCGGTGATGACGTGCGAGAGTTCCTGCAGCCAATTGCCGTCTGCAACGCCTTCGGGGGAGGTGGCCGGTGCGGGATTGGAGACGATGGGGGGAGCGGGGCGGATCGGCGGTGTCGCTGCCACTGCCGCGGTGGCGGTGCCCTGATATACGGACATGGTCTCGGCTGCCTGCACCCACATCCGCGTGTAGTCGGCCTCGTTGGCGGCAATCGGGACGGTGTTCACGCCGAAGAAATTTGTGGCGACCAGCACCGCGTGAACCGCGTGGTTGGCGGCCAGTTCTTCGAGACTGGGCATTGCGGCCACCGCGGCGCTATACGCGGAGGCAGCCGTCTGGTGTTGTGCGGCAGTCGTGGCACTGTCGGCGGCCGCTTGCTCCAGCCAGGTCAGATACGGCGTGTGCGCGGCCAGATAGGCCGTTGCGCTGGGGCCCTGCCAGGAGCCGGTCTGCACCCCGGCCAGTACCTGGGTCAGTTCGGCGGCGGTGTCGTCGTAGATGGCGCTGAGCTGCTGCCATTGTGCGGCGGCTGCCAACAGAGGTCCTGGCCCTGGGCCAGTGGCGAGCATGGCGGAGTGCGCCTCGGGAGGCATTGCCATCCAGATCGGGGCGGTCAGGATGGCACCTCCTCTGATGTCGTGGATTCCGCGGAACGCAAGGCGCGGGCCAGTTCCCGCCAACGAGGTGGTCGGAGACGGGAATCGAAAAGTTCCGGTCGATTGCGGTTAGATTTCTCGCAGCGACCCGCGGGGGTCCGGCGGGTACGGTCTGAAGGCGTGCCAGTCATTGACGCTCGTCATCTCGATGGGATATCGGAGACCGCGCTGCTGACGTTGTATCAGCGGGCAGCCGAGGCGAAGCGGTCTGACGGGCTGATCGTTGACCCGATGGCGATCGAGCTGTTCAACAGCCTTGAGTACGACTACGCCGATTTCGGCAGGACTCACCAGGCCACCGCGATGCGGGCGTTGGTGTTCGACCAGGCCACGCGCGAATACTTGGCGGTGTATCCGCGCGCCACCGTAGTCGCCCTTGCCGAGGGTTTGCAGACCAGCTTCTGGCGGGTCGACAACGGTCAGTTACGTTGGCTTTCGGTGGATTTGCAGCCTGTGGTTCGGCTGCGACAGCAGCTGTTACCAGAATCGAGCCGGCTGCGGTACTGTGCCCAGTCGGCGCTCGACTACTCCTGGATGGACGAGGTTGGCGATTCCGCCGATGTGTTGATCACGGCCGAAGGGCTGCTGCAGTACCTGGACCGCGACGCGGTGTTCGAGCTGTTCGCCGCCTGCGCCCGGAGGTTTCCCGGCGGGCGGATGATCTTCGACAGTGTGCCGAGGTTGTTGAGTGCCTACTCACGCTCGCGCCGTGGCTTCAAGCTCAGCGACAACTACACAGCGCCACCAATGCCGTTCTGGTTCACTGCAAATGACTACGACCAACTGCGTGCGGTGCCCGGGGTCAGGGCCGTCTCCGAGCTCGGCATGCCGCGCGGACGGGGCAGGGTGCTTGGCGCGGCGGTTCCGCTGATCTACCGTACGCGTGGTCTGGCGAGGTTTCGTGCGCCGACCACTCTCGTCGAGTTCGGTCGGCCCTGAAAATTAGATGTACGTCACTTCAGAATCTCTTCTGAAGCAGGAACCAACCTCATCTGCCGCGCGACAAACTAGGCATGACACCGTCTCGTGACTCTCACTACCTTGTACCCCGCATCGACTTCTGTGGCCTCATGGCCGGAGGAACTGCCCTGGCCGTTTCCGGATTGATCGCGGTAAACCCAGTGATGCCAGCGCTTCCCGTCTCAGCGCCGCCGTCCGTGCAACTGACCGCGTCACTCGACCTGTTCGGGCCATGGGTTGACGTTTTCAACACCACGCTCGCCAACGCCACCCAGATCTTCGACGCAATCAAAGATGCTGACTTCGGGTTCCCAAGTTCTCTGCAAGAGGCTTTTGCCGCGGTGACCTTCCTCGGTGTCGACGTCGCTACCCCCGAGGGCTCGGAACTGGCGGCACAAACTCTGGACTGGAGCCATCTTTGGGGTCTGCAGTACCTGGCCGGAATGGACATGGGCATGGGGGTCGTGCCGGTAGAAGCCGCCGAGCCCGCGGCCACGATCCTGACGCTCTTGTCGTCGCCGTTGAGCGGCGTGCTGATGGGACTGGTCGGCCCGCTGCTCAGTCCCGGAGTGGAGCTGATCAACAGCATCGGGTCGATCATCGACAGTGTTGGTGACAGTGATTTTGAGGCGGCGCTGCAAGAACTGTTGGCCACGCCCGCGAACATGGTCGGCGCGTTCTTCAACGGGGCCACTCTGAACCTTGATGCGTTGGTTCCGATGTTGAACGACGCTTTGCAGGTCCCGGAAGGCAATGCGGTCCTCGGGGCCAGCTTCGATTTCGGCGGTCTTTTCACACCCGGAGTAACAGATTCCGGCAGCATCGGTGGTTCGATCTACAACTCGCTCGGTCTCGACCTGCAGATGGTAGGGATGGGAATGCCGTACTCGGCCCCGGGTGAGGGCGTTGGTCTCATCGCGTCGTTGGTCAGCCTCGTCGAAATGTTTGCGGGCGGGATGAGCTGACGAACGGAGTGTTCGTCAGGTGAGCGACGGAGGCGGGCGCCCTCAGCATCATTGGTACGCCCGCCTCTGACTCCCTTTCAATTCGGGATCATCGCCGAGCTGTCGGAGGTGTACTCGCCGAAGACTTTGCCGATTCGCTTCATCGCGGTGACCGATGATTGGGACGGCGAGTCGCCGAATCCATGTGGCGACGGCGGAGCGTTCTGCCTGGCGAAGCGGCACCGGTGCAGGCGAGGCGATCCCACGACCAGCAACTGTCGGTGGTTGCAAGTTCCCACGCTCGCAACCCGAACCAACGGGTCCCGTTAGAAGGGTGGTGGGTCGTCGTCTGCGGCGGCGGTGGCTTTGGGGAACCAGACGGCGTCGAATGCAGCGTGTCGCGCTTCGCGGGCCTTGCGGTTCTGGTTGCGTTCGGTAGCGATACGGGCCGCGCGGTGTTGGGCGCGGGTGCGCCGTCGGCGGGGCATCATCGCGGTGCGCTCACCACAGCGGTCATCGACGCGCTGCCGCGGTGTCGGCAGGCCCCCGGTGGGCACGCACAAGTACGGGAACAGCCACGAACTGCCCGGGGTGGTGACGTAAGTGCACCCCGACGGCGACGTCAGGATCACCGTGCCATCGGGCAACTGCTGATCTCGCCACCCCCAAAACGTCTTCACCAAATGATGGGTGCGGCAATAACATTTGAGATTCGACGCATGCGTGGGCCCACCGTCACCGTAGGCAATCGTATGGTCCAGATCGCAGTCGAGCGCCGGGCGGTCACAACCGGGCCAACGACACGTCATATCCCGGCACCGCACAAAATCCGCCAACGCCTTCGACGGCACATACCCCGGCTCCGGCGGAGCATCGCCGGGATGCACCAACGACACCAACCGGGCCGATCGGGCGAGCTCAGCAACCACCTCCGGCGGGATCAACCCCTCGGCCCCGACCAACGAGCCCGGCGCAACCCCAGTCCCATCGACGCTGGCCCGCTCAGCGATCACATGAATCAACACCGGTGAGGCCGCCGCCCGCCCTCCCGCCGCACAGTCCGGGCGCCCGCAGCGACAACCCAGCCGATCGGCCCGCGCCGCCAACGCCCCCATCGCATCGGCACGCCGCTGCTCACGCGTGCGCGGATCGTGCTCACACACCGTGGCGGCCAACGCATCCAGCGCCTTGTCCAGTGCACGGGCATCGGTGGTGAACAGGCTGCCGTAGATCTCGGTGAGCCCACCCTCTTGATCGCTGAAGCCGACCCCGCGCTGGGCTTGGCGTTCTTTGCGGCGGCGCACCGCATCGGCATCGGCCTGGGCCACGATCTTGTCGATCTTTGCCGCCAACCGACTCCTGGTCAGCGACGGCCACCGACCCACCTGCGCCGCCAACTGCCCATCAACGACCGCCAGCACCTGCCGGTCGGTGATCAACCCGGTGCGATACACGATCGTCTGAAACAACCGCATATCGATATCGCCGGCCTTGAACACCTCGGCCACCTGCGGCAACTCCTCACGCATCACCCGCGCGTAATGCAACCGACTAGCCGCCAGCCCCTGGCTGATCCGCAACGCCGCCGCCACCTCCGCAGCCACCGCCGCCTCGGTATCGACCGCCCACACTTCGGTCTCACCACAGCGACTCAACCGCAGCGCAAACAACTCCCCGATCGCCACCAACTGCGCCGCCGCCGCCCGATTCTCCGCCCGCGCCGACACACACACCCGATCCACCAACGCCGCCGACTCCGACGTCACCGACGGATACCGCCGCTCAAACAGCTCACTAAGCCGCGCCACCGACTCCGGAGACGGAACCCGCCGACTGATCGAACATACGTTCGATTATAGCGGATTCCACTGACTCAAACTTTCTGACAGGGCCGCCATTTGTGGATAACTGCCGTCACGGTCGGAAGGACTAAAGAGTGATCCGACCACGGATCAGAAGGTTAGGAGTCTTAGCTCAGCTCCCAGACCGCGGTCACGGTGAAGCTCACGGTCTGCTGACCGGGCTCGACCGGGGGAGCGGCGGCCATCGCGCGGGGCATCGGCATCCCGACCGGCGTCGGCGGCGTCTCGCCAGCGATCTCGGAGATCGAGATCACCTGGCCGAGGCGCAGGCCCGACAACTGGGCGTATTGTTCGGCGCGGTCCTTGGCGTCGTTGAAGGCCCGCTCCCGGGCGCCACGCACCAGCGCCGAATCGTCCTCGATGGAGTAGCTGACCCCGTTGATCCGGGTGGCGTCCCCGCCGGCTCGCACGATCACCGCCAGGACCTGGGAGGCGGAATCGCGCTCGACCTTGACCCGGATGGTGTTGCCGGCCCGGTAGCCGGTGATGTTGGCCGACCCGCTGGCGTCGGGATTGCCGTACTGCGGCTGCAGGCTGACCTGGGTGGTGCTGATGTCCTTGCGGTCCACACCGGCATCCACCAGTGCGTCGATCACCGCCTGCTGACGCTCGCTGGTCTGGTTCATCGCGCTGGTGACATCTCCGGCGACGAACTCGATACCCGCCTCAGTGGTCAGCGTGTCCGGAATTCCCTGGACCTCGCCGGTGCCCACCACGGTCACCTGGCGCGGGATGTCCGTTCCGCCGCCCGGCGCGGCATCGCAGCCGGCCATTGCGAGGGCGGCCACGCCGGCCAGCGCCATCGTCATCGACCAGCGGAGAACCATCCGGGCACTGTGTGTCGGCATGACTGGCACCCTATCGGAGACGACGCACACACCGGCGGAAAAGGCCCATGCGGCACACTGAGGTGATGACCTCCGCACCGTCGCGAGCACTGTCCAGCGCCATCGAGCCGTTCGCCGGCCAGGTGTACTTCTCCCCGGAGTGTCACCGCGGTTACGCGGCGCTCGGTTTCGGTGCCAGCCCCGCAACAACCGATGGGGTCGAAATGCCGGACGGGCCAGCGTACTTCTGCAGCCGCGGCTCCGCGCTGGGGCAGGCGCCCGGCGACGTGATCGCCGCGACGTTCGGGGTGTTCAATCCGGCGGTGGTCGTTCCCGCCGTCGGCTACGGCTGGAAGTTGACCGACGCGCCGACCATCCGGGCGGCGCGTACCGAAGGTGCGGTGGCTCAGCTGCGTCGGGTCTTGGGAGCAGCCCCTGACGGCATCGAGCGCGCGGCGGAATTGCTGCGCCGCGCTGCCGATGGTCTCTCGGTGGCGGGCAAGCCGCTGTTCGCCGGGCTGGTTGCCGACGGGCTGGTCGGCGAGCCGCTCACCGATGCCTGGCTGTTGGCTGACCAGCTGCGCGAATTCCGTGGCGACGCGCACGTGAACGCCTGGGTGGCAGCGGGATTCGATGGTGTCGAGATTGGCCTGATCACCGAGCTCTACCGCGGATTCCCGCCGCGCACCTACGTCCGGTCCCGGGCGTGGAGCGACGACGACTTGTCCGGGGGCGAGGCCCGGTTGGCCGAGCGCGGTCTGGCGCGCGACGGCGTGCTCAGCGATGCCGGACGCGCCGCGCGCGAGGCGGTCGAGACGGCGACCGACGCGGCATGTGCTCCGATCGTGGCCCGTCTCGGCGACGACTTCGGCGAATTGGTGGAACTGGTGGGCGGGTGGTCGAAGCAGCTGGTCGACGCCGGTGGCTTCCCGCAGGCGTGGCTGGGCGCTTCGGCTAAGGGGTAACCAGGATCTTGCAGTGCCGACCGGGGTCGGCCAGCTCGTCGAAAGCGGTGCCCACACCGTCGAGTCCGACCTCGCCGGTGATCAGCGGAGCCACGTCGATCCGGCCCTCGGCGATGTCCCGCAGTGACGCGGCGAACTCTGCCGGCTCGTAGGCCAGTACGAACTGCACGCTGATCTCCTTGGCGATGCCGTAGAACGGATGCACGGTGTCGGGCTCCATGCACACTCCGGCCACCACCAGGCGGCTGCGCGCCGGCGTGCGCCGCAGCACGTCGTCGATGATGCCCGGCACGCCGACCGCCTCGAAGACCACGTTCGGGGTGACGGTGTCGAACGGCGACCCCTGCGCCGGGTCGAGGGTGCGATGCGCGCCCATGATCGTCGCAAGGTCTCGCCGGGCGAGCGAATAATCAGCGGCCACAATGTCTTCCACCCCTGCGGTGCGCAAGGCTGCGACGATTGCCATCCCGATCGGTCCGCAGCCCAACACCAGCGCCGTCTCGCCGGCCACGATGTCGGATCTGTTGACCGCATGCAGTCCCACGGCCATCGGCTCGGTCAATGCGGCGTGGCGGGGATCCAGCCCGTTGGGGATCGGCACCAGCAGCGGAGCCGACAGCAGCATCTTCTCGGCGTAGCCGCCCAACGTGGTGTTGGAATAGACGATTGGTTCAATACCCTTGGCGGCCAACAGCACCGGGATAGAGGTAACGGGCGTTCCGGCGGGAAAGGTATCGGTGCCGGGGCCGGCTTCGAGCACTGTTGCGCTGAATTCGTGACCCATGAAGATGTCGGCGCCCAGATCGATCGATGCCCGCGAGGACGGGCTGCCGGACATGGCCTGCGTCGCGGCCAGCACCTGCTCGCCGTGCGAGGTGAAATGCAGGTCGGATCCGCAGATGCCGCAGGCAGTTACCGCAACGAGCACCTGGCCCGGACCCGGCGTCGGCTCTGGCACGTCGTCGCGGTAGATCATCCGCCCGTCGCGCAGCACCGCCGCGCGCATCAGTGCGAACTATTCGTGTCGGGGGGCGCGGACTCGGCCACATGCTCGACGACGGCGTTCGTGATCGCCTCGCCGACCCGGCTGAACAGTGTGTCGCGCATGCCCCGGGCCCATTCGTGTGATGCCTTAGGTGCGGTGAGTTGGCCCTTGAAGTGGGGAATCACCTTGCGGGCCAACAGCTCGTAGCTGTGATACGTGGCCTCGGGTGAGGCCCAATCATGCCCCAGGAACAGCAAGGTGCCGAAGCCACCGGAGCGCTCCAGCAGGCCGGTGATGTGTTCTATCGCGTCATCGGGGGTGCCGATGCAGCTACTCCCGGCCGCGGCGTAGGCCTCGACGAACTCGGTCGGCGTCTGCGGCGAGCCTTCGACTTCGCTGGCCAGCGGTACGAACCCGGCTGCGCCGAAGTAATTGGCGAAGTCCTGCAGTCCGTAGGTGCAGTCGGCCACCGCCTGCTCGCGGGTGTCGGCGATGTGCATGATGCTCAGCACCCGCCAGTCACCCCGGTCCGGTTCCTCGCGGCCGGCCTTGGCGGCCTGGTCGCGCACCACTTCCCAGGTGTTCTCCAGGGCCGCGAACCCGCCCGGAACCGACATCGACAGTGATAGCAGTGAGGTGCCCAGCGCACCGGCCAACCGCGGCCCGGACGGCGAAATCATCGCGGCTGCAGAGACTTCTGGATACGGCCAGGTGTAGGGGCGAATGTGCAGGGCTGCGTCACGCAGGGTGAACCAGTCCGAATGGCGAGTGATCAATTCGCCCGGCTCGGCCCGGAACAGCGCCAGGATCGCCTCCAGGGACTCCTGCATCATCCGGCGCTGCTCGACGGGATCGATGCCCATCATGTGAGCATCGGTGGGCAGCGCGCCCGGTCCCGCGCCGAACATCACCCGGCCGCGGGTCAGGTGGTCCAGCAGTACCCAGCGGTCGGCCACCATCAACGGGTGGTGATACGGCAGCGAAACCACGCCGGTGCCCAGCCGGATGTGTTTGGTGCGTTCGGCAGCGGCGGCAATGAACACCTCGGGGCAGGCGATCAGCTCGTAGCCGCCGGAATGATGCTCGCCGAACCACGCTTCGTCGAAGCCCAGCCGGTCCAGGGCGACGACGCGCTCCAGGTCGTATTCCAGTGCGACCGTTGGCGATTGACCCAGCGCGTGAAAGGGGGTGATGAAGACGCCGAAACGCAGCGGCCGGGCGGTCACAGCTGTACCCCGCTCAGGAAGTCCAACAGCTCCGCGTTGACCTCGTCGGGCCGCTCTTGTTGCAGCCAGTGTCCGGCGCCGTCGATGATCACCTCGCGGTAGGGGCCGGTCACCAGCTCGGCGGCGCGGTCGCGGCGCGTGAAGGCCAGCACCGGATCGGCGGACCCGGCGATGAACAGGGTGGGAATGTCGATGGTGGCGGCGGGCGGAGCGGTCATGATCTCCCAGTTGCGGTCGAGGTTGCGATACCAGTTCAGTCCGCCGGTGAACCCGGTGCGGGTGAACTCGGCGATGTAGTGGTCCAGTTCGTCGGCGCTGATCCAATCCGGACGCGCCGTCGGCTCGGCAAGCCGATCGATGAAGCCCATCGGCCCGGGAGCCGTCATCAGCAATGCCGATTCGCGATCGCCCGGACTGAGGCTGCCCATCATCCGGCGTATGGTGCGCGCCGGATCGGAATCCAATTCCGCGTCGGCCACGCCCGGCTCCTGGAAATAGAGCATGTAGAAAAAGTTCTCGCCGAAGATATTGCGGAACGCCTCCGTCGGAGGGGCTTGCGGTCGGGGCACCGGCGGCACACTGAGCCCCACCACGCCGGCCACCCGGTCCGGGTGCAGCTGCGCGGCGCTCCACACCACGGAGCCGCCCCAGTCGTGGCCGATCCAGATCGCACTCTGGGCGCCGACGTCGTCCAACAGGCCGACCAGATCACCGGTGAGCGCTGCCATGTCATAGGCCACGATCTCGTCCGGTCGTGAAGAGCCGCCGTATCCGCGCTGATCGGGTGCCAGTACGTGGAATCCCGCGTCGGCCAGTGCCGGAATCTGATGGCGCCAGGAGAAGGCCAATTCCGGGAATCCGTGGGCCAGCAACACCACCGGGGCGCCTCTCTCGCCCGCCTCGGTGACCCGCAGCGTCACGCCGTTGGTGTCGACAAATCGTTGAGTTGCTCGTTCGATTGCGGGAGCCACCGTCACACCAAAGCACAACCGGACCGCTATCGAACAGGGTTCCCGAGTCCGGCCAGGCAGGTTAACCGCAAGGGACGGTAGCCTGAACATGCCCAGCTGCATGTATTGGAAGGATTTGGCCGCGCCCGGCCGATGTCTGATGAATCGCAAAAACGTGATCCGCACCGTAACCGCGATCGCAGTGGTGTTGCTGCTCGGTTGGTCGTTCTTCTATTTCAGCGATGACACCCGCGGATACAAGCCGGTCGACACCTCGGTGGCGGTGGCCCAGATCCACAGTGGCAACGTCAAGAGCGCCCAGCTCGACGACCGCGAGCAACAGCTGCGCCTGGTCCTGAAGACCCCGCTCACCAGCGTTGAGGTGACCGACAAAGCCAGCAAGGCGGGTAAAGCCGACAAGCCTGGCCGGGCCGAGAAGGTCGACAAGCTGATCACCAAGTACCCGACCGGGTACGCAGTTCCGCTCTATACCGCGCTGACGGCCAAGAAGGCCGAGATCAACACCGTGGTGAACCAGGGCAGCCTGCTCGGTTCACTGCTGATCTACATGTTGCCGATGTTGCTGCTGATCGGCTTGTTCGTGATGTTCTCCCGAATGCAGGGCGGCGCCCGGATGGGCTTCGGCTTCGGCAAATCGCGGGCCAAACAGCTGGGTAAGGACATGCCCAAGACCACCTTCGCCGACGTCGCCGGCGTGGATGAGGCGGTCGAGGAGCTCTACGAGATCAAGGACTTCCTGCAGAACCCGGGTCGCTACCAGGCGCTGGGCGCCAAGATCCCCAAAGGCGTGCTGCTCTACGGCCCGCCCGGCACCGGCAAGACGCTGCTGGCCCGCGCGGTCGCCGGTGAGGCCGGCGTGCCCTTCTTCACCATCTCCGGCTCGGACTTCGTGGAGATGTTCGTCGGTGTCGGCGCCTCCCGAGTACGGGACCTGTTCGAGCAGGCCAAACAGAACAGCCCCTGCATCGTGTTCGTCGACGAGATCGACGCGGTCGGCCGCCAGCGCGGCGCTGGACTGGGCGGTGGGCACGACGAACGTGAGCAGACCCTCAACCAGTTGCTGGTGGAGATGGACGGGTTCGGCGAGCGCGCCGGGGTCATCTTGATCGCGGCCACCAACCGGCCCGACATCCTCGACCCCGCACTGCTGCGGCCCGGCCGCTTCGACCGTCAGATCCCGGTGACCAACCCCGACATCGCGGGGCGGCGCGCGGTGCTGCGGGTGCACTCCAAGGGCAAGCCGATCGCACCCGACGCGGACCTGGACGGGCTGGCCAAGCGCACCGTCGGTATGTCCGGCGCCGACCTGGCCAACGTGATCAACGAGGCCGCGCTGCTGACTGCGCGCGAGAACGGCACCGTGATCACCGGCGCGGCACTGGAAGAAGCGGTGGACCGGGTGATCGGCGGTCCCCGCCGCAAGAGCCGGATCATCAGCGAGCACGAGAAGAAGATCACCGCCTACCACGAAGGCGGCCACACCCTGGCGGCGTGGGCGATGCCCGACATCGACCCGGTCTACAAGGTCACCATCCTGGCCCGCGGCCGTACCGGCGGGCATGCGGTCGCGGTGCCCGAAGAGGACAAGGGGCTACGCACCCGCTCGGAGATGATCGCCCAGCTGGTCTTCGCCATGGGTGGGCGCGCCGCCGAGGAATTAGTGTTCCGCGAGCCGACCACCGGCGCAGTCTCCGACATCGAGAAGGCCACCGCGGTCGCACGCGCCATGGTCACCGAGTACGGCATGAGCGCCAAGCTCGGCGCAGTCCGCTACGGCAGCGAGCACGGCGACCCGTTCGTGGGCCGCGCTATGGGCACCACCCCGGATTACTCCCACGAAGTGGCCCGCGACATCGATGACGAGGTCCGCAAGCTGATCGAGGCCGCGCACACCGAGGCCTGGGAGATCCTCACGGAATACCGCGACGTCCTGGACGTGCTGGCCGGCGAGTTGTTGGAGAAGGAGACGCTGCACCGCGCCGACCTGGAGAAGATCTTCGGCGACGTGAACAAGCGGCCCCGGCTGACCGCGTTCGACGACTTCGGCGGGCGGGTCCCGTCCGACAAGCCGCCGATCAAGACCCCCGGTGAGCTGGCCATCGAGCGGGGCGAGCCGTGGCCGCAGCCGAAGCCGGAGCCGGCGTTCAAGGCCGCCATCGCTCAGGCGTCGCGCGAGGCGGCCGCCCGGGCAGGCGAATCCGGCCCCAACGGCAGCAACGGTGTGCCCGCCGGCGGTGACGCGGGCACCCAACCCGACTACGGGGCCCCGGCAGGCTGGCACGCGCCCGGTTGGCCACCTTCGCAGCAGCAGGCGCAGGCCCCGCAGCAGGGCGGCTACTGGTACCCGCCTCAGCACTGGCCGCAGCAGGCCTACCCGCCCGCTCAGCACTACCCGCCCTATCAGCACCAGCCCCAGCCGTATCCCGGTGCGGGTCAGCCACCGCCACCGCCGGCATCGTCCGGTGAAGCGGACGGCGGCGGTCACGGCACGGAGAACAACCGGTCCGAGCAGCCGTCCGGTGACTGAGAAAGCGGGGTCGACGATGACGTCGGCAATTTTCGATCAGGCGCGGGCTGAGGCCGCCGTGCGCGAGCTGCTGATCGCGGTAGGCGAAGACCCCGATCGCCAGGGTCTGCTCGACACCCCGGCTCGGGTTGCGCGGGCCTATCAGGAGATGTTCGCCGGGCTCTACACCGACCCCGACGCGGTGCTGGAGACCACCTTCGACGAGCAGCACGAAGAGCTGGTGATCGTCAAGGAGATCCCGCTCTACTCGACCTGCGAGCACCACCTGGTGTCGTTTCACGGCGTCGCCCACGTCGGCTACATCCCCGGCTACGACGGCCGGATCACCGGTCTGTCCAAGCTGGCGCGGGTGGTCGACCTCTACGCGAAGCGGCCGCAGGTACAGGAGCGGTTGACCGCCCAGGTCGCCGACGCCCTGATGCGCAAACTGAATCCGCGCGGTGTCATCGTGGTGGTCGAGGCAGAGCACCTCTGCATGGCGATGCGCGGAGTGCGCAAGCCCGGTGCGATCACCACCACGTCGGCGGTCCGCGGGCAGTTCAAAACCGACAGCACGTCGCGCGCTGAGGCCCTGGAACTCATTCGGCGCAAGTGAGCCAGACACGCGTGCTGGTCGTCGGGGTGGTCAACGTCACCGCCGATTCGTTCTCCGACGGCGGGCGCTACCTCAACGTCGATCGCGCCGTTGAGCACGGCTGCGAGCTGGCGGGCCAGGGTGCGGCGATCATCGACGTGGGCGGCGAATCGACCCGGCCCGGCGCGCTGCGCACCGATCCGCGGGCGGAAGCGCAGCGAGTGATTCCGGTGGTGAAAGAACTTGCTGACCAAGGCATTACGGTCAGCATTGACACGATGAACGCCGCCGTCGCCGAAGCCGCGTTGGACGCCGGTGCCACGATCGTCAACGACGTGTCCGGGGGAGCGGCGGACCCCGCCATGGCTCCGCTGTTGGCATCTTCGGGTGCCCGATGGGTGCTGATGCACTGGCGGCCGGTTGATCCCGACAATCCGCATCAGGTGCCGTGCTACGGCGACATCGCCGCCGAGGTCCGCCGGGATCTGCTCGCCGCCGTCGACGCGGCGGTGGCCGCCGGCGTCGATCCGGCGCAGTTGATCGTCGATCCGGGTCTGGGCTTCGCGAAGACCGCGCAACACAATTGGGCACTGCTGCATGCTTTGCCGCAATTGGTCGGCCTCGGCATACCGGTGCTGGTCGGCGCGTCACGCAAGCGATTTCTCGGTACGCTGCTGGCGAGCGAGGACGGCACCCCGCGGCCGCCCGACGAGCGCGAAACGGCCACCGCGGTGGTATCGGCGTTGTCCGCGCTGCACGGCGCCTGGGGCGTGCGGGTGCACGACGTGCGGGCCTCGGTCGACGCGCTACGGGTCCTGGAAGCCTGGAGTCAAGGAGGCGCAAGCGATGACTGATCGGATCGAGTTGCGCGGCTTGAAGGTTCGCGGCAACCACGGTGTGTTCGCGCACGAGCGTGTCGACGGTCAGGACTTCATCGTCGACATCACGGTCTGGATGAACCTCACCGCTGCGGCGGCCAGCGACAATTTGGCCGACACCTACGACTACGGACAGCTGGCGCAGCGGGCCGCGGATATCGTCGCGGGCCCGGCTCGCGATCTCATCGAGACCGTCGCCGCAGAGATCGCCGAGGAGGTGATGGGCGACGCGCGGGTGCAGGCCGTCGAGGTGACGCTGCACAAGCCACACGCCCCGATCCCGCTCACCTTCGCCGACGTTGCGGTGGTGGCCCGGCGCTCACGCACCGACCGTCGCGGCAAGGTGGTGCCGGCATGACGCGCGCGGTTCTGTCGGTGGGGTCCAACCTGGGAGACCGATTGGCCCTGCTGCAGTCGGCAGTTGATGGCCTGAGCCCCGCGGTGCGCGCGGTATCGGCGGTGTACGAGACCGAAGCTTGGGGCGGAGTCGAACAGGGGCCCTTCCTCAACGCGGTGCTGATCGTCGACGACCCGGCCGCCGACGGAGAAGTCTGGCTGCGCCGCGCGCACGAGTTGGAACAGGCGGCCGAGCGGGTGCGCACGCAGCGCTGGGGGCCGCGGACCCTGGATGTCGACGTGATCAGCTGCCACGACCTACACGGGACGGAGGTGCTGTCCGACGACGACGAGCTGACCCTGCCCCATCCTCGGGCCCATCTGCGGGCATTCGTCCTGGTGCCGTGGTTATCGATCGATCCGGAGGCACGACTGACGGTAGCCGGCCGTCCGCGTGCGGTGACCGACCTGCTCGACGAGCTGGAACCGGCGGAGCGTGCCGGAGTGTCGCCGACCGACCTGGTGCTGCAGCTCTGATGGGCCCGACTCGCAAACGTGACGTGGCCGCCGCGGCAGCCGCGGTAGCCATCATCAGCTACTTGGCGGTCCCGCTGCTGTACCGATGGTTCCCGCCCATCACCGTGTGGACCGGGATATCGCTGCTGGCGGTCGCGATCGCCGAGGGGGCCTGGGGCCGCTACGTCGGCGCGAAGATCGACGACGGTCAGATCGGTGCAGGGGCCGGCCGGCTGCATCCGCTCGCGGTGGCTCGCACCGTGGTGGTCGCCAAGGCGTCGGCCTGGATGGGTGCGCTGGTGCTCGGCTTCTGGCTGGGTGTGCTCGGCTATCTGCTGCCGCGCCGATCCACGCTGCAGGTTGCGGCCCAGGACACCGGCGGCGCCGTGGTCGCCGCGGCCAGCGCACTGGCTCTGCTCATCGCCGCGCTATGGCTGCAGAACCGCTGCAAGTCGCCGCACGATCCGGGCCCGCCCACCGAGCTGACCGGAAACCAACCCGGGTAAGAATCGCCGGAGTGGGGCGACACGCGGAATGACCTCGTACAGGTACAGTCGGGCAATGCGCGCCAGCAGCGGTACCCGACAGAGCGGCGAGGAGGGGGCACCTCCCGCTTGGGGGGGAGAGCGGCGCAGATGAATTCGGTCCTGTCCCGCGCCCCGGGTCGGCGTGGAGTTCGCAGGCCGGGCTGGACGTTGATGACGGCGTTGCTGATCCTCGCGATCGCCGCGAGTTCGGCGCTGGTGTTCACCAGTCGGGTGGAGCTGCTCAAACTCGCTGTCATTATCGCGCTGTGGGCCGCGGTCGCGGCGGCGTTCGTCTCGGTGATCTATCGGCGGCAAAGCGATGTGGACCAGGCCCGGGCCCGAGACCTGAAGCTGGTCTACGACCTGCAACTGGACCGGGAGATTTCCGCGCGGCGCGAGTATGAACTGACGGTGGAGTCCCAGCTGCGCCGCGAACTGGCCTCGGAACTGCGGGCACAGGCCGCCGACGAGGTCGCGGCGTTGCGCGCCGAGTTGTCCGCGCTGCGCACCAACCTGGAGATTCTCTTCGATGCCGATCTGAGTCACCGGCCGGCTCTCGAACCTGAGCGCACCCCGGTTCGGGCCTACAGCGACTGGGCGCGCTCCGCTGAGCAGCCCCACACCGGCGCCACCCGGGTCGCGTCGTCGGCCGCCACGAGCTACGCGCCGGACTCAGTCACCGAGACCGCGGAGAACCCGATCATCGACGTTCCGGAGGTCCGGATCCCGGCCGCCGGGAGCCCCCCGCCCCAGGCTCCGCAGAAACCGCAGGCGCCGCACGTCGAGGGCCGCCGCGGTTCGCATCGCCGTAGCGCCGACGAATCACCCCGGCCCCCAGAGGAGACGCCGCCGTCACAACCGGCCGCCGCCCGCTGGGCCCAGCCGCCGCAGCCCTTCGTCGCGCCCGAACCCCGCCGTGAGCCGGAGCCGCCGCAGCCGCCACCGGTCCCGCAGCCCGCTCCCCGCGCTGCAGCGCCGACCCCGTCCTGGAAACCCGTTGGCGCCGAGGGGGAATGGTTGCCGCCGGGTGCTCCCGGCAGCCACTGGTCTGCGGATGTTCCGGCGGAAACCGGACGGCACGGCGTCTCCGAGCAGAACACCGAAGCGCCGAGCCGCCACGGTCGCCACTCCGGCCCGGCCGAATCCGCCGCCGGTCCAGTGAACGGCGCCGAACCGGCACGCCACGAGGGCGGGGGTCGCCGTCGGGCGCGCTCTCGGCACGCGGCGGATCCGGCCGACGAACAAGTTCAGCCGACTCCGGTCAACCCGGCACCGCCGGTAGTCACTGAGCCTGAGCCGCAGGCGGCCGAGCCGGCAGCTCCCGCCCACGGTCCGGCCGCGTCCCGGCATTCCGCCGGCGCGGACGGTAGCGCTGACGGCCCCAGCACCGGCGGTCAGTCGGTGGCTGACTTGCTCGCGCGGCTGCAGCCCACCCCGACCGAAGGTCGCCGGCACCGCCGCCGCGAGGACTGATCCACGGTTAACTGCGACCAACGTCACTCGCAGCACCGGGACCGATCGGGATAGACTCACCGGCGACCGTCCGGTACCCGCAACGCGGGACTGGAACGAAAACCACGAGAACCTGTGAGGTCGTCTGCATGGCGCAGTTCGACGGACTGCGGCCCGCCCGGCTCAAGGTCGGCGTCATCTCGGCCGGCCGCGTCGGCACCGCACTCGGTGTCGCGCTGGAGCGCGTCGAGCATGTGGTGGTGGCGTGCAGTGCCATCTCCGAGGAGTCGCGGCAGCGGGCCCAGCGCCGGCTGCCCGACAGTCTGATCCTGCCGGCACCCGATGTCGCCGCGGATGCGGAACTGCTGCTGCTGGCGGTCCCCGACACCGAACTGGCCGGCATCGTGTCCGGTCTGGCCGCCACGGGCGCAGTGCGCGCCGGCACGATCGTCGTGCACACCTCCGGGGCCACCGGGATCAGCGTGCTTGCGCCGCTGACCGAGCAGGGCTGCCTGCCGCTGGCCATCCATCCCGCGATGACCTTCACCGGCTCGGATGAGGACATCGACCGGTTGTCCGAGAGCTGTTTCGGTATTACCGCGGCCGACGAGATCGGCTTCGCCATCGCCGAGGCGCTGACGCTCGAGATCGGCGCTGAGCCGTTCCGGGTCGAGGAATCCGCCCGCACCCTCTACCACGCCGCGCTCTGCCACGGCGGAAACCACGTGGTCACCGTCATCGACGATGCGCTGGCGGCGTTGCGGGCGGCATTGCCGGGGCGGCTCGGCTCGACCGTGGCCGACGACCCCGACGGTATCGCCGAGCGGGTGCTCGGACCGCTGGTACGCGCCGCGTTGGCCAACACCCTGCGTGACGGTCGGGCCGCGCTGACCGGTCCGGTGGCCCGTGGCGATTCGGCCACCCTGGCCCGGCACCTGCGGGCGCTGTCCGCGGTGAACCCCGACCTGGCCGAGGCCTATCGCACCAATGCCCTGCGCACGGCGCACCGCGCCGGTGCCGCCGACGACGTGCTGGAGGTGCTGGCTCGATGAGCTCGAATACGGTCCCGGGCGCGCAGCCCACCTTTACCGCCGGCGGGTTCAACGTCTATGAGCGCCCGGACGATGTCGCCCGGGTCAGCCGCGCGCTGCGGTCGACCGGTCGCCGGGTGATGCTGGTGCCGACCATGGGCGCCCTGCACGAAGGTCACCTGTCGCTGGTTCGCGCGGCGCAGCGGGTGCCCGGTTCGGTGGTGGCGGTGTCGATCTTCGTCAACCCGCTGCAGTTCGGCGCCGGCGAGGACCTCGACGCCTACCCGCGCACCCTGGACGACGACTTGGCTGCGCTGCGCGCCGCCGGGGTCGACCTGGTTTTCACGCCGACCGCCGCGGCCATGTACCCGAACGGCCCGCGCACCGCCGTGCACCCGGGACCGCTGGGAGCCGAACTCGAAGGGGCGGCGCGTCCGACCCACTTCGCCGGCATGCTCACCGTGGTCTGCAAACTGCTGTCGATCGTCAACCCCGACCGGGTGTTCTTGGGGGAGAAGGATTATCAACAGTTGGTTTTGGTGCGCCAGATGGTCACCGACCTCAACCTCGACGTGACGGTGGTGGGCGTGCCCACCGTGCGCGAGTCCGACGGTCTGGCGATGTCTTCGCGCAATCGTTACCTCGATGCCGCGCAGCGCGAAGCCGCGACGGCTCTGTCGGCCGCCCTGGCTGCCGGTGAGCGTGCGGCCGCGGCCGGAGCCCAAGCGGCCCTGGATGCCGCCGCGGCGGTGTTGTCCGCGGTACCTGCCGTCGATGTCGACTACCTGGAGGTTCGAGGCGTCGACCTCGGACCGGCGCCCGCCGATGGAGCCGGACGCCTGCTGATCGCCGCCCGGGTCGGCTCGACCCGACTGCTCGACAACGCGGCGATCACGCTCGGACTTCCCATCGACGCCGACGTGGCGTTAGCCGCACAAACCCGGAGGAATTGATGTTTCGGACGATGCTCAAGTCGAAGATTCACCGTGCCACGGTCACTCATGCTGACCTGCACTATGTCGGCTCGGTGACCATCGACGCCGATCTGATGGACGCTGCTGACCTGCTTGAGGGTGAGCAGGTCACGATCGTCGACATCGACAACGGCGCCCGGCTGGTCACCTACGCCATCACCGGCGAGCGGGGCAGCGGTGTCATCGGAATCAACGGTGCGGCAGCGCATCTGGTGCACCCCGGCGACCTGGTCATCCTGATCGCCTACGGCACCATGGAGGACGCCGAAGCTCGTGCCTACCGGCCGCGGATCGTGTTCGTCGACGCCGAGAACAAGCAGGTGGATCTCGGCGACGACCCGGCGTTCGTGCCCGATGATGTCTCGGACCTGCTTTCGCCCAGAAGTGTGCGCTAACCGTGCTGCTGGCGATCGACGTCCGCAACACCCACACCGTCATCGGCCTGATCTCCGGTTCCGGTGACAACGGAAACGTTGTGCAACAGTGGCGGATTCGGACCGAGGCGGAGATCACGGCCGACGAGCTGGCACTGACTCTGGATGGACTCATCGGCGACGACGGCGAACAACTCACCGGTGCCGCCGCGCTGTCCACAGTCCCGTCGGTGCTGCACGAAGTTCGGCTGATGCTCGACCAGTACTGGCCGTCGGTCCCCGCCGTGTTGATCGAGCCCGGGGTACGCACCGGGATCCCGCTGCTGGTGGACAACCCCAAGGAAGTAGGCGCCGACCGGATCGTCAACGGGCTGGCCGCGTTTCACAAGTTCAAGACGGCAGCGATCGTCGTCGACTTCGGTTCGTCGATCTGCGTCGACGTGGTTTCGGCCAAGGGGGAGTTCCTGGGCGGTGCCATCGCGCCCGGCGTCCAGATCTCCTCGGACGCAGCAGCTGCCCGCTCCGCCGGCCTGCGTCGGGTCGAGCTCACCCGGCCGCGCTCGGTGATCGGTAAGAACACCGTCGAATGCATGCAGGCCGGTGCGGTCTACGGTTTCGCTGGTCTGGTCGACGGTCTGGTTCGCCGGGTTCGCGAGGAGGCCGCGGGCGCCGGGGACGACGTGACCGTGGTGGCCACGGGTTACTCCGCACCGCTGTTGCTGGCCGACCTGGAGACGGTCGACCATCATGACGCCAATCTGACCCTGGACGGACTGCGGCTGGTGTTCGAACGCAACCGGGACAGCCAGCGGGGCAGGCTCCGTCCGGCGCGCTGAGCGCCGCCGGCTTTTCGTTCTGTAGCCCCTGTTCCTCTAAGCTGGCGGGTCGTGAGCTCCGCCGATGTTTCCCCCGACACGCAGGACGAATCCGACCTCCCCGAGCAGTTCCGGATCCGCCGCGACAAGCGGGCTCGGTTGCTGGCCGAAGGCCGCGATCCCTACCCCGTGGCGGTGGACCGTACCCACACGCTCGCCCAGATCCGGGCCGGTTACCCGGACCTGGTCGCCGACACCGCCACCGGCGACGTCGTCGGCGTCGCGGGGCGAGTGGTATTCGCGCGCAATTCGGGCAAGTTGTGCTTCGCGACCCTGCAGGAGGGCGACGGCACCCAGCTTCAGGTGATGATCAGCCTCGCCAGTGTCGGGGAGCAGGAGCTCGAGGCCTGGAAGACCGACGTCGACCTCGGTGACATCGTCTACGTGCGCGGCGAGGTGATCAGCTCCCGCCGCGGCGAGCTGTCGGTGTTGGCGGATTCCTGGCAGATGGCCTCCAAGTCGTTGCGTCCGCTGCCGGTGGCGCACAAGGAGATGAGCGAGGAGTCGCGGGTCCGGCAGCGCTACGTCGACCTGATCGTCCGGCCGGAGGCGCGTACGGTGGCCCGCCAGCGCATCGCGGTCATTCGCGCGGTGCGCAACGCTCTTGAGCGTCGCGGATTCCTTGAGGTCGAAACGCCGATGCTGCAGACATTGGCCGGTGGAGCGGCCGCCCGGCCTTTCGTCACCCATTCAAACGCCCTCGACGCGGACCTTTTCCTGAGAATCGCACCAGAACTTTTCCTGAAACGATGCGTTGTCGGTGGGTTCGACCGGGTCTTCGAACTGAATCGGGTGTTCCGGAATGAAGGCGCCGATTCCACGCATTCGCCCGAGTTTTCGATGCTGGAGACCTACCAGGCCTACGGCACCTATGACGACTCGGCACTGGCTACCCGCGAGATTATTCAAGAGGTCGCCGATGAGGTGATCGGGACGCGTCAACTGCCGCTGCCCGACGGCAGCATCTATGACATTGACGGTGAATGGGCGACGGTTGAAATGTATCCATCGTTGTCGTCCGCACTTGGTGAGGAGATCACCCCCGCCACCTCCGTGGCCGACCTCTGGGCGATCGCGGATCGACTCGGCGTGGAAATACCCAAAGATCGCGGCTATGGTCACGGCAAACTGGTCGAGGAACTCTGGGAACATGCTGTCGGCCATGCTCTGAGTGCCCCGACATTCGTTCGGGATTTCCCGGTCGAGACGACGCCGCTGACTCGCCAGCATCGCAGCATCGAAGGCGTCACCGAGAAGTGGGATCTCTATATGCGCGGGGTCGAACTGGCCACCGGCTATTCCGAGCTCATTGACCCGGTCGTGCAGCGCGACCGTTTCGCTGCCCAGGCCCGCGCAGCGGCCGCCGGAGATGACGAGGCGATGGCGCTCGACGAGGACTTCCTGGCGGCGATGGAACATGCGATGCCGCCCTGCACAGGTACCGGAATGGGTATCGACCGCCTGTTGATGGTCTTGACGGGCCTATCAATTAGAGACACCGTTTTGTTTCCGATTGTTCGTCGTCAAGGTAACTGAACTGCGCCGAAGCCTGTTGTGTTGAAGCAGGCGTATTTTTATGGCAGATTAGTCGGCGAGGTCGAATACGGCTTGCGCAACGATTGCGTGCACGAAAGCTAACCAAGGGGTACCAATGGCGAAAAAAGTGACCGTCACCTTGATCGATGATTTCGATGGTGAGGGTGCCGCCGACGAAACGGTCGAATTCGGCCTGGACGGGGTGACCTACGAGATCGACCTTTCAAGCAAGAATGCTACGAAACTGCGCGCAGAACTGAAGAAGTGGGCCGACGCGGGCCGTCGGGTCGGGGGCCGCCGGCGTGGCCGCTCCGGCGGCGGTCGCCGTGGAACCATCGACCGCGAGCAGAGCGCCGCGATCCGCGAATGGGCTCGCCGTAACGGACACAATGTGTCGACCCGCGGGCGTATCCCGGCCGACATCATCGACGCATTCCACGCCGCAACCTAGTCGGCGGTTCAGCGAGGCTCGACGTAGGAGAGGTGACGCTGGGACCGCCGCATGAGCCCCGCGGTTCAGCGAGGCTCGACGTAGGAGAGGCGACGCTGGGACCGCCGGATCGGCCCCTAGGTTTCGCTGCTGGCGAACCTTGCGCTCGTCGGAACACATTCGGTGGGTCTGGACGTTGGTCCCTTGCATCCGGTGCCAGGTCCTTCGGGACGGGCCGCCGGATGGTCGATTCAGTACGCACTGCAAGGCAGGTCACAGCGCGCTGCGCCGCCCACTAGAGTGGACAGCAGGCACGCCGGCCGAGCCGAGGCCGATCAAGTGCCGATCGCGAGGGAGAGCAGGTAGCCACCGATGTTCGAGAGATTTACCGACCGCGCCCGCAGGGTCGTCGTCCTGGCCCAAGAAGAGGCCCGGATGCTCAACCACAACTACATCGGGACCGAGCACATCCTGCTGGGCCTGATCCACGAGGGTGAAGGCGTAGCCGCCAAGTCGCTGGAGTCCCTGGGCATCTCTTTGGAAGGGGTGCGCAGCCAGGTCGAGGAGATCATCGGCCAGGGCCAGCAGGCGCCGTCCGGGCACATCCCGTTCACCCCGCGTGCCAAGAAGGTGCTTGAGCTGAGCCTGCGTGAGGCGCTGCAGCTCGGCCACAACTACATCGGCACCGAGCACATTCTGCTCGGCCTGATCCGTGAGGGTGAGGGTGTCGCCGCCCAGGTTTTGGTGAAGCTGGGCGCCGACCTGACCCGGGTTCGCCAGCAGGTGATTCAGCTGCTGAGCGGCTACCAGGGCAAGGAGACCGCGGAGGCCGGCACCGGGGGACGGGGCGGCGAGTCCGGTTCACCGTCCACCTCGCTGGTGCTCGACCAGTTCGGTCGCAACCTGACCGCGGCCGCCATGGAGGGCAAGCTCGACCCCGTCATCGGCCGCGAGAAGGAAATCGAGCGGGTCATGCAGGTGTTGAGCCGGCGCACCAAGAACAACCCGGTGCTGATCGGTGAGCCCGGCGTCGGCAAGACCGCTGTGGTCGAGGGCCTGGCGCAGGCCATCGTGGCCGGTGAGGTTCCCGAGACGCTGAAGGACAAGCAGCTCTACACCCTGGACCTGGGTTCGCTGGTGGCCGGCAGCCGTTACCGCGGTGATTTCGAGGAGCGCCTGAAGAAGGTGCTCAAGGAGATCAACACTCGCGGCGACATCATCCTTTTCATCGACGAGTTGCACACGCTGGTGGGTGCCGGTGCGGCCGAGGGGGCGATCGACGCGGCCTCGATCCTCAAGCCGAAGCTGGCTCGCGGTGAACTGCAGACCATCGGCGCCACGACCCTCGACGAGTACCGCAAGTACATCGAGAAGGACGCCGCATTGGAGCGCCGGTTCCAGCCGGTGCAGGTCGGTGAGCCCACCGTCGAGCACACCATCGAGATCCTCAAGGGTCTGCGGGACCGTTACGAGGCCCACCACCGGGTCTCGATCAGCGACTCGGCGATCGTGGCGGCAGCCACCTTGGCCGACCGCTACATCAACGACCGGTTCCTGCCGGACAAGGCGATCGACCTGATCGACGAGGCCGGTGCCCGGATGCGAATCCGCCGGATGACCGCGCCGCCGGACCTGCGTGAGTTCGACGAGAAGATCGCCGACGCGCGCCGGGAGAAGGAGTCCGCGATCGACGCGCAGGACTTCGAGAAGGCAGCCAGCCTGCGGGATCGGGAGAAGCAACTCGTCGCGCAGCGCGCCGAGCGGGAAAAGCAGTGGCGCTCCGGGGATCTGGATGTCGTGGCCGAGGTTGACGACGAACAGATCGCCGAGGTATTGGGCAACTGGACCGGTATCCCGGTGTTCAAGCTCACCGAGGCCGAGACCACCCGCCTGCTGCGAATGGAAGACGAGCTGCACAAGCGGATCATCGGCCAGGAGGACGCGGTCAAGGCGGTCAGCAAGGCGATCCGGCGTACCCGCGCCGGGCTGAAGGACCCCAAGCGGCCGTCGGGCTCGTTCATCTTCGCCGGCCCGTCCGGTGTCGGTAAGACCGAGCTGTCCAAGGCGCTGGCCGAGTTCCTGTTCGGCGACGACGACGCGCTCATCCAGATCGACATGGGCGAGTTCCACGATCGATTCACCGCCTCTAGGCTGTTCGGCGCCCCTCCGGGCTACGTCGGTTACGAAGAGGGCGGTCAGCTGACCGAGAAGGTGCGGCGTAAGCCGTTCTCGGTGGTGTTGTTCGACGAGATCGAGAAGGCCCACGCCGAGATCTACAACAGCCTGTTGCAGGTACTTGAGGACGGCCGGCTCACCGACGGGCAGGGCCGCACGGTGGACTTCAAGAACTGCGTGTTGATCTTCACCTCCAACCTGGGCACTTCCGACATCTCCAAGGCGGTCGGACTGGGCTTCACCCAGGGCGGCGGGGAGAACAACTACGAGCGGATGAAGCTCAAGGTCAACGACGAGCTCAAGAAGCACTTCCGCCCGGAGTTCCTGAACCGCATCGACGACATCATCGTCTTCCACCAGCTCACCAAGGAAGAGATCATCGAGATGGTCGATCTGATGATCGGCCGGGTGGCCAAGCAGCTCAAGGCCAAGGACATGGACATCGCGCTCACCGACAAGGCCAAGTCGCTGCTGGCCAAGCGCGGCTTCGACCCGGTGTTGGGTGCGCGTCCGCTGCGGCGCACCATCCAGCGCGAGATCGAAGACCAGCTCTCGGAGAAGATCCTGTTCGAAGAGTTGGGCCCCGGCCAGCTGGTCACCGTCGACGTCGAGAACTGGGATGGTGAGGGTGCGCACGAGAACGCGGTGTTCACCTTTGCCGGTAGCCCGAAGCCGACGGCGGAGGCGTCCGACCTCGCCAAGGCGGGCGCGGAGTAGTCGCTACTGACACGAAACGGGCGGCACCTCACTTGAGGGTGCCGCCCGTTTCGTGTTCAGCGGCCCGTCAGCGCAGGCCTCGCCGCCAGAAGAAGTGGTGCACCACCCCACTGGGGCTGGGGATCTGCTCAAGATGGAAACGATCGACAAGCTCATCGGGGCTTGACCACAACCTTTCCCCGCGGCCGAGTTCGACCGGTGCCACCGCGACGTGCATCGTGTCGATGAGATCGGCGTCGAGGAACTCCCGAACCGTGGCAACGCCTCCGCCGATGCGCACGTCTTTGCCGTCAGCCGCAGCTAGTGCGCGCGCCAGTGCGTCCTGGGGGGAGGCGTCGAGAAAGTGGAAGGTGGTGTCGCCCAAGGCGAATGACGGCCGCGCATGGTGGGTGAGGACGAACACCGGGGTGCGGAACGGGGGCTCATCGCCCCACCATCCTTGCCAGTCGTAGTTCTCCCACGGCCCGCGCTGCGGACCGAATTTGTTGCGCCCCATGATCTCTGCGCCGATGTTGTAAGACCAGTCGCGGGTGATGTAGTCATCGAGTCCGAAGCTGCCGCCGGGATCGGTCCGGTTGACCCAGTGCGCGGTGGCGCCTGCCCAGGACATGAAATCCGCCGGATCGGCATGTCCGAACGGACGCTCGCGGCTCTGCCCTTCCCCGGCGCCGTACCCGTCGCTGGAGATGCTGAAGTTCTGCACCCGGACCAGTTGTCGCATGGGGTCCCTTCCTGGGCTAGCGCTGCGTCGGCAGTAGGCCGAACGCCTGTTTGGCGACCTGCAGCATCCAGCTGCCGACGCTTTTGCCGTGATCACGTGGCCAATTGAGCTGGAAGCTGACCACCCACGGCTGGCCGCCGCGGTCGACGGCGTACCAGCTGAAGGTCAGGTCGCCGGGCAAACCGCCGGCTTTGGCACCGATATAGGGCCAGTCGGTACGTGGCAGGTCGATGCCACGCACCGCGGACAGGATTTCGCGGACCGGTGCAGCCTTGCCCACCGCAGCGGCCTGCAGTGCTACGTGTACCCGGCAGATGTCCTCCGCGCTGCCGTACCACTCGGCGCCATAGGCGGACGCCGGGATATGCGCGCGAATCGGATCCGGCTCATAGGGCCGGGAATCGGCCTGCTGCAGCAGCTTTGCCCGCTCCTGCGGCGAACCGTGCTGCCACTGCTCGCGCAGATCGGGCTTGCCCCAGCCCACCGAGAACAGTTCGTACATGGTGGGAAACGGCGTCATGCTGGCCGGGTCGTGGTGACCGGCCGCGGCCAGTGCACGCTCGACCGCGCGGGTCCCTACCCGGCCGATGAGCAGATCGGTCGCCATGTTGTCACTGGTGGCGATCATCTTCTCGGCGGCCCTGCGCACCGAGACATGGGCGCCGTCGGGCAACTCCTCCAGGCCGGACGAGCCGACCGCTTTGGCCCGGCCAGTGATGGTCAGCGGGTCGTCCCACGACACCGTCCCGGCCTTCACCTCGTTGGCCACCGCAAGCAGCACATACAACTTGAAAATCGATGCCAGCGGCAGGGATTGGGCGGTGTTGGCCCCGGCTACCGGCTTACAGACGCCACCTTCGATCCGCGACGCCTGATAGGAGTACCGCGCGCCGGTCTTGTTCAGCACCGCATCGAGGTCGTGCCAGGAGCCGATGGTCGGTGCCTCGGTGGTCGGTTTGAACAGGTCGACCATGCCGTTGTCGTCGGTGCGGAGCCTGATGTCTTGGCGGGCACCGTAGGAGGTGGTCAGGTGCAGGGTGGCCGCGCCGGCCCGAATGTCGACGCCGTCGAGGTGAAAAGGCCGGTCCCACCACAGCGATTCCATGGTCGTGACCACCTGCTCGACCTTGTCCGGTGCGGCCAGGGTCGCCACTCCGATCGGACCGATCGGCCAATCGGAGTTCAGCATGTCCATGGTCTGCTTGGCGCGCAGACCCGGCGGAGTCTTGGTCGAAATCGTCACGCCGCTGTCGGAACCGGCGTCGGCGGGAGATGCCGGTGAAGGGGCGCAGCCGGCGGCTGCCCCGGCGGCGAGGGCGACCAGGGTCATAGCGGTCGTCCATGCCGCCAGGTGGCGCCGCACGGGGCTAGGCCTGTGCGGCGGTTCCGGCGACGTCAAGCACGACCTCGAACTCCAACAACGATGCTCCGGTCGCCACCGGCTTGGCCCGCTGCCCGGCGTGGGCTTCGACTGCGGGCCCCTGTGCCCACGCCTGGAACGCTTCGTCGGACTCCCAGTGCGTCACCACGAAGTAGCGGTCGTCGCCCTTGACGGGGCGCAGCAGCTGGAAGCCAAGAAAACCGGGCTGGTTCTCCACCGCGTGGGCGCGATTTGCGAACCGTTTCTCCAGTTCGGGCCCGGCGTCGGCGGGCACCTCGATTGCATTGATCTTCACCACTGACATGGGCCTAGGCTACCGTGCCCGGGGTGGGAATCGCGTCGACCGAGCTGCTGACCTACCGGGGTGGACACGGGGCGCCGCTGGTGCTGGTCCACGGACTGATGGGCCGTGGCACCACCTGGCCGCGGCAACTGCCGTGGCTGACCAGGCTGGGTGCCGTCTACACCTACGACGCTCCCTGGCATCGCGGTCGTGAGGTCGCCGATCCGCACCCGATCTCCACCGAACGCTTCGTCGCCGACCTGGCCGTCGCCGTCGAGCAGTTGCCGGGCCCGGTGCGGCTGATCGGGCACTCGATGGGCGGATTGCACTCGTGGTGCCTGGCGGCCCGGCACCCCGAACTCATCTCCGCGCTGGTGGTCGAGGACATGGCGCCCGACTTCCGGGGCCGCACCACCGGCCCGTGGGAGCCGTGGGTGCATGCCCTGCCCGTGGAGTTCCCCAGTGCCGAGGAGGTTGTCGCCGAATTCGGTGATATCGCCGGCCGCTACTTCCTGGAGGCCTTCGACCGCACCGAGACCGGTTGGCGGCTGCACGGCCGACCCGAGTGGTGGTTGCAGATCGCCGCCGAATGGGGCACTCGTGACTACTGGGAGCAGTGGCAGAACGTGCGCTGCGCGACGTTGCTGATCGAGGCCGGCAACTCGGTGACCCCGCCGGGGCAGATGCGCGAAATGCACCGTCGCGCGGTCGACAGCACCTATCTGCACGTCCCCGATGCAGGCCACCTGGTGCACGACGAGGCGCCGCAGACCTACCGCGAGGCCGTCGAGTCGTTCCTGTCCTGACCGGGCAGCGCGAAGCGGCCATCGGCGAGCTGCTCCACCAGGCCGTCGCCCAGCAGTGAGGTCAGGGCGCGTTCGCGTTGCACCGCGTCCACCGGCCAGGCCAGGTCAAGGTCGGCGCGAGTCACCGCAACGGCGTTGTCCCGCAACACATCCAGTAATCGTCCGCGGACCTGGCGGTCGGTGCCGGCATAGCGTTGAGCCGGCCGCTTGGGTCCGGTTCCCGGCGGTGAACCGGCAAGCCGCCAGCTGCAGCTGTGCCGCAGCGGGCAGTCATCACAACGCGGCGACCGTGCAGTGCACACGATGGCGCCCAGCTCCATCAGCGCCGCGGAGAACCTGGGGGCCTGGTCGGCCTGTGGTAGCAGGGCCTCCACGTCGGCGTGGTCGCGCTTCGCCGACGGGGCGCCCGCGTCGGGCTGTCCATGCACGGCCCGGGCCACCACCCGGCGCACGTTGGTGTCCACCACCGGGACCGGTTGACGGTAGGCGAAGCTGGCCACCGCCCTGGCGGTGTAGCTGCCGATCCCGGGCAGCTGCTCGAGGGTGTCGACGTCGTTGGGGACCGTATCGGCGAACTCGCGGGCGATCACGGTCGCGCATTCGTGCAGGCGTTTGGCGCGGCGCGGATAACCGAGCTTGCCCCAGGCCCGCAGGATGTCGGCCTGGCTTGCGGCCGCTGTCGCCGACGGAGTCGGCCAGCGTGACACCCAGTCCGGCCAGATCGGCAGGACTCGTGCGACCGGAGTCTGCTGGAGCATGAACTCGCTCACCAAGATCTGCCACGGCGTGACATCACCCGCCCGCCAAGGCAGATCGCGTTCGGCCACGGCAAACCAGCTGAACAGCTGGTGAACTTCGATGCTGGCCGCGCGCTGCGCAGAATTCACAGGCAGAATATCGGGCATGCCTAATTCCAACCCGATCTCAGCGTGGAAAGCACTCAAAGAGGGTAACGAGCGCTTCGTCGCCGGCGAGCCCAGCCATCCCAGCCAGGACGTCGCGCGCCGCGCGGCACTGGCCACCGGTCAGAAGCCGACCGCAGTGGTGTTCGGCTGCGGCGACAGCCGGGTGGCTGCCGAGCTGATCTTCGATCAGGGTCTAGGTGACATGTTCGTGGTCCGCACCGCCGGCCACGTCGTCGACGCGGCGGTGCTGGGCTCGATCGAGTTCGCGGTGGAGGTACTCAACGTGCCGTTGATCGTCGTGCTCGGCCACGACAGCTGCGGCGCGGTCAAGGCGACGTTGGCGGCATTGGACGATGGTGCTGTGCCTGGGGGCTATCTGCGCGACATCGTCGAGCGGGTTATGCCGTCGATCCTGCTGGGCCGCCGCGACGGGCTGAGTGCCGTCGACGAGTTCGAAGCCCGGCACGTGACGGAGACGGTGGCCCAGCTGGCAACGCGGTCCGCGTCGATCGCCGAGCGGATCGTGTCCGGTTCGCTGGCGATTGTCGGTGCCACCTATCACCTGGCCGACGGACGGGTGTCGGCGCGCAACCACCTGGGCGACATCGGCGATTTCGGCGCCGAATAGTCGCCGAAGGTCACAACGCGGCTACGACACGCCGGGACGGGTCGGACAACTCGCGGTGAGGTCGTCCTACCGTGAGAGCGTGCTCGATTTGGAACCGCAGGGTCCGCTGCCTTCGCAGATCTATTGGCGACGACGTGGCCTCGCGCTGGGCATTGCGCTCATCGTGATTGCAGTCGTGTCGGCCATCATCTTCGGCGTCGTTCACGGCAGCAACGCCGGTGCCGACAACGCCGACGGGAAGAAATCCACCGCCGCGCAGCACGCCAAGCCGCAGAACCCCTCGCCTGAAGAGGTCAAGACGCCCGTGGTGGCGCCCGCGGAACAGGCGCCACCACAAGCACCGACCCCGACCGCCGCGGTAACGCCGCCTCCAGTGCTCAAGGAGGGCGACGACTGCCCGGACTCGACACTGGCGGTCAAGGGTCTGACCGGCCCGCAGTACACGGTGGGGGAGCAGCCGCAGTTCACCATGGTCGTCACCAACATCGGCTTGGTGGCCTGCAAGCGCGATGTGGGTGCCGCAGTGCTGGCTGCCTACGTCTATTCACTGGACAACCAGCGGCTGTGGTCGAACCTGGACTGCGCGCCGTCCAACGAGACCCTGGTGAAGACCTTCGACCCCGGCGAGCAAGTGACTACCACGGTGACCTGGACCGGAATGGGTTCGGCGCCGCAGTGCCCACTGCCGCGGCAGCCGATCGGACCCGGGACCTACAACCTCGTCGTCCAACTCGGCAATCTGAGATCCGCGACGGTGCCATTCATGCTTACTGAGCCCTCGCCGGACGTACCGCCGCCGGGGCAGGACGTGCCCCAGCCGGACGCGCCGCCGCCGGGCAACTGATCGCTCCTTAGGCCCGATCGAGTAGTTGCGGCGGCGCGACATGACCACCGCGGCGGTCGGCGATCTCGACCAGGTGGTGCAGCGCGGCAACGATGTTGGCTGCCGGAACCGTACGCAGGCCGCCGACGGTGGCCGGAGCGCCCGGGGGAGTCAGCGCGGTGGTGAAGCCGAGCCGGGCCGCCTCGGCGAGTCGGCGGTCCATCCCGCTGACCGGGCGCAGGTCACCGGCCAGGCCCACTTCACCCAGCACCACGGTGGTCGCCGGCAGCGGCAGATCCGAATAGGCCGATGCCAGCGCGATCGCGACAGCCAGATCCGTGGACGGATCGGTCAACCGCATACCGCCCACCGTGGACAGGTAGATGTCGCCGGCCGCGATCGGAAGTTCGGCGTGCTTGTCCAACACCGCGGTGATCATCGCGGCGCGGGAGTGGTCAATGCCGCTGACCGCGCGGCGCGGCGAGCCGCCCGCCGGTTTGGCCAGCAGCGCCTGCACTTCGCCGATTAACGGGCGTTTGCCGTCCAGTGCCACGGTGATTGCGGTGCCGGGCACCGGCTCGCTGCGCTGCTCGAGGAACAGTCCGGACGGGTCTGCGATCGGTTCGATGCCGTCGTCGCGGAGCAGGAAACATCCCACCTCGTCGGTAGCGCCGAAACGATTCTTGACCGCCCGCACCATTCGCAGCACCGAGTTGCGGTCACCCTCGAAGTGCAGCACCACGTCGACGAGATGCTCCAACGAACGAGGGCCCGCGATCGCGCCGTCCTTGGTCACGTGCCCGACCAGGACCAACGCCACATCGGCACTCTTGGCGGCCGCGGTCAGAGCGGCCGTCACCGCCCGCACCTGGGTGACCCCGCCGGCCACGCCGTCGGTGTCGGCGGCGGCCACGGTCTGCACCGAATCCACCACCACCAGGGTGGGCCGCACCGCCTCAATGTGCCCCAGCACCGTCTGCAGGTCCGATTCGGAGGCCAGATAGATCTCGTCATGGCTGCATCCGGTGCGCTCGGCGCGCAGCCGGATCTGCCCCGCAGACTCCTCGCCGGAGACGTACAGCGCGCGGCGCCCGGCCAGCGCCCAGCGGTGAGCTACCTCGAGCAGCAGCGTCGATTTGCCGACACCGGGATCGCCGGCCAACAGGGTGACCGAGCCGGGGACCACCCCGCCGCCCAACACCCGATCGAGTTCGGTGACACCGGTGGGCGCCGGTCGTGCGCGACCCGCCTCGATGGAACTGATCGGCACCGCGGGCCGTGCCGGTGTCGCCGGCCGCAGCCCACCAGCCGGTGCTGCGGCTTCGCCCACCGGGTCGATACCGCCCCAGCTACCGCACTCCGGGCAGCGGCCTAACCACTTTGCGGTGGTGTTCCCGCATTCCGAACAGCGAAAGAGTGAACGTGCCTTGGCCACTCGGCGACCGTATCGGTTGGGTCCGACAGTGCCGGCCGCGACGCGACGTCAGTGGTGCGAAACGGGGCCGGCCGAGATCGGCACGTCCACGCGCACCTCGCCGGCCTTCTTGAAGGTGAAGGTGAAGTCGTAGGTGAGGCCGTTGCGGATCGCCTTGTCCAGGGTCACCGTCGCCGAAGCGGTGTTGGCGTTGGCCACCTCCGGCAGCGCCTTGGCGGCGGGAGCCGTCGGCAGGTCGGGGCCTGCCGGAGCGCTGACAACCAGGACACCGCCGACGGGCACGGTCTTGCTGCCGGTCGGTGACACCTTGCCGATCGAGGTCTTAATGTCGCTCAGCTCGTCGTTGGCGTCGGTCGACTGGTTGCTGACCACGAACACCAGGTCGACGGTCTGGCCGGGCTCCAAGGCGTCGCCGGTCTGCGTCGCCTGGATGCGCACGTCGCGCAGCGCCAGCTCACCGACGGTCGCCGAAGCGCCGTTGACCGCGGATGCCTGGTCAGCGGTCTGAGAGATCTGTCCGGTACCGCAGCCGGCCAGCGCCGCCGCAGCAATCAGCGCGATCGCAGCCTTGTTGAAGGCCCTGCTGAACGAGTTCACGTGTGGTCTCCTGCTCGGCCGTCGCGACTTGTGACTATGCACTGTAGTAGCAACCATCTGCCGGCGGTAGCGCAGGGTTACCGGTCGCCCGCGACCCCCACCGAGACCCCACCGACCAGCCCGGATCAGGCTCCAATCAGGTTCGACCCAGCACGCTTCCGTCGCGGTGTCAACCCCCCTCCTGGGGTCGCGGTGCCCCTGACCTGCACCGTTGGTGGTCGAGTGTTGTGGCGGCGTGTTAGCATGGGGTAGCGAAAGGGGCTCAAATCAGATGATCTTTAAGGTCGGAGACACCGTCGTATATCCACACCACGGTGCAGCGTTGATCGAGGCGATTGAAACCCGGACCATCAAAGGCGAGCAAAAGGACTATCTGGTCCTTAAGGTGGCGCAGGGCGACCTCACCGTTCGAGTTCCCGCTGAAAATGCCGAATATGTCGGTGTGCGTGACGTTGTCGGCCAGGAAGGCCTGGACAAGGTTTTCCAGGTGTTACGTGCCCCGCACACCGAAGAACCGACCAACTGGTCGCGTCGTTACAAGGCAAACCTGGAGAAGCTCGCCTCCGGCGATGTGCACAAGGTAGCCGAGGTTGTTCGTGACCTCTGGCGGCGTGACCAGGAGCGTGGCCTGTCCGCCGGTGAGAAGCGGATGCTGGCCAAGGCACGTCAGATCCTCGTCGGTGAGCTGGCCCTGGCCGAGAACACCGATGACGCCAAGGCGGAGACCATCCTCGACGAGGTGCTGGCCGCAGCGTCCTGACCGTAGTGTCCGTACCGCGACGTCCTGAGCTACCGGGGATCCGGTGCCAAGCACAGTAGCCGTGGTGCCGGCCGCCGGTTCGGGTGTGCGGCTGGGTGCTGGAATACCGAAGGCATTCTTTCTACTGGGCGGCGTAACGCTGGTTGAGCGCGCCGTGGCAGGTCTACACGAGTCCGGGGTCATCGACCAGGTCGTGGTCGCGGTGCCGCCGGATCGCACGGACGAGGCCAAATTGATCCTCGGTGGGGCTGCCACCGTCGTCGCCGGCGGTGCCGACCGCGTCGATTCCGTGCGATTGGCGCTGGCCAGCGCCGGAGACCCCGAATTCGTGCTGGTCCACGACGCCGCACGTCCGTTGACGCCGCCCGGCCTGGTGACCCGGGTGGTCGAGGCATTGCATGCCGGATACCGCGCCGTCGTCCCGGCGCTTCCCGTCGCCGACACCATCAAGGCGGTCGACGCGAACGGAACGGTCTTGGGCACGCCTGAGCGGGCCGGCCTGCGGGCCGTGCAGACCCCGCAGGGGTTCGCCGCCGATCTGCTGCTGCGCGCCTACCAGCAGGCCGGTGCGGGCACGCAATTCACCGATGACGCCTCGATGGTCGAACACATCGGCGGCCAGGTTCAGACTGTCGAAGGCGATCCCTTGGCGTTCAAGATCACCACCGCACTGGATGCGGTGCTCGCCGAGGCGGTGGTGAACCGGTGAGCGCGCTGCCGCGGGTCGGGTTGGGCACCGACGTACACCCGATCGAGCCGGGCCGGCCGTGCTGGCTGTTGGGGTTGCTGTTTGCCGACGCCGACGGCTGCGCCGGGCACTCCGACGGCGATGTGGCCGCACACGCCCTGTGTGACGCGCTGCTCTCGGCGGCAGGGTTGGGGGACCTCGGAACGGTGTTCGGCGTCGACGAGCCCCGCTGGGCGCAAGTAACCGGTGCTGTGATGCTCGGACATGTGCGCGAACTGCTCGCCGAGAGCGGCTTCGCGATCGGCAATGCCGCGGTGCAGGTCATCGGCAATCGGCCGAAAGTGGGACCTCGCCGCGCGGAAGCGCAGCAGCTGCTCTCGGAATTGTTGGGCGCACCGGTGTCGGTGTCGGCGACAACCACCGACGGCCTAGGACTCACCGGACGAGGCGAGGGACTGGCCGCGGTGGCTACCGCATTGGTGGTACCGGGGTAGTTGGCTCGGCCGGGCTTCTAGCAGCCGAAGCCGAAGATGGCGCCGATGATGCCACACGGAACCTCAGTGGCCACCGCCGTGCCGATCTGCACGCCAGCGTCCGCGCCAAGGTTGGCGACGTCCGCGCCGACGTTGGCGCCAAGGTCAGGCAGTGTGTCGAGAAGCGCACCGGACGTGTTGATCGCGGTGTCGCCGGCGGCGTCGGCCAGGGCGCCACTGATGGCGTCCCCGGTTGCCCCCGTCACCAGGTCGGGATCCACGGTGGACAAGAAGTCGATATTGCCCAGATCAAAAGGCAGATCCGCAGCGGAGGGCGAGCTGAAGAGGTCGGTGGCAGCGGCCGAGCCGATTTCCGGCGCCCCCGAGCTGAAAGCGTCGGTCGCAGCGGCCGAACCGGCGTCGGCAAGCGCGTTTGCAGCGTTGTTCCCGCCCGAGGTGGCGAGACCGGTCAGTCCGGTGGTCAAGAGGGGCGTCACGAGGGGCAAGCCCATCATCCCGACCATCGGGGCCATCATCGCCAACGACATACCGATCTGGCTTCCCATTGCACTGGCCTGGGTCGCGCCGGCGGCACCGGCCGCACCGGCGCCGACAGTCGCCTGGTCGGCCTGCGCCTCGGCCTGCTGCCGCTGCTGCTCGGCCTGGGCGTCCTGCATCGCCTCGCTCTGAGCCTGGGTGTCTGGCGTCGCCTCGTTCTGGGCCTGAACGCCTTGTATGGCCGGGTGCTCGACCGGCGCAGGGGTAACCGCGGCTACAACTTCCGCGGGCTGCGGCTGGGGCTGCTGGTTGTTGTTCGGCTCATCGGCGTATGCCGTCGCACTACCTGCAAATGCGACCGCAGCCAAGACCGCTCCAGAGACTGCCACCAGACGTTTACTCACTGCCGCAATATATGCCACGTCACACCCCCTGTCCACCGATGCGGCGATCGGTAGCCGATCCTGGGAAGCCCCTGCTAGCGGCGTGCGTGGCGGTCGCCGGCTCAGCGCCCGGTAAGCTGGCCCGTCGTGACCGATCGCCCCAGCCTGCGGCTGCACGACACGGCAACCGGCGCCGTGCGTGAATTTGTCCCGCTGCGGCCCGGTCATGCCTCTATTTATCTATGCGGTGCCACCGTCCAGGCGGCGCCGCATATCGGACACGTCCGCAGCGGTGTGGCGTTCGATGTCTTGCGCCGGTGGCTCACCGCCCGCGGCTACGACGTCGCCTTCGTGCGCAACGTGACCGACATCGACGACAAGATCCTGACGAAGGCCGCCGCAGCGGGTCGGCCGTGGTGGGAGTGGGCCGCCACCCACGAACGTGAGTTCACCGCCGCGTATGAGGCGCTGGGGGTGCTGCCACCGTCGGCCGAACCGCGCGCCACCGGGCACATCACTCAGATGGTGGAGCTGATCGAGCGCCTGATCGAGCGCGGCCACGCCTATGCCGGCGGCGGCGACGTGTACTTCGACGTGCTCAGCTACCCCGACTACGGTCAGCTCTCCGGTCATCGCATCGACGACGTGCACCAGGGCGAGGGGGTCGCCACCGGTAAGCGCGATCCGCGCGACTTCACGTTGTGGAAGGGCGCCAAGCCCGGCGAGCCCAGCTGGCCCACGCCCTGGGGCCCGGGCCGTCCGGGCTGGCACCTGGAGTGCTCGGCGATGGCCCGCTCCTACCTCGGTGCCGAATTCGACATCCACTGCGGCGGGATGGACCTGGTCTTCCCGCACCATGAGAACGAGATCGCTCAGAGTCGCGCCGCCGGAGACGGGTTCGCGAACTACTGGCTGCACAACGGCTGGGTCACCCTGGGCGGCGAGAAGATGAGTAAGTCGCTGGGCAACGTGCTGTCGATGTCGGCGGTGCTGCAACGGGTCCGGCCGGCCGAACTGCGCTACTACCTGGGCAGTGCGCACTACCGGTCGATGCTGGAGTTCTCCGAGACCGCGCTGCGCGACGCCGTCAACGCCTACGTCGGCATCGAAGACTTCCTGCACCGGGTGCGCAGCCGGGTGGGCGCGGTGGTCCCCACCACCTGGACGGACCGTTTCGCCGCGGCCCTCGACGACGACCTGTCGGTGCCGATCGCCCTGGCCGAGGTGCACCGGACGCGCGCGGAAGGCAACCGGGCGCTGGACACCGGCGACCACGAGGGCGCGCTGGCCGCGGCCGGTGCGATCCGGGCGATGATGGACGTGCTGGGTTGCGACCCGCTCAACGAACGCTGGGAATCGCGCGATGAGACCTCGGCCGCGTTGGCTGCGGTCGACGTCTTGGTGCGCGCCGAGTTGGAGCGCCGGGAAACCGCTCGCGCGGAACGGGATTGGCAATTGGCCGACGAGATCCGCTGCAGGCTCAAGGATGCCGGGATCGACGTCACCGACACCGGAGATGGTCCGCAATGGTCACTACTGGTGGAGGGGTCTGAGTAGATGGCCGGAAATTCCAAGCGCAAGGGTGCGGTGCGCAAACCCGGCACCAAGAAGGGGCCGACGGTCGGCTCCGGCGGCCAGCGCCGCCGTGGGCTCGAAGGCCGTGGCGCCACCCCGCCGGCGCACCAGCGGGAGTACCACCCGGCGGCCAAGGCGGCCAAGCGTGCGGCAAAGCAGCGCGCCTACCGGACCGCCAAGCGCACCGACGAGAACGAGACCGTGCTGGGGCGCAACCCGGTTCTGGAGTGCCTGCGGGCCGGAATCCCGGCCACCGCGCTGTATGTGGCGCTGGGCGCCGAGGCAGATGAGCGCCTGACCGAATCGGTTACTCGGGCAGCCGATTCCGGATTGCCGATCCTGGAGGTCCCGCGGTCCGACCTGGACAAGATGACCACCAACGGGCTGCATCAGGGCATCGCTCTGCAGGTCCCGCCCTACAACTACGCACATCCCGACGACCTGATCGCCGCCGCGCGCCGCGATGTCGCGCCGCCGTTGCTGGTGGCATTGGACAACATCTCTGATCCGCGCAATCTCGGTGCCATCGTGCGGTCGGTCGCGGCGTTCGGCGGACACGGTGTGGTGATCCCGCAGCGTCGGTCGGCATCGGTGACCGCGGTGGCCTGGCGTACCAGTGCCGGTGCGGCGGCGCGAGTTCCGATCGCACGGGCACCCAACCTGAACCAAACGCTGAAAGCGTGGGCAGATCGCGGTCTGCAGATCGTCGGGTTGGACGCCGGCGGCGACACCGTGGTCGATGAGTTGGACGGCACCAGCCCGATGGTGTTGGTCGTCGGTTCCGAAGGCAAGGGCCTGTCCCGCCTGGTCCGGCAGAACTGCGACGCCATCGTGTCGATTCCGATGTCGGGGCCCACCGAGTCGCTCAACGCATCGGTGGCCGCCGGGGTGGTGCTGGCCGAGATCGCCCGTCAGCGGCGGTGATTCGCCGCGCCTTGGTTGCGGCGGTGCTGATGGCTGCGGTGTGCAATCCATCGGCGACGGCGACCGCGCAGCCGTCGACGTTTGACCTGCAGGCGCATCGCGGCGGCCGGGGCGAGACCACCGAGGAATCGTTGCGCGCCTTCGCCAAGTCGATCGAGTTGGGCGTCAGCACTCTGGAGTTGGACATCGTGCTTACGCGCGACGCACAACCGCTGGTGTGGCACGATCCGGTGATCGAGCCGGCGAAGTGTGCCGACACCGGACCGGTGTTCGCCGGCGATCCCGATTACCCCTATGTGGGCAAGCGGGTAGCCGATCTCACCCTCGCCCAGATCCGAACACTGGACTGCGGACACCTGCTGCCGGAATTTCCGGATGCGGAAGTGGTGCCGGGCAACGTGATCGTCACCTTGCCGGAGGTCTTCGCGCGCACCGGTCACGCGGGCGTCCGCTACAACATCGAGACCAAGGTCGACGCGGACGACCAGCGGCAGATCGTGGACGTGGTCCTGGCGGCGGTGCGGGCCGCCGGCAAGCTGGACGCCGTCGAGATCCAGAGTTTCGACTGGCGCACACTGCCGTTGGTGCGCGCCGCCGAACCGGCCATTCCGTTGGTCGCGCTGGCCGAGCAGGGACCGGATCCGATCACCGGGGCGGTGTCGGTCGGGGCCGACATCGTGTCCCCGGACTACGCGGTGGTCGATCGAGCGTTCGTGGAACGTGCCCATGCGGCCGGGCTGCGGGTGATCCCGTGGACGGTCAACGATGCCGATGCCATGCGGCAACAGATCGCCGCGGGCGTCGACGGCCTCATCACCGACTATCCGAGCCGGCTGCGTGCCGTCATGGCCGAACTCGGCATGCCGCTGCCGCCCTCTTATCGCTGACCTAGACCCCCAGCAGTCGCGCGCTCACCCACAGCGCCAGCACGGCCACCAACAGCGTGGCCGGAACCGTGCACAGCCCCAGGCGGGTGTATTCGCCGACTGGCGCCGCGACGTCGTAGCGATGTAATACTCGGCGCCACAGCAGATTCGATAGCGAGCCGGTGTAGCTGAGGTTGGGGCCGATGTTGACCCCGATCAACACCGCCAGCACCGCGAGTGGGCCGCTCGATGCCACCAACGGCACCAGCACCAGCGTCGCCGGCAGGTTGTTGACCAGGTTGGCCAGCACCGCGGCGACCGCCGCGATGCCCAGCAGCGCCGTCAGGCTCGATCCCGCCGGCAGCACCGTAGACATCTGGGCGCCCAGTCCGTTGTCGACGACGGCCCGCACCACCACGCCGAGGGCCAACACGAACACCAGGAAGCCGGGATTGGCGGCCCGCAGAATCCCGGCCGGGGTGCTGCGCCGCTGCGCCAGTCCACGGGCGGCCAACATGGCCGCACCGGCGACGGCTGCCCATGCCGCCGGGACCCCGAATGTCTCGGCGACCACAAAGCCGGCCAGCGTGAGCCCCAGCACCACCAGCACGAAAACCGGGACCGGGGGCGGTGGCCCGGCGTGCTGGTGCACCGGTGTGGCCCGCAGATCGGCGCGGAAAAACCAGCGGAAGATCAGGTAGACGACCGCGGTGGTGGCCAGCCACGGCGCCGCCATCAGCGCGGTGAACCTCACGAATGACAGGCCGGCCTGGTTGAAAGCCAACAGATTGGTCAGGTTCGACACCGGCAGTAGCAGCGAGGCCGTGTTGGCCAGGTGCGCGGTCGCATACGCGTGTGGGCGTATCGGGGCGTGGCGGCGACGGGCCATCATCAGCACCACCGGCGTCAGCAGCACCACCGTCGCGTCCAGGCTCAGCACCGCGGTCAGACCGGCGGCGATGACGAAGACCCGGCGCAGCAGATGTTGCGGCGGACCGACGTCGGCACGTGCCATCGCCGCGCCGGCCGCCTCGAACAGTCCCTCGTCGTCACAGAGTTGCGCCAGCACCAGCACCGCGCCTAGGAACGCGACGACATGCAGCAGCGTGGCGGCTTCGGTGAGTGCGTCGTGCATCGAGATCGCGCCGGTGGCAACCAGGATGGCGGCGGCCGGCACCGCTGCGAACATCTCCGGCCAGCCCCGCGGGCGGGCCACCGCGAATCCCAGCACCACGGCAAGCAGCAGCAGTGCAAGTGCCAGGTTCAGGCCCACGGATCCTCACGACGCCAGACCGTGGGCAGGTGCAGGCCGACGCCGTCGGACTCGGCCAGCTCGGACAGAACACGCATCGTGACGTTGAGGTCGTCGCCGGCGTAGGGCAAGGCGCGCAATGGCTTTGACAAGGGCAGGAAGAAGTCGTCCCAGTGGGTAAACACCACCGTCGACGCGCCGACGGCGCGGACCGTCTCATTCCAGTAGTCGACCAGGTATGGCCGGGGCTGAATGCCGAGCTGGCCGATGCCCAGGTAGACCACGTCGGCGCTGCGGCCGGCCAACGCCCCCGGGATGAAGCCCGCGCTGCCCATGATCAGCAGGGTGCGCCCCGAGGGGCGGTGGGCCACCAACGCCGACCAGGCCTCACCGCATTTATAGGCAGACGCCCGCGCGGGTGGAACCACCGCGGCGCTGATCACGCCGGGGAAGCGGTCTGGTGGGCAATGCCGGGACTCGATCAGGGTGACGTCGTAGGAGCCCAATTCGAGGGGCGCTCCGGGCGTCGCCACGATCAGGCGATCGGCCGAGAGTCCCTGACCCCGGCCGACATTGGCCGTCGACTCACCACCCAGCAGCGTTGCACCGGTACGTTCGGCCACCACCGCGGAGTCCAGCGCATGATCGATGTGTGAGTGCAGCGGGATCACCGCCGCCAGCTCATGCACGCCCGCGCGAGCCAGGCAGGCATCGATGCGAGCGGCCGACGGCGATACCTTGCCCAGCGCCACCCGAGCCAGACTGGGGCGAGAGAAATAGCCGTCGGTCATCAGCGCCGAAGACCCGTCGTCGATCACCATGGTGGTCACGCCGAGCCACGTCACCGCCAATGGCGCGCCCGGCGCCGCGGGTGTGACATCGAACCGGTCGGCGTACCGGCCGATGTCGGGGCGGCCGAGCTTGAGGCGCATCCGCTCAGGCTAACGGTGGCGCGGAGGCGCCGTTGATCCTGGCCGTCTCGGGCATCGCGGTCAGATACAGCACGAACCCCGCGCCGGCCACCGCGGCCAGCGCGATGAACGCCGTGTCATAGCCGGCGGCCGAGACGATGTGGCCGGCGATGAAGTTCGACAATGCGGCCCCCACGCCGCAGGCCGCGGTGATGGCCCCCAGGCTGACGTTGAAGCGCCCGGTGCCGTGCGTGACGTCCTGGACGACCAACGGGAACAGCGCACCGAAGATGCCGGCGCCCACCCCATCGAGCAACTGCACCCCAACCAGCCAGTAGGAGTTGTCCCAGACCGGGTAGAGCAGCCCGCGGATGGTCAGCACCGCGAACCCCACCAGGAAGATCGGCTTGCGGCCCCAGACATCGGCTTTGGAGCCCGTCAGATAGGCCACCGGAACCATCACCAGCTGGGCCGCCACGATGCACAGCGCCATCAGGGCGGTGCCCACCTCGGTGTTGACCAGGGCAAGTTCCTGGCCGACCAACGGCAGCATCGCCGCGTTGGCGAAGTGGAACATCACCACGGTCGCGCCGAACACCAGCAGTTGCCGGTTGCGCAGCAGCACCGCGAATCCCGATGGCTGCGGATGGGGCTGGCCGGCCAGATGGTCCATGCCCCGGGCCACGTCGTGATCGATCGCGGACTCGGGAACCCGCAAAGTGGCCACGATGCTCAGCGCAGCCATGGCGGCCAGCATCCAGAACACCACGATCGGGCCGTAGAAGTAGGCCAGGGCTCCGGTGGCGGCCGCGGTCGCGGCATTGCCTGCGTGATTGAACGATTCGTTGCGGCCGAGCCGTTTCGCGAACATCCGTGGACCGACCACGCCCAGGGTGATCGCGGCCAGCGCCGGTGCGAACACCGAGCCCGCGATCCCGGTCAGCAACTGCAACGCGGCGACGCTGTAGAAACCGGGGAACAGCGGCATCGTCAAGGCCGCCGCCGTGACCGCCAGGGCACCGACAACGAGCAACGCTCGCTTGGCCGTGGTCCGGTCGACCAGCGCACCCACCGGGGTCTGCGCCACGACCGCGGCAATTCCGCCGATCGCCATTACAAGGCCGATCGACGCCTGGTCCCAATGGTGGGTCACCAGCAGGTAGACCGACAGATAGGGGCCCAGCCCGTCGCGCACGTCGGCCAGGGTGAAGTTCAACAGGTCCAGCGCGTGCGCCAGCCGGCGCGGAATCGGATCCGCCACCGGTTCTGAGACTGTCGAACCGGTGCTCATCTTCGCAGAAGTGTGGCTAGACCTTGGGGCTGTCGTCGTCGCCGATCAGCAACCGGACCGCCAGGTCCAGCCGGGTGCTGAAATCGGTTGCCGACGCCCGCCGGGTCAGCCAGGCGAGCAGGTTGGACAGCCACACATCCGAGATGACCCGGGAGATGTGGTACTGCTCCTCGGTGGGCTCGCCGTCGCTCATGGCCCCGGCGAACATCGAGTCGATCAATTTCTGAACATGGTCGACTTCGCCGGCCGCCGAGGCGTCGGCGAAGACATATGCCCGGGTCATTGCCTCGGTGAGCAGCGGGTTGCGCTGCATGGCGCGGTTGAGTTTGTTGACTACCAGGTTCAGCCGCTGGTGGCGGGTGGTTGCGGCGAACGTCGCGGGGTCGGTCTTGGTGTCCACCCGCGCGATTTCGCGGCCCATCGCCGAGACCAGGAGGTGAACCTTCGACGGGAAGTAGCGGTACAAGGTGCCGACGGCCACGTCCGCGCGGTCGGCGACGGCGCGCATCTGCACCGCGTCGTAGCCGCCCTTGGAGGCGATCGCCAGCGTCGCGTCGAGGATGCGCTTGCGGCGTTCGCGCTGCGCTTCGGAGCCCAGGTCGGATTCAGTCAGCACAGCGACGTTGACCACCTCGCGGGGTTGGCTGCTCGATCCACGGCCTGCGGTGCCTTCAGCTGGTGACGACATGTGCTGCGCGGCTCCCTCCGTCGATCTACTGGCCCATAACGATACGCACCGCGTAGTTGAATTTTGCACTCCCGACATCGGCCGGACCCAACGTGTCCAGCCATTACGGTTCGACTTGACGCTCGGACGCTGGCACTATTAGAACACGTTCTAGTGGTTGGTGGGGGCGTTCGTGACCCGCCTCTCTCAAGCCCATCTCGATCCGGAGGAGCCCAGCGTGTCAGTGACTACCACGGAGACCAGTGCCGCCGAACAGCTCGCCGCTCGCGAGCTGGTCCGCGACTGGGCTGCCGCCGCGGGCACCGCCGAGGCGATTCGTGCTGCGGAATTGGGTGAAACCGATTCCTGGCGTGCTGTTTTCGCGCGGCTGGCCGATTTGGGCCTGTTCGGTGTGGCGGTGCCCGAGGAGTCCGGCGGGGCCGGTGGGCGACTCGAAGACCTGTGCGCGATGGTCGATGAGGCCGCCAAGGCCCTGGTCCCCGGGCCGGTGGCGACCACCGCGCTGGCCACCCTGGTGGTCACCGATCCCGCCCTGGCCGAAGCTCTAGCGGCCGGCGAGCGGGTTGCCGGCGTGGTCACCGACCCGTCGGCGGCGTCGGTGAGCTTCGACGCCGCAGCCGGGCAGGCTTCCGGCACCGCTGAGCGGGTGCTCGGCGCCACCGCCGACGGGCTGCTGCTGTTGCCGGCCGGACCGGACTGGATCCTGGTGGCCGCCGGCGCGGACGGGGTGAACGTCGAGCCCCTCGCCGCCACCGACTTCTCCCGACCGCTGGCCAAGGTGACGTTGACCGCAGCGCCGGCCGTGGTCTTGGAGGCCGGCAACCGGGTGGAGAACCTGGTGGTCACGGTGCTGGCCGCCGAGGCTGCCGGGGTCGCCCGCTGGGCGTTGGACACCGCGGTCGAATACGCCAAGGTGCGTGAACAGTTCGGCAAGCCGATCGGCAGCTTCCAGGCCGTCAAGCACCTGTGCGCGGAGATGCTGTGCCGGGCCGATCAGGCCGCGGTGGCGGCCAGCGATGTGGCGCGCGCCGCCGCCGACCCCGATGACCAGCAGTTCGCGATCGCGGCCGCGGTTGCCGCCGCGATCTGCATCGACGCCGCCAAGGCCAACGCCAAGGACTGCATCCAGGTGCTCGGCGGGATCGGCATCACCTGGGAGCACGACGCGCACCTGTACCTGCGTCGGGCCTACGGCATCGGTCAGGCGCTGGGCGGGTCCGAGCGGTGGCTGCGCCGCACCGCCGCACTGACCCGCGACGGCCTGCGCCGCCGGTTGGAGGTCGACCTCGGTGAGGCCACCGACGTCCGGCCCGAGATCGCCGCCGAGGTGGCGCGCATCGCGGCGCTGCCGGCCGACCAGCACCAAGTGGCGCTGGCCGAATCGGGTCTGCTGGCGCCGCACTGGCCGGCTCCCTACGGACGCGCCGCCGGCCCCGCCGAGCAGCTGGTGATCGATCAGGAACTGGCCGCGGCCGGCGTCGGGCGTCCCGACCTGGTGGTCGGCTGGTGGGCAGCCCCGACGATTCTCGAGCACGGCACGCCCGAGCAGATCGAGCGCTTCATCCCGGCCACCCTGACCGGCGAGGTGTTCTGGTGCCAGCTGTTCTCCGAGCCCGGCGCCGGGTCGGACCTGGCGGCGCTGCGCACCAAGGCGGTGAAGGTCGACGGCGGCTGGCGGCTGACCGGTCAGAAGGTGTGGACGTCGCGAGCCCATGACTCGCAGTGGGGCGTCTGCCTGGCCAGAACCGATGCCGAAGCTCCGAAGCATAAGGGCATCACCTACTTCCTGGTCGACATGGCCGCCGAGGGCATCGACATTCGGCCGCTGCGGGAGATCACCGGCGAGGCCCTGTTCAACGAGGTCTTTCTCGATGACGTGTTTGTCCCCGACGACCAGGTGGTCGGCGGCGTCAACGACGGCTGGCGGCTGGCCCGCACCACCTTGGCCAACGAGCGCGTCGCGATCGCCGGCGGCACCGCGCTGGGCAACCCGATGGAGGAGCTGCTGAAAACCCTGGCGGATCGGGAACCCGACACCGCCACCGCCGAGCGACTGGCCCGGCTGATCATCGCCGCGCAGGCGGGCTCGCTGCTGGATCAACGCATCGCGCAGCTTGCTGTCGGCGGCCAGGACCCCGGCTCGGAGTCCTCGGTGCGCAAGCTGATCGGGGTGCGCTATCGCCAGGAGCTGGCCGAGTTCCGGATGGATGTGGCCGATGGGGGCGGTGCGGTGGCCGGGCGAGAAGTGCACGACTTCCTCAACACCCGGTGCCTGTCGATCGCCGGGGGAACCGAGCAGATTCTGCTGACGCTGGCCGCCGAGCGGCTGCTGGGGCTGCCGCGCGGCTAGCTCGCCGCTGTCGCGCCGGTCGTCGCCTCGCGTAGCTTTCCGTCGCCGCGGGTACCCACTGTCGGAATCGCTGCCGACGAACGGAGTGCTGGGTGCCGGGCCGAATCGAGGTCGATGGCGTTACGCCGGTTGTGTCCTGCGGCAGGCAACCCGCCAAGGCAGTGGTCGGGGAGACCGTGCCGGTGCGCGCCGAGGTGTGGCGCGACGGACACGAAGTGATCGCGGCGACCTTGGTGGTGTGCTGTCTCGGCAGTGCGGACTCCTGCCGAATAGGGCCGGCGCTGCTTCCGATGCGCGAGGGCGACGAGCCGTACGTCTTTCATGGCCAGTTCGTTCCCGACCGGACCGGAATGTGGGCATTTCGGGTCGACGGCTGGACCGATTCGATCCGCACCTGGCGTGACGCGGTGGTTGCCAAGCTGGACGCCGGCCAGGGCGAGGCCGAGCTGTCCAACGATCTGCTGATCGGCGCCGAGCTGTTGGACCGTGCCGCTGCGGCGATGCCCCGCAGCGAGCGAGAGCCCGTCGTGGCGGCGGCTGCGGCGTTGCGTGATCCGGGCGATCCGATGGTACGCGCGGCGCCGGCATTGTCCGACGAGATCTCCCGGCTGGTCACCTGCTACCCGCTGCGCGACCTGCTCACTCGCGGGCAGCAGTATCGGGTCTGGGTGGATCGGCCACTGGCGCGCTTCAGCTCCTGGTACGAGATGTTTCCGCGCTCCACCGGCGGATGGGACTCGGCGGGCGTTCCGGTGCACGGCACGCTGGGCACCGCGGCGTCGGCGCTACCGCGGATCGCCGAGATGGGATTCGACGTGGTGTATCTGCCGCCGATTCACCCGATCGGGAAGGTGCACCGAAAGGGCCGCAACAATGCCGCGGTGGCCGAGCCCGGCGAAGTCGGGTCGCCATGGGCGATCGGCAGTGACGAGGGCGGCCACGACGCGGTACACCCCGACTTGGGAACACTCGATGACTTCGACCAATTCGTTTCCAGTGCCGGCGAACTCGGCCTGGAGGTCGCGTTGGATCTGGCGTTGCAGTGCGCCCCGGATCACCCGTGGGCACGTCAACACCGTCAGTGGTTCACCGAGTTGCCGGACGGGACGATCGCCTACGCGGAGAATCCGCCGAAGAAATACCAGGATATCTACCCGTTGAATTTCGACAACGATCCCGCCGGGCTGTATGCCGAGGTACATCGGGTGGTGCAGTTCTGGATCTCGCACGGGGTCAAAATATTTCGGGTCGACAACCCCCATACCAAACCGCCCGGGTTCTGGGCATGGTTGATCACGAAGGTGAAGGCCACCGATCCTGATGTGCTGTTCCTGTCGGAGGCCTTCACCCCACCGGCGCGGCAGTACGGCCTGGCCAAGCTCGGCTTCACCCAGTCCTACACCTACTTCACCTGGCGAACGTCCAAGAGTGAACTCACTGAATTCGGCGAAGAGATCGCCGAATTCGCGGATTTTCGCCGCCCCAATCTGTTCGTCAACACGCCGGACATCTTGCACGCCAGTCTGCAGCATCACGGCCCCGGCATGTTTGCCATCCGGGCGGTGCTGGCCGCGACGATGGGCCCCTCCTGGGGGGTGTACTCCGGCTACGAATTGTTCGAACACGAGGCGCTGCACGAGGGAAGCGAAGAATACCTGAACTCGGAGAAATACGAACTGCGACCACGCGATTACGCCGCCGCGCGCCGTGAGGGCCGATCGCTGGAACCGTTTATCGGGCAGCTCAACGCCATTCGCCGGCGGCACCCTGCCCTGCAGCAACTGCGCACTTTGCATTTCCATCACGTCGACAACGACGCGCTGTTGGCCTACAGCAAATTCGACCCAGCAAGCGGCGACACCGTGCTGGTAGTGGTGACGCTGAACGCGTTCGCCGCCGAGGAAGCGACGTTGTCGCTGGACATGACGGCGCTGGGTATGGCGCCCTACGAGCGGTTCTGGGTGCGTGACGAGATCAGCGGGGAGGAATACCAATGGGGGCAGGACAATTACGTGCGACTCGACCCGGGCCGAGCGGTCGCCCACATCATCAACATGCCGGAGATGAGTACACCCGCGCGAACCGAGCTGCTGTATCGGAGGTGAAGTCCCGATGACCCGAATCAAACACCCGCCCAGCGGGCTTCAGGTGCGCCCCGAGGACCTCGATCGGTTGATGTCCGGTGTGCACTACGACCCGCATGCGATCCTCGGCGCCCATGACAACGGTGAACGCACCGTGATCCGAGCCCTGCGCCCCGGCGCGAGTGCCATGGCGGTTCTGGTGGGCGGTGACCGGATCCCGATGCAACACCTGGGCGACGGGTTGTTTGCCGCGACACTGCCCTTCGCGGGCCTGATCGACTATCGGTTGCAGATCGACTATCCGGGCGCCGCGGAACCGCACGTGGTGGCCGACGGGTATCGCTTTCTGCCGACGCTGGGCGAGATCGACCTGCACCTGTTCGGCGAGGGGCGCCACGAACGGCTGTGGGAGGTCCTCGGTGCTCATCCGCGCACGTTCACCACTCCAGACGGGACGGTGACCGGGGTGTCGTTCGCGGTGTGGGCGCCCAATGCCAAGGGAATCGGGTTGATCAGTGACGTCACCGGCTGGGATGGTATCGGAGCGCCCATGCGGGCACTCGGCTCTTCCGGTGTGTGGGAACTGTTCTGGCCGGGGTTTCCGACCGATGGCCTGTACAAGTTCCGGGTTCACGGCGCAGACGATCTGGTCACCGAGAGGGCTGACCCGATGGCGTTTGCGGCCGAAACCCCGCCGCACACCGCTTCACGCGTCACTACCAGTCGCTACACCTGGAGCGACAGTGACTGGATGAATCGGCGGGCCACCGCGAATCCGGCGTTCGAAGCGATGAGCATCTACGAAGTGCACCTTGGGTCCTGGCGACCTGGGCTGAGCTACCGGCAGCTTGCCACTGAACTGACGGACTACGTTGTGGAGCAAGGGTTCACCCACATCGAGCTGCTACCGGTTGCCGAGCACCCGTTCGGCGGATCGTGGGGCTACCAGGTCACCTCGTACTATGCGCCGACCGCGCGTTTCGGCACACCCGACGATTTCCGTTACTTGGTCGACGCGCTGCACCGCGCCGGCATCGGCGTCATTGTGGACTGGGTGCCGGCGCATTTTCCGAAAGATGCCTGGGCGTTGGGCCGGTTCGACGGCACCCCGTTGTACGAGCACGCTGATCCGCGACGCGGCGAGCAACTCGACTGGGGAACATACGTGTTCGACTTCGGCCGACCCGAGGTGCGCAACTTTCTGGTGGCCAATGCGCTGTACTGGCTGCTGGAATACCACATCGATGGGCTACGAGTGGACGCCGTCGCATCGATGCTCTACCTGGACTACTCGCGACCCCAGGGCGGGTGGACGCCCAACGTCTACGGCGGTCGCGAGAACCTGGAGGCGGTGCAGTTCCTGCAGGAGATGAACGCCACCGCACATAAATCGGCGCTCGGTATCGTGACCATCGCCGAGGAATCGACGTCGTGGCCCGGTGTGTCCAGGCCGACCAGCCTTGGCGGGCTGGGTTTTTCGATGAAGTGGAACATGGGCTGGATGCACGACACCCTCGCCTATCTCGGCCACGATCCGGTGCACCGCTCCTATCATCACCACGAGATGACCTTCTCGATGCTCTACGCCTACAGCGAGAACTTCGTACTGCCGATCAGCCATGACGAAGTGGTGCACGGCAAGGGCACGTTGTGGAGCCGCATGCCCGGCGACGACCATGTCAAGGCGGCCGGGGTGCGCAGTCTGTTGGCCTATCAGTGGGCGCATCCCGGAAAGCAGCTGCTGTTCATGGGCCAGGAGTTCGGCCAGCGTGCCGAATGGTCCGAGGAACGCGGGTTGGACTGGTTCCAGCTCGACTCGCCGGGGTTCTCTGCGGGAATTCAGTGCCTGGCACGCGATCTCAATTCCGTCTACCGCAGCCGTCCCGCGCTGTGGAGCGAAGACTTCAACCCGGCCGGCTATTCCTGGATCGACGCCAACGACTCCGCCAATAATGTGCTGAGTTTCCTGCGTTACGCCTCGGACGGGTCAGTTCTCGCGGCGGTGTTCAACTTCTCCGGTGTGGCCCATACCGACTACCACCTCGGCCTGCCGTTCGCGGGCCGGTGGCGCGAGATACTCAATACCGATGCCGTCGATTACAACGGTGGCGGCGTAGGCAATTTCGGTGGTGTGGACGCCGTCGACGAGCCACGTCACGGGCGCCCGGCCTCCGCGGTGCTGGTGCTGCCGCCACTGTCGGCGTTGTGGCTGGAACCCGCTAGCTGAGTCGACTCAGCGCCCGCAGCGGTATCGGTAGCCAGGCGGGCCGGTGCCGGGACTCGTAGCCGGCCTCGTAGACCGCCTTGTCCAACTCGTAGGCGGCCAGCAGCGCTGCGCTATCACGCGGGTCGGTACCGGATTCCGCCCCGTAGCCCTCACAGAAGGCGCTGCGACAGCGGTCCAGCCACTCGCGGGCGCGGGTGGCCAGTTGCCGGTCTTGGCCGTCGCGCGACAGATCCGCCAGTTTCCCGTACGCGGCGTACTCGTAGGACCGCAGTACGCCGGCGACGTCGCGCAGCGGCGAGTCGGGCTTGCGACGTTCCGACAACGGTGCGCCGGGTTCGCCTTCGAAGTCGATCAGCAGCCAACCGCTCGGGGTGCGCAGCACCTGGCCCAGATGCAGGTCGCCGTGGACTCGTTGCACCGTGATGGTCTCGCCGGCGAGCGCGGCGAATCGCTCTTCGATAGCGGACAGATGGGGGCGTACTTCGGGCACGGTGTCTGCGGTCGCCGTCAACCGCGACAACAGCGCTTCAGCGGGGAAGACCGTCTGCGAAGTCCCCAAGCTGTCGGCAAGTGACCGGTGCACCGATGCGACAGCCTCGCCGAGTCGGTACGACTCACCGGCGAAGTCGCCGCCCACTTCGTAGGCGTACAGATCGGCTTCGGCGAACAGGTCGCGCACGCTCGCGGTGGCCATCGCCCAGCCTTCGGCGGAGTTCATCGCGTATTCGCTGACCATGCCCAGCGCGTAGGGCAGCACGCCAGAGTTGCCCGGCAACTCAATCTGGTAGGAGCCGAACAGTCGCGGCACGTGGGGGTTCGCGGCCCGGCCCAGCACTGCGTTGAGTTCGATGTCGGGGTTGATCCCATCTCTGATTCGCCGGAACACCTTGAGGACCACTTTTTCCTCGACGATGACGCTGGTGTTGCTCTGCTCGGCTTCCGATACGCGCGACTCGGCGCGGACCGGCAGCGTCACCCCCGGCTCCGGCGTGAAGGTGACGTCGCCCCGCTGGGCTGACGAATCGATCAGTGACAACAACACTCGGGTTGCCGCAGCGTCATAGAGTGCGTCGGAGGCGGTATGCCCCCCGTGGGTTCCGATCGTCGCGATCTGGGCGTACTCCGGTGCCAGGTCCACGTCCCAGCTGACTATCACCTGGTACCGATCGCCGGTGCCGTCGGTGTAGCCGACGTCGATCAGTACCAGCTGCAGTCCGCCCCCCAACTCCACTACGAGGAAGGGAGCTGCCTGCGCCAGTTGCCTATTCCGGCCCGCGTACCAGCGTCGGGTCGGCAGCCATTCCGCCCACGGCAAGCCCGCTGGTTCACCGATGCCACCAGTCATGACATGTCCTCCCTCGGCTCGCGTGGCTCGCAGAGCTGAAACCAGTAGAAGCCGTGCCCGGGCAGCGTGAGTAGGTAGGGCAGTTTTCCGATTCGCGGAAACTCCACCGAACCGGTGAGTTCCACCGGTATGTGGCCGTCCCAGTGCTGCAGGTTCAATTCGATCGGTTGGGGGAACCGGGACAGGTTGTTGACGCATAAGACGGTGTCGCTCTGGACGCTCCCGTCGCCGCCGGAGGTCTCTCGCACCATCTCCCGTACGTAGGCCAGCACCGACGGATTGGACCCGCCCAGTTCGCGGAACCCGCCGAGGGCGAAGGCTTCATACCGGCGTCGAATGGCGAGCATGGTGCGGGTCCAGTTGAGCAACGATGTGGAGGTGTCGCGTTGCGATTCGACGTTGACGGACTGATGGCCGTAGACCGCGTCTTGAATGGGCGGCAGGTACAGGCGGCCGGGGTTGGCGGTGGAGAAGCCCGCGTTGCGGTCGGGCGTCCACTGCATCGGGGTGCGCACCGCGTCGCGGTCGCCCAGCCAGATGATGTCGCCCATCCCAATCTCGTCACCGTAGTAGAGGATCGGGGATCCGGGTAGCGACAGCAATAGGGCGGTGAACAGTTCGATCTGGTTGCGGTCCTTGTCCAGCAGTGGGGCCAGCCGGCGCCGGATTCCCACATTCGCCTTCATCCGCGGGTCTTTCGCGTATTCGGCGTACATGTAGTCGCGCTCGTCGTCGGTGACCATCTCCAGGGTCAGTTCGTCGTGGTTACGCAGGAAGATTCCCCATTGCGCCAGGTGGGGTATCGGTGGCGTCTGCGCCATGATCTCCGAGATCGGGAAGCGTGACTCGCGCCGCACCGCCATGAAAATGCGTGGCATCAGCGGGAAGTGGAATGCCATGTGGCATTCATCGCCGCCGGTGTCGGGGTTGCCGAAATATTCGACCACATCTGTGGGCCATTGATTGGCTTCGGCCAGCAGAACCCTGCCGGGGAACTCGTCGTCGACGACCTTGCGGCAGCGTTTCAGGAAATCGTGTGTCTCGGGCAGGTTTTCGCAGTTGGTGCCCTCTCTTTCGAACAGGTATGGCACCGCGTCCAAACGAAACCCGTCGATGCCGAGGTTCAGCCAGAACCGCAGCACGTCGATCATGGCCTCTTGCACCGCCGGGTTGTCATAGTTCAGGTCGGGCTGGTGGGAGAAGAACCGGTGCCAATAGAACTGCTTGCGTACCGCGTCGAACGTCCAGTTGGACTCCTCGGTGTCGACGAAGATGATTCGGGCATCGGCGTACCGTTCGCTGGTGTCACTCCACACGTAGTAGTCGCCGTGGGGGCCGTCCGGGTCTTGCCGCGACTGTTGAAACCAGGGGTGGCTGTCGGAGGTGTGGTTCATCACCAGGTCCGTGATGACCCGGATGCCGCGCCGGTGCGCCGCGTCGAGCAGTTCGACGAAGTCATCGACCGTGCCGAACTCCGGCAGCACCTTGTAGAAATCCCGGATGTCATAGCCGCCGTCGCGCAGCGGCGAGTCGTAGAACGGCGGCAGCCACAGACAGTCGACGCCGAGCCACTGCAGATAGTCCAGCTGCTCGGTCAGGCCCCGCAGGTCGCCGATGCCGTCCCCGTTGGAGTCGTAGAACGCCCGGACCAGCACCTCGTAGAACACCGCCCGCTTGAACCAGACGGGATCCGCGGGCAGGGCCGCGGCGTCGCCGAAGTCGTCGGCGCTCGGGTGCTCGACGATGCCGTCCTCGACATGGCTGCCCGCCCCGGGGTCGAGGTCCTGACCAGATTCGTCGTCAGCGTCGATGGCCATATCTCGACATGTACCCCATTCCGGACGTGATTACCTGGCAGACGATTGGTGACCTCGATCGTGCGAGAAGATCGCCGCGGTGCGGGCGATCCTCGGATCGGTCTGCACCTGCTCAAGGGACTCCGGCAGGGGCAGACGCCAGTTCGGATACTGATCGACGGTGCCGGGCAGGTTGGGCTGACAAGGTTCGGCCAGCACGTCGTAGGGCGAGACGAGTTTCAGCCGGCTCGGGGTGGCCGCCAGGAAGCGGTGCATGGCATCGATGATCTGCGGCTCTTCCGGGGTCATGCCGTCTTGTTCGAGGAAACCTTCCGAGCGCAGCAGGGCGAGCCATTCGGCTCGCTGCTGCTCGGCGGCGACTTGGGCGGCCGCCACGTCGTCGAGCAGACCCAGCTCGGCGCGTGCCCGTACGTGCTCGCCGCGGAAGAATCCAGCTGCGGTGGGCAGATCATGGGTGGAGATGCTGGCAGCCACTCGCGACGGCCACGTCGACGGCGGGAGCAGGGGCGGGCCGGGTTTCGATTCGTCACGGGTGAACCAGGAGACCGCGCACCCCAGCATTCCGTTGTCGGCCAGTGCACGGGTGACTTCCGGTTCGACGGTGCCCAGGTCCTCGCCGATGACCACGGCGTTGGCGCGATGTGCCTCCAGTGCCAGCACCGCCAGCATGACGTCGGCGTCGTAGTGGACGTAGGTGCCCCGATCGGGGCTCTCGCCAGGCGGGATCCACCACAGCCGCCACAGGCCGGCGACGTGATCGATGCGCACACCGTCGGCGTGGGCCAGGACGGCTCGCAGCATGTCGCGCACCGCCTGGTAGCCGGTGTCCGCCAAGCGGTCCGGCCGCCAAGGCGGTAGAGACCAATCCTGCCCACGAGGGCTGAACGTATCCGGGGGCGCGCCGACACTGGCCTCAACGGCCAGGACGTCGGCCAGGGCCCACGCATCGGCGCCGTCGCCGTCGACGCCGACTGCCAGGTCGTGCAGCACGCCCAGCGCCATGCCCGAGTCTTTGGCGGCGCGCTGTACCGCAAGCAGCTGCTCCACACAGCGCTGCTGCACCCAGGCATGAAACGCCACCCGCGGCGCGAGCTCGAGCCGTGCGGCTGCCACCGCGACGCCGGTTGCGTCGTGCAGCGGCGCGGGCCAACTCGACCATCGACCGCCATGGCGTTCGGCCAGCGCGCAGTAAGTAGCCCAGTCGCGCAACGCCCGGGATCGCGACGACTCGTCGAGGGGGCAGGGGCGCCCTTCGGCACGCCAGAGCAACTCCAGGGCCGCGCGTTTGGCCGCCCAGACCAGGTCGTAGTCGATCTGCATGGTGTCCGCGGCAACTCGCAGCGCGTCGACTTCCGAACGGGTGTCCGGGTCGCACCGGCGGTAGGCGTCGAGGTCTTCGATGCGCAGTGCCAGCGGGTTGGCGAACCGACGGCTGGACGGCGTATACGGTGACGGCTGCACCGGATGCGTCGGCCCCGGTGCGTGCAGCGGATTGAGCAGCACCGCCCCGGCGCCGTGCTCGGCGGCTGTCCAGGCCACCCAATCCCGCAGGTCTGACAGGTCGCCGATGCCCCAGGATCGGGCGGACCGCAACGCGTAGAGCTGCAGCATCCATCCCCAGGTTGCCGGGGCCTGCGGGACCCGGGCGGGCGCCGCCACCAGCGTGACTTCCTGGCCACCACGCAGCTGAAGTTGATACCAGCCCGGCGACAGATCGGCGGGCAGCTCCTCACTCACCACGGTGCGCTCGCCGTCTTCGCTCACCAGAGTGGCGGCCCCGGAGAACGGTAGGGGACTCCCGGTCAGCCGCACGGCGAGCGTCGGAGCCGAAACCTCCGCACGCTCGCGTTCGTCCAGCCTGACCAACTCGCGACGACGATCGGCGTCGCTGCCTGCTTCGACTTCGAGCAGCCGCAGGATCTGGATCACGACGTCGGCATCCACCTGCACCAACTCGCGCCGTTCGTTGCGATAGGCGGTGGCTACGCCGTGCGCCGCTGCCAGCCGGCGTAGGTCATCGGGCGCCACGACAACGCCTATACCCGCCTGGGGCGCATTTCAACTCCCCTTGCGAACCGAACCGTAGTGTCGTAGCCGGCGATAGTTTGACCGCCCGGCAGGCGGGTAGCCACCCTCGGCGAAGGCACGTGGAATCGGATGTCGTGACGAGATTGGGCGAGTATGGGCACTACCCGAAATCCGGCGAGGGTGGTCACGGCGGCGGCCAGGGATTCAGCGGAGCCCCCGCCTGTGTCGCACACCGTCTGGCCGGGCAACAGCGCCCCGCTCGGGGCCAGCTACGACGGTGGGGGAACCAACTTCGCCCTTTTCTCGGAGATCGCCGAGCGGGTCGATCTGTGCCTGATCGACGAGGACGGTGACCAGACCTGCGTACCGCTCGACGAGGTGGACGGCTACGTCTGGCACGCCTACCTGCCGACGGTGTCGCCGGGACAGAACTACGGCTTTCGGGTGCACGGGCCGTTCGACCCGCCGGCCGGACATCGCTGTGATTCCAGCAAACTGTTGCTGGACCCCTACGGCAGGGCGTTCACCGGTGATTTCGACTTCGACCAGGCGCTGTTCTCCTACGACATGGCGGCCGGAGGCGATCCGCCGCGGGACGAGACGCTGCCGAGGGTCGACTCGCTCGGGCACACCATGACCAGCGTGGTGATCAACCCGTACTTCGACTGGGCAACCGATCGGCCGCCGAAGACTCCCTACAACGAGACGATCATCTACGAGACCCACGTCAAGGGTATGACGCAGACGCATCCGGACATCCCCGAGGAAATGCGGGGCACCTACGCTGGTCTGGCTCACCCGGTGGTCATCGACCACCTGCGGGCGCTCAATGTCACTGCTGTCGAGCTGATGCCGGTACACCAGTTCATGCACGACGACCGCTTGCTTCGGATGGGCCTGCGGAACTATTGGGGCTACAACACTTTCGGGTTCTTCGCCCCGCACAGCCAGTACGCGGCAAACCGGCAGCCGGGGGCGGCGGTCGCGGAATTCAAGGCCATGGTGCGCACCTTCCACGAAGCCGGGATCGAGGTGATCCTGGATGTGGTTTACAACCACACCGCCGAAGGCAACCACCTGGGCCCGACCATCAACTTCCGGGGCATCGACAACGCCGCCTACTACCGGCTCGTCGACGATGACCGAAGCATGTATATGGACTACACCGGAACGGGCAACAGCCTCAATGCGCGCAATCCGCACGCACTGCAGCTGATCATGGACTCACTGCGGTACTGGGTGACCGAGATGCACGTCGACGGGTTCCGCTTCGATCTGGCGTCGACCTTGGCCCGCGAATTCTATGATGTGGACCGCCTTTCGGCGTTCTTCGACCTGATCCAGCAGGACCCGGTGGTCAGCCAGGTCAAACTGATCGCCGAGCCGTGGGACGTCGGCGAGGGCGGTTATCAGGTCGGCAATTTTCCGGGCCTGTGGACCGAATGGAACGGAAAATACCGGGACACCGTGCGCGATTATTGGCGCGGCGAACCGGAGACGTTGGGGGAGTTCGCCTCACGGCTCACCGGCTCGTCGGACCTCTACGAGGCCACCGGGCGCCGGCCGGGTGCCAGCATCAACTTCGTCGTGGCCCACGATGGATTCACGCTGCGCGACCTGGTCTCCTACAACGAGAAGCACAACGAGGCTAACGGCGACGACAACTCCGACGGTGAGAGTCACAACCGGTCGTGGAACTGCGGCGTGGAAGGCCCCACCGACGATCCGGAAGTGCAGGAACTGCGGGCCCGGCAGATGCGCAATATCCTGGCCACCCTGCTGCTGTCCCAAGGCACGCCGATGATCGCGCACGGTGATGAGCTGGGACGTACTCAGCAGGGCAACAACAACACCTACTGTCAGGACTCCGATCTCGCCTGGATGGATTGGTCGCTGGCCGACACCAATGCCGATCTGCTGGCCTTCGCCCGGCACGTGACGCAGCTTCGCAAGGAGCATCCGGTGTTTCGCCGTCGCCGATTCTTCGAGGGCCGCCCGGTACGCCACGAAGACGAGATCGGCGACATCGCGTGGTTCACCCCCGCCGGTCAGGAGATGAGCCAAGACGATTGGGACAACGGCTTCGACAAGTGCATCATGGTCTTCCTCAACGGCGAGGCGATCCGCGAACCTGACATGCGCGGCCAGCGGGTGGTGGATGACTCGTTCCTGCTGTGTTTCAATGCGCACGAGGAGACGGTCGAGTTCGCCGTTCCTGGCAAGGATTACGCCGAAGAATGGACGAAAGAATTGGACACCGCGGAGCCGACGTCCCGGGCTGAGCAGGGTGCGCAGGCCGGGGGTGTGCTGCCTGTTCCCGGGCGTTCGCTGCTCGTCCTGCGGAAAGTGCGCTAACGCATGGCCCGCCCGGTGCTGTCCACATACCGGTTACAGCTGCGGGGCGCAGACAGCGGTTTCGCATTCACCTTCGCCGACGCCGAGAAACTACTCGACTATTTCGATGCCCTTGGCATTTCGCACCTTTACCTCTCGCCGATCATGACCGCGGTGCACGGATCGACGCACGGTTATGACGTCGTCGATCCGACTACGGTCTCTGCCGAACTGGGCGGAGCGCCGGGTTTGGCGCGGCTGTCGGCGGCGGCACGTGCCCGCGGGATCGGTCTGATCGTCGACATCGTGCCCAATCATGTCGGGGTGCAAAGGCCGGAGCAGAACCCGTGGTGGTGGGATGTGTTGGAGCACGGCCGTTCCTCGCGGTACGCCGCATTCTTCGACATCGATTGGAACCTCGGTGACGGCCGAATCATTCTGCCGGTACTGGGATCTGATGACGATGTCGCCGACCTGGCCGTCGACGGCGAGTCACTGCGTCTGGGGGATCTGGTGTTTCCGATCGCACCCGGAACCGGCGCCGGCAGCGGCGCCCAAGTCCACGATCGCCAGCACTATCGTCTGGTCGGCTGGCGTAACGGCAGCTGCGGATACCGCCGCTTCTTTTCGATCACGTCGCTGGCCGGCTTGCGTCAAGAGGATCGGGAGGTCTTCGATGCCTGGCATGTCGAGCTGGCGCGCTGGTTCGACGCTGGAATTATCGATGGCGTGCGGGTCGATCACCCGGACGGACTGTCGGATCCGCAGGGGTATTTGAACCGGCTGCGTGCGCTGGTCGGACCTGACGCGTGGATCGTCGTCGAAAAGATTCTGGCCGTGGACGAGTCGCTTGATCCAAGCCTGCCGGTGGCCGGCTCCACCGGGTACGACGCCCTGCGGGAGATCGGCGGGCTGTTCATCGACCCGAACGGTGAGCCCGCGCTGACCGAGTTGTGCGAGACCGCCGGGGTCGACTATCGCGCGATGCCGGCCCTGCTGGCCGAGCAGAAGGAGATCGCGGCTGCTGAGACGCTGGGCAGCGAGCTGGCACGGTTGTGCCGGTGCGTGGTCAGCGCTACCGGGGCCGATCACCCACTGTTGCCCGACGCCATAGCGGCCTTGCTCGGGCACATCGGTGTCTATCGCAGCGACTATCGCGGGTTGGCGGCGTTATTGCCCGTGGCGCTGGCACGCACGCATGCGCAGCGGCCGGAACTCGACGAACCGCTTGCACTGCTCGCCGCAGCGATCGCCGACGGTGGCGAAACCGCCGCACGCCTGCAGCAGCTGTGCGGAGCGGTGACCGCCAAGGCAACCGAAGACTGCGTGTTCTACCGGGACGCCAGACTGGTGTCGCTCAACGAGGTCGGCGGCAATCCACAGTATTTCGGTGTGGGTTCGGCCGAGTTTCATCACCGGGCCGCCACCCGGTCGCAACGCTGGCCGCACACAATGATCACGCTGTCCACCCACGACACCAAACGCGGCGAGGACGTGCGGGCGCGCATCGGCGTGTTGTCGCAGGTGCCGTCGCTGTGGGCGGAGTTCGTGGCCCGTTGGGAATCCACGGCGCCCTCACGCGATCTGGCAACCGGACTTTTCCTGTGGCAGAACATCTTCGGTGTGTGGCCACTCGATGGTCAGGTGACCGCCGCGCTGCGCGAGCGACTGCACGCCTATGCCGAAAAGGCGGCTCGCGAGGCGGAGCGGCGCACATCGTGGCACGATCCCGACGCAGAGTTCGAGGGAGCGCTGCACCGGTGGCTCGACGACATACTGGATGGCCCTATCGCTCAGGAACTGACCGAGTTCGCCGCCGAACTCGCTCCGCATGTCGAAAGTGACATCGTGGGCCAGAAACTGCTGTCCTTGACCGTCCCCGGCGTCCCGGACGTCTATCAGGGCACCGAGCTCTGCGATGACAGTTTGGTCGACCCGGACAATCGGCGGCCGGTCGACTACGACGTGCGCCGGGCGGCGCTGGAGTCCTTGCATCACCCGAAAATGCGGGTGGTCGCTGCGGCATTGCAGATGCGGCGAGCCCGTCCCGACACCTTCCTACACGGCGGCCACCACCCGGTGTTGGCGTCAGGACCGGCGTCAGAACATGTCGTGGCCTTCCGTCGGGGCGATGACGTGGTGGTGGCGGTCAGCCGGTGGACGGTGCGCCTGCAGGGCACCGGATGGGGCGATACGGTTGTCGCGCTGCCTCCCGGTACCTGGTCCGACGCCCTTTCCGGCGCCCGGCACAGCGGACCGGCCCGGGCCGTCGAGTTGTTCGCCGAACTACCGGTTGTGCTGCTGGAGCGTGTCGATGACTGACTTTGCCGTCTGGGCACCAAAACCGGCCGTTGTCGGCCTCGATGTCGACGGCGTGGCGCACCCGATGACCCGTTCGGCTGATGGGTGGTGGCGAACGACGCTCGACGTAGCGCCCGATACCCGGTACGGCTATCTGCTCGATGACGACCCGCAGGTTCTCCCGGATCCGCGGTCGGCCCGCCAGCCCGACGGCGTGCACGCCCGGTCGGCGGTGTGGGACGAGGCCAGCCTGACCTGGACCGACGACGACTGGGTGGGCAGGTCAGTCGAAGGTGCGGTGATCTATGAACTGCACGTCGGCACATTCACGGCCGCGGGCACCTTCGATTCCGCCATCGACAAGCTGGATCACCTGGTCGATCTGGGCGTCGATTTCGTAGAACTGATGCCGGTCAACGCCTTTTCCGGCGTGCACGGCTGGGGATACGACGGTGTGCTGTGGTACGCCGTGCATGAGCCCTACGGTGGCCCGAATGGGTTGGCGCGCTTTGTCGATGCCTGCCACGCCCGGGGCCTGGGGGTACTGATCGATGCCGTGTTCAACCACCTTGGGCCGTCCGGGAATTACCTTCCCCGCTTCGGCCCGTACCTGTCGGACGCGCGTAACCCGTGGGGCAACGCCATCAACATCGATGGCCCGGACTCCGACGAAGTGCGCCGCTACATCATCGACTGTGCTCTGCGCTGGATGCGGGTCTTCCACGTCGATGGCCTGCGGCTGGATGCCGTGCACGCGCTGGTGGACACCACAGCGATCAATATTCTCGAAGAGCTGTCGGCCGAAACCGACGCGCTTGCCGCGGAGTTGGGTCGTCCGCTGGCGCTCGTCGCGGAAAGCGACCGTAATGATCCCCGCACCATCACCCGTCGCGAAGACGGTGGTTACGGGATCACCGCGCAATGGGATGACGACATCCACCACGCCATCCACACCGCGGTATCGGGTGAGCGGCAGGGTTATTACGCCGACTTCGGCAGCATGGCCACCTTGGCCACCACCTTGCGTCACGGTTTTTTTCATGCGGCCACGTACTCCTCGTTTCGCCGCCGGCGTCACGGTCGGCCGTTGCCGCTCTCGCAGATTCCGGCTACCCGCCTGCTGGCCTACACGTGCACCCACGATCAGGTCGGCAACCGAGCGCTCGGTGACCGCCCATCGCAGTACCTGACGGCCGGGCAACTCGCGATTAAGGCTGCACTGGTACTGCTGTCGCCTTACACCGCCATGCTTTTCATGGGGGAGGAGTGGGGCGCGCTCACGCCTTTCCAATTCTTCACGTCACACGAGGACCCGCAGGTGGCGCGCGCCACCGCCGAAGGCCGCAAGGCCGAGTTCGCCGAGCACGGCTGGAATGCCGACGAGATCCCCGACCCGCAGGATCTGCAAACCTTCCAGCGGTCCAAGCTGGCCTGGCGTGAGCTCGAGGAGCAACACCACCTGCAGCTGCTGCGCCTCTACAAGGCACTGATCGGGCTACGCACTGAAATTGATCCGGCCGGCCCCTGGTTGAGCCAGCTCGTGATCGACTACGACGAGGACCGGCGATGGATCGCCATGTACCGCGGCCCGCTGCTGGTCGTCTGCAATCTCAGCGAGGACACGGTGAGTGTGCCGGTCTACGGCGAGCTGGTACTGGCTTGGGGATCACCGCGGATTGAGAGCGAAGCCACACTGTTGCCGGGGCATTCGGTCGCGGTTCTGCGTCCGGCCCGCAAGCCCTTGGCCGGGAAGTGATTCAGGCAACAGTTTCTCGCGGTTGGCGGCGGCATCACGCGCGGTCGGCGCCCTGCTGGAATATCGCAACGCGTGGTAATGGTCCCGAAATGATCTTGAAACCTGCGCGCGGCAGGGTGGCGGCAAGGCCCGCAACCGCAGGAGGTGACCTTCCATGCCGGCGCAAGACGACTCCCAGCGTCCAGTGGCCGTCTCCACCCTCTGTGCCTACTGCGGGGTCGGATGCGGCATGGTGCTGCAGGTCGAAACCGATGCGGCCACCGGGCGCCGCCGGGTAGCCAAATCCATCGGTGACCAGTCTCATCCGACCAACTTCGGGCGGGTGTGCACCAAGGGCGCCACCACCGCGGATCTGCTTGCCGCGCCCGGCCGAATGGAGTCGGCATTCATGCGGCCCGGCCGCGACGAGCCCGTCGAACCGACCGACATCGATACCGCCATCACCCACTGCGCCAGCCGGCTGCGGGCGATCATCGACGAGCACGGGCCCGACGCCGTGGCGCTCTACGTCTCCGGGCAGATGTCCACCGAGGCGCAGTACCTGGCGAACAAGCTCGCTAAGGGCTTTATCGGCACCAACCAGATCGAGTCCAACTCGCGGCTGTGTATGGCCAGCGCGGGCAGCGGCTACAAACAGTCACTCGGCGCCGACGGGCCGCCCGGCTCCTATCAGGACTTCGATCACGCCGACGTGTTCTTCGTGATCGGCGCGAATATGGCCGACTGCCACCCGATTCTGTTCCTGCGGATGATGGACCGCGTCAAGGCCGGCGCCAAGCTGATCGTCGTCGATCCCCGCCGCAGTGCTACCGCCGAGAAGGCCGACCTGTTCTTGCAGATCGCGCCCGGAACAGATCTGGCGCTGCTCAACGGTCTGCTGCATCTGATCGTCGCGAATGGCCACACCGACGACGAGTTCATCGCCGAATACACGCAGGGCTGGGAGCTCATGCCCAGCTTCCTTGAGCAATTCACGCCGGCGGCGGTGGCTGAGCTCACCGGAATCCCCGAAGCCGACATTCGCACTGCCGCAGCATGGATCGGCGAGGCGGGCAACTGGATGAGCTGCTGGACAATGGGGCTCAACCAAAGCACCCACGGAACCTGGAACACCAACGCCATCTGCAACCTGCACCTGGCCACCGGGGCCATCTGCAAGACCGGCAGTGGACCGTTCTCCCTGACCGGCCAACCCAATGCGATGGGTGGCCGGGAAATGGGCTATATGGGTCCGGGCCTGCCTGGCCAGCGCAGCGTCGTCTGCGCCGAGGACCGCGAATTCGTCGAGGACATCTGGGGTATCCCGCGCGGCTCGCTGCGCACCGAGGTGGGCGCCGGCACCATCGACATGTTCTCTCGGATGGCAGCTGGCCAGATCAAGGCGTGCTGGATCATCTGCACCAACCCGGTTGCGACAGTGGCGAATCGGAAAACCGTGCTGGAAGGGCTGGAACGGACCGAGCTGGTGATCGCTCAGGATGCGTTCGCCGAGACCGAGACCAGCGCCTACGCCGACGTGCTGCTGCCGGCGGCGCTGTGGAGCGAGTGCGACGGAGTGATGGTCAACTCCGAGCGCAATCTCACGCTCTTTCAACAGGCGCTCGACCCGGTAGGCCAATCGCTGCCGGACTGGCAGATCATCGCCCGAGTCGCGGCAGAAATGGGATACGCCAAGGCGTTCGACTACTCGAGCGCCGAAGACGTGTTCGAAGAGATCAAAAGATTCGCTAATCCCAAGACCGGCTACGACCTACGCGGCATCACCTACGAGCGATTGCGTCAGACACCGATCCAGTGGCCGTGCCCGCCGGAGAACTCGCAGAACCGCCACCCCATCCGCTACCTCAACGACGGGGCCAGTCAGACGCAGCTGGTCCGCGAGGACGGCAGCGTGCCGCGGTTGGCGTTCGCGACCGAGTCCGGCCGAGCGGTCTTCTTCGCCCGCCCGCACCTGCTGCCCGACGAGATGCCCGATGACGACTATCCGTTCCTGCTCAACACCGGGCGGCTACCGCATCAGTGGCACACCATGACCAAGACCGGAAAGGTCGCCAAGCTCAACAAGCTCAACCCGGGTCCGTTCGTGGAGATCCACCCCGACGACGCGGCCCGGCTGGGCATCGTCGACGACGACCCGGTGGAGATCGCCTCGCGCCGGGGCCGGGCCGTGCTGCCGGCGGTGGTCACCGACCGGGTGCGTCCGGGAAACTGCTTCGCACCGTTCCACTGGAATGACGCGTTCGGTGAGTACCTGTCGATCAACGCCGTCACCAATGACGCCGTCGACCCGACATCGCAACAACCGGAGTACAAGGCGTGCGCGGTGACCTTGGCCAAGGTGGTTGTCGAATCGCCGCTCGAACTGGAAGCGCCCGGTATGCCGCTGTCCGGGGCGACCGGCCTGGACCGGGTCGACACCCTTATCGAATTATTCGGGCTCAGTGGGGAATCCGTGACCACCGTGCCCTCATTCGCTCCCATGGAGCGCATCTATCTGAGTGGATTGCTGACCGCACTTCGCACCGAGGCGGGGCGCAGCGCAACCGGTGTGCCGACGGTGCCGGCCAATGCCCCGCTGGCACCGGCCACCCGAATATGGGTCGATGGCCTGCTGGCCGGGCTGTACTCCCGGCACCCCACGCCGGCGAGCCGGCCTCAGGCCGACGGGGCGCGGCATGAGTCAATCGTGGTGTTGTGGGCCTCGCAGACCGGCAATGCCGAGGAGGTGGCGGCCCGCTGCGCGGCCCACCTCGGCGAGGCCGGCCTGCCGGTTGCGTTGCACACGATGAACGACTTCCCGGTGACTTGCCTGTCGGAAACCCGGCAGCTGATCGTGGTCTCCAGCACCACCGGTGACGGTGACCCGCCCGACAATGGGGCCGTTCTATGGGAGGAGTTGTCCGCCGACGGGACACCCCAACTGACCGATACCCGCTATGCCGTGTTGGCGCTGGGCGACTCCAACTACGACGACTTCTGTGGTTACGGGCGCAAACTCGACACCCGGCTGGCCGAACTCGGCGCTACCCGAATCCTGGACCGTGTCGACTGCGAGCCCGATTACGACGACGCCGTCGACGAATGGTTCGCAACGCTGCGCGGGGCCCTGAGCGCCGTGCCGACTCCGGCTGTGGCAGAGGTTGCGGCCCCCGTAGCGGCCCGCTCGTCGATCCAACCGGGCCGCTACAGCAGGAAGAACCCGCTGCGCACCAGGCTGGTGCGTAACACCGTGCTCAGCGGCCCGGGTTCGACGAAGGAGGTGCGGCAGTTGGTGTTCGCACTTCCCGAAGCGACGCTGAGCTATCAGGCCGGTGATGCACTCGGGGTGTGGCCACGCAACAGCGCTGCGCTGGTGGACGAGTGGCTGACGGTGACCGGCCTCGACGGCATGCACGAGCTTGCCGAGCACGGTTCGATGCCGTTGCGGCAGGCGCTAATCGAGCGATTCGAAATCGCCCGTATCACCGGTGATTTGCTGCGGTTTGTGGCGCAGCGCAGCCAAGATCACGAGCTCGTCGACCTGTTGCGGCCGGAGAACAAGGCTGCGCTGTCGGATTGGATGTGGGGCCGTCAGTCGGTGGATGTGCTGGCCGCAATCCCGATCCGGGCCACCGTCGACGACTGGCTGGGTGTGCTCAAACCGTTGACACCGCGGATGTACTCGATTTCGTCGGCATGCGTCGACAACCCCGGAGAGGTGCACGTAACGGTAGGCGCGGTGCGCTACGAGTGTCGGGGAGCGCCGCGCGGCGGGGTGTGCTCGACATATCTGGCGGATCGAAGCGACGACGCCGAGATCGATATATTCGTGCAGTCCACCAACCATTTCCGGCCGCCGGCAGACCCCAACGCACCAATGATCATGATCGGGCCGGGTACCGGCGTCGCACCCTTCCGCAGCTTCCTGCAGCAGCGCCGCGCGCTCGGGCACCGTGGGCGGAACTGGTTGTTCTTCGGCGAACGCAATGCCGCCACCGATTTCTACTACCGCGACGAGCTCAGGGACATGCACGCCAGCGGTTTTCTGACCGAACTCGATCTGGCGTTCTCCCGCGATCAGCCCGAGAAGGTCTACGTACAAGACCTGCTTCGCGCGCGCGGCGCCGAAGTGTGGGAGTGGTTGCAGGACGGCGCACACCTGTACGTGTGCGGCGATGCCAGCCAGATGGCCAAGGAAGTCGACCGCGCGATCTGCGATATCGCCGCGCGACATGGGCTGCTCGCGCGCGACGCCGCGAAAGCCCATGTGCGGGCGTTGTCGTCCGCCGGTCGCTATCAGCGCGACGTGTACTGAGTGCCTGTGCCTGGGGGGGTCAGAACACGGTCTGGGCGCAGGTGGACGGCGTGGTCAGGTTGACCCCGGCGTAGACCACTTGCACGTGGGTGCAGACGATCACGTTGGCGTCGGTCTTGGGACGGCCGGTGGAGTATTCCAGGACGTCGATGCTGCCGTTGGTCTGGTATTTCTCCGGCGGGCCCTCGCCGTAGTACATCGACTGGATCACCGCGCCGGTGCCGTCCTTGAACACCTTGGTACCAGGGCCGCCGCGGTCCTTGAACCAACCCTCACCGCCGTCGGTGTGCACATCCAGATAGGCGGTGCGCTTCGACGAGCGGATTTCGGTGCTCTGGCGGGCCCACAGATCGGGCGGGAACCCGGCCATTCCGTCCGGAGTCTGCCGTTGTACCCCGACGGTGAAACGGCACAGCGGCGGAGCGCTGCAGTCGACAAAGCTGTGGGTCTGCAGCTGGTCGAATTCGTTCACCGGGAACAACGAGGTCTTGGTGTCACTGGCCGCCGACGCGGTCGCGGCCGGGATCAGCGCCGCCAACAACGTCAAGGCTGCCGGGATCATCAGCAACCGCTTCATGTCGCACCAACTTAGACCGGACATCACTCGTCGTAGGTCACTTCCACCGAATCGGTCTCGGGATGTGCTTGGCACGCCAGGATCAGCCCTTCGGCCAGGTCCTGGGGCTCCAGCACATCGTTGATCTCCATGGAGACCTTGCCCTTCTTGAGCTCGCAGGCGCAGGCGCCACAGTGCCCCTCCCGGCAGGAGAACGGGGCGTCGAGGCCCTTGTCGAGCAGCAGGTCGAGCAGCTTGACGTGCCGCGGCCACTCCAGCTCATGCTTCTCGCCGTCCAGCTCGACGACGACGGTGGCCGGCGCGGCGGCCTGCTCGCCTTCGGGTGCGTCGGCGATCTTGACCGCGGCGAACGGGTCGCTGTCCAGTGACTTGAACACCTCGAGGTGGACCTGCTCGGCCGGCACCTTGCAGACATCCAGTGCTTCGCGGGCGGCCTGCATGAACGGTCCGGGCCCGCAGATGAAGACCTGACGGTCGGTGTAGGGGGCGGCCAGCTGGGCCAACGCGGCGCGGCTGGGCAGGCCCTGCACCGTTTCCAGCCAGTGCACGACCGTCAGCCGGTCGGGGTACTTCTCGACCAGCTCGCGCAGCGCGGCGCCGAAGATCACCGACCGCTCATCGCGGTTGGCGTAGACCAAGACCACCTTGCCGCTGCCCTGCGACAGCGCCGATTTGCAGATCGCCATCATCGGGGTGATCCCGCTGCCGGCGGCCAGCAGCAGAAAGTCGGTGTCCAGGGACTTCGGCACAAAGGTGCCTGAGGGCGCCAGCACGTGGATGCGCATGCCGGGGTGGGCGTTGTCGCACAGCCAGTTCGATGCGTAGCCGTCGGCGGTCCGCTTGACGGTGACCGCCAGCGAGTTGTCGGTGAACGGCGAACTGCACAGCGAGTAGCAGCGGGCCACCGAGCCGGTCTGGTCGCTGGGGATTCGCAGCGTCAGGAACTGGCCCGGCGAGTACTTCAACCGTTGCTCGGGGATCTCCGGGTCGTCCGGCCCGTCTGGCACGCCGAACACGAGCGAGCGTGCGTCGTCGGTCTCGGTGACGACTTCGGTGATCTGCAGTTCCAGCACGTGACTGCCGAGTGGTTCGTCCGGAATGGTCTCCGTCACGGGCCGCCCTTCATCTTCGGTCATAACTAGAACAGGTTACAGAAAAGTGGTCTGGTATTGCTACCAACTGCAGGAACACCCCGCTCGACACAAAACGGAACGTGTTCTAATCTCACTCTAGGCTGGTTGGAAAACGGGCCGGAAGAACCTGTTCACTTCTGGGAGGCAATCTAGTGACGTCCATTCAACAGCGTGACGCGCAGTCGGTGTTGGCCGCCATCGACGACCTTCTGCCGCAGTTGCGCGAACGCGCCCAGGAGACCGAAGACCTGCGCAAGCTGCCCGACGCCAACGTCAAGGCGCTCGAGGACATCGGTTTCTTCCGGCTGCTGCAGCCCGAGCAGTGGGGCGGCCTGCAGTGCGACCCGACCCTGTTCTACGAGGCAGTGCGCCGGCTGGCCAGTGCCTGCGGTTCCACCGGTTGGGTCGCCGGCATTATCGGCGTGCACAACTGGCACCTGGCGCTGTTCGACCAGCAGGCCCAGGAAGACGTCTGGGGTGAGGACACCAACGTCCGGATCTCCTCGTCCTACGCGCCGATGGGCGCCGGTGTCGTCACCGAAACCGCCGACGGCTACATCGTCAACGGTTCGTGGAACTGGTCGTCGGGCTGCGACCACGCCACCTGGGCATTCCTGGGTGGCCCGGTGATCAAGGACGGCAAGCCGGTCGACTTCGGCAGCTTCCTGATCCCGATCTCCGACTACCGCATCGACGACGTCTGGCACGTGGTGGGCCTGCGCGGCACCGGCAGCAACACCGTCGTGGTCAAGGACGCTTTTGTGCCGCGGCACCGTTTCTTGTCCTACCGGGCGATGAACGACGGCACCGCCGGCGGCTACCAGACCAACACCGCGCCGGTCTACAAGATGCCGTGGGGCACCATTCACCCCACCACCATCTCGACGCCGATCATGGGCATGGCCTACGGCGCCTACGAGGCACACGTCGAGCACCAGGGCAAGCGGGTGCGTGCGGCGTTCGCCGGGGAGAAGGCCAAGGACGACCCGTTCGCCAAGGTCCGGATCGCCGAGGCCGCCAGTGACATCGACGCCGGCTGGCGTCAGCTGATCGGCAACGTCGGCGACGAGTACGCGCTGCTGTCCGCCGGCCAGGAGATCCCGTTCGAGCTGCGGGCCCGCGCCCGGCGTGACCAGGTCCGTGCCACCGGCCGGGCCATCGCCTCCATCGACCGACTCTTCGAGGCGGCCGGTGCCACCGCGCTGTCCAACGACGCTCCGGTGCAGCGGTTCTGGCGTGACGCGCATGCGGGTCGGGTGCACGCCGCTAACGACCCGGAGCGCGCATACATGATCTTCGGTAACCACGAGTTCGGGTTGCCGCCCGGCGACACCATGGTCTGATCGGAGGTACTGCCGATGAGTATCCGATCATTGGGCTACCTGCGGATCCAGGCCACCGACATGGCTGCCTGGCGGGACTTCGGGTTGAAGGTCCTCGGCATGGTCGAGGGATCCGGTGCCACCGAGGGGGCGCTGTACCTGCGGATGGACGAGTTTCCCGCCCGGCTGGTGATCGTGCCCGGAGACACCGACCGGCTGCTGGTATCCGGTTGGGAATGTGCCAATGCTGCAGGGCTCCAGGAGATTCGGCAGCGCTTGGAAGCCGAGGGCACGCCCTACAAGGAAGCCACCGGCGCGGAGCTGGCCGAGCGCAACGTCCAGGAGATGATCGCGTTCGACGACCCGTCGGGCAATCACCTGGAGGTCTTCCACGGGGTGGCGCTGCAGCACCGCCGCGTGGTCAGCCCCTACGGCCACCGGTTCGTCACCGAAGAGCAGGGCCTGGGCCACGTGGTGCTGTCGACCAAGGACGACGCCGAGGCGCTGCACTTCTACCGCGACGTGCTCGGCTTCCGGTTGCGTGACTCGATGCGGCTGCCCCCGCAGATGGTCGGCCGCCCCGCTGACGGCGACCCGGCCTGGCTGCGATTCTTCGGCTGCAACCCGCGTCACCACAGCCTGGCCTTCCTGCCCATGCCGACTCCGACCGGAATCGTGCACCTGATGGTCGAAGTGGAGAGCGCCGACGACGTCGGGCTCGCCCTGGACCGCGCCTACCGTCGCAAGGTGCCGATGGCCGCCACCCTGGGGCGGCACGTCAACGACAAGATGCTGTCGTTCTACATGAAGGCGCCCAGCGGTTTTCAGATCGAATTCGGCTGCGAGGGCCTCGAGGTCGACGACGACGACTGGGTGGCCAGGGAGAGCACCGCGGTCAGCCTCTGGGGACATGACTTCACTGTGGGTATGCAGTAGCAGTGACTGACGACCTCTCGATCGACCCGCGTGCGTTCCGCAACGTACTCGGCCAGTTCTGCACCGGCATCACGATCATCACCACCGTGGATGAGGATGTGCCGGTCGGCTTTGCCTGTCAGTCATTCGCCGCGCTGTCGCTGGACCCACCGCTGGTGCTGTTCTGCCCGACCAAGCAGTCGCGGTCCTGGCAGGCCATCGAATCCAGCGGAAAGTTCTGCGTCAACATCCTGGCCGAGGAGCAGAAGGACGTCTGCGCCCGCTTCGGCTCGCGGGAACCGGACAAGTTCGCCGGGGTGGATTGGAACCCGTCCCCGCTGGGCTCGCCGATCCTGGCCGGGTCCCTGGCCCACATCGACTGCACGGTGGCCTCGGTGCACGACGGTGGCGACCACTTCGTGGTGTTCGGTGCGGTGCAGTCGCTGTCGGATGTCCCGGAGGTGAAGCCGCGGCCGCTGCTGTTCTATCGCGGCGACTACACCGGCATCGAGCCGGACAAGACCACTCCGGCGCACTGGCGCGACGACCTGGAGGCGTTCCTCACCGCCACCACCGACGACACCTGGCTGTAGAACTGCCGCACCGGTGGCTACCATGCACCGGGTGAAGCGACTTGGCTGGTCGGCGGTGGCGACGCTCGCCTACGCCGCGGTGATGCTGGTGCTGGAGCGCGGGATGCGCAAGACGGGTGGCCCCGGCATCATCGGCTTTGAGCTGGCCGGCAATGCCCAACGAGTTCAGGAGATCTTGGCGGTCTGGGGTGCCGACGGCCGGCGGTGGGCACGGTGGTCCCTGTGGCTCGACTTCGGTTACATGCTCACCTACGGGGCCTCGGCGCTGTTGCTCATCGAGCATGTCCGCAGTCGCCACGGTCATCCGACCTTGTTGCGGCTGTTGCCGATCGGGGCGGTCGCCGGCGATGCGCTCGAGGGGGTGGCACTGCTCAAGGCCCTCGACGGCGTCGACGTCGACACGAATGCCCAGCGTGCGCGTAGCGCGGCACTTACCAAGTTCGCCTTGTTGGCGGTCGGGCTGGCTTACACCGTCGTCGGGGGAGTTCGCCGGCGGTCATGAGCCGTGCCAGCATCGCTGGTGCTCGGCGTGCGTGCGCAGATACGCTCCCGGGCCATAGAACTCGTCGTAGAAGTCGGTGTCCAGGTGCTGGGCCTGCAGGTACATCAGCACGTGCACGGTCGGGACGGTGCCCGGCAGCTTGCCGAAGGTGTCGTAGATGTAGGACGCCTCGCAGGTGACCAGTTCGGCGATGCCGTCCGGCGGCAGTGCCGAACCGCGCACTGCCGCGCTGTCCGACCACGGCCCCGGGGTGTCGGGGTGTGATGGCCCGCCCGGTCCGAACTTGCGGGCCACCAGCTTGCGCACACCCTCGGCGACCGATGCGACATGCGGGGGAGACAGCGTCTCGAAGTGGCCGGGTAAGCCAGTGACATTCGGGAACGGCCAGCGCGGATCGGTGTCGGCGACGAATCCCAGCCCGGGGGCGCGCGGGTCGCCGGAGCCGCCCAGCACCGACAACCGGTCCAGGCCGTCGAAGATCCAGCCGCCCAAACCCATTGCCTGCAAGCCGAGTGCTCCATTGTGGGCCGCGATGGACAGCTCGGCGCTGGCCTCGGTCAGGGTGTACTGCTCCACGAAGGACAGCGGTATTGGGTCGTCGGCGTGCGCCAAACCGGAAAACCCTTGCAGCCCAGGGATGTCGCGGCCGTTGATGTCATCGGTGATCGGATAGCCGTTGGCCGCGAAGAACCACAGGTTCTCCAGTAGGTGTTCGGAAAGGTCTGCCACGTTGAATGCCAGCAGACTGCCCGGGTGGTTGCCGATCCAGGTGTTGTGACCCTCCATGTAGGGCTCTTCGGCGGGCAGCTGCAGGCGGGAATCCGAGAGGCGCACATAGGAATCAGCGGTGTGGCTGATCCACTGTTCGACGGTCTCGAACGGCTGGGGCGGCTGGTCGCGAGTGGGCAGCAGGTAGCAGCCGGTGTCGTCGGTGAAGAACAACTGGCTGGTGTGAAATCCCGCCGCCGACGGCATGGCCCGCCCGGTGGCGCTGCCGGGGTAGTTCGGCAGCGCCGGGGCGTACCCGGGATGGTGCGCGATACCGTCGTGCCAACCGGTGGTCCCGGCCATCAGCGACAGCAGCAGCGCCCGTTCGACCTCGGACAACGGCTGCACCGGACGGCGGCTCGTGTAGGCCAGCGCACCGGCCGGAATGGTGCCGCCCACGGGGAACCGCCGCGACCGGCGTCCGGTGATCGCGGCGAACAGCCCGAAACCGGCCGCCTGCGCCAGCGCGGCTCGTTCGTGGTCATTGATCGCCAGGGCCAAGGCGGCGACCTACTTGCTGACGGTCTCCAGCAGGGTGGCCAGCTGGGTCGGTGAGACCGCGATGCCGCACTGGCTCTTCAGGTCGGTGAGCGGCTGGGCGATGCCCTGCAGGGTGGCCAGCTGGTCGAGGTGACCGATGAAGTAACCCTGCACCGAAGACTTGGCCTGGTCCGCCGGCATGGTGGCCGCCGAGGTCAGCACGTCGTTGGTCTCCGGGTGGTCATTGAGGAATCCGCCGGCCTGGCTCAACACGCCACTGGCAGTGTTGGCGAGCCCGGCGGCCGTGCAGGCTCCAGGTGCGGCGTCGGCCGGGTTGCTGGCCGTCAGCGTGGATGCGGCCACCGCCCCGAGGATGCCGAGGGCTGCCGCGCCGAGCGCCAGGCGGGAAGTCGTGGTGATGCGCATAGCAGTGGTCCCTTCGATCAGGTATTTCCAGCTTGGAAGGTAAACCTACCGGAGCGGCAGCCAACCGCGGAGTCGGCGCAATGCTTCCTCGATATCGGCGGTGGGGCCGGCGAACGAGAGCCGGACGTAGGTGTTGCCGCGCTCGGTGTCGAAGTCGACCCCCGGCGTCAGCGCAAGACCGGTGTCGGCCAGCAGGCGCGCACAGAAGGACAGCGAATCGTCGGTGTACTCCGCGACATCGGCATAGACATAGAACGCCCCGTCGGTGGGAGCCAACTTCTCGATGCCCATGCTCCGCAGCCCACTCAGTAGCAGCTCCCGGTTGGCGGCGTAGTGCCGCAGGTGGCCTTGCGCTTCGGCGATCGCCTCCGGCGTGAACGCGGCGACCGCCGCATACTGGGCCAGCACCGGAGGACAGATGGTGAAGTTGCCGGTCAGACAATCCACCGCGCGGCGCAGTGCCGGCGGCACCAGCAGCCAGCCCAACCGCCAGCCGGTCATCGCAAAGTACTTCGAGAAGCTGTTGGCCACCACCGCGTTTCGTGACGTCTCCCACGCACAGCTGGTCTGCGGGGCGCCGTCGTAGACCAGGCCGTGGTAGACCTCATCGCTGATCAGTCGCACCCCGGTGGCGTCGCACCAGGCGGCGATCGCGGCCAGCTCCGCCGGCTCCATGACGGTCCCGGTCGGATTGGCCGGGCTGGCGACGATCACCCCGGCCAACGGCCCTTCGATCTCGGCCAACATCGCTGCGGTGGGCTGGAAGCGGGTCTCGGGCCCGCACGGGATCTCGACCACCTCGCAGCCCAGCGCGGTCAGGATGTTGCGGTAGCAGGGATAGCCGGGGCTGGCGATCGCCACCCGGTCGCCGGCGTCGAAACAGGCCAGAAACGCCAGCAGGAATCCGCCCGACGAGCCGGTGGTCACCACCACGTCGTCGGGGTCGACGGACAGCCCGTAGCGGTCGGCGTATGAGCCGGCGATGGCCGAGCGCAGCTCCGGGATGCCCAACGCGACGGTGTAGCCCAGTTCGTTGGCCTGCAAGGCCGCCGCGGCGGCGGCACGCACCGGCTCGGGCGCACCCACGCTGGGCTGGCCGGCCGACAGGTTCACCAAATCGCCATGGCTGCGCTGGCGTTCGGCGGCGGCCAGCCATACGTCCATCACGTGGAACGGCGGGATACCGGCGCGCAGCGCCGTGCGGTCGAGAGGATTGGTCATGCAATCACCCTGTCATCAGTTGACGGAGGAACCGGGTGGAGTCCGGCATGGAGGCGAGCACCGTGCCCGAATGGTCTTGGTCGGGATAGATGTGCAGCTCGACATTCTGGCCGTTGTCGATCAGCTGCTGATAGAGCGTCTGACTGGACCGGGGCGGCACGTCGGTGTCGCGCAGGCCGTGTCCGAGAAATATCGGCCGGTCATACCCGTCGGTCGGGGTGCCCATGAAGCGATCGAGCGCCGCTCCGATGCCGTCCAGCGAATTCACCGGCGCGCTGAACAGCTCATTCAGCGTGGTTCCCGCCACCTGCTGATCCAGCTCTGTTTTGCACACCGTTTCCGCCCGGTCTGCCAGCTCGCGTCCGCGGGGAGTCAGCACACTGTCGAGGGGAATCTCGGGAAGCGCTTCGCGCAGGGCGGCCACGATGTAGGACGTGTAGCTGATCGCCGCGGGCGGCACCGACTGCGGCGGCAGATCGGGTCCGGCCTCCATGACCAGCCGTTCGATGTTGGCCGGCGTCCCGGTGGCCACCACGCCGCGATAGTCCAGGCCGGTGCCGGCGGTGAGCCTGCCGGCCCACCAGGCACTGTTGATCGCCGCGCCGCCACCCTGGGACTGGCCGACGATCGCCCACTTGGGGGACAGCGGCAGGTCCAGCTGGTGGACGGCTCGCACCGAGTCGATCACCGAGTGCGCTTCGGTGGCGCTGTTGAGATAGCTCATCAGCCCTGGCGTGCCGAGCCCGACGTAGTCGGTGCCGACCACCACATAACCCTGGTCGAGCCAGTGCGACAGATATTCGTTGTCGCGGGGAATGCGTGGCCGGGCCGAGGGGGTGCAGTCGTCGCCGAGGCCGACGGTGCCGTGCGCCCAAGCGATCACCGGCCACCCGCCGGCCGGGGGCGCCCCACGGGGCACGAAGACCGCGGCGGTGCTCACCGCGGGCCGGGCGTGCTGATCGGGCGTGGCGTACAGCATCCGGAATGCATTGGCGGCGCCGGTCACCGACAACGCCGGGTCGAGCGGCACCGAGGCGATCAGATCCCCCTCGGCGGGAATGGGACCCGCGTACGCGCGGGCGTCCAGCCTCGACCACTGCGGCCCCGGGTCGGCGGCTGCCGGTGCGGCCAGCGTCAGGGCGACCAGCCCGGCTGACAGCGAGGCGGCAGCCAGGCGGCGGGCCACGCTCATGTGTTCAGGGCCAGGAAGGTGAACGGCTCGGCCACTTCGAAGTCCGACGATGTCTCCCCGGCGAAGACGTTGCTGTCGTCGGAGCCCAGGTCGAGCTTGCGTACCGCGGCGCCCTCGGCGAAGTCGAGCTTGGCCAGATCCACCCAGAACACGTTGGGCGTCAGCGCCGACTCGAAGCAGTACAGCTTGCGGGTGTGGTGGGCGACCGTGCGCCAGCGGGTCGAGGAGATATTCGGCTCGCCCGGTGTAGAAATGCCGAACGGCACCGACACGTTGCGCACCACGCTGAGTACCGAGGCGAGTGCGATCTTCATGTCGTCGGATTTCGGAATCGCGTTGACGTAGAACGAAGCCCGGGCGAACCGGTCCGCGGCCCGATTGGTGCCCGGCAGCATGACGGTGCCGCCGAGCTGCTCCCAATAGGCGTTGACCGCGAGCTGCTGATCAAAAAGTGGCGAGTTCGTCATCACCTGGTATTGCCGCCCGTGGTGGATCACCTGCTTGCCGTCAACGTATTCGACGATCGCGCTGTCACCAGTCGCGTCTGACAGTGACAGGTGCAGGGTGGCCAACCGGTCCTCGCCAGGGACGCCGTCGGTAACCACATCGAACGCCTCGGTGCTCAGCGCTGCGACGGCTTCGGCGACGGTGGCGAAGTTGTCCAAGGCGTATTGCGCCCATACCGAGATGCACAGTCCGGGCCGGCTTCCGTCGTACTTCGGATACACCGACTCCGCCAGCCAGAGCAGGTTGGCGGACAGCCCGGCTTCGTTCAAGCCGTCGGTTGTGCAGATGTCGTAGCCGGTGGCCACCACACTGCCGTACTTTGCGGTCCACGTGGCGGAGTTCGGCCCGGCCCGGCCGTCGCGTTTCACGCCCCGCGGCAACGACCACAAATTGGTCGCCAGATCCAGCTTCCAGTCCATGGACCGGCCGGTGATGATGTTGCCGTTCGGGCCGAGATAAACCAGTCGGGTGCACATGCGGCTACCGTACGGGGCTGCTACAGCACCTCGGCCTGCAACCGGCGAAGATGCTGTGCCGGCAGGCCGAACAACTGTGAACTGCCATGCGCGCGTTTGAAGTACAGCTGGATGTCACTTTCCCAGGTGATCGCGATACCGCCGTGCAGCTGCACGGCCTCGCCGGCGACCTTGCTGAACGCCTCGCTGGCGACCACGCGCGCGAGCGCGGCCGAGGTCGGCGAAGGTTCGGCGATGGCGTCGTCGACAACGGCGCGCGCTGCCGACACGGCCACGTACAGGTCGGCCATCCGGTGCTTGAGCGCCTGGAAACTGCCGATCGGCCGGCCGAACTGCACCCGGCTCTTGGTGTACTCCACGGTCAGATCCAGGCAGCGGGCCGCGGCGCCGATCTGCTCGGCCGCCAACAGGATCGCCGCGTAGTCCGCGATACCGGGGTCGTCCCCGATGGGCGCGGTGGCGGTGGCGGTGATCCGGCCCAGGCGCCGGGTGGGGTCCATGGTGGCCACCGGCTCGGTGCTGAACTCGGTCCAGCGCTGCAACTGGCCGTCCTGGGCGCCCACGACGATCTCGGCGATGTCACCGTTGGCCACGGTGTTGTCGTCGCCGAACACGACCGCTCCGATCGCGCCGCCTTCCGCCAGCTGTTCCAATGCTTCGGCGTCGGGCTCGGGGGCGGCCAGTAGCGCCAGCTCGGCCAGGATGGTGCCCAGCAGGGGCGTGGGCACCAGCGCCTTGCCCAGCTCCTCGAGAACCACTGCGGCGTCGCCCAGTTCGCCATCGGCGCCGCCGAGCTCCTCGGGCACCACCAGGGCTGCCGCGCCGACCTGCTCGCACAGCAGCTGCCACAGGGTCTCGTCGTAGCCGCGCTCGGATTCCATCGCCACCCGTACTGCCTCAGGGGTAGCGTGCTTGTCGACCAGTGCGGCTACGGTCTGGCGCAGCAGGTCGCGTTCGTCGTTACGGGCCGCCATCTAGATCGCCTCCAACACTCGCCGCCGGTGTGCGGTCGCATCCCCCCACGCGGGACGCAGGGCCTGCACCCGCAGCAGCCACAGCGACAGGTCGCACTCGCTGGTGAAGCCGATCGCACCGTGGGTCTGCAGCGCCGAATGCGCGGCCAGCAGGGCGGCGTCGGACGCGGCCACCTTGGCGGCGCTGACGTCGCGGGCCGTGTCGGCCGAGTTGTCGGCGAACGACAGGGCCGCCCCGTACACCAGCGGGCGGGCCAACTCGAGCGCGATGTGCACGTCGGCCAGCTTGTGCTTGATGGCCTGGTAGCCGCCGATCACCCGACCGAACTGGGTGCGCTGCTTGGCGTAGTCGACGGCGATGTTCAGCATCGCCTGCCCGGCCCCGATGAGCTGCGCGGCGGTGGCCAGGGCGCCCAACTCGTAGGCGCGAGCGGTATCGGCATTCCAGGAGTCGCCGGTCGCGGTCACGTCGAAGACGCCGCGGCTGGGGTCCACCGAGGCGTGGCGGGCGCCGACCTGTGCCGTGCTCGCCTGGCCGTTCTCGGCCAGCAGCACCACGTCGGCGGCCTGAGCATCCAGGGCCCGCGGGGTGTGCGGCGGCAGTGCCACGGTGGCGATCAGCTCACCGGCGGCCAGCCCGGCCAGCTGTGATGCGGCATCAGGTGAGCCGGCCAGCAGAATCGGTGCCACCGCGATGGATTCCACCACCGGCCCCGGCACGCACCAGCGGCCGAGCGCCTCGATGGCCAACACCAGGTCGACGGGATGGGCGCCGATGCCGTCGAACTCCTCCGGCACCGCCAGCGCGGTCACGCCGAGTTCGGCCAGCTGATTCCACACCTGACGGCCCCGCTCGGCGTCACCCTGCGACCAGGCGCGCACCGCGCCGGGCACGTCGGCGGCACCCAGGGCGGCGTCGATGCTGGCCGCAAAGTCGCGCTGCTCTTGGTCTAGATCGAATTTCATTTCTTCTCCCGGGGCAGGCCCAGCAGCCGCTCGGCGATGATATTGCGCTGAATCTCGTTGGTGCCGGCGTAGATCGGGCCGCCGAGCGAGAACAGGTAACCGTGGGTCCAGGCGTCGGCGAGTTCGCCGTCGGCGCCGCGGATGTCCAGGCCGGTTTGGTGCAGGGCAACGTCGAGGTCCGACCAGAACACCTTGGTCACCGAGGACTCCGCGCCCAGCTCACCGCCGGCCTCCAGCCGGGTCACGGTGCCGAACGTCTGCAACCGGTAGGCCTGAGCCTTGATCCAGGCGTCGGCGACGCGGTCGGTGAACACCGGATCGCTGCCGTGCTGGCGCCACATGGCCGCCAACTTCTCGGCGCCGACCAGGAACCGGGCCGGGCTGCGCAGGCTCATGCCGCGCTCGTTGCTCGACGTGCTCATTGCGGCGCGCCAGCCTTCGTTCGGCACACCGATCACGTCGTTGTCCGGCACGAAGACATCGTCGAGGAAGATCTCGCCGAAGCCGGTCTCGCCGCCGAGCTGTTCGATGGCACGCACGGTGATGCCGTCGGCTTTCAGGTCGAACATGAAGTAGGTCAGGCCGTGGTGGCGCTGGGCTTCGGGGTCGGAGCGGAACAGCCCGAAGCCGCGCTCGCCGAATGGGGCCCGCGAGCTCCAGATCTTCTGCCCGTTGAGCTTCCAGCCGCCGTCGACCTTGGTGGCCGTCGAACGCAGCGACGCCAGGTCACTGCCGGACTCTGGCTCCGACCATGCCTGCGCCCAGATCTCCTCGCCGCTGGCCATCTTCGGCAGGATGCGGTCCAGCTGCTCTTGGGTACCGTGCGCAAACAGCGTCGGCGCCAGCATCGAGGTGCCGTTGGCGCTGGCCCGCCCCGGTGCGCCGGCGCGGAAGTACTCCTCCTCGTACACCACCCACTGCAGCATGCTGGCGTCGCGCCCGCCGTACTTCTTCGGCCAGGCGATCACCGACAGGCCGGCGTCGAAGAGCACCTTGTCCCAGCGGCGGTGCTGCTCGAAACCCTCGGCGGTGTCGTAGGACTCGGTCGGGAACTTGTCCTTATTCGCGGCCAGGAAGTCGCGAACTTCGGCGCGAAATGCCTCGGTCTCGTCATCGAAATTCAGGTCCATCAGGCCCACTCTCTCAATTCATGCTTGACCACCTTGCCGCCGGGATTGCGCGGTAGGGAGTCGGTGAAGGTCACCGATCGCGGTGCCTTGAAGTTCGCCAAATGTTCACGGGCGTAAGCGATCACCGCTTGTTCGTCGAGCGTCGATCCGGGTCGGCGCACGATGAAGGCGCGGCCCACTTCGCCCATCCGTTCATCGGGAACGCCGATCACCGCCACGTCGGCCACGCCGTCGAGGCGGGCCAGTGCCTGCTCGATTTCGGCGGGATAGACGTTGAAGCCTCCGGAGATATACATGTCCTTGAGCCGGTCGGTGATCCGCAGGTTTCCGGCCGCGTCCACGGTCCCGATGTCGCCGGTGTGCAGCCAACCCTGCTCGTCGATCGCCGCGGCGGTGGCCTCCGGGTCATCGAGGTAGCCGAGCATGATGTTGGCGCTGCGCAGCAGCACTTCACCGGAATCCGAGTCGCCGCCAGTGCTTTCCAGCCGCAGCTCGAAGTCGCCGATCGGACGCCCGCAGGTGGTGGCGACGGTGACGGCGTCGTCATCGGCCCGGCACATGGTGCCGAACCCGCCGGACTCGGTCAGCCCATACGCGGTGAGCACGATGTCGATGTCGAGTTCGGTCTGCATCCGCTCGATCAGCACGACCGGGACGGTGGCCGCTCCGGTGACCGCGAACCGCAGCGAGCTCAGGTCGTGTTGGTCACGCTCGGGGTGATCCAGCAGGGTCTGGTAGATGGTGGGCGGCCCGGGCAGCACGGTGATCCGGTGGGATTCTATGGCGTGCAGCGCAGCGGCCGGGTCGAACGTGACCTGCGGAATCAGGGTGGCCCCGGTCTGCAGGCAGGCCAGGATGCCGGCCTTGTAGCCGAAGTTGTGAAAGAACGGGTTGATGCACAGGTAGCGGTCCTGCGAGGTCATCTGACCACACTCCGCCCAGGCCGCCGGGCCGGCCAGCGACTGCCGGTGCGCGCAGAGCACGCCCTTGCTGCGGCCGGTGGTGCCGGAGGTGAACAGGATGTCGGACAGATCCTCGGGTCCGACGGCGGCGGCGCGGGCGTCGACGTCGGCGGCCGGCACCGCGGCACCGGCGGCGATGAACTCGTCCCAGGTTCCGTCTGCCACCTCGACGGGCACGCGGACAACGTGCTGCAGGTCGGGCAGCTGGTCTCGGTCCAGTTCGGTGAGCCGGTCGGTCTTGAGGAACCGGCCCATGCCCACCAGCACCTTGGCCTTGCTGCGGGACAGGATGTCGGTGGCCTCTGCGGCGGTGTAGCGCGTGTTCAGCGGCACCAGCACGCCGCCGGCGTAGTGAGTGCCCAGGCAGGTGATCACCCAGTGCCAGGTGTTGGGCGACCAGAGCGCAACCCGGTCGCCGGGTTGCACGCCAAGGGCGATCAGGGCCGCGGCGGCCCGCCGCACTTCGTCGCGCAGCGCCGCGTAGGTGAAGCGCTTGTCCTCGGTGACCAGGGCGTCATGGTCGGGCAGCGCACGCGCGATGTGGTCCAGGGCCGCAGGTGTGGTCTGCGGTTCTGTACTCATAGGCGCTGCTCCTCCCCGTCGCTGTACTCGGCATCGCCGTCAGCGCGGGCTCCCTGGGCTCGACGGCTCGTAGCCGAGCAAGTGCTTGGTAGGTTAGCCTACAAGGGTGCAAGCAGTCGAGGAGTTCCGGGCTGAGGTCCGTGCATGGCTGGCCGACAACCTGGTCGGGGAGTTCGCCGAGCTCAAGGGCCTGGGGGGCCCGGGGCGCGAGCATGAGGCGTTCGAGGAGCGGATGGCGTGGAACCGCCATCTCGCCGACGCCGGGCTGACCTGCCTGGGCTGGCCGGTGGAACACGGCGGGCGCGGCCTGTCGGTGGCGCACCGGGTGGCGTTCTACGAGGAGTACGCCAAGGCTGACGCGCCGGACAAGGTCAACCACCTGGGCGAAGAGCTGCTGGGGCCGACCCTGATCGCCTTCGGCACGCCCGAGCAGCAGCAGCGTTTCCTGCCCGGTATTCGCAATGTCACCGAGCTGTGGTGCCAGGGCTATTCCGAGCCGGGCGCCGGCAGTGACCTGGCCAATGTGGCCACCACGGCCGTCCTCGACGGTGATCAGTGGGTCATTAACGGCCAGAAGGTCTGGACGTCACTGGCGCACCTGTCGCAGTGGTGCTTCGTGGTGGCCCGCACCGAGAAGGGCTCCAAGCGACACAACGGACTGTCTTACCTATTGGTGCCGTTGGACCAGCCCGGCGTCGAGATCCGGCCGATCGTGCAGCTCACCGGCACCTCGGAGTTCAACGAGGTGTTCTTCGACGACGCCCGCACCGACGCCGACCTGGTGGTGGGGGAGCCCGGTGACGGCTGGAAGGTCGCGATGGGCACGCTCACCTTCGAGCGTGGCGTGTCCACACTGGGTCAGCAGATCCGTTACGCCCGTGAGCTTTCCGCGCTCTCCGAGCTTGCCCAGCGCAACGGTGCCGCCGAAGACCCGTTGATCCGGGAGCGGTTGACCCGATCCTGGGTCGGCCTGCGGTCGATGCGGTCGTATGCGATGGCCACCATGGACGTCGAGCAGCCCGGCCAGGACAACGTTTCCAAGCTGCTGTGGGCCAACTGGCATCGCGACCTGGGTGAGCTGGCCATGGACATCATCGGACGTGACTCGATGGTGCTGCGCGACGGCGAGTTCGACGAGTGGCAGCGGCTCTACCTGTTCACCCGCTCGGACACCATCTACGGCGGGTCGAACGAGATTCAGCGCAACATCATCGCCGAGCGGGTTCTCGGCCTACCCCGGGAGGCAAAGGGATGAGCTCGAATTCGGATCTGTCCAAGACGCCGGAAGAGATCGCCGGCCACGGCCTCTTGGCAGGCAAGACGGTCCTGGTGACCGCGGCCGCCGGCACCGGGATCGGCTCCACGACCGCGCGGCGTGCGCTGCTCGAAGGCGCTGACGTGGTGGTCTCCGACTACCACGAGCGCCGCCTGGGCGAGACCCGCGACGAACTGGCCGGCCTCGGCCTGGGCCGGGTGGAGGCGGTGGTCTGCGACGTCACCTCCACCGCTGCGGTGGATGCACTGTTCGACGAGGCCGTGGCGAAGATGGGCCGGCTCGACGTGCTGGTCAACAACGCCGGGCTCGGCGGGCAGACCCCGGTGATCGACATGACCGACGACGAGTGGGACCGCGTGCTCAACGTGACCCTCACCTCGGTGATGCGGGCAACCCGGGCGGCGCTGCGCTACTTCCGCGGTGTCGAACACGGCGGGGTGATTGTCAACAATGCCAGCGTATTGGGTTGGCGTGCACAGCATTCGCAGTCGCACTACGCCGCGGCCAAGGCCGGCGTGATGGCCTTGACCCGGTGCAGCGCGATCGAGGCCGTCGAATACGGGGTGCGGGTCAACGCCGTCTCGCCGTCGATCGCCCGGCACAAGTTCTTGGAGAAGACCAGCTCGGCCGAACTGCTGGACCGCCTCGCTGACGGGGAGGCGTTCGGCCGGGCGGCCGAGCCGTGGGAGATCGCCACCACCATCGCGTTCTTGGCCAGCGACTACTCCAGTTACCTCACCGGCGAGGTCATCTCGGTTTCCAGCCAGCGCGCCTGATGCCATGACGCGCCGTGACGAACTCCTGAACCTGGCGGCGGCGATGATCGCCGAGCGTGGCCTGCGTGCCACGACCGTGCGTGACATCGCCGACGCCGCCGGGATCTTGTCCGGCAGTCTGTATCACCACTTCTCCTCCAAAGAGGAGATGGTCGACGAGGTGCTGCGCGACTTTCTGGACTGGCTGTTCGCCCGCTACCAGCAGATCATCGACAGCGAAACCGATCCGCTGGAGCGACTCAAGGGACTGTTCCTGGCCTCGTTCGACGCGATCGAGCATCGGCACGCCCAGGTCGTCATTTACCAGGACGAAGCCAAGCGGCTGTCGTCTCACGAACGGTTCTCCTACGTCGACGAACGCAACCGTCAGCAACGTAAGATGTGGCTTGACGTGCTGGCGCAGGGCATTGAAGCGGGAATCTTCCGACCCGACCTCGACGTCGACCTGGTCTATCGCTTCATCCGCGACACCACCTGGGTATCGGTGCGCTGGTACCAGCCGGGTGGCCCACTGACCGCCGAACAAGTCGGCAGACAATACCTCGCCATCGTGCTGGGTGGTATCACCAAAGAAGGAGTCTGAAATGGCCGCACAAGTTTCTGAAGCGTATGTCATCGACGCCGTTCGCACCGCCGTCGGCAAGCGCAACGGATCGCTGGCCGGCGTCCACCCGATCGACTTGGGCGCGTTGGCCTTTCGCGGTCTGCTGGACCGCGTCGGCGTAGACCCGGCGGCCGTCGATGATGTGATCGCCGGCTGCGTGGACGCCGTCGGTGGCCAGGCCGGCAACATCGGCCGGCTCGCGTGGCTGGCGGCCGGCTTCCCCGAAGGGGTTCCCGGGGTGACCGTCGACCGGCAGTGCGGTTCCAGCCAGCAGGCCATCTCGTTCGGCGCGCAGGCGATCATGTCGCGCACCGCGGACCTGATCGTGGCCGGCGGCGTGCAGAACATGAGCCAGATCCCGATCTCGTCGGCAATGGTCGTCGGCGAGCAGTTCGGCTTCACCTCCCCGACCAACGAGTCGAAGAAGTGGCTGGAACGCTACGGGGACGAAGAGGTCTCGCAGTTCCGCGGCGCCGAGATGATCGCCGAGCGCTGGGATATCTCCCGCGAGGACATGGAGCGCTTCGCACTGCAGAGCCACCAGCGGGCGTTCGCCGCGATCGCCGAGGGCCGTTTCGACAACGAGATCATTGACGTCGATGGTTTCCGGGTCGACGAGTGCCCGCGTGAGTCCACGCTGGAGAAGATGGCGGGTCTCAAGACGCTGGTCGAGGGTGGCCGGCTGACCGCTGCGCTCTCCAGCCAGATCTGTGACGGCTCGGCTGCGGTGCTGCTGGCCTCAGAAAGCGCAGTGCGGGAGCACAACCTGAAGCCGCGCGCCCGCATCCACCACATCAGCGCCCGTGGTGATGACCCGGTGATCATGCTGACCGGCCCGATTCCGGCCACCCGCTACGCGCTGGAGAAGACCGGGCTCGGAATCGACGATATTGATGTTGTTGAGATCAACGAGGCGTTTGCTCCGGTGGTGCAGGCCTGGATGAAGGAGTTCCCGATCGACCCGGCCAAGGTCAATCCCAACGGTGGGGCGATCGCGCTGGGCCACCCGCTGGGGGCGACCGGTGCCAAGTTGTTCACCACCATGCTCAACGAACTGGAGCGCACCGGCGGCCGATACGGTTTGCAGACGATGTGCGAAGGCGGGGGCACCGCTAACGTCACGATCATCGAGCGCCTCGGCGGCTAAAATCGGTTTCTATGGAAACACCGACTCCGTCGGCACCAGGGGGGCGCCGGATTCGCGGACTCGACGCTGATCAGCGCCGAGCTCAGCGCCGTGAGCAACTCCTGACCGCAGCGTTCGAATTGTTTGCCCGGGACGGTTACGTCAATACCTCGATCGAGCAGATCTGCCAAACGGCCTACGTCGGCAACAAGGCGTTCTATGAGCTGTTCGACAGCAAGGAAGACTGCTACCTGGCGCTGATGAACGAGATCGGCGACCGCATCGAGGCAAGGGTCGAGGAGGAGTTGCACCACGGCGCTCCCGACGAGACCGAAGAGGCGACGGTGCGGCGTGTCCTGACGGTGTTCGCCCATGAGCTGGTTGTCGACCCTCGAGTGGCTGTCGTTGCGTTCCGGGAAAGCACCGGAATCTCGCCGCGGGTCGAGGCGCAACGGCGGGCCAACCGCAAGTGGGCCGCGAATTTCATCGAGTCGTTCTGGCGCAGCAAGGCCCAACCCGGGGAGCCGGCCGACTACCGGGCGATGGCGGTGGCCACCGTTGGGGGTCTGTTCGAGATCGTCGCTGACTTCCTGTACCAGAACGACCCGCCGCGGTCGATCGACGACCTCACGCATGACCTCACCGCGTTCCTGATCACCGTCAGCAACGGGATCCATCTGCCCGCCCAGGCGAGCTGAAGCCGCGTAGTCGCCGCCTCACCCGACCAGACCGGCGATGATGTCGTCGACCGTTCGCCCTGCCAGCGCGTCCAGGTCGGGGCGGGGGGCGCCGCGCAGTGGCCCGCGCAGGGCCAGCTCGGCGAATCCGTGCACCGCCGACCAGCACGGCCACTCCGCGCCGGCGCGCCGGTTCGCGTGCAGCACACCGGCATCGGCCATCGCATCGAGTGCGTCGACCAGCGCGCGAAACGGTGGGGGGACTCCGTCGTTGTCGATCGAGGTGACCCCGGAGCCGCTCGGCTTGTGCGCCGGCTCCAGTTTCGCCTCTCCTCCGTCGAGGCTCGCTGAACCGCCGAAGAAGGCCACGGTGAACCACCCGGGCTCGTCCAACGCGAACCCGATGTAGCCGAGTCCGACTGCGCGGAGCTGGTTGCGTGCCCGGTTCTGTGGTGAGCCTCGTCGGCTCACCGGTAGGAGCATGCGTGCGGCCATCCGGTCTCCGATGGCGATCGCGACGGCCCTCAACAGTGCCTCGCGGTCGGCAAAGTGGCGGTACGCGGCGTTAGGGGAGACCCCGACTCGCCGGGTCGCCTCCCGGACCGTGAGAGCCTCTGGACCGCCGAGCCGGGTCAGCTGCAGGCCGGCGTCGATCAGCGCCGCGCCCAGGTCGCCATGGTGATAACCGGTCTTAGTCGCAGTCACCTCTTGACAGCCCCCTCGGGTCCAAGTGTACGGTGTGAACATAGCCAATGTAGACGCCGTACACATACCAATGGGGGTTTTCGCCGATGACGGGTTTCAAGGCGCCGCCGGTCGTGGATCACCAGACCTGGCAACGAGAACTCGACGCGTTACGCGTCCGGGAAAAGGCGGCCACCCACGAACTCGACGCGATCGCGGCGCTGCGCCGGCGTCTGCCCATGGTCGCCATGGACGACTATGTGCTCGAGGGCGAGCGGGGGCCCGTGCGCCTGCCTGAGGTGTTCGAGGGCAAGAGTCAACTGATCGTCTACCACCACATGTGGACGCCCGGCCAGGAATGGCAGTGCCCGGGGTGCACCGGCTACACCGCGCAATTCACCCGACTCGACTTCCTCGACGCCTATGACGCACGGTTCGTCATCGTCACGCAGGGGCCGATCGACGAAGCGATCGCGTACAAGCGGCGAGTCGGCAACCAGATGGCTTGGTACAGCACCGCCAACAGCCCGTTCGGGACTGATGTCGGCGTGCCGCCGGGCGGCCAGTTCGCAGTGAATGTCTTTCTGCGCCAAGGTGACGCGGTCTACCGCACGTGGTTCACCAACCACCGCGGGGTTGAACAACTCAGCCACGTGTTTCCGCTGATCGACGTGCTGCCCTATGGGCGTCAGGAGCAGTGGCAGGACTCGCCCGACGGCTGGCCGCAGGGCCCCACCTACAGTCGCTGGGCCAGCTCGCCGGAGATCGCTCAGCTATACGGCTCGAATTCGTAGTTTTCCCAATCCATCCCAACCCCGAAGGAGCATGATGAGCACTGCCAAGATCGGCCTGAAGACGATCAACCTGGTATGTGTGCCGACCGTTGAGCAGGACAAGGCGGTGGCGTTCTACGAGTCGCTGGGATTCGAGAAGCGAACCGACGAAGAATTCGGTGGCGGCTACCGGTGGATCGAGGTCTACCCGCCCGAGGGGAACACCGGGATCGCGCTGGCCCCGCCGCCGCCGGAGAGCGGTCCGGTCGAGCCGGTGGTCACCGGGATCACCCTGACCACCGACGACATCGAAGCCACGCACGCCGCGATACGTGAGCTCGGGGTCGACGTGGATGACCAGGTGGCCCGGATGGGCGACCCGGTTCCGCCGATGTTCTGGCTTCGTGACCCGACCGGGCACACCCTGATGGTGGTCGAGGCCTAGCCGCCCGCCTAACCCGCGCCCCTCCGCCGAGTTGCAATCTCACGACGCTGTCACCGCGTGTCGTGTCGTGAGATTGCCACTCGCGCCCTGTGGATGGGTGTCAGCGTGCTGCGCGCGACCTCCGGCACGCTTTCGGACCATGGAGGAACCGGCCTGGCCATTCCTGGGGCAGGAGGCGCTGGCTGCCAAGGCCCTCCCCGAGCGGGCGATGCGGGCGCTCTACGAACCGGTCTACCCGGGCGTCTACACGCCATCGGGCATCACGCTGACGGCGCGACAACGGGCGGTCGCGGCGTGGTTGTGGTCCCGCCGCCGCGGCGTGGTCGCCGGCAACTCCGCCGCCGCACTCCTCGGCGCGAAGTGGATGAGTGACGCGCTGAACGCCGAGCTCGTGCACGACAACCGCCAGCCCCCGCCGAAGCTCGTCGTGTACCGAGACACCCTCAATCCGGGCGAGGTGACGACCGTCGACGGGATTGCAGTCACCAGCCCGGCACGCACCGCCTTCGACATCGGCCGGCGAACCAGGTCGCGGCCTGCTGCCGTCCAGCGCCTTGACGCGCTGGCGAGAGCCACCGGGATCGGAATCGCCGACGTCGAGGCAGTCATCTCCGCGCATCGCGGGGCACGGGACCTGAACCGGCTGCGCGCGGTGCTGCCGCTTATAGACAGCGGGGCCGAGTCTTATCAGGAGAGCCGCGTCCGGCTGGTGTTGATCGACGCCGGGTTGCCGCGCCCGGAGACCCAGATCGTGGTCTGCGACGACTACGGGCAATTCGTGGGCCGGGTCGATATGGGCTACCGGGAGCTGAAGGTCGGAATCGAATACGACGGTGCGCAGCATTGGACCGACCCGACGCAACGGCAGCGTGACATCGACCGCCAGGTGGCACTGGCCGAGGCGGGCTGGGTGATCATTCGGGTCAGCTCGGAGCTGCTGCGCTACCGGCGGGCGACGCTGATTGGTCGGGTCGAGCACGCGATGTACGCCGCCGGCTGGGCCCGACCCTCCGCGAGCGGCAATCTCGCGACGCCGCCGCGGGGTGTCGCGTCGTGAGATTGGCGCTCAGGCGATGTGGGACGAGGCGGCCTTCAAGTGCTCGACGGCCTCGTCGACGATCGAGCTGATCAGCTCGGCGCAGGACGGCAGGCTGTCCAGGATGCCGGCCACCTGGCCCGAGGCCAGCACGCCGGCTTCGGTGTTGCCTTCCACCAGGCCGGCCTTGAGCAGCATCGGGGTGTTGGCGGCCATCAGCACCTGCGACCAGGTGAGTTCCTTGCCGTGCCGCATCGCTAGCCCGTCTTTGACCATGGTCGGCCAGCTCATCTGCGACATCTTCTTGAACTTGGCCGCGTTGCGAATAGCGGCGCTGAAACCGCGTGCCCGCGAACCGCTTTCGAGCTTCTCCACCAGTTCGGTGCGCAGCACCCGGTGCGGCATGCCGTCGACTCGGGTGGAGACCACGGTGCCGCTCAGGTCGGCGGCCAGGTAGCGCTGCTTGACCGCGTCCGGAACGGTGGAATCGCTGGTCAGCAGGAACCGGGTGCCCATCGCGACACCGGTCGCACCATAGGACAGCGCGGCGGCCAGGCCGCGGCCGTCGAAGAACCCGCCGGCGGCGATCACCTGGACCCCGGTACCGGCGACGGCGTCAAGCACCGACGGCAACAGCAGTGTGGTGGCGACCGGGCCGGTGTGCCCACCGCCCTCGCCGCCCTGCACGATCACCGCGTCGGCGCCCCAGGACGCCACCTTCTTGGCGTGCTTGGCCGCACCGACCGACGGGATGACCACGGAGCCGGCCTCTTTGAGCTTGGCGATCAGCTCGGCCTTGGGCGCCAGCGCGAACGAGGCGACCTTGACGCCTTCGCGGATCATCAGATCCACCCGGTCGCCGGCGTCGGAGGCGTCGGCGCGGATGTTGACGCCGAACGGCTTGTCGGTGGCCGACTTCACCTTGGAGATCGCGGTGGCCAGCTCGTCGATGGTCATGGTCGCCGAGGCCAGGATGCCCAGTCCGCCGGCGTTGGCGGTGGCCGAAACCAATCGGGCGCCGGCCACCCAGCCCATCCCGGTCTGCACCACCGGGTGTTCGATGCCGACCAGTTCGGTCAGCGGGGTGCGCAGGCGGCTCACGCCCTTACCTCTTTGTCCCGCAGCGACTTCGGGTCGATGATCTCGCGGATAAGGCGCAGTTCCTCGAACTCGGGCAACCGGGTCGTCGCGGCGTCGGCCAGGCCGTGCACCTCGAAGGAGGTGTTCTCGGTGACCTCGTCGGCGGTGACGCCGGGGTGCAGCGAGACCGCACGCATCTGGTGGTCGGGGCCGTTGAAGTCGAACACCCCGAGGTTGGTCACCACGCCGCCCAGGTTGAAGAACCGGAACGCCGGGTTGGCCGGGTCGACCTTGTCGTAGCCGATGCCCGAGACGATGTCGACGGCCTCGCAGAACACCCGCGACGAGTGCGCGCCCACCCAGTAGCTGGTGGTGTGGTTGATGGTGTTTCCGGGTGCGCCGCGGACCCCGAACATCTGCCGGGTGGGCTGCTGCAGCGGACCGAACGCCGACAGGTTCTGGTTGCCGTAGCGGTCGATCTGGTTGGCGCCCATGATCACATGGCGCCGGCCCCACGACAGGGTCTCGAAGACCCGGTTGAACGGCATCCAGCCTTCCAGCGGCCCGACCTTGCCGATCGCCGGGGTGTCGGCCAGGATGCGGGCCTCCCCGTCGGTGAGCACAAGGTCGGGGGCGAAGGTCAGGCGGGCCAGCCGGGCGCCGACCGAGGGCACCGTAGCCATGGGTGAGGCCATGATCTCGCCGGCGTCGCGGAACAGTTCGGCACAGGCGACGGCGCAGATCTCGGCGCGAGTGGGTGAGTCGGTCATGCTTGTGCCTCCGCTCCGAATGCCTTAACCGCCGCCTGGTAGTCGTCTTCGCTACCGGACAGGTAGGTGGCCTTGAATTCCGCCCAGGTCTCGTCGGACTTGGCGGCTTCGGCGTAGTGCCGCTGGAACTTCTCGTCGCGGCCGTAATCGGCTGCCCCGATGGTGAAGTGGGCTCCATTCGGGGCCTCCACCACCTTGTCCACCATCATCCGGTTGATCACCTGGGTCTGCGGCGACGTGCTGGAGATCAGCTCTTCGGTGGGCACGATCTTCTCCACCGACAGGAACCGGCGCTGCGCCGACATCAGGAACAGGTCGTCGAAGTACGGGTCGATCCCGGTGTAGGCGGCGTTGCCGCGCTCATCGCCGATGTTCATGTGCACGAACGCGGCATCCAGGTTCAGCGCCGGCATCGCGACCAGGGTCTCGTGGCCGCCCTCAACGGGGTACGGCGACACCACGGTCTTGAGTTCACCCTCCCAGAAGTCGATCACCGAGCTGCCCAGCCCGGCGCGGATCGGCAGGAACGGCAGCCGCTGGGCGGCGGCCTGCAGGCCGCAGCGCAGCATGCCCTCGTCCATTTCGCGGGCCTCGATGGCCCCGGTGGTCCGGGCCTTGGAGAACCACGGGTCGTAGAACGGGGGAGAGTCCAGGGAAACAAAGCCGTAGTAGGCCCGGCGCACCTTGCCCGCCGAACACAGCAGGCCCAGATCGGGTCCGCCGTAAGTCACTACGGTCAGATCCTTGACGTCGGTGCGCAGGATGGCGCGGACGAACGCCATCGGCTTGCGGCGAGAGCCCCAGCCGCCGATACCGATCGTCATGCCGTCGCGCAGTTCGGCGACGGCGTCGTCGAGAGTCGTTACTTTGCTCATTTCTTGGCGCCCTTCTCGGTCCCGGCGAACTCGTCGCGGTGCTCGTCGGCGACACCGGAGAGGTTGAGTTCAAAGGTGAAGCCCTGCTCCATGCGGTAGCTGGAATTGACCTTCTGCACGTCGATGAGGTTGAGGGCTTCCTTGGCCGCCCGGATCACCCGGGTGTCCTTCGACGCGATGTCGCGGGCCACCCGCAGCGCGGCCTCGTCGAGCTCGGCGCGCGGGACCACCTCGTGCACCGAGCCGTACTGGTGCAGGGTGGCGGCGTTGACGGTGGCCGCGGTGTAGAACAGCCGGCGCATCATGTGCTGCGGCACCAGCCGGGAGAGGTGGGTGGCCGCACCGAGGGCGCCGCGCTCCACCTCGGGCAGGCCGAACTTGGCGTCGTCGGAGGCCACGATCACGTCGGCGTTGCCGACCAGGCCGATGCCGCCGCCGACGCAGAAGCCGTTGACTGCGGCGATCACCGGCACCGCGCACTCGTAGACGGCCTTGAATGCCGCGAAGCAACCGCGGTTGGCGTCGATCAGGGCGGTGAAGCCCTCGGTGTTCTGCATTTCCTTGATGTCCACACCGGCGTTGAAGCCGCGGCCCTCGGCGCGAAGGATCACCGCGTGGGTGGACATGTCGTTGCCGGCGGCGGTGATGATCTCGCCGAGCTCGAACCAGGCCCGCGACGGCAGGGCATTGACCGGCGGGTAGTCGACGGTGACCGCGACGATCCCCGGTTCGACGGTTTTGGATGTGATCGGCATGGGCGGACTTCCCTGTCGTGTTGGGGCCTTAGATACCTAAGCAAGCACTTGCTTGGTACGCTAGCACAGTGGGTGATGCGATCAACCTCGGATTGACCGGCAAGGTGGTCCTGGTGACCGGCGGAGTGCGCGGCGTCGGCGCAGGCATCAGCGCCGTCTTCGCTGATCAGGGCGCGACGGTGGTGACCTGCGCCCGGCGCCCGGTGGACGGCTCGCCGTATGAGTTCCATTCCTGCGACGTCCGCGACGACGACGCGGTGAAGGGCCTGATCGAGGCGATCGTGGCCACCCACGGCCGGATCGACATCGTGGTCAACAACGCCGGCGGGTCTCCGTTCGCACTGGCCGCGGATGCGTCGGCCAACTTCAGTCGCAAGATCATCGAGCTGAATCTGCTCAGTGCCCTGCTGGTGTCCACGCACGCCAACGCGGCCATGCAGACCCAGGACGGCGGCGGCTCGATCGTCAACATCACCAGTGTCAGCGGCCGTCGGCCGTCACCGGGCACCGCGGCCTACGGCGCGGCCAAGGCCGGGGTGGACAGCCTGACCACATCGTTGGCCGTCGAATGGGCGCCGAAGGTGCGGATCAACTCGATCGTGGTCGGCATGGTCGAGACCGAGCAGTCCGAGCTGTTCTACGGCGACGCCGAATCGGTGGCCGCCGTCGGCGCCACCGTACCGTTGGGGCGGTTGGCCAAGCCATCCGAAATCGGTTGGACAGCCGCATTTTTGAGTTCCGATCTGGCGTCCTATGTCACTGGCGCCAGCCTGACCGTGCACGGTGGCGGCGAGAACCCCGCCTACCTCGACGCATCCAGCGCGAACAAGTAAGTCGACCCCAAAAAAAGGAGACAGCACTGATGGGACTTCTTGACGGCCGCGTAGTCATCGTCACCGGAGCGGGCGGCGGAATCGGGCGGGCACACGCGCTGGCGTTTGCCGCTGAGGGCGCCCGGGTCGTGGTCAACGACATCGGTGTCGGCCTGGACGGTTCGCCGGCCGGTGGAGGCAGTGCTGCCCAGAGCGTGGTCGACGAGATCGTCGCAGCCGGCGGTGAAGCCGTCGCCAACGGCTCGAACGTCGCCGACTGGGGCCAGGCCGAGGCTCTGATCAAGCAGGCTGTCGACACCTACGGCACGCTCGACGTGCTGGTGAACAACGCCGGCATCGTCCGCGACCGGATGTTCGCCAACGCCACCGAAGAGGAATTCGACGCCGTCACTGCGGTGCATCTCAAGGGCCACTTCGCCACCATGAAGCACGCCGCCGCGTACTGGCGGGCCAAGTCCAAGTCCGGCGAAACGGTCGACGCCCGGATCATCAACACCAGCTCGGGCGCCGGCCTGCAGGGCAGTGTCGGGCAGGCCACCTACAGCGCCTCCAAGGCGGGCATCGCCGCGCTGACCCTGGTCGCCGCCGCTGAGATGGGCCGCTACGGCGTCACCGCCAACGCCATCGCGCCGTCGGCCCGTACCCGCATGACCGAGACTGTCTTCGCCGACATGATGGCCACCCAGGACGCAGCGTTCGACACCATGGCCCCGGAGAACGTCAGCCCGCTGGTGGTCTGGCTGGGCAGCATCGAGTCGCGTGATGTGACCGGCAAGGTCTTCGAGGTCGAAGGTGGCAAGATCCGCGTCGCCGAAGGTTGGGCGCACGGACCGCAGGCAGACAAGGGCTCCCGCTGGGACCCCGCCGAGCTGGGGCCGGTCGTCGCCGATCTGCTGGCCCAGGAACGGCCGCCGGTGCCGGTGTACGGGGCATAAGCCCCGCGCGGGTCTGCTGGCGACGGTGTCGGTGGCCGCTGCAGGATCCGGAGGTACCTGGGCTTAGCATGCGGTCTTGTCGCGCAGGAACCTAGCGCCTGCTGGTGCGGACATCAGAGCGACGTTAAGACCGATTCGCTGTCCCGGCGCGAACGCCTGCTACCGGCATCGTGCGATCTTGGTCACCTTCGAGCGGGGGACTGCAGCAAGGGGAATAAAGTCCCGAAGCGCGGACCTGCGGCGTTATCTGTGGGCGTCAATATTGTGATAGTTACTTAGCCGGACATCGATGCTTTGCTCCCCAACCCCCTCGAAAAGCAACGTAGTCTGTACTCGTTCTCGTTTTACGCGTCCGTTACTTTTTCATGTGCCTCTAAGGCTGGAGGATTCTGTGTCGGTGCTCGAAGCGGCGGAAAGCCCGCCGGCGGCAGCCCGGCGCCGACGCCATCCGCATCCCGGCGAGGGCGTACCGACCTTCGCGTGGCCCACCTTCGGTCTCGGGGTGGGTGCTTTGGTGGTGTTCGTGCTGGTGGCCGTCGGAGCGGCTCGCGGATCGCTTCCGGCCTGGGCTGCCATTCCGCTGAGCACCGCAGTCAGCTACGTGATGTTCTCGGTGGCCCATGAAGCCCTGCACCGCTCATTCTGCTCGGTGCGTTGGGTCAATGCGGTGGTCGGCCGGTTGGCCTGGCTGTTCGTGGTGCTCCCGTTCTCGTTGCCGTCTTTCGGCTACGTGCACGGCGAGCATCATCGGCACACCAACGACCCCGACCGCGATCCGGACATGTTCGCGACTCACGCGCCGGTTTGGCAACTGCCGTTCCGCTGGGCGCTGATGGATGTCTTCTACGCGTCTTGGTACACCCGCAGGCTGTGGGGCCGGATCCAGCATTCTTGGCGGCGTCCGCTGGCTGAGGTCGCGGAAACGGCACTGATGTTTCTCCTGACCGCCGCGATCGTCGGTGGCGCGATCGTCACCAACCACTTCTGGCTGTTCGCGGTGGTTGTGTTGATCCCGCAGCGCATCGGCATTTTCATCATTGGCTGGTCTTTCGACTGGCTGCCGCACCACGGGCTTGACGCCACACAGCGTGAGGACCGCTATCGCGCCAGCCGGCTTCGGGTCGGGATGGAATGGCTGATGGCCCCGCTGAGCCTGTCCCAGAACTACCACCTGGTCCACCACCTGCACCCGTGGTTGCCGTTCTACCGCTACCTGCAGGCATGGCGACGCAACGAGGAGCTCTACCTGGAGCACGACGTCGCCGTCAGCACCCTGCTTGGCCGGGAGCTCAACGCCGAGGAATACCGGCACTTGAAAAAGTGGGCGTACGTGGAGCCTGAGTCCCGGATCGCCTGATACGCCGGGTCAGCTATGTTGCGCCGCCATTTGGGCGAGTTGCAGGCGCGACGAGATGTTGAGCTTGGCGTAGATCCGGTTCAAGTGCGAATGCACAGTTCGGGGTGAGACGTTCAGTTGTGCAGCGATGTCTTTGTCTCGGAGACCGGCGCTGATGAGACGGACGACATTGCGTTCGGCCGCGGTCAGTGAGTCCCAACCACTGGACGGACGTTTGGACTTGGCTTTACCCTTTTCGTCGCCTCGGCACGCGTACGTGATGGCCTCAGTCGTAGTCAATGAATAGCCCTGAGCCCAACGCCGCTCAAAGTCGTTCTGCTGCATTGCTTCTCGCAGTTTCTTGACCGTGGTCTCGTAGTTGGCGTCGTAGACCTTGGCGCGGACCGCACCGGTGCGATTACGGGCACCAGCCGCTGAGCCCAACAGCCGTGCTGCATCGTGGGATCGCCCTGCGGCAGTGGCCACTGTCGCCAGGGATTCGAGCAGATCCGGGGTGGCCAGAATTGCTTCGGTGTCCGCCGCGATCGTCAGCGCCTCCCGCGCGTCTCGTTCGGCCTGTTCAAGCTCACCTTCGGCGATGGCCACTCGGCCACGTATCTCCAGCAGGAGTATCCGGTGGATACCCGAACTCACGGACAATGCCTCATCAGCCCAACGGCGAGCCGCGGCTAAGTCGCCGCGTGCCAGTGCCACTCGGGCGACCGGATTGCCGTTGATGGCCAGCAGTTGGGGCAGCGCACACGCGTCACACGCTGCATCAGCTGCCCTGGCCGCCCCGGGCACATCGCCGGCGGCCAACAAAGTGTCGGTCAGCGCGCCGAAGCTAAACGCGCGGTGGAAGTCGATCAGTTCGGCGGCGGCCTCGACGCAGGCGTCCGCCGCCGCACGCGCGCCGCGAGTATCGCCCTGGCATCCCAGCGCTTCGGCAAGCACCGTCAGACTCTGGGCACTGAACAAAGGGTCGTGCGCGGCCTCGGCTTCCGTCGCTACCGTTCGAGCCTGCTCGACGGCCATCGGGAGCTCGGCACGGTGAAGGTGCGCGATTCCCAAGCAAAGGCGGCATAGCCGGGAAACTGACCAGTCGCCAACGGCATCGGCGAGGGCGGATCCTCTTTCTGCGGCGAGCCGCAGCGTGTCGAGGTCACCGGCCACGAACGCCGAATACGCCTGTACGCCATATATCTGGCTCAACCGCCAGTTGTCGTTCAATGCGGGGGACAGTGCGATGGCCTGCTCGAAGTAGGGCAGGGCGAGTTCGGGACTGTAGCTACAGGTGAAGCCGCAGGCGGCCAGGGCCCAGGCGAGCAGACCGGGCTCGTCGAGGTCGCGGGCGATCGCGACCGCTTCCTCTGCTTGTTGAGCCTGCCCGTAGTGTCCGATCAACGCGTCAAAGATCGCTTTGTCCGCGAGCGTGCGGGCACGCGCGCCAGGCGCCATCGTGGCGCCAACGGCGAGCAGCGCGTTGAACCATGCCAGTCCTTCCAAGGTCCGGCTGTGGATCCACAGTGGGAGCAGCGAGGACGCGAGACGCGCGGCAAGCTCTAGCTCGCCATGGTCGCGGCTCCAGGTGAAGGCGGCCCTGAGGTTGTCGATCTCCAGTTCCGCCTGCGCGATGTGCCAGCCGTATCCGGCGGTCACCTCGGAGCCGAACAGGTCTGTGTAGTGATCACGGTGGCGCGCCCGGATAGTGTCGGATTCCCCGGCCTTCTCGAGCTTTTCCGAGGCGTACTGCTGCACGGTCTGCAACATCCGGAAGCGCGTCGACTCCCCGGTGCTGTCGGCTATCACCAGCGATTTGTCCACCAACTGGGTGAGTTTGTCGATGATCAGTCCGCGCGGCAGGTCGGTACCCCCGGCGACCGCGTGGGCGGCGTCAAGGTCGAAGCCGCCCCGGAATGGTGCCAAACGGCGAAACACCACGCGCTCGGGTTCGCTCAACAAGTCATGCGACCAGTCTTCTGATGCCCGCAGGGTCTGCTGGCGTGGAACCACCGTGCGCGCGCCACCGGTCAACAGTTGGAAGCGCTCGTCGAGCCCGTCGGCGATCTCGGCCAGTGACAACGCCCGAACTCGCGTCGCGGCGAGTTCGATGGCCAACGGCACCCCGTCTAGGCGCCGACAGATTTCGGTCACCAAAGCGGCGTCACCATCTGTGTCGATGAAACTTGGCCGGACCAGTCGAGCGCGTTGCCGGAACAACTCGACAGCCTCGTCGCCGAGTGAGAGCGATGGGGTTTTCCAGGTCACTTCGCCGGCCACCCCGATAGGTGCCCGACTCGTCGCCAGGATGGTCAGCTCTGCACCGGTGGCCAACAGCGTGCTGGTCAACTCCGCGCACCCGTCCAGCAGATGCTCACAATTGTCCAGCACCAGCAGCAATTGTCGGTCGGCGATGAAACGCACCAGGGCGTCGACCGGGGAGCGGTCCGATCGATCCGGCAGGCCCAACATGTGTGTCACGCGTTCCGGAAGCAGATCCGGGTCGGCGATCGGCGCCAGATCGACGCACCATGCCCCGTCGCGGAATCGGTCGACAAACTCCTCGGCCAGTTGCAGCGCCAGCCGCGTCTTGCCGACTCCGCCGGAACCGGTCAGCGTCACCAGACGGTTGCCATCGACCAGCCGACGCAGCTCGGTCAGCTCCGCGTGGCGTCCGACGAAACTCGTCAGGGGTGTCGGGAAGTAAGGCTCGTGCACCGCATTTCCGGTTCGAAGCGGCGGAAAGTCGGTGGGAAGTTCGCGATGGCAGAGCTGCGCTACCCGTTCGGGATACGGTATGCCGCGCAGTCGAAACACGCCCAGATCGATCAGCCAAGCCCCTCGCGGGAGTCGATCAGCCAGCAACGGCTGGGCGGTCTCCGACAACAACGTCTGACCACTATGGGCCAGATCGCACAATCGTGCAGCGCGATTCACCAGCGACTGCGGGTGCGCACTGGGCTCGGCCACCGAGACCTCGGTGGCGTGCAGGGCGATCCGCGGACGGATCGGCGCCCAGGGGGCGTGCTGCAGGGCGATGGCACAAGCGGCCGCATCGCTGGCATCGGCGAACCCGACGGCGAACTTGTCTTTGTGGTCCTGCTCCACCAGCCGTTCACCACGGTGGGCGGTAACCACTTCTGCGAGTGTGCTTTTCAGCCACGAGAGTCCGCTGGTCAACGACTCCGTCGGGGGCTGCCATTGCGGCCGGGAGTCTCCGGGGCTGACCACGAGGACTGTTCGTGGGGAAGGTGGCGAAAGTGCCACATCCGCGTTGGACATCATCTACCGTCTCTCCGAGGCAAGGATGCTCGCGCTAGCGGGCAAGCTCTCCATTCCCCCCGGATGGATCGGCTGTGCATCCGTGCAGTTGTGCAGTCGTAAGGCTCGCTTCCCATCATCTAGGTACTTTTACCGCTAAGTTACCGGCCAGTCTCGGCAACGATACCAGCGCGATTTCGGCAGTTAATCGATGTTCTGGGGGAGGGGGGAGAGCACGCTTTCGCAGAGGGGTACCGGCGGCAACAGCATTGCCGGCGCGACCGGTGCCGATGCGGTTGAATCGGCTTCTGCTCCGCCGAGGCAGGCAGGTCAGACGCCGGCGGTCTCGCGTTGGCTACTCGGATTCGTAGCTCGGTTACGTGCGGATGAGGCGGCAGGTGACGATGCGCTGAGCACGTCGTTCATGGCCGCGGCCGGTTGCCCGTTCTGGCCAGTGTCCAGCTGCCCAGCGAGTTACCCGGGACCTCGATGGCCCCGATCCCGGACAGCAGCGGTTCAGCGGCGCTGCTAGGGCTCGCAGATGACGATCGGGATCTCCCGATCGGTCCAGGCCCGGTAGTTGACGAAGTCGGGGTACATCTTGTCGAGCTTGGGCCAGTAGGCGGCCCGCTCGGCCTCGCTGGCGTCGCGGGCACGCAGGATGAGCACCTCGCTGCGGATCCGGAATGACACCTGCGGGTTGGCCTTCAGGTTCAGGTACCACATCGGGTTGGTGGCGCGCCCGCCCTGGGAAGCCACCAGGATCACCCGGTCACCCTCGCGAAGAAACAACAGCGGGGATTCCCGCGGCTGACCCGACTTGCGCCCGGTGGTGGTGAGAATGCCGACCTCGGGAACCTCGCCGAAGTGCTTGGTACCCAACCGCCACTTACCGCCGACCCGGCCGCCGGTTGCCTTGTAGGCCCAGGTGTTGGCCCGCGACATCCACTTGATCACCGTCCCGGTGACCGGCGAATCCAGTGACTTCGGCTTCTCTGGTGTGTCTGGGTTGCTCACTGGCTCACTCTAACGGTGAATGAACGGACGAATCCCCGCGCGGATGTGGTGAATCACGGCGGTGCCGTCGGGGCTGTCGGCGGGGATCCGGAAAACCTCGTCGACATGCGAGCAGACCCGGACCCCGAATAGCGACGGCTTGGTGATGATGTCGTAGATCGCCCGCACGTCATCGCCTTCGATGCTGTACTTCGGCAGCGTGGCCGCCGAGATCAGCCGGAACTGCGGACCGCGGTTGAGGCTGCGGCGCAAGTGATTTCCCGAGAAACCGGTCTTGAGGCCGACCTCGATGCGGACGCAGTCGCTGCTGAACGGGACCGCCGAGGCGTCGTGACTGACCAGCGCGTCGATGTAGGCCTGCGCCGCCGCGATGCGGTCTGACTCCGGAACCGACGCCACTAGATGCGCTCGATGATGGTGCCGGTGGACAGCGCCCCGCCGGCACACATGGTGATCAGCGCTGTCGACTTGTCGGTGCGCTCGAGCTCGTGCAACGCCGTGGTGATCAGCCGGCTGCCGGTGGAACCCACCGGGTGGCCCAGCGCGATCGCCCCGCCATTGACGTTGACCCGGTCCATGTCCGGCTTGTGCACCGCGGCCCAGGACAGCACCACCGAGGCGAACGCCTCGTTGATCTCGACCAGGTCGATGTCGCCCATCTTCATCCCGGCCTTCTCCAGCACCCGGGCCGTGGACTGCACCGGGCCGTCCAGGTGGTAGTAGGTCTCGGAGCCGACGTTGGCCTGGCTGACGATGCGGGCTCGCGGCTTCAACCCGAGCGCCTTGGCTTTGTCTTCATCCATCCACAGCACCGCGGCGGCGCCGTCAGAGATCTGCGACGAGGTACCGGCGGTGTGAATGCCGCCCTCTATGACGGGGTTCAGCGCCGCGAGGCCCTCTGCCGTGGTGTCACGCAGGCCCTGGTCGCGGCTGACGATGTTCAGCTCGGAGGTGGGCTGCTTGTTCTCGTCGATCACCGGAGCCTCGATCGGGGAGATCTCCCGGTCGAACCGTCCCTCGGCCCAGGCCTGCTTGGCCAGCTGCTGGGACCGCAGCCCCAGTGCGTCCACGTCGGCGCGGGTGATGCCCCGACGCTTGGCGATGCGCTCGGCGGCCTCGAACTGGTTGGGCAGGTCGATGTCCCACGACGCTGCGCGCGCACCGCCGCCGTTGGCGCCCAGCGGCACGCGGCTCATCGCCTCGATGCCGCAGGCGATGCCGATGTCGATGGCGCCGGTCGCGATGAGGCCGGCGATCAGGTGGTTGGCCTGCTGGGCGCTGCCGCACTGGCAGTCGATGCTGGTGGCGCCGACATGCTCGGGCAGCCCGGCCACCAGCCAGGACTGCCGGGTGACGTTGTTGCCCTGCTCGCCGAACTGCGTGACGCAGCCGCCGATGACCTGCTCGACGCTGCCGGCGTCAATCCCGGCCTTGGCAACCAAGGCCTTCTGCACCGCCCCGAGAAGTTCGGTGGCGTGCAGGCCGGACAACCAGCCATTACGTTTACCGATGGGGCTGCGGGTGGCTTCGACGATGACAGGATTACCCATGCGGCCAGGCTAGAACACGTTTCATTAGTCTGACAAGCGACGATGCAGCACCGCCTTTGATCTGCGGTCGGGCCGTGTTTCAATGGTCGCAATCAGGCACTAGACGGCGTTGTTCGGCGTCGTCGAACCGACTAACAGATCACTCTAGGAGTAGGCACATGGGCTGCCCCGCCATCCCCAGCGACTTCGACTTCCTCGACTCCGAGATGAGCCTGAAGGGCCTCCCGGTCAAGGAACTCGCCGAGCTGCGTAAGTCCGAACCGGTGCGTTGGGTCGACGTTCCGGGCGGCACCGGAGGCTTTGGCGACAAGGGTTACTGGCTGGTGACCAAGCACAAGGACGTCAAGGACGTCTCGCTGCGCAGCGACGTCTTCTCCAGCGCCATGAACGGCGCGATCCCGGTCTGGCCGCAGGAGATGACCCGCGAGGCCGTCGACCTGCAGCGCGCGGTCCTGCTGAACATGGACGCACCGCACCACACCCGGCTGCGCAAGATCATCTCCCGGGGCTTCACCCCCCGCGCCCTCTCGCGGCTCGAGGACGAGCTGAAGGCCCGGGCGCAGAAGATCGCTCAGACCGCGGCGGCGTCCAACACCGGTGACTTCGTCGAGCAGGTGTCCTGCGAGCTGCCGCTGCAGGCCATCGCCGAACTGCTCGGTGTGCCCCAGGACGACCGGGACAAGTTGTTCCGCTGGTCCAACGAGATGACCGCCGGCGAGGACCCGGAGTACGCCGACGTCGACCCGGCGATGTCGTCGTTCGAGGTCATCACCTACGCCATGAAGATGGCCGAGGAGCGGGGCAAGAACCCCACCGACGACATCGTGACCAAGCTGATCCAGGCCGACATCGACGGCGAGAAGCTCAGCGATGACGAGTTCGGCTTCTTCGTCATCATGCTGGCCGTTGCCGGCAACGAGACCAGTCGCAACTCGATCACACACGGCATGGTCGCGTTCTCGCAGAACCCCGACCAGTGGGAGTTGTTCAAGCGGGAGCGGCCGCAGACCGCCGTCGACGAGATCATTCGTTGGGCCACCCCGGTTTCGGCGTTCCAGCGCACGGCCAGCGAAGACACCGAGATCGACGGCGTCAAGATCAAGGCCGGCGAGCGCGTGGTGATGTCCTACCGCTCGGCCAACTTCGACGAGGAGGTGTTCGACGACCCGTTCACCTTCAACATCCTTCGCGACCCCAACCCGCACGTCGGCTTCGGCGGCACCGGGGCGCACTACTGCATCGGCGCCAACCTGGCCCGCCTGACCATCAACCTGATCTTCAACGCGGTCGCCGATCACATGCCCGACCTGAAGCCGATGGGCGACCCGGAGCGGCTGAAGTCCGGCTGGCTCAACGGCATCAAGCACTGGCCGGTCGACTACTCGGGTGCGTGCCCGGTCGCGCACTGAGCACACTGACGGCCTAGACGAATCAAGGAGGATTCGGGTGGATTTCACACCGAACCCGGAGCAGCAGGCTGTCGCCGATGTGGTGACGTCGGTGCTCGACCGTGACAACACCTGGGATGCGCTGGTAGCCGGCGGGGTCGCGGCGCTGGGCGTGCCGGAGCGACTCGGCGGCGACGGTCTGGGCCTGTCGGAGCTGGCCACCGCGCTGACCGAGATCGGCCGTCATGGCACCACCGGTCCTGCGCTGGCAACTTTGGGGCTGGGGTTGATCCCGCTGCTGGACCTGGCGTCCGACAGCCAGCAGGACCGGTATCTGTCGGGGGTGCCCGCCGGCGCGGTGCTCTCGGCCGCGCTGAACGAGCCCGGACGACAGCTGCCGGAGCACCCCAAGACCAGCTTTGCGGGCGGCAAGCTCAACGGCACCAAGACCGGTGTTCCCTATGCCCAGACGGCGAAATGGTTGGTCGTCACGGCTGACAAGGCGGTGGTGGTCGTCGCCCCGGACGCCGACGGCGTCACGGTCACCAAGACACCGACCTCCAACGGATCCGACGAATACGTGGTGACGTTCGCCGACGTCGCGATCGAGGACGCCGACGTGCTCGACGGCGCCAGCGTTACCCGAGTCAACCAGTTGGTGCTGGCCGCCACCGGAGCGTTCGCGGCCGGGCTGGTGGCCGGTGCCCTGCGGTTGACCGCCGACTACGTCGCCACCCGCGAGCAGTTCGGCCGTCCCCTGTCGACGTTCCAGACCGTGGCCGCGCAGCTTTCTGAGGTCTACATCGCCTCGCGGACCATTGACTTGCTGGCTACGTCAGCGATTTGGCGGTTGGCCCAAGGTCTGGACGCCGGCGAAGACCTCGGCATCCTGGGCTACTGGCTGACATCGCAGGCTGCACCGGCCATGCGACTCTGCCACCACCTGCACGGCGGCATGGGTATGGACATCACCTACCCGATGGACCGCTACTACTCCTCGATCAAAGACTTGACCCGGCTGTTGGGTGGTCCCGTGCACCGCCTCGATCTGGTGGGAGCGTAAATGTTCATCGACCTGACACCCGAGCAGCGGGCGCTGCAAGCCGAACTGCGCGAGTACTTCTCGACCCTCATCACGCCCGAAGAGGCGCAGGCGATGGAGTCGGATCGGCACAACGAGGCCTACCGTGCCGTGATCAAGCGGATGGGCAGCGACGGCAAGTTGGGCGTCGGCTGGCCCAAGGAGTACGGCGGCCTGGGATTCGGTCCCGTCGAGCAGCAGATCTTCATCAACGAAGCCAACCGGGCCGACATCCCGTTGCCGATGGTCACCTTGCAGACCGTCGGCCCCACGCTGCAATTGCTCGGCACCGAAGCGCAGAAGAAGAAGTTCCTGCCTGGAATTCTTTCCGGCGACGTGCATTTCGCGATCGGCTACTCCGAACCCGACGCCGGTACGGATCTCGCCTCACTGCGCACGACCGCGGTCAAGCACGGTGACGAATACATCGTCAACGGGCAGAAGATGTGGACCACCGGCGCCCACGACGCCGACTACATCTGGCTGGCCTGCCGAACCGACCCGACCGCTGCCAAGCACAAGGGCATCTCGATTCTCATCGTCGACACGAAGGATCCCGGATACTCCTGGACTCCGATCATCCTGTCCGATGGGGCCCATCACACCAACGCGACGTACTACAACGACGTGCACGTACCCGCCGACATGCTGGTCGGCGAGGAGAACGGCGGCTGGAAGCTGATCACGACTCAGCTCAACCACGAGCGCGTCGGTCTGGGTCCGGCTGGTCGCATCGCCGGCATCTACGACCAGGTACACCGCTGGGCGTCCAAGCCTGGTTCGGACGGCGTTACGCCGATCGAGCACGACGACGTGAAACATCTGCTGGCGCAGATCAAGTCGATCTGGCGTATCAACGAGTTGCTCAACTGGCAGGTGGCGGCCTCGGGCGAGAACATCGCCGTCGCCGACGCTGCGGCCACCAAGGTGTTCTCCACCGAGCGGATCCAGGAAGTCAATCGCCTCGCTGAGGAGATCGTCGGCCGATTCGGCAACCCGGCGGACCCCGAGACCGCCGAAGTCCTGGTCTGGCTGGACAAGATGGCCAAGCGCAACCTGGTGATCACCTTCGGCGGCGGCGTGAACGAGGTCATGCGCGAGATGATCGCCGCTTCTGGGCTGAAGGTTCCGCGGGTGTCACGATGAGTCGAGGAGAGGTGATGACCGACATTTCCTCCGGGATCGAGCAGATACTGGCGTCTGGCCGCAGCAAGCCGCGGTCCGGCCGGGATCCGGTGAACCAGCCGATGATTCGGCACTGGGTCGACGCGATCGGCGACGCCAATCCGATCTACACCGACGAGGCAGCCGCGCAGGCGGCCGGGCATCCCGGAATCGTCGCTCCGCCGGCCATGATCCAGGTCTGGACCATGATGGGACTGGGCGGGGAGCGCCCCGCCGACGATCCGCTCGGCAAGGTCATGGAACTGTTCGACGGCGCAGGCTATGTCGGCGTGGTGGCCACCAACTGTGAGCAGACCTACCACCGCTACCTGCGCCCCGGCGAGGAAGTCAGCGTCACCGCCGAGGTGACCGACATCGTGGGCCCCAAGAAGACCGGCCTGGGCGAGGGGTATTTCGTCACTCAGAAGATCCGTTGGTGGGTGAACGGCGACGAAGACGCGGAATGCGTCGCCGACATGAATTGGCGCATCCTGAAGTTCCTGCCCGCCGACAAGGGCGACGCGACTCCGGCAGCCGCGGTGCCCGAGGATCTGGACCCCGACAAGATGATGCGCCCGTCGTGGTCGCGGGACTCCCAGTACTTCTGGGACGGGGTGGCCGCACACGAGCTGCGCATCCAGCTCCGCCCGGACGGCAGCCTGCAACACCCGCCGGTGCCCGCGGTCTGGAAGGACAAGACCGAGACCACCGACTATGTCGTTTCCAGCGGCAAGGGAACGGTGTTCAGCTACGTGGTGCATCACGCGCCCAAGGTTCCCGGCCGCAGCTTGCCGTTCGTGATCGCACTGGTCGAGCTCGAGGAGGGCGTGCGGATGCTCGGCGAGCTTCGCGGCGTCGACGCGGCAGCGGTAAAGATCGGAATGCCGGTCCGCGCAACCTATCTCGATTTCCCCGCCAGCGATGTCGGTCCGGCGTGGTCTCTGTACGCCTGGGAGCCTGTGGAAGGAGACGGGGCATGAGCGCTGCGACTGTCGACGTGGGCACCAAGCTGCCCGAACTGAAGATCTACGGTGACCCGACGTTCATCGTCTCCACGGCGATCGCCACTCGCGACTACCAGGACGTGCACCACGACCGGGACAAAGCGCAGGCCAAGGGCTCCAAGGATATCTTCGTCAACATTCTGACCGACACCGGTCTGGTGCAGCGCTACATCACCGACTGGGCCGGATCCAACGCGGTGATCCGTTCGATCGGGCTGCGGCTGGGTGTGCCGTGGTATGCCTACGACACCGTCACCTTCTCCGGTGAGGTGACGGCGGTGGAAGACGGCCTGGTCACCGTGAAGGTCGTGGGCAACAACAGTCTTGGTGACCACGTCATCGCTACCGCCACTCTCACCCTCGGGGAGGCATGATGCTGTCCGGTAAGGCTGCCATCGCTGGAATCGGCGCCACCGACTTCTCCAAGGAATCCGGGCGCAGCGAACTGCGTCTGGCGGCCGAGGCGGTGCTCGACGCCCTCGACGATGCGGGCCTGAAGCCCTCCGACGTCGACGGCCTGGTCACCTTCACCATGGACTCCAACCTGGAGACCGCCGTCGCGCGTGCCACCGGGATCGGTGAGCTGAAGTTCTTCTCCCAGATCGGCTACGGCGGCGGTGCCGCTGCGGCGACCGTGCAGCAGGCTGCCCTGGCGGTGGCCACGGGCGTTGCCGAAGTCGTTGTGGCGTACCGCGCTTTTAATGAGCGCTCGGAGTTCCGGTTCGGCCAGGTGATGACCGGTTTGACGGTCAACGCCGACTCGCGCGGCGTGGAGTACAGCTGGTCGTACCCGCACGGCCTGAGCACCCCGGCGGCGTCGGTGGCGATGATCGCCCAGCGTTACATGCACGAATACGGCGCCACCAGTGCGGATTTCGGCGCGGTGTCGGTGGCGGACCGCAAGCACGCGGCGACCAACCCGAAGGCATTTTTCTACGGCAAGCCGATCACCATCGAGGATCATCAGAACTCGCGGTGGATCGCCGAACCGCTGCGGTTGCTGGACTGCTGCCAGGAGAGCGACGGCGGGGTGGCGATCGTCGTCACCACTCCGGAGCGGGCTCGCGACCTCAAGCACCGTCCGGCGATCATCGAGGCGGCTGCGCAGGCCGCAGGGGCCGACCAGTTCACCATGTACTCCTACTACCGTGAGGAGCTCGGCCTGCCTGAGATGGGCCTGGTGGGCAAGCAGCTGTGGTCGCAGTCGGGTCTGACTCCCGCCGACATCCAGACCGCGGTGCTCTACGACCACTTCACCCCCTACACGCTGATCCAGTTGGAAGAGCTGGGATTCTGCGGCAAGGGCGAGGCCAAGGACTTCATCGCCGGCGGCGCCATCGAGCTCGGCGGTCGGCTGCCGATCAACACCCACGGTGGACAGCTCGGTGAGGCCTACATCCACGGCATGAACGGCATCGCCGAGGGCGTGCGCCAGCTGCGCGGTACTTCGGTCAACCAGGTCGATGGCGTCGAGCACGTGCTGGTGACCGCCGGGACCGGTGTGCCTACCTCTGGCCTGATCCTCGGCTAATAGGCCGAGCAGACGCGAAAGCCCCCAAAAATCGACATTTTTGGGGGCTTTCGCGTCTTTTCGCGCTGGGCTACGCGCCCTCGCCCCAGCTCTCGGGCAACAGCGGAAGCGTCGGCCCGTCGCTGAAGCCGCCGCTCGCCAACCTGGTCAGGCCTGTTGCGGGCAGGCCCGGCTTGGCTTGCGCCGCAGCGAATCCCAGAGGCCCGGCACTACGGTTGGAGGCGCGAGTCGCGACGTCGGGCCCCATATCGGGGGTGTCGTCGGCGTAGACGTAGATGAACTCGTCCGCGTGCCCGCGGGCACTTCGGCGTCGGCGGGCCCTGGACCGATCCCGTGCGGCCGCAGCTGCGGCCGCCGCCTCGGCGGCGGCTTCCGGATTATGTGCCTTCTTGACGGCATGGGCGCGGGTCGCAGCGGGCATCCGGCCGGTCGCACCGGGAGGACCGATCACATAGGGCGGGAAGAACGCGGGGGCGCCGCCTGCCGGGGGAGTCGCGGGCGGTGCTGACGCGGGCGCGGCGCTGGTGGTCGGTGCCGATACCGAGCCGCCGGTGGCCGGTGCCGCAGCGGTGTTGGCGACGGTAGTGGACGTATTGGCTGAACCCACCGAGGCCAAGGGGTTTTCAGCGGGCAGGGCTTCGGCGGGCAGAACGGCCGGTGCAGGCTGAATTCCGGCGAGTCCGGCTAAGCCGGCTGCCCACCCCAGGTTGCCGATTGCCAGGCCTAGCGCGGGTTGCAACAGCGCCGGCGCGAACTGGCTCAAGGTGGCGGCAAGCTGACTGGCGTGGAAAGTCAGGTCGGCCATGATGACTGGGAGATCGGTCAGCAGCGCGGCTGGGTCGGTCAGCAGGTCGTTGACGATGATCTTGGCCCACTCGCCCATTTCCCCGAAGACGTCTTTCCACCATTCGGGGTCGGTCGGGTCCAGATCGCCATCGTGGATCCCGTCGTGGTCGTGGTCGTGGTCGTGGTCATGATCGTGGTCGTGTGCTGCCAAGATGGTCGGTGCCACGGCCGTCTGCGGCGCCGACGCCACTGCTGTACCGGAGACCGCTTCATAGGTCGCCATCGTGGTGGCGGCTTGGACCCACATCCGCACGTAGTCGGCTTCATTGATCGCGATGGGGATGGTATTGACCCCAAAGAAATTGGTAGCGACCAAGACTCCGTGAATGGCATGGTTAGCCGCTAGTTCCGGCATGGTGGGCATGGCCGCCAAGGCACTGACGTAAGCGGCGGCCGCCGTTTCGTGCTGAGCTGCACGTGCGGCACTGTCCGCGCTGGCCGTCGCCAACCAGGCCAAGTACGGCAGATGTGCGGCGAGATAGCGCTCGGCGCTGGGGCCCTGCCACGACGCTGCCTGGGTGGCTCCTAGCACCTCCCGCAACGCCTCTGCGATTGCGGTGTATTCAAGGCTCAGCGATGACCACGCGCCGGCCGCAGACAACAGTGGACCGGGCCCCGGGCCGCTGCTCAGCGCCGCTGAATGCACCTCTGGGGGAGATGCCATCCATACCGGCGCCGTCATGACGATCACCATATCGAAGATGAAAGTCATTTTCAATTAGGTGCCGCGCACGGGCGGCCGGCGAGAACGCCGGGGGCTAGCTAGGCCGAAACAAGCTCCACATCGTTGAGGATGGCGGCATCTTCACGCGACGGCGCAACGACATTGCCCACCAGTCGATCGCCGTCCTTCCACAGCCGGGCCCGCAGCGTCTCACCGGGGAAAACCACGCCGGCGAACCGCGCGCCGAAGGAACGGACCGCGCCGGCGTCACCGTCCAGCACGGTGTCCACCGCCGCCTTGCAGGTCATGCCGTAAGTGCACAGCCCGTGCAGGATCGGCCGGTCGAAGCCCGCCGCGGCCGCGAACGCCGGGTCCGAGTGCAGCGGGTTGCGGTCGCCGCAGAGCCGGTACAGCAGTGCCTGCTGCGGGGACACCGGGATGTCGACTTCGAAATCGGGTGCCCGGTCGGGCAGTTCGCTCGATGTCGACGGGCCGCGTTCGCCGCCGAAGCCACCCTCGCCCCGAGCGAAGATGGACCGGTGCTGCGTCCACAGCGGCGTGCCGTCGGTGCTGGTCACCGAGGTCTCGAGCACCACCACGGCGGCTTTGCCCTTATCCCACACCTCGACGATCCGGCTGATCGCGCGGGCGCTGCCCGACGGCGGCAGCGGCGCCGGCACGGTCACCTTCTCTGAGGCGTGCAGGATCTTGGCCAGGTCGATCTCGACGCCGGGCCAGCTCACCTTCGGCGGGTCCACCTCGTTGAACGAGGCCGCGACGCAGCCGAAGGTCGGCAGCACCTGCGGCTTGCCGTCCACCACGTAGCTCAGCTCACGCGGATCCATCGGGTCCGACCCGGCACCCAGCGCCAGGTTGTAGAGCTGCACATTGGTTGCGGTCCAGGAGAATTCGACCTGGCCGAACTCTGCTCCCAGTGCGACGTCGAGATCGATCGCCATTGCTAGGCCTTTCCTGCGATGTCGAGGGCCGCCAGGTAACCGAACGTCATGGCGGGTCCGATGGTGCCGCCCGGTCCGGGGTAGGTGTGGCCCATCACCGGTGCACTCACGTTTCCTGCCGCGTACAGCCCCGCGATGACACTGCCGTCGTCCCGCAGTGCCCGGCCGTTCACGTCGGTACGGATGCCGCCCTTGGTGCCCAGGTCGCCCGGCACCATCTTGGCCGCGTAGAACGGCCCCTGCGCGATCTGGCCCAGGTTGGGGTTCGGCTTGTTGGTCGGGTCACCGTAGTAACGGTCGTAGGCGCTCTCGCCGCGGTGGAAGTCCTCGTCCACACCCGTCCGCGCGAACTCGTTGAACCGCTCGACGGTCGCGGCCAGTGCGGCGGCCGGTACGCCGGTCTTGGTCGCCAGCTCTTCCAGGGTGTCGGCAGAGACGATCACGCCGGACTCCAACCACTTCTTCGGGATCCGTTGGCCCGGCTGTAGTCCCGCGAAGATGTAGTTGTTGCGGTAGCGCTGGTCGAAGATCAGCCAGGCCGGGATGTTCTCGCCGGGGCCGGGGCCCTGGCCGAATTCGCCGCCGTACATGTGGTGGCAGGCCTCGACGTACGGCATCGACTCGTTCATGAACCGCTTGCCGGCCATGTTCACGATGATCGATCCGGGCGAGTTGCGCTCCGACAGCGCGAACCACGGCGCCCCGGGCAGCGGCACCGTCGGCCCCCACCAGGAGTCCTCCATGATGTCCAGGGCAGCGCCGAGCTTCTCGCCGGCGACGATGCCCTCGCCGGTGTTGGCCTTCGCGCCCACGGTCCACTCGGTGGTGATCGGCGCGCGCTGGTACTTCACCCGCATCTGTTCGTTGTGCTCGAATCCGCCGCTGGCCAGGATGACCCCGCGCCGTGCGCGGATCAGGCGCGGCTCGCTCGATTCGGAGTCGCTCGCCCCGCGGACGTAGACACCCCGCACCACGCCGTCTTCGACATAGAGGTCGGTCAGCGCGGTGTTGAGCTCCACCGGAACGCCGGCGTTGCGCAGGCCGATGCGCAGCGGCGCGATCAGGGCCCGGCCCATGCCGACCAGGTTCTTGCCGGTGGCCTGGGCCCACATGGTGCGGGCGCCCACCTTCAGGCTGCGCAGCACCCCGCGTGGGTGGCGCTTGAGCTGGTTGAGTCGCACGTAGTCCTGCTGCATGACAACGACATTCAGCGGCACCTTGCCGTAAGCCGGCTCCAGGCCATTCATGTCGGCGCCCAGCTTCTTGGCGTTGAACGGCTTCGGCTCGATCGAACGGCCGGTGGGCTTTCCGCCTGGCTGCTCGGGGTAGTAGTCGGCGTACCCGGGAACCCAGCACATCTTCAGCGGCGAGTTCTTCAGCACGAACGACAACATCTCCGGCCCGCGCTGCAGGTAGGTGTCGATCTTCTCGGCCGGAACCACGTCGCCGACTATGGTGTGCAGATAGGTGCGAGCGGCCTGGGCGTCATCTTTGACACCGGCGCGCTGCAGCACCTCGTTGTTGGGGATCCACACGCCACCACCGGAGCGAGCGGTCGAGCCGCCATAGTGGGCGGCTTTCTCGATGACAATGGTGGACAGTCCCTGGTGGGCGGCAGTGAGGGCGGCGACCATCCCGGCGCCGCCGCTTCCGACCACGACGACGTCGTACTCCTGTTCGGCCATGTAGAACACGTTATAGAATTGCCCCGCCCGGGCGCCAGTTGGCTGGCCTTATTGCTCCGGCGGTCTCTGTACAACCGTTCCCTACCCTGCTGGTAACCCCTCGGTTGCGGCCAGGTCAGGCCGACTCGTCGGCGAAGTAGAACGTGTTCCAGTTTTGCCTCGTATGCAGGGCCTTTCTGCCCTTCCGCCTAAGGTGAAGGCATGCTTTACTGACGCGAGAACGTATCGTTTTCTCCTGCGGATCAGTAGTGAGGAGTTGTCATCGTGGCCAGTCCTACTATCTCGTCAGCCACCGGCATTCCGGCTGGTTTCGACCTCACCGACCCGGAAATCTACGCCGAGCGACTGCCCGACGCGGAGTTCGCCGAACTGCGGCGCAGCGAGCCGATCAAATGGATCGCGCAGCCCGACGACAAGAGCGGTGGCTTCAAAGACGGCGGCTACTGGGCGATCACCCGGCACGAGGACGTCAAGGAGATCTCGCGGCTCGACGACGTGTTCTCCAGTGAGGCCAATGGGGCCATCCCCAGGTTTCACGACGAAACAACCCGCGAACAGCTCGACGCGCAACGGATCTTGATGCTCAACCAGGACGCGCCGAAGCACACCCGGCAGCGCCGGATCATCTCCCGTGGCTTCACTCCTCGACACATCTTGCCGCTGCACGATGACCTGCAGGCGCGGGCGCAGGCGATCACCAAAGAGGCATTGGCCCGGGGCAGCGGTGACTTCGTGGTGGAAGTGGCCTCCGAGTTGCCCTTGCAGGCGATCGCTGGGCTGATGGGGGTGCCGCAGGAGGACCGCGGCAAGTTGTTCGACTGGACCAACCAGATGACGTCGTACGACGACCCAGAGTTCGCGCACTACGACCCGGCGGCCTCGGCGCTGGAGATCATCACCTACGGACTCAAGCTCGCCGAGCTCAAGCGCCGCAGCCCCGGCCCCGACATCGTGACGACGCTGGTCGAGGCCGACGTCGACGGCGAGAAGCTCAACGATGACGAGTTGGGTTACTTCATCATCCTGTTAGCGGTGGCCGGCAGCGAGACCACTCGCAACTCGATCACCCAGGGGATGATGGCGTTCACCGAGCATCCCGAGCAGTGGGAGCTGTTCAAGAAGGAGCGCCCGGCGACCACGGCCGACGAGGTGGTGCGCTGGGCCACTCCGGTGACGTCGTTCCAGCGCACCGCGACCCGGGATCACAACCTGAACGGGACGTTGATCAAAGAGGGTCAGCGAGTGGTGATGTTCTACCGCGCGGCCAACTTCGACGAGACGGTGTTCGACAAGCCGCAGGAGTTCAACATCTTGCGTGACCCCAACCCGCATGTCGGTTTTGGCGGCACCGGCGCGCACTACTGCATCGGCACGCATTTGGCGCGGATGACGATCGGGTCGATATTCAACGCGATCGCCGACAACATTCCGGACCTCAAGCCCCTGGACCGCCCGCAGCGGCTGCGCTCGGGCTGGCTCAACGGCATCAAGCACTGGAACGTGGACTACACCGGCGGCCGGTGATCTACAAGCCGCCGGTGTTGCAGCGGGCGAAGTAGGGCAGGTCTGTCAGCGGCGCTGCCACGGTGGACTCCGACGGGCCGGTGTAGCTTCCTTCGCTGTCTTTGCGTGTCCAGCAACCGGGCGGGAAATAGACCTTCCGCGAGGTGGCGCCCTGGGTGACGACCGGGGCAACGAGGACATCGGATCCGATCATCCATTCCTGGTCTGCCGCCCACGCCTGCGGATCGTTGGGCGCGGCCAGCCACACCGGTCGCGACAGCGGCACGCCGGTGCTGGCCGCCGTGGCCCAGGTGGCGGAGATCAACGGGATGGCCCGCTGGCGCAGCTCGGCGAGCTGCCGGAAGGTGTCCAGCGTCTCCTGGTCGAAGTCCCACGGCATGTGGGTGCCGGAGTGCGCCCCGTGTACCCGCATGATCGGTGAGAGCGCCGCCATCTGAGACCACCGCACGAACAGCTCCTTGGGGGTGGGGCCGGCCAGCAGATCCTGATAACCGCCGATGTCGGTGCCATAGCCGTAGGCGCCGGCCAGGCCCCGGTTGAGCATGTCCGGGATGAGTGCGGCCAGGCCAGAGGCCACCGAGAAGTCGGTGCTCTCGTCGCCCGGGAAGTTGCCACCCTCATAGCCGGTCGACCCGGTATAGCCCGCGCGGTTGTAGAACCAGATGTTGCGGCCTGGATGTGACTGCTCGTAGGCGTCCACCGCCTCGCGGACCACCTGTTGGTACAGCGTCGGGTAGGCGTTGTGCATGGTGGCGCCGGTCTGCCCGTTGGCGAAATGCATGTCGGGCAGGGTCTGTTCGCCGAAGTCGCTCATGAAACCGTCTGCCCCGGTCTCCAATACCTCCCGCACTGTGTGCTGAAACCAGGCTTTGGCGGCGGGGTTGGTGAAGTCGATGACGGCGGACTGTCCGCCGAGCGCCTGGTTGGGGGAGCCGACGATGTAGGGCCTGCCATTGGCGTGGGTCGCCACGTAGTTGTTGGCCACCGCGTACCGGTAGTCCGCCGGGCTGGTGTTGCGCAGCGGATCCATGCTGACGAAGCTGCGCACGTAGAGCAGCACGTGAATACCGTGCGAGCCGAATTCGCTGATCAGTTGGCGCAGGACCGCCGGGTCGATGGTCATCCAGGCCTCGGGGCGGTAGGCGGTGATCGGCAGGTTGTAGGCCAGGATGTTGGCCAGGTCGCTGCGGACGGTTGCCGCGTAGTCGTTCCCGGTCTGCCCGGTCACGATGCGGCGGTCCAACTGCGTGCCCAGCGCCCATGGCGGCGGGACGCGATGGCGGCCGTTGGCAGCGCTGAGTGCACTGATCACCTGTCCCGGGTCACCGACGGCGACCTCGTAGTCCAGGTGGGCCGCGGCGACGTTGACGTGCCAGGCATCGGGGCGATCGGAGTCCAAATGCCAGTCGGCCAGCTCCGTCTGGGCCAGCAGGAAGCCGTAGCCCGCGGTGGAGGTGAACTGTGGCTGCACGTAGTAGGCGGCCCTCGGACCGCCGGGGAACAGGTAGTGCGGGCCGCCGGAGCCGGCCATCAGGACATTGAACACCGGTGCCAATGGCCCGGCGCCGACGTTGGCCTCCTGCACCCAGTTGGTGAATCGTCCCCCGCGCTGATCGAGCCCGTTGTGCAGCCCGCCGAAGCCGGCGAACCGCTCGCCGGCCGGCGACGCGAAACTGTCTCCCATCGAGACGATGCCCGCCGTGCTGCTGGGGATGACCGACACCCGTAACCGGCCGGAGTCCTCGCTGAGAGTCACCCCCAGGGTGCGGCCCGACGGGTCGTCGGTACTGAGCGTCAGCTCCAGGCCCTGTGGCAAGGGGCGAGTGGAAAGCACTCCGGTCGCGGCGTACTGCATTCCGCAGCTGGAGGCCTCCCACAGGTCGCCCACCCACAACGGGCTGATCAGAAACGGGGTCGCCGAGGACGTGCCCACGGTGAACGTGAATGGTGTGTACCGGGTGGGAAACAGCCACTCGGATGGGGTCACACCCAGCGGCTTCGCGGCCTCGTTGCGGACCAGCCGCGGCCCACCGTTGCTGGGTACCTGCGTCAAAACCGGTTGGCCAGCGGAGTTGAGCACCTGCATCGCAAACGGTGCCTGATTGACGCGCACGCTGAATCCGGGACCGGCAAAGTTCAGCTCGCCGGTATCCGGGAGCGCTGCGATGGGTGGGACAACCGCGACTGCTGCAGCGGCCAGGCCAATGCTGGTCATGATGGCCATCGACCGCACGGCGCCTCCGGAGTTTCAAAAAGTTGACTGTTGTCCCGACAGTTGTTTCATCGGCAGATCCTGGCGGGTACACATCACGTCCGGGTCGCTACGGGGCTACGGCCTCGTCTCAGTGTTGGCGTTTTAGAACACGTTATAGAATTGCCGCTGAACGGCTTTTTCATCCGCTCAACACCACCCGAGGGGAACATCGAAGATGCTCAGCGCCCAGATCCGTGAGGAACTCGCTGCCGAGTTGGCGCAAGCGGAGCGGAGTCGGGTTCCGATCTCTCCGTTGACGGCGGCTCAGCCCGGCATCGACGTCGTCGACGCCTACGAGATCCAGCTGATCAACATCCGCCAGCGAATCGCCGAGGGCGCCCGCGTGGTCGGACACAAGGTCGGCCTGTCCAGCGAGGCGATGCAGCAGATGATGGGCGTCGACGAACCGGACTACGGGCACCTGCTCAACGAGATGCAGGTGTTCGAGGACAAGCCGGTCACGGCGTCGAACTACCTCTACCCCCGGATCGAGGTCGAGGTGGCGTTCATTCTGGCCGCGGACCTGCCGGGCGCGGACTGCACCGAGGAGGACGTGCTGGCCGCCACCGAGGCCTTTGCCCCGGCGATCGAATTGATCGACAGCCGGATCAGCGACTGGAAGATCAAACTCTGCGACACCATCGCCGACAACGCCTCGTCGGCGGGATTCGTGCTGGGCACGCAGCGGGTCAAGCCGGGTGACATCGATATCAAGAACATCGATGCGGCGCTGACCAAGAACGGCGAGGTGGTCGCGCAGGGCCGTAGTGACGCGGTGCTCGGCAACCCGGTCACCGCGGTGGCCTGGCTGGCTCGCAAGGTGGAAAGCTTCGGGGTGCGGTTGAAGGCAGGCGACATCGTCTTGCCGGGCACCGCGACCCGGGCCATCGACGTACACGCCGGCGACGATTGTGTCGCCGACTTCACCGGGCTGGGTTCAGTCCGGCTGGTTTTCGCATAGATTCCAATAGAGGAGCGTTCATGGCTGCCAAAGCCTCAGTCGCGATCGTCGGGTCGGGCAACATCAGCACCGACCTGCTGTACAAACTGCTGCGTTCGGAGTGGTTGGAGCCACGCTGGATGATCGGTATCGACCCGGAGTCCGAGGGCCTGGCCCGGGCCCGCAAGCTTGGTCTGGAGACTTCGGCTGAGGGGGCGGACTGGCTGCTGGCCCTGGATGAGAAGCCGGACTTCGTCTTCGAGGCCACTAGTGCCTACGTGCACAAGGCGTACGCGCCCAAGTACGAGGCCGCCGGCATCCGGGCCATTGACCTGACTCCGGCCGCGGTGGGCCCGGCGGTGATTCCGCCGGCAAACCTGCACGAACACGTCGACGCACCGAACGTCAACATGATCACCTGCGGTGGCCAGGCCACCATTCCGATCGTGTACGCGGTCACCCGCGCGGTCAAAGCCCAGGGCGGCACCGTGCCGTACGCAGAGATCGTGGCCAGCGTGGCGAGCGTGTCGGCCGGGCCGGGCACTCGCGCCAACATCGACGAGTTCACCAAGACCACCTCGGCGGGTGTGCAGACCATCGGTGGTGCCGAGCGCGGCAAGGCGATCATCATCTTGAACCCCGCCGACCCGCCGATGATCATGCGCGACACCATCTTCTGCCAGATCCCCGAGGACGCCGACCGTGACGCGATCACCGCGTCCATCAAGGACGTCGTCGCCCAGGTGCAGACCTACGTGCCGGGCTACCGGCTGCTCAACGAGCCGCAGTTCGACGAGCCGTCGCTGAACTCCGGCGGGCGCGCCGTGGTCACCACCTTCGTCGAGGTCGAGGGCGCGGGCGATTACCTGCCGCCGTATGCGGGGAACCTGGACATCATGACCGCCGCCGCCACCAAGGTCGGCGAGGAGATCGCCCGCGAGATGGCGGCAGCAAAGGCTGGAGGAGCGAAATGAGCGACCACATCTTCGATGTGCGGATCACCGACACCTCGCTGCGCGACGGCAGCCACCACAAGCGGCACCAGTTCACCCCCGACGAGGTCTCGGCGATCGTCGCCGCGATCGACGCCGCTGGAGTGCCGGTGATCGAGGTGACCCACGGTGACGGGCTGGGCGGGTCCAGCTTCAACTACGGGTTCTCCAAGACTCCCGACCAGGAGTTGATCAAGCTCGCGGCGGCCACGGCCAAGGACGCCAAGATCGCCTTCCTGATGCTGCCCGGCGTGGCGACCAAGGAAGACATGAAGGAGGCGCAGGGCAACGGCGGGGTGATCTGCCGGATCGCGACCCACTGCACCGAGGCTGATGTTTCCATCCAGCACTTCGGGCTTGCCCGCGAGCTGGGCCTGGAGACCGTCGGGTTTTTGATGATGGCCCACACCGTGTCCCCGGAGAAGCTGGCCACCCAGGCCCGCATCATGGCTGATGCCGGTTGTCAGTGCGTGTACGTGGTCGACTCGGCCGGTGCGCTGGTGATGGAAGGTGTTCGCGATCGGGTGCAGGCGTTGGTCACCGAGCTCGGTGATGACGCCCAGGTGGGCTTCCACGGTCACGAGAACCTCGGGCTCGGCGTCGCTAACTCTCTGGAGGCGGTGCGCGCCGGTGCCAAGCAGATCGACGGCTCGGTGCGCCGGTTCGGTGCGGGTGCGGGTAACGCGCCGGTCGAAGCGTTGATCGGGGTGTTCGACAAGGTCGGGATCAAGACCGGTATCGACTTCTTCGACATCGCCGATGCCGCCGAGGAAGTGGTTCGCCCGGCCATGCCGGCCGAGTGCGTGCTGGACCGCAACGCGCTGATCATGGGCTATTCCGGGGTGTACTCCAGCTTCCTCAAGCATGCGGTGCGCCAGGGCGAGCGTTACGGCGTGCCCGCTCACGAGCTGCTGCACCGGGCCGGGCAGCGCAAGCTGATCGGCGGCCAGGAGGACCAGCTCATCGACATCGCCCTGGAGATCCAGCGGGAGCGGGCTGCGAAGTAGTGATTTCGGCGCGATTGTTGTCGCTGAGCGGGCAGAATCGCGCCGAAGTCGCATGAGAACTCAAGCCCAGGCGATTCTGGAGCAGCTGGCCGGACCGCAGGCGCGGCTGCGCGACGACCAGTGGGCTGCGATCGAGGCACTGGTCGTTGGGCGCCGTCGCGCACTGGTGGTGCAGCGGACCGGCTGGGGCAAGTCGGCGGTGTACTTCATCGCGGCGAAGCTACTGCGGGCCGGCGGGCACGGTCCGACGGTGATCGTGTCGCCCCTGCTGGCGTTGATGCGCAACCAGGTCGCCGCCGCGGAGCGAGCCGGCGTGCACGCGGCCACCATCAACTCGTCGAACGTGACCGAGTGGGCCGACGTGCAACGCCGGGTGACCGCGGGTGAACTGGACGTGCTGCTGGTCAGCCCGGAGCGGCTCAACAATCCCGACTTCCGCGACGAGGTGCTGCCGGCGCTGGCGGCCCGGGCCGGGCTGGTCGTGGTCGACGAGGCCCACTGCGTCTCGGACTGGGGCCACGACTTCCGGCCGGACTACCGGCGGATCCGCACCCTGATCGCCGAGCTCGGCGCCGACATCCCGGTGCTGGCGACCACGGCGACCGCCAACGACCGGGTGGTCTCCGATGTCGCCGGCCAGCTCGGGGTCGGCGGTGGCGACACCCTGGTGCTGCGCGGTGGCCTGGACCGCGAATCGCTACGGATGTCGGTGGTGCAAGCCGGGGGCCCGGCTGCGCGGGCCGCCTGGATCGGCACTCACCTGGAGCAGCTGCCCGGATCCGGGATCGTCTACACGCTGACGGTGGCCCAAGCCCACGACGTGGCCGCTGACCTGCGCGCGCAGGGGTTCGCGGTGGCCGCTTACACCGGTTCGACAGACTCGGCCGACCGGGAGCAACTCGAGGCCGACCTGCTGGCCAACCGGGTCAAAGCGCTGATCGCCACCTCGGCGCTGGGAATGGGATTCGACAAGCCCGACCTGGGATTCGTCGTCCACCTGGGCGCGCCGTCCTCGCCGATCGCTTACTACCAGCAGGTCGGTCGTGCCGGGCGCGCCACCGCCAGCGCCGAAGTGATCCTGTTGCCCGGCACCGAGGACTCCGACATCTGGCACTACTTCGCGTCCCTGGCCTTCCCCGCGGAGTCCTTGGTGCGCAAGGTGATCGGCGAACTGTCGCCCGATCAGCCGCTGTCGACGCCGGCGCTGGAAGCGCGGGTGGACCTGAACCGGTCGCGGTTGGAGATGGTGCTCAAGGTCCTCGACGTCGACGGCGCGGTACGCCGAGTCAAGGGCGGTTGGCTGGGCACCGGAGCCCAGTGGACCTACGACGAGCAGCGCTACCGCAAGCTCGCCGAGCTGCGTCGGGCCGAGCAGCAGGCGATGCTGGACTACCAGGCCACCGACGGCTGCCGGATGAGTTTCCTGCGGGCCCAACTCAATGACCCCCAGTTGCAGGCGGGGGAGCGCTGCGGGCGGTGCGACAACTGCGCCGGACCGCGGTTTGACGCCGCGGTGGACCCCAGCGCTGCCGCGGCCACGCGTGAGCGGCTGATGCGTCCCGGCGTGGAGATCACGCCGCGGCGACAGTGGCCGTCGGGGCTGGCGCAGCTCGGCGTCGGTTTGTCCGGCCGGATCGCGGACGGGCCGGAGCCGGGCCGGGTCATCGGCCGGCTCACCGACCTGGGCTGGGGTGCGCGCCTGCGGAGGCTGCTCGACGAGCCGGACCGCGAAGTGCCCGACGAGGTGGTGCGCGCGGCCGTGAGCGTGCTGGCCGGCTGGGAGTGGCAGACCCGGCCCACCGCGGTCCTGGGCCTGGACTCGGCCACGCACCCGATTCTGATCGGCTCGTTGACCGACCGGCTGGCCGAACTCGGCCGCCTGACCCGCTTGGACACCTTGCGGTATGCGCCGCAGCGCCGCGCGACGGCGGCGGCGAACTCGGCCTACCGGGTCGCCGCGCTGCAGGGTTGCTGGCTGCCGCCGACGGAACTACCGGCCGATATCGGCCCGGTGCTGTTGGTCGACGACGTCACCGACACCGGGTGGACGTTGACGATGGCGGCCCGGGTGCTGCGGGCTGCGGGCGCACCGCAGGTGCTGCCGTTCGCCCTGGCCAGCACGAACTAGAAACGCGGGTACCGTCGAGTGATGAGCGGTATTACTCGAGCAATCGCGGTCGGCCTGCTCAGCGTGGCCGCGGTACTGACACCGGTGGCCAACGCCGCACCACAGCAATGCGACCAGACCTTCGGCAATTCCATCGACGCGTACCTGAACCGGCACCCGGACGTCCGGGCCGAATTAGACGCGAAGGGACGGCAGGAGGATCCCGGGGCCCCGAACCCGGTGCTGTCCTACCTCGAACGGCACCCGCACGTCCGGGAGGCGTTGATCACGCTGTCTCAGCAGTGTGTGTGACGAACGGCGACCGGAACACGTAGCGGCTGGTGGGTACGGTGTCGATGTTCAGATGCGCGCCGAACGCGCTGACGCTGGCGATCATCCGGCCCACCCGATCGGTGAGGTCGGCTTGGTCGGCCGCGCCGTAGAACGCGTACGGATCGGACACCGCCTCGTCCGGGAAGTTCTCCTCGACAATGGCGTCGATGCGGGGTGCATCCTCGGTAAGCGGACGGATCACGACATTCTGGGTGTAGCCGAAGGTCGCCTGGGTGTCGATCGCGACCTGGGTGTGGTCGATGTGCCAGCGGTGCAGCCAGGTCGCCTCGTCCAAATCAGCCGGCCGGCGCAGCAACGCCACATTGGCCAGACCCGGGGTGCGGCGGCCCTCGCCGAGGTCCGGCGGCGGCATGGGCATCGATTCGGTTACCAGATACGCTGCCGCCGAATCAGATTCGGCTTCGATCAGGGCGATGGCGGCTCGCGTCGCTTCGCCGTAGTACTGCTGGGTCCACAGGCCGATGACGGCCGCCGCCGGCGGATCCAGCGTCGTCAGGGTCATCATGGAGTCGCGCACCTGCTCGTCGCGCACGTTGACCACGACGCCCGGCAGTCCTAGATCCAGTAGTTTCGCTGCGATCGGACCGCGCAGATTCTGGCACCATTGGTCGCTGAAATCGGCTGTGCGCGCGACGATCATGACCTTTTCCATCGATGTCTCCTTAACCGGTTGCGGCGCGGAACGCCGAGACGAGTTCGCTGAGCAGTTCAGTGGCCTGGCCGATGTCCTTGGGCAGCGAGCAGGTGACCCGCACATCGGTGACACCGGCGGCTACCAGTGCCGGCGCGGTGGCCGCGGTGGCCGCGGTGTCCAGGGAGCCGTCCGGGTTCTTAGCGGTGCTCGCGTGGCCCAGGACTTGCAGGCCGGTGGGGTCGCCGCCCAGTGCGGCGATGCGGTCCTTCATCGCCGCGATGGCCCCGGCCGGGTCGCGCATTGCCGGGCCCCACGGGATCCAGCCGGACCCGAACCGGGCCAGCCGGCGTGCCACCGCGTCGTTGACGGTGCCGCTCACCCAGATCGGAACCCCGCCGGGGGCAACGGGTTTGGGCATCTGGTGAATGCTTTCGAAGGACAACTCCGGGGACGTGTAGCTGCTGCGCTGCTGAGTCCACAGTGTCTGGCACACCTCCAGGGTGTGGTCCAGGAGTCGCCCGCGACGCTCGAATGACAGTCCGGCGGCCTCGTACTCCTCGCGTTGCCAGCCGACGCCCACGCCAAGATCCAGTCGCCCTCCCGACAGGACGTCGAGGGTGGCCAGCTCCTTGGCCAGCACCACCGGGCGGCGCAGTGCAGCCAGCAACACCGCAGTGCCCAAACGGATGCGGGTGGTGGTCGCGGCCAGCGCGGTGAGCACGATCAGCGGATCCAGCCACTGGCCGTCGGGCCCGGTCGGCTGGCGTCCTCCGGTGATTCCGCCGAGCCGGGGGTCGGCGTAGGCATCCGGATTCTCGCCGAACACCACGTGGTCGGAGACCACGACCCGATCGACGCCCGCAGCGTCCATCGCCGCGCCCAGGGCCAGGGTGGTGCCCCAATCATGGCCGGGATCGTCGGTGAAGGTCTTGAGCTGCAACGAGATCTGCGGCTTCTGGGCTGAGGTCATGAGCGCACCTGCCGGGCCGGTCGCGACTCGATCGCGTCGATGGTCAGCTCCCGCTGTGCGATTCGCCAGCCCTGCCCGACTCGGTGATAGGCGTCGCGGTAGCGCAGGTACCAGACGTGGTCGGTGAGCTTGCCGTCGTGCTCGATCCAATGATGCGCCACTCCGGTGATCTCTCCGGTCGCGACGTCAGTCGAGTTCGAAGCTGTGTAGACCTCGCCGACGATGCCGTGCTGGGTACGGGTCACCGCGGACAGGGCTGACATTGCGTCCCGCACGCCGGCGTGGCCGTGATGGCGCACGCATGGCTCCAGGTGCTCCGGCGGATCCGGCAGGACGAGTTCGGCGTCGCCGGTGAACAATTCGGCTACCTCGTCGAATCGTCGCGCGTCGACACAGCTGGCGTAGCGGTGCACGAGCTCGGACAACTCCAGTCGGGAGGCGGCCGACAAGACCAGCGCGGTCATGTCGCCGAACCTAACAGCCAGGCGGGCTTGCTTCCTCCCAGTTGCGCGGTGAGCGCCTCGGCGGTCCGCAACAGTCCGCGTGCCCACTTGCTGATCTCGGAGTCGCTCAGTGCGCGCTGGGCGTGCAGCGACAGCACCATCGCTTGGCGTTGATGGTGGTCGTAGACCGGAGCGGAGATCACGCTGATGTCGTGGCGGCCCCGGCCGCCGGCCTCGCCCCGCAGATACACCCGCTCGCCGATGTCGGAGACCAGCTCGCCGAGCAGGGCCCGCAGCTCGTCGGGCAGATCGCTGGACAGGCCCGCCATCAACCCGTAGAGCCGTTGCCCGCCCGGTGTCAGCCGCTCGACCAGGTAGCCGTCGGCGCGGCATTCGTCGACGACGCGCTGCAGGCGCTCGCTCTCCGATCGCAGCGGGATGGTGGGCTGGCGGGCCAGCCAGTCCCGCAGGGCATGGTCGTCCCAGAGCACGAACATCAGCCCGACCGGCGGTGCGAAGGGATAACTCTGGCCGGCTTGGACTCCCAGATGCGCGTTGGGCGCCGCCACCAGCTCCAGCACCGTGATTCGGTCGTCGACCACCGCGCTGAGCGCCGCGGAGGTGGCGAAATCCGCAGACAGCCGCCGCAATTGCTCGCGTGCTTCGGGGCCGACCCGCAGCGACTGCTGGGCCGCGCGACCGAGCGTGATCAGGCCCGGCCCGAGCCGGTAGGTCTTGTGCGGGTCGTCTCGTGTCAGGTAACCCGCGTCGGCTAGGGCGTTGGCGATGCCCAGGCAGGTCGGCTTGGACAGCTCGGTGCGCCGAGCCAGTTCGGACAATCCGAAGCTCTGGTCGGGGTGACGGGCCAGAAAGTCCAGGATTGTCACCACCCGCTCGGTCGGCGGGGACGACCGCACAACTCGTTGGGGCGCCGCTTGTTCAGGCACAGCCATTGCAGCATGCTACCGCGACCGTCTAAAGTCGGTTCGAGATATCTACCATTGCGGTCCAATATTGAACCAATCGACGATCTGTGAGGTGTTGCAGCGATGTACTCCGAACCCCTATCGGCCGCGATCGCCGAGGCGGAGAAGCTGGTCGCCGGCGCCCCGCACATCGAGACCGAGGCCGATCTGCTCGAGGGCCTGCAATACCTTGCCGGCGGTATCGAGGCGTGCGTGCACGCCGCCTTCAACAGCGAGCGCGACCATCCGTTCTTGCTGTCGGGCACCGGGCCGTTCACCAAGATGGGCCTGGACAACCCCGACACGCTGTACTTCGGCACCGTCGTGCGTCCCGGCAACGACTACATCGTGCAGGGCACCCGGGGAACCACGACCGACCTCAGTTTCCAGCTTCTCGGCGGCGAATACACCGACGACAACGTCCCGGCCAGCGAGGCCGCCTTCGACGACCGCGAACTCGATGTTGCCGCCGACGGCACCTTCACCTGGCGCTTCCAGCCGACGAAGCCGGCGCAATTGGTGATCCGCGAGGTCTACAACGACTGGTCCGCTCAGCGCGGCACGCTCTCGATCGCCCGGACCGACACCGAAGGCACCGCACCGCCGGTCTTGACCCCCCAGCTCATCGAGAAGCGTTATGCGGCAGCGGGGAAGCAGCTGATCAACCGCATCAAGACCTGGTTGGCCTTCCCGCAGTGGTTCTACCTCAACCTCCCGGTCAACACCATGGTGGCGCCGCGGCTCACGCCGGGCGGTCTGGCCACGCAGTACTCGTCGGCCGGGCACTACGACCTGGAACCGGGGCAGGCGCTGGTCATCACCCTGCCGGTGTCGGATGCGCCGTACCTGGGCTTCCAGTTGGGCAGCCTGTGGTACATCTCGCTGGACTACATCAACCACCAGACCTCGCTGAACGGCACTCAGGCGCAAGCCGATCCGGACGGCAAGTTCCGGATCGTGGTCTCCGACACCGATCCCGGGGTCACCAACTGGGTCGAGACCCTGGGGCATCGGCGCGGGTTCCTGCAGTTCCGCTGGCAGCGGGTGTCGCGGCAACTGACCGAGGCCGACGGACCGACCGTCGAGCTCGTCGACGTCGATGCCGTGCAGGCGGCCCTGCCCTTCTATGACCACAACAAGATTTCGCAAGAGGACTGGCGAGCGCGTATCGCGCTGCGGCAGCGGCAAATCGCTAACAGGATGCTGGGGTGAAGATGACCGGATTGCTCAACGGCAAAGTCGTGGTGATCAGCGGGGTCGGGCCGGGGCTCGGCAGCACGATGGCCAATCGGTTCGCGGCCGAGGGCGCCGATCTGGTGCTGGTCGCGCGCAGCGCCGATCGCCTGGAAGAGGTGGCCAAGCAGGTCAGGGCAGCCGGGCGCCGCGCCCTGGTGGTCCCGGCCGACATCACCGAGGACGACCAGGTAGCGCACCTGGTGGAGGCGGCCTCGGCTGAGTTCGACCACATCGACGTGTTGATCAACAACGCCTTTCGGGTACCGTCGATGAAGCCATTGGCGCAGACCACGTTTCAGCACATCCGCGACGCCATCGAGCTCAGCGGGCTCGGCGCGCTGCGTCTGACCCAGGGCTTCACCCCGGCTCTGGCCGCGGCTAACGGCTCGATAGTCAACCTGAACTCGATGGTGATCCGGCATTCGCAGCCCAAGTACGGCGCCTACAAGATGGCCAAAGCCGCGCTGCTGGCGATGTCGCAGTCGCTGGCGTCCGAACTGGGCGAGCAGGGTATCCGCGTCAACTCCGTTGCGCCCGGATACATCTGGGGCGACACATTGCAGAGCTATTTCGCCCACCAGGCCGGCAAATACGGCACCACCGTCGAGCAGATCTACGCGGCGACCGCCGCCAACTCCGACCTGCGGCGGCTGCCCACCGAGGACGAGGTGGCCTCGGCAGTGCTGTTCTTGGCCAGCGATCTGGCCAGCGGCATCAGCGGCCAGGTTATCGACGTCAACTGCGGGGAGTACCACAACTGATGGCACGCACTGATGTAGGCACCATCGAGGATCTGCATGCCTCGGCCACCAAGATGGTGGGTCTGGACGACTTCGGTCCCGACGACGACAACTACCGCGAAGCGCTCGGCGTGCTGCTGGACTCGTACCAGACCGAGGCCGACCTCACCGAGCTGGGCAGCAAGATGAACCGGTTCTTCCTGCGCGGTGCGCTGGTGGCCCGGCTGCTGTCGCAGGCCGGCTGGAACGCGAACCCCGAGTACACCCAGGTCGGCATCGAGCGGCCGATCTTCGTCACCGGGCTGCCCCGCACCGGAACCACCGCGCTGCACCGGCTGCTGGGCGCCGACCCGGTACACCAGGGCTTGGAGATGTGGCTGGCCGAGTTCCCGCAGCCGCGGCCGCCACGCGAAACCTGGGACAGCAACCCGGTTTTCACCCAGATGCAGGACCAGTTCGCCCGGCACCACGATGAGAACCCGGACTACACCGGACTGCACTTCATGACCGCCGACGGCTTGGAAGAGTGCTGGCAGCTGCTGCGCCAGTCGCTGCATTCGGTGTCATATGAGACGCTGGCGCACCTGCCGACCTATTCGCGCTGGCTCTCCGAGCAGGACTGGACCCCGGCCTACCAGCGGCACCGCCGCAACCTGCAACTGATCGGGCTCAACGACCCGGGCAAGCGGTGGGTGCTCAAAAACCCCAGTCACCTGTTCGCGCTGGACGCGGTCATGGCGGTCTATCCCGACGCGCTCATCGTGCAGTGCCACCGGCCGGTCGAGACGATCCTGGCGTCGATGTGCTCGCTGGCCCAGCACACCACCGAGGGGCAGTCGAACACCTTCGTCGGCGCGCAGATCGGCGCCGACGAGATGGAGACCTGGGCTCGCGGGCTGGAGCTGTTCAATGCCCAACGCGCCCACTATGACCAGGCCCAGTTCTGCGACATCGACTACAAGGACTTCGTCGCCGACCCGCTGGCCACCGCGGCGGGCATCTACGAACGCTTCGGCCTGCCGCTCTCCGATGAGGCGCGCCAGGCCATGGCCGACGACTATGCCGCAAGCAAGACCGGCCCGCGCGCACCGAAGCACGAATACTCGCTGGCCGACTATGGGTTGACCGCCGAACAGGTCCGGGAGCGCTTCGCCGGCCTGTGACCGGGCCTACACGAAAGCCCCCTCCGATGGGACTCGGAGGGGGCTCTTGCGTCGCTCAGTCGATACCGTCGCAGGGCGGGGGAGCGCTGGATCGCTCCTCCAGATGGCCCTCGGCAACCGCGTGCGCAATGCTCTTCGACAGCTTCGGGCAGCCCCGGCTACGGCTGCTACCGTGGCCGGCCTCGCGTTCGGCGGCGAAATGGGCGCACTGCTTCACCGCTGCCGAATTCCATTGCACCGAGGTGTATCCGGGTCCCAGCTTCTTGACCTCGACGGTCGCGGTGCAATGCCGGCATTCCACCGGCATCAGACCCGAATGCAGGTAGCGATCGGTATCCCGTTCGGTCGCAGCACGAATCGCCTCGTAGCGCTCCGGGTCGACCGGAAACAGCGGTTGCCGCGAGTAGCGGGTGTCGGGCCCGTCATCATCGGCGGAGTCGCCGTGCTCGCCGTGGTCGTCGTGCGGGCCGTAGAACATCAGCATGGACCGGGCCAGCTCGCCGGCGTCGGGAACCTCGCGGGCCATGATGCCAGACCTACTCTGCGTTAACGGTTTCTGAAGCCTTGGCGGCTTTCGCTTCTTCCTGCACCCGCAGGTTCTCGGCGACCTCCGCGTTCCACTTCTCGTTGGCCACCGTCGCGTCGATCTCGATCTCGAAGCGATCGGTCATCTCCGCGGTGACGTCGGCAGCGTCGACGTAGAACTGCGAGTACCAGCGGCGCAGCTGGTAGACCGCGCCGTCCTCCTCGACCAGCAGCGGGTTCTCGATCCGGCTCTTGTGCGTCCAGATCTCGACGTCTTGCAGGAAGCCCTTGCTGACGCCGTCGGTCATGGCGTCGGCGATCTTCTCGGTCGTCGCGTCGTCGAGGCCCTTGGGCTTCTGCACGATGACGCCCCACATCAGCCGGAACTGGTCCTGGCTGATCGGGTAGTGGCAGTTGATCAGGATCGACTCGGCCTTGAAACCGCCGTAGCTGTTGTGCAGCCAGTTGATCATGAACGACGGACCGAAGTAGGAGGCCTCCGAGTCCAGGACCGACTCGCCGTACTGGGTCCCCAGGCCGGGCACGTCGGAGCGCCCGACGTTACGCAGGTACTGCGAGGCGACGTGGCCCTCGAAGACGTTCTTGAACGAGGTGGGCAGCCCGTAGTGGATGTAGAAGAAGTGCGCGAAGTCGGTGACGTTGTCGATGATGTCGCGGCAGTTGGAGTCGATCACCATGGAATTCCAGCGCCAGTCGGTCCACTCGCCACTGGACCACTCCGGGATCTCGGGGATCCGCACCTGGTCCGGCGGCGGGTTGCCCTCCGGGTCGTTGTACATGAACAGCAGCCCGCCGCGCACGTCGGTCGGGAAGGACTGGGTGCGCGCAACGCGCGGGGTCCGCTTGGAGTAGGGCACCAGCTTGCAGCGCCCGTCGCCGCCCCAGCGCCAGTCGTGGAACGGGCAGGCGACCTCGTCGCCCTTGATCTCACCGCGGCTCAGGTCCCCGCCCATGTGGCGGCAGTAGGCGTCGAGCACGTGCAGCTCGCCCTGCGAGTCGGCGAAAACCACCAGCTTGGCGCCGAACGCGTGGATCGAGTGTGGCTTCCCGTCCTGGAAGTCCTTCACCGGGCCCAGGCAGTGCCAGCCACGCGCATAGCGGTCCGGCAGTGTTCCGGTATCGATGTGGCGGACGCCGACCTCGGCGTTGTCAGTGCTCACCTGTTGCCTCCAACCCTTCGCTTCTAACTAGAACACGTTACAGTTTTGACGCCTGTTTGCGCAATAAGCCCTGCTGGTTCGGGGTCTTTGGTCCCTGGTATATACCTGAACAATGCAGCTGTTCTCCTTCAATGGTCGCTCGCCGCGGATCGACCCCACCGCCTTCGTCGCTCCCACCGCCACGCTTATCGGTGACGTCACCATCGAAGCCGGGGCCTCGGTGTGGTTCGGCGCCATCTTGCGCGCCGACGACGCTCCCATCGTGGTCCGTGAGGGTGCCAACGTGCAGGACGGCTCGGTGCTGCACGTGCCGCCGGGCGTTCCGGTGGACATCGGGCCGGGCGCCACGATCGCCCACATGTGCCTGATCCATGGCGCCAACATCGGCGCCGAGGCATTGATCGGCAACCACGCCACCGTGCTCGACGGTGCGGTGATCGGCAGCCGCAGCCTGGTTGCGGCCGGCGCGACGGTGCTCGCCGGCACGAAGATCCCCGCCGGCGTGCTGGTGACCGGCTCGCCCGCCGTCGTCAAGGGCCCGATCGCGGGAACCGGCGCCGAGATGTGGATCAACGCCAACCCGCCGTATTACCGCGATCTCGCGCAGCGTTACCGCGAAGGCATGGAGCCGGTTACGCCGGAGTGACCGGCGGCCTAGAGCGCACCCCTGTGCCGAGCCCGTGCGGCGAGTGGGAAATCCACGACGCTGAATCGGCGTGTCGCGTCGTGAGATTAAATCTCGACGACGGACGCCGCCGCGCCTAGAGCTTGCGGGCCGTCTTGGCCGCGCGGTCCAGCTCCCAGTAGGCGCGCAGCGCCACCAGTTCACCTTTCTCGTTGGCCCGGTAGGTGAACACACCCTCGGTGACGATCTGGTGACCGCCCATGGTGATGGTGATGTTTCCGGTGTTGGCTTCCTCATCACCGCACTGGAAGGTGTCGGAGAAGTTGAATTCGATCTTGTCGGTGCTGGCGATCGCCTTGTCCCAGAACGCCGAGATCTCGTCACGACCGCGGTGACCCTTGCCCTCGGGGTCGAAGTGCGACGGCCCGATCGGGTCTTGCACGATCGCGTCGTCGGCGAAGACGGAGAGCCAGGCCTCCTTGTCGCGGGCCGCTACCGCATCGCGGGAACGCTTGCCTGCTACGTGGGCGGGGTGATCTGAGTTCATCGGTGCTGCTCCTGTCGACTGGGAACGAACAGACTTGGCGGTCAGGGCCTTTCGGCGCCGACCACCCACATCGAGTAGTACTGCGAGCCGCCGCCATAGGCGTGACCCAACGCCTTGCGGGCGTTCGGAACCTGGTGGTCGCCGGCCTTGCCCATCACCTGGATCGCCGACTCCGCGAACCGGATCATGCCCGAGGCGCCGATCGGGTTGGACGACAGCACCCCGCCGGAGGCGTTCACCGGCAGCTTCCCGCCGATCGCCGTCTCGCCGGCCTGGGTGAGCTTCCAGCCCTCGCCGGGTGCGGCGAAGCCCAGGTTTTCCAGCCACATCGGCTCGAACCAGGAGAACGGCACGTAGATCTCCGCGGCGTCGATCTCATCGATCGGGCTGGTGATCCCGGCTTCCTTCCACAGTGCGGCAGCGGCATCCCGGCCGGCCTGCGGATTGACCTGATCGCGACCGGAGTAGGCCAACGGCTCGGTGCGCAGCGCGGTGGCGTGGATCCAGGCCACCGGCTCGCCCGCGTCGATCCGGGCCTGCGCGGCCGTCTCGTCACCGATCACGATCGCGCAAGCACCGTCCGAAGACGGGCAGGTCTCGTCGAAACGAATGGGGTCCCACAGCATCTGGGACGCCATCACCTTCTCGACGGTGATGTCCGGCTGGTGCAGGTGCGCCAGGGGGTTGCGGGCGCCGTTGAGCCGGTCCTTGACCGCGACGATCGCGCCGATGTCATTCGGCGCTCCGGAACGGCGGATGTAGGCCCGCACGTGCGGGGCGAAGTAGCCGCCGGCGCCGGCGCCCACCGGCTTGGTGAACGGCACCGGGATGCTCAGCGCCCACATGGCGTTGGACTCCGACTGCTTCTCCCAGGACATCGCCAGCACCCGCCGGTACTTGCCGGACTTCACCAGGCTGGCCGCCACTATCGCGGTCGACCCGCCCACCGAACCGGCGGTGTGGACCCGGATCAGCGGTTTGCCGGTGGCGCCCACGGCGTCGGCCATGAACAACTCGGGCATCATCACGCCCTCGAAGAAGTCCGGTGCCTTACCGACCACCACCGCGTCGATGTCGTCGAACGTCGAGCCCGAGTCCGCCAGCGCGCGGTCGATGGCCTCACGCACCAGGCCGTTCATCGAGACGTCCTGGCGCTTGGCAACGTACTTGGTCTGCCCGGTGCCCAGCACCGCAGCGAGTTGGCCCATCAGTTGCGTCCTTCCATCACCGCGACCAGGTTCTGTTGCAGCGCCGGGCCGCTGGTGGCATGCGCCAGCACGCGGCCGGCCGAACGGTTGAAAATGTGCTGCGCGGCGAAGCCGATGCGCTCCAGCCCGGCGACGAACATCGGGTTGGCTGCCAGGGCCCCACCGGAGGGGTTCACCTTCGTCTTCGACGGCAACCGCATCGCCTCGGTCAAGATCAGGTGTTGATGGGTGAACGGCGCGTGGATCTCGGCGACGTCCACCGCGGGCATGTCGTCGCCGCTGGCCGCCCGTGCCGAGGCGGTTGTCGACGGCGACCGGGTCAGGTCCCGACTGCCCAGCACCGGTGACTCGATGCGGTGCTCGAAACCGGTGATCCAGGCCGGGTTTTCGCACAGTTCACGGGCCTTGTCGCCGGCGGCCAGAACGATCGCGGCAGCGCCGTCGGTGATCGGTGCGATGTCGTGGCGGCGCAGTGGGTCGGCGAAGAACGGACGCCCCAGCAAGTCGTCGAGGTTGGCCGACGACTCCACCGAATCCACCCGGTCGGCGACCGCGAACGAATCCAGTGCCACTCGCGCCATCTGCTCGGCGGTCCATTGGCCGCCGTCCAGGCCGAGTCGGGCCTGCAGGGCTGCGATCGAGACCGAGTCCGGCCACAGCGGCGCAACGGTATAGGGGTCGGTCTGCAGGGCCAGGATCCGGCGCAGTTGGCCGGCCGAGGACTTGCCGAAGCCGTAGGCCAGCGCGGTGTCGACCTCGCCGGTCAATACCTTGATGTAGGCCTCATACAGCGCCCATGCGCCGTCCATCTCCACATGGGACTCGTTGATCGGCGGAACCGCGCCGATCGAGTCGATCGCCGAGATGAACGAGAAGGCCCGTCCGGCAAGGTAATCCGACGAACCGGAGCACCAGAAGCCGATGTCAGTCTGAGCGATGCCCAGCTCGGAGTACAACTGAGCGAAACACGGCATCAACATCTCGACGCCGTTGGTGGTGCCGTCGGTGCGGCGAACGTGCGGGGCGTGGGCGAAGCCCACCACCGCGACATCGCGTTGCGTCATGCTGCCCCTCACAGGTGGTGCTTGTAGGTGTCGTAGTCGGCGTCCGGTTCGCCGGTGGGCCGGAAGTACTCGATGTTGTCGATGCCGAGGCCCCACTCCTCGCGGGGCTTCCACACCGCCTCGACGCGCATACCCATCCGCACCTCGTGGGCGTCGATGTCAGACACCAAGTGCAAGAAGGCAATATCGGCGCCGTCGAGCAGCACATAGGCGGCCACGTACGGCGGCTTGATGCGCTGCCCGGCGAACGGGATGTTGATGATGGCGAACGTCGTCACCGTGCCCTTGTCCGGCAGCTCGACGAAGTTGTCCAGCGGCAGGCCGGTGGCCGGGTCGGCCTCCTTGGGCGGGAAGTACAGCTTGCCGTCGGTGCCGGTGCGCGCCCCGAGCAGCTTGCCTTCCTGCAGGGCGCGCAGATAGGCGCTCTCCGGCAGCGAGGCGGTGTGCTGGATCTCGAGGCTGGACGGAATCACCACCATGCTCACCGGGTCGCGCTCATCGGGAGTGTCGGCCACCGGTTCGGCGTCCTCACCGATCGCGAAGTAGGCGATGTCGGTGATCGCGCCGACGGTCTCGTCGGCCCAGTGCGCGTGCACCCGGGTGCCGACGCTGATGTCCTTGGCGCTTTCGGCCGCCACCGCGTGCAAAAGCGGCACGTCGGCGCCGTCGAGCTTGATCAGCGCCCAGGCGAACGGGGTGTCCAGCGGTTGGCCCTCCAGTGGGGCCGGCTGCCAGGACCACGAGACCACGGTGCCGACACTGCTCACCGGTACGATCTCGGTGAGCGGTTCGTAGCTGACCGGGTCATACTCGGCCGGCGGCACGTACACCCGACCGTCGGAGCCACGTACGCCGACGATGCGGCGCTCACGCAGAGCGGTGAAGAACGCGCCCAGAACGGGGCCGACTGAACGTGTGTAGTCGAAGGACAACTTCAGCGGCGCAGAGAGGGGCGGCTCATGCTCATCGATCTGCGCGCGGTTGCTTTGGCTGGCAGTCACGGCATCGAGTAGAACAGGTTCTAACAATGGTGGCAAGCAGGCAATCGAGGAGCCAAGGATGAAGCTGGGACTGCAACTCGGATATTGGGGCGCGCAGCCGCCGACCAACCACGCCGAACTGGTCGCCGCGGCCGAGAACGCCGGCTTCGACGCGGTCTTCACCGCCGAGGCGTGGGGATCCGACGCCTACACGCCGCTGGCCTGGTGGGGCTCGTCGACATCACGGGTTCGGTTGGGCACCTCGGTGGTTCAACTGTCGGCACGTACCCCGACCGCCTGCGCGATGGCCGCCTTGACGTTGGACCACCTCTCCGGCGGCCGCCACATCCTTGGCCTGGGTGTGTCCGGCCCGCAGGTGGTGGAGGGCTGGTACGGCCAGCGCTTCGGCAAGCCGCTGGCGCGCACCCGCGAGTACATCGACATCCTGCGCCAGGTGTGGGCCCGCGAGGCCCCGGTGACCAGCGCCGGCCCGCACTACCCCCTGCCGATCAGCGGCGAGGGCAGCACCGGGCTGGGCAAGGCGCTCAAGCCGATCACCCACCCGCGCCGGGCCGACATCCCGGTGATGCTCGGCGCCGAAGGCCCGAAGAACATTGCGATGGCCGCCGAGATCGCCGACGGCTGGCTGCCGATCTTCTACGCCCCGCGACTGGCCGACATGTACAACGAGTGGCTCGACGAGGGCTTTGCCCGTCCGGGCGCGCGGCGCACCCGGGAAACCTTCGAGATCTGTGCGACGGCCAACATCGTCATCACCGAAGACCGCGCCGCGGCGTTCGCGGCGATGAAGCCCTACCTGGCGCTCTACATGGGCGGCATGGGTTCGGAGGACACCAACTTCCACGCCGAGGTCTACCGCCGGATGGGCTACGGCGAGGTCGTCGACGACGTGACCAAGTTGTTCCGCAGCGGGCAAAAGGACAAGGCCGGCGAGATCATCCCCGACGAGCTGGTGGACGACGCCGCGATCGTGGGCGACGTCGACTACGTCCGTAAGCAGATCAAGGTGTGGGAGGCCGCCGGCGTCACCATGATGGTGGTCACCGGACGCAGCACCGAGCAGATTCAGCAGCTGGCCTCGCTGGTTTAGTCCGGTTCGGCGCGCGGCGCCGGTCCCGTCTTGCGGGCAGACTAGAACGCGTTCTAGATTGGCCGAATGAGCGAAGCCGGCCTGTGGAACATTGCCCGTGACACCCCCGACGCCGTGGCCGTGGTCGATGTCCACGGCGGTCAGCTGACTTACGGGGAGCTGGCCGCCCGGGCGGACCGCTACGGCCGTGGCCTGCAGGCGATGGGCCTGGAGCCCGGCGACGTGCTGGTGATGGTGCTGCCGAACATCGTCGACACGCTGGCGGTGTACTTCGCTGCCATGCAGACCGGGCTCTACATCGTGGCCATCAACTGGCACCTCACCGGTCCGGAGATCGGCTACATCCTCTCCGACAGTGGCGCGAAAGTTGTTGTCGCCCACGAGCGGTTCGCTGAGGCGTCCAAGATCGCCGCGGACGAGGCCGGCCTGCCCGCCGAGGGACGCTTCGCCGTCGGCGACATCGAGGGGTTCGCCCCGCTGGCCACGCTGGGCGCCGACGAGCCGGCGACCCGGCCCGACGTGCGCACCATGGGCGCCGCGATGCTCTACACCTCCGGCACTACCGGCAAGCCCAAGGGCGTCAAGCGTCCGCTGACCGGCGTCGACCCCGACGCGGTTCCGGTTGCCTCGGCCGGTTTCTTCGCGCTCTATGACCTGCTGCCGTTCGACAACCACGTGCACATCTGTGGTTCGCCGCTGTATCACACTGCGGTGCTGAACTTCTCGTCGATCTCCATCCAGCTGGGCCACAAGGTGGTGCTGATGGACAAGTGGGACCCCGAGGAGATGCTGGCGTTGATCGACCAGCACAAGGTCACCCACAGTCACATGGTGCCCACCCAGTTCCGTCGGTTGTTGGCGCTGCCCGCCGAGGTGCGCGAGCGCTACGACATGTCTTCGCTGCGCAACATGATTCACGGCGCGGCGCCGTGCCCGCCCGAGGTCAAGCGACAGATGTTGGACTGGTGGGGTCCGGTGATCACCGAGTACTACGCCGCCACCGAGGGCGGCGGCACCAAGATCAGCGGCGCCGAGTGGCTGACCCACCCGGGTTCGGTAGGCAAGGCCTGGCCGTATTCGGTGGTCAAGGTTCTCGACGACGAAGGCAACGAGCTGCCGGCCGGTGAGGTCGGCACCGTCTATATGCAGATGGGCGGCTCCACCTTCGCCTACCACAACGACAAGAAGAAGACCGAGGAGAACCGTGCCGGCGACCTGTTCACCGTCGGTGACGTCGGCTACCTCGATGAGGACGGCTACCTCTATCTGCAGGACCGCAAGACCAACATGATCATCTCCGGCGGGGTCAACGTCTACCCGGCCGAGATCGAGAACGAGCTGATCATCCACCCGAAGGTGCTCGACGTCGCGGTGTTCGGGGTGCCCGACGAGGAATGGGGTGAGGCGATCAAGGCCGTCGTCCAGCCGGCCGAGGGCGTGGCCGGCGATGACGCGCTGACCGCCGAGCTGATGGAGTACGCGGCGGCACGGCTGGCGAAGTTCAAGCTGCCCAAGTCAATTGACTACATCGCAGAGATGCCGCGTGACCCCAACGGCAAGCTGTACAAGCGCAAGCTGCGAGACCCGTACTGGGAGGGGCGGGACGCCAAGATCTAGGGGTGGTGGTCCGTGCGCGAAACTACCTGGGCGGACCCCAGTACTTCAGTGCGTTTGCTTCCTCAAGCGCCGTTAGTGCCTTGCATGACTGCGCTGCCGATGAGTCGACAAACAGATCCTCGATGCGCTGCGCATTATCGCGAATCCACGCTACCGACTCTGCCGGCGAGACCACGTTTGTCTCGTCGTAGCCATCGAGATACTGTCGGACGATAGGTACCCGGAACCAGTTGTCAGGTGAGATCGACTTGGTCGGCGCGACATCGAAGAGGATTTGGCCTCGGTCGTTGGCGATCTGCCAGCTCAGTATCGGTCCCGTGACTGTGAGCGAGGCGTTGATGGTGTCCGAACCTGAGGTCCTGGAATTAGTGATTCGATAATCGGGATTCAGGTAGATAAAATCGAGGTACCGCAGGTAGAACTCCAACAGTATCTTCATCTATGTCCGCAGCCCTTCTCTGGCCATGTTGATGATCTGGTCTACTGATTTCAACATGAAATGACTGAAGATAGTGGAATCAGTTTCGGACAGGATTGCCGACCCAGCGGATGACGTGGTTTCGATCCGCCATGGAATGTTAGCCGGCCCCACGCTGACGTCACTGCTATAACCCTGCTTGAATAGTTGCGGGCCGGACAACGGCAAGCTCAGGACCATGCGCATGAAAGACCCCCATCTCCATAGGAGATACTTCTCGGCCAAGGCGAAATTGGATAACCGCGCGGTGTCGTTGTAGCGCTTCCGACGGTCGTCGGTCTCGTCGATCACCCACCAATCGCCTTCGTATCGCAGGTGAAAGGACTGTGCATCGGAAACAAAGCTGATTTCACAGTCAGGACAGTCAGTATTGACGGACGCCGATATGTGGGATAAGTCGTTCCATTCGACCCAAGTGGAGGACAATAACGAGAAATTATGCATCAGTTTCGAACCACTTTCAGATAGCCTCGCTGTATCAGTATTTCGATGCTTGCGCGTTCGCCAGGTGGTGCGATGATCCGATACTGAGTACCTCCACCCGGTTGATGGAACCACGGGGCTGCCCGAGATTGTTCAATCTGCCAGCCGGGCGGGAGCATGGTTGGGTCGTCTACTGCATACCGGAAATATGGGCCGGAAGCACTTTCGGGTGGAAGAGACAGGTGGGCGAACGGCGTGCCCTCTGGCGCCAAGTAGCTGCCGCTAGGAGGTCCGAAACGCCCGAGTTCGGTGCCGGCGGCTAAGTCCGCATGCGGGATGACGGTGCCCGGTATTGCGTACGGCTTGCTGGCCAGGCTGTCGTCAGGGTAGATCAAGCGGCCGGCGGAGTCGGTGAATTGTGGTCCCGGTTCGATGGGGTGGTAGCCCTCGAACAAGGGTGAATCAGCTGGTAATGGATGTCCCGCGGCCGCTGGGGCCGGCACGTGTGGCCCGCTGGGTGGGACGTGTTCGTGCGTAAGCACCGCTGGGCCTTGATCGGCGGTCGTTATCGGCGGAATGTGGTCGCCACCGGTGGTGACCGGAGCGTGCGCACCCGAGTGGTGGATGGCGAGATCGTCGGCGGCGGCCTGCGCGCGGATTTCGGCCTGGGTGATCGCGCGCGGCAGCACGTTGTCGGCGCTCAGGCCGGCAGCGGTACCGCCGCTGGTTTCGAGGGCTTCGCGGGCGAGCAGGGACCGCATGCCTTGCCAGCCGGCTTCGACGCCGGCCTTGCCGGCGGTGACCGCGGGGCCGGCGCCCACCGCGGTGAAGATGACGTTCTGCAGCAGCGCGTCGTCGGGGGTGACGCGGCCCGGGTCGAGGAACCGGGAGCCGGCCAGCTTGCCGTCCTGATAGCTGAAGTAGGCGCCACTGCCGGCGCCGGCGCCCTGGTCGTAGACCTCGCCGGTGCCGTTTTTGAGGGTGCCGGTCGCCACCATCTTTTGGCCCTCGAGGGTGTAGGCGAATGACACGGCGCCGCCGGGACCCAGGTGCACCGAGACGGGATCGATGGTCGAGTAATCGGGGATCTTGCCCAGGTCATCGAGGGCATCGGCGAGGTTCTTCTTCAATGCCGGCAGCCGCGTCATCGCCTCCTGGGCCGCGTCGCTGCCCGCACCCTGCTGGTACGCCTTGGCCGTGGCGTCGTCGAGGGCTTTTTGGGCGGCCCGGACCCGGGCCATGGCATCGAGCACCGCCCGGTCGTTGGCGCGCAATAGCTCCTCGAACGCGGACCGGTCGCCCGGCGCGCTCGGGGCGGGACTGAGGGGGCCACCCAGCGGTGCGCTGGCGTAGCCGTGGGAGAGCAGCTTGGTTGTCGAAACCTGAAGTATTCCGGCGTAGCCGTCGCGGAGCTTTTCGATCTGGTGCAGGATGCCGGCGGTGTCATCGATCGCGACCTGTTCCAACTCGGCGGTATCCAGGTGTGCCCGCTGGTACATGCCGATGCGGTTGTCGATGTCTTGCAGCTGGATCTCCAACGCATGGATCTTCGCGGCCGCCGACTTCTGGGCCTCGGCCAGCGCGGCGGCGATCATTTCCAGGTCGGTGCCGATAGCCGTGAGCTGGGTTTGCTGCAGGTGCAAGGTGTCGGTGGCGCGTTGCACTTCCGCCGAGTCGTTGATCGGGTGCTCGCCGTTCTCCCGGTTCCAAGCCGCCTCGAAGCGTTGGCGGGCTTGGGCGAACGCCGCGCTGGACGCGGCGGTACACGCGCCGGCGTTGTGGAAGGCCTGCGCGAGTTCGTCGACAGCGGCCGGGTTACCGCTTCGCAGGGTGTTGTTGACCTGCCACGGGTCGCCGCCCGCGGCATCGATGAGCAGCGGCAGGCTTATGTAGCGGAGTTGCACCACACCGCACGAAGTTCGGCCGCGTTGTGCTGATCCATACCGATAAATGCCCGCCGGGAGTGGTGTGCCTTGTCCGCGACATCGGCCAAGACGCGGCGTTGATCGCTGAGGGTTGTGACGTGGTCGCTATGGCGGGTCGAGATCGCCTGGTGGAAGGCGTCGGCGGCGCCGAAACTGCCGAAGATTCCCGCCGCCACCGCAGTCTGGTCCAACGACGCCGCGCCCGCCTGGGCGTGGTCCGCAGCGCTGTGAGAATGGGTTGCCCCGTCCTTCAGCATCGCCGGATCGACGAACATCGTGACTCCTCTGCTGCGTCAGCTGGGAATCAACGTTGACAGCCGGTCGTGCGGGCGTCAATTCACCGAGGAGAATGGCCGAAGTTCGTGGATCAGCCCCGGCCGTGCTTGGACGGTTAGCTGCCGATCACCTGCGCGTCGCCGAAGGTCATCTCGACGCGGCCCACGGTCGACGACATCATCGGCCGCTTGGGCAGACCCAGCGCGGCCAGCTCGCGGGCGTAAGGGTGGGTGCCAAGCCGCAGCGTGGTACCGCCGAGCGACCCGCGCACTTTCGAAATTCGCATCTCCCAAGGCACTTGGCGGGTGACCCCGTCGAGGTGGCTGAATGCTTGCAGCACCCGGGGCTTGGACGTGAACAGCCCCGGAACCGGCAGCCCGCGACCGAATTCCATGGTGGCGATGTGCTGGCCGTCAGCGGCGACATCGAAACCCAACTGCCGTCCGTCGCGAACGGCGAAGTCCGCCATGATCTTCGGGAATCCCCAGATGGTGCGCCCGGCCTCGAGGGTGAACTCCTGGTCGACCGGCAGGTGGTGGATGAACGCGCCGGCCGAGCCCAATGCCCGCCAGCCGCTGGCCTCGGTCCCCGGCGGGTTGACCATCACCGCGGTCCCGAACTCCAGGTACTTGCCCAGGTCGCCGTCTATGTAGCGGGCCAGCATCAGATTGACCACGGCGCGTCCCGGCTGCTGCTGGAAGACCTGCAGGCCGCTGTAGTCGATCATCGCCTGCGCGGCGTCCGCAGGGACCGAAAACATTGCGGAATGTACATCCGCGTGACGGATACGGACCGGCATGGTAAGCACAGTGCCAGCGATGGTGTGCTGTGAAAGAGCCATGGCTCCCACTGTAATCCGGGGAGGACGTCAATGACCGAGGTAATGGCCGATGCGAAGCCGGCCACCAAGCCGGACGTCGATCTGACCGACGGCACGTTCTACGCCGACGGGGGTGCTCGTGGCGCCTACGGTTGGATGCGGACCAACGAGCCGGTGTTCCGGGACCGCAACGGGCTGGCCGCGGCGGCCACCTACCAAGCGGTGATCGACGCCGAACGCACGCCCGAGGTGTTCTCCAACGCCGGCGGCATCCGTCCCGACCAACCGGGCTTCCCATACATGATCGACATGGACGACCCCGCGCACCTGTTGCGCCGCAAGCTGGTCAACGCCGGATTCACCCGCAAACGCGTGCATGCCCAGCTGCCGTCCATCGAGACGTTGTGCGACACCCTCATCGACGCGGTGTGCGAGCGCGGTGAATGCGACTTCGTCCGCGACATCGCCGCCCCGCTACCGATGGCGGTGATCGGTGACATGCTCGGGGTGCTGCCCGAAGAACGATCGATGCTCCTGCGGTGGTCAGACGACCTGGTGGCCGGGCTGAGCTCACACCTGGATCCGGAATCGGCGACGGCTCAGGCGGTCATGGCGGCGTTCGCCGGCTGGACCGAATTCACCAGGAACACCATCACGAAACGTCGGGCCGAGCCCACCGACGACCTGTTCTCCGTGCTGGTCAACGCCGAGGTGGACGGCGCACAGATGACCGACGACGAGATCATCTTCGAGACGCTGTTGATCCTGATCGGCGGCGACGAGACCACTCGGCACACCCTCTCCGGTGGCACGGCGCAGCTACTGCGCCACCTCGATCAGTGGGAGTTGCTGCAGCGCGAACCCGATCGGTTGCCGGTGGCGATCGAGGAGATGCTGCGGTGGACCTCGCCGGTGAAGAACATGTGCCGCACCCTGACCCGCGACACCGAGTTCCACGGCACGCAGCTGCGCGAGGGCGAGAAGATGCTGCTGCTGTTCGAGTCGGCCAACTTCGACGAGTCGGTGTTCGACGAGCCGGAACGCTTCGATGTCACCCGCGACCCCAACAGCCATGTGGCATTCGGTTTCGGCACGCACTTCTGCCTGGGCAACCAGCTGGCCCGGCTGGAATTGCGGCTGATGACACAGCGGATCCTGCAGCGCCTGCCGGATCTGCGGCTGGCGTCCGGCGACGCGTTGCCGCTGCGCCCGGCGAACTTCGTCAGCGGCCTGGAGTCGATGCCGGTGGTGTTCACCCCGAGCAAACCGGTGCTGGCGTAGTCATCTTCGCCGAGCGTGTAATCAGGCCGGATATTTCGCGGAAATCTCGGGCTCAGTACACGTTCGGCGAGTCCAGGCATCGCTGACTCGGCCGATGATCCCGGCTTCGGTGTCTTCGACAGTGATCCGGATATCGATCCAGCCGAGTTGGGTCATGGTTTCGTGGCGCCTGATGCCCTTGTTGAATGCCGCGCGCGTGATCCGGTGGTGCTCGCCTTCGTAGTCGACACCGACTTTGATGTCCTCCCAACCCATGTCCGCGACGGCAGCAAGCTGGCCGTACTCGTCGTAGACCGGAATCTGGGTTTGCGGCTGGGGAAATCCCGCCCGAATCAGCAAGAGTCGCAACCAGGTTTCGCGGGGTGACTCGGCGCCGCCGTCAACGAGTGATAGCGCCATCCGTGCACGGCGGATCCCTCGGCGGCCCCGGTAGCGCTCGGCCAGTACCTCGACCTCGGCCATCGAGAGGCGGGTCGCGCGGGCCAGTGCGTCGATGGCCGCGACGGCCCGCCCGAGCGGATAGCGGCAGGCGAGGTCTAATGCGGTGCGGGCGGGGGTGGTGACCCGCATATCGCCGATCAGCTGCACTTCATCAGCCTGTACTCGGTCCGACCAGCTCCGGATACCCCCGGGCGGGCGCCGGCAGTCGTAGAGCAACTCGGCTGGGGCGCGGTCGTCGACCCACTTGGCACCGTGCAGCGCGGCAGCGGATTGGCCGGCGATCACCCCGCGCCGACGTGACCACAGCCATGCGGCGGGTGCCCGCGACACGGCGGTGAGCTTCGGTACGGCCGGGACGTAGACGTCGGGATGGATCGCGGTGAATCGGCTCCGCAAGGCGTACGGCGTCAGCCGCCCGGTCCGCACGGCTTCGCTGCCCAAGAACGGTGCCACCATGGCGGGAGTCTGCCAACGACCACCGACACGAACGCCGAACGTGCACTGGTTGCGAAAATCCGGCCGAATTTTCGCAGTGGTTACACGTTCGGCGAAAAGGGAGGGGAGGGGAGGGGTGCCCGCAGCGACTCCACGATCGCCTCGACCGGGGACCGCCACGCCAGCCCCAGATCGGCCAGCGTGGCCGAGTCGTCGGTCGGGGTGGCCGAGGTCAGCAGCCACGCCGCCTCGTAGCTCAGCGACTCGGGCAGCGGCAGCAGCTTGCTGGCCAGGTCGCTGACCCTTCCGATGCCCTTGAAGAGGCTGGGGGCCACCGGGATTCGGCGCACTGGCCGGCCCAAGCCCTGCTCCACCGCGGCGATCATCTCGTCGAAGCTGACCATGATCCCGCCGCACAGATAGCGGTGCGGACCGCGGCCGGGACGCATCAGCGCCTCGTGCACCAGGCCGATGTCGCGGACGTCGACCATCGCCATGCCGCCGCGCACCACCGGCGCCACCCGGTACTTCACGATCGGTGCCCAGCCTCGCTCGGTGACCCCGGGCGCGGTGTGAAACGCCGGTCCGACGACGCTGGAGGGGTAGGTGACCACGACCGGAGCGCCCTCGTCCTGCAGTCGGCGGGCCACCCGCTCGCCGTATGCCTTGGTACGGGCATACGCACTGCGCCCGGGCACGGTGGGCGAGTCCGGGCCGATGATCCCGTTCGGCGGCGGAAAGAGCGCGCTGTAGGAACTGACCGACACCACCGGGTCCAGACCGGCGGCCACGGCGCGGGTCAGGATCGCTTCGGTGGCGTAGGCGTTGATGTCCCACATCAACTTTTCCTGGCGGTCGTTGGTGCCGACCACCCCGGCGGCATGCAGCGCCGCGTCGCAGCCATCCAACAGCGCAGCCACCACCGCGGTGTCGCGAATGTCGCCGTCGAGCACCTCCAGCGTGCCCAGTTCGCGCAGTCGGGGAATGACCGGCTCGTCACCGCAGCCCGGGGCGACCAGCAGCCGCACCGAGTGTCCGGCTTCCAGCAGTGTCTTGACGGTGTGGGCGCCGAGGTAGCCGGTGCCGCCGGTGACTGCGACCCGCATCAGCGGTTCTTGAACTCGGGCTTGCGCTTCTCGGCGAACGCCCGCGGTCCTTCCTTGGCGTCCTCGCTCAAGAAAACCTTGATGCCGATCTTGGTGTCGATCTTGAAGGCCTCGTTCTCGTGCAGGCCTTCGGTCTCGTGGATGGTGCGCAGCATTGCCTGCACCGCCAGCGGGCCGTTGTTGTTGATCTGCTCGGCGATCTCCAGCGCCTTGTCCAGCGCGGAACCGTCCGGCACCACATGGCCGATCAGACCCATCTCCAGCGCCTCGGCGGCGGTGATGTGGCGACCGGTGAACAGCAGGTCACAGGCCATGGTGTAGGGGATCTGGCGGACCAGCCGCACCGCGGAGCCGCCCATCGGGTACAGGCTCCACTTGGCCTCGGAGATGCCGAACTTGGCGCTCTCGCCGGCGATGCGGATGTCGGTGCCCTGCAGGATCTCGGTGCCCCCGGCGATGGCCGGGCCTTCCACCGCTGCGATCAACGGCTTCGTCAGCCGGCGACCCTTGAGCAAGCCGTCGATTCGTGACGGGTCGTAGCTGCCGTCTTTGAACGAGTCGCCCGGCGCCTTCTTGTTGGCCGCCTTGAGGTCCATGCCCGCGCAGAAATAGCCACCGGCGCCGGTCAGGATGCACGAGCGGATGTCGTCGTCGTTGTCGACGCGGTCCCAGGCCTCGACCATGATCGCGAGCATTTCGCCGGAGAGAGCGTTGCGGGACTCCGGCCGGTTCAAGGTGACGATCAGGGTGTGTCCGCGCTGCTCAACGAGGGCGTGGGGCTGTTCTGACGACTCGCTCACCGGCGTCCGCCTTTCCGGGTTGGAACCTCGACTTGAAATCGAAATGTAACACGTTCTAGTTTGTGTGTTGTGGCTCTCAACATCGCCGACTTAGCCGAACACGCCATCGACGCCGTCCCGGATCGGGTTGCCCTGATCTGTGGGTCTGATCAGCTGACCTACGGGCAGCTGGAGGAGAAGGCCAACCGGCTGGCTCACTACCTCATCAGCCAGGGCGTCAAGAAGGACGACAAGGTCGGCCTGTACTGCCGAAATCGCAACGAGATCGTCGTCGCGATGCTCGGCATCATCAAGGCCGGCGCCATCCTGGTCAACGTCAACTTCCGCTACGTCGAGGGCGAACTGCGCTACCTCTTCGACAACTCGGACATGGTTGCGCTGGTGCACGAGCGTCAGTACGCCGACCGGGTCGCCAACGTGCTGCCCGACACCCCGAACGTCAAGACCATCCTGGTGGTCGAAGACGGCTCCGACCTGGACTACCAGCGCTACGGGGGCGTGGAGTTCGAGGCCGCGCTGGCGCAGAGTTCGCCGGAGCGTGATTTCGGACCGCGCAGCGCCGACGACATCTACCTGCTCTACACCGGCGGCACCACCGGTTTCCCCAAGGGCGTGATGTGGCGCCACGAGGACATCTACCGGGTGCTGTTCGGCGGCACCGACTTCGCCACCGGCGAGCCGATCGCCGACGAGTACGACCTGGCCAAGCAGGCCGTCGCCAACCCGCCGATGGTCCGCCACCCGATCCCGCCGATGATCCACGGTGCCACCCAGTCGGCGACCTGGATGTCGTTGTTCAGCGGTCAGACCGTGGTCCTGGCGCCGGAATTCGACGCCGATCAGGTATGGCGCACCATCCACGACCACAAGGTCAACCTGTTGTTCTTCACCGGTGACGCGATGGCGCGCCCGCTGCTGGACGCGCTGTTGGCCCACCAGGACGCCGGCAACGAGTACGACTTGTCGTCGCTGTTCCTGCTGGCGTCCACCGCGGCGCTGTTCAGCCCGAGCATCAAGGAACGCCTGCTGGAGTTGCTGCCCAACCGGATCATCACCGACTCCATCGGATCCTCGGAGACCGGTTTCGGCGGCACCAGCATTGTCGCCAAGGGCGAAGCGCACACCGGCGGGCCGCGGGTCACCATCGACAAGACCACCGTGGTGCTCGACGACGACGGCAACGAGGTTCAGCCCGGCTCGGGCGTGCGGGGCATCATCGCCAAGCGCGGCCATATCCCGGTCGGCTACTACAAGGACGAGAAGAAGACCGCCGAGACGTTCCGCACCATCAACGGCGTGCGGTACGCGATCCCCGGCGACTTCGCACAGGTTGAGGCCGACGGCAGCGTGACCATGCTGGGCCGTGGCTCGGTGTCGATCAACTCCGGTGGGGAGAAGATCTATCCCGAGGAGGTCGAGGCCGCCCTCAAGACTCACCCGGACGTCTTCGACGCGCTGGTGGTCGGGGTGCCCGACGCCCGCTACGGACAGCATGTGGCGGCGGTGGTGCAGGCGCGCGGCGATGCCCGGCCTTCGCTGGAGGAGATCAACGCCTGCGCGCGTACCGAGATCGCCGGCTACAAGGTCCCCCGCAGCCTGTGGTTCGTCGACGAGGTCAAGCGTTCCCCGGCCGGCAAGCCCGACTACCGCTGGGCCAAGGAGCAGACCGAGGCCCGTCCCGCCGACGAGGTGCACGCCAAGCATGTGGCGGCCGGAAGCTGATTTCGCCGAATTTTTTGACGGTGAGCCGCTCCCGGTGAACCGGTGTCCGGGCTAGTCTCTGTCGATGCAGCGACTTTCGGGCGTCGACGCGGCGTTTTGGTCTGCCGAAACGGCGGGCTGGCACATGCACATCGGTGGGTTGGCGATCTGCGACACCACCAATGCGCCGAACTACAGCTTTGAGCGGGTTCGCCAGCTTCTGATCGAGCGATTACCGCAACTGCCGCAGCTGCGCTGGCGGGTCAGTCCTTCGCCAATGGGACTGGACCGACCGTGGTTCGTCGAAGACGAGCATCTCGACATCGACTTCCACCTGCGGCGCATCGGCGTTCCCGCTCCCGGCGGGCGGCGCGAGGTCGAGGAGCTCGTGGGCCGGCTGATGTCTTACAAGCTGGACCGCTCCCGCCCACTGTGGGAGATGTGGGTGATCGAAGGGGTCAGCGGCGGCCGGGTCGCGACGCTGACCAAGATGCATCACGCGATCGTCGACGGTGTCTCGGGCGCAGGACTGTTCGAGATCATGCTGGACATCACGCCCGAGCCACGGCCGCCACTGCCGGAGACGATCGGGTCCTCGAATGGCTCCACGATGCCCAGCTACGAGCGCCGGGTCGTCGAGGAATTGGTCAACGTCGCGGTCAAGACGCCGTACCGCATCGGCCGACTGCTGCAGCAGACCGTTCGTCAGCAGATTGCCACCGTGGGACTGGGACTTCCCCGCAAACCACCGCGCTACTTTGACGCCCCGGTGACCCGGTTCAACGCCAGCGTCTCGCCGCACCGGCGGATCAGCGCCGCCCGGGTCGAGCTGGCCCGGATCAAGGCGGTCAAGGACGCCTACGGGGTGAAGCTCAATGACGTCGTGCTCGCCATGGTCGCCGGCGCAGTTCGGCAGTATCTGGGCGAGCGCGGGGAGTTGCCGGACAAGCCACTCGTCGCCCAGATCCCGGTATCGACCCGCACCGAGGAGAGCCAGGGCGAGGTCGGCAACAAGGTCAGTTCGATGACGGTGTCGATGGGGACCGACATCGAGGGAGCCGCCCAGCGGCTCAAGACGATTCACGCCAGCACCCAGAGTGCCAAGCAGATGGCCAAGGCGTTGTCGGCGCACCAGATCATGGGACTGACGGACACCACCCCGCCTGGGCTGCTGCAGCTGGCCGCCCGTGCCTACACCGCGACCGGGCTGTCGAATCGGCTGGCCCCGATCAACCTCGTGGTCTCCAACGTGCCGGGCCCGCCGATTCCGATCTATATGGCCGGGGCGGAACTGGAGTCACTGGTGCCGCTCGGCCCGCCGGTCATGGACGTGGCGCTGAACATCACCTGCTTCTCCTACCGCGACCACCTCGACTTCGGTTTCGTGACCACGCCGGAGATTGCCGAGGACATCCACAAGATGGCCGATGCGATCGAGCCGGCGTTGGCGGAGTTGGAGCGCGATATCGATCGGGGGAAGAACCGCACCGGCCGGCGTTGAGCGCTACCGGCCCGGTAGCGCCTGCACCGCGCGGATCATCGGGGTCAGCAGCTTCTGCCACACCGGAGCCGAGATCCCCAGCGGCGGGTCCAGGTTCAGCACCCGGGCGGTGGAGACCGTCTGCGACTCGGTGTACTTCAGGATGCCATCGGCGCCGTGGCGACGACCCACCCCGGAGGCCTTCATGCCGCCCATCGGCGCGGCGGTGCTGCCGAAGGCCAGCGCGTAGCCTTCGTCGACGTTGACGGTGCCGGACTTGATGCGCGCGGCGATCGCCTCACCTTGGGCCTTGCTCGCGGCCCACACGCTGGCATTCAGCCCGTATTCGGTGTCGTTGGCCTTCGTGATCGCCTCTTCGACGCTGTCGACGGGGTAGATGGAGACGACCGGGCCGAACGTCTCGTTGCGCCCGCACTCCATCTCGTCGGTGACGTCGGTCAGCACCGTGGGCTCGTAGAACAGCGGACCGATGTCCGGGCGGGCATTTCCGCCGGCGATAACCTTGGCGCCCTTGGCCTTCGCGTCGTCGACGTGGTTGGAGACCGTCTTGATCTGGTCTTCGGAGATCAAGCTGCCCATGTCGGCGGTGAAGTCGTAGCTGCTGGCCAGCTTCATGGCGCGCACCTGCTCGGCGAACTTCGCGGCGAACTCGTCGGCGACGTCGCGCTCGACGTAGATCCGCTCGATCGAGATGCACAACTGCCCGGCGTTGGAGAAGCAGGCGCGGGTGGCGGCCTTGGCGACTTCGGACAGGTTGGCGCCCTTGGTGATGATCATCGGGTTCTTGCCGCCCAGTTCGGCGGAGAAGCCGATCAGCCGGGAGCCGCACTGCTCGGCCAGGGTGCGGCCGGTGGCGCTGGAGCCGGTGAACATCAGGTAGTCGCATTGCTGCACGATCGCGGTGCCGACCACCGAACCCGGGCCGGGCACCACCGCGAACAAGTCGCGCGGCAGGCCGGCCTGATACAGCAGTTCGGCGTGGGCCAGCGTGCAGTACGGGGTCTGACTGTCCGGCTTGACCACCACTGCGTTGCCGGCCAGCAGTGCGGGGATGGCGTCGGAGATCGATAGCGTCATCGGGTAGTTCCACGGCGCGATCACGCCCACCACGCCCTTGGGGTGGTGGTTGATCACGGTCTTGACGATGCCGGGCAGCAGGCCGGGCACTCGCTTGGAGGCCAGCAACTTGGTGGCCTGGCGCGCGTAGTAGCGCGCGTTGAGCATGATGTCGAGGATCTCCTCCTGGGCCGCCGACCGCGCCTTGCCGGTCTCGGCCTGGCAGACGTCCATCAGGAAGTCCCGCTTGGCGATCACCAGATCGCGGTAGCGCTCGATGATCGCGCTGCGCTCCTTGACGCCGCGCGCCGCCCAGGTGCGCTGCGCCGCGCGGGCCTTGGCGAATGCCGCCGTCACGTCCTCGGCGTTGCCGACCGGGATGGTGGTCAGCGGCTTACCGGTGAAGACCTCGTCGATCGTTCGGACCGCGCGGCTCTCCATGTCGGTGATGGCGACACATTGACGCAGCCGGTCGAAATCTGCGGCGGATGGGGCGGGCATGGGTGATCTCCTACTCGCGGGTAACACGTGGTTAGCCGCCAAACTACCCCGCGCAGCGGCCACCCGGTAGCTCGGCGGCATGGGCACTGAGCCACTGGGTCATCTGGTTGAGCGCCGCAATCCCGGATTCGAAGCTGCCGTCCTTGGGTTCGGCGGCCAGCGCCACCCCGAGGTCGCCGGCCGGCGCATGCACCACGCCGAACTGGCGCACCAGATAGCCCCCGCCCCGACCAGGACCCCACCCCGCCTTGCTGGGGACGTTGAGGCTTGCCAGCCCCCAGCGCTGGTCGGGGACCGTGTTGCGCATCAGGCTGACAACGGGTGAGGCAACTGCCATACAGGGCAGGTGGGCGGCGAACACGGCCTGTCGGGCCAGCGGCCACTGGGTCTGACCGAATGCGCTGAATTCGGGCCGCAGCCGTCGGGATTCCACCGCGGTACCGGCGTCACCGCCCGCCCGCAGGACGGCCTGCACCTGCTGGGCTGCCTGGGGTGCGGGCCCCAATTCCGACCACAGCTTCTCGGCGGCGTCATTGTCGGACGCGGTAACGGCACGCGCCGCCAGGTCTTTGGCGTTGGCGACGTTGGCGTGGATCGCCGCGATAGCCAGGGGAACCTTGATCGACGACCACGCCACTCCGGTCTGCAAGCTGCCCAGCGTGCCCGCTCCGTTCTGGCCGGCCGGGGCGTAGGCGATGCCGATGTTGGCGGGGATGGTGTTGGCCAGCTGCGCGAAGCTGGCCTGCAGGGATTCTGCGGAGGCGGGGGAGACCAGGGCCAGAGGTAAGGCCAAAGCGGCGGCCAGGACTGCGACGAGCATGCGGCGGGCAGCAGGCATTGATTCAGTATTGCGCGCCGGGGGTTCGAAACCGTGGTGGCCACACCGCGCGTCCCGCCGCAACCCGAGTGGGCAATTCGTCATTTGCGGCTCATCGAGGGCGGCCATGGTGGTAGGAGTTGCTGATCACCTGGGGTGACGGGGGGTGGACGGGGCCGAAAGGATGGAGCGAACAATGCATCGGTTGCGCGTGCTGCGCGGTGTCGGCCGGGTCCTTGCCGTGCTCGGTACGGCGCTGTGCGTCGCGGTCGGATTCGTCGGTCCGGCGGCCGCCGACGGCCCGGTCCGGTTGGGCAGCCGGCTAGGCGATTTCTGTCTGGACGCCCCGAGCGCGAACTATTTCGCCGCGGTGGTGATCAACCCCTGCGATGGTTCGGACTCCCAGGGCTGGTACCTCAATGGCAGGCAGTTGCAGAACGTGGCCTTCCCCGGCGGATGCCTGATTAATCCGGCGGCCAATGCGACCGCAAACCCGGCGGACGAAAGTATGTTCGCGCACCTAGGGCCGTGTGCCGGAATGTGGCCCCAGAACTGGAATATCGACCCCGACGGCCAGGTCAAAAATGACACCGGCTGGTACTGCCTCACTGTCCTGGGCGGTCCGGCACCAGGGACGTGGGTGTCCTCCCGCTACTGCAACGGCGATCCGAGCCAAGGCTGGGATGTCATCTCGTGAAACGAACGGTGTAGCAGTAGCCCCTGCTAACGGGAGATCCGGTACACCGGATCGGCGCACTCGGTGGCCTCGGCGGACAACACCCGCTTGAGCACCTTGAAGGTCTCGGTGCGCGGCAATTCTTCGGCCACCCGCACATACGACGGCCACTGCTTGGGGCCCAGGTCGGGCTGCTCGGCCAGAAACGCGCGGAAGTCGTCGGCGTCGAAAGACGCGCCGCGGGCCAAAACCAGCGCGGCCATCACCTGATCACCTACCGCGGGGTCCGGGATGGGATACACCGCGACCTGGGCGACGGCGTTGTGGCGCAGCAGGATCCGCTCGATCGGTGCGGTACCCAGGTTCTCGCCGTCCACCCGCATCCAGTCGCCCAGCCGGCCGGCGAAGTAGGCGTAGCCGGCCTCGTCACGGTAGGCCAGGTCGCCGGAGTGGTAGATCCCGCCGGCCATTCGCTGCGCCTCGGCCTCGGGATCGCGGTAGTAGCCGCGAAATTGGCCGCGCCCACTGGCATTCACCAACTCGCCGACCACCCCGGGCGGGCACTCTTCGCCGGTCTCGACGTCGATGATGGTGTTCCCGTCGATGAGCGGCCCCAGCGCGCCGGCCGGGGTGTCCGGGGTGCGCCCGATCGCCACCCCGCCCTCGGTGGAGCCGAAGGCGTCGATCACGGTGCAGCCGAACCGAGCCGCGAACCGCTCCAGATCGCGGGGTGCGCCCTCATTGCCGTAAAGAAGTCGCAGCGGGTTGTCGGCGTCGTCGGGCCGCTCCGGGGTGGCCAGCACGTACGACAGCGGTTTGCCCACGTAATTGGCGTAGGTGGCGCCGAAGCGGCGCACGTCGGAAATGAACCCGGAGGCGGAGAACTTGCGGCGCAATGCGACTGACGCACCGGCGGCCACCGCCACCGACCAGCCCGCCATCACCGCGTTGGAGTGAAACAGTGGCATCGACAGGTAGCAGACGTCGGAGGTCCCCAGCCCGAATCGTTGCGAGAGCATCACCCCGGGGAACGCCGCCTTCCACTGCGTGCAGCGCACCGCTTTCGGGTCACCACTGGTGCCCGAGGTGAAGATAAGCATGAACAGCTCGTCCGGGTCGGCCTCCCGGAAGCTCACCGGTGTGTCGTCATACCCGGCCAATTCCGATAGCCACGAGGGTGATTCGACATCGATCGTGCCGGGAACCGTGACGTCGGCGGTGTTGTCGGCCAGTACCAGCTGGCAGTCCGCGTGAGCCACGTCCCGCTCCAGGGCCGCGCCCCGGCGGGTGGGGTTCAAGCCCACCGGGACGATGCCGGTCAGGGCCGCCGCCACCAGCATCGTGGAGAAGAACGGCGTATTTCCCAGCAGCACACCGACATGTGGTGGTTTGTCCGGATCGAGGCGGGCCCGCAGTGCGGCACCGAGCCGGGCGCCCGCGGCGATGTGGTCTCGCCAGCTGACGAAGGTGTCCTCGTAGAAGACACCACGGTCGTCCACCTCGGCGACCTGCGCCAGCAGTGCTGTGACGGTGGACTGTTGGTCGATCTGGGCGGGTGCTGACATGGTGATCAGATTAGTGATGCAATAGAGCGGTGACTGATTCGCAGGCTTTCGACGCCATAGCGGCCCTGAAAAATATTGCTGACATCGACGAGATCAAGCAGGTCAAGTACCGCTACTTGCGGGCATTGGACACCAAGCACTGGGACGACTTCGCAGCCACTCTGGCCGAGGACGTCACCGCGGCCTACGGCCAGTCGATGGGCACCAACCACACGTTCGCCGACCGTGACTCGCTGGTGGAGTTCATGCGGAACTCGCTTCCCGGCAACGTCATCACTGAGCACCGGGTCAACCATCCCGAGATCACTCTCACCGGCCCGGACACCGCCACCGGCATCTGGTACCTGCAGGACCGGGTGATCGTTCCCGACGTCAACCTGATGCTGATCGGGGCAGGTTTCTATCACGACACCTACCGCCGTACCGCCGACGGCTGGAAGCTCAGCCACACCGGATATGACCGGACGTATGACGCGACCGTGGCCCTGACGGACCTGCCCGGGTTCAAGGTGACGTTCGGGGATGCGCTGAACCGCTGAGCGGTCCGGCTTAACCGCCATGGCGGCGACCCGCGGCGCGTGACTTCGTCGCGCTGCGATCGCCGCTACGCCGGCGTTTCGGCCAGTTCGCGGCCGATCGCCAGCAACTGTCCGGTAGCGCCGCCAAGTGCGAACTCGGTCTGCTTGGCGGCCAGGAAGTAGCGGTGGATCGGGTGGTCGATGTCGATACCGACTCCGCCGTGGATGTGAACGATGCTGTGCGCCACCCGGTGGCCGGCCTCGGCCGCCCAGAATGCGGCGGTGGCCACCTGGGTGGTCGCCGGCAGACCTTCACTGACCCGCCACGCCGCCTGGGTCAGCGTCAGACGCAGGCCCTTGACGTCGATGTAGCCGTCGGCCAGCCGCTGCGACACCGCCTGGAAGCTGCCGATCGGCTTGTCGAACTGCTCACGCTCGCGGGCGTATTCGGCGGTCATGGCCAGTCCGCGCTCCAGCACCCCCAGCTGGTAGGCGCTGCGGCCCAGGGCCGCCACGCTGACCAGGTGGTCGAGCACGTCGGCGCCACCGACCAGTCGGCCGGCCTCCACCTCGACCCCGGAGAGCTCCAGGTGGCCCACGCTGCCCCGTCCGGTGGTGGCCAGCGAGGTCACCGTCACGCCGGGGTCGGAAGCCGCGATCAGGAACACCGCTGCGCCCGAATCGGTTTCGGCAGCCACCAGGAACGCGTCGGCGACCGAAGCGAAACCGACCTGGGTACGAGTACCGGTGAGACGGAAGCCTTCACCAGCGGCGGCCGCCCGAACCGGGCCTTCGCCCATCTCGCCGTCGAGGGCGATGGTGAGGATCTTCTCGCCGGCCGCGGCCGGGGCACCCCAGGCCTGCTGCAGCTCGGCCGAGCCGAACTTGGCCAGCGTCTCGGCGGCCAGTACCACCGACTCCAGGTAGGGCACCGCGGCCAGCTGACGGCCGAGTGCGGTCAGAATCGCCGTCTGCTCCAGCACGCCGAACCCGCCGCCGCCCAGCGACTCGCTCGCCGCGCTGGACACGACGTCGGCGTCGATCAGCTTGCGCCACAGCTCGGTATCGAAGCGCTGCTCCAACGCGTCGAGCTCACGCTGGCGCTCCGGCGTGCACACCGCGTCCACGATGGTGCCGACCAGACCCGAAAGGTCGTCAGATGCTTCGGTAGTGGTGAAGTCCATGAGTACTTGCCTCCAAAGTCTTGGGTATGTGGGTCAGCGGTTCCGGGGCAGGCCCAGCGCGACCATGCCGATGATGTCGCGCTGCACCTCGTTGGTGCCGCCGCCGAAGGTCAGGATCAGGCAGGCCCGGTGCATCCGCTCCACCCGACCGCGCAGCAGCGCGCCGGGGGAGTCCTGGCGCACCGTGGCGGCGGTGCCGAGCACCTCCATCAGCAGCCGGTAGGCCTCGGTGGCCAGCTCGGTGCCGAACACCTTCGCCGCCGAGGCGTCCGCCGGCGACGGGGCGGCCTTGTCCGCGGAGGCCAGCTCCCAGTTGATCAGCTTGAGCACTTCGGCCTTGGCCAGCACCCGGGCCAGGTTGAGCTGCACCCACTGCGAGTCGATGATGCGGTTGCCGTGGGCGTCTTTGGTGTTCTGTGCCCACTCGCGGACCTCTTCGAGCGCCAGGAAGATCGGCTGCGCCGAGACCAGGGCAACGCGCTCGTGGTTGAGCTGGTTGGTCACCAGCTTCCAGCCCGCGTGCTCCTCGCCGACCAGGTTGGTCACCGGCACCCGCACATCTTGGTAGTAGGTAGCACTGGTGTCCGGACCGGCCATGGTGTGGACCGGGGTCCAGGAGAAGCCCTCGGCGGTGGTCGGCACGATCAGCATCGAGATCCCGCGGTGCTTCTTGGCCTCCGGGTTGGTCCGGGCCGCCAGCCACACGTAGTCGGCGTAGGCGATCAGTGACGTCCACATCTTCTGGCCGTTGATCACGTAGTCGTCGCCGTCACGCACCGCGGTGGTACGCAGCGAGGCCAGGTCGGTGCCGGCGCCCGGCTCCGAGTAGCCGATCGCGAAGTGCAGCTCGCCGGCGGCGATCTTGGGCAGGAAGAACTTCTTCTGCTCTTCGGTGCCGAACGCCATGATCGTCGGCGCGACGCTGTTGATGGTCAGGAACGGCACCGGGGCGCCGGCGATCGCGGCCTCGTCGGTGAAGATCAGCTGTTCCATCGGCGAACGCGCCTGGCCGCCGTACTCCTTCGGCCAGCTCAAGGTCAGCCAACCGTCCTGCCCCATCTGGGCCACGGTCTCCCGGTAAACGTTGCCGGTGCCGTACTCGCCCTGGGTCGAGCTGAGGGCCTCGCGACGCTCCGGCGTCATCAGCGTGGTGAAGTAGGACCTCAGTTCGCTGCGCAGCTCTTCTTGGGCCGGCGTGTAGCTGATCTGCATCGGGGGAGTCCTTCGCTGGTGATCGGTGTCACGATAAGATTCTGGTTCGACAGCCCGTTGTAACACGTTCTAGTCCCGGGGTCCAACGGCCCTAGCGGCTCGTGTGGGGAAGCTGTCGGATCGTATGGTGACACTAGTGGACGACGACGGCCGGAAACGCTCGGTCGGCGCAGGGCTTTTACAGGAGAATGTCATGCGAGTTGAGGTAGATCTGGATCGTTGCGAGGGCAACGCGATTTGCGTCGGAATCGACCCCGACCTGTTCGATCTGAACGATGACGAGCAGGCAGAGGTCAAGCTCGCCCCCGTCCCGGCCGACCGGGAAGCCCACGCCGAGCAGGCCATCGCCGAGTGCCCGCGGGCCGCGCTGCGCCGCGTCGACGACTAGCCTCCCACGGGCAACGACTAGAGGTATTCATAACCGCCGGTGACGACGAGTACGCCGGTGACGCGTAAGGAGCGGCGTAAATGACTGACAACACGATCGACCTGACCGGCAAGGTCGCAGTGGTGACCGGCGCGGCCGCCGGCCTGGGCCGAGCAGAGGCGATCGGGTTGGCCCGCTCCGGGGCGACGGTGGTCGTCAACGACATCGCGCCGGCGCTGGAGTCCTCCGACGTCATCGACGAGATCGCCGCGGCCGGCGGTAAGGGTGTGGCCGTGGCCGGCGACATCAGTCAGCGGTCCACCGCCGACGAGCTCGTCAGCACCGCCGACGGCCTGGGCGGGCTGAACATCGTCGTCAACAACGCCGGGATCACCCGCGACCGGATGTTGTTCAACATGTCCGACGACGACTTCGACGCCGTGATCGCAGTCCACCTCCGTGGACATTTCCTGTTGACCCGCAATGCGGCGGCGTACTGGCGGCAGAAGGCTAAGGACGCCGAAACGGGCACGGTTTACGGCCGCATCATCAACACCTCTTCGGAGGCCGGCCTGATGGGACCGGTCGGACAGGCCAACTATGGAGCGGCCAAGGCGGGCATCACCGCGCTGACGTTGTCGGCCAGCCGGGCGCTGAGCCGCTACGGCGTGTCTGCCAACGCGATCTGCCCGCGGGCCCGTACCGCGATGACCGCCGATGTGTTCGGTGAGGCCAAGGTAGGCGAAGGCGAGATCGACCCGCTGTCGCCCGAGCACGTGGTGACGTTGGTCCGGTTCCTGGCATCCCCGGCCTCGGCTGCGGTCAGTGGTCAGGTTTTCGTGGTCTACGGACCTGAGGTAACCCTGATGGCCGCGCCGACGGTGGAACGTAAGTTCAGCGCCGATGGGCAGGCTTGGGACCCGGCCGGGCTGTCGGACACGCTGGCGAATTACTTCGCCGGCCGGGACCCGGCCCGGACTTTCTCCGCGTCCGAACTGATGTCCGGCGATTAGAACAAAATTAGAACGCGTTACAGCGAGGCGTAGGTCACAATGGGTTGTGACCAGGGCGGATATCTCAGGAATCTCGCTGAAACGTGTCCTTTGACACTGAGAACGTGTTCTAGTTAATATGATCCGGCTCACGTGGGGCGGCGTCTGAATTGCACGAATGACGCCGTTCGCGCGAGGTTGCCGGATACAGTTTTGCGACCACCGATGCCCCTGCAAGCCCGCCCTGAGGGAAGGACGCGTCTTGATCGAACAACTCACGGTTCCGGCTCGGGCCGTGGGCGGTTTCGTAGAGATGTCCCTGGAGACGTTCCGGGCCATGTTCCGCCGGCCGTTCCAGTACCGCGAATTCCTCGACCAGACCTGGATGATCGCCCGGGTGTCGTTGCTGCCGACGGTGCTGGTCGCGATCCCGTTCACCGTGCTGGTGGCGTTCACCCTCAATATCCTGTTGCGCGAAATCGGTGCTGCCGACCTGTCCGGCGCAGGAACCGCGTTCGGCACCATCACCCAGCTGGGCCCGGTGGTGACCGTGCTCGTGGTCGCCGGCGCAGGCGCGACCGCCATCTGCGCGGACCTCGGTGCCCGAACCATCCGCGAAGAGATCGACGCGATGCGAGTGCTCGGCATCGACCCGATCCAACGACTGGTGGTGCCCCGCGCCCTGGCGTCGACGTTCGTCGCCTTGCTGCTCAACGGCCTGGTGTGTGCGATCGGCCTGGTCGGCGGCTATGTGTTCTCAGTCTTTCTACAGGGCGTGAACCCCGGTGCCTTCATCAACGGACTCACCGTGCTTACCGGGCTCGGCGAGCTGGTGATGGCTGAGATCAAGGCGTTGCTGTTCGGTACGGCGGCCGGTCTGATCGGCTGTTATCGCGGGCTGACCGCCAAGGGCGGCCCCCAGGGCGTGGGCAACGCGGTCAACGAGACCGTCGTCTACGCCTTTATTTGTTTGTTCGTCATCAACGTCGTCATGACCGCCATCAGCGTCCGGGTGCTGGTCAAATGAGTTACGACGCCACGTTGCGCTTCCGGCGGCTGTTCCGCGGGGTGCCTAAGGCCGTCGACAACTTCGGCGAGCAGGCACTGTTCTACGCCGAATCGATCCGGTACGTCCCTAACGCGCTGACCCGGTACCGCAAGGAGACCATCCGGCTGATCGCCGAGATCACCATGGGAACCGGCGCTTTGGCCATCATCGGTGGCACGGTCGGGGTGGCCACCTTCCTCACGCTGGCCTCCGGTGGCGTGATCGCGGTCCAGGGTTTCTCCTCGTTGGGCAACATCGGCATCGAGGCGTTGACCGGCTTCCTGTCCGCGTTCCTCAATGTGCGAATCGTGGCACCGGTGGTTGCCGGGATCGCCCTGGCAGCCACGATCGGAGCCGGAACCACCGCCCAGCTCGGCGCCATGCGCGTGGCCGAGGAGATCGACGCCGTCGAATCGATGGCCGTCCATGCGGTGTCGTATTTGGTGTCCACCCGGCTGGTGGCCGGCCTGATCGCGATCATCCCGCTGTATTCACTGTCAGTGCTGGCCGCGTTCTTCGCCGCTCGGTCCACCACGGTGTTCATCAACTCGCAGTCCCCGGGTCTCTACGACCACTACTTCGACACGTTCTTGATCCCCACCGATCTGCTGTGGTCCTTCTTGCAGGCGATCATCATGTCGGTCGCGGTGATGCTGGTGCACACCAACTACGGCTTCAACGCCGCCGGCGGTCCCGTCGGGGTGGGCATCGCGGTGGGCCAAGCCGTGCGGACCTCACTGGTCGTGGTGGTCGTGATCACTCTGTTCGTCTCACTCGCCGTCTACGGCGGGTCCGGTAACTTCAACCTCTCGGGCTAGCAAGGGAATACACGTGCAAACGGGATCGAGGCGTACCCAGGTGAGGATTGCTGCGGCAATCCTCGGTGCGATCCTGGCTGCCGCCACTGTGTTTACCTACCTGTCCTACGTGTCGGTCTTCAGTTCCACCGAAAAGGTCACCGTCACCTCGCCGCGCGCCGGCCTGGTGATGGAACAGGACGCCAAGGTCAAATACCGCGGCATCCAGGTCGGCAAGGTCAAGTCGATCAAGTACTCCGGTGACCAGGCCAAACTATTCCTGGCCATCGACAGCTCCGCGATGCGCCAGATCCCGTCGAATGCGGCGGTGCACATCGCCGGCAACACCATCTTCGGAGCCAAGTCGGTGGAGTTCATTCCGCCGCCGGCGCCGTCGGGTGCGACGCTGCGCAACGGCGCGAACGTTCAGGCCTCCGACGTGCAGCTGGAGGTCAACACGCTGTTCCAAAAGCTGACGGATCTGTTGGACAAACTTGACCCGGTACAGCTCAACGGATCAGTGAGCGCGCTGGCCGAGGGTCTGCGCGGCAACGGCGACAACCTGGGCGCGCTGCTGTCCGGGCTGAACAGCTATCTCGGCAAGTTCAATCCGAAACTGCCCCAGTTGCAGTCGGGCTTCGCCAAGACAGCGATCGTCGGCAACATCTACGGCGATGCCGCACCGGACCTGGCGACCACGTTCGACAACGTTCCGGCAATCAGTAAGACCCTGGTCGATCAGCGGGAGAACCTGAACAAGGCGTTGCTGGCGACGACGGGGCTGGCCAACAACGGCTACGACACCTTCTCCCCGGCCGCTGACGACTTCATCGCCGGTGTCCAGCGCTTCCGCGCCATGGGCAGCCTGCTGGCCGAGTACTCGCCCGAGTTCGGCTGCCTGTTCAAGGGAATCCAAAAGGCCCTGGAGCGCTTCGGGCCGTCGCTGGGCGGCACCAAGCCGGCCCTGTACGTTCAGTCCAGCTTCATCCCCGGCGCACCGGCCTACACCTACCCGGAGAGCCTGCCGGTGGCCAACGCGACCGGTGGACCGAACTGCCGCGGCTTGCCGGACATCCCCAGCAAGCAGTACGGCGGCTCCTGGTTCCGCTCACCGTTCCTGGTGACCGACAGCGCCTACATCCCATTCCAGCCCAACACCGAGGTCCAGTTCGACGCGCCCTCCACCGTGCAGTTCCTCTTCAACGGCGCTTTCGCGGAACGGGATGAATACTGATGAGTCCGCGCAGCACCCTGGTCAAGGTCACGATCTTCGCCGTCGCCATGCTGTTGGTGTCCGCTGGTCTGGTGGTGGTGTTCGGTGAGTTCCGATTCGCCTCGAACCACACCTACCACGCGGATTTCTCCACCGCCTCTCGGCTCAAGAGCGGACAGGACGTGCGGATCGCCGGCATCCCGGTCGGCACCGTGAAGCGCGTTGAGCTGACGCCGGAGAACACCGTCAAGGTCACCTTCGACGTCGACAAGCGCTACCAGATCTACGACTCGACTCGTGCGCTCATCCGGTACGAAAACCTGGTCGGCGACCGGTATCTCGAGATCGCCTCGGGCGCCGGCGACCTGCACAAGCTGCCCCCGGGCGCTACCATTGCCCGCGATCACACTCAGCCGGCGCTGGACCTGGACGCGCTGCTGGGCGGGATGCGCCCGCTGCTCAAGGGCTTGGACGGCGGAAAGATCAACGAGATCAGCAACGCTCTCATCGAGCTGCTGCAGGGCCAGGGCGGTGCACTGTCGCAGATGCTGGCCAGTACTAGTTCATTCACCACCACGTTGGCTTCCCGCGACCAGCTGATCGGCGACGTGATCAACAACCTGAACACGGTGCTGACCACGGTTGACGAGAAGAGCGAACAGTTCGATGCCACCGTCGATCGGCTGCAGCAGCTGATCAGCGGGCTGGCCCAGGGCAAGGATGCGATCGCCGGCGCGATCGGCCCGCTGGCCTCGGTCGAGAACGACCTCACCGACACGCTGCGACGTACCCGCCGACCGCTGCAGGGCGTGATCGAGAACGCGCGACCGCTGGCCACCGTGCTGGACAAGCGCAAGCAGGAGCTGAACGACGTCATCGACCCGCTGGAAGAGAACTACCTGCGGCTGAATGCGTTGGGCGCCTATGGCTCATTCTTCAACATCAACTACTGCACTGTCGCCTTGAAGTTCAACGGCCCCGCCGGCAGCGACATCACCTTGCCCATGGGTGGCCAGAACGACACGAGCAAGGGGAGGTGCTCTCCTGTCAAAAATTGACGGCGTAAACCCGGTTCGCACGGGTCTGCTGGGCATCGCACTTGTGGCCTGCCTGGTTTTGGTGTCCTTCGGATACACCAGCCTGCCGTTCTGGCCGCAGGGCAAGAACTACCACGCCTACTTCGCCGACGCCGGCGGCATCATCCCCGGTAACGACGTGACGGTCTCCGGCATCCGGGTGGGCAAGGTCAAATCGGTGGCGCTGGCTGGGGCGAGCGCGAAGGTGGACTTCACCGTCGACCGCAAGGTGCGGGTGGGCGACCAGTCGCTGGCCGCCATTCGCACCGACACTGTGCTGGGTGAGAAGGCCCTGTCGATCACGCCCGCCGGTGCCGGTTCGGTGACCTCGATTCCGCTCGAGCGCACGCGGGCCCCGTACACGCTCAACAATGCGCTGCAGGATCTCGGCGGCAACGTCCGCGATCTAGACAAGCCGCGATTCGAGGAAGCACTGCAGGTGCTCACCGACTCCATGCGTGAGGCCACTCCGCAGTTGCGCGGAGCGCTGGATGGGGTGTCCGCCCTGTCGCGCAGCCTCAACCGCCGCGACGAGGCGTTGGGCCAGTTGCTATCGCACGCCCAGGTCGTCACCGGTGTGCTTAATCAGCGTGCCGCCCAGGTGAACAAGCTGGTGCTCGACGGAAACCAGCTCTTCGCTGCGCTGGATGAGCGCCGGCAGGCGCTCGGCGCGCTGATCGGTGGCATCGAGGATGTGTCGCAACAGCTTTCCGGAGTCGTGACCGATAACGAAAAAGAGATCGGTCCGACGTTGAAGAAGCTGAACCTGGTGCTGGACAACGTGATCGAGCGCAAGGACCGGATCGCCGGTGCCTTGGAACGGCTGCCGGGATACGCCACCACGCTCGGCGAGGTGGTGGCCTCGGGACCTGGGTTCCAGATCAACCTGTACGGCCTGCCGCCGCCCACCATGTCGGAGGTGCTGCTCGACGTGTACTTCCAGCCCGGCAAGCTTCCCGACAGCCTGGCCGACTACCTGCGCGGGATGATCTCCGAGCGCACGATCATTAAGCCGAAGTCACCATGACGCGCCGAACTACACGCATCGTCCTCGCCGGGGCATTGGCCGTACTGCTGGCCGCCGCGGCCTACGTGGTGCTGCCAGCGCAGCGCAGCTACCGCATCACCGGTTACTTCGCTTCGGCGGTGGGCCTTTACCCGGGCGACGACGTCCGGGTGGTCGGGGTCCCGGTCGGCCGCATCGAATCCATCGAACCGCGTGCCGAGAACGTCAAGATCACCATGTCGGTGAGCAAGGACGTGCCGCTGCCGGCCGATGTGCATGCGGTGCTGATGGCACCGAATATCGTCTCCGCGCGTGTCATTCAGCTGGCCCCGGCCTACACCGAAGGTGACAAGCTGGCCGACGGAGCGGTGCTGGGCGAAGACCGCACCGCAGTCCCGGTCGAATGGGACGAGGTCAAGCAGGAGCTGACCCAGCTCAGCGCCCAGTTGGCACCCGAGCAGGGCAAGCTCAACGGCGCGCTGAGCGCCTTCGTCAACCAGGCCGCCGACACCTTCGACGGCAACGGCGACTCGTTCCGCAATGCACTGCGGGAACTGTCGGCGACTACCGGACGCCTCGGTGACTCGCGCACCGACCTTTTCGGCACCGTCAAGAACCTGCAGGTCCTGGTGGATGCGCTCTCCGGCAGCAACGAGCAGATCGTGCAGTTCACCGACCATGTCGCGGCGGTGTCGGCAGTGCTGGCCGAGAGCTCGGTCGACCTGGATGCCACGCTGGGAACGCTGAGCCAGGCATTGCGCGATGTACGGGGCTTCTTGCACAACAACAACGACGCGTTGATCGCCCAGGTCAACAAGCTCGCGGATTTCACCGGTATGTTGTCGGAACAGAGCGACAACTTCGAGCAGGTGCTGCACATCACCCCGCACGGCTTGGTGAACTTCTACAACATCTACAACCCGGCCCAGGGTTCGCTCGCCGGCCTGCTCTCGCTGCCCGACTTCGCCAACCCGGTGCAGTTCATCTGCGGCGGCGTCTTCGACATCGGATCGGTGCCAGACAACTTCAAGAGGGCGGAGATCTGCAAGGAGCGGATGGGGCCGGTCATGCGCCGATGGGCGATGAACTTCATCCCGTTGTTGTTCCACCCGATCAACTCGATCACCGCCTACAAGGGGCAGATCATCTACGACACCCCGGCCACCGAGGCGAAGTCGGAGACGCCGGTGCCCTACCTGAAGTGGCTGCCGGCTCCCGGTGTCACGCCGCCGAACACCGAAGACGTCGCCGCGCTGTTCCTGCCGCCGCCGGCGCCGGGGCAGCTGGGCAAGGCACCCGGCCCGACCGGACCGGCCCAGCCTGGTGCCGGCGCACCCCGGGAGGGCGGATGAGCGTGAAGTCTCTTGGAGGCGCGCTGCACCGGGTCGGCCGCCGCGGTGCGGTGCTCGGCGCGGGGGCGTTGATGTTGTCCGGCTGTCAGTTCGGCGGGCTGAACTCGCTGAACATGCCGGGAACCGCAGGGCATGGCCGCGGCTCCTACAGCATCACGGTGCAACTGCCCGACGTCACCACACTGCCGCAGAACTCGCCGGTGATGGTCGATGACGTCACCGTCGGCAGTGTCTCGGGCATTCGGGCCGTGCAGCAGCCCGACGGCACCTTCTACGCCGCGGTCAAGCTGTCGTTGGACGGCAACGTGCATCTGCCGGCCAATGCCGTCGCGAAGGTCGCGCAGACCTCGCTGCTGGGCTCTCAGCACATCGAGCTTGCCGAGCCGACCGACCAACCACCGGTCGGCACCCTCGCCCGAGGTGATGAGATTCCGCTCAGCCGGACCGGGCGCTACCCCAGCACCGAAGAGGTGCTGTCGTCGTTGGGTGTGGTGGTCAACCAGGGCAATCTCGGTGCGGTTCAAGACATCACCGAAGAGGCCTACGCCGCGGTCGCCGGCCGCGCCGGCACCTTTGCCGAGCTGGTGCCGCGACTGGCCGAACTCACCGCCTCGCTGGACCGCCAGGCACGCGACATCGTCGCGGCCGCCGAGGGCCTGAACCGAGTCGGGGCGACCCTTGCCCGTAGCGCTCCCAGCCTGTCGCGGGCGCTGGACACCATGCCGGCGGCGCTGCAGGTGCTCAATGACAACCGCAGCAACATCGTCGACGCTTTCGGTGCGCTGCAGCGGTTGGCCGTCGTCGGTTCGCGGATCATGAGCGAGACCAAGGAAGACTTCGCGGCCGACATCAAGGACCTGTACCCGATCATCAAGGCGTTCGCCGACAACGCCAACGAGTTGGTGACCGCGTTCCCGTTCATTCCGACCTTCCCGTTCCCGTCGATGTATCTGCGCAACGCGGTGCGCGGCGACTTCCTCAACGTCTATGTCACCTTCGACATGACGCTGCGACGGTTCGGTGAGACGGTGTTCACCACAGGTGCTTTCGACCCGAACATGCCGCACATGCACGACGTCCTCAACCCACCCGACTTCTTGATCGGTGAAATGGCGAACCTGTCCGGTCAGGCTGCCGACCCGTTCAAGATCCCACCCGGCACGGCTCCCCACTATGAGGAATGACCCGCGATGCTGACCCGCCTCGTTCGAATCCAACTCGGGATCTTCGCCGTGGTCACAGTGCTGGCCGTCGGTGCGATCTCGATCCTGTACCTGCATGCCCCGAGCCGGATGGGCATCGGGACTTACAAGGTGACCGCCGACTTCATCGGCGGCGGCGGTATCTACAAGAGCGCCAACGTCACCTACCGCGGCGTGACCGTGGGTCGGGTGGAATCTGTTCAACTCAGCGACCACGGTGTCGACGCCGCAATGCGGCTCAACAGCAGCACCAAGATCCCGGGCAATGTCACCGCCACGGTCAAGAGCATGTCCGCAATCGGTGAGCAGTACATCGACCTGGTGCCACCCGCCGGGGATACGGCTACAGGCGTACTGCGCAACGGCGCGCGTATCGGCCAGGACCGCACCGCTATCGGTCAGGACATCGCCGGACTGCTCGACCAGGCGCAGTCGCTGGTCAACAGTGTCGCCAACAGTCGTCTTCGTGATCTGCTGCGCAGCGCTTTCGAGGGATTCAACGGCTCCGGGCAGGAGCTGGCCCGAATGATCGCCTCGTCGCGGCAGCTCATCGACGAAGCCAATGACAACTTCGACGCAACCTCGAAGCTGGTCGACCAGGTCGAGCCCTTCTTGGACGCCCAGATCCGCGGGGGCGATGGCATCAAGAAGCTGGCCCGGTCGCTGGCGGCGGTCACCACCGAGGTGCGCAACGCCGACCCGCAGCTCCGCGAGGTGCTGCAGACGCTGCCCAGCGTCGCTGACGAGGCCAACACCACGTTCGACGGGATCCGCGCCTCCTTCCCGACGCTGGCCGCCAGCATCGCCAACTTCGGGCGGGTCGGAGTCATCTATCGCAACTCCATCGAGCAGGCGCTGGTGGTGTTCCCTGCGCTGATGGCGGCGCTGATCACCGTCGCCGGTGGTGTGCCGATGGAAGAGGGCGCCAAGCTGGACTTCAAGATCGACATGCATGACCCGCCTCCGTGCACGGTCGGCTTCTTGCCGTTCACCGAGATGCGTTCGCCGGCCGACGAAACCGTCCGTGAGCTGCCCAAGAACTTGTATTGTCAGGCCGCGCAGAACGACCCGTCTGCGGTTCGCGGCGCGCGCAACTACCCGTGCATGGAGTACCCGGGCAAGCGGGCGCCGACGATCCAGCTCTGTCGCGACCCGCGGGGCTACGTCCCGATCGGTAGCAACACCTGGCGCGGCCCGCCGGTCCCGTACGACACCCCGATCACCGATCCGCGGATGCTGAATCCGATGAACAAGTTCCCCTACATCCCGCCGTCGACGGACTACGACCCGGGACCGCCGGTCGTTACGCTGCCGCCGGGTGTGCCCGCGGGCCCCGGTCCGGCGCCCAACCCGCCGTTCCCCCTGCCGTACCCGCCGAACCAGCTCGGTCCCAACCCGCCGGCGCCGTGGCCGTACTACGCGCCGCCGGACCAGAACCTGCCGACTGGTCCTGGGGGCAATGGTGGCCTGCCTGCCTACGGTCGTGACCCCGCGCCGGCACCGGCGCCCGGTCCGGCTCCGGGACCGTTGCCCGCCGAGGCCAACGGGGTCGCGTACAGCACCTACGACCGGTCCGGAAAGTTCGTGGATCCGGCCGGTAACAGCGGAGTGTTCGTCTCCGGCTCGGACAAGTGGCTGCCGGCGGAGAACTGGGCTGATCTGATGCTCGCGCCGAGGCAGACGTGAGCGGACCCGACGACGCGAAGGTCCGGCGCCGGGCCTCGCGGGCTGCGGGACCAGCGGGTGATCCCGGCGAAACGACGCCGGCCGCCGTAGTTATTCCCGCACCGAGTCGCGCCGCGGTGCGGGCGGTGCGGCCGGCCGGTCCGCCGCCGCGGCGTCGGCCCAATGCTCGCAAGACCGCGCAACTGGCGGGCGCGGTCGGACTGGCGGCGTCGGTCCTGCTGGGCGGGCTGGTCGCCACGCTCGGGGTACAACACCGGCATGCCGACGCAGCGCAGCAGCGCGACCAGCGATTCATCGACACCGCGGTCCAGACCGTGCTGAACATGTACACCTATACGCCCGACACCATCAGTGAGCAGGTGGATCTCTTCGTGGCGGGCACCAGCGGGCCGCTGCGCGACACCATGGCCGCCAACGCCGAGAACCTCAAGGCGTTGCTACGCGAGACCAAGCACAGCTCGGAAGCCGTCATCAACGCCGCGGCGTTGGAAGGAGTCGACAACATCGCCGCCAACGCGTCGGTATTGGTGGCGATGCGAGCTACCGCCACCGATGTCGATGGAGTCAACAAGCCGTCGCAGCCCTACGCTCTGCGGGTGATCGTGCATGAAGACGACGCGGGCAACATGACGGCATACGACCTCAAGTGGCCGGACGGCAGCCGATGACGCGTAAGTGGATGTTGCTGGCCGTGTTGGCGGCGTTGCTCGCGGCGTTCGTGGGCCTTGGCGCATCGGCGGGAAAGCTGTACTGGAACCGGGTCGAGACGCACGGTGAACAGTCGGCGCGCTCGGAGCTGGTCAGACTGACCGCTGACGAGATCCCCAAAGTGCTTGGCTATGAGTACAAGACGGTGGAACGCAGCCTGACCGAGACCTACCCGATGTTCACCGGGGACTACCGGCGCGAATTCGAGGCTCGTGCCATCAACGAGATCATCCCGCAGGCGCGCGAGAAGCAGTTGGTGAACCAGGTCGATGTCGTCGGCGTCGCCGCCATGGCTGCGCGCCGGACTTCGGGTTCGGTGTTGGTGTTCGTCAACCGCACCGTGACAGGCAAGTCCAAGGAGAAGTACTACGAGGGCAGTCGGCTGCGGGTGGACTTCCGCAAGATCGACCGCAAGTGGCTGATCAGCAATATCGTGCCGATCTAGCTGAAAGGATGAGCGCCATGGGGAAACTCGTTCGTGGTCTTGTCGCCTTGGCTGCGGCGATGACGGCGGCCACCGGGCTCGCAGTCCCGGCCGGTGCCGACGACGATGCGATTCCAGAAGGCACGCTGGAGGGCATCTACACCTACAACGACGGTGCCAAGACCGCGACCTGGAAGATTTATCCGCTGTGCGTCCCGACCGTCGGCGACGGCCGCGTGCCACTGCACCTGGCGGTCGGCTGCAAGCTGCAGGTGGAAAGCAACGGCCCGCCCGGACAGGCCGGGGCCTACCGGCTGGCCAACGGCCAGTGGACCTACAAGACGCCGCTGTTGGCGGGCACCCGGTGCTCCGACGGGACCACCGCCGGCAGCGACGAGATGTACCAGTTCGACACGTCTCTCAACGGCACCTACACCACCGCGCACAACGCGGTGTGTGGACTGCAGCCCGGGTTGACCAAGCGCGCGTTCACGCTGACCTTCGTCTCGCCGCTGCCGTACCCGGTCGTCCACTACCCGCTGAACTGCCAGGACAACCCACAGCACCTGTGTAGCTAGCGTCGATCGCAGGCGGCGTCAATCGGGCTAGCGGGTCGGCGCGGTCGGCTGAGCCACGCCGCGTTACTCCGCGGAGTCGGCGAGCGCACCGAGGAAGGATCGGGCCCAGCGGTCCACGTCGTGGGCCAGCACCTGGCGACGCAGTGCCCGCATGCGTCGGCGCCCCTCCTCGGGAGTCTGGTTGACCGCCGCCTCGATGACGTCCTTGACGCACTCGAGGTCGTGCGGATTGACCAGGTAAGCCTGACGCAATTCCGCTGCAGCACCGGTGAATTCGCTCAGGACCAAGGCGCCGCCCAGGTCGCTGCGGCAGGCCACGTATTCCTTGGCGACCAGATTCATACCGTCGCGCAGCGGGGTCACCAGCATGACGTCGCTGGCCACGAAGAATGCGATCAGTTCGTCGCGGGGGACTGGGCGGTGCAGGTAGTGCACCACCGGGTGACCGACCTCGCTGTACTCGCCGTTGATGTGGCCGACTTGGCGTTCGATGTCGTCGCGCAGGATCTGGTAGCTCTCCACCCGCTCCCGGCTCGGAGTCGCCAGCTGCACCAGCACGGTGTCGTCGCGCTTGGCGCGTCCCTCGGCCAGCAGCTCGTTGAACGCCTTGAGCCGGACGTCGATGCCCTTGGTGTAGTCCAGGCGGTCCACGCCGAGCAGGATCTTGCGGGGATGGCCCAGTTCGGCGCGAATTTCCTTGGCCCGCCGTCGGATTGCGCGCTCGCGTGCCTTGCGGTCGAGTTCGCCGGAGTCGATCGAGATGGGGAAGGCGCCGACCCGTACCGTGCGGTCGGTCAGCCGCACCTCGCCGAATCGGCTGCGCACCCCGACCGAGCCCCGCGAGGTGACGGCCCCGGCCAGATTGCGAGCCAAGAACAAGAAGTTCTGGGCGCCGCCGGCCAGGTGAAAGCCGACCAGGTCGGCGCCGAGCAGGCCGTCGACGATCTCGGCGCGCCACGGCAGCTGCATGAACAGCTCCACCGGTGGGAACGGGATGTGCAGGAAAAATCCGATGGTCAGGTCGGGCCGCAGATCCCGCAGCATCTTCGGTACCAGCTGCAGCTGATAGTCCTGCACCCACACCGTGGCTCCCGGCGCGGCGGCTCGCGACGTGGCCTCGGCGAAACGGCGGTTGACGTCGACGTAGCGGTCCCACCACTGCCGGTGGTAGATCGGCTTAACGATCACGTCGTGATACAGCGGCCACAGGGTGGCGTTGGAGAAGCCCTCGTAGTACTCGGCGATATCGGTGGTGTCCAGCGGCACCGGATGCAGCCGCAGGTCCTCGACGTCGATCGGACCGTCGGGCGCTTCCGGGCTGCCGGGCCAGCCGACCCAGGCGCCGCGGCGCTTACGCAGCAGCGGCTCGAGCGCGGTGACCAATCCGCCGGGGCTGCGCTTCCACGCCGTAGTACCGTCCGGGAGCACCTCGATGTCGATCGGCAGCCGGTTGGCCACTACGACGAAATCGGACTCTCCGGCCTGATGCGCATGTGACGCGGCCGGGCCCCCGGGCCCATTCGACGGTCCCAGTTTCGGCTCTCCTTCGTCGAGCCTCGCTGAACCGCCGGGCTCATGCGGCGGTCCCAGCTTCGGCTCTCCTTCGTCGAGCCTCGCTGAACCGCCGGGCTCCGGCATCTACGCCCCGTTCTTGTCGGGTGTCGCGGGCCCGATTCCCAGCATGGACAGGAACACCCGACACTCGTCGGCGTCCTCGGCGTAGGCGGCTACCACTCGCCGGGCCTGGCGCGCGGTGCTGTCGGCCAGCGGTTCCACGTCCTCGATGTCGGCGTGTTCGGATTTAGCAGGCATGACTTGACTCTAGCGAAGTGCGCGCTGTGTCACACCTGGCTCGGGCAGCTCAGGGCGGCCGCCGTAGCCTGTGATGCGACGACGACGAGGGCGGAGGCAATGGTCACATCGGACACCGCATCGGAGCAGCCTGACGACACTTCGGGTCGGCTGGTCGACTACGAGACGCTCGACGACGGGCGCATCGCCCGGATCTGGCTGAATCGCCCCGACGTGCACAACGCGCAGAATCGCACCCTGCTGGTGCAGCTTGACGAGGCATTCGGCCGCGCCGAGGCCGATGACACCGTCCGGGTGGTGATCCTGGCCGCGCGGGGCAAGAACTTCTCCGCCGGCCACGACCTGGGGTCCGAAGCCACGTTGCTCGAGCGGAAACCCGGACCGGCGCAGCACCCGACGTTCCAGTCCCACGGCGCTACCCGCGAGCCGGTCGTGGAGAAGACGTACCTGCAGGAGTGGCACTTCTTCTTCCAGAACACCTGCCGGTGGCGCGACCTGCGCAAGATCACCATCGCGCAGGTGCAGGGCAACGCCATCTCGGCCGGGCTGATGCTGATCTGGGCCTGCGACCTGATCGTGGCCGCCGACAACGCCCGGTTCTCCGACGTCGTCGGGGTTCGGCTGGGCATGCCCGGCGTGGAGTACTACGCCCACCCCTGGGAGTTCGGGCCCCGCAAAGCCAAGGAGCTGCTGCTGACCGGGGACTCGCTGGACGCCGACGAGGCGCACCGGCTGGGCATGGTCTCCAAGGTGTTCCCGACCGATGAGCTCGCGGACAAGACGCTGGAGTTCGCCCGCCGCATCGCGAAGCTGCCCACCATGGCCGCGCTGCTGATCAAGGATTCGGTGAACGGCGCCGCCGACGCGATGGGCTTCACCGAGGCGCTACGGCACGGCTTCCACATCCATCAACTGGGCCACGCACACTGGTCGGCCCACAACGAGAACCGCGCCCCGTTGGGCTTGCCGCCGGATGTCGAGGACTGGCGCACCGCCAAGCCCACCGCCGTGGCCCGCCGCGACCAACCCTGACTCTGAGGCGTTGCGTCGTTCGACGGGGGCCGCGGCCTGAGGCGTGGTTCCATAGGTAGAACCTGTTTCAGTTTTCGATGTGAGGGGTCGGTGTGCAGCTTTCCTTTGAAGACCGCAGCTACCTGGTCACCGGCGGCGGCAGCGGTATCGGCAAGGCGGTGGCCGCCGCGCTGGCTGCCGCTGGGGCCGATGTCCTGATCGTTGGGCGAGACGCCGATCGGTTGGCGAAGGTGGCTGCCGAGCTGGGCGATAACGTCCGTCACCAGCCGACCGACGTCACCGACGAGGACAGCGTGATCGCCGCCGTCGATGCCGCCGTGGCCAAGAACGGCCGGCTGCACGGCGTGGTGCACTGCGCCGGCGGTTCGCTGACCATCGGGCCGATCACCCAGATCGACTCGGAGTTGTGGCGGCGCACCGTCGACCTCAACGTCAACGGCACCTTGTATGTGCTCAAGCACGCCGGCCGGGCGCTGGTGCGCGGCGGCGGGGGTTCGTTCGTCGGGATCTCCTCGATCGCGGCCAGCAACACCCACCGCTGGTTCGGCGCCTACGGCCCCACCAAGTCGGCGCTGGACCACATGATGCAGCTGGCGGCCGACGAGCTGGGCGCCTCCTGGGTGCGGGTCAACAGCATCCGCCCTGGCCTGACCCGCACCGAGCTGGTCGCCCCGATCCTGGACTCGCCCGAGCTGAGCGAGGACTACCGCGTCTCGACGCCGCTGCCGCGGCCCGGCGAGGTCGAAGATGTCGCCAACCTGGCGCTGTTCCTGCTCAGTGACGCGGCCGGCTACATCACCGGTCAGGTCATCAACGTCGACGGCGGACAGATGCTGCGCCGCGGCCCGGACTTCTCGTCCATGCTCGAGCCCGCGTTCGGGGCCGACGGGCTGCGCGGAGTGGTCCAGGGCTAGGGCCCTTTGACCCCGGCGTCGCGCCCGGCCAGGGTGGTGATCGCCGACCAGTCCAGCTGTCCGCCGCCGTTGGCCAGCAGGGCCAGAAAACGGTCGCGCAGCAGGCTGCCCAGCGGCAGCGGCACCGTCAGCTCCTCGGCGGCCTGCAACGCCAACCGGACGTCCTTGAGCCCGAGGGTGGCGGCGAAGCCGGCCGGCTCGAAGCTCTTGCGGGCGATCAGGTCGCCGTAGGTGGCATACGCCGGCGCGTTGAACAGCGTCGAGGTGAGGATGTCGACGTAGGTCACCGGGTCCACCCCGGCCTTCTCCACCAGCGCAATCGCCTCACCGAGCGACTCGATGACGGTGGCCAGCAGAAAATTGCCGGACAGCTTCACCAGGTTGGCGGTGTACGGCTGCTCGGACACCACGAAGGTGCGCTGACCGACCGCGTCGAATAGCGGCGCCGCCAGGTCCAGTGCCGCCGGCGTGCCCGCCGCGATCACGAAAAGCTTTGCCGCGGCGGCGGCGTCAGGGCGGCCGAAGACGGGTGCGGCGATATAGGACTGGCCCGCTTCCGCGTGCGCGGCGGTGAGCCGACGGGCCAGCGCCACGCTGATGGTGCTCGACGAGATGTGGGTGCCGCCGGGCGGCAACGACGCCACAATGCCGTCCGGGCCGAGCGTGACGTTCTCGACGGCCTCGTCGTCGGCCAGCATGGTCTGCACCACGTCGCCGCGGCAGGTGTCGGCCACCGTGCGTGCCGGCGTGGCGCCCTGCTGTGCCAGGGCGGCCACCTTGGCCGGTGACCGGTTGTAGGCGGTGACGGCGTGACCTGCCTTGAGCAGGTTGGCGGCCATGCCGCTGCCCATGTTTCCGAGTCCGATGAATCCGACGTGCATGATGTCTACCTTGCCCTGTATGTCTGTATGACGGAGGGCAACGGCCAGAGGAGGACGTCTCGTGGGTGTTTACGCGGTAACCGGCTCGGCATCCGGTATGGGACGCCAGGCTGCGGAGAAGCTGCGGGCAGCCGGTCACACCGTCATCGGGGTCGACCTGCGCGACGCCGACGTCATCGCGGACCTGTCCAGCCCGACCGGACGCTCCGCCGCCGCTGAGCAGGTGCTGGCCCAGTGCGGGGGCCGTCTCGATGGCGCCGTCCTGGCGGCGGGTCTCGGCCCGAAGCCGGGGCCCGGCATGGCCCGCACCATCTTCGAGGTGAACTTCCGCGGGGTGGTGGATCTGCTGGAGGCGTGGCGGCCGGCGCTGGCCGCCACGGAACGCGCCAAAGTCGTGGTGATCGGCAGCAATTCGTCGACCACCATCCCCGCCGTCCCTCGTGGAGCCGTGCGTGCCCTGCTCGCCGGCAAGACGGCGCGGGCGGTGCGCACGGTGAAGCTGCTGGGCCCCGCGGCGCCGTCGATGGCCTACGGGGCATCGAAGATCGCGGTGACCCGCTGGGCACGCCGGCGCGCGGTGACTCCGGCGTGGGCCGCAGCCGGGATCCGGCTCAACGTGTTAGCGCCCGGGGCGATCCAGACGCCGCTGCTCGACGAGTTGTTGGCGATACCGCAGCAGGCCAAGGCCGTTCAGTCGTTCCCGGTGCCGGTCGGCGGCTACGGGGATCCCGCACTGTTGGCCGACTGGATGCTGTTCATGCTCTCGGACGCCGCGGACTTCCTTTGCGGCAGTGTCATCTTCGTCGACGGCGGCACCGACGCCTACTTCCGCAGCGATGACTGGCCACGCAGTCTCGGTATCTCGGGGGTGCCGCGCTACCTGCTGCGGATGAGGTCGTTTCGGGCGCCGTCGTAGTAGCAGTCAGGCCGGCTGCTCCGAGCCCATCAGAGCCGCGTTAACGTAAACGGGTAGCTCAGGACTCCGCCGGGTGATCCACTGCAGCCGACCTCAAACGAGGACGTCAAGGTTCCTTGCAGTGTCGCCGCGTCCCAGGAGTACACGTCATGCGTGGGGATGACGGGACCGTAATAGACGTTACCGCAACGCAATCCATCAGGAATATCGACAGCCAACGTGTAGCGGCCATCGGCGAGGTGGGCGTCGCCGGCGTATTCGAAAGCTTTGGCCACGGGCATGGGAACCGCTTGGATATGCGCGCAGTCATCCGCTGCCGGTATGCAGTGTGATACCGCCCAAGCCCAGGTGTGGAAGTCGTAGCGGTCTGTCAGGAAGAGTTGGTAGTTGGCAAAGAACGGTTCGGATTTACTTGGGGGGGAAGTGAATATTCCAGCCGTTGCCATCGCCGAAAGCGCGCACAGTAGACCCGTGGCCTTCATTCTTTCCTCCATCGGTGGTAACTGGCTGGCGCTGCGGAGCGTCCCCTACATATGGGAGCCGCCGTCGATCCGGACTTCGGTACCGGTGACGAAGTAGGCGTCGTCGCTCCCCAACATGGCCACCACGCCGGCGACCGCATCGGGGTTGGCGAAGATCGCGCCACCATCGAGCGGCAGCATCGGCGCTACTTTGCCGAACAGCGTGAAGTCGGCGTCCTGAGGCAGGCCCGGGCCGACGCTTTGGCGTGACATGCCCGAGCCATCAGTCATGCCTGACGCAATCGAGCCGGGTTGCACGGAATTGAACCTGATGCCGGCTTTGGCGAATTCCATCGCCCAGGCGTGCGTCATCGACAGCACGCCGCCCTTGGACGCGGCATAGGCGGCCATGTATGGGTGAGCGAATTGCGCGGACGTCGAGCTGAAGTTGACCACCGATGGCCCTTTGCCTTCGTGAAGCGCGCCGATGGCTTCGCGCGTGACCAGGAAAGTGCCGATCAGGTTGATCCGAATCACTTCTTCAAAGTCGGCCAGGGTGGTCTGTGACAAATGGGATGAACGAAGTATTCCGGCGGCGTTGACCAGCGTGTCGAGGCCGCCCAGCGATTCGACGACTTGGGCCACGCCGGCGCGGACCGACTGTTCGTCACGGATGTCCATCACCACTGTCGACAGGCGACTTGCGAGCTGGCCGGCTTTGGCGACGGTGTCGGCCAACCCGTCACCACTGATGTCGGCGGCGGCCACATGGCCGCCTTCGGCCAGAATCCGTAGCACGCAGGCCTGACCGATGCCGGACCCCGCCCCGGTGATCAGTACTCGGCGGTGAACGTAGCGCGAAAGGCCGGATGAGGGCTCGACGGGCAGTGACACAGGGGAACTCCTGTCGCTGTGGTGGACCGTGACGCGTCTGGACAGCAGGCTACGTTCCCGTCCGAGCCGCCCTGGCGCCGCGACGCTTCCCGGTAGGTGGGACACCGTGTGTCGGCGGACACTTTTGGCTGCCAACGTGTCTGTTGCCGCCGAGCCGGGCGGATCGGTGACAGGGTTCGGTCGAACCACCAGTGGAGGGTTTGCGGTACATGGTGAACAGTGCCCAGGACCGCTGGTCGTCCGGATTGCGGGTGCTCGGTACCGGCGGAGCCGGAACCATGCAGGCAGTCGGCGGACTGCTGGCCATGTCGGCCGATGCGGTGAAGTTCCTGTTCCGGCGCCCCTTCCAAGGCCGAGAACTGCTGGAGCAGTCCTGGTTTGTGGCGCGGGTGTCACTGATGCCCACCGTCCTGGTCGCCATCCCGTTCACCGTCTTGGTCAGCTTCACTCTGAACATCCTGTTGCGTGAGCTCGGAGCCGCGGACCTGTCCGGAGCCGGGGCGGCGTTCGGCGCGGTCACTCAGGTCGGACCGATGGTCACCGTGTTGATCGTGGCCGGCGCCGGGGCGACGGCGATGTGTGCAGACCTGGGATCACGCACCATTCGCGAAGAGATCGATGCCATGGAGGTGCTCGGTATCAACCCGGTTCAGCGGCTGGTAGCGCCGCGGATGCTGGCCTCGGGCATCGTCGCCCTACTACTCAACAGCCTGGTGGTGATCATCGGGATCCTCGGCGGCTACACGTTCTCGATCTTCATTCAGGGTGTCAACCCCGGGGCATTCGCCGCAGGGATCACGCTGCTTACCGGGGTTCCGGAAGTGATCATCTCGTGCGTGAAGGCGGCACTGTTCGGCCTGATCGCCGGAGTGGTCGCCTGCTATCGCGGGCTGACCATCAGCGGAGGAGGGGCCAAAGCGGTGGGGAACGCCGTCAACGAGACGGTGGTGTACGCCTTTATGGCGCTGTTCGTGGTGAATGTGGTGGTGACCGCCATCGGCATCCAGATGACCTCGGACTAGCCGGGACATGGCGATGGCTGGCTTACGCGTGCTTCACCCGCAGTTGGCGCGGGAGCTCAACAGACCTCTCGAGGTCATCGGCCGGATCGGCGATCACACCGCGTTTTACGGGCGTGCTCTGGGCGGTGTGCCACACGCGGCATCGACCTACCGCCGTGAAGTGATCCGCCTCATCGCCGAGATCAGCATGGGGGCAGGCACATTGGCGATGATCGGTGGGACCGTCGTCATCGTCGGATTTCTCACGCTGGCCGCCGGCGGAACGTTGGCGGTTCAGGGTTACAGCTCGCTCGGCGACATCGGCATTGAAGCCCTGACCGGGTTTCTGGCCGCGTTCATCAACGTGCGGATATCGGCGCCGGTGGTGGCCGGGATCGGTCTGGCGGCCACGTTCGGTGCCGGCGTGACGGCTCAGTTGGGCGCCATGCGGATCAACGAAGAGGTCGACGCACTGGAGACCATGGGCATCCGTGCCGTCGAATACCTTGTGAGCACCCGCATTGCGGCCGGAATGGTGGCGATCGCCCCGCTGTATTCGATTGCCGTGATCTTGTCTTTCGTTGCCAGCAAGCTGACCACCGTGGTGATGTTCGGACAATCGGCAGGCCTGTACAACCACTACTTCGCAACGTTCCTCAATCCGACAGATCTGTTGTGGTCGTTTCTCCAGGCGATCCTGATGGCTATTGCGGTTCTGCTGGTGCACACCTATTTCGGCTATTTCGCCTCCGGGGGGCCCTCGGGAGTAGGGGTGGCCGTGGGCACCGCCGTGCGGACCTCACTGGTCGTCGTGATCTCGGTGACCCTGTTGGTGTCGCTGGCGGTCTACGGCTCCGACGGCAACTTCAACTTGTCGGGCTAGGGGCGGCGTAGCACTGATGGCGATGACTTCGAAGGCACGTCGAATTCTGTTGGGGTTGGCCTCCGTTTCGGTGGTCGTGGCCACCGTCGCGGTAGCGCTGGGATTCTTCCGGGGCAGCTTCACCAAGACGGTTCCCGTCACCGTGCTTTCGCAGCGCGCCGGTCTGGTCATGGACACCGGTGCGAAGGTGAAACTACATGGCGCCCAAGTTGGCTCGGTGAAGTCAATAGAACCGCTACCCGATGGGCGTGCCGCGCTGCATCTTGCTATGAATCCGTCCTACCTCGACGTCATTCCGGCAAACGTGCGCGTCGGCATCTCCTCGTCCACCGTGTTCGGGTCGAAGTTCGTCGATCTGGTTCCGCCGGACCAGCCCTCGGAACACTCCTTGCAGACCGGTCAGGTGCTGGACGCAGACCATGTCACGGTCGAGGTCAATTCGGTCTTCGAGCGACTGTCCTCGGTGTTGCAGAAGATCGAACCCACCAAACTCAACGAGACGCTGGGCGCGCTGGCCACCGCCCTGGACGGCCGGGGGGAGCGGATCGGTCAGATGATGAGCGACCTTGATGGGTTCCTTGCGCGAACCGATCCGAGCCTGCCAGCAATGGAACGCGAACTCGCCGTTGCGCCCGACGTGTTCAACGCCTATGCCGATGCGGCACCTGACCTGAGCGCCGCTGCCGCCGCAGCGACCCGGATGAGCCAGACGCTCGTCAGCGAACAGCACAACCTGGACACGCTGCTGCTCAGCGCAATCGGCCTGGCCGACACGGGCAATGACGTCGTGGGTACCAACCGGCAGGCAATCACCGATGTCATGCACCTGCTCGGCCCGACCACAGACCTCACCAACCAATACCATGAGGCGCTGACCTGTGGGCTGGGCGGTGCCGTGGAGCTCGCCAAGGCGCCGGGCACACCGGTGCCCGGCGGTCTGCTCCTGCAGACCGTGGTTTTCGGGCAAGAGCGCTACCGGTATCCGCAGAACCTGCCCAAGGTCGCCGCCACCGGCGGACCCCAGTGCACAGACCTCCCCAAGGTCGGCTTCCAAAAGCAGCCACCGTTCGTGATCACCGACGTCAACGCCAACCCCGCGCAATACGGCAACGAGGGGATTCTGCTGAACTCCGACGGACTCAAACAATTGCTGTACGGGCCGATCGACGGACCGCCACGAAACGGCGGACAGATAGGTCAGCCCGGATGAGCGGCCTCGGAAAGACGGCCGCCAAGTTCGGTGCGTTCGGTGTGACCATGGTGATGCTGACCGCTGTTCTTCTCGCGATCTTCAGCCAGTACCGGTCGGGTTCCACCAACGCCTACTCGGCGGTCTTCCAGGACGCTTCCAGCCTCAAAGCGGGAAACTCGGTGCGCGTCGCCGGTATTCGCGTCGGCACCGTACGCAAGATCGCGTTGCAACCCGACAACACCGTTCTGGTGGCCTTCGACGCCGACGACCACGTGCGGCTGACCGAGAGCACCAAGGTCGCCGTGCGCTACCTGAATCTGGTCGGCGACCGCTACCTGGAACTCATCGACGATCCGGGATCAACCAAGATCCGGCCGGCGGGATCGCGCTTCGGTCTCGACCGGACCGAGCCGGCCCTGAACCTCGACCTGCTGCTCGGAGGTCTCAAGCCCGTCATCAAGGGCCTCGACCCCGACGACGTCAACTCCCTGACCAGCTCATTGATCCAGATCCTGCAGGGACAGGGCGGTGACCTCGAGTCGTTGTTCACCAGAACTTCTTCTTTCACAAATGCGTTGGCCGACAACGGACACATCGTGGAGCAGCTCATCGCGAATCTCGACGACACTCTGGCGGTGTTGTCCAAGGACGGAAAGCAGTTCTCCGGTGCGGTCGATGGCCTCGAGCGTCTGGTGAGCGGTCTGGCCGCCGAACGCGATCCGATCGGCAGCGCCATCACCGCACTGGACAACGGGACGGCCTCGTTGGCCGGACTGTTGACCCAGGCCCGCCGGCCGCTGTCGGGAACGGTTGATCAGCTGACCCGACTGGCCCCGCTGGTGGCGAACGAGACCGACCTGGCCAGACTCGACTTGCTGATGCAGAAGACTCCCCAGAACTATCGCAAGCTGGTTCGCCTCGGCTCGTACGGCAGTTGGCTCAACCTCTACATCTGCGGCGTCTCGCTTCGGGTGACCGATCTGCAGGGCCGTACCGCTCACTTCCCGTGGGTAATCCAGAACACCGGAAGGTGCGGAGAACCCTGATGCTGAAATACCGTGAATCATCGCTTGTTCGTTTGGGATTCGTTGGCGTCGTACTGGTCGCGCTGATCATCATGGTCGGGCTGCAGCCCAAGCAGCTCCTGGCGATGGCGACCTCGATCAGATACCAGGCACTGTTCGCCGAGGCCGGCGGGCTGTCTGCCGGCAACAACGTGAAGGTGTCGGGCGTCAATGTCGGCACGGTCTCCGGGGTCTCCCTCGACCACGGCAAGGCACTGGTCAGCTTCGCCGTCGACAGCCGGGTCCGACTCGGCGTGGACACCACAGCGCACATCGGCATCGCAACACTCCTCGGTGAGCGGGTTCTGGTTATCGAGCCGCGCGGTTCCGGCAGTATCGGCGCCCGCGGCGTCATCCCATTGGCCCGGACCGCCTCGCCGTACTCGCTGACGGACGCGCTCGGGGAGTTCACCGCGAACACGGCGGCGACCGATACCGCGAGCATCAACCAATCCTTGGACACGTTGTCGGCGACCATCGAGCGACTGGCACCTCAACTGGCCCCCACCTTCGACGGGGTGAGCCGATTGTCGAAGTCGCTGAACAACCGCAACGAATCGTTGAGCGGCTTGCTCGCGTCCGCCGCCAGTGTCACCGGAATCCTGTCCGAACGCAGCGAGCAGGTGAACCGGCTGATCCTCAATGCCGACGACCTGCTCGCTGTCTTGCAGGACCGCCGCCACGCGATCGTCGATCTACTTGCCAATGCCTCCGCGGTGGCACAACAGCTTTCCGGTCTCGTCGATGACAACGAGCAGGAACTGACACCCACACTCACGCAACTCAACAAGGTTGCGCAGATGCTGGAACGCAACCGCGACAATCTGGAGAAGTCCCTCAAAGGCCTGGCCAAATACCAGCTGACGCAAGGCGAGGCCGTCAACAACGGGTTCTACTACAACGGATTTGCGTCCAATCTGCTTCCTGGGCCGGCGATCCAGCCGTTCCTGGACTACGCACTCGGATTCCGCCGCGGAGTCAATGCCGGTCAGCCGCCCGACAACGCCGGCCCGCGCGCCGAATTCCCGTTTCCCTACAACGGGATTCCCGGAGGATCGCGATGAGTGTCCGGTCAGCGCTTGACAGTCGGGGAAAGAAGCTGGCCGCCGGCGGTATCGCACTACTGTTGGCCGTTGCTGTGCTATTCGTCGGCTATCAGAAGTTGCTGGGTCCCAGGACGATTGTCGTCTACTTCAAATCGGCAACGGCTATCTATCCCGGTGATGACGTCCGCGTGGTGGGTGTGCGGGTGGGAACCATCAGGTCCATCGAGCCGTTGGGAACTCGCACCCGGATAGTCCTCGCGGTGGACCGTGATGTGCTCGTACCCGCGGATGCGAAGGCGATCATCGTGGCGCCCAACCTGGTGTCGGCTCGCTATGTGCAGCTGACGCCTGCCTATGAGTCGAGTCCTGCGGCCAGTGGGGCCACCCTGCCCGACGGCGCCGAGATCGGCGAAGACCGGACCGCCGTCCCGGTCGAATGGGACGAGATCAAAGAGCAGCTCACCCGGCTCGCCTCCGACCTGGGCCCGTCCAGCGGAGTGTCGGGCACCTCGCTGGGACGTTTCATCGACACCACCGCTGGCGCCATGGCAGGTAACGGTGACAAGCTGCGTCAGACCATTACGCAGCTGGCGGACGTCGGCCGGGTTCTGGGCAAGGGCAGTGGCGACATCGTCGGGGTGATCACCAATCTCCAGACCTTTGTCGCCGCACTGCGTGACAGCAATACCCAGATCGTCGAGTTCCAGGATCGCCTTGCCGATGTGACGAGCGTGATCGACGGCAGCCGCTCCGATCTGGACTCGGCTATCACCGAGCTGTCGGCCGTCGTCGCAAAGATCCAGCGATTCATCGCGGGTTCGCGTGACCAGGCCGTCGAACAGATCGAGCGACTGGCGAATGTGACGCAAGTGCTCTCCGATAACAGCATGGTGGTCAAAAACGTGTTGCACGCGGCGCCGAATGCCTTGGTCAATGGCTATAACATCTACAACCCGGACACCGGTGGTCCCCGGGGATCTTTTGCGATGAACAATTTCGCGAATCCCGTGGCTACGATCTGTTCGGCGATCGCGGCTGTCGAAAATGCCACCGCGGAGGCGTCGGGTAGGGCGTGCGCGCAATACCTAGGGCCGGCACTACGCCTGATGAACTTCAACTATTTGCCGCTGCCCTTCAACGCCTACCTGGGGCCCGCTCCGAAGAACGTGATCTATTCCGATCCCGCGCTGGCCCCCGGGGCCGGGGGAACCGACCGCGGACCGCAGGAGACCCCGCCGGCGGTGTCGGCCTACACGGGTACCGGTGACGTTCCACCTCCACCGGGGTGGACTGATCCAGCGCATCTGCCGGGGGCCTACGCGCCCGACGGCTTGCCCGCGCACCGGCACCCGGCCCTGTATCCGGGTGCGCCTATTCCGCCCGGAGTGGCGCCACCACCGGTGCCGGCCGCATCGGATGTCACCGAGCTGCTGTTGCCACCCGGAGCCGGCCTGTCAGTTCAGGAAGGTGCGCCGTGACGAAGACCATGTCGATCCGCAGGCTGGCCGCCGTAACCTGCTGCGCGGCTCTGATCACGTCCGGTTGTTCCTTCGACGGACTCAACTCGTTGCCGCTTCCGGGCACGGTCGGGACCGGTTCCGACGCAGTGATTTACCACGTCCAAGTCGCGAATATCGGTACATTGGAATCGAATTCACCGGTGATGGTCAGTGATGTGGTGGTCGGAGCGATTCGCAGGATGACCGTCGAGAATTGGCGGGCCGACGTCGAGATCTCGGTCCGGCCCGACGTAGTCATTCCGGGAAACGCGGTCGCAGCCGTGGGTCAGACCAGCCTGCTGGGATCAATGCACCTCGCCCTGGACCCGCCCCTGGGCGAGGCGCCCACCGGGCGACTGGACCCGGGCGCGACCATTGCGTTGTCCAAGTCCTCGACATACCCATCGACCGAGCAGACCCTGTCGTCGCTGTCGATCGTGGTCAACGGCGGTGGCCTCACTCGGATCGGAGACATCGTCCACAACTTCAACGCGGCGCTCGACGGACGGCAAGTTCAGATCCGGGATCTGCTGACCCGGATGAACACGGTGGTCACGCTTCTGGACAGTCAGCACGACAACATCATCGCCACGATCTCGTCGCTGAACCGGATGGCAGCGACGTTTGCCGGCCAGCGCGACGTTCTGACCGGCGCACTGAATCGGATCCCTCCCGCACTCGAGGTGTTGAACAGGCAACGACCGCGACTGGTCAGTGCATTGGACAAGCTGGGCGACTTCAGCTCTACCGCAAACCAACTCATCAACGACTCGCAGGCCGACATCGTCCGCAACTTGGAGAATCTCGAGCCGACGGTGCGCGCCCTGGCCGACATCGGGCCGGACCTGACCACCGCAATCTCCTACCTACCCACCTACCCCTACACGCAGGAATTCATCGACCGCGGCATCCGCGGCGACTACATGAATCAGTTCATAGTGTTTGACTTCACCATTCCCCGCATGAAGAAGGGAATATTGCTCGGAACCAGGTGGGGTGACGTGAGTACATCCATGGTGCCGGCCCCCGGGGACCCGTGGTACTCGACCTATACGCGGGACCCGCTGCACGCCCCCCTGGGACCGCCCCCGGCCGAGGTGGCAACCCTGCCACCCCTGACCACCGTTGAAACCGACGAATCACCACCACAAGGCGGCCAGGAGTCGTCCACACCGGCCCAGGGCGGAAGCTGATGCTGACCCGTTTCGTTCGTAGACAGCTGATCATCTTTTCAATCGCCTCGGTGATCGGTGTCGGCTCGATGGTCTTCGCCTACATGCAGGCACCGGTCCTGCTGGGCATCGGCCGCATCTCGGTGAAGCTTCAACTGCCGACCACCGGAGGCTTGTACAAGTTCTCGAACGTGACCTATCGAGGCGTAGAAGTGGGCAAGGTCACCGACATCCGGCCAACCCGCTTCGGCGCACAAGTGTCGATGTCGCTGAAATCCTCGCCGAGGATTCCCGCAGACCTGCAGGCCAACGTGCGAAGCGTATCGGCGGTAGGCGAGCAATACGTGGACTTGGTACCGCGCACTGACGCCGGTCCCTACCTCGAAAACGGTTCCATTATCACCGCTGACAACGTGTCGCTGCCGAGGCCGGTCGGTCCGATGCTCGATCAGATGAGCGAGTTGGTGGGTAGCATTCCCACCGGCACGCTGGGGGTCGTACTCGACGAATCCTTCAAGGCGCTCAATGGAACCGGCAACGACCTCGGCTCACTGTTCGAGTCGTCGAGCACATTGGCCGCCCGGCTCGACGCGGCCGCTGACAGCACGCGCAAGTTGATCGACAACAGTCGGCCGCTGCTGGAGGGCCAACTCGAGAGTGCAGACGCGATCCGGACCTGGGCGCGCAGCCTGGCTGGGATCACGCGACAAGTGGAAGCTCGTGATTCGGAAGTTCGGACCATACTTCGCGCCGGATCTGGCGCAGCAGACGAAGCGTCTCGTCTGTTGTCGCAGATCAAGCCGACACTGCCGCTGCTGTTGGCCAATCTCACCACGGTCGGCCAGATCGGCCTCGTCTACCATCGATCGATCGAGCAGCTGCTGGTGTTGTTGCCACCGTATCTGGCCGCCACCCAGTCCTACGGGTCGTCCCTGAATAACCCAACGGGCATGGCACTTTCGGAGTTTAGCCTCACTCTCGGCGACCCACCGGCATGCACGGTGGGGTTCTTGCCGCCGTCGTCATGGCGTTCACCGGCGGACCTGAGCGATGTGGATACGCCGGACGGGTTGTACTGCAAACTGCCGCAGGATTCGGCCATTGGGGTTCGCGGCGCCAGGAACTTCCCATGCATGGCTCAGCCCGGCAAGCGCGCACCGACGGTCGAGATCTGTGAGAGCGACAAGCCTTTTGAGCCGCTGGCCATGCGTCAGCACGTCACCGGCCCGTACCCGATCGATCCTGCGCTGATCGCGCAGGGTGTTCCCCCCGATGATCGGATCACCTTCGGGGAGCAGATCTTCGGCCCAGCCGAAGTCCCGGCGATGACCGCTCCGGACACCACCAAGGGCGATCCGGCACCGCCGGCTGAAAGGCCGGCTGCCCCGGAGGGATCTGTCCCTGCTGTACCGAGCGGCTACGCCACGGACACCCGCGGCCCCGCTGTGGCGTTTGCTACTTACAACCCGCGGACCGGGCAGTTTGCGGCACCCGACGGCAAGGTGTACAGCCAATCGGACCTGGTCCGTCCGGTGCCGCAGAGTTGGGAAGACATGCTGCCGAAATGAAATTGGGATCGAAGGACTGACCGATTCAACCGATCTGGGTGAGTTTGAACGGCATGTTGATGTACACGGGCTTACTCACCCCGCACGCGCCGCTGGGTCCGGTGGTGGTGTCTTCGCCGACCAGCGTGGTCGACGTTGGGTCCGCGTTCGCGCCTTCGGGTGTCATCGCCTTGAATCGAAAGGTCTGCAGTCCCGGTGCGGTGCTGCCGTCCGGACACGGGACCCAGTTGTCGATGGGCCGCTTGACGTACCACACCGAACTTCTCTGGTAGATCGACGCTGTCCAGCTCTCGTCGCTACGCACCGTCCCGGTGCACTCGCCTGGGTAGCTGCATTGTGTGCTGATGGTCCAGATGCTGCGGCGGCTGGCCTGATCGTAGAAAACTTCATTCTTGCGCGCCCATTCGCCGTTGGAGACGGCGGTGTAAGTGCCGTTGAGGCCCCAGTCGGGGTGATCGGCCTGCGCAACAACGGAAGTCGTCGTCGTTCCCAGCGCCACCGCAGCGACGGCGACCGCGAGTGCGGGCCCACGTGGCATGGCATGCTCCTCGGAGTGGTCTAGGGCACGGAGACTGCAGCGTCCGAAGTAAACACCGCCCCCCGTCGGCAGCAAGGCAAGATGTCCGCTGAGTGGACCATCAACGTTGCAGAATCGCAGCAGACTGACAGAGTCCCCAAGCATGCGGCGAAGAGCGGTATTGGCTGCGGCGGTATTGGCTGCGGCCTTGACAGTGGCGGCCCCCGCCGGGGCGGACCCGGTCTCCTGTGACGATCCGTCGTGTGTGCCGGGCCTGACCACGGGTGTGGTTCTGGGGCAGCCGTGTCAGGACACCGCCTACTTCGTCTTCGGAACGGCCGTCGCGGGGCCATCTATCCAGCCGGACAGGTTGGTGTTCTGCGGGTCGCCGCGTCGCTACGAGCCGCGATACTTCCGGTCCCCGTCGATGGCGGGCATCAAAGAACTGGGTTCAAGCTGCGCCGGATACGAGAACTGGGTGGCGCAGGCCCCTGACGGACTGTTTCTCAGCTGTCAGTCGAAGAACGGCGCCCCGCGATGGAGCCGCGGTGATGGCTAGGACGGTGCTGTTGGCAGTGCTCATCGCCGCTGGCTTCCTCGCTGTGCCGGCGCACGCGGATCCACCCGCGCCGCACGAAGTCGTCTACACCGTGAGCGCCGAATCTCCGGTGACTGCAGACATCTACTACCGGGACACCGATCCGCCGACATGGGCCGACTACAGTCACAACCCCTACCAATTCAGTCCCAAAGTGCGGGTGGAAGTGGGCCCTGGAACGCCCTGGGTGCTGCACGCGACGCTGGTGGACCCGCAGCGGTGGGCGATGGTGACGGCCAGCAGTGGCCGTGCGCCGGGAGAACCCAGATTCCGATGTGAGCTGAAGGTGGACGGGGCTGTGGTCGCCACCGCCGACGGCCCGAAGGGCGCACTGTGCGCGTTGCGTCACTGGTGATCAACCGCCGCCGGCGGTCCGGGCCTGTTGTAACACGGCCCACTGGATGGGAAGCTGCCCCGATAACGCGGCCGGCCGGTTTTAGGGTGCCGTCGTCGGCCGTTGCCGGTCCGACCCGGCGATGAAGGGAAACCGGTGGGCGCTATGGGGAAGACCGTGATCATGCGGGGTGGGGTTGAGTCCCCCGCACCGCACCCGGCAGTCGATTCTGGTGAATCGACTGCCGAGGACGTCGTCGCACTTGTGGAACAGGCCGAAGCCGAGGCTGCCGCGGCAGAGGCCGTGGCAGCCCAAGCGCGGGCCCGCGCTATCCGATTGCAGCAGCATGCGCACACTCCCGACTCGGTCTCTGAGGTCGTGCCTCGCCCAGCGTCGCGCGCCGAGGCCGCTGCCGTGGAAGGTAATCCGTCGTGGCGTACGCGCACCCGAGCTCGCCTTTCTGGACGCCGGTGGGGACAGCTGGCCACCGCCGGCATCGTGCTGTGTGCGTGCGTCCTGCTCGCGGCCAGCGCGTGGATGCTCAGATCTCAGCGGACGGCGCAGGCGGACGAGCGTAACCGTGCTGAGTTCGTCGCCGCGGCGCGCCAGGCCGTGGTGACCTTGATGTCGATTGACTTCAATGATCCCCAGGGCAGCGTGCAGCGAATCGTCGACAACTCGACAGGTCCCTTCCGCGATGAATTCCTGGACGCTGCAGACGACTTCACTAGAGTTGCCAAGGATGCCAAGGTGACCACCAAAGCCACGGCGATGGCCGCCGCGGTCGAATCGATGAGCCCGGACTCCGCTGTTGTCCTGGTGTCGGCCTCGTCCACAGTGACCAACGCCGCTGGCGCCGACGAATCCCCCCGAAGGTGGCGTCTGACCGTCGACCTGCGGCGGGAAGGAGGCCAGATCAAGATGTCAAAAGTGGAGTTCGTACCGTGACCGTTGACGAAGCCCCCGTTGCCCAATCCGCCGAGGAATCCAACAGTCGGGCACACGCCGACGAGTTGCTCGGCGCGCACGATCACATGGACACCAAGGTGTCGGCCCCCGGAGCGGTCGGCCGGCTCAAGGCAGTGCTCACCCCACGCCGCAAACAGCTTGTCCTCGGTCTCGTCCTGGCGGTGGCAGCACTGCTGGCGACGGTGGTCTATGTGACCACCTACCGTCCTATACAGCAGTCCGGTGATGCGGCCGGCGACGCGGCCGTTCGCGCCGCATCATCGGCGACGGTGGCGTTGCTGTCGTATGCACCCGAGACTCTCGATCAGGACATCGAACGGTCCCGGGGTCTGATGTCCGGTGACTTCCTGACCTACTACAGCAAGTTCACCAGCGATGTCGTCGCACCGGCCGTACGCACCAAGGGGATCAAGGCAGCCGCACAGGTGGTGAACGCGGGCCTGATGGAGATCCGGTCGAACGACGCAAAGGTTCTGGTGTTCCTCAATCAGGAGACGGTCAGCCGTGATCGTCCAGAGCCAGCGCTCACCGCCAGCAGCGTGGTGGTGAGCCTGGCCAAAGTCGATGCAAAATGGTTGATTTCGGCGCTTGACCCGGTTTGAGTCGGCAGTCAGGCCTTGGGTTTCGGCCTGATGAAGATCCCGGCGGCATGAACTGTGACACGGCCCTGCGGATCGACGAGATGCCCTTCGGCGAACGTTTTGCGGCCGTCTTCGTGCTCCACCCAGGATTCCGCCCGTAATTTGCCCAGTGGAGTCGGTGCGACGTAGCGAAGAGTCAGGGTGCCGGTGAAGGCGGGCTGTCCGGGCCGATGGGCGGTCGCGCCCAGCAGGTGATCGAGTACTAGCGCGCACATGCCACCGTGTACTTGTCCGGGCGGACCCTCGTACGCAGCACCGAGAACCAGATCCGTTGCCATTCTGCCGGTGTCGTCGCGTTGAATCCTCAGCGGAGGGGCGATCGCATTCCGCCGGCCTGTCGCCACGTTGCCCCACGGCCGGTATCGGCCATCGCCGGTGCTGGGAAGACTGCCAGTGTTGAAGCCGTGCCGGGCCCCGAGCAGTCTGGTGGCTTCGTCGATCAGCGCGTGTGCCCGGCGGACGTCGGCCTCAGCGGCGTCGCTGCGAATCGTGACGTCGATGAGTTCACGCAAAGACTGCGTCAACGATTCGTAAACGGTGGCCGAGTGCCGCGCGTCTTCTGGCGGGATCGGCTCGTTCAGCACCGGTCCTCCCGTGCCGCCATGTCCAGCGCAGCAAGATGACTGAACAGCATCGAGGCCCCGATCGGGTTGCCCCCGCCGGGGTAGGTGGTTCCGCTGACAGCGGCCATGGTGTTTCCGGCGGCGTAGAGCCCGGGTATGACGGAACCGTCAGCGGTCAGCACCCGAGCGCAAGCGTCGGTTCGTAACCCGCCCTTGGTGCCCAGATCCGAGACGCCGAACGCGGCGGCGTGATACGGAGGTGTGTCGATGGGGACCAGCGGGGAGGTGCCCTCGGTGAACACTCGATCGTAGGCTTCGTTTCCTCGACCGAAGTCGTCATCCACACCGGCCGCTGCCTGTTTGTTGAATCGCTCGATCGTCGCCGTCAGGGGTGCGCCCGGAACGCCGATGGCCTCGGCGAGATCGTGGAGAGTGTCCGCTGTATGCCATAGGCCGGCTCGGTGGTACTCGTCGGTGTTGACCATCGACACGTTGGTGGCGCCGACCGGTGGAACACCGTCGGTCCGGTTGTCGTAGACCATCCAGAACGGCAAGGACGTCTTGCCGGAGTCGAGCTGTGCCAGCACATCCCGCCCGAGTCGGTCGTAGGGGGCGGATTCGTTGACGAATCGGTGGCCGTCGTGGTTGACGAAGATGCCTCCGGTGAACCAGAGCGCGAATGCCGCCCGTCCGTCGGGGTGAATCATCCCCGGTGACCACCATGCCTGATCCATCAGATCGACATCGGCTCCGACCGCGATGGCGGCCCGGTGCGCGGCACCGAGATTCCCCGGTGCGCCCATGGTGTCGCGTGCGCTACCAGGCACGCGGTACTGCGCACGCATGGCCGCGTTTTGTTCGAAACCTCCTGCGGCCAGCAGCACCCCGCGCGTGGCCCCAACCCTTAAGGCCTTGCCGTCGTGCTCGACCACGGCCCCCACCACGTTGCCGTCGTCGACAATCAGCTCGGTGAGCGGGGCATTACGCCAGCAGCTCGCGTTCGGCAGTTTGTCGAGCGCGGCCAGGAAACGTCCGACCAGTGCGCGACCGCCGGTAAGCAGTTGCGGGGCCGGGGTGCTCAGGCGTTCGGCATCGAGGGGCCCGCGCACCGACCCGCGGTAGCTGCCGAGTTCTTGATCGGGCAGCGGCACCGGGACCGTGTGGCGGTAGCCGTCTCCGCGGGCGCCGGGAACGGACCCGTAGTAGTCCGGCCAGGGGAAAGCCACGAATTCGAATCCCGGGTCCTGCTCCAGGTATTCGATCAATCCCGAACCCCCGCGAACGTAGGCTTCCTGGAGGTCGTGCGGAGTGCGGTCGCCGACGACTGTATGGAAGTAGCGCAGCGCGGCATCGAGCGTGTCGTCGGTGCCTGCGCGTTGCAGCGCGGGGTTGCACGGGTACCAGACGCCGCCGCCACCGGAGTACGCGGTGGTGCCGCCGAACCGGTCGGTGGCCTCCACTAGCAGTACCGAAAGGCGTTCGCGCGCCGCGGTATAGGCGCCAGCCATACCGCCGCCTGAGCCGGCGACGATCACATCGAACTCAGCGTCGAAGTCAGACATGGCAGGCTCCATCAAATCCGCCGTATCCGCCGCGGTAGAACAACAGTGGGCTCCGTTCCTCGTGGGCGTGCAGCGCGGTTACACGTGCCACCACGATGGTGTGGTCGCCGGCTGCGTGTTCGAATTCCACGTCAGCTTCGATCGAAGCCAGAGTTCCCTGCAGCGCGGGAGCCCCGTTAGCACCCGGCAACCAGCTCACCCCAGAGAACTTGTCACTTCCACGGGCGGCGAACTGTGCGCACACGTCCTGCTGGTAGTCGGACAGGACGTTGACACACAGCGTGCCGACATCCCGGATCCGGGGCCAGCTGCTTGATGTGTTGGCGGGGCAGAAAGAGATATACGGCGGATCCAGTGACACCGATGTCACCGACTGGCAGGTAAAACCGAGCGGGCGCTTTCCGTCGTGAGCCGTGATGACGGCGACCCCGGTGCAGAAGTGCCCCAGAACGCGGCGCATCTCCGGGGGGAGCGGTGCTCGCAGTTGACCGGTCGGGGTACTGGTGACGTTGTCGGGCATGCCTCTCCTTGCACTGGCGAAACTTCTCTGCTTGCTACCGTCGGCTCCGAGGGCCTCTCGGCGCAACGCAGGTTCCCGATCAGCGGTAGTTGCAGTCTTTCCGGGGTTCCGGAGGTTGTTAGCCTGGTTCAGTGAGCGAAGCCACCGACAATGTTCCCGACGGGCTGAACGTGTCACCCACCGGATGGGCGTTGCTGGGAATGCTGTCGGGCGGGGACGAGCTGTCCGGCTACGACATCAAGAAGTGGTTCAATTGGACGGTCCGGTTCTTCTACTCCAGTCCGGCGTACAGCCAGATCTATTCGGAGTTGAAGCGGCTCGAACAGCAGGGACTGGTCACCTCACGCGTCGACGCCGGTGTGCGCAGCCGGCGGATGTACCGGATCACCGACCAGGGCATGGCCGCCGTGACGCGGTGGGCCAACGACGAGCCGGTAGAGCCGCCTACGCTCAAGCACAACCCGGTGTTACGGGTTATTTTCGGGCACCTGATGAATCCCGGCCGGCTGCGAGAGGTGCTCACCGCGCACGTCGCCCACGTCGAGGAGATGCACCGGGCCGCGGCGGCCGAGGCTCGCTGGGCCGGCGACGAGCCGGCTTGGGCGTACGCGCGATTGGCGTTGCAGTGGTCTGAGGACTATTACGCGGCCGAGCGGGAGCTGGCGTTGCGGATGATCAAAGACCTCGACGAGGTCGACGAGACATTCGCCAAAGGTACCGAAGACGGTACCAAGTTCCCGGTGCGGGACTACTGGTATGAGGTCGAACGCCGTCTCGCCGCGGAAGACGACCAGGCGTAAGGACACGGGCGGCCGGACTCAGTCGAGTTTGCCGGCCGCGTGCAGCGCTGCGATGTAGCCGAACACCAGTCCCTGCCCGATGGTGGCACCAGCGCCCGGATAGCTCGCGCCGAAGGTGTTGGCGGCGGTGTTACCGATCGCGTAGAGCCCGTCGATGGCCGACCCGTCCTCGCGCAGCACCTGCCCGCGGACGTTGGTGCGAAGTCCGCCGCAGGTGCCCAGATCACTGAGAACCACCTTCACGGCATAGAACGGTCCCGAGCCGACGGGACGCAAGTTGGGATTCGGGGCGATCGTCGGGTCACCGTAGTAACGGTCGTATGCACTCGCGCCGCGACCGAAATCCGGATCCACGCCTGCGGCGGCCAACCGGTTGAAGCGATCGAGCGTGGCACCGAAGGTCGACGGATCAACACCAATCGCACGCGCCAATTCCGGCAGATGGTTGGCCCGGTGCGCGATCCCTGCCTCATACCACGCAGTGGGGATCGGCATCCGGGGGAACAATTCTGCGGCCATCACATAGCTGTTGCGGTACTTCTGATCGAAGATCATCCACATTGCCTCGACCGGGTTGCCCGCGCGTTCACGTTCGAGCAGCTGCTGTCCGAATGACATGTAGTCGATGGCTTCGTTGACGAATCGCTGCCCGCTCTGGTCGACGAGAAGGCAACCGGGAAGGGAACGTTCGGCGAGCATCACCGTCGGGTCTCCACCGGGAAGTGGTGCAAAGGCCGGAAACCACCACGCCTGGTCCATCAGCGCGGTACCGGCGTCGCAGGAGTCTTGGGCCAGGCGAATGCCGTCGCCGAGGTTCCCCTCGGCGCCGAGGCTGGCATGCTCGGCGAGCCGCTCAGATTGAAACTTGTGTCGCCAGTCCATCCGGTGGTCGAAACCGCCGGCAGCCAGCACGACGCCGCGCCGGGCCGTAACGGTCACCGCGGTGCCGTTTCGGTCCACCACGGCACCGACAACCCGGCTGCCCTCGACAACCAGATCGGAGACCGGTGAGTCGGTCCACACCGGGATACCGGCGCGCACGACGCCGGCGAACATGCCCGCCGCCAATGCCTGACCCCCCGCGGCGTAGCGCCTGCGTAAAGCGAGCCCCCCGATGCCCTGGAAGGCGCGAAGCAGGATCCGCGGCCACGCCTTTCGGGGAACCCGGACCATCAGGTTGAGCCAACGATAGTCAGCGCCGGTCACCGGCATGGGAAACGACGACTTCATCACGCCGGGACGCAGCCGTGCCAACTCTGGGCCCAGCACGGCGGTGTTGAACGGGCGACATTCGCAGGTCCGCCCGATTGCGCTGCCCCCCGGCTTCTCGGGGTGATAGTCCGAATAGCCCTTGGCCCACTGGAATTTCATCGGAGTGGTGCGCCGCAGCATCTGTACTGTCGGTCCACCGTAGTAGAGGAAGGTGTGTGCCCGCTCGTGAGCCGACGCCTCCCCGATGACCGAGTCGAGATAGGCGCGCCCCGCCGCCAGGGTGTCGTCAGAACCCGACTCGGCAAGTATCGGGTTGGCCGGCATCCAGAACGCGCCACCGGAACGCGCCGTCGACCCCCCGACGTAGGAGGTCTTCTCCACGATCAGCGTGGAAAGCCCTTCCTCGTTCGCGGCCAACGCCGCTGCCATCCCGGTACCGGAGCCAACGACGAGTAGGTCGACAGTGATGTTGTGTGGATCGGTCACCGACTGATTCTGGGGCCAATGGTCACCACATGCGCCCCACTGTGCCCGGTCAGTGGAACGCCACGACGTCCAATGAGTGTGGCGGTGTTACAACAACAACGACTCTCACAAGCGATGAACAGCGAGGATGGCCGGAATGACACCGTCAGAGCACAACTGCTCCGAAGAGGTCCGTGAGATCGAGGCGCAGGCCGCGCCGGCACGGTACGCGCGAGGCTGGCATTGCCTCGGGCTGACCCGTGATCTGGGCGACGGAAAACCGCACTCGATCAACGCCTTCGGCGGCAAGTTGGTGGTCTTCCGCGGCGAGGACGGCAAGATAAATGTCCTGGACGCCTACTGCCGGCACATGGGCGGCGATCTGTCCGACGGCGAGGTCAAGGGTAACGAGATCGCCTGCCCGTTCCACGACTGGCGCTGGGGTGGCGATGGCCGGTGCAAGAAGATTCCCTACAGCCGCAGGGTTCCCAAGCTCGCCCGTACTGCAACCTGGCCGACCATGGAGCAGGACGGAATGCTGTTCGCCTGGAACGACCCGGAGAAGAACGCGCCGCCACCCGATGTGACGATTCCGCGCATCGAAGGTGTCGGGGGCGAACAGTGGACCGATTGGCATTGGTACAGCACGATCGTCAACACGAATTGTCGCGAGATCATCGACAATATCGTTGACATGGCGCACTTCTTCTACATCCACGGCGGACTTCCCACCAGTTTCAAGAACGTGTTCGAGGGTCACGTCGCCACCCAGTACTACAAGAGTGAAGCGCGACCGGACCTCGGCTCCGGTGAGGGAGCCGCGATTCTCGGAACGACATCGGTGGCGTCCTACTACGGCCCCTCGTTCATGATCGACGATCTGACTTACCACTACGAGCACAGCGATCAACGAACGGTTCTGCTCAACTGTCATTACCCGATCGACGCGAATTCGTTTGTCCTGCAATACGGCATCACCGTGGAGAAATCGGAGGGTCTGCCCGACGATGCGGCCATGCAGATGGCCATCGCTCTCGGTGACTTCGTGAAGATGGGCTTCGAGCAGGACGTGGCCATCTGGCGACGCAAAGCACGGATTGACAATCCGCTGCTGTGCGAGGAAGACGGACCCGTCTACCAGGTGCGCCGGTGGTACGAGCAGTTCTACGTCGACGTCGACGATGTCACCAATGACATGGTTGATCGATTCGAGTTCGAGATTGATACCACCCGTCCACGCGAGGCGTGGATGACCGAAGTGCAGGACAACATCGCCGCCAACCGGCTGCCTCGCCTGGTAGGTCTGACGACGTCAGATCATGCGTCCTGACAACCGGTTGAGCGACGCGCCGATGACTCCGGTGATCTGCGGATCGTGCGGCGCGCGGGTGCTGGCCCGCAAGAGCAGCTGGGAGCAGACCAGTGTGCAATGGAACGGCGCTGCCATGGCCAGGTGCCAGGAACGGCAGAGTGTGGGCGAGCATCCCTCGGTCTACGGCGCGGACCTGAGGCCGGGCACCTTCCTGGTGTGTGCACGCCTGCGCGCTTCGATTGAGAAGGCTGTCGGTGCGGGTTCGTTGCCGGTGCTTGACGGGCTCTGATCGCCGCGGATGAAAAGGTCCGGTTTCACCGGGGCGACAGTGTTGCGACAACCATCGTGGCACCCGCACGCACCGCGCGCTTCAATTCAGCGAAGTCACCGCTGGCCACCCAATACATGTAGGCCTGCCGACAGATTTGCACCATCAAGTGGGCGGGCAGCTCCCGGATGAATGGATCATCGCCGAGGTCGTAGCGCGCGCTGAGGAACTCAGAGATCGGCTGCACCAAGCCTTCTCCCCAGTCCAACCACCGGAGGCGATACTGGGGATTAGAGATGATCAACGCCAGAAATTGACGGTCAACCTCGACGTGACCGCGGCGGGGCACCTCGGTGCAGAACGCTTCAACCAGTGTGGCGATGCTGTTGCTGGAGGCGGGCGCGTTACGGAGGACCTCTACGCTTAAGTCGCCGAAACCCCGCAACAGCGGCATGACGACGTCTTCTTTGACCGGAAAATGCCGGTGAAACGTGCGGGGCGCCACTCCGGCCGCATCGCAGATCCGCTCCACCGTCGCCGATGTGTCGCCGTCGGTGAGGAATATGTCGCGTGCGGCCAACGCGATGGACATGCGGAGTTCCTCGCCCCGTCGCTCGGTGAGCGTCAGCTTCCTCACGCACTGCTCCTCTGCTCTGGCGAGTCGCGCATATTCCCAGGTCATCGTAGTCGCAGCGGCGCGAATTCTCCCGTGCGGCCGGTACGCACCCGTCCTCCCACTGAGTGGGATTCGTGCCATCAGCCCGGGTTGCCACACCTACATTGGGAGTGGCAGAAACTGCCACTTATGCAGAATATGCCATTCGGCGGGCGGAGTGCTCACGGCGATCGACGCCCGGTGGCGGTGCGAGCGGTGTTTGCCTGCTCGGCAATCTCGACGAAAGGAATGAGCTCGATGAGCGAAGCGGTTGAAGAGTTGAACTACAACGACTACACCCACGACTTCACGGGCGAAGTCGGCAACATCCATGACTTCTCCAGGGATTTCCTCCTTGGGCTGGCTCGCGTCTTCGAAGACACCCTGAACTTCACGACGTACGCGCACGTCTCCACCTACGCGGAGAAGGTCGGCATCAATGCCGCCATGGACGTCGCCGCCCGTGTATCGCGCGCTGGCTTGCGTCAGGTGATGCCCATGGGCAGATATATCGCGCCGCCAAATTGGGACTGGAAAGACGCCCAGTACCAAGCTATTCCGTTCGACATCCAAACTGAGGACCTCACCAAGCCGGCGTTGCTCCGGCTGATAAGGACTTATTGGGACCAGTACCTCAAGGGGCACAACTACTTCATTGACCAATGGACGAAAATCATCCCCGAAGAGGACGTTTGGCTCGCTCTCCCAGACATGTACCAGATGATCATCGACTACCAGTACCCCAAGCTGTCGAAGGTCCTCAACATCGAACCCGTGCATGTCGTTGACTACCTCAAGATGGCCTGTATGAGTATCGACGGAACCATGGGTTACGGCGGCGAGTACATCGTCATCAACCCGGACTACGTCGTCCTCAACATGCGCCGCTGCGAGGTGATGCAAAGATACATGGACGAAGGGTTGTACCCGCCGGCCCGAGCCTTCATGAACTGCACATTCGAACAGCGGATCTCGGCGCCGTTCTTTCCCGGTTGTAAGCTCGACATCAACATTCCGCCGCCAGACCTCAAATTCAAAGAGGGCGAGCCATTTTGCGTATGGACCTATACGCGCGGTGAAGAGAACCACCGACTTGCTGCAGTGGCGCCTGACCCGCGTGAAGCCGCGATCAAGATCGCCAAAGGCCAGGAGGCGAGAAGGGCGCTGAAGTTGACCAAGGTGCCGGCCGCTCCTGCGTAACCGCTGATGATTACCGTGGTGTGGTCCTGCCGATGAGGCAGGACCACGCCGGAAAGCGGTGCAGCTCAGGCGAACTGGAATGCGCTCAATGGCGCATCTTGCGGATACACCGCAGGACCGCCGAGGTCGTAGCCCGCGTTGAGTGCTCCGATGAACTCGGCGTCGTGCAGTGGCTCGCTCGGGATATCGAGCTTGTAACCCTTCTTGCTCAAGTCATCGACCATCATGTCGATGGCCTTGTCGATCGTCAGATCGTCGGAGTGGTCCATATTTTTCTTGAGCTCGTCGTAGTCCTGGTAGACCTCAGAGGACCAGTGCACCAGGAAGCGGAGTTCATCGGTGTGATGGCGTGCGATGACGTCGTCGCCGTTCTTGAGCACCCAGTGATCGCGGGAATCTGGGTCGCTGGAGAACATCGTGTTGAACGCCAGTCCGGCGGGCACTTGCTGTTCCAGCGGACCGTTTGCCTCGCCCCGATGCACCAGCATCTCGTTCTGCACCACTACACCCCGGTTGTACACCGGCGGCTGAATACGCTTGGGCGCCTTGAGGGGGCCGTCCGGCCAATAGGTAAACCCGCTGGCGTCATCCAAGGAGAACCAGGTGATGACCTGTGCCATCTTGATCAGATAGTCGGTGAACAACCCGGACTTGCCCATCACGCTGACCAGCCAGGTCGGGGCGTTCTCGTAACGGACTCCGCGGAAGCTCGGCGAATCGAGGTGTCCCGGGTCGCGATTGGCGCACGGACCGTTGATGTTGAACAACATCATCTGGGGTTTGGCGTACTTGGCATTCCAGTACGACTTGGCCATGTCCAAGAATCCGGCGTTGTAGAAGCAGTCGTGTAGCTCCGGGTAGAGCACTGTCCCGTGATTTGCCAGAAAGCCGCGAAAGGTGGGCGTCAAGAACAGATCTAGGGTCGGAGTGAATCCCTCCGGAAACTTGCCGCTCATAGTGGCGATGAGTTCCTCCGGGGAAGCGAAGTGCTGCGCAATGATCAAGCTCCATGGCCCGTCCTTGCGGACCACGTCTAGGAGGCGCTCGCGCTGGTCTTCGGTGTAGACATCGGCAATTTCGCGGGGCGGCGAAGCGGGGCGCAGGATGTCGGACAGCTCCATTCGCCGCTCTTCGGTGAACATCACAGGGACTCCTTTTCTGTAGTTCGGCGCTGAACCACACGCCCATTGCTGAGGTTGATTGTGTGCTGCGCCAGCGCTATCCCGAACCCCTGTTGTCCAATCATCGGGACGTCAGTCGGTCCTTAGTTGCAGAGCTGAACCTCGCCTAAAACGGCAACGGATGAGCGAACTTGGCGCGCAGTAACGCCCCGATCTCGGCCATCGCTAGCCGTCCGCGTGCGGTTGCTTCCGATCGCATCAGGAAGCCGTGGTAGATGCCCGGGTAGCGGGTGATTGTGGTCTGTACTCCCGCATCGCGCAGGCGGCCGGCATAGCGCTCGCCCCAATCGGTGATCGGATCGAGTTCAGCGGTGACGACGATCGCCTGGGGCAGGCCGTGCAGGTCGGTGGCGTATGCCGGGACACGACGGACGTCATGGGGGGAACCCGCCCCGAGGTCGGCAAGTTCGTGCAGGTAGACGATGTCGTCGTGCGTCAGCATCGGGGCCTCTGGCTGGCCGACTATCGATGTCGCGGCCATGTCCCGGTCCACGCCCGGATACATCAGAACCTGAGCGAAAATTGCCGGGCCACCGTGGTCACGCACCGCCAAGGCAACGGCTGCGGCGACACCGCCGCCGGCGCTGTCTCCGGAGATGACCAGCCTGTGCCTGTCCAGGTTCAGATCGGCTGCGTGGGCAGCGGTCCACTCGGTGGCTGCCATCGCGTCCTCGAACTGTGCGGGCGGGGGGTTCTCCGGGGCCAGTCGATATTCGACAGCCACCACCACTGCACCGCTCGCGGCTGCCATCGCCCGGGCCATCGGCTCGAATGAGTGATTGGAGCCCATGACCAGTCCACCGCCATGGAGGTGGACGATCACCGGCGACGGCTGCTTGTCGAACTGCGGACGGTAGATCCGCAGCGGAATCGGGCCGCCCGGCCCAGCGGCCTCGGCGTCGATGATCTCGGCCATTTCCGGCATATCGGGGGGCAAGGGCGCGGATTCCAGAGCCACGCGTACCACGTCGAGGCCGCGTTCTCGAATCGGCGTCGGCGGGCCGAATGCCGCAACCCTGGCGGCGGCGTCGGGATCTAGCGCGCGGATGTGCGGCCCGTTCACAGCTTGGCTCCTAGTGTTTGGCGGGATCGAAGCGACGCCTGTCCCGCAACGATGGTGGCACCAGGGTGCGTAGCACTTCGGCACGCTCGGCCATCGCCGAACGCACGTACTCAGGCTGCGTCAGCACGTAGAACGCGCCGCGGGCGGACTGCTCGAAAATCATTGCGGCGGCTTCGATCGGCTCCATCGCCTCCGCTTTGATCGCCAACATCGCTTCACGTTGTGAGTCGGCGGCATCGACGTCCACGCCGGCGAGGTCAGCGCTCACGCCGCCTGCCGCCTCGAAGATGTTGGACTTCACCGCGCCGGGCAATACCGCCTGGACACGAATGCGGTCATCATGACCGGCCAACTGGACTTCTAGGCGCAGACACTCGGTCAGAGCCAGGACCGCGTGTTTGCTGACGATGTAGGGGGTCTGCAGCGGAACGGTCGCGACACCGCCGATCGAAGACAGGTTCCAGATCCATGCCGGTCCGCTGGCCGCAATCATCCTGGGTAGAAAGGCCCGGACACCGTGGAAGACCCCGCTGACGTTGATGTCCATCACCCGGTTCCAGTTGGCGACCGGGGTATCCCACAGATAGCCGAACTGCTCTACGCCGGCATTGTTGACCAGCAGCCGTACCGGTCCGACGTCGCGATAGGTGCGTTCCGCCAGGGCCGCCACCGCTTCGGGGTCGCGGACGTCGCAGGCTAGGTCGACGGCAGCGCCGCCGTCGGCGACGATCTCGTCGCGCAATGCTGCAACGGCAGCGCCGTCGATATCGGCAAGGACTACAGACATCCCCAGGCGGTGAGCGTGACGGGCCAGGCCGGCGCCAATACCGGCGCCGGCTCCGGTGATGACGGCGACTCCGCCACCGAAGATGTCGCGTGCATTCAAGGGACCGGTGCCCACTGGGTCAGGTGTTCGCCGAGGCGTTCTCGGCGCCGGGAAGCCCGCTGCCGACCAATGGTTCGGAGTTCGTGACATCGAGGATGACCGACATCTTGGTGAACTCAAGCCCGCTGGGACTGCTGCCCCCACGGCGAACGCCGACCTCCGTGACTCCGCTGGACACCGCGAATGGAACGAAGTTGGTGACCTGGTTGACGAAGATGTAGAAGCGCGCGTAGGTGACGTCGCCATCGTGGTGGGTGATGTGCAGGTTGGTGGTGTGGTGACGCAGGGGGTATGGACTAGCGTCGCGATGTTCGATGAGCCACGGCACAACCTTCGCCGCACCGGTCAGGTCAGCGGCGAGGGATTCTTCGAAGGGGCACGCGCCGGAGTCACTTCGGCTGAGGTAGGTGGCATCCGCGGCGAAAGCGGCGCCCATCTTCGGGTAGTCAGCCTCGTCGTAGTGGTACCAGAACTCGCCGATGAAGTTCTGCAGCTCGGTCAGCGAGATGGTGTTGTCAGTGCTCACGGAACATGTCTCCCAAGTTTGGCGTGCGGAAACCAGTGCTCCTTGAAGTCAACCGCCGATCGGCCGGCTGCGGCACAGTGGTAACCGGTCAGTGGAACATCGGGTCAGTCGGCTATCAGGTTCCACAGACCGGACGACCCGGCGGCCAGCGCAGCACGCGTCACCTCCTCGTCCCAATGTCGGACAGATCCGAACTCCGAACGCCAGGCCAGTGCGGCACGGGTGTACTCGTGCAGCCGGTGTTCGACGGTGGTACCGATGGCGCCGAAGATCTGGTGGCCGTTTCGGACCACGACGGACGTGGCGTGACCGGCGCAGGATCGCGCCACGGCGACCAGGAATCCCAAGCCTGGTGCCGACCAGTCGCTGCCGACCGCCGCTGCCAGGGCAGCTTCGCTGGCCGCGCGCGCGAGAGCGGATTCCGCGGCGATATCGGAGATCAGGTGCTGGATAGCCTGGAACTTCGACAAGGGTCGGCCGAATTGAATTCGTGCCGTGGCGAACTCGACTGACAGCTCTAGGATACTGTCCAAAGCCGCGCAGACCTGGATCGCGCGCACCAACGCCGACTTCAATCGCAGTTGCGCAACCAGCTCGGTGGAGATCGTTGACCCGCTCAGCGCGGCGATCTTGGCAGTGACGGTGTCGCGAGGCTCACCGATAATGTTGGCGCCCGGGGTGATTCGCAGACACTTGGAATCCGCATCGGCCATCAGGTAGCCCGGTCCGTCGTGCCAGAGCACCACGATCCGGTCGGCCGTCGACGCCCACGGCACTGCGGTTGCAGTGCCGGTCTCATCGAGGATGCAGACGGTGCGAGCGGCTCCGTCGACCTGGGCGCCGACGGCTTCGAGCAGCCAGCATGCCAATAAATCATGTTCGGCCAACGGAGCGCGTACACCGTGGCGAACCGCCGCGGTGATCAGCTCAGCGGCCTCATACCAGCCCGCACCGCTTCCCCCGGAGTGTTCCGAACCCGACAGCCGGACCAGTCCCAATTGGTCCAGGTTCGACCATAAACCGGTGTCGCGAGTGATTTGTGCGCTGCGAGGATGAGTTTCGCGGTGTTCCGACAACACCGCGTCCATCATCTTGACCAGGTCGAGATCGATAGCGGTGTCCCTGGCTTGAGTGTTGGTCATCGTAGCCCCAATCCGCGCGCGATCACGCCGCGCAGCACCTCGTTCGTGCCGCCACGCAGCGTGAAGCCGGGACGTTGATCCACCGCAGACCGGATCAGTTCCTGGTACTGGGAGCCGCTGGTTGAATCGTCACCGGTGTGTAGGTCGGTGAAGTCGGCGATGTCGCCTTCGGTAGTCGTGCCGAGCACCTTGACTACAGCGGCTGCGACGTCGGCGGGCTCACGTCGTTCCAGTGCTCCGGCGACGGCAGTGGACATCCGGTGCAACCCCGCGACCCTGGCCACCAGACGGCCCAGATCGGCATCGCGGCGGATCGCCTTGCTGGCCATACCTTCCGCGGAAGCGGCCAGCAGAGGGAAGGTGGAGAGTAGTCGCTCGGGCCCGCTCCTCTCGAAGCTCAGTTCGGAGGTGACTTGGTGCCACCCTTCGCCGATACCACCGAACACCATGGTGTCAGGTACGAATACGTCGTCGAGGATGACTTCGTTGAAGTGGTGGCCGCCGTTCATCGAGATGATGGGACGTACTTCGACGCCGGGATCCTCAAGCCGCACGATGAACTGGCTGAGTCCGGCGTGTCGGTCGGCGGGATCGACCGGCGCGTTGCGAGCAAGCACGATGAATGCGTGGGCCCGGTGTGCTCCCGAGGTCCATACTTTCGTCCCCGTCAAGTTCCAACCGCCGTCGGCCTGCACCGCACGGGTCCGGACGCTGGCGAGATCCGAGCCGGAGTCTGGCTCGCTCATGCCGATACCGAAGAAACACTCACCGGCCGTGATCTTCGGTAGGAACTCTCGCTTCTGCGCTTCGGTACCGTACTTCAGCAGTGCCGGTACGATCTGCCGATCGGCGATCCAGTGTGCGGCCACCGGCGCACCGGCTGCCAGCAGCTCCTCGGTGACGACGAATCGCTCTAGGAATGAACGTTCATGGCCGCCATACTCTTTCGGTACAGTCATGCCCAACCAACCCCGGGAAGCCAGCGACTTGGTGAAGTCCTCGTCCCAGCCGCACAGCCAGGCATCCACCGCCGGGGTGAAACTGCCTGCTGCGAGCTGTTCGGCGACAAATGCCCGGACTTCCGCTCGTAGCGCCGCGGTTTCCGCTGACTCCGGGGTCGCCGCGGGGACGAGGCGGGGCAGTGCCATCAGACGCTCCGCCATTTGGAGATCCGTCGCTCATGCTCGGCGTCGCCATGCGCCAGCGGCTGCATGGCTGCGGCCATGGCCAGCGTGGATTCCAGCAAGCCGGTCCGCGATTCTTGCAGTAAGCGCTTGGCCATCCGCAGCGCATGCGGCGGATTCTTGACTATCCGCTCCGCGAGTTCTCTGGCTGCGGTGATGAGTTCGTCGTGGGGGACCACTCTGCTGACCAGCCCCCAAGAGTGCGCGGTCGCCGCGTCGATGCGATCTCCGGTCAGTGTCATCTCGGCGGCCCGTTCATAGCCGATCGCCCGTTGTAGAAACCAGCTGCCGCCATCGCCGGGTATGAGGCCGATCTGTACGAAACTCTCGGCGAAGGAGGCACGTTCGGAGGCGATTCGAATATCGCACATCGTGGCCAGATCGAAGCCCGCGCCAATCGCCGCGCCGTTGACCGCCGCGATGATCGGAACCTCCAGGCGAGCCAGTGCTCGTGGCAGGCGCTGTATTCCGTCGACGTAGGCGTAACGCTGCTCAATCGCTTCCAAGCCGAACATGCCCTCACGGTTGGCCATGTCCTTGACGTTGCCGCCGGCAGAGAAGATCTTTCCCTCACCGGTGAGGATCACCGCCCTGACATTGGTATCAGAATTGGCGGCCCCGACTGCGTCCTCGAAGGCGGTGATGAAGTCCTGGTCGGTGATGGCATTGCCGAGGTGGGGCAGGTTGATGGTCCAAAGCTGCACGGCGCCTTCGGAGGTGATGGCCAACGGCCCGGCGGTCACGCTCATGATTGGAGTACCTCGATTCTTGCTGGGGCGCGGTGTGGGGAAGTGCCGGGTTAGGGCAGCTGCAGCGACTTGATCTGCAGGTACTCCTCAAACCCGATACGGCCCAGTTCGCGCCCAATCCCGGACTTCTTGTAGCCCCCGAAGGGTGCTGCGGGGTTGTACCTTCCGCCGTTGATGTCGAGTTGACCGGACTCTACCTGGCGGGCAAATGCGATCGCGGTGTCGTCGTCGGCCGCCCAAACGGCACCGGATAGGCCGTAGGGCGTCCCGTTGGCGATGCGCAGCGCCTCGTCGGTGTCGCGGAATGGAATGACGGCCAGCACCGGCCCGAACACCTCCTCTTGGCCCAGTTCGGAGTCCGGGTGGACGTCGGCAAAGACCGTGGGGGCGACGTAGTAGCCCACCTCGCGCAGCTTCTGGCTGCCCCCGGTCACCAGCCGGGCGCCGTCGCGCGGCGCGCGCTCGATAAAGCCGAGCACCGATTGGTACTGAGATTCCGAGGCCGATGGACCGAGCCGTGTGCCCGAGTCCCAAGGGTCCCCGACTGTGTACTTCGAAACCGCAGCCGCCACTAGCTCCAATGCTTCGCTGTAGCGGGACAGCGGCACGAGCATCCGGGTCCACGCCATGCACGTCTGGCCGCCGTTGAGGAAGGCATTCCCGACACCCACCTTGATGGCGGTGGCGAAGTCGGCGCCGTCGAGGATCACGTTGGCGGATTTGCCACCGAGTTCCAGAGCCACCTTCTTGATGGATTTGCCGGCCAGTTCCCCGACTCGGCTTCCGACGGAGGTGGAGCCGGTGAACGAGACGAAGTCCACATCGGGGTGGCTCGACAGTTGCTCGCCGATGATCCGGCCGGGTCCAGATACCAGATTGACCACCCCCGGAGGCAGGCCCGCGGCCTCCAGGGCGTCAACGAACTCGAACACCGACAAGGGAGCCTCGTTGCTCGGTTTGAGGACGACAGTGCAACCGGCCGCGATGGCGGGCAACACCTTGGCGACCACTTGATACAGCGGGTAGTTCCACGGCGTGATTGCCGCGACCACGCCGTACGGCTCCCGCACCACCAGAGAATTGCCGATCTTCTCCTCGAACTCGAAGGCGGCCAAGGCATTGGCGAACCCACGGGCGACGGCAAGGGGCACCTGGGTCTGTACGCTCTGCGCGATCCGGATCGGGGCGCCCATCTCGCGCGTAATCGTTTCGGCGATATCGGGCAGCCGCTTCTCCATGGCGGTGATCACCGCGTCGAGACGCTCACGCCGCTCGGTGACGCTGATCAGCGGATCGAAAGCAGCGCGGGCTGCGGCGACCGCGGTGTCGACATCGGCTTCGGAACCGCTAGGGACACAACCGCACACCTTCTCCGTTGCCGGGTCGATCACCTCGACTGTTCCCGTGCCGTCGGGGTCGACCCACTGCCCGTCGATGAAGAGCTTGGTGCGCGTGTAGTCGTGGCTATTGCTCATGATTGTCTTCCGCTCATCTGTGGTTCTACGGGACGATGCTGGCCCGGACATCGTGTTTGTCTTCAGCAGCTGCGAAGGCATCGTTGATGTCGTCGAGTGAGTAGCAGGCGGCGGCTAGCCGTTCGAACGGCAACTTGTGCTGATACTCGGCCAGGAAGTCCAGGGCCCGAGACAGTACGGCCGGGTCGTAGAGCGACACCCCGACCATGGTCTTGTTACCGAAGACGAAACGTGACGGATCGAATTCGAAGGACTTGCCGATGTTGATATTGCCGATCTCGACATAACGGCCGAACTGGCCGAGAAGCTTGAGTCCCTCGTCGATCGCCGAAGGGTGGCCGACCACCTCGACCACCACGTCGGCACCCTGCCCGTCAGTCAACTTGCGTACGAGCTGGGCTCGTTCCTTCTCAGTGGTGACCTCGGTGATGTCGATGACAACGTCAGCGCCGAACGCCTTGGCTAGTTCGAGTCGCGCCGGGATGCCGTCTATGGCGATCACCCTGGCCGCGCCACGGGCCTTGGCGACGGCGACGGCATACAGGCCGAGCGCGCCCGCGCCCTGGACCACCACGTTCTCGCCCAATTGCTGGTTGACCCGTTCCAGCCCGTACATCACCTGAGACAGAGCGCAGTTGGCGCCGGCCGCGATCTCGTCGGAAACGGAGTCCGGGACGGTGTAGACCACCGCGCCAGCCGGTAGTAGAAAGTAGTCGCCATAGCCGCCGACGAAGTACGGCGGTTGATCGGCGCGGCCCAGCATCGCCATCTTCAGGTTCAGGCAGGCGTTGCGTCGACCAGCGAGACAGTTGCGGCAGGTGTGGCAGCAGAAGAAGTACGGGAACACCACTCGCGTGCCGACACTGAGCTGCCTGCCGTTGGAATCAGCGGTGACGCCCTCGCCGAGTTCGGCCACCGATCCGACCATTTCGTGGCCGAGAACCGTGGGAAGTTGACCGCCGAGGCCGCGGGTGGCGAAAGTTCCGTGCCAGGCGTGCACGTCGGAACCGCAGATGTTGGCCCGGGTCACTTTGATCAGGATCTGGCCGGGGCAGACTTCGGGGACTGGAACGGTCTCGATTTCGAACGGCTTTCCAGGTTCATCGAACCGAGCGATGCGTCCCGCCTGCCTACTTGGGCTCACAGGTGAATTCCCTTCATCCGAAATAAGATTCGATCTCAGACGACTGCTTCGGTGGTGCCGTCGCAAGCCAGAGCTGGCGCAGTGCCCGTGCCGCAGGCTATCCGTGGCCCGGTCGGCAGCCCACGGTGTTTCCCGCCCAGCGGTCAGTGCAGGCGCGAACCAGATCACAGTGGTGGTTGGCGCGACCACTTGGTCAATCACTGATTGAATCAATGATTGAAGTCTGATCTAATGCTGCTATGACCGGTACCGAGACCTCCACCCGCGAGAATCTGCTGAACGTGACCGAACGACTGCTACTCGAATCCGGCTATGAGGCGGTGTCGGTCCGTGCCGTCTGTGCCGCGGCCGGGGTGAATCCGGCTGCGGTGCACTATCATTTCGGATCAAAAGTGGGGTTGGTGACGGCGCTGTTGGAGGCCCGTTTGGGCCCCCTGTGGGCAGAAGCGCTGCCTGAGGTTTCGGCCGGCTATGTGATGCCTATCGATACCGCAGTCCAGATCGTGGTGAATCCGATTGCGACGCTGGCTGCCGATCCTGCAGGGCGGCTGTACCTGCACTTGTTGGCGCGCCTGCTGTTGGCCCGCAATGAAATCGCCTGGACGAAAAAGTGGTTCACGGTGACACCGTGGGCGCGCATATTGTCCGCCCAGGTGGCTGGATTGAGTGAGCGAGATGCCGCACGCCGGTGGATGATGGCGTTCGAGCTGATCTTCGTGCAGTTCGGTGACCCTCTCGCCGGCGACCGTCGACTGACCGATGGGCAGGTGCACGCGCTGCGGGATTTCATCACCGCGGGGCTCTCCGCGCCGGTGGCGCAGCCGTGAACACCGTGGCTACCGACGTGTTCGGCGAGGCGGCGCTTGGGCCAGTCACGCTGCGGAACCGCGTCATCAAAGCGGCGACATTCGAAGCGCGTACGCCCGGCGGCGCCGTCACCGACGACCTGATCGAGTTCCATCGTGCTCTCGCCGCCGGTGGCGTCGGGATGACAACCCTGGCCTATTGTGCTGTGTCGCCGGAGGGGCGAACCGAACGGGATCAGATCCTCATGACACCGGAGGCAGTCGACGGGCTGCAGCGCTTAACCGATGCCGTCCATGCTGAGGGCGCCGCTGTGTGCGCACAGTTGGGGCACGCCGGTCCGGTTGCGAACGCCCGGTCCAACGGGCTGCCTGCGGTCTCCCCGAGCAGGCTGTTCAGTCCACTCGGGATGGCATCCAGCCGCCGTCCTGATGTCGACGACCTGGCTCGGATCGTCGCCGACCACGCCACAGCGGCGGCCGTGGCGGCTGCGTCCGGCTTCGATGCGGTGGAGCTGCATTTCGGACACAACTATCTCGTCAGCTCATTCTTCAGTCCACTGCTGAACCGGCGGCGCGACGGCTACGGTGGCAACCTCGCCAATCGTGCGCGGTTGGCCCGAGAGATCGCCGTGGCGGTCCGAGCAGCGGTCGGAAATCACGTTGCCGTCATCGCGAAACTGAACATGGAAGACGGTTTTCCCGGTGGCCTGCGCATCGAAGACGGCCTGCAGATCGGTCGATGGTTGCAGGATGACGGTGCGCTGGACGCACTTGAGCTGACGGTGGGTAGCTCGCTGCTCAATCCGATGTACTACTTCCGTGGCCGGGCTCCCCGCGCCGAGTTCGCCGGCGTCTTCCCCCGGCCGTTGAGCTGGCTGTTGGCGACGGTGGGCCGGGGGTTCTTGCGCGAATACCCTTATAAAGAGCTCTATCTGCTTGACCTGGCCCGTCAGTTCCGGTCTGAGCTGACGATCCCGCTGATCCTTCTCGGCGGCATCACCAACCGTCGCAGCATGGATCTGGCCATGAAGGAGGGCTTCGACTTCGTGGCGGTGGCCCGAGCTCTTCTGCGGGACCCGGGCCTGGTGAGGAGGGTCGACGCTGACCCGGAAAGTCGTTCGCTGTGCACGCACTGCAACCGCTGTATGGTGACGATCTTTGATCGGACCCGATGCGTTCTGCGGCCTACCGCAGCGATCGAGCCGCTATCCTCCGGTGGTGATCTCCTCGACGTTGAACCTCTCTCTTAAGAGGCGTTTCAACAGTTTTCCACTCGGGTTCTTGGGTAACGCGTCGACGAAGAACAACTGCTTGGGGGTTTTGAATCCGGCCAGATGAGCCCGGCAGTGCTCGATGAGCTCGTCTTCGGTGACCACGATGCCGTCGCGGACCACCACGGCGGCGACCACCGACTCGACCCAGCGCGGGTGTGGCAGACCGAACACCGCCACTTCCTCGACGCCGGCGTGCCGGTAGATGGCTTCCTCGACTTCGCGACTGGCGACATTCTCGCCACCGGTCTTGATCATGTCCTTCTTACGGTCCACTACGCGTAGTAGGCGGTGGGTGTCGTAGTAGCCGAGGTCGCCGGAGTGGAACCAGCCGCCACGGAAAGCTTCCGCGGTCTTCACCTCGTCGTCGAGGTAGCCGAGCATCAGGTGTGGGCTTCGATGGACGATCTCACCCACCACGCCGGGGCCAACCGGGGTGCCCTCGTCGTCGAGGATCGCCGTCTCCACGTTGATCACCGGTCGGCCCGCCGCTCCGGCGTGTGCGTCTTGGTCTTCTGGTCCCAGAGCCGATGCCAGCGGCGCCATCTCGGTCTGACCGTAGAAGTTCCACAGGCGAAGTTCGGGCAGTCGCTCACGCATCTCGGCCAGGATCTCGGCCGGCATTGCCGAGGCGCCGTAGTATCCCTTGCGCAGGCTGGAGAGGTCCACGGAATCGAAGAGCGGGGACCGCAGCAGCGATATCCACACCGTCGGTGGAGCAAAATAGCTAGTGGCACCGTACTTTTCGATTGTGTGCAGCACCATTTCGGGTTGCGGGCGGGGGAGAATGACGCTGGTAGCACCGAGGTAGAGGGCCGGGATCAAGAAGTTGTCGAGCTGCGCGCAGTGATACAGCGGCAGCGAGTGGACGGTGACGTCGGTGCCCTCCATCGAGCCGGCGATGATCGAGCTGATGTAGTTGCCCATCAGGCTACGAGTCGAGTGCATCGCGCCCTTGGGATGCGCCTCGGTCCCGCTGGTGTACATCAGCCGGATCATCTGATCGTCGGCGACATACGGCGCCGGAGCCGCTGATGAGGTTGCGAGCCAGTGATCGAAGTCATCCCAACCGGGCGGCAGCGTCTGCCCGGGCGGGGTGATCGCCGCGATGGTACGCACGCGCCCACCGAGCTGCATCGCGGCTCGAGCCGTGGGGACCAGATCGGCTTCGACGATCATGCCGGCGGATTGGCTGTGGTCCAGGATGAACGAGATCTCTTCGGCCGTCAGCATGAAGTTGATCGGCACCAGCACGACGGCGGCACGAGCGGTCGCGAACGCCAGCACCGCGTACTGCCAGCAGTTGTGCGCCAGAACCGCGACACGGTCCCCGGGTCCGAAGCCGTTGTCCTGCAACGCCGCAGCGGCACGATCGACCAAGCGCTCGAATTCGGCAAACGTCAGACGGACATCGCCATCGATCACGGCGATGTTGTCCGGTTGTTTGCGGGCTGAACGTCGCGGGATGTCACCCAGCGCGTGACTGCGCGCCGAAGCGAGGACTGCATCGAGCTCGGTCATGCCCGGACTGTAGGCCCGCTGCGCCGGCTGCGGGCAAGCGGCGTCCCGCTCAGTAGACATGGGCCCGGTGGATCGCCTGAGAGGGCCACATACTCGGGGCACGAGCAAGGAGGTTCGATGACGACCGATGCGACCGTGACGGCCGACCACACGGGCTCGGATCCCGCCGAGTTGCGCAGTTACCTGCTCCAGGCCGACGCCGGAGTCCTGGTTGCGGTGCTGGCCCAACTGACCGGCGATCCTGCCGTCGTCGACCGGTTCGCCGCCAAGATCTCGTTCGAACCCGACCCGCCCGAGCAGATCGGCGTCACCGACGTCGAAACCCGCGAGGTGCTGGTGGATGCGGTGATGGCAGCGCTCGACCAACCGCGTCCGGCTGGTGCGCTGCCCAGCGACGACCCGGCGCTGTTTGCCCGAATCGCGCCACTGGCGCTGGGTACAGCGGTAAGTGGCGAGTATGTCGGCCTGCTGCTGGAGCAGGGCGGCTTCCATCCCTCGCAGCCGGTGCTGCCTCGGACCGCCGCGCTTCCGACGGACTTCAAGGTGGTCATCATCGGTGCCGGGATCGCGGGCATGGCCGCCGCGCTGGAATGCGCTGATGCCGGAATCGATTACGAGATCATCGACCGCAACGACGAGGTCGGTGGCACCTGGTACACCGCCGTCTACCCGGGCATCGGTGTCGATACGCCGTCGGCCTACTACTCGCTGTCGCGCGACATCAACGCTGGATGGTCGAGCTACTACCCGCAAGGCGCTGAGTACCAGGAGTACCTGGAGTCGGTCGCGACCCAGAACAACCTGCGGGACCACACCCGATTCAGCACGGAGGTAGAGGCGCTGTGGTGGGACGAGGAACGCCGGCTGTGGCAGATCCACTCTGTCGGCCCCGAGGGCACCCGTGAGGTCAGCTATGCCAATGCGGTGATTCCGGCCGTCGGCTACCTCAACCGCCCACGGTGGCCCGAACTTGCGGGCAAGGAGTCCTTCGCCGGCGTGAGCATCCACTCCGCCGAGTGGGACCCGGACTTGGACCTGCGCGGCAAGAAGGTGGCGATCATCGGCGCGGGATGCACCGCGGTGCAGATCGTCGACGCCTGCGTCGGCGACGTCGAGCACCTAACGGTGTTCCAACGTCAGCCGCACTGGGTGGCGCCGCGCAAGCGACTCACCGACGACGTGCCCGAGTACCGCCGCTGGCTCAACACCCACATCCCGTTCTACGCCAACTGGAATCGGCTCAAGTCATTCTGGGGTACCGCCGACAACAACTATCCGGTGATCGTGCGGGATCCGGATTGGGCGGCCGACCACTTGTCGATCTCACCGGCCAACGACGTGTTGCTGCGGATGTGCCTGGATTACATCGACCGGGTATTCGGCGCCGGCTCGGAGTTGGCGAAGAAGGTCACCCCCGACTTCGCGCCCTACGGTAAGCGCATCATCCGTGACCCCGGCGGCTACTACGCGGCGTTGGCCAAGCCGCACGTCGACGTGGAGGCCAGCGAGCCCGCGCGGGTCAACGTGCGTGGGATCGTCACGCAGGACGGCCGGCAGATCGATCTGGACGTCATCATCTACGCCACCGGTTATCACCTCGATTTCTTGTCGACGGTCGATATCCGGGGCCGCGACGGTATCAAGCTCAGTGACGTCTGGGGAGACAGTCCGAGTGCCTACCGGGGCGGCATGGTTCCCGGTTTTCCGAACATGTTCGTCTCGTCGGCGCCCAACTACAGCCCGGGTCACGGAGCCGGGCACAACTTCGGCGTGGAGGTGATGGTGCACTATGTGATGGAGTGCCTCCAGCTGATGGCGCAGCGCGGTGTGCGGACCATCGAGGTCACCCCGGAGGCGTTCGAGAGCTATGTCGACGAGATCGACAGGGCGATGGCGGACACCGTGTGGTGCCACACGCCCACTGCACACACCTACTACCGCTCCGGTGGCGGGCGAATTGTCACCGCCTTCCCGTTCCGGCTGATCGACGTCTGGCAGAGTCACCGTGCTCCGATTGAGGGAGATTTCGTCCTCCGATGACCGGATTGCTCAGCGGCAGAACCGCATTGGTGACCGGAAGTAGTCGAGGAATCGGGCGGGCGGTCGCTCAGCGACTGGCTGCGGAAGGGGCGACGGTAGCGGTGACAGCGCGCTCTCACCGGATGTCGCCGTCAACCCGTGCGGGCCACACGGAGGCTCTTCCGGGCACGATCGCCGAGACCGTCGAACTGATCGAGGCAGCGGGCGGCAAGGCATTCGGCGTGACCGCAGACCTGGAGAACAGCCAGCAGCGTGCCGCCTTGATCGACGAGGTGGTCGAGCGGACGGGCCGCATCGACATCTTGGTCAACAACGCCGGATACGCCGACTACTCGGTTATCGAGACCATGCCGATGCAGACCTTCGATCGCACGGTCGAACACTATTTGCGCACGCCGTTTGTGCTGATCCAGCAGTCGATTCCACATATGCGCCGTCAAGGCGCGGGCTGGATCGTCAACATCGGATCCGTCACCGGTCTGGCTCCGGTGCGGCCCTACCGCGACTACAACAAGTCGTCCGGGGATGTGATCTACGCGTCGATGAAAGCGGCGCTGCACCGGTTCACCCAGGGGGTCGCGGCTGAATTGGTGGATTCCAACATCGCCGTCAACGTCGTGGGACCGTCCAGCGCGATCCGGACACCGGGTGCAGCCAGCCTGATACCCGATTCGTTCCCGACCGAGCCGGTGGAGTACCTGGCCGAAACGGTGTTGGCGATGTGCCACCTACCCGCCGCCGAGCGCACCGGCCTCATCGCGTTCAGCCTGCATTACCCCTGGTCCCAGCAGCTCGCCGTGCACAGCCTGGACGGTGCCACGGTGCTCCCGCCGCTGGAACCGCCCACGGCCGCTAATCCCAACATCCTGCCCGCCGGACTGTGATCTCCGGCAGGCCGTCACGGTTGTAGGACGGCGCGGTCGATCCCGCAGAAGCTGTGGCACACCCGATCGCGAACGATCACCTCGGTGGTCTCGGGGTCGAACCACCGGTCCACCACCGCCCAGTGGATCGGGTGCATCAGGTACGGGCCCATCAACCCGGCCACATCGGTGAATTCCTGCTCGAACACATGCGTCCACGCGGTGGAGCCGGTCGGTTCGGTCACCCGGCTCAGCTGCCACGCGCACATGGTGCTGACATAGTCGGGCATCGACTTCAGCTCCGACTCAAACCGCGTCAGAGTCTGCGTCGAGGTATCCGGCTGCACCCGCAGCAGCAGCGTCCGGTACACCGTCGCGGGCTTACCGGTGACGATCGGCGTGCCCTGATACGTCGCGCCGTTGACTCGGGTGATCGCTGGGTCGGTCAGCGCAGCCGCGAGCTGCGGTTCGGCGATCCGCCACGCTGATTCGTCGGGGAAACGCAGGTGCGCCAACACATCCCCGCCGTTGCGTGAGCCGGAATCGGTCGGTTCGACGATCCATCGCAGAGCTCCGCTGCGTTCGGCCACCGCGCGGAGGGCGGTGAGCGCCCGGTCGCGTTCGCCGGATTGGACGTCGAGTAGTCGTGTGACGTTAAACATCGGCCGCCGCATTCATCTCGCAGAGTGCGTCGACGTCACCGGCTGCGGCCGCCACCGAGCGGCTGCGCTCCGCCACCAATTCGCCGATGTCCGACCACCATTGCCCCAACGCGGGATCCGGACGTCCCTTCCAGGTCATCTGCCACCAGGCCAGTGGGCCGGGCAGTGACCAGGTGATCGTGATCGTGTTCGACTCATCGGCGAACCAGATGGGTGGACTGACGAGCACGCTCTGCAGTGTCATTCCGCGGTCCCGGGCGCCGGGCGCGTACTCCGCGAGATAGCGATCGATGAATCGTCGCGCCAGCCCGGGCCTGGTCACGATCCGGTCGATGACGAAGACTTCACCGTCAGCCATGCAGACGAGGCTAGGGGCGGCCCCGCCGTGAGTCCGGCAGCAGTCCCGGACACCGGGAGACAGGCGTTGACGGATCCCACCGGCAGCGAGGACGGTTAGGCGATGAACGATCTCAGCCCGAATCCGTTCGCCCCCGCTCAGCTCGGTCCGGTCCGGCTGCGCAATCGCGTCATCAAGGCCGCGACATCCGAAGGCCGTTCGCCCGACGGGTTGGTCACCGATGATCTGATCGATTTCCACCGCAGCTTTGCCAAGGGCGGGGTCGGCATGACCACGGTCGCGTACTGCTGTGTGTCCAAGCAGGGGGCCAGTGCACCGGGGCAGATCGTGATGGATGCCAAGGCGCTGCCGGGCCTGACGAAGCTCACCGACGCGGTACATGACACTGGCGCCGCCATCTCCGCGCAACTGGGCCACGCCGGCGTGGTGGCACAGAAGAAGTTGACCGGCGTTACCGCGGTGGCGCCCAGCCGCTTCGTCAATCCCACGTCGTTCGCCTACTGCCGCGAGATTCGCCGTGACGAGATCTTCACCGTCATAGATCAATTCGGCGCGGCGGCGCAGGTGGCCGTCGATGCGGGCTTCGATGCGGTAGAGCTGCATTTCGGCCACCTCTATCTGCCGAGTTCCTTCCTGAGCCCGCTGATCAACCGGCGTAAGGACGAATACGGGGGAGACATCGACGGTCGCTCGCGGTTCGTAAGGGAGATCGCGCAGCGAGTCCGCGACGTCGTGGGCAGGCGGATCGCGGTGATCGCGAAGTTGGACATGGACGACGGCTTGCCGGGCAGCATCTGGATCGATGAGGCGTTGCGCACCGCCCAGCTGTTGGATGTCGATGGGACGCTGGATGCCATCGAGTTGACGCAGGGCTCGTCGGTGTTTAAACCGATGTACCTGTTCCGGGGTGATGTGCCGGTACGTGAATTCGCCCGAGTGATGCCTCCGGCGCTGCGTCCCGGGGTACGGGTGATGGGGAAGTGGGCGATGGGCAGCTATCCCTACGAAGATCTCTACATGCTTTCCGCGGCACGCCAGTTCGTGCCGGTCATCGAGAACACCAAGCTGATTCTTCTCGGCGGCATCACCAACCGTGAGCACCTGGAAGTCGGGATGCGCGAGGGATTCGATTTCATGGCGATGGGCAGAGCGCTGCTGCGCGAGCCCGATCTGGTCAACCGGATGATCGAGGATCCCGGGGTACGCAGCCGCTGCGACCACAACAACAAGTGCATGGTTACGGTCTTCACGCGCACGCACTGCGTCCTCGACCCAGAACAGCGCTATGGCCAAGCCGAGGCCCTGATCATGCCGTCTGAAGGCCCGGCCGTTACGTCGTGACGGGCGGGTCCAGGAGCTCAGTCAGTGACGCGCATGCCTGGGCTCGGGCCCTCTTGCAGATGTCGAGCGCAGGCATGGTCATGAAGCCGTGCACGCCGCCTTCGAAGTAGCGCACCACGGTGGGAACACCCGCACCGTATAGCGCCTCGGCGTAGGCGCGGCCCTCATCGCGCAACGGGTCATGGCCCGCTATTACCGCGACCGTCGGCGGCAGACCGGACAGGTCCGGGGCCTGCAGTGGGGACGCATACGGGTTGGACCGATCGGCCACGGTGGGCACGTATTGATCCCAGTACCACTGCAATGCGGGCTTGGGGTTGTAGTAACCGCGGCCGAACTGCTGATAAGACGACGTGTCGAAATCGGCAGCGATGACGGGGTACAGCAGCAGTTGAGCTCCCAAGTACGGCCGGCCGCGGTCGCGTGCCATCAATGCGGTGACCGCGGCAAGATTGCCGCCGGCACTGTCGCCGCCGACGAGGAGCCGGTTCGGGTCGCCGCCGAGTTCGACGATGTGGTCTGCCGCCCAAACGGTGGCCGCGTACATGTCCTCGGCCGCGGCGGGCCACCGTCCTTCTTCCGGCGCCCGCCGGTAGTGCACGGAAACGACTACGGCCGGAAGCTGATTTGCAAAGTCTCGACACAGGTCGTCATGACTGTCCAAGTCGCAGAACACCCACCCGCCACCGTGGGCCCACACCAGGGTCGGAACCGAGTTGGTGTCTGCAGCACGTGGGCGGTAGACCCGGATCTCGAGCGGACCTTCCGGTCCTGCGATAGTTCGGTCACGCACCTGGGCCACGGGTTTGGGCTCGGCCGCAGGAGTGAAGCGCGAGCGAATGGCGGCTCGGGCTTCGGCGCCGGTCATCGTGTGCACCGGCGGAAATCCCGCGTTGAGCGCTTCGATGATCCTCGCGATCTGCGAATCCAGCATCATGCGAGCTGCAGGGCCCCGCCGCGAGCGGTCGGGCCGCCGCGCAGCGGTCGCATCTGCTGCAGGGTTGGGGACACTCGCACTGGCCCGGAGTCGACCGCCTGCCAGATGCCCATCGCGGCGATACGCACCGGAGCGACCAACCGCTGGTCCAGCTTTATCCGGTTCATCGGCCCGCAGATCGAGATCGCGGCGACCGCCTCGCCCGGGTCGCCGATCGGTGCCGCGACGCAGCCGAAGCCGGGCAGCGACTCCTCCCGGTCGAACGCGAAGCCGTGAGAGCGGACTTTGAGTAGTTCGCTACGGAGTTGGGCGTGGGTGGAAATCGAATACTTGGTCCGACGGGGGAGCCGGTCGGAGTTCAAGACGTCGATGTCGCGCTCGTCTGCAAACGCCAACATGGCCTTCCCCACCGCCGTGCAGTGCGCCAGTTGGCGGCCACCGATACGGGTCGGGATTGCCGCGGCCATGCGATCGCCGACCTTGTCCATGTAGACGACGTCGGGACCGTCAAGGACGGCCAGGTGAACCACCAAGCCGGTCGCGGCGTGAAGTTCGTGCAATCTACGCAGCGCGGCCTTGTGCAGGCGATCCTGGTGTACCGCCAGGGAACCCAGCTCGACAAGGCGCATGCCCAGTTCGTAGTCCCGGCCGCTGCGGCGAAGCCACCGGAGCTGGACGAGACGCTCGAGCATGCGGTGCGCTGACGATCGGGGGAGCCCAGTCCGGCGCACGATCTGTGCCAGGGTCAGGCGGCCGGGCCCGTCGAACGCGTCGAGAACCAGGGATACCCGATCAATCACGGCGCTGGGGGTTTCGTTGGGCGCATCCTTGGCGGCGGTCACGGGTAATGCGGCTGTCGCGGGCATTGAGAATCCTCCGGTACATGCCTAATAGGCATATGACTAATGATCATATATCTACCACATGGGTGTCGCTGTTGTCACACTTCCGGCTGAATTTGAGCGCCCGCACATCCGCGGGCCCGACGCCAGGGTTTCGCCGACCTGCGGAATGGCGCGACGGGCTGCGCGTCGGTACCTCAGGGCAACCCCTGTCCGGCGCTGTGCGTCGCAGGTTGCGGGTGTCGTCAGGCCCGGGCCGCGCTGCGTCCGGCCCGTCGGCCGTAGAAGCTGCCGTCGCCCAGTGACACACCGCTGGCATAGCCCCACGCCGCGAGACCGGCGGCCGACCGCCCAGCCGCATACAGGCCCGGGATCGGTTCACCGCTGACGTGGAGCACCTGGGCGTCGAGTGTGGTGGCCAACCCGCCAAGGGTGAATCCGCCGGTGCACTCCCGCAGGTCGATGGCGCCGACGGGTGAGCCGATCGGCTTGAGCCACTGGACTTTCTTGTGCAGCAACGGGTCCACGCCGCGCGCAGCGCCCTCGTTGTACGCCGCCACCGTGGCCTGCAGCGCACCGGGGGGCAACCCCATCTCGGATTCGAGATCGGCGACGGAGTCGGCCACCCAGGTGGGCGGACGCATCATGAGCTTCGGTGAAACCGAGGCCATCGCCGCTTCGTTGGCCGCGTCGTCGAGGATCAGATAGGCGATGTTGTCCTGGTGATACAGCGTCAGCTGTCCGACCCGGCCGGGGTAGGTGTCCTCGGCAACGAACCGCTGAGCGCGACCGTTGACCAGGATCCCGCGCACCAACTGCTGCGGATCGATGAAGATTGCGACTTCGGTGGCGTCCATGTGGGCAAGGTCGGCGCCGAGGGCCTGCGCCATCCGGATCGACTGGCCATCATGTTGCTCCACCGATGCCGCCGGTCGGCCGGCGATCCGCGGTGCGAACTGCGCCACCATGCCCTCGTTGTAGGCGAAGCTTCCGGTGGCCAGCACAACTCCGCGGCGGGCGCGAACGCTGATCTGGGTGCCGTATCGGCGCGCGATCAGGCCGACGACGCGCCCGTCGGATTCGACGATGAGGCGCTGAGCGCGAACGTCGTAGAGCGCCTGGGCCCCGGCTGCGGTTGCGGTGTCCACGAGCGGCTTCATCAACATGTAGCCGGCACTGGCCTCGCCCTGCTTCTTATTGGCCATCTGCGGAACGTGGCCGCGCGGGGCGGGGGTGGCGATCGTGTTGAATGGATGGGAGTTCTCGCCGCCGGAGTACATCAGGCCCTCGTCGCCCAACGGCTCCCAGCCGGGCTCACCGAAGAACTCGGCTTTGAACGGCACTCCGCATTCGACGAGCCAGTCGAAGTGGGCCACGCTGCCCGCGCAATAGTCGGCAATACGCGTCTCGTCAGCCCCCGGACCCATGGCCGCGTTCAGGAATGCGGCCATATTGTCGACCGAATCCTCGAAGCCACAAGCCTTCTGCAGCGCCGTCCCACCGCCGAGATAGATGAATCCACCGGCCATCGCCGCTGCCCCGCCCCACGAGGCGGTGCGTTCGAGCACCAGAACTTCCGCGCCGGTGCGGGCGGCCTCCACCGCGGCAGCGGCACCCGCCACCCCGAACCCGGCGATGACGACATCGGCCTCGTGGTCCCAGCTGCGGATATCTGCGACGGCGACCGGGGCGATGTCGGACGTCACGGACGCATCGCTGCGGGCAGGTCGTCCACCCACTGATGACCCCAGTAGCTGTCGGCCGTGATCTCTTCGGCGGTGTAATAGGTGTCGTCGACTCGCATGCCCTCGGTGCCGAACTCGATGTCCCAGTCCCCGGGCGCGCGGACGTAGAACGACACCATCTTGTCGTTGGTGTGCCGGCCAAGCGTCGACGACAGTTGGAATCCGTCCGCGGCGACCCGGTCAAGCGCCTGTCCGACACTGTCGAGGGTGTCGACCTCGACCATGAGATGGATCAGCCCGGGGTCGCGTAGCGTCGCCGCCGGGCACAGCGCAAGGCTGTGATGACGCTGGTTGATACCCAGGAAGCGCACGCGGACCGGTCCGAACTCCGGCGGAACGGGCACCCGGAAGGCGCCGCGTGACTTGAACCCCAATACCTCGGTGTAGAACTCAAACGAGCCATTGACATCGAGAGCCGGCAGCACCACATGCCCGAGGCCCTGATCGCCGGTGACGAACTTTGCTCCGAACGGCGTGATGACCGGGCTGTGATCTAGAACCGGCCCGTGGAAAACCTCCAGCGAGGTGCCGGCGGGGTCTTCGAAGGCGATGGCCTCTTCAATACGGCGGGTGTCTGCTTCGGCCAGTGACAGCTGCTTGTACGGGATGCCGGCGGCCTCGAGGGAGTCCGCGAGCGTCTGCAGGTCTGCATGGTCGCGCACCTCCCAACCGACGGTGACGATCTTGTCGGTCTCACCCGGCGATACCACGATCCGGGCAGCGCGTTCGTCCATCCGCAGGTAGAGCGAGTCCGGATCTGGTCCGCTGCCTTCGGCGAAACCCAGTACGCCGAAAGCGAAGTGGCGCCATTTCTCGATGTCCGTGGCTTGTACCGTAACGTAGCCGAGGCTCTTGATCAGGCTCACTGGGCGTCCCCTAAATCATTGCCCGCAGCGGGCCCTGTGGGTCCACGCCGAGCGAGCTCAGTGCCGAGGCGTGATAGACCGTTCCCGGGGCGTGGATGGCATGCACCTGTCCGACATGGACATCGCGCCAGTACCGCTGCAGGGGCTTGTCCATCCGCGTCGCGTTTCCGCCGCACCGGGCGAAGAGTTCGTCGACCGCGGAGACCGCGCGCCATACCGCGCGAATCTGTGTGCGGCGCCCAGCCGCTCGATCCTCGAACGAGACCTCCTTGCCGGCGGCAACCATGTCATATATCCGGTCGGCGTTGGCCAGGAGTTCCTGACGAGCTGCGTTGATGTCGGCGGCGGCTTCACCGATCGCGAACATCACATAGGGGTCATCCTTGATTGCAACACCGCTGGAATTCACCCGCGAGCGCTGGTAATCCAGCGCGGCGGCCAAGGCACCCTCGGCGATGCCGATAGTCGCAGAAGAAATGCCCAGCGGGAACATCGTTGACCAGGGCATCAAATAGAGCGCCTCGGTCATTCCGGCCTCGCGTTGGGCGGTGCCGTCCATAACTTCCAGCGCGTCCATCGTGCGGTAGCTCGGCACAAAGGCATTGGAGACGATGACGTCCTTGGAACCGGTGCCGCGCAATCCCACGACGTCCCAGGAATCCTCGACGATCTGGTAGTCCTTGCGCGGCAGGATCATGTGCAACATCTGCGGGGGCATCAACGGCTTTCCCTCGGCGTCGCCGATCATGGCGCCCAGAATGATCCAGTCACAGTGGTCGGTGCCCGAACTGAACTGCCAACGGCCGTTGAAGAGGTAACCACCCTCAACCGGCTTGGCAACGCCTTGTGGTGCGTAGGGCGAAGCCACCCAGGTGTCGACATCGTCTGCCCAGATCTCGTCGCCGACTCGAGGGTCGGCGTAGGCGAGCTGGTAGGGGTGAACGCCGACCACGCCATTGATCCACCCCGCGGACGGATCCAGGGCGGCGGTCGCCATCACTGTTTCGGCGAACTCACGGGGGTGCACCTCCAGCCCGCCGTGCTTCTTCGACTGCAACAGCCGAATACTGCCGATCTCCTTCATCGACTTGACAGTGTTGTCGGTCAGCTTGCCGATCTTCTCGGCTTCTTCGGCTTGCTCGCGCAGCTGGTCGGCTAGCTCCGCGATGCGGTCGATCACCCGTTTAGTCATGCCAACGATGGTGGACGTGGGGAGTGCGTGGTTGCCGGCCTCGTCCCGGTGAGCGGACGACATTCACCCTCGGGATCAAAACTCGACATGCAGCTTGTCGGACAACGGACGTGCCTGGCAGGCCAGGAACAACCCCTCGGCGATGTCTTCGGGTTCGAGGATCGCGGCATTGCCCAAATCGACCTGTCCTTCGACTACCGTTGCCGCACACGAGCCGCAGTTGCCCTCCCGGCAGGAGAACGGAACGTCGAGGCCCGCTGCGAGCATCACGTCAACCAGGTTGCGGGACTTGGGCCAACAGAGGCGATGGGTTTGCCCGTCGAGAGTGACCTCCGCGTCGGCCGCTTCGGCATCGCCGGCGAAATCTTCGATCGCGACTTCAGCAAATGGGTCACCGGTGAGTGACTGGAACACTTCGAGGTGAATGTTCTCGCGTGGCACGCCCGCCTCGCTCAGCGCTTCTTTCACCACCGCCATGAACGGTTCGGGGCCGCATACGAATGACTGGTAGCTGGTGAACATCCGGGCGAAGCCGCCCATCTGAGCGCGGGTAGGCAGGCCCTGGATCGACTCGAGCCAGTGCAGAACTGTGAGCCGACCGGCGTATTGCGCAGCCAGGTCTCGCAACTCGGCCGCGAAGATGACCGAGCTCTCGTCGCGGTTGGCATAGCACAGCACCACCCGTCCGGTGCCGGCAGCCAGCGCCGACTTGAGGATCGACATCACTGGGGTGACGCCGCTTCCTGCCGCCCATAACAGAAAATCCGCGTCCAGATCCGCGGGCGTGAATTGCCCTGACGGCGGAAGGGCCTCGATGGTGTCGCCGACGGAAACGTTGTCGCACAGCCAATTCGATACGTATCCGCCATTCGTACGCTTGACGGTGACTTTGTGCGCGGCATCGGTGTGCGGAGAACTTGCCAGCGAGTAGCAACGGGCGGCCGACCCGGTTAGGGCGCTTGGTACGCGCACCGTCAGGAACTGCCCCGGTCGGTAGTCGAATCGGTCCTGATGCTCTTCGGGAATCGCCAGCACCACCGACTTCGCGTCGCGGCTTTCCTCGATGATGGCTGTGACGGTCAGTGCTGCGGCGCGTGTGCCGTCCCCGGCTCGGCCGGCAGATCCTGCATCGGTCATGGCCGACATTGTGAGCGGGCGAGGGAATTCCCCGGACCGACATCACCGGTGGCCGGGAGAAATTTCCCGATGCCCGTTGACCGGGAAGTGTCGGCGCCGGAATCCTCGGTGACCGCCTACGGTGGCCGCCGTGAGCAGCGCGACCGAAAGCAATGTCGACGTCATCGTGGTGGGTGCGGGGTTCGGTGGCCTGTATGCCCTGCATAGGTTCCGCCAGCAGGGGCTGTCGGTACGCGTCTTCGAAGCGGCACCCGAAGTCGGAGGGACCTGGTACTACAACCGGTACCCGGGAGCGCGCTGCGATGTCGAGAGCCTGGACTACTGCTATTCGTTCTCCGATGAGTTGCAGCAGGAGTGGACCTGGACCGAGAAGTACGCCACCCAGTCCGAGATCCTCGACTACATCAACTGGGTCGCCGACAAGCTGGACCTGCGGGCGGGGATCACGTTCAACACCAGGGTGGTCTCGGCCGTTCTCGACGAGGACTCGATGCGGTGGACGATCGCTACCGACAACGGAGAAACCGTCGTCGCGCGCTTCGTGGTGATGGCCACCGGGCCGCTGTCCTCACCCTTGACTCCGGATATCCCGGGGCTGGAGACCTTTGGCGGCCCGATCTATCACACCGCGCACTGGCCGCACGAAGGAGTGGACTTCACTGGAAAGCGGGTCGGCGTCATCGGGACCGGTTCCTCGGGTGTGCAGTCGATTCCACTCATCGCCGAACAGGCCGCGCAGCTGGTCGTCTTCCAGCGCAGCCCGAACTACAGCGTGCCCGCGGGCAACCGCCCGTTGACCGCCGAGGAGATCGCACACGCCAAGGCCACCTACGGCGAACGGCGCCGGTTGTCCTGGCGCAGTGGCGGAGGGTCGCCGCATGTGGCACACCCGAAGTTGACCATGCAAGCCAGTCCCGAAGAGCGCCGGGCGGCCTTCGAGGAACGCTGGCAGCTGGGCGGGGTGCTGTTCTCCAAGACTTTCGCTGACCAGATGATCGACATCGAGGCTAATGAGGAGGCTCGAAAGTTTTACGAAGGCAAGATTCGGGCGGTGATCGATGACCCCGAAGTCGCCGAACTGCTGATACCCAATGATCATCCGATCGGCACCAAGCGAATCTGCACCGACACCAACTATTTCCAAACGTTCAATCGCTCGAACGTCACATTGGTCAGTGTTCGCAAGACCCCGATCGAGTCGATCGACGAATCGGGCGTCGCGACGTCCGAGGTGCACTACGACCTCGACGCCCTCGTCCTGGCGACCGGTTTCGACGCCATGACCGGCACCCTGGCCAAGATCGATATCGTCGGTCGCGGGGGTCAGAAGCTGGTCGATGATTGGTCGCACGGCCCGCGCACCTACCTCGGTCTCGGTGTCGACGGATTCCCCAATCTGTTCCTGGTGTCCGGGCCGGGAGCGCCGGCGGTCTTGGCCAATATGGTTCTGCATGCTGAGGCACACATCCAGTGGATCTCCGAGGCCATCGTCTATCTGGACAAGCATGGTTACGCGGCCATGGAAGCCACCTCCGCTGCCGTCGATGCCTGGGTTACAGAATGCAATCAGCGAGCCGACGCCACCCTCTTTCCCAAGGCGAACTCATGGTATGTGGGGGCCAACGTGCCGGGAAAGCCCCGCGTATTCATGCTTTTCATCGGCGGCTTCGCAACCTACCTCGATATTTGTGCCGAGGTTGCCGACGCGGGGTACAAGGGATTCGCCCTGCTCAAGGCGCCCTGATGCCGAACCTGGCCGGCAAAGTCGCCGCGGTCACGGGCGCTGCGCGTGGTACGGGCCGTGCCCACTGCGAGCGGCTTGCCGCGGCCGGCGCAGACATTATCGCGATTGACCGATGCAGCGCGGCAGACGATCTGGCAATGATGGCGACAGTACTGGTTGATGAGAAACGGCGATGCTTCACCGGCATCGCCGATGTCCGGGATCTTCCTTCGTTGTCGGCTGCCGTCGATGCCGGCGTGACAGCACTGGGCGGTCTGGACATCGTGATCGCCAATGCCGGAGTCCACGCTCCCGGAGCTCCGGTCTGGGAACTGCCCGACGACGTCTGGCAGGACGCGCTCGATGTCAATCTCACCGGTGTGTGGCATACCGTCAAGGCCGCCGCACCACATCTGAGGCCGGGCGGTTCGATCGTTATCATCAATTCGACCAGCGGAATTCGTGGTCCGGCTGATACCGCGCACTACACCGCCAGCAAGCATGCTGCAGTGGGACTGGCCCGCACACTCGCCAACGAACTGGGCCCATACGGGATCCGGGTGAACACCGTGCACCCCGGCGCGGTGGCCACGCCGCTGGTCCGCAACGAAGCGACCTACCGACGGCTCTGCCCCGACCTCGATAATCCGACCGAAGCCGACGCGGTCAAGATCCTGACGGCGCGCAATCTGCTCAGTGTGCCGTGGGTGGAGCCGCATGACGTTGCCAACGCCGCGGTGTTCCTGGCCTCCGACGACGCCCGGTATATCACCGGAGCTCAGCTGGTGGTCGATGCCGGATTGACCCAGAAGACATGACGATTCCTCGACTTGCCGGAAAGGTCGCGCTGATCAGCGGCGCGGCCCGTGGAATCGGGCGGGCGCAGGCGGTGCGGTTCGCCCAAGAGGGCGCCGACATCATCGGCATTGATTTGTGCGGTCCGATCGATACGGCCCGGGTGCCGCACTCCACCCCCGAGGACCTTGCTGAGACCGTCCGCCAGGTAGGCGCCGTCGGCGGCCGGATGACAGCGGCGGTGGCGGATGTACGCGATAAGGAGGCGCTGCGCGCAGCTGTCGACAACGCAGTCAGCCGGCACAGCGGACTCGATATCGTCTGCGCCACCGCGGGAATCACTTCCCGCGGATCTGCGGTCGACCTGCCGGAAGAAGCCTGGCGGGCAATGCTGGACGTCAATCTCACCGGCGTGTTCCATACCTGTCAGGTGAGCGCACCGCACCTGATCGCGCGCGGAGGTGGTGCAATGGTTCTGGTGAGCTCCATCGCTGGGCTCCGAGGTTTGTCCGGTGTCGCCCACTACACTGCGGCCAAACACGGAATGGTCGGGCTGATGCGCAGTCTTGCCAATGAGTTAGCCCCGCACCGTGTTCGGGTCAACACAGTCCATCCGACGAATGTCGACAGTCCACTCATTCAGAACGATGCTGTGCGGGGCGCCTTTCGTCCGGACCTGCAGCGGCCACCCACACGAGACGAGTTCGCCGACGCAGCCAAGGCGATGAACATGCTCGACATTCCGTGGGTGGAACCAGTGGACGTGGCCAATGCGTGCCTGTTCCTGGTGTCCGACGAGGCCCGCTACGTCACGGCCGTCGCCCTTCCGGTGGACGCCGGCAGCACCCAGCGACAGGGGAGATGAAGCACATCTCAGACGTCCCGAGTGCACCAACGTCTCTGAGTCGAGCCTTGGATTGGATGAGGAGAGCTCTTCTCACCGGCGGCCCGAATCACGGTTAACGATACTGAGAGGTGCTCATTGGGGACGTACGTAGTGACTGGATCGGCATCGGGCATGGGGCATCAGGCCGCCGAAAAGCTTCGAGCTGCCGGGCATACCGTCATCGGCATCGATATCCAAGACGCGGAGATACGGGCTGACCTGTCGACCGCGGAGGGACGCCAGGCGGCCGCCGAAGGCGCGCTGGAGAACTCAGGCGGCATTCTCGACGGCGCCGTACTTGCAGCTGGTTTGGGCCCGATACGCGGACGGCAACGTTTGATCGCCCAGGTCAACTACTTCGGCGTCGTCGACTTGTTGACAGCCTTGCGGCCGGCTCTGGCTCGTACCCAGCGGGCCAAGGTGGTTGTCATCGGAAGCAATTCGACTACGACCACACCGCTGGTACCTCGCCGCGCGATCCGCGCCTTGCTCGCCGGTGACGTGGACAAAGCGCTGCGCGCGGTCCAGCTCTTCGGCAAGAATTCGGCGGCCATCATCTATGCGGCGTCGAAGATCGCGGTGTCGCGCTGGGTGCGCCGCCACGCGGTCACCGGAGACTGGGCCGGCGTGGGCATCCGCCTCAACGTGCTCGCTCCGGGGGCGATCATGACCCCTCTGCTGGCCGAACAGCTAGCCAATCCGAAAGAAGCCAAGTCGGTCAAGGCGTTTCCGGTACCGGTAGGAGGCTACGGCGACGCAGGCCAGCTCGCCGACTGGATGTTGTTCATGCTCTCCGACGCAGCTGACTTTATGTGTGGCAGCGTCGTTTTCGTGGACGGAGGCTCTGATTCCTACTTCCGCGCCGATTCCTGGCCGGTCGCCGTGCCCGTCAACAGTCTGCCTCGCTACCTGGTGCGTTTCCTCGGTTATGGGCGGTCCAAACGCTGAGTTCGATGACCGTTGATCCCCGTCCGAATGATTTTCAAGTAAAGGAGGTTGACATGGCTGCTAAAGCCTCAGTGGCGATTGTCGGGTCGGGCAACATCAGCACCGACCTGCTGTACAAACTGCTGCGTTCGGAGTGGTTGGAGCCACGCTGGATGATCGGTATCGACCCGGAGTCCGAGGGCCTGGCCCGGGCCCGCAAGCTTGGTCTGGAGACTTCGGCTGAGGGGGCGGACTGGCTGCTGGGGTTGGATGAGAAGCCGGACTTCGTCTTCGAGGCCACTAGTGCCTACGTGCACAAGGCGTACGCGCCCAAGTACGAGGCCGCCGGCATCCGGGCCATTGACCTGACTCCGGCCGCGGTGGGCCCGGCGGTGATTCCGCCGGCAAACCTGCACGAACACGTCGACGCACCGAACGTCAACATGATCACCTGCGGTGGCCAGGCCACCATTCCGATCGTGTACGCGGTCACCCGCGCGGTCAAAGCCCAGGGCGGCACCGTGCCGTACGCAGAGATCGTGGCCAGCGTGGCGAGCGTGTCGGCCGGGCCGGGCACTCGCGCCAACATCGACGAGTTCACCAAGACCACCTCGGCGGGTGTGCAGACCATCGGTGGTGCCGAGCGCGGCAAGGCGATCATCATCTTGAACCCCGCCGACCCGCCGATGATCATGCGCGACACCATCTTCTGCCAGATCCCCGAGGACGCCGACCGTGACGCGATCACCGCGTCCATCAAGGACGTCGTCGCCCAGGTGCAGACCTACGTGCCGGGCTACCGGCTGCTCAACGAGCCGCAGTTCGACGAGCCGTCGCTGAACTCCGGCGGGCGCGCCGTGGTCACCACCTTCGTCGAGGTCGAGGGCGCGGGCGATTACCTGCCGCCGTATGCGGGGAACCTGGACATCATGACCGCCGCCGCCACCAAGGTCGGCGAGGAGATCGCCCGCGAGATGGCGGCAGCAAAGGCTGGAGGAGCGAAATGAGCGACCACATCTTCGATGTGCGGATCACCGACACCTCGCTGCGCGACGGCAGCCACCACAAGCGGCACCAGTTCACCCCCGACGAGGTCTCGGCGATCGTCGCCGCGATCGACGCCGCTGGAGTGCCGGTGATCGAGGTGACCCACGGTGACGGGCTGGGCGGGTCCAGCTTCAACTACGGGTTCTCCAAGACTCCCGACCAGGAGTTGATCAAGCTCGCGGCGGCCACGGCCAAGGACGCCAAGATCGCCTTCCTGATGCTGCCCGGCGTGGCGACCAAGGAAGACATGAAGGAGGCGCAGGGCAACGGCGGGGTGATCTGCCGGATCGCGACCCACTGCACCGAGGCTGATGTTTCCATCCAGCACTTCGGGCTTGCCCGCGAGCTGGGCCTGGAGACCGTCGGGTTTTTGATGATGGCCCACACCGTGTCCCCGGAGAAGCTGGCCGCGCAGGCCCGCATCATGGCTGATGCCGGTTGTCAGTGCGTGTACGTGGTCGACTCGGCCGGTGCGCTGGTGCTCGAAGGTGTTCGCGATCGGGTGCAGGCGTTGGTCACCGAGCTCGGTGATGACGCTCAGGTGGGCTTCCACGGTCACGAGAACCTCGGGCTCGGCGTCGCTAACTCTCTGGAGGCGGTGCGCGCCGGTGCCAAGCAGATCGACGGCTCGGTGCGCCGGTTCGGTGCGGGTGCGGGTAACGCGCCGGTCGAAGCGTTGATCGGGGTGTTCGACAAGGTCGGGATCAAGACCGGTATCGACTTCTTCGACATCGCCGATGCCGCCGAGGAAGTGGTTCGCCCGGTGATGCCGGCCGAGTGCGTGCTGGACCGCAACGCGCTGATCATGGGCTATTCCGGGGTGTACTCCAGCTTCCTCAAGCATGCGGTGCGCCAGGGCGAGCGTTACGGTGTGCCCGCTCACGAGCTGCTGCACCGGGCCGGGCAGCGCAAGCTGATCGGCGGCCAGGAGGACCAGCTCATCGACATCGCCCTGGAGATCCAGCGGGAGCGGGCCGCGAAATAATCGCGGCATGACGGCGTTGGTCGGCATTTTCGCTGATAGCGGAGAGAGCGTGCCCGAGGCGCCGAAGCAGGTCCCGCGTGGTGGTCCGACTTTGGGCAACCGCAAGGACATTCGCGATCCACACATCCGTGACCAGTGCCGCCACTTGGTGGTTGTGGTCGGGCCAATCGGGTTCCTCGTGCTGCAGGGCGTCAGTGAAGATCTGAATCAGCCGGTCCCGCACCAGGTCGGCTTTCCTCGAAGCTGCTCCAGTCGCATTCAAGTAGGCGCGGGCCATGGCATCTGCGAGTCGTGGTGCCAATGACAGTTCACCAGTAAGCGATTCGAGAATGCGTAACAGTCGGTGATGCGGCTTGCTCACGCCGATGGTAGCGGGCGCTTCGCCAGGCGTGAACTCGCACAACCAGGCGTATAAGCACTCCAGCAGCAGGCCGTCCTTTGATGGAAAGTAGTGATATACAGAGCTGACAGATACCCCAGCGGCGTCCGCTACAGCCCGTATCTGCACCGCGTCGTAGCCATTGACGGCCTGGCGCGATGCGGCGGCCAGCATGCGTTCGCGCCGGTGATGTTGGTCCAGCTGAGTTAACGGACGGCTTGGCGTACCGCGCCGGATAAACACATCGATCCTCTTCTCTCAAGGCATCCGCCCTGAAACAGCCCCGCTATGGTGGGGCCTCAGAAGAGGCACGATAGGGCGCGCACCGCGCCGTCAGGTGATCATTGCTCGCTCATTGGAACGCTTTCGTCCGGGACCTAAAGGGCCATCATGTGACGCGGTTCAGGCCGTTCGGGTCCGCCTCGACAACGTCGAATCCCTTGTAGCCCGCGGCCGCCACGTCGGAGATGATCGCGCCGTAGGTGCCGAAACCACCGACGAACGGCATGAAAACGCGCGGCCGCCCGGTGATGTTGGCGCCCAGGTACCACGAATTCGCCTGCGTCATCAGGGTGTCTGCCGCGCGTTGGGCGCATTCGGCGCCCCAGTCGGCGGCCGCATCGGGACGGGCCTCCAGGCCGGCGGAGCCATGCGCATCCAAGTATGCGATCGCCTCGGCAACCCAGTCGACATGCAATTCGGAGTGCAGCACCATGTTGGCCAGCACCGACGGACCGCCCGGGCCGGTCATGTTGAACAGGTTCGGGAATCCGGGGACGCTCAACCCCAGGTAGGTGAGGGGCCCGCCGGCCCAGGCGTCGTTGAGTGTCACGCCCTCGCGCCCGACGATGTCGATCTTGGCGACCGACCCGGTCATGGCGTCGAAGCCGGTCGCGAAGACTAGGACGTCCAGATCGTGGTGCGCCTCGGTGGTGCAGATGCCGCGCTCGTCGATCCGCTCGATCGGGGTGGCGCGCAGGTTCACCAGATGCACGTGGTCGCGGTTGAAGGTCGCAAAGTAGTTGTCGTCGGTGCAGATCCGCTTGGCGCCGATCGGATGGTCCTTGGGGATCAGCAGTTCGGCCGTCGCCGGGTCATCGACGATCGCGCGGATCTTGTTCTCCCAGAACAGGCGTGCCGTGTCGTTGGCCGCCAAGGTGACCAGCTGATCGGGGAAGGTCTTGGAGAACAGCACCCCGCCCAGTTGCCAGCGACGCTCGTAGGCGGCGTCGCGCTCCTCAGCGCTCAGTTCCAGCGCCGAGGACGGGTGCGGCTCGTGTGGCGAGCCGCCGCCGCTGGCCCGCGACAGCCGCCGGCGTTCGGGGTAGCCGGCCTTGTGCGCGGCGCGGGTGGCTTCGTCCAGCGGCGCGTTCCCAGCCGGAATGCTGTAGTTGGCGGTGCGCTGAAACACCTCTAACCGGCTGGCCTGCGCGGCGATCGGCGGAATCACTTGAATGCCCGAGGAACCGGTGCCGATAACACCGACCCGCTTGCCGGTGAAGTCCACGCCGCCGTGCGGCCAATGCGCCGTGTGGTAGGTCTCGCCGGCGAACGACTCCAGCCCATCGATCGCCGGGATATTGGCGTTGGACAGCGGCCCGACCGCGAGCACGCAGAACCGGGCGGTCACGACCTCGCCCGCGTCGGTGCGGACCTGCCAGGCCAGGGTGGTCTCGTCGAGCACCATGCTGGTCACCCGCGTCCCGAACGAGATGTCCCGGCGCAGATCGAAACGGTCGGCGACGTGATTGAGGTAGCGCAGGATTTCCGGTTGGGTGGCGTACTTCTCGGACCAGTCCCAGTCCTGCTGCAGCTGGGAGTCGAAGGAATAGGAGTAGTCCACGCTTTCGACGTCGCAGCGGGCACCAGGGTAGCGGTTCCAGTACCAGACCCCGCCCACGCCGTCGGCAGCCTCAAACACCCGCACCTTCAGCCCGTCGCCGCGCAGGCGATGCAGCGCGTAGAGGCCGGCGAACCCTGCCCCGACCACCACCACATCCACGTTCGTCTCCATGACCGGCGACCTTAGGAACCGTTGGCATCGGCTCCCACCGGTTGTCTCGCTGGGTGGGACTGGCTGTGACGTGGGGCGCACGCGCCCCGAAGCTATGGCCATGCTCACCAACACGGCCCGATTGGCCGGCAAAGTCGTCCTGATCACCGGCGGTGCACGCGGCCTGGGTGCCGCGTTCGCCCAGAACGTCGTCACCGGCGGCGGCCGGGTGGTGATCGGTGACGTCCTCGACGATGACGGGACACGGCTGGCCGCCGAACTCGGCGAGGCCGCGCGCTACGTCCACCTCGATGTCACCGACCCGGCCGATTGGGAAGCCGCGGTGCAGTCGGCGGTCACCGAGTTCGGCGGGCTGAGCGGGCTGGTCAACAACGCCGGGGTGGCGACCGGGCAACTCGTCGAGCACGAGCCCGTCGCGCACTTCCGCAGCGTGCTGGAGGTCAACCTGGTGGGCGTGTTCAACGGCATCCAGGCCGTCATCGCGCCGCTGCGAGTCGCCGGAGGCGGGTCCATCGTCAACATCTCGTCGGCCGCCGGGTTGATGGGCCTGGCGCTGACCGCCGGGTACGGCGCCTCCAAGTGGGGTGTGCGCGGCCTGTCGAAGATCGCGGCGGTGGAACTGGCCGGCGACCGCATCCGGGTCAACTCGGTGCATCCCGGCATGACCTACACCCCGATGACCGCGCAGGTCGGCATCCAACCAGGCGAGGGGCACTACCCGAATACTCCGATGGGCCGCGTCGGTCTGCCCGAGGAGATCACCGGGGCTGTCGGCTTCCTGCTGTCCGATGAGGCCGCCTACATCACCGGCGCGGAGATCGCCGTCGACGGTGGCTGGACCGCGGGGCCCACGGTGAAATACGTGATGGGGCAGTGACGTCGCGGGGATAATGCCCGCATATGGATGCCACGTCGATGGTGGCGCGAGTGGCGCTGATCATCAACCTGTTCGACGAGCCCGGCAAACGGCTGCGGCTCGACCAGGTGGCGGCCCGCACCGGGTTGCCGCGTTCGTCGGTGCATCGGATCCTGACCCAGTTGGAATCAGCCGGTCTGGTGCAGCATCGGCCCGACGGCTACGGCATGGCCTCCTCACCGCTGCCGGTGGCGCAGATCGTCGACCATGCCGAACTGCGCGGCGTGGCCTCGCCGACCCTGGCCCGCCTGCACGCTGACACCCGGCTGGTGGTGCACCTCGGGGTGCTGCTCGGTGCCGACGTGGTCTACCTCGACAAGGTCGCCGGCGACGGTGGCGCGCTGGTACCGACTCGGGTGGCCGGCCGTACCCCGGCATACGCGAGCGCGCTGGGCAAAGCGCTGCTGGCGCGACTACCGGCCGAGGATGTCGATGCGCTCGTCGGCGACCGGCTGCCGAAACGGACCCGGGCCACCATCGGCGACCGGGCGACCCTGCACCGCGAACTGGCCCGGATTCGCAGCAGACACGGGCTGGCCTACGACACCGAGGAACTGGCGGTGGGCCTGTCCAGTGTCGCCGCACCGATCCGGGCGGGCGACGGCGTGATCGCCGGGCTGTCGCTGACGGGCGCGGTGCCGATGCACCGACTGCAGCGCACCGCGCCGTTCGTCATGCGCGCCGCCGGCCGGATCTCCCACGAGTTGAGCGGGTCCACACCGGCCGACGGCCAGCAGCGCGAGGCCGAGACCGACAGCATGCTGTCCCGGGTTTTGCGCACCATCTCTGCCGACGCCTGGGTCTGACCGCCTCACAGGATGAGGTCGTCGACGGGCAGCCCAAAGGCGAACTGTCCCACCGCCGTCAACACCCGTTCCACGTCGTTGGCGGCGTGCAAACGCGCGGTCTGCATGTCGCGCCAGACCCGGTCCAGCCGCGCGTCCGCGGCGGCGCCGGCCTGCTCGATACACCGCTTGACCGCCTGCATCGCCCGCTCGAACGTAAGCACCTGATCGCGGCGCGCCCGCAGCATCAGCTCGGCGTCGGGGATCGCGCCCGACCGGGCACATTCGCCGAGATCGGCCAGGTTGCGATGGATCTGCAGGGTGGACACCTCCAGTCCCGCGGCCGCCATGGCCAATACGCCCAACGGGTTCGTCATCTGATCGCGGTGCGTGTCGAGTACCCCCGTGGCGGCGCCGAGCAGCGGTGCGGTGCCGGCGTGGGTGTACAGCGTGGGCTGGGGGAGGCGATACAGCGGTGCGAGCGTGGCTCGCTGCGCGTCACTGACCCAGCCGAAGCAGTGCTGGACCGGTACGGGAGCGCCGGACACCACCACGTCGTGGGCGCCGATCCCGCGCAGCCCCAAGCTGTTCCAGGTCGGCTCGACGGTGTAATGCTCGCGGGGCACCAACGCCACCGTGAAGTCTTGCGCGGCGCCCTCCGCCCCGACCACCAGCGCCCCGGCGATCAGCCAGGAGGCGTGCTCCGCCCCGGCGCAGCGGCTCCACCGCCCCGACAGCCGAAAACCGTCGCCTGCACGCTCTAATCGGCCGGTGGGAGCGTACGCCGAACAGATCAGCGCACCGGGATCGCCGCCCCAGACATCCTGCTGGGCCGCACTGTCGAATAGGGCCAGATGCCAGGAGTTGACCGCCAGCGCCGCGGCCAGCCACCCGGTCGAGGTGCAGGCCGCCGAGATCTCAGTGACCACCGCCAGGTAGTTGTCGGGATCGCTCTGTCGACCGCCGAAGCCAGCGGGCTGCAGCAGCGCGAACACACCCGCGTCGCGCAGGCTCGCGACGGTGTCGGCTGCCACCGCGCCGTCCCGGTCGACCGTTTCGGCGGCCGCGGCTATCGCGGGCAACAACGGTCGAACGGCAGCCAACACGCCCTCAGCCATGCGCACCGCCCTTCGTGTCGTGGATAGCATTCATTGTGGCGCCGGCCGCACGTCCGCGAGGAGAATTCCATGGGAGCCTGGCAGATGTTGCAGCCCAAGCGATTCGGCGGCCAATCCATACCGGTCGAGGAATTCGTCGCCGCGGTGGCTGCCGCTGCCGCACAGGACGGGTCCGCGGGCTGGCGTTGCGCGATGGCCAACGCAGCGGCCTACTGGGCCGGCGCCCTGTCCGACCACGCCGGTACCCACATCTGGGGACGCGACGCCGCAGCCCGGGTCGCGATCGGCCGAGGCCCGGGCGGGCGGTTGGAGTGGGGGCGGCTGACCGGTCAGTGGTGCGATGTCGCCGGCGCCGACGTTGCCGACTGGTTGCTGCTGGCAGTAGATGAAGACCGCCTGGTGCTGGTGCCGCGCGCCGATATCACGGCGGTAGTGCCCACCGAAATTGCCGGACTGCCCGAGGCCGGGCTCGCCGCGCTGACGGTGACGGCCTTGCCGGTCGCCGAAGAGCGGGTCTTTCCGGCGCGCGACGACGGTGCCGCCGTAATCACTGGCGCCGCGGCGGCCGCCGCGGTAGCCGGTGCCGCCGACGGACTGTGGCGGGTGCACGTCGCCCAGGTCCAGGAGAAGCTGGCCGCCTCCTATGGCAGCGCAGAGGCGGCCGATCTGACGGTGTCGACCCGGCAGGCGGCCCGGGCCGCCGCCGACATCGACGCCGCCACGCTGCAGATCATCGCGTCGCTGACGCAGGACCCGCCGACTGCGGCGCGGGCTCAGCGCCAGGCCGCCGTCCGGGCGCGCGAGGCCGCCGACCGCGTTCTGGGCAGCAGCCGCGGCCACGCGCTGGACTCCTCAGACCCGGTCGCCCGTCTGTGGCGTGACGTCCAGACCGGATGCCGGCTGGCACTGCGACTGCTCGATGACCTCGACCGCTGAGACCGCGCTGGCCAGCTCGGCCAGTGCCGCTGGCAAGCCGTCGGCGATCTGCCAGGGGTCGGGCACGTGTGCCCCGCAGCTCAACACTCCGATCGTCAGCTGCCCTTCGTAGCTCCACCCGGTGAAGTTCAAGCCCATCGGGAACACCAGCGGACCCGATGAGATCAGTCGTTCGACCGGCGCGCCGCCAAAGTAAAGCTGTTGCGGCCCTCGCATATTCGATGCGATCAGGCTGAACGTCGGTCGGTGCGTCGTTCGCTCACCGATCAGCGGCAGGGCGCGCGAGTAGAACCAGAACAGCGGCCAGTACTCCATCCAGTCGTGCTGCAGCCACAGGTCGCGTTCGGACTGAACCTCGCGGGCGATTCGAGTCGCCGCGGCGATCGTGGTCAGCCGCTGTAGCGGATCGGGGATATCGGTGGCCAGCGCGACGTTCCACCGGGCCACCTTGTTGCCCCAGGGGTCGCCCTCGGGCGGGCGCATCGACACCGGCACCACCGCGGTGAGCGCTTCCTCGCTCAGTTCGCCGTGCCGGTCGAGGTAAGCGCGCAACGCGCCGCTGCAGACGGCCAGGAACACATCGTTGACCGTCACTCCGCGGGCCCGAGCGATTTCCTTGATGACCGTCATATCGCAGCCGCGGAAGGCGAAGTGGCGCTCCGCGGTCAGTGGCGCGTTGAAGCGGGTGCCGGGTGCGGCGAACGCGGCGGCATAGCCCGGCTTGCCGTCTCGGCGGCGCCGCAGAATGACCCGGCTCACCGCGACGGTGCGGTTCACCACCCGCGGCAGGCCAAGCGCCGCGGCGAGTTGATGGCGCGCCACCATCGGCAGCCACTGCCACGGCGCCGGCCGGCGCTCGTCGCGCGGGGGAGTCGACGGGGCGGTGCCGGTGCCGCACAGCGCCTCCAGGATGCGCAGCGAAGCAGTGCCGTCGGCGACCGCGTGGTGAATCTTCCAGATCAGCGCGATCTTGCCGTCGGCCAGGCCGTCGACATAGAACAGCTGCCAGGCCGGGCGACTGCGGTCGAGGCGATCGTAGAAGATTGCGTCGATCGCCAGCGCCAGTTCGTGATCGCCCCCGGGAGCGGTGAGGGTGACCCGCCGGACGTGGTGCTCGACGTCGATGCGCGGCCGGGCCACCCACCAGGGCCGACCGAACCGCAACCGGGGCATCAGCAACTGCCACTGCAGCGGCTCGACCCGTTCGACCAGGCCCGGGACCATCGCCTTGACCGCCTCGAAGGTGAGTGGCCGCTGTCCGCGGCTCGGGTCGAGCACCATCACCTTGATCGTGTGCTGCGGTTGGGCGGCGTTCTCCCACGCCAAAAAGCTGTTGTCCTCGCCGGTCAGACGCCGCATTGCCGCTCCAGTCGCTCTCGCCCGTGATGTGGTCCGGTTCACTTCTATGCCTGCCGTGTGCCGGGGCCGACACGTTGTCTCGGCCAATGAGACATCGGGATTCGCCGGGGTGCGGCGCCGTTCTACGTTGCGCTGCGTGAGCGATATCGCCTCGATGCAGACCGAGCTGGCCGACCGGATGAGCGCGGCTTTCGCATCCATCGCGGCCGGTGACGGCAACGCGGTCCAGGTGCGGGCGAGCCTGAAAGCGAGCCGGCGACCGGCCAGGCCCGTCCCGGTGGGCTGGGTCGATGAGCGCCACATTCCCGGCCCCGCCGGCCCGATTCAGGTGCGCATCTACTTCCCGCTCGTGCCGGGCACTCCTCGGGAGAGGCTGCCGGTGCTGGTCTATTTCCACGGCGGCGGCTTCGTACTGTGCGACCTCGATTCGCACGACTCCTGCTGCCGCCGGCTGGCCAACGGCGCGGGGGCGATCGTGGTGTCGGTCGATTACCGGCTGGCTCCCGAAGCGCCGTTCCCGGCCGCGATCGATGACGCCTGGGCGGCCACCCAGTGGGTGGCGGCCCACCTCTCCGAGCTCGGTGGCGATCCGGCGCGGTTGGTAGTGGCCGGCGACAGTGCCGGAGGCAACCTCGCTGCGGTGGTGGCCATGCTCGCTCGCGACCGAGGTGGGCCGGCGATCGCGTTCCAGGTGCTCATCTATCCCGTCGTCGACCAGCGGCGCAAGCAGGCGTCGGCGTCCGGTGCCCGGCCGGCCCCCAACGGGACGCTGACGGCGGCGCACATGCAGTGGTTCACCGAGCAGTACCTGGGTCGCGAGGGCGACCGGACCGATGTGCTGGCCTCACCGATCCTCGGCGACTTCACCGGCCTGCCGCCGGCCCACGTCGTCACCGGCGCGTTGGACCCGCTGTGTGCGGAGGGCGAGGAGTACGCCCAGCGGCTTCAGGACGCCGGCGTGGCCGCCAGCGTCACGCGCTACGAACAGGGTTTCCACGGCTTCTTCAATCTGGCGGACCATCTGCCCTTCGCCGCCCAAGCCAGCGACGACGTCTGCGCGGTGCTCCGCGCGGCCTTACCGGAAGGATCACCATGCAACTGAGGAACGCTCGGGTCTTGATCACCGGCGCCAGCCGTGGCCTGGGCAGGAGCATCGCCCAGGTGGTGGCCGAGCGCGGCGCCGATGTCGCGCTGGTGGCGCGCGATGGTGCGGCGCTGGAGATCCTGGCCAAGGAGCTCGACGGCAAGCCCTACCCGACCGACCTTTCTGACCCCGCGGCCGTGGAGACCTTGATCGACCGGGTGGAAGCCGACGGGCCGGTGGATGTGCTGATCAACAATGCCGGTCTGGATCACGTCGGTTTGCTGCCGGACACCTCGGCGCAGTCGGTGCGAGAAGTGCTGCAGGTCAACTTGGCGGCGCCGATGGAGCTGAGCCGCTCGGTCATGCCGCGGTTGGTGTCTCGCGGTCGGGGCCACATCGTCAACGTGTCGTCGATGGGCGCACTGAGCATCACCCCGGGCCTCACCCTCTACGGCACCTCGAAGGCCGGTCTGAGCCAGTTCACCCACGGGCTGCGCCAGGAACTGCGCGGGACGCCGGTCGGCACCACGCTGGTTCAGCTCGGATCGGTCAAGACCGACATGATCGACAACATCCGTGAGTTCGGCCCGACACGTCGGGTGATCGAGCGCTTCGAGCGGTGGCGGATGCAGCCGCGGGAAGCACTCGACCCGGTGTTCGTGGGCAACGCGGTCGCCGATGCCGTCGAGCGGCGCCGCAAGTATGTGAACCTGCCCCGCCAGATCGTGGTGACCGCGGCGCTCACCGAATTGCCCCGCCGGCTCAGCGAAGTGCTGATCACCGGCCTCGATGTGAAGACGGTGTGAGGAGATGGCGGGTGTGGATCTGACCGGCAAGGTCGCCATCATCACCGGAGCGGCACGCGGGCAGGGCGCCGCTGAGGCCCGGTTGTTCACCGAGCTCGGCGCTCACGTGGTGCTCACCGATGTGCTGGCCGACGAAGGGGAGTGCCTCGCTACCGAACTCGGGGCCCGGTTCGTGCGTCACGACGTCGGCGACGAGACCGGGTGGCAGACCGTGGTCGAGACTGCGGTCAGCGAGTTCGGGCGCCTCGACGTGTTGGTCAACAATGCCGCGATCTGCCAGTCGATTCCGCTTGTCGAGCAGTCCGCCGCGGGTTTCAACGCGATGCTACGGGTCAACCTCATTGGGGCGTTTCTGGGCATCAAGGCGGTGGTGGAGCCGATGCAGGCCAGCGGCGGCGGGTCGGTGATCAATGTGTCATCGCAAGCGGGGCTACAGGGTCTCGCCGGATACAGCGCCTACGGGGCGTCGAAGTGGGGGCTGCGCGGCATGACGAAGGTCGCGGCAATCGAATTGGGGCCCTGCGGGATTCGAGTCAACTCGGTACACCCCGGCATGATCGACACCCCGATGGTCGCGCACTTGGGCGTCCGGCCCGGGCCGGGGCGGCACCCGGCAGCGCCGCTGACCCGCATCGGGCTGCCCTCCGAAGTCGCCGATGTGGTCGCCTTCTTGGCTTCGGATGCCTCGGCGTATGTGACCGGAGCCGAACTGGCAGTCGACGGCGGGGCGAGCGCGGGCAAGATCCCGACCCCGACACCGTGACCGGCGGGCCCCGGCGTTAGCGTGTCTAAAGACTTTCGGGACCTTTGAGGAGACACATGCCGGCCGAGTTGAGCCACGACGAGACCCTGCGCGAGGTCACCACTGAGCAAGGGGTGCTGCGCTACCACGAAGCCGGTGACGGGCCGACGCTGCTGCTGCTGCACGGCTCGGGGCCGGGCGTGACCGGATGGCGCAACTACCGCGGGGTGCTGCCGGCATTCGCCGAGCACTTCCGCTGCCTGGTGCTGGAGTTCCCCGGCTTCGGGGTCAGCGACGACTTCGGCGGGCATCCCATGGTGACCGCATTCGGTGCGGTGCCGGCCTTCGTCGAAGCGCTGGGTCTGGACCAGTTCAGCATCGTGGGCAACTCGATGGGCGGCGGCGTCGGCATCGGCTACGCGATCGGCAACCCCGACAAGGTGGGCAAGCTGGTGACCATCGGCGGCATCGGCACCAACCTGCTCAGCCCGGGACCGGCCGAGGGCATCCGGTTGCTGCAGGACTTCGTCGACAACCCCAGCCGCGACGCGCTGGTGCGCTGGCTGCACTCGATGGTCTACGACCCCTCGGTGGTCACCGAAGAGCTGATCGAGGAGCGGTGGGCATTGGCCACCGACCCCGACACCCTGGCCAGCGCCCGACGGATGTACGGCAAGGAAGCCTTCACCAACATGGTGAAGATGATGCAGGCGTCCAAGGGGCCGCTGCCGTGGGCGATGATGCACCGGCTCAAGACGCCGACGCTGGTCACCTGGGGCCGCGACGACCGGGTCAGCCCGCTGGACATGGCGCTGATCCCGATGCGGACCATTCCCGACGCCGAAGTGCACGTGTTCCCCAACTGCGGGCACTGGACCATGATCGAGGCCAAGGACGCCTTCACCCGCGTGGTGCTGGAATACCTGACCCGCGACTGACGCGGTTAACGTGGCCCGCGCAGCTGGCGTTTAGAAGCTGAAGCTGAACAGGGCGTGGTCGTAGAGGCCGAGCCCGGTGAGCAGGTCATCGATGGTGGCATCGTCGACGCCGACGTTGCTGAGCAGGTCGTTCAGGCTGTCGTTGAGCAGGCTCAGTCCTGAGCCGGTGAGCCCGGCGATCAGGGAATCGAGGGTGGTGCTCGACAGGCCCAGCGAATCGACCAGGCCGCCCACCGTGGCAGCCGACGGGATCAGGCCGGAACCGAGCAAGTCGCCGAGGGTGGTGTCGTCCAGGCCTAGTCCGCCCAGCAGGCCGGCGACGGACATGTTCAGCGGGAGCGTGGGCAGCAGCTGGTTCAGGGTGACGCCGTCCAGCCCCAGGACATCGAGTGCGCTGCTGAGGCTGATGCCGCCGACACCGGCGGCGGGGTCGGTCAGCAGATTCACCACGCCGGGGAAGACCGCGGCATTGGTGAGTCCGGCGAGTTCCAGTAGACCGCCCAGGGTGGTGATGTTGTTGAGGCCCGGGATCACCCCGACCCACCCCAGCAAGGTGTTGAGGAAGATGGCGTTTCCGCCGAGGTCGGTGAGGATCGTGCTCAGTTGAACGTTGCTCATGCCCAGCCCGCTCACCACGTCACCGAACGTGACGTGGTTCAGGCCCGGCACGGCGGAGCCCAAGGCGGTGAGGATCGGCGCCAGGTCTTTCAGCTCCATGTCGCCGAAGCCCAGGCCGCTCACCAACTGGTCCAGGGTGACACCGCCCAGACCCAAACCGTCGACCAGGCCGAGGGCCAGGGCGCCGACGTTCTGACCGCCCAGGCCCAGGCCGTCGACCAGACCGCCGAGCGTGACGCTGTCCAAGCCGAGCCCGTCGACCAGTCCGTTGAGCAGACCGGCCAGCCCGACGTCGGACAGTCCGAGACCGGTGACCAGCGTTCCTACCGTGGTGTGGCCCAGTCCGAGGCCGTTGACCAGGCCGGGGAGCAACTCGCTCAGCTGGTCATCGCCCATGCCCAGGAAATTGACGATCTGCGCCAGCGTGACGTTCCCCAGACCGAGCATGTCGGCCATCGGGCCGAGGGGGAACAGCCCGACGGTGCCGTCGTCGATGACGATGAATCCCAAGTTGGTGGCGGCGGCGGACGAGGCGACCGCGGTGAGTTCGACCGGCCGGTTCTGGAGGATCTCCAGTTGTGGCGCTGCGGGTGCGACGGCGACGAGGGCGGCGCTGGTGATCGCGACGGTGCCGGTGATGAACGGGTTGAGCGTCAGCTGCATGGTTCTTCTTCCCCCAAAGTCGAATGAACTGCCTGCAGCCTGAGAGCCTATACGGGGTTTAGTAAGAAAAAGCGCAGGAAACGTCAAATGGAATTTCGGGGACTCAGCGCGTAAAGGGTCCGCGCGTTTGCTGTGCCAGGCGTCCATGTCGGGCGAAACGGACCGGGCAACGACGCCTGATTGCTGCGTCCGGGTGCTTACCGGCGGGGCAAGGTAGACCGGTGGGAGCGGGCGGATCGGGCGGCATCACCCCGTCGTACAATCGCCATGGCTCGTTGAGCCGTCCCCGGCCGCGTTAGCTCAGTTGGTAGAGCGTCGCTCTTGTAAAGCGGATGTCGAGAGTTCGAGTCTCTCACGCGGCTCCATTCGGTGACGCCGTTCTTGTCGGTACTGTTGGATAGCGTCCGTCTCATGACGGTGACCTGTCTTGGGTGCGGCGTCGATTTTGAAGGCCGTCGGCTAAGGGTGTTCTGTAGCAATGCATGTCAACAGTCACACCGCAGACGCCAGCCCTTGGAAGCCTGGCTCGACGCCGGCGACAGCGGTACGCCGATGGCCTGTCGTATCGAGGGCTCCTGCCTCCTAAGTCGGGTCGTAGCGGGCTGTCGCCGGCGGGCTCAATTCTCTGATTCGGTCGGGTCGTGGTCGATCACCCGTTGGGAGCGCACCGTCCGGGTCGACGAACGCCGGCTGGATCGGCGAGGCAGCAGCGGGATCCGTTCGGCGATGTTGCTCAGCGGGTTGACCACCATGGTCAGCGCGATCACCGCCTCCTGCAGGGTCTCGATCGCCGGCTCCAGGGCCTCCATGCCGGGGGCCAGCCGGCTCAAGGTGTCGGCGACACCGGCGAGCTGCTCCAGGGGCCCGTTGCGGGCGGTCAGCTTGTCGATCAGCCCGCCTTCGGCCAGCAGTCGATCGGCCAAGCCGTCTTCGGCCAGTAGTCGTTCGATCAGCCCGTCTTCGTCGGTCAGTTGATCCACCAGACCGCCGGGTTGCAGGGCCCGCTGCAGCCCGCCACCCTCGGCGGTGAGCCGGTCGATCACTCCGCCCGGTCCGGTCAGTTGGTCGACCAGGCCGCCGGGCGCCAGCAGCCGATCGGCCGGCCCGCCCGGCGCCAGCGCACGCCCCAGCGGCGCGTCGTCGTCCATCAACTTGGCCAGCCGGTTGGCCCGGGCGATGGTGTCGTCCAGGCCCAGCATGTGTGCCATCGAGTTGTTGGCGCCCTGCTTTCCGGCATCGCCGAGGGCCTGGCGGGCAAATCCGAGCGCCGTCGTGGCGACGCCGAGACTGGCATCGGCGATCGACAAGCCGATGCGCGCCGGGGCGGTGGACACGGCAATAAGCTGTTTGACCAGGCTCACCAGGCCAGTCTAGGGGGCATTGGGAGCGGGTATCGGCTAGTTTGATTGACAGTAAACATACAGCCGATATCCAGGTGGTTTTCACCGGACCGCGAGGGAATTGACGCTATGGGAGCAACAGCCGCGCACGACGCTGCACCGGAGGCCCGCGTGTTGGTCGTCGATGACGAGACCAACATTGTGGAGCTGCTGTCGGTCAGTCTGAAATTCCAGGGTTTCGAGGTCTACACGGCCTCCAGCGGACCGGCCGCGCTGGACCGCGCACGCGAGATTCGGCCGGACGCGGTGATCCTCGACGTGATGATGCCGGGCATGGATGGATTCGGGGTGCTGCGCCGGCTACGCGCCGACGGCATCGACGCCCCGGCCCTGTTCTTGACCGCGCGGGACTCGCTGCAGGACAAGATCACCGGGTTGACCCTCGGCGGCGACGACTACGTGACAAAGCCGTTCAGCCTGGAGGAGGTGGTGGCGCGGCTGCGGGTCATCCTGCGCCGGGCCGGCAAGGGCGCCCAGGAGCCGCGCAACTCCCGGCTCACGTTCGCCGACATCGAACTCGACGAGGACACCCACGAAGTGTGGAAGGCCGGGCAGCCGGTCTCGTTGTCGCCCACCGAGTTCACGCTGTTGCGCTACTTTGTGATCAATGCCGGCACGGTGTTGAGCAAGCCGAAGATTCTGGACCACGTCTGGCGCTATGACTTCGGCGGTGACGTCAACGTGGTGGAGTCTTACGTCTCCTACCTACGGCGCAAGATCGACACCGGCGAGAAGCGCCTGCTGCACACGCTGCGTGGGGTCGGTTATGTGCTGCGCGAGCCGCGATGAGCGCGAGCCGCGACGAACAACTGTGGCCGGTGAGGGCCGGAAACGGGTTATAGGTCGAAACATATGGGGACGGTCAAACCCCTTCGGGACATCTTGCCGCTGAAAGTCAGCCTGGTCGCTGCCACCCTGGCGATGGTGGCCATCGGGTTGCTGGCGCAGGGGTATGCCGTGACCACGATCTTGCGGCACCGGTTGATCGGCAGGATCGACGCCACGCTCATCGACGCCGCCCACGGCTGGGCGCTGGAACAGCGCGGGCGGCTGCCGTCGAGGGAGGGAGAAGATCCCAATCCCGGCCGGCCGCCGACGAGCTTTTATGTCCGCGACGTCGACCCCGACGGCAGCATCTGGACCGTCGTCAACGACCAGAACGCCGAGCCGTTGCTGCCGCCGGACAACGACGTGGGGTCGGTGCCGATCACGATCGGCTCCGTCGACGGGTCGGGCGTGCAGTGGCGGGCGTTGTCGGTGCACGGCGAGAACGGCAGGCTGATCACCGTGGCCAGGGATCTATCCGATCCCCGGGCCACGCTGCGCTACTTGGCCTGGTGGCGGGTGACGATCGGCGTCGGGGTGTTGTTGGTGCTGGGCGCCGCCGGTTATGTGGTGGTCAACCGCAGCCTACGGCCGCTGGCCGAGGTCGAACGGACCGCGGCCGCGATCGCTGCCGGTCAGTTGGACAGCCGTGTGCCCGAGCGTGATCCGCGTACCGAAGTCGGACGCCTCACGTTGGCACTCAACGGCATGCTGGCGCAGATCCAGGAGGCCGTGGCCTCCTCGGCGAACTCGGCGGAGAGCGCGCGTATCTCCGAGGAACGGATGCGGCGGTTCATCACCGATGCCAGCCACGAACTGCGCACCCCGCTGACCACGATTCGCGGTTTCGCCGAGCTGTACCGGCAGGGCGCGGCCCGCGATGTGGAACTGCTGATGTCGCGCATCGAAAGCGAAGCCCGCCGGATGGGCCTGCTCGTCGAGGACCTGCTGCTGCTGGCCAGAACCGATGCTCAGCGTCCGCTGGAGCGCCATTGGGTCGACCTGTTGGTGTTGGCCACCGACGCGGTCCACGATGCCCGGGCCATCGCACCGAATCGGACCGTCGAACTCGAGGTCTTCGACGGCCCCGGAACCCCGGAGGTGCTCGGTGACGAAGCGCGGCTGCGGCAGGTGTTGAGCAACCTGGTCTCCAATGCCCTGCAGCACACTCCGGACGGGACCGCGATCACCGTGCGGGTCGGTACCGAGGGTGCCGACGCCATCCTCGAGGTCATCGACCAGGGGCCCGGGATGAGCGAGCAGGATGTGGAGCGGGTCTTCGAACGGTTCTTCCGGACCGACTCATCGCGGGCGCGGGCCAGCGGCGGCACCGGGTTGGGGCTGTCGATCGTCGACTCGCTGACCCGGGCGCACCACGGCTCGGTGACGGTCAGCTCTCCGCCGGGCCAGGGCTGCACGTTCCGGGTGTCGCTGCCACGTCTTGCCGACACCTCGGCCCGCGCGGCCGAGTTACCCGCTGAGATCGTCTGAGTCTCAGTCCAGTTCGGCCAGCGCCGCCTTGATCTTGGCCTGCGCCTCGTCGAGCGATTCCGCTGACGGATGGCGATCCACGCCGGCGAAACCGAAATCGGACAGGCTGCGGGTCGGAAAGACATGGACATGCAGGTGAGGAACTTCTAGGCCGGCGATGATCATGCCGGCCCGCTCGGTGTCGAACGCTCGGCACACCGCCTTGCCGATCTTCTGCGCCACCGCCATCACCTTGTTGAGCGCCGCGTTGTCAATGTTCTGCCACCCGTCGATCTCGGCGCGGGGCACCACCAGCGTGTGGCCCTGGGTCATCGGCTCGATGGTCAAGAAGGCGACGACGTCGTCGTCCTCGTAGACGAAGCGGCCCGGTAGCTCCCGGTTGATGATTTTGGTGAACACGGTGGTCATGGGATCAGCATATGCGCCGACTGCCAGATTAAGCGGCCGCTGCTGCGTATTATCGAGGACGAGCTGATACCCCTGAATACCCGTAGTGCGAGCTTGCCACGCCAGAGGTAGAGGAGATGAGATGTCATCTGTCGCAACCTTTCTCAGCAGTCCTAAGGCAGTGGGAGCCTGGATTCTGGATCCCGGGCAATCAAGTGTCCGCTTCCAGAACGGAACCATGTGGGGCGCGCTGAAGGTCCGGGGCGCGTTTACCGAATTCAGCGGCAGCGGCGAGATCAAGGCCGACAAGACGGTGACGGGCAGGGTCGATATCAAGGCCGCCTCGATCAACACCGGACTGGGCACCCGCGATCACGACCTGCGCCGATCGAACTTCTTCAACACTGACCATTACCCCGACATCACCGTCGTGGTCACCGGTGGGGAGCCGGCCGGCGGCGATGTCGCCCGACTGGACGCCGAACTGACCGTCAAGGGCATCACCGGGCCGTTGCCACTGGAAGTCGAGGTGACCCCGCTCGACGACGGTGGGGTCCGGTTGACCACCGAGGCGATCGTCACCCGCAAGCAGTTCGCGGTGGAAGGCAACTTTCTGGGCATGGTCGGCAACCGGACCAGGCTCAAGGCCAGCCTGGTCTTCCGGCCGGCCTAACTCTTCGTTGACTCTGCGCTGAGGGCGGGTGCTTCTCGCACTTCTTCGCCCTCAGCGCAGAGTCAACTGGTGGTTCAGCGATCCGCTCGGGCCCTAACGCCGACCCGCTGCGCCCGGCTCCGCCGCGCTAGCGATCGGCGTCGGTGTAGCGGATGATGCCGCGAATGTTCTTGCCGTCCAGCATGTCCTGGTAGCCCTCGTTGATCTGCTCCAGCTTGTACTGGCGGGTCACCATGTCATCGAGGTTCAGCTTGCCGACCTTATACATGGACAGCAGCTGCGGGATGTCGTACTGCGGGTTTCCGCCGCCAAAGATGGTGCCCTGCAGGTTCTTCTGCAGCAGCGTCAGCATCGCCAGATTGAGCGTGACCTGGTTGTCCATCATGGAACCCATTGCGGTGAGCACGCAGGTACCGCCCTTGGCGGTCAAGACCATGTAGTTGTCGACGTCGGCGCCGTGCACCTCGCCGACGGTGACGATCACCTTGCGGGCCATCACCCCGTAGGTGACCTCCATCATGCCGCCCATCGCGGCGAAGATGTCGGGGTAGACGTGGGTGGCGCCGAACTTCAGCGCCTGGTCACGCTTCCAGTCCACCGGGTCGATGACGAAGATGTTGCGGGCACCGGCGTTGACCGCGCCCTGCAGTGCCGACATGCCGACCCCGCCGACACCGACGATCGCGACATCCTCACCCGGGCGGATGTCGGCGCTGCGTACAGCCGACCCGTAGCCGGTGGTGACGCCGCAGCCGACCAGGCAGGCCACCTCGAACGGAATCGACGGGTCGATCTTGACCACCGAGGATTTGTGCACCACCATCCACGGCGAGAAGGTGCCCAGCAGCGTCATCGGGTAGACGCCCTCGCCGCGCGCGGTGACGCGGAAGGTGCCGTCGCTGACCGCCACGCCGTTGAGCAGTCCGGCGCCCAGGTCGCACAGGTTGCGCAATCCGGACTGACAGGTCGGACAGCTGCCACAGGACGGAATGAAGGACAGCACCACGTGGTCGCCGGGGGCGATGTCTTCCACCCCGGGGCCGACCTCGGTGACGATGCCGGCGCCCTCGTGCCCGCCGAGGACCGGGAAGCCGGCCATGGGGATGCTGCCGGTCATCAGGTGGTGGTCGGAGTGGCACATGCCGGCCGCCTCCATCTGAATCTTGACCTCGTCTTTCTGGGGCTCACCGATCTCGATCTCCTCGACCGACCACGGCTTGTTGAACTCCCAGAGCAACGCACCCTTTGTCTTCACCGCGAACCTGCTTTCCTTTTGAATTTCCGGACGTCCGGCAGTCCCTGCTCGGAGCCTATAACCCACTTGCGGGCGGCGGGAAGGTTCGTTCGAACCCCTTCAAAGCCTTTGTTCTGCACCGTCGAGTCGCGCTGCAGACGGCCTAGCCGTGGTAGGCGACCTGTAGATCTTTGACGCCGTTGATCCAGCCGGAACGCAGTCGGCGGGGCTGCGCCATTCTCGTGATATCCGGGAGCTGGTCGGCGATTTCGTCGAAGATCAGCCGGATCTCCATCCGCGCCAGGTTGGCACCGATGCAGTAGTGGGTGCCCTGCCCGCCGAACGCCAGGTGCGGGTTGGGGTCGCGCAGGATGTCGAAGCTGAACGGCCGGTCGAAGACCTCTTCGTCGTAGTTGGCTGAGCTGTAGAACAACCCGACCCGCTGCCCTTTGCCGATGGCCACCCCGCCCAGTTCGGTGTCGACCTTGGCGGTGCGCTGGAAGCAGTGCACCGGGGTAGCCCAGCGCACGATCTCGTCGACGGCGGTCTCCGGCCGCTGCCGTTTGTAGAGCTCCCACTGATCGGGGTTTTCCGCGAACGCGTTGATGCCGTGCGTCATGGCGTTGCGGGTGGTCTCGTTGCCCGCCACCGCCAGCAGGATGACGAAGAACGCGAACTCGGTCTCGCCGAGCGATTCGCCGTCGATGTCGGCTTGGACCAGCCGGGTGACGATGTCGTCGGCCGGGCAGCGGCGCCGCTCCTCGGCCATGGTGTAGGCGTAGCCCATCAACTCGGCGTTGGCCATCGCCGGATCGGAGTCGAAATCCGGGTCGTCGGTGTTCATGATCGAGTTGGTCCAATGAAACAGCTTTTCCCGATCGGCCTCGGGAACCCCGAGCAGATCGGCGATCGCCAACAGCGGCAGTTGCATCGCGATGTCGTCGACGAAATTGCCGCTGTCCTTCTCGGCCGCCGCAGCGACGATGTCGCGTGCTGATTGCGCCAGCTTCTCCTCCAGCGCACTCACGGCGCGGGGCGTGAACAGTCGTGACACCAGCTTGCGCAGTCGGGTGTGCTCGGGCGGGTCATGGTTGATCAACAACGCCTTGGTCAGATCCAACTGATCGGCGGAGATGCCGTCGGGCAGGCGCATGACGGCGCCCTTGGCGTTGGTCGACCACACGTCGTTGTCGCGTGAGATCTCTTTGATGTGTTGATGTTTGCTGATGACCCAATAGCCGCCGTCATCGAAGATGTTGCTGTGCGACGGCTGTTCGTTCCACCAGATCGGCGCGGTCTTGCGCAGCTCGGCGAACTGGGTGATCGGCATGCCGTTGAGCAGGACGTCCGGGTCGGTGAAATCGAAACCCGAACCGAACGGACAAGCTGATTGTGTTGATGTCAAGACGAACACCTTTGGTTGTCACTGGAGCATGAACCTCGCTCGGGCATACACATGATGGCTAGGTGTATGACCGAGTGTCAACCATTTTTGTGCGGAACATCGGTGACCAGACCGCCGTCCATGACGAACTCCGAACCTGTGGCGTAGGAAGACTCGTCGCTGGCCAAGAACAGCACGAAGGTGGCGACCTCGTCGGAGGTGCCCGGCCGCCCCAGCGGAATGGTCACCATGTCCTCGGGCAGATGCTCGGTCATCGGAGTGCGGATGAAACCGGGGTGCAGCGAGTTGACCCGAATGTTGTGGCGGGCCAGTTCGAGGGCGGCGGACTTGGTCAGTCCACGCACCGCCCATTTCGAGGCCACGTAGGGGTGCACCATCGGTGCCCCGCGCAGACCCTCGATCGAGGACACATTGATGATGGAACCGCCACCGGCGGCGATCATCGAATCGATGGATGCCCGCATCCCCAGGAATGTGCCGTTGAGATTGACGTCAATGACGTTGTGCCACTGTTCCAGATCGAACTTGCGCAGCGGCCCCAGTGCGACGGTCCCGGCGTTGTTGACCAACACGTTCAGCTTCCCGAACGTCTCGACCGCGACGCTCACCGCGGCGGCCCACTGTTCGGGGTCCCGAACGTCGAGATGCACATAGCGGGCGGCGTCACCGATTTCTGCCGCGAGCGCCGCGCCCTCTTCGTCCAGCACATCGCCGATGACCACTTTGGCGCCCTCTTCGACCAACATCCGGGCGTCGGCGGCGCCCATACCGCGCGCACCCCCGCTGATCAGGGCTACCTTGCCGTCTACACGCCCCATGCGCATTCCGCCTTTCAGTCCAGTGCTGGTGGTTGTCTTCGGTGTCTCAGTCGTCGGTTCCCGCGATAACCGCGGGCGCGCCGACCAAGGGCAGGTCGAGGGTGGTCACGATGCCGGCCGGTGCGGCGACGACGGCCGGAATCGCGTTGACCACGCGACCAACGCCGACCGCGATCGCGGCGTAGTTGTGATCGCCGTGCCCGCTGGTGGGGCAGATGTCGACGGTGTAGGACGGTTCGCCGGTGATCTCCACCCGGTAGGAGCCGCCCGGCTGTGCCGGCTGCGCCCAGTCCGGCCGCAGGTCGCTGCGCAGCCGGGTGACGTGCTCGACCACGATCAGCGGCTTGCCGTCGACGATGCCGTTGATCTCGAACTTGAGTGCGGCGACACCGCCTTTGGGGATGTGTCCGGCGGCGATATCGAAGGCCTCGGGCGCCGGCTCGCGCTCCGATGAGTCGGTGATGGCGTCCAGGGTCACGCCCAGCCCGGCAGCCAGCTCGCGGATTGTCGCGCCCCACGCGATGCTCAAGATGCCCGGCTGCAGCAGCATCGGCACGTTGTCGAGCGAATTGCCGAAGCCCATCACGTCGAACATGACCTCGGCGCCGTCGTAGGTCGCGTAATCGGCGATCTCCAGGCAGCGGATCTGCTCAATGCGTTGGCACGTGCTGGCGAAGGCCAGCGGCACCATGTCGGTAACGAAGCCGGGATCGACACCGTTGACATAGACGCTTGAATTGCCCTGTCGAGCCGCGTCTTCGATGGGTGCGATGAACTTGTCCGGGATGACGCCCCAGGGGTATTGCAGCACCCCCGGGGCGGTACCGATGACGTTGATGCCGGCGGCCAACAGCCGGCAGACGTCCTTGAGAGCGTCGGGCAGCCGGGTGTCACCCATCGCGCAGTAGACCGCGGCCTCGGGCTTGGCCCCGATGATCGTCTCGAAGTCGTCGGTAGCGGTGATGCCGGTGCGGACGTCGAGACCGGCGAGCTCGCCGGCATCCTTGCCCGCCTTGGCTGCGGCCGAGACCCACACTCCGGTGAGCTCGTAGGCGGGATTGGTGATCAGCCCGCGCAAAGCGATGCGCCCGGCGTTGCCGGTGCCGATCAGGGCGACGCGTATGGCCACGAGTTTTCCTGGAGTGAGTGGTGTTCTACCAGAGCGGAACCGGAGCTGTTCCCAGCGGGTAGTAGCCGGGCAGCTTCTCGCCGGCAAGGCTGCGCTCGATGCGCTTCTGCATTCCGCTGGAGAGCTTTCCGGCTGTCATCAGGTCCAGGTAGAGCTTCTGGACGTGACCGAAGTCGAAGAAGTCACGCTGCCATTCGATCTTCGCGTCGGCGTTGAGGCGAAACCAGCTGCCGCCGATGCCGTAGATCTCCGACTCGGCACCGTCGGCGTCTGTCGCGACCTGCTTCCAGAAGCCGACGATCTCGCCCTGCTTGTCGTCGATGAGCACCTTTTGGTAGGGGTACTGCCAGTTGTCCAGCCCCTCCATCTCCAGACCCAGGGCGATGTCGCGGATCTCGTCGATCCCGACGCACATGACGTCCTCTTTGGGGCCGATATTCCAGCCGTAGGTGGCGTCATCGGAGTAGAAGTCGGCCAGTGGCCGCCAGTCGCCGGCCGCTTCGGCGTCGCGGTTGGCCTGCAGCCAGCGTTCGACCCAGTCGTCGAGCTGTTCGCGGGAAAAAGAGGGCATAGTTCAATCCTGTTTCTCTTCAATGGACAAAGCTCGGGTGGGACAAGACCGTACGGCTGCCTGGATCTGGCGGCGGTCGGAGTCGGGTGGTTCGGAGTCGAGAATCTCAACCTTGCCGTGTTTGGGCACCTGGAAGTAGTCGGGCGCCTCCAGTTCGCACATCGCGTGGCCCTGGCACAGGTCCAGGTCCACCTTCACTGTGTAGCTACCCATTTCAGCGCTCCCTCGACTTCTACTTGCTGCGCCGGCGGTAGCGCACCTTGGCCGGGCGGGCCAGTTGCACCACCATCTTGGAATGGTCGTTGCGGTAGGTCTCCGGCGGCTGCGACATCTCGAACTCGTACTCGCGCAGAAGAACCGAGAAGATCGCCTTGATCTGCATGGTGGCGAAGGCCGCCCCCACGCAGCGGTGCCGGCCGGCCCCGAACGGGATCCACGTCCAGCGGTGAATGACGTCCTCCTCGCGCGGTTCGTTGTAGCGTTCCGGCACGAAGTCGTTGGGCTCGGGGAAGTTCTCGGGGATCCGGTTGGAGACTGCCGGTGAAGCCGCCACCATGTCGCCTTCGTGGATCGGGTAGCCGCAGACCTCGAACTCACCCTTGGCCACCCGCATCAAGATGATCAGCGGAGGATGCATGCGCAGGGTCTCTTTGAGCACGTTCTCCAGATTCGGGATCTGGCGCAGCGCATGGAAACTCACCTCGCCGCCGTCGGCGTAGAGATCGTCCAGTTCCTTGATCACCGTGGCGTGCGCCTCGGGGTGGCGCAGCATCTCGATCAACGTCCAGGCGCTGGTCCCCGAGCTGGTGTGATGCCCGGCGAACATCATCGAGATGATGATCCCGGTGATCTCGTCGGCGGAGAACCGCGGGTTGCCGTTTTCGTCCGGGATCGACACCATGACGTCGATCATGTCCCGGCGCTTCTTATCCGACTCCGGGTTGGCCAGTCGGCCGTTCATGATGCCCTGCACCAGTTCGACCAGCTTGACGCGGGCCTCGTCACGGCGACGGAAGCTCTCGATCGGCAGGTACGGGTCGACATAGCACAGCGGGTCGGTGCCGTTCTCCAGTTCGTAGTACAGCTGGGCGAACCGGTTGTCGAGTTCTTCGCGGAACTTCCGCCCGATGAGGCACGCGGTCGAGGTGTAGATGGTCAGCTCGGCGAAGAACTCCAGCAGGTCGATTTCACCCTCGTCGCCCCAGTCGGCGATCATCTGGCGTACTTCGTGCTCGATGGTGCTCGCGTGACGCTTCATGTGCTCGCCGCGAAGTGCGGTGTTGTGCAACATCTCCGCGCGTCGCTCCGGCGGAGCGTCGAACACCACGCCGTTGCCGAAGATCGGTGTCATGAACGGGTAGGCCGCGGCCTGGTCGAGTTCGTCGTCGGTGGAGCGGAAGAAGAACTCGTTGGCTTCGGCGCCGGTCAGCAGCACCACCTTGCGGCCGGCCAGGTCGAACCAGCCCACGTCGCCGCATTCGTCCCGCACGCGCTGCATCAACGCGATCGGATCGGTGCGGAACTCTTCGAGGTGGCCGTGTTCGGCTTCGCCCCCGGAGACCCGGGGAACCTCGGTGGTCAGCGTCGATGGCGCCACTCCTCCTCCGCCGGCTCCGCTAGCTCCGCCGGCGGCATCGTCGATGTCGCGGGTCATGACGGCATTCCTTCCTCGCCCAGTTGCAGGTTCTGGCGATCGGAGGCGGTGTCGCGCAGCGGGGCCTCGGGCTGCACCTCCATGTCGACGACGTGTGCACCGCGCGGAGTTTCGGCGACGAACGCGATGGCGCGAGCCAGGTCTTGTGGGCGAAGGAAGTAGCTGTGCCGAGCCTGGCCCCACTTGGCCCAGTCCTCGAGCATCGGCCCCACCTGCTCGGCCGACAGCTTCCAGCCCATCTCGGTCAGGGTCGGACCCGGGTGGACGATGGAAGCGCGTACTCCGGTGCCCTCCAACTCCATCCGCAGGTTCTTCACCATCGCCACCAGTGCGGCCTTGGCCGCGCCGTAGGCGCCCATGTGCGGACGCTGCTGCAATGCCACATCGGAACCGACGAAGATCACGTCGCCGCGCTGGCGGGCGACCATATCCGGCAACACCGCGGTGGCCAGCCGGTTGGCGCCGATCAGATGTACCTGAATCTGATCGTTGAACGCCTCGGTGGGCAGCTCATGAATGCGTCCGGGGAACATGTCGCCGGCGCCGGAGACCAGCAACTCGATCTCACCCAGCGCATCGATGCTCTGCGCCACAAAGGATTTGACGGAGTCTGCGTCGGTGACGTCCAGGTTGAACGCGACCGCCTCACCGCCGTTGTCGCGGATCTTGCTGACCAGGTCGGCCAGTTTGTCGGTCCGTCGGGCGCCGAGGGCGACTGGGAATCCGCGGCGCGCCAACTCTTCTGCGGTGGCGGCGCCGATACCCGAGGATGCGCCCGTGACGATGGCGGGCCGTCGGTCCGGGGATGGGTCGAAACGTGGCATTTATGCCTCCTTGACGGTGATGGGGAGATCGGCGAAGCCGCGCACGTTGGACGAATGCACCCGCACGGCGTTGGCCTCGTCGACCTGGTAGTCGCTGATCCGGCTGAAAAGTTCGTCGAGCGCCACCCGGGCCTCCATTCGGGCCAGGTGTGCGCCGAGGCAGAAGTGGGCGCCGCTGCCGAAACTAAGCAGCTTGGAGCCGATGTCGCGTCCGATCCGGAAGGCGTCGGGGTCGTCGAAGACCCGCTCGTCACGGTTTCCGGAACCGGGCAACAACAACACCACCGAGTCGGCCGGAATGGTGGTGCCGTGCAGCGTGTAGTCCTCCGCGACGGTGCGGGCCAGGATCTGGCTCGGGGTGTCGTAGCGCAGTGTCTCCTCGACCCATAGCGGGATCCGAGACCGGTCGGCGAACACCGACGTCAGCTGGTCGCGGTTGCGGTGGCCCCAATAGACGGAGCTGCCGAGCAGCTTGGTGGTGGTCTCGTTGCCGGCGATCACCATCAAGAACAAGAACGCCAGGATCTCCTGGTCGCCAAGCCGGTCGCCGTCGACCTCGGTCTCCAGCAGGGCTGAGGTCAAGTTGTCGGCCGGATTCTTCTTGAAGTCGGCGATCATCTCGTTGTAGTAGGTCATCAGATCCATCGATGCCTGGATCGCCGACTGCGGGACATCGGTCACCCCGTCCTCGCGGTGCAGCACCCCGTCGGCAAGTTCCCGGATCCGGGCCCGGTCGGCCTCCGGCACACCCATCAGCTCGGAGATGACGTCCATCGGCAGCTTGCCGGCGAAGTCATTGATGAAGTCGAACGAGCAGGTGCCGTCGGAGCCGGGTTGGATCGCGTTGTCCAGATGCTGGCGTGCCAGCCGAACTACCTGGGGTTCGAGCTCGCGGATCCGGCGCGGGGTGAAGCCCTTGGACACCAGGGTGCGAAGCCGCAGGTGCTGAGGATCGTCCATCGCCAAGAACGACATCACCAGCTGCGCGTGGGGGCCGCGGGAGACCGGGTCCAGCGATACCCCGTCCCGGTTGGACAGCGCTTCGCTGTTGCGGAACCCGTGCAGCACGTCCTGGTGACGCGAGATCGCCCAGAAGTCGAGCTCTTCGTTGCGGTACACCGGGGCCTCGTCGCGCAGCCGCCGATAGTAGGGGAACGGGTCCTCGTGGAAGTCGTAGTCGTAGGGGTTGAGGACCGGTGGCTTGGAAGTCTGCGTTTGCAGGCTCATCGTGGTGCTCCTGATTCGAGGATCAGGCTGACGACGTAGGCCAGCCGATCGGTGATCTGGTGGTAGGTGAAGGCGCCGCTGCCGGCGTTGACCAGAGCGCCGAAGAAGGTCATCTCCAGGGCAGAGACCTTCTGGGGGTCCGCGTCCGGGCCGAACGCCGAGATGATGCGGCGGTGGATCTCCGCGCCGATCCGGTCGCGCACCGTGCGGACCGCTGGGTCGCTGTTGCCGCTGAGCAGTGCTGCCGTGCAGGCCGCCGCGACCTCGGGCTCGTCGGCGACCACCAGTGCCAGGTGCCGCAGCGCCTGGTTGACCCGACTTGGCATCGGCTCGTTGACGTCGGTGAAGTACGGCACCTGACGTACCAGGTCCAGGTACACCTCGGCGATCAGATGGTTCTTGGAAGAGAAGTAGGTGTAGGCGGTGGCCGGGGCAACCTTGGCGCGGGCAGCGACGGCGCGCACGGTCAGGTCTGCATACGACTTCTCCCGCAGCATCTCGACGCCCGCGCTCAGTACCTTGCGGAAGGTCTCCTCCTGGCGCCGGTTCCGGGGAGCGGGTGTGGCGCCGGGAGTCGCGGGGTCGGGAAAGGCAGCGTTCGTCGATGTGACTGCCGCCACCGATTCGCTGGACACCTGTCCAACGTAGCTGAAGGTCGATTTGTTAGGCAAGTCCCCTGGGAAATAACGGTTTCAGGCCAAGAGGGTTGCGGGGTTACCAACTCTGGGTCTAGGGTTCGAGCCGGTGATAACGGACATGTGTCCATTTTTCGCGGTGTTTCTTCACGGGGGACTGCGACCAAGCTGCGGGAGTGACTGATGGCGCTACTGGCTGACGGCATGAGCCGGCTGCTTATCGACGGCAAGCTGACCTCGGGCGGAGCCGGCGGCTTCGCCACCGTCAACCCGGCCACCGAAGAGGTGCTTGGTGAGGCGGCCAATGCCGACGCCGCCGACATGGATCGCGCGATCGGCGCGGCCCGGCGGGCATTCGACGAGACCGACTGGTCGACCAACACCGAACTGCGGGTGCGCTGCGTACGTCAGTTGCGTGACGCGATGCTCGACCATGTCGAGGAGCTTCGCGATCTGACGATCGCCGACGTGGGCGCGCCCCGGATGCTGACCGCGGGCGCACAGTTGGAAGGGCCGATCAACGACCTCAGCTTCGCCGCGGACACCGCCGAAAACTACGAGTGGACACAGGATCTCGGCCAGGCTGCGCCGATGGGCATCCCCACGCGACGCTCGGTGGTGCGGGAGGCGGTGGGCGTCGTCGGCGCCATCACCCCGTGGAACTTCCCACATCAGATCAACCTGGCCAAGCTGGGCCCGGCGCTGGCCGCCGGCAACACCGTCGTACTCAAACCCGCACCCGACACTCCCTGGGTCGCCGCGGTGCTCGGAGAGCTGATCGCAGAGAAGACCGACATTCCGCCGGGCGTGGTCAACATCGTCACTTCGACCGACCACGCGCTGGGTGCCACGCTCGCCAAAGACCCACGGGTGGACTTGGTTTCGTTCACCGGATCTACCGCCACCGGCCGCAGCGTGATGGCCGACGCCGCTGCCACCATCAAGAAGGTGTTCCTGGAGCTGGGTGGCAAGTCCGCCTTCCTGGTGCTCGACGATGCCGACCTGGCCGCGGCGTGCTCGGTGGCCGGATTCTCGGTCTGCCTGCACGCCGGGCAGGGCTGCGCGATCACCACGCGTCTGGTGGTGCCCCGGGCTCGCTACGACGAGGCGGTCGCCATCGCGGCCGGCACCATGGGCTCGATCAAGGCCGGTGACCCCTCGAAGCCCGGCACCATCTGCGGCCCGGTGATCTCGGCGCGCCAGCGTGACCGGGTGCAGAGCTACCTGGATCTGGCGATCACCGAGGGCGGCACGTTCGCCTGCGGCGGCGGTCGCCCCGCCGATCAGCCCGCCGGCTTCTTCATCGAACCCACCGTGATCGCTGGGCTGACCAACGAGGCGCGGGTGGCTCGCGAGGAGATCTTCGGCCCCGTGCTCACCGTGATCCCGCATGACGGCGATGACGACGCGGTGCGCATCGCCAACGACTCGCCCTACGGGTTGTCCGCGACCGTCTACGGCGCCGACGCCGAGCGGGCGGCGGGGGTGGCGGCCCGATTGCGCGCCGGCACCGTCAACGTCAACGGCGGGGTCTGGTACTCCGCGGACATGCCGTTCGGTGGCTACAAGCAGTCCGGCATTGGCCGCGAGATGGGCATCGCCGGGTTCGAGGAATACCTGGAAATCAAAGCCATTGCGACAGCAGCGAACTAACGAGAATCACCGGATCAAGGAGAACAAGCAGATGGGTCAATTCGACGACAAGGTGGCTATCGTCACCGGCTCCGGCGGCGGTATCGGGCAGGCCTACGCCCAGGCCCTCGCCGCCGAGGGTGCCGCGGTGGTGGTCGCCGATATCAACATCGACGGCGCGAAGACCGTGGCTGACCAGATTCTCGCCGACGGCGGCAAGGCGATCGCGGTGCGCGTCGACGTCTCCGACCTGGAATCGGCGCAGGCCATGGCGGATGCGGCCGTGGCCGAGTTCGGCGGAATCGACTACCTGGTCAACAACGCCGCGATCTTCGGCGGGATGAAGCTCGATGGCCTGCTGACCGTGCCGTGGGACTACTACGAGAACTTCATGCGGGTGAATCTGGACGGCGCACTGATCTGCACGCGGGCCGTCTACGAGCACATGGCCAAGCGGGGCGGCGGCGCGATCGTCAACCAGTCCTCCACCGCGGCATGGGTGTACTCGAACTTCTACGGTCTGGCCAAGGTCGGGGTCAACGGCCTGACCCAACAGCTCTCCCGTGAACTGGGCTGGCGCAACATCCGGATCAACGCGATCGCACCCGGCCCGATCGACACCGAGGCCAACCGGGTCACCACCCCGCAGGCCATCGTCAAGCAGATGGTGCAGCAGCTGCCGCTGGCCCGGATGGGCACGCCGGAGGACCTCGTCCCGATGTGCCTGTTCCTGCTGTCGGACCAGGCGTCGTGGATCACCGGCCAGATCTTCAACGTCGACGGCGGACAGATCATCCGCTCATGAGCAGCCCCGAAGAACAGCCCCGCCTCGGTTACATCGGCCTCGGCAATATGGGTGCGCCGATGGCCAAGCGTTTGGTCGAGTGGCCCGCTGGGGTAACGATTTTCGACCTGCGGACCGAGGCAATGACGCCACTGGCCGAGGCCGGAGCCAGTGTCGCCGGCAGCGTTGCCGAGGTCGGCGCGAACGCCGACATCATCAGCATCACGGTCCTCGACGACGCCCAGGTCCGCCAGGTGGTCGCCGAACTGGTGCCCGCGGCGAAGCCGGGCACCGTGTTTGCGATCCACTCGACGATCGCCGACACCACGGCCGCCGAACTGGCCGAGGAACTGAAGCCGCACGGCATTCACGCCGTCGACGCACCGGTCAGCGGTGGTGCGGGTGCGGCGGAGAAGGGCCAACTGGCCACCATGGTCGGTGCCGATCGCGCGGTCTACGAGCAGATCAAGCCGGCATTCAAGCAGTGGGCATCGTTGGTGATCCACGCCGGGGAACCCGGCGCCGGTACTCGAATGAAGCTGGCGCGCAACATGTTGACGTTCACCGCCTACGCAGCGGCCGGCGAAGCCATGAAATTGGCCGAGGCGGCCGGACTCGATCTGCAGGCGCTGGGCCGGGTGGTGCGCCACACCGATGCGCTCACCAGCGGCCCTGGCGCGATCATGCTGCTGGATTCGACCGCACCGCTGCCGGCGGACCACTTCCTGTACAACGCCTTCACCCACACCCGGGGACTCGGCGAGAAAGACCTCAGCCTCGCACTGGGATTGGGAGAGGCCACCGGGGTTGACCTTCCGCTCGCCCGGGTGGCGCTCGCCGAACTCGCCGCGGGACTGGGCGTGCCGCACTCCAAAGACTAGGAGAGATCTGATGGACGAACTGCGCCGTACCGGGCTGGCCAAGATGAACGAGGTCTACGCCTGGGAGATGCCCGACATGCCGGGCGAGTACTTCGCGCTCACCGCCGATCACCTGTTCGGCCGGATCTGGAGCCGCCCCGGACTTTCCATGCGCGATAAGCGTCTGATGACGCTGACGGTGGTGACCGCGGTGGGGGAGAAGGACCTGGCCGAGATCCAGGTCAACGCCGCGCTGCACAACGGCGAGCTGACCGAGGACGAGCTGCGCGAGATGGCCATCTTCATCACCCACTACGTCGGCTTCCCCCGCGGATCCGGGCTGAACGCCGTGGTGGAGAAGGTGATTGCCAAGCGCAATAAGGCCGCCGCCGAGGGCAAGGGCGAGGACAAGAAAGCCAACGTCGCAGCCGTGCTGGACAAGCAGAAGGGCAAGTGACCGAAAACCTGCTCGCCGGACGGGCAGCCGTCGTGGTCGGCGGCAGCCGCGGCATCGGGCGAGCGGTGGCGCAGCTACTGGCGGCGTGCGGTGCCGGCGTGGTGGTCAACGGCCGGGACCCGGGAGCGGTGCAGGACACCACCGAGGCGATCGCCGCATCGGGTGGGCGGGCCGTCGGCTTGTCCGGAGCGGCCCATGTCGAGGCGACCGCCGTGGCGCTGACCCAGGCCTGTCGGGAGGAATACGGCAGCGTTGACGTGCTGATCAACTGCGCCGGCGTCGCCGAACCTCCTGGCTCCTCGATCTTGTCGGTGTCCACCGAGCAATTCCAGGACCTGCTCGACGCACATTTGGGCACGGCTTTTCAGACCTGCCGGGCCGCCGCGCCGATCATGGTCGAGCAGCGCCGTGGCTCGATCATCAACAGCGGATCGGTGGCATTCCTAGGCGATTACGGCGGCACCGGATATCCCGCCGGCAAGGGCGCGATCAACGGCCTGACCGTGGCGGTGGCCGCGGAGCTCGCGCCCCACGGGGTGCGGGCGAACGTCGTTTGTCCGGGCGCGAAGACCCGGTTGTCCACCGGGGACGACTATGAGAACCACATCCGCGACCTGAACGCCAGGGGTCTATTGGATGAGATCAGCATGCAGGCTTCGCTGGAGCCGGCCCCGGCCGATTACGTCGCCCCGCTGTACGCCTACCTGGCCAGCGACCTGTCCGCCGAAGTGAGCGGATCGGTTTTCCTGGCTTCGGGAGGCTTCCTGGGCCGCTTCGAGCGGCCGGTTCCCGCGGTGCTCGGATACCGCGATCACCAGCGCTTTTCGCCCTGGACCGTCGACGAACTGCACACCATGGTGGCAAGCCGCTGACACGCCAGGGGCGTCGCTTCTCAACGCTGACGCCACGGATGTTCAGCCGCTTACGTCGGTCGTCACACCGGGGGTGACCGTTCGGTGCTTCTGACGCGTGGTTGTCTGGTCCGCTGCGAAGCGCGACCCGTCGGGATCTGAAAGTCAGGTGTGGCTGGCGCACGGGCGTCTAGTCGGGTGACGTTGGCGGGCCTCATCCTCGCTTCTTGGCCGGAACACCGGACGAATCCCCTGGTGGCGAAGATGGCGCACAAGTGGACGAAAGTCGCCGCCGGGTCACCCGCGGCGCCTCAGGCACGGCCCGAATTTGTCGGACTTCGAAGGATCAGGGCCACTTTCCTTGGGCTAAATTGACGTTTCCGTTAGTAAGCCTATGAGTGATTTCACTTTTTTAGTCCATAGTGATGGACTTCATTTCCGATTTGAACGCGACCAGGTGTTTTAGGGCTGTTTAGGTCGCGAGTTTTCCACGACAAGGCACTTCTCTCCGTTTTCGAGTGGCGGGTCCCGCTACTCGTCGGTAGCTTCCGTCTTCGCGGAATCTGTCCGCTTCCTCAGGTTGAGGACACGCCGTTCCGGGAGCAGGTAAGACGTGACTCGTCAGCACAACAGCAAGGCCCTTGGCCGTTCGATGGGCCAGCAGGTGTGCGGCGACGTTCTTCGTTCGTCCGGTCGGGGTGCGGTGGGTCGGCGTGTGGTGGGTGCGTCGAGTGTTGTGGCGGCGTTTTTGGGGTTTGGGGTGGGGTCGGTGCCGGTGGCGTCGGCTGATGGTTTTGATTTGTTGGATCCGGGGTTTTGGTCGGAGTTGGCGGATCCGGGTTCGGCGTTGTGGGTGGGGTGGGCGGATCCGGGTGCGGCGGATGCGGGCAACTTCTTGTTCGAGGCGTTTGAGCAGTTCGATGTGGCGGTGGCGTCGTTTTATCACGATGACTTGTATCTGCCGCTGTACAACCTGACGCAGGATTTCATTGCTGGTAATCAGCAGTTTTTGGACTTGGTGAACCAGCCGTTCGTGGACTTGTTCGGTCGGGAGTTGATCGGTAACGGTGTCGATGGCTTCTCGGGTGCGAATGTGTCGTTGCTGGGGGCGTCGGGGTGGTTTGGAAACCTTGGTGATGGCGGTTTCTTGTTCGGTGATGGTGGTGCCGGTGCTGCGGGGGTGGCCGGGATCGCTGGGGGTGTCGGTGGTGCCGGTGGTGCTGCGGGCTTGTTCGGCAACGGCGGTGCTGGTGGTGTCGGTGTTGAGGGCGGCGATGGTGGCGCTGGTGGTGCCGGGGGTTGGTTGTTCGGTGACGGCGGCACCGGTGGCGCCGGCGGGGCCTCCATTGACGCGTTGATTGCTGGCGGTAATGGTGGTGCCGGCGGTGATGTGATCAGCCTGTTCGGGTTCGGTGGCAATGGTGGTGCCGGGGGTGCGGGCGCGGCCGGCGGCACCGGTGTGGCCGGTGTCGAGGGCGTACTGGGTGCGCTCAATGGCACCGCCGGAGGCGACGGTCTGACCGGTGGTGTGGGTGGCAATGGTGGTGCCGGGGGTGCGGCCGGCTTCGCGCTCGGTCTGGGCGGCGTGGGTGGGGCCGGCGGCGCCGGGGGCACCGGTGGCACCGGCGGTGCCGGTGGCGCTGGCGCGATCAGCCTCGATGATGTGGGCGGCAATGGTGGCGTCGGCGGCAACGGTGGTGATGGTGGTGTTGGTGGCCGTGGCGGTGTCGGTGGTGTCGGTGGGCATTTCGGTGCCGCCGGTAATGGCGGGGCCGGGGGGAATGCGGGCTTAGCCGGTGATGGTGGCGCCGGTGGTCTCGGTGGTGATGGCCTGCTCGGTGGTGGTGATGGTGGCGATGGCGGCGCCGGTGGTGCGATCGGCACCATCGCCGGTGCTGGTGGGGCCGCCGGTGAGAAGTTCATGGCGTGGATGTGGGGCAACGCGGGCCGTCCGGGCGCTGATGGTCTGGTCCCGTCGGGGGTCAGTGGCAATGGTGGGGTCGGCGGTAACGGCGGTCACGGCACCGGGGTCTTGGCCACTGGTGAGGGCGCTTCGGGTGGCAATGGTGGTGCCGGTGGGGATGGTGGTGCGCACGGCAACGGCGCCACCGGTGGCCTCGGCGGTAACGGCTTCACCGGCCTAACCGGTGCCAATGCCACCACGGCGGGTGGTTCGGGGCTCTCCGGCGGCATTGGCGGTCATGGTGGCAATGGTGGTGCCGGCGGCTCCGGTGGTGCGGTCGCCGGTAACGCCGGCAACGGTGGAGCCGGCGGTAAGGGCGCAGCTGGGGGCGCTGGGGGCTCCGGCGCCGATGGCACGACAGGCAGCTTTGCTGATGGTGGTGATGGCACGGGTGGTGCCGGTGGCGATGCCGGCAGTGGAGGCGCCGGTGGCCAGGGCGGCGTCGGGGGTGCCGCCGGCAGCAGCAGCCATGGCACCGCCGGTGCTGCGGGTGCCGGTGGTGCGGGCGGTGATGGTGGCAACGCCGGGACCGCGGGTGCCGGTGGCCAAGGTGCGGCCGGCACGGCGGAGCATCCCGATGCCGGTGATGGTGGTGCCGGTGGCAAGGGTGGGGACTTCGGTGCCGGCGGCACCGGCGGTGCTAACGGTGATGGCACCGGCCAGGCCAGCAACGGCCTGAACGGGACGGGGAGCACCGGCGGCAATGGTGGCGCCGGCGGTAACGGTTTCCTAGGCACCAACGGCCTCGCCGAGGCTATTAATGGCACCGGTGGTGGCCACGGCGGCAATGGTGGTGATGGTGGCGTCGGTGGTCTGACCGCGGATGGTTCGCAGGCCGCTGCGGGTGTCGGTGGTGCTGGTGGTGATGGTGGTGCCGGCGGGAATGGGTTCAACGGCGACAACGGCGCGGTCCCGGGCGGTGATGGCACCCATGCTGGTGCTGGCGGCGCCGGCGGCAACGGCGGTACCGGCGGCCACGGGTCTGTTGAGGGTGCTCATGGTGTGGGCGGTTTGGGTGGCAACGGCGGCAATGGGGGTAACGGCGCTGATGGTGGGGATGGCGCTGATGGTGATAGCGAGCATGCGGGTGGGTTCGCCGGCCAGGACGGCGGCGCCGGTGGCAACGCCGGTAAGGGTGGTGCCGGCGGCGACAGTGGCGGCGGCACTACCTCGGCCAGCGGTGCTGATGGGGTGGCCGGGATTGGTGGCAATGGTGGCCGCGGCGGCACCGGCCTTGATGGCAGCAACGGCACCGCCGACAACCCCGATGGCACGGCCGGTGCCGCCGGTGGCGCCGGCGGTAACGGCGGCCAGGGTGGTTTGAACACTGATGGCAGCGCGGCTGCGTCGGGTAATGGTGGTGCTGGTGGTTTAGGTGGCCGCGGCGGTAACGGCCTCAACGGGACTAACGGGGATGAGCCTGGCTCGGCGGGCACCCGGGGCGGCAATGGTGGTGCCGGCGGTGCCGGTGGTGTCGGAGGCACCGGCACCGTGGAGGGTGTCCACGGGGCCGGCGGGGTCGGTGGTAACGCCGGCAACGGCGGCAACGGCGCGAACGGCGCCAACGGCGCCAACGGCAACGCCGAGCACACCGCCGGCTATGCCGGTGGTGATGGCGGCGCGGGTGGTAACGCCGGTATCGGTGGCGCTGGTGGTGACAGTGGTGGCGGCACCACCGCCGCCAACGGCAGTGACGGGGTTGCCGGTAAAGGTGGTGCCGGCGGCCTGGGTGGTACTGGCCTCGACGGTGTGAACGGCAACGCGCAAAACCCCGATGGGACCGCTGGTGGGGCTGGCGGTGCCGGTGGTAACGGCGGCGCTGGTGGTATCGAAGCCGACGGGGTCACGCGGGCCGCGCAGGGTGCTGGCGGCGGCGGGGGCGCCGGTGGCCGCGGTGGCAGCGGCTTCAATGGGACTAATGGGGCGACGCCGGGTGCTGATGGCACCCGCGGTGGCAACGGTGGCGCTGGTGGTGCCGGTGGAATCGGCGGCACCGGCTCCAACACTGGTGTCCACGGTGTGGGTGGTGTGGGTGGTAACGCCGGCAACGGTGGTGCTGGTGCAGATGGCGCTAACGGCGCCAACGGCACCACCGAGCACACCGATGGTTATGCCGGTCAAGACGGCGGCAAGGGCGGCAACGCCGGCACCGGCGGCGCCGGCGGCGACAGTGGTGGCGGCACCACCGCCGCCCACGGCAGTGATGGCACGGCCGGCACCGGCGGCAACGGCGGCGTCGGCGGCCGGGGTGCCGACGGCACGAACGGCACCGCTGGCGCGATCGATGGCACTGCTGGGGGCAATGGTGGTGCTGGTGGCAATGGTGGTCAGGGTGGTCTGAGCGCGGACGGTGTTAGCCGCGCCGCTGATGGTGATGGCGGCAATGGTGGTGCGGGTGGTGCTGGCGGTCATGGCGCCAATGGTGGGGTCGGCAGTAGTGGTGGTGCTGGCGCTGATGGTGGTGACGGGACTGCGGGTTCGTTCGATGGTGGTGCTGGTGAGCGTGGTGCCGATGGTTCGGCGGGTACGCGTGGTGGCAATGGTGGTGCCGGCGGTGCTGGTGGTGTTGCCGGTGCTGGTGCCCACGAGGGTGTTGCCGGTGTTGGTGGCGTGGGTGGTAACGCGGGCAGTGGTGGCAACGGTGGTGATGGTGGTGCCGGTGGTCGCGGTGGGGATGGTTTTGAGCAGTCCGGTGCGGGTCTTGCTGGCGGCAATGGTGGTGCCGGTGGTGCTGGTGGAGATGGTGGGGCCGGGGGTGTGGCCGGTACTGCGGGCGCTGGTGGTGTTGGTGGTGATGGCACGCGGGCGGCTGATGGTGCGGTGGGCGCTGATGGTTTGGCGGGTCTTGGTGGTGTTGGTGGCAATGCCGGCAGTGGTGCCGATGGCACCGATGGGGCGGCGGGTCGTGATGGTCTAAGCGAGGGCAATACCTCGATCGATGGTGAGGTCGGGGGCGCTGGTGGCGCTGGTGGTGACGCCGGTGTTGGGGGCGTGGGTGGCTCGGGTCGTGACGGCCAGGCCGCAAATGGCAGTGATGGCACGGCCGGTGTTGGCGGCAACGGCGGCGTCGGCGGCCGGGGTGCCGACGGCACGAACGGCACCGCTGGCGCGATCGATGGCACTGCTGGGGGCAATGGTGGTGCTGGTGGCAATGGTGGTCAGGGTGGTCTGAGCGCGGACGGTGTTAGCCGCGCCGCTGATGGTGATGGCGGCAATGGTGGTGCGGGTGGTGCTGGCGGTCATGGCGCCAATGGTGGGGTCGGCAGTAGTGGTGGTGCTGGCGCTGATGGTGGTGACGGGACTGCGGGTTCGTTCGATGGTGGTGCTGGTGAGCGTGGTGCCGATGGTTCGGCGGGTACGCGTGGTGGCAATGGTGGTGCCGGCGGTGCTGGTGGTGTTGCCGGTGCTGGTGCCCACGAGGGTGTTGCCGGTGTTGGTGGCGTGGGTGGTAACGCGGGCAGTGGTGGCAACGGTGGTGATGGTGGTGCCGGTGGTCGCGGTGGGGATGGTTTTGAGCAGTCCGGTGCGGGTCTTGCTGGCGGCAATGGTGGTGCCGGTGGTGCTGGTGGAGATGGTGGGGCCGGGGGTGTGGCCGGTACTGCGGGCGCTGGTGGTGTTGGTGGTGATGGCACGCGGGCGGCTGATGGTGCGGTGGGCGCTGATGGTTTGGCGGGTCTTGGTGGTGTTGGTGGCAATGCCGGCAGTGGTGCCGATGGCACCGATGGGGCGGCGGGTCGTGATGGTCTAAGCGAGGGCAATACCTCGATCGATGGTGAGGCCGGGGGCGCTGGTGGCGCTGGTGGTGACGCCGGTGTTGGGGGCGTGGGTGGTTCGGGTCGTGACGGCCAGGCCGCAAATGGCAGTGATGGCACGGCCGGTGTTGGCGGCAACGGCGGCGTCGGCGGCCGGGGTGCCGACGGCGTTGATGGCACCCAGGCGACCGCGCCGGGTGGCGATGGCGGGGCCGGGACCAACGGCGGCAACGGCGGCAACGGCGGCGCGGCCGGAGCCGGCGGCCGGAACGCCGATGGCAGTGCCAGCGGGTTCGACGGCACTCAGGGCAACGGCGGCAACGGTGGTGACGGCGGCGATGGCGGCAACGGCTATCAGGGCCTCAACGGAGCCAACCTCGGTGACAACGGTCAAGAAGGCGGCAGGGGCGGCGCCGCAGGGTCCGGTGGCAATGGCGGGACCGGTGCAGTCGGCGGCGGCGGCGGCAACGGCGGCAACGGTGGCCACGGTGGCAACGGTGGCGAAGGCCGCGACGGCTACGACGCAGCCGGCGACGCGAACGCCGAGGCGGGCGCCCACGGTGGCAACGCCGGCAACGGCGGCAACGGCGGTGCCGGCGGCAACGGCGGTACGGGCGGCAACGGTGGAGCTTCCACGGCAGCCGGCGGCGTGGCAGGCGCCAACGGGAGCGGCGGCAATGGTGGTCACGGCGGCGCCGCCGGCACGCCCGGCGATGGCGGCGACGGCAAGACCGGTGACGCCGCTCACCTCGCGGGCGGTAACGGCGGCAATGGCGGCAACGCCGGTGCGGCCGGCGCGGGTGGAGAACGTGGCGCAGCCGGGACCGGCGGCAGCGCCGGTACTGGCAGTGCGGGCCAAGAGGGGCTGGCCGGTAGCGGTGTGACCGGTGTCGTCGGCAACGGAGGCAACGGTGGAAACGGCTACGACGCCGGCAGCGACGACCACGCTGCAGCGAGCACCAACGGCGGTAACGGTGGTGCTGGCGGCAACGGCGGTGACCGCGGCAATGGCGGTAACGGTGGCCACGGTGGCGACGGGACCGTTGGTGCTCAGGGCGCCGACGCCCAGAATCCAGGGGCGTCAGGAAACGCCGGCGGCACCGGCGGCTCCGGCGGTCAGGGTGGCGCCGGCGGAGCGAGCGGCACCCAGGCCGGCAATGCGGGTTCCGGAGGAAACGGCGGTCACGGAGCTAGCGGTGGCGCCGGCGGCAAGGGCAATGACGGAGCTACCGGCAGCTTCGCCAACGGCGGGACCGGCACCGGCGGCAACGGCGGCGACGGCGGCAACGGCGGTCAGGGTGGCAACGGCGGCGACGGTGGTGCGGCCGGCGCACTGAACAACGGCAGCGGCAGCGCCGGAGCGCAGGGCACTGGTGGCAATGCCGGCAGTGGGGGCAATGGCGCCAACCCCGGCGACGGCGGCAACGGTGCATCCGGGATCGCCACCCACACCACCGGCGGCAACGGCGGTAACGGCGGCAACGTCGGGCAGGCTGGCGCCGCAGGCACGGCGGGAGTCGGCTCGAACGGCAGTGGCCAAGCCGGTACCTCCGGCAATGCCCCCGCCGGCGTCATTGTCGGAAACGGCGGCGATGGCGGCGCTGGCTACACCCCGGCTCCTCCCGCCACCCCCGGCCAGACCGCGGCCAACGGGGGCGCCGGCGGCAATGGAGGCAATGGCGGCGACCACGGTAACGGCGGTAACGGCGGCACGGGCGGCAACGGAGCCGACGGCGCGGACGCCACCACCATGCAGTCCGGCGGCGGCCGCGGCGGCAACGGTGGAAACGGTGGCGCCGGCGGGAAGGGCGGCCTAGGCGGTTCGGTCATGGGTTCGGACGGCGAGGTCGGGGATGGCGGCAACGGCGGTGCCGGCGGCGCGGGTGCCACCGGTGAGTTCGGGGTCAACAACGGTTACGGCGGCACTGGTGGCACCGGCGGTAACGGGGGCAACGCTGGAGGAGCCGCCGGTCAGGTCGGCAACGGCGGCACCGGTGGTACCGGTGGCGATGGTGCTGACGGTGTGCGCGGCTACAACGGTGGCACCGGAGCTCAGGGCGGCAACGGCGGAACCGGCGGATTGGCCGGGACTGTCGGCCACGGCGGTGTGGCCGGCAACGGTGGCGCCGGTGGTGCGGGCGGAACCGGCGCGGCCGGCACCGTGACGTACGACAACGGCCAAGGCGGCAGGGGCGGAGCCGGTGGTCTCGGCGGCAACGCCGGCAACGGCACAGGTACGGCCGGTAACGGTGGTGTCGGCGGCGATGGTGGCGCCGGTGCCCACGGCCAAGTCGGCTACAACAACGGCTACGGCGGCAACGGCGGAAGCGGTGGGACCGGGGGGCTGGCCGGCACGGTGGGCTCTGCCGGCCAGGTGGGCAGCGGCGGTACCGGTGGGGCCGGGGGCGACGGTGCGGACGGCCAAGTCGGCTACAACAACGGCTACGGCGGCAACGGCGGTAACGGCGGCGCCGGAGGAAGCGCCGCGAATAGCACTGGCCAGGCCGGCGCCGGCGGTAACGGCGGGAACGGTGGTCATGGCGACGACGGTCAGCTGGGCTACAACAACGGCTACGGCGGTAACGGCGGCAACGGTGGCAACGGCGGGCAGAACGGGTCGGTCGGCACCGCCGGACCGATCGTCAGCAGTGGCGGCAACGCCGGTGACGGAGGCAACGGTGCTGACGGCACCTTGACCGCCAACAACAGCTACGGCGGAAACGGTGGCAGCGGAGGTAACGGTGGCAATGCCGGCGCCGCCACTGGCCAGGCCGGTTCCGGAGGGAACGGCGGTACCGGTGGAAACGGTGGGGCCGGCCGGATCGACGCCAACAACGGCTACGGCGGTAACGGCGGGCGCGGCGGTAACGGCGGAAACGCCGGAAGCATCGGCACCGGTGGAATCGGCGGCGACGGCGCCTACGGCGGCGACGGCGGAGCGGGTGCAAACGGCGACATCTATCGCAACAACGGCACCGGCGGCATCGGCGGCGCCGGTGGGGCCGGTGGTGACGCGGGCACCAGCAGCCCGGACGCTTCAGACGGCCGGAGTGCGCCCACGCAGGGCAGCCAAAACGGCGACGGCGGCAACGGAGGCGTCGGCGGTAACGGTGCCAACGGAGTCTCCGGAGTCAACGGCGGCAGCCCAGGAGTGGGCGGCGCGGGCGGTACGGCCGGCGCCGCTGGGACCGGTGGTTCTGGCGGCCAGGCCGGTTCTGGCGGCCAGGCTGGCGCATCGGGCGCCCCGGCCTGACCCGCTTGCCGGGCCGGGCAGTACGCGGCCAGAGGTATGCAGCGCCATCCGCAGGGATTGACGCTATATATCCTTTGTCTCGCGCCTCGCCGATGACGAAGCGAGGCGAACTCAGAGAGGAGTAGCGCCCATGCGCGTCCTGGTGATCGGTTCCGGCGCCCGGGAACATGCGTTACTCCTAGCCCTTCGCAATGATCCCAAGGTCGAGCACCTGGTGATCGCCCCCGGCAACGCCGGTACTGCGGCGGTAGCCGAGCAACGAGACATCGACATCACCTCGGCGTCGGCGGTCACCGCGTTGGCCCGCGACGTCGAGGCCGACCTTGTGGTGATCGGGCCAGAGGTGCCGCTGGTCTTGGGTGTGGCAGATGCGGTGCGTGCCGCCGGGATCGCCTGCTTCGGACCGTCGCAAGATGCCGCCCGCATCGAAGGCTCCAAGGCGTTCGCCAAGGACGTGATGGCCGCCGCCGGTGTGCGCACCGCCCGCTCGGAGATCGTCGACAGCCCCGCCGACCTGGATGCCGCCCTGACCCGGTTTGGTCCGGATGCCGGAGAGGCGGCCTGGGTGGTCAAGGACGACGGGTTGGCCGCAGGCAAGGGCGTCGTAGTCACTACAGACCGGGCTGCCGCCCGGGCACACGCCGCCGGCCTGCTCGACAGCGGGCATCCGGTGCTGCTGGAATCCTTCCTGGACGGCCCCGAGCTGTCCCTGTTCTGCATCGTCGACGGCGCCACCGTGGTACCGCTGCTGCCGGCGCAGGACTTCAAGCGGGTCGGCGACGGCGACAGCGGGCCCAACACCGGCGGCATGGGTGCCTACGCACCATTGCCGTGGTTGTCCCGCGAGGCTGCGGCCGGCATCGTCGCCGACGTCGTCGAACCCGTCGCGGCCGAACTTCTCCGGCGCGGCAGCCGCTTCACCGGATTGCTGTACGCCGGTCTGGCGATGACGTCGACGGGGCCGGCGGTGGTCGAATTCAATTGCCGCTTCGGCGATCCGGAGACCCAGGCGGTGCTGGCACTGCTGGAGTCGCCGCTCGGGCAGTTGCTGCATGCCGCCGCCACCGGCGGGCTGAGCGAGTTCGGGGTGTTGCGCTGGCGGGATGCGGCCGCGGTGACCGTGGTGCTGGCCGCGGAGAATTATCCCGGCCGCCCGCGCGTCGGCGACGTGATTGTGGGCGCCGAGGCCGACGGGGTGCTGCACGCCGGTACCGCACGCCGTGACGATGGGGCGGTGGTGTCCTCCGGCGGGCGGGTGTTGTCGGTGGTGGGCGTAGGGGACGACCTGAATGCCGCGCGTGCCGACGCCTACCGGATCCTCGACTCAATTCGCTTGCCGGGAAGCCACTTCCGCAGCGACATCGGCGCCGCGGCCGCCGAGGGGAAGATCCAGATCTGACCGCAGGGGCCTACCGCTATCCTTGGTGCCATGGCTGACCACACTGAACCGGAGACCACCGAATCCGAAAAGCAGGATCCGCCGGCGAAAAAGGCCGGCACGGAGAAACGGCGGTCAGCTCCCGCTCCGGCCCCGGCCCCGGCGCAGTCGAGTACCGGCCCCCTGCTGATCGCTGCGGCGGTCGGACTGGTTGCCGGGCTCATCGGCGGTGCCGCCGTGTCCGCTTTGTGGCCGTCCGGTAGCTCGTCCTCCGGGGGTTCTACCAAGTTCAGCAGCGAGCAGGTCAACGACGCCAAGAAGGACGTGTGCGGCGCGGTCGTGCTTGCTCGCCAAGCGGTGGCCAACAACATGCACATGAAGAACCCGGACCCGGAGAACCCCGTCGCCCAGCTCGCGGTGGCCGCCAACGCGCGGTTGTCGCTGACCGCGGGTGCGGCCTATCTGCGTGGCCGGCTTGAGGCGGACCCCGCGACGCCGCAAGACATCGTGGACTCCACCCAGAAGATGGCCGGTGCGCTGGAGCGTCTGAACCTCAGCTACCTTGTCGGGCAACCGAATACGGAGCGCGAGCAGCTGGGGCATGACCTCGATTCGCACATCACCACGCTGGGCAAGCTCTGCCAGTAACCCCGCTGGGGGTTAGCGATCAGAGCCCGAACAGGGCCAGTGGGTCCGTTGCGAACATCGCGCCGACGTCGTCGAGACCGGTGAAGGCGTCGCCCGGGTCGAGTGGGTTGGCGGCGTTGAAGATGCCGAACAGCGAACTCAGATCGATGTTGCCGAACGGCGTTACCAGGGTGTCGGTGATGGTGCCGTCGTCGCCCGGTGTGGCGATGTAGATGTTCTGCCAACCGCCGCCGAAGTTCAGGACGTCGTAGACCGTTCCCGCTGCGGGCAGCAGCGCGGCGTCCACCCCGTCGGCAGCGGCGACGCTGGCCACGGTGAACTCGGTGTTGGCCATCCCCAGCAGGTTTGACACATTCACACCGGTGGTGATGCTCCCGAGGTCGGTGGGGCTCGACCCGGAGTCGTCGTAGACAGTGAAGACCTGCGGGGCGAAGTCGATCGGTGTACCGCCACCAATGCCGACCGAGGCGCCGCCGAGGCTCAACAGCGGCCCGACGCCGAGCAGCGACGGCACGATGTTGAAACCCTCGTCCGAGCCGGTCAAGCCCAGGGTCGGGTCGAAGATGTAGCCGCCGAGGCTGAAGGCGTCGTCGCCGAGGCTGGGGTCGCCGACCTGCAGGCCGGCGAACGCGTCACCGGGGTCGAGCGGGTTGGCGGCATTGATGCCGCCGAACAGCGAGTCCAGGTTCATGTTGCCGAACGGCGTGACCAAGGTGTCGTGGACAGTACCGGGGGTGACGACGCCGTCGACGGTGACGTCCGGCGTCGCGGTGTAGACATTCACCCAGCCGCCGCCGAGGTTGAAGGCGTCGTAGACCGACCCCAGTACCGGTAGCTGCGAGGCGTCCACGCCATCAACCGGGGTGACACCTTGGATTATCAATTGCGTGTTCGTCATGCCCAATAGATTCGCCACGTCCACCGCGGTCTGGACGCTGCCGAGCTCGCTGCCACCGCTCCCGTAGACGTCGAAGTCCTGCGGCGCGAAGGCCTGCGGCTGGGTTTCGGGATACCCCAGGCTGAACACCAGCTGGCCGCCGCCGAGATTCAGCAGCGGCGGCAAGCCGGCGAGGGAATCGACCGGCGTGAAGCCCTCAGTCACCGTGCCGTCCTCCCCGGTGCTGAACGGGTTGAACGTGAAACCGCCGATGGTGAAGGCGTCGGCGCCGATACTGCTGTCGCCGGCCTGCAGCGGGGTGAACGCGTCACCCGGCTGCAGCGGGTTGGCGGCGTTCATGTCGGCGAACAGCGCGCTTAAGTCGGTGTTGCCGAACGGCGTCACCAGGGTGTCGGTCACGGTGCCGTTCGCGCCGGGGGTGGCGACATAGACGTTGTAGAAGCCATTGCCCAGGTTGAGTACGTCGTAGACCGTTCCCTTCTCGGGCAGCGCCGAGGCCTCGACGCCATCGGCTGGGGTGATGTCGAGGACGGTGAACGCGGTGTTGGACATGCCCAGCAGGTTGGCGACGGTCTCATTGGTGCTGATGCTGCCGAGCGATTCGGTGCCGTTGTACAAATCGAAGATCTGGGGGGCGAGGTCCAAACTGGTGGGTCCAATGCTCACCGACCCGCCACCGAGGCCCAGCAGCGGGGGAGCCAGGCTGAGTGGACCGACTGGGTCGAAACCTTTGGTGCCGGATGAGGTGATCGGGTCGAAGACGGTGCCGTCGATGGTGAAGGCGTTGTCGCCCGGGGCGGCGGCGCCCAGGGCGGCTTGCATGAGTGCCGCGGTGATCAGCCCACCGCCGGCGGTGGCAGCAACGGTGGCCGTCTGGATTCGTCGATTTGTCATCACAGGCCTTCCAATTGGTTCGGTTGGACTGGCATTTAATGGCACTCAGAATCAGTTGAGTTACCGGTGAGTACTTTTCGACGCTACCTCGCGTGTTCTTCGTCACACAAGGTTTCGCTGGGCTCAGATACCGGACAAATTCGACGATTTAGGAGACAGTGCGGCCGAATTTCCGGACATCCACCCAGATTCGCGGTAGGCGGAGCGCCGCCGTCGTTGCCCGCTTTTCGTACCAGCGGCGTTCGGAGGCTGAAGGATGCTTAGGCGGTCAGCAGGGGGGCGATCCAGGTCAACTCGGCCGGCAGCTGCGAGCTCCAATACGAGCCGTCGTGCCCGCCCGGGGAGAACCCGCCCGCCGGAGGGGTGGGCAGCTGGGCGATGAACGCCTGGGTCGCCGAATAGAACGGGTCACCGTTTCCGCAGTCCACCCGGATCGGGATCGAAGCCAATGCCGGCATCCCGAACACCGAGTTGGCCGCGAAGTCCGACGCGCCATCGAAAGCTCCCGGCGCTGTCGCTCCGGGCGTCAGCCACAGCGCGGGGCTGACCGCGCAGATCGCCGCGGTTCGGCGCGGGCCGAGCCGGCCCCCCAGCAGCAGGGCGCCGTAGCCGCCCATCGACCAGCCGATGAATCCCACCCGCGAAGTGTCCAGGCCCTGCTCGGCCAGTAGTGGCAACAATTCGTCGGTCACCATGGCCCCCGAGTCCTCCCCAGACGTGCGGCGGTGCCAGTAGCTCCCGCCGCCGTCAACGGCGACCACCGCGAACGGGGGAAGCCCGGCGTCGACAGCTTCGGCCAGGCCCTGCTCGACGCCGCCGGCCATCACCGTCGCGGCGTCACTTCCCTTGCCGTGCAGCGCAATCAGCGGACGCAACGCCCCAGTCTGGCCGGGCGGCCGGGCGATCGCCCAGTTGGTGGTGATTCCTCCGCGCGCCGCCGAGGCGAACGAGCCCGTCGTCATCGTGGGTGCGGCTTGCAGCGGGGCGGCCTGGGTGGGTCGCGCACTCAGTAGTGAACTCGCCCCCAGTGCGCCCGCGGTGCCCAGCATGGCCCCGGCGCGCAGTACCGCTCGTCGGCTCAACTCCGGCATGGCGGCCATCATGCCAGCGGGTTGCTGTTTGTCCGAAAAGGCGGAAACGCATGATGCTGCGCTACCCGGGCTGGCAGCATCTCTAGTCGTGATGACAGCAGTGACGCCCAAGGGCGAACGGCGGCGGTATGCGCTGATCAGCGCCGCCGCCGAGCTGCTGCGTGAGGGTGGATTCGATGCGGTGCGCCACCGCGCCGTGGCGCAGCGGGCCGGCCTGCCGTTGGCGTCGACGACCTATTACTTCTCGTCACTTGAAGACCTCATCGCGCACGCGGTGGAACACATCGGGATGTTGGAGGTCGCGCAACTGCGGGCTCGCATCACCGAGCTGTCCCGGCGCCGGCGCAGTGCCGAGACCACGGCGGACATCCTGGTGGAGCTGTTGGTGGGGTCGCAAGAGAACCCGGAGAGCGGTCCACAAGTAACCGAGCAGCTCATCTCCCGCTATGAGCGCTACATCGTGTGCTCTCGCCACCCGGCGCTGCGTGACATCCAGCGCCGTATCCTGCACCAACGGTCCGAAGCGGTCACCGAGGCCGTCGAACGCTCCGGACGGATCACGCGAGTCGAGATGGCCTATTCCCTGGTCTGCATGGTCGACGGCGCGGTGATGGCGGCGCTCGTCGATGACCTGCAGGGCCCGCGGGCGGCTGCCCGGGCCGCGGTCGTCGACGTCATCGATATGCTCGCTCCACTGGATCAGCGCGCAGTGTCGGCCTGAGAAGCCCACACGGTATGCTGCCTCGATCCCTTTGTCGCTCCTTAGCTACTGGCGGGTAACGAAGGGTTGGAGGCGCTTGGAAAAGCGCCGTAAGCGCCGTAAGCGCCGGAAGACGGCGAAGAGATGCGAATGTGGAGAGCTACGTCATGAATATCGGTGTCCTATCCGAGGCGCAGCCCGGTGAGACGCGTGTGTCGGCGACGCCGACGACGGTTGCTGCACTGACCAAGCTCGGTTACGACGTCGTAGTGGATTCCGGTGCCGGAGAAGCATCGTCCTTCTCCGACGCGGCGTACACCGAGGCCGGCGCCACCATCGGCGACGCCCGCGCCGCCGACATCGTCTTCGGTGTCAACGCCCCCTCGACCGAGCAGCTGGACGGGATGAAGCCGGGCGCGACGCTGGTCAGCCTGTTGGCCCCGGCCCTCAACCCAGATCGGGTGGAGGATCTGGCCCGCCGGCCCATCACGGCGCTGTCGATGGACGCGGTTCCCCGGATCTCGCGTGCGCAGTCGCTGGACGTACTGAGCTCCATGGCCAACATCGCCGGCTACCGCGCCGTGATCGAGGCGGCCCACGTCTTCGGCCGGTTCTTCACCGGCCAGGTGACCGCCGCAGGCAAGGTGCCGCCGGCCAAGGTATTGGTGGTGGGCGCCGGGGTGGCGGGCTTGGCCGCGATCGGCGCCGCCGGCAGCCTTGGAGCCATCGTGCGGGCCACCGACCCGCGTCCCGAGGTGGCCGACCAGGTCCGCTCGCTCGGCGGGGAATACCTGTCGATCGAATCGACCGAGACCGAGGTGTCGGCCACCGGCTACGCCAAGGAGATGAGCGACGACTACAAGGCCCGGGAGGCACAGCTCTACGCCGACCAGTGCGCCGACGTCGACATCATCGTCACCACCGCGCTCATCCCGGGTAAGCCCGCGCCGCGGATCATCACCGCCGACATGGTGGCGTCGATGAAACCCGGCAGCGTGATCGTCGACATGGCCGCGGCCAATGGCGGAAACGTCGAGGGCACCGTCAAGGATCAGGCCGTCGTCACCGACAACGGGGTGACGATCATCGGTTACACCGACCTGGCCGGCCGGCTGCCCGCGCAGGCCTCGCAGCTCTACGGCACCAACCTGGTCAACCTGATGAAGCTGATGACGCCCGGCAAGGACGGCCAGCTGGTGCTGGACTTCGACGACGTGGTGCAGCGGTCGATGACCGTGGTGCGCGACGGCGAGTCGACGTGGCCCCCGCCGCCGGTGCAGGTCTCGGCCGCCCCGGCCAAGGCCGCCGAAGCTCCGGTGGTTGCGCAGGCGAGCAAGGAACCGATGTCGGCCGGGCGTCGGCTGGGCGTGGTGGTCTCGGCCGCGGCCGTGCTGTTCGCGCTGGTCGCGCTCGCGCCGGCGGCCCTGCAGGTGCACCTGACCGTCTTCGCGTTGGCGATCGTGATCGGTTACTACGTGATCGGCCACGTGCACCACGCGCTGCACACCCCGCTGATGTCGGTGACCAATGCGATCTCGGGAATCATCGTGGTGGGTGCGCTGCTGCAGATCGGCCACGGCGACCCGGCCATCACGAGTTTGGCCGCCGCGGCGATCCTGCTGGCCAGCATCAACATCTTCGGTGGTTTTGCGGTGACCCGCCGCATGCTCGCCATGTTCTCTCGCAGCTAGGCGCTGCGCACCCCGACTTGGAGTAGACCCCGCTTATGTTTTCAGTTGAGACTGCCGCCTCGGCGGCATACATCGTCGCGGCGCTGCTGTTCATCCTGGCCCTAGCCGGGCTGAGCAAGCACGAGACGTCCAAGGCCGGCAACAGCTTCGGCATCCTCGGGATGGCGGTAGCGCTGGCCGCGACGATCACCTTGGCGGTGCATCACGACATCAATCCGGTCGGCTTGGCGTTGCTGATCGGGGCCACCGTGGTGGGTGCGGCGATCGGGTTGTGGCGCGCCAAAGTCGTCGAGATGACCGGCATGCCCGAGCTGATCGCGCTGCTGCACTCGTTCGTCGGTCTGGCTGCGGTGCTGGTCGGCTGGAACGGCTACCTGCACGTCGAGAACAGCCCGTGCAGTGCGGACGCCCGCGAACTGGCCGCCTCGGGACTGTTCGGCATCCACTCGGCCGAGGTGTTCATCGGCGTGTTCATCGGCGCGGTCACCTTCACCGGCTCGATCGTGGCCAACCTCAAACTATCGGCGCGGATGAAATCCAACCCGCTGATGCTGCCCGGCAAGAACTTCCTCAACATCGGCGCCCTGGTCGCGTTTGTCGCGCTGACCGTGTGGTTCGTGCACGAGCCGCAGCTGTGGCTGCTGATCGCCGTCACCGTGCTGGCGCTGGCGCTGGGCTGGCACTTGGTGGCCTCGATCGGCGGCGGCGACATGCCGGTGGTCGTCTCGATGCTCAACAGCTACTCCGGCTGGGCGGCGGCCGCCTCGGGCTTCCTGCTCTCCAACGACCTGCTGATCATCACCGGCGCGCTGGTCGGCTCCTCGGGTGCCTACCTGTCCTACATCATGTGCAAGGCGATGAACCGGTCGTTCATCTCGGTGATCGCCGGTGGCTTCGGGATCGAAGCCGGCCCCGCCGAGGACAAGGACTACGGCGAGCACCGTGAGATCACCGCCGAAGGGGTTGCCGAGCTACTGGGCGGCGCCGACTCGGTGATCATCACCCCGGGCTACGGCATGGCCGTCGCGCAGGCCCAGTACGGCGTCGCCGAACTGACCCGCAAGCTGCGCGACCGTGGCGTCAACGTGCGCTTCGGCATCCACCCGGTCGCCGGCCGACTGCCCGGCCACATGAACGTGCTGCTGGCCGAGGCCAAGGTGCCCTACGACATCGTGCTGGAGATGGACGAGATCAACGACGACTTCGGTGACACGTCGGTGGTCCTGGTGATCGGCGCCAACGACACCGTCAACCCGGCCGCCGCCGAAGACCCGTCCAGCCCGATCGCGGGGATGCCGGTGCTAACCGTGTGGGACGCCGACAACGTGATCGTCTTCAAGCGCTCCATGGCTTCTGGCTACGCGGGCGTGCAGAACCCGCTGTTCTTCCGGCAGAACTCCGCCATGTTGTTCGGCGACGCCAAGGACCGGGTCGAAGACATCCTGCACGCGCTGTAAGGGCTCGTCACCGGCGCAGTCGGTGCCGAGGCGCCCCTACTGGGGCGTCTGCGGCCGGGCGAAACCCAAGCGTTTGGCTTCCCCCACCGGCTGCGACGGCTCACGATGCAGGCCGTTCAACAATGCGAACAGCACCGGCTCAATCTCGTTGACCGCCTGCGCGGGATCGTCGGCGGCGGCGATGATGGGCCCGGTCTTGCTGAGCAGGGCGTAGAGCAATTCGGCGGTGATACCGACCGGTACGGCCACGATCTGGCCGGTCTCGATCAGCTCGCCGAGCACGCCGCGCAGCAACGGAAGCGCCAGTTCCTCGTCAACGGTCTGTTTGCGGTCCCAACCCAGTGCGCTGGCCGATTCCCGCAGCAACACCCGTGCGTCGTGATTGTGGACGTAGCAGCGCAGCACCGCGCTGATCGCCAACAGCGCCTGTTCCCACGGGCTGGCGTCGTCGGGCATGGACTCCAGGGCGCCCGGTAGTACGGCCTGCATGACGTCGGCTTGGCTGAGCCTGAACACCTCGGCGAAGATCGCCTGCTTGTCGCGAAAGTGGTGGTAGACGGCACCCTTGCTGGAGTGCGATGCCTGCGCGATCTCATCGACCGAGGTCGCTTCGAAGCCCTTGGCAACGAAAAGGGTCCGGGCGGCGTCGAGCACCGCGGTCCGCGTGAGCTCGGCGTGCATGTCCCGCCGGGTCGGCCTCCCGTTACTCATCGGCCAAAGCGTACTCACCGACCGACAGTCTGTGTCAGACTACGAGCCTGTCCGTTTTTCTCGACATGTGGAGCTGCTATGTTGACCGTTGGCCGCGTCAACGAGGGTAACGCCGCGTCCGCGCATGGTGAGTGGCCGCCGGCGGCTCAGATTGCGGTCGATGTTTTCCTAGAGCTCATGCGCAACAAGCGGGTGCGCCCCTACGACATCGCTACCCGGTGCCGCACGCGATCCCTCACCCGCCACGTCCCCGTCGGGCCGCGGCGCGAGATCGTGCGCTCCTTCGACATCGCGCCGCCCTTCTGGCCGGTCACCATCGACGCCCATGGCGGCCTGCGGGCCGGCTACGGCATCGACCGAAACGGTGCGTGCATTCGCTACACCCAGAATCCCTACCCGCTGACCAGCCGGGCTGACGACGTGACAGTGCAGCGGGTGCAGTTTGCCCAGGGATGTCAGAACGTGATGCGTCGGGCCACCCGAACCAACCCCGCCTTCATCTGCGAACCGGTGCCCCGGTGGCGTGCCGTCCAGGTCGTCGGGGATTACCTCATCGATGCCGCGATATCGCTGTCCGAAGGCCGAGGCCCGGTCATCGTGGAAGCCGTGCCGGCTGCCCAGGCCAGTCAGACTCCACCGGAGCGCACGACCGTAAGCTAGCTGCTCGTGAGCATTCCCAATGTGCTGGCCACCCGTTACGCCAGTACCGCCATGACAGACATCTGGTCGCCGCAGGCCAAGATCGTTGCCGAGCGTCGGCTGTGGCTGGCGGTACTGCGCGCCCAGTCCGAGCTGGGTGTGCCGGTGCCCGCACAGGCGATCGCCGACTACGAGGCCGTCCTCGGTGACGTCGACCTGGCATCGATCGCAGCCCGTGAGCGGGTGACCCGCCACGACGTCAAGGCCCGTATCGAGGAGTTCAACGCCCTCGCCGGTCACGAGCACATCCACAAGGGCATGACCAGCCGGGACCTGACCGAGAACGTCGAGCAGCTGCAGATTCGCCAGTCCCTGCAGCTGGTCCACGATCACGGGGTCGCGGTCGCGGCGCGCCTGGTCGGTCACGCGGCGGCCTACCGCGACCTGGTGATGGCCGGGCGCAGTCACAACGTCGCCGCGCAGGCCACCACGTTGGGTAAGCGGTTCGCCTCGGCTGCCGAGGAGACCCTGGTCGCGCTGCGGCGAGTGCGTGAGTTGATCGACCGCTACCCGCTGCGCGGCATCAAGGGGCCGATGGGCACCGCGCAGGACATGCTGGATCTGTTCGACGGCGACACCGCCAAGCTGGCCGAGTTGGAACGCCGCGTCGCGGGGTTCCTCGGCTTTTCCAAGGTGCTGACCAGCGTCGGGCAGGTCTACCCCCGCTCGCTGGACCACGACGTGGTCTCCGCGTTGGTGCAACTGGGCGCCGGCCCGTCCTCGCTGGCGCAGACGATCCGCCTGATGGCCGGCCACGAACTGGTCACCGAAGGATTCGCGCCCGGCCAGGTGGGCTCATCGGCGATGCCGCACAAGATGAACACCCGCAGCTGCGAGCGGGTCAACGGGCTGCAGGTGGTGTTGCGCGGCTATGCCTCGATGGCTGCTGAACTGGCCGGCGCGCAGTGGAACGAGGGCGATGTCTTCTGCTCGGTGGTGCGTCGCGTCGCACTGCCCGACGCCTTCTTCGCCGTCGACGGGCAGACCGAGACCTTCTTGACCGTGCTCGACGAATTCGGGGCTTACCCGGCGGTGATCACCCGCGAACTGGACCGCTACCTGCCGTTCTTGGCCACCACCAAGGTATTGATCGCCGCGGTGCGTGCCGGGGTGGGACGCGAAGTCGCCCACGAGGTGATCAAGGAGCACGCGGTGGCCGTCGCGCTGGCGATGCGCGAGCGGGGCGCCGAACCCGACCTGCTGGACCGGTTGGCCGCCGACGACCGGTTGCCGCTGGACCGGGCCGCGCTGGATGCGGCGGTCGCCGACCGGCAGGCCTTTACCGGCGCAGCCGCCGACCAAGTTGACCGGGTGGCGGCCGAGGTGGCCGAACTCGTCGAGCGGTATCCGGCCGGGGCTGCCTACAGCCCGGGCGCGATCCTGTAGTCGCCATGGAAGTCCAGGAGCTCGCGAGCATCGACTTCACGGATCTGGACAATTTCGCCGACGGCTTCCCGCACGAGCTGTTCGCGCTGCATCGCCGCGCCGCCCCGGTGTACTGGCACGAGCCCACCGTCCACACTCCCGACGGCGATGGCTTCTGGTCGGTGGCCACGCACGCCGAGACGCTGGAAGTGTTGCGCGACGCGCAGACCTATTCGTCGGTCACCGGCGGCGACCGGCCGTTCGGCGGCACCGTGCTGCAGGACCTGCCGATCGCCGGGCAGCTGCTGAACATGATGGACGACCCACGCCACGCGCAGGTCCGGCGGTTGGTCAGCTCCGGACTGACTCCGCGGATGATCCGCCGTGTTGAGACCGACCTGCGGCACCGGGCGCGGGCCTTGCTCGACGCCGTCGAGCCTGGGGTTCCCTTCGACTTCCTGGTCGACATCGCCGCCGAGGTGCCGATGCAGATGATCTGCATCCTGTTGGGCGTTCCCGAGGCCGACCGGCACTGGCTGTTCGAGGCGATCGAGCCCAGCTTCGACTTTCGCGGCTCACGGAAGGCGGTGGTGTCGCGGCTGTCCATCGAGGACGCCGGAAACCGGGTCTACACCTTCGGACGGGAGTTGATCGCGGCCAAGCGCGCTGAGCCCGCCGACGACATGCTCTCGGTGGTGGCCAACTCGACCGACCCCGAGCTCAGCGATCTCGAGGTGTATCTGTTCTTCCAGTTGCTGTTCAGCGCCGGCGCCGAGACCACCCGCAACGCCATCGCCGGCGGGCTGCTGGCGCTGTCGCAGTACCCCGACCAATATCGCTTACTGCGTGGCGATTTCGATCTGCTGCCGACCGCCATCGAGGAGATCCTGCGCTGGACCTCACCGGCGCCGTCGAAGCGGCGCACCGCCACTCGGCGCACTGGGCTGGGCGGGCAGACCATCGACGCCGGTCAGAAGGTGCTGGTGTGGGAGGGCTCGGCCAACCGCGACCCGGCGGTCTTCGACCGGCCCGATCAGTTCGACATCACCCGTAAACCCAACCCACACATCGGGTTCGGTCACGGCGCCCACTTCTGCTTGGGAGCTCACCTGGCCCGGTTGGAACTGCGGGTGCTCTACGAGGAGCTGCTGAGCCGGTTCGGTGAATTGGCGGTGGTGGCACCGGTGGAATGGACGCGCAGCAACCGGCACACCGGGATGCGACACATGATGGTGGAACTGCGGCCCTGAATCCCTTGCGATTTCGGCGCGGTTTCTCCCGCTCAGCGGGCATTAGCGCGCCGAATCGCCCACTGAATCTCGGCAATGACACGGTGCGGGGCGGTGACTAAGTCCAGCCAGGTAAACCGGAGCACTGTCCAACCGCGCAACACGATCTGGTTCTGCCGCACCCGGTCACCTTCGAATTCATCCGGGCCGCTGTGATAAGCCCAGCCGTCGACCTCGATCGCAACTGCGATATCGGGAAAGGCAACGTCGATCTTGTAGCTGCCCAGGCGATAGTTCGCCACCCATCCAGTGATGCCGGCATCACGCAACAGCTGGACCAGTATTCGCTCGGCCTGTGAACGCGCGCCGCTCTGCGCTGCCTGCAGCATCCGCCGGGCCGCGGGGGATCCCTGCCGGCCGGCGTTTCGAAGCTGGGCCCGCCACAGCTGGGGTAGTTCGGTGTGGCGCTGCAGGGCGGTATCCATCACCTTGGGGCCCCCTCCACGACGGGCAGCGGCTTCGACTGTCGTCAGGTCCAGCCCGGTAACCAACAGCCCCCTGCGCTCGACCACATCCGCGGGAAAGAGGTCCCGGCGCCTGAGCCGGGTGCCTCGATGAGCCCGTCCATGTGAATTACGAGGCACCGTCACCTCGACCAAATTCGGTGTGGCGGTGGTCAGCTGGTGCCACCAGGCCGCGGCCAAACCGCTGGCGACAGCATTGGGCCCATAGCTCCACACCGCTGCTCGGATGCGCGCGGCGGTGGTGAAGGGACGATCGTCGGCGAAGTACACGCCAGGCCCGCAGCGCCGCCAGCGTCCGGATTGGAGTCGGCGGCCGATCGCGGAGCCGGAGAGGCCGCACTCCAAAGCCTGCGAGCGGGTGATCACACCGTCATGACGCCGTAGATAGTTGTCCATACAGGTCGGACGTAGCCTGGCCCGTCCGCGGTTCCCTGCGATTTCGGCGCGATTCCTCCCGGTCAGCGGGCGGGACCGCGCCGAAATCGCCGGGCCAGACCCGCGGAGTGCAGTTCCAGGGCGGCCAGGCCGCCGATCACCGCGGGGTCTGCGTGGCGCCAGGCCCCGACGGGGTCGGGACTGACTGCGGTCAGCTTGCCCAGTGGTCGGTTGGTCAGTGCCCGCAGTGCCAGCAGCTGCTCACCGGCCGGGGTGGCGGCCAGCGTGAGCACCGCCCGCTTGCGCAGGAAGAACCGCAGCCGTAACGCGGCCCAGGGCATCGCCACCGCCAGAATCGGCGGGGCCGCGACCGCGACCGCCAGTAGGTAGGCCAGCCAGCCGGCGGTGGTGTCGAGGTTGTGGCCGGCGCCGGCGATGTCGACCGCGGCGTGCCCGGCCGCGGTGAGTGGCTTGCTCACGGCGTCGCCGACCAGTGGGATACGGTCCGCGCTCTTGCCGGCCGAGGCCAGGCTGTCGGCCACACCGTTGGCGCCGCGCTCGAATTGCCGGCCGACACCGGCGATGGTGGTGACCGCGCCATGGACAGCGAGCGCGACCAGGACCCAGAGCGAGGTCCAGGCCGCGACGACGAGGTCGCTGAACAGTTGGGCCAGTAGGCGGCCGGGGGAGGTGGCGTAGGGCAGCAACCGGGACGTCATCACCCGATCCCAACACACCCGGCGGCGCGCTGCGGGCGGCTTCGCCGGTCTTGCGGTCCCCGCTGTGCCGATGGCGGTGACCTGGGGGCACCTCCCGCTTGCGGGGGACTTCACCCGGCTTCGCCGGTCTTGCGGTCCCCGCTAGGCTGACGCAATGTCGCGACCCGCGCTCTCCGATTACCAGCACCTGGCCAGCGGCAAAGTCCGCGAACTTTACCGGATCGATGAGCAGCATCTGCTGTTCGTCGCTAGTGACCGGATCTCGGCGTTCGACTACATCCTCGACAGCGAGATCCCGGACAAGGGCCGCATCCTGACCGCGATGAGTGTCTTCTTCTTCGACCTCGTCGATGCCCCCAATCACCTGGCCGGGCCGCCCGACGATCCGCGCATCCCCGACGAGGTGCTCGGCCGCGCGCTGGTCGTGCGTCAGCTGAAGATGATGCCGGTGGAGTGTGTGGCCCGCGGCTACCTGACCGGCTCGGGCCTGCTGGACTACCAGCGCAATGGCGCGGTGTGCGGTATCTCCTTGCCGCCCGGATTGGTGGAAGCCAGTAAGTTCCTCAATCCGCTGTTCACCCCGGCGACCAAGGCCGACATCGGTGAGCATGACGAGAACATCTCGTTCGCGCAGGTTATCGACCTGGTGGGACCGGTACGCGCCGGTCAGCTGCGCGATCGCACCCTGGCGACCTATGTGCAGGCGGCCGACCACGCGCTGACCAAGGGAATCATCATCGCCGACACCAAGTTCGAGTTCGGCATCGATGAACACGACAACCTGGTGCTGGCCGACGAAGTCTTCACTCCGGACTCGTCGCGGTACTGGCCGGCCGACCACTACCGCGCCGGGGTCGTGCAGCAGAGCTTCGACAAGCAGTTCGTCCGCAACTGGCTCACCGGCCCGGAATCCGGTTGGGACCGCTCTGGAGATCAGCCGCCCCCGGCACTGCCGGACGACATCATCGCCGCGACTCGTGCCCGTTACGTCGAGGCCTACGAACGTATTTCAGGTCTTTCGTTCGACGACTGGGTCGGCCCCGGAGCATGACCGACGTGTCGCAGACGCTTCCGGGACCTCCCTCGGCAAAGCGAGTAGGCAGCACCCGCACTCACCACGGGGACGTCTTCGTCGACTCCTATGAGTGGCTGCGTGACAAGTCTGATCCCGCTGTCATCGCCCACCTGGAAGCCGAGAACGCCTACACCGACGCCGCCACGGCACACCTGGAACCCTTGCGGCAGGCCATTTTCGACGAGATCAAGGCCCGCACCAAGGAGACCGACCTGTCGGTGCCCGCCCGTCGCGGCGACTGGTGGTACTACGCGCGCACCTTCGAGGGAAAGCAGTACGGCGTCCACTGCCGCTGCCCGATCAGCAGCCCCGATGACTGGGATCCACCGCAGCTCGACGAGGCCACCGAGATCCCCGGCGAACAGGTGCTGCTCGACCAGAACGCCGAGGCCGAAGGGCACGACTTCTTCGCGCTCGGTGCCGCCAGCGTGAGCCCGGACAGCCACATCCTGGCCTACTCCGTCGACGTCGTCGGCGACGAGCGGTACACGCTGCGGTTCAAGGATTTATCCACCGGTGAACTGCTTCCCGACGAGATCGCGGGGATCGGCGCCGGGGTGACCTGGGCGACCGACAACCAGACTGTCTACTACACGACCGTCGACGAAGCCTGGCGCCCGGATACGGTGTGGCGCCACCGAATCGGGGCTTCCGCAGGGTCCGCCGAGCAGGTTTACCACGAGGACGACGAACGGTTCTGGTTGTCGGTGGGACGCACCCGCAGTGACGCGTACGTGTTGATCGCGGCCGGTTCGTCGATCACCAGCGAGGTGCGCTACGCCGACGCGGCCGACTCGCACGCCGAGTTCACCGTGGTACTGCCTCGCCGCGAAGGCGTCGAGTACGCCGTAGAGCACGCGATCATCGGCGGCCAGGACCAATTCCTGATGCTGCACAACGACGGTGCGGTCAACTTCACCTTGGTGCAGGCCCCGGTGAGCGACCCGACCGCGCAGCAGACCCTGATCGCCGGGCGCGACGACGTGCGGCTCGATGCGGTAGACGCCTTCGCTCACCACCTGGTGGTCGGGTACCGCGCCGAGGGCCTGCCTCGAATCCAGCTGTGGCCGATCGGCGCGGACGGTGATCTCCAATCGCCGCAGGAGATCACCTTCGACACCGAGCTGACGTCGTCGGGTCTGGCCGCCAATCCGAACTGGGACGCCCCGAAACTGCGGGTCGGTGCGACGTCGTTCATCACTCCGGTGCGGGTCTACGACATCGATCTTGCGACCGGGGAACGCACCCTGTTGCGCGAACAACCGGTGCTGGGCGAATACCGCAGTACCGACTACGTCGAATACCGCGACTGGGCCTACGCCGAGGACGGCACCCGGATCCCGGTGTCGATCGTGCACCGGGCCGGTATCGAACTCCCCGCTCCCACACTGCTTTACGGCTACGGGGCCTACGAGGCATGCGAGGATCCGCAGTTCTCGATCGCTCGGTTGTCGCTGCTGGACCGGGGGATGGTGTTCGCCGTAGCGCACGTTCGCGGTGGCGGTGAGATGGGCCGGCTGTGGTACGAGCGCGGCAAGCTGCTGGAGAAGAAGAACAGCTTCACCGACTTCGTCGCCGTGGGCCGTCACCTGATCGATGCGGGGGTCTGCCGACCCGGGCATCTGGTGGCGATGGGCGGCAGCGCCGGCGGCCTGCTGATGGGGGCGGTGACCAACCTGGCGCCGGACCTGTTCGCCGGGGTGGTGGCGCAGGTGCCGTTCGTCGACCCGCTGACCACCATCTTGGACCCGTCGCTGCCGCTGACCGTCATCGAATGGGACGAGTGGGGAAACCCATTGGACGACAAGGACGTCTACTTCTACATGAAGTCCTACTCGCCGTACGAGAACATCGCCCGGCGGGAATATCCTCCGATCCTGGCGATGACCTCGCTGAATGACACCCGGGTGTACTACGTCGAGCCGGCGAAGTGGGTCGCGGCACTGCGGCACACCAAGACCGACGCCAACCCGGTGTTGCTGAAAACCGAGATGAACGCCGGCCACGGCGGGATCTCCGGGCGCTACGAACGCTGGAAAGAGATCGCCTTCTCCTACGCCTGGCTGCTGGCGGTTGTCGGCTGCGGGTAACGTCGCGGCCATGAGCCTCGCCGAAATCCCGCTGACCACCCTTGACGGCCGTTCCACCTCGCTGGCCGATTACGCCGACCGCGCGGTGCTCGTGGTCAACGTCGCGTCCAAATGCGGACTCACCCCGCAGTACGGCGCGCTGGAGAAGCTCGCGCAGGACTACGGCGATCGCGGCCTGACCGTGCTGGGCGTGCCCTGCAACCAGTTCATGGGCCAGGAGCCCGGAACGGCCGAGGAGATCCAGACCTTCTGCTCGACCACCTACGGGGTGACCTTTCCGTTGCTGGCCAAGACCGACGTCAACGGTGCGGACCGCCACCCGTTGTATGCCGAGCTGACCAAGGCCGCCGACGCCGAGGGCGCCGCCGGCGACGTGCAGTGGAACTTCGAGAAGTTCCTCCTCGCCCCGGGGGCCACCGTGGTCAACCGCTTCCGGCCCACCACGGTGCCGGACGCGCCTGAGGTGATCGCCGCCATCGAAGCCGTCCTGCCTGGCTGATGCATACCCGGTCGGAACGCTTCCCCAGCGTGCGGGCGGCGGCGCTGGCCTACCGGTTCCGGGAGAGCCTGTTCGCGCTGCCGTTGGTGATCGTGTTCGGCGGGATGGCGCTCGCCGTCATCACCCGGGTGGCGGATCGCAACATCGGCCCGTCGCCGCGCTTCCTGCTGAAGATGGACAGCGGCGTGGCCACCACGCTGCTATCCACCATCGCTGGCGCGACGATCACCACCGCGGGAGTCATCTTCTCGCTGACCATCGTCAGCCTGCAGTTGGCCAGTTCGCAGCTGTCGCCCCGCGTGATGCGGTGGTTCATCCGGGACCGGCTCAGCCAGGTTGTCATCGGCCTGCTGGTCGCGTCATTCGTGTACTGCGTGCTGAGCCTGCCGGATCTCGACGGATCGTCGCCGGTGCCTGCGCCGCCGCTGACGGTGACGGTGGCAATCGTGCTGACGATCGCCACCGTCATCACGATCATCGCGCACGTCGACCACTTGGCTCACCGGTTGGAGGTCGGGCAGGTGGTGCGCGAGATCGCGGCCGAGGGCTCGATGGTGATCGACGCGGTCGCGGCCGCCGCCGCCCACGAGCAACCCGCTCACGAAGCCGACATGGACGTTCCCCCGGACGCATTGCGCTTGACCTCGCCCGGCAACGGCTGGGTCAGTCAGGTCAACCCTCAGCGGCTGCTGGCTGCCATCCCGGCCGGCACCACCATCCGGTTGGATACCCGCGTCGGTGCCTACATCCACCTGGGCCAGCCATTGGTCACCATCTGGCCGGTGCCGGCCAATCCGGATCGGGTGCGGGACAAGCTGTCCCGGGCCGTCGTAGTCAGTGACAGTCGCACCATGCAGGAAGACGTCGACTTCGCCTTCCGTCAGCTGGTCGACATCGGGCTGCGTGCGCTCAGCTCGGCGATCAACGACCCGACCACCGCGGTGGAGGCCACGCTGCGGGTGGGCAGCCTGCTGCGCCGGGTGCTGACGGTGCAGCCGCGACCGCGGGCGGTGGCCGGCCCGGATGGTCGAATACTGTTGCGGCCCTGGGATCTCGACCCCAGGGAATACATCGGGCACGGTTTCGATCAACTTCGCCAGGTTGCGCCCAGTCAGCCCATGGTGGCGGCGGCGATCCTGCGGGTGCTGCGGATGCTGGTCGCCCACGTCAAGGAATACGGCCGGCCCGAGCACCTGCCCGCCCTGCGGGAACAGACCGACCTGCTTCTGGAATCGCTGGAGATGGCGCCGGATCTGCATCCCCGTGATCTGGCCCGGCTCAAGGCGATCGCCGCCGACACCACCGATCCAGCCGACCACAGCCGCCGGCGGGCGACTCCGTAGCGCTATCTGACGTCTTCCTCGACGTCACCGAGTGGACACCTGCGCTGGTCACACTGGTGTTGTGACCGGACAACTGATCGTCTCCGTCTCCGGGATCGGGGCGCACACCCAGGCCGACGCCGAGGCCTTCTGTGCGCAACTGGATGCCCGCGGCGTCGGTGTATCACTGCTGGTGGCGCCGCGACTGGGTGGCGGTTACCGGCTCGACCGCGACCCCGGCACCGTCGAGTGGCTGACACAGCGGCGTGCCGACGGTGCGGCGATCGTGCTGCACGGCTTCGACGAAGCCGCTACCAAGAAGCGCCGCGGTGAGTTCGCCACGCTGGCCGCCCATGAGGCTAATTTGCGACTGCTCGGCGCCGACCGTGTCCTGGAGCACCTGGGCCTGCGCACCCGGCTGTTCGCCGCGCCCGGCTGGACGGTGTCGCCGGGCACCGTCAGGGCATTGCCGCGCAATGGTTTCCGGCTCCTGGCCGGTTTGCACGGCGTCACCGACCTGGTCCTGGACCACACCGTGCGGGCCCGGGTGATCGGCGTCGGGACGGGATTTCTCAGCGCGCCCTGGTGGTGCCGGATGGTGGTGGCCACCAGCGAGCGCATCGCACGCCGCGACGGCGTGGTGCGGCTGTCGGTAAGTGCGCGGCAGCTGGCAAAGCCGGGCGTGTCCGAGGCCATGCTGGAGGCGGTGGACACGGCGTTGGGTCACGGTTGCCGGCCGGAGCGCTACCGCTGGCCGCTGGCGCCGGTCGATGTGACCTCGGAGCTGAGCGCCTGAGTCGTTACCCTGGGACGCCATGAGCGGTAAGGCGGACGCTGACGCGATCGTCGTCGGGGCGGGTCTGGCCGGCCTGGTGGCGGCCTGCGAGCTGGTGGAGCGTGGTCAGCGTGTCCTCATCGTCGACCAGGAGAACAGTGCGAACCTGGGCGGGCAGGCGTTCTGGTCGTTCGGTGGACTGTTCTTCGTCGACAGCCCCGAGCAGCGTCGGCTGGGCGTCCGCGACAGTCAGGAACTGGCGCTACAGGACTGGTTGGGCACCGCCGGCTTCGACCGGGAGTGCGACCACTGGCCGCGGCAATGGGCGCATGCTTATGTGGACTTCGCCTCGGGGGAGAAGCGCAGCTGGCTGCGGGCCCGCGGGCTGAAAGTCTTTCCGCTGGTGGGCTGGGCCGAGCGCGGCGGTTACGGCGCCATCGGGCACGGCAACTCGGTGCCCCGATTCCACATCACCTGGGGAACCGGGCCGGCGTTGGTGGAGATCTTCGCGGGCCGGCTGCGGGGCCGCTCAAAGGTCCGGTTCGCCTTCCGGCACCAGGTCGACGAGCTGATCGTCGAGGGCGGCCGGGTGACCGGGGTGCGGGGCAGCGTGCTGGAACCCTCGGCCGCCGCACGCGGGGTGGCGTCATCGCGGAACACGGTGGGACAGTTCGAGTTCCGTGCTCCGGCGGTGCTGGTCACCAGTGGCGGCATCGGCGGCAACCTCGAGCTGGTGAAACAGAACTGGCCGGAGCGGATGGGCCGGGTGCCCGCGCAACTGTTGGCCGGGGTGCCCGCCCATGTCGACGGCCGGATGATCGGGATCACCGAGGCGGCCGGCGGCCGGGTGATCAATCGGGACCGGATGTGGCACTACACCGAGGGCATCACCAACTACGACCCGATCTGGCCCGGTCACGGGATCCGCATCATCCCCGGCCCGTCACCGCTGTGGCTCGACGCCGCCGGCGTACGACTGCCCGGGCCGCTGTATCCCGGGTTCGACACCCTGGGCACGCTCGAGCACATCACCCGCTCCGGTCAGGACTACACCTGGTTCGTGCTCAACCGGCGGATCATCGAGAAGGAATTCGCGCTGTCGGGTCAAGAGCAGAATCCCGACCTGACCGGCCGTAGCCTGCGTCAGCTGGCCGCGTCACGAGCCCGGTCCGGGCCGCCCCCGCCGGTGCAGGCGTTCATCGACCGCGGGGTGGATGTCGTGCATGCCTCGTCGCTGCGTGACCTGGTCGCCGCGATGAACGACCTGCCCGACGTGCTGCCTTTGGACTACGCGACGGTCGAGGCCGAGGTCACCGCGCGCGACCGCGAAGTAGCGAACCGATTCAGCAAGGACGGGCAGATCACCGCGATCCGCGGCGCCCGGTCCTACCTAGGGGACCGGATCGGCCGGGTGGTGGCCCCGCACCGGCTGACCGATCCGTCCGCCGGCCCGCTGATCGCGGTCAAGCTGCACATCCTGACCCGGAAGACGTTGGGCGGATTGGAGACCGACCTGGACTCCCGGGTGCTGGGCGCGGACGGCAAGCCGATCGACGGGCTGTACGCGGCCGGCGAGGTGGCCGGTTTCGGGGGCGGCGGCGTGCACGGCTATCGGGCGCTGGAGGGCACCTTCCTGGGCGGGTGCATCTTCTCCGGTCGGGCCGCCGGCCGGGGCGCCGCCGGCGATATCGCCTGACGACTTTTCCCCGCGAGCGTGCACAGATGTACGGCGTATGCGGCGTGTCGCGGTACAGACACGCGCGCTCGCGCAAGGGTGCGCCCGGGCGCTAGAAGGTGACGGCGCTCTCCTCGGGCAGCACCTGGAAGTCGGCGCGCCCCATCTCGGCCAGCCGGCCGTGATAGATCCCGCGGGCCTCGGTGGCGATGATGCCCTGGTGGATCGGCACCGCGGCCCGCGGCGCCACCGCGCGCAGGTAGTCGACGGCCTCGGAGATCTTCATCCACGGCGCCGCCGCCGGGGTGGCCAGCACGTCCACCGGTTCACCGGGTACGAACAGGGCGTCGCCGGGATGCATCAACCGGGCCGGATGCGCGTCATCGCCGATCAGGTAGGAGATGTTGTCGATCATCGGCAGCTCCGGATGGATCACCGCGTGCTGCCCGCCCACCCCGCGCACCCGCAGCGGCCCGACGTCGAAGGCATCCCCGACGTGTACCGCCTGCCAGGGCGGCCCCAAGTGAGCGGCGGTCTGCGGGTCGGCGTAGAGCGCGGCACCCGGGTTGGCGTCGATCAGTGCCGGCAGCCGCGCCACGTCGGCGTGATCGGGGTGCTGATGAGTGACCAGGATGGCCGCCAGACCGGTGATGCCCTCGAAGCCGTGCGAGAAGTTGCCGGGGTCGAACAGCACCGTGGTCCCGCCGAAATCGGCGAGCAGGCAGGAATGGCCGAAGTGGGTCAGTTGCATACCTAAAGATTGTGCTCTCCGGCTCCGCCGACGGGCATCGGTATTGTTGACCCGACCGATTCCCCCGTCGACAGTAGGGAGCACCCGTGGCCCGGGTGGTTGTGCACGTGATGCCCAAAGCCGAGATCCTTGACCCGCAGGGACAGGCGATCGTTGGAGCGCTTTCTCGGCTCGGACACTCCGGAGTGTCGGATGTGCGGCAGGGCAAGCGCTTCGAGCTCGAGGTCGACGATTCGATCGACGACGCCGCGCTGGCCGAGATTGCCGAATCGCTGCTGGCCAACACGGTGATCGAGGACTTCACCGTCAGCCGGGAGACCTCGTGAGCGCCCGGATCGGCGTCATCACCTTCCCCGGCACCCTCGACGACGTCGACGCCGCCCGCGCGGTCCGGTTCGTCGGTGCCGAGCCGGTAAGCCTCTGGCACGCCGACGCCGACCTCAAGGGCGTCGACGCCGTGGTGGTGCCCGGCGGCTTCTCCTACGGTGACTACCTGCGCTGCGGGGCCATCGCCCGGTTCGCCCCGGTGATGGGCGAGGTCATCAAGGCCGCCGGCCAGGGCATGCCGGTGCTCGGCATCTGCAACGGCTTCCAGGTGCTGTGCGAGGCCGGCCTGCTGCCCGGAGCGCTGACCCGCAACGCCGGCCTGCACTTCGTCTGCCGCGACGTCTGGCTGCGGGTGACCTCCACCTCGACGGCCTGGACCTCCAGGTTCGACGCCGACGCCGACCTGCTGGTGCCGCTGAAGTCCGGAGAGGGCCGCTACGTGGCCTCCGAAGCGGTGCTCGACGAGCTCGAAGGCGAAGGCCGGGTGGTGTTCCGCTACCTCGACAACATCAACGGCTCGCTGCGCGACATCGCCGGGGTGAGCTCGGCCAACGGCCGGGTGGTCGGGCTGATGCCGCACCCCGAGCACGCGATAGAGGCCCTGACCGGACCCAGCGACGACGGCCTGGGGCTGTTCTACTCCGCGCTGGACGCGGTGCTGTCGGTCTAGCTTCTAGCAGGTCAGCGCCACCGCGGCCTCAGCGGTGTAGCACAGGAACGTACATGTCTCCTGCAGGTAGAGCTGCACGTTCTCGGCATCGTGCGACAGGTAGCCGATCGACACGTCGGTGCCCAACCGCAGGTCGAAATCGCCGCCCCGGGTGGTCAGCACAAACGCACCGTCGATCGCCGGCGCCCAGATGATGTCGCCGGTGACCAGCCGGCGCAGGTGCTCCAGGATCGGATAGCCGTGATCGGAGGTCTCGGCGACCTTGGTGTAGGCGTCCGCGGACAACAGCACCGAGTAGGGGCCGTCCACCCCGGCCAGCCGCAGCGCCGACAACGCCTGGCTGACCACGTCGGGGATGCCGCGCGGGTCCTCCGGCAGCGTCAGCTCCGGGTTCGAGCTCGCACTGCGGATGCCCTCCACCGCGGCGCCCGGGTAGCCACCGAAGATGATCCGGTCCTCGGCGAACGCCAGCTTCTTGGCCGCGGCCTTCACCGGGTCCCAGTCGGGATCCTGCGAGCCCCGCTCGACATCGTCGATCTCGTCCCTCGACAAGGTGAACGGAACCCGCAGGCGCACCAGCGGTTTGCTGTCGCGCAGATGCGCTTCGACGCCGTCGGCCGGGGCGCCGATGCCGGTCAGCCGACCGGTGCCCACCGCGGCCGCCGTCGGGCCGGCCGGCTCGCTGACGTCGACCACCCGGCGCCCGGCGATGTGCCGCTTGAAGGTCCGGGTCGCCTCCTGCTCGATGTCGGCCCAGGCCGCTTCGGTGACCGGGGCCAGATCGCGATACAGGTTGTTCATTGCGAGGTTCCTTTCAGGCTGCCGATGTTCAGTGAGCCGTGAATGCCGGTGGTCTCGACGGGCTCGGAGGGGGTGGCTGTCGCTGCTCCCGGGAGCGGCGGCGGACCGTCGAGGAAGTCGGCGGTGGGGGTGAAGAACATTCCGCCGGTGACCGCGGTGGAGAAGTCCAGGATGCGGTCGGTGTTGCCCGGCGGATCGCCGAGGAACATGTTGCGCAGCATCTGCTCGGTGACTTGGGGCGTCCGCGAGTAGGCGATGTAGTAGGTGCCGGACTCGCCGGAACCCACCGAGCCGAACGGCATGTTGTGCCGCACGATGTCCAGTTCATTGCCGTCTTCGTCGGTGATGACATTGAGCGCGATGTGCGAGTTGGCCGGTTTCACCGCGTCGTCGAACTCGATGTCGTCGGCCTTGGTACGGCCGATCACACGTTCCTGCTCGGTGACCGGCAGCGCCTCCCAGGCGGCCATGTCGTGCAGGTACTTCTGGATGTGCACATAGGAGCCGCCGGCAAAGTCGGGATCGGAGTCACCGACCGCGGTGGCCGCCACCGCTTCATCGTCGACCGGGTTCTCGGTGCCGTCGACGAAACCGAGCAGGTCGCGATTATCGAAGAACCGGAAGCCGTGCACCTCGTCGACCACGGTGATCGCACCGGCCATCGCCTTGACGATCCGCCCCGCCAGCTCGAAGCACACGTCCAGGGTCTCGCCCTTGACGTGAAACAGCAGATCCCCCGGGGTGGCCGGGGCGGTGTGGCGGGGGCCGGTCAGCTCGACGAACGGATGCAGTTCGGCCGGCCGGGGCCCGGCGAACAGCCGGTCCCACGCCTCCGAGCCGATCGAGGTCACCACCGACAGCCGCTTGGTCGGGTCGCGAAAGCCGATCGCCCGGGCGAAACCCGCCAGGTCGGGCAACGCGTCGTGGACGGTCTGCTCGCCGCCGTCGTTGATGGTGGCCACCAGAAAAATGGCCGCACAGGTCAGGGGAGCGGTGACGGGCTGAACGGACGGCACGCTATCGACCCTAACGCCCCCATCGGCGTCCGGATGCGAAAGACTTAACCCCATGGCGGCCACCGCAACCGGATTATGCGAGTTCATCGACGCCTCGCCGTCGCCGTTTCACGCCTGCGCCACGGTGGCTGATCGGCTGCGAGCCGCCGCCTACACCGAGGTCGCCGAAACCGACCGGTGGCCGCAGGCGCCGGGGCGGTATTTCACCGTCCGGGCCGGTTCACTGATCGCGTGGGACTGCAGCGGGGCGAACCCGGCCACCCCGTTCCGGATCATCGGCGCGCACACCGACAGCCCGAACCTGCGGGTCAAGCAGCACCCAGCCCGCGAGGTCGCCGGCTGGCAGATGGTGGCCCTGGCGCCCTACGGCGGCGCTTGGCTGAACTCCTGGCTGGACCGCGACCTGGGGATCAGCGGCCGGCTCTCGGTGCGCAGCGGTGCCGAAAGCTCCGGCATCAGCCACCACCTGGTCCGTATCGACGAGCCGATCCTGCGGGTGCCGCAGCTGGCCATCCACCTGGCCGACGACCGCGCCGCGGTCAAGCTGGATCCGCAGCGCCACGTCAACGCGGTCTGGGGCGACGGCCGGTCCCCGGACTTCCTCGGCTACGTGGCCGACGGTGCCGGCGTGGAACCGCGCGACGTGCTGGGGTTCGACCTGATGACCCACGACCTGGCGCCGTCGGCGGTGACCGGGCTGGGCCAGGAATTCGTCAGCGCGCCGCGGCTGGACAACCAGGCCAGCTGCTACGCCGGCCTGGAAGCCCTGATCGCCGCCAGGCCGGGCCGCTACCTGCCGGTGCTGGTGCTGTTCGACCACGAGGAGGTCGGATCGACGTCGGATCACGGCGCCCAGTCCGATCTGCTGCTAACCGTGCTGGAGCGGATCACCCTGGCCGCCGGCGGCGACCGGGAGGACTTCCTGCGCCGGCTGACCGGCTCCACGCTGGCCTCGGCGGACATGGCGCACGCCACCCACCCGAACTACCCGGACCGTCACGAACCGTGCCATCAGATCGCGGTCAATGCCGGCCCGGTGCTCAAGGTGCAGCCCAACCTGCGCTACGCCACCGACGGCCGCACCGCCGCGACGTTTGCATTGGCCTGCGAGGCGGCCGGGGTGGCGCTGCAGCGCTACGAGCATCGGGCCGACCTGCCCTGCGGCTCGACCATCGGCCCGATGAGCGCCGCACGCACCGGGATCCCCACCGTTGACGTGGGCGCTCCGCAGCTGGCCATGCATTCGGCACGGGAATTGATGGGTGCACGCGACGTGACCTCCTACGCGGCGGCCCTGACGGCATTCCTGGCGCCGGACTGAGCGATTTCGGCGCGATTGCTCCCGCTGAGCGGTCGCAATCGCGCCGAAATCGGTGCCATAGACTGTGCCCGTGACGCCCCCGACCACGCTGGACACCGTCGAACACGCCGCTGCAACGCCCGAGCACCCGCAACCGTTCGCCGAGTTGGGTCTCAAGGACGACGAGTACCAGCGCATCCGCGACATCCTGGGCCGCCGCCCCACCGACGCCGAGCTCGCCATGTACTCGGTGATGTGGAGCGAGCACTGCTCCTACAAGTCCTCCAAGGTGCACCTGCGCTACTTCGGTGAGACCACCACCGACGAGATGCGCAAGGCCATGCTGGCCGGCATCGGCGAGAACGCCGGTGTGGTCGACATCGGCGACGGCTGGGCGGTCACCTTCAAGGTGGAGTCGCACAACCACCCGTCCTATGTCGAGCCGTACCAGGGCGCGGCCACCGGGGTGGGCGGCATCGTGCGCGACATCATGGCGATGGGCGCACGCCCGGTCGCGGTGATGGACCAGCTGCGTTTCGGCGCCGCCGACGCCCCCGACACCCGCCGGGTGCTCGACGGGGTGGTGCGTGGCATCGGCGGCTACGGCAACTCCCTCGGGCTGCCCAACATCGGCGGCGAAACCATCTTCGACCCCTGCTACGCGGGCAACCCGCTGGTCAACGCGCTGTGTGTCGGCGTGCTGAAGAAGGAAGACCTGCACCTGGCGTTCGCCTCCGGTGCCGGCAACAAGATCATCCTGTTCGGGGCGCGTACCGGCCTGGACGGCATCGGTGGGGTGTCGGTGCTGGCGTCGGACACCTTCGGCGGGGATGAGAGCGGCGCAGGCCGCAAGAAGCTTCCGTCGGTTCAGGTCGGCGACCCGTTCACCGAGAAGGTGCTCATCGAGTGCTGCCTGGAGCTGTACGCCGCCAAGCTGGTGGTTGGCATCCAGGATCTCGGTGGTGCTGGATTGTCGTGTGCGACTTCGGAGTTGGCATCGGCCGGCGACGGTGGCATGGCGATTCAGCTGGACAAGGTGCCGCTGCGCGCGGCGAACATGAGTCCGGCCGAGGTGTTGTCCAGCGAGTCACAGGAGCGCATGTGCGCCGTGGTCGCCCCGGAGAACGTGGACGCCTTCATGGCGGTCTGCGCCAAGTGGGACGTGCTCGCCACCGTGATCGGTGAGGTGACCGATGGCGACCGGTTGCAGATCACCTGGCACGGCGAGACCGTCGTCGACGTGCCGCCGCGCACCGTGGCCCACGAAGGCCCGATCTATCAGCGCCCGGTTGCGCGCCCCGAGACACAGGATGCGCTGAACGCCGATCGCTCGGACAAGCTGCCGCGGCCGGCCACCGGGGAGGAGCTGCGCGCGACTCTGCTTGCGCTGCTGGGCAGCCCGCACCTGTGCAGCCGGGCATTCATCACCGAACAGTACGACCGCTACGTGCGCGGCAACACCGTGCTGGCCGAGCACGCCGACGGCGGGATGCTGCGCATCGACGAGGCCTCCGGGCGCGGGATCACCATCTCCACCGACGCCTCCGGTCGTTACACCAAACTCGACCCCTACACCGGGGCGCAGCTGGCGCTGGCGGAGGCCTACCGCAACGTGGCCGTCACCGGCGCCACGCCGATCGCCGTCACCAACTGCCTGAACTTCGGTTCTCCGGAAGACCCCGGGGTGATGTGGCAGTTCGCCGAGGCCGTTCGCGGTCTGGCCGATGGCTGTGCGGCACTGGGGATTCCGGTAACCGGCGGCAATGTGAGCTTCTACAACCAGACCGGCGCCACCCCGATCCACCCCACCCCGGTGGTCGGGGTGCTCGGGGTCATCGATGATGTCGGCCGCCGCATTCCGACGGCATTCGGTGTCGAACCGGGCGAGACGCTGATCCTGCTCGGCGACACCCGCGACGAGTTCGACGGGTCCATCTGGGCGCAGGTGACCGGCGATCACCTGGGCGGACTGCCGCCGAAGGTCGATCTGGAACGCGAGCAGCTGCTCGCCGAGGTGCTGAGCGCGGCATCGCGCGACGGCCTGGTCTCGGCTGCCCACGACTTGAGCGAAGGCGGGCTGATCCAGGCCGTGGTCGAGTCGTCGATCGCCGGGGAAACCGGTTGCCGCATCTTGCTTCCCGAAGACGCCGACCCGTTCGTGTTCCTGTTCTCCGAGTCGGCGGGCAGGGTGCTGGTGGCGGTGCCGCGCACCGAGGAGAGCCGACTGCGGTCGATGTGCGAGGCACGCGGCCTGCCGGCCACCCGTGTCGGCGTGGTGGACCAGGCTTCACAGGAGATCGAGGTCCAGGGCCAGTTCAGCGTGTCGCTGACCGAACTGCGCAGCACCTCCGAAGCGGTGCTGCCGGGGCTGTTCGGATAAAGCCCCAGCGGCATGGAAACGGCCGAGGCAACGGCGAAACACCCGCTGCTGGTGTGGGCGTGGAGTCTGCTGCGGCTGAAGTTCGTCGGGGTGGCGTTCGGTGCGCTGTTCTTCTGCCTGTCGCTGACCCCGTCGCTGTTGCCGCGCGACTGGGTGTTTCAGGGGCTGATCGGCGGGATCAACGCGGCCTTCGGCTACGGGTTGGGCGTGCTGATCGGCGCCACGGTGGAATGGTTCCTTCTGCGCGGCGCCAGCTGGTGGCCGCCCCCGCGCCCGGCGTTGCTCGCCCTCAAGGCAACGGTGGTGGTGGCGGCCCCGGCCGCGTGCGTTCTGATGCTGATCCCGGCCGCCGGCTGGCAGCGCCAGGTCTCTGAGCTGCTGGGCATCGAAGGCCCGGCAACACTGGGCTACCTGCGCACCCTCGGGGTGGCGATCGGGGTCGCGGCCGCGCTGGTTGCCACGGTGCGAGTGCTGATCGACGCCAGTCGGCTGCTGGCGCGGGCCTTGATCCGGCGGTGGCACCTGCACCGCGAGGTCGCCATGTTCATCGGCAGCGCGATCGTCGTCGTACTGCTCACCATGTTGATCAACGGCGTGCTGATCCGCGGTTTCTTCGCCGGCGCCAGCGCGGTGTTCCAGCCCGAGGACAGCGCCACCGTGGCCGGAACGATCCAGCCCCTGCAACCGGAGCGATCCGGCAGCCCTGACTCGTTGGCCCCCTGGGCCAGCCTGGGCAGTCAGGGCCGCAGCTTCGTCGCCGGGGGACTGCACGCCGCCGAGCTCACCCGCATCAACGGACGGCCCGCCCGCGAACCCATCAGGGTGTATGCCGGGCTGCACAGCGCCGGCGACGACCAGGCGCGAATGCAGCTGCTGCTCGACGAACTAGACCGCACCCACGCCTTCGACCGTCAGGTGTTGGTCGTGGTGCCCACCACCGGCACCGGATGGGTCGACCCGGCCGCGGCCGATGCGCTGGAGATGCTCTACAACGGCGACACCGCGATCGTGGGCGTCCAGTACTCCTACCTGCCGAGTTGGATCTCTTTTTTGGCCGACCAGCGCAAGTCGATGGATTCGGGACGGCTGCTGGTGCGCACCATCGCCGAGCGGTGGCGAGGTCTTCCGGTAGGGCAGCGGCCCAAGCTGGTGCTCTACGGCGAGAGCCTGGGATCGATGGCCGGGCAGGCCGCGTTCGACTGGCTGCCAGACATCGCCGACATGGGCTACGAGTCCGTGCTGTGGGTGGGGCCGCCGCAAGCCAGCCCGCTCTGGCACGCATTGCTGGTGCGGCGCGACCCCGGCAGCACCGCCGTGTTGCCCCGCTACGACAACGGTCGCACGGTGCGGTTCTCGCAGGGCACGGTGCCGGCCGAGATCGCCCGGATCGCCGCGCCGCCGTGGGACGGCACCCGGGTGCTGTTCCTGCAGCACGCCTCCGACCCGGTGGTGTGGTGGTCGACCGACCTGCTGTTCGCGCGGCCGGACTGGCTGACCGAACCGCCCGGCCCGGACCGCACCGCATCCATGCGCTGGTACCCGGTGGTGACGTTCTGGCAGGTCACCGCCGACCTGTTCCACGGTGAGCAGATGCCCGCGGGGCACGGCCACAACTACGCCGACACGATCCTGGACGGGTGGGTGGCGGTGGTTCCGCCCGACGGCTGGACGCCGGCTGACACCGAGCGGGTGCGCGCGGCGCTGCGGGGCCAGTAGCTGGGCCCGGGTACCGCCGAACCGTGACATGCGGGATGCTTCAACCCATGCAGCGCTACACCCGTGACGGCCTAGTTTTCGACGTTCGCGACGCTGGGCCGCCCGACGGGCCCGTTGTGGTGCTGCTGCACGGCTTCCCGCAGCGAAACGACAGCTGGAACGCCGTCATCGACCGGCTCACCGCCGCGGGCTACCGATGCCTGGCGCCCAACCAGCGCGGCTATTCACCCGGTGCCCGGCCGCCGCGGCGCCGCGACTATCGCATGTCCGAACTCGTCGCCGACATCGGCGCGCTGATCGACGCCAGTGGCGCGCAGCGCGTGCACCTGGTGGGCCACGACTGGGGTGCCGCGGTGGCGTGGGGAGTGGCGGCCGAACTGCCCGAGCGGCTCGCCACAGTGTCGCCGGTGTCGGTACCGCACCCCGCTGCCTTCCTGAAGTCGTTTGTCACCAGCCGCCAGGGTCTGGCGTCGTGGTACATGGGGTTCTTCCAGCTGCCGTGGCTGCCGGAGTGGTTGCTCACGCGCGGGAATGGCGCCGTCGCCGCCAGGGCTCTGCGGCGAAGCGGGCAGAGTTCGGCCGCGGCCGAACGGGATGCGCAGGGCATGATCGAGCCGGGCGCGCTGACCGGCGGGCTCAATTGGTACCGAGGCCTGCCGCTGTCGAATCTGCGCGACAGCAACCAGCGGATCTCGGTGCCGACGATGTACGTCTGGAGCGACGACGACATCGCGCTCAAGCCCAAGGCGGCGCGCAACACCGCCCGCTATGTCGACGCGGACTACCGCTTCGAGGTCATGGCTGGCGTCTCACACTGGATCCCCGACACCGAGCCGGACCGGCTCGCCGACCTGCTGCTGGACTGGTTCGCCGCGCACCCCATCGACTGAGCCATGGCCGCCGCCCGCTCACATTCACAGCCTGACCCGGCGCAGACTCGCGCAGCCGTGCTGGCGCTCGCGGCGTGGCTGCGCGACGAGACGCTGCCCGCCCCGGATCGGACAGAGTTGGCCGCCGCGGTCCGTCTGACCGCGCGCACCCTGGCCGAGCTGGCCCCCGGTGCCAGCGTCGAGGTGCGAATCCCGCCGTTCGTCGCCGTGCAGTGCATCGCCGGGCCGCGGCACACCCGCGGCACCCCGCCCAACGTGGTCGAGACCGATCCGCGCAGCTGGCTGCTGCTGGCCGCCGGGCTACTGGAGACCGGCGAGGCGACCGCGGCCGGAAAACTGCGATTGTCGGGTTCCCGAGCCGGCGAGATCACCGATTGGTTGCCGTTGGTGAAACTTGACGCATGTTGACCGTAGACTGAACGTCGTCACTGTGGCCCGTCCCCTTGGAGCAGCTGAAACGTGCCGGACCAGCAGGTAGTAGACCTTGAGAATGCACCCCGCGAGGAGTGCGGCGTCTTCGGAGTTTGGGCTCCCGGCGAAGAAGTAGCGAAGCTCACTTATTACGGCCTGTATGCGCTGCAACACCGTGGCCAGGAGGCCGCCGGCATCGCCGTCGGCGACGGGTCGCAGGTGCTGGTCTTCAAAGACCTGGGCTTGGTCAGCCAGGTGTTCGAGGAGCAGACGCTGTTGGCGATGCCCGGGCACGTGGCGGTCGGGCACTGCCGCTACTCCACCACCGGCGACACCACCTGGGAGAACGCCCAGCCGGTGTTCCGCAACACCGCCGCCGGCACCGGCGTGGCGCTGGGCCACAACGGCAACCTGGTCAACACCGCCGAACTGGCCGGCCGGGCCCGTGAATTGGGTCTGATCGACACCCGCCGTCCCGGCGTGGCCACCACCGACTCCGACATCCTGGGCGCGTTGCTGGCGCACGGCGCCGCCGACACCTCCTTGGAGCAGGCGGCACTGGAACTGCTGCCGACGGCGCGTGGTGCGTTCTGCCTGACCTTCATGGACGAGAACACCCTGTACGCGGCCCGCGACCCGTGGGGCGTGCGGCCGCTGTCGCTGGGCCGGCTCGACCGCGGCTGGGTGGTGGCCTCGGAGACCGCGGCGCTGGACATCGTGGGAGCCTCGTTCGTCCGCGACATCGAACCCGGCGAGCTGCTGGCGATCGACGCCGACGGGGTGCGCTCCACCCGGTTCGCCAACCCCACCCCGAAGGGGTGCGTCTTCGAGTACGTCTACCTGGCCCGGCCGGACAGCACCATTGGCGGCCGGTCGGTGCACGCCACCCGGGTGGAGATCGGCCGGCGGCTGGCCCGCGAGCATGCGGTGGAGGCCGACCTGGTCATCGGCGTGCCGGAGTCCGGCATTCCCGCCGCGGTGGGCTACGCCCAGGAGTCCGGGATCGACTACGGACAGGGCCTGACCAAGAACGCCTATGTCGGGCGGACCTTCATCCAGCCGTCGCAGACCATCCGTCAGCTCGGTATCCGGCTGAAGCTCAACCCGCTGCGGGAGATCATCCGCGGCAAGCGGCTGATCGTCGTCGATGATTCGATCGTGCGGGGCAACACCCAGCGCGCCCTGGTGCGGATGCTGCGCGAGGCCGGTGCCGTCGAGGTGCACGTGCGGATCGCCTCCCCGCCGGTGAAGTGGCCGTGCTTCTACGGCATCGACTTCGCCTCGCCGGCCGAGCTGATCGCCAACGCCGTCGAGGACGAGGCCGAGATGGTCGAAGCGGTGCGGCGCGCCATCGGCGCCGACAGTCTCGGCTATGTCAGCCAGGAAGACATGATTGCGGCCACCGAGCAGCCCAAATCGCGGTTGTGCTGCGCCTGTTTCGACGGCAGCTACCCGATCGAGCTGCCCGACGACAGTGCCCTGGGCAAGAACGTCGTCGAACAGATGTTGAGCAACACCGCGCGCAAAGCCGAGAGCGACAACGACGCCGCGCTGAGCCCGTCCTAACCCGAAGTCAGTCCTTCAGGAACTCCTGAGGCTGACTTCAAGCCCAAGTATCAACTACTTGACACTGAACATGCCGCTCGATAGCGTCGGCGCCAACGAGACTCGTGACCCGGCGTGAGGACAGGAGTGGTTGTGGCGCGTTTTCCCAAGCCGCCCGAGGGCAGTTGGACTCAGCACTATCCCGAGCTCGGTACCGAACCGGTGTCGTACCGCGATTCCATCAGTCCCGATGTCTACGAGAAGGAACGCGCGGCGATCTTCCGGCGGGCCTGGCTGAATGTCGGTCGGGTAGAGCAGGTTCCGCGGAAGGGCAGCTATTTCACCCGGGAACTCAAGGTGGTCAACACCTCGATCATCCTGGTGCGAAACGGATCTGGCGAGATCAAGGCGTATCACAACGTTTGTCGGCACCGCGGCAACAAGCTGGTGTGGGACACCATGCCGCTGGAGGAGGCGAGCGGGACCTGCCGCCAGTTCACCTGCAAGTACCACGCCTGGCGCTACGACTTGGATGGCAATCTGGCCTTCGTTCAGCAGGAGGAAGAGTTCTTCGACCTCGACAAGAGTCGCTACGGCTTGGTCGCCGTGCACTGTGACGTCTGGGAAGGATTCATCTTCGTCAACTTCGCCGCCACCCCGGAGCAGTCGCTGCGCGAATTCCTCGGGCCCATGGTTACGGCGTTGGACGGCTACCCCTTCGGGCAGATGACATCGCGATGGCAATACCGCTCGTCGGTCAACTCCAACTGGAAGCTGTTCCTCGACGCGTTCCAGGAGTTCTATCACGCGCCGGTGCTGCACGGGAACCAGACGCCGACGGCCTTTCGGGTGGCGGCCGAACAGGCCGGTTTCGAGGCGCCGCACTATCAGATCGAGGGCCCGCACCGCCTGGTGAGCACCTCAGGTGTTCGGGCCTGGGAGATGTCGTCGGAGATGCGTAAGCCGATCGAGGATATCTGCCGGAGCGGGCTTTTCGGGCCGTGGGATCCGCCGGATATCGGCCCGATGCCCGACGGCCTCAATCCCGCGAAATGCGATCCGTGGGGCTTGGATTCGTTTCAGATCTTCCCTAACTTCACGATCGTGTTCTGGGGTCAGGGCTGGTATCTGACCTACCATTACTGGCCGACGGGGCACGACTCGCACATTTTCGAAGGGACACTGTACTTTCCGCAGCCGCGGACTCCTCGCGAGCGGGTCGCGCAAGAACTCGCGGCGGTGTCGTTCAAGGAGTACGGGCTGCAGGACGCCAGCACCTTGGAGGCCACCCACACGATGATCGGCACCGGGGTGGTGGACCGCTTCCTGCTCAACGACCAGGAGGTGCTGATCCGGCACTTTCACGCCGAGACCGCCGCGTGGATCGCCGAACACGAGCGCGCCACGGCCGAGGTATGAGGGATCGTGACCGCCATGCTGCCAAAGGAATTCGCTGATCTCGAACCGTTCAACCAGTGGTGCCTGTCGTCTGAACCGGAGCGCTACGCCAAACGTCTGAACAGTTCCATGTCAGACATGCAGGCGTTCTATGACGCCATCACGGCACGCGCCGAAGAGGCGCTGGCCTACTGCGACAAGTTCAGCCTCGACGACCTGCCCGAGGATGTGCTGAACCTGATGCACCTGTTGTATTCCATGATCACGGTGGCATTCCCGGCCGAAGCCTGGAAGCAGCCGCGCGTTCCGGACTCGGGCGCGGCCGTCATCGAGTGCGTCGCCGAGCCGTTCCCGTGAGCCGCCCGGTGCGTGAGAAGTGTGTGGTGCGGGCCGATCGGTGGCTCGACGTCGACGCCGGCGTGGTGCACTCACCCGCCGTCGTGGTGGTCGAGGACGGGCGGATCGCCGCCATCAATCCCGAGGCGCCCGTTCCGGTTTCGCCCGACGACATCGACCTCGGCGACGTCACGCTGCTGCCCGGGCTGATGGACATGGAGCTCAACCTGCTCATCGGTGGGCCGGGCAGTCCAGAGGGGCTTCCCACCCCGCTGCACGGCGTGCAGGACGATCCCGCCTACCGCACATTGCGCGCCGCGGTCAACGCACGAACCACACTGGAAGCCGGCTTCACCACCGTCCGCAACCTGGGGTTGATGGTCAAGACCGGTGGTTACCTACTCGACGTCGCGCTGCAGCGCGCGATCGACCAGGGCTGGCACGCGGGTCCGCGGATCTACCCCGCCGGCCATGCGGTCACGCCCTACGGTGGTCACCTGGATCCGACGGTCTTCCAACGGCTCGCGCCCGGCGTGATGCCGCTGTCGGTCGCCGAGGGCATCGCCAACGGCGTGCCGGATGTGATCGCCTGCGTGCGCTACCAGATCCGGCACGGCGCCAAGCTGATCAAGGTGTCGGCCTCCGGCGGGGTGATGTCACACAGCACCGCCCCGGGTGCCCAGCAGTACTCCGACGCCGAATTGGCCGCAATCGCCGACGAGGCGCATCGGGCCGGGGTGCGGGTCGCCGCACATGCCATCGGCGACACCGCGATTCGGGCATGCATCCGGGCCGGCATCGACTGCATCGAACACGGTTTCCTGGCCACTGATGAAACGCTGGCGATGATGGTGGACCACGGCACCTTCCTGGTCTCCACCACCTACTTGACCGATGCCATGGCTGTCGACCGGATCGCTCCAGAGCTGCGCAAGAAGGCGGCCGAGGTGTTTCCGCGGGCCAAAGCCATGTTGCCCCGGGCGATCGAGGCCGGTGTACGCATCGCGTGCGGCACCGATGCGCCGGCAATCCCGCATGGCCAGAACGCCAAAGAGTTGTGCGCCCTGGTGGAGCGCGGTATGACACCGGTGCAGGCGCTGCGGGCGGCCACCGTGGTCAGTGCCGATCTCATCGACGCCGCCCACGAACTGGGCAGGCTGGCCCCGGGCTACTGCGCCGATATCATCGCCGTACCGGGCGACCCGACCCGGGACATCGGCACCACCGGAGACGTGCGATTCGTCATGAAGGACGGCCGAGTCTGCAAGCGCAGTTGATAGGGAAGCAGGACATGGATCTCACCAACAACATCCTGTGGCTGCTCAAGCAGGCCTTCTACTACTCGCTGACGACCGTGAACGAGGCGATCAGCGACCACGGGGTGAGTACCGCCCAGATCGGCCTGTTGCGTCAACTCGCCGGCGAACCGGGGTTGTCCGGCGCCGAACTGGCCCGCCGCCTGCTCATCACTCCACAGGGTGTGCAACTGGCCCTGAGTGCGCTCGAGCGCCGCGGATTGGTGGAGCGCAAGCAGGATCCCCACCACGGCCGAATCCTGCGGGCCTATCTGACCGAGGAGGGGCGCGCGGTGACCTCGGCGGTCGTCACCGACGCGCTCGCCGCGCACGATCAGGTGTTCGGTGTGCTGAGCCCCGACGAGCAGGAGACGTTGCGGGCGCTGCTGGCTCGGGTCGTCGAGCAGGGCACCGGCCACACCCTATTCGCCGACCACGTGGAGCCCTAAGGGCGCCGTCCCGGCAGGTCCGAACATCCAACACTTGAGATCAATAACAAGTACTTGATAACATTGCGGCGAGGACGTCCAGGGTTGCGATTCGCCGATCGACGCCGAAGGGGATGCAATGACCACCGAGGTGCCGCAGCGGGTCGCCGTGGTCACCGGTGGGGGCTCGGGCATGGGCGAGGCCACCTGCCACGAACTGGGCCGGCGCGGCTATCGCGTCGCCGTTCTCGACGTCAATGGCCAAGCCGCGCAGCGGGTTGCCGACGACGTGCGGGGCCAGGGCGCGACCGCGCTGGGCGTCGAGGCCGACGTCACCGATCGGGCTGCCGTCGACGAGGCCTTCACAGGAGTGCGCAGCGAACTCGGCCCGGTCGCGGCGCTGGTCACCAGCGCCGGACTCTTCGGCTACTCGGCCTTCGCCGACATCACGCCCGAGGCCTGGGCCCGGATCATCGACGTCAACCTGACCGGCACCTTTCACTGCTGCCAGGCTGCATTGCCAGACATGGTCGCCGCCGGGTGGGGGCGCATCGTGATGATCTCCTCGTCCAGCGCTCAGCGCGGATCACCGTTCGCGGCGCACTACGCCGCGTCCAAGGGAGCGGTCATCACCCTGACCAAATCGCTGGCTCGCGAATATGCCGCGCAGGGCATCACGGTCAACAACATCCCGCCGTCGGGTATCGAGACGCCCATGCAGCACCAGGGCCAAGTGGCCGGGTACCTGCCGCCGAACGAGCAGATCGCGGCCAACATCCCGATGGGACGGCTGGGCGCGGCCTCGGACATCGCCGCGGCGGTCGGATTCTTGTGTTCGGAGGAAGCCGGTTTCATCACCGGCCAAGTACTCGGCGTCAACGGAGGGGCGGTGTTGTGACAGAACAACGTTCGGTGCGATCCGGCCGCACAGCGCAGGGCTCGTGGACCGAGCACTACCCGGAATTGGGCACCGGCCCTATCTCTTTCGCCGACTCCACATCCCCTGAGTTCTTCGAACTCGAACGCGAAGCGGTGTTCAAACGTGCCTGGCTCAACATCGGGCGCGTCGAGGAACTTCCCGAACACGGCAGTTATGCCACCAAGGAGATCGAAGCCGCCCGGGCGTCGGTGCTTCTCGTCCACACCGACCAGGGAATCCGCGCCTTCGGTAACGTCTGCCCGCGCTGCGGAACCAAGCTCGTCTGGCACGAATTTCCCGACCGCGAGACCGCCGGACAAGTCGAGGCGATCACCTGCAAGCGCTGCCGCCGCACGCACGAATTCGACGGTGCCGACACCGCGGCCCTGATGCCGCTGCACTGCGACATCTGGAACGGCTTCATCTTCGTCAACCTCGACACCGAACCGCGTCAGAATCTGCGGGAATTCCTCGGTCCGATGATCACCGGCCTCGACGGCTACCCGTTTGAGAAGCTGACCGAACGCTATGACTGGGTGGCCCACAACAACAGCAACTGGAAGATCTTCGCCGACGCGTTCCAGGAGTACTACCACGTTCCGGCACTGCATTCCCAGCAAGTGCCGGCCCAAGTCCGGGTGCCCGGCGCCGGATTCACTTGCGGCCATTTCCAACTCGACGGACCGCACCGATTGGTCTCCACAGCCGGGCGGCGGCGATGGCTGCTCCCCCCGGAGTACATGTACCCGATCGAGCGGGCCACCCGCAGCGGGCTGGTCGGTCCCTGGGAGACGCCCGACATCGGCGAGCTGCCGGCCGGGCTGAATCCGGGCGGCATCGAACCGTGGGGGATCAGCAACTTCCAGATCTTCCCCAACACCGAGATCCTCATCTACGGCGGCTGGTACCTGCTCTACCGGTACTGGCCCACCTCGCACAACACCCACCGATTCGAGGCCCACACCTACTTCCACCCGGCCCGCACCGTGCGCGAGCGCATCGAACACGAGGTGGCGTCGGTGGTGCTCAAAGAGTTTGCGCTGCAAGACGCCGGCATGCTCGGCGGCACCCAGGCCGCGCTGGAGTACGGCATCGTCGACGACTTCCCTCTCAACGATCAGGAGATCCTGGTGCGGCACCTGCACAAGGTGGTCGCCGACTGGGTGGACGACTACCGGCGCGCGCACGCCGGTGTAGGGGCGGCGCAATGACGGTCCCACGGCTGCCCAGCGCCTTCGCCGAGCTCGAGCGCTTCGCTGAAACCTGGTGCTTGCCAACCGAAACCGAACGTTTCAAACAGAGGCTGTCCAGCACCATCGGCGAGCTGCGGCAATTCTACGACGCGTTCTTTCCGCGGTTGGAAGAAGCGATCGAATACTGCGACAAATTCGCCCTGGACGAACTTCCCGAGGACGCGCTGCACCTGCTGCACCTGATCTATTCACTGGTGATGGTGGCTATGGCAGTGGAGATCATGGGCCAGCCCGCCCCCGTCGACGCCGCCGACGCCGTCATGACCCGCACCGGCTGGCCCATCCCGTAGCGGTCAACAGCGCGAAAACCCTTGTGAGAAAGGTCAGGCCGATGAGTCTGCTCACCATCAACAAGCTGACGTCCTCAGTCGGCGCCGAGGTCCTCGGCGTCGACCCGCGGCAGCTAGCTGCCGCGGAGGATCACGCGAAGCTGGGAGCCGCGGTGCTCGAAGCGTTGGAAGACAACGGCGTTCTGGTCTTCCGGGGCCTGCGTATCGACCCCCGCGCCCAGGTTGCGTTCTGCGGCCGGCTGGGCAGCGTCGACTACTCCGCCGACGGCCATCACGAAGTCGCGGGCATCTACCCGGTCACGCTGAACCGGTCCAAGAACTCCTCCGCGAGCTACCTGCGCGCCACCTTCGACTGGCACATCGACGGGTGCACGCCGACCGGCGACGAATACCCGCAGAAGGCCACCGTGCTCTCGGCGGTGCAGGTAGCAGAGCGCGGCGGCGAGACCGAATTCGCCAGCTCGTACGCCGCCTACGACCTGCTCACCGACGACGAGAAGCGACGCTATGGCGCACTGCGCGTCGTCCACTCACTGGAGGCTTCCCAGCGGCGGGTCACCCCCGACCCATCCCCGGAAGATCTGGCCCGGTGGCGGGCCCGGCCCACCCATGAACATCCCCTGGTCTGGACGCACCGCAACGGGCGCCGATCACTGGTGCTCGGTGCCTCCGCCGACTACGTCGTCGGCATGGATCTGCAGGAGGGGCGGGCCCTGCTGGACGAACTGCTCACGCGTGCCACCGTGGCCGATCGGGTCTATCGCCACCACTGGTCGGTGGGAGACACCGTCATCTGGGACAACCGTGGCGTCCTGCACCGGGCCGCCCCCTATGACCCGGATTCTCCCCGGGAAATGCTGCGCACCACGGTGCTCGGTGACGAACCCATCCGGTGACCGCAGTTTTCGAAGGAGATGACATGACCGACCCGTCAACGGAGAGCGAGCTTTTCGTCGCCACGGCGCGTGCATTCCTGGACAAGACCGCGGGGCTGCGCGATTACCGCGACCTGCATGCACGGGGCAGCTCCTACGACGCGGCATGGTGGCGGCAGGCCGCCGACCTCGGCTGGGCCGGCCTGCTGGTGCCCGAGGAACTCGGCGGCGGCAGCGTCTCGGGCTGCGGCCTGCACGACCTGGCCGCGATCGCCACCGAGATCGGACGCACCGTGGCGCCCGGGCCGCTGTACCCGGTGAGCGTGGTCCTGGCCGGCCTCGTCGACGCCGACAACCGGGACACCCATGCGCGCGACATAGCGGCGCTGACTGCGGGGGAGACGGTGGCGACCTGGGCTGCCGACGAGCCCGGTCGTGGCTTTCGTCCTCATCAGCCGGGCCTGACCGCAACCAGCATCGCCGGCGGCTACCGGCTCAACGGGGTCAAGGATCGGGTGGAGGCCGGAGACCGCGCGGACCTGGTGCTGATCGGCGCTCGCACCGACGACGGTGCGGTGCGCCAGTTCCTGGTCCGCACCGACAGTGCCGGAGTGCGGGCGACGCCGCAGCCCGGCATCGATCTGGTGAAGCAGTACGCGCGCATCGAATTCAGCGATACCGAAGTCGAGGCATCCGCGGTGGTCGGCACCGCGGCACAGACCGGTGCGCTCATCGACCGCCAGACCCAGGTCGCGATCGCGCTGGTGTGCGCCGAGACGGCCGGGGCCCTCGACGCCGTCATGGCCATGACCGTCGCCTGGGCTCGCGACCGGTACAGCTTCGGCCGGCCGCTGGCGTCCTACCAGGCGATCAAACACCGACTCGCCGACATGACCATGTGGCTGCACGCCTGCCACGCGATCACCGCCGGTGCGGTGGACAAGGTCGCCGCGCGGGATCCCGACGCCGCCATGTGGGCCGGCGCGGCCAAGTCCTATCTCGGTGAACATGCCGGCCGGCTGATTCAGGAGTGCGTGCAACTGCACGGCGGGATCGGCGTCACCTGGGAACACGACCTGCACCTGTATCTGCGCCGGGCCACCCTGTACCGGAATCTGCTCGGCACTCCCGCCGAGCACCACCAGGCCATCTACGCGGCCGCCAGCAGCACGGAGCCCGCCGCATGACCGACATCACCGTGGAGGCCTTCGCCGCCTCGGCGCGCGACTGGCTGGCCGCCAATATGCCGCGCCTGGATCCGCAGCACCCCCCGCGCAACGGGCGCGACGACGACGGCGCCTGGCAGCGCGCACGCGAGCTGCAGCGGCGGCTGTACGCCGGCGGCTTCGCCGGGATCTGCTTCCCCCGTGAATACGGCGGACTCGGCCTGGACCTGCGCTATCAGAAGGCCTTCGACGCGGTGTCCGCCGGCTACGAGATGCCGCTGATCCTCAACGTCCCGACCTTCACCATCTGCTGCGCCACCCTGCTCGACACCGGCAGTGAGGAACAGAAGCGCCGCCACATCAGCGCCGCGCTGCGCGGCGACGAGGTGCTGGTGCAGCTGCTCTCGGAGCCCAGCGGCGGATCCGATCTGGCCGGCCTGATCACCCGCGCCGAGCGCGACGGCGACGAGTGGGTGGTCAGCGGGGCCAAGACGTGGAGCACCAGCGCGTTCGCCGCCGACTTCGGGCTGCTGCTGGCCCGCACCGATTCGACGGTGCCCAAGCACGACGGGCTGACCATGTTCCTGGTGCCGATCGAGGCGCCCGGCGTCACACTGCGCCGCATCGAGCAGGTCGACGGCTCCAACGAGTTCTGCGAAGAGTTCTTCGACGGGTTGCGGCTCGGGCCCGACACGGTGGTCGGCGAGGTCAACAAGGGCTGGGACGTCGCGTCGCGGCTGCTCTACCACGAGCGGCGGGCGGTGGGGCAGGGTTCGGAGTTCGCCAGCGGGCGCGGCCCCGAACGCACCGAGATGGCCGCCGGCGACTTCCTGACCCTGGCGCACGACGCCGGTACCGCGGACGACCCGCTGACCCAGGACCAGATCGGCCGGGTGCTGGCCCGGCGCATGGTGCGCGACAAGCTCATCGACTATGCCGGGCGCGGCATGCGCAGCGGTGCACTTCCGCCCGCTGCGGCATCGATCATCCGGCTGTTCCATTCCGATGTGACCTACCTGGAGGTCGACACCGCCATGGCGGTCGCCGGTCCGTTGGCCGTGGTGGACGACGAGGCGCACCTGCTCAGAGCCGGCCGGCGGTATCTGTCACGGCAGACCGTGGGCCTAGGCGGGGGCAGCGACGAGATGGCGCGCAACGTCATCGCCGAACGCGTTCTGGGCCTGCCTCGCGAGTACGCCGCCGACCGCGGCGTACCGTTCAATCAGGTCCGCCATAACCGGCTCTGAACCCGTAACGTCGAGCGCAATACCGAACGCAGTCGGCGACCGGTAGCCTTTACCGCGATGACCTCAGCAGAATCAAGCTCCCAGGGCGTTACCTACGCATCGGCCGGAGTGGACATCGACGCCGGTGACCGGGCCGTCGAATTGTTCAAACCGTTGGCCGCCAAGGCCACCAGGCCGGAGGTGCGGGGTGGCCTCGGCGGCTTCGCCGGCCTGTTCGCCCTGCGCAACGACTACCGTGAGCCGCTGTTGGCGTCCTCCACCGACGGCGTGGGCACCAAGCTGGCGATCGCCCAGGCACTGGACAAGCACGACACCGTCGGCATCGACCTGGTGGCCATGGTCGTCGACGACCTGGTTGTCTGCGGCGCCGAGCCGCTGTTCCTGCAGGACTACATCGCCGTCGGCCGCACCGTGCCCGAACGCGTCGCCGCGATCGTCTCCGGCATAGCCGAAGGGTGTGTGCAGGCTGGCTGCGCGCTGCTGGGTGGGGAGACCGCCGAGCACCCCGGCCTGATGGAACCCGATCACTACGACATCTCCGCGACCGGTGTCGGCGTGGTGGAGGCCGACGACGTACTGGGCCCCGACCGGGTCCGCCCCGGCGACGTGCTCATCGCGATGGGCTCCTCGGGCCTGCACTCCAACGGCTACTCGTTGGCCCGGGCGGTGCTGCTGGACATCGACCGGATGAACCTGGCCGGCCACGTCGAGGAGTTCGGCCGCACCCTCGGTGAGGAACTGCTGGAACCGACACGCATCTACGCCAAGGACTGCCTGGCGCTGGCCGCCGAGACCCAGGTGCGCACGTTCTGCCACGTCACCGGCGGGGGCTTGGCAGGCAACCTGGCCCGCGTCATCCCCGACGGGCTGATCGCCGAGGTGGACCGTGGCACCTGGACGCCGGCTCCGGTGTTCGCGATGATCGCCCAGCGCGGACGGGTGAGCCGCGCGGAGATGGAGAAGACGTTCAACCTGGGCGTCGGCATGGTTGCCATCGTCGCGCCGGAGGACACCGACCGCGCGCTGGCCATCCTGACTGCCCGCCACGTCGACTGCTGGCCGCTCGGCACAGTCGCCAAGCCGGGGAAGAACGCCGAACCGGGAGACGGGGCCACGCTGGTCGGGGAGCACCCGAGGTTCTAGGCCCTAGCGAGCCTGTCCAGCCCCATCAGGTCCAGCCCTATCAGGGCCGGTCAGGACCGGCGGTACGACTGGCGCTCAGCGGCGCCAGTCGTCGTCGCCATTCCAGGAGTCGTCACCGTCGGAGTCGTTGACCTCAGACCCAGCCAGCTCACGTTGGAGCTGGGAGAAATCGGTCGACGGTGAGCTGTACTTCAGCTCTCGAGCAACCTTGGTCTGCTTCGCCTTAGCCCGGCCGCGGCCCATGGGGGGACCCCCTCGCGCAATAACGGAGCGGCCCAACGAGCAGGCGGCTCCGATCTGAATGTGTTTATTGTCCTGCCGACAGCTTACCGTGCCGATCGCGGAGCTGCCGACCTGCCCTGTGCCGGTGTGACCACTATCAAAGCCGGCCCCGCAGCCGGTCGACGGCGAGCCGCCCCGCCCCGCGCACGTCCGGCGGCGGCATCGATTCCGGGTCGATCACCGCACTGACCTCGGCGTCGGCGCCGGTCAGCAGCGGGGTATCGGCCGGGAGCCCGCGTTTGAGCAGCGCCAGCGCGATCGGACCCAGTTCGAAATGGTCCACCACCGTGCCCAGCCGGCCCACCGAGCGCCCGCCTGAGGTGACCGGATCTCCCGTCGAGGGCCGGTCCACCGATCCATCGAGGTGCAACAGCACCAGCATTCGCGGCGGTTTGCCCAGGTTATGCACCCTGGCTACTGTCTCCTGCCCGCTGTAGCACCCCTTGTCCAGGTGCACCGCGCCGACGCCGGGTCCGCCGATCCAGTTCAGCTCGTGCGGGATGGTGCGCTCGTCGGTGTCCACGCCCAACCGCGGGCGCCCCGCGGCCACGCGGTCGGCTTCGTAGGCCCATATTCCGGCGGGCCGCACCCCGGCCTGGGTCAGCCGCCGCTGCCACTGGCTCTTCTCGGCGCGCGGCACCAGCAGTTCCAGCGCATCGTGGCTCGGCGCCCGCCGAACGAAACCCCCGGAATCACCGACCGGCGCCGCTGTCGCCCCGAGTGGTGCGGCTAGTCCCAACGCCTCGAGGACAGCCGGAGCATCCCGGTCAGGGCCCAACAGCGACAGCACCGCAAGATCCGCGGGCTCGATGGCAACGTCGGCCCAGAACACCATCTTGCGCAGATGTTCGGTCAGCGGCGCGCCCCGCCACGGCTCGGTGTCGAGGTAGGTCCGCTCGCTGCCCTCGGTCTGGACCCAGTGATTCTGGATATGGCCCTTGGCGTCCAAAGTCAGGTTCTCGGTGCTGGCGCCGTCGGGAAGGTCGGCGACGTGCTGGGTGCACAGGCTGTGCAGCCAGGTCTTGCGGTCCGCGCCGCCCAGCGTGAGCACCGCGCGGTGGGACCGATCCACCAACACGGCTGCGGTTTCAGCGCTGCGCTGTTCGCCGAACGGGTCGCCGTAATGCCAGACAGCGCCCGCGTCGGGGCCGGAATCAGGTGCGGGGACGGCGGACACGGCTCAACTCTACGGAGCCGCTACGCTCACGGTCCATGGCAGCGGAGGCCGATGTGGAAGACAGCGTCGTGACGATCGTCACCGTGGGCGGCGGGCTTGCCGCAGCCGGCTCGCCGCTCTTGCACGCCGACGATCTGGCGGCGCTGCGCGGCGATGGGGTCTTCGAGACGCTGCTGGTGCGCGACGGCGCCGCCTGCCTGCTCGATGCTCACCTGCGGCGGCTGGCGCGCTCCGCCGAGCTGATGGACCTGCCGGCCCCCAACCTGGACGACTGGCGCCGTGCCGTCGACGAAGCGGTGCAGCAGTGGGCCGGAACGGGCGAGGGCGCACTGCGAATGATCTACAGCCGGGGCCGAGAAACCGGTTCGGCGCCAACCGCATACGTAATGCTGACCCCGCTGCCGGAACGCATCGCGGCGGCCCGCCGCGAGGGCGTGGCGGCGATCACCTTGGACCGTGGTCTGTCGGCGCAGGGTCTGGAGCTGCCGTGGCTGCTGGCCGGCGCCAAGACGCTGTCTTATGCGGTGAACATGGCGGCGCTGCGGTACGCCGCCAAACAGGGCGCCGACGACGTCATCTTCATCAGCTCCGACGGTTTCGTCTTGGAGGGGCCGCGCTCCACGGTGGTGCTGGTGGAGCCCGGACGGCTCATCACCCCGCCGCTGTCGCACCCGATCCTGCGCGGCACCACCCAGGAGGCACTGTTCGACGTGGCTCGCGCCGCGGGTTACCAATGCGAATACGCACCGTTGCGACCGTCGGATCTCGCTGCGGCGCAAGATCTCTGGCTGGTGTCGAGCATCACCTTGGCCGCACGGGTGCACACCTTGGACGGCCGGGCGCTACAACCGCGGGTGTCCGAGCAGGAATTCGCCGGCCTGGTCGACACCGCAATCGGCCACTGAACGCGTTGACTCTGCGGCTAGGGCGCCAAAGTGCGAGAAGCCTCCGCCCTCAGCGCAGAGTCACCGTGAAGGGTCAGCCGATGAAGCGGGACAGTCGCGCCGACAGGTGCGGCACCAGCTCGCCGTCGGCGTTCACCCGCTCCTCGACATAGGCCAGGTCACCGTCCTCGACGATCCCGTACAGCCGCTTGGCCCCGCCGATCAGCGCACCCGATTTGCTGCGGGCCAGCGCATCGGTGACCAGCTCCCAGGAGGCCGGGCCGTGCGGGCGCCCGTAGAACAGCTCGACATACCCGGTGGAGTGCGCCAGCAATAGTTCGATGGCCTGCGACTCGTCGGGGTCGTCCGGATCGTCCACGAACCGCCAGAAGCCGGTTTCGCGTAGGGCCGGTTGGCTGGACTCGTCGTCGTCGGACAGCCGCCAGGACCGCGCTTCCCAGTTCAGGTAGTCGCCGCCGTCGTGGGACACCACGATCTGCTGACCGAACCGATAGTCGCCCTGCGTGCCGTGGCCCACGCCTTCACCGCGCCACACCCCGACCAACGGCAGCAGCGCCAACAGCGCGTCGTGCAGGTTCGCACCCTCACGCAGGTTGGCGGTATCGGTGAACGGCAGGTCGTCGAAGACCGGAATGTTGCGTGCCGCGGTCTGCTTGGCACGCTCAGCGGCGGCCGCTACCGCACGGTCGCCGGAACCCCGGTCGACCTGGCGCTCGCCGGCATCCGGCGTACCCCCGTCGGAGGCACTCACATCTCGTCGGTAATCAGCCGATACAGCGTGTACAGCGCAAACCAGGTGATCAGGCCAGTAGCCGCCACCAGCATCAACTCGAAGAACAACACCACGGGGGGAAGTCTATCGCGAGTCGTCAGGCGACTTTGATGTCGACCTCGTGGATGCCCGCCCCGGAGGGCGTCACCACGGCGTCACCGTTACCGGCCGAGGACAGGGCACGCACCCTCCAGGCACCTGGAGCGGCGAAGAACCGGAAGTCACCGGTGGCCGAGGCCACGACCTCAGCGGTGAACTCGTCCGAGGAGTCCAGCAGTCGGACAAAGGCGCCGCCGACGGACGCACCGGAGCTGTCCACCACGCGGCCGGTGATCACGGTCTCCTTCTCCAGGTCGACGTTGGCAGGCAGGGCGAGCCCTTGCTTGGGTCCAGAGCACATATCAGCTTCCCAATTCGATCGGGGCGCCCACCAGGGAGCCGTATTCCATCCAACTACCGTCGTAGTTCTTTACGTTGCGATGTCCGAGCAGCTCACGCAGCACGAACCAGGTGTGCGACGAACGCTCACCGATACGGCAATAGGCGATGGTCTCCTTCTGACCATCCAGGCCGGCGTCGGCGTACAGCTTGGCCAGCTCCTCATCGGACTTGAAGGTGCCGTCCTCGTTGGCGGCACGACTCCACGGCACGTTGATCGCGCTCGGGACGTGGCCGCGCTGCTGGCTCTGCTCCTGAGGCAGGTGGGCTGGAGCCAAGATCTTGCCGGAGAACTCCTCGGGGGAGCGCACGTCGACGAGGTTCTTGGTGTTGATCGCCGCGACCACCTCGTCGCGGCGGGCCCGCAGCGATTCGTCCAGCGGCCTGGCGGTGTAGGACGTGGCGGGCCGACTGACGGCTTCGCTCGACAGCGGACGTCCGCCGAGCTCCCACTTCTTGCGGCCGCCGTCGAGCAGCTTGACGGACTCGTGTCCGTAGAGCTTGAAGTACCAGTAGGCGAAGGCGGCGAACCAGTTGTTGTTGCCGCCGTAGAGGATCACGGTGTCGTCGTTGGCGACGCCGCGCTCGGAGAGCAGCTTGGAAAACGCGGCCTCGTCGATGACGTCGCGGCGTACCGGGTCCTGCAGGTCCTTGCGCCAGTCCAGCCGGATGGCGCCCGGGATGTGATTGATGTCGTAGACGCTGGTGTCTTCGTCGACTTCGATGAACACCGTGTTGGGCGCGTCGAGATTGCTCTCAGCCCAGTCGGTGGAGACCAGGACGTCAGAGCGTGCCATGGTGGGAATCCTTTCCGATTACTTCCAGGGAAGATGCTGGGGTCACGCCGTAGTCGGCCGCAGGCGTACGACGAGTGGGTAGAGCTGGCAGCCCAGACAGATGCCGAAGGCGGCGTTGAGGAAGGCCGCCGCCAGTGCGAAGGCCGTCGCGATCAGGCCGACTGCCGGGGCGAACGCGAACCCGGCGACGCCGATCACGGCGAACACCAGGCCGACGAGCTGGGCGAAGCGCAGCGGCGCCACCGGCTCACGTTCGGTGACCGGCCCCAGCCGCGGAGCCACCAGCCGGGCGAACAGCAATCCGTAGGGGTGCCGGCGGGGGCCCGCGGTCGCGCCGATCGCGAAGACGACGGCTTGGGCGGCCAGCAGAACGGCCGCGCCGACTCGGCTGAATCCGGCGATGAGCAGGACGGCCACCAGTACGGCGGTGGTGATCCAGGCGGTGAACCGGGGACCCCGGACGTCTACCTGTTGGACTTGGGCGGTGTCGGTGTCGATATTCCGCATGAAATGCTCCTGGCTGTCGTGGCGAGTGGCTGGTGGAGACATGCCACGGTTTCCCGGGCGCTCCGATAGCGACGCGAAAACGCGCGTCTCAGCGACAACGACAACAACAGCAGCCCGCGGTGCGGCACAGGTCGACTGCGCGGCGCTTGGTGAGCACAAGCTCAAGGCGGGCGAACACGACGTACAGCCTACCCAACCGAGGGGCCGTCAAGCCAACAGAGGTTCCAGCGCAGAACGCAGGTCCGCCGACGTCGGGACACCGGCGGCGCGGTACCGCTGGCGCCCTTCGGCATCGAAGATCACCGTGGTCGGCAGCGACAGCACCGAGAACCTGCGCGCCGCATCGGGGTTGGCGTCGATGTCGATTTCGTGATGGGCGACACCGCCGAGGTCATCGCAGACCTTCTCCACCACCCGGCGCACGCCGGCGCATGGCCCGCACCATGGCGCGGAGAAATGCACCACTGCCGGGCGTCCCGGTTCCAGCCCCAAAAAAGCGGCATCGGAAGCGGCGGCGGTGTCGTCGCCAGTCTCGGAGTCGGGCAGCTGTCGCAACACACCGGCCCGTCGGTTCAGCCACCATCCGATCGCTCCGGCGAATACCAGGGCGGCGAAGATCGCGACGATGCTCATCTTTGACGGAACTCCGGCAGGGTGACCGTCATTCCATCGGCGATGCCCTCGATGATCACATCGGAGCCGCGCGCACCCTGGCTGGTCGGGATCAAGCCGAACGGCAGCCGCTGCTGAGGCAGGCTGCCGCGGAACGCGGTGAGCACCGCGGCGCGCTGCTCCTCGGGCACAGTCTGGTCGGCGGTGTCCGGCCCGGTAAGGATGCCGGTCGGGGTGATCACCAACGTGCTGTGGTCTTCCCCGCCGATGGACAGGTCCACGGCCACGCTCACCCGCTTGCCGAAACCCGCTGGCGTGCCGGTGAATACCAGCCCGTGGCTGCTCGAAATTCCGGACTCGGTGGTGCCGCCGGTGTTGTCGTTGGTCTCGGCCGGCGGCGCCTCCACCATCAGGTCGCGGATGCCCAGGTACCGGCCCAAATGCACCGAGCCGATGATGATCCGGCTCTCCAGCCTCGCCACCGGGATCGGGGCGTCCGGACGGAACCGCCAAGTGGCTTCGGTCAAGTCGACCGAGTGCATGGTGGCCTCCAGCATCGACTTGCCGATCATCGGCTGCTCGACGGCCGGGGCCTTGATCTCCACTTCGGTGTAGTGATCGCGGCGCGCCTGCGGCAGAAACGGGAAGCCCAGGATCGCCACGAACGGGTCCGCGCGCAGGTCCGTGGCCCGCCGTACCGCCCGCGACAACTGGTACTCGGCATAGACGCTTGCTCCGAAATCGACCCCGACGGCCACCAAGACCAGGGCCGCGATCGCGGCCGACATACCGATAAGCACCCTGCGCACTCGGTCATTCTGGCAGGTCGCACGCTATCGTTAGATCACCTGGGACGCTGGAGGGCCTCTATTGGAGCTACTGCTGTTGACCGCTGACCTGCACCCCGACGGGGTGTTGCCGTCGCTGTCCCTGCTTGCGCACACTGTGCGGACAGCGGCGCCCGAGGTTTCTGCGCTGCTTGAGGCCGGTTCGGCCGAGGTGGTTCTGGTCGACGCGCGCACCGATCTGGCCGCGGCACGCGGACTGTGCCGGCTGCTGAGCGCCACCGCAGGATCGGTCCCGGTGGTCGCGATCGTGACCGAGGGCGGACTGGTGGCGGTCAACGCCGAGTGGGGTATCGACGAGATTCTGCTTCCGGGTACCGGGCCCGCCGAGACCGACGCCCGGTTGCGGCTGCTGACCGGACGCCGCGGCGCGCCGGCCGCCGAGCAGGCCTCGGGGCAGACCAAACTTGGTGAGCTGGTGATCGACGAGGGCACTTACACCGCGAGGTTGCGGGGCCGTCCGCTGGATCTGACCTACAAGGAGTTCGAGCTGCTGAAGTACCTCACCCAACACGTCGGCCGGGTCTTCACCCGGGCGCAGTTGTTGCAGGAGGTCTGGGGCTACGACTTCTTCGGCGGTACGCGCACGGTCGACGTGCACGTCCGGCGGTTGCGCGCCAAGCTCGGGCCGGAATACGAGTCGTTGATCGGCACGGTCCGCAACGTCGGCTACAAAGCGGTCCGGCCGGTGCGGGGCCACTCCTCGGCCGCCTCTGACGACGAGGGCGACGACGAGATGGTCGATGACCTCGACGGCGCCGACGGCGGTGCGCCCGAGCCGCTGACCAGTCAGTGAACGCCCCGCAATGGCATGCCGCACTGACCGATGACCAGCAGCGGCAGATCCGCGATCTGATCACCACTGCCGGCCACCGTGACGGCGTCGCCCCGGTGGGGGAGCAGGTCCTGCGGGAACTCGCCGCGTCCCGCACCGAACATCTGGTCGCCAGTGACGGCGCGACGGTACTGGGCTATCTGAACCTGACCGCGGGCTCGGAGGACGCCGCGCCGATGGCGGAGCTGGTGGTGGCGCCCCAGGCCCGGCGGCGCGGTATCGGGGCCGCGATGGCCCGGGCCGCACTGGCCCGAACCGACGGCGGCACCCGGTTCTGGGCGCACGGCACACTGCCCGCCGCCCGAGCCACTGCCGAAGCGTTGGGACTGGCCGCGGTGCGTGAGCTGCTGCAGATGCGCCGATCGTTGCGGGACAGCCGCGTAAGCGCGAAGGTTCCGCCCGGGGTGACGATTCGCACCTACGCCGGCCCAGACGACGACGCCGAACTGCTGCGGGTCAACAACGCCGCGTTCTCCTGGCATCCCGAGCAGGGCGGCTGGACTGCCGAGGATCTGGCGCAGCGCCGCGCCGAGGCGTGGTTCGATCCGGCCGGACTGTTTCTGGCGTTCGAGGGACCCGTGCTGCTGGGGTTTCACTGGACCAAGATCCACTCCGGCAAACCGGGCGCCGAACGCGCCGGGGAAGTCTATGTCGTCGGGGTCGATCCGGCCGCCCAGGGCCGCGGTCTGGGCCGGGTGCTGACCGAGATTGGCCTGGTCTATCTGGCGGACCGGCTTGCCGATGTCGAGGCGCCGATCGTGCTGCTCTACGTCGAGGCGGACAACACCGCGGCGTTGCGCACCTACGAGCAGTTGGGCTTTGCGGTGCACAGTGTCGACACCGCTTACGCCGCAGTGGAGCAGCCTTGATGCGGCACTGGAATCTATTCACCGCCCGTTCATCTGCCATGTGGCTGCCATCCATAAGTGCCGCATACGTTCCCGGAGAGATTTGAACCGGAAGCGAGAAAGCGAGAACTGATGAAACGCACAAAGGCGGGTCTTGCGCTGGTAGCGGCCGCGATGACCGGTCTGGCGCTCAGTGGCTGCGGCAGCGACGACAACACCGCGAGCCCGTCCGGCACCGGCACCACCTCCGGCAAAGCTGACTCCGCCGAGTGTGCAGGCAAGAGCACGTTGACCGCTGAGGGATCGACGGCTCAGCAGAACGCGATCGCGGTGTTCAACCAGGTGTGGGGCAAAGAGTGCTCGGGCAAGAACCTGTCGTACAACCCGACCGGCTCGGGCGCGGGCCGCGAGCAGTTCATCGCCGGGCACGTCGACTTCGCCGGTTCGGACTCGCCGCTGAGCGAGGCGCAGGTCGCCGAGGCGGCCGACCGCTGCGGCCAGAACCCGGCATGGCATCTGCCGCTGGTGTTCGGGCCGGTCAGCATCGCCTACCACCTCGATGGAGTGGAGAACCTGGTCGTCAACGGTGACGTGCTGGCCCGGATCTTCAGCGGAGCCATCACCAGCTGGAACGACCCCGCGTTGGTGGCCCTCAACCCGGGCGAGGAACTGCCCGCGATCGCCATCACGCCGATCTATCGCTCGGACTCGTCGGGCACCACCGACAACTTCCAGAAGTACCTCAGCGCTGCGGCACCGCAGACCTGGACCAAGGGTGAAGGCAGCGAATTCCAGGGCGGCGTCGGCGAGGGCGCGCAGAAGTCGGCCGGGGTCGTGCAGGCGGTGCAGAGCACGCCCGGTGCCGTCGGCTATGTCGAGAAGGGCTTCGCCGACCAGGCCAACCTGCGGTCGGCGATGATCGACTCGGGCTCTGGAGTGGTCGCCGCCACCGACGAATCGGCCGGTATTGCGATTCAGTCGGCCGGATTCGTTTCCGAGGACAGCAACGACATGCGGCTGGACCTGAGGTCGCTTTACGGCACCAAGCAGGCCGCTGCCTACCCGCTAGTCTTGGTGACCTATGAGATCGTCTGCTCCAAGGGCTACGACCCCGACACGTCGGCGGCCGTGAAGTCCTTCCTGAAAACGGCCTCCACCAGCGGCCAGGACGAATTGTCGTCCGCCGGTTACGTCCGGCTGCCGGACCAGTTGAAACGGCGCTTGAGTGCCGCCATCGACGCGATCCAGTAGCCGCCGTGCTGCAAGCGATGAGGGGGTGTCAAGCATCGCCGACTCGTCTGTGTCTGCGTCTGCATCGACGCCGTCGGTGACCCCGACGGCGCTGCGTTCCACTGGCAGCCGCTTGCAAGATCGGCTGTTCCGTCTGGTCGCGGAAGGCTCCGGGGTGCTGATCATCGTCCTGATCAGCGCCGTCGGAGGCTTCCTCCTGCTGCGGGCGATACCGGCGCTGCAGCGTAACCGGGAGAACTTCTTCACCTACGGCGGCAGTTGGGTCACCACCAACACCTCCGCCATGCACTTCGGCATTGCAGAGATGCTGCAGGTGACGGTGTTCGTCTCGCTGTTCGCGCTGTTGCTGGCCATGCCGGTTGCTCTCGGCGTCGCGATCTATCTCGCCGAATACGCGCCCAGGCGGCTCGTCGGGCCCCTGGGTTACATGGTCGAATTGCTGGCCGCCGTGCCGTCGATCATCTACGGAGCGTGGGGCCTGTATGTGCTGGCCCCGCAGTTGCGCGGCACCGCGCTATGGCTCAACGAACACCTCGGTGGATTCTTTCTGTTCGCCGACGGCAACGCGTCGGTGGCGGGTGGCGGCACCATCTTCACCGGCGGAATCGTGCTTGCGGTGATGATCCTGCCGATCATCACCGCGGTCACCCGCGAGGTGCTGGCCCAAACGCCCCGCGGCCAGGTCGAGGCCGCACTGGCGCTGGGCGCGACCCGCTGGGAGGTGGTCAAGATGGTGATGCTGCCGTTCGGCCGCTCCGGCTACATCAGTGCCGCGATGCTGGGCTTGGGCCGGGCGCTCGGTGAGACGGTCGCGCTGCTGATCATCCTGCGCTCCACCCAGAAGGCGTTCAACTGGTCGCTGTTCGACGGCGGTTCCACCTTCGCCACCAAGATCGCCGCCACCGCATCGGAGTTCAACGACCAGTACAAGGCGGGCGCCTACATCGCAGCCGGTCTGGTGCTGTTCGTGCTGACGCTTATCGTCAACGCGCTGGCCCGCGTCGCGATCACCCAGAAGGTGCATTCATGACCGCGTTGCTGGACCGGCCCGTCAAGTTGCGCACGTTTGCGGGGGTAGGTCTGCGCCGCCGGGTGGCCAATTCGATTGCGACGGTGCTGGTCACCGCCGCGATGGCGTTGGCGTTGGTGCCCCTGGTGTGGGTGATGTACTCGGTGTTCGACTTCGGTTTCGGTGCCGTCAGTACCAGTTCCTGGTGGACCCACTCACAGGCCGGCATGACGGCGTTCGTGGCGGGCGGCGGTGCCTACCACGCGATCATCGGGACACTGCTGCAAGGACTGCTGTGCGCGGCCATCTCGATCCCGATCGGGATCTTCGTCGCGATCTATCTCGTCGAGTACGGTGCCGGCACCCGGCTGGGCAAGCTCGCGACGTTCATGGTCGACATCCTGACCGGTGTGCCGTCGATCGTCGCAGCGCTGTTCGTCTACGCGTTGTGGGTGGCCACCTTGGGATTTCACCGCTCCGGATTCGCGGTGTCGCTGTCGTTGGTGCTGCTGATGGTGCCGGTGATTGTGCGAGCGACCGAGGAGATGCTGCGGATCATTCCGATGGATCTGCGTGAAGCCAGCTACGCGTTGGGCGCACCGAAGTGGAAGACCATCACCAGCATCGTGATCCCGACCGCGCTGTCCGGCATCGTCACCGGAATTCTGTTGGCGCTGGCCCGGGTGATGGGTGAGACCGCGCCGCTGCTGATCCTGGTCGGCTACTCGCAGGCGATCAATTTCGACATGTTCCACGGCTTCATGGGGTCGCTCCCGGGAATGATGTATGACCAGACATCGGCCGGGGCGGGCGCCAGCGCGGTGCCCACGGATCGGCTCTGGGGCGCCGCGCTCACCCTCATCCTGCTGATCGCGCTACTGAACGTGGCGGCCAGGTTCGGGGCACGCATCTTCGCTCCCAAGAAGTTCTAGATCGGTCTCGACAACCAGCGCGTAGCGGTGGGCGAACAAGGAGAGCTGCACGGTGGCTAAAAGGTTGGACCTCACCGACCTCAACATCTTTTACGGGTCCTTTCACGCGGTGGCCGACGTGTCACTGTCGGTCGCGCCGCGCAGTGTCACCGCGTTCATCGGTCCCTCCGGCTGCGGCAAGTCGACCGTGCTGCGCACCCTCAACCGGATGCACGAGACCACTCCGGGGGCCCGCATCGAGGGGTCGGTACTGCTCGACGGCGAGAACATCTACCGCCCCGGAATCGACCCGGTGGGGGTTCGCCAAGCCGTTGGAATGGTTTTTCAGCGACCGAATCCCTTCCCCACCATGTCCATTCGCGACAATGTGGTGGCCGGCCTCAAGCTGCAGGGAATCCGCAACCGCCGCACACTCGACGAAACCGCGGAGTTCTCCCTGCGCGGGGCGAATCTGTGGAACGAGGTCAAGGACCGGCTGGACAAGCCCGGTGGCGGGCTTTCGGGTGGTCAGCAGCAGCGGTTGTGTATCGCGCGGGCCATTGCGGTGCAGCCCGACGTGCTGTTGATGGATGAGCCCTGCTCGGCGTTGGATCCGATCTCGACGATGGCCATCGAAGAGCTGATCTCGCAGCTCAAGCAGGATTACACCATCGTCATCGTCACCCACAACATGCAGCAGGCGGCGCGGGTGAGCGATCAGACGGCCTTCTTCAACCTGGCCGATGTCGGCAAGCCCGGCCGGCTGATCGAGATCGACGGGACCGAGAAGATCTTCTCCAACCCGAGTTTCAAAGAGACCGAGGACTACATCTCCGGCCGCTTCGGCTAGGCGATCGCGGGCGCGAGCGCAGGCTTCGCGATCGGTAGATTAATCGTCTGGGGCATAACGTATTTCGGGTAACAGCTCACCCTCCGTCACCATCGGATCGTGGCGCGTCGCGGCGTACCTGGACTGAGTCGACGCTTTTGTCCAGATTGCGGGACTCAAGATCGTGGCTAGGCTGGCGCGCAGATCGTTGCTCCAAGAAGGTCTGGGCCGTCGGACATTCGGGCCGGGACAGGTTGAGTCGAGTGAGGAGATGGCTGCCAGTGGCCAAAAGGTTGGACCTGAGCGACGTCAACATCTTTTACGGGTCGTTTCACGCAGTGGCCGATGTGACGTTGTCGGTGCCGCCACGCAGCGTCACGGCGTTCATCGGGCCATCGGGCTGCGGCAAGTCGACGGTGCTGCGCACCCTCAACCGGATGCATGAGGTCATCCAGGGGGCGCGTGTTGAGGGCTCGGTGTTGCTCGACGGTGAGGACATCTACCAGGCCGGCATCGACCCGGTGGGGGTACGTAAGGCGATCGGGATGGTGTTTCAGCGCCCAAATCCGTTTCCCACCATGTCGATCCGCGACAACGTGGTGGCCGGGCTGACGCTGCAAGGGGTGCGCAATCGCAAGTTGCTGGACGAGACCGTCGAACAGTCGCTGCGCGGGGCGAATCTGTGGAACGAGGTCAAGGACCGGCTGGACAAGCCCGGTGGCGGGCTTTCGGGTGGTCAGCAGCAGCGGTTGTGTATCGCGCGGGCCATTGCGGTGCAGCCCGACGTACTGTTGATGGATGAGCCCTGCTCGGCGTTGGATCCCATCTCGACGATGGCCATCGAAGAGCTGATCTCGCAGCTCAAGCAGGATTACACCATCGTCATCGTCACCCACAACATGCAGCAGGCGGCGCGGGTGAGCGATCAGACGGCGTTCTTCAACCTGGAGGCCGTCGGGAAGCCCGGCCGGTTGGTCGAGATCGACGGGACCGAGAAGATTTTCTCTAATCCGAGACTTAAGGAAACCGAGGACTACATCTCGGGTCGCTTTGGCTGACTTATTACCAGATTCGGCTACCGTGTGGTTTCCGCGCTGACCGCCGAAGGAGTGCCGTTGAGGATCAACCGATTCGGTATCGTCTCGAGCCTGCTGGCGACTGTACTGCTGACGGTCGTGGCCTGCGGTGGTGACGAATCGTCGTCGGCCTCGGGTTCGGGATCCTCGGCAGTGCAGTGCGGCGGCAAGCAGAAGCTGACCGCGAGCGGCTCGACGGCCCAGGCGCACGCGATCGAACAGTTCGTCTACGCCTACATCCGGGCCTGCCCGGACTACACGCTGGACTATCGGGCCAACGGATCTGGCACCGGAATCGCTGAATTTGCCAGTGGGCAAACAGAATTGGCCGGATCTGACTCGCCGCTCGATCCGTCCAACGGTGAGCCGCAGCGGGTGGCGGCGCGGTGCGGGTCGACGCCCTGGCACCTGCCGACCGTCTTCGGTCCGATTGCCGTGACCTACAACATCGGCGGCGTCAACGAACTCGACCTGGACGGGCCCACGATGGCCAAGATCTTCAACGGCACCATCACCAAATGGGATGACCCCGCGCTCAAGGCGCTCAACAAGGACACGGCGTTGCCCGCCGAGCCCATCCATGTGGTGTTCCGCAGCGACGAGTCCGGAACCACCGACAATTTCCAGAAGTACCTCGACATCGCCTCCGACGGCGCCTGGGGCCGCGGGGTGGGCAAGGCATTCAACGGCGGTACCGGTGTCGGCGCGGCCGGCAACGACGGCACCTCGGCGATGTTGCGGAGCACCGAGGGCTCGATCACCTACAACGAGTGGTCCTATGCGGTGGGGCGCGAGCTCAACATGGCCCAGATCGTCACCTCGGCGGGCCCGCAGCCGGTGACCATCTCTGTCGACTCGGTGGACAAGACCATCGCCGGCGCGAAGTTCAGCGGCGCCGGAAACGATCTGGTGGTGGATACCTCGTCGTTCTACAAACCGACGGTGGCCGGTGCCTACCCGATCGTGCTGGTGACCTACGAGATCGTCTGCTCCAAATACCCCGATCCGGCGACGGCGCAAGCGGTCAAGGCGTTTATGCAAGCGGCGATCGGCGACGGGCAGCAGGATCTGGACCAGTACGGCTATATTCCCCTACCTCCGGAATTTACGTCGAAATTGAAGACAGCGGTCGACGCTATTTCCTGATCGTCGACATCTGCGCCGATCCATTTTCGCTGGTAACCTTTGGTTAATCTTCTGTTCACCGCAACAGTTGATTGCTTGGTGCCAATCCTGACCGGGTGAATGGAGCGTCGTGAACGATAACGGACCGGCTTCCCAGGTGGGTTCCCAATTCGGTCCTTACCGGTTGCTTCGGCTGCTGGGGCGAGGTGGCATGGGTGAGGTCTATGAGGCCGAGGACACCCGCAAGCACCGATCGGTCGCACTGAAGCTGATCGCCCCCGTGTTGTCGGGCAATCCGGCATTCCGAACGCGGATGCAGCGCGAGGCCGACGCGGCGGGCCGGCTTACCGAACCGCATGTGGTGCCCATCCACGACTACGGCGAGATCGACGGTCAGATGTTCGTCGAGATGCGGCTGATCGACGGCAATGACCTCGGCATGGAGTTGCAGCGCTCCGGCCCGCTGCCCCCGGCGCGAGCCGTAGCGGTGATCGAACAGGTGGCTGCCGCCCTGGACGCCGCACACGCCGGCGGAATCACCCATCGCGACATCAAGCCGGCGAACATCCTGCTCACTCGGGATGACTTCGCCTACCTGGTCGATTTCGGTATCGCCCGCGCCGCGGCAGATCCCGGCCTGACGCAGACCGGGATGGCGCTGGGCACCTACAACTACATGGCGCCAGAGCGGTTCAGTGGGGCTGAGGTCGACTACCGTGCCGACATCTATTCACTGGCCTGTGTGCTGAGCGAGTGTTTGAGCGGTCAACAGCCGTATCGGACCGAGACCATCGAACGACTGATCGCCTCCCATCTGATGGAGCCCGCCCCGCGGCCCAGTCAGCTGCGGCCCGGCGTGGTGCCGGTCGGACTGGACCAGGTGATCGCCAGGGGGATGGCGAAGAATCCGCGGGATCGATACAGCAGCGCCGGCGACCTGGCACGTGCCGCACACGACGCGCTGACCACCGCAGAGCAGCATCAGGCCGCGATGATCGTCGAGCAGGGCGGGGTGGCCACCCGAATGGCCAGCGCCGTCGGTGCCTCCACCAACGGCGGCGGTAGCTCTCCGGCCAACGGCTACCGCCAACAGCCGGCCAGCTACGAACACCGCGCCTATGACGCGAACTCCTACGACCAGCCGCACCAGCAGACTCAGATTCGGCCCGCCCTCACCGGTTGGCGGGACCGGCCGGCGCAGCAGCCGGCGGCAGCCGCACCGGCTTTTGCCGCCGAGGTCAAGAACCGCGGAGATCGCCGATGGCTGGTGCCGGCCGCGGCTGCCGCGGCGCTGCTGGTAGCAGTGGGTGTGGGGGGTTATGCGGTCACCCACCGTTCGGAGACATCTCCCGGGGCGTCGGCGTCGGCGTCGGCGAACGGGCAGAGTGTGCTGCCCTTGGAGGGCCTGAGCTTCCGGCTCTCCCCGGGCGGGTTGGCGCTGGACAGCAGCGGAAACGTCTACGTCACCAACCAGAGCATGTACGGCCGTGTGGTGAAGCTGGAGCCGGGATCGAAGTCTCCGGTGATGCTGCCGTTCACCGGGCTCTACGAACCGCAGGGCGTCGCCGTCGATCGGGCCGGCGCGGTGTACGTCACCGACTTCAACAATCGGGTGGTGAAACTGGATCCGGATTCCCATGTCCAATCCGAGCTGCCGTTCAGCGGGCTGAACTATCCGGAAGGCCTGGTGGTGGACAAGGACGGCAGCGTCTATGTCGCCGACCGAGGTAACAACCGGGTGGTCAAGCTGCCGGCCGGGGCCGACTCCCAGGTGGTGCTGCCGTTCGCCGGGCTGCACAACCCCGACGACGTGGCTGTCGACTCCTCCGGCAACGTCTACGTCACCGACACCGACAACGATCGGGTGGTGCGGCTCGCCGCGGGATCCAATACCCAGAGCGTGCTCCCGTTCACCGGTCTCGATGCCCCGTGGGGCGTCACCGTTGACGGGGCCGGCAACGTCTTCGTCACCAACCACGACAGCCACACCGTGGTGAAGCTGACCGCGGGGGCCAATACCCAGACGAAGCTGCCGTTCACCGGGCTGAACACTCCGCTGCAGGTCGTCGTCGGTGCGGACGGCGCTCTTTACGTCGCCGACCGGGGCAACAACCGGGTGGTGAAGCTGGTCGGCGGCACGGAACCGCGGGGCTGATGCGGCGGTTCCAGCTTCGGCTCTCCTTCGGCTCTCATCCTTCGCGAAACCGACGTTTTGCAGAGAAGGTGCGAGTAGAGACCTGCAAAACGTCGGTTTCGGGGAATAGTTCGGTCAGCGATCGTGGACCGATGTGAGCCGAGTCGCCACTGCCGCCACGATCGCGCTGACTGCGACCAGGATGATCAGCGTCAGGGCCGCCCCCCAGACTCGAGCGGCCCCAGCCGCCTGCGGGTTCCCCAGCTCGGAGTAGATCAGCAGCGGCAGCGAGGCCATGTTGTCGTGCAGGATGTCGTAGTTGATCGAACGGCTGTAGCCCACCAGCACCAGTACCGGGGCGGTCTCACCCATGATTCGGGCGATCGACAAAAAGATTCCCGACAGGATTCCCGAGAGCGCGGTGGGGATGACGATGCGCAGGATCGTCTTCCATCGCGGCACCCCCAGCGCGTAGCTGGCCTCCCGCAGTTCGTCGGGCACCAGACGCAGCATCTCCTCGGTGGAGCGCACCACGATCGGCAACATCAGCAGCGCCAGCGCCAGCGACACGGCGAAGGCGCTCTGCTCGAACTTGAGGGTGGCGATCCACAGGCTGAACACGAACAGCGACGCCACGATCGAGGGCACCCCGGCCAGCACGTCGACCATGAAGGTGGTCAATCGCGCCCACCGGCCGCCGCCGTACTCGATCAGGTAGATCGCCGTCATCAGACCCAGCGGTACCGCCAGCGCCGCGGCCACCCCGGCCTGTACCAGGGTGCCGTACAACGCGTGATACACCCCGCCGGCGAATTCTTCGGGCAGCACGCCGCGTAGCGAATGCGTCCACCAGCTCAGATTGGTGATCACGTGCCAACCGCGGGCCACCACGACCCAGAGCAGCCAGACCAACGGGATCGCCGCCACGGCGAACGAGGACACGAACGCCGCGGTGGCAAGCTTGTCCGTCAATCGGCGCCGCACGCTGAGGTGATGGCGCTGTGGCACCGACGGCTTGACCGGTGCGTTGAGCAGTTGGGCTGTCATCCGTTGACCTTGCCGCCGGCCACCGCGCGAGCGGCGGCATTGACGATGAACGTGAGTGCGAACAATGCGAACCCCGCGGCGATGTAGGCGCCGGTCGGCAGCGGGGCGCTGAACTCCGCGGCCGCCGAGGCGATCTTGGAGGCGAACGTGTACCCGCCGTCGAACAGCGACCAATTCCCGGGCTTAGCCGCGGCCCGCAGGATGATCAGCATCGCGACCGTCTCGCCCAGCGCGCGACCCAGGCCCAACATCGCCGCGGCGATCACGCCGCTGCGGCCGTAGGGCAGCACGGCCATGCGCACCACCTCCCAGCGAGTGGCTCCCAGGGCCTGGGCGGCTTCGATGTGGGCGAAGGGGGTCTGCCGGAATACCTCCCGCGAGACCGAGGTGATGATCGGCAGGATCATCACCGCGAGCACGATCCCCGCGGTGAAGATCGTGCCGCCGCCGGCCAGCGACACGTTGCCCTTATGGAACAGGAACAGCCAGCCCAAGTGACTTCGCAGGAATCGCATGAACGGCACCAGCATCGGGGCCAGCACAAAGATCCCCCAGAGACCGAAGATGATGGACGGCACCGCTGCCAGCAGATCAATCACCACGGCGAACGGTCGGGCTAACCGCCGGGGTGCGTACTGGGTGAGAAAGACCGCGATACCGACCGAAATCGGCACCGCCAGTGTCAACGCGAATACCGAGCTCAACACCGTGACCATCAGCAGGTCTCGGATACCGAACGACAGGTGGTCGGGATCTCCTGTGCGGAAGTCTGGGCTGGTGAAGAAGTTCGCGTCGTTGGCGAGCAACGACGGGACAGCGCGCACCAGCAAGAAGATCGCGATCAGCACGATCGCCACCACCACTGTCGATCCGGCCGAGACCGCGGCCGCCCGGAACAGCCGCTCACCTCGAGGCGAGCGGCTGTTCGCCAAGGGCGTCGATGGATGCCCGGGGGTCACGAGATGGCGTCGACCGCGGACGCCAGGCGAGCCTTGAAAGCCTCGGGGATCGGCACGTAGCCGTTGTCGGCCAGACCATCCTGGCCTGCGCCGATGGTGGACTTCAGGAACAACCGCACCGCGGTGCCGACGTCAGCGTCCGGGTACTTCGAGCACACCACCTCGTAGGTGGCGAGCACGATCGGGTAGGAGCCCGTCTGAGTCGGCTGATAGAACGACGCCGTGTCGAGCACCAGGTCGTTTCCTTGCCCCTTGATGGTGGCACCGGCGATGGTCTTGCCGACCGACTCGGTGCTGATCGCGACCGGATCGGGGCCGGCGGAGGTGACGATCTGGGCGGTGGCCAGATTCTTGGCCTGGGCGAATGACCACTCGTTGTAGGTGATCGCCCCCTCGGTGGAGGCGATGGCTCCGGCCGTGCCGTCGTTGCCCTTGGCGCCTTCGCCGACACCACCGTTGAACGTCTTTCCGGCACCCTTGCCCCAGGCCCCACCGGAGGCGGCATCCAGGTACTGCTGGAAGTTGTCGGTGGTCCCGGACTCGTCGCTGCGGAACACCACGTGGATCGGCTGGGCGGGCAGCGTGACTGTCGGGTTGAGGGCCTTGATCGCCGCGTCATCCCAGCTGGTGATGGCTCCGTTGAAGATCTTCGCGGCGGTCGGGCCGTCGAGGATCAGCGTGTCGACGCCGGGAATGTTGTAGGTGATCGCGATGGGGCCGAACACCACCGGCAGGTTCCAGGCAGGGGATTCGCAGCGCTGCTGCGCCTCGGCGTAATCGTCGCCGCTCAGCGGAACGTCGGAGCCGGCGAAGTCGGTCTGGCCGCCGACGAACTCCCGGATGCCGGCGCCCGAGCCGTTGGCGGTGTAGTTGACGTTGTGGCCCGAACACTCGTCGATGAACGCTTTGACGAACCGGGCCATCGCGTTCTGCTGGGCGGTCGATCCGCTGGCTTTCAGCGTGTCCGTGCCGCCGCAGTTTCCGCCGGCGGCTGCCGAGCTCGAGGTCGTCTTCTCGCCGGTGTCGGTGTTCTTGTCGCTACCGCACCCGGATAACACCAATGCGCCGGTCGCCATAATTCCCAGCGTCGCGCCAATTCCGTTCAGTTTCACATTGCCCTTTCGCAGAACGAATTAAGGTGATGGCCGCGGTTGCGACATCACCGGATCAACCCGGCAGACAATTCGTAATAACCACGTGCGATCCGGGCCACTTCTCCATTTAATGCGGTACACGAAGGTTACGGTAGGGTGAACAGCCATGATCTAACGGTGGAATTCTGGTGGAATCCAGATGACGCCGATATGGACTGGCTAAATGCCAGATGACAGGCAGGTCGGCCCAGGCCCGTAAGCTTCGCGAAGTGGCCGAACCGTCCGTCGCGCAGTTGCGCACGCTCCTCGATGAGCTGACCCTCCGGGATGCGGTCTACTTCGGACGGCGCCTGAAGGATCTGCGTGGCGCAAAGCCCGAGCAGGTGCGAAAGCTCGCCGAGCGGATGGGCGAGGCGCAAGCACTGGTCGCCGCGCGCCGGACCGCGGTGCCCGATGTCCGCTATCCCGAGCTGCCGGTCAGCGGCCGCCGCGACGAGATCGCCGCGGCGATTCGGGATCACCAGGTCGTCGTGGTGGCCGGCGAGACCGGTTCCGGTAAGACCACGCAGCTGCCCAAGATCTGCCTGGAGCTGGGCCGCGGCATTCGCGGGACCATCGGCCACACCCAGCCGCGGCGGCTGGCCGCCCGCACCGTTGCGCAGCGTATCGCCGACGAATTGGCCAGCCCGCTAGGCGATGTCGTCGGGTACGCGGTCCGGTTCACCGACCGCGTGTCCGATCGGACCCTGATCAAACTGATGACCGACGGCATCCTGCTCGCCGAACTCGAACGGGACCGGCGGCTGCTGCGCTACGACACGCTGATCATCGACGAGGCGCATGAGCGCAGCCTCAACATCGACTTCCTGCTCGGCTACCTGCGCGAGTTGCTGCCGCGCCGCCCCGATCTGAAGGTGATCATCACCTCGGCCACCATCGAACCCCAGCGTTTCGCGGCGCACTTCGATGATGGGCGCAGCGGTGGCCCCGCGCCGATCGTCGAGGTGTCCGGCCGCAGTTACCCGGTGGAAATCCGGTATCGCCCGCTGGAGCTGCCGGTCAGCTCGGAGGCCGCAGAAGATTTCGCGGACCCTAATGACCCGGACCAGGAGATCATCCGGACCGAGACCCGCGACGAGATCGAGGCGATCGTCGACGCGGTGCACGAACTGTCCGCCGAACCGCCCGGCGACATTTTGGTGTTCCTGTCCGGCGAGCGCGAGATCCGGGATACCGCAGAAGCGCTCGGTGGGTTGCCCAACACCGAGATTCTGCCGCTGTACGCGCGGCTGTCCACAGCCGAACAGCAGAAGGTGTTCGCCCCTGCGCGCGCCGGCCGGCGGATTGTGCTGGCCACCAACGTAGCTGAGACATCGCTGACGGTACCGGGCATCCGCTACGTGATCGATCCGGGCAACGCGCGTATCTCTCGCTACAGCCGCCGGCTGAAGGTCCAGCGGCTACCCATCGAACCCATTTCCCAGGCGTCCGCCGCGCAGCGCAGCGGCCGGTGCGGCCGCACCGCTCCCGGGGTGTGCATCCGGCTCTACAGCGAAGCCGATTTCGACGCTCGGCCGCGCTACACCGACCCCGAGGTGCTGCGCACGAATCTGGCCGCAGTGCTGTTGCGGATGGCGTCGTTGCGGCTGGGTGCGGTGGAAGACTTCGGCTTCCTCGACCCGCCCGATTCGCGCAGCATCCGCGACGGGGTCGCGCTGCTGGTCGAGCTCGGCGCGTTTACCGCGCAGGGAGCGATCACCGATATCGGCCGCCGGCTGGCCCGGTTGCCGGTAGACCCGCGGTTGGGCCGGATGATCCTGGCCGCTGAGACCGAGGGCTGTGTCCGCGAGATGCTGGTGCTCGCCGCCGCCCTGACCATTCCCGATCCCAGGGAGCGGCCAGTCGATCGGGAGGAGGCGGCCCGGGCTAAGCATGCCCGGTTCGTCGACGACGATTCCGACTTCACCGCCTACCTCAACCTGTGGTCGTATCTGTCAGAGCAGCGGAAAATGCTGAGCGGCAGTGCGTTTCGGCGGATGTGCCGCAATGAGTTCCTGCACTACCTGCGAATCCGGGAATGGCAGGACCTGGTAGGGCAGCTGCGCAGCATCGCAGCCGATATCGGCATCCGTGAATCCGGCGAGCCGGCCCAGCCGGCAGCTGTCCACGCTGCGTTGCTGGCCGGGTTGCTGTCGCACGTCGGGATGCGCCGTGACGACGGTCGGGAGTTCGCCGGCGCGCGCAACTCAAAGTTCGTGCTGGCGCCCGGTTCGGTCCTGGCCAAACGACCTCCGCGCTGGACGATGGTCGCCGAGCTGGTGGAGACCAGCCGCCTGTTCGGGCGGACCGCCGCGCGCATCCAGCCGGAAACCGTCGAGCGGGTCGCGGCAGATCTGGTGCAGCGCAGCTACAGCGAACCGCATTGGGACGCCAAGCGCGGCGAGGTGATGGCCTTCGAAAAGGTGACGCTGTACGGACTGCCGCTGGTGGCGCGCCGCCGGGTGGGCTATGCCCGGGTGGAGCCGGCGGTGGCTCGCGAGCTGTTCATCCGGCACGCGCTGGTGGAGGGCGACTGGGTGTCCCGGCACCGATTCCTCGCCGACAACGCCGCCCTGCGCATCCAACTGCAGGAGCTGGAAGACAGGCTCCGTCGTCGCGATCTGATCGTCGACGACGACACCGTGTATGACCTCTACGACGCCCGGATCCCCGCCGAGGTGGTGTCGGCGCGGCACTTCGACGGCTGGTGGCGCAAGCAGCACAAGGCCACACCCGAGCTGCTGACCTTTACTCGCGACGAGTTGCTGCGGGCCGATGAGAATCTCGGCGCTGATCGGCCGGACAGCTGGGCGACCGCGGATCTGTCGTTGCCGCTGACGTATCGCTTCGAGCCGGGCGCCGCCGACGACGGGGTCACCGTCCACGTGCCGATCGATGTGCTGGCCCGCCTCGGCGGCGACGAGTTCGCCTGGCAGGTACCTGCGCTGCGCGAAGAGCTGATCACCGCACTGATCCGGTCCCTGCCCAAGGATCTGCGACGCAACTTCGTCCCGGCACCGGACACCGCCCGCGCGGTGCTGTCGGCAATCGGGCCGGGCGAGCCGCTGCTGGAGTCGCTGGTACACGAGCTTCGTCGCCGCACCGGGGTGTTGGTCCCGATCGATGCTTTCGACCTGAGCAAGCTGCCCGCGCACTTGAGGGTTACCTTCGCCGTGGAGGCCGCAGACGGCACCGAGGTGGCTCGCGGCAAAGACCTCGGCGTCTTGCAGGATCGACTGGCGGGGTCGGCCCGCGAGGCGGTCGCCGATGCGGTCGGCGCGGAGCTGGAACGCAGTGGCCTGCGCAGCTGGCCGGACGACTTGGACACGCTGCCTCGGGCCGTGCAGCGGGTGGTGGCTGGGCGCGCCGTTCGTGGCTTCCCGGCTTTTGCCGATGCCGGCGATACCGCGCAGCTACGGGTGTTCTCCACCGAGGCGCAGCAGCGGGCCGCGCTCGGACCTGGTATCCGCCGGTTGCTGCGCTGCGATGTTCCGTCGCCGGTCAAAGCGGTCGAGCGTCAGCTGGATTCGCCGACGCGGCTGATGCTCAAGGCGAACCCGAACGGGACGTTGGCGGCGCTCATCGACGACTGCGCCGACGCTGCGACCGACGCGTTGACGCCGGCACCGGTGTGGACCCGGGACGACTACATCGGGTTGCGCACCCGGGTGGCCGCCGCGCTGGTGCCGACCACCGTTGACGTGGTGACCCGAGTTGCGCAGGTGCTGGCCGCGGCCCGTGACACCGAAGTGGCGCTGCCGGCGCAACCGCCGCCCGGCCAGGCCGAGGCGATCGCCGATATCGTCGGCCAGCTGGATGCGCTGCTGGCGCCCGGTTTTGTCACCGCTACCGGTCGCGCGCATCTGGGGGATCTGGTCCGCTACCTCACGGCGATTCGTCGCCGGGTGGAGCAGTTGCCCCGCGCGTTGCAGGCTGACCGGGAACGGATGGCGCGGGTGCACGCGGTGCAGGACGCCTACCGGGACCTATTGGCGACCCTGCCTACGGCGCGCCATCGTGACAACGACGTGCGCGACATCGCGCGCCAGATCCAAGAGCTTCGGGTGAGTCTGTGGGCTCAGCAGCTCGGTACACCGCGCCCGGTCAGCGAACAGCGCATCCTCAGGGCTTTAAAAGAGCTTTAGCCGCGCTACTCGCTTGACGGCAGGGTGTGCTCGTCGGGGAACTTGCCGGTCGCCTGGAAGATCACCCGACGAGCGACCTCGACGGCGTGGTCGGCGAACCGCTCGTAGAACCGCCCAAGTAGCGTCACATCCACGGCGGCGGCCACTCCGTGCCGCCACTCCTTGTCCATCAGTACCGAGAACAGGTGCCGGTGCAGGTCGTCCATCGCGTCGTCTTCTTCGCGGATCCGGGCGGCCTTCTCCGGGTCGCGAGACAACAGCACCTCTTGCGCACTGTTTCCCAATTCGACTGCAAGCCTGCCCATTTCGGCGAAGTACCCGTTGACCTCTTCGGGCAGTGCATGTTGCGGGTGGCGGCGGCGGGTGATCTTGGCGACGTGCAGGGCCAACGCGCCCATCCGGTCGATGTCGGCCACCATCTGAATGGAGCTGACGATGGCGCGCAGATCCCCGGCGACCGGGGCCTGCAAGGCCAACAGCACGAAAGAGCTTTCCTCGGCGCGGGTACTCATCGCGGCGATCTGTTCGTGATCGGTGATCACCTGTTCGGCCAGCATCAAGTCGGCTTGCAGCAGGGCCTGTGTGGCGCGTTCCATTGCTGCCCCGGCCAAGCCGCACATCGTGCCGAGCTGTTCGGCCAGATCCGAGAGTTGCTCGTGGTACGCGGTTCGCATGCCCTCAAGACTAACCGTGGACCGCGATTCGCGCGGGTTGGGCGGGAGTGGGCGCTACTCGCAGGTGGTGTCGGCGGCGTTGGTGACGGTCAGGTCGTCGGGCAGTTCGGTCGGTTCGACGCTGGCGCCGCGGTTGAGTTGCACGCTGACCTGCGAGCCGGCGGCCACCGGCTTGGTCACGGTACGGAAGTCTGAGCCCAGGACAACGCGGACGATGCTGCCCAGTCCGCTGACCCGCTCGATCGGTGCGCCGGACAGTGCCGAGGACACTGTGGCGGCGGCCTGTTCGTTTCCGGGGGAGTACAGCACCTTGGTGGCCTTGACGGTGCCGGGGTAGTCGTCGGCATTGTCGACGTTGAAGCCCCACTGTTGCAGGCCTTCGGAGGTGGCTCCGGCCAGGCCGGACTGCTCGGTGGCGTTAGACACCCGCACCGTGACATCGGCGGGCGAGGTCGTGACTGCGTGCACCTGCTCGCTGAGCGGCTTGACCACCGGGGTGGCCGGTGCGCCGGGCAGGGAAGTGGATGGGGTCGTGGGGCTGGCCGCCGCCGTAGTCGGGACCGAGGTGGCGTTGTGGTCGTTCTCGCCGGGCAGGGGGTCGTCGTTGATGATGGCGTCGAACAGTGCCCGCACGTCATCCATCCGGGGGACCTCGTCGCCGTTCTCGTCGGTCTCACTGGTCGGCACCGTGACGAAGGTGATATGCCCGGCGGCGACCTTCTGCAACGACTGGCCGAGGTTCACCAGGTCCTTGGTGGTGACGTTGTCTACCGAGCTGTCGCCGATGAACATGTTGACCACGTTGTTGAGCTTGGTCGGCGAGAAGAAGGTGTTGGTGGAGATCAACGAACGCAGCAGCGACGACAAGAACAGCTGTTGGCGTTTGATGCGGCCGTAGTCGCCGTTGTCCTCGGTGGTGACGTGGCGGGCCCGCACGTAGTTCAACGCGGTGCCGCCGTTGACTCGCTGGCGTCCGGTGTCCTCGAGGACGCTGCCCAGCACGAGGTCGTACAGCGGGCTGGGCGTGCACACCTCGACGCCGCCCAGCGCGTCGACCATCTTGCCGAATCCGACGAAGTCGACGGCCATGAACCGGTTGATCGCCAATCCGGACAGTTTCTGGATCTCCTTGACCAGACACTTCGGCCCGCCGAAGGCGTAGGTCGAGTTCAGCTTCGTCTCGGTGTAGACGATGTCGTCGCTGTAGGTTCCGGTTTCCTCGTCGTAGATCGGCCCGTAGGCGCCGGTCACGGAGTTCCAGACCTCGCACTGAATCGGGGTGATCGCCAGGTCACGGGGGAACGACACCACCACCACGCGTTTACGGTTCGCCGGGATGTTGACCAGCATGATCGTGTCGGAGCGAGCTCCCTCGGCGTCCTCGGTGCTGCCGGCGCCGACGTCGCTGTTGGCGCCGGCTCGGGTGTCCGCGCCGACGATCAGGAAGTTCTCGTCGCCGTACTGACCGGCCGCATCGAGAATGTCGTGCGAGTTGGGGTCCAATGCGCTGACGTGGTTGAGGCTGCGGTTTTTCGACGAACTCCACTGCCAGGCCGACCCGGTCAGCACCAGGGCCAGGATCGCCATCATGGCCGCGACCGCCCGGCCCGCGAGTTTGGCCCGGTGGTGGGGCCCGTGCGGGGCCGGTTCGGCATCCGTCGGCGGTGTCTGGCGAGGCGGGTCGATTCGCACCGGCGGTTCAGCGAGGCTCGACGCAGGAGAGGCGAAGCTGGGACCGCCGTACAGACCCGGCGGTTCAGCGAGGCTCGACGCTTCAGCGAGGCTCGACGCAGGAGAGGCGAAGCTGGGACCGCCGAATGAGCCCGGCGCCTCGGGGGCGGGTCCCAACTCGCCCCACTCGGGGGAGTCGGCCGGCTCGAGCGACGTGCCGTGAATACGGTCGAGGTCGGGCACTTCCGACGGGTAGGCCACTTCGGCGATGTCGGGCATCGGGGCCGGTGCGTCGGCGAGTTCGAGCGCCGAGTGCTCGGCTTCGGGCTGCGATACCTCGGATACGACGTCGGGCGCCGCCGGCTCGATGGTCTCGACGAACTCGGCCACTTCACGAGGCTCGGGTGGGGCTGCGGTGGCCCGGCGCTGGCTGCGTCCACCGGAAGGCGGAGGCTCGGCGTTGACCCTGGCGATCAGGTCGGCGACGCTCACCGACCCGTTGCGGCGCCGGGAGGCGTTTCGCCGGTGCGGGGCGGGGGTTTCCTCAGATGAGTTCTGCCAGCGTTCCCAGGGTGCGGGTCCCGGCGGTGTCATCGTCATCAGCTGATGGTCGCCGTCATTGTGGCCCTCCGGCGCCCAGCGGCCAGGAGTGGCGTTATCGCCGTCACTCATGTCCTCAAGGGCCTCCGAGTCCTAGGTACCGCCGCGCGTCGCTCGCACGTCGGTGGGGTACGGATGATCGGCATTGGTCTCCGCACCTGGATATGCCTCCGCAGAGACGATCCCTGCCTGGGGCAATAAGGTACTTATTCTACTGAGAACTTTCCAGACACGCGATGTCGACAAAGTCTCATTTCAGCCACCCGAGTGCATAATGTCCGCTCCGGCCGGCACCGCGCAGTCATCGGGGTCGTCGAGCCACCCTTCGGGCAGGGTGACCTTGGCCGGCGAGCCCTGTCGCCCGCGGGGACCGGTAGCGGCCGCAGGAAAGGGGACCGAGCCGTCGAGCTGCTTGAGCAGTTCGTCGAGCTCGGACAGCGTGGTCACCATCGCCAGCTCGCGCCGCAGCTCGGAACCGGCGGGGAATCCGTGCAGGTACCAGGCGACATGCTTGCGGATCTCGCGCATGCCCTTGTCCTCGCCGAAGTGCTGGGCGAGCAGTTCGCCGTGGCGGCGGATGATGTCGGCGACTTCGCCCAAGGTGGGTGGGGTGGGTGTGGGCCGGCCCGCGAAGGCCGCCGAGAGCTCGCCGAACAACCACGGGCGACCCAGGCAGCCGCGGCCGATCACCACCCCGTCACAACCAGTGGCCGCCATCATGGCCAGGGCATCGCCGGCCTCGAAGATATCGCCGTTGCCCAGAACCGGAATCGAGCGGACCTGCGCTTTGAGCGCCGCGATCTGCTCCCAGTCGGCGGTGCCGGAGTAACGCTGCGACGCGGTCCGGGCGTGCAGGGCTACCGCCGCAGCCCCTTCCGCCTCGGCAATGCGTCCGGCGTCCAGGTGGGTGTGGTGGGCGTCGTCGATGCCGATTCGGAATTTCACGGTCACCGGAATGTCGGTGCCGGCCGTGCCACGTACCGCTGCGGCGACGATGTTGCCGAAGAGCCGGCGCTTGTACGGCAGCGCCGACCCGCCGCCGAGGCGGGTCACCTTGGGCACCGGGCAGCCGAAATTCATGTCGATATGGTCGGCGAGTCCTTCGTCGGCGATCATCTTCGCCGCGGCGTAAGTGGTGTCGGGGTCGACGGTGTAGAGCTGCAGCGAGCGCGGTGATTCCTCCGGCCCGAACGTCGTCATGTGCAGGGTGGCGGGGTGCCGTTCGACGAGCGCACGTGCGGTCACCATCTCGCAGACATACAGCCCGCTGACCGTTCCGGCCCGGGACTGTTCCAGCTCGCGGCAGAGCGTCCGGAATGCGACGTTGGTGACGCCGGCCATCGGGGCCAGCACCACGGGACTGGCAAGCTCAAGCGACCCGATCTTCAGCGGCGACTGCGAGCTCGGCGAAGCCGGGCGCGGCAGGTCGCCGTCATCATCCAGCGTCCGCTGCTCGTCGGCTACGACGCTGATGGCTCCAACACCTTCTTGGCGGCGCGCTTCTCGGCCATCTTGGCCTCCCGCTCGAGCCGGCGTTGCTTGGCCAGTTCGAACTTCTCGCACGTCTCGTCCAGCTCGGCGACGATCTTGGCGATCCCCTCCTGGTAGCGGGCCGCTTCGCCGCTGAAGCTCCGCTCGAGGATGCCCCACTTCTTCAGCACCGGCATCACCACGTCGTCGCGGTGGATCATCGGGTCGTAGACGCCGCCCACCGCGATGATCACGGCCTTGCGGCGGAACTCCGGAACGACGAATCCGGGCATCTGGAAGTTGGCCAGTACCCGGTGCAGCGAGCGCATCGCCTGTTCCGGTGCGATGTCGAAGCCGACGGCGCTGACGTCGCGGTAGAAGATCATGTGCAGGTTCTCGTCGTGCGAGATCCGGGCCAGCAGCTGGTCGGCGATGGGGTCGTTGCAGGCCTGGCCGGTGTTGCGGTGCGAGATGCGGGTGGCCAGTTCCTGGAAGCTCACATAGATGACCGAGTCGAACAGGCTCTCGGCGAACAGGTCGTCTTGGACCTGGTGGTTCTGGCCCGGGCTGAAGCCGCGGTTGACGGTTTCCATCCGCAGCGTTTCCAGTTCGATGGGGTCGCAGTTGCGGGTGACCACCAGGTAGTCGCGCAGCGCGATGCCGTGGCGGTTCTCCTCAGCGGTCCAGCGGTTGACCCAGGTGCCCCAGGGGGCGTCCATGGTGAAGTTCATCGCGATCTCGCGGTGATACGAGGGCAGGTTGTCCTCGGTCAGCAGGTTCTGCACCATTGCCGTCCGGGCGACCTCGGACAGTTTCGACTGCTCGGGATGCCAATCCTGCCCGCCGAGCGCGTAATAGTTCTTGCCCTCTGACCAGGGGATGTAGTCGTGGGGGTTCCAGTCCTTGGCCATGGAGAAGTGTCGGTTGATGAGTTTTTCCACGACGGGCTCGAGCTCGTGCAGCAGCTCCACGTCGGACCATTCCCGCGTCATGCCAGCTCCCCAGATATCTGTGTCGACTAGTTGCAGGCAATATATCTGTGTCTGTCGGTAGCATCAAGTTTTCGCGGTGCGTGTTTGGCTGTGAAATCGTGGCCCCGGGCTAGCGTGCGATCTGCGCAGTGAGCAGCATGTCAACGCAGAAGTCGATGAATTGGCCGCGGCTGGCTTCGAGCTTGCCGTTCAGGTAGGCGGCGAACAAGGTGGTCATCGCGCCGATCAGCCCGGTGGCCACCATCTGCTGGACCGCCGCATCGCCGATCCGAGTCAGGGTGCGCTGCAGCATCACGATGAAGTCCGGCATCCACTTGGCGCCGGCGCTGGCCAGGATTGGCTCCCGCTCGGGGGCTAGCAGCAGCACCCGGCCGCGGGCCGGGTCGTCGACCATCAGGGTGATGAAGCATTCCACGCCTTCGCGGGGATTGCGCGCCGACAGCAGCGCCGCCAACGCCCGCGTACACACGTCGTCATATACCTCGCGCACAAACTCGTCACGATCGGCAAAGCACTCGTAGAAGTAGCGCTCGGTCAGCGCGGCCGCGCGACAGACCGATCGGATGGTCAGTGTGGGTCCACCTGCGTCGCCGAGCAGCTGCACCCCGACGGATAGAAACTCGTCTCGGCGCAAGGCCTGACGCTCTGCCAGTGGGACCCCGGACCAGCGGCCCCGACGTTGACTGGAAGACACTTCGCATCTCCCCTCGGCTCGATCTGGCAACGCGCGTACTCAAATTCGGCGACGCGCGACGTGCGTTCCATCATGACGCAAGGCGTTTCGAGCAAACGTTCGCCCCGCCGGGGCACGTCGACCGGCGCCGCCGAACGGGGACGGCGGCCCGACGTCGAATTAGTCCAGACAATAAGGACGACGGGCCTCCGGGTTCCGCTCTTGACTCCGCCCTTGCCGCTGCGGAATAGTATTCTTCAGAAGGAAGAATGGCATATGTTGTCCGGACAAATTTGCGATCTCGGTGCATGCCGGCATCCGAGTTGCGGTCTGTGTCAGGTGAAAGCGGGTCATGGCGGATCACTGCACTCCTCCCAGCCTGTTGAGTGATTTCAATCCCCTGGACCTTCGCGGCCGGATCGTGGTGGTGTCGGGCGCCGGCGGCGGCGGGATCGGCACGACGATCACCGCGATGGCCGCGCAGGCAGGGGCCACCGTGATCGCGGTGAGCCGCTCGCAGGAAAACCTCCACGAGCACATCGCGCCGCTGGCGGAGCGGGGTCTGTCGGTGATACCCGTGGCCGCCGATGCTTCCACTGACGAGGGTGTCGCCACGGTGCTCGACGCGGCGCAACGTGCCGGCGGGCAGCTCTACGGGCTGGTCAACGTCGCTGGTGGTGCCGAACCGGCGACCTGGATGCCGTCCACCAGGGTGGCGCGCGCCGATTGGCGAAAGATCTTCACGCACAACCTGGAGACCGCCTTTTTCATGAGTCGCGCGGTTGCCGCCGCACTGGTGGCGCAGCAGCGGCCGGGCTCGATCGTGTCGATCTCCTCGATCAGCGGGATGAACACCGCGCCGTTCCATATCGCTTACGGCACAGCAAAGGCCGCGATCGTCGCGATGACCCGCACCATGGCCGTTGAGTTGGCGGCGGCCGGGATTCGGGTCAACGCGGTGGCTCCGGGCGTCACCAACACCGCAGCCTCGGCCACCTACACCGATACGGACCCCGATCGCGACCTGCAGGCGATCGCCATAGGGCGACGCGGACGGCCCGAGGAACAGGCCGGGCCGATCCTGTTTCTGCTCTCCGATCTGGCCAGCTACATCACCGGGCAGACCTTGCTGGTCGACGGCGGGCTGAACCTGAAATGGAGTCACCTCAACGCCGACAACACCTCGCTGTTTCTCAAGGACGACACCTTCCGCGCGGCGATAAGGAGGATGTGATGACCGACCCGGTCGAGGGTTCAGACGAAGAACTGGCCAGCCCGGTCACGATCGGTGTTGAGGCCTACACCTGCCCGAACTACGCCCGCGCCGAGCGAGACAAGTTGTGGCGCAAGGTATGGCAGCAGGTCGGGCGGGTCGAAGATCTGCCGGAGGTGGGCAGCTACCTCACCTACGAGATCCTCGACGACTCGATCATCGTCGTCCGCAGCGGACCAGACTCTTTTCATGCGCACCACAACGTCTGTATGCACCGCGGCCGCCGGCTGATCGACACCCCCGCCGGGGCGAAGAACGCCTGCGCGCGCACCCGCAAATCGTTCGTCTGCGGTTTCCATGGCTGGACTTACGGACTCGACGGAGCCTGCACCCACATTCGCGAACAGGACGACTGGCAAGGCACTCTGACGCCCGCGAACACCCACCTGGGTCCGGTGCGCGTCGATACCTGGGGTGGCTGGCTTTGGATCAACATGGACCCCGACTGTGAATCGCTGGCGGACTACCTGTTCCCGGCCGCGAAGATCCTCGACCCGTTCGGGCTGGAGAACATGCGCTACAAGTGGCGCAAATGGCTGGAGTTCGACTGCAATTGGAAGGTCGCCATGGAGGCCTTCAACGAGACTTACCACGTCTACACAACCCATCCGGAGTTCAACAAGTTCGGTGAGTTCAAGGGCTGGGCGCGGGTGCAGGGCAAGCACAGCAACCTCGGCTACGACGCCCCCGAGGACCTAGAGGCGACCAAGTCGAAGATCCGGCTGGGGACCGGAGCCGATCCGCGGGTGTCGACCGCGGAGATGCAGGTCTACACCATGGAGGAGACCAACGCCACCACCACCGCAACGCTGGTCAACGCCGCCAAGCGACTGGTAGACGAGCTGCCCGAGGGCACTCCGGCCGACAAGGTCCTCGAGCACTGGCTCGCTTCGGCGCGCCGCGACGACGCCGCTCGTGGGGTCATCTGGCCGACGATCCCCACCGATGTGCTCGGGCAGGCCGGCACCGCCTGGCAGATCTTCCCGAACTTCCAGATCGGCCAGGGACTGACCAGTGCGCTGTGCTACAGCGCTCGGCCGCACCCCAGCTACAACCCCGACAAGTGCATCTTCGAAGTTTCGGTGTTCGAACTCTTTCCCAAAAATGGAGAACCGCAGACGGAATGGGAGTACACCCCGGTGGGCGACCCGGGCTGGCGCTCGGTTCTCCCGCAGGACTTCTCCAACATGGCAGCGGTACAGCAGGGCATGAAGTCCCTCGGCTATCCCGGCGCCAAGCCCAACCCTTATCGGGAGCGCGCCATCGTCAACCTGCACCACCAGTTGTCAAAATACATGGGCGCCGGTGCGCCGCAAGAAATTCCGACAGGAAACGATCGATGACGGACTGCTCGCCGACTCAGACCCCGGACGACTTCGACATCGAAACGCTCCGGCGCAAGTACGCCGCCGAGCGTGCCAAACGCGTTCGCTCCGACGGCTCGCAGCAGTACCTCGAACTCAAGGATGACTTCGTGGAGTTCGCCGAGGTCGATCCGCACACCGCGGTCACTCCGCGTGAACCCATCGATGCCGATATCGAGGTCGTAGTCCTCGGCGGTGGCATCGCCGGACTGCTCGCCGGCGCCTACCTGAAGAAAGCCGGCGTGGCCGACGTGCGGGTTGTCGAGATGGGCGGCGACTTCGGCGGTGTCTGGTACTGGAACCGGTTCCCCGGAATCCAATGCGACAACGACGCCTACTGCTATGTACCGCTGCTCGAAGAGCTCGACTTCATCCCGTCCAAGAAGTTCGCCGACGGTGCCGAGATCTTCCAGCACTGCCAGAACATCGGAAAGCACTTCGGCCTCTACGACGGGGCGATCTTCTCGACCCAGGTGCGCACCGCTCGCTGGGACGAGGAGATCAAGCGCTGGCGGCTGACGACCAACCGGGGCGACGCTCTGCGGGCGCGTTTCGTGGTGATGGCGCAGGGCTCCTACAACCGGCCCAAGTTGCCCGGCATTGCGGGCATCAAGGACTTCATGAAGGCGGGCGGTCACGTCTTCCACTCGGCCCGCTGGGATTACGACTACACCGGCGGCGACGCGAACGGTGGCCTGGACAAGCTGGCGGACAAGCGTGTAGCTCTGGTGGGCACCGGCGCGACGGGGGTGCAGCTGGTCCCGCACCTGGGACGGGACGCCAAGCAGCTCTATGTTTTTCAGCGCACGCCATCCTCGGTCGACTTCCGCCGAAATGAGCCCACCGACCCGCAGTGGGCCGCGTCGCTGCAACCGGGTTGGCAGGCCGAACGCAAGCGCAACTTTCACCGCTGGTCGCCGTTCGAAGGCGTGGTATTCGATGCCCCCGATATGGTGTGCGACTTCTGGACCGAGTTGGGCCGTAATCTGACCGCTCGCATCGGCGCCAGCCCCGACCCGACGGCGCTCGGCGTCGAGGAGATCATGGCGATGCGGGAGGAGGAGGACTACAAGATCATGGAGCGGCTGCGCCGCCGCATCGACGGTATCGTCGACGATCCGCAGACCGCTGAGGCGCTCAAGCCGTACTACCGGTTCATGTGCAAGCGCCCGACCTCCAGCGACACCTACCTGCCTGCGTTCAATCGGCCCAATGTCACCCTGGTCGACGTAGCCGAATCCAAGGGTGTCGAAAAGCTCACGGAGAAAGGCATTGTCGCGGCCGGTGTCGAGTATGAGGTCGACTGCGTCATCTTTGCCAGTGGTTTCGAGATATCCACGGAGATCAGCCGTCGGTACGCGATCGACGCCATCGAGGGCCGCGATGGGGTATCGCTGTTCGACCATTGGCGCGACGGGTATCAAACCCTGCACGGGATGACCAGCCGCGGGTTCCCCAATCAGTTCCACACCGGCTTCATCCAGGGCGGCGTGTCGGCCAACACCACCGCGATGTTCGAGCAGCAGGCCGAACATATCGCCTACATCATCGCCGAGGCTCTCAACCGGAAGGCGACGGTCGTCGAGCCCAGTCAGGAAGGTCAGGACGCCTGGGTCAACACCATCCGGGAGTTGGCGTTCGACAACTCGGCATTCGACTTAACCTGCACGCCAGGTTATTACAACAACGAGGGCCGCGGATTCGGCGACGCCAGCCGCTCGTTCCTGGGTGAGGTCTACTCGCCGGGCTTCTACGCCTTCGACGATCTGTTGAGGCAGTGGCGCGACGCCGGCGACCTATACGGATTGGATCTGCGATGACGACGACGCCAACGCTGCATTCGCGCGATCTCACCGGTGAGGAACCGTTCGCTTGAGCGCACCACCTCCGTTGCGCTTCGATGGCCGTGTCGCCGTCGTGACCGGTGCCGGGCGGGGGCTGGGCCGCGCCTACGCACTGCTGTTGGGGCAACGCGGAGCCACCGTCGTCGTCAATGACACCGGAGCCGGCCTGGCCGGCGACGGCCTGCACGGAGATCCGGCCGAGCGGGTCGCCGCCGAGATCCGCGAGGCGGGCGGCGCCGCGGTGGCCTGCACCGCGTCGGTCGCCACACCCGAGGGCGGCGAGGCCATCATCGGTGCCGCGCTGGAGCGCTACGGGCGGGTCGACATCCTGATCCACAATGCCGGAAACGTCCGGCGGGCCCCGCTACGTGAGATGAGGGCGGAAGACTTCGATGCGGTGCTGGACGTGCACCTGCGTGGTGCGTTCCATGTGGTGCGGGCGGCCTTCGGCGCCATGTGTGACGCAGGCTACGGTCGCATAGTGCTGACCTCGTCGATCGGCGGAATCTACGGCAACGCCGATGTGGCCAACTATGCGGCCGCGAAGGCGGGCGTGATCGGGCTGAGCAACGTCGCGGCGCTGGAGGGCGCGGCTCACGGCGTCCGCTGCAACGTGGTGGTCCCGGCGGCGGTGACCCGGATGGCCGAGGGGATCGACACCTCGGCGTACCCGCCGATGGAACCCGACCTGGTCGCTCCGCTGGTGGGCTGGCTGGCACACGAATCCTGTTCGGTCACCGGAGAAGTGCTGATCGCGCTGGCCGGGCGGGTAGCCCGGGCCGCGCTCGTTGAGAGCCCCGGCGTTTACCAACCGTCCTGGACCATCGAGGACATCGACGCGCGGATCGAGGCGATCCGCGACGTCACCGAACCGGTGAGCTTCCCGGTGGTGCCCGAGGGGCACGCCGCGCACATCCGATACAGCTTCGGGATGGCGCAGACAGACGGAACCCAGTAGGCCCCAACAGTCCAAGGAGAGTCCATGATGCGCGAGTACACCCAGTTCTACATCGACGGCCGGTGGGTGGACCCGGCCGAGGCGAAGACGCTCGATGTCGACAACCCGGCCACCGAAAAAGTCTGCGGGAAGATCGCATTGGGGTCGGCGGCAGACGTCGACCTCGCGGTGGCTGCGGCCCGGCGAGCCTTTGACAGCTGGTCGCAGAGCAGCCGCGCGGAGCGCCTGGATCTGCTGCAGGCGATCCTCGCCGAGTACCAACGGCGCAGCGGCGACCTGGCCGACGCGGTGAACGAAGAGATGGGCGCGCCGCCCAGTCTGGCTGCCGGAGTGCAGATCAATCTCGGGGCCGGTCATCTCGTCACGGCGATCGATGCACTGAAGAACTTCTCGTTCAGCGAGCAGCGCGGCGAGACCTTGGTGGAGCGCGAGCCGATCGGGGTGTGCGGTCTCATCACGCCGTGGAACTGGCCGCTGAACCAGATTGCGGTGAAGGTGTACCCGGCGTTGTCCACGGGCTGCACCATGGTGCTGAAGCCGTCTGAGGTCGCGCCGTTCTCGGCCTACATCTTCACCGAGATCATGGACGCCGCGGGCGTCCCGGCCGGCGTGTACAACATGGTCAACGGAGACGGACCCGGAGTCGGCTCGGCGCTGTCGCGGCACCCGGATGTCGACATGGTGTCGTTCACCGGCTCCACCCGCGCCGGTGTCGCGGTGGCCGAGAACGCCGCCCCGACCGTAAAGCGGGTGACCCAGGAGCTGGGCGGCAAGAGCGCCAACATCGTGCTCGACGACGACGCATTCGTCGACAGCGTCACCGCCGGGGTGTCGACCATGATGGTCAACTCGGGGCAGAGCTGTAACGCGCCGTCACGGATGTTGGTGCCGAACTCGCGCATGGACGAGGCCATCGCGATCGCTCATGCGGTCGCCGAAGGGGTCAAGGTCGGCGATCCCGCCGATCCGAAAGCGATCGGTCCGGTGGCGTCAGCGGCGCAGTTCGCCAAGGTGCAGGGCCTGATCGAGCAGGGCATCGCCGAGGGCGCCACGGTCGCCGCCGGCGGCGCCGGCCGGCCCGACGGGATCGACACCGGCTACTTCGTCCGGCCGACGGTCTTCGCGCGGGTGACGAACCAGATGACGATTGCGCGCGAAGAGATCTTCGGTCCGGTGTTGTGCATCCTCGGCTATGACGACCTGGACGAGGCTGTGGAGATCGCCAATGACACCGAGTACGGTTTGGCCGGCTACGTCTCGGGCGCTGACCTCGACGCCGCGCGGGGAATCGCTCGCCGGATCCGGGCCGGCTGGGTTGCGATCAACCACGCCTTCGACCTGAATGCGCCGTTCGGCGGCTACAAGCGCAGCGGCAACGGCCGCGAGTGGAGCGACGCCGGATTCCACGAATACCTGGAGACCAAGAGCACTTTGGGCTACGGGGTCGGTGCCACCGGCTGAGACCCGGTGGCCGGCAGGCACCCCCGACCTATTCGTAGTGCACGGTGATCGAGCCGCCCTCGGGCAGGCCCTGGCAGGTCAGGATGTAACCGTCGGCGACCTCGTCATCGTCGAGCACGGTGTTGTTGATCATGGTCGCGCTGCCCTCGGTGATGTGCGCGATGCAGGTGCCGCAGTTGCCCGCTTCGCAGGAGAACGGGGGAGCCAGTCCGGCCCGCCGGGCGCTTTCCAGCAGGGTCTCGCGGGCAACACGCGGCACCGATTCCTTCTGGCGCCCGAGGTGGATCGTCACCGTCCCGGTCACCTCGGCGTCGGTGCCGGGCGCCGGGGCCGCCTCCGAAGACGCCGAGGGCGCCGGTGCGGTCGTCACATCGAAGTCCTCGATGAACAGCCGGCCCGGACCCGGCCAGGCCGCCCGCACCACATCCATGAATCCGGCCGGTCCGCACACGTAGCAGTCCGCGCCGGTGTCGGCGCCGACGAATGCGGTGACCGCCGCGGCGTCGAGTAGTCCGTCGTCGGCATCGCAATGGCGCTGAACGGACAGTCGGCCGGGGTAGCGGGCGGCAAGTTCGTCCAGTGCGCCCGCGAAGATCGCCGCGGAGGCGTCCCGGTCGGCGCAGAGCAGCCGCACGGCGCGGTCGGTGGTCGCCAGTGCGCTCTTGGCCAGCGACAGGATGGGCGTGATTCCGCTGCCACCGGAGAACGCGAGTAGCGGAGCCGTCGACTCCTGTAGGCAGAAGATCCCCGCCGCGCGGGTCATGACCAGCTCGTCGCCTTCGGCGATGTTGTCCAGCAACCAGTTCGACACCTTGCCGCCGGGAACACGTTTGACCGTGGTCATCAGCTCGGCGTCGGACTCTGGCGCGCTCGACATCGAGTAGGAGCGGTAGAGCTCCTCGCCGTCGACCCGCACCTGGAACGTCGAGTACTGACCGGCCCGGTAGGGAAACGGCGTCTCCTGCGGCGCCAGTACGAAGGTGTAGGCGTCGGCCGTCTCCTTGACGATGCGCGTCACGGTCGCTCGCTGGAAAGCATGAGTGACCGCCATGCCCACCCCCTTCCGGTTTGCGTTCTTCGCTTTAGAGAATACTATTCTCTCAAACCGATAGGATCTTCTCAAATGTCGTCAGGATCGACTACAGCAGTGCTTGCGTTCGAGGATCGGCAGTGGCGGCTGCCCGAGCTCGACGCGCTGGCCGGCGACCTGGCGGCCGTCCTGGCGGCCGACGGTGTGAGCGCCGGGGACCGGGTGGCGCTGATGTCGTCGAATCGGCCGGAGTTCGTCATCGCCGTGCGTGCCATCTGGCGCCTGGGCGCGATCGTCGCGCTGATCAGCCCCGCCTGGAAGCGCGACGAGGTGGCGCACGCCCTCGCGCTGGTGCAACCCCGGTACGCCCTCGGTGACCAGCCGGTGCTCGCCGAGCTGATGCCGATGCGACACCTCGATGAAGTGCTGGCCGAGATTCCGGGCGGCACCTTCGAGGCTGATCCACCGCCCGCCGGTTCCGATGCACTGCTGGTGTTCAGCTCCGGCACCACCGGACTGCCCAAAGCGGTCCGGCACACCCACACCTCGCTGGCCGCGGCGGTACGGCACTGGCGGGATGCGTTGGGGCTGACCGCCGCCGACCGGATTCAAGTGGCAACGCCGCCGTCGCATATCCTCGGGCTGCTCAACATCCTGACCGCGCTGAGCGTCGGGGTCTGGGTGCGGTTGCATCGGCGCTTCGACATCGACACGATGCTGCAATCGATCGGCTCGGACAAGATCACCGTGGAAATGGCGGTGGCACCGATCGCCCTGGCCATCGCGGCGCATCCGGACCTGGAATCGTTCGACCTGTCCTCACTGCGTTTCATCATGTGGGGTGCCACCCCGGTGACCGCGGCCGTCGCCGACACCATCACCCGACGCACCGGCGTGCCCGTTGTGCCGGCCTACGGCACCAGCGAGCTACCGGTGATCGCATGCAACCCCCTGGGTGCGGCGCGGCTCGACGACGCGGTTCCGGACACCGTGGGCCGGCCGGTACCCGGAGTGCAGCTGCAGGTAGTCGATGTCGAAACTGGTGAGCAACTCACGGCCGGTGTCCCCGGCGAGATCCTGGTCCGGTCCGACTCCCTGATGGCCGGTTACCTTCCCGCGTCGGCGACCGCAGAAGTCCTGCGCGACAGCTGGTTTCACACCGGCGACGTGGGATACCTCGACGGCGGCGGCTGGTTGCGGATCACCGATCGCTGCAAGGAGATGATCAAGGTCCGCGGCTTTCAGGTCGCCCCCGCCGAGATCGAGGCGGTGTTGCACGAGCACCCGGCGGTCGCTGACTGCGGCGTGTTCGGGGTACCCGACGAGCGTGACGGTGAGGCCGTCGTCGCCGCGGTCGCACTGCGCGCCCCGGTCAGCGCCGACGAACTGTGCGCGCTGGTCAGCGACCGCCTCGCGTCCTACAAGCGGCTGCGCCGGGTGGTGGTCGTGCCCGAGGTCCCCCGATTGCCTTCCGGAAAGCTGTTGCGCCGACTACTGAAGGAGCGCCTATGGATGTCCGGCTGAATGCCGAGCAGCGCCAACTGCGAGATGCCGCGGCCAAGCTCGCCGATGATCTGGGGCCCGGCTCGGTGGCCGAGCTCGACGACGCGGGTCGGATCACCCGACTGGAACGTGCCGTCGCCCAGACCGGCTGGCGCGCTTTACGTTCCGACGGTGCGTCGGGGGTCGAGGTGGCGATCGTCGCCGAGGAGTTCGGACGCGGTCTTGTCGACGTGCCGTTCCTCGGGCCGGCGCTTGCCGACGACCTGCACCGCCACGTGACCCTGGGTGAGGGTCCGGCCACCGTTGCGGTCGGTGACACCGCCATCGACGCGCGCGGTGCCGCGCAGGCGGTGACGGTGCGCGGGCGCGCGGTGCTCACGGCCCCGGTCGGTGCGCTGCGCACCGGAGCCGACCTCACCCGGCCGGTGGCCGGTCTTACCGGTGCGGCGCAGCGGGTCGGCGAGCTCGGCGCCGAGGACGCGTTGCGTTGGCAGGCGCTGGCGCTGGTGGCCACGTGCGCGGATCTGGTCGGCACCGCACGCGGCGCGCACGGTCTGGCATGCGATTACGCCAAGATCCGTGAGCAGTACGGCAAAGCCATCGGGTCCTATCAGGTCATCGCCCACCTGCTCGCCGAGGGACTGGCGCTGATCGAGGGTTCGGTGAGCGTGCTGCGGCACGCGGCCTGGGCGGTCGACGAGGCGCCCGCGGCAGACGCGGTACGTGCCGCCCGGATCGCCAAGATCTATTCCGCGCGCGCCGCTCGGACGGTCTGCGAGACCGCGATCCAGGTGCACGGCGGAATCGGCAACACCTGGGAGTGCGCCGCGCACGTCTATCTGCGGCGGGCGCTGACTTCGACCGGCCTGTGGCCCGTGACGATAAGGGAGATCGCAGATGGACTTTCGTGATTCGCCCGCCGAAGCCGACTTCCGCAGCAGGCTTCGGGCCTGGCTGACCGAGCGGGCCGGTACCTTCCCCGCCGCCAGCGACGACGAGTACTGGGCGCGCCAGGGTGAGTGGCATCAGGCGCTGTACGCGGGCGGATTCTTCGGGGCATCCTGGCCGCGCGAGTACGGCGGCCAAGAGCTGCCCCCGGTCTATGACGTCATCGTCGATGAGGAGCTGGCTGCTGCGGGCGCCCCGCCGCGGCCGAGTTTGGGGTATCTGGTCGTCGGGTTGGGTCGACACGCCAGTGCAGAACTGCAGCAACGGTTCCTGCCCGGCATGATCGACGGCACCCAGCGCTGGTGCCAGGGCTTCTCCGAACCCGGGGCCGGTTCAGATCTGGCATCGCTGACCACCACGGCGACTCGTGAAGGCGACGACTATGTCATACACGGGCACAAGATCTGGACCAGTTACTCCGACGTCGCCGACTGGTGTCTGCTGCTGGCCCGCACCGATAAGGACGCACCCCGGCATCGGGGTATCTCGGCGTTCATCATCTCGATGCACCAGCCCGGAATCGAGCAGCGACCGCTGCAGATGATCAACGGTGTCACCACGGAATTCGGCCAGGTTCTGTTCGACGGCGCGAGGGTGCCGGCAAGCCAGATGATCGGTGCGCCGGGGGAGGGCTGGGCGCTGGCGATGACGGTGGTCGGTCATGAGCGCGAACCGTCGACGCTGGGGTACTCGGCGCGCTACGGCAAGCTGGTGCGCCAGATGGCGAACCGGGTATCCGGTGACGTGCCGGAGGAATTGGCTTGGGCAGCAGTGGAAACCGAGATGCTGCGGTTGCATGTGCGCCGACGGCTCTCCGAACAGCTCGACGGGCTCTCGCACGGGCCGGAGGGCTCGCTGGACAAGCTGCTGATGACCTGGGTGGAGCAGTCCGTCGGCCACGCCGCGCTGGCGGTCGGCGGGGTCGACGACCCGGACCTGCTCAGCGCCTACCTGTACAGCCGCGCCCAGAGCGTGATGGGCGGGACCTCGCAGATTCAGAAGAACATCATTGCCGGCCGAATCCTGGGATTGAAGTAGAGGAGTCTGACATGTACGACATGCCAGCTGAGATCGACGTGCGCGCCGATGGCCCGCTGCGGATCATCACGCTGAATCGCCCCGACGCGCTCAACGCCGTCAACGACGCGCTGCACACCGGTCTGGCGAAACTGTGGCCGCGGTTGGAGGAAGACGACGAGGCGCGGGCGGCGGTGCTGACCGGCAGCGGGCGGGCGTTCTCCGCCGGGGGCGATTTCGCCTACCTCGACGAACTGCGCCGTGACGAGAAGCTGCGGGCCAAGACGATTGCGCACGGCCGCGATATCGTGCTGGGCATGGCACGCTGCCGTACCCCGGTGATCGCCGCGGTGAACGGGTCCGCCGTCGGGCTGGGCTGCAGTCTGGTGGCGCTGAGCGACATCGTCTACATCTCGGAGTCGGCCTACCTGGCCGACCCGCACGTGCAGGTGGGTCTGGTCGCTGCCGACGGCGGCCCGCTGACCTGGCCGTTGCAGATGAGCCTGCTGCTGGCCAAGGAATACGCCCTGACCGGAGCACGTATTCCGGCGGCCCGGGCAGTAGAGCTGGGATTGGCCAATCACGTGGCGGACGATCCTCTGGCGGAAGCGATTTCGTGTGCCAAGCGAATCGCTGAGTTGCCTCGCCAGGCGGTGGAGAGCACCAAGCGGCTGCTCAACATCCACTTGGAGCGCGCGGTACTGGCCACGTTGGATTTCGCCAACATGGCCGAAGATCAGTCCTTCAAGACCGACGACTTCGCGGCCATCATCGATCGGCTCACCGCGAACAAGAACTGACGGTACCGATGACCATTGCCGAGTTGCTGGCCGCGGCGCGCGAGGGTTCGGTGCGCGCCACCGGCCGGTTGCTCAGCTTGGTCGAAGGCGGCCGGCGGGCCGAAGTCCTGTCCGCCGTGGGGCCTGCCGCCGCGCGAGTCATCGGGGTGACCGGGCCGCCGGGGGCGGGCAAGTCCACCACGATCGCTGCACTGGTGGGGGCGTACCGACAGCGGGGGCTGCGGGTGGCGGTGCTGGCCGTCGACCCGTCCTCGCCGTTCAGCGGCGGCGCACTGCTGGGTGATCGCATCCGGATGGCCGCCCATATCAACGACCCGGACGTGCTCATTCGGTCGGTGGCGGCCCGCGGCCACCTGGGTGGACTGGCCGAGGCGGTGCCCGCAGCCCTCCAGCTGCTCGCCGCGCTCGGATTCGACGTGCTGCTGTTGGAGACGGTCGGGGTGGGCCAATCGGAGATCGAGATCGCCGCGATCGCCGACCCGACAGTCGTGGTGCTCAATCCCGGCGCCGGCGACGCGGTCCAGGCCGCCAAAGCCGGATTGCTGGAAGTGGGCGACATCGTGGTGGTCAACAAGGCCGACCGCGAGGGTGCCGAGCAGACCGTGCGCGATCTTCGGGTCGAGCTGATGCACACCGGCGCACCGATTCTCACCCTGATCGCTGCGCGCGGTGACGGTCTCGACGAGCTGGTGGACACCATCGAAGCCCATCACCGCACCGACAGTCGGGAGCGTCGGCTGGCCCGGGCGCGGGCACAGATCCTGTCCTTGGCTCAGACCCGGCTGCGCACCCATCCCGCACTGGAGCGGCTCACCGAACTGGTTGTCGACGGAACCGAAGATCCGTACTCGGCGGCGGAGCGGCTGTTGTCCGACTAGCCGACTGGCTACTCTCATCGCATGGCTTCCACTACGGCCGCTACCCAGTTCCGCTTCATTCCTCGCAGCGCGGCGCAGACGCGCATTCTCGACGCTGCGCTGCAGTTGATCGGCGAACACGGCGTCGGCGGAACGTCGCTGCAGATGATCGCCGACGTGATCGGGGTGACCAAGGCGGCGGTCTACCACCAGTTCAAGACCAAGGAAGAGATCGTCGTCGCGCTCACCGAGCGGGAGCTGGGGGCGTTGGAGGAAGCGCTGGAGGCTGCCGAAGCCGAGCAGAGTCGGCCGCGGGCTCGAGAAGTGTTGCTCGACGGCGTCATCGACATGGCGGTGCGACGACGGGGCGCGGCCAGCACCCTGCAGTTCGATCCGGTGATTGTCCGGCTGCTGGCCGAGCACCAGCCTTTTCAACAGTTCATCGCGCGGTTGTATGGAGTGCTGGTCGGCGAAGCCGGCGACGACGCCGTGGTGTCGGCGGCAATGCTGTCGGGTGCCATTGCTGTCGGGGTGATGCATCCGCTGGTGGGCCACGTCGACGACGACACGCTACGCGCCCAATTGCTGCGGCTCACCAAACGATTCATCGAGGTGCCCGACGGCCATTGACCGTCGGATAGCCGCTCGGCTATCTTCGGGTAGTCGATCGGCTAGGGGGCTATTCGGTCCCGGCGGCCTCCCGACTGGTGTCGCCGGGCGAGCAGCGAAGGGGTCACGCCATGCAGATGATCGCCGAGGCGGAGGAGACTCCGCAGGCCACCGCGTTCCGGGCGCAGTGGGTGCTGCTGTGGTCGGGCCCCGCGGTGGGTGCGGTGTTGCTCGTGTTGTTCGCGACCTTCCCGGGGTTCTTCCCGCCGATGTCACCGACCATGTCCGCGGCGCAGGTTGCCGAGTTCTACGACCAACACCGATCGTGGATCCGTCTCAGCATGGTCGGATTCAACCTGTGCGGGATCATGATCGTGCCGTTCCTGGTGCTGATCGTGGGCCAGATGAAACGGATGTCCACCCAGAGTCACGTGTTCGCCTACGGATATCTGGCCGCGGTGGTCAGCGGGGCGACGCTTTTCGCGCTGTCCAACATCTTCTTCGGGGTGGCGGCCTTTCGGCCCGATCGCAGCCCCGAAGTGGTCGAGGCGCTCAACGACCTGGCATGGATGTCGTTCATCGCACCTGTCGGGATGATCGTCGGGCAGTTCGCGATGCTGGCATGTGCCGTCTACGCCGATCGCGGTCCCTCCCCGGTCTTCCCGCGCTGGGTGGCCCACCTGTCGGTGATCACCGCGTTGGCGATGCTGCCGTCGGTCGCCGCAACCGTGTTCAAGACCGGGCCGTTGGCCTGGGACGGTCTCATCTCCTTCTGGGTGCGTAACGGGGCGTTCGCGGTGTTCGTGTTCGCGATGTTCTTCGCGCTGCGAGATGCCCTGTATCGGCAGGGCGTTGCCGAGGGTGTGCTGCGGTGAACGTCGCCACCCTGCTCTACGGCGAGGACGTCGACGCCACCCCGCCGCCCGACGCGGGCAAACCCGATGTGCGCGTGGTGTGGTGGATCTTCGTGGTGTTCTACGGCCTGATGGGCCTGGGGGTGTGCCTGCTGGGCCGGGTGACACCGCCGCCCCGGCCCGACGTGGGCCCCGAGGCGATGCAGGCCTGGTTCACCCAGCACGCGACGAGCATGCACTTCGGCTTCGTGTTGCTGCTTGCCATCACCGGCGGGGCCGCGATCTCCAACGGCCTGGTCGGCTACCACATGATGCGGATGACATCGGGGAAAGTGTTGGCCTACGCCTACATCGGTGGGATGGCCGTCGGCGCCGTCCCGGGCTTCCAGATGGTGATTCTGTGCTACTCGCTCGGGGCGTTCCGGCCGGACCGTGACCCGGAGCTGGTGCGGTTCTTCTATGACCTGGGGATGCTGTCCTACAACGGTTCGCTGGGCTGCTTCACTGCCGCCTACTTCAGCCTGGCCCTCGCGATCTTCTATGACAAGAACAACATCTTCCCCAAATGGTTTGCCTACGTGAGTATCTGGCAGATCGTCACGGAGGTGATCGCCAGCCAGATGTGGCTCTTCGACTCCGGTGCGTTCGCCTGGAACGGGGTCATCACGTTCTACATCGCGGTGGTGGTGTTCTGTGTCTGGCTGGGGGCGCTGATCGCATTCCTGCAGGTGACGGGTGCTCGCGAGCCCGCCGACTCACCACCGATCGTCTGACTGTCCGGCTGGGGGCGCATTGATGACTGATCAGAAAGCACCGACCGTGCGTCGGCTGGGAATCGCCGGACGACGCCCAGCGACTCATCTGCCCGGCGATGGGCACATGTGGTTGATGGTGCTGGGTGATCTGTTCATCTTCGGCAGTTACTTCGTGGCGTACATGGTGTTCCGCGCAAAGGCGCCCGCGGAGTTCCTGGCCGATCAGCAACACCTCAACGTCACCCTCGGCGTGGTCAACACCATCGTGCTGATCACCAGCTCGTGGCTGGTCGTCGAGAGTGTGCATGCGACCAGGGCCGGCAATCGGGCCGGCGCCATCGGGCTGGTCCGTGGCGCAATGTTCTGCGGTGTGTTTTTCGCAGTCATCAAGGTCTATGAATGGACCGCGGAAATCCAAGCGGGATACACCAATTCGAGTACATTCTTCAGCTTCTACTACGTCCTGACCGGGGTGCACCTGTTCCATGTGGCCCTGGGCCTGATCATTCTCGGCGTGGTGATCCGCGACCTGCGCAATCCACGCCGGGCCCGGATCGGCATGGTCGAACAGGGCGCGACCTACTGGCACATGGTCGATCTGCTCTGGGTCGTCATATTCGCACTGCTCTACGTGATGAGGTGAATCGGCGTGACCGCACAGCCACAATCGATTCTTGAGCATCGGCCGGAGCGGCTGACTGCCGTCACCTGGCTGGTCCTGGTGGTCATCACCGTGCTGGCCTGGTGGCTGGCTCCGGGGCACAGCGGCGGGCCGGTCGAGCCCAGCATCCCGATCACCGTCACGGTGATCGCACTATCGGCCGTCAAGGCCCGGTTGATCATCCGTAACTTCATGGAGGTGCGCAGCGCACCGATCTGGTTGCGCCGCACCACCGACACCTGGCTGGCCGTGCTGTGCACGGCCGTACTGGTGATCTACCTGTTCTGAGCCGGGAACCGGGGCAGGTTCAGCGGCAGATCGTTGTAGGTGGCGATCCCGGGTTCGGCGGCGACGACGGCCGGGATGGCGTTGATCGGCGGCATCGCGGTCATGATGTGCCCGAGCTCGAAGAAGTCGTCGAGGGACTTGGCCGAGGCAATCAGGTCCGGCGGCGGGGTGAACCCGACCTGCATGTTCACCGTCGGCCGGCCGTCGATGGTGATCTTCCAGCCATCGCCGTCGAGCTGCCAATCCGGCTCGAGTGTTTGGCCTTTACGCCACCGCACGTTGATGTCGATGACGCAGCGGCCGCCTGAGATTCCCTGCCAGCTGGCGAAGACCCCGGCCACATGGCCCGCCGGGATCGTCCACGAAGCCATCGGCAGATCCGCGGTGGTCTGGGCGTATTCGCATGAGCAGGTGATCTCATCGAGTTCGACGCCCATCGCGTCGGCGACCAGACGGACCGCCTCGGCGAAGACCGCGGTGCCGCGGGCGGCCATCGGCTCCAGATCAGGATCGTCGATCGCGGCGCCGAAACCCACCGGCCGTTCGGTGTCGGGAGAGTCGTAGAGGGTGGTGTCGGCCGTCTCGGTGATGGTGATCTTGTCGACCCGGTCGCATGCCGTTGCCGCCACAATCGCCAGCAGTTCGGCAAACCCCGGGCTGACTCCGGATCCGAACAGGGTGGAACCGCCCTTGCGGCACGCCTCGTCGAGCCGGGCCCGGTCGTCGCCGAGATTGTGTCCGGTGATGAAAGATGCTGACGTCACGACGTTTACGCCAGCCGACAGGATCTGCACCAGTTCGTCGACGTTGATCCACATCGGGTTGTAGACCACGCAGTCGGGTTTGAGTGCCAGCAGCGCCGCGGCGTCGTTGGTCGCGGCGACGCCGAGTGGGTCGATGCCGGCCAGCTCGCCGGCGTCGCGGCCGACCTTGTCTTCCGACCATGCGAAGAGGCCGACAAGCTCGTAGTTCGGGTTGCCGGCGATCGCCCGTACCGAGCTCTTGCCGACGTTGCCGGTCGTCCATTGGACGATCCGGTAGGGGGAGGCGGGGGCGTCAACCATGTCGTTGTTCGGAGTCGCCGGCTACATCTGCGCCCAGACGATCTTCGTCTGGAGGTAGGTCTCGATACCCGCCTTGCCGGATTCGTAGCCCCAGCCGGACTGCTTGTATCCGCCGAACGGCATCGAGTGGTCGAACTGCATCTGACAGTTCAGTCCGACCGTTCCGGCCTTGAGCCGCTTGGCCAGTCGATGCGCCCGGCCCAGGTTCGACGTCCACGCGGTCGCGGCCAGTCCGTAAGTGCTGTTGTTGGCCAGGGCGATCGCCTCGTCGTCGTCGTCGAACGGCAGGATCGTGACCACCGGGCCGAAGATCTCCTCCTGGAACAGCCGGCTGGAGTCGGGGTCGACGCCGGTGACCACGGTGGGGTGCACGAAATAGCCCTTTCGGTCTAGCCGGTGGCCACCGGTGACCAGCTCGTTGCCGTCGGCCTTGCCCTGCTCGAGGTAGCCGAGCACCCGGGTCAGCTGCTTCTGGCTGATCAGCGGACCGACCATGACGCCTTCGTCCTTCGGACCGCCGAGCTGCATCATGTTGGCCATGTTGGCGATGCCTTCCACGACCCGCTCGTAGACGCCGCGCTGGGCGAAGATGCGCGAGCCGCACACGCAGGCCTGCCCGGAGTGCACGAAGGTGCCGAACGCCGCCATGGTGATGGCCATGTCGATGTCGGCGTCGTCGTAGATCAATACCGGCGACTTGCCGCCGAGTTCCAGGGTGACCTTGTTGAGATTGCTTGCCGCAGAGGCGCGCACGATCTCACGACCGACCTCGGTGGATCCGGTGAACGCGACCTTGTCCACGTCTGGATGCGCGGTGATCGCCGCACCGGCGGTGTGGCCGTAGCCGAGCACCATGTTGACCACGCCGTCGGGAACGCCGGCCTCGTGCAGGATGCGGTCCAGTACCAGCGCCGACAGCGGGGTCTCCTCGGCCGGTTTGACCACACTGCTGCAGCCCGCGGCCAGCGACGGCGCCAGCTTGGCGCAGAAGTTGAAGACCGGACCGTTCCACGGGAAGATCAGCCCCACCACGTCATAGGGCTCGCGCAGCGTGTAGACGTGCTGATGCGACTCGATGCCGGTCAGGCCACCGGTGTTCACATCGCGGGCGATGCCGTCGATCTTGGTGCACCAGCCGGCGTAGTAACGGAACCACTCCGAGCCCACTTTGGTGATGATCGCGGCCTGCGAGGCCGGAATGCCGGCGTTGATCGACTCCAGTTCGGCGAGGATCTCCGCGTTCTCGTCGATGAGGTCGGCGACTTTCCACAGCACCTTGGCCCGGTCGTAGTCGGCCATCTGCGACCACACCCCGGATTCGGCGGTGGCCTTGGCCCGGGCGACGGCGTCGTTGACCGCTTCGGGTCCGCAGTCGGTGAATTCGGTCAGCTGCTCTTCAGTGGCCGGATCGATGATCGGAATCACGTCTCCGGTGCCGGGGACCTTACGGATGTCGTCCAACACCGTCTGCACCGACATGGATAATCCCCTTCTCGCATTCGGATAATTGCGTTTGCACGAGGGTATGTGGTTCCCCAGCCGATGTCTAGGGTTGGCGGTGGTCTGCGGCTCAGGCGATCGCGAGCGCGGCGGAGCCGGGCGAAGCGGGTCGCCGTGTGGCGGCTTAGGCGATCGCGAGCGCGGCGGAGCCGGGCGAAGCGGGTCGCCGTGTGGCGGCTTAGGCGATCGCGAGCGCGGCGGAGCCGGGCGAAGCGGGTCGCCGTGTGGCGGCTAGTCGGCGTCGGGCCTGTTCGGGTGTAGCCGGCCGGCTCAGTTGCGCCCGAAGCCGTGCGCGCAGAAGTCCCAGACTTCCTCGGCGGTCAGGGGATTGACCGCCGGATCGGCTGAGGCCGGGCTGGATTGGGCGTTGAACATGACCGTCTGCATGACCATGGCCGCCACCCGCCGGGGATTGGCGCCGGTGCGCAGTCGGCCGGCGTCGGCAGCTTGTTCGGTCAGCTCGGCGAGCAACTCCAACAGCGGCGTGTGGGCGACACGGACTTCGACGGGATGGGTGAGCAGCAGGGTCGGGGCGAAATCGGTGAAGAGCGGTCGTTTGGCGGCCGGGTCCGGGCGCGACGACTCGAACAGCAACTCCACGGCGACCTTGAGGCGTTCCAGGGGATCGGAATGATTGGCCGTCGCCGCGCGAATCTGGTCGGCGGCGCGGCTCAGGGCGTCTTCGAAAAGGGCCAGCAACAGCTCGTGCTTGCCGTCGAATTGCAGGTAGAAGCTGCGCAGCGACTGGCGTGAGCGGTCCACGACCTCCTGGACGGTGAAGTCCGTGCTGCCCTTTTCGATGATGATCGACTGTGCGGCATCCAGAAACCGCTGGACGCGTTGCGCCGCGCGGATCTTCGCCGTCTTGATTGAGCGTTCGACCGCGCGCTGCTTCCAGGCGGGTTCTTCGCTCGGATTGGTCACCGGCGTTCCGGACGCTGCGGTGACCGAGACATGGCGCAACTGTACTGGACGCAAACGCACCGGTGGCGCAGCACACCGGCGTGGGGGTGACGATTCAGAGATCGTAACTTCTCCATTCGAGAATGATATTCTCATATCCGCGTCTAGGGAAGCGGACGGGCAAGATCGACGGCCGCTTGCGAATCGGGTAACCCGGGCGCCCGAGTCGAGGAGTTCTCCAGTGCAATTGACCTTTGATCCTGAAGTCGAGAACTTCCGTGCCGAGTTCTCGGCTTTCCTCGACGAGCATCTGCCCTCCGATGCCGACGCTTTGGAACGGTCGCATTCGTGCTCGGACGTGCCGGATTGGGCTCGCCGGTGGCAGCGGCTGTTGTTCGACAATGGCTGGCTGCTGCCGGCGAATCCGCCCGAATTCGGCGGCCGCAACGCCACGATCCTGCAGCAGTACGTGCACTCTGAAGAACTGTCCCGCCGGCGTATCTACCCCAGCTTCAACCCGCAAGGGGTGGGGATCATCGCCGCCTCGCTGCTGTCGTTCGGCACCGAGGAGCAGAAACATCGTTGGGCGGTGCCGATTCTGCGGGCCGAGATCACCGCGTCGCTGGGGATGAGCGAGCCTGGCGCCGGATCGGACTTGGCCGGCCTACAGACCCGGGCGGTGCTCAAGGGTGACCACTTCGTGGTCAACGGACAGAAGGTCTGGACCTCCGGCGCCCACGATGCCGACGTGCTGCTGACCTTCGTCCGCACCGACCCGGATGCACCGAAACACAAGGGCATCAGTGTGCTGCTGATCCCCACCGACACCGAAGGCGTTGTGCGACGGCCCTTTGCATCGGCCTGTGCGCACGACGACATCGACTTCAATGAGGTGTTCTTCACCGACGTCCGGGTTCCTGCCGAGAATTTGGTGGGGCCACTCAACGGCGGCTGGGGAGTGGCCAACGGCTCACTCGGTCACGAACGCACGCTGCTGTGGATGAGCTTCGCCGACCGGCTACGTGATCTGATTCATGACTTCAGCCCGGTGGCTGCGCTGGACCGTGACCGCTTCGCCACGCTGCTGATGGATAACGAGGCGCTGCGGCTGCTGGGCTCGGTGGCCCTGGCGCAGGCCGCGCGCGGTGAGCAGGACGTGCCCGCACTGTCGGTGCTCAAACTGCTGGGTTCAGAAGCCGTGCAGAACGCCGCCGAACACGCGCTCGACAATGCGGGTGCGGCCGGCCTGATCCACCCCGGCAGCTCCGGTACCTACATGCCGCTCAACGAGGATCACGCCTCTGGAAGCTGGTTCGACCGGTACCTGCGCAGTTTCTCCGGAACCATTGCCGGCGGCACCTCGGAGATCCAGCGCAACATCATCGCGCAACGGGTGCTCGGCCTGCCGCGCTAGCCGCGACTGGCTCACCGCCTCGCGAGCGGCAATTCACCGACGCCGTAACGGCGTGTCTCGTCGCGAAATTGCCACTCGGCGACGGTCAAAGCTGCACCATGCGCGGCGCCGAGCCGCGCGCCCGCAGGCCGCCGCCGACCTGGCGGGTCAACTCGCGCGCATTGCCGAGCAAACCGTCGAGCACCAGGACCCGCTGGATGTGGCGGTGCAGATCGTGTTCCGCGGTGAAGCCGACGCCGCCGAGCACCTGCTGGCAGTGCTTGGCCGCGGTCAGTGCGGCCTTTCCCGCGGCGGCCTTGGCCAATATGGACGTCAGGTCCGGGCTGTCGATGACGGGCACGGTGAGAGTGGCCTCGGCGCCCTCGATGGCGACCAGGGTCTCGGCCAGTCGATGCTGAACGGCTTGGAAGGACGCGATCGGTTTGCCGAACTGCACGCGGTCGGTTGCGTGCTGGCGGGCCAGCGTCAACATCGCTCGCGCCGAGCCGACCAGCCACCATCCCAACGCGCGGCGGGCCTCACCCAGGCGCATGAGTTCCCCGCCGGGTATCTGGCGCAACGGAAGCCCACCAAGAACGGGGTTGGGGTCGCGCTCGCTGCGCTCCCAGATCACCCATCGGCCACCGGCGTAGGGCATCGGGGGAGTGCCGCCGGGCAAGCCGCCAATGGTCTCCAGGATCACGTCGTTGAGTACCGAGGCATGCGCCCCGGTCTCGCCGAGCAACCGAAACACCAGCGGGATTGCCAAATCCGGTTCTTCGGACAGCATTTCCGCCCAACCGAGTTCGGCCAGGGCTTGGTCCAGCGCAGCGCCGGACGACGACGCCATGGTCTTACGCAGGGTGTCTTCCAGCAGAACGAGCGAGGCGGTGTCCATTCCGGTGGTCATCGTCACTCCTTGGGAAGATCGAGCAGTCGGCGGGCGATGATGTTGCGCTGAACCTCGGCGGTACCGCCGTAGATGGTGGCCGCCCGGGAGTACAGGTACTCGGCGCGCCACTCGCCCTCGTCCAGCTCGATGACGCCCGGCAGCAGGTCGCGCGCGGTGTCATAGAGCAACTGTTCGGCGCTGGCCAGCAACACCTTGTCCACCGAGGTGTCCGGGCCCAGCCGATGCCCGTCGGCCAGCCGGTGCTGGGTGGCACGGGAACGGCAGCGCAAGGTGTGCAACGCCAGATACACCGCCCCCAAGTCGTTATCGACCGCGGCGCCTTGGCGCTTCACCTCGGCGATCAGCGCATCGAAGCGTGAGTACAGGTAGGCGATGCGTTGCCAGAAGCAGGTGGAGCGCTCGTAGGGGAGCAGGTCCATGGCCAGCTGCCAGCCGTCGCCGGGCTTGCCGAGCATCCGCGAACCGTCGACGACGACATCATCGAAGTAGACCTCGCAGAACTCGTCGACGCCGTGCATGGTGCGCAGCGGGCGCACATCGATACCCGGGGTGTCGGTGTCGACGAAGAAGGCGGTGATCGCCTGGTGATTCGGCGTCTCGGCGTCCCCGGTGCGGGTCAGCAGAATGCAGCGCTGCGCGTACTGGGCGAAGCTGGTCCAGACTTTCTGGCCGTTGATCACCCACTGGTCGCCCCGCGGGACGGCGCGAGTGGTCAGTGATGCCAGGTCGCTGCCGGATCCTGGCTCGGAAAAACCCTGGCACCATTGTTCTTTGCCGCTGAGCAACTTTGGGACCATCTCAGCGGCCAACTCCGGGGTGGCGTAGTCGATCATCGTCGGCGCCAGCACCTCGAGCATGGAGTAGGGGCCCGGTTCCACCAGTCGCTGCCCGACCACCTCCTCACCCACGATGGCGCGCAGCATGGCCGGTCCGCCCAGGCCGCCGGCATGCTCGGGCCAGCCGTAGCGGCTCCACCCGACCTCGTAGAGCGCCCGCTGCACCCGGGCGAACTGATGCAGATGTGCCTTCAGGGAGTGATCGGGAGGCGGTGTCAGATCCGTGGATTCGAGCCAGGCGCGGAGTTGCGTGCGGAACTCCGCGGGATCGTGCAGCGCACTGGTCCCCGGTGCTGATGGCCCGATGTCTCCTCCGGCCGGCGCCGTCATCGTCATCGGGCTTCGGGCCTGCCGACGGCGTGCGGGCGCCCCGCGTCATGCGCGCCGCTGCGCCGGATGAACGTCATCTTGCGGGTCCGCAGTCGCCAGCCGTCGGCGGTTCGCACATAGGTGTCGTTGTAGTAGCCGATCCGCATGTCGTGGCTGGCGTGGTCGATGAAGCACAGCGGCTGAGTGCCGGTCGCGGTGTCGCCGTCCAACTCGATCACCGGGGTGCCGGTCATGAACAGGCCCTTGGGCGCGGCGTCGACCAACACCGGAAACCGGTCCAGCGAATAGGTTTCGCCGAATGCGCTGTAGGTGCCGTCCGGGGTGAACACGGCCACCAGCCCGTCGATGTCGCCCTGGGTGATGGTCACCGCGTAGCGGGCCAGCGTCTGCTGAATCTCGACCAGGTCGTCAGTTCTTGTTGACATATACCTTGCCGCCTTTCATGACGAAGTTCACGTTGCGGGTGACGGTGATGTCGGCCAGCGGATCACCGGGAACTGCGATGACATCGGCGAGTAGCCCCTCGGCCAGGCGGCCGCGGTCGGCTGCGTTGATGAGCTCGGCGGCCGTCACGGTCGCCGCCCGCAGCACCGCGGCCGGCGGCATGCCCCACTCCACCAGGGTGACCAGTTCGTCGGCATTGCGGCCGTGCGGGATCGCGGGCGCGTCGGTGCCGACGGCGATCTTCACCCCGGCTTCGTAGGCCGCCTTGATCGAGGTGCGGGCCTTGGGGAACATCTCGGCGGCCTTGGCCTGTAGTTCGGCCGGCGCTTTGGAGACGTCCATGGCCTCGGCCAGCCGCCGCGTGGTGACCAGGAAGCGGTCGTTCTCGACGAGCATTGCGATGGCTTCGTCGTCCATCAAGAAGCCGTGCTCGATGCAGTCGATGCCGCAGGCCACCGCGTGTTTGACGGCCTCGGCGCCGTGGGTGTGTGCGGCCACGCGCAGTCCTCGCCGGTGCGCCTCGTCGACGATCACACGCAGCTCTTCGTCCGAATAGTGTTGTGCTCCTGCCTCTCCGGTCAGAGACATGACACCGCCGGAGCAGCACACCTTGATCAACTGTGCGCCGTGTTTGATCTGGTAGCGGACCGCCTTGCGGATCTCGTCGACACCGTTGGCGATGCCTTCCTCGACGGTCAGCTCCAGCACGCCCGGCATGAACGCCGCGAACATCGTCGGGTCCAGGTGTCCGCCGGTGGGGGTGATCGCGTGGCCGGCCGGCACCACGCGCGGCCCCTCGATCCATCCGGCGTCGATCGCCTTGGCCAGCGCTACGTCGAGTAGGTATCCGCCGGTTTTGACGAACAGTCCCAGGTTGCGCACCGTGGTGAACCCGGCGCGCAGGGTGCGCCGGGCGTTGCCCACCGCACGCAGCACCCGTGTCGGCGGATCATCCTGCACTTGGGACAGGCCGGGGTTCTCGCCACGGCCGCCCATCAACAGGTTGACTTCCATGTCCATCAACCCGGGCAGCAGGATCGAGTCGCCGAGGTCGATGACCTCGTCGGTCACAGCGGTGCCCTCGCCGACGCCAGCGATCCGGTCACCGTCGATATGCAGCACACCAGGCCGGACGATCTCTCCGGCGTCGACGTCCAGCAGCCCGGCCGCCTTGAGCGTCAGCACCCCTAGATCACCGGCTCGCTGAGCAGTTCCACCCACGCCGCGCCGCTGTCCGGGACGCGCGGTTGTTTCCATGCCTCGATCGGGAACGACACCATGACGAGGGATTGCATGATGTGCATGAGAGTCTTTGCGTCATCTGGCAAGTCGTCCAGCGGAAACTTGTCACAGTACGTAACGACGTCGCCCAGCATCGGGAACGCAGCGTCGTAGAACTCCTGCATCTCGGTCATGGATGACGCCAGCCGCTTGGCGTAGCGGTCGGGCTCATGAGCCAGGTCCCAGTCCAAATAGGGTTCCAGGGCGGCGAACTCAGACGGTAGCGGCATTTTGGTACTCCTTCACGAAGTCGCGGTTCACCTTGTGCAGGTGGCGGATAAGGATCTCTTGGTCGCACAGCAGGAAGTCCTTGACGGCCTTGGTGCCGATCATCGTCTGAGTGGCTTCCAGGGTGTTGGCGTCCTGTAGCGCGTATTCCTTGAACGTGACGGCGGCCAGCTCCTGGGCCAGGCGTTCGCGGGCATTCTTCGGCGGCACGAAGTACAGGTTGGCCTCGAAGGTGTGCTTGTCGACGGCGGTCGGCCAGTACTGGTAGGTCAGGTACCAACCCGGCTCCCAGATCAGCAGCATGAAGTTGGGGTAGAAGAGCCACGAGTCGATGCCCCACTGCGGCACTCGCTTGACGTTCACGCCCGGCGGCAGATCCTTGAGGTTGGCGATGAGATCCGGCTTGTCCCACGGGCCGAACAGTCCGCTGCGCAGCACCTGGTCCAATGGCTTGACCATCGACATGTCGGGGGGCGGCGCCTGGCCACCCCAGGTCGATTGCAGGCTGTGCGGGCCGGCCAGTTCGTAGTGCAGCGCTTCGTAGCCGAACTTCTGGATCTTGGCGGCTTCCTCCTTGGTGTACTGCCCCTGGTGCAGGATCGGCGCGTGGTAGAACTCGATGAACGCGTCGATGAAGAGCTTCCAGTTGCTGCCGACCTCGGCGCGGTAGGAGTAGGTCTCGGTCATCTCGCCGAACGGGTAGCCCTCGATTCCCTTGGCCAGCGGCCCGAGGTAGTCGGCAAGCGGCTGCGCGTTGTCGTCGAAGTTGACGAAGATGAAGCCTTCCCATACTTCGCAGCGCACACCGGCCAGACCGTAGTCGGTCTTGTCGACGTTGAAGAACTCGTCCTCTTGCTGGACAAAGGTCAGGTCGCCGTCCAGGCCGTAGCGCCAGGCGTGATATTTGCAGGTGAACTGTCGGCAGGTACCTGAGGTCTCCTCGTTGGGGAAGTCGTTCCACACCAACTTGTTTCCGCGGTGACGGCAGATGTTGTGGAAGGCACGCACCACGCCGTCTTTGCCTTTGACGACGATGATCGAGGTGCCCTTGCACACAGATGGCAGCTCACGGGTGAAGTAGCTGCCCGTCTTGGGGAGCCGCTCGACGCGTCCCACGTTGATCCACGTGCGCTTGAAGACCGCTTCGCGCTCGGCTTCGAAAAAGGCGGGGTCGATGGAGTCGCTGTAATCGACTGGCTCGGTGCCCAGTTCGGGATAGCTCTGCGTCCAGCTGCCGGCAGCCGGCTTGGGGAAGTGCGCCACGGTACTACCTCTCTGATTCGGGTTCTTCGTCAAGTTCAACGCCAAAGGTGTTGAATGCCATGGCCAACATGCTGTAGCAGCCGACCGTGAAGACGAGTTCCATCAGTTGTTGCTCGTCCAGGTGTTTGGCGAGGATCGCCTCGGTGGCGGGGGAGAGCCGGGAGGCCTCCTCGAGTTCGTCGGCTGCGTTCACCACGGCCTGGTACAGCTCGTCGCGTCCCGCGCCGTGCTGCAGATCCTCGATGTCGGAGTCGGTGAGGCCGGCTTCCTTGCCGATCGTGATGTGGTGCACCCACTCGTATTCGCATCCGCGGCGGTGGGCGGTCCGCAGAATCGCAAGCTCGCGAAGGTTTCCGGGCAGCGATGAGCGGTACAGCAGCTCGACATTGAATTTGAGGAAGGCCCGGGCCAGCTTCGGGTGGTGAACCAGCATGGTCATCGCCGACCCGGCGTCGCGGGAGTTGCGCCGATCGGCGGTCAGCACCTGGGCCAGTGCACGCTGGACCGCCTCCTCGTCCCACTGGGACTCCGACAGCGGAGTCAGGCGCATCGGTTCCTCCTCGTTTACGAGAATCACATTCTCATATTTGACCAACAGATTTCCATGTTTGGCTCGATTGGTCAACACTTCGCCATTTGCGCAGGTGGACGAGTGGGTGCGACGGTGCTCGCCGGGCCCGCTTGCGCCGCGGGCGGCGCAACGCCGTGGGCTTGTGCGAAGGTTGATTCTCCGAAAACGGGAAGATAGTTTTCAGTGGAGACGTCGTTGGAGCGGCCCGCTGTGCCGCGCCCGGAACGGAGGATGGCCGTGAACAAGGACGACATGATTCTGATCAGCGTCGACGACCACACCGTTGAACCACCCGACATGTTCGCCAACCACCTGCCGCGCAAGTACCTCGATGACGCACCGCGTTTGGTGCACAACGCGGATGGTTCCGACTCGTGGCAGTTCCGCGACGTGGTGATCCCCAACGTCGCGCTCAACGCGGTCGCGGGCCGGCCCAAGGAGGAGTATGGGCTGGAGCCGCAGGGCCTCGATGAGATCCGGCCCGGTTGCTACAACGTCGACGAGCGGGTCAAGGACATGAATGCCGGTGGCATTCTGGGCTCGATCTGCTTCCCGTCGTTCCCCGGCTTTGCCGGTCGACTCTTCGCCACCGACGACGCGGACTTCTCGGTGGCGTTGGTGCAGGCCTACAACGACTGGCACATCGACGAATGGTGCGGGGCCTATCCCGGGCGGTTCATTCCGATGGCGATACCGGTGATCTGGGATGCGCAGAAGTGTGCCGACGAGGTGCGGCGGGTGTCCAAGAAGGGCGTGCATGCCCTGACGTTCACCGAGAACCCGGCCGCGATGGGCTACCCGAGTTTCCATGACGCGTATTGGGACCCGCTGTGGCAGGCGCTGTGCGACACCGACATGGTGCTCAACGTGCACATCGGATCGTCCGGCAAGCTGGCCATCACCGCACCCGATGCGCCGATGGATGTGATGATCACCCTGCAGCCGATGAATATCGTCCAAGCCGCCGCGGATCTGTTGTGGTCCCGGCCGATCAAGCAGTATCCGGACCTCAAGATCGCCCTGTCCGAGGGTGGCACCGGGTGGATTCCGTACTTCCTCGAGCGCGTGGATCGCACCTACGAGATGCATTCGACCTGGACCGGTCAGGACTTCGGCGGGAAGGTTCCCTCCGAGGTGTTCCGGGAGCACTTCCTGACCTGTTTCATCTCCGATCCGGTGGGTGTTCAACTGCGCCACCTGATCGGTATCGACAACATCGCCTGGGAGGCCGACTACCCGCACAGCGACTCGATGTGGCCCGGGGCGCCCGAAGAGTTGTGGGATGTACTGACCGCCAACAGCGTGTCCGATGACGACATCAACAAGATGACTCACCAGAACGCCATGCGCTGGTACTCGTTCGATCCGTTCTCGCACATACCCCGTGAGCAGGCAGGAGTCGGCGCGCTGCGGAAGGCTGCCGAGGGCCACGACGTCTCGATCCGTGCGCTCAGCCACCACAAGGATGGCGATCGTCAGGCGAATGCCTTGATGGAAGCCGCCCGGTCGAACAGCTGAGTCGGGCCCGGCCGCGCGGGCAACATTGACGGGCACCGTCGCGATATGAAATTCTATTCACCGGTTACGAGAATGGGATTCTCGGTTGTGAGAGGGAGCGAAACGGCTCGATGGATCCAGACACGATCGACTTCTTCACCGACCAAACGGTGGTCGGCGACCCATACCCCTACCTGCGCGCGCTGCGGGAGCGCTCGCCGGTAACCCGCGAGCCGCACCACGGCGTGACGATGGTGACCGGCTGGGACGAAGCGTGTGCGGTGGCCGGCAACGCCGAGGTGTTCTCCTCGTGTATCGCGGTGACCGGCCCGTTCCCCGGCTTCCCGGTACCGCTCGACGGCGACCTGGGAGGTGAGACCGTCGCGGGCCTGATCGACAAGCATCGCGACCAACTGCCGTTCAGCGACCAGCTGCCGACCCTGGACCCGCCGACGCACACCAACCACCGCGCGCTGCTGATGCGGCTGCTTACCCCCAAGCGCCTCAAGGAGAACGAGGACGCCATGTGGGAACTCGCCGATGCGGTACTCGACGATTTCCTGGCGCCCGGCGCCGGTGAGTTCATCGGCGGCTTCGCGGCCCCGTTCACCCTGCTGGTCATCGCGGACCTGCTGGGCGTCCCGGATGAGGATCGTGACGACTTCGTCAAGAACATGCACCACAACGTCGGTGGTGGGATCGGCAGCACCGACGCCAAGGCGCTGGCGCACAGCCCGTTGGAGTTCCTCTACGCCACGTTCGCCGGCTATGTCGCCGACCGTCGCAGCGCACCGCGCGAGGACGTGCTGACCGGCATGGCGGAGGCGACCTTCCCCGACGGTTCCATTCCGGATCCGATGGACGTGGCCAAGGTTGCCGCCAATGTCTACTCGGCCGGCCAGGAAACCACGGTGCGCCTGCTCGGCTCCGCGCTCAAGATCATCGGGGAGCGGCCCGACATCCAACAGCGACTCCGTGATGACCGCAGTCTGATCCCGAACTTCATCGAGGAGGTGCTGCGCTTCGAAAGCCCGGTCAAGGGCGACTTCCGGCTCTCTCGGGTGGACGCCGAGATCGGCGGGGTGCATGTCCCCGCCGGAACCACGCTGATGGTGCTGGCCGCCGCGGCGAATCGCGATCCGCGCCGTTTCGCCGACCCGGACACCTTCGACCCCGCCCGCTCGAATGCCCGTCAGCACATCACCTTCGGGCGCGGGATCCACAGCTGCCCCGGCTCGCCACTGGCCCGCGCCGAAACCCGCATCGCCCTCGAGCGGCTGCTGGACCGCACCACCGACATCAGGATCTCCGATGAGCTGCACGGCCCCGACGGTGCGCGCCAGTTCCACTACATCCCGACCTACATCCTGCGCGGGCTGATCCAACTGAACCTGGAATTCACCCCGGCCGAGCGGGCTGTGCGATGAAGGCCTGGGTTGACCCGGATCGCTGTGCCGGACACGGCATCTGCACCACGATCTGCCCGCAGGTGTTCGCCATCAACGACGACGGCTACTCCGAGGTCACCGTCGACGAGGTGCCGGCGCAGTTCGAAGACGCGGTCCGCGACGCCATCAAGCAATGCCCAGAACGTGCCATCGACGACGTCACCGACACTCAGGAGAGCTAATGGCGAACGCGCCCAAGGGATATGTCATCTTGACCGAGGCCATTAAGGATCCCGCGGGCATGGTCGCCTACGGCAAGGCGGCGGGGCCGACGATGTCCAACGCCACGATCCTGGCCGTCGAGACCCAGCATGAGGTGCTGGAAGGTGAGTGGCACGGAAACCAAACCGTGGTGCTGGAATTCGAATCCGTGGACGCGGCCCGCGCTTGGTACAACTCCGAGGGTTACCAGGAGGCGGTGAAACTGCGGCAGGCCGCGGCCGAGTGCAACGCGGTGATCCTGTCGGGCTTCCCGGCGCGCCCCTGACGCGGCGAGGACCCCTAGTCGTCGACGTCGACTATCGCCAGGGCCTGGCGGGGGCAACGACGGACCGCCTCGGCGACGTCGCGTTCGGTCTCGGCGGTGATGTCAGGCTTGAGAATGAAGAGGTTGTCGTCGTCATCGACGTGGAACACCTCCGGGTTGATGCCCATGCAGATCGCATTGGATTCGCACAGCCCGTAATCGACCACTACCTGTCGGCGTGACATCGATACCCCTAACGCAACACGCGGACGGGAACGTTCTTCCAGCCGGAGACGTTCTGCATGTGAACTCGTTGCAGGCCAGCCCAATCCACTTCGTAGCGAGGCATGAAGTCCAGCAGCCGCTCCAGGGCGATGACGCTTTCCATCCGGGCCAGCGCCGCCCCCAGGCAGCTGTGAATTCCGTACCCCAGGCCCAGGTGTTGCGCCTGAGTCTGGTCTCGGTCGATGTCGAAGGTATCGGGATCGGTGAACGCTTCGGGATCCCGGTTGGCGGCCGCGGCGATCAAGAACACTGGTTTGCCGGCCGGAATGGTGCCGCCGGCGACGTGCGCTTCCTTGAGGGTGTAGCGGACGTTGTACTGCACCGGGCCCTCGTAACGCAGCAGTTCCTCGACCGCGGCGGGAACCTTGCTGCGATCGTCGAGGAGCTTCTGCCACTGGTCGGGCTGACGGGCGAAGATCACCGCGGCATTGCCGACCAGCTTGGTGACGGTTTCCGCGCCGGCGGCCCCGAGCAGCGAGGCGAATCCGGTGATCTCGATATCGTCGAGGCGTCGCATCTGGCCGTCTTCGCCGGGCATTTCGGCGGCGATCAGCCTGCTGATCATGTCGTCTTGCGGGTCGACGCGCCGTTCCTGGATCAGCCCGTAGTAGTAGGTCGCGGTCTCGATGGTGGCCTGCATGCCGGCCGCGCTGACCTCGATCTGCCCCGGCTCGCGGTGCAGCGAGGTGTCGATCCAGTGCCGCACCTGTTGGCGGTACTCATCGGGTACCCCGGCCATCCGGGTGATGACCTCCACCGGGAACGGCCCGGAGAAGTCCTGCACCACGTCGAAACCGTCGGGGTCGACGGCGCCCAGGAACCGCTCGACCTGTTCGATGACGGTGTCGCGCTGGGCCTGAATCGCACGCGGGGTGAAGGCCTTGTTGAGCAGGCTGCGCATGTGCCGATGATCGGGCGGGTCCATGAAGATGATCATCTTCTGCGGCGCCTCACCCGAGCGCACCATCGCGAGATCGCAGCCGCGGGCCGACGAGTAGGTTTCGAAGTCCTTGAGAGCCGCCGACACGTCTTCGTGTCGCGTCAGCGCGTAGAAATCCTCTTCGGCGTTGTAGTACAGCGGCGCTTCCTCGCGCATGCGCCGATAGATGTCGAACGGGTTCTCGTAATACTCTTCGGAGAACGGGTCGAAGATGAGTTCCGCCTTGGTCATCGAACCTCCTCGGTGCGCCGGACGCTAGGCGAAGACGACGCTGGGACGATGGACTATAACCGCTACTGTAAGACAAACGGCAGCTTGTCGGAAGGGGTCACCGCAGACCGGTGTCACCGGGGGTGATCCATCAGCGCCAGCGCCGCATCGGCGGCATCGAGCACCGCGCCGGGATTCGCCCCGGCCCGCTCCGCCAAGTCGGACACCAATCGGACATCCTTTTGCAGCAGGGCTCCCGCCAGCCCGGCCAACCGGTCCAGGGTGCCGCCGGACCCCCGGATGCTGTTCAGCGCGAAGCTGTTCGCGCTACCACCGGAGACCACCTCGGCGAGCCGATCGGTGGCGACGCCCAACTGCTTGCCCAGAGCCAGCGCGGTGGCGGCAGTACCGAGGTTGGCGGTGAACAACAGATTGTTGAGCAACTTGGTTACTTGGCCGGAGCCAAGATCGCCCAGATGCACCACCGGGTCGGCGTAGGTCTCGAAAACCGGCCGGCAGCGCTCCACGACGTCGGCTTCGCCTCCGGCCATCACCAGTAGCGTGCCGGCCGCTGCGGCCGGGCCGCCCCCGCTCACCGGAGCATCGATCACCGAGACCTGCTGTTCGGCGCAGTGCTGCGCCAACCGGCGACAGGTGTCGGGATGGACCGTGCTGTGAATCGCGATGATCCCGCCGGGTTGCAAACCGGCCAGCACACCGTTGTCACCCCGGACCACTTCCTCGACGTCGGAGTCACCGACCACACACAGGCAGACCAAGTCGCTCTGGCCGGCCAGCTTGGCGGGGGAGTCGGCGATGCGTGCCTCGGTGTCGGAGAAGGGCTCCAGTGTGCCGTCTCTTCGTGCCCATAACGTCGTGGCGTAGCCGCCCTCGACGATGCGTCGCGCCATCGGCGCGCCCTGGCTGCCTAACCCGATGAATCCGACGCGCATCCGCTGACCTCCGAGTCCCGCGCGACGACGGCGGTCGCGCAATCGTTGACGAATGACAGCACCGAGCGGTGGTACTCCGCGGCGCTGAAGCCGAGGCTGAGATTGTGGCCCGCCTCGGGCTGGTGGTTGCTCGTGAAACCGTCTGCGGCGCTGAAGATGTTGTGGATCTCGCGCTGCGCGTCCGGGCAGGATTCCCAGACCTTCTCGTGTTCGGCGAAGGTGAAGCGCACCGGCACCCGAACCTGTGCGGCCAGGGCCGGAAAATCTCGCCGCGGCCAACTGGCCACCATGTCGGCTTCATACGGTGCACCCGAGGACGCGTTGGTGATCCCGCGCAGCACCGCCTCTGGATACAGCGAGGCGGGCTCCCAGAGCAGTTCGCGCAGACCGGCGGGCCGCTGGCCGGGTCCGGCCGAGCTCAATGCGGTGCGTGCGGCGTCCTGATAGCGCAGCCCGGTGCCGGCCAGTTCCAGACCCAGCAGGTCCGCGCCGCGATCGGCCGCGGCCATCCGCACCGCCAGCTCACAGCCGTTGGAATGCCCCAGCACGAACAGCCCCGCGCCACGTGCCCGTTCGCCAAGGATCCGGTCGACCGCCAGGTAGGCCAGCCGGACGCGTTGCTCGGGCTCGGTCATCGCCTCCGGATACAGGGCCGAACTGCCGTAGCCTGGACGATCCAATGCGATCACGGTGTAGCCCTGCGCCGCACCGGTTCTCAGCAGAGATAGCGTGGGCTGTCCGGGGCAGTCGAAATAGATCGATGTGGTGCCGCCGCCGTGCAGCGCGACGATCACCGCATGCGGATCGGGGACCTCGGCGACCAGTGCCGACATCGGCACGCCGTCGGCGCTGACCATCCGCGGGCGCACCGTGGCGCTCACGAGTCGGTCCTCAGCAAGATGACCCCACTCGGTGTCAGTCCGCCGCTGCTCGCCACCGCGACGCGGGCGCCGGGAACCTGGCGTTCACCGGCATCACCGCGCAGCTGGGTGACGGCCTCGTGGATCAGCCCCATGCCGTGCGTGCGGCCGTGCGACAGCTGACCGCCGTGGGTGTTGAGCGGCAGCAGCCCGTCGCGTGCGATGTTGACGCCCCCGTCCAGAAAGCTCTTCGCCTCACCGATGCCGCAGAAGCCCAGTGCCTCAATCCAAGACAGGCAGTTGAAGGTGAACCCGTCGTAGAGCTCGGCGACGTCGACGTCCGCCGGCCGCATCGACGTGCGCGACCACAGGTGCGCGGACTGGCCGAGGACCTGCGGTTCGTGAGTCAGCGTGCTCTGGTCCCAGTCGGTTCGCTCGATGATCTGGGTGCCGACCGCCTCGACTCGGATCGGCGGCTTGGCCAAGTCGCGTGCCACGTCGACGGCCGACACGACCACCGCGACCGCGCCATCGCACGGGACGTCGCAGTCGTAGAGACCGAACGGGGTGGTGATCATCCGCGCGGACAGGTAGTCGTCCATGCTCATCGGATCCCGGTAGATCGCCGTTGGGTTGACTGCGGCATTGGCCCGCTGGTTCAACGCGATCCAGCCGAGGGTCTCGCGGGTGGTGCCGTAGCGATGGAAATGCCGCTGCGCATTGAGTGCCAGTGTGTGTGCCGCCGAGGTGGCGCCGAACGGAACCTGCCAGCTGTTCGTGCGCCGTCCGCCGGGTGGTGAGGCTTTGCCTACTTTCAGCAGCTCGCTGAAGGTCGATTCCCACACGGTTCGGAAACACAACACGTGACGGGCCAGCCCGGTGGCCACGGCCATCATCGCGGCGATGACGGAGCCGCTCGGACCGAAGGTGTCCATGCCGCCGTTGATCCAGGTCGGCCGGAATCCCAACGCGCCCTCCAGCGCCGAGACCCCGCCTTCACCCATGCCCGCGACGTCCAAGCCCGGATACGTGGAGAGTCCGTCGATGTCCTCGAAGGTCAAGCCTGCGTCGGCGACAGCGGCCTGGCACGCCTCCACGGTCAGCGCCAGTGGCGCAGCCATGAGCCGACGGCCCAGCCGTGAAGCCCCGATCCCGGTGAGCGCCACCTTGTCCTCGAACTTCTCGGCGGTCACCATCGGGCGCACATACTGTGCGTAGTCCTCGGGCGCGATCTCGTCGTCGGGAAGCGGTTTGGTCGCTGAGTCTTCCGCACCGGCCGGTGCTAGCCGAAACAGCGGCAGCCAGACGTCTTCGATGTGCTCGAATGCCACCTCCACTTGCTGGCCCAGCTCGAGCTGATCGGGGTCGCAGTCGATGATGTTGGTGGTCAGTCGAACTCGGGGGTCTTCGTTGATCGCTACTTGGGCCACCACATAGGGCGCCGGCAGACCGGGCAGGCTGAAGCGGTGGTTGATGGTGAACCCCGCCAGCGTGGCTCGCCCAGACACGTCGCGCACGCCCATGTTCGTGCTTCGGCAGTACCGGCACACCGGTTGGGGCGGATGGATCAGCGCCGCGCAGTCGAGACATCTCTGCAGCCGGAGCACGCCGTCAGCGCCAGCGGTCCAAAAGAATTCGTTCTCGGGGGTGACCGCGGGCAGGGGGCGCCCAGGTGCGCTCATCGGTCGTCCTCCTCGGTGATCTCGATGATGGCGTGCACCGGGCAATCCAGCAGAGCGCGCATGACGTCGTGCTCGTCGGCCTTCTCCACCGACCCGTCGCCGGTCAGGGAGGCATATCCCCAGTCGTCCAGGGAAAAATGTTTGGGTGCGTGTTTGGCGCAATAGCCGAACCCGTCGCACAGCGTGCGGTCCAGGCGGATCTTCATGCCGTCACCTCCTCGACCTGGTAGGGACGCATCGCGCGGAAAGCACCGCCACGGCAGGCGTCGCAGGCGCCGTCGAGGTGGCGCGCCACCAAGTCTGGAAACCTGGTCAGCAGGCTGGCGGCAACGTTGGTGGCGCCGTCCAGCGTGCCGCAGGCGCCGCGCCCGGGCAGCACACCGGCCCACCGCTGCAGCCGCTGCACGTCTTCGGCGGTCGCGACTCCGTCCCGCAGGGCTTCGGCGACCGCCGCCATAGCCACGGTGCCGTTGAAGCACGACCCACACTGTCCGGCGTTCTCCCTGCCGAAATAGGCCAACACCGCGGCCGCCACCGCGACCGGGCAGTCGTCGGTGAGGACGGAGATCGCACCGCAGCCCAAACCGCTGCCGCTCGCGCGCAGCGACTCGTGGTCTAGGGTGGCGTGCAGCGCTTCACGGTTGAGCAGACCGGCGAAGTAGCCACCCATCAGCACACCACGGACCTGCTCGGCCGCAATCCCGTGCGCGCTCAGCAACTCTGCGATCGTGAGGCCATGCGGTAGCTCGTAGAGCACGGCAGGTCGCCCGCCGCCGCTCACCGTGGCCAGGAAGGTTCCCGGCGACAACGCGGTCCCGTACGTGCGAAAGGCGTCCGCGCCATGTCGTTGCAGATAAGGAAGATTCGCCAGTGTCTCGACATTGGAGACCAGGGTCGGGCGCGCACCGATGCCCTGTTGGTAGGGGCGGGGTGGTTTGTCCGTCGGTTTGGCCGGGCCGCCGTTGATGGCCCGCACCGCCGCGGTCTCCTCGCCGGCCACGTAGCCGGCCTCGACAGTGAAAACACTGATCGACAGCCCGCCAAGGGCTTCCGGGTCGATCTCGGTCAATGCGTTCTCGATGCTACGGGCTGCCGATGCATCAGAGACGTAAACGTAGGCGCGGCATGCCGCCACCGTCGCGGCGGCCAGCCGCAACCCGTCCAGCACCAGATGGGGGCGGTTGCGCAGCAGCCACCGGTCCTTGACCGAAGCTGGTTCGCCCTCTTCACCATTGGCCACCACCACGGTGTCGCGGCCGCGGCGGCCTCGCTCGCGCACCGAACGCAGCTTGACTCCGAGCGGGAATGCCGCGCCGCCGCGGCCGAGCAGGCCGCTGCGCTCCACCTCGGAGAGAAACTCGTCCGGGTTCGGCAGCGGTTGGTAGCCTCCGCCGGACAGGTATTCCGCCCAGTCCTCGACGCCGGACTGCATGCGAAGCAGCCGTGGCGGGCAACTCGGCCAGGCGGCCACGGTGAACGTTGTGGCGTCCGGGGTCACCGTGCTGTCGGTCGTCATTGACACCTCTTTTGGCTAGGCTCGCGGACGTGAGAACAGCGGTGGTGCGACTCGACGTCGACCCGGCCGGGAAACTGATGCCCGAGCATCTGGCGGCGGGGATGGCAACGCTGCGAGAGCTGGCCGGCCAAGCCGGTGTCGACGTGGTCGATGCCGACATTGCGGCTATGCCGGTGGGCCGGCGCCACGTACGGTTGCTCATCACCGGAGCCGAACAGGACGTCATTGATGTCGGTATACAGCTGTGCGCCAAAGCATTCGACACGCTGCCGACACCGGGCGTGGTGACCTATCTGAGCAGAGGCACCGATGACGACGTGCACGGGGTGCTGGCCGGGCTGGGACTGTCCGGTGATATCGCTCGCACATCGGGGCCCGATGGTCTCGACATCGTGCACGTGACCTTGGCAGAGCCGGACCTGCAGCGGGTCGGCGAAAGTCGGATCCACACTGCGCTGGAGGCATCGCTGAACTGTGAGGTTCATATCCACACCCGCTGAGGTCATCAGCGGCCCAGGAATTCCAGGATCGCCGGGGCCGCCTGCACCCAGGTGTCGAACATGTTGAAGTGACTGACTTTTCCTGATGCCCGATCTTCAGCGGCCCGCTCCCAGGCGTCTTCAGGCCACGGTGGATCGATCAGCTCGGATCCCTTGATCAGGCAGTTGACCTCCAGCGACGTGCGCTTGGGATGGTCCCAGTCGTTCTCGCCGCCGCGGATGATCAGCGTGGGAACCGTGATTCGGTCGAACATCTCGTCGTCCACGCCCGGAATCGTCTGGCCCGGCTTGGAGACGAATGCGCCCAGCCAGCGCAGCATCACCTTGAGGAACGCATCGCCGTCCAGGTCGAGCAGTCGTTGCTTGTTATTCGGGTTCTCCTCGATCCGCTCCTGCCACTCGCGGATGCCCAGCAGGGCCGCCGGCCCACCGCCACGCGCGGCCAGGATGCTGGGCACCACGTAGTAGGACCCGAGTACGAAGGTGCCGTAGATGCCGCCCACGATGTTCCACAGCGCCAGCTTGGTGACCAGCTCCGGATAAAACATGGTGGTCAGGATCGAGTCCCGCGCGCCACCCGAGCCGCCGGCCAGGATGACCGGCCCGGTCTCCAGGGCGGTGAGCAGTCCGTGCAGCGTCTCGGCACGCATGTGGGATTCGGACTGGCCGTAGAACTGCACGTCGGACGCGCCGCAGTTGGGGCGGTCCCACAGCAGCACCCGGTAGCCGCCCTCGACCAGAGCTTCGGCGAGTGGGCGTAGTCCCGGGATCTCCTTGGAGAACCGGCCACCGGGCGTCAGCACGATCAGATCACCTGTGGTGCCGAGGATTTCGTAGACAACGTTGCCGCCGTTGACTTCGATAGAGGCCACCGAAAACTCCTGTGTGTTAGGCCTGGACGAGGACGTCGTTGCCGACTACCCGCACCGGGTAGGTGCGGATACTCCACTCCGGTTTGACCGCGGTCGTACCGGTGGCGAGTTCGAAACCCCACTGATGCCACGGGCAGTAGATGTATTCGAGGTCGCGGACCATGGCGGCGTCGCCCGGGCTCTCCTCGTCGACGACGGTGCGCCCGCGCAGCCGGCCAGAGCACAGCGGACCGCCCTGGTGGGGGCAGAAATTCGCAATCGCGTAGAACGTCCCGTTGATGTTGTACACGCCGACTCCGTGATGCCCGATCGGCACGAGCTTGTGGGTGCCGGGCGGGATTTCATCGATCGTGGCAACAATGTGCTCGCGGCCCTGGGCCAGCCGGGGCCGCTGCTCGTCGTGACTCATCTAGAACACCCGCACCTGTCCTTCGAGGGCCGGGACCGTGTCGGGCAGGTGGTAGGTCTGCAATCCGTTCTTGAACATCACCGCTTCCCGGGCCGCCTTGGGCAGGTGTTTGACCAGCCAGCGCGGGTCGTCGAAGGTCCAGTGCGGGTAGTCCGAGGAATAGAGCAGGATCTTCTCGCACTCCATCCATTCGAGGGCCCGTGAGAGTTCGGTCTTGTCCTCGGGGTAGTCCAGCGGCTGGGTGGTGAATTTGATGTGGTCCTTGACGTACTCACTCGGCTTGCGCTTGATGTCCATCCATGACTTGCGGGCCGCATAGATGGCGTCCATCCGCCACATCAGCGGCAGGATCCAGGTGAAGGCGTGTTCGACGAGCACGATGCGCAGGTTCGGGTGCCGGTCGAAGACCCCGTCGAACACCAGGCTCATCACCTGGTTCGCCGCCAGCAGCGAGTAGGTGACCATGAAGTCGTGGTTGTAGCTGGGCATTCCTACCGGCGGCATCGGCAGTTCTTCGTGATGGCTGCGGGATAGGTGGCAGCTCACCGTGATGTCGTGCTTGGTGGCCGCCGCCCAGATCGGGTCGTACTTGGGGTCGCCCCACGCGGGCCGTGGTTCGGCTTTGATCAGGATCTGCGCCATGTAGGGGTGGCCGGCCCACTTCTCGATCTCGGCGACCGCGCCGGCCGGATCTTCGATCGCGGCGCAGATCGAGCCGCGCCAGCGCTCATGCCAGTTGTTCTTGGGGTCGAGCCAGTGGTTGGCCTGCCAGTCGTTGAGTGCGGACGACATCGCCTGCTGTGCTTCGGGAATGCGGGCAGGGTAGGCGGCGGGCTCGAGGATCGCGTAGTCGGCACCGGCTTCCATGATCAGCTGTTTGAACGCCAACTCCGGGTCGCTTCCCGGGAATTCGCCGTCGGCCGGGAACGCGTCGACGCGCATGGCGTAGGCGTGTGCGTAGTCCGGGGCGTCGTAGTAGATCTGTTCGCCGACCCGGCGGGGCAGAAAGTACTTGCTGCGCCAGGGTTCGGGAAGGTACTGCACCAGATCGCCGCGCCGCGGCACGGGGTGAACGTCCGAATCCACGCATCGCACGGCGATTCGTTCGGCGGCCGGCTTACGCTCGGTAGCTGTCACGGTCATCGTGAACTCCCTCGGTCCCTACTGCTCTCTAGTGTGCGCCCGCGACGGCTGGTACGGCAGGGACTTCTATGCCGTAGAGGCCAGCGGCGTTGCGCCAGCACAGCTTGTCGCGTTGTTCGGCGCTGAACGCCTGCGGAACGGCCAGTTCGTTGCGTTGCCAGTGCGGATAGCTGGAGCCGTATATCACCATGTCGTCTTTGCCGGTGAAGCCGAACCATTCCCCGGCGAAATCGGTGTCCCCGGGGCCGTCCATGGCACCCTGCACGAAGTAGACGTGGCCGGGCAGGTAATCACTCGGCATCTTCGGTGCCCACGGCGTCTGCTCCAGGTGTGGCCGGCCGAAGGTGTCCATCCGCCAGATGAGCGGCGTCAGCAGATCCGCGGCGCCGTCGGCCCACACGAACTTCAGCGCTGGCATCCGCTCGAAAACGCCTTCGGCAATCATGTTCATCAGGTGGTACAGGTAATTGCAGGCCATGAAGCTGACGTACTGCTCGTAGGTGCGGGGAACGCCGGACGGTGTTGGCGAGGCGGAGATGCCTGAACCCACCTCGATGTGCGCCACGACCGGTAGGCCGGCGTCGATGGCTGCCTCCCACAGCGGCCAGAACTGCGGTTTGCCGAAGAGCTCCCGGGATTGCAGTGGTACGCCGATCTGCACGACCCGGGGATGGTCCTTCCAGCGCTCGATCTCGCGTAGCGCGCCGGCGATGTCGTCCGGATTGACTCGGATGGTGCCCCGGAAGCGCTCGCCGTACTCGGGGTGGTCCAGCCAGCGGGACACCAGGATCTCGTTGTGCGCCGCGGCGATCGCCGATCCCAGATGCCGGTCCGGCATGACTCCGCGGGTCATCGGATGCAAGACGGCCACGTCGACCCCGCGTTCGGTGAACAGGTGTTGGGCGACCACCTCGGGGTCCGACCCGGGGTATTGGCGCTGCGGGCCGTCGGTGCCGGGCGCGTACTCGCCGCCCGGCGCGCCGTACCAGTCCATCTCGTAGTCGGGGAAGCCCCGGCTCTTGAATGGTTCTCGCAGGAAGCTGCGGAGGTCGGAGTTCGACGCCGCAAAGATGTGCACACTGGCGTCGATGACGGGCGTGCGCGTGCCGTCCGGGTGCTCGATCATCAACGCCGCCCTTCGTCGTACCGCCCGCCGGGCACTGTGGTGCAGCCACCGTGCCGCCCGACCCCCCGGTGGGACCATTGTATAGCTGTATTCTTTGCATGCAAGAACAAGGTTCTCATTCTGGCGTGCGATCGTCGGCTGCGGGTGGCGGGGCATTGGGGCGATCACTGCCGCGTTGCGCGGGGATGACAAGGCATCTCAAGGCGAGATCGTTACATCCGATAGTGAGAATGTTATTCTCAATCGGCGCTTGGGAGAGGTGGCTGCAATGCTCTTGGAGTTCGACGAAGATCAGCGACTGTGGCAGGGCACGGTACGCGATGTGGTGGGTAAACAGTGTTCGCCCTCGTTGGTGCGCAGGGTGGCCGAGGGTGAGGCGGACGGCGCAGTCGACTCCCTGTGGAACGTCTATGTAGACCTGGGCTGGACCGAGTTGCATGAGCCGGAAACCGCGGTAGAGCTGGCGATCGTCCTCGAAGAACTGGGCCGCGCCACGGATCCCACGCCGTTCCTGGCAACCATGACCCAGTTCGCTCCGCTGGTCGGTGAACACCACAACCCGGACGGTTCCACTGGCGCAGCGGTCTTCAGCGGGGTGACCGCGCACCGCAACGCCGGGGGCTGGGTGCTGGCGGGAACCGCCCTGCATGTTCTGGACGGCGATCGCGCCGATCGGCTGGCGGTGGTCACCGCGGCGGGTGTGTTCTTGGTCGACGTCGGTGCGGTGACGACTCGCAAGTCGGCCGTCTTCGACCCGACGCTACATGTGAGTGACGTGTCGTTCGCCGGAGTCGAGGTGCCCGACAGCGCCCGGCTCCGCGTCGATGTCGAGCGGGCCCGCCACGTCGCGCTCAGCGGAATGGCGATGACGACGGTCGGCGCCTGCCAGCGCATTCTCGACCTGGCGCTGGAGCATATCCGCAGCCGGCAACAGTTCGGGGTGCCGATCGGCTCCTTCCAGGCCGTCCAGCATAAGGCCGCCGACATGCACGTGGCGATCGAACGGGCCCGGGCGCTGGCCTATTTCGCCGCGCTGACGATCGCCGTCGATGACCCGCGCCGGCGGATGGCGTCCGCCATGGCCAAGGCTGCCGCCGGGGAATGCCAGTCGGTGGTCTTCCGGCATGGGCTGCAGCTGTTCGGTGCGATGGGATTCACCTGGGAGAACGACCTGCAGTTCGCGCTCAAGCGGGCCAAGGCGGGGGAGCTGATGCTCGGTGGTGCCGCGCAGCACCGGGCCGCGATCACCGAGGACTACCTTGCAGCTCGCATTTGATCCCGAGGTCGAGGAGTTCCGCGCCGAGTTCGCGGCCTTTCTCGACGCCAACCTGCCCCCCGAGTCCGACACCCTGGAGCGGCCACGGTCGGTTTCGCACATGCCGCAGTGGGCGCGCCGCTGGCAGCGACTGCTGTTCGACAACGGCTGGCTGTTGCCCGGCAATCCGCCGGAGTTCGGTGGCCGCAACGCCACCCTGCTGCAACAGTTCGTGCACCTCGAGGAGCTGTGCCGGCGCCGCATTTATCACAGCTTCAATCCACAAGGTGTGAATATCATTGCGGCATCGTTGCTTTCGTTCGGCAGTGATGCGCAGAAGCAACGCTGGGCGGTGCCGATTCTGCGCGCTGAGATCACCGCCTCGCTGGGCATGAGCGAGCCGAGCGCGGGATCGGACCTGGCGTCCTTGCGGACCCGGGCGGATCGTGACGGGGAAGACTTCATTGTCAACGGCCAGAAGGTGTGGACCTCGGGGGCGCATGACGCCGACATGCTGCTGACCTTCGTCCGCACCGATCCCGATGCGCCCAAACACAAGGGCATCAGTGTGCTGGTCATCCCCACCGACACCCCGGGGGTGGTGCGCCGTCCGTTCCCCACCATCTGCGGGATCGACGACCAAGACTTCAACGAGGTCTTCTTCACCGATGTGCGGGTGCCGGCGGAGAACCTGGTCGGTCCGCTGCACGGTGGCTGGCGGGTGGCCAACGGATCCCTGGGCCACGAACGCACCATGATGTGGCTGGGTTTCGCCGACCGGCTGGACAACATCATCGCCGACTTCCATCCCGAGGGAGCACTCGAACGTGACCGGTTTGCCACGGCGGTCATGGACTACCAGGCGCTGCGCCTGTTGGGGTCGGCGGCGCTGGCGCGCGCGGCGCGCGGTGAGGAGGACGTGGCCGCACTGTCGGTGCTCAAGTTGCTCGGCTCCGAGGCCGAGATGTTCGCCTCCGGTCACGCGCTGGATGCGGCCGGGGTGGACGGCCTTGTGCACCCGGCGAATTCGGGACCATATGCGCCGATGAACCTCGACAGCTACTTCGCCAGCTGGTTCGAGCGGCATGCCCGAAGCTTCTCCGGCACCATCGCGGGGGGCACCTCGGAGATTCACCGCAACATCATCGCTCAGCAGGGGCTGGGCCTGCCCCGCGGCTAGCGCGAGATCGGTACCGCGAGCAGACATAAAAGCGCCCTATTTCGGCTTGAAATGGGCGCTTTTATGTCTGCTCGCGCAAGAAGCGTCAGTCGATGACGACCTGTTCTTTGCGCTCGGTGATCGGACGCGCGCACTCCTGTTCGTCGCAGATTCGCTGCAGCTTCTCCAGGGTCTCGTCCAACCCCGGCCCGAGCCGCTTACCCGGGGTGAAGGTCGCCGGCAGGTTCCGCATGCCCTGGATGACGCCGATGGTGTCGTAGTGCACCGCTCCCTCGGAGTCGCACTGATAGTCGGGCATCCGGTCGAGCACCGCGGTCAGCATCGACTTGAAAACCGTGCGCGCCACGTTGGACCCGATGCAGCGGTGTACTCCCAGGCCGAAGCTGAAGTGCCGGTTGCCTTTACGATCCAGGATGACGCGGTTGGGGTCTTCGAAGATCGCCGGGTCGCGGTTGGCCATCGCCCACGACAGCCACAGTCGCTCGAACTGTTTGAACTGCTGGCCCTCTACCTCGACGTCCTCGGCGAACGTTCGGCCGTCGCCGGGTGCGGGGGTGAAGAACCGCAGGAACTCCTCGGTCGCCGGGTCCAGCAGTGTTGCGCGTTCCCGGCTGAGTCGGCTGCGTTCCGACGGGTTCTGGCCGAGCCATTCCAGTGCGTGTGCGGTCAGCGCGGTGGTGGTGTCGAATCCGCCGCCGATGACCAGGCCCAGGTTGCCCAGGATCTCGATGTCGGGTGCGGGCTCGCCGTCTATGCGCAACTGCAGCATGGCATTGACCAGGCCCGGACGCGGGTTCTCCCGGATCTCCATCATGTTGTTGATGATGTCGATGCCCATTTCGCGATGCTGCTCGTTGATCTTTTCGCGATCGGGTGAGTGCTCGGGGGTGTACACCGAGGCGTGCGTGGGCTCGCTGTAGACGTTCCACTTCTTGAGTTCGATGCCCATCATGGCGAGCGTGAACACCGCGGGAACCACATTGGCCAGGTGCTCGACAAAGTCGATGTGTCCCGACTCGATGTGCTCATCGAGTGCGGCGCGGGTGATCTCATCTACGAACGGAACCCACCGCTTGATCGCCGCGGGGGACAGGTACGGGTTCAGCGCGCCACGGTATGCGCTGTGCTCGGGCTCGTCCATCTCCAAGATGCCGCCGCGCACGACGGTCGCGCGGCTGGCCTTGGGGATGGTGATGCCCTGGAACGGAGTTTCCCCACTGATGTCGTGGTGGTTGGAGACGACGGGGCAGCGGGCCAGCTCGAAGACGTGCCTGCTGTCGGCGGCCACCCAGTGGCCGTTGTAGGTGGGACTCCACGCCATCGGGCACTTGGCATGCATCTCGGTGGTGATCTCGTCGAAGCGATCGCGGTACTCCGGGGTGTGCCGATCGAAGTAGAAGGTGTTCTTCTTGCGCTCGTCGGCCGCATCGTCTTGGCCGGTTGCGGCCAGGGAATCGTTGACGCTCAAGGAATCCTCCCTAATTCATTCCTCGATGAGAATGGCTTGTTCGGGGCAGGAGTGTGCGGCCTCGCGCACGGCGTCCTGCTGATCGGCCGGAACCACTTCGGATACCGGTGAAGAGGTGCCGTCAATGTCGTTGAGCACGAAGGAATCGGGCGCGATCATCGCGCACAGCGTGTGGCCCTGGCACCGCTGGCCGTCAACGGAAACCTTCATGTTCTCGCTCCTTTCAACGATTTCGGTGCGCTGCGAAACGACGAGTGTCATCAGACGTGGTAGTCGTACCACTTGAGGTATCCACCGGCGTCCACCCGCAACTGCATGCCGGTGACGTAGCGGGCCTCCTCGGAGGCGAGCCACAGCACCGCGTTGGAGATGTCCTCGGGTTCGATGAACGGCACCTTCATCGCTTGCTGGACATAGAAGACCGGTTCGGCGTCGGCGCGGGTGGGGTGTTCCAGGTCGGGCCGGAACGAGCGGTACATCGGCTCGCTCTGCAACATGTCGGTGTTGCAGTTGGTCGGGTGTATGACGTTGGCGCGGATGCCCCGCACCGCCAACTCCGTTGCGAGATCATGCACGTACTGCGCGATCAATCGCTTGGAGGTCATGTAGGCCATCCCGCCCGGGTCGCCGCCCGGGTTGGCCTTCTGGTGGGCGTCCATCAATGCGGCCGCCGAGGAGGTGGCGATGATCGAGGCGCCTTCGGACAGGTGGGGCAGCGCGACCTGGATGCCATTGATGGTGCCGACCAGGTTGGTGTTGATGACGTCGGTCCAGGCTTGCAGCGGCGGGTTGCCCTTCATGCCGGCCACGCCCGCCTGCGCCACCACGATGTCGAGCTTGCCGAACTCGGCCAAACCGGCGTCGAGCGCGGTCTTGAGCGCCGCCGCGTCGCGCACGTCGGCCTGCGCGGTGACAATGCTGCGCCCGGTCTTCTCGACCAGCTTGGCGGTCTCCTCGAGGTCCTCGGGGCGCGCCATCGGGTAGCCGATCGTCTCGATGTCCTGGCACAGGTCGACGGCGATGATGTCGGCGCCTTCCTCGGCCAGTCGCAGTGCATGGCTGCGGCCCTGTCCGCGGGCTGCCCCCGTGATGAATGCGACCTTTCCGGCAACGCGTCCCACTGCTATTCCTTTCGTTAGTGCCCCTGCACGCCTCGGCGTGGCGAAATGTGGTGAAGGTCAGGTGTTTCGGCCGCCGTTGACGCCGAGGATCTGTCCGGTGATGTAGCCGGCCTCCTCGGACACCAGGAATGCGCAGGCCGCCGCGATGTCTTCAGGCTGTCCCATGCGCCGCACGGGGGTCTTGGCGATGTTGTCCTCGATGTCGCCGAGGAACCCTTGTCGATCGGCGTTGCGCAGCATGGGGGTGTCGATGAATCCCGGCGGTACGGCATTGACCGTGATACCACTCGGCCCGTACTCCAGCGCCAAGGTCTTGGTGAGTCCGTTGACGGCGGACTTGGCCGCAACATAGTGCGCCATATAAGGAGTCCCGGAATGGGTGCTCGACGAGGAGATGTTGACGATGCGGCCCCAGCCGGCTTCGACCATGTCGGGCAGCACCGCCTGAATGGTGTGGAAGACGCCGTTGAGGTTGATGTCGATGATCTGCTGCCAGTCCTCGAAGCTGATGTGGCTGAATTTTTTGAAGCCGTCTTTGCCGGCGGCGTTGACCAGAATGGTGACCGGCCCGAGCTGTTCGCGGATCTGCGTCAGAGCGGCGTCGATCTGCGCGCGATCGGTCACGTCGGCGGCGAAGGCGCCATCTTGCCCGTGTTCATGCGCCGGCCCCAGCTTCGCCTCTCCTCCGTCGAGGCTTGCTGAACCGCCGTCGGGCTTGAGATCGATGATGGCCACCCGGTGGCCGGCGGCGCGTAATCGGTTCACGACTGCCGCACCGATACCCGAGGCGCCCCCGGTCACAACAGCAGTCCTCACGAGGCCCGTCTCGGTCACAAAGAATCTCCTTTCCGAGCATTGAGAATCGTACTCTCGCATATCGGATTCTGGCAAGGTACGCCGGTGTGGCCTCCTAGCAGCGAAAACGCCGTAGCCGCATTAACTCTCGCCGTAGAAGGGCAGGTTGCAACGCTTTTCGGACACCCTTGAGTTCTCACATATGAGATGTATGATTCGCCGCAGATGAGAACCGAGTTACCCATCTGGAGGCTTGATGCGTTCGCAGGACACAGCAGAGACCACCGCCGATAGCTCCCTAGGGCAGGTTGTCGACCGGCGACTGCTGATCAACGGTGAGCTGGTGGAGGCGGACGCCACGTACGCCTCGCTCAACCCGGCCACCGGCGAAGTCCTGGGCCATGCGCCCGAGGCCGGCGTCGAGCACGCGGTCGCCGCCGTCGCGGCGGCGCGCCGGGCCTTCGATACCGGCGAGTGGGCCACCGACACCGAACTGCGGATCCGCTGCCTGGACCAACTGCACCGTGCGCTCGTCGAGCACCGTGACGAATTCGCCGCACTCACCGTCGCCGAGGTCGGTGCCACCCCGGCGCTGACCCAGGGCGCACAACTGGACGGACCGATCGCGATCGTGCGCTACTACGCCGATCTACTGAAGAACTATCCGATGACCGAAGACCTCGGCAACGTCGAGAGTCGCGGAATGCTGCATCACCGTTGGGTGGAGAAGGAAGGCGCGGGCGTCGTCGGCGCGATCATCGCTTACAACTACCCCAACCAGCTGGCCCTGGCGAAGCTGGCGCCGGCGCTGGCCGCCGGCTGCACCGTGGTGCTCAAGGCCGCGCCCGACACCCCGCTCGTCACTCTCGCGCTCGGCGAACTGATCGCCAACCACACCGATATCCCCGCCGGGGTGGTCAATGTGCTCAGCTCGTCGGACCCCGCGGTCGGTGCCGTGTTGACCACCGATCCTGACGTGGACATGGTCACCTTCACCGGGTCCACCCCGACTGGGCGGGCGATCATGGCCGCCGCCAGCGGGACGCTCAAGCGGGTCTTTTTGGAACTGGGCGGCAAGTCCGCGGCCATCATCCTCGATGACGCCGACTTCAGTATGGCCGCGGTGTTCGCCGCGTTCTCGATGGTCACCCACGCCGGCCAGGGCTGCGCACTGACATCGCGGCTGCTGGTGCCCAACAGCCATCACGACGAGATCGTCGAGATGATCAAGACCAACTTCTCCCACGTGCGCTATGGCGACCCGACCGACCCCGCGACCTACATGGGTCCGCTGATCAGCGCCAAGCAGCGCGACAAGGTCGACGCCATGGTGCAGCGCGCGGTGGCCGCCGGTGCCACGCTGGTGACCGGCGGCGAGAAGGTCGGCCCCGGCTTCTTCTACACCCCGACGCTGTTGACCGACGTCGACCCGGACAGCGAGATCGCCCAGGAAGAGGTATTCGGGCCCGTCCTGGCCGTCATCGGCTATGACGACGACGATGATGCGGTCCGGATCGCCAACAACTCGATCTACGGACTGTCCGGTGCCGTTTTCGGCACCCAGGACAGGGCGCTGGCGCTGGCCCGCCGGATCCGGACCGGAACGTTCTCGATCAACGGCGGCAACTACTTCAGCCCAGACGCGCCGTTCGGCGGATACAAACAGTCCGGCATCGGCCGTGAGATGGGCACCGCCGGACTGGAGGAATTCCTGGAAAGCAAGACGTTCGCCGTGCCGGTCGCCGGAGCGACTGGATGAGGCCGCTCGAGGGCGTTCGCGTCCTGGAAGTCGCGATGTACGGGTTCGTCCCCTCGGCCGGTGCGGTGCTGGCGGAGTGGGGCGCCGAGGTCATCAAGGTCGAGCACGCGGTGACGGGTGACCCGCAGCGCGGGCTGCGCCAGACCGGCATGTTGCGGGTCGAAGGCGACCCGAATCCCAACATCGAGCACGCCAACCGCGGTAAGCGCAGCATCGGTCTGGACGTGTCGACGCCCGAGGGGCGCGAGGTGTTGCTCGAACTGGCAAAACGTGCAGACGTCTTTCTGACCAGTTTCCTTCCCGGTCACCGCACGAAGTTCGCCATGGATGTCGAGGACATTCGTGCGGTCAACCCGAAGATCATCTACGCGCGCGGCAGCGCGCTGGGTCCCCGCGGCATCGAATCGGAAAAGGGCGGCTACGACATGACCGCCTTCTGGTGTCGCGCCGGTACCGCCGCCACCATCACCCCGCCCGGTATCGAGGGCATGATCGGCCCGCCCGGTCCCGCCTATGGGGACACCATCTCCGGCACCAACCTGGCCGGCGGTATTGCGGCGGCGCTGTTCAAGCGTGAGCGCACCGGTGAGCCGTCGGTGGTGGACGTATCCCTGTTGGGCAGTGGCCTATGGGCCATGGGCCATACCGTCGCCTTGACCAGTCATCTGGGTGAGCGCCTGATTCAACAGCCGCCCGGTGTGCATGGTTCGCCGATCAACCCGCTGGTGGGGGTTTATGCGACCGCCGACGAGCGCTACATCTCCTTTGTCATGATGCAGCCCACCAAGTTCTGGGCCGACGTGTGCCAACACATGGAACTGCACGACTACATCGACGATCCACGGTTTGCCACCGCGCAGTCCTTCGCCGAGCACACCCCGGCGGCCGTGGAAATCCTGCGCGCGGCGATGGCCAAGCGGACGCTACCCGAGTGGAGTGAGCGCTTCGCCACGCTGGCCGGCCCGTGGGCGCCGGTCCAGGACACGCTGCAGGCCGCTGCGGACGCGCAGATCCGCGCCAACGAATACATCGTGCAGGCAGGTGAACTCGAATTGGTCGCCAACCCGGTGCAGTTCGACGTGACCGCACCGGTGACCGGTGCGGCACCCGGATTCGCCGAGCAGACCGACGAAATCCTGGCCGAACTCGGCCTGGACTGGGACCGCATCATCGAACTCAAGACCGTCGGCGCGGTCACTTAGGCGACCGGGTAGCAGCAAGGAGTTTCTCGATGCCATACATCGCCAAAGGCCACCCGCCGGGTGCCAGTGGTGTGGCACAGTGCGTAGAACTCTTCGAGCCTGCGGTGTCGGCGGTAACCATCGTGGAAGGGGCGGCAGCGATGGTGCTCAGTGGTGGCGGAGTGCTGATCCCGGCTCGCGATGACGTCCGCCTCAACGCCGCGGCGACGGAGCGGTAATGGTTCTGGGAGCGACCGCAGATCCGCCGCTAGGTGGCCACCTCAACGATCCGGACCGAGGCTCGGCCGCCGCGGGCCGGCATCGGCCCGCAGCTGCCAGGCGTCAGCAGCCGACTTACCTGCGTCCGCTCATCGGGCTGGTGACGGTGCTGACGATCGCGGCTGCGATCGGGCTGCCCATCGGCTTGTTCCGGGGCAGCTTCACCCGCACGGTGCCCGTCACGGTGCTGTCGCAGCGCGCCGGCCTGGTGATGTACCCCGACGCCAAGGTAAAGATCCGCGGTGTACAGGTCGGCAAGGTCGGCGACATCGAGGCCAAACCGGATGGCACCGCTGTCCTGCATCTGAAGATGGAACCGGGACAGCTGTCGCTGATCCCGGCGAACGTCAGCGCCCGGATCGCCTCCTCGACGGTGTTCGGGGCCAAGTTCGTCGATCTGGTACCGCCGCCGGACCCGGTCACCGCCCGCATGCACGCCGGCCAGGTCCTGGCGGGCGAACACGTCACCGTCGAGATCAACACGGTGTTCCAACAGCTGGTGCGGGTCTTGGACAAGATCGACCCGAAGAAGCTCAACGAGACCCTAAGTGCGGTCTCGACGGCGTTCAACGGCCGCGGGCAGAAGCTGGGGCAGGCGCTCACCGACTTCGACAAGCTGCTGGCCGAGATCGAGCCCAGCCTGGACACCCTGGAACACGAGACCGCCACCATGGCGCCGGTGTTCCGGTCCTACGCCGATGCGGCCCCGGACCTCACCGCCGCCCTCAACGCCACCAACACCATGAGTGACAGCATCGTGGCCGAGCAGAACAGCCTGGACACCTTCCTGCTCAGCGCGATCGGTCTTGCCGATACCGGCAACGAGGTGCTGGGCGAGAACCGGCAGGCCCTGACCGACTTGACGCACGTGCTGGAGCCAACCGCGCAGCTATTGGACAAGTACCACGAGGAACTCGGCTGCTCGATCGGTGGCTTGGTGCCGTTCGCCAAATCCACACCGTTCGAGGTTCCCGGCATCATCATCACTGCCAGCTTCACCCTGGCCAAGGAACGTTACCGCTACCCCGACCATCTACCGAAGGTGGCGGCTCGCTCCGACCGTTCCTACTGCACCGAACTGGGCCTGCCGGACGTGCCACCCGAGTACCGGGTGCCCGCGTTGATCGCCGACACCGGAGCCAACCCGTACGAATACGGCAACCAGGGCATCCTGCTCAACTCCGATGGCCTCAAGCAGGCGCTGTTCGGGCCGATCGGTGGGCCGCCGCGCAACAGCGCCCAGGTGGGGATGCCGGGATGAGAAGCGGGTCGGCGACTCTGGTCAAGTTCGGCGTCTACGCCGCGGTAATGGTGCTGGCGACGGTGTTTCTGTTCGCGATCTTCGCCGAAGTCCGGACCGGACCCACCGTGGGCTACCAGGCGGTGTTCGCCGATGCCTCGCGGCTCAAGGCCGGCGACAGCGTGCGGGTCGCCGGCGTACGGGTCGGCACGGTCGGTGGCGTGTCGCTGCGTCCGGACGGAACGGTTCTGGTGAAGTTCCAGGCCGACCGCAACATTCCGCTCACCACCGGGACCCAGGCCTCGGTGCGCTACCTGAACCTGGTCGGTGACCGCTACCTGGAACTGGTCGACGGACCGGGTTCGACGCAGCTGTTGGGAAAGGGAGCGCAGATCCCGCTCGAGCGCACCGCGCCGGCGCTGGATCTGGATCTGCTGCTCAACGGGCTCAAGCCGGTGATTCGCGGACTCAATCCCACCGACGTCAATTCGCTTACGGCCTCGTTGATCCAGATCATGCAGGGCCAGGGCGGCACCATCGATTCGCTGATGTCGCGGACATCGTCGTTCTCAAACTCGTTGGCCGACAACAACCAGGTGATCGAGTCCCTGATCGAGCAACTGCGCACCACGCTGGCCACCCTGTCGGGCGGCGACAAACGGTTCTCCGGGGCGATCGACCGGCTGGGCAAGCTGGTCGCCGGGCTGGCAGCCGATCGCGACCCGATCGGAACCGCGGTGACCGCCCTGGACCGCGGCACCGCATCGCTGGCAGATCTGCTCGGAAACGCCCGGGATCCTTTGACCAACACCATCACTCAGGTCGACCGGTTGACCACCGCGATCAACGCCGACCTCGCCGGCCTGGACATGTCGTTGCAGAAGGCGCCGGAGAACTACCGCAAGGCCATCCGACTCGGCGCCTACGGCGGGTTTATCCAGTACTACCTCTGCGCTGTCCAGATCAGGGTCAGCGACACCCAGGGCCGCACCGCGGTGTTCCCCTGGATCAAGGCGGAGGAGGGCCGATGCAGCGACACCGACTGAGCGGCATACCGTCCGGCGTCGCCCCGGCACCATGGGGGACCCGCCGATGCTGAAGTACCACGGCAGCCACCTGACGCGAATGGGCCTGATCGGCATCGTTGTCGTCGCGTTCATCGTGGCGATCGGGCTGCAGCCCGAACAACTGATCCAGTGGGCCACCTGCGTGCGCTACCAGGCCCGATTCGCCGAAGCCGGTGGTTTGAGCACCGGCGCCGACGTCACGCTGTCGGGGATCAAGGTCGGCTCGGTCACCGATGTCGCACTCGACAACGGCGATGCCCTGGTGACTTTCACCTTGGCGGGCAAATACGGGCTGGGAGGGCAGACCACGGCGCACATCCGCACCGGGTCGCTGCTCGGTGAGCGAGTGCTGACGGTGGAGCCGGCCGGCAGCGGCAAGATGCGTCCACTCGAGGTCATTCCGCTCACCCGCACGTCGTCGCCGTACTCGCTGGTCGACGTGGTCGGTGAACTCACCACAAACACCGCCGGCACTGACACCGAGTCACTGAACCGGTCGCTGGACACCCTCTCGGACACCATCGACCAGATCGCCCCACAGTTGGGGCCGACGTTCGACGGCCTGAGCCGGCTGTCCCGGGCGGTGAACAGCCGCAACGAAGGCCTTGCCGACCTGCTGAAGTCGGCCGCTGATCTCACCGGTGTGCTCTCCGAACGCAGCCAGCAGATCAATTCGCTGATCCTGGACGCCGACAGCCTCGTCGACGTGCTCAACACCCGGCGGCAGGCCATCGTCAACCTACTGGCCAGCACGTCGGCGGTATCCCGGCAACTGTCCGAACTCGTCGCCCAGAACAACGAACAGCTGCGACCGACTCTCGACAAAGTCATCGAGCTGAACAAAGTCCTGGAGAAGAACCGGGACAACCTGGCCAAGGCGCTCCCCGGGCTGGCGAAATACGAGCTCACCCAGGGCGAGACGGTGTCCAACGGGGCCTACTACAGCGCCTATGTTCCGAACCTGTTCCTGCCGCAGCTGCTCCAGCCGTTCCTGGATTACATCTTTGGTTTCCGGCGTGGCGTCGACGCGGGGCAGCCGCCGGACAATGCCGGTCCGCGTGCCGAACTTCCGTTCCCGGTCAATGGGATTCCGCAACCAGGAGACCTGCCGCCCCGATGAAGACTCGTACACCCCTGCAGATTGCGGCAGCTGCGCTGGCAGCAGTGCTGCTGCTCGCGGGTGCGGGCCTGCTGGTCCGCCAGACTCTGCTGAAACCGACCAGGATCACCGCCTATTTCTCCACCGCGACCGCGATCTATCCCGGTGACGAGGTCCGGGTCGCCGGGGTGAAGGTCGGCACCATCGACCGCATCGAACCCCAGGGCACCCAGGCCAAGCTCACCTTGCGGGTCGACCGCAAAGTGCCGATCCCGGCCGAGGCCAAAGCCGTCATCGTCGCGCCCAACCTGGTGGCGGCGCGGTTCGTTCAGTTGACGCCGGCCTACCATCGCGGTGACGGACCGAGGATGGCTGACGGCGCGGTGATCCCGCGCGAGCACACCGCGGTCCCGGTCGAGTGGGACGAGGTCAAGACCCAATTGAATCGGCTTGCCGCCGAATTGGGACCGCGCAGCGGAGTTTCGGGAACGTCCGCGTCGCGCTTCATCGACAGCGCTGCCAATGCGATGGACGGTAACGGCGCCAAACTGCGCGAGACGTTGGCGCAACTGTCCGGCGTGGCCCGGATCTTCGCCGAGGGCAGCGGCAATATCGTCGACATCATCTCGGGTCTGCAGACCTTCGTCACCGCGCTGCGCGACAGCGATCAGCAGATCGTGGTGTTCGAGTCGCGGCTTGCCACCTTGACCAGTGTGGTCAACGACAGCCGTTCCAACCTGGATGCGGCTCTGACCGACTTCGCCGGGGCGATCGACACAGTACGCGATTTCGTGGCGGGCAGCCGCGCCGAAACCGCCGAGGCGTTGCGGGGCGTGGCCAATGTCAGTCAGACACTGGCTGATTCGAAGAACGCGATCCGCAATATCCTGCACATCACCCCGAATGCGATCGCCAACACCCTCAACATGTACAACGTGACCAGCGGTACCCCGGTGGGCTCGTTCGCGTTTGCCAACTTCAGCAACCCGGTGCAGGCGATTTGCACGATGACCGGTGCGGTCGGCAACGTGACGTCGACCGAGACGGGCAAGCTGTGCGAGCAGTACCTCGGGCCGGCCATGCGGCTGCTGAATTTCAACGGGATGCCGTTGCCGGTGTCTCCGTATCTGACTAAGTCGGCCAGCCCGGACAAGCTGATCTACACCGACCCGGCGTTGATGCCGCACGCCGAGCACCCGGGGAAGCTGCCGGAACAGGAGCCATCGATCTCGGCCTACACCGGATTGCACGGCGACGTCCCCCCGCCGCCGGGGTGGACGGATCCGTTGCAACCACGCGGTTCCTACGCACCGGACGGACTGCCCGCCGCAGCGACACCGCCGCTGATTCCCGGAGCGCCGCTGCCGAGCCCGACCACGTTCGACGGGATGCTGCTGCCGGGCGGTCCGCCGCCGGGGCCGCCGCCCGGCTTGCCTGGCCCGTTACCAGCGGAAGGGACACCCACGCCATGATCGGTCTGCATTCGCTGCGGCGTGGCGCGGCACTCGCCGTCCTGGTCTGCTGCACCGCGACCGGCTGCGCTTTCGGCGGGCTCAACTCGATGGCACTGCCGGGTGTTCAGGGGCGCGGAGCCGGGGCGCAGCATTTCACGGTCCAGCTGGCCAACGTCGGGACACTGGAATCCAATTCGCCGGTGATGCTCTCCGACGTGGTGATCGGCAGCGTCGGCAAGATGACCGTCAGCAACTGGCACGCCAATGTCGACATCGCTGTCAACCCCGGCGTCGACGTTCCGGCGAATGCGGTCGCGACGGTCGGGCAGACCAGCTTGCTCGGTTCGATGCATCTGGCGCTTAATCCGCCGATCGGACAGGCGCCGACGGGCCGGCTGATATCCGGGGCCACCATTCCGCTGAGCGACTCCTCGACGTATCCGTCTACCGAACAGACCCTGTCGTCGCTGGCGGTACTGGTCAACGGGGGCGGGCTCGGTCAGATCGGTGACATCATCCACAACTTCAGTGCGTCCATGGCGGGGCGGGAAAGCGACATTCGCGATCTGATCGTCCGGCTGGATCACTTCACCGGCGCGCTGGACCGGCAGCGGGACAACATCGTCGACGCCATCGCAGAGATGAACCGGGCGGCCACGACTTTTGCCGGGCAGCGCGACACCATCAATCGTGCGTTGAACAAGATTCCCCCGGCCATCGACGTCTTGATCCGGGAGCGCCCCAAGTTCGTCACCGCGTTGACCAAGCTGGGGCAGTTCGGGGACCTGTCGGCCGGTCTGGTCAACGACTCCGGGCACCAACTGGTCTCCGACCTCATCCACATCGAACCGGCGTTGCGCTCGTTGGCCGACATCGGCCCGGAGCTCAACTCGGCGGTGGCCTACGCCTCGGCTTTCCCGTACGGGCCCAACGCGATCGAGCGCGCCGTGCGGGGTGACTTCTTGAACCTGTTCGCCGTCTTCGACCTCACCAAACCCCGGCTCAAGCGGGCCATGTTCGCCGGCACCCAGTGGGGTGACGAGGATGCGAAACTGGTTCCGGCGCCCGGCGATCCGTGGTATCTGAACTACTCCTACGATCCGCTGCAAGAGCCGATCCTGCAGTCGTCGGGCCAGGCCATGCCGCCGGGGGCGGTTGCCTCGAGAGGCGGCGGCTAGATGTTGACACGGTTTGTCCGGATTCAACTGATCCTGTTCTTGGTGGCGTCGGTGATCGGCGTTTCAGCCATGCTCTTCGGCTACATGCAGGTGCCGACCATGCTCGGGCTCGGCCGGGTGGTGGTCAAGCTGGACCTGCCCGAGACCGGGGGGCTGTACCGGTTCTCCAACGTCACCTACAACGGCGTGCAGATCGGCACGGTCACCAAGGTCGAACTGACGTCCAACGGTGTGCGCGCCACATTGTCGTTGAACCGATCACCTAAGGTGCCGGCCGACTTGGTGGCCGCGGTGCGCAGCGTGTCGGCGATCGGCGAGCAGTACGTCGACCTGCTGCCGCGCAGCGACGGCGGCCCGTACCTGCACAACGGCTCGGTGATCGCGGCCTCCGATACACAAGTCCCCCAACAGGTCGGGCCGATGCTCGATCAGGTCAGTGCGCTGGTCGACTCGATCCCGAAGGATAAGCTCAGCAATCTGCTCGACGAGACGTTTCAGGCTTTCGACGGGGCCGGTTATGACTTCCAGTCACTGCTGGATTCGGCAACCACCATCAGCGGTGACGCCAACCGGGTATCGGACAAGGCGCGCAAGCTGGTCGACGACAGCGCGCCACTGCTGGACTCCCAAGAGCGAAGCACCGAGGCGATCCGCACCTGGGCGCGCAGTGTGGCCGGGATCTCCGAACAGGTCGCCGCCAACGACCCGCAGTTGCGCGCCATTCTGCAACGTGGCCCCGGATTCGCCGACGAAGTATCGGGCCTGATGCAAGATCTCAAGCCCACGCTGCCGATCCTGCTGGCGAACCTGAACACCCTGGGGCAGGTTCTGATGGTCTACAACCCGTCGCTGGAACAGTTGATGGTGCTACTGCCCGGTTACATTGCGGCCCAGCAGTCATTCGGTCTGCCCAAGAACAACCCGACCGGTCTGCCGCAGGGCGACTTCACCCTCACTTTCGGCGACCCCAACCCCTGCACCGTGGGGTTCCTGCCGCCATCGTCGTGGCGTTCCCCGGCCGATACCACCACTATCGACACCCCGGACGGTCTCTACTGCAAACTGCCGCAGGATTCACCGGTCTCGGTGCGTGGCGCCCGCAACTTCCCGTGTATCGAGCATCCGGGCAAGCGTGCGCCGACCGTCGAACTCTGCGACGATCCCAAGGGATTCGTCCCGATCGCGATGCGCCAGCATCTCACCGGCCCCGGCGCGTTCGACCCCAATCTGCTCAAGCAGGGCATCCCGGTCGATGACCGGGTCGACTTCAGTGATCGGCTCTTCGCGCCGGTCGGAGGCACCCCACTGCCGCCGTGGGCCACCCCGTCGGGGACGCCGCCCGATTCCCCCCGGCCGGAGGTCCCAGCGCCGCCGCCGCCGTTCGCCGGGCACGACGGGAGCGCTGACCAGACGCCCTCGGTCGCCGTAGTGCCCTACGACCCGAACACCGGCAAGTACATGACCCCCGATGGACGTTACGAGCAGCAGACGAACTTGGTTCCCGGTTCCGGACCCAAATCGTGGACCGACTTGATGCCATCTTGAGTGCCGAAGGGGGACGAATGCGCGCACGTGAATTGATCATTGCCACAGCGGCTTTCGGACTGGTCATGGGGGCGACGCCGGCGCCGTCGGCGCAGGCGGGCTTGGGCTTCGAGCTCAACGGCCCTTACCGGGTCATCTCGAATGGGGACTGGGCCAAGACCAACGAGGTCTTCATGAACGAGGCCACTGTCTCGTCGGTATGGACATTCAGTTCCAGTTGTGAGAATGCGCACGTCTGCACCGGGCAGGTGAGCAGCGACCAGGGTTGGACGGCGCCGCTGGAATACCGCACCTCGCGCTGGATCGTCGACCGTTTCCACGAGAACTGGCAGACCTGCCCGGACGGCACCACCTCGCCTGGCCGGCAGCGCTACCAGTTCCAGGGCGTCGATTCCAACGGGCAGTACGAGAAACGCAATATCGACCTGCTGGCCGGCTACGACCGGACGATCGGCGTCTCCGGGGCGTGCGGACGCAACCAACCGACGGTGATCCTGATGCCGCTGAGCGTGCAACGGCTTTAGGTGGGAGGGGAGGACCATGCAGACCACACGTGTACGGAAAACGCTTGTCGCGGCGGTGCTTGCCGTCGGGACGGTTGCCGCCGTGACGCCCGCTTCGCGGTCCGTTGCCGACCCGTACGTGCCGATGTGCGACGTCCCGGCGTGCACTCCCGGAATCATGCCGAATGTCGTGCTGGGTGCACCGTGCTCCAACACCACATATTTCGTCTTCGGGTCCGCGGTCGCAGGGCCGTCGACTCTGCCGGGCCGGCTGGTGTTTTGCGCGTCGCCGCGCCGTTACGAACCGCGCTGGTTCCGGTCGCCGGAGATGCACGGCATCAAGGAGGAGGGCAGCAAGTGTGACGATTATTCCGGCGAGGTGGCGCAGGCCCCCGACGGGCTTTTCCTGACCTGTGTCGCCGACGGCGAGACGTTGTGGCGTCGCGGTGATCTATAGCGAAACAACGCTTTTGGCACGTCGAGGGGAGCGAGTTCACCCATGATCCGAATTACTGCCGCAGCAGCGCTGGGCGCATTGACCATCACCTTTGCCGTGGCGCCGACCGCCGCGGCAGACATGCGCTATGGCAATTACGAGGTCCTGAGCAACCGGTGGACCGATGCCACGTGGGTGTGGGCCGCGTACCCGTGCGAGACGATGGGCAAGTTCGACGACCTGCCGGCCGGCTGCGTGACAGTGAGTGCGATCGACCGGCCGCACTTCTTCGGCCGCGGATACTACGGCGGGACCGCCAGGCTGGTGGACGGTCAGTACTCGTTCACCTCGGATTACCCCAACGGCCTGAACTGTCCGTTCGGGCCCTCGATGCCGACGCGCGACACCTACACCTGGGACGCGAACACACTGGCCGGCGTCGTCGAATCACATTTCGACGTGGGCTGTATGAATGGCCCGGGTGGCGTGAACACCTGGACGTTCGCCCTGGTGCGGATGTAGCTCGCGGCTGCCTGCAGAGAATGGTTAGACCGGGTCGAACGAGGAGATCAGCCACCGGCCGTCGTGCTTCTCCAGGCCGACCTTGACGCTGCTCATGGAAAAAGCGCCATCCGGGTTCGTCTTGCTGATCGTGGTCTGGTTGAGATAGATCAGCACCTCTGCGGAACTCGGGTGCAGGGATACCAAGCCCTTGCGAACCACGGCGGCGACCGTCTGTACTTCCTTCTCCTTGACCGCCGGTGTAACGACCTTCTGGGTGAAATCGGTGTAGTGAGCCAGGAAATCGCCGGTGAGGTGGCTTTCGGCGGCGGCGAAATCCTGCTCCATCGTCTTGGGTGCATAGGTCAAAACGGCGACCGCGCCGTCGGCGGCGGCCGCCATCACGGCCTGCTCGGCCGCGGGCCCCAGTTGCTGATCGGCCCGAAGCACTCCGAAGTACAGCCAGGCGGTGAGTCCCGCCGAGGCCAACAGCAGACCAGCCAGGGCTGCTGCGATCCAGCGCACCGTGGAGACGGTCGGGCCGGCCGGCTCCGCTGCTTCCCGGCCTGCGCGGTCGGCATCCGCGGCGTCGTCGGCCGCAGTCGGTTCCTCGGTCACCGACTCCTCGGTCGTTTCGACGGTTACCTCGGTCTCGCCAGATTCACTCATGCCGCGAAGTCCACCTTCGACATCTTGATCCGATCGCCTTCGTGGGCCAGGTGCACGGTGAGGCGCCATGCGCGAGGTTCCTCTTTGGCTCCAGCGACATTGGTGACCTTGGTGTTGGCCGCGACCAGCACCACCGCGTCGTTGTCCGACATCGATTCCACCCCCGCGACCGCCGTGTCGACCGTGGTGACGGTTTTCGACTTGCGGGCCACCTGGGTGAAGTCGCCGACGTGGGCTTCGAAGTCCTTCTTGAACTCGCCGGTCGAGTTGTCGAGGATCGCCTTGACGTTGTCATCGACGGTTTCGTAATTCAGCGACATCAGCGTCACCACGCCCTGACGAGCGGCCGCGGCGTATTCGGCGGATTGGCGCTGGCGCAGTGCCACGCTGTTGTGGTGGGCCAGCATCACCACGTCCGCGGCGATGAGCCCACCGATGGTGAGCACGGCCAGCGTCGCCGCTGCCCAGGGCAGTACTTTGCGGATTCCGGTGATCGTGCGGGGCCGCTTAGCCGGCTGTTCGGCGGCACCCTCGTCGACAGCCTCGCCAACTCCCGGAGCCGGCTCGATCGTTTCGGAAGTCTCGATGACCTGAGCGGTTTCCAGCTCGGCCGCAGCGGTGGATTCCGGCTCGGGCTCCTGCTGCGCCTTGAGTAGTTCCGCTCGGGCGCGGGCCAGCTCCGCCGCCGCCTCGGCGGCCTTCGCCTCGGCCTCCGCCAGCGTCAGGGCATTCTTCGAAGCGCGTGTGGCGGCGTGCTTTCCGACGTGTTTTCTGGGACCCCCCGGCTTCGCCGGATCACGCGACGGCATACGCCTCTCCTGTCCGTTGTCCACCCAGCACCAGGGTCCCTCACCACGTGCGGAGCGAGCAGAGCGCCCCCTTGGTACCGGCGTCGGTGGCGACCACGGCGTCGTCGACGCGCAGCTCGCAGACGAACCCGGGCGAGGGTAGTTCGGGATGCATTGCGGGCAGCGACACCACCACCATGGCCCAGTCTTGCGGATCGGCCAGGGTGGTCTCGAAGATCCAGGGCTGGTTGGGGCCGACCGTGACGTCCGCACGCGGACTGTACTGGTACGGGTTGTGGCTGTACTCGCCGAAATTGGGCGGCTGAACCTCGCGGTAGTAGACGTACGCTTGCGCGGTCTGGGTGGCGCTGACCGAGTAGCGCACCCGGTGCGGTGCCGTGTCATCGGCGCCCGCCGGGGCGGCGGTGGCCAGCGCGCCGGCAAGCGCTATCCCCCCAACCAGCGACGATGCGGCGACCTGCCTGCCTGTCACGGGCTCCTCCACTGCTGCACCCGCCGGAGCGGCCGCGCTGCCAAAGACTCAAATTCTTTGCGGCGAAGAATAGCATTTCCGCTCTGTCGGTGACGGGGGAACGAGCCGCTCATGATGTCCCTGTGCCTGTGGTGGCAGCTGCGCGCCCCGCGCGGAAGCCGAACACCATGGCTGGCCCGATGGTGCCACCCGCGCCACCATAGGCCCGGCCCGTCACGCCCGCCATTGCATTGCCCGCGGCGAACAGCCCGGGGATGGGCCGGCCGGTGACATGCAGGACCCGGCCGTCGGAGTCGGTCCGGGGCCCGCCCTTGGTGCCCATCGCTCCGACGGACAGCGGTACGGCGTAGAAGGGTGCGGTGTCGATAGGTCCCAGGGTGCGCCCGGCGACGGTGCTCGCCTGGTCATCGCCCCAATAGCCGTCGTAGGCGCTGGATCCGCGCCCGAACTCGGGATCCATTCCTGCCGCGACGTCGCGGTTCCAGGCGGCCACCGTGCGCGCCAGGCCCTCGGCGTCGATTCCGGTCTTGGCGGCCAGGGCGGCCAGATCGGGTGATTCGGAGAACCACTCCGGTGCGGTGCCGTCGGGTGCGACGCCGAGAAAGCCGTACCGGCGCAGGTGTCCGGCGTCGAACACGATCCACGCCGGATCGTTGACGTATCCGGCGCGCGGTTCCAGGTAGTGGAACGCGCCGGCCATCGAGTTGTAGTCGCAGGCCTCGTTAACGAACCGCCGCCCGGCCCGGTTGACGATGATGCTGCGCGGGCGGGTCCGCTCGAGCCGTACGCTGCGGCTGCGCTGCTCCCCGTCGATGGTGTCACCGGGGATCCGGACGATCGGGACCCACCACGCCTCGCCCATGTTGGCCAGGTCCGCGCCGTGCGCCATCGCCATGCGCAGCGCGTCACCGGTGTTGTTCGGCGGTGACACCGCACCGCGCATCGGCCCGCGCAGAAACGCCTCCACCAGGGAGACATCCCATTCGAAGCCGCCGTTGGCCAGGATGACGCCGCGCCGGGCGCGCACCCGCCGACGCGAGCCGTCGCCATCGACGCGCACGCCCGCGATGCCTTCGGTGTCGGCGAGGAGCTCCACGCCGCGGTGGCCGGTCTGCGGCGTGATCCCGGCGTCGAGCACGCCGCGCAGCAGTCCGGCGATCAGCGCGGTGCCGGCCACGCAGACATCGCCCGCGTCTGTTGCCTCGATGTCGGCGTGCAGCCGGGCGCGGGTCTCGGCGTCGAATCCGACATTGCTGTAGTCGGCGGGGAACGCCGTGATCCGGTCCTGCCAAGAGCCCACTCGGGAGACGTCATAGGGCAGCGGGCTCAGCGAGCGCCCGCCGGACGGGCGCCCGCCGGGCAGCTCCGGCTTGTAGTCCGGGAAGCCGGTGGCGACCTCGAAGCGGACATCGCTGTGGGCTTCGACGAAGTCGACCATCTCCTGGCCGGTCTGTACGAACGTCGAGACCAGCGTGTCATCCATCGCACCGAAGGACTGGGCGCGCAGGTAGTCCATTGCGGCCTCGACACTGAGCCCGGGCGCCCGACTGTGTGCCGGAATCCAGGCGATGCCACCGGAGACCGCGGTGGTCCCGCCCACCGTGTCCGACTTCTCGTAGAGGGCCACCGATGCGCCATGTACTGCCGCGGTGAGCGCGGCGGTGAGCCCGGCGCCGCCGGTGCCCAGCACCACCACGTCGACGGTCTCGTCCCAATCGTGCTGCGGGCCGGCTGGCATCAAAATGTTCCTCTCGGGCGGATTCAGCTCAAGATCTCGGACAGGCGGCCGGCAGCGGCCAGCACGGCGTCGCGACCTCGCAGCACCACGTCCTCGCGGTGCGAGATCAGGTTGATGCAGGTCGGCGGCGCCGGCGGGCGGCGGCGAACCGGAACGGCCAACCCGAACGTTCCGGGCTCGATCTCGCCGTGGGTGACCACCCAGCCGCGTTCCCGGGTCTGCGGGACGATGTCGCGTTCTCCGGGGCGCGCGGGCATGGCCGCCAGCAGCGCGATCCCGGCGGCGCCCAGGCTGAGCGGATGGCGGCTGCCCTCGTGGAACGCGAGTTGGTAGCCGACTTGGGTGGGGACGATAACCGCGACGGCGACCTGCTGGTCGCCCTCGGCAACTAGCAGCGACACCGTGGTCCCGAGTTCATCGGCGAGCGCGCGCAGTGTCGGCAGGCTCAGCTGTCGCATGTTGTTGTCGAACGAGGCTCCCAGTACGGCCAACGCGGCGGCCGGGCGGTACCGGCCGTCGTCCCCCTTGGCGATCAGTCGAAAGCCGGTCAGCGTGTTCAGTAGTCGATAACTGATGGTCCGGTGCACGCCGACCCGGTCGGCGACCTGTTGCACCGTCAACCCCTCTGGAGCGGCGGCCACCGCCTGTAAGGCGGCCAACCCGCGGGCCAGGGTCTGCGAACCCCGCGCGGTCTCGCCGGCAGCGTCGGGCATCAGCGTGGGCATCGGCAGGGCCTCCTTGACATCCACCCTCGCGAGAGTGATGCTCTTGAATATAACGTACATACATGTGCGATAACAGCACGTTCAATATGTCAGAAACAGAGAATCACATTTCCGTTCGAACTAGGGAAGAGGTGGCCGGTGCCGGAGTTCGAGAGCGTCTGGGGTGACCTCCAGGGCGTCGCGTTCGAGCAGGGTTACCTCGATGCGCGCGGTGTGCGCACCCGGTACTTGCGGGCCGGCGACCCGGCCAAGCCGGTTCTGGTGCTGCTGCACGGCTCCGGCGGGCACGCCGAGGCCTACGTCCGCAATCTCGCCGCGCACGCCGAGCATTTCTGGACCTGGTCGGTGGACATGCTCGGTCATGGCTATACCGACAAGCCCGGTCATCCCCTGGAGGTTGGCCACTACGTGGCGCACCTGATGGATGTGCTGGACGCGATCGGTGCGCAGACGGCCAGCATCAGCGGCGAATCCCTCGGCGGATGGGTGGCGGCGCGCGCCGCCATCGACCACCCGGATCGGGTTCACCGGTTGGTGCTCAACACCGCGGGTGGTTCCCAGGCCGACCCGGAGGTGATGAAGCGAATCATCACGTTGTCGATGGCTGCGGTTGAGAATCCCAGCTGGGAAACGGTCCAGGCGCGGATCAAGTGGTTGATGGCCGACAAGACCAAGGACTACGACGACATCGTGGCCAGCCGTCAGCGGATTTACCGGTTGCCGGGATTCGTCGACGCGATGCGCGACATCATGGCGTTGCAGGACCCGCAGATCCGGGCGCGGAATCTGTTGGGGCCCGCCGAATACGGAAGAATCACCGCGCCCACCCTGGTGGTCTGGACCAGCGACGACCCGACGGCCGACGTCGAAGAGGGCAAGCGGATCGCCTCGATGATCCCGGGCGCCAGGTTTGAACTGATGCCCGGCTGCGGCCACTGGCCACAGTATGAGGACCCCGAGACCTTCAACCGCCTTCACCTGGAATTCCTGCTGGAGCGTTAGCGTGGCTGCGCTCAGTGATGTCGAAGTCGTCGTGGTCGGCGCCGGACCGGTCGGTCTGACCCTGGCCAATATCCTCGGCCTGCAAGGGATTAACACACTGGTCGTCGAGGACCGCGACACCCTCATCGACTATCCCCGCGGGGTCGGCCTCGACGACGAGTCGCTGCGCACCTTCCAGGCGATCGGCCTGGTGGATGCCGTGCTGCCGCATACCGTCCCGAACCAGATCCTGCGGTTCTACGACGGCCGCCGGCGGCTGCTGGCCGAAATGGCGCCCGCCGACGCCTGTTTCGGCTGGCCCAAGCGCAACGGATTCGTGCAGCCGCTGGTCGATGCCGAACTGCTGCGCGGCTTGGACCGCTTCGACCACGTCCAGGTGTTGTGGGGCCGGCCGATGACTGGGTGTGCCGAATCTGGCGAATCGGTCACGGTGAGCATCGGGGGAGAAGGGCTGGAACCGCAGACCGTCTCGGCTCGCTACGTGGTCGGGTGCGACGGCGGGCGCAGCGCCACCCGGCGGCTGATGGGAGTGTCCTTCGACGGCACCACCTCGTCGACGCGCTGGCTGGTGGTCGACATCGCCAACGACCCACTCGGCCGTCCCAACAGTGAAGTCGGCGCCGACCCGGCGCGCCCGTACGCGTCGATCTCGATTGCGCACGGTATTCGTCGGTTCGAGTTCATGATTCACGCCGACGAGACCGACGAGCAGGCCGAAGACCCCGAATTCGTCGCGGCCATGCTGGCCCCGTTCCTGCCGCATCCGCACGACGTCGACGTGATTCGCCACCGGGTGTACACCCACCACTCCCGGATCGCCGGGGCCTTCCGTCGCGGGCGGCTGCTGTTGGCCGGCGACGCCGCGCACCTGATGCCGGTCTGGCAGGGCCAGGGCTACAACAGCGGGATCCGCGACGCGATGAACCTGGGCTGGAAGTTGGCCGCCGTGGTCCGGGGGCACGCGCGGCCAAGCCTGCTGGACAGCTACGACACCGAGCGGCGCAAGCATGCCCGCGCGATGATCGACCTGTCCACGATGGTGGGCAAGGTGATCTCACCGACCAACCGCCGCGTCGCCGGCCTGCGTGACCGGGTGATCCGGGCGGCCTCGGCGGTACCGACCCTCAAACGCTACGTACTGGAGATGCGGTTCAAACCGATGCCCCGCTACGAGCGGGGCGCGGTCGTCCATGACCAGCCTCGGCGTCCCGATTCCCCGGCGGGAACGCTGTTCATTCAGCCCCGCGTCGACACCCGCAGTGGCACCGACCTTCTCCTCGACGAGGTGATCGGCACCGGGTTCGCGGTATTGGCCTGGAACAACAATCCCCGGGTACTGCTCGGCAAGGACGCCTTCGCGCGGTGGACGGCGCTGGGGGCCAGCTTCGTCGCGGTGCGGCCCTCCACCCAGCTGCACTGGACCCCTCCCGGTCAGGTCGATGACCCCGCGATCACCATCGTCGGCGACCGGACCGGGGAGCTGAAAGCGTGGTTCGACCGCCACAGCGAATCGGTGCTGTTCCTGCGCCCGGACCGCTGCATCGCCGCGGCCTGCATCGCCCAGCGCGCCCCCGAGGTGAGCGCACGACTTTTCGACGTTCTGGCCGTGACCGTGCGAGGGGGTGATTGCCCCGATGACACTGGCCCTGTGCTGCATGTCCCACAGTCCACTGCTGAATCTGCCGGGACCGCCCCGTGAGTTGATGGACGACATCGAGGCCGCGATCGCCGACGCCGCGGCTTTCGTCGCCGACTTCGACCCGCAGCTGACGGTGATATTCGCCCCGGACCACTACAACGGGTTCTTCCTACAACTGATGCCGCCGTTCTGCATCGGCACCGCGGCCCAAGGCATCGGTGACTACGGCACGTACCTCGGGGCGCTGAACGTTCCGGTCGACATTGCCCGCGAATGCGCGGAGGCAGTGCTGGAATGCGGTGTGGACCTGGCTGTTTCGGCTTCCATGGACGTCGACCATGCCGTTGCCCAGCCACTTGAGCGGCTGTTTGGGGATGCCGCGGCGTGTCCGGTGATCCCGATCTTCCTCAATGCCGTCGCCGCCCCGCTCGGTCCGATACACCGTGCCCGCGCGCTGGGCGCCGCGGTGGGGGAGTTCTTGGCAGGTCTGGACCTGCGGGTACTGGTGGTGGGATCCGGTGGGCTCTCGCATGATCCGCCCATCCCGACATTGGCGACCGCGCCACCGGTCACCCGGGACCGGATCCTGCACGGCACCGCCATGAGCGTCGAGCAGCGCCAAGCACGTCAGGACGCGGTGATTGCGGCGGCCCGCGACTTCACGGCCGGGACGAACAACCTCGCGCCGCTGAACCCCGACTTCGACGAGCGATTCCTGGCGATCGTGGACAGCGGCCGCCTCGATGACCTCAATGACTGGTCCAACGCGTTCATCACCGAGTCGGGTGGTGGCTCCGCACACGAGATCCGCACCTGGGCAGCCGCTTTCGGGGCGCTCGCGGCGCAGGGCCGCTACCGCATAACTCATCGCTACTACCGGCCGGCCCCCGAACTGATCGCCGGGTTCGCCATCCGCACTGCGCAACCCACGGAGGTGATCCGGTGACCGACCCAGACCACGTCGTCGACGTGCTCGTCATCGGCTCCGGCGGCGGCGGAATGACCGCGGCACTGGCCGCCGACGCCCGCGGCCTGAACACCCTGGTCGTGGAGAAGGCGCGGTACTTCGGTGGCTCCACCGCGCTGTCCGGCGGCGGCATCTGGGTGCCGGGGGCGCCGTCGCAGCGCCGGGAAGGCTATGCGCCCGACCCCGACGACGTCCTTACCTACCTGCGCACCATCACCGACGGGCTGGTCAGTGATGCGCGGCTGCGGCAATACGTCGATTCCGCGCCGCAGATGATGGAATTCTTGGAGGCCACCAGCTCCTGGTTCGAGTTCGTCTGGAAGCCCGGTTACGCCGACTACTACCCGGAGCTGCCGGGCGGCTCCGAGCTGGGCAGCACCATCAACGTGCCCGCCATCGACCTGCGCAAGCTCGGCGACGAGGAACAGAACCTGCTGGCCCCGCTGGCGCTGGCGCCCAAGGGGATCTGGCTGGGCCCCAAGGACCTTCGGCTCTTCTACCAAGTCCGCCAGTCGTGGCGGGGCAAAGCGGTTCTGGTCAAGCTGCTGTGGCGGATGTTTCGCGCCCGGGTGTTCGGCGACCGGATGGCCGCCATCGGCCAATCGTTGGCCGCGCGGCTGCGGCTGGCCATGGTCGAACGTGACATGCCGCTGTGGCTGGACGCACCGATGACCGAGCTGATAACCGACGACTCCGGGGCGGTGATCGGTGCGGTGGTGCAGCGCGACGGCCGGCCGCAGCGCATCGCGGCGCACCGCGGCGTGATCCTGGCCAGCGGCGGGTTCGACCACGACTTGGCGTGGCGCCGACAGTATCAGCCTGTGCTGGAACACGATTGGAGCTTCGGCAACCCACTGGCCACCGGCGACGGCATCCGGGCCGGGGAACGTGTCGGCGCGGCTACCGAACTGCTCGACGAGGCCTGGTGGTTCCCGGCGGTGTGCTGGCCCGACGGACGTCTGCAGTTCATGCTCAACGAACGCATGATGCCGTCCCAGTTCATCGTCAACGGTGACGGCGAGCGGTTCATCAACGAAGCCGCGCCCTACATGGATTTCGCGCACGCCATGATCACGGGCCAGCAGACCGGTGTCACCCACATCCCGTGCTGGCTGGTCACCGACCAGCGATCCTTTCACCGCTACGTCGTCGCCGGACACCTACCGATCCCGAAGATCCCCGGTGCGCCCGTGCCGACCGGGCGCCGGATACCGCAGGCCTGGCTGGACTCCGGTGTGGTGAAGGCGGCTAACTCCTTCGAGGAGCTGGCCCGCGAGATCGGCGTCCCGCCGCAGCGGCTGCGCAGCACGGCACAGCGGTTCAACGAGCTGGCGCGCGCCGGCCACGATGACGACTTCAATCGCGGCGACAGTGTCTATGACAACTACTACGGGGACCCGACGCTGCCCAACCCCAACCTGCACCCACTGGGCAAACCGCCCTACTACGCGTTCCGGATCATCCTCGGCGATCTGGGCACCTCGGGTGGCCTGCGTACCGACGAGCACGCCCGGGTACTGCGCGCCGATGACTCGGTGATCGAGGGCCTCTACGCGGTGGGCAACACCTCGGCCCCGGTCATGGGCCGCAGCTATGCCGGTGCGGGAGCAACCATCGGCCCCGCAATGACGTTCGGTTACGTCGCCGCCCAACATCTTGCCGATATTCCTGACCGCCATCGTTCCGCCGAATCGCAGACTCCCAACCAATCGCCCAGGAGGTAAAACGTGAAGATCTCACTGTTCTACGAGTTCGCGCTGCCGCGTCCATGGTCCGACGACGATGAACGCCTGCTGTTCTCCGACGGTCTGGACGAGGTGGAGCTGGCCGACAAGGCCGGGTTCTCCACGGTCTGGCTCACCGAGCACCACTTCCTGGAGGAGTACTGCCACGCCACCGCGCCCGAGATGTTCTTGGCCGCGGCCAGCCAGCGGACCAAGAACATCCGGCTGGGTTTCGGGATCATGCACCTGCCCCCGGTGGTCAACCACCCCGCCCGGGTGGCCGAGCGGGTCGCCACCTTGGACCTGCTCTCCGGTGGCCGGGTCGAATTCGGTACCGGGGAGGGATCCTCGATCGCCGAGCTCGGCGGATTCGGTATCGATCCGGCCGACAAGCGGACCCAGTGGGAGGAAGCACTCGAGGTCTCGATTCGCTGCATGACCGAGGAGCCGTTTACCGGCTTTGGCGGCCAGCACGTGCAGATGCCGGCCCGCAACGTGGTACCCAAGCCGATGCAGAAGCCGCACCCGCCGGTCTGGGTGGCCTGTACCCGACCGGCTTCGGTGCAGATGGCCGCCCAGAAATGCATCGGTGCACTGAGTTTCGCCTACACCGGTCCCGGCCCGCTGGCCGAGCGGGTCAACGGCTACTACAAGGAACTCGAAGAGAACGGCGTCCCGGTCACCCCGCAGGTGAACCCGAACATCCTGGCCATCGGTGGCGACCTGTCGATGATGGTGGCCCCCACCGACGAGCAGGCCATCGCGCGCCTCGGGGTCGGCGGAGGATTCTTCTCGTTCGGGATCATGCACTACTACATGACCGGCGAGCACACCCCGGGCCGGACCGGGGTGTGGAACCGCTACCTCGAAGAAGTGGAGAAGGACCCGACGCTGGCCTATGGGCCCGGTCGCGGGGCAATCGGAAGTCCCGCGACCGCACGGGAGTTCCTGCGTGGCTACGAGGAGAGCGGCGTCGACGAGCTCATCCTGTTGCTCAACCCGCGCAGCCACGAGGCGACCATGGAAGCCATCGAACTGATGGGCAAGGAGGTGCTGCCGGAGTTCATCGAACGTGACGAAAAGGCAGTCGCCGAGAAGGCCAAGCGGCTCGAACCGGTGCTGGAGAAACTGGAGGCCCGTCGACAAGCGCCCACCGCACCGGCATTCGACGAGTCCTACTCGTTCGGCGGATTGCCGACCGGTCGAGGCGGCACGTTCACCGCCACCGAGATCCCCGAGGCGATGGCCGAGATGAACGAGGGTCGGGTGCAGGCTGCGCAACTTGCTAAGGAAGAACGGGAACGCGGCCCGCAGTGAGCGCGACGTCCGGACTGTGGCGCTACGACGGTCGACGAACCGTGGTCACCGGCTGCGCGTCGGGGATCGGCGCGGCGCTGGTGACGCAGCTCGGTGAACTCGGGGCGCAGGTCGTAGGCCTGGACCGGGTTGATCCTGCGGCAAGCGTCGACGAATTTCACGCGACGGATCTGACCGATCCGGCGTCCATCGATCGCGCCGCCGCGGCGATCCGGGCGGCGGGGCACGTTGATGCGCTGTTCAACGTCGCCGGGGTCTCCTCGGGCATCGGTGACCCCGAGCGGGTGGTCACGATCAACTTCCTGGGCTTGCGCCACCTCACCGAGGCGCTGTGGCCGGCGATGCCGGCCGGATCGGCGATCGCCAATGTGTCCTCGCTGGCTGCGGCGGCCTACCGCGAGAACGCCCAGACCACGGTCGGCCTGTTGAACTCCCACGACATGGCTGCCGGATTACAGTGGTGCCGTGCCAATCCCGCCGCGCTTGCCGACGGCGGCTACCGGCTGTCCAAAGAGGCGATCATCCTTTACGGCATGCTCAACACCGGGCCCCTGGCGAAACGCGGAATCCGGATCAACTGCACCGCGCCCGGCGTCACCGAAACCCCGATCCTCGATCAACTGCGCAGCAGATACGGGCAGGACTTTCTCGACGACATTCCCAAACCGCTGGGGCGGGTCGCCAGCGCCGAAGAACAGGCTGCACCACTGGTGTTTCTGAACAGTCCGGCGGCCGGTTACATCACCGGCCAGGTGCTCTGGGTCGACGGCGGCAATATCAGCGCCCGGGCCGCCGCCGCCCTGACGGACGGATCGGCGCCGTGGCCGGCCTGACCGAGTTCCGGCGGGTGGCCGAGTCGGTCCGCAACTGGGGACGCTGGGGTGACGCGGACGAACTGGGCACGCTTAACCTGATCACCCCAGCGAAGGTCGCCGAGGCTGCCGCCCTGGTCCGGCACGGCAAGATCTTCCCGCTCGGGGTGGATTTCGGGTCGTCGGGACCGCAGGGCGCGCTCCAGTTCCGGCACAACCCGATTCACGTGATGACCGTCGACGGCGGTGACGTGAGCACGCTGGCGCAGTACGGCCCGGAATGGCACCGCAACATCGTGGCGCAGCAGCTGGGCGAGTTCTTCGTCGACAACCCGTTCCGGTTCAACGACGACATGATCGTGATGCCGTTGCAGGCCGCCAGCCAGTGGGATGCGCTCTCACATGTCTACTACGACGACCAGCTCTACAACGGCTTCCCGGCGGCCTCGGTGACGAGCCTGGGCGCCTACCACTGCGGTATCGACAAGGTCGACGGCAAGGGGATCACGTCACGCGGAGTGCTGCTCGACGTGGTCGCGCACCGTGGAGCCGACACCTTCTTGCCGTTGGGCACCCCGATCACCCCGGACGAGCTCGACGAGGTCGCCCGCGCCCAGAAGGTCAGTGTCGAACCCGGTGACATCGTGGTAGTCCGAACCGGTTGGTGGGAAAGGTTTTCGGTGACCGGTAACGGCGCTGAACCGGGCGCGGGGCTCGACTGGCGGTGCGCCTCCTGGCTGCACGCCCATGACGTCGCCGCGGTGGCCGCCGACAACCTGATGGTCGAAGACCCGGTGTCCGGCGTCGAAGGAACGTACCTGCCCCTGCACATGCTGTGCCTGCGCGACATGGGCTTGATGCTCGGGGAGTACTGGGACCTCGGCGCACTCGCGGCGGATTGCGCCGCCGACGGCCGTTACGAGTTCCAGCTGGTGGCACCGCCGTTGCGGGTGACCGGCGGAGTCGGGTCACCGGTGAACCCGATCGCGATCAAGTAGCTCGTCTGAGGAGCCACGTGCTGATTACGCGCAAGACCGTCGTCGTGGACGGCCTGAGCACTTCCTACCTGGAATCGGGTGACCCGTTCGCCCCGGCGGTGGTGCTGCTACACGGCGGCGAGTTCGGTGCCGGCGCTGAGATCGGCTGGGAACACACCATTCCCGCACTGGCTGAGCGCTATCGGGTACTCGCGCCGGACCTGCTCGGGTTCGGGGAGTCGGCCAAGGTCCTCGACTTCAACGACGGGCGCGGAATGCGGATTCGCCACGTCGCGCGGTTCTGCGCGACGCTGGGAGTCGAATCGGCGGATTTCGTGGGCAATTCGATGGGCGCCATCATGCTGCTGGTCGACACCACGTCGGAGGCACCGCTGTTGCCGGTGCGGCGAATGGTGCTCATCTGCGGGGGCGGGGAGATCCAGCAGAACGAACACATGGCCGCGCTCTACGACTACGACGCGACGGTGCCCGCCATGCGCCGGATCGTGGCCGCGCTGTTTCACGACCCGGCCTATCCTGACGACGACGACTACGTACGGCGGCGGTACGTTTCGAGCACCGCACCCGGCGCATGGGAGGCGGTGGCGGCGGCACGCTTCCGCCGGCCCGGCGCCGAGATCTCGCCGCCGGCGTCGAGCGACCGTGCCTACGAACGCATTTCAGTACCGACGTTGGTAATTGAAGGTGCCTGCGACAAGCTGCTCCCGCCGGGGTGGTCGGCGCAGATCGCCGACAAGATCCCCGGCGGGAGCGCCGTCGTAGTGGAGGGCGCCGGCCACTGCCCACAGATCGAGCAGGCCGAACAGGTCAACGGTTTACTGCTGGACTTCTTTGCCGGGTGATCAGCCGCCCGTGACCTAATTGGTTGTCGGTGGTGCTTGCGGTTGGAATGGTGAGTACCACCACCATTGGGCGCGTTCGCCGGTGGGCCCGGAACATGGTGCCACCGTGGGTCGCGGTTGCTTGGGTGGGCGGGCCAGCGATGCGGTGCTCAGTGGTCGGTCGGTGTTGTCGGTGACGGTGAGGTGGGTGGCTGGCCCGGTGATGGTGATGATGCCGCGGTGGTGCAGCTGATGGTGATACGGGCAGACCAGCACCAGGTTGGGCAGTTCGGTTTCGCCGCCGTCTTCCCAGTGCCGGATGTGATGGGCGTGCAGCCCTCGAGTGGCTCCGCAGCCGGGAACCACGCAGCAGCGGTCGCGGTGCTCAAGGGCCCGTCGAAGCCGGCGGCTGATCCCGCGGGTCGTGCGGCCGGCGCCGATGGGTTCGCCATTGCGCTCGAACCACACCTCAAAGCGGGCGTCGCACAGCAGGTATCGGCGTTCTTCGTTCGACAGCAGCGGCCCCACGTGCAGTGCCGCGGCCCGGTCGTTGATGTCGAGGTGCGCCACCACGGTGGTGTGCTGCCCGTGGGGCCGGCGGGCTGCCTCCACATCCCATCCAGCCTCGACCAGACGCAGAAACGCGTCAGCCGTAGTCGGCAACGGAGGCGCCTGATCTATTGCGCCGCCATCGTGGTCGTGTTTCCACTCGGCCATCAGGGCGTCCAGATGAGACCGTAGTGCCGCATCGAACTTCGCCGCGTCGAGGTGATCGAGTTTGATCCGCCAGCAGCTACCCTGCTCGTCGCCGGTCTTGGTGACCGAGCGCGCCGGCTCAGGCCGGTGATCGGGTTCGGGTCGCGGTTCCAGTTTGACCGCGGTGCGCAGCTGGTTGACCGTGGCCACGCCGGCCAGCTGTGCGTAGTGCTCGTCGGAGCCGTCGGCGGCCCGCCCTGCGATCACCCCGACCTGATCGAGTGACACGCGACCTTCCCGCATGCCCTGGACGCAGCGGGGAAACTCGTCGGCTCGATGGGCCACCGTTGCGATGGTGTGGGCGTTGCCCGGTGACACCCCGGTCTTCCAGGCCAGCAGCGCAGCGAAAGACCTCGCTCCGGTACCACCCCACAGCTCATCTCGCTCGATCTCGGCGGCGATGTCCACGATGCGTCCATCGATCGCGTTGCGCTGACCGGTCAGCTCCGCCAACTCCTCGAACAGCACATCAAGGCGCTGGGCAGGAGGCAACTCCGCGGTGGCAGCCAAGGCGGTCGTTGACATGACTTCATCATCGCAGTGGGGTCTGACATTGATGGGCTGCCGAATCGGTACAGGCGCCAGGTGATCAACCGACCTGGTGGCGGACCGGGGGATTGGTGAACCAGACGTTCTCCTCGCGCAGATGCGCGCTGCGCCAGCCGCCGGTGCGAACCAGCTCGTGATGGTAGTAACCGCCGCAGTAACTCAGGCCCGTCATGCCGGGCAGCTGCATGGGGTTGCAGAACATGGCCCGCACAACCGCGGAATCGGCAGTGTGATCCAGGATCTCGATATTGGTGATGTAGTGCATCGACATCGGGATGGTGGCGAAGCCGCTCGCCAGCCAATCGGCGACTTCGTCACGCGTGCCGCAGATCGCGCCCGCTGAGGAGTAGTCGATGACGGCCTCGTCGGTGAACACCGACCGGTACAGCGCCCAGTCCTTGGTGTCGACTGCGCGGGCATAGCGGTAGAGCAGCGCGGCGATCTCCAGCCGATCGTCGGTCGAGACGGGGCCTGTCATCCTGCCGACATTAGGTCGCCCGAGCAATTAAATCAGTCGCTTGACTGAACCCGGGCTAACGGGTTGAGTCGAACCACGGACGCGGTCGCAGCGGAAGGGTGCAGATGGGAAACGAATTGGCCGGCAAGGTGGCAATCGTCACCGGAGGCGCATCGGGTATCGGCCGCGGGATCGCCGAGCGATTCCTCGCCGAGGGGGCACGCGTCGTCATCGCCGACACGGATCGCGAACGCGGCGAAGCGCTCGCGGGACAACTCGGTGCGGAGGCGATCTTCCGGGTCGCCGATGTCTCCGACCCGCCCCAAGTGGGTGCGCTGGTCGAATCGGCCGTCGAGACGTTCGGCGGTCTGGACATCATGGTCAACAACGCCGGGGTCTCGGGCACCATGCACAACAGGTTTCTCGACGACGACCTGGCCGACTTTCACCGCATCATGGCGGTCAACGTGCTCGGTGTGATGGCCGGTACTCGCGACGCCGCCCGGCACATGTCCAAGGCCGGCGGCGGATCGATCCTCAATCTGACCTCGATCGGCGGCATCCAGGCCGGCGGCGGGGTAATGACCTACCGCGCGTCAAAAGCCGCGGTCATCCAGTTCACCAAATCCGCGGCGATTGAGCTGGCCCACTACGACATCCGGGTCAATGCCATTGCCCCCGGCAACGTTCCGACGCCGTTTGTGGCGTCGTCGGCGGCGGCGAACCTGGACCCGGAGGACCTGGAACGCTACGAAGCGGCGATTCGCGAGACGATGCGGGCCGACCGGCCCCTGAAGCGGGAGGGCACCGCGGCCGACGTCGCCGAAGCCGCGCTCTACCTCGCCGGTGAGCGTTCCCGGTACGTGACCGGCGTGGTGCTGCCGGTGGACGGCGGGACCGTCGCAGGCAAGGCGATCCGTCGCCGCAGCAAGCCGGCGGATGCCGCAAAAAATTAAATCAATCGCTTGACTTAAACCGCGAATCACGGTTGACTGACGCCGTGACCACCGCTGATCGGGCCGTGCGGGCCGAACGAGCCAGCAGCACGCGGGAAGCGATCCTGACCGCGGCCGAACGGCTGTTCGCCGAACACGGGGTGTTCGCGGTCTCCAACCGGCAGGTCAGCGAAGCCGCCGGCCAGGGCAACAACGCCGCCGTCGGATACCACTTCGGCACCAAGACCGACCTGGTCCGCGAGATCGAGCGCCGCCACCGAGTGCCGGTCGAGCGGCTGCGCGAGGAGATGGTGTCGGACGCGTCGGATTCCACCGACTTGCGTCACTGGGTAGCCTGCCTGGTCCGCCCGCTCACCGATCACCTTGCCGCATTGGGTAATCCGACCTGGTATGCCCGTTTTGCCGCGCAGGTGATGGCCGACCCGGCCTACCACGACATCGTGGTCAAGGACGCGCTGAGTTCGCCGTCGCTGGTACAGGTCGTCGATGGCATCAACACCTGCCTGCCGGATCTTCCCCTGCGGGTCCACCAGGCCCGCAACGTGATGGCCCGAAACCTGTTGATGCACACCTGCGCCGAGCACGAGCGCACGCTGGCATCCGGAGCGTCGGCCTCGGCCAGCTGGGCCGAATCCGGATCCGACCTGATCGACGCAATCGTGGGTCTGTGGCTCGCTCCGGTCACCGGAGTTCCGGGAGGCCCGCAATGAAAGTGACCGTCGATCAAGACATCTGCGCGTCCTCGGGGCAATGCGTGGGGTTCGCGTCCCGGGTGTTCGACCAGCGAGATGAGGACGGTGTCGTCGTTCTGCTCGATCAGTCCCCGCCTGAGGAGTTGGCCGATGCCGTGCGCCAGGCGGCCCAAGTCTGTCCGTCCGGAGCCATCAAGATCGTCGAGGAGTGAGCGTGACCGAAGCGTCCACCATTGCCAGCACCGCAACGCCGGAGTATCCGATGAGCCGTGACGGCCGGTGCCCGTTCGCGCCGCCGCCGGAGACCATGACACTGGCCGCACAGCGGCCGCTGAGCCGGGTGCGGATCTGGGACGGCAGCACCCCGTGGCTGATCACCGGCTACGAGGCGGTGCGCACCCTGTTCTCCGATCCCCGCGTGAGCGTCGACGACCACCAGCCCGGATTCCCGCACTGGAACGAGATGATGCGCGCCAGCGTCGACCACCGACCCAAGTCGGTGTTCACCACCGACGGCGCCGAACACATCCGGTACCGGCGGATTCTGTCCCCGGGCCTGACCATGAAACGGGTCGACGCCCTGGCCCCGGTCGCGCAACGCATCACCGACGAACACATCGACGCGATCCTGGCCGGACCGCAACCGGCCGACCTGATCGAGGGATTCGCGCTGCCGATTCCCTCCCTGGTCATCAGCGAACTGCTCGGCGTGCCCTATGAGGACCACGAGTTCTTCCAGCAGCACGCCACCATGGGCGTGGACCGCAACGCCACCTCCGACGACCTCGCCGAGGGCGCCACCGGACTCTCCAGGTACCTGGTTCAGCTGCTGGAGACCCGGATGGCCGAACCGGCCGACGACATGGTCTCCGATCTGGGCAAGCGGGTGAAAAACGGTGAGCTGTCGGTGCGCGAGGCCACCCAGCTGGGCACCGGGATGCTCATCGCCGGGCATGAGACCACCGCGAACATGATCGGCCTGGGCATCGTGGCGTTGCTACACGAACCCGACAAGATCGCCGAGAGGACAGCGGTGTTCCGCGGCAACGACGACGCCGCGATCGCCAACGCGATCGAGGAACTGCTGCGCTACCTGTCGATCATCCACACCGGCCAGCGCCGGGTGGCCCTCGAGGACATCGAGATCGGCGGCGAGACCATTCGCGCCGGTGAGGGCATCATCATCGACTTGGCGCCGGCCAACTGGGATGCCTCGGTCTTCCCTGAGCCGGATGCACTCGACCTGGCGCGCCCGGCCCGCCAACACATGGCGTTCGGGTTCGGCCCGCACCAGTGCGTCGGTCAGCAGCTGGCCCGCGCCGAGATGGTGATCGCCTTCCGCACCCTGTTCCAGCGCATCCCCACCCTGAAGCTGGCGGTGGACATCGACGAGATCCCGTTCAAACACGACCGGCTCGCCTACGGCGTCTACGAACTCCCCGTCACCTGGTAACCATCCGATTGGAAGTGGATTGACATGGCCAGCACATCAACTGAAGCCGCCGCGTTTCACGGCACAGCGTTCTATCCCGCCGGCGGCTACGGGGCGCCCAAGGACCGGCACGGGCGCGCCGGTGCGGGCATAGCTGGTGTCGGCCTCCCGGCCGGCACCGAAGTGTTCTCCGCCGACAACCACATCTCGATCGCCGACGACATCTTCTACCAACGGTTCCCCGAGGACCTCAAGGACAAGGCGCCCCGCATCTGGTACGAGGACGGCGCGTACATGGTCGGCCGCAAGGGGCAGTCGTTCCTACCGGGCGACTTCTCGGCGGTGCTCATGCAATACGACGATCTGGCCGGTGCGGCCAGCAGCAACATCGAGGCACGGATCGCCGAGCTGGCCACCGACGGCGTCGACAAGGAACTGGCGTTCCCGAACGCGGTACTCGCATTGTTTCATTTCCCCGACAAAGAGCTGCGGGAGAGGGTTTTTCGCATCTACAACGAGTACATGGCCGAGTTGCAGGAGCGGTCGAACGGCCACTTCTACGGGGTAGGCCTGATCAACTGGTGGGACCCCGCCGGCGCCAGGCGTACCCTGGCCGAACTGAAGTCCTTGGGACTCAAGACGTTCCTGCTGCCGCTGAACCCCGGCAAGGACGACGACGGCAACATCATCGACTTCGGTGCCCGGGTGATGGACCCGGTCTGGGATGAGATCGAACAGGCCGGGCTACCGATCACCCACCACATCGGTGAAACCCCGCCGAAGACGCCGTGCGAGGTCAACAGTGTCGTGGTGGGCATGATGGTCAATGTCGACTCGTTCCGCGAACAGTTCGCCAAATACATCTTCTCCGGCATCCTCGACCGTCACCCGGGACTGCGGATCGGCTGGTTCGAAGGCGGGATCGCCTGGGTTCCCACCGCTCTGCAGGACGCCGAACACCTGCTGGCCTCCTATCAGCACATGTTCACCCACCAACTGCAGCACGACATCCGGCACTACTGGGACACCCACATGAGCGCGTCGTTCATGGTCGACCCACTCGGCCTGCGACTGATCGATCAGATCGGGGTGGACAAGGTGATGTGGTCGTCGGACTACCCGCACAACGAGAGCACCTTTGGCTACTCGGAGAAGTCATTGGCCAACGTTGTCGCGGCCCTGGGACCGCAGGACGCGGCGAAAGTGGTGAGCAGCAACATCAAAGCGTTCCTGGGTGTCTGATGGCGACTGCTGCGGCAACTAGAGGAGTAGACGGCTAATGTCAGACACGCCAGGGCCTTCCGAGCGGCCGTCCGCCGAAGAGATCATCCGCTACCACAAGGACCCGGCCAACAAGATCGCCACCATCACCTTCGACCGGCCCGAGTACCTCAACGCACCGACCTCGTCGGCGCGACTGCGCTACGCGGACCTGCTGCGTGGAGCCAGCGTGGACAACGACGTCAAAGTCGTGGTGATCCGTGGTGTCGGGGACAACCTGGGCAGCGGTGCGGACCTTCCCGAGTTCATGGAGGGCGTCGAAGATCCCGAAAAGCGATTGGCCGAGCTGCGTTTGGACGGCATGGACGTCAATTACCCGCCCCAGGGCACCTTTCGCAACGGCGCCACCATCAGCGCCTGGTACGCCAATGTGCAGGCCGGCAACCGGCCGCTGCAGGAGCTCAAGAAGATCAGCATCGTCGAGGCCAAGGGCTACTGCTACGGCTGGCACTTCTACCAGGCCGCCGACGCCGATCTGGTGATCTCCAGCGACGACGCACTGTTCGGCCACCCGTCCTTCCGCTACTACGGCTGGGGGCCGCGGATGTGGACTTGGGTGCAGATGATGGGGCTTCGCAAATTCTCCGAGATGGTCTTCACCGGACGGCCTTTCACTGCCGCCGACATGGAGAAGTGCAACTTCCTCAACAAGGTTGTCCCACGCGACCAACTCGAAGCCGAGGTCGAAAAGTACGCGCTGGCCTGCGCGCGCAATCGCCCGGTCGACACCGTGTTCATGCAGAAGATGTTCTTCGAGGTCTACAAGCAGCATCAGGGTGAGTACATGGGCAGCCTGCTGTCGGCGTTCTTCGAGTCGATGGGCTCCGGTGTGGCGCCCGACGCCGATGACCTGATGCTCGACGACGCCATCGAGTCCGGTCTGTCCGGAGCGGTCAAGGACAACGACTCGAGGTTCCCGCCCGACTTCCGGCTGAGTAAGTCCAGTCGCAACAAGGAATCCTGACGTCGTGACGCCGCTGCACGGCTATACCGTCGTCGACCTGTCCGACGGTATCGCCGGCGCCTACGCCACCAAGATGCTTGCCGACGGGGGAGCGACGGTGGTAGATGTCGAACCCCCGCACGGGGATTCGCTGCGCCGCTGGTCGGCATCACGGGCTGAGGTCGATCCGGCGTCCGGCGGTGCGCTGTTCAGTTTCCTGGGCTGCTCCAAACACAGTGTGGTCGCCGACCCCGCCAACGCCGACGACATCGAGTTCGTGCATCGGCTGCTGGCCTCCGCCGACGCGGTGGTGTGGTCGCCGGACGGGGCCGTCGGGCGGCACCCGTCGTTGGCGCCGGCCGAGATCCATCGGCGGCACCCGCACCTGGTGGTCACCGCCATTACGCCGTTCGGATTGGAAGGTCCGTGGCGAGACCGCCCGGCCACCGAGTTCACCCTGCAGGCCTGGTCGGGGGGAGCGGTCGGGCTCGGCCGCGGATCGCAGGATCGCGCACCGGTACACGTCGGCGGACAGGTCGGGGACTGGCTCGCCGGGGCGTATGCGGCCGCGATGACGTTGGCGTCGCGGGTCCGCGCGCTGCGCGACGGCCGCGGGGAGTTGATCGACCTGTCCGCGCTGGAAGCCCAGATCCTCGGCCTCACTTACTATCCCGTCACGTACTTCCAGGTCCTCGATCGCCCGTGGCGGTCCGAACGCCGGCCGACGGTGCCCGGCGTGGCCGAGGCCGCCGACGGCCTGGTCGCGCTGGGCTGCGGCACCGCCCAGCAGTGGTTCGACCTGTGTGCGATGTCGGGACACGACGAGTGGATCGACGAGAACTCGCCGCTGTCGATCACCGAGCAGGCGAACCTGCACGCGCCGGAGCTGTACCAGTGGGTGCGCAGTCACAAGGTCGACGATGTCCGCGACCTGGCGTCGGCCTTCCGGATACCCAACTCGCCGGTCGGCAACGGGGAGAACGTGCCGACGTTTGACCACTTCCGGCATCGCGAGGTGTTCACCCGCAACCCACGAGACAGGTTCGTCCAACCGGTACCGCCCTATCGGCTGCGCGGTGTGGCGTTACAGACGCCGACTCCGGCTCCGCGGCTGGGCGAACACACCGACTTCTACCGACAGCTGCCGCCGGTGCGCCCCGACGCCCCGGCTTCGGAACCCGCCGGGGACCGGTTGCCGCTGCGCGGAATACGCGTACTGGACATGACCACTTTCTGGGCCGGGCCGTCGTGCACGCACCTGCTGGCCATGCTCGGCGCCGAGGTGATCCATCTCGAGTCGACCCGCCATCCCGACGGCACCCGGCTGATCGCCGGGATACCGGTCAGCGACGAGTCATGGTGGGAGAAGTCTCCGATCTTCTCGGCGCTCAACACCAACAAGAAGGGCCTGACGCTGGACTTCCAGGCCGAGGCCGGCCGCGACGTGCTGCACCGCCTGATCGCCGGCTGCGATGTCATCGTCGAGAACTTCACCCCCCGCGTCGTCGAGAATCTGGGTCTGGACTTCGACTTCGTGCAGTCGCTGCGCAACGACGTGATCATGCTGCGAATGCCCGGATTCGGATTGGACGGCCCGTGGCGGGATAACCCGGCGTTCGCCTACGTCATCGAGGACGCCTCCGGCCTGAGCTGGCTGACCGGCTACCCCGATCGCAACCCCTACGAGCCGTACTCGATCGGTGACCCGAACGCGGGCGTGCATGCGCTGACGGGTCTGCTGCTGGCCCTGGAGCATCGGCGCCGCACCGGGCAGGGTGTGCTGGTGGAGGCGGCCATGGTCGACGCCGCACTCAACATCGCCGCCGAGCAGGTGATCGAATACTCCGCCAACGGCGCGTTGCTGCAACGTGACGGAAACCGCGGGCCGGCGGCCGCCCCGCAGAACTTCTATCGGACCGCCGGCGTCGACGAATTCGGCAGGCAAGACTGCTGGGTCGCGGTTGCGGTCGCTACCGATGAGCAGTGGGCCAGTCTGCGGGCTGCGCTGGGTGACCCGGCCTGGGCCGCCGATCCGGACTTATCGAAAGCGACCGGACGACGCGCCCGCCACGACCTGATCGACGAACAGCTGTCCGCCTGGTGCGCGAGGCGCAGCGCCGACGACGTCGTCGCAGCACTGTGGGACGCCGGGGTACCGGTCGGCAAGGTCATGCAACCGCATCGCCAGACCGAGTTGGCGCAGCTGGCCGAGCGGAACTTCTTCGAGCGGGTCGATCACCCGGTCAACGGTGCCGCTCCGCACAGCACACTGCCGGCCCGAATGTCGCAGGGCCCGAGCCGTATTCATACCCGACCGGCACCGCTACTGGGCCAGCACAATCATGAGCTGCTCAGCGAGCTGGGGCTTACCGAGGCCGAGATCGCCGCGTTGGCAGCCGATGGGGTTATCGGCAGCGCACCCGGATAGCTGGGCCGCTACCGCCCGGTGCGCGTGATCGAGTGCACCAGCTCGATCGCGGCGCCCAGCGTGGTGATCCGATCTTCGAGGCGCTCGCCGGCCGGGTAGACCCGCACGGTGTCCACCCCGGCGTCGCACCAGACCTGCAGGCGATCGCGGACCATTGCGGGGGTGCCGATCAAGGTGGTGGCCAGCACCATCTCGTCGGTGATCAGCGCGGCGGCGCCTGCCCGGTCGCCGGCCTGCCAGCGTTCCTTCACTGCGGCCGCGACATCCGACCAGCCCTGACGACTGTAGGCCTGGTTGTAGAAATTGGTACTGGCCGAACCCATTCCGCCCAGGCTGAAGGCCAGCTCGGTCTTGCGGCTGTCGATCAGTTCCTTCAAATGCTTCTCGTCGTCGGCGAACGATACTTCGGCGCCCTGACAGACGTCGAGGTCCGCTCGAGTGCGCCCGGAGCGGGCCAGGCCGCTGTCGAGATGGGTGAAGTAGGCCGCGCCGGCGCCCTCGGGCACGAAGCTGGTGCCCAGCCAGCCGTCGGCGACTTCGCCGGTCAGCGTCAGCATCGCCGGGGTCAGGCTGGCCAGATACAGCGGGATCGGGTGTTCGGCGCGCATCGACAACCGCATGGGCTTGGTGGCCGAACCGGGGCGGGGGATCTGGAACTGTTTGCCGCTATAGGCGATGCGCTCTCCGGCGATCGCCTGCCGGATGACCTCGATGGTCTCGCGCATCCGGCCGAGTGGCCGGTCGAAGGACTGACCGTGCAGCCCCTCAATGACCTGCGGGCCCGAGGCACCCAGACCGAGCAGAAACCGACCCCCGGACAGGTTGGACAGCGTGATGGCGGCTTGGGCGATGGCCACCGGGGTCCGGGTGGACAGCTGGATGATCCCCGATCCCAGCAGCATTCGGTCGGTGCACGCGGCGTAGTAGCCCAGCGCCGAGACCGCATCCGCACCCCAGGCCTCGGCGACCCAGCAGATGTCCAGGCCCATCTTCTCGGCCTCGCGGACCAGCAGCTTCTGATGGTCCCAGCTGCCGACGCTGGCCGCTTCCAGCGTGATCGCCGCGCGCATCAGTGCTCGGCGCGCTGTTTGAGGTGATCGAGGGTGGCCGTCATACCCGCCTCGAATTCACGCAGCCGCACGAACACGATCTTCTGTTCCTTGTCCGGCATCGCAGAGATGGCTAGCGAAAGCCCGGACGGCGCGGGCCCCAGCTGCATCCATTCGGTCAGGCGGGTGCCGGTCCCTTCCGGGACCAGGCTCAACCGCCACGACGAAGTGGGGTTGTCGGGATCGCTGACGGCCCAACCGAACACCGTCAGCGGTTCGAACTCGACCACTTCGGAGATCGTGGACCATTCCCCGAGGGCGGGATGCCGGTTATACCCGGTGAACCGAGCGCCCAGCCGGGGCCCATCACCGTCGGCCCATTCGACCCGCTGGAGTTCCTGACTGCTCTCGGCGACCGCGTGGATGTCGCTGGCCAGTTCCCAGACTCGCTCCGGCGGGGCGTCGATCCAGGTGGACACCTCCACCGTCGGTGCGTCGGCGTATACGGCCCCGGTCCATTCCATGGCGGTTCCTCTCAGTTGCTGCCCGGGCGACCGGCCGGGTCGGCTGTGGTGCAGAACAGGGTTCGGGCGGAGACCAGGACCCGCAGCTCGCCGGCGACATCGTCCAGCGGCTGCAGGCTCGCCTCGGTGCGGCACATGATGATCGCGCCCTGCATCGCGGCGATGCACATGGTCGCCAGCCGCCCGGCCGCGTCCGCGTCCAGCCCGTCGGTCACCAAGCAGTCGACCAGCCGGGTCTTCCACGCCGCGAAAATCCGTTCGGCGTGATGGAGCAGCGGCGACTCGGGGCCGGAACTGACCGCGACCGATACCACCGGGCACCCGGCGGCATAGCCGGTCTCGGTCAGCATCTTTCGCCAGAAGGCGGCCAGTCGATCGAGCACCGCGATCGCGCCTCCGGCTGCGGAGCCGGTGATGAGTGCGCCGATCGCGTCGCCGCCGAGTTGAACGGCTTCGTCGAGGATCTGGGCGCGTCCGCCCGGAAAGTGGTGATAGATCGAGCCGCGGGGCGCGCCACTGCGGCTCACCAGGGTGTCCAGGGTGATGCCGTCGGCGCCGCGTTCGCGCAGCAGTTCCACGGCGGTCAGGACCATCGCCTGCCGGGTGTCGCGCGCCATCGGCCGATTATGATGGGTGGCATAATCGCGCGTCAATAGTGCGAGGCGATCGCGCGTAATACGGCACAGGACCCCGCGCACTCACCGATAGATTATGACTTCCTACATATCGGCGGCTCGTTGACTCTGCGCTCAGGGCGGGGGTTTCTCGCACTTTCCCGCCCTGGACGCAGAGTCAACGGACTCAGACAGCTATTTCAGGCAGCTTCCCGCGTCGACCGGCAAGGTGACGCCGGTGATGTAGCGGGCTTCGTCGGAGGCCAGGAACAGCACGGCGTTGCTGATGTCCACCGCGTCCACCCAGGGCACCGGCAGGGTGTGGAACATCTGGCAGATCGGCGCCATGTCATCGGGGCCCGGGTTCTCCAGGTCCGGCCGGAACATCTTCCAGGTGCCCTCGTTCATGATCATGCCGGTGCTGACGTGGGTGGGGTGCACGGTGTTCACCCGAATGTTCTGGTGCCCCAACTCGACGGCGAAGGAGCGCATGATGCCCACCACGCCGTGCTTGGCCGCGACGTAGTTGCCGCAGTGCGGGTAGGCCTTCAGCCCGCCGACGGAGCTGGTCAGGATGATCGACCCGCCCTTGCCGCCGGAAATGAGGTGCGGGACACCCGCTTTGACCGTCTTCCACACGCCCGACAGGTTGATGTCGATCATCTCCTGCCAGTCGTGTTCGCTGCACTGGTCCAGGGTGTCGCCGCCGTTGCCGATGCCGGCGTTGGCAACGATGATGTCCAGGCGACCCAACTCCTCCACACCGGCGTCCACCGCGGCCTTGAGTCCGTCGAAGTCGCGCACATCGACTTCGGCGGTGAAGATCCGGCGGCCGCGGGCCTTGACCAGGTCGACGGTCTCGGCCAGCTCCTCCGGGGTGGCCGGCGGGATGGGCGAGTTCTCGACGATCGGCTTACAGACGTCGATCGCGATGATGTCGGCGCCCTCCTCGGCCAGCCGCACCGCGTGACTGCGACCCTGGCCGTGGGCCGCGCCGGTGATGAACGCGACCTTGCCCTCAACACGTCCAGCCATGGGGAAACCTCAATTCGTAAGTTGTAGAAGTAGATTCATCCGACCGAAGCGGGCATGGACTCCCACCCGCGGACCGTCGAAGTCGGTGACAGTGCCGCGCTGGTGAGGTCGACGTCCCACTCGGGGAAGCGTTTGAGAATCTCCTCCAATGCGATTCGCCCTTCCAGGCGGGCCAGCGCGGCGCCCAGGCAGTAGTGCGCGCCCACACTGAAAGTCAGGTGCTGGCGTGCCTCGCGGTGGATGTCGAAAACGTCCCCGTCGGGGGCGAACCGGCGATGGTCGCGGTTGGCCGCGCCGATCAGCATCATCATCACGCTGCCTTCGGGCACGGTCTGGCCGTAGTACTCCACATCGCGGGTGACGTAGCGCGCCACATGCGGTGCCGGCGGCTCGAAACGCAACAGCTCTTCGATCGCCTGCGGGATCAGCGCCGGGTTCGCCACCAACTCACGACGCTGGTCGGGATGCTCGGCCAGCACCTTGCCGGTCCAGCCGATCAGCCGGGTGGTGGTCTCGTTTCCGGCCCCGGCCACCAGCATCACGTACATCAGCAGCTCGTCGCGGGTCAGCCGCCGGGTGGTGCCGGATTCGTCGGTGAATTCGACGTTGAGCAGCTCGGTCATGATGTCGTCGGACGGGTGCTCGACGCGCCAGTCAAGATAGTCGGCGAAGATCGAACCGTCGTCGAAGCCTTCGGACGCAACCGTCATCGGCTTGCCGGCTTCGGTGCGCATGTTGTCATTCGAGCGGTCCCGAATGATCTCCTGATCGGCTTCGGGAATGCCCACCAGCATGCCGATCACGCGCATCGGCATCTGCGCGCCCAGGTCGGCTACGAAATCGAGGCGGCCGGAACCGATCAGGGGATCGAGGCAACGAGCGCAGTACTCGCGGATCTTGGATTCGAGTTCGGCGATCTTGCGCGGGGTGAACATCCGGGCCAGCAGCTTGCGGTGGATGTCGTGGATCGGCGGATCCTCGAACAGAATCAGCCCCGGCGGGATCGGGGTATTGGCCTTGATCAGCTCCAGAATCGCCCCGCGCGCCGAGCTGAACGTCTGGTGATCGACCAGGGCCTTGTTGACGTCATCGAACCGGCTCAGCGCGTAGAAGTCGTGCTCGGCGTTGTAGTACAGCGGTGCCTCTTCGCGAAGCCGACGAAACATCGGGTACGGATTGCTGTTGAGGTCAACGTCATACGGGTCGTAGCGCGCTTCGTCGGTGGTGGTCACCGTCATGTTCTTGGTCCCTTCGGCAGAGCTGCGGTCTACAGGCCGGCGCTGACCGGAGCCGCCACCGGGGTGAATTCCAGGTGCAGTTCGGTAAGGCCGCGCAGGATGAAGGTCGGTTCGAAGGTGAACCGGCGCTCGCTGGCCGGGCCGTGCTGGGTCTCGTCGAGCCGGATGTCGGTCATACGATCCAGGATTCGTTCCAGCGAGATGCGGCTCTCGGCGCGTGCCAGCGGTGAACCCGGACAGGTGTGGCTGCCGCGGGCGAACGCCAGGTGCTCGCGGACATTGGGCCGGTCGATCCGCAGTTCGTGCGGGCTCTCGAATTTGCGGGGATCACGGTTGACGGCGCCGGGGAACATCACCACGACGGTGCCGGCCTTCAGCTCGACCCCGCCCAGGGTGGTGGTCTTGCGCACCAGCCGAGGATCGGTCTTCACCGGGCTTTCCAGGCGCAGCGTCTCCTCGAGGAAGTTCGGGATCTTGCTGCGGTCGCTGCGCAGCTGCTCCACCAGGGCCGGATCCTCGGCCATGAACCGCAACGCGGCGCTGAGCAGCTTGGTGGTGGTCTCCTGGCCGGCCCCGAACAGGAAGGTGGCGCTCTTGACCACGTCGATGATCTCGGGAATCGACCCGTCCTCGTAGGTGGCGGTGGCCAGGTCGGTCAGCACGTCGGCGCGCGGGTTCTCCCGCCGGTCGGACAGATAGCGGCTGAACTTGTCGTCCAGCCATGCCAGCGGATCGTGGGCCAGCTCTTCGTGATCCAGCGATCCGATGCGGGCGCCGGGTTGCGGCGCGCCCAGCACCTCCTGGAACGCCGGTCGGTCGGCGTCGGGCACACCGAGCAGATCGGCGACCACCAGCAGCGCGAACGGCCTCGCATACTCCGAGAGGAACTCGCAGCTGCCGCGCTCGATGAAGTAGTCGAGCTGGCGGTCGGCCAGCTGCCACATGAAGTCCTGGTTCTCCTTGAGCCGCTTCGGGGTGAGCAGCCGGCTCAGTATCGACCGGGCCTTGGTGTGCATCGGCGGGTCCATGGTGACCATGTGCTCGGTCATCGGCATGAGGTGGCGGTGCGCCTCGATCTGCTCGCTGATGTCGTCGCCCTCGGGGGTGAACGGCAGCGGCGGGAACGGTCCGCCGACCGCGACCAGGTTGGAGTAGGTGTCGGAGTCGCGGTAGATCTCGTTGGCCTCTTCGTGGCCGGTCACCGCGACCACGTCATACACGCCCAGCGGGGTGACCGGGTTCTGCGCCCGCAGGTAGTCGAAGTACGGGTGAGGATCGGGTACCAGGGACTGATCGGTGAAGAAATCGATCGTCGCGAAGTCAGTCAACGTGGACCTCTCTGCAGAACGGGCTGACAGATGCTGTGCACCTGCTTAGCATGGGCGGGGTTGGGGGGTCAAGGGTTGCGGCGCCACTACGATGGCCGCCGAAGGTGTAAAGGTGACGACAACGATGCGGAGCAAACGGTATGCCCGAATCGGCTAAGGGGCAGCGCAGGATTGGGGCCCCGGACGCGAAGAACCGGACCTTGTTGCTCGACGCTGCCGAAGAGCTGCTGCTGACCGCAGGCGCCGGGGCGGTGAGCTCGCGTCGCGTGGCCGAGCGGGCGGGCCTCAAGCATCAGCTCGTGCACTACTACTTCCGCACCATGGACGACCTGTTCCTGGCGATGTTCCGCCGGCGCGGCGACCAGGGCCTGGCCGAACAGGCGGCGGTGTTGGCGTCGCCGCAGCCGCTCTGGGCGCTGTGGCGATTCAACACCGATCCGGCATGGACGGCGTTGACCATGCAGTTCATCACCGTGGCCAACGAGCGCGAGGCCTTGCGGGCCGAGATCGCCACTTACGCCGAGCGGCTGCGCGCCGAACAGATCGCGGCGGTGTCCGGGCTCTTTGCTCGATACGGCGTCGACGACGCGGAGTTCCCGCCGACGGTGCTGATGGTTCTCATGACCAGCGCCTCGCGGATGCTGATCATCGAGCAGGAGGCGCTGGGCATGACTCTCGGCCATCCCGAGACCATCGAGTTCGTCGAGCGCTGGCTGCAACGGCTCGAGGGTGACCCGCCGCCGTGCGCGCCGCTCTCGGGCGTCGCGCTGGCTTCGGGCCCCGCCGAGCATTAGCGCTGTTTCCTGCCTTGTTGGAGGCGATCGGCGGCCTCCCAATGCTCGTCGGCGACCCACAACCGGGCGAACGCCGCCACCGCCTCGTCCGCCGATGCGCCACCGAGCACTCGTTTGATCTCACCGGCCGACGGGTTGGCCAATGACCGGGCCAACGCGCGCCATTCGGCGTCGAAAGACTCCCTGGGGACCACCCGATTGACCAGGCCGATGCGCTCGGCCGCCGAAGCGTCCAGCATGGCCCCGGTACCGGCCAGCAGCAGCGCCTGACTGTGTCCGACCAATTTGCCCAGCCGCTCGGCGCCGCCCCAGGCCGGCATGATCGCCAGGGACACCTGATTGAACGCGATCTTGATATCGGCGGCCGCGATCCGGATGTCGGCGGCCACCGCCACCTCGGCGCCACCGCCCAACGCGTGACCGTTCAGGGCCGCGATCACCGGTGCCGGGAACGCAGCGATCCGATCGCACAGGGTGCGCATCCGCCAGGCCATGGCCGCCGCTTCGGCTTCGGTGCGCAGGGCGGCGAGCTGCTTGAGGTCGCCGCCGGAGACGAAGGCACGGTCGCCGCCGCCGGTGATCACCAGGGCCTGCGCCCCGGCGACCTTGTCCAGCGCGCGGTCGAGTTGCTCCATGGTCTCGGGGGCGATGGCGTTGCGGGCCTGGGGCCGGTCGATGGTGATGATGGCCAGGCCGTCATCGAGTTGTACGTCCAGCTCGTCCGGACAGTCGTGACCCATGGCTCTCCGCTCAAGATATTGGCATTCTCAAAAACGGAGAATAGCATCGCGGGCAAGATGCGAAAGATTCCTGCCGACCTGGTTCGGCGCTACGAAGAGCAGGGATGGTGGACCCGCGAAACACTCGGTGACCTGCTCGCCGCCGGGTTGGCGGCCAGCGCCGAGGCCGGGTTCGAGGTGCACTCCGCGGTTCGGCCGTGGCGGGGGAGTTTTGCCGACGTGGAGCTGGTTGCCCGCCGGCTGGCGGCCGGCCTGCGAGCTCGTGGCGTCGGTCCTGGTGACGTGGTGGCCCTGCAGCTGCCGAATTGGATGGAGGCCGCCGCGGCGTTCTGGGCGGCGGCGTTTCTGGGTGCGGTCGTGGTGCCCGTCGTGCATTTCTACGGTCCACGGGAACTGGGCTTCATCCTGTCCGCCAGCCGGCCGCGGGTGTTCATCACCGCCGAGCGGTTCGGGCGGATGAGTTTCCGTCCCGAGTTGTGCGCCGACATCCCGGTCGTCGGGGTGGTGGGGAGGGATGGCGGAGCCGAAGATTCCGTGGGAGTGCCCTTCGAAGACCTGCTCGCCGACGAACCGATGGCGGGCACCCTGACCACCGACCCCGGGGCGCCCGCGTTGATCGCATTCACCTCCGGGACCACCCGTGAACCCAAGGGTGTGATCCACAGTCACCAGACCCTGTGCTGCGAGACCCGCCAGCTGCTCGCCAACTACCCCAAGGATCGCGGCCGACAGCTCACCGCCACTCCGGTCGGGCATTTCATCGGCATGGTCGGGGCGTTTCTCATCCCGGTGTTGGAGGGGGCGCCGATCGACCTCGCCGACGTCTGGGATCCCGGCAAGGTGCTGGCGCTGATGGCAGAGCAGGGGGTGTCGATCGGTGGCGGGCCGCCGTATTTCGTCACCAGCCTGCTCGACCACCCGGACTTCACCGACGCCCACCTGCAGCACATCCGCCACGTCGGCCTGGGTGGGTCGACGGTGCCGGGTGCAGTCACCCGCCGACTTGCCGACCTGGGCATCTTCGTCTTCCGCTCCTACGGCAGCACCGAGCACCCGTCGATCACCGGGTCGCGCCCGAGTGCTCCCGAGGACAAGCGATTGTTCACCGACGGCGATGCCCGGCCCGGCGTGGAGGTGCGGTTGGCCCCCGACGGCGAAATCCTCAGCCGGGGACCCGACCTGTGCCTGGGCTACACCGACGACGTGCTGACCGCGGCGGCCTTCGACGCCGACGGGTGGTATCACACTGGCGACATCGGGGTGCTCGACGCCGACGGGTATCTGACCATCACCGACCGCAAGGCTGACGTGATCATCCGCGGCGGCGAGAACATCAGCGCGGTAGCGGTCGAGGACGTCCTGCTGGCGATGCCGGCGGTGGCCGAAGCGGTCGTGGTCGCGGCGCCGGATGCCCGGCTGGGGGAGCGGGCGGTCGCGGTGCTGCGACTCAAATCGGGGTGCGAGCTGCCGACCATGTCGCAGGTTCGGGAGCACTTCGAGCGGATGGGCGTCGCGCGACAGAAGTGGCCCGAGGAATTGCGGGAGGTTGAGGACTTCCCCCGCACCGCCAGCGGCAAGGTGCAGAAATACCTGGTCCGCAAGCAGCTCGCCGAGAGTGTTGCAACGACACCTTCGTGAGAATAAGATTCTCATGAACCGAAAAGGAGCATTTCATGGGCCAACTGTCACATCGCGTGGACGTCCCGTTCCCCTTGTTCGATGCGGATAACCACCTCTACGAGCCGCCCGAAGCGCTGACCAAGTACCTGCCCAAGGAGTACAAGGACGTCGTCCAGTACGTCGAGGTCAACGGGCGCACCAAGATCGCCATTCGCGGCCAGATCAGCAACTACATCCCTAACCCCACCTTCTCGGTGGTCGCCAAGCCCGGCGCCTGGGAGGAGTACTTCAAGTACGGCAATCCCGACGGCAAGAGCAAGCGTGAACTGTTCGGCGAGCCGATGAAGTCCATCCCGGCGTTCTTCGAGCCCGCCCCGCGGTTGGAGCTGATGAACGAGCTGGGTATCGACCGCTCGCTGATGTTCCCGACGCTCGCCAGCCTCATCGAGGAGCGGCTGCGCGACGACCCGGTCACCATCCACGTCATCATCCACGCGCTGAACCAGTGGCTGGACGAGGTCTGGGGCTTCAACTACCAGAACCGCATCTTCACCACGCCGGTCATCACGCTTCCGATCGTCGAGAAGGCGATTGAGGAACTGGAGTGGGTGGTCAAGCGCGGCGCTCGGGCGATTCTGATCCGCCCGGCACCGGTGCCCGGCTTCCGCGGTCCGCGTTCGTTCGCGCTGCCGGAATTCGACCCGTTCTGGGAGAAGTGCGTCGAATACGACGTCTTCATCGGGATGCACTCGTCGGACAGCGGCTATTCCCGCTACACCTCCGAGTGGGACGGTGCGGTGGAAGAGATGCTGCCGTTCCAGACCAATGCCATGGGCATCCTCAACGAGTGGCGTCCGATCCAGGATGCGGTGGCCTCGTGGGTGATTCACGGTGCGCTGTTCCGTCATCCGAAGCTGAAGGTCGGCATCGTGGAAGCCGGCTCCAAGTGGATGTTCCCGCTGTTGGACTCCATGGCCGAGGTCTACCGGAAGGCTCCCGAGGCGTTCCTCGGAAACCCGATGGAGGAGATCAAGAACCGGATCTACGTCAGCCCGTTCTACGAGGAGGGCATCGACGACCTGATCAACCTGGTCGGTGTGGACCAGGTGCTCTACGGTTCGGACTGGCCGCACCCAGAGGGCCTGGCCGAGCCGACCCACTACATCACCGCGCTGTCGCATCTGCCCATCGAGGACCAGGCCAAGATCATGGGCGGCAATCTCGGTCGGCTCGTCACCGTCTAGGGGTGTCACGCTGGGAGACCATCCCCGAGATGGTCCTAAGTGTCGGCGATCGCTTCGGGGATGCCGAGGCGATCGCCGACGGCCCGGTACGGTTGAGCTTCGCTGAGCTTGCTGATCGGGTCCGTTGCGCGGCAGGAGCATTCGCAGCGGCGGGTGTCGCCAAGGGCGATCGGGTGGCGATCTGGGCGCCGAATTCGGCGGACTGGATCATCGCCGCATTCGGGCTACTGACCGCCGGCGGTGTCTTGGTTCCGGTCAACACCCGGTTCAAACCGAGCGAGGCCGGGGACATCATCCGCCGCAGTGGCGCCAAGCTCGTCCTGGTGGAGAAGGGCTTTCTGGGCCTGGATTTCAGTGCCCCGCCCGGTGTTCCGGTGATCGACCTGAAATCGGATTTCTTGAGCAACGGTTCGCCACTACAACGCAGCGTGGCGGGCGCTGACATCGCCGACATCATCTTCACTTCGGGTACCACCGGTCGGCCCAAAGGCGTGATGATGACCCATCAGCAGAACCTGCGGCTCTATGCCGAATGGTGCGATCTGGCCGACCTGCGCGAGGGCGACCGGTATCTGATGGTGAACCCCTACTTCCACACCTTCGGCTACAAGGCGGGCTGCATCGCCGCGTGCATCCGGGGCGCCACCATGGTGCCGGTGCGGGTCTTCGACGTCGACACGGTGGCCGAACTCATTGAATCCGAGCGCATCACGATGCTCCCGGGCCCGCCGACGCTGTATCAGTCACTGCTGGACGCGCGGGGGACTCGCGACCTGTCGTCGCTGCGTGCCGCCGTCACCGGGGCCGCGGACATCCCGGTGGACCTGATCCGCCGGATCCGCAATGAACTGCCGTTTCGATCCATCATGACCGGTTACGGGCTCACCGAGGCCGGTACGGTGACGGCCTCCCGGCGCGGCGACTCGTTCGAAGACATCGCGACCACGGCGGGGCAGGCCTGTGAAGACATCGAGGTGAGTATTGCCGCTGACGGAGAGGTCCTGGTGCGCGGCTACAACGTGATGGTCGGCTACCTCGACGATCCGGATGCGACCGCCGAGGCCATCGACGCGCAAGGCTGGTTGCACACCGGGGACGTCGGCACGCTGGACGCCGACGGCCGACTGCGCATCGTCGGTCGCAAGAAGGACATGTTCATCGTCGGAGGCTTCAACGCCTATCCCGCCGAGATCGAGGGCTTCCTACTGGAGCATCCGGGGATCTCGCAGGTTGCGGTGATCGGCGTGCCCGATCCGCGAATGGGTCAGGTGGGCAAGGCGTTTGTGGTGAGAAGTGCCGCGGCCGCGCCGCTCTCCGAGACGGATCTGATCGCCTGGAGTCGCGACCGAATGGCCGGGTTCAAGGTGCCGCGCTCGGTGTGTTTCGTCGACGCGCTACCGCTGAACGCCACCGGCAAGGTGGACAAAGCGCAGCTGGAGGCAAGGGCCCTCGAGACCGGGGCCTGACGCGCCGTGTATATCTGCTTGTGCGCCGGTGTGACCAGCCAGCAGGTCATCGACGCGGCCCGAGCCGGTGCCACGACCACCAAGCAGGTCGGCGAGTGCACCGGGGCCGGGACGGTGTGTGGACGCTGCCGAAACAACATCCGGGCCCTGATCTCGACGACCCTGCAGGAATCCAAAACGCTGACTTGAGTCACTCGCTGTGCGTCGGGCCGCCAAGCGGCTACTGTCGTGGCCGTGGTGGACAAGCCGGAGAAGATGACGGCGCGCGAAGCCCGGCGGCTGCAGACGCGCGAGCGGTTGCTGGGCGCGGCGACCGCGGAGTTCAAGCGCACCGGAATGGCTCAGGCCGACGTCGGCGCCATCGTGGCCGCCGCCGGCGTCGCGCACGGCACGTTCTTTTTCCACTTCCCCACCAAGGAGCATGTGCTGCTGGAGTTGGAGCGCCGGGAGGAAGAGCGAATCGCCAAGCAGTTTGAGAAGTATCTCGTCAAGCATCACGACCTTTCCGATGCCCTGGCCGAATCCGCGCGCCTGATCATCGATTTAGAGCGGCGCCTGGGCGATCCGCTGTTCACCGAGTTCCTGGCGCTGCACTTCTCGCCGACCCGGCCGCCGGCCGAGAACGGCGAGCATCACCCGCTGATCGTTCTGATCGCCGAGCGAATCGAACTGGCGCGGGAGTGCGGCGAGATCGACGATGACGTGGTGGCCATGAACAGTGCCGTCTTCTTTCTGCTTGGCCTGTATGCACTCCTGATCACCACCCACGACTGGCCGACCCGGCCGGAGTTGGTCGCCGACTACCTGACCAGAACGCTGCGCAGCCTGGGGGCCACGCGATAAGCCCTTGAGAAAGTTATTGACTTAAGTCAGTGAGTTTCTTACCGTCGTAGGCGTGCGACAGCTAGCGCGCGACGGCCTCGGGCTCGATGAGCACCTGGCGCAGTCACGGGCCGCGCAGCGCCGAGCAGACCGGTGGATGACCTGTGGGGGCATGCTTATCGGTACGGCAGCATGCGGTGTCTTCGGTCTACCGCTCTTTCTGCGGGGAATCTGGTTGCAGCGCAACGCCCAGCGCGACGGACTGACCGTGCGGCCCATGCTGGTGACACTGCTGGGCTACCTGGTGATCATCGACGCCGCGATCAACGCCGTGGGCTGGGCGCTGGACACGGTGGCCAATCACACCCTGCTGGCTCGGGTGCTGCTCAACGGCTGGGGCGCGATGTTCGACGGCGGCTACTTCTGGCACTACAACGAGCTGTGGATCGGCGGCGCGGCCGGCCCCGGTGAAAAAGGCTGGGAGATCGGCCTGATCTTCACCGTCTTCACCATGCGCATCGCCGCGGCGATCGGGTTTCTGCAGATGAAGCGGTGGGGTCATCAGTGGATGGTGGTGACCTGCTGGATGGGCGTGGTGATCTGGATCGGCTACGTGTTCAGCATGACCATGTACGCCGATGTGCGTTACGCCGGTGTGGTGTTCCCGGTGATCGGCTGGTGGCTCTACGACATCTTCTACATCACACCGTTTTTGGCGATCCCGTACCTGCACACCGTCAACCGGGAGATCTTCTCCGACTGACCAACGATAGGAAACCATGATGACCTGGCTTTGGGAGATTCTGCGCTACGTCGCCGCATGGGGCGGAACATGTTTGATCATCGCGTTCTGGTACTGGATGTTCTCCAGCATCGGAACCTTCTGACCGAGGCGGACGTGGACCCCCTGGCGTTGGAGACCAGCTGCGCGCTGACGGCAGTCGCATTGAGCGACCGACGCCGCGACTGTGCACGGTTGATGACCGGCGCCCGAAGAAGTTTCAGCCTGAACCCGAATCTGTCCACCGTCTATGTGCCGCATCCGCCGCATTCCTCAGGGCCGGGCTGGACCAGACGGACGCTGACTTGCGGGGTGGCGCTGCAATGCTCTCCCTCCAAGGAGCGAATCGCACAGTTCCGGTTGGCCGACCTATCGCCGCGTGAGCTTGCGGCCCTGACGTTCGTGGAGTCGCAGGTGGCCCTCGGTTGGGTGGCTGGGCGGTGGCCGGGCCTGGTGGCCGAGCTGCAGCGGGTGCTGCCGGACCTCGAACCCGCCGATCCCGAAATGGCGGCCGACGAGATGTTCGATCGCGCGGCCGCCTTGGCGCGCACCCGGCAACCGCTGGCCGGGCATCCACTGACCGGAACGCTCCCGGCCGCTTGGACCGAGCCGGGGCGGCTGGCCTCCTCGGTGCGCCGCCTTGGCCGCATGCCGTGGTCCAGCAACCAAAAGCGGCGCCCCCGTCCGTATTCGGTACCGGTGGGTGGTGACGGAGGAGTTCGCAACCCCACCATGCCGCTGCCGAGCCGACCCGAAGACGACGATCGCTTCCTGGGCCGCGACCGGCGAGCGGGTATCCCGTACCCCGAGTGGAACATGCACACCGGCAGCCTGTTGTCCGACTACGTCGCGGTGGTGGAATGCGACCGACGAACACCATCGGGCGAACCCTCACCGGCCGCGATCGAACTGCGTAAATGGTTCGAACAACACACCATGCGCGCTATGACCAATCGGCTCGCCGACGGATCCGATCTCGACGTCGACGCCTACGTCAGTCACCGTCTCGACGTGCTGGCCGGGGAGGCGGGGGAGCCGCGCATCTTCCGGGAGTTGCTGCCGGCAGGCCGGGACGTGACCACCGCGCTGCTTCTCGATGCGAGCTCGTCGCTGGGGGTGCACGGTGGCCGGCTGTTCGGCCTGGAGCTGGCCTGCGCGGACGCGCTCTCGGCAGCGATGACGAGCGCGCGTCAGCGCCACGGCATCTTCGCGTTCACCGGCAACACCCGCCACCACGTGGAAGTGAACTGCCTCAAAGACTTCGGCGACCGCAAGTTCGTCGCACCGAGCGGTCTGGGACTGCGCACCGGCGGCTACACCCGGTTGGGTGCACCGCTGCGTCACCTGACCAGCCGGCTGCTGGCGCAGCCTTCCGAGCGGCGGCTGCTCATCATGATCGGTGATGGACTGATGTCCGACGAGGGCTACGAAGGCCGATACGCCTGGGCCGATGTCGCGCATGCCGTCGAAGAAGCCGACCAGGCCGGCGTGTGCGTGTACTACGTCGGCGTCGGGCCCGTGCGCGTCGATCCACTCCCCGAGGTGTTCGGACCGCGCCGTTCCCAACGGATTCGGCGGGTCGCCGAACTACCGCGCGTATTGGCCCACGTACACCGCGAACTGACCGCAGCATGACCGACGACGTGCGAGGAGCCCGATGAGCAGCGATGTCTACTTCGCCAACGGCAACGAAGTGCAGTTGTTCGAGAGGGCCTACCTGCGCCGCATCCCGGTGATGCTCACCGGCCCGACCGGCTGCGGTAAGACCCGGCTCGTCGAACACATGGGCTTGCTGCTGGGCCGGCCGGTGATCACCATCAGTTGCCATGACGACCTGACCAGTTCGGATCTGGTGGGCCGCTTCCTGGTGGCCGGCGGTGACGTGGTGTGGACCGACGGGCCGCTGACCAAAGCCGTGCGGTCCGGGGCGATCTGCTACCTCGACGAAGTGGTGGAGGCACGGCATGACTCACTGGCCGTGCTGCACTCGCTGACCGATCACCGTCGCACCCTGTATCTGGATCGGGCCGGTGAAACCATCACGGCGCCAGACACCTTCATGCTGGTCTGCTCCTACAACCCCGCCTACCGGAGCTCGCTCAAAGAGCTGAAGCCTTCCTTTCGGCAGCGGTTCGCCACGCTGCCCATGCACTACCTGCCGCCGCAGCGCGAGGCACAGGTGATCGTGGCCGAGACCGGTATCGAACCGCAGATCGCCGATCGCCTGGTGCAGTGCGCCATCGCCCTGCGCACCGCCGACCAGGCTTTCCACTTCGAACCGCCCTCGACGCGCACCTTGGTCAACGCTGCGCAACTGGTCGCCGCCGGCGTCAGCGAGTCCGAGGCCGCCGAAGCGTGCATCCTGGCGCCGCTGACCACCGACGGCGGAATCCACGACGGCCTACGGGAAGTGGCCGCCAGCGTGCTCACCACCCAGACCGAGCGCCCCTAAGAAAGGAAGCGGACGTGGACCAGCAAGAACGTAACCGCAAGCGAGCATTGATCGTCTTTCAGGTCTTCATCTACGGCTATCTGGCCATCATGTTCGGCATCCAGCTGTACATGTCCTTCGCCCGGGGCTGGTGGCAACTGTGAGCGGGGCGGCCTCGGCGACAGACTTTGCCGCCCTCGAAGACCACGAGACGCAATCGCGTGCCGCCCAGCGTCGAGCCGACCGCTGGATGATTGCCGGCACAGCGTTGATGGGAATGTGGGTGCCCGGCTTCCTCGGTTTGCCGATCTTCCTGCGCGGGGTCTGGCTGCAACGCGAGGCCCAGCGTGCGGGTCTGGCGGTGCGGCCCATGATCGTGACCCTGATCGGATATCTGGTGCTGATCGACGGCATGCTCAACAGCCTGGGCTGGTCGCTGGACCTGGTCGCCAATCACACCCTGATCAACCGAGTACTGATGATCGGCTGGGGCCATATGTTCGACGCCGGCTATTTCTGGCACTACAACGAACTGTGGGTGGGAGGCGCCGCTGGGCCGGGTGAGAAATCCATGGTCTTCGGCATGATCCTCACGGTGTTCGCGATGCGCTGCGCCGCCGCGATCGGATTTCTGCAGATGAAGCGCTGGGGTCACCAGTGGATGATCGTCACCTGCTGGATGGGCGTACTCATCTGGATTCTCTACGTCTTCAACATGACCATGTACGCCGACGTGCGGTACGCCGGGGTGATCTTTCCGGTGATCGGCTGGTGGCTCTACGACATCTTCTACATCACACCGTTTTTGGCGATCCCGTACCTGCACACCGTCAACCGGGAAATCTTCTCCGACTGATAAAGGGGCACCACTATGGAAAGACCTGCCGCCGAAGGACTGCCGCCGGGGACCACCGCGTACTACGCGCGGATGCACACGTGGATCAAGCGCGCCACCCTGGTGTGCCTGGTGGCGCTCGTCATCGAGGGCGCATTCACCCTGCCGTTCATGGCGGTGTACTACGGGTATCCGACGCTGAGCCTCACCCAGATCTGCAGTGAGCTGCTGAAGACGCGGTTCTCCGACGACGCTTTGGAGTGCAAGTACCCTTACCCGCCGCTGGGTCCTCCGGAGGGCGCCGAGGGCAAGGACACCGCCAAGGACATCTGGGGTATCCAGCCTGTCCCGCAATACCACCGGCTCGGCTTCCGGGAGTTGGTTCGCATCCACGAAGAGCGGCTGGCCCACCAGAAGTAGGGATAGCGCATTACCGACTCCGGTGGTCAGCGCCGAACAATGCCGCGACATCGCCGGGCCGTACCTTCAATGCCGCGTTGCGTGGCAGCTCATCGACGATCGCAACGGCAACGGGCACATGATGGCTGGGCAGTGTCTCGCGCACCAGGCCGATGAGCTCATCGGCGGTCGGCGACGGAAAACCGTCTCGCAGTTCGACCGCGGCGGCCGGCACTTGGCCGAGCCGGGGATCGGGGATACCGACCACGCAGGCGTCGCGAACCGCCGGATGCGTGATGAGTACGGCACGCACCGTTTCCGGCAGGATCTTGAACCCGCCGCGATTGATCGCCCCGTCACCGCGGCCGTGCAGGGTGATGAAACCGTCGGAGTCCACCGACGCGATGTCGGTGGTGCGGATCCAGTCCGGACGCACCACGGCTATTCGGGCTTCCAGCAGGCCGCGCTCACCGACCGCGACCTCGTCGCCGCTGTCTGGATCGATGATGCGGACCTGCACGCCGGGCAGTGGCTTGCCGGAGCTGTCTGGCTTCGCCGCACCGTAGCGGCGGTAGAGCTCCGGTGTCCAGGCGCAGACGGATCCGGCGAACTCGGTTGCGCCGTAAGCCCACAGCAGGGGTATGCCGAAGCGAGACTCGAACTCTTCACGCAGCTGGGGCTCGAGCGGCCCGGAACCCCCGGGCAAGTACTCCAACGAGGCGAGGTCCTCCTTGGCGACGTCGGCGTCGAGCAGCATCCGCAGGATCGCGGGCTGCACACCCGTGCGCCTGATCCGGTAGGTCTTGACCGCGTGCACCCACGCGTCGACAGTGAACTTCTCCAGCAGTACGACCCGCTTGCGCAGGTACGGGCCGACCAGGAGTTGGCAGACCCCGATGCTGCCGAAAGGCCAGTACACCAGCTCCGGCGGGTCGTCGGGGAGCGGCGTTTGGCCGACCGTCATGGTCAACACGGTGTGCTGCAACGCCGATGTGTCGACCGGTACCCGTTTGGGCGGTCCGGTGGTGCCACTGCTGAGGATGTGCAGGCCGGGGCGGTGCTGTTGCGGCTCGGTCTGGTCATCGTCGAGCTGTCTTCGCCGGGTGAGCGCTTCGACGCCGAGGGGACGATCGGACAGCGCGATCGCGGCGGATCCGCGGGCGTCGGCAGCCTCGATCGCCACATCGCTCCAGTCCAGCCGGTCCGCCAGGATCGCCGGTAGCCGCAGCCCGGTGATGTCGCGTGCGATCGCCCGCGCGGATTGGTAGGAGTAGATCATCACGATCGGCCGTTCGGCGGCGATGAATCCCAGGATGACGGCGGCGTGGGGTACTCGGTTGCGCACCACCAGTCCGACCGGCTCGCCGGGACCGATTCCGGCCCGCCGCAGGTGATCTTCGACAGCAGTGATGTATCCGGTGATGTCGTCGCCGGAATACCAGTGCCGATCGAATTCGATACACGGTGCCGCGCCGTAGCTGGTCAAACTCGTAGACAGGGCCGCGCTGAACCGCTCCATGGCGTGCTCAGTACTGTGTGCAGCCCTGATCCACCGCAATCGCCGCGGCGGTGACCAGGTGCGAGTCGCCGCTGGCCAGCCAGCACACGGTGCCTGCGATGTCCTCCGGTTCGGCTACCCAGGTGGGCAGGAAGGGCGTGAGCATCTGGGACAGCTGGGGATTGGTCTCCATCGCCTGGCCCAGCGCGCTGACCATGTCGCCGGTGCCCATGTCGGTGTTGACCGGGCCGGGGTGCACGCTGTTGACCCGAATTGCGTGCTTGCCCAGTTCAGCGGCGAACGCGCGGGCCATTCCGGTGACGGCGTGCTTGCTGGCCGTGTAGTGGACCATGAACGGCTGCATCTTGATGCCGGCGGCCGAACTGATCAAGATGATCGAGCCGCCGCGCTTCCCGGCGATGATGTGCGGGGCTCCCGCCATCACGGTGTTCCAGGTGCCGGTCACGTTGATGTCCATGACATCGCGAAAGTCCTCCGGGGAGATGGCATCCCAGGCCTGCGGGGCAGCAACGCCGGCGTTGGCAACGATGATATCGAGGCGCCCGAGTTTGGCGACCCCATCGGCGACCGCCTCACGCAAGCCGTCGTAGTCGCGGGTGTCGACGATCGCGGAGACCATCCGCTGGCCGGTGGCCTGCACCCGTCGGGCGGTTTCGGCCAGATCCTCCGGACTTGCCGGGTGGTATGGCACGCAGTCGGGCAGTTTCCCGGCCACGTCCACCGCGATGATGTCTGCGCCCTCGCTCGCCATCCGTACCGCGTGGGCACGTCCCTGTCCTCGCGCCGCTCCGGTGACGAATGCCACCTTGTCGGCCAGTCGGCCTGTCATATCCGTTCCCTCCGTTGTTGGTTCACACCTGTGTCGGCGTAATACCCCGTGGTCAACATGTCTCGTACGCGCCGTTTGTCCACTTTGCCGGTCGGCCCGTGCGGGATGGCATCGGGCCCGGGGACCATCAGCCATACCGCCGGCACTTTGAAAGAGCTCAACAGGTCGCGGCATCGATCGCGCAGTCCTTCGATGCTCAGCCCGTCGCCGGCCACCATCGCTCCCACCCGGTTGCGTTCCCCGTCGGGCACGTTGGTGACGACCGCGGCCGCAACACCGGCGATGCTGCGCAGGGCCTTCTCGACTTCGCTGGGATAGACCGTGGCGCCGCTGACCTTGAACATGTCATCGGATCTGCCGTGGTAGAACAGGAATCCGTCGCGATCGAGGCGGCCCAGGTCGCCGGTGGGATAGAAGCCGTCGACGGTGAAGACCTCCTCGCGAGTGCGCCCGCAGATGCCGCGCAGCGTGTGCGGCCCGCGCAGCTGGATCGTCCCGACGGTGTCGGGAGGCACCGCAGCGCCGGTATCGGTGTCGACGATTCGAACCTCCATGCCGGCAAAGGGTTTACCGCAGCTGCCCCACGCCGAAGGCGGCAGGTCGGTGTCGGCGGCATAGCCACAGTAGGGCCCGAACGCTTCGGTCATCCCGAACAGGTTGGCTCGTGCCCCGGGCTCGGCGCGCAATCCCGGCGGTAGCAGTGCCTCCAGGCTGCCGGGCCGCAGCGCCGACAGGTCGGTGGCCCCGGCATGGCGTGCCAGTGCTTCGGCCTGGTCGGGCCAGCCACGGAACAACGTGACCCGCTCGGATTCCAACAGGCGCAAAGTGGTCTCGGGCTTCGGGATCTCCTCGGTGATCAAGGTCGCCCCGGCCAGCAGTGCCGAGAGCACGCCGCCACCGAAGCCGCCGACCCAGAAAAAGGGCATGGGCAGATACAGTCGGGTGTCCGCGTCGATGCAGCGGGCGGTCAGGCCGGAGGCGACCGCGCCCAGCGCGCTGCCGTGCGAATGCAGTACTCCCTTGGGTGGGCCGCTGCTGCCGGAGGTGAACATGATCAGCATCAGGTCGGCGGGAGTCACGGTTGCGGTCAGGGCGTCGATGATTCGAGTGGGTCCGGCTTCGGCGGCCGCGCCGGCCAACTGATCTGATGCCCAGATACGTTGCAGCGACGCAAGATCCCCGGGCAGGCCGTCGAGATAACGGCGGCCACGGAACTCCTCGACGCTGATCAGAAACTGCACCGAGGCAACACGCAGCTGCGCGGCCAGTTCCTGCGGTGTCAGCAGCGTGCTCAGGGGAACCAGTACCGCCCCGATCCGGGTCACGGCGACCGCGATGCGGACCCAGTCGACACCGTTGGGCATGATCAGCCCCACCCGGCTGCCCTTGCCGATACCAGCCTGCACGAGCACCGCGGCCAGCTCACGCGATGACACCTCGAGGTCGGAGTAGCTGAGCCGGTGGAGCGGGTCGATCACCGCCGGCTTGGCCGGATCGGCGGAGGCGCGCGAGCGCACCACGGTGTCGACAGTCAGAGCCTCAGGCATCGAGTACCTCCGCTAACCGTCGCAGATCGACTTTCCCACTGGACAGCAGCGGGATCTGGGCGGCGGGGACATAGCTGATCCGGCGCGGGATCTTGTAGGCGGACAGCTCGGCGGCAAGCCGCGCGCGTAACTGTCCCTCTTCGACATCGGTGTCGCCGGCCACGATGACCGCGGCCACCAGCTGACCCCGTCGCGGGTCGGGCACGGCGAACACATGCGCAACCGATCCGCCGGTGACCTTGGCGATGGCTCGCTCCACCTCGGCGGCAGACACATTGGCTCCCGCGGTCTTGATCACCCGGTCTTGCCGGCCCCGGTAGTAGAAGAAGCCGTCGGCGTCGGTGCGGACCAGATCACCGGTGTGAAACCACCCGTCGGCGTCGAAACACTCCTCCCGGCTGCGCTTGTAATAGCGCTGCATCAGGTAGGGGCCACGCACCCACAGTTCGCCGGACTCGACTCGGCACTCGAATCCGGGGGCCGGCACCCCGAAGCTGCCGCGCCGGTGTTCGGGCTGGTCGGTCTCGTCGCCGCTGAGCAGTACCACGCCGCCGGTCTCGGTCAGCCCGAGCATGTTGTGCCGCAGCTCGGGATCGGCCGGACGAACATCGGTCGCCATGATCGGGTAGAGGTTGCCACGGCGCAGGGTGGACACATCGCGTCCGGCGAAGCTCGGGTGCTGCGCAAGGGCGGCGATGCCGGCGACGAAACCATTGGTCAGCGTGGGCTTCTCGGCCTCCAGCAGGTCCAGCGTGGCAGCGGGGTCGGCGGAGTTGGAGCACAGCAGTGTCGATCCGGCCACCATCGTGGCCAGCAGCGCGAACGCGAACCCGCCGATCCAGAAGAACGGCGAGTTGCAGAACAGGATGTCGTCGGCGGTGAGTCGCCGGATCGCGTTGAGATTGCGTTGGTGGCCGATCAGGGCGGCATGGCTGTGCACCGCGCCCTTGGGCGTGCCGCTGGAGCCGGAGGTGTAGATGATCGCCAGCGCGTCGCCGCCGTCGACCCCGGATTCCAGGTTTTCCAAGCCTTCCAGGGTGTCCTGGTCGGTCGCTGCTTCCGAGCGTTCGGCATCGAACAGCACATGGCGCAGTTGCGGTGCGTGGACGCTGAACAGCGGTGCCGCGCCGTCGATATCGACATCGTCGAGGACCTCGGCCAACCGTGCCCGGTAGTCGTGCGATCGGTAGGATTCGGCGGCCAGCAGGATCTGCACGTCGCTGTGCACCAGTTGGTCACGCAGCTCGGGAGCAGTTGACAGGGTGGGGAAGGGCACCACCACCGCGCCGATCCGGCCGGCCGCGAGCATGCCGACCACAAACGCTGGGCCGTTGGGATACAACAACCCGATGTGGCTGCCCTTGCCGGCGCCCATTGCGACGAGCCGGCGGCCCAACGCCGCGGAGCGCAGCTCGGCGTCGGTGTAGCTGATCCGTTCGGTGTCGCAGATCAGCAGCGGGTGGGCGCCGCGGGTCCGCGCTTGGCTGCGCAGGATCTGCGGCAGGGTCTCAGTGGGCATGCTTGCCCGACATGCCGATCAGCTCCCGAACCGCGCCCAGGTCGGCCTTGCCCGACGGAGTGCGCGGGATGACGTCGACGATCGCGATCTCGGTGGGAATCTCATAACCGGCCAGCCGGCCGCGCAGAAATGCGGTCAGCATCCCGGCGTCGGCGACAGCTCCAGAACGCAGCTCGACCGCCGCCACCGGTGTCTGTCCCAGACGGTCGTCGGCACGGCCCACCACCGCCGCGCCTTTGACCGCCGGGTGTGCCTCCAGCGCGACCCGCACATCGTCGGGCAACACCTTGAATCCGCCGCGGATGATGGCCTGATCCGCCCGGCCCAGGATCCACAGGAAGCCGTCGGCGTCGATGCGGGCCAGGTCGGTGGTGCGCATCCAGTCCGCGGCGGGCCCCAGCTGGCCGGGCTTGACCTCGAGCAACCCGGACTGATCGGCGCCGAGCGGCGCGCCGTCGTCGTCAACGACGCGCAGTTGCGCGCCGAGGCTCGCCCGCCCGACACTGCCGCGTTTGTCCTGCCAGTACTGCTGATAATCGGCCAGGGTCCAGCCCGCCACACCGCCGCCGAATTCGGTTGCGGCGTAGGAGGTGAGCACCGGGATGCCGAACTTGGCGGTGAACGCGTCGGCGTCGTCGGCGGACAGCGGGGCAGTACCCGAGGTGACCGCACGGATCCCGGCCAGATCCTCGCGGCTCAGATTGGAATGCAGCACCGCGCGCAACGCGGCCGGCACCAACGAGACCGCGCGCGGCCGGCAGGTTCGTACCGCCTGGACCCAGCGCTGCAGCTCGAATCGCTCCAGCAGCACAAAGGGTCGTGCTTCGGCGATGCACTGCAACACCCGGTACACGCCTCCGATGTGCACCAGCGGCGCGTTGACGATCGCGATGCCGCGGCGCACCTCGGCCGGTGTGGGGAGATGCTCGGGGTCGGGGCCGATCACGCTGTGCGCCAGCATGTCGTAACGCAGGTCGACGCGCTTGGGTGGTCCGGTGGTTCCGCTGGTCAGCATCCACACCGCCACACCGGGGCGTCCGGGATCGGGGTTGGGCTCGCTGGCCGCGGCGATCTGTGGGTCTGCGGTGAGATCGGAGATCGTCACCAACGTGGTGTGCGGTGTCTCAGTGACCAGGGCGGCCAGATCATCGGCCTCCCCGATGATCACCGGCAGCTCCAGCGCAGCGATCTCGGAGCGGGTGCGGTCGTCGCCGCGCGACGGGTTGATCACCACCACACAGCCTCCGGCAAGCAAGACCCCGAGCAAGGCGGCCACCTGCGGGGGGCGGTTGCGCAGCAGGATCCCTACTCGTCCACCGGCCGGTGTCAGGTCCGCGATGCGCTGCGCCAGGGCTCCGAGTTGCGACCAGGAAGACCACCGGCCGTCGTACTGCAATGCCGGCGCCTCTGGCGCCAGATGAAGCACCTCGGCGATGCGCCGGCTCAGCGGATGCGTCATCAGCGGATCCGCGGCGGTGCGGCCGGGCGCGGCGCTAGCGTGTCGAGTTCGGCCTTGCCCAGTGGGTTGCCCAGTCTGGTGTAGATCAGGCCCTGGTCCAGGGCGGCGCGGTACGGCTTGTCCAGGGATTCCCAGATCGCCTTCACCGTGCCCTGGGTGGCCGACGGCGGCTTGGCCGCAATCGTGGCGGCAATCTCGTGTGCTCGCGTCCAGAGTTGTTCGCGCGACACGATTTCCGTTACCAGGCCGATGCGCAACGCGGTGTCGGCACTGACCCGCTCGTCGTTGCCCATCAACGCGATCCGCAGGGTTTCGCCCAACCCGATTCGACGCATCAGCCCGATCGGCTCGAGTGCGCAGACCAGTCCGGCGGAGACGTGGGAGTCGAAGAACGTGGCCTCGTCCGAGCAGATCACCACGTCTGCCTCGTTGATGAAGTAGAACGCACCCGCGGTGCACATGCCCTGCACGGCACAGATGACCGGCTTGAACATCTTCTGCCACTTGGGGCTCAGCAACTCGCCGGGATCTTCGTGGTTCCAGACGTTGTCGGGCTGGCCGTAGGAGGACTTGATGTCCAGTCCGGCGCTGAACGCCCGGTCCCCGGCGGCACGCAGCACGACGGCGTTGACCTCAGTATCAAGTTTGACGATCCGCCATGCCGCGGCCATCTCCTCGCACATGGTGCGGTCGAACGCGTTGAGCCGGTCCGGCCGGTTCAACGTGATGGTCGCGACGCGTGCGGTGCGGTCGAAGTCGAGCAGGACCGTGGTGAATTCGCCGCTCATCGGCACTGCCATTCCGGTGCGCGCTTCTCGACGAAGGCCCGCGGCCCCTCCAGTGAGTCCTGGGTGTGCAGGTTGCGCTCCCGGAACGACTCCGCGAGCATCTCCGCCTCGTGCAGTGGCAGATCCAGGCCCTTGAGGATCGCCAGCCGCGTTCCGCGTACCGCCAGCGGAGCGTTGGAGTTCAGCACGTCGGCGATCTCGTGTGCGCGGGTCAGCAATCGGTCGTGCTCCACCACCTCGCTGATCATTCCGAGGTCATAGGCGCGTTGGGCGTCCATGCGTTCGTGCTTGCCCATCATGGCCATCCGTAGCGCGATGGAGCGGGGTAGCACCCGGGCCAGCCGAACCACTTCGCGTCCGGCGACCAGGCCGATCGAGACGTGCGGGTCGAAGAACGTCGCGCGATCCGAGGCGATCACGATGTCACAGGTGGTCACCCAGTCCAGCCCTGCGCCGCAACAGATCCCGTTGATGGCTGCCAGCACCGGCTTGGCCATCGTCCGGAACGGGGGAGTGCCCTCCTGCGGCGCCTCCCACTGCTCGTAGGTGGACAGATAGGGGCGTTCATTGATCACCTTGCCGTCGCAGGGGATCTCCTTCACGTCGGCGCCGGTGCAGAACGCCCGCCCGGTGCCGGTGACGATGACCACCCACACCGCCTCGTCGCTCTCGGCCTCGGCATAGGCGGTCCGTAGTTCGGTGACCATGTGCGGGCTCAGCGCGTTGAGCGCCTCGGGGCGGTTCAGCGTGATGGTGGCGGTGTGCCCGCGCACGTCGTAGTCGATGGTGTCGAACGTCGGCATTGCCGTCTCTTTCCTTGTCAGCGGCCGGTGAATCCAGGTGGTCGCCGCTGTGCAAACGCGGCCAGGCCCTCTTTGAAATCTGCTGTACGGCAGCTGAGTTCAAGGTTGAACAGCTCCTGGGTCAGGGCTTGCGGCAACGTCGTGTGCTGTGCGTGATGCAGCGCCTGTTTTGTCAGGCCGATCGCTACCGTGGGTCCCTGCGCCAAGGCGGCTAGCAGCTCTTCGGTGGCCGAGTCCAGGTCCGCCGGCGCCACCGCCTGGTGGATCAGTCCCCAATCCTGCGCGGATGCGCCGCTGACCTGTTCGCCCAGCAGCAACATGCGTCTGGCCCGAGCCAGTCCCACCAGTCGTGGCAGCAGCCAGGTCGACCCCGAGTCGGGGCTGAAGCCGCGCGCTACGAACGGTTCCCAGAACACCGCGTCGGTGGCGGCCACCGTGAAGTCGGCGGCCAGCGCCAGGTTGCAGCCCAGGCCCACCGCCCAACCCCGGACGCTGCACACGACCGGCAACGCGATGGTCTGCAGCAGTTCGATCGCCCGGTGCGCGGCGTGCGGGACGCGGCGCACCAGATCGCCGGTGCGGGGTCGTTGGCCGCCGGCATTGGTGGCCACCCAGTCGGCGCCGGCGCAGAAATCATCGCCGGCGCCCCGGATATGGATGGCGCGCAGCGTGTCGTCGCTTGCCGCCTCGGTCAGGGTCGTGACCAGTGCATCGGTCATCGACGAGCTCAGGCTGTTTCGACGATCCGGGCGCGCCAGGGTCAGGCGGAGCAGCGTGCCGTCACGCTGCGCCGTCACTGTGCCATCGCGGGCGGAGCCGGGCCCGGAATCGGGGGAGTCGGCCACGGTGGTGTCCACCTTTCAACGCTATATCGTGATAGCTACAGTAGGCTATACGATTAGCGCGATTCGGCGGAGAAAGGCCTATGGCGGACGGTTCGGGGAACTCTGTGGTTTCGGCTGGCGATTCCGCCCGTTTCGGTGAGCTGCCGCTGGGGCAGACCGTCGCGGTGGCCGGTGCCATGCGGCGCCTGACCGGGCTGCTGCTCGCCTTGGAGCACCCGCATCCGGCGGTGGACGACATGCTGACGCAGTTCGCCGACTGGGAGCGGCGACTGGCTGGGGTCGCCCCGGTGGAGGCCATGCCCCGCCTGGAATCGGCCGACGGTCCGGACGGTCGGGTCTACCTGGCGCACGCATTCGACGTCGGATCGTTCAACCCCTGCTTTCCGGAATACCGGTTCGACCACCTCGATGGCGAGACCGCCTCGGGCACAGTCACCTTTCCGCTGCCCTACGAAGGTCCTCCGGGTCTGGTGCACGGCGGCTTTCTCGGGGTGTTCTTCGACTGCGTGACTCAACACCAGAACTGTGCGGCGGGCTCGGCCGGGCGTACCCGCTCACTGCTGGTCACCTACCGGCGCCCGACGCCGATCCTCACCGAGCTCGACTTCGACATCGTGCGAAGCGAGGTGGAGCGGGGTATCGCTTCCACCGCGCGGCTTCTCCACCGCGGCGAGCTGCTGTGTACCGGCGAGGTCACCACGGCGGCGCCGCCGCCGAACAAATTGAGTGCCATTCGCTTCGGCCGCAGACAAGATGAGGGGTCCCACCGATGAGCGCAGCCCAGACCGGCGACGACCGCGTGCTCTTCGATGTCGATCCCGACGGGCGCATCGCAACCATCACGCTGAACAATCCGGGCCGGCGCAATTCCTACGACGCCGCGATGCGCGACGCGGTCGCCCGTTGCCTGGACCGGGTCGCCGAGGACGACGATCTGGTCGTGGTGCTGCTTCGGGGCGCCGAAGGAGTTTTCAGCACCGGGGCCGACATGAACAACGCCTACGGCTGGTATGGCGAAGGCGGTGCGACTCCGCAGCCGGCGGCCAAGGGCAGGCCCAGTCAGCGACGCCGACTTGCCGTGGACCGCAAATCTTTCGGCTTCTACCACAACCTGATGGGCTTCCCCAAGGTCACCGTGGGTGAGATCAGCGGCTATGCGCTCGGCGGCGGTTTCGAGATGGCCCTGATGACCGACATCTCGGTGATCGCGCGGGACACCAAGATCGGCATGCCCGCGACGCGGTTTCTGGGCCCGGCGCTGGGCAGCCTGCACATGTTCTTCCATCGCCTCGGGCCGGTGCTGGCGCGGCGGCTGTTGTTGACCGGAGACATCATCGAGGCCGGCGCGGTCGAACACCTGGGTGTGTTCACCGAGACCTGCGATCCGGCGGCGGTGACCGCGCGGGCCCGATACTGGGCCTGCAAGGCCGCGAAGATGCCCGCCGACGGAGTCGTCATCGCCAAAGAGGCGTTTCGGCTCGTCGAGCAGAGCCAGGCGTATCAGGGCGAAGAGGTGGCCAGCTATCTGTTTCACGCCTATGGCACCAACCTGCAGTTCGCGCCGGGGGAGTTCAACTTCGTCAAGACCCGCGCGCAGCACGGAACCAAGGAGGCGTTCCGGCTGCGCGACGAGCACTTCCACGTCCCAGAGCCGGAGCTTTACAAAAACGCCGAATAATGTAAGGTCGGAAAAATGCCTACACCTGTCATCGTCGGCGCCGTTCGTACGGCCATCGGACGTTCGTTCAAGGGAACTCTGGTCAACACGCCCCCGGAGGCGCTGATCACCACGGTGCTGCCCGAGGTGGTGCGCCGGGCCGGCATCGAGCCGACCGAGATCGACGACATCATCTTCGCCGAATCCCACTACGGTGGCGGCGATCTGGCTCGCTACGCGGCCGCCGCGTGCGGCATGGAGTCGGTGCCCGGCCAGTCGGTCAACCGGCATTGCGCCGGCAGTCTGACCGCGATCGGCAACGCCTCCGCGCAGATCGGTTCCGGGATGGAGCGGGTGCTGATCGCCGGCGGCGTGCAGTCGCTGTCGATGACGCCGCTGACGAAGTGGCGGGTGCCCGGCCCCGAGGTGACGTTCGTCGAGCCCTGGATGCCGCCGACGCACCCGGAGACCCCGGACGCACCCACCCGCGACATGTCGATCACGGTCGGCTGGAACACCGCGCAGGCGGCGGGCATCACCCGCGAGGAGATGGACGCCTGGGCCGCGCGGTCGCATCAGCGGGCGATCGCCGCGATCGACGCCGGCAAGTTCTTGGACGAGATCATCCCGTTGAAGGTGGAACTGCCGGACGGATCGGTGACCGAGTTCAAGGTCGACGAGTTCCCGCGCCGCGAGACCACCGCGGAGAAGCTGGCGGCCCTGAAGGTGCTGCACCCCGAGATCGAGGGCTTCTCGATCACGGCCGGCAACAGCAGCGGCACCAACGACGCCGCGGCCGCGGTCGCCCTCGTCGACTCCGACTACGCCCGCGACAAGGGCCTGACCGTGATGGGCACCGTCAAAGCCTGGGGCTCGGTGGGTGTCGCACCGCGCGACACCGGGCTCGGCGGCGTCAAGGTGATCGGCAAGGTGCTGGAGCGGGCCGGGCTGTCCGTCGGCGACGTCGCGCTGTGGGAGATCAACGAGGCCTTCGCCTCGGTGCCGATCGCGGCGTGCAAGGAATACGGCATCGACGAAGAGCTGGTGAACTTCTCCGGCAGCGGCTGCAGCCTCGGCCACCCCATCGCCGCATCCGGTGCCCGGATGGTGACCACGCTGCTCTACGAACTGAAGCGGCGCGGCGGTGGCATCGGTGTGGCCGCCATGTGCGCCGGCGGTGGCCAGGGTGGCGCGGTGGTAATCGAGGTCTAGCCCGCCTCTAGCGTTTGGCCGAAGCCGGCGTGGCGCGACGCCGCGCCGGCTTGGCGTTCTGCTCGATCAGCCGCTCGGCGTGATCGAGGATGCAGTTGAGCCCGTATTCGAAGTTGGCGTCATCTGCCGCGCCGATTCGATGCCCCTGCCTGGTGGTCTCTGCCAGCAGCGGGGTCACGGCCGGGTCGATGACGAGGGCCTCCTCGAAATCGGACGGCCCCTCGGCATCCGATGCCCGGTTCTTCTCGTAGAGCCGCTGCAGCACCACCGACCCACGGATGTGTACCGAGACTGTCGAATAGGTGTCGAACGCATCCTGCGGCGACAAGCCGGCCTCCACCAGGCTGGCAATCGCCCGCTCCACTTCCTGGACGCCGAGCTGGGCGGCCCGCGGGCTCAACGCGGCCCGAATCAGGATGAGATCGCACAAGATCGGGTTGCCTAGAAACGTCGACCGCATGCTGTGTGCGTGATTGCTCAACGTCTGACGCCAGTCCTTGGCCTCCACGTACGGGGTGGCGAACGTGTACTGGCGCAGGGCCCGGGTGGTCATCGCATTGAGGAGGTCATCCTTTTTGCGGAAGTACCAGTAGATGCTCGTCACGCCGACGCCGAGATGCTTACCGAGCAACGGCATGCTCAGGTTGTCGACCCCGATCTGTTCGGCGAGTTCGAACGCGCCGTCGATGATGTCATCGGGGTTGATCGATCCGCGTTCGCGCCGTTGCCGTTTCTCGGCGACTGGCTGCTTTGCCACTGCGGGTACCTCCAGTTCTGGTCGACACGGCCGGATTCTTCGCTGTTAAACCTAGCCGTCAAACCTACCTGTGCCGCTCGCCTGCGCGGGGTAATGAGCTTCTCTTACCGTAAAGCCTATGGTAAGCATTTTGATATACCTTGTCACAACGCCTGAAGGGTGAGCCGTGTCAGAAGCGGTACTGCGTGAGCGTCGCGGACGGATTCTTGTCATCACGATCAATCGGCCGGAAGCGCGCAACGCGGCCAACAAGGCGGTCGCCGAGGGGTTGGCTGCGGCCTGCGACGAACTCGACGACACTGCCGAACTGTCGGTGGGGGTGCTGACCGGAGCCGGCGGCAATTTCTGTGCGGGAATGGATCTCAAGGCGTTCGCGGCCGGGGAGTTGGCGTACGTCCCGGGGCGTGGACTCGGCTTCACCGAGCGCCCGCCGCGCAAGCCGCTCATCTCCGCGGTCGAAGGGCATGCGGTGGCCGGCGGCACCGAGCTGGTCCTGGCCACCGACCTGGTGGTGGCCGCCAAGGACGCGAAATTCGGTATCCCGGAGGTCAAGCGGGGACTGGTAGCCGCCGGCGGTGGCCTGTTGCGGTTGCCGCACCGGATTCCGTATCAGAAGGCGCTCGAATTGGCTTTGACCGGTGAGAGTTTCACCGCCGAACAGGGCGCCCAGTGGGGATTCGTCAACGTGCTCACCGAGCCCGGCGAAGCGCTGGACGGAGCCATCGCCCTGGCCGAGCGGATCACCGCCAACGGCCCGCTGGCCGTCGCGGTGACCAAGGAGATCATGGTGAAGTCCGCCGGCTGGAGCCAGGATGAGATCTGGCAGAAGCAGGGCGAACTGATCGCGCCGGTGTTCACCTCCCACGACGCCAAGGAGGGTGCCATCGCGTTCGCCGAGAAGCGCGCCCCGAACTGGACCGGCGCCTGACACTGGTCTGCGGCCGTGGATCTGGGTTTGCGCAACGCGCGCGCCGTCGTCGTCGGTGGTGGCCGGGGGATGGGACTGGCCACCGCCCGTTGTCTGGCCGACGACGGGGCTCGGGTGGCGGTCATGGCGCGCTCGGCTGCCGACCTGGACCGCGCGTGTGACGACCTGAGGGGACGCGGCAGTCCGGAGGCGATCGGCATAGTCGCCGATGCCTGCGACGAGCAGCGGGTGCGCGAAGCCTTCGCCGAACTCGGGAGGCGCTGGGGCGGCGAACTCAACATCCTGATCAACGCGGCCGGCCCCGACGTGCAGGGCACCTTCGAGGATCTCACCGACGAGCAGTGGCGCCGGGCGATCGACCAGGGCGCGATGGGGATGGTGCATACCGTGCAGGCGGCGCTGCCGTTGCTGCGCAAGGCCGAATGGGCCCGGATCGTCAATTTCTCGGCGCAGTCGACGCAGCGCCAAAGCACAGTCCTGGTTGCCTATACCGCGGCCAAGGCGATGGTGAACAGCATCTCGAAGAACCTGGCGCTGCTGCTGGCGCCCGAGGAGATTCTGGTCAACGTGGTCTCGCCCGGAAGCGTCGCCTCCGAGGCGCTGGTCGGCTGGGCTCGCTCGGTCGGTGTGGACGACTCGGACGGGGTGGATCCATACCGGCTGATGGAGGCCATCACCGAGCATTTCGGCCACCCGGCGCAGCTGCCACGGGCGGGCCTGCCGGACGAAGTGGGCGCGGTCGCAGCCTTTCTGGCCTCCCGTCGCAACGCCTACATGACCGGCGCCAACGTCAACGTTGACGGCGGCTCGGATTTCACCTGATCAGCAGACCCGAATTTGCTCCTGACCTGCGTGCATAGTGGCTTAAGGCAGGAACCTCGGAGGTTGCGGAATGCGCTACCGAAAGGTATACAGTAAGAACTATCAGGTTGCTTCGAAGCGGAGGTTGCGGGGTCGATGACCGCGGTGCTCTACGACGTGCGTGACGGCGTCGGGCTGATCACCTTCAACCGTCCGGAGCGGCTCAACTCCTGGGGCCCCGATATCGCCGCCGGTTTCTACGCCGCCATCGATGGTGCCGAGGCGGATCCCGCGGTGCGGGCGATCGTGGTGACCGGTAGCGGCCGGGGATTCTGCGCCGGTGCGGATCTGGGTGGCGGCACTCAAACGGGTCCCGACGCCGTCGACGCATCCGGCACCGACGTGTCCCAACTGGTCGGGGACCGTCCCCCGCATTTCCTGACCGAACTGCGCAAACCCGTGATCGCGGCGATCAACGGCTCCTGCGTCGGGATCGGTCTGACGCACGCCCTGATGTGCGACGTCCGATTCGCCGCCGCCGGAGCCAAATTCGCCACCGCTTTCACCCGGCGCGGACTGATCGCCGAACACGGGATCACCTGGATTCTTCCGCGCTTGGCCGGCTGGGGCGCGGCGATGGACCTGCTGCTGTCCGGGCGCACCTTCTTCGCCGAGGAAGCCCGCGAGTTCGGTCTGGTCAACCACGTCGTGGCACCCGAGCTGCTGCTGGAACGCGCCGTGGACTACGCCGCCGACGTCGCCGCGAACTGCTCACCGGCATCGCTGGCGGTGATCAAGGCGCAGGCCTACGGCGACGCGCTCGACGACGTCGCCGCGGTGAGCGCGCGCGCCGAAACCCTGATGTACCAATCGTTGGCGCGCCCCGACCTCATCGAGGGCATCACGAGCTTCTTCGAGAAACGCCCCCCGAACTTCCCGCCCCTGTCTTGAGAAAGGTTGAGCGCATGACTGCCGCACCTGAACGGCTCCCGTACCTGGCCGTCGACGTCGACAACCACTACTACGAGCCGCTGGACGCATTCACTCGACACCTGCCCAAGGAATTCCGCAGCCGCGGTGTGCAGATGGTGCAGGACGGCAATCGCACCCTGGCGGTGTTCGGCGGGGTCGTCAACCACTTCATCCCGAACCCGAACTTCGATCCGATCATCGAACCGGGCTGCCTGGATCTGCTGTTCCGCGGCGAGATCCCCGAAGGCGTGGACCCGGCGTCGTTGATGAAGCTCGACCGGCTCTCCGAGCATCCCGAATACCAGAACCGCGACGCCCGCGTGCAGGTGCTCGACCGGCAGCGGCTGGAGACGGTGTTCATGCTGCCGACATTCGCCTGTGGTGTGGAGGAGGGACTCAAGCACGACATCCCCGCCACCATTGCTTCGGTGCACGCGTTCAACCTGTGGCTCGACGAGGACTGGGGCTTCGACCGTCCCGACGGCCGCGTGGTATCCGCACCGATCATCTCGCTGGCCGATCCCGAAAAGGCGGTCGAGGAAGTCGAATTCGTGATCGGTCGCGGCGCCAAGCTGGTGTGTGTGCGCCCGGCGCCGGTACCCGGCGAGGTTAGGGCCCGGTCCCTCGGTGACCCCGTGCACGACCCGGTGTGGGCGCGCCTTGCCGAGGCGGGCGTCGCGGTCGTCTTCCACCTGTCCGACTCCGGTTACATGGCGATCCCGGCGTTGTGGGGCGGCAGCGGTGTGTTCAAGGGATTCGGGAAGCGCGACCCGCTGGACATGGTGATCATGGACGATCGCGCGATCCACGACACCATCGCCTCGATGATCGTGCACCAGGTGTTCACCCGTCACCCCAAGCTCAAGGTGGTCAGCATCGAGAATGGCTCCTACTTCGTCTACCGGCTGATCAAGCGGTTGAAGAAGTCGGCCAACAACGCGCCCTACCACTACAAGGAAGATCCGATCGAGCAGCTGCGCAACAACGTCTGGATTGCCCCCTACTACGAGGACGACGTGAAGCTGCTGGCCGACACCATCGGCGTCGACAAGATCCTGTTCGGTTCGGACTGGCCGCACGGTGAGGGCCTGGCCGACCCGACCACCTTCACCGCCGACATCCCGCAGTTCCCCGAGTTCAGCGCGGAAGATACTCGAATGGTAATGCGGGACAACGCATTGACTCTGCTAGGTGATCCGAACCGCGCCGCGCCGGGCGTCGCCCACCTGACAGCTTCGGTCTGACGGTGGGCGAATGGACCCTGGGCGCGGTCCTCGACGCGATCGCCGAGGCCGTGCCCGACCGGGCCATGACCATCTGCGGGGACAGGCGAAGCACGTTCGCGCAATCCGCGGAGCGGGCCCGCCTGCTGGCCAACTACCTGGCCGGACGCGGGCTCGGGGTCCAGCGCGAGCGTTCGGAGTTGCGCAACTGGGAGTGCGGCCAGGACCGCGTCGCGCTGCTCATGCACAACGACCTGTACCCCGACATGGTGATCGGCTGTCTCAAGGCCCGCACGGTCCCGGTCAACGTCAACCACTACTACACCCCGGCCGAAGCCGGCGAGCTGCTCGACTATCTGCGTCCCCGAGCCGTGATCTACCACGCCAGTCTGGAGGCGAAATTCGTTGACACGCTCCGCGAATCCGGCGCCGAGCTGTTGATCCGGATCGACGACGGCGCCACCGACGGACTCGGGCTCGACGCGGTATCGCTGGACGATGCCCTGGCGCAGGGCGATACCGATCAGGCGGTGACGCCGTCCCCGGACGATCTGCTGATGATCTGCACCGGGGGAACCACCGGGCGCCCGAAGGGCGTGCTGTGGCGACAAAGCGACATCTACGTGTCATCGATGGTCGGTGACGACCACGCCTGTGCGGCGGAGATCCACCAGAAGGTGCAGTACGCCGGTGCGCCCTGGTTCGCGCTCTCGCCGCTGATGCACGCCGCCGGACTGTGGACCGCGTTCTCGGCGATCCTGAGCGGCCAGACGGTGATCCTCAATGACACCCGCACCAGATTCGATCCCCGTTCGGTGCTGGAAACCGCCGCACGGGAGAAGGTCGGCTTGATGACCATGGTGGGCGACGCCTACGCCGCGCCACTGGTCGCCGAACTGCGCAGGGGCCCCTATGACCTGCCTTCTTTGCACTCGATCGGAACCGGCGGTGCCGCAACCAATCCGAAGTACCAGGCGGCGCTGCTGGAACTGCTCCCGCAGATCACCCTGATCAACGGGTACGGCTCCTCGGAGACCGGCAATCTGGGCTTCGGGCGCAGCCAGCGCAACGCTCGGCGTGACACCTTCGACCTGCGGACCGGGGGATCGGTGGTGTCGCAGGACCGTACCCGGTTTTTGGAACCCGGTGATCCCGAGGTGGGTTGGGTGGTGCGGACCGGCCGGATCCCGCTCGGATACTTCGACGACGCCGACGCGACACAGCGCACCTTCGGTGAGATCGGCGGTCAGCGCATGGTGATCTCGGGCGATCGCGCCAGCATCGAGAAAGACGGCACACTGCGGTTGTTCGGCCGCGACTCCCTGGTGGTCAACACCGGCGGGGAGAAGGTGTTCGTCGAGGAGGTCGAGGACGTGCTGCGCGCTCACCCGGCGGTGACCGACGCGCTGGTGGTGGGCCGTCCGAGCGAGCGCTGGGGTGAAGAGCTGGTGGCGTTGGTTGTCCCGCTGGCGGATTCGGGCGCTACCGACGAGCAGTTGGACGCACACTGCCGATCGGTGCTGGCGGGCTTCAAAGTACCCAAGGCGTTCGTCACGGTGGCGCAGGTGCGCCGGCTGGGCAATGGCAAGGCCGACTACCGCTGGGCTAAACGTCAGGTGAATGAGGTGAGTACGGCATGAGCGAGCAGTCACAAGTCATCGATTGTCTGGTGAACGTGCACTTCGGCGAGAACGAGCAGCCGTCCTGGATGGTCAGAACGCGCGATGACTACTTCAAGGGACCCGAGTCGATGTTCGCGCCGGCCGACATGTCGGCGCTGCTCGACGAGATGGACGCCCACGGCGTGGCCAAGGCCGTCTTGATGGACAACCTGGTCAAACCGTCGGTGACCGCGCGAAAGTTCGTGGAAGCCAGGCCAGACCGGTTCGCGCTGGCAATGGGCGGCATGAACCTGCTGCGCCCGGTGGCCGCGCTTCGGGAGTTGAGTGCCGTCGCGGGCGACCTGCCGGTGGTCTACGCCGTTGTGGGGCCCAGCTTCTGGGGCGATGGCCAGTATCCGCCGAGCGACGCGGTTTACTACCCGCTGTACGCCAAGTGCGCCGAGCTGGATCTGCCGCTGTGCGTCAACACCGGAATTCCGGGGCCACCGATCCCGGGGGAGGTGCAACACCCGATCCACCTGGACCGGGTCTGCGTGCGGTTCCCCGAACTGCGGCTGTGCATGATCCACGGCGCCGACCCCTGGTGGGACGTGGCGATCCGGATGCTGATCAAATATCGCAACCTACGGCTGATGACCTCGGCTTGGTCGCCGAAACGACTGCCGGAAACCCTGCTGCACTTCATGCGCACCCGAGGCGCCGGCAAGGTCCTCTTCGCCTCGGACTGGCCGGTGCTGCGGATGGACCGGGTGGTGCCCGAGGCGCGCGCCCTGGACCTGCCACCCGACGTGCTCGACAAGTACCTCTACCGCAATGCCGCCGACTTCTTCTTCGCCGAACGCGGCGCCGTACCCGAACAGGAGAGCTGAGATGGATCGTTTCGAACTGCGCCGGTTGGACTACAGCCTGACCGAAGACCACGTTGCGTTGCAAGCTGCGTACAAACAGTTCTTCACCACGCACTGCGGAATCGAAACGGTTCGTGCCGCAGAGGAATCCGGTTTCGACAAGAACTTGTGGGAGCGGCTGTGTGCGATGGGCGCCACCACCATGGCGTTGCCGGAACCGGTCGGCGGCGACGGCGCCACGCTGGTCGATCTTGCGCTGGTCGCCGAGGAGATCGGTCGCTCGCTGGCGCCGGTTCCCTGGATCGACCAGGTCTGCGCCGCGCGCCTGCTGGGCCGCCTCGGTGGGTTATCGCCGGACGCCGACGACACCTCCGACATCGTCAGCGGGAATCGACTGATTGCGTTCGACCCGCACCAGGAGGCCACGGCCGGCCCCCGGCTGCTGCCGACCGGCTCGATCGCCGACACGATCATCGTCCGTGACGGGGATGCGGTGGTGCGACTCTCGTTCGCCACCCGGCCGGTTCGGGTCGACAACATCGGCCGGTTGCCGATGTCCTGGGTCGACCCGGCGGACGCCGACGCGGCGACCGTGCTGGCCAGTGGTCCTGAGGCGTTGGCGGAATATCAGCGGGCGCTGGATGAATGGCGGCTGCTGACGGCCTCCGCGCTGGTCGGGATGGTGGAGCAGACCATGACCATCGCCGCGGAGTTCGCCAAGACCCGATACACCCTGGGTGTGCCGATCGGAACCCTGCAGGCGATCTCGCATCCGTTGGCGAATATGGCGATCACGGTCGCCTCCGGGCGCAACCTGGCTTACCGCGCCGGATGGTTCATGGACAACGAGCCCGAGGAGCGTCCGGAGCTGGCGGCCTCGGCCTTCGTGTTCATGGCAGAGGAAGCCGCCAAGGCCGCCACCATGGCGGTGCACATTCAGGGCGGTCTGGGTGTGTCAGCCGAAGCCGCGGCCACCGCTTATCTGGTCCGGGCTCGCGGCTGGCCCCTGGCCGGGGGTGACCCCGGAGCCACCGCCTGCCGCATAGGCGACATCATCGCCGCCCGCGAAACCGCCACCCGCGCAGCCGAATAGGACACCGAACATCATGGACTTCTCACAACCGCAGCTGACCGACGACGACCTGGCTTTCCGCGACGAGGTGCGCGCATTCCTGGCCGCCCACGTGACCGAGGACGTCAAGCGCCGAGACCGCGAGACCGGGGACAACTTCGACGAGGTCGTTCACCTGGCGCTGGGCGCCGCGGGTTACCTGGAGGCGGAGTGGAAAACCGAGGCCGACGGCGGCTTCCCCCGCGTGCGGCGACGAATCTGGGAACTGGAGAAGCGCCGCGCCCATGTGCCGTGGGTCACCTGGGGAACCACCGCGATGGTGGCCCGCTCCGTCGCGTCGTTCGGCTCGCCCGAGCTGTGCGAGGAGATCCTGCCCGGGGTCTTCAGTGGCCACGTCCGGCTCTGCCTGGGCTACACCGAGCCCGAAGGCGGCTCCGACGTCGCAACCTGCAAGACCCGCGCGGTGCGCGACGGCGACAGCTGGGTCATTAACGGCTCCAAGATGTTCACCACCGGCGCGCACAACTGCCAGTACGTCTTCCTGATCACCAACACCGACCCGGACGCGCGGAAGCACCAGAGCCTCACCATGTTCCTGGTGCCGTTGAACACTCCGGGGATCGAGATCCAGGGCCTGCGCACCGTCGACGGCGACCGAACCAACATCGTCTACTACAGCGACGTGCGCGTCGACGACAAATACCGCCTGGGCGAGGTCAACGGCGGCTGGACCGTGCTGCGCGAGCCGCTCAACGTCGAACACGGCGCGGTGGACGCCAATCCCGATGGATTGCAGGATGTCTCGATCATGATGCACCAGGCGAACTTCATGGCTATCGCCGTCGACAAGGCGGGCGAGGTGGCCGGGCGGTCGGGGAGCATCGCGGATCGTTCGGTGGCCTACCGGCTCGGGCGCGCTGCCGCTCGGGTGGAGGCGTCCCTGTCGGCTCCCTCGATTTTCGGACGGGTGGCACTGGCGCAGGCGATGCGCGATGTCTCGCCGGACCTGATGGACTTGCTCGGAAGTGCGTCGGCGCTGCCCATCGACACCGACGGTGCCATCGACGGTGGGGCCTCGGACTACGTCTTCCGGTTCGCTCCACTGGTCGGCATCTACGGCGGGACCCTGGAGGTGTTCCGCAACATGATCGCCCAATACGTGCTGGGCCTGGGCAAGCCGAATTACTCGCCGCCAGTGGTCAAGGCGCCGAGTTGATGCGGCGGTGGTAGCTCGACGGGGCTTCACCGGCGAAGCGGGTGAACGCCCGGGTGAACGCGGACAGGCTGTCGAAGCCGATAGCCGTCGCGGTCTGCTGGACCCCCTGATCAGGAGCGGCCAGCAGCGCCATCGCCTGCAGCATTCGGGCGTGTAGCAGGTAGGTGCGCCAGGACATGCCGATCACCGCTTCGAACTGACGGCGCAGGGTGCGCTCGGAGACGGCGACCGCGTGGGCGACCTCGGCCGCGGTCACCGACGCCAGGTGCTCCTTGGTGTAGACCATGGCCGCGCCGACGATCGGATGATCCGAGGTGGGCAGGCTCAGCGGCGCCTCGTGGTCCAGTGCGGCGGAGACCAGGTGCCCCAGGGTGCGGAAGAAGTCGTCGGAGACCACGTCGCCGTCGGGCCGTTCGATCGGCCAGCGCAGCGAATGCAGCATCATCTCCCGGATCAGCGGCGAAACGGTCAGGATGCGGGCCCGGTCGCCGGCGTGGGCGACCAGCTCGGGGTCGAACATCACCGCCACCGTGCGCACCTCGGCACGCATGACGGCCTGATGCTCCAGGCCGGCGGGGATCCAGGCCGCCTGCTGCGGGGGCAACAGATAGTGCGCCGTGGTGGTCTCGACTTCGACCACACCACCGACGGCGTACTCGATCTGGTGCAAGTCATGGGAGTGCCAGCCGGTGACCAGTTGCCGTCCCTCGTAGAGGTAGCTGCCGGCCCGCGCGCGGCCGCCACGGCGCAGATCAATGTTGGCCGGTTCTGCAAAATCTATGGCCGAACGCGCGGAGACGGTCACGATTTTCCAGGGTACTAGTAGAGCCATGAACATCGACGACTTGATCCTGGTCAGCATCGACGACCACGTGGTGGAGCCGCCCGACATGTTCCTCAACCATGTCCCGGCCAAGTACAAGGCGGAGGCGCCGATCGTCGTCACCGACGACAAAGGCGTCGACCAGTGGATGTATCAGGGCCGCCCGCAAGGGGTCAGCGGGCTCAATGCCGTGGTGTCCTGGCCGGCCGAGGAGTGGGGGCGCGACCCCGCCGGCTTCGCCGAGATGCGCCCCGGCGTCTACGACGTGCACGAGCGGGTCCGCGACATGAGCCGCAACGGCATCCTCGCCTCGATGTGCTTCCCGACCTTCACCGGATTCTCCGCGCGGCACCTGAACATGACGCGCGAGAACGTCACGCTGGTGATGGTGTCGGCCTACAACGACTGGCACATCGACGAGTGGGCCGGTTCCTATCCGGGCCGCTTCATCCCGATCGCGATCCTGCCGACTTGGAACCCCGAGGCGATGTGCGCCGAGATCCGCCGGGTGGCGGCCAAGGGCTGCCGCGCGGTCACCATGCCCGAACTGCCCCACCTGGAGGGCCTGCCCAGCTACCACGACGACGAGTACTGGGGCCCGGTGTTCCGCACGCTGTCGGAGACCGGCGTGGTGATGTGTCTGCACATCGGCACCGGCTTCGGGGCGATCAGCATGGCGCCCAACGCCCCCATCGACAACCTGATCATCCTGGCCACCCAGATCTCGGCGATGTGCGCCCAGGACCTGTTGTGGGGCCCTGCGATGCGCAACTACCCGGACCTGAAGTTCGCGTTCTCCGAGGGCGGTATCGGCTGGATCCCCTTCTACCTCGACCGCAGCGACCGGCACTACACCAACCAGAAATGGCTGCGCCGCGACTTCGGCGACAAGCTGCCCTCGGAGGTGTTCCGCGAGCACTCGCTGGCCTGCTACGTCACCGACAAGACATCGCTGAAACTGCGCCACGAGATCGGCATCGACATCATCGCGTGGGAATGCGACTACCCCCACTCGGACTGCTTCTGGCCGGACGCCCCCGAGCAGGTGCTCGCCGAACTGGAGGCCGCCGGCGCCGACGACGCCGACATCAACAAGATCACCTGGGAGAACTCCTGCCGGTTCTTCGGCTGGGATCCGTTCGCCCACACCGCGCGCGAGCAGGCGACGGTGGGAGCGCTGCGGGCGACGGCCACCGATGTGGACGTGTCGATCCGGCCGCGTGCCGAGTGGGCACGCCGCTACACCGACAAGCAGCTGGCACAGGCGTAGCGGCGCCATGGTTTCGGTGATTACCGGCGGTGCCGGGGGGATGGGGTTGGCCACCGCGAAGATCGTCGGTCGCGAGCAGCCCGTGGTGCTCTGCGATGTCCGGCAAGACCGGCTGGACGCCGCGGCGGGTGTGCTGCAGGAGCTCAACGTCGTGACCGTCCACTGCGACGTCACCGATCGCGACGCGGTCGCAGCGCTGTTCGCCACCGCGGCAGGACTCGGGCCCCTCACCTCGGTGATCCACACCGCCGGAGTCAGTCCGAGCATGGGCGACGCCGACTACGTCATGCGGACCAATGCCGTGGGCACCCTGAACGTCAACGAGGTCTTCCACCAGATCGCGCCCGAGGGGGCCGCGATTGTCAACGTGGCGTCGATGGCCGCGCACCTGCTGCCCGAGGAGTTGATCCCGGTCGGGCAGTTCCCGCTGGCACTGCAGGACGTCCCGGCGTTCCTGGATGCCATGGCGGCCGGCTACAGCGGGTTTCCCGAAGAGGTGCGCTCGGGTTTCGCCTACGCCGTGAGCAAGGCGTTCGTCCGCTGGTACTCCAGCTCGCAGGCCGAGCGGTTCAACGGTCGCAGCCTGCGCATCGTCTCGGTCTCGCCCGGTTCGGTGGACACCGAAATGGGCCGGTTGGAGGAGCGGGCCGGCGCGGGGGCGATGGTCACCGACGCCGCGATCCCGCGCTGGGGAACGCCCGAGGAGATGGCTGAACTGCTGGCGTTCTGCGCCAGCAACCAGGCGGGATATCTCACCGGAACCGACATCCTCAACGACGGCGGCGTCGTCGCCTCGATGCGTGAGCGAGCGCGGGTGGCGGCCACCGGCTGACGCCCGCCGCGAACTTGCGCGCGTCGACTATTCGACGTACTTTTCGAAAGTATGACGGCAGCGACGGACGGCGACGGCACGGTGCGTCCGGTCTCCTCGCCGCCCACCGAGCGGGTGATGCGGATCCTGGAGCTGCTCGCCGCCGACCCGGAACGGCACTTATCTCTGTCGGAGATCTCGCAGACCCTGGGCATCAGCCACGGCACTTGCCACGCGATCCTCGCCACCTTGGCCAGCCGGCAGTGGCTCGTGCGGGACCGCCAGTCGGGCGGATATTCCTGGGGCCCAGCGCTGGCCGCGCTCGCCCGCCCCATCAACCGGCAGGCCTTCCGGCCCGAGCTGCAGCGGCTTTTCGACGCGGTCGGCCGACAGGTGATCCTCGGTGCTCGCCAGGGCGCGACAGTGGTGGTGACCGATTCGGTAGGGGAGTCGATCGCCGGTCTGCGGTTGGGCGCCGGCTTCCGGATTCCGCTGGTGGCGCCGTTCGGCCGTGAGTTCATCGCCGGCGCAGGCGAACCGGTCAAGAAGGAATGGCTCGGCGGGCTGGGCGCACCATCGCCGCGGTTGCGGCGACGGCTGGCCGCCGTGCTCGACGAGGTCGGCCGGCGCGGCTACGCAATCGACCGGATGAGCCGCGAATATGTGCGGGTGTACTCGGCGCTGCAGGCACTGGCGGCCGACGGCGAGCCCGACGCGATCACCGCCCGGTTGGCCACGGCGTTCGCCGATCTCACCGAGGTCGACTACCTGCCCGACGAACTCGGCAACACCGAGCGGCATCCGATCGCCAGTGTCTCGGCTCCGGTCCGCGACATCGACGGGACGGTGACGATGTCGGTGGGAGTCGCCCCCTTCGCAGCCCTGACCGCCGCGGAGGTCGACGAACTTGGTGCGGCCGTGCGCGAGACCGCCGCACGCATCCAATCCCAGTGGTCTGCACGTGGAGAACATGAGGAGAGCTCGTGAGCGTGACGCTCAGCGCCGAACAACGCCAGCTCGGCGAGTCGTTGCGGCAGTTCGCCGGCCGGCACGCACCGATGGCCGACACCCGCAAGGCCTTCGATGCGCTGGCCGCCGGGGAACTGCCGTCTTGGTGGGACGACTTGGTCGCCAACGGGTTTCACGCGATTCACCTGCCTGAACAGTACGGCGGACAGGGTGGCGGGCTGCTCGACGTCGCCGCGGTACTGGAGGCCGCGGGAACAGTGTCGCTGCCGGGTCCGCTGCTGCCGACAGTGACCGCCGGCGCGGTCGGTCTGCTCGCCGAGGCCACGCCGGCGCGGGAGGAGTATCTGCGTGCCCTTGCCGCCGGTGCGCCGGCGGCCGTCGTGCTTGGCGGGCAATCGGACTTCGTCGCACGACGAGCCGACGAGGGCTGGCTGATCAGCGGTGCCTCGGACGTGATCTCCGGTGCCCGCTCGGCCCGCCTCGCGCTGGTCTGCGCCCGCTGCGAGGACGGGACCGACCTGTGGACCGTGGTCGACACGGGCCGAGCAACGATCCAGACGGTGGCCGGCACGGACCTGCTCACCGACCTGGCCACGATCACCCTGGCTGATCACCCGGCGCGCGCCGCCGAGGTACTGACCGGGATCGACACCGGGCGCGCGGAGTATCTCGCGGTCGGTCTTGCCGCAGCGGTGTGTGCCGGCATCGCCGGGTGGTGCGTCGAGGCGGCCACCGCGCACCTGCACACCCGCGAACAGTTCGGCGTCCGGATCGGCACATTTCAGGCATTGCAGCACCAGGCGGCCATGTTGCTGGTCAGCGCCGAACTGGCCTGTGCCGCGGCGTGGGACGCGCTGCGAGCCGTCGCCGATTCCGCCCCGCAGCATCGCATCGCCGCCGCTACCGCAGCGTTGGCGGCGGTCGCGCCGTGTCCGGACACCGTGTTCGACACCTTGACGATGTTCGGCGCGATCGGGTTCACCTGGGAACACGATCTGCACCTGTACTGGCGTCGCGCCACCAGCCTCGCCGCGTCGATCGGTGCGGCCACCGACTGGGCTCGCCGGCTCGGCGAGCTGACCGTCGCGCAGCAGCGGGACTTCACCGTCGACCTCGGCGGTGCCGAAGCCGAGTTCCGGGCGGAAGTCGCAACGACTCTCGACGCAGCCCAGGAGCTGGCGAACGACGGTCCGGGACGCCAGGGCGACTACCCGCACTTCGAAACGGGCCCGCAGCGGACGCTGATCGCCGACGCCGGGCTGATCGCACCGCAGTGGCCCGCGCCGTGGGGACGCGACGCCTCCCCACTGCAGCAGCTGATCATAATCGAAGAGTTCGCCAAACGGCCCGGTCTGGTCCGGCCGTCACTGGGCATCGCCGAATGGATCCTGCCGTCGCTCGTGCGCGCCGCACCGGATGCCTTGCAGCAGCGGCTGATTCCCCCGACCCAGCGCGGCGAACTCGCCTGGTGCCAATTGTTCTCCGAGCCCGGTGCCGGCTCCGACCTGGCGTCGCTGACCACCCGAGCGGTCAAGGTCGACGGCGGATGGCGCATCAACGGCCACAAGATCTGGACCTCGGCGGCGCAACGCGCCGACTACGGCGCACTGCTGGCCCGTACCGACCCCGCGGCGGCCAAGCATCGCGGGATCGGCTACTTCATCGTGGACATGCGCTCGCCGGGCATTGAAGTCCAGCCGATCGTGATGGCCACCGGGGCAGCAGAATTCAACGAAGTGTTCCTCACCGACGTCTTCGTGCCCGACGAGATGCTGCTCGGGGAGCCCACCGAAGGCTGGCAGCTGGCGATCGCCACCATGGCCGAGGAGCGCACCGCCATCAGCGGATACGTCGAGAACGACCGAGCTGTGGCGCTGCGGTCCATCGCCGCGGCACCCGGCCGATCGCGCAATGACGCACTGCGCGCACTCGGCGAAATCGACGCCTACGCCAACGCGATCAGGGCGCTCGGGGTACGCGAGACCATCAGGCTGCTGGACGGCGAGGGCATGGGGGCGTCGTCAAGCATCGCGAAAGTGGCGATGAACGTGCTGCTGCGCCGCACCTTCCACGCGACGTTGGCGACCGTCGGGCGATTGGCGATGGTCGCCGATTCCGACCCGGCCGTCGTCGAACCGTATCTGTTGTCGCCGGCCGAGCTGATCGGCGGCGGTACCAAGGAAATTCAGCTGAACATCATCGCCCAGATGATTCTCGGCCTGCCCCGCAAATGAGATGAAGGATCGCCGCATGGGACTACGTGGAGACGCCGCGATCGTCGGCTATGTCGAGCTGGCGCCGGAACGGATGAACAAGGCCACCCCGGCCCCGTTCACGCTGGAGCAGTGGGCCGAGTTGAGCGCGGCGGCGCTGGCCGACGCGGGCCTTCCGGGCGAACTCGTCAACGGCATCGTCACCTCGCACCTGGGCGAATCCGAGATCTTCGTGCCCTCCACGATCGCCGAATATCTGGGGGTTCCAGCACGGTTCGCCGAGATCGTCGACTTGGGCGGGGCCAGTGCCGCGGCCATGGTGTGGCGCGCCGCGGCGGCGATCGAACTGGGCATCTGTGATGTGGTGCTGTGCGCGCTGCCGGCCCGCTACATCACCCCGATGTCGGAACGTAAACCCAAGCCACTGGTCGACGCCATGTTCTTCGGGTCCTCGAGCAACCAATACGGTTCCCCGCAAGCCGAGTTCGAGATTCCCTACGGCAACCTGGGGCAGAACGGCCCCTACGGCCAGGTCGCCACGCGCTATGGCGCCGTCTACGGCTACGACGAACGGGCGATGGCCAAACTGGTCGTCGATCAGCGTGTCAACGCCAATCACACCGACGGCGCCATCTGGCGCGACACCCCGCTGAGCGTTGAGGACGTACTGGCCAGCCCGGTGATCGCCGACCCGCTACACATGCTGGAGATCGTGATGCCCTGCGTGGGCGGTGCCGCGGTTGTGATCGCGAGTGCCGACATCGCCAAGCGAGCCCGCAACCGTCCGGTGTGGATCAAGGGATTCGGCGAACACGTGCCGTTCAAAACGCCGACATACGCCGCCGATCTGCTGGCGACTCCCATCCGCGAGGCCGCCGACACCGCCTTCGCCATGACCGATCTGACGCGCGCGGACATGGACATGGTCTCCATCTACGACTGCTACACGATCACCGTGCTGCTGTCGCTGGAGGACGCCGGCTTCTGCGAGAAAGGCAAGGGCATGCAGTTCCTCGCCGATCACGACCTGACCTTCCGCGGCGACTTCCCGCTCAACACCGCGGGCGGTCAACTCGGATTCGGCCAGGCCGGCCTGGCCGGCGGCATGCACCACGTCTGCGACGCTACCCGCCAGATCATGGGCCGGGCTCAGGCCGCGCAGGTGGCCGACTGCAACCGGGCCTTCGTCTCGGGCAACGGCGGAATCCTGTCGGAACAGACGACGCTGATCCTGGAAGGGGACTAGACCGGAGATGATCACTTTCGAACGGCCGATGCCGGTCAAGACCCCCACCACCGCTCCGTTCTGGGATGCGCTGGCGCAGCACCGCATCGTCATCCAGTACTCGCCGTCGACCGCGAGCTACGTGTTCTATCCGCGAGTCCGCGCTCCGCGCACCCTGGCCGATGACCTGGAATGGCGCGAGATCTCCGGGATGGGCACGCTGTACTCCTTCACGGTGGCCCGCCGCCCGGTCGGGCCGCACTTCGCCGACGCCGTCCCGCAGCTGCTGGCGATCGTCGAATGGGATGAGGGCCCCCGATTCTCGACCGAACTGGTCAACACCGATCCCGCCGATCTGGTGGTGGGAATGCGGGTGCGGCCGGTGTTCTGCGACTATCCGGAACACGACGTCACGATGCTCCGCTACGAACCGGCTCCGAGTCGTGGCTGACGACACCGCGGCGCAGATCGAGGCGATCAAACGCCTGAAGTCCCGCTACTGCCGCTACCTGGACACCAAAGACTGGGCGGCTTGGCGCACGCTATTCACCGATGACTTCGTCAGCGATACATCGCATGCGGGTGGCAAAGTCATCACTGGCGCCGACGAATTCGTGGCTTTCACCCGTAGAAGCCTGCAAGATCAACCCACGGTGCACCAGGTCCACGCGCCCGACATCGAGCTGGACTCGCCGACCTCGGCGCACGGGGTGTGGGCGCTGGAGGACGTGGTGCGGTTCGGCCCCGGCGTCAACCTGCGCGGCTACGGCCACTACACCGAGACCTACGAAAAGGTCGACGGCGACTGGCGGATCAAGACCTCGACGCTGACCCGGCTGCGCGAGGACATCTTCAACGGGGTGTTCGCGGTCTACCTCTCGCCGCGTATCCGATCGTCGCTGGCCAGGGTCGCCGGCCGGTTCCTCAACTGAGCGCCTGAACGCGCCTGCCGGACACCCTCGTACGCCATACTGAATGGATTACGGGAATAGCTATAGTATAGGCGCCGGGGTGGATCCCGGATCGTCGTGTCCAAACAAGGGGAGTGTTCGTGGAGATCGAAAACAAGCGCGCGATCATCGTCGGTGGCGCATCGGGTTTCGGTAGGGCGACAGCGGAGCTGTTGGCCAAACGCGGTGCCCAAGTGGCGGTCTTGGACCGGCCACAGTCCAAGGGCAAGGAAGTGGCCGAATCGATCGGCGGGCTCTTCTTCGAAGCCGACGTCACCGACTTCGCCGGTACCGAGCGGGTGCTGAACGAGGCGGTCGAGGCGTTGGGCGGGCTGCACATCGCGGTTACCACCGCAGGAGGCACCACCGCAGGCGGCGGTATCGGTGAGCGAACGATCAAACGCGACGGGCCGCACGACCTGGAGGCGTTTCGCAGCACCCAGGATCTCAACGTCGTCGGGACCTTCAACGTCAGCCGGCTCGCGGCCTGGCACATGAGCACCAATGAGCCGGAAGACGATGAGCGCGGCGTGATCATCAATACGTCCTCGATCGCGGCGTTCGAAGGCCAGATCGGGCAGATCGCTTACACCGCCTCCAAGGCTGCCATCGCCGGGATGTGCCTGACGATGGCCCGTGATCTGGGTGGAGTGGGCATCCGGGTGCTGGCGATCGCGCCCAGCCTGTTCGCCACGGGCCTCACCCAGGGCATCCCCGACGAATTCGCCGCCGTGCTGACCAAGGATGCGGCGTTCCCCAAGCGGCTGGGCCGCCCGGAGGAGTATGCCAAACTGGCGGCCGCCATCGTCGAGAATCCGATGCTCAACGGCCAGTGCATCCGCCTGGATGCCGGCCAGCGCTTCGCACCGAAGTGACCCGGCAACGTTAGGCGTCGGCGAGCGCCGGCGGCTTGAGCGCGGCCGGATCCGGATTCGCGATCGGGCGCCCCATGAACCGGCGGGCATTGTCGCCCATGAAGTCATAGGTGCGCCGAACGTCCATTCCCTCGGCGTAGCGCCAGAATCCCTTCGGCTCGGCCAGTCCCTCGGGATGCGGATAGTCCGACCCGAACAGCACCTTGTCCCAGCCGACGGTGTCCACCACGTCGGAGACGGCGCCCTCCCAGAACGGGCTGACCCAGATGTTGCGCCGGAACACCTCATGCGGATGCTCCGGGAAGTTCTGCGGCATCTTCCTGTAGAGGTCGCCGAAGTCGTGAAACAGCGGCCCGATCCAGGAGCTGCCGTTCTCCACGCTGGCGATGCGCAGCTTGGGGAATCGGGTCAGGGTGCCATGGCAGATCAGCGCGGTGATCATGTCGGCGATCTCGCGGTGCCCCAACACCATCCAGCGGAAAGCGCTCTGTGTCATGAAGTTCTGCGTGTACGGCGGCTCCCAGCGGCCGACGTAGTCGTCGAGCGGCGGGAAGCTGGCATGCAGCACGATGGGAAGTCCGGCGGCCTGGACATCACGCCAGAACGGGTCGAACTCCGGCAGCGCCGGAGAGCGCCAACCGCGGATACCGTTGACCGGTCCGGGTTTGATCAGCGCCACCGCAGCGCCCTGACCGAGGATGTACTCCAGTTCGCGCTGCGCGCCCTTGACCTCGGACAGGTTGATGATCGGCGTGGAGAACACCCGGCCGTCGTAGTCGTAGGACCAGTGCTCGGCCATCCACTGATTCAGCGCGTGAATGATGGCCAGCGTGAGCTCCGGATCGTCGGCGCTGGAATGCTCGACCAGGCTGGCCAACGTGGGGTAGTTCAACGCTTCGGTGACGCCCTGGCGGTCCAGCTCGGCGACCCGGTCCGCGGGGTTGCGGGTGGCCGACGGTGCCTCGATCGCCTGGCCTTGCATCTCACGCAGGGTCAGGCCCTCGGTGTTCTCCCCGGCGAAGAACTTCTCGTGTGCGCCCGGTGCGGCGACCCGCTCGAAGGTGGGGTTGGGGATGAAGTCGCTGACCTTGCCGTTGATGATGATCCGGGTCTGGCGGCCGATCTGGGCGAATTGGACCGCCCGCGAGTACTTCTCCGGCAGGTATTTGGTCAGTGCCTCGGGGGTCTCGTACATGTGTTGGTCGGCATCGAAGATCGGTGCGTCACGGAACTGGCTCATGGGTGTCTCCCGGTCGCTAGGTGGTGAGGATGGTGGCTGCGGCGGTGCCCGGCGCGCCGTAGAGCTGAGCGAATCCCACCTTCGGGCCCCCGGGCACCTGCCGGTCGCCGGCTTCGCCGCGCAGCTGGCGGACCAGCTCGTGGATCTGGCGCAGTCCGGAGGCGCCGATCGGTTCGCCGTTGGCGATCAGGCCGCCGTCGGTGTTGACCGGCAGTGACCCGGTGATCTCGGTCGCGCCGTCGGCCAGCAGCTTCTCCTGGTCGCCGTCGGCGCAGAAGCCGCACTCGGCCATGTGGATGATCTCGGCCCCGGCGTCGGTGTCCTGCAACTGGATGACGTCGACGTCTTCGGGTGCGACGCCGGCCTTTTCGAAGGCAGCGCTGGCGGCGTACACCGTGGGCGCAACGTCTTCGGTGACCGGGGCGAAGGTGGTGTTCACCTCGTAGGCGCCGTAGCGCCGCGTGCGGACCTCCACCGCGCGCAGGTATACCGGCTTGTCGGTGTAGCGGTGCGCGATGTCGGCGCGGCACATGACCACCGCCGCCGCGCCCTCGTCGGGAGCGCAGAACATGTATTGGGTCAGCGGATAGTTCAGCATCGCCGAGCCCAGGATCTCCTCCTCGGAGATCGGCTTGCGTCGGAACGCATTCGGGTTCAGCGCGCCGTTGCGGAAGTTCTTCGCCGCAACTTTGGCCAACGTCTGTTGGGAGATGCCGTGCTCGTGCAGGTAGCGATTGGCCTTCATGCCGAAGAACTGAGTGGTCAGGTACTGACCGTTCTCGGCATACCACCGCGGCATTCCGACCAGCGCCGGGTCTTCGGTGAACGCCCCGCGCGGGTGTTTGTCCAGGCCGACGGCGATGCCGATGTCGTAGTCGCCCAGCCGGATACCGTCGGCGCAGACCTTGACCGCGCTGGCCGCGGTGGCGCATGCGTTGAACACGTTGGTGAACGGGATGCCCGACAGCCCGACCATCCCGACGATCGCATCCGGATTGGCCACCGTCCAGCTGCCGCCGGTCGCGGCCCCGATGTCCTTCCAGTCCACCCCCGCGTCGGCCACCGCCGCAAAGATCGCGTCGACCCCCATTGTCATCGCGGACTTGCCCTCGAATCGGCCGAACGGGTGCAAGCCGACACCGATGATCGCTACGTCATGAGTCATAAGATCGCGTCTCCTAAACCGGCCGAAAGGCGAAGGTGATGACCTCGTTGCCGTCGGCATCGGAGGTGAACGGCACCATGACCAACTCCACCGGCATGCCGAATTCCAGCTTGTCCGGGTCGTTCTCGGTGAGGCGACCTTCGACCCGGATGACGTCGCCCAGCTGCACCAGACCGACACCGAACGGTACGAAGTCCTTACCGGTGGGACCCAGATACGGCGCCCCGGGCGGAAAGCCCTGGGTGGTCCAGGCCACCAGGGTTCCGGTGCGCGGCAGCAGCTCCTGGCTCATCCGGTCGCCGCTGCAGCTCGGACAGCGTGGCTGGGCCGGAAAGACCGTGGCGGCGCAGTCCGCGCAGCGACTGCCCACCAACTGCGGGCTTTCCTCCGGCCAGGTCGAGATGTCGGGAGCTAGCGCCTTCTGCATCGGTCCTCCGTTGACTCTGCGTTGGTGGTGGAAAAGGTCGGGTAGGCAGCGCCGTGGCCGCAGACTCAGCGATGGTTAGGCGATAGCGCCTGACTCCTTGAGCTTTTCGATGCGGTCCCAGTCGATCCCGAGCTCCGTCAACACGATCTCGGTGTGCTCGGATGCCTGCGGGGCGCGGGTCGTCTCCAGTGGCTCATGGTTGAACTGGACCGGGCCGCGGACCACTTTGAATGCCGGCCCGCCGTCGCCGGCCTCGACCTCGACGATCATGTCGTTGGCGATGGCCTGTTCGTCGGAGCCCAGGTCGACCAGGCTCTGGAACGGTGCCCACTGGCCCTTCATGGTCTTGAGGTGCTGACGCCAGTACTCGAAGGGCTTGGAGCCGATCGCGTCGACGATCAGAGCGCTGGCTGCCTCGGCGTTCTGCATCAACGGCAGCACCTCGGAGAACCGGGGGTCGTCGGCCGCATCGGGAATGCCCAAATGCTCGAAGGTGTCGCGGATGTATCCGGTCGGGCTGACGATGCACAGGTTGATGGTGCCGCCGTCGGAGGTGGTGTAGTTGCCCAGGAACGGATTCGCCGGTGAGCCACCGGATTGCGGCATGAGTGCACGCATGGCTTCGCCGGTCTCCATGCCCTGGGTCACGCTGGCGCCGGCCGCCCACCACGCGGTGGACAGCAGCGAGACGTCGACCTCGAGGGCTTCCCCGGTGCGCTCGCGATGCAGCAGTGCGGCGGCGATGCCGCCAGCGATGTTCATGCCGCCGACCGAATCGCCGAACGCCGGGATTCCCTGGGACAGTGGCGCACCGAGCTCTTCGGGGCTCAGGGCGTGCCCCACTCCGCTGCGGGTCCAGAACGCGGTGCCGTCGAAGCCGCCGGTATCGCGTTCGGGGCCCTTGTCGCCGTATGCGCTGCCGCGGGCATAGACGATGTTCGGATTCGCGGCGCGGATGTGTTCCACATCGAACCTGTTCTTCTGCCGCGCCCGCGGCAGGTAGTTGGTCAGGAACACGTCGGCGGTGGCTGCGAGCTCGTAGAGCACCTGCTGGCCGTCCGGGGTCGAGACGTCGATGCCGACGCTGCGCTTGCCGCGGTTGGGATGTTCGATCAGCGGATGTCGATCGGGGTCGAGTTCGAAACCGCCCATCCGGATAAAGCCGCGCTGGGTGTCGCCGCGCACCGGGTGCTCGACCTTGATGACGTCGGCCCCCCAATCGGCCAGGATCGCCCCGGCCGCCGGAACGAACGTGAACTGCGCGACCTCCAGCACCCGGAAGCCATCCATCACCTTGATCAACTCAGCGCGCTCCTGCCGCCGTGTGAACCTCGCAAGAACCAATTGAAGTATTCTACTGTAATGGTTACGGTTGGGCATCCGAAAGGGGTCAGGTGAGCGACGTCGGACAGCGGGTCAGCAGCGTTGAGATCGGCGAACGGGCTGCCGCGGCGGCAGAGTCGCGCCTGCTGATCGACGGCAAGCTGGTGGCAGCGGCCTCGGGTGCGCAGTTCGACAATGTCAGTCCGGCCACCGGGCGGCTGTTGGGGACCACCGCGGCCGCCGACCGCAACGACATGCTGCAGGCGATTGGGGCGGCTCGGCGAGCGTTCGACGACACCGATTGGTCGACCAACCGAGAACTGCGCAAGCGCTGCCTGGCGCAACTGCAGTCGGCGCTGGAGGCCGAGAAGGAGGAACTGCGCACCGAGCTGATCGCCGAGGTCGGCTGCCCGGTCATGACGACCCAACTGGCACAGCTGGATTGGCCGCTCGTTGACGGGCTGCGTTACCCGGGACGGTTGATTGATGAATTCGAGTGGGAGCGGCAGCTCGACGGCGGCGGACTGTTCGGCGACCGCAACATCCGCACCGTCGTCAAAGAGCCGGTCGGTGTGGTCGCGGCGATCACGCCGTCCAACTTTCCGATCGAGGTGATCCTCAACAAGCTGGGGCCGGCCCTGGCGGCCGGCAACACGGTGGTGCTCAAGCCCGACCCGAACACCCCGTGGAACGCTACCCGGCTGGGTCGCCTGATCGCTGAGCACACCGACATCCCCGCGGGGGTGGTCAACGTGGTGCCCACGCCGTCCAACGAGGTGGCCGGACTGCTGGGCACCGACCCTCGCGTCGACATGATCTCCTTCACCGGATCCACTACGGTCGGCAAGCTGCTGGCCCGCGCCAGCGCCGACACCATGAAGCGGACCTTCCTGGAGCTGGGCGGAAAATCGGCGCTGGTCGTGCTCGACGACGCCGACCCGGCCAAGGTCATCCCCGGTGCGGTAGGGGTGTGCGTGCACGCGGGGCAGGCCTGCGCGGCCACCACCCGGATGCTGGTGCATACCAGCCTCTTCGACGAGTTGGTCGCCGCGGTCACCGCGGCCTTTGCGGCCGTCGCCGTGGGTGACCCGGCGCTGCCGCAGACCCTGGTTGGCCCGCTGATCAGCGCCGCACAGAAGCGGCGGGTGCTCGATGCCTACGCCCAGGCCCGGCGCGACGGGGCCGAGATCACCATCGGCGGAGGCGAAGTCACCGGCCTGCCGGACGAGCTGGCGGGTGGGCACTACGTGGCGCCGACGGTGATCGTCGGGGTCGACAACAGCGCCGCCATCGCGCAGCGGGAGGTGTTCGGGCCGGTGCTGGTGATGCTGCCGTTCAGTGACGACGACGAGGCGGTGCGGATCGCCAACGACAGTGCCTACGGGCTGGCCGGCGCGGTGGTCTCGACATCGAACGAACGGGCGCTGGACGTGGCGCGCCGGATCCGAACTGGCGCGATCGGCGTCAACGGCGGCATGTACTACGGCGCCGACGCGCCGTTCGGCGGCTACAAGAGCAGCGGCTGGGGCCGACAGTGCGGAATCGAGGGGTTCGCGCAGTACTTGGAGACCAAGACGATCGGCTACCGCAAACCGCGCGGCGCCTGGCCCGCAGCCCCGCGCAGGCGCGAGCCGGCAGACTTATCAGGCGGTGAAGGTCACCGGAAGTGACCGCGGGGAGCGAAACGGCTGCCCATAGATGTGCGGGTTGTCATCGGTGACCAGGGTGATCTCGCCGAGGCGGTCCAGCAGGCATTCCATCGCGACCCGCATCTCCATGCGCGCCAGATGCAGACCCATGCAGGTGTGCTCGCCGGCGGCGAACGTGATGTGCGGAATCCACTTGCGGAAGATGTCGAAATCCTCCGGCCGTTCCCACCGGGCCTCGTCACGGTTGGCCGACCCGATGCAGACATCGACGACGGCGCCGGCGGGAACTTCCACGCCGGCCACCTCGGTGTCACGGATGGCGGTGCGCTGCACCGTGGTCAGCGGCGTCTCATAGCGCAGCCCCTCCTCGATGGCGGCGCCGATCAGATCGTGGTCGGCGCGCACCGCCGCGAACTGTTCGGGATGGGTGAGCAGCAGGTAGAGCAGGTTGCTGGTGGCCCGGTAGGTGGTCTCCAGACCCGCGGGCAGCAGCAGGCGCAGAAACGAGAAGATCGCTTCCTCGGTGAGCTTCTCGCCGTCGACCTCCGCGGTGACCAGGTCGCCGATGATGTCTTCGGTCGGCTGGGATTTGCGTTTCTCCATCTGAGCCAGGAAGTAGTCCTTCAACTCCACCGAAGCGGCGAACGCCCGCTCATAGTTGACGGTGTAGCTGATCAGCTCGATCGCGCGCTGGCGGAACCAGGGCAGATCCTCTTCGGGTAGGCCCAACAGCTTGGAGATGACCCGGGTGGGGAACTCGAAGGTGAAGCCGGACACCAGATCGGCGGTGCCGTCGACGATGAACTCATCGATCAGGGCGGTGCAGACCGGCCGCACCACCTCCGGCTCCCAGTGCACCAACGACTTCCGCTTGAACGCCGACGAGACCAAGTTGCGATGCTTGCGGTGCGGCTCGCCCTCCATCGCCAGGATGGTCGGTCCGATGAACAGGCCGATCGTGACGTCGTAGATGTGCGAGTTGAACGAATCCGCTTCGCGGAACACCTGATTCACTGCCTCGAAGGAGACCGCGGCGAACTGGGTCTTGGGCCGAAGCGATGCCGGGGTCTTGGAGTAGTCCATGACCGTTCCGGGGAAGACCCCGGGTCCCTCGCGCTTGCTCCGAAAGTACGGGTAGGGGTTCTTCAGGTAGTCGGCAGGCTTGTCGAGTGCGGCAGCGATGTCGTCAACCTGGCTTTCCACGGCTGATCTCCCGTCGGGCGTAGCAACATACTGTAAAGATTACAGTAAAGGATTAAGCAAGTGTCGCGCCAGCGTCAGGCCAGGCTGATCGGCATCCGCTTGATGCCGTGCACGAAGGTGCTCTGCAGGTATTCCGGCTCGCCGAGGGTGACCTCGGGCAACCGGGTGAGCAGCTCGTAGAACAGGTGCCGCAGCTCCATCCGGGCGACGTGGGTGCCCAGGCAGTAATGCGCGCCGCCGCCGCCGAAGCCCAAGTGCGGGTTGGTGGTGCGGGTGAGGTCGAACTCATGCGGCCGGTCGAACACCGACTCGTCGCGGTTGGCCGAGCAGTAGTACAGCGCCACCTTCTCGCCGGTCTTGATCTCGGTCCCGGCTACCTCGGTGTCCACCACCGCGTGGCGGGCGAAGGCGAGTACCGGTGTCGCCCAGCGCACGAATTCCTCGACCGCCCCGCCGATCCGATTGTCGTAGTCGTCCAGCAGCCAGGCGCGCTGCTCGGGATGTTCGACGAGGGCCTTGAATGCGTGCGTGGTGGCCTGCTTGGTGGTGTCGTTGCCCGCAGAGCCGAGCAGCACCATGAAGGAGCCGAGCTCTTCGTCGGTGAGACGGTGGCCGTCGACCTCGGCGTTGACCAGCTCGGTCATCAGGTCATCGTGTGGTTCGGCGCGGCGGCGCTGCGCCAGTTCGACGCCGGAACCGGCCAGCACGCCCAGCTGGGTCATGACGTGCACCGCCCGCTCCTCTAGCGAGGCGTACTCGTCGTCGCTGCCACTGAACAGGCATTCGGCGGCGTAGGCGACCTTCTGCTGGTCGGCCGGGTCGATGCCGATCATGTCGGAGACGGTGCGCATCGGCAGTTGGCCCGAACAGCTTGCGACGAAGTCGATCTGGTCGCCGCCGCGCAATTGGGTCAACAGGTCGTCGACAATGCTGCGGGAGTTGGCCTTGATCTGGTCCTCGATGCGTCGGACCTGCCGCGGTGTGAAGCCCGAACTGATGAGCTTGCGGTACCGGGTGTGCTCCGGCGGGTCCATCGCCAGGAAGAACGTCATGTTGCGTTGGATCTCGGCCGGCATCGGGTCGACGCTGACGCCTTCGCGGGAACAGAACAGCTCTTCGTGCTGGCTGATGAACTTGACGTCGGCGTGCCGGGTTGCCGCCCAGTAGCCGGTCTCCTGGTGGGGGAACACGGCGTCCATCGGCCGGTGCCAGGTCAGGCCCGGTTCGCCGCGCAGCGTGGCGAACGTTTCGTCTCGGGTCCGGAAGTCCTTGCCCCAGAACTCGGTTTCGGAGATGTCGAGGCGATGGTAGGGGTGCGGGGAAATCGGTGCGGCAGGTGACGAATCGATTGTCATGGTTTCCTCTCGGAAGGTTGTTCCCCGAAAAGTCGACAGTAAGCACGACTGTAACGAATTCGGCGCCCGTGAACAATGCTACGGTTGCCCTTACCGGATAGCCGAAAGCTGCCTTGAGGAGCCGAGAATGAGCGCAACGGGCCAGGTCGTCGGATTCGTGGGAGCCGGCCAGATGGGCGAACCGATGGTCGCGCGCCTGGTCGCCGCCGGGTATCGCGTTCAGGTCTATGCCCGACGGCCGGAGGTGCGTGAACGGCTCGCGGCCGCCGGCGCCGTGCCAGTGGAGTCAATCGCCGCGACCGCCCGCGACGCCGGCGTCGTGATCAGCTGCCTGTTCTCCGACGCGCAACTGCTCGAGGTTGCCACCGGCGCCGACGGCTTGCTGGCCAATGCCGACTCCAGCACCGTCGTGGTGTCGCACACCACCGGGACGGTGAGCACGCTGACCGCACTGGCGGCGGAGTTTCCGAACGGCCCGGCGCTGGTGGATGCTCCGGTCAGCGGCGGCGCGCATGACATCGAGGCCGGCAGGCTGACGGTGCTGCTCGGCGGCCCCGACGACGCGGTGGCCCGTGCGCAGCCGGTCTTGGCGGCCTACGCCGACCCGGTGATCCTCACCGGGGGACTGGGCACCGCGCTCAACCTCAAGTTGATCAACAACGTGCTGTTCGCCGCCAATGCGCAGCTGGTCGCCGCCGCGGTCGAGCTGGGCAAGAACCTCGGGGTGCGCGATACCAGCCTGTTCGAGGCGCTCGCGCAGTGCAGTGGCGGCAGCCGGGCCGCGGGATACGTGCAATCGGCCGGTGGGGTGGACAGTTTCGCCAAAGTGGTTGCACCCTTTATGCGCAAGGACGTTGCGGCCTGCATCGAGGCCGCCGCCGACCGTGGCGTCGAACTGGGCCAGCTGCAGACCGTGGCCCAAAACGGGCCACTGGATCTGTCGTGACCGCCGAGTTGGCGAGTCTGCTGGAGAAGCAGCGGCGATCCTTCGTCGACGACGGGCCGCCGGGTGCCGCGGTCCGGCGCAACCGCATCGATCGGCTGCTGGCGATGGTGCTGGACAACGTGGACGCCTTCACCCAGGCGATGGCGCAAGATTTCGGAACTCGGTCGCGGGCGGCCTCACTGGCCACCGAGATGATCGGCATCGTCCCCGTGGTCGAGCACACCAGATCGCATGTCCGGCAATGGATGCGTCCCAGCAGGCTGCTGCGAGCAGCCCGGCTGGTCGGGTTGCGTGCCGAGGTGCGGCCCAGTCCGCTTGGCGTGGTGGGCATCATCGGGCCATGGAATTTCCCGCTGCAACTGGTGGTGGTGCCGGCGGCGGCAGCCTTCGCGGCGGGCAATCGGGTGATGGTGAAGATGTCCGAGATCACTTCGCACACCGCTCAGCTGATGGCGCAACTGGCACCGAAGTACTTCGACGAGAACGAATTCGCCGTCGTCACCGGCGGCGCCGATGTGGCGGCCGCGTTCGCCGGGCTGCCGTTCGATCACGTCTTCTTCACCGGTTCGCCGTCGGTGGGTGCGTTGGTGCAGCGCGCCGCCGCGGACAACCTGGTCCCCGTGACCTTGGAACTGGGCGGGAAGAACCCCGTCGTGGTGGCGCCCGGCGCCGACATCGCGCGATCGGCGAAGCGGATCGCGGCGGCCCGCATGGTCAACGGTGGCCAAGTCTGCGTATGCCCGGACTACGTGCTGGTGCCCGAGCGCGACATGGACGCATTCTTCGATGTCGCCCGGAAAACGTTGCGGGACATGTTCCCGACGATCCTGACCAATGGCGACTACTGCTCAATTGTCAACGAAGCCAACTTCGACCGGGTGCTGGGCCTGATCGACGACGCGCGCGACCGCGGTGCCGTGGTAGAGACCATCGCGCCCGACGGGGAGGCGCTGCCGGATCGCGGTTCCCGCAAGATCGCCCCCACCCTCGTGCGCGGAGTCGATGCGTCCATGCGCATCTCCGACGAGGAGATCTTCGGTCCGGTGCTGATGGTGCAAGGCTATAGCACCCTCGACGAAGCGATCGAGACAATCAACGCGCGCCCCGCTCCGCTGGTCGCCTACTGGTTCGGTCCGGGCGGCAAGCGCTTCCGGTACTTCGTGCAGCGCACCCGAAGTGGCGGAGTGGCCCGTAACGACTTTGCAGCACAGATGATTCCGTCGGGGGCCCCGTTCGGCGGGGTGGGCCGCAGCGGCATGGGTGCCTACCACGGCAAGGCCGGCTTCGACGCGTTCAGCCACTACCGGACCGTGGTGGGCTCCGACCTGCCGTTCAGCATGACCGGCAGCGCGGCGCCGCCGTTTCGACCCGCGATGCGCTTCTACGCCGATGCGATGCTGCGCTCGGCGCGCAACCGGACTCGCCGCCGGATCACACGCGGCCGACGACGCTAGCCCTGCTCGGCCTGTTCGCGCGCCCACCGGTAGTCGGCCTTGCCGGCCGGGCTGCGCACGATCGTCGACCGGAACACCACTGCCTTGGGCAGCTTGTAGCGGGCCAGTGACCCGCCGGCATGCTCGATGAGTTCGGCGGCCGTGACGGCGGCATCCTCGGCGAGGGCCACCACGGCCACCACCTCCTGGCCCCAGCGTTCGCTAGGCCGGCCGGCGACCACCACGTCGACGACACCCGGATGTGAGGCGAGCGCCGTCTCGACTTCCTCGGCAAAGATCTTCTCCCCACCGGAGTTGATCGTCACCGAATCCCGGCCGAGCAGCTCGATCGACCCGTCGTCCAGGTGCCGAGCCCGGTCGCCGGGAACGGCGAAGCGCGCCCCATCGATCACCGGGAACGTCGCCGCGGTCTTGGTCGCATCGCCCTTGTAGCCCAGCGGGACGTAGCCGCGCTGGCCGAGCCAGCCCAGGCCGTCGTGCCCGGGCTGCAGCACGGCCCCAAGGTCCTCGGCCACCACGCAGGTGTCCGGTCCGCCGGCGAAGGTCCCGGTGGAGACGGCACCCGATGTCGACATGTGACGCATCTGGGCGCCGGTCTCCGACGACCCGACCCCGTCGATCACCATGGCGCCAGGCAGCGTCTCAACGATCTGCTGCTTGACATATGGCGTCAACAGGGCGCCGCCGTTGGCCACCACCAGCAGCGACGACACATCGGCGCCGCCCTTGCGGATCGCGTCCAGCAGCGGCCGGGCCATCGCGTCGCCGACCACGGTCACCGACATCACTTTCTCCCGCTCAATGGCGCGTACCACGTCATCGGCGTCGAAATGGTCCACAACCGAAGGGAAGACCAGGGTTTGGCCGGTGTTGATCGCGGTCATCACGGCCCACTGCGCGGCTCCGTGGATCAGCGGCGGCAGGATCATCAGCTTGATCCCCGGGTTCGCCCCGGCCGGCCCCACGATGTCGTCGATGGAGCTGACCTCTTCGGCGGTCATCAGGTTGCGGCCGCCGAACGAGCCCATGAAGATGTCATGCTGACGCCAGAGCACACCCTTGGGCATCCCGGTGGTGCCGCCGGTGTAGAGCACATACAGGTCGTCGGGCGAGGGTTGCACCGGTGGCGGCTCCGGGGAATTTTCCGCCAGCACCGTCTCGTAGTCGACCGCCCCGTCAAGTAGGGCGTTGCCGGAGTCGTCGGCGATCTGGATCAGGACCTTGAGCTGCGGCAGATCGGGGAGTACCTCGGCCAGGGTGGGGGCGAACGCGGCGTGATACACCAGCGCGGTGGCACCGGAATCGGCCAGCAGATAGGCCAATTCCTTGCGCACGTAGCGGTAGTTGACGTTGAACGGCGCCACTCGGGCCCGGAAGCTGCCCAGCAGGGTCTCGACGAACTCGTTGCCGTTGTAGGCGTAGATCCCCAACAGATCCTGGCCGGTCTCGTGCGCAGCCAGGTCTGCCCGCGGCGTGTGGCACCCCAACCCGCGGGAGTGCAGGTAGGACGCCAGCCGGTTGGACCGCTCGAGGACCTGCGCATAGGTGTAGCGCCGGTCGCCCTGGATGATCATGTCGCGGTCCGGAATCGCCGCGGCCACCGCGTCGGTGACCTCCGGCACGGTGAACTGGGTCAGGGTTGCCACGTGTCCATCAGCTCCTGTGTGGTGGTGATCGTCGCCAGCAGCGACAGCGTGTTGTCGATGATGGCAGCACCGTACTCGGCCGGGACACCGGCCACCGCGTCGCGGGGCACCACTACGCGGTAGGCGGCGTTGACCGCGTCCATGACCAGGTTGGGGATGGCGACGTTCAACGAGACCCCCACCGCGACAACGGTGGATATTCCCAGGTTGCGCAGGATTGCATCCAGATCGGTTCCGCCCATCGGCCCGAGGCCGTGGTAGCGGCTGAGGACCAGGTCAGAGGTCTCCGGCCCGAACTCGGGCAGCAGGGTGGCGCCGGCGCTGCCCGGATCGATGCGCACCGTGCGGCGGCCGGCGGAAAACAGCCGCGCGTTGTGGTTGGAGCCCAAGCCGTCCGGGCGACGGTGCACCAGGCAGTGCACCACCGCAACGCCGGCCGACCGCGCCACCGGCAGCAGCCGGCCGATGTTGGGCAAAGCCTCACGGCGCGCCTCGTCGGCGAGGGTCGCCAAGCCGGCGTCGGGTCCCACCACCGCGCCCTGCAGCTCCTGAGTGATGAGTGCGGTGTGTGCAGGCGCTACCAGGTCCGCCAGCGCGGCGGTCATGTCAAGACGGCCTCGGTGGGCGGCACATCGTAGAACTGTGTCGCCCATTTCCGCAGCGTCATAAACGGTTTCGCGTCGACCTTGGACAGTGCCGGATTCTGGATGTAGCGCTGGTAGCGCCAGATTCCCAGGTCGTCTTCGACGGTGGTCAGGAACTGCTTCTCGACCCGCGCGCGCACGTCGTCCGGCGGTGCCTCGGAGTCGTCACCGGGAATCCGCGGCCACCAGATCGAATAGAACAGGTCCGAGCGGCCCTCGTCGACCGGGGTGCAGGTGAAGATCAACCGGTGCTGCTGCACGCCCTCGAAGATGCTGATCGCCCCGCCGAGCCCGAACAGATGGCTGTGGAATCGCAACGCCATCTGCTCCGGGTCGTCGGCGCGCTCGTCGGGCCAGCCAGCAACGAACTGCCATTCCTGGTCGGCCATCTTCCAGTCGAGCACCCTCGGTGTCACCGTCGCATGGTGCACGTACTGGAAATGTGCACTGTCAGCGGCATTCTCGGCGACGATCTGCGGGTGGACCGGTTCGCCCTCGAGGCGTCGGGAGAACTCCGGGTAGGCGCGGTAGTAGTCCTGCGGGCCGGCGGTGAACTGGGGAAACGTGCCGAAGATGTCGGGCATCTCCCAGTGCGGTTCGGCGCCGTCGGGGTGGTGCCATGCGAACACGCAGCCGTGCTGTTCGCGGACCGGGTAGACCCGCAGGCGCAACGCCTTGTTCGGCCGGTCCGGCTGATAGGGAATGAACTTGTTGCAGCCGTCGGGGCCCCACTGCCAGCCATGGAACGGGCACTCGACGCGGTCTTCGACCACCGTGCCGCCGTGGCCCAGGTGGGCGCCCATGTGCTTGCAGTGCGCCTCCATCACATGCAGTTCGCCGCCGGCGTCGCGGTAGGCGACCAGGTCCTCGCCGAAGTAATGCAGGGCACGGGTCGTTCCGGTGGCGAACTCCGGTGACCAGCCGATCATGAACCAGCCGGTGACCTTCCAGGTGAACGGAACCTTCATCGCATTTCCTCCACAACATCCAACTGAATACCGTACCGTAAACCCATCGATAAGTGCACCCGTGCGGAATGGAGTGTGGTCATGGGCCGATCCGAGCGGGTCCTCGATGAACTGGGCTACTACCTGCTGGCCGGCGCCGGCGGGGAAGGCCCCGCCGTGTTGATGGATGAAGCCCGCCGTGGCGAGGAACTCGGGTTCGGGACCGCGTTCATCTCCGAACGCTGGAACGTCAAAGAGGCGTCGTCGTTGGTCGGGGCCGCGTGCGCGGTCACCGACCGAATGCAGATCGCCACCGCGGCAACCAATCACAACACCCGCCATCCGTTGATCACCGCGTCATGGGCGACCACCATGCACCGACTGTCCGGGGGACGGTTCACCCTGGGCATCGGCCGCGGCGTAGCTGCCATGTACGCCGCATTCGGGATCCCCAACGTCACCACCGCGCAGATGGCCGACTTCGCACAGGTGATGCGCCGACTCTGGCAAGGCGAGGTGATCTTGGGCCACGACGGGCCGATCGGCCGCTATCAGGTGCTGTTCTTGGACCCGGACTTCGCCGAAGACATCCGGCTGGCGCTGGTGGCATTCGGGCCGAAGACGCTCGAGCTGGGCGGAGCCTTGTTCGACGACGTCATCCTGCACACCTACTTCACCCCGGAGACCTTGCAGCGCAGCGTGAAAACGGTGAAAGATGCCGCGGAGCGAGCCGGCCGCGACCCGGCCGACGTGCGGGTGTGGTCGTGTTTCGCCACCGTGGGCGATCACCTGCCCGAAGAGCTGCGGCTGAAAAAGACCGTGGCGCGGCTGGCCACCTACCTTCAGGGCTACGGCGACCTGCTGGTGCGCACCAACAACTGGGACCCGGCCGTGCTGCAGCGCTTCCGCGAGGACCCGGTGGTGACGTCGATCCCGGGCGGTATCGACCACAAGGCCACCGCCGCCCAGATCGAGCACATCGCGACGTTGATCCCCGACGAGTGGCTGGAACCGGCGGCCACCGGTCCGGCGCGGCGCTGCGCCGAGCGCATCCGCGAGGAGTTCGGCTACGGCGCCGACGCGGTGATCTTGCACGGGGCCACCCCTGACGAGCTGGAGCCGGTGGTCACCGCGTACCGCGACGTCGTGGGTTGAGCGTCAGTCCAGGCCACCGCGGATCGCGTCGAACGCCTCGCCGAGAACCTGCGGCAACACCAGCGACTCATCGCCCAGCCAGCGTTCGTAGGCGCTGAGCGCCACCCCCAGCATCATCCACGCCACCGTCTGCGGCCGCAGGTCGTCGGCGTCCAGACCCGCCCGGCGTGCCACGAACTCCGCGATGACGCTGCGCCAGCCGGCGTACATCGTCATCGAGTAGGCCTGCAGCTCATCGGTCTGCAGGATCACCCGCATCCGCCTGCGGTGGCGCGCGGTCTCACTTGCGTCGAAGGTGTTGAACGCCAACAGTGCCGCACGCAGCGCGTCACCGAGTGGCGCCCCGGGTTCGATGCCGTCCAGCAGTTCCCGGAGCTGGTGCAGGTGCGCGTCGAAGTCGCCCCACGGGATGGCGTTCTTCGAGGCGTAGTACCGGAACACCGTGCGACGGCCGATGCCGGCGGCCTGGGCCACGTCGTCGACGCTGACCTCACCGAATCCGCGGGCGGCGAACAGGTCGATCGCTACGTCGGTGATGTGCTGCGGGGTGGTGGAGCGGCGCCGCCCGGCGCGGGGGTGCGGACCCGGCGTACCGCCCATCTGACAGCCCCACTTCCTTTACGGCACTCGATGCCATATTCTGTCCGAGATTGTGACCGACACGACAGTCTTTTGTCGAACCCGAACGTGAGAAAGGCCCGCGTCATGGACCAGAACCAGCAGAACGAGACTTCCGCCGAGATCGTCACCGAGACCCTGGTCGAAGAGGTGTCCATCGACGGCATGTGCGGCGTCTACTGACCATGCCGGAGGTCGCCGTGCAGTCGGAGGCAACAGCGTTCGACCCCGACCGCGGCTGGGAGCTGCACCCGCAGGTGGCGCTCCGCCCGGAGCCGTTTGGTGCGCTGCTGTACCACTTCGGCACCCGTAAGTTGTCGTTCCTGAAGAACCGCACCATCGTCGAGGTGGTGCGGTCCCTTCCGGACCACGACGATGTCCGATCCGCCTGCCGCGCAGCCGGAGTCGACGATGCCGATCAGGGTCCGTACCTGCATGCGCTGGGCGTGCTGGCGGACTCGAAGATGCTGATGCCCAGGGAGGGCCAATGACATCCGTGGCACCGGTGCCCCGGCTTATCGAACAGTTCGAGCACGGGCTTGACGCTCCGATCTGCCTGACGTGGGAGCTGACCTACGCCTGCAACTTGGCGTGCGTGCACTGCCTGTCCTCGTCGGGCAAGCGCGATCCCCGCGAGCTGTCCACGCAGCAGTGCAAGGACATCATCGACGAGCTGGAACGCATGCAGGTGTTCTACGTCAACATCGGTGGCGGGGAACCCACAGTGCGCTCGGACTTTTGGGAGCTCGTGGATTACGCCACCGAGCACCACGTCGGCGTGAAGTTCTCCACCAACGGCCTGCGGATCACCCCAGAGGTGGCGGCCAAGCTGGCGGCGAGCGACTACGTCGACGTCCAGATCTCCCTGGACGGTGCTACCGCAGAGGTCAACGACCCGATCCGTGGCCCCGGCTCGTTCGATATGGCGATCCGGGCGCTGGAGAACCTGGCCGCGGCCGGATTCTCCGACGCCAAGATCTCGGTCGTCGCGACCCGCCACAACATCGACCAGCTTGACGACTTCGCCGCGTTGGCCAACCGCTACGGGGCCACGCTGCGCATCACCCGGCTGCGGCCGTCGGGGCGCGGCGCCGACGTGTGGGACGACCTGCACCCGACCGCCGACCAGCAGGTCCAGCTCTACGACTGGCTGGTGGCCAACGGGGAACGGGTGCTCACCGGTGACTCCTTCTTCCACCTGTCCGGGCTTGGCGCGCCCGGCGCGCTGGCCGGGCTGAACATGTGCGGCGCCGGGCGCGTGGTGTGCCTCATCGACCCCGTCGGTGATGTCTACGCCTGTCCCTTCGCCATCCACGACCGTTTCCTGGCCGGAAACGTGTTGGCCGATAATGGTTTCGACAACGTCTGGAAGAACGCCCCGCTCTTCCGCGAACTGCGGGAGCCGCAGTCCGCTGGCGCCTGCGGAAGCTGCGACCACTACGACAGCTGCCGGGGTGGCTGCATGGCGGCAAAGTTCTTCACCGGCCTGCCACTGGATGGGCCCGATCCGGAATGCGTCCAGGGCTACGGCGCACCCGCGCTGGCCGCCGATCGCACCAAGCCCCGTCCGGCCGCGGACCATTCCCGCGGCAAACCGATCACCACTGTGGTGCCGTTGACGCTGTCCATGCGTCCGCCGGCCCGCCTCTGCAATGAAAGTCCAATCTGAAAATGGCTCGTGATGTCTGGTTCGAAACTGTTGCTATAGCCCAGGAACGAGCCAAAAAGCGGCTCCCGAAGTCTGCTTACTCCTCGCTGATCTCGGCCAGTGAAAAGGGCCTGACGGTCAGCGACAACGTGGCGGCGTTCAGCGAACTGGGATTCGCCCCGCATGTTGTGGGTGCGCCGGCCAGTCGTGAGCTATCGACAACGGTTATGGGGCAAGAGATCTCGATGCCGGTGATGATCTCGCCGACCGGGGTGCAGGCCGTCGACCCGGACGGCGAGGTTGCCGTCGCGCGCGCGGCGGCGGCGCGTGGCACCGCGATGGGTCTCTCATCGTTTGCCAGCAAGCCGATGGAAGAGGTCATCGCGGCCAACCCCAAGACCTTCTTTCAGATCTACTGGCTGGGCGGACGCGACGCGATTGCCGAGCGGGTGGAGCGCGCCCGGGCGGCCGGGGCCGTCGGGATGATCGCCACCACCGACTGGAGCTTCTCGCACGGGCGGGACTGGGGCAGCCCCACCATCCCGGAGAAGATGGACCTCAAGACCATGGTCAAGATGATGCCGGAGGCTCTCACCAGGCCGGGATGGTTCCTGCGGTGGGCCAAGACCATGCGTCCGCCGAGCCTGCGGGTGCCCAACCAAGCGGGCCGCGGCGAGGCCGGGCCGCCGTTCTTCCAGGCCTACGGGGAGTGGATGGGTACCCCACCGCCCACCTGGGAAGACATCGCCTGGCTGCGTGAGCTGTGGGGCGGGCCGTTCATGCTCAAGGGCGTGATGCGGGTAGACGATGCGAAACGTGCTGTGGATGCTGGTGTTTCGGCGATCTCAGTCTCCAATCACGGCGGCAACAACCTGGACGGAACCCCGGCGGCGATTCGGGCGCTGCCGGCCATCGCCGAGGCCGTGGGCGACCAGATCGAGGTGTTGCTGGACGGTGGCATCCGGCGGGGCAGCGACGTCGTCAAGGCGGTAGCGCTGGGAGCGCGTGCCGTGATGATCGGACGCGCCTACCTGTGGGGGCTGGGCGCCGCCGGGCAACCCGGGGTGGAGAACGTGTTGGACATCCTCCGGGGCGGCATCGACTCGGCCCTGATGGGGCTGGGCCGGGCCTCGGTGCACGATCTGTCGACGGACGACATCCTGATTCCGGCCGGATTCACCCGGGCGCTGGGTGTGCCCGCCGCCGAGGCCTAGTCAAGTGGCGCCGGTCCGCCGCTCGTCGGGCCGGCGTGCCCACCTGCCAAATCAGGGCCAATTCTGATACTCCCGTGGCGGACGGGACGGACGTGGTCACCCGGGAGCATTCCGGCCCCTGGCGCGAAAAATTTACGGCGGACGTACTCGTCAACAACTGGTGTACGACAGGTGAATTCGCTTACCATCGTCCGATGGCGGTTGGCGGCGAGCTCGGTGGTTCGACCTGGAGCGAGCTGCAGAACCGGCTACCGGGTCAGCTGTCGGGGCGGGGGATGATGCTTTTGGTCCCGGTGGGGTCGACCGAGCAACACGGCCCGCACCTACCGCTGGACACCGACACCCGGGTCGCGCAGGCGCTCTCCCAGGAGCTGGCCGAGCGGTCGGCGGGGGCTGGGACGGGGCACGGCTGGGCGGTCGCGCCGGCCATCGCTTACGGGGCCAGCGGGGAGCATCAGAGCTTTGCCGGCACCATCTCGATCGGCACCGAGGCGCTGATCCAGCTTTTGCTGGAGTACGGCCGTTCGGCCTGCTGCTGGGCGCAGCGGGTGGTTTTCGTCAACGGCCACGGCGGCAATGTGCCCGCCTTGATCGAGGCGGTGGGTCGGCTGCGCTTCGAAGGCCGCGACGTGGCGTGGCTACCGTGTGCCGCTCCTGGTGCCGATGCCCATGCTGGCCACACCGAAACGTCTCTGCTGCTGCATCTTTCGCCCGATAGTGTGAGGTTCGAGCGGGCGCTGCCCGGCAACAGCGCGCCATTGGCGCAGCTGCTGCCCGCGATGCGCGAGGGCGGTGTTGCTGCGGTGAGTGCCGTCGGGGTGCTGGGGGACCCGACCACCGCCACTGCCGTCGAGGGGCAACGACTATTCGGCGAGATGACCGAGGCCGGCCTGGCGGCCCTCGGCGCCTGGGCGCCCGGGCCCGACGGGATGCTGCGATGACCGCGGCTCGGCTGCCGGACGGTTTCGCCGTGCAGGTCGACCGGAAGGTGCGGGTCCTGGGGCGGGGCTCCACGCTTCTGGGCGGTTCGCCGACCCGGCTGCTGCGGTTGGCGCCGGCCGCTCAGGGGATGTTGTCCGATGGCCGGTTGGAGGTACGCGACGCCGTGAGCGCACAACTGGCCCGTACCCTGCTCGACGCCACCGTTGCCCACCCACGGCCTGCAGGCGGGCCATCGTATCGAGACGTGACGGTGGTTATCCCGGTGCGAGACAACATCGTCGGGCTGCAACGGCTGGTGGCGGCGCTCCGCGGCCTGCGTGTCGTGGTGGTGGACGACGGGTCACTGGTCCCGATCCGCCAGGAGGATCTGACCGCCGCGCCGTGTTGCGAGGTGCAGGTCCTGCGCCACGAGGAGAACCGGGGACCGGCGGCCGCGCGTAACACCGGGTTGATGGCCTGCACCACAGATTTCGTGGCGTTCCTGGATTCCGACGTGGTGCCGCGCCGGGGCTGGCTGGAGGCACTGCTGGGGCACTTCTGTGACCCGGCCGTGGCCCTGGTGGCCCCCCGTATCGTCGGCATGGCCGACAGCGGACACCTGGTCGCGCGATACGAGGCCATCCGTTCGTCGCTGGACCTGGGCGGCTGCGAGGCGCCGGTGGTGCCTTACGGCAAGGTCGCCTACGTCCCCAGCGCGGCGATCATCTGCCGCTCCAGCACGCTACGGGAGCTGGGTGGCTTCGACGAGGCGCTGCATTCTGGCGAAGACGTCGACCTGTGCTGGCGGTTGGTGGACGCGGGCAGCAGACTGCGCTATGAGCCGATTGCGCAGGTCGCCCACGATCATCGGATAGAGCTGCGGGATTGGGTGGCGCGCAAGGCGTTTTACGGGGGTTCGGCGGCGCCGCTGTCCGCGCGTCATCCCGACAAAGCCGCGCCCATGGTGATCTCGGGTTGGGCGCTGGCGGGCTGGGCGCTGATGGCGCTCGGCTCGGCGGTGGGCTATCTGGTCTCGTTGGCGATCGCCGCGATGACCGGACACCGGGTTGCCCGGTCTATGCGCGGCCCGGACACCGCGCCGGCAGATGTGCTGCTGGTGACATTGCGCGGACTGGCGAGCGCCGGGCTGCAGCTCGCCTCGGCTCTGTGCCGGCACTACTGGCCGGTCGCCCTGCTGGCCGCATGCGTGTCACAGCGATGCCGCAGGGCGCTACTGCTGGCGGCGGTCGCCGACGGGGTGGTGGACTGGCTGCGGCACGCGCGCAGCGAAGACGATTCCCGGCCCCTGGGGCTGCCGGCCTACCTGCTGCTCAAGCGAGTCGACGATCTGGCATACGGCGCCGGCTTGTGGACCGGGGTGGTGCGGGAACGCAATATTGCCGCACTCAAGCCGCAGATTCGCAGCTAGGCCGCCTTGACCGTTCCGGTGGTACACAGCGATGCGCTGGTGGTGGGGGCTGGAAGCGCGGGATCGATTGTCGCGGCCATGCTCTCGTCGGATCCGTCGTGCGCGGTCACGGTGATCGAAGCGGGGCCAAGTCTGGAGGACCCGGTCTTGGCTGCGCAGACCACCGATGCGCTCACGTTGCCGATCGGCCCGGCCAGCCGGCTGGTGCGTCGGTACCGCGCCGAGCTGATCAGCAGGGCCGACAATGCACTGACGATCGTGCGGGGTTCGACCGTCGGAGGCTCCGGCGCGGTCAACGGAGGGTACTTCTGCCGGGGGCTCCCGGCAGACTTCGCCGGCTACCCCGCGGGCTGGGCGTGGCCGCAACTGCTGGAGTCTTTTCGGGCCGTCGAGACCGACCTTGACTTCCGGGGTCCCCAACACGGCGACGCGGGCCCGATACCGGTGCGTCGCACCCGTGAAATGTGCGACAACACAAAGCGATTCAATGATGCCGTACAGCGGTCAGGGTTTGGTTGGATCGACGATCTCAACGACGCGACGCTGACGACGCAGGCCGGCGTCGGAGCGGTGCCGCTCAACGTCACTGAGGACGGCGTGCGTACCGGACCGGGTGTCGCATATCTGCGGCCGGCGCTGTCGCGGGACAATCTCACGGTCCTCGCGCAGACCCGAGCGGTAGGTGTTGCCATTGAAGCCGATCGAGCCATCGCAGTCGAAGCGATCGGTGAGCAGGGTCCCATGATGCTGACGGCGGATCGAATCGTGTTGTGCGCCGGTGCGATCGGATCGGCACATCTGTTGATGCTGTCCGGTGTCGGTGACGAGACCATGCTGCACGATGCGGGTGTCGCGGTAAAGGCAGCACTTCCCGTCGGCGCGCACTGCGCGGATCACCCGGAATGGCTGGTGGCAGCGGAATGGCCGGGCACGCCGGGCCGCCCCGTACTGGAGACCGTGCTGCACCATGAGAACTTGGAGATCCGGCCCTACACAGCCGGTTTCGCCACGATGGTTGGCGAGACCGACACGCCCGATCAGCCGCAGATCGGGGTGGCGCTGATGACTCCGCGAGCTCGCGGCCGGATAAGCCTGATCTCGGCGGATCCGCAGGTAGCGCCCCGCATCGAACACCGCTATGACACCGAACCCGAAGATCTGGTGGCGTTGCGCCGCGGAGTGGATCTGGTCAAGCAGATACTGGCGTTGAGAGGCGTTGGCGGCGAACCGCGCTGGTCGACATCACAGCACCTGTGCGGTAGCGCGCCGATCGGAGCCGACGACGACCAGGCGGCGGTGCTCGACGCGCAGTGCCGGGTGCGTGGCATCGACGGGCTGTGGGTGATCGACGGCTCGGCGCTGCCCCGGATCACCAGTCGCGGGCCGCACGCGACGATCGCGATGCTCGCGCACCGTGCCGCGACACTGGTGTCAGGTCAGGGCCGGAGCCGGTAGCGGATCGGCAGGTGCTTGAGGCCGCCGACGAACGTCGTCGACACCAACTGCGGCTCGCCGGCCAGTTCGATGGCTTCCAGCCGCGGCAACAGGGCGCTGAAGAAGCTGTTGATCTCCATGCGTGCCAAGGCCGAACCCACGCAGAAATGCACGCCGTGACCGAACGCCAGATGCTTGTTCGGGTCGCGGCCGACGTCGAACGCGAACGGGTCATCGAACACGTCCTCGTCGCGGTTGGCCGAAACATAGGACAGATAGACCGATTCGCCCTCGGCGATCGGCACACCGCGCACCTCGGTGTCCGCGGTGGCGGTGCGCATGAACTCCTTGACCGGCGTGACCCAGCGGATGATCTCCTCGACCGCGGTCGGCATCAGGCGCAGGTCGGAGCGGAGTCGCTCGCGCTGATCGGGGTGCTCGACGAGTGCGCGCAGGCCGCCACTGATGGCTGCGCTGGTGGTGTCGTGGCCGGCGGTGGCGATGATGACGTAGTAGGAAGCGGTGTCCACATCCGACAGCGGGGCGCCGTCGATGGTCGCGTTGGCGATCGTCGAAGCCAGGTCCTCGGTGGGTTGTGCTCGCCGCGCCGCGGTCAGCGCCCCGAAGTAGGAGAAGAAGTCGAGCAGCACCGGCAACTGCTCCTCGGGAGTCAACCCGCGGCGATACTCCTCGTCGTCGCCGCCGAACAGTTCCTGGGTCAGCCGCAGCATGCGGCCGAAGTCCGTCTCCGGCAGGCCCAGCAGCGACATGATGACGAACAGCGGGTAGTTGACCGCGACCTCCTGGACGAAGTCGCACTCCGGGCCGAGCTGCACCATCTTCTCGACGTATTGCTGGGCGAGCTCGTCAATGCGGGTCTTGAGCATTCGCATCGCCTTGGGGCGGAACCAATCTGAGACGATTACGCGCATCTGGTGGTGTTGCGGATCGTCCATGTGGATCAGGGTCCGCAGACCCATTCCGGACTCCAGCAGGGAGCGCTGCAGGTCGTCGGCGTCGGCGGGCGCCAGCACCGGACGCGGCGCGTTGATCCACAGCTGGTTGTCGCGTTCGATCTCCATGATGTCGGCGTGGCGGGTGATGGCCCAGAACGGGCGGTAGGGCCGACGATCGACCAGGGACACCGGTGCGTGTGCGCGCAGGTGGGTCAGGGCGGCGTGCAGACGAGGTTCATCGGCATAGGCGCTGGGGTCGACGAACACCTGGGCGGCCTGGTCGATGATCGGTGCGCTCATACCCTGCTCCTCGTCGAAATTTTTGACACGTGTCAGGTTTGAATCCAGTGTTGCGGATCACCGGCCGTCGTGGCGGCGCTTTGGGCTGATCCACCCCGATTAGGCTCTTCGGTCATGTCGATCGGATCGTGCCGGTGGGGTCGCCGGGTCGGCGCCGTCGTCCTGGCGCTGACTGCGGTATTGGCCGGCGGGTGCGCGCGCTCGGACGGGGCGGCGTCGCACCCGAGCGTGGGGCCCCGGGCGGTCGCGCTCAACGCCGACGTGGTGCGGACCGGCTCTGGCCTGCTGAGGGGGACCGTCGGTCCGGATCACCGGCTGTTTCAAGGGATCCCGTACGCCGCGCCGCCGGTCGGGCCGTTGCGGTGGCAACGCCCGGCGCCGATGCCGGCGTGGCCGGGTGTGCGGGACGCGGTCAGACGCGGGCCTTGGTGCATCCAGCCAGACGCTGCCGACGTCGATCCGATCAGCGAAGACTGTCTGACGCTCAACGTCTGGACGCCCACCGGCTCGGCCGCTGAACCGCTACCGGTCATGGTGTGGATCCACGGCGGCAGTTTCATGCGGGGGGCCGGCGACATCTACCACGCGCAACGGCTTGCGGTCCGCGGACGCATCGTCGTCGTCACGATCAACTACCGGCTGGGGGCGCTCGGCTTCCTGGCCGACCCGGCGTTGGGGGACCCCGGCAACTATGGGCTGGCCGACCAGCAGGCGGCCCTGCGTTGGGTTCGCGACAACATCGACGAATTCGGCGGTGACCCAGACAAAGTGACGATCGCCGGTGAATCCGCCGGTGGCATGTCGGTCTGTGACCACCTGGCCGCCCCGGAGTCGGCGGGCCTGTTTCGGGCCGCCATCATTCAGAGCGGGCCATGCCAGGCCCAGGTCGAGGTGCCCGAGGCGCAGCGGATCAGCCGCGAATACACCGAATCCCTGGGGTGTGGCGAGCGGGCCACGGCGCCGCACGACCCTGACGAGCTGACTGCATCGTGCCTGCGGGCGCTGCCGCCCGACCGGCTGGCCAAGCCGCTGTGGTACTCGCGGTTCGGCACGGATCACCTCAGCGGACCGGTGGTCGGCGGCGCGCTGCTGCCCAACGATCCGGTGCGAGCGTTCCGGGAATCCCCGGCGCAGGGCGGCCCCGCGGGCAAGCCGGTGTTGCTGGGGGTCAACCGTGATGAGTTCACTATGTTCGTCGCGCTGCGGTACCTGCGCGTCGGACAGGAGATCACCGCCGCGGAGTACCCCGACGAGCTGGCCGACACCTTCGGCCGCGACTCCGCCGCCGCGGTGGCGGAGCACTATCCGCCGGGCCGGTTCGACGGCAGCGTCTCGCTGGCCTACGCGGCCGCTGCCACCGACGACATCTTTGCCTGCCTGGCCGACCGGATGGCCCGCGGCCTAGCCGGTGGCGCGCCCGTCTACGGCTACGAATTCGACGACCCGCACGCCCCGGCTCCGGAGTTGTACGACCAGGTGCCGTTCCCGATCGGCGCCACCCATTCGCTGGAGATGCGCTATCTCTTCGATATCGGCGGCGCCCCGCCTCTGGACTCCGCCCAACGCCGGCTGTCCGACCAGATGATCGAGTACTGGACCGGCTTCGTGGCCACCGGTGCGCCGATCGCCGTCGACCAACCCGACTGGCCCGCGGTCGGAACCGGACCCGACCGGCGGTGGATGTCACTGCGCACCGACGGCAGTCGGATGATCACCGACTACGCCGCCGAGCACCAGTGCGACTTCTGGGCGACGATCCGCGGCTGACCCTTACTTCTTCGTCGCCGAGCTTCACGCTCGACGGGGGAGCGGGCCCGACTCGCCCGTGATCAGGCCGGCGTCACCCAGGTGGTGATATCGGCGTGCACCACCTCGACGCCCGCCTTGTCGGTGATGCTGACCGGCACCACCACCTCGGTGCCTTCGGTGATCGAACTGAAGTCCGGTGGGTCCAGCCGGGCCGTCGCCCGCAACGACGTCGTCGCCTTGGCAAGGTAAGCCACGTTCATCGCCTTGGGGATCCAGCGGTGACTGCGCGGCACGGTGGCCTCCATCAACATCCCCATCGCCACTTCGGCCGCGTTGCAGGACGCGATCGCGTGCACGGTGTGCAGGTGGTTGTAGACGAACGGCCACTTGGGCACCAGCACCTCGGCCAGCCCGGGCTCCATCCGGACCACGTGCGGAAGCACCGAGGCGAAGTAGGGGACCCGGGCCATCGCCGCGGCCGAGAACAGCCGGGTGCCGCCGGGGATGCCCGCCAGCCGTCGCCATGTCTGGTAAGTACTGGTAGATCCGGTCACGGCTCGCGATCTTACCGGCAAGTAAGATCAGCTTCCGGGCCGCTCACCGGCGGCTGGCCGCAAGGCCCCGGAACGCTATCGCTGGGTTGATGCTGCGGCTCCAGCCTGGCCTCTCCGTCGTCGAGCCTGGCTAAACCGCGGGGATTTGGCCGCTGACCCGATCTGGGGCATACTATTCAGGTTCGCCTGCGCCGGGGTTGACCCTGGCCGGGCATACGACCAGCGCCCACCCGGGCGCGTCCGGTCCCATTCTCGCCGTACGGAGCATTTTCGCCGTGCACGGGGCCGTGTGAGGGCGACACGCCCGACCGCGGGGACCGGTGGACCAGGACAGGTAAACAGCGGCGGCAGCGCCCAGCGCAGTGTCGACACCGGGCCCACGGGTTCGAAAAGGTAGCGACGAGCTGGGGCACATAAGGGTTCGAAAAACGGACCCCCTTTGCAGGAGTGAGGTAGCAGAAGCGTGGCGGGACAAAAGATCCGCATCAGGCTCAAGGCCTACGACCACGAGGCGATCGACGCCTCGGCGCGCAAGATCGTTGAGACGGTCACTCGTACCGGTGCGTCCGTAGTCGGCCCGGTGCCACTGCCGACCGAAAAGAACGTGTATTGCGTTATCCGGTCCCCGCACAAGTACAAGGACTCGCGGGAGCACTTCGAGATGCGCACCCACAAGCGGCTGATCGACATCCTCGATCCCACGCCGAAGACCGTTGACGCTTTGATGCGCATCGATCTGCCGGCCAGCGTCGACGTCAATATCCAATAGATCCCAGTAGGAAGCTACCGAAAACCATGGCACGCAAAGGTATTTTGGGTACCAAACTGGGCATGACGCAGGTGTTCGACGAGAACAACAAGGTCGTGCCGGTTACGGTCGTCAAGGCCGGGCCAAACGTGGTGACCCGTATCCGTACCCCCGAGCGCGACGGCTACAGCGCCGTGCAGCTCGCCTACGGAGAGATCAGCCCCCGCAAGGTGAACAAGCCGGTCACCGGTCAGTACGCCGCCGCGGGTGTGAACCCCCGCCGCCACCTGGCGGAGCTGCGGCTGGACAGCGAAGAGGCGGCGGCCGGCTATGAAATCGGCCAGGAACTGACCGCCGAGATTTTTAGTGACGGCAGCTACGTCGACGTCACCGGAACCTCCAAGGGCAAGGGCTACGCCGGCACCATGAAGCGGCACGGCTTCCGCGGCCAGGGCGCCGGTCACGGCGCTCAGGCGGTGCACCGCCGGCCGGGTTCGATCGGTGGCTGCTCGACCCCCGGCCGGGTGTTCAAGGGCACCCGGATGTCGGGCCGGATGGGCAGCGACCGTGTCACCACCCAGAACCTGGTGGTGCACAAGGTCGACGCCGAGAACGGTGTGCTGTTGATCAAGGGCGCCATTCCGGGCCGCAACGGTGGGCTGGTTCTGGTCCGCAGCGCGATCAAAAAGGGTGAGAAGTAATGGCCGGCATCAAGATTGACGTCAAGACTCCGGACGGCAAGTCCAGCGGCTCGGTTGAGCTGCCCGCCGAGCTGTTCGACGCTCCCGCCAACATCGCGCTCATGCACCAGGTGGTGATCGCTCAGTTGGCCGCGGCCCGTCAGGGTACGCACTCGACCAAGACCCGCGGTGAGGTCAGCGGCGGTGGCCGTAAGCCTTACCGGCAGAAGGGAACCGGCCGGGCCCGTCAGGGTTCGACCCGGGCGCCGCAGTTCACCGGCGGTGGCGTGGTGCACGGCCCCAAGCCGCGCGACTACAGCCAGCGCACCCCGAAGAAGATGATCGCCGCTGCCCTGCGCGGAGCGTTGTCGGACCGGGCGCGCAACGGCCGGATCCACGCGGTCACCGAACTGGTGAGCGGACAGACCCCGTCGACCAAGGACGCCAAGACGTTCCTGGGCTCGATCACTGACCGCAAGCAGGTGCTGGTGGTCATCGGCCGGGCCGACGAGACGGGCGCCAAGAGCGTGCGCAACCTGCCGGGTGTGCACATCCTGTCCCCGGACCAGCTCAACACCCACGATGTGCTGCGTGCCGACGACGTGGTGTTCAGCGTCGAGGCTCTGAACTCCTACATCGAGGCTCACACCGCCAAAACCGAGGAGGTTTCGGCCTGATGGCGACCATCACCGACCCCCGCGACATCATCCTCGCGCCGGTCATCTCCGAGAAGTCCTACGGACTGATCGAGGACAACGTGTACACGTTCGTGGTGCACCCGGACTCGAACAAGACGCAGATCAAGATCGCGATCGAGAAGATCTTCGCGGTCAAGGTTTCGTCGGTGAACACCGCGAACCGGCCGGGCAAGCGCAAGCGGTCCCGGACCGGCTACGGCAAGCGCAAGGACACCAAGCGCGCCATTGTGACCCTGGCGCCCGGCAGCAAGCCGATCGACCTGTTCGCCGCACCGGCCTGACCGGAGTGAGAGAGAGATCTAACTGACATGGGAATCCGCAAGTACAAGCCGACGACCCCCGGTCGTCGCGGTGCCAGCGTCTCCGATTTCGCTGAGCTCACCCGCTCTCACCCGGAGAAGTCGCTGGTCCGGCCGCTGCACGGCCACGGTGGGCGTAACGCCCACGGCCGGATCACCACCCGGCACAAGGGTGGCGGTCACAAGCGTGCCTACCGCGTGATCGACTTCCGTCGGCACGACAAGGACGGCGTCAACGCCAAGGTCGCCCACATCGAGTACGACCCGAACCGCACTGCGCGTATCGCGCTGCTGCACTACCTGGACGGTGAGAAGCGCTACATCATCGCCCCCCAGGGTCTGTCTCAGGGCGACGTGGTGGAATCGGGCGCCAACGCCGACATCAAGCCGGGCAACAACCTGCCGCTGCGCAACATCCCCGCCGGCACCCTGGTGCACGCGGTGGAGCTGCGCCCGGGAGGCGGGGCCAAGCTGGCCCGCTCGGCTGGGTCCAGCATCCAGCTGCTGGGTAAGGAAGGCGCCTACGCCTCGCTGCGTATGCCTTCGGGCGAGATCCGCCGAGTCGACGTGCGCTGCCGCGCCACCGTCGGCGAGGTGGGTAACGCCGAGCAGGCCAACATCAACTGGGGTAAGGCCGGCCGTATGCGGTGGAAGGGCAAGCGCCCGACCGTCCGTGGTGTCGTCATGAACCCGGTGGACCACCCGCACGGTGGTGGTGAGGGCAAGACCTCCGGCGGCCGGCACCCGGTCAGCCCGTGGGGTAAGCCGGAGGGTCGCACCCGCCGGCCGAACAAGCCCAGCGACAAGCTCATCGTCCGACGCCGGCGCACCGGCAAGAAGCGCTAGGAATCGGAGGGAAAGCGATGCCACGCAGCCTCAAGAAGGGTCCGTTCGTCGACGACCATCTGCTCAAGAAGGTCGACGTTCAGAACGAGAAGAACACCAAGCAGGTCATCAAGACCTGGTCGCGTCGGTCGACGATCATCCCGGACTTCATCGGGCACACGTTCGCCGTACACGATGGCCGCAAGCATGTTCCGGTATTCGTCACCGAGTCGATGGTCGGGCACAAGCTCGGCGAATTCGCTCCGACGCGCACCTTCAAGGGACACATCAAAGACGACCGGAAGGCTAAGCGCCGGTGAGTGCCACGACTGAATTTCCGTCCGCTGTCGCCAAGGCCCGCTTTGTGCGGGTTTCGGCCAGCAAAGCGCGCCGGGTGATCAACCTGGTCCGCGGCAAGTCGGTGTCCGACGCATTGGACATCCTGCGCTGGGCACCGCAGCAGGCCAGCCTGCCGGTGGCCAAGGTCATCGCCAGCGCGGCTGCCAACGCCCAGAACAACGACGGCCTGGACCCGGCCACCCTCGTGGTGGCCAGCGTCTACGCCGACGAGGGCCCGACCGCCAAGCGGATCAAGCCGCGCGCCCAGGGGCGTGCGTACCGGATCCGTCGGCGCACCAGCCACATCACCGTGGTGGTGGAGAGCCGGCCGTCCTCCGGTGGTGGCTCGGCGCAGTCCGCCAGCGCGGCCCGGGCGCGTCGTGCGCAGGGCAGCAAGGCGGCCTCCGACCAGGCGGGTTCGACGGCCCCGGCGAAGAAGGCTTCGGCGGCCAAGGCGACCGAGAAGGCGCCGGCCAAGAAGGCTTCCGCAGCCAAGGCTGCCGAGAAGACGACTGAGAAAGCGGCGGCGAAGAAGGCGCCCGCCAAGAAGGCGGCAGCCAAGAAGGCGCCTGAGACGTCCGACGCGAAGGAGGGCTCGGAGTAATGGGCCAGAAGATCAACCCGCACGGCTTCCGGCTCGGGATCACCACCGACTGGAAGTCGCACTGGTACGCCGACAAGCAGTACGCGGAGTACGTCAAGGAAGACGTGGCGATCCGCCGGCTGCTGTCGAGCGGCCTGGAGCGCGCCGGCATCGCCGACGTGACCATCGAGCGCACCCGGGACCGGGTCCGGGTCGACATCCACACCGCCCGGCCGGGCATCGTCATCGGCCGCCGCGGTACCGAGGCCGACCGGATCCGTGGCGACCTGGAGAAGCTCACCGGTAAGCAGGTGCAGCTGAACATCCTTGAGGTGAAGCAGCCGGAGGCCGTCGCCCAGCTCGTCGCGCAGGGTGTCGCCGAGCAGCTGAGCAACCGTGTGGCGTTCCGTCGCGCGATGCGCAAGGCGATCCAGTCGGCGATGCGTCAGCCCAACGTCAAGGGCATCCGGGTGCAGTGCTCGGGCCGTCTCGGCGGCGCCGAGATGAGCCGCTCGGAGTTCTACCGTGAAGGCCGGGTGCCGCTGCACACGCTGCGCGCCGACATCGACTACGGACTGTACGAGGCGAAGACCACCTTCGGGCGGATCGGCGTGAAGGTCTGGATCTACAAGGGCGACGTGGTCGGTGGCAAGCGTGAGCTGGCCGTCGCCGCACCGTCGGCCGACCGTCCGCGCCGGGAGCGCCCGTCGGGCACCCGCCCGCGCCGTAGTGGCGCCTCGGGTACCACCGCGACCAGCACCGACGCCGGGCGGGCCGCTGAGAGCACCGAGAACGCCGCTGCTGCGGAAACGGTCACCGAGACCGCTCCCGCCGCGGCGGAAACGCAGAGCACGGAGAGCTAATCATGTTGATTCCCCGTAAGGTCAAGCACCGCAAGCAGCACCATCCCAAGCAGCGCGGCATCGCCAGCGGCGGCACCGCGGTGACGTTCGGTGAGTACGGCATCCAGGCACTGGAGCACGCCTACATCACCAACCGGCAGATCGAGTCGGCTCGTATCGCCATCAACCGGCACATCAAGCGTGGCGGCAAGGTGTGGATCAACATCTTCCCGGACCGTCCGCTGACCAAGAAGCCTGCCGAGACCCGCATGGGTTCCGGTAAGGGTTCGCCGGAGTGGTGGGTCGCCAACGTCAAGCCGGGCCGGGTGCTGTTCGAGCTGAGCTACCCGAACGAGGCCATTGCCCGCGCCGCACTGACCCGGGCGATCCACAAGCTGCCGATCAAGGCGCGCATCGTGACCCGAGAGGAGCAGTTCTGATGGCAGTGGGAGTTACCGCTGGCGAACTGCGCGAGCTTAACGGCGAAGAACTCGTCGAGCAGCTGCGCGAGTCCAAAGAGGAGCTGTTCAACCTGCGTTTCCAGATGGCGACCGGGCAGCTCACCAACAACCGTCGGCTCCGCACGGTGCGCCACCAGATCGCGCGCATCTACACCGTGTTGCGCGAACGGGAACTGGGCCTGGCGTCCGGTCCCGCTGGTTCTGAAGGCGAGGCATCGTAATGGCACAGGCTGCAAAGGCTAACGCCGCGGAGAAGGGTCCCAAGCACACCGCGCGCACGGAGACCCCTCGGGGTCGCCGCAAGACCCAGATCGGCTACGTGGTCAGCGACAAGATGGAGAAGACCATCGTCGTCGAGCTCGAGGACCGTGTGAAGCACCCGCTGTACGGCAAGATCATCCGGACCACCAAGAAGGTCAAGGCTCACGACGAGAACAACACGGCCGGCATCGGTGACCGCGTGTCGCTGATGGAGACCCGTCCGTTGTCGGCGTCGAAGCGCTGGCGCCTGGTCGAGATCCTGGAGAAGGCCAAGTAATTCGACGGGCGTAGTCACGCCGTAGTCACGACCGAGCCCCGCGACCTGCGTCGCGGGGCTTCGTCGTGTTTCGGGTCGTGTTGGGGGTCGGGTCCGGGTCAGGCCGGCACTTTGACCCGCGCCAATGGTTGCGGCGCGGTCGGGCCGAGCGGAACCTGCAGCGAATCCTCGCCGTTGAGCACCCGGGCCGGGACCGCGAGCGTGCGTTGCGTCGGCGTCGGCAGGCTGGTACTCAATGCCGTCAACTGGCGGCCGTTGAGACGGTTCAATCCGGCCCAGGCGTTCCGGCGCAATCTGCTCGCGGTATGGTACCGCACCAGGACCGCGACGTCGGTGTGGCGCTGCTGCGGCGTCAGGCGCACCGTCACCGCGGTCGTATCGGTCTCCGGCAGCCACAGCCGCTCGAGGTTCTCCGTGGAGATGTCGCGCGGCGACATCCAGAATGTGGCCGCGAACTGCTTGGGGCCCTTGCTCTCTTTCTGCTTCAGTCGGCGGCGACGTCGGCGGAGCCGGGCGGGCTGCAGACCGGCCAAGAGAGCCGCGTCGACCTGGTCGAACTCGTCGGCGGACAGGATGCGCGCGTCCAGGTGACGTTCGCACAGGTCGCGGGCCAGTCGTTCGGTGGCTACGGCCAGGGTCGCGGCGACCGAGTCGCGAACCGCCACCGCCTCGGTGTTGTGCATCGGATCCATCCGCAGGATCAGCCAGTTGTCTTGTGGTCGGCAGGAGCCGGGCCCATGGACCGTCGCCGCGGCGGTGGTGCGTTCGTCATCGGGAGAGTCGGTGGGGGAGTCGCACGTTCGTACCGACACGATGTCGATCCCATCCAGGCGTACGTCGAACTGGCGCAGGCCGGCGGCGACGAGCTCAGCGGAGAGAGTCGGCACCGACGCCGGCACGCGGCGATGCCGCCCAGTCGCTTCGGTCGGTGTGGCTGGTACAGCGATCACCGACACCAGCCGCCCGCGGTATTCGCGTACTCCGACGACGTCGCGACTGTAGCGACGGCGGTGGTCGAAGCCGGGCGTACAGCCTTCGGTGAGAAACGCTGCAGGGGTCGCGAAGCGGTCGAGCAGCCGCGCGAGCACGATTGCCGTCAGCGGTACCCGACGGTGGGTGATCAACGCGGCCGTCGACAGCACCGCGGCAAGGCCCACCGCCGGCCACCATGCGCGCTCGGGGGGCCCGAGCTGGGCCGGCCAATGACCGCCGACCCACAAGATGCCGATGTCGATCAGAAACACCGTGGTCACGCGTAGCCAAGACAGATTGAGCCCCAACGAATGCTGCGCCCTCATCGCGGCGTCCAAGTCATGGTTCCCCCCAGAACTTCCATGAAGTGTGCGGTGACCGGGCTACCCGTTCCGTGCGCGGGCCAAACATCCCAGGCCCGGTGCGAGGGTGACCTGGGATGTTTGGTGGTCGGTTGTCTCGACCTGCGACGCGTGTCAGAGTCCGAACAGGCTTGCTGGATCGAACATGCCCGAGATGTCCGGGAAACCTCCGGCGAGGTCGGCCGCACCACCGGCGGCGTCCGCGGCGCTACTGGCCGCATCGGCGGCGCCTCCGGCTGCGGCGCTGGCTGCGTCGGCCGCGCCGCCTGCGGCATCGGCGCCCATCGCCGACAAACCGAAGGCGTCGCCCGGGTCAAGCAGCCCGGCCGCGTCGAAATCGGTCGGAATGTTGAAGTCGCCGAACGGCGTCGACAGGGTGTCGGTGATGGAATTGGCGGCGCCGTCGGCCCCGGGGATATCGGTATAGACGTTCTCGAACCCGTTGCCGAAGTTCATCACGTCATACACCGTTCCCACCGCGGGCAGGTCGGAGGCGGTCGCACCGGAGGCCGGATCTACGTCGGTGATCGTGAACTCGGTGTTGTGGATACCGCCGAACAGGTTCGTGACGTTCTCGCTGGCGGTCACGTTGCCGAGATCGGTGGCACTGCTTCCCGTGCCACTGGACACGTCGAACGACTGCTCACCCTCGCCGACCTGGAAGAACGGCGGTGCGCTGAACAGCGGACTGAGCGGGGTGAAGCCCGCCGATCCGTCGTCGAGGACGGGATTGAAGGTGGTGTCGCCGATGGTGAAGCCATCGCCGGTGCTGGGAGTGGCGTCGGGCCCGGCATCCGGGGCTCCGGCGGGCGTGGTGTCCGGTGTGCCGCTGATCGGCGGTATCGCGCCGGTATCACCGAGCGGCGATGGGCTGGGCGTACCGCCGGTGGGACTGAGAGCGCCCAGTTCGCCGAACGGATTTGGGGCGGGTGTGGATGCCTCTGGGCCGAGGGCGCCGGCGTCGCCCAGGGCTCCTGTTCCTGGCGTACCGGCGACGTTGCTCGCCAGGTCGACCGGAATCGCTGTGCTGCCGACATTTCCGGCCGCGCCGACACCGTTGTCGGCGAAAGCGACTGGCGCGGGCAGGAATGTGGTCGAGAGTAGACCCGCGGTGACCCCACCGGCCGACAAGATGATCCGACGATTCATTTTCGGTGCGTTCCTTCCGTACTTGGGTAGCCCCGGTCCTGTGCGTTCCCCTTCGAACGAGCCGGGCGTTCTGGACACCGGCGTTCGCCCCTCGCGCGCACGACAAATCCAGTCCAGGCGTTGTAGTGGCGGCGATAATGTTGTGCGACAACGGATGTCCGGATGTCAGGGACTGTGCCTCAACCCCCCTTGGCATCCTCGTCAGACGCTAACGGGTGGACGGCGCCGTCACCACCCCTGTGGGTGGATATTTCAACAGTTAATCTCAATGTAGAGAATCGTCAGCGTCGATCGACGCACGTGAGGGCGGCGATGTAAGTCATTGCGGCAGTGGGGTTGCAGCAACGATCAGCGTTCGTCGCGGGTTGGTCTCAGCCGCCTCAAAGTAATCATGGTGGCGTAAGCCAACATTGGATTTGACCAATCGGCGCTGGCCGTCACACTGATCGCTATGGAGCTGCGGCAGCTGAAACACTTTGTCGCTGTGGCCGAAGAGCTGCACTTCACTCGGGCGGCTGCGAAGGTGCACGTGGTGCAGTCCACCCTGTCCGCATCGATCAGCAGTCTGGAGCAGGAGCTCGGAACCGCGCTGCTGGTCCGCAACAATCGCCGCGTCGACCTCACCACGGCTGGACTGGCCCTGCTGCCGGATGCGCAGAATGCCCTGGCTGCGGCCGACCACGCGCGGGCCGCCGTCGACGCGGTCAGGGGAGTGCTGTGCGGGCGGCTGAGCATCGGGGTGATCCAGGGGCTGGGAACCGTCGATCTGCCGGGGTTGCTGGCCCGGTATCACCGAAATTTTCCGCGCATCGAGATCACGCTGCGACACGACTCCATCGACACGTTGGTACAGGCGACCGCCGACGGAGACGTGGACCTGGCCTTCGTTTGCCGGCCTTATGACGGAAGCCGGGTCAAGGACCTGTCGTTGGGAATCGAGCCGCTGGTGCTGGCGGTGCGCCGCGACGATCCGCTCGCGGCCAGCGATGTCGTCCCGCTGACGGACCTACGGGAGCGCGAGTTCGTCGAGCGCCGGGCGGACCTTCGGACCCGCCTGCACATCGATGGCATCTGCGCCGATCTGGGTTTTGTCCCAAGCGTCTGCGCCGAATCCAACAGTCCGCTCGACCTGGTCGACCTGGTTGCTGCGGGCTTGGGCGTGGCATTTCTGCCGCCGGCGTTGGTGGCGAAGTCAGATCAGCTGGTCGGGGTGGCAACCGATCCGGCGATCCCACGCGAGGTGGCGCTGATCACCCCGCTGGAGCGGGCACCCTCGCCGGCGGCCGCAGCCTTCCTCGGCGAGCTGGTGTCGGCCGGCGTCGGCGACAACCGGCCATCGGCTCCGCGTGAGCGGCCCCCGGCTTCAAACGCTGCCGCTTCGGCACCGGGCCGGTAGTGTCTCATCCGTTCCGGGGGCCGACAACGGAGTGAGCAATGGTGGAATTCACGGGCAAGGTCAGTCTCGATATCCGGGATTCCGAACCGGACTGGGGGCCGTTCGCGGCGCCGACCGCCCCCGAAGGTGCGCCCAACGTGCTGTACCTGGTCTGGGACGACACCGGCATCGCCACCTGGGACTGCTTCGGTGGGCTGGTAGAGATGCCCACGATGACTCGGATCGCCGAGCGCGGTGTCCGGCTGTCCCAGTTCCACACCACCGCCCTGTGCTCACCGACCAGGGCTTCGCTACTGACCGGGCGTAACGCAACCAGCGTCGGCATGGCCACCATCGAAGAGTTCACCGATGGCTTCCCCAACTGCAGCGGACGCATTCCCTTCGAAACCGCCTTGCTCAGTGAGGTTCTCGCCGAACGGGGCTGGAACACCTTCTGCGTCGGCAAGTGGCACCTGACTCCGCTGGAAGAGTCCAACATGGCCGGCGCACGACGGCACTGGCCCACCCAGCGGGGATTCGAACGGTTCTACGGCTTCATGGGAGGCGAGACCAACCAGTGGTACCCGGACCTGGTTTATGACAACCACCCGGTCGCGCCGCCCGCTGCGCCGGAGGACGGCTACCACCTGTCCAAGGACATCGCCGACAAGACCATCGAATTCATTCGCGACGCGCAGACCATCGCGCCCGGCAAGCCCTGGTTCGGCTACGTCTGCCTGGGTGCCGGCCACGCCCCGCACCATGTGTTCGCCGAATGGGCCGACCGCTACGCCGGGCGCTTCGACATGGGCTACGAGAAGTACCGGGAAGTCGTGTTGGCGAACCAGAAGAAGCTGGGACTGGTACCGCAGGACACCGAGCTGTCCGCGGTCAACCCCTACGCCGATGTCACCAGTGCCGACGGCCAGCCCTGGCCGCTGCTGGACATGGTCCGCCCGTGGGACAGTCTCGATGACTCCGAGAAGCGTCTGTTCGCCCGGATGGCTGAGGTGTTCGCGGGTTTCCAGACTTACACCGACGCCCAGATCGGGCGGATTCTGGACTACCTGGAGGAGTCCGGGCAACTCGACAACACCATCGTCGTGGTGATCTCGGACAACGGGGCCAGCGGCGAGGGCGGTCCGAACGGCTCGCCCAACGAGAACAAGTTCTTCAACGGCTACATCGACTCGGTCGAAGAGGCGATGAAACTCTTCGATCAGCTGGGTAGTCCAGAAACCTACAACCACTACCCGGTCGGTTGGGCAATGGCGTTCAACACGCCCTACAAGCTCTACAAGCGCTATGCGTCCCATGAGGGCGGCATAGCCGACCCCGCGATCGTCAGCTGGCCCAACGGAATCGCTGCGCGTGGCGAGGTACGCGACACCTATGTCAACGTCTGCGACGTGACCCCGACGGTCTACGACCTGCTCGGCATCACGCCGCCGGAGACCGTGCGCGGTATTGTCCAACGGCCTTTGGAAGGCGTGAGTTTCAAAGCAGCGCTGGATGATCCGGCCGCGGATACCGGCAAGCACACCCAGTTCTACACGATGTTGGGCACTCGCGGGATCTGGCACCGTGGCTGGTTCGCCAACACGGTGCATGCGGCGACCCCGTCGGGATGGAGTCACTTCGACGACGATCGGTGGGAGCTCTACCACCTGGCCGAGGACCGCAGTCAGTGTCATGACCTGGCCGCCGAGCATCCGGAGAAACTCGAGGAACTGCAGGCGATGTGGTTCGCCGAGGCCGAGAAGTACAACGGCCTGCCGTTGGCGGACTTGAACATCTTCGAGATGACCACCCGCCAGAGGCCGTATCTGTCCGGTGACCGGACCGGCTACACCTACTACCCGAACACCGCCGAGGTGCCGTTGGGGGCGTGCGTGGAGCTTCGCGGCCGGTCATTCTCGGTGTTGGCCCGCGTCACGGTGGATTCCGCTGCTGCCCAGGGGCTGCTGTTCAAGCAGGGGGCCCGACACGGCGGCCATGCACTGTTCGTTCAGGGCGGCAGACTGCACTACGTCTACAACTTCCTCGGCGAGCGCGAACAGTGGGTGTCGTCGCCCGGCCCGGTTCCGTTGGGGCAGCATATTTTCGGAATCCGTTTCGAGCGCACCGGAACGGTCGAGGGCAGTCACACGCCGGTCGGCGAGGCCTCGCTGTACATCGACGACGAGGTGGTCGCCATCCTGCCCGACATGGTCGCCCAGCCAGGTGCCTTCGCGTTGGCCGGCGGTGGGGTCAGCGTCGGGCGCAACACCGGTCAGGCGGTGTCGTCGGCGTACCGTGCACCGTTCGCCTTCACCGGCGGGACCATCGCGGACGTCGCCGTGGATGTCAGCGGTGAACCGTACCTGGATGTGAAAAAGACTATCGCTGCTGCATTTTCGCGGGACTGACGTGATGTTGACGGACCTCGTTGAGATCCCGGCCGGGGTGTTCCGGATGGGTTCGACGAGTTTCTATCCCGAAGAGGCGCCCATTCACAGCGTGGCGGTGCAGCCGTTCGCGTTGGAGCGTCATCCGGTGACCAACGCGCAGTACGCCGCATTCGTCGACGCCACCGGCCATGTGACGCTCGCCGAACAGGAGCTCGATCCCGCACTGTACGGCGACACCGAACCGGGCGCCCTGGTGTTTCACCCCACCGACGGGCCGGTCGACCTGCGCGACTGGCGGCAGTGGTGGCGGTGGATCCCCGGCACCAGCTGGCGGCACCCGTTCGGACCGGGCAGCACCTTTGAGGACAGGTTGGATCACCCGGTGGTCCAGGTGGCCTATCCCGACGCGGCGGCTTTTGCCCGATGGGCGGGGCGGCGGCTGCCGACCGAGGCCGAATGGGAGTACGCCGCCCGGGCCGGGAGCGTGAGCACGTATGCGTGGGGCGAGGACGAGAAGCCGGACGGTGCCTTGATGGCCAACACCTGGCAGGGCGACTTTCCCTACCGCAACGACGGTGCCCTGGGATGGGCCGGGACCTCACCGGTGGGAACATTTCCGCCGAACGCCTGGGGGCTCCTGGACATGATCGGCAACGTTTGGGAGTGGACGACCACCGAGTTCTCGGCCCACCATCGGCTCGAAGCGCCGCCGAACGCCTGCTGCGCGCCGGCCGGCCCCGCCCGCCCCGACATCAGCCAGACCCTCAAGGGCGGCTCGCATCTGTGCGCGCCGGAGTACTGCCACCGCTATCGCCCCGCGGCCCGGTCCCCGCAGTCACAGGACACCGCGACGAGCCATATCGGGTTTCGTTGCGCGACGGACGGGGAGACCTAGCGCGAGCGTGCGTGTCTGTACGTCCTGGCTCGGTGTGTCGCGGACAAACACGCACGCTGGACTGGAGGGTGGGGGAGGTGCGAGGCCTCAGGAGATGGCGTCGATCGCGGTCCAGACCCGCGATTGAAAATCCGGTGGCAGTGGGATGTAGCCCTGCTTGTTGAGGTTGGCCTGGCCCAGGCCGGCGGCCGCCTGCAGAAAGCCCTTGACCGCCTGGCCCACGATCGGGTCTGGATACTTCGAGCAGACGATCTCGTAGCCGGCCAACACGATCGGATACACGTCGCCTTGGGTCGGGTTGTAGAACGACGAGATATCGACCACGAGATCGTTGCCGGTTCCGATGATCTTCGCGCCGGCGATGGTTTTGCCGACCGAGTCGGTGCCGATTCGCACCGGGCGTTTGGACTTGCGGCTCGCCGGGGTCTTGATCTCGGCGGCGAAAAGTCCCTGGTCCATGGCAAAGGCCAACTCGTTGTAGCTGATTGAACCCTCGGTGGTCCGTACCAGCGCCGCGGTGCCCTCATTGCCCTTAGCTCCCACACCGACGCCACCGTTGAACGTCTTATCCGCCTCTTTGTCCCAGACGCCGCCGGATGCGGCCCGCAGGTAGGCCTGGAAGTTCTCGGTGCTGCCGGACAAGTCGCTGCGGTACACGACGCGGATGTCCTGAGCAGGCATGGGGCCGTTGAGCGCGACAACGTCCGGGTCGTCCCAGCGGGTGATGCTGCCGTTGAAGATCTTGGCGATGGTGGGCGCGTCCAGTACCAGCGATTCGACCTCGTGAAGGTTGTAGGTGATTGCCATCGGCCCGAACGCAATCGGTAGGTGCCAGGCATCCGCGCCCCCGCAGCGCTGCTTGGCCAGCCTCCGCTGCTCGGCGTTCAGGGGCGAGTCGGACGCAGCGAAATCGGTTTCGCCAGACAAAAAATCAGCGATGCCCGCGCCCGAACCGTTGGCGGTGTAGTCGAGAGTGCGATCGACGCAGGCGGTGCGGTAGACGCCGACGAACTCAGCCATCGCATGCGCCTGCGCGGTCGAACCGCTGGCTTTCAGATCGGTCTTGCCGCCGCAGGTCACGAGTTCACTGGCGTAGGCCAGCGTCATATGGGGAACGGTGCACGCCGACAGTGCCACTGCGGACGCGGCCAGCAGGATGCCGGCGGCCACGGCCGGCGTTCGGGTTGCGACAGCCCGAAATCGATTCATGGCCGTTTGTATAACAACCGAAACCCGCACATTGTCGAACAGAAGGTAAACGGTGTGCGGGCAAACAGTGACGTCTGAGCGCGTTGGATCGGATTCCGATATGCTTGGCGGCCAGCATGTTTCGGGACATCTCCTGCGCGGTACGGTCGCCGTTGCCGTTCGCTACCCTGACTGCCGATGACCACTGAGCCCCAATTGGACCCGGCCGGCGCTCCGGCGGCGAAGCGGCGTCAACGGCCGCGCTTCCTGACCAGCGCGGTGATCCTGGCCGCGATCGTGGTGGCCTACGCGTCATCGTTGTTCGGCGTTCACACCCTTCAGCGATCGGACAGTCCGCTTCCGCCGCTGGACCTGAGTGCGGCGAACCCGGCGGACACCATCGTGCAGGTGCGGCTGCAGGAGCTGAACCCGGTAGCCAACCGGCTCGCCGTGGACGTGCTCGTCCACCCCGGAGAGGCGTTGTACGACAAGCGATTCGATGTGCTGAACACCGAGCTTGCGGTGCGGTTGTATCCCCCGAACGACCTGGGGGACCTGCATTTCCCGGCGGGAGATGCGCCGGCTCGAGTCAGCACGACGATCGAGGCGTACGGCGCCCCGGGAAACTGGCCCTTCGACACCTACACCACCGAAGAGCTGTCGGCCGATGTTTTCGTGGGGACCGGAGAAGGCCGCAAACGGATCCCCGCCCGAGTGGAGATCACCGGATCGCTGGATGGCTGGGACGCCAGCGTCGCCCGGGTACACGACTCCAGCAGGACCCGAAACCAGCGAGGCGATGCCGACGCCGCGGTGGTGTTGAAGATCCAGCGCGCTAGGGGGCCACTGATCTTCGACCTCGGAATCTGCCTGGTCCTGATCAGCCTGCCCACCCTGGCCCTGATCGTGGCGGTGCCGATGGCGATGGGCAGGCGGAAGTTTCTGCCCCCATTCGCCACCTGGTACGCCGCGAATCTGTTCGCGATCATCCCGCTGCGCAACATCCTTCCCGGTGCTCCGCCGCCGGGCTCCTGGATTGACCAGGCAATTGTCCAGTGGGTCCTGATCGCGTTGGCGGCGGCGATGGGGCTGTTCATCTACGCCTGGGTGCGGCAAGGCGACGACTGAGCCGGGCCGGAATCGGAGCGGGCGCGACGCTGTCCCCGCCCGTTGCGGACCCCTCGACCAGCAATTTGGTGTTGGGCGATACGTCACCTAGACTTCAGGGGTTGCCGTGAGCAGACCTCGGCCAGCGAAAGTTGGCCCTGCGTGCTCATCGGCTCCGTAAGAAGAGCAAGACCACGCACGTCCGGGGAGATTCCGGCTGGTACCGCCATGCCGCGCGTCGACTCGATTATTTAGGAGATCTGGTGATTCAGCAGGAATCGCGGTTGAAGGTCGCCGACAACACCGGCGCCAAGGAGATCTTGTGCATCCGGGTGCTCGGCGGCTCGTCGCGGCGATACGCAGGCATCGGTGATGTCATCGTCGCAACCGTCAAAGACGCCATCCCGGGCGGCAACGTCAAGCGGGGTGATGTCGTCAAGGCCGTCGTGGTGCGCACCGTCAAGGAGCGTCGCCGCGCCGACGGCAGCTACATCAAGTTCGACGAGAACGCGGCCGTGATCATCAAGGCCGACAACGACCCGCGCGGAACCCGCATCTTCGGGCCGGTCGGTCGCGAGCTGCGCGAGAAGAAGTTCATGAAGATCGTCTCGCTGGCACCGGAGGTGTTGTAGATGAAGGTCCACAAGGGCGACACCGTTCTGGTCATCGCCGGTAAGGACAAGGGTGCCAAGGGCAAGGTCCTGCAGGCTTACCCCGCCCGCAACCGTGTGTTGGTCCAGGGCGTCAACCGGATCAAGAAGCACGTCGCGAACTCGGCCAACCAGGCCGGCGCCTCCTCGGGCGGCATCGTCACCCAAGAGGCCCCGATCCACGTCTCCAACGTGATGGTCGTCGACTCCGACGGACAGCCCACCCGGATCGGCTACCGGGTGGACGCCGAGTCCGGCAAGAAGGTTCGCGTCTCCAAGCGCAACGGCAAGGACATCTAGAGATGACGACTGCAGAGAAGATCCAGCCTCGGCTGAAGGTGCGCTACCGCGAGGAGATCCGGGACGCGCTCAACAAAGAGTTCAACTACGCCAACGTGATGCAGATCCCGGGCGTGGTGAAGGTCGTGGTGAACATGGGTGTTGGCGAAGCCGCCCGGGACGCCAAGCTGATCAACAACGCGGTCACCGACCTGGCCGCGATCACCGGCCAGAAGCCGGAGATCCGTAAGGCCCGCCTGTCCATCGCACAGTTCAAGCTGCGCGAGGGCATGCCGATCGGTGCTCGGGTCACCCTGCGTGGTGACCGGATGTGGGAGTTCCTGGACCGGCTTACCTCGATTGCTCTGCCGCGTATCCGCGACTTCCGCGGGCTGTCGGCCAAGCAGTTCGACGGTTCCGGCAACTACACCTTCGGGCTGGCCGAGCAGTCGATGTTCCACGAGATCGATGTGGACTCCATCGACCGTCCGCGGGGGATGAACATCACCGTCGTCACTTCGGCGACCAACGACGACGAAGGACGAGCGCTGCTGCGGGCTCTCGGCTTTCCGTTCAAGGAGAACTGACCACATGGCTAAGAAGGCGTTGGTTATCAAGGCGGCCCGCAAACCCAAGTTCGCGGTGCGCGCCTACACCCGCTGCAACAAGTGCGGCCGCCCGCGCGCGGTGCTCCGGAAGTTCGGCCTGTGCCGAATCTGCCTGCGCGAAATGGCGCACGCCGGCGAGCTGCCCGGTGTGCAGAAGAGCAGCTGGTGAGGGTGGAGGAGCAGCCTAAATGACTATGACGGATCCGATCGCGGACTTCCTGACCCGTCTGCGTAACGCCAACTCGGCGTACCACGACGAGGTGACCCTGCCGCACTCGAAGATCAAGGCGAACATCGCCGAGATCCTCAAGCGCGAGGGTTACATCACCGACTACCACGTCGAAGATGCCCGGGTGGGCAAGTCGCTGGTGGTCAACCTCAAGTACGGCCCGAACCGGGAGCGCAGCCTCGCCGGTCTGCGCCGGGTGTCCAAGCCGGGCCTGCGGGTCTACGCAAAGTCGACCAACCTGCCACGGGTGCTCGGCGGCCTGGGCGTGGCGATCATCTCCACGTCCTCGGGTCTGCTCACCGACCGTCAGGCGGCCAGGCAGGGCGTGGGCGGCGAAGTCCTCGCGTACGTGTGGTGAGGGAGTAGCAGACATGTCGCGTATTGGTAAGCAGCCGGTCCCGGTTCCCGCCGGGGTCGACGTGACCATCGATGGTCAGAACGTATCGGTCAAGGGGCCCAAGGGCACCCTGGAGCTCACCGTGGCGGAGCCGATCAACGTTGCTCGCAACGATGACGGCGCCCTCGTGGTGACCCGGCCGGACGACGACCGGCGCAACCGGTCGTTGCACGGCCTGAGCCGCACCCTGTTGGCCAACCTGGTCACCGGTGTGTCGGAGGGCTACGTCCGCAAGATGGAGATCTTCGGCGTCGGCTACCGCGTCGCGCTCAAGGGCAGCGACTTGGAGTTCGCGCTGGGCTACAGCCACCCGGTGCTGATCAAGGCTCCGGAAGGCATCACCTTCGCGGTGGAGACGCCCACCAAGTTCTCGGTCTCGGGCATCGACAAGCAGAAGGTCGGCCAGATCTCGGCGAACATCCGCCGTCTGCGTCGCCCCGACCCCTACAAGGGCAAGGGCGTGCGCTACGAGGGTGAGCAGGTTCGCCGCAAGGTCGGAAAGACAGGTAAGTAGTCATGGCGCAATCACAAAAAGGCACCCCGGACCGCAAACCCGTCGGGCAGAACATCTCCGAGGTTCGGCGTGCGCACCGGATTCGTCGGCACGCGCGGCTGCGCAAGAAGGTGTCCGGCACCGCCGAGCGTCCCCGCTTGGTCGTGCACCGCTCCTCGCGGCACATCCACGTCCAGCTGGTCGACGACCTCGCTGGTCACACGGTGGCTGCGGCGTCCTCGATCGAGGCCGACGTGCGGGGTGTGGACGGCGACAAGAAGGCCCACAGTGTGCGGGTCGGCCAGCTGATCGCTGAGCGTGCCAAGGCCGCCGGCGTCGAGAACGTGGTGTTCGACCGCGGTGGCTACACCTACGGTGGTCGCATTGCGGCACTGGCCGACGCGGCACGCGAGGGCGGATTGAACTTCTGATGACCGACGTGAAGATGACTGGAAGGACCGCATGATGGCGGAGCAGCCGACAGGGGCCTCCTCGGCAGGTCCCGACACGGGCAGTGCCCCCCGCAGCGACGGGCGCGACAACCGTGACAACCGCGGTGGACGTGGTGGCCGCGACGGCGGCCGTGGCGGCCGCGACAACCGGGACGGCGACAAGAGCAACTACCTGGAGCGCGTCGTCGCGATCAACCGGGTGTCCAAGGTGGTCAAGGGTGGCCGCCGGTTCAGCTTCACCGCTTTGGTGATCGTCGGCGACGGCCACGGCCTGGTCGGCGTCGGCTACGGCAAGGCCAAGGAAGTGCCTGCCGCGATCGCCAAGGGTGTGGAGGAGGCTCGCAAGGGCTTCTTCCGGGTGCCGCTGATCGGTGGAACCATCACCCACCCGGTGCAGGGTGAAGCCGCCGCCGGCGTGGTGTTCCTGCGCCCGGCCAGCCCGGGTACCGGTGTGATCGCCGGCGGCGCGGTGCGCGCCGTGCTGGAATGCGCGGGCGTGCACGACATCCTGTCCAAGTCGCTGGGCAGCGACAACGCGATCAACGTGGTGCACGCCACCGTTGCCGCGCTGAAGATGCTGCAGCGTCCCGAAGAGGTGGCGGCCCGTCGTGGCCTGCCCATCGAAGATGTTGCGCCGGCCGCGATGCTCAAGGCTCGTCGCGAGAGCGAAGCTCTGGCTGCCGCCGCGGCGCGGGAAGGCACGGCGTAATCATGGCTAACCTGAAGATCACCCAGGTCCGCGGCACCATCGGTGCACGTTGGAAGCAGCGCGAGAGCCTGCGCACCCTGGGCCTGCGCAAGATCCGCCAGTCGGTGGTGCGTGAGGACAACCCGCAGACCCGTGGGCTGATCCGGGTTGTTCACCACCTCGTGCAAGTGGAGGAAGCAGAATGACCATCAAGCTGCACGACCTGCGCCCTGCGCCCGGGTCGAACACCAAGAAGACCCGCGTCGGCCGCGGTGAGGGTTCCAAGGGTAAGACCGCGGGTCGCGGCACCAAGGGCACCAAGGCACGCAAGAACGTGCCGGTCCGGTTCGAGGGTGGGCAGATGCCGATCCACATGCGGCTGCCCAAGCTCAAGGGCTTCCGCAACCGGTTCCGCACCGAGTACGAGGTCGTCAACGTCGGCGACATCAACCGGTTGTTCCCGGAGGGCGGGACCATCGGTCTCGACGAGCTGGTCGCCAAGGGTGCCGTCCGGAAGAACACGCTGGTCAAGGTGCTCGGCGATGGGAAGCTGACGGTCAAGGCCGACGTCACCGCCCACAAGTTCAGCGGCAGCGCCCGCGACAAGATCACCGCAGCCGGGGGCTCCGCCACCGAGCTGTAGGGACTGTCTCTTCAGTTCCACAAAAGTCCACAGAATCGCACCCCGTGTTTATCACGGGGTGCGATTCTGTGTTTGCTGGACATTTGGTGAACCGCCAAAAAATTAATGATTGATATGCCGTTCACAGCCTTATATAACCATCGTAGGACGTGGTGATGTACGTCACTCGCCCCCGTTGCGTTCCGAGGAAGGCATGGGCATATGAGTCGTCGATTGGGTTCAGATTCCGGGCGGCGCACTGCCCCTCGCCGCGTCGCGGGCACCGGCGGCACGATCGCCGCCTTCCTGGCGTTCGGGATGACGCCGTTAGCTGCGCCGCCGCCCGCCGCGGCGGACTTCGGATTCGACGACATCCTGGCCTGGCTCGGCTGGGATGGCGACCCCCACGGGGGGCTCTCGAGCGGGGACGGCTTCAGCTGGCCGGCTGACGCGAGCTCCTGGGCCGAGCAATTCCAGACAGACCTATGGCTGCCGCTGCACGCCCAGCTCGAGGACTGGATCGCCAGTCCGTTCGGCTCCCAGGTCAACGACGTGATCAACGAGCTGCTCAAACCCTTCACCCTGCCGGGCTTCTGCGGCATCATCTGCGACGGCGCCGACGGGACAGCGGAGAATCCGGACGGTCAGGGCGGGGGCCTGTTCTTCGGCGACGGCGGCGCGGGATGGACGAGCACCGAGGCCGGAGTCGCGGGCGGTAATGGCGGTGTCGCCGGCGGCCTGGGCAACGGCGGTGACGGTGGTGCGGGCGGACTTGGCGCCGACGGCGGCATGGGCGGCGCCGGCGGGGAATGGATGGGCAACGGCGGCCGCGGTGGCGACGGTGGTGCGGCCGCCATCGTTGACGGCGTCCTGCTGGCAGCCGGGGACGGTGGCGCGGGCGGCGGCGCCGGCCATGTCCAGGACTTCTTCGGAATCGGCGCGGCCGGCAATGGCGGCGACGGCGGTAACGGCGGCGCGGGTCTGGGCGGTGCCGCGGGCGCCAATTCCAGTAGCGCCGGGGTTAACGGGGGTAATGGTGGCGCGGGCACCGCCGGGGGCAAGGGCGGTGCCGGCGGTGCCGGGTCCCTGTGGCTGGGCGACGGCGGCCGCGGCGGCAACGGCGGAACGGGCGGCAACGGCGGCGCGGGCGGTGCTGGGTTCGGCGGGCCGGCGGGGTCGTTCGCCAACGGCGGCGACGGCAACGGCGGGAACGGATCCAGCGGTGGCAACGGCGGCGACGCCGCCCGCGGTGGCCAGGCCGGCGCCGGGGGTGCGGGTGCGTACCTGTTCGGCGCGTCCGGCGCCGCGGGCACGGCGGGCTCGGACGGCCACGCAGGTGTCGGCGGAAACGGAGGCAAAGGCGGCGACGGCATCGACGGTGTCGCCGGCACCCTCACCGACCCCGACGGGACGGCCGGCGGCAACGGTGGTCGCGGCGGCAACGGTGGGCTCGGGGGCCTGGAGATCGACGGCAGCACCCACGCAGCGGACGGCAACGGCGGCGCCGGGGGCATCGGTGGAAACGGCGGCGCGGGATATGACGCCGCATCCGATGCCGGTGCTGGGCCCGGCCTCTCCGGCGGGCGCGGTGGGGCCGGCGGCGACGGTGGGGCTGGCGGTACCGGAGCCAGCGGAGGCGCCGGCGGTAATGCCGGGGACGGCGGACGCGGCGGGGATGCGACGGGTGGGCTGGCGGGAACGGCCGGCGTCAACCCTGGTGACGCCGGAACCGCCGGGAAGGCCGGTGGCAACGGTGGGGCGGGCGGTGCCGGCGGGCAGGGCGGCAATGGCGGCGCCGCGACCTTGCCGACCGGTACCGCCGGCGTCAACGGGAACGGCGGCGACGGTGGGGCGGGTGGTGATGCGGCGGCCGGCGGTGCGGGGGGCGACGGCGCCGCCGGCGGCGCGACCAACCGTGACGGCGGCAACGGAGGCGCGGCCGGGGACGCGGGCATCGCGGGCGGCGGCGGGACAGGCGGCGCGGCGGGGACCGGCGGGGCAGCCGGCACCGGCGTTGCGGGTTCGAACGGAGCCGACGGGTCAAACCCGGAGCCGGACGCCACGCACGGTGGCAATGGCGGGGAGGGTTTCACGTCGACGACGCCCGGTGTTGCGGGTGGCGCGGGCGGTGCCGGCGGCAGTGGTGGGACTCGCGGTACCGGCGGTGCCGGCGGCGCCGGTGGCGACGGGGGTGAGGATGCGGCCGGTGGCCGGGGCGGCGCCGGCGGGGCCGGCGGGACGATAACCGGCGACGGCGGCGCCGGCGGCAACGGCGGTGCCGGCCAAGGCAGCGGCAATGGTGGTGACGGTGGAGCGGGTGGCAACGCCGGCGCGACCGGCAACGGTGGGCAGGGCGGCACCGGCGGTGACGGAACCGGAATCGCAGGAAGCACCGGCGGCCATGGCGGCGACGGCGGCGATGGCGGCACGGAACGGGGTGACGGCGGCGCAGCCGGAAACGGCGGAGCCAACGGCGGCAGCGGCGGCAACGGCGGCGACGCCGTGGGCAGCGGCAACGGGGGCAACGGTGGCGACGGGACCGCGGGGGCTACCGGCGCGGACGGCGCCACCGCGCTGCTCCCCGGTGGCGCCGGGGGAGACGGCGTCGCTGGCCAGACCGGCGGCAGTGGCGGCATCGGGGGTGACGGCTCCGGTGCGGGCAACCACGGCGGAAAGGGCGGGGTCGGTGCCGCCGGCGGCAACGGCGGCAAGGGCGGTGACGGCGCCGACGGTGCCGACGGCACTTTCGCCAACGGTGGTACCGGCACCGGCGGCAACGGGGGCGCCGCGGGCAGTGGCGCGGCCGGCGGTGCCGGTGGCGCGGGCGGAGCCGGCGGGCAGGGCCTCAACGGTGCGACCGCCGGTCTGGCCGGTGGGGGCGGCGCGGGCGGCAATGGCGGTGACGCGGGCGCGGCCGCCGACGGCGGAGATGGCGCCGACGGCACCGCCGTACACCACGACGGTGGCAACGGCGGCAATGGCGGAGCCCTCGGTGGGGCCGGCGCGGCAGGCGCTGGAGGATCGGGCTCCACACCCGGCGACGACGGCCACGCCGGCGCCGGGCCGTCGGGCCCGCAGGGCAACGGCGGCGACGCGGGCCACGGCTACGACGCAGCGAGCGATCCGACCGCCCCGGCCGGCACGAGCGGCGGCAACGGTGGCGCCGGCGGCACCGCCACCGCATTGGGAACCGGCGGCCTGGGCGGCAACGGCGGCGACGGCGCCACGGGCGCACGGGGTGTCGATGGCGCGGTCGCGGGCGCTGACGGCACGACCGGCGGGGCGGGCGGTAACGGCGGCAACGCCGGCTCCGGAGGCGCCGGCGGTGCCGGCAATGGCGCTGACGGCGTGGCCGGTCATGGCGGTGCCGGTGGCCGCGGTGGTGATGGTGCCGACGGTGCGGCAGGTGTGGCGTCGACGCAGGCCGGGGTGGTTGGCGGCGCGGGTCAAGCCGGTGGCGCTGGCGGTGACGGGGGCATCGGGGGCACCGGGGGTTTGACCGCCGGTGGGGCGGCCAGTGGCTTCGACGGCGCGCAGGGTGCCGGCGGTGACGGGGGCGACGGCGGGGTGGGTGGCCGCGGGTTCGACGGGGTGAGCGGTGGTGTCGGTACGGCCGGCGATGACGGGGTCAATGGCACCGCAACCCAGGCGAGCACGGCCGGTACCGCCGGTGGTGACGGTGTCGCCGGCGGGTCGGGCAGTGCCGGTGGTGTCGGTGGTGCCGGTGGTGCCGCCGGGCATGGGTCCACCGATGGGTTGCAGGGCCTCGGTGGTGTGGGTGGCGCCGGCGGTAACGGCGGGACCGGCGGAACCGGGGGTTCCGGAGGCAAGGGTGGCGACGGGTATGACGCGGCCTCGGATCTGGGTGCGGCGGCCGGGACCCGGGGTGGTGATGGCGCGGTCGGTGGTGCCGGCGGCGCCGGGGGCGCCGGCGGCGCGGCGGGCGCCGGTGGTGCCGGCGGTGTAGGTCGCGGTGGTCAGGCCGCCGCGGGGGCTGACGGCAGTGTCGGCACCCAGGGCGGCGGCGGGGTTGGTGGTAACGGCGGATCCGGTGGCGATGGGTCGGTGGGTGCCCGGGGCGCTGATGGTGTCGCTGCGGGCGCTGCCGGCTCGACCGGTGGGACCGGCGGTGGCGGCGGTAATGCCGCAGCCGGCGGTCTAGGCGGTCTCGGGGCCGGCGGCGTGCGCGCCGCCAGCGGTGCCGATGGGGTGGCTGGCCATGGTGGTGCCGGTGGCCGCGGTGGTGACGGCGCCGACGGTGCTACGGGTGCGGCGTCGACGCAGTTCTTTGTGCCCGGTGGCGTGGGTCAAGACGGTGGTGCTGGTGGTGATGGGGGTGCTGGAGGCCTGGGTGGTTTGACCGCCGGTGGGACGGCCAGTGGCTTCGACGGCGCCCAGGGTGCCGGTGGTGATGGTGGCGACGGCGGCGTGGGTGGCCGCGGCTTCCATGGCACCGCCGGCGTCGTGGGGGCCTACGGCGGTGACGGGGCCAACGGCACCGCAACCCAGGCGAGCACGGCCGGTATCGAGGGTGGTGTCGGTGGTACCGGTGGGACCGGCACGCAGGGCGGTGCGGGCGGCAATGGCGGTGCCGCTGGTCACGGTTCCACCGATGGGCTGCAGGGCCTCGGCGGTATCGGGGGCACCGGCGGCGATGGCGGCACCGGTGGTGTCGGCGGCAACGGCGGCAACGGTGGTGACGGCTACAACGCCGCGGCTGACCCGACCGCGGCGCCGGGGACCAACGGTGGTGACGGTGCGGCCGGTGGTGCCGGAGGCAACGGCGGTGCCGGAGGAGTCGGGGGCGCCGGCGGCGCCGGCGGCATCGGCCGAACAGGGCAGGCCGCCTCGGGCGGGCAGGGCGCGGCCGGGGGCCAGGGCGGCGCCGGCAGCGGCGGCGACGGAGGCAAGGGTGGTGACGGTGCGGCCGGCGGAATCGGGCAGACCGGCGCGAACGGTGGCACCGGAACCGTGGGGACAAGTGGAACCCCGAACGGCGGCACCGGGGAGACCGGACACACCGGTGGGAAAGGCCTGACCGGCGGCAACGGCGGCAGCGGCGGTCAGGGCGGCGCGGCGGGCAGCGGGTCCACCACCGGCTCGGTGGGCCTCGGCGGCAAGGGTGGCAACGGCGGCACCGGAGGCACCGGTGGCACCGGCGGCAACGGCGGCACGGGCGGTGACGGCTACGACCAGACCGGCACCACCGGCCTGTCCGGCGGCAACGGTGGTGCCGGCGGTGTGGGCGGCACCGGCGGCGCGGGTGGCAGCGGCGGCCAGGCCGGCCTCGGCGGCCTGGACGGGGCCGGTGCCAACCAGGCGGCCTCGGGACTCGTTGGTGGCACCGGTTTGCAGGGGGCCGGCGGTAACGGCGGCCAGGGCGGCGCCGGTGGTGACGGCGCGACCGGCACCACCGGCGGCAACGGCAACGCCGGCGGCACCGGCATTGCCGGTACCGCCGGCACCCCGAACGGCGGCACCGGGGGCACCGGCGGCAACGGAGTCGACGGCGGCACCGGCGGCAACGGCGGAACCGGCGGTCAGGGTGGCGCCGCCGGAGTCGGGAGCACCAGTGGCAGCGTCGGCGCCGGCGGTAAGGGCGGCGACGCCGGCGATGGCGGTGCGGGTGGCGATGGCGGTGTCGGCGGCACCGGCGGCGCCGGTTACACCTCGCCGACCGCGAACGGCACCGACGGCGGAAACGGTGGAACCGGTGGCAGCGGCGGCAATGCCGGACACGGTGGTGCCGCCGGCACTGCCGGCAGTGGCGGTCTGAACGGAGCCGGCGTCAGCCCAGCCGCCTCCGGCATCGGAGGCACGACCGGCAGCGACGGCCACGCCGGTGCCGGCGGCGACGGCGGTGTCGGCGGCAACGGCGCGCAGGGCACCGCCTCCGGCTCGGTGAACACCACGGCCGGGACCGGCGGCAAGGGCGGCACCGGCGGGAACGGCGGTCAGGGCGGCCTGGAGACCGACAACGCCACCCGCGCCCAGCAGGGCGACGGCGGCGACGGCGGCAACGGCGGCAAGGGCGGCACCGGAAAGGACGGCTCCGACGGCAGCAACATCGCCGTCACCCCGCCGCAGACGGGCGGTACTGCCGGCGCGGGCGGTGTCGGTGGCACCGGCGGAGACGGATTCAACGCCGGCAACGGCGGCCAGGGCGGCACGGGCGGTACCGGCGGTACCGGCGGTGACGGCGCCGATGCCTTGGCCAGTCTTCTCGGGCCGCAGGTGGGTGGCACCGGCGGTGTCGGCGGTGTCGGCGGTGTCGGTGGTGTGGCCGGAACGGCCAACGGCGGAGCCGCCGGTAGCAACGGTGACGGCGGCAACGGCGGAGTCGGTGGCGACGGCGGCAAGGGCGGAAGCGTTCTGCTCGGCGTGATCGGCGCGGGCGCCCAGGGCGGCACCGGTGGCAACGGCGGGGTGGCCGGAGTGGGCGGCGGCAGCGGGGCCGGCCAAGGAGCCGCCGGGGTCAGCGGCGCCGGCGGTGACGGCGGGCACGGAGGCGACTCGGCCATCACCATCGTCGGAGCCAGCGGGGGACTCGGCGGCACGGGCGGCACCGGCGGGGCAGCCGCCAACCAGGCCGACAGTGTTGCCGGCCAAGGCGGCGCGGGCGGGCACGGCGGTGACGGCCTGGCCGGAACCATCGGCGGCGGCAAGGGCGGTACCGGCGGAAACGGCGGTGTGGCGAGCAACGCTGCTGGCAGCATCGGCGGCCAGGGCGGAACGGGTGGCACTGGCGGCACCAACCTCGCCGGTCTGGCAGTCGGCAGCGCCGGTGGCACTGGCGGTACCGGTGGCGCCGCCGGGAGCGGCGTCAACAGCGTCGGCGGCCAGGGCGGTACCGGCGGAACCGGTGGCAGCAACGTCGCCGGTGCCTTGTCCGGCGGCGCGGGCGGCTCCGGTGGGACCGGCGGAGCCGGCGGCAGCGGGATCGGCAGCATCGGCGGTGCCGGCGGCACCGGCGGCACCGGCGGTGACAACCTCCTCGGTGTCGCCCCGGGCAGCACCGGCGGCTCCGGTGGCACCGGTGGTGCCTCCGGGACTGCAGCCGGAAGCACCGGCGGCGCCGGCGGGACCGGCGGAGCCGGCGGCGGCAATGCCTTGAGTGTCTTGGGCGGTGACGGTGGCTCCGGCGGTAAGGGGGGTGCCGGCAGCGCGCCGGGCACCACAGGTGGCGACGGCGGCGACGGCGGCGCGGCCGGTGGCGACTTCATCGGTGTCCTCACCGGCTCCGGCGGCACCGGAGGCACCGGAGGAAACGGCAATGGGGCACCGGGCGGCACCGGCGGCGACGGTGGCTCGGCAGGCGGGACGGCAGGCCAGCCCGGTAGCGCGCCGAGTGGAAGCACGGGCGGGGCCGGCGGCGCCGGCGCGCCGGGGCACATCGTCGGCGGATAGCCGACCGGACTTTGGTCGCCCGGGTATGTCCGGCGGCGCCGGTAGGCTCAAAATCATGTTCTCCCTGTTGACCGGCGTGCCCGGCCTGGACGACCTGCGCAGCGTCGCGCGCCGCATCGACACCGCCCGGCACCACGGTGTGCCCAACGGCGTCATCCTCGAACTCGACCTGCAGGAGCTGCCCCACGAGACCGGGGCCTTCGACCCGCTGGCCCTGATCCGATCCGGTGGTCGGCCGCCGGTGCTGCGCGATGTGGTGGCCGCGGTCCACCGTGCCGCCGAAGACCCGCGCGTCGCGGGACTGATTGCCCGCGTGCAGCTTTCGTCGGCTGCCGCCGGACCGGTGCAGGAACTGCGGGCGGCGATCGCCGAGTTCTCCGCCGTCAAACCATCGCTGGCGTGGGCCGAAACCTACCCGGGCACGCTGTCTTACTACCTGGCTTCGGCGTTCGGCGAGGTCTGGATGCAGCCGTCGGGGACGGTCGGGCTGATCGGTTTCGCCACCAACGCGACCTTCCTGCGCAGTGCGTTGGGCAAGGCCGGCATCGAGGCGCAGTTCGTCGCCCGCGGCGAATACAAGTCGGCGGCCAACCTGTTCACCCAGGATTCCTACACCGATGCGCACCGCGAGGCCGACACCGCGTTGGTGGAGAGCCTGCACGCCCAGGTGCGCGCGGCCGTCGCCGAATCCCGCAAGCTCGATGCCGACACCGTCGATGCCCTGGCCGACAAAGCACCGCTGCTGCGTGACGACGCGGTGGCCTCGGGCCTGATCGACCGGATCGGATTCCGTGACGAGGCCTACAACCGGATTGCAGCGTTGGCCGGAGGCGAGGAGACCACCGGCGCCGACGACGACGGCGCACCACCGCGGCTGTACCTGGGGCGCTATGCCCACGCCACGGCCGGCGGGCCGGGGCCAACCCTGCCGGGGCGCAAGCCCAAGCCGGCGATCGCGGTGGTGACGGTGTCCGGGGCGATCGTCAGTGGCTCGGGCGGGCCGCAACTGTCGCCGCTGGGCAACCGCAATGTCGGTGGCGACACGATCGCCGCCGCGCTGCGCGAGGCCGCGGCCGATGATGAGGTCGCCGCAATCGTGCTGCGGGTGGACAGCCCGGGCGGCTCGGTCACCGGGTCCGAAACCATCTGGCGAGCGGTGCAGCAGGCCCGCGCGGCGGGTAAGCCGGTGGTGGCCTCGATGGGCGCGGTGGCGGCCTCCGGTGGGTACTACATCTCCGCGGGCACCGACGCCATCGTGGCCAACCCCGCCACCATCACCGGATCCATCGGCGTGGTGACCGGCAAGCTGGTCGCCCGCGAGCTCAAGGACCGGCTCGGCGTGGGGACCGACTCGGTGCGAACCGGCGCCAACGCCGACGCCTGGTCGATCAACGCCCCGTTCACCGCCGAGCAGCAGGGACAGGTCGAGACCGAAGCCGATTTGTTCTACAACGACTTCGTCGCGCGGGTGGCGCAAGGCCGCAACCTGTCCACCGATGCGGTGGACGCGGTGGCGCGCGGGCGGGTGTGGACCGGTGCAGATGCGGCCGAACGCGGGCTGGTCGACGAGCTGGGCGGCCTGCGCACGGCGGTACGACGCGCCAAGGTGCTGGCCGGGCTCGACGCGGACGCGCAGGTCCGCACCGTGTCTTACCCCGGCTCGTCGTTGTGGGAGTTCGTCCGGCCGCGCCAGTCGTCGCAGCCGGCGGCAGCGCTGTCCGATGCGGTCGGCAGCCTGCTGGTGCGGTCGCTGGCCGGGGTCGTTGACCAGGTCGAACGCTCGGTCAACGGTGCGCACGTGCTGTGGCTGGGGGAGTCGCGCTGGTAAAGCACGTAACTTCGAATCAACAATTCTCTTCGCGGCAGTAAAAGCTCGGTAACACCTCTTTAACGGGCGCCGCCCATGCTTACAGCCATGAAACGGTTACTGCTGCTGGCAGGTTTGAGCGCGATGGTCGGCCTGGCCGCCCCCGCCAACGCCACGCCCTCCGGCGTCGATGGGCAGTTTCTGGCCACACTCTCCGGTGCGGGGCTGAGCCACCGCGCCGGCGACCAGGCAACCGTGTCGGCAGGCCGCGCGGTGTGCCAGCTGATGGACGCCGGACTGTCCCCGATGGACACCGTCGTCGCGGTGCAGGCCACCAACCCGGGATTCACCATCCAGACCGCCGGCCAGTTCGCCGCGATCTCGACGGCGCACTACTGCCCCCAGTACATGTAGGGGTCAGGACTGCAGCCGGGAGCCCAACACGTCGCGGAACAAAGCCTGGCGCAGCGCGAGTTCGCGAGGATCGCTGTAGAGGTGAAAACCCAAGCGGTTCATCACATACGAATAGCCGATGCCGGTGTCGGGATCGGCGAATCCAAAAGAACCACCGAAACCCGGTGTGCCATAAGCCCTGTCCGAGGAACCGAAGGCCGAGGCGAACGCCGGCTTGGACAACCCCAGCGAGAACACCACCTCCACACCCAATACCTTGTCGCGTTCCCCGCGAGACGGGGGTGCCGGCATCGCGGTGAGTTCGTCGTGCACATCGGGCCTCAGCGGTAGCGCCGGATCCGCGGTTGCCGCAGCGCCGTAGAGCCGCGCGATCGCCGAGGCGGAGCCGATCCCGTTGGCCGACGGGATCTCCACGGCGCGCACCTCGTCGCGGTTGTAGTCCCCGTCCCAGGGTTTGATGTCGCGGGGCAGGGAACTCGCTCGTCCCAGCAGCCCGAACGGGTTGAACGACGCCGCCACCAGGGCCGCCGGCATCACATTGAGGTGCAGTAGCGACTCTGCGCGCTTCCATTGGTGCAGCAACGCCACCTGATCGCGGGTTACCGACGTCGGCAGGCCGATGTGCAGGTTCAGCCCGAGGGGCCGGGCGATCTCGTCGGCGAAGAACTTGCCCAAGGTGCGCCCCGCCGGGTCGGTGCGACGGATGAGTTCGGATTCGTACCAGCCCAACGTGATCGCGTGATAGCCGTGCCTGGTGCCGGGCGCCCACAGCGGTTTCTGCGCGGCGAGCATGGGCGCCAGTCGATCCGGGGCGGCGACATCGGCCAGCATGGGTGCGGGCTTCAGCGAGCTCAGCCCGGCCTGATGGCCCAGCAGCTGGCGGACTGTGACGTCCCCCTTGCCGGCCTGGGCGAACTCCGGCCAATGGGTTGCCACCTTGTCGTCGTAGCCGAACAGTCCCCGCGAGACGGCCAGTGCCACGGTCAGGGCCGCCACGCCCTTGGTGCTGGAGAAGACGTTGACCATGGTGTCGGGCTGCCATGGTGCACGCGTAGCCCCGTCGCGGTAGCCGCCCCACAGGTCAACGACTTTGACGCCGTTGCGGTACACCGAGACCGCGGCGCCCACCTCCCGGCCTGCTGCGAAGTTGGCCCGGAACGCATCGGCGACCTTGCCGTAGCCCACATCGACGTCGCCGCAGATCAGTTCTTGGGGAACCTTGACCTTGAGCACCATGGGCTGGTTATACCGTTGCCGGTCACCGGGCTATCGCCGAATGGCGATTTCGCCGGGGCCTTCCGTGGACGACCCCTTCAGTCAGCCGTCGCCCCGGCGCTGGCCAGGCGGCCCAACGTTGCGATCCCGCGACCGGTCCCAGCGGATGTCGGGTCGGTGCGCGGGATCGTCCGATAGGGCCTTTAGTCCTTTTCGAGGGCCTCGCTATTTCAATATGGGGGCTGACTCGTAGGCAATATTACCTAATACGTGGCGACGGTCACAGCCATCGGTAAATCATGATGTCGCCCATATGGCGCACCTCTCAATTTCGGCTAATTCTCAGGTCAATCATGGTTTATCGCAGCACGAGGCTCTGTGAATACCTAATTTTCAATTCGTCGGAGTCGTCAAATTCAGCTAACTTGCAGCGCGAGTGAGTCGTTACGGTTCGCGGATTTCATGCTGAACCGGCGATTAATTAGGCAATGAATTCAGAAATTGAGAGGTTCGGCATGAAACAGAGTCGTGACCGTCGGCAAAGTGGCCGTTCGGGTGCCGTCGCTCGGCGGGTGGCGGGCGCCGGAAGCGCAGTCGGGGCGTTCCTGGCTTTCGGGGTGGGGCCGGTGGCAACCGCACCGTCCGCCCGAGCGGACTTCGACGACCTGATCATGCAGCCAATCCTGGAGATGTTCGACTCCTGGTCGGTCGGCTCGGACCCATGGTTCACCGGATCGTCGGATGACCTTCTCGGCGGCCTCGACGCCGGCGCAGCGTTGGACTCCAGCATTTTCGCCTTCGACCCGACGCAACCGTTGGGCCCCTGGCTGGCGGAGATGGACCACGTGCTCTACACGGGCTTCCAGAACTACGTCTACCTGCCGCTGTACGCCATCAGCCAAGACCTGATGGGCTACGCCGAACCGCTGCTCAACATCGTCAACCAGCCCTTCGTCGACCTGTTCGGCCGGGTGCTGATCGGTAACGGCATCGACGGCTTCGACGGTGTCAACGACTCGTTGCTGGGCAGCTCGGGACTCTTCGGCAACCTCGGCGACGGTGGTTTCCTGTTCGGCGACGGCGGCGCCGGGGTGGCCGGTGACGCCATCAACGCCGACGGCGGGATCGGTGGAGCGGCCGGACTGATCGGCAATGGCGGCGCCGGTGGTGCCGGACTCGCTGGTATTGCCGGTGGCGACGCCGGTAACGGCGGTGACGGCGGTGCCGGTGGCTGGCTGCTGGGCAACGGAGGCCTGGGCGGTGCCGGCGGTGTCGGTGGAATCGGCGGTGGCGCAGGTGGTTTCGGTGGAACCGGCGGCGCGGCCATCTTCATCGGCAACGGCGGCGCCGGTGGTGCCGGTGGCGCCGGAGGTTTCGGTGGCGACGGTGCCGACGGAGCCACGTTCGGCGCGAGCGGTGATCACGGCGGCTTCGGCGGCATCGGCGGCAACGGTGGTACCGGCGGCCGCGCGGGCTTGCTGTTCGGTGCCGCGGGCAACGGCGGCAACGGTGGTGTCGGCGGCGACGGTGGCGCCGGCGGTGATGGTCAGAACGGCCTGCATGGCACCAACGCCGGTGGCGCCGGCGTCAGCAGCGGCCTGCCCGGGCAAGACGGCATGGACGCCGGTAACGGTGGCAACGGCGGCAACGGTGGCGCCGGTGGAAACGCGGGCAAGGGCGGAGCGGGCGGATTCCTCGGTATCCACCCGGCTGGTGCGTCCGGAGCGGCCGGGGCCGGCGGCAGCGCCGGTGACGCCGGCAATGCCGGCAACGGCGGCAACGGCGGTAACGGTGGCAACGACGGAACGGGCCTTTCCGCAGGCGACGGCGGTAACGGTGGCGCCGGCGGTGACCGTGGCATCGTCGGCATCGCGGGACTCGGTGGTCTGAACAGCGACGGCACCCGCGCCGCCTCCGGCGCGGACGGCGCGGTGGCCATCAGTGGTGGCAACGGCGGTCACGGCGGCAACGGCGGCAACGGCGGCGTGCTCGCCGACGGCCAGGGTCAGAACGGTGGTGCCGCCGGAAACGGTGGCGCCGCAGGCCGGATCGGCGACGGCGGTAACGGCGGTAACGGCGGCCATGGCGGCGACAGTGCCGCCGGTGCCGACGGCGCCAACCCCGGCGACGCCGGTGTGGACGGCAAGGTCGGCGGTTACGGCGGCAACGGTGGACACGGTGGCGCCGGTGGACGCGATGCCGGGAACTCCGGCAATGGCGGCAACGGTGGCAACGGCGCGGATGGCGGCGACGGCGGAGCCGGTGCCAACGGCGCGGACGGGATCCTTCCGGGCCAGGACGGCCAGGATGGTGGTCGCGGCGGCAGCGGCGGTGACGGTGGCGCCGGCGGTAACGGTGGCAACGCGGGCGTCGTCTACAACGGCGTGGTCGGGCTCAACGGCAACGGCGGCGACGCCGGTAACGGCGGCAACGCCAACACCCCCGGCAACGGTGGCAACGGCGCGGCCGGTAATGCCGAGAACCCCAACGGCGGCAAGGGCGGCAACGGTGGCGACCCCGGTACGGCGGGCAACGCCGGCGTGGCCGGTGTGCACGGCACCGGCGGCAATCCGGCCAGCGGTGTCAACGGTCTCGACGGAGTGGCCGGGACCGGAGTCACCGGGATTCACGGCAACGGCGGCAACGGTGGTGCCGGCTATGACGCCGCGGCCGACCCGAACGCCGTTCCGGGTGCCGACGGTGGGGCCGGCGGTGCCGGCGGTCACGGTGGCCTGATCGGCAACGGCGGCAACGGTGCCGCCGGCGGTGGCGGTGCGCTGGGCGCAGTGGGTGCTGACGGCGACGTGCCGGGCGCATCCGGTGGTACCGGTGGCGCCGGCGGCAACGGTGGTGCCGGTGGCGCGGGCGGTAATGGTGGCGCACTCGCCGGTAACGCCGGCAACGGTGGTAACGGCGGTGACGGGGCAACGGGCGGCAGCGGCGGTACCGGCCAAGACGGAGCAACCGGGGTGGCCGGCGTCGACGATGGCGCGGGTGGCAACGCCGGCGACGGCGGCAACGGCGGCGTGGGCGGTAACGGCGGCGTAGGCGGTAATGCCGGAACCGCGGCCAACGGCAACGGCGGCAGCAACGGTGACGGCGGGAACGCCGGTGACGGCGGAAACGCCGGGAACGCCGGCAACGGCGGAACCGGTGCCGCCGGTGACGCCGACAACCCCGACGGCGGTAAGGGCGGCGACGGCGGCAACCGCGGACAGGCCGGCCTGGGCGGCACGGGTGCCGGGGCCGGCACCGGCGGCAGCGGCGGCACCGCCGGAAGTGACGGCGCGGCCGGCGCGGACGCCACCGCGGGTGGCAACGGCGGCAACGGCGGGCGCGGCTTCGACGCCATCGACCCGGGAACCAACGGCGGTAACGGCGGTGCGGGCGGTAACGCCGGAGCTATCGGCACCGGTGGCGACGGCGGCGCGGGCGGTACGGGCGCCAACGGCCTGGCGGGTGTGACCGACGGCAACGGCAACGGCACCCTCGGCGGTGACGGCGGTCGGGGTGGTAACGGTGGCGCCGGTGGCGCCGGCGGGACCACCTCCGGTGATGCCGGCAACGGTGGTGTCGGCGGGGCCGGCGGCGTCGGCGGCATCGGCGGAAGCGGCGCCAACGGCACCGCCGGTGTCGACGCCACCCTGCCCGGCGGCAACGGGACCGACGGCGGCGACGCCGGCAACGGCGGTATCGGCGGCACGGGTGGTAGTGGCGGCAACGGCGGTGTCGGCGGCACTGCCACCGACGGCAAGGATGGCAACGCCGGCGACGGCGGAGTCGGTGGTGCGGGCGGAAACGCCGGCAACGCCGGTAACGGCGGTGCCGGTGGCGCCGGCCTAGGCGGTGGTGCCGGTGCGGCGGCCGGCAATGGTGGCGACGGCGGCGACGGCGGCGTGCGTGGCACGGCCGGGGCCGGCGGCCAGGGCGGAACCAGCGGCGACGGAGCCACCCAGGCGGCCAACGGTTCCACCGGCGCCAATGCGACCGGCGGCGACGGTGGCGCCGGCGGCAAGGGCGGTGCGGCGACCAACGCGAACCAGACCGGCGGCGACGGCGGCAAGGGCGGTAACGCCGGTCCCGATGGCCGCGGTGGTAACGGCGGTGCGGGCGGCAACGGCTACAACGGCGCCAACGGCACCAACTCCACGGACCCGAGCGTCGACGGCACCAACGGCGGCAACGGCACCGCAGGCGGTAACGGCGGTGCGGGCGGTCTGGGCGGCACCAACTCCGGCGTCGGGGGCAACGGTGGAGCCGGCGGTGCCGGTGGCAACGGCGGCAATGGCGGCCACGGCAGTAACGGCACCACCGGAGGCAATGGCACCGGTGCCAACCCGGATGGCTCCGCCGGCGGCGACGCCAGCAACGGCGGAAACGGTGGCAACGGTGCTGCCGGCGGTAACGGTGGCGTGGCCGGTACCGGCGCCAATGGCAGCGGCTCCGCCGGTGCCGGTGGCAAGGGCGGCAATGCCGGTAACGCCGGCAATGCCGGCAACGGCGGTAACGGCGGCGACGGGATCGCCACCAACACCACCGGATCGGGTGCGCACGGCGGTCACGGCGGCGCCGGCGGCGACGGCGGCGACCGCGGTACCGCAGGAACCGCCGGCACGGGCGGTACCGGCGGTGACGGCAGCCAGGCTGCGAACGGCAAGGCCGGGTCGACCGGCACCGGCGGTAACGGTGGCAACGGCGGCAAGGGCGCCGACGCGACCAGCACCGGCCAGTACGGCGGCAACGGCGGCAAGGGCGGCAACGCCGGCGCTGACGGCAACGGCGGTAACGGTGGTGACGCCGGTAAGGGCGCCAACGCCCCGACCGGTCCCGGCACGACCGGCGGGACCGGGTCGACCGGCACCGACGGCGATCAGTCCGGCAACCCCAACGGCGGCACCGGCGGTACCGGCGGCAATGGCACCGGAATCGGCGGCAAGGGCGGAAACGGCGGCACCGGTGGTACCGGCGCCGACGCCGGTAGCGCGCCTGGCGAGTCGGCAGGTGCCGGTGGCACCGGTGGTACCGGCGGCAACGGGTCCAACGGTGCCGACGGTGGCTACGGCGGTAAGGGCGGCGACGGCGGCCTCGGCGGTAGCAACTCCGGTAACGGCGGTAACGGCGGTCAGGGTGGCGCCGGCGGTAACGGCAGCAGGGGCGGCGACGGTGGCGCCGGCGGTGCCGGTGCCAGCGGCGGCAACGGCAGCGCGACGAACCCCAACGGTGGCGCCGGCGGTAACGGCGGCAGCGGTGGTAACGGCGGCAGCGGCGGAAACGCGGCCGGCGGCAACCTCGGCGGTAAGGGTGGTGCGGCCAACAACCCCAACGGCACCGCGGGCCAAGACGGTGGCAACGGTGCGGACGGCACCCCGGGTGGCCCCGGCGCCGCCGGGCCTGGTGGCCCGGCCGGCGGTGGCGGTTCGGCTGCCGGCGGCGGCACCGCGGGCCCGCCTGGACTGCCCGGCGAGGGCGGCAAGGGCGGCGGGGTCATTCCCCCGAGCTGATAGCGCGGCCACCTGCGCAACACGACAATGGCCGCCGGCCCTTCGGGACCGGCGGCCATCGTCGTTGTGGTGGCGAAATGCCGTTTAGAGCCGAATCGCCTCGATCGCAATCGAATTGCGCAACCGGGCCACGATCTCACCGTCGGGAAAGGTGCGACCGTAGTCGGCGAACACGGTCTCTCGGCCGCGCTCGCGCACCTGCCACCCGCGCTCGGTCAGGTATGTCCCAACCGGGTTTCGCTCGCCGGAGTACACCAGGGTGGTGATGTCGAGATCCAGCCCCTGGTCGGCGAACCGCTGACCCAGCGACTGGTTCGAGCCGCTCAGCGTGGCCGCGCCGTCGGGGTGGTACTCGGTGGCCACCCGGCTGCCCGGGGCGCTCAGCGCGGTGATGTGGTCGAACAGCCGGTCCTGCGCATCCGGCGGCAGGTAGATGAGCAGGCCCTCTGCGCTCCACGCGGTGGGCTTCGTCTCATCAAAACCGCTGTCGCGCAACGCAGCCGGCCAGTCATCGCGCAGATCGACGGCCACGGCGCGGCGATCGGCGGTCGGCTGGGCTCCCAAGTCGGCCAGCGTGCGGGACTTGAACTCGATCACGTCGGGCTGGTCGATCTCGTAGACCACGCTGCCCTGCGGCCAACCCAGCCGGTAGGCCCGCGAATCCAGTCCAGCGGCCAGGATGACCGACTGCCGAACGCCGGCGTCCGCGGCTTGGCCGAAGAAATCGTCGAAGAACCGGGTGCGCACTGCCATCACGGCGGTCATCGGTTCGGCGGCGGACTTGGCCTCGGCGGCCACCGCCGGATCCAGCGTGCCGTCGACCATCTTGGTGAAGAAGTCGATCCCGACCGCCCGCACCAGCGGCGCCGCGAAGGGGTCGGAGATGATCGGCTCGGCTTCCGCGGTGGCCAGCGCGCGGGCAGCGGCCACCATGGTGGCGGTGGTGCCCACGCTGGACGCCAGGTCCCAGCTGTCGTTCTCAGTGCGTGCCATGGCCGTCAGCCCCGGACCGCGCTGATGTAGGCCAGCTTGCCGAAGCCGGGCTCCTCATCGACGTCCAACGGTGGCAGCCCGTACTCGGCGAACAGCGCGCCGACGTCGTGGCTGTCGACCCGCCAGTCGTGCCCCGCCAGATAACTGCCGGCTTCGTTGCGGTCCCCGAAATAGAGCAGTTCGGCCAGGTTGATGTCGACCCCGTGGCTGCGCATCCGTTCCGCGGACTCCTGCATGCGCCGACGTGCCTGTTCTTCGGTGGCCGCGTCGAGGCCGGGAGTGCTCTCGGTGGCGATCCGGCTGCCCGGTGCACTCAGGGCGGTGACGGTGTCCAACAGCCGATCCTGCGCATCTGGGGGCAGGTACCCCAGCAGTCCCTCCGCGCTCCAGGCAGTCGGCAGGGCGGGATCGAAGCCGGCCGCCTGTAGCTCCGCCGGCCAGTCCTCGCGCAGATCGATCGAGACGGTCCGCCGATCGGCGGTGGGCTGCGCGCCGTGGGCGGCCAGCACCCGGGTCTTGAACTCGATCACCTCGGGCTGGTCGACCTCATAGACAATGGTGCCGGCCGGCCAGTCCAGCCGATAGGCACGCGAGTCCAGCCCGGAGGCCAGGATGACGGCCTGGCGGATGCCGGCGGCGCCCGCGTCGGTGAAGAAGTCGTCGAAGAAGCGGGTGCGGGCCGCCATGTTGTCGGCCATCCGGGCCATGTCCTTCGGGGCTTTATCGCCGAAGTCTTCCGGGGCGATCTCACCGTTGGCCAACCTGGTGAACAGGTCCAGTCCGACGGCGCGCACTAACGGTTCTGCGAACGGGTCGTTGATCAGGGGATGGGTGGCCCGGCTGGCGATCGCACGGCCCACGGCCACGCCGGTGGCGGTGATTCCCACGCTGGAGGCCAGGTCCCAGGTGTCTCCAGGAAATCGGCCGGTACTTGCCATGGTGCACACTCCTATCTCTCTAGCTGCTAGCTAGCTCTGCCGGTCGACCGCCGCCGGGAAGTTAGTTAGCGTATTTAACGAGCCATCGCCGACTGTACGCCGCTACGCTGATCGCGCGCTGGCAGTGCCGCCGACGCCCGCCCGGCCCGCGGTGCGCAGCTGTTACTCTCGTAGACTGCTGACGCGCTTAAGACACGCGTGGCCTCGTCGTGATCGGCCGGCACGTGGACGCGAAAACGCAGGACTAACCCAGGACTAACCGGGGCTGGGACACAACAGCCCATTGGAACGCCGCGACCGGACCTCGGCTGCGCAGGAGGAGAAGAGTGTTCTCGGCTTTCATCTCATCACTGCGGACGGTTGACCTGAGGCGCAAGATCTTGTTCGCGCTGGGCATCATCGTGGTGTACCGCCTGGGAGCCGCGATCCCGTCGCCCGGCGTCGACTACCAGAACGTGCAGCAGTGCATCAAGGAAGTCAGCGGTGGCGACGCCGCGCAGGTGTACTCACTGATCAACCTGTTCTCCGGCGGCGCACTGCTGCAGCTGACGGTGTTTGCCATCGGCGTGATGCCTTACATCACCGCCAGCATCATCGTGCAGCTGCTCACCGTGGTGATCCCGCGCTTCGAGGAACTGCGTAAAGAAGGCCAGTCCGGCCAGAACAAGATGACGCAGTACACCCGTTATCTGACGGTTGCACTGGCTGTTCTGCAGGCCACCAGCATCGTGGCGCTGGCCGCCAACGGCGGATTGCTGCAGACCTGCAGCCTGCGCCACGACATCATTTCCGACCACAGCATCTTCACCCTGATCGTGATCGTGCTGGTGATGACCTCCGGCGCGGTGCTGGTGATGTGGCTCGGCGAGCTCATCACCGAGCGCGGCATCGGCAACGGCATGTCGCTGCTGATCTTCGTCGGTATCGCCGCCCGCATTCCGATCGAGGGCAAGACCATCCTCGACTCCCGCGGCGCCGTGGTGTTCACCATGGTCTGCCTGGCCGCGTTGGCCATCGTCGTCGGCGTGGTCTTCGTGGAGCAGGGCCAGCGCCGTATTCCGGTGCAGTACGCCAAGCGCATGGTGGGCCGGCGCATGTACGGCGGCACCTCGACGTACCTGCCGCTGAAGGTCAACCAGGCCGGCGTTATCCCGGTCATCTTCGCCTCGTCGCTGATCTACATTCCGCAGCTGATCACCCAGCTGGTCCACAGTGGCAGCGGCGGCCCCGGCAACAGCTGGTGGGACAAGTTCGTCAGCACCTACTTGTCTGACCCGTCCAACTTCGTCTACATCGCGCTGTACTTCGGGCTGATCATCTTCTTCACGTACTTCTACGTGTCGATCACGTTCAACCCCGACGAGCGGGCCGACGAGATGAAGAAGTTCGGCGGCTTCATTCCGGGCATCCGGCCGGGACGCCCGACGGCGGACTACCTGCGCTATGTGCTCAGCCGGATCACGCTGCCTGGCTCGATCTACCTTGGCGTCATCTCGGTTCTGCCCAACCTGTTCCTGCACATGGGCAGTTCGGGCACCGTTCAGAACCTGCCGTTCGGCGGCACCGCGGTGCTGATCATGATCGGCGTCGGTCTGGACACGGTGAAGCAGATCGAGAGCCAGCTCATGCAGCGCAACTACGAAGGGTTCCTCAAGTGAGAGTCGTACTGCTGGGACCGCCGGGAGCCGGCAAGGGCACCCAGGCGGCGAAGCTGGCGGAGAAGCTGGGCGTCCCGCAGATCTCCACCGGCGATCTGTTCCGCCACAACATCGCCGAGGGCACCGAGCTGGGCAAGCAGGCCAAGCAGTACCTCGATGCCGGAGACCTGGTGCCGCCGGAGCTGACCAACGCGCTGGTGGACGACCGGCTCGACCAGCCCGACGCCGCAGGCGGGTTCATCCTGGACGGCTACCCCCGTTCGGTGGAGCAGGCCGAGGCACTGCACACCATGCTGGAGCGCCGCCAGACCAAGCTGGATGCGGTGCTCGAGTTCCGGGTCACCGAGAGCGAACTGCTCAAGCGGCTCAAGGAACGTGGCCGCGCCGACGACACCGCCGATGTCATCCACAACCGCATGATGGTCTACCGCGAGGAGACCACGCCGCTGTTGGACTACTACCAGGACGAGCACGACCTGCACGTGGTGGACGCACTCGGCACCCTCGATGAGGTCTTCACCCGCGCCCTGAACGCCCTGGGACAGTAGTGATCGGACTGCCGAAGCGGCGCAAAGCGGTGCCGCATCGCAGCCCCGGTGAGCTCGACGCGATGGCTGCGGCGGGTGCCGTCGTCGCCGCCGCGCTGGCCGCGGTCCGCGAAGCGGCGGCCGTCGGCGTCTCGACCCTGCAACTGGACGAAATCGCCGAATCGGTGATCCGGGACGCGGGCGCCACGCCCTCATTCCTCGGCTACCACGGCTTCCCGGCATCGATCTGCAGCTCGGTCAACGACCGGGTGGTGCACGGCATCCCGACGGCGGCCGAGGTGCTGGCGGCCGGCGACCTGGTGTCCATCGACTGCGGCGCGATCCTGGACGGCTGGCACGGCGACGCCGCGGTCACCTTCGGGATCGAGACGCTGAGCGTCGCTGACGAAAACCTGTCCGCGGCGACCCGGCAGGCGATGGAGGCCGGCATCGCGGCGATGGTGGTGGGCAACCGACTCAGCGACGTGTCACACGCCATCGAAATGGGCGCCCGGGCCGCGTCGACTCAGTTCAAGCGCTCGTTCGGCATCGTTGCCGGCTACGGCGGCCACGGTATCGGCCGCCAGATGCACATGGACCCCTTCCTGCCCAACGAGGGATCGCCGGGCCGCGGCCCATTGCTGGTGGCGGGCTCGGTGCTGGCCATCGAGCCGATGCTGACCCTGGGCACCGACCAGACCGTGATCCTCGAAGACGAGTGGACCGTCGTCACCGCCGACGGGTCACGCGCCGCGCACTGGGAACACAGCGTCGCGGTGACCGAGGACGGGCCCAGGATTCTGACCAGCCCGGCCGCCGGCTGACTCCGTAGGGGAATGAACCAAACACCCCGCTGAACCGTGTCACCACGGTGAAGGTGCGAGCCTTGAACGCGGCCTTGCGCGTCCTGGTGGTCGGCGCGGGTGTGGCGGGGATTTCCCTTGCTCGCGGTCTGCTGCGCGACGGGCACGACGTCACCGTTTTCGAGCAGCGGCCACACCCTCAGGCCGGCGGCGGTGCCGTGACCATCTGGTCCAACGGCGCGACGGTGCTGGGGCAGCTGGGCGTGGACATGGCCGGAGCCGGGCAGCCGTTGTCTGCGGTCCAGGTGACGACGTCCACCGGCCGCCCGCTGGCCACCCTCGACATGACCGCGATGGCGCGCGGGCTGGGTGCACCGGTTCGGATGGTCCCGCGCCGGGTACTGCTGGAACGCTTGCTGGATGTCTTTCCGGCCGAGCGCATTCGATGCAATGCCCGGGTGGTGGGCGTGAGCGGTACCGGCGGCGAGGCCCGCGTCGACTTCGACGACGGGAGCTCGGTCCGCGGCGATCTGTTGGTCGGTGCCGATGGCCTGCATTCGATGGTGCGGGATCTCACCGACGCCCCGCCGGCCAAGCCCACCGGTTGGAGCAGCTGGCAGGGACTGGTCAGCCTCCCGGACCTTGTCGTCGACAAACGGGTGGCGCTGATGATCGTCGGCAAGCACGGGAACCTTGGACTGTGGCCGGCCGGTGGCCCCGAGCTGCAGTGGTGGTTCGACCTGCCGTGGTCAGCGGACTTCGTTCGCCCGGCATCCCCGATCGACATGATCCGTCAACAGTTTTCCGGCTGGTCCGCTCCGGTGGATCGCGTGCTGGCGGCCTTGACCGACGACGACCTGGCCGGCTCGCCCTACCCGCATTTTCGCCACCCGGTTCCCGGTGCAGGCAGGGGTGTGGTCACCCTGATCGGCGACGCGTCGCACACCATGCCGCCCACCATGGCGCAGGGAACCAACCAGGCCCTGCTCGACACCATGGTGCTGTGCAAGGCGCTGGCTGATCTGCCGCCGGCGCCCTCGCCTGATGATCTGGCGCGCGCGTTGCGCTGGTATGAGAACACGCGCCGCCGCAAAGTGGCGGCGGTGTCGCGGGTAACGGCGCTGCAGCTGTCGCACAGCGAGCTGGTGCTGCGACCGGCGGCGTTCATCCCGGACCGATTGCACACCTGGGGGATGACCATGTTTCTGCGCTCGGTCAGCCACCGCCGGATGTCGGCTGAGATCAGCCGCACCCTCGGGCTGGCCGATATCAGTCCCATCGCCGGCTAGCCAACAGATCGCAGCCGTAAAGGAGGGCGGACCGATGTCGCTTCCCGCGCGTGAGGATGTGTCCGTTCGTCTCGTCTCGCCGGCACCGGCGGATCCGGTACGGGTGCGCGGTGAATTCGACAACCCCTCGCGCTGGCTCTGGCTGTTCAAATGGTGCGTGCTGGCCACCCCGCACTACCCGATTCTGATCCTGCTGTATCTGTCCTACCTTCCGCTGACTTTCGTTGCCGGAGTAGCGATTCTGGTCACCGGTCGCTATCCGCGCCCGATCTTCGACTTCAATGTGGGTGTGCTGCGCTGGTCGTGGCGGGTCATGAACTACCGGTTTCCGATGAACAGCACCGACCGATACCCGCCGTTCACGCTGGCGTCTCGGCCCGACTATCCGGCCGATCTGCACGTTGACTACCCCGAACGGCTCGAGCGCCGGGCGGTGCTGGCCAAATGGTGGTTGTTGGGGTTGCCGCAGATCCTGATGTGTTGGGCGCTGGAACCCGCGCTGCAGTTGCTGTGCGTGATCACAGCGGTGACGTTGTTGATCACCGGCACGATCCCGGTCGGCATGTCGGACCTGTTGTTGGGCATCGTTCGGTGGCGTTATCGGGTAGCGGTGTACGTCTCCTTGATGCGTGATGAGTATCCGCCGTTCCGGCTGGATCAGGGCGAGCTGTGGGCTACCGATGTCACGCCGTAACCCGTTGTTCCCGTATGTGTATCGACTCGGAATGCCGTTCTTCGACCGGCTGTTCTATCGCCGGTACCGGCGTACGGCCATGAGCTACGCGATGGGCCGGCTATTGATGATCGGCCTCGGGCCCGGAGCGGATCTGATGTTTCTGCCCGCGGCGGTGACGTCGGTCTCGGCCGTCGAGCCGGAGCCTGCGATGCGCCGGATGGCCGCCGCCATCGCGCGCCGTCACGGCATCCCGGTGGATATCGTCGACGGAGTCGGTGAGTCGATTCCCTTCCCAGACAACAGTTTCGATTCGGTACACGTCGGTCTCGTGCTGTGCTCGGTCGACGACGTCGATGCCACCCTCGGCGAGATTCGCCGGGTGCTGGCCCCAGGCGGCCGGCTGGTGGTACTCGAACATGTCCGCGGTGACGGCGCGATGGGCCGATTCCAGGATCTGATCGCAAACCCGTGGGCATGGCTGGCGTCCGGCTGCCGGCCCAACCGCCGGACGCTGGACGCCATCGCCGCAGCAGGATTCGACACCACCGCGCTGACCAGCATTCGACATACTCCGGTGCCGCCGCCGTGCACACCGCAGCTGCAGGGGTTCGCCACCGTGTTGGGTGAACCGCCGAGCAGACGTGAACGTGGGCTAGGTAACGTCGAAAGATTGGAGTTCCCACCATGAGTAGAACAGTTGCGAGCCGCCTTCGGGCGGCGATAGGTGTCGGTGCGGCCTTGGCCGCCGGGTTCGCCCCGTTGACGATCAGCCCCCCGGCCTATGCAGACGGGGGCGGTCGCAGTGTGGGCGCCGACTCCTGGCTCTTCGGTGATGTCGGCGACCCGGGTGCTGCCCTGTCCTCGGTGGTCGACGATCCGGACTTCATCAGTCACACTACCGATTTCGGGTTGTTCACCCTCACCTCGGCTGGCGACCCCGATGACGACAACTATGTTGCGGTCGTCCTGCAGACCGCGCTGTTCACCGACATTCTGACGTCAGGAACCGATCCGGAGGACAATCTGGGGTTCGGGGCCGCGAGCATCGGGGTAGCCGGGGAGACGGTCAATACGTTCATCGTTCCGGACAATCCGGACCTGGACTTCACCTTCTCGTTGCCGTTCACCGATCCGTTCGCCGCGCTGTTCATTGACCTCATTGAGCTCGGCCTGGTCTGAGCACGTTATTCCACCCTATTCGCTGGAGACCGCGTCGATGATGTTGAGCCGGGCGGCTCGTCGCGCGGGCGGCACCGAGCCGAGCAGGCTGATCGCTACCGCGCCCACGGCGTAGGCCGGTGCCGCCGCGCTCGGTTGGAACGTGACCGTGAAATTCATGATCTCGGCGCTGACCAGACTGTAGAGCCACTGATCGGTCAGACCGATCGCCAGCCCAACCAGGCCGCCGATCGCACCGATGCCGGCCGCTTCGGCCAGCACCATCTGCAGGGTGAAGCGGCGATTGGCGCCGATCGCCCGCAGCACACCGATCTCGCGGCGACGTTCGAGCACCGAGAGCGTCAAGGTGGTGAACAAGGCCACCGCGGCGACGAACACCACGATGAGCAGCACCGCGTTGGCGATCACCATGCTCTGACGCAGTGGCGCCTCGAGGCCCGCCAGAGCGGTGCGACCGTCGTAGACGTAGTTCGGCTCGGGGACCACTCGGCGAATGTCGGTGCGCAGCTGTGCCGTATCGACCCCGCCGGCGGCGGTCACCTGGAGCGTGGTCACCGCCGGGCGATCGAACCACGAGCGTAATTGGTCGAGGCCGATCCCGACGGTTCCGATGACCGTGGAGAAGTACGGCACCAGCGCCAGTACCGCGGCCTGCCGAGGGCCGCGCGGTGTCTGCAGGTGCAGCTCGTCGCCAACCCGTACGCCCAGGGTGGTGCCCAGGTTCTGCGACAGCACCACTCCTCGGCCCTCGAGCACATCGCGGCGCGTCTGGTCATCGAGTGCGTGAAACAGCGGATCGGCCGAGCCGGGGGAGAATCCGTCGAGCATCACCCGGGTGCCACTGATCACCGCAAATCCGTAGGCGCCCGGGCTGACTCGCTCTACCCCCGGTACCGCTGCCACGCGATCTTCCAGACCTTGCGGCAGCGCGTCGGTGGGAAAGCTGTCCGGAGCGTTCGCGCTGACCCACACGTCGACTCCCGCGACGGGCGCGAAGATGGCGCGCGCCGAGGAGATCATGTCGTTGTCGGTACCCGTGATCACCACGGTGGTGACCACGGCGATCAGCACAGTCATCACGGTGGCCCACACCCGCCGCGGCGCGCGCTCGATCGTCGCGGCCCCGACCGCGCCGACCGTCCCGAAGGTCCGGGCCGCGCCGGCGGCCGCGGCGACCAGGGACGCGGTGAGGGCAAAGCCAAGGGTGATCTCGGCGCAGAACACCGCGATCATCGCCGCCAGGGAGGTGGCGCCGCGATGGCCCACGATGATGAATAACGACACCGTGATCACCGCGACGGCCACGACTCCGGTCACCGCCCGCAGCCGGCGTGGCACGGTGTCGGCGGTGGAAGTCCCGACCGGCGCCAACGCCTCGATCGGCGACACCTTGTAGACCTGTCGCGCCGCCATGGCAGCCGCGGTCACGCTGCTGAGCACCGTCGCGGCTATCGCGACGGGCAGTGCGTAGCCGGGCAGCCAGTACTCGACCCGGGCTTCGAGTCCCTGCGTGATAGCCGGCGGCAGTCGGCGGATAGCCAAGTGGCCCAAGAATATTCCCAAGACGGCGCCGACCGCCCCGCCCAGCACACCGAGGGCCGCGGCTTCACCGATCAGGTCCGTGACGATGGTGGAGCGGCGGCCCCCGATCGCCCGCAGGGTCGAGATGGCCGGGCGGCGTTGGGCGATCGCCATGGTCATGGTGGTGTAGACCAGAAACGCGCCGACCACCAACGCAACCGCCGCGCCCATCAGTGCCATGTAGTTCATCAGCTTGACGCCGTCGCCGGCGCGAGTGGCGCGCATCCGTGGTTCGGCGACGATCGCGCGCCCGTTGACGGCGGAGGTCACCGCGGTGCGTACCGCGGCGGGGTCCGTGCCCGGCTTGGTGGTGATCAGTATCGAATCGAGCTGACCCAGCCGCCCGGTGATGTTCTGCGCCAAGGCAAGTGGGGCCAGTACATAGTTGCCGCCGTTGAGATCGGCGAGATGCTTGCCGGTGAGTACCTGCGTCACCGTGACCCAGGTCGTGCCCAGCCGGAAACCGTCACCTTTGCCATGGCCCACGCCGGGCCCGACCTGCACGCCGCTCGGTGTCGCCGACGGCCCCGTCGGCGGATGAGCCAGCGCGTCGGCCAAGGCGCCGGCCAGGGCCACGCTGCTGGCATCCGCGCCGAACAACAGCATTGGCCCGGTGGCCGTGGGAGTGGTTGCCCGGATCAGCGGAGCCGCGGTCGCGACGCCGGGAACCCGGGCCACCTCGGCCGCCAGCGAGTCGGGAAATCCGGCATCGGTGACGCCGGACACCTCGAGTGTGGCGATCCCGGCGATCTCATCGGAGAGCCGATTCACCGAACCGGTGATCGACCCGAAGATGCCTAGCACCGCAACCAGATACATCGCCGACACGGCCATGACGGTGACCGAGGCGAGGGTGCGCCGCCGGTGTACGGCCAGTTCGCGCAGGCTGAAGAGCCGAAGTCGGCTCGCGGTGGCGGCGATCGCCGACATCATCGCCGGACCGTCGCCCGTTCATGGCGTGGTGACCCGTTGCGCTCATGTCGTGGTGCCCCGTTGCGTTCGGGGCGCGGCGACCCGCCGTGTTGGTTGGGCGGCGACCCGCTTCGTCCGGCTTCGCCGCGCTTGCGATCACCGCGGTCTGACCCGACCCGGCCGTCCTGCAGGCTGATCACCCGGTCGGTGGCTGCCGCGGCATCGCGGTCATGGGTCACCATCACCACCATCCGGGAGCGGCCGCCCTCGTGCGCCACCTCGGAAAGCAGCCGCAAAATCGCGGCGCCCGTTGCGGAGTCGAGGTTTCCGGTGGGTTCGTCGGCGAGTATCAGTGACGGATCCATCATCAGGGCCCGTGCTATCGCGACGCGCTGCAACTGGCCGCCGGACAGCTCCGCCGGACGGTGCTCGACCCGGTTACCGAGCCCGACCCGCTCCAGCAAGCCGATCGCATCGTGCTTCACCCTGTCTAGTCGGCTGCCGTCGAGGAGCTTCGGAACGGCTACGTTCTCCCACGCCGACAGGGTTGGCAGCAGGTTGAAGAACTGAAAGATGAACCCCACTCGGTGCCGGCGAAACTCCGACGCCTGCTCGTCCCCGAGCCGGCCGATCTCGGCGCCGTCGAAGATGATCGACCCGCTGTCGGGGGAGTCCAGTGCCCCGAGCAGGTGCAGCAGTGTGCTCTTGCCCGCCCCTGACGGCCCGACGATCGATACGAACTGGCCACCGGTGAGATGCAGGTTGATCCGGTCGAGTGCGCGCACCCGTTGCCCGCCGATCCGGTACTCGCGGACGATGTCGCGCAGTTCGATGGTCAGCTCGCGCAGGCGCGACTGATCCCGATGAAGACCAAGATCGGTGTGCAAGGGCGTCACTCCCTATCCGCGGGTTCTGATCCTTGACACGCTTGGCGAGGCTGTGTGGTTCAGCGTGGGGGACCGGGTGCCGGGAAATGCACCGATGGACGCTAGGCCGCCGCGGCGTCGAACAGTGCGCGCACGGTGGTGTGGATCTGGCGGACAGCATCGTCGATGCCGCCCATCGGCTGCAGCAGATGGCTCAGCGTCAGCCGGACATCGACCTCGACGATCGAATTCAGCTGAAGGTCGATCGCGTCCGGCAGGTCGTGGGACGAGCGGACCGCGGCCGCCATGGCCTCGATCGCACCGGCCAGGATCGGTGTCGGTCCGACCGTCAGCAGCGGAGTCAGGCCCGCCTCGGCATCGTTCTCGTGGGTCAGCGTGGCGGTGACCAGGGGATCATTGGCGGCCGCGCGCAGCGTGAAGGCGGCGCCGGCGGCCAGGCCGGCGGCGGCGTCGTCGGGGTGGGACTGGATGGCGGCGATCACTCCGGTGATGAATCGGGTGGTCTCGCGCTGAACCAACGCCTCGCCCAGCGCCTGCTTCGCGCCGATCTCCTTGTAGAGCATCTGCCGGCTGATGCCGACGGTGGCGGCGATGCGCGACATGTTCACCGCTTGCCAGCCCTCGGCGCAGACCAGCGCGTGGGCCGCGTCGAGGATCCGGTTGTGCAGCATCTGCCGGACCTCGGCCTGAAAATTCGGCACGGCGGCCATGCCTCAAAGGATAGCCGACAAAAAGATAGAAATGTCGAGCAGAGGACATCTAGGGTGTGGTTGTATCGGTTCTATACAAGTGCTGGCTAGATGTGCGGGGTCGGAGGCGGAGCGGGATGGTGCCGTCGTCGGGAAGTGCGGACCAGCTCAAAGGTGCGCTGGCCCGGTTGTCGGGCCGGTACCGCGCGGTGATCTACCGGTCCTACTACCTGGGCTGGACGACCGCGCGGATCGCCGCGGATCTCGGCATAGACGACGACACCGTCAAAGGCGACCTGCACGACGCGCTGTGCGCATTGCGGGCCGGTCTCCCGACGGCCGGAATCAACAGCTGAAGCGTCGGGCTACCAGCCAAGCAACACGAGTTCGGAGCAGAATCCCGGCCCCATCGCGACCATCAGTCCGAACGAGCCCGGCGGCGGCGGATCGGCCATGGTCGCCCGCAGCACGTCAAGTACCGAGGCCGATGACAGATTCCCATTCTCTCGCAACGAGGTTCGGGTTCGATCCAGCGCATCGGTAGGCAGCTCCAACACGTCCTGGACCGCATCGATAACCTTCGGACCACCGGGATGGCAGACATAGGTCGACACGTCATCGGAGGTCATCCCGCAGTCGGCCAGGAAGTTGCGAACATCCTCGGCCAGATATTTCTCGACGACAGTGGCGACCTCGACGGACAGCTTGATCCGGAACCCGCTGGTGCCGATATCCCAGCCCATCACGTCCTGGGTGTCGGGGTAGAGCCGGCTGCGGGTGGCCAATACTTTCGGCGCTTTCGGTCGGACCGGGCGCCGATTCGCCCCGGTCGCGATCACGGCGGCCGCGCCGTCGCCGAAGAGGCTGGCCGCCACGAAATTGGCCATCGAACGGTCGTCGCGCTGGATGGTCAGCGAGCACAGTTCGACCGCGAGCAACGCCGCCACGTGGTCGGGGTAGGCGCGCAGATAGTCATACATCCGGGCCACCCCGGCCGCACCCGCAACGCAGCCCAGGCCGAACAGCGGGATTCGCTTGACGTCGGGCCGCAGCCCCACCCGGGCCGCCAGCCTGGCCTCCAATGTCGGTACGGCAAGCCCGGTCACCGTCGTCGACACCACCACGTCGACATCGGCCGGCTTGACCTTGGCGGCATCCAGGGCCGCCAGCAGCGCCTGCTCACCGAGGTCGAGGGCGACGTCGATGAAGGTGTTGTTCGCCTCGGTGAAACCGCTCAGCTCGGCGTAGCGCGGCAACGGCAACGCCAGATGGCGGGATGCGACGCCGCTGGCATCGAAGAACCGCCGAAACTCGGGACCGGCGAAGTCGCCCAATGCTTGGGCCGATTCGTCTTGGCTGTAGCGGTTCGGTGGGAATTCAACGGCTACCGCGGCAAGCGAAGGCGAAGAGGGGGTCATGTCGGTGTCACGTTGCCGAGGGCCCAACGGTTCAATTCCGCTACCGCGCTAACCCTTCCGACCTCTGCCTTCGCCTTCAGCGGCTTGCGCCGTGGTGGCAATTGCCGCACACCGACGTGACGGCATCGCGCGGTGCGGTAAGAAAAGGGCGTGGCAGCTTCCAGTTCCTCCGGCGATCTTGCCCCAGCCGACCCGATCGCGCTGGCCCGCGCCAACTGGGAGCGGGCCGGCTGGGGCGAAGTCGCCGACGGAATGGTGGCGGTGACGTCGGTGATGCGCGCCCACCAGATCCTGCTGGCGCGGGTGGAGGCGACCCTGCGGCCCTACGACTTGAGCTTCTCCCGATTCGAGCTGCTGCGGCTGCTGGCGTTCAGCCGCTCCGGGCAGTTGCCGATCACTAAGGCCTCCGACCGGCTGCAGGTCCACGTCACCAGCGTCACGCACGCGATCCGGCGTTTGGAGGCGGCAGGCTTGGTCGAACGGCTGCCGCACCCCACCGACGGCCGCACCACGCTGGTCTCGATCACCGACTTGGGCCGCGCCACCGTTGCGGACGCCACGGTCAGCCTCAACCGGGAGGTGTTCGCCGACGTCGGTATGTCGGTGCAGGAATCGCGGATGCTGTCTTCGGCGATCGAGACGTTGCGGCGCAACGCCGGAGATTTTTGATGCCGAGCAGTCGTGAAAGCCCCCGATTGCGACCCGGATTGGGGGCTTTCGCGACTGCTCGCCGGAGTCAGTGCCCCCCAGCGCGCGCGGCGGGGGACGGGATCGGGATGGTGGCGGTGACGGCGGTGCCGGCTCCGGGCCGCGACCGGATGTTGAGCCGGCCACCGACCAGCTCGGCGCGCTCGGCCATCGAGAGCACCCCGTAGCCGCCCATCTCGTCGCCGCCCACCGGGTGCTCGAAGGTGTCGAAACCCACCCCGTCGTCCACGATCTCCAGCCGCGCCGTGTCGGGGTCGGCGGTGATCGCGAATCCCAGCCGCACCGTCGTCGCGGCCGCGTGTTTGACCACGTTCTGCAGGCCTTCCTGCGCGATCCGGTACAGCGCCAGCTCGATGTGCTCGGGTAGCCGTGTCTCGGCCAGGTCCAACTCAATCGTGAGTTGCGGGATCGACTGGGCGAGGCTGGCCAGGCCACCGGACAGGCCCAGATCGTCGAGCACCGGTGGCCGCAACCCGCTGATCGCCACCCGGGTCTCCTGCAGGGTCAGCCCGGCGAGTTCACGAGCGGCCTCCAGCTGCGCCGACGCCTCGTCCGGGTCGTTGCCGACCGCGCGGGCGGCGGCGTCCAGCCGGTAGGACAGCGTCACCAGCCGCTGGGAGATGCCGTCGTGGATGTCGCCGGCCAACCGGCGCCGCTCGATCTCCTGGGCTTCGATCACCTGCTCGACGAAGAGCTCGTGGGCACGTTCACGCGCCACCAGCTGCCGGTGCAGCCGGGCCTGGTGCATGGCACCGGCAATGAGCCGGCCGATCACCCGCAGCAGTTCAACGTCGCCGGGGGTGAACTCGCGGCGCGTCACGGTGTGCACGTTGAGCACACCCACCAACCCGCCCGGATCGGTCTCCATCGGCACCGACACCATCGAGGTGAAGTCACGCCCACGCAGCGACTCGATCGGCAGGTAGCGCGGATCGGCCTCCTTGTTGTCGCTGATCACTACCGGCTCGCGGTGACGCGCCACCCAGCCCGACACCCCCGACCCCAGCGGCAGCCGGATCTTGCCCACCTCGGTGTCGAACGGTGGGGTCGCACCGGTCAGGGTCAGGGAACGCTCGGTGTCGTCGAGGACGTGCACGAAGCAGACGTCGGTGCCGGTGGCCGCGGTGATCATCCGGGCCGCCGCGGCGGCCAGCGGTTCCACTCCCGGACCGCTGGAGGCGGCCTGGATGAGCTCCCGCAGCAGCGCCAGCTCGTGGTTGGCGTCGACGAAATCCCGCACCGCCGTGGTCTTGCGGGGGCGGGAGCGCGGGACGCTGTTGGAGCTCACCGGTAGATGCCTTCGCGCAGCGCGGTGGCTACCGCGCCGGTCCGGTCGGACACCCCGAGCTTGCGGTAGATCGAGCGGAGATGGGATTTAACCGTCTCGTCGCCGATCACCAGCTTGGTGGCGATCCCGCGGTTGGACAGCCCGCTGACCATGTAGGCCAGGATCTCACTTTCCCGTTGGGTGAGCCCCTGGCGGGCGCCGGGCCAGAACTCGTCGCGTTGCAGTCGTGCGGCGGTGCCGGCCGCCCGCGCTGCCAGTCCGGGGTCGATCACCGTCTCACCGCGGTGGGCCAACTCGATCTGATGCACCAAGTCGTCACTGCTGATGCTCTTGAGCAGGTAGCCCGTCGCGCCGACGCGCAGCGCCTCGAACAGGTACTGCTCGTCGTCGTAGACCGACAGCATCACGACCTTGCGTTCCGGGTCGCGTTCCCGCAGGGCCAGGCAGAGGTCCAAGCCGCTCTCACCGCGCATCCGCACATCACACAGCACGATGTCGGGGTCGGTCTCGGCGATCACGGCCATGGCCTGTTCGGCGTTGATCGCCTGGCCGACCACTTCGATCCGGTCGGCGAACGCGGTGAGCATGGCCCGCAGGCCTTCGATCACCATCTCGTGGTCGTCGACGAGGACCAGGCGCACGGGCATAGCAAGACAATAGGGACCGTCGACTGAACCCGGCGGTGATTACCCCGCCCAGATCCCCCCAATGGGGGAGGACACCCGCGCCCGTTTCCGGCACGGTGTCTGTTATGCAGATCACAACTGAACTCGCGACATGGACCGGTCCGGGCCGCCCGTTCTGGTGGGACCAGGCGCACCCGGATGCCGAGGTTTATCCCCTACAAGCGGTGATCTTCGATCTTGACGCGCTCGCCGACGCCGACGGCGAGCCCCGCTCGGGCCTGGTGGACCTGGTGTTGAGCCTGTTCGCCACCGGTCTGTGGATCGCGGTGGTGGGCGCCGGCCCGCGCGCCTGGGTGCAGGAGCGGGTGCGGGAACTGATCGGTGACGGCATGGCCGAGACCGTGGTGAGCGCCGACGACCTGACCGGCCCCGCCGGGGACGCCGAGCTCTACCGGCTGGCGCTGTGGGAGCTCGGCATCGTGGCCGGGGAGGCGCTGGTGATCGCCGGCTACGAATCCGGGGCCCGCACCGCGGCCGCGATCGGACTGCCGGCGATCTACGCGGGTTCCAGCCGTTACGACGGGCTGCTGGCCAACGGCTGCCGGGAGTTGCAGGCGCAGCGGGTGGTCGCCCGGTTCAGCTGCCGCGAAGCGGGTTGATCTCGGCGCTGGTCACGCAGCGCCACAATCGTTGTTTGACGCTGACCCCTCCGGTCACCGACCATGCTGTGGTGCGTCGACTGGTGGTTCTTGTGTGCGCAGCGCTGTGCGCGATGGGCGTGACATCGGTGACCGCGCCGCTGGCCGCGGCGGTCGTCGACCCGTGGTTCGGGAATGCGGTCGGCAACGCAACCCAGGTGGTTTCGGTTGTCGGAGTGGGTCATTCGACCGCAAAGATCGACGTCTATCAGCGGACTGCCGCGGGCTGGGAAGCGGTCGCGGCCGGGATCCCGGCACATGTCGGCTCGGCGGGCATCACGCGAGAGACCAAGGAAGGCGAGCCCTCGACCCCGATGGGGTTTTACACGCTCGATTCGGCGTTCGGCACCGCGCCGAATCCCGGCGGTGGCCTGCCGTATGTGCAGGTCGTCGGATCCGACTACTGGTGGGACAGCGACTCGGGCAGCCCGACCTACAACACCATGCAGGTCTGCAAAAAAGCCCAGTGCCCGTTCAACACTGCGGCCAGCGAGAACCTCAACATCCCGCAGTACCGGCACGCGGTGGTCATTGGCGTCAACAAATCCCGTACACCGGGTGACGGCTCCGCCTACTTCTTCCACACCACCGACGGCGGGCCGACGGCCGGCTGTGTGGCGATCGATGACGCCACCCTGGTGAAGATCATCGGCTGGCTCCGGCCGGGCGCGGTGATGGCGATCGCGAAGTAGGCAGCGGGCAGCGCGCTCAGCTGCCGCGCAGCAGGTTGATCACCGCGCTGAAGTCCTGCGCGCCGTGTTCGGCGGCGAAGTCGCGGTAGATCTGGGCGGCGTGGCTGCCGAGCGGGGCAGCCGACCCGGTGGAGGCGACCGCGTCCATCGCCAGCCCGAGGTCCTTGTTCATCAGCGCGGTGGCAAAACCCGGCTCGAAGTTCCGGTTCGCCGGGGAGGTCGGCACCGGGCCCGGGACCGGGCAGTTGGTGTGCAGCGCCCAGCAGTTTCCGGTGGCGCCGGTCATCACGTCGAAGAGGGCTTGGTCGGCCAGGCCCAGCTTTTCGGCCAGCACGAACGCCTCGGCGACCGCCACCTGCTGTACGGCCAGCACCATGTTGTTGCAGACCTTGGCAGCCTGGCCGGCGCCCGCCGCACCGCAGTGGATGATCTTGGCGGCCATCGGTTCCAGCACCGGGGTGGCCCGTGCCACGGCGGCGTCCTCGCCACCGACCATGAACGCCAGCCGCCCGGCGACCGCACCGGTCACTCCACCGGAAACCGGTGCATCCAATTGGGCGAACCCGTGCGAGCCGGCCAGGGCGTGCACTTCGCGGGCGTCGGCGACCGAGATGGTGGAGCTGTCGATGAACAAGGTGTCGGGGGAGGCCGCGGGCAGGATGTCGGCGTAGCAGCTCTTCACCGCGTCCCCGTGGGGAAGCATCGTCACGACCGTGTCGGCACCGGCCACCGCCTCGGCGGCGCTGGCGTGGACGCTCACGCCGTGTTGCTCGGCGGCCGCGGTAGCAGCCGGCACCGGGTCGAAGCCGCGCACGGTGTGCCCGGCGGCAACCAGGTTCGCCGACATCGGCCCACCCATGTGGCCCAGACCGAGAAACGCGACGATTGCCATATGTGCTCCTAGGTACCGTTCCGGGGGTTACTGGCCGGACCGGACGCGGGCCGCCTCGGCCCGGCCGATCACCAGCCGCATGATCTCGTTGGTGCCCTCCAGAATGCGGTGCACCCGAAGATCGCGGACGATTTTCTCCAGACCATATTCGCGCAGATATCCATACCCGCCGTGCAGTTGCAGTGCCTTGTCGGCGACATCGAAGCACGCGTCGGTGACGTAGCGCTTGGCCATCGCGCACAGCTGGACCTTGTCGGGGGCGTTGTTGTCGAGCGCGGTCGCCGCGCGCCACAGCAGCAGCCGTGAGGTCTCCAGCGCGGTGGCCATGTCGGCCAGGGTGAACCGGATCGTCGGTTCGTCCAGCAGCGCCTTGCCGAATGCCGTCCGGTCGGCCAGGTAGCTGCCGGTCTTGTCGAACGCTGCCTGTCCGCCGCCCATCGAGCAGGCGGCGATATTGATCCGGCCGCCGTTGAGGCCGTTCATCGCGATAGCAAAACCATTGCCCGCTCCGTCGGGACCGCCGAGCATCGCCTCGGCCGGCACCCGCACGCCCTCTAAGATCACCTGCGCGGTCGGCTGGGAGTTCCAGCCCATCTTCTGTTCGGCAGCGCCGAAACTCAGCCCTGGCGTGTCCTTTTCGACGATGAACGTGGAAATACCCCGCGGGCCGTCACTGCCGGTGCGGGCCATCACCACGTAGACGTCGGAGACCCCCGCGCCGGAGATGAACTGTTTGACCCCGTCGAGCACGTAGTCGTCACCCGAGCGCACCGCGCGCGTGCTCAATGCGCTGGCATCCGAGCCCGCGCCGGGCTCGGTGAGGCAGTAACTGGCCACCGCGTCCATCGACGCCAGCCGTGGCACCCAGCTCTTGCGCTGGTCTTCGGTGCCGTAGCTGTCGATCATCCAGGCGCACATGTTGTGGATCGACAGGTAGGCCGCGATCACCGGGTCGGCGATCGAGAGCTGCTCGAAGATCCGCACCCCGTCCAGGCGGCGCAGCCCGGAGCCGCCCACGTCGTCGCGGCAGTAGATGGCCGCCATCCCCAACTGGGCCGCCTCCCGCATCACGTCGACCGGAAAGTGGTGGGTGGCATCCCATTCCAGGGCGTAAGGGGCCAGGCGCTTGTCGGCGAACGCTGCCGCGGTGTCGACGATCACCCGTTCTTCGTCATCCAAGATGGTGTTCATTGTCCTATTCCATTGTGGGGATGTGGAATTCAGCGCCGTCCTTGATCCCCGAGGGCCAACGCTGCGTGACGGTCTTCACCTTCGTGTAGAAGGTGATGGACGCCGTCCCGTGCTGGTTGAGGTCGCCGAATCCGGACCGCTTCCAGCCGCCGAAGGTGTGGTACGCCACCGGCACCGGAATCGGCACGTTCACACCGACCATGCCGACCTGCACCCGGGAGGTGAAGTCGCGCGCGGTGTCGCCGTCGCGGGTGAAGATCGCCACCCCGTTGCCGTACTCGTGCTCGCTCGGCAGTCGCAGGGCTTCCTCGTAGTCGTGGGCACGCACGATGCACAGCACCGGGCCGAAGATCTCGTCGGTGTAGATCGACATGTCGGTGGTGACACGGTCGAACAGCGTCGGGCCGGCGAAGAAGCCGCCGGTCAGATCGGCGTCCCCGAACTGGGTGTCGTCGCTGGCCCGTTCGCGGCCGTCGATCACCAGCTCGGCGCCGGCGGTCACGCCTTGGCCGATGTAGTCGTTGACCCGGTCCAGAGCGGCCCGGGTGACCAGCGGGCCGTAGTCGGCCTTGGGGTCCAGGCTGTGGCCGACCCGCAGGCCGTTGATGCGCTCCACCAGCCGGGAACGCAACCGCTCGGCGGTCTGCTCGCCGACGGGCACCGCCACCGAGATCGCCATGCAGCGCTCGCCCGCACTGCCGTAGCCGGCGCCGATCAGCGCGTCGACGGCCTGGTCCAGGTCGGCGTCGGGCATCACGATCATGTGGTTCTTGGCCCCGCCGAAGCATTGCGCGCGCTTGCCGTTGGCGGTGGCCGTGGAGTAGATGTACTGCGCGATGTCGGAGCTGCCGACGAAACCGATCGCGGCGACCTGCGGGTGGTGCAGCAGGGCGTCGACGGCTTCCTTGTCGCCGTGCACCACCTGCAGCACGCCAGGCGGCAACCCGGCCTCGACGAACAGCTCGGCCAGGCGCACCGGCACCGACGGGTCACGTTCGGACGGCTTGAGGATGAACGCGTTTCCGCACGCCAGGGCCGGTCCGGCCTGCCACAGCGGGATCATTGCCGGGAAGTTGAACGGGGTGATGCCGGCGACCACGCCCAGCGGCTGGCGCAGCGAGAACACGTCGATGCCGGGTCCGGCGCCCTCGGTGTGCTCGCCCTTGAGTAGGTGCGGGATGCCGACGCAGAACTCGATCACCTCGATGCCGCGCTGGATGTCGCCGCGGGCGTCCTCGAGGGTCTTGCCGTGCTCGCGGGAGAGCAGCTCGGCCAACTCGTCGACATGGGTGTTGACCAGGTCGATGAAACGCATCATCACCCGGGCCCGGCGCTGCGGGTTGTAGGCGGCCCAATCGCGCTGGGCCGCTGCCGCGGAGGTGACCGCGGCGTCCACGTCGGCGGTGTTGGCCAGCGGCAGGGTGGCCTGCGCCTGTCCGGTGTTGGGGTCGAAGACATCGGTGGTGCGCTGTGACGTGCCGGCGTCTCGGTGGCCATCGATGAAGTGCGGAATCTGTGTGCTCATGCCGTCATCCCGGGAGTGTTTTCAGTGGCGAGTGGTGGGCTGGATCGGCCCGGCCCCGAGAATACTAGGACATCCTAGTAATTGCTAGAGGGTCTGTTGCCGCGTTCACAGCGGGTGCGGAGCACCCGACACTAGGGTTGGCCTACCAGCGAATCCGGTCGTCCAGGGGGGCGTCGACGAACGGGTGAGGCAGGTGAGGCCATGACGCCATCCGCGCCGTTGGGCGATGAGTCGCCCACGGTGGCACTGCGGTCTGGACCGCCGATTTAGCCCGGCTGCTCCCACGTCGGTAGCAGCCCGGCGGCGCGGACCTGCTCCAGCGACGCGGCGCCCGCATCCCGGTCGGAGATCACCAACGGGTGATCGGCCGGCCAGTCGATCCCGATCGCGGGGTCAGTGGCGCAGATGGTGTGTTCGCGCTGCGGATCGTATTCGGCTGAGCACAGATACATCACTGTCGAATTGTCTTGCAGTGCAAGGAATCCATGCGCTAGCCCGGCGGCGAGGTATACCGATCGGCGATCGCGGGCGTCCAGCAGCACCGCATCCCAGCGGCCGTAGGTCGGGGAGCCCACCCGGATGTCGACCACGACGTCGAAGACCGAACCCGACACGCAGGTGACGTATTTGGCCTGCCCGGGCGGCAGCTGGGCGAAGTGCAGCCCGCGCAGCACGCCGGCACTCGACACCGAGCAGTTGGCTTGGCGCAGATCGAAACGGTGCCCGGCGAACGCGGTGAACTCGCGGTCGGTGAACCACTCGAAGAACACGCCGCGGGAATCGGAGTGCTGAGTCGGGGTGAGCTCCCAGGCCCCCGGGATCGCCAGCTCGCGCGCCTCCACGTCAGCGCCCCAGCTTCGCGTAACGGGCCTCGGCGGCCTCTTTCAGTGGGGCCCACCAGGATTCGTTGGCCCGGTACCACTCGATGGTCTCGCGCAGGCCCGCCTCAAAGTCGGTGTGCTCCGGCTTCCAGCCCAATTCGTCGCGCAACGCCGACGGGTCGATCGCGTAACGCAGGTCGTGACCCGGCCGGTCGGAGACGTGGTCGAAGTCGTCGGGGTCGTGGTCCATCAGCCGCAGAATGGCTCGCAGCACGCTGCGGTTGTCACGTTCCCCATCGGCGCCGATCAGGTAGGTGCGCCCAATGTGTCCGCCGGTCATGATCTGCCAGACGGCACTGTTGTGGTCGTCAACGTGGATCCAGTCGCGGACGTTGGCGCCGCTGCCGTACAGCTTGGCCCGGCGCCCGGTGAGCAGGTTGGTGATCTGGCGCGGGATGAACTTCTCCACGTGCTGATAGGGCCCGTAGTTGTTGGAGCAGTTGGAGATCGTCGCGCGCACCCCATAGGAACGCACCCAGGAGTGCACCAGCAGATCGGCGGCGGCCTTGGTCGACGAGTACGGGCTGGACGGGTGATACGGCGTTGTTTCGGTGAACCGGCGCGGGTCGTCGAGGGCCAGCTCGCCGTAGACCTCGTCGGTGGAGATGTGGTGCAGCCGTATTCGGTCGGCGCGCACCGCCTCCAGCACGGTGAAGGTGCCGACCACGTTGGATCGCAGGAACGGCTCCGGGTCGGCCAGTGCGTTGTCCACATGGGTTTCGGCGGCGAAGTGCACCACGGCGTCGGTCTCGGAATTCAGATCGGCGACCAGGGCGGCGACTAGCGCGGCATCGGTGATGTCGCCCTGCACCAACCGGATCCGATCAGCGACAGGGTCGAGGGATTCGCGGCTGCCGGCGTAGGTCAACGCGTCCAACACGGTGATCCTGGTTCCGGGGCGCTGCGCGAGTGTGCTGCGCACAAAATTGGCGCCGATGAACCCGGCGCCACCGGTGACCAGCAGATGCATGGGGCAACCTTAGCCGGGTTCTCCGGGCGATTTCGGCGCGATTTCACTCGCTCAGCGGGCACAATCGCGCCGAAATCACAAGCCCAGCGGCCCCGCCAGCTCGGTCAGGGTCGGCAGCAGGTTCTTCCAACCGCCCAGCACCTGGATGGTCACCTGATCCGCGCCGGCCTCCAAGTGCTCGCCCAGGCGGGCGGCGATCTCGTCGGCGGTGCCGTGCGCCACCACCGCGTCGATCAACCGGTCACTGCCCGGCGCGCGCACGTCGCGGTCGCTGAACCCCAGCCGCCGCCAGTTGTTGACGTAGTTGGACAGCCGCAGGTAGAAACCGACCGCCTCGCGTCCGGCCTCGCGGGCCGCGGTGGCATCCGTGGAGAGGACCACCTTGTGCTCGGGCGCCAGGAACACCGACGGGCCGACCAGCTCGCGTGCGCTCGCGGTGTGTTCGGGCGTGGTCAGGTAGGGGTGCGCCCCGGCGCTTCGCTGCGCCGCCAACTGCAGCACCTTGGGGCCCAGTGCGGCCAGCACTCGGCGGCTGGTCGGCACGCCGGCCTCATCGAGGACGTCCAGGTAGTCGGTCAGGGCGGCATACGGGCTGCGGTACTCGGCGGTGGCCTCGGAGTGGCCGACACCGATGCCGAGCAGGAACCGGTCCGGGTAGGCGGATTCGATGCGGTGGTAGGACTCGGCGACCTGCTCGGCCGGCGCGGACCAGATGTTGACGATCCCCGTGGCCACCTGCAGGGTCGAGGTCGCCGCCAGCAGCGGTTCGACAAACGCCAGGTCAGCGGGCGGCGAGCCGCCCACCCAGATCGCGCCGTAGCCCAGACGCTCGATCTCGGCGGCCTGCTCGGGAGTGGGGGATCCGAAGGTCCACACCGCGTAGCGGCCCAGGTCGGGCTTCAGTGACAATGCTTCGGTCATGTTCGTCCCATCGCTAAGTGGCGACGGCCGGTGCGGCCTGGGACCAGTGTCTCATCGCCGACGATTTTGGCCCCTGAGCCCGATGCGGGTATCGTAGGTCGACGGTGCGGCGTCCGCGTCGACTCTTGCGTGTCCAGTCTGAGATTCTTGGGGTTCTACCTGGAATTTCCTGTCACCGGCCCACGTTTTGCAGTCGCAGTCGATGCTGCGCCGTGGCGGGCGCATGCACACGCGACAAGTAAGTCAGACACGGAGGATCGCCGGAGAGTAATGGCCAAAAAAGACGGTGCAATCGAGGTCGAGGGTCGAGTGGTCGAACCCCTGCCCAATGCGATGTTTCGCATTGAGCTGGAGAACGGTCACAAGGTGCTCGCCCACATCAGCGGCAAGATGCGGCAGCACTACATCCGTATCCTGCCGGAAGACCGGGTGGTCGTGGAGTTGTCTCCCTACGACCTGTCCCGCGGACGCATCGTCTACCGGTACAAGTAGCTCTCCCGACCCGCCCGAAGTACGTCAACCAGCGATTAGAACAGGACCACAGCAGCCGTGAAGGTGAACCCCAGCGTCAAGCCGATCTGCGACAAGTGCAGGGTGATCCGTCGGCACGGCCGGGTCATGGTGATCTGCTCGGACCCGCGCCACAAGCAGCGCCAGGGCTAGACACAGATCGCCGGCCCGGCATAGCCGGGCACCAGCCACAACTGAATGCAGACCTCCCAGTACCAGTGAGCGGATAGGCCGCCCACACACGCCCGGATCGGAGGCCGGGCCCCGGAGTAGTAGGCCGGGAACGGGCTGGGATCACAACCTCCGTAACGAAGATGAAAGGGGCATGCCCCCATGGCTCGACTTGTGGGCGTCGACCTGCCGCGCGATAAGCGCATGGAGATCGCGCTGACCTACATTTACGGCATCGGCCGTACTCGCTCCAACGAAATCCTGGCCGCGACCGGTATCGACAAGGACCAGCGCAGCAAGGACCTGACCGACGACCAGCTCACCCAGTTGCGTGACTACATCGAGCGCAACCTGAAGGTCGAGGGCGACCTGCGCCGCGAGGTGCAGGCGGACATCCGTCGCAAGATTGAGATCGGCTGCTACCAGGGTCTGCGGCACCGTCGCGGCCTGCCGGTGCGCGGCCAGCGGACCAAGACCAACGCGCGCACCCGTAAGGGCCCGAAGCGCACCATCGCCGGTAAGAAGAAGGCCAGGTAAGACCCATGGCAACCAAGAAAGCGACCGGGCCCAAGAAGGGCCAGAAGACTCGGCGTCGGGAAAAGAAGAACATCCCGCACGGTGCCGCTCACATCAAGAGCACCTTCAACAACACGATCGTGACGATCACCGACCCGCAGGGCAACGTGATCGCGTGGGCGTCGTCGGGTCACGTGGGCTTCAAGGGCTCGCGTAAGTCCACTCCGTTCGCCGCGCAGCTGGCCGCCGAGAACGCTGCCCGCAAGGCGCAGGAGCACGGCGTGAAAAAGGTCGACGTGTTCGTCAAGGGCCCGGGTTCGGGTCGTGAGACCGCGATCCGCTCGCTGCAGGCCGCCGGCCTCGAGGTCGGTGCGATTTCCGATGTCACCCCGCAGCCGCACAACGGCTGCCGTCCGCCCAAGCGGCGTCGGGTCTAGGAGGACTGAAACAAAATGGCTCGTTACACCGGACCCGCCACCCGCAAGTCCCGCCGTCTGGGTGTTGACCTCGTCGGCGGCGACCAGGCATTCGAAAAGCGCCCCTACCCGCCCGGCCAGCACGGTCGCGCGCGGATCAAGGAGAGCGAATACCGGCTGCAGCTGCAGGAGAAGCAGAAGGCGCGCTTCACCTACGGCGTGATGGAGAAGCAGTTCCGTCGCTACTACGAGGAAGCCGTCCGTCGTGGCGGCAAGACCGGCGAGGAGCTGCTGCGCATCCTGGAGAGCCGGCTGGACAACGTGGTTTACCGCGCTGGCCTGGCCCGCACCCGTCGGATGGCCCGTCAGCTGGTCAGCCACGGCCACTTCACCGTCAACGGTGTGAAGGTCGACGTGCCCAGCTACCAGGTGTCGCAGTACGACATCATCGACGTCAAGGACAAGTCGATCAACACGGTGCCGTTCCAGATCTCCCGTGAGGTCGCCGGCGACCGCCCGATCCCGGGTTGGCTGCAGGTGGTCGGGGAGCGTCAGCGCATCCTGGTCCACCAGCTGCCGGAGCGTGCCCAGATCGACGTGCCGCTCACCGAGCAGCTGATCGTCGAGTTCTACTCGAAGTAGTACAGCTCGGGGTTCCGCCCCGAGTCCCCCAACCGGCATCAAATAGCGGGTGCCAGAAGGAGAAAGAAAACCATGCTGATCTCGCAGCGTCCGACCCTGTCCGAAGAGGTCGTGGCCGAGAACCGGTCGCAGTTCGTCATCGAACCGCTGGAGCCGGGATTCGGGTACACCCTGGGCAACTCGCTTCGTCGCACCCTGCTGTCGTCGATCCCCGGCGCGGCGGTCACCAGCATCCGCATCGACGGTGTGCTGCACGAGTTCACCACGGTCCCCGGCGTCAAGGAAGATGTCACCGACATCATCCTGAACCTCAAGGGCCTGGTGGTCTCGTCCGAAGAGGACGAGCCGGTCACCATGTACCTGCGCAAGCAGGGCCCGGGTGCGGTCACCGCGGGTGACATCGTTCCGCCGGCCGGCGTCACGGTGCACAACCCCGACATGCACATCGCCACCCTGAACGACAAGGGCAAGCTCGAGGTCGAGCTGATCGTCGAGCGCGGCCGCGGTTACGTCCCGGCCGTGCAGAACAAGGTGTCGGGCGCCGAGATCGGCCGCATCCCGGTTGACTCGATCTACTCGCCGGTGCTCAAGGTGACCTACAAGGTCGAGGCGACCCGTGTCGAGCAGCGCACCGACTTCGACAAGCTGGTGCTGGACGTGGAGACCAAGAACTCCATCAGCCCGCGGGACGCGCTGGCCTCGGCCGGTAAGACCCTGGTTGAGCTGTTCGGTCTGGCACGGGAACTCAACGTCGAAGCCGAGGGCATCGAGATCGGCCCGTCGCCGGCCGAGGCAGACCACATCGCCTCGTTCGCGCTGCCGATCGACGACCTGGACCTGACCGTGCGGTCCTACAACTGCCTCAAGCGCGAGGGTGTGCACACGGTTGGGGAGTTGGTCGCTCGCACCGAGTCCGACCTGCTCGACATCCGCAACTTCGGTCAGAAGTCCATCGACGAGGTCAAGGTCAAGCTGCACCAGCTCGGCCTGTCGCTCAAGGACAGCCCGGCCAGCTTCGACCCGTCGCAGGTGGCGGGCTACGACGTTGCCACCGGCACCTGGTCGGCCGACGCCGGTTATGACGAGCAGGACTACGCCGAAACCGAGCAGCTTTAACGCCCAACCTCTCGAAAGAGAGCCGTCCCGGCCCTACCTGATACGGGGGCCGGCCCCATTTAGGAGAAGTCGCAATGCCCAAGCCCACTAAGGGTCCCCGCCTCGGCGGAAAGTCCTCGCACCAGAAGGCGCTGCTGGCCAACCTGGCCACGTCGCTGTTCACCCACGGCCGGATCAAGACGACCGAGCCGAAGGCGCGGGCATTGCGGCCGTACGCCGAGAAGCTGATCACTCACGCCAAGAAGGGCACGCTGCACAACCGGCGTGAGGTGCTCAAGAAGATCCGCGACAAGGACGTGGTGCACTCGCTGTTCGCCGAGATCGCCCCGCACTTCGCGGACCGCAGCGGTGGCTACACCCGGATCATCAAGGTCGAGCCGCGTCAGGGTGACAACGCCCCGATGGCCGTGATCGAGCTGGTCCGGGAGAAGACCGTGACCTCGGAGGCTGACCGCGCTCGCCGCGCTGCGGCCAAGGCGGAGAAGGCTGCTAAGGCCGAGAAGCCCGCCAAGGTCGAGGAGAAGGTCGAAGAGCCGGCCGCCGAGGCGACCGAGGCTGCGGAAGCCACCGACGCCGCTGAGGCCACCGATGCGGCCGAGGGTACCGACGAGTCCTGATGGTACGGCCGAAGTCGTCCGGCTTCGGCTCGATATCGCCTACGACGGCACGGAATTCGCCGGCTGGGCGGTTCAGGCGGGACAGCGCACGGTCGCCGGAGTTCTCGACGAGGCTCTGACGACCGTGTTCCGCACTCCGGTGCGGTTGTTCGCGGCGGGACGCACCGACACCGGCGTGCACGCCACCGGCCAGGTGGCCCACATCGATGTTCCGGCTTCGGCGCTACAGCATGCCTATTCGCGGACCCGGCGTGACGGCGAGCCGGAATTTTTGGCGCTGACCCGGCGATTGGCGCGCTTCCTGCCGACCGACGTGCGGGTGCTGCGGGTGCTGCGCACCGTCGCTGACTTCGACGCCCGATTCTCCGCGCTGCGCCGCCACTACGCCTACCGGTTGTCGACCGCGCCCTACGGGGTGGTGCCTCAGCAGGCCCGCTACATCACCGCGTGGTCGCGGCCGCTGGACGTCGACGCGATGGCGCAGGCCTCCCGAAATCTGGTGGGGCTGCACGACTTTGCGGCCTTCTGCCGGCACCGCGAGGGTGCGACCACCATTCGCGACCTGCAGCGGTTGGACTGGGTGCGTGACGGTGATCTGGTGACCGCACACGTCAGCGCCGACGCATTCTGCTGGTCGATGGTGCGCTCCCTGGTCGGGGCGGTGCTGGCGGTCGGCGAGCATCGGCGCGACGCCGCGTGGTGCGCGGATCTGCTGAACGCGCAGCGCCGATCCAGTGATTTCACCGCCGCGCCCGCACGCGGGCTGACGTTGGTCGGGGTGGATTACCCGCCCGACGATCAGCTGGGGGCCCGCACCATCATCACCCGGGATATCCGCACCCGCTGATTGCCTTGGGCACGAGCGAGCATAGTTGTCCACGCGTAGCGGCGTGTCGTGGTACAGACACGCACGCTCGCGGGGGAAGGGGACTACAGCAGGCCGGCGACGAACGATGCGGCCTGATTGGTCATGCCGGGTGTGTAGCCGGAGTGCGCGGAGAAGATGCGCCCGGGGGAGCAGACCGGGTCGCCATCGGTACACAGGTCGATGGTCTTGAATCCGTAGACCGGACTGTTGGTCAGCGGCTGCCCGATCTTGGTCGAGGGGTTGCCGAACACCGCGATCGCCGCGACGTGGTCGGCGGCCTCGGGCGGCAGCGGCGCGGTGAAGCCGAAGCCGGGCACCGGTGCCGCCGCCACAATGTCGATGATCGCCGCGCCCTGCGAGTAGCCGCCGAGGACCAGGCGGGTGCCCGGGCAGTTCTCCACCATCCACATGATGTGGCCGCTGGCGTCGTTGGCGCCGTCGGCTGCCCGGCCGAAGTCATAGCTGGCCGGGTAGTTAACCGCATAGGCGCCAACCGAGCGGGACGTCTGGTTCCGCAGGGCGTTGACTAGGCCGTCGCCGACCCGACCCAGGCCCGGCGGCTCGCTGGTCCCGCGGGCGAACACCACCTCGACGTCTGGGCAACCGTCAGCCGAGGCTGTCGGCATCGACGACGCGGTGGGGTCCATCAGCAGCGCTGCGGCAGCGGCTCCTGCCGCCAGGATGCGGAATGCCTTCATGGTGAACGATAGTAGCGAAAATAAGCCTTGACGAGCTAACTAAAACGGGGTGGGCCCGATCACGGCTCCAGCGTCGGCGCCGGACCCGCAGCCCGCAGCCGGCCCGCGATGAAGTTCGCCGCTTGGCTGGTCAGCGCCGGAATGTAGCCATCGGTGTGATCGGTCCATTCGTTGCCGGGGCCCTCATGGCAGATCGGGTCACCCGGATTGCACAGGTCGAGAGCCTTGGAGCCGAACAGGGCGCTCTGCACGCTGATCGGGCCCCCAGTGCGCACAGCCGGGTTGCCGAACGCCACCACGGCCACCACCTGGTTGGCAAGGTCCGCGGGCAACTGGTTGCCCCAGGTGATGCCGCCGACCTGCGTACCGGTAACGATGTCGATGACCGAGGCGCCCTGCGAGTAACCGCCCAGCACCAGCTGGGTGTTGGGGCACACATTGGCGGCGTCCTTGACGCGACGGATGACGTCGTTGGCGCCGTCGCCGCCGCCCAACTGCAGGCGGCCGGCGGGGTAGTTGACCGCGTACTCGTCGATCTTCTTGGACGTCTGCTGGCGCAGCGAGTCGATCAGGGCCCGGCCGACCCGGCCGACACCCGGGGGCTCGCTGGTGCCGCGGGCGAAGATGACCTCAGCGTCCGGGCAGTCGTAGGCGGTCGCCACCGGGGCGACGCTCGGCGCTACGGCCGGAAGCGTCAGCAGTGCGCCCGCCATCAATGTCGCGGAGAAAATGCTGCTCAGCTGAACAAAACGCATACCCGAGATGGTACCGAAGCCCGAATTCGATACCGACGGGACTGTGGATGGGCGAGTACGGCCACACCGGTCTCCCGAATAGCCTGTGGCCGATATGGCCGGGCGATCGACGACACAGCTTCAACTCAGCGCACACCGCTTCCTGTCCCGCCGGATGGAACGGGCGCTGCGGTGCGGACAGATCACGGGCAGCCCCGTCCCCGGTCGAAGCGCCCTGGCCCTGGGCTGGTTATTGAGCATGGTCGTGGTCGTCGGCGCGGTGATGCTGGCCGTCCTACGGCCACAGCCGGTCCTGGGTGATGCGCCGATCCTGCTGGACCGCGCGGCCGGGGCGCTCTATGTCCAGATCGGCGACACGGTGCATCCGGTGTACAACCTCGCCTCGGCGCGACTGATCACCGGGGCCGCCGACCCGCGACCGGTGGACGGCAATGCGCTCGGCCGGGCTCGGCGCGGGCCGCCGCTAGGCATCCCGGGGGTGCCGGGCGTGCTCGGGGCGCCACTGCCGGACGCAGCGACGTGGTCGTTGTGCGAGGACTCCGCCGGCACCGTCCTCATGGTCGGTGCCGATCCGCTGCAGTCCGGCAGCCTCGACCCGCGGCAGGCGCTACCGGTCAGCTCCGAGTCCGGGGCAACCTTTCTGCTCCTCGACGGACGGCGGGTTGCGGTCGACCCCGCCGACCCGCTGCTGGACGCCGCCGTGCCGAGCCGGGTTTCGGCGTTGCTGCTCAACGCGATCCCCGAAGCCCCGCCGGCCGACCTTCGCCGGGTGGGCTCCACGGTGGGCTTAGCCCCGGCCACGCTGTGCGTGCACTGGCGCGCCGACGATCCGGCCGGGGTCACTCTGTCGAGCGGGGTACGTCTACCGGCGGGGGAGTCGCCGACGGTGCTGGCCCAGGCCGACGGGCCGGGCCCCGCCTTGGACGGGGTCTATCTGCCGCCGGGCCATAGTGCCTATGTGCGCGCGGCCGACACCTCCGGTCACGCCGGCGGTGTCGGTTGTCTGATCGCCGAGAGCGGGGTGCGGTTCACCGTCGACGACGACGATGCGGCGCGCAGGTTGGGGCTGCCCGCGGCGGCCATCGGGGTGCCGTGGCCGCTGTTGGCCGGGTTGCCGGCCGGCCCCCGGCTCAGTCGGGACCAAGCGCTGCTGGGCCGCGACGCGGCGCCCGGCGCGACAGCGCCCGACCGGTGACGGCTGACAGGAGCAACGCCAATAGGAGCGCGGTGCCGACGATCGCGGTGCGCAGCCCGGCGGGCGCGGCGTCGGCAGCGGGCTCGGTAACGGGGGCAAGGCGGGGCAGGGGTGGGGCGGGCGGGGACAGTACGCGTGGGGTGGCCACGTCAAAGGTGAGTGCTGCCAACACGTCCACCACACCGTCGCCGACGAGATCGTCACGCCCGCCCGGCGGGTGGTGGGCGGTGGCCTTGATCCGGTCCATCACCTGGCGCGGCGTCCACTGCGGAAACCGCGAGCGGATCAGCGCCGCCAGCCCGCTGACCACCGGCGCGGCGAAGCTGGTGCCGCGCAACGGCGAGCCGTCGAGGGTGTCGGCCATCGCATCGCCCACGGTGCTCAACGAGAGGACCGCTTCGCCGGGCGCTGCCACGTCCACCCACGGGCCGGGCAAGGTGAACGCCGAGGCGACGCCGCGGGCATCCACCGAGCCGACGGTCAGCACATAGTCGTCGTACCAGGCCGGTGTGACGATCATGGCTCCCTCGGCGCCGCAACCCTCGTCGGTGTTGCCCGCTGCCGCGACGACGACGCTGTTCTTGACCTCGACCGCATACGCCAGGGCGGCGCCCAGCGCTCGGTCGTCGAGTCCGGTACGTGCGGGCCGGCAAGCCACCGTGGAGATGTTGATTACCGACGCGCCCAGGTCGGCGGCGGTACGCACCGCCTTGGCCAGGGTGTCGACATCGCCGATACCGGCAGCGTCGCCGAGCGCGGCGAACCGTTCGCTGGAGGCCCGGATACCGATCACGGTTGCCAACGGCGCCACGCCACTGAAGCGGTCGATCACGGGATCCGGTGCAGCCGCGATGATTCCGGCGACCAGGGTGCCGTGCCCGTCGCAATCCCGGGTGCCGTCGCCGGTGGAGACATAGTCGCCGCCGCCGATCAGTCCGGGCAACCGCCGGTGCGGCGCGACACCGGTGTCGATCACGGCGACCCGTTGGCCGGCGCCCCGAGTGAGTGCCCACGCCGCGGCCAGGTCCAGCCCGTCGAGCTGGGTCGAGGTCTCACCGGGCCCCAGTGTGCCCACCGTGCACACCTCGCGCTGCACCGTGGGGTGTGCCGGTGCGGCCGGGGCAGCCGCGGGCAATCGGGTGGGGTCGACCGGGGGCGGAGCGACCGCGTTCGCCGGCGGTGCGCACCGTGTCGCCGCGATCATGGCGACCGCCGCCATCCGAGCGATCCGGGTACGCGGCACGGGTCAGCCCAGATTCCATCCGCGGGCAGCGCTGTAGAACCCGCACAGCCAGCACGCCAGCGGCGCCAACGAGCCGAGGGCCAGGCCCTCCACGACTTCGGCGGCACGCCGGATCAGTGGGGATGTGGGCGGAGCGGCGAAACCCAGGCCGAGCGCCGCCGCGACCAGCACCACGGCCAGCGCCGCCGGCCATTGCGCCGTTGTGTGGCCCGCCGCGCCGAGCAGGCCGATCCCCAATGTGGCGGTACCGCCGGCGATCAGCGCCGCGATCTGCATGCCATCGGTGTGCGAGCGGGCGCGCAGCGCCAGCGCCAGGCCAGCCGACGCCGCGAACATTGCGCCGACCAAGTGGTGCGTTTCGGCAACCGGCGTCCCGACGACCACCGCGGCGGCACCCAGAGCCGCCAACGTCCCGGCTGCCGCAACCAATCCGGTCAGCAGGTCGTGCGTCTCGCCTACCTGCGACGGCAGCGATTGTCCTCGGCGGAACAGCCCGGTGGCCGCGGCCGCCACTCGGCCGGCGCCGCGGATCATCCCGACTCCGGCGACAACCGCCGCGGCTCCCACCCGGGGCAGTTCAATCCCGGTCACCGCGACGGCCATTCCCGCGACCGCGACCAACACCGCCAGCCCGGCCAGGCAGCACAACGTCGTACGCACCAGTCCACTGCAGCCGCTCGGTGGGACGGTCATCAGCGCGACCGCGCCGCTGGCCGCGACCGCCAACAGCGCGTTCGGGGCGCCGGGGCCCCCGGGAATCGCCACGAAGCCGGCCACCCCGGCCAGCCCGGACGCGGTCAGCGCGGCGCCGAGACGGCGCGCCGCCGGATTCCACGGGCGCTCGATGGTCCGTACCGCGGCCGCCACCTGTTCGGCGGGATCGTCGAACGACACCTGCGGGGCCGGGCATTCGGCGCGGGTCAGCACCAAGGTGGAGCCGTCGCGGATGCCTTGCTGGGAAAGGGTTTTCGTGCTGTCTAGTGCAGCTCGTCCTGGTTCGGAGAGTCGATAGGGGTGCAGCGAGTCCGGGCTGGCCCGGTGCGGCATCAGCTCTACGACAGCCGGGATCAGGGTCGCCACCGGCACGCCGGACGGTAGCGTCAGATCAGCGTGCGCGTTATCGGCGTGTACGGCGACCCGGCGCAGGCCCGAATCTGGATTCGACACGTCCCGTTCTCCTTTCGGCTTCGTTGCCCGCACGCTACTGAGCCAGTAGCCGAGACGTTTTCGGCTATCCACAGCTGACTTGTCGGTGGAGTAGGCGCTGCCTACGGTGTGCCGATGACCGGTCCCGCGCCGACCGCCCTCCCGCCCCCATCGCCATCACGGGGCGAAGTCGCCGTCGCTGTACCGCCAGCGGTTCCGGAGTCCGAGTCGCGAATGATTCTGACGCGGTTGCTGCCCGCCGTTATGGCGGTGGGGATGCTCGCCGTGACCGCCGTCGCCCACCGATCGGGCTCCCCGGCCGCACGCAGCCCCGTGTTCGCACTGTTCCCGCTGATGATGCTCACCTCGGCGGTGGCAGCCGTTTTCGCCGGGCGAAACCATGGGCGTGGCAACGACATCGACGACGACCGCGAGAACTACCTGGCGTACCTCGCAGGATTGCGGAAGTCCGTGGCGGATAACGCTGCGGCCCAGCGCGCCTGGGCGCTGTGGTCGCACCCAGAGCCGGACGCACTCTGGCTGTTGGCCGGTGGAGCCCGCATGTGGGAGCGCCAACTTGCCGACCCCGACTTCGGCTCTGCGCGGGTCGGAATCGGCCCGGCCGCACCGGCCCGTCGACTGGTGGCGCCATCGCGCGATCCGGTGCGACGGGTCGATCCGGTCACCGACGCGGCGCTGCGCCGATTCCTGGACACCCACGCAGCGGTGCCCGACGTGCCTGTCGTGCTGACGGTGCTGGGACCGTCGCCGCTGCTGCTGGACGGCGACATCGAGCGGGCTCGCGGTCTGTTGCGTGCGCTGATCTGTCAGCTCGCCGTGCTGCACGGACCGGATGCGCTGCTGATCGCGGCCGTGGACGGTCGGCATCGCGGCGACTGGGATTGGCTGAAATGGCTGCCGCACCATCAGCATCCGTCGGCCGTCGATGCCGGCGGACCATTGCGCCTGACCTACCCCGACCTGGCTGCCGCCGAAACCAGCCTCGCCGGCTGCAGGGCCGTGGTAGTCAGCGACGACGCGGGCGGTCTTCAGGTGACCGAGTTAGGCGCGCGAGGCGCGGCCCGCCGCCTGCACGTGACCGCGATGGTGCTGAGTGACGCCGGTGATCACCTTGGCCGGCCGGACTTTCTGCCCCTCGCCGACGCGGCGGTGTGCGCCCGGCGCCTGGCCGCGCACCGGCCCGTCGGCTCCGGGAGCGTGGCGTGGGCTCATCTGCTGGGCATCGGCGACATCGACCGCTTCGATGCCCCGGCGGAATGGGCACGCGCATCGGCGCAGTCACTGTGCGTCCCGATCGGCACGGACTCGAGCGGAGAGCCGGTACGGCTGGACATCAAAGAGGCCGCCGAGCGGGGCAGCGGGCCGCACGGGCTGTGTGTCGGCGCCACCGGCTCGGGGAAATCGGAGTTCCTGCGCACCCTGGTGTTGGGCATGACAGCGCGGCATTCGCCAGCGGAACTCAACCTGGTATTGATCGACTTCAAAGGCGGTGCAACCTTTCTCGGCTTCGAGCAGACCAAGCATGTCTGTGCGGTCATCACCAACCTCGCTGAGGAGGCGTCGCTGGTGGAACGGATGCGTGACGCGCTGTCCGGCGAGATGCAGCGGCGCCAGCAACAGCTGCGCGCCGTCGGGGCGCCCGGCATCGCCGCGTATCGGCAGGCACGAACCACGCGTCCGCAGCTACCGCCCCTGCCGGCGCTGCTGGTCATCATCGACGAATTCTCCGAACTGCTCCACCAGCACCCCGATCTCCTCGACACCTTCGTCGCCATCGGCCGGTTGGGCCGTTCGCTGGGAATGCATCTGTTACTGGCCAGCCAGCGGCTCGATGAGGGCAGGCTCCGGGGTCTGGAATCGCACCTGTCCTACCGGGTGTGTCTCAAGACGATGTCGGCCGCCGAATCCCGGATCGTGCTGGGCACCACCGACGCCCACGATCTGCCCAATATCCCCGGGGTTGGGTTCTTGCGCACCGCCGACGGCGCGGTGCGGCGATTCCAGACCGCCTACGTCTCCGGGATCCGCCCGCCAGTCCGGGCAGACCCCGTCGCGGTACTCCCGTTCACCGCAATGCCACTCGGTCCGGCTCGGGACGCGGCCGATGTGGGCGGGCGCACCGTGCTGCAGGCAATGCTGCAGCGATTGTCCGGGCACGGCCCGGCGGCGCGGCAGATATGGCTGGCGCCCCTGGGGGATTCCCCAATGCTGGGAACACTCCTTGACGCCGACTACGCGGATCTGACGGTCCCGATCGGCGTCGTCGATCGGCCCTTCGAGCAGCGTCGGACCACCCTGTCGATTCGGTTGGACGGTGCGGCCGGCCATGTCGCCGTCGTGGGCGCCCCGCAATCGGGCAAATCGACCGCGCTGTGCACCCTGATCGCCGCGCTGTGCGCCACCCACGATGCGACCCGGGTCGCGTTCTACTGCTTGGATTTCGGCGGCGGGGTGCTCTCCGCGACCCGAACCCTGCCGCACGTCGGTGCGGTCGCCGCGGTTGGGCAACCGGACCTGGTGCGGCGGGTGGTCGCCGAGATGGAGTCCATCGTGGCGCGGCGCGAATCCCAGCGCGCCGCCCGCATCACGGACGACGAAGGCCTTGGCCCGGACGTCTTCCTGGTGATCGACGGATGGGCCGCCCTGTGCCGCGAATTCGAGGTGGAGGCCAGGGTTGTCGCGCTGGCCGCCCGTGGCCTGTCCTTTGGTGTGCACGTGATGCTGGCCGCGTCGCGTTGGGCCGAGGTGCGGCCCGCCTTGCGGGACTTGATCGGCACCCGTATCGAGCTGAGGCTGGGCGATCCGGCCGAATCCGAACTGGACCGCCGCCAGGCCCAGCGGGTGCCTCAGGACCGGCCCGGGCGCGGCCTGACCCAGGACGGCATGCACATGCTGCTGGCCCGCCCGCAAGGCTGGGAGCCGGTGCACCACCCCGACGGTGCCGTCGCACCACCGATCCGGCTGCTGCCGACTGTCCTCACCCGGGAAGAACTAGTCGCCGCCCCCGCTGGCCTGCCGGTTCTGGGCATCGACGAACGTGAACTCGACGCTGTCGCCATCGATTTCGGGCGGCAACCGCACCTGCTCATCGTGGGCGGCGGCGAGTGCGGCAAGACCTCCGTGCTGCGAACCTTGTGCCGGGAGCTGGTCCGGTGCCACCCCGGCGGGCAGGCTCGGCTGCTGGTGGTCGACTACCGGCGCGGCCTGCTGGACGTCGTACCGACCGGGCACTTGGCCGGTTACGCGATGTCGAGACCCGCGCTGACAACGCTGCTGCCGGGCCTGATTGACCAGCTGGCGAGACGGATGCCCGGTGCCGACCTTGCCCCGCAGCAGCTGCGCGCCGGGGCGTGGTGGTCTGGCCCGCAGTTGTACGTGGTGGTCGATGACCACGACCTGGTGGCCGCCGGCACCGTAAATCCGCTGACGCCACTGTTGGAATACCTCCCGCACGCCGCGGATCTCGGGCTGCACCTGATCGTGGCCTGTCGCAGCGGGGGAGCGGCCCGGTCGATGTACGAGCCGTTGCTGGCCGCGCTGACCGACCTGGGCGCGATGACGCTGATGATGAGTGGTCCGGCCGGCAGCGCCGCGGACGCCCTGTGGGGTTCGGTCCGCCCGGCATCGCTGCCGCCCGGGCGTGGCATCCTGGCCACCCGGTCCGAGGGCGAGCGGCTTATTCAGGTGGCTTGGGTGCCATGAGCGTCGGGCATCGGTCGGTGATTGAGGCGGGTCCCGCGACCATCCGCCGATTGTGTTGCGGCGGGGCTGAATCGGTCGATGCCGCCGTGGCCCTGGAGTGGATCGATGACCCGGTCGGACTGGTCGATGGGCAACCGGTCGCGGTGCCCGAGCTACTGCGCGAGGTGCTCAACTGCGCGTTGCCTGGCGAGTCGGTCGAGCTCATCCACCCGTCGTGGTGGCCGGTGCGAAGGGTGCAACTGCTCGTCGCGGCGGCGCGAGAGCTGGCCGGCGAGGTGGTCACCCGATCGCGAGCAACGGTGCACGGCGCCGCGGTCGTCGTGGAGATCGCCGCTGGCCTGGTGGCCGTCACCGGCGCCGATAGCGCCGACATCGCCGCCGAGCCGCGCATCGGTTCTCCCGACGAGGTCGCCGACGCGGTGGCGCGCCGGATAAGTGCGGCCGTTCGGCGTCATCCCGGAGCGGTCCTGATCGACGCACCAGCCGGGATCGGCGGGGCGGGGGTCCTCTCCGCTCTGATCGTGGAGCGGCTGGGGCCCGAGGTGCGGGCGACCGTGGCCGATCGGCTGCCGTCGATCCGCCGCACGGTCGATGCACCGGCCGCCGAACCGGCCCCCAACGCTCGTCGCCGGCGACTGGCCCCGGCCGCCCTAGTCGGCGGTGTGGTCGCGCTGGCCCTCCTGGCACGGCACGACGCTCGGTCGGACACCGATAATCCCTTGACCTACCTAGTGGAAGGCCATGCGGCGGTGCAGGTTCCGGCGGGTTGGGTAACCCGACGGGTGACTGACGGGCCAGGATCGGCGCGGGTGGAGGTGGTGTCGCCCGGCGACCCGCAGCTGGTGTTGCACGTCACCCAAGCGCCGGCTGCCGGCGATACCCTGGCCGCCATCGCAGAACCGCTGCAGCGAGCACTGCAACGGGCCGACGCCGAGACACCCGGAGTGTTCACCGGTTTCGATCCGGCCGGCGCCAGTGCCGGACGGCCCGCCGTGACCTATCGGGAGGTGCGCGACGGCCACCACGTCGACTGGGCGGTCGTGGTCGACCACGCGGTGCGCATCGGTATCGGGTGCCAGAGCCGAACGGTGGACGAGGACGCGCTGCGCGCGGTGTGTGAGCAGGCGGTGCGCTCCGCCCACGCCATCAGCTGAGGGCGGGAGGCGCCGACTGTCAAAGAGGGGGTGGTGGGGACTTTCGCCACTGGCTGGGTGAAACACCGTGTGTCTGGCGGAACTGCCTGGTGAAATAGGCCGCATCCGGTAGTCCGACCCGATGCCCGATTTCGGTTATCGATAGTCGGGTATCGGTCAGCAGGCGGCGGGCTTCGCCCATGCGGCGCTGGGTGATCCACTCCAGCACCGTGCGGCCGGTACGTCGGCGCACGACGGTAGTCAGGTGCCCCGCCGACACGGACACCTCACGCGCGACTTCGCGTAGCGACAGCGGTTCGGTGAAGCGCCGGTCGATGGTGGCGAAAACCTCGGCCAGCAGCGGTTCGTCTTCCTGGCGCAGGCCCCCGACGGTGTCGGCGGCGAGTCGGTTGAGCTTGACCAGCAGCAGGGTCAGCAGCGCCGATATCGCTTGGCGGTCTCCGTCTTGGCGTTGCGCGAGTTCGGATTTCATCGCATCGAGGATGTTATAGATCGCTGGACGATCGGCGACGGGTAGCTCCACGCGCAGCAGACCGTCTTCGCGCTCATGCAGGAACAGGCAGAGCAGAGGATGGGAACGCCAGGAGAGCCATGGCGATGCGCCGTCGTCGCCGACCGCTGTCGGGTCGAAGAACACCGCGATGCCGTCGTCGGCGCATTCCACCGCTTCGGGGCCGACAGTGGCGCCCATAGCGACCACGTAGACCATCCCGGTCTGCCGGTCGCACCACAGGGCCGGGAAGTTGTGGATCTGGCCGTGCTGGGAGAGCCGTTCCTGTCCCACCCGGGCCACCACCACCGGCGGCAGATGTGGGTCGGTCGGATAGTCGTAGACCTTCACCCCGGCGCGCTGACGCACCAATCGAGCCGTAGGAACCATGCGCCGACGATAATCCAAAACTTCGGAAGAAGGTCCTAACTTCACAGAAAAATGACGGTTAGCTTTAAGTTGTGCTGACTGAGATGCGCTGTTATTGCTGCGGTTTCATATCACGGGAGCGGTCGCCGCTGCCGGATTCCTGCATTTGCCTGAGAAAACTCTGGTAAGCCTTGCCTTTCTTTCAGTGCGCTAGCTGACGTAAAACCGACCCGTGCTCGTGCCACGACTTTGAGGAGATTTCCCTTGCGCGCAACTATCCGCCCCTACGCCAGTGTTGGTGTTGCGATTGTGGGCGCTGGCCTGATCGCGGCCACGCCGGTGGTTGCACCGCTACCCGAGGTTGGGGTGGTGCGTGATGTGGCTTTGACTGCGTCCAGTGCGTGGGACGAGGTGTTCAATGCGGCTTCGCAGAACCTGACCCAGATTCTGAACAACTACTACTTGGCGCCGCATGTCGAGTTTCAGCAGTTCATCGCTAACCAGCTGCACTATGCCCAGCAGCTGATGGATGACCCGGCGAATATCACTGCGGTCACCGAGCAGATGCGTCACAACCTGGATGCGTTGCTGACCGGGTACACGCTTTCCAACCCGAGCCAGGAAACCCTGGAGATCGTGATGAGTCACACTCTGGCTGCTGGTGATTCCTCGACGTTTGCGTTGGGTTGGTATGACCTGTTTGCTGGGCCGTTGTCGTCGCTGATGGGTGGGATGTTCCCGGCGGAGATGGTTCCGATCATCCACTTCCTGTCGTCGCCGCTGAGTGGGTTGATCATGGGCTCGGTGGGGCCGTGGATCGCGCCGTGGGTGGGTTTGCTCAACAGCATCAGCGAGGGCGACAGTTTCGGTGACACCTTGGCCAATATGGTCGGGGCCTCGTTCAACGGTGCCACGCTCAACCTGGACAGTTTGCTGCCGATGATCAATGAGGCGGCTGGTGACTTCCTGCCGGACGGCATGGGGATTGGGCATCTGGACATCGCGTTCGGTGGCTGGTTGACGGCCGGTCACGTGGCGATTGACCCGTATCAGGTGCTTGGCGCTGGCGGTGCCGTGGTGAGTGAGACGCCCGCGGTGGGTGGTTCGATCCTCAACAGTGTTGGTATCGAGCTCACCGGTGCCCCGGTGATCGGCAGCTTGAACATCGGTAGTAATGCGGTCGGCCCGCTCGGGGCGATGCTGGGTCTGGGGCAGACCATCGGTGCGCTGCTGGGTTCGGGCTGGGATGGCAAGGGTGCGGTGCCGGTTACTCCGCCGCTGGCCGGTGCTGAGCTGCCGGTGATCAACGATCTCGATGACGGTGGTGCCGGTGGTGCTGCGGCTACCGATTGGTTCGCTGACTTGCTGGGGCTGTAGCCCGCGCCTGGCGTAGATCCCCTAAAACCCTTCCCAAACCAGACTTTTCGCACGAGAGGTATTCACAGATGAGTTACCGCAACCGCATGATCGGTACCGGCAGCGCCGTGGCGGCGTTCCTGGCCTTCGGTATGACGCCGTTGGCGCCGGCGCCGGCCGCCCAGGCCGACTTCTTCGAGGATCTGATCAGTTTCGACTGGGCGGTCCCAGTCGCCGACGTCGATGTCTCTGGCTCGGCGGACGCCTTCGATTTCGGTGACATGTCCGCCGTGTTCGGCGACTTCAACCTGGCGATGCTGTTTGACCAGATGTTCTACAGCCCGTTGCACATGCTGACGGAGTTCTGGATCAATAACCCGTTCGGGGAGATGGTCAATGGCGCTATCAACACGATTTCGGGGCAGTACTTGATCGGTGACGGTATCGATGGCACCGCGGAGAATCCCGACGGCGGCAACGGTGGGTTGTGGTTCGGCGATGGTGGTGCTGGTTGGTCCAGTGATGTGGCCGGGGAGGTCGGCGGCAACGGCGGTAACGCTTTGGGCTTCGGCAACGGCGGCGACGGCGGTGACGGTGGTGCGGGTGCCGCCGGTGGCAACGGTGGTATCGGTGGCGTCTGGATGGGCCACGGCGGCGACGGCGGCGCCGGCGGTGACGGAGTGGGCACCGATATCGACGGTAACGGCATGAACGGCGGGCTCGGCGGCGACGGTGGTGCGGCAATGGCCTGGCTATTCGGCAATGGCGGCGCCGGCGGGGCCGGCGGCCTCGGCCTCGCCGGTGCGCAGGGTAGCTACGCCAACGGCGGCACCGGTAACGGCGGAATCGGTGGTAACGGCGGTAACGGCGGTAACGGTGGCGTCTCCGGTTTCCTGTTCGGCAACGGCGGCAGCGGTGGCGCCGGCGGTAACGCCGGCAACAGCGGCAACGGCGCGGCGGGCACCGCCGGCCACGTCAATGGCGGAAACGGTGGCAGCGCCCCGTCATTCGGCGTCGCCACCGGCCGGGGTGGCAATGGTGGGGAGGCCGGCGCCCGTGGCTCCAACTTCTACGACTCCCCGCTCTACGGCCACGCCGGCCAGGTTGGCGATGGCGGGCACGGCGGCAACGGTGGCGCCGGCGGTGAGGCCTTCAAGGACGCAGCCGGAAACTACTTAGGCGACGGCGGTCGTGGCGGGTCGGGCGGCCACGCCGGCAACGGCGACCAGGGCGGCAACGGCGGCAACAACGGTGACGGCGGCGACGGCATCAACGGCGGCAACGCCGGCGAATGGGCCGGTGCCGGCGGTGAGTCTCTGGGCGCCAACGCCGGCGGTACCGGTGGCAACGGGGGTAATGGCGGTAATGCGACCGGCGCTGCCGGGGTGACTGGCATCGCCGGCAACGGCGGCAACGGCGGTAGCGGCGGCACCAACGTGACCGGCGTCGGCGGCAACGCAGGCAACGGCGGCGCGGGCGGCAACGGCGCTACGACCGACAACACCATCAAGACCATCGGTGGCAGCGGTGGTTACGGCGGAACCGGCGGCAACGGCAACACCGCCGGGACCGCGGGTAACGGCGGCGCGGCCGGCACCGGCACGTTTAAGGGTGGGAACGGCGGCGGTGGCGGCAACGGCGCACAAGCCGCCAACGGCGGCAACGGTGGCGACGGCGCTGACGGTGGAGTTGCCACCGGCTGGAAGGACGCCGACGGCACCATCTGGAGCATCGGTGGCAACGGCGGCGCCGGCGGCAGCGGCGGCTCGACCACCTCCAGCATCCTCACCGGTGGCAGCGGTGTCGGCGGCGACGGTGGTCACGGCGGTGCTGGCGCCAACGGCGCGACCGGCCCCGGCGTGGTCAGCGTCGGCGGCAACGGCGGCTACGCCGGCAACGGCGGTCAGGGTGACGGTGGTGCAGGCGGTGCCGGTGGCTCTGGCGGTGACGGCGGCAACGGCACCGCCTCGGGCGGCAACGGCGGCAACGGCGGCGTCGGCGGGCTCACTGCGAGCGGCGGAGTCGCCGGAGTCGGCGGTGCCGGCGGCAACGGCGGTAACAGTGGCGGCGTGCAAACCCCGACCAACACCCTTGGCATCGGGCCCAGCCACGCCGGCAACGGCGGCAACGGCGGGAACGGCACCACGGCTTACGACGGCGGCACCAGCAGTGTCGGCGGAGTCGGCGGCAACGGCGGCAACGGCGCCGGCAATGTCAACGGCGGCAACGGCGGTAACGGCGGGACCGGCGGAACCGGCGGCTACGGCAGCGACGGCTCGACCGGCAACAACCCGATCACCGGGGCCCCCGGCAAGGTGGCCGGTGGTACTGGCGGCAACGGCGCCGTCGGCGGCGCCGGCGGCAAGGGCGGCGGCGGTGGCACCTCGGAGAACGGTGTCGGCGGTAACGGCGGTAACGGCGGTCAGGGCGGTAACGGCGGCGGTGCCGGTGCCGGCGGTGCCGGCGGCGTCAACCCGGACACCGGCGCCGGTCTGGCCGGCGGTAACGGCGGTAACGGTGGCGATGGCGGCGCCGGTGGTGCGGCTGGCACGGCCGGACACGGCGGAGCCGGCAACGGCAATGCCGGTGCTGTGGGTGCCGGTGGTGCCGGTGCCGCGGGCGGCGCAGGTGGCGCCGGTGGCGCCGGAGACCCCGTCGGGCCTGACGGCAACCCCGGCAACCCGGGCAACCCCGGCTAGCCAGTAACTCTCTCGACACGGTCGCCGGGTCCCTTGGGCCCGGCGACCGTGTCATTTTGCGGATTTGCTCTTTCCGAACGGCGCGCCCTCGGTGCTCACCGTCGGGCGCCGACGATCATCCAAACCTGCGTAAAAACGTCCTAACTTCACAGAAAAACTACGGATAACTTAAAGATGTGCTGAACGGAATGGACTGTTGTCCCAGAGGATCTGCCTTCTGTCGAACAAACGATCGACGGATTCCTGCATTTGCCTGAGAAAACTCTGGTAAGCCTTGCCTTTCTTTCAGTGCGCTAGCTGACGTAAAACCGACCCGTGCTCGTGCCACGACTTTGAGGAGATTTCCCTTGCGCGCAACTATCCGCCCCTACGCCAGTGTTGGTGTTGCGATTGTGGGCGCTGGCCTGATCGCGGCCACGCCGGTGGTTGCACCGCTACCCGAGGTTGGGGTGGTGCGTGATGTGGCTTTGACTGCGTCCAGTGCGTGGGACGAGGTGTTCAATGCGGCTTCGCAGAACCTGACCCAGATTCTGAACAACTACTACTTGGCGCCGCATGTCGAGTTTCAGCAGTTCATCGCTAACCAGCTGCACTATGCCCAGCAGCTGATGGATGACCCGGCGAATATCACTGCGGTCACCGAGCAGATGCGTCACAACCTGGATGCGTTGCTGACCGGGTACACGCTTTCCAACCCGAGCCAGGAAACCCTGGAGATCGTGATGAGTCACACTCTGGCTGCTGGTGATTCCTCGACGTTTGCGTTGGGTTGGTATGACCTGTTTGCTGGGCCGTTGTCGTCGCTGATGGGTGGGATGTTCCCGGCGGAGATGGTTCCGATCATCCACTTCCTGTCGTCGCCGCTGAGTGGGTTGATCATGGGCTCGGTGGGGCCGTGGATCGCGCCGTGGGTGGGTTTGCTCAACAGCATCAGCGAGGGCGACAGTTTCGGTGACACCTTGGCCAATATGGTCGGGGCCTCGTTCAACGGTGCCACGCTCAACCTGGACAGTTTGCTGCCGATGATCAATGAGGCGGCTGGTGACTTCCTGCCGGACGGCATGGGGATTGGGCATCTGGACATCGCGTTCGGTGGCTGGTTGACGGCCGGTCACGTGGCGATTGACCCGTATCAGGTGCTTGGCGCTGGCGGTGCCGTGGTGAGTGAGACGCCCGCGGTGGGTGGTTCGATCCTCAACAGTGTTGGTATCGAGCTCACCGGTGCCCCGGTGATCGGCAGCTTGAACATCGGTAGTAATGCGGTCGGCCCGCTCGGGGCGATGCTGGGTCTGGGGCAGACCATCGGTGCGCTGCTGGGTTCGGGCTGGGATGGCAAGGGTGCGGTGCCGGTTACTCCGCCGCTGGCCGGTGCTGAGCTGCCGGTGATCAACGATCTCGATGACGGTGGTGCCGGTGGTGCTGCGGCTACCGATTGGTTCGCTGACTTGCTGGGGCTGTAGCCCGCGCCTGGCGTAGATCCCCTAAAACCCTTCCCAAACCAGACTTTTCGCACGAGAGGTATTCACAGATGAGTTACCGCAACCGCATGATCGGTACCGGCAGCGCCGTGGCGGCGTTCCTGGCCTTCGGTATGACGCCGTTGGCGCCGGCGCCGGCCGCCCAGGCCGACTTCGAAGATCTGTTCAGTTTCGAGTGGCTGGCGCCGACCGCTGACATCGATGTGCCCGGCTCGGCTGACGCGTTCGACCTGTCGGGTCTGATGGGCGACTTCAACGTGGCCACGATGTTTGACCAGATGTTCTATGAGCCGTTGCACATGCTGACGCAGTTCTGGATCACCAACCCGCTCGGGGAGATGGTCAACGGCGCTATCAACACCATTTCCGGGCAGTACCTGATCGGCAACGGTATCGACGGCACCGCGGAGGACCCCGACGGCGGCAACGGTGGACTGTGGTTCGGCGATGGCGGTGCCGGCTGGTCCAGCGATGTGGCCGGGGAGGCCGGCGGCAACGGCGGTAACGCTTTGGGCTTCGGCAACGGTGGCGACGGCGGTGACGGTGGTGCGGGTGCCGCCGGAGGCAACGGTGGTATCGGTGGCGTCTGGATGGGCCACGGCGGAGACGGCGGCGCCGGCGGCATAGCGACTGTGGCTGGTGGCTTCGGCGGCGCCGGCGGCGATGGCGGTGCCGCGATGGCGTGGATGTTCGGCAACGGCGGCAGTGGTGGCGTCGGCGGCGCCGGCATGGACGGCACCCAAAATGCCAGCGGCACGGGCATGAGCGGCGGCCAAGGTGGCACCGGCGGCAACGGCGGGGTCAGCGGCTACCTGCTCGGCAACGGCGGCAAGGGCGGCTCCGGCGGCGCGGCCGGCAACGGTGGAGCCGGCACCAACGATGGCACCAATGGACTGGCCGGTGGCGTCGGTGGCCGCGGCGGTGCGGGCGGCCTGGGTGGTGCCCGCGGTTCCATGTTCTACGGCGCCCCGCTCTACGGCAGCGCCGGCCAGGCCGGCGACGGCGGGCACGGTGGCAACGGCGGCGCCGGCGGCGACGCAGTCAAGGACGCCAACGGCCACTTCCTCGGCAACGGTGCCGAGGGCGGCATCGGCGGTGACGGCGGGGCCGGGTCCACCGGTGGCAACGGCGGCAACAGCGGCGACGGCGGCTCCGGCGTCAACGGCGGCAACGCCGGCGGTTGGGGTGGAAGTGGCGGCGCGTCCCTCGGTGACAACGCCGGCGGCACCGGTGGCAACGGTGGGGTCGGCGGTACTGCCACCGGCGCTGCCGGGGTGACCGGCACCGCAGGCAACGGCGGCTCCGGCGGCCAGGGCGGCGACAGTGAGACCGGTACCGGCGGCGCCGCCGGCAAGGCCGGCGTCGGCGGCAACGGTGTCACCACCGACAACACCATCAAGACCATCGGCGGGCGCGGCGGCTACGGCGGCGGCGGCGGCAATGGTCAGACCGCCGGGGCCAGCACCAACGGCGGCGCCGGCGGCACCGGCACCTACAAGGGCGGCGACGGCGGCGGCGGCGGCAACGGCGCCCGCGGCGCCGACGGCGGAGCCGCCGGCAATGGCGGAGACGGCGGGGTGGCGACCGGGTGGAAGGACGCCGACGGCACCATCTGGAGCATTGGCGGCAACGGCGGCACCGGCGGCATGGGCGGTGAGACCACCACCAACATCCTCACCGGCGGTACTGGTGTCGGCGGGGCCGGCGGTGACGGCGGCAACGGTGGCCACGGCGCGACCGGCCCCGGAGTGGTTAGCATCGGCGGCAACGGGGGTAACGGCTCCCTGGGTGGCGGCGGCAACGGCGAGTCCGGCGGTGCCGGCGGTACCGGCGGTAACGGCGGCAACGGCACCGCCTCCGGCGGCAACGGCGGCGCCGGCGGCGGCGCCGGCTACGACCTGGGCACCGGCACCGGCGGCGTGGGCGGTACCGGCGGCAACGGCGGTAACAGCGGCGGCGTAACCACCCCGACCAACACCTTGGGCATCGGCCCCAGCCACGCCGGCAACGGCGGCAACGGTGGCGTCGGCGGCATGGGCGGCGCCGCCAATGTGGGCGGTGTGGGCGGCGCCGCCGGCAACGGCGGCAACGGCGCCGGCAACGTCAACGGCGGTAACGGCGGCACCGGCGGCCAAGGCGGCACCGGTGGTGACGGTGCAGTCGGTTCGACGGGCAACAACCCGCTCACCGGGGCGCCCGGCAAGGTGGCCGGCGGTGTCGGCGGCAACGGCGGCAACGGCGCGGTCGGCGGCAAGGGCGGTAACGGCGGCAGCTCGGAGAACGGTGTCGGCGGCAACGCCGGCAACGGCGGTCAGGGCGGTAAGGGCGGTGCCGGTGGCACCGGCGGTGCCGGTGGCGTCAACCCCGACACCGGCGCCGGCCTGGCCGGCGGTAACGGCGGTAACGGCGGCAACGGCGTGGCCGGTGGCGCAGCCGGCACGGCCGGACACGGCGGAGCCGGCAACGGCGCCGCGGGTACAGCTGGTGTCGGTGGTGCGGCCGGCGGTGCGGGAGCCGGTGGCCCCGGCGGCGCCGGAGACCCCGTTGGTGCTGACGGCACCCCCGGCAACCCGGGCAACCCGGGCTAGCCAGTACCCCCTCGACACGGTCGCCGGGTCCCCAAACGGGGCCCGGCGACCGTGCCATTTGCGGGCCGTCGTTACCGCGAGCCCCTTCTACCGCGAGCGTGCGTGTCTGTACACAACACGCCGCGCAGAACCGTGCGTCTGCGCGCGCTCGCGCCGTCGCGCCGAAACGTCTAGAAGATCGCCCCCACCAGCATGAGCGGGGCCAGGCCGATCAGCGCCGCCAGCGGCTCGCCGATCGCGTCGAGTGGGTTGCCGGCGGCCATCTCGGTGTTGAAGAGCTCCACGGCGAGCGGGGGCAGGGTGAACAGCAGTGCGCTGGCCATGTCGATCGCGGGGAGGCCGGTGTGGGTGAACGACAACTCCCCGAAGCCCTGCGTGAACCAGTTGGCGGCGCCGGCGAGGAACGTCGAGAGGTAGTTCGAGATGTCGTCCGGTGAGCCGTCGAGGTTGAACGCAGCGATCGCGGAGTTGATGATCGGACCGAGTACGTAGTCCATCGTCTGAGGCGAGATCAGTTGGTAATTGGTCGGATCCATCAGGGTGTTGAACGCGTCCTGGACGCCTTGTTGTAAGCCGTTCAGCAGGGCGTCGGGAACTTGGTCCAGGACACTTTGGGGCGGCAGGAACCCCAGGGGAGTGGGCACATCGGCGAACCCCGGCGACCAGCCGTTGTCGATGCTGCCGTAGCCCAGATTGACCAACACTGACAAGCTCGGCTGCAGCAGATCCGCCAGGGGATTGCCGACGACCGGAATCAACCGCAGCGGGTCCAGCAGCGGCAGGCTCGGCGACTCGATCATGAAGTAGTTGGTCAACGAGTCGGTCGTGGACGTCGGCAGTTGGATCGCGTTGGCGACCTGATCCGGCGTCAGGCCCAGGTACGCGGTGTGGTTGAAGACGATGCCGAGGTAGGCGTTGAGATCGGACAGCAAGTTGATCGGGTATTTCGGAAAGTCGGCGAAGCCGTCGTATTCGTAGGTGTAGATGTCGGTCGGGGAGATATCCGACGGCGTCGCGCCGCTGAAGGTGAGTCCCAGGCTGGTGGCGTCGGGCGTGTTGCCGTCCGGGATCGCGAAGCGTTCCAGCAAGCCGCCGTTGGGATTGCTGGGGTCGCCCAGCAGCACGAAGTGCACGTCGTGGGGGTCAACCCCTTCGGCGGTCAGCCGCGACATCAGCAGCGAGTCGATCGTGGAACTCTGCGAATAGCCGCTGACCACAACGGGATTGGCGTGACTGACTCCGCCGGCGGCGATCTGCGCTTTGATCGCGTCCAGGATGATCTGCTGGCCCTGGGTCGTCGCGTTGTCGAACGTCATGCTGAACGGGCCGGTGAAGGGATACAGCGACTCCGGCGTGGTCACCGCCCGCATGTCACCGGTGAAGCCGTGCGGTTGCAGGTACAGCTTGTCGAAGGCGTTCAGCCAACCCTGGCTGGGCGTCGCGATGAAGCTGGCACCCATGATCAGGGCGGTGCCGTCCCCGAGCGAGGATTCAGCGCCGGCCAGTAGCACTCGCGCGTGCTCCGCCGCCGGTTGTAGCGGCGGAACGACCGGCACGCCGGCGCCGGTGACGGCCAGTCCGACGGTGAGATAGGCGCCCAGAGCACGCTGCATTTCCCCTCCTACATGCCTCGTTCTGCATTTATGTCATTAGGCGGTGGTCGTTGAGGCGGAATGCGCAGATTGACGCGTCGCCCGGGGTCGCCAAGCCGATGGAACCAAAACCCGCCGAGTGCAGTCGAACTACATATCAGCGCGACTCGATCGCGGCCGCCGACGGCAGGAGACGATGTGAGCACACCCGCAGCCACCACCACACTCAGCGCCGACTTCGAGGTCATGCTCGCCGTCGCGGCGGCCACCGACGCCCGCAACGAGGAGATCCGGGGGATGCTGCAGGCGTTCGTCGGCCGGATGCGGGCGGTGCCGCCGTCGGTGTGGTCGGGTCTGGCGGCTGCCCGGTTCCAGGATGTCGTGGACCGCTGGAACGCCGAATCCTTGAAGTTGCACCACGCGCTGGCGCGCATCGCCGAGACCATTCGTCACAACGAGCGTGCACTGCGCGAGGTCGCCGAGACCCACTCGCATCGCATCGCCGCCGCCGGCGACGGAATCTGAGCGGGCCCGGACATGGATGCGTTGTCCTACAACTTCGACGAGATCGACTACGTCGTCCGCCAGGAGATCCACTCCACGGCCGCCCGGCTCAACGGGGCGCTGGAGGAGTTGCGGTCGCAGATCGCACCGCTGCAGCAGGTCTGGACGCGGGAGGCGGCCGGCGCGTACCACGCCGAGCAGATCAGATGGCAGCACGCCGTCAGTGCGCTGAACCAGATCCTGTTCGACCTGGGCAGCGCCGTGCGCGACGGCGCCGCCGACGTCGCCGACGCCGATCGTCGCGCCGCGGGAGCTTGGGGGCGGTAGGAGAGGCCACCCCCGAATACGGTGTGGCCCCGACGGTGGAGAGCCGACGGGGCCACACCGGCTCAAACGCCGGCGATCGCCGTTTTGACCCGCCCCGATCACCGCCGGTAAGCTGCACCGTTGGCGTGCGGTGCCTCCTGGTGCAGCGGGTCCTCGGGTCACTGTCGGTCGCCGAGAACCATTCCGTATGACACGCCGGACCGGCACCCGGCTCGCTCCGGGATCCGCTAGAACCGGGGAACCCCGGCTCGAGTTAAAAGAAGAGGTAAGCGCTGTGCCCACCTATGCGCCGAAGGCGGGTGACACCACACGTTCGTGGTATGTCATCGACGCCACCGACGTGGTGCTCGGCCGGCTCGCCGTTGCGGCAGCAACCCTGCTGCGCGGCAAGCACAAGCCGACATTCGCACCGAACGTTGACGGTGGTGACTTCGTCATCATCATCAACGCCGACAAGGTTGCCATCAGTGGCAACAAACTGCAGAAGAAGATGGCTTACCGCCACTCGGGCTACCCGGGCGGACTGCGCAAGCGCAGCATCGGTGAGCTGATGGAGACCCGTCCCGACCGTGTCGTGGAGAAGGCGATCCTCGGGATGATCCCGCACAACAAGCTGGGGCGTCAGATTCAGCGGAAGCTGCACGTCTACGCCGGCCCGGTGCACCCGCACACCGCTCAGCAGCCGATCCCGTTCGAAATCAAGCAGGTGGCGCAATGACCGAGACCGCATTTGAAGGTACTGAGGCCATCGACGAGGCCGCCGAGGCCCCCGTGGTTGACGGGACCGTAGAGGTGTACGAAGAGGTCGCGCCGGCTTACGAGCCGCACGACCTGGGTCGTCCCATCCAGACCGTCGGCCGCCGCAAGGAGGCCGTGGTGCGTGTGCGCCTGGTGCCCGGCACCGGCAAGTTCAACCTGGACGGGCGCACCCTGGAGGCCTACTTCCCCAACAAGGTGCACCAGCAGCTGATCAAGGCCCCGCTGGTCACCGTGGACCGGGTGGACAGCTTCGATGTCTACGCCCACCTCGACGGCGGCGGCCCCTCCGGCCAGGCCGGTGCGCTGCGGTTGGCTCTGGCCCGCGCGCTGATCCTGGTGCAGCCCGAAGACCGTCCGGCCCTGAAGAAGGCCGGCTTCCTGACTCGTGACCCCCGGGCCACCGAGCGCAAGAAGTACGGTCTCAAGAAGGCCCGCAAGGCTCCGCAGTACAGCAAGCGCTGATCTGCGATTGCATTCTGGCAGCGAGTTGGGGGTGCCTTCCGCACGCGGAAGGCACCCCCGGCTTGCGTTTGAGGGTGCGTGTTTTCGGCTCGACACCGGCGTGTCGGGCCGCGGACACGCGCGCTCGCGGCGATAAAGGATAGTTATGGGTCGACTTTTCGGCACCGATGGCGTCCGCGGGGTTGCCAACCGCGAGCTGACCGCCGAGCTGGCGGTCGCACTGGGCGGCGCGGCGGCACAGCGGCTCGCCACCGGCACCGGGCGCCGGGTGGCCGTCGTCGGCCGTGACCCGCGGGCCAGCGGCGAGATGCTGGAGGCCGCGGTCATCGCCGGTCTGACCAGCCAGGGCGTCCATGCGCTACGCGCCGGTGTGCTGCCGACCCCGGCAGTGGCCTATCTGACCAACGCGTATGAAGCCGACTTCGGGGTGATGATCTCCGCCTCGCACAACCCGATGCCCGACAACGGCATCAAATTCTTCGGTCCCGGCGGACACAAGCTCGACGACGCCACCGAGGACCAGATCGAAGACCTGGTGGCCGCCGGACCGGGCTTGCGCCCGATCGGCGCCGAACTGGGCCGGGTGGTGGACGCCAAGGATGCGCTGGACTGCTACCTGCGGCACCTGGGCGAATCCAATCCCGGCCGGCTGGACGGCTTGACCGTGGTGGTGGACTGCGCTCATGGCGCAGCGTCGGACGCGGCGCCGCGGGCCTACCGGGCCGCCGGGGCCACCGTGATCACCATCAACGCCGACCCCGACGGGCTCAACATCAACGAGGGGTGCGGCTCCACGCACCTGGAACCGTTGCGGGCCGCGGTGCGCCACCACGGCGCCGACCTGGGCCTGGCACACGACGGTGACGCCGACCGCTGCCTGGCCGTCGATGCTGACGGCAACGTCGTCGATGGTGACGCCATCATGGTCGTGCTGGCCCTGGCCATGCGCGAAGCCGGAGAACTGGCGGACGACACCCTGGTGGCGACCGTGATGAGCAATCTCGGTCTACACCTGGCCATGCGCGAGGCAGGGGTGACGGTGCACACCACCGACGTCGGCGACCGCTACGTCCTCGAGCAGCTGCGCGCCGGCGGATTCACCCTCGGCGGTGAGCAGTCCGGCCACATCGTGCTGCCCCAGGTGGCCACCACCGGTGACGGCATCATGACTGGCCTGCGTCTGATGGGGCGAGTGGCGCAGACCGGCACTCCGCTGGCCCGCCTGGCCTCGGCGATGCGCACGCTGCCGCAGGTGCTGATCAATGTCGAGGTCACTGACAAGGCCGAGGCGGTGGGCCGCCCGGCAGTGCGTGATGCGGTGCGGCGCGCCACCGACGAGCTCGGTGACACTGGGCGAATTCTGTTGCGCCCGTCGGGAACCGAGCAGCTCGTCCGGGTGATGGTGGAGGCCTCTGACGAGGAGACGGCTCGCCGGATCGCGGCCGAGGTCGCCGACGCGGTACGCACCCGGAACTGAGCCCAGCGAACCCAGGGGAACCCCTCCAGCGCTGTCACCGTCAAACCCGTATGGGACGACAACAGCTCTACCTCGACGCCTCCGCGCTGCGCTCGGTCGCGGACCACATCGATGGAGTCGCATCGGTCATCGATACGGCTTCCCGTAACCGGTTGGGCGGCTTGCTATTCGACGGCGCCGCTGCCGGGCGCGACCATATCGGGGCGGGGGAGGCGCTGCGCCGTGCTCTACAGGCCTGGTTGCCCGAGCTGATGCGCTGGTCGCGGGCCAATACCGAGATCGCCACGGCACTGCGGGCAGCGCTGACGCGTTACGGACAGGCCGAGGCCAGCGCTGCCGAACGGGTTGGTTGACGTGGCCCAGCGATATGACGTGTCCACCCGGCTGGCCGAGGGGCGCGAGGCGGTCATGCACACTCAGACCTATGTGTCGGCGTGCTATCGACGGGGATACCGGCATCCGGAGCTCACCGGCTACGACGGCCAGCTCGCCGGCCGCTACGACAGCGAAGCCGGCCTGGACCTGCGATCGCTCGATAGTGACTGTGCCGCACTGAATGCACTCGCCGACACCGCCGACGACGCACTGCGTACCCAACGACAGCAACTGGTAGAGCTGGCCAATGCCTGGCGGGGGCCGGGCGGCGACGTGGCCGCGGAATTCCTGCGTCAGCACTGCGACGCCGCAGCACAGCTGACGGCCCGGTTGCGTGCGGCGGCCGTGGGTTGCGGTGTGCTGCGTGATGAGCTGTGGCGGTTGGTCGACGCCAAGGTGGCCGCGATGGTCGCCGTCGATGAGCGGGTGGGTGCGCACCGGCAGTCCTGGCTGGCGGCAGCCCACGCGGTGAGCTCCGGCACCGGCGAGGAGGGTGCCGCCGCGGTGGTAGACAATCAGGTAATTCCCTACGTGGACAACGATGTTCGCGGCGAGTGGGTGACGGCCATCCGAACCGCGCGGGACGGGATTGCCGCGGCATACGGCGCCGCGATAGCGGCGGCTGATCCTGGGGCGGGCGTGGTGTTCGCGATTCCGGGGGATCTGGGACCGGTGCTTCGACCCGAGATGGCGGTGCCCACGGTGCCTGTCCCGATTGCGCCGATCTCCGGCCCACTCGATGTTTCGCCGGCCCACACGGCCCAGGTGGCGCCGGATCCACCGGCGCAGACGGTGCACAACGCTGCTCCCGCCGGACCACTCGATGACCAACCCGGTGGTTTAGCGAGCCTCGACGAAGGAGAGGCGAAGCTGGAACCGCCGCATAAACCGGGTGATCTGGGGCTGCCGGGCGCGCTCGGCCTGCCCGGCGACCTGGGCATGCCGTCGGCGGGACTACCAGGTGGCCTGGGCGGTGGGCTCGGCGGACTCGCCGGCCTAGGCGGGCTGATCCCGCGACTTGTCGATGCGCTCGGCGATCCCGGCGCCGGCCAGGCGTTCGATGAACCGTTCGACGATCCAATCCGGGAAGGCGTCGAGCCCACCGACTCCGACGACCCCGAGCCGGAGTCCGAGCTGGAGACCGAACCGGAGACCGAACCGGCGGTGGAGGCGGCCAAGCAGTCCGACGCCGAGGACCCCGCGGGGGACGCGGCAATCGGCGATGTCGCAGTGGAGCCAGCACCCGGCGCCGGGGATTCCGAACCCGTAGACGACACCGGAGACGGCGAGGCCGAACCGGCTGCCGAGCCGACAGACGCCAACCCGCCGAAGACGCCGTGTGACATGGCGGCCGAGGAATTACCGCAGGTGGGGGAGTGATCCGAGCAATCGCATCATGATGCGTTAAGTCTCGCATCATGATGCGTAAGGAGTACCATGCTCGATATGAGAACCACCGTGGTGATCGACAGCGACGTCGCCGCCGAGATCGAGCGGCTTCGCCGGCGGGGTCTGGGTATCAGCGAGGCGCTGAACCTGCTTGCCCGCCGCGGCATCGCCGCAGAGGCCAGCGCCCCCGAGTATCGATACCGTCATCGCACCGCGCCGATCGGCCTGAAGGTCGATGTCAGCAACGTGGCCGAGGTGCTCGACCTCCTCGATGGCGACCGATGATTGTCGACGCGAACCTTCTGCTGTACGCCGTCGATGCCGATAGCAAACACAATCCGGTGGCCGCAGCGTGGCTGGAAGAAACGTTGAACGGCGCCAACCGGGTTGGGCTGCCGTGGCAGACCATCGGCGCGTTCTTGCGGATCGTCACACATCCCAGGGCGGCCGCCAACCCATTGACCGGGCCCGAAGCGTGGACGCACGTTTCGGACTGGTTAGCGGTCCCGGTGGTGTGGATCCCGCCCGCCACCGAAGCGACGGCACAGGCCTACGCGAAGATCTGTACGCAGGTCGATGTCACCGGCAACCTGGTACCGGATGCCCAGCTTGCCGCCCTCGCGATCGAGCACGGCGTCGCACTCGCCTCTGCCGACACCGATTTCCAACGTTTCCCCGGCCTGCGCTGGATCAACCCGCTGGCTTCCGGCTAGGTCCCCGGCGCGTCGTTCAGCCTTGGCGGGCTCCCCAGGACTGCAGTGTTGAGACGATCTTGGCGGCCGCCTCCAGCTCTTCCAGCGACAGTTCCCGGGTGGGTGTACGCCACTCGGCGACGGTCGCCAGCTTGCCCTCGACGAAGTTCTGCTTGGACTGGCCGCGCTGGACCTTGCCGCTCGAGGTGGTGGGCAGTGACACATGATGCACCAGCACCACCGCGTCTGCCGCGATCCCGTGATGGGTGGCGACCGCCAGCCGAATCGACTCGATGACGGCGTCGAGGTCGGTCTCACCGGCTCGCGCACTGTCCACTTCGTGTACGACCACAAGTTGTTCGACACCGCCGGGCGGCGCGTCGGTGGCAAAGACTGCCCCGCGGCCCGACACCAGCACCGGGTCGCATTGCTGCACGGTGAACTCGATGTCGTTGGGGTAGTAGTTGTGACCGTCGATGGTGATCAGGTCCTTGCATCGCCCGGTAGTGAAAATCTCACCGGCACACAGGAATCCGAGGTCGCCAGTGCGCAGGAACGGGCCGCGCGTAGGGTCGCCCGGCTCGGCCAGCACCGCTCCGAACGTCGCCGCCGTCTCTTCCGGACGGTTCCAATAGCCCTGCGCGACATTGGGTCCGGCGACCCAGATCTCGCCGACCTCGTCGGGGCCGCAGGGCTGGCGGGTCACGGGGTCGACGATCGCGATGTCAGCTTGGCGTGGCTGACCACAGCCCACGAACGTCGCGGCGGCGGGGTCATCCGGCGACACGTCGACGATGCGGTCCTGCTCCAGCGCAACGCGATCCAGGTAACGCACCCCCGGCGTGCCGGTAGCACATCCGGCCGCGACCTGCAGAGTGGCTTCGGCCAGCCCGTAGACCGGATAGCACGACGACAACTGGAAGCCGGCCGGCGCGAAGGCGTCGGCGAACGCCGCCAGGGACGTGGCACGCACCGACTCGGCGCCGTTCATAGCGACTCGCAGGCAGGAAAGATCCAGTGCGGCGCGCTCTTCGGGGGTGCTGGTCTCCACGCACCGGTCGTAGGCGAAGTTCGGTGCGGCGGTGATCACGCCGCGATGCGCCGACACCAGTTCCAGCCAGCGCATCGGGCGCTTGATGAACGCCGTCGGCGACATCAGTGCCGTGCTGACCCCGACGTAGAGCATCGACAAGATCCCGCCGATCAAACCCAGATCGTGGTGCGGGGGCAACCAGAAGACGCCCTTGTCGTTCTCGTCGCCGTTCCAGGCCTGACGGATGGCATCGCAGTTGTGCAGGATGTTGCCGTGGCTCAGCAACACGCCCTTGGGGGAGCGAGTTGAACCCGACGTGTACTGGATGGCGGCCGGGGAGTTGATATCGATATCGGGGGCGACCCAGGTGTCGGGGTCGGCGCCGGCGTCGGTGAAGAACCATTGCTCGGGTTCCCCGGGAATCCCGGCGACCGCGGCCCGGGTGTCCTGGCTCTTCTCGGCGGCGGTGAGCGCGAACCGGGCCTGGGCGTCGGGGACGACGACCTGCAGGCGTGGCGCCAGCTTCTGGTGCACTGGCACGGCCACGGCGCCCGCGTACAGGCAGCCGAAGAACCCGGCGATGAAGTCCAAGCCCGGCCGCACCAGCACCAGCACCCGTTCGCCGGTGACGTCGTAGCGCTGCAGATTCGCCGCGATCGCGCGTGCGCGGCGATCCAGCTCGTTGAACGTCAGCTCGCTGCGGCCGTCGTCGTCGCCGTTGTAGGAGAAGCTGAAGGCGACCTTGTCGCCGAACCGCTCGGCTTGCCGCCGTAGCAGCTCTACCAGGGTTTCGGCAAAGGGGGTGGTCACGGTGGGCGTGAATTCCATGGGCCCATTTTGGCGTGTGGGGTGTTCTGGACCACACCCGGCCCCCGCGCGCCGAGTCAGGACGGCACCAGGGCGCGCAGCTCCTCGACGTAGCGCAGCGCCTCGTCGGGTCCGGTGGCCAGCGGGCCGACCAGCAGCGTGGTCACCCCGGCGTCGGCGTAGGCGGCCAGCCGTTCGGCCACTAGGCCCCGCGGCCCGACCAACGACGTGTTGCGCACCAGCTCGTCGGGCACCGCGTCGATCGCCTCGGTCTTGCGTCCGGACAGGTAAAGCTCCTGGATGCGATCCGCGACATCGCCGAAGCCGTAACGGGTGGCCAGGTTGTGATAGAAGTTGCGACCTTTGGCGCCCATTCCACCGATGTAGAGCGCCAGCTGCGGTTTCACCCATGCCAGCCGGTCCTCGACGTCATCGCCGATGGCCAGCGACGCCCCCACGATGACGTCGAGCGGTCCCAGCTCCGGATCACGTTTGGCCGCACCGGCTTTCAGGGATTCGCCCCACACGTCATTGGATCGTTCCGGGTAGAAGAACACCGGCTGCCAACCGTCGGCGATCTCGGCGGTCAATTCGACGTTCTTGGGCCCCAACGCGGCGATCGAGATCGGAATCCGCTCGCGCACCGGGTGATTGATCAACTGCAATGACTTGCCCAGTCCGGTTCCACGGTCGGCCGGTAGGGGCAACTGGTAGTGCTTCCCGTGGTAGTTGAGGCGTTCGCGGCGCCACACCGCCCGGCAGATCTCCACGACCTCGCGAGTACGGCCCAGGGGTGCGTCGAACGGCACGCCGTGGAAGCCCTCCACCACTTGCGGGCCCGAGGTGCCCAGCCCCAGGGCGAACCGGCCGTCGGAGACGTAGTCCAAGCCGGCGGCCGTCATCGCCAGCAGTGCGGGCGTTCGGGTGTAGATCGGCAGAACACCGGTGAGGAGCTCGACTCGCGACGTCTTGGCCGCCAGGTAGCCCAGCTGGCTGATGGCGTCGAACGAATAGGCCTCGGCGACCGAGACCACGTCGATCCCGACTCGCTCCAGCGCGACGACCTGCTCTACCGCTTCCTTGAACCCACCCGCATAGGCCAGCTGTACACCGATCCGCACTCAACAGGCATACCACGGCACTCCCTACTGCGACCTACTGCAACGGCTTCGGTGGTGCGCCATATCGGCAACAAGTCCACCGATCGGTCTCAGGTTTTACTTACAGTTGACCAGGCAAGTTAAGGCCAGTGCTTGGATCGAGCTTCAAAAACGCTGGAAAAACATCTAACGAATTTGCTTGCCTCTAAGGTTACTCACCGGTAGTGTCGCCTTTCACATCCGTGGACAAATGTGACCACAGACGCAATACGGCGGCGCCACGGCCTTCGAGGCGCTGGTCAAGGGCGGTACCCAACAACAAGGAGATGGCTGTGCAACAAACCCTTCGTCCCTACGTCACCGCCGCCGGCGTCGCGATCGTGGGCGCAAGCCTGATCGCAGCCACCCCGGCCGCGATGTCGCCGCCAAACATCAGCACCGCGCGCGATGTGGCGCTGACCGCGAACAGTGCGTGGGACGAGGTGTTCAACACCGCACAGCAGAACCTGACCCAGATGCTGAACAACTACTATCTGGCGCCGGGTGTGGCGTTTCAGCAGTTCATCGCCAACCAGAACGACTACGCCCAGCAGTTGCTCGACGACCCGGCGAACATCACCGCTGTCACCGAGCAGATCCGCCACAACCTCGACGCCGTGCTGACGGGGTACGCCCTGAGCAATCCCTCCGAGGAAACCCTCAACATCGTGCTCAGCCACACGTTGGCGGCCGGCAACTCGGCGGACTTCACCTTCGGCTGGTATGACCTGTTCGCGGGCCCGTTGGCGTCGATCGCGGGCGGTATGTTCCCGGCGGATCTCATCCCGATCATCCACTTCCTGGCCTCGCCCGTGAGCGGCATCATCATGGGCTCGCTGGGACCGGCGATCGCTCCCTGGGTCGCGCTGCTCAACAGCATCAACGACCATGACGGTCTCTCCGAGACGCTGGCCAACATGTTCGGGGCCTCGCTCAATGGCGCCACCCTCAACCTGGACAGCCTGCTGCCGATGATCAACGAGGTCGCCGGTGGCATGCTGCCGGCAGGATTGGGAATCGGCCACTTGGACATCGCTTTCGGCGGCCTGCTCAGCGCCGGCCATGTGGCCATCGACCCCTACCAGGTGCTCGGCGCCAATGGCGAGGTCGTCGCCGAAACGCCCGCGGTGGGCGGCTCGATCCTCAACAGCGTGGGCATCGACCTGACCGGTGTTCCGGTGCTGGGCAGCATCAGCATCGACAGCAATGCGATCGGACCGATCGGCGCGATCCTGGGTCTGGGGCAGACCATCGGTGCGCTGTTGGGCTCGGGCTGGGACGGCAAGGGCGCGGTGCCGGTCACTCCGCCGCTGGCCGGGTCCGACCTGCCGCTGATCCCCGATCTCGATGACGGCGGCGCCGGTGATGCTGCGGCTACCGACTGGTTCGCCGACCTGGTCGCGGGCTTGGGCCTGTAGCCCGCCCATCCGCTCCAGGCGTATATCCCACCCAAACCTGTTACCCCAAAACGACTTTCACACGAGAGGCATTCGCATGACGCAAGGCAAGGCCGCATCGCGGCACCGCAACCGCATGATCGGTACCGGCAGCGCCGTGGCGGCGTTTCTGGCGTTCGGTATGACGCCGTTGGCGCCGGCGCCGGCCGCTTCGGCCGATTTCGAGGATCTGTTCAGTTTCGATTGGTTGGCACCGGCCGCAACCGTCGACGTCGCCGGCTCGGCGGACGCCTTCGATTTCGGGGACATGTCCGCGGCGTTCAGTGATTTCAACATCGCCACGCTGTTTGACCAGATGTTCTACAGCCCGTTGCACATGCTGACGGAGTTCTGGATCAATAACCCGTTCGGGGAGATGGTCAATGGCGCTATCAACACGATTTCGGGGCAGTACTTGATCGGTGACGGTATCGATGGCACCGCGGAGAATCCCGACGGCGGCAACGGTGGGTTGTGGTTCGGCGATGGTGGTGCTGGTTGGTCCAGTGATGTGGCCGGGGTGGCCGGCGGCAACGGCGGTAACGCTTTGGGCTTCGGCAACGGTGGCGACGGTGGTGACGGTGGTGCGGGTGCCGCCGGTGGCAACGGTGGTATCGGTGGCGTCTGGATGGGCCACGGCGGCGACGGCGGCGCCGGCGGTGACGCCGCCGGCCTGGCGGCCAACGGCAACGGTCTGATGGGCGGTGCCGGCGGTGACGGTGGAGCGGCCATGGCGTGGATGTTCGGCAACGGCGGGGCCGGCGGCGCCGGCGGCCAGGGCGCCAACGGCGCGCAGGGCAGCTTCGCCAATGGCGGCACCGGTAACGGCGGAATCGGTGGCAACGGCGGCGCCGGGGGTGCCGGCGGGGTCTCGGGCTACCTGTTCGGCAACGGCGGTAGCGGTGGTGCCGGCGGTGTTGCCGGCGACAGCGGCAACGGCGCCGCGGGCACTGCCGACCACCACAACGGTGGTAACGGAGGCTCGGCCACGTTCAACCAGGGCTTGGGAGGCGCGGGCGGCGCGGCCGGCGCCCGCGGCTCCAACTTCTACAACTCCCCGCTCCTCGGTGCGGCCGGCCAGGTCGGCGATGGCGGCGACGGTGGTGTCGGCGGCAGCGGTGGCGCGGGCTTCAAGGACGCCACCGGCGCCTTCCTCGGTGACGGGGGCAGGGCCGGCCTCGGTGGTTACGGCGGTAACGGCAACGTCGGCGGTGACGGCGGCGCCGGCGGTAACGGCGGCGAAGGCATCAACGGCGGCGGCGGTGGTCAGGGTGGTCAGGGCGGCTCGTCGGTCGGCGGCAACGCGGGCGGCACCGGCGGAAACGGTGGTGTCGGTGGCAACGCCACCGGTGCGGTCGGGGTGACCGGCACCGCCGGCGACGGTGGTCGCGGCGGCACCGGCGGGGCCAGTGAGGCAGGCGCCGGCGGCACCGGTGGCAATGCCGGCGCGGCCGGCAACGGCGCCACCGACGACGCCACCATCAAGACCGTCGGCGGCAGCGGCGGTGCCGGCGGTGGCGGTGGTGCGGGCCTGACGGGCGGCAACGGCGGCAACGGAACCGCCGGCGGCACGGGCACCTTCAAGGGTGGGACCGGCGGCTTCGGCGGTACCGGCGGCTCCACGATCACCGGCGGCACCGGCGGCAACGGCGGGAATGGTGGTGCCGGCGGTACCAGCACCGGCTGGAAGGCCGGCGACGGCACCGTCTACAGCCAGGGCGGCAACGGTGGTGCCGGTGGCAGCGGTGGTGGAGTCTCGGGCGTGTTGATCGGTGCCTCTGGTGTGGGCGGCAACGGTGGTGTCGGCGGTGACGGCGGGGCCGGTGCCACCGGCGCCGGTGTGGTCAGCGTGGGCGGCAACGGCGGCAACGGCGGCAACGGCGCCGAAGGTTACGGCGACCAGGTCGGGGGTACCGGCGGCGCGGCTGGCAACGGCGCTGACGGCACCGCCTCCGGCGGCAACGGTGGCGTTGGCGGCAAGGGCGGCGACGCCGAGCACGGGGCTGCTGGAGTCGGCGGAGCCGGCGGTAACGGCGGCGACAGCGGTGGCGTGCAGACCACCGTCGGCAACCCTGCCGGCTTCGGGGCCAGCCACGCCGGTAACGGCGGTACCGGCGGAATCGGCGGCAGCGGCAACGGCACCAGCGGCGTCGGTGGGGTCGGCGGTAACGGGGGCCACGGCGCCGGTGACGTCAACGGCGGCAACGGCGGCACCGGCGGCGTCGGTGGCGCGGGCGCACGCGGCGAAACCGGGTCGACCACCAACGGCGCCTTGACCGGCACCGGCGGAACCACGCCCGGAGGCGTCGGCGGCGACGGCACCAACGCCGCCGCCGGCGGCAAGGGCGGCAACGGCGGCACCTCGGAGAACGGGACCGGCGGCAACGCCGGCAGGGGTGGTGCCGGTGGCCGCGGTGGCGCGGGTGGCGACGGCGGTGCCGGCGGCAACGACCCCACCACGGGCGTTGGTCTGGCCGGCGGCAACGGCGGTAACGGCGGTATCGGTGGGGCCGGCGGCGCTGCCGGACAGGCCGGGCACGGCGGAGCCGGCAACGGCGCCGCGGCCACCGACGGCGACGGCGGTCTGGGCGGCTTCGGCGGTACGGGTGGCGCCGGTGGCAACGGCGCCGCCGGCACCAGCTCGGCGACCGCGGCCGGCGGTAACGGCCAGGCCGGTGGCGCCGGCGGTCAGGGCGGCAACGGTGGCGCGGGCGGCACCTCGGGCACCGGCAACGGTGGTGCTGGCGGCGTGGGCGGTCAGGGCGGCGATGCCGGCTCGGGCGGTGCCGGTGGTACCGGCGGCGTCGACGCCAACGGCAACGGACTGGCCGGCGGTAACGGCGGTGCCGGTGGCATCGGCGGGCACAGCGGCACCGGCGGCGCGGGTGGTTCCAGCACCAGCGGCACCGCTGGCACCACCGGGACCGACCTGTTCGGTGGCGCGGGCGGCGCGGGCGGCGCCGGCGGGGCCGGCGGCAATGGCACCGACGGTGCCAGCGTGCCTACCAAGCCTGGTGACGATGGCGGCAACGGCGGGGCCGGCGGCACGGGCGGTACCGGTGGGGCCGGTGGCGGTTCCAACGCCAACACGGGCGGCGCCGGCGGCGCGGCCGGTGCGGGAGGCCACGGTGGCAACGGCGGCGACGGCGGGACCGGCAGCGCCGGGTCCGGCGCCAACGGCAATGGCCTGGACGGTGGCACGGGCGGTAGCGGCGGTAAGGGCGGCAGCGCCGGCACCGGCGGCAACGGCGGCGCCAGCACCAGCGGTAACCAGGGGCGCGGCGGCGCCGGTGCGAACGGCGGCGGCGGTGGCAACGGCGGCGACGGTGGCGACGGCGGCAATGCGGCCGGCACCGGCACCCCCGGCGACGGCGGCGCCGGCGGCACGCTCGGGACCGGTGGTGCGGCGGGTGCGGGCGGCACCGGCACCCCCAACGGCAACCCCGGCGTCTCGGGCGCCGACGGGACCGCCGGCACCCCGGGCAATCCCGGCAGCTAGTTACACCGCGTCACCTCACGGTCGCCGGGTCCCCGCAAAGGGGGCCCGGCGACCGTCGTTTGCGGGGCGTCCACCGATTTGCCCATATCACATTGACTAGACCTGTTGCGGGCATGTGCCCTGCCCGAAAAAGGACGACCGTCTACTCTCAGGCGAAGATTATGCAGGATCACGAGATATCTGAAAGTTAACGCCTGTGAGCTTTGAAAACGGAGGAAAAATATTTGACGAAGGTGCTTGTGCCTTAAGTTACTCACGGTTAGTGTTTCGTCTCACATCAGTGAATAAGTGTGAATCCAGGAGCAACACGGCAGCGCCACAGCTTCTCCAGGCGTTTGCCGAGGGCGGCACCTCACCAAAGGAGATGGCTGTGCAGAAAACCCTTCGCCCCTACGCCACGGCGGGTGTCGCGATCGTGGGCGCCACCCTGATCACCGTCCCCCCGGCGGTCGCGTCGTTGCCCGACGTACCCCAGGCCCGCGACGTCGCGCTCACCAGCTTCCTGACCGACGCGATGGCGCCGTGGATCGAGCAGTACAACATCGCGGCCGAGAACGCCACGGTGCTCGCCAACAACTTCAACCTCGCGCCGTTCGTGGCGTTCCAGCAGTTCATCGCCAACCAGTACGGCTACTTCCAGGAGATCCTCAACGACCCGTCGAAGATCCCCGACGTGGTCAACGAGATGCAGGAGCATCTGCGCGCGGTGAACAACGCCTACACCATGCTCGGCATCGCCGCGGATGACCCGACCGCCGCTACCACGATTCTGCACACCCTTAGTGGGGGTGCTGACCTATCCACCTTCACCCTCGGCCACTCCCTGCTGTTCGGACTCCTGCCCGCACTGTTGCCGGCCTTTTTGCCGCCCGGGACCGATGCCGACGCGATATTGCCGATCATCAACTTCATCTCCTCACCGATGAGCGGCATGATCATGGGGATGATCGGGCCGGGGATAAGCCCCTGGATCGCGTTGATGAACAGCATCAACGACGGCGACGGCCTGAACGAGATCCTGGCCAACATGACCGGCGCCTTCTTCAACGGCGCCACCCTCAACCTCGACTTCATCCTGCCGATGCTTGACGGCGTGGTGCCGCCCGGCACCATCTCCCACCTGGACTTCGCGTTCGGTGGCCTGCTTACGCCCGGCTCGGTGGCCAACGCGGCGTACACCACCTATGACGCCTCCGGAAACATCGTTTCCGAGGTGCCCGCGGTTGGCGGTTCGATCTTCAACAGCGTCGGCCTCGCTATCGACGCGTCGGGCTTTCTGGGGCAACCGCTGACGCTCACCGTTGAGAGCCACGGGGTCGGCCCGATCGGCGCCATGATGGGCTGGGAGCAGGCCATCACCGGGTTGCTGGGCGGGCCTGCCTGGAACTGGGACGGCAAGAACCCTGGCCAACCGCCCGTGGAGCCGCCGCTGTCCGGCTTCTCTTTCCCCGTCGTCCCCTCCGACTTCTTCGATGACGGCGGTGCCGGCTCGAGCGTAGGGGATGCGGCCGATTGGACGAGCCTCCTGGATGCCCTGGGTCTGTAAACCCGTACAGCCCGCACATCGCATGACCCGAACTGAGAAGTCACAACCGCTCAACAGGACTGTTCACACGAGAGGTGTTCGAAAATGAATCGTCGTCACACCAGCAGCCAGCGTGGCACTCAGCCCGGAAGTGGCGCGCGGTGCCGCAACAGGGTGGCCGGCGCCGGCAGCGCCGTCGCCGCGTTCTTGGCGTTCGGCATGGCGCCGTTGGCGTCCGCGCCCCCGGCGCAGGCCGACGTCGATGATCTGTTCAACTTCGACTGGCTCTCCGACCTGTTCCCCCAGTCGGATGCTTCGCCGGCGGACTTCAGCTTCAACTTCGAACCCATGCCCGCAGCCGACTTCGGCACGGACCTGCTCACCAACTTCTTCTACAACCCGCTCCACATGGTGATGGAGTTCTGGATCAATAACCCGTTGGGCGAGTTGGTCAACGGTGCCATCAACGACATCTCCGGGCTGTACCTGATCGGTAATGGTGCCGACGGCACCGAGGTCAACCCCGATGGCGGTGACGGGGGCTTATGGTTCGGCGACGGTGGCGCCGGCTGGAGCAGCGACGCGGCCGGTGTTGCCGGCGGTGACGGCGGCAGCGCCCTCGGCTGGATCGGTAACGGCGGTGACGGTGGAGCCGGCGGCGCCGGCGCGGCCGGCGGTGACGGCGGCGCGGGTGGCTGGTTCATGGGTCTCGGCGGCAACGGCGGTGCCGGCGGTGACGCCATCACCGCCGGCTTCAACGGCGGCGCTGGCGGTGACGGCGGTGCCGCGGTGGCCTGGTTCTTCGGCACGGGCGGTAACGGCGGTGCCGGCGGTGACGGTGCTAACGGCGCGGCCGGCACCTTCGCCAACGGCGGCAGCGGCAATGGTGCCGGGGGCGGCAACGCCGGCGTCGGCGGTGACGGCGGCCGCAGTGGCTACACCTTCGGCGCCGGCGGCAACGGTGGTGCGGCCGGCACAGCCGGTAACGGCGGTGCGGGCGCTGCCGGTGACGCCACCCACCTCAACGGCGGTATCGGTGGCGCCGGTGGTAATGGCGCCGCCGGCGGTGTCGGCGGTGAGAAGTTCAACGGCCCCCTCGGCGGGGCCGGCCAGCTCGGCGCCAGTTCGGCCGGTGGTGCCGGCGGCGCCGGCGGCGACGCGGCCAAGGACGGCGGGGGCAAGTTCCTGGGCAACGGCGGCGCTGGCGGTGCCGGCGGTCAAGGCGGCGGCCTGACCTACGGCGCCAAGCAAGGCACCGGAGCGGACGGCGGTGCCGGCGGTGCTGGCGGTGCCGGCATCAACGGCGGTATTGGCGGTGGCGGCGGCACGGGCGGTGGCGGCTTCGGGACCGGCACCGGGGGAGCCGGCGGCAATGGCGGTGCCGGCGGTGCCGCCACTGGTTCCGCACTTGCTGCGGGCGTCGGCGGGGCCGGCGGTCAGGGCGGCTTCGGCGGTAGCGGCAACGGCACCGGGGCGGCCGGGGCCGGCGGTAACGGCGGTGCCGGCGGTGCCGGCGCCACCAACGATGCCACCGTCAAGACCACCGGTGGAGCGGGTGGAGCCGGCGGTAACGGCGGGTTCGGTTCCAAGGGCCTCGGCGGTAACGGTGGTGCCGGTGGTTCCGGCGGTACCGGCACCTTCGCCGGCGGTAACGGCGGTAACGGTGGTATCGGGGCCTACTCAGGCGCCAACGGCGGTGCTGGAGGCGCCGGCGGTAGCGCGACCGGCTGGAACAACGGGGTCGGTGTCTACAGCCGGGGCGGCAACGGCGGCTCGGGTGGCTATGGCGGCGGCGGGTCCGGCCTCCTGGGCTTCGCAGGTGGTAACGGCGGTGCCGGCGGTGCCGGCGGAGCCGGCGCGACCACCGGCGTCAGCGTGGGTGGCAATGGCGGTGCCGGCGGTGCCGGGGGTGCCGGCGGTGCCGGCCTCACCGGCGGCACGACGAATGGTGGTAACGGCGCTAATGGTGGTGCCGGCGGCAGCGGCACGGTCATCGGCGGGAACGGTGGTGCCGGTGGCGCTGCCGGTGCTCCGGGCGGTACGGCTGGGGCCGGCGGTAACGGCGGTGCGAGCAGCGGCAGCGCGGTGGCGGCGGTCGGCAACCCACTCGGAATCACGCCCGGTACGGGCCACGCCGGTAACGGTGGTGACGGTGGTGTCGGTGGCGGCCAGGGCGGTAACGGCGGCGCCGCTACCGGCACGGCCGATGGCGGTAATGGCGGTAACGGCGGTGCCGGCACGGCCGGCGCGGCCGGTGCGGCCGGTACCGCGCTGGCCGGCGCGGCCGGCGGTAACGGCGGTGACGGCTCGGCCGGAAACGCAGGAGGCAAGGGCGGTGCCGGTGGTACTGCGACCACCGGTGACGGTGGCAAGGGTGGTAACGGCGGAGTCGGCGGCACCGGTGGAGCCGGTGGCAAGGGCGGTAACGGTGGCACCGACGCCAATGGCAACGGCCTGGCCGGCGGTAACGGCGGTAAGGGCGGTGCCGGTGGGGACGGTGGCGCGGCCGGTGCGGGTGGCGCCAGTACCAGCGGAACCGCTGGTGCCGCGGGAACCGAGGGGCTCGACGGCAGCGGCGGCACCGGTGGTGCCGGCGGTAACGGCGGGGCCGGATCTGCCGGCACTGACGGCGCCAGCTCGGCGAGCGCGGCCGGTGGCAACGGCACCAACGGAGGTAACGGCGGCAGTGCCGGCAACGGCGGGGCAGGCGGTACCTCGGGCACTGGTGCCGCCGGCAGCGGCGGAGTCGGCGGCACCGGCGGAGCCGGCGGTGCGGGCGGTAACGGTGGGGCCGGCGGCCAGGGCCTGGACGGCGGTAACGGCGGCAACGGCGGGATCGGCGGTAAGGCCGGCATTGGCGGTGCGGCCGGTACCAGCACCAGCGGCCCCGCGGGAACGGTCGGTGGCGACGGTGACGGCGGTGCCGGCGGGGCGGGCGGTAACGGCGGGGTCGGCGGTGCCGGTGCGGCGGGCGCTAACCACTCGAACGCGGCCGGTGGCAACGGCAGTGCGGCCGGTGATGGAGGCAACGGCGGCAAGGGTGGTGCCGGTGGCACATCGACGGGCGGCACCGGCGGTGCCGGTGGTGCCGGCGGCCTCGCCGGCGCGGGCGGTGCCGGCGGCAACGGCGGCACGGGCGGCACCAACGCCACCGGCGACGGCTTCGACGGCGGTAACGGCGGGGTCGGCGGTACCGGCGGTCAGGGCGGCATCGGCGGGGCTGGTGGCAGCGGCGCCACGGCCGGTAGCGATGGTGCTGATCGGGCCGGCGGATCCGGCGGCCATGGCGGGGCCGGCGGTAAGGGCGGTACCGCCCAAGGCGCTGGCAACACCGGCGGCGACGGCGGCGATGGCGCGAACGGCGGCAAGGGTGGCACTCCGGGTGGTCCCGGCGGTGCTGGTGGGGCGGCCGGCGCCGGCGGCACCGGAACCGGCGGTGCCGGCAACGGCGCCCCCGGTACCCCGGGCACCAACGGGGCGCCCGGCGCCTAGCCGATACCTGAACGCGACCACGGTCGCCGAGTCCCTCGTGGGCTCGGCGACCGTGGTCGTTTTGGTGTGGTTTTCGCCTTCGATCCGGGCGGGCGTGGCTTGTCCCCGCGCGACTTGAACGGCCTTAGAGCCAGATATGACCTCGGGAGTCCACTCGAAGGGCGTTCAGCGCACCTCTTCCAGCCTCTGATCCACCAACGAAACCATGCTGCGAAGCGGGCGCAAGTTATCGGCCATGCGGATTCGCCCCGGTCCGGGGTGCTTGCTTACGCTAATCGCCATTCCTAAGGCAGTTCACAGCATGTCGGATAAGTCCACTTACGTGAACGAAGCTTCCGGAGGTTTGGAGTGCGGGAGTCTAGCGTTAGCGTGACCGTTAACTGCAGGTCAATGGGGGTTCATGCCGGCCGATTCGAGGTGGGAATCACATTTTTTCCCGCTTGCGGGGCAATTCACGTTTCCAGTTGCCTCTAAGTTAAATATTAGCTATGTTGCCTCTGGTCCTACCTGCGCCTCAGGGTGCGGCGACACGTTGTGAGGAGAAAATTGATGCAGCAAGCCCTTCGCCCCTACGCCACCGCCGGTGTCGCGATAGTGGGCGCAAGCCTGATCGCCGCCACCCCCGGTGTGATGCCGGCGAACCACATGGTCATTGCCCGTGACTTCGCGCTGACCGCTGACTTCAGCTTCTCCGACCTGACCGCCCCGTATGTCGCGGCGTACAACACCGCCCAGGAGAACATCGCGCAGATGATGGCCTCCTACAACGCGGCGCCCAACATCGGGTTCACCCAGTTCACGAATAACGTCGAGGGCTACATCCAGAGCATGATCGACGACCCGTCGACCATCCCGGCGATGGTCAGCGCGATCCAGACGGACCTCAAGAACGCGTGGTCGGCCATCACGTTGATGAATGCCGACCAGGCCACCATCAACGACGTCATCCGCCACACGATGGACAGCAGCTACACAATCGGCAACCTCAGCGGTGGCCACGAAATCATCTTCAACCAGGTCCCGGGCTTCCTGCCGGAGGATCAGGCCGCGACGCTCACCCCGATCATCAACTTCCTGGGCTCGCCGATGAGCGCGATCATGCTCGCCTCGGTGAGCCCCTGGATCGCCCCCTGGGTCGCGTTGGGCAACAGCTGGGAGGACATCTCCGAGGCGCTGCGTGACGGTGACACGTCAGGGGCGCTGCAGGGCCTGATCAACATCCCGGCGAACATGTTCGACGCCTCGCTCAACGGCGCCACCCTCAACCTGGACGGTCTGCTGCCGGCGATCAACGGCGCTGGTGTCCTCCCGGAGCCCATGGAGCTGACGCACCTGGACTTCGCCTTCGGCGGATGGTTCAGCACCGGCGGTCACGTCACGGCCGGCCCGATGCACATCCTGGACGCCGACGGAAACGAGATCGCCACGGCGCCGGCATCCGGCGGCTCCATCTTCAACAGCATCGGCTTCAACCTCAACACCGGTGTCGCGCTGTCGCCCACCATCGACGCGCCCAGCGACGCGATCGGCCCGCTCGGTGCCTTGCTGGGGCTGTCGCAGGTCATCGGCTCGCAGCTCGGCTGGGGCTCGTGGAGCGGCAAGGACCCGATCTTCAGCATCCCGGCGCCCGAGGGCTTCGTCGTCGACGACGGCGCCGACGACGGCGGTGCGGGCAGCGCGATGGCGGACAGCTTCAGCTTCGGCGACTTGTTCTCCGACCTCGGCCTGGTCGGCTGATCCGTCGCTCGTCCTCCCACCAACTTTCACTACTAGCCGAACTTTTCATCAGGAGAGGTATTCGCAATGACTCGTCGTCACACCGGTAGCCAGCCGGGTTCAGAAGTTCAGGCCGGAGCGCGGCGCGGCAGCCGGGCGGTCGGCACCGGCAGCGCGGTGGCAGCGTTCTTGGCCTTCGGCATGGCCCCGCTGGCCGGCGCGCCGGCGGCCCAGGCCGACGGCTTCGAGGACCTGTTCGACTTCAGTTGGCTCACCCCGGCCGACGTCACCACCGATGTCGACCCCGGACTGGCGGCCTTCGATCCCGCCGCCTTCGACATGATCACCATCCTCGACCAGTGGTTCTACACCCCACTGCACATGGGTATGACCGCCTGGATCGACAGCGACTTCGGCGCGATGGTCAACAACGCCATCAACGACATGTCCGGGAAATTCCTGATCGGTAATGGTGCCGACGGCACCGAGGTCAACCCGGATGGCGGTGACGGCGGGTTGTGGTTCGGCGACGGCGGTGCCGGCTGGAGCAGCGATACCGACGGCGTGGCCGGCGGCAACGGCGGTGCCGCGCTTGGCTGGCTGGGCAACGGCGGCGACGGCGGCGCCGGCGGCTTCGGCGCGGCCGGCGGCGACGGTGGCGCGAGCGCATGGGGCCTGGGTCACGGTGGCGTCGGCGGTGCCGGCGGTATCGGTGGTGATGGTGGCGATGGTGGCGCCTCCGTGGCCTGGTTCTTCGGCAACGGTGGTACCGGCGGCGCCGGTGGTGACGGCGTGGCCGGCAGCTTCGCCAATGGCGGCAACGGAAACGGCACCGCGGGTGGTAACGGTGGTGCCGGCGGACGCGGCGCCTTCAACCTCGGCAACGGCGGCGACGGCGGCAAGGCCGGTGCCGGCGGTAACGGCGCTGCTGGCACGGCCGACCACGTCAACGGTGGCAACGGCGGCGCCGGTGGCGCCGGTGGCGCGGCCGGTAGCAACTTCTGGGAGAAGGGCCACGCCGGTATCGGAGCCGCTGGAGGCGCGGCCGGCAACGGTGGTGACGGCTTCAAGGACGCGAACGGCAACTTCCTCGGCAACGGCGGTAACGGTGGTGCCGGTGGTGCGGGCGGTGGCAGCGGTGACCCGCTGAGCAGCACCAGCGGTGGTGTCGCGGGCAACGGTGCTGCCGGCGGTATCGGCGGTGACGGTCTCAAGGGCGGCAATGGCGGCGCGGGCGGCGCCGGCGCGAACGCCGGTGACGGCACCGGGGGTACCGGTGGTACAGGTGGCGCCGGTGGCGCCGGCGTCACCAACGGTGGCAACGGTGGTGTCGGTGGCGCCGCTGGTGCCTCGACCGGATTCAACGTGGGCGCTGCCGGTGGTGACGGTGGCCGCGGTGGTGACGCCAGCGGTGCCGCCAACGTCCAAGGCGTAGCGGGCAACGGCGGCAATGGCGGTGCCGGCGGTGCCGCTGCCAGCGCGCCCGCGGGGGCAGGCGGCAACGGTGGCGCGGGCGGTAACGGCGCCACCGATGACGACACCGTCCAGACCTTCGGCGGCAACGGCGGTAACGGCGGCACCGGCGGCGCGCCCGGTTCCGGCGTCGGCGGCACCGGTGGTAACGGTGGCGCCGGCGGCAATGGCACCGTCGGCGCCGGCGGCGGCCTGCTCTCCGGCAACCACGCTCAAGGCGGTAACGGCGGTGCCGGTGGTGGTACCGGCCTGGCCGGCGCGGGAACCGCCGGTAACGGCGGTGACGGCGGTGCGGGTGGCTCCGGTACCGGCTGGCGCGACGTCAACGGCGACCACTTCACCGCGGGCACCGTCTACAGCGTCGGCGGTAACGGCGGTAACGGCGGATCCGGTCCGTCCTCCACGGCTGGTACCGGCGCCACGGGCGGCGACGGCGGTGCCGGCGGCAACGGTGCGGCCACCGGGGTGAGCATCGGCGGCAACGGCGGCAACGGCGGTAGCAGTGCGGTCGGTGTCGGCGGCGCGGGCGGTAACGGTGGCAACGGCACCGCCAGCGGCGGCAACGGCGGCAACGGCGCCACCGGTGGCGCCGATTCGGCCGGCGGCGCGGGCGGTAAGGGTGGCAACAGCGCCGGAACTGCAGTGCCGACCAACAACATCGGTGTCGCGCCCAGCCATGCCGGTAACGGCGGTAACGGCGGCGCAGGCGGTGCCAATGGGGTCGGCGGTGCCGGTGGTGCCGGCGGCAACGGCGCCCTCGCGGCCAACGGCGGCAACGGCGGTAACGGGGGCACCGGCGGTACCGGCGCCGCGGGCGGCGCCGGTGGCAACGGTGGCACGGCGGATGCCGGCAAGGGCGGTAACGGTGGTGCTGGCGGCACCGGCGGCACGGGTAGCACGGGCAGCACCGGTGCGACCGGTGCCACGGCGACGGACACCGTCGCCGGCACGGCCGGTGGCAACGGTGGGAACGGATCCGCCGGCGGCGTCGGTGGCACCGGCGGCAACGGCGGTACCTCGAACACCGGCAACGGTGGCAACGGCGGTGCCGCGGGCAAGGGCGGCAACGGCGGTACCGGTGGTGCCGGTGGGACCGGTGGCGTGGACAGCGCCGGCAACGGTCTGGCAGGCGGCATCGGCGGTGACGGCGGGGCCGGCGGAGCGGCCGGGACTGCCGGCAACGGCGGTGCCAGCACCAGCGGAACTGCGGGCAACGCTGGGGCCGGCGCGCTGGACGGCAACGGCGGCACGGGCGGCCGGGGTGGTACCGGTGGGGCCGGGGTCGCAGGGACGGCCGGCGATGCCGGCACGACCGCGGCCGGCGGCAACGGCACCACTGGTGGCAACGGCGGCGCGGCCGGCGCCGGCGGTAACGGTGGTACCTCGGGAACCGGTAACGGCGGCGCCGGCGGCGCCGGCGGCACCGGTGGTGCCGGCGGTAAGGGTGGTGCCGGCGGTGTCGGTGGCACGAACAACGGTGCCGGCTTCGACGGCGGTACCGGTGGTGCCGGTGGCAACGGTGGCACCGCCGGGTCCGGCGGGCTGGGCGGTACGAGCACCTCGGGTACCAATGGTTCGACCGGAGCCAGCGGCACCGGTGGAGCGGGCGGCGTCGGTGGCACCGGTGGTGCCGGCGGCGCGGCCAGCGGTGCGGGCAACGCCGCCGGTAACGGTGGCGCGGCCGGAACCGGTGGCAACGGCGGTACCGGTGGAGTCGGCACCGGTGGTGTTGCCGGTGGCAAGGGCGGTCTTGGTGCGGCCGGCGGGGTCGGTGGAGCCGGTGGTGCCGGCACCGATGGGGCCGCTGGCGGCAATGGTGCAAACGGTGGCCAAGGCGGCAACGGCGGCACCGGTGGCGCGAGCACCGGAACCCCTGGCGCTGGCGGGGCGCTCGGCAAGGGTGGCGCCGGCGGCGCGGCCGGTACCGGCACCCCGGACGGGACACCCGGCACGGTCGGCGCCTCGGGCACCGCAGGTGCGGGCGGCTAACCGCCCCACAACAACGGCAGCGGCCGTCGGGTCTGAAAGGACTCGGCGGCCGCTGCCGTATGTAGAACTACTTGAACAGTGCGGCGATCTTCTCTTCCGGGCTCACCGGCTCCGGCAGGGCGTCGAGCGCCTGGGTCTTAGGCAGGGCCGCCTGCGGGTTAGCAAAATCTCGGAACGTCTTGTCGCCCACCAGTTGTGCCAACAGATAGCCAGTCAGCAGGGCCCGCACCCGCCGCTGCGTGCGCCGATCCGAGGTCGGCAAGCCGAAGAACCCGGTCAGCCGGCGGCCCTGCGGCAGGCCCGCTGGCGACACCTTGTCGATCATGCGCAGGGTGGAAGGCTGCCAGGCGTGTGCCAGCTCGATCGCGTTGGACCGCAGAGCTTTCGGGTCGTCGGGACTGCTGAACACCACGCCCGGGACGTCCAGCGTCAACGCCGCCTGCTCGGCGGGCGGGGTGGTGACGGTCGGGAAAATCGCCGCCACCGCTTTGGGTTTCACCGACAATGTGGCCGCGGCGAACACCGCGGCCGAACCGCCGAACCCGTGTCCGGCCACCGCAAGCCGATTGCGGTCGACGCTAATTCGACCCGGCCCCAACCGCACCTCGGTAGCGATCTCCAGGGCGCGGCCCAGATCGGCGGCCAGGTCCAGCACCGACGGTGCCAGCCCCCGTCCGGTGTCGGGGGCCGCCGCCACGATGCCCCACGAGGCCAGGTGTTCCAGCAGCCCCGCGTAGCGATCGGCCCCGGTCAGCCAGTCGTGGCCGAAGGCCACCGCGGGAAGCCGATACCCGGACTGCGGGGTGTACACCACCCCGGCCAGCCCGGCATAAGCCAGATCTCCGCGCAGGACGCGGTGCGGTCCGGGTCGGGTCAACGTGGCGTAAAGGCGCTTGAGGCTGGCCATCTGATGACCGTAACGCACGCCGGCGCGGACGTTGAGCGGTCAGCCCTGCCGTGCCTTCCAGTACTGCAGCGCCACCGCTCGCTGCGCCGCCGCGGCGGTCTGGGCCGCCGCCAGGGGCTCACCGGGGCCGTTGCCGGAGCCCTGCGCGGCGCGCCATTGGGCCAGTGCGGTGAACCCTCTGTCGAGGAACTTCTGGCGGGCGGCCTGTCGTTGGATCTTGCCGCTGGAGGTGGTCGGGATCGTGCCTGGCTCCACCAGGACCACGGCGTGGGCCCCGATGCCGTGGTAGCGGGCGAGCGCCGCGTTGACCGCCTTCAGTACACGGGTGAAGGCCGCAGCGTCACCGGAGGCTCCGATCTCTTGCACCACCACGAGCTGTTCGCCGGCGCCGGGTTTCGGCGTCACCGAAAACGCCGCGCCGCGGCCGGACAGTAGCGCGGGATGGCTGCCCTGCACCGTCTTTTCGATGTCGTTGGGGTAGTAGTTGTTGCCGCGGAGAATGATCAGGTCCTTGCAGCGCCCGGCGATGAACACCTCGCCGTCTCGCAAGAAGCCCAGATCGCCGGTGCGCAGGAAGGGGCCTTCGCCGGTGTCGGCCAGGTAGGCGCCGAACGTCTGCTCAGTGTCGTCTGGCTTGCCGCGGTAGCCCTGCGCGACGCACGGACCGGAGACCCAGATCTCGCCAACCTGCTCGGCGTCTCGGCGCCGGCGAGTCTCCGGGTCGGCGATCACGATCTGCTGACCGCCTCGGGGTCGGCCGCACCCGACCAACTCCACGACGCCGGAATCGTCGGCGGCGTCGGTGATCTCGACGACCCGATCTTCGCCGAGCGCGTTGCGGTCGATGCAGCGGATTACCGGTGCGGCGGCGTCCGATCCGCCCGAGACCAGCAGGGTCGCTTCGGCCAATCCGTACACCGGCAGGAACGCCTCTGGCCGGAAACCGGCGGGCGCGAAAGCCTCGGCGAAGGCGCGCAGGGTGCCGGCTTGAACCGGTTCGGCGCCGTTCATCGCGGCCGACCACTGCGACAGATCCAGTGCCGCGCGCTCTTCGACGGTGCTGCGCTCGACGCAGAGCTGGTAGGCGAAATTCGGTGCGGTGGCGATGGTGGCGCGGTACCGGGACATGGCCTCCAGCCAGCGCATCGGGCGGGTGATGAAGCCGGCCGGCGACATCAGCACCGTGGTGCCGCCGACGTACACGCTTTGCAGGATGCCGCCGATCAAGCCCATGTCGTGGTGCTGGGGCAGCCAGCAGACTGCGACCTTCTGGTCGTCGCCGCCCCACGCCTCATGGATTGCGACCAGGTTGGCCAGTAGGTTGCCGTGCGTCAGGACGACACCCTTGGGCGCCCTGGTGGAGCCCGAGGTGTACTGCAGCATCGCTGTGGTGCCGGCGCCGATGTCCGGCGGCGTCCAGCTGTCCGGGTCCGCGCCGGGGTTCTCTGGGGCCAGCCATCGCAGCGGCCGTTTGGTCAAACCGTCGACCCTCGCCCTGAGCGTGTCCTGCGTGGCGGAGTCCGCCAGGGCGAAACCGGCGCGCGCATCGGGGGCGATCAGTGTCAACCTCCCGAGCCGGTCCTGCACCGGCACGGCAACCGCCCCGGCATACAGGCAGCCGAAGTAGGCCGCGACGCTGTCGAGACCAGGCCGGCAGACGACAAGCACACGACGTCCGGCCGCTCCCTGTTGCTGCAGACTCGCCGCTATCGCCCGCGCGCTGCGGTCGAGTTCGGCGTAGGTCAGCCGACCCTGTTCCTCCAGACCATCCGGGGCGAACACGAACGCGACCTTGTCCCGGTAGCGATCGGCCTGCTGACGCAGCAGTTCCACCAGGGTGCGCGCGGTGGCTGGGCTGTCCTGTGGCATGTCGTCACCTAGACCGTCGTTTGCTGGCCGACCCCGCCTCGGGTCTTCGTGCGGATTCCCAACATAACCGCTGCCGGCCGGAGCCGAGCCGGGTTAGCCGCAACCTGCTGGGAACAGCCCAAGAAAGTGTCGGGGTCGAAAAGACCGCATCGGTGCCGAAACGCTCGGCGCAGATGCCGTGAAACTGGGATCTGAGCCTTGTGTCACAGCTATTTATTAAATATGATCTTCCTCACACTCAGTTGTTTCCCCAGGCACGACACTGGATCTTGAGGAGTTGCTCAAATGAATCCGACACTGCGTCCCTTCGTCACCGCCGGCATTGCGGTGGTCGGAGCTGGAATGATCACTGTCACGCCGGTGGCTACGCCGTTGCTCGAGTCTCAGATGGTTCATGACGTCGCGCTGACCGCTGATATCGATTTCACGGGGGCTTGGGCCGACGCCTTCAATACCGCGGAAGTGAACTTCGACCACCTGCAGACCGCGCTGCAGGACGCCAACAGCGCGCTGAGCGATGCGCTCAGCAACGCCGATCTGAGCAACCTGGACTTCGAGCAGCTAGGTGCCGCCCTGACGTTCCTTGGTGGCGACCAGAAGGGCTTCCTGAACCCGCTAGCTGAATTCACGACGAGTCTCCCGTCGGGCGACGGCGGGCTTGGCAGCCCAGACTTCTTCCTGGGTAACTTCTTGCTCTACGGCCTGCTCAGCAACCAAGGGGAAGCATTAGCCCCGGGACTCATTCCGGCAATTCCCGATCCGATCCCGGAGATCGTCCAAGTCCTGGCCTCGCCGCTGTCCGGCCTGCTGATCGGCGCGCTGGGGCCGTCCCTGTCGCCGTTGGTGGCGCTCATCAACAGCGTCGAAGCCATCAGCGCCAATCTCGGCGGCGACAACCCGGACACCACCGCGGCGTTGCAGGAGCTGATCAACATCCCGGCCAACATGGTCAACGGCCTGCTCAACGGTGCCACGCTCAACCTGGATTTCCTGATCCCGACGGTCACTGAAGCCGGCCTGCTGCCGGAGGGCGTTGGCATTTCCGGCTTGAGCTTCGCCTTCGGCGGGTTGCTGTCCCCGGGAGAAGTCGGCGGCAATATCGATGCGTTGTCCGCGGAAGAACTTCCGCCGCCCATCTTCGGCGGTGGCTCCATCCTCAACGCGCTCGGTATCACCGTTTCGGTCACCGACCCACTCACCCTGGACCTGACATTCGGCCCGGGGCACGGAGTCGGGCTGACCGGCGCGTTGGCCGGCCTGGAGCAGGTGCTCGCGTTGCTGCTCACCGGCGACCTGGACTTCGACGGGCCTCCTCCCGAGGTGGAGCCGGATCCTGGGGCGGCCACGGACTTCGACTTCGGAGCCCTGCTGGCAGATCTGTTCGGAGGCGCGCAGTAGCGAGCAGCGCGCAATAGTCGGCCTGAAGCGGTAGGTGTATGGCCCGGATGCTGGACGTCACTGACCTGCGCGGCTGACGGGGCGGTGCTGTCGGTGCACTACCCTGAACAGCTATGTGTGGAATCGTCGGCTACGTCGGGCAACGCCCTGCTCGCGACGTCGTCGTCGAGGCCCTGCGTCGCATGGAATACCGCGGCTATGACTCCGCGGGAATCGCCGTCGTCGACGGGATCGGGCAGCTGACCGTCCGGCGCCGTGCCGGCCGGCTGGCCAACCTGGAAGCCGAACTGGCCGCCACCGATCCGGCCCTGCTGGCCGGGGGTACCGGGCTGGGCCACACCCGGTGGGCCACCCATGGCCGTCCCACCGACCACAACGCCCACCCGCACTGCGACGCGGCCGGCAAGTTCGCCGTGGTGCACAACGGCATCATCGAGAACTTCGCGGTGCTGCGCGACGAACTGGAACGCGCCGGCGTGGAGTTCACCAGCGAGACCGACAGCGAGGTGACCGTCCACCTGCTGGCCCGCCAGTACCGCGAGGGCGACACCGCCGGGGACTTCGTGGCCTCGGCGCTGGCCGTGCTCCGCCGGCTGGAGGGCCACTTCACTGTGGTGTTCGCCCACGCCGACGAACCGGGCACCATCGTGGCGGCGCGTCGGTCCACCCCGCTGGTGGTCGGCATCGGCGACGGCGAGATGTTCCTGGGCTCGGATGTGGCGGCGTTCATCCCGTTCACCCGTGAAGCTGTCGAGCTGGGCCAGGACCAGGCGGTGGTCATCACCGCCGACGGCTACCGCATCTCTGACTTCCACGGCAACGATATGACCGGCGCTGCTCGGATTTTTCATATCGACTGGGACCTGTCTGCCGCCGAGAAGGGCGGCTACGAGTACTTCATGCTCAAAGAGATCGCCGAGCAGCCCACCGCGGTGGCCGAGACTCTGCTGGGGCACTTCGAGGACGGCCGGATCGTCCTCGACGAGCAGCGCCTGAGCGACCAGGAACTGCGCGAGATCGACAAAGTGTTCGTGGTGGCCTGCGGCACCGCGTATCACTCCGGTCTGTTGGCCAAGTACGCGATCGAGCACTGGACGCGGCTGCCGGTCGAAGTCGAACTGGCCAGTGAGTTCCGTTACCGCGACCCGGTGTTGGACCGCAGCACCCTGGTGGTGGCGATCAGCCAGTCCGGCGAAACCGCCGACACCCTGGAGGCTGTCCGGCACGCCAAGGAGCAGAAGGCCAAGGTACTCGCGGTCTGCAACACCAACGGCTCGCAGATTCCGCGGGAGTGCGACGCGGTGCTCTACACGCGGGCCGGACCGGAGATCGGCGTCGCGTCCACGAAGACGTTCCTGGCGCAGATCACCGCGAACTACCTGGTCGGTCTGGCCCTGGCGCAGGCCCGGGGCACCAAGTACCCCGACGAGGTGGAGCACGAGTACCGGCAACTAGAGGCGATGCCCGAACTGGTGTCGCATGTGCTGGCAGGCATCGACTCGGTCGCCGAGTTGGCACAGCAGTTCGCGTCGTCCAGTGCGGTGCTCTTCCTGGGGCGCCACGTCGGCTACCCGGTGGCCCTCGAGGGCGCACTCAAGCTCAAGGAACTGGCCTACATGCACGCCGAAGGCTTTGCCGCCGGTGAGCTCAAGCACGGCCCGATCGCACTGATCGAGGACGACCTTCCGGTGATCGTCGTGATGCCGTCGCCCAAGAACGCGGCGATGTTGCACTCCAAGCTGCTCTCCAACATTCGCGAGATCCAGGCCCGCGGGGCCGTCACCATCGTGATCGCCGAGGAGGGCGATGAGACGGTGCGCCCCTACGCCGACCACCTGATCGAAATCCCTGCGGTATCAACGCTGTACCAACCGCTGCTGTCGACCATCCCGCTGCAGGTGTTTGCTGCCGGGGTTGCGCAGGCTCGCGGCTACGACGTGGACAAGCCGCGCAACCTGGCCAAGTCGGTCACCGTCGAGTAGCGGGAGCTTTCAATGCGACAATTGTTGGCGATGGCGTGCGCCGCGATGGCGGTGCTTATTCCGGTACCCAATGCCGGTGCGGCAAACGAGGTTCCCGATCTCGATCCGCTCTTCGACGACAGTGGGCCGCTGCCCGGCTCGGTTGCCGACCTCACCGGAATCCCGGATCTGGCGTTCACCACCCCGTCGGGTCTGGCTTGCCGCAAGAGTCGCGGGAAAGTGACGCACAGTGTGGCCTGTGCCGGGAATCTCGTCGGCGCCCCGGCGGGAACCCGCAGCGTGAGTCTTGGGACCGTCTATGCCGACGGCAGCGGCCCGGCGCAGTTCATGCCAATGGCGCCCGCCGGGCTCCTCGGAGATCCGGCGAAGGTTCCGTCGATCATGCTGGCGCCCGGCCACAAGATCGTATTCTGGGATTTCTCACCCACCGAGTCGCTGGTCTGCGGCGCTCCAATGGGTACCGAGGTGGCCTGTGTGCTCAAGGCCGCGCGTGAGAACGGCGGCAAGAGCGGCGGCCCGACAGTGACGCACGGGTTCGTCATCTCGGCGCCGCACAGCGAAGTCTTCTAACGCGCCACAGATACCCGGCAGAGCCGGAATCTGGTTGCAGCAGCTCGATTTGTGTGCCGCGCGTCCGCCGAAAACTCGGCGGCGATCGCAGCGACGATGAGACGATGCAGCCGTCGTTGTCGACCATCAAGCTGACGTCAGGGAGAACAGGCTTGTCCAACGCTGATCCTGCTGTTCACATCAACCGGCCCAGGCTGCTGCTGATCCTCGGCATGACGGTCTTCTTCGTCGCGTCCTACATTGTGACCGTCGCGCTGTATGAGCGGGCGGGATGTGGCTGCCCCCGCCACCTCACGGAAGGTCTGGTGTCGGCCGATGGCACCACCGTGACCATCGACATCGAAGATCTTCAGACCGTGAAAGGCACCCTGACCGGCAAGGTCACCATCAGCCCGGGGCCTGCACTGCTCGATCCGGTCAGGCACGGGCTCACCGAAGACTTGAGCATCGCGGTGCACTCCGCGGTCACGCCGACCAAGCGCACCTGGACGAAGGGCATGGTCCCCGGCGAATTCCCGGTCCCGTTGACCATCTCCGGTAATTCGGCGAAGTGGCCGTTCGATCATTACCAGACCGGGCCGATCACCGTCGACGTCGTGCGCGGGAATGCCACGATTCCGGAACGGATGTCGGTGACGTTTGTCGACCACATCGCCGGTTGGAAGAACGAGATTGTCAGCGACCGCGAGGACGGTGGCCCGTACCGCATCACGCTGCATCGGTCACCGAGCACCATGGCCTTTGGTGCCGTGATCGTCGGTGTCTTGATCGCCTTGGCCGCGGTGGCCGTGGTCGTCGCGAATCTGACGTTCCTGGGCTGGCGCAAATTCCAGCCGCCGATGACGACCTGGTACGCGGCAATGCTTTTCGCGGTGGTTCCGCTGAGAAACGCGCTACCTGACGCGCCGCCGATCGGATCCTGGATCGATGTCACGATCACGCTGTGGGTGATCGTCGCGCTGGTGATGTCGATGCTGCTGTTCATCTACTGCTGGTGGCGCGATCTGAAACCCGAGCCTGTTACGCCGGGCTGACAAAGATGCGCGGCATGTCCATCACCGTCGACGAACTCCATCTTGCCGATCCGGCCGACACGTGGCGGTCGGCCGGGTTCAGCGTGGACCCCGACGACGTCTGCCGGGTGGGTGGGGTTCGGCTGCGGCTGACCGGGGCCGGCACCGGCATCCTCGGGTGGGCACTGCGGGGCCTGCCCCAAGACGGCCCGCTCGACGGTATCCCCACCTCCCGTTCCGCCGCGGCGGCCACCCAGCCGGCCACGCATCCGAACGGCGTGATCTCGATCGATCACGTTGTGCTGTTGTCGCCCAACCTGTCTCGCACCGTCGAGGCATTGGTCGCCGTCGGGCTGCAGTCGCGCCGGGTACGCGACGCCGAACTCGGCGGCCGCCCGATGCGGCAGATCTTCTTCCGGCTGGGTGCGGTGATCCTCGAAGTCGTCGGGTCGCCCGACACGGCGGCGGACGGCCCGTCATCGCTGTGGGGTATCACCTACGTCGTCGACGATATCGAGGCGACGGCGTCGTTCTTCGGCGAGCGCACCTTGCCGGTGAAGGACGCCGTGCAGCCCGGTCGCCGGATCACCACGCTGCGGCATCGCGATCTGGGTATGTCGGTCCGCACCGCGATGATCTCGCCCCCTATCCTCAGCCGATGACCGAATCCACCGATGACGTCGTCGTCATCCACACCGACGGTGGGTGCCGCCCCAACCCGGGACCCGGTGGTTGGGGCGCGGTGCTGCGCATGCGCCACCACGTCCGCGAGATGTACGGGGGCGAGCCCGGCGAGACGAGCAACAACCGGATGGAGCTGACCGCTCCGATCGTGGCGCTGGAAGCCCTCACCCGGCCCGTGGTGGTACATCTGCACACCGACAGCACCTACGTCCGCAACGGCATCACTAAGTGGGTGTCAGGCTGGGAACGCAACGGCTGGCTGACCGCCGCCAAGCAGCCGGTGAAGAACGTCGACCTGTGGCAGCGGCTTCAGGCCGCCTGCGCGCGTCACCAGGTCGAGTGGTTCTGGGTGAAAGGCCATTCGGGGGTTGCCGACAACGAGCTGGCCGACGAGTTGGCGACGCGGGGCCTACAGGAGGCGATCGCCGATGCAGCCATGCGCACCGTGGCGGCGGCTCAGCCGCCCACCGCAGCGAGATAGCCTCCAATGCCCACAGCGCACGCCGCGGCGGTCAACACCAAGGTTGCGGCCCCAGAATCGCAGCCACACCACCGCCGATGACGGTCAGGACCAATGTGCAGAGGGGACCAGCGAGATCTCCCCTCGAGATCGGCGGCTTCGGCGGCGGGTAGCTCTGGGCCACCCTCAGGGGCACTACCGATGCGGGTGTTCGATGTGGCGAGGTTCGCGCTCCCTGGATGCACACTGGCCGATCACGTTGACCCGCGAGCCCGGTCGCTCGTAGTTTGAAGATTTACGCGGATAAGGAGGCTTCGGGTGGCGCGGCGTGTCCTGGCAGTGGCGGTCACCTCGTTGGTGGTGCTGACGACGGTGCCGAATGCCGTGGCGGCACCGAGGATCCCCGATGTGGACTCCCTGATCGACGACAGCGGACCGCTGCCCGGTTCCGTCAGCGACCTGCAGAACGTGCCCAACGTGGTCTTCGCGACCGATTCCGGGCTGGTCTGCCGGGTGCGGCAGGGCAGGATCACTCACGACGTCAACTGTGCGGGCGATATTCCGGGGGCCCCGCGTGACGCCGGCTCGGTGGAGCTGCCCGGGATCTACGGCAAGGAAAGCATCCCCGCTCGTTTCCTTCCCGCCCCGCCGGATGCCCTGCTCGCCGGAAACCCGCCTGCCGCAACGCTTCCGGTGGGCCACAAAATCGTGTTTTGGGACTTCTCACCCGCCCAGTCGATGGTTTGCGGGGTTCCGCCGTCCACCGACTTGGTCTGTGTGCTCCGCGAGCCGCAGGTGCGCGGTGAGGTGAGTAGTCCGGTAGCCACCCACGGCTTCGTCATCGCCGCACCGCAGAGCTGGGTCTTCTGAGCCGCTATGGATGCCGGGCGGTGACTCCACCGTCGACGACGATCTGAGTTCCGGTGATGAACGACGCCCGGGGCGACATCAGGAACGCCACCGCCTGGGCTACCTCCGCCGGTTGACCGATGCGCCCCAGCGGCGCCGCGGCCACAAAGCCGGCGGCGACTTCTTCGACGTCGAGCGCGATCTGCAGCATGGGGGTTTCGATGAAGCCGGGGCAGACCGCGTTGACGCGGACTCCGGCCGGACCCAACTGGGCGGCCATCGACCTGGTCAGCCCCAGCAGGCCGGCCTTGGAGGCGCAGTAGGCGGGGATGAACGGGTTGGCGGTCAGGCCCTCGATGCTGGAGATACCGACCACCGCTGGGTCGCCGCCGGCCCGCGCGACAGTCTCCAGGTGCGGCAGCATCAGTTGCACGAGCATCGCCTGGGCGCGCAGGTTGACCGCCATTACCGCATCCCAGGATTCCCCGGTGTAGGCGCCCACCGGTTCGGGCAGCACTCGGCCCGCGGCATGCACCAGCCCGTCGATTCCGTCGAGTGCCTCGGCCGCTGCCGCGACCGCTGCGGGCAGCCCGGCGTCGTCACAGACGTCGACCACTGCGCCGGGCATCCCCAAACTATCGGCCACTTCCTGAACCGCCGGGGCTATGTCCCACAACGCAACCCGGCGGCCTTCGGCGGCCAGGGCCTCGGCGCAGGCCCGGCCGATTCCCGATGCAGCCCCGGTGACGACTACTCCGCTCAACTCAGCGCTCCTTTGCGATAACGAACTGCGACCAATCCGGTTCGCGTACAGCCGACCAGTATTCGTCGAGCCGCCACGGGCTCACCGTGTGGATCTCGCCGTCGGCGTTCTTGAAGTAGGAATGCTTGACCGCCGGATGTGCCCACACCGTCTGGGCGATCGCGGTCTGGGTGGCCTGATGCCAATCGGTGGCCGCTTGCGCGGTCGGCTCGATCGAGTGCAGTTGTTCGTCGGCGAGCTTGGCCAGACAGGCGTCGATGTAGCGCATCTCCAACTCGGAGTTGAAGATCAGGCTGCCACCGTGCGCCAGATGCGCGCCGGGCCCGTAGAGCACAAAGAAGTTGGGGAACCCGGGCACCGTGATACCCAGGTACGCATACGGTTTGCTGCCCCACAGCGCGTGCAGATCGGTGCCGTCGCGGCCGGTGATACGCATCGGCCACAACACATCGGTGTGCCGAAATCCAGTGGCGTACACGATCACATCCACCTCGTGGTGCACGCCGTCGTCGGTCTCCACACCTTGCGGGGTGATTCGCCGTATCGGGGTGCGTATCAGTTCGACGTTGTCGCGCCGCAGGGTTTTGAGCCAGGTGCCATTGTCTTGCAGGGTGCGTTTGCCGGTCGCCGGATAGTCGGGCAGCACCTTGGCCAGCAGCTCGTCGTCGTCGCCAACCTGATCGGTGATCCAGCCGGTGAACATCTGCCGGGCCAGGGCGTTGATCTCGCTCACCGCGTAGTCCTGGTCGGGATAGTCCGGATCTACTCGGGCGGCCTCCAAACCCTTGTCGGCGCCGGGCCACAGCAGCAGGAAACGGTACCAGCGGCCGTAGAACGGCAGGTGCTGCAATGCCCAGCGCACCCCGTCGTGGACGGCGTCGTGATACATCGGGTTGGGGAACATCCACTGTGCGGTGCGCTGAAACACCGTGAGGTGAGCCACTTTGTCCGCGATCGCGGGTGCGATCTGAAATCCGCTGGCACCCGCCCCGATCAGCGCCACCCGCTTACCGGTCACCTCGACGCTGTGGTCCCACGCCGCGGAGTGAAACGACGGCCCGGCGAAACTATCCGCTCCGTCGAGGTCGGGCAGATGCGGCCGGTTGAGCTGGCCGACCGCGGTGATCACCGCGCGCGCTGTCATCGTGGACACCGCACCGTCGGCGGTGCGGATGGTCAGCGTCCATGTTCCGTTGCCCTCGTCCCAGACGGCGTCGGTGACCTCGGTGCCCCACCGAATATGGTCAGCCAGACTGTGTTTGGTGACCAGATCGGTGAAGTATGCCCGCAGCTCGGGCTGCTCGGCGAAGTAGTGCCCCCAGTCGTTGTTGGGTTCGAAGCTGTAGCAGTAGAAGTGGTTCGCTACGTCCACCCGAGCTCCCGGATAGTCGTTCTCCCACCACGTTCCGCCCGGGCCCTCGTTCTTCTCGATGATCGTGAAGGGAATGCCGGCCTGAGCGAGCCGGATTCCAGCCAGCACGCCCGATTCACCGCAGCCGATCACGACCACCGACAGCTCTGCCGCGCGTTCCGGGTCCAGGGGAGCGGGGCTTCGTGGATCGCGGCCGTCCAGGTCGAGTTCTTCGGAGAGTAGCCCCAGGTAGGCATCCGGCACGGTCTCGCAGGCCGCCCAGTCCATCATCTCCTTGACCAGCTCGGCGGGCAGGGGAGCGGGCTGCGGACAGCCGCGGTCGCGGTAGTCGACGATCACCGGCAGCGCTTCGGCGCGGGCGCGGGCCTTGTCCTCTTCGGACATGAACCCCTGGATCTCGTTGAGGAAGATCCCGTTCTGCCTGTAGTCCCGGATGAAGCGGGGGTCACCGGTGATGTGCACGCACGACAGCAACAAGGTGGGGATCGAGACCTGCTCCAAAGCGGCAGCGATCTCAGAATCGGTGGTGGTGAACGGTTCCCCGGCGTAGCGGTTGCGCAACGGCTCGGCCCTTTCCCTGTATTCGCTACTGTGCGACGCGAAATTGAATCGGACGATACGCGAGGCGCAGGGGCCGATCAAGGGTTGGGTGGCGCCGGCTCACCCGGCGCGGTCAGCTCACCCGGCGGCGTCGACCTTCGGGGTGATCGAGCCGAGGATGTCCTGCGCAGCATTGGCCGGGATGCTGTTTCCACACACATCGGCCTGCGCGACGATGTTGTTGCGGATGGTGAGGGCGTCCTGGCACGCCCAGCCACCGCCGCCCTCACTGATCGCGGTCGTCTTGACTAGCTCATCGGACTCGGTGACCTCGGTGACGGTCCAGAAGACGCGCGGCTCATTGTCGCCGTTGGTGACAGTCATGTTCAGGGTGCGGCCGGCGCACCTTTTCCACTTGTCGCTCTGTTTCGCGTAGAACGCCTGCGCGTTCTCCGCCCGCGGAAAGGTCGCCACCGACACCAGCAGGCCGTGCTTCAGGTCGTGGGTGTCGATGTCGGGCGGGCTGTACCAGCGCTGCCAGCGGATCGCGGTCCAACCCGTACCGGCGTAGACCGGTCCCGAGGCGACCGAACTGATGCCCTGGCAATCCGCGTCCACCACGGTGACCTCATCCATCGCCTCACCGCTCATCACGACACCGAGTTCGGGATCAGCTACCGCCGCGGCGAGGGCTTCCTGGCGAGGCAACAACCCGTCGATCTTGGAGACAGGTACCGGTGCCTTCTCAGAGGCTGCTGAGGCTGTCGCCGAGGTTCCGGTTTTTGCAGCGGGTTTGGCCGTGTCGTGCTGGCCGCGGCCGGACAGCGTCACGGTGAGCACGACGCCGATCACTGCAAGCACGCAGACCGTGGCCAACAGCGTCCACATCTTGCGGCGGTTGGGCCCTGGTGATCCCGGGGGCGGACCGCCGAGTCCCGGCGGCAGCAGCGGCGGCGGGAACGGTCCGCCGCCGACCGGCGGGAAGGGCTGGCTCATGGACGTGAAGGGGGGCTGCTGGTACGGATTGGGCGTCGGACCGTGCGGTTCGCTCATGAGGTGCCCCCACATCCCCTCAGGGCCGATCGCAGGCGGATGGCCCGATTTTCACCGAGGCTATCAGCGGTCGGTCTGTCCGTGTCTGCATCAACCATGCGACGCTGTACGCCGTGGCGGACGTCAGAACGCGCCTGGCCGCGGTGTGGCACTTTGTGCACACCGCGCCGCTGACCTACCTGTGGCTGGCGGTGTTGGGGGTCACCACCGTCATCCAGCACCTGGTCGGCCCGCGCCTGCACACCATGCTCGTGGAGCAATCCACCAACCTGCACCACCTGGCCACCGACCCGCTGGAGGTGCTGGTCTCCAGCCTGCTGTGGATCGACGGCAAGGACTGGTCGCCGTATCTGGTGCTGTTCACCCTGTTTCTGGCGCCGGCCGAACACTGGCTGGGGCACCTGCGTTGGCTGATGGTCGGAGTGATCTCCCATGTCGGCGCCACCTATGTCAGCGAGGGCGCGCTCTACTTGCTGATTCACCTGCACCGCGAATCGGAGCGGTTGACCTACGCCCGCGACATCGGCGTCAGCTATTTCCTGGTGGGCGTGATGGCGGTGCTGACCTACCGGATCCGTCGGCCGTGGCGCTGGTTCTACCTGGCCGGCCTAGTCGTGATCTTCACCGTGCCCCTGCTCATCAATCCCGACTTCACCGCGATCGGCCACGCCGCCGCGGTGGTCATCGGGTTGTGCTGTTACCCGCTGACTCACCCCCACCATCCGCTGCGACATCACCCGAGCGCCGTCGGCGGCCACTAGCCTGACAATCGCGGGCAGGGCGAGGAGGGCAAGTGCGGCATTACTACAGCGTCGAGGTCATTCGCGCCGCCGAGGCACCGCTGTTGGCGAGCCTGCCCGAGGGGGTGCTGATGCGCCGGGCCGCGTTCGGGCTGGCGACGGCGATCGCTCGGGAACTGGCCGCGCGCACCGGCGGGGTCGCCGGTCGCAATCTGTGCGCGGTCGTGGGTTCCGGCGACAACGGCGGCGACGCGCTGTGGGCGGCCACCCTGCTGCGCAGACGCGGGGTGGCGGCCAGCGCCATCCTGCTCGACCCCGAGCGCGCCCATGCCAAGGGCCTTGCAGCTTTCCGGCGGGCCGGCGGCCGGGTCGTCGGTACCGTGCCGCCCGCAACGGATCTGGTGATCGACGGAGTGGTCGGGATCTCCGGGCGCGGCCCGTTGCGGCCGAACGCCGCCGAAGTCTTCGCCGCCGTCGAGGCGGCGGGTATTCCGGTGGTGGCCGTCGACATCCCCAGCGGCTTGGATCCGCACACCGGTGCGGCGGACGGTCCCGCGGTGCACGCCGCTCTCACCGTTACCTTCGGCGGTCTCAAGCCGGTGCACGCCCTGGGGCAGTGCGGGCGGGTTGAGCTGGTCGAGATCGGCCTGGACTTGCCGGACACCGACATTCATTCGTTAACCGCAGCAGACGTCGAGGCCTGCTGGCCGGCGCCCGGCCCACGCGACGACAAATACACCCAGGGCGTCACTGGAATCCTGGCCGGCTCGGCGACCTACCCGGGCGCGGCGATCCTGTGCGCCGGGGCAGCGGTGGCGACCACCTCCGGCATGGTGCGCTACGCCGGAAGCGCTGACGCCCAAGTGGTTTCGCACTGGCCGGAGGTGGTGGCGGCGCCTAGCCCGGCCGCCGCCGGGAAAGTGCAGGCGTGGGCGGTCGGTCCCGGTCTGGGCACCGGCGAGCAGGCTGCTGCCGCACTCTGGTTCGCGCTCGGCACCGATCTGCCGGTAATCGTCGACGCCGACGCGCTGACCATCCTGGCCGCCCACCCAACTCTGGTGGCCGAGCGCAGCGCCCCGACGGTGCTCACCCCGCATGCCGGCGAATACGCCCGGCTGGCCGGGCACCCGCCCGGGCCGGACCGGGTCGGCGCGGCCCGCGAGCTGGCCGACCGATTCGGGGCCACCGTGCTGTTGAAGGGCAACGTCACCGTCATCGCGGATCCATCCGGCGGTTCAGCGAGGCTCGACGGAGGAGAGGCGAAGCTGGGACCGGCGCATGAACTCGGCGGCCCGGTCTATCTCAACCCGGCCGGCGGGTCCTGGGCGGCCACCGCGGGCTCCGGGGACGTGTTGTCCGGGATGATCGGCGCGTTGTTGGCATCGGGCCTGCCGCCCGCCCGGGCCGCGGCCGCCGCCGCCTTCGTACACACCCGTGCCGCCGCAGCCTCTGCCGCCGACCCCGGACCCGGCGACACCCCGACGTCGGCCTCGCGCATCTTGGCCCACATCCGCACCGCTATCGCCGAACTGTAGGAGTCGTTGTGACCCATTCCCATCCGTCCGTGCCCGCGCACACCATCGCCCCGGCCTACACCGGCCGGATGTTCACCTCGCCGGTGCCGGCGCTGCGCTTGCCCGACGACCCGATGGACCCGCAGACCGCCTACCGATTCATCCACGATGAGCTGATGCTCGACGGCAGTTCTCGGTTGAATCTGGCCACCTTCGTCACCACCTGGATGGACCCCGAAGCATCGGCGCTGATGGCGGAGTCGTTCGACAAGAACATGATCGACAAGGACGAATACCCGGCCACCGCGGCCATTGAGCAGCGCTGCGTGTCCATGGTCGCCGACCTGTTCCACGCGGAGAACCTGCGCGACGACGACCCCGCCAGTGCGATCGGGGTGTCCACCGTCGGGTCCAGCGAGGCGGTGATGTTGGGCGGGCTGGCGATGAAATGGCGCTGGCGGGCCAAGGTCCAGGCGGCAGGGCAGGACTGGAAAACCAGGACGCCCAACCTCGTGATGGGCGCCAATGTCCAGGTGGTGTGGGAGAAGTTCTGCCGCTACTTCGACGTCGAACCGCGCTACCTGCCGATGGCCGAAGGCCGCTACGTGATCACCCCCGAGCAGGTGATCGACGCCGTCGACGAGAACACCATCGGGGTGGTGGGCATCCTGGGCACCACCTACACCGGCGAACTGGAACCTATCGAGGCGATCTGCGCGGCACTGGACACCCTGGCCGACGGTGGCGGGCCGGACGTGCCGGTGCACGTGGACGCGGCCAGCGGTGGATTCGTGGTGCCGTTCCTGCATCCCGGCCTCAAGTGGGATTTCCGGCTGCCGCGGGTGGTCTCGATCAACGTCAGCGGCCACAAGTACGGCCTGACCTATCCGGGCATCGGTTTCGTGGTGTGGCGGGGCGCCGACTATCTGCCCGAGGAGCTGATATTCCGGGTCAACTACCTGGGCGGGGACATGCCGACGTTCACGCTGAACTTCTCCCGGCCGGGCAACCAGGTCGTCGGCCAGTACTACAACTTCCTGCGGCTGGGCCGCGCCGGCTACACCGAGGTGATGCGGACCCTGTCCGACACCGCCCGCTGGCTGTCGCATCAGTTAGCCGCTTCGGAGCATTTCGAGGTGATCAGCGACGGCTCGGCGATCCCGGTGGTGAGCTGTCGGCTGGCCGGTGAGCGCGGCTATACCGAGTTCGACGTGTCCCACGAGTTGCGGACGTTCGGCTGGCAGGTGCCGGCCTACACCATGCCCGAGGGCGCCGAGGACGTCGCGGTGCTGCGTGTCGTGGTCCGTGAGGGGCTGTCGGCGGACCTTGCCCGGGCGCTCTTCGACGACATCATGAAGGCCGTCAAGGCGCTCGACAAGGTGAAGCCTGGCGGGCACTACGACGCGCAGCACTTCGCCCACTGAGCGGCCCCGCCGAGTGTGCGTTTTCGTTGGCAAAACCGCGTTGAGGCCGACTAAACCGCACACTCGGCGCGAGAGGTCACCAGGTTTTCTGGCAGCCGCGGCTGATCAGGGCTGCTCCGACTCGGTCCAGGAACCGGTCCGGAGCCATGTGCAGCGTGCGGCTGGTCAGCTTGATGTCGATCCAGCCGAGTTCGAGAAGGGTGTTGTAACGCTCGGCGTCACGTTCCCGCTGCTTGGGATCGGTCCAATGGTGGGCGCCTTCGAAGTCGACGCCGACTAGGTGCTCCTTCCACCCCATGTCGATTACGGCGACAAGTTGCCCGTAGTCGCCATACAACGGGATCTGGGTCTGCGGCCGGGGAAACCCAGCCTGCACGAGCAGCAGTCGGGTGAGCGATTCGTATGGGGAGTCGGCTCCTCCATCGACAAGCTGCAACGTCGCATCGAGTTGCCGTAGGCCCCGCGCACCCCGGTGCGCGTCGGCCAGCGCCATGACCTCCACCGCCTTGAGATTGGTGGCATTCATCAAGGCGTCGACGCGCTGCACCCCCTCGGTGAGATTGAGCTGCCTGCCCAGGTCGAACGCCGTACGCGCAGCTGTCGTCACCGGCAGCCCGCGTACCGTCCGAGTCTCGCCGGCCAGCAGCGTGTCGCTGTGCACGGTGAGCAGCGGTGGCGCCCGCCGGTTGGCGTGGATGAGTTCCGCTGGGCTGTCGGCGTCGATCCACTTCGCGCCGAGCATCGCTGACGCCGACAGCCCCGCAAGAACGCCACGCCGACGCGACCACAGCCAGGCGGCCCGGGCCCGCTGGACCGCCGTGAGCTCCACCTCACGTGGCACCCAAACACCGGGGTAGACGCCGACGTAGTCGCGGCGCAGCCGATCGGGGGTTACGGTGCCGGCAGCCAACGCCTCGGCCGCGCGAAACGGCCACCCCGGTGCTGGCATGACCGCAGCGTGGCACCTTGGGGCGGCTCGGCGACGACGCCGATCCACAGGCGGGCGTCGAGTGTGCGTTTTCGGTCACAAGACGGCCTCCGGGCCGATCAAACCGCACACTCGGCGATCTGACGGGCCGGTTTGGCAGGTTCTGGGACAATCGAGGCTGACATGACTGCCATATCCCGAACGTCCGGCCTGCTCGCGCAAGCGCTGGTGGACCTGGACGCCATTGCCCACAACGTGCGGGTGCTGGACGAACACGCTGGCACCGCCGGGGTGATGGCTGTGGTCAAGGCCGACGGTTACGGCCACGGCGCGGTCCCAGTGGCCCGTGCGGCGCTGGGCGCCGGCGCGGCCGAACTCGGGGTGGCCACCGTCGACGAGGCCCTCACATTGCGGGCGGCCGGTATCACCGCACCCGTGCTGGCGTGGCTGCACGGGCCGCACACGGACTTCGCTCCCGCCCTAGCCGCCGACGTGCAGATCGCGGTCTCCTCGGTGTTGCAGCTGGACGAGCTGCTCGACGCGGTGCGACGTACCGGACGGACCGCGACAGTCACGGTCAAGGCCGACACCGGCATGAACCGCAACGGGGTGGGCGCCGCCGACTTCCCGGAACTGGTGACCGCCTTGCAGCGGGCTGTTGCCGACGACGCGATCCGGGTGCGCGGCCTGATGTCGCACCTGGCCTGCGCCGACGAGACGGCTAATCCGGTTAATAATATTCAGGCCCAACGCTTTTCCGATCTGCTGAGCGTGGCCCGCGAGCAGGGGCTGAAGTTCCCGGTCGCCCACCTGGCCAACTCGGCCGGGGCCATGACCCGCCCCGATCTGGCGTTCGACATGGTCCGGCCCGGCATAGCGATGTATGGCCTGAGCCCGATCCCCGAACGTGGTGATATGGGCCTGATTCCGGCGATGACGCTGAAATCGCTTGTGGTGCTGGTCCGTCCGATCAAAGCCGGCGAGGGGGTCTCCTACGGCCACACTTGGGTCGCCCCGGTCGACACCACCGTGGCATTGGTGCCGATGGGCTACGCCGACGGCGTGTTCCGACCGCTGAGCGGACGGTTCGACGTGTTGATCAACGGCCGGCGTCGGCGCAGCGTGGGCCGAGTGTGCATGGACCAGTTCGTCGTCGATCTGGGCCCCGGCCCCGTCGACGTCACCGAGGGTGACGAGGTCATCCTGTTCGGCGCCGGAGCCGACGGAGAACCGCTGGCCCAGGACTGGGCCGATACGTTGGGGACCATCCACTACGAGGTGGTCAACAGCCCACGCGGGCGGGTCGCCCGGACATATCGGGGTGCCGATGGCGGGTAGTCGGCGTGGGTCGCGGCGGGCCGGCGGCTGGCTGGCGGGGATGGCCGGTCTGGCGGCCGTGGGCACCATCGCCGGAAGCACCATCGCCCGGTCGGTGACCCGACGCACCACCGCCGAAGACGCTTACGCCGACGAGGATTTCGAGATCCTCGACCACGACCACAGCTCGGTGGTGGTCACCGACGACGGCGTCGAACTAGCGGTGCGCGATACCGGCCCGCGTAACGCCCCGTTGACCGTGGTGTTCGCGCACGGATTCTGCCTGCGGATGGGCTCTTTCCACTTTCAACGGGCGCGGCTGGCCGCCGAGTGGGGCGATCAGGTGCGCATGGTCTTCTACGACCAGCGCGGGCACGGCGATTCCAGTGTCGCCCCGCCGGGGACCTACACCGTGCCGCGACTCGGCCAGGATCTGGAGGCGGTGCTGCGGGCGGCCGTGCCGCGCGGCCCGATAGTGCTGGTCGGGCATTCGATGGGCGGAATGACGGTGCTGGCGCACGCTCGGCAGTTTCCCCAGCGCTACGGTAGCCGGATCGTCGGTGCGGCGTTGATATCGTCGGCCGCCAAAGGTGTTTCGCGGTCCCCGCTGGGCCAGATCCTGCGTAACCCGGCGCTGGAGGCCGTGCAGTTCAGTGTGCGCTACGCGCCGAAGTTGGTGCACCGCGGCCGCGGCGCGGCGCGCGGGGTGATCGCACCGATTCTGCGGGCCGCCTCCTACGGCACCGACCAGATCAGCCCGAGTGTGGTGGCCTACTCCGAAGAGATGATGCACTCCACCCCGGTCGCCACCATGGTGGGCTTCCTGCACGCCCTGGAAGTGCATGACGAGAGTGCCGCGCTGCCGACGCTGGCCACGATCCCTACGCTGGTCGCCTGTGGCGACCAGGACCTGCTCACCCCGCCGGGGTACTCGCGGGCGATGGCGGCCACGTTGTGGGATTGTGAGCTGGTGATCGTGCCCGGGGCCGGGCATCTGGTGCAGTTGGAGGAACCCGATGTCATCGACGAGGCGCTGGTGCGACTGGTGGAGCGGGCCACCCCGCGCCGTGGCATGCTGACTCACCGGTTGCGCCGGAAGGCCGGGCGCAGTGGCTGATCCGCAGGAGGCGACCTTGGTCACCGCCGAGGACACCGTTGCGCTGGGAGCTCGGCTGGGCGAACAGCTGCGTGCCGGCGACGTGGTGGTGTTGTCGGGGCCGCTGGGCGCCGGAAAAACCGTGTTGGCCAAGGGGATCGCGGCGGCGCTCGATGTCGACGGTCCGGTCACCTCGCCGACGTACGTGCTGGCCCGCGAGCATCGGCCCCGCCGCCCCGACCGCCCGGCGATGATCCACGTCGACCTCTACCGGCTGCTCGACGAGTCGGGCCTGGACCTGTTGGCCGAGCTGGACTCCCTGGATCTTGACACCGAACTCGACGACGCGGTCGTCGTGGTGGAGTGGGGCGAAGGACTGGCCGAGCGGCTCTCCGAACGGCACCTCGACATCCGGTTGGACCGCGCGGCTAACTCCGAGACACGCACCGCGAGCTGGCGGTGGCACGCGTCATGACCGGAGCGATTCTGACCATCGACACCGCCACCCCTGCCGTCACCGCGGGCGTGGTGGCTGCCGATCGGCGCACGGTGTTGGCCGAACGAGTCACCCCCGACGCGCGGGCTCACGCCGAACGATTGACCCCCAATGTGCTGGGGGCCCTGGCCGACGCCGGCCTGAGCATGGCCGACCTCGCTGCGGTCGTGGTGGGTTGCGGGCCGGGACCGTTCACCGGCTTGCGGGTCGGGATGGCCAGCGCCGCCGCCTGCGGCCACGCCCTGGGAATCCCGGTCTACGGCGTGTGCAGCCTGGACGCGATCGGCGTGCGCACCACGGGGCCGGTCCTGGTGGTCACCGACGCTCGCCGTCGGGAGGTCTACTGGGCGCGCTATCGCGACGGCGCCCGGGTCGCGGGCCCCGCGGTGTGTGCCCCGGCCGACGTCGACCCCGCCGATGCCGTCGCGGTGGCCGGTTCGCCCGCCCATACCGAGCTGTTCGACCTTCCCTGCCTCGACATCACCTACCCGTCTCCTGCGGGACTGGTTGCCGCAGTGCGAGATTGGAACGAAGTTCCGGAATCGCTGGTGCCGCTGTATCTGCGCCGCCCGGACGCCAAACCGCCGGCGACGGCCGCGGTGCCGGTGACGCTGGACGCACTGGTGGACAGCGACGCGGAGCGCTGCGCCGAATTGGAAGCCCAACTGTTCGGCGGCGACGACCCGTGGCCCGCCGAGGCATTCAGCCGGGCGATCGGTGCGCGCGACCACCACTACGTCGCGGCCCGGGTCGGCGATGCCGTGGTGGGCTACGGCGGAATCGCGCGACTTGGGCGCACCCCGCCGTTCGAGTACGAGGTGCACACCATCGGGGTGGACAAGGCCCATCAGGGGCGTGGGATCGGGCGGCGACTGCTCACCGACCTGCTGGAGTACGCCGACGGCGGCGTGGTGTACCTGGAGGTACGCACCGACAACGCCGCGGCGATCGCGCTCTACCGCGACGTCGGTTTCGTCGAGACCGGACTGCGTAAGCGCTACTACCGCAACGGCGCAGACGCCTACACAATGCGGCGGGAGGCCCTGTCTTGACAGTAGTCCTGGCCATCGAATCCTCTTGCGACGAAACAGGTGTCGGCATCACCCGCCTGGAAGCCGATGGCACTCTGACGCTGCTGGCCGACGAAGTGGCCTCCAGCGTGGAGGAGCACACCCGCTTCGGCGGGGTGGTACCCGAGATCGCGTCGCGCGCACACCTGGAGGCGTTGGGGCCGACCATGCGCCGGGCGCTGGACAAGGCGGGCATCAAGCGTCCCGACGTCGTGGCGGCCACCATCGGGCCGGGGCTGGCCGGGGCGTTGCTGGTGGGCGCGGCCGCGGCCAAGGCCTACGCGGCGGCCTGGGAGGTCCCGTTCTACGCCGTCAACCACCTGGGCGGGCACCTGGCCGCCGACGTCTACGCGCACGGCCCGCTGCCGGAGTGCGTGGCCCTGCTGGTCTCCGGCGGCCACACCCACCTGCTGCACGTGCGGTCGCTGGGGGAGCCGATCGTCGAGCTGGGCAGCACCGTCGACGACGCCGCGGGGGAGGCCTACGACAAGGTGGCCCGGCTGCTCGGGCTGGGCTATCCGGGTGGGCGGGTGCTCGACGAGCTGGCCCGCACCGGCGACCGCGAGGCGATCACGTTTCCGCGCGGCATGACCGGCCCGCGCGATGACCCGTACGTGTTCAGCTTCTCCGGCCTGAAGACCGCGGTGGCCCGCTATATCGAAAAGCACGGGGCGCAAGCCGCTTTCTCGCCCGCCGACGTGGCGGCCGGGTTCCAGGAGTCGGTCGCCGACGTGCTGACCGCCAAGGCGGTGCGGGCGGCCACCGATCTCGGGGTCGGCACCCTGCTGATCGCCGGGGGAGTGGCCGCCAACTCCCGGCTGCGCGAACTCGCCGAACAACGCTGCGCGGCAGCGGGATTAACGCTGCGCATCCCGCCGCTGCGGTTATGCACCGACAACGGGGCGATGATCGCGTCGTTCGCGGCGCATCTGATCGCCGCGGGGGCGGCGCCGTCGCCGCTGGACGTAGCCACCAACCCGGGCCTGCCGGTGGTGCAGGGACAGGTCTCCTGACCATTCGCAGCGGGGTCCCCTTGAGTGCTAGCACTCTCATGTATAGAGTGCTAGGTGGCAGTCGGTCGGACTCCCGCTCGGCACCCGCGACGACGACGCGAGGGCTCGCACGAATGCCGAACACCTTAAGTAAGTACGTTCCGATGGGCTCGGCATCGGCCGGGTCGCATCCAGACAATGTGGAGGGCTCCAATCGTGGCGAGCGTGAACATCAAGCCACTCGAGGACAAGATCCTCGTTCAGGCCAACGAGGCCGAGACCACGACCGCTTCCGGTCTGGTCATTCCGGACACTGCCAAGGAGAAGCCGCAGGAAGGCACTGTCGTCGCCGTCGGCCCCGGCCGGTGGGACGAGAGTGGCAGCAAGCGGATCCCGCTGGACGTCGCTGAGGGTGACGTCGTCGTGTACAGCAAGTACGGCGGCACCGAGATCAAGTACGGCGGCCAGGAGTACCTGATCCTGTCCGCGCGCGACGTGCTGGCCATCGTCGGCAAGTAGCCACAAAGCAACCACCGTGCCCGCCCCGGAGATCCCCGTTTTACGGGTGATGTCCGGGGCGGCACGCGTAGAGAAAAGGGCTTAAACAGCTATGAGCAAGCAGATTGAGTTCAACGAGGCCGCGCGCCGGGCGATGGAAGCCGGCGTCAACAAGCTCGCCGACGCAGTCCGGGTGACGCTGGGGCCGCGCGGCCGCACGGTGGTGCTGGCCAAGTCCTTCGGCGGCCCGACGGTGACCATGGACGGTGTCACCGTGGCTCGCGACGTGGACCTGGAAGACCCGTTCGAGAACCTCGGCGCGCAGCTGGTGAAGTCGGTGGCCACCAAGACCAACGACGTGGCCGGCGACGGCACCACCACCGCCACCGTGCTGGCCCAGGCCATCATCTCCGGCGGACTGCGCAACGTTGCGGCCGGCGCCAACCCGATCGCGCTGGGCGCCGGCATCGCCAAGGCCGCCGATGCGGTGTCCGAAGCGCTGCTGGCCGCGGCCATCCCGGTCTCCGGCAAGGAATCGATCGCGCAGGTGGCCAACGTGTCCTCGCGTGACGAGGAGATCGGTGAGCTGGTCGGCGAGGCGATGACCAAGGTCGGCAGCGACGGCGTGGTCAGCGTGGAGGAATCCTCGACGCTGTCTACCGAGCTGGAGATCACCGACGGCGTCGGCTTCGACAAGGGTTTCCTGTCGGCCTACTTCGTCACCGACTTCGACTCGCAGGAAGCCGTCCTCGAAGACGCTCTGATCCTGCTGCACCGCGACAAGATCAGCTCGCTGCCGGACCTGCTGCCGCTGCTGGAGAAGGTCGTCGAGGCGGGCAAGCCGCTGCTGATCATCGCCGAGGACGTCGAGGGCGAGCCGCTGTCGACCCTGGTGGTCAACGCAATCCGCAAGACGCTCAAGGCCGTTGCCGTCAAGGCGCCCTACTTCGGTGACCGTCGCAAGGCGTTCCTGGAAGACCTCGCGATCGTCACCGGCGCCCAGGTGATCAACCCCGACGTGGGCCTGACGCTGCGGGAGGCCGGCCTGGACGTGCTGGGCACGGCCCGCCGGGTGGTGGTTAGCAAAGACGACACCGTGATCGTCGACGGCGCCGGGACCGCCGAGGCCATCGCCGGGCGGGTCAAGCAGCTGCGCGCCGAGATCGAGGCGACCGACTCCGACTGGGACCGCGAGAAGCTCGAGGAGCGGCTGGCCAAGCTGGCCGGCGGGGTGGCCGTGATCAAGGTCGGTGCCGCCACCGAGACCGCTCTCAAGGAGCGCAAGCACCGGGTCGAGGACGCGGTGGCGGCGGCCAAGGCCGCGGTGGAGGAGGGCATCGTCACCGGCGGCGGCGCGGCGCTGGTGCAGGCCCGCGCGGCGTTGGCGGGGCTGGCGTTGACCGGCGACGAGGCGACCGGCGCGGAGGTGTTCGCCGCGGCGCTGAGCGCACCGCTGTACTGGATCGCGACCAACGCCGGCGTCGACGGCGCCGTGGTGACCAGCAAGGTCGCCGAGTTGCCGGCCGGGCAGGGCTTCAACGCCGCGACACTGTCCTACGGTGACCTGGCCGCCGACGGTGTCATCGACCCGGTCAAGGTGACCCGCTCGGCGGTGCTCAACGCCGCCTCGGTGGCGCGGATGATCCTGACCACCGAATCGGCTGTGGTCGACAAGCCCGTCGAGGTCGACGCGCACGCCGGCCACGGGCATCACGGGCACGCGCACTAGGTAGTCCGCACGGAACGCACCCCCGGTCCCAATTGGGCCGGGGGTGTTTTCGGTTTGGTGGATGTCGGCGCTGTGGTTGTTGCGATTTGTCGGTCGCTGGCGTAGGACAGGCGGGTGAGCGAAACCGGGAGTGGCGCGCAGCTTGGCCGGTCTGCTTCATTGTTGTGGGACTCAGTCGGAGATGCGGCGCCCACTCTTCCTCGCCATCGCCACGGGTTGACGCGCGAGGAAGTCCGTCGTTCCCAAGAGGTGCGGCTGCGGATCGCAACCGTCGAGGTAGTGGCCGAGCATGGCTACGCCGGGGCCAGTGTTCGCCAGATCGCAGCGCGCGCAGGGATTTCCACCAAGACGTTCTACGAATTGTATCCCGATAAAGAAGCGGCGTTTCTTGCCACCTACGCGGCAGTGGAACTTGTCACCGAGCAGATGCGGGAGGCTGCCGCTGGTGCGCGCACAGCAGCCGAGGTGATCGAGGCCGGGTTGCGAACCTACCTGGAGACGCTGGCCTCGCAACCGGCGTTCACCCAGAGCCTGGTGGTCGAGGCGGTTGCCTCCACCGACCGCATTCGCGCCCGTCGTTCGCAGGGCTTGTGGGACTTCGCCGCGGTCACCGTGGAGCACCTGCGCCGGGTCAGGGGCCCGGCCGGACCCGATCCCGCTCCCACCGCGGCCGACTATGCGTTGCTGATCGGTGCCCTCGGCGGCGTGAACGAGTTGATGGTGCAACACCTTGGATCGGCCCCTGCCTCGACACTGCTCGACATCCTCGACCCGGCTCGCGTCTTGCTGCAGCGCATCGTCCTGACCGCCGAAGAATGCTCGCCCGACGTGCGTGTTTCCCGGTAGGAACAGATGTTCTGTCAGTGCTGTGAGCAGCGATAACGTCCCCAGCTTCGCCTGAGGGCTAGGAGGCCGGCTCCGCTGCGTGCTACCGTCGGCCCAAATGAGACTACGACCGTTTTATCAGTCGTAGAGCGCGAGGAGTTGGAAATGACGTCTATCCCCGAAGTGGATCCAGAAACTGCCCGCGTGCCGGCCACCTTGGCGGGAGGTGCCGACGACCCGTTGGCCCAAGGATCGCTCGGGCGGCACATTGTCGGGCATCCACTTGTGCTGCTGTACGCCAACGTCCCGGCGCTGATCATGCCCACCCTGCACCCGAAGATCGCCCATGTACTCAGCGAGAAGGACCGCGCGCTCAACGGCAGCGAAGACCTGCCCACACTGCAGGCCGCCAGTCGCCGCCTGTTCAGCACCTACGAGATGGTGATGGGCATCGTGTTCGCTGGGCCAGAAGCCGACGATGTGGCCCACGGCTTGCACGAACTGCACCGTCCGATCACCGGGTCGATGCCGGACGGCACCAGCTACCACGCCTGGAACAAAGACGTCTGGAATTGGACCTGGGGGTCCATCCTCAAAGGCGGCCTCGACATCGCTGACGAATTCCGGCTCTTCGCCGACACCGATGAGCGGGAGCAGGCCTACCGGGCGCTCAACGAAGTGGGGCGGCGATTCGGGGTCCGTAGCCTGCCCGACACCTATGCCGGGTTCTGCGAGTATTGGCAGCCGATCGTCGACGAGACGTTGGCCGTCAACCCGCAGGTGCAGTTCATCGTCGACCATGCCCTGAGCCCGGCCAAGCCTCGGGGTTGGCGCCTGGTCCCCATGCCGCTGTGGCGAGCGATCTCCCTGCCGTTGACGCGGACACTGCGCGTCGGGGTGCTTGCCGGAGTACCCGAGAAATTCCACGCCGACATGGGGCTGCGGATAACCGGCCTCGATCGAATCGAACGCAGAGTGCATGCAGCATTCTGGCGCGCAATTCCGATGCCTCTGGCGGGACGGTTCGGCCCGGCCTACTTCTCCCTACGCCGTCGCTTCGGTCAGCCCGGCTGGCGCACCCACTATTCCCGCGCCCAGCTGGAAGCCAACCGCGCGGCCGCAGGCGCGGCCCGTGGAAGCTGAACGGCGAGACTGCAAGGCGTCGAACCCTGTGCAGTTTTCGACCCGACATGCTTGACGCGCCGCCGCCCGCGGCGCAGTGTGATACACGTCATAAGACCACTGGTCACACCCGGTAAAGGCGGCAGCGTATGACCACCAGGGACAAGTACACCGAAGTGCCCGAGCCCTACTCGTGGGAGGTCGCCAGCGTCGGCGACGCGCGCTTCACGTGGGAGTACGACGACGGGCGGGCCCGATTGCTGTCGCTGTATCAGAAGGGTAAGGACAAGCAGTGGGACGCCCAGTCGCGCATCGACTGGTCCCAGGACGTCGACCCGATGAACCCGATCGGTCTGCCCGACGAGTTCCATCCGCTGTTCGGCAGCCCGATGTGGGAGTCCGCGAACGAGGCGCGTCGCGCCGAGATGCGCCAGCACTCCCAGGCCTGGCAGTTCTCCCAGTTCCTGCACGGCGAGCAGGGCGCGATGGTGTGCGCGGCCAAGATCGTCCAGGTCGTCCCGGATCTGGACGCGAAGTTCTACGCGGCCACCCAGACCATGGACGAGGCCCGCCATGTCGAGGCGTTCTCGCGGTTCCTGCAAGAGAAGATCGGCCTGGTCTACCCGATCAACAAGAACCTAACGGCGCTACTGGATGACACCCTGCATGACTCGCGTTGGGACATGCCGTATCTGGGCATGCAGGTCCTCATCGAGGGGCTGGCACTGGCGGCATTCGGCGTGCAGCGTGACCTGGCGGCACCGGACTCACTGGCCAAGAAGGTGCTGGCCTATGTCATGCAGGACGAGGCCCGCCATGTCGCCTTCGGGCGAATCTCGTTGAAGGACTACTACTCCGAGCTCACCCAGGCCGAACGTGACGACCGCGAAGAGTTCGTCGTGGACGCCTGTTACCTGATGCGTGACCGATTCCGTGGCGAGGAGGTCTTCGAGACCCTCGGCCTGGACGTCAAGGAATGCGCGAAATGGGTCGACTCGTCACCGTCGATGACGCAGTTCCGCTCACATCTGTTCAGTCGCATCGTGCCGATCGTCAAAGACATCGGGCTGTGGGGCCCCAAGGTGCAGAAGGCGTTCCGGGACATGGGTGTGCTCGACATGGCCGGCTTCGACATCGAGGCGTTGATGAAGGCAGACGAGGATCAAGCCGAATCCCTGGACCGGGCGCACGCCGAGATGGCGATGCGGGCCGTCGAGGTCAACGAGGTCATCACGGCCGGCGCGAGCTGACCTTGCTTGCGGTAGGTATGACGGCGTTCCTATCGGGCGACCCGAAACCGAATGCATTTGCATCGGTTGTCAATTCATTTTTGGCCCAATGGTGAACAGTCAGCGATGGGTGATTAGCCGCCGCGCAGAACGGGTATGAATCTCCCGCGGCGCTGACCGGGGCGGCGCTAAGGGTGTCGAAAAGGAGATCACCATGAACGCAGTGGCGGCCACCGAATTCCTGGCCCGTTCCACAACGTTGACCAGTGTGGGGTGGATCGGCTACATCGTGATCGGCGCTATCGCCGGCTGGATCGCGGGCATGGCCATGAAGACCAAATATGGCTTGCTCGCCGACGTGGTCGTAGGTGTCGTCGGAGCGTTGATCGGCGGATTCCTGCTCAGCTTCGTCGTCGACACGGCGAGCGGCGGCTGGTGGTTCACCTTGTTCACCGCAATTCTGGGTGCGATCATCCTGCTCTGGCTGCTGCGCCTCTTCGGGCGTGGGGCGTAAGGAATGTCGAAGATGAAAAGCGTTGCGTTTGCCGCCTTTGCGCTGGGTGTGCTGTTTTCCAGCGGGTGTTCGGCCTCGCAGGTGATCAACACCGGCGGCGACACCAAGTGCAAGGATTTCGTCGATCAGGACGAGAAGAAGCAGGACGACGAAATCACCAAGATGCTCAAGGACAAGAGCGGTGCCGACCCATCGAGTCTGGAGATCTCGGCGACCCGTCTGTCGGTGTCCACCTACTGCAAAACACTGGGCAAGCCGGACAGCAAGATATCCGAGGCGCCGCACGGCTGAGGGCACAGCGTGGATAGGTCTGGCTGAGCTCAGTACGAGTTGGTGAACAGCAGCACCAGCGAGTCCCACACGCTCTGGAGCGGATCGCTGGTGGCCACCCCGTTGAACAACAGCGCGTTGATCCAGGCGTCGAAGCCGTTGATGTCGTCGTCGTTGATGTTGACGTAGGTCAGCAGTCCGTCGGTGATGGTGGTGGCGTCGGCGATCTGCTCTGGGGTCAGGCCCAAGTACTCCACGTGCGGGCCGAAGATGTTCAGCAGCGCGCCCCACAGGCCGTTTTCGGCGTAGGAGTCCACGAAGTTGGCCACCGGGTCGGTGGGCAGGCTGTAAATGGTGGTGGGGTACAGGTCATTCGGCGTAGAGCTTCCGATGCTGTCATCCATACCGGTGAAGCTGAGGAAGGCGTCGGTGAACTTGGCCCCCAGTGTCGCATCCATGGCAGCTTCCAGGTGCTGCCAGACGCCGTCCGGGTTTGAGGGATTGCCGATGAATACGAAATGCAGTGCATCGCTGGGGATTCCGTACGCCGCGAGTTGGGCCATGGCCATCGACCCGGCGGTGGCGCTCTGCGAGTAGCCGAAGATTGTCAGCGGGTGGTCGGCATCGAATGCGCCTGGGTTTGCGTCGAATTCCTTCTCCACGGCCAGGACGAGCGCTGTTGCGTCGGCAAGGCTGCTCTGCTGGAACAGTTCGGGTGTCGTCAGCACCTGTAGCGGGGCGCTGCACGGGTCGGTGCCGTCCATGTGGCAGACCATCGAGCCGGTCGAGCCGCCGTTGAAGCCCAGCGCGTTGAGGTACAGCTCTTCTGCGGAGCGTGCATACTCCGGCGACGGCGTCGGCTGGCCGGTTCCGCCGAGGATCAGTGCGGTCTGGCTGCCCGCGAGAGGACCGGTGGTGGCCAGCAGAGTGGCCGCGGCGTGGACGACCGGTTGGCTGGTTGCCACACCGGCCGTAGCCGCCATCAGGCCGACGACGGCGACGTGAGCAACCGTGTTTTTGCCTGCCCTGCCTTGCGATGTCATCGCGCGTACGGCTTGGAGGCTGTCAGAGGGTGTCGGGGCACAGGTGATGCTGCGCGGCGTTGATCAGCATGCGGCCCTTGTCGGCATCGTTCGGGTTCACCTGGGCCAGCGTCTGTTCGGGCTTCTCGCCCAGACGCAGCCGGTTGCAGGCCATCCAGCCGTTGGCCACCACCACGCCGTCGGGCAACTGCTGGTCTCCCAGCGTCAGGCCCGGAAACCCATTGGATCGCAGTTCATTGAGGAATCCCTCGTCGTCAGCGCTCGCGATGGGTGCGCCGATCAGGCCCACGGCGAACCCCGCTGCGACGGTGGCGAACAGCAGGTGCTTCTGCACGGTGCTCTCCTTGCTCTTCTTGACCTCGCAGCCCCGCGGGCTGCCGAAAGAAAAGCGTAATGGCGCAACCGGCCTGTGGTCGCCAGAACCGAGTGATCCGCGCTCAAGCGAGCGAACAGCCCCCGGCTAACCGGGGGCTGCTCAGGGTGCCCACGGGCCGCGGATGTGACGCCGCGGCCGGTCGGGAAGTAATCAGCCGCTGGGGCGCAGGTTGCAGCGCAGCGCGGCGTGCCGCTCGGCTTCGGACATGCCGCCCCAGATGCCATAGGGCTCACCTACGGCGAGTGCGTGCGTCCGGCACTGTTCCAGAACGGGGCAACTGCGGCACCACTTCTTGGCGTTCTGCTCGCGCTGGGCTCGGGCGCGGCCGCGCTCGCCGTCGGGCGGGAAGAACACCGATGAGTCGACCCCCCGACATGCTCCCCGGAGCTGCCAATCCCATACGTCCGCGTTGCGGCCGGGCAATTGCTCAACCTGTGGCATGGGAACCCCTCTCAAAACGCTGTTGGGGCCGGATCTTTGGGATGCGGCTTGTCGAGCGGTATCTCGGGTGGTGCGCGTAAAACAGCGCCGGCTGTCTTCCGGCGCCGAGGGGACGGTAACTAAACGATCTGAAGTAAAACCAACGCGATGGTTAAGAAAGGCTGGCCTAAACGGGTGGAGTTTCCGTGAGAGTGGATGTTATTCCGCATTCTGTGGAGTGGTTATGCGAAGGCGGTACCGCGTAACGTCGCCCAGCGATGATTGACGACCCACATGCCGTCCTGGTGGCCGCCGCTTTCGGCGATGAACCCGGCCGCTGGCCCTTGCCCAAGGCGACCAATCCCCGGCAGCGGTGGCTTCGTGCCGTCGCGGCTGGGGGGCAGGGGCGCTACGCCAGCGCCGCCGCCGACCTGGCGGCGTTGGTGCGGGAGGTGCCGGCCGGACCGCTGGCCTCCCTGGCATACAGCACCCGGGGCTCGTTCCTGCGCCAACTCGGCGGGCACGATTTGGCCCGCGGCTTCGACGGCCGGGCGCTGGCGCTGGCCCTCAACGACCGCGAAGTCGACCCGCAGGCCCGCGCCGATGCGCTGGTCGGGCTGGCCGCCGACGCCCTGGGAGTTGGCCGTTTCGCGGCGTCGGCGGCACTGCTGGCCCGGGCCGAACCGGAGCCGGCCGCCGCGCCGTCGCGCCTGGTGGTCCGCCGGCATTGGGTGACCGCAGAATTGGCGATGGTCACCGGCGACGGAGCCACCGCGGTGCGTCATGCCGAGCAGGCATGCGAGCTCGTGAGTGACGGCATGGTGCGACATCGGGTGAAAAGTCAGGTGGTGCTGGCCGGTGCGCTGTGCTGTGCGGGGAATCTCGATCGAGCGCGCGTCGTGGCCGAAGCGGCATTGCGGGACACCGGCCGGCTGGGGCTGATTCCCCTGCAATGGGCGCTGGCGTGCATGTTGGCCGATTTGAACGACGCCGCCAGCACGTACTCGGCGGAAGAGTTACGCGGTCTGCGTGACGAGGCCGCACAGCTGGTGGTCCACCGCGGCGGAACCTGGCAGCGCCGGGATCAGCGGTAGCCGTCGGCTTCCCTGGTCACCCCGTTGAGCGACGCATCGGCGTAACCGCGGCAGTAATCCCACGTCACGTAACTGTCCGGCTCCGGGTCGTAGGCCGGCTCGTGCGGCCGGACGGTGCCGTCGATGAGCAGCTGCAGCAGGTTGGCGCGCAGCATGTCCCAGTCGTGGTAGTGGTCCTGCTGGCAGTCGTCGCAGCACACCACCAGGCCGCGAATTCCCCTGTGCGCCAGTAACGCTTCGTAGACCGCCAGATCGGCGAGGTCGGCCTCGACTGCGGACCGTTCCTGCGGGTCCAGCGGCTGGCCCGGTTCGACGGCGTCCAGTGCGGCAGACGGGTCATGCGGATCGTCGGCGAACGGGTCGGGCGGTAAACCGGGTGGCAGGTGGTCACGCACGCCCATCAGGGTACGCAGTCGCCATGACAGAACGCCAGCGGCGGGTCCAGGGGCCCGCCCAAAGGGCAAGGGTGGTGGGGGGCGAAAGCAGCTGTGCGCCGCTATTAGGATGGACTTCTCACCCCGGCTTTGTAGTGGAGGCTCCCAGATGGCCGTTGGTTGTCCAAAACAGAGGTCAGCGCTCCGATGATTGATGCCATGGGCCCGCAAGGCGATGCGGTATACCCCGGCGGCGCGCTCGACGGACAGTCGCCCAAGATCGCAATGTTGGGGCTGACCTTCGACGACGTCCTGCTGCTTCCGGCAGCATCCGACGTGGTGCCGGCCACCGCCGACACCGCGAGTCGGCTCACGCGCAACATCGCGCTCAAGGTGCCGCTGGTCAGCTCCGCGATGGACACGGTCACCGAGGCCCGGATGGCGATCGCGATGGCCCGCGCCGGTGGCATGGGCGTGTTGCACCGCAATCTGCCCGTCACCGAGCAGGCCGGCCAGGTCGAGACCGTCAAGCGGTCCGAGGCCGGGATGGTCACCGACCCGGTCACCTGTACGCCGGAGAACACCCTGGCCGAGGTGGATGCGCTGTGCGCCCGCTTCCGGATCTCCGGGTTGCCGGTAGTGGACTCCCTGGGCCAACTTGTTGGCATCATCACCAACCGGGACATGCGCTTCGAGGTCGACCAGAACAAGCCGGTCGCCGAGGTGATGACCAAGACGCCGCTGATCACCGCACAGGAGGGCGTCTCCGCCGACGCCGCACTGGGTCTGCTGCGCCGGCACAAGATCGAGAAACTGCCGATCGTCGACGGCCACGGCAAGCTGACCGGGCTGATCACCGTCAAGGACTTCGTCAAGACCGAGCAGCACCCGCTGGCCACCAAGGACAGCGACGGCCGGCTGCTGGTCGGCGCCGCGGTGGGTGTTGGCGACGACGCCTGGATTCGGGCGATGACGCTGGTGGACGCCGGAGTTGATGTGCTGATCGTGGACACCGCGCACGCCCACAACCGCGGGGTGCTGGACATGGTGGGCAAGCTCAAAGCCGAAGTGGGGGAGCGGGTCGATGTGGTCGGCGGCAACGTGGCCACCCGAAGCGGCGCCGCGGCGTTGGTCGAGGCCGGCGCCGACGCGGTGAAGGTCGGGGTGGGTCCCGGCTCGATCTGCACCACCCGGGTGGTCGCCGGGGTGGGCGCCCCGCAGATCACCGCCATCATGGAGGCCGTCGCCGTGTGCGCCCCGGCCGGTGTGCCGGTGATCGCCGACGGTGGACTGCAGTACTCCGGAGACATCGCCAAGGCGCTGGCCGCCGGCGCCTCGACGACGATGCTGGGTTCACTGTTGGCCGGCACCGCAGAGTCGCCCGGCGAGCTGATCTTCGTCAACGGCAAGCAGTTCAAGAGCTATCGCGGGATGGGGTCGCTGGGCGCCATGCAAGGCCGCGGCGGAGCCAAGTCCTACTCCAAGGACCGCTACTTCCAGGACGACGCGCTCTCCGAGGACAAGCTGGTGCCAGAGGGCATCGAGGGCCGGGTGCCGTTCCGGGGCCCGTTGAGCACGGTCATCCACCAGCTCACCGGCGGGCTGCGGGCGGCGATGGGATACACCGGTTCGGCCACCATCGAGCAGCTGCAGCAGGCACAGTTCGTGCGCATCACCGCCGCGGGTCTGAAGGAAAGCCACCCGCACGACATCACCATGACCGTCGAAGCCCCCAACTACTACGTGCGCTGAGCAGACGTTCGTTCCCGCGTCTGCGCGCAGACAAGCAGAGCAACAGAAACGAGGCTGACCCGTCATGCGTGACATGGTTGAGATCGGCATGGGCCGCACCGCCCGTCGCACCTATGAGCTCGACGACATCAACATCGTGCCGTCCCGGCGTACGCGTTCCTCCAAGGACGTGTCCACCGCCTGGCAGCTGGACGCCTACCGGTTCGAGATGCCGGTGCTGGCTCATCCCACCGACGCGCTGGTCTCCCCGGAGTTCGCCATCGAACTGGGCCGGCTCGGTGGACTGGGTGTGCTCAACGGCGAAGGACTGATCGGTCGCCACGCCGACGTCGAGGCCAAGATCGCCCAGGTGGTCGAAGCGGCCGCCAAAGAACCCGAGCCGTCGGCGGCGATCCGGCTGCTGCAGCAGTTGCACGCCGCGCCGCTGAACCCTGAGCTGCTCGGCGCCGCGGTGGCGCGGATCAGCGAGGCCGGCGTGACCACCGCGGTGCGGGTGAGCCCGCAGAACGCCGCGGCACTGACCCCGGCGCTGGTGGCAGCCGGCGTCGACCTGCTGGTCATCCAGGGCACCATCATCTCCGCCGAACGGGTCGCCGTGGACCGCGACGGTGCCGGCGAACCGCTCAACTTGAAGACCTTCATCTCCGAGCTGGACATCCCGGTGGTGGCCGGCGGCGTGATCGACCACCGCACCGCGCTGCACCTGATGCGGACCGGCGCGGCCGGGGTGATCGTGGGTTACGGCTCCACCTCCGGGGTGACCACCTCCGATGAGGTCCTGGGCATCTCGGTGCCGATGGCCACCGCGATCGCCGACGCGGCCGCTGCGCGCCGTGAATACCTCGATGAGACCGGCGGGCGCTACGTGCACGTGCTGGCCGACGGCGACATCCACACGTCCGGCGATCTGGCCAAGGCGATCGCCTGCGGCGCCGACGCGGTGGTGCTGGGCACGCCGCTGGCGGGCGCAGCTGAGGCGCAGGGCGACGGCTGGTACTGGCCGTCGGCCGCCGCCCACCCCTCCCTGCCGCGTGGCGCGCTGATGCAGGTCGCCTACGGGGAGCGCCCCAGCCTGGCGCAGGTGCTCGAGGGCCCCTCCGATGACCCGTTCGGTTCCTTGAACCTGGTCGGCGGGCTGCGTCGCGCGATGGCCAAGGCCGGCTACTGCGATCTCAAGGAATTCCAGAAGGTCGGCCTGACCGTCGGTTCGTGAGCCCGCCAGGTAAGGGCAGCCTATCTAGCAAGTTACCGGTGAGTACGGTCATACTTGCTGGCTATGGAGCCTGACTACGACGTCCTGATTATCGGCTCGGGTTTCGGTGGCAGCGTGAGCGCGCTGCGGCTGACCGAGAAGGGCTATCGGGTCGGCGTACTGGAAGCCGGTCGCCGATACGCCGACGCCGATTTCGCCAAGAACTCCTGGCACCTGCGCGAGTTTCTGTGGGCGCCGAAGCTGGGGTGCTACGGCATCCAGCGCATCCACCTGCTCAACAACGTCATGGTGCTGGCCGGGGCCGGGGTCGGCGGCGGGTCGCTGAACTACGCCAACACGCTCTACGTACCGCCGGAGCCGTTCTTCGCCGACAAGCAGTGGGCGCACATCACCGACTGGCGCGCCGAGCTGACGCCGCACTACGACCAGGCCCAGCGGATGCTCGGCGTGGTCAAGAACCCGACCTTCACCGACGCGGACCGCATCGTCAAGCAGGTAGCCGATGAGATGGGGGTCGGCGACACCTTCGTGGCCACCCCGGTCGGGGTGTTCTTCGGCCCGGACGGCGCCAGCGGAGCCAAGGAGCCGGGCAAGACGGTGGCCGACCCGTTCTTCGGCGGCGCCGGCCCGCAGCGCACCGGGTGCATCGAGTGCGGCGAATGCATGACGGGTTGTCGCTGGGGCGCCAAGAACACCTTGGTCAAGAACTACCTGTATCTGGCGGAATCGAATGGCGCACAGGTGCATCCGATGACGACGGTGACCGCCTTCGAACAGGGGGCCGACGGGTTGTGGCAGGTGACGACGGTGCGAACCGGCCTGCGTGCGCGCCGGCACCGCAAGACCTTCACCGCCCGGCATCTGATCCTGGCCGCCGGCACCTACAACACCCAGCGGCTGCTGTTCAAGATGCGCGATAAGGGCAAGCTGCCCAAGTTGTCCGACAAGCTCGGAGTGCTGACCCGCACCAACTCCGAATCCATCGTGGGTGCGGCGACATTGAGCGTGAATCCGGATCTGGACCTGACCCACGGCGTGGCGATCACCTCCTCGATTCATCCCACTGCCGACACCCACGTCGAACCGGTCCGCTACGGCAAGGGCTCCAACGCCATGGGGCTGTTGCAGACCTTGATGACCGACGGCACCGGGCCGAGCGGGACCGATGTGCCGCGCTGGAAGCAACTGCTGAACCAGGGCCGTGAAGACCCCCGCAACATCCTGCGGCTGCTGAACCCCAAAGACTGGAGCGAACGCACCGTGATCGCCCTGGTCATGCAGCACCTGGACAACTCCATCACCACCTTCACCAAACGCGGCAAGCTGGGCATCCGCCGCTACAGCAGCAAGCAGGGCCACGGCGAGCCGAACCCGAGCTGGATTCCGGTCGGCAACGAGGTCACCCGCCGCATCGCCGCCAAGATCGACGGGGTGGCCGGCGGCACCTGGGGCGAGCTGTTCAACATCCCGCTCACCGCGCACTTCTTGGGCGGCGCCGCGATCGGAGACAGCCCCGAGCACGGCGTCATCGACCCCTACCAGCGGGTGTACGGCTACCCGACCATGGCGGTGATGGACGGTGCGGCGGTCTCGGCCAATCTCGGGGTCAACCCGTCGCTGTCGATCACCGCGCAGGCCGAGCGGGCCGCCTCACTGTGGCCCAACAAGGGCGAGGCCGATCTGCGGCCGGCCCAGAACGAGCCCTACCGGCGACTGGACCCGATCGCGCCGAAGAACCCGGCGGTGCCGGACAGCGCCTTCGGTGCACTGCGCTGGTCTGGGTGATTTCGGCGCGATAATTCCCGCTGAGCGGGCGCAACCGCGCCGAAATCGCACGGGTTCACCGCGCCACCTCCCGGCGGTGCTTCGGCTCGCGCCCGGGCGGCTGCGGCGGGGCGGGCAACAGCGGTTCACGCCGACGGGCGGGCAGCGTGGTCGGGGACTGCGTACTGAGTTCGACCTCCCTGCCGGCATGGTTGATCGTCAGCCGACCGTCGGGGCCATCGCGCAGGGTGTAGGTGACCTTGCTGTGGTTGGCGTCGACCGTCACCCGAAATCCCTGCCAGCGCAACCCAAACCGTAGCCGTGAGATCCCGTCCGGCAGTGCGGGATCCAACGACAGCACGCCGGCGTCGTCACGCAGGCCGCCGAACCCGGCCACCAAGGCGAGCCAGGTCCCGGCCAGCGACGCCATATGCAGGCCGTCGCGGGTGTTGTCGTGCAGATCGCGCAGGTCGACGAACGCCGTCTCGTAGGTGTAGTCGTGGGCCAACTCCAAATGCCCCACCTCGGCGCACATCACGGCCTGGGTGCACGCCGACAGCGACGAGTCGCGCACCGTGCGCCGCTCGTAGTAGTCGACGTTGCGGGCCTTCTGCTCGTCGGTGAACGCATGGCTGCGCCACTGCATGGCCAGCAGCAGATCGGCCTGCTTGACCACCTGGGCCGGATACAGCCGCACATAGGGTTCGTTGAGCAGCAGCGGGTAGGTGTTGCGGGTGTCGAAGTCCCATTCCGCGGCCGTGGTGAAACCGTCGCACTGCGGATGGACCCCGAGTTCCTCGTCATAGGGGATGTGCGCCGCGTCGGCCGCGTCCCGCCAGCCGGCCATCTCCTCGGTAGTGACCCCCAGTTCGTGGGCGGCATCGGGATGGCGGGCGCACGCTTGCGCGGCGGTGCGCAGATTGTGAGCGGCCATCAGATTGGTGAACACGTTGTCGCGGACGATCGCGGTGTATTCGTCGGGGCCGGTGACCCCGTACAGGTGCCACACCCCGTGCCGATCGTGGTGCCCCAGCGAGCGCCAGAGCCGCGCGGTCTCGACCAGCACCGCCAGCCCGCACTCCTGCTCCACCGTGTTGTCGCCGGTGACCACCCGGTACTGCTCGAACGCCGCCGCGATATCGGCGTTGATGTGCCAGGCGGCGGTGCCCGCCGGCCAGTACCCGGAGCACTCCTGGCCACGGATCGTCCGCCACGGGAAAGCCGCGCCGGACAGCCCCAGCTCGGTGGCTCGCCCGCGCGCGAGATCGAGCGTGGTCGCTCGCCAGCGCAGCGCGTCGGCTGCGGCGTGCGGAGCGGTGTAGATCAGCACCGGCAGGATGAAACTCTCGCTGTCCCAAAAGGTATGGCCGTCATAACCGGTGCCGGTCAGACCCTTGCTGGGGATGGCACGCCGTTCGGCGCGGGCGCTGGCCTGCAGCAGGTGGAACAGCGCGAAGCGGATCGCCTGCTGGCAGTCCGGGTCGCCGTGGACCTCGACGTCGGCGCCGTCCCAGAACTCGTCGAGGTAGGCGCGTTGGGCGTCGACCAGCCCCTGCCAGCCGCTGTAGCGGGCACCGGTCAGCGCCGCGATGGCCTGATCGCGCAGCGCGGGCCGGGACCGCTCACTGGACCAGCCGTAGGCCAGGTATTTGACGATGCGCAGTTTCTGCCCCGGGCGCAGGCCGCACACCACGGTGGTCGCCGCCACGTCGGAGATCGTCATCGTGGAGACCTGGACCCGGCCGGGTACCTCGACCTCGTGATCCATGGCCGCGGCCATCATCAGTTCGCTGGCCCGGGTGCGATGCACCAGCACTGCGCCGGTGTTGGTGTTCTCGCATTCGACGGCCTCCAGCGGATTCTCCAGGATCGCCGCAACTCGCGGGTCGGTGGAGGTCGGTGGCTGGTCCTCGTTGGCGACTAGCTCGGATTGCACTGTCACACGGACGAATTCGTCGATTGCCTCGACGACGTATTCGATGGCCGCGACGGCGCGGTGCGCCAGCGACACCAGCCGGGTCGAATGGACCTTGACCTGTTTTTTCGCTGGGGAGCGCCAGTGGATGTGGCGGGTCAGGGTGCCTGCCCGCAGGTCGAGGATGCGCTCGTGGTCGATCAGCTCGCCGTAGCGGACGTCCAGCGGTTCGTCGTCGACCATCAGCCGGATGATCTTGCCGTTGGTCACGTCGACGACGGTCTGCCCGGCCTGCGGGTAGCCGAATCCAGACTCGGCGTGCGGCAGCGGCCGCACCTCGTAGAACGAGTTCAGGTAGGTGCCGGGCAGGCCGTGCGGTTCGCCCTCATCGAGGTTGCCGCGTAAGCCGATGTGTCCGTTGGACAGCGCGAACAGGGACTCGGTCTGGCCAAGCAGATCCAGATCGAGGTGGGTTTCGCGGATCTGCCACGGTTCTATCGGAAAGTAATCCTCGGAGATCATCGGCCCGCTTTCACAACAGTTGATCCAGATCGGTGACTACGACATCGGCGCCGTGGCTCAGCAGGTCATCGCGCTGGCCCACCCGGTCGACGCCCACCACGAAGCCGAACCCGCCGGCTCGACCGGCCGCCACCCCCGACAGCGCATCCTCGAAAACCGCTGCCGCGGTGGGGGTGACCCCGAGTAGCTGCGCGGCCCGCAGGAACGAGTCCGGTGCGGGCTTGCCCGCGATGTGTTCGGTACGCAGCGTCACCCCGTCGACCCGCTGCGCAATGAACTTCTCCAGACCGGTGAGCGCTAGCACGTCACCGGCGTTGGCGCTGGCCGACACCACGGCGGTGGCCAGGCCGGCAGCGGTGACCGCCGCCAGGTAGCGTCGGGACCCCTCGAACACCTCCACGCCGTCGGCCTGCAGCGTCACCCGGAACGCCTCGTTCTTGCGGTTGCCCAGACCGTGCACGGTTTCGGCGTCGGGCGGGTCGTCGTCGGCGCCGTCGGGCAGCGTGATGCCGCGGCTGGCCAGAAACGCGCGCACCCCGTCGTCGCGTTTGCGGCCGTCGACGAAGCGCCGGTAATCACCTTCCGCGTCGAACGGCACGAACGGCTCGCCGGTGCGTTCGGCACGCGCCGACAGGTAGGCGTCGAACATGGATTTCCAGGCGCGGGTGTGCACGCTGGCGGTGTCGGTGAGCACTCCATCGAGGTCGAACAGGCAGGCACGCACCGTTTCGGGCAGACCCAGCACGTGTCCTCCCTCCGGCGATCCGGCGTGCCTACACTTCACCATGCCCGCCGTTGGTCCGGCTGACTTTCGCCGCCACTAGACTCTTTGCGTGTCATCACCATCGTCTCGCCCCGTCTTGGTCATCGACTTCGGCGCGCAGTACGCCCAATTGATCGCCCGCCGGGTTCGGGAGGCACGGGTGTTCTCCGAAGTCGTCCCGCACACCGCGACCGTCGAAGAGATCGCCGCGCGCGATCCGCTGGCGATCGTGCTGTCCGGCGGGCCGTCCAGCGTCTACGCCGAGGGTGCCCCGCAGCTCGATCCGGCGCTGTTTGACCTCGGCCTTCCGGTGTTCGGCATCTGCTACGGCTTCCAGGCCATGGCGGCCGCGCTCGGCGGCACCGTCGAGCACACCGGGACCAGTGAGTACGGCCGCACCGAACTGACGGTGACCGGCGGGGAACTGCACTCGGGCCTGCCGGGCACCCAGCCGGTGTGGATGAGCCACGGTGACGCGGTGACCGTGGCGCCGGACGGGTTCACCGTGGTGGCCGGCACCGCGGGCGCACCGGTGGCCGCATTCGAGAACCGCGCCCGCCGGCTGGCCGGGGTGCAATACCACCCCGAGGTGCTGCACACCCCCTACGGGCAGCGGGTGCTCAGCCGGTTCCTGCACGAGTTCGCCGGCATCGACGCGGCCTGGACGCCCGCCAACATCGCCGATGCGCTGATCGAGCAGGTACGCGAACAGATCGGCGACGGCCACGCCATCTGCGGACTGTCCGGCGGGGTGGACTCCGCGGTGGCCGCGGCACTGGTGCAGCGTGCCATCGGTGACCGCCTGACATGTGTGTTCGTCGACCATGGGCTGTTGCGCGCCGGGGAGCGCGAGCAGGTGCAGAACGACTTCGTCTCCGCCACCGGCGCCAAGCTGGTCACCGTGGACGCCGAAGCGGTGTTCCTCGACGCGCTGTCCGGGGTGTCCGATCCCGAGGGCAAGCGAAAGATCATCGGGCGCCAGTTCATCCGGGCGTTCGAGGGTGCGGTGCGAGACACCTTGGGAGACCACGCTTCTGAAGGGGGAGTCGAGTTCCTGGTGCAGGGCACGCTGTATCCGGACGTGGTGGAATCCGGCGGGGGGACCGGCACCGCGAACATCAAGAGCCACCACAACGTCGGCGGGCTGCCCGACGACCTGAAGTTCAGTCTCGTCGAGCCGCTGCGGCTGCTGTTCAAGGACGAGGTGCGTGCGGTCGGGCGCGAGTTGGGACTGCCGGAGGAGATCGTTGCCCGCCAACCGTTCCCGGGTCCCGGGCTGGGCATCCGGATCGTCGGCGAGGTCACCGGCCCGCGGCTGGCGACGCTGCGGGCGGCCGACGCGATCGCCCGCGAGGAGTTGACCGCCGCCGGTCTGGACCACCAGATCTGGCAGTGCCCGGTGGTGCTGCTGGCCGATGTCCGTTCGGTGGGCGTGCAGGGCGACGGCCGCACCTACGGCCACCCGATCGTGCTGCGGCCGGTGTCCAGTGAGGACGCCATGACCGCCGACTGGACGCGGGTGCCCTACGAGGTGCTGGAGCGGATCTCAACCCGGATAACCAATGAGGTTCCCGAGGTCAACCGCGTAGTGTTGGACGTCACCAGCAAACCACCCGGCACTATTGAGTGGGAGTAGCCACGATGATTGCTGCGCTTTCGGCTGCCGACGTCCAGCGTCGTGAATTCTGGGCGCAACTGTGCCCGGAAATGTCGATCGAAGCCGGGGGCGCCCGCCCGTCCGCCGCGGTCGGCGAGCTCGACACCCAGCTGGCCAACCTGAAGCGCGAGGGCTACGTCCAGGTTCCCGACGCCCTGCCGGAAGCGGCCATCGCGCCCATTCGCGCGGGCGTGTCGACGCTGTTCCAACAAGGAATCCCACTGGCTTTCGCCTTCGTCTATGACGAGCTGTGGCTGGCTTTCCAGGGGCTTTCGGAGTTCCTGTCCAGCGTGATGGGCGAGGGGTATCAGGCGTTGCCCGACTTCTGGGTCTGGCACGTCAACCCCAGCGATAGCGCCGTGGGTTGGGGGCCGCACCGCGACCGGGTGATCGGGACTCTCGATGCCGACAACTCACCGCGGACGCTGACGGTGTGGCTCCCGTTCACCGATGCCACCCCGCTCAACGGGTGCATGTACGTGCTGCCGGCTCATCTCGACGATCGTTTCGTCCAGCGTCGATGGGACGGGCCGGACAACACGACGGTCCGCAATCTCCAGGACATTCGGGCGCTGCCGGCCACGGCGGGCACCATGTTCGCCTGGAATCAGGCAGTCCTGCACTGGGGCGGGCGCGGCAGCCGTCTCGGAGCCGCGCCGCGGATCAGCGCCGCCTTCGAGTTTCAGCGTTCCGACTGCGCGCCGTTCAACACGCCGTTGCTGGATCCAGGTCGCATGCCGACGTTCACCGAGCGGCTCGGGTTGATCGGCAAACAGGTTCTGCAATATCGCCACATGTATCCACTGGCCAGTGATGTCGAGGCCATCGCGACCCTGCTCGCGGAGCGCTACATGCCCGAGGTGGCTGCCTCGATGGGAGTCAGTGCGGCTCTCTGATCGAGTGGGGGTAATCCCTACATCGGCATTGCGCGCAGTGCGGCGGGAAGACTCGGCAGAAAATGCGCGGTCGCGAACGTGCGGATGTCCTCGGCGGACTCCAGCGGTTCGCGCGACGGCAATAACAGTGCCATCGCGGCGTAGCGCAGGATGGTGTCGGCCAATTCGGTGACGACCGCCGCGCCGATGCGTTCGGCGAATCCGGCCGGGAAGATCACCTGCAGCGCTTCGGACATCCGGTCCATGATCGCGTCGTAGTGCCGTTGGCCCAGTTCCAGCGCCAGCGCCGGCTCGTCGGTGATCATCCGGTTGAGCACCCGATGCCGGCGAAACTGCATGATCGCCGAGGTGAACGCCTCGACATAGTAATTCGACTGGGGACCAGAGTTTTTCAGCTCGGCGGCGATGTCGTCGTAGAGCGCGGCGTTCTCCCGGTCGATGACCGCGGCGACCAGCTCATCGCGGCCGGCGAACCGGCGGTAGATGGTGGTGCGGCTGACTCGCGCGCGGCGGGCGACGTCGTCGAGTGCGACCCGCCGGAAGCCGTGCTGCTCGAATTCGGCGACCGCGGCATCGAGGATGGCGGTGGTCGTCGGGTCAGCCCCGGGTGTAGCCGGCATAGGCGAATTGGTTGTAGCGCAGTCGCATCGGCAAATGATCCCACGCCCAGTTGACCGGCCGCGACCGGCAGACCGCGGCGAACCGCTGATAGCGCCGCTCGTGGCGATCACTCCACGGCAGGCCCAGTTGGGCACGGGTGCTCGGCGGCATACCGCCGGTGGTGAGAAACGCCGCGAGCGGATTGAAGACCACCGAGATCGCCCGCCACAGCGTCGGCGGCACTCCCTTGGGGCAGGGGAAGCCCTTGGTGACATAGCCGACGCCGTACTTGGCGGTCGGGTGGTCGACGAGAACCTTGTCCAGCATCTGATTCCAGTAGCGCTCGAACGCGGCGTAGTCGGCCGGCATCGCCCGGTCGCTGACACCGTAGCGGCGATACCAGGTCTTCGATTCGAGGTAGATCCGCTCCTTCTCGGCGGGGGTCAGCCGCTTGACGAAGGTGTCGGCGAAGTACAGCACCTGCTCGACGAAGGTGGCGTGTGCCCAGAAGTAGGTCTCGGGATCCAGTGCGTGATACCGGCTCCCGTCAGGCATCTTCCCCTTGATGTTGTGGTGGAAGTCGCGCACCTGCTGGCCGGTGTTATCCGAGTCGTCGCCGTAGACGGTCATGAAGATCGGCGGCAGCGAACGTTTGACGCGGGCGGCGGTGTCGGTGAAGAACACCGAGTGGTCCAACACGCCCTGGCCGAGCTCGGCGAGCATGTTCTGCAGCACCGCGGGCCGCGGCCCGATCAAGAACATCCGGTTGTCGCCGAAGTAGCGCCACACCAAGGACTGCGGTCCCAACGGCAGTGCATCGGTAGCCGCGTCGGACTCCACGGATTGGGTCATGCGGAACAGTGTTACATATTTTGAACTCTGTACCAATCGTCGGCGGTTCACAGCCTTCTGTGCGGTGCTGATGGGGCGCGCGGGGCCCTTGGTGCGCCGTCGGGAAATCCGGCTTGACGGTTGTCGGTGGGGAAGTGTTCACTCGGGTCAATCGAACATAGTTTCGAACATATTCGAGCGGTTTCCGGAGGCGATCATGACGGCGGCGGTGGACTTGGGGCAACGTCATAGCTCCGGAGAAAATCGCGCCGACCAGCTAGAACGGCTGCGTCGGCAGATGGCGGCGGTGTCGGGCAAGGTGGGTGCGGGCCGGCGGGGGGCCGGATCGTCGGCGACGACCACTCTGGTGGCCCCGGCCGCCGACTCCGTGCTGCCGGTCCCGTCGCTGCTGGCCGGGGTGTTGCCCGCCGGACTACCGCGCGGCACGGTGGCGGCGCTCTCGGGGGCCCGCTCGCTGATGCTGAGCATGGTGGCCGCGGTGACGGCGGCCGGCGGCAACGCCGCCATCGTCGGTCAGCCGGATCTCGGGTTACTGGCCGCCGCCGAGATGGGGGCCGACCTGAGCCGGCTCGCGGTGATCCCCGACCCCGGCAACGACCCGGTGGAGGTGGCCACGGTGCTGATGGACGGCATGGATCTGGTGGTGCTCGGACTGGGCGGCCGATCGGTGCCGCCAGCGCGCACCCGGGTGGTGCTGGCCCGCGCGCGGCACCGGGGCTGCGCCCTGCTGGTCTCCGGCGGCGCCTGGCAGGGCACGGCGCTGCAGTTGGACGCCCGGGTGAGCGGCTATGAGACGGTTGGCGACAAGATGCCGGGCTGCGGCGCCATCTCCGGCTTCGGGCGGATCGGCGCGGTGCGGCTCGAGGTGCGGGCCGCCGGACGCGCGGCCGGGCGAACCAGGGCCGGGTAGCGAGCCTTCGCATGGCCGACTCTCGAGTACTGGCGCTGTGGTGCATGGACTGGCCCGCGGTCGCCGCGGCGGCGGCGGCGGGGCTGCCGGCCACCGCGCCCATTGCGGTCACCCTGGCCAACCGGGTGGTCGCCTGTTCGGCGGGCGCCCGTGCGGCGGGGGTGCGGCGGGGGCTGCGACGCCGAGAGGCGGCGGCCCGCTGTCCGGCGCTGCATGTGGTGGCCGCCGACACCGATCGCGATGCCCGGCTGTTCGAGCCGGTCCTGGCCGAGGTCGACGAACTGATGCCGGCTGCCGAGGTGTTGCGGCCCGGGCTGCTGGTGGTGTCGGTGCGCGGTGCGGTGCGCGCCTTCGGCTCCGAGGAGCGGGCCGCCGAACGCCTCGTCGATGCGGTGGCCGCGGCCGATGTCGAATGCCAGGTCGGGATCGCCGACGGGCTCTCCACCGCGGTGCTCGCCGCACGTGCCGGCGCCGTGGTGCCGCCCGGGACAGACGCCCGATTCCTGTCAGCGCAGTCGATCCGGCAGCTGGCCGCCGAGCCCAGCCTGTCCGGTCCGGGGCGTGACGGCCTGGTCGACCTGTTGTGGCGCTTGGGTATTCGAACCATCGGGCAATTCGCTGCGCTGCCCCGCCCGGATGTCACCTCGCGGTTCGGCCCCGACGCGCTCATCGCGCACCGGTTCGCCCGCGCCGAGCCGGAACGCGGGCCGTCCGGGCGGGAGCCCACGCCGGATCTCGAGGCCGTGCTGCACTGCGATCCGCCGATCGACCGGGTCGACGCCGCGGCGTTCGCCGGGCGCTCGCTGGCCGGTGCGCTGCACCGGACGCTGATGGCCGCCGGGGTCGGCTGCACCCGGCTGGCCATTCACGCCGTCACCGACACCGGGGAAGAGCTGACCCGGGTGTGGCGATGCGCCGAGCCGTTGACCGAGGACGCCACCGCGGATCGGGTGCGCTGGCAGCTGGACGGCTGGCTGAACAGCCGCGTCGGCTCCGACCGGCCCACCGGCCCGGTGACACTGCTGCGGCTGGAGCCGGTGGAGGTGCTCTCGGCGACCGAGGCGCTGCAGTTGCCGCTGTGGGGCGGTCTGGGGGAGGAGGACCGATTGCGTGCCCGCCGCGCCCTGGTGCGGGTGCAGGGCCTGCTCGGCCCCGAAGCGGTGCGGGTGCCGGTGCTCTCCGGCGGCCGCGGCCCCGCCGAGCGCATCACCTTGACCCCGCTGGGGGATGAGCCGGTGCCGCTGGCCGACCCGCGCCAGCCGTGGCCCGGCCGGCTCCCCGAACCCTCGCCGTCGGTGCTGCTCGACGACCCGGTGGAACTGCTTGATGCCGAACGCAATCCGATCCGCGTGACGGGCCGGGGGCTCTTCTCCGCCGACCCGGTGTGGCTGGTCGCCCGGGGCCGCGACGACCGGCTGCGCTGGTGGGCCGGTCCCTGGCCGGTCGACGAGCGATGGTGGGACCCGCAGCGGGAGGGGCCGGGTTCCGGGCGTACCGCCCGGGTCCAGGCACTGCTGGAGGACTCGCCGGGAAGCGCGGCGCCCGGGCGGGCGCTGCTGCTGTGTTACCGGCTGCGGCGGTGGTATCTGGAGGGGGTGTACGAGTGAACCGGCGCCGGCTACCCTGCCCGGGCGCCTCGCCCGGCTTCGCCGAGCGTGTCATGACTGCGAAAAAACTCGGCTCGAATCGCAGTGGTTACACGTTCGGCGGTGTGTGACCGGCGAATGCGCTGACCCGCTGCACGAACCGGTCGAAGAACGCCGCCGGATCGATGCCCACCCCGATCAGCGCGTTGGGCTGTGCGGCATCCCAGTCGGGGATCGTGCGCCCGCGCGTATCGCCGGGCGCAAGCTCGACCCGCACCGCAGCCGGGCGAGTCGTCACCAGCGTGGGTTCCAGTGCGACCGCCGCGGCCAGCGGATCGTGCAGATACGCCAGGTAGCCGTGGCCGTGCGCCTCGTGCGCCTCGAAATAGAACCGCAGTGCGTCGCCCAGCATCTGGACCACCGGACTGTCCGCCGGCAGCTCGGCCAGGATCTCCGGCGTGATCGCGATGTGCCGGGTCAGATCCAGGCCGCACACGATCGGGAGCCGTTGCGGCGCAACCTTTCCCCATATCGTGAATACCTCGGCGGCCGCCTCGGGATCGAACCCGATGTTGAACTCGGCCCAGCCGGAACGTTCGCCGGAGAACGCACCGCCCATGATCACCAGCCGACGCAGCAGCGTGGGCAGTGCGGGTTCGGCCCGCAGCGCCAAAGCCAGATTGGTCAGCGGGCCGGTGGCCAGACCGATCAGCTGCCCCGGATGGTCCCGCGCGGCGGCGACCCAGGCTGCGGCAGCGTCGGATCCGGTGAGCTGTCCGGTGCCGGGCGGCAACTCGGCGTACCCCAGCCCCTGCGGGCCGTGGATGTTCTCCGCGGTGCGGGCCAGTCCGTCGGCGCCTTTGGACACCGGGACACCGGTCGCCCCGCACAACTCCAATAGGGCCAGGTTGTTGCGGCAGACCTGCTGCACCGCAACGTTTCCGCCGGTAGCGGCGATCCCGACAAGTTCGGCATCCGGGCTGGCCAACAGGTACACCAGCGCGACCGCGTCGTCGACGCCGGTGTCGAAGTCGGCGAAGACGGGCAGCGTCACGAGCGCAGGCTCACCAGTACACGCCCGGAACCAACCGCACCGCCCGCTTGACCGGGCGGGGCGCCCGTACCCGGGGGATCGCCCGCGACGGCCGCTTCGGGCGCCGTCGAGTCGGGTGTGCCGCAACGGGGGCAACGGCTTCGGTGGTTTCTGGGGGCGTCACGCCGCGTGCCGCGGCCGAGTCCGGGTAGCCCAGGTACAGCTGGTGCAGGACCCGTCGGGACAGCTTGGGGGTGAAGTAGTTGCCGGCCGCGCCCAGCGTGCCCGATGGGGTGTCGATCCGGTCCGGCTTCTCGACCAGCCCGCGCACCACCATGGCCGCCGCGTGTTCGGCGCTGATCGCCCCCATCGGAACCAGCTTTCCGGTCGGCGCGATCATCGGAGTGGCTACCAGCGGCATGTGGATGGTGGTGAACGTGATGTGGTCCGACAGGGTTTCGGTCGCCACCACATCGGCGAACGCATCCAGCGCCGCCTTGGTGGGCACGTACGCGCTGTATTTGGGGCTGTGCGCCTGTACCCCCACGCTGGAGACGTTGACGACGTGACCGAACCGCCGTTCCCGCCAGTGCGGCAGCAACGCCAGCACCATCCGCACCGCACCGAAGTAGTTGACCGCCATCGTGCGCTCGTAGTCGTGCAGTCGATCGGTGGAGTTGACTACCGATCGGCGGATCGACCGGCCGGCGTTGTTCACCAGGTAGTCGACGTGCCCGAACCGGCCCAGGATGTCCTTGACGGTGTGCTCCACCGAGGCCGAATCGGTGACGTCACAGGTGAACGCGTGCGCCTGCCCACCACCGGCCCGGATCTCGGCCACCAGATCGTCGAGTGCCGAGCCGTTGCGGGCCAGCGCGAAGACCGTGCCGCCGCGCTCGGCGACGGCGATCGCCGAGGCCCGGCCGATACCGCTGGACGCCCCGGTGATGATGACGTGCCGGCCGACCAGGGGCCCGGCCGGATCGTCGCGGCGGGCGCGGTCGGGATCCAGGTGCTGCGCCCAGTACCGCCACAGCCCCGGCGCGTAGTCGGCGAACTCGGGCAGCCGGACACGGTCACCCAGCGCCGCGCGGGTGGCGTCGGCGACGAACGTCGGCCGCAGGTTCACCAGGTCGAGCACCTCGGCGGGCAGGCCCAGTTGGGTGGCCATCATGTTGCGCCACACCCGGGCCCGCCCGCGGACGTTGAGTACCGGGGCCGCCACGGCGCCGGGCAGCGTGGCGCGGAGCGGCGGGAGCCCGGCCTCTCGGGCGACGGCGCGGTAGATGTCGGGCAGCCCGATGGAGCGCGGCGCGGTGAGGTGGAAGGTGCGCCCGTCATACCCGTCGGCGTGCATCAACTCGATCAGTGCATCGACGACGTAGTCGACCGGTACGACGTTGGTGCGTCCGGTGTCCGGCACCGCCATCGGGGTGAGCCGGGGCAGTGCTGCCAGCTTGGCCAACAGCGGAAAGAAGTAGTACGGCCCGTCGACCTTGTCCATCTCGCCGGTGCGGGAATCGCCCACCACCACCGCCGGCCGGTACACCCGGTAGCGCAGTCCCGGCGTCGAGCGCACTAGCGCCTCGGCCTCGAACTTGGTCTGGTGATACGGGGTCGGTAGTTCCTGGCCGATGTCGAAGTCGTCTTCGGTGAACTCACCGGCGTAGTTGCCGGCCACCGCGATCGATGACACGTGCGACAAGGTGGCGTCGAGCCGCTTCGCCAGCCCGATCACCGCGCGAGTGCCTTCGACGTTGGCGGCCTGTTGTTCGGCCGCGCCGGCGGTGATGTCGTAGACGGCCGCACAGTGCAGCACGTGGTCGATGTCGCCCAGCTCGGTGAGGGCCGAGTCGGTCAACCCCAGATTCTCTTCCGTCAGGTCGCCGACCAGCGGATTCACCCGCTGGCCCCATGCCTGATCGTGCTGAGCGGCCAGGGCCTCAAAGCGGCCCAGCGAGGCGCGGCGCACCAGCACCCATACCTGCGCTTCCGGCCTGGTCTCCAGCAGACGGGCCACCGCCCGCCGTCCAATAAACCCGGTACCGCCGGTAACGACATAACGCATGCGGTCATGGTGGTCGCTCGGGTCGGCTACGTCAATGGTGAGTTGAGTCTCGCCGGGTCATGCCCGGGATATTGATCGCGTAGAAGGCCGGCATCACCACGAAAACCGCCAGCGCGACCATCGGCAACCACGCCACGCCGATCACACCCGCCACCAGATAGGCGACGATCCCGGTCACCGACCGAAACCGTTGGGCGGCGAACACACGCGGGTCCACCTCGTCTGCGACCAGCCGGTCGGGGCATCGGCTGACCTGGTCGAACAGCAGCAGCCAACTCGCGCACATCGCCGCCAGAATGCCGGCGTACAGGGCCACGGCGGTACGCGCGTCGGGGGTGTCAGCCCCGTCGATGAACGCGCGGGAGAGCACCGCGGTCGGAAACGGGATGAGCGCCGTGGTGAACAGCAGGGCGATGTTGGCCAGGTGGACGCCCTTGTTGACCTGTTTGATCGCGGTGAACGCCTGGTGGTGGTTGAGCCAGATCACCGCGACGTAGCCGAACGACGCGAGGTAGCCGAGGTAGGCCGGCCACTGCCGGATCAGGCCCTCCAGCAGCTGCCCGGGGGCGTGCTCGGGTGCTTTGAGATCGAGCACCAGCAGGGTCACCGCGATCGCGAATACACCGTCGCTGAACGCCTCCACGCGTCCGGTGTCGGTCAAGCCGGCCGGAGCGTCGGAGCCCTCAGGCGTGCTCATCGGCGCCAGATCAGAATGCGCGAATCCCGTCCCAGTCCAACAGTTTCCAGCCGGTGGCCGGGTTGCCGGTGATCACCACCTTGCCGAGGTTGGGCAGTGGATGGTCGATCAACAGCTCATCGCGGGGGTTCTTGACATTCATCAGGATCCACGTCGCGATCGACGCCCCATGCGCGAACGCCACCGGGTTGGTGTCGCCGGAGTCGTAGATCTGCTGGACTGCGGCGCCGAACTCGTCGTTGAACTGGTTGCCGTCGATCGAGCCGGGGATGGCCGCGGTCCGGTCACCGTGCAGCCATGCCTGCGGGGCAAGCCAATATGCCGAATTGGCCACATCTCGGGGCTTGTCGCCGAACCAACCGGCGCTGATCTCTCGCAGCCCGGGCAGGATCTGCACCTGACGGCCGAGTTCGCGGGCCAGCGGGGCGGCGGTCTCCTGTGTGCGCACCATCGACGAGGCGTAGACACCGTCGTGGTGGCCGCGGGAGAGCTGATCCGCGATCTCCTGAGCCTGGACGCGGCCTTTCTCGGTCAGTCCCGGACCGGGCACCGACGTGTCGAGGATTCCGGCGGCGTTGGCTTCCGATTCCGCGTGCCGGACCAGCGTCAGGGTGATGTTGCGCGGGTGCGGTGTCCCCGAACAACCGCTGAGCACCAGCACCGCGGCCAGCGCTGCCGCCAACAGTGCGAACAGGGTGCCGGTGCGGTTCCAGATGCGCTTCCCCATGTTCGACAGCCTGCCGTGTGGATGGCGCTGGCGCGACCGGTTCTGCTGAAATGGTGGGGGCCAGTTCGTCCGAGGTGAAGGAGAATCCATGGCACTGGACCCTACGGCCATTGGCGCGACCGCCGACCCGATGCCGTTCGTATGGACCGATCGCGACACCATGCTCTATGCACTCGGGGTCGGCGCCGGAACAGCCGATCTGGCATTCACCACCGAGAACAGCCATGACACCCCGCAGCAGGTGCTGCCCACCTACGCCGTCATCTGCTGCATGGGCTTTGCGGCCGTAGGCAAGATCGGCACGTTCAACCCGGCGATGCTGCTGCACGGCTCTCAAGAGGTGCGACTGTTCGCGCCGCTGCCGCCCGCCGGAAGCCTGCAGGTGGTGGCCGAGGTGGCCGACATTCAGGACAAGGGCGAGGGCAAGAACGCCGTCGTGATGCTGCGGGCGCGCGGCACCGATTCGAAGACTTCCGAGCTGGTCGTCGAGACGCTGACCACCCTGGTCATCCGCAAGGCCGGCGGCTTCGGCGGGGAACCCGGGCAACGGGCGGTCGCGCCGCAGATCCCCGACACCGAACCGGATTCCCGCGTCGCGTATGCGACCCGAGAGGACCAGGCGCTGCTCTATCGGCTCTCCGGCGACCGCAACCCGCTGCACAGCGATCCGTGGTTCGCCACCACCCTGGCCGGTTTCCCCAAGCCGATCCTGCACGGGCTGTGCACCTACGGTTTCGCCGGTCGTGCGCTGGTCGCCGAGCTCGGCGGCGGCGACGCCAGCCGGGTGGGCGCCATCTCGGCACGATTCACCGACCCGGTGTTCCCGGGGGAGACGCTGACCACCTCGATCTGGCGGACCGAGCCGGGCAAGGCGGTGTTCCGCACCGAGGCGGCCGGTCCCGACGGCACCAACCCGCGGGTGGTGCTCGACGACGGCGCGGTGGAATACCAGGACTAACGTCGCGGATCAGCCGGCGGCTAGGCGCTCCGCCAGCCGTGCGGTGAACTCGGCGGCCTGCGCCGGGCTGTCCAGACCGTAGCGTGCGGCGGTCGCGCGGTCGCCGTCGTCGTTGTGCCGTACCACTATTCCGGTGCCCGACAGTTCGGTGACCGCGTCGAACGCGTCCTCGTCGGTGATGTCGTCGCCGAGAAACAGTGGTGTGGCCACCCCGGGCATCCGATCCAGCAGCCAGTGCAGCGTACGGCCCTTGTCCCAGTCGATCTCGGGGCGCAGCTCGATCACCTCACGCCCCGTCGTGACTCGCAGGCCGCGGCGCCGACCGGTCTCGCGCACCGCCGCCAGTACCTCACCGACCCGATCCCGGGCAGCATTGCGGTAGTGCACGGCGACCGCGAAGCGCTTGTGTTCCACCATGATTCCCGGGATCGCACCGAGCTGCTCGTTCAGCGAACCGGCCGCGGCGGCCAGCACCAGCACCGCATCGACGGCGGCGTCGTTCTGGTGGTGAGCGCCGTCCGGTCCGATCAGCTCGAAGCCGTGACTGCCCGCATACCAGATCCCGTCCAGGCCCACCCGGGTTCGCACGTCGGCCAGATCCCGACCGGACAGCACCGCGACCGGGCACTGGGCGGCCAACGCGGCCAACGCCTCCACCGCGCCGGCCACCGGCCGGGCCGCGTCGGGATCGTCGACGATATCGGAGAGCGTCCCGTCGAAATCGAAGAACACCGCGGGGTGATCGAGGTCGCGCAACGCTCCGGCGTTCAAGGCCGTCATCGCATCCGGCAACGCCGACATCGGCCGATCACCGCTACGCACCTGCACCGCGCTCGGATCAGCCACCACCGCGTCACCGCCGTCGCACCCCACGCCGATCACCAGGGCGAATCCGGCACTGCGAGCGGCGATTACCTGCGATTGTGAGTCGGTGAGCACCACACAGCGGCCCGGCCGTGCCGCCAACCCGGCGGCGGCGGCCAGCAGTTCGGCGCTCGAACTGTCGGAGCCGCTGGGGGCCGCCGCAGCTACCCGCACGCCGGCTCGCTGCAGCCGCTCGGTCAGGGCTTCAGTGTCGGCATCGCCGTCGAGCCGCAACAGCACCGCGTCATGCCGGCGCGGGTCGATCGTCACCGACATGCCAACCATGTCCACCACGGTGCCACAGCCGCGCTCCGATTAGCGTGGTAGGGGTCTAGAGTTCCCCGAACACAAGGAGAGCCCCGATGTCGTCCACTCCCGGAATCCTGGTCGGTGTCGACGGATCGCCGTCGTCGGTAGCGGCAGTCGACTGGGCGGCGCGTGACGCCGCGCTGCACAACCTGCCGCTCGTCCTGATCCACGTGCTGGCTTCCCCGGTGGTGATGACGTTCCCCGAGACGCCGATGCCGCCCGGCTACACCGAGTGGCAGCGTGACCAGGGCGAACGTTACCTGCGTGAGGCCGTCGAGATCGCCGAGGCGGCCGGTGCGAAGCAGGTCACCGCCGAGACCGTGGTGGGCTCCACGGTGCCGATGCTGGTGGACATGAGTCGCGAAGCCGCCCGCCTGGTGGTCGGGTCGCGCGGGCACGGGCGGATGCGCCGGCTGTTGCTCGGCTCGGTCAGCTCGTCGCTGGTGCGGCACGCGCACTGCCCGGTCGTGGTCATCCACGAAGACCATTCGCGCCCCGACACCGCGCCGGTGGTTGTCGGTATCGACGGATCCCCGGTGTCGGAGGCCGCAACCGCGCTGGCGTTCGAAGAGGCCTCGTTGCGTGGGGTGGAACTGGTCGCGGTGTATGCCTGGCACGACACCGGACTGATGGACTTCCCCGGCATCGACACCGCGGCGATGGCATCCGAAGGCGAACTGGCCCTGGCCGAACGACTGGCGGGCTGGCGGGAGCGCTACCCCGACGTCACGGTGCGCCGCGTGGTGGTCGATGACCGACCGGCCGACCAACTCGTCGACCAATCCCAGGAGGCCCAGCTGGTGGTGGTGGGCAGCCACGGCCGCGGCGGCTTCACCGGCATGCTGCTCGGCTCGGTCAGCCAGGCAGTGGTGCAGTCAGCCCACACCCCGGTGGTCGTCGTCCGCCCGGAGTCGTAACGGTCAGCGTCAGCCGGCCGACACCGGCTCACTCGCCCGGGCCACGGCCTGCTGCGCCACCGGACTCGGCCGCAACGGCACCCGCTGCGGCCACCAGAACCAGCGGCCCAGCAGCGCGGCGATCGACGGCGTCATGAACGAGCGGATCACCAGGGTGTCGATGAGCAGACCCAGTCCGATGGTGGAGCCCACCTGGCCGATCACGCGCAGGTCGGAGACCAGCATCGACATCATGGTGAACGCGAACACCAGGCCCGCCGAGGTGACCACGGAGCCACTGCCGCCCATCGCGCGGATGATGCCGGTCTTGAGTCCGCCGTGCAGCTCTTCCTTCATCCGGGAGACCAGCAGCAGGTTGTAGTCCGAGCCGACCGCCAACAGGATGATCACCGACATCGCCAGCACCATCCAGTGCAGGTCCAGGCCGATGATGTGCTGCCAGATCAGCACCGAGATACCGAAACTCGTGCCCAGCGAGAGCAGCACCGTGCCGACGATCACCGCCGAGGCCACCACGGCCCGGGTGATCAGCAGCATGATGATGAAGATCAGGCACAGCGAGGCGATACCGGCGATGATCAGGTCGTAGGCCGACCCGTCCTTCATGTCCTTGAACATGGCCGCGGTGCCGCCGAGATAGACCTTGGAGCCCTCCAGCGGGGTGCCCTTGAGCGCCTCGTGCACCGCGTGCTTGATCGGCGCGATGTGGCTGACGCCCTCCGGGGACATCGGGTCGCCCTCGTGGCTGATGATGAACCGCACCGCGTGCCCGTCGGGGGACAGGAACATCTTCATGCCGCGCTTGAAGTCGGGGTTGTCGAACGCCTCGGGCGGCAGGTAGAACGAGTCGTCGTTCTTGGACTCGTCGAACGCCTTGCCCATGGCGTTCTGGCCTTCCATCATCTTCTCCATCTGAAGCTGCAGGCCCTCCATGGTGGACTGCATCTTCAGCTGGGTGGTCCGCATGTTTTCCATCGTCTCGATCATCGGCGGCATGATCTCGAGCATCCGCGGGATCAGCCGGTCGAGGTTGTCGATGTCGGGCAGCACCTTTTCGAAATCCTCGGTCATCTGGTCGAGGCCGTCCATCACGTCGAAGATCGACCGGATCGACCAGCAGATCGGGATGTCGAAGCAGTGCGGCTCCCAGTAGAAGTAGCTGCGCATCGGACGCCACATGTCGTCGAAGTCCGCGATCGAGTCGCGCATCCGCTGGATGTCGTCGAGCATGTGGTGCATCTTGAGGTCCATGCTGTGGGTTGTCTCGGACATCGCGCGGGTGACTTCGAGCATGTCCTTCATGCTCTGAACCGAGACCGCCATGTCGTCGCCCATCTTGAGCATGTTCTTCATGCTGTCGAGCTGGTACTTCATGTTCAGCTGCTGGGTGGTGCCCTGCATGCTGATCGCGAACGGGATCGTGGTGTGTTCGATCGGCGTGCCCAGCGGCCGGGTAATGGTCTGCACCCGCCCGATACCCGGCACCTCGAACACCCGCTTGGCGATCCGGTTGATCACCAGGAAGTCGGCCGGATTGCGCAGGTCGTGGTCGGTCTCGATCATCAGCAGTTCCGGACTCATCCGGGCCTGGGAGAAGTGCCGGTCGGCGGCGGCGTAGCCGATGTTGGCCGGCACGTAGTCCGGCAGGTACTGCCGGTCGTTGTAGTTGGTCTTGTACCCAGGCAGCGTGAGCAGGCCGATCAGGCAGACCGCCGTGGTGGCCACCAGCACCGGCCCCGGCCAGCGCACGATCATCGCGCCGATCCGCCGCCAGGTGCGGATTCGCATCGCCCGCTTGGGCTCCAGCATGCCGAAGCGGCTGGCCACCGCCACGACCGCCGAGCCGAAGGTGAGGGCGGCCAGCACGATGACCAACATGCCGATCGCCAGCGGAACGCCCAGCGACTGGAAGTAGGGCAGTCGGGTGAAGTGCAGACAGAAGGTTGCACCGGCGATGGTCAGACCCGAGCCCAGGATCACGTGCGCGGTGCCGTGATACATGGTGTGGAAGGCCGATTCTTTGTCCTCGCCGAGCGCTCGGGCCTCTTGATAGCGGCCTAGCAGGAAGATCGCGTAGTCCGTCGAGGCGGCGATCGCGAGTGTCACCAGCAGGTTCACCGCGAACGTCGACAGGCCGATGATGTTGTAGTAGGCCAACACGGCCACCACGCCGCGGGCAGCGCTGAGCTCGAAGACCACCATGCCCAGCACCAACAGCACCGTGCCGACGGAGCGGTAGATCGACAGCAGCATCGTGATGATCACCACGAAGGTCAGCGCGGTGATGATCTTCAGGCTTTTGTCGCCGGCGATGTGCTGATCGGCGTTGAGGGCGGCCCCACCGGTGACGTAGGCGTGCACCCCCTCAGGTGCCGGGGTGTCGGCGATGATCTGCTGGACGGCCTCGACCGATTCGTTGGCCAGGGTCTCGCCCATGTTGCCGGCCAGATACACCTGAACGTAGGCGGCCTTGCCGTCCGGGCTCTGCGATCCCGCCGCGGTCAGCGGGTCGCTCCAGAAGTCCTGGATGTGCTCGACGTGGGTGTGGTCGGCCTCCATCTTGGCGACCAGTTGGTCGTAATACTTGTGCGCGTCGTCGCCGAGCGGCTGGTCGCCTTCGAGGACCACCATCGCCGAGCTGTCCGATTTGAACTCGTCGAACACCTTGCCGATGCGCATCATCGCGATCATCGACGGAGCGTCGCGGGGGGCCATCGACACCGCGCGCATCTTCCCGACCTCGTCGAGCTGCGGTACGACGACGTTCACCAGTACGGTGATCGCCAGCCAGGCCAAGATGATGGGCACCGCGAGCCGGCGGATCCACGCTGGGATACCGCCGCGCTTGGGCGGCGGCGTGGCCGGCAGGGTGTCGGTCGGGGTGTCGTCGCTGGTGTGCTTGCTCATGCGGATTTCACAATGCAGAAGGTCTGGGCGCTCACGGGGCCGGTGGCGATTCTTTCTTCTTTGATGACGCCGTCGATGGTGACGCGGCAGCCGATGGTGGCGCCGTCACCTTGGGCGACGATGTTGGGGCTCACCGCCGGGTTGGTGGTCGACAGGGTCAGCGACCACGGCAGGCTGGCGCCGTCGATCCGCTGCGGCGTGGCATCGAGGTCCAGGTAGTTGATGTCGGCGTAGGTGCCGTCGGGGCTGAAGATGTCGTAGACCACGACCTTGGGGTGGAACGGCTTGGTGTCCTCGAACGGGACGGTCCCATTGCCGCTGTCGTCGGCTCCGAAGTAGCCGCGGACTCGCTGCACGGTGAACCCCCCTACCGCGACGACGACGATGATGAGCAGGGGTAACCACGCGCGTCTGAGAGCGCCGAACATGAAAGCAGTGGCCCTTTCGCATCGTGCCGGAACTGACACAGATTAGTGCATCAAAGTTCTTTTTCACACCCTTCCCAGGGTGTTTCGTACATATGTTCGATATCTTAGGGGGTGTGGGCTGGGGTAGCGGGCCGCCGAGCTGGGCGGAAATGGAACGTGTTCTAGATGGTAAGCCTCGTCACACCGATATCGCGGCCGGTGTGTCGACGGATCACGGCCCGTCGTTCCCGCAGGTCGAGCCACTTCGGCCGGCAGGGCGGACCGTGCCCTACGCCGAGTTACATGCGCACTCGGCGTACAGCTTTCTGGACGGGGCCAGCAACCCGCAGGAGCTGGTCGTCGAGGCTGCCCGGCTGGGCCTGCGGGCGATCGCGCTGACCGATCACGACGGTTTGTATGGGGTGGTGCGGTTCGCCGAGGCGGCCGCCGAGCTGGACGCTGCGGGCCTTCAGATTGGCACCGTGTTCGGCGCCGAGTTGTCGCTGGGGAGGGTGGCGCGCACCGATGCCCCGGACCCGCCCGGTCCGCACCTGCTGGTGCTGGCCCGCGGGCCGGAGGGTTATCGGCGGTTGTCGCGGCAGATCGCCGCCGCGCACTTAGCCGGCGAGAAGGGCAGGCCGCGTTTCGATCTGGATGCGCTGACCGAGGCGGCGGGCGGGCACTGGCACATCCTGACCGGCTGCCGTAAGGGCCATGTTCGCCAGGCGCTGGCCACCGGCGGCCCGGATGCGGCCGCCGCCGCGCTGGCCGATCTGGTGGATCGGTTCGGGGCCGCGCGGGTCAGCGTGGAGCTGACCCGGCACGGAGACCCCTACGACGACGAGCGCAACGCCGCACTGGCCGCGCTGGCGCCCCGGTTCGGGGTGGGGCTGGTGGCCACCACCGGCGCGCATTTCGCCCGGCCGGATCGGGGCCGGCTGGCGATGGCGCTGGGTGCGGTGCGGGCCCGCCAGTCGCTGGATTCGGCCGCCGGCCGGCTGGCTCCGCTGGGCGGCTCGCATCTGCGCTCGGGCGCGGAGATGGCTCGGCTGTTCGCGGCGCATCCGGCGGCGGTGCCGGCGGCGGCCGAACTCGGTGAGCGGTGTGCTTTTCCGTTGACGCTGATCGCCCCGCGGCTGCCGCCGTTTGCCGTCCCAGACGGTCACACCGAGGACAGCTGGCTGCGACAGCTGACCCTGGCTGGCGCGCTCGGGCGCTACGGCCCGCCCGACCGCATGCCCGCCGCGTACGCCCAGATCGAACGCGAGCTGGAAGTCATTGCGCAACTGGGCTTTCCCGGATATTTCCTGGTGGTACACGACATCACCCAGTTCTGTCGGCGCAGCGACATCTTGTGCCAGGGCAGGGGATCGGCGGCCAACTCCGCGGTCTGCTACGCCCTCGGGATCACCGCGGTGGACCCGGTGACCAATGGACTGCTGTTCGAGCGCTTTCTGTCGCCGGCCCGCGATGGCCCGCCCGACATCGACATCGACATCGAATCGGATGAGCGCGAAAAGGTGATCCAGTACGTCTACGACAAGTACGGCCGAGACCACGCCGCCCAGGTGGCCAACGTCATCACCTACCGGGGCCGCAGTGCGGTGCGGGACATGGCCCGCGCGCTGGGCTATTCGCCGGGGCAACAGGACGCCTGGAGCAAACAGCTGAGCCGATGGGGCCGGCCCGGCCGGGAGGACGACTCCGATCTTCACGGCATCCCCGAACAGGTGATCGAGCTGGCCGATCAGGTCGCCGACCTGCCCCGGCATCTGGGCATCCACTCCGGCGGCATGGTGATCTGTGACCGCCCGATCGCCGACGTGTGCCCGGTGGAATGGGCCCGGATGCCCGGACGAAGCGTGCTGCAGTGGGACAAAGATGACTGCGCGGCAATCGGTTTGGTGAAATTCGACCTGCTGGGGTTGGGGATGCTGTCGGCATTGCATTACGCGATCGACCTGGTGGCGCAGCATTGCGGCGTCGAAGTGGATCTGGCCGCGATCGATCTGTCCGAGCCGGCGGTGTACGAGATGCTCGCGCGCGCCGACACGGTCGGGGTGTTCCAGGTGGAATCGCGCGCGCAGATGGCCACCCTGCCGCGGCTGCGCCCACGGGAGTTCTACGACTTGGTGGTGGAGGTGGCGCTGATTCGGCCTGGGCCGATCCAGGGCGGATCGGTGCACCCCTATATCCGCCGCCGCAACGGTATCGACCCGGTGACCTACGAGCATCCGTGCATGGCGCGGGCGCTGGAGAAAACCTATGGGGTTCCGCTGTTTCAAGAACAGCTGATGACGCTGGCGGTGGACTGCGCCGGATTCACCGCGGGCGAAGCCGACCAGCTGCGCCGCGCGATGGGGTCCAAACGATCACCGGAGCGGATGCGCCGATTACGCGACCGGTTCTACAGCGGCATGGCCGAGTGTCACGGCATCACCGGCGAGGTGGCGATGCGGATCTACGAGAAGCTGGAAGCCTTTGCCAACTATGGATTTCCGGAGAGTCACGCGATGAGCTTCGCGTCGCTGGTGTTCTACTCGGCCTGGTTCAAGCTGCACTACCCGGCGGCGTTCTGCGCCGCGCTGCTCCGAGCCCAACCGATGGGCTTCTATTCGCCGCAGTCGCTGGTCGCCGACGCTCGCCGGCACGGGGTCGCGGTGCACCGCCCGGACGTCAACGCCAGCCTGGCGCACGCCACGCTGGCCGAAGCCGGCACGCAGGTCCGGCTCGGACTGGGTGCTGTCCGTGGCATCGGTACGGACCTCGCCGAGCGGCTGGTGGCCGACCGTGAGGCTCACGGTCCATTTACTTCAATGCTGGATCTGACTGCGCGGGTGCAGCTTTCAGTTCCCCAGACTGAGGCGTTGGCAACCGCCGGCGCGTTCGCCGATTTCGGGGTGTCACGCCGGGAGGCGCTTTGGACGGCCGGGGCTGCGGCGGGGCAGCGGCCGGACCGGCTGCCCGGGGTGGGGGTTTCGACGCATACCCCGGTGTTGCCCGGGATGAGTGAGATCGAGTTGTCGGCTGCCGACGTATGGGCCACCGGGGTGTCCTGCGACAGCTTCCCGACCCAGTTTCTGCGTGCCGATCTCGATGCGCTCGGGGTGGTTCCGGCGGCGCGGCTGACCGCGGTTCCCGACGGCACCCGGGTGCTGGTGGCCGGGGCGGTGACGCATCGGCAGCGGCCGTCGACCGCGCGCGGAGTCACGTTCGTCAACCTCGAAGACGAGACCGGAATGGTCAACGTGCTGTGTACGCCGGGGGTGTGGAAGCGGCATCGACGGCTGGCGCAGACCGCGACGGCACTGCTGATCCGCGGGCGGGTGCAGAACGCCAGTGGGGCGGTCACCGTGCTGGCCGATCGGCTGGGGTCCCTTGAGTTGACTGTGAGTTCGCGCTCTCGGGATTTCCGGTAGTGCCCGGCGGTCAGCGAGGTTCGACGCAGGAGAGCCGAAGCTGGACCGCCGCAGCAAGCCCGGCGGTCAGCGAGGTTCGACGCAGGAGAGCCGAAGCTGGACCGCCGCAGCAAGCCCGACGGTAACCTCCAGCCATGAACCTCAACTTGTCCGCCGACGAAGTCCTGACCACCACGCGATCGGTCCGCAAACGCCTCGATCTCGACAAGCCGGTTCCCCGCGAGGTGCTGATGGAGTGTCTTGAGATCGCCCTGCAGGCACCCACCGGTTCCAATGCTCAGGGCTGGCAGTGGATGTTCGTCACCGACCCGGTCAAGAAGCAGGCGCTCGCCGACATCTACCGCGCGAACGCCATGCCGTATCTGAACCGGATGCGGCCGGACTACGGCGAGGGCGACGTGCGCAGCGAGCGGATGGAGTTCGTCAGCGGCTCAGCCCGATACCTGGCCGAGAACCTGCAGGACGTGCCGGTGCTGATGATCCCGTGCCTGGAAGGCAAGCCCGAAACCGCGTCGTTGGGGTTCGGCGCATCCTTCTGGGCGTCACTGTTCCCGGCTGCGTGGAGCTACTGCCTGGCGCTGCGCAACCGCGGGCTGGGTTCCTGCTGGACGACGCTGCACCTGCTGGGCGACGGCGAGCAGCAGGCCGCCGAAGTGCTCGGCATCCCGTTCGAAGAGTACAGCCAGGGCGGGCTGTTTCCGATCGCCTACACCAAGGGCACCGACTTCAAGCCGGCCAAACGGCTGCCGGCTGAGCAGGTCGCGCACTTCGACACTTGGTGATCGCAAGCGCTGCGGTCAGCAGTCCATTCCGCCCCACAGCGACTGGGCGCCGGTGTGGCCGATGCGGATGACCAGCCAGGTCGACACAGCCGCGAATATCAGGGTGCCTGCCCCGGTGGCGACAATGCCGATGCGACGGATCGCCGGTGGCAGCGCTCCCACCTCATCGGCAAACAGTGGGGTATGCAGCGCCCACCAGACGATCATGGCGACGGCGAGCAGTGCGGACCACAGGACGAGCTGAGCTCCCAATGCGGCGTGGCGATGGAGGATTTCACCTCCCATCACCCGTTGTTGGAGCCAACTGCCGGCCGTTGTGGTCAGCGGGATCGCCACCAGCGTGCCCACCGCGACGAACGACGCGGCGCCACTGATGCGGCGGCGTGCGGCGGGCCAGAGCACGGCAACCACGGCCAGTAGGGCAGTCGCGGGTACTAAGACCGCTACCAGGTGTGCGAGCAGTGGATGTGCCGGCAGGCCATCAATGGTGTCAAGCATGAAGACTCCCTGTCCGGTTGCGAATCACGCTTTGTCGCAGCACTTTTTGTCCGACTTGTGCATGGGCATGCCCGGCTTCATAGGCTTCTTGTTCGGTCCCATTTCGCCGGGGGGCATCTCGCCGTGCTTCTTCATGTTGGGGCCCATTTCACCGTGCTTCTTCATGTTCGGACCCATCTCACCGGCGGGCATCGGCGAGCCATCGGAATCATGGCCGTGGGGCGCGGGCGAATGCATCGCGTGGGACGCCGCGGTCGGAGTCGTGCCTAAAGTGAGTGCCCCGGAGGACCCTGCCCAGGCTCCGGCGACGAAGACTGCCACCGCGAGGCCGGTGAAGGCCAGGGTGCCGGCGACTCGGCGCTTGTGCTCGCCGAACTTGGTACGGAGTTTGCGGAAGATTGCCATCGTGTGTTCCTTTCGGTGCTGGTGGGATCGCTTCTTCTACAGTCGATCTGACGGTGGGCTTAGGCGTTGCACTGGCAGCCTGAACGGCTTTCAGCGCCGGGACTGTCTTGCAGGGCACCGTGGTCATCCGGGTGCGGTTGCCAGTCGAACGGGAAGTGCTTGCTTGAACCGCCGCGGTATTCGTGGGAGAAGTCGAAACCCTGTGCCTGATCGCGTTTGACCACGCCCCAGGTCGCGACCTGGCCCGGGCCGACCTCCGCGCCCGGCGCGTTGGCGGTGGTGACCCGCCGGTTCGGATCCGACGTCGGGCCGGTGAGCGCCTCGACGCGTACGTCGACCTTGCCCGGTATCTCCGCGCGCCAGTACGCCAGATCATCCGCGGCCTGGAACGTGATCGGTGCGTACTCGATCCTGTCCAACGTGCCGATCAGGCTGCCGAATTCACCCGGCCAACCGCCCTCTTTCCCGGTAAAGATGCGCTCGAGGGCATACCGCTGGTCCATGTCTGCTTTGGCGTCGATGTAGAACATCAATTTCATCGTGGCGTTGGGATCCTCGATCCACATGTTGCCCTCGAACTCACCGAGGGCGATCACGCCCAGGTCGGCGAGTTCGACGTCGCCGTAGTGCCCCTCGTGGATCTGCCAAACCAGGGTGAACAGGCAGTCTCCGTGGGTGGGCTCCTGGGCGAAACTGCACGGGCAGGGCAGCTTGCAACTGCACACGTCAAACCACTCGCCTCGCAAATGCCAATCCACGGCCGTCGGTGTCGTCATGAACTCCTCCTCGGTAGATACCCCTAGGGGGTAGGGGTATGCGCAAGACCGTACATGGTCCCGCCGAGTGGTGACAAGTGCTTCGGCTCGCGGACCGGTTGGCCTGCGCCGCCGGAAGAAGGTCCCGCTCCCTGACGGGGGCTGGAGGTGCTACACCCCGTCGGCGAACCCGTGCTGGCGCCACGCCTCGTAGACCGCGACGGCGGCGGCGTTCGACAGGTTCAATGAGCGCCGCCCGGCCAGCATCGGGATGCGCACTCGCGCGGTGATGTGCGGGTCGGCCAGCGTCGCCTCGTCCAGGCCGGTGGGTTCGGGGCCGAACATCAGCACGTCGCCGGGCTCATAGCTCACGTCGGTGTAGGGGATGTGGGCGCCGGCGGTGAACGCGAACACCCGGGCCTCGCCCAGCGCCTCCCATGCCGCCGGCAGCGACGAGTGCACGCGCACCCAGGCCAGGTCGTGATAATCCAAGCCGGCCCGCCGCAGCTTTGGTTCGGACAGGTCGAAGCCCATGGGCTCCACCAGGTGAAGCTCCGCGCCGGTCGCCGCGACCATCCGAATCGCATTGCCGGTGTTGGGCGGGATGCGGGGCGAATAGAACATCACTTTGAACACAGGCAGCATCCTTGTATGACGGCAGGCCGAGAAGCGAACGGCCTCCGGTCGCCGCGTATCGGGCAGGGTATTCCTGGCGAGGCCAATCGAGACGTTCACGTGTGGGATGCCGGGCCGGTCCGGGGGCTCGAAAATCGTCGACAAACGCAGGTAATGGTCGTCGGGAACTGGATCCGGTTTTCGCTCCGAGACGAATTCCCGGGACGAATCGCGAACCTTGTTCGGGCGCGGTAATCTCGCATTCCGGGCTATGCCGATCACAAAAAGAATAGGGAACCGAAATGCTTGTTGGTAAAGCGGGGGTAGTTGCTCCCATTGCGGCGATGGGACTCTCGGTCGGCGTTTTGACTGCGCCCGCAGCGCACGCCGATGAGCAGACCTTCATTGACGCACTGCGCGAAAACGGTTGGTCGGGTGTGAGTTTCGGAGCGACGGGCCACCCGCTGGCGCCGGGGCTGATCACGCGTCCGGATGTCGCGATCGCGAGCGGTCACGACGTGTGCAACCAGTTGCAGCTCGGGTTGACGCCAGACCAGATGGTCGCAACCACGCTCCCGGCTGCTCAGGATAATTATCGGATTTTCATAACGGCCGCGCAGCAACATTTGTGCTGACTGGCTAGCGCCGTAGTTATGGCGCGTCCTTTCTTCGGGGCAGGCGCTAGGGACCCGTCTTGTCGGGGCTTGGTGCCTGCCCTGTTTATTCGACCGTCGCGCCGGCGTGGAGGCTGCCCGCGTCGTGGCAACTGCACCTGACGCAGGCGTGCCAGCGGCTTATGGGGGTCGAACACGGCGAGTCGGTCTGTTTGCTCGACCGAAGTACGCCAAGACACGCGAAGGTCTCGGAAAGTGTTCTGTTCAGTAAAAATTCTGGTCAGGCCTGCGGTCGACTGGCATACTCGTCGAATTGCTATGCCGTGAAACACACCGCAACCCGCTGTGCGGGTGCGATGTCCCGGAGAGTCCGATGAATGAGGCGCAGACGGTGAATTTCAGCCGAGCGGTCGGCGAATCGGCCGCCGACCGGTGACGCTCTTTGACCACCCGGAAGAGGTGGACCAGGTCTTTGGGGAGTCAGCCGAACCAGCCGAGGGCGGCCACAAGCCGGAATCCGCAGCCGTCAAACGTCCGTCGCGATGGTCGGTGCGCAACTGGCCGGTGCGATGGAAGGTGTTGGCGATCGCGTTGCTGCCGCTGACGCTGGCCGGGCTGTTCGGCGGGCTGCGTATCTCCAATGCGCTCACCGAGGCCAACCGGCTTCGGCTGGTCGCCGACCGCGCCGAGATGATTCCAGCGATCACCAATTACATGTCGGCGTTGGGCGACGCGCTGGTGGCCGCTTCCTCAGACGGCGATGCCGAAGGCGCCCGGAAGAACTTCGAGAACCGCAAGTACGAGCTGCAGTCTCGGCTGTCGCACACCGACGTAGCGATCGATGTGCGGTCCGGGGTGGAGTCGCTGATCGAACGCGGTCAGGGGTTGCTGAGTTCGGTCTCGACCACCGGTGTCGGCCTGCGCGACGAGGTGACCGGCTACGCGCCGATCCTGCTGACCGCCGAGGACGCCATCAACGGGTCGGTCCGGGTGGACAGCGAGCGGATCCGGGCGCAGACCGAGGGCCTGAGCCGTGCCGTCGGCGCGCGGGGCCAGATGATGATGCAGGAACTGCTGGTGAATCGGGGAGGCGAGCTTCCCGATCCGGAGCTGCGCAGCTCGATGATGACCTTGGCCGGTACCGAGCCGTCGACGCTGTTCGGGATGAGCGAGGTGCTCGGGGTGGACTCCCCGGACGCCAAGTCGCTGCAACAGCAGCTGGTGACCCGGATGTCGATCATGTCCGACCCGGAGCAGGTGCTGCCCAACAACCCGGTGCTGCGTGACTCCATCCGTACCACCGACCAGATCGCCGCCCAGCTCATCAGCGAGAACACCGGGGCAGTCACTGCGGCGGTGGAAGACCGGGCCGCGGACCGGCGCGCCGCCGCCCTGCGCGACATCGTGCTGGTGCTGGCCGCGATCACCGCCACGCTGCTGGCGGTGTGGCTGGTGGCGCGCTCGTTGGTGCGCCCGCTGCGGACCCTACGCGACAGCGCCTTGCAGGTCGCCCACGTCGACCTCGAACAGGAGATCGCCCGGTTGCGTGCCGGTGTGCCCGGTTCAGACCGCGACCCCGACCCGCTGCCGGTGTACACCACCGAGGAGGTGGGGCAGGTCGCCCACGCGGTCGACGAGCTGCATGCCCAGGCGCTGCTGCTCGCCGGTGATGAGGCACGGCTTCGGCGCCTGGTCAACGAGATGTTCGAGACGATGTCGCGGCGTAACCGGTCCCTGGTCGATCAGCAGTTGGCGCTCATCGACCGGTTGGAGCGCAATGAGGACGACCCGGATCGACTCGAGAGCCTGTTCCGGCTGGACCACCTGGCCGCCCGGATGCGGCGCAACGGCGCGAACCTGTTGGTGCTGGCCGGTGCGCGGGTGCCGCATGAGCGGGGCAGGCCGGTTCCGCTGGCGACCCTGATCAGTGCGGCCGCCTCAGAGGTGGAGGGCTACGACCGGGTGCAGACCGTGCTGGTGCCCGACACCACCGTGATCGGCGCCGCCGCCGCGGACTGCATACACCTGCTCGCGGAACTGATCGACAATGCGCTGCGCTATTCGGCGCCGACGGAGCCGGTGCGGGTGGTAGCCGGTTTCGAGAACGACGGCGGGGTCGTGGTCGAGGTCGTCGATGTCGGATTGGGGATGACCGACGCTGACCTGCGGATGGCCAACATGCGTCTGGCGGCCGGCGGCGAGTTCAGTCCGGAGAACGCCCGCCACATGGGTCTGTTCGTGATCTCTCGACTGGCCGCTCGCCACGAGATCGAGGTCCGGCTGTTCCCGGCTTCGCAGGGATCTCGTGGCATCACCGCCGAGGTGTATCTGCCGCCGCACCTGCTGACCGCCAGGCCGTTCGAGGAGTCGTCGCCGGTACCCGCGACGCCCGCCCAGCCCTACTTCGCCCCCGCCGAGCAGCCGCAGCCCGCACCGCAGCGGTATGAGCCCGAACCCGAACCATACGAATACGAGCCCGAGCCCTACCAGTCGTATGCGTCCTACGAGGACGCCGAACCTGCCGAACCCGGTCCCGTCGTCTCACTGCTGCCGCGACGTACCCCGGGGTCCAGCGGCATCACCGGCGTGCCCTCTGAACAACCGGCACAACCGGCGCCGCCGCCGACCGCCCCCGAGCGAGTACGCCGCGAGCTGCCGCAACCGTGGTGGGAGGCCGAGGAGCGGGGCGCAGGGCAGCCGGAAGCGCCGGCCCCAGCCCCGCACGGGGTACCCGAGCCGGTGGCCGAGAAGTTTGCTCCCGCTGATACGTCGGGGTATTTCGCGGCGCGTGCCCGGCTCGGCGCCGCTGCCTCTGAGCCTCAACGCGAGCCCGAGCCCGAGCCCGAGCCCGGGCTCGAGAGTGAGACCGACTCGATTTACCAGCGGATGCTCTCGGAGTCGGTGGGCATCGACCCCAACGAGCCCAGCCTGCGCGCCGATCTGGACTGGCAGTCGGTCTGGGACCGCGGTTGGTCGGTAGCCGCGGAAGCGGAGAACGTGCCGGTGGTCGCTCATACCGAACACGGCCTGCCGGTCCGCGAGCCCGGTGCTCGCCTGGTGCCCGGCTCAGCCGCGGCAGAGGCGCCGGCCGAGGAAGACCCTGATGCCGCAGCGCACGATCCGGCTGACGCAGAACGGCCGGTAACATCCAACGGCGTACCGCCCCAACCCTCCCACGAGCCACTGGAACGGGATCCCGCGGCGATCCGCACTTCGATCAGCAGTCACTTCGGGGGAGTGCACGCCGCGCGATCGCAGGCCCGAGAAAACGGCCTACAAGGCGGCTTGGAGAAGGGCCTAGAAAAGGGCCCAGACAATGGCCTCGACACCGACCAGGGACAGAACCAGTAATGACTTTCCCAACCGATCCCACCGCGCAGCGCCGTCCCGCCGAAAGCTCGTTGGACTGGCTGGTCTCCAATTTCGCCCGCGAGGTGCCCGGGGTGTCACATGCGGTGCTGGTGTCGGTCGACGGTCTGACAGTGGCGGCCAGCGAGCACCTGCCTACCGAGCGGGCCGACCAGCTGGCGGCGGTGGCGTCCGGATTGGCCAGCCTGGCGACCGGGGCGTCGCAGTTGTTCGAAGGCGGCCGGGTTCTGCAGTCCGTGGTGGAGATGGAGCACGGCTACCTGCTGCTGATGCGAGTCGGAGACGGCTCGCACCTGGCGACATTGGCGAGCACGTCCGGCGATATCGGCCAGATCGGGTACGAGATGGCGGTTCTGGTGGAACGGGTCGGAGCGGTGGTCCAGTCGGCGCGCCGGTCGGCGCCGTCGCGGGGCAGCCACTCGTGAGGTGCCGGTGAATGGTGATGGACATGCCCGAGCGTTGGTCGCGCCCGCAGGCGCCGCAGGTCTCAGAGGCCCCAGAGGTCCTGGAGCACCTTGAAACTGAGGCCAACTTGGTCCGCCCGTATACGCTGACCGCCGGTCGAACCCACACCGACGTGCCGTTGCCGCTGGAGGCCCCGGTGCAGACCCTGCGGGTAGCCCAGCCCAATCAATGGCCGGCCAGCGATCCGCGTGGGCGGATCGTCGAACTGTGTCAGGGCGCGCCGTCGGTCGCCGAGATCTCTGCCCGGCTGAACCTGCCACTGGGCGTCGCGCGGGTGCTGGTGGGTGATCTGGTCACGTCGGGATACCTTCGAGTGCGTGCCACACTGACTGAGGCATCCACCCGGGACGAACGCCGAGACCTGATAGGAAGGACCCTTCGTGGCCTACGAGCGCTCGGATAGGTCCTGGGATAGGCCAGCTCCGCGAGACTCGGCATCGACGAAGATCGTCATCGCCGGCGGATTCGGGGTCGGCAAGACCACGTTCGTCGGTACGGTCTCGGAGATCATGCCGTTGCGCACCGAAGCGCTGGTCACTGATGCTTCGGCCGGTGTCGACGGTCTAGAGGCCACCCCCGACAAGCGGACCACCACGGTGGCGATGGACTTCGGTCGCATCACGCTGGCCGAGGACTTGGTGCTCTACCTGTTCGGTACGCCGGGCCAGCGGCGGTTCTGGTTCATGTGGGACGACCTGGTGCGCGGTGCGATCGGGGCGATCATCCTGGTCGACTGCCGCCGACTGCAGGACAGCTTCGCCGCTGTGGACTTCTTCGAGCACCGCAATCTGCCTTTCCTGATCGCGGTCAACGAGTTCGACGCCGCGCCGCGTTATCCGGTCGCCGCGGTGCGCAAGGCGCTGGCTCTAGCCGAACACATCCCGGTGATCGCCGTCGACGCCCGCGACCCCCGGTCGGCCCGCGATGCGCTGATCGCGATCAGCGAATACGCGCTGTCCACCCTGGCGCCGCAGACTTGAGCGACACACAAGAGTGGACCGGGCGTGAATTCGCCGGCCACGACTTTCGCGATGCGGACCTGTCGCGGCTGCGCACCGAGCGGGTGGTGTTCGACGAGTGCGACTTCACCGGTGCCGACCTCGGTGAGTCGGTGCACCGCGGATCGGCGTTCCGCAACTGTCGCTTCGAGCGGGCCTCGCTGTGGCATTCCGAGTTCGTCCAGTGCAGCATGCTCGGCTCCCAATTCGTGCAGTGCCGGATGCGGCCGCTGGTGTTCGACGAGGTGGACTTCACCCTGGCCGGGCTCGGCGGCTGTGACCTGCGGGCGGTGGACCTGAGCGGCTGCCGGCTGCGAGAGGCCAACCTGGTGGAGGCAGACCTGCGCAAAGCGGTGCTGCGGGGCGCCGACCTGAGTGGCGCCCGGACTATCGGCACTCGACTGGACGAGGCGGACCTGCGTGGCGCGCGAGTCGACCCCACGTTATGGACCACGGCCTCGCTGACCGGCACGCGGATCGACATCACCCAGGCGCTGACCTATGCGGCCGCCCACGGGCTACGGCTGGACAGCGAATCCGGCAGTTGAGTGGACGCGTCAGAAAAGCGAATTCAGCTCGGAAAAAGCCGAACTCAACAGTCCGGCGATGTTGGACAGTGAGCTGTCCGCGTCCAACTGGGTCAACTGCGGCATGAGGCTCCACTGCAGGGTGCTCAGCAGGCCTGCCTCGGTCGGGAAACCCCCGTTGGCGGTCATGACCGCGGTCGCCAGATCATCGCGGGCGTTGAGGATGCCGGCGGTGATGCTGGTGTTGGGGTCGAACAGCGCATCGTTGAGGATCGAAAACAGTTGTTGGCCACCGGCTTGTAAGTCGGTGAATACCTGAACCCAGTTGCCGGACGCCATGCCGGCCTGCACGGCTTGAAAGGTCTCGGTGAAGTTCTGCCGCAACAGTTCTTGGGTCAGCAGGATCGGCAGGTTGATGTCATGGCCGGCCAGGGGCAAGGCGTTGAAGAACGCCGTGAGGCTGCCAGCCGGGTTCGTCAGGAAGTCCTTGGCGACGGCAAACATGTCGGGGCTGAGCGCCGGTGTCAGCCGCAGCCACATGGGAGTGAACGGATCCTCGCCGAACACAGCGGCGAATTGACTGGCGCCCATGGCATCCCGGAGGTCGTGCATCCATAACTGCTGGGTGACCCATTCAGTGTTGGCAGCTCGCGCGACGTCCATCGCGTAGTCGTAGGTCAGCACGCGTTCGTTCATCATGGCGGCGAACTCGGCCGGGCTCACCGTAGGCGTGTCGGCCGGCAGGTACTGGCTCACATCTGCCACCGGAACCACTTGCGTGGTCACGGCCAGGCCCGTCAGGTCGGTGCCTTCGGGAAGGTTCAGGTACCGCGCGTAGACGGCGCCGCTTTCTAGACCGCCGGTGTCCAGCCAGTTCGCCACACCCGGGTTCTGCGCGCTGACCACGTAGTAGGTGTAGCCGTCCTCGGAGTGAAATGACTGAGTGTTGTTGTAGCTGTTGATTGACAAGGGGTAGGGCAGTGTTTGGCCCCAGGCGGTGTAGAGGTTGATCCCGCCGTACTTGGCGACATCGACGTCGGGCACTTTGACGATCAGCGCCTGGTCCGGTTGGAGGTTGAAGCTTCCTGCCGAGTTGTACTGGGCGGCCGCGGCCCCGATGACGCCCGCGCTCGCATTTGCGAAGGGGCTCATCGTGTTCTCGGGCACAGTGATTCCGCCTTGCTGGGCCAGCGCGAGCATGGTGCCATTGGTCCGGGCCATCCCGTCGAGCACGCTCCGCAAGGCCGATTCGATGGCTTCGGGGGACAGTCCGGTCGCGGTCACACCTGTGGTGGCGGAGGAGCATTCCGCGACACATTCGATGTTGATGGTCGAGGGGCCCAATCCCCAATCGCCCATGGTGGACCTGGCCAGCAGGTAGTTGGCGTCGGCACTGCTGACCCAGTTGACTGAGTCGTCGTCGGGCTTATGCGGAGAGACGTAGATGGTGTAGGTGCCGTCGGGATTGATCTTCAAGCCGGTCTCGAGCTCCAGCGAGTCCACGGTATGACTTCCCGTCGGGCCGATCGAGTTGGTGTTCACGCTGAGTTCTGCAGAGCCGGAGGCGAACTTCCCGCTGATGACGTAGCTGGAATCGGGGTTCAGGCCCTGCGTGATCCGGTAGAAGACATCGGGGTTGTTCAACAGCGCCCATTGCCGCACATTGGCGGCATTTCCGAGTGTCAGGTCCGGTATCTGCGCAAACAGCTGGTCCGGGTTCTGGGCGTGCAGCGCAAGTATCAGTTGTTGCAAAAGCAGGTTCTGCCACAGGCCGGGCAGTAGCTCGATGTTTCCCGGCGTCGCCCACGGCATCGCGCTGTCGGCGGTGACCATGGCCTGCTGACCGGCCAGGATCTGGTCGATGACGGACTGTAATGCCGCATCGGACGACGTCAGTAACACCGGCAGTGCGGTCGCGCCGGCTGTCGTGGGGGCGGCGAGGGTCATGGCCATCACGGTCGTGGCGACTCCGGCCGCGCGCATGGCGGGACGGGCGGTGAGCCCGCGCCGGTGTGTGCGTGCTACCTGGCCGGGCGCCTTCGGGTGTGCCATGGGGAGTCCTCTCTGCAGATTCCTCAGATAGCCATTACAGGCTGTAATGTCATGTTGTAACGACAAAATAGCAGGCGCTGTTTTCGACGGTCAAGGGTCTGTTTGTCGTCGGCCGGGCCGCGCAGGCTAGCTGCTCACGCGGGTCGCTCGGAGTCACGCGCAAGGACTCCGTGCAGCAGGGCTTCGGTCAGTGACTGCGCGTAGGCGTCGAGGTCGGTCACGTTGCGAATCGACAGTGCCTGCATCGCCGCGCCGACGATCATGTCCAGCACCGTGTCGGGGTCGACGGGGCGCAACACTTCGCCGTTGCGCGCGAACAGTTCCCGTAGGTCGGCGCTGAACACCGCGCTGTGCCGTTCACCGATGCTGGCCTGCAGTGCGGGATCGGAACGCATGTCGACGATCAGGCCGGGAAGCGCCGCGGCCGCCGCGGGATCGCCCAGCCAGCTGACGATGTTGTGGATCAGTGTTTTGAGCTCGATTACGGCGTCGCCGGACGGTTCGACTCGGGTGGCATCGGCGGGAAAGGCGGCGTCGTAGACGACGTGGGCCTTCGACGGCCACCGGCGGTAGATGGTGGGCCGGCTGACGCCGGCGGCCTCGGCGATGGCGTCCACCGAGGTGTCGCGGTAGCCGCGTTCGATCAGCAGTCGGCGGGTACTGGACAGCACCTCGCTATCCACATTCGGGTCACGAAAGGGGCCCAAGCGATGCTGACCGTCGCCGCGCGTCATGAAATCTCCCACCGTCGGGCGTCCTAGGACATTGCGGAGGCCAAGCCTAGCCAGCCGCGACTCCTTGACTGTCATTACAGCATGTGTTTACAGTCCGTATCGACAACGAGCGCAGGAGGCAGCGTGACAGTCCTGATCGACGGTGCGGACATCGATTTCGGCACCGATGAACTAGCCGATCTACACGGCGCTTTCCGGGTGCTGCGTAGCCGCGGCCCCTATGCGCGGACGACGTACCGCGGCATGCCCGCCGTGGTGCTGCTCACCCACGAACTCGTCAACGCCGGGTTCAAGGACGAGCAGACCTTCCCGGCGGCGGCCATGTACAACCTGACCACACTGCCGGTGATGGGCAAGACCATGCAGTGCATGACCGGCCAGGAACACCGCATGAATCGGGCCCTGGTGTCGGGGGAGTTCCGGCGCTCCTTAATGTCGACCTACACCGCGGAACTTCTCGAACCGATCGCACACCGGCTCGTCGACGGATTCGTCGGCAGTGGGACCGCTGATCTGACCGTCGATTTCACCAGGCAGTTCCCGCTGCAGGTCACCAGTGCGATGCTTGGCCTGCCGATGGCGGACTGGCCGAATTTCGCGCAGTGGGCCCACGACCTGTTCTTCTACCCGACCGATCCCGAGGCGGCCCTGCGCGCCTCGGCGGCGTTCACCGACTATCTCAAACCGTTCGTCGCCGAAAAGCGCGAGAACCCCGGCGACGATCTGGTGTCCAAGCTGGTGACCGCCGAGGTCGACGGTGTGCGGCTCACCGATGAGGAGATCTACGTCTTCACCCGGCTGCTGTTTCCCGCCGGGGTCGACACCAGCTACCCGAGCCTGGGCAACCTGTTGTGGGCGCTGCTGACCCATCCCGAGCAGCTCGACCGGCTCCGCGCTAACCCTCAAGCCATCCGGTGGGCGGTGCAGGAGGCGATGCGGTGGGAGCCGGGGCCGGCGATCGTGCCGCGGCTCGCTCCAGCCGACCTGACCTGGCGGGGTATCGAGATGCCCGCCGGTACGTGGGTATTGCTGGCCATCGCCGCGGCGAACCGGGACCCACAGGTCTATCCAGATCCCGACCGGTTCGATATCGGCCGCCACGCGGTCGCAGCGGTGAGTTTCGGCAGCGGGCCGCACGTGTGCCTGGGCCAGTTCCTGGCGGTGGCTCAGCTGGAGACGGCGGTGCGGGTGCTGCTGGATCGCCTGCCGGGGCTGCGGCTGGTCGAGCCCGAATCGGTGCGGATCGCCGGTCTGCTGGGCCCCGAGTTGCGTGGTCCGTCGCAGCTGCGAGTCGCCTTCGATACCTAAATCGCCTGAGACGCCGGCGCTCAGAACCTCAGCGCTTGAGCCGGATCTTCCACCACACCATCACGCTGTAGAACACCGACAGCAGCGCCAACATCCCCATGTCGAGCAGGAAGATGCCCTTGGTGTGGTCCCACAGGTGGTCCTTGGGGATCTGCGGCACATTGACCAGTTTGTTGAAGTCGATCGCCGAGGCGCCCGCGGCGTAGCCCCACCGGCCCGGGGTCACCCAAGCCGCCTCCGCGAGCCCGACCCGGCCCGTCACCGGGATCATGCCGCCGGCCAGCACCAGCTGCGACATGATCGAGACCACCAGCATCGGCATGATCTGCTCGTTGGACTGCGCGAAAGACGACAGGGCCAAGCCCAGAATCGCCGAGGCCACACAGGTTCCGGCCACCGCCAGGAACAGGTCGAAATTCGCGCTGCCGAACATCACCGCGCCCTGTGTCGGCCCGCCTTTGCCCAGAATCACGATGAAGGTGGCGACCGCCCCCTGCGCCGTGGCGAACGCGCAGAAGACCGCTATTTTCGCCAGCAGGTAGGCCAGGGTCGACAGGCCCACGGCCTGTTCTCGTTTGAAGATCGGGCGTTCGCCGATCAGATCTCGAATGGTCAGCGCGGTGCCCATGAAGACCGCGCCGATGATGAGCAGCACCATGATGTACTGCGGCTCGGTCGGTGCATCCGGCCCCGGCATTCCGAGGCCCCCTTTGCCTTTCACTGTCAGCGACAGCGCGCCCACGATGAAGGGCAACACCCCCAGGAAGATCGAATAGCCCCGGTCGGAGACGATCAGCCGAACCTGCCGGCGCGCGATCGTGGACAGCTGCTTTCGCAGGCTCTCCGCCGGCGGGCTGCCCAGGTCGGCGGGCGGCGTGGAGGGGACGGAGGCCGCGGCACCCCGGTGGCCGCCCTCGCGCTCCAGGAACCGCCGGTTAGCTTCGTCGGGGTCGGCGCCGACGTTGGCGAAGATGTCGGCGTAGTTGTCGGCGCCCATCGCGTTGAACACTTCTTTGGGCGGGCCGCTGTAGGCGGTCTTGCCGCCGGGGGCGATCAGCAGAATCTGATCGCACACGTCGAGGTAGGACACCGAGTGGGTGACCACCATGACCACGCGGCCGGCATCGGCCAGACCGCGCAGCATCAACATCACCTGGCGGTCCAGGGCCGGGTCCAGTCCCGAGGTGGGCTCGTCGAGCAACAGCAGCGACGGCCCGGTCAGCAGTTCCAGGGCCACCGATGCGCGCTTGCGCTGGCCGCCGGAGAGCTTGTCCACCCGGGTGTCGGCATGCTTGGTCAGTTCGAGTTCCTCGAGGACCTGCGCGACGGCCTTGTCCCGGTCGGCTTTACTGCTGTCCGGCGGCAGCCGCAGTTCGGCGGCGTATCCCAGAGCCTGGTTGACGGTGAGCTGCCGGTGCACCACGTCGTCCTGCGGCACCATCCCGATCCGGCTGCGCAACGAGGCGTATTCGGTGTGGATGTTGTGGCCCTCGAAGGTGACCGAGCCGGCGGTGGGTTTGGTGTAGCCCGCGATCAGCCGTGACAGTGTGGTCTTGCCGGCACCGGAGCCGCCGATGATCGCGGTCAGGGTGCCCGGCCGGGCGGTCAGCGAGATGTTGTTGAGCAGCCGCTTGCCGCCTTCGACGTCGAAGCAGACGTCGCGAACTTCAAGCCCTCCGGTCCTCGTCGCTGCCTCGGTGCGGCGCAGCAGCGTGCCGCCGGTGAACTCCAGGTCGACGTTGCCGATCGTGACCAGGTCGCCCTCGGTCAGGATCGCCGAGCCGATCCGCACGCCGTTGACGAACGTGCCGTTGATGCTTCGGCTGTCGCGGATCTCGGTGCCCAGGGGCGTGGGAATCAGCATGGCGTGGTGGCGGGAGGCCAGCACGTCGGAGATGACCACATCGTTGTCGGTGGCGCGGCCGATGGTCAGGGCCCCGACCGGCGCGTCCGGTGCGGAGCTGGAGGCCGGCCGCAGGATGTCGATCATGCGGGTGGCGATGTTGCCCGCCTCCGGCGGTTTGGCCGCCACCGGCGCCATCCGGGTGGCCGGTTGCTGTGGTGGGAACACGTCTGCGGGTGCCGGCGGTTGGGCGGGAGACTGATAACCCGGACGCAGTGCCGCATCGGGAGCCGGGCTGGGGGGAACCGACTGATACGCCGGCGGCCGGTGCGGGGCAGGAGGCGGGGGATACGGCGCCGGTCCGGACGGGGGCCGGTAGGGCTGCTGCACGCCGGGGTGCCCCGCCGACCGCGGATCTGCATACGGTGCGGGTTCGGGTGATGCCGGCCAACCCGACGGTTGTGGCGGCCGGGCCGGGCGTGCGATCCCTGGCTGGCCGGGCTGCGGTACCTGGATCGAAACGGTCTGCGGCGGCCGACCGGCCTGGCCCTGGTGCCGTCCCACCTCAAAGGAGACCCGCGGTCCGTCCGGGTTGCCGAGGTTGACGGCCTGTCCGTCGCGGATGTCGACGACGGGCACCCGCTGGCCGTTGACGTAAATGCCGTTCAGGGAGCCGTTGTCGATCCCGAGCCACCGGCCCTGCTCAAAGCGCAGTAGCAGATGAGCCCGCGAGACCAAGGGATGCGGGATGCGGACGTCGGCCCGCAGGTCGCGTCCGATGACCACGTCGTGGCCTGCGGAGAACGTGCCTTGCGACCCGTCGTGACGGACGGTCAGCACCGGCGGGGCTGGGTGACTCATCGAGTCAACTCTAGCGAGTTGCGTCCGGTGCGCCCGTAACGACGCAGTGCGTGCGCCGGTAGATCGTCGGCATGCACTGGTTGCAGTGCGTGCAGACCGACAGCGTCGTAGATTCCTGCGCGATCCGGTTGACCAGGTCCGGTTCGGCCAACAACGCCCGGCCCATTGCGACGAACTCGAATCCCTCGGCCATCGCCTGATCCATCGTCGCGCGGTTGGTGACGCCGCCCAAAAGGATCAGCGGCATCGACAACTCGGCGCGGAACAGTCGCGCGTTGTCCAACAGGTAGGCGTCGGTGTAGGGGTACTCGCGCAGAAATTTGTTGCCGGTCATCCGCATGCCCCAGCTCAACGGCGGGGGGAAGACGCTCGCGAATTCCTTCACCGGGGCGTGCCCGCGGAAGAGGTACATCGGGTTGACCAGCGAGCTGCCGGCCGTGAGTTCCAACGCGTCCAGGCCGCCGTCGTCCTGCAGCCATTTAGCGGTGGTCAGCGACTCGTCCAGGTTGATCCCGCCGCGGACCCCGTCGGCCATGTTCAGTTTGGCGGTCACCGCGATCTGTCCGCCCACCGCCTTGTGCACGGCGGCCACGATGCCGCGGGCCACCTTGGCCCGGTTGGCCAGCGACCCGCCGAACTCATCGGAGCGGCGGTTGATCAGCGGAGAAAGAAATGAACTCGCCAGGTAATTGTGGCCGAGATGGATCTCCACGGCGTCGAACCCGGCATCCACGGCGTAGCGCGCGGCGTCGGCGTGCTGGGCGATGACCTGGTCGATGTCGTCGCGGGTGGCCTTCTTGGCGAAACGCATGCCGATCGGGTTGAAGAATCGGACCGGGGCCAGGGCACGGGCCTTGTTGGAGCGCGCGTCGGCGACCGGGCCGGCGTGACCGATCTGAGCGCTGACCAGGGCTCCCTCGGCGTGCACCGCATCGGTGAGCCGGCGCAGCCCGGCGACCGCCTCCGGGCGCATCCACAGCCCGTCGTTGGAGGTGCGCCCGCCCTGGGAGACAGCGCAGTAGGCCACGGTGGTCATGCCCACCCCGCCGGCGGCCGGCAGCCGGTGATACTCGATGAGGTCGTCGGAGGCCAGCGCGCCAGGTGTGCGGTTCTCGAACGTCGCGGCCTTGATGATCCGGTTGCGCAACGTGATCGGGCCGAGTTTGGCGGGGCTGAAGACGTCGGGAACAGGCATAGCGGGAGCTTAGTGACGGATCGTCATCGTTGGAACTGCGGGTGGCATGCCAGACTGTCCGCGTGGGTGCGATTACGTTGGACGGCAAGGCCACGCGCGACGAGATCTTCGTCGACCTTCAGGCACGGGTGGCGGCGTTGTCCGCCGCCGGCCGCACACCCGGTCTGGGCACCATTCTGGTGGGAGATGACCCCGGGTCGCATGCCTACGTGCGTGGCAAGCACGCCGACTGCGCCAAGGTCGGTATCACCTCGATCCGCCGCGACCTGCCCGCGGACTGCAGCCCGGCGCAGCTCAACGACACCATCGACGAGCTGAATGCCAACGATGACTGCACCGGCTACATCGTGCAGCTGCCGCTGCCCAAACATCTGGACGAGAACGCCGCCCTCGAGCGTGTCGACCCGGCCAAGGACGCCGACGGGCTACATCCGACCAACCTGGGCCGGTTGGTGCTGGGCACCCCGGCGGCGCTGCCTTGCACCCCGCGCGGCATCGTGCACCTGCTGCGCCGCTATGAGGTGCCGATTGCGGGCGCCCATGTCGTGGTGATCGGACGTGGCGTGACGGTCGGGCGTCCGCTGGGACTGCTGCTGACCCGCCGGTCGGAGAACGCCACCGTCACGTTGTGCCACACCGGGACCCGCGATCTGGCTGAGCTGACCCGCCAAGCCGACATCATCGTCGCCGCGGTCGGCGTGCCACACATGCTCACCGCCGACATGGTGCGTGCGGGGGCGGCCATCGTCGACGTCGGGGTGTCGCGTACCGACGCCGGACTGGTCGGCGATGTGCATCCCGACGTGTGGGGGGTGGCCGGCCACGTGTCGCCCAACCCCGGCGGGGTGGGTCCGCTGACCCGGGCGTTCCTGCTGACCAACGTCGTGGAAAGAGTCGAGAGCACGCTGTGACCCTCGCCGATGTCCGCCGGGTGATCGCCGCGCAGTGGCCGATCTTGCTGGTCGGGCTGATCTTCACGGCGGCATTCGTGCTGGCCGGGGCGAACTTCTGGCGGCGCGGCGCGCTGCTGATCGGGATCGGGACCGGGGTGGCGGCCGTGCTGCGCCTGGTGCTGTCCGAGGACCGGGCCGGGCTGCTGGTGCTGCGTGAGCGGGGGCTGGACTTCGCGACGATGACGACCGCGGCGACGGTGATGCTCTATGTGGCCGCGACGATCGATCCGCTGGGGACTAGCTAGTCGTTTTTGACCGGACCGACAATATTTCGGCCGGTGCGACGGCGCGGATTCGCCCGCCTCCCAGTCGGATCGGCTGCCGTGTTTGATGGCCCTGTTCTGGGGGAACTCGTGTCCGGTCGGCCGGTGTGTGTCGGCTGTGTCGGGGAGGGGGCTGTGCCGCAATGAATTCATCGCACAACAGCCCTTTTGAAGACAGCTGGTCGTGTTGAGCGCAGCTCGGGAATCGTTCGATCCCCCCGGGAACACGGCGTGAGTTGCCGCGTCGTCGAGATGACGGACGCCTTTGAAGTCGCTTTGTGCAGCGGAGGAACAGATGAGCGACGTTGAGCTGATGCCGGATGTCGATCACATCCGGTCGCATTACGACCGGTCCAACGAGTTCTTCCGGTTGTGGCTGGACCCGACCATGACTTATAGCTGCGCATATTTCGAGCGCGAGGACATGACGCTCGAACAGGCTCAGATGGCCAAGGTGGACTTGGCATTGGGCAAGTTGGGACTGCAGCCCGGGATGACGCTGCTCGACATCGGGTCCGGTTGGGGTTCCACCATGCGGCGGGCTGTCGAGAAGTACGACGTCAACGTCATCGGGCTGACGCTGAGTGAGAACCAAGTGGTTCATTGCGAACAGAAATTCGCCGAGATGGACAGCCCGCGCAGCAAGCAGGTGCGACTACAGGGCTGGGAGGAATTCGACGAACCGGTGGACCGCATCGTGTCGCTCGGCGCCTTCGAGCACTTCGCCGATGGCGTCGGAACCTACGAGCGCTACGACGACTTCTTCGCCATGTGCCACCGCGTGCTGCCCGACGACGGCGTGATGCTGCTGCATTCCATCGTGGTGCCCACTGCCGAAGAGGGCGAGCGGCGGGGACTGAAAAAGACGATGTCGCTGCTGCGTTTCATCCATTTCATCTTGACCGAGATCTATCCCGGGGGCCGGTTGCCGCAGATCTCCATAGTCGACGAGCACGCGACCCGCTGCGGCTTCTCGATCACTCGCCATCAGTTGATCGGGTCCAACTACGTACGCACGCTGGACACCTGGGCCAAGGCGCTTGAAGCGCACAAAGACCAGGCGATCGAGCTCAAGGGCGAGCAGACCTACGAAACGTTTCTGAAGTACCTGACGGGTTGCCGGGAGCTGTTCCGTGACGGTTACACCGACGTCTGCCAGTTCACGATGGAAAAGACAGTGGTGTAAGCGATTCGGAGGACATGGTGACGCAGATGACTGACCTCAAGCCGTACTACGAAGAGTCTCAAGCAGCATATGACATCTCCGATGAGTTCTTCGCGCTGTTCCTCGATCCGACGATGGCCTACACCTGTGCGTACTTCGAGCGCGACGACATGACGCTGGAGGAGGCGCAGAACGCGAAGTATGACCTGGCATTGCGCAAGCTCAACCTCGAACCGGGAATGACGGTGCTGGATGTCGGTTGCGGGTGGGGAGCGGGCCTGGTTCGGGCGGTGACGGAGTTCGACGTCAACGTCATCGGAATCACGCTCAGTCGCAACCACTGCGCGCGCAGCGCGGCCACTCTGGCGAGGCTCGGTACCGAGCGTCGTGCGGAGGCGCGCCTGCAGGGGTGGGAAGAGTTCGACGAGAAGGTCGATCGGATCTTCACCATCGAGGCGTTCGATGCGTTCAAGAAGGCCCGCTACGCCGCCTTCTTCGAACGCGCCTACGACATGCTGCCCGACGACGGCCGAATGTTGTTCCACAGCATATTCACCTACCCGCAGACCTATTGGCGCGAGCACGGCATCAAGGTAACGATGAGCGATCTGCGCTTCGTCCGGTTCCTCGGCAAGGAGATCTTTCCCGGTGGGGAGATGGCGGGTCGCGACGACATCTACGAGTACTCGCAAGGCGCCGGATTCCATATCCAGGACGCCTTTTTGATGCCGGAGCACTACATCCGGACCCTGGACATGTGGGCGGACAATCTGAGGCACAACCGCGAACGCGCCATCGCCATCCAGTCCGAGGAAGTGTATGAGCGCTACCTGCGCTATCTGACCGGCTGCGCGGACCTCTTCCGCAGAGGAATCAGCAACGTCGGGCAGTTCATCCTGACCAAATAGCGTCCTGGAAGCGAGGCGCGGACATGGCCCGAATGGCTCGGCTCTCCACCGGCAGTGGCCTTCCCGAGGTCGTGGTCACCGGTGTCGCGATGACTACGGCGCTGGCGACGGACGCCGAGGATACCTGGAAGAAACTGCTGGACGGACAGAGCGGCATCCGTAAGCTCGAGGACCCCTTCGTTGAGCGGTTCGATCTCCCGGTGCGTATCGGCGGGCATCTGCTCGAGGACTTCGACCACGAGTTGAACCGCAAGGAACTGCATCGACTGTCTTACCTGCAGAAAATGGCGGTCATCCTGGGTCGTCGGGTCTGGGCGAATGCCGGTTCGCCAGAGGTGGATCCACGCCGATTGCTGGTATCGATCGGTACCGGGCTCGGCTCCCCGGAGGAACTGGTCTGGGGATACGAAGGCATGGTGGAGCGGGGCATGAAGGCGGTTTCGCCGCTGGGCGTACAGAAATACATGCCCAATGCCGCGGCCGCTGCCGTGGGTCTGGAGCGTGGCGCCAAAGCAGGTGTCTTCACCCCGATCTCGGCGTGTGCTTCCGGCGCCGAGGGTATCGCGCAAGCCTGGCGCAACATCGTCTACGACGAGGCCGACATCGCAATCTGCGGCGGAGTCGAGACCAAGATCGAAGCGGTCCCCATCGCGGGATTCGCCGCGATGCGTATCGTGTTGTCCACTCACAACGACGACCCGGCCGGCGCGTGCCGACCATTCGACGCCGACCGCAGCGGGTTTGTATTCGGTGAGGCGGGCGCGTTGATGGTCATCGAGACTCTTGAGCACGCAAAGGCGCGAGGCGCAACCATTCTCGGCCGGCTGATGGGAGCCGGAATCACCTCGGACGGCCACCACATCGTGGCGCCCGATCCGCAGGGCGAGCGCGCGGGCTACGCGATGACCCGGGCGATCGAACTTGCGGGCTTGGCTCCGACCGACATTGACCACATCAACGCACACGCCACCGGAACCCGGATCGGCGATCTGGCCGAGGCCCAGGCGATCAACAACGCCATGGGCGTGCACCGTGCCGCGGTGTATGCGCCGAAATCCGCTCTCGGGCACTCGGTCGGGGCGGTCGGTGCGGTGGAGGCGATTCTGACGGTGCTGGCGCTGCGGGACGGCGTAGTCCCGCCAACGCTGAACCTGCACCGCCTCGACCCGGAGATCGATCTGGACGTTGTCGCCGGCGACGCACGGACCGGCGATTACCACTACGCGATCAGCAACTCCTTCGGATTCGGCGGCCACAACGTGGCGCTTGCGTTTGGAAAGTACTAGAAGGGAGCCGCTTTCGGCCCCAGCCGAGAGCACATTGCCATGCCGAAAAACCTGACACCGCATTTCAAAGACGTGCAGGCACACTACGACCTGTCTGATGACTTCTTCCGGCTCTTCCTCGATCCGACCCAGACCTACAGCTGCGCCTACTTCGAACGCGACGACATGACGCTCGAACAAGCCCAGCTCGCCAAGATTGACCTGGCGCTGGGCAAACTGGGCCTACAGCCCGGCATGACGCTGCTCGACATCGGCTGCGGCTGGGGGGCCACCATGCGGCGTGCCGTCGAAGCTCATGACGTCAACGTCATCGGACTGACGCTGAGCAAGAACCAGGCCGTCCACGTGGAGGCGATGTTTGCCGGCATGGACAGCCGGCGCACCAAGCGGGTGCTACTGGAGGGTTGGGAGAACTTCAGCGAACCGGTCGATCGGATCGTGTCCATCGGCGCCTTCGAGCACTTCGGCCATGAGCGCTACGAGGACTTCTTCACCATGGCCCACGCCGTTCTACCGCCCGATGGAGTGATGCTGTTACACACCATCTCCGGGTTGACGCTGCCGCAGATGGCCGACCGTGGCATGCCGCTGACCTTCGCGATGGCCCGGTTCATCAAGTTCATCGCCACCGAGATCTTCCCCGGCGGGCGACTACCCACCATCGAGATGGTTGAAGAGCATTCCGCCCGTGCGGGTTTCACTCTGACCCGGAGGCATTCGCTGCAGCCCCACTACGCCAGGACCCTGGACTGCTGGGCGGCAGCGCTGGAAGGCAACAAAGACAAGGCCATCGAGATCCAGGGCCAAGAGGTCTATGACCGCTACATGCATTACCTGACCGGGTGCGCCAACGGATTTCGCACCGGCTACATCGACGTCAACCAGTACACGTTGCAGAAGTAGGTCTGGCGATGACTGATACTCCGGCGGCCAAGACCTTACGGCCGCATTTCGCCGACGTCCAAGCTCATTACGACCTCTCCGATGACTTTTTCGCGCTGTTCCAGGATCCGACCCGCACTTACAGCTGTGCCTATTTCGAGCCGCCGGAGCTGTCGCTGGCGCAGGCCCAGATCGCCAAGATCGACCTCAATCTCGACAAGCTCGATCTGCAGCCCGGAATGACGCTGCTCGATATCGGCTGCGGTTGGGGCTCGACGATGAAGCGGGCGCTCGAGCGCTACGACGTCAACGTCATCGGGCTCACCCTGTCGAAGAATCAACATGCCTACGCGCAGCGGCTACTGGACGCCGTCGACACCGATCGCGAGCGCCGAATACTGCTGCACGGGTGGGAAGAGTTCGACCGGCCGGTCGATCGGATCGTTTCCATCGAGGCGTTCGAGCATTTCGGGCACGAGCGCTACGACGATTTCTTCGCACGGTGTTTCGACATCATGCCTGCGGACGGGCGAATGACGATCCAGAGCAGCGTCAGCTATCACCCCTACGATCTGAATGCGCGTGGAAAGAAGCTGACGTTCGAGACCGCCCGCTTCATCAAGTTCATCCTCACCGAGATCTTTCCCGGTGGACGACTGCCCACCACGGACATGATGGTGGAGCATGGACAGAAAGCCGGTTTCACTGTCCCCGAAGCACTTTCGCTGCGGCCGCACTACATCAAGACCCTGCAGATCTGGGCCGATGCGTTGGAGGCCAACAAGGAAACGGCCATCGAGATTCAGTCCGACGAGGTGTATCAGCGCTACCTGAAGTACCTACGCGGCTGCGAGTATTACTTCATCGATGAAGTTCTCGACGTCAGCTTGGTCAGCTACCTCAAGCCCGGCGCCGCGACGTGCTCCTAGAAGCCGGGAATGGCGGGAATGGCCGGGATTCCACCGGACAGGCCGGGGATGCCGACCGACATCCCCGGGATCTGCGGCAGATCCGGCACCTGGCCGCTGGCCAGTTGAGACAGCATCTGCGGGCAGTAGATCTGCACGGCGATCTCGGTGAACAGCTGCGCCATCTGGGGCGACATGCTGGGTCCGCCACCCAGGCCGGCGACCGGGGCCGCCACCGATGCGGCGGTGCCGGCGGGCTCGGTCAGCATCGGGCACACGGATTGGCCGAGAGCAGCCGTTGCGGCGGGGTCGGCGACCGGGATACCGGCCCCGGCCAGATCGGACAGGAACGAGGTGTCGACCGGGCTCGCCTGCGCCGGTGCCGCCAACCCAGTGCTGGCGATCAGGCCTACTAAGCCCGCCCCCGCGCCCGCCTTGCTCATGAAGCCACGCATGCATCCCCCTCGTCCTGGTTCGGCGCCGGGCGGAGCCCGGGATCTGTCCGAACGTTGTTGTTGAAATCCTGCATCAAAGCGGTAACACCGGCGAGTCGGTCGGGTCACGGTTTGCCTACGGCGCTGTCTCGCCCTGGCCAGTGCCGCAATTTGGGGACTTTGGGCCGAAATCGGGGCTGTGCCCGCTAGGTTGTTGGAATCGTTCATGGTGAACACATCAAATACTCAGCTTTGTGGGACGCGAAAGAGGTCCACGCCAGATGACTCGACGTCGTATCGGGAAGTTGAATCGTCGGCGAGTGGGGCTGGGCGCCGCAGTCGGCTCGGCACTGGTGGCCGGCGTGGCCGTACCGGTCCCGGCGAGTGCCGAAGTGATCGACGACGTGCTCGAGCAGGTGATGGCACCGTTCGTGGATGCGGCCACTCAGAGCGTGGACTGGTCCGCGCTGTCGAGTCCAGCGGCCTGGGACGCATTCTTCGACCCGGCACGTTGGAACGACGTCTTGGCCGGGTGGTCCGCAGAGGCGGGTGCGGGAGCAGCCGATGCCACGACGTGGCTGCAGCAGCTCATCTACACGCCGCTGCACACCGGCATCGAAAACTGGATCCATGCCGCCGGACCCACACCAATCCTGGACGGACTCAACGACTTCAGTAGGGCGTTGGGCTGGGGTGCGATGATCGCGGACGGCACGGCAGGGACCGAGGCGCATCCCGACGGCGGCGACGCGGGCTGGCTGTTCGGCGACGGCGGCGCCGGCTGGGACAACACCGCCGGTGGTGGCGGCGGGGCCGGGGGAGCGGCGGGCATGGTCGGGAACGGCGGTGCCGGCGGCGACGGGGGTGAGGGCGGCCTCGGCGGTAATGGCGGAGACGGCGGTGCCGGCGGTTGGTTGATCGGCGTCGGCGGTGCCGGTGGGGACGCCGGCAATGGGGTCTATGCCGGCGCCGGAAGCCTGCCGGCGCTGGGCGGTGCGGGCGGCGCGGCCGGCATGTTCGGCAGCCACGGTGCGGTCGGGCATTTCGGCACGCTGGCCGGCGCCCCGGACGGCGGCCCCTACACAGGCCTGTCCACCACCGGCGCCTGGATCACCGACAGCGACGGCAGGGTGGTGATCCTGCACGGGCTCAACCAGGTCTACAAGATCGCGCCGTACACCCCGGGCGCCGACGGGTTCGGCGACGATGACGCCGCATTTCTGGCCGCTAACGGCTTCAACGCCGTCCGGGTAGGCGTGCTCTGGGCCGGTGTGGAGCCGCAGCCCGGCGTGTTCGATCCCGACTACCTCGCCGCGATCAAGCAGACCGTGCAAACCCTGTCCGATCACGGCATCTACAGCATCCTCGACTTCCATCAGGACTTCTACAGCGCAGGCTTCGGGGGCGACGGCGCGCCGGAGTGGGCGGTGCTGACCGGTGGGTTGCCCAACCCCGACGTGGGCCAGATCGGTACCTACTTGTTCAACCCCGCGCAGCTGCACGCCTGGGATGCGTTCTGGTCCAACGCCAAAGCCGAGGACGGCATCGGTCTGGCTAACCACTACGCGCGATCGTGGCAGTACGTCGCCGACTACTTCAAGGACGATGCCAGCGTGGCCGGCTACGGCATCATCAACGAGCCGTGGCCGGGCTCGCCGTGGTTGTCGGGCGTGCTGGGCAGCCCGCACTTCGATGCCCAGACCCTGACGCCGTTCTACAACCAGATGTCCGCGGCGATTCGCTCTGTCGACCCCAATACCCCAGTGTTGTTCGAGCCGACCTTCCTGTTCAACACGGCGATACCGACGTCGCTGGGCGCCGTGGACGATCCGCACGGGATCTTCGCGTTCCACAACTACTGCCTGGCGAATTCGGTCTTCGAAATCGACTTCGGCTGCGGGCTGAATTTCGACATCCTGTTGAACAACGCTGCGGCATATGCCGACTCGCACAACATTCCGGCGCTGATGACCGAGTTCGGTGCCACCGCCAACGCCGGTGTCATCGCCAACACGCTGCAGCACACGAACCCCTTCCGGTACGGCTGGCTGGAGTGGGCTTACACCGGCGGTGACGTCGCCAGCAGCTCGCCGGAGGGCCAGGCGCTGGTCTTCGACACCAATCTGCCGCCGGTCGGCGACAACGTCGACGCCGCCAAACTCGCAGCGCTGGCCGAGCCGTACCCGCAGACGATCGCCGGAGTGCCGAATTCCTGGTCGTTCAGCTCGGATGGTTCTGGCATCTTCCACTTCAGCTACTCCACTGCGATGGCTGACGGTTCGGGCAGTTTCGCCGCCGACGCGCAGACCCGGATCGTGGTGCCGGCTCTGCAGTACCCGAACGGCTACCAGGTCGACGTCATCGGCGGGCACGTGGTGTCGGGGCCGGGGGCATCGGTGTTGATCATCGCCGCCGATTCCGGTGCCACCATCGTCGAAGTCCAGGTGAAGCCGGCCTGACACCCGGCGGCGGGGCCGGCGGGACTGTCTGGGGCCGGCCGGTCAAACCTTGGCGTTTCCTCCGGGCATGCGGACAGTCAACAACATAAGTCATCGTATGGTCCATGGGCGGGAGAAAAGCCCTGTTCGGCGGAAGTTTTCACAGTAGAAAGTTTGAGTTATTCAGAAATGATTCAGGTAGTCATCATGTGAGCGTTAGTGTGCTGCAAGCAACAAGCAGTTCCGCGCGCGCCTCGGAGGTCGCCATGAAGGTAAGCCCCACGTTCCACTCCCTGGGAGTTGCGGCAGTGGCCGTGACCAGCGCCGCCGCGGTGCTCGCCTCGCCGGTCATCACGCCGGCGCTGGCGGCCTCGATCTCTGGGGCGCGCACCGTGGTCGCCGATGTGGCGCTGCTCGACAACGTCGCCCTGGTCATGGGCGGCAGCGGCACCCCCATCCCGGGAAACTGGGACTTTCACTGGGCCGACCAATACCTCGCACACCTCGGCTACGACGGCTACACCATGCAGGGTGTCTTCACCCCCGAAGGCCTGTACCCGGGCACCGGCGTCAAGAGCCTGCCGCTGGACACCTCGGTCGACCAGGGTGTGCGGATGCTCGACTCGACCATCCGTGACCGCATCGATGCCGGCGACAACGTGGTGGTCTACGGCGTCTCGCAGAGCGCCGTCCTCTCCTCGATCGAGATGAACCATCTGCTCAGCTCCGGCAACGCCCCCGACCCCGACCAGTTGTCGTTCGTCTTGATCGCCAATGAGATGTTCCCCAACGGCGGCCTGCTGTCGCGCTTCGCCGTCCCCGAAGTCCCGCTGTACATCCCGTCGATGGGCATCGACTTCTATGGGGCCACGCCCGACACCCCGTACGCGACCGACATCTACATCGCGGAGTACGACGGCTTCGCCGACTTCCCGCGCTATCCGCTGAACTTCCTGTCGGTGCTCAACGCCGTGCTGGGGATCGCGCTGGTACACGGCCCCGGCTACAGCCGGCCGGACTCCATCGACAGCGCCCAGCTACTGCTGGGATCCACCAACTACGACGGACCCCTGACCCTGCCGGACGGCGCCTCGGCCGCCCTCAACACCGACTACTACATGATCCCGACCGAGATCCTGCCGCTGCTACAGCCGCTGCTCGGCATCCCGGTGATCGGCGAACCGCTGTATGACCTGCTGGAGCCCGTCACCCGGATCCTGGTCGACCTGGGCTACGGCAACGTCGACACCTACGTCGACGGCGAATTGACCCATGGCGGCTGGGACCAGGGCCCGGCCAACGTGCTCACGAACTACGGCGTGCTCCCGGACATCGACGTCATGACGCTGCTGAGCTCGCTGTGGCAGGGCGCGCAGCATGGCTTCAACGACTTCGTCTACGACCTCGGGCACCTGTCGTTCGGGGGCCCGGCCGAGGCGCTCGGTTCGGGGATGGACTTCGCGCTGCCAAGTCTGCTCGACGTCGTCAACACCTTCTCCAGCGCGGCCGCCACGCTGTATTCGGTGCTGCTGCCGACCGCGGACATCATCAACGCCTTGTTGACCACCATGCCCGCCTACGACATCAGCATGTTCTTCAACGCATTCGGCAACGGCGACGACCTGCTGACCACCCTGACGAACGCCATCGGAATGCCGATCGCGGCCGACGCCGGGCTGATCCCCACCGCCATCGGGTTCGAGCTGATGAGCGTGATGAGCGCGTTCCAGTCGATCGCCAACGACTTCACCGACTTGTTCAGCGCGTAGCGGGAATCGCCGTCCGGGGAGGGGCGGTGGCTTCGGCTACTTGGCCAGGGTGAACTGGTTGACGTCGAAGCGGCCTTCCCGGAACTGCTCGGCGGAGCCGGTCAGGTAACGCATGTAGCGCTCGTAGACCTCTTCGGACTGCAGCGCGATGGCCTCGCACTCGTGCGCTTCCAGCGCCTGCGCCCAGTGGTCGAGGGTCATGGCGTAGTGCTGTTGCAGCGACTGGATGCGGTTCACCCTGAACCCCGCCTTGACGGCGTGCTCTTTGACCAGCGCTACCGACGGCAGCTCGCCGCCGGGGAAGATCTCGGTCATCAGGAAGATCTGAAAGGCAGCCAGCTCGTCCGTCAGCGCCATGCCGTACTCGACCATTTGTTGCGGGGACAAGCCGCAGATGGTGTGCAGCATCATCACCCCATCGCTGGGCAGTGCCCGGTAGGCCATCTCAAAGAAGTCGTCGTAGCGGTCGTAGCCGAAGTGCTCGAACGCCCCGATAGACACGATCCGATCGACCGGTTCGTCGAACTCCTCCCAACCTGCCAACAGCACTCGTCGGCTGCGCGGGGAGTCCATCGCGGCGAACATCGATTGCACGTGGACGGCCTGGTGCTTGCTCAGCGTCAGCCCGACCACGTTGACGTCGTACCGTTCGATCGCCCGCTGCATAGTGGCGCCCCAGCCGCAGCCCACGTCGAGCAGCGTCATGCCCGGGCGCAGGCCGAGCTTGCCGAGCGAAAGATCGATCTTGGCGAGTTGGGCTTCCTCCAGCGTCAAGTCGTAGCGCCGGAAGTAGGCACAGCTGTAAGTCTGGGTCGGATCCAGGAAGAGTCGAAAGAAGTCATCGGACAGGTCGTAATGGGCTTGGACGTCAGCGAAATGTGGAGTCAGGCGGTGAGTCATGTGCTGTGGCCCTTCGGACGGCCGGGGCCATGTCAGGTGCCAACCGTAGGGCCCCCTGGTTCCGGTCGACCGAGGCGGCATACCCGCTGTCGGCCGGCGTAAACACCTGCTTGCGCTAGGAATCCGAGAGCGTGGCCCGGGTGCACACCGTGATGTAGGGCAGTGCCAGTCCGGTGGACCCGACCAACGCCGGGTGGGTGGCCAGCAGGTTGCGAACCTGGTCGAGTGTCTTGGTGCGCACCGCGTGCGGTGAGGTGATGCAGTAGCTGCGGGAAGCGACCAGATCGATCAGGGCCTGCGGCGTCAAGTAGTTGGTCCACTCCACCTGGTGGCTTTCGATGTCGCCGAACGGTGCGGGCAGACTCACCCCGGCGTCGACCACGTCACGGGCGTCCTCGCGGCCGATGATCGTGCCGAGTTCCTTGACCCAGCCGAGTCGTTCGTCGCGGGTGTTCCACACCAGCCCCAGCCGGCCGCCGGGCCGCAGCACCCTGACCAGCTCGGGGATGGCCCGCGCGGGGTCGAACCAATGCCAGGCCTGGGCCACCAGCACCGCGTCGACGCTGTTGTCGGGCAGCGGGATCTGCTCGGCGGACCCGAGCAGCGCCGGAGTGCCCGGCAGGGCGCTGGCCAGCACCTCGAGCATTTCGGCGATCGGGTCCACCGCCACCACGTCCAAGCCGCGCTCCACCAGCCGCGCGGTGAGCTTGCCGGTGCCGGCACCCAGATCCAGGACGTCGCGGGCGCCCGGCGGCAACAGCCAATCGATCGCCTCCGGGGGGTAGGACGGGCGGCCCCGTTCGTACGCGGCGGCCTGCGACCCGAACGACAATGAGCGGTCGCGCCGGCCCTGCTCGGACGGGCTCACCGTCGGCGTTCCCGGGCAGAGCTCGCCAAGTCCAAGGTCTGGCGGATCAGCTCGCCGACTCGGGCGGTGTCCAGCAGGAAGCCGTCGTGTCCGCAGTCGGAGTCAAGTACCTGTAGTCCGTCGCAGCCCGGCAGCAGTTCGGCCAGCTCGGCCTGCAACCGCAGCGGGTACAGCCGGTCGGAGGCGATCCCGGCGACCACCGCGGGAACCGGGCAGCCACGCAATGCCGCGGCCACCCCGCCGCGTCCGGCGCCCACGTCGTAGCTGGACAGCGAGTCGCTCAGGACCACGTAGCTGCCCGCGTCGAACCGTGACACCAGCTTGTCGCCCTGATGTTCCAGGTAGCTCTGCACCGCGTAGCGCCCGCCGTCAGCCGGGTCTTCCCCGTCCTGGGCGGCATTGGCGAATCGCAGGTCCAGCTCGGCCTCACCGCGGTAGGTCAGGTGTGCGATGCGCCGGGCGATGGCCAGTCCGGCGTCGGGGCTGCGGCCGGTGCCGTGGTAGTCGCCGCCCTGCCAGTCCGGGTCGGCTTTGATGGCGGCGATCTGGGTGCTCTGCGTGCCGATCTGGTCGGCGGTGGCCCGAGCGCCGACCGCCAGCAGCAAGCCCGCGCCCACCTGATCGGGGTGACCCACCATCCACTCCAGCCCGCGGGCGCCACCCATCGAGCCGCCCAACACGGCGGCCACCTCGGTGATACCCAGCGCGGCCAGCGCGGCGATGTCGGCCTCGACCTGGTCGCGAATCGTTATTGCGGGAAACTTTGAGCCCCAAGGCTTTCCGTCGCGGGCCAGCGATCCCGGGCCGGTCGACCCGCGGCAGCCGCCCAGCACGTTGGTGGCCACCGCACACCAGCGGTCGGTGTCGATCGGAGCGCCGGGGCCGATCACCCCGTCCCACCAGCCCGGGGTGGGATGGCCCGGACCGGCGGGCCCGGTGACGTGGGAATCCCCGGTCAGTGCGTGCAGCACCATGACCACGTTGTCGCGCTGGGGCGACAGCTCGCCCCAGCGCTGCACGGCGATGTGGACGTCATCGAGCACCGCGCCGCTCTGCAGCGTCAGCGACCCGATGGCGACCACGCCGGTCTCTCCCTCGGCGGGCAGTAGCTGCCTGGACACGTCGGAGATCGTCACCGGGGACCGCCTCAACGGGCCGCCAGCGCCGACGAGTCGCCGAGCTGTGCCGAGGCCGCGGCGAAGCCGAGTTCCAGGTCCGCCAGGATGTCGTCGATGCCCTCGATGCCGACCGCCAGGCGAACCAGGCCCGGGGTGACACCGCTGGCCAGCTGCTCTTCGGCGCTGAGCTGGCCGTGCGTGGTCGACGCCGGGTGGATCACCAGCGAACGCACGTCACCGATGTTGGCGACGTGGCTGTGCAGCTTCAGTGCGTCGACGAACGCCTTGCCGGCCTCAATACCGCCGGCGAGCTCGAACGAGAGCACGCCGCCGACACCCTTCGGTGCCAGCTGCTGAGCCCGCGCGTGCCACGGCGAGCTGGCCAGGCCGGCGTAGTTGACGCTCAGCACGTCATCGCGGGCCTCCAGGAACTCCGCGACCCGCTGGGCGTTCGCGACGTGCCGCTCCACCCGCAGGCTCAACGTCTCCAGGCCCTGGGCGATCAGGAAGGCGTTGAACGGCGAGATCGCGGAGCCCAGGTCGCGCAGCAACTGCACGCGGGCCTTGAGCGCGAACGCGGGCGCTCCCAGGTCGGCGAAGACCGCCCCGTGGTAGCTCGGGTCGGGTGTGGTGAAACCGGGGTGGCGGCCCTGCGTCCAGTCGAAGGTCCCACCGTCGACGATGACGCCGGCGATCGCCGCGCCATGCCCGCCCAGGTACTTGGTGGCCGAGTGCACCACGATGTCGGCACCGTGGGCCAGCGGCTGGATCAGGTAGGGGGTCGCCACGGTGTTGTCGACGATCAGGGGAACGCCGTTGTCGTGGGCCACGCCCGACACACCCGGAATGTCGAGTACATCGATCTTCGGGTTGGAGATGGTCTCGGCGAAGAAGGCCTTGGTGTTGGGCCGCACCGCCGCCCGCCAGGACTCCAGGTCATCGGGGTCCTCGACGAAGGTGGTCTCGATGCCCAGCTTGGTCAGCGAGTAGTGGAACAGGTTGTAGGTGCCACCGTAGAGCCGCGGGCTGGAAACGATGTGGTCGCCGGCGCCGGCGAGATTGAGGATCGCGAAGGTCGCCGCGGCGGACCCGGAGGCCACCAGCAGCGCCGCGACCCCGCCTTCGAGCGCGGCGATGCGCTGCTCGACGACGTCATTGGTCGGGTTCATGATCCGGGTGTAGATGTTGCCCGGAACCTCCAGGCCGAACAGCTTGGCGGCGTGATCGGTGTTGTCGAACGTGTAGGAGGTGGTCTGGTAGATCGGCAGCGCGCGGGCATTGGTGGCCGCGTCGGGAACCTGCCCGGCGTGGACCTGCTTGGTCTCGAACGACCAGTGCGAACTGGGGTCGATGTTGGTGTCGTCGGTCATCGCTGAATGGTTTCCTCGGAGGTGTTGTCGCTGGGTGACGTGCGGATTAGGCGTGGGTTCAGCGACAACAGCAACGGGTGAGCGGGCGCAAGGAGGCACGCATCAGGTTCCCCTGTCTACTCGGGGGGCCCGTTGTGGCGGACCCGCGCTTGCCGCGTAGCCGATCGTGGCTACTCAACCCGGTCATCACCCGGGGCACCCCACCGCGGTTGGAGGGTTGCCGGCCAGCAAGCCGGGGCTTCGCGCTGGCACTCATGACCGCCACGCAGCCTATCGCATCTCATAGAGGTGTCGCCACCTGCTCACCGGCCGTGAACGTCAGCGGAGCGGTACGCGATACTGATGCCGCCGTGTACAACGCGGGACAATCGAACACCTAAGCCCCTGACGCCGGGAGAACAGCCATGTGCGCCGACCAGCCGACCATCATCTACACGCTGACCGACGAGGCGCCGCTGCTGGCGACGTACTCGTTCCTGCCGATCGTGCAGGCCTTCACCGGGCCCGCGGGAATCGACGTCCAAGCCAGTGACATCTCGCTTGCGGCCCGCATCCTTGCCGCATTCCCCGACTGCCTGACCGAAGATCAGCGGGTGCCGGACAACCTGGCCGAACTCGGCCGGCTGACCCAGCTGCCCGACACCACGATCATCAAGCTGCCCAACATCAGTGCCTCGGTGCCGCAGCTCGTTTCCGCCATCAAGGAGCTGCAGGGCAAGGGCTACAAGTTGCCCGACTACCCCGAGGACCCCAAGACCGACTCTGAGCGCGACATTCACGACCGCTACGCGAAGTGCCTGGGCAGTGCGGTGAACCCGGTACTGCGGGAAGGCAACTCGGACCGTCGCGCGCCCAAGGCGGTCAAGGAGTACGCGCGCAAGCACCCGCACAGCATGGGCGAGTGGTCACAGGCCTCGCGCACCCACGTGGCGACGATGCGCCACGGCGACTTCTACCACGGTGAGAAGTCGATGACGCTGGACCGCGACCGCGACGTCAAGATGCAGCTGACTACCAAGAGCGGCAAGACGATTGTGCTCAAGGAGAAGGTGGCTTTGCTGGACGGCACGGTCATCGACTCGATGTTCATGAGCGTCAAGGCGCTGCGCGAGTTCTACGAAGAGCAGATGGAGGACGCCCGCAAGACCGGCGTGATGTTCTCGCTGCACGTCAAGGCGACCATGATGAAGGTCAGCCACCCGATCGTGTTCGGCCACGCCATCAAGGTGTTCTACAAGGACGCATTCGCCAAGCACCAGAAGCTCTTTGACGACTTGGGCGTCAACGTCAACAACGGTCTGGTTGACCTCTACAACAAGATCGAGACCCTGCCGGCCTCCCAGCGTGAGGAGGTCATCGAGGACATGCACGCCTGCCACGAGCACCGTCCCGAGCTGGCGATGGTGGACTCGGCCAACGGCATCACCAACTTCCACTCGCCGTCGGATGTGATCGTGGACGCCTCGATGCCGGCCATGATCCGGGCCGGCGGCAAGATGTACGGCGCCGACGGGCGGCAGAAGGACACCAAGGCCGTCAACCCCGAATCGACGTTTGCGCGGATCTACCAGGAGCTGATCAACTTCTGCAAGACCCACGGCCAGTTCGACCCGGCCACCATGGGCACCGTTCCCAACGTCGGGCTGATGGCGCAGAAGGCCGAAGAATACGGCAGCCACGACAAGACCTTCGAGGTTCCCGAGGCCGGCGTCGCCGACATCGTGGACCTGGCCACCGGCGAGGTGCTGCTGACCCAGAAGGTGGAGGCCGGCGACATCTGGCGGCTGTGCACCGTGACCGACGCCGCCATCCAGGACTGGGTGAAGCTGGCTGTCCAGCGGGCACGGGCGTCGGGCATGACCGTGGTGTTCTGGCTGGACACCGAGCGTCCGCACGAGGCGGAGCTGCGCAAGAAGGTCAAGGCCTACCTGAAAGAGCATGACACTGAAGGCCTGGAGATCCAGATCATGCCGCAGGTGTGGGCCATGCGCTACACGCTGGAGCGGCTGATCCGCGGGCAGGACACCATCGCCGCGACCGGCAACATCCTGCGCGACTACCTCACCGACCTGTTCCCGATCCTGGAGCTGGGCACCAGCGCCAAGATGCTGTCGATCGTGCCGCTGATGGCCGGCGGCGGCATGTACGAGACGGGCGCGGGCGGTTCGGCCCCCAAGCACGTCAAGCAGCTGGTGGAGGAGAACCACCTGCGCTGGGACTCGCTCGGTGAGTTCCTGGCGCTGGGTGCCAGCTTCGACGACCTGGGCGCCAAGACCGGCAATGTCCACGCCAAGATCCTGGGTGAGACGCTGGACTCGGCGATCGGCAAGCTGCTGGACGCCAACCAGAGCCCGTCGCGCAAGACCGGTGAACTCGACAACCGCGGCAGCCAGTATTACTTGGCCAAGCACTGGGCGGAGGAGCTTGCCGCGCAGACCGAGGACGTCGAGCTGGCCAAGCACTTCGCGGGGCTGGCAAACACGCTGGCCAAGAACGAGGACGTCATCTTGGGCGAGCTCAATGTGGTGCAGGGCAAGGCGGTGGACATCGGCGGCTACTACGCGCCCGACCACGACCTGACCTCGGCGGTCATGCGGCCCAGCGCGACGCTGAACGCCGCGATCGACGCCAAGGACTGAGGTCGGGCGGCTCCCTGCCGCCTCGGCCCCGCCGAGTGGGGATCTCCCGACGGACACGCCGACGGAGTCGTCGTGGATTTCCCACTCGGGGGTGCCGGCGACGCTCAACGTGCGACAATTCGCCGGTAAGGCGATGACGATGTAGGAATCCGGTGCGAAGCTTCAATTCCGGAGCGGTCCCGCCACTGTGATCGGGGGAGTGACCTCACCCGAGAGCCAGACACGCACGTCGTCGCAACCTCCGATTCGGGGCGGGTAACCCGAGAGAGCTGACGACCGTGACCGCGCCCATCTGGATCGCGTCTCCACCCGAAGTCCACTCGAGCTTGCTGTCGGCGGGCCCGGGGGCGGGTCCGCTGTTGGCGTCGGCAGCCGCATGGAGCACGCTGAGCGCCGAATACAGTGCGGTCGCCGACGAGTTGACGGCGCTACTGGGGGCGGTGCAGGCCGGGGCGTGGCAGGGTCCTAGCGCCGAGGCGTATGTGGCGGCGAATCTGCCGTATCTGGCGTGGCTGATCCAGGCCGGCGTTACCAGTACCCTGACCGCCACCGCCCAGCAGGCCGCGGCCACCGCCTACAGCACCGCACTGGCCGCGATGCCGACGCTGGGTGAGCTGGCCGCCAATCACGCCACGCACGCGGTGCTGGTGGCCACCAACTTCTTCGGTGTCAACACCATCCCGATCACGCTCAATGAGGCCGACTACGGCCGGATGTGGTTGCAGGCCGCCACCGTGATGGCCACCTATCAGGCCGTCGCGGGCACCGCGGTGGCGTCGAGCCCGCAGACGTCGGCAGCGCCACAGATCGCCAAAGCGCAGTCCGCGGATGCCAGCCAGCCGCAGCTGCCGCCGGATCGACAGAACGAGATCATGGAATGGCTGCAGAACAGCGGCTACACCGACTTTTACAACAAGGTGCTGCAGCCGATGATCGATGAGCTGGCGAGCAACCCGTTCTTCCAGTCGATGTTCGGCGGGTTCGACCCCTGGCTGCCGGTCCTGGGCAACCCGCTGAGCTTCCTGAGTCCGTACAACCTCGCGTTCGCGATCGGCTATCCGATGGACTTCGGCTCGTTCGCCGCCTACCTGTCGCAGACATTCGCCTTCATCGGCGCCGACATCGCGGCGGCGTTCGCCTCCGGTAACCCCAGCACCATCGCGTTCACGCTGATGTTCACTGCGGTGGAGGCGGTCGGCACGATCATCACCGACGTGGTCGCGCTGCTCAAGACGCTGCTGGAGCAGGCTCTGGTGCTGATTCCGGTGGTGCTGCCGATGCTGACCGCCGCATTGGCGCCACTGGCCGCGGCACCGCTGGCCGGCTTGGCGGGGTTGTCCGGCCTGGCCGCGCTGCATGCGGTTCCGGTTCCGGTGGTTCCGGTCATGCCCCCGCCGTTCGCCGGGCTGACGGTCGCTCCGACGCCGCCGGTTCCCGCTCCGTCTCCGGCCCCCGCCCCGGCCCCCGCTCTTGCACCGGTGCCGCCCGCAGCGCCGCCGGCGCCCCCTCCGCCGCCCGCGCCGCCGCTGTCCCCGGGGGACAGCCTGGCCGCGATGTATCTGGTCGCCGGCGCGAGCCAACAGGCCCGCCGGGCCGCGGGCACCAGCGCGCGCCGACGCAAGGCCCCGGAGCCCGAGGCCGCCGCGGCGCCCGTGGAGGCCGTGGTCGCCGAGGAGCAGGTCAAGGCCCGCCGGCGTCGGCGCGCAAAGGCCGACATGCTCGGCCGCGGGTACGAATACATGGATCTGGAAGACGCCTCGGATGCCGTGCTGCCGAGCGGACTCACCGCCCTGGCGGCCGACGCTTTCGGCGGAGGTGCCACCACTCCCATGACGCCGGGCACCTGGATGCCGGAGTATCAGCGCGGTCTGCGGTAAGACTCCAGGTAAGGCGGCAGCGCGATCGCCGGGTCGAGGTCGGCGGCCGGCTCCGGGCGCCCGGCGACCATTCGCAGCGGAACCACGCCCGCCCAGTGCGGCAAGGCGACGTCCTCGGGTTCGTCGTTGGGTCCACCGTCGCGCACCGAGGCGGACACCTTCACCAGGTCGAGCGCCAGCACCGCCGTGGCCGCCAGTTCCCGGCGGTTGGGCGGCCGGGCGTCGGCGGCCCGACCGGGTGCGACGTGATCGAGCAGTGCGTTCAGCCCGAGCCGCTTCTCGGCTTCGTCGTCGACCAGGCGGGCGGCGCCGATGACAACCACCGAGCGGTAGGCCATCGAATGGTGCAGCGCCGAGCGGGCCAGCACCAGCCCGTCGACCAGGGTGGCGGTGACGCAGACCGGCAGACCGCCTGGGCCGGCGGCCAGCACCGGGCCGCTGCCGGTGGAGCCGTGCAGATACAGCGTCTCGTCGACCCGGGCGTGTGTGGTCGGCAGCACCACCGGATGGCCGTCGCGGGCGTATCCCAGGTGGCAGATCAGCGCCTCGTCCAGGATGCGGTGCACGGTGTGGCGGTCGTAGCGGGCCCGTTCCCGATACCGGGTGGGGGTGGTCTGGGGCGTCGGCGCATAGGACACGGGGTTGCCTCCATTAATGTACTAGTGCAATATGAGAGATGTGTCAGTACAATACAGCATTACCGGTGGGGGAGCCGAGGCCATCGCGGCCAGCGTCGAGGAGGGCATCGCGCGCGGCGCGTTGGCGCCCGGGGCTGCACTGCCGCCGATTCGCGGGTTGGCCCAGCAACTCGGGGTGAACCCGAACACCGTCGCCGCCGCCTACCGGCTGTTGCGCGACCGCGGCGCGGTCGAAAGCTCCGGCCGCCGTGGCACCCGGGTGCGCGATCGGCCGGCGACCACACCGCGCTCGCTGCGCGGACTGGCCGTGCCGCCGGACGTGCGGGACTTGTCCACCGGAAACCCCAACCCGGCGCTGCTGCCGGTCGTCACCGCTGCGTCGGCACCTGTTGTGCTCTACGGGCATCCGGCGATCACGCCGGCGCTGGCCGAGCACGCCGCGGCCGAGCTGGCCGCCGACGGTGTGCCGGCCGACCATCTGGCGGTCACCTCCGGCGCCCTGGACGCAATCGAGCGGGTGCTCTGCGCCCAGCTGCGTCCCGGTGACCGGGTGGCCGTCGAAGATCCGGGGTGGCCCAACCTGCTCGATCTGCTCGGCGCACTGGGGCTGACTCCGGAGCCGGTCGGAGTCGATGACGACGGTCCGCTGCCTGCCGACCTGGACCGCGCTCTGCAACGCGGGGTGCGCGCCGTGGTGGTGACCAGTCGCGCCCAGAACCCCACCGGCGCAGCGGTTTCCGTTGAACGAGCCGATGCCCTGCGGGTGCTGCTGGAAGGAGCCGACGTCCTGGTGGTCGAAGACGACCACGGTGCGGCGATCGCCGGGGTGCCGCTGCATCCGCTGGCGGGCGTGACCCGGCACTGGGCGTTCGTTCGGTCGGCGGCCAAGGCGTATGGCCCGGACCTGCGGCTGGCGGTGCTGGCCGGTGACCAGCGCACCGTCGAACGCGTGCAGGGTCGCCAGCGACTCGGGCCGGGCTGGGTCAGCCACCTGCTGCAGAACCTGGCCGTCGACCTGTGGCGCGACGAGGCGGCGACGCGGCGGGTGGCCGAGGCCGAAGCCGCCTACCGCGCGGCCCGCGACGGGCTGTGCGCGGCGCTGGCCGATCGGGGCGTGATTGCGCACGGCCGCTCAGGGCTCAACGTGTGGATCCCGGTGCCCGACGAGGCGGTGGCGATGACGGCGTTGTTCGCCGCAGGCTGGGCCGCGGCGCCGGGGGCGCGGTTCCGGATTCGGGGCACTGCGGGCCTGCGGGTCACCATCGCCGAGTTGGCTCCCACCGACATCCCCGCGCTGGCCGATGCGGTCGCCGCTGCGGTGCGCGGCCCGGGCCGGGCCAGCGTGTAGGCGCGCTTTCCGGGCGTTGCGCGCCGCAGCGTGCGATAATGCCCCGGTACGGCAACGATGGTGCAGGAAGCCGGTGTGAATCCGGCACGGTCCCGCCACTGTGATCGGGGAGCGACCCTCAACTGCCACGGCTCTGAATCGAGCTGGAAGGCGAGGCGAGCGATGATCCGAGAGTCAGGACACTCACATCGTCGCATCCTGCGACCCGGGGCGGTGTACCCCGAGAGAGCTGAAAACCCCATATGTTGCGCCCTTTTCGGGTGGCATCCGGTGGTGTGCGATGACTGCGCCGATCTGGATGGCCTCTCCGCCAGAAGTACATTCAACGTCACTGTCGGCCGGCCCCGGGGCTGGCCCATTATTGTCATCGGCTGCCGCGTGGAGCGCGCTGAGCACTGAATACGCCGCGGTCGCCGACGAACTGACGTCGGTGCTGGGTGCGGTGCAGGCCGGGACGTGGCAGGGCCCGTCCGCTGAGGCGTTCGTGGCCGCCAATGCCCCGTATCTGGCCTGGCTGCTGCGCGCCGGTAGCGATGCGACGGTGACGGCGGCGCAGCAGCAGACCGCGGCGGCGGCCTACACCGCTGCGTTGGCGGCGATGCCGACCATGGCCGAGTTGGTCGCCAACCATGTCACCCACGCAGTGCTGGTGGGTACAAACTTCTTTGGTGTCAACACGATTCCGATCGCGTTGAACGAGGCCGACTATGCGCGGATGTGGGCGCAGGCGGCCGCCGTGATGACCACCTATCAGGCGGTGGCCGGCGCGGCGGTGGCGACCGCGGCGACAGCTCAGACCGAACCGGCGCCGGCGGTGCTCAAGACGCCCGGCAGCGCGGCCGACACTGCACCGGAGCCACCGCAGTGGTTTCTGGACTTCGCCAAATGGCTCGAAAGCCTGGTCCCGCATCCGCCTTATCCCGACAGCGGCCAGTACCCGCTGTATGCCGAGCTGCAGGAGTTCTTCAAACAGATCGGATTCACCGGTCTCGCGGACCCGCTTGCCGAATTCTTCGCCAGTCTGCAGAACGGTTCGTCGTTGCTACCGCCGTGGGGCGTCCCCGGGTCGTGGCTGGGCTGGACGGGCAACCCGCTGAGCTTCTTCAACCCGGGGAACCTGGCCTACATCTTCTCGGTGCCACTGGACCCGGGCTCGTACTTCGCGTTCACCAGCATCGTCATCATCGACGACCTGATCGCGATCATGTACACCGCGCTGTTCAATCCCCAGGGCCTGGGGCTGGTCGTGCCGTTGGCGATGGTCGAGATTGTCACCTCGACGATCGGCAACACCATCCAGGCGCTCAACTACCTGATCACTCAGACGGCGCTGCTGCCGGCGTTGCTGCCGGCGCTCGCCGCCACGACCGTACTGGCTCCGGCCGGGGTGATCGGCGGTCTCGGCATCGGGGCTCTGGCACACCACGCGGTGGCAGCAGCGGTGCCGCCGCCTGCCCCGCCGCCACCCGGGCTGGCGATGGCTTCGCCGCCGGCACCGGCTCCCGCGCCGGCTCCTGCTCCGGCGCCCGCGCCCGCCCCGGCGCCTGCACCGGCCGCGGCTGCCCCGCCGCCGCCCGGCGCGCCGCCGCCGACTCCTGCGGGCCCACCGTCGGTCACGATGCCGGCTCACATGTACATGGTTGGGGGCCTGGACATGGGCGCTCGCCGGGGATCGGGCACCAGCTCGCGTAAGAAGACGGCGCCGAAACCCGACAGTGCCGACGTTCCCGCCGTAGAACCGGCGGAAGAGGCTGCGCCGCAACGCCGTCGGCGCCGGCCTAAGGTCGGCATGCTGGGGCGCGGGCACGAGTATATGGACTTGGAGCCGGATCCGGTTCCGGAACTTGCCGGGGCGGTTGCCTCGAGTAGAGGTACCGGTTCGCACGGCTTCGCCGGTGGAACCCACCGGGTGGCCAGCGCACGGCCGAGCGGGCTGACCGCCCTGGCCGACGACGGGTTCGGCGGTGGTGCGGTCAGCCCGATGATGCCCAACACCTGGGCGGCAGAACCGGACTAGACGGACCGGCGGCGTTGAAATTGCAGCCAGGGCTGTGCCCGCTCTCCGCGCACAGCCCTGGATGCAAAATCAACACGCTCCTAACCGCCGGGTCTATTACGGCGGTCCAGTTTCGGCTCTCCTTCGTCGAGTCTCGCTAACCGCCGCAGCGGATCCGGTTTCCGCCGCGGTCCAGCGGGTCGGGCCCCAGGCCCAGGTACTTCTCGCGCAGCTTGTCCCACAACTCCAGCTGGCCCCACTCGGGCTCGTCGCGCATCTGCTGGTCGTTGGTGAGGAACGGGTTCGGCAGCATCACGGTCATCATCTGCTCGTCGCGCCCGTTGAACAGGCGCACGCCCCACGACTGGGGGTTGCCGTCCTTGCCGATTCGGCGGTACAGCTCGGCCCGGCTACAGCGCCGGATACGGCCGAGCTCCGAGCCGCTGGCCCGATGCTTGCCGATGCACAGGTGAAAGTGCCAGCGGCCGAAGTCGATGGTGGCGTAGCCGTCGAGCATGCCGATCTTGCGCGGCGCGTTAGGGGCAGCCACCTCCCAGGCGGCGCCTTCCATGATGATGCCGAACCAGATCTCGTTCCAGTACTCGTCGAAGCACAGGTGCAGTAGATCCAGCAGGCTCTGCTGATCGGTCGGCAACGGCCAGCGTTGTTCGCGACCGCGGTCTTCGGTGTCGACGATCGGAGGATCGGCGACGACGGTGCCGGTGTTCTCGGTCATGGGAATCCTTCTTTCATCGGTCCAGACAAGGTTTGTGAGTCAGGGCGCAGTCACCGCACAGGCCGCCGCCCGGCGTGCGATAGAACAGGCAGCAGCTGGTCCGGCGATAATCCGTACTGGAGTCGTCGAAACGTACTGAGCCGTTGAGATGTTCGTGTTCGCAGATGTTGCGTGCGAGTTCCCAGCTCGGCTCGTCCGCCAGACTTCCACCGTGATGCCAGCACAGGGCGCGGGCGGCACCCAGAGCTGCGGAGGCGGCATTGCCGTGCAGCAGCCGCTGCGAGATCGGACCGAGCCGGCGCACCGCGGCGGCCAACGGCGTCAGGTGTTCGGTCAGGACCATCTCGGCCAGCATCGGCTCCAGATCCGCAATGGCCGATGATCCCTGCCAGGCCACCGGGTTCGGCAGGTGAAGCCGGACGCTACCGCCGCATTCGGAGTACCAGAGGTGATCGGGATCCAGATCGACCAGCACCCGGTGTTCGGCGAGCCCGCCCAGCCCGATCGACCACAAGCGCGCGGCATACCCGAGGTAGAAGGTGGACACCGCCACACGAAGATCCGATGCCCCGATGCGGTCCTGCACGCCGGAAACCACGCCGGCCAGCAGGTCGGTGTCGGTGTAGAGCTGTGTCACCGGACGCCAGTCGGCGTCGTCAGCGGTCCCGGTCGAGACCGCGAAATAGGAGCTGACAGCGGACAACTCGGCCAGTGCCGCAAGCGTCCGATCCTGGGGGGTGCAGCGATACGGGGTCGCGGGCAGGGTGCGCAGTCGCTGCGGTAGGTCGCGCAGCGCGATGACCTGGTTGCCGCCGGCGGTACGAGCCGTGATGGCGCCGGGATCGGTTGCGGTGAGCACGATTTCGGCAGGCTCGCCGATGCCCCAGCCCTCCCGCGACAGCACCCGTGTCAGGGCGGAGCGCAACGGCTCTGCAGCGTCGACGCGGGCGGTGCGTGCCGCACGATCGTTGTCGGCGCGGGTACTGAGCTCGAACATGCCGCTGGCTGGGTCGAAACGCAGGGTTTCGTTGCCGAACATGTCTCCGATGCGCCCGGACAACATCAGCTCTTCGCCCACGGTGTCCACGAGGGTGCCGGCCGGATCCATCAGCCACACCCGATCAGCCACTCGCAGCGCCAGTTCCAGATCGTGGGTGCTCAGCACCACCGCCAACTGCTGGTCGCGGGCGAGCTCACGCAACAGGCCGAACAGGGCGGCCCGCGAAGACACATCCAGAAACGCGGTCGGCTCGTCGAGGATCAGCAGACCCGGCTGCTGGGCCAGCGCACGCGCGGTCAGGACGCGCTGGCATTCACCGTCGGAGAGTTCGGCAGCCGGCCGCGACGCCAGATGCTGAGCACCGGTCGCCGCCAGCGCCCAGTCAATGATCTCCTCGTCGGCCGGGCGAAGTCGGGCACCCAGCCCCAGGTGGGGAATGCGGCCCAGCCCGACGAGCTCGCGCGCCGACAACAAGCCCGGATCGACGCGTTCGGTCAGCACCACCGCGACCCGGCGGGCCAGCTCGTCGCGGGGGAGCGCGGTCAGGTCAGCGCCGTCCAACAGGACGCGTCCGCCGAGCGCGGGCTGCAACCCCGCCAGGGTGCGAATCAGGGTGGACTTGCCGGCGCCGTTGGGCCCGATCAGCACGGTCAGCTCGCCGCGGCGAGCCTGGGCGGCCAGTCCGGTCGCCACTGTCGTCGACCTGCGCCGGCTGCGGTAGCCGATCGCCAGGCCGGCAAGCTCGACGGCTGGTGTGGCCGAGGCCGTGTTCGTGGGGTGGTCCCAGCTTTGCCTCTCCTCCGTCGAGCCTCGCTGAACCGCCGGGTTCATGACGGCAACCCCGATCCGCGCCGGGCCCGTAGCAGCACGACGATCACCACCGGCGCCCCGACCAGCGCGGTGACCGCGTTGATCGGGATGACCAGATCGCTGCCGGGCACCTGGCTGACGATGCCGCAGCCCAGCGCGGCGACGGCGCCCAGCAAGACCACCGCCGGGACCACCACCCGGTGGTCGGAGGTGCCCACCACGATGCGGGCCACGTGCGGCACCACCAGCCCGAGGAACGCGATCGGGCCGCAGAACGCGGTCGTCACACCCGCCAGCAGCGACGCGGAGACGACCGTGACGATCCGGGCCCGGTGTACGTTGATGCCCATCGTTGCCGCGTAACTCTCGCCGAGCAGCAGGGCATTGAGCGGCCGGATCGTCATCGCCGCGGTCAACAGCCCGACGGCCACCAGCGGCAGCAGCAACTCCAAATCGGCCCAACCGGTTCCGGCGAAGCTGCCCAGGCCCCACAACAGGTACTGCTGCACCCGCTGCGGATCGGAGTACACCAGCGCCAAGCTCACCAGCGCGGTGCTGGCCGCGCCGATCATCACACCGATCAGCAGCAGCGTCGCCGCCGAGCGGGTCCACCGCGACAGCACCAGAACCAGCGTCAGCATGGCCGCCGCACCCAGGGCCGCTGCGATCACCTCCGCGGCGCGGCTGGCACCGGCCACCGCGGTGGTGAAACCGCCGCCGGCCGCCCCGCCGAGCAGCACCACCACCGCGACGCCCAGGCTCGCCCCGGAGCTCACGCCCAGAATGTAGGGATCGGCGAGGGTGTTGCGGAACAGGGTTTGCAGCTGCAGGCCGGCGACGCCCAGGGCGGACCCGGCGGCCAGCGCGGTCAGCACCCGCGGCAACCGCATGTTCCACACGATCACCTGCCAGCGTGGGTCGGAGGGTTCGGCGCCGAACAGCACCTGCACGGTATCGAGCACCGGCACCCGCACCGGCCCGAGCACCAACCCCAGCACGGCCAGCAGAACCACCGCGGCGCTCAGCGCGGCCAGCACCAGGGCGATACGCGGCTTCATCGCGGCACCCGCCGGTAGAACTCGAACGGGTGGTCGGCGGCGAGCTCGGGATGCAGGATCGCAACGAGGTCGCCGAGCAGCAGATCCGGTCGTGCCGTGCCGCGTTCCCAATAAAGGTTGCCGCCAGCGGGTGTCATTGCCTTGGTCGCCGACCACACATGGCCGGTCCGCAGCGCGGTCAGCTCGCCGTAGCGGCTGTCACGGGCCACCGCGTCGCCCAGGGTTTGCCAGTCGTCGGTGACCAGCCAGACCGGTGCGGTGCCGGCACGGGTGTACACCGACTCGAAATTCAGGTGCCGGGTCTCGGCGCCGGTCTCCGACAGCCAGGGGTAGGTGCCGCCGGCGTCGGCGACCAGACGCCCCGAGTAGCTCTCGCCGGTGGGCATCGACCAGCTGCCCGAGTACATGGTGCCGACCAAGACCTCGACGGGCTTGGCTGCGGCGGCTTGCGCCGCCAAGGCGCGGTAACGGTCCCGGATGGCCTGGTAGGCCTGCGCTGCTTGGTGTTCGGTCCCGGTCAGCGCGGCGAACACCTTGATCCATTCGGCCCGGCCCAGCGGGGTCGGCTCCAGCCATTCGGCGTCGGCCAGCACGGGGGTACCGGCTTCGCGCAGCTTGGGATAGCCGGGGTCGTCGATGCCCTCGGTAACCAGCAGGTCGGGGCCCGCGCCGATCACGCGCTCGATGTTGATCTGCCCGCCGGGGGCGTAGCCGACGATCTCACCGGCGTCGATGCGCGCACGGATCTGCGGGTCGGCGACGGCTGCCGGGCTGGCCACACCGGTGACCACGCCCGCCTGGCCCAGTTCGGAGATCATCGCCAGATGCGTCGTCGAGCCCGAGTAGAGGCTCCGCACCGGGACGGTGATCCGCTGGGCATTGGCCAGCTCCCCGGTCAACGCCGGCGCGGGCGCACCGCAGCGCACCAACACCCACGACACCGGCTTGCCGCCGAGGTAGGGCCGCTTGACCGTCAGAACCTGGTAACTGCCGTGGTAGGTGATGGCGAAGTTGGTGGCCTCGGTCAGCGTCGACTTGTCTGGGAAATAGTCGGTGGCCGGATCGAAGTCGGTGATGCAGCCGGCACGCGCTTGCGGTGTGCGGGTGGTGGGTTCGCCCAAGCAGCCGGCCAACGACAGCGCGGTGGCCAGCGCTACCAGGAGCGCAGCAACTACCCGCAACGCACGGGACATCAGCGTGAATCAGCTTCCTCGGGGTACACCGCCCCGGTACGCAGGACGCGTTGACGTGAGTCTCCTGGCTCTCGGATCACTGCTCGCCTCGCCTTCCAACCCCACAAGTGGCGGGCCGTGGCTGATGAGGGTCGCTCCCCGATGACAGTGGCGGGACCGCGCCGGATTCGCACCGGCTTCCTCATTCGTCATCGCCTTACCGGCGACATTGTTACACGCCGCGCTGCGTTAGGCTGGCCGCCGTCTCGTGGCGTCAGGAACCCGGTGCAAATCCGGGGCGGTTCCGCCACTGTGAGGGGTCGCGTGCCCCCAGCCAGATACGGCCACGAGACATCCGACGACGAGGGGCGAGAACCCCGAGGAGGCCCCTGATGGCGCAGGCACGCCGTATCGCGTTGCTGTCCACTTCCGACACCGACCTGCTGTCCGCGCGGGCCAGCGGCGCGGCCTACCGGCTCGGGAACCCCGCACGCCACGACATCGAACCGCTGGTCAACGGCGCCGACGTCGTAGTGCTGCGCATCCTGGGGTCGTCGGCCGAGATCGCCGAGGAACTGAAGCTGCTGCGCGCGACCGGACTGCCGTTGGTGGTGCTCGGCGGGGAACGCTCGCCCAACGCCGAGCTGATGGAGTGCTCCACGGTCCCGATCGGCCTGGCCGCCCAGGCGCACGCCTACCTCGCCGAGGGCGGGCCCGCCAACCTCGCGCAGCTGCACGCGTTTCTGTGCGACACAGTGCTGCTCACCGGGGAGGGCTTCGAGGAACCGGCGGTGATCCCGGAGTGGGGTTACGGCCAGCGGGAGAGGCGGAGCGAGTCCGCTGAGTCTCCCGACGCGGTGCGGATCGGGGTGCTGTACTACCGGGCCCACGAGGTCAGCGGCAATGCCGGTTTCGCACACGCCCTGGCCGACGCGATCGATGCGACCGGCAGGGCCGTCGGGGTGCCGATCTTCGCCGCGTCACTGCGCAACGCCCCCGAGGAGCTCTTCGCGGCGCTGGGGCAGCTCGACGCGGTGGTGGTCTGCATGCTGGCGGCCGGTGGGGCGATGAACGCCACCGCCGGGGTCAGTGCCGGCGACGACGACGGCGCGTGGGACATCGAACAGATCGCGGCGCTGGACATCCCGGTGTTCCAGGGACTGTGCCTGGCGTCCACGCGGGCGGACTGGGAGGCCAACGACGACGGCGTGACCCCGCTGGATTCGGCCACCCAGATCGCCATCCCGGAATTCGACGGCCGGATCATCACCGTCCCGTTCTCCTTCAAGGAGATCGACGACGACGGGCTGCCGCACTACGCCGCCGATCCCGAGCGGTGCTCCCGGGTGGCCGGGGTCGCGGTGAATCACGCGGTGCTGCGCCGTATCCCGAACGCACAGAAGAAGCTGGCGTTGGTGTTGTCGGCCTATCCCACCAAGCATTCCCGGGTGGGCAACGCCGTCGGTCTGGACACCCCGGTGTCGGCGGTGCGGCTGCTGCGGCGGCTGGCGGCGGAGGGCTACGACGTCGGGGACGGTTTCGGCGTGCTCGACGTCGCTGACGAGACGCAGGCCGGGGATCGCCTGATCCACACCCTGATCGAGGCCGGCGGTCAGGACGAGGACTGGCTGTCTGCGGCGCAGCTGGCCGGCGCACAGGTGCGGGTCACCGCGCAGCAGTATGCGCAGTGGACCGCCGAGTTGCCCGACGGCCTGCGCGATGCCATGACGACGGCGTGGGGTCCGGCGCCGGGCCAGCTGTTCGTCAACGATGCCGGCGAGATCGTGTTGGCAGCACTGCAATCCGGCAATGTCGTGCTGATGATCCAGCCGCCCCGTGGGTTCGGGGAGAACCCGGTGGCGATCTACCACGACCCGGAGTTGCCGCCCAGCCACCACTACCTGGCCGCATACCGTTGGCTGGCACACGGTTTCGGCGCACACGCGGTGATACACCTGGGCAAGCACGGATCGATGGAGTGGCTGCCCGGTAAGACCGCGGCGTTGTCTTCCGCGTGCGCCACCGACGCGATGATCGCCGACCTGCCGTTGATCTACCCGTTCCTGGTCAACGACCCCGGCGAGGGCGCGCAGGCCAAACGCCGGGCGCACGCCACGATCGTCGACCACCTGATCCCACCGATGGCACGTGCGGAGTCCTACGGCGACATCGCGCGCCTCGAGCAGCTGCTCGACGAGTACGGCAACATCGCGTCCATGGACCCGGCCAAGCTGCCGGCGATCCGCGGTGAGATCTGGAACCTGATGCGGGCCGCGGAGATGCACCGCGACCTGGGGCTCGATGAGCGGCCCGAGGATGAGGAGTTCGACGACTTCCTGCTGCATGTCGACGGCTGGCTCTGTGAGATCAAGGACGCCCAGATCCGGGACGGCCTGCACGTGCTCGGCGGTGCTCCGACTGGACCGGAGCGGGTGAACCTGGTGCTGGCGATCCTGCGTGCTCCGCAGGTGTGGGGCGGGGTAGACCATGCGGTGCCCGGCCTGCGGGCCGCGCTGGGCCTCAAGGAAGACGCCGTTGCGACGGTCGTCGACGAGATCGAGGGCCGCGCCCGCGCGTTGGTCGAAGCCATGGAGGCCGGCGATTGGGAGACCGGCCTGGCCGACACGCTGCATCCCGAACCTGAGGTATGTCGGGTGCTGAGATTCGCTGCCACCGAGGTGGTTCCGCGGCTGGCCGGCACATCGGCCGAGCTGGACTCGGTGCTGCACGCGCTGTCCGGCGGGTTCGTACGACCGGGGCCGTCCGGGTCGCCGTTGCGTGGTCTGGTCAACGTGTTGCCCACCGGGCGCAACTTCTACACCGTCGACCCCCGCGCGGTGCCGTCCCGGCTGGCGTGGCAGACCGGGCAGGCGATGGCCGACTCGTTGGTGCGGCGCTACCTCGATGACACCGGTGACTATCCGGAGTCGGTCGGGCTATCGGTGTGGGGCACTTCGGCGATGCGCACCTCCGGCGACGACATTGCCGAGGTGCTGGCCCTGCTCGGCGTGCGTCCCGAGTGGGATGAGGCGTCGCGGCGGGTGTCCGGGCTGGCGGTCATCTCACCCGAAGAGCTCGGCCGGCCCAGAATCGACGTGACGGTACGCATCTCGGGGTTCTTCCGGGATGCCTTCCCGCACGTGGTGTCGATGCTCGACGACGCGGTGCAGATGGTCGCCACCCTCGACGAGCCCGACGACGCGAACTTCGTGGCCGCGCACGCTCGCGCAGACCTCGCCGAACACGGCGATCTGCGTCGCGCCACCACCCGGATCTTCGGTTCGGCGCCCGGGTCGTACGGTGCGGGAATCTTGCAGGTCATCGAATCCGGGACGTGGCGTGACGACAAGGACCTGGCCGAGGTCTACACCACCTGGGGTGGGTTCGCCTACGGCCGGGGACTGAGTGGCGCGCCGGCTGCCGACGACATGCGCATCAACTACCGCCGGATCAAGGTGGCCGCCAAGAACATCGACACCCGCGAGCATGACATCGCCGATTCCGATGACTACTTCGTCTATCACGGCGGCATGATCGCGACCGTGCGCGCGCTGACCGGTGCGGACCCGAAAGCCTATGTGGGCGATTCGACCTCGCCGGATGCCATCCGCACCCGCACGCTGGCCGAAGAGACCGCCCGGGTGTTCCGCGCGCGGGTGGTCAACCCGCGCTGGATCTCCGCGATGCGTCGCCACGGCTACAAGGGCGCGTTCGAACTGGCCGCCACCGTCGACTACCTGTTCGGCTTCGACGCCACCGCCGGTGTGGTGCACGACTGGATGTACGAAAAGCTCGCGGCCGAATACGTCTTGGACCCGCAGACCCGGGATTTCCTCGACAAGTCCAACCCCTGGGCGCTCCAGGGCATTGTGGAACGGTTGACCGAAGCCGCCGACCGCGGCCTGTGGGAGCACCCCGACCCCGAGACCATGGCGGCGTTGCGGCAGGCTTACCTGGACGTAGAAGGCGACCTGGAGGATCGGTGAAAGTCTGGATTCTCGGAATCGGTATGGGACCTGCGCACGTCACCGCCGAGGTCGCCAGCGCACTGCAGTCGGCCGACTACATTGTGGCATCCGAGAAATCCTCCGACGACAGCCTTTTGGCGTTGCGGCGATCCATCGTCGACACCTACGCCGCCTCGACTCCTATCGTCGCGATCGCCGACCCGGCCCGCGACCGTTCCCCGGGGCTGACCGAACCCGGCTACACCCGCGCCGTGGCCGACTGGCATGCGGCACGGGCGCAGCGCTACGCCGACGTGCTGCGGGACCGCGGCGGCACGGCCGCCTTCCTGGTCTGGGGTGACCCGGCGCTGTACGACTCGACGATCCGCATCGTCGAGCAGGTGAAAGCCCTTGGCGTTGAGTTGGATTACGACGTGCTTCCCGGGATCAGCGCCCCGCAACTGCTGGCTGCCCGGCACCGGATCGTGCTGCACGAAGTGGGCCGTCCGGTGCACATCACCACCGGCCGGCGGCTCGCCGAGGCGGTTGCAGCTGGCCAGGACAACATCGTCGCGATGCTCAACCCGGACCGGCTCGATCTTTCTGCGGTGGCCGACTGGACGATCTGGTGGGGCACCAACCTCGGCGCCGGCGGGGAGCGGTTGGTCACCGGCCGGGTCCCTGAGGTCGTCGAGGAGATCGCGGCCGCCCGCGATGCGGCCCGGGCCGAGGCGGGCTGGGTGATGGATGTGTTCCTGGTGCGGCGGACCTGATGGCGGGCGTTCTGATCGCCGGAACCACCAGCGACGCCGGTAAGACCGTGGTGGCGACCGGGGTGTGCCGGGCGCTGGCTCGCCGCGGCGTGCGGGTGGCGCCCTACAAGGCGCAGAACATGTCGAACAACTCCATGGTGTGTGTCGGCGCCGAGGGTGTGGCGGCTGAAATCGGGCGGGCGCAATGGATTCAGGCCTGCGCAGCGCGGGTCGACCCGGAGCCGGCCATGAACCCGGTTCTGCTCAAACCCGGCAGCGACCAGCAAAGCCATGTGGTGCTCATGGGCAGGCCGTGGGGGACACTGTCGTCGTCGAACTGGAGGCACGGCCGTGAAGCGTTGGCGCAGGCCGCGCACCGTGCCTACGACGATCTCGCCGGACGCTATGACGTGATTGTCGCCGAGGGGGCCGGCAGCCCGACCGAGATCAACTTGCGCGCCGGCGATTACGTGAACATGGGCCTGGCGCGCCACGCCGGCCTGCCGGTGGTGGTGGTCGGTGACGTGGACCGCGGCGGGGTGTTCGCGGCGTTCTTCGGCACCGTCGCGCTGCTGTCGGAACAGGACCAGGCGTTGGTGGCGGGGTTCATCGTCAACAAGTTCCGCGGGCAGCTGCGGTTGCTGGAGCCCGGGCTGGCCGATCTGCAGCGCCTCACCGGCAGGCGGGTGTTCGGCACTCTGCCGTGGCACCCGGAGCTGTGGCTGGACTCCGAGGACGCGCTGGATCTGGACGGCCGACGCTCAACGCGCACCGGGGCCCGACGGGTCGCGGTGATCCGGTTCCCGCGGATCAGCAACTTCACCGACCTGGACGCCCTCGGCCTGGAACCCGACCTGGACGTGGTGTTCGCCGCCGACCCGCGGGGGGTGTCCGACGCTGATCTGGTGGTGCTGCCCGGAACCCGGGCAACCATCAGCGATCTGGCCTGGCTGCGGTCACGCGGAATCGATTCCGCGATCGCTGGGCACGCCGCCGCGGGCAAGCCCGTGCTCGGGATCTGTGGCGGCTTCCAGATGCTGGGCCGAAAGATTCGCGACCCCGAGGGAATCGAGGGAGCGCCCGGTGAAGTGGCGGGGCTGGGACTGCTGGACGTCGAAACATGTTTCGCCGCAGAGAAGGTGCTGCGGCTGTCCGATGGCGGTTACGAGATCCACCATGGCCGGATCAGCCGCGGAGACGTCGCAGATGCGTTTCCCGGTGGAGTCCGCGCCGGCCAGGTTTTCGGCACCATGCGCCACGGCTGTCTGGAGGTCGACGCGCTGCGCGCGGCGTTCCTGGCCGAAACCCTCGGGGTGGCGCCGTCGCAGGTGTCCTTCCCCGCCGCCCGGGAGCGCCGGCTCGACCTGCTCGGGGATCTGATCGAAGAGCACCTGGACGTCGACGCCCTGCTGGAGCTGGCGGGCGGCGGGCCACCGTCTGGGTTGCCGTTCTTGGCGCCGGGGGCACCGTGACGCGCGTGCTGCTGCTCGGCGGCACCGCCGAAGCCCGGGCCCTCGCCGATCGGCTGGTCGCTGCGGGTGTCGACGTCACGACGTCGCTGGCCGGCCGGGTCGCCGATCCACGATTGCCGGTCGGGGAGGTGCGGATCGGCGGGTTTGGCGGAATCGACGGTCTGCGAGCGGCATTGGTCGACTACGACGTCGTCGTGGACGCCACCCATCCCTTCGCGACGACGATGTCGGCGAACGCGGCCGCCGCGTGTGCGGCGGCCGGGCGGCCACTGTTGCGCCTCGAGCGGCCCGGCTGGTCGCAGCGTGCCGGGCAGTTATGGCATTGGGCCGACTCACACGAGCAGGCCGCGCAGATCGCCGCCCGGCTGGGCCGGCGGCCGGTGCTGACGATCGGGCGTCAGCAATTGGCGTCCTACCTGCCGGCGCTGGCCGACGCGACGGTGCTGGCGCGCGTGGTCGAGCCACCGTCGATCAGCCTGCCGCCCAGCTGGTCGGTGATCAGGGACCGCGGACCCTACGCGCTGCCCGGAGAACTCGCGCTACTGCGCGATCACCGCGCCGACGTCGTCGTAACGAAAGACTCCGGCGGCGAATACACCTGGCCCAAGATGCTGGCCGCCGAGGAACTCGGCCTGCCGGTGGTCGTCGTGCGCCGCCCGGCCCGGCCGGCGGGTGTGGCCACGGTGAACGACGTCGAGCACGTGTTGGCCTGGGTGCGTCAGCAAAACTAGGGTCCCAGCGGATCTGGACGAGCGGATGGTGGAGGGAGTGTCGTTACTATGCCGCCCTGGCTGGCCCTACCGCCGGAGGTTCACGCAACGCTGCTCAGTTCCGGCCCGGGGGTGGGGCCTCTCCTGGCGGCAGCGCAGTCCTGGGCGGCGTTGAGTGCCGAGTATGACGCGGTGGCAGCCGGCTTGGGCGACGTGCTCGATACGGTCCGGGCGGAGATGTGGCAGGGGGTGGCCGCGGAGCGTTATGTGGCCGCCCATACGCCGCATCTGGAGTGGTTGACGTCAGCGAGGGCGGCCGGGGCACGAGCGGCCGCTCGCCACGAGATCATGGCCGCGGCTTACACTTCCGCGTTGGCGAGCATGCCGACGCTGGCCGAGTTGATCGCCAATCGCACCGGCCATGCGACGTTGGTTGCGACCAACTTCTTCGGTGTCAACACCATCCCGATTGCGGTCAACGAAGCCGACTACGGACGGATGTGGCTGCAGGCGGCCGCCACCATGGAGACCTACCAGGGGGTTGCCGACGCGACGTTGGCTGCTGGGCCAGGTGGCATGCCCGCACCGGCGGTCGTCGGCAGAAGTGATTTCAGCCCCGACGGTGACGATGACAATGACCCCTATGGCATCAAGGAACTGATCCGCAAGTTGACCGACCTCTACCACCTGCTGTTCGACGGTCCCTTCGACGAGATCGCCGAAATCCTGGCGTCGACATTGCCCGGGATCGCTGCGGCCGCAGCCGGGGCCGGTCAGGTAGGCGCCGGCGCGGTGCCGACGGTCGCTCCCGGCCTTGCCGCCGCACCGGTCACCTCAGGTCGCCCACCGGCGGCGCCGGCCGTGTTGGCGGGCACCCGGGGCTGGCCGGGCGTTGCGACTGTTCCGACCGCTCCGGCCGGTTCCGCGACGACGTCCGTCTCGAGCCCCGGTGCTGCGGCGTCCCCCAGCGTCGCCGTGGCGCCCGCCGTGGCCCCGCCACGGCGGGCGCGCCACGCGGTTGCCGGGAGCGGCCCCGACACCCCCAGCGATCCGACGCTCACCGACGGCGAGAAGGCCCCGGCGGCAGCGATCCGTGCTATCGAGTCGAGCCGTAAGCCGGCGCGGCGGCGCCGCCGCAAACCGGCGGCGGTGCACGAGACCGTTACCGCTGCGGGGACCATGTCACCGCCGCCGGACTCCGCGCCTGGCGCCGAGACTTCGGGGCGTTCCGGTGGCCGGCGTTTGGCTGCCGCTCCGCGTGCCGCTGGTTTGACGACGACGAATGACGGCCACGTCGGCTCCACGCGGAGAGTCCCAATGCTTCCGGCGACCTGGACAGAGCCGACCGGCGAGGAACGGGCCTGAGCGTCGTCGCGGTGTGACGAACTACCAGCTGGCTGCCATGGCTTGCAGTGAGATTCCCGCGGTCAGCAGTGCACCGACCTTGACCACCTCCAGCCCCGCGTAGGCGTAGTGGGCACGGGAACGCTCGATGATCCCGCCGGGCGGGGCGGTCTGCGCGGCCAGCACCGCATCCGAGCGGCGGCGCAGCCGGGGCCGGACCACCAATATCTGCACGCTCAGCACCGCCACCGCAACGCAGACCCCGGCCAGCGAAATCGGTCCGGGGAGAGCGGTGGCCACCGCTAACACCACCACCGTCGCCAACACGATCTCCACCGCATTGAGGGCCCGGAACACCAATCTGCCGATACCCAACCCCAGTGGGATGGTGATTCCCGGCGCGCGGAACTTCAGGGGCGCCTCCAGAAACGAGATCGCCAGCACCATGCCCAACCAGGCAAAGACGACTGCCGCCGCGAGAGCGCTCATCCCATCGCCTCCTCCAGATGTCTGTGCCTGCCAGTTGCAGGTAACCTATCTGTGTCATTCGGTAACAGACAAGGGTCTTTAGGCGGTAATCCAGGCCACACGTCGTCGGGCACACTGACAGGCGTGATTGTGGAACATGGAGTACTGCCCATCCGGCCCGGCAGCGAAGCCGACTTCGAAGCAGCGTTCGCTAAGGCGCGGCCGTTGATCGCCGCCCAGCCCGGATTCCTCGGGATTTCGATGTCCCGGTCGGTTGAGTCGCCGAACCTCTACCTGTTATTGGTGCAGTGGGAGAACATTGAGGCGCACACCGAGGGATTTCGGAAGTCGCCGGAATTCGAGCAGTGGCGCGCATTGCTGCACGGCTTCTACGACTCACCACCGGTGATCGAGCACTTCGTCGGTATCGACTGAGGAGATGGCCGCCCGTGGACACACAGCGCACCCTGGAGTTCAACGCCCGTAACATCGCGGAATTCCGCAGCAGCGGTGGGAAATTGGGCGGACGGTTCGAAGGAGCCCCGGTCCTGCTGCTGACCACCACCGGTGCCAAATCCGGACAGCAGCGCACCAGCCCGATGATGTATCTCCCCGAGGGCAACCGGATCATCGTGTTCGCCTCGAACGAGGGCAAGGACAACCATCCGAGCTGGTACTACAACCTGCGGGCGAACCCCTCGGCGACTGTCGAACTCGGCACCGACACCTTTGCGGTCACGGCCACCGAGATCACCGGCGCCGAACACGACCGGCTCTATGGGATCCAGGCCGAGCGTTACCCGGGCTTCGCCACCTACCGCGAACGCACCCAGCGGGTCATCCCGGTGGTGGAGCTGATCAGATCCGACGCCTGACGCCTGCTAGGCGGCTTCGTCGCCGGGTGGGTCGGTATCACCCCGTAGGAGTTCTTCGGGGTGGTGGGCGTGGTTGATTTGGGGTGGTCCGGTGCCGTCGGTCCAGCCGAGGCGTCCGTTGGTGGGGATGGTGTGTTGGTGGCCGTCGGTGGTGTCGGTGTGGTCGCAGCCGCAGGCGAAGAACAGTTCGTCGGCGTTGGTGCGTCCGCCTTTGGCCCAGGGTGTGGAGTGGTGCACTTCGCAGTGATAGCCCGGCTGCAGGCAGTTTGGTCGGGTGCAGCCGCGGTCGCGGGCGTAGCAGATGAGGCGTTGGTCGGCGGTGGCGATGCGTTTTTGGCGGCCGAGGTAGAGCGGGCGTTTGGTGTGGTCGTCGAAGACGGCGAGGTAGTGAATCGATTGGGCGGCCATGGCGATCAGGTCGCGCATCGGCAGTCGGGATCCGCCGCCGGTCAGTGCCGGCGGTGGCATCGGGACCGAGGGGTCGCTTGTGGCGTGGGCGGCTTGGTTGAGTTCGGCCAGGGTGGTGGTGACCACGACGGTGACGGGGTGGCCGCGGTGGGTGCCGAGTTTGCCGGAGGCGATGGCGGTCGATAGGGCTAGGCGCAGGGCGTCGTGGCAGCGCTGCGCTGGACTGCGGGTATCACCGGCGGCCGGGGCGGTGGCATCGGGGTTGTGGCGTCCGGGGCGCACCGCGGCCGCAACCGCTTCGAAGTAGGCCCGGGTTTGAGGGTCCAGGAGGCCGGTGAGTTTGGACATACCGTCGGGTCCTTGGCGGCCCAGTGTCAGTGCGCGCCGTCGTGCGCGGTCCGGTCGCTGAACAGGCCGTCGGGGTTGAGGTGATCGGCGATGCGTTGCCCGATCTTGGTGAGCACCCCGGCATCGACTCTGCTGGCGTGGGAGACCAGGGCGGCCTCTGCCTGCGCGATCTGGGGCGGAGTCACCGAGGTGGGCAGAACATCGACGGCTTGGCAGATCGCGCGGATGTGGTCCTCCCCAATAGAACCGGATTCGACAGCGGTGGCCAGTGCCGGGAGCTCTGGTGGGATCACCGCGCCGGTCAGGGAGCGTCGGGGTCGAATGCGGGCCGCCAGGCGGCAACGCCGGGTGATCTCGCGTGGGGTGATGCGCAGCCGTTTCCAAACGGCGGCTCGTGCTTCGGCGATCGAACCGCAGCCGTCGGGTGGGTCGGCCAGTTCGCCGAAGATCCGATACATCAACCCGCGATTCACACGTTCCTGGTTTTCTAGCCGGTCGGCGACCTCGATGCGAATGGCGTTGCCCACCAGATCGGTCGAGGTCGCCCGCAACACCGCGTGGGCGGCGTCAATGGCATCGAGGGCAGCGCAGATCTGCTCTCGCGCCGCCACCGCACCCAAGGCTGTTGCCATACCCCGACGCTAAAAACCACCCCCGACACCAACACCAACGCCAAGCACGCAAAACGCCCGACTGTGGATCAACCCGCAACTGTGGATAAATCCCGTAGCATCGCGACCCATGGTTCGCTGCGCCTATGCCCATGACGCGGTCGTGGTGATGGAGCCCGGCGGTAGCCCGAACGCGCCCGGCGGAGCAATCGCCCGAGCATTGTGCGGCAGTTGGGATCACGCGCCGCCGTGCCCGCTAGCGCCCCACCACGTCGCCCACCATGTTGTCGGCGACGAAGTGGTATTGCGGGTGCTGTTCGCCACGGAAGCCGCCGACGAGCCACGCGTGCGAAGCCTGATCGGCGAAGCGCTTACTGCCGGTGAGCTGACCGGCCCCGACGGGCTAGTCAGCACCTGGCGGCTGAAAACGACAGCTGCCAGCAATATTCGGTCGAGCGAAGAGGACCACGCCGCGGACCTGACACGCGCCTGAAGGTGTCAGTCCCGGATATGCGCCAGCCGACTGGGGCGTTCCATGAATCGCGCATCGGGGGCAGCGAAGCCGAATTGCTCATACAAGCTGTGCGCGTCAGCGGTGTGCAGCGTCCACCGGAATTCCCGACCGGGGCCTTCGTCGATCATCGTCCGCAGCAACCCCTTGCCTATCTCCTGGCCGCGCTGATCACGAGAGACATAGACGTCATTCAGGTACGCGAAGGCAGCACCGTCGGACACCGCGCGGCAGAAACCGATCATCGCGCCGTCGTCGGCCCGGTAGGCGCCCACCATGCGCCACGCGCTGTCGAGCTGACGGTCGAACATGGCGCGGGTGCGGTACTTCGCCCAATAGGTGTGCTCGACCAGCTCGTTCCAGAGCCAGTCTCGATCCACGCGCGCCACGTCGGTCGAGAACTCAACACCGTCGAGGTTCGCCACCGCTACCTCCTCATCAGCCTCGGGTCAGGCACCACGCCACCGCGGTCAGCAGGGCGCCCATGCCCACTCGCCGGGCCAGCCGCGTCGTCCGCGGAATGTCGGACGGCGCAGGCGCCCGACCGTAGCCCATCCGGGCGCGATCTTCACGCCGATTTCCGTAGTACGTGTTGACCCCGCCGAGTTGCAGCCCCAGCGCCCCGGCGAAGGCGGCCTCGACCACCCCGGCGTTGGGGCTGGGGTGATGCCGGGCGTCGCGGTGCCACGCCCGCAGCGCTCCAGCGGGATCAGGACCCAGGGCAGCCGCCAGGCCACCGCTCAACCGGGAGGCCGGCAATCCCAGCAGGTCATCCAATCGTGCTGCCGCCCAGCCGAACCGGTCGTAACGGGTATTGCGGTGCCCGATCATCGCATCCAGGGTGTTCGCGGCGCGGTGTGCGACCAGGCCCGGAACACCGGCCACCGCACCCCACACGAACGACGCCACCACCGCGTCGGAGGTGTTCTCCGCCACCGATTCGACGACGGCACGCGCGACCTCATCCGGACCCAACGCGGTCGTATCACGCCCGACCAGGTTGCGTACTCGGGTCCGGGCCGACTCCAGGTCGCCGGCGGCCAGGAAGGCGTGCACCGTTTCGGCTTCGCGTTCCAGGGACCGGCCGCCGAGCACCGCCCAGGTGGTGAGGGCGGTCAGCGCCATGCGCACCAACGGATTCCGAGCCCTGCGCTCGGCGAGATACGCCAGACCGGTGACGCCGCCGACCAAGACCAAGACGTGGGCGACCCCGCTGGCCCGATCGTCGCGGTAGATCCGCCGCTCCAACGCCAGCGCACACGTCCCGAACCCGGCGACCGGATGCAGCCGCCGCGGATCGCCCCAAGTGCGGTCGGCGGCGTAGCCGAGCGCCAGCCCGAGTGCCCGGACCGCAATCACCGCCGCGTCCGGTCGAGTACGGCCAGCAGTCGATCGGTCAGGTCCGGGGGCCGTACCGCTATCCGCACCCAGGTGTCATCCAGGCCCGGAAAAGTGTCGGCACGTCGCACCGCAATACCGTGCTCGCGCAACGCCGTATGCACTCCGCGGCCGACCTGGGCCAGAACGAACGGGGCCAAGCCTGCGACGAACCGCACCTCACGCGCAGCGAGTCCCTCATCCAAGTGCGCCCGCCAGGACATCAACTGCTGTGCCCGGCACTCACTCTCGCGCAGCGCTCGCTCATCCGAGCAGGCCAGCATGGCGGCCAGTGCCGATGCGGACACCGACCAGGGAATCTGCAGTCGCGCCGCGTCGGCGAGCAGTGCGGGATCGCCGAGCAGGTATCCCGCGCGTACCCCGGGTATCGACCAGTGCTTGGTCAGGCTGCGGCTCACTAGCAGCCCCGAATGCCGCTCGCCGGAAAGGGTTTCCGGCTCGCCGGGAATGGCATCGAGGAATGCCTCGTCGATCAGCACCACCCGGCCCGGACGCAACAACTGACGCAGCGTCTGCGCCGGATGCAAAACCCCGGTCGGATTGGTCGGATTACCGACCACGACGAGGTCGGCCTCCTCGGGCACCGCATCCGGGTGCAGCGCGAAGCCGTCGTCGGCCGTGCACAGCACCGTACCGACGCTGTGGCCCGCGGCGGTCAATGCGGCATGCGGGCCGGTGTACTGCGGATGCACCACCACCGGGGAGCGCCACGGTCGCATGCGAGCCACCAGGTCGAAGGCCTCCGACGCGCCCGCCGTGGGCAGTACCTCAGCGGCGGTGCGACCGTGCCGGGCGGCCAACGCGGCGCGGGCCGCCGACGCCTCGGGGTAGGACACGGCGTCATCGAGGGAGGCATGTAGGGCGTGCTCGAGCCAGTCCGGGCGGGGCCCGGCATAGACGTTGACCGCGAAATCGAGCAGACCCGGCGCGGCCTCGACATCGCCGTGATGGTGCAGATCCGGACCGCCGAAGCCGTGCACCGCGTCGGCGAACCGCTGCGCCAACCCGGGATACCCGGCCCAATGGGTATGCAGGTAGGACGCATTCAGGCTCGTTGAGGCAAAACCGTCCGGGCCGCCGGGAAGTTGCCAGGCCGCGCTGACAGCGCGGTCGAAAACGGCCTGGGTGCGGTGAAATTCGTGCCCGGTGACCCGATCTCCCGCCCGCGCCAGCAGATTGTCGGCCACCGCCGTGGCTTCCCGATAGCCCAACGTCAGGCGCGGGGTCATCGCCGCATCCCCCGGCAGTGCGCCGACCCCGGCGTCATCACCCACCCGACGACACAGGTACGCCAGCCCGCCGCACTCGGCGACGGTCGGCACGCCCGCCGCGATCGCTGACCGCAGCGCACCCAGCAGCGCGGCGTTGGCGCCCAACGGTTCTGCGTAGATCTCCGGAAACCCGCCGCCCAGATAGATCCCGGCGGTACCGGCCGGAAGGCACGTGTCGGTGAGCGGGTCGAAGCTGACCACCTCGCAACCGGCGGCGCGCAGCAGCTCGAACGTCTCGGTGTAGCCGAAGGTGAAGGCGCGCCCCGCGGCGACGGCCACCACTGGGCGGCGCCTGGACGCCGCGCTGACCTCGGCAGCCGGATCCCAGGCGCTGTCGGACAATTCCGGAGCCTGACCCGCCACCGCCAGCAACGCGTCCAAGTCCACGTGCTGCTCCATCAGCTCGGCAAGACGAGCGGCCATGGCCGCCGACTCGTCGCGCTCGGCCGCCGGCACCAGCCCCAGATGCCGTGACGGTGTCTGTACGTCCGCGTCGCGGGGCAACATCCCGAGCACCGGAATGCCGCTGGGGCGCAATGCGGTCACGACTTCATCGGCGTGCCGGGCGCTGCCGGCCTTGTTGAGCACCACCCCGGCGATGCGCACCGCCGGGTCGAAACCGGCAAGGCCCGCCACGACCGCCGCGTGTGTCCGGGAGGCATGCGAGACGTCGACGACCAGGACCACCGGCGTTGCCGTCAACGCCGCGACGTGGGCGGTGGAGGCCTCGCCGTCGGTGCCCAGGCGCCCGTCGAAAAGCCCCATCACGCCTTCGATCACGGCGACATCCGCGCCGGCGGCGCCGTGCAGCAGCAGCGGCACGATCCGGTCGGCGCCCACCAGATACGGATCCAGGTTGCGGGCCGGCCGGCCGGTGGCCAGCGCGTGATAGCCGGGGTCGATGTAATCCGGGCCTACCTTGTGTCCGCTGACTGCCAAGCCGCGGGCGGTGAGCGCGGCCATCACTCCGACCGCCACCGTGGTCTTGCCGTGCCCGGACGCGGGCGCGGCGATGACCAGCCGGGGAAGGGAGGCGGCCACCACACTCACCATTCGATGCCGCGCTGGCCCTTCTGGCCGGCGTCCATCGGGTGCTTGATGTTGGTCATCTCGGTGACCAGGTCGGCGACCTCGATCAACCGCGGATCGGCCCGCCGGCCGGTGATGACGACATGCTGATGGCCCGGACGGTTGGCCAAGGTCTCCACCACGTCCTCGACATCCACCCAGCCCCAACCCATCGGATAGGTGAACTCATCGAGGATGTACAGGTCGTGGGTCTGTGCCGCCAGACGTTCCTTGATCTGGGCCCAGCCCTCGGCGGCGTCGCCGGCGTGATCCTCCACGCCTCCGGCCTTGCGGCTCCACGACCAGCCCGAGCCCATCTTGTGCCACTGCACCGGGCCGCCCTCGCCGGTCTCGGCGTGCAGTGCGCCGAGGCGCTCGAGCACGGTCTGTTCGCCGACCCGCCACTTCGCGGACTTCACGAACTGGAAGACCCCGATGTTGAATCCCTGATTCCAACCGCGCAGCGCCAATCCGAATGCGGCAGTGGACTTCCCCTTGCCGTCGCCGGTGTGCACCATCAGCAGTGGCCGGTTGCGACGCTGGCGGGTGGTCAGGTTGTCGTCGGGCACCGTCAACGGTTGTCCCTGCGGCATCAGGCGGCTCCTCTTCCGGTGGCATCGCGAACGACGTCGGTCAGTGCCTCGGCGCTGACCTGCGGCAGCGGCACGTATTCGGCCCGCAAGTGCTCGGCCAGCGTCCGCGCCAACCCCAGTCGCATCCGGCCGTTCTCGCAATCCACCACGACCGCCGAATATCCCTGTCCGGCAAGCTGGTCGGCGGCCAGAAGCGAGCGCTCGACCGGTTCGGCTCCGGCGGTGGCCCGCCCATCGGTCAACACCACCAGCAGCGGACGGCAGGCCGGCTCACGCAGCCGCTCCCGGCGAATCACCTCGGCAGCCTCCAGCAGTCCCTCGGCCAGCGGGGTGCGGCCACCGGCGGGCAGCTCGTCGAGCCGGACGGCGGCAATCTCCACCGATCCGGTCGCGGGCAAAACCAACTCCGCCTTGGTGTCCCGGAACGTCACCACCGCCACCCGGTCGCGGCGACGGTAGGCGTCGAGCAGCAAGGACAAGATCGCGGTCTTGACATGGCGCATCCGTTCGATGGCGGCCATCGACCCGGACGTGTCGACCACGAACAGCACCAGGTTGGCCTCCTGGCCTTCCCGGACGGCGCGACGAAGATCGTTCGCCTGCAGGATCATCCGGCCTTGAGCACGGCCCCGGACGCCCTGATGCGGCGCAGCGGCGCGCAGCGTCTCGAACAGGTGCAATCCGCCGGCGCTGCCGGATGCGGTGGCGCCCACCCGGCGTCCGGAGCTGGTGCGGGCCCTGCTGCGCCGGCCGGCGCGTCCGGAACCCACGCCGTCGACCGAGAAAAGCCGTGCCCGGTAAGGGGAGTCGGCGCCCACCGTCGAGGTGGAGCCCGGCTTGGAGTGCCCAGACGGCGTCGGCCCGCGCTGTTGGTCCGGCGGCGGCGAACCACCTTCGGGCGGACCATCGGGCTCGGGACCGTCGGGTCCGGGACCGTCCGGGTCAGGCTCGGGCTCCTGCGGTGGCAGCAGTTCGTCGAGTTCGGCCTCATCGAGACCCGGCGCGTCGAACGGCTTGCGTCGCCGCCGATGCGGCAGGGCCAACCGGGCGGCCACCCGCAGGTCCTCGACATTGACCGCGTCGCGCCCCTGCCACGCCGCATGAGCCACCGCGGTGCGGGCACAGACGATGTCGCCGCGCAGGCCATCGACGTCGAACGCCGCGCAGATCTCGCCGATCTTCACCAGCGCCGCGTCGGTCAGCGCCACCTTCCGCAGTAGCTCCTGGGCTTGATGGATCCGGGCCCGCAGCCGGTCTTCGGCCGCGGCGTAGGTCGCGGCGAAACCCTCCGGGTCGGCGTCGAACGCCAGCCGCCGCCGTACCGCCTCGGCGCGCAGCACCGGGTCGCGCGGGGCCGACACCTCGACGGTCAGACCGAACCGGTCGAGCAGTTGCGGGCGCAGCTCGCCCTCCTCGGGATTCATCGTCCCGACGATCACGAACCGGGCGGCGTGGGTGACCGACACCGAATCGCGCTCCACCGTCAGCCGGCCCATCGCCGCGGCGTCCAGCAGCAGGTCCACCAGGTGGTCGGCCAGCAGGTTGACTTCGTCGACGTAGAGGATGCCGCGATTGGCGCGCGCCAACAGCCCGGGTTCGAAGTCGACGGTGCCGGCGGTCAGCGCCCGCTCCAGGTGGATGGAGCCCACCACCCGGTCCTCGGTGGCGCCGACCGGCAGCTCCACCAGGCGCACCGGGCGGGTCTCGACGGCGGCGTCGCTGGGGAACGGGCCATCGGGGGAGAGCGAATTCGCCTCAGCGGGATCGGAAGAGAACCGGTCGCCGGCCACCACATCGATGGGCGGCAGCACCTGGGCAAGCGCGCGAACCAGCGTCGACTTGGCGGTGCCCTTCTCGCCGCGGATCAGCACCCCGCCGATACCGGGGGAGATCGCGCTCAGGACAAGCGCCAGCGCCATATCGTCGAGGCCGCCCGGGGCATCCGGGTCGCCGCCGAGGACAGCGGGAAAGGGGTACAGCTGTTGCATTGAGGCTCCGCTCGTGTGGCCAACACCTGTGTGTTGGCGACGCGAAGCCGGTATTCGGACTGACCGTGGCGCACGGAAATGCGCCGCGGAACACCGTAGCGGGCCTGCGTCGGAGTCACACCGACTTCCCTGGCGCTTCGCGCCGATACCCTAACACCGACGGAAAGGACACCAGTGATGACCGCACCCGAAGCAGACCTGACCGGATGGGTCGCCGAGCCGTTCACCGGCGGCGAGTTCACCCACGACGTATACCGCAAGGGCGAGGGTCCCGGCGTGGTGCTGATCCCGGAGATCCCGGGGATACACCCCGGCGTGCTGGCGCTGGGAAATCACTTGGTGGACAACGGCTTCACCGTGGCGATTCCTTCGTTGTTCGGCGAGCCGGGTAAAGCGATTACGCCGGGCTACGCCGCGGCCACGATCGCCCGGGCCTGCGTGGCCCGGGAGTTCGCCGCGTTCGCCACCGACAAGCAGCGCCCGGTCACCCAGTTCCTGCGGGCGCTGGCCCGTGACCTCAACGAGAAGACGCCGGGCAAGGGCGTCGGGGTGATCGGCCAGTGCTTCACCGGCGGCTTCGCGCTCGCCGCGGCCGTCGACGACGCGGTGCTGGCGCCGGTGCTCAGCCAGCCGTCCGTGCCGATTCCGCTGACGCTCAAGCAGCGCCGTGACCCGGGGCTCTCCGAGGTTGAGCTGGGCGTCGTCGCCGACCGGGCCGCGGGCGGCGGCCTGTGCGCTCTGGGTCTGCGGTTCAGCGAGGACAAGATGGCCCCCGGTGACCGCTTCGCGACGCTCAAAGCGCGGCTCGGGGACGCTTTCGAGGTCATCGAGATCGATTCCTCGTCGGGCAACGCGCACGGTCTGTCCCGGATGGCGCACTCGGTGCTCACCGACCAGGTCCGCGAAGTCGACGGCCACCCCGCCTACGAGGCACGCAAACGGGTGGTGGAATTCCTCACGCAGCGTTTGACCTAGCTACGATCGCCGCTGTGCCAGCCCAGCCCAGCCCAGCCGAACGCATCGCCGTAGTGGGCATCGGCGCCGACGGCTGGACCGGCCTCGGCGAGCCGGCGCGGCAAACGGTGCTGGCGGCCGACCTCGTGATCGGCGGGCCGCGTCACCTGGGCCTGCTGCCCGCTGTCGACGGTCAGCAGCGCCACGCCTGGCCGTCGCCGCTGCGCGCCGGGCTGCCCGCGCTGCTCGACGGGCTGGACGGGCAGCGCGTGGTCGCGCTGGCCTCGGGCGATCCGCTGCTGTCCGGTGTGGGCAGCACGCTGATCGAGCTGTTCGGAGCGCAGCGGGTTGCGGTGATTCCGGCGGTCTCGTCGGTCACGCTGGCCCGGGCCCGGTTGGGCTGGCCCGCGGACTCCGCCGCGGTGATCCGGTCCGCCGACGTGCACGCGGTGCTGCGGGAGTTGGCGCCGGGCCGGCGGGTGCTGGTGCTGTCGTCCGACGAGTCCACCCCGGGGCAGCTGGCCGCCCTGCTGACCGTGCGCGGCTACGGAGCCAGCCGGATGGTGGTGCTCGGCGATCTCGGCGGTACGGCCGAATCGCGGCTGGAAACCTCCGCCGCCAGCTTTGCCGGTTCGGCCCCGCGGCTCAATATCGTCGCGCTGGAACTGGCCGGGCCGCCGGCGTACGGCTGGGCGGCCGGCCTGCCCGATGACGCCTACGACCACGACGGGCAGCTCACCAAACGTGACCTGCGGGCCGCCGCGCTGGCGCGACTGGCCCCGGCCCCCGGGCAGCTGCTGTGGGACGTCGGTGCCGGCGCCGGCTCGGTGGGCATCGAATGGATGCGCTCGCATCCGACTTGCCGTGCCATCGCTGTCGAGGCGAACGACACCAGGGCACAACGCATCTCGGGTAACGCCCGCAATCTCGGCGTGCCCGCGTTGCAGGTGGTACGCGGCGCGGCCCCGCACGCGTTGGCTGACTTGCCCGCACCGGACGCGGTGTTCATCGGCGGCGGTCTGAGCCGCGAGGGGGTGCTGGCGGCCTGCCTGGCCGCACTGGCACCCGGCGGCCGGGTGGTCGCCCACGGCGTCACGCTGGAGACCGAGGCGCTGCTGGCGGCGGCCTACCGCGAACACGGCGGCGAATTGACCCGCATCCAGGTGGAGCACGCCGCGCCGCTGGGTTCCTTCACCGGCTGGACGCCGGGCCGGACGGTCACCCAGTGGGCGTTAACCCGGTCCTGAGCGGTCTCGTGCCGGGTCATAGAGATGGCTCTCGCCGGCGCACGGATCGGGCAGATCGGCTACCGCGCGGCCGACCAGGATGACCGCGGCCGACCGCAGGCCCGCCGCCTCGACCGCGTCGGCGATGTCGGTGATCGTCCCGCGCAGCACCAGTTCCTCGGGCTGCGACGCGCGATAGACCACCGCGACCGGGCAGTCCCCGCCGTACTCGGGCGCCAGCTCGCCCATCAGCGCCCGGATGCGGGTGATCGCCAGGTGCAACACCAGCGTGGCTTGCGTCGCGGCGAATGCGGACAGCGCTTCGCGCTGCGGCATCGCGGTGGAGGCGACTTGCGTGCGGGTCAACACCACCGACTGCGTCACCAGCGGCACCGTGAGCTCACGGCCGAGCACCGCCGCGGCCGCCGCGTACGCCGGCACTCCGGGCGTCACATCCCAGGGCACCCCGGCAGCATCGAGACGGCGGGTCTGCTCGGAGACCGCGCTGTACAGCGAGGGGTCCCCGGAGACCAGCCGCACCACCGCACGACCCGCCCGATGCGCGGTGACCAGCCGGTCGGTGATCGCATCCAGATCCAGGTCGGCGGTGTCGACGAGTTCGGCCGCCTGCGAGCAGTGCGCGAGCACCTGCGGGTCCAGGTAGCTGCCCGGGTAGAGCACCACGTCGGCGGCGGCCAGCAGGCGGGCGGCCCGCACCGTCAGCAGATCCGCCGCGCCCGGGCCGGCACCGACGAACTGGACCGCTAGCGCACCCATCGCGGCGTCCACACCCGCCCAGCCGCCGTCGCCCGGGTCGACGAGGCCCCTACCAGGACAAGGCATTTCATGTCGATGCTGTCGGTGTCCAGCTCACCCAAAGTGGTCACGGTCAGCGCCTCGGACTCCCGGCCGATGTCACGCCCGATCACCACCACGGTCGCCGCGTCCCGGTGTTCCAGCAGCACTTTGCGTGCGATCGCGATCTGGTCGGGGCGGGCGCGAGACGCCGGGTTGTAGATCGCCAGCACCAGATCGGCCTCGGCGATCGCCCGCAGCCGCGACTCGATGACCGCCCAGGGCTTGAGCCGATCCGACAGGCTCAGCACCGCGAAGTCGGCCCCGATCGGGGCCCCGGCCGCCGCAGCCACCGCCTGCACCGCAGAGACCCCGGGCAGCACCCGCACCGAAACGTGTTGATACTGAACATCGGAGGCCGCCTCGAACACCGCAGATGCCATCCCGAACACCCCGGCATCTCCGCCGGAGACCACCGCCACCTTCTCGCCCCGGGCGGCCAGATCCAACGCGAAACGGGCCCGGTCCAGCTCGACGGTGTTGCCCGAGGTGTGTCGCTGCAGACCTTCCCGCTGCGGAACCCGCGCGACGTAGGGGCCGTAGCCCACCACGTGGTCGACGGTGGCCAGAGCCTCGGCAGCCTCGCCGGTCAGCCAGCCCTCGGGGCCCGGGCCCAGCCCGATCACCAGCAGCTCGGCGGCGGCACACACCGGCTCAACGATCGCAGCGGTCTGGTCTGACGGGGCCACCGACGTCCTGGAGCGCCGCCCGTTGCGGGAGTCCCCGTCCACCACGATCAGCGACAGGTAGGGGACGCTGGCCTCCTCTACCTCGGCGACCGGCAGCCAGCGCTGCTGAGGATGACTGGCTCGCTCGACGTAGTACGCGTGCTCCAACCGGCCCGCGGCGGCCAGGGCCCGGCGCACGGCCGGGAAGGTGCGGCCCAGCTTCATGATGATGGCGCCGTCGGTGTCGGCCAGCCGCATCGCCAGCTCATGCTCGGGCAAGGTGCCCGGCAGCACGGTCAGCACGTCGGTCTGGCGCACCAGCGGCATCCCGAGCGCGGCGGTGGCGGCGCTGAACGCCGGCACGCCGGGGATGATCTCGGTGTCGAAGCGCGTCGACAGCCGGTCGTGCATGTACATGAACGAGCCGTAGAACAGCGGATCGCCCTCGGTCAGCAGCGCCACCGTGCGGCCCGCATCCAGGTGGGCGGCCAGCCTCGATGCCGAGGCCTCGTAGAAGTCGGCGAGCGCTCCGGCGTAACCGCCGGGGTGATCGGTGACCCCGGTGGTGACCGGGTAGCGCAGCTCTTCCTCGAGGACACCGGGCCGGATCAGGTCGGCGGCGATGGTGCGCGCATACGACGCCTTGTTGACTCCGGCGTGGTAGGCCACCACGTCGGCGTCGGCGATGATCCGGGCCGCCTTGCGGGTGATCAGCTCGGGGTCACCGGGGCCCAGGCCCACGCCATAAAAACGGCCGGTCATTCGGCATCCGAGGCGAGTGCGTTCAACGCCGACGAGGTGATCGCCGACCCGCCGCGCCGGCCGCGCACGGTCACGAACGGGATGTCGATGCCGTGGTCGCGGTGCAGTGCGGCCAACGCCTCCTTGGACTCCGCGGCGCCGATGAACCCCACCGGGCAGCCGACGATCACCGCTGGGCGCGGCCCGCCGTCGATGATCGTCTCCAGCAGGTGGAACAGCGCGGTCGGCGCGTTGCCGATCGCCACGACGGCGCCGGCGAGCTCGGGTTCCCACAGCGAGACGGCCGCCGCCGAACGGGTGGTTCCCCATTCCTTCGCCAGCTCTGGCACCCGCTCATCGCGCAGGTAGCAACGCACCTCGTTGCCGGCGGGCAGCCGCCCGGCGGTGACGCCGACGGCCACCATCCGGGCATCGCAGAGGATCGGCGCGCCGCCGTCGAGTGCGGCCCGCCCGGCCGGCACCGCGTCCGGGTGAATCAGCAAGTCCTTGGCGACGTCGGTCTGCCCGGCACCGTGGATCATTCGCACCGCGAGACGCTCGGCGGTCGCCGGGATGTGCGACAGGTCGGACTCGCGGCGGATGGTCGCGAACGATTCGACGTAGATGGCCGGACCGTCGGCGATGTAGTCGTAATGCCGAGACGGGCGCGTGGGCCTGCTCACGGGTTCGCCTCCTGAGCTTGGGGGATGAAGACACCCTGCCACGGCGTCACCACGAGCTCGGTGTGCTCCATCAACGATCGCCCGTGGTCCGCCGTGAGCACGCCGTCGGGCACGTGCACGTGGGTGCCGCCGGGCACGCTGCCAAACGGTAACGGACCCGACCGGGCCGGGACGCGCGGGTCGGCAGCGAGGGCGGGTTGCAGAGGTCGATCGAGTTCGCGGACATGCCACGGCGCATCCGGCCGCCCGCCGCGTGCTCTCTGGAATGCAACCGCCAGCTCGGCGAGCCGGGCGGCGGCGTCATCGAGGCGGATTACGGCGCCCCAGTCGTCACCGATCCGCAGCTGTGCCTCAGTGTCACTGAGCGCCACCAGGCCCGCGTCGCTTTTCCGATCGATCAGGTCGCCGCGGCCGTCGTCGAGGACGAACAGGAAGCGGCCGGGCAACCGGGCGAGTCGCGGATCGGCGCACAGCAGCGCGTCCAGCCGAGTCGCCACCGGGCGCAGGTCCGCCCGTCCACCGGCATAGCCGGTCTGCGGCGAGACCAGGATGTTGCGGACCAGCTCGTGGCTGCGCGACGGCAACAGCCCGGTCGATTCCAGGGCGGCCACCGCGTCGGGGGCGAGTGCACCGGCGTGATCAGCCAACCCGCGCAACTGCAGGTTGGCCCGTTTGGTCAGGTACACCGAGCCGTCGGCGAACTCGGCACTGACCTGCAGCAGCCGGGCCAGCGAGGCGGCCGGCAGCCGGCCGCCGACCAGGCGCAGCCGCACCAGCAGTCCGTCGTCGGCCACCCAGGGGCGCAGCACCCCTGGGCATCGATCGGCGCGCGTGCGCGGCGTGATGATCACCGGTCGATTCTCACACCCCCGCGATTTCGGCGCGGAAATCGTCGCTGCGCGGGCAGAACCGCGCCGAAATCACGTGCCCGTCAGCGCCGCGGCGCCAGCAGAAGCTCATCTGAATGCGCGCCGTCGACGCGGAAGGTGACGGCAGGGAACAGGTCTGGCCGCTACCGGTCGGCAAGGCCAACCTCCTGAAGCTGCTCCCGGCATGGAATCAGCTGGAACTGTGGAATCGGCTGCGTTCGGAATTCCTCGGGCTGGGGCCCGATCCGCTGGACCGGACTGGCACGCGCATCACCTGCGGCTGAGAAGCCCGACCAGCCGAAAATTGGCCGGATCCATGCGGTCCCGGCGGGTTAGTATCGAGGCTTAGCGCGTGACAAGTATGGCCGTGGGCCGTTAGTCAATGCGGCCGGCGACCGTTATCGAGGATCGCCCATGACAACTGCTGCCGAACGTGAAGAACGCCTCTCGCTGATTTCGAGGTTGCATACCACTTTCCCGGAGGACCCGGAGTGGCCCTTTCCTGACCAGGTTCGACCGGACCACTACTGGGCCTATCTGAAGACATGCCACGACGTCGGCGGTGAGCTGGACGTGCCGGCGGTCTACGAGAACAAGGAAGAAGAGCACTGGGAGCTCATGACCTATGTGCTCTGCGAAACGCTTGGCTGGCGCGGGATTTGGGTCTCCGAGGAACGCCGGCGCATCGGTAACGTCGACGTGGGGCGCCCGATCTATCTCGGTTTGCCCTACTACGCGCGCTGGTTGTGGTCGGTGGGCCGGGTGCTGATCGAAAAGAAGCACATCACGTGGGGCGAGCTGACCGATCGTCTGGCACAGGTGCAGCAGCGGTATGCCGGATGCCCCGCGGGCACCCACCTGGACGCCCAGCCGAAATTCCAGGGCGACGGATCAAACGTGGTTCGCAACAAACATCATCTCGAAGCAGTGGGCATCGGCGATCCGCAGAAATTTGCCGGACTCGCCGATCCCGCGCGATTCGCACTCGGTGACCGAGTACGAGTCCGCAACCTGCCGGCGATGTTCTACACCCGCACCCCGGAATACGTGCGGGGCGCTCGCGGGACGATCGCCGAATTGGCTTATGAGAGTCCTGCTCCGGAGGACGAGACCTGGGAGCGTGAGGACGCCAAGCCTGAATGGTTCTACATCGTGCGGTTCAACCAGACCGAATTGTGGGATTCCTATACCGGTCCGGCTAACGACACCTTGCAGACCGAGATCCCGGAACGTTGGTTGGAGCCGGCCTAACCACCCCATCCGACGGAAAGAACAGACTATGGCCGATCACGATCACGATCACGCCCGCACGGTGAAACCGATGGTCGACGAGATCACCGAGTTCGAAGTTCTTGAAATCGCGTTGCGCGAGTTGTGCATCGAAAAGGGCCTGTTCACCGCCGAGCAGCACCGCCACCTCACCGAGTTCGCCGAGCAGATCGGCCCGACCGCTGCTGCTCGGCTGGTCGCCAAGGCGTGGCTCGACCCGGAGTACAAGGCGCTGGCCTTGAACGATCCAATCGCCGCCTGCAAACAGGTCGGTGTCGACTGGCTCGAACCCACCGGATTCGGCACCCCCAGTGACTTCGTCGCCTTCAAGATCCTCGAAGACACACCGACGGTCCACCATGTCATCTGCTGTGCGCTGTGCTCCTGCTATCCACGACCGATTCTCGGCAACTCGCCGGAGTGGTATCGGACCCCGAACTACCGGCGCCGGATCGTGCGCTGGCCGCGGCAGGTGCTCTCCGAATTCGGCCTCGAACTGCCGGAAGGCGTTGCGGTACGTGTCGAGGACTCCAACCAGAAGCACCGATTCATGGTGATGCCGATGCGGCCCGCGGGTACTGAAGGCTGGTCGGAGGACCAGCTGACCGAGATCCTCACCAGGGACTGTTTGATCGGGGTCGCGTTACCCAAACCCGGGGTCACCACCAACGTCATCACCAAGACCCGGCCCGCGAACAATCCGGTCGGCAGCAGCGGCGCGGCATCGTGAACCCCGTCGCGGACCGCCCATCGTTCGACGGTCTGGTGGGCGAGACCATCGCAACCCTCGCCCAGATCGCCGAGAGCAACCAGACCTGGCCCGTCATGGCGGCCAAGTACGGCGTGGAGAACCCGCTGCCGCCCTGGAAGACCAGCCTCGACGGCTTATGCGATGCGCTCGACACTACGTCATGCCAGATCGATGACTTCGACTTCACGTTCAAAGATCGCCGAGACGAGGAAGACGAATTGTCGGCGACGCGCTATCAATGCCTGCCCTACCCGGAAAGCCAGCTCATGGCGCTGGCGCATTCGCTCGTGGCTCGGGGCGTGATCGACGAGACCGAACTTCGGCAGCGGCTGGCGGTGATTCGCGCTCGGTTGGAAGCAGAGTAGCGCGCGGGATCAACCCGTCGTCAGCGCAGCCACCGCCGGCCCGAACATGGTGTCCTTGATCGCGCCCAGGGTGCCCGAATCCTTGCCGGCCAGCGGTCGCAGAAACTCGGTCGCGGCCGGAGTCACCGCGCCCTCGGCGGCGGTGGTGTCCACGATGCCGAAGGTTGCGGCGTCCACCCCGCCGAACCGGCGGCCGGTGGTCATCGACGCCACCTGAGCCTGCGGGGTGAGCTTGGCCTGAATCAGCGCCGCCATCCCCGGCGTGAACGGAATCCGGATGTCGACCTCGGGCAGACAGAAGAAACCGCGGTCGGCCCGCATCACCCGGAAGTCGTGGGCCAGTGCCAGCATTGCGCCGGCCCCGAAGGCGTGGCCGACGACGGCCGCCGCGGTGGGGATCGGCAGCGTCAGCACCCGCGCGAGCAGGGCGTGCACCCGGCCGACGTACCAGTCGGTGCGGTCGCCGTTGGCCATCAGCCAGTCCAGGTCCAGGCCGTTGGTGTAGAACTTGCCGCCCGCGGTGGTCACCAGGCCCTGCGCCTTGCCCTCGGCGTTGGCGGCCAACACGTCATCGAGCACCCCGTTGATCTCGTCGAGGAAGTCGGGGGAGAACCGGTTTTCGTCGTCGCCGAGGTCCAGCACGGCGATCGTGTCGTCATAGGTCAGGTTCATGGGGTGGATCCTTTCTGATTCATGCGGCGGTCCCAGCTTCGGCTCTCCTCCGTCGAGCCTTGCTGAACCGCCGGGGGTGGCCCGACCGACAGCACGGCGCGGACCGCCGCATGCAGGTGGGCGCGGGCGGTGGTGCTGCCCAACCGGTTCCGGCTGAGCACGATAGCGGTGGGTAGATCGACGACGCAGGTGGTGATGGCGTCGACCGCGGCGGCGTCGCGGCGCTGCCACAGGGCGTCCGCGAGCCGGATGAGCAAGCCGACCAGCTCGGCGTCGGCACCGCGGAGCTGCTCGGCCAGTTCCGGAGACAAATCGTCGTCGGGTAGATCGTCGCGCTGGATCGCGAACAGCAGCTTGCAGGCGTCGGGATGACGCTGCGCGAATGCCACCGGAGCGTCGGCGGCGGCAACGACCGCCTCGAGGGGGTCGCAGGCCGCGTCCACCAGCTCGCCCTGCACCGCCAGGAAGCGCCGGGTGGCCCGCAGCCAGGCGGTGGCGACCAGCCCGGCCCGCGAGCCGAACCCGTGGTAGACCGCACCGTTGGACGCGCCGGTGGCCTCCCCGATGGCGCGAATCGTCACCGCGGCAGGGCCCGACCGTGCGGCAAGTGTCTCGACGGCGTCGAGCACCTGCTCGGGGTCGTACACGCGCGGGCGGGGCATGGCCGTCACCGTAACAGAGCGAACGCTCTGTTACCAGGTGCGGTCGTCCGGACACCGGCGTGACAGGATCGGACAATCATGAGCACTCCCGGATCCCGTCCCGTCGTATTCTCCGGCGCCCAGCCGACCTCCGACTCGCTTCACCTCGGAAACGCCCTCGGCGCGGTCGCTCAGTGGACCAGCCTGCAGGACGGTCACGAGGCGTTCTTCTGCGTCGTGGACCTGCACGCGATCACCGTGCCGCAGGACCCGGCGACGCTGCGTCGCCGCACGCTGGTGACGGCCGCCCAGTACCTCGCGTTGGGCATCGACCCGGCCCGCAGCACCGTCTTCGTGCAGAGCCATGTCCCGGCCCATGCCGAACTCGCCTGGGTGCTCGGCTGTTTTACCGGTTTCGGGCAGGCGTCGCGGATGACGCAGTTCAAAGACAAGTCGCAGAAGCAGGGGGCCGACTCCACCACCGTCGGTCTGTTCACCTATCCGGTGTTGATGGCCGCCGATGTGCTGCTCTACGACACCGAGGTGGTGCCGGTCGGGGAAGACCAGCGCCAGCACCTGGAGCTGGCACGCGACGTCGCCCAGCGCGTCAACGCACGCTTCCCGGAGACCTTCGTCGTGCCCGAGCCGATGATCCCGAAGGCCACCGCCAAGATCTATGACCTGCAGGACCCGAGCGCCAAGATGAGCAAGTCGGCGGCCACCGACGCCGGCCTGATCAGCCTGCTCGACGAACCGGCGAAAAGCGCCAAGAAGATTCGTTCGGCGGTCACCGACTCCGAGCGCGAGATCCGCTACGACCCGGAGACCAAGCCCGGCATCTCGAATCTGCTGACCATTCAGGCCGCGGTCACCGGTTCGGATGTCGAGTCCCTGGTCAACGGCTATGCCGGACGCGGCTACGGAGACTTGAAGAAGGAGACCGCCGAGGCCGTCGCCGAGTTCGTCACCCCGATCAAGGCCCGGGTGGATGAGCTGCTCGCCGACCAGGCTGAGCTGGAGGCTGTGCTGGCCGCCGGCGCGAGCCGGGCGCGCGCGGCGGCCGCCGCCACGCTTGCGCGGGTATACGACCGGGTGGGATTCCTTCCAGCCCGGCCATGAGCAAAGCCGTGACCGACCAGTCCGACCCGGCCAAGCCCGGCGTCATCGATCGCCTGCGCACCAGGTACGGCTGGTTCGATCACGTCATGCGTGCTCAGGAACGCTACGACGACTGTCAGGGCAACTTCTTCGCCGCGGGGATGAGCTACTACACCATCTTTGCGCTGTTCCCGCTGGCGATGGTCGGCTTCTCCGTCGGCGGTTTCCTGTTGTCGCGTCGGCCCGAGGTGCTCGACGAGATAGAGAACCGGATCAAGCATTCGATCCCCGGCGAGTTCGGCAATGAGCTCGTCACGCTGATGGACAGCGCGATCTCCTCCCGTGCCTCCGTCGGGGTGATCGGCCTGGCGACCGCAGCCTGGGTGGGGCTGACCTGGATGGCCAACCTGCGCGAGGCACTGTCAGAGATGTGGGAAACCCGCTCGGACAAACAAAGTTTCGTCTCTTCCAAGCTGTCGGATCTGCTGGCGATGGTGTGGGCGTTCGGGGCCATGCTGGCCACCATCGCCCTGACCGCCCTGTCCGACCCAAAGCTGATGCGAAGTGTCCTGCGCTGGCTGGGCGTACCTGATTTCACCCTGCTGGGTGGGCTGTTGCGGGTCGCGTCGCTGATCATGGCGGCCGGGGTGTCGTGGCTGCTGTTCACCTGGATGATCGCGAGGCTGCCCCGGGAGTCGGTGAGCTTCGGCAGCGCGATGGAGGCCGGTGCTATCGCCGCGGTCGGCTACGAACTGTTCAAGCAGGCCGGCTCGGTGTATCTGCAGTCGGTGATCAACGGCCCGGCCGGGGCGGTGTTCGGACCGGTCCTGGGCCTGCTGGTGTTCGCCTACATCACCGCCCGGCTCATCTTGTTCGCCACCGCGTGGGCCGCGACCGCCCACGACCGGGCGGACAACCTGCGGGCCGACTGACGGTGTGACCGGCTCCCGAAACGGGTAGTAGGGGACCATGACGCGCGAATCCACCTGGCCGAGTCTTCGCGTCGAGGACTGGGGCCCGACTCGGGACACCCTGCACATGTGGGCGCAAATCATCGGCAAGGTCCGCCTGGCGCACGCACCCCTGCTGAACCACTGGTGGCAGGTGACGATGTATGTCACCCCGCGAGGCCTGACCACCTCGGCGATCCCTTATGGCAGCGATGTTTTCGACATCGAGTTCGACTTCATCGACCACCGGTTGGTGATCCGAAGCAGCTCTGGTGCCACCCGGGTCACTCCGCTTCGGGAGCAGTCGGTGGCGGAGTTCTACACCACGGTCATGTCCATGCTGGCCGAATTGGGCTTGCAGACGCACATCCAGTCGCACCCCAACGAGGTCGAGCCCGCCGTGCCGTTCGCCGACGACGTCGAGCACGCCTCCTACGACCCGCACGCCGCCCACTTGTTCTGGCGGCAACTCGTGCAGGCACATCGAGTGCTGGGACAGTTCCGATCTCGGTTCATCGGCAAAGTCAGCCCCGTGCATTTCTTTTGGGGGGCAATGGATCTTGCCTGCACCCGGTTCTCGGGCCGAAGCGCTCCGACGCACCCCGGGGGCGCACCCAACTGCGGCGACTGGGTGATGGTCGAAGGCTACTCACACGAACTCAGCAGCTGTGGCTTCTGGCCGGGCGGTGGCGTCGAAGGTGGCTTCTATGCGTACGCCTACCCCGAACCTGATAGCTTCGCCGATCATCCGGTTCGCCCCGCCGACGCGTTCTACAGCAAGCAGATGGGCGAATTCGTGCTGCCCTACGAGGTGGTGCGGCAAGCACCCGACCCGGACCGAGTCCTGCTGGAGTTCCTGCAAGACACCTACGAAGCGGCGGCTGTGCGTGGCAACTGGGATCGCGCTGCCCTGGAAGCTGACCCGGACCGTTGGCGGGTGCAATCACGTGGGTGAGCCGCACCCGCCACGCTCAGATCACTCCGGGCGGTGCGCGGTCAGCAGGAAGCCGGGCATCTGGCCGATCGTGGCGAACAGCGGTGCCGGCCGAACCTCATCGACGACCCAGCACGCGGAAACCTCGTCGCGCAGCTGCTCTTCGGTGAACTGGGTGGGTGTCGGACCCTCATGGTCGGCGAAAGCACCGGCGCCGAAGGCCAGAATGTAGAACCTCGCTCCCGGAGCGGCCGCGCGGTGCATGGCCCGCAGATAGTTCTCCCGCAGCTCGTCCGGCAGGGCGTGCAGCAGCCCGCTGTCGAAGATGGTGGAGAACCGGCCGTCGTAGCCCGTCAATGCGGTGATGTCGGCCGCGGCGAAGGTGGCCGTGCTCAGGCCGCGCTCGGCGGCGGCAGCGGTAGCGGCCGCGACCGCGGTGGGGGACAGGTCGATGCCGACCACCGTGTGACCGCGCGCGGCCAGTGCCAGCGACAGTTCGGCGTGGCCGCAGCCGGCGTCGAGCACGTCGTCGCGCACCGTGCCCGGCCGCGCGATCAGCGCCGCATACTCCGGTTGCGGCGCACCGATGTTCCACGCCGGTGTCTGCTGTTGCCGGTAGGCGTCGTCCCAGTCGATCTTGTGTGTCATGGTGTGTTCCTTTCGTTGTCGGTCACATCGCGGGCGGTGGTGCCCGGAGAGTCGAGGCCCCAGGCCACGATCCGCCGCGGGCGGATACGGATGATGTCGCCGGACAGCCCGCCTTCGGTGCTGCCCGCACCGGGTAGTGCGGTACCGATGCCGCGGATCTCGATGCCGCGGGCCTGCGGTGGCTGTATCGAGATCACGGTGTCGACGATGAAGGCCACCTGAGGTTCCCGGATCACGTTGCGCCACTTCTGGGTTTTCGAGAGTGCATGGCCGACGATGTCGATCGTGGTCTCGTCCGGCCCGAGGTGGACGCCGACCGGCCTGATCTGCGGGTCGCCGCTGGGGCCGAGGGTGGCCAGCCGGCCGATCTGCTCCTCGCGCAGGTAGGCCAGCTCGGCGGGGGTGAATATCATGCTCGCACCTTTCTTTCGTCGCTGAGCCGGTTGCGTAGCCGGCTGAAGATGCGCTCTACGCAAGCCAATTCGTCTGCGTCTAAGTCATCGAGGAACAGCTCGCGAACCGAATGGGCGTGCTGGGGCATTGCCTGCTGAAGGATCTCCAGGCCGGTGGCGGTGAGCACCGCGCGGTAGCCCCGCCGGTCGTCGGGTGCCGACTCGCGTACCGTCAGCCCGCGTTTGGTCATCGAATCGATCTGGTAGGTGATCCGGCTGCGGGAGAAGACCATCCGGTCGGCGAGTTCGCTCATGCGCATGCGCTGTTCGGGTGCCGTGGCGAGCAGCATCAGCAGGTGATAGTCGATCAGCGTGAGGCCGGTCCGCGCGCGCAGCAGCTCGTCGAGCCGGGTCTCGAGGTGGATGCTGCTCTCGATATAGGCGCCCCAGGCCTGTGCCTGTCGGTCGGACAACTTCTGGTCGGACATCGGTCACCTCGTCTCCAGCGGAAAGTCGTACGTTTTTTGATCAACGACGATTGTCGGGGCCGCTGCACCTGCTAAGCGGCTGTATGACACCACCATAGCTACACTAACCAAGTAATACAAATTTTAACTACAGGGCCAAGCTGGGCCGCGTTCCAGCCCGACGTGGGAGGCGGTTTCTTACTTCTCGGCCCGCACCGGGTAGCGGCTCATGATCGATACGCGGTTGAACGCGTTGATCGTGATCGCCGACCAGATCAACAGCGAAACCTGATCGTCGGTGAGGTGCTCGCGCAGCAACGTGTACTCGTCGTCATCCAGGTGGGTGTCGGAGATCCAGGTGACCGCTTCGGCGATCTCCAGGGCGGCCCGTTCGGTGTCGGAGAACAGTTGGGTGTCTCGCCAGGCCGGCAGCACCGCGATCCGCTGCACGGTGTCACCGGTCTCCAGTAGCGCCTTGCTGTGCAGGTTCAGGCAGAACGCGCACCCATTGATCTGGGATACCCGCAGATTCACCAGCTCCAGGACGGTCCGCGACAATCCGGCTTCTTCGGCGCGTGCTCGCACCTCTGCTGCGGCGTCCAGGTAGGACCGGTAGACCGAGGCGGACTGCTTGTTGACGGGGATCCGCGTCATGATCAGTCGCCGGCCGGGTCGACGAGGTCGGCGAACTCCGGGTGTTTGGTGATGTAGGCCTCCACGAACGAGCAGGTCGGTACGACGCGTTTGCCGGCCGCGCGGGTGTCGGCCAGGGCTGCGCCGATCAGTGTGCTGGCCAGGCCGCGCCCGCCGAACGCCTTGTCGATCACGGTGTGGTGGAAGACCCGCTGATCGCCGCGTTCGATGTAGTCGGCGAACCCGGCCTGCTCGCCGTCGACGGTGATCTTGTACTGCCCGTTGTCGTGGGTGACGGTCGGTTCGCTCATCTTTGCAGCCTATCGGAGCCAGGCGCCGCGCCGCATTACTCGCCAGACCCGCCAATCCCGATCCAGCACAACCAGGTCGGCGTCACGTCCGGCGGCCAGAACACCGGCCCGGTGCAGCCCGAGGATGTGCGCCGGCGTGGACGAGGTCATGCGCACGGCTGCGGCAATGGCGGCCTCGATGCCGATCTCCGCCCCGAGCAGTCGCACCGCGGTCGCGAACAGCCGGTCCATGGTGGCGGTGCTGCCGGCGATCGTCGCCGTACCGCGCAGGCGGGCCACCCCGTCGGCGACGTCGACGTCGAGCCCGCCCAGACGGAACGCACCGTCACCGACTCCGGCGGCGGCCATGGCATCGGTGACCAGTGCGACCCGGTCGGGGCCGGCCGCAGCCACCACATGCCGGATCGCCCCCGGGTGCAGATGCACGCCGTCGGCGATCAGCTCGACGGTCACCCGGGGATCGGACAGCAGTGCCGGAACCGGTCCCGGCTCGCGATGATGCAGTGCCCGCATCGCGTTGAACAGGTGCGTGCCGACCCTCGCTCCGGCGTCGATAGCCGCCTGCGTCAGTTCGTAGCTCGCGTCGGTATGTCCTACGGCCACAACGATTCCCGCATCCACCAAGCGCCGGATGATCGGAAAAGCGCCGGGTAGCTCGGGTGCCAGCGTGACCATCCGGATCGTGCCTCCGCCGGCGACCAGCAGCGCGTCAACCTCGGCGTCCGAGGGGGCACGCAGTTGTCCGCTGTCGTGTGCGCCGCAGTGCAGCCGGCTCAGCCACGGCCCCTCGAGGTGGATGCCGTCCACCACACCCCGCCGGGTCGCGGCAGCCAGTGTGTGCACCTGTGCCAGCAGGGTTTCCGGCGATGCGGTCACCAAGCTGGCTAGGCCGCCGGTAGTGCCGTGCGAAGCGTGCAGGGCCGCCGCGCGGTCCGGATCGTCCGCATAGGAGACGCCGGCGCCGCCGTGGGAGTGCATATCGACGAAGCCGGGCACCAGCACGCAGCCACCGAAATCGGTAGCTGGCCGAACCGGTGCTGGTCCGGCCCCGCAGTCGGCGATCCGCCCCTCGGCCACGGAGACCCAGCCGGGCCGGTGCACCGCGCCGTCGAGCACGACGGTGCCGGCGGTGATGACGGTCATGCCGAGGCCTCGCTGTCTGCAACCAGGGCGCTCGTGTCCCGGGCAGGCCCAACGTCCTCGGCGGGCCAGCGTCCGCCGTTCTCCCAGAAGTGCCGGATGTCTTCCAGTTGGCGGCCCTTGGTCTCCGGGGCGTAGCGGTACACGAAGCCCAGACTGAGCATCGCCAGCACACCGAACACCGCGAACGTCCCGGCGCCGCCCAGCGAGGAGAGCATGGTCAGGAAGACCGCCGCGACGATCGCATTGGCCACCAGATCAGAGGTCAGCATCGCCGAGGACCCCATGGCTCTCATCCTGGCCGGCAGGCTCTCGCCCGCATACACCCACACCAGGGAGCCGAACCCGAAGGTGTAGCCGACGGTGAACAGCAGCACTCCGCCGAACTTGACCGCCGCCAGTGCGGCACCGAACGTCTCGCCGGCGGCGAACACCGCGACCAGCAGCAGGTTGGCCACGACCATCGCGGCGATCCCCGACAGCAGGATCGGCCGCCGGCCGACGCGGTCGATGATCATCAATGAGACGACCATCGCGGCCAGGGCGGCGACCTGCACCAGCGCCGGCAGGACCAGCAACGCGAAATCGCCTTCGAAGCCCATCTTCTCGAACAGCCGGGGGCTGTAGTAGACGATCGCGTTGATCCCGGTGATCTGGATGAAGAAGCCCAGTGTCACCACGAACAGCGTCGCCCGCAGGTAGGGCGGCCGCAGCATCTCGCGCAGCACCCCGACGCCGCCGGCCCGCTCCTCGGCCAGAGTGCGGCCGATCTCGGCCAGCTCGCGCTGTGCGTCGGTGCCCGGCTCGATCCGCCGCAGTGTACGTTCCGCGTCGTCGACGCGGCCCTTGAGCAGATACCAACGGGCGGTGTCGGGGATACGTGCCAGCAGCAGGGCAACAAGCACCGCCGGGACCGCGGCCAGCCCCAGCATCGCCCGCCAGTTACCGGTGCCGGCCAGCAGGTAGGCGAACAGGTAGCCGGCGATGATCCCGATCACGGTGGCCACCCCGTAGGTGACCAGCAGTGCGCCCCGGGCGTGAGCCGGCGCCGACTCGGCCACGAACACCGGAACCACCACTACCGATACTCCGATGGTGATGCCGAGCAGCAGCCGCGCCACAGTCAGCGTCGACACCGACGTCGCCGCCGCCCCCAGCACCGCGAAAACCGCGTAGCCCAGCGCCACCGACACCATCGAGCGTTTGCGACCGATCGCGTTGGCCAGCCACCCGCCGGCCATGGCCCCGGCGATCTCGCCGATCACCGTCGCGGTGGCGATCATCTCCTGCTGGGACTCGGTCAGCCCGAAGTCACGTTCGATGAACAACAGCGCGCCGGCGATGTTGGACAGGTCGTAGCCGTAGATGACGCCGACACTGGCGGCGGCCACGCCCACCAGCAGCGCCAGCGGCGAGGAGCGGCGCAGTTCGGCGAATCGGCCCATCTGGCTCACGGTAGGGGATATGAATCCAGCCGATCAGGTGCGGGTGAGAACCCGAGGGCCGATCTGATGGGCGAGTTCGAGCGCGAGCTCCACCGCCAACCGTCGCGCGCTCGGCGGGTGACCCAGCAGCTCGGTGGCGCGCGCCACCCGCTGCAGCACCGTGTTCCGGTGGGCATGGAGGCGGGCCGCGGCCCGCGGCGCGTTCTCGGCCTCGTCGAGGAACACCCGCAGCGTCTCGCGCAGGCGCTCCGCGCTGGGGTCATCGGCAGCCAACGGACCGAGTGTGGTGGCCACGAATTCGGCTGCGCGGTCCAGGTTCTGGGCCGCCAGTTCGGTGACCTCCAGCTCGTCGTAGAGCCCGACCCGGGCCCCGGCAGGATGCGCGACAAGCACCCGCTGCACAGCCAGTGCCGCGGTGTGGGTGCGGCGGAAGCCGCCGATTCCGTGCCGGGCAGGGCCCACCGCGACGCGGATAGTGGGATGGATGCGATTGATCGCCTCCCGCAGTGCATCCAGCGCCGGGGCGGCCTCGCTGCCCACCCAGGCCCACAACGTGGACGTTCCGGCCGGCAACGTCAGGGGCCGCCGCGCGCCGGCGGCCTGCGCCAGCACCCCGGCGGCGGATTCCAACGCGCCCTGGATCTCGCCGAGCGGGGGAGCCCACAGCACCAGCGCGGTGTGGTGCCGGCCCAACTCGTAGCCCAGCTGGCCGCTGGCCCGACGGCTGTCGATCGGGGCGTCGTCGAGGATCAGCCGAATGGTCTCGGCGCGGCGCGCCAGCGCACCTCCGAGCACCTCCTCGCGTTCCCGCTGGGCCTCGGCGATGACCTGGCTGACCACGTGGTCGACGTACTCGAACATGCGTTGCGAAGAGGCGTTCAGTAGCTGGATGAGCAGTGGACCCGGCGGCACGATCTGGGCGGCGTGCGCCATGTAGCGCTGCCAGCCGACGTTCTGGCCGCGGCGGTAGGACTGGAACAGCACGTCGAGGCCGATGCCGCGCCGCGCAATGGTGCGGGCGACGTCCAGGGCCTCGGGTGGAACGTCGAAGGGGGCGGGCCGGTCATCACGGCGGGCGAACATGGTCATCACCCGGGCGAGATTGGCGCGGTTGCTCGCCGACATCTCCGCGGTCAGCGCCGCGTCAGCGCCCAGGAACGGCGACAGTTCGATCTCGGCGGCGTCCATCTCGGCGACCAGGTCATCGATTTCGGTCAGCATCAGTTCCGCCACGTCGCCCATCAGCGCGGTGACGTCGGCGGACAGCGGCGAGGACGGTGAAGCATCCATGGAATGAGTGTGCCATCGCACATATATCTGCAAAAGATCTGAGCGTACGGACATACCGCGGCCGGTCGTTGCGACTTTAACGTGAACCACGCCACACCCGGTGCTCAGAGGAGACATGCGTGACAATCACGACCGCCAGCCAGACGCAGACCGCCGACTTCGACGTCCTCATCGTCGGCGCCGGCATCTCCGGGATCGGCGCGGCCTACCACCTCAAGACTCGCCGGCCGGGCACCTCGTTCGCGGTCCTCGATGGCCGGGACTCCATCGGCGGCACCTGGGACCTGTTCCGGTATCCCGGCATTCGTTCCGACTCCGACATGGCCACCTTCGGCTTCGGCTTCGCGCCCTGGACGCACCGCAAGGCGATCGCCGACGGGTCGATCATCTTGGACTACCTGCGTCAGGTGGTCGTCGACAACGAGCTGTCCGACCACATCCGGTTCGGCTACCGGGTGCTGACCGCGGACTTCTCCCGGGAACGGGGCCGCTGGAGCGTCACCGCGCAGCACTCCGGAAGCGGCGCGACAGCCCGATTCACCGCACGATTCCTGTACCTCGGCACCGGCTACTACGACTACGACGCGGGCTTCACTCCCGAGTTCGCCGGGGTCGACGAGTTCGCCGGCCAGGTCATCCACCCGCAGCACTGGCCGCAGGATCTGGACTACACCGACAAGCGGGTGGTCGTGATCGGCAGTGGTGCAACGGCGGTCACCCTGATCCCCGCGATGGCCCCCAAGGCCGGTCACATCACCATGCTGCAGCGCTCGCCGAGTTACGTGTTCTCGATCCCGGCCGAGGACCCCGTTGCCAACATCTTGAACAAGGTGCTGGGCCCACAGCGCGCCAACCCGATCATCCGGCGCAAGAACATCGTGCTCAACCGCGGAATCTTCAAGGCCTGCAAACGCGCGCCGGGGCTGATGCGCCGGCTGCTCATCGCCAACGTGCGCCGCCAACTGCCGAAGAACTTCGACGTCGACACCCACTTCACCCCGCGTTACGACCCGTGGGACCAGCGGCTGTGCATGGTGCCCGACGGTGACCTGTTCAAGGCGATCTCGTCCGGGCGGGCCAGCGTGGTCACCGATGTGATCGACAGATTCACCCCGACCGGTATCCGGCTGGCCTCGGGCCGGGAGCTGGCTGCCGACCTGGTCGTGACCGCCACCGGACTCACCATGTCGGCCTTCGGCAAGATCACTCTCAGCGTCGACGGCCAGGCGGTGAATCCCGCGGATACCACGGTCTACAAGTCGATGATGCTGTCCGGGGTACCGAACCTGGTGTTCGCCTTCGGCTACACCAACATCTCCTGGACACTGAAAGTCGACCTGGTCTGCGAACACTTCTGCCGGTTGCTCGACCACATGGATGCCCACGGACACCAGCGCGTCGAGCCGGTTCTCGACGAGGACATGCAGCGGGTGCCACTGCTCGATCTGGGCTCGGGCTACGTGCAGCGCGGCGTCGCACATTTCCCGCGCGCCGGAACGACCGGGCCGTGGACGGCCGACATGGCCTACGAAAAAGACGTCGAACGGCTACGTATGGGGCCGGTCGAAGACAGTGCGCTGCACTTCAGCGCCAACCGGCCTGCTGTGCGGGCATCGGTAGCGCGGTAGTCCTATCGCCACATCACAGACCCCAAACACCCACTCAGAACCGACCTTTCATCACCTTTTGGAGAATCCCATGACACACATCGCAGTCACCAGCTGTTCCACCGTCGCCAACCGTGAGGAGCGCCGTCGGCTCTCCCGCCGGCTGGTTCGCGTCGCCAGCGTGGCCGGCAGCATGGCCGCCGGCGGGCTGGCCATGGCGCTGACGGCGCCGCACGCGGCCGCCGAGGCCGCCGCCCTGCAGGGTGCCGTGGCGGCCCTGGAGCAGGCGCAGGCCAGCATCGCCGAGTTCGATGCCAACAACCCGCTGTTCGACTTCATCAATCACGGTGCGTCGGATGGCATGCTGCCGCAGTACGTGCAGAACATGTCGGCAACCACCCTGGCGCTGCTGCTCGCCCAATACAACACCGGCATGCTCAAATTCCCTGGCCTGGGCGAACTTCCGGTCCTCAACGGCGCCGGCTACCTGGCGGCGCCGTTCATGTGGAACGCTTCGGCCGCCGACCCGCAGTCGTACCTGATCTACGGCAACCCGGACAACCAGTACGGTCTGATGCCGCTGGACCCGAACGCCAGCTACACCATCACGGTGCACCCCGGTGACGGTTCCATCGGCGGCGGCCTGGCCACCTACTCCGGCAGCGTCGTCAACTCGAACTTCGCCCCGATGGAGAGCTTCAGCTTCGCGGGCGCCACCCCCAATGCCGATGGCAGCTACACCATCATCGTCAGCCCTACCGACCCGGGCAATGGCGCCAACTGGTTCAGCAGCGCCGGGGCTACCTCGCTGCTGGTCCGCGACACCGTCGGTGACTGGGGTCAGATCCACAACGACGTCCACATCGTCAAAGACGGTGCGGACCAGAGCGTTCCGTGGCTCAACGATGACCAGATCACCACCATCCTGGGCATCACCGGCAAGGTGCTGCCGCTGGCGAACATGTCCGACACCTACTACCACCAGATCCAGTACCCGCTGCTGAACGACCCGAACGAGTTCAGCAAGCTCGGCGACACCGCCGCCAACGTCCCGGGACTGACCCTGCCAGGCCAGGTCACCAGCCTGGGCAACTTCGCGCTGGAGCCCGGCCAGGCGCTGGTGCTCAAGGTGCCCGAGCTCGAGGCCGGCTACCACGGCCTGCAGGTCACCAACGAATGGGGACAATACGTTCCGTTCGCCAGCGCGACCGGCAGCCTGAACAACACCCAGATCTTCCAGGGCAACGACGGCTACACCTACTACATCCTGAGCAACCAGAACCCGGGCTACGCGAACTGGGTGAACATCGGTGACCTGACCAACGGCGGCGTCATCCTGCGCTGGCAGGACGTCAGCGGGGAGATCACCAACCCCAACATCGAGACCAGCGTGGTGCCGATCTCCGAGGTCAAGGATTACCTGCCGGCGGACATGCCGACGGTCACCCCGGAGGAGTACGCCACCCTCGCCCAGGAGCGGCTGCTCGAGTACGGCTACTCCTTCCACCAGTCGTCGAACATCAACTGGCTCTGGGACAACCTGCAGATCGGCCAGATCAAGGCCGCGATCGGCTCGGACACCTTCGACCAGCTGTTCGGCGGCCAGGACTCGGTGCCGTCGGTCTTCGACCGGATGACGTCGACCGACCTCGGGCCCAACTGGGGCAACGTGTTCAACAACGTGCTGGCCCACCCCGAAGGCGCCTTCAACGCGCTGATCAACAACCTGCCGCTGGCGATCAAGGACGTCGAGTTGCCGAGCGTGCTAGCCGGGCTGCAACTGCAGCACCTCACCGAGCAGACATTGGCGGCGATGCAGACCGGCGAGTACTGGTCGGACTCGTCGAACCTGTTGTCCAGCTTCAACGCGTTCGGCACCGTCATCAACGACGCGCTGTTCGACCCGGCCACCAGCATCACCGCCGGCTTCCTCAACGCGCGCGACGACTTGTCGGTGGGGCTGCTCAACGCCACCGACGACACCGCGCTGACCAATACCTTGTGGGCGCAGCTGTCGGAGCTCAACGACACGCTGGCGCAGGCACTCGGCGGTATGGCGCTGTGAAAACCACTGCGGCGGTACTGCTGGAGCCGGGCAAGCCGTTCGAGATCATGGAACTCGATCTCGACGGCCCCGGCCCCGGGGAGGTACTGATCCGGTATGTCGCTGCCGGACTGTGCCATTCGGATCTGCACCTGACCGACGGTGATCTGCCACCGCGGTATCCGATCGTCGGCGGGCATGAGGGCGCGGGGATCATCGAGGACGTCGGCCCCGGGGTGACCAAGGTCGCCCCGGGTGATCACGTGGTGTGCTCGTTCATCCCCAGCTGCGGCAAGTGCCGCTACTGTGCCACCGGTCGCCAGAGCCTGTGCGATATGGGGGCCACCATCCTGGACGGCTGCATGCCGGACGGCACCTTCCGATTCCGGGGCGCCGGAGAGGAATTCGGTGCCATGTGCATGCTGGGCACGTTCTCCGAGCGTGCCGTGATCTCTGAGCATTCGGTGGTCAAGATCGATGACTGGCTGCCGCTGGAGACCGCGGTGCTGGTCGGCTGCGGGGTGCCGACCGGTTGGGGTGCGGCCGCCTACGCCGGTAACGTCCGGCCCGGGGACATCGCGGTCATCTATGGGGTCGGCGGTATCGGTATCAACGCCGTGCAGGGCGCACTGCACTCGGGAGTCAAGTACGTCATCGTGGTCGACCCGGTGGAGTTCAAGCGCGAAACTGCCCTGAAATTCGGTGCCAGCCATGCGTTCTCATCGGCGAGCGAAGCGGCCGAGATGGTCCACGAGCTGTCCTGGGGGCAGGGCGCCGACCAGGCGATCGTCACCGTCGGCACGGTCGAGGAGGAAGTGATCGCCGCGGCGTTCGACGTCGTCGGCAAGGGCGGGACCGTGATCGTGGTCGGCCTGGCCAGCCCGGAGAAGCTGACGGTCCATGTCTCGGGCATGATGCTGACGTTGATGGAGAAGACGATCAAGGGATCACTGTTCGGCTCGGCCAACCCGCAGTACGACATCGTGCGGCTGCTGCGGCTCTACGACGCCGGTCAACTCAATCTCGACGAGTTGGTGACCGCTCGGTATCGGCTCGAGGACGTCAACCAGGGCTATCAGGATCTGCGGGACGGCAAGAACATTCGCGGAATCGTGCTGCACGCCGGAGCGTGACCCTTCAGCGCGACAGCGGGTGCTCGGCCAGGGTCGCATACCAATAGGTCAGCGCGGCCGCGACGAATTCGACGGCGCAGGCCGCGGTGAAGGCCGGATGCGGCATGCCGACGTCGGCCATGGACATCAGCCGGGACACCCCGAGCAGCGCCATGGTGGCGGCCAGCAGGCGTACCGCTCCGGTCGGGATCGGGGAGCGCCGAAAGGCCTCGAGGTAGCCGACCCCGAAGCCGATCAGCAGGGCGCCGGCCGCGCGGGCCTCACTGTCGACGGTCGCGTTGACGGCTTGGCCGTCGGGAATGGAGTCCAGCGAGAACGCCATGCGGCTGATCCCGATCCCGACCAACAGCAGGCCGGTGAGCCAGCCGAAGATCCGTAGGGATCGGATCACCATGCCGAGCCCCTGCCGGGGCGGCGGTTCACCGCCCGGGCACCCATGATGAGTCCGAACACCACGATCGTCCCGAAGATGCCCACCCCGACGCGCACCGGCACCGTGTCGTCGGACGGCGCCAGCAGCATGGCCTGCGGGTTCGGGGCGTCGGCGGGGCTGCGGGCCGCCACCAGCGACGGGTCGGGCTCGATCAGCGTCCCGACTCGGGTGCCGGCCGGGACGGCGAAGCCGTAGTCGAGCAGCTGCGCGGCCTGCTGCCAGGGCGGGATCGGCTGCCGGGTGCCGCGCAGCAGCACTGCCACCAGCCGGCGTCCGTCCCGGGTTGCGGCCCCGACGAACGTCTGCCCGGCGTCATCGGTGTAGCCGGTCTTGCCGCCCAGTGCGCCCGGGTAGTTGTAGAGCAGCTGGTTGTCGTTCTCCAGCTGGTAGCCGGGAGTGTCGCCGTAGCCCGGGAAGTCGAAGGTGCGGGTCGCGACGATGTTGGCGAACGCCGGGTTGTTCCAGGCGTACCGGTAGAACAGCCCGATGTCGTAAGCCGAGGTGCTCATGCCGGGCCCGTCCAGCCCGGAGGGGGTGGCGGCGCGGGTGTCGCGGCCGCCGAGCCGCGCGGCCAGGGTGTTGATCTTCTGTAGCGCCACATCCCAGCCGCCGAGCTGCATGGCCAGGGCGTGCGCGGCGTCGTTGCCCGATCCCATCAGCAGGCCGTGCAGCAGTTGGTCGACGGTGAAGCGGCCGCCGGGGCCGACGCCGACCCGGGTGCCCTCGGCGTTGGCGTCTTCCTGGGTGCCGAGAACCACCATGTTGGGGTCGAGCTCGTTCAGCGACGCCATCGCGGTCAGCACCTTGATCACACTGGCGGGCCGGTGTCGGCCGTGCGGATCGCGGGCGGCGATCACCGCACCGCTGTCCAGATCTGCCACCAACCAGGACTCGGCGGAGACCTCGCTGGGAACCGGCGGGGTGTCGGGTGCGACCACGATTCCACAGCCGGCCAGGGCCTCGCCGCCGACCGGGGTGGCCGGCACGGGCAGCGGCAGCGGGGGAGCGCCGGCTTGGGGCACTTCGGAGGCGTCAACCGCGGGCGGGGTGCTGACCTGGTACGGGCAGCCGACCGTTCCCGCGTTCAGGCCGGGGGTGGGATCCGCGGTCGCCAGGGGCGCGGCCGTGGCGAGAAAACCCGCCGCCACCAGGGCTGACACCGAGCGCAGAGAAGTCATCGTGTGTGCAGGGTAGGTCACCGGCGGGGCGAAATCCGGGAGCCACGCTGTGGCTGGTGGGACGGAAGTTACAGCGGGAGGCTACAGCCGGAAATACGCCAGGCCCGGCCCGGCGATCCGGCCCATCCAGAGCCGGCCGTCGGCCTCCACCACACCGGTGGCCAGCCCGAAGTCGGGGTGTTCGGTGCGGTACTGGGCCAGCACCCGCCCGTCGCCGGCGTCGAAGCCGACCACCCACACCACTGACTTCGGGTCGGGCAGCCAGCGATACGGCAGCAGCCGCCACAACAGCCGGCGCAACACCGGCGAGCGCGGGCTCAGCCAGTCCGACAGCGCGTTGCGGTCGGAGACCATCGCGACCCAGATCCGTCCGTCGGGCCCGGTCGAGATGTTGTCGGGATGGCCGGGTAGTTCCTCGACAAGCGGGCCGATCGAACCGCGGTGCGGACCGGCCAGCCAGTACTTGGACAGCCGCCGGCCGGTGCTCTCGGCGAACACCACGGCCGATTCGTCGGCGGTCAGCGTCACCCCGTTGGCGAAGTGCAACCCCGTTGCCAGCACGCTTACCGTGCCGTCGGTGCTGCGCTGCATCAGCGATCCGCTGCCGCGGGCTTCGATCACCGAGCCCTTGTAGTGCTCGTAGTGGAACCGGCTGGTGGATTCGGTGAAATAGATTGTGCCGTCGGCTGATTCGACGGCGTTGGAGCAGAACGTCAGCGGCCGGCCGTTCACCTCGCTCACCAGGGTCTCCAGCTGTTGGGTCTGCGGGTCATAACGCAGCAGGCCGCGGTGGCTGTCGCAGATCAGCAGCCGGTGATCGCGGGTGAACGCCAACCCCAACGGACGCCCGCCGGTGTTGGTCACCACCCGCGGCGTTCCGTCGGCACCGACCGCGATGATCCGCCCGTCCTCGACTCCGGTCCAGACGGTGCCGTCAGCGTCGACCACGACGTCCTCGGGGGCGTTGCCCGGAATGTCGACGAGTGTCAGTGCCGGTGCGGGATCCGGCGGCGGCAACGGCCGTGATCCCGGGGGCTGCCAGCGGACGGGGTCGATACGCGGCTTGGACACTCCTGCATTGTGTCGCAACGCTCTTAGTCCAGGCAGGCCTAGGCTGGTGGCGATGACCGCATCGGTGGAGGACTTCGAGGCGCTGCGGCCTCACCTGCTGGCGGTGGCCTACCGGCTCACCGGCATGTTCGCCGACGCCGAGGACATCGTGCAGGACGCCTGGCTGCGGTTCGACGCCGCCGAACGTGACCACATCGTCGACCCGCGGGCGTGGCTGACCACGGTGGTGAGTCGCCTCGGCCTGGACCGACTGCGTTCGGCGGCGCGGCGCCGCGAGTCCTATCTCGGCGAGTGGCTGCCCGAACCGGTGGTGACCACCACCGACGACGCCGATCCGTTGTCGTCGGTGGTGGCCGGTGAAGACGCCCGATTCGCCGCCATGGTGGTGCTGGAGCGGCTGACTCCCGATCAGCGAGTGGCGTTTGTGCTGCACGACGGGTTCGCGGTGCCGTTCGGCGAGGTGGCCGGGGTGCTCAACACCACCGAAGCCGCAGCCCGCCAGCTGGCGTCCCGGGCGCGCAAGGCCGTCACCGCTGATCCGCCGCCGCGGCCCGATCCGCGCCACGACGAGGCGGTCGGCTCACTGATGGCCGCGATGGCATCCGGCGATCTGGCGGCCGTGGTGGCGCTGCTGCATCCCGACGTGACGTTCACCGGCGACGCGAATCGCCGGGCGCCGACCGCCCCGCGGGTCATTCGCGGTCCAGAGAAGGTGGCGCGGTTCCTGCTCGGCCTGGCGCGCCGCTACGGCCCGACCCTGATCACCGCAAACCAGCTGGCCCTGGTCAACGGCGAACTCGGCGCCTACACCCCAGGCGCGCCCGGCGCCGACGGGTTCCCCGAGCTGATGCCGCGCGTCACCGCGATGACGGTGCGCGACGGGCGAGTGGTGGCGATCTGGGATATCGCCAATCCGGACAAGTTCACCGGGTCCCCGCTGCGCCCCGCCAACCGATCGGAGAGGGAACGTGGCCAATAGCATCTCAAAGAAAATGGGGGCGTTGATGTTTCGCGCCATGGACAAGATGCGCCACCGCGACGCCTTTGACATCGCCGAACCGACCGGCACGGACTTCACCGGTTTCGACAAGTCCCGCCAGATCCTGCTGGTCACGTTCAAACGGTCGGGGGAGGCGATGCCGAGCCCGATCAACCACGGCGTCGATGCCGGAAAGCTCTACGTCCGCACCGACGCGTCCACCGGCAAGGTCAAACGAATCCGCAACAACCCGAACGTCGTCGTGGTCCCCAGCAGCTTGCGCGGCAGACCCGAAGGGCAACCGGTGGCCGCGATCGCCCGGATTCTGCCCGAGTCCGATCATGCACTCGCCGAACGTGCGATCGCCGCCAATTGGAGTCCTGCGATGCGGCTCTTCGAGCGCGGTCTGGACAAGGGCAGTGCGGCGGCCGGCCTCCCGATCGCTTACATCGAGATCACTCCGGCGAGTCAGCCTCGTTGATCTTCGGTGGCCCACGGCACCCGGCATGCGTCTCCGGAGTTGAAGCCCTGCTCGGTGATGCCCAGCGCCGAGTACATCCGGGATCGCATGTTCTCCACCCCGATCTGGTAGGTCAGCTCGATCACACCGGCGTCGCCGAACCGGTGCTGCAGATCGGCGACCTGTTCGTCGGTGACCGAATGCGGATCGGTGGTCATCGCGTCGGCGTAGGCGATCGCGGCCCGCTCGTCCTCGCTGTAGAGCGGGGAGGTCGCGTAGTCGTCGATGTGCTTCAGCCGGTCGGTGTCGATGCCTTCCAGGCGTTGCAGCATGGATCCGAAGTCCACGCACCACGAGCAACCGACGGTGCGGGCGGTCCAGAACACCGCCAGATCCCGCGGGCCGGGCGGCAACTTGCGCGACGCGGACTGCAGCAGGCCTTCGTGCACCGCATTGGCCACCAGCAGTCGCGGGTGATGCGCGGCGACGGCGAAGGGCTCCGGCACTTCACCGAAGCGCCGCTTGGCATAGCGGTACATGGCACGCACCAGCACGTTGGTGCGTTTCGGCGGTAGTGGGTCGATGCGAGGTTTGGTAGTCATACCCCTTAGACGGGACAGCCCGGGAAAGTGTGACGAGCAGACGCGGCCCTCAGATCAGGAAGGGAACCAGCGCCTTGCGGTCGGTCGGGTAGTCGACGAACTTCTCCTGGTACCACTTGTGGGTGCCCAGGGCCCGGGGGATCAGATTGCCGGCGGTGATCAACAGGATGGCGACGCCGGGCAGCGCCCAGGTCAGGATCGCAAAACCGGCCCACGCCGTCATCTCGCCCAGGTAGGCCGGGCTGGTGACGAAGCGGAAGCCGCCGCCGAACGGGATCTTGTACTCGGCGCCGCCAGGGTTGTTCTTGTCTCGCAGGTTGCGCACGATCGACTCGGAGTTGACCAGCAGCGCGAACCCGCACAGGTAGACCGCCAGGCCCACCAGGAACCGCGGGTCGGTCAGCCAGCCGGTGCCGTACTGGTGAAAGTAATCGTGGCTGAACAGCGCACCGTTGAGGTAGCCGTGCATGGACGTGACGAGCATGCCCATCACCACCACCGAGATGTTGAAGGTGCTGCGCTTGCCGGGCACCTGGCGGATCGCCAGCGGGAAGAACCAGCCGCGGTTGGCGTAGTGCAGCGCCCAAATGCCGGCCAGCACCAGCGACGTCGGCTCGAAGCGGGCCGGTCCGCTGAGGTAGGCGACCAGAAACACCACGGTCGCCGGGATCTCCATCAGCCACCAGCCGAACTTGGGGTTCAGGTTCAAGCCGAGCTTGGTCGTCGAGAACCGGCCGTACGAGCTCTGGCCGAAGAAGCCGCCGACGATCACGAACGCCGCGAAGGCGAACGCTGCGGTCAGGACGGTGTCGTAGACGGTGTTGCCGGTGTACCAGTGCATCCCTGTGTCCTATCACGCCTTCGGATCTAGCTGGCGAGCAGACGCCAAAGCCCCCATTTCGTGGCGGAATAGGGGGCTTTCGCGTCTGGTCGCGGAGGGTCAGCGAGCGAACATCAGCGCCCGCTTGACCTCCTGAATCGCCTTGGTGATCTCGATACCGCGAGGGCAGGCGTCCGTGCAGTTGAACGTGGTGCGGCAGCGCCACACCCCGTCCACCTCGTTGAGGATGTCCAGGCGCTCGGCGGCGGCCTCGTCGCGGCTGTCGAAGATGAACCGGTGGGCGTTGACGATCGCGGCCGGCCCGAAGTAGGCCCCCTCGCTCCAGTACACCGGGCAACTCGTGGTGCAGATGGCGCACAGGATGCACTTGGTGGTGTCGTCGTAGCGTGCACGGTCGGTCTGGCTCTGGATGTGCTCACGGGTGGGGTGGTTGCCCGAGGTGATCAGGTACGGCTTGACCGCCTTGTAGGCATCCATGAACGGTTCCATGTTGACCACGAGGTCTTTTTCCACCGGGAGCCCGCGCAGCGGCTCGATGGTCAGCGTCAGTTCCTTGCCCGGCTTTTTGGGCAGGATGTCGCGCATCAGCAGCTTGCACGCCAGCTTGTTGTTGCCGTTGACCCGCACCCCGTCGGAGCCACACACGCCGTGCGCGCAGGACCGGCGGAAGGTCAGCGTGCCGTCCAGGTAGCTCTTCACGTAGATCAGCAGGTTGAGCAACCGGTCAGTCGGCAGCGCCGGAACCCGGAAGCTCTGCCAGCCGCCGGTGGCGGCGTAGGCGTCCGGGTTCTCCGGGTTGTAGCGGGCGATCTTGAGCGTGACCATCTGCGCGCCCTCGGGAACCGGGGGCAGCGGCGGGTCACCGGCGGGGGCAGAGTCGACCAACGCCGCCGGTGCAGCGCTCGACGGCCCGGGGGAGCAGCAACCGCCCTCGGACGAGCAGCAACCGGAGTCAGCTGAGGAGGACATCAGTACTTCCGTTCCTTCGGTTCGTAGCGGGTCTGCACCACCGGCTTGTAGTCCAGCCGGATGTCGGCGATCAGTTCGGAGCCCTGCTTGTAGGCCATGGTGTGGCGCATGTAGTTGACGTCGTCCCGGTTGGGGTAGTCCTCGCGCGCATGCCCGCCGCGCGACTCCTGGCGGTTCAACGCACCCAACACGGTGACCTCGGCCAGCTCCAGCAGGAAGCCCAGCTCGATCGCCTCCAACAGGTCGGAGTTGAAGCGCTTGCCCTTGTCGTGCACGGTGATCCGGGCGTAGCGCTCCTTGAGCGCGTGGATGTCGCTCAGCGCCTGCTTGAGGGTCTTCTCGGTGCGGAACACCGCGGCGTTGTTGTCCATCGACTGCTGCAGCGCGCCACGGATGTCGGCTACCCGCTCGTTGCCGTGCTCGGAGAGGATGTCGGCCACCCAGCCGGTCACCATGTCGGCGGGGTTCTCCGGCATATCGATGAACTCGTGCGTGTTGGCGTACTCGGCGGCGGCGATGCCCGCACGGCGGCCGAACACGTTGATGTCCAGCAGCGAGTTGGTGCCGAGCCGGTTGGCGCCGTGCACCGACACGCAGGCGCATTCGCCGGCGGCGTAGAGGCCCGGCACGGTGTTGGTGTTGTCGCGCAGCACCTGGCCGGTGTTCGTGGTCGGAATGCCGCCCATGACGTAGTGGCAGGTCGGGTAGACCGGCACCAGTTCCTTGACCGGGTCCACGCCCAAATAGGTGCGGGCGAACTCGGTGATGTCGGGCAGCTTCTCCTCGAGCACCTCTTCGCCGAGGTGACGCACGTCGATGTAGACGTAGTCCTTGTTCGGTCCGGCGCCGCGGCCCTCGAGCACCTCGAGCACCATCGAGCGGGCCACGATGTCGCGCGGGGCCAGGTCGACGATCGTCGGGGCGTAGCGCTCCATGAACCGCTCACCGTCGGCGTTGAGCAACCGGCCACCCTCGCCGCGCACGGCCTCGGAGATCAGGATGCCCAGGCCGGCCAGACCGGTCGGGTGGAACTGGTGGAACTCCATGTCCTCCAGCGGAAGACCCTTGCGGAACACGATGCCCAGGCCGTCGCCGGTCAGGGTGTGCGCGTTCGAGGTGGTCTTGTACATCCGGCCCGAGCCGCCGGTGGCGAACACGATGGCCTTGGCGTGGAAGACGTGGATGTCACCGGTCGCCAGCTCGTAGGCAACGATGCCGGTGGCCACCGGGCCCGACGGCGTCTCGGTGAGCACCAGGTCCAGGGCGTAGAACTCGTTGAAGAACTCCACGCCGTGCTTGACGCAGTTTTGGTACAGCGTCTGCAGGATCATGTGGCCGGTCCGGTCGGCGGCGTAACACGCGCGGCGCACCGGGGCCTTGCCGTGATCGCGGGTGTGCCCGCCGAACCGGCGCTGGTCGATGCGGCCCTCGGGGGTCCGGGAGAACGGCATACCCATGTTCTCCAGGTCCAGCACCGCGTCGATGGCCTCCTTGGCCATGATCTCCACGGCGTCCTGGTCGGCCAGGTAGTCGCCGCCCTTGACGGTGTCGAAGGCGTGCCACTCCCAGTTGTCGTCCTCGACGTTGGCCAGCGCGGCGCACATGCCGCCCTGGGCCGCGCCGGTGTGGCTGCGCGTGGGGTACAGCTTGGTCAGCACCGCGGTGCGGGCCCGCGGGGCCGCCTCGACGGCCGCGCGCATCCCGGCGCCGCCGGCACCGACGATCACCACGTCGTATCGATGTTCTTGAATCACCGCGATATCACCCGTTCGCTACCGAATCTGCCGTCAAGAAATGTTCGCGTCGAAGCTCAGCAGCACGTAGCTGCCCAGTGCCAGCGTGAAGATGATCGACACCGCCAGCAGCGTCATCAGCCAGAACCGGCTGCGGGCGCTGCGGGTGTAGTCGCCGATGATCGTGCGCATGCCGTTGCCGCCGTGCAGTTGGGCCAGCCACAACAGGAGCAGGTCCCAGATCTGCCAGAACGGCGAGTGCCAACGCTCCGCCACGTAGTTGAAGTCAATGCGGTACACGCCGTCCTGCCACATCAGCATGACGAACAGGTGCCCGAGCACCAGGAAGATCAGCACGGCGCCGGAGAACCGCATGAACAGCCAGGTGTACTTCTCGAAGTTGGGCATCCCGCTGTGCCGCTGCGGCGCGCGTGGGTCGCCGAGGCTGGCCGGACGGTCGCGGTCCAGGCCGCGAACGGGGGCTATCGGGCCCCGGCTGCCTTGTACGTCAGTTGTGCTCATAGGAACCGCTCCACCATGTGCATGCCGATCCGAACCACGACCGGGACCATTACCACCAGCCAGATGGCGCCGACGGCCACCAGCATCTGGCGGTGCCAGCGGGTGCCCTGCCACCAGAAGTCGATCAGGATCAGCCGGACCCCGTTGAGGCCGTGGAACAGCACCGCGGCCACCAGGCCCAGCTCCATCAGGCCGACCAGCGGGGTCTTGTAGGTCGCGATCACCTCGGTGTAGGCCTCCGGGCTTACCCGCACCAGGGCCGTGTCGAGCACGTGGACAAACAGGAAGAAGAAGATCGTCGCACCGGTGATCCGGTGCAGCGCGAACGCCCACATTCCCGGGTCGCCCTTGTACAGACTCTGCCGCCGGAACCGCGTCGCATCCGACCGCGGCCCCGGCGCCGCAGTCGCATCGGCGGATGTCGCCGTCATCAGCGCCTCCAAATTTTCTGCAGCGGCCCGCTGCGCCCGGCTATACCGCGCGTACGGTCGCTCCGCAACGCCATCGCTGTCAATAAACCTCGGCAAGGACTCTAAACCCAACAACAGGTCCGAAACGACCACACGAAAGTTACTGACGAGTAGCCAGGGCCTGCGACTACGCTGAAATTTGATCGTTGCTGACGGACGGACGAGGTGATGTGGTGCACTCAGGTCGACAAGAGATCTGTTGAATGTCCCACGAAATTGACTGGGATATGTTGCGGCGCAACGCAATCGATGTTTCGACTAATGCCTACGCGCCATACTCGGGACTGCGCGTCGGCGCGGCCGGACTGACCGATGACGGCCGGGTCGTCACCGGCTGCAATGTGGAGAATGTCTCATATGGGCTGGGCCTCTGTGCTGAGTGCGCGGTGGTTTGCGGGCTCTACGCCGCCGGCGGCGGACGGCTGGTGGCGCTGTCGTGCAGCAACTCCGACGGAGATCTGCTGATGCCGTGCGGCCGCTGCCGTCAGGTACTGCTCGAACACGGCGGTGCCGAGCTGCTCATCGACCACCCGGCAGGGGCGCGGCCGTTGGCCGAGCTGCTGCCGGACGCCTTCGGGCCCGACTTCTTGCCGAGAACCGCGCTGCCATGACCCTGCTGACCGCCTTCGACGCCCCGACGCTGATCGCCACCAAGCGTGACGGCCACCGGCTGCCCGACGCCGGGATCGACTGGCTGATCGACGGCTACACGGCAGGGCTGGTTGCCGAAGAGCAGATGTCGGCGCTGCTGATGGCTATCTACCTGCGCGGGATGGACGCGGCCGAAACCGTGCGCTGGACCTCGGCGATGATCGCCTCGGGGGAGCGGATGGACTTCACCGACCTGAGCCGCGACGGCAAGCCCCTGAAAACGGTGGACAAGCATTCCACCGGCGGCGTCGGCGACAAGATCACGCTGCCGCTGGTTGCCGTCGTTGCCGCCTGCGGAGCTGCGGTACCCAGCGCGTCGGGGCGCGGCCTGGGCCACACCGGTGGCACCTTGGACAAGCTGGAGTCGATACCGGGCTTCGAGGTGGCGTTGTCCACCGCGCGGCTGCGCGAGCAGTTGGCCGGGGTCGGCGCGGCCGTCTTCGCCGCCGGCGCTCTGGCACCGGCCGACGCCAAGCTCTACGCGCTGCGTGACGTCACCGCCACCGTGGAATCGCTGCCGTTGATCGCCAGTTCGGTGATGAGCAAGAAGCTCGCCGAGGGCACCGCGGCCCTGGTCTTGGACGTCAAGGTCGGGTCGGGCGCGTTCATGCGCTCCGCTGAGCAGGCTGGGGAACTGGCCCAGATGATGGTCGGACTGGGCGCGGCGCACGGGGTTGCCACCCGAGCCCTGCTCACCGACATGAGCACGCCGCTGGGGTGCGCGGTCGGCAACGCCATCGAGGTGGCCGAAGCCCTGGAGGTGCTGGCCGGCGGCGGCCCGGCCGATGTGGTGGCGCTGACGGTTCGGCTCGCCGAAGAGATGCTGGCCTTGGCCGGGATCGACGGTGCCGACCCGGCGCAGACCCTGCGGGACGGCACCGCGATGGACCGATTCGGCGCGATGGTCGCCGCCCAGGGCGGGGATCTGGGGATGCCGTTGCCGGTGGGTGCGTGCGCCGAGACCGTGAACGCGCAGCGCGGCGGCTTCATGGGCGACATCGATGCGATGGCGGTGGCCCTGGCGGCATGGCGTCTCGGCGCGGGCCGGTCCCGGCCGGGGGAGCGGGTGCAGCACGGCGCCGGGGTGCGGATTCATCGCCGGCCCGGCGATCCGGTGGCGGCCGGCGACACCTTGTTCACGCTGTTCACCGACACCCCCGAGCGCATCGCCCCCGCACTGGCCGAGCTCGGCGGCGGCTACTGCGTCGGCGACACACCGCCGCAGCCGCGACCTTTGATCATCGAGGCGACCCCATGATGAAGCCATGAGCACACCAGTGAGTCTGGAGACCGTGGGGCGGGTCCCCAAGGCGCTGCTGCACGATCACCTGGACGGCGGCCTGCGCCCGGCCACCGTCGTCGACATCGCCGGCCAGGTCGGCTACGACGACCTGCCGGAGACCGATCCCGAGGAACTGGCGACCTGGTTTCGAACGCGCTCCCACAGCGGCTCGCTGGAGCGTTATCTCGAACCGTTCAGTCACACCGTGGCCGTGATGCAGACCCCCGACGCGCTGTATCGGGTCGCTCGCGAATGCGTCGAGGACCTGGCCGCCGACGCCGTCGTCTACGCCGAGGTGCGATTCGCGCCCGAACTGCACATCGAGGGCGGGTTGTCGTTCGACGAGGTGACCGATGCGGTGCTGGCCGGTTTCGCCGACGGCGAGCGTGATGCCGCGGCAGCCGGCCGGGAGATCACGGTGCGCTGCCTGGTCACCGCCATGCGCCACGCGGCGCTGTCCCGCGAGATCGCCGAGCTGGCCATCCGGTTCCGCGACAAGGGGGTGGTCGGTTTCGATATCGCCGGCGCCGAAGCCGGCTATCCGCCGAGCCGGCATCTGGATGCGTTCGAGTACATGCGTGACCACAACGCGCGCTTCACCATTCACGCCGGCGAGGCATTCGGGCTGCCCTCCATTCACGAGGCGATCGCGTTCTGCGGGGCCGACCGGCTGGGGCACGGGGTGCGCATCACCGACGACATCACCGTCGACCCGGAAGACCCATCAGGGACGGTGCGGCTGGGCCGGCTGGCGGCGATCCTGCGCGACAAGCGGGTCCCGCTGGAGCTGTGCCCGAGCTCCAATGTGCAGACCGGGGCGGTCGACAGCATCGCCGAGCACCCGTTCGATCTGCTGGCCCGCGCTCGGCTGCGGGTGACGGTCAATACCGACAACCGGCTGATGAGCGACACCACCATGAGCAAGGAGATGCTGGTGCTGGCCGAGACTTTCGGGTACGGCTGGGCCGATCTGCAGCGGTTCACGGTGAACGCGATGAAGTCGGCGTTCATCCCGTTCGATCAGCGGGTGCAGATCATCGAAGAAGTGATCAAACCGCAATATGCGGCATTGATCGACTGATTCACCGCCGAAACTGGCGAAGGCCGGACAATCGCGGTGGCGATTGCCCGGCCTTCGATCCAGGGATCAGTGCTCGGTGACGGTGGCTTCGGCGTCGCCCTCTTTCCACGTGACGATGCCGTGCTCGAAAGTGGTCTGCTTGGACCCGTCAGCGTTGGTGGTCTCGTCGCTGGTCGGGTAGCCGAGCTTGCCCTGCGAACCGCCCAGCTCGTTCCACTTGTCGCGGATCTTGCCCCACACCACGTACGAACGGGTGGTGTGAACGATCACGCCGCCGTCGAACTGCTGGTAGATGCCGCCGTCGGGGTTCTTCTGCTCGGCACCGGTGGGCTCGCCCAGGTCCTGCTTGGCGGTCGCGTCCAGGGAGTCGAGCTTGGCCAGAATCGGCCCGGCGACGGTGTATTCCTTGCCATCGGCGCCGGTGATCACGGTGGAGCTGGCGGCGCTCTCCTCCGACGGAGAGTTGACCGCCGACGAAATCACCGAGCTGGCCGAAGATGCAACCGAGCTGGCCGAACTCAGGGCCTCGCTGGTCTTCTCCTTGGCGGTGCCGTTGCAACCCGTGCCGATCAGCGCGACTCCCAAAACTGCTGCGGATACTGCTGCGGCCCGCTGTGTCGCCTTGCGCATGTGTAGTCCTTTCGAATTGGAAGGCCCCCGCAAACCGCACGGCTCGGCCCGAGTGTTATCGGGCCAGATGTTAGTCGTGAATATGACCACTCGGCAATGAATTGGAGTAATTGATTGCCGTAATTCGAAGTGAATTCCGCAGTAGTGACATGTCTTCCTGCGTACGCCTTGCGCCCGTGCTGACGCGACCGGGCGGCGCAGCCTTATTCGCGCCGCAGCCGCGACTGCACGAACTGTTCGAGCTGCTCCCATTCCTTGACGGCGGGCGCGTACGGGCGCTGCGGCTCGCTGACCGATTCACGGTCGAGGACGTAGCTGACCATCCGGCCCAGCGGACGGTCCGGCGCGAGGGTGTCGGCGACGACGCCGTCCTCGGCGTAGGTGCCCACGTCCTGCAGGAACTCGACGGCCAGATCGAGCTGCTCACGGTCCACCGCGTCCGGCCCGTCGGTGAGGTCGTCGGTCATTCCGGAGAGCACGTAGACGTTGTCATCGGTGATGTCGATCGACAGCGAACCGTCGGTGGCCGCGGTCCGGATGTCGTCGTAGGTGCTCAGATCCGACAGGTCGTGGTCGTGCTCATCGGCCAGGTAGCGGGCCAGGGCGCGCTCGGAACCGAACACGCTGATCCGGCCGTTGCGGCCCAGGAACACCGGCTGGTCGCCGAGGTAACAGCGCAGCGTGAAGAACGTCCCGTTGTCGGTGATGATCCGAATCGGGTCGATGCCCACCTTGGTCCAGAAGTTGGCGTCACCGCCAAGCACCACTCGGTCGCCCGAGGCCCGCTCGGTCGTCGCCGCGGCCGGCTCGTCGTCACCATTCTCTTCGTCGGCAGCCTCGGTGTCCTCGACGTCTTCGTCGGCCGGCTCCGGCTCGGCCGGGGCTTCTGCGGCCAGCTCATCGGCCGCCTGCGATGCCGCGGCGGCGTCGACGTCGGGCGTGGTGATGATCTCTTCGATCGCGGTCAGCACTCCGCCCCAGTTGCGGCCGATGATCTCGGCGATCAGTTCCCAGCGCTTGCGGCCGGCCCGGCCGGTGAAGTTGTCGACGCCGCCGGCCAGCCAGCCCAGGTTGGGGTTGCCGTTGAAGAACTTCGTCACCGCTGTCAGGTCGCACACCGAGCCGATCGCCGAGACGATCTCCAGGGCATTGGCCAGTGACTGGACGGACTGCTTGGTCGGCTTTTCGGCCAGCAATTCCTCGACCGCGATCAGGTCGTACTGTCGGTTGCGGCTCGGGTTCAGCTTGTGGGCGTTGGCCTGGACAAGCTGCGTCCAGGCCGGGTGGTCCGCCAGATCGTTGTTGGCGTTGACCCGTACGAACGCGACCAGGTCGGCCGCGGTGGCGAAACCGTAGAGGTCTTCATCCCTGCCCAGGAACGCCTGCCATTCGTCACCGGAGTCACGCCAGCTCGGCGCCCACAGGGTATAGCGGTCACCATCGGTCACCGTGAGGCGGATCGGTACAAGGTCAGCTGCCATGGCGCACAGAGTAACGATGCAGCCCGCGCGGCCCGAAGGCGGGATTAGCACCCTGATTGGCGGCGGGACGCTTCGCATCCTGAATTAAAGAATCCTGAATTTTGCGGTGATCGGGTCGGCGGCGGCCGCCGGGTGGCTAGCGTCGCTGCTGTCCGAGAACCGGGGCCGGGGGAGGTCGCCATGACGACTGGTCGGTTGCGCCCGGCGGGCGCGATGTTGCTGGCGGTGCTGTGCGCCGCGGTATTGGCCCTGACATCGGCGTTGTCTGCGGCGGTGGCCTACAGCGTGGACCAGCTGGCGATCCGGCTGCGGTTGCTGGCCGACACGGGCTGGATCATGAGCGGCACCGGCGTGCCCGATCCCAGCGTCGGGCCCTACCTGGGGCAGATCCTCGCGGGATACCTGCAGCCGTCGTCGCCGCTCTTCGCGGGCCAGCCGACGTTCCCCGGTTACGACTTCCAGGGCTTGGCCACGCCAGAGCAGTTCTGCCCGTTCGTGTGCATCCCGGGCCAACCGGCGCTCAACTTCGGGCAGTCCCTGAACACCGGGGTCGGCTTGCTGAACCAATCGATCCTGCCGCAGCTGCTGGCCGGCGACAACGTGACGGTGTTCGGTTACTCGCAGAGCGCCGCCATCGCGACCATCGAGATGAACAATCTGATCGCCAACGCCGGGACCGCCGGCTACCCGACGCTGGATCAGCTGGGCAACATGCACGTCGTTCTGATCGGCGACCCGAACAATCCGATCGGCGGGATCCTCGATCGCTTCCAATTCCCCGACGACCAGCACCTGCCGTTCGTCAACATTCCGCTGAGTCTGGACGCCACCCCGACCGAGCACATCGCGTCGGACATCTACACCGGTGAGTACGACGGCTGGGCCAACTTCCCGCAGGACCCGACCAACATCCTGGCCGTCATCAACGCCCTTATCGGCATCCTCACCGTGCACCCGTACTACCCCGACTACACGGCAGAGCAGCTGGCCAGTGCCATCAACGTCGGCACGATCGGCGACGCGAACTTCTACATGATTCCGCAGAACCTGCCGATCCTGCAGTTCATGTTCAACGGGGGGACTGCGGGGCAGTTCTTCGGCGACTTCTTCTCGCCGTGGGCCAGGCTGATCATCAACTGGGGCTACGGCAATGCCGGTGACCCGGCCGTCAACGGGCTATACCCGATCGCGGCCGGCGACTTCATCAGCGGCAGCGCCTACCAGCAGGCGTTCGGGGTGGCGGGCGGGCCTTGGGCGATGACGCCGACCGGCGAGCTCTACGACGGATCCAGCGTGATGGGCCTGTTCGAGCGGATGGACCCGCTACAGATGCTGGCCGGGGTCCAGAACGCGCTGATCCAGAGCCTTGTCGGCCCGTGGGCCGACGTCGCGGCCGCGGCCAGTGGCGGGGTCCTCAGTGCCACTGACATCAGCACCATCACCGGCATCACCGACTTCCTGCAGACCATCACCGGCTACGACCTGATCAACTCCATCGACCAGTTCCTGATCAACGGCTGGAGCGAGTTGGCCACCGCACTGAACCTGGGCGATGTGCTGGGCCCCGACGCCCTGCTGAGCGGGGCCGCGGTGCCCGGCGACGGGCTGCTGGATCTGGTCGGTCTGGGCTTCAGTCTTTTTAACTTCTTCGGCGCTTAGACCGGCCCGCCTGGAGCAAAAGCCAGGTCGAATGCCGTCGATTTGACAACACGCGTTTTCTCTATGAAGGTCAACGCTGAAAACCACCTAATAGATTAATGTGATCTTGCCAGGTGGGGGTAATTGATCGCCGATGACATATTCGAACCGACCCGGGAGGTCTGCGATGACGGTTAAGCGAGTGCATCCCCTGGGGGCGAAGCTGTTGGCCGCGCTGTGCGCCGTTCTCCTGGGCGTGTCGTCGCTGCTGAGCCCGGCGTTGGCGTCCCGGATCGAGAAGGTGATCCGCGACGTCACGTTGCTGGCGGGTGAGGGCTGGATCATGACCGGCACCGGCTGGTCCGACCCGACCACCCTCCCCGGCTACATGGATGCGGTGCGGGCCTACTACCTGCAGCCCGCCACGACGTGGTTCGCCGGGCAGTCGACGTTCGCCGGCTACAACTTCGAGGGCCTGGCCACCCCGGAGCAGTTCTGCCCGATCGTCTGCCAGCCGCTGCCGGTCCCGCAGTTGAACTTCGCGGACTCGCTCGCGCAGGGCGCGGCCAGCCTGGACGCAGCGATCCGCCCACAACTGGAGGCCGGCGACGAGGTCACGGTGTTCGGTTACTCGCAGAGTGCGGTGGTCTCCACCCTGGCAATGCAGAAGTTGCTCGCCGACGTGCCGGGTGGCGCCTACGACCCGTTGAACCTGCACTTCGTGCTGATCGGGGATCCGAACAGCCCGATCGGCGGCATCCTGAGCCGGCTGCACTTCGCCGACGGCCTGGACGGGGGCATGCAGCACATCCCGTTCCTTGGCATCCCGGTGGGCATCGGAGCGGGTCCGACCGACTTCTCGGCCAGCATCTACAGCACCGAATACGACGGCTGGTCCAACTTCCCGCTCGACCCCACCAACGTGCTGGCTGTGCTCAACGCGCTGATGGGAATCCAGGCGGTGCACGGCGCCTACTTCAACGACAACCTTGCCAACGCCATCGACCTCGGTTCGATCGGGTCGAACGACTTCTACATGCTGCCCACCGAGCAGCTGCCCATCCTCGGACCCCTCTATGGCCTCGGTGACATCGGCAAGTTCGCCGCTGACGCGGTGGCGCCCATCCTGAAGACGTTCATCGACTGGTCCTACGGCAACCCGGGCGCCCCCGACGCCGGAATCACCGTGAACGGTGTCGACCCGATCGGCGCGGCCGGCTCCTGGGCGGTCACCGCGACGGGCCAGCTGTCGGAGGACACCGGTGTCGCCGGGTTCCTGCTGCGGATGGACCCGCTGCAGATGCTGGCTGGCCTGCAGTACGCCGGCGTGCAGAGCCTGACCAACACCATCAACAACCTGCTGGACTTCGTCGGGCAGGGCCCGCTGTCGGACTCGTTCGTCGACACGCTGTTGTCGGGCTACAACCTGACGCTCGGCCTGGACCAGGCGCTGCTCACCGGATGGCAGAACCTGGCCACCGAATGGAACCTGCTCGACGTGCTGGGCCCGGACGCCATCTTCAACGGCGCGCCGCTGATCTCGGCCCAGCCGCTGCTGGACCTGGTCGGGGTGGGCTTCAGCTTGATCAACCTGCTCGACGCCTAGATCGATGCAGCACCGGCGATCGCTGGGGGCAGCACTGCTCGTAGCGGCGTCGGTGCTCTCGGTGACCTGCGGGCCAGGGACACCGGGACCCGGCGCGGCAGATCGGCCAGGCGTTGCGCTGTTGGGCAACGAGGGCTGGATCATGGGGCCGACCAGCATTCCCGACCCCACGGTCGGCGGCTACATGGACGCGGTGTTGGACCTGTTCCTGCAGCCGGCCTCGCCGTGGTTTCCGGGGCAGCCGACTTTTCCCTCCTACGATTTCGCCGGTCTGGTCACCCCTAACCAGTTCTGCCCGCTGGTGTGCTTGCCCCCACCGAACCCCTATCTGACCTTCGCCCAATCGATAGCCCGCGGCACCGAGATCCTGCAGGCCGCGGTGGTACCGCAACTGGAGAATGGCGACAACGTCACGGTGTTCGGCTACTCGCAGAGCGCCACTGTCTCCACCCAGTTGATGATTGACCTGCTCGCCAACGCACCGGGCGGCGGCGGGGGCGTTTATGACCCGGACAACCTGAACTTCGTGCTGATCGGCAATCCCAGCAACCCGCTCGGCGGCGTGTTGACCCGCTTCCCCGCCTATCCGGTGTTGAGCGATCAGCCGATCACCCTGCCGTTCTTGGGCATCCCGTTGAGCATCGGGCCGACGCCGACCAGCGGCTTCGACACCACCATCTACACCGGCGAATACGACGGCCTAGCCAACTTCCCGCAGGACCCGGCCAACCTGCTGGCCATGGTCAACGCGCTGATCGGCACGGCGACCGTGCATTTCTCCTACATCGACTTCGACAACCTGGCCGACACCATCGACCTCGGCAGGATCGGGGACACCGACTTCTATCTGATTCCCCAGCAGTTGCCGATCCTGTGGCCGATCTACCAACTCGGCGACGTCGGCAAGGTCATCGGGGATGCGTTGACACCGATGCTCAAACTGGTAATCGACTGGGGCTACGGCAATCCGGGTGACCCATTCGTCGGCATCAACGGCACCGATGCCGTAGGGCCCTGGGCTGTGACCGCCGGCGGCCAGTTGGCCGACGGCTCCGATGTAGCCGGTTTCGGACTGCGGATGGACCCATTGCAGATGCTGGCCGGTCTGCAGTACGCCGTCGTGCACAGCTTCGTCGACCCGGTCAACGACCTGTTGGGTTTCGCCGGCCAGTCGCCGCTTTCGGATTCGTTCGTCGATGCGCTGCTGACCGGCTATCACCTCACCAACGCCGTGGACGCCCACCTGCTCGACGCCTGGAACGAGCTGGCGGTGTCGTTGAACGTCGCCGAATGGCTGGGCCCCGACGCCGTGTTCAACGGCGAACCGTTGATCTCGCTTGCGCCGATGCTGGAGATGGGCGCGGTGGTCTTCGAGATGCTCAACTTCCTCGGCGCATGACCCGTAGGGTCGGCGGCGTGAATGTGTGCGTCGTCGACCACCCGCTGGCCGCGGCGCGGCTGACCGCGCTGCGCGACGAGTGCAGCGACAACGCGGCGTTCCGGTCGGCGCTGCGCGAGCTGACCTGGATGCTGGTCTACGAGGCCACCCGTGACGCGCCCCGCACGGACGTCGTGGTGCGCACCCCGCTGACCGACACCGGCGGCGCGCGGCTGGCGCGGCCACCGCTGCTGGTGCCGGTGCTGCGCGCCGGACTGGGCATGGTGGAAGCGGCGCACGCCCTGATCCCCGAAGCCGATGTCGGTTTCGTCGGGGTGGCGCGCAACGAGGCAACCCATCAACCGGTGCCGTATTTGGCGTCGCTTCCGGCGGACCTGAGCGCCACCCCCGTCATGGTCCTCGACCCGATGCTGGCCACCGGCGGCTCGCTGGTGCACATCCTGGGACTGTTGGTCGATCGCGGCGCCACCGACATCACGGTGCTGTGTGTGGTGGCGGCACCGGAAGGCGTTGCGGCACTGGAGCAAGCGGCACCGGGAGTGCGGCTGTTCACCGCCGCCGTTGACGACGGACTGAATGAGGATGCCTACATCGTTCCGGGTCTGGGCGATGCCGGCGATCGTCAGTTCGGGCCGCGCTGAGCTACCAGTCGCGGACGGCGTCGGCCAGCATTGCGCATACCCGCGCGGCTTCCGCACGGTTGTCGGCCAGCTCATCCGAGGGCGGGCGCGCGACTTCGAGATAGCACTTGAGTTTCGGTTCGGTTCCCGAGGGGCGCACCACCACCCGTACCGAGCTGCCGTCGAACTCGCCGGTGAACTCCAGCGCATCGGTAACCGGTCCGCTGCGGTGCAGCAGATCGGTTGCGGTGACGGCGAATCCGGCCAGCGTCCCCGGGGGATCGGCGCGTAGCCGGGCCATCACGGCAGCTGCCTCGGCGGGGTTGGCGACCCGGCGCGTCACCGCGTCGGTGACGTGCACGCCGTGCCGGCGGGCCAGCTCGTCGAGGGCGTCGGGAACCGAGCTGCCGCGGCCGGCCAGGGCCGCCACCAGATCGCAGACCAACACCGCGGCGCTGATGCCGTCCTTGTCGCGCACCGCCTCCGGGTCGACGCAGTAGCCGATCGCCTCCTCGTAGGCGTAGGCCAACGTGGCGCCGGGCAGGTCGTTATCGGCGCGCGCCAGCCACTTGAACCCGGTCAGGGTCTCCACATGGCGGGCACCGTAGCGCGCTGCGATGCGCACCAGCATGCGTGACGACACCACGCTGCTGGCCACCACCACGCCGGCCGCCCGACCCGCGGGTAGCCGTGACAGCAGGTAATCACCTAACAGCCAACCGGTTTCGTTTCCGGTCAGCATCCGCCAGTCGTCAGGCCCGTTGATGCCGACCGCGCACCGGTCGGCGTCGGGATCCAGGGCGATCGCGACGTCGGCGCCGACGTCGGCGGCCAGCGACAACAGCGCATCGGTGGCCCCGGGTTCCTCCGGGTTGGGAAACGCCACGGTGGGAAAGTCCGGATCGGGGTCGAACTGGGACGTCACCGGGTGGACGTCGGCAAACCCCGCGGCGCGCAGCACCTCGACCGCAATCTTGCCGCCCACGCCGTGCAGCGGTGTCAGCGCTACTCGAACCCGGCCGCCGTGGCGCCGTACTGCGGCGGCCCGCCCGATGTAGCGCGCAATGAGTTCATCTCCGGCCGGTGCAACAGGGCGGCGGGCGATGGCGTCGGCCGGGGGAGCGTCGGCCATCGCTGCCTCGATCTCGGTGTCCGTCGGCGAGACGATCTGCACGCCGCCCTCGAAGTACACCTTATAGCCGTTGTCTCCTGCCGGATTGTGTGAGGCGGTGATCTGGATGCCGCCCGCCGCACCGGTTGCGCGCACCGCGAACGCCACCACCGGCGTCGGGCATGGTTGGGGAAGAAGCACTACCGAAAATCCTGCGGCGGCAAGCACTTCAGCCGTCGCGATCGTGAACTGCGCCGAGCCGTGACGTGCGTCGCCGCCGACCACCACCGTGGAACCTGTGCGTCGCTGTGCGCTGAGCACCTGCGCTACCGCCCAGCTGGCGCGCAGCACCACGGCCAGATTCATCGCGTCCGGCCCGCCCCGCACCGGCCCACGCAACCCGGCCGTGCCGAACCGCAGCGGTGTCGCGAACCGGGTGGCTAACTCGCCCGGACTGCATGCGCGCAGCTCCGCCGCGGTCACCGGGTCGGGGTCGTGGGCGATCCAGTCCTCGGGGGTCACCCGTTGATTGTGACAAGCGATAACTCGACATGTGTCAATTACTTGCTACGATGCGCGGGATTTGTGCCCAACGTGACAATGGAGTGCCGGTGGCTGGTTCGACATCCTCGCTGGTAAGTCGTTCAACTGCCCCGTCGGTGAATCGACGAACGCTCATGCCGGTAGCCGTCGTGGTTGCCGTGGCCGCGGTCGTCCACGGGGCCTTCGCCCTGAACTACGGCTGGCACCCCGACGAGTTCTACTACGTGATCTGTGGCCAGCACCCGGCCTGGGGATACTTCGACCACCCGCCTCTGGTACCCCTGCTGGCCCGGGTGGCGGCCGTGGGTGGCTTGCTGGGGCTGCGGTTGTTGGCGATCGCGATACATCTGGGCGCCATCGTGTTGGCGGCCCTGTTGGCCGCCGAATTCGGTGGGCGGCGGGTGGCCCAGGTCATCACGGCGGCCGCCGTCGCGGCCAGCCCGCTGTTCATGGGTGCCGCGATGTTCTTCGGGACCACCGTGGTCGACCAGCTGATCTGGATTGCGGTGCTGCTGCTGGTGACGCGGGCGTTGCGGATCGGAACGGTGCTGGCCTGGTTGCCGGCCGGCGTGGTGGCCGGCATCGGGCTGGAAGCCAAGCAGACCGTCGCGTTGCTGCTCATCGGTACCGGGGTCGGTCTGGCGATGTTCCGGCGTGACGCGCTGCGCACGACCGGATCGTGGCTGGCCGCCGCCGTGGCGGTGGCGTTGGCGGTCCCCAACCTGATCTGGCAGGCCGCGCACGGCTGGCCCAGTCTGACGTTCGCCCATGCCATGTCGGTGCGGATGGGCGGCCCGGCGGGATCGCTGATCCAGCTACCGCTGCTGCTGTTGTTGTACGCGGGCCCGCTGCTGGTGCTGCTATGGGTGATCGGGGCCCGCTGGCTGGCGTCGCCGGAGGGCCGGGACCACCGCTGGGTCTTGGTGGTGCCGGTGGTCGCACTGGTGTTGTGCGTCATCACCGGCGGCCGGTGCTATTACGCCGGGCCGGTGCTGGCGGCGCTGTTTGCCGCCGGCGCCGTCTATATCGAAGCCGAGAATCCCGACCGGCCACCGCGAGGGTGGGCGATTGCCCTGGTCGCGCTGTTTGCCGGCGCGGTCGTGTTCTGCCTGCCAGTGCTGCCACCGGCGAACGCCACCACATTGCGGAAGGTCAACCCCATTCCGATGGAGACCTACGGCTGGCCGCGGTTCATCGACGAGGTCGCGTCCGCTGCGGCTTCGCTGCCCGACGACGTGCCGATCTTCACCAGCAATTACGGCGAAGCCTCGGCGCTGCGCGTCCTCGGGCCGGCGGCCGGCATCAACCGACCGGTGGTAAGCGGCGACAGCAACTACGCGCAGTGGGGCCCGCCGGCCGGCAGCGCCGACACGGTGCTGTGCGTCGGGCGATTCCCGGTCGTGAAGCTGACCCAGTATTGGCGGCACGTCACCTACCTGTCGTCCATCCGGTTTCCCACCGGGGTGCGCAACGGGGAGAGCTCCGCGAAGATCTACCTGTGCGAGCAGCCGGTAGGCAGCTGGGCAGCGATGTGGCCGCGGATGCGGCACAGCTCCGGAGTGAGCTACTGACCTGAGGGTGCCGGCAGCCGGGCGATCACGTCGGCCAGCAGCGCGCCCATCCGGGCCGCCGACTCCCGACCCGCGGCCAGCACCTCGGCATGACTGAGCGGCTCACCGGTGATCCCGGCCGCCAGGTTGGTCACTAGCGACAGGCCCAGGACTTGGGCACCGGCCGCCCGGGCGGCGATCGCCTCGTGCACGGTCGACATGCCCACCAGGTCGGCGCCCAGGGTCCGCAGCATCCGGATTTCGGCGGGGGTCTCGTACTGCGGGCCGGCCATCCCGGCATAGACCCCTTCGGCGAGGGTGGGGTCGACTTGGTGAGCCAGCGCGCGCAGCGACGGGGTGTAGGCATCGACCATGTCGACGAAGTGCGCGCCCTCAAGGGGGGAGCGTCCGGTCATGTTCAGATGGTCGCTGATCAGCACCGGTTGGCCGACGTGGTAGCTGGCCCGCAAGCCGCCCGCCGCGTTGGTCAGCACCACGGTGTTGGCTCCGGCTGCTACGGCCGTGCGTACCGGGCGGACGACGTCGGCCAGCTGATGGCCCTCATAGGCGTGGATCCGGCCGACCAGCACCAGCACCCGGTGCGGGCCGATCTGCATAGATACCAGCTCACCGGTGTGGCCCGCTGCGGTCGGCGTGCTGAACCCGGGCAGGTCGGCCATCGGCAGGGTCGCAGTCGCGGTGCCGAGGGCTGCCACCGCGGGCGCCCACCCGGAACCGAGCACGACCGCCACGTCATGCGTCTGCACGCCGGTGCGCCGCGCTACAACCGCGGCCGCCTGAGTTGCCAGCGGTACCGTCACAGGCATTGAGCTTAGTAGCGCGCCACGATGGGATACTGCCTGAATGTCTCCAACTCCCGTGTCGCACGCTGTCGAGGCGTGGCTGGCGGCCCATGCCGAGGAATTGGTGGCGTGGCGACGGCATCTGCACCGGCATCCGGAGCTCAGCCGGCAGGAGTTCGCGACCACCCAATTCATCGCCGAGCGTCTCGCCAGTGCCGGACTCAACCCCAAGGTATTGCCCAGCGGAACCGGACTGACCTGCGACTTCGGCCCCGAGGATGGGCCTCGTGTCGCATTGCGGGCCGACATCGACGCCTTGCCGATGACCGAACAGACCGGGGCGTCGTACGCCTCGCTGGTACCGGGGGTGACGCACGCCTGCGGTCACGACGCGCACACCGCGATCCTGTTGGGTGCGGCGCTGGCCCTGGCATCCGCGCCGGAGTTGCCGGTCGGGGTGCGGCTGGTGTTCCAGGCGGCCGAAGAACTGATGCCGGGTGGCGCGATCGACGCGATCGCCGCGGGCGTGTTGAGCGGGGTCAGCCGGATCTTCGCGCTGCACTGCGATCCGCGGCTCGAGGTCGGTCGGGTGGCCACCATTCCGGGGCCGATCACCTCGGCGGCCGACACCATCGAGATCACCCTCAGCGGTCCCGGCGGACACACCTCGCGGCCGCACCTGACCGCTGACCTGGTCTATGGGTTGGGCACGCTCATCACCGGGCTGCCCGGGGTGCTGTCTCGGCGCATCGATCCCCGAAACAGCACGGTGTTGGTCTGGGGTGCAGTGAATTCCGGTGCCGCCGCCAACGCTATACCGCAGTCGGGGCGCCTGGCCGGTACGGTGCGCACGGCCAGCCGGGACACCTGGGTGGCGATGGAGAGCATCGTCGAGGAGGCGGTGACGTCCCTGCTGGAGCCGCTGAATATCGAGCACACGCTGAACTACCACCGCGGAGTGCCGCCGGTGGTCAACGAAGCGGTGTCGACGCGGATGCTGACCCACGCGATCGAGGCCATCGGGCCCGAGGTGCTGGCCGAGACCCAACAGTCCGGTGGCGGGGAGGACTTCTCCTGGTATCTGGAACAGGTGCCCGGTGCCATGGGCCGGCTCGGGGTGTGGCCGGGTAGCGGGCCGCAACTGGATCTGCACCAGCCGACGTTCGATCTCGACGAGCGCGCGCTGGCAGTCGGGGTGCGGGTGATGGCCGGCGTGGTCGACCAGACCGATCTGCTCTAGCCCCCTCTGGCGCGAGGCCCCATTTGGCGCGAGCTGGGGGCACCTCCCGCTCGCGGGGGAGCGTGTTTGTACGCCGACACGCCGCAGATTCCGTACAACGATGCACCCTCGCGGCTCCGGGGCATTCACAGTCCGGCCGTTGTCCACAGTTGGGGCCGGTCGGGCCGGATGAGGGAATCGGCTTTCGTTCTCGGCGTCGACGATCGGGCGCATGGATCAACGACTGCACCGGCTACTCGATCGCCAAGGCGGCGTGGTTACGTCCGCTCAGGCGCTGACCTATCTGACCCGACGGGGACTTGAATCAGAGCTGAAACACGGCTCACTGCAAAAGATTTGGTACGGAATCTATGGCTACGGACGTATCACGACCGAGCTGCGGCTGCGTGGGCTGGATCTGGCCACTGGCACCCCCGTCGCGGTCTGTCTGGGGACGGCGGCCGCGGCATACGGCTTCGACACCGAGGAGCCTGTCGATTTACATGTACTCAACCCGCGGGATCAGCAACTCAGGTCAACCGACGGACTGGTGGTGCACCGGCGCGAGGGCGCACCGCTGAGCGAAGTCGCGGGCCGACCGGCGACCACGCCGGAGTGGACGGCGATCGAGGTGGCCCGCACCCTTCGTCGCCCACGGGCGTTGGCGACACTAGATGCCGCGCTGCGCAGTGGGACCTGTACCCGCCGCACGCTGCAACGCGCCGCGATCCGCCAGGCGGGCCGACGCGGCATCGTGGCCGTGCGCGACCTGCTACCGCTCGCTGACCCGCTGGCCGAATCCGCGATGGAGAGCGAGTCGCGGCTGATGATGGTCGTCGGCGGCCTGCCGACCCCGGTCCTGCAGCATCAGATCGTGGACCGCGATCATCGGACCTGGCGCGTCGATTTCGCCTGGCCGGAGCAGCGGGTCGCGGTGGAATACGACGGTGTCGTCTGGCATGAGGGGCCGGACGCGTTCGTCTACGAGCGTCAGCGGCGCGCCGCACTGCAGGAAGTGGGCTGGGTGGTGGTCTCGATCATCGCCGATGATGTTCGGCGCCGGCCGTGGGAGACCGTCCGCCGTATCGAAACTCAGCTGGGACGCGCTGCCGCCTGACCCGGGCCGCCCTGCACGAGGGTGCACAGTTGTACAGCCGTGCCGGCGTGTCGCCGTGCAAACACGCTCCCCCGCGAGCGGGAGGTGCCCCCAGCGCGAGGCGCCAAAAAAGCTAGCTGCCGGGGCCGATGTTGCGGGCCGGGCGGGTCCGCAGATTGCGCACGTACTCGTCTGGGGCACCGGCGATCTGGGCGGCCTCGGCCACCACGCCCAGGTATCTCGCCGACGGCAGCCCGCGCTCCCAGGCATCAACGACGTACAGCCACGCCAACACTGGGGCCGGCTCGCTGTCGGCCGGGTCCGAGGTGATCCCGTCTACCCGGTCCACCCGGAGTCGGATCTTCTTGTGGATGCCGAATTCCGAGCCTTCCCAGCTGTCCATGTTCTTCTCGTCCTCGGGAGTTACGTCGTAGAGAACGACGAAAACACTCGAGTCCGGGTCCTCGACCACGGTCGCCAGGGCGCCTTCCCAGCCGATGTCCTCGCCGGCGAACGTCAGCCGCCAGCCGTGCAACCAGCCGGTGCCGGTCATCGGGGAATGCGGCGCTCGTTGCAGCATCTGTTCTGGATGCATGTTCGACCCGTAGGCGGCGTAGAGCGGCACGGCAGAAATCTTAAACGCCGCGCTGCGGATAGGTTAGTCGCTGTGACTTCTCCCTCGACGCGCATCGTGATTGTCGGCGGTGGCCCGGCCGGCTATGAGGCGGCGCTGGTCGCGGCGGCCAAGGGGCCCGAAGCGGTATCGGTGACGGTGGTCGACTCCGACGGCATCGGCGGGGCCTGCGTGTTGTGGGACTGCGTACCGTCCAAGACCTTCATCGCTTCGTCGGGAGTGCGCACCGAGCTACGACGTGCCCCGCACCTGGGTTTCGACATCCATTTCACCGACGCCGAGATCGAGCTGAGTCAGATCCACGAGCGGGTGAAGTCCCTGGCCGCGGCGCAATCCGATGACATCCGCACGCAGCTGCTCAACTCCGGTGTCGAGGTCATCGCCGGCCGCGGCGAGCTGGTCGATCCCGAATCCGGCCTGGCTCATCATCGGATTCTGGTCACCGAGCACGCCGGTGCGCAGCGGGTGCTCGACGCCGACGTGGTGTTGATCGCCACCGGGGCCAGTCCGCGGACCCTGCCCGGTGCGGAGCCGGACGGCGAGCGGATTCTGACCTGGCGCCAGCTCTATGACCTGCACACGCTGCCCGAGCATCTGGTGGTGGTGGGTTCCGGGGTCACCGGCGCGGAGTTCGTCAACGCCTACACCGAACTCGGTGTCAAGGTGACGGTGGTGGCCAGCCGGGACCGGGTTCTGCCGCACGAGGACCCCGACGCGGCTCGGGTGCTGGAGAGCGTGTTCGCCGAACGCGGCGTGACCCTGGTCAAGAACGCCCGGGCCGCCTCGGTGACCCGCGAGGGCCCACCGTCCAACGGAGTGTTGGTCACCATGACCGACGGCCGCACCGTGGCGGGAAGCCATGCGCTGATGACGGTCGGCTCCGTGCCCAACACCTCTGGCCTGGGTTTGGAGCGAGTTGGGATAACCCTGGCGGCGGGCAATTACCTGCAGGTGGACCGGGTATCGCGGACGTCGGTGCAGGGGATCTACGCCGCCGGCGACTGCACCGGACTGCTGCCGTTGGCGTCGGTCGCGGCCATGCAGGGCCGGATCGCGATGTATCACGCGCTGGGGGAGGCGGTGGCTCCGATCCGGCTGCGCACGGTGGCGGCCGCGGTGTTCACCCGGCCCGAGATCGCCGCGGTGGGGGTGCCGCAGTCCCAGATCGACGACGGCACGGTGCCCGCCCGCACCGTCATGCTGCCGTTGCAGACCAACGCCCGGGCGAAGATGAGCCGGATGCGGTACGGGTTCCTCAAGCTGTTCTGTCGGCCGGCCACCGGAACGGTGATCGGTGGGGTGGTGGTGGCCCCGATCGCCTCCGAGCTGATCCTGCCGATCGCGCTGGCGGTGCAGAACCGGATCACGGTGGCCGACCTGGCGCAGACGCTGGCGGTCTATCCGTCGCTGTCGGGATCGCTCACCGAGGCGGCTCGCCGGCTGATGACGCACGACGACCTCGACTGAGCGGGCAGTACTCCAAGCGAGCGTCGCAGCGTGTTTGGGCGGGCGGCCACGTAGCCTGGCACACGTGAGCACGCTGGGACCGGACCAACGAGTACGAGCCTGGGAACGACTGGGCAATGAGCAGTTCGACGTAGTGGTGATCGGCGCCGGGGTGGTGGGCGCTGGCTGTGCGCTCGACGCCGCCACCCGGGGCCTGCGGGTGGCGCTGGTCGAGGCGCGCGACTTCGCGGCCGGGACCTCGAGCCGCAGCTCGAAGATGTTCCACGGTGGACTGCGTTACCTCGAGCAGCTGGAGTTCGGGCTGGTACGCGAGGCGCTGCACGAACGCGAGCTGTCGCTGACCACGCTGGCGCCGCACCTGGTCAAGCCGCTGCCGTTTCTGTACCCGCTGACCCGGCGGTGGTGGGAACGGCCGTACGTGGCCAGCGGGATCTTCCTCTACGACCAGCTGGGTGGGGCGAAATCGGTTCCCGCGCAACGTCATCTGACTCGCGCCGGTGCACTGCGGTTGTGTCCGGGGCTGAAGCGCGGCGCGTTGATCGGCGGCATCCGCTACTACGACACCGTCGTCGACGACGCCCGCCACACCCTGACCGTCGCACGCACCGCGGGGCACTACGGCGCGGTCATCCGCACCTCCAGCCAGGTCGTCGCGCTACTGCGCGAAGGCGACCGCGTGACCGGGGTGCGGGTCCGCGACTCCGAGAACGGCGAAGTCACCGAAGTCCAGGGACACGTGGTGGTCAACGCCACCGGGGTATGGACCGATGAGATCCAGGCGCTTTCGCGCCAGCGCGGCCGGTTCCACGTACGGGCCTCCAAGGGCGTGCACATCGTGGTTCCGCGCGACCGGATCGTTTCGGAAGCGGCGATCATCCTGCGGACCGAGAAATCGGTGCTGTTCGTCATCCCGTGGGGCACCCACTGGATCATCGGCACCACCGACACCGACTGGAACCTGGACCTGGCCCACCCCGCGGCCACCAAGGCCGACATCGACTACATCCTGACCCACGTCAACACCGCGCTGGCCACGCCGCTGACCCACGCCGACATCGAAGGTGTGTACGCCGGGTTGCGGCCGCTGCTGGCGGGGGAGAACGACGACACCTCGAAGTTGTCGCGCGAGCACGCGGTCGCGGTTCCGGCGCCGGGCCTGGTGGCGATCGCCGGCGGCAAGTACACCACCTACCGGGTGATGGCAGCCGACGCGATCGACGCCGCTGCCGAGTACATCCCGACGCGGGTGGCTCCCTCGATCACCGAGAAGGTGCCGCTGTTGGGCGCCGACGGCTACTTCGCGCTGATCAACCAGGCCGAACACGTGGGTGCCCACCAGGGCCTGCACCCCTACCGAGTGCGCCACCTGCTGGACCGTTACGGCTCGCTGATCCACGACGTTCTAGCGGTCGCCGACGGGCAGCCCGAGCTACTGGACCCGATCGCCGAGGCACCCACCTACCTGAAGGTGGAAGTCGCCTACGCGGCCGGCGCGGAGGGCGCATTGCACCTGGAGGATGTACTGGCCCGGCGGACCCGGATCTCCATCGAGTACGCCCACCGCGGGGTCAACTGCGCGCGCGAGGTCGCTGAGGTGATGGCGGCGGTGCTCGGCTGGGACGACGCCGTCATTGACCGGGAGGTGGCCAACTACTCCGCACGGGTGGAGGCCGAGATCCTCTCGCAGGAGCAGCCCGACGACGCATCGGCGGATGCGCTGCGAGTCAGTGCGCCCGAGGCGCGGGCCGAAATTCTGGAGCCGATTCCGCTTACCTGAACCAGACGTCATTACGGCGGGTACGATTCAAGGAATCTTTCCAGTCTTTTAGGCTGATATCAGCATTCACATGTGTTTGACACACATTTCAGGCGGGGCTACTTTCTGGCCATGAGCTGGATCACATGGGGGATCCGGGCATGGGGAAGGGGCGGCTCATGTCGGGTGGGATCGGGGTGTGGCGCTCTCGCGAGCTGTCCGGATGGGGCGGTGCGCTAGCCGCCGCCGTGGTCGCCGGGGCCGGCCTGCTCGGTGTCGGTACGGGCAGTCCGCAGCTCGTCAGCCCACCGATAGCCTCAGCGCAGCACCGGGTGGTGCTGACGGCGTATCCGACGTTTTCGCAGAGCTTGCAGACCCTGCTCGACAACATCTCGCTGGGAGATCTCAACCAGGTGCTGGCCGCGCTGGGCAATGTGCCTGGGACCAGCACGCCACTGAGTGTCAGCTCGGATGTGTCGGCACTGCTGGCCTCCTTCAACCCCGACGGAACCACGCTCTCCGGTATCGCCGACATCTTCGGGATCTCGCTCACCGAACCGCTCTACAGCGCGAACGCCGCGGTCAATTCGCTGCTGGGCACCGGCAGCCTGTTCCTGGTGGACGGCGTGCCGATCGGCAACGCGGACCTCGGTGAGCTGGTGGATGTGGTGCTGGGCGACGGCGCCGGTGCGCATTCACTGACCGACCTGGCCAACGCGGTGGGCCTGGGTACGCTGCTCGGTCAGTTCGCCAGCATGATCAACGCGCTGGCCTTGCCCAACGAGAACGTCATCACGTGCGGTCTGCTTACCTGTGGGCCAGCTGACTTGACGGTCAATAGTTCGTTGGTCGACTGGCTGAGCGGGATTGTCGGGGTCGCCACCGCCGACATCGTCAAGCATCCGCTTGTCGGCAGTCCCACGGTTCTGGCCGGCAGCGCCTACACGCTGGGGGAATACCTGCATACCCTGCCGGTCAGCGCCACCAACAGCACCACCATGGACAACGCGACCTTGGCGCTGCTGTTCAGCCTGAACCCGGCCCAGACCTGGGATAAGTACCTCGACGGGCTGCCGTTCGGCGGGACACTGCTCGACCCCTCCGGCGAAACCTGGGGCGAGCAGAGCCTGGGCACCTTCCTGGCCAGCTTCCTGCCCGACGGCAGCACGCTGGCTATCACCGGCGACACCCTGGTCACCGACCTGTTGGAAGCTTTCGGCCTGCTGGCCCCGTAGTCGCGATCTTTCTCGTCGCGCCCGGTCTGTCTCCGCGGACCGGGCGCACTTCTGGTTGGATCAGCGCGCGATAAGCGCACCTGTGGCTTTGCTGGCGGCCAAATAGGGCGCATTGTGCGCATTTCGCTCAGCGCCGAAAAATAGCTCAAGTATTTTTAGTCACGAATTTCATACCGATGGACCGCAACGGCGTGATGTTAATGCCCAATAGCTATTAGCTGGCGGCGCGGCGCCATCGGCTGGGCTGAAATGCCGAGAAACGGCTGAGCTTCTTGCTGTTGGTGGTAGATCACCGGGCTCCCATGACATCTGCGGAGGTAGTTACCTAGGGGGCATGTCCGTGCCGGTGGGCTGGAAGTTTGCTGTGGGCGAGCGTTGCTAACTCTGGAATGCCTACCAATGAAACCGTTGACAACAGTCTGAGCCCATAATAAGTTAATGGCGATGTGGGTGTCGCATCGACTTAACGTTCGATCCCAGGAGGGGGACCTATTCATGTCTACTTGTTCCACTGTTGCCGCGCCAATAGGTGCGCGCGGCTTTGCGGTCAAAGCCGGCGCGTTAGCGGCCGGGACCGTGTTTGCCGGGACCGCCCTGCTTGGCGGTACGGCTGTCGCTCCGACGATCACCGCCGGCCTTACCGCGTCGGTGCAACACGAAGTCGCGCTGACCGCCAGCTTCCCGACCTTCAGTGAGAGCCTGCAGAGCCTGCTGAATGCCATCGACTTCGGCAACATGGGTCAGGTCCTGGGGATCTTCGGTGACAACATCTCCACCACCTCGAGCCTCGCGGCCCTGCTCGCCGCGCTGAACCCCGACGCCATGACCCTGGACGCCGCGACTCTGGGCCTGCTCTCCACCGACATCACCGCGCTGCTCGACGACGTCGACTTCGGCGGAGCCCCGCTGGGCTCCATTCCGATCGACGCCTTGCTCGGCGGCTTCATCGGCGGCGACGGTGCCAATACGGAACTCGGTACCCTGCTCGGCTACCTCGGACTCGGTGCGTACGCGGGCCTGCTGAACATCCCCTTCACCGACTTCACCCCGGAGATGACCGTCGCCCAGCTGCTCGACACCCTGATCGGGATCGACGGTACCACCACGCTGAACGACCTCCTGGATCAGAACGGGATGCAAGACGCCACCATCGGCGGCCTGCTGGGTATCACCCCCGAGCAGCTCGACGCGGGCTGGGACAAATTCGTCGACGGCATGGTCGTCGGCGGCACACTCGCCGATCCGGACGGCAGCGGCGTGCTGGGCGACGAGACGCTGGGATCGCTGCTGACCGCCCTGCTGGGGACCGGCGCCGACCCGGTGACCGATGCCACCACGCTGACCGCCTTCCTAGACGATCTGGGCATCTTCGCGATGCTCGGTGTCAGCTGAGCTGATAACTCCGCGTTCACAAGCCACATCGGCCACAACCCCCGACGGTTGTGGCCGATGTGTCGTTGTGCGCCCGGCGCGGGGCCCCGCTGACCTGGCGTAATGTGCGCCGCTACCGGTACGGTGGGCACCATGTCCGCGCAGCCGCTCCGCACCGGAATGCGTGCGATTCTGCTGCCGACCGACCGAGACCTACGGCCTCGGGGCACCAACGGCTACACCACGTGCTGGGGCAACAATGCCCACGGCAAACTTGCCGGCTGTCCACCGGCGCAGCGCTGATCTGCAACGTCTTTCATTGTGGAGGCCCGAGACCTCGGGCCTTCCGTCACTCGAATCAAAGGCCCTCCCTTGACCTCTGGTCGCCCCCCGCTTTTCGGCCGCGGATCGTCGGCCGAAGCCAGTCGGCTCGCCGACGTGCTCCGCAAGGAGACCGTGGGCGGGGCACTGCTGCTCGTCGCGGCCACCGTCGCCATCGTGTGGGCCAACTCGCCGTGGGCAGCTGCCTATTACCGGTTGGGCGACATCACTTTCGGCCCCCGCGCCTGGAATCTGCACCTCTCGGTGTCGGCTTGGGCGGCCGACGGCCTGCTGGCGATCTTCTTCTTCGTGGTCGGCCTGGAGCTCAAGTACGAAGTGCTTGCCGGCGACCTGCGTGATCCGCGTCGCGCAGCGCTTCCCGTCGTCGCAGCGGTCGGCGGAATGGTCATGCCCGCAGTGATATTCGTCGCCGTCAACGCCCACACTGGTGGCGGAGCGCTACGCGGGTGGGCTATTCCTACCGCCACCGACATCGCGTTCGCACTGGCCGTGCTGGCCGTGATCTCCTCGCACCTGCCCTCGGCATTACGCACTTTCCTGCTGACCTTGGCTGTGGTCGATGACCTGTTGGCGGTCACCGTGATCGCGGTGTTCTACACCGACGACCTCAACCTCGTCGCTCTTGGGCTGGCACTCGTCCCGTTGGCGTTGTTCGCGGTGGCGTCCCGCCGATTCGACAACGCCGCGGTGCTGCTTCTATTGGCCGCTGCCACTTGGTATCTGGTCCACGAATCCGGTGTGCACGCCACCGTCGCCGGTGTCCTGCTCGGCCTGACGGTTCCGGTCCGCCAGGCGGGCAAGCGCGACACGTCGCCGCGGCATCGGCTGGACGCAAAGAGTCTCGAGCACCGGATTCGCCCGCTGTCCGCCGCGCTGGCGGTGCCGGTGTTCGCGTTCTTCGCGGCCGGCGTGACCTTCGGCGGCCTGCACGGATTGGCCACCACACTGCACGATCCGGTTGCCATCGGCGTCGCCGCCGGCCTGGTGGTAGGAAAAGCGGTGGGCATCGCCGGCGCGGCCGTGCTGACCGCCGCACTGACCCGAGCCGAGCTCGACACCTCACTGAAGTGGGTCGACGTGGTCGCGCTGGCCTTGCTTGGCGGCATCGGGTTCACCGTCGCACTGTTCATCGGAGACCTCGCCTTCGGCGATCCCGTTCGTCAACAACACGTCAAAATGGGTGTGCTGATCGGCACCCTCACCGCGGCGATGCTGGCGGCGGTGCTGCTGACCATCCGCGACCGCGCCTACGCCCGCGACGCCGACAGTGCGCCGGCGTTCGACCTGAAGCTGCCGTGACCCGGCGACGCCCCGCCCCGCTGCCCGTGCGTGATGGTCTGGGGCCGGCCCGGCTGCGTTTGCACGGCGGCCCGGTCGCCGCCGAGCTGCGCAGCCGGTTCGGTACGGCCACTGCGGCGAAAGTGGCTGCGGGTGAAGTGGTTACCGCAGACGGGGCGGTCGTCGACGACACCACGGTGTTGCCGGCGGGGGCACATGTCTTCTTCTATCGCGATCTGGCCGACGAGGTGCCGGTACCGTTCGACCTTCCGCTGCTGCACCGCGATGCGGATCTGGTGGTGATCGACAAGCCGCACTTTCTGGCGACCATGCCGCGCGGCAGCCATGTGGCCCAAACCGCTTTGGTGCGGCTGCGGCGTGAACTGGACCTTCCAGAGCTGAGCCCGGCGCACCGGTTGGATCGACTGACCGCCGGGGTGCTGCTGTTCACCACCCGTCGAGAGTTGCGGGGGCCCTATCAGACCCTGTTCGCCCGCGGCGCGGTGCGCAAGCAGTACCTGGCGCGGTCATCCGCCGAGCCGACCGTCGCGTTCCCGCAGTTGGTACGCAGTCGCATCGTCAAAGAGCGCGGTTGCCTGCAGGCGCGCGAAGAACCCGGCGAGCCGAACGCCGAGACGCTGATCGAGTCGATGGGTGACGGCCGCTACCGGCTTACCCCGCGTACCGGGCGTACCCACCAGTTGCGAGTTCACCTGGCCTCACTCGGTCTGCCGATCGACGGCGACCCGCTGTATCCGCAGGTCATCGAGGTTGCCCCCGACGACTTCTCGCGGCCTTTGCGACTGCTGGCCCACCGGCTGGAGTTCGACGATCCCTTCACCGGACGGCCCCGTGGTTTTGTGAGCGAACGCGACCTCGACGCGAACTGAGTCCCGCCGCCGGGGTTTCGGCTGTGACAGTCCTGGGTACAGCAAGGCACGACCAGAGCAGAGGGGAGTCTGATTCTGATGAAGGCACACAGCAAGATGACGATCGCAGTGCTCGGCAGTGCAGTCGCGCTGGTAGCAGCCGGGTGCAACGGCACCAAAGAAGAGGGGCCGAGTACCACCACGACCACGACTACGACGACGACCACCACCACAGAGACCACACTCGAGCCGGTACCGGGCGGACCGGGCCCAGAAAGTCCGGGCGAACCGGGCGAGCCGGGTGGCCCGACCGGTGGTGGCGGGCCCGGTGGCGGCGGTGGTCAGATTCCCGGTGGCCCGACCGGTGGTGGTGGGCCCGGCGGGGGCGGCGGTCAGATTCCCGGTGGCCCGACCGGCGGCGGAGGACCCGGCGGCGGGGGCGGCCAGATCCCGGGCGGCCCGTCCGGTTGGGGTGGTCCCGGCGGCGGTGGAGGTTGCGTGCCCGGTGTCGGCTGCGGCGGGTGGCCGTGATCGGCCAACCGTTCGAGTGCTGACAGCCGCAAGCCGGCCGGCAAGCTAGCCGGCCGGCTTCGGTTTGTCAGCGGCCGGGAACCCCGGTATCACCGCTGACATGACGGGCACCAGAACGCAATACGCTCGCCGTTGCGGTCGGAATCCACGCTGGTGCCGCATCGCCGACACGGCAGGCCCGCCCGGCCGTACACCCACAGTTGTCGGCCCGGCCGAGTGTCGCCGGTGGTACAGCGCGACCACCGCAACCGGTTAGCCCACAACATCTCGCGTGCCCGCAAAACCAGTCGGTCCGGATCATGCAGTTCCGCAATGGGTGTCGTCGGCAGCCGGCCGACGATGAAGCACAACTCATTGCAGTAGACATTGCCGATTCCGGCCATCACCGTCTGATCCAACAGTGCCGATGCCAGCGGACGTTGCGGATCGGCGACCAGGCGCTCGACGGCCAAGCCCGGATCCCAGTCGGCGCCGAGCAGGTCCGGTCCCAGGTGCGCGACGGCGTTGCCGTCATGGTGGCGGTCCAGCACCTCCAGCACACCCAGATTGACACCGGTGGCGCGAACGGGGCCTGCTTCCAAAATGATTCGCACCCGATGATCGACCGGAAGGCGGCCGATCCGCCAACTGCCCTCCATTTTCAGATGCGAATGGATGCTGGACGATCCGACGCGGATGAAAAGATGCTTGCCGCGGCTGATCACCTCATCGACGCGCTGCCCGCTCAGATCGATGCCCGCGTATCGTGGAACTCGGATATCGCAGCGGGTCAAGGTCTTTCCCGCCAACACGGTGATCAGCACCGTCGCAGTGTGAAATACGGTGTCTCCCTCGGGCATCAGCGCATCCGTAATCCGCGTGGCGTGCGGGAGAACCCGGCCTCGATCAACGCATCCAGTGTCGGAGAATCGGGCAGCTCCAATACCGGCACCCCGTCGACCCGCTCGATGAGAATCCCGTCCACCCGCCGGTCGGCGATCAGCCGAGCCAGCGCCCCGGCGGCGGCACGCTGTGCCTCGGCGGTGTCGGCGAAGTTCAGCAGCGTTCGGCCGCCTCGCTCGACGAACCACGCCAGCTCCCCGTCGACCAGGACCACCAGCGCGCCGGCCTTGCGGCCCGGTCGGGCCGTTCCCGGGTGTGCCGGCCAGCTCAGTGCCGCGCCGTACGGGTTGGCCGGGTCGGCGGCTGCCAGGGCCACCGCGTGGTAGTCGGGCCGGGCCGGGTCGACACCGTCGAGGTAGCCGCGAAGCCGGTCCACGGTGGAGGCCAGCGCGAACTGCGCCGCCCCCAGTGACTCGATGAAATAGCCACGTTGGCATCGCCCGGCTTCCTCGAACGCGGTCAGCACCTTGTAGACGGTGCTGAAACCGCCCGGCACCGCCTCGGCGGCGACTGCGCCGCGGGTCAACACGCCGTAGCGGTTCAGCAGCAGTTCGGCGGTGTGGTGCGCCCGCACGGTCGAAACCTCTTGCGGGGCGGGCAGAACCGACCAGCGACCGGCCACGGCCGGGTCGGCGGCGCGGGCAGCGGCGTGCGCGACGCTGTAACGGCTGAGCCGGGGCGGGCGTCTACTGCGATGCGCCGGAGTGGTGCGCCGGGTGCCGGCCAGCACCGCGCGCACCGGAGCGAAGGTGTCGCCGGTGACCCATCCGGCCCAGATCAGCTCCCATAGTGCGGCTTTGCGTTCCGCCTCGCTCGCGTCACCGCACAGCTGACGGAAGAAGAACGCACCGCCACCGTGCAGGGCATCCAGAATCGCGCGGTGGGCGTCGCCGAATTCGATCGGCGTCGCGGGTGACAACGTCAGGGGCGCCGAATCGGCGGTGTGAAAGCTGATCCAGCCGTCGGTGGCCGGGGCGCTTCCGGCCGGAGCGCCCGCGCCCGACCACAGCACTTCCCCGGAGGCCAGCAGTTCGTCGAGCATGGCCGGTGAGTAGTCGCGCACCCGCGGCCCGAAGATCAACGGTTCGACCGCCGACGCGGGCAGTGCCACGCCGGCCAGTTGCTCGATCACCCCGGCCAGCCCGTCCACGCCGGTGGTGGCGACGTCCGGAGTGCCCGGAGTGCCGATCTGCTGCCAGGCCGGCAGGAAGCGCCCGTAGGCGGCCGGCGACACCGGCTCGATCGCCGCTCGCAGCGCGGCCAGTGACCGGCGCCGGAGGATCCGCAGCACCTCGCTGTCGCACCACTGTTCGCCGGGGGAGTCCGGGAAATCGGCGAATTCGCCGCGCACCACCCGTCCGTCGGCGGCCAGGCGTCCCAGCGCGTCGGCCGCGACCCGCACTCCCAGCCCGAACCGGTCCGCGGCCTGCCCGGTGGTGAACGGCCCCCGGGTGCGGGCGAAGCGGCCCAGCAGCTCACCCAGCGGATCGGCGACCGGTTCGGTGAAGCCCGTCGGCACCCCGGGCGGTACCGCCACCCCGAGGCCGTCGCGCAGCCGCCCGATGTCCTCGATCGCCACCCACCAGCGCTGCCCGCCGAACGCCACCGTCAGCACCCGCCGGGCGGCCAACAGGTGTTCGAGCCAACCGCTCACCGCCGCACCGGCGGCTCGGGCGCTGACCTCTCCGGTGGTGAGTGGACCGAGCAGTCGCAGCAGATCGGCCACCCCTTCGGCGTCGCGGGCGGCCTTCTCCGGCGTCAGATGCTGCAGTTGTGCGGTCAGGCCGGTGATCACCTCGGGGTCGAGCAGTTCGCGGAGTTCGACTCGGCCCAGCAGTTGCGCCAGCAGAGTGGGATCCAGTGACAAGGCCGCCGCGCGGCGCTCCGCCAGCGGGCTGTCGCCTTCGTACATGAATGCCCCGACGTAGCCGAACAACAGCGACGCCGCGAACGGTGACGGGGTGGCGGTCTCCACCTGGGACACCCGCACCCGGCGTTGGGCGATCTGGGCCATCAGCGCCGTCAGCGCGGGGACGTCGTAAACGTCCTGCAGGCATTCGCGCACCGTCTCCAGCACGATCGGGAACGTCGGATATTTGCGGGCCACGTCGAGCAGTTGGGCCGCTCGCTGGCGTTGCTGCCATAGCGGGGTGCGCCGGCCGGGGTGCCGGCGCGGCAACAGCAATGCCCGGGCCGCGCATTCCCGGAACCGGGAGGCGAACAAGGCCGAGCCGCCCACCTCGGCGGTGACGATCGGCTCGATCTCATCTGCGTCGAACACGAACAGTTCCGCGCCGGGGGCTTGCGCACCGGAGTCGGTGTCGGGCAGCCGGACCACGATGCCATCGTCGGAGGCCGTTGGCTTCTCGTCGATGCCGTAGCGCTCATGCAGCCGCCGGCCCACCGCCAGTGCCAACGGGCCGTGGACACGTAGTCCGTACGGGGAGTGCAGGACCACCCGCCAGTCACCGAGCTCGTCGCGGAACCGCTCGACCACCAGCGTGGTGTCGGTGGGCACCGCCCCGGTGGCGGTGCGCTGATCGTCGAGCAGTCGCCTCAGATTGTCGATCGCATAGTCGTCGAAACCCAATCCCGCGCAGCGCTTGTCGAACGACTCAGGATCAAGTCCGGCCAGCTCGCCGGTGAATTCGCCGAGCGCCGCACCCAGCTCGGCGGGCCGCCCGACACCGTCGCCGTGCCAGAACGGCAGCCGGCCCGGCTGACCGGGTGCCGGGGCAACCAGCACCCGGTCGTGGGTGATCTCGGTGATCCGCCAAGTGGTGGCGCCCAGCGAGATGATGTCGCCGGGACGCGACTCGTAGACCATCTCCTCGTCGAGTTCGCCGACCCGGGAGGGCTTCTCCGCACCCGCCAGGTACACCGCGAACAGTCCGCGGTCGGGGATGGCGCCACCGGAGGTGACGGCCAGTCGCTGCGCGCCGGGCCGGCCGGTCAGGGTCCCGGTGTCTCGGTCGTAGACCAAACGTGGTCGCAATTCCGCGAATTCAGTCGACGGGTATTTGCCGGAGAGCAAATCCAGCGTCGCCTCGAAAACACCGCGCGACAGGGTGGCGAACGGAGCACTGCGACGCACGGTGTCGAACCAGGCTTCGGCGTCCAGTGGCTCCAGCGCGGCCGCGGCCACCGTGTGCTGGGCCAGGATGTCCAGTGGATTGGCCGGTACGGACAGGGTTTCGATCTGGCCGGCGAGCATCCGCTGTACTGCGACCGCGCAGCCGATCAGGTCGGTGCGGTGTTTGGGAATCAGTACGCCCGAAGAGATCTCGCCGACCTGGTGTCCGGCTCGACCGACGCGCTGCAGTCCGCTGGCCACCGACGGCGGCGCCTCGATCTGGATGACCAGGTCGACCGCGCCCATGTCGATACCCAGCTCCAGGCTCGAGGTCGCCACCACCGCGCGCAGCCGCCCGCTCTTGAGGTCCTCCTCGACGTCGGCTCGGGTCTGCAGTGATACCGAGCCGTGGTGGGCTCGCGCCAGGGGGGCCGCCTCCTGCGCGGTGTCAACGCAACGCTCTGCGTGAATCTCGTTGAGCCGACCGGTCAGCCGCTCGGCGAGCCGCCGCGAGTTGGCGAAGACGATCGAAGACCGGTGGGCTTCGATCAGGTCGACGATGCGTTCTTCGACCTCGGGCCAGACGGTGCCCTCGGCCGGATTGGCCATGTCCGGCACGGGGACCTGAACGGTCAGTTCGAACGTCTTGGCGGCCGGTGGAGTCACGATCGTGGTGGGGGACTGGCCGGACAGGAATCGGGCGACTTCTTCGGCCGGGCGCACCGTGGCGCTCAACCCGATTCGCTGAGCGGGACGCTCCAGCATCGCGTCGAGGCGCTCCAGGGACAGGGCCAGGTGGGCGCCCCGTTTGGTCCCGGCCACTGCGTGTACCTCGTCGACGATCACCGTGCGCACTCCGGTCAACGTCTCCCGTGCCGCCGACGTCAGCATCAGAAACAGCGACTCCGGGGTGGTGATCAAGATGTCGGGCGGCTTGGCGACCAGCGCGCGGCGCTGCGCCGGCGAGGTGTCGCCGGAACGCACGCCCACGGTGATGTCGGGAGCGGGCAGCTCGCGCCGTGCGGCCATCCGGGCGATGCCCGCCAACGGAGTGCGCAGGTTGCGCTCGACGTCGACGGCCAGCGCTTTGAGCGGCGAGATGTAGAGCACCCGGGTGCCCTGACCGGGCTGTGCGGTCAGTTGATCCAGCGCCCACAGGAACGCCGCCAGCGTCTTACCGGACCCGGTCGGGGCGACCACGAGAGTGTTGTGGCCGTCGGCGATCGCCGACCAGGCCTGCTCCTGGGCCGGCGTCGGCGCCGTGAAGGTGCCGGTGAACCAGTCCCGGGTCAGCGCCGAGAACCGAGCCAGCGGCGCTGGGGTTCCGGGGTCTTGTGCGCTCACCCAGCCATGGTGCCAAGTTCGGAGCCGGAATGCTCCCGGGCTGCGGTTTTGCGCTCGACGTCGCCGGGTATCCGGCAACGGTGATTTCGGTGATCGGAGGCGGGGGATGATCATTGCCGATGACGGTGCGACGGCGGTCCGGCCGATCTTTGCCGATGCGCAACCGCGCGTGGCAGGGGCTGCGCCGCCCGAAGCGCTGCCCCGCGATTGGACGTGGGCCAACTGGGCGCTGTCGCTGCTGACCGCGCCGGCCGCCGCACTGCTCATGGCATTCGCGCTGGCCAGGGTATCCGGTTCAGCGCTGTGTAACAGGGCGGCGTGCCCGGAACTCAAGGTGAACGGGTCGCTGTTCGGCGTGCTCTATCACGGAGCGGCCGGTGTAGCGGCGCTGACGCTGTTCCTCGCCTTCTTTCTGGCGACGCACCGCCGCGGGATCGTGGTCTGGGCGTGCGGGTGGGCGCTGCTGTTGGCCGACTTGGCGGTTTTGATCCTGAGGTTTTGACGGCTCCAGTGGCGGATCTACAGAGGGGGGTCGCGAGATGTCTGGCTTGATGAGAATGGCCGCCGCGGTTGGGTTTGCCGCCTTGGCGCTGACCGGAGGGCAGGTAGCGGCCGTTGCCGACCCGGACACCGATCCAGTGGTCAACACGACCTGCAGCTACTCGCAGGTGGTGTCGGCGATGAACGATCAGTCACCCGGAGACGCCGAGCAGTTCAACGCGACGCCGGCCGCGCGGTCCTGGCTGCAGAACTTTCTGGCCGCCCCGCCCGAGCAGCGCCAGCAGATAGTCGACCAGGCGCAGGGCACGCCCGATGGCGCGCATTACGTTGCGCTCGTCGGCCCGTTGGCCAACGCCTGCGACAACTACTACTGAGCTCACTCCTCGACGGCGTAGAACGAGTCGCCGTCTTCGGGACTTCCGGACACTTGCGCGCGGTGTCGACCGCCTCCCACAGCTTCGTCGGGATCGTGGTCAGGGCCGGCCACATCGGGTTGCTCGGCCGCCAGCTTGGCGTCCAACGACTGATGTGCCGTCTCGCTGTCAGCGGCTTGCCAGTCGTCCGGCGGAGTGACGGCCGCGTCGCCGTCGTCATTGCGCAGTTCGTCGGAATCGGTGGCCTCACTCGGCGGTAGCGTGTCGTCGCCGGTGGTGTCGGTGGCCGCTGAATCGAAATCGGGTTGTTCTGTCATGGCATTTGGCTCTCTCAGTTGGCGATGGCCCATTGCGATGAAGGCAACTCCGGCGTCATGTAACCGACACCGCGGACCGTATCGACGATCGACTCATGGTCGGCGCCGAGCTTGGCGCGCAATCGCTGCACGTGGACGTCGACTTTGCGACGGCCGCCCTCGCCGCCCCATATCTCGCGCAGCAGGCGGGCCCGGGTGAATGCTTGCCCGGCATGCTGTACCAGATAGTTGAGCAGTTTGAATTCGGTGAGTGTGAGGTCGAGATCGCGATTCGACAGCGACGCGGTGAAGCTGTCCGGGTGGATGACCAAGGCGCCGAATTCCAGTGTGGTGTGGGTGGATTCGCGCCGGCGGGCCAAGGCCAGACGCAGGCGCGCGTTCGCCTCGGCGGGGCCTGCGGTCGCGATCAGCACATCGTCGACGTGCCAGTCGAGGCCGACCGCCGCGAAGTCGTCGGCGGCGACCACGGCCAGCACGGCGGCTGACGGCTCCCAGGCCCCAAGTTTGCGGCAGCTCTCCCGCGCCGCCGGTACATCAGCACAGCCGTCCACCAAAACGGCCCTCGCGCCACGGCAGTCGGCCCGTGCGGTGACGGACAGTGGGCTGCGGACGATCGAATGCCCGAAGACACCCAACCCCGACAATGACTGCGCGAATTCGTCGCGGTCGGTCAGTAACACGATCTCCATCGCCTGGCTCCAACCCATGGATGCTATGCCGTCTCAAGGCTTTCAAGGTTTTTACTACCCGTTGCACCCAGGAAGTAACCCCCTGACGTGGCGACAGGCCCGGCCCGCCAGGCGGACCGGACCTGCCCTCCCCTCGGGCTACTGGTGCGACTGCTCGCGCGCCTCGGCTGCCTTGGCGCCGGCCCGAGACGATTCGGCCTCGGCCTGGTGCTTGGCGGCGTCGCGCTGCGCTTCGCCCTTGTCCTGCTGCGCGCGGCCCTCACGGGCCATCTCGTCGTTGCCGGTCACGGCCCCTAGCGCCTCCTTGGCCTTGCCCTTGACGCCCTCCACGGCGCCGCGGATGCCGTCCTCGGTGGCGCTGCGCTTGTCGTCCGACATACGTCCTCCCTTCGTGTTCTGTAACAGGCCCACGCGGTGTAAAGGCCCGCCACAACGGCAAGGCTTCCCGGGCGGCCGTGCGCCCAAACGTTGACCCAAACGAATGAATCGCCTTGACGCAGAGCTCATCAGCGCGGACGGTGGGATATGTGGGACCGCGCACACCGTCGCGCTCTGCTCCCGGTGGTGATCGGTTGGGCCAGGAGGACCGGGAGGTTCGAGCGGCTGCTCGCTTCGCGGGGACGGTCACCGCCGCCGCGCTGGCGTTTGTCGTGATAGCGGTGTTGTGGGTGGGCACCTGCGATCCACAGTCGGTCACGGCGGGGTGCGGACGGCCCTACCGGACCGTCCTTGCCGTCGGCGCACCGGTGATCCTGGCCGCCGGTGGATTGCGTGCTTTTGTGCGCACCTACCTGGTGTGGCGTGCGCGGGGTATCTGGTGGGGCTGGCATGGTGCCGGATGGTTCCTGTTGACGTTGATGTTGGTCGTCTTGCTGGTGAGTGCTGTGCCGATCATGGGCGTGGACCGATGACTGGACCGGCGTTGGCTTCGCTGTTGCATGACTGTGAACGTCCTGTAAAGGAGGCTCTGGGATCAACGTATCGGCATACGATAGTTTTGGGTCGCGGACGGGTTCACCTCATATCGGTCGACTTCTGGAGCGGCTCCGAACTGCTGTTCAGGAGGAGGAATTGCGATGGGTGACACCTTTCATGACCCGGTCGACCATGTCCGGACGACTCGGCCTCACGCGGGCCGCGCCATGATCGACGTCATGGGTTGGCCGGGCTATTCACTGCTGGTGGTGGGCATGGTGGCCGGCATCGGCTGCCTCGCCGCATTTGGGACCGGTCACGATCGCCAGGGGATCGAAGTCGCGGTCATCGCGGTGCTCGCCGCCGTCCTGGGCACCGTGTGGCTGCTGATCGAGGATCGCCGGATCGGCAAAGTGAACCGTCAGTGGCAGCTGGCGCACGCCGAGATGCGCCGGCAGCCCTCCACGAGTTAGCCCGAGGGGGTCAAGTCGGCCCGGCCGGTGTTCCGGCCGGGCCGCTCTGTAACGAGCGCCAAACTGACTAGGCGCCGAAATTCAATGATTGAGTTCCCCGGCGATCGGGTACAGACTTCCCATGACTGATCTCCGGGCAGCCGGCGTGCGATGTTGACGGTGTCGGCTGAACGCGAAATGCGCGAGGGTGCCTGCAGGCGAGGGTGGTGAGCAGTCGATTGACACGCAGCAGTAGTCTCGGTCCGATTTCGCCGGGAGGCCTCATGACCGACATTGACAGTGACCGGGCTCAGCGGTCGTGCAGCGAACGGGCCGTCGAACTGCGGGTTACGCCCCGGCTGGAAAGCCTGGCGGTGGTGCGCATGTTGGTCGGTGCGATCGCAACCTACGAGGATCTTGACGTCGACACCGTCGCTGACCTGCGGCTGGCGATCGATGAGCTGTGCACGCAGCTGATCCGTAGCGCCGCGCCCGGCGCGATGCTCACTGTCGTCATCGACCCGCACGACGATCACGTGACGATCCAGGCGTCGGCGGCCGGCGACGGGGCCGGCGTGCTGACCCCGGGAAGTTTCAGCTGGCACGTGCTCACTTCGCTGGTCGACGACGTCGAGACGTTCCGCGACGGGCACGAATCCAACGGCGCGGGTGAGGTATTCGGGGTCACGCTGACGACCCGCCGGGCGGATTCCGGGAGGTGACTCCGCGTGCCGCCGGCAGCGGCTCACAGTCTGGATCGGAGTACGCCGACGTCGGCGACATGTTTCGTGAGCTCGCCCAATACGATGCCGACTCGCCCGACTTCCGCAACCGCAAGGACAAGATCGTCGAGCGGTGCCTGCCGCTGGCCGACCACATCGCCCGCCGGTTCGAAGGCCGCGGGGAGTTACGGGACGACCTGGTCCAAGTAGCTCGGGTGGGTCTGGTCAACGCCGTGACACGCTTCGACGTCGAGACCGGCTCGGATTTCGTCTCGTTCGCGGTTCCGACGATCATGGGCGAGGTCCGCCGCCACTTCCGTGACAACAGCTGGTCGGTCAAGGTTCCCCGCCGGCTCAAAGAGCTGCACCTTCGGTTGGGTGTGGCCACCGCCGAACTGTCGCAACGCCTGGGACGGGCGCCGACCGCCTCCGAGCTCGCGGCCGAACTTGAGTTGAGCCGCGACGAGGTGGTCGAAGGATTGGTCGCGGGCAGCTCGTACAACACGCTCTCGATTGACGGCGGCGGCAGCTCGGACGAAGATGACGTCCGCTCGATCGCTGACACCCTCGGTGAAGTTGACGCCCGGATGGACCGCATCGAGGATCGAGAGGCGTTGCGGCCCTTGCTCGATGCCCTTCCCGAGCGCGAACGTACCGTGCTGGTGCTGCGGTTCTTCGAGTCGATGACCCAGACCCAGATCGCCGAGCGGGTCGGCATCTCCCAGATGCACGTGTCGCGCTTGCTGGCCAAATCGCTGGCGAAGCTGCGCGATCAGCTGCAGTAGCCCTGCTCATCGCAGCCCGTAGATCTGCGACCACAACCGGCTGAGTTCGGCTTCGTGGGCATCGCCGAACATGTAGGCCGGCGAGGCGATCGGTAGCGCGCGCTCGACCCGGACCAGAACGGCTTCACGACACGGAAACTGGGGTCCGTGGGTGTCGATGACCCATCGCCTTAGCCACTCGTAGACCTCGTCGCCGGGCGGTCGCAACTGCGCGGTGCCCTTGAATCGGTAGCCGCGCCGTTTGAGGAAATCCACCACGTTGACCTCGATGCGTGGGTCGCGGCGCAGGTCGGCCGCCGTCGTCGGCGACGCCATGTGCATGAATGCCAGGTGTTCGTCGCCGTAGACCAGCAGGGACTCCTTCGGTGACAGGTTCGGCGACCCGTCCTCGCAGACGGTGGCCACGAACGCCAGCTTTGCGCTCGCGACGATCTGGCGCATGTCATGGTCGATGATGCACACCGCTCACCTCGTCGCTTCGCAGCCGTCATTCACCGTCCAGCGCTCGGTTACCCGCCCTTGCGCGGGGTAAACGACATCGGCGGCTGTTCAGCTGCCGGCGGTCAGGCCGCGGGTGGCCGGGCCTTCCAGAAGGGTCCCGTCGGGGGCGAATCGCGACCCGTGTAGCGGGCACTCCCAGGCCCGGTCGGCGTCGTTCCAGGTGACGATGCCACCCAGGTGGGGACAGACCGGGGAGAGGCGGTGTTCTATGCCGTCCACCCGACACTGGGCCTGCAGGCGCCACGGAGGTCCGCTGACCACGCCGGCGTCGGTGCCCAGACATTGCTGGCCGACGTGGGCCGTCGGCATGATCCAGCCCTTCGCCAGGTTGACGCCGACCGCGAGGTTGGCTGCCAGGGCCGTCGGCAGGCCCCGTAGCTCGCTGGTTCTCCAGCTGGCGAACGCCCGGTCCCAGTTCGGTCGCTCGCCGAGCAGCCGGCCCGACAGCGCCAGTGCGGCGGCCGCCCCGTTGGTCATGCCCCATTTATTGAACCCCGTTGCCACGTAGATGGTTTCGTTCTCCGGAAGGATGGGGCCGACGTAGGGCAGCTCGTCGACGGGCGCGTAGTCCTGCGCTGACCACAGGTGCGTGCGGGTGGCGCCCGGGTAATGCCTGACCGCCCATGACTCGAGTTCGGCCAGCGCATCCATCGGGTGCTTTTCGCGGCCGACGGTGTGGCCCGCCCCGCCGACCAGGAGCAGTTCCGAGCCGTTGACCGGGGCGTAGCGCAACGACCGCGTCGGTGAATCGGTGGAGATCATCATGGGCCGGGTGACCTCGCCGGGCACGTCGAACGCCATGCAGTATGACCGGCTGGGTTTGACGCGGGCAAAGTATCCGCCGCGGTCCAAGATCGGGATTCCGGTGGCCAGCACCAGTTGGGTGGCCTGCAATTCAGCGTGCCGGTGCGGGCCGTCGACTTCCAGCCGAAGTCCGTGGCGGCTGCTGGAAACTCGCTGTACCCGTGTGTGTTCCAGCAGTTGTCCGCCGGTGGCGAGCAATTCGCCGCGCAGCGCGTCCAGAAACGGCATCGGGTCGAACTGCGCCTGTTCGGGCAGCCGGACACCGCCGTGGTAGGAGAATGGCACGTCGGCGTGCGGCTCCCACGTCGCCCGCAGTCCCAGCGCGCGGCAGGCCTCGAATTCGGCGTGCGCCGCCGCCACCCCCCGTTCGGACTGGGCGAAACTGTAGGCGTCCTCGCGCTGGACCGGCACCCCGGCAGCCGCACAGAACGAGATCAGCCAGTCCTGTCCGGCGCGGTTGCCGTCCAGATACGCAGCGGCCAGGCTTTTGCCCTGCCGCGCCGTGATCGTCGACAGCTGGGTGCCCTGCAGCAGGCTGATCTTGGCGGTGGTGTTCCCCGTCGCGCAGGCTCCGACCGTCCTGGCCTCCAGCACCAGCACTTGGCGGCCTGCGCGCGCCAGCAGCACTGCGGTCATCAGACCGGTGATACCGGCGCCGGCCACCACCACGTCGGCGACACCGGGCAGATCTTCGGCGGTGCCCGAAGCCGGGGATGTTCCGATCCGGTCGGCGAGCCACAACGAGGTCATGGTCGATCAGTACCCCGCGGGGCGGTGGTGAAACGTTGGGGGTTAGCCGGCCTGGCCAATGCGTTTGCACCGAGCTGCTGGCGGGTAGCCCGGCGGTGTTCGCTCAACACGACGGAGGCGACCCGATGCGGGCAGTCACATGGCAGGGCAAGCGCAAAGTCCAGGTCGACACCGTCCCCGATCCGGTGATCGAGAAGCCGACCGACGCCGTCATCGAAGTGACGACCACCAACATCTGCGGATCCGATCTGCATCTCTACGAGGTGCTCGGTGCGTTCATGGACCCTGGTGACATCTTGGGGCACGAGCCGATCGGCATCGTGACCGAGGTCGGTCGCGCTGTCAGTAACCTCAAACCCGGTGACCGAGTGGTCATCCCGTTCCAGATCGCCTGCGGCCATTGCTGTATGTGCCGACATGGGCTGCCGACCCAGTGCGATACCACCCGGGTGCGCGAGCAGGACACCGGAGCTGCACTGTTCGGTTACTCCAAGCTCTACGGCCAGGTTCCGGGCGCGCAGGCGCAGTACCTGCGGGTGCCCCAGGCGCAATACACCCACATCAAAGTTCCTGAAGGCCCACCAGACTCGCGGTTCGTCTACCTGTCCGATGTGCTGCCGACGGCGATGCAGGCAGTTGACTACGCCGCGATACCCGACGGCGGATCGGTGACGGTGCTGGGACTCGGGCCGATCGGTGACATGGCGGCCCGGATCGCCACGCATCAGGGGGCCCGGGTGATCGGCGTGGATCTGGTGCCCGAGCGGCTGGGCCGGTTGGCCAGGCGCGGGATCGAAATCGTCGATCTGAGCGAGGTATCCGACCTTGGTGAGGTGATTCGCGACCGCACCGACGGTCGCGGGACCGACGCGGTGATCGATGCCGTCGGCATGGAGGCACACGGCTCCGGCGGCGCCAAGGCCATCCAGCAGCTCAGCTCGCTGCTGCCGGACGCCGTGGCCGGACCGTTGATCAGCAAGGCCGGCATCGACCGGCTGGCCGCGTTGGACGCCGCGATCGACATCGTGCGTCGCGGCGGCACCCTGTCGATCGTCGGTGTCTACGGTGGAAAGCTCGACCCGTTGCCGATGTTCACCTTGTTCGACAAGCAGATCACACTGCGGATGGGACAGGCCAACGTCAAACCGCGGGTCGACACCCTGATGCCGTTGCTGACCGACGACGACCCGCTGGGCGTCGACACTTTCGCCACTCACGTACTGCCGCTGGAGCAGGCGCCAGAGGCCTACGAGATGTTTCAGGAGAAGCGCGACGGCGCGGTGAAGATCACGCTCAAGCCGTAGTTCAATTCGTGTCAGGCCCGGTCAACTGGTGTGCGGTCTCGAACAGCAGCGCGTGTGCGAAGGCCTGGGGCAGGTTGCCGCGCAACTGGCGTTGGCTCACGTCGTATTCCTCGGCGAGCAGACCCGGCGGGCCACACGCGGTGCGGCCCCGCTCGAACCATTGAAGAGCTGCAAGGTCATTGCCCTGTTGGTGATCGGCCAGCGCCATGACGAAGCTGCACAGCAGAAAGGCCCCCTCGGCCTCGCCGAGGCCGCGCCGGTCGGGCCGGTAGCGGTAGACGAAACCGTCTTGGGTGAGGTCTCGGCGCACGGCGGCCAGGGTCGCCAGGGTGCGGGCATCGTCGGCCGTGACGGCTCCGCGCAGGCCCGGCAGCAACAGCGCCGCGTCGATCCCTGAGTCCTCGGGTGCGCGTTGCCATCTCCCGTCGCGGTGCAGACAATCACTGCTGGCGTCGCTGACCAGTTTGTCGGCCAGTTGCTGCCACTGGGCACCTTCGGCCAGCGACGCCACGCCGGCGATCCGGCGCAGCCCGGCCGCACACATCAGCCGGGAATGTGCCCAGCGCTGGTTGTCGAGTTCCCAAATCCCGGCATCCGGTTCAACACAACGCTTTTCGATCGCATCCACCAGTGTGTGCACCGCACCCCAATGGGTGCCGTCCAACCGGTCAAGCCGGCCGGCGGCGGCCAGCAGCAGCAGCGCCTCCCCGAAGGTGTCGAGTTGGAACTGCTGGCCCACCCAGTTTCCGGTTTTGGCCGACGCGCCCGGGTACCCGGGCAGCGACAGGTCGTGTTCGGTGGGTGGTGTCGTGGCGTCGACGCAGTACGCCGGTCGCAGGTCAGGCCCGTCGGCCAGCACCCGCTCGGTGACGAACCGGACCGCGTCATCGAGCAGCGGATGCGGGCCGGCGGCCGCAATCGCCTGTCCGGTGTAGCACTGGTCGCGAATCCAGCAGTAGCGATAGTCGTAGTTGCGCCCTTCTTTGGCCCGCTCCGGCAGCGACATCGTCGCCGCCGCAACCATGCCACCACCGGTACTGGTCAGGCCGCGCAATACCGCATAGGCCAGTTGCGCATCGATATCAGCCAGCGTGCCGGTGACCTCGGGAACAGCGTGCTTCCAAGCGCTTTCGGTAGCGGACCAGGCCTGCGCCGCGTTTACCGGCCGCGCCGGCAGCTCACGATCGGACAACTCCAACACCAGATCGTGGTCGCTTCCCGGCGCGACATCGAGCACCATGCGCAGCGATCCGTCGGTGGCTGGGTGCGCCGCGGCCCCGCCCGCCCACCGGAATCGGTGTGGCCCCGAGCGTCCGGTCCAGACGCCGTCTTCGCAAGAGAGCCCCGACATCGCGGTGGCGCCGAAGTCGGCGCGAACGTCGAGTGCGACCTGCATGCGCATCGGCCGATCGAGTGCGCGGACGCGGCGTAGTACCACTGCGGTGTGCATGTCCCCGGGGAAGGCCAGCGCCTCGCGACACTCCACGATCCCATCGGTGGTGACCCAGCGGGAACGCCAGATCAGCGATCGGTCCTCGTATCGGCCGCCCCACACATAGCGCAGCTCTGGGGTGACGGCATAGACCCCGGCGCCGCCGAGCAGTGAGGAGAAGACCGCCGGACTGTCCCAGCGGGGCAGGCACATCCAGCAGAAGTCGCCACGCGGCCCAACCACGATCCCGCGTTCGCCATCGGCGATCAACGCATACTGGCGCAGCACCTGAGGCGGGAAGCGTTCAAGCAGCGGAGGTCCCTCGCCCATGGCAGATGCATACCCGCCGCCGCGCGCGGGTAGTCACCGATTCATGAGCCTGCCCTGCGGCATGCCGGTCCCCGTTGACTCGGTTGAGGTCGCCGCCTACTCGATTCCCACCGACGCGCCGGAATCCGACGGCACCGCAATGTGGGATTCCACCACGATGGTGCTGGTGAGGGTGCACGGCGCCGGACATATCGGCACCGGCTACACCTACGCCGGCACCGCGGCGGCCACGGTGGTGCGTGACGAGCTGACCGAGGTCGTCACCGGAGGCGATGCCACGGTGCCACCGGCACGCTGGGCCGACATGGTGCACGCGGTGCGCAACCTGGGCCGGCCCGGCGTGGTGGCTGAGGCGATCGCCGCCATTGACGTCGCGATGTGGGACCTGCGGGCCCGGCTGCTCGACGAACCGTTGACCGTCGCGTTGGGAGCGGTGCACGAGGTCACCCCGATCTACGGCAGTGGGGGCTTCACCTCGTATGACGACAACCGCTTGTGCCGCCAGCTCGGCGGATGGGTCGAAGAGGGCATCGGCCGAGTCAAGATGAAGGTCGGCCGCGACCCCGCCGTCGACGCCGCACGGGTGGCGGCGGCCCGCCGGGCGATCGGCGCCAACACCGAGTTGTTCGTCGACGCCAACGGCGCCTACCAGCGCAAGCAGGCGTTGGGTTGGGCTGGGCGCTTCGCCGAGCATCAGGTGAGCTGGTTCGAGGAACCGGTCAGCTCCGACGATCTCGAAGGGTTGCGCCTGCTGCGCAACCGTAGTCCGGCGGGGATGGATATCACCGCCGGCGAGTATGGCTATGACGTTCCCTATTTCCAGCGAATGCTCGACGCTGGTGCCGTCGACTGTCTGCAGGCCGACGTCACCCGCTGCTTGGGTATCACCGGAGTGCTGAAGGTGGGCGCGTTGTGCGATGCCCGCGGTTTGGATCTGTCGTTGCACTGCGCGCCGCAGATCAGCGCGCACGTCGGCACCGCGCTGTGGCATCTGCGTCACTTGGAGTATTTCCACGACCATGTGCGGATCGAGCGGATGGCCTTCGACGGTGTCCTACTCCCGCAACCAGGCGGCGTGCTGCGTCCCGACCGCAGCTGCGCCGGGCACGGGTTGACGGTCAAAGCGACTGACCTGGAACACTTTCGGGTGGCTTGAGGCGTTCGACGGCGAAGTCCGCCGCTTGCGCGGTCATGCCGTTTGCCGCGTACGTGGCGTGCGCGGCGCCATCGCCGCCCACCGAGCAGACCGGATCGCCGGGGGCGCATAGGTCGATCGTCTTGGCTGCGTAACCCGGCCCGACCGTCACGGGCGGTGCGCCGATGGAGTTCAGGAACGTCGCCGAAGGCCTTCCCAGCAGCGCCACGGCGGCGACGTGCCCGGCCGCCTCGGGCGGTAGCGCGGCGCCGAGCCCGCCGGCGGTCGGTTCGGTGACATACCCCATCAGCGCGGCGCCGCGCGAGTATCCGCCGAGGACCATCTGGGTGCTCGGACAGCCGGCTGCCATATCGCGGATGTGGCCGGTTGCGTCATTGACCCCGGCGGCGGACGGACCGAATTCGGGTACCGCCGGAAAGTTGACCGGGTAGACATCCACATTGCGACCCCAGGTGCGCCACCGTAGTGCGTCGATGAACTGCTGGCCGATCCATCCGACGCCTGGGGCCTCGCCGGTGCCGCGGGCGAACACCACCTGAACGTCGGGGCAGCCGGTGGCGCCCGCGTCGCCGCCGGCGGGCGAACACAGCAGCGTCCACCCAGACAGGGTCACCGCGGTGAGGATCCGAGTAATCACAGCACTTCGTCCGATACCCACTACAACCGGCGAGCAAACCGTGGTTTAGCGCGGGCGAAAACGGCAAGCCTAGTTCGGTGCCGTCGTCGACGGAACATGTGACAAACATGAGTTGAAGGATTGAAGGGGAGAAACCAATGATCACAACGTCTTTGACCAGACTTGCCGCAGCCGGCGGCATGGCGCTGGCGTTGGCGAGCGGCACCGGCTTGGCAAACGCCGCACCGGCCCAGCCGACCCAGCCAGCTCAACCGGGCCAGCCGGCCCAACCCGGACAACCGGCCCAGCCGGCCCAACCCGGACAACCGGTACAGCCGGGCCAAACAAACCAGTGGTCGCAGAACCCCGCGGTGAACACGACCTGCAGCTACTCCCAGGTCGTGGCGGCAATGAACGCGCAATCGCCGGACACCGCAGCACAATTCAACGCGGCACCCATGGCGCAGTCGTTCTTGCAGAACTTCCTTGCGGCACCGCCGCCGCAACGTGAGCAGATGCTCGAGCAGGCCCAGGCAGTGCCGGAGGCGGCGCAGTACGTCAACCTGGTCGGGCCCATCGCCAAGACCTGTGACAAATACTGAGTGATGACTCAATCGACCGGGGCCGGCAGCACCATCGCGGACGCGGCCAAGCGGGAAGCCGACGCGTACCGCGGCGACAACCCGCGCCCACTGGGGGGGATACGTGATTGTGCTGCTGGTCTACGGCGGGTTGGTCGCGGCGGTAACCGTGGCCGCCGCGGCCACCGGCCGCCGTCTGCCGCAGGGCTGGAGGGCCGCAGACCTGCTGACGGTGACTCTCGGTACCCACAAACTGTCCAGAACGTTGGCCAAGGACGCGGTGACCAGCCCGCTGCGCGCGCCTTTTGCCCACTACACGGGGACCGGGGGCCCCGCCGAGGTGATGGAGGAGACCAGGCACTCCAGCACATTGCGTCACAGCTTGGGGGAGCTGTTGACGTGTCCATTCTGTCTGGACATGTGGGTGGTCACCGCATTCACCGCCGGGTTGGTACTGGCCCCGAGGCCGACCCGCCTGGTCGCGGGTACGTTCAGCGCGCTCGCGGGCGCTGATTTCCTGCAGCTGGCCTACGCGAAAGCTCAGCAGATGACCCAGCAGTGAGATCGGAGATTCCGCGATGCCAAAGCGATCGACGACCACGGCATTGGCCGGCCACCGGCGGTCAGCCGGCGCTGCGGTGTCGAGAGGTTGGCGGTCGTATCGAAGTGCGCAGGGTAGACCCGCAATGATCAGCATCGCCTTCAACCTGCCGCGGACGGTGACCCTGGCCGCCGACGCCGCACTGCTGGGCTTGGCGGGCCTGCATGCCTACCTGCTGGCCACCGCAGTGCACCGTCCCGGCTATTTCGCGGTGTATTGCGTCGCGATGATCATCGGTTGTGTCATCGCCGCCGGAATTACCTGGATCGACGTCGACGATATTGTGCCGGCCGCGGGGTGGAAGGCGGGCGGGATCCTGTGCACGGCTTTCATGATCGGCTATCCGATCAGCCGGATGGTGCGCCTGCCGGGCTTGTCGGCGCTCACGGGGCGATGGGATCTGGCTCCGGGAAACCTGGCGCTGGCCTGCGCGGCGGCTTTCCTCGGGCTGTATCTGACGGTGCTGTTCGGGGTCAATGTGGCGTTCGGGCAGCGCAGGGGCTGGTATGACTGATGCTGCTCGACTATCCGGCCTGGCTGCGGATTGACCACTGGCTCAACGTCTTATTCCTGACCCTGCTGCTGCGCAGCGGCTTCGAGATCCTGTCCACCCATCCAAAGCTGTACTGGCACGCGGACAGTGCTCCCGGGACGGAGTGGGCGCGCTTCACCGGCAAAGTGATGCCCACCAACAAGCTCTACGACACCCTGGACGAGGAGGAGGACTACCACCCTCTGATCGCGCTGCCTGGCCATAGGGAGCTGGGCATGGGCCGCCATTGGCACTTCGCCGCGGTCATCGGCTGGATCCTGCTCGGAACTTCGTACTACATATTGCTTTTCGTGACCGGGCAGTGGCACCGATACTGGCCCTATTCCTGGTCGATATTCGCCGAGGCCTGGAACGATATCGTCACCTACGCCAGTTTCAATCTGCCCCCGTTGCTGCCGGGCGAACCGCTGGACGCCATTCAGAAGCTGACTTACGCCGCGGTGATCTTCGTGTTGGCACCATTTCAGATCCTCACCGGGGCCGCGCAATCACCGGCGATCGAGGCACGCTTCCCGCGGTATGTGCGGCTGTTCGGCGGCCGGCAGGCTGCCCGCAGCCTGCACTTCCTCGGCCTGGTTGCGTTCGTGGTGTTCATCGTGATCCATCTGGCGATGGTCTTCTTCTGGGGCTGGGGCCGCCTGACGGCGTTGATGATCTTCGGGTCGGTTCGCAACGCCTACTGGGCGACTGGCCTGTCATTGCTCATCATCGCGGCGATCGTCGCGGTCCACATTGCGGCCACGCTGTGGAGCCAGCGCAGCCCTTCGTCGGTGCGTCGGGTACTCGGCGCGCTGATCAGCGTGCCGCGCAAGGGCCTGTTGCGCCGGTTGGACTCGCGGCAGAACTACCCGGTGCGCATGCTGTCGACGGAGCACCGTGTCAATGGCAAACCGCCGACCGCCGACTATTACAAGGTGATGGCGGTGCACAACTTCGTCGATTGGCGCCTGCGGGTCGGCGGGCTGGTGGAGCAACCGACGACGCTGGACCTGGCTGGGGTTCGGGCGCTGGCTGAGCCGCAGACTCAGCGGGTACTGCACAACTGCGTGCAGGGCTGGACGTCGGTCGGCGAGTGGACCGGAATTCCGCTGGGAACCCTGGTGGATCTGGTGCAGCCGTTGCCGCAAGCCCGCTACATCTGCTTTATGAGCATGCAGGACAACAGCACTGACGAGCCGAGCGCGGAAGGTGGGGGTCAGTTCTACGAGGTACTCGATCTCACCCTGGCCCACAAACCGCAGATGCTGTTGGCCTACGCGATGAACGGTCAGCCGTTGCCCATCAAGCACGGGGCGCCCCTGCGGCTTCGGGCGGAGACGCAGGTCGGTTTCAAAATGGCCAAGTGGATCAATCAGATCGAGTTCGTAGACGACTATGCCCATATCGGGAAGGGGCGCGGTGGCTGGCGCGAGGACAACGTCTACTACGGCATGGACGGAGAGATCTGACATGACCGCAATCGTCGATGCGCGCCCAGAACTGATCGATCTGGGCCAGATCGCCAGCGCTCGGGTGTCGGAACTGGTCACGGTGCGCGGCGGATACTGCGCGGCCTGCGGTGGAACCGATTTCGCGGTGGGACAGGCGCTGTACCTGGGTTTCTTGTTCCTTGATGAAGACGACGACGCCTACCTCGTCGCACTGACCTGCCGTAATACCTCGTGTCCGCAGCCACGAACCGCGATCCGGCTGCGATCAGGCGAATTCCTGGACTATTAGCGGGGCAGGGCGGGGCGGGCCAGACCGAATCGTTCTACCAGATCCGCCACGTCGCGCAGCTCGTCGCAGAGCACCGCAAAGCGGCACTCTGCATCGTCGTCGAGCAGACCACGGCTGTGGTAATACACCAGTCGGCGCAGCCGTCCGGCCATCGCGGTGCCCCACCGGATACTCAGGTCGTAGATCTGTTCGTCGTCGACGTCGCTGTGCCGCCCCAGATCCTGCAGCGCGCGCAACTGCTCGGTGAGCACCGCAACATCGTCGTCGATGCTGATCCTCATAGCGGCGGCTTGGTGACGCTGACCACGAGCGGCTGGCCCCGAAGGGTCAGGTATATCCGGTCGGGGCCGATCGCCATGCCGGACAAGGGTGCGGACCGGGCCGGCCCGGACGGTAGACCGGCCCGGTAGTCAAGGACACTCAGCAGCGGAATGCTGGCGTGTGGATAGCCGGTGAAAGTCGCCGACTCGAAAACGGTCACGTCGGTGTCGGTGCCGGCGTACACGCGGGTGTCGTCGGAGCCCAGGTAGCGAATCGGCGAGGAGACCGGCGAGCGGCCGACGACTTGCAAACCGTGCCCGCCGCGCGCGGATTCGACGGCGTAGAGGGTGTCGCCGCGCGCGTCGGCCAGATAGACCCGGCCTGCCGCCGTGCCGTCACCCGCTGCCACGAGAACTCTTGCGTCGTAACGACCGCGTTGCTCGGGCGGCGACGACGAGCCCTTGTAGTACGACAGACCGTCCGGCCCGTAGACGTGGTATTCGATAGTGCGCCCGCGGTTGGCGCCGTCGATAGCACCGGTGGATCCCGCGGCTACCCGGGCGCCGGGCAGTTTCCGCAGGCCGTACTCCTCGACTGGGGTAACCGTCGCGCCGTCGGCGGACAGCGCGAGCAGCAGCCGCATCCCCGAATCTTCGGCCAGCGTGGTTGGCGCCGGCCCGGCATCGATGTCGCCGACTTGCCGTAGGCCGGTCAGCTCCACCGCTGCTACTCGTTCGCGTGTCGGCTGCGGCACGAACACGGTTCGATCATCGGCGCGGCTGATCTGAACATTGCGTCCGGCGCCGAGTGGTTCAGACAACCGGGTGGCCGCCTCGTCGGGGCGGGCGGGGTGATCGACCGCCGCCAATCGCCCGTCGTCGGTAAGCGCGAGTAGCGCCCCGGTGGCATGCGACCACACGGGGGAGTGCAGCGGCACCCGCACCGGTACCGAGACGGCTTGCGGCGCGCTCTGCGAGACCGGCGCCGCGCAGCTGGCGCAGGCAAGGAGGCCGACGACTGTCGCCCCGCACCCGGCCCCCCAATTCATGACGGCGGGGTACCCCCGCACGTGCACTACTACACCGCTTCGTTTGTGGGACCGGGCAGTCGGGTATGCGAGTCGCTACCGGGGAGCCGACCGCAGCACAGAAAGGAGAGGTCATGTCCGGATCGCTGGAAGGACGGCGGGTCGCGTTTTTGGTGGCGCCGGAGGGTGTCGAACAGGTCGAGCTGACCGAACCGTGGCGGGCGGTCACCGAAGCCGGTGCGCGTCCGACGCTGGTGTCCACAGCCGACGGCCCGGTTCAGGCCTTCAACCATCTGGACCGAGCCGACAAGTTCGACGTGGACCGACAGGTCAAAGATGCCTCGGCGGATGACTTCGATGCACTGGTCCTGCCGGGCGGGGTGGCCAACCCCGACCAGCTGCGCACCGACGAACGCGCGGTGTCGTTCGTGCGCGAATTCTTTGACGTCGGTAAACCTGTCGCCGTTATCTGCCATGGCCCGTGGACACTGGTCGAAGCCGGAGTCGTTGCCGGCCGGCGAATTACGTCGTGGCCCAGCTTGCGTACCGACATCGTCAATGCGGGCGGCGATTGGGTCGACCAGGAGTTGGTGCGCTGCGACTGCGGTCCATCGATACTGCTGTCGAGCCGCAAACCCGACGACCTGCCGGCCTTCTGTGATGCACTGGTGGACGAGTTCGCGGCCCGGGGAGCGACGCTGTGATGGCAGAGCCGATGCCGGTGCCAGTCGAGAGCGACAACCGCCGCGCCCGACTCTGGGTCAACTGGGCCGCTGCCCTGCTGACTGCCGCCGGCGCCGCCCTGGTGATGGTGGTCGCGACGGGGGCCGTGATGAGCACCGCCGCCTGCAGCACCGCCGAGTGCCCCGACCTCGGGCCCAGTGGAGTGGTCTTCGGAATGCTCTACTACGGCGCGCCCGTCATTGCCGCGTTGACCATCCTGGCCTCTTTCTTCACGGCGGGGCGCCGGCGTGGATTCTGGGTGCCGGTGGCCGGTTGGGCGCTGCTGGGGATCGATCTGCTGGCGCTGGTGATCGCCTTCCGGCGCTAGAGGGCAGGCGGCTCGTCAATGGATCAGCGCCGAGCACCTGTGCTGGAAGCCCTCGCCGACTACCAACGCAGGGACCGGTACGGGTTCAGCCCGCCAGGACACCGCCGTGGACGCGGCGCAGACGAGTCGGTGCTCGACGTGCTGGGCGCCGATCTGTTCGGCGCCGATGTACTCGCCCGCGGTGGTTTGGATGATTGGGAAGCGCGTGGGGAGTTCCTGACCGACGCCGAGCAGTTGATGGCCGACGCCGTCGGTGCCTCGTCGGCGTTCTTCTCCACCTGTGGCAGTTCGCTTTCCGTTCGCGCCGCGATGATGGCGGTGGCCGGCGGTGCGGACGGCGGACTGCTGCTGCCGCGCGACTGCCACAAGTCCGTGGTGGGTGGACTGATCTTCTCCGGCATCCGGCCGCGCTGGATCGTCCCGCGGTGGGACACCGACCGGCATCTGTGCCATCCGCCGTCGCCGGAACGGGTGGCCGGTGCGTGGGAGGAGAATCCCGACGCCGCGGGCGCTCTGGTGGTCAGCCCGTCGCCGTACGGTACCTGCGCGGACCTGGCTGCCATCGCCGAGATATGTCATGACCGGGGCAAGCCGCTGATTGTCGATGAGGCCTGGGGCGCGCATCTGCCCTTCCACGAAGATCTTCCGACCTGGGCGATGGACGCCGGCGCAGACGTCTGCGTGGTCAGCGTGCACAAGATGGGCGCGGGATTCGAGCAGGGCTCGGTGTACCACATTCAGGGCGATCTCATCGACCGTGAGCGGCTGACGGCGTGCGCCGATCTGTTGATGACCACCAGTCCCAGCGTGCCGATCTACGCAGCACTGGATGGCTGGCGGCGTCAGATGGTGCACCACGGGCATGAATTGTTGGACGCCGCACTTAAATTGGCAGGCGAGGTGCGCGGGCGCATCGGGGAGATTGCGGGAGTCGAAGTGCTCGAAGACGCGTTGCTCGGTGTGGAGGCCTCGCACGATCTGGACCGACTGCAGGTCCTGATCGACGTATCGGGGACCGGGACGTCGGGCTATCAGGCCAGGGATTGGCTACGCGAACAGCGTTTCCTCGACGTGGGATTGGCCGATCACCGGCGCATCCTGGTCACCATGTCCTTCGCCGATGACTCCGGTACGGCTGACCGGCTGCTGGACGCGCTACACGGGTGGCGCGACGCCGCGGCATCTTTCCAACGACCGCCGAAGATCCGATTGCCTTCGCCGCAGGAGCTGCAACTGGAGACCGTGCAGTTGCCCCGGGAAGCATTCTTCGGTCCTACCGAGATGGTCGCCGCATCGCGGGCTGCCGGACGCATCGCAGCAGAGCAGATCACCCCGTATCCGCCGGGCGTGCCGGCAGTGGTGCCCGGCGAGCGCCTCGACACCGCCGTCATCGACTATCTGCGGTCCGGTCTGGCAGCCGGGATGGCATTGCCCGACGCCGCGGATTCGTCACTCGAGCAGATCCGCGTGGTGGCCTAAGGGCCGGCGCGGGTTTTGCCCCAACATCGTCGGGGTAGCCCATAGCCATGGCACAGACGACATTGCACAGCCGGACGGACGTGGTCGATTTCCTCACCGAGCAGCATCAGCGCATCAAGACGCTGTTCGACGAGACACTGCTGGCCGCCGGCTCCGAGCGAGACGAGTCGTTCGTCCGGCTGCGCCGGCTGCTGGCCGTTCATGAGACGGCCGAAGAGGAGATCGTGCATCCGCGAGCTGCCCACGAGCTCGACAACGGCCGCGCGATGATCGATGCGCGGTTGGCCGAGGAGAAGAAGGCCAAGGAGGCCCTGGGTGAGCTGGAGAACGTCAACGTCGATTCGGAGTTCTTCACCGAAAAGCTTCGGGAGCTTCGCGACGATGTCCTCGAACATGCCGGCCACGAAGAACACGACGAATTTGCCCGGCTGCGTGACGAACTCAGCGAATCCGAACTGAAGCTGTTGGAGAGGGCGGTCAGGCTCGCCGAGGCGATCGCTCCCACCAGGCCACACGCCGGGGTCGAGGGCGCACTGGCCAACGCGTTTGTCGGGCCCTTTGCCTCCATGGTGGACCGGGCTCGCGACGCGATCCTGGGGTATGACTCATGATCGGCCTCGGGTTGCTGCTGCTGCTGATCCTGGGCCTGGTTTTCGACATCTACGTCCTGTGGGCGGTCGGGATCGTCCTGCTGGTCGTGGGAGCGGTGTTCTGGCTGTTGGGGGCGGTGGGGCGCCCCGTCGCCGGCAGACGCTACTGGTGTTGATCGGCTCCGTGGCCTAAGTCAGACTCGCCCGCCCGCGCCCAGCGTGCCCTGCATATCTGCCTTCATGGCCACCAGTTGCGCGTTCCAGTAGCCCCAGCTGTGCACCCCGGCGGCGTCGATGTTGAACGTCGCATTGTGACCGCCCGAACCGGTGTAGGCGTCGCGGAAGGCGACGTTGCTCTGCATCACGACCTGCTCGATCACCTGGCCGGGAAGGCTGCCCTCGCCGATCTCGGACGGGGTGCCGTTGCCGCTGTAGATCCACAGTCGAGTGCCGTTGCCCGCCAGGCGCCCGGCCTGGACGGTTGGATCGTTGCGCTGCCATCCTGCGCTACCCGAGGGACCCCACATGTCCTGGGGGTTGAACCCGCCCTCGTCGTTCATCGCCATTCCGATCAACGTGGGGCCGTTGCCGCTGGACGGCGTCAGCAGCGCCGAAAGTGAGGCGGCATAGGCGAATTGCTGCGGATGGTAGGCCGCTAGGATCAACGCCGACGACCCGGACATGGAGATGCCCACCACCGCGTTGCGAGTGGAGCGCACACCTTTCCCGGCGAGGAAATTCGGCAACTCGCTGGTCAGAAACGTCTCCCATTTGTAGGTCTGCCCGTTGGCCGACCCGTACCAGTCGGTGTAGAAGCTGGAACGCCCACCGACCGGTGCCACCACCGACATCCCGGAACCGGCGTACTCGCTGAACGCCGGCGTTTCGATGTCCCAGCCGCTGCGATCGTCGCGGGCCCGCAAGCCGTCCAACAGGTAGACGGCCGGTGCGCCGCCGCCCTGGAATTCAACGGTGATGTTGTGGCCCATGCTCGGCGAGGGCACAGACAGGAATTCGGGCCCCGCGGCGCCGGCGGGCGGGGCCGATGCGCCCAGGCCGATCAATGCCGGCAGCAACGCTGCCGCCGCCGCGACCGCGCTGACCCGGCGCGGCCGGTGCGTTGCGTTGTTCCACATCGTTCTCCCCTTTCGCGCAGACCCGAGGTCCAAGGCCCGTCGGCCGGGTGTGCGAGAGGGGAGGGATCGACACAGGTCCCGAAGGCTTTGGGTCCACCCGTCGGCATTGCGAGAACCCGCGGATGGCTGCCCTGCAGTCTGAAGACAGATATCTGACCTACTTGTCTTAACAAAGTGGGGGACCGTTGTCCAGAGCGTTCGCCAAAGCACTGCCGCGAAAAAAATTTCTGCGCAGGCGGTTTGAGCCGGGGGCGCGGTGGGCACCTACACCGACATGTCCGCTCGTACCAGCCTCGATTCCATTGGCTCGCTGGCGATCGCGGTATCGGCAGTCGGTGCCGCGATGCTTTTGACCCCCGGCGTTCCCGCCGCGAGGGCGGCCCCGTGTCCCGACACCGAGGTGGTGTTCGCGCGCGGAACGGGTGAGCCACCGGGCGTCGGCCCGACGGGCCAAGCGTTCCTCAATGCACTGAACGCCCGCTTGGGAACAAGCCCAGCCGTCTACGCGGTCAACTATCCGGCCAACGACCACTGGGATACCGGGGTCGACGGTATTCGGGACGCCGGTGCTCACGTCGTCTCCCGCGCGACCAGCTGTCCCCGAACCAAGATGGTGTTGGGCGGTTACTCCCAGGGCGCGGCCGTGATGGGTTTCGTCACCTCGGCCCAAGTGCCTGACGGGGTCGACCCGGCGACCGTGCCCAAGCCACTGGAGCCCGACGTCGCCGATCACGTGGCCGCGGTCGTGTTGTTCGCGATGCCCAACGAACGGGCGATGAACTTCCTCAAGGAACCCACGATCGTCATCGGTCCGCTGTATCAGGCAAAGACCCTGCAGGTGTGCGCCGTCGAGGACGCGGTGTGCTCCGACGGCATGAACTTCGCGGCGCACGACAGCTACGCCGGGGACGACGCAACGATGGTTCAACAGGGGGCCGACTTCGCCGCCCGCCAGCTGATCCAGGGCCGCGTGGGATAGCGCACTGACACCCCGCCGACATCGCCGACGACGGTGGCGGCGCGAGCAGATCCGGGTCTCCGACCCTGACGAGGTGCGGCGTCGCAGCCGGGGCCATCGGTGCATTCGCGCTGGTCTTCACCCCCGAAGTCGCTGGAAGGCGGCTCCCCGGGTCGGGGCCGGCGGTGGAGAGTGAAGCACGGGCCCGCGAAATCGCCGGAGGGCGCGAGGGCTAGTGGACGTGCCGGAAGCCCTGCACGCCGGCCAGCGCGTCGGCCACCGACGGCGTCGTCGGCACAGCGTTGCCCGGGTCGCAGATTCGCAGCAGGCGTGACACCACGTCGCCGGGCACCGTCGTGCAGTAGACCATGGCTTCAGCGCAGCGGTCGGTGATGGTTTTTAGGGCTGAAAAGCCAGCGGTACCAATGAATTCCAGATCATTGAGGTCCAGCACCAACCACTCGCAGTAGCCCGCGCAGCGTTGCACGTAGTCGGCCAGTTGACCGGCATTGGAGGCGTCGAGTTCACCGCCCACGCTGATCACTGCTCCAGAGCGGCCCCACCGGGTGACGGAACGGGCCGTGCGGCTTGCCCAGGTATCGGACGGGGGAAGGGAATGTATTCGGTTCGCCGGGAACACCGATCCGGCGGTTTTCAAAGCGGGCATTGAATTACTCCATCAGTCGAAACTCGTACTGTGGATCGCGTCGATGCGAGTTACACCTTCACGGATGAGATGCAGGGAGTGGGCCTCCCTGGCTAGCGTGGTTGACGCGTCTTTCCGGGTGGCTGTGAACTCAACCTGCTAACGAACGTACGCCGATCTTCGGCGCACTGCAACGATTCGGTAACGGTAGTTATCCTGAGGGCCCCCGAATTCCCTTGCAGCAAACCGCTTCGGGGACCTTTTCCACGTTTAGGCGCCGGTGTCGCGGGTAACAACCGGTTATGGCATTTCCGCAGACCACCCAGCGTTCGCTGCTCGTCTGGCATGTGCACGGGTCGTGGATGGACTCCTTTGTCGCCGGCGAACACCGCTACCTCATTCCGGTCAATGCCCCGCGTGATCCCGACGGGCGGGGGCTGTGCGGTCGCGACTGGCCGCGGGCGCAAGAAGTGCCGTTGGCCGAATTGCGCGACCAAGACATCGACCTGGTGGTACTGCAGCGACCCCACGAGCTGGAGCTCACCGCCCGCCTGCTGGGTCGCCGGCCCGGAATTGATGTTCCCGCGGTCTACGTCGAGCACAACACCCCGCGGCCGTTCGTGGTGGAAAGTCTGCACCCGATCGCGGACCGCGACGACATCCCGCTGATCCACGTCACTGCGTTCAACCAGCTGATGTGGGACAACGGCCGGGCCCCCACCACGGTGATAGACCACGGAATCGCCGACCCAGGCCATCTCTACACCGGCGACATCGCCGCCGCCGGTGCATTGATCAACGAACCGCTGCGGCGGTGGCGCATCGTCGGTGCCGATCTGCTGGGCGCGTTGGGGCAATCCGCTCCGGTCGACGTCTGGGGGATCGGCACCGAAGACCTCAACGATCCGGTGCATCGGTGCACGGGTGTCGTCGGCCGCGGCGATCTGCGCACCGATCAGCTGATGAAGGAACTGGCGCATCGCCGGGTCTATCTGCACACCGCGCGCTGGACGTCGTTGGGCTTGTCGCTGCTGGAAGCCATGTTCCTGGGAATGCCGGTGGTGGCGGTGGCCTCCACGATGGCACCGATGGTGGTGCCCCCCGAGGCGGGCGTCGTCAGCGCGGACCTCGACACTTTGCGGACTGCGCTCAGCGGGCTGGTCGCCGACCGCTATCTGGCCGAGGTGGTCGGCAAGGCGGCCCGCAACTACGCCACTGAACACTTCGGCCTCGACCGATTCCTGCGTCAGTGGGACCAGGTCATCGAGGCGCAATGCAGCGCCGCGAGTAGCGGGGGAGTGCTGCCGTGAAGATCGCAATGATTTCCGAACATGCCAGCCCGCTGGCCGCGCTGGGTGGAGCCGACGCCGGCGGCCAGAACGTCCACGTCGCCGAGCTGTCGGCGGCACTGGCCCACCGCGGCCATGATGTCGACGTCTACACCCGCCGCGACAACCCGGATCTGCCCGAGCGGGTGCGCACCGACCAGGGCTACACGGTGGTTCACGTGCCCGTGGGGCCACCGCGCCAGGTGCCCAAAGACGAACTGTTGCAATATATGGTCGCCTTCGGGCGGTACTTGGACGCGCAGTGGGACCGCGAGCGGCCAGACATCGCGCACGCGCATTTCTGGATGTCCGGGATCGCCGCGCAGCTGGCTGCCAAACGCCGCCGGGTGCCCACGGTGCAGACGTTTCATGCGTTGGGCGTGGTCAAGCAGCGTCACCAGGGGCGCCGCGACACCAGCCCCGCCGAACGGCTGCGGCTCGAGACCCGCGTCGCGGAAGAGGCGACCTGGGTGACCGCTGGCTGCAGCGACGAGGTTTTCGAGCTGATGCGCCTCGGCCGAGATCGGTTGCGAATCTCGGTGGTGCCATGCGGTGTCAACGTGGAGCAGTTCTCCCCGCGCGGTCCGATCGCAGAACACTCGGGGCGGCGGCGCATCGTTGCCGTCGGCCGGTTCGTCCCCCGCAAGGGATTCGACACGGTGATAGAGGCGTTGACCACCGTGCCCAGCGCTGAGCTGGTGATCGCCGGCGGACCCCCGCAGGCCGAACTCGACACCGTTCCGGAAGCCTGTCGGCTGCTCAAGCTGGCCGCCGACCTCGGTGTGGCGGAACGGGTGTCGCTCTGCGGCTCCGTTGCCCGCGCCGATATGCCGGCGTTGCTGCGGTCTGCCGACGTCGTCGCATGTACGCCTTGGTACGAGCCGTTCGGCATGGTGCCCTTGGAGGCGATGGCGTGTGGGGTGCCGGTGGTGGCGTCGGCGGTGGGCGGGATGCTCGACACCGTCGTCCACGACCTGACGGGCCTGCTGATACCGCCGAAGGACCCGCGCGCCTGTGCGAACGCGATCAACGCCATCCTGCGGAATCGCCGCACCGCGTCCAGCTTTGGCAAGGCCGGGCGAGAACGGGCCCGTTCGCGGTACTCCTGGGATCGGATCGCCACCGACACGTTGCGGGTGTACGACCGGCTTCTACCGGCGGCAGCGGCCGGACGCATCACGGCCCGGGCGTCGGGTTCGTGGTAGTGGCCTGACCCCCATGTAATGCCTGAGGATTACCTGGCAGGCCGTTCGGCTCCGGCACAGATTGTCGTCCGCGACGTTGAAGTGGTTGATGCGACTGAGCAATCGGAGGAGCATGGATGCACCTAGCGGGGGACCTGGGCGGAGCGAAGACATGGCGGTGACGAGCCGCAACGACATGATGCGCGACGTGGCGGAGTTGGTGCAGACGTTGAATCAGCGCTCGCGCGTCGAATCCGAGGGCGCGCTGGACGAGTTGCTGGTGAACCTACTCGCGCACATGTCCTGCGCCCAGCACGCCGGAGTCACGCTCACCACGTCTGTCGGCGACGTGCAAACCCTTTCTGCGACAGACAGGTACCCGGCTGTACTTGATGACATTCAGCGCCGCCATCGGGAGGGGCCGTGCCTGGCCGCGGCGTGGAAGCACCACGTCATTCGCCTGGATGACATCTCCAGCGAGGAGCGCTGGCCGTCGTATTGCCAGGAGGTCGCGGACACGACACCGATCCGGTCCATCCTGGCGTTCGAACTGTTCACCGGTGAGGACACCACGGGTGCCTTAAACTTCTACGCCCAGTCCGCCAACGCTTTCGATGATGATTCGGTGGAGTTGGGTTTGGTCCTGGCCACCCACGCCGCGCTGGCCTGGCACATGGTTCGTCGCGACGAACAGTTCCGCAGTGCGCTGGCCTCGCGCGACGTCATCGGCCAGGCCAAAGGCATGCTCATGGAGCGCTTCGACATCGACGCGGTGCAAGCTTTTGAGCTGCTCAAGCGACTGTCGCAGAATACGAATACTCCGCTGTTCGGGGTGTCGCAGCAGCTGGTGGGCCGGCAAGGTTCCGGTCAGTGAGGCCACGGCCGGCGGTCGTGCGTCAACGGACTGACGAGCCTAAAGTCGATTCTCCGAACCGAGTACTGCCCATACAGCTTTGCCGGTCGGAGCGGGAGTGCTGCCCCAAGCGCGGCACAGCGCACTGATCACAGCCAGTCCAGACGTCCGGTCTGCGCCACCTGCGGCGGTTTCGTGCAGAACAGCCGGAGCGTTGTTGGAATCTTGTACCGCGATGGTGACTCCGGAATCAGAGTTCTCCAATAAGACCGTCGGCGGACTCTGGGTATGCCGCAACACATTTTCCACCAACACATCGATTACCACCTTCGCGGTTGGGATCAGCTGATCCAGTGACCATTTGGACAACCACTCGGCTACGAACTCGCGTGAATAGTGCAAGCTGCTCAGCCGACGCGGCAGTTCGGTTCGGATCCTTTGGCGAATGGGCTTGAAGCGCCCCAGTGATCCCAATGCGCTTTCAACGGTGAGATGCGCCGGGACATGTTGTGTTACCCCGGCTTTCGTGATCTGCGCTGCCACGTCGGTTCGCCCACAGATCAAAAGAATCGGGATTTCGGGCCAAACGCTGACATACCAACGAGCGCTCGAGAACGCCGACCACGCAGAGGGAGCGGGGACGTGCAGACAGCTGACGTCGACCAGTACCGCCGGTGGTTCGTAGAACGCCGCCTTGATCACGCTATCGCGCAGTTCGAGGTAGGTACTGCTGTCCAGGGTGCCAACGACGGTCAATAGGCACACCCCGCCCAGAGTGCTAGCCTCCACCCTGAGCCGGTCCGCAGTCATCGCAGGCGCTCACCACCTTCCACCTGAGTGGCTACCCACCGGCGCCGGCAACCTCACCTTTGGTGGCGGATGGAGTTTTCAACTCACCGTTAGAAGTGTGTGGTCCAGGTCGGAGAGCACCTCGGCAGGCAGCCTGCCGGTGAAGGCAGCCAGGAACCGGGCTGCCAGGTCACGTACCTTGACGTTGGTCTCCTGGGAACGCCACACCAGGATGTCGAACGCGCGCTCGGCGGAGATGCCGTAGGCGACCATCAGCACGCCCTTGGCCTGCTCGATCACCGCGCGCGATTCGGCTACCTCGGAGACCGCGGCGCTGACGTCGGCCTGCAAAACATCGGTGACGTCCACATAGAAACCGGCCGTGCCCGTCACCGTGCCGTCGTCGTCGAGCATGCGATCGCCGACCACGATCACCCAGTGCTCCTGGCCGCCGGTGTCGATGATCCGATGCCGGCTGCTGAAGGACTCGCCTTGAAGGACCCGCTCCAACACCGCGGCCACCTGGGCGCGGTCCTCGGGATGTTTGTGCTGTAGCAGCAAGTCGGTGCTGGGTGTCACCGTGCCCGGCTCATAGCCGTGCATGCGGGCGACCGTATCCGACCACTCCCAGCGTTGCTCGCCGAGCCAGTACCGGAACCGGCCGACCCGCTGCGGCTCGCCGTGACCGACTACCAGATCGAGATCACTCTCGACCTCGTCGTCGCCAATCGGCGTCGTAAATGAAGCGTTGACATCCCCGACCACCGCATACCCGCCTTCTCGTACCCCAACAGTATGAGCTGATTCCAACGGCCGGCGGGCAAACCGCGGCCTGGAATCGCAGGAATGAACGCACACGGGCTATCCAGGCCGGCGCTGCGTCCTGAACGCCCTAGCGACGCAACTATCCACAATTTCCAGACGCTGCGCAACCACCACCGGGTTTTCCCGTCGGCCGTGCCGGGTACGCGCTGTGACAGGTGTGTTCCAGCAAAGTGGACCGCCGCTGAATATCGACTCGATGGAAGGAGTCAGAAGTGAAGCTCTCCAAGACTGCAGCCAAGACGGCCGCCGGCGCGGCTGGAATCGCGGTGCTGAGTGTTCTCTCCGCGACCACCGCCATGGCCGAGCCGGCGATCCAACCGTTCGGCACGCCCGAACAGCTCAACGACGGGGCGATGGCAACGTCCTACACGGTCAGCAACCTGGGACCGGCGAGCGTCACCATTCCGGGCTACCAGCCCCGCGGCAAGCTGTATCAAGCTGACGTGACCGCACGTGCCGACCGCGGAACGGTGACCCCGGTCGTGTCGGACTTCAACGCCAGGGCGGCCAACAGTGACACCTACCGCGTGATCAACACCGTCCCGACGCCGGGCGGCATCAATCCCGGGCCGATCGGCCAGGGGGCTGCCGCCAACGGCAAGATCTACTTCGATGTCACCGGCCCGCCGCCGGACGGAGTGGTCTACAACGACGGCGTGCAGGACGTGCTGATCTGGACCAGCAAGGCCTGACGCCGAACCGAGATGGGCCCGATCGGGGGTCGGGCCCATCCGGATGTGGTTGCTCTGCGGTACAGCGTCTTAGGGGCGTGGAGTTCGCCGAGCACAACTTCGCGCAGAGGTTTGAGAACTCCCGCCGGTAAGGACGAAGTTCGTCCACAATGTTTACGCCCAGGCTTCCGGGGTAAACGTCCTCAGCACGCGCCATTGACGACGCGTCAGCGACAGACCTATCAGGAGGACATCATGGGCGTGCGGGGCATACCGGGCAAGACGCTGGGCTCGATGGCAGCGATCGCAGCTATGGCGGGGGCAGCAGTCGTGGTGGTGGCGGGGCCGGGTTCGACTGGCTCGGCGAAGGCAGACCCGGACTTGGAAGCCACGACAGTATCGAGCACCACGAGCTCAGCGACCACCACGATCTCGGGAACCACATCTGCCAGCGCCCCGGCAACCGGGAACTGAACAGCATCGCCTTCTCGGGTCAGGTCTGCAATCGTTGCCGCAGCAGCGACTTGCCCTCCTCGGCGCCCTTGCGGTTCGCCGTATGGGCGCGCCGAAGCAACTCGGCCAGCTCCGGTCGCCGGTGCGATCCGCATCGAAGACGCAGAGGTCTAGCCGCAGCGCGTTCCGAACCGCTAACCACGATTAGCCACCGCAACGGCGGGTATGTCATGACTCATGACGACCCTGGGTTACGCGTTGTCCTGCGAGGAGTTCCACCCCAACGAGCTGGTTCGCCAAGCGGTCCGGGCACAGCAGGCGGGCTTCGAGGCGCTGTGGATCTCCGATCACTTTCACCCGTGGAATGACCGGCAGGGCAACAGCCCGTTCGTATGGTCGGTCATCGGCGCGCTGTCGCAGGCCTGCGCACTGCCGATCACCACCGCGGTCACCTGCCCCATTGTGCGGACCCACCCGGCGGTCATCGCCCAGGCGGCCGCGACCAGTGCCGCGCTACTCGAGGGCCGCTTCACGTTGGGAGTCGGTACCGGGGAGGCGTTGAACGAACACATCACTGGCCGACGCTGGCCCACGGCAGCCATCCGGCGCGGCATGCTCGACGAGGCGGTCGCGGTGATCCGTGAACTGTTCACCGGCGCGCAGGTCAACCACCATGGGCGCTACTACACGGTAGAGAATGCCCGGCTCTATACCCTGCCGCCGCAACCGACTCCCATCTATGTCTCGGGATACGGTCCGCACTCGGCGCGACTGGCGGGTCGGATCGGCGATGGCTACCAGTGCAGTATGCCGGCGGCAGAGCTGGTGTCGGAGTTCCATCACGCCGGCGGCATCGGCAAGCCCGCCCAAGCGGGGTTCAAAGTGTGCTACGGACCGTCGAAAGAGGATGCGGTGCGTACCGCGCACGCCACCTGGCCCATTGAGCAGCTACCCGGCGAACTGGGCCAGAACCTTTCCACGCCGGTGCATTTCGAGCAGGCGTCGAGTTTGGTCACCCCCGAGGCGGTGGAACGATCAGTGCCTGCTGGGCCGGACGCCAAACCGTATCTGGACCGGATCCGCGAGTTCGCCGACGCCGGCTTCGACGAGGTATACGTTCAGCAGATCGGAGCAGACCAGGAGAGCTTCTTCGCCTTCTGGGAATCCGAGATCGCGCCCGAGCTGGCGGCGTCGGCGTAATGGTAGCGACGAAAGAGCCAGGGGCGCAGCGCTATCTACCGGAACGACGGACGCTGGGGGCGCTGCGTGAGGCGGCTGCGCAGTGCCGCGGTTGCACGCTGTACCGCGACGCGACGCAGACCGTGTTCGGCGAGGGGCACCGGGGTGCGCCGCTGATGCTGGTCGGTGAGCAACCCGGCGATCACGAGGATCTCGAGGGCCACCCTTTCGTCGGCCCGGCCGGGCGATTGCTGGACCGTGCGGTACGCGACGCCGGCAAGACCCGGCGCAGGTGTATGTGACCAACGCGGTCAAGCACTTCAAGTTCACCCGCCGCGAGGGCAAACGCCGGATCCACCAGAAGCCGGGCCGCACCGAGGTGGTGGCGTGCCGGCCGTGGCTGATCGCCGAGATCGACTCGGTGCGGCCGGAAGTGGTGATCTGCCTGGGCGCCACGGCCGCACAGTCGTTGCTCGGACCCTCGTTTCGTATCTCCACCGGACGCGGCGAGCTGCTGTGCCTGCCTGGCCTAGCCGGGTCCAACGGCCGGCCGCGGGTCCTGGCCACGGTTCATCCCTCGGCGGTGCTTCGTGACCGCAGCGACCAGCATGCGCAAGCCTACGAAGCATTCGTCGACGACCTGCGGATAGCCCGCAACGCCGTGACCGGAGGTAGCGCACCGCTGGTGCACCCCGCCGTTTGACAAACCCGGTGGCGGGTAACCGTGTGCGTGTTGAAGGGAGCAACCAATGCCGAAAACCGCGGACTTCATCCTCGATAGGCTGCGTCAGTGGGGGGTGCACCGGATCTTCGGCTACCCCGGTGACGGCATTCTCTCGATGGTCGGCGCCTTGGACCGGGCCGGCGGAGACCCCGAACTCATCCAGCCGCGCCACGAGGAGATGGCGGCTTTTATGGCCACCGGCCACGCCAAATTCACCGGCGAGCTCGGGTGTTGCTTGGCCACCTCGGGCGGCGGGGCGATCCACCTGCTCAACGGGCTCTACGACGCCAAGCTGGACCACCAGCCGGTGGTCGCGATCATCGGTCAGCAGAAGCGGATGTCGCTGGGCGCGGCCTTCCAGCAGGAGATCGACCCGAACTCGCTGTACAAGGACGTCTCTTCGGACTTCGTTCAAACCTGCATGGCGCCGGTCCAAGCTCGCCACCTGGTGGACCGGGCCTGCAAGGTGGCGCTGACCAATCGGACCGTGGCGACCATCATCCTGCCCGAGGACGTCGCCGAGGAAGAGGCGGTCCCGTCACCGCCACGCCAGCATGGGGCCGTCTTCAGCAGTGTCGGGTGGACCAAACCGCGGATGATCCCGCCGCAGCACGAGCTGCGCAAAGCCGCCGAGATCCTCAACGAGGGCGAGAAAGTGGCGATCCTGGTGGGCGCGGGAGCCGCTGACGCCGCCGACGAAGTGGTCGAGGCCGCCGATCTGCTCGGCGCCGGTGTCGCCAAGACGTCGTTGGGACGCGCCGCGCTGCCCGATGAATTGCCGTATGTGACCGGGCCGATCGGACTGCTGGGCTCCACGGCCAGTGAGGCCATGATGTCGGGTGCCGACACCTTGCTCATGATCGGGACCAGCTTCCCCTACGCCGAGTGGTTGCCCAAAGAAGGGCAGGCTCGCGGGGTGGAGATCAACCACGACGGCCGGATGATCGGGGTGCGCTACCCGGTCCAGGCCAATCTGATCGGTGACTCCAAAGACACTCTGGCCGAACTGATACCGCTGTTGAACCGCAAGAAGGACCGGTCCTGGCGGCGCAAGATCGAAAGCGAAGTGGAGACCTGGTGGCGGGTTCTCGACGACCGGGCCCACGATAAGGCCAGCCCGCTCAATCCCGAACTGGTGGTGCACGAGCTCGCCAAGCGTCTGCCCGACAACGCCGTCGTCACCACCGACGCGGGGTCGGTCGCCAACTGGTGGGCGCGGCACCTGCGGCTGCGGCGCGGCATGGCGGCCTCACTGGCCGGGAACCTCGCGACCATGGGGCCCGGCACTCCGTATGCGATCAGCGCCAAGCTCGCTCACCCGGACCGGCCGGTGATCGCCGTCGTCGGCGATGGCGTCTTTCAGATGAATGGGATGGCCGAGATGATCACCGTGAAGCGCTATCTGGACCGGCTGTCTGATGGACCGCTGATCTTCTGCGTATTCAACAACCAGGACCTCAACCAGGTGACCTGGGAGCAGCGGGCCATGGGCGGCGAGCCCAAGTTCGAAGACTCGCAGATGATCCCGGACGTGCCTTACGCCGAATTCGCCAAACTTCTCGGCTTGACCGGAATTCGATGCGACAGCCCGGATACGATCGGCCAGGCCTGGGACCAGGCGCTGTCCGCGCCCGGTCCAGTAGTGCTCGAAGTCGTGGTGGACCCCGATATTCCACCGGTCCCACCGCATATCGAAAAGATGATCGCCAAGAACACCGCCAAAGCGATCATCAAGGACCCGGACCGCGTAAGCGTCGTCACCAAGGGTGCTAAGCAGAAGATGCACGAGTTCACCGAGTCGGCCAAGCAGTCGGTGCGCGACATCCGCAGCAAGAACGGCGGGTAATCGCCGATGACCACTTTGGGGGTGCCCGGCGCCCTGAGTCGCCGGCCGCCGCACCTAGACGGTGTCTACGTGCCGCAGGAGGATTCGCATCTTCTCATCGAGACCATGGAACGCACGGGGTTGGCCCGCGCGGCCCGGGTGCTGGACCTGTGTACCGGCAGCGGGGTGGCGGCCATCGCGGCGGCCGAGCTGGGTGCACAGAGTGTCACTGCGTTCGACATCTGCCCGCGAGCGGTTCGGTGTGCCCGGGATAACGCGCGCGCCGCCGGTGTCGACGTAGTGATTCGCCAGGGACCGTGGAGTGGCGCATTGCGCTGTGCCCCCTTTGATCTCGTGGTAGCCAACCCGCCTTATGTGCCCTCACCGAGCGGCGGTGGGCCTATTCCGTCGGCGGGCGGTCCGGAATGGTCGTGGAACGGCGGCGTCGACGGGCGGGTCGTGTTGGATCCGCTCTGCCGGTCGGCGGCGGCGCTGTTGCGCAGCGGCGGTTCCCTGCTGCTGGTGCAGTCCGCCCTGGCTGACGTCGCGCACTCATTGCACAGCCTGCGGGAATCGGGACTGTCAGCCGAGATCGCCGCCGTCCGAAGTATTCCGTTCGGACCGGTGCTCTCGGCGCGCGCCGGCTGGCTGGAATCCACCGGCCGGGTATCGAACGGCTGTCGTGTGGAACAACTGGTGGTGATCCGGGCGGATAAGCCATGACGACTCCGGACAAGAGGCTAGTTCGGCCGATTCGTAACGGCCCGGTCCTGGTCGCCGGTCCGGTGCGCATCGAGACCCCCGAGGGGGTCATCGAATCCGATCGCTTCATGGTGGCCATCTGCACCTGTGGGCGCAGTCGCAACTATCCACTGTGCGACACCAGCCATCGGCGTCGGAGAGTGCCAGACCGTCGAACCGACGCGGACGTCGTCAAATCCGAGTAGCTGTCGGCGGTTGCCTTATCGGTCGGCGTCGTAGTCGTCGTCGGGGAGCGGAATGCTGATGGCCTGATCGATCAGATCGGCCGGGTTGGCTTCGGTGTCGTCGGCGTTTTGCAGGACGGCCGGATCCAGCCCCCCGTCGTCGCTCTCGTCGGCGGGGATCCGCTGCTCGGCGAGATCTGCCTCCGGAACGTCTTCGGTCGCCGGTAGCCGTTCAGGGTTGGTCATCATGACCCCTTTCGTTTCCGCGTTCGGGGCGGGTCGGCGCGTTGGGCGGCAAGCAGTGCATAGTCCGTTTTCAGTTGGGAGTTGTCCGATCGCAGCCGGCTGTTGTCGGATTCCAGCCTGGTGTTGTCCGACTCCAATCGGGCGTTGCGCGCCTCCAGGCCGAGGATGGTCCCGATACCTGCCACGTTGATGCCGATGCTTACCAGCTCCGTGATCCGTCGAAGCCGCGCAAGATCGTCATCGCTGTAGCGACGCGTCCCACCCGCGGTGCGCGCCGGGGTGAGCAGGCCGCGGCTCTCGTAGAGCCTCAAGGTCTGCGGTCCGATACCCGACAACTCGGCCGCCACCGAGATGCCGTATACCCCAAGCCCGGATCGGGCATTCATCTCGTCGACCACTGTGCATCCGTTTCCACTCGTCGAAAAATCTCTCGTGCACCCTCTTGCAGGAACCTACCACCGGTGCTATATAAAAATCTATGCCGACAGACATAGATGATCTGTCGCAGATCTAGGAGGTGGAGATGATGTTGATGCGTACCGACCCGTTCCGTGATCTCGACCGCTGGACCCAGCAGGTACTGGGCACCGCGGCGCGGCCGGCGGTCATGCCGATGGATGCCTGGCGTGACGGCGACCAGTTCATCGTCGAGTTCGACCTACCCGGCGTGGCAGAGGATTCCCTGGATCTCGATGTCGAACGCAATGTGCTGACGGTGCATGCCGAACGTCCGGGGCTGGATCAAAGTCGCGAGATGGTGTCTGCCGAGCGGCCCCGCGGTGTGTTCAGCCGCCAGCTGTTCCTCGGTGACAATCTGGACGCCGGCCAGATCCAGGCCAGTTATCAAGACGGGGTGCTGAGGCTGGTAATTCCGGTCGCCGAGAAGGCGAAGCCCCGGCGGATCAAGATCGCCAGCAGCCACGGCGAACGGGCCATTAACGCCTGATTGCGAGAGGCCGGGCGGCGGCCTGCTAACCGGTGAAGGAGGTGTGCGCGATGACCACCGACACTTTGACCGCGGAGGCGCTCGACGAGGCGGAGAGCGTTGTGCGCGCCGAATGGCTGCGCCTGTTGACCGCCGCAGTGCCTGGCCGCTGGACCGCGGTATCCACCGACATGCCCGTCGCCCGGCCTCGCCCCCCGAAGCTCCTCTTATGCGGCGCCGCGTGCGAGCCGCGTGATGCCTCGTTGCCGTCCGGCCGCCGACATCGGTCGGCCACGCGGCGGCGCACCAGGAGAGTATGGCCGACGCAGCGGTCCCCTCCGCGACGCAGCCGGGCGGTGAATCGTGCGTCGCTCACAGCTATCCGACGATTGTGAGTGTGTTCGACGCAGACCGGGGACTGCGCGCGCATCGCCACGTAGGTGGCAGCGAAATACGCTGAGCCGCACACGATGTCACCGCGGATGTCGACGGGGCCACGCTGCCGTCACTGCTCTCTCCGGCAGCGGGCCTCGCCGGCCTGACCGACGGCGATCAGCACGCCTTACGTCGTCGTCTCGATGCGGATGTTGGCGAACTCCAGCAGGTTGACCAGCCGGTGCACGACTGCTCGGTCGCTGCGCAGTAAGGCCCTTCGGCCGTGGGCGGCGCAGTAACGGTCGAGCAGGCAGAGCTGCCGGTGACCGACGAATTCCAGTTCCCGCGCATCGATCTCGAGGGTGTCGTGCGACAGCAGCGGCAGGACCCGCTGCAGGGTGGTCAGGAACAGCGGCTCGCTGGCGGCGTCGAGTGTGCCGGCCAGTGCGATCGCGTTGCGCCCAGCGGGCTGCGCATACAGTTGAAACGGCACCGAACCAGGTCCGGCCGCCGGGTGCAGGCACAACAAGCCGGCTGCGGCGTCACCAAGTTCGGCCACGTTGTAGCCGCACATCACCGCAACCGGCAGGGTCGAGATTCGCCGATCACCGAGGAATTCCAGAGCCGCCTGCGCGTCGCGCTGTGCGGGTGTGCGCACCACCGGCGTGACGTCGATGACGATACGTAATCCGCTGTAGCCGTCAGCGACCGCGGCGACTGCAGCCGTCGCATAACGCTCGGTCATACGCTCGGCGTCGACGACCCCACCTTGGAACAGGAAGTGCTCCGGCACGGTCTTGACGTGTACCTCGCGGGCGTCGTTTCCGAGGCCGGCCGCGGCCAAGGCGGCCCGCATCGTGGCGGGGTCGTCCGCGCCGACATAGCCGACGCGTTGGTCGAGGTTCAATCCATCCGCGACGTATTCCGCAGCGCGGAACAGGAACTCCCCGGGATCCCGGTATTCCCAGCCGATGTGGCCGAACTCGCCCGACCGGTCCGCCCGATACGCCCTCATCACGCCGACTTCCTCATCCGTAGATGCGCTTGCACCGTGGTTCCGCTCGCCGCGGTGTGAATGCGTACCAGGTCGGCGGTCGCGTTGACCACGAACAGTCCGCATCCGTGGTCGTAGTCGCTGATAAGCGGCCGCCGCCCGGCCAGTCGATCGGTCAAGCGGCCGGCATTGCGTACCTGACAGATCAATTGGTCGCCCGCTGCCCACAGCAGCAGCGTGCACGGGCCCCGGCCATGCTGCAGGCTGTTGGATGCCAGCTCGTTGACGACCAACTGCAGATCTGCGACATCGGCGGCGGCGAAACCGAACCAGCGGGCGTACTTGGCGGCGAACTGACGCGCGCCGGCCAGATCGGTCAGTCGGTGCAAGGTGCAGCTTGCCGCCGTAGCACTGCCCGGCAGTGGCTCGTTGTAGCGCTCCCACGCGGCGTCGGGAGCGAAGCCGGAACTGGTGCGCTCCGGGTACCCGGAATGCCCCAGGCTCGGATGCGTGATCTCGGCGTCGACGAGCATATCGGAGTCCAGATGCGTTGCGTCGTAAGGGCAGAGCATGGTGAGGTCTCGACCGGTGAACGCCTCGTTGACCAACGCCTCATGTTGCACGCAGGCCGGGTACTCCAGGTTGGACCGGCCGCTCCAGATCGGCTCGCTGACCATCCGTATCGGTCCCGAAGGGTGTCGGGCTGCAAACGCCCCCAGCACACCACCCAGAATGTGAGCGGGGTTGCGCCCGACCTGGGTCATATCGGACAGGCTCGCCGACTCGGCTGCGCCGGCCGGCAGGGCATTGCGCACTAGCGAGAGGTTTGGTTCTGGCACCGCCACCAGGATCGGGAGACCGGCGGCCACGGCATCGGCGACGTAGGGCACCAGGTAGTCGAGATAATCCTGTGGGGAGCGGTAAAACAGCGCGATATGCCTGAAGGAGCCGCGATCAGCGTCGGCGGCGACAGTCATCGAGTGTGCCCCTGTCATCCAACGCGCCGAGCTGCCTCGACCCCGACTGTGCGAGGCGCGGTCCCAATGTTTGCGCTATCCCGCAGGTTGGCATCAATACCAGTAACGCCGACCCGCGACCGGACGACCGACGGCGCCCAGAATCCACAGTGCGGCGCCGACGATCAGCAGAATGACGCCGATCGTCCAGAGGATGTTGATCTTGAAAATGAGCGCCAGAATAAGCAGGATCACTCCGAGGGCAATCATCACCAATCCCTTCTAGACAATCAAACCGACCGCACCAAGCGAAGAAGGTTGCGGTAAATGACAATCGGACACAACCGGGTTGAACCCGAGGTAGTTCAATGGGCCCGCCAATGTGGTGACAGCGATGGTTCCGGCAGTTGCGCAACTCGTTTGACTGCCGTGGAAATAGTCGCGCTGCCATGCCGCAAAGACGCCGATCAGCAGCCAGATCAGCACAATCGTCCCGGCCAATCCACCGAATCGCATCCGTCCTCCATTCATCTGTACCCCGATCAATTCCCCGTTCGACCGCTGTCGAAACCTGGCAGACCTCACGCGAGCCGGGCGATGTTTGACCGCGAAGGCGGCGGGGTACTGCCGGGATTCGGCGGAACATCGGCGAACGAACGGGGGCGCAGATGATGTTGCTGGAAACCGGCGAATCCGGTGTGCGGGCGGGCAGTCACGCGGAGTGGATCGGCGAAGCCGGTGACATTGTCGATCGGATGCTCCGCAACGTCGCGCATGGCCGCTTCGAAAGATCACTATCGGCGATGACGGCGTTCGCCGCGATCGTCACGACCGCCGAGATCTATCTCGAGCATTACAAGGCCGGCTTCGGCAACAAGTGGATGTGGAGCCCGGTCCTGGTTACACCGCCGGTGGTGGTCGCCGGGATCGGTGGGGTGTTCTCGCGCCGCTGGGCCAAGCGCTGGCTGCCGTTGACCGCAGGGGTGTACGCCGCCAACGGCCTGCTGGGGGAGTACCTGCACGCTCGCGGGGTGTCGCGTAAGCCCGGCGGCTGGAAGATGGCGTCCTACAACGTTCCGATGGGGCCGCCGATCGCAGCGCCCGGCCTGATGGCGATGGTCGGCGGGATGGGTTTGCTGGCCGCGGTGCTGCGCCGCGAACGCTGAGGGGCCGGCAGCCATGGCCGACACCTCCCGCCCCGACCACCTGCCGAACTTACGGGCCGATCGCCAACCGCCGCATCCGTCGCGGCTGCCCCGGCAACGCCGCGGCGTCACGCCGCAGATGATCGGGCGCTATCCAGACTTCGACGTGCTCGCGTCCAAGGACCGCTGGGATGAGGCCACCAGGAAAGTGGTGCTGGCCCGGCTGCAGCCGCCGGGTCCGCTGCGGTTCTTCGCCGCGGCAGAGGAGCCCACCCTGCGGGCATTCTGTGACATCGTGCTGGCACAAGACGCCGAACCGCGGGTTCCGGTAGCCGAATTCGTCGATGCCAAACTGGCCGACGGTCAGCTGGACGGCTACCAGTACGCCGATATGCCCGACGATCGGGACACCTGGCGTCTGGTGTTGCGCGGCTTGGACGAAGCCGCCGGGCAGCGGTACGGCAAGGCGTCGTTCGCTCAAGCCGAGATCCCCACCCAACTGGCTCTGGTCGACCAGTTCTCGCGAGGCCGATTACAGGGCGGCGCCTGGTCGCGGCTGAACGAGACTCGAGCATGGTCGGTGTGTATGCGGATGACCCTGTCGGCGTTCTACTCCCATCCCTGGGCGTGGAACGAGATCGGCTTCGGCGGCCCGGCCTACCCGCGCGGTTTCATGCGATTGGGCGGTCCGAGCGGTCCGGCGGCGGTGCGTGAGCCGTTCGAAACCCGCGGTGCCATCGACAAAGACCCGGTTGAACTGGTGCAAGAAGAGGATTCGTAGTGGGCGACTTCTGGCGCGGCCTGCTCAAAGGATCGCTGGGCCCACCCGACAACGACTCGCGGTTCCTGCTGGACGTGCAGTCGCGGGAGCTGCCCGGCGAGAAGACGATGCGCCGGTATGCAATCGATGACGAGGTCGACCTGGTGGTCATCGGCGCCGGAGCCGGGGGATCGGTGCTGGCGCAGCGACTGGCACGGGCCGGCTGGCGCACCGTGATCATTGAGGCAGGACCGTTCTGGCATCCCGACACCGACTGGGTCTCCGACGAAGCCGGAGCGCATCCGCTGTACTGGACGCAGAAGCGCATTATCGGCGGCGACGACCCGATCGAGTTGGGCAAGAACAATTCCGGTCGGGGCGTCGGTGGCTCGATGGTGCATTACGCCGGTTACTGTCCACGCTTTCACCCGAGCGATTTGCGGACATTCAGCCTTGACGGCGTCGGTGCGGACTGGCCGATCGCCTACGAGGACATTCGTCGTCACTACGAAGTACTCGAGGCCGAATTGCCGGTCGCGGGGCAGAACTGGCCTTGGGGGTATCCGCACCGTTACCCGTCGTCGCCGCACCCGATCTCCGGTGCCGCGTCCAAGCTGTGGGAAGGCGCCCGCAATCTGGGTATCGAGATGCGGGTGGGTCCGGTCGGAATCGTCAACGGCACCTTCGGAAACCGCCCGCACTGTATCTACCGTGGCTACTGCTTGCAGGGCTGCAAGGTCAACGCCAAGGCCAGTCCGTACGTCACCCACCTGCCCGACGCGCTGGCACACGGTGTGGAGATCCGTGCGGACTGCATGGCCTCGCGCATTGAACTCGACGACACCGGAGCGGCGCGTGGCGTGGTCTACTACGACAACAACGGTGCCGAGAACCTGCAGCGCGCAAAGGTCGTGGCGGTCGCCGGGTACTCGATCGAAACCCCACGGCTGCTGTTGAATTCGACCAGCCCGCGGTTCCCGCACGGGCTGGGGAACAACTCCGATCAGGTCGGCCGCTACGTCATGGTCCAAGGCGCTGCGCAGACCGCGGGCCGATGGCCGCAGGAGCTGCGGATGTATAAGGCCCCGCCGCCGCAGGTGACCAGCGAGCAGTTCTACGAAACCGACACCGCCCGAGGATTCGCCCGCGGATTCTCCATCCAGACCGTGTCGCCGCTGCCGATCGGCTGGTCGGAGCACGTGCTCGCCGACGGACACTGGGGCCGAGCGATGCGCGAATATATGCGCGACTACAACCACTGGAGCACGATCGGCGTGCTCAACGAACTGCTTCCCCTCCCGAACAACAGGATCACCCTGGCCGACGAAGTCGATGGCTACGGGATCCCGGTGGCCCGAATGGACTACACCCGCTGTGACAACGACAAGGCCAATATGGCCTACTCGACCCGGGTGATCACCGACATCCTGCATGCGGCTGGCGCCCAGGACGTATTGACCATCCAGCGCTACGCCCATCTGATCGGCGGCGCTCGGATGGGCACTGCGCCGGAGAACTCGGTCGTCGATGCTGACCACCGGGTGTGGGGGGTGCCCAACCTGTTCATCTCGGACGGCTCGGTCTGCCCGACGCAGGGATCTGCCAACCCGGCGCTGACCATCATGGCGCTGGCTTCTCGGCTCGCCGAACGTCTTGCCGGCAAGCGCATCTCGCAGAAGGGAGCCCAGATATGACACAGACCGTTGTCGCCACCGGAGCCAGTGCGGGGATCGGCCGGGCCGTCGCGCAGTTGTACGGCAAACGTGGCGCCAATGTCGCCCTGCTCGCGCGCGGTGAAGCAGGCCTGCGCGGCGCGGCGCGTGATGTCGAAGAGGCCGGGGGCACCGCGCTGCCCATTCCCACCGACGTCGCCGACCCCGATGCGGTGGCGGCCGCCGCCGATCGTGTCGAGGCCGAATTCGGGCCGATCGACACCTGGATCAACGTTGCCTTCGCATCGGTCTTCGCGCCGTTCACCGAGATCGGGCCCGCGGAGTTCAAACGCGTGACCGAGGTCTGCTATCTCGGATTCGTCTACGGCACCATGGCGGCGTTGGCCCGAATGAAACCCCGCGACCACGGCACGATCGTCCAGGTGGGCTCAGCACTGGGGGAGCGGGCGATCCCGCTGCAGTCGGCGTACTGCGGCGCGAAGCACGCCGTCAACGGCTTCACCGAATCGGTGCGTTGCGAGCTGCTGCACGACGGCTCGAAGGTCAACATCACGCTCGTCCAGATGCCGGCGGTCAATACGCCGCAGTTCTCCTGGGTGCTGTCCCGGCTTCCCCGCCACCCGCAACCGGTGCCACCGATCTACCAGCCGCAGCTGGTGGCCAAGGCGGTGTTGCGGGCCGCCGACCATCCCCGACGCAAGCAGTACTGGGTGGGCGAGAGCACCGTAGCCACCTTGCTGGCTCAGCGCTTCGCGGCGCCATTGCTCGATCGCTACTTGGCCCGCACCGGCTACGACTCGCAGCAGACCGGCGAGCGGGTCGATGGCGACAAGCCGTACAACCTCTGGCAACCGCTCGACGAACGGCCGGGCAGCGACCACGGTGCGTGCGGGGCGTTCGACGACTCCTCGCACGCGCACAGCCCGCAGATCTGGGCGTCCCGGCACCCTGGACTGGTCGCCGGCGCCGCGACCGCCCTGGGGATGGCCGGAGCCGGCGTACTGGCTGCGCGGCGGCCGCGATGACCCGCACCCGTTGAGCTGCCTCACAAGATCGGCTTACCGCCGGTGACAGCTACCCGAGCCCCGGAGATGTAGCTGGCTTCGTCGGAGGCAAGCAGCACGTAGACAGAGGCCAGCTCGGCCGGCTGGCCGGCGCGACCCAGCGGCACGTTCTCACCGAACGATGCCACTGCGTCCGGTGGCAGGGTTGAGGGAATCAGTGGGGTCCAGATAGGACCCGGAGCCACGCTGTTCACCCGAATACCTCGGTCGCCGAGGAGTTGAGCGAGACTCGCCGAGAAGTTCGCGATTGCCGCCTTTGTCGCCGCATACGGCGCGAGCGTCGGGTTCGGGGTGTCGGAGTTGACCGAGGAACTGCCGATGATCGACGCGCCGGCGCTCATGTGCGGCAACGCCGCCTTGGTCAGATAGAAATAGGCCCCGACGTTGAGCCGGAACGTGTGATCCCACTCCTCGTCGCTGATCTCTTCGATGGTGTTGTGCGTCATCTGGTAGGCGGCATTGCTGACCAGCACATCGATGCTGCCGAACTCGTGTGCGGCGCAGTTGATGACCTCCCGGCAGTGCTGCGGGTCAGACAGATCCCCACGCACCAGAACGCATGTGCGCCCAGCCTCTTCGACGTAGCGGGCGACGTCTCGTGCGTCGTCATCCTCGTCGAGGTAGGCGATGAGGACATCGGCGCCCTCGCGGGCGAAGGCGATCGCGACGGCGCGCCCGATACCGCTGTCGCCGCCGGTGATGACCGCTTTCTTGCCGGCCAGTCTGCCCGCACCCCGGTAGCTGGTCTCGCCGCAGTCGGGAACCGGCTCCATCTCCGTTTGGCGTCCGGGTGGGCGTTGTTGTTGTTCAGGAAATCCCATCAGCAGATCCCGTACGCCTCAGGTACCGGGCGGCGGCCCGGCCGTCTGGGTGTCCGGGTCGTCGTCGGCGGGCGGCTCCGGGTCGCGCCACTCTTCGACTCGGCTGGACCGGTTGCCCTGCAGCGTGCCGCGCAGTTCGGCCTTGAGACGGTCATCGTCGCGTGGGCTGTGTTTCGCACTCTGTCGTTCCATCAGTGGGTCACCTCCTGTGGCTTGTCACTAGCAGCGCCTACCCGCAGGAGGAGTCAGGTAACCCTCGGTTGGACAGGAAGGCGCTGTGCGGTTGCGGGTCTAGGAACGGTTTCCGGCGGGTATGCGGAGGAGGACGACGAAAGGATGCCGGCGATGGCTGGGAGAAAAGGCCAGAAGGCCGAGGCGGACGTCGAAGCCGACGCCCACCAGGCGTGGTCGCGTGCCGGCAAGGCCGAAGACGGTACCTATGTCGGGCGTACCAGCCCCGATGATGCCTTCGATGTCGGCGAAACCGGCGCCGAAGCCAGAAGCGACGACACCTGACGACATCGAGGGGTTTGACGCCCGGGCGCGATGGCTAACCTCCGCCCATCATGGCTTCGGATACAGCAGGTGCCGGGATCGTTGTCGGTGTCGATGGGTCGTCGGCATCGCGGGCCGCCGTGCGATGGGGAGCCCAGGAGGCCCAGCGCCGCGCGCTACCGCTGACCCTGGTGCACGCGGCGTCGACCCAGTTGTCTCCCCTGATGGCCCGATGGATCGTGTTCGGTCAACATGAATTACCGCACCGGCGCGTCCAGCGGATCGTCGATGACGCCGTTGGAGTCGCCACCCACAGCGCTTCGGATGGTGCGCCCGCGCAGCTGAACACGAAAGTGGAGTTCGCCGATCCGGTTGACGCGCTCGAGGGATTGTCCCGGCAAGCCGAGCTGGTTGTCGTCGGATCGAGCGGCCGTTGGCGGCTGCGGCACCTGTTGTTCGGCTCGGTCGGCTCGGAGCTGACGCCGCGCTGCCACTGCCCACTGGCTGTCCTGAACGAGGACGACCTGGCGATGCAGCAGCCCCTAGACGCCTCAGACGCCGCGGCACAGGGCGACCCGACGGGCTGGTGACCGGCTCTCCGCTCAGGCCGGGGCCGCCGGCTGCGGGTAGCGCAGCACCGCCGCAACGCCGTCGGTCGGGTCCACCGCCGCCTCCGCCGTCACGACATCCGCACCGATCGCGATCGCTCCCCAGGGCAGTGCCTCGTCGGCACGCAGCGTATGTGCCGGTGCGGCACCGTAGTCGGAGAGCATGTCCGGGTTCGCTGCGGTGACCGTCAGCCCCGCGTCGGCGACCACTGTCGCATCGCCGATGTCGCCGACGATCAGCGTCTCCACCGCACCTTGGCTCAGCCCGGCGCATACCGCCGGCAGACCTTGCGCTGCCAGGCCGGACCCTCGGCCCGATTCGGCGGTGAACCGTTCTACCGCGGCTTGGATGACGGCGAGTTGGCGTCGCAGACATTCGGCTTCGATGGCGTCCTGGATCTCGCTCGGGTCATGCCGACTGTGTCGGGCCCCGATCCCCAGCTCTGTGGTCAGGCCTGCGACCCGCTTCGGCAAAGCCTCCAGCAGCGCCGAGCGAGCTTGCACCTCGCCGACCACGAACACGAGTTCGGGCCCCTCGGCGAGTTCGGCTACCCGGGCGGCGACGGCGCGGACATTCTTGCGGGCGGCCTCCTGAGCGTGCGGCTGCGGATCACCGTATCCCGGGGTTTCGGCACCGGCGGCCTTGTGGACCGGATAGCCGCCGCCGTCAACGGTTTCCGTGCGCAGCGCTCCGCCGGCGTGCACGGTGATGTCGGCACCGGTTTGGTCAACCTCGGCCAATACGTAGTTCGGGTACTCGAAGCCGTGCTCGAAGACCGGGATGAGGTAGGGAAGCTGCGACAGTCGGACCGTTGTGGCGGTGGGAGCCTGCAGATGCTCGTTGAGCAGCACACCGTCAGGGCAGGCGATCACCGCACGACCACTCTTGCCGACCGGCGGGCGCAAATCCATGACGGCGCGTTCGATATCACTGATGATCTGCTTGCCGACGCCCTGACGAGTGAGATCCTCGCTGACCTTGCGCCAGGTCAGTTCGAGTTTGGGGGCCGCGTCCTCGGTGTCGTGTGAATCCTCGAAGTACACCGAGATGAATGGGGCACGGCCGGTGAGCAATTGACGGAAACGTTCGGCATTCACGAGTATCCGGGTTGCCCGATCGGCGGAACGACAAACGTGGACGCACCCGAAATGGTTGCTCAGCCGTTTCAGGGGGTAACCAACCCCGATCGCAGTCGCTGATTGGAGGTCTCATGCCCAAGACGACGAAGAGCGGCACCGCCAAACGCGGCGAGTTGCCCAGCACGCTGCAGCGCTCCGGCGCCAAGGCGCAACGCACCTTCGCCAAAGCGCACGATGCCGCCGCCAAGGAATACGGCAGCGAGCAACGTGCGCACCGGGTCGCCTATGCGGCGCTCAAGCACAGTTTCGAGAAGGTCGGCGACCATTGGGAGCCCAAAAAGAAGCGCGGCCCGTCGGATAAGCGCGCGGCCGGGGGCGGCCCGAACAACTCCGGACCGTCCGCGGAGGGCGTCGATGCCAACGCCAGCAAGCAGCATCTGCTGGACGTCGCCCGCCGGCTGGACATTCATGGACGCTCGACGATGCGGAAATCCGAACTGGTCACGGCGATCAAGAAACACAACCGCCGTGTCCGCGGTAAATAGCCGGCTCGCAAGAGCCTTCGGCGAAACGCTACGTGACGCTGACTGCGCGGACCGCCCAAGAGCAGCTGGCCGAGGCAGTGTGTACGGTGAACGCCGCCCAGCATGTACCTGGTGACTACGTGGCGTGGATGTTCGCAGCGCTTGCCGTGCTGGCTGCCGCTATCGGATTACCGCTGACCTGATACACGGTGTAAGGCGCGCGGATCAACGGCCGGGCCACATTGCGTACCGCCACGCCACCGGCGGTGCGGCCCTTCTCGGTTCCGGCGTGGGCATGGCCGTGCACAGCCAGGTCCGCTCCGGCGTCGTCGATAGCCTCGGCCAGCAGGCATGAGCCCAGAAACGGATAGATCTCCGGCGGCTCGCCGTACAGCGTGTCGGCGACGGGGGAGTAGTGCAGCAGCGCGATCCGATAGTCAGTGCGCAGCGCGCGCAGGCCGTCACGCAGCTGGTCGGACGCAGTTTGAGTGGCGCCGACGAACGCCTTCATCTCCGGCTCGCCGAAGGCCGTCGCGCATCTGCCGGCGAAGCCGCCGCCGAATCCCTTCACGCCGGCGACGCCCACCCGCTGCTGCTGCACGTGCACGGTGTGGATCTCGCCCTCCAGCACGGCGATCCCGGCGTCGCGCAAGGCCGCGGTGATCTCGTGCTGCTGATTCTGGTGGTAGTCGTGGTTGCCGAGCACGCACACCACCGGTACCGGGCAATCGCTGAGCTCGTCGGCGACCACCTGGCCCTCGGCGGCGGTCCCGTGCCGGGTCAGGTCCCCGGCGACCACCAGCATGTCGGCCCGGGCATCGATATCGTGCCAGTGCATAGTGCCGCGCGAGTCTTCGCCCAGATGAATGTCGCCGACGGCCGCAACCCGAATCACCCGGTCACCTGCTCCGCGGGTTCGAACAGCTGCACCACTTCGATCTCGTTGAACACGTTGCGCGGACCGACGATGCGCCGCACAGCCGATTCGATCGTGGCTCGGCGTTGCGGGCCGTTGACCGACCCGGTCAGCCACACCGAGTCGTCGTCGATCTCGATCCCGATCCCCAGCTCGCCGATCTCGGGGTCTTCGGCGAGCCTCCGGCGCACGACGGCGACCAGATGGGCGGGCGGCTGCGGCTGGGCGGTGTGGTCGTCTTCGACGATCGACAGCCCACACAACAGGTGCCAGAAGGCCTCGGCGAACGGGGAGTTCCGCAGCCGCCGGCGCACCTGCGGCCACTCCACCTGTTCGCCCAGGATTCGCGCGACAATAAGAAGCTCAGCGAAATCGCAACGGTGACAGTCCAACACCGCAAGCTTCTGCACCATCAGATCCGTGGCGGTGATGACCCGAACGATCACCGAACCGACTTGGATCGGCGGTGCGCTGGCGATGGTGTCGGCGCTGATCGGGATCTCGCCGAGGTGATGGATCAGGTCCACCAGCACCTCGCCGTCGAAGACCTTGAGCAGCCAGTCTTCCGGCGGCTGCACACGTGACATGCCGGCCTCGGCGAGCACTATCGCCGCCCGCTCGGCTTCGGAGGGCTCGACGAGCAGGTCGATGTCGTGGTGGGAGTGCGGCCCGCCGCGGGCATATACCGCCGCGCCGCCGGCCAGGGCGAACGGCACGTCGGCGCGATGCAGCGCACCGACTGCCCGGGTCAGGGTGCTCAGGAACGTGGACTCATCCATGCGCGCCCCGCCCGTTGGCCAGGCCGGCGATCGGCGTCTGATCCAGGTGCTCCAGCAGATCCTCGGCGTTGTCGAAAACTACCGCCGCACCGGCCGTTTCCAATTCGGCGCGGGAGACGCCGCCGCTGAGCAGGCCGATGCCGGGAACTCCGGCGCGCACGCACGCCTGGGCATCCCAGACCGCGTCGCCCACAAAGACGGCGCGATCCGCCGTTGCGCCGACCCGGTCCAGTGCTATCTCGATGATGTCCGGATTCGGCTTCGCGACGTCCACATCGGCCGAAGAGGTGACCGCCGCGACAAGGTCGTCGCAGCCGAGCGCCTTGCGCAGCACCGCCAACTCGTCCTCGGGTGCCGAGGTGGCCAGCACCACCGGAAGATCAAGAGCGGCTATGTGTTCCAACAGTTTGCGGGCGCCCGGTAGCGGCGACAGCAAGTCCGATGACTGCAGGTAGTACTGCGAATGCAGGTCTTTTAGTCGCCGGCGGATGCCGTCGGGTGCGTCGTCGGACAGCAGGCGTACCAACTCGGATCCGTCCATTCCGATGGCACGGTGGATCCGCCACGACTCCACCTCGTGGCGTAGCTCGGCGAACGCACGCCGCCAGGCGTGCACGTGCAGGTAGTTCGAATCGACCAGGGTGCCGTCGACGTCGAACAACACAGCCGATTGGGCGCTCACGCTCTTCCCCTCTCGCTCGCGGACGGTCCTGGCCGTTTGCGGATGACCCGCCTGGGATACCCACCCAGGGACTTCCCAAATACCGACGAGAGGAAAAGCGGTGGCTACCGAGGACCGTGACGGCAAGCAGCGACAACTCGACGATTACCGGGTCGACCGGCAGTCTGGATACCTCACAACTCAGCAGGGGGTGCGCGTCGACCACACCGACGACGCTCTGACTGTCGGGGAGCGTGGGCCGACACTGCTGGAGGACTTCCACGCCCGGGAGAAGATCACCCACTTCGACCACGAGCGGATTCCCGAGCGGGTGGTGCATGCCCGCGGGGCGGGAGCCTACGGCTATTTCGAGCCCTATGACGACTCGCTCGCGCAGTACACCGCGGCGCGATTTCTGACTACACCGGGCACCAAGACTCCGGTGTTCGTGCGGTTCTCCACCGTGGCCGGCTCGCGCGGTTCGGCCGACACCGTGCGTGACGTACGCGGGTTCGCCACCAAGTTCTACACCGAGGCGGGCAACTACGACCTGGTGGGCAACAACTTTCCGGTGTTCTTCATCCAGGACGGCATCAAGTTCCCTGATTTCGTGCATGCGGTGAAACCCGAGCCGGACAACGAGATTCCGCAGGCCCAGTCCGCTCACGACACGCTGTGGGACTTCGTCTCGCTGCAGCCCGAGACGCTGCACGCCATCATGTGGCTGATGTCGGACCGCGCCCTGCCGCGCAGCTACCGGATGATGCAGGGCTTCGGCGTGCACACCTTCCGCTTCGTGAACACCAGCGGCGAAGGGACGTTCGTGAAGTTCCACTGGAAGCCGAAGCTGGGCGTGCACTCGCTGATCTGGGACGAGTGCCAGAAGATCGCCGGCAAGGACCCCGACTTCAACCGACGCGACCTGTGGGACGCCATCGAGGCCGGGCAATTCCCGGAATGGGAACTCGGGGTCCAGCTGGTCGCCGAAGCCGACGAGTTCAAGTTCGACTTCGACCTGCTGGACGCCACCAAAATCATTCCCGAAGAACAGGTTCCGGTGCGCCCGGTCGGCAAGATGGTGCTCAATCGCAACCCGGAGAATTTCTTCGCCGAAACCGAGCAGGTGGCGTTCCACACCGCCAACGTCGTACCGGGAATCGACTTCACCAACGACCCGCTGCTGCAGTTCCGCAACTTCTCCTACCTGGACACGCAGTTGATCCGGCTCGGCGGGCCGAACTTCGCTCAGCTGCCGGTCAACCGGCCGGTGGCGCAGGTGCGCAACAACCAGCACGACGGCTACAGTCAACACGCGATTCCGCAGGGGAAGTCCAGCTACTTCAAGAACTCGTTGGGTGGTGGCTGCCCAGCCTTGGCGGACGAGGGCGTGTTCCGGCACTACACCGAGAAGCTGGACGGGGCCAAGATCCGCAAGCGCGCCGCGAGCTTCGAGAACCACTACGGCCAGGCACGGATGTTCTATCGAAGCATGACCGAGCCCGAGGCGAAGCACATCGTCGCCGCCTACGCCTTTGAACTGGGGAAATGTGAACATGTCGAGATTCGGCAGCGCGCCGTCGAACAGCTGAGCCTGGTCGACCATGACCTGGCGCGCCAGGTGGCCGAGAAGCTGGGCCTGGCCGCACCCGAGGAGCAAGCCGTCGCCGAGGTGCCGCTGTCACCGGCGCTCTCGCAGTTGAGTGATGCCGGTACCCCCGCCGGCGAACGTGCGCCCGGCATCGAAAGCCGCAAGATCGCAGTGCTGGCCGCCGACGGGGTGGACGTGGTGGGCGTGGAACGGTTCGTCGCGGCGATGCGGGAACGCGGCGCGATCGCCGAAGTGCTGGCGCCCATCGCCGGCGGCGAACTGGCCGGGGGCTCCGGTGGGCGGTTAAGTGTCGACCGAGCCTTCACGACGATGGCGTCGGTGCTCTACGACGCGGTGGTGGTGCCGTGCGGGCCAGAGGCCGTGCAAACACTGTCCGGTGACGGTTATGCGATGCACTTCGTCGCGGAGGCCTACAAGCACCTCAAGGTGATCGGGGCGTTCGGTGCCGGTGTCAACCTGTTGCCCAAGGCCGGTGTGTCCGAGCCGCCGGCCGAAGACACCGCGGTCGTCGTCGCCTCCGGGGTGGTGACGACGACGGCCGCGGCTGATGACTTGAATGACGAGTTCTTCGACGCATTCGCCGCCGCACTCGCCGGGCACCGTGCCTGGAACCGCTCCGCCGACGCGGTACCGGCCTAGATTCCTAGATCACGGCACCAGGCGCAGCGGCCGACCGGACCGCTGCACCTCGGCCAACGCGTCCGCCAGCGAGTCCACCAGTGGAAGTCGCGAGTGGGGGTCGCAGATCCGCAGCAAGGTAGACAGCGCGGGACTCGGGACCACCTTCAGTTTGGTCTGCGCGCTGGAACACTGCGTGGTGATCGACTGAAGAGCTGAAAACCCGCTGGTCCCAATGAATGTCAGTTCAGAGAGATCCACCACCAGCCACTCGCAGCACTCGGCGCAACGCTTGGCGTAGTCCGCGAATGGGTTGGCGTTCGCCGCGTCGATCTCGCCATTCACGGCAACGACGGCTCCGGTGCGACCCCAATGAACTGTGAACTTGGCGGTGTGGTTGCGCCAAACTTGAGTGGCTTCCGTTGCAGGAGTGGCGAATGCGTTCTGAGTAACCTTGCTGATCGTCATGTTGTGGCTCCATCAGTCGACGAATCGTGCTGTTGGATCACGTCAACGTAATCACTTCCGGGGCTGCGTTTACGCGGTGACGTTTCACTGCGGCTGTGAACTCAACCGGAGGAGTCAGACGTTACCGAGAACCGCTTCAATCGGTAAAGGGGTGACTGACAATTTCTGGAAAATCCCAGTGAAACCTTAATTTTCAGATTGTGAGCAGCGAGGAACGTCCCGCTGACCAGGCCGAAATCATGACGTCGGAGAGCCGATTTTCCACAGCGCCGAGAGCTCGGATACCGAATACGACATCGGTCTCCAAATGCGGATTGCGGTCCAACAGGTCACCGATCACGTCGTGGCGCACCACCTGTTCGTGTACCGCGTCGGCCTCGACATGCTCGGCGTAGAACGCCACGCACGGTTCCGGGGCACCCATCCGTCGCAGCGCCGCGACCAGGCGGCTCGAGCCCGGAGGGGAGGTGATCTCGGTGCCCGCGAAGTGTCCGGCGGCCGCTCCCCGCCATCGGCGATGCAGCCCGAACAGCGACATCAGATTCACCACCGCCAGCGACTCGGCAGGGACAACATCGAGATAGGCGAGGTAACCGGCATCCAGCCCGGCCGCGATGAGCAGGTCGGCGAAGAGCTGCTGGTGCACCCGCGGACCCCGCCCGGCGCCGTACTCGTCGAATTCGACCGCGACAAACGACGCTTTGGCCTGGCCGGTCAGGCGCGGGATGATCCAGGCGTGCGGATCGCCCTCCTTGAGGTGGTACAGCGACCGGTGGACGAAGTACTCGCGGGCCTGCTCCCAGCTGCCGTGATCGCGCAGGTACCACGAGGGTCCGTCGCCGTGCACGGGCTCGGTTGCCGCGGCATCCATTTCGGCATCGGCCGTCGCGTGGGGCGGTATCACTCCGACATCGCGACGCACGCGGTCGAGGAACGCGTGTTCGAGTTGCGTGCGTAGTCCCAACAGGTTGACGTCCCACTCCCAGCCGGGGTCAACATCGGCGAACCCGCGGTAATGCAACTCGTAGCAGAGGTAGAGCGCCAGTTGCAGGTCACGGCCGTATGGGTCGGTGTCGGTGGTCGGAGGGAAGGGCTCAGGGGCCGCGCCGGCAGGTCGACGCAAGAGCCCGCAGACGCTCGTAGACAACGGCCCGCACGCGGCGGGCAGGCGAGGTTCGGTGTGGATCGTTGCGGTGGGCACGCTTGCGGATACCCGCCACCTCGGCTGCTCCAAACGGCGCCGCGCCGTTTCGGTGATCGGCCGTTGGGTATTCCGGCAGCATGACACGCTTCGGCTATACCTTGATGACCGAGCAGAGCGGGCCCGCAGAGTTGGTCGGCTACGCCGTTGCCGCCGAGGAACGCGGTTTCGACTTCGCAGTGTGCAGCGATCATTTCTCGCCGTGGCTGGTGTCGCAGGGTCACGCTCCCAATGCGTGGGCGCTGCTGGGCGCGGTCGCGCACGCCACCCAAGAGATAGGTCTGTACAGCTACGTCACCTGTCCGACGATGCGGTATCACCCGGCGATCGTGGCCCAGCAGGCGGCCACCGTACAGATCCTCGCCGAGGGGCGGTTCACCCTGGGCTTGGGCAGCGGGGAGAACCTCAACGAACACATCGTGACGGGAGCGGGGTGGCCGAACGTGGCGCGCAGGCAGGCCATGCTCGGCGAAGCCATCAAGATCATCCGCGAGCTGCTGATGGGGGAGACGGTCGACCACGACGGCGACTATTTTCAAGTCGACCAGGCACGGTTGTGGGACCTGCCGGACATCCCCGTCGCGTTGGCCGTGGCCATGTCGGGGCCCAAGGGTGTCGACAGATTCGCCGCGGCTGCCGATCACCTGATCGCGGTGCAGCCCGACCGCGATCTGGTCCACTCCTGGCATACCGCACGGCAGGCGGCCGGGTTGGCGGGCGGGCGAATCATCGGGCAGCTACCGGTGTGCTGGGATCCCGACCGGGATCAGGCAATACAGCGCGCCCACCGGCAGTTTCGCTGGTTCGGCGGCGGCTGGTCGGTCAATTCTGAGCTGCCGACACCGGCTGCGTTCGCGGCTGCCACCCGCTACGTGCAGCCGCGCGACGTTGCCGGGGCCATACCCTGCGGGCCGGAACTGGACCCAATCGTCGACGCCGTCGGCGCCTACCGAGATGCCGGCTTCACCGACATCGCGCTGATCCAGATCGGCGGGGAGACCCAGGAGGCCTTCCTCAAGGAGGCCGCGGAGCCGCTGCTGGCGGCGCTGCGCGACTTCCCCTAGCGGCGATTGCGAGCGCGGCGGAGCCGGGCGTGGCAGGTCGCCGCCATCTGCGTAGCGGTGATTGCGAGCGCGGCGGAGCCGGGCGTGGCAGGTCGCCGCCATCTGCGCAGCGGGTTTCGGGTCGCAGCGCCGAGGGTACAAGGGGCCCCATGAGCGACATCAGCGACACCGATGAGGGAATCGATCAGAGGCGTACGACCCAGCCGCGGGCCGGACTGGTGTTCAAGGACCGCCGTGAGTTGCCGGGATTGGCCATGCTGTTGATGGCGGCACTGGCACTGGTGGGCTTCATGAGCGCTGCCGCGCAGCACGACGCCGGGTGGACGCTCGGCTTCGGGATCGCGGTCCTAGCGTTGGCGGTCGGCGGCTTGACCTGGGTTTTCGTCGGGCGAAGCCGCACCACCCACGCCGGCCATCACCGGCGTCAGACCTAGCGCGCCCGCAGCGAACCGGGACACCGCCTGTGCCCCGGTCATTGCTGCCTCGCTATTACCTGTACCTGGCCGGTGCCGACTGGCGATCTCGCCCGAGGCGGGATTGAGTGTCACCTCGGCCAACAGTTCGCCCGTCGTCGGCTCGCAGACCGCCCAGAGATAGCGCGAGTCGTCGGCCCAGCCGGATTCCGCCTTCGCGACGTAGTCCGGGTCGGTCTCACCGAGGTCGGCCAGGGTCACACGGTCGTCTATACGATCGTCGGCCCGTGGTATCCGCAGATACCACGGGCCGGCGTTGATCTCGACGGGTTCTATGGCTACTACTTGATCTCGCAGAGCACGGTGCCCTGCGTGATGGCCGATCCGGCCTCGGCCGACAGGCCGGTGATGACACCGTCCTTGTGCGCGGTGACCGGGTTCTCCATCTTCATGGCCTCCAGGACGACAACCAGGTCACCGGCGGCGACCTCCTGGCCCTCCTCGACGGCCACCTTCACCACGGTGCCCTGCATCGGTGCGGTGACAGCGTCACCGGACGCCGCCGCGCCGCCGTGCGCGCCACGCTTGCGGGCCTTGGGCTTCTTGCGGATGGCGCCAGCGGCACCGCCGGCACCGCCGCCCAGCGCCAGGTCACCCGGCAGCGACACCTCCAGGCGCCGGCCGCCGACCTCGACGACCACCTTCTGCCGCGGCTGGACGTCGTCCTCGTCGAGCGGCTCACCGCCGGTGAAGGGCTCGATGTTGTTCTCGAACTCGGTCTCGATCCAGCGGGTGTGGACCGTGAAGCCGTTCTCGTCGCCGACAAAGGCCGGGTCGCGAACCACCACGCGGTCGAACGGGATGACCGTGGCCAGCCCCTCCACATGGAACTCGTCCAGGGCGCGCCGGGCACGCTCGAGCGCCTCGGTGCGCGTCGCGCCGGTGACGATCAGCTTGGCCAGCATCGAGTCGAACTGGCCGCCGATCACCGAACCGGTCTCCACACCGGAGTCCATCCGGATGCCGGGGCCGGTCGGCGGGTCGAAGCGGGTGACCGGGCCGGGGGCCGGCAGGAAGCCACGACCGGCGTCCTCGCCGTTGATGCGGAACTCGATCGAGTGGCCGCGCGGCTCGGGGTCCTCGGTGAGGTCCAGCGTCTCGCCGTTGGCGATCCGGAACTGCTCACGCACCAGGTCGATGCCCGAGGTCTCCTCGGTGACCGGGTGTTCCACCTGCAGACGGGTGTTGACCTCCAAGAAGCTGATAAGGCCGTCCTGGCCGACCAGGTACTCCACGGTGCCGGCGCCGTAGTAACCGGCCTCCTTGCAGATCCGCTTGGCGGACTCGTGGATCTCCTTGCGCTGCGCGTCGGTCAGGAACGGCGCGGGGGCCTCCTCGACCAGCTTCTGGAAGCGGCGCTGCAGCGAGCAGTCGCGAGTACCCGCGACGACGACGTTGCCGTGCTGGTCGGCGATGACCTGAGCCTCGACGTGGCGCGGCTTGTCCAGGTAACGCTCCACGAAGCACTCGCCGCGACCGAAGGCCGCAATCGCCTCGCGGGTGGCCGACTCGAACAGCTCGGGAATCTCTTCGAGTGTGCGCGCCACCTTCATGCCGCGGCCGCCACCGCCGAACGCGGCCTTGATGGCTACCGGCACACCGTGCTCCTTGGCGAACGCCACCACCTCGTCGGCGTCCTTGACCGGGTCCGGGGTGCCGGGCACCAGGGGAGCCTTGGCGCGGGCAGCGATGTGGCGCGCGGTGACCTTGTCGCCGAGGTCGCGGATCGACTGCGGGCTCGGCCCGATCCAGATCAACCCGGCGTCGATCACGGCCTGGGCGAAGTCGGCGTTCTCGGAGAGGAAGCCGTACCCGGGGTGAATCGCGTTGGCGCCCGACTGGGCCGCGGCGTCGAGGATCTTCTCGAACACCAAGTAGGACTCGGCCGAGGTCTGCCCACCCAGGGCGAAAGCCTCATCGGCGAGCCGGACGTGGGGTGCGTCGGCGTCGGGTTCGGCGTACACGGCCACGCTGGCCAATCCGGCGTCGCGCGCGGCGCGGATCACCCGGACTGCGATCTCCCCGCGGTTGGCGACGAGCACCTTGGAGATCTTCGAGCTGGCATGGTTCGCCACTGGCCCTCCTGATGGCATGTATAAGAAATGTCTTTAAGAATCTAGCTTCAGGCAGTGTAAAGCGCGACCGCTGAACCTGTTCCAGTGCCCCTTACGCGGCGCGTAAATGCCGCTTGATGCGGGTCAACATGGCCGACATACCCCGTAGTCGCAGGGGGCTGATCAGTGCGGCGAGCCCGAGCTGTGACGCGAAATCCTCCGGCACGTCCAGGATGACGTCGGCCGGTTCGCCGTCGAGACCGGCGGCCCAGATCGATGCGAAGCCGCGCGTCGTCGGCGCCTCTGGAGGCGCGCTGAAATACAGCCGCACCCGTTGCGGGTCGGCGGCATCGACATGCATGAACAACGGCGACTGGCACTCGGGTACCGGTTCCATGGCCGATTCGGTCAGCTCTTCGGGCAGTTCGGGCAGTTCGTCGGCGAATTCGATCAGCAGCTTGAGCTTGTCCTGGCCTTCGACTTCGGCGAAGTCGGACACCACCTGCGCCAATCCCTGCGGCAGGCTCATCAGCTGGCTCAGGCCGCCCCGGCCCCTGGGGCCGGACCGGGTTCGGGTCCGTCGACGATGGGCACGCGCACGGTGTTGCCCCACTCAGTCCAGGAACCGTCGTAGTTGCGGACGTCCTCGAGGCCGAGCAGATGGGTCAGAACGAACCAGGTGTGGCTGGAGCGTTCCCCGATGCGGCAGTAGGCGATCGGCTTGTCGTCGGGCTTGAGAAAGGCGTAGAGCGCCTCGAGCTCCTCGCGCTTGCGGAACCGGCCGGCGTCGTCGGCAGCCTTGCTCCATGGCACTGAGACCGCAGTGGGGATGTGGCCCCCGCGCAGCACACCCTCCTCCGGGTATTCCGGCATGTGGGTGCGTTCGCCGGTGTATTCCTGCGGCGAGCGCACGTCGATCAGCGGCACCTGGCCGATGTTGGCCAGTACGTCGTCCTTGTAAGCCCGGATGGGGGCGTCGTTGCGCTTGACGACGGGGTAGCCGGTCGTGGTCTTCGACGGCACGTCGAGGGTGGTTTCGCGGCCCGAGGACACCCACAGGTCGCGCCCGCCGTCGAGCAGCCGCACGTCTTCGTGTCCGAACAGGGTGAACACCCACAACGCGTAGGCGGCCCACCAGTTGGACTTGTCGCCGTAGATCACCACGGTGTCGTCGCGGGAGATGCCCTTGCGGTTCATCAGGTCGGCGAACTGCTCGCCGGTGATGTAGTCGCGGACCGGGGAATCGTTGAGATCGGTGACCCAGTCGATCTTGACCGCGGTGGGAATGTGGCCGATGTCGTAGAGCAAGACATCCTCGTCGGACTCCACCACGACGAGGCCGGGTGTGCCCAGATTTCCCGCGAGCCAGTCGGCTGTCACCAACCGTTCCGGGTGAGCGTAGGACTGCAGGGCGGGGCTGGGGTCGGCAGGCACTGGCACGAAACCGAGCCTACCGGGCGGTAACCGTTGTGCCACTCCCATGGCCGGAAATCCTGTGACTTCAGCTGCGCGAGACCTGGCTCAGGTGACCGGGTTGGCCGCCCACAGCGCTGCGACCGAGACTCCGGCTGGGCGCAGCAGCCGACGCAGCATGGGCAGGCTGATACCGATGACACTGGAGGGATCGCCGTCGACGCCGTCGACGAACCAGCCCCCCAAGCCATCCAGGGTGAATCCGCCGGCGACCCGCAATGGCTCGCCGCTGGCCAGATAGGCCTCCAGGTCATCGTCATCCGGTCGGCCGAACCGCACTGTGGTGACGGCCGTTTCGGTGATCTGATGGGTGATCTCGTTGTCGCGCAACCGGATCAGGCTGTGGCCGGTGTGGAGCTGCCCGGAATTCCCGGCCATCTCGCGCCAGCGGATGCGGGCCTCATCGACCGTCGGAGGCTTGCCGCACAACTTGCCGTCGATGTAGAGCATTGAATCACAGCCGATCACAACGCAATCGGTGCTTACCGGTGGCTGCAACGTGGAGGCAACATGGTCCGCTTTAGCGGCGGCCAGGGCGCCGGTCACGGCATCCGGGGACGCAGTAGCGGGCAGACCGGCCATCACGGCGTCCTCGTCGACACCGGAGACCACCACCAACGGGTCGATCCCGGCGCCGCGCAGGACGGCCAACCGGCCGGAGGAGGCCGAGCCGAGGACCAGCCTCGTCACCGGCTGGTCACCGGCGCATGTGGGTGCGTTCCAGCAGGGTGATCCGCTGCCAGCTGAACAGCGGAAGCCGCAGCTTGTCGACCGGGTGGCCCCACAGATTGCGGTCCCGCGTGCCGGATTCGGCGCTGCCGCCGCCCGCCGTGCCGAGCACCGCGACCAACGCCGCGATCTCGGCGTCGGTGGGGTTGCCCCGCAACACCTTGATGAGTGGCTCGGCCGCCACAGGAGTCTCCTCGACCGCGGTGGTCGCTTCGTTCTCTTCGCTCACAAGCTCGCTCGTGCCGCTCACAGGGGAATGTTTCCGTGCTTCTTGGGCAGCGGCTGGACGATCTTGCGTTCCAGCAGTCGCAGCGACGTGGCGATGTAGCCGCGGGTGTGCGACGGCGGGATCACCGCGTCGACGTAGCCCCGCTCCGCGGCGACGTAGGGGTTCACCAGCGTGTCCTCGTACTCCTGCTGGAGCTGCAGGCGCAGCGCGTCGACGTCGTCGCCGTTCTTCGAGGCCTCGTTGAGCTGCTGGCGGTAGACGAACCCGACCGCGCCGGAGGCGCCCATCACCGCGATCTGGGCCGTCGGCCAGGCCACGTTGACGTCAGCGCCCATCTCCTTGGACCCCATGACGCAGTACGCGCCGCCGTAGGCCTTGCGGGTGATGACGGTGATCTTGGCGACGGTGGCCTCACCGTAGGCGTAGAGCAGCTTGGCGCCGCGCCGGATGATGCCGTTGTATTCCTGCTCGGTACCGGGCAAGAAGCCGGGTACGTCGACCAGCAGCACGATCGGGATGTTGAAGCAGTCACAGGTCCGGATGAACCGGGCGGCCTTCTCCGAGGCGTTGATGTCCAGGCAGCCGGCGAACTGGGTCGGCTGGTTGGCCACGATGCCGACGGTGCGGCCCTCCACGCGACCGAAGCCGACGATGATGTTCTGCGCGTAACCGGCCTGGACTTCCAGGAACTCGTCGTCGTCGAGGATCCGGGTGATGACCTCGTGCATGTCGTACGGCTGGTTCGGCGAGTCCGGGATCAGCGTGTCGAGCTCGAGGTCCTCTGCGGTGAGGTTGTCCTCGATGGCGCCCTCGGCGGCCGGCACCGGGAAGTGCGGCGGGTCGGCGTAGTTGTTCGGCGGCAGGTAGCTCAGCAGGTCGCGGACGTAGTCCAGCGCGTCCTGCTCGCCGGAGGCGACGTAGTGCGCGGTGCCGGACTTACCCATGTGGGTGTGTGCCCCGCCGAGCTCCTCCTGAGTGACCTCCTCGCCGGTGACGGTCTTGATCACGTCGGGGCCGGTGATGAACATCTGGGAGGTCTGGTCGACCATCACGATGAAGTCGGTCAGGGCGGGGGAGTACACGTGGCCGCCGGCCGCCGCGCCCATGATCAGCGAGATCTGCGGGATCACGCCCGAGGCCAGGATGTTGTTGTGGAAGATCTTGCTGTACAGGCCCAGCGAGACCACACCCTCTTGGATGCGGGCACCAGCGCCGTCGTTGATCCCGATCAGCGGCCGGCCGGTCTTCATGGCCAGCTCTTGGACCTTGACGATCTTCTCGCCGTAGACCTCGCCGAGGCTGCCGCCGAACACGGTGGCGTCCTGGCTGAAGATGCAGACCTCGCGGCCGTCGATGGTGCCGTAGCCGGTCACCACACCGTCGCCGAGCGGACGCTTGTCGGCCAGGCCGAAGTTGGTGCTGCGGTGCTTGGCCAGCGCGTCGAGCTCGACGAAAGAGCCCTCGTCAAGCAGGGCGTAGACCCGTTCCCGAGCGGTCAGCTTGCCCTTGGCATGCACCTTCTCGACCGCGGCCTCACCGACCGGGTGCAGGGTCTCCTCGGTCCGACGCTTGAGGTCGGCGAGCTTGCCCGCAGTGGTGTGGATGTCGACGACATGCTCGGCTTGCGCCTCTACGTGGGCCTCACCGGAGTGCTCAGTAACACTGGTCATAAGAAATGATCTTAAAGTGCGGGCCATCGGATCGCCCGACCGGACCGGTTAAGGAACGTCGTCGCCGTCTGGGCCGTCGGTGTCGATCGCCGCCTGTGAGGGCGTGCCCTTCACACAGGGGGCGGGGTCATTCGGGTTGCACATTCCGGGTGCGGCCCAGTGGGCCAACACCGCGTCCCACGTGGCGCGGGCTTGCGGACCCAGGAATCCTTTGATGGGGGTCATACCGTCACGGTCCTGGTTACCCAGCGCCACACCACGATGTTGGCGCGCTGGTCGTCGCTGTAGTTGCCGTCGGGGTGCAGGTAGTCGTTGCGTCGAAGACTTGGACGACCTCGTCGCGATTGTTCGAACGCATGTACTAAAGAGTAGCTCCGGGGTCCGACAGGTCGCAGAAAGTATCCACAGCCAAAACGGCTGTGACGCAAGTGAATGCAGTGACGCAGCCTCATTCAGGCGCCGGATCAGGCGGCTGCGGTGCCGGGCTCGGGCGGTTCGGTGACTTCCTTGACGAAATCGCCGAGGTAGCGGATCGCCCGTCGCCCCTCGGGCAGTACATCGGCCGCCAACGGGAAGTCGTGAACCTGGCCCTCCCACAAATGCAGATCGCAACGCACACCGGCCGTGTCCAGCCGCTGCGCCATGGCTTCGGCGTCGGGCAACAGCAGCTCGTCGGTGCTTGCGTGGATGGCGACCGGCGGCAGCAACGACAGGTCGGCATCCATCGGCGACGCGGCGCGGGCGCGAAGCAGGTATCGGGTGAAAGCCATCAGCGCCTCGCACGGGAACATCGCACAACGCCGGGCGTTGCGGTGCTGAAGCTTTGCGGTGGGATCTGCATCGGTGAATGGTGAAACCGTCGCTATACCAGCAGGTTTCACTAGATCGGACTGCGCGGCCGCCAGGGCGGTCATGAAGGCCAGGTATCCGCCCGCGGAATCACCGGCGATCACGATCTGGTCCGGGTCGTAGCCACGGCGAAGCAGCCAGCGCAGCCCGCTCAGGCCGTCGTCGACGGCATCAGCGATCCGATGTGCGGGCAACATCCGGTAATCGATGTTGAGAACGCTGGCATCGGCCGCTCGGGACAATCGAGTTACCAGTGAACGATGCGTGTTGAGCCCGCAGGTCAAAAACGCCCCGCCATGTAGATAGAGGATGGCCCGCTGCCTCGAGGCGCCGGCTGCCTGAACCTGTTCGGCGACACAGTAACCCAGGCGAAATCGCTCGACGCGCGCTGCCTGCCGGTGCGGCACCAAACCGGCCAGTCGATCGACCGATGCGAGCGGCCACGCTAAGTCCGGCCGAACTGCCCACGCGCGCACCAGGTTCTTGACGACGAATCGACTGGCCAACGACACAGCGACCGATTGTGCGCTGTGGCGGCGGTGAATTCGCCTCGTCAACAATCCCCCGGTGACCATGTCGATCACCTCCTCCATCCATTCGGTTACCCGTGCGTCGGGCGTTTCAACCGGTGTGGCTGCAGCGCTGGTGAGTAAGCTGACGAAATGAGTCTTGCGCCACGGCCGCCCCTGGATGTGACCGCTCTACGGGGCGGCCTGACCGGGCCGAACGGGCCGTGGCGCGTCGTCGATGTCGTCGAGGACACCGGTTCCACCAACGCCGACCTGCTGGCCCGCGCCGCCGCGGGAGAAGACATCGCCGACGCGGTGCTGCTGGCCGAGCACCAGACCGCCGGCCGCGGACGTCACGGTCGACACTGGAGCGCCCCGGCGCGCAGCCAGCTCTCACTGTCGGTGGGGGTCGCCGCAGACACCGTGCCGACCTCGGGTTGGGGTTGGCTGACTCTGGCCACCGGTGTCGCGGTCGCCGATGCGATCGCCGAAGTTTCGGGCCTGCAGGTCGGCCTGAAATGGCCCAACGATGTCATCGCCGGTGACGGCAAGCTCGCCGGAATTCTGGCCGAGGTGGCCGCTCCGAAGCAGGTGATCGTGGTAGGGCTCGGGCTCAACGTGACCATGACCGCCGAGGAGGCCCCGGATCCGGCGGCCGTCTCACTGGCCATGCTCGGAGCTACGGTGGTTGACCGAAACCTCTGGGCCGACAAGGTTCTTCGTCACCTCGCGGATCGGGTCGCGGCCTGGCGGGCGGCGGGCGGAGCCGACGACGCACTGGTGTCGGCCTACCGGCGGCACAGCTGCACCCTGGGGGCCCAGGTGCGCGCCGACATACCCGGCGGCCAACGCGTGGAGGGGGTCGCCGAGGCCATCGACGACACCGGCCGCCTGGTGATCAACACCGGGGATGGCACCGTCACGGTGTCGGCCGGTGACGTCACCCGACTCCGGCCGACCGGTTAGGGCCCGGCAGTGGGTTACCCGGAGAACGTGCTCGCCGAGGACGAGCAGCTGGTGTTGCACCGGCACCCGCACGTCAAACGCCTGATTCTGCCGGTGCTGGCGCTGTTGCTGGTCACCGCCTGCGCCGCGTTCGCCGCTGGGTTCGTCAACACGCGGGCCTGGGATCCGACTGCCAAGAACGTCGTCTTCGGGGTGATCTGGGCGATCTGGCTGGTGGTATTCGGCTGGCTGACTCTCTGGCCGTTCCTGAGTTGGCTGACCACGCATTTTGTGGTCACCGACCGACGCGTGATGTTTCGGCACGGGTTGTTGACCCGCAGCGGCATCGACATCGGCTTGGCGCGGATCAACAGCGTGGAGTTCGTACATGGGTTCATCGACCGGATCTTGCGAACCGGGACGCTGATCATCGAGTCGGCGTCACAGGAACCGTTGGAGTTCTACGACATTCCGCGCGTGGAGCAGGTCCACACGCTCCTCTATCACGAGGTTTTCGACAGACCGTCCGGCGGCGGTTGATGACGGGCCGGACGCCGGAACAGCGTCACCACGCCGGTGTCCGGGCCGCCCTCCAGGGCGTCTTCGATCGCCTCGGCGAGCGCGCCGGTCTCGATCGTCGCATCGAGCGCGGCGTCGGTGCTGCGGGCGAATTCGTCGGGGAAGACCCAGCGGCGAAACGCCCAGAACCGGAACGCCATCTGCAGCAGATTGCCGATGATGTAGGCCGAGACGAAGTCCGAGAGGTTCTCGATGGTCAACGACACCATGGGCGCCCGCAGCCCAAGCACGTAGCTGGAGAACCACAACGGCGCCATGGACAACACCACGCCGACGCCGCTGACCCCGAAGAACAGCAGCGCCTCGTGGTGCCGTTCCCGGCCGCCGCGGTCCTTGAAGCTCCACTCCCGGTTGAGGATGTAGGAGGCGATCACCGCGACGATCCCCGAGATGACCTTGGCCGTGACCGGCTTGGGCGACAGGATCGTGAGCTTGAGCGTGTAGAACAGCGCGGAGTCGATCAGGAATGTGGTCGCGCCGACGATGGCGAACTTGATCAGCTCATGATGGCGTTCGGCCAGCGGACGGATCACCCGCGGCAGGCGGGCAATCGTGGCGTCGGTAAAAGACACAAGTTGCCAGTGTACGGACTCGGCCCCATCCGCGCCTAACGACTGCATAACGACCTCGCGGGCACCACGGCAGCGACCCGCGCACTTGTGATCGGCGGGTGCCGACGTGACACGATATTGGCCGTGTCGAACCCCCCAACCACTACGCCGCCCGCAGGCGGACGCAGCCCCCAGGTCACCATGGTGGGCGGCGGTCAGCTGGCGCGGATGACTCATCAGGCCGCGATCGCGCTAGGGCAGCGGCTGCGCGTGCTGGCTGCGGCGGCCGACGAGCCGGCCGCCCAGGTCACCCCGGACGTGGTGATCGGATCGCACACCGACCTCGATGACCTGCGCCGGGCGGCCGCCGGTGCCACCGTGCTCACCTTCGATCACGAGCACGTCCCGGGTGAGCTGCTGGAACAGCTGATCGCCGAGGGCGTCAACGTCGCGCCGCCGCCGGCGGCGTTGCTGCACGCCCAGGACAAGCTGGTGATGCGCCGCAAGCTGGCGGAGCTGGGAGCGCCGGTGCCGCGGTTCGCTGCGATCGAGACGCCCGAGGATCTCGATGACTTCGCCGCCCTGACCGGTGGCCCGATGGTGGTGAAGGCGGCCCGGGGCGGCTACGACGGGCGCGGGGTGTCCATCGTCGACGACGTGGCCCAGGCCCGGGCGGTCGTTGCCGACTACCTGGCCGCAGGGGTGCCGGTACTGGTCGAAGAGCGGGTCGCGATGCGCCGCGAACTCTCGGCGCTGGTGGCCCGGTCACCGTTCGGCCAGGGCGCGGCATGGCCGGTGGTCGAGACCGTGCAGGAAGACGGAATCTGCGTGACGGTGATCGCGCCCGCACCCGATCTGTCGGACGAATCCGCAGCTGCTGCACAACAATTGGCGCTTCGGTTGGCCGATGAACTGGGCGTGGTCGGGGTGCTGGCGGTCGAGCTATTCGAAAGCGTCGACGGGCAGGTGCTGGTCAACGAGCTGGCGATGCGACCGCACAACTCGGGGCACTGGACCATGGACGGCGCGGCCACCAGCCAGTTCGAACAGCATCTACGTGCGGTGCTGGACTATCCGCTCGGTGCCACCACACCGGTGGCGGCGGTGACCGTGATGGCCAATGTCCTGGGCGCCCCGCAAACGCCGACGATGACCATGGACGAGCGGCTACACCACCTGTTCGCGCGCTATCCAGATGCCCGAGTCCACCTCTACGGCAAGGACGAACGACCCGGCCGCAAGATCGGCCACATCAACCTCCTGGGTGAGGACACCAAGGACTTGGCGAACCTGCGCGAGCGGGCCGAAAGCGCGGCACACTGGTTGTCGCACGGGGAATGGAGCGATGGATGGGATCCGCATGAGTGAGCACAAGCCCGGACCCCGGGTCGGCGTGATCATGGGCAGTGACAGCGACTGGTCGGTGATGGAAGAAGCGGCCCTGGCGCTGGCTGAGTTCGAGATCCCGTTCGAGGTCGGGGTGGTCTCGGCGCACCGCACCCCGCAACGGATGTTCGACTACGCCCGCGACGCCGCCGGCCGCGGTATCGAGGTGATCATCGCCGGGGCGGGCGGTGCCGCGCACCTGCCCGGGATGGTGGCTTCGGCCACACCGCTGCCGGTGATCGGGGTGCCCGTTCCGCTGGCCCGCCTGGACGGCATGGATTCTTTGCTGTCAATCGTGCAGATGCCAGCCGGTGTGCCCGTGGCCACCGTTTCTATCGGCGGCGCGCGCAATGCGGGTTTGCTCGCAGTGCGTATTCTGGGCTCATCCGACGCCGCGCTGCGGGCCCGTATGGAGGCCTTTCAGGACCAGCTGGCGCAGAGCGTGCTTGCGAAGGACGCGATGCTTCAAGGTAAAGTTACCGGCGAGTAGCTTAGGAGGCTGAGATGGCTGGGTGGGCCGGGAATCCCTCGTTTGATCTGTTCAAGTTGCCCGAGGAGCATGATGAGTTGCGGGCGGCGATTCGGGCGTTGGCGGAGAAGGAGATCGCTCCGTACGCCAAGGATGTCGATGAGCAGGCCCGGTTCCCTGAAGAGGCTTTGGCGGCGCTGAACGCCTCGGGTTTTAACGCGGTGCACGTCCCGGAGGAGTATGGCGGTCAGGGTGCGGATTCGGTTGCCGCCTGCATTGTGATCGAAGAGGTCGCGCGGGTGTGTGCGTCGTCGTCGTTGATTCCGGCGGTGAACAAGTTGGGCACGATGGGGTTGATCTTGTCGGGTTCTGATGAGCTCAAGGCGCAGGTGCTGCCGGGCTTGGCGGCCGGTGAGGTGATGGCCTCGTATGCGTTGAGTGAGCGGGAGGCCGGCAGTGACGCTGCGGCGATGCGCACTCGCGCTAAGGCTGATGGGGATGACTGGATTCTCAATGGCTCCAAGTGCTGGATCACCAACGGTGGTAAATCCAGCTGGTACACGGTGATGGCGGTGACCGACCCCGACTTGGATGCCAACGGGATCTCGGCGTTCATGGTCCACATCGACGACGAGGGCTTCACCATCGGGCCTAAGGAGCACAAGCTCGGGATTAAGGGTTCGCCGACTACTGAGTTGTATTTCGAGAATTGCCGTATTCCGGGGGATCGGATCATTGGTGAGCCCGGTACGGGGTTTAAGACGGCGTTGCGGACGTTGGATCACACGCGTCCGACGATTGGTGCGCAGGCGGTTGGTATTGCGCAGGGTGCGTTGGATGCGGCGATTGAGTACACCAAGGATCGTAAGCAGTTCGGGAAGAACATCGCCACGTTCCAGGGTGTGCAGTTCATGCTCGCCGATATGGCGATGAAGCTGGAGGCTGCGCGGTTGATGGTGTATTCGGCGGCGGCGCGTGCCGAGCGTGGGGAGACCGGGTTGGGTTTCATCTCCGCGGCCAGCAAGTGTTTTGCCTCGGATGTGGCGATGGAGGTCACCACTGATGCGGTGCAGTTGTTCGGTGGGGCGGGCTACACCACGGATTTCCCGGTGGAGCGGATGATGCGTGATGCCAAGATCACCCAGATCTATGAGGGCACCAACCAGATCCAGCGCGTCGTCATGAGCCGACACCTCCTGCGCTGACGCGGGCGATGACAAACCGGATCGACATCGTCCGCGCGGCGCGGCATGCGTTCATCGACACGGTCGACGGGCTCACGGACGCTGAATTCGATCACGGCACCACCCTGTGCGCCCAATGGTCGCCGCGTGACGTGCTGGCCCACCTGATCGGTACCTCCGAGATCGGCAGATACCTGCGCGCACCGTGGCGGCTGCACAAGATCAACGCCGAAGTCGTCGCGGCGGGACGTGGCCGCGACCGGGCCGAATTGATCGCCGCGGCCCGGCGCTGGGCGCAGGTACCCGATCGCGCGGTGGCCGGGCTGCTGCTCGGCGACTTGGCGATGCATCACCAGGACGTGCTGCGCGGGCTAGGGCGTAGCCGCGAGATCCCGCCGGTTGAAGAGGCCGCGATCCTGGCCGAGGGAGTGAGCCTGACCGTGCAGAAGCTGCAGCCGACCCTGCTCCGGTATCGGGTCGAACCCACCAACGGGATCGGCCGGCCCCGTGGCCGCGGCACCGTTGTCCGCGGCACCGCAGAAGCGCTGGGTCTGTGGCTCGGCGGCCGCAACATATCCGATGTCGAGATCGGCTGAAGCCGTTCGCGCGCATCGGTGAACGCACGAATGCGACAGCCCTAAGATTGGCAATCGGCGCTGTCCGCCCCACCTAGGAGAGGCTTCATGCCAGGACTTCTTCCCGACGTCGACCCCGACGGATTGCTGGAGTACTCCGTCGTCTACACCGACCGGGCCATCAACCACATGTCCGCACGCTTCCAGGACGTCATGAACGACGTCTCGGCAATGCTGCGCGAGGTGTACCACGCCGACGCGGCGGTCGTGGTGCCCGGCAACGGAACGTGCGGCATGGAAGCGGTCGCACGCCAATTCGCCAACGACGCTGACGTGCTCGTCGTCCGCAACGGGTTCTTCAGCTACCGGTGGAGTCAGATCCTCGCGACCGGCCGCATCACCGACCGCGTCACCGTGCTCAAGGCCCGCCCGACCGGTGACGGCGACCAGGCGCCCTTCGCTCCCGCGCCCATCGAGGAGGTCGAGGAGGCGATCACGCGGATCCGGCCGGCGGTGGTGTGCGTGCCGCACGTGGAAACCGCCAGCGGAATCCTGCTGCCCGACGACTACCTGACGCGCATTGGCACGGCGACGGCTGCGGTCGGCGGCCTGTTCGTCCTGGACTGCATCGCCTCCGGCGTGGTCTGGGCGGACATGGCGGCCCTCGGGGTGGACGTACTGGTGACCGCGCCACAGAAGGACTGGAGTGCCGCGCCCGGCTGTGCCATGGTCGGCCTGTCCAACCGCGCCCTGGAGGCCATGGAGCGCACCCAGAGCACCAGCTTCGCGCTGGACCTGAAGAAGTGGCGCGAGATCATGGTGGCCTACGAGAACGGTGGCCACGCCTACCACGCGACCATGCCGACCGGCGTGATCAGCAGCCTTCGCGACGCCATGGCCGAGACCCGCGACCGCGGCTTCGGCGCCGTGCGCGAGCAGCAGTTCGCGCTGGGGCGCAAGGTTCGTGCGCTGCTGGCCGAACGCGGCTTCCCCAGCGTGGCCGCACCGGGCTTCGAAGCACCCGGCGTGGTGGTCAGCTACACCACCGACCCCGACATCCGCACCGGGCGAAAGTTTCTGGCCCAGGGCCTTCAGACCGCAGCGGGAGTCCCGCTGCAATGCGATGAGCCGGCGACGTTCAGCACCTTCCGGATTGGGCTGTTCGGTCTGGACAAGTTAGCCGATATCGAGGGAACGGTGGCGCGACTGAGCTCCGCGATCGACCGGATCGCCTTGGCCTGAGCCGATGTCAGAAGGTAACGCCGGAACGTCGAGCATCTACCTCGCCGCCGCCGAGGGCGGCTCCGGCAAGTCCGTGCTCGCGCTGGGCCTGCTGCACCTGCTGGCCGCGTCATCGACGCGGGTGGGCGTCTTCCGGCCGGTCGTACGATCGCTGGACCAGCCCGACGGGCAACTCGAACTGCTGCTCGCCCATGCCACCGCCAGCATCGACGACCACAGTGCCTGCCGGGGCGTGACCTATCAACAGGTGTTCGCCGACCGTGAGGCGGCGCTGGGCGAGATCGTCGCGCGATTCCACGAAGTCGCCCGGCACTGCGACACCGTACTGGTAGTCGGCAGCGACTACACCGACGTCGTCAACCCGAGCGAGTTGAGCTTCAACGCCCGCGTCGCGGTGAACCTGGGGGCGCCACTGGTGCTGGCGATCAACGGCCACAACCGCGACGCGCAGGCCGTCGCCGACATCACCGAGCGCTGCCTGACCGAGGTGGCCGCGGTACACGCCCATCCGGCAGCGGTGATCGCCAACCGTTGCGACCCGGACCGGCTGGCCGAAGTCACCCAGGCGATTTCGGTGCGTCTGGCCGGCGCAGACGTTTCGGCGTTCGCTGTTCCGGAGGTGGCGCTGCTGTCGGCGCCGACCATGGCCGAACTCTGCACGGCACTGGAGGGCACCGTCTACAGCGGTGACCCGGAGTTGCTGCGCCGCGAGGCGCTCAGCGTGATGGTCGGTGGCATGACCGCCGAGAACATTCTCGATCGACTGTCCGAGGGGCAGGTCGTGATCGTGCCGGCCGACCGCTCCGACGTACTGCTGGCCTTGGTGAACGCCCATGAGGCACAAGGCTTCCCATCCCTGGCGGGAATCATCCTCAACGGGGGCCTGCTGCCGCACCCGGCCATCGACAAATTGGTGAAAGGGCTGCGGCCCACGCTGCCGCTGATCGCCACCAGCCACCGCACCTACGACACCGCCGAAAAGGTGTCACACACCGGCTCGCGGATCACCGTCGGTGCATTGCGCAAAATCGACACCGCGCTTGCCCTGGTCGCCGAGCACATCGACGGCGCCGAGCTGGCCGAGCGAATCCGGGTGCCGGCGTCGACCGTGATCACCCCGCAGATGTTCGAGTACCGGCTACTGGAACGGGCCCGAGCCGACCGGCGGCACATCGTGCTGCCGGAAGCAACCGACGACCGGATCCTGTTGGCAGCCGGGCGGTTGCTGTCCCGCGGGATCGTCGACCTGACCCTGCTCGGCGTGGAAGGCGCGGTGCGTCAGCGCGGCGCTGAGCTGGGCGTGGACCTGGACGCCGCGCGGGTGATCGACCCCGAGACCAGTGACCTGCGGGACACCTTCGGCGCCGAATACGCCCGGCTGCGCGCGCACAAGGGCGTCACCGAGGACCGTGCCCGCGAGATCATGCGCGACATCTCCTATTTCGGCACCATGATGGTGCACCTGGGAATCGCCGACGGAATGGTGTCGGGTGCGGTGCACACCACGGCGCACACCATCCGGCCGGCGTTCGAGATCATCCGCACCGCGCCCGGGGTGTCCACGGTGTCCAGTGTGTTCCTGATGTGCCTGTCCGACCGGGTACTGGCCTACGGCGACTGCGCGGTGGTACCCGATCCGACCGTCGAGCAACTCGCCGACATCGCCATCTCCTCGGCGGCCACCGCGGCCGCGTTCGGCATCGACCCCCGAGTCGCGCTGCTGTCCTACTCGACCGGTGAGTCCGGTTCCGGAGCCGGCGTGGACAAGGTCCGTGCCGCAACGCAATTGGTGCACGAGCGTCGCCCCGATCTGCTCGCCGACGGTCCGATCCAATACGACGCCGCGGTCGACGCGGGAGTCGCGGCGGCCAAGATGCCGGACTCGCCGGTGGCGGGGCGGGCCACCGTACTGGTGTTCCCCGACCTCAACACCGGCAACAACACCTACAAGGCGGTGCAACGCAGTGCCGGTGCGATCGCAATCGGTCCGGTGCTGCAGGGACTGGCCAAGCCCGTCAACGACCTGTCCCGCGGGGCGCTGGTCGACGACATCGTCTACACCGTGGCCATCACCGCCATCCAGGCGCAGGGAGTGACTCAATGACCACAACCGCACCCGGTTTGGTGCTGGTGCTCAACTCCGGCTCGTCATCGATCAAGTTCCAGTTGGTCGATCCGGTGGCCGGGACCGCCTTGCTGTCCGGGCTGGTGGAGCAGATCGGCGAGCCGGACAGTCCGGTGGCCGACCATGCCGCCGGGTTGCATCAGATCCACCGGCAGCTCGTCGACTCCGGCATTGACCTGGCTGCCGTCCGCGCCGTGGGGCACCGGGTGGTGCACGGCGGCAAACTGTTCCACGCGCCCACCCTGATCACCGATGATGTGGTGGCCGAGGTGGCACGGCTATCTGAGCTCGCACCACTGCACAATCCGGCCAACGTGATCGGGATCGCGGTGGCCCGCAATGATTTTCCCGACGTACCCCATGTAGCGGTGTTCGACACCAGCTTCTTCCACTCCTTGCCGGCGGCCGCCGCCAGTTATGCCATCGATCGTGACGTTGCCGCCCGATACGGCATCCACCGCTACGGATTCCATGGCACCTCACACGAATACGTCTCCGGTGAGGTCGCCGCCGTACTGGGCCGTGACCCCGGCGAGCTAAACATCATCGTGCTGCACCTGGGCAACGGCGCTTCGGCGTCGGCAGTGCGCGGCGGCAAGGCGGTCGAGACCTCGATGGGTCTGACCCCGCTGGAGGGCCTGGTGATGGGGACCCGCAGCGGTGACATCGACCCGGGCGTGCTGTTCCACCTCAACCGCACCGCCGGGATGGGTGTCGATGAGCTCGACGAGTTGCTGAACCGCCGCTCTGGGCTCAAAGGGCTGTCCGGGGTCAACGACTTTCGGGAGCTGCTGGAGCAGCGGGAGGCCGGCGGCGCGCTGGGTGAGGCCGCCGGGCTGGCCTACGACGTCTACATTCACCGGCTGCGCAAATACGTCGGCGCCTACCTGGCCGTGCTGGGCCGCGTCGATGCCATCGCCTTCACCGCTGGGGTGGGGGAGAACGCGCCCAGCGTGCGCGTGGACTCGCTGGCCGGCCTGGACGGGCTGGGCATCGTCGTGGACCCCGAACGCAACCGCACCGGCAAGGGCGCCCGAATCATCTCGGCCGACGGATCGCGCACCACGGTCTTGGTGGTTCCCACCAATGAAGAGTTGGCGATCGCGCGGGCGGCCTGGCAGTTCGTGTGAGCGTCGGCCGCGATCTGGATCCGGTGACCCCGCTGTGGCGGGCCGCGCAGGTGTTCCGGCTGCTCAGTTGCCTGTACGCGCTGGGATTTCAGCTCGCGATCAACGACGACCTGCGCCGGCCGGGGCTGGCCTGGGCGCTGTTCGCGGTGCTGATCGGCTACAGCGGCCTGTGCGCGGTCGGCTATCTGCGCGGATTCGCCCGTCGGCCGGGATGGGTGATCGCCGAGATCGGTGTGGTGGTAGCCCTGATGCTCTCCACCGAGGTGGTCGCCTCCCGGCAGTGGGAACTGGACAACCAGACCTGGCCGACGACCCTGTGGGCCAGCAACGCCACCATCTCGGCTGCCCTGCAGTTCGGTTCGACCGGCGGCATGGCGACCGCGGCCGTGGTGACCGCGGCCAGCGCTTTCGTCAAGGGCTACGTCAGCCTGAACTTCGGCCGCAACGCCACCATGATCGTCGAGCTGGCGCTTGGCCTGGCGGTCGGCATGGCTGCGCAGACGGCGCGGCGGGCCCACGACGACCTGCAGCGGGCTACCCGGCTGGCCGCCGCCACCGAGGAACGCGAGCGGCTGTCGCGGCACGTCCACGACGGTGTCATCCAGGTGTTGGCGCTGGTCACCCGAAAGGGGCGCGAAATCGGCGGAGCGGCAGCCGAGTTGGCTGAACTGGCCGGCGAGCAGGAACGCGCGCTGCGCCGGCTGGTGAGTTCCCCGAACGTGACCCCGAACGATGAAGCCACCGATCTTCGGGCGCTGCTGAGCCGTCGCGCGGACGATCGGGTGTCGCTGAGCCTGCCCGGCACTCCTGTGCTGCTGGACCAGCGCACGGCCGCCGAGCTCGACGCCGCCGTCGGCAATGCCCTGGACAATGTGCGGGCGCACGCCGGTACGCACGCCCGAGCCTTTGTGCTCTGCGAAGACCTGGGCGCGACGGTGACCGTCAGCGTGCGCGATGACGGTGTTGGCATCGCCGCCGGGCGGCTGGAAGAGGCTGCGCGCCAAGGACATGTCGGGGTGTCGAAGTCGATCGTCGGCCGGCTGGCGGCACTGGGTGGCAGCGCCGAGTTGCACACCGCGGCCGGGGAGGGAACCGAATGGGAACTCAGTATCCGACGGTGATGGTGGTCGACGACCATCCGATCTGGCGGGACGCCGTCGCCCGCGACCTGGCCGATTCCGGCTTCAGCGTGGTCGCCACCGCCGACGGGGTGGGCGCGGCGCGGCGCCGCGCCGCAGCCGTGAAACCCGACGTGGTGCTGATGGACATGCGCCTGGCAGACGGCGACGGGGTGGCCGCGACCACCGCGGTGCTCGAGGTCTCCCCGGCATCTCGGGTGCTGGTGCTGTCGGCCTCCGACGAACGTGACGACGTGCTGCAGGCGGTCAAAGCCGGCGCGATCGGTTATCTGGTCAAAAGCGCCTCACGAGAAGAGTTGACCGCTGCGGTGCACGCCACCGCAGCCGGCCGCGCGGTGTTCACTCCGGGACTGGCCGGGCTGGTACTGGGCGAATACCGGCGCCTGGAGCGCAGCCCGGACGCTGGGCCCGCCACCCCCGCACTGACCGAGCGGGAGACCGAAGTGCTGCGGTACGTCGCCAAGGGCCTGTCCGCCAAGCAGATTGCCGAACGGCTCTGTCTGAGCCATCGCACCGTCGAAAACCATGTCCAGGCGACATTCCGCAAGTTGCAGGTCGCCAACCGGGTGGAGCTGACCCGCTACGCCATCGAACACGGGCTGGACAGCTGACCGCCGAAATCGAGTAGTCCTACTCATCCGATTCGTGCCCGCAATGCGGCATCGTTGCTCGGGTGACCGAACCACATGCCGTACTGCACCGCCTTACCGCGGAATGCCACGCCTTGTCGTGGCAGCTCTACCGGGTCTCGACTGAACTTGCCGAACTGGACCGGGCGCTGCACACCCCGGCGCCCCAGATCGTCCCAACTGCACAGATGGCCCCAGCGGTTCTGCCGGTGCGGCCGGCCCCGCCGACCGTGGAACCGAAACCTGTTACCGGGGAGGGCGACTCGGGTTGGATCGGCAAAGTACTGGCCGTCGCGGGAGTCGCGGTGACGCTGGTCGGCGTGGTGCTGCTGCTGGTGATGGCCGCCCAAGCCGGCATCCTGGGCCCGCAGATCCGGGTGGCCGGTGGGTTCGTGCTCTCGGCCCTGCTGGTCGGTGCGGCATGCCGACTGCACAACCGGCCGGGCGGACGCACCGGGGCCATCGCGTTGGCAGCCACCGGAATCGCCGCGGCCTACCTGGACATCATCGCGATCACCGCCTACTACCAGTGGGTGCCCGCAGCCGTCGGGCTGGTGGTCGCGGCCACGGCCGGCGGGGCCGGCCTGGCACTGGCGCGGCGCTGGAATTCCGAACACCTCGGGGTGCTGGTGCTGGTCCCGCTGATCGGTCTGGCCCCGATCGTCACCGGCGACGTCGACCTGCTGCTGATCGGATTCCTGCTGGCACTGTCGGCGGCGGCGCTGCCGGTGCAGCTGGGCAAGGACTGGACCGGGATGTTCGCGGCCCGCATCGCGGCTGCCACGCTGCCCCTGCTGGTGGCGCTGGTCGGCATCGGCGGCGATGGCTGGCTGGTCGGCGGTGCCTGCGCCGTGGGCGCGCTGCTGGCCGTCGTCAGTGGGCTGATGGTGCTGGCGACCACCACCAGGCCGGCTGCGATCGCGCTGCTGACCGCCGCCGGAACCCTCCCAGTGTTGGCGGCCGGGGCCGCGGTGGACCCCGTGCCCGCCACCGTGCTGGCGGCGACGCTGTCGGTCATCATGCTCGCGATCGTCGGAGCTCATCGGGCACTGCCGCCGGTCGTCGTCCAGATCTTCTCGGCGCTGTCCGCGGTCGCCGCGCTGATCGCGGTGACCACGGCATTGCACGGCTCAGTGCTGGCCCCGGTGCTGCTGGCTATGGCCGTCGTCGTCGGGGTCGCCGGTCGGACCGTTGGCGTGGCCCGTTGGGTCGCAGCAGGATTCGGATTCGCGGGGGCGATCGTCTACCTGCACTACGCATCGCCGGACAACCTGATCAGCGCGACGGCGATGTCGAGCGCAGACACGGTGTCCACGCTGATCGCCAGCCTGCTGGCGATCGCGCTGGTGGTCGTCATGGCACGCGCATACGCGGGCGCCCCCAACACGAACCCCGCGAATACGCCGGTCCTGGCCGTGGTCGGCGGGGCGCTGAGCGGCTACGCCGTCACCGCGTTCACGGTCACCGCGGGTGTCGCGATCGGTGGAACCGGCGGTGGGTTCCTGACCGGCCACATGGTGGCCACCCTGTGCTGGATCGTGATGGCGGCGGTCCTGTTGCGCTACGCGTTGCGCCTCGACGACCGCGGCGCCCGCACCTGGGCGATCACCGCCGGCCTGGCGCTGACGGCAGCCGCCACCGCGAAGCTGTTCCTGTTCGATCTGGGCACCCTCGACGGCATGTTCCGGGTCGCGGCGTTCATCGCCGCGGGGCTGCTGCTGCTGGGAATGGGCACCGGCTACGCCCGCAGCCTGGCGCAGCAGGACGAGAGGTAACCGACGATGACCACCCTGCTGGGCTTCCCCAACCCCACCGAGCTGGCCGCGGCCACACCGGCCGGGCGCGATCGCGCCCTGGACGTCATGCGCATCAGCGCGCTGATCGGCGTCGTCGTCGGCCACACCGTGATGGCCACCAGCATCATCCGCGACGGCGTGCTGATTTGGGACAATCTCTTGACGGCCACACCCGCGCTGGCGTGGCTGACCTGGGTCTTCCAGGTCATGCCGCTGTTCTTCTTCGCCGGTGCCGCCGCGTGCCTGACCACGTGGCGCCCGGGCGGCGAATGGGGCGGCTGGCTGATGAAACGCTGCACCCGTTTGTTCCGGCCGGTCTTCTTCTATCTCGGGTTCTGGGTCGCCGCCCTGGCGGTGCTGCGCCCGCTGCTGCCGCAGCACGTCTACGAACCGGTTGCCGGCGTCAGTATTCAACTGCTGTGGTTTCTCGGTGCCTACGTGCTGGTGCTGGCCGCGATGCCGTTGCTGTACCGGATCACCACCGCCGGAACGCTGTTCGCTGGTGTCGCCGCGGTCTATGCGGCGATCGGCGTGGTCGACGCACTACGACTGCAGCACCCGGCGCTGGCGCCGATCGGCTATCTCAACCTCGCCGTCTGGCTCATCCCAGCCATGTTCGGTGTCGCCTACCGGCGAGCACTGGTGCCGCGGCATAAGGCGCTGGCGATCGCGGTGTTGATGGTGGCGATCGACGTGGTGCTGGTGCGGTTCGGGCCCTACCAACTGAGCATGGTCGGCACCGGCGACCACCAGTTGTCCAACACCAGCCCGCCGTCCCTGCTGCTGGCCGGGCACGCGATCGCCATGAGCGCGCTGGCGATCTGCGCCGCGCCGGCGATCACCCGATGGGCGCACCGGCCCCGGGTCTGGTGGTTGACCGCGGTAGGAAACTCCGGGGCGATGACGCTGTACCTGTGGCATATCCCGGTGCTGCTGGGTGTGCACCTGGTCTTCGACCAGCTGGGCTGGGCCCGCTACCCGGGTCAGCCGAATTTCGTCGCCATCAGCGTCGCGCAGTTGATCATCGTGGCTTCCGCAGTAGCGCTGTTGTTCGTGGTGTTGCGGCCGCTGGAGAACAATCCGCTGCCCGGTTGGGACGCGCCGGTCTCGGCGGCACGGCGCCGTGGCACCGCCGCAGGTCTGCTGCTGATGACGGCCGGAGCGGCAACGCTGGTCGCGATCAAATGGGGTCTCAAAGACGACGGGCTGATCTGCGTCGCGGTCATGCTGGTCGCGCTGATCGGTGCTCGGCTGCTGGTCTGCCGGGCCGGCACGCCGTCGTCGCACACCCGGTCGCGGTCCTGACTCGGCGGCGGGGGAGTACCGGTCGCAGCGCATCCGCCCGTACCAGGCCCGCTCGCGGCGGGCCGCGGTACAGTGTCGTCCTGTGAAATTCGGCCGATCAATTGTGCTGCCGGCCCTGCTGGCTGTTGGCGCACTGACGGTTTCGGCCTGTGGCGGCGGCTCGGATCAATTGGTGTCCGCCGAGGACCCGGCGGCAGGAGTGAACTGCGGGGGCAAGCAGGAGTTGCATGCCGGCGGCTCGACCGTCCAGGCCAACGCGATCGAGCAGTTCGCTTACGCCTATTCCCGGGCCTGTCCCGGGCAGGCGCTGGTCTACGACGCCAACGGCTCCGCCACCGGTGTCGATGACTTCATCGCCAACGAGATCGACCTGGCCGGCTCCGAGGTGGCCATGGACGCCGCCAAGTCGCAGCCGGAACGGGCCGCGGAGCGGTGCGGCTCGCCGGCCTGGGACCTGCCGCTGGTGTTCGGTCCGATCGCCGTCACCTATCACATCAACGGGGTGAACAGCCTCAGCCTGGACGGGCCCACCCTGGCGAAGATCTTCAACGGCAGCATCGGCAGCTGGGACAACCCCGCGATCAAGGCGCTCAACGCCGGCGTCGCGCTGCCCGCACTTCCCATCCACGTGGTGTATCGCAGCGACCGGTCACCAAGCACCGCGACTTTCCAGAAGTACCTCGACGTTGCCTCAGACGGATCCTGGTACGCCGGCGGCGGCGACATGTTCAACGGCGGCATCGGCGAAGGCGCCACCGGCAACAACGGTGCCGCGGCGGTGCTGCAGACCACCGACGGATCCATCACCTACAACGAATGGTCGTTCGCGGTCGGCAAACAGCTGCCCATGGCCCAGATCGTCACCGCGGCCGGCTCGGCACCGGTGGCGATCTCCGCCGAATCGGTCGGCAAGACGATCGCCGGGGCGAAATTCGTGTCCGACGCCAACCCCGACAACGACCTGGTACTGGATACGGCGTCGCTCTACCGGCCGGCCGAACACGGCGCCTACCCGATCGTGTCGGCGACCTACCAGATGGTCTGCTCGAAATACCCCGACGCCGCCACCGGCACGGCCGTCAAGGCGTTCCTGCAGGCTGCGATCGGTCCAGGCCAGGACGGGCTGGACCAGTACGGCTTCATTCCTCTGCCGCCGTCCTTCAAAACCAGGCTCCAGACTGCGGTCAACGCGATCTCGTGACTATTTGCGGCGTCGGCGCCGGTTAGTCTGGTAGCCAATCTTTCGCCGCAGTGCGCGGCACTGTGGTCGAAGGGAGCGTCGTCGGTGAACAATCCCGAGCCGGGTTTGCGGACCGGATCGCGGTTCGGCCCCTATCAATTGGGGCGGTTGCTCGGCTACGGCGTCGTCGGTGAGGTCTACCGGGCCGAGGACACCCGCAACGACGAGACGGTGGCGCTCAAGCTGATCTCCGAGTCGCTCTCTGCCGACGAGGCGTTCCGTGGCCGACTGGAGGACGAGGCAGAAGCCGCCGGGCAGTTGACCGAGCCCCATGTGGTGCCGATCCGCGCCTACGGCGAGATCGACGAGGTGCTCTACCTCGAGACCGGTCTGATCGACGGCACCGACCTGGCCACCGCCTTGGCCGACGGAGGTCCCCTGAGCCCGCCGCGGGCGGTGGCCATCGTGCGGCAGGTGGCCGCGGCCCTGGACGCGGCCCACAACGCCTACGTCGTCCACCGCGACGTCAAACCCGACAACATCCTGCTCACCGAGGACGACCTGGCTTATCTGATGGACTTCGGGGTTGCCGCGGCCATCGCCGAACCGGGCGTGCGGGCCAAGCCGGCGGTCGGAACCCTGCGCTATATGGCGCCCGAGCGTCTGACCGGCGAGCAGGTCACACACCTCGCCGACATCTACTCGCTGGCCGCTGTGTTGGCCGAGGCACTCAGCGGGGTATGCCCGTTCTCGGCGGAGACCCTCGACGAGGCGATCGAAGAACGCCGCACCGCCGAGCCTCCGCAACCGAGCAAGCTGCGCCCGGGGCGCGTTCCGGCGGCCATCGACGCGGTGCTGGCCCGCGGGCTGGCCCGCAAACCCGAGGAGCGTTACAGCAGCGCCGGTGAGCTCGCCGCCGCTGCCTACCAGGCGCTGACCGAGCCCGAACGCCACCAGGTGTCCCGGATCCTGCGGCGCGGCGAACCCGCACTGCACCTGCCCGGCGGCCTGGAACCCGAGCCCAGATCCGAGGGCCGAGGTGGCGGCGCAGCGTCGGCCGGCGTGAGCCGGGCCGGATGGGCGCCGACCGACATCGGATTCGGTGCCGCCTTGGGCACCGGTCTGGGCGGCCCGCCCCCGGCGCCGTTCCCGATGTCACCGCTGCTACGCAACGACCTGCAGACTCCGACCACGGTCATGCCCACCCCGTCTCGACGGTGGCGGCTGCCCCGCAAGCCGGTGCTGGTGGCGGCCGCGGCGGTTGCCGCGGTCACCGTCGTCGCCGGCATCGGGCACGTGGTGTCGGAGCCCTCGTCGGCGACGCCGGTGGCGGCACCCCCGCAGGACGTGCTGCCGTTCACCGACCTGGACTTCCGGCTCTCGCCGGGTGGGGTGGCGCTGGACGGCGACGGCAACGTCTACGTCAGCAGTGAAGGCATCCACGGCCGGGTGGTGCGCCTGGCCGCCGACTCGGCCGCCTCGACGGTGGTGCCCTTCAGCGACCAGTACCAGCCGCGCGGCGTGGCGGTCGACGGCATCGGCAACGTGTACTTCTCCGATGTCAACAATCGGGTGGTCAAGCTCGGCGCGGACTCCGAGACGCACACGGTGCTGCCGTTCGCCGGCCTGGACGACCCCGACGGGGTGGCGGTGGACTCCGACGGCGGCAACGTCTATGTCGCCGACCGCGGCAACGACGTGGTGCTGCGCCTGGACACCGTCACCAACACGCAGACCACGGTGCCGTTTGTCGGCCTCAACAAGCCCGACGGGGTGGCAGTCGACTCCGCCGGCAATGTCTACGTCACCGACACCGCCAACAACCGGGTGCTCAAGCTGGTGGCCGCCTCGGGCGAACAGGTGGTGCTGCCCTTCGCCGGGATCGTCGCCCCGTGGGGTATCGCGGTGGACGAAGCCGGCGACGTGTACGTCACCGAGCACAACCGCAACAAGGTCGTGAAGCTGGCTGCCGGGGCCGCGATCCCGGTGGTACTGCCGTTCACCGGACTCAACGCCCCGTTGGACGTCGCCGTGGACAAACGCGGCAATGTCTACGTCGCCGACCGCGGTAACGACCGCGTCGTCAAGGTGGTCTCCAACAGCTGAGTGGCGCCTGAGGCGCCGGCGCTGTGACGGCTGCCTCACCGAAACGCCAGGTAACATTTTTTGCGTGGACAGTAGCGTCGTGGGCCCCGCAGCGGGCGTCGCCAATCCGGTGATCGACGCCCCGGGCACCACCATCGGGCACCACGACCACGATCACGATCACAGCGGGCATGCCCACGGCGTTCCCGTCGTTCGCGATGCGGGTTGGCACCGCGCAGCGACCTGGGCTCGTCGGCTGGCCTGGGTAAGCCTGGTCCTGGTGGGAATCGAAGGCGTGGTGGGCCTGTGGCAGGGCCTGGCCGCCGGTTCGATCGCCCTGACCGGCTGGGCGCTGGGTGCTATTCCCGAGGCGCTGGCCGGGGCCGTGGTGATCTGGCGATTCACCGGTGCCCGCACACTGTCCGAGACGGCGGAGCGACGCGCGCAGATCGGCGTGGCGATCTCGTTCTGGATCAACGCCCCCTATATCGCCGCGGAATCGATACGCCACTTCGTCGGCGACCACCGCAGCGAAGGCAGCGCCATCGGCATCGCGGTCACCGCTGCGGCCGTGCTGGTGATGCCGATGCTGGGCCGGGCCCAGCGCCGGCTCGGCACGCGGCTCGGCTCGGCGGCGACCGTCGGTGAGGGAGTGCAGAACTATCTGTGTGCGATCCAGGCCGCCGCGGTTTTGGTCGGTCTGACTCTCACCACTCAGTGGTCCGGCGGTTGGTGGCTTGACCCGCTGATCGGTCTAGGGGTGGCCGCCGTTTCGGTGTGGCAGGGCTTCCGCTCCTGGCGCGGCGAGGGCTGTGGCTGTTAACGGCTGCTAACGGGCTATTGCGCCTACCGACGCTAAGTCCCGACTGCCCTGGAGCTGGTGGTGGTGCTCGACAGGAACAGTCGGGACCTCGACAGATTACGGCACAGACGGCACGGACGCCATCGGCGTCGCCGCCTCGACGCCCAGCCGGTAGCGAATCAACCGCGAGCTGTTGGCGACGACGGCCACCGACGACGCGTTGTGCAGGATCGCCGCGAGCACCGGTGACAGTGCTCCGCCGGCGCCGATCAACAGGCCGGCGGCGTTGACCGCGATCGACATGCCGTAGTTCTGCCGGATCACCTCAACGGCACGTCCGCCCAGGTCCCGGACGTCGAGCAGCCGGCGCAGGTCGTCGTTGGCCAAGGCGACATCGGCGGTCTCCACCGCAACGTCGGTACCGGCCAGGCCCATCGCGATCCCGATGTCCGCAGCGGCCAATGCCGGTGCGTCGTTGACGCCGTCACCGACCATGCCCACCACGTAGCCCTCGTCCTGCAGTCCGCGGACCACCTGCAGCTTGTCCTCCGGCAGCACCTCGGCTCGCCATTCGTCGATGCCGAGTTCGGCCGCCACCGCTGCCGCGGTCTCCGGGTGATCGCCGGTAAGCATAACGATGCGGCGAACACCCTTGGCGCGCAACGCCTCAAGCACCTCGCGTGATTCTGGTCGTACCTCGTCACGCAGACTGATCAACCCGACCAGGGTGCCGTCGACTGCCAGCAGCAGCGGGGTCTCGGCCTGCGCGCGCAGCTTGTTGACCCAGTCCGCCGCCTTCTTGGAGATGCGAACCTTCTCCGAGCGCAACAGGTTCGGGCTGCCCAGCAGCAGGGTGCGGCCGTCGGCCCAGGTGCGGATGCCCAACCCCACCAGGACCTCGCACTCCTCATGCGGCGGGATACTGATGTGACGTTCTTCGGTGGACCGAATCACCGCTTCGGCCAGTGGGTGACGCGAATGCAGCTCCGAGCTAGCGGCATAGGCGAGCACCTGTTCGGGCTGCCAATCCTTGTGGATGGCAACGATATTGGTCACCACCGGACGGCCCACTGTCAGCGTGCCGGTCTTGTCGAACACGATCGCTTCCACCCGGCCGGCCTGCTCCAGATGCGAGCCGCCCTTGATCAGGATGCCGCGCCGGGCGCCGTTGCCGATCGCCGCACTGATCGCGGTCGGCGTGGCCAGCCCCACCGCGCACGGGCAGGCGATCAACAGCATCGTCATCGCGCGGCGGACATCGCCGGTGAGCACCAAGGTGATCGCCGACAGGATGAACGAGGCCGGTACGAAGCGCCGCGAGAAGTTCTCGCCGACGGTCTGGATCGGTGCGCGGTCGTGCTGGGCCTCCTCGACGCGGCTGATGATGCGGCCGATCACGGTCTGGTTTCCCACCGCGGTGGCCCGGACCACCACTCGGCCGCGCACCACTACCGACCCGGCATGCACTCGCGTCCCGGCGATCACGCTGACCGGCAGGGTCTCGCCGGTGATGGCCGATTGGTCCACGATTGCTTCGCCGTCGATGACCTCGCCGTCGACCGGGATCGCCACGTGGTCGTGGATGATCACCTCATCGCCGATCTGCACTGTGTCGATGGGCACCTGCACTTCGGTACCGTCGGGCAGCCGGACCCAGGCGGTGTCCTGGTTGCCGCGCAACAGATCCGAGATGGCACGGCGGGTGCGGCGCAGCGTCAGATCCTGCAGGTACTCACCGATATTGAGCAGCCACAGCACGGTCAGCGCGACCACGTTCTCCCGAAGCACCAGGCTCGCCACGGTCGCGGCGGTCACCAGTGCGTCGGTGCCGGCCTTACCGGACCGAATCGAGCGCAGTGCCCCCCGCAGGAAGGGGTAACCCATGAAGACCGTGGCGCCGGTCGCGACGAGCTGACCGCTGGGGCCCAGCAGCGGCGGCCGGGCGAAGACGTAGCGGCGCATCCCCAGCAGTGCCAGCGCCGCGCCGCCGATCACCATGCGCAGCACGTCGGTGTTGCTGACGTCGGCCGAGCGCGGCGTGCGGGCGGGGATCAACTCGGCGGCGACGGTGGCCGCAGATGCGATCGCCGCGAGGATCTCCGCGGTGTCACTGCGTTTGGGGGAGTACCAGACCACGACCGAGCCGGTACGCGGATAGGCGTGCACGGTACGTACCCCGTTGACGCGGCCGGCGGCCTCTTCGGCGGCCACCGCACGCCGTGAATCGCCACGGACCCAGGCGACCTGCACCCGCATCCGGCCGGCGGCATCGGAGATGACCGTCAACTCGTCGTCGCCGGCCGGCACGGTCGCTATGGCGCCGCTGCCGTTCATCGCTGCGCTCCCCATCGTCGGCGCCGGGTGGTCAGTGGTCGTGGTCGTGCGCGACGGCCGCTGCCGGCGGGGTGGATTCCTCGCCGATGCGCTCGCGAGCCTCGGCGACCACGTCGGCCACCTTCAGTCGTGCCGACTCGGCGACCTCTTCGGCTCGCCGGGTTCCGCGCAGGCTCCACTCGGTGGCCGTCACCGCCGCCTCATGCAGCGGGGCCTTCGCCAGTGCCCGGCGGGCTACTTCGTAGGCGCTTACCCCGACCAGTCCGGTGAACACCGTCGACGCCGCTTTCACCAGCAATCCCTGCACTGCCATGAGTCATCTCCTCTTTCGTCCGGCGGGTTCTTGCGGGCAAGAGTATCAGCATATAAGCATTTATGCATGTATCGCCGTATGGCGATTTCGGCGCGGTTGCGCCCGCTGTGCGGGAACAATCGCGCCGAAATCGCGTCAATCCAGGTTTCGGGTGACCTTCTCGCTGGTCCGGCGGCGCTCCTGCAGGTCGGGGTCGGGGTTGGTGACCTGCACCAGGGACGCTCCCACGGCGAACACGGTCAGCATGTTCTCGATCAGCGCGGTCGGGTTGTTCCAGTCCTTGGTCGACCACGCCCGGTCCGACGATGTCAGTCCCAGCGCTGCCGCGCACTTTTCGCACGCCGCCAGCACGTCGTCGGCCGACGAGCCGGCCAGGGCGGGGCCGGGGGCGCGTTCGGCGATGATCTGGTCGCCGTGCACCCGCACCGCGGTCGCGTAGTCGGTGACGCCCACCGGCAGGTCGGGAGCCGGCCGGCCGAACGGGTCCAGCGACAGCACCACCACCTCGCCGCCGGTGGTGGCCACCGCCGCGTCGGCCTCGTCGAGCCGCTCGGCGGTGCACAGCGCGATGTCGGCATCACCGTCCGGCGCTTCCAGCAGCACCTCGGCCCCGATCCACCAGGCGCCGAACAGCACCGCCGCCGTCTGCCAGTGCGCGGGCAACAAGACCGCGATGCGACTGCCGGCTGCAGCACCCAGCTCGTCGCGCAGCAGGTTGCCGGTCTTGGCCGCCCAATTCGCCAGCGTCGCCGCGGACAGTTCGATGCGCTCGGCGGAAGCGTCGTCGTAATAGGTGATCCGTGGCCCCACCGGGTCGGCGCGCATCATCGGATCAAGGATCGCCGAGCTGAGGTTGATCACCGCAGCGACGTTAGTTCACGCACTGCGGATCGTTGGAACCCGCGGTCAGAATCGGTGGCGCAACCGGGATTTGGGGCGCCTCGTCGTCGTCGTAGCTGGAGATGCCGGCCGCCTGCGCACTGCTGCCGCCGGAGCCCATGCCCGATCCGGGCCCGGTGTAGTCGTTGGCCAGCACGACGCGCACCGAACCGGTGGGGACCGACTCGTTGGACACCACCGGCAATCCGCCCAGATCCCTGGCCACCGCCAGTGCGCCGGGGTCGTCGGCCGAGGCGGCCTGCACCTGGCTGGTGGGCACGTGCCCGGACTCGTTGTTGCCGACCGATCCGGTGCCGAACCCCTTGGCGTTGAGCACCCCGGAGACCGCGGCGGCCAAGCCGTTGATGTCGGTGTCGTTGAGCACGCTGGCGGTGGTCTGTTCCGGGTTGTAGGCCAGCAGCTCGGTCTTGCCCTCGTCCTGATCGTGCAGCAGCCCCGCGACCCAGTCGGCCACCTGGCCGGGGTCGACGCGCACCACGCTCTGCATACCGTCGTCGCTCCAGCCCGACTCCTCGAGCACCGGGATGGTGGCGAACGCCACTTTGCCCGCGGCCAGATCTTGGGCCTTGGTGACAAAGTCGATCACGTCCCAGCCCGCCGACAGCACCACCGACCGCTGTACCGCGGCCTGCAGCCGCGACAGGGTGCCGGGGCTGGACAGGGTCTTGCCGGAGATGACTTGGTGCGCCAGCGACGCCATCACCGTCTGCTGGCGCCGGACCCGGTCCAGGTCCCCGTGCGGGAGTTCGTGGCGCTGCCGCACGAAGCTCAGTGCCTGGGCGCCGCCGAGTCGCTGCCAGCCGGCCGGGAAGTCCGCGCCGGAGAGTTCCTCGTACACCGGTTCCTTGAGGCAGACGTCCACGCCGCCGAGGGCATCGGTGATCAGCGCGAACCCGAGCAGTCCGATTTCGGCGTAATGGTCGACGGTGACGCCGGTCAGATCGGCCACCGTCTTGATCAGGGCCTCGCGGCCCGCCTCGGTACCGCGCGCCTGCGCCTGGATCGGGTCCATCCCGGATGCGACGAGCGCGTCGGCGGTCTCCAGCCGGGTGGCTCCGTACACGCCGTTGATCTTGGTCTTGTCCAGCCCGGGTGCCGCCACGTAGGAGTCGCGGGGGATCGAGATCGCGGTGGCCGACTTCCCGTTGTTGGGAATCCGGACCAGGATGATCGTGTCGGTGTTGGTGGCCTCGTCGTCGCCGACGCGCAGCGCGGCCAGCTCCTCCGGCGTCAGCGGATTGCCGTGAGCGTCGGTGCGGCTGTCCATCCCGACCAGCAGGATGTCGACCGCGCCGTCGGATCCGCCGTTGCCCAGCGCCAGGGACGAGACGTGGAAGATGCCGTCCTCGAACGACCGGACTTGGCTCCAGGCCACCCCGGTGCCCAGGACGATGGCGACGGCTGCCACGGTGGCAATCACACGAATCACACGTTGCGCAGGCATCACTTCAGATTACTTGCGTAACTGCTGTATCGGCGGTAGCCGACTGCGGCGTGCCAGACCGGCGGTTCAGCGAGGCTCGACGGAGGAGAGGTGAAGCTGGGGCCGCCGCATTGGGTCGGCGGTTCAGCGAGGCTCGACGGAGGAGAGGTGAAGTTGGGACCGCCGCATAAGCTCGACGCTCATGCGGATTGTGATCACCGGCGCCGGCGGCCAAGTCGGCACTTTTCTGAGCTCCCGCGCCGCCGAGACAGGCCATGACGTGCTGGCCCTGACCTCGGCGCAGTGCGACATCACCGATGCCGCCGCGGTCGACGCCGTCGACTTGCGGGCCGGGGACGTGCTGGTCAACTGTGCGGCCTACACCCAGGTCGACGCCGCCGAGAACGACCCCGAGCGTGCCCACGCCGTCAACGCCGCCGGGCCGGGCCACCTGGCGGCCGCCTGCGCGCGGGCCGGGGCCCGGCTGATCCACATCTCCACCGACTACGTCTTCGACGGCGACTTCGGCGGCGCCCCGCCGCGCCCGTACGAAGTGGGCGATGCCACCCGGCCGCTGTCCGTCTACGGCGCTACCAAACTTGCCGGTGAGAACGCGGTGCTGGCGGCCTCTCCGGATGCTCTGGTGGTGCGCACCGCGTGGGTCTACACCGGCGCCGCCGGCGGCTCCGACTTCGCCGCGGTGATGCGCGAAAAGGCCGCGGGCGACGGGGACGTGCAGGTGGTCGATGACCAGATCGGGTCCCCGACTTATGTCGGCGATCTCGTCGATGCGCTGCTGGTCCTGGCCCATGCCCGGCCCAGCGCTCGGGTGTTGCATGCCGCCAATGCCGGGGCCGCCAGCCGGTACGAACAGGCCCGGGCGGTGTTCGCCGCGGTCGGGGCCGACCCGGACCGGGTACGGCCGGTCAGCAGTGCCGCGCACCCGCGCCCGGCGGCCCGGCCCGCCTACTCCGCGTTGTCGGGCGCCGAGTCGGCGCGGGCCGGCCTGGCACCGCTGCGCCGGTGGAGCGATGCACTGTCCGCCGCCTTGGCCAGATAACCTCTACGCCGTGAGTGAGGCCCTACCGGTGGTGACGGTGACCTATTCGCCGGGTTGGCATCTGGACCGATTCCTGGCATCGCTGTCGCTGGCGACCGACCGCCCGGTGCGGGTGGTGATGGCCGACAACGGATCCACCGACGGTGCACCGGAGGAAGCCGCGGAGCGCTACCCCAACGTGCAGCTGCTGCATACCGGGTCCAACCTGGGCTACGGCGGAGCGGTCAACGCCGGGGTGGCCCTGCTGGACTCCGAGGGCGGCGAACGCAGCGAATTTCTCATCGTGGCCAACCCCGACGTGCAGTGGGGTCCGGGCAGCATCGAAGCGCTGCTGGACGCGGCCGCCCGTTGGCCGCAGGCGGCGACGCTGGGTCCGCTGATCCGGGAACCGGACGGCTCGGTGTACCCCTCGGCCCGCCACCTGCCCAGCCTGATCCGCGGCGGCATGCACGCCGTGGTCGGTCCGGTGTGGCCCAACAATCCCTGGACCCGCGCTTATCGGCAGGAACGGCTGGAACCCAGCGAGCGGCCGGTCGGGTGGCTCTCGGGAGCCTGCCTGCTGGTGCGCCGGGCCGCGTTCGACGCGATCGGCGGCTTCGACGAGCGCTACTTCCTCTATATGGAAGACGTCGACCTGGGGGACCGGCTAGGCAAGGCCGGCTGGCTCAACGTCTACGTGCCCTCGGCCGAGGTGTTGCACCAGAAGGGCCACGCCACCGGCAAGGACCCCGCGCGCAACCTGGCCGCCCACCACCGCAGCACCTATACCTACCTCGCCGACCGGCACACCGGCTGGTGGCGGGCCCCGCTGCGCTGGAGCATGCGGGGCGCGCTGGCGGTGCGCTCACACTTGGCGGTGCGCAACGCCCGCCGCACCTTGACGAAGGGACACCCGTGACACTGAGCCAAGTCGACGCGGTGGTCCTCGTCGGTGGCAAGGGGACCCGGCTGCGGCCGCTGACCCTATCGGCGCCCAAGCCGATGCTGCCGACCGCGGGTCTGCCCTTCCTGACGCACCTGCTGTCGCGGATCGCCGCCGCCGGCATCGAGCACGTCATCCTCAGCACGTCGTATAAGCCGGAGGTGTTCGCCGAGGAGTTCGGCGACGGCTCCGCGCTGGGCCTGCAGATCGACTACGTGACCGAGCAGGAGCCGCTGGGCACCGGCGGTGGTATCGCCAACGTCGCACCCAAGCTGCGCCATGACACCGCGATGGTGTTCAACGGTGACGTGTTGTCCGGGGCTGATCTGACCGAGTTGCACGCGTACCACCGCGAGCAGGGCGCCGACGCGACCCTGCACCTGGTCCGCGTCGGCGACCCGCGTGCCTTCGGCTGCGTGCCCACCGACGACGGACGGGTCACCGCATTCCTGGAGAAGACCGAGGACCCGCCGACCGACCAGATCAACGCCGGTTGCTACGTGCTGTCCCGCGACGTCATCGACCGCATCCCGCGCGGGCGCCCGGTGTCGGTGGAGCGCGAGGTGTTTCCGGCGCTGCTGGCAGACGGTGTGAAGGTCTGCGGATACGTCGACACCAGCTACTGGCGCGACATGGGCACCCCGGAGGATTTCGTGCGCGGGTCCGCGGACCTGGTGCGCGGCATCGCGCCGTCACCGGCGTTGGGCGGCCGGCGCGGCGAGGCGCTGGTGCACGACGGTGCCTCGGTGGCGCCGGGGGCGGTCCTGATCGGCGGAACCGTGGTGGGCCGGGGCGCCGAGATCGGCCCGGGCGCCCGCCTCGATGGCGCGGTGATCTTCGACGGGGTGAAAGTCGAGGCCGGCAGTGTGATCGAACGCTCGATCATCGGGTTCGGCGCCCGGATCGGGCCGCGGGCGCTGATCCGCGACGGGGTGATCGGCGACGGCGCCGACATCGGGGCCCGCTGCGAGCTGCTGCGCGGGGCTCGGGTGTGGCCCGGGGTGTCGATCCCCGACTGCGGAATCCGCTACTCCAGCGACGTCTGAGCCGGTTCCCGGCTGACTCTGCGCTCAGGGCGCACCCTTCTCGCACTTTTCCGCCATAGACGCAGAGTCAACGGTGGATAGTCGTAGTCATGTTCACCAAGGTCCTCGTCGCGTGCCTGGCAGCGGTAGCCATGGCGCCGTCGGCAGCTGCCGATCCGCTTGACCCGATTCCCGGTAACGGCGTCTATCAGGTCGGCACCGATATCGCCCCTGGCCTGTATCACACTGGCGGTTCGGGTTCGGCCTTCGGCGTATGGATCAACAACGTACCGACGCAAGAGTCGATGTGTTCGTGGTTCACCTACAGCACACCCGATGCGGCCAAGGACCATGTGGTCCAGACGAATACGTCCATCGGTCCGATGTACGCGAGCATTCCCGTCACGGTCAAGGCCTTCGAGTCGCAGAACTGCCAGCCCTGGACGCGGGTCACCGACTCCCAATGAGCCCGCGGGCAGGGCTACCTGACCGCCCGCGCCACCAGGTGCGCCAGCGCGTCGTCGGCGTCCGGCGGTAGCGCGTCCACCGGCCACCAGCGCAGGGCAAGCGACTCGTCGCTGATTCCGATCTGTGCATCCGCGGGCGCATGCGCCACGAACTGCAGGTCTAGGTGCCGGGTCGGCACACCCAGCGAGCAGGTCACCGGATGCACGTGCACGGCCGCCAGCGCCGGATCCATTCGCAGGCCGGTGATGCCGGATTCCTCGGTGGCCTCGCGCAGCGCGGCCGCGACGATGTCGGCGTCGGTGTCCTCGCAGTGCCCGCCGAGCTGCAGCCAGCGGCCCACCCGCGGGTGCAGCGTGAGCAGCGCGCGCTCACCGGTGTGGTCGAGCACCAGGGTAGATGCGGTGATGTGGCCGGGAACGCATTCGCGCCGGCAGGCGTCGGGGCGGGCAGCCAGAAACGCCAGCATCGCATGCCGCAGCGAGTCCTGCGCCGAATCGGGTGCGGCCCAAGCGCTCAGCGCTGCGACAGCGGAGTCGTGCAGACTCATCGCCGCACCAGCATATCGCCGACGTCGGCCGGTGCACGGGGCTCGGGCGGTTCGGTGGGGTAGCCGATTGCGATGGCGCCCAAGGGTTCCCAGTCGGGCGGCAGATCCAGTTCGGTGCGGACCAGCTCGGGGGTGAAGATGGTCGAACCGATCCAGCAGCTGCCCACGCCGCGTACCGCCAGCGCCACCAACAGGCCCTGGACGGCGGCGCCGACGGCGACCGTGAACATGGTGTGCTCGGCGGCGGTGCGGACGGAGTCGGGGTAGTGGTGGGCGCCATCGGGCACCATGATCGGGATAACGACTTCGGGTGCGTCATAAAGGATCTGCCCACGCGAGACTCGGGCCTCAATGGCCTCGGGGGTTTTACCGTCGCCGGTCAGATCGGATCGCCACTGCTGCGCCATGGCATCGAGCAGCCGAGTGCGCACGCTCGGGGTCTGCAGCCACACGAACCGGACCGGGCGGGTGTGATGTGGCGCCGGGGCGGTCAGCGCCTCGGCCATGGCGTCGGTGATCAGTTGCGCCGGAACGGGTTCCGCGGCGAAGTTGCGCACGGAGCGGCGCAGCAGTTGAGCCTGCCCGCGCCCCACCTCGATGGCCTCCGCGGTGCCCAGCCAGAACAGGTCCTCGGAGCCGGAACGCACCAATGCGGCTGCGGTGGAACCGTTGTCGGGGCTGGCGACACCACGCACCACCGCCACCGGGACGTCGGTGAGCTTGCCCTTGACCAGGTCGGCGGCCGCGGCGAGTTCGTCAGCGACGGCGACCTCGGTGACCACCAGTTCGTTGCCGTGCCGGTCGACGGACCCGGCGTAGCCGTTGAGAACGGACAGTCCCGACGCGCCGATCGCGACGTCGATCTGGCCGTTGCGCCAGGCGCGGCCCATGGTGTCGGTGATCAGCACTGCCACGCTGACGCCTAGACGTTCGGCCAGTCCGGCGCGCAACGCGGCGGCGCTGCCGTCGGGATCGACAGGTAACAGCGCGAGTTCGTCGGAGCCGACGTTGGAGCCGTCCACACCGGCGGCGGCCTGCACCAGTCCGAGGCGATTCTCGGTGATCCAGGTACGGCCCTTGCGGGCCAGTACGCGTACCGCCTCGGCCTCGACCAGTTGGCGGCGCAGCGCATCACGTGCCTCGGCGTCGTGTGGCGCCGGCACGATGCGGCCTTCGCACTTGGACACCACCTTGCTGGTGACGACCACGATGTCCCCGTCGGCCAGCCACGGTGCGGCGTCGGCCAGCGCGGCCGCGAGATCGTCGCCGGGCCGAAATTCGGCCAAGCCAGTCACCGGCAGGATCTCGACCTTGGCGGCGCTGCCGTGCTCGGTCATCGCACTCCCGCGAGATCCAGTCCGGTGCGGACCATTTCGGCGGTGGCCGCCGGATCGGTCATCAGCAGCGGGGCGGCGCGGACGGTCACGCCGGCGATGTCGGGGCCATCAGGGGTGTCGAGGGACTCGCCCTCGTGCACCAGCCAGTAGTCCAGGATCCCGGTTCCGCTGCGGGCGCCGTAGTGCTCGCCGACGGCCCGGGAGGTCGAATCCAGTCCGATCACGCTCAAGCAGACGTCGGCCATGCCGCGCAACGGCTTTCCAGCGATGATCGGGGAGTAGCCGACGACCGGTGCCGCAGTGGAGCGCAGCGCCGCGCGGACACCCGGAACCGCCAGGATGGCGCCGATGCTGACCACCGGATTGGAGGGGGCCAGCAGCACGATGTCGGCGCCGGTGATGGCGTCGACGACTTCGGGTGTGGCCGTGGCCTTCTCTGCGCCCACGAAGCCGAACCCGTGGGTGGGAACCTGGGCGCGGTAGCGCACCCACCACTCCTGGAAGTGAATCGCGCGCTGGGTGTCGTCGGTTGGATCGGTGATGACGACGTGGGTTTCGCAGCTGTCGTTGGTGACCGGCAGCAGTCGCGCTCCCGGTTGCCAGCGCTCGCACAGCGCCGAGGTCACCTCGGTCAGCGGATAACCGGCGCGCAGCGACTGGGTGCGGACCAGGTGGGTGGCCAGGTCGCGGTCGCCGAGGCCGAACCAGTCCGGCTGCATCCCGTAGTGGGCCAACTCCTCCATGGCATGCCAGGTCTCGTCGCGGTGACCCCAGCCGCGCTCGGCATCCACGCCGCCGCCGAGGGTGTACATGCAGGTGTCCAGATCGGGGCAGATGCGCACCCCGTGCATCCAGGCATCGTCGCCGACATTGACGACCGCGGTCAGTTCGTGTGCGTCGGCCCCGTTGCCAGCTGGGGATTCGGCGAATTGGCCCAGACCCAGTAGTTTCTGGACGCCGAGCAGGAACCGGGCGCCGCCGACCCCACCGACGAGAACGGTGACCTTCACAGCGCACGACAGTACCTTTGGCGCCGCTGCGGCCGGTGTGGCGGACCGGCGTCGTCGCGGTATCGGGGGGCGCGGTAAGACACGCCGAGGGGCGAGTGTGGGGTAGATGACACGGACTCGCCGGTCTCGGACACGTTGGAAATCGATCACGGGATGGTAAGGAATTTGGCCGATCAGCTTGACCGGGCTGATCAACCCGTGTCTAATCACACTAGTGTCATTTCCCGGTTGGCCAGCCGATTTCGGTGTCGCAGACCGAGATTCGATCACATGTTCGAATCGGGATGGTCAATATCTTCCGATTCGGCCGACATATCAGGATCGCGCTACAGGTGAGGAGGCGGAGCATGTCCTATGAGCACCTTTGGGGCGTGATGGGGGGAGCACCGCACGCCGGTGCCGAAATGGCTGAAATGGCTGGGCCGAGCGGGTTGGAGGCGATGCCCAGTCGCCCACATCTGAGTCTGGTTCCCGCGCCCGAGGACTACGACGAGTTCGACCCGTTCGACCCCGCGACAGCCACCAATGAGCAGTGGCAGGACCGCGCCCTGTGCTCGCAGACCGACCCCGAGGCGTTCTTCCCGGAGAAGGGCGGCTCGACTCGGGAGGCCAAGAAGATCTGCCAGCGTTGTGCGGTTCGCAGCGAGTGCCTGGAGTACGCCTTGGCTCACGACGAGCGCTTCGGTATCTGGGGTGGGCTTTCCGAGCGTGAGCGCCGCCGCCTCAAGCGCGGCATCATCTGAGTAAAGGGCTAGTCGTCGATCGTCGGGTCGATGACGGCGGGCTCGACATCCAAGTAGGTGGCGACTTGAGCCACCAGAATCTCGTGCAATAAATCACCGAGTTCTGTGCTGTCGTTTGCGCGTTGCTCGATCGGCTTGCGGAACAGCAAGATTCGGGCGCGTGTCGGGTTTCCCCGAACATCCACCCCGGCCGGAATCAACCGGGCCAGCGGAATTGGCCCGTCCGCGACCACCTCTGGGGGCCACTGCACACTATCGGGATCCTTGGCGGCGATCCGCGGGATCTCATCGACGGCGACGTCCAGGGCCGTCAACCGTTGCTTCCAGCGTTGTTCGATGGGCTCGTAGGCCTCCAGCACGGCCATGTCGAACCGTTCGGCGCGGGTGCGCCATCCCGGCACGGTGGGCGGCAACAGCGGCCCGCGGGTTTCGCGGCCGCGCCAGCGGCGACGCGTGGCGATCACGCTGACGATGGTAACGGTTGTGCATAGGGTGCCGGCGCCTTGCGCGTGTCCGGCGCTGCGGGGGCGAGCGGCCACGATAGCCTCACGGGCGTGAACGTTCCTCGTCGTTGCTGCCGGCCAGGGTGTCCGCACTATGCGGTGGCGACGCTGACGTTCGTCTACTCGGACTCCACCGCCGTGGTCGGCCCGCTGGCGACTGCCGCTGAGCCGCATTCCTGGGACCTGTGCTTCAACCATGCGGGCCGGATCACCGCCCCGCGCGGTTGGGAACTGGTCCGCCACCCCGGCCCCTGGGTTTCGCCTGAAGAGGATGACCTGATCGCGCTTGCCGAGGCGGTTCGTGAGCGCGAATCCGGGCGGGCTGCCCCGGCCAACGGGTGGTACCCACAGGCCAATCCAGGCGACGCCCCGACCCGCGGAGCGCCCACCGCCGGACCCGGTGGTGGTGTGCTGGCACCGCCCGGTCCGCCCGGGAAGACCAATGGTCGACGCCGTGGCCACCTGCGTGTGTTGCCAGACCCTTCGGACTGATCGCGGGTTCCGGGCTAGGCTTGAGCGTCAAGAGTCCACTGCGTCAGGAGCCCTGTCCATGTCTCGGCCCGCTGCGGCTGTCCACCGTGTGATCAAGGCGTACGACGTACGCGGCCTGGTCGGTTCGGAGATCGATGAAACCCTCGTCACCGAGGTCGGGTCCTCGTTTGCCCGGCTGATGGCCGAGGAAGGTGCCCGCCAGGTGGTGATCGGCCACGACATGCGGGACAGTTCGCCACTGCTGTCTGCGGCGTTCGCCGAGGGCGTGGTTGCCCGCGGCCTGGATGTGGTCCGGATCGGGCTGGCGTCGACCGACCAGCTCTATTTCGCCTCCGGGGCGCTGGACTGCCCGGGCGCGATGTTCACCGCCAGCCACAACCCGGCCGCCTACAACGGCATCAAGCTCTGCCGCGCCGGTGCCAAGCCGGTGGGCGCCGACACCGGCCTGGGCCGAATCCGCGATGAGCTGATCGCCGGGGTCGACCCGGCCGGCGACGGCCAAGGATCGCGCGGCAGCATCACCGACCGCGACGTGCTGGCCGACTATGCCGCATTCCTGCACTCCTTGGTGGATATCTCCGGCCTGCGGCCGCTGCGCGTGGCCGTCGACGCCGGCAACGGCATGGCGGGCCACACCGCACCGGCGGTGTTCGGATCGGTCGGCGCGATCACGCTGCTGCCGCTGTATTTCGAGCTGGACGGCAACTTCCCCAACCACGAGGCCAACCCGCTGGATCCGGCAAACCTGGTGGATCTGCAGGCATTCGTAAGCGAGCAAGGCGCCGATATTGGCCTGGCCTTCGACGGCGATGCCGACCGGTGCTTCGTGGTCGACGAGCGCGGTGAGCCGGTCTCGCCGTCGGCGGTGACCGGCCTGGTGGCGGCCCGCGAATTGGCCCGCGAGCCCGGTGCGACGGTGATCCACAACCTGATCACCTCGCATGCGGTGCCGGAACTGGTCGCCGAGCGCGGCGGCACACCGCTGCGGTCGCGGGTCGGGCACTCCTACATCAAGGCGCTGATGGCCGAGACCGGGGCAATCTTCGGCGGGGAGCACTCGGCGCACTACTACTTCCGGGATTTCTGGGGCGCCGACTCGGGCATGCTGGCCGCCCTGCACGTACTGGCCGCGCTCGGTGAACAACAGCGGCCGCTGTCGGAGCTGACCGCCGACTACCAGCGCTACGCGGCATCGGGTGAGATCAACTTCACGGTCGCCGACGCGCAGGCCTGCGTGGATGCGGTGGTCGGGTCTTTCGGTGACCAGGTGTCGTCGGTGGACCACCTCGACGGCGTGACCGTCGACCTGGGTTCGGGCAGCTGGTTCAACCTGCGCAGCTCCAACACCGAGCCGCTGCTGCGGCTCAACGTCGAGGCGCCCGACGCCGCCGCGGTGGACGCGGTGGTGGCCCGGGTCGCCGCGCAGATCGAGACCGTCACCGCCGCGGAGAAGTCCCGTCCGTGACCGCGTTCTCCGGCTCCTTCTCCACCGTCGACCTCGATGACACCGAGGCCCTGCTGGCGGCTGACCGCGACGGCGCACTGTGGGCCGCATCGATGGCCGGCGCGCAGGTCCGCGCGACCGCCGCGACGGTCGATGAGGGGGCCTTGGACGCTGTCCGCAGCGAGAGCCGTGACTACCCGCCGCGGACGATCATCTGGCTGTCCACCCGCGGCACCGCGGCCACGGCCGGGGGCCTGCTTAACGCCGTCCGCGGCGATTCGGCGCGCGCACCGCTGGTGCTGGCGGCCGAGGTGCCGTCCTGGATCGGATCGCTGGACGTCCTGATCGTCGCGGGCGACGACCCGGGTGACCCGGCGCTGGTCGCTGCGGCCGCGGCCGGGGTACGTCGCGGTGCGCGGGTCGTGGTTGTCGCGCCCTACGAGGGGCCACTGCGTGACGCCACCGCCGGCCGCGTCGCCGTGCTGGAACCGCGAATCGCTGTCTCGGCGGAGTTCGGCCTGCCGCGCTACCTGGCCGCCGGGTTGGCCATCCTCGACGCCCTGGAGGGTGCGGCCGCACCGACCGACTTGGGGGCGCTGGCCGACGAGCTCGACGCCGAGGCGCTGCGCGACAGTGCCGCGCGTGAGCTGTTCACCAACCCGGCGAAGATGCTGGCCGACCGCATCGTCGGCCGCGACGTTGCGTTGACCGGTGACTGCGCGGCGACCCTGGCGCTGGCGCGGCACGGCAGCGCGGCGATGCTGCGGATCGGTCGGACCACAGTGGCGGCGACCGGGTTGGCCGACGCGGTGAGCGTGCTGCGGGCGCAGTCCGCCGGTGGCCGCGATGTCGCCGACATCTTTCACGACGAGCAGATCGATGGCCCGGCCGCCGACCGGTTGCGGGTACTGGCCCTGACGCTGGCCGCCGAACGGACCGTGGTGGCGGCCCGCATCAACGGCCTCCACGATGTGGACCTGATCGCAGCCGGGGATGTGCCGGTGGCACCGGGTGCCTCGGAGGAAACCGCAAGCCCAACGGAGGCGTTGTCGCCGAGCGGCCCGGCGCGGGCCGAAGAGCAGCTTGCGGTATTGGCCGTGCGGTTGGAGATGGCCGCCGCCTACGTGAGACTTTTGCGGGGTTGACGGGAACAGTGGAACAACTACGCGGTGCGATACGGACCTACGCCTGGGGCTCGAGGACCGCTATCGCCGAGTTCACCGGTCGGCCCGTTCCGGCTGCGCATCCCGAGGCCGAACTCTGGCTGGGGGCACATCCGGGGGATCCGGCCTGCCTGGAGACCGACACCGGCGAGGTGTCGTTGCTCAACGTTTTGACCCATGACCCGGAGGGCCAGCTGGGCCCGGTGGCTCAGGCGCGCTTCGGTGACCGGCTGCCGTTTCTGGTCAAGGTGCTGGCCGCCGACGAGCCGCTGTCGCTGCAGGCCCACCCCAGTGCCATGCAGGCGATCGAGGGCTACGAGCGCGAGGAGCGGCTCGGCGTCCCGGTGTCCTCGCCGATCCGCAACTACCGCGACACCAGCCACAAGCCCGAACTGTTGGTGGCGCTGCAGCCGTTCGAGGCGCTGGCGGGCTTCCGGCCGGTGGCGCGCACCATCGAGCTGCTGAGGGCGCTGGCAGTATCCGATCTGGACCCGTTCATCGACCTGCTCGGCGGCCAGTCCGGCAACGGTCAGTCCGATGTGCAGTCCGACGCCGATGGACTGCGGGCGCTGTTCACCACGTGGATCACCGCGCCCCAACCCGATCTGGACGTGTTGGTGCCCGCCGTGCTGGAAGGGGCCATCCAGTACCTCAGTTCTGAGGCCGGCGAGTTCTCTGCCGAGGCCAAGACGGTGCTCGAGCTGGGGGAGCGGTATCCCGGGGATGCCGGTGTCCTAGCTTCGCTGCTGCTCAACCGGATCAGCCTGGCACCGGGGGAGGCCATCTTCGTATCGGCCGGAAACCTGCACACCTACCTCCATGGCGTAGGTCTGGAGGTGATGGCCAACTCCGACAACGTGCTGCGTGGCGGGCTGACCCCCAAGCACGTCGACGTCCCCGAGTTGCTGCGGGTGCTGGATTTCACCCCCACCACCGAGGAAGCGTTGCGGCCGGCCACCTATGCCGAGGGACTCGAGGTGGTCTACCAGACGCCCGCCGAGGAATTCGCGCTGTCGCGACTCACGCTCGACGGCGTCCACCTGGGACACGAGGTGGACGCGCCGGCGCGCCATGACGGTCCGCAGATTCTGCTGTGCACCGAGGGCTCAATCACCGTGCACGCCAAGTCCAAGTCGCTGACGCTGCACCGAGGGGAGTCGGCCTGGGTGCCCTGCGACGACGGGCCGATCCGGCTGCTCGCCCAGAAGCCAGCCGCCCTGTTCCGGGCGACGATAGGACTGTGAGTGTCGTCCTCGGGTAGTACCAAGGCCATCGTCGCGGCCTTGGCGGCCAACGGCGGGATCGCGGTGGCGAAGTTCACCGGTTACCTGATCACCGGTAGCGCCGCCATGCTCGCCGAGGCCGTGCACTCGGTGGTCGACACCTCCAACCAGGCGCTGCTGCTGTTCGGCCAGCGCGCCGCCGCCAAGGCACCCGATGCGCTGCATCCCTTCGGGCACGGCCGCAGCCGCTACTTTTGGTCGTTCGTGGTGGCGCTGGTGCTGTTCAGCCTGGGCTCGATGTTCGCGCTGTACGAGGGCTACGAAAAGGTTCGCCACCCGGTCGAGCTGAGTTCCCCGCTGGTGGCGATAGCGATCCTGCTGGTTGCTATCGGCTTGGAGACCTACAGTTTTCGCACCGCAATACGCGAGTCGCGCCCGCTCAAGGGCGAGGGCAGCTGGTGGCGGTTCCTGCGCACCTCGCGTAATCCGGAGCTGCCGGTGGTCCTGCTCGAGGACGCCGCGGCGCTGATTGGCTTGGCACTGGCGCTGATCGGGGTCGGGCTGAGCGTGGTCACCGGAAACCCGGTGTGGGACGGTGTGGGAACCCTGGGCATCAGTGCGCTGCTGGGAGCGGTCGCCGTCTTCCTGATGGTGGAGATGCATAGCCTGCTGATCGGCGAGGGCGCCACCGCCGCCGAGGATCAGGCCATTCGTGCGGCGCTGGAGGGAACAAAGAACGTCACCCGCCTGATCCACATCCGCACCCAGTACCTGGGCCCGGACGAGATGCTGGTGGGGGCCAAGATCGCCGTGGTTCCGAGCCTCGATCTGGCCGGAGTCGCGGCCACCATCGATGCCGCCGAAGCCAATATCCGTGCGGCTGTGCCCACGGCGCTGGTCATCTATCTCGAGCCGGACCTGGACCGGACGCCTGTGCCACACTCGGTGGACCAGAAAGGTTGATCGCTTTGTCCAAACTTTCCTTTCCGCAGCTCACCGCCGCCTGCCAGGCCGGCGGCGGCAGCACCCTGACCGTGTCCACCGAGCTGGCGCCGGCCGGGGGACCGCACGCCGCGGTCAGCCCGGCTCCCCGCGCCGGGCGTTCAGCGTCGGCCGTAGAGACCCGGCTGATCGACGGGGAACCGACTGCGACGGTGCTCATCGATGACAACCAGAGCCAGGTCCAGCGCGTGGAAGCCGCGATCCTGCAGGGCATCCACGCCCAGCATCCGCTGCTGAGCCGGGTGCCGCGGATGGAGGTCTCCTACGAGGGCGGCCGGTTGGTCTACACCGATCTCGAACTGCCGCAACGCATTTTCGACGGGCACTTTCTCACCGGCTCCATCGACGGCAAGCCCGCGATCGCACACCCGGCCTACCGCGTGGCCCGAGAGAGCACACCGGACAACGCCCGTGCATTGTTGGAACTGAGCCCCGGCAGTCTGATCTTCGGTGCGATCGACGCCGCCCTGGGCACCGGTCAAAGCCGTTTCCGCGGAGTGCTGTCCGGTGAGATCATCGGCGTACTCGTCGACGGTGCATCGGCCGATTCCCGTGCGGTGTCCGACACCGGAGTGTGCTGCAGCCGGATTATTCGCACCCAGGTGCTCAGCTTCGCCGCACTGCGGCAGCTGCGGTTCGACTGCGGCCCCGCCGGCGACGAGGCGGGCCGCATCCTGCTGGCCGCCTACGCGCTGGCTGGGCTGGCGCGTTCCAACGCCGAACTGAGCATCCGGGCCAACTGCGACCTGGTGGAAACCGGCCCCACCACGCTCAAACTCGATGCCCGCGATGGGGAATTCGTCGAGTTGGCCGCGTTGTCGATCGCCGAGGCCGACGAGCTGCTGGAGCGGGCTCTGGTGGAGGCCTACCGGGAGGCCGACATCACCTGGCGCGGTCAGGTGCTGCACGTCACCGGTAACTCCGCGGCCTACACCGCCGCCCAGAACGGCGGAGCGCCGCAGGACACACCGGTCGTGCATGCGCCCCGGCGGTTTCGGTTGCCGCACTTCATCGAGAGTCGGCTGACCACGCCGAACTGAGGCGGGCCTGTTTGGCTCCGATGAAGCCGGGTACCGACACAGGTGTCAGAGCGGCGAGCGCTCGGCTGAGACGTCCCAGCCGAGCGCTTGCGCATTGCTTCATTTCTGATGTCAGTGGTCGTGGTCGTGGTCGTGGTCGTGGTCGTGGTCGTGGTCGTGGTCGTGGTCGTGGTCGTGGTCGTGCGGGTGGCCGGTTCCCCCGGCGCCCCCTGTGCCGCCGGTGATGCCGTCGGCTGCCGCGCCGGCCTGACCGGTCTGGCCCGCCAAACCGCCGGACGCACCGCCGGTGCCGCCGGTACCGCCAGCACCGCCAGGTACGAGGATGTTGTCGTTCTGGTGCAGGACGCCGTTGCCACCGCTGCCGCCCGCCCCGCCGTCGCCGCCGGCTCCGTGGGAGTTGATGTTGTCCCCGCCGTGACCACCCGCGCCGCCCTTGCCGCCGGCCCCGTAGGCCAGGGTGTGGTCCGGCAGCGTGACGCTTCGGCCATCAGAGTCGCCGCCATTGCCGCCGACGCCACCGCGACCACCGTCACCGGTGTTGCTAGCACCACCGGATCCGCCAGCGCCGCCATCACCGCCGGAGTGGCTGCCGTCGCCTCCGCTACCGCCAGTGCCACCCGTGCCGCCGAGCCCGCTGTCGCCGGTCCCGCCGTTGCCGCCGACGCCGCCCTCGCCGCCGATGATCCCGCTGCCGCCGGCGCCGCCGCTGCCGCCAGCGCCGCCGACACTGCCAGCGCCTCCGTTGCCGCCGACGCCGCCCGCAGCGCCATTGGAGATGAAGTCGGCACCATCCACAGCACTATCGCCACCGGCGCCGCCATTACCACCGGCGCCGCCGACACCGGCGTTGCCACCGCTGCCCATGATCCATCCGCCGTTACCGCCGCCTCCGCCGGAACCGCCGTTTCCGCCGGCGCCGCCGACTTGGGCCAGCTGGCCGTTGGCGCCCGCGCTGCCGTTCCCGCCGACACCGCCGGCACCACCGGCACCGCCACTGCCGAAGAGCAACGCACTGCCTCCCGCCCCACCGGCGGCACCGATGCTGCCGTTGAGACCATCGGCGAGCGTGCCGCTCCAACCCGCACCGCCCGCACCGCCCGCACCGCCGTCGCCGAGAAGCCAGCCACCGGCGCCACCGGCGCCGCCGGCAGTGGCCTCGATCAGGGTGCTGCCACCGTAGTAGCCAGCCTCCAACCCAGCGCCGCCGACGCCGCCATTGCCGATCAGACCGGCGTTGCCGCCCGCCCCGGCTGTGGTGAGCAGATTGTCAATGTAGGTGGCGTCGCTGCCGGCGCCACCATTGCCGTAGAGGAACCCGCCGTCGCCGAGGTCGCCAATGCCGGGTAGCCAGCCGAATAGCGAGGTGTTGCTACCGGTAAAGCCATCGATCCCGTCTCCGACCAATAACCGACCGAAAACGGCCTCGTAGAGTCCGAAACCATTGATCAGATCGGTGATGAAGTCGCTCAGGCCTGCGTCGGCGGGGCCGGCCGTATCGACCGATGCAGCGCTGACATCGAGAAAATCCACCAGCCAGTCGATATCGGCGTGCGCGCTCGGTGCAGCCGCCACCGGTCCCAGGCCGAACGCCAAGAATGCGCTGACTGCGCTGCCGGCACCGAGAACACGACGGCGCTCCCGGATCCGCTGCCGAGCCTGGTCACGACTACTCATGTGTACTCCTTCATTTGCGTTGTATCCGAAGCCAAATCGGGCGGCCGAAAGAAGCGTTCATTGACTGCAGGCGGCATGTGCTGGGCGCGGGGGCGCCAGATCAGGGTTTTGTCCTTCGAACGCTTCGAGCAACCTGTGCCAGAACTTATCGATAATGAAAATCATTGTCAATAAGAGATGAGGGGGTGCTCCGAGCATGTTCGAACGCCCGCGCGCTACGGGGCGTGAGTCCAGGCGGCCTGGGCTTAGCTGCAATCGCCACTGCGCCCGGTATCGGCCGAAACCGTTGGAGGGGCGTGCTATTCGGCGCTGGCCACGGCGAACTGAGTCACCGGGATTCGGCGACGGATTCCCAGAAGGATGTCAGGGCCGCCGCGCCACGCACCGGATCCTGGGTCATCCACCAGTGGCCAAGCCCGTCGAGCACTTCGGTATGCGCGCCGGACCGGTGCGCCGCGCGTCGCCGGATCTCCTCGGATCCGACATAGGGGTCGCCGGTGGCCAGTAGGGAAAGGCCCGGACGGGCACGCGCGCGCTCCAGCCCGCCGCCGGTTTGCGCCATCGCGCCGGGGCCTTCCACCGAGCGGTACAGCAGCAGGGTTGCCCGCCCCATCTCCGGGCCCTGCGCCTGCGCCATCGACTTGGCGATATCTGTCGGCAGCGTGGCCGACCACAGCGCGGTTCGGTCTGCCACTGTCCCGCCGAGCATGTTGGCGACCAGCCGTTCGCCCTTTCCGGAGGTGCGCCAGATTTGGGCGGTCTCGGGCCAGACGTAGTCCGGGTCGAACACACCGATGATGTCGGTGGTCCAACTGCGCACCAGCTCGGGGCGATGCATCGCCAGATTGACGACATGGACGCCGCCCCAGTCGTGCCCGACAAGGTCGATCGGCTCATCCGGACCGCCGAGGGCTTCGAGCTCACTTTCGAGCCAGTCGCGGTAGGCCAGGTAGCTCGCTGAGAAGTGTTGCGGCAGTGGGGCACCGAATCCCGGCGGTGACAGCCGTACGACATCTCGACGGTCGAGGGCATCGACCAGTGGGTCCCAGATCGCATCCGATTCCGGGTTGCCGTGCACCAGCACTACCGACATGAGCGAGTTCAGCCAGGCAGCTCGATGGCGGCGAAGTTCACCGTCGCGGTGGCCGCCAGCTGATCGTCGTCGCCTCGGTAGATGTCGACCTGGGCCACCACCGAACGCCGGCCGGTACGCAGGATGGACGCGACGGCCCGGGCCGGCCCGACCTTGATCGGCCGCAGGTAGCGGATGAACAGATCCGTCGTAGCAATGCCGTTGCCGAACTGCGTGCTGCGCGCGGCGAGCTGTCCGGCCGCCACGTCGGCCATGGTGGCGATCAATCCGCCCTGCAGCCCGCCGGACGTGTTGACCACCCGTTCGTCGACCGGCATCTGCAGTGTCAGCGTGCCGTCGGCCGACGGCACCTCCTGCAGACCGAGTTGGTCGAACAACTCCCGGATCGATTGCGGCGCGGTCATGGCGTCGGCTCGCCCGCCTCGTCCCAGGCCCGCAGCAAGGTGCACAGAATCTCTTCGGCGCGGCCCAATCCCGCCAGGTGGCTCTCCCCGGGAATCGGGTAGAGCCGGGCGTCGGGAAGCAGCGCCACCACGTGCTTGCCGTGCGAGAACGGGACGATGTGGTCGGCGTCGCCATGCCACCAGTGCACCGGCACCTTGATGTCGGCGAGCCGGAAGCCCCAGGGACGGGCGAACAGAATGGCATCGGCGATCGGGGCGGCGAGCTGCTTGCGGGAGCCGTTGAGCAGGTCATCGAGGAACATCGCCTTGAACTCGGGGCGAGACAGCATCTCGCGGTCGCCCTCGGGGGAGAGCCGCGCGTAGAGCTCCAGCGCCGGCGACGCGACCGGCCGGATCATTCGGATCAGTCCGGCGGCCAGCACGCTGATCGGTCGCCCGGCGTGGTCGAGTACCGGCTCGGCGAGCCGGGCCAGCCGCATCAGGTTGCTGTCGATGGCCTCGGGGCCTACCGCCGGGGCGACGCCGCCCAGCACGCCGGCCGCCACCACCCGCTTGGGCATGGCCGCCGCGCACGCCAGCGTGTAGGGGCCGCCGCCGGAGAGTCCGATGACCGCCATCTTGTCGATCCCGAGCGTGTCGGCAACGGTGCGCAGGTCGTCTGCGAACTGAGAAACCGTCTCGTACTGGAAGGGGGTCGAGGAACCGATGCCGGGCCGGTCCACCCCGATCAGGCGGATGTTAGCTTCGGTGGCGTACAGCCGTGCCTCGACGGGAATCTGCCGGCGGGCGCCGGGTGTGCCATGCAACCAGAACATCGCCCGGCCCTGTGGGGCACCGAATTCGGCGAAGCCGAGCTGACGGTCCTCGCCGACGGCGATGTTCCCCTCCATCTGAGGACGGGCGATGTCATAAGCCATGCTCGGAGTCTGGCACGTGCCCAGCAGCCGGGACACCCCAGGTCGCGGGCTCGGTCATCGGCATCGACATATCGGTGGGCTGCGTGCGGCCGCGCAACGTCGCCGAACCGTAGTGCGCCCAGCGCGCCCGCTCGTCGTGGTCGGCGCGTTCCAGTGCGGTCGCCGAACACAACACCCGGGCCGGGACGCCCTTAGCGCGGTCGGCCAGCCGCGCGGCCTCGTTGACGGCGTCGCCGACCACCGTGTACTCGTAGCGGTTTTCGCTGCCGATGTTGCCGGCGAACACCGGCCCCGCCGACACCCCGATCCCGAAATCCACCAACGGCAGCCGGCGAAGCCGGGCGATCAGGCTGCGAGCCGTGGCCAGCGCAGCCGTGGCCGCGTGAACGGAGGGGACCGGAGCGCCGAACACCGCCAGTGCCGCGTCGCCTTGAAACTTGTTGATCGAACCGCGCTGTGCGTCGACGGCGTCCACCACGATGCGGAAGAAGTCGTTGAGCACGCCGGCGACCTCGTCGGGCGGATGGGTGGCCGCCAGTTCGGTGGAGCCCACCAGATCGATGAACAGGATCGCCGCCTCTTGGACCGAGCCGGCGAGCGCGAGATCCTGCTCGACGGCCAGCCGGGCGACATCGGAGCCGACGTGGCGACCGAACAGGTCCTGGAGCCGGTCGCGTTCGGCAAGGCCGGCCACCATGCGATTGAATCCGGTTTGCAGCCGCCCGATCTCGGACTGTTCGTAGACGCCGACCGACGTGGTCATCTCGCCGCGCTCGACCCGGGCCATCGCGTTGACGACTTCGCCGACCGGGTCGGAGATCGATCGGGACACCAGGATCATGGCGCGCACCCCGAGCAGCACCGCCACCACGCACAGCACCAGCACCGGAATCTCCACCGACGAGTCCGGGTCGATGATCCAGCCCATCTGCCGGCAGACGATGAGCGCGATGATGGCCGCCGAGGGCATCGCACAGGTGATGAACCACATGGTCACCAGGCGGGCCAGTACGCCGGGGGCGGTCGCGCGGACGTCGGACCCCTGCCAGGCCGCGGCCACGATCGGCCGGAAGGTGCGTTGGGTGAACAACATGCTGGTGCTCAGCGATGCGGTGCCCCCGAACACGATGATCGTGCCGAGCAGCACGATCAGGCCCATGTTGTGGGAGTGGATCGCGGCCATGCCGATCGCCCCGCCGATCAGCCACGTTCCGAGCACTATCACCGACTGCCGGCGCAGGATGTTGATGGCCGAGCGGCGTTGCCCGCGGTCGGGCGGCGCTCCTGCGGTGTACCAGCGCACGGACGGCGCGATGCTGGCGCTGCCCGCGGCGACGACGGACAACGTCCCCAGCGTTACCAGTACCGCCACCAGCACCAGGTTGGGCACCGACAGCAAGGTGGAGTCGGTCAGTGGGGTTTCACCGTTGAGCGAAACCACCACCGCGATCGCCTCGGCGCTGGTCAGCAGGTGGGCGAAGGCCAGTCCGGCCGCGTAGTCGCGAACGCGGACAGCGGTACGCGGCCGCGCGCCTGCGCCCGAACCTGCAGTCGTCATCGCGGTCGTGCCCATCCCTGAGTGCGTTGTGCACTCAAGTTATACGGATCTGCGGGATGACGAGGGGCAAGCGCTAACCTGACGACGGTGAAACGCATCCCTTACGCCGAGGCCTCCCGGGCGCTGCTGCGCGACTCGGTGCTCGACGCGATGCGGGAACTGCTGACCCGGCGGGACTGGTCATCGATCACGCTGGCCGCGGTGGCCGAGGCGGCGGGGGTCAGCAGGCAGACCATCTACAACGAATTCGGCTCGCGCCAGGGATTGGCGCAGGGCTATGCGATCAGGCTGGCCGACCGCCTGGTCGACGCCGTGGACCGGGCCATGTCCAACAATGTCGGCGACATCCACGCCGCGTTCTTGGAGGGGTTCCGGTCCTTCTTCTCCGATTCGGCCGCCGACCCGCTGGTGATCTCGTTGCTGACCGGGGCCGCCAAGCCGGACCTGCTGCAGATCATCACCACCGACAGCGGCCCGATCATCGCCCGCAGCTCAGCGCGGCTGACGTCGTCGTTCATGCACAGCTGGGTCAAGGTCAGCGAGGACGACGCCGGAATCCTGGCCCGGGCCGTCGTGCGGCTGGCCATGAGCTATGTCTCCATGCCGCCCGAAGCCGACCACGACGTGGCTGCCGACTTGGCGCGACTGTTCACCCCCGCGGCACAGACCTACGGCGTCGTCGACGCGGAATGACCCGGCCGAGCAGACTTTGGCCTGCGCCGGTAGCTTGTAGCGGAGCCAATTCACCGAACCTAACGGGGGCGTACTGATGAGTTTGACCGCGGACAGCCGCAACGGCATCGACTACAAGGTCGCTGACCTGTCGCTGGCCGATTTCGGCCGCAAGGAGATCCGGCTGGCTGAGCACGAGATGCCGGGCCTGATGGCGTTGCGTCACGAGTACCACGGGGTCAACCCGCTCAAGGGCGCCCGTATCACCGGTTCGCTGCACATGACCATCCAGACCGCGGTGCTCATCGAGACCTTGGTCGACCTCGGTGCCGAGGTCCGTTGGGCGTCGTGCAACATCTTCTCCACCCAGGACCATGCCGCCGCGGCGGTCGTCGTCGGGCCGCACGGCACCGTCGAGGAGCCCAAGGGCACCCCGGTCTTCGCCTGGAAGGGCGAGTCGCTGGAGGAGTACTGGTGGTGCGCTGAGCAGGCCCTGACCTGGGACGGCGAGCCGGCCAACATGATCCTCGACGACGGCGGCGACGCCACCATGATGGTGCTGCGTGGCGCCCAGTACGAGAAGGCCGGCGTGGTTCCGCCCGCCGAGGAGGGCGACTCCCACGAGTGGAAGGTCTTCCTGGGCACGCTGCGCGAGCGCTTCGAGACCGACAAGACCAAGTGGACCAAGATCGCCGAGTCGGTCAAGGGTGTCACCGAGGAGACCACCACCGGCGTACTGCGCCTGTACCAACTGGCCGCCGCCGGTGAGCTGGTGTTCCCGGCGATCAACGTCAACGACTCGGTCACCAAGTCCAAGTTCGACAACAAGTACGGCTGCCGGCACTCCCTGATCGACGGCATCAACCGTGGCACCGACGCGCTGATCGGCGGCAAGAAGGCCCTGGTCTGCGGCTACGGCGACGTGGGCAAGGGCAGCGCGGAGTCCCTCAAGGGCCAGGGCGCGCGGGTGACCGTGACCGAGATCGACCCGATCAACGCGCTGCAGGCGCTGATGGAGGGCTACGACGTCCAGACCGTCGAGCAGGCCATCGGCGACGCCGACATCGTGATCACCACGACCGGCAACAAGGACATCATCACCCTCGAGCACATGAAGGCGATGAAGAACCAGGCCATCCTGGGCAACATCGGTCACTTCGACAACGAGATCGACATGGCCGCCCTGGAGACCTCCGGCGCCGTGCGCGACAACGTCAAGCCGCAGGTCGACGTCTGGACCTTCCCCGACACCGGCAAGTCGATCATCGTGCTGTCCGAGGGCCGGCTGCTCAACCTGGGCAACGCCACCGGCCACCCGTCGTTCGTGATGAGCAACAGCTTCTCCAACCAGGTGATCGCTCAGATCGAGCTGTGGACCAAGGGCGACGAGTACGACAACGAGGTCTACCGGCTGCCCAAGCACCTGGACGAGAAGGTGGCCCGCATCCACGTCGAGGCCCTGGGCGGCACGCTGACCAAGCTGACCAAGGACCAGGCCGAGTACATCGGCGTCGACGTCGAAGGCCCGTACAAGCCGGACCACTACCGGTACTGATCTCTCCGCCGAGCAGTCGTGAAAGCCCCCATTTCCGCGCGAAATTGGGGGCTTTCGCGACTGCTCGCGGGGGTGGGTGAGCCCGTACCGTGCTGATCGCGATCGAAGGCGTTGACGGCGCCGGCAAGAACACCCTGGCCCAAGGGTTGCGCACGGCCTTCGAGGGGGCCGGCCAGTCGGTGGCCACGTTGGCATTCCCGCGCTATGGCGTCTCGGTGATCGCCGATGTGGCCGCCGAGGCGCTGCACGGACAGCACGGCGATCTGGCCGACTCGGTGTATGCGATGGCGATGTTGTTCGCGCTGGACCGCGCCGGCGCCAAGGACGAGATCGACACGCTGTGCCGCGGAAACGACGTGGTGATCCTGGACCGGTACGTCGCCTCCAGCGCCGCCTACAGCGCCGCCCGGCTGCACCAGGACGCCGACGGAGAGATGGTGGGCTGGGTGCGCCGGCTGGAATTCGGGCGGCTCGCGCTGCCTGCTCCGGACTGGCAGGTGCTGCTCGACGTGCCCACCGAACTCGCCGCGCAACGGGCCCGGCACCGCGAGGCGCACGACGCCACGCGTTCCCGGGACAGCTACGAGCGCGACGACGGCCTGCAGCGCCGCACCGGCGAGGTGTATCGAGGGTTGGCCCACGCCGGGTTTGCTGGACGCTGGCAGGTAGTCGGCCCGACGGTCGATGCGGCTGCTCTGGCGGCCGAAATGCGCGGGTAACTCTGCGAAACGCGCGTGTGATAGCCACGTTTTGTCACGTTCTGGTGACACCATGTACGCCATGAGGCAAAGGATTCTTGTCGTCGACGACGACGCGTCGCTGGCCGAGATGCTCACCATCGTGTTGCGTGGGGAGGGTTTCGACACCGCGGTCGTCGGTGACGGCACCCAGGCGCTCACCGCGGTGCACGAGCTTCGGCCCGATCTGGTGCTGCTGGACCTGATGTTGCCCGGCATGAACGGCATCGACGTCTGTCGGGTGCTGCGCAAGGACTCCGGTGTCCCGATCGTGATGCTCACCGCCAAGACCGACACCGTCGACGTGGTGCTCGGGCTGGAGTCGGGCGCCGATGACTACATCATGAAGCCGTTCAAGCCCAAGGAGCTGGTGGCCAGGGTGCGGGCCCGGCTGCGCCGCAACGACGACGAGCCGGCCGAGATGCTCTCGATTGCCGACATCGACATCGACGTGCCGGCGCACAAGGTGAGCCGGGGCGGTGAGCAGATCTCCCTGACGCCGCTGGAGTTCGACCTGCTGGTGGCGCTGGCACGCAAACCGCGGCAGGTGTTTACTCGTGAGGTGCTTCTCGAACAGGTCTGGGGATACCGCCATCCGGCGGACACCCGACTGGTGAACGTGCACGTCCAGCGCCTGCGGGCCAAGGTGGAGCAAGACCCGGAGAACCCGACTGTGGTGCTGACCGTCCGAGGAGTGGGTTACAAGGCCGGACCTCCGTGATCCCCACCGGGGAGCGGCGGAAGTGATCTTCAGCTCCAAACGGCGCCCCCGGCGGTCGGGTCCACTGCTGCTCGGTGTGAACACCCTGCGCCGCGCGGTGCAGGTCGCCTGGCGTCGTTCGCTGCAACTGCGGGTTGTGGTGCTCACGCTGGGCATGTCGGCGGTGGTGATCTTGGGTCTGGGTTTCGTGTTGACCAGCCAGATCACCGACCGGGTGCTCGACGTCAAGGTCCGGGCGGCCACCGAGCAGATCGTGCGGGCGCGGGTCACCGCCGGTGGGATCGTCGGCGGTGAGGAGGCTCGTTCGCTGACGTCGAGTCTGCAGCTGGCTCGCAACACGCTGATGTCCAAGACCGACCCGGCTGCCGGCAGCGGCACGGCGGGCGCGTTCGACGCGGTCCTGGTGGTGCCCGGCGAAGGGCCGCGCGCGGCGACTACTGCCGGACCGGTGGATCAGGTTCCGGCCGCGCTGCGGGAATTCGTCAAGGCCGGTCAGGTCAGCTACCAGTACGCGACCGTGCACGTCGAAGGCTTTTCGGGTCCGGCGCTGGTGATCGGGACACCGACGACGTCGCGGATCACCAACCTGGAGCTGTATCTGATCTATCCGCTGGGCACCGAACGCAACACGATCAGCATGGTGCGCGGCACGATCGCCACCGGCGGCCTAGTGCTGCTGGTGCTGCTGGCGGGTATCGCTTTGCTGGTGTCGCGGCAGGTGGTGCTTCCGGTGCGGTCGGCTTCGCGGATCGCCGAGCGGTTCGCCGAGGGCCATCTGTCCGAACGGATGCCGGTGCGCGGCGAAGACGACATGGCCCGGCTGGCGGTGTCGTTCAACGACATGGCCGAGAGCCTCTCGCGTGAGATCACCCAGCTCGAGGAGTTCGGCAACCTGCAGCGCCGGTTCACCTCCGACGTCAGCCACGAACTGCGCACCCCGTTGACCACCGTGCGGATGGCCGCCGACCTGATCCACGATCACAGCGAAGACCTCGAGCCGTCGCTGCGGCGCTCGACGGAACTGCTGGTCAGCGAGCTGGACCGGTTCGAGTCCCTGCTCAACGACCTGCTGGAGATCTCGCGGCACGACGCCGGTGTGGCCGAATTGTCCGTGGAGTCGGTGGACCTGCGTTCGACGGTCAACAGTGCCCTGGAGAACGTGGGGCACTTGGCGGCCGACGCCGACGTCCAGCTCAAGGTGGATATGCCCGGCGATCAGGTGATCGCCGAGGTCGATCCGCGCCGGGTCGAGCGCATCCTGCGCAACCTGATCGCCAACGCCATCGACCACGCCGAGCACAAGCCGGTGGTGATTCGGATGGCCGCCGACGAGGACACGGTGGCCGTCACGGTGCGCGACCACGGCGTGGGCTTGCGACCGGGCGAGGAGAAACTGGTGTTCAGTCGGTTCTGGCGCGCCGACCCGTCTCGGGTGCGGCGCTCCGGTGGGACCGGACTGGGTCTGGCGATCAGTGTGGAGGACGCCCGGCTACACCAGGGCCGGCTGGAGGCCTGGGGCGAGCCGGGCAAGGGGGCCTGCTTCCGGCTCACCCTGCCGCTGGTGCGCGGACACAAGGTCACCACCAGCCCGCTGCCGATGAAGCCGGTGAGCGCCGCCGAGCGTCGGGAGCGTCGCCAGCGGGCCCGCGAGCACGCCGAGAGGATCGGATGATGCGCCGCAACAGGATCGCGACGCGGATGCTGGCCCTGGCAGGGACGGCGGCGCTGGTCGGCGCGCTGGCGGGGTGCGCCGGGGTGCCCAGCACGTCGGCGCCGCAGGCGATTGGCACGGTGGAGGCGCCGCCGCCGTCGGTGCTGCCCAAGCCCACCCCGGGGATGGATCCCGATGTGCTGCTGCGGGAATTCCTCAAGGCGACCGCCGATCCGGCCAACCGGCACCGCGCGGCGCGGCAGTTCCTCACCCAGGAGGCCTCTGACTCCTGGGACGACGCCGGTAGCGCGTTGCTGATCGACAACGTGGTGTTCGTCGAGACGCGCAGTGCCGGCCGGGTCGCGGTCACGATGCGCGCCGACATGCTGGGGTCGCTGTCGGACATGGGGGTGTTCGAGACCGCTGAGGGCGCCCTGCCGGCCCCGGAGCCGATCGAACTGCTCAAGACCTCCGACGGTTGGCGCATCGACCGGCTGCCCAACGGGGTGTTCCTGGACTGGCAGCAGTTCCAGGCGACCTACAAGCGCAACACGCTCTACTTCGTAGACCCGACCGGCAAGACGGTGGTTCCCGATCCCCGCTACGTGGCGGTGTCCGATCCTGACCAGTTGGCGACCGAATTGGTGTCCAAGCTGATCGCCGGCCCCCGTCCGGAGATGGCGGGGGTGCGCAATCTGCTGTCGCCGCCAGTGCGACTGCGCGGGCCGGTGACTCGCGCCGACGGGGGCAAGAGCGGGGTCGGCCGCGGCTACGGTGGCGCGAAGATCGATCTGGACAGTTTGTCGGCCACCGACCCGAACACCAGAAAATTACTTGCCGCGCAACTCATCTGGACGCTCGCCCGAGCTGATATCAAGGGTCCCTACGTGATCGACGCCGATGGTGCGGCGCTCGACGACAGGTTCCCCGACGGGTGGACCACCTCGGATGTGGCCACCACCGATCCGGGCGCCTCCGACGGGGCCGGTGCGGGAATACATGCGCTGGTGGGTGGTTCGCTGCTGGTGTTGGACGGCCAGCAGGCCAACCGGGTGCCGGGCGCATTCGGCCGCGAGCCCGATCAGGAGTCGTGCGCGCTGTCGCGCAATGGCCGCCAGGTGGCCTCGGTAGTGGTGCACCCCGGTGACCCGGAGGCCACCCTGTGGATCGGTGATCTCGGCGGCGAGGCGGTACAGGCGGCCGAGGGGCACACCCTGTCGCGGCCCAGCTGGTCGTTGGACGAAGCCGTGTGGGTGGTGGTCGACGGCAACAACGTGCTGCGCGCCATCCAGGAAGTCGCAACGGGCCGCCCGGCCCGGATCCCGGTGGACTCCGGCGCGGTCTCCGCGCGGTTCCCCGGGCCGATCAGCGAGCTGCAACTGTCTCGCGACGGCACCCGGGCAGCCATGGTGATCGGCGGACAGGTGATCCTGGCCGGCGTCGAACAGATGCCGGGCGGCCAGTTCGTGCTGCACTACCCGCGCCGGCTGGGCTTCGGGCTCGGCTCCTCGGCGGTGTCGCTGAGCTGGCGCACCGGCGACGACATCGTGGTGAGCCGATCCGATCCCAAACATCCGGTGTCCTACGTCAACATCGACGGGGTCAACTCCGATGCGCCCAACGGCAACCTTCAGCTGCCGGTGTCGACGATCGTCGCCGACCCGTCCACGGTCTACGTGGCCGATCCGCGCGGCGTGCTCGCGCTGTCGTCCGCGGCGGCCGAGGACGAGCAGAGCTGGTCGCCGCTGGGGCCGTTCATGGTGGCCGGCGCGCTGCCGGTACTGCCGGGCTGAGCGACAGAACCCCCGCGCCCCGCCTCTCATCGCCCGCCCGCATCGCGCAGGCAGGGCCAGAAGTCCCGAGTCAACGGCGCAGTTGCGGGTCTTCATGCCCTGGTCGGACCGCCGGCATGCGGAGGATCGTGAATAGCGCAAGGTCCTCTTGGGCTCAGCGGAAATCGGGCTCGGGGCCGCCAGAAGAAAGGGGCCGGACCGTGGATGAACAGCCTGCGGGCTACCCGGACGCCGCGGCGGTTCGGGAGACCATTCGAACCGCGTTAATACTGGCAGCCCGAGCGCCATCGGTGCACAACTCCCAACCATGGCGCTGGCGGGTGGACCCGGCGCCGTCGGCGCCCCGGCTGGACCTGTACGTCGAGCCCGATCTGCAGCTGCGCAGCGTCGACCCCGACGGCCGCGGAATGATCTTGAGCTGCGGCGCGGCATTGCACCACTGCGTGGTGGCATTCGCCGCGTTGGGGCAGCAGGTCAAGGTCCATCGGTTGCCCGACCCGGCACAGCCTGACCTGTTGGCCTCGATCGAGCTGGGCCCGCCTTGCCCGCAACCCGATCTCTGCCAGGTCGATGTCGCGCTGGCGGCGGCGATCCCGCGCCGGCGCACCGACCGCCGTAACTTCAGCGGCTGGCCGGTGGCCGGCGCCGACATCGCATTGATGGGCGCGCGTGCCGCCCGGTCGGGCGTGATGCTGCGCCGGGTCGACGCCCTGGACCGGCTCAACGCGGTGGTGGCCCGCGCGGTGTTCGAGCACCGCACCGACTACGACTACCTCGCCGAGTTGGCGACCTGGAGCGGGCGCTACGGGTCGGTGGCCGGCGTTCCGGCGCACAGTGTTCCGGCGCCGGATGCCGGCGCCCCGATTCCGGGCCGGTTCTTCGCCGGGCCGGCACTGGCCCAGCCGCCCGGTGCCGTCCCGGCCGAGGACCGTGCCGTGATGCTGGCGCTGGGCACCGAGACCGACGACCGGCTGGCGCAGCTGCGATCCGGTGAGGCCACCAGCGTGGTGCTGCTGACCGCGACCGCGTTGGGGCTGGCCAGCTGCCCGGTCACCGAGCCGCTGGAGATCGCCGAAACCCGCGCCGCCGTGCGCCGCGACGTCTTCGGAACCAGCGGTTATCCGCAGATGCTGCTGCGGGTCGGCTGGGCGCCGATCAATGCCGATCCGCTGCCGGCAACCCCGCGGCGCTTCCTCAACGACACCGTCCAGTGGCTGGCCGCCGACACCCGCAAGGCCCAACCGCGAGAAGCTGACGGGCTGGCCCTTTACGCCTGAGCCGCACCGGCGATTACGACACCAGGGGAGCGGACCAGCGCAGCACCGTCCCGCCACCGGGGGCCGATGTGACGCTGAAGGTTCCGCCGGCCTGCTCCGCGCGCTGCCGCAGGTTGGCCAGGCCGCTGCGGTTGACCACCTCGGGCAGCCCGCGGCCGTTGTCGGTGACCTCGATGCTCAGGTCGTCTTCGACCTTGATCTGCACGGTCACCGCGGTGGCGCCCGAATGCCGGACCGTATTGCTGACCGCCTCGGCGACCACCGCCTCGGCGTGATCGGCCAGACCCGGCTCCACCACCGACAGCGGGCCGACGAACTGCACGGTGGTGTGCAGTCCCGATCCGGAGAACTGGGCCACCGCGTTGTCCAGTCGCTGCCGCAACGGTGTTGCCGCGGAGGCGACGCCGTGCAGGTCGAAGATCGTGGTGCGGATCTCGCCGATGATTCCCTGCAGGTCGTCGACCGCGTCGGAGAGCCGGTGCTGCACCGCGGCGTCCCGGCTGCGTGGAATGGTGCCCTGCAGGGACAGTCCCACGGCGAAGAGTCGTTGGATCACATGGTCGTGCAGGTCGCGGGCGATCCTGTCCCGGTCGGTGACCACGTCGAGTTCGTGCATGCGGCGCTGGGTGGTGGCCAGCTGCCAGGCCAGCGCAGCCTGGTCGGCGAACGCAGCCATCATGTCGAGTTGCTCGGTGTTGAACGGGGGCGTGGTGCTGTGCCGCATCACCACGACTACGCCGGCCACCGCGTCGGCGGCACGCAGCGGAAGTATCAGGGCGGGCCCGGCCGCACGCACACCGCTCAACGTCAGCTGGTCGACTCGGTGCGGCTCCCGCTTCGAGAAGGCCTCGCCGACGGGGGAGCCGGTCACCGGGAGGGTTTCCCCGGACAGGCAAGCCATTGTCGGCCCGATGGTTTCGACCACCAGGAGCTCGCTGATATCCGCTTCGGCGGCGTCCTCGTCCAGCGGGATGGCCACCAGCGCCGACTCGGCACCGGTGAGCTTGCTGGCCTCCTCGGCGATCAGCCGGAACACCGTGGAGGGGTCGGTTCCCGACAGCAGTTCGGTCGCGATGTAGTGGGTGGATTCGATCCAGGACTGCCGCGCCTTGGCCTGGGCGTACAACCGGGCGTTGGCGATCGCGATCCCGGCGGCGGCGGCCAGCGCCTGAACCAGCACCTCGTCGTCTTCGCTGAATGGCTGCCCGTTGGCCTTCTCGGCGAGGTACAGATTGCCCACGACCTCGCCGCGCACGCCCACCGGCACGCCGAGGAACGTCCGCATCACTGGATGGTGGGGCGGAAAACCTATGGCGGCAGGATGTTTGGAGAGGTCGTCCAGTCGCAGGGTTTGGGGTTCGTCGATCAGCAGACCGACCACCCCCACCTGCTGGGGCAGCCGGCCGATCTTGACGAACGTCTCGTCGTCGATGCCTTCGTAGACGAACTGCTGCATTCGGCGGTGGCGGTCGTGTACTTCCAGCGCACCGTATTGGGCCTCGACCAGATTGGTGGCGGTCTGCACGATGGTGCGCAGGGTTTCGTCGAGTTCCAAGCCCGAGGTGACGGCCAGCATCGCTGCCAGCAGCCCGTCGAGGCGGTCGCGGCCCTCCACGATCTGCTGGACCCGGTCTTGCACACCGACCAGCAGTTCGCGCAACTGCAAATGAGAAAGTTTGTCGCGCAGCGGGTTCGGGCCTTCCTCGGATGCGTCGTCAGTCATTCCGTGCGCGCTCGAGTTTGGTGGCGAAGACCGCCGCTTGGGTACGACGCTCCATGCCCAGTTTGGCCAAAAGCCGTGACACGTAGTTCTTGACGGTCTTCTCCGCCAGGAACATCCGGTCGGCGATCTGCTTGTTGGTCAGTCCTTCGGCAAGCAGACTCAGCAGTGTCCGTTCCTGTTCGGACAGACCCGACAGCGGATCGGGTTTGGCGGCGGCGCCGCGCAGTTTGGCCATCAGGGCTGCCGCGGCACGGTTGTCGAGCAGCGAGCGCCCGGCGCCGACTTCCTTGACCGCGTTGGCCAGCTCCATGCCTTTGATGTCCTTGACGATGTAGCCGCTGGCGCCGGCCAGGATGGCGTCGAGCATCGCCTCGTCGGAGGTGAAGGAGGTCAGGATCAGGCAGCGTAGTTCGGGCATTCGCGACAGCAGGTCGCGGCAGAGTTCGATGCCGTTGCCGTCCGGCAGCCGGACATCGAGCACGGCGACGTCCGGAGACAGCACCGGAATGCGGGCCATGGCTTCGGCCACCGAACCGGCCTCACCGACCACCTCCAGTTCGGGATCGGCGCCCAGTAGATCGATCAGGCCACGCCGCACCACCTCGTGATCGTCTACCAGAAAGACCCTGACCACATCGCGTCCTCTCACCCGAAGCCGTCGTCGCGGCGCGCACGCAGGCACTGCCCACGGTAGCGGCGCCGTCCGCGGATTCCCAGGGCCCAAAGCCCCGATCCGGGCACGGGTCGCTCATCGGGCCTGAATTACGCTTCATGCCACTCGGCCCGGACGTAGGAGATCCCAGTGGACGCCTCTGCCCTCAACGCGTTGTTCGACCTGACCGGACGCACCGCCATCGTGACCGGCGGCACGCGCGGCATCGGACTGTCGGTCGCGCACGGGCTGGCCGCGGCCGGCGCCAACGTGGTGGTGGCCAGCCGCAAGCCCGACGCGTGCGAGCAGGCCGCCGAGCAGCTGCGCCAGGCCGGCGCGCAGGCCATCGGGGTGCCGACCCATCTCGGTGACGGCGCGGCGATCGAGGCGCTGGTCGATGCCACAGTCGAGCGGTTCGGCGGAGTCGACATCGTCATCAACAACGCCGCCAACGCGCTGGCGCTGCCGTTGGGCGAGATCACCCCGGAGGCGTTGAACAAGTCGTTCGCGGTCAATCTGCAGGGGCCGGTCTTCCTGGTTCAGGCGGCGCTACCGCACCTTCGCAAGAGCGAGCACGCCGCGATCGTCAACGTGGTGTCGGCCGGCGCCTTCGTCTATTCGCCGGCGACGTCGATGTACTCGGCCGCCAAGGCCGCACTGGTTTCCTTCACCCGGTCCATGGCTGCAGAGTTGGCGTCATCGCGGATCCGGGTCAACGCGATCGCCCCCGGACCGGTCAACACAGACATGGTGCGTAACAACCCGCCGGAGTTCATCGCAGCACTGCAGGCTGCCACGCTGCAGCAGCGCATTGCCGAACCCGACGAAATGGTCGGTCCGATACTGCTTCTCGTCTCCGACGCGGGCAGTTACATCACCGGCCAGACCATCCACGCCGACGGCGGGATGGTCGCGCGGTAGTCGGCGGCGTCGGTCAGGTGTTCCGCTTGGCGGCGCGCAGCGCCTCGGCCGCGCCGCCCAAGAACGGGGTGATGATGTCCACCGGCAGCGGGAACACCACGGTGGAATTCTGGTCGGCCCCGAGCTCCAAAAGGGTTTGCAGGTAACGCAGTTGCAGCGAGGCCGGGTTCTGCGAAAGCCGCTCGGCGGCCTGGCTGAGTTCCTCGGAGGCCTGTAGCTCGCCCCGCGCGTTGATCACCTTCGCCCGGCGCTCGCGCTCGGCCTCGGCCTCGCGGGCCATCGCCCGTTGCATCGACTCGGGGATCTCCACGTCCTTGATCTCGACCACCCGCACCTGGACGCCCCACGGCTCGGTCTGCTTGTCGATGATCGTGCGCAGGTCGGCGTTGAGATCGTCGCGGTGCGCCAGCAGCGTGTCCAGATCCGCTCGCCCCAACAGGGAGCGCAGCGTGGTCTGGGCGATCTGCGAGGTGGCCACGGCGTAGTTCTCCACCTCCATGATCGCCTTGAGCGGGTCGGTGACCTGGAACATCACCACGGCGTTGACCCGGGCCGGAACATTGTCGCGCGTGATCACCTCCTGCGGGGGAATAGTCAGGGTGACCACCCGTTGATCGACCCGAATCATTTTGTCCACCAAGGGGAACAGGAACTTCAGTCCTGGCTGGTAGAGCGGGCGGGCATGGCCCATCCGGAACACCACACCGCGTTCGTACTCGCGCACCACATTCAGCGCAAAATATGCCAGCACGGCAAGTGCCACGATGGCCAGCGCCAGCACGGTTATCAAACCCTCACTCACTTGAGCTGCTGCCTCCTGCTCGACGCGTCGTCGGAAAAGCTGCCCCACCGGGTGGAGTACCGGTCGATCGCGGCCTCGACCTTCAATGCCTGATCTTCGGCGACAGATCGGTGCGGCCGGTCATCGGGGGCGTTACTAGGGGTGTTCCACAGGTGCCGCAGCAGGGGATAGCCGCCGGCCGCCACTACGGCGATAGCCGCGGTCAACACCAACACGTCGGCGGCCGAGTGGTTTACGAACAACGTCGCCGCCGGCAGGATGATCCCGAAACCCGCTACCGCGCAAGCGATGCCTCGGTGAAACCGGCCGGTTTCCGAGTGCGGCCACGGGTCAACCGCCCGGCTGATCTCCCGGCCGTGGGGCGACGTGGTGCAGGTCCGCTTGACCGGGCAGGAGTTGCAGACCGACGGCGTCGCCCGGTACCGCATCACGCGATTGTCCGGGTCGAACGAGGTGGGCCAGAGCCACTGATCCTGCGGGCACTTCCACGCGTCATGGTCGTCGTGGTAGACGAACTTGCCGGTGCGCCACTGTGCGGCGCGTTCGGAGGTCCGCTGCGCCATCCGGTCGAAGCCCCAGGCGAAAGCCAGCAACAGCAGCGCGTAGCCGGCAACCAGCCATACCCATGTCGCCGGCCCGGTCATGCTCAGTCCTTGCCTGCGGCTGCGGAGTCTGCCTGGACCTCGACGTAGAGCGGGTTCTCCGGCAATTCGTCGACCGTCTCACCGGAGCGGAAGTTGCGCAGCGCAATCCAGGCGATCCAGACGAACGGCACCACACCGGCGCCGATCAGGATCGCGTCACCGGGCAGGCGCATCCATTCCAGCAGCGCATTGCCGGGCTGGGTGATGTAACCCAGCGAACGCGCTTCGAAGTAGCCCGCGTTCACCGAGTGGAACAACTGCAGCACGCCCAGCGGCAACAGGGTGACGAACACCATCCATGCCAGGCCGATGTTCATGCCCCAGAACGAGATCCGGGCCAACTTGTTCGGCCACTTGTCCGCCGGGATGACGTAGCGGAAGGCGAACATCGCCAGGGCGACCGCGAGCATGCCGTAGACCCCGAACATCGCGGCGTGTGCGTGGTTGGCGGTCAGTGCGGTGCCGATCTCGTAGTAGGACACCACCGGCAGGTTGATCAGGAACCCGAAGATGCCTGCGCCCAGGAAGTTCCAGAACCCCACGGCAACCAGGAACATCACCGCCCAGCGGGCTGGGAAGTTGTTCTGCTCACCGGCTTCCTGACGGGCGCCCAGTTGCAGGAAGGCCCAGGCCTCCACGGTCAGGAACGTCAGCGGGATGACCTCGGCGGCCGAGAAGAACGCGCCCAGTGCCATGTGCTCTACCGGTGTGCCGGAGAAGTACAGGTGGTGCATGGTGCCGATCACGCCGCCGGCGGAGTACAAGATGATGTCGAGGAAGATGACCAGCAGTGCGACGCGCTCACGGACCACCCCGAGCTGGACGAAGATGTAGGCCACCATCGCGGTGGTGAACAGCTCCAGGAAGTCCTCCACCCATAGGTGCACCATCCAGAACCGCCAGAAGTCGGCGACCGAGAAGTGCGTCTCGCTGCCGGCCAGCAGGCTGGCCGCGTAGAACGTGGGGATGGCCAGCCCGGTGAAGAAGAACATCCAGGGCAGGTTCATCTTCGAGGTGGTGGCCAGCTTCGCGCGCATGCCACGCCAGATGATGACGATCCACAAGAACAGGCCGACGATCAGCAGCACCTGGAAGAGGCGCGGCAGGTCCAGGAACTCCCACTGCTGGGACAACAGGGTGCCCGGCTTGATTACCCCGAAGATCGACAGTGCCTCGAAGGCCAGTGAGCCGAACACCACCACGGCCAGCGCGCCCAGCAATCCGTACACCAGGACTGACTGCTTGCCGGGTTCGCGGCGGGTGATGAAGGGCACCAGGAAGATTCCGCCGGCCAAGAACGCCGCCGCGGTCCAGAACAGTGACAGCTGCAGGTGCCACGTTCGAGCCAGGTTGTAGGGGAGGACCTTCGCGAGGTCGATCCCGTAGAACTCCGACAGATCCGCTCGGTAGTGCTCGACGGCGCCGCCGAGCAGGACTTGGGCCAAGAACAGCACCGCGACCACGGCGAAGATCCAGATTGCGGCGCGCTGCGAGCGGGTCAGCGGCACCTCGCCGGGCTGGCGGAAGTGCAGCTTGGTCATCTCCGTGCCGTGCCAGCCGATGTTCTGGCTCCAGCGACCGTAGACGGTGAACATGATGCCGATGCCGCCCAACAGCATGATCAGCGACAGCACCGACCACACCACCACCGATCCGGTGGGCCCGTTGTCGACGCGCGGCTCCGAGGGCCAGTTGTTGGTGTAGCTGTAGTTGTGGCCGGGCCGATCGGCGGCCGACGCCCACGCGGTCCAGGCGAAGAACGAGGTCAGATCGCGGATCTCACCGGGCTCGGTGATCATGTGCGGCAGCAGGCCGTATTTGGTGGAGGCTTCGCCGAAGTAGCCGGCGTAGTGCTCCTCGATGTCGTTGAACGCCTGGGCCTGTTTGTCGGTGAACACCAGTGTCTTGGTGTCCGCGTTATAGCGGTTGGTCCGGAACTCGGCGACCACGTCGTCGTGCGGGTTCGCCACGCCCTGCGCCTTGAACTGATCGGCGACGTCTTCGGTGGCCAGCCGCAGATATTCGGCGGTGTAGTCCGGGCCCAGGTAGGCGCCGTGGCCCAGCACCGAGCCGTACTGCATGAGGCCGCGGGCCTGAAAGAGTTGCTGGCCGCGGGTGATGTCGGCACCGGTGAACAGCTGTTGGCCGGATTCGGTAACGACCTTGTCCGGCATCGGCATTGACGCCGTGTACGTGCGATAGGCCAGGATGCCCATCACCAGGAAACCGAAGATCATGACCAGGGCCACGCCCTGCGCCCAGCCCTTGCCGACCAGCGCCTCGGCACGGCCGGATTCGGTGGTGGGCGCGCCCACCTGTGTCGCATCGGTGCTCATGGACGGGACGCTAACAGTATCGAGGATGAAAATTCGCGAAACTGTTAGTGCCCACACGATTTTGGGGTCTGGCGTTAGTTTCTCTGTTGACTAAATGCCCCTTGACGCCGAGGTACGACATACCGTAGTAGCGGTCCGCTGTGCGGGCCGGAAAGGACACCGCCATGCCCCGACTCCGCGAGATCCCGCGCGCCGAAGTGACCGACGAGCAGATCTTGTTCTTCTATGACCGACTGTTCGGCGCGGGCGTAGATCCCGAGTGCTCTGAAGCTCCCGCCGGCCACCGCACCATCCACGGGACACCGGGGGACTGGTGGACGGTGTTCGCCCAGGCGCCACAGGTGTTCTCCCACGCCGTGCGCGGATTCGCCCTGTACCGCAACGCCTCGCTGGATCCGCTGCTGCGCGAGCTCGGTCAGGCCCGCGCCGGCTATGCCCGCGGCAGCCAGTTCGTCTTCTCCCAGCACTGCAAACAGATGCGGTCGCTGGGCATGCCCGAGGAGAAGATCGCCGCGTTGCCGTCCTGGCAGGTCAGTGACCTCTTCTCCGGGCTCGAGCGCGCGGTGCTGGCCTACACCGATGCCCTGGTCTACGACGGCGGCCGGGTGGCCGACGAGATCTTTGCGGTGCTGCAGGCACACCTGTCCGACCGCGAAATCATGGAGCTGACCTACATCACCTGCATGTATGACATGCATGCAACCATCTGCCGTGCGCTGCGGCTGGAGTTCGACGACCGCCCGGAGCCGATCGCCGAGGTCCAGGTGCCCGAGGGCGTCGCGGTGGCCGACCTGTCGGCGGACCTGGCCGGGGACTGACCGGGGACTGTCACACCCCGGGGGCAGCATCGGTGTGTGCTTGACGCGGTGCTTCCCCTGCAGTGCGGTGGCTGCGGTACACCCGGGACCCGATGGTGCGCCGTCTGCGCCGCACAGCTGGCGGTCGGGCCCGACGCACCGCGGGTGATCGCCCCGCGGCTGGATCCGCAGGTCCCGGTGTTCGCACTGGGCCGCTACGCCGGGGCCCGCCGGCAGGCGATTGTCGCGGTCAAGGAACGCGGCCGCAGCGACCTCGTCGCTCCGCTGGCATCGGCATTGGGGGCGGCGCTGCAGCGGCTGTTGTGCTGGCAGATGGTGGACCTGCCGCTGACCATCATCCCGGCGCCCACCCGCCGCAGCGCCGCGCGACGGCGCGGCGGCGACCCGGTCACGCGCATGGCCGCGGCGGTCGCCGCGTGCCATCTCGGTGTGACGGTCGCGCCGGCCCTGCGGATGCGGGCGCTGACCCGCGACTCGGTCGGTCTGGGCAGCGCCGCCCGGGAACGCAACATCGCCGGCCGAGTCCTGCTGCGCCGGGGTGGGCTGGCGCAGCTCTCCGCAGCGGGCGATGTCCTGATCGTTGACGACGTCGTGACCACCGGGGCCACTCTGGCCGAGTCGGCGCGGGTGCTGCGTCAGGCCCGGGTGCCGGTTTCTGCCGCGCTCGTAATCGCATCGGTATGAGACGGGTGTCAAATGGGTGCGCCAAACCGGTGGCATGTATCCGGCGGCATGGCTACGGTCGTCATCAAGGGCCGGGGGACCTTGAAGGAACGTGGTCGAGACGACAGGAGAGTGTCGAGCATGGCAAATCAATTTGTCGAAACCAGCGCGGCGTCAGTCGACGTGGAGGAGCGGCCCGATCAGTCGGGCGCCGAGATTGTGGTCAAGGGCCGTAACGTCGAGATTCCAGACCATTTCCGGGTTTACGTCGCGCAGAAGCTGGCCCGCGTGGAGCGGTTGGACCGCTCGATTCGCCTGTTCGATGTCGAGCTCAAGCACGCCAATAATCGACGCCAGCGAAAATCCTGCCAGCAGATCGACATCACCGCGCACGGTCGCGGACCGGTGGTCCGTGGGGAGGCGCGCGCCGACAGTTTCTATGCCGCATTCGAGGCCGCGATCGACCGACTGGAGAGCCGACTGCGCCGCGACAAGGGCCGTCGCAACGTGTCCTACGGCGACAAGACGCCGCTGTCGGTAGCGGAGGCCACCGGTGTCACCAACTTGGACCCGGAGTTCCTCGCCGCCGCATTCAACCGGGACGGCACCGCAGAACCCGACCACCGCGAGGCGATCGCGCACAGTGATGGACACGAGCATGAGCCTGGCCAGATCGTGCGCACCAAAGAACACACCGCGACGCCAATGTCGGTCGACGACGCGCTCTACGAGATGGAGCTCGTCGGCCACGATTTCTTCCTGTTCCAGGACAAGGAGACCGACCAGGCGTCGGTGGTCTACCGACGGCACGCCTACGACTACGGCTTGATTCGTCTGGTCTGAGCACTGCCTTCAGGGGCTGCGTTGGCGGCGCATTGCCGCCCTTGGCAACGGTGTCACCTACCATGGGTGACGCTCGTAATGCCGAAGACTGAGTAGGGGACATAGCCGTGCTGTCCAAGTTGCTGCGTTTTGGTGAAGGCCGCATGGTCAAACGGCTCCGAAAGGTCGCGGACTACATCGACACCCTCTCCGGGGACGTCGAAGCGCTCACCGACGCGGAGCTGCGGGCCAAGACCGACGAATTCCGTCAGCGGCACGCCGACGGCGAATCCCTCGACGACCTGCTGCCCGAGGCTTTCGCGGTAGCCCGTGAGGCGGCGTGGCGGGTGTTGACCCAGCGGCCGTTCCACGTGCAGTTGATGGGTGGCGCGGCGCTGCACTACGGCAACGTCGCCGAGATGAAGACCGGTGAGGGCAAGACCCTGACCTGTGTGCTTCCGGCCTACCTCAACGCGATCTCCGGCAAGGGCGTGCACGTCGTCACGGTCAATGACTACCTGGCCAAACGCGACAGCGAGTGGATGGGCCGTGTGCACCGCTTCCTCGGCCTGGAGGTCGGGGTGATCCTGTCGCAGATGACCCCGGACGAACGGCGCGTGGCCTACAACGCCGATGTCACCTACGGCACCAACAATGAGTTCGGCTTCGACTACCTGCGCGACAACATGGCGCACTCGCTCGAACAGCTGGTGCAGCGCCCGCACAACTTCGCCATCGTCGACGAGGTCGACTCCATCCTGATCGACGAAGCCCGCACCCCGTTGATCATCTCCGGGCCTGCTGACGGCAGCTCCAACTGGTACTCCGAGTTCGCCCGGATCGTGCCGCTGATGGAGAAGGACGTCCACTACGAAGTGGACCTGCGCAAGCGCACCATCGGTGTGCACGAGCTCGGGGTGGAGTTCGTCGAGGATCAGCTGGGCATCGAGAACCTCTACGAGGCCGCGAACTCCCCGCTGGTCAGCTACCTCAACAACGCGCTGAAGGCCAAGGAGCTGTTCAACCGCGACAAGGACTACATCGTCCGCAACGGCGAGGTCTTCATCGTCGATGAGTTCACCGGCCGCGTGCTGGTGGGTCGGCGCTACAACGAGGGCATGCACCAGGCCATCGAGGCCAAGGAGCGGGTGGAGATCAAGGCCGAGAACCAGACCCTGGCCACCATCACCCTGCAGAACTACTTCCGGCTCTACGACAAGCTCGCCGGCATGACCGGCACCGCCGAGACTGAAGCTGCCGAGCTGCACGAGATCTACAAGCTGGGCGTGGTGCCGATCCCGACGAACAAGCCGATGGCGCGCATCGACCAGATCGACCTCATCTACAAGACCGAGGAGGCCAAGTTCCTCGCGGTCGTCGACGACGTCGCCGAGCGTTACGAAAAGGGCCAGCCGGTGCTGATCGGCACCACCAGCGTGGAGCGCTCGGAGTATCTGTCCAAGCAGCTGACCAAGCGTCGCGTCCCGCACAACGTCCTCAACGCCAAGCAGCATGAGCGCGAGGCGCACATCATCGCCGAGGCGGGCCGGCGCGGCGCCGTCACGGTGGCCACCAACATGGCCGGCCGCGGTACCGACATCGTGCTCGGCGGCAACGTCGACTTCCTGGCCGACCAGCGGCTGCGCGGTCAGGGCCTGGACCCGGTCGAGACCCCGGACGAGTACGAGGCCGCCTGGGACGCGGCGCTGCGCGAGATCAAGGCGGAGGCGGCCGCCGAGGCCGAGGAAGTGATCGAGGCCGGCGGTCTTTACGTGCTGGGCACCGAGCGGCACGAGTCGCGGCGTATCGACAACCAGCTGCGTGGTCGTTCCGGCCGCCAAGGTGACCCGGGCGAGTCACGGTTCTACCTGTCGCTGGGCGACGAGCTGATGCGACGGTTCAACGGTGCGGCACTGGAGTCCCTGCTGACCCGACTGAACCTGCCCGACGACGTGCCGATCGAGGCCAAGATGGTCACCCGGGCGATCAAGAGCGCCCAGACCCAGGTCGAGCAGCAGAACTTCGAGATCCGCAAGAACGTCCTGAAGTACGACGAGGTGATGAACCAGCAGCGCAAGGTGATCTACGCCGAGCGCCGCCGCATCCTCGACGGCGAGAACCTGGCCGAGCAGGCCCACGACATGCTCGTCGATGTGATCACCGCCTACGTCGACGGCGCCACCGCCGAGGGCTACGCCGAAGACTGGGACCTCGAGCAGCTATGGACGGCGCTGAAGACCCTGTACCCGGTGGGGATCGACTATCACGAACTGCTGCACGCCGATGACGTCGGCGAGGCTGATGATCTGACTCGCGAGGAACTGCTCGAAGCGCTGCTGGCCGACGCTGAGAACTCCTACGCGGCGCGGGAGGCCCAGGTCGATGAGACCGCCGGGGCCGGCGCTATGCGCGAGCTGGAACGCGGTGTGCTGCTGAGCGTGCTGGACCGCAAGTGGCGCGAGCACCTCTACGAGATGGACTACCTCAAGGAGGGCATCGGACTGCGGGCGATGGCGCAGCGTGACCCACTGGTCGAGTACCAGCGGGAAGGCTTCGACATGTTCCGCGGCATGCTCGACGGGCTCAAGGAGGAGTCGGTCGGCTTCCTGTTCAACGTCGCCGTCGAGGCCGTCCCGAAGCAGACGGTGGCACCGGTGGATGCCCCCGAGGGGCTGGCGGAGTTCGGGTTGCGCGCCAAGGGAATCGACGGCGCCAACGGTGCTGACGGCGCCGACGGTGCGGCCGGGCTGACGTATTCGGGCCCCGACGAGGACGGCTCCGCGCAGGTGCAGCGCTCGCGCGACCTGCAACCCGCGGGAGCGACATCGCGCCGGGAGCGGCGCGAGGCGGCCCGCCGCGAAGGCCGGGGTTCCCGGCTGCCGAAGGTGCCGCGCAAGAGCTGAGGCGCTAAGCCCTCAGGCCGATAGCGCCGACCCGGCGCTAGCCGATGTGCAGGGCGACGATCCGCCAAGCCGGGCCTTTTCCGCCGATGGCGGGGCCGGGGATGGACTCGACGCGGCAGGCCAGTGCATGCGTACGTCGTCCGCGCCGGTAGGTGCCGAAAACCTCCACCGCGCTGGCCGGTTCAGCTGAACCTGCCGGTTGCACGCGTATCCGCTGCAGGGTGGCCGGCTCAACCCGGCCTGCCGGTGGCGCCGGGCGAGCCGACACCACCGAGTCGGCCAGCCCGGTGGCAAGCAGCGGATGCAGATGCGTCGACGGGCGGCGCCCGTCCACCACTTCCAGGACCCGGCGCAGCGCGGCGTCGGCGAACACCGCGGCCGACCGCAGCGGTGCCGGTAACACCTTGCGTGCGGGCCGATCGGGTCGCGTCCTGGGGGGATGCCCGGGGCGCGGCCGGACCGACGGCGCCGACCCCGGTGGGTGCGCGGGCCGACTCGGCATGGCCGGGCGGGCCGGCGGTTCGTAGTCGAGCATCGGCGCGACGGCCGAGCGCGGGGGTGAAGTGGGATCGATGGGCACGGCAGCTCTCCAAGGTCGGTCCGGGCGGCGGGCCTGCTGGAGAGTGGCAGGGCGTGTGCGGCGATCATCGCACAATCGCGGCTCCGGCGTATCCGCGTGCGGCGCCGCCCAGTGGCGGGCTACCGTGAGCGGCAGTGTTTTTCTCCGATCCGGGGCTGGTGCGGTGCCCGGCCGGATCGAGCCAGCAGGGAGGACGGGCCACGATGGTGAACCGGCTATCGGCGTCGGAAGCCTCTTTCTACCGGCTGGAGAACACCACGACGCCGATGTATGTGCAGTCGCTGTTCATTCTGCGGAACCCGCGGGGCGGGCTGGGCTACGACAAACTGTTGGAGACCATCGAGCAGCGCTTGCCGCAGATCCCGCGCTACCGGCAGACGATCCGCGAAGTCACCATGAGCCTGGCCCGCCCGGTCTGGGTGGACGACCATGGGTTCGATATCACCTACCACGTAAGGCATCTCGCGGTACCGTCACCTGGAAGCGATCGCCAGCTGCACGAGCTGATCGCACGGTTGGGTCAACAACCGCTGGATCGGTCTCGGCCGCTGTGGGCGACCTATCTGATCGAGGGGCTGGCCGACAACCGGATCGCCATCTACGTCAAGTCTCATCAAGCGCTGGTCCACGGCATGGCGGCGCCGGCGTTGGGGCACGTCCTGGTCGACCGGACGCAGCGCCCGCCCCCGTTCGATGAAGACATCTGGGTGCCGCGCGACGAGCCCGGCGCCGTCGAATTGGTCCTCGGTGCGGTCGGGGACTGGATGGCGGCTCCGCGCACCCAACTGCAGGCAGTGGGGTCGACGGTCGGCAGCCCGTTGACGTGGGCAGGCCGCAAGGCGTTCGATGCGGTCCGGGCCATCGCGCGCGGTGCGGCCCCGCAGAGCCCACTCAACACCCAGGTCTCGCAGAACCGCCTGTTCACGGTGGCGAGCGGTTCGCTCGAGGATTACCGAACGGTGCGGGCTCGCTACGACTGCGCCATCAATGATGTGGTGCTCGCCGTGATCACCGGGGCACTGCGGAACTGGCTGCTGGCCCGCGGCGAACCGGTCGGATCGACACGCACCGTGCGGGCCCTGGCGCCGCTGTCGGTGTATCCCGACCACGAATTCGACTCCGCGGGTCAGCCGATCGGTGCCGTGACGCCGTTCCTGGTGGATCTTCCTGTCGGCGAACCGAATCCGGTAGTCCGGCTTTCCCAAATCGCCTATGCCACCGAATCGCATCCCACCTCGACCGGGCTGGTGGATGCCCGCACCATCTTGACCGTGGCGGGCTTCGCCCCGCCAACCCTGCACGCGATGGGTGTTCGGGTCGCGACCGCGTTCGCCGGATTCTCCGGGCGGGTGTTCAACCTGCTGATCACCAATGCGCCGGGCACTCAGCGGCAGCTCTACATCTGCGGCGCGAAGCTGCTGGAGACCTACAGTGTGCCCCCGTTGTTGCCGAACAAGGCATTGACGATCGGGGTGACGTCTTACAACGGCACGCTCTACTTCGGTGTCAATGCCGACCGCAAGGCGATGAGTGACGTAGGAATGGTCTCGGCACTGCTGGACGAGGCGCTGGCCGAACTGCTGGAGGCAGCACAGTGAGCGACGACGAATTCGAAGCCGCTAAGAAGCGGCTCGCCGACGACGTGTACGAGAAGGAATTGCTGCGTCTGCAAAGCGAATTCGTCAAACTTCAGGAATGGGTCCGCGACACCGGCACCCGCGTGGTGGTGATATTCGAGGGCCGTGACGCCGCCGGCAAGGGCGGTGTCATCAAGCGCATCACCGAATATCTGAGCCCGCGCACGGTGCGGATCGCGGCACTGCCGGCGCCCACCGAACGTGAACGTGGCCAGTGGTACTTCCAGCGCTACATCGCGCACTTGCCGGCGCGCGGTGAGATCACGCTCTTCGACCGATCCTGGTACAACCGGGCCGGGGTGGAGAAGGTGATGGGCTTTTGTACGCCCGAAGAGCATGAGCAATTCCTCAAGCAGGCGCCGGTCTTCGAGCAGCTGCTGATCGACGACGGAATCCTGTTGCGCAAGTACTGGTTCTCGGTATCCCAGGAAGAGCAGCTGCGCCGGTTCCGTAAACGGCGCAACGATCCGCTGCGGCAGTGGAAGCTGTCGCCGATGGACCTCGAGGCACTGCACCGCTGGGAGGATTACTCGCGGGCCCGCGACGAGATGATGGCCCGCACCGATACCGCGTCGAGCCCCTGGTACGTGGTCGAGTCAGAAGTCAAGACACACGCCCGGCTGAACATGATGGCGCACCTGCTGGCGTCGATTCCCTACCGCGAGGTGGAGCACCAGCGGGTGGACTTGCCGAAGAAGCCCATCGTCACCGGCTTTTACAAGCGCCCCGACCGCAGTCTCTACCGTTACGTGGACGACTACGCCGCCACGTTGCTGGGCGACGCGTGACCCGTCCCCCGCAAGCGGGAGGTGCCCCCCAGCGCCCGGCTTCGCCGCGCTTGCGATCACGGCTGTGCCTGGTGGCCGTGACCCGTCCCCCGCAAGCGGGAGGTGCCCCCAGCGCCCGGCTTCGCCGCGCTTGCGATCACGGCTAAGGTCTGGCTCATGCGGGTTTACATCCCGGCGACGCTGGCCATGCTGGCCCAACTGGTCGCCGACGGTTCATTGCGTCCGGTCAGCGGGACGGCGTTCGCGGTGACCCCGGCGCTGCGGGAGTCCTACGCCCACGGCGACGACGACGAGCTGGCCGAGGTGGCAATCGGAGAGGCGGCGCTGGCTTCGCTGCGGCTACTGGCCGGTGCGGACGCCGATCCGGCCGGTGAGAAGTTGCCCACCCGCCGGGCGGTGCTCGTTGCCGAGGTCGAGGGAGCCGCCGTTCGCCCCGACCTGGACGCCGCCGTGGTCCGGTTGGCGGGGCCGGTCGCGATGAGTGACGTGGTTGCGGCATACGTGGACAACGCTGCGGCCGAGCCCGCCGTGCTCGCGGCAGTGGCGGTGATCGATGACGCCGACCTCGGAGACGAGGACGCCGAGCTGACCGTCGGTGACGCCCAGGACCACGACCTGGCCTGGTACGCCACCCAGGAGCTGCCGTTCCTGCTCGACCTGCTCTGATGCCGCCCCGGCGAGGTTACGGTACCGTAGGTTTATCAATCCGCCGGTAACAAGCAGGGAAGTTTTCGTGAGCAAGAAGCGTTCGACGATCGTTGCGCAGATCGGCGACACCAAGCGGCCGACCGCCGCCGGGGCCGACCGTCACCCGGTCTGGAATGCTGTGCGCCGCATCGCAACACAGATCACCACTCCGCTTCTGCCGGACGACTACCTGCGCCTGGCCAACCCGTTGTGGTCGGCTCGCGAACTGCGCGGACGCGTGGTGGAGGTCCGCCGGGAGACCGCGGATTCGGCGACGCTGATCATCAAGCCTGGTTGGGGTTTTCAGTTCGACTACCGGGCCGGTCAGTACATCGGCATCGGTCTGCTGGTGGACGGACGTTGGCGCTGGCGTTCCTACTCGTTGACATCCGCGCCGGTGACCGGGGCGCGCACCGTCTCCATCACGGTCAAGGCGATGCCGGAGGGCTTTCTGTCCAGTCACCTGGTGGACGGCGTGGCCCCGGGAACCGTGGTGCGGCTCGCCGCGCCGCAGGGGGAGTTCGTGTTGCCCGACCCGGCGCCGGCCACGGTGTTGTTCGTCACCGCCGGATCCGGGATCACGCCGGTCATGGCGATGTTGCGGTCGTTGGCCCGCCGGGGACCCATCGCCGATGTCGTCCACTTACATTCGGCGCCCACGGCGGCCGACACGCTGTTCGCCGACGAGCTGGCCGCTCTGGCACGTGATCACCCGGGTTACCGGTTGCTGTTGCGCACCACTCGAGACCAGGGTCGGCTGGACTTACGGGGACCGGAAAGCCTCGACGCCGAGGTGTCCGACTGGCGCGAGCGTCAGACCTGGGCGTGCGGGCCGGCGGCGATGCTCGGCGACGCCGAACGTGTCTGGGCTGCTGCCGGGATCGCTGACCAACTGCACGTCGAGAGGTTCGCGGTGGCGCGCACCGCGCCGGCCGGCGGCGGTGGCACCGTCACCTTCGCGGCCAGTGGCAAAAGCGTGACGGCCGATGCGGCGACGACGCTGCTCGAGGCCGGCGAGAGCGTCGGGGTGTCGATGCCGTTCGGATGCCGGATGGGCATCTGCCAGTCGTGCGTGGTGACGTTGGTGGGCGGACACGTTCGCGATCTGCGCAGCGGTGCCGATCACGAGCCGGGAACCCGGGTGCAGACCTGCGTCAGCACGGCAGCCGGCGATTGCGAACTAGACGTCTGATGATTACCCGCTGGTAACCTACGGGGACGTAGGTTACGATAGCGTAGGTATAGATGGTGATGCGTTTCCGAAGGGCGGTCTGATGGCGGTAACCGACGTCGAGGTGTTTGCGCACCTCAGCGACGCCGATGTGGCGAATCTCGCTGCAGAGTTGGACGCCATCCGCCGGGACGTCGAGGCCAGTCGCGGTGAGCGCGACGCCCGCTACATCCACCGCACGATCGCTGCCCAGCGGGCGCTCGAGGTGACCGGCCGGGTGCTGCTGGCGGCCGGTAACCGGCGCTGGGCGCGTTGGGCCGGCACCGCCACCCTGGGCGTGGCCAAGATCATCGAGAACATGGAGATCGGCCACAACGTCATGCACGGGCAGTGGGACTGGATGAACGATCCAGAGATCCACTCCACGGGCTGGGAGTGGGACATGGCCGGCGTCTCCAAGCACTGGCGCTTCACCCACAACTTCGCCCACCACAAGTACACCAACATCCTGGGCATGGACGACGACGTGGGTTACGGCGTAATCCGGGTCACTCGTGACACTCGCTGGCAGCGCTTCAACCTGCTCAACCTGTTCTACAACGCCATGCTGGCGATCGGGTTCGAGTGGGGAGTCGCGTTGCAGCACTTGGAGATCGGCAAGATCTTCAAAGGTCGCGACAGCCGCCAGGCGACCCTGGTCCGGCTGCGGGAGTTCGGCGACAAAGCCGGCCGGCAGGTGTTCAAGGACTACGTGGCGTTTCCGGCCCTGACCTCGCTGTCGCCCGGCGCGACGTTCGTCTCGACGGTGAAGGCCAACGCGATCGCCAATGTGATCCGCAACCTGTGGGCCAATGCGATCATCTTCTGTGGTCACTTCCCCGACGGGGCAGAGAAATTCACCAAGACCGACATGGTCGGCGAGTCGCAGGGACAGTGGTATCTGCGGCAGCTGCTGGGCAGCGCCAACATCGATGCCGGGCAGCCGATGAGGTTTATGAGCGGCAGCCTGTCGCATCAGATCGAACATCACCTGTTCCCCGACCTGCCGAGCAACCGCTACCCCGAGATCGCGGTGCGGGTGCGTGCGGTGTGCGAGAAGTACGACCTGCCCTACACTTCCGGGCCGTTCCTGGTGCAGTACGCCAAGACCTGGCGCACCATCGCCAAACTGTCACTGCCGGACCGCTTTCTGCACGACACCGCCGACGACGCACCGGAGACTCGCAGCGAGAAGATGTTCGCCGAGCTGGGGTCGGAATTTTCGCGCGTCGACCCGGTGACCGGTCGTCGCCGTGGGCTCAAGAGCGCCATCTCCACGGTGCGGGGCTGGCGTCGTGACAAGAAGGTCGGCCTGGCCGCCTGAGCTCACTGGCGCCTGATTAGATCCCGTATCGCGTATGCCGCGCCACGACGGATCGTGGCGCGGCATACGCGAGTGCAGCAGACCAGTCGGCCCGGGGGCCTACCAGGTCAGCCGCCAGCCGGTGGCCGGCCGACCATCATCGGCCGGAATCCGTAGCGGGGGGTGCCAAAGGCGCCGAGCCCGCCGCGGCCGCCACCACCGGCGCCCGCCATCGGCATCCCGCCTAGGGCGCTGTGGCCGGCCTCGCCGGCGACGGTCCCGGCGGAGCTGGCGTAGCTGGCCAGTTGGACCGGGGCGGAGTGGACCGCGGCCGCCGGAAGGGCTGCGGCCCAGGTCGGCGGCACCGAAAGCGGGCCGACCAGCGAGGCATGGCCGATGGTTCCGGCGGCCCCGGCGACTCCGACACCGAGGCTCTTGGCCGCGCCTTCGGCTGCCTTGGCGGCGCCTTCGGCGACCTTTTCGACGGCTTTGGTTGCTGGGACCAGCGAATGCGACAGGCCGTCCATGTCCTTGAATGCGGTGGTGAAAAGTCGCATGGGCGACACCATCCGGATGAACATGTCGAACGGGCTGGACGCACTCAGCGTGGGCGATCCGGTCAGGCCCCGCATCAGATCGCCGAGCATGCCGTTGAAAGTGATGGTCGATCCGTCCCAGGTGATTGGATTGAGCAGATCTTCGATCAAGTTGGATGCGCCTGGGCCAGCGAGGCTGCCGAGCTGACCGGGCAGCGTCGTGGTCAGGGCGGTCAGTGTGTCGGCGTCGGTCGCAGTCGCTGTTCCGGCGGCAAGGGCAACGGCGGCCTCCTGGGCTGCCACCCCAGCCGGGTTGACGGTGGGGGCCGGCGCCGTGAACGGCGTCAACTGCGATGCGGCCGCCGATTGTCCGGCATAGCCGTACATGGTGGTGGCGTCCTGCACCCACATCTCGCCGTAGGCGGCTTCGGTGGCCGCGATCGCCGGCGTGTTCTGTCCCAGGACATTCGTCGCCATCAACGCCATCAGCGTCTCGCGGTTGGCCTCGACCACCGCCGGCGGAACCGTCGCGGCGAAAGCCGCATCGTGAGCAGCGGCCGCAGCACCCGCTTGGGCTGCCACCTGCTCAGCCTGGGCGGCGGCCCGGTTGAGCCACTCCAGGTGCGGTTCGAAAGCCTTTGCCATCGCGGCCGCAGCCGGCCCGTGCCAGTCCGCGCTCAAGTCGGCCAGCACAGTCGCGTAACTGGCGGTCGTGGTGTAGATCTCGGCGCCGAGGGTCTCCCAGGCGCGGGTCGCGGCCCACAGCGGCGCCGAGCCGGCGCCGGCGTACATCAGGGCGGAGTTGATTTCAGGCGGCAGTGTGCCGAAGTCCATAGCGTGACCTAGCTCTAGGAGACCGCAGCCGCGTTTGCGGCCTCGGTGGCGTCGTACGAACGAGCGCTGATGTTCAACACCATTTCCAGCATCTGCCGCATGGCCGCGGCTTGGGCGCTGACCTGCTGGTAGAGCTCGGCGTGCGCGGCGAAAGTGGTGGCAGTCAGAAGCGACACCGGGTCGGCACCCGCCGGGGTGATCTGGGTGGTGGGGGCAGCCGCCGCTGCGTTTCCGGCTTCCATGTCCGCGGTGATGGCCTGCAGCTCTCGGGCGCTCGCGGCCAGTACCTCTGGCTGGGTAACAACGGTCGACATGTCTATCTCCTTTTCGCCTGCAAACGCGTACAGGGACTTGGCAGGAACCTTCCAGGACATTGACAGGATAGGGAGAGGTTTGTCGGTCTGAGAAGCGCCGACACTTGTTGTTCACCGACCCTTACGCTCGTCTTTCGCCGATGTGGAGCCAGTGTTCATCGGGCAGTCGGAGGCGTTAATTGCATGACGCCTGCCGTTCACTTTGGGTCCGCGGCGTACACCCTTTGACGGCGGCCAATGGCCGATATCTCAGCGGCCGCGGACGTCGGTCGGAGTCGCCCTGGCCGCTTGAGCGGTGCTCACGCGTGTGACTCTCACGGCGTGACACCCCGCGAGAGCGTCGCGAGATTCACTCTCGGCCTTGTGAAAAGCGCGTCAGCCCTCGCGCAGCGCCGTCAGTAGTCGGCGTGCTGCTTCGACCCGGCGCTGCGCCGCGCCGGTCAGATTGTCCAGTGCGCATTCGGGATCGGCCGGCGGGCCCAGGTGGCCGCAGCCGCGTGGACAGTCGTCGATGGTCTCGGCGAGGTCGGAGAACGCCAGAAGCACGTCGTCGGGTGCGATGTGGGCCAGGCCGAACGAGCGGATGCCCGGGGTGTCGATCACCCAGCCCGAGCCCTCCAGTCGCAGTGCCACTGACTGGGTGGACGTGTGCCGCCCCCGGCCGATGTCAGTGACTCGTCCGACGGCCCGATCAGCCTCGGGGACAAGGCGATTGACCAAGGTCGATTTGCCGACGCCGGAGTGTCCCAACAGCACGGTCACCTGGGATTCCAGGAGGAGAGCGACGGCGTCGAGCGGGTCGTCGCGGCCCGCGGTGACGATCGTGAGGTCCAGGTCGGCGAACTGGCCGGCGAAGGGTGCCGGGTCGGCCAGGTCGGTCTTGGTCAGGCACAGAATCGGCGCCAGTCCGCCGGCGTAGGCGGCGATCAGCGCCCGGTCGACCAGACCGGTCCGCGGCGGGGGATCGGCCAGCGCCACCACGATCAGTAGCTGATCGGCGTTGGCGACCACGACCCGCTCGGTGGGGTCGGTGTCATCGGCGGTGCGCCGCAATACAGTTCGCCGTGGTCTGCGCCGGACGATGCGGGCCAGGGTGTCGGGCCGGCCGGACAGGTCGCCGACCACGTCGACGCGGTCGCCGACCACGATCGGGGTGCGCCCCAGCTCGCGGGCACGCATCGCGGTGACCTGCAGATCGGCCGGGCCGTCCGCGGCGTCGAGGACACAGCCCCAGCGGCCGCGGTCGACGCTGACCACCATGGCGGACTGGGCATCGGCGTGCCCGGGACGGATCTTGGTGCGCGGCCGCGAACCGCGGCCGGAGCGGACTTTGACGTCGGATTCGTCGTAGTCCTCCGGTTTCAAGCGCCGGCCCCCGCGTCGGCCAGCATGTCGGCCCACATCCGGGGAAATGCGGGCAGCGTCTTGGCGGTGGTCTCGATGTCCTCGACCTCCACGCCGGGGACCCGAAGCCCGATGATCGCTCCGGCGGTGGCCATCCGATGGTCGGCGTAGGAATGCCAGATTCCGCCGTGCAACGGGGTCGCGGTGATCAGCAGGCCGTCGGGGGTCTCGGCGCTGTCGCCGCCTAGCCGGTTGATCTCGGCCGTCAGTGCCGCCAGCCGGTCGGTCTCGTGCCCGCGCAGATGCGCGATGCCGCTCAGTCGCGAGACCGAGCCCGGGGCGGCCAGGGCAGCCAGGGCCGCCACCGTCGGGGTGAGCTCGCCGACGGCGCGCAGGTCCACGTCGAAGCCGCCGTAGCTGCCCGGGCCCTCTACCTGCAGGTGCTCATCGGCGTGGCTCACCCGGGCTCCGGTCGCGCCAAAGATCTCGATGATGGCGTCGGAGGGCTGTACGCCGACGGCCGGCCAGCCGGCGATTCGCACGCGGCCTCCGGTGACCACCGCGGCCGCCAGGAACGGGGTGGCATTGGACAGGTCCGGTTCGATCTCCCAGTTGCGGGCTGCGGCCGTCGCCGGGGTGACCCGCCAGCGGTTCGGAACGGTGTCATCGACATCGATTCCAGCCTGGCGCAACATTGCGACCGTCATCGCGATGTGGGGGGCGGACGGCAGGGTGACCCCGGTGTGCAGCACGGTCAGGCCCTCGTCGAAGGCCGCGGCGGCCAGCAGCAGTCCGGAGACGAACTGCGACGACCCGGAGGCGTCGATTTCCACGGTGCCGCCGGCGACGGAGCCGGATCCATGGATTCCGAAGGGCAGGCCGTCGCCCTCGACCGCGATACCCAGGCTGCGCATCGCATCCAGCAGCGGGGCGATGGGCCGGGCCCGGGCCTGCTCATCCCCGTCGAACGTGACGGTGACGGTGCCCAGCGCGGCCAGCGGCGGCACGAACCGCAGCACGGTGCCGGCGAGGCCACAGTTCAGGCGGATGTTCGGTTCGGGGTCGATCTTGCCGCTGACCGTCACGTGGTGGGCCACTGCCTCCACCCGCAGGCCCAGGGCACGCAGGGCGTCGAGCATCAGGTCGGTGTCGCGGCTGCGCAGCGCGCCCGAGAGGGTGGAGACACCGCCCCCGCGTCCCGCGGCCAGCGCGGCCAGTACCAGGGCCCGATTGGTCTGCGACTTCGAGCCGGGCACGGTCACCGTCGCGTCGATGGGGGCGGTGGGCATCGGTGCCGGCCAAGTCGTCACGGTTTCATCCTGCCAGCGCTTGGCTCCAGAGCTGGTATCGGCGGTTCAGCGAGCCTCGACGGAGGAGAGGTGAAGCTGGGACCGGCGCATCGGCCCGGCGGTTCAGCGAGCCTCGAAGGGGTTCTTTGCCGCCTGGCTGCCTGGTATCACCCATCTGTTTACCCAGGATCATTAGTGTCTGCGGCATGGCTCTGGCGTCGGGCTCGATTTTTGCTGAGTACACCATCTTGAAACTGGTGGGTGCTGGCGGGATGGGCAAGGTTTACCTTGCGCAGCACCCCCGGCTGCCCCGACGCGAAGCGCTGAAGATTCTGCGTCGTTCATTGAGCGCCGACGACGAGTACGAGGAGCGGTTTCGGCGGGAGGCCGAGGCCGCCGCAGTGCTGGTGCACCCCAACATCGTGCGAGTTCATGACCGCGGCGAGTACCGCGGCCGGCTGTGGCTGTCGATGGACTACATCGAGGGTGAGACGCTCGGCGAACTCATCACGCGCAAGTTCCCGGCCGGGATGCCGGCTCAGATCGTCATCCCGATTGTCGCGAGCATTGCCGATGCCCTGGACTACGCGCACGGGCAGGGCGTGGTGCACCGCGACGTCAAACCCAGCAACATCTTGGTGACCGAGGACGGCGACGACGTGCCGACCGCCGTGCTGGCCGATTTCGGCATCGCCCGGCAGCTGAGCGGCCCCACGGGGCTGACCGCGAGCAATCTGGCCATCGGCACTATCGCCTATGCCGCACCCGAACAACTCATGGGTGCCGAAGGTCTGGAACGCGCTGACCAGTACGCCTTGGCGGCCACCACCTTCCAGATGCTGACCGGAGCACCGCCGTATCAGCACGAGAACCCGGTGACGGTGATCAGCCACCACCTGAACACACCACCGCCGCTGCTCAGCGATCGGCGTCCCGAGCTGCAGCAGTTCGACGACGTGCTTGCCGCGGCGCTGGCCAAAGATCCCGCCGAGCGATTCCGGGACTGCTCGGACTTCGTGGCAGCCCTGGCCGAGCAGCTTGCCGATCCCGACTCCGATGACGAGTCCGACTCCGCCAAGACCATCGTGCGGGGCGTTCCGCGGGCCCTGCCGGCACCTCCGCCGAGCCGGCTGTCGAAACTGGCCCGACCTGCTGTCCTGGTGCCCCTGGGCCTTGCGGTGGTGGGATCGGTGGCGGCCCTCGTCCCGCGCCTGCTGACCGAGGAGCCGGCCGACACGGCGGCGGTCGCCGCCGGTGACGTACCCGCGGCGGCCGTGGCGCCACCGCCCAAGGCCCCCCCGTTTGAGGGGACCTACCGCGTCGACGCCAACCGGGCAGGGGAGAAGTACAACGGCGTCCCCAACCCCGAGCCGCCCAACGTGAGCACTTGGTGGGCCGTCAAGTCGTCCTGTGACGCCTCGGCGTGCACGGCGTCTGCGGCGATGCTCGACGCCAAGGACCATCGGAAGACGGTGAAGACGCCCTCGGGCGGCAATGAATTGGCCCTTGAATTCACCGGCGACACCTGGCGGTCGCAGCCGCAGACCGTGCACACGCCGTGTATCGGTGCCGACGGACGACAGGACAATCAGACGACCACCCAGGTGCTCACGCTGGAGCCGACCATTCCGGGCGTCCTGCACGGCGCAATGGTGGCCACCGTGGAGAGCAACGAGTGCGGCCAGCGTGGAGCCCAGATCTGGGTTCCGGTGGTAGCCAGTCGATTCGGTGATGTTCCCGCGGGTGTCAACCCGTCCGTTGAGATGGCCAAGCCGGCCAAGCCGGCCTGATCCTCGCCTGATCGTCGATCACCTGGTCGACACATCTCGGGGTAGGTCTGAAGGCCCGATTCTGCATCACTACAAAATTTGAGTGCGCCCTATCGCACGCGCTATCCCCATGTCGCTTCCGGGTAATTCAAGGTTGCTCGACAGCATTCGCATGGCCGAGCAGCTGGCGCAGAGTTCGCCACGCTGGATGACCTTTTCGGCACCTTCGACATCTTCGCCTCGGAGTTGGCTGATGGCGATCTTCTCAACGCCATCGGCCTCCCGCTCGCCTTTGACCTGGGAATACTGCCGATCGCGTTGCTGGGCGCCCTGATCTGACCTACCCAGCGCCTACCCGGCGCTGGGCGGCCGGTTCATCACCCGGTGGCGGTAGCCGTACCGGGGAACGAACCGGAAGCCGGTGGGTCCGCCGTTGGCGGCGGCACTGGCCCCGGGCAGACCCGCCATGCCGGCCAGCCCTGCCATCCCGCCGCGCGGCATTGCGCCGGCCTCGGCAGCGGCCACCCGGCTCGAAACCAGCGTCGCCGCAGCCTGATTGGCCGAAGTAGGAGCCACCGGCCAACTCTGCGGCACCGACAACAAGCCGACCTGGATGCCCCGGCCCACGGCGACCGACGGCGACGCGGCGCCGAAACCCGGGGTGTAGGAGGCTGCGGTTCCCGCCTTCGCGACGTCGGCGACCTTCGCCAGGTCTCCCAAGAATGTCCTGACGTCTGCCACGGCCTGACCCGATACCTCGTGACCGTTGAGGCCCTGGCCGACCATGTCGACGAGCCGGAACGGTCCCATGGCCGAGTTGGTGTAGCCGGTGAGCGTCCGGATCGGAGTGACCAGCTGTTGCAGGAACGCGGTCCAGGCCGCCGAGCCGGTGGGCGGTGCGGTGCCCGTACCCGCAGCCGGGACCGAAGGCGCCCCGGTGGCCGCGCCCGACTGAGCGAGCGACTGCAAGGAGGTCAGCCCCTGCGACGTCGCTTGGGAGGTAACCTGCGACGCCGCCGAGTTGCTGACCGCCTGGGTGGTCGCGGTGGCCTGCCCCGCTTGCGCACCGGGGTTGGTGGTCTGCGGCGGCGAGGTGAACTCCGTCAATTGCGAAGCCGCCGCGGAACCACCCGCGTAGGCATACATGGCGGCGGCGTCTTGAGCCCACATCGCTGCGTAGTGGGCTTCGGTCGCCGCGATGGCCGGGGTGTTCTGGCCGAAGAAGTTGGTGGCGACCAACATCATCAGCTGCGCCCGGTTGGCGAACACCATCTGTGGCGGCACCGTCATCGCGAACGCGGCTTCAAAGGCGGCCGCCGCGGCCTTGGCTTGCATGGCCGCCTGTTCGGCTTGCGCCGCCGTCGCCTTGAACCAGGTGGTGAACGGCAGTGCCGCAGCGGCCATGGCGGCCGCCGATGGCCCGCGCCACGGACCACTGGTGAGGTCGGCGATGGTCATGTCCACCGCGGCCGCGGTCACGCTCAACTCTTGGGCCAAGACATCCCAGGCCCCTGCTGCTGCCAACATCGGACCGGAGCCGACTCCCGCATACATCCGCGTGGAATTGACCTCCGGAGGCAGCGCCCCGTAGTCGATCACCAAGTCCCCTCGGGCCTATCCGCCGAACGGACGACGTGGCATGACGGTCAACGCGGTTCCGTAGCGCGGACCGCCGAAACCGCGGAAGCCGGCGCCGGCCGCACCCGCGGCTGGGATACCAGGCATTCCAGGCATTCCCGTCGGCGGTGCGATCGGAGCACCACCGAGGATGCCTCCCGCGGACGGCAGCGCCGCCGCGGCAGCGGGACCGACCGGCACCCACGAGCCGCCAGAGACCGGGCCCAGGGTGGACGCTGCCGCCATCGGCGGGGCCCAGGCCGCCGGGACCGAGAGGCCACCGACCGCGCCGGCGGCACCGGTGGCCGCGTTCGCCGCACCGGAGGCCGCGCTGGCGGCACCGGAGGCCGCACCGGCAGCCCCCGACGATGCTGCTTTCGCGCCGTCGGCAAACAGCTTTTGCAGGCCGAGCACACCGCTGACGCCACGCCACACCGCACAGACGTTGTTCGACTGCAGGTTTGCGTTGGTCACCAGTTGGGTCATCAGCTGGTTGCTCAGGTTGTAGTTCGGGTCGTTGAGGACGTCCTGAGCCGGGTTGCCGGTGCTTTCGGCCGAATTCACCAGGCTCTGCAGGACGCCCGAAGCCTTGGTGGCCTGGGTTGCCGTGGCACTGCCGGCCGCCGAGGCGACCGCGTTGGCGTTCGCGGCGTCACCGGCCGGGTTGGTCGGGTTGGGCGGCGCGGTGAACTCGTTGAGCTGGGTCGCGGCGCTGGACTGGGTGTGATAGCCGACCATCGCCATCGTGTCCTGGGCCCACATCTCGTTGTGCTCGGTCTCGGTGGCCGCGATCGACGGGGTGTTCTGCCCGAGGATGTTGGTGGCGACCAGCTGCTGCAGGAGTTCACGGTTCGCGGTGACCGCAACCGGCGGCACCGTCTGCGCGTGTGCCGTCTCGTAGGCGGCCGCCGCGTTGCGGCCCTGAGCGGCGGCCTGCTCGGCCTGCGCGGCGGTGAGCTCCATCCAGTTGATGTAGGGCGCGGCTGCGGTGGCCATTGCCGCCGAGGCCGTCCCGAGCCATTCCTCGGAGGTCAGCTGGTTGATAACCGCCCGGTACTCGGCCGCAACAGATTTCAGTTCGGCGGCCAGCGCACTCCACGCCGACGCTGCCACGACCATGGGCTCCGAGCCGGGCCCGGAGTAGATCATGGTGGAGGTCACCTCAGGCGGCAACGACAAGTAGTTCATCGCGGTGACCTAACCGGCCGCTGCTGCGTTAGCAGCCTCGGTTGCGGCGTATGCGTTGGCTCCGCTGCTCAGGGCGTTCACGAACATCTCGTGGACGGCCACCGCCTGCGCGCTCACGGCCTGGTAAGCCTGGGCGTGGGTGGCGAACTGGGCGGCGGTCAGCGCGGATACCTCGTCGGCGGCGGCCGGCACCACGCTGGTGGTGGGTGCCGCGGCCGCGGCACTGTGCGCGGCCATCGACGAACCGATGGCCCGCAGGTTGGCGACGGCGGCCAGCAACGCTTCGGGTTGCGTTGTGACGAACGACATGAAGGCTCCTCGTCGAGGTCTTTACCCTTTTCCGCGATCGCCATATTGCGGATCGCGTACGCCCTTGAGCGCAGACCCGACGCTATGCGATCAGACGGCCGATACACAGCCGCGAAGGGCACTTTTCGGAGACTGTCAGCAGTTGTTCATTGACAGTTGGAAAAGGCACCCGAAACATTCACCGAGCAGCCCTCTGGCGTTGGTTTGCCTTCACCTGTTGTTCACTTTGGCGACGCCGCGTCAGCTAACAGTCGCAGGGTGGATTCGCGCCCCGGCGCGCTGGCCGGGTCGGTGCCCCGCCGGGCGGATGCGACCGGATTGAGCATCAACTCGTCCACGCCGAAGCGGTCGGCCAGTTCCCGCAGTTGCGTGAGCGCCTCGGCCGGCGTTCCGATGACCGCACGCGAGAGCTCGCCCTGTGCGACGCGGTGTTGCTGCGGCGTCAGGGCCGCCTGCTGGGCGTCCTCGACCAGTTCCAGGCGGCCCGGTGGTTGCCCGGTCGCCGTCTGCGCTTGCAGCCGCAGGTAGGGAAGAATCAAAGCCGTTGCCTCGTCGTGTGTTTCGGCAACCACGGTGTTGACGGTCAGGAAAGCGGCCGGCTCGGCGGCAAGCTCGCTCGGGACGAACTGTGACCGGTAGCACGCCAGTGCCTCGTCGGTGTGCTCGCCGAACAGGTGATGGCCGAAAACGTAGGGCAGTCCCTGGGCTGCGGCGACTCGAGCCGACTGCATCGAGGAGCCCAGCACGAATACGCGCGGCCTTGTCAGCGCGTGCGGAGTCGACCTCAGGACGTAGCTGCGATCCGCCAGCTGCACGGACACTCCCGCCGTGCTCAGCAGGGCGATCACGTCGGCGAGATTGTCTGGGAAATCGTCAATGTCGCGATCACCGCGGCCGGTGGCTCCGCGCAACACCGCTGATGCCACCGGATCGGCGCCGGAGGCACGCCCGATGCCCAGGTCGATGCGGCCGGGATGGGCGGCCTCCAGCAGCGCGAACTGCTCGGCCACAGCCAGCGGCGCGTGATTGGGCAGCATCACTCCGCCCGAACCCACGCGGATACGCGAAGTGGCGGCAGCGATCATCGCGGTCAGCACCGCCGGGCTGGTGGCGGCAACCGACGGAATGTTGTGGTGCTCGGCAACCCAGTACCGGGTGTAGTCGAGATCGTCGGCGATCTTGGCGAGTCGCATCGTCGCCGCCACTGCATTCGAGGTGGACTGGTCGGTGCGGACCGGCGTGAGATCGAGGACGGAGAGGTGCACAGCGGCGATCTTGCCATCACCGGGACGACTGACGCCGTTCGTACACCGCGCGTTCGGCTTTCGTTAACCGGACTCACGCACAGTTGTGGGCGATGAACAGCGATACCGAGCTCGGCGGCGCGCCGCCGGCAAGCCCCCCGGAGCCGTGGGAGATCGGCCGTCCGCAGCCGGTAGTGCAGCAATTGGTGGCGTGCGGAGCGCTGCGCGGGGAAGTTCTCGACCCCGGAACCGGCTCGGGTCACCACGCGATTCACTATGCGGCTCATGGCTATTCGACCACGGGGCTCGACCATTCTCCGGCTGCCATCGCGGTCGCGCAGCGTAACGCCGCGCAAGCCGGTGTGACGGTGGATTTCCAGGTGGCCGACGCGGTTGACCTCGTCGGGTTCGACGGCCGGTTCGACACCGTGGTTGACAGCGCGTTCTACCACCTGTTCCAGGACGATGAAGAAACTCAGTTGCGCTACGCGCGCAACCTGCACCGGGCAACCAAGCCTCAAGCCCGGCTGTTCATGTTCGAAGCCGGCCGTCACAACGTCAACGGTTGGCAATTGGACGGGTTGTCGCCAGAGCGCTTTGGCCCGCTGCTCGAATCCGCCGGCTGGCGTATCGACCACATCGGGACCACGACCTATCAGGGGACGTTCGATCCCGCTGCCTTCACCGACATGATCGCGGTGATGGAGTCGATGGGCCGCGAGGACCTGGTGGCAGGTGTCCGCGCGCTGGCCGAGCGGTTCGCGTACCTGCAACCGCTGCTCGAAGGCAACCTGGTGCACATGCCGTTCTGGGCGGTCGCGGCCACCCGGATCGATTAGCTGCCACCATGAAGGTATGTGCGGGCGTTTCGCGGTAACCACCGATCCGGCGTTGCTGGCCACGCGTATCGATGCGATCAACGAGATACCGGCCGACGCAGACGCCGGCCCGAACTACAACGTGGCACCCACCGACGGCGTCGTGACCCTGGTCAGCCGGCACGCTGGGCCGCATCAACCCGGCGGTTCAGCGAGGCTCGACGGAGGAGAGGCGAAGCTGGAACCGCCGCATCAACCCGGCGGTTCAGCGAGGCTCGACGGAGGAGAGGCGAAGCTGGGACCGCCGTATCAACCCGGCGATGTACCGACGCGGCGGCTGCGGCTGATGCGCTGGGGTCTGGTTCCGTCGTGGGCTAAAGCCGGTCCCGGCGGGGCCCCGGCGTCCGGCGGTCCGTTGCTGATCAACGCCCGTGCCGACAAGGTCACCACCTCACCGGCGTTCTCGGCGTCCGTCGAGCGGCGCCGCTGCCTGGTGCCGATGGACGGCTACTACGAATGGCGCGCTGAAGGGCCTCGAACCGGAAGAGGGGCCCGCAAGACACCGTTCTACATCCACGGTGACGGCGCGATGCTGTATGCGGCCGGGCTGTGGTCGGTCTGGCGCCCCAACCGGGTGTCCGACGCGGTGCTCAGCTTCGCGATCATCACCACCGCGGCCGTCGGGGAACTTGCCGGCATTCATGATCGGATGCCGTTGCTGTTGCCCGAAGATCGTTGGGACACTTGGCTGGACCCGGATGCTGGCGTCGACACCACGCTGCTTTCCCAGCCGCCGGACCTGACCGGGATCGCGGTGCGCGAGGTCTCGACGCTGGTCAACAGCGTGCGAAACAACTCACCCGAGCTGATCGCACCGGCCGAGCCGCAACCCGAGCAGGCCCAGCTGTTCTAACGTCCGACCAGGCTGCGCTTCTCCAGCGCGTACTCCTCGTCGGTGAGAATGCCGGCGTTGCGCAGTTCGGCCAGCTCACGCAGCTCAATGTCGGCGCCCATCAGCAGGCCGAACGCCGAGGACGCGGGCACCTCCGGCAGCTCGTCGGGCCGTGGTACCGGCGGCGGGGTGACGGTACCGGCAGTCGGGATGCGGGCCCCCCGGGTGGCGCCGGCCCCGGCCCGTCCGGCCACCCCGGCAGCGGCCATCCCCGCCGCGGGGATCACCGTCTCACCGGCGGCCACGGCCGGAACAGCCGAGGTGGCGGCGGCGGTCCCGACGGACACCAGCGACATGCCGATCTGCGGCGCCACCACCGCCGGCGCGGCCGACGCCCAGGCCAGGGGCACCGACAGCCCGCTGATCGAGGTCGCCGAGGCGAAGTTCGCCGAGACCGGCAGCGCACCGGCCATGGCGGCGCGCAGCAATTCCTGGCCCACCTCGGCGGCGCCCATCGCGTCGAACAGGAACGTGCCGAGCGCGTCGACGCCGAACGTGCCCATCGAGTCGACAACCAGCTCGACACCGGCGATGCCGACCTCCATCGCGGGTTCGCTGATCAAGAGCGCGTCGGCGCCGATGGCCTCGGCCACGGCCGACGAGGACTCCAGCGCATGGGTGAGGGTGGTGATAGCACTCTCACCGTGACCCTCGGAGGTGGTGGCGGCCGCATGCATGACGGCCGCTGACTGCGCCGACGTAGCGGCGGAGTTGGTGGTGCGCGGTGGCTGCTGGAACGGGCTGAGCCTGCCGGCGGTGGCGGCACCGGCGGCATAGCCGTACATGGCGGTGGCGTCCTGGGCCCACATCTCGTAGTAGTGGGCCTCGGCGGCGGCGATCGCGGGCGTGTTCTGGCCCAGGAAATTAGTCGCGACCAGGGTCATCAGCAGGCTGCGGTTGGCGGCGATCACCGGTGGGGGCACGGTCATGGCGAAAGCTGACTCGTAGGCGGCGGTGGCGGCGCGGGCCGCGATGGCGGTCTCCTCGGCCTGGATCGCGGCGGTCTGCAGCCATTGGGCGTACGGCGCTGCGGCGGCGGCCATGGCCCGTGCACTGGGGCCTGCCCAGCCGGAGCTCAGTTCGGTGAGCACTGAGGTGTAGGCGAGGCCCGCGCTGTGTAGCTCGGCGCCCAGCGCATCCCAGGACGACGCCGCGGCCAGCAAGGGGCCGGCGCCCGCGCCGGAATACATCCGGCCGGAGTTCACCTCCGGTGGCAATAGTGCGAAATCCATGGGTGTTACCGGCCGAGGAGGCGCTGCTTTTCCTGGGTGAACTCTTCTTCGGTGAGGATCCCGGAATCGCGCAGATCGGCCAGTTCCCGAAGCTCACCGGAGATCCGCGTGATCGGCCCGTTCAACGGCCGCACCGGCGGTTGCTCCGGCTTCTCGGCTTGGTTGCGCTGTTTGACCAGGGCGCGCGGAGCCCGTTTGGGGGTGGCCTTCGGGTTCGCGGTGGCCGCTGCGCGGCCCCGCCCCAAGCCCGCGGTGGCCCGACCGGCCAGTCCGGCGGCGCCGATGGCGGCCAGCGGCAACGCGGAGGCGCCCGCCGAGGCGGCGGGCAGTGCAGCTTGTGCGGCAGTCGGCAAGGCGCCGCCGACCTGCTGGATCACGGTGGTCGTCGGCGCCGCGGTGGCCCAGGCCTGTGGCACCGACAGCCCGCTGAGCGTGGCCGCTTCACCCAGTTCGGCGCTCACTGGAGTGATCGCGCTGGCCAGGGCCATCTCCGGGAGCAGTTCGCTCTCGATCTCGCCGACGCCGATCAGGTCGATCCCGAAGGTGCCGGCCGCGTCCACGCCGAAGGTACCGGCCGAGTCGATGACGAAGGTGCCGAACAGGCTGGAGGCCAACGCCACGTAGGAGGCCGCCAGCCCAGGCTCCATTGCCGCCGCCGACCCGATCGAACCCGTCAGCGTCGCATTCGATCCCGCGGCCGCCGATCCCGGCGCGCTGAGGCCCTGCAGGGCCTGGGTGATCGCGGAAACCGCGCTATCGGCGTGGCTGCCCGCCGTGGTGGCGGTGGCCTGGCCGACCGCACCAGCCTGGTTCGCCGTGCCGGCGGAATTGGTGGTGCGCGGGGGCTCGGTGAACGGGACCAGCCTGGTGGCGGCGGCGGAGCTGGTGGCGTAGCCGTACATGGCGGCGGCGTCTTGGGCCCACATTTCGTAGTACTGGGCGTCGGTGGCCGCGATGGCGGCGGTGTTCTGGCCCAGATAGTTGGTGGCAAGCAGCGACATCATCTGGGTGCGGTTGGCGGTGACCGCCGGGGGAGGCACGGTCACGGCGAACGCCGCGTCGTAGGCGGCGGCGGCCGTCCGGGCCGACGAGGCGGTGTGTTCGGCCTGGGCGGCGGTGGCGTGCATCCACTGGGCGTACGGTGCCGCGGCGGCGGCCATCGCTGCGGCGCTGGGCCCAGCCCAGCCGGCGGTCAGCTCGTCGATCACCGAGTCGTAGGCCACCCCCGCACTATTCAGTTCCGCGGCCAGAGCGCTCCAGGCGGCGGCAGCGGCCAGCAACGGCTGTGCGCCTGCCCCCGAATACATCCGGCTCGAATTGACCTCTGGCGGCAGCATCGCGAAATCCATTGTCAGACAATCCTGTTGGTAGTAGGCGTCATGGTGCCTCCTGAATTTCCCGGTTCGCGCCGCTGCGAGGGGTTGCGGGGCGCACTCGGACACGCTGACCGTAGACAGTCAACTTGAAGTGAACCTGAAGAACGCCGCGGCGGGCGTAAGCCGCGCCGGTCGGCTCTCCCCATCGCGGCGTGACGGTGTTATCAATGGACCATGGCCGATTCCCGGTCCGCCGACCGTCGCGGCGGTACTCCCTTCAGCGTGGGAACGCCTCGGGTTCTGGTCGTCGAAGACTCCGAGACCATCCGCGAGATGGTCAGCGAGGCGCTGGCCGACGCCGGCTACCTCACCGACACCCAGCCCGACGGACACGGCCTGGAGGAGGTGCTGGACGGATTCCGTCCGGATCTGGTGGTCCTCGACGTCATGCTGCCGGGACGCGATGGCTTCGCGCTGATGGATGTGATCCTGCGCTGGGGCGAGGTGGGGGTGGTGCTGCTCACCGCGCGTGACGGCTTACCCGACCGGCTGCGCGGTCTGGACGGCGGCGCCGACGACTACGTGGTCAAGCCGTTCGAGCTGGCCGAACTGGTGTCCCGGGTCGGTGCGGTGCTCCGCCGACGCGGCCGGTTACCGGCTGCCGTGCAGTTCGGCGATCTGATGGTCGATGTCGACGCCGGAGTGGCCTCCCGCTCGGGCACCCCGCTGGGTTTGACCGCCACCGAACTGCGCGTGCTGGTCTACCTCGTCGAACAACGCGGCCGCATCGTCAGCAGCGCGCAGATCCTCAACGCCGTGTGGGGCTATGAGGCTTACGACCCCAACCTGGTGCAGGTCCACATCAGCGGGTTGCGGCAGAAACTCGAGGCGCACGGACCACGAATCCTGCATACGGTGCGCGGGATCGGTTACCGGCTGGAACTTTCGGGTTCATGACCGCCACCCCCTCGCTGCGCCGCCGGCTGACGGTGATGGTGCTGGCGCTGCTGGTCATGCTGATGCTGGCGATGGGCCTGGTGATCAATGCCACCTTGACCGCGCTGGCAACGCGCAGCGTGCACGAACGACTGGCGGCGGCTACCGCGCGCGCGGATTCCTTGGTAGCACTGGGCATCTCGGCTGAACAGATGTCGGAACAACTCAACGGCGGCATCATCGCCGCACTGGTGGTCACCGCCGACGGCACCAGCTACGGTGACCCCGCGATCGAACCAGATGCGACCACCGGATCGAAGATTCCGGCCCCGCCGCTGGAGCCCGACGACACCGCGACAGTCCTGGTGCATCCCTTGGCCAACGGCGACCGGGTGATCCTTGTCGCCGACACCACGGAGTCCGACGAGACGCTGCGCAGGTTGCGGCGCTTGATGATCGAGGCCGGTCTGGGAACCTTACTGCTGGCATCGACCCTGCTGGCCGGGGCAAGCCGTGCGCTGCTGGCGCCGCTGGACCGGCTCACCGATCTCGCCCGCGACATCACCACCGGGGACCGGGGCCGGCGACTGCGCCCCGACCGTCCCAAAACCGAACTGGGCCGGGCGGCAGAAGCTTTCGACGACATGCTCGATGAGTTGGAGGACTCCGAGAAGCGGGCGCAGCGCGCCGCGCAGGGGGCGCAGCGTGCGGAAGCGGCGGTGCGGCGTTTTCTCGCCGACGCTGCCCATGAGCTACGCACCCCGATAGCGGGAATGCAGGCCGCCGCGGAGCAGATCGCGGGAAACGTCAGCGTGCATGTCGGCCAGTCCATCAGCGAGGACGCCATCGAGCCCGAGGTTCTTCGTCAGCATCGTCGCGCCAGTCTGCTGCTGGCCGAAGCGCGGCGGGCCACCCGGTTGGTCACCGACATGCTGGACCTGAGCTATATCGATGCCGGACTGCCGTTGGAACTCAAAGAGATCGACCTGGTCGGGATCGTCGACACCCAACTGGATCGGGCGGCGTTGCTTGCCCCGCAACTGCGAGTCAAGCGTAGCGGCCTGGACTCGGTGACCGCCTGGGTCGACCCCACGCGAGTCGCGCAGATTCTGTCCAACCTGCTCGACAATGCACGCCGCTACACCCCGCCCGGTGGGCAGATCACCGTCGACGTCGGTGAAGAGGGCTCCGGTGTCGCGGTGGTCGTCACCGACACCGGCGTCGGGGTGCGTGCCGAGGATGCCGAGCGGATCTTCGACCGGCTGGTGCGCCTGGACAGCGCCCGAGGCCGCGACCACGGCGGGGCGGGCTTGGGGCTGCCGATCGCCCGGGCGCTGGCCGTCGCGCACGGCGGGACGCTGACGTGCGTTCCCCACGATGGGGGCGCCCGATTCAGGCTGGTCATCCCGAGAGGCGAGTCGCGCCCCAGCGGCTAGCTGCGCCGCAGCAAGGGTTGGGTGCTGCACCGGAACGCGCCGCCCAGTGACCGGCTGATTCCGAACTCGACGTACTCGACTGTGACGCCACGGCGTTCCAATTGCTCACCGACCCAACCAAAGACGGGGTCGGTGACGTAGACGTCGGGGGAGATCGGCAACCCATTGGTGGCCAGTTCCTTGGCCTGCGCCAGCGAAACCGGTATCCGATCCCAGGACTTGAGCGCGGCGGGAACCCCGTCGATCAGTGCGTCTTCGCACACCACCAGCAGGCCGTCGTGGATCAATCCGAGTGCACAGTCCAGGTGCAGGATGTCGGGGACCAACCGGACCACCTCAACGGTGTAGCCCCGCGTAGCGAGCAGCTTGGCCAGCCAGCGCGCGCCGAGTGCATTCGACGCAAGACCCGATGTCCCCACGAAAACCTGCCGGCCGAGAACCAGGACATCGCCGCCCTCTAGGAACGGCCCGGGCCCCAGCGTCGTGTCGTCGTCGGCGGCGATCTCGGGAGCCGGGACGGCGACATAGTCGCAGGGGGCGGGATACACCCGCTCGAGCAGGATGTCGCGGACCGGCAACACCTCGCGGCGGCGATGCCGAAACCGCAGGGAGCCCTCGATCACGACATCTCCGATGGTGAAAAACGGGTCGCGGACAAAGAAATTGGCGTATCCGTCGGATCCTGCCGCGGCCTTCTCGGCCGCGGTCAACATCCGCGGCCGTAGCACTTCCACACCGTGCCGGTGCAACACCGCCGCTAGATTGCGCCGTTCCTGCAGCCACAGTTGCGCCCGCTGCGGGCAAGCGATGGCGAAATCCTGTCCAGCAGCCACGTTTTCGGCCGATCCGGCGGAAAGGAATTCCAGGTCGGAATCCGGGGTGTCTTCCGGCAGCGCCAGTTCGGACTGGGCGAGCACCACGGTGCGTAGCGGTGCGAACTCGCTTTCGACGAAGATGTCGGTCACAGTTGCCTCACCGGGCGGTACTAGGGCTGCACGTATCCCGGTGGGTTGACGGTGTCGACCCACAGGTCCACGCCCAGGTCGCTGCCGGGCACACAGTCATAGACCGACAGATCGGTGACTCCGGAGTCCACCAGTACGTCCTCGCACAGCAGGGAGTTGCCGGTGTATTCACCGGCGGGCTTGGTCACGATGGCGTACGCGGCGTCGGCGTAGATGTCGGGGGTACGAGAGCGCGCCATCGCCTCGTCTCCACCGAGCAGATTCTGTACCGCGGCGGTCGCGATCATGGTGCGCGGCCACAGCGTGTTGGAGGCGATACCGTGCCCGCGCAGTTCCTCGGCCATGCCGAGTGCACACAGCGTCATCCCGAACTTGGCCATCATGTAGGCGGTGGGCTTGAGCCATTGCGGCTCCAGCCGGATCGGCGGGGACAGCGTCAGGATGTGCGGATTATCGCGGCCGATCATGTGCGGAATGCAGGCCTGCGACACCGCGTAGGTACCGCGCACCTCGATGCCGTTCATCAGATCGAAGCGCTTCAGCGGCACTTCGAGGATCGAGCCGAGGTTGATCGCCGAGGCGTTGTTCACGCAGATGTCGATGCCGCCGAAGCGTTCGACGGCGGCGGCCACGGCCTCTGCCACGGAGTCTCCGTCACGGATGTCGCCGACGATCGGCAGCGCCTGCCCGCCGGCCTCTTCGATCTCGGCGGCCGCGGTGTAAATCGTGCCGTCGAGCTTGGGATGCGGTTCGGCGGTCTTGGCGATCAGCGCGACGTTGGCGCCGTCGCGGGCGGCGCGCTTGGCGATCGCCAGGCCGATGCCACGGCTGGCACCGGAGATGAACATAGTTTTGCCGGAGAGAGGGCCTGAGTTGGGCATGGCTGTCAGCCTATGCCGCGGCGGCCCGCTGCGCCTGACCGGCGAGCAACGCGGGCCCGATCGAGGTGACCCGGCGCTTTTCGGCCTGGCAGCCGGCTTACGACGTAAACTGAGGCACCAATCGCCACGGAGATGAAGGGGTGGTCTGGTGGATGGCGGGGTGGACGCCGCGGCTGCGGCAATGGGCGACGGCCTGCGTTCGTCGTCGCAGTTGAGCCGCGACGGGATCCTGGAAATGGCCATCGACTTCATTGACCGCCAGGGCCTGTCGAAACTGACGATGCGTGCGCTGGGTGCGGCCTGCGGGGTCGAGGCGATGGCGCTCTACCGCTACGTGCACGGCCGTGGTGACCTGCTCAGCGGCGTCGTCGATCACATCATCGACCGGCTCTATGCCGATCAACTCGCGGCGAGGCGCCAGGAAGACGGCTGGCAGGACTACCTCATGCGGCTGGCGCATGGTGTACGCCAGATCGCACTCGACCATCCGGAGGTTTTTCCCCTGGTGGCAACCCAGGCGCCGGAGGCGCCATGGGTTCGGCCGCCGCTGCGCAGCCTGCGCTGGATGGAGAGCTTTCTGGACACGCTGATCTCCTATGGATTCGACGATGCCGCCGCGGTGGCGGCCTACCGCTCATACACCACATTCCTGATCGGTCACCTGCTGTTGGAGGTGTCGGCACGCGGCGCTGAACTGCATCCCGATGAGGCCCTCCTCGATGACAGGGGCGAGCGGTCGGCACGCGACCTGACCGACTACCCGCACCTGCTGCGCCTGCAGCCGATGTTGTCGCAGGACCGCAGCACAGCGGAGTTCGAGGAGGCGCTGGAGGCCATGCTGGACCGGCTCGAACTGCTGCTCGCCCGGCGCTGAGGCAATCGCCCCGGGGAGGTTTACGTTGTAAACGCCGTGGGTATTGCTCGTGTTGCAACGGCACATGAGGGAGGAACTCACGATGGGATTGGCAGACAAAGCCAGGAACGCCGCACAGGATGTCGCGGGCAAGGCCAAAGAAGCCGCCGGCAAGGTCACCGGTGATGACGACCTGAGGAACGAGGGCAAGGCTGACCAGGGGAAGTCGAGCCTGAAGAAGGCCGGCGAGAACGTCAAGGACGCCTTCCGGGACTAGCAAGCGAGCACGCCGCCCCGTGCGCCGATCACGGCGCGCGGGGCGGTGGCGCGTCCGCGGTCGGAGCGAGGTGTGGCGGGACGGCAACACGATCCAAGAAAGCCCCGCGGATCGGTTTACAACGTAAACAATCCGGCGTAGCTTCAACCGCATGCTGTTCGGTTTACGCCGTAAACTCAGCCGTTGTGTCGTGTGGCGCCGCAACGGGACCGCAGCGCAGCGAACGGAAACTATTCCGGCCGCCGCGATGACGGTCCGTGGCGTCATTGCCGAGGCGTGCGTCAGCGAGGCTTTCGCCGCCCCGGAGCTTCCTGCGGAAGAAGAGCTGCGCTTCTTGGTGGAGCGTCGCGGCTCAGCGCTGCTGGTTCACGCCGCGGGCAGCGTCGATGCGTCCAATATCGCCGTCTGGCGGCGCCTGGTCGCCGAAGCCGCGGAGGTGGCCACGGCTCCCGGACCGCTGATCATCGATACCAGCGGACTCGAATTCATGGGCATCTGCGCATTCGCGGTGCTGGTCGACGAATCGGCCAGATGCCGCCGGCGTGGCATCCGGCTCTGCCTGGTCAGCGACCAACAACTCACCGCCCGGGTGGTGGACGCCGCGGGTATCGATGCCGAACTGGCGTTCGCCGCGACCGTCAACGACGTGCTCGGTGACGCACCGCGCGACGATCCAGGTCCGGTCCTGGACGGCTGAACGGTGACCACCGCGGTCACAGCGCCTGAATGTCCGCGGTGATCGCACCGGTCAACCGGATCAGATCCGCGGGTGCCAGCGCCACATCCCACCCGCGTTGGCCCGCGCTGCACAGCAGCCGATCAAAGCCCAGCGCCGAGGCGTCCACCACCGTGGGCAACGCTTTGCGCTGTCCGAGCGGCGAGATCCCGCCCAGCACGTAACCGGTGGCCCGCTGTGCCGCCGCCGGGTCGGCCATGGCGGCCTTGGGCACCCCCAGGGCAGCCGCGACCGCCTTCAGTGACAGCTTCGCCGGTACCGGCAGCACCGCGACCGCCAGGCCGTGTGGGACTGCGATCACCAGTGTTTTGAAGATCTGCTCGGGCCGCACACCGTCCGGCCCCTCTCCGGCGAGCCGCTCGACGGCTTCGGCTCCGAAAGCGCGCTGGTCCGGCGCATGGTGGTAACGCATCACCTCGTGGGGCACCTGTGCGGCGACCAGGGCCGCGATAGCTCGGGTTGCTGCGCGACTCACCGCGCCAGGATACGGGCGGGAAATAGCACCATGGCCGACGCTGTTGAGTAAGGCAGTTCGTGTGGTGGCTGGGTCATGCCGTCGATCACGGCCCTAGGATCGGAAAGGAGTCGCCGATGTCAACGGCGATCGGTCTGCTGGAACGCGATCTATCGGCTGGGCTGGTTGTGGGCACCGCGACAGAAGGGACAGCAGCGATCGAGATGGCTGACGCCGAGAGTGCGCCCGGTACCGGAACCGAAGCTTCGACCGAAGCCAAGGCGCCGGTGCGTTCCGATGAGACCGACGAGCAGCTGACCGCTCGGTTCGAACGCGACGCGATCCCCATGCTCGATCAGCTCTACGGCGGTGCGCTGCGCATGACGCGCAATCCTGCCGATGCCGAAGACCTGCTGCAGGAGACCATGGTCAAGGCCTATGCCGGGTTCCGCTCGTTTCGGGAGGGCACCAACCTCAAGGCCTGGCTGTACCGCATCCTGACCAACACTTACATCAACAGCTACCGCAAGAAGCAGCGCACCCCTGCCGAGTACCCGACCGACGAGATCACCGATTGGCAGCTGGCAGCCACGGCCGAACACTCTTCGACGGGACTGCGCTCGGCCGAGGTGGAAGCGCTGGAGTCGCTGCCGGACACCGAGATCAAAGAGGCGCTACAGCAGCTGCCCGAAGAGTTCCGGATGGCGGTGTACTACGCCGACGTCGAAGGATTCCCGTACAAGGAGATCGCCGAGATCATGGACACGCCGATCGGCACGGTGATGTCGCGATTGCACCGCGGCAGGCGACAGTTGCGCAGTCTGCTGGCCGATGTGGCCCGCGACCGTGGATTCATTCGCGGCGGCCAGGCTTCCGAGGAGGTGTCGTCGTGACCGAACCCTCGCGGGACTGCAACACGCCGCCGGGCGCCGGAGGATCCGACGCCAACTGTTCTGAGGTGATCGCCGAAGTATGGACACTGCTCGACGGCGAATGCACCGCCGAGACCAAGGCCAAACTGCGCCAGCATCTCGAGGAATGCCCGGGCTGCTTGCGGCACTACGGGGTCGAGGAACGGATCAAGACGCTGATCGCCCGCAAGTGCAGTGGTGACAAGGCTCCGCGGCGTCTCTACGAACGGGTGCGGCTGGAGATCAGCCGGACCACGATCATCCACCGCGAGGGCTAAAGCGGGTCGCTGTCATGGCCACCACATAGCCCGATAACCGCAGCAAGCCCGGCCAAAGGCCGGGCTTGCAATCAGCTGTGCTGGCGTCGCTGAGCTAACGCCTTAGGCGTTGGGTCGCTTGCCGTGGTTGGCTTTGCTGTGCTTGCGATCGCGCTTCTTGCGGCCACGTTTTGCCATGATTGGCCCTCCTAGCAGGTATTCCGGCTGGCCAGTCTCTCATACCGCCGGGTGTGACGCGGTGGCGGGGCCTGGAATCGGCCCGGCCACCGCGCCTCCCTCAGCCTCAGTGAAAGGTCCGCGCGCCCGCCAGCGTCTGCGGCACGAGCGCCGGTGGCGTCGGCGGGGCCGGCGGGGTTTCCAGCGCGGGCACCGCGGACATGGGTGCACCGGGCGGCGTCAGCGAACTGACATCGGTCGGCATGATCGAGCCCACCCCTGGCACCACCTTGTTGAGCATGCCGTTGAGGACCTGCAGGAAGGAGTTCGCGGCGTTCACGCCGGCCGCTGAGCTTCCAGCAGCCGGTCCGGGCATGCCGAGCGGGCTGGGGGTGCCCAGCGCGCCGGGTACGCCGAGCGGGCTGGGGGTGCCGAGGGGAGCAGGGGTGCCGAGCGGGGCCGGAATCGGCATGGGGTCATCGACCAGTGCCGGGGCCGCTTTGGCGGATGCGACACCGAAACCCAGGGTGGCCAGCGTCATGGCGCCGGCGCAGATCAGTGTCAGCCGCACTCGCGGCTGGGCAAGACGGTTTACAAACAACGCGCTACTCCTCAAGTTCGATGGCGACTCGTGCCGCGTCACGGCGATTTCGTCACGCGTTCAAAACACTCGAGTAACGGTGCTATGCAATTGTCACAGGAGAAACACGACATGATCACGGATCGAACTCTCTAAGTCCTCTTATTTATCTTGGAGTTCGCTTACCCGAGCGCCCTGCCCGATGGCCCGAGGGGGTTGTGGTTCGATAGGGCCTAGCTTTTTTGATGTACGCAATCGTTGACTGGGTGATGAACGAGGTGAAGATGGCCGAGGACGTTCGCGCGGAGATCGTGGCCAGCGTGCTCGAGGTCGTGGTCCACGAGGGCGACCAGATCAACGAGGGCGACACCGTGGTGCTGCTGGAGTCGATGAAGATGGAGATCCCGGTGCTGGCCGAGATCGCGGGCACCATTAGCAAGGTGGCCGTGCAGGTCGGTGACGTGATTCAGGCCGGCGACCTGATCGCCGTGATCAGCTGATCGCTGCCGCTGTGACCGGCGCAAGCTAGCCGATGTCCACCCTCGGTGACCTGCTCGCCGAACACACCGTTCTGCCCGGCAGTGCGGTGGACCACCTGCATGCCGTGGTCGGGGAGTGGCAGCTGCTGGCGGACCTGTCGTTCGCCGACTACCTGATGTGGGTGCGCCGCGACCCCGATGCCGACGGTGCGCTGGTGTGCGTGGCGCAGTGCCGGCCCAACACCGCGCCCACAGTGTTGCTGAGCGACGCCGTCGGCACCATCGTGGTGCCGGAGTGGATGCCGCTGGCGGTCGCGGCATTCGAATCGGGCGTCATCGGGCGTGAAGGTATTGCCGGACAACGCAATATGGAAGCGGTGCCGGTGCGCCACGGCGACCGGATTGTGGCCGTGCTGACCCACCAGACCGCGTTGACGGGCGGCCGGGAGTCCAGCCGCTTGGAGGCGGCCTACTTGGACTGCGCGGCAGATCTGGTGCACATGCTCTCCGAGGGCACTTTCCCCGACGTCGGGGACATCGCGGTGTCGCGCTCGAGTCCGCGCGTGGGCGACGGCTTCATCCGGCTGGCCGTCGACGGCACGGTCCGTTACGCCAGCCCGAACGCGGTGTCGGCCTACCACCGCATGGGCCTGGCCGCCGAGCTGGCCGGTCACGACCTGGTGGCCATCACCCGGCCGTTGATCTCCGACCCGTTCGAGGCGCACGAACTGGCCGAACATGTGCGTGAGTCACTGTCCGGTGGATCGAGCATGCGGTTCGAGGTCGACGCGGCCGGAGCGGTGGTGCTGTTGCGTACCCTGCCGCTGATCGTGCACGGCCAGCCGGCGGGGGCGGCGGTACTGGTTCGCGACGTCACCGAGGTCAAGCGCCGAGACCGCGCGTTGCTCTCCAAGGACGCGACGATTCGAGAGATCCATCATCGGGTGAAGAACAACCTGCAGACCGTGGCGGCGCTGTTGCGTCTGCAGGCTCGCCGCACGGCCAGTACTGAGGGCCGCGAGGCGCTGCTGGAGTCGGTGCGGCGGGTGTCGTCGATCGCATTGGTCCACGAGGCGCTGTCGATGTCGGTCGATGAGGTGGTGAACCTCGACAAGGTGCTCGACCGCATCCTGCCGATGATGAATGACGTTGCCAGTGTGGATATCCCGATTCATGTCGCCCGGATCGGGTCGATCGGGTCGCTGGACGCCGACCGGGCCACGGCGTTGATCATGGTGATCACCGAACTGGTGCAGAATGCGATTGAGCACGCCTTCGAGGCAGAGGCGGACCGGCGGGCGGTGACGATCCGGGCCGAACGTTCGGCGCGTTGGCTCGATGTCGTGGTCCACGACGACGGCCACGGGCTTCCCGATGGGTTCCGGCTGGAAACCTCCGACCGGCTCGGCCTGCAGATCGTCAACACGCTGGTCTCAGCGGAACTCAACGGTTCGCTGACCGCGCAAGACGCGCCAGGCGGCGGGACCGAGATGGTGCTGCGCATTCCGGTCGGCGGTCGCCGGCTCCGTCAGGCGTTGTGAGGCAGGTCCCGACACAAAAATGACGCGGCCCCGACCAGGTCGGGGCCGCGTCATTTTTGTCTGAGGTCAGACCCCGCTGCGCGCCCGAGTCCGAGCGTTGCGGCGCTTGAGCGCACGCCGCTCGTCTTCGCTCATGCCGCCCCACACGCCGGCGTCCTGGCCGGTTTCCAGCGCCCAGGTCAGGCACTCGGTGACCACCGAGCAACGGGTGCAGACCTGCTTAGCGGAAGCAATCTGGGCGAGAGCCGGCCCGCTGTTTCCCACCGGGAAGAACAGCTCCGGGTCCTCGTCGCGACAGACCGCCTTGTGGCGCCAATCCATAGGTCTCCAACTCCTTACTTTGGGCGCAGCGGGGTGCGCTAGTGCTTTTCGACTGTGTATAAGCGGCGCAAGAAATGGTTACGGCTTGCATCCGATCGCTCGATCGTTTCACAGCCTGGACAGATGTCAAGGGTGCGCTTTATCACGTGGCCAAGGTCACGTTTGCGAGGGGCTGCTCCCAGCTTGCCCGTGCGGGTGTACTACAGTGGACTTAACTGTGCGCTCATCGGCCGATTTGAGCGCCATCGCCGCAGGTCAGCGGGCTTTATCTACCGGAGGGGCGACGACGTCCAGTGCGTCGGGAACCGCCCGGAACGTCATCGTGGTACGTAGCCCGAGATATTCGCCATCGATCTGAGTGGCTATCGGTGTGTCGCCGGCATCCACCCGCAGGGCGAGCACGTCGTCGTCGCGGATGAGCTGTTTGGCGCGCAGCTTGGGCCGTTTCGACAGCATCTGCCGAACTAGCCTCAGCGTGGGTAGAACTTTCATGCTGGTGGTGGCGAACACGCCCATGCCCGACTCGAAGGTGGTGTCGGGGTTGGTCCACACGCACCGCTCGTCGGCATAGGTCCACGGCGCGCAGTTCGAGACGAACACGAAGTGCACCCCTTCGACCGGCTGGTCATCGCCCAGTTGCAGTGTCAACGTCGGCGCACGGCGGGTGGTGGCCAGTACCGCGGGGACCGCCGCGCGGATATAGCGCAGCGGGGTGACGGCGTGGCCCTTCTCGCGTTCGGCTTCCACCGCGGCGACCACCTCGCCGTCGACTCCCATGCCGGCATTGAGGACCGACCACCGCTCGCCGCAGTCGATGAGACCGATCCGGCGCCACGCGGTACGGCCCGCGGGGTGGTTGATCAACTCGATGAGCTGGTTGGTGGCGGCGATCGGGTCGGCCGCGATGCCCAACGAACGCGCGAACACGTTCGCCGATCCACCGGGCACCACCGCCACCGCGGGCAGGTGCGCCGGTGGCGGTGAACCAGGTGCCCCGAGCAGGCCGTTGACCACGCCGTGCACGGTCCCGTCGCCGCCGTGCGCGATGACCAGGTCGATGCCGTCCCGGGACGCGGCCTGGCTGATCTCGATGGCATGGCCGCGATAGTCGGTGTGCACCACGGTGAGATCGAGGCGGCTCTTGAGCGCGTGGGCGAGCAGGTCGCGCCCCGCCGGCGTAGTGGATGTGGCATTGGGGTTCACGATCAGCACGGCACGCACGGGATACGAGTCTATGGGCATCCGGCAGATGGGACCGGGTGGTTACGCTGGCGGCGTGAAAGCCGTCGCTGACTCACCGCGCGCTGTACTCGGCGCGGGCCTGATTGTCGCTGTGCAGGGCGCGGCCGCGCTGGTTGTCGCGGTGGTGCTGGTGCTGCGGGCGTTGGCCGGCGCGGATCAGCATGACGCCAATGGCTACGGCACTGCGGCGTGGTTCGCCTTCGTCGGTGTCGCCGTGTCGGCGGCGGGGTGGGCGCTGCTGCGGGGCCGGCGGGTCGGGCGCGGCGTAGCGGTGTTCGCCAACCTGCTGCTGTTGCCGGTCGCCTGGTATCTGGGGGTGGGCTCACACCGTTGGGGCTACGGCGTGGTGGTCGGCGTGGCGGCCGTGGCGGTGCTGGCGGCGTTGTTTAGTCCGGCGGCGCTGCGCTGGGCGGAACGGCGCCCATAGCCGACAGGATCGTGCCGAACTTCGTCACGGTTTCGGCCAGTTCCTCGTCCGGATCGGATTCGGCGACGATCCCGCCGCCGGCATGGGCTAGCGCGGATCGACGGTCGGCGGACAGTTGCGCGCAGCGGATCGACACCACCCAGCGGCCGTCGCCGGCGGCGTCGCACCAGCCGACCGCGCCGGCGTAAAAGCCCCGGTCGCCCTCCAGTTCGGTGATGAGGTCGACCGCAGCGGCGGTCGGAACCCCGCCGACGGCGGCGGTCGGGTGCAGTGCCAGCGCCAAATCCAGTGCAGTGGTGGAGGAGTCGCGCAGCCGGCCGGTGATCGGGGTGTTCAGGTGCCACACCGCGGAGGTGCTGCTGAGCTGTGGCTCTGGCGCGACATCGAGTTCGGTGCACAGTGGCCCGAGGGCCGCCCGCAGCTGATCGACGACCAACTGATGCTCGTGGCGGTTCTTGCCGGACTCGGCCAGCGCGGCTGCGTTGGCGGCGTCGACGTGCGCGTCTGGGGAGCGCGGCGCCGAACCGGCGAAGGGCCGGCAGGTGACCCGGTCGCCCTCGCGGGCAACCAACAGTTCGGGACTGGCGCCGACCAGGACCGTGCCGGCGTAGGCCTGTCCGGCCGCGCTCAGGTCGACCAGATAGCCGTAGCCGCTCGGATCGGCGGCGACCAACCGGCGCAGGAGGGTGCCGGCATCCAGTGGGGCATCGGCGACCAGGCGCAGCCCGCGGGCCAACACCACCTTGTGCAGGGCATTGCGTGGTGCGGTCAGTTCGTGCAGGGCCCGGCGGATCCGGGCTCGATGCTCGTCGGGCTGCGGAATCTGGGCGGCGATGCGGACCGCCGGTAATGCCGCGCCGCCTGCGAGCGCCAGCGCGTCATCGCGTCGCACCTCGCGCGGAACGAACAGGGCCGCGGCAGCTCCCGGGCGGAAAGGCAACGCCCCCACCACTATTGGGGCCTGCCCGCAAGACAGTGCAGCCTGGGCGGCGGTGACATCGGCGAACCCGGCCGTCATCGCGTCGGCCGACAACGTCCCGGAGGGGCCGGAAAGGACGAACGTCGGTCTCGGCAACCCTCAGGCTCCCGGTCCGGTCAGACCGAGCGCGATGAGCTGACGCACACCGTGCTCGAAGCCGCACACCGCCATCGAGGCCGCGGCCATCGCGAATCGCGCTCCATCGACCAACGGCAGCTCCAGCCACCGCGTGATCACCGCCCGGGAGAAGTGGCCATGTCCGACGAACACCACATCACGCGAGGCGAGCTGCCGCAGCGCCAACGCAACCATGCGGTCGGCGCGGTCGCTGACCTGCGCCACCGTCTCACCGCCGGCACCGCCGTGTGTCCAGATCAGCCAGTCGGATTCGGATTCGCGGATCTGCGCGGTGGTCAGCCCTTCGTAACGGCCGTAGTCCCACTCGGTGAGGTCGTCGGAGATCTCATCGACGTGCAGTCCGGCGAGCTCGGCGGTCACTTGGGCGCGGCGGCGCGGGCTGCAGAGCACCAGCGGGTTGTCCAGCGCAAGCTTTGTCAGTGTTGCTCGGGCGGCGACGGCTTGGCGCCGGCCCACCTCGGTCAACTCCAGATCGGTGCGCCCGGTGTGCCGACCGCTTTGGGACCACTCGGTTTCCCCGTGGCGCAGCAGCAGAAGTCGGTGCTCCTCGATCCCCACGCCCGTCGATTCTGCCCGACGGCGGACACCGAGCGGCGTTTGGTGCTCCGCGGAGCCAAGCCGTGCCAGTATGTCGGTGTGACGGGGATGCGGATCTTGGCGGTTGCCAACCAGAAAGGCGGCGTGGCCAAGACCACGACGGTGGCTTCGCTGGGTGCGGCGATGGCCGAGCTGGGTCGGCGGGTGTTGCTGGTCGACCTTGACCCGCAGGGCTGCCTGACCTTCTCGCTGGGCCACGACCCCGACAAACTGCCGGTGTCGGTGCACGAAGTGTTGCTGGGCGAGGTGGAGCCCAACACGGCATTGGTGCCCACCGACGAGGGAATGACCCTGCTACCGGCCAACATCGACCTGGCCGGCGCCGAGGCGATGCTGCTGATGCGGGCCGGCCGCGAGTATGTCCTGGCGCGGGCGCTGGCCAAGCTGGAGGACGAGTTCGATGTGGCGGTCATCGACTGCCCGCCGTCCTTGGGCGTGCTGACCCTCAACGGTCTCACCGCGGCCGGCGAGGTGATTGTGCCCCTGCAATGCGAGACCCTGGCGCATCGAGGCGTCGGCCAGTTCCTGCGCACCGTCTCCGACGTCCAGCAGATCACCAATCCCAAGCTGCGTCTGCTGGGGGCCCTGCCGACGCTCTACGACTCGCGCACCACGCACAGTCGCGACGTGCTGCTCGACATCGCCGACCGCTACGAGCTGCCGGTGCTGGCCCCGCCGATCCCGCGGACGGTGCGTTTCGCCGAGGCCAGCGCGTCGGGCGCCTCGGTGATCGCCGGACGGAAAAACAAGGGCGCGCAGGCATATCGGCAGCTGGCCGAGGCGTTGCTCAAGTACTGGAAGAACGGCAAGCCGCTGCCCACCTTCACCCCCGAGGTCTAGCGGGCCATCGTTTTTAGCCCAGCGCGACGACGGTGTCGCCGCGCTGCTCCAACACCGTCGGGCCCGACACCGCCGGAAAGACCGTCGAGACCCCGGGTGGGCGGCTGACCGGGATGATGCGTTCCGGCGCGCCGGTGTCCTGGTCGAAGACGCCGACTCCGTCGGTCACCGGTATCAGTAGGCGATCGGCCATCCGCGCCGCCGGCCCCAGCGGCACCGCGGCGCCCGATGCCGGAACGGTGTAGCGATAGGTCAGCGTTCCGGAGTCGAACACCATCACGGCGTCGCCGGTCCACCAACAGATCAACCCGGTGGGCCGCGAGACCGGCAATGCGGCGCTGGCGGCGGTGGGTTTGGCCGGCAGCATGGTCTTGGCGATCGTGGTGCCGGTCTGGTCGACGACCTCGATCCGGGGCTGCGGGGTGGGCAGATAGACCGCGGTGTTGGCGCCGGCATCGGAGTCGGTCACCGCAAGCACCCGGGCGCCGGAGTCCGCGGTCACTCCGCGTTCGGCGATGTGCTGGGTCTCGGGCTCGTCTTCTTCCTTGCCCGCGCGCAGCAGGGTCAGTTGCAGGTCGGACTGGCCCGCGCAGGACTCCAGTACCGAGACCGCCGAGGAGGCCGCCGCTGCCGAGACCAGGGTGCAGCCCTGCCCGCGGCCGCGCGCCGAGGGTTTCACCCGAGCATCGATCTCCCCGTAAGACATCACTCGGACCAGGTCCGAACGCCACAGTTCCAGGCGGGTGGAGCCGGCGGAGAGCACCGCGCTGCCCTCGGAGGAGACCCGCACGGCCCGGTCGGCGTAACTGGTGCGGGCCGGCCCGCGTAGGCCGTCGGCGGCGACGACCGCGCTGACCTGGCCGCACCCGCGGGAATCGGGATAGACGGCGACGGCGTAACGGTAGATCCAGGACACCGCGCACAGGTCGACGTCGCGGGAGTAGCTCCAGCGCTCCTCACCTGTGGCCGGGTCGCGGCCGCTCATCCGCGGACCGTCGCCGGTGATCACCGTGCCGGAGACCAGCACCGGCGCCCAGGTTGCCGGGCTGGCCGCTGTCCACAGCTGCGACAGCGCCGCGGGCACCATCGCCGCCGACGGGGGATTGGTCGCCGAATCCGATGCTGGCCGGCTGATCGTGGCGCGAGCATCGCTCGTCCACCAGATGACCACTCCGACGACGACGATCACGACCGCGATCAGGGCCGCCGCGACCAGATCACCGGAGGTGCGGCGCTCGGGTCGCACCATCTGGGCGGCCTAGCTCAGCTGCCGTTCGCGGCAGCGGCCGCGGTCTTGTTCGGGCGACGGCGGCGGCGACGCCGCGGCGTGGCGGGCCCGGTGGACTCGGGGGTCGTAGCGGTGCCGGCCTCACCCGCCTCGGTGTTCTGCGGGGCGCTGTCGGCGGCGTTCGCCTGACCACCCCGGGTGCGCCGGCGAGACCGGTTCGGGTTGCGGGGCGCACGCTCGCGGTCCGCCGCGGTCTCACGGGTTTCGCCGTCGGACCGCTTGGCCGGTGACCGGCGTGCCTTGCCGATCGAGCCGCCGGCGTCGGTGGGAATGTTCAGTTCGGTGAACAGGTGCGGGGAGCTCGAGTAGGTCTCCGCGGGGTCCGGGCAGCACAGGTTGAGGGCCTTGTCGATCATCGTCCAGCGGGCCAGCTCGTCCCAGTCGACCAGGGTGACCGCGACGCCGGTGCGTCCGGCCCGGCCGGTGCGGCCGATGCGGTGCACGTAGGTCTTCTCGTCGTCGGGGCACTGGTAGTTGATGACGTGGGTGACGTCGTCGATGTCGATACCGCGGGCGGCCACATCGGTGGCCACCAGCACGTCGATGTCACCGCCGCGGAACTGCTTCAAGGCCTTCTCCCGGGCCACCTGACCCAGGTCGCCGTGCACCGCGCCCACCTTGAAGCCGCGCTCGCCCAGGTCGTCGGCGACCTTCTGGGCGGTCCGCTTGGTGCGGGTGAAGATCATCGTGGCGCCGCGGCCGCGGGCCTGCAGCACCCGCGCTACAAGTTCGGCCTTGTCCAGCGCGTGGGCCCGGTAGACGAACTGCTCGGTGGCGTCGTGCACCGCCGAGGAGTGCGGCGCCTCGGCGCGGATGTGGGTGGGCTGGTTCATGAAGCTGCGGGCCAGCGTGATGATCGGTCCCGGCATGGTTGCCGAGAACAGCATCGACTGCCGGTCGTCGGGGATGCGGGACAAGATGCGCTCGATGTCGGGCAAGAAGCCCAGGTCCAGCATTTCGTCGGCCTCGTCGAGCACCAGCACCGACAGGCCACCCAGCTGCAGGTGTCCCTGCTGGGCCAGGTCGAGCAGCCGGCCCGGGGTGCCCACCACCACGTCGGCGCCGGCCTGCAGCGCCTCGATCTGCGGCTCGTAGGGCCGGCCGCCGTAGATGGCCTGCACCGACAGCGGACGGTCCCCGGCGGTGAGGTACTTGGCCGCGTCGGCCAGGTCGCCGGAGACCTGGATGCACAGTTCACGGGTGGGCACCACGACCAGCGCGCGGGGTGCTCCGGTCAGCGGCCGGTCCGGGCTGGTGGTGACCCGCTGCAGCAGCGGGATGCCGAAGCCGTAGGTCTTGCCCATGCCGGTGCGGGCCTGGCCGATCAGGTCGTCGCCGGCCAGGGCCAGCGGCAACGTCAGCTCCTGGATCGCGAAGGCGTGCTCGATGCCGTCCTCGGCCAATGCGCGGACGATCTCGTCGCGAACGCCCAGTTCGGCGAAGCTCGGAGGGGTGGTGGGAACGGTGGTAGAGATCAGTGGGGTCATGCGCGGGCAGATGCCTTTCGAAGTCGGCGCGGTATGTCAGTCGATCGCGGTGCGGGTCGGGGCGCACACACTGGAGACGGTCGATACTTTGCCCATTTTCGAAGGCACCGCCGGGGGCCCTGCACTCGCCGAGGAGGCGGGCCAACCACGTGTACGCACATTGCGCGGCAGCGCCGAATAGGCACTGCCTGGGGCTCATACTACCTGGTCGGGCCGGGCATCGGTCCATCGCCGCGGAACGCATACAGTGTGGTGATGAATTCGGTTCCCTCCGCCGACGCGGAAGCGCAGTCTTCCCCGCCGCGGCTGTCCGCCGATCATCCCGGTGTCAACGAGCTGTTCGCGGTACTGGCCTATGGCGAGGTGGCCGCGTTCTACCGGCTCACCGACGAAGCTCGGATGGCGCCAGATCTGCGCGGCCGGATCTCGATGGCGGCGATGGCCGCCGCGGAGATGGGCCACTTCGAACTGCTCCGCGAAGCGCTCGAGTGCCGCGGTGTCGATGTGGTCGCGGCGATGTCGAAATACGCTACTGCCCTTGACAATTACCATCGACTGACGATGCCCAGCACCTGGCTGGAGGCATTGGTCAAGACCTATATCGGCGACGCGATGGCCGCCGACTTCTACCTGCAGATCGCCGACGGGCTCCCCGACGAGGTGGGCGATGTGGTGCGCGCGGTGCTCGCCGAGACCAAGCATTCGCAGTTCGTCGTCGACGAGGTGCGCGGCGCGGTCACGGCCAGCGCCAAACAGCGCAGCCGGCTGGCGTTGTGGTCGCGTCGCCTGCTCGGTGAGGCGATCACCCAGGCCCAGTACGTGTTGGCCGACCGCGACGAACTGGTCGATCTGGTGGTGTCGGGGGCGGCCGGGCTGGCCCAGCTGGCCGGGTTCTTCGATCGCCTCCAACACACCCACGACGAACGCATGCGCGAGCTGGGCCTGGCTTAGCGAGCGCGGCGAGAAACCAGCGCAGTGACTGGCGAGCCTGCCCGCGACCTGCGAGACCTGGCGCGGCTGCGGCGCGTGCGGGACCGGATCGACCGCGACTACGCCCAACCGCTGAACCTGGACGCATTGGCGCGCGACGTGCACCTGTCCACGGGGCACTTGTCGCGACAATTCAAGCTCGCCTACGGCGAATCGCCGTACTCCTACCTCATGACCCGGCGGATCGAACGCGCGATGGCACTGCTGCGGCGCGGCGACATGAGCGTCACCGAAGTCTGTTTTGCGGTGGGCTGCTCGTCGCTGGGGACCTTCAGTACGCGCTTCACCGAACTCGTCGGAATGCCACCCAGCCGCTATCGGGCGCAGACCGTGCACCTCACTGAGGGCATCCCGTCGTGCCTGGAAAAACAGGTCACCAGACCGATCAGGAATCGAGAAGCCCCGGCCGGCGCGCTGCACCTACCGTGACCGCTATGGATATCACCATTCATTCGAGTTTCCTGCCGCACGACGACCCGGAGGCCTCCCTGGCCTTCTACCGCGACGCGCTGGGTTTTGAGGTACGACTCGACGTCGGAAAAGGCAAAATGCGCTGGATCACGGTCGGTCCCCCCAAGCAGCCCGATACGTCGATCGTTCTGTGCCCGCCGGCGGCCAACCCCGGGGTCACCGACGCTGAGCGCCGCGTCATCACCGAAATGATGGCCAAGGGGACCTACGGCACGCTGCTGCTGGCCTCCGACGATCTTGACGGCGCGTTTGATCGGCTGCAGGCAACGGACGCCGAAGTGGTCCAAGAGCCCACGCAACAGCCATATGGCGTGCGGGACTGCGCGTTCCGTGATCCCGCCGGCAATATGGTCCGTATTCAACAGCGCTGAGAAGTCGGTTATCGCCGAGGGCGAACGGCCGGTGCGCACCAACCGGGCCGTCGTCCACTAGCCTGCTTAGCAACGCCCAACGCAAACGAAAGGGGCAGGCGTGGAGGTCAAGATCGGGGTCACCGATAGCGCGCGCGAACTGGTCATCAACAGTGCGCAGACGCCCGATGAGGTCGAGAAGCTGGTCGGCGCCGCGTTGGGCAAGGGCGCAGACGGGGCTGGACTGCTCGCCCTCACCGACGAGAAGGGCCGTCGCTTCCTGGTGCAGGCAGCCAAGATCGCCTACGTGGAGATCGGTGTCGCCGACAGCCGGCGGGTCGGTTTCGGGATCGGTGCTGACGCCGCTACCGGGTAAGGGGCACGTGTGACAGCCCGCCCCAGGCGAACGCCACCGTCCCGTCGACGGCGTCGTCCTTGGAGATCGGGCGGTCACTGTCCAGCCAGTACCGGGCGCAGTCGACGCTGATCGCGACCAACCCGACCGCGACCATTCGGGCGCGGTGCGGGTCCAGGCCGGAGTCGTGGCTGACCAGGTCGAAAATCGCGTCGATGCAGGACTCGGTGGCTACTCGTACCTGAACCGCGACCTGCGGCTCGGCGACGTTGTCGTTCTCGAAGATCAGCCGATAGCCCTGGCTGTCGTGCTCGATGAAGTCGAAGAATGCCTGCACCGCCGACCGCAGCCGCTGCCGGTTGTCGGTGGTGGTCCGCAATGCCTGACGGACGCCGGAGACCAGGTTCTCCACGTGCCGGGCCAGCACCGCCAGGTACAGCTCCAGCTTCGACGCGAAGTGCTGGTAGAGGATCGGTTTGCTGACCCCGGCCCGCTCGGCGATCTCATCCATGCCGGCTGCGTGGTAACCGCGGTCGACGAATACATCACTGGCGGCGATCAGCAGCTGACCCCGGCGCTCGTCGCGGGGGAGCCGGCTGCCTCGACGGCCGCCGGTGGTCGCCGCCTTGGCGCCGCTCGAGCGACGGCCGGACGGCTGGGCGCCGTCCCGCTCTGCCGTGTCGATCGGTTTGCTCATCGACTCCTCAATCTGGTTCGGCCGGCTCCTGGGACCTGGGTCCGCGACGGCCGGTGCGTGAGAGCGAGACTACGCGCTGCGCCCGTCACTTCCACCAGCGACATCCGACAATCGGCTGTCGATCGCCATTTCGAACTCCTCGCAGCGCGCCTCCTGGCGTGCCGCAGAGTCCCAGCTCGCAGACCTTGTGCCATTCTGGGACCGTGACCTACGACCCGGGGCGGAGCGGCGGCGGTCGAGCCCCGGTGCTGCGGGATCGCTTCCGAGAGCCCCTGCGCGCCCAGCGTGACCCGCTCGCGGCCGGTGCTGGGCGGCTGCGGTCTGACCGTGATGTGCACCGCCAGTGGCGCAAGCAGACCTGGCTGGGCCGGTTCGTGTCCACCTACGGCTGGCGCGCCTATGCGCTGCCGGTGCTCATGGCTCTGACCGTCGTGGTGGTGTATCAGACCGTGACCGGCACCGGAGTGCGCACCCAGGCTGCCGACGACACGGTCCAGGGGCCGCCGACGATCGGATCGGCGGGCACCTCGATCATCGGCGCACCACCGCGTGGCCTCACCGAGTTCGACGTCAACCTGCCGACCGGCGTGCTGCCCAATGGCGGTCCGTTCACCGAAGCCGGCGACATGTCCTGGCATGTCATCCCGGGCACGGAGCCGGCATTCGGTCAGGGCACCGAGAAGGTGTTCGCCTACACCATCGAGGTGGAGAACGGCATCGACACCACCGCATTCGGCGGTGACGAGGCGTTCGCCCGGATGGTCGACCAGACCCTGCGTAACCCCAAGGGATGGACGCACACCCCGCAGATCGGGTTCGTACGGATCGACGCCAGCAGCCCGATCACCCCCGATTTCCGCATCTCGCTGACGTCGCCGATCACGGTCCGGGAGGGCTGCGGCTACGAGATTCCGCTGGAGGCGTCCTGCTACAACCCGTCCTACGGGGCCAAGTCGGAGCCGCGGGTGTTCATCAACGAAGCCCGCTGGGTTCGCGGTGCCGTGCCCTTCCAGGGCGACATCGGGTCCTACCGGCAGTACCTGATCAACCACGAGGTGGGCCACGCCATCGGCTACCAGCACCATGAACCGTGCGATAAGCAGGACGGGCTGGCACCGGTGATGATGCAGCAGACGTTCGGCACCTCCAACGATGACGCGGCGAAGTTCGACCCGGACTGGGTCAAGCCCGACGGGAAGACCTGCCGCTTCAACCCCTGGCCGTCTCCGATTGCCTGAGCCGGTTAGCTGCCCTTCGGGAAGCTTCGCCCGCGGTTTGTCGTTGCCCCCACCAGCTGCTGTGATGGATTGGCGGATGCGACGTTGAGGAGATTGCCCGGTGCCGATATCACTGCCGCCGCTGGTGGAGCCGGCCGGCGAGCTGACCAGGGATGAAGTAGCGCGCTACAGCCGCCACTTGATCATTCCCGATGTCGGCGTGCAGGGGCAGAAGCGACTCAAGAACGCCCGCGTGTTGGTGATCGGTGCCGGCGGACTGGGCGCGCCGACTCTGCTGTATCTGGCCGCCGCCGGCGTCGGCACCCTCGGGATCGTCGACTTCGACGTCGTCGAGGAGTCGAACCTGCAGCGCCAGGTCATCCACGGGGTCTCCGACATCGGCCGCACCAAAGCCGAAAGCGCCCGGGACTCGATTGCCGAGGTCAACCCGCTCGTACGGGTGCAGCTGCACCAGGTGCGGTTGGACCGGTCCAACGCCGTCGAACTGTTCGCGCAGTACGACCTGATTCTGGACGGCACCGACAACTTCGCGACCCGCTACCTGGTCAACGACGCGGCGGTGCTGGCGCACAAGCCCTACATCTGGGGCTCGATCTACCGCTTCGAGGGGCAGGTGTCGGTGTTCTGGGAGGACGCGCCAGACGGGCGCGGCCTCAACTATCGCGATCTGTATCCCGAGCCCCCGCCGCCGGGCATGGTGCCTTCGTGCGCCGAGGGCGGAGTGCTCGGGGTGCTGTGCGCTTCGATCGGGTCGGTGATGGGCACCGAGGCGATCAAGCTGATCACCGGTATCGGAGAACCGCTGCTGGGACGGCTGATGATCTACGACGCGTTGGAGATGAGCTATCGCACCATTGCGATCCGCAAGGACCCCGCCACGCCGGCGATCACCGAGTTGGTCGACTACGACGCGTTCTGCGGCCTGGTTCCCGAGGAGGACGCCGCCGCGGCCGACGGGTCCACGATCACTCCGGCCGAGCTGCGTGAGCTGCTGGATTCCGGCCGACAGCTGGCACTGATCGACGTGCGCGAGCCGGGAGAGTGGGCGATCAACCGCATCGAGGGTGCCCAGTTGGTCCCGCAATCGATGATCAACACCGGGGAGGGCCTGGCGAAGCTCCCGCAGGACCGAATGTCGGTGCTGTACTGCAAGACCGGGGTCCGTTCGGCCCAGGCCCTGGCCACTCTGAAGAAGGCCGGCTTTGCCAACGCGGTCCACTTGCAGGGGGGAATTGTGGCGTGGGCCAAGCAGATGCAGCCCGACATGGTGATGTACTAGCGGTTTATGCGGTGACCCGCCGCGCCCGGCTCCGCCGCGCTCGCGATCACCGCGGCTAGTCTTATCGCGTGACCATCGAGCCGCCGCCCGAACATGTGCTGGCGACGTTCGGTATTCGCAACGTTTCGCCCACACCGCTTGGGGCCGGCTGGGAAGACGGCTGGAAGTGCGGGGAAGTGGTCCTGTCGATGGTCGCCGACCATGCCAGGGCCGCGTGGTCGGCGAAAGTACGCGAGACCCTGTTCGCCGACGGCATCCGCCTGGCCCGCCCAGTGCGTTCCACCGACGGACGCTATGTGGTGTCGGGTTGGCGCGCGGACACCTTCGTCGGCGGCAACCCCGAGCCGCGCCATGACGAGGTGGTGTCGGCGGCGGTTCGGCTGCACGAAGCCACCTCCAAGTTGGAGCGGCCCCGATTCTTGACGCAGGCACCGGTGGCGCCGTGGGCCGACGTCGACGTGTTCATCGCCGCGGACCGGGCGGCCTGGGAGGAACGGCCGTTCGCCTCGCTGCAGGCCGGTGCACGGCTGGCACCCGGCTCGGTGGACGGTCAGCGGTCGATCGACCTGATCAACCAACTTGCCACCTTGCGCAAGCCCACCAAGAGTCCCAGCCAGTTGGTGCACGGCGACCTATACGGCACGGTGCTGTTCTCCGGCGCCGCGGCGCCCGGCATCACCGACATCACGCCCTACTGGCGGCCCGCCTCATGGGCTGCCGGGGTGGTGGTGGTGGATGCCCTGTCGTGGGGTGACGCCGACGACGGGCTGATCGAACGGTGGGAAACGCTGCCTGAGTGGCCGCAGATGTTGCTGCGCGCGTTGATGTTCCGTCTTGCCGTACATGCGTTGCATCCGCGCTCGACCGAGGAGGCTTTCCCCGGGCTGGCCCGCACGGCCGCGTTGGTCCGCCTGGCGCTCTAGCTTTCTCGCTTCGCTTCGCTGTGCTCGCCGAACGTGTACACAGCGCGAGATTTCGGCCAATTTTTCGCGCTCAGTACACGCTCGCCGAATGTGCCGCCGTCAGAACCGGTGTCGCAGCGTGCGCAGATCCACTTTCCCGTCGACCGCCAGGACTCCTTCGGTGCGAAGCCGTTCCAGCTGCTCGGTACGTAAGTGGTCCGCCGGTCGTCCCGACGCCGGGAGCACCCGGTGCCAGGGCAGGTCGGTGCCGTCGATCCGCAGAATCCAGCCCACAATGCGGGGACTGGAAAGCCCTGCCGCGGAAGCGACGTCGCCATAGGTGGTGACCCGACCGGCGGGCACGCTGATGATCAGCGCGCGTACCAGCTCGACCTGTTCGTCGGTGACGGCCGCCACGGATTGCGCTCCTAGCGCCGGGCCAGCTGCGCGCGGATCACGGCGGCAGCCTCGGCGGGACGGGCCTGGTCGACCATGTGATTGCAGTCGAAGTCGACCAGCTGGAAGTTCGCGCCCAGCCGATCGCGCAAACCATCGATGAGCGCCGCTTCCACATACGGCGGTGAGGTGCGGGTGGCCCGCACCACTGTGGTCGGCGTGGATTTCGGCAGCACCACCGCGCGGGCCAACTCGCTCCAATACGACATCACCGCGGGCACGCTGATACGCCAACCGAAGCGGCCCGAGGGCAGCGCGACCAGATGCTCATCGAGTTCGACGTCGAGTACCCGGGGATCCACATCGGACCAGGCGCCGTTCTCTTTCTCGGCGCGCGCCTCGGCAGGGTCGGGGTAGTCGGGGGAGGCCAGCATCGCGGCGGCGATCGTGGCCATCCACTCACCGTCCAGGCCGATCGCCGGGTCGAGCAGGATCAGCGCGTCGACGAGATCGGGCCGTGCCGCGGCCAGATGCAGCGCTATCGCACCGCCGAAGGAATGCGCGACCACCGGAACCGGGCCGTCAGCGGTGCCCTCCAGCAGCGCTACCAGCGCCGCGACGTTGGCGTCGATGCTCCACGGGGCCGCCCACGACGAGTGCCCGTGGCCGATCAGGTCCGGTGCGGCGACGGCAATGTCGGACAGCTGCCCGGCCACGTAGCGCCAGCGCGCCCCGTGACCGGTCAGCCCGTGGACCGCCAGGAGCCCCACCGGTCCGTCCGGGCCGTAGCGGTGCACATGCAGTCGATGATCGGGATTCACCCGTCGATGGTGCCAGCCGCGCCCACACTTGTCGGAGGGCAGTGCTCTCATAGGCGGCATGCCAGACGATTGGGGATCGCCCACCGCGCAGGCCGACGCGGCGCTCGATCCGCGTGCGCGTGGCGTCTTGCAGGTGCGCGGCGGACCCGGTACCGGCAAGACCCGCCTGCTGGTGGAGGTGGCCACCGCCCACGTCGCCGCCGGTGTGGACGCCAATTCGGTGCTGCTGCTCACGGGCTCGGGCCGGCTTCCCGCGGCGGACCGCGGAGCGCTGACCGCGACATTGCTGGCTGCCGGCGGGCCCGACGGCGGCCAGGCGATCCGGGAACCGCTGGTGCGCACGGTGCACGGCTATGCCTTCGCGGTCCTGCAGCGCGCCGCCCGGCGAGCCGAGGCCACCCCACCACGGCTGGTCACCGGCGCGGAACAGGACAGCGTGATCCGGGAGCTGCTGGCCGGGGACGGAGCCGGGGCCTGGCCGCCGTCGCTGCACGCGGCACTGGCCACCGACGGCTTCGCCACCGAACTGCGGGACTTGATGGCACGCTGCGCCGAACGCGGCGTGGACCCGGCAGAGCTGACCAGGTTGGGCAAGCGCTGCCGCCGCCCGGAGTGGACGGCCGCGGGCCGGTTCGCCCAGCAGTACGAGCAGGTGATGCTGCTGCGTGCCGCCGTCGGTACGGCGGCGCCCCAGGCCACTACACCGGCGCTGGGCGCAGCGGAATTGGTCGGGGCGGCGCTGGAGGCGTTGGCGACCGACCCGGATCTGCTCGTCGATGAACGCAACCGGATCCGGCTGCTGCTGGTCGACGACGCCCAGCAACTTGACCCGCAGGCGGCCCGGTTGGTCCGGGTGCTCGCCGCCGGCGTGCACCGGACGGTGATCGCGGGCGACCCCGATCAGGCCGTGTTCGGCTTCCGCGGTGCCGAACCCACCGTCCTGCTGGGCGACGACGCGCAATCCGACGGCGCCGCGGTGCCCGTAGTGACGCTGACGACGTCGCACCGCTGCGCCCCGGCGGTGGCCAAGGCCATCAGCGCCGTCGCCGCGCGGCTGCCCGGGACCAGTGCCACGCGCCGTATCGAGGGCACCGGACCCGACGCCGGGGCGGTGAGCGTGCGCACCGCGGCCAGCAGCCACGCCGAGGCTGCCTTGATCGCCGACATCCTGCGGCGCGCCCACCTGATCGACGGAGTGCCGTGGTCGCAGATGGCGGTGATCGTCCGGTCGGTGCCCCGGGCGGCCGCGCGGCTGCCCCGCACCCTGGCCGCCGCCGGGATCCCGGTCCTACTGCCGGCCAATGGTGGGTTGCTGGCCGAGCAGCCCGCGGTGGCTGCCCTGCTCACGGTGCTGGAGTGCACTGCTGACGTCGTGGACGGAACTCGGGCGCTGGCCTTACTCAGTGGGCCGATCGGGCGAATGGACCCGATCTCCCTGCGGCAACTGCAACGCTCCCTGCGCCGCGGCGCGGCCCGCCCGGGAAGTCCGTCCGATGCCTATCCCGGCGACCGTCTCGCGGCAGTGCTTACGGGCGCGCCGGGTGAGCTGCCGGCCGCGCACGGCCGCGCGCTGCGCCGGGTTCGCGGGGTGCTGCAAGCCGCGGCCCGCAGCCACGCCGACGGCCGCGACCCGCACCACACGCTGTGGCAAGCCTGGAATCGCTCAGGGCTGCAACAACGCTGGCTGTCGGCCGCCGAGCGCGGCGGTACCGCCGGCGCACAAGCCGGTCGGGATCTGGATGCGGTCACCGCACTGTTCGACCTCGCGGAGCAGTACGTGGCGCGCACGGCCGGTGCCACCCTGACCGGGCTCGTCGAATACGTCACCGCCATGCAATTGGGCGCGCCCCGCGCCGAGCCTGCGACAGGCACGGAGGCGGTCGGTGTGCTCAGTGCGCACGCCGCACTCGGGCGCGAATGGGATCTGGTGGTCGTCGCCGGAGTCCAGGAAGGGCTGTGGCCCAACACCGTTCCGCGCGGTGGCGTGCTCGGAACCCAGCGGCTCCTGGACACCCTGCACGGCTTCGGGGAAGAGGTCTCGGCTCGGGCCCCGCTGCTTGCCGAGGAGCGCCGGCTGCTAGTGGCGGCGCTGGGACGGGCGCGGCGCCGGCTGGTGGTCACCGCTGTCGACGGCGACGGGGACGGCGGCACCGAGGAACAGCTCCCGTCGGAGTTCTTCGCCGAACTCGCAGCGTGCGCCACCGATGAAGGCCACCGAGCGCCGGCATCGCCGGTGGTGGCTCCGCCGGTGCTGTCGGCGGCCGGGCTGGTGGGTCGACTGCGCGCCGTGGTCTGCGCACCGGAGGCCCAGGTCAGCGAATCCGAACGCGCTGACGCGGCAACGCAATTGGCGCGACTTGCCCAGGCCGGGGTGCCCGGTGCCGATCCGCAGAGCTGGCACGGCGCGGCGCCGTTGAGCACCGAGGAGCCACTTCGCCAACCCGGCGACGGGCCGGTCACCCTGTCGCCGTCGGCTCTGCAGAGCCTGCTGGACTGTCCGCTGCGCTGGCTGGCCGAACGCCACGGCGGCACCGACGGCCGCGACCTGCGCTCGACGATCGGATCGGTGATACACGCGCTGGTCGCCGAATCGGCGGGCAGTCCGCAGGAACTGCTCACCGAGCTGAACCGGGCATGGCAGCAACTGCCGTTCGCGTCGCAGTGGTACTCGGCCAACGAACTCGACCGGCATCGCGCCATCATCGAGACGTTTCTGGCATGGCGGGCCCAAACCCGTGGCGAACTAACCGAAGTCGGCACCGAGGTCGGCTTCGACGGAGTGATCGACGCCGGTGAGGAGGGGGTTCGGCTGCGCGGCCGGATCGACCGGGTCGAACGCGACGCCGCTGGCCGGCTGGTGGTCGTCGACGTCAAGACCGCGAAAACCCCGGTCAGCAAGGACGACGCGCAACAGCACGCCCAGTTGGCCGTCTACCAGCTGGCGGTCGAAGCCGGGCTCATCGGGCCCGACGAGCAGCCCGGCGGGGGCCGGCTGGTCTATCCCGCCAAACCTGGAACCGTCGGCGCCACCGAGCGCGAACAAGACCCCCTCACACCCGACACCGGTGAGCAATGGCGGGAGCGGATCGCGCAGGCGGCCACGGCCACCGCCGGCCCGCAGTTCACCGCCCGCGTCAACGACGGGTGCCGGCATTGCCCGGTCCGGCCGATTTGCCCAGCCCACGACGGCGGGTGCGGCGCATGAGAAACCACTACGACCCCGCAGAACTGGCAGCCGCGCTCGGGTTGCACCAGCCCACCGAGGAGCAGGCCGCGGTCATCGCCGCCCCGCCGGGCCCGTTGGTGGTGATTGCCGGTGCGGGTGCCGGCAAGACCGAGACGATGGCCGCCCGGGTGGTGTGGCTGGTCGCCAACGGCTACGCCGACCCCGGCCAGGTCTTGGGCCTGACCTTTACCCGCAAGGCGGCCGGCCAACTGCTGCGCCGGGTTCGATCCCGCTTAGCGCGGTTGGCCGGTGCCGGACTGATGGCGGCCGAACCGAATAAGCCCGGCGCGAAAGCCATCGACGGCGCCCCGGCCACGACGCCTGTGGTGAGCACCTATCACGCCTTCGCCGGCGCGCTGCTGCGCGAGTACGGGCTGCTGCTCGGCATCGAGCCCGACACCCGGCTGCTCACCGAGACCGGGCTGTGGCAGCTGGCGTTCGACGTGGTCAGCGGTTATCCCGGGGAACTGCACACCGATCGGGATCCCGCCGCGGTCACCGCGATGGTGTTGCGGCTGGCAGGCCAGCTCGCCGAACACCTGGTGGACACCGACGCACTGCGCCACACCCATGTGGAGTTGGAGCGGCTGGTGCTCACCCTGCCGCCGGGCCCGCGCCAGCGCGCCGAACCCAACCAGTCGCTGCTCAAGATGCTCGACACCCAGACCGAACGTGCCGAGCTGGTGCCGCTGATTGAGGCCCTACACCAGCGCATGCGGGCGGAACGGGCAATGGATTTCGGCGCCCAGATGGCCACTGCCGCGCGCCTGGCGCAGTCAAACGAGGCCGTCGGCGCCCGGTTGCGCGCCACCTACCGGGTGGTGCTGCTCGACGAGTACCAAGACACCGGGCACGCCCAGCGCATCGCCCTGTCGTCGCTGTTCGGCGGCGGTGTCGACGACGGCCTGGCGCTGACCGCGGTGGGTGATCCGATCCAGTCGATCTACGGCTGGCGCGGTGCCTCGGCGACCAACTTGCCCCGATTCGCCACCGACTTCCCGCTCTCCGACGGCAGCCCGGCGCCCACCCTGGAGCTGCGGACCAGCTGGCGCAACCCGCCAGAGGTGCTGCACCTGGCCAACGAGATCTCCGCGGAGGCACGCCAGCGTTCGGTAACGGTGCAATCGCTCCGACCGCGCCCGGCCGCGCCCCCCGGCGACGTGCGGGTCGCCCTGCTACCCGACGTCGTCACCGAAGTCGAGTGGGTCGCCGAGGAATTGCAGCGGCGCTACCGGAAGGCCAACGCCGACGGGGTTGACCCGCCCACCGCCGCCGTGCTGGTGCGGCGCAACGCCGACGCCGCACCGCTGGCCGAGGCAATCCGCGCCCGCGGCGTCCCGGTGGAAGTGGTGGGGCTGGCCGGGCTGGTGTCTGTGCCCGAGGTGGCAGACCTGGTCGCGATGCTGCGGCTGATCCAAGAGCCGACCGCCGGCGCGGCGGCGATGCGCGTGCTTACCGGCCCGCGCTGGCGGTTCGGCGCCGCCGACCTGGCCGCGCTGTGGCGACGCGCCGGCGAGCTGGCCCGGCCCGAGCAATCCAGTGCGCCGGTATCGGCCGCGGAGATCGCTGCCACGGCCGGGCCCGATTCGGACACCGCATGTCTGGCCGACGCGCTCGCCGATCCTGGTCCGGCAGAGCGCTATTCGGCCGCCGGGTACCGTCGCATCGTCGCTCTTGCCGAGGAACTGACGTTGCTGCGCGGCCATCTGTGGCATCCGCTGCCCGACCTGGTCGCCGAGGTACGCCGGGTGCTGGGCCTGGACTGCGAGGTGCTCGCCGCGCAGCCGGTGGCGGCAAGTGCGGCGGGTACCGAACAACTCGATGCCTTCGCCGATGTGGTGGCCGGTTACGCCGAGGGTGCCGGGGCACAGGCCGCGTTGCCGGGTCTGCTGGCTTACCTGGATGCCGCCGCGGTGGTGGAGAACGGACTGGCGCCGGCGGCACCGGCCGTCGCCGCCGACCGCGTCCAGATCCTCACCGTGCATGCCGCCAAGGGGCTGGAGTGGCAGGTGGTCGCGATACCGCACCTGGTGGCGCGGGTTTTTCCGTCGACCGCGTCGCGACGCAGCTGGCTCTCCGACGCCGCTGAGCTGCCGCCGCTGCTGCGCGGCGACCGGGCGCAGCCGTTTGGGCCCGGCGGTTCAGCGAGGTTCGACGGAGGAGAGGCGAAGCTGGGACCGCCGCATGAACCCGGCGATCACGGCGTACCGCTGCTCGACACCGATGCGGTCACCAACCGAAAGCAGCTGTCCGACGCCATCTCCGAGCATCAGCGCCGCCTGGATCAGCGGCGCGTCGACGAAGAGCGCCGGCTGCTCTATGTCGCTGTCACCCGGGCCGAGGACACCCTGCTGGTCTCTGGCCACCACTGGGGACAGGGTGAGGCCAAGCCGCGCGGGCCGTCGGATTTCCTCGCCGAGATCAAGGCGGTGATCGACAGCTCGGCCGACGAGGGAACGCCCTGCGGGATGGTCGAGCATTGGGCGCAGGCTCCGGCCGACGGAGAGAAAAACCCGTTGTGCGACACCGTAAACGAAGGAGTGTGGCCGGCCGACCCGCTGGACGGCCGGCGCGCTGATGTCGAACGCGGCGCGGCACTGGTCGCCGCGAAACTGCGGGCCGGCGAACTCCAGGATGGCGAACCCCAGGACGGCACGGCCTCGGCTAACCCGTGGGCCGCCGACGTGGACGCCCTGCTGGCGGAGCGGGCCACAGCCGCAACCCCGCAGGCTCGCACCCTACCCAACCAGCTCTCGGTAAGCGGGCTGGTCGAGTTGAGCCGTGACCCCGACGGTGCGGGGCAGCGTCTGAGCCGCCGGCTCCCGGCCCGGCCAGACCCGCATGCGTTGTTGGGCACCGCATTTCACGACTGGGTTCAGCGACTCTACGGCGCCGAGCGGCTCTTCGAGCTCGAAGACCTACCCGGCGCGGCCGACGCCGACACCGCCCGCGCCGATGCGCAGGAGCTGGCCCGACTGCAGGCGGCGTTCCTGGAATCGCCTTGGGCTGCCCGTACTCCCACCGCCGTCGAGGTGCCGTTCGAGATGGCCATCGGCAGCCGGGTGGTGCGCGGCAGGATCGACGCGGTGTTCGTCGAGCGTGACGGCGGCGTCACCGTGGTCGACTGGAAGACCGGAACGCCCCCCGACGGACCTGAGGCGCGCCGGCACGCCGCCGTCCAGCTGGGCGTCTACCGGCTGGCCTGGGCCGCGTTGACCGGCTGCCCGGCATCGCAGGTACGAGCCGCCTTCCACTATGTGCGTTCCGGGACCACCGTCGTCGCAGACGAGCTGCCCGAACTGGCTGACCTGGCCGCGCTGCTGAACGCCTGACGACGGGTGTGGTTACAGTGGGTCCGTGCGTCAGGCTGACCGATGACCGCCCGTCGTGGCAGGAGCTAGCTGGCGGCGGCTGCGGCGTCTTGACGAGACGCTGACCGCCCAACCCAGTTATGCGCTCGTCGGCGTGTTACGTATGCCGCACGGGCAGTCCAGCCCCGGCCGCACCGTCTATCGCCGAAGCCTGATCGCGCTGGCGGCACTGCTGGTGTCGACGCTGTTCGTCTACGTCGACCGCGACGGCTACCAGGACGTGCAGGGCGACCGGTTGACCTTCCTGGACTGCCTCTACTACTCGGCGGTGACGCTGTCGACCACCGGATACGGCGACATCACGCCCGTCACCGAGTTCGCCCGCATGATCAACGTGCTGGTCATCACCCCGCTGCGGATCGCCTTCCTGATCTTGCTGGTCGGAACGACCGTAGAGGCGTTCACCGAGACCTCCCAGCAGGCGTTCCGCATTCAGCGTTGGAGGAAGAGAGTGAAAGACCACACCATCGTCATTGGGTACGGAACCAAGGGCAAGACCGCGATCGCGGCGATGCTCGGCGACGACGAGACCACCCCGAGCGACATCGTCGTGGTGGACAACGACCGAGCCGTGCTCGAACGCGCCAAGACCGCCGGGTTGGTGACCGTCGACGGCGATGCGACCCGCTCGGATGTACTGCGGCTGGCCAGCGCCCAGCGCGCGTCGGCGATCGTGGTCGCCACCGGCTCCGACGCCACGGCGGCGTTGGTGACGCTGACCGCCCGCGAGATCGCCCCGCAGGCCACCATCGTGGCGTCCATTCGAGAAGCCGAGAACCAGCACCTGTTGGAGCAGTCCGGCGCCAACTCGGTCGTGGTGTCCTCGGAGACCGCCGGACGCTTGCTCGGCATCGCCACCACCACGCCTCGGGTGGTCGAGATCATCGAGGACTTGCTCACCCCGGATGCCGGCTATGCCATCGCCGAGCGTGAGGTGGAGCAGCAGGAAGTCGGCGGATCGGCCAAGCATCTCAACGAGATAGTCCTCGCCTTGGTGCGCGAGGGTCGGCTGCTGCGACTGGATGCACCGGAGGTCGACGTGATCGAGGCCGGTGACCGGCTGCTCTACGTGCGTACGGTGGCCAACCAGTGACGATCGCGGCGCGTCGGCGCGGGGAGGAATGATGGGCAATTTCCAGCTGCGGCAGGTGCCCCTGCTCTCACGGGTCGGGGCTGATCGAGCCGACCAGTTGCGTACCGACACTGACGCGGCCGTCGCCGGCTGGTCGTCCGCCGCGCTGCTGCGTGTTGATCCCCGCAACCAGGTATTGGTCGCCGGCGGCCGGGTGGTTCTACACGAGGCCAGCGACCTGGGCGATACGCCACCGTCGGATGCGGTGTTCCTGGGTCGTGTCGAGGACGGTCGGCACGTCTGGGCGGTCCGCGGCGCGCTGCAGGCACCGGTCGGGGCCGACGTCTCGGTGCTGGACATCCGTGCCACCGGTGACATCTTCGACGACGTCAGCGCCCAGTTGGTGTCGTCGGCCATCGCGCTGCTGAATTGGCATGACCACGCCCGGTTTTCGGCCGTCGACGGCACGCCGACCAAGCCGGTGCGCGGCGGCTGGGCGCGGGCCAACCCGGTCACCGGGGTGGAGGAGTTCCCCCGCATCGACCCGGCAGTGATCTGCCTGGTGCACGACGGCGCCGACCGCGTTGTGCTGGCCCGCCAGCACAACTGGCCGGTGCGGATGTTCTCACTGCTGGCCGGGTTCGTCGAGGCCGGCGAGTCGTTCGAGACCTGCGTGGTCCGCGAGGTTCACGAAGAGGTCGGGCTGGCCGTGCGTGACGTGACCTACCTGGGCAGCCAGCCGTGGCCCTTCCCGCGGTCGCTGATGGTCGGCTTCCACGCCGTGGCCGACCCGGGGCAGACCTTCGTCTTCAGCGACGGCGAGATCACCGAGGCGGCCTGGTTCACCCGAGACGAAGTGCGGGCCGCGCTGTCTGCCGGGACCTGGAACAGTGGCGATCCCGACGCCAAACTGCTGCTGCCCGGCTCGATCTCGATCGCCCGGACCATCATCGAGTCCTGGGCTGAAGCGAGCTGACGGGTCTAGCCGCCGAGGCGCTCCAGCTTCGCCTTGACCTCACGCCCGGTCGGGTTCGTGAGCGTCGAGCCGTCGGGGAAACGAAGCGTCGGCACCGTGCGGTTGCCGCCGTTGGCTGAGCTGACGAACTCCGCCGCCGTGGGGTCCAGCTCGATGTCGATCTCCTCGTAGTCGATCCCGAGGTTCTTCAACGAGGCCTTGAGCTGCCGGCAGTAGCCGCACCACTGGGTCGTGTACATGACGAGCTGGTTCATAACTCCCCAAACCTAATAGGTCGCCAGCTGATTCCCGAATCGGCGTCGGGGCCCGTCGGGGGTGCCTGCCAAGATGGACGCCATGGATGCGCTCATCGCCGGCCTCGACGAGGAGCAGCGCGCTGCGGTACTGGCGCCGCGCGGCCCGGTGTGCGTGCTCGCCGGCGCCGGGACCGGCAAGACCCGCACCATCACCCACCGCATCGCCCAGCTGGTCGCCGGCGGTCACGTCGCGCCCGGACAGGTGCTGGCAGTGACGTTCACCCAGCGTGCCGCCGGCGAGATGCGGTCGCGGCTGCGCGCACTGGGAGCGGCGGCCGGGGCGGGGGCGGCCGCCGGGGTCGGCGGAGTGCAGGCGCTGACGTTCCACGCCGCCGCCCGGCGGCAGTTGCGCTACTTCTGGCCGCGGGTGGTCGGCAACACCGGCTGGGAACTGCTGGACCGCAAATTCGGGGTGGTGGCCCGCGCCGCCGGCCACGCGGGGCTGCGGTTGAGCAATGACGACGTCCGCGACGTGGCCGGCGAGATCGAGTGGGCTAAGGCATCCCTGATCGGGCCGGAGCAGTACCCCACGGCGGTGGCCGCGGACGGCCGGGATATTCCGCTGGATGCGGCGAAGCTGGCCGAGGTCTATGCCGGTTACGAGGCGCTGAAGGCCCGCGGCGAAGTGGCGATGCTCGACTTCGACGATCTGCTGCTGCACACCGCCGCCGCGATCGAGAACGACGCGGCGGTGGCCGCCGAATTCCGGGACCGCTACCGCTGCTTTGTCGTCGACGAATACCAGGACGTCACGCCGCTGCAGCAGCGGGTGCTGTCGGCCTGGCTGGGGGAGCGCGACGACTTGACCGTGGTCGGCGACGCCAATCAGACCATCTATTCGTTCACCGGCGCCTCGCCGCGCTATCTGCTGGACTTCACTCGCCGATTTCCTGAGGCTGCGCTGGTGCGCCTGGAGCGGGATTACCGGTCCACGCCCGAGGTGGTGTCGTTGGCCAACCGGGTGATCGCCGCCGCACGTGGGCGGGTGGCCGGCAGCAAGCTGAAGCTGATCGGCCAGCGCGAATCCGGTCCGACGCCGACCTTCCGCGAGCATCCCGACGAGGTCGCCGAGGCCGCGGCGGTGGCCAAGTCCATCGCCCGGCTGATCCACGACGGCACCTCGCCGGCCGAGATCGCCGTGCTGTACCGGATCAACGCGCAGTCCGAGGTCTACGAGGAGGCGCTCACCGAGGCCGGCATCGCCTATCAGGTGCGCGGCGGCGAGGGGTTCTTCACCCGCCAGGAGATCCGTCAGGCGCTGGTCGCCCTGCAAAGGGCCTCCGAAAGAGCAGCGGAACGGGGCGCCGACGGGCCGCTACCCGAAACCGTGCGGGGCGTCTTGGAACCGCTCGGTCTGACTACCGAGCCCCCGACCGGGGCCAAGGCGCGCGAGCGCTGGGAGGCCCTGGGTGCGCTGGCCGAGCTTGTCGACGACGAGGTGGCCCAACGCCCGGACCTGGACTTGCCCGCGCTGTTGACCGAACTGCGGATGCGCGCCGACTCCCGGCACCCGCCGACCGTGCAGGGCGTCACCCTGGCATCCCTGCATGCCGCCAAAGGCTTGGAGTGGGACGCGGTGTTTCTGGTGGGCCTTGCCGACGGCACCCTGCCCATCTCGCATGCGCTGGCGCACGGCGCGGACAGCGAGGCAGTCGAAGAGGAGCGCCGACTGCTCTATGTCGGCGTCACCCGTGCCCGGATCCACCTGACGCTGAGCTGGGCGCTGGCCCGCGCCCCGGGCGGGCGGGCCGGCCGCAAGCCGTCGCGGTTCTTGAGCGGTATTGCCCCGCAGGCCGACGCCGCCACCACACCCACCAAGCGCCGGGCCCGTGGCGCCCCGAAGTATTGCCGCATCTGCAACAAGGCGCTGGACACCCCGGCGGCCATCATGCTCAGCCGCTGCGAGACTTGCGCCGCCGACGTCGACACCGAGTTGCTGGTGGCGCTCAAGGACTGGCGTTTGCGCACGGCCACGGAGCTGAAAGTGCCTGCCTACATTGTCTTTTCGGACAACACCCTGACTGCCATCGCCGAGATGCTGCCCGGCGACGAGGCCGCTCTGGTGGCTATCCCGGGCATCGGCGCGCGCAAGCTGGAACAGTTCGGCTCCGATGTGCTGGAGCTGGTCCGCAACCGGGGCTGAAACCCGGGTCCCACCACTGCCGGCGGTAATTCGGTTGTGGGTCGGTGGGCCGAGCCGCTAACCTCGGATCCCATGACCACGATCAGCGTCCTGTGGGTAGCCGGCGCGCGCCATGCCGCCGCTGCCAAGGCGGCGCTGCGCCATGCCGCAGTAGCCGCCGCCGTAGACGCGTCCGTGCATCGGGGTTCGCCCTAACAGCAGCCCCCGCCCCCGATGGCCACGGACCCACCAGGATCCGTGGCCATTATTTTTGCTCGGCAGACCGCCGACCGGCCCGGATCAGAACCCCACGAACCGACCGGAAAGCAGGTATGCACCATGTCGAGAACCCTGAAGTTGCCGTGTAACAGCGATCCAGACCTGTGGTTCGCCGACGACCCGGCCGATCTGGAGCGGGCCAAGGCACGGTGTGCTCAGTGCCCGATCCGCCAGCAGTGCCTGGCGGCGGCGTTGCAACGCGCCGAGCCGTGGGGTGTGTGGGGCGGTGAGATCCTGGACCGGGGCAGCGTCATCGGCCGCAAGCGGCCGCGCGGCCGTCCGCGTAAGGAGCCGGTGGCCGCGTAAGCGGCCGCAGCATCAGGCCGACGGACCGACCGCGATGTCTTCGGGATCGGTGAAGCCGGGCACCAATTCCTCGGAGAGCCGCTTGACCGGCACGTGGGCATCGAGCTGACACATGATCGCCGTGGTGGATCCGAGCACCCGCATCGGCATCGCGAGTTTGGGCGGCAGATCCAGCTGCCGCGCGGTCTTGAGCTGCTCGACGGGGCGCTCCAACTGCTTGCCGGCGATCCGCATCAGCCACTTGCGGCTGTAGTGGAACACCTCGACCTCGACGGGCTCGACGTACTGGCGCAGCATCTCGTCGATCTCGCGCACCGAGACGTTCTGGCCCTTCTGGATGAAGCCGCCCTGGCGCATGACCGCGATGACCTTCTCGTAGTCCTTGTCCCGGGCGTACCGCACCGCGGCACCCAGCTCCGGCGGGAACCCGCCGGGCATCGGCGCTACCGCACCGAAGTCGATGATGCCCATCCGGCCGTCGGCCAGCAGCATGAAGTTGCCGGGGTGGGCGTCGCCGTGGATCAGCTCCAGCCGGCGGGCGGCGTCCCAGGTGAACTCGGCCAGCCGGGTGCCCATCAGGTCGCGCTGCTCGACGGTGCCGTTGCGGATGATCTCGGCCATTCCGACGCCGTCGATCCACTCCTGGATCACCGTCTTGGGAGCGCTGGCCACGACATTGGGGATGTGGAAGTGCGGGTGGCCGGTATAGGCCTTGGCGAAGATGCGCTGGTTGTCGGCCTCCAGCCGGTAGTCCAGCTCCATCTCGGTGCGTTCGATCAGCTCGTCGATGACGCCCTTGACGTCCACGCCGGGGGCGAGCTGCTTGAAGATGCCGGTCAACCGCCGGATCGTCTTGAGGTCGGCGCGCAGCGCCTCATCGGCGCCGGGGTACTGGATCTTGACCGCTACGGGCCGCCCGTCGGCCCACACCGCCTTGTGCACCTGTCCGATGCTGGCTGAGGCGATGGGGGTGTCGTCGAAGTCGGTGAAGCGCTCCCGCCACTTGGTGCCCAGCTGGGCGTCGAGCACCCGGTGCACCTTGTCCGCGGGCAGCGGCGGAGCGTCCTTCTGCAGCTTGGTCAGCGCCTCCCGGTAGGGCTCGCCGAACTCCTCGGGGATGGCCGCCTCCATCACCGACAGGGCCTGGCCCACCTTCATGGCGCCGCCCTTGAGCTCACCCAAGACGGTGAACAGCTGGTTGGCCGCCTTCTCCATGAGCTCGGCGGTGACCTCGTCCTTGGACTTGCCGGTCAGCCGCTTCCCGAGCCCGAGTGCTGCCCGGCCGGCAAAGCCGACGGGCAGGCTGGCCAGCTTCGCATTGCGCGCTGCGCTTCCGCGTTTGATTTCTGACACGTGTCCATCATCCATGACGTTGTTGTGGTGCCGGTCACCGCGGTGACAATTTTCGGTGCCGGATGGGACCTCAGCAATCGCATAGCGGGTGGCGGACCCAGCGCCGTCTCATCATCGATCCGGTGGCCAGATCCAGCTCCAGGGTGGCGTCCAGCGTCGGAGGAGCAGTCAGGTCCGGGCGGGCTGCAGCGCCGCGCACCGCTGCGATCACCCGATCGACTTGGTTCAGTGCCAGCGCCGCCGTCGCCAGCACGGTTGCCCGGTCGGCGTGGGCGGCGGTGTGGCGTAGCTGTGCCGCCACCGCGGGCCAGGCGGAGTCCCGGTCTCGCCGGTGCAGATCGGCGCACCGCAAACAACTGGTGACTCCCGGCAGGACCAGCGGGCCGACCACTCCGGTGCCGTCGCGCACCCGAACCGGCAGGTGCGGCACCCGCGCGGCGTGCAGCTCACGTACCAACCGCGGATCGGGAACCAGGTAGTCGGCCAGCACCACCAGATCGGTCCCGGCGGCGCTCACCGTGGCGTGCGGGTGACTGCTGCGCCGGACCACGGCGCTCGAGCAGCGCAGCGACTCGACCAACAGATCCGACAACGGCCCGCGGCCGTGCACCCGCAACGAGACCGTGCGGCACTGACGGCGGGTGGCGGCGCCGCGGACGGCGACACGAGCCGCCACCAGCGCGGCCAGCAGGTCGTCCAGGTCCGCGGTGTCCACGTGGCCGTGTTGGGCGGCTTCCTGACGCAGCGCGGCCACCGTGGTCGGGATCTGCATTGTGCGTAAGACGGTGGCCAGCGCGGTGGTGCTTAGCCCGCGGGGCGGCCGCACCAGCACGGCACGTCGCGGATCCCAGCCAACCTGAACGGCACCGTCGGGGCGTAGCAACACCGGCAGCGCCGGATCGAGGCTGTAGGTGGAGGTCTCGGAACCAGCCCTGGTCACGCAGGCGACCCTGCCACGCCGGGCGGTGACGGTCCTCCCGTCATCCACAGGGGGCAGAAACGACGCGCCGCGCGGCCTCCACAGCGGCGCGGCGTTGGCGTGCGATGACGGCGCGGTCGGTGAGGGTCTCGTACGGGTCGGGGGAGTGCGCCCAGGCCAGGCCGATACCGAACAGCAGCGCCAGTAGATCGAGGGGCTCCCAGGAGCTGTCCACGTGCCCGTCGGTCTGGGCGGTTTCGATGGCGGTGACCGCGTGCTCGAAGAGCGCCTGCCCGTCGGCGTGGGGCTCGTCGAGGGCCAGTCCTTCCAGGCGGGCCCAGGTGATCATGCGCAGGTGTTCGGGGCTGTTTCTGCCCAGATCGTAGACGTCGCCGGCGAATTCGGGCACCGCATCGGGGCGCAGGGTGACCGACCGATAGAAGGCTGCCACGTCGGTGTCCACCACTTCGCGAAACAGTGCTTCCTTGTCGCCGAAGTGGGCGTAGAGGCGTTCCTTGCTGGCGTGTGCCTCGCGGGCGATGCGGTCGATGCGTGACCCGGCCAGACCACGGTGAGCGAACTCGGCGCGGGCAGCGTCAAGGATCTGACCGCGCAGCTCGGTGGCGCTCCTTCTCACAGCAAGATCATAACCGTACGAACTAGTTCGTTCTGTAATGTGAGGACATGCACGTGCTCCTAGACACTGACGCGATCCTGAACCATCCGCCGCGAGTTGAAGCCATGCGGCGCGCTGTGGAGGCCGTCGCCGACGCGGTCACGCCCGTCGTCGAGGCGTACCGCCCCTACGTCGAAGGGCTCGAGAACCTTCCCGCCGATGGTCGATTTCTCTTGGTGGGCAACCACACTCAAACCAGTGTGGAAGCCCTGCTGGTTCCGTTCCATGTTCGGCGGGCCATCGGCAAACGGGTGCGGTCACTGACGGACCGGCAGTTCGGGCGCATGCGGGGCCCGGCCCGTGATCTGCTCGCCGCGGCGGGGGCTCTGGTGGGGGCGCCTGAGCCCGTCCGCGAACTGATGCGCCGCAACGAGCCCATTCTGGTGTTCCCGGGCGGCGGCCGCGAGATTCCGAAGTTCAAGGGGGAGGAGTACACCCTGCGTTGGCAGGGCCGCGCCGGATTCGCCCGCCTCGCAGTCGAACACGATTATCCGATCGTTCCGGTGGGGCTGGTGGGTGGCGACGACGTCTACCGGAGCCTGAGTCGTCGCGGCGGCAGCTGGGAGCGCTTCAGCACGGCGGTGTCGCGTCGGCTCTCCGGGCCCCCGGACATGGTTATGCCGTTGCAGCACGGGATCGGCCCCACCCTTATCCCTCGACCGCAGCGGATGTACTTGCGCTTCGGCGCCCCCATTGAGACCACCAAGCCAGCCCGCGTCTCGAGCGAGAAATGGGTTGCCACCGTGCGGGAGAAGACTCAACAGTCACTCGAGGGGATCTTGGCCGACCTGCTCGACGTCCGCGCCGAGGACCCCTACCGCCACCTCAACCCGTTGGCTTGGCGGCAAGCAATCTCACCGCCAGAAGCCGCCGTGCCTCAGTCGCCGGCGTCGTCGGGATTACCGGCTTCGCGCTGAAACTCGGCGATCGCCTGGTCGATAGCCGAGTCGACGTCGCTGGAGCCGCCGATGATCCGGTCGATGAATGCGGCCGGCTCGTCGAGATCGGCGGACTCGGGCAGCAGATCGGGGTGCTGCCATACCTTGTCTCGGGCGTCGGCCCCGACCGCCGTGGTCAACCGCTCCCAGAGCACCGCGGCCTCGCGCAACTTGCGCGGGCGCAGCTCCAGACCGACGAGCGTGGCGAAGGTCTGCTCGGCCGGGCCGCCGGTGGCGCGCCGGCGGCGCAGCATCTCCGAGAGCGCGGCGGTGCCCGGGATCCGGTCGCCCAGTGCCGCATTGACCACGGTCTGGACCCAGCCCTCGATCAGGGCCAGCAGGGTCTCGAGGCGCTCCAGAGCGGCGAGTTGCTCCGGGGTCGACTTGGGTTCGAACACGCCCTGGTTGAGCAGTTCGTTCATCGCCGAGGGATCGGTCATCGCCGCCGGATCGAAGCCCTGGGCCAATTCCTCGATGCCCCGGATATCGATCTTCATGCCCCGGGCGTAGGCCTCCACCGCGCTGAGCAGCTGGTTGGACAGCCACGGCACGTGGGTGAACAGACGGTGGTGGGCGGCCTCACGGGCGGCCAGGAAGGTGACGATCTCGCTGCGCGGCTGCTCCAGGCCGCCGGCCAATTCCTCGATCGCGCCGGGCAGCAGCGCGGCCACTCCGCTGGGCCCCAGCGGTAGGCCGATGTCGGTCGAAGTCAGCACTTCTCCGGACAACCGTCCCAACGCCTGGCCCAGTTGGGAGCCGAACGCTAATCCGCCCATCTGCGACATCACCGACAACAACGGGCCGGCCATGCTTTTGGCCTCTTCCGGCAGCGCCGAGGCCCACACCGACGAAACCTGTTCGGCCATCGGGTCACACAGTCGCTGCCAGGTGGTCATGGTGTGCTCGACCCAGTTCACCGGCGTCCAGGCGACCCCACTGGTGGTGCCGGCCGGCAGTGAAGTCGCCCCGTCGAGCCAGGTTTCAGCCAGGTGCACCGCATCGCCGATGGCGGTCGCGGTTGAGGCGGTGACGGGCGCTACCGAACCGATCGACTTGATCGCGACCTGTCGCGCCAGGTCGTAGTTCACCGGCCCCGCCGGTCGGCCGTCCGCGCTGACCCGGCCGGCACCGCTGAACATCTGCCCGAGCTGGGTAAAAACCTGGCCCAGATCGGCCATGTTGAAACCAGCACCCATCCCGAACGGGTCGGAGGGCCGGGAGCCTCGCTCGCGGTCGGGGTCGTCCCCAGAAGAGAAACCGAAGGGCAGATCAGCCATAGATACAACCGTACTCACCGCCAACGTCCGGCGGTACGACACGGGGCCACCAGTGGTCGGGCCGTTACCGCCTGGGCATGGGCCGTTTACCATACCCGGGGTGAACAGGCGGATTCTGACGCTGTTGGCGGCTGTGCTGCCGGTGGTCGCGTTCGGCGTGCTGCTGACGGCGGTGACGGTGCCCTTCGTGTCATTGGGACCGGGTCCGACGTTCGACACCCTCGGCACGATCGACGGCAAGCAGGTGGTCGACATCGAGGGGACCACCACACACCCGACGACCGGCCACCTCAACATGACCACGGTCTCCCAGCGCGACGGCCTGACACTGGGGGAGGCGTTGGCTCTGTGGCTGTCCGGACGTGAACAGCTCATGCCGCGTGACCTGGTCTATCCGCCCGGCAAGTCCCGTCAGGAAGTCGACGAGAGTAACGACGCCGACTTCCGTGCGTCCGAGCAGAGCGCCGAGTACGCCGCGCTGGGCTACCTGCGCTACCCATCAGCGGTCACCCTGGCCGACGTCCAAGACCCGGGGCCGTCCGCCGGCGCGCTGCAGCGCGGCGACGCCGTGGACGCCGTCAACGGCCAACCGGTGTACACCGTGCAGCAGTTCACCGCGCGGCTAGCCGACACCAAGCCCGGCGAGAAGGTTGTCATCGACTACCGGCGCAAGAACGCCGCACCCGGCACGGCGCGGATTACGCTCGGAGAGAACAAGGACCGCGCCAATGGATTCCTGGGCGTGTCCGTCCTTGATGCGCCGTGGGCGCCGTTCACCATCGACTTCAATCTGGCCAACATCGGCGGCCCGTCGGCGGGGCTGATGTTCTCGCTGGCTGTCGTGGACAAGCTGACCAACGGCACCCTGGCCGGGCCGAACTTCGTTGCCGGCACCGGGGTCATCAAGGCCAACGGCCAGGTGGACGCGATCGGCGGGATCGCGCACAAGATGATGGCGGCCCGCGAGGCCGGCGCGACGGTGTTCCTGGTCCCGGCCGACAACTGCTACGAGGCCAGAAACGACGACAAGGGTCTGCAACTGGTCAAAGTCGACAGCCTCGCCCAGGCGGTGGGCGCGCTGCGAACCATCACCGACGGAGGTCAGCCGCCCTCTTGCTGAGTGTTCGTTGGCTACAGTGGGGCCGTCAGGAACAACTGAGCTAGGGAGCGTGGCACGTGGGGATGCGGCCCACTGCGAGGATGCCGAAATTGACCGCGCGCAGCCGGATCATGGTTGGCAGCGCCTTCGTCGTGATCGCGCTGTTGCTGTTGGGGCCGCGGCTGATCGACGGCTATGTCGACTGGTTGTGGTTCGGCGAGCTGGGCTACCGCTCGGTGTTCGTCACCACGTTGCTGACCCGCCTGATCACGTTCGTCGTGGTGACGTTGCTGGTCGGCGGCATCGTGTTCGCCGCGATGGCCACCGCTTTCCGGGTCCGCCCGGTCTTCGTCCCCAGCAACGGCGTCAACGACCCGGTGGCGCGGTATCGGACTACGGTGCTGTCGCGGCTGCGGCTGTTCGGATTCGGAATCCCGGTCGGCATCGGTGTGCTGGCCGGCATCGTCGCGCAGAGCTACTGGGTGCGTATTCAGCTGTTCCTGCGGGGCGGTGACTTCGGGATCACCGATCCGCAGTTCGGCAAAGACCTGGGCTTCTACGCCTTCGACCTGCCGTTCTACCGGCTGGTGGTGGGGCTGCTGCTCGCGACGCTGTGTCTGGCCACCATCGCGAACCTGACCACGCACTACATCTTCGGCGGTATCCGACTTTCCGGCCGGGCGGGCGCCCTGAGCCGCCCGGCCCGCATCCAGGTGGTCAGCCTGATCGGGACCCTGGTGCTGCTCAAGGCCGGGGCCTACTGGCTGGATCGCTACGAGCTGCTCAGCCACACTCGAACCGGCAAGCCGTTCACCGGAGCCGGTTACACCGACATCAACGCGGTACTGCCGGCCAAGATGATTCTGCTGGCGATCGCACTGATCTGCGCGGTCGCAGTGTTCTCGGCGATCGTGCTGCGCGACTTGCAGATTCCGGCGATCGGTCTGGTGCTGTTGCTGCTGTCGTCGGTCGTGGTCGGTGCTGGCTGGCCGCTGATCGTCGAACAGTTCAGCGTCAAGCCGAACGCGGCGCAGAAGGAGAGCGAGTACATTTCGCGCTCGATCACGGCGACCCGGCAGGCCTACGGTCTGACCGAGGATGTGGTCACCTACCGCGACTATCGCGGTGACGCGCGCGCCACCGCCGCGCAGGTGGGCGCCGATGCGGCCACCACCTCCAACATCCGGTTGCTGGACCCGACCATCGTCAGCCCCGCGTTCACCCAGTTTCAGCAGGGCAAGAACTTCTACTTCTTCCCCGACCAGCTCACCATCGACCGCTACCGCGACGACGAGGGCCAGCTGCGTGACTATGTGGTCGCCGCCCGCGAGCTGAACCCGGATCGACTGATCGACAACCAGCGCGACTGGATCAACCGGCACACCGTGTTCACCCACGGCAACGGGTTCATCGCCTCGCCGGCCAACACCGTGCGCGGTATCGCCAACGACCCCAACCAGAACGGCGGGTACCCGGAGTTCTTGGCCAACGTCGTCGGTGCCAACGGCGGCGTCGTGTCCGACGGGCCGGCCCGACTCGACCAGCCGCGCATCTACTACGGGCCGGTGATCGCCGACACCGCCGCCGACTACGCGATCGTCGGCCGCAATGGCGCCGACCGTGAGTACGACTACGAGACCAACACCGAGACCAAGAACTACACCTACACCGGTACCGGTGGTGTGGGCGTCGGAAACTGGTTGGCCCGTAGCGTGTTCGCCGCGAAGTTTGCCGAGCGCAACTTCTTGTTCTCCAACGTGATCGGCGCGGACAGCAAGATCCTGTTCAACCGTGACCCGGCCAGCCGGGTGCAGGCGGTGGCGCCCTGGCTGACCACCGACTCCACGGTGTATCCGGCGATCGTCAACAAGCGGCTGGTGTGGATCATCGACGGCTACACGACGCTGGATAACTACCCCTACTCGGAGTTGACGTCGCTGTCGTCGGCGACCGCGGACTCCAAAGAGGTCGAGTTCAACCGGCTGTTGCCGGACCGGCGGGTGTCTTACATCCGCAACTCGGTGAAGGCCACCGTCGACGCCTACGACGGAACGGTGAGCCTGTACGCCCAGGACGAGCAGGACCCGGTGCTGCGGGCCTGGATGAAAGTGTTCCCCGGAACCGTCAAACCGAAGGCGGAGATCTCACCCGAGCTCGCCGAGCACCTGCGCTACCCCGAAGACCTGTTCAAGGTGCAGCGCATGCTGCTGGCCAAGTACCACGTCAACGACCCGGTGACCTTCTTCTCCACCTCGGACTTCTGGGACGTGCCGCTGGACCCCAACCCGACCGCCAGCAGCTTCCAGCCGCCGTACTACATCGTCGCGAAAAATCTTGTGAAGGGCGACAATTCGGCATCCTTCCAGCTGACCAGCGCGATGAACCGGTTCAAGCGTGATTACTTGGCCGCCTACATCAGCGCCAGCTCGGATCCAGACACCTACGGCAAGCTGACCGTGCTCACCATTCCCGGCCAGGTGAACGGGCCCAAGCTGGCCAATAACGCGATCACCACCGATACCACGGTCAGCCAAGACCTCGGCGTGATCGGACGCGACAACCAGAACCGCATCCGGTGGGGCAACCTGCTGACGCTGCCGGTGGCGCAGGGCGGACTGCTCTACGTCGAACCGGTCTATGCCTCACCAGGTTCCAGTGATGCCTCGTCGTCGTACCCGCGCCTCATCCGGGTGGCGATGATGTACAACGACAAGATCGGCTACGGGCCGACGGTCTCCGACGCACTCACCGGCCTGTTCGGGCCCGGTGCCGGTGCGGCGGCCACCGACATCGCACCCACCGAGGGCGGCGCTGCCGCGCAGGGGACGCCACCCTCGGCGACCCCGCCGGTTGCGGCGGTGCCGACGCCCCCGGCTGCCGAGGTCGCGTTGTCCCCGGCCAAAGCCGCGGCGCTGCGCGAGGTCGAATCGGCGCTCAATGCGGTGCGCGACACCCAGCACCGTGGTGACTTCGCCGCCTATGGTGCGGCGCTGCAACGCCTCGACGACGCGATGGCCAAGTTCAACAGCGCCAAATAGGTACGCGGTGCGCTCAGGCGCCGTGGTGTCAGCGACGAGTGGCGCCCAGCGGCATCGTCGGCTCGTGGTGTGCCGCCGCGCCGAGTGCGGCGCGTGCCTTGGCGTTCCAGTGATGTCTGGGGGCCAGCGCGGACAGCTGAGCCAACCGGATGAACTGGCGCAGTGACCATCGGTCGGTGGCGCTGACAGTGATCCCGGTGAGTTCCACGGCGCGGGGGTGCTGCAGGGCGCGGATGGCCGGTTGGGGGACGGTGCGCATCCACCAATCGGTGGGCGCGAAAATCTGCTCGCGGAACGGCTCGAAGTGTTCGCCGGCCGCCAAGTGCGAGCGGCAGTAATCCTCGAAGTACTCGACGAATTCCGGCCAGGTCGCGGGCATCGGCCGGGTTGATACGCCGTATCGGCGATACCACGCGCAGCACTCCTGGTAGAGCTGCTCATGCTCGTCGGCGTCGAGCCGACGAATGAAGGTGTTCACCATGACGACGAGGGACTCGACATAAGCGCTGTGCTGAAAGTGGAACGTATCGGGATTCAGGGCGTGGTACTTATGGCCGAGATTGTCGACGCCCTTGACATGCTCGTGGGCGAACCGCATCTGGGGCCGCATGTCCACGTCGGTATAGGCGTAGTTGACGGCTTGGGTGAAAGTGCGTTTCTTGTGCAGCCAAATGCGTTTGCGCATCAGAGCATGCTCGTTGATGCCGGCGGCGATGCCGGGATGCAGCAGCAGCAGACACACCGCCCTGGGGAGCACGAACAGGTAGCGTCGGTCGGCCAGGAAGTGCCACAGCATGCTGTCGGGTCCCAGGCCGTCGTGGTGGTCAGCCATCAGATCAGTGCCTTGTCTCGGCGGATGCGATGGCGAACGTCGGCCATCAGCACGGTGTAGTTGACGGTTCGGATGAATCGGGGAATGAAGCGGTTCACGAATGATACGAACAGGAAGAGGTTTTCGAACTGGCGTTGCTCGGTCGGCGACCAGGGCACGCCGAGCAGCTCACGAAAGAGCGGTGCCAGAAAGCCGATAGTCAGGAACCGCAGCAGGGGCGCCAGGGGCGCCCGCAAGATCGGGTTGATCATCTTCAGGTCGACCAGCCGCATGAGGTAGTCGCGGACGATATCGTCCATCTGCAATGTCTGACAGGTGGTGTTCCAGTAGGCGTCGAACTCGGCGCGGGTGGGCGGCCACTGATCCGGGGTGACCTGCAAGGTGGTGCCGAGTGGCCAGGCGTGGTGATAGAACCCCTCCGCCTGAGCCTGGGTCATCTTGCCGCGCAGCAGCTGATAGGTGTCCTCGTAGAAGACGAATAGGCATGCGGCGACCCATAACTGCAGATTGGGATCGAAGGCGTTGTATTGGACCGGGCTGTCCGCGGTGGAGCGAACCTGCCGGTGTGCGACGTTGACGGCGTCACGGTAGGCAGCGCGTTCCTCGTCGTTGCCCAGCACAGCGACAGCCATGTACTGGGCGGTGGTGCGCAACCTCTTCCATGGATGTTCCATCAGCGCACCGGATTCCACCCGGCTCTCCACGACCCCGTGGCCCACTCCCGGCAGGCTCAACTGCATGACGACGTTGGCGGCTGCTGCGGCAGCAGACCAAAAATCCAGCGCCTCAGTGAGATTGACGGGACCATCGTCGAAGCGTGGCGTGTACTGATCGATGTGGATTCGGGTCTCGGCCGCGTGCGGGGATGGTGACTCGGGAGAGACGCCGAGAATTCTCATGGCCAGATCGATGATCCGTACCAAAAACATCATCTCGAGCGGCCTCCGTTGTTGCGGGGCGACGTTGCCCTTCGCGGTCACTGCATACAGACGTTAGCGATCAGCAGCACCGGCCACGCCACGATCGATCCAAGAAAGGACACTACGAGGTCCAGGCCTCGCATGCCGTGCAGCGCAGCGGTGTGGGTCAGCGTCCAGATCAATCCGATGGTCAGATACGGCGTGCCGAGGATCAGGCCCAGGCCGATCAGCTCTCCGATGGGAATCCGGTAGGTGAGCAGGCGGCCGACGTTGTCGAGAAATCCGGGCATCGGTTGCCCCTCCCGCTGTTGTGGCCTCGGAATGCAGCATGGCATAGCGGGGTTGGGCCGACAAGGACGAGATGAATCGACACCGGTCGGGCGACGGCGCCAATGCCAGACCAGGCGATTTGGCGGCTTGGGCACCCGTTGGGTAGTGTCGTACTTACCGACGCGGGGTGGAGCAGCTCGGTAGCTCGCTGGGCTCATAACCCAGAGGTCGCAGGTTCGAATCCTGTCCCCGCTACTAAAGAAAATGGCCCCCAGGCGAAAGCCTGGGGGCCACTTTCGTGTTATTGCTGTCCGCTCATCCGACTACACGCTCACCCAGCCCACACGTCCTCGACGTAGCGGTCGGACTCCACCAGGTCGATAAGCCAGTCGCGGGCTTGGCTTTCGTCGCCGCCGGTGCGCGCGCGGTAGATGTCGATGAAGGCCTGCCGCACCGCCGGCGCCATCTGGGCGCCGTCACCACACACGTAGACGTGAGTGTGCTTGGTGGGATCGCCGAGCAGCTCCCACACTTCGTCGGCGTCGGCGGCGATCCGGTCCTGCACGTAGCGCACACCGTCCTGCGGTGCGCGAGAGAACGCGGGACGCATCCGGACTACCCCCGCCGCTTCGGCGGCCTCGAACTGCTCGCGGAAGATGTAATCCACGTCTGGATTTCGGACGCCGAAGAAACACAGGGCCGGCGCATACGGCGCCCCCTCCTGTTTGGCCGCCAAGCGATCGCCGAGGAAGCCGCGGAACGGGGCAACACCTGTACCCGCGCTGACCAGAATCACATTCTTCGCAGGGTCGGCACCCGCACGAAACGCCTGGCGGGCCGGGTCGACCCGCGCCCGAATCTGGGTACCAGGGGAGGCGGCGGCCAGATGATTGGAGGCCACGCCCTGGAACAGTCCATGCCCGGACCGGGCCGGCGCATCGAGCACGCTGACCACCAGCCCGACCAGCCCCGGTGTCAGGCGAGAGGACGACGCGATGGAGTAATGCCGGGGTGTCATCGGCTCCAGCAGTTCGAGTAGCTCGGCGCCCGTCAGTTCGCACGCTGGAAACTCCACCAGGCACTCGAATGGGCTCAGCGGGCAGGGATCGGCCGATGCGGCGAGCTGCTCGAGGCGTTCACGCTCGGGCGGGCACGGGTTGGATGCGGCCAGACGCCGCAATTGGCTCGGCGTAACCGGCTTTCGCAGCTCCACGAAGTGGGTGAGCAATTCACGCGCGCTGACCTCCCGATCGAGTGCGATCAACCGCCGCGAAGTGCGCCGAGGATTGATCGACAGCCGCCGTTCGGCTTCGATGCCGAGAAGCTCGAGCACCGTGGCGACGAGATCTGGCGGATTGTCCGCGAGGACTGTCAGGTGATCACCCGTCTGGTACTCAATTCCCTCGGGAAGGACAACGCGGACAAAGTGTTTTGCTCCGCCCAGGATCGCGTCGTCGCCCACCAAGGCGGTGTTGTCCAGGACGGTCATCGGTGTCACTGCGAAGCGGGCGTCGAGCGCCGCGGTGACCGGGCCGATGATGGGGTGCATGTCGTAGAGCGGTTCGTCGGTGTCGGTGACCGGCGCCGCGTCCGGATCGCCGAAGTGCTCGCACAGCGCTGCGTGCAACGCCACCGAGAATTCTTCGACCGTGCCGTTGAGATCCCCTGAGGTATCGGCGGAGGTTAGCGGGATCAGCGGCCGGGCGCCCAGTTCGGTCAGGCGTTCATCGATGCGCTTGGGTACCGCCTGATACGTGTCGGCCCAGTTGCGATCCCCGACACCGAGTACCGCGACGTACGGAGCGCCCTCGAGTGCGGCGTCCTCGCCGAGCAGCCAGGCGAGGAAGGCGCGTGCGTCGTCGGTCGGCTGACCGTTATAGGACGCGGCGACGATCACGACCGCATCGGTGTTCGGCAGGGTTCCGGCGAAGTCGTCCAGGGGCGCCACCGTGGCGATGCAGCCAAGGTCGGTGGCCTCTTCGGCAAGCTGCTTGGCCAGTGCGCGGCAGGTTCCAAGATTCGAGCCGTGCAGCACGGCCAACGTGGTGCCGGCTTTGACGGCGGAGCTGGCCCCGGACGTGTTCCGTTCGGGTATCGGGGCGGCCAAGGCCGTTGCGCCGCGGCGGTCTTCAGGTATTCGCCGGATCAGGTCGAGGTGGAAGCCCATCGGGCGCCGGCTGCGCTCGCTGTCGAACTGCAGCACATAGTGTTGCGAGTCGATCAGGCGATAACGGTGGATCAGCCGGGCGATCATCATGGTGGCCTCGTGCAGCGCGAACTGGCGTCCGATGCAGGATCGCGCTCCGGTGCCGAAGGGTTTGAACACCGCACCGGGCCTGCCGGCAGAGCGGGCGGCGTCGAACCTGTCCGGATCGAACAGTTCGACGTTGTCACCCCATTCCGGCTGACGGTGAAGCGCACCCGTCAGCACGCTGACGGCCTCGCCCTTCCTGATCGGGTATTTTTTGCCAATGACGGTGTCCGCCAAGGCCGTTCGGTCGAAGCCAAGTACCGGCGGGGACAACCGCAGCGTCTCGTTGATCACCTGCCGCAGATACTCGAGCTTTCCGATGTCGTCGTAGGTCGGCAGATAGTCGTCGTCCACCCCGAACACGGCATCGACTTCAGCCACGGCGCGCGCCAGCACTGCCGGATGGTGCAGCAGGTTGTAGAGCACGGTGGGCATCAGTTCGGATGTGGTCAACTGACCGGCGATAAGAAACGTCATGATCTGGTTGCGGATATTGTCCGTACTCAGCAGTGGCCCGCCGCCGGAGTCGCTCGCGAGCATGACGTAGAGCAGATCGTCGAGTTCGGGCGTGGGGGTGGCTCGGTGCTGCTCGATCAGCTCGTCGAAGCTGCGATGCAGATGCTCCAGTTCGTGGTCGAGGTCGGCGATGCTCTGGGTCTCTGCGAGCTTGGTCAAGGCTGCGGTGAAACTCTGCGGGATTGGGGCAAGGCCTTCATGGCTGAACGAGTCGAATCGTGCTCCGAAGCCGGCAAGGGCAACGGTGTCCATCGCGAGCTTCTGCAGGTCGGTCGACGCGTCCGCCGGCCGATGCCCGACGCAGCCATCCCAGCGCTGGATCAGCTGGGTGCCTATGTCGAGCATGGCGCCGTGGTAGTTGCGTAGCCCGGCATAGCTGAAGCCGGGCATCAGGACGTCGTGGGCGGTCTGCCAATTCGGTTCACCGTGGTAGGCGGTGAACAGGCCGTCGCCGGCGAGCTGGCGGACTCGCTCCAAGGGGCGCATCGGGTTCTTGGCGAACCGGTTCTCGTCGCACAGTTCTTCGACCAGCGCCCGCGAGCACGCGTACAGCTTTCGCACCCCGCTGAAGTCGGCGTAGAACAGCGGACCGTGGAGTTCGCCGAGGATGTCGATGGGCAGTGCATAGGGGCGGCCGACGAGGTCAGACCGTGATGGCAGCGGTCCCTCGGCGGACGGAACGTTGTCCAGTTCCGGGGGCAGCGACGCGGTGAAGTCGGCCATATCGGGCAGCATAGGCCGCTGGTGGATCCTGTTCCGGGGCAATGGCGATCATTGGCCTAGGGTTCATCTGACGCGGGCGTCCCGTGTGGCGGTCGGCGGAAGGTTTCGGCGAGGCGCTGTTCGTCGGCAGGCGTCTTGGGTCGCTGCAGCTCGTACAAAGGAAACGACAGTTCACCGTGAGGCCGGTAAGTCGATGAAATCCGGGCGACTGGTCACATCGTGAACCTCAAGTTGCGGGCGGCGCGGTCGCCGAGTTCGGGGTCGCCTTTCCAGGTGATGGCGCCGGAGTCGATCTGGGCCTGCGGGTCGATGCGCCCGCACGCCAGTTGGATGAAGGTCGTGGAATCGGTCACCACCGTGACATCCGGATTATTCAGGTGGTCAACAGTTTTGGCTCGGCCATCCACGGCGACGTGCAACTGGCGGGTGATCGGTCCGGTGAGATCGAAGGTGATGCTCTTTCCGTCGGGTAGGCCCACTTTCTTGCCGACGATGTAGCCCAAGGAACCGGCTACCTCGGCCAGTGCGATCTGAGCGCCGAGGCTTGCGTCATCGGTGGTGCGGCCCAGCGGGCTGGTGATGTCTCGTTCGTGCACCCAGAAGTCGAAGACCCGGATCTCCAGGAACCTGCCGTAGGTGGCTGGGCCGACCGGAGTCCACGACGGTCGCATCAGATCCGCGTCGGACAACGCGGCCAGGTCGCCTCGGCGGCGGTCGTAGATCGCGCGCACCAGTTCGCGGTACGCGGTGGTGTTGGTGTCAGCGTCGCGCAGGAAGTCCGCGGCCTTGTCGAACGGCGGCGGGGTGCGATCGTCGTCGGGCAGCCACCCCGCCATTGCCGCCTCGATGCCGGTGACGTGGTTGATCACGTCGCGAACCGTCCAGTCCGGGCACAGTGACGCAGCGCCCCACTCGACGTCGCTGAGATCGGTGCAGAGGGCTTCTATCGCGGCGTAGCAGTCCCGCAGTGCGGTGGAGATGCTGCCCACGCTGCCGGCTTCCGGTGTGTTCAACGCCGTTCTCCTTCGCGACCAGGGCACTTCGCGTCTGTCACGAGCATCCGGCAAGCACGAGCAGATATCAAGGAATGGCGAACGCTGGGTGCCCTCAGATCACCCACGGTGCGATCAACGTCATCGCCCCCAGGCCCACCAACCCGATGACGAACGCCACAATCGTAAAGCCCATCACCTGACGGACATTGAGCTTCGCGATCGCCAGCAGTGGCAGGAGCCAGAACGGCTGGATCATGTTCGCCACGCCCTCACCGACGGCAACGGCCATCGACACCAGCCCGAGATAGGCCGGCGACTGCTGGCCGATCGCCAGCGCAGAGTCGACGGCGATCGGGCCCTGCACCGCCCAGTGCCCGCCGCCGGACGGCACGAACAGGCTGATGACCACCGAGCCGATGAAGGTCAGGAACGGCAGCGTGTATTCCGTCGCGCCGTTGACCAGCGTCTGGGCCAGCAGCGTCTGCAGGGGCGTGGACCCCTCGGCGCCCTGATACGCCAGTAGCCCGACCAGGCCGCCGTAGAGCGGATACTGCAGCAGCAGCGGGCCCGAGACCTTCGCGGCACCGGTGAATGCCCGGATGAAGCGAATCGGCGTGCGGTGCAGCAGGGCGGCGGTGATGGTGAACAGCATGATCATCGAGGAGATGTTCAGCGCGCAACCACTGGCCACGAAATACGTGATGCCCGCCGCGAACAGCAGCACGTTGAGGATCCACTGATTCTCCAGCCATTCGGCGAACGTCGCGCTGCGCTGGCCGGCAATTTCCGGCTCTTCCTCGAACGCAGCGGGATCCGGCGCAAGAGCTTCAGCCGGCTCCATTCGCCATACTGCGAGCGCGAGCACCCCCAACACGATGAGCGCCGAGAGCCAGCTGTACGGCTGGAAGATGGTCTGGCTCAACGGCACGGTGAAGCCGGCGATCTTGTGGATCACGTTGATGGGGCTGCCGGAGTCGGTGTTCGCCAGCGCGATCGACGACGAGAGACCCTGCGTCCAGACGATGAAACCCATGAACGCCGCGGCGATCAGGTAGCCGAAATGCGAGTCGGGGAAGCGTCGCGCCACCTGCCGGGCGACCAGGGCACCGGCCACCAGGCCCAGGCCCCAGTTCAGCAGGGACGCAGCGGCACTGACGGTGAAACAGAGCAGCGCTCCCTGCACCTGGCTGCGCGGCAATGCGGCGATGCGGACGATGGCCTGCTTCAGCACGGGCGCTTCGGCCAGCGTGTAGCCGGTCACCAGGATCAGCACCATCTGGCAGGCGAACGTGAAGATGTTCGCCTGCCCCCACACTCCGGCGTACCAGGCCTGCAACATGCCGTGGGCCGACGCACCGCGCACTAGGGCGGCGACCAGGCCGGCGACGATCAGGGTGAGGATCATCGCGAACAGATACGGGTCGGGCATCAGGCGTTCGACGTAGCGGACACTGAGCCCGGTGAGCGATTGCATGACGCCTCGGCGTTGGGGCGGCTGCTCGGTCATCGCGCCATCTGGCCGTAGCTCGGTCATCGCGCCAACCTCTCGTCTGAAAGCCGCTCGCACCGCGGTCGCTCATGCGTGTGCCACGATAAATGCCGCGGGCGTCCGGGCCGGCGTCTTTCAGCGCATGGTGGCGTGCAGCGCGTCGGTCATCGCCTCGATGGCGGCCTCGCGCTCCAGCGGCCAGCCGTCGACCAGCCACAGGTGCATGAAGGAATCGACCATGGTGTACATCATCGCGATGGCCAGCCGCAGCTGTTCCTCGGTGGCACCGGGCATGGCATCGGCCTCGATCCACTCGGTGACGTTGTCCTCCATGGTGGCTCGGTGCGCCGCGGCGAACTCCGGGTCGGCTGCCCGGGCCTGGTGCAGTGCCATGTAGAGCTGTGGTGCGGAGGTGTGGAAGTCGACCACCTTCTCGAAGAAGGCCTTGATCGAGGGCCGTCCCGACCTGCCGCCGCGCGGGGCGTCCTGCTGGGACCAGACGGTCATCCGGGTGTTCCGCAGTTCGCGCAGCACCGCGGCTTTGGAGTCGAAATGCAGATAGAACGTCGCCCGCCCGATCCCGGCCCGGCGAACGATGTCGTCGATGGTCACCGCGACGTAGCCGCGCTCGGCGAACGCCTCCAACGCGGCGGCCATGATGTGGTCGCGGGTCATGATGCGGTGTCGGTCACGCATGGTGAGTCGCGGTGCAGCGGATGTCATTTCAGGATGACCCCCTCCAGCTGGCCGGTGGATCGCCACGCGTTCAGCATTTCGAAGAACTCGACCGGCTTGCCCCCGAAATTGGTCGACAGCATGCCGTGCGGATTCTCCCGGTCGCCCTCGGAACTCAGGTAACTCGGCGTGCACTCGGCGTAGAAGGCCTTGGGCTTCTCCGACGCCTGGTCCATCGCGGCCAGCCACTGGTCCTCGGCGGCCTTGGTGGCTTCGATGGTGCCCGCGCCCCGGTGCACGAATGTGCTGACCAGGTAGGCGAAATGGCGGGCTCGCTCCTCGGCGGTGTGGGTGTAGTTGGGGGAGACCCCGGATTGGGTGTAGCCCAGGAAGAAGCAGTTGGGAAAGCCGTGGGTCTGCAGGCCGTGCAGTGTCCGCATGCCTTTGGCCCACTTGTCGCTCAGCCGCACGTCGTCGCGGCCGACGATCTCGAAACCGAGCCGGCGGGTGAACTCGGTACCCACCTCGAAGCCGGTCGCGAATACCAGTGCGTCGAGTTCGTATTCGATGTTGTCGACCACGACGGCGGTCTCGGTGAACCGATCGACGCCGCGGCCATCGGTGTCGACCAACGTGACGTTGTCCCGGTTGAACGTATCGAGGTACTGGTCGTGGTAGCCGGGGCGCTTGCAGTTCAGCCGATACCACGGTTTGAGCGCTTCGGCGGTCTTGCGGTCGCGCACGGTGTCGTCGATTCGGGCGCGCAGCCGTTGCATCGCCACGTAGTCGGCGTGGAACAGGAAGTCGGCGATCTCCTGCGGCGTCATCTGTCGGCCGAGGCGCTGAGTCTCGCGGATCACCGCGGGCTCACTGAGTTCCAGTGCCTTCTGCGTCCAGCCGTCGTTGGTGAGGTCGAGGTCCATCTCCACCCCGCAGGTGACCCGGGTGAAGTTCTCCATGCGTTCGCGTTGCCAGCCCGGCTGCAGGCTCGCCGCCCACGCCGGGTCGGTGGGTCGGTTGCCCCGCACCGAGACGGTGCTCGGGGTGCGTTGGAAGACGTAGAGCTGCTGCGCCCACTCTCCGAGGTGCGGGATGCACTGCAGCCCAGTGGAACCGGTGCCGATGACGCCGACGCGCTTGTCGGACAGTTTGGTCAGCCCGCCGGATTCGTCGCCGCCGGTGTAGCCGAAGTCCCAGCGGCTGGTGTGGAAGGTGTGTCCGCGGAATTCGTTGATGCCGGCAATGCCCGGCAGTTTCGGCCGGGTGAGCGATCCGGGCGAGACCGCGACCAGCGTGGCGGTGAACGCGTCTCCGCGATCGGTAGTGATCTGCCAGTGCTTGGCGGCGCCGTCCCAGTGCAGGCCGGTGACCGTGGTGCCCAGCAAGGCGTTGTCGTAGAGGCGGTAGTGCTTGGCGATGTTCTGGAGGTGCTCGCGGATCTCCGGGCCGTGCGCATAGCGCTCGGTGGGCACGTAATTCAGCTCTTCGAGCAGTGGCAGATAGATGTAGGACTCGACATCGCACTGCACTCCGGGGTAGCGGTTCCAGTACCAGGTGCCGCCGAAGTCGCCGGCGGTGTCGATCATCCTGATGTCGTCGATCCCGGATTCCTGGAGCCGCGCGGCGGCGATCAGGCTGCCCAGCCCGGCGCCGATGATCGCCACCTGGACGTGGTCGTGCACCGGGTCGCGCTCGACACGCTCGGTCCACGGGTCGTCGGCGTAGTGCGAGAAATCGGCGGTGACCTCGATGAACTGGCCCACGGCGTCGGGCCGCATCCGTTTGTCGCGTTCGAGTGCGTACTTCGCCCGCACCCACCCGGGGTCGTAGTCCGCCGGCTGCGGTCCCAGGGAGCTGGCCGTGGGTGGCATCGCCTCGTGCTCCTCGTGTCATCGAGATCTCACTGGACAGAGTGTCCAGTGAATAGACTAGGCGATAGCTAGCCAGACGCAACGTATACCGTCAGCGGCGAGCCAGGGGTGAGGCTGGCAGAGCGGCGGCGATGTCGTCGAGCGCCCGGACCGCGTCGTCGAACGGCCAGCGGATGAACTCGTGGATCATGCCGGCATAGCGATTGACGGTGGTGGGGACGCCCGCTTCCTGGAGTCGGGCGCCGTACTGTTCGCCCTCGTCGCGCAGGGCGTCGAATTCCGCGGTGACGATGAACGCCGGAGGAAGCTGCTCGAGGCTGGGTGCCAGCAGCGGCGAGACGTGAGCATCGAGCTTTTCGTGATCGCCGTTGAGGTAGTGGTTCATGAACCACTGCTGGGTCGCTCGACTGATGTTGCCGTACTGTCCCGCGAATTCTTGGATGGAAACGTTCGATCGCCGAAAGTCCAAGTCCGGGTAGATCAATACCTGGTGCGTGATTGCCGGGCCGCCGGCATCGCGAGCCATCAGCGCGACCACAGCAGCGAGATTTCCGCCGGCACTGTCACCGGCGACAGCGATGTTCGTGCCGTCGGCGCCGATTTCGCCGCCGTGCAGGGCCACCCACTGCGTGGCAGCGAAGCCGGCGTTGATCGCTGCCGGGTACTTGTGCTCCGGGGCCAGGGGATAGTCGACCGAGACGACGACCCGGCCGGTGCGGTTCGCCAGCGCCCGGGCCAGCCCGTCGTGGGTGTCGAGGTCGCCGAGCACGAAACCGCCGCCGTGGAAGAAGACGATCACCGTGCGCCGTTCGCCTGGCTGGGGGTGGTAGATCCGAACCGGCAGGTCGCCGGCTCGCGTGGAGATGATGCGGTCGCAAACACGTGCGACGGCTTCGCCGGTGCCCAGGGCTTGGGTCATCAGACGCATGGCTTGCCGGACCTGCTGCGGACTAAACGTGTGCAGGTCGGCAAAGTTGCTTCCGGCCAGGCGTTCCAAATGGGCTTGGACCTGCGGATGTAGTGGCATGGGCACTCGGTTTCCTTTCCTTGGCGGCGCTTCGCCGCTAGTGTCTGACTTGAACCACGCTTCAAGTCAAGGGGATGGTGATGCTGGACATTGCTGAGGTGGCGAATCGGTCCGGTCTGGCGTCATCGGCGCTGCGGTTCTACGAGCGGCGCGGGCTGATCAGCTCCGGTGCACGCAACGGCCTGCGTCGCACCTACGAACCGGCGGTGCTTGACCGGCTCGCCTTGATCGGCTGTGCCAAAGCGGCCGGATTCACGCTTGCTCAGATCGAGCGGTTTCTGCGGGCCACACCCAGCGACACCGAACTACGTGCACGAATGGCTGAGAAGGCCCGCCAAGTCGATGACGAGATCGCCCGCCTCACCCGCATGCGCGACAGCCTCACCCACGCGGTGACCTGCACCCATACGCCCCTGGTCGAGTGCCCGGAGTTCAAGGCGCGCATCAGCGAGACCTAGCGGCTGGTCAGTTGTAGGGGTGCCGCCGCCGTTGCGCACTAGAGTCATCCCCGTCGACAGGGGAGGTCAGATGCCGTTTGAAGCGCACCCGGACCGACGAAAGATCGCCTCGCTGCTCGCCATCGCAGTCGTGTTCGTCCTGATCGGGGTGCGGTTGGCCGGGGGATTCGGGCCGGTCGAGTCGATCCGCGGCTGGTCACCGCAGGCCCTGCACGTCTTCGGCTGGATCGCGATCGTCTTCTTCGGTTTCGGTGTGGCGGTGCTGGTATCGCGGTTGTTCTCCTCCGGTGTTGAGGTCCGCATCGACGCAGAAGGTGTCTACGGGCGGCGCAGCGGCAACCGGGTGATCCCGTGGAACGCCATCGAGCGCATCACCACCGCGGATACCGGCCGGGTGCAGCTGGCGCACTTGTTCCTCGACGACGCGTCAGCGATCCCGAGCCCTAAGCGGCTGGGCGCCAAATCCTTTGGCCACGTCACGCTCTCGCTGCAGGGCACCGACGGCAAGCTCAGCGACATGCGTGCCGCGTTCGACTACTTCGCGCCGGGCAGGCGGGACGACTCCGCGGGCTAGTCGCCCATCCGCAGCACGATCGCAGCGGCCACATGTGCTACTACTGCCTAGCATCCTTCGATGAGAGGTTCCGCCATGGCCGGTCTGTATCACGCCGCTGTTGTCTTTCTGATCGTCTTGACGATCGTCACCTTCGCCAGCAGCTTCTGGTTCACCAACCCTTATGGCCGCTTCGCCAGTCCGGACGACCGCTTCACGCTGCCGGGAAAGATCAGCTGGCTGACGTTCGAATGCCCCCAGTGGTGGGCTTTCACCGTGACGTTCTGGCTGGTGGCGCACTCGCATGGGGCGCCGGCGATCGTGTTGTACGCACTATGGCAGTGCCACTACCTCTACCGCGGGTTGATCTATCCGCTGAGCCGCAAGGGCGATGACAAACGTTTCCCCATCTCCGGCATCGCCTTCGGCTTCGTCTTCAACGCCGTCAACGGGTTTGTCAACGGTTACGCCGTTGCGCTGGCCCCGCACTTGCAGCAGGAGCGCTGGTTTGTCGATCCCCGCTTCATCGTCGGCCTGGCCGTGGCAGTGATCGGCTGGGGGATCAACTTCCAGGCCGATCGCATCCTGATCGGCCTGCGCGCCGATGGCAGCAGCGGGTACCGCATCCCCTACGGCGGGGTGTATCGCTGGGTGTCCTCGGGCAACTACTTCGGTGAGCTTGTCTTATGGGCGGGCTGGGCGATCATGGCGTGGACGCTTCCGGGCCTGATCTTCCTGCTCTTCTCCATCGCCAACCTGGGGCCCAGGGCGATGGCCACCCACAAGTGGTACCAGCAGAAGTTCCCCGACTACCCGCCTAACCGCAAGGCGATCATTCCCGGCGTGCTGTAGCTGTCCGCCTCAGATATAGAGGCGGACAGCGGAAATCGCGCCACGGTGCGCGCCCTCTTTGGAGAACTCGAACAATCCCACCCCGCGCCGGCCATCCAGGTGCACCGTCGCTGTGACGGTATGCCCTGCGGCCAGGAGCTTTTCGACCTCCAGGTGCTGTGCCGTCGAGACGAAATCGGCAACCGAGGTCTCCGAAACACCGTCCAGGCTCAGCTTGGCATGGGGAGTCAGCAGCGCCGAAACCGCGGCCGCATCACCCTGCGCGAGCGCCGCGACAAGGGTTTCGACCCGACGCTTGCCACGCTTGCGCACCCCGGCAAGGCCGCGCAGGAATCCAGCACAGCCCGAAAGCCCTTGGTGCCGAAGCAGCTGGGGTCCCAGAATCACCGAGGCCAGCAGGCCGCGGCCACCGGAGGTCAGCAACTGTCCGACCATCTTCTGTAGCTCCCAGTGCGCGAACAACCGCTGGATCTTCAGGGAGCCGTCCGGCGCCTGCGCGACCAGGTCGTAGCGCAGGTGCATCGGGATATGCATAGTGACACCTGTTGACATGGTGGTGTGCACCGTGAGGTCTCGTAGTACCGACATGCCCGCGACCACGTCGTTCTGCACGTCGAAGGCGATGGTGTTGGGTGCGATGAAGGTGTCGAAGAACCGCCCGATGGCCGCGGTGCCGATATGGGGAGTCGACCCGACGGGATCGTTCACCTGCCCGTCGGCGGCGAAGATTCCGACCCACGCCGACTTGTCGTGTACCGCGACAGCTTTCGGTGATTGCTCGACGGCCTCGAGCAGGGCACTGGCACTGTGCGAAGAACGCTGGTCCGGCATCGGATTCCTCTCGTTTCGATGACCTGGAGGGCCGTCAGTCGCGCATCCGCAGCACGACCTTGCCGGCTGCGGTGCGATTCTCCAACGCGGCCAACGCATCGGCGGCCCGATCGAGGTCGAACACATCCGGTTGCGGCGCCGCCACTTTCCCGGAGGCCAGCAGCGGCTCCAACGCCTCCCACTGGCGCTCCAGCTCGCCAGGATGCGACATCACCCACGCACCCCAACCAACGCCGACGACATCGATGTTGTTGAGCAGCAGCCGGTTCACCTTGACCGTCGGGATGTCGCCACCGGTGAAGCCCACCACCAACAGCTTGCCGCCGGGGGCCAGCGAGCGCAGCGAATCGGTGACACGGTCACCGCCCACCGGGTCGAGCACCAGGTCCACGCCGCGCCCGCCGGTCAACTCGGCCACCGCCTCGCGGAACCCATCGGCGAGCACCGTGTCGGTGGCGCCGGCAGCCCGGGCCACCTCGGCTTTAGCCTCGGTGGAGACCACCGCGATCACCCGGGAGGCCCCCAGCGGTCCGGCCAGCCGCAGCGTGGAGGTGCCGATCCCTCCGGCGGCCCCGTGCACCAGCACCGTGGCGCCTTCGGTCAACCGGCCGCGCGTGGTCAGCGCGAACAACACGGTCAGGTCGTTGAACAGCAGCCCGGCACCGGCCTCGAACGACACCGTGTCCGGCAGCTTGAACACTTGCGTGGCGGGCACCGCGATCACCTGCGCCATCCCGCCGTTGAGCATGGTCAAGACCGCCACGCGGTCACCGGCGCGCACATGCGCGCCGTTCGGGGCGCTGCGCACCACACCGGCCGCCTCGCCGCCCGGCACGAACGGCAGCTCCGGCTTGTGCTGATAGAGCCCGCGGGACTGCAGCACGTCGGGAAACGCCACCCCGGCGGCGTGGACGTCGATGACCACCAGGCCCGCACCGGCCGGCTCGTCGAGATCGACTACCTGGGCAGCTGCCGGTCCGTCGAGTTGGGAAATCTGTACCGCGCGCATGGGCGAACCCTTCGTCAGTAGTCCTTTCGGTGAAAACCTAGTCCACGCAGGCGTATGCTCGCGATGCGGCAGCGTTGCCGCATTTCCGATGAGGTGGCGATGAGTGCTCAACGGTCCGGTCGGCGGCGAAGTGTCGGCAAGTTCCCGGCGGAGCTGCCGCCGGCCCGAACCATAGCGGTCCGGGCGGCCGACGGAACAAAGCTGCACACCCAGGTCTTCGGGCCGGCCGACGGTTATCCGATCGTGCTGGCGCACGGCATCACCTGCGCTATCGGGGTGTGGGGCCACCAGATTGCCGACCTGAGCGCCGATCACCGGGTGATCGCCTACGACCACCGCGGCCACGGCCGCAGTGGAGTGCCCAAGCGCGGCGGATACAGCCTGACGCACCTGGCATCCGATCTGGACTCGGTCCTGGAGGCCACCCTGGCGCCGGGGGAGCGTGCCGTCATCGCCGGACATTCGATGGGCGGCATGGCGATCAGTGCCTGGTCGGACCGCTACCGGCACCGGGTGCACGAGCGTGCCGATGCGGTAGCGCTGATCAACACCACCATCGGCAACCTGCTGGCCGAGGTCGAACTGTTCCAGGTGCCACCGCCCCTGCAGGCGGCCCGGGTGCAGGCAGCACGTCGCGGGTTGCTGGCCTTTGGCAACGTGCCGATCGTGGGCCCGGCGAATCTGGCGGTGCGGCGATTCGTGCACATGCTGGCCGTCGGTGGTGAGGCCGATCCGTGGGTCACCTCGTTGATCTGCGACCTGTTCGCCAAGACGCCCGCGGCCAGCCGTGGCCACTGGGTGCGGGCGCTCATCGACGCGCTCGGTCCGGCATCCTTCATCAACCTCGATGGTCTGACCGTGCCCACCCTGGTCATCGGCAGCACCCGGGACCGGTTGTTGCCGCTGCGGGCATCACAGCGGATCGCCGACACCGCACCCAATCTCGCGCGGTTCGTCGAGGTCAGCGGGGGACACTGCTCGATCCTCGAACACCCTGCAGTGGTGAACCGGGAGCTTCGCGAGCTGGTGGATCTGGCCACCGGATCCGCGGGCGGTTTGGCCGTCGGTTCCGAGATCAGTTCGTAAGGCCGCGGAACCGCGTTGAAAGTACTCACTGCCCTCAGCGGGCTGACCGGTGTCGTCGATCAGGCGCGCGAGCTGCGTGACGCCGGGGTCAGCGGGGTCTTCACCTTCGAAGGCCCGCACGACGTGTTCGCACCGTTGACGCTGGCCGCCGGTGTGGGCGGCCTGGACCTGATGACCAACGTCGCGATCGCGTTCCCTCGCAACCCGATTCACTTGGCGCACCAGGCCAACGATCACCAGTTGCTCAGTGGGGGGCGATTCGTTCTGGGGCTGGGAACGCAGGTGCGTGCCCAGATCGAGAAGCGATTCGGCGCCGCCTTCGATCGCCCGGTGGACCGCATGGTCGAGCTCGTCGCGGCGCTGCGGGCGATCTTCGAATCCTGGAACACCGGCGCCCGCTTGGATTTTCGGGGCGACTACTACCGGCACACGCTGATGACGCCGACGTTCAGCCCCGGCCCGAACCCGTACGGCCCACCGCCCATCTATGTCGGGGCGCTCGGGCCGCGGCTGACCCGTGCGGCCGCCGCGCACGCCGACGGCCTGCTGGTGATGCCGTTCTCCACTAAGCGATTCCTGCATGAGAGCACCATGTCTGCGGTGCGTGCGGGGCTTGCCCAAGCCGGACGTCGCGCCGAGGATTTCCGAGTCGTGCCGGAGATCATCGTGGCCACCGGCGCCACCGACGCCGAGCGGGAGGCCGCCGAAGCCGCCGCTCGGATGCTGCTCGGCTTCTACGCGTCGACTCCGGCGTATGCGCCGGTGCTGGCCGCGCACGGCTGGCAGGATCTGCAGCCCGAGCTCAACGCGCTGTCCAAGCAGGGCCAATGGGCGCAGATGGGCGCCCGGATCAGCGACGAGATGCTGCACACCATCGCCGCATGCGGTACGCCGGCACAGGTGGCCGCGCGCATCCGCGACCGGGTCGACGGAATCGCCGACACGGTCTGCGTCTACCAGGCTGCGCCGATCGCCCCGGCGGTCGTCGGGGCGATCGTCAGCGAACTGAGTTAACGCTAGGGCGCCATGGTGACCCAGTCGGGGAACCCCGTCGGGTCATGGCGGCCCAGCACACCGTGCTCGTAGAGTCCCCAACCCTCGACCGGGGCGGCGTCGCCCTCGCGGCACACCGCGCGCCCCACGTGATCGATCATCCCGAAGCTGGTGCGCCCGAGGATGCCCGGATCGGTCATGTCATAGGTCAGGCGCTCGGTGAACTTCTCGCCCTTCCACTCGCCGTGCAGCCAGTCGATGTCGCCGCCGTAGCCGCCGCCGACGTGAATAGGCACCGGCAGTTTGGATTCCACTTCGAACACCACCGGGGTGCCATCCGGGCGGGTGGCCTCGATGGTGGCTCCGGTGGCGATGCGGGTGCCCGAGCGGTAGCGGGTGGAGATCCGTGGCCAGCCCAGCTGTTCGACACGGCCGTCGCGCCAGACCCGGCTGCAGTCGTTGAGCGAACGGAACCCGTTGGGCTCCTCCTGGATGATCATCACCACCGCGAAGTCCTCGAACGCCATCGGCAGATACAGCCACCACATGCCGTCGAACGGCGGGTCGGCGGGCCGGCCCGCCGGTTCACGTTCACCGACCGGGCGGATTCCCCAGGAGCGGTCGCGGGACCCGATCCAGACCTCCGGGTCGACGGCGATCTCCTCGCCGTCGATCACGATCTGCCCACTCCAGGAGCCCAGTTGAGCGAAGCGTTGCGCGTCCAGGGTCACCCGGTTGCCGGTCCGCAGGATGTGCCGCTGCTCCTGCACCGGGTCGAACAGGCCCTCCCAACGCAGATCCAGCGCGATGCCCTCGGTCTCATCCATGACCACCCGCAGGGAGCGCAGCGGATCGGTGACCTCGATACGGTAGGCACCGATACGCTGATTGAGCCGGTCCTGGTCGATGGCGTCGGACAGGTGCACCGCGGTCTGGGTGTCGCCGCGGCGCAGGAGTACGTAGGCGTCCTTGACGCCGAGGTTGGGGTAGTAGCCGCACCCGGTGATCAGGAAGATATCTCCGGTGCGGTCATGGGCATTCAGATAGCACCGGTCGTAGAAGTTGCGATCCGAGGAGCCCGGCCAGGCGATCGGCTGCGGCAGTTGGTGAACCGGGAATTCGTCGAGTGGGCCCAGCATCAGCTCTGTTCTCCGATCAACTTCTTGAGCAATCCGGCGTGATAGAACAACGATTCGGGATTCTCGGGTTTTTCCATCTCCCCGAAGTGCACCCGACGGGCCCCGGTGCGCATGAACACGATCGCCCACATCACGCCGGCGTAGACGTAGAACCAGTGCAGGTCACCGAGTTCGACTCCGGTGAGCTTCTGATAGCTGGCCCGCACGTCGTCCTCGCGCAACACCTGCGGGAGCCCAGGGAGCCCGGCCAGTCCAGCGAGTTCCTCGAACACCAAGTGCGCGAAGATAACCCACGATACGTCGAGCTCGCGCGGCCCCAGGGTCACCATCTCCCAGTCCAGCACCGCGACCGGCTGGAAGTCGCGGTAGAGCACGTTGCCGACCCGCGAGTCGCCCCAGCACAACACCGTCTCGCCGGCAGCCACGTCGTCCGGCCAGTTCTGCTCCAGCCAGGCCAGGGCGCGGTCCAACAGTGGCGAGCGCCCCATGTCGGGCACCGCGAACTCGTACCACTGCCGCACTCCCTCGAAGTGACGGCGCAGCGCGGTGCTCCCACGCGACCCGTCGTCGAGGAAGGCGAAGGTCTGCTCGGCATTCGGGATGGCGTGCAGCTTGGCGAGCACTTCGACGGTGGAGTCCTGCAGGGTCCGCTGCTGCTCGGCCGTCGCATCGGCGAACCAGTTGCCGCCAAAGGTATAGGGCATGACGTCGGGTGGCACCTCGCCGTCGACCCGGTCCATCAAGAAGAACGGCCGGTCCAGCACGTCTCCGGTCGGTTCGAGCCAGCGGACCTTCGGCACCGGGACGTCGGTAAGTTCACCCACCAGCCGCATGACCTCGAACTGGTGATCAAGTCGGTAGGACGGAAACACCGGAACGTCTTCGGCGGCGGGGCCCACCCGCATCACCCAGCGCTGTTCGACCGGGGCACCGTCGGCCGTCCAGCGGCCGGTGAGCATGATTGTTTCCGACGACATGCCGTTGGTGTCGACGCCGCTTTCCACGGTGATCTCCGGCGTGGCCGCGCCCGGCAACTGCGTGGCAAGCCAGCGAGACATTACCGTGGGCAGGGTGGTGACATCGCGGCTAGAACGTTGGATCCGGCCGACGTCCGTCTCCACAGTCGGTTGCTCGACCACGGTTGTATCCTCCGTTAGGGTAATTACGATACGACAGGTAGCGTTATGAAAGCAGAACCTTCAGCGGTTGACAAGGGGTCCGGCGCCGGACGGCCTCGTGACCCCCGCATCGACGCTGCCATATTGCAGGCCGCCGTGGAACTGGTTGTCGAAGTTGGATATACGAATCTGAGCCTGGCGGCCGTCGCCGAGCGCGCCGGCACCACCAAGACCGCGCTGTACCGCCGGTGGCCCAGCAAGGCCGAGCTGGTGCACGAGGCCGTTTTCTCGGTGCCGCCGAGTGCGGTGTCCGCGGCGCCTGGTGATGCGGCCGGCGACCTCCGGGCGATGATGGCCGGTGCGCGCGACGCGTTCACCAACCCGGTGGTGCGTGCGGCGCTGCCGGGCCTGATCGCCGACATGGCGACCAATGCCGAGTTGACCGCGCGCATCCTGGAACGCTTCCAGGGCCTATTCGAGGTGATGCGCCACTGGGTGGCCGACTCGGTGAGCCGCGGCGACGCGCGACCAAGCGTGGACCCCGACCGGCTGGTCGAAATCATCGGCGGCGCGGCGCTGCTGGCCATGATGTTGCGCCCCGACGACGATCTCGGCGATGACTGGGTGCAACGGATCGCTGACATCATCGCCCACGGTGTGATGGCATAGACCCATGGCTCAGCCGTTCGGGCCCACCGGGCCGCAGCCGTTCCCGCAAGACTGGTCATCGCTGCTGGTGTTGGTGCCGCATCCCGACGATCCCGAGTACGGCACCGCCGCCGCGGTGGCCAAATGGACTGCCGCCGGCAAGACCGTCCGCTACGCGCTGGCCAGCAGCGGGGAAGCGGGCATCGCCGGCATGGAACCGGCGCAGGCCGGGCCGCTGCGCGAGGAGGAGCAACGGCGGGCGGCGGCCCTCGTGGGGGTCCCTGACGTCGACTTCTGGGGCTTCCCGGACAGCAACATCCGCAACACGCCGGAGTTGCGCGCCAAGATCGCCTCGGTGATCGGCGAGACCCGCCCCGATGTGGTGATCGCGATATACGGCGGTCCCGAGTTCGCACCGGGGCGGCCCAACCAGCGCGACCACATTGAATTCGCCGCCGCGGTCACCGACGCCTGGGACACCATGGCGGACCCGCCACGCTGGCTGTTCCAAGGCGGCCCGGAGCCCACCCACGTCGAGGACGTGGACGACTACCTCGACGTCGCAGTGGAATCCCTGGCCTCCCACGAGGTCTACCTGTCGGTGCTCGACCCCGCCACGCCGGTGCACGAGCAGGCACGCCGGGTGCTCGACATGACCAACCCGGCCCACGCCGGCCGCCGGATGGCCGGGTTCCGGCTGCAGCGGAGCACCGACGCGTGACAGGCACCACCGCTGCGCTGCGGATCGGCGTGCTCGGAGCGGCGCGGATCACTCCGGAGGCACTGCTCAAACCCGCCGCCGCCAACCCAGAGGTCGTGGTCAGCGCGGTAGCCGCGCGCGACATCGGCCGGGCTCGGGCGTTCGCCGCCAAACACGGCATCGGCCGGGTGCACGACAGCTACAACGCGCTGATCGCCGATCCCGAGGTCGACGCCATCTACAACCCGCTGCCGAACCACCTGCACGGCAGATGGACGCGCGCCGCGCTGGACGCCGGCAAGCACGTGCTGTGCGAGAAGCCGTTCACCGCCAACGCCGCGGAAGCCCGCGAGATGGCCGCGGCGGCCGCAGCCTCTGACCGGGTGGTGATGGAGGCCTTCCACTACCGCTACCACCCGATGACGGCGCGCATCGAAGAGATCATCGCGTCGGGGGAACTCGGCGAGCTGCGGCAGGTGGACACCGCACTGAGCTTCCCGCTGCCCCGGTTCTCCGACATCCGCTATCACTATGCGCTGGCCGGCGGGGCGCTGATGGACGCCGGCTGTTATGCGGTGCACATGGCTCGCACCTTCGGCGGAGCTACCCCGGAAGTCGTTTCCGCGCAGGCGAAGTTGCGCGATCCGCTCGTCGACCGGGCTATGACGGCGCAGCTGCGGTTTCCCGCCGGGCACACCGGGACCATCCGCTGCTCGCTGTGGTCATCGAACCTGCTGCAGATCAGCGCCCGGGTGATCGGCGAGCACGGCGAGCTGCGAGCGCTCAACCCCCTTATGCCGCAGTACTTCCACCGCTTGCGGGTCAGCTCACCCAAGGGCAGGCGCGTCGAACGGTTCACCCACCGGGCGTCCTATGCCTACCAGCTCGACGCTTTCGCTGACGCGGTGTTGCGTGGCGTGCCGGTGCGCACCACCCCCGAGGACGCGATCGAGAACATGACGGTCATCGACGCGATCTACCAGGCTGCCGGACTTCCGCTGCGAGAGCCGGGCTAGGCGCTGCCCGGGTCGCCGCGTCAGGCCTTGTGGCCCGGTTCGAGATCGTCGACGTCGGAAAGCGACAGCAGGTCATCGTCGCTCTGGGCGGCATATCCGGCCACGGGTTCCAACAGGTAGCCCATATGGTCACCGAGGTCGATCCGGCGCAGTGTCTTGCCGACGAACCAGGCCGGCGCATCGTCGAGGATCGGCATTCCCGCGGGACCGCTGTGCCAGGCGCAGTGCTCGAACTTGTCGATGACGTCGCCGGTCTGACTGCCGAACAGCCGGGCCAGCTCGATATCACGGCGCGCCAGGACGTGAACGGCCAAGTGCTCGGACTCGGCAGCCACCTCGAAGGTGTGGTTGCGCTTGGACATTCCCACCAGAAATCTTGGCGGTTCGATGCTGGTCTGGGTGGCGAACCCGACCAGACACCCGGAGGCGCGCTGATCGGTCGCCGTGGTCACCACGAACATCGTGTAGTCCAGCATGGTGACCAGCTGCTGAAATGACTCGTCGTGCATCTCTCCATGTGTACCCGCCGCGCGACGGGCATGCTGCGATTACTGCGCGAATTGGGTTGCGGCGTTAACCAGGTCGAGCAGCGGCTGCGGCAGCACCCCTAACAGCACGGTGATCGCGGCGCACAGTGCGATGGCTGCCTTGCTCCACACGCTGGGCAGCACCAGGTGCGGTGGGTCGGCGGGGGAGTCGGTGAAGAACATCAACACGATCACCCGGACGTAGAAGTAGGCAGCGACTCCGCTGGCGATCACGCCGACCACCACCAGTGGTGCCGCGCCGCCCTCGGCAGCGGCCTTGAACACCGCGAACTTGCTGATGAATCCACTGGTCAGCGGGATACCGGCGAACGCCAGCAGGAACATCGAAAACAGCAGGCCCACAACGGGGTAACGCCGGCCCAAGCCGGCCCACCGGGACATGTCGAGTTCCTCTTCGCCGCTGGAGCTGCGGATCAGGTTTACCACCGCGAAGGCGCCCACCGTGGAGAAGCTGTAGGCGACCAGATAGAACAGCGTCGCGGAGATACCGGCGGGGATCGCCGACAGCACACCGGTCAGCACAAAGCCCGCATGGGCGATCGAGGAGTAGGCCAGCATCCGCTTGACCTCGGTCTGGGTGATCGCCGCGATGGTGGCGACCACCATGGTCAGCACCGCGATCAGCCACAGTAGTGGACGCCAGTGGTCATGCAGGGCAGGCAATGCGACGTAGAGGATTCGCAGCATCGCGCCGAACGCGGCGACCTTGGTGGCTGCCGCCATGAAACCGGTGATCGGCGTCGGCGCCCCGACATAGACGTCGGGAACCCATGAATGGAACGGCACCGCACCGACTTTGAAGAACAAGCCCACCAACAGCAGCCCGGCGCCGATCAGCGCCAGCGGATCGCTGCGGTGGGCGAACAACTGCTCACCGATGTCCGGCAGCGTCAGCGTCCCGGTGGCGCCGTAGAGCAATGCGGCGCCGAACAGGAACAGCGCCGAGGAGAAGGCGCCCAGCAGAAAGTACTTCAGCGCCGCTTCCTGCGAGAGCAGACGACGGTAGCGGGCCAGTCCGCACAGCAGGTACAGGGGAAGTGAGAGCACTTCCAGCGCCACGAACATGGTGACCAGGTCGTTGGCGGCGGGGAACACCATCATGCCGCCGACCGCCAGCACGGTCAGCGGGAACACTTCGGTCTGGGTCACCCCGGCGCGCGCCGCGTCGAGTTCGGCGACGCTGTCCGGCACGGCCGACGCCTGCGGAGTGAACGCGTCCAAGCCTGCACGTGCGGGGGCCTCGGGCGCTGTCGCCGCGCCCGGGCCCTCGGGAATGCCCGCACCGATGTTGCGCTCGGAGATGAACAGCACGGCCATGATCCCGACCAGCACGATGGTGCCCTGCAACACCAGTGCTGGGCCGTCGACGGCCAATGCGCCCAGCACCGCGATGCGGCCACCGGTCGGCAGGCCACGGCCCACCGCGACGATGGCGGCGAATGCCGCGGCCAAACCGCCGACAGCGAGCAGGACCTGCATCACGTAGCGCGCCCGGCGCGCGACGAACGCCTCGAAGAGCACACCGGTCACCGCAGTGCCGAAAACGATCAGCAGGGGCAGGATGAGGCTGTATTCGACGGATGGGATTGGCATGCCCGCCATGGTCAGTGCGCCCCCTCAGCGGTCAGTGGTGCCGGATCGGTCTGGCCGATCGTGGTCAAGGTGTGCTCGACGCCTGGATTGATGATGTCCAGCGCGGGTTTGGGGTAGAAGCCGAGAAACAGCAGCAGCGCGATCAACGGTGTGACGACGAGCAACTCCCGCGGCACCAGATCGCGGATGCGTTCATTGCCCGCCGTGACCGGGCCGGTCATCACCCGCTGGTAGAGCCACAACATGTAGATCGACGACAACACCAGCGCCGTGGAGCCGACCGCCGCCGCCACCCAATATCGGTTGAACGTGCCGACCAAGACCAGGAATTCACTGATGAACGGCGCCAGACCGGGCAGCGACAGGGTGGCCATCGCGGCGACCATGAAGGTGCCGGCCATCACCGGCGCCACCTTCTGCACGCCGCCGTAGTCCGAAATCGCCCGGGCGCCGTCGCGCCGGGCCACTAGGAACCCGGCGATCAGGAACAGCGCCGCCGTCGACAGCCCGTGGTTGAGCATGTACAGCGTCGAGCCGCTCTGCCCTTGGGTGGTCATCACGAAGATGCCCAGAATGATGAACCCGAAGTGCGAGATCGAGGTGTAGGCGATCAATCGCATCATGTCGCGCTGGCCGATTGCCACCATGGCGCCGTAGACCACACCGATGACCGCCAGCACGATGATGGCCGGACGGAAATAGGTTGATGCGTCGGGGAATAGCTGCAGGCAGTACCGCAACATCCCGAAGGTCCCCACCTTGTCCATCACCGCCATCATCAGCACCGCGGTCGCCGGGGTGGACTCGACCGCCGCGTCGGGCAGCCACCGGTGCAGCGGCCACAGCGGGGCCTTGACCGCGAAGGCGAACATGAAGCCGGCGAACAACAGCTTGAGTACGCCCGGATCCACCGTGGTGGTCGCCGGGGAGAAGATCGAGACCAATTCACGGAAGTCGAAGGTGCCGCCGGAGGCGCCCTCGCCGGAGCTCACCACGTACACCCCGATCACCGCGGCCAGCATGATCAGACCGCCGAACAGGTTGTACAGCAGGAACTTCAGGGCCGCTTGGGAACGCTTGGCGCCGTTCCCGAATCCGCCGATCATGAAGTACATCGGGATGAGCATCGCTTCGAAGAACACGTAGAACAGCAGCACGTCCAGCGAGACCAGCGAGATCAGTACCATCGCCTCGACGGTCAGCGTCAGCGCCGCGAACGCGTGCGGACCGCGGCTTTTCTGCTCGGCTCTCTGACCGTCATTCCAACCGGCCAGCATCAGCAGTGGCACCAGCCCGGCGGTCAACAACGCCAGGATCACCGCGATACCGTCCACCCCGAGGGTGTAGCTCGCCCCGAAAGCCGGTATCCAGGAGTGCGATTCGACGAACTGGTAGGGGGCGGCCACTGGGGTGGTGTCGAAGCCGACGGTCACCACGATCGCGATCGCCAGCGTCGCAAGGCTCACCAGCAGGCCGGTCCACTTCGCCAGTCCTGCCGCGCGGGCGGGCAGCACGATGACTAACCCGGCACCGACCAGCGGTACCAGCCACAGCAGGCTCAGCCAGGGCAGGCCTCCGGTCGCGTTCACAGCTGCACCGCCATCACAAGGGCGATGACCAGGACCGTGCCGGCCAGCATCGTCAGCGCGTAGGAACGCACGAATCCGGTCTGCAGGCGCCGCACCAGGTATGACGCGATCGCCACCAGCCCGGCCGTCATGTTGACCGAGCCGTCCACCACCCGGTCGTCGACGGCGACCAGGCCTTGTGCCAGTCGGTTACCCGGACGCATGAGCACCTCCTCGTTGAAGGCATCGCCGTAGAGATACTTGCGGGCCGCCACCGTCAGTGCCGACACGTCGGTGGGCGCGGTGATCGGTATCGGCTTGCGGCCATACATGTTGAAGGCCACCGCAACACCGAGCAGGACCACTCCCAGGGTGATCGCCCCGGTGAGCCAGGCCGGGATGGCGTGCGCGTGCTCGGCAACCGGCGCTACTCGGGTGACGACCGGTTCCAGCCAGTGCTCCAGGCGCCCGCCGATAGCCAGCGCGGCGCCGGCGAACACGGCGCCTAGAGCCAGCACGATCATCGGCCAGGTCATCACCCGGGGGGATTCGTGCGGGTGTTGCAGCGCGCGTTCGGTGCTCACCTCGCTCTCGTCGGCGGCCCAGCGGCGCTCGCCGCCGAACGTCATCAGCATCACCCGGGTCATGTAGAAGGCGGTGATGCCGGCGCCGAGGATGGTGACCGCCCCTAGCACCCAGCCGCGCGTGCCGCCGGAGGCCAGCGCGGCCTCGATGATGGCGTCCTTGGACCAGTAGCCGGCGAACGGCGGCACCCCGATGATCGCGAGATAACACAGCCCGAACGTCGCGAACGTCACCGGCATGAAGCTGCGCAGGGCGCCGTAGCGGCGCATGTCCTGTTCGTCGTTCATCCCGTGCATCACCGACCCGGAGCCCAGGAACAGCCCGGCCTTGAAGAAGCCGTGGGTGAGCAGGTGCATTATCGCCACCGCGTAGCCGGCCGGGCCCAGGCCTGCGGCCAGCACCATGTAGCCGATCTGGCTGACTGTGGAGGCGGCCAGTGCCCGCTTGATGTCGTCGTTGGCGCAGCCGATGATCGCCCCGAACAGCAGCGTGATGGCACCGACTACGACCACTGCCAGGCGGGCGTCGGGGGACAGGTCGAACACCGGACCGGACCGCACGATCAGATAGACGCCGGCGGTCACCATGGTGGCGGCGTGGATCAGTGCCGACACCGGGGTGGGGCCTTCCATGGCGTCGAACAACCAGGCCTGCAACGGAACCTGCGCGGATTTGGCACAGGCACCCACGAGCAGCAGCAGGCCGATCGCGGTGGTCAACCCGCTGGGGCCGGCGTCGCCGACCGCGCCGAACAGGCCGTCGTAGGACAGCGTGCCGAACCCGGCGAACATCACGAACATGGCCAGCGACAGCCCGATGTCGCCGACCCGGTTGGACACGAACGCCTTCTTACCGGCCGCGGCCGCCACCGGCTTGGCGTACCAGAATCCGATCAGCAGGTAGGACGCCAGGCCGACGCCTTCCCAGCCCACGTAGAGACCCAGGTAGTTGTCGGCGACGACCAGCAGCAGCATCGCCGCGACGAACAGGTTCAGGTAGGCGAAAAAGCGCCGCCGGTCGGGGTCGTGCTTCATGTAGCCGGTCGAGTAGATGTGGATCAGCGCGCCGACGCCGCTGATCAGCAGCACGAAGCAGATTGACAGCTGATCGATCAGAATCCCGAAATCGACGTGCAGGGCACCGACTGGCACCCAGCTGAACAGGTGCGTGTGGATCGCTCGGTCCTCGCCGTCGCGGCCGAGCATTTCGGTCAGCAGGGCCAAGCCGATCCCGAACGAGCCGAGCACCGTGGCGCAGGCCAGGAGGTGTCCCCACCTATCGGTGCGGCGCCCGCCGAGTAACAGGATCAGCGCACCGGCCGTCGGTAGGGCCACCAGCAGCCAGCTCAGCTGGCTCAGATTCGTCATAGAGCTCCCCAACTCCTAGCCGCGCAGTAGGTTCGCGTCGTCGACCGAGGCGGATCGCCGGGCCCGGAAGATCGTCATGATGATGGCCAGGCCGATCACCACCTCGCAGGCGGCGACCACCATGGTGAAGAACGCCACCATCTGGCCGTCGAGCTGCGAGTGCAGTCGAGCGAAGGTGACGAACGCCAGGTTGGCGGCGTTGAGCATCAGCTCGACGCACATGAACATCACCAGTGCGTTGCGCCGCAACAGCACTCCGGTGGCGCCGATGGTGAACAGCATCGCCGACAGGTACAGGTAGTTCTCCGGATTCACTGGTCCGACTCCTCGGTGTTCGCATGCGCGGCGTTGCCGGTGGCGCCGACCCAGCGGTGCGTCAGGGTGTCCGACACCGACAGCTCGGAGTAGGTGCCGTCGGGTAGGCGCGCGGCGATGTCGACGGCGTTGTGGCGGGCGTAGACGCCGGGGGTGGGCAGCGGGGTGGCCCGCCGGCCGGACTGAAAGCGCTGGATGGACAGCTCCCGCTGCGTCATTCGCGGCTGCAGCCGCTCGCGGTGCGTCAGCACCATGGCGGCGAGCACCGCGGTGATCAGCAGCGCGCTGGTGAGCTCGAACGCCCACAGGTACCGGGTGAAGATCAGCGCCGCCAGACCTTCGACATTGTGCTGGCTCAGGTCCGCCGAGCCGATGCCGGTCGCCGCGGGCGTGCCGATGCTGCGCAGGTGCATTGTGGCGCTACCGATTCCGGCTATCAACAGCATCCCGAAACCGATCCCGGCGAACGTGGCGGCGATCCGCTGGCCACGCAGGGTCTCCACCAGGGACTCTGCGGAGTCGACACCGATCAGCATCATCACGAACAGGAACAGCATCATCACCGCGCCGGTGTAGACGACGATCTGCACTACGCCGAGGAACATGGCGTCCTGGACGAAGTAGAACACCGCCAGGATCAGCATCGTCATCGCCAGGAACAGTGCCGAGTACACCGCCTTGGCGGCGGTGACGACGCCGATGGCGCCGATGACGGCGATGGCGCCCAGGACCCAGAACGCCACCGCTTCCCCGGTCGAGGTGCGGACGACGATGTCGGCAGCGAGCAGCGTGGTGCCCATCAGGCTTTGCCCTGCTTGACTCGGTCGAGCATCACGAACAGGTCTGGCTCGGCATCGAGTCCGGCCGGGCTGACTCGGCCCAAGTAGTAGTCCTTTTCGGTGGCACCGGGTGGCATCGCGTGTGGCGGCGCGACCATGCCGGGTTCCAGCGGCGCCAGCAGCTGGTCGCGTTCCCAGATCAGTTCGGCGCGGTTGTCGGCGGCCATTTCATACTCGTTGGTCATGGTCAGCGCGCGAGTGGGGCAGGCCTCGATGCACAGTCCGCACCCGATGCACCGCAGGTAGTTGATCTGATAGACCCGCCCGTAGCGCTCACCGGGGGAGAAGCGCTCCTCGTCGGTGTTGTCGGCGGCCTCCACGTAGATCGCGTCGGCCGGGCAGGCCCACGCACACAACTCGCATCCGATGCACTTCTCCAGCCCGTCCGGATGACGGTTGAGTTGGTGGCGGCCGTGGTAGCGCGGTGCCGTCGGCTTCTTGCGTTCGGGGTAGCCGTCGTTGATCGGCCGTTTGAACATCGTCTTCCAGGTGACGCCGAACCCGGCCAGGGCGTCTCGCAGACTAGCCATTGACGTCCTCCTTGATCCGCGATGAACTGCGTTGCGGCAGCGGTGGTGTCGGGAATGAACCTTCGGATGCGATGAGCTGTTGTGGGGGAGTCGCCGGCGCGGATCGGTCGAGGCGGCTGTTCAACGCGCTGAATTTTCGATGCAGCGCCAGGAGCAGCACCACGGTGGCCAGCGTGCTCATGCCGGCCAATACCAGCTGCCAGTGCTCGTAGCCGTCGTTGCGCAGGCTGCGCAGCACCGCGGCGAGCATCACCCAGGCCAGCGCCACCGGGATCAGGATCTTCCAGCCCAGCGCCATGAACTGGTCGTAACGCAGCCGGGGCAGGGTGCCCCGCAGCCAGATGTAGACGAAGATGAAGCCCCACAGTTTGGCGGTGAACCACAGCAGCGGCCACCAGCCGGTGTTGGCGGCCGGCCACATGTTGAACGGGAACGGAGCGTGCCAGCCGCCGAGGAACAAGGTGACGGCGACGGCTGAAACCGTTGTCATGTTGATGTATTCGGCGAGGAAGAACAGCGCGAACTTCAGCGACGAGTATTCGGTGTGGAAGCCGCCGACCAGCTCGCCTTCCGCCTCGGGCAGGTCGAACGGGGCCCGGTTGGTCTCACCGACCATCGCGGTCAGATACACCATGAACGAGGGCATCAGCAGGAACGCGAACCATACCCGATCCTGGGCTGCCACGATGCCCGACGTCGCCATCGTCCCCGCGTAGAGGAACACTGATGCGAACGCCAGGCCCATTGCGACTTCGTAGGAGATCACCTGGGCTGTGGAGCGGATTCCGCCGATCAGGGGATATGCGGATCCGGACGACCAGCCGGCCAGGACGATCCCGTACACCCCGATCGAGGACATCGCCAGAACGAACAACACCGCGATCGGCAGGTCCGCCAGCTGCAAAGCGGTCCGGTGACCGAAAATGCTGACTTCCGGCCCGAGCGGGATCACTGCGAACGCGGTGATCGCCGGCACCGTCGAGATGATCGGTGCCAACGCATAAATTGCCCGGTCGACGTTGAAGGGGGTGATGTCCTCCTTGAGCGCCAATTTGATCGCATCGGCCAGGCTCTGCAGCCAACCCTTGGGGCCGACCCGGTTGGGTCCAGGGCGCATCTGCATGCGGCCCACGACTTTTCGTTCGATGACGATCGCCAGGACCACCGTCAGAATCAGGAACACGAAGACGCCCAGCGCTTTGGCCAGCATCAACCACCAGGGATCGGTCATGGTCTGCGTCCAATCTGTACCGTTGCGCCCGGGGTGACCCCCAGATCCCGGTGCACTGCCGAGCCGTGCGAATTCATCGGCAGCCACACCACGCTGTCCGGCATCTCGGTGATGACCAGCGGCAAGGTGATAGTGCCGTGCTCGGTGCTGACCGAGACCGGTTCGCCTTCCGCCACGCCGATATCGGCGGCGGTCGATGGCGACAGGCGCGCCACCGGTGTGCGGGCGGTGCCGGCCAGGTTCGGTTCACCGTCCTGCATGCGGCCCTCGTCCAGCAGCATGCGCCAGCCGGCCAGCACGGCTGCGCCGGAGCTGGGCTGCGATGGTGAGCCCGCGGCGACGTCGGGGTCGGCGACTCGCTCGCCGGACCAGGCACCCAGCCCCGCCAGCTCGTCGCGCGCTGCTTCCAGCGTGGCCAGCCCCAGCGCGACGCCCATCTCCTCGGCGATCACATCGAGCACCCGCCGGTCGGGCAGGGCGCCGGTGTCACCCAGCGCGACACCGAACCGCCGGTGGCGGCCCTCCCAGTTGACATAGGTGCCGGATTTCTCAGCGGCGGCAGCGACCGGCAGCACCACGTCGGCGCGTTCGGTGACATCGCTGTGTCGCAACTCGAGGCTGACCAGAAATTCGACCGTGTCCAGGGCGGCCAGTGCCGCTGCCGGATCGGCCAAGTCGGTCGGCTCCACGCCGGCGACCACCAGTGCTCCTAACCTTCCGTCGGCCGCCGCCGCCAGGATGGCGTCGGTGTCACGCCCGGCCTGCGACGGCAGGTCGTCGGGGCCGTCGAGACCCCAGGCCTGCGCGACCTCGGCCCGCGCCGCCGGATCACCCAGCGGACGTCCGCCGGGGAGCAGGCCGGCCAGCGCACCGGCGTCCAGTGCGCCGCGTTCCCCGGCGCGGCGTGGCACCCAGGCCAGCTTCGCGCCGGTGGCGTCGGCCAGCCGGGCCGCCGCCGACAGTGCTCCCGGTGAGGCCGCCAGCCGCTCGCCGACGAGCACCACCGCGCCCGGGCGGCGCAGCGATTGTCCGACGTCGCCGGCGTGCAGGCTGTCCAGCGCAGCCGCCTCGCCGCCGGGAACGGTTGCCAGCAGGGTGCCGAACATCTTGGCCAGTCCGCGATCGGCGAACGGTGCCACGCTGAACACCTTGGTGGCGTTCTTGCGGGCCGCCTTGCGCAGCCGCAGGAAGACCATCGGTGCCTCTTCCTCGGGCTCCAGACCGGCCAGCAGCACCGCCGGCGCGGCCTGCAGGTCGGCGTAGCTGACCTCGATCCCGTGGCCTGCCACCCGAGCGGCCAGGAACGCGGCCTCCTCGGCGGACTGGGCGCGCGCCCGGAAGTCGATGTCATCGCTGTGCAGCGCCACCCGGGCGAACTTGGCGTAGCCGTAGGCGTCCTCGGCCGATACCCGGCCGCCGACCAGCACGCCGGTGCTGCCGCGCGCGGCGGCCAGGCCGCGCGCCGCGACCGCCACAGCGTGCGGCCAGGAGGTGGGGACCAGGTTCCCGCTGTCGTCGCGGACCAGCGGTGTGGTGATCCGGTCGCTTTGGGTGGCGTAGGTGAACGCCCAGCGGCCCTTGTCGCAGTTCCATTCCTCGTTGACGTCCGGGTCTTCGCCGGCCATCCGTCGCATCACCTTGCCGCGACGGTGGTCGGTGCGTTCGGCGCAGCCGCCGGCGCAGTGCTCGCAGACGGTGGGCGTGGACACCAGGTCGAAGGGGCGGGCCCGGAACCGGTAGGAGGCACCGGTGAGTGCGCCCACCGGGCAGATCTGCACCGTGTTGCCCGAGAAGTAGGAGTCGAACGGCGTGTCGGTGTAGATGCCGACCTGCTGCAGGGCGCCGCGATCCATCATCTCGATGAGCTTGTCGCCGGCGATCTCGTTGGCGAACCGGGTGCAGCGTGCACACAGGATGCAGCGGTCGCGGTCCAGCAGCACTTGCGAGGAGATGTTGATCGGCTTGGGGTAGTGGCGCTTGGTTTCTTCGAAGCGAGTCTCGGTGCGGCCGTGGGACATCGCCTGGTTCTGCAGCGGGCACTCACCGCCCTTGTCGCAGGTCGGGCAGTCCAGCGGGTGGTTGATCAGCAGCAATTCCATCACCAGGTGCTGGGCCCGGTCGGCCTCGGCGGAGGTGTGCTGGGTGCGCACCACCATGCCGTCGGTGGCGGCCACCGCGCACGACGGCTGCGGCTTGCGTTGGCCCTCCACCTCGACCATGCACTGCCGGCACCAGGCCACCGGGTCCAGCAGCGGGTGGTCACAGAATCGCGGGACCTCGATGCCCAACTGCTCGGCGGCCCGAATGATCAAGGTGCCCTTGGGGACCGTGACCTGTTGGTCGTCGATGGTGAGGGTCACCGACTCCTGGCCGTCCGGCTGAGAAGTTTGCGTCACGCCACACCGCCTGCTGCTCCACCTGGCACGAACATGCTCGCTTTCGGGTCGAACGGGCAGCCCCCCTCGAGGTGGGCGATGTATTCGTCACGGAAGTACTGGATCGACGACTTCACCGGCATGGCCGCGCCGTCACCCAAGGCACAGAACGACTTTCCGAACAGGACGTCGGCGATGTCCAGCAGGGTGTCGAGGTCTTCGGGGGTGCCGCGGCCGGATTCCAGCCGTTCGTAGATGGGCACCAGCCAGTAGGTGCCCTCACGACACGGTGTGCATTTCCCGCAGGACTCGTGCTTGTAGAACTCCGACCAGCGTCCGGCGGCGCGCACCACGCAGGTGGTCTCGTCGAAGATCTGTAATGCCTTGGTGCCCAGCATCGATCCCACCGATGCCATGCCCTCGTAATCCAGCGGGATGTCGAGGTGCTCCTCGGTCAGGATCGGGGTCGACGATCCGCCCGGCGTCCAGAACTTCAACCGGTGGCCGTCACGTATCCCGCCGGCGTAGCCGAGTAGTTCGCGCAGTGTGATGCCCAGCGGCGCCTCGTACTGGCCGGGCCGGTTGACGTGCCCGGACAGTGAATACAGGGTGAAACCGCGCGACTTCTCGGTGCCCATCGACCGGAACCACTCCGGCCCGTTGCGCAGGATCGACGGCACACTGGCGATCGATTCGACGTTGTTGACCACCGTCGGCGAGGCGTACAACCCGGCCACCGCGGGGAACGGTGGGCGCAGCCGCGGCTGGCCACGATAGCCCTCCAGCGACTCGATCAGCGCGGTCTCCTCGCCGCAGATGTAGGCGCCTGCTCCGGCGTGCACGGTGATGTCCAGGTCGAAGCCGCTGCCGCCGATGTCGGTGCCCAGCAGCCCCGCCGCATAGGCCTCGGCGACCGCGGCCTGCAGCCGGCGCACCACCGGCAGCACCTCGCCGCGGATGTAGATGAAGGCGTGGCGGGCGCGGATCGCGTAGCAGCACACGATCATGCCCTCGATCAGGACATGCGGTGTCGCCAACAGCAGCGGCATGTCCTTGCAGGTGCCGGGCTCGGACTCGTCGGCATTGACCAGCAGATAGTGGGGCTTTGCCGCTGCACCTTCATCGCCTTGGGGGACAAAGGACCACTTGGTGCCGGTGGAGAATCCGGCGCCGCCTCGGCCGCGCAACCCGGAGTCCTTGACCAGTTCGATGACCTCGTCGGGCGTCATCGCCAGGGCGCGCTTCATGCCGACGTAGCCGTCGTGGCGGAGGTAGGTTTCCAGCGTCCAGGACTCGGGTTCGTCCCAGTAGCTGCTGAGCACCGGGGTCAGCGGTGTGCCCTCGGGCGGTGTTCCTTTGGTAAGGGTCATTTCGCACCCCTATCGGCGTTGCTGCCGGGCTCCGGTGCCGTCATTCCGCGCTCGCGGGCCACCTGCAGGCCGGCCAGCGTCGCCGCGCCGGCACCGCCTTGGCCGTCGTCGGCGCGTTCGTCGGGGAAGCCGGCGAGAATCCGTTCGGTGGCCGCGAAGCTGCACAGCGGCATCCCGCGGGTGGGCCGCACCTCGGCGTCGTCGCGCAACTTGTCGACCAGTTCGCGTGCCGATTCCGGGGTTTGGTTGTCGAAGAACTCCCAGTTGACCATCATCACCGGCGCGTAGTCGCAGGCGGCATTGCACTCGATGTGCTGCAGGGTGACCGACCCGTCCGCAGTGGTCTGATCGTTGCTGACGCCCAGGTGTTCCTTGAGTTCGGAGTAGATGGCGTCGCCGCCCATCACCGCGCACAGTGTGTTGGTGCAGACGCCGACCAGGTACTTGCCGGTGGGATCACGTCGGTACATCGAATAGAACGACGCGACCCCGGCGACATCGGCGCTGGTCAGCCCGAGCAGCTCCGCGACGAACGACAGGCCGGCCGGGGTGACGTAGGTGTCTTGCGACTGCACCAGATGCAGCAGCGGCAGGATCGCCGAGCGGGGCTGGGGGTAGCGACCGATGATCTCCTTGGCGTCGGCCTCCAGTTGGGCTCGCACGTCGGGGGAGTAGCTGGTCGGCGCGCCGGGGTGGTTGAACTGATTGGGTTCTTCGGGCTGTCGGCCCAGCTGCAGAAAGACTCGGTTGCCGTCGGTCCCGGCGGTCGGCGGCATCAACCGGCCACGCCCGGTCTTGTTGACGCCGACCTTGTCGATCTCGCCGCCCGGCGCGCTCATCGGTCCACCCCGCCCATGACCGGGTCGATGCTGGCGACCGCGGCGATCACGTCGGCGATCAGCCCGCCCTCGCTCATGGCGGCCACCGCCTGCAGGTTGGTGAACGACGGATCCCGGTAGTGCACCCGGTAGGGGCGGGTACCGCCGTCGCTGACCATGTGCACCCCCAGTTCGCCGCGGGGCGACTCGACCGAGACGAATACCTGTCCCGGCGGCACCCACAGATCCTCGGTGACTCGCTTGAAGTGGTGGATCAGGCCTTCCATCGAGTGGCCCATGATCCAGCCGATGTGCTCGCGAGAGTTACCCTGCCCGTCCGGGCCGATGGTCAGGTCGGCCGGCCAGGCGATCTTGCGGTCGGAGACCATCACCGGCTCTCCGTGCAGCTTGGCCAACTTTTCTACACACTGCTCGACGATTTTCAGGGACTCCTTGATCTCTGCGATGCGGATCAGGTAGCGGCCGTAGGCATCACAGCCGTCATCGGTGATCACTTCGAACTCGTAGTCCTGGTAGCCACAGTAGGGTTCCGCACGTCGCACGTCATAGGGCAGTCCTGTCGAGCGCAGCACCGGGCCGGTGATGCCCAGCGCCATGCACCCGGTCAGGTCGAGGTAGCCCACGCCTTTGGTGCGGGCCTTCCAGATGTAATTCTCGGTCAGCAGGTCCTCGATGTCCTTGAGCCGCTTGGGCATCAGCTTGAGGAAGTCGCGAATCATAGGGATCGCGTCACCGGGCAGGTCCACCGATACCCCGCCGGGCCGGACATACTGGTGGTTCATCCGCAGACCGGTGATCGCCTCGAAGATATCGAGAACCAACTCGCGTTCGCGGAAACCGAACAGCATCACCGACAGCGCGCCGAGCTCCATGCCACCGGTCGCGAGTGCGACCAGGTGTGAGGACACCCGGTTGAGCTCCATCATCAAAACCCGGATGACGCTGGCACGCTCGGGGATGTCGTCGGTAATACCCAGGAGCTTCTCTACACCGAGGCAGTAGGCGGTCTCGTTGTAGAACGGCGACAGGTAGTCCATCCGGGTCACGAACGTGACGCCCTGGGTCCAGTAGCGGCTTTCCAGGTTCTTCTCGATGCCGGTATGCAGATAGCCGATGCCGCAACGGGCTTCGGTCACTGTCTCGCCCTCGAGTTCCAGGATCAGCCGCAGCACGCCGTGCGTCGACGGGTGCTGCGGCCCCATGTTGACGACGATGCGTTCGCCGGGGTCAGCGGCCTTGGCGGCCTCGACTACCTGATCCCATTCCTGCCCACCGACGTTGAGGACGGTGTGCGGTGTGTCGGTGCTCATTACTTGTAGGCCCTCCGCTGGTCCGGCGGCGGTATCTGTGCGCCCTTGTACTCGACCGGGATGCCGCCCAATGGGTAGTCCTTGCGCTGCGGGTGACCGTGCCAGTCGTCGGGCATCTCGATTCGGGTCAGCGAGGGGTGGCCGTCGAAGATGATCCCGAAGAAGTCGTAGGTCTCCCGCTCATGCCAGTCGGTGGTCGGGTAGATCGCAAAGAGCGATGGAATGTGCGGATCCGCGTCGGGGGCAGCGACTTCCAGGCGGACACGGCGGTTGTGGGTGATCGACCGCAGCGGATACACCGCGTGCAACTCGCGGTCGGCGTCGCCGGGGTAGTGCACACCGGAGACGCCGAGGCTCAGTTCGAAGCGTAGCGCCGGCTCGTCCCGCAATAGCTGGGCCACCGCCGGCAGCTGCGCGCGAGGGACGTAGAGGGTCAGTTCGTCGCGGTACACCACGACCTTCTCGATGGCGTCGGCGAATTCGATTCCGTTGCGCTGCAGCGCAGCGGTGAGGGTGTCGACAAGATCGTCGAAGTACCCGCCGTAGGGCCGTGGGGTCTCGCCGGGGAGTGCGGCCTCGGTCACGAGGCGCCCGTATCCGGACGTGTCGCCGGTGCCGGTCGCGCCGAACAGGCCGTGGCGGACCTTGATTACGTCTTCGGGTCCGTTTCGGTCCTCGCCGTTTGCCTCGCTCACCGCAGCAACCCCCTCATCTGCCAGGTAGACGGGGCCGACAAGGCGGCCTCCTCGGTCGCGGTGATCACCTGTTCCCGGTTGGCGCCCAAGGGCATCGAGCGAATCTTCTCGTGCAGCTTGAGGATTGCGTACATCAGCATCTCCGGCCGGGGCGGACATCCGGGCAGGTAGATATCGACCGGGACGACATGGTCCACGCCTTGCACGATCGCGTAGTTGTTGAACATTCCGCCCGACGACGCGCACACGCCCATCGACAGCACCCATTTGGGCTCCACCATCTGGTCGTAGATCTGGCGCAGCACCGGTGCCATCTTCTGACTGACCCGGCCCGCCACGATCATCAGGTCCGCCTGGCGCGGTGAGGCCCGGAAAACCTCCATCCCGAACCGGGACAGATCGTAGTCGGGCGCCATCGTCGACATCATCTCGATCGCGCAACAGGCCAGGCCGAAGGTTGCCGGCCACAGCGACCCGGTGCGGAAATACCCGGCCAGGTCTTCCACGGTGGACAGCAGGAGTCCGCTCGGCAGTTGCTCTTCTAATCCCATGTCTAAGCCCGCCTACTCCCACTCAATCCCAATTCAGACCGCCGCGCCGCCAGACGTAGGCGTAGGCGACGAACACGATGACGGCGAACAGCACCATTTCGATGAGGGCGAACATTCCCAGCCCGTCGAAGGCAACTGCCCAGGGGTAGAGAAAAACGATCTCGATGTCGAAGACGATGAACAGCATCGCGGTCAGGTAGTACTTCACCGGGAATCGCTGCCCGGACGGGGCATGCGGTCCGCTGACCGGCTGGTCTGTGGGTTCGATACCGCACTCGTAGGCTTCTAGTTTCGACCGGTTGTAGCGCGAGGGGCCCACCAGGGCGGTGGCGACCACGGAAAATACGGCGAATCCGGCGGCGAGCGCGGCGAGGACCAGGATCGGCAGGTAGAGGTTCATGCTCAGTGACGTAGTTCCCTTCCGGGCGCCGATGTGACTTCAGGCACAGCCTAGTCCGCTGCCACGAGGCGGTTGGGAAGAATCCGAAATTGCCGACAACTGTGACGGGCATCACCTGTAGCGGTAACGGCGACAGGGGAATTCGCCCCTGAGGCTGCCCTAACCCGCCGGTTCAGCGAGGCTCGACGCAGAAGAGGTGAAGCTGGGACCGGCGCATGAGCCGAGCGGTTCAGCGAGGCTCGACGCAGGAGAGGTGAAGCTGGGACCGGCGCATGGACCGAGCGGTTCAGCGAGGCTCGACGCAGGAGAGGTGAAGGTGGTGCCGCCGGATTAGCCCGGTGTCGGCGTGCGGAGTAGCCCCAGCACCGCCCGGCTCAATTCCATCGGGTCAATCGGGTGGGCCACCGCGGCGTCGGCATGTGACCATTTGGCCAGCCAGACGTCGTCGGCGCGGCCGGTGAGCACCACGATCGGCGGACACGGCGTGATCTCGTCTTTGAGCTGTTTGCAGATGCCCATCCCGCCGGCCGGGGCGGCCTCGCCATCCAGGATGGCCAGGTCGACTCCACCGGCATCCATCTGCCGGATCACCACCGGCTCGGTTGCGACCTCGACATAACTCAGCTCCGGTAGGTCCGGGTGCAGCTGCTTGCCCAACGCGGTCGTAACCCGTGCACGGGTCGCGGCGTCGTCACTGTAGACAAGGATTCGCAGCGCGGCATTGGTGTCGGACACGGTCCAGATGCTACTGCGCAGGTCCTGTCGATACATCGGGTTTGGAGCAGCACCGTCGAAGTGATTGTCGCGCAGTAACTCTAGGAGCTACTGGGCGTATCCCGGATGGTCGATCGCCAGCCGATGCTCCACCAGGGTGTACAGGCACGCGGTCAGCGCCTCGGGCCGGTCGTCGAGGTCACCGGCCCGGATGGCGGCGGCCAGCTCTGCCTCGTTCGCGAAGCCCAGCCCGGCCAGGGCCTCGGCCACGACACCACTGCTGGTGTCGCGTAGCTCCCGTTCGACGATACGCAGTGCGTTGGCCGCCACCCGCGCGTGAAACCTGACCTGGCTGTCGGTGGCGGCATCTCTGTCGCGATTGACCAGCGCAGTGTCCAGGAACTCGGTGACCGCGCCGACGAGTTCGGCCGCGGTGGGACGGCGCCCGGCGCTCATGGCCGGACTCCATCGAGCAGGCGCAGCACGTCCCATTCGGATTCGGAGACCCGCCGGCCGATGGTCGCCAGTTCCACTGAGCGGGTTTGACCGCTGAGGTGACGCTGTGCCTGGTAGCGGCAGATGATGCCCCATCGCAGCGTGCCCAGCAGTAGCCACCAGTTGAACCGGTCCGGATCGACGTGGTGCCCGCCGGCTTGCTCATAGGCGGCCAGAAGGGCGTCGATATCGCCGAGTCCACCGGCAGCGCGCTCCAGCGGCGCTCCGAACCGCCAGGCTCGCAGGCAGAACCAGGCCAAGTCCTCGAGGCCGTCGCCGAGGTGCACCAGCTCCCAGTCCAGCACTGCGGCCAGGTCACCCCCGGTGGAGACCATCAGGTTGCCCATCCGGAAATCGCCGTGGACGAGCTGCGTCGGCACCGGCGGTGGACGATCGGCGGCCAGCCGCCGAAACGCCCATTCGAAGGCGGCGGTGGTATCGGGCATGGCATCGAGCTGGGCGCGGCACGCGGAGAGCTGGTCTTCGGTGCTCAGCGCGACGCCACTCGGGTCGGCCCGGTGGATGGCGCTGAGTGCCTGCGCGCACTGGCGCAGCAGTTGGTCGCGGCCGGCGTCATCAAGCCGGCGTTCGATGCGGCGAACCACTGTCTCGCCCTCGATCAGGTCGCAGATCAGGTACGGATTCCCCAGTGCCGCAGGGGAATTATCGGCGACCAGCACATTCGGGACCGGTGCGCCGGCCTGGCCTGCGGCGCGCTGCGCCTGCGCTTCGAGTTCCATGGAGGCGTAGAGCTCCTCGAGCGGCCCGGTGCGCAGAATCAGTGACCGGCGCTCCTGGTTAGCGGCGACGGCATCGAAGGCCCAGGTGATCCGGCTGGCGCCGCCGGTCAGGGCGCGCAGGCCCTCGACTGCGACGGGTCCCAACACCGGCGTCAGCACATCGGCCAGCCGGTCGGCGAGCTGGTCGGCCCTCATCGCCGGCGGTCGAACCCGAACAGCCGCTGCGCGACCCGGCGGATCTGGATTTCCTCGGCGCCCTCGGTGATCCGGTATCGGCGGTGGTGCCGGTAGATGTGCTCGAACTGCTCGTGGCGGGTGTAGCCGATTCCGCCGTGGATCTGGATGGCGCGGTCGGCGGCTTCGCACACTAGCCGGTTGGCGCGGTAGTTCGCCATCGACACCTTGTCGGAGACCTCCAGGTGGTGGTCGCGGTCCAGGTGCCAGGCCGCGTAGTTCACCAGCAGTCGCACCATCTGGGCCTCGGTTTGCAATTCGGCCAGCGGCCACTGCACCGCCTGGTTGACCGACAGCGGCTTGCCGAACACGATGCGTTGCCGAGCGTATTCGGCGGCGCGGTCGATGCAGTACTGCGCGGCGCCCAGGCTGGAGGCGGCCTGGCGGATCCGGTTTTCGTGCAGGAAGGTCTGGGCCACGTCCAACCCGCCGTCGACCTCGCCGAGCACCGCTTCGGCGGGCACCCGCACATTGCGAAGTTCGACCTCGCCGTGGTCGGTGGGCATGTTGAAGGTCCACCAGTAGAACGGGATGGTGAACCCCGGGGTGTCGGTGGGCACCAGGAAAGCGGTGATGCCGCGCGCCGAGCCTGCCTCGCCGGAGGTGCGGGCAAACACCAGGTCGTGGGTGGCCCGATGCACGCCGGTGTTGAACCGCTTGCCGCCGTTGATCACCCAGGTGTCACCGTCGAGTTCGGCGCGGGTTTCCAGCCACGTCGCATCCGAACCGTGCTCGGGTTCGGTCAAGCCGAAGGCCATCGACCGCTCGCCGGTGATCATGGCTTGGGAGAACTCGCGGCGCTGCTCGTCTGTGCCGAACCGCTCCATCATGATCACCTGCGGGAAATTCCCGACGATAGACGACTCGTCCTGCAGGTCGTTGTGCAGGCCGAGGCCCTTGTGGGCCAGGTGTTCCCGGATCACCGCCATGTCGACGTTGGTTCCATCTCGGCCGCCCAGGGAGGCCGGTAGCCCGTACCGCAGCCAGCCGGCCGCATCCGCGCGGCGGCGCATCTCATCGAGCAGCTCTTCCCACTCGCGCCGCGGAACGCCGCCACGCTCCACATCGGTGCGGGCGAACTCGCGCCGGTGGTCGAAATACTGCATGTGCTCGGCCTGCAGCGGCGCGATCTCGCGCTCGATGAAGTCGTCCATCTCGGCAAGCACACCGGGAAGATGTTCGGGCAGTGTGAAATCCATGGCGATTCCTTCAGTTGTCAGCGATCAACGGCCGTACAGGGTCTTTCTCCAGATCGTCGACAGCGTCTCGATGGCGTCGCTGTCACTGATCCGCCATCCCGGCCCCGACGGGCCGACGAACACGACGGTGAAGTTCTCGAACAGCAGCGCGATGGCCGCCGCGATGTGGTCGGGGTCGAGCTCGACGCCGTAACCCTGCTGTTGTGCACGCCGCACCGAGGCGGCGACGATCTCCATACCGAACCGCCGGAACTCGTTCTGCAGCGCGGCGAATCGCTCGCTGGTCGCCGCCAGTTGCGCGACCGCGATCATGACGCCGATGTTCGGCTTGAACATGGCCCAGTAGGCGCTGACCACCGACGAGAAGAACTCGGTGTCCTCCGGGGACTCCGGCAGTCGCATCTTGAATCCGGACGGCTCGACCACCTGGGTGAGAAACGACTCGGCCAACGCGGCCAGCAGATCTTCCTTGTCGCGGAAGTACCGGTAGAGCACCGCCGTGGACTTTCCGGCGGCCGACGTGATGTCGGCCAGTGTGGTGCCGTGAAATCCGCGTTCGGCGAACAGTTCTCGGGCGGCCTGCTCGATCGCACCGCGGGTCAGGCGTCCCTTCGAACTGAGCTCACGCTGGGTGGACATCGAGGCGCTCAGACCCGCTTCCGGTCTCCGGCGGCCAGCAGGGCGCTGGGCAGCCCGTGGCCGACCACCCTGCTGGCCACGCCGGCCGCGGTGATCGCGGCATCCAGATCGATACCGGTGTCGATGCCGCTGTCGCCGAGCAGGTAGACCAGGTCCTCGGTGGCGATATTGCCGGTGGCGCCAGGGGCGAACGGGCAGCCGCCCAGGCCGCCGGCCGAGGCGTCGAGCCGGGTGATTCCCGCCTGAACCGCCGCGTAGGCGCAGGCCAGCCCGGAGCCGCGGGTGTTGTGGAAGTGCGCTCCCAGCGGGATGTCGCCGATGATCGGCTGCACCGCCGCGATCAGGTCGGTGACGCGCCGGGGGGTGGCCGTGCCGATGGTGTCGGCGATGGCCAGCCGGTCGATCCCGAAAGCGCTTGCCGAGGCGACGATGTCGGTGACGCGGCCGGGCTCGGTCGGACCTTCGAATGGGCAGTCCCAGGCGGTGGCGATGATGACCTCGACCGAGGCGCCGGCGTCATGGGCGATACCGGCGATGTCGGCGATGGCTGCGACCGCCTGCGCCGTGGGACGCCCCACGTTGGCGGTGCTGAAGGCATCCGAGGCGCACACCACGTACTCGAGGGACTTCAGCCCGGCGGCTACCGCCCGGACTGCGCCGCCGGGGCTGGCGACCAGCGCGGAGAACTCTAGTTCGGGGTAGCGCCATAGTTCGGTGGCCAGCTCGGCCGCATCGGCGAGGGCCGGGACCTTGGTCGGGGAGACGAAGGAGGTCACCTCGACCTCGCGCACGCCGGTGGCCGCGATCGCGGCCAGCAGTTCGAGCTTGGCGCTCAACGGGATCGGTGCCTCGATCTGCAGACCGTCGCGCAGCGCTACCTCACGGATCGCGACCTGGCTGGGCAGTGTGCTCACAGCACCCCCTCGGTGCGTAGGGCGTCGATCTGTGCACTGCTCTTGCCGAGCAGACCGGCGTAGACCTCGTCGTTGTGCTGGCCGGGTCGGGCTGATCCGGCGTTGCGGATGGTGCCCGGGCTCTCGGAGAGCACGGGCATGACACCGGGTCCCAGCACGGTGCGCTCGGCGCCTTCGTCCCAGTGCTCGGCGAGCATGCCGCGCGCCCACAGTTGCGGGTCTTTGACGACCTCGGCGACGGTGTTGATGGGACCGGAGATCACCCCGGCATCGCTGAGCGTCGCGATGATGGCGTCGGGCGCCCGCTGCGCCGCCCAGTCGCCGATGATCGCGTCCAACTCATCCTGATTGCGGCCGCGCGCACCGTGATCGGCGAACCGCGGATCGGTGATCAGCTCGGGCCGTCCCATGGCCTGGCAGAGCCGGGCGAACACGGTGTCCTGGTTGGCGGCGATCACCACCCAGCTGCCGTCGGCCGACTGGTAGATGTTCGACGGGGCGATGCCTTCCAGCCGGGTGCCTGACGGTCCGCGTACCACGCCGCCGACGTCGTAGTCGGGAATGGTGGATTCCTGGATGGCCAAACAGGATTCGGTGAGGGCGACATCGACCACCTGGCCTTCGCCGGTGACCGTGCGACGGTAGAGGGCGGCGAGGGCACCTTGGGCGGCGAACATGCCCGCGAGGCTGTCGCCAAGGGACAGGGCCAGCCGTGGCGGCGGACCGCCGGGAAACCCGTTCATGTGCCGCAGCCCGCTGGCTGCCTCGGCGACCGAGGCGTAGCCGGCCTTGTGGGCGTCCGGTCCGGTCTGTCCGTAGCCGGAGACTCGTACCAGGATGATTCCCCGATTGCGTTGACGCAGCGTGTCAAAGCCCAGACCCCAGCGCTCCAAAGTGCCGGGGCGGAAGTTCTCCACGACGATGTCGGACTTGTCGACGAGCTCGAGGAACAGCCCGCGGCCGCGTTCGGTACGCAGGTCGAGGGTGGCGGCCTTCTTGTTGCGGGCGTGCACGGTCCAGAAGAAGTGGTGCCCGTCGAGTTCGGCCTGTCCCCAGGTGCGCAGCGGATCGGGTTTGCCGGGCAACTCGATCTTGATGACCTCGGCGCCCATGTCGCCGAGCAGTCGTCCGGCGAACGGCCCGGAGATCAGCGTGCCGAGCTCCAGAACCCGGATTCCGTCGAGCGCACCCGCGGGAGTTGGCGTCATACCGTCGAGCCTACGAAATCATGCTGGGTCAGCCAATCACTGACGATCGTCACGGCCTGTCGCAGCGCGTCACGCTGATCCGGTCCGGCGTAATAGTGGTTGGCCCCGGGGATTTCGTGCATCGCCTTGTCGCTGGTGCCGATCGCCTCGAAGAGCCGGCGGGTATGGCTGGGAGTGCAGGCGTCGTCGGCCATGTTGCCGATCACCAGGGTGGGCACCGCGATGTCGCGACCGCAGTCCACTCCGTCGCCGTGGGCGTCGTCGTAGCTCCACTGCGACAGCCAGCTGCGCAGCGTGCAGAACCGGGCCAACCCGACCGGGCTCATGTTCACCACCGCGGGCTCGCCGAGGTAGCAGCTGCCGGGGGTGCGGTCGTTGGGATCGACCGCGGGGTCCAGCCAGCGCGGGTCGGCCATGGTGCCGTGCACGACGAACCCGAACTCCTGATCGCGCAGGCCGGCCTCGGTGAACTCGGCGAGCTTCGCCTTGACCCAGCTGGTGATCCGGCGATTGCGGTCGATCTGGGCGGCCCGGTAGCGGTCCAGGAACTCCGCGCTGTAGGGCGGCTGGTTGGGGTTGTCCGGGTTGTAGAGATCCAGTTCGGGGTCGCGTTTGGTCGGGTCGGACTCGTCGAGGATCGAGGCGTCCAGCCATTCGGTCAGCGTGCCGTGGCGGCTGATGTGGGCGGCCAGCAGCATCACGCCGTCGGCCGGGATCAGGTTCAGCTTGGTCAGGTCGGGTCCGTCACCGGACGGGCTGGCCGTCACCGTCGGGTGCTGTGCTTGCTGTTGGTAGAACAGCGACAGCGAGCCCCCGCCGCTCCATCCGGCCAGCACCACCTTGGCGTAGCCGAGGCGGTTCTTGGCGTCGGAGATGCACTGGCCGAGGTCTTCGACCACCTTCTCCATCAGCAGCGCCGAGTCGGTGCCGCGGAATCGGCTGTTGCAGTAGATGACGTGGTGCCCGGCGCGGGCCAGCGCATTGACCATCGGAAGGTAGGCGCCGCCGCCGATCGGATGCATGAACACCAGCACGGTGTCACTCGGCGCGTCCTTGGGCCGTAGCAGGTAGCTCTCCAGCACTACCAGTTCGGCGACCCCGCCGTAGACGTCACGGACGCCCGAATTGTTCTGGTAGGCAATCAGGTAGGGGATTCGCTCGTAATCGTGTTTGGCGGTCATGCGTGCTGTCCTAGGTCGGCGGCGAGAACTTCGGGGGAGGGGATGAGGCGGCGGCGAGTGTCGATGGCGATGACCTGCCAGTCCACCCGCTGATAGTCGTCGAATTTTCGGCGCGACCGTTCGCGGGCCTTCTCCGGCGCACCGTGATGCACGCCTTGCGGCGCGTGGCTGATCAGTCCGGGTGGCATCGGGATTCCGTAGAGCGAACCACCATGGAAGAACGCGATCTCGTCGTAGTCGACGTTGCGGTGATACCACGGGGTGCGTTCGGTGCCCGCCACTCCTTCGGCGGGCTTGGGCAGGAAATTCATCACGTACACCCCGGTGGCCTGCATGAACAAATGCACCGTCGGGGGTAGGTGCACGCTGTCAGACGTCACCACGTTGTAGTCGGCGATGTTGAACGAGAACGCGAAGTTGTCGCCGCGCCAGCCTTCGACATCGATCGGATGATGTTGGTAGTGCAGCGTTGTCGGGCCGCCGTCATGGATCAGCCGGACCTGGTAGCTGTCGCGTCCATCGTCGAACGGATCTGGGTTGAAAGGGGCCGGATCCGGGATGACGACCAGGGAAGGGTCGAACGGGAAGTGCCGGCCCAGCGGACCGGGCGGTGGAACCCGAAACTCGTCGGTGGCCTCGATCATCAGCAGTGTCGTTTCGGCCGCGGGCAGTTGTCGCCAGGTGGTCGCCTTGGGCAGATACAGCCAGTCGCCTTCGCGGTAGTCCAGCGGGCCGAATTCGGTCTCCAACCGCCCGGATCCGGTGTGCACGAAGCAGAGCAGGTCGCCGTCGACGTAGCGGATGTGAAACGGCATCGGGGCCGAGCGCCGGGACAGCCGGATGCGGCAGTCGGCGTTGCTGAACAGCAGTAGCGGATCGCCGGCGGCGTCGGTGGCGTCGGCCGGCTGCAGGAGTGCGGCGAGCACATCGACGGGCCGCAGTGGGCCGTCGGCGCGGTAGGCGGTTGGGTCGTTGCGCCGGTACATGTTGGCGGTGCGGCCGGTGAAGCCGCCACGGCCCAGCTCGTCGTCCTTGAGGCCGTCGAGATCGGCGTGCAGGCGATGCGGTGTGGTGCCTTTGCGCAGGTGGACGAAGGATTCCATCGGCGACTCCCGGGGAGGTCATGCGGATATCGGGCCAGAACTAAAAGTAACGTTACTTTTTGTTTTGGTCCCGGGCAAGAGCCCCTCGTGAAGTCAGCGGCCGACGAACTCCGCGGTGCTGCGGGTCAGGAACGCCTGCACCCCGATGGCGGCGTCCTCGCTGGCGAACAGCTTCTGCACGGTAGGCACCAGGGCAGCCTCGGCCGCGGCGTCGCCGTCGCGCACCGCCTGGCGGGCGCTGCGCAGGGTGGCCTGCACGCCCAGCGGCGCCTGCCGGGCGATGGTATGGGCGATCTCGATGGCGCGGGTCAACTGCTCGCCGTCGGCCACCACCTCCTGCACGATGCCGATGCGATGGGCCTCGCGGGCATCGAAGGTGTCGGCCGTCAGGATCCACCGCATGGCGTTACCCCAGCCGGCCGCCCGAGGGAACCGGATCGTGGCCCCGCCGAAGGGGTATATGCCACGGGCGATTTCCAGTTGTGCGAAGGTGGCCGATTCGGCGGCGACGGCGATGTCGCCGGCCAGCATCAGCTCGATTCCCAGTGTCAGCACCTTGCCGTGCACGGCGGTGACGACCGGTTTGGACAGTTGCCGGCCGTCGACCTGCCACGGGTTGATGCCGCCGTCGGGAACGTGCGAGACGTTGTTGGCGATGTCGCCGGCGACGCTGGCTAGATCCAGGCCGGCGGTGAACATCGGCCCCTCGCCGTAGAGCACGGCGGCGCGCAGGCTGTCGTCGGCGTCGAATTCCCCGTAGGCGGAGGCTAGTTCACGCAGCATTGCGGAGTTGAACGCGTTGCGTTTGTCGGGCCGGTTGAGGCCGATGATCTGCACATGCCCGTCGCGGCGGACGGTCAGGTTTTCGTAGCTCACTCGTGTCCTCCCTGAACGCTGGGGTGCGTGCGCTAGACTAAATCGTCTAGACTAGATCGTCAAGAGTGGAGGATTCGATGGCGGCTCCGGCAAAAGCGCTGACGCACAAGGAGCGACTGCTTCGCCAGGGCATGAGGTCGTTTTATGCGTCCGGGTTTCACGGCACCACTGTCGACGCCATCTTGGCCGCCTCCGGGGTGCCGAAGGGCTCCTTCTATCACCACTTCGGTTCCAAGGACGCGTTCGGCCTGGCGGTGCTGGATCGCTACATGCACATGCAGCTAGACGCGCTGGCCACCTGGTCCGACGATGAATCTCTCAGTACCACTGAGAAACTCACCGGCTACTTCGCCGAACTCACCCAAGCGTTCGTGCGGTCGGGCTTCCAGCGTGCTTGCCTGGCCGGCAAGTTCTCCACCGAGCTAGCGGCCGACTCCGAGCCGTTCCGGGCGTCCCTCGGTGCCGCGCTGGACGGTTGGCATGGCGCCCTGAGGGCGCTGATGCGGGCCGGTCAGGAACGCGGCGACGTGCGCGACGACCGTTCCGCCGACGAGCTTGCGCATGGCGTGCTGGCGCTGATTCAGGGTGCGTTCGTCATTGCGCTGTCGGCGCGCGACACCCGGGCGCTCGAGGCCGTCAGCGCCAGCTTCGGGCCTTTGATTCAACCGCCGGCGTAGGGCGCGAGCAGACACGAAGGCCCCCATTTCAGCGCGGAATTGGGGGCTTTCGCGACTGCTCGGCGAAGGAACGCTACTTCAGCTCGGCCGACGACAGGCCCAGCAGCCGGCGGGCCACCACCAGCAGCTGGATCTGCTGGGTGCCCTCGAAGATGTCGAGGATCTTCGAGTCGCGGCTCCACTTCTCCAGCAGCATCTGCTCGGAGTAGCCCAGGGTGCCGGCCATTTCGACCGCCTTGAGGGTGATGTCGCTGGCGACCCGGCCGGCCTTGGCCTTGCCCATCGACGCCTCTTTGGAGTTGGGGATGCTGTTGTCGGCCTGCCACGCCGAGCGCAGCGTCAGCAGGTTAGCCGACTCCCAGTCAGCCTCCATCCGCAGGAACTCCGCGGCCGGCGCGCTCTGAGCGTGTGCCGGCTTGTCGTAGGAGATCTCGATGCCGGCGGCGGTCAGCATCTTGCGCAGCTCTTCGAGCGCGGCCCGCGCGACACCGACGGCCATGGCGGCCACGATCGGGCGGGTGTTGTCGAAGGTCTCCATGACCCCGGAGAAGCTCTTCTCGGTGTTGATCTCCGGGCTGCCCAGCAGGTTGTCCTTGGGTATGCGGGCATTGTCGAACCGGATCACCGCGGTGTCGGAGGCCTTGATGCCGAGCTTGTGCTCCAGGCGCTCGACGATGACACCGGGGTGCTCGCGGGGCACGATGAACGATTTGATCGCCGCCCGCCCCAGCGCCTTGTCCAGCGTCGCCCACACCACGATGTGGGTGCAGCGTGATCCGGCGGTGACGAAGATCTTCTCGCCGTTGATCACGTACTCGTCGCCGTCGAGGGTGGCCGTCGTGGTCACCGCGGCCGAGTCGGAGCCGAAGCTCGGCTCGGTGATGGCCATTGCGGCCCACACCTTGCCCAGCCGGGCGAGCTGCTCATCGGTGGCCACGCCGGAGATCGCCGCGTTGCCGAGGCCCTGGTACGGCACCGACAGCATCAAAGCGACATCACCCCAACTCATCTCGAGCACCTGCAGCATTGCCGCCATGTTGGCCGCGTTGCGGTTACCGGTCTGCTCGCCGGCGTCGCGGAAGGCCTCGGCGCCGGCCATCGCGTTGCCGCCGGCCCCGGAGACCCCGTCGAACAGGGTTTCCAGGGTGTCCAGCTCGACCGGGTAGGCGTGCTCGCGCGCGTCGTACTTGCGCGAGATGGGGCGCAGCATTTCGGCGGCCCCGGCATGGGTCATCTCAATGACTTCCTGCAGCTTGCGGGGCAGTTCCAGATTGATTGCCATGATCAGACTTTCGTGTTCGCAGCGGAGTTTGCTTGATGTCTTGGATGACTCAGATGACCAGGACGCCCTCGGCGACACCGAGTGCCCGCAGATCGCGGTACCAGCGCTCGACCGGGTGTTCCTTGGTGTAGCCGTGGCCGCCGAGTAGCTGCACCCCGTCCAGACCGATCTGCATGCCCTTGTCGGTTGCGATCCGCTTGGCCAGCGCGGCCTCCCGGATGAAGGGCAGGCCCTGCTCGCAGCGCGAGGCGCCGCGCCAGGTCAGCAGCCGCAGGCCATCGAGCTCGATGGCGATGTTGGCGCACATGAACGCCACCGACTGGCGGTTGGCGATCGGCTCGCCGAACGCCTCGCGCTCCTTGATGTAGGGCATCACGTGGTCGAGCACCGCGTGGCTGGTGCCGACCGCCAGCGCCGCCCAGCCCAGCCGGGACAGCGCGATGGCCTGCGAGTAGTCGGAATCGGTCGCGGCTTCCTCGCCGAGGCGGGCGCTCAGCGGCACCGAAACCTGGTTCAGCTCGAGCTGGCCCAGGGCGGCGGCGCGCAGACCCATGCTGGGGTCGGCCTTCACCGTCAGGCCCGGCGTCGAGGACTCGACGATGAACAGCGCGGGCTTGCCGTTGAGCTGGGCGGCCACGATGAACAGCTCAGCGTCGGCGGCGGCCACCACCAACGACTTCACGCCGTCGAGCCGGTAGCCGCTGGGCGTGCGCACCGCGGTCGTCTTGAGGTTGGTCGGGTCGAACAACGGCTGCGGCTCGACGATCGCGACACAGGCCTGGGGGACCTTCTCGCCGGCGAACTCGGGCAGGTAGGTGGCCTGCTGGTCCGCGCTGCCCCAGTGGGTCAACGCCGAAGCCACCCCGCCGGGGGCCAGGATCGGCAGCGCCAGGCCCATGTCGCCGTAGCCCAGCGCCTCGGCGACCAGCACGTTGGTGACCGCGGAACGGTGTGCGGCGATCCCGTCGAAGTCCTCCGGGATGTTGATCGCGGTGATGCCCAACTCGGCGGCCTTGCCGAGCAGCTCGCGCGGGTAGTCGAGGGCTTCGTCGGCGTCGTGGGCGGCCGGGCGCAGCAGCTCGGCCGCGAATTCCTCGACCGTGTCGATGATCATCTGCTGGTCATCATCGGGGGTCAGGTCGAAGTAGTCGCCACCTTTGCTGCGGGCGGGGGCGCTGAGCCGCGCCGGGGCCTTGCCCAGGCCCTGGACCTTCTTGAACTGGCGGGTGGAGGCTCCGGCGACGGAGAACACCGTCTTGACGCCGTAGTTCAGCCCTCGGTTGAGCGGTTGCCGCAATCCGTAGCGGTCCAGAAAGTCCTGGCTGACCAGTGGCGTGACGAACGACAGTGCGGCCGCGATCGGGCTGCGCTTGTGCGGAACCGACCCGACGCCGCTGGCGCGGCTGTTGAGCCGGACCTTTGAGCCGTTGGTGGCGGGGGCGATATCAGTCATGTCAGAGCCTCACTCGATGGAAGGTATCGATGAGGCCACCTTACTCCGAAGTAAGATGACTCAGAAGTAAGGTGTGACCAAGTCGTCACCGGCCCCGCCGGGCGTCCGCTTACTCCGGCGTCAACGCCGCCAGCACCTGCCGGTGCAGGGCGGGGTTGGCGGCCACGGCGCAGTTGCCGTGCGGGCCCGGGTTACCGGACAGGTCGGTGAACACCCCGCCCGCTTCGCGCACCAGGATGTCGACGGCGGCCAGATCCCAGACCGACACCGCCGGCTCGATGGCGGCGTCCACAGCGCCCTCGGCGACCAAGCAGTACGCCCAGAAGTCGCCGTAGGACCGTGCCCGCCACACCGCCTCGGTCAACCCGAGGAACTGCTCCCGCAGCCCGCGCGCGGCCCAGTAGTTCAGCCCGGCGAACGTCAGGCTGGACGAACCCACGTCGGCCACCGAGGACACCGACAGCGGTCGGGCCGGCGCGCCGGCGTGCGACCCGAACGCGCCCTGGCCGCGCGTCGCCCACCAGCGCCGGTGCAACGCCGGGGCGCTGACCACCCCGAGGATCGGCACGCCGTCCTCGAGCAACGCGATCAGGGTGGCCCACACCGGCACCCCGCGTACGAAGTTCTTAGTGCCGTCGATCGGGTCGATGATCCATTGGCGCCCAGTGAAAGTGGCGGTGCCACCGAATTCCTCGCCGAGGATCTGGTCGTCGGCACGCTCGGCGACCAGCACTTCGCGCAGTGCGGTTTCGACCGCCTGGTCGGCGTCGGTTACCGGGGTCAGGTCGGGCTTGGTGTCGACCCGCAGGTCGAGTGCGCCGAACCGCGCCAGCGTGATTTCGTCCGCCCGGTCGGCCAGAGCCAGGGCCAGTGTGAGGTCTTCGTGAAGCTGCGAGTCGAGATTGTCGTTGATCTGCGCCATGGCGAAAGTCCTACCATGGCCGCATGTGGGAGTTCGGGGCACTGCTGTTGCTGTTGGCGGTTCTGGCGGTGTTCCTCGCGCCGCGGTTCCTGCGCTCGGGGCCGGGTGCGGGCGCCCAGGACGGCACCGTCCTGGTCACCGGCGTCAGCCCGCGGCCCGAGGCGACCGGCGCGCAATACGTCACCATCACCGGTGTCCTGCATGGACCCACGGTCGATGAGCACGAGGTCTACCAGCGCTACGCGATCGACGTCAGCAAATGGCCGAGCGTGGGTGACCTGCTGCCGGTGCGGTATTCACCGCGCAATCCGGACAACTGGAATCTGAGCGGGCCGACAGGAGACTGACGTCGGCGACCACTAACCGCGGTGGCCGAGGCGACAGTGGCGGCGGCGTGGGCTACCTTGGTAGCGCTATGCGCCATCGGAAGATGCATTTGCATCCCGCACTGCGACACATCATCGGTGTCGCAGTAGCTGTTTCATGGCTTCTCGGTGTTGTTTCATGCTGTCATGCGGCGCAGTCAGGGACCGAGATCCCCGGAACGCCTTCCTCGGTGATCAGTGCGGTCGGCTACGCCTCCGATCATGCGGTCGCTACTGCAGGACACGGTGCCACGCTGACCCATTTGTGTGCTCATAAGTGCGCTGATCTGGGTGCTGCCGTATTACAGGCATGCCAAGCGGCCGGTTTTGTCGCGCTGTTGGTCATCGTCGCGGTGGCGGCGATGGTCGCCCCGTTCGCCGGGCCGGTGATGGCTGGGACACGGGATCCCCCGCTTCCTGTTAGAGCTGTCAACGATTACCTGGGCCGAAACATCTTGGCCCGCATCTGCATCTGTCGTTGCTGATAGGTCAGCGCTAGAGCGGTGCACTTCGGTGCGCCCGCCGACTCTGGCGCTGTGCCTATTCACTTTCCTTTGCCGCGCACTGTTCGCGGCTGACGATGCAGAAACGAGAACCACATGAACATTGCGCGGTACATTCTTGCGCCCAAATCCAGGCCGAAGGCCGTGACCATCGGAGCTGGGGGTAGCGGGCTGCCTTCACTAACCGTGCTTGCCCGGCGAGGCCGGCAAGCCACACGCCTTGTCGCCGTAGAGGTCATGGCATGAGGTACCCCGAGCACGCCGGAATGACGGGGATGGCCGACATGGCGGGGCCGCCGACCTGGGTGACGGTGACCGGTTGGTTGGTCACCGTCGTCGGCGCACTCATTGCGTTGGTCATCCTCGCCGACATCTACCTGCGCCGGTATCGGCAACCGATACCGGCGATGGGCGCCGTCTGGGCCATCACCGCGATCTATGCGGGTCCGCTGGCGCTGTGGGCCTACTGCAGATGGGGACGGCCGTCCACGCCACGATGGCAGGAGCAACATGGACGCCGCCCGAAGTTGGGGCGGCCGGCCACCGTGGCGCTCCACACCATCCCTGGCGGCGTGGCCTCCTTCATCGGCCACGGTCTAGCGGTGCCCATAGTCATGGGTGCCGGCATAACCATTGCCGGTAGGGCCGTGTGGCCGATGGTCCTGCTGATCGCCGTTTTCGCGCTGCCGCTGCTGACCGCCTTCGAATACCACGTCCTGGCGCATTCCGCGGGCGACCAAACGGTGCGCAGGCGGTTGTGGAAGGCCGTGCGGATCTCGGTGCCGGCGGTCCTCGCGTTCGACGTCGGCATGGGTGCCGTCATGATGCTGGTGGCCTTCGTGTTGCACTACGGCCACGCGACGATGGCGTTCTGGCTGCTCATGTGGGTCGGAATGTGGTTGGGCTTCCTTACCGCATATCCGATCGTGTGGCGGATGACCGTGGCCGAATCCAACCGGTAACTACCGCGAGTGTGACTCCGGCACTGGCACTGTGCAGCACGTCAGGTCGCCGGAGTCACACTCGGGACACTGCTCGTCCGAACTCAGGCCATGCCCGATCCGCAGCATCTCGGCGACGTTTGCCAGCTTGACCCGGGGCCGGCCGTGCGGCTCACCGGTGGAGCGCTCGTGGGCGTCGATCAGCTGCCAGTGCTCGGCGGTGACCAGTTCCGGTTGGCGCGACAGCAACCACCGGTGCAGTTGGGCTTCGTAGTCGTCGTCGACGTCGGGAAGCCCGGTTTGCCCTGCCCGGGCGGCCAGATCGGCGGCAAGGGTGTCGACGGTGGCCTGCGAGTCGCTCTTGTTGGAACCGATCACCCCGGATGGCCCACGCTTGATCCATCCGACCACGTACTGATTGCTGGTGCCTTCGATGCGGCCGTCGGTGTGCGGAATGGTGCAGCTGCGTTCGTCGAACGGCAGTCCCGGCATCGGCACGCCGCGATATCCGACCGAGCGCACCACCAACTGGGCCGGCAGAACCTCGCGCTCACCGGTGTCGTTGGCGCTGACCCGACCGTTCTCGTCGGTCGTCAGCTCGTTGCGTCCCAGCACGATTTCCTCGACCCGGCCGTCGCCGCGAATCTCGATCGGAGATGTACAGAACCGGAACACGATCCGGCGATGGCCCGGGCGCAAATCACGTCCGACATAGGTGCGCAGCACCTTGACGTTCTGCTTGGGATGCTTGGCGGCCGCCTCGATGTCTTCGTCGGTGATGCCGGCGAACTCAGCGGCGTCGATCACCACGTCGACATCGTCGAGACCCTTGAGATCGCCGAGTTCGCGTAGCTCCGGGCTGGTGAAGGTGGCCTGCAGCGGGCCGCGCCGACCGATGATCACCACCTCTTCGATGCCGCGCGGACCCAGCCGGTCCAGCGCGTGGTCGGCGATATCGGTGCGGCGCAGCTCGTCAGGCTGGCTGACCAGGATGCGGGCCACATCCAGGGCCACGTTGCCGTTGCCTACCACGATGGCGCGCTTGCAGGTCAGATCCGGTGCATGGTCGGTGAAGTGCGGGTGGGCGTTGTACCAGCCGACGAAGTCCACCGCGGCGACGCTGCCGGGCAGATCTTCCCCGGGAATACCCAGCTGCCGATTCGACTGCGCGCCGATCGCGTAGATCACCGCGTCGTAGCGCTCGGCCAGTTCCTCGGGCATGACGTGCTCGCCGACGGTGACGTTGCCGTAGAACCGGAACCGAGGATCGGCTGCGGTCTTCTCGAACTGCGCACTGATCGACTTGATCTTCGGGTGATCCGGCGCCACTCCCGAGCGCACCAGGCCCCACGGCGTCGGCAGCATCTCCAGCATGTCGACGCGCACGTCGACCTCACCGCCGGCAGCCAGCTTCAGCAGCGACGCCGCAGCGAAGTAGCCGGAGGGACCGGAGCCGACGATCGCGACGTGGTAGGGCCGCATCCTCGAACCTTCTTTCGGAGTCGGAAGTCGTTCATGCACCCGCGTAACCCCGATGCTAGAGGTAGCTCGCCGACGGCCGCCGGTAACCTCGATAAACGTGGAACCAGACCGCCAGCCCGACATCGACGCCCTCAACACCACTTTGACCACGGTGGAGCGGGTGTTGGATGTCGACGGACTGCGCAGCCGTATCACCGATCTCGAACGCGACGCGTCCGACCCGAATCTGTGGGATGACCAGACGCGCGCCCAGAAGGTCACCAGCGAGCTGTCACACGCGCAGGCCGAGCTGCGCCGGGTAGAGGAGCTGCGCCAACGCGTCGACGACCTCCCGGTGCTCTACGAGTTGGCGGCCGAAGAAACCGGCGCCAGCCAGACTGAAGCGGTCGCCGATGCCGACGCTGAACTGGCCAAGCTCCGCGAGGACATCGACGCCATGGAAGTGCGCACCCTGCTCTCGGGTGAGTACGACGAGCGCGAGGCGCTGGTCACGATCCGCTCCGGTGCGGGCGGCGTGGACGCCGCGGACTGGGCCGAGATGTTGATGCGGATGTACATCCGCTGGGCCGAGCAGCACAAATACGGCGTCGAGGTTTTCGACACCTCCTACGCCGAAGAGGCCGGGATCAAGAGCGCCACGTTCGCGGTGCACGCGCCCTTCGCCTACGGCACCCTCTCGGTGGAGCAGGGCACCCACCGGCTGGTGCGGATCAGCCCGTTCGACAACCAGGGGCGCCGGCAGACGTCGTTCGCCGAGGTCGAGGTGCTGCCAGTGGTGGAGACCACCGATCACATCGACATCCCCGAGGGCGATGTCCGGGTCGACGTGTACCGCTCCAGCGGGCCGGGCGGGCAGTCGGTGAACACCACCGACTCCGCGGTGCGGCTCACCCACATCCCCACCGGGATCGTCGTCACCTGCCAGAACGAAAAGTCGCAGCTGCAGAACAAGGTTTCGGCGATGCGGGTGCTGCAGGCCAAGCTGATGGAACGCAAGCGGTCCGAGGAGCGAGCCGAGATGGACGCGCTCAAGGGCGACGGCGGCAGTTCGTGGGGCAACCAGATGCGCTCCTACGTGCTGCACCCGTACCAGATGGTCAAGGACCTGCGCACCGAATACGAAGTGGGCAACCCGGCCGCAGTGCTCGACGGTGACATCGACGGATTCCTCGAGGCCGGAATCCGCTGGCGCAACAGGCCCGAAGGCGACTGAGCGCATGGTCTTGGCCTTCTCCCCGGGACAGCGCTGGCATGACTTGTGGCGCGGTCAGATCGGCGAGTGGGTCATCACCAAGGGCTTGCGGATCGTCCTGCTGCTGATCGGGGCAGCACTGGCATCGCGGTTCATCACCTGGGCGGCACGTCGCGTCACTCGGCGGCTGGAGCGAGGCTTCCAAGCCAGCGACGCCCTGGTGCGTTCCGAAGCCTCCAAGCACCGTCAGGCTGTCGCCTCGGTGATCTCGTGGGTCTCGGTGGTGCTGCTGTGCGTGATGGTCGCCGTTCAGATCACCAGCATCCTCGATATTCCGGTCGGCTCTCTGGTGGGGCCGGCCGCGGTGCTAGGTGGCGCGATCGGTTTCGGCGCCCAAAAGCTGGTGCAGGACCTGCTGAGCGGATTCTTCATCATTACCGAAAAGCAGTACGGCTTCGGCGATCTGGTGCAGCTGTCGATGGCGGGCGCGCCGACCGAGGCGCTCGGGACCGTCGAGGAGGTCACGCTGCGGGTGACGAAGCTGCGCACCCCCAACGGCGAGGTCTACAACGTGCCGAACGGCAACATCGTCCGGTCGTTGAACCTGTCCAAGGACTGGGCGCGCGCCGTCGTCGACATCCCGGTGCCGACCAGCGCCGACTTGACCCGGGTCAACGAGGTGCTGCACCAGGTGTGTGAGAACGCCCGCGAGGCCGACGCCCCGCTGCGGGATCTGCTGTTGGACCAGCCGTCGATCATGGGGGTGGAGAGCATCGAGCTCGGTGTCGTCAACCTGCGGATGGTGGCCCGCACCCTGCCCGGCAAGCAATTCGAGGTGGGACGCCGGCTGCGCATCCAGGTGGTGCGGGCACTGGCGTCGGCCGGCGTGGTTACCGCCGGTGATGTGAAGCCGGTGGAGACGCTGTGAAACTCAGCATCAGAAAGCCCGATGACGCCCCGGCGAAGGCAGAGCCGGCGGACACCAAGCGATGGAAACTGCCGGCGCACTTGTTCGGCGGCCGGGTCCGCACCTCGACGGTGGCGCTGATCATCGCCTTTGTGGCGGTGTGGTGGGTCTACGACACCTACCGGGAGGAGCCGACGCCGCCGCCGGCCCCGCAGGTGGTGCCGCCAGGATTTATCCCCGATCCGGCCTATACCTGGGTGCCGCGCACCAAGCTGCAACAGCCGCCGGTGACCATCACCGAGACCGTCACACCCACACCGACCACCACCGAGCCCCCCGCCCCGCCGGAGCCGCCACCAGGCGAACCGCCGACCCCGACCCCGGTGCCGGGATTCCCGTTCTGCCCGCCGCTGTGTCCGCCGCCGGCCCCGGCTCCGCCGGAGGAACCCGGACCGATCCCACCGGCGCCCGAGCCGCCCGCTACGGCACCACCGGATGCTCGCCAGCCCGTTCCTGGGCCGCCTACACCCGCGTCCCCGCCCGGTCCGGGCGCCTCGCACGGTTAAACTGCGTGCCGTGATGATCACGCTCGACCATGTCACCAAGCAGTACAAATCGTCGGCCCGTCCGGCCCTGGACAATGTCAACGTCAAGATCGACAAGGGCGAGTTCGTATTCCTGATCGGCCCGTCCGGCTCGGGCAAGTCGACGTTCATGCGGCTGCTGCTGGCCGAGGAGACGCCCACGTCGGGTGACATTCAGGTGTCGAAGTTTCATGTCAACAAGCTGGCCGGTCGCCACATCCCCAGCCTGCGGCAGGTGCTCGGATGCGTGTTCCAGGACTTCCGGTTGCTGCAGCAGAAGACCGTGTTCGAGAATGTCGCGTTCGCCCTCGAGGTGATCGGCAAGAAGCCGGAGATGATCAACCGGGTGGTCCCCGAGGTTCTGGAGATGGTCGGGTTGTCCGGCAAAGCGAACCGGCTGCCGGGCGAGCTGTCCGGTGGTGAGCAACAGCGGGTGGCGATCGCCCGGGCCTTCGTCAACCGGCCCCTCGTGCTGCTGGCCGACGAGCCGACCGGAAACCTGGACCCGGAGACGAGTGAGGACATCATGGACCTGCTGGAGCGGATCAACCGCACCGGAACCACGGTGCTGATGGCGACCCACGACCACCACATCGTCGACTCGATGCGCCAGCGCGTCGTCGAACTATCACTGGGACGGCTGGTGCGCGACGAACAGCGCGGTGTCTACGGAATGGACCGCTGACGTGCGCTTTGGATTCCTGTTCAACGAGGTCCTGACCGGCCTGCGTCGCAACGTCACCATGACGGTGGCGATGATTCTCACCACGGCCATCTCGATCGGACTGTTCGGCGGTGGTCTGCTGGTGGTGCGCCTGGCCGACCAGTCCCGCAGCATCTACCTGGACCGGGTGGAGTCGCAGGTGTTCCTGAACCCCGACGTCGCCGCCGATGACCCGAACTGCGAGGGCCAGGCGTGTAAGGCGCTGCGTGAACAGATCGAGACTCGCGATGACGTGAAGTCGGTGCGCTACCTCAATTCTGATGACGCGTATGCCGACGCCATCCGCAAGTTCCCCGAGTTCAAGGACGTGGCGAGCAAGGACTCCTTCCCGGCGTCGTTCATCGTCAAGCTGGAGAATCCGGAGCAGAGCAAGGATTTCGACGCCGCGATGCAGGGCCAGCCGGGCGTGCTCAGCGTGCTCAACCAGAAGAAGTTGATCGACCGGCTGTTCGCCGTTCTCGACGGCCTGAGCAGTGCTGCGTTCGCGGTCGCCCTGGTGCAGGCGGTGGGGGCGGTGCTGTTGATCGCCAACATGGTTCAGGTCGCCGCCTACACGCGGCGCACTGAGGTCTCGATCATGCGACTGGTGGGTGCCAGTCGCTGGTATACCCAGCTGCCGTTCTTGGTGGAGGCGGTGCTGGCCGCGACGGTGGGCGTGATCATCGCGATCATCGGGCTCTTGGTAGTGCGAGCGGCGTTCCTCGACAATGCGCTCAGCCAGTTCTATCAAGCGCATCTGATCGCGCGGATCGACTATGCCGACATCCTCTACATCTCGCCGATCCTGCTGCTGTTGGGCGCGGCGATGGCCGGAGCGACCGCGTACGTGACGCTTCGGCTCTATGTGCGGCGGTAGCGATGGCTAAGAAAGCGGCGGACAAGGGCAGCAAGAAGAAGCCGGACAAACAGATCGTTGCGTCGAATCGCAAAGCACGCCACAACTACTCGATTCTCGACGTGTACGAGGCTGGGGTGTCGCTGGTGGGCACCGAGGTGAAGAGCCTGCGGGCCGGTCAGGCCTCATTGGTCGATGCGTTCGCTACCGTCGACGACGGCGAAGTGTGGTTGCGCAACATGCACATTCCCGAGTACCACCATGGGACCTGGACCAATCACGAGCCGCGCCGCACCCGCAAGCTGCTGTTGCATCGACGCCAGATCGACATGCTGATCGGCAAAATCCGCGACGGCAACCTCACCCTGGTGCCGTTGTCGGTGTATTTCACCGAAGGCAAGGTAAAGGTCGAATTGGCGCTGGCGCGCGGTAAGCAGGCCCACGACAAGCGGCAGGATCTCGCCAAGCGCGACGCGCAACGGGAAGTCACTCGGGCGCTGGGCCGGCGCGCCAAGGGCATGTGACCGGCGCCGTCCTAGCGCTGTTATCAGCGGCCGGCTTCGGGGTCAGCGATTTCGCTGGGGGCCTGGCCGCACGCCGCGTACCCGCACTGCGGGTGGTGTTGGTCTCTTACCCGGTGGCGCTGGTGTTGCTGGGCACTCTCGCGGTCGCGGTGGGCGGACCGATTCCCGCGGGTGCGATCGGCTGGGGCCTGGCCTCCGGTGTGGCGCTGGGGCTGGGTGGCTGGTGGTTCTACGCCGCGTTGGGTGCCGGGCCCATCTCGGTGGTGTCTCCGATTTCGGCGGTGCTGACGGCCGGGGTTCCGGTAGCGGTCGGTTTCGTCATGGGGGAGCGGCCCGGGACGGTGGCCGACGGCGGGATCGTGCTGGCGCTGTTGGCGGTGGTCCTGGTGAGCCGCCAAGCCACCGACGAAGACATCCGGCCGCACCGCTTCACCCGCAAGGTGGCCTGGCTGACCGTGGGAGCCGGCGTGGCGTTCGGGTTGGACTTCGTGTTCATCCACGAGGCGCCAGACGACTCCGGGCTGTGGCCGTTGGCGTTCGCGCGGGTGGCCGCCGCCGTGCTGGTGTTCAGTGCGGCGACCGGGGCGCGTGAATTGCGCGTGCCCACCGGCAGGCCGTTGAAGCTGGCGCTGGTGGCGGGGCTGTCGGACACCGCAGCCAATGTCGCGATGCTGCTTGCGCTGCGCGGATCGGACCTGTCGTTGGCCAGCGTGCTGATCTCGCTGTTTCCCGCGGTCACGGTGGTGCTGGCGATTGTGGTGCTGCGCGAGCGGGTCCACCGCGGACAGGTACTCGGCATGGTGCTGGCAGCGGTGGCGGTGGCGATGATCACCGCGCGGTGACGGTGCGACGCCGAAGGAATGAACGGGCGTGGGTCTGTCGTTGGAACCGCGTACCATGAAGTGTCCGCCGAGGTTCGGTGGCAATTACCCAAGACAGGGGGCTGAAAGGTTTCGACTGCGTGTGTCGAATCAAGGGAAGCGTGCCGGTGCAGGCAGGAGACCACCGTAAGCGTCGCTGTAAACAAGTAAGCGCCAAGGCACTTACGCCGGCTAAGGTCGCTCTTCAGAGCGACTTCGCCCTCGCTGCCTAAGCGAGGCGGGCCTGTCAGACCGGGAGCTCCCTCGGCCCGGACCCTGGCATCGACTAGAGGGATCCACCGATACGTCCGGTCGCGGGATGTATCGGGACACCAACAGCGACTGGGATCGTCATCTCGGCTTGTTCGCGTGACCGGGAGATCCAAGTAGAGACATAGCGAACTGCGCACGGAGAAGTCTTGAGGGAATGCCGTAGGACCCGGGTTCGATTCCCGGCAGCTCCACCGAAGCGGGACGGGCCAGGACGAAAGTCCTGGCCCGCCTCCGTTTCAGCTCAACCTCAACCGAGGCACCTGACTCTCGGTGGCGATTGCGCCGGGGACCATCCGCTCGGACTTATCCTGTTCGCGTCCCGCCCTGTGGCGAGGCCCCGATCACGATGTGGCCATCTATCGCCTTGAAAAGCTCGGCGGATAAGGAAGTAGGGGCCAGTGTTGACCGAGATGACGCGTAGATGACGGACGGCGCAGCCGACGGACTAGGACGCCTCCTGGGAAAGTCGGCAGTAATCACCGGGGCAGCCTTTGGCATCGGTCGAGCCACCGCCGCGCTCTTCGCACGCGAAGGTGCGCGCCTGGTTGTGACTGACCTTCAAGGCGAGCCGCTGCAGGCACTTGCAGCGGAACTGCGGCATGCCGGGGCGCAGGTTGAGACCGTCGTCGGCGACGTCTCGGTCCAGAATGACGCGGAACGGATGATCGGCGCGGCGGTCGACCGCTTCGGACGGCTCGATGTGCTGGTCGCCAACGCCGGCATCATCCCGCTCGGCGATGCACAGGAGGTGACCGCCACCGACTGGGACAACGTGATGGCCATCGATGGCCGCGGCATGTTCCTCACGTGCAAATTCGCAATCGAGGCAATGCTGCCAACCGGCGGTGGGGCGATCGTGTGCCTCTCGTCGATCTCCGGCCTGGCCGGGCAGAAGCGGCAGGCGGCCTACGGGCCCGCCAAGTTCATCGCCAGCGGTTTGACCAAGCACTTGGCGGTCGAGTGGGCCGACCGGGGGATCAGAGTCAACGCCGTTGCCCCCGGAACGATTCGCACCGAGCGAGTCGAACGGCTTCCGGAGGAGCCGGGTGGCTCTGAGTATTTGGCGGTGGTCGAACGCATGCATCCGATGGGCCGTATCGGCGAGCCGGCCGAAGTAGCCAGCGCCATCGTCTTCCTCGCTTCCGACGACGCCTCCTTCATCACCGGAGCTGTGCTGCCCGTCGACGGGGGGTACCTGGCGCAATAGCGGCCGGTTCAGGACCCTTGACAAACTCCCGCGCGGCAACTGACGATCACATACGGCGAGGTCACAGCCTCCCCGCAGGTTCTAGATCGGGAGCGCAACATGACCGCAGTGCAATCCAGGGCCGAGTCGATGATCACGGTGCACAACCCCGCGACCGGGGCCGTGTCGGGCACCGTGCCGATCGACGACCCTCAGACGGTGGCCGACAAGGCAGCCCAACTCATTTCAGCCCAACCGGAATGGGAGGCGCTCGGGCCGAGCGGCCGCAAGCGGTGGTTGTTGGCGTGGCAGGACTGGATTCTGGACCACGCCGATCACATCACCGAGGTGTTGATCTCCGAGACCGGAAAGTCGCACGTCGACGCCAGCCTGGAGGCGGTCGCCACGGCAGACGCCATCGGCTACTGGGCCAAGAACGCCAAGGAGTTTCTCGCCGACCGGCATCCCAAGGCGCACAGCCCGCTCTATCGCGTCAAGCGGTTCACCACCGCCTACCGTCCCTACCCGCTGGTCGGGGTCATCACGCCGTGGAACTTCCCGTTCGCGATGCCCGGTCTCGACGTGCCGCCGGCCTTGTCTGCCGGCGCGGCCGTGCTGCTCAAGCCCTCCGAAGTGACGCCGCTGTCGGCGGTCGAGTTCGTGCGCGGTTGGGCCGAGATCGGCGCACCGCCAGTGCTCGGCCTGACCACCGGCTACGGCGAGACCGGCCAGGCGCTGATCGAACACGCCGACTTCCTGCAGTTCACCGGGTCGGCGGCCACCGGGCGCAAGGTCGCGGTGGCCTGCGCGCAGCGATTGATTCCCTACGGCCTGGAACTGGGCGGGAAGGACCCGGCGATCGTGTTGGCCGACGCCGACCTCGACCGCGCCGCCAACGGCATTGCGTGGGGCGGAATGTTCAACTCCGGACAGGTCTGTGTGTCGGTGGAGCGGGTCTACGTCGAGGCGCCGGTCTACGACGAATTCGTCGCGAAGCTGGCGGCCCGGGTCGGTGAGGTGCAACAGGGCCAGGACGGTGACACCGGCGCCATGGCGACCGCGGCGCAACGTGACATCGTGGCGCGCCACGTCGACGACGCGACGGCCGCCGGTGCCCGGGTGCTCGCGGGCGGCAAGGCGACCGGTGTGGGGACCTACTTCGCCCCGACCGTGATCGCTGACGTGAACCCGTCCATGACGTGCATGACCGAAGAGACCTTCGGGCCGACCCTGCCCGTCATCAAAGTCGCCGACGAGAACGAGGCCATCAGGCTGGCCAACGACTCACCGTACGGATTGTCGGCCACGGTCTGGACAGGTAACAACCGCCGCGGCGAGCGGCTGGCGCGTCGGCTGGAAGTGGGCGCGGTGAACGTTAACGACGCTTTGGTCAATGTCTTCTGCCCCGGACTGCCGATGGGCGGCTGGAAAGAGTCCGGCATCGGCTACCGCGCCGGGGGCGCCTCCGGAATCATCAAATACTGTCGCCAGCAGGCTATTACGTCTCCGCGGCTGCCCACGAGTAAGTCCGAATTGCTGTGGTACCCGTCGTCGAAGCGTCGGATGGCGGTGGCGCTCGGGGCCATGCGTGCCTTCGGGGCACGGGGCCGGCGCCGGTTCGGTTCGCGGCCAAGCAATTAGGAAGGCGACCGCTCGTCCGAGTCGTGATCCCAGGTCTCGGGCAACAGGGGTACTACCGGGCCGGCGCCGAATACGTTGCCACGCAACCGGGCCAATCCTGCTGCTCCCGCGTCGCTTCGCTGCGTTGTCCCGGTGAATCCCAGTGCTCCCGCGCCGGACTCCGAGCCGGTGGATGTGGTTGTCGCATCGGGCGAGCCGGCCCCCAGCGTCATAGTGGCGTCGGCGTATTCCTTCATCTGGGTGCGACGCCGACGCCGGGACCGCAGCGGTGCGCGAGCTGCCGGCGCGCGAGCCGAGACCGCCGCGGAAACGCCGGCGCCCGGAGCCCTGGACTGGTCGCGGCCGGTCAGGGTGGGCCCGAAACCTTCGGCGTGGCCCCCGGTCACCAGATAGGCCAACGCTTCGGCGCCCCCCGCCGGTAGTGCCGGCCCGGTGGTCGTCGCACCGGCCGGGCCCGCGGAGGTCCCCGCCGAACCGGCGATACCGCCCCCGACCCCGACCGCAACGGCGACCGGCTCGTGGGCCGGTCGAGCCACGACCGGGTGCCGTATCGGGACGGGCTGTGGCGCGGGCTGTTCGATGACCGGCTCCGGCGGTGGCACCTGCATCGATGCGATGAAGTCGTTGATGGCGTTGATCAGCAACGGCAGCACGATCGGTATCCGAACCGGAATCGTCACGATGAACAGGAACGTCGACCAGAACACGATGTTCCAGAAGATGAACCAGAACCAGCGGTTGGCTTCCTCGATCGGATCCGTCGGCTCATCATCGTCGCCACCGATTCCGTTGTCGGCGGCCAGGATCGGCGGCGCGGGGTCCGCGCCGGGCAGCGAGGCCAGGGCAGCACCGGACATCGCCTCGTAGGTCGCCATAACGGTGGCCGCCTGCACCCACATGCGGGCGTAGTCGGCCTCATTGAGTGCGATCGGGATGGTGTTGATACCAAAGAAATTCGTGGCGGTCAGCACGCCGTGAAGGGTGTGGTTGAGCGCCAGCTCGGCCAGCGTCGGCATGGCGGCCAGGGCGGTGCTGTAGGCGGCCGCGACGACTTCGTGTTCGGTGCCGGCGCGGGCGCTGTCGATGCTGGCGCGCGTCAGCCACTGCAGGTAGGGCGCGTGCGCCGCGGTGTAGCTGGCGGCGCTCGGGCCATGCCAGGCCGCCGAGACCGCGCCCAGCACGGTGATCAGCTCGGCGGCCGCGGCAGAGTATTCGGTGCTCAGCGCCGACCAGGCGCCAGCGGAGGCCAACAGAGCACCGGGGCCGGGACCGCTGCTCAACAACGCGGCATGCACCTCCGGGGGAGATGCGATCCAACCACCGCTCACGCCACACACCAATTTCTACGAGCGAAACTGTAAATAATGTCAAGATAGCATTGCCTAAGCTAACTTCTAAGGCGTCGCGGGTGGTATGAACGGCGGCTGACGTGCGCCGTCGGCCGGCGATAGCCTGGGGTATGAGTCCCACAACCACGTTCCGGGTCGCCCGCGTCTACGACGAACCCAGTGCGCAGGACGGTGAGCGGATCCTCGTCGATCGGGTGTGGCCGCGGGGCTTCCGCAGGGACGATCCCCGGGTGGGGCACTGGTACAAGGACGCCGCACCGTCGAGCGAACTGCGCCGGTGGTACAACCATCAGCCCGAGCGTTTCGACGAGTTCGTCCGTCGTTACGAAGACGAACTGCAGACCGAGAAGGGCGCCGCCGGGTTCGCCGGCCTGCGCGCGCTGGCCCGCGGCAAGAAGACCGTCACGTTGGTGACAGCGAGCCGCGACGTCGACGGCAGTCAGGCGGCGGTGTTGGCCAAGCTGCTGGCCCGGCAGTGAACTAGCTGCGGCCCGCGGTGGTGATCGCCATCCCGATCGGAATGCTCACCACCAATGCCGCCAGGAAAAGCCGGTAGGTGAACAGGCCCCAACCCCGACGTGTGCTGCGCCGAACCCGGTAGAGCCACCAGGCCAGCACGGCGAACAGCAGCGCAGAACCCGCGTAGAACACCGCGACGTGGTCGGTGACGACGCCGACCACGATGGCGGCGCCGGACAGGTTGAACGCCGCGGCACCCAGCGTTGCCTCGCGCGGCGACGGCGAGGTGGCCGGTAGCAGCGCTTGGCCGGCCCCGATCGCCAGTTGGCCGGCACCGAGTACCAGAACCAGGTAGGCCACCGCCCAGACCCCGTGACGGGTGGGCGCCGGGGCGGCGATGGCGGCGGCTATCACGCCACCGACCACGATCGAGGTGGCGCCGGCTACGGCGAACGGTTTGAACGCGGCCCACTGCTCCCACAGCTGCAGCACCACCGGCCGCGGCGGCGACTGATCGGGGCCGCCGGTACGGGCCGCATCGACGGCGTCGTTCATGATCAAGCCTCCCGAGGAAGAGATTACCGAGGCTGTCTAAAGTTATCGGGTGACCAACGACTCCCCGGCCGCTAAACCGCGGCTGCAGCGGGAGATCTGGGTACTGCTCGTCGCCAACGTCTTGATCGCCCTCGGCTACGGGTTGGTGTCACCGGTACTGCCGGTCTACGCACGTCATTTCGGGGTGAGCATCTCCGCGACGACATTTCTCATCACCGCGTTCGCGCTGACGCGACTGCTCTTCGCGCCGGTGAGCGGCCTGCTGGTTCAACGACTGGGGGAGCGCTGGGTCTACGTGGCCGGCCTCTTGATCGTCTCGGTGTCCACCACGGCCTGCGCCTTCGTGCAGTCCTACGGGCAGCTGCTGTTCTTCCGCGCCCTCGGCGGCGTCGGATCGACGATGTTCTTCATCGCCGCGGTGGGCCTGATGATCCGGATCAGCCCGGAGGACGCCCGCGGTCGCGTCGCCGGGCTGTTCGCCACGGCCTTCCTGCTCGGCACTGTGGGCGGGCCGGTATTGGGCAGTCTGACAGCGGGTTTCGGCCTCAGCGCACCGTTCTTGTTCTACGGTTCGGTGCTGATCGTGACGGCCACCGGCGTCTTCGTCAGCCTGCGCCACTCGCATTTGGCCGAAGCCGCCGAATCGACCGGACCCACGGTGTCGGTGCGTACAGCGCTGGGGAATCGCGCGTACCGCTCGGCGCTGTTGTCGAACTTCGCCACCGGCTGGTCGGTCTTCGGTCTCCGGGTTGCGTTGGTGCCGCTGTTCGTCACCGAAGTCCTGGACCGCGGGCCCTCCTTCGCCGGACTGACACTGGCCATGATCGGGATAGGCAATGTCTGTGCGGTGCTGCCCAGCGGCCAGCTCTCCGACCGGATTGGTCGCAAGGGGCTGCTGATCGCCGGCCTGGCGGCATCTGGTGTCACGACGATCTTGCTGGGCGCGAGCGCATCGCTGGTGGTGTTCTTGTTGGTGTCGTACCTGACCGGAGTGGCCTCGGGGATCTACGGGTCGCCGCAGCAGGCCGTCATCTCCGACCTGGTCGGAAACCAAGCCCGGGCGGGCACCGCGGTGGCGACCTATCAGATGATGGCCGACTTCGGGTCGATCGTCGGTTCGATTGCGGTCGGCCAGATCGCCGAACGGATGTCTTTCGAGTGGGGTTTTGCGATCAGCGGTGGGGTGCTGCTGGTGGCGGCGCTCACGTGGCTGTGGGCGCCGGAGACCAGGGAGAGCAGCCCGATCGGCGGGCTCGCCGACGAGACGTGGCTAGGCTCGGTTGATGGTGACACTGGACCGGCTGGTCAACGTGGTGGGCAGCTACGGGGTTCGGCTGAGGTTCTGCTCCATTCCGAGGACGACGCGGCTGAGCAGTGTCGTGATGCACGAGGTGACCGGTGAGCGTGTCGTTGTCGGCGACGTCCTGTTGGCGGTCGGCGCCCGCTCGGTAAAGGAGGCGGTGCGCTGGGCGGTGGCCGCCAAGGCCGTCGCTGTACTGGTGCGCGACGTCGAAGACAAGACCTCCTTCGCCGGCGAGGGTGAGTCGCTTGCCGTGCTCGTGGTGGACGCCGCGGTGTCCTGGAGCGAGCTGGCCGCGGTGGTCTACGGCTTGGTGCTCGAAGGCCGGGAGACCGAATCGGGCCGTGGGCCAACGGATCTTTTCGCCGTGGCCGACAGTCTCGCCGAAGCGGTGGGCGGTGCGGTCACCATCGAGGACCAGCTGGGCAGGGTGCTGTCCTACTCGCGTGGCCAGCGGCATGCCGACCCGGCGCGATCGGCGACGATCCTGAACCGGCAGGAGTCCGAGCCGCTTCGGGAGTTATTCGAAAAGCGCGGCGTTTTAGCGCATTTGGATATCCACGACGAGCCGCTATTCGTCGCTGCCGATCCCGAGTACGGCTTGACCGGCCGGATGGTGGTGGCGGTGCGTGCCGGCCGCGAGACGCTGGGTGCGGTATGGGTGGCCTGCCCGCACCCGTTGAGCGGTGAGCGGCTGACCGCACTGGCCGACGGTGCCCGCACGGTGGCCTTGCATGTGCTGCGGTCGCGGGCTAGTGCCGACTTGGAGCGACAAGTCGAATCCGACTGGGTGACCAGGCTTTTGGATGAACAGACTGAGCCGGACGATGCGCTGGCCCTGGTGGCCAGATTGGGGCTGCCGCAGGCTCCGTTGCGAGTAATTGCCGTGCACACCCGGATCGCTACGCAACCTCATGCCGGGCTGCTGTTGGCTTTCGAGGCCGTCACCACGGGATTCGGCTGGTCGCGTCCAGGTCGCAGCGCACTGGCCGCCAACACCGTCTACACCCTGCTGCCCGCTGAGGACGCCGCTGCTGCCCGGCAGTGGGTGCGCGGCCTGGCCGGTGCCCTGCCGCCACACGCGAGCGTGTGGGCCGGGATCAGTGCGGTTGCCACGGTCACCGAGCTGGCCGCCGCGGGTCGCGAAGCCGAAGAATGCCTCGGGCTGCACGAAGTCGGCCGGCCCGAGAGCGTTCCGCCGGCCTACGACGAGTCCTGGGACGAGATCGTGCTGCGCCGGCTGCACACCGCGGCGCGAGCCGGACGGGTGCCGACCCGCGGGCCGGTCGCAGAGCTACGACACCACGACGCGGCCCACAACACGCCCTATGTGTCCACGCTGCGGGCCTGGCTCGACGCACAAGGCGACCTGGCCCGGGCCGCCGAGCAGCTGGGCGTGCACGAGAACACCGTCCGGTACCGGCTGCGCAAGATGGCCGAGGTGACGCCACTGGGGCTGGAGGATCCGCGGACCCGATTCGCGGCGATGATCGAGCTCGCGGCGGGTGACATGTCGGAACTCGACAAACAGTGACGTCGCTGTTGTGCGATTCGGTTAAACCAGGTGTCTGAGGGCAGTCGCATCATGGAGTAATGGGTGCAGCCAATCGAATCGACGGCGCACCACGATCTGTGATCGTGGTGGGTGCCGGCGTCGTTGGCTTGTCCACCGCCTGGTTTCTGCAGGAGCGCGGCGTCGAAGTCACCGTGGTCGACCGTGTCGGAGTGGCGGCCGGGTCCTCGTGGGGCAACGCCGGCTGGATCTCCCCGGCGCTGGCGATTCCGCTCAACGAGCCGGCCAACCTGCGCTTCGGGCTGCGGTCCCTGCTGAGTCGGACCGCGCCGCTGCAGGTGCCGCTCAATGCCGGCCCGGCACTGTGGACGTTCTTGGCGCGCTTCGCGGCGAACAGCCGTCCCGCGGCCTGGCGCCGCGCGGTGCGGGCCAACGCGCCTCTGAGCGCGGAATGCATTGAGGCCTATGACGTTCTGCTCGCCAACGGGGTGGACGCCCCGATCACCGATGCCCCCATCACCGCGATCTTCCGCACCTCGGCTGACGCGGAGCGACTGCTCGACGAGCTGCGCCGGTTCTCCGAGGCCGGCCAGCCGGTGTACGGCACCGAACTGACCGGTGCCGCATTGGCCGAGCGGGTGCCGCTGGCGTCCTCGGCGGTCGCTGCCGGGGTGCAGATCGACGGTCAGCGCTTCCTCGACCCGGGCCGGTTCGTGACTGCACTGGGCCGCACGGTGGTGCAGCGCGGTGCCGTTCTGCACGTTCTCGATGTCGCCGATGTGTCGCCCCACGGTGACGGCGTGGCCGTGACCAGCAGCGACGGCAGCACTTTGACGGCCGATGCAGCGGTGATCGCCAGCGGTGCCTGGCTGTCCCGACTCGCAGCGCGCTGGATCCGGGTGCCGGTGCGGGCCGGGCGCGGCTACTCCTTCTCGGTGCCGGTCGATGGGCCGGTCACCGGGCCGATCTACCTGCCCGATGCCCGGGTGGCCTGCACGCCGTTGAATGCCCGGCTGCGAGTCGCCGGCACCATGGAGTTCGGCGATCCCGACGCCCCGATCGTCCCGGCCCGCGTCGAAGCCATCGTCGCCGCCACCCGACCCCTGCTCGACGGTGTCCGCTGGGATGAGCGCACCGACGTGTGGGTGGGTCCACGTCCGGTCAGCCCCGACGGGCGGCCCTTGGTGGGGGAGGTGTGCCCGCACACCGTTTACGTTGCCGGTGGGCACGGCATGTGGGGCATGACGCACGGTCCGATAACGGGCCGATTGTTGGCCGAGCAGATCACCACCGGCAAACAGTCCGCCGTGCTGCGTGACCTCGATCCCTTGCGCTGACCCACTCGGGTCGGTGAATTTTCGAATCAAATGCTGTTGTAAAGGAGAACTGTCGATGACTGATACGAACGGTGTCTGGATGACCCAGCAGACCAAGGACCGGTTGCTGGCCGAGCTGGCGGAACTATCTGCACCGCAAGATGTTTCGGGCGGTGAAGACATCAGTGACCAACAGGCACGCCAGGCTCGGATCCACCAGATCCACGACCTGCTGGCGGTCGCCGTGGTCGGCCAGGATCCGCCGGACGACGGGGTCGCCGAGCCCGGCATGGTACTGACTGTCCGCTACAGCGACGGGGACACCGAGACCTTCCTGCTCGGCGTCCGCGATGACGACCAGAGCGGGTTGGAGGTCTATTCGCCGCAGTCGCCGCTGGGCATGGCGATCACCGGAGCCCGGCCCGGGGAGGAGCGCAGTTACCAGGTGCCCAGCGGGGCCAACGTGACGGTGACGCTGCTCGACGCGGTGCCCTACGGGTTGCATCAGACCCAGCATCCGGCCTGAAAACAGGCCCACTGAGTAGCTGTTTTGAACCTTGGTGCGCCTGTGGTGTAGCTTCGATGAGCACGACAACGCGGGGCTATGGCGCAGCTGGTAGCGCACCACACTGGCAGTGTGGGGGTCAGGGGTTCGAGTCCCCTTAGCTCCACTCATTTCGATGGGTATCCCGTTCGGTCTGCGCTGATTGCGCAGAATCGCGACCAGGCCGCCTGGTGAACATAGAGTCACAAAGCCTGAACCGCATCGTTACGGTAACGAGTCAATTGGCCGGCCCGGTAACTTACACGCCTGTGATACGGTTCGTTTTGCAGTCAGAAGATTGCGTGTCCGGGGGGACTGGATACTAATCATCGGAGTTTACGTGAAGAGCCTCGGGAGACTCGGTAAAGCGATATTCGCCGGTATCGGCTTTTATGCAAGCGGGTTGATTCTCAGCGGTCCGGCGGGTGCTGTGCCCGTCGGGAACCTGCCCCTTGGTGGGCCGGTGTGTGCGGGTGGTGTGATCGCTCAAACATCCGGTGACGGTGGGGCACCGGCAGGCGTGGTCGGGGCGGCCGGCGCGGTGCCCTGTGGGCCAGCTGCGGCTGATCTGACCACTCTTGCTGGTCCTGTACCGATGGGACTGCCGGGGCCGGTGCCCCCGATCCCGATTGCCCCGATTCCGGTGGTTCCCGGACTGCCGCCGCCCGTGCCTCTGGTGGCGCCGGGTCCGGCCGGAGCCGCTGCGGCCAGCCCGATCGCGGGACTGATGACAGACGCCATCAGTGCCCCTATCGGTTTGGCTGGCGGCACTAAATAGCACGTTTCAGAAAAGGGTCCGCGAACATTGTGTTCGCGGACCTTTTTCTGTTACGGAATCATTGTGAAATCGTCCGACGATAGTTTGTTTGTAGAACCGTTATTCCAGGGCGACTGCACCGTTACAAAAAGCTGTTATCGGAAAAGGTGTGAACGGCGCGATTATGGTTTCACCAACCGGCACGGAGTACCGGCGCAGTAGCCGACGATGTCGTCGACGATATCGCGATAAAAGACGTTCATGCAGTTCTCGGTCACGTAGCCCAGGTGCGGGGTCAGCACGGTGTTGCCCAGCGTGGTGAGCGGGTGCCCGGCCGGCAGCGGCTCCTGGTCGTAGACGTCGAGCCCCGCCCCGCGGATCCGGTTGGTGCGCAGTGCGTCGATCAGTGCCGCCTCATCGATCAACCCGCCCCGGGAGGTGTTGACCAGGATCGCGCTGGATTTCATCGCGGCCAGCTCGTCGCGACCGACGAGGCCGCGGGTCGCCTCGGAGAGCACCATGTGGATCGATACGACGTCGGCGCTCTCGAACAGACTGCGCCGGTCCAGCAGCTGCGCCTGCGCCTCGGCGGCCCGCTCTGGAGTCAGGTGTGGGCTCCATGCCGTCACTCGCATGCCGTAGGCGTGGCCCACCGCGGCGACCAGCCGGCCGATGCGGCCCAGCCCCACCAGTCCGAGCGTCGCGCCGGCCAGATCGGCGCCGACGGTCTGCTGCCACCGACCGGCCCGCAGCGCCGCGTCCTCGGCGATCAGCTGGCGTTGCAAGGCATGGATCAACGCCCAGGTGAGTTCGACCGTGGGCGTGATGGTGCCACCGGTCCCGCACACCGTGATCCCGAGCCGGTGGGCCGCGGCCACGTCGATGGCGGCGTTGAACGGCCCGGTGGTGACCAGCAGCTTCAGCTCCGACAGCCGAGACAGCAGGTCGGCGCCGATCGGCGTGCGTTCGCGCATCGCCACCACCACCTCGCGGTCGGCCAGCCGGGCCACCAGTTCGTCACCGGGAGCGAGGTGTTCACGGATCGCCAACAGATCCACGGGCCGGGGGATGGGCGACCAGTCCACCGTGGCGGCGATGCCCTGGTAGTCATCGAGCACCGCAACTCGTAGCGGTGACGGTGAGGCAGCCATGTTCAGTACGCATCCGGGTTGTGCTGGACCGCCTCGGGAACCGGATGCCGATAGAGGCGAGAGGCGTTCTGCCAGGTGAACTTCCGGATCACCTCGGGGGCAAGGTTGCCGATCTCCTCATGGATCACCTGCTGAGTGTTCGGCCAGGTCGAATCGCAGTGCGGGTAGTCGGCTTCCAGCATGATGTGGTCGGTGCCGATGCGCTCGTGCTGGCAGAACGACGACTGATCCTCGACCGCGCAGAACCAGAAGTTGCGTTGCAGCACCTCAGCCGGGGAGAGCGTCTCGCCGAGCGCCTTCCAGGTTCCGTACATTTCGTGATAGCTCAGCATGTGGTCGAGGCGGTCCAGCAGCCCTGCGACCCAGCCGATTCCGCCCTCGGACAGGCAGATCTTCAACTCGGGGAAGCGGCTGGGCAACCCGGAGTACAGCCAGTCGACCGCGGCGGAGATGGCGTAGGCGAAGAACAGGACGCCGGCGACGTCGGGCGGAGCATCATCGGTGGTCGACGGCGAGGTGCCCGACGAACCGATGTGCAGATTGACTACGGTGCCGGTTTCGGCGCAGGCGGCGATCATCGGGTCCCAATGCCCGGAGTGAATGGTCGGCAGCCCCAGCATGGCCGGATTCTCACTGAAAGTGATGGCGCGAAAGCCTCTTTCGGCGTTCTCGTAGATCATGGCTGCGCCGACCTCGGGATCCAGCAGCCAGGGCAGCTGACAGCCGATGATGCGGTCGGGATAGGAACCGGCCCATACCTCGTGGTGCCAGTCGTTCCATGCCCGCACTGATGCCAGTGCCAGCTCGCGGTCGCCGGTCGTCAGTTGCAGGCGCTGGCCGGCGAACCCGGGCAGGAAGGAGGGAAAGTTCAGCGAGGCGTAGACGCCGTTGAGGTCCATGTCTTTGATGCGTGCGTGGATATCCCAGGCGCCGCGGCGCATCTCGTCGAATCGGGCCGGCTCGAAGCCGAACTCCGACACCGGACGCCCCACCACGGCGTTGAACCCGACGTTGGGCAGTGATTGGCCGTCGTACATCCAGGTCTGGCCGCCAGTCTCGGTCTCGACCACCCGCGGCGCCCGGTCGGCAAGTTTGCGGGGTACTCGACCGAGGAAGGTGTCCGGGGGTTCGACGATGTGGTCGTCGACCGAGATCACCGTGTAGCGGCGTTGTGCGCGGGGCGGTTCCGGGAGGAAGGTCACGGTGCGTTCCGCTCCGGCCTTGGCGGTGGTGAAGCTCAGGTCGGAGCTGAGCTCGTCAATCGATTTCACCGGTGAACCTCAGTCTTGGTCAGTCGAGAGTCTTGATCAGTCGAGCACATGCCGGTCGGCCTTGATGGTCATGCGGGCCGCGCCGGCCCAGTACACGTCGGCGGCGCGTTCGATCAGCGACGCCTGCATCCCGGCCATATCGGAGCGTTTCATCGGCGTGGGCGTCCGGCCGGTCAACATGACGTGGTAGGCCAGCTTGCACACCCGCTCTATGGTGGCGGACCGATAGACCGCCTCGGCCAGGGTGCGTCCGGTGGCGATCACCCCGTGCGAAGCCAGGATCGCCAGGTTCGCGGTACCGATACGCTCGGCCAGATCCCGGGCCCGCGCGGCGCTGTCCACCTCGCCGTCGTAGTCCTCGACGAAGCACAGGTCGTCGAGGAACAGCGAGCCGGTCTGGTGGACCAGCTCCGGCAGCGTCTGCAGCGACGCCAACAGGCTCACGTAGTAGGGGTGGTTGTGGATCACCACGCGTGCGTCGGGGCGGGCGCGGTGCAGTTCGGTGTGGATATGAATGGCGGGGGTGACATCCCAGCGGCCGGCGACGACGCGGGCGTCCGCGTCGACGGTGCAGATGTCGGAGGCGGTGAGTTCGGCCCACCACAGGCCCCACGGATTGACCAGCATGTCGGTCTGGCCGGTGGGCTGCCAGGTGATGTGGCCGGCCATGTTCTCGGCGAAGCCGATGTCGGCGAGATGACGAAACGCGATGGCCAGCGCCTGGGCGTTGCTCAGCTCGACGCCGATCGGCGGAACCACGGATGGCGACCAGACCGCTGAGCCGCCGGGACGGGCGCACTGGACGTCGACGGACTCCGTCATGAACAAATCATATGGAAATAAGGGGCCCCGTCAACGGAGTCGACGAGTTCCTCAAAGGTCGGGGTGCCCGGCGCTGGAGATCCCGCGGGGACGGACCATGGCGGGGTCGACGACCCCCGAACGGCCGGGATAGTGCTGGACGTGCAGAAGGTGCGCCGCGGCGAGGTCGCGGGCCCGCTGGGCGTCGCCGACATCGATGGCGTCGATCACCTGACGGTGGTCCTCCAAGACAGCGCGGCGCTCGGGAACGGGCACCGTCGAATGGTCGGTGACCTGGCTGGACCAGCTTTGCTCGTGTGCGGACCACAGGGCTTCGAGCGCGCCCGCCATGACGAGCATGGTGGTGTTGCCGCAGTGGGTGACCAGGGCCTCGTGGTAGCGGCGGCTGGCGGAGGTGGCCTTCTGCAGGTCGTCGACCGCGGCCACCGATTCCTCGTGTAAACGGCGCAGAATGGGCACCACCGTGCTTTTTCGGTCCGGCCGCCCCGCGCACAGTGCCGCGCAGGCCGGTTCGACCTGCAGCAGTGCGGTCCCGACGTCGGCGAGACTGACCTGTTGCGAGCCCAAGACCAGGCCCATGGTGTAGGCGACGTTTGCTGGAGTGGGTCGATGGATCACCGCGCCGCCCCGTTTGCCCCGGCGCACGGTGAGCAGGCCCTCGGCCTCGAGGATGCGCATGGCCTCACGCAGGGACGGCTTGCTGATGGCGAACTCGACCAGGAGTTCGTCCTCCTTGGGGAGCACGTGATCGTCGGTCAGCTCGCCGGTCAGAATGCGCCGACGAAGTTCGTCGGCGACCTGTTCGGCGAGCCGCCGAAAGCGAACGGTGGGAGCTGCCACGCGTCGAGTGTGCCAGATCGGGCCGCACGGACCCGGTTCCTCGAATCGCTCACTTCCAAATGATTCGTGGCATACGATCGCGCTGCGAGAAGGGGACCCTGGCGTGCAGCACTGGACCGTCGGCGACGTTGACATCCACGCGGTCCTGCAGGCGGTCATACCGATCCCACCCGCCCTGCTCTTCGAAGCGGCATCCGAGCGATTCGCGGACGACACGCTGGCGGACTACCGCGACGCGTCGGGCAACATCTTGATGGCGATCCAGTCCTATCTGATCGCGTCCGAGGCGTCGTGCGTGCTGGTCGACACCTGCTTCGCCGAAAGCTTTCTGCGGACGCGCAACCTCCCCGACCGCTTCGAGGAGTCGTTGGCGGCTACCGGATTCAGCCCCGGCGACATCACGGCGGTGGTGTGCACGCATCTGCACCGAGATCACGCCGGGGGCAACACCATCGAGCAGGACGGGCAGTGGGTGCCGAGGTTCGCCGGCGCCGACTACCTGGTGACCGCGGCCGAGCACGCGCACTGGAGCGAATTCACCGGTGAGGACCGGGTGGCACCCGAATGCGTCGCGCCGCTGGCTCAGCACGGCAAGCTGCGGCTGGTCGGGCCGGATCATCGGCTGACCGAGACGGTCCGGCTCGTCCCCACTGCCGGTCACACCCCGGGCCACGTGTCGGTGCGTATCGAATCCGCGGGCGCGGTCGCCTACATCAGCGGCGACGTCGTGCACCATCCGGTCCAGATCGCCGACCCCGAGATCAGTGCCCGGCCCGACGCCGACCCGAGCGCTGCTCGCGCCAGCCGTCGGGCTCTGCTGCGCCGCGTCGCCGACGAGCGGGCGCTGCTGCTCGGATCGCATTTCGCCGCCCCCTCGGGCGGCTACATCAACAGCGCCGGTGCAGGTTTGGCGTGGCAACCGCTGGTAGAGCGAGAGGGAGCACGATGACCGACACACAGCACCTGCTGCCGGAGGGGTTCGACTTCACCGACCCCGCACTCATCGGCGAGCGGATCCCGCACGAGGAGTTCGCCTTGCTGCGCAAAACCGAACCGATCTGGTGGAACGCTCAGCCCTTCGGCGTATCTGGCTACCCGGACGAGGGCTACTGGGTCGTCACCAAGCACGCCGATGTCCGGGCGGTGTCTCTGCAGGACGAGGTGTTCTCCTCGCACGAGAACACCTCGCTGATCCGGACGAATACCACGGACAACCAAGAGCTCCACGATGCCAGCCGCGACAACATCATGCTGTTTCTCGATGGACCCAAGCACGCCAAGCTGCGCCGGATCGTCTCGCGGGGTTTCACGCCCCGCGTGGTTGCCGGCATGCGGGATTCGCTGGACCGCCAAGCCCGAGAGATCGTCACGGCCGCCGCCGAGCACAACACCGGCGACTTCGTCACCGAGGTGGCCTCGCAGCTGCCATTGGCGACCATCTGCGAGTTGATCGGTGTCCCAGCAGACGAGCGCCAGCAGGTCTTCGACTGGAGCAACCGGCTGGTGGGCGGCGGCAACGGCGAACCGGAAGCCGGAGCCGACGGGCTCCAAGCCTCCGCCGAACTGTTGGGCTACGCCTATCAGATGGCCGAAGACCGCAAGGCACACCCGCGCGACGACATCGCGACGGCGTTGGTTACCGCGACCATCGATGGCGAAGAGCTGACCGCGCTGGAATTCGGTTACTACGTGATGATGCTGATGGTGGCCGGCAACGAGACCACCCGCAACGCCACCTCGCAGGGGATGCTGGCGTTCTTCGACCACCCCGACCAATGGCGGCTGTTCGTCGACGAACGCCCCACCACCATGGCCGAAGAAGTGGTTCGCTGGGCGACGCCGGTCATCTCCTTCCAGCGCACGGCGTTACGCGATGTCGAACTCGGCGGAGTGCAGATCCGTAAGGGCCAGCGGGTCGGCATGTTCTACGGCTCGGCCAACTACGACGACGAGGTGTTCGACAACCCGTTCAGGTTCGACATCCTGCGAAGCCCCAATCCGCACTTGGGCTTCGGGGCTCCCGGAGCGCACTACTGCATCGGGGCCAACCTCGCCCGCATGCAGATCAACCTGATCTTCGGTGCGCTGGCAGACATCATTCCCGACATCCACCAGCTGGATCGCCCGTCACGGTCGGTGCTGCCCTGGATCAACGGGATCGACGCTATGCCGGTCGAATTCGGCAGCGCTGGGACGTCCTAGCGGACGTCCCAGCGGCCCGCGTCACTCCTTGATGATCACCGGGTCGCCGATGTTGACCCGGTCGAAGTACCACTCGGCATCGGTGGGGCTCAGGCCGACACAACCGTGGCTGACGTTCTCCAGCCCCAGGGAGTGCAGCGCCCAGGGTGCGGAGTGGACGTAGAGTCCGCGGCGGGTGATACGTACCGCCTGCTCGACCTCGAAGCGGTAGCCCTCGGCGGAGTCGATCGGGATCCCCACACTGCTCGAGTCCATCACGACCTTGCGGTCCTTGCCCAGCACGGTGTAGTTGCCCGTCGGCGTCTCGTATTCGGTCTTGCCCATGGTGGCGGGCATGACGCCGTCTTCGCCCCAGTGCGGGCGGTGGTGCGGCGTGGGCAGCGGGCCGGCCTCGTCGCTGTCACCGTCGACGGTCACGGTGAAGGTGTGCGCCGAGATGCTGGCGACGCCGACAACCTTTGCGCCCGTGCTGAAGTCGACGGAGAGCTTGCCCACCGACAGTGCCACGGCGCTGTGCGCGGGCCAGTAGTGGTCGGGAACCCACTGCACCTCGGTGTCGTCGACCCAGTCAAACGTTCCGGTCATTGGCGGGTTGGACCGCACCGCGATGGAGCGCTCGGCGGCCCGGCGGTCGATCACCGGTGCGGAGAACGTCACCACGACCGGGTGCGCCACGCCGACGACCGCACCCGACGACGGCTGGATCGACGCGATCCCCGCGCCGGGCGGCTGGCTGGCCGCGGCCGAACTTGTTCCGGGCGGCGTCACGAGCGTTGTGACCGCGACCCCGATCACCACCATTGCTGAGCGCACCGATGTCCACATCGTCGGCATACCTTCCCGATCTTGTAACTTTGGTTATCGCCGTTGATGGTAGGGAGATTCGCGTCGATATGCCTCGCGCACATGCCCACGAGACGGTCAAGGCTTCATTAAGGTTTGGACACGGCCCGTGGGCGGCGGTGTCAGCAGCAGCGCGCTCCGGGATCGCCGTCGTGACGGCGCCGCCAGTAGTCGCGCTCGGAGAGCACCGGTTCGCCGGGATGAGCACGGCGGCGGTACTCCAGGTAGCGGTGGTAGTGGTTGTCGCCCAACAGCGATGCCCAGTACCAGCCGACATGGCGAGCGGCCCGCGCTAATCCGAGCAGCGGGCGTCCCATTGCTCCTGCACCTTTCGTTCGGCCGCGGTCGGAATCAACCCAGCAGGCGCGAACCGCTTCGATGGCATCGGCGGCGGCTCGATTGTCGAGACTGTTCCACGAATCGCCCGTAGCGACACCACAATTCCGGCGACGACCACCGCCGCCACCAGCGAGGCGAACACAATCGACAAGGTGCCCTGGATGAAGGTGTTGCGGACGACATCGTGCAACTGCGATGCGTTGGCCGCCGATCCGAACGACGTCTCGCCGGCCCGCTCAGCGGCCCGATAGGCGAAATGCTGCGTCCAGTAGCCCACCCGCGGATCGCCGGAGAAGATCTTCTGCCACGAGGCCGTCATGGTGACCGTTAGATCCCACAGCAGCGGAATGCCCGGGACCAGCGCCCATTTCAGGCCGTAGTTGCCCCGGCTCTTCTTGATCACGATCACCGTCACCACCGTCAGCGCGATCGCGGCCAGCAGCTGGTTGGCGATACCGAACAACGGGAACAGGGTGTTGATCCCGCCGAGCGGATCGGTGACGCCCATCAACAGGATCGAACCCCACCCGGCGACCACGGCCACACTGCACACCCACGCCCCGATCCGCCAACTGGGGTTGGACAGCCGGCGCAGCGGCCCACCCAGGTTGCTCAGGGCGTCGGAGAGCATGAATCGAGCCACCCGGGTGCCGGCGTCAACGGTGGTCAGGATGAACAGCGCTTCGAACATGATCGCGAAGTGGTACCAGAAGGCCTTGAGACCCGGTCCGCCGAACACACGCCCCAGCACGTCGGCCATTCCTAGCGCCAGGGTGGGGGCCCCGCCGGTGCGCGACACGATCGACTGTTCCCCGACCGAGGTGGCGGCCTCGGTGATCTGCTCGGCGGTCACCGGGGGCCCGTCCAGCCCGAGCCCGTTGACGTACGCGGCGGCACTCTCGGCGGTACCGCCGGTTGCGGCGACCGGTGCATTGAGCGTGAAGAACAGGTGCTGGTCCAGGATCGATGCGGTGATCAGCGCCATCACCGCCACGAAGGACTCGGTGAGCATGCCGCCATAGCCGATCAGCCGCATCTGGCTCTCTTTTTCGAGCAGTTTCGGCGTGGTACCCGAGGCGATCAGCGAATGAAATCCGGACAGCGCTCCGCACGCGATCGTGATGAACAGGAACGGGAAGAGGGACCCGGCGAACACCGGTCCGTCGCCGGTGCGGGCGAACTCCGAGACGGCCGGCGCGGCCATCAGCGGCCGGGCAACCAGGATGCCGACGGCCAGCAGGATGATGGTGCCGACCTTCATGAACGTCGACAGATAGTCGCGCGGCGCCAGCAGCAGCCACACCGGCAGCACCGAGGCGGCGAAACCGTAACCGATGATGCACCAGGACAACGTCACCGGGGACAACGTGAACCATGCGACACCCCAAGAGGTTTCGGCGACCCACTTGCCCGCTGCTACAGCGCCCAGCAACGCGACGATTCCGATCAGGGACACCTCGGATACCCGGCCTGGCCGCAGGAACCGCAGATAGAACCCCATGAACAGGGCGATCGGAATCGTCATCGCGATGGAGAACACACCCCAGGGACTTACGGCCAACGCCCGCACCACGATCAGTGCCAGTACCGCGATCAGAATCACCATGATGACCAGCACGCCGATGATCGCGGCCGCACCGCCGACGGCGCCCAGCTCCTCGCGGGCCATCTGTCCCAAGGAGCGACCCCGTCGGCGCACCGAGCACCACAGCACCAGGTAGTCCTGCACGCAACCGGCCACCACCGCGCCGATGATGATCCAGATGGTCCCCGGCAGGTAGCCCATCTGAGTGGCCAGTACCGGGCCGACCAGCGGACCTGCGCCGGCGATGGCAGCGAAATGGTGGCCGAAGAGCACCCTGCGATCGGTCGGCAGATAGTCGGTGCCGTCCTCCAAGATCTCCGCAGGCGTGGCGTGGTCGTCGCGCGGTTGCACGATCTTGCGCTCGATAAACCGTGCGTAGAAACGGAATCCGATGATGTAGGTGCACACCGCGGCGATGACGAACCACACCGCGTTCACCGACTCGCCGCGGGCGAACGCGATCGATGCCCAGGCCACCGCCCCCGCGACCGCCAGCGCACCGAACACCGTCTTGTGCCGCGCGGAGATGGGGGAGCGGTCGAGCACGGCCACCGGGGGCAGCTGGGGATCGGTGTGCACATAGGTCACCGGCCCGTCGTGTCGCTCGACTACCTCTGGCGCCGTCGGTGCGGCCACGGGTACCTCCTGGGGGCCTTCTGTGATGCCCGAGGGGCAGCGGTTTCCGAGCGGAACGATAACTTGTCCTAGATTCTCAACTACTAGATTTCCAGTAACGGCGGCGAAGGGGTCTGCATGGACATCAACGGGAAGAAGGTCATCATCGTCGGTGGCGCCTCCGGAATGGGCCGCGCTACCGCGGAGTTGCTGGCTGCCGGCGGGGCGGATGTTGCGGTGCTCGACCGGGAAGGCTCGGAGGGCGGGGAGGTGGCCGCCGGTCTGAAGGGCGGAGCCGGTGTCTTCTACCCGGTGGACATCACCGACTTCGACGCTACCGAGAAGACTCTGGCTGCGGCGGTCGAGGGCCTGGGCGGGCTGCACGTCATCGTCACCACGGCCGGCGGGGGTATCGCCAAGCGCACCCTGTCCAAGTCCGGCCCGCACGATTTGGAGTCCTTCCGTGCGGTGATCGACCTGAATCTGATCGCCACGTTCAACATCAACCGGCTGGCCGCCGCGCACATGAGCACCAACGAGCCCGAAGACGAAGAGCGCGGCGTCATCATCAACACGGCGTCGATCGCGGCCTTCGAGGGCCAGATCGGCCAGGTCGCCTACACCGCCGCCAAGGCGGGCGTGGCCGGTATGGCCCTGACCATGGCTCGCGACCTCGGTTCGGTGGGCATCCGGGCGCTGGCGATCGCGCCGAGCCTGTTCGCCACCGGCCTGACCAAGGGCATCCCGGAGGAGTTCGCCAGTGCCCTGACCAAAGACGCGGCGTTCCCCAAGCGCCTCGGCCGGCCCGAGGAGTTCGCCAAGTTGGTTGCCGCTGTCGTCGACAACCCGATGCTTAACGGACAATGCCTGCGGCTCGACGCCGGGCAGCGGTTCGCCCCCAAGTAAACGAAAGCCAGGAGACTCCCCATGGGCATTGGATTGACCGACGACCACCGCGAACTTGCCGAGGTGGCCCGCGGGTTCTTGACCGCACAGAAGGCCCGCTCGGCGGCCCGGACGCTGCTGGACGCCGCCGAGGAGACTCGGCCCCCGTTCTGGACCGAACTGGCGTCCCTGGGCTGGCTGGGCCTGCATATCGGCGAGGAGCACGGCGGCTCCGGTTTCGGGCTGCCCGAGTTGGTGGTGGTGATCGAGGAGCTGGGCCGCGCAGTTGCCCCGGGTCCGTTCGTTCCGACCGTCATCGCCTCCGCGGTGATCGCCGCCGCCGGCACCCCCGAGCAGCAGGCCCGCCTGCTGCCCGGACTGATCGACGGTTCGGTGACCGCCGGGGTCGGACTGGCCGGCGGCCCGGGCGGCCTGGTCCTGGACGGCGGAGTGGCCTCCGGTGACGCCGGGGTGGTGCTGGGCGCGGGCCTGGCCGATGTGCTGCTGGTGGCCGCCGGCGAGGACGTGCTGGTGCTCGAGCGCGACCGCGCCGGTGTCAATGTCGACGTGCCCGGCAACCTCGACCCGACCCGCCGGTCCGGGCGCGTGACGCTGACCGGGGTCGGCGTCACCCCGGACGACGTCTTGGCCGGCGGGCGCGAGTCCGCGCTGGCGCGCGCCCGGGTGCTGCTGGCCGCCGAAGCGGTCGGCGGCGCGGCCGACTGCACCGATTCGGCAGTCGAGTACGCCAAGGTGCGCGAACAGTTCGGCCGCACCATCGCCACCTTCCAGGCCATCAAGCACCACTGCGCCAACATGCTGGTCGGCGCCGAATCGGCAATCGCCGCAGTGTGGGATGCCGCTCGGGCTGATGGCGAGGACGAATTCGCCTTCCGGCTGGCCGCCGCGGTGGCCGCCACGTTGGCGTTCCCCGCCTACGTGCGCAACGCCGAGCTCAACATCCAGGTGCACGGCGGTATCGGCTACACCTGGGAGCACGACGCACACCTGCAGCTGCGCCGGGCCCTGACGGTGCAGGCGTTGTTCGGCGGCGACGCACCGGCCCTGGCCGTCTTCGAGAGCGCCGCGGCCGGCATCACCCGGGCCAACAGCCTGGACCTGCCGCCCGAGGCCGAGGAGCTGCGCACCCGGATCCACGCCGACGCCGCCGAGATCGCGGCGTTGGGCAGCGAAGACCAGCTGGACAAGCTGATCGCGACCGGCTATGTCATGCCGCACTGGCCCAAGCCCTGGGGTCGGGCCGCCGACGCCGTCGAGCAGCTGGTGATCGAGCAGGAATTCAGCGCCGCCGGAATCCAGCGGCCCGACTACTCGATCACCGGCTGGGTGATCCTGACGCTGATTCAGCAGGGCACCGACTGGCAGATCGAGCGATTCGTGGAGAAGGCGCTGCGCCAGGAGGAGATCTGGTGCCAGCTGTTCTCCGAGCCCGCCGCCGGCTCGGATGCCGCCGCGGTCAAGACCAAGGCGACCCGGGTCGAGGGTGGCTGGAAGATCAGCGGCCAGAAGGTGTGGACCTCCGGTGCGCACCTGTGCCGGCGCGGCCTGGCCACGGTGCGCACCGACTTCGACGTCCCGAAGCATGCCGGCATCACCATGGTGATCATCGACATGAAGGCGCCCGGCGTCGAAGTGCGGCCGTTGCGCCAGATCACCGGCGGGTCGGAGTTCAACGAGGTGTTCTTCAACGACGTCTTCGTTCCCGACGAGGACGTCGTCGGCGAGGTCAACGAGGGCTGGAAGGTCGCCCGTGCCACCTTGGGCAACGAGCGGGTCAGCATCGGCGGTGGCGGCTCCTACACCGCCGGAGTGGACCAGCGGCTGATCGCATTGGCGCAGCAGCATCGGAATTCCGTGGCCGACGCTGCGGTGCGGATCGGCCGGTTCGTCGCCGACGAGCATGCGTTGCGGCTGCTGAACCTGCGCCGGGTGGCACGCAGCATCGCCGGCGCCGGCCCGGGACCGGAGGGCAACGTCACCAAGCTCAAGCTCGCCGAGCACATGGGTGATGGGGCGGCCATCGGAGCGGCGCTGCTGGGCCCGGACGTCGCCCTGGACGACGGGCCGGGCGCCATGGCTGGCCGGATGGTGATGGGGGCGCGCGGTATCGCGATCGCCGGCGGCACCTCGGAGGTGACCCGCAACCAGATCGCCGAGCGAATTTTGGGGATGCCCCGCGACCCGCTGATCAAGTAGCGTTCCCCATGACGCGAGCTGGGGGCACCTCCCGCTCGCGGGGGAGCGCGTTTGCACAGCGACACGCCGGCTGCGCTGGCATTCCGCGCACGCTCGCTCGCGGTGAGGAGAACGCGAAATGGCAACCGTCGCAGACCATGTCATCGCCACTCTCAAACACAGCGGGGTGCAGCGCATCTTCGGGATACCCGGCGACAGTCTCAACGGGCTCACCGATGCGATCCGCCGGGCCGGCGACTTCGGCTGGGAACAGGTGCGCCACGAGGAGACCGCCGCATTCGCGGCAGCCGCGGAGGCGGCGCTCAGCGGCAACTTGGCGGTGTGCGCAGGTAGTTGCGGACCCGGCAACCTGCATCTGATCAACGGCCTGTTCGACGCCCAGCGCAGCCGGGTGCCGGTGCTGGCGATCGCTGCCCATATCCCGCTGGCCGAGGTCGGCTCCGACTACTTCCAGGAAACCCATCCGCAGAACCTGTTTCGCGAGTGCAGCGTCTACTGCGAGTTGGTCAGCACTCCCGAGCAGGCGCCGCGGATCCTGGAGCTGGCCATGCGTGCGGCGGTGGAGGAGAACGGCGTCGCCGTCGTGGTGGTGCCGGGCGAGATCTTCGGCCACCGGCTTGACGAGACCGCCTGGGGGAGGCGCCCGGTGCGACCCAGCGGATCGGTCTGCCGCCCCGACGAGCAGGGACTGCGGGCGGCCGCGGCCATGCTCAACTCCGCCGCCAACGTCACCATTTTGGCCGGTGCGGGGGTCGCCGGTGCCCATGACCAGGTGATGCAGCTGGCGCACACCTTGGCAGCGCCGATCGTGCACGCGTTGCGCGGCAAGGAATACATCGAGTACGACAACCCCTATGACGTCGGTATGACGGGGCTGCTCGGTTTTGCGTCCGGATACAAGGCGATCGCCGAAGCCGACGTATTGCTGATGCTCGGCACCGACTTTCCCTACCAGCAGTTCTATCCCGATCGTGCGCAGATCATTCAAGTTGATATTCGCGGTCGAAACCTGGGCCGACGCACCCCGATCGATCTCGGACTGCTCGGCACGGTTGCCGACACCGTCGCCGCGTTGCAGCCATTGCTGGCAAGTAAGAACGACCGTAGCCACCTGGAAAGGTCGCTGAAGCACTACCGCAAGACCCGCCAGCGACTCGACTCGCTGGCGTCCAACGATCGAGACCGCACTCCGATACGTCCCGAATATGTTGCTGCGGTTGCTAATCGGTTGGCCTCGGATGACGCGGTGTTCACCGTCGACGTCGGATCCCCGGTGGTATGGGCGGCACGCTACGTAACCATGAACGGACGACGGCGATTGATCGGGTCGTTCAACCACGGCACCATGGCGTGCGCGCTGCCACACGCGATCGGCGCCCAGTCCCTCGACCGGAAGCGACAGGTGATCGCGTTGGCCGGCGACGGTGGCCTGGCGATGCTGTTCGGCGAGTTGCTCACCCTGACGCAGAATCGCTTGCCGGTCAAGGTGATCGTGTTCAATAATTCGTCGCTGAATTTTGTCGAACTGGAGATGAAGGCCGCCGGCATCGTGAACTTCGGTACCGAGTTGGATAATCCGGACTTCGGCGCCGTCGCCACCGCGCTGGGCATGTTCGGCCGTCGGGTGGAGCATCCTGCCGATTTGGAAGCGGCGCTGACCGAGGCGTTGGCCTACGACGGACCGGCCGTCGTCGACGTCGTCACCGCACGTCAGGAACTGTCGATTCCGCCGGCGATCACCGCTGAACAGGCCAAAGGCTTCTCGCTCTACGCGATCCGGACCATCTTGGCGGGTCGCGGCGACGAACTGCTGGACCTGGTGACCACCAACGTGGCTCGCCGCATCTTGAATTGATATCGATCTCGACGCCAGTCCATAAATGCGTTGCGCGTCCAGCGGGCGCGCTATTAGCCTTGGTGACACCATGCGTTATCTAGTTGTAGTAGCCGGCACCCGCAGCGGGGTCTGATCCAGACCGACCCCCCGCTGTGGGTCGGAAGCTACTCCCGTCGGTCGCTCTCTTCGAGCAGAAAAGACCGCACTATGGCCAACACATCCTTCGCAGACCGATTCGACACCCGACTACCGCGTGAACTGCGCGACCCGGGCGCCCAACTCACCTGGGATGGCTTCGTGGCCCACTATGGGCGTTGTGCCGGGCCGCTGCGGCTGGGCCGCTGGCGCTGTCTGGATGCCGATCGACCCGCGGCCCGGTTGGGGCTGCAGGGCCGCACCTACCAGGCGACGATCGCCATCGGAGACCGGACCGGCACCTGCACCGCAGCGGCGCACGGCCCGCTGGGCGCGCTGACCGAGATGCTGTACGAGCGTGGAATCACGTTGGAAATCCTAGGATTTCATCAGCTCGGCTGCGGTGCCGAGACCGCGACGTTCATCCATGGGTCCAATGGCCGGGCGGCGGCTTGGGCGGTGGGCTTCGCGCCCGACGCCGCGGCCTCGGCCGTGGATGCCGTCGTCACGTGCGTTAATCGGCTGCTGACAGCAGCGTGATCAACGAGCCGCCCGGCAAGTGAACTGGCGCGCGGCTCAGAGCCGCCGCAAGACGATCGGCATTCCGTCCATCGGGATCGGCATGCCGCCGTAGTCCCAGCGCGGCTGGTAGCCGGGGTGCGACAGCTCAATCCGGTACTGGCGCAGCAGCCGGTGTAGCACCGTCTTGACCTCCAGGCGGCCGAACACCATCCCAATGCACTTGTGCGCCCCGCCACCGAACGGCGCCCAGGCGTAGCGGTGTTTCTTGTGCTCGGCCCGCGGCTCGAGGAATCGCTCCGGGTCGAACTGGCGCGGGTTGGTGTACAGCTCGGGCAGCCAGTGGTTCATGCCCGGCCAGGTGACCACGTTGGTGCCGGCCGGCACGTAATGGCCCAGCAGGTCGGTGTCGCGCACGGTCTGGCGCATGTTGAACGGCAGTGGCGTCACCAGCCGCAGGGACTCGTCCATGACAAGGTCGAGAGTCTCGAGCTTCTCCAGGGACTCGATGTCCAAGGGGCTGTCGCCGAGCCGTTGCGACTCGTCGCGCGCCCGCTCCTGCCACTCCGGGTGTGCGGCCAGGTGGTAGATCATCGTGGTCACCGTCGAGGTGGTGGTGTCGTGGGCGGCCATCATCAAGAAGATCATGTGGTTGACGATGTCGGCGTCGGAGAAGCTGTTGCCGTCCTCGTCGGCGGTGTGACAGAGCACGGTCAGCATGTCGGTGCCCTCGGCCTTACGGCGCTCTTTGACCCGCTCGACGAAGTAGTCCTCCAGCAGTTTGCGGCCCTGCAGGCCCTGCCACCACTTGAATGGCGGCAAGCCGGTCCGGATGATCGCGCCGCCGGCCCGAGTGGTCTGCTCGAAGGCGCGGTTGACCTTGGTGACCAGCTGGTGGTCGCTGCCCGGCTCGTGGCCCATGAACACCACCGAGGCGACATCGAGGGTCAGTTCCTTCATCGCCGGGTACACCAGGAAACGGCCGTCGTCGGTGGGCCAGTCGGCCACGATCGCCGAAGCCACCCGGTCGATGTCCTCGACGTAGCTGGCCAGCCGCGGCCGGGTGAAGGCGGACTGCATGATCCGCCGATGGCCCATGTGCTCGTCGAAGTCCAGCATCATCAGGCCGCGGTTGAAGAACGGCCCAATGACCGGGAGCCAGCCCTTCTGCGAGTAGTCCTTGTTCTTGTTGGTGAAGATCGTCTGGGTGGCGTCAGGCCCCAGCGCGACGATCGACGGCAGGATGGGCGAGTCGGCGAAGGTGATCGGGCCCCGGGTGTTGTACAGGTGCAGCGGGAAGTCGGGTCCCTGACGAAACATCTCGACGATGTGACCCAGCAGTGGGAGTCCCGAGTCGCCGACGATGGGCTTCAGGCCGCTGCCCGGGGGCGGCGCGGCCAGCGTCCGCTGCGGCCAGTCCACCGTCATCAGCCGCTTTTCCAGCAATCCCATCCCGGGGATGGTGTTCACGGTCGGGATGAACCGGCGTTTTGCCTGGTCGAGCAGGTAACGCGGGGTACTGATGGTGGTCACAGACGCTCCTCTAAATGCCCGGACAGATTGTGGTAACCGTCACTCGGCCCTAATCCTTGGAGTAAGTTTGACGCCTGTCAAGTTTGAATCCGGCGCGGCGTGGTGCAAGGTGCAAAGGTGAATAGCGAGGTTGACGCGGGTGGGCGGTCTGCCGACGATCTGCCGTTGCGGCGGGGCGACAAGCAACGTCAGGCGATTGTCCAGGCGGTACGGGAACTGCTGGAGGAGAAACCCTTCGCAGAACTGTCGGTCAGCACCATCAGCGACCGGGCCGGGGTGGCGCGCTCGGGGTTCTATTTCTACTTCGATTCCAAATACGCCGTGCTCGCCCACATCTTGGCGGAGGCCACGCACGAGCTCGAAGAACTGACGCACTACTTTGCGCCGCGGGGCGCGGACGAATCGACGGAGGCATTCGCCCGGCGCATGGTGGGCAGCGCGGCCGCGGTCTACGCCCACAACGATCCGGTGATGTCGGCGTGCAACATGGCGCGCAACAGCGACGCCGAGATCCGGGAGCTGCTGGACGCACAGATCGATGCGGTGATCGACCAGATCGTCGGCGTGGTCAACGACGAGCTCGCCGCGGGGACCGCGAACCCGATCAGCGACGACATCCCTGCGCTGGTGCGGACCCTGGGCGCCACCACGGCCTACATGCTTTCCGGGGACAGTGCCTTCGTGGGCCCCGGCGGCGATGTGAGTCGCGGCGTGCAGGTGCTCGAGGCGTTGTGGCGCAACGCGCTGTGGGGCGGCGGCACGGGCTAGCCGACACCGGCGCAACAGGGGATCGAATCATCGGTGCGCGGTACCGCCGGTATCGTCTGCACCCATGACACGCGTAGCGCAGTACTACCGGGGCAAACGGTGCTTCATCACCGGAGCGGCGAGCGGGATCGGACGGGCCACTGCATTGCGGCTGGCTGAGCATGGTGCCGAGCTGTACCTGACCGACCGAAACGCTGAGGGCCTGGCTGAAACCGTCGCCGACGCACGCGCTCTGGGCGCGCTGGTACCCGAGCACCGGGTGGTCGACATCGCTGATTACGACGACGTCGCCGCCTTCGCCGCCGACATCCATGAGCGCCACGATCCCATGGACGTCGTGATGAACATTGCCGGGGTCTCGGCGTGGGGGACAGTCGACCGGTTGTCTCACCAGCAGTGGCGAAAGATGGTCGACATCAACTTGATGGGCCCGATTCACGTCATCGAATCGTTCCTGCCGCAGATGGTCGCCGCCGGCCGCGGCGGGCGCCTGGTGAATGTGTCCTCGGCAGCCGGAATCGTCGCATTGCCTTGGCACGCGGCCTATTCCGCCAGCAAGTACGGCCTGCGCGGAGTGTCGGAGGTACTGCGCTTCGACCTGGCCCGGCACCGCATCGGGGTGTCGGTGGTGGTTCCCGGCGCGGTCAAGACCGGGCTGGTCAACACCGTCGAGATCGCCGGCGTGGACCGCGAGGACCCGCACGTGGAGAAATGGGTGGGCCGATTTGCCGGCCACGCCGTGTCCCCGGAGAAGGCGGCCGAAAAGATCCTGGCCGGGGTGGCACGCAACCGCTACCTGGTCTACACCTCCGGCGACATCCGGGCGCTGTACGCGTTCAAGCGGCTAGCGTGGCTGCCCTACAGCGTGGCCATGCGTCAGGCCAACGTGCTGTTCAGCCGGGCGCTGCGGCCCTCGCGGGATTCGTTGCGCAGCTCCTGAGGCGCCGGACAGGTCAACGGCTGCCCCAGTCCCACGGCGGGGTGTTGAGCAGGCCCAGACCGGCGACCCGCGTCTCGCCGAAGTCTTTGTAGACCTCGATCTCCGCGGTGTCGTGGCGATCGGCATCGGCGACCGGCACGGCGGCCAGCAGTTCGGGCATGGTGCGTGCGTGGGTGACCACCACAACCTGGGTTCGGGTGGCGGCCGCCCGGATGAGCTCGGCCAGTGGCGCCACCAAGTCGGGATGCAGAGACGTCTCCGGCTCGTTGAGCACCATCAGCGACGGTGGCTGCGGGCTCAGCAGGGCGGCAGCCCACAGCAGGAAGCGCAGGGTGCCGTCGGACAGTTCGGCGGCACGCAACGGGCGCAGCATGCCCCGTTGGTGCAGCTGCAGGTCGAACATGCCGTCGTGCGAGCTGACCGACAGCGTCGCGCCGTCGAATGCGGCCGCGATCGCACGGTCCAGCTCGTCGTCACCGGACTCGATGATGGTCTGTACCGCCGCAGCCAGATCGACGCCGTCGCCGGCGAGTACCGGCGTGCGCGTACCGACCTGCGGCCGTCGCACCGGCGCGCCGGCATCGACCCGGAAGCCGTCGTAGAAGCGCCAGTCCCGTAGCCGGTCGCGGACCGCGGCCAGTTCCGGATGCGCGCCGGGGTGGGCGAATTCGGCGAGCACGCTGCGATAGGTGGGCAGGGTCCGTGACAGTTCCTCCACACCGGAGTCCGTGCTGGCCTGCGCGAAAGCCCGGGTGCGGCTCACCAACGTGGCGCCGCGCCGCGGCACCGGCCCGGCGAAGATCACTTCACGCTTGATCTCTGGATCGTGGGCGAACGCCGACGCCTGCGCGGGGTCCTGTGGCAGTCCCAGATCGACCAGGTAGCCGAAATCGTCGGAGGCGAAACCCATCTCCAGCGAGACCACTCGGGTGCGCACGCTGCCCTGGGCGGTTCCGCTGCGGCGCGCTTCGCGGAGCTGTTCGGGGCCGGCCCACAGCACTGACTCCAGGCCGCCCTCGCGAGCCAGCGAGCCGATCACCTCGCCACGCCCGCAGTCGGCCAACAGTCGTAATGCCCGGTACAGCGAGGACTTGCCGGTGCCATTGGCCCCGGTCACGACCGTGAGAGGTCTCAACGGCAGCACCAGCTCGCGCAGCGAGCGGTAACCCCGTACGGCCAGCGTCGACAGCATGCCCGGCAGGGTAGCGGGTGACTCCGACGCGGTGGGCGTCGTGAGCAAACCCGCGGCCTCAGTGCCATCACAGCGGCGGCGGGCGACGATGACGGGCATGCTGTGTCGGTATGCGATGAAGCGGGAGGCGGGGTGAGGGGCAACACGCACCGGATGCGGGCCGTCATCAAGCGGGTTCGCTCGCTGTACAGCGGAGTTCGGACCCGCACGGCGCTGGCCGCCGCGGCGGTGATGACGGTCTGCCTCGCGATTGCGGGCGGGCTGCTCCTGTTGGTGCTGTACCGGTCGCTGGAATCGACCGCCGAGACCGCGGCCGGACTTCGTGCCGAACACATCGCCGCCCAGCTGCGGTCCGGCCACTTCGACGACCTGGAGTCGGCGTTACTGGCCACCGATGGGCACATCGCCGTCGTACAGGTCGTCGGCGCGTCGGGCGTGATCCGGGCCGCCTCCAACGGCGCACCCCGATCACCGCTGACCGCGATAGCCCTCGCCGACGGTCAAGCGCGCTATGTGGGCCGCGTCGAATCCGCCACCGGCGAGGAATATTGGGTCTCGGCCCGCGGTGCTGTCGCGGACGGAGCGCCGGTCACCGTGCTGGTGGGGGTGGACCGCGAACCGGTCGAGGAGATCGTGACCGTGGTGGGTGTGCTGTTGGCGGTGGGCGCGCCGATTCTGATCGTGCTGGTGGCGGTGGGAACGTTCCGCCTGGTGGGCGCCGCACTGCGGCCGGTGGAAGCGATCCGCGCCCGGGTGGCGTCGATCTCGAGCGCTGATCTGACCGAGCGGGTGCCGGTTCCGCGAACCCATGACGAGATCGCCGAACTGGCAACGACAATGAACGCCATGCTGTCTCGCCTGGAGCACGGCAGGGCCGCGCAGCTGCGTCTGGTCAGCGATGTCTCACACGAACTGCGCAGCCCGCTGGCCACGATCACCACCGCGCTGGAGTTGGCCAGTGCCCGGCCCGAGCTGATGGACCGGGCACTGATCGACGAATCGCTTCTTCCGGAATCACATCGGATGAGCCGACTTCTCGAGGACCTGTTGCTGCTGGCCCGCTCCGACGAAGGGGCATTGGGATTACGGGGAGAGGACGTCGACGTCGACGATCTGTTGGCGGCCGAGGCGAACCGACTCGGCGGCAGCGGCTCGGTCAGCGTCGTGACAGATATCCGGGCGTGCCGGGTCACCGGCGACCGCGCCGCCCTGACCCGGGTGATTCGCAACCTGGTCGACAACGCGGCACGGTATGCGTGCAGCACGGTGACGCTGAGCTGCCGTCCGGTCCCGGACGGCGTGGTCATCACGATCGCCGACGACGGTCCGGGGATCCCCGCGGCCGACCGGAGCCGGATCTTCGACCGGTTCGTCCGGCTCGACGCGGCCCGTGCCCGGACCTCGGGCGGCACCGGACTCGGCCTGGCGATCGTCGCGGAGGTGGTGCGTGCCCACCGCGGAACCGTTGCCGTGGCCGATGCTGCCGACGGTGGTGCGGTGTTCACCGTCGCACTGCCGCAGCGGGGTTTCCCCGATCAAGAGTCGGTGTCCGAGCGCAGGCGGTAGCCGGCGCCGCGCACCGTCTCGATGGTGGCGAGCCCGAACGGCACGTCGATCTTGCGGCGCAGATACCCGACGTAGACCTCGACGACGTTCTCGTCGCCGGTGTAGTTCGTGTCCCATACCGACCGCAAGATGTCGGCCTTGGTGACGACGTCATCCTGGTGTCGCATCAAGAACTGCAGCAGTCCGAATTCTCGCGGTGTCAACGTGATCACCGTGTCGCCGCGGGTCACCCGGCGGCGAGCCGGATCCAGTGACAGGGTGCCGGCAGTGAGCACCGTCGGACGTGCCGGGGCGCCTCGGCGCAGCAGCGCGCGCAGCCGCGCCACCAGCACGACGAACGAGAACGGCTTGGTCAGGTAGTCGTCGGCGCCGATATCGAAGGCATCGGCCATGTCGTACTCGCCGTCCTTGGCCGACAACATGAGCACCGGCGTCCACACCTGCTGCGCCCGCAGCTCGCGGACCACCTGGTAGCCGCTGAGGCCGGGCAACATGATGTCCAGCACGATCACGTCGTAGTCGCCGGTGGTGGCGGCGGCCAGGCCGTCTGCACCATCGTGTTCGATATCGACGACGAAGCCCTCGGCCGCCAGTCCACGACGCACGGTCTCAGCCAGCCGAGCTTCGTCTTCGACCAGCAATATCCGCACGACACCAGTACAGCAGAGCTCGGCCACCTGGCCCGCCGCGTTCTCAGCGGTCCCACAGCGCCTGGCGGACAAGCTGGCGCCATGACCGGAATTACTACCAACCCGGACACCTTGATCGCCACGTTCGGTCTGTTGGGCGTGCTGGCGGTGGTGTTCGTCGAGACAGGTCTCTTGGTGGGCTTCTTCCTGCCCGGCGACTCGCTGCTGTTCACCGCGGGAGTGCTGGCCGCTCAAGTTCACCCGGCGGTTCCGATGTGGCTGCTGGTCCTGACGGTGCCGGCCGCCGCGATCGCCGGCGACCAGTGCGGCTATCTCCTCGGGGCCAAGGCGGGGCCGGCGGTACTGGAGACGCGGGCCGCCCGACGGCTCGGCCACCAACAGGTGGAACGGGCCCAGCGCTACTTCGCCACCCACGGCAAGGCCACCGTCTTTCTGGCGCGCTTCGTGGCGGTGGCGCGGACCCTGACGCCGGTGCTGGCCGGGGCGTCCGGAATGCGCCACCGCACCTTCACCGCGTACAGCATCGCCGGCTCCGTGGCCTGGGGTGCGGGCGTTCCTTTGCTGGGGTATCTGCTGGGTGGCATCGGGTTCGTCCGCGCTCACCTTGACCTGGTTCTGCTGGCGGTCATCGCGGTCTCGCTGGTCCCGGTGCTGCTGGGTGTCGTGGGCGGTCGTCTGCGGCGGCACAGCGTGCGTCCGGCGCCGGTCGATGCCGCGAATCCGCCGGAGTCGGTACCTGCCGGGATGCGCTGAGGCGCGGGCCGGAAGGCTTTGCTGGCCGGCGGTCGGCGGCGGCTTGACCGACTCGCTTGTCGGTGCCGAGTGGTAGACCTGCGGTTATGAGCAGAGGGACGTTCGAATGTGAGCTGCGACACGCCGAGGCGGATGGTGGTCGCAGGCTTACGACCAGCGAATTTCAACAATGTCGTTCAGAACATCTAGTATTAACCCCGAGGGATGACCACTAGGTGTAGTGTTCGGGGGACCGACAGGCCCGGGATCTTCCAGTTATTCGGGCCGCGGCGACCGGCACCTATTGGGTGCTCTGCCACGGCTGCGGAGCTGGAGAACGGAAAGTCCTGACGGCCCGCTGAAACGTAGTGCCCGATCCGTTATCCGTTCGTTGTCGACGATTCGCTGAGGAGCCTGCCGCCATGAGCATCACTGTCTACACCAAGCCCGCGTGCGTGCAGTGCAACGCCACCTACAAGGCGTTGGACAAGCAGGGCATCGCTTACGAGAAGGTCGACATCTCGCTGGACCCCGACGCCCGTGACTACGTCATGGCGCTGGGCTACCTGCAGGCCCCGGTCGTGGTCGCCGGCGACGAGCACTGGTCGGGATTCCGGCCGGATCGCATCAAGGCGCTGGCGCAGACCGCGCTGAGCGCGTAGGGGCCGGTCGTCGAGGTGCGGGTACGGGTGGAGTCTGACTGAGAGCTGAAGGGGGTCGCCATGTCTGCGGATTCGGAATGCAGCCTGGTGTATTTCTCTTCGGTGTCGGAGAACACCCACCGCTTCGTGCAGAAGCTGGGCGTGCCGGCCATCCGGATCCCGCTGCACGGACGCATCGAGGTCGATCACCCCTATGTATTGGTCCTGCCGACCTACGGCGGAGGGCGGCAACAGCCCGACATGGACGAGGGCGGCTACGTGCCGAAGCAGGTCATCGCTTTTTTGAACAACGAACGCAACCGGGGACTGCTGCGCGGCGTGATCGCGGCCGGCAACACCAACTTCGGTGCGGAGTTCTGCTACGCGGGCAACGTGGTGTCCCGCAAGTGTGGAGTGCCGTACCTGTATCGATTCGAATTGATGGGAACCGACGAGGACGTACAAGCCGTCCGCGCGGGCTTGGCTGATTTCTGGAAGGACGAGGCATGCCACCAACCGCTGCAACTGCAGAGCAGGTAACCGCAACCACCCGCAGCGCTCCGGTGGGCGAGCTGGACTTCCACGCGCTCAACGCGATGCTCAATCTGTACGACGCCGAGGGCAAGATCCAGTTCGACATGGATGTGCTGGCCGCTCGCCAGTACTTTTTGGAGCACGTCAACCAGAACACGGTGTTCTTCCACAATCAGGACGAGAAGCTCGACTACCTGATCCAGAAGGAGTACTACGAGCGCGAGGTGCTCGACCAGTACTCGCGCAACTTCGTCAAGTCGCTACTGGATCGGGCCTACGCCAAGAAGTTTCGCTTCCCGACCTTCCTGGGTGCGTTCAAGTACTACACCTCCTACACCCTGAAAACCTTCGACGGCAAGCGCTACCTGGAGCGGTTCGAGGACCGGGTGTGCATGGTGGCGCTGACCCTGGCCGCCGGTGACACCAAGCTGGCCGAGCAACTCGTCGAGGAGATCATCGACGGCCGCTTCCAGCCCGCCACCCCGACGTTTTTGAACTCCGGCAAGAAGCAGCGCGGCGAAGCGGTCAGCTGCTTTTTGCTGCGCATCGAAGACAACATGGAGTCGATCGGCCGATCGATCAACTCCGCCCTGCAGCTGTCCAAGCGTGGCGGGGGAGTGGCGTTGCTGCTCAGCAACATTCGCGAACACGGCGCACCGATCAAGAACATCGAGAACCAGTCTTCCGGGGTCATCCCGATCATGAAGCTGCTGGAGGACTCGTTCTCCTACGCCAACCAGCTCGGCGCCCGCCAGGGTGCCGGTGCGGTGTACCTGCACGCCCACCACCCCGATATCTACCGCTTCCTGGACACCAAGCGGGAGAACGCCGACGAAAAGATCCGGATCAAGACGCTGAGCCTGGGCGTGGTGATCCCCGACATCACCTTCGAGCTGGCGAAGAAGAACGAGGACATGTACCTGTTCTCGCCCTACGACGTCGAGAAGTTCTACGGGGTGCCGTTCGCCGACATCTCCGTCAGCGAGAAGTACTACGAGATGGTGGACAACGCCGCGATCCGCAAGACCAAGATCAAGGCGCGCGAGTTCTTCCAGACGTTGGCCGAGCTGCAGTTCGAATCCGGCTACCCCTACGTCATGTTCGAGGACACGGTGAACCGGGCCAACCCGATCGCCGGCAAGATCACCCACTCGAACCTGTGCTCGGAGATCCTGCAGGTCTCCACCCCCTCGGAGTTCAACGACGACCTGTCCTACGCCAAGGTGGGCAAGGACATCTCCTGCAACCTCGGCTCGCTCAACATCGCCAAGGCGATGGATTCGCCCGACTTCGGCCAGACCATCGAGGTCGCGATCCGGGCGCTGACTGCGGTGTCGGATCAGACCCACATCTGGTCGGTGCCGTCGATCGAGCAGGGCAACAACCAATCGCACGCCATCGGGCTGGGCCAGATGAACCTGCACGGGTATCTGGCCCGGGAGCGGATCTTCTACGGTTCCGAAGAGGGCATCGACTTCACCAACATCTACTTCTACACGGTGCTGTATCACGCACTGCGCGCATCGAATCGCCTTGCCCTCGAACGGGGTACGTCATTCGTCGGCTTTGAGGATTCCAAGTACGCCTCGGGGGAGTTCTTCGACAAGTACACCGAGCAGGTGTGGGAGCCCAAGACCGAGCGGGTCCGGCAGCTGTTCGCCGAGGCGGGCATCCGGATTCCGGGCCAAGACGACTGGCGCCGGCTCAAGGAATCAGTGCAGACCCACGGGATCTACAACCAGAACCTGCAGGCCGTTCCGCCGACCGGGTCGATCTCCTACATCAACCACTCGACGTCGTCGATCCACCCGATCGTGGCGCGAGTCGAGATCCGCAAGGAAGGCAAGATCGGTCGGGTCTACTACCCGGCGCCCTACATGACCAACGACAACCTGGAGTACTACCAGGACGCGTACGAGATCGGTTACGAGAAGATCATCGACACCTACGCCGCGGCCACCCAGCACGTGGACCAGGGGTTGAGCCTGACGTTGTTCTTCAAGGACACCGCGACCACGCGCGACGTCAACCGCGCTCAGATCTACGCCTGGCGCAAGGGAATCAAGACGCTGTACTACATCCGCCTGCGGCAGATGGCGCTGGAAGGCACCGAGGTCGAGGGTTGCGTGTCCTGCATGCTGTGACCATTTTTCCGACGACTCGCGGGCCAGGGGAGACATCCCCTGGCCCGTTTGTTCTTTGATGGCGGTCAGAGTCCCTCGGTCGACCGACTTGCCTGCCTGAACTGCCTCGACGTAATTGGCACTTTCGGGTCCCGCGACCAAGTGTTTATTCTTGGTGTGAAGTCACTGTATAAACCAGTCTAGACATTCACTTCTGTGCGGGGTAACCGCGGAAAGGCGTCATATGGCCCAGATCAAAGCCAGGTACTCGCGGATCATGCTGGCCGCCATCCTTCTCTCGACCCTCCCCTCGTTGGCCGTTGGTACCGCACACGCCGACGCCAACAGCTACCTCCGTGAGGTGCACAACACGGTGAGGGTCCGGTTAAGGGATAACCAGGCGCTGCAATTGGGTTATGAAGCGTGCCACGTCCTGCGCAAGGGGACGGACGGAAAGACGACCCCGCAGTCGCGTGGTGAGGCTGCTCAAGTCGTCAGCAGGGCAGCACGCAAGTTGGGCGTAAACCGCCACGACGGCTTGGATCGCGGAAGCGTCAGCCGTCTGGTCGATGCCGCCGAACACTACCTGTGTTGATCGGCCATCCGAAGTATCTAGGCTGGGCGCCGTGACCCGGATCAGACCGTTTCTCATGTTCCAGGGCGGCACCGCCGTGGCGGCGATCGACAAATACCTGGCCGTGTTCCCGGGCGCCTCGGTGATCTCCTCGACCCCGCACCCCGAGCCGGACACCGGCATCATGCTGGCCGAGCTCGACCTGGCCGGGCTGCGAGTGCTGGTCAGCGACAGCGCGGTCAAGCACGGCTTCGACTTCACCCCGTCGAGCTCGCTGTTCGTAGACGTCGCCGATCGCGCGGAGCTGGAGCGGCTGGTGGCCGAGCTGGGGGAGGGCGGCGCCACCTTGATGCCGCTCGGTGACTACGGCTTCTCCACCGCGTTCGCCTGGGTCAACGACCGATTCGGGGTGTCCTGGCAGCTCAACCTACCCTGAGCGATGGTCAGGCCGGCCGCGGGACCGAAGCCGCTCTGCCCTGCCCGAGCCATGCCGGGATGGCTCGACGCACATCGGCGGGCCCCGACAAGGTGACCCTGCCGTCGTGCATGGCGTGTGACCAGCCCACGTCGCCACGCCAGATCAGGGTCAGAACCCGCAGGCTGGTCTCGACAGTCCCGGTCACCTCGTAACCGGGGTCGAAGTCGCACACCTCGGCTTCACCGTTGGCGACCACCAGCCACCACCGAGAGGCCTTGGCCGCCACTCCGTCGAGAATGAACTCCAACGTGGTGCGCGACCGCGGCCAGTCGCCGACCGGGATGGTGCGGCGGATGTCCCAGAACAACAGGTGGGGGTCGAGGTCGGCGTCGCCGAGATCGCTGATCCAGCGCACCCCCCACGCGGTGAGCGCATCCACCGCACCGGCCAGGTCCTGCCCGCATCGGGTAAGGGAATACGTTGCACGACCGTCGATTTCGGTGCGTTCAATGACGCCGGCGCGGGCAAGTGACTTGAGTCGTTTGGACAGCAGCGCCGGTGACATCTTGGGCACGCCGCGGCGCAGATCGTTGAAGTGGGTGCTGCCGAGCAGCAGTTCCCGCACCACCAGCAATGTCCAGCGTTCGTCGAGCAACTCCATGGCCTTGGCCATGGGACAGAACTGGTCGTATCCCGCCATCTGCGTGCCTTTCGTGGATCGCCCGAATCTATGGTCTCGCAGCCGGCCTGGCCAGTACAGATCTGGAACTGGATGCCTGCTCCGGTCGGACCGACGATGGGCTCACCGGGTGCGGGAGGGAGCAGAACCGATGAACGCTGTAGTGAACGACATTGAGGCCAAGCACCGTGCGCTGTGGGCGCTAGGCGACTACGCGGCGATCGCCACCGATGTGGTGACACCGTTGGGGCCGGTACTCGTGACGGCCTGCGGGATCGGGCCGCAGGACCGGGTGCTGGATGTGGCTGCGGGAACCGGCAATGCGGCCATCTCTGCCGCGGCCACCGGAGCCCACGTCGTGGCCAGCGACCTGTGCCCGCAATTGCTGCATCGCGGCCGCGCGCAGAGCGCACAGCGGGGTCTTGTGTTGGACTGGCGCGAGGCCAATGCCGAGGCGTTGCCGTTCGACGACGATGAATTCGACGTGGTGATGTCCTGTATCGGCGTGATGTTCGCACCGCACCATCAGTCGGCTGCAGATGAACTGATCCGCGTCTGCCGCCCCGGTGGCCGCATCGGTGTGATCAGTTGGACGCCAGAGGGTTTCATTGGCCAGCTGTTCGCCACTATGAAGCCGTACGTGCCTGCGCCGCCGGCAGGGGTGTCTGCGCCGCCGTTATGGGGCAGCGAGCCCTATGTGCATGCCCTGCTGGGCGAGCAGGTCACCGATGTTACGACCGAGCGCCGCGGGCTGACGGTCTCCGCCTTCGCCGACGGCGCCGCGTTTCGCGAATACTTCAAGGCGAACTACGGGCCGACCATCGCGGCCTACCGGGGGATCGCCGAGGCCCCCGATCGCGTGGCCGCACTGGACGCCGATATCGCGGCGTTGGCCGATCGCGCTCTGCGGGGCGGCTCGATGGAGTGGGAGTACCTGCTGCTGACCGCGCGTAAGGGCTGAGCGACTGGACGATCCGCTCGGTGGCCAGCGCGTTCTCGCGCAAGTCAGCCACCAGTGGACTACCAGTGGGCTCTGCCATCGTTCGGGACGAGGACGCCCGAGCGGGCATCCCTTACGCAGAGGAGTCTTTGTGACTGTGTTGTTGCCCGGCCAGGCCGCTGCCCCGGAAGGGCCGGCCGACTTGCGGATGATGTACGTGATGCACCACGGATTCCGGCGTGACCTCACGCATTTCTGCATCGCCGTGCGCCGCACCCCGGTTTCTGACGGGCGCACCTGGCGAGCCCTGTTGGCGCGGTGGGATCTGCTGTCCACCGTGTTGCATGATCACCACCGCAAGGAGGACACGGTGCTCTGGCCGCTGTTGCGTGAACGCGCCGAGGCCGACGGCGACGCCCACGCACTCGCCGTCCTGGACGCCATGGATGCCGAGCACGACCAGATTGACCCGCTGCTGCTCCGGGTCCGAGCCGGCCTCGAGGCGATGACGATCGGCGCCGGCACGCCCGATCGGGAGACACTGACCGCCGGCGTCGACGACGCCTACGCCTGCCTCACCGGCCACCTGTCGCACGAGGAGCGCGATGCGAATGTGGTGCTGCAGGCGCGGATTGGGGGCGAGGAATGGGATCACCTCGAGCGGACGAAATTACGGGGCGGAATGAGCCCCCGCGAACTCACGCAGATGCTGCCCTGGGCCTTCAAAGACCTCCCGGATCCGATGGCCTCCGAACTGCTCGCCGAGGCTCCGTTTCCGCTCCGTGCGATGCTGCGGATGGGGAGGCGTCGTTTCCAGCGTCTGGACGTCGCCGCGTTCGTGGCGGTGCCGGCGGGCACGACCGTGGGCACGAGCTTGGTGCGCTGAGCCAACCCGTCAGAAGCCGTGCCGATCCCGCATTTCGGCGATCCGCGCCTCGATGCGCGGCAACCCCCAGCGGCCAGCCTGGTCGGCCGCTGCGTCGGCATACGCGGCGGCCGCCGGGGCATCCCCGGTGACCGCTGCGCCGTAGGCCAAGAACATGTCCACCGGGCCGATCGCCGCGGCGGTGCCCGCGCTTGCCATCCGCCCCGAATAGTCCCGCAGGTAGCGGAAGGCGTCCCCGGCCAGATCGCGGCGATCGAGTTCCAGCGCGATCTCGCAACTCATTGCGGCAAGCACGGATCCGAGGTAGGTGTGGCGTTCGACGGGCAGCGGATGCGTCTCAACAAAGGTCGCCGCGCGCTCCCGTTCACCGGCGCGCAGCAGCATCAGCGCCACCGTCGACGCGGCCGGGATGCGGCTATCCCGGAGGAACCCGTCCAATGTCGGCAACAACTCGGCTGCGCGGTCCGCGTGTAGGCACGCCAGCGCGGCCACGACCTGGGCGGCCTCGACAACGTTGGGGGTCCTCACTTCCACCGCCAGCTCGTGCAGCCGCTGCACCGAGGCGAACGCGGCCGCGTCGTCGCCGGCCATCGCGTGCCAGGGTCCGGAAACGGTGTGCAGTACCACCTCGGCGGTACCGAGCCCGGCCGAACGCAGCCGGCTGGTGAGTGCCCGAATCCCGGACCACACCGCATCCGCATCGCCGAACTCGTTGGCCAAGCCGGTGGCCAGCGTCGCGACCATCATCTCCAGCCGCGGATCACCCAACAGGTCGGAATCCGCGCGGGCGAGGCGCAGGTATTCGGCACGGTCTTCCGCCGTGTCCGGCCGGAAGCGGGCCACGTATGCGCCCAGCTGTACCGACACCCGGACCCGCGGATCGTCGATCGGGCGCGCCACGGCGAGCGCCTCGGTGACCAGGGCGTCGATCCGGCCGGTGTCCCCGGAGTAGAACAGTTCCATGGCCAGCGTCAGCAACGCCCGGCTACGCACGGACGCCCGGTGCGGCGGCAGCTGCGGCAGCACCTCGGTGAGCGCGTCGACCACCGGCGCGTGCACCTCGCCGTACGGTCTGACCTGCCACAAGGCGCCGTCGAGGTTGGCGGACAGGGTGCGCGCCGCCAGCTCCGCGGTGGCGCTCCGGTCGGCCGGATCGCTGAGCCGGCCGACCAGCAGCGTCGCGGCGTCCACGCAGTCCGAGACACCCTGCCAGTCACCGGACCAGCGGTGCGCGTCGGTGGCCAGCATGAGCAGTTCGTATCGCTCCCGGGCGGACGCCGTGCGGTCGGTCCGTTGCAGGTCCAGCGCTAGGACCAGATGCGCCGCCTCTTCGTCGTAGTGGGAGCCGGCCCGCGCGTACTGCGCGACCTCGACCAGCGCCCGCCAGCCGGTACCGGGGTCCGCGGGGGCGGCGCTGCGCAGATGGTGCTGCACCGACGCGCGCACGTCGGCTCGGCTCAGATCGCCCTGCGCGGCGACTCCCGCGGCGCGTCGGTGCAGGTCGGTGCGCACATCCTTGGCCAACGCTCGGTAGATCACTTCCTGCACGATCACGTGGCCGAACCGGAACCCGGCACCCGTGTCGGCCACGATCCCGGCCCGACGCGCGGGTTCCACGAGCTCCATCGTGCGCCCGGGGTCCGTCTTCGTGATTCCGGCGAGATCCTCGGTCCGAAACGTCGTTCCGAGCACACTGGCCGCGTGTAACGCCTTGACGGCCGCGGCGGGGAGGGCCCCTACTCGCTCCAGCACCACGTCCGCGAGGGTGCCGCTGGGCGCGCCCGCGCTCTGCAGCAGTTCCACCAGGTACAGCGTGTTCCCACCGGTCCGGTTCCACAGCGCGCACGCACGGTCATCACCGATGGCGGATCCGGCCACCGCTTCGGCGAGCGGCTCCACCGCGTCGATCGGAAGCGGGCCCAACTCGATCCGGCTACCCGGCTCGCGGGCGGTGGCGCGCAGGAACCGCTGCAATTCGGAGCCTTCTGCAGGGTCCGGCCTGGCGGTCGTGACCAGCAGGAATCGTTGATCGGTGAGCCGCTCGATCAGCGCCGTCAGCGTCCGGATCACCACCGGCCCGGCCCAGTGCAAATCCTCGATGACCAGCGCCGTCGGCACCGTCGATGCGGATTCCGCGGCCAGTCGCACGGTCAGATCCCGCAGCGCGAACTCGGAACCGGCGGTCAGCTCCTCGTAGAGGATCGTCGTTGGGCGGCCCGAAATCTCGGCCAGCGCCTCCGCCAGCGGCCACAGTTCCGGTTGGTCGCTGTCCCGGCAGCGCCCCACCCCGATTCGGAAGCCCAGCGCGGCCGCGTCCTCCGCGAACGCGACCAGCAGCCGGGTCTTCCCGGCGCCGGGTTCGCCCACCACGACAGTGACGCCGGGCGCGCCCGCCGCGGCCGTCTCCGCCTCGGCTCGGAGCCGGCGCCGTTCCGGGGCGCGTCCCACCAGCGGCCAGCGCGGTCGCGCGAAGGGGGCCGGGCGTGGCGTCTGCTCCGTGCTCGGCGGTGCGGTGCTGGACGCCGGCCGGCGAATCGTCGAGGCGGACGACGGCGCCGGCCAGCCGAGCGACGGATCGCGGCGCAGGATCGCGCTCTGTAGGGTGCGGACCGCTTCGCTGGGATCGAGCCCCAGCTCATCGGCCAGTTCGGCCCGCAGGGTCTGTAGCGTGGCAAGCGATTCGGGCAGCCGCCCGCAGCGGAAAAGGGCGACAGCCCACAGCGACCACCAACGTTCGTGCAGTGGATTCTCGACGCACAGGGTGGCGAGCTCACCCACTACCTCGTCGTGTTCGCCGACCGCGAGGCTGGCGACGATCCGCATTTCCCGGGCAGCGGCCCGTAGGTCGGCGAGCCGCACTCGCTCTGCGACCGCGTTCGGGTCGTCGCCGAGTTCCAGATAGGGCTCGCCGTGCCAGGAAGACAGCCGTTCGTCGAGGGCCGTCGCAACGCGCGCGATCGGGCCCGCGGCGGCTCCTACCGCGGACGGACGATCGAAGTCGACGAGTTCGGTCAATGTGGCGCGTGCCGCGGTCACCACCTGTTGCAGGGCGACGTCGTCACGTTCGATGGCCGGGATGCGCAGCGCGTAGCCAGCATGCTCCCGAACCAATACCGTCGCCGGCTGGCGAGGACCGCGCCCAGGTTCCAGGGTGCGGCGCAACTTGCCGATGTAGCTGTGCAGGGTGGCCGTCGCTGAGTCGGGCGGTATCTCGCCCCATACCCGTTGAGCGAGTGTCTCGACCGACACTCGCTCGCCCTGCGCCAAGGCGAGCGCTGCGATCACGGCGCGCTGCCGGGGCGTCCCCAGGTCAATCGCCGCGCCGTCCCGCAGGATGCGGATCGGCCCGAGGACAGCCAAATTCACGCTTGAATCAGCCCTCGCGCGCTTGGTCGGCGCGCAACGCCTTGATGCGCCGCTGCTCGCGCAGGACTTCCTGGTAGCTCTCGCGTTCGGCGACCAGCCACTCCGGCTTCTCCTCGAGCAGCGCGACGATCTGCTCGGTGGTCAACGCGTTCTCCATGCCGCTACGGGTCAGACCGGAGATGGAAATGCCCAGCTTGGCTGCCACCAGGTTCTTCGGGTGCGGCCCGTTCTTGCGCAGGTCCTTGAGCCACTGCGGCGGTTCGGCCTGCAGGGCGGCGAGCTCGGTGCGGGTGATCGAGTTCTCCTGGAACTCCGCGGGTGTGGCGGGCAGGTACACGTCCAGCTTCTTGGCCGCCGTGGCGGGTTTCATGGACTGCGCGTTCGGCCTGCTCATGGCGCCAGCCTATCGGTAGCCTGATGCGGTGAACCCGCCTTCCCTCACCCTCGGGTACGTCCCCGGCGGGACGCCCGCGAAGTGGGCACGAGTCTGGGGACAGCGGCATCCAGACGTTCCGCTGCTGCTGCACACCCTTGAAGCCGCCGACGCGGTGGCCGCGGTGCGGGCAGGCACTGTCGATGTGGCGCTATTGCGGCCGTTGTCTGACACCGCAGGGCTGGCTGTCATTCCGCTCTACGAGGAGACGACGGTGGCCGTGGTGCCGAAGGACCACGTGTTCAATGCCGTCGATGAGATCACCTCGGCGGATCTCGCCGACGAACCGCTGCTGCTTCCACTCGACGATGTCGTCGCCTGGGCGGACGTGCCCGGCAAGCCGATTGACCATCGTCCTGAAACCACCCAGGACGCAATAGAACTCGTCGCGGCCGGGCTCGGTGCGCTGATCGTTCCGCAGTCGTTGGCGCGGCTGTATCACCGCAAGGACCTGGCCTACCGTCCGATCAGCGATGCGCCCACCTGCCCGGTGTCACTCGCCTTCGGCGAAGGGCAGCAGGCGGCGCTGGTTGAAGAGTTCGTCGGCATTGTGCGCGGCCGCAAACCCGGCTCGTCGCGGGGACAGTCCGAGCCGGCACCGAAACGCAGCGCGCGGGAGAAGACCCTTGCCAAGCAGGCCGCCCGCGCGGCTGCGGGCAAGACCGCACGCAAGCCGAGCCGGGCCCAGCGCGGTCGACGCTGAGGTAGCCAGTCGAGTTCAGAAGTCCCAGTCGTCGTCTGTCGTGGGCTGCTGCGCGCCGATCACGTATGAGCTTCCCGAACCGGAGAAGAAGTCGTGGTTCTCGCCAGCCCCGGGGTCGAGGGCGGACATGATCTCGGGCGGCACCCGACAGTCTTCAGCTGCGAACAACGGGTCGAGGCCGAGGTTGGCCAGCGCCTTATTGGCGTTGTAGCGCATGTAGGGCAGGACCGGTTCGGTCATGCCGAGTGGATCGTATAAGTCTCGCGCATAGTCGATCTCGTTGTCGTAGAGCTCGGTGAGCATCGAGTACGCGAAGTCTGCCAGCTCGGTGCGGCGCTGCCCGGTGGCCGCGTGCATGCCCTGCTGGAACTTGTAGCCGACGTAGAAGCCGTGCACCGCCTCGTCGCGGATAATCAGCCGGATGATGTCCGCGGTGTTGGTCAGGATCGACCGCGATGCCCAGTGCAGTGGTAGGTAGAAGCCGCTGTAGAACATGAACGACTCCAGCATCACCGAGCTGATCTTCTTCTTCAGCGGGTCGTCGCCCCGGTAGTAGTCGTGCACGATGTGGGCCTTGCGCTGCAGGAAGCTGTTTTCGCGCGACCACGCGAATGCTGCGGTGATCTCGGGTGTCGAGCACAGGGTGGAAAAGATGGAGCTATAGCTCTTGGCGTGGACCGACTCCATGAACGCCATGTTGGTGTACACCGCCTCCTCGTGCGGTGTGGCGGAGTCGGCGAGCATCTCGATGCATCCGACGGTGCCCTGCATGGTGTCGAGCAGGGTCAATCCGGTGAACACCCGGATCGTCAGGGTCTGCTGTTCGGGGGTAAGGGTGTGCCAGCTGGGCAGGTCGTTGGAGAGCGGGACCTTCTCGGGGAGCCAGAAATTCGCGGTGAGCCGGTTCCACACGTCCAGGTCCCGCTGGTCGGCGATGTCGTTCCAGTTGATCGCCTCGATCGGATCGGCGGCCACGATCTAGCCTACGTCGACGGTGAACGGTGTCGCGGCCCCTCCGGCGCGGGCGGCGTCGAACCGCTCGGTGACATCGGCCCAATCGATCAGCGACCACAGCCGGTCGATGTAGTCGGTCTTGACGTTGCGGTACTGGAGATAGAACGCGTGCTCCCAGGCGTCGAACACCAGCAGCGGGGTGCTGGTCGGGACCACGGTGATGTGGTGGTCGTGGATCTGGTTGACCACCAGCCGTGCCCCGAGCGGATCCCAGGCCAGCGCCCCCCAACCCGATCCCTGCACGCTGGCGGTGGCCGCGGTCAGCTCCGCCTGGAAGGCATCGAAGTCCCCGAAGGACTCATCGATCGCCGCGGCGAGCACTCCGCCGGGCCGGTCGCCGCCGTTGGGGGACAGGTTGTTCCAGAACAGCGAATGTAGGCTGTGGCCGGCCACGTGGAAGGCCAGAGTGCGTTCGAGTCCGGGCAATTGGGAGAAGTCACGGGCCTGGCGCATCTCGCCGAGTCGTTCCAGCGTTGCGTTCGCGCCCTTGACGTAGGCGGCGTGATGCGCGCCGTGGTGCAGCGCCATGATTTCGCCGCTGATCGCGGGCTCCAGATCGCCGTAGTCGTAGGTCAGATCAGGCAGTTGGTACACCGGCATCGCGTGGTTCTCCTCGGACAGGTAGGGCGGTTGCGCTCCCACACCGTAACGTGAATTCGGTAAACCGAACAAATAAGTTCGGGCGGCCGCATTATTATGGCGCGTCGGCAACGATGTGCGTCGACGCTGAGCTCAGCGGCACGGCGAGCGGAGGGCGAGCAGCAGTCGGATGAGGTCGGCTTGCCGATGAGTTCCGGTCTTGTCGAAGACGTGCTGCAGGTGTGTTTTGACGGTGGACTGTGAAAGGGACATGCGTTCGGCGATCTCTTTGACACCACCACCGTTCATGACCATGACGGCAATCTCGGTTTCGCCAGGGGTCAGGCCATAGTGGCGGCGCAAAAATGTTGGTGCGGTGTCGGATTCGTGCTCTGGATCGGCGACGACGACGATGGCATGCCGGCCGGAGCCGGTGGCGCCGGATGGATCGGTGGGCAGAACCTCTATGACGTACGGGCGTCGACCCGAGGGACGGGCGCACAGCAGAGAGTTCCCCGACGGGTGGCTGCCCACAGGTGCCACGGCGGCGTGAATGCTGCCCTGCAGTGCGGTGTCGGTGCCGGTGGTTGCCGCTTCGAGTCGCCCGGCGTGGACCATGAGTCCGTCGGCCGACCGCAACAAGTCCTCGGCGGCGGAGTTGGTGTAGACGATGCGGGACGCAGCGGTGACCACGATGACGGCGTGACCCAGCGCTTGGGTGACCGCGCCGAACTCGTCGGCTCGTCGGCGCAGGTGTTCCAGGTGTGCCTGGCTGCGCAGAGCCTGCTGCAGATGGGGCACCAGGGCGCTGACCAAGGGGACGAACGGCTCCGGAGGACGTGGCCCAGCGGTGAGGAACGCCATGGGGGCCGGGCCGTCGGTGAGTCGCACGAATAAGCCGTCGGTCATATCCAGGGGCCGCAGCCAGTCGATGTGGAACTCCGACTGGGCCTGCAACGCCACCAACGCCCGCCCACTTTGGAGTGAACCTACGGGGCTGTGTTCGACGGCCTCGAGCACGTAGTCGAGCCGGCGGTAATGCCGCTGGTAATCGGCGCACGCATCCGGGGCCAGACTCGCGGCCTGAATCGACCGCCCCGTTTCGTCCACCCGTATCAGCGCGCAGTGAGTATCGAGTGTGCGCTGAAGGTCGCTTAGCGTCTCGTTCCAGTTCTCGGGAGCCAGCACCGAGCTGTAGACGGACGCGACCAGTCGCGAAAAGTCATCAAGGGTCGCCATCGCCGACATCGCAGGTCTCCGGTCTGGGGATCGTCTCCCACCTGTGGAAATTCTGCACCCGACTCGCGGAATGGTGAAACGATTTCGGGTGAAAATTTCAACCGTTTGGATGAGGCGACGGCGGATCGAGCCTGGTTGGCTACCGCCATGACCGTGCAGGATGTCGGCACCGATGTGCGCGCGCTGCCCTTAGCGCCGAAGAACCCGTTGCCCTATTGGCAGCAGGTGCGGCAGTTCCGGGAGCTGCGTACCGGAATCGAAATACTGCGCGATGCCGGCGGCCCGGTGACCCGGCTGGAACTGGCGCCACGCTGGCTCGCGCCCCCGATCGTGGTGGTGACCTCGCCGCAAGGTGCGCACGACGTGCTCAGCAGCGGCGACGTCGACCGCACCCTGGCCCACGACGAGATACGCCACCTGATGGGCCCCAACCTCTTCGATCTGCCCAACGATGCGTGGTTGCCGCGGCGGCGGACGTTGCAGCCGCTGTTCACTAAGCAGCATGTCCGTGGATTCGCCGGGCATATGGGCCAGGCCGCCGAGACCACCGCTGCCGGCTGGAAAGACGGCTCGACGGTTGATTTGGACGCCGAGTGCCGCCGATTGACGCTGCGAGCGTTGGGGCGCTCGGTGCTCGGCGCCGACCTGGACGAGCAGGCCGCCGCGCTGGGTGCGCCGATGCGCGTCGCGCAGGAGTACGTCACGCAGCGGACGTTTGCTCCGGCACGCGCGCCGCGCTGGCTGCCGACCCCGGCGCGACACCGTGCCCGGGCGGCGAGCGCCACGTTGCATCGGCTCGCTAACGACATCCTGCAGGCCTGCCGTGCCGACCCTGACCGTGACGCACCGCTGGTGCGCGGACTGATCGCTGCCACCGACCCGGACACGGGCCGCGGACTGACCGATCAGGAGATCTGCGACGAGCTGATCGTGTTCATGCTGGCCGGTCACGACACCACTGCGACAACATTGGCATACGCGTTGTGGGCGTTGGGAAATCATCCCGACATGCAGCGCCGAGTCGCCGCCGAGGTCGCCGAACTCGATGCGAACCTCAGCCCTGACGATGTGGCCAGACTGCCGTACACCATCCAAGTCTTGCATGAAGCACTGCGGTTATGCCCGCCCGGTGCGCTCAACGGCCGGACCGCAGTGCGCGATATCGCGGTCGACGGTTTCCGTGTGCAGGCCGGCTCCATGGTCGGGATCGGCATCCACGCGTTGCACCGCGATCCGACACTGTGGGAACACCCACTGGAGTTCGACCCGGACCGGTTCAGTCCGGAGAACTCTGCTGGTCGTAATCGATGGCAGTATCTGCCATTCGGTGGCGGACCACGCAAGTGCGTCGGCGATCACTTCGCGATGTTGGAAGCCACCCTGGCGCTGGCCACCTGCGTGCGGCACCGCGAGATCAGTTCGCTGAGCAACGAATTCCCGGTAGCGGTGCCGTTCACGACGGTCGCCGCGGGGCCGATCTATGCCCGCGTCACGCGGCGAGCGGGCGCGCTGCCGTGACCGCGCAACCGGTACCTCCGGGCGTTCCGGAGTCAACAGCGGCGCCCCGGCTCGAGATCCTCGACGTCGGTGTCACCACCAGCGCCCACCCGGCTCCACTGCTGTTCGTGCACGGTGCCTGGCACGGGGCGTGGTGTTGGGCCGAACACTTCCTGGACTTCTTCGCCGACAAGGGATATCGCGCAGTGGCGGTCAACCTGCGCGGCCACGGCGGGAGCTCGCTGCACCAGCGGTTGCGCGGGTGCTCGGCCGGTGACTACGTCGACGATGTCCGCTCGGTGGTCGATGACCTGCCGACCACACCGGTGTTGATCGGCCACTCGATGGGCGGCTATGTGGTGCAGAAGTATTTGGAGTCCTCGGCCGCGCCGGCCGGAGTCCTGCTGGCGTCCCTGACTTCTCGGGCTGGGCTTGCTATGTCATTGCGGCAGACCAGGAGACACCCCTGGCTGATGACCCAATTCATGTACACCGGAAAGTCGTTGAAGCTGGTTCACTCGCCTGAACGAGCACGTGAGGCCTTCTACTCAGCGACAACGCCTGAATCCGATGTGGAACGGCATGCGGCGCGCCTGCAGGAAGAGTGTCAACGAGCTCTCCTGGACGGAATGCTGCTCAAGACCGCCCGTCCCAAGCGGATCACTACACCGCTGCTGGTGCTTGGCGCCGAACACGACGGTTGCATCAACGCCAAGGCAACGCGAGCGCTGGCGCGTGCCTGTGGGACTGACGCCGAGATCTTCGCCGGCATGGGCCACAACATGATGCTCGAGCCTGGCTGGGACGCGGTAGCGCAACGCATCCACGGCTGGCTCGGCGAACGCGGGCTGTAGCCGACTCGTCGGCGTGGCGCGTCGTGAGACGCACACTCGGTCAAAGGCCCGACGTCAGTGCGTGTGCGCCGGTCCCTCCTGGCCCTTGTACAGCCGGGAAAGCATCAGATCGCGGAATCGCGCGTTGTCGAGCAGCTTGAGTCCGGCGTTAGCCAGCGCCGGCCTACCGGCCAGCTTGTGAAAGAACCGGCCGCGCTTGTACTCCCGGCCCCAGGCCGCTTCCATCCGCTGCGCGTAGTTGGTGAAATCGTCGGGCCCGCCGTTGGTCAGCGCCGCCACGGCGCACTCGCCGGCGGCCAGCCCCGACTCCAGAGCCTTGGAGATCCCGGCACCCGAGGTCGGCCTGCCCGCGCCCAAGGAGTCCCCGGTGAACAGCACCCCGGGTCGCCACGGCGGCCACGCGGTGAAGCCCATCGGCAGGCGCCAGGCACGGACGGTCTTGGACTGTTTGAGTTCGGTGATCGAGGGCAATTCCCACTCGCGAGGCAGCGTCTGGAGAAAGTCGCCGAGGAAGTGCGTGGCGTTGATCGCGTGCCAGTTCTTGTAGCTGTTGACGTAGCCCAAGCCGATGTTGACCCGGCCGTCGCCCAGCGGGAACACCCACCCGTAGCCGGGCAGCTGGTCGCCCTGAAAGATCAGCTTCATATAGATGTCGAGGGAGTCGACGTCGGGCCGGATGGCGGGCATCTCCGCGCGGATCGCTATCGCGGAGTAGCCGTTGTAGTCCGAGTCGAGCTTCAGCGCCCGCTTGATCGGCGAGTAGGCGCCGTCGGCGGCGATCACCGCATCGGCCAGCACTTTCTCGCCGCCCTTGAGCAGCACCCCGGTGACGCGGCCGGTGTCGTCGAGGACGGGGCCGGCGGCCTCGGCGGACTGCCGGACTTCGGCACCGGCCGATTCGGCGTGCTTGAGCAGCAACGTGTCGAGGTCGGGGCGGCGTGCGACGTAGCCGTGGTCGGGCATGCCGGGTCGGCGCGGAAACGACAGCTCCCACTCGCTCGGGCTGAACACCTTCACCCGGTTGACCCGGTGGAACTTGTCCACCTGCTCGGCCAAGCCCATTTTCTGCAGGTAGCTGACGGCGCGAGCGGTCAAGCCGTCACCGCAGGGCTTGTCCCGCGGGAACTCCGCCTTGTCCAAGACAACGACGCTTGCGCCGGCTTGCCTGGCCTGCCAGGCGGCCGCTGACCCTGCTGGACCTCCGCCGACAACTGCAAGGTCGAATCGCTGCACCACAGCGGCGATGTTAGCCGACGGCCGGTCTGCCCAGGTCAGCGACGGCAACGCTGTAAGGTGCTTGACGTGCGTGGAACGACGAGACCCAAGCCGACCGAAAACGGTGGGCAGAAGGTCGACGCGCGCAGCGAACGTTGGCGCGAGCACCGCAAGAAGGTCCGCCGCGAGATCGTCGACGCCGCCTTCCGATCCATCGACCGTCTCGGCCCCGAAGTGAGCGTGCGCGAGATCGCCGAGGAAGCCGGTACCGCCAAACCCAAGATCTACCGGCATTTCGCCGACAAGGACGACCTGTTCGAGGCGGTCGGGGCCCGGCTGCGTGATGATTTGTGGACAGCGATCTTCGCCTCCATCGATGTCGCCACCAACTCGCTGCGCGACATCGTCCAGCGCAGTGTGGAAGAGTACGTCGCCCTGGTCGACGAGCATCCCAATGTGCTGCGGTTCTTCATCCAGGGGCGGGCGCGCGCGCAGGCCGAGTCGAGGATGCGGGCGCTCAACGAAGGCCGGACCATCACCCTGGCGATGGCCGAGATGATCAACAACGAACTGCAGGATTTGGATCTCAACCGCGGTGCGCTAGATCTGGCCGCCTTCGCGGCTTTCGGGAGCGCGACCTCGGCCACCGACTGGTGGCTGGGCCCGGAGCTGGACAGCCCGCGACGCATGCCGCGTGACACCTTCGTGGACTACCTGACGACCATCATGATCAGCGTTGTCAGTGGCACCGCCCAGAACCTTGGCATCGTGATGGACCCCGATCAGCCGATTCAGTCGGCGGTCCGGAACCAACCGGTCGCCTGATCAGCGAACCGCCTGAATCCCGCCCCGCAACCTGATAAATGCCGTATAAACGGCTGAATGAAGCGCAATAACGCATGGCGGATGGGTGTCGGAGTCCTCTCGACGGCCACCGCAGCAGCACTGGTCGTCCCGGCAACGCAGGCGGCAGCGGTGTCCGATCTGACCACCGCGTTGGCGGTCTCGCCGACGGCGTTGCCCACCTTTCCCGCCGGGGGCCCGCCGGGTGACCCGTACGCATGCTTTGCGGCGGACGTGTTCGGGTGCTCAATCGTGTTCGGCGGCAGTGGAATTCCGATACCGCACCAGGACTACATCGACGCGGTCAACGAGCGCTTCATTCAGCCGTTGAATCCCGGGTTCACCCCGCAGGCCCTGTTCACCCCGGAAGGGCTGCAGCCGTTCACCGGTGTCAAGACGTTGCCGCTGGACGTTTCGATGGCGCAGGGATTGACGATGCTGCAGTCCGCCGTCGACAAGCAGTTCGACTTGGGGCATGCCGTCAACCTCTACGGCTACTCGCAAAGCGCCTCGATCGACACGCTGCTGATGAGGCAGTATCTCGCGTTGCCCCCTGATCAACGGCCCGATGCGGACCAGCTGACGTTCACGTTCCTCGGCAACCCCAACACCCCCAACGGCGGGCTGATGCAGATCTTCAACCTGCCGGAATTCGGTGGATCTGTGCCCATCGCGTCACTGGGCCTAACTCTCAATGGCGCAACCCCGGACGGTCCGTGGGCGACCAACAACTACACGCTGGAATACGACGGCTTCGCCGACTTCCCGCGCTACCCGCTGAACATGCTTGCCAACCTCAATGCGGTAGCCGGCATCCTCTACACCCACAACCAGTACCCGATGCTGCCGATGACCCCCGATGGCCAGCTCGCCAACGCGATCCTGCTGCCGGGCTCGGTGGACTACGTCGGTGAGCTGCCCGACGGCGTTACGGCCAGTACCGCGACCAACTACTGGATGATCCCGACCGAAAACCTTCCCTTGCTGGAGCCGTTCCGCGGCAGCCCGTTTGGGAACGCGATCGCCGACCTGGTGCAGCCGTCCCTGCGGGTGCTGGTCAACCTCGGCTACGGGCAGATCGAACACGGCTGGGACGCGGGGCCGGCAAACGTACCCACCACCTTGGGATTGTTCCCCGACGTCAACCCCATGGATGTCTTGACGGCCTTGGTCAACGGCGCGCAACAGGGCTGGCAGGATTTTGTCCAAGACTTGGGTTCGCTGTCGTCAGCCGTCGCGGACGGGCCCGACACGGCTGTGGACATGACCGCGTTCACGATGCCTAGCCTGGTCGACATCGCCAACGCATTCAGCGGCTCGATCTCCGCGATCAATGGGGCGTTGATGGTGACCGGGGACATCCTCAATGCGCTGACTACCACGCTGCCGGCCGCCATGGCCCAGGTCTTCTTCTCCGAACTCTCCCAGGGCGACCTGCTCGATGCGATCGGTCTTCCACTGGCCGCGGCCACCGGGCTGGGGTCGCTGGCGGCGGGCTTCGAGTTGATCGGCATCATGCACGCCACGTCCCAGATTCAGGCGGAATTCGCGGCCCTGTTCGGCTGACCCGACTGGGGCGGCATCAGACCGTTAGAACCCGAGGTCGAGCAATACGCTGATGGCGCCCGCGTCCATCGTGGCCAGCTGCAGGTAGACCACCTCGGCGTCCGGCAGCGGGGCGCGCTGTAGTCCGGCGGGGTGCCGTGGGCGTTGGCGGCGATCAGCTCGGCAGCCAGGTTGGGCGTGCCATCGTCGGTGAACAGGCCGAAGGTGGCCTCGTGGTTGAGTTCGAGGCGGCTAACCCGCGCCGCCGCGCCAACGCAGGGCTTCCAACGCCACCGCGACGTAGAGGCTGCTGTCTTCCAACGGCTTCGGCAACAGCTCATCGGCTCGGGCAATCCTGCGCAGCAACGTATTTCGATGAATGAACAAGTGGGCGGCCGCGCGTGAAGCGTTGCACTGCTGATGGATAAAGGTCAGGACGGTCTGCTGCAGTTCGGCGTCGGCCGACGCGAAGTCGCCGAGCGTTCGCGTGATGAACCGGTCGGCCCACTCCGGATCGGCACTGATCAGGGCGACCAGTTCGATATCGGCGAACCGGGCCACCCGCTGGGTGGAGTGCAGCCGCACCATCATGCGTTGTGCCGTGATGGCGTCGAGGTGGCTGCGGCGAAAGCCATCGAGGCCGGGCGCCGTTGTGCCGATCGCGATCTGTACCCCGGGCAGGTTGCTCACCACGGTAGAGACGGCGGCCAGATCCGGGCCTGCGGGGCCGGGCACCCACACCCAGCGGGTCGCCGCGCTGGCGAGCACCGACAGCGCGCGCTGCCCGTCGTCAGTACGTATCAAGGCCTCCGCGGCGGCATCGAGATCGGACAGGTTGGTGGTAGACTCGTCTCCCCAGATCACTGCCGCGGTATGACTTTGGTCGAGGCGATAGCCGAGCCGGCTTTCGGCGCGCTGTTTGGTGATCGACGCCCCGTCGAGGATCAGTGCGACGGTCTCGCGACGTTCGGCGTGGGTGCCTCGGGTGAGGGCTTCGCGTTCCCGCTGCATCTGCTCGCCGATACCGGCGATGGTGGCATCGATGAACGAGGTCAACGACCGGGCCGTGACGTCGAGCAGTTCGCGCAGTTCGTCGGGGTCGTTCGTGAGGGTGAACGCGGTCTGCATCCACGACCGCCACGCCACATTAGTTCCCACTCGGTAGGCATCAAGGACGGCCGATTCGTCGAGGCCCCGGCGAAATCCGTCGCGGACGATGAGCAGTGACTCCGTCGCGAGATTGGCCGGTACTGGTTCGCCGGGGTGGCTGACATTGGCGGCCGCCCAGTGCAGCAGGTTGGCGCGGTTGCTGCGGCGGATGCCTTCGGCGAGAACCGGATCGGAGGCCATGGCCTGCGTGTATACGGCCGACAGGGTGGCCTCGTGGAGTTCTTCCAGTGACTCCGGGGGAGCGCTGATCATCAGCTGGGCGCCGTGCCGGATCAGCTCGCGTACCGGCTCGGATGGCCGTGCCCAGTCCATGGCCGCAGCTTATGTCGGTGGTGCATTATGCACCGGGTATTGGGTCTATTAGGTGTTAAATGCTCTTTCGCGTCCGCCTCGGTTCCCCGAACAATCAGGTTGCTATCAGGTGACAGCCGTCACAGCGCACCTTGACCACACTGGAGGACCACATGTCGCGCACCGGATCCACACAACGCGCAGCCGTCGAGCGCGCCCACGAAAAGGCCGTTCAGCGGCGCCGGGTCCGGCAGCGGCTGCGCGTCCTTGCCGCCACCGCGCCGGGAGCCGTGGCCGGGGCGCTGGCGATGACGTTGGCGACCCCGCATGCGGTCGCCGCGACGGGGCCGACGGCGGCCATGCAATCGATCATCGATCAACTGCTCGACGCGCAGCAGCAGGTGTACGACACGAACAGCCAATACCCGTTCATCATTCCGTCGGATCTTGATTCCTTGCCGCGGTACATCCAGGGCCTGTCGGCCACCGAGCTGGTGCTGCAGTACGGCGAGATGTACAACCCCAATACCGGAATCCAGTGGATGCTCGGATTCCCGTGGGACGCAAACTCGGCCGACCCGGGACAGTTCTACATCCTGGTGAACCCGGACAACCAGTACGGCGTCATCCCGATCAGCGCCGACGGCACGTACACGATGACGGTCCACCCTGGTCCCGGCAGCCTCGACGTGTCGTTCACAACACTGTCCGGAACGATCGGCTCGCAGCAGGGCTACCTGCCGACCGGCCAGGTGCTCAGTCTGTCCGGGGCTACGCCGAACGCCGACGGCAGCTACACGATCACCTTCAGCCCGACGCCGCACGACGGTAACTGGATCGACACCACCGGCGCCGAAACCATGCTCATTCGCAACTCCATCGGTGACGCCGGACTGCCGCACGACTTCTTCTCGCTCCAGCAGGAGGGCGTCGCGCCGACCTACCACCTGCCGTTCCTCTCGGACGAGCAGCTGACGACGCTGTTGAGCAACGTCGCCAGGGACATCCCCACCACCAACGCCGACGCCGTCTACTACGACCAGACCGCGATCCCGAACAAGCTCCCGGTCAACTGGATGACGCCGGTCGCATCGTCCACCACCGCGATCAACGGGCTCATGCCCGGTCAATACAGCACGATGGGGCACTTCCGCCTCGATGACGACGAGGCACTGATCATCAAGGTGCCCAACCTCGACGCCCGGTACTCCGGACTCGAGCTGGCCAACGCGTGGGGGCAGAACGTCCCGATCGTGACCGCGCAGGGCAGCCTGAACAGCACTCAGACATTCGCCGATCCCGACGGCTACACGTACTACGTCGTCAGCGCTAAAGACCCCGGCGTCGCCAACTGGATCGACACCGGTGGCCTCGTCAACGGCATGCTCGGAGTTCGCTGGCAGGGCGTGGAGGGCAATCCGACGGGCTCCCAGACGTTTTCCCAGGTGGTGAACGTCGCCGATGTCAAGGATTACCTGCCGGCGGATCATCCCCTTGTCAGCCCCGAAGAGCAGGCGGCGCTGCTGCACGAGCGCCTGTTCAATTGGAACTACAACCAGGATCAGGACCACGACATCTCCTGGCTGGGGGCCAACCTCCTGCGCTACCAGGTTGTGGCCGCGATGGGCGAGGAGAATTTCGAGAAGATCTTCGGCAGCCAGGTTGATGTGCCGACGATCTGGGACCGGATGACCGACCCTGCGCTGATGCCACGCTTGGATGCCGTCGCCTCGGAGTTTCTGACCAACCCGGCCGGCGCCATGGCGGCGTTCGTCGGCAATATGCCGTTGGCGTTCAAAGACATCGAGATACCGATGCTGCTGGCCATGATGAGTTCGAAGGCAGTCGCGGACCAGACCTGGCAGGGGCTGCAGGGCGACTTCAGTTCCGGTGACTGGACGCAGGCCTGGACAACGCTGACCGGTGGTCTGGAAAGGCTGGGGACGGTCTTCGAGGTGGCCTGGGACGACCCGACCACCGGCATTGTCGCGGGCTTGCTCAATGCGCGCGACGACATGGCGACCGGAATCCTGAACGCCGGCAACAGCTTCGACCTGAGCCCGTACTCGCCGTTGATGGAGTCACTGGTCGATCTGAACAACCAGGTCATGGCGGCCCTGATGGGCTGATCCGGGACTGATCACGCGCCGTGCCGCCTTCCCGCGCGAAGGCGGCACGGGCGTTGACGGACTCGGATCCGGCAAACACACTGAACATCGATACCCCACAAGGGAGGAATGCGCGATGACGCTGACCGATCACACCACTGAGGACGCCGTCCGTCGGGCGCCGGTACACACCCGGGCGCTCGTCATCGGGACCGGATTCTCGGGCCTAGGCATGGCCATTGCGCTGCAGAAGCAGGGTGTGGAGTTCCTCATTCTGGAAAAGGCTGACGAGATCGGCGGGACGTGGCGGGACAACACCTACCCGGGTTGCGCCTGCGACGTGCCGTCGCACCTCTATTCGTTCTCGTTCGAGCCGAAGGCCACCTGGAGCCGACTGTTCTCCCCCCAGCCGGAGATCCTGGACTACCTCAAGGGCGTCACCGACAAGTACGGCCTGCGTCGCCATATCCGCTTCGGTTCGAAAGTGACCCGCGCGGCGTGGGCTGACGAAGAGTTCCGCTGGCATGTGTTCACCGAAGACGGCCAGGAATATGTGGCCCAGTTCGTGGTCTCTGGAGTCGGCGGTCTGCACATCCCACGACTTCCCGATATCGATGGAATCGACGAATTTGCCGGTACTGCATTCCATTCCGCGCAGTGGGACCACGGCGTGGACCTGACTGGTAAGCGGGTCGCGGTGATCGGAACCGGCGCCAGCGCGATCCAGATCGTGCCCGCGATCGTCGACCGGGTCGCCGAACTGCAGCTCTATCAGCGCACCCCGGCGTGGGTGGTACCGGTGCCGCATCATCAGCTACCGGATGCGGTGCGACAGGCGTTCGCGGTGGTGCCCGGACTGCGCTACGCGGTGCGGGCGGCCATCTATTGGGCGCTGGAAGGCGTCGGATTCGCGATGACCAAGCGGCCCGGCCTGCTGCGTCTGATCGAGGCGGTCGGCAAGCTCAACATCCGTCGACAGGTCCGCGACAAAGAGCTCCGCCGCAAGCTGACGCCGCAGTATCGGGCCGGGTGCAAGCGAATTCTCTACTCCGGCAACAACTACTACCGCGCGGTGGCTGACCCGAAGACCACGCTGGTGACCGACCGGATCACCCGCATCACCCGGGACGGCATCGTCACCGCCGACAACGTGGAACATGCCGCCGACGTCATCATCTACGCCACCGGATTCCATGTCACCGACTCCTACACCTACGTTGGCATCACCGGTCCGAACGGAGAGGATCTGGTCGAGCGCTGGAACCGCGAAGGGGTCCAGGCGCATCGCGGCATCGCCGTGGCCGACATGCCCAACCTGTTCTTCCTGCTCGGCCCCAACACCGCGCTCGGCCATACCTCGGTGGTGTTCATGATCGAGTCGCAGATCCGCTACGTCGCCAAGGCGATCGCCGCGGCCGACCACGCCGGTGCGCAGGCGTTGGCGCCGAGTCGGGCGGCCCAGGACCGCTACAACGCCGAGCTGCAGGACAAGCTCGCCGGTTCGGTGTGGATCACCGGCGGTTGCAACAGTTGGTATCTGGACGAGCACGGCGTCAACCGGACCCTGTGGAGCGGCATGACCTGGCAGTACTGGCAGGCCACCCGCACGTTGCGGGCGGGCGAGTACCGTTTTTCCGGCGTGCGCTGACCCGACACGCAGACCACAACTTCTTGTGTTGGCGCGGGTTGTCGGCCCCCAGGGGTAGTGTCAAAGGCCTAGATTTCGGCGGGTGAAATGGGGTTCTGGTGTCCGAAAATGTGAAGCTGATCGACCGCACTTCGGCCATCAACTGGAACCGGGTGCAAGACGACAAAGACTCCGAGGTCTGGGACCGTCTGACCGGCAATTTCTGGCTGCCGGAGAAGGTGCCGGTCTCCAACGACCTGCCGTCGTGGGGGACCCTGACCGACAGCGAGAAGCAGCTCACGATGCGGGTGTTCACCGGCCTGACGTTGCTGGACACCATCCAGGGCACGGTCGGGGCGGTCAGCCTTATTCCGGACTCGCTGACCCCGCACGAGCAGGCGGTCTACACCAACATCGCGTTCATGGAGTCGGTCCACGCCAAGAGCTACAGCCAGATCTTCTCCACGTTGTGTTCGACCAGTGAGATCGACGACGCCTTCCGCTGGTCGGAGGAGAACCCCAATCTGCAGCGCAAGGCCGAGATCGTCATGCAGTACTACCGCGGTGACGAGCCGCTCAAGCGCAAGGTGGCCTCCACGCTGCTGGAGAGCTTCCTGTTCTACTCCGGCTTCTACTTGCCGATGTACTGGTCGAGCCGGGCCAAGCTGACCAACACCGCCGACATGATCCGGCTGATCATCCGCGACGAGGCGGTGCACGGCTACTACATCGGCTACAAGTATCAGCGCGGGCTGGCCCTCGTTGACGAAGCCAAGCAGGGTGAGCTCAAGGAGTACACCTACGACCTGCTCTACGAGCTCTACGAGAACGAGGTCGAGTACACCCAGGACCTGTACGACAATGTCGGCCTGACCGAGGACGTGAAGAAGTTCCTGCGCTACAACGCCAACAAGGCGTTGATGAACCTCGGCTACGAGGCGCTGTTCCCGCGCGAGGAGACCGACGTGAACCCGGCGATCCTGTCAGCGCTGTCGCCCAACGCCGACGAGAACCACGACTTCTTCTCCGGTTCGGGATCGTCGTACGTGATCGGTAAGGCCGTCGTCACCGAAGACGAGGACTGGGAGTTCTGAGGTTTGGTCGGGCACATCAAGTCCGGCCACTGAGGACGTCCATCACTAGGCCGCGACTCGTTCGCGGATCTCGACGGCCGCGTCGAGCATCTGCCGGGTGTTGGTGAACCAGTCCTGCAGATTCAGGTCCACGATGAGTTCGTCCGCCCCGGCTTCTTCGGCCGTTCGGATGTCATCCATGATCTGGTCAAGGGTGCCGACGAATGCCGATCGCTCCGAATTCGCCGGACGGTTTGTGAAGGTGACGTTGCCGATCACGACCATCTGCATGCTGCTCGCGTCCCGGCCTGCGGCAGAAGCCATTTCGCGAATACGTGCCCAGCCGGAGCGCAGTTCGGCGGCACCGGCCGGGCCCGTGGTGGTCAGCACCGGCAGCCATCCGTCCGCATGTTCGGCAATGCGCTGCAAGGCCTTGGAGCTGGTGCGACGGCCCAGGTTGTTGCCTCCTCCGCCCAGCAGCACCGGAATTTTCGACACGGGCTTGGGCAGTACCGAGGCACGGTCGATGACGGTCCGTGGTCCCCGAACGGTTACTGGGTCCGGCCCCCAGGCCGCATTGAAGACGTCCAGTGTTTCGTCGAGGAAACGGCCGCGGTCGGCTCGGGTGGCACCGGTGGCCCGCAGTTCGTCGCTGGACCATCCAGTGCCCAGGCCCGCGACCACGCGGCCACCGCTGATCTGATCGACCGTCGCCAACGCCTTCGCCAACTGGACGGGCGTGTGTAGCGCAGCGATCAGAACCGCAGTGCCCAGTCGCACACGTTCGGTCACCACGGCCGCGGCGGTGAGCACAGCGAGCGGATCGGCGGCCTGCCGCGATGACTCCGGCCATTCCACGGTCGTCGGGCTGTACGGATCGACTGGCGACTCCGGGAAGAGCAGTCGTTCATAGGTCCACAAGCTGGCGTATCCGGCCGCTTCGGCGGTTCGGGCGGCTTCGACCACGTCGTGGCGGAGGTCGGTTCCCAACCCCTGCGGCAGACGAAGACCAAGTTTCAACGGAAACCTCCGACTAGTCGGCGTTGGCGATGGCGACGATGGTCTTGCCACGGCCGCGCCGTGCGGGGTCGAATGCCGTCGGCACTTCGGCCAGTGAACATGTCGCTCCAAGGATGGGACGCAGCCGGCCTTCGCGAAGTCTGCGCTCGAGGACAGCCAGACCCGACCGATCGGGTTCGACAACGAAAAAGATGGTCCGTGCGTCTTCGGGACGAACACGCGGTGGTTCGGCGATCGAAACCAGCGCCCCGCCGGGACGTACCAAGGCCGCTGAAGAATCGAGAAGTTCGCCGCCGATCACGTCGAACACCACGTCCACGTGCCCGACATCGTGTAGTTGATCCTGTTGCAGGTCGAAAAATTCATCGGCGTCGAGACCCAATATCGTGTCGCGGTGCTCGGTTCGGCCGCTTCCGATCACCCGCGCCCCGGCCTCACGGGCCAGCTGTACGGCGATGGCGCCAACGGCACCGGCGGCACCATGGATCAGTATGGTCTGACCGGCGACAAGACGTGCATGGTCGAACAAGCCTTGCCATGCGGTCAGCCCCGATATGGGCAATGCGGCCGCCGCCGTGTGGTCTACGTCGGCCGATAGCGGCGCAAGGTTGCGGGCCTCCACGGCAACGTACTCGGCCAGCGAGCCGTTGCGGGCCCAGTCGGTCATTCCAAAGACACGCTGGCCCAACGTCAGTCCGGTTGTGCCGTAGCCCAGCTCGGCGACAACCCCGGAGACTTCATGCCCGGGGATGCTGGGTGACCGGTCACGTCCAGAGCGGTCGGTCCAGGTGGCCGGCCAATCGAGCTCACCCGGTGTGAAACCGGCGGCGTGCACCCGGACGATGACGTCGTTCTCGGCGGCGTGCGGGTAGGGAACATCGGCCAGCGAAAGCCCACCGACGCCGGCAGCGCGCTCAGTTGCAACAATCGCCTGCACGGGTTCTCAACCCACCGTGGCCAGGTCGGGCGTCAGGTAGTCGTGCGGCCACAGCGGTTGCGGGACTACGACGCCGAACGGTGCACCCCAGCGGTTCCGTGATGAAACCTCCTGCACGGGACGCCGATTGGCAGCGACACCCCACTTTCCTCGTGGATAGCCGAGTGCCAGCATCGCCGACATCGTCCAACCCTCCGCTACAGGTACGCCCAGCAACTCGTTGACGCGGTCCTCGAAATTGCGGAGCACCATCGTCATGACGCCGCCGACACCCTCGGCGCGGGCGGCAAGCAGTGCGCTCCAGATCGCCGGATAGATGTTGGCCCCGCCGAGATCGTCGATGGCGAAGACGAACAGCAGCAGCGGGATGTCCTCGAAATGGTCGGCCAGGTAATCTCCGGAGCCCTTCATGCGACGCATCGTCTCGACATGTTGGGTCGGATCCGCACCGGGAGCCGGCGCGGCCATCGGCCCCATGCCCGTCGCGAACTTCTCGTACTCGACTGCGCGGCCTTGGCGGAACAACTGGGCAAGCTCATGTTTGAGCTCTGGATCATCGACGGCCAGAAAATGCCAGCGTTGGGTGTTGCCCCCGTTGGGGGCACGCACCGCCGCATCCAGGATGCGGGCTTGGGTGTCCAGCGGAATCGGGTCGGGCCGCAGCCGCCGCATCATCCTGGTGGTGTACAGCGCTTCGTGGATCTCCATGTGCCTGCTCCTTTCCGCTACTCGGGCCATGGGCTGTTGAGAATGCTGTCGACAAGGTTGCCGGGCTGGAAGGTGGGATCGAAGTGCGCCAGCACGTCGTCGTTCATCGTCCCGAACGTGGTTTCCGGGCGGTGCTTCATACCGTCGTTGAAGGCCGCCAGAATCCGGTTCTTGAAGTCGTGCCGCGGATGGGCGGTGACCACCGCGTCAATATCGGACTCGGGCAGATCTTCCAGACCTACGCCCACCACATCGGTCTTGACACCCGCTGCGAGCAAGGCGGTTTCGGTGTCGAGCCGCCCGGTGACCTCCGGCGTCGTGTGCAACGCGATGCCGAGCCACACCTTGTCGACGTCGGACTGTGCTACGCCGTGGTCCGTCAGGAACTCGCGTGCGGCATCGGCGCCGTCGATCTCGAAACGTTGGGTCGACGAGCGGTAGCGCGTGGTAAGGCCGAAGTCGTGAAACATTGCCGCCAGGTAGAGCAGCTCCAGGTCTGGCTGTAGGCCCGACCGCCGGCCGTGCAGGGCGCCGAACAAGAACACCCGTCGGGAGTGGTGGAAGAGCACGTCGTCCTCGGCGCTGCGGACGAACTCGGTTGCCTCGCGGGCGAGCTGAGTGTCGGGTACGACGACGTCAGCGATGCTCTCGATCCGCTGAGTTGCCATGGCCGGTCTCCTTGGTTTGGTCGACTGCTGACCAGCTTGCGCCCGTCGCGTTTCGTTGACACGCGGAGAACGGGCCGTCAAAGCCACAGATTGCGACAGGATCGCCGGTACTAGTGGGGAAGTGGGCCGGCATTTTGTACGAATGATGAACCGATCACGCTTCGAGGTGTTTGCATGACTTCGTGATGAGCGCTGATCGACCCAGTAGCGGCGCCGGCCCGGGCGTCAACCTGTTCCTGGCCACCTGGGTCTCGGTGATCTGCTTCTGGGCGTGGACCTTGATCGGCCCGCTGTCGACGCGCTACGCGAGCCAGTTGTCGCTCAGTTCCAACCGGGAGGCGCTGCTGGTGGCCACCCCGATCCTGGTCGGAGCGCTGGGCCGGATCGCCACCGGACTGATGACCGACCGCTTCGGGGGTCGCGCGATGTTCATCGGGGTCTCGGTGGCCTCGATACTCCCGGTGCTAGCGGTCGGGTACGCGGCAAAGATCGGTTCCTATTCGCTGATGCTGGTCGCGGGGTTCTTCCTCGGCGTGGCCGGCACCGTCTTTGCGATTGGAATCCCGTTCGCCAACAACTGGTTTGCCCCGCAGCGCCGCGGCTTCGCCACCGGAGTGTTCGGCATGGGCATGGTCGGTACCGCGGTCTCGGCATTCTTCACCCCGCGGTTCGTGAAGTGGTTTGGGCTGTTCTCCACCCATCTCATAGTCGCGGTGGCCCTGGGGATTTCGGCGCTGCTGTGTGTGGTGTTGATGCACAACGGCCCCCGCTTCGTGCCCAACACCACCCCGGTGCTGCCCAAGCTCAAGGCGGCGGCACGGTTGCGGGTGACGTGGGAGATGTCGCTGCTGTATGGACTGGTCTTCGGCGGCTTCGTGGCCTTCTGCAGTTACCTGCCGATCTATATCAAGACGGTCTACGACTTTTCCGCGGTCGGAGCGGGGGAGCGCACCGCGGCGTTCGCCCTGGCGGCCGTGCTGGCCCGGCTACTCGGCGGAACGCTGGCCGACCACATCGCGCCCAAGTACGTGGTCTTGGCTTCGCTGGCCGGCATCGCGGTGCAGACGTTGATCTCGGTGTTCAAACCGCCGGCTGACATCTGGTCGGGCCTGACCTTTCTGCCCCTTGCCGTCGCGCTCGGCATCGGCACCGGCGGGGTGTTCGCCTGGGTATCGCATCGTGCCCCGGCCGGTTCGGTCGGCTCGGTCACCGGGATCGTGGCGGCGGTCGGCGGGCTGGGCGGCTACTTCCCACCGCTGGTGATGGGCGCTACCTACGATCCAGTGCGCAACAGCTACGCGGTGGGATTGCTGCTGCTGGTGGCCACCGCGGTGATCCTGTTCGGCTACACCACGATATTTCTGCGCGCGCACGAGCCTCTCGTTTCGCAATCACCGTCGAGTTCAGGGAGTAGATGATGACGACAGATGCCGACCACACCGCCCCGCGCCGTTCCCGGGCGTGGATCACCGGAGCCGTGATCACCGCCGTGCTGGGGGTGTTCTTCGCGTTCGATGCCATCCCGAAGATCCTCGGTATGCCGTTTGCCCGCGAAGCCACCGAAGGGCTCGGCTTTTCTCCCGACAAGACCGCGGTGATCGGCTGGGTGCTGCTGGTATGCCTCGTCGTCTTCCTGATTCCGCGCACCGCCGTGCTGGGTGCGCTGGGTCTGACCGCTTACCTGGGTGGGGCGGTGACGATCAACATGCACGCGGACAAGCCACTGGCGGGCTTTGTGCTCTCCGGTGTCTACGTCGGCCTGCTGGTGTGGATCGGCCTCATCTTGCGGCGACCGGAGCTGCTGCGGGTGTTGGGGCTTCGGCGCGACTGAGCGCCTCAGCGGGGCGGTAGCTGCTCGAGCAGCTCGTCGAGGAATCCGCCCGCCTCACGCCCGGCCGCTTCGACGTCGGCCGCGGCGATCGCCTCCACCAGGCCCCGGTGCCGGATCTGGTCTGCCTGCACCGGTTTTGCGCTTGTCGTGGCGACACTGGCCATGAGCACCTCGGTGAGCCCGCAGTACAACTCGGTCAACACCGGATTGTGCGAGCAGCGGACCACCGCGAGATGAAAATCGGTGTCGGCCCGGACGAACTCGTCGTGCCTGCCCTCCTGCTGGTGGCCGTCGCGGCGATCCAACAGCGTGCGCAGCTCGGCCAGATCCTCCTCCGTGCGGGCGGCGGCGGCCAGCCGTGCCCCTTCCACCTCCAGGCAACGTCGCACCTGTAGTACGTCGCGCAGCTGCGGGCCACACAGCCGGCGCACCGCGCCGGACACTTCGCTGGTGGCGCGCACGTAGGTGCCGTCGCCCTGGCGGACCTCCAGGATGCCGCTGTGGGCAAGCGCCCGGACCGCCTCACGGACGGTATTGCGGCCCACCCCAAGCGCGTCGGCGAGCTCTGGCTCGGTGGGGATTCGCGAATCGACCGGCCATTCCCCGCCAGTCACGGAGGCGCGAAGCTGTTCAATCACCTGATCTACCAAGCCGGTGCGGCGAGTGGTGACCAACGGCACAGCTTCCTCCCTTCATCCAATCATAGGATGTATGCCATCCTACTTTAGGTGACCCGCACCGCCCGCAACGAACGACTCGGCCAGTACGAGCACGATCTTGAACTGGAACTCGAGGGTGCCGCCGAATTCCGGCCGGCGACGATGGCGGCCGGCGGTGCACTCCTGACCGTCGCGGTGGTGTTGACCGCACTGAACCTGCGCCCGGCGATCACCAGCGTGGGGCCACTGCTCCCGGAGATGCGGGGAGCGTTGGGCGCCTCGGACACCTGGGCCGGCATCCTGACCACGTTGCCCGGTCTGTGCTTCGCTGCCGCCGGGCTGGCCGCACCGTGGTTGTCGCGGCGGATCGGGCTGGGGCGCACGGTGTCGGCGGCGCTGCTGATACTCGTTGCGGGACTGCTGATCCGGGTCTGCGACGGGTCCTTCGTGGTGCTCGGCGGAACACTGGTGGCGACCGCGGGAATCGCCTTGATCAACGTGCTGATCCCAGTGATCATCCGAGGATCCTTCCCGGCGCAGGTCGGGCTGATGACCGGCGTCTACACCGCGGCCCTGCAAGGGGGAGGGGCCTTGGGCTCCGCGGTCACCCCGGTGCTCGATGACGCGCTGGGCGGCTGGCGATCGGCACTGGGCGCGTGGAGTGCGCTCGCGCTGCTGGCGTTGGCGGCCTGGGTGGTTGGGGCCCGCGGATTCGACCGGCCCGGCACCGCCGCGCCCGCGGCCACGGTGAAGGGCCGGTCGCTGTTGCGCAGCAAGCTCGCCTGGACCGTCACGCTGTTCTTCGGCACCCAGTCGTTCCTCGCCTACGTGGTGATGGGCTGGCTGCCCGAGGTGCTGATCGAGAACGGCACCAGCGAAACGCGCGCCGGCCTACTGCTCGGCCTGATCTCGCTGATCGCCGTGCCGATCAGTCTGATCGTGTCGCCGTTGGCCGCCCGCCGGGACAGCCAAAGCGGTTGGATCGTCGGACTGGGAGTGCTCGGGATGGCCGGAATGCTCGGTCTGCTGATCGCGCCCGGGGCTGCACCACTGCTGTGGAGCGTGCTGGTGGGCCTGGGGATGAGCGTGTTCTCGTTGGCGCTCACCGTGATTGCGCTGCGAGCCCGCGACGCACAAGACACGGCGAGCCTGTCGGGGATGGCGCAGGGCTTCGGCTACCTGCTCGCCGGCGTCGGCCCGTTCATGTTCGGCCTGCTGCACCACGTGAGTGGCGGATGGACCGTGCCGTGGCTGATGATGCTCGCCGTCTACCTGGTGCAGACAGCGGCGGGTGCATTGGCCGGGCGCAACCGCTACGTCTAAGTGGCCCTCGCCGAACGTGCACTGAGACCGGGGATTTCGCGAATCTTTCGGTCTGAGTACACGCTCGGCGATCGCTGGATGCTAGGCGGTCCGCAGCGACTCGGTGTCGATGACGAAGCGGTAGCGCACGTCTGAGGCCAGCACGCGCTCGTAGGCGGTGTTGATGTAATCCGGTTCGATGACCTCGATCTCGGGACGCACGCCGTGCTCGGCGCAGAAGTTCAGCATCTCCTGGGTCTCGGCGATCCCACCGATCAACGAGCCCGTCACACTGCGCCGCATCCGGACCAGCGGGCTCGGCGGCACCGACAGGGCGTGTTCGGGCATGCCCAACTCGACCAGCGTGCCGTCCAGGGTGAGCAGGTTCAGATACGCGCCCAGGTCCAGGCTCGCCGAGACGGTGTTCAAGATGACGTCGAACTTGTTGCGCAGATCCTTGAATGTCTGGCGGTCGCTGGTGGCGTGGTAGTGCTCGGCCCCCAACCGCAGGCCGTCCTCCATCTTCTTCAGCGACTGCGACAGCACTGTCACCTCGGCGCCCATCGCCACCCCCAGCTTGACGGCCATGTGTCCCAGGCCGCCGAGGCCAATGACCGCGATCCGCTTGCCGGGGCCGACATTCCAGTGCCGCAGCGGCGAATAGGTGGTTACGCCGGCGCAGAGCAGAGGAGCGGCGGCGTCCAGGGGAATCTCGTCGGGGATGCTCAAGACGTAGTTCTCGTCGACGACGATCGCGCCGCTGTAGCCGCCCTGGGTGGGCTGACCGTCGCGGCCGACGCCGGCGTAGGTACCGACCATGCCGCCGCCGGTGCAGTACTGCTCAAGGCCGGCCTGGCAGTTGGGGCATTCGCGGCAGGAGTCGACGAAGCAACCCACGCCGACACGGTCGCCCACCTTGAACTTCGTCACCGCGGACCCGACGGCGGTGACCACACCGGCGATCTCGTGGCCGGGAACCAGCGGGTACTGCGGAGCGCCCCACTCGGCTTTTACGGTGTGGATGTCGGAATGGCAGATGCCGGCGAAATGAATGTCGAACGCCACGTCGTGCGCGCCGGGGTCCCGGCGGGTGATCGTGGTCTTGCTCAGCGGGTCGGTTGCCGACGTGGCGGCATAGGCGGAAACGGTGCTCATAGTGGAGATTCCTCTTCAGACATGCATCGACACGTAAAAACATAGCTTAGCAAAGTTATTTGCTGCGAAGCTTGGCCCGAGGGCGTGAGATCGGTCACCGCCGGTGTGGGGAGCGGGGGCGCTCGATCAGTTGATGGGGGCGTTCACCCAGTGCAGGTCTTCGGCCACGCCGCGCGCGGCGACCGGTCCCTGCCCGGTCTGCCACACCTCGTTGTTGACGACGAAAACCCGGCTGTCACGGTTGGCCGCAAGCCGTCGCCAGGCGACGCTGTCGAACACCGTGGCGGCCCGCGCCTTCACTGCCGGCGAGGCGAAGGACACGTAGACGATGTCGCCGTCGGCCGCCGAGAAATCCGCCCGGCCGGCCAGATCGGCATCGTTAGCTGGGATCTCGATGTAGGGCCGATCAGTGAACCGCTGCAACGGTGGGCGGTCCACTCCGACGGCCTTGAGCACGCTGGCGGCGAAGCCGGAGGCCCCGTACACCCGCACGCTGTTGTCGGTGAACTCCACCACCGACACCTGGAAGTGGGTGGCGTCGCTGACCTCGCGGGTCTCAGCGGCGTACGCGCTGAACCTCTCGAGCACCTCGTCGGCGGCGCCGGTGCGTGCCGTCGCGGCGCCCACACCTCGCACGTTGTCCTCCCACGCCGAACCCGGCGCCCCGGTGAACACCGTGGGGGCGATCGCGGCCAGCTCCGCATATCCGGGCGTCAGGCCCTGTGCGCCCAGGATCAGGTCGGGATGCAGCTCGGCGATGGCGCCGGTATCGGGGTTGCTGCGCGAGCCCACTGCCGCGACACCGTGCACGACCGAGCCCAGGTACGACGGTTGCTTGTCCACCCCATCCGGAAGTGCGGCGCCGACCACGCGGGACTGCAGGCCCAGGGCGCACAGCGTGTCGAGCTGATCGCCGGAGAGCACCACGATGCGCTCGGCCTGCTCGGGGACCTCGACGCTGGCCGGCTCCACCTCGGCCGCGTTGTGGGCCCAGCGCATGGCCGGCCCGGGGTCGGGGTGCGCAGGCTCGGCCGCACACGACTCGTCGGGGCGACGATCATTGCCGAGCACACCGGCCCCGGCGACCATCGTCGTCGTGGTGGAGATCGAGGTCGGAGCCGTTTCGGCGGCATCGCCCGCGCATCCGGCCGTCGTGAGCAAGGTCACGGCAAGCAAAACTGCGGACGCCGCCCGCCTGTCCACCCTGGTCACGCCGTGACGTTAACACCCACGGTGGGGCAGCCCTTGACGAGACGAATACGACAGTTTGTAGGAGGCCTATACCGACCGGGCGACGCTCGGGGTTAGGATTCGACCAAGTTTCCCGGGATGCCCATGTTTGGAGGAATCTTGACCGCCGAAGCACCCCCACGCGCAGAGCTCGAGGCCAGTCGGCCCTTCCCTGCGGTGACGGGCCCCAAGGGCAGCCTGCTGTACAAGATGATCACCACCACCGATCACAAGTTGATCGGCATCATGTACTGCGTCGCCTGCATGGCCTTCTTCTTCATCGGCGGCCTGCTCGCGCTGCTCATGCGTACCGAGCTGGCGGTGCCGGGCCTGCAGTTCCTGTCCAACGAGCAGTTCAACCAGCTGTTCACCATGCACGGCACGGTGATGCTGCTCTTCTACGCCACCCCGATCGTGTTCGGGTTCTCCAACCTGGTGCTGCCGCTGCAGATCGGCGCCCCGGACGTGGCGTTCCCGCGCCTGAACGCGTTCTCGTTCTGGCTGTTCCTGTTCGGCGCGACCATCGCCCTGGCCGGCTTCATCACCCCCGGTGGTGCCGCCGACTTCGGCTGGACCGCCTACACCCCGCTGAGCGACGCGGTGCACTCCCCGGGGGCCGGCGGCGACCTGTGGATCATGGGCCTGGCCGTCGGTGGTCTGGGCACCATCCTCGGCGCGGTAAACATGATCACCACGGTGGCCTGCATGCGTGCCCCCGGTATGACCATGTTCCGGCTGCCGATCTTCACCTGGAACATCCTGGTCACGTCGATCCTGGTGCTGATCGTCTTCCCGTTGCTGACTGCGGCATTGTTCGGTTTGGCCGTCGACCGGCACCTGGGCGGGCACGTCTACGACTCGGCCAACGGTGGGGTGTTGTTGTGGCAGCACCTGTTCTGGTTCTTCGGCCACCCCGAGGTGTACATCATCGCGCTGCCGTTCTTCGGCATCGTCAGCGAAGTGTTCCCCGTGTTCGCCCGCAAGCCGATCTTCGGCTACGTCACCCTGGTGTACGCGACGCTGAGCATCGCCGCGTTGTCTGTCGCAGTGTGGGCACACCACATGTTCGCCACCGGTGCGGTGCTGCTGCCGTTCTTCTCGTTGATGACCCTGATGATCGCCATCCCGACCGGTCTGAAGTTCTTCAACTGGATCGGCACCCTGTGGCGGGGCCAGCTGACCTTCGAGACCCCGATGCTGTTCGCGATCGGCTTCATCGTCACGTTCCTGGCCGGTGGCCTGACCGGCGTGATGCTGGCCAGCCCGCCGCTGGACTTCCACGTCAGCGACAGCTACTTCCTGATCGCGCACTTCCACTACGTGCTGTTCGGCACCATCGTGTTCGCGACGTTCTCCGGGATCTACTTCTGGTTCCCGAAGATGACCGGCCGGCTGCTCGACGAGCGGCTCGGGAAGTTGCACTTCTGGTTGACCTTCATCGGGTTCCACACCACGTTCCTGATCCAGCACTGGCTGGGCAACATGGGCATGCCGCGTCGTTACGCCGACTACCTGCCCACTGACGGCTTCACCGCGTTCAACATCGTGTCGACCGTCGGGGCCTTCATCCTGGGCTCGTCGATGATCGCCTTCACCTGGAACGTCTTCAAGAGCTGGCGTTACGGCGAGGTTGTCACGGTCGACGACCCGTGGGGTTACGGCAACTCTCTGGAGTGGGCGACCAGCTGCCCGCCGCCGCGGCACAACTTCACCGAGCTGCCCCGGATCCGTTCGGAGCGGCCGGCATTCGAGCTGCACTACCCGCACATGATCGATCGGCTGCGGGCTGAAGCGCACGTCGGCCGTCACCCCGGTGACGAGTTGTACGAACCCGCAAACGCTTGATGAGCCCGCTGGGGGAGAGGCGGCGCCCGGTCAAGCCGGGCGCCCGCCAGGGGTGAGCACGCCCAAGGTGCCGGTGCTGATCACCGTCACCGGTGTCGATCAGCCCGGCGTGACGTCGGCCCTCTTCGAGGTGCTGTCGCGATACCAGGTGGCGTTGCTCAACGTCGAACAGGTCGTGGTCCGCGGCCGCCTCACGCTGGGCGTGCTGGTGTCCGTGGAGCCGGAGGTGGCTGACGGGTCGGCGTTCGCCGACGAAGTGACCACCGCGATCCGCGGTGTGGGGCTTGACGTCACGATCGAACGCAGCGATGACGCGCCGATCATCGCGGCACCGTCCACGCATCGGATCGTGGTCTTGGGACGGCCGGTGGCCGCCACGGCCCTGGGGGCACTGGCTCACGAGATCGCGGAGATCGACGCCAACATCGACATGATCCGCGGTGTGTCCGACTACCCGGTGACGGGGCTGGAACTGCGGGTCTCGGTGCCGGTCGGTGCCGCGGGCCAGTTGCAGTCCGCGCTGAGCAAAGTCGCCGCCGAGCAGCAGGTCGACGTGGCGTTCCAAGATGCCAGCCTGTCGCGCCGGACCAAACGACTGATCGTGTTCGATGTCGACTCCACCCTGATCCAGGGCGAGGTCATCGAGATGCTCGCCGACCGGGCCGGTGCCGGGGACGCGGTCGCCGCGATCACCGAGGCCGCGATGCGTGGCGAACTCGACTTCGCCGAATCGCTGCACCACCGGGTGTCCACCCTGGCCGGTCTGCCCGCCAGTGTCGTCGACGAGGTCGCCGAACAGATCGAGCTGACTCCCGGGGCCCGTACCACGGTGCGCACGCTGCGCCGCCTCGGTTTCAAATGCGGCGTGGTGTCCGGCGGCTTCCGGCAGGTGATCGAGCCGCTGGCGGCCGAGCTGCAGCTGGACTTCGTGGCAGCCAACGAGCTGGAGATCGTCGACGGCAAACTTACCGGCCGGGTGATCGGTCCGGTGGTGGACCGGGCCGGCAAGGCCGACTCGTTGCGCGAGTTCGCCGCCCAGGCGGGAGTGCCGCTGGAGCAGACGGTGGCTGTTGGCGATGGCGCCAATGACATCGACATGCTGTCCACGGCCGGCCTGGGTGTGGCGTTCAACGCCAAGCCGGCGTTGCGCGAGGTGGCCGATGCCTCGCTGAGCTACCCGTATCTGGACACGGTGCTGTTCTTGCTCGGGGTCACTCGCGCCGAGATCGAGGCCGCCGACGCGCACGATGGCGTGCTGCGCCGGGTCGAGATCCCGCCGGCCTAGCGGCGATCGCAAGCGCGGCGGAGCCGGGCGCTGCGGGTCGCCGCCATCGGCTTAGCGGCGATCGCAAGCGCGGCGGAGCCGGGCGTTGCGGGTCGCCGCCATCGGCCTAGCGCGTTACAGCAACGCCCCGATCAACGCCAATGGCAGGAGTCCGGCGGTGGCGGCGAGCGGTATCCCGATGGCGTCGAGGAGATCGCCCTCAGCGATCTCGGACATGAAGACGTTGTAGCTGTACTCGGGCAGCGTGAACAGCAAGGCGCTGAGCATGTCGATCGGCGGGTAACCCGTATGCGGCGGGAACGATCCGAAGAGGTCGTCCCACGTGGTGGGCACCGTGACTCCGACAGAGGTCTCTCCACCGTCCATGATGCCGGCCATGCCCGCCAACTGTTCGGCCCACTCCGGCAGCGTGTAGACGTAGTTGGCCGGATCCATCAAGGTGTTGAAGGCGTCGGTGATGCCCTTCTGCACGCCGTCGAACAGTGCTTGCGGAACCTGCTGCAGGACACTGAAATCGGGCAGGACTCCGATGCCGGTGGGGGTGTCCGCGAAGTCCGGGCTCCAGCCGTGCTCGATGTTGCCGTATCCCAGATTCACCAGCACCCGCAGTGCCGGATCAAGCAGATCGACCAGCGGGTTGCCGATGTAGGGCAGCAGTTGCAGCGGAGCCAGCAGCGGCAACGTGCTGGAGGGGATCATGTAATAGTCGGTCAAGAGGTCGGGGCTTGACGTTGGAAGGGCCACCGCGTTTGCGATGTCCTCGGGACTGAGCCCCAGGTAGGTCGTGTGCGCGAAGATGATGCCCATCACGGCGTTGATCGTGGACAAGAAGTTGAGCGAATACTGCGGAAAATTGGCGAAACCGTCGTACTCGGTGGTGTAGACGGTGGTGGGGAAAAGGTTGGCGGGCGCTGCGCCGCTGAATGTCATTCCGACGCTGGGCAGTTCCGGATACGTACCTGTCGGAAGGTCGAAGCGGGCCAGCATGCCGCCGTTGGGAAGGCTCTCGTTGCCGATCAGCACGAAGTGCACGTAGTCGCTGGGCACGCCCTGGTCGGCGAGTTGTTGCATCAGTAGCGACGAGATCACCGCGCTTTGCGACCACCCGAACACCACGACGGGGTTCTCGGCGTCGACCTGACCGCCGGCGATCTGCTCGAGGATCGCGGCCTCCAGGATCTGGCTGCCTTCATCCACCGAACTGTCGAAAGTCCCGGTGAACGCGCCCAGGAACGGGTACAGCGTTTCGGGGGTGCTCAGGATCTGGGTGGTGCCGGTGAAGCCGAGGGGCGCCAGGTAGAGCTCGTTGACCAGGTCCGCGTAGCCGGGTCCGGGCGTCGGCATGCCGCTGCCACCCATGATCAGCGCGGTTCCGCCGCCCAGCGGCAGTCCGGCGCCGGCGAGCTGGACCGCTTGGACCGCCGGCGCCGCGGCACCCGCAGGGGAGGGGCAGACGATGAGACCGGCACTGACAAGCCCGACCGCGACAGCACTGGAAATACGGACCATCGAAGCTCCCTGAAATAAACCCTAAGTATTGATGAGCGCGAACCGTGCAACACATTACAACAGGGCCACCTGGAGTTACTGGCAAGAACATCGATCGAAAATGCGTCCCGGCTCTCGTACCCCGGTCGGTCGTCGCGCAGCCGGGATACGGCACGATAGGGCCGTGCCCGATACCGGACGTTCCGCTCCCGCAACCGGGGCCGATCAGGATCTGTTGATCCACTTCGAGGGCATTTCGCTGTGCCGTGACGGGCGCTCTCTGGTGGGGCCGCTGGACTGGTCGGTCGAACTCGACGAACGTTGGGTGATCATCGGTCCCAACGGGGCGGGCAAGACGTCGCTGTTGCGGATCGCCGCCGCCACCGAACACCCGTCCTCGGGTGTGGCCTACGTGTTGGGTGAACAGCTGGGCCGGGTCGACACCACCGAGCTGCGGGCCCGCGTCGGACTGAGTTCCTCCTCACTGGCGCAGCGGATCCCAGGCGGAGAAACGGTCAGCGACCTGGTCATCTCGGCGGGCTACGCGGTGCTGGGACGGTGGCGGGAACGCTACGACGCCGTCGACCACGAGCGGGCGGTCGACCTGTTGGAGAGCCTGGGCGCCGAGCACCTGGCCGATCGCACCTACGGCACTTTGAGCGAAGGTGAGCGCAAGCGGGTGCTGATCGCCCGCGCCCTGATGACCGACCCAGAACTGCTGCTGCTCGACGAGCCGGCGGCCGGCTTGGACCTGGGCGGGCGCGAGGAACTGGTGGCGCGGCTGGGGGATCTGGCCGCCGACCCGGACGCCCCGGCGATTGTGCTGGTCACCCACCATGTCGAGGAGATCCCGATCGGATTCAGTCACTGCCTGCTGCTGGCCGAGGGCCGCGCGGTGGCTGCCGGGCTGCTCGAGGACGTGCTCACGGCCGAGAACCTGTCGGCCACGTTTGGCCAGTCGATCTCCCTGGATGTTATCGACGGGCGCTACTTCGCGCGCCGGACCCGTAGTCGAGCAGCCCACCGGAGGCGCGCATGAACGAACCCCAGGCACCCTTGCCCACGCGGCCTGCCGCGACGGTGATGCTGGTACGCGAGGACGCCGCCGGAGGGCAGGGTCTCGACGTGTTCTTGATGCGCCGCCACGCCGCGATGGAGTTCGCAGCCGGGGTGATGGTGTTTCCCGGCGGTGGCGTGGACGACCGTGACCGCAGCACCGAGATCGCCTGGCACGGTCCGGAGCCGACGTGGTGGGCGCAGCGTTTCGGCGTCGACGTCGACCTGGCCGCGGCCCTGGTGTGCGCGGCCGCACGTGAGACGTTCGAGGAATCCGGGGTGCTGTTCGCCGGCCCCGCCGATGACCCGGACCGGTTGGTCTCCGACGCCTCGGTATATGCCGAGTCTCGGCGAGCGCTGAACGCCGGCGAGCTGTCGTTCGCCGACTTTCTGCGCACCGAGCATCTGGTGCTGCATGCCGAGCTGCTGCGGCCCTGGGCGAACTGGGTGACTCCGGAAGCCGAGCGCACCCGCCGCTACGACACCTACTTCTTTGTGGGCGCACTGCCGGTCGGGCAGCGCGCGGACGGCGAGAACACCGAATCCGACCGCGCCGGTTGGCTCACGCCCGAAGCCGCGATCGAAGACTTCGCGGCCGGGAACAGCTTCTTGCTGCCGCCGACCTGGACGCAGCTGGATTCGCTTATCGGCCGCAGCATCGAGGCCGTGATGGCGGTGGAACGGCAGATCGTGGTGGTGCAGCCGGACCTGGCGCGCCGGGGTGACAACTGGGAGATCGAGTTCTTCAACTCCGACCGTTACAACGCAGCGCGCGGGAAGCGATGGCCCGGATGAGCGAATTCGTATCGGTGCACACCTCAGCCGAGGAGCCCGGGGTGGCCACCCTGGTGATCTCCCGGGCGCCGACCAATGCCATGACCCGGCAGGTCTACCGCGAGATCGTCGCGGCTGCGGCCGAGGCGTCGGCACGCGACGACGTCGCCGCTGTGGTGTTGTACGGGGGCCACGAGATCTTTTGCGCCGGTGACGACGTGCCCGAACTGCGCACGCTGATCGCGGCCGAGGCGCAGGTCTTCGCCCGCGTGCGCCACGATGCCGTGCAGGCGGTCGCGGCGATCGGAAAGCCGACGGTGGCGGCGATCACCGGGTACGCACTAGGCAGTGGCCTGGCGCTGGCGCTGGCCGCGGACTGGCGAATCAGCGGCGACAACGTCAAGTTCGGCGCGACCGAGATTCTGGCCGGCCTGGCTCCCGATGGTGGCGGATTGGCTCGTCTGGCTCGAACCATCGGAGCCAGCCGCGCCAAGGAATTGGCCTACAGCGGACGGTTCTTCGATGCCGAAGAGGCGCTGGCCCTGGGGTTGGTCGACGACATGGTCGCACCCGACGGCGTCTACGAGGCCGCGCTCGGCTGGGCCCGCCGATTCGTCGACACCCCGGCGCAGGCACTGGCTGCGGCCAAGGCCTCCATCGACTCCATCGAGACCGAGCCTGCGGCAGACCGGGCCGCCGCCGACCAGCGTCGCTACGGTGAGCTGTTCGCCGCCGGCATCGGCCCCGCAGGGGAAGGCTCTTAGGCGCCACGCCAGAACGACTTGGGGCAGTGACGGTTTCTTTTCAAGTTTTTATCAGCTAACGTCCAGTCAGCGGCGAGGGCCGCCACGATCCCGGCGTTAGGAACCCACCATGCAGTCAGCCGCCATCCGTCCCTGGACCACCGCAGCCGTCGCGCTGCTGGGCGCGGGCGCCGTCGCGGCCGGCCCGGTCGTGATGCCGCAGGCCGGAGCGGTCGCGGTTGACATTCTGTTGGCCGCCCAGGACATCACGATCGACCTGGTGCGCCATGGCCAGTCGGTGGACAACGCCACCGACATCTTGGGCACCCTTCCGCCGGGTGCTGCGCTCACCACACTCGGGGAACAGCAGGCCGCCTACCTAGCCGACCCCACCAACCCGCTGCGCCTTGCCGACCCCGACTACTACAGCGGCATTTACGCTTCCGAGTTCCTCCGCTCGCAGGAAACGGCCGGCGGGTGGCTGAGCGCCGCAGGCGCGCCGGACACACCGCTGGCGATCCTGGCCGGGCTCAACGAGATCAATGCCGGCTGGTTCGAAGGCCAAGACCTCAACATCCTCACCGAGATCGCCTACGCCCTGCCGACGTTCATGTGGGCCTTGGGCCAGTACTGGGTGCCGATGCTGGGATCTGAGATCGACCCCAACGGGGTGGCGTTCAATGATCGCGTCACCGACGCGATCGCGGCCATCTACAGCAACACCGTCTCCGACCCGGAAAGCTCGCTCAACGACGTGGCGTTCGCGCACGCCGGAACGATCGCGATCTGGACGTTGATGAACGTCAAGAACCCCGACTTCGGGCTGGTCCTCTCCGAACTACTCGACACCCACACCCCACTGGGCAACACCGGCCAGGTCGTCATCGAGGGCAACCCCACCGACGGCTGGACGCTGGTGAGCTGGGCCGGTCACGAGGTGTCAGCGACGCCGGACCTGTTGACCGGGCTGTTCGTCGACTGGCGGGACCTGAACGTCGCGCCGCAGATCGCGACCTGGCACATCCTGGAGGCGTTGCAGGGCGGGGACCAGGCCGAGATCGCCGCCGCCGTGCAGACCGGGTTCGACCAGGTCCTCGGGGCTATCACCGCGTTCCCGCAGGCCGTGTTCGACACCATCACCGGAGCGCTGGGCGGCTAGCGCTCAGCGCAGAAATCTAGCAAGTTCAGCATTGACATAGGTAAATCATCGGGATACTTTCAGCGAAGTATTGCGCTACGCGTCGGAGCGTAACGGAAGCTACGGACTCGCTGAAGGAGAAGGCCATGTACCAAACCCGCCCGTGGATCACCGCCGGAGTCGCGCTCGTCGGCGCCGGCCTCGTGGCTGTCGGCCCGATGGCTCCGATAGCCGGGTCGCTGCCCGTCGTCGATGTGCCCAACATCCAACTGGCCGCCGCGGACATCGTGCTGGATCTGGTCCGGCACGGGCAGTCGACAGAAAACGTGTCGGACTACGTCGGGACGACGCCCCCGGGTGCACCGCTCACCGACCTGGGGCAGCAACAGGCCATTGCCGTCGGGAACGGCCTCTACAACGGGGGCGACAACAACATTGGCGGGGTGTACGCCTCGGAGTTCCTGCGCGCCCAGCAGACGGCGTGGCCGCTGATCCAGTTGCTGACCGGACAGCCTGTCGATCCGGCCAACTTCCCGGACGGGCCGACACCGCTGCTTGCGCCCGATCAGATCCTGTCCGGGCTCGGCGAGATCAACGCCGGGTGGCTGGAAGGACAGAGCGGCACGCTGCCCGGACTCCTCTACCTCCTGCCCACCATCGCGTGGATGACCGGGAACTACTGGGTGCCGATGCTCGGCTCGGACATCAACCCCAACGGAATGGCATTCCAGGACAACTACGGTGGTGCCATCCAAGCGATCTACGACGCCAGCACGGCAGACGGCGACAGCACCGGGACCGATGTGGCGTTCTCGCACGGCGCGGCGATCATGGCGTGGACGATGATGAACGTCGACAACCCCGACTGGGGGCTGTTCTTGGAGACGCTGTCCGGCGACCGCGGGCTACCGAACACCGGCCAGGTCGTGGTCGAGGGCAACCCGACCGACGGCTGGACCCTGGTCAGCTGGAACGGTCAGGCCGTTGATGCGCAGCCGGATCTGCTCACCGGGCTGTTCGTCGACTGGCGTGACCTGATTGTCGCCCCGCAGATGGCCGGCTGGCACGTCTGGGAGGCCATCCTGGGCGGCGACCCCTCCGACATCTTGGCTGCGCTGCAGACCGGCTTCAGCGACGTGTTCTCGGCGCTGGTGGAGTTCCCGCAGGCAGTGATCGACACCATCACCGGTGCGTTCGGCGATGCCGCAGGCAGCGGCTCGGCCGACGCGTGGGGCGATCTGCTGGGGGCCCTGGCGATCTAGTCGCAGTGGTACTCAAGCCCGGGTGCGGCGGTAACTTGCCGCACCCGGGCTTCGCCGTGCCTGAACGCGAACCTGCGATCTCCTGAAGGCCGGGTATTGCCCAGCTCTCCCTCGCATAGATAGCATGTGATATCGGTCACACGGCGTCTGTCTGGGGGGATGGACATGCAGCGAGTCGTCAATCGTATGTGGGTAGCCGCCGGCATCACGCTGGTCGGACTTGGGGCCGCCGCCGTCACTCCGGTGGCGCCCGTGCCGTCCGCAGTGTCTGTCGTCGACATCGCGCTCACCGCGGATGCCGAGCAGATCACGTTGGACCTGGTGCGGCACGGGCAATCGACCGACGACCTGAACAACATCCTCGGCACGCTCCCACCCGGTGCTCCGCTCACCGAGGCGGGCGTCCAGCAGGCGAATGCCGTCGCCCAGGCCATTCAGGCGGCTTTCCCGAACGGCATCTCCGGAATCTATGCCTCGGAACTCATTCGGACCCAGGAGACCGCCGACCCGCTGGCTCAAGCCTTGACGATGGACGTGCAGATCCTTGCTGGGCTCAACGAGGTGGGCGCCGGCATGTTCGAAGGCCAGCCGCGTGACCTGGCCACCGAGATCGGCTACTTCGCGCCGATGGCGGCGTGGGTGCTCGGCTTCGTGCTAGTGCCCGAGATCGGCGGCATCAACGGGGTGCAGTTCGACGATCAGGTCGGCGGCGCCATCGACACCATCTACAACAACACCATCGCCGGCGACGGCCCACTCGCCGACGTGGCGTACACCAGCGGCGGAGTGATCGCCATCTGGACGTTGATGAACGTCAACAACCCGCCCATCTTGCTGTTGCTGCAGCAGTTACTCGAGACACTGGGGCCACCCCCGAATGCGGGCCAAGCCATCCTGCAGGGCAGCCCCACCGACGGCTGGACGATGGTCAGCTGGGACGGCACGCCGGTCCCGGCGACGCCGGATCTGTTCACCGGTTTGTTCGTCGACGTCCGAGACCTGATCGTCGCGCCGCAGGTGGCTGCCTGGCACGTCTGGGAGGCCATCCAGGGTGGCGATTCCGCCGACATCACCGGTGCGCTGCAGACCGGCTTCAACGACGTGGTCGCGGCGTTCACCGCGTTCCCGCAGGCGGTAATCGACACCATCACCGGCGCTCTGGGCGACAGCACCGGCTCGGTAGCTGCCTCGGTGGCAGACGGCTTGGCGGGAGCGATCTGAGCCTGTATGGACCTGGCGGCGCCCGACTTCGTCGTTCTTGCAGTCACCGCTTAGGCTGACTCACTATGACGAGCACGGACCCGACGCCGAACCCGCACGCCACCGCCGAGCAGGTGGAGGCGGCCCGGCATGACAGCAAGCTCGCTCAGGTGCTCTATCACGACTGGGAGGCCGAGCAGTACGACGAGAAGTGGTCGATCTCCTACGACGAGCGCTGTATCGACTACGCCCGGGGCCGCTTCGACGCGATCGTGCCGGCCGCGGAACGGGCCGGGGAAGCGCCGCTGTATGACCGGGCGCTAGAACTGGGCTGCGGTACGGGATTCTTCCTGCTCAACCTGATGCAGTCCGGCGTGGCGCGGCGCGGCTCGGTCACCGACTTGTCGCCCGGCATGGTCAAGGTCGCCACCCGCAACGGTCAGGCCCTCGGCCTGGACGTCGACGGTCGGGTCGCCGACGCCGAGGGCATCCCGTACGAGGACAACACCTTCGACCTGGTGGTCGGCCACGCGGTGCTGCACCACATTCCCGACGTCGAACTGTCGCTGCGCGAGGTAGTCCGGGTGCTCAAGCCCGGTGGGCGGTTCATCTTCGCCGGCGAGCCCACCACCGTGGGCAATTTCTATGCGCGGCGGCTGGCCGACCTGACCTGGAAGACCACGGTCGCGGCGATGAAGCTGCCCGGAATGGGCTCCTGGCGCCGGCCGCAGGAAGAGCTCGACGAGAACTCCCGCGCCGCTGCCCTCGAGTGGATCGTGGACCTGCACACCTTCGAGCCGCGCGACCTGGAGCGGATGGCGACCAACGCCGGCGCGGCCGAGGTGCAGACCGCCAGCGAAGAGTTCACCGCCGCCATGCTGGGTTGGCCGGTCCGCACCTTCGAGTCGACAGTCCCGCCGGGCAAGCTCGGCTGGGGCTGGGCGCGATTCGCTTTCGGCAGCTGGACGGCCCTGAGCTGGGTGGACGCCAATATCTGGCGCCGGGTGGTGCCCAAGGGCTGGTTCTACAACCTGATGATCACCGGGGTCAAACCGTCCTGACTGCGGGCTTCAGATTTGAAGTCGACGACGTCGGCTATCTGAGCTCGCCGGTCGGGGAAGCCGACCTGGCCGAGGTCACCGGCTTTGCGCTCACCGACGCCACCCGGATCGCCGACATCGCCGCCCTGCGCGGCCGTTTCGGAGCCCGGACGCCCGCGCTGGTCGAGACCGTTCTGCTGCGCCGGCGTGCCGCGGCCAAACTGGCTGAGCTGCCTGGGACGTCGCGGTGGCTGTTCACCGACGAGGCGCTGCAGCAGGCCAGCGCCGCGCCGGTGGCACGGCACCGGGCGCAACGCATCGCAGCCGCGGCACCGGGTGCCGTCGTGCACGACGTGACCTGCTCGGTCGGCACCGAGCTGGCAGCGCTGTCCGAGCTGATCGATCGGGTGCTGGGTAGCGACCTCGACCCGGTACGGCTGGCGATGGCGCGCCACAACCTGGGCAATGGCGTCGACGGCGTGGTACGGGCCGATGCTTTGGCGCCGGTCAGCCGCGACACGGTGGTGCTGGCCGACCCCGGCCGGCGCGGCGGCGGCCGGCGGCGTTTCGACCCGGCCGACTACCAGCCCGCTCTGGACCGGCTGATGGAGGTCTACCGCGACCGCGACTTGGTGGTAAAGGCCGCTCCCGGAATCGATTTCGAGAAGATCCGGCAACTGGGATTTGCCGGCGAGATCGAAGTCACCTCCTGGCGTGCCTCGGTGCGCGAAGCCTGCCTGTGGTCGCCCGGCCTGTCCGGACCTGGGGTACGCCGCCGCGCGGTGATCCTCGACCGCGGCGAGCAGATCACCGACGCCGAGCCCGACGACTGCGACGTGCGGCCGGCGGGGCGCTGGCTCGTCGACCCCGACGGCGCGGTGGTGCGGGCCGGCCTGGTCCGCCAGTACGGCGCCCGGCACGGGCTCTGGCAGCTCGATCCCGACATCGCCTACCTCTCCGGTGACGAACTACCGGATGGCGTACGCGGATTCGAGGTGCTCGAAACGCTGGCCTACAGCGAAAAGCGCCTTCGCCAGGTGTTGACGGCACGCGACTGCGGTGCGCTGGAAATCCTGGTGCGGGGCGTGCGCGACGTGCAGGCCGATCCCGATGGTCTGCGCCGCCGATTGCGGTTGCGCGGGACGCAGGCCCTGTCGGTGGTGGTCACCCGCATCGGGACGGGGGCGGCGGCGCGGGCGATTGCGTTCGTCTGCCGTCCGTCGCGCTGAGCGCGCCTCAGTCGTCCTCGACAAGCCGCAGCGCAAAGGCCGGGCAGACGGCGACCGCCTGTTGCAGCAGCTTGCGGTCGTCGGCGTGAACGTTTTCATGGTGCACGACAACGACACCGTCATCTGCGACTTCGAAGACGTCCGGATGGACCGCCTCGCACAAGCCGTTTCCCATGCACTTGTCACGGTCAGCAATGACTTTCATCGCGTTATGCCTCGGGAACGAACGTCAGGCGATCGGGACGCCGAACATACATGCCCTCGGCGTATTCGATGGCGTCGCAATCGACTCCGAAGTCCGGGCAGCGGGCCAGCAGCTCCTCCAACACCACCCGCGACTGCATCCGTGCCGCGGTGTTGCCGATGCAATGGTGGTTGCCCTGACTAAAGCTCAGGATTCCCTGCGGCTTGCGATGCACGTCCAGTTGGTCGGCGTCCGGTCCGTATTGGCGCGGGTCGCGATTCGCCGATGCGTACAACAGCAAGGTCTTGCGGCCGGCCGGGATGGTCACACCATCGATCTGGACGTCGCGGGTAGTCAGCCGGGACAGCCCCTGTACCGGCGAGGTCAGGCGGAGGAACTCCTCAACCGCCGTGGTGATGCTGCTGGGGTCGGCGATCAACTGTGACCGCTGATCGCGGTGCTCGGTAAGCAATTGGGCGCTGCCGCCGAGCATTCCAATGATTGTGTCGTTGCCGCCGGCGATCATGGTGAAGGCCCATCCCAAGACCCTTCCGAGGCTGTCGGCGTCGCTGCCGAAGCCGAGAGCGATCAGGTGCGAGACGGTATCGTCGCCCGGATCCTGCTTGCGTCGTTCGACCAGCTCGGTGAAGTAGCCGAAGAGTTCGACAATCGCATCAACGGCGCCGGCCTGCGTCCCGGTCGCATTGGCTTCGACGATGTTATCGGCCCAGTCGTTGAACCGGCTTCGATCGGCCTCCGGCACACCCAGATAGTGGGCGACCACCATGTTGGCCAACGGCTTGAACAGTTCGGCAACGATGTCGCCGCCGCCTTGCGCGCGTAACCGTTCGATGCGCTCCGCCGCGAATTCGCGCACTGCCGGCTCGATCGTCACGATCTGTCTCGGGGTGAAGCCCTTGTGGACCACCCGGCGGAACTCACTGTGCGCCGGGGGATCGAGCATCACCAGCGGAGCCTTCTGCTCGGCGATACCCAAGCGCTCCATCTCGCCGTAGTCGATGGTCAAGCCCTGCGCGGAGGAGAACGTCTCCCAGTCACGTGCCGCGGCGCTGACGTCGGCATACCGTGACAGCACCCAGTAATCGTTGTGTGGCGCATGCTCCGGTACCACTTGGTGGACCGGGTCGTATTCGCGCAGCGCGGCATACATCGGCCAGGGATCGCGCCAGGACTCGCCGCCGCGCGGTATGAAGGTCGCCTGGCCAGGCGCTGTCGTGATCATTGCACTCCCGTCTCGAAGTCTCATCGGTGCCGACCGTGGTCAGCCGAACAGCATTGCCACGTAGGCGCTCGGGTCCAGCGCCGCGCCCAGGTCCAGACCAGCCCAGCTGGACGGATCCGGGAGCGCGCCGAGATCAAAACCCGAACGCGAAAGCTCCGGCAGGAAGGCCCATTCGAGAGCCGCCAACGGGTTCGCCACGTCGGGCATACCGCCGGTCGCGGTGAAGACCGAGGTGGCCAGGTCGTCGCGGGCGTTGAGAATGCCGGAGATGATGCTGGTGTTCGGATCGAACAGCGAGTCGCTGAGGATCGTGCCGAATTGCTGGCCGCCGGCGAACAGCGCCGTCAGCACCTGCCCCAGATCTCCCGACGACAGCGCGCCCTGAACAGCGTCGGTCGTTTGGTCGAAGTTCTTCTCCAGCAAGGCCTGCGTCAGCTGGATCGGCAACAAGATGTCTTTCATCGCCAGATCCCAGTTGTCCTGTATCGCGGTCATGCTGGCCGAAGGATCGGTCAAGAAGGACTTGGTCAGGGCGAGCATGTCGGGGCCAAGCGCCGGAGTGAACCGCAGCCACATCGGCGTCTCGGGCTGCTCACCGAAGACCGCGGTGTAATTGTCGGTGCCCATGGCGTTCTCGATGTCGTGCAGCCACAACTGTTGCGTCACCCAGCCGGGCTGTCCGTCCACTCGGGCGCTGTCCAACGCGTAGTTGTAGGACAGCACCCGCGCGGTCATATCGGCGGCGTACTGCGCAGGGCTGACGGCCGGCGTATCGGCCGGCAGGTACTTGACCACCTCGTCGACCGGCACCACCTGGGTCTCCACCGGCAGCGGAACCGGAGGCCGGTCGGCGAGCGGAATGTTCTGGTAGCGCATGTAGATCTCACCGCTGGTGACTCCGCCGCTGTCCAGCCAGTTCGCCACCCCGGGGTTCGTGGCGCTGACGACGTAGTAGGTGTAGCCGTCGTCGGAAAGGAACGATTGGGTGCCGTTGAGGCTGGTCTGCGCCAACGTGGCGGGCAGATTTGTGGCGTAGGCGTTCATCAGCTCGATTCCGTTCATTCCGGCGGAATCGATCTGGGGAATCTTGACGATTAGCGCTTCGCCGGGCTGCAGGTCGAAATGGCCCGACGAGACGGCGGCACTGGGCAGGGCGACGCCGTAACCGCTTTGCGATTCCAGGTCGCTCATCGTGTTAGGCGGCTGCAAGATTCCGGCGGCACCGGCGAGCTGCATATTCAACTGATTGAACGGGATCACGCCCGGAGCCACCCTGTTCAGGAGCTGACTGATGATGTCACGGGACAGGCCGGTGTCGGTGATACCGGCCGGGATCGGCGCGCAGTCGCTCACGCAGTCGATGCGAAAGCTGCTGCCGCCCAATGCCCACTGGCTCAGCATGTCTCGGATCAGCAGTGAGTTGATGTCGCTGCTGTCGATGAAGTTGACTGCGCCGTCCGGCCTTTCGGGGCCGATGACAACGGTGAACGTCCCGTCGGGATTGACCGTCAAACCGCTGCCGAGCTCCAGGGCGCCGCCGCCTTCGGCCGAGGATCCCCCGACTGTGATCGGCATGAGCGCCATGCCGCCGGTGCCCTTGCCGACGGTGCCGGTGAGTTCGTAGGTCGCGTTCGGGTCGAAGCCCTGGGCGGTGCGGTAGTAGATGTCGGGCGTATAGAACTGGAAGTACGGGCGGTAGGCAGCCGAATCCCCGGCGGTCACCTCGGGGACCTGAACGAAGACTTGGCCGTGGGTGAGCTGCGACAGGCCCGAGGACATGAGCAGTTGGAAGTTGGTGGCCTGCAGACTCGCCAGCAGCATGGCGTTGCTGTCCGGGGTGGCGAAGGGCAACGCTTCGAATCCCTGCTGGGCCAGCTGCATGTTGGCCAGGATCTGGTCGATCACCGGCTGCAACGAACTGTCCGCCGAAACCAGCGAGACGGGCAGCGCCGCCGCCGGGGCGGCCTGCTGCGCGGTGACTCCCAGCACCAGGGCCCCGGTCAGTGCCGTCGTCACCAGCTGTGCCGCCCGGACAACGCGGGCCGACGCGGCACCTCTGGCGCCCCGTCGTTGCGCGCTGCCGGGTAGTGGCCTTCCGATTGCCGGCGTAAACCCAACCGGTCGACCAGCCGTCGTCGTTGTGCTCATGGGGCTCCCTTACCTCCGCAGAGTGACAAATAGTTGTCGCTAGAGTGACAAAATATTGATTCGGGACTGTACGCGGGGATGCGCGCGGAAGGCAAGGGTTTGCGGTGTGCCGTCCACCTCGGGCGTTCTGTCCTCGTAGGATTCGGTCCGATGTTCTCGGCGGATAAGGAGCGCGATGGCCCAGCCCGATGACGGGCGAGACGAAGTCGAGCGAGTGGGTTCGCCACCGACCGACCGCGTTGTCGCCATCGTGGGATTACTCGCCGACCAGCAACAACCGAGCTCGGTCGCATCGATAGCGTCGCGGCTGGAATTGAACCGTGCGACGGTGACCTCAATCCTGGTGGCGCTGGAGCGGGCGGGATGGGTGCTCCGCCAGCCCGACCGGCGCTACCTGCTGGGGCCCGGGCTGATGGGCGTCGCAGACGCGGTTCGCGCGCAGTGGCCGGTGTCCCCGGAACGCACCCGCCTGATGGAGCAACTAGCGGAGCGGGCCGGTTGTGGAACGGCGCTTGCGCTGGTGGGCGCCACGGAGATGAGTTTCTTGACAGTGGTTGGGGGACAGGGCCAGATTCCGGCCGCGGTCGGCGTCGGGGTCCGCCTGCCCCTCGTCGCGCCGGTAGCCGCCGCCGTGATCGCGCACCGCGATGCGCATACTCGGCGGACGTGGCTTGCCACCGCGCAAATGCCCGCGCGCCAACGCTTCAGCGAACTGTTCGAACAGGCGCGGCGCAGCGGGGTAGTGGTATTCGGGATGGGGCAGACCGACCCGGCGGCTCTCGATGTGCTGGCCGAGGTGGCCGGGATGCTCGCCGAACATCCCCGGCGGGCTGCGCTCCGGCAGCGGGTGTTCCAGTTGTTGACCGGGTTGGGCGGAACCCCCTATACCGCAGCGGAACTCGCCAGCCCCGATGCCTTATCGGTGAGCTATCTGGCGGCACCGGTCTTCGACAAGGGCGAAGCGGTCTACGAGTTGCAGTTGGGGCCGCTGCAAGCTCAGGTGAGCGCATCCGAGCGCGACCGCTTCATCAGTGAAATCCGCGCGACGGCAGAACAGCTCAGTTCGTAGCAGGACCGTTTGCCGGTCGTCGAGTTCGGCGGCCCGGTAAGCTGTCGGCTTCGAGCCATTCCTGCTTGCTGCGGCAAGGCGAGACAAAGCGAGACAAACCGACAATGCGCATTCTGGTGGCCACCCTGTTGGTGGGCGGTGCAGTGGGCAGTTGGCTGGGCGTGACGGGTATGCCCTCGGCGGGCGCGGTTTCGCCCTGTGCCGAACTGGGCGGCACGCTCGAGTCCGGGCAATGCCACGTCCACTCGTCCAACGCCAACTACACCCTGGACATGCGGTTTCCGGTCGACTACCCCGACCAGCAGACCCTGACCGATTACCTGGTGCAGAACCGCGACGGGTTCTTGACCGTGGCCAAATCGCCTGGCTCGCGCGACATGCCCTACGAAATGGACGCCACATCCGAGCAGCACCGTTCGGGTCAGGCCCCCAAAGGCACCCAGAGTGTCGTGCTGAAGATCTTCCAAGACCTCGGCGGCCCGCAGCCGTCTACCTGGTACCAGGCCTTCAACTACGACTTGGCGTCGCGCAAGCCGATCACCTTCGAGACCCTGTTCGCGCAGGGCAGCAAGCCGCTGGAAGCGATCTTCCCGGTGGTCCAGCGTGACCTCGAACGCCAGACCGGCGTACCGGCGATCCTGATCTCGTCGGGTTCGGGGATGGACCCGGCGCACTACCAGAATTTCGCCATCACCAACGACGAGGTGATCTTCTACTTCGCGCCCGGCGAGCTGCTGCCGATGAGCTCCGGTGCCACCTCGGTGAAGGTGCCGCGCACGGCGCTACCCCCACTGGCCGTCTAGGCGATTGCGAGCGCGGCGGGGTAGTAGTCGCGATCAGGCGGGGGCGAAGCTGAACACCTGACCGGCGCTGGTGGCGACCGCCACCCGCCGGTCATTGCCGACCGACACCCCCACGGGAAACCCGCGGGCCTCGGGCAGTGGATAGCTGTTGAGGGTGTGGCCGTCGGCCGGGTCGAACACCAGCAGCGACAAACCCGCCGGACCCAGGCTGGTGCCCGAGACCACGGTGTAGCCGACCTTGCCGGCCAGACTCGACGAGGACAGTGGGACGGTGTCCTCGCGGCGCCACACCTGCTCGGCGTAGTCCCCGCGGTCGGCGTAGGCAACCAGTTCGGTGTCGGGGCCGCCCCCGGAGACGATCAGTCCGCCGGGCGTCACCGCCGGTGGGGTTTGAGCCAAGAACTTCAGCGGCACTGACCATTTCGCCTTGCCGTCGGCGGCGTTGATCGCCCACAGGCGCTGGTCGCGTCCGTTGACATAGACCGTGGACCCGTCAGCGGATAGCACGGGGCTGGCCAATACTCCGGCGGCGACGGCATCGCTACTCCACTCCTGGGTGAGCAGCGGGACGCCGCCCGGGTGGTATTTGAGACCAACCAGGCCGGACTCCTTGGCGCCCGGCTGCCACAGGCTCACCACCGCGATGTTGCTCTCCGGTGAGAAGGCAGGTGCCGCGGCGACCGGGCAGTCCGGTCGGGCGCCGGCGCAGTCGGACAGGCCGCGCCGGAAGTCGGTCGGGTCGACACCGTCCACCAGGTCCAGCGGTGTGCCGACGACCGCGCCGCGGTGCGTGTCGAAGATCAGCACCTGCCCCAGATGGGTCACGACCAGCAACAGGCCGTCGCCGAGGATCCGAGGCGTGGAGGGCATGCCGATCACCGGTGCACGCCAGCGGATCCACTGGGTGGGCGGAAACGACAGCATGGCGCCCGGCTGCCCGACATAGACGTTGTCGAAGCCGTCAATGAGCGCACCGAAGAACCCGCCGCCCTGATGCAGCCGAGTGCACCAGCGCTGCCGGCCCCGGTCGGCGTTCTCCCACTGCATCAGCGAGCAACCCGCCTCGGTCTGACCGTTGAGCATCATCCAGCCGTGCACACCCACGGCGGGCTGGGCGCCCAGCTCACCCTTGACCGAGCGGATCCAGTCCAGCTGCAGGTCGGTGGCTCCCGCGGTGGCGGTATGACTGCTGTTGGCGGCATCGGCATACTGGGCGGGCCAGCCCGGCGCGGGCGCGGCATCCACCCAGGAATCGGTGTTGGCACAGCCGCCCAGAAGCGATGCCAGCGCCACCATTGCGATACCGGCCAGGACACCACGTCGCCGCAACACAGTGGCAATCCCCAATCCTCGGCCGGTCAGTGAACGAGTCCAGGTGAGGGTAGCGCGTGGCAGGATCGCGCTCGCGTAGGCTTTCCGGCCATGACGACCATGTGGGGTGCTCCGATCCACAAACGCTGGCGGGGTTCGCGCCTGCGTGACCCGCGCCAGGCCAAGTTCCTCACGCTGGCCTCGCTGCGCTGGGTACTGGCCAATCGGGCCTACACACCGTGGTACCTGGTGCGCTACTGGCGGCTGCTGAAGTTCAAGCTGGCCAACCCGCACATCATCACCCGCGGCATGGTTTTCCTGGGCAAGGGCGTGGAGATCCAGGCCACCCCGGAGATGTCGTACATGGAGATCGGCCGCTGGGTGCACATCGGCGACAAGAACACCATCCGGGCCCACGAGGGATCACTGCGATTCGGCGACAAAGTGGTGCTGGGACGCGACAACGTCATCAACACCTATCTCGACATCGAGCTCGGTGATTCCGTGCTGATGGCCGACTGGTGCTACGTCTGCGACTTCGACCACAAGATGGACGACATCAACGTGCCGATCAAAGACCAGGGCATCATCAAGAGCCCGGTGCGGATCGGCCCGGACACCTGGATCGCCGCGAAGGTCACCATCCTGCGAGACACCAGCGTCGGTCGCGGTTGTGTCCTGGGGGCTCACGCGGTGGTCAAGGGCGTCATTCCCGACTACTCGATCGCGGTCGGGGCGCCGGCCAAGGTGGTCAAGAACCGCAAACTGGCCTGGGAGACCTCGGCCGCCGAGCGTGCCGAGCTGGCCGCCGCCCTGGCCGACATCGAACGCAAGAAGGCTGCCCAGGGCTGAGTCGTGTCGTGACGCGACCGCGGGTAGTCATAGCGGGGCTGGGCGACAGCGGTGTCCTCACCGCGATCCGGCTGGCCAAGCACGCCGACGTAGTCGGTATTTCGGTGAAACCCGCCCTGGTGAGCGGCCAGGAGCTGGGCCTGAGACTGTCCCGCCCGCAGCAGTGGGCGCGCGACTACTGGCTGCCGTTCGACCGGCTCCCACGGCTGGATGGGGTGCGCACCGTGCACGGCGCGGTGACCGGCGTCGACCTGGACGCCAGCACTCTCGCCGTCACGTGTGCCGACGGCGTCAGCCGAGATGAGCCCTATGACGCCCTGATCATCGCGACCGGAGTCAGCAACGGCCTCTGGCGTCGGCCCACGACGCAGTCCGCCGGTGACGTCGCCGCGGAGCTGACCGCCGCACACGCCCGGCTGGCCACCGCAGGGTCGATCATCGTGGTGGGCGGGGGTGCCGCGGCGGTCAGCAGCGCCGCCAATATCGCCCGCACCTGGCCGGCCAAACGGGTCAACCTGTACTTCCCGGGCCAGCGCCCACTGCGTGAGCACCATCCGCGGGTCTGGCGCACCGTCGAGCGCAGATTGGTCGACGCGCGCGTGGGGCTGCATCCCGACCACCGCGCCCTGGTGCCCGAGGGGTTCGGCTGCGACCGCATCACCGATGACCCGGTTCGTTGGAGCACCGGTCAGGACCCGGCCTCGGCCGATGCCGTGCTGTGGGCGATCGGGAAGGTGCGACCCAACACCGACTGGTTGCCGACCGAGCTGCTCGACGATGCCGGCTTCGTCCGAGTCTCGACCGACCTGCGGGTGCCCGGACATCCAACAGTGTTCGCGATCGGCGATGTCGCGGCGACCGACCCGTTGCGCAGCTCGGCCCGCAACCGGGCGGACGGCCTGTTGGCCCACAACGTGCGAGCCGCCCTCAACGGCAAGCCGCTGCGGCACTACCGGCCACCCACCAGGCGATGGGGTTCAGTGCTGGGGCCGGGGCCCGAGGGGCTGGAGGTATTCGCGCCGTCCGGGCGCGCGTTCCGGTTCCCGGCCTGGACGATCGACCGGTTGTTGTTTCCCTGGATCGTCCGGCGGGGTATTTATCGCGGCGTGCGTCCCAACGATCCGCTGAAAACTGCCAGAATCGACTGATGACGACACCGGCATTCTCCGATGTGTATCGGGCGAAGTACCTGCTGCTGACGACGTTCACCAAGGACGGCAAGCCCAAGCCGACCCCGGTGTGGGGTGCGCCCGTCGGGGACCGGCTCTTGGTCATCACCGACGACGGGTCGTGGAAAACCAAGCGGATCAACAACACCCCGCGGGTCACCATCCAAAAGTGCGGGGCCCTGGGCAAACCCAAAGGCGATCCCGTTGAGGCGGTGGCCCGGGTCTTGCCCAAGTCCGAGACTCGGCGGGTCTACGACGCCGTCGTGAAGCGGTACTGGTGGCACGCCTGGTGGTTCGTCCCGCACTCGCTGGTGCGCGGCGGAATCGAGAAGGTGCACGTCGGCCTGGAGATCCGCGCCGCCCGACCCGCCGCGAGTTCTCAAGCGAACTCAAGCAGCGTGTAGGCGCCCCGAAAGTTCTTCATGGGACCCCACTGCCAGAAGGCTGGAAACAGAGAGCCGAAGAACAGGCCACGCCCGTTGGGTATCGGCACATCGTGCACGGCGCTGATGCCCGGCACGGTGTGGGTCAGCCCGGCGAGCTGACGCGCGGACAGGCTGAACGGCATCGGGGGCACGCGGTAGTGCCGGGAGGAACGCATCCCGCGCGGAGCCACTTTCTTGACCAGGGTCGGCGGGACATCGAAGAACATCTGGCCGCCGGGGAAACGTTCGGCGCATGCCGCGATGAGGTCCATCGCCTGGTGCGGCTGCAGGTACATCAGCAGACCCTCGGCGGTGATGAAGACGCCGGCGCTGGAATCAACCTGTGTCATCCAGCTGTAGTCCAACGCCGACTGCGCCAGGTTGGTGATGCGCGGTGACGTCGGCAGCAGTCGTTCGCGAAGCCGCATCACCGGCTCCAAATCCACTGACACCCAAGTGAATTGCGGATCAGGAATAGCGCTGTTGAGGCGCCAGAAGCTGGTTTGGAAGCCTTCGGCAAGCGCGACCACGGTCGCCGCCGGGTGTTGCCGCAGATAGGCCGTCGCGCATCGATCAACGGCCAGCGACCGTAGCGCCATCTCCTGGCCACGACGCCCGAATTTGTCGAAGTCGAACGCGATGGACTCGACGAGTCGAATCGCCTCCGGGTCGTCGATGATGGCCTGAGAGTGTGCGGCCTGATATGCCCGCCCGTTGAGCGTCATCAGGGCGGTTTCCGAAACACCATTCAGCGCACGGGCGTCGACTTTGGATTCGGCTGGATCCTCCATCGCGCCCATGGTATCGAAGAAGACCGTTGAGCCGCGCTGTCCCCGCTAGGGTTTCAATGCCGGCAGTACCCGCTCGACCAGCAATCGCAGGCTCTCCCAGCCCTCGTCGAGCGGCAGCCCGCCGATCAGCGGGTGCAGCGTCACCCCGGTGCGGCCGGCGCGGCACTGCGCGACGAGCTCCTCAGGGGTCAGCACCTCGACCTTGGCCGACGCACGCAGCTCCTCGATCGTGGCGGTCGGACTCTCGTTGGGGCGAGGCACCTGCGCCACCGCCCACGAGCTGTATTCGGTTGCCTCGTACAGGAAATGCTCACCACATCGAGCCCACACCGCCTCGGGGTCGGTGGTGAGGTGAGTTACGGTATTGCCATTCTCGGGACTGAAGACGAAACCCTGCTTTCCGTTGCGTGCCAGTTCGTCTCGATACACCGCTTCGATCTCGGGCATGGGCATTGGCGGCGAGAACGGCAAACCGAACCGGGCCGCTCGGCGAGCGGCTGCGGTGCTCATCCCGCCGATGAAGAACACCGGATGTGGCTTGGTATACGGCTTGGGTGTCACGTCGATCAGCTGCCCGTGGTACTCGAAGGGATCGTCGCCCCAGGATTTGAGCAATACCTCGAGGCATTCGTCCATCAGGCGGCCCCGCCGCCGGAAATCCTTGCCCACGGCGTGGTATTCCTCTGGGCGGTAGCCGATTCCAGCGACGAAGCTGACCCGTCCGGCGGATAGCTGATCGAGTACCGCGATGTCCTCGGCGAGGCGCACCGGGTCGTAGAGCGGTATCAGCAGTGCGTTGATGCTGATGCGGATGTTGGTGGTGCATCCGGCGACGGCGGCGGCCATCAACAGCGGTGCGGGCAGCCAGCCGGTGGCCGCAAGATGGTGCTCTTCGCAACCGATCGCGGTGACGCCGTTGGCGTCGGCAAAGGATGCCATCTCCAATGCGGCCCGGTAGCGCTCGGCATTTCCGGCACCTGGGGCGTTTGTCATGTTCAGGCGCAAGGCGCTTAGTAGTGGCATGGGATTGACCGGTCACCTCCTGGGGCGCCACCGTAACGTACGAAATGATCACTCGATTGATTATGTCGGCGTTCCGCCATTAGCCTAAGGACCGTGACCGGTCCGCAGACCCAGCTCCTGATCGACGGCGCGCTGGTTGCGGGTGGCGCGGGCGCATTTCCCACCATCAACCCGGCCACCGAAGAACCCCTCGGCAAGGCCGCCGACGGCGACGCCGCCGATCTCGACCGCGCCGTCGCCGCCGCGCGCACGGCGTTCGACTCCTCGGACTGGGGTCGCGACACCGCATTGCGGGTGCACTGCCTGCGCCAGCTGCGCGACGCGCTCAACGACGAGATCGAGACCCTGCGTGAGATCACCATCGCCGAGGTCGGGGCACCCCGGACGCTGACCTACCGAGGCCAGCTGCAGACCCCCGTCGATGACCTGGCTTTCCCGGCCGCCACCGCGGAGAGCTACCCGTGGCAGGTGGACCTCGGGGTGGCTGCCCCGATGGGTATCACCACCGCGCGCACCCTCGTGCGGGAGCCGTTCGGCGTGGTCGGAGCGATCACGCCGTGGAACTTCCCGCACCAGGTCACGTTCGCCAAGATCGGGCCGGCGCTGGCGGCGGGCAACACCGTCGTACTCAAGCCGGCACCCGACACCCCCTGGTGCGCAGCCGAAGTCGGCCGGATCATCGCCGAGAAGACCGATTTTCCGCCCGGAGTTGTCAACATCGTCACCGCTTCTGACCATCGCATCGGTGCCCAGCTCGCCGAGGACCCTCGAGTGGACGTGGTCTCCTTCACCGGCTCGACGGCGACCGGTCGCTCGGTGATGGCCGCTGCTGCGCAGACCATCAAGAAGGTTTTTCTGGAACTCGGCGGCAAGTCGGCTTTTGTGGTCCTCGATGACGCCGACCTGTCCGCCGCCTGCAGGGCCGCCGCGTCGACGGTGGCAATGCACGCCGGGCAGGGCTGTGCACTGACCACCCGGCTGCTGGTGCCGCGTCAACGTTACGGCGAGGCGCTCGACATCGTGGCTGCCGCGATGTCCCGGGTAGCGGTGGGTGACCCCAACGATCCGAGAATGCTGTGCGGGCCGCTGATCTCGGCGAAGCAGCGAGACCGGGTGCAGTCCTATCTAGATCTGGCGATCGCCGAAGGCGGGACGTTTCACTGCGGCGGCGGCCGGCCTGCCGGCCTGGATCGGGGCTTTTACATCGAGCCGACGGTGATCGGCGGGCTGACCAACCAGGCCCGGGTGGCCCGCGAAGAGGTCTTCGGGCCGGTGTTGGTGGTGCTGGCCCACGACGGGGATGCCGACGCGCTGCGCATCGCCAATGACTCGCCGTATGGGTTGTCTGCCACGGTTTTCGGGTCTGTCGCGCGCGCCGCCGGAATGGCGTCGCGACTGCGCGCCGGGACCATCAACGTCAACGGCGGCATGTGGTACTCCGCCGACGTACCGTTCGGGGGCTACAAGCAGTCCGGGATCGGCCGGGAGATGGGACTGGCGGGCTTCGAGGAATATCTCGAGACGAAGGTGGTGGCCACCGCGGTGCTTGGAGCGCAACACTGATGGCCGGGCCACCCGACCCGCAGGTACTGGCGGCGTTGCTGGCGATGCGCGACGGTGCCGACAGCGCGCCGCCATCGCAGGTCGGCGATGTCGCCAGCCGTCGGCGCAACGTGGGTCATACCTTCAATCAGGTGCTGGCGTCGCTACCACCGGTCACCGGCGTAGAGACCCAAGAGTTTTCGCTGACCTACGACGGCGGAACCCGGCCATTGCGCTGGTATCGGCGAATCGGCGCCGACCAGCCCGGCAGCGCCGTGCTCTATCTGCACGGCGGCGGAATGATCCTGGACTGGAGCCACCTGGGGCCGCTCTACGACGCTGCGGTGCGCGCCTATGTCGCCGCCTCCGGGGTACCGATGCTGGTTGTGGACTACCGGGTCGCCCCGGAATTCCCGCATCCGACACCGCTTCAGGACTGCTACGCGGCATTGTGCTGGCTCAGCGATCACGCCGGCGAGCTGGGCTTCGACGCGTCCCGGCTGGCCGTGATGGGCGACAGCGCCGGCGGGGGACTGGCCGCGGGCGTAGGTCTGCTGGCCCGCGACCGGGGCGGACCGGCGATCGCAGCTCAGCTGTTGATCTACCCCATGCTCGACGACCGCACCCGCGAGGCAGGCGCCGCGGGCCCCACGCTGCTCACCTGGAGCTACGACGACAACGCCACCGGCTGGTCAGCGCTGCTGGGCGACGGTGGCGCCGACGGCTACGCCGCGCCGGCCCGAGCCGAAGACCTGGCCGGCCTGCCGCCGACGTACATCGATGTCGGCGGGCTGGACATCTTCGCTCCGGAGGATGTCGACTTCGCCCACCGGCTCATCGCCGCGGGCGTCCCCGTTGAGCTGCATGTGTATCCCGGCTGTCCGCACGCGTTCGACCTGTTAGTGCCCGATGCTGCGGTGTCCCAACGGGTTATCGCGCACCGAGGGCGGTATCTGGCGGCGTTGTAGTCGTGCTGAAGAACCTGCGTAGCGCCGCTTCGTCACCGTCGATCTCGGCCAACGCAGCCACGTCGTCGAACGACAACACGCCTGCCGCGAGGCCGAGAACGAGGGGCGCCTCGGTGTGCAGCACGGCGTCAAGCGGGCGCCCGTCGGGTTCGCCGACCTCGATACCGGACTCGGTGGCCTGCAGTTGAACCATGCCGCCGTCCACGGCGATTCCCACCGCCACCGACGGGCCGGCGGGCGCCCGGTCGGCGAACAGGGCGGGAAGTGCCAGCCGCAGCCACTCGGCACGGAATTCGTCGCCCTGGGGGCCGCTGACCATCAACGGTGTCGACCAGCGGACCAGCGCGTAGATGGGCTCGCGCAGCTGCGCGCCCCAGGGGGTCAGGGCGTAGGAGAGCGCCTTGCCGTCGCCGGACACCTGCCGCTCGATGACCCCTGCGGTCTCGAGATCGCGGAGCCGGTCCGTCAGCAGGTTCGTCGCGATCCCGGACAGCCCGTCGCGCAGGTCGCGGTAGCGGGCCGGGCCCATCAGGAGCTGGCGGACGATCAACAGATTCCACCGGTCGCCCACCACATCCAGGGCCCGGGCAAGTCCGCAGTACTGACCGTAGTCTCGACTCATCACCATCTACTTGCTAATTTAAAGTGCACTTGACTATATCAAGTTGACCAGGAGGTGGTCATGGCAGTCGCGGAACGGCCCGCGTGGGTCGACGACACGCTGTTCCCGTTCGAGAGCCGGTTCCTCGACATCGACGGCCATAGCGTCCACTACGTGGACGAGGGGTCAGGGCCGGTGCTGCTGTTCCTGCACGGCAACCCGACCTGGTCGTTCGACTATCGCAAGGTCATCGAAGCGTTGCAGCCGGACTTTCGTTGCATCGCCGTGGATTACCCCGGGTTCGGACTGTCGTCGGCGGGCCCGGGATATCGGTATCTGCCCACCGAACACACCCGCGTAATCGGCGCGTTCGTGGACGCGCTCGCCCTCAGTGGAGTCACCTTGGTGGTACACGACTGGGGCGGACCGATCGGGTTGGCCGTCATGCAACAACGTCCCGAGATCTTCGACCGGTTGGTGCTGTCCAACACGTGGGCATGGCCGGTCGGCGCTCCGCTTATCCAGGTCATGTCGCATGTGATGGGCGGCCCGATCGGACGCCTGCTGATCAGACAGTTCAACCTCTTCGTCAACCTCATGATCCCCATCGGGCATCGCCTCACCAAGCCCACCGGCAAGGAGATGGCCCACTACCAAAAGGCGCTCTACAGCCCCGCGCGGCGAGAGGCGGCCGCAGTCTTTCCCCGCGAGATCACCGCCAGCCGCGCCTTTCTCGCCGACATCGAATCCGGGTTGCCCGCCATCGGGGCGCTCCCAGCGCTGATCATCTGGGGCGACGGCGACTTCGCCTTCGGTGACCGGGAGCTGCGGCAGTGGCAACAGACGCTGACCAATCACCAGACCGTCATCGTCAAAGGTGCCGGTCACTTCGTTCCCTCCGATGCTCCCGAACAATTCGCGGCAGCGATCCGCGACTGGCACCCGGGGTCCTAGTGGCCTACGACGCGCAGCTGGCGGCCCGCGTGCGGGCGATATTCGCCGGCGACGGTCCACCGGTGCTGGAAAAGGCGATGTTCGGCGGGTTGGCGTTCCTGGTCGCCGGCAAGATCGCGGTCGCGGCGATGGCCGGCGGGCTGCTGGTCCGGGTCGGCGCGGCACGCGCCGAGCAGCTGTTGCGGACCACCGCCGCCCAACCCATGGAGATGGGTGGACGGACCATGCGTGGCTGGGTCCATGTCGATGGCGAGCACGTCAGATCTCGGCAACAGCTCGCCGAATGGATCGACATCGGAGTCGCCGCCGCGGCGAGCGCTTAGGCCGGCCGCCTAGAACAGCGTGCCTCGCAGGAGATCTTCGGCGCAGCGCAGGGTGGCACGGTAGGCGTCCGGTGACAGCTGCGCTGCCTGCTCGGTCAACCCCCGCGTCAACGCGTAGACCGCATCCGCGGCGCCATCGCTGTCGATGCCGGTCGCCAGCGAACCACCGCGCCGCGCTTCGTCGACGACCTCACCGATGACGTCGCGTAACGGCGAGGCCTCGCCGGCGGCGCGTTCGAAGGCAGCCAGATAGGGGTGGTCGTGGCTCAACCGATCGGCCTCGGCAAGCACCGCGGCAAGTCGATCCGCCACGGTGCCGCCGCGCTGCGCCGCGCCATGGAGCCGGGGTAGTGCGATCTCGCGGGCGGCGGCTACGGTCGCCGCCATCAGCTCATCCTTGTTCGGAAAGTAGTGGTACAGGCTGGCGCTGGTCATCTCGGCGGCGGAGGCGATGTCGCGGATCGTGGCACCCGCACGGCCGACCTCGGCGACGCGCCGGATCGCTGCGGTGATGATCCGCTGGCGGGTCTCTTCGCTGTTGGTTCCAGCCGGCCGACCCCGCGGCGACGACGTCAGGGACATGATCAGCTCAGATTAGTCCGCCGGCGATCCGGCGGCTGCGAGGATGTGTCTATGTCGACTCCGCAGCTGGGCCGCCCGGTGGGTGCCGACGGCGGCCAAACCCGCCAGCGGATCATCGCCGCCACCATGGCGTGCGTGGCCGAACTGGGTTACGCGCGGACCACGATCCGTCAGATCGCGCGCACGGCAGGTGTCACCAGCGCCAACATCTACAACTACTTTCCCAACAAGGCCGAACTGGTGGCGGCCGCGATCGCCACGCGGGCCGAGATCGCGCTGCCGCGTCTGCGGCGCGCCGCCGAGCGGCCGGGCACGGTCGTCGACCGGATCGAGGCTGTGCTGGACGAGTCCGGCAACCTCATGCGGGAGCATCCCGATCTCGCCACGTTCGAGTGGGCGATTCGCGCTCAGAACGCCGTCACCGTGTATCCGGGGGAGGCCGAGGGTGGGGGGCTGGAGGCGCTGCGCGACATCATCACCGGGATCGTCGATGACGGAGATAGCCGCGTCGCCACCGGGGCGCGGCCGGCGGTCGAGGTGACCTACGCCCTGGTCTATGGGCTGACCGAGTTGGCGGCGACCGGAACACCGGAGGCTTATCACGCGGCGCTGGCCGCCGCGAAGCGCCTGATCAGGGGGACGCTGTTCGCCGCCCATTGATATGATCAACTGATTGATTATATGCTGAGTCGGTTGCTGGGCTGGCTTTGCGGCGTTCCGGAGGTACCTGATAGTGACCGACGTCCAGGGTCTCCAGGCGCAAAACTTTGATCCGAACACCTTGCGCGACAAGTACGCCCGCGAACGCCAGCGGCGCCTGCGAAACGACGGCATCGACCAGTACGTGGAGGTGGCGGGCCGCTTCGCTGCGTTCGCCGAAGATCCATGGGCCGACCCCGGATTCACCCGGGAACCGCTGTCCGATGAGGTCGACGTCGCGATCGTCGGAGCCGGCTTCGGAGGACTGCTGACCGGTGCCCGGCTGCGCGAGCTCGGCGTGGGCAGCATTCGGCTGATCGACAAGGCCGCCGACGTCGGTGGCACCTGGTACTGGAATCGGTATCCCGGGATCGCCTGCGACGTGGAGTCCTACGTCTACATGCCGCTGCTGGAGGAACTCGGCTACGTGCCGACCGAGAAATACGCCAAGGGCCCGGAGATCTTCGCGCACTGCCAGCGCATCGCCCGCCACTACGACTTGTACTCCGATGCCTGCCTGCAGACCGAGGTCACCGAAATACGTTGGGAACAAACGACGTCGCGCTGGGTGATCACGACCAATCGTGGCGACTCATTCCGGGCCCGATTCGTCTCGATGGCCAATGGCTACCTGCAGAAGCCGAAGCTGCCGGGCATTCCCGGCATCGACGAGTTCGCCGGGCGCACCTTTCACACCAGTCGCTGGGACTACGACTACACCGGCGCGGGCCTGGACCGGCTGGCCGACAAGCGAGTGGGGATCATCGGCACCGGTGCCACCGCGATCCAGTGCGTGCCGCGCCTGGCCGAGGCGGCCGGGCACCTCTACGTCTTTCAGCGCACGCCGTCGACAGTGGACGTACGGGGCAACCGGCCTACCGATCCGCAGTGGGCAGCCGAGCTGGAGCCGGGCTGGCAACAGCGCCGGATGGAGAACTTTCAGATCCTGACCGCGGGCGGCCAGGCCGACGAGGACCTGGTCGACGACGCCTGGACCAGCCTCACCAAGCAGATGCCGATCGTCAACGAGGGTGGCCCGAACGCGGCCGAGATGGCCGACTTCGCCAAGATGGAGGAGATCCGCGGGCGCGTCGACGCCCTGGTGGACGATCCAACCACCGCCGAGGCACTGAAGCCGTGGTACGGCTACTACTGCAAGCGGCCGTGCTTCCACGATGAGTACCTGCAGGCGTTCAATCGCGACAACGTCACCCTGGTCGACACGAAAGGCCGCGGCGTCGAGCAGATCACCGCTTCCGGCGCGGTAGTCGATGGCGTCGAATACCCGTTGGACTGCCTGGTTTTCGCGACCGGCTTCGAGGTGGGCACCGACTATTGCCGGCGTACGGGTTTCGAAGTCATCGGCCGCGACGGCGTGACCCTGACCGAGAGATGGGCCGACGGTGTGCGCACCTTCCACGGCCTGCACGTGAGCGGCTTCCCGAACTGCTTCATCGAGAGCATCGCCCAGTCCGGGTTCACGGTGAACTTCCCCTATCTGATCGACACCCAGTCGCGGCACGTGGCGTGGGTGATCGCCCACGCGTTGCAGCAGTCGGTGGCCGCGCTGGAGGCCACCGAGGAAGCCGAACAGGGCTGGGTGGATGCCGTGGTGGCCCGTTCCGACGTCATCGCCGGCCGGCGCGAGACGTGCACCCCGGGCTACTACAACCGTGAGGGCCACGCGAACGCACGGCTGCGCCAGGACAGTTTCTTCTTCGGCAGCCCCACCGAATACGCCGACATCCTGACCGCATGGCGAGAATCGGGCACCCTGGACGGGTTCACCATCAGCCGGTAGTCGGAACTAGAGGCCGAAGTCGATGACGCCCCTGATCAATTCGCCGGCGGCCAGGTCGTCGTACGCCTGGTTGACGTCGTCGAGCTGGTAACGCTTGGTGACCATCTCATCGAGTTGGAGTCGGCCCGCATCGTAGAGCGTGGCCAACAGCGGGATGTCGGTCCGCGGGTTGCAGGACCCGAAGACGGTGCCGCACAGCGTCTTGCTCATCAGCATCATGTCCTGGGGATCGATGCTGGTCCGGGCGCCCTGTACCGCCATCCCGGTCAGCACACAGGTCCCGGCCTTGCGGGTCAGCCGCAGTGCGTCCTCGACGTCGGAATCGGTGACCACAGCGGGGGACACCACCACCGCGTCGGCCATCACCCCGCGGGTCAGGTCGCGAACCAACTCGAAGGCCTCGGTGGCGCTGGAAGCGGTGTGGGTGGCGCCGAACGCAGCCGCTGATTCTCGCTTGAAGGCAATGGGATCCACCGCGACGATCTGGACGGCGCCGTTGATACGGGCTCCCTGGACGGCGGCCGTGCCGATGCCGCCCACCCCGATGACCACGACGGTGTCGCCGCCGCGTACACCGGCGCGATACGCCGCCGAACCGTACCCCGTCGGCACCGCGCACGCCAGCAGGGCCGCGGAAAGCAGCGGAAGGTGCGGATCGATCTTGACCAGCGAGGCTGCCGAGACCACGGTGTGCTCGGCGAACGCGCCGATCTTGGAGACATGAGCCAGATCCCGGCCGTCGCGGCCGTGGTGCCGGAAGGTGCCGTCAGTAGGCATTCCGGGCAGCATGGTTCCCGCTCCGGCATCACAGATGTACTCCATACCCGAAGAACACCAACGGCATTGACCGCAGACCGCGACGAACGACGTCACCACATGATCGCCGGGGGACAGCCCCGTGACACCGTCACCGACCTGCACGACCACCCCGGAACCTTCGTGACCGCCGATCGTCGGCGCGGTCGGAGCGCTCTGCCCCGGCGGGGCCAGGTGGCCCCGACGGATGTGTTCGTCGGAATGGCACAGGCCCGCCGCGGCCATGCGGACCAAGACCTCGCCGGCGCGCGGCGGATCGAGTTCGAACTCCTCGATCGACCAGGGGCCACCGTAGGTTCGCAGGATCGCGGCGCGACTTTTCATCTCGCCGGGTTTACCGGTCCGGTAGCGCGTGCTCGATGATCGGCCGTCGTGGCTGAGGTTCGCGCAGGCGGCGTTTGGCCGCCAGATAGACCTGGGCGGTCTCGTCGGCCACGGTGTGCCAATCGAAGTCGGAGCTGAGCCGCTCGCGGGCGGCCACCGCCCGGCGTTGGGCGGCGGCCTGGTCATCGAGCACGTGGCAGACGGCCGCGGCCAGCGCCGGCACGTCGCGCGGTGGACAGGACATCCCGGTTTCGCCGTTGATCACCGCCTCGCCCAGTCCGCCCACGTTGGCGACCACCAGCGGGGTCCCGGCGGCAGCGGCCTCCAGTGCCGCCAGGCCGAACGGTTCGTAGTGACTCGGCAGTGCGGCGGCGTCGGCCCGGTGTAACAGTGCCAACAGCTCGTCGTGGTCGACGCGGCCGATGAACCGGGTTGCCTTGAGTACCCGGTTCTTTCGGGCGCACTCGACCAGCCAGTCCTGCTGGGTGCCGTCGCCGGCGATGGTCAGCGTGGTTCCCGGGTGAGCGCGCCGAATCCGCGGCAGGGCCGCGATGATGTCGTGCACGCCCTTCTCGTACTCGAGTCGCCCGACGAACAGGATCTCCGGCGGGCCGCTGCGGGACTGCCGGGGGGCGAACGGCCACCGGGCGGCGTCAATGCCGTTGCGGATCACGGTGGTTTCGGCCAGTCCGGGACCGAACAGGTCGGTGATCTCATCGCGCATCGAGGCCGAACAGGTGATCAGCGAATCGGATTCGCGGACCAGCCAGGACTCCACGGCATGCACCTGACGGCTCAAGGGTCCCGACACCCAGCCCGAGTGACGTCCGGCTTCGGTGGCATGGATCGTGGAAACCAAAGGCACATCGTAGTATTCGGCGAGCGCAATGGCCGGGTGTGCCACCAGCCAGTCGTGGGCGTGCACCAGATCGGGACGCCACACGCTTTGGCCGCCGTCGATCTTGAGCGACAGGCCGGCGCGGACCATGGAATGCCCCATCGCCAGCGTCCAGGCCATCATGTCTTCGCCGAAGGAGAACTCGTGCGGGTCTTGGGCCGCGGCGACCACCCGCACGCCTTCGCTGATCTCGTCGGACGACGGGTGAGTGCTGGGGTCGGTGCCATAGGGACGCCGGCACAGGACGACGACGTCGTGCCCGGCAGCGGCCAGCGCGGTCGACAGGTGATGAACATGTCGACCCAGCCCACCGATCACCACCGGCGGGTATTCCCACGAGACCATCAGGATCTTCACGCGGCGGGTCCGTTCTGACGCGCACCGTCGTGGTGCGAGGTCTCCAGGTGGGGGGTCACCGTGGCAGCCTACGGGCATCTAGCGCGCCGAACAGACCGTCGGCTTTATTCCAGCCGTCGGCCAAGCGCTGCGCGGTGTCTCGGTGGCCGCCGGCCAGTGCGTCGGCGATCTCGCGGGTGGCGTGCGCGTGCAGCTGTGCGCGGTAGCGGGCGTAGTCGGCCGCGGAGTCCTTGCTGACCATGAACGGCCAGTCGCTGGAGACCGTCAGCAGCGCCTCGCGCAGGATCTGGTCGGCGACCCGGTCGCGCGGGGTGGGGCCCGACGGCGCCGCGGTCTGGGCGAGGGCCTTGTCGACGGCGCCCAAGGCGGTCTCGACCACCTCGGAGTTCAGCTGGACCAGGTCGGCCACCTGCTCGCCGGACCACACCCGCCAGTCCTTGCCCGAACCCCACGAGCTGGGCGGCAGTTCGACCGCTTCGCCGACGAATCCGGCGTTGATGGCATCGGTGAGCGTGCCGACGCGGACCCCGGCTTCGGGCAGGGCCCGCAGCACCCGGGCCAGCCAGGTCGGTCCCTCGTACCACCAGTGGCCGAACAGCTCGGTGTCGAATGCCGCAACCACGTGGGCCGGGCGGCCGATCCGCTCGGACTCGGACTGCAGGCGGCCCCGGACCACCTCGACGAAATCGGCGACGTGGGCGTCGATCGCGGCATCGGCGCGCTGCGGGTCGTACGGCGCCTTCTGCTCGGGGGAGACGTTGCGGCCGGTGACCCGAGACGGCTTCAACCCGGTGCGATGGTCATAGGTGTGGAAATCGCGGTAGGCGTCGTGGCCGGGATAGCCCGACTTCGGCGACCACACCCGGTAGCTGACTGCAAGGTCACGGCCGAAGGCGATCACGTCGGAGTCACCGACCGGCCGGCCCAGTGTGGTGTCGCCGTGCAGCGACGGGCCGTCGACCATGAAGTGCGAAATCCCGGCGGCCGCGTACTCGGTTTCCAGACCGGGCGTGTATGCGCATTCCGGCGCCCAGATTCCGGTGGGGGTGTGGGCCAGCCGTGCCCGGGCGTCGGCCAATCCTTCGTGCAGGGCGAACTGGCGCAGTCGTGGCGCCAGCAGCGGCTGGAAGGGGTGCGCCAGCGGGCCGCCGAGCAGTTCCACCGTCTGGGCCTGTACCAGCTCGCGCAGCAGCGGGCTGGCGCCGTGGCGCCACAGCAGCGCGAACTCCTCGAGAGCCTGTTCGGCCGCGGCGCACTCGTGCAGCCCGAACGGGCGGATGTCGGGCAGGGTGGTGGCCTGGGCGGCGCGCAGCTGCCAGTTCGCCAGCCAGTGGTGCATCCCGTCGAGGCAGTACGGGTCGTCGAGCTGGGCGGCGACCACCGGTGTCACCCCGAGCGTGAGCAGGTTTCGCCGGCCTTCGGCGGCCAGCGTACGCAGCACCCGCACCAGGGGCAGGTACGCCGCTGACCAGGATTGGTAGAGCCATTCCTCGCCGACGGGCCAGCGGCCGTGGTGCGCCAGCCACGGCAGATGGGTGTGCAGCACCAGGGTGAACAGGCCCGGTACGGAGCCGTTGGATTCCTCGGTCACCGGCGCACCGCGATCGCCACCAGGTCCAGGCTTTCATCGATATCGCGCTGCGCGGCTTCGAGGATGTCGAAATCGTCGCTGGTCACGCCGGCGACATCGGCCAGCAGGTCGGCCGGCCAGGGCGCGTCGGCGACCGCCCGGGCGATCTGGGCGTCGATGATCGAACCGCCGTGCCGGGCGTCCATCTCGGCCAGCACGGGCCCATGAAAAACCCCGTAGACCCCCTCGACCTCGAAGCCGCCCTCGAGCAGCAGCTCGGTGAGTTCGGCGGCATTGAGTTCGCGGGTGTGGAAGGGGTTGATCGGAGTGTCGCGGCCGGGGGAGAAGGTGATCCGGTTGGGTGTGGACACCATCAGCAACCCGCCGGGCCGCAACACGCGGGCGCATTCGGCGATGAACTGTCCCTGATCCCAGAGGTGCTCGATGACTTGGAAGTTGACCACTACGTCTACGGCCGCGTCGGGCAGCGGCAACTCGGCGAGGTTTCCCTGGACGGCTTCTACGCGCGGGTAGCGGGCCCGTACGTGGGCCACCGCCGCGTCGTCGTAATCCACGCCGATCACCCGTTGGGCCACGCCCGCGATCAGGTCAGCGCCGTAGCCCTCGCCGAACCCGGCCTCTAAGACTTCACGACCGCTACAGCGCGGCGCCAGCTGCTGGTAGACCACCTCGTGACGCCGGAACCAGTAGTTCTCGACGTCGAGTCCGGGGATGGTGCGTTCCCCGGTCAGCGTCAGCGTGCTGTCGCTGGGCGGCGTGCCGGTGGGGTCTCCGGCGGCATTCGTAGATTTCATCGCACAGGCAGGCTAACGCGAAGGGCGCACTCTACGAACCGGCTACCCCGCACTGGCATTATCACGACCCGCTACGCTGTACACGCGAACCGCATTAAGTTACCGGTGAGTAACATTCTCGTGCGGCTGCGTGAATCGTTACCAAGTCTTGTGGCCCGCCGCTGCAGGACCCCTTCGAGGAGGACGAACCACACTCATGACGAACATCGTGGTCCTGATCAAACAGGTCCCAGACACCTGGTCGGAGCGCAAGCTCACCGACGGTGACTTCACGCTGGACCGTGAGGCTGCCGACGCCGTGCTCGACGAAATCAACGAGCGGGCCGTCGAAGAGGCTCTGCAGATCCGGGAGGCCGAAGGCGCCGAGGGCACCGTCACCGTGCTGACCGCCGGCCCCGAGCGGGCCACCGAGGCGATCCGCAAGGCGCTGTCGATGGGGGCTGACAAGGCCGTGCACATCCTCGACGACGGCATGAAGGGCTCCGACGTCATCCAGACTGGTTGGGCGCTGGCGCGCGCGCTGGGCGCCATCGAGGGCACCGAGCTGGTCATCGCCGGCAACGAGTCGACCGACGGTGTCGGCGGTGCGGTTCCGGCGATCATCGCCGAGTACCTGGGTCTGCCGCAGCTGACCCACCTGCGCAAGCTGACCGTCGAGGGCGGCAAGGTCACCGGCGAGCGGGAGACCGACGAGGGCGTGTTCACCCTGGAGGCCTCGCTGCCGGCCGTGGTGAGTGTCAACGAGAAGATCAACGAGCCGCGCTTCCCGTCCTTCAAGGGCATCATGGCCGCCAAGAAGAAGGAAGTCACCGTGCTCACCCTGGCCGAGATCGGTGTCGAGGCCGACGAGGTCGGTGTCGCCAACGCCGGTACCAAGGTGACTGCTTCGACTCCGAAGCCGCCGAAGACCGCTGGCGAGAAGGTGACCGACGAGGGCGATGGCGGCACCAAGATCGCCGGCTACCTGGTTGCCCAGAAGCTCATCTAAGCGATCCCCGGACCTAGCGAAGACGGAAGAAAATAGACATGGCTGAAGTACTTGTGCTCGTTGAGCACGCCGATGGAGCGCTGAAGAAGGTCAGCTCCGAACTGATCACCGCCGCGCGTGAGCTCGGCGAGCCGTCCGCGGTCGTCGTCGGTGCCCCCGGCACCGCCGCCCCGCTGGTGGACGGCCTGAAGGAGGCTGGCGCCGCCAAGATCTACGTCGCCGAGTCCGACGTGGTGGACGGCTACCTGGTCACCCCGACTGTCGATGTGCTGGCTGGGCTGGCCGAGACGGCCGCCCCGGCCGCGGTGCTGATCGCCGCCAACGCCGACGGCAAAGAGGTCGCCGGCCGCCTGGCGGCCCGGATCGGTTCCGGTCTGCTGGTCGACGTGGTCGAGGTCAAGGCGGGCGCCAAGGTGGTGCACTCGATCTTTGGTGGTGCGTTCACCGTCGAGGCCGAGCCCACCGGTGAGCTCCCGGTCATCACCGTCCGTGCGGGTGCCGTTGAGCCCGTGCCGGCCGCTGGCGCGGGCGAGCAGGTCACCGTCGAGGTGCCGGCCGCCGCGGAAAACGCCACCAAGATCACTGCGCGTCAGCCGGCCGTGGCCGGTGACCGCCCGGAGCTCACCGAGGCGCCCATCGTGGTGGCCGGTGGTCGCGGTGTCGGCAGCGCCGAGAGCTTCTCGGTGGTCGAGGAGCTGGCCGACTCGCTCGGTGCGGCGGTCGGCGCTTCGCGTGCCGCGGTCGACTCGGGCTACTACCCGGGCCAGTTCCAGATTGGCCAGACCGGCAAGACGGTCTCGCCGCAGCTGTACATCGCGCTGGGCATCTCCGGGGCGATCCAGCACCGGGCCGGCATGCAGACGTCCAAGACCATCGTCGTGGTCAACAAGGACGAGGAAGCGCCGATCTTCGAGATCGCCGACTACGGCATCGTCGGGGACCTGTTCAAGGTTGCCCCGCAGCTGACCGAGGCGATCAAGGCCCGCAAGGGTTAATTTTTTCTGCGTGAGCAGACGCGAAAGCCCCCATTTCGGACTCGAAATGGGGGCCTTTGCGTCTGGTCGGCGGCTGACCGGACGAGAGTCCGAATGCGAGCAGCTACGGGAAACCCTCGCCGCCGCCCGTGGCGGCCGTAGCCAGGTGCTGGTGCTGCGCGGCGAGGCCGGTATCGGCAAGACCGTCCTGCTGGACTACCTGGCCGAATCTGCACCGGAGTTTCAGGTGATTCGGGCGGCCGGGGTGGAGTCCGACATGGAGCTGGCGTTCGCCGGGCTGCAGCAGCTGTGCGCACCTGTGGCCGACGGGATCGACCACCTGCCAGAGCCGCAGCGCGAGGCGCTGGCTATCGCGTTCGGCATGAGCAGCGGGTCGGCACCCGACCGATTTCTGGTCGGGCTGGCGGTGCTGGGCCTGCTTGCCGGGGTCGCCGCCCGCCAGCCGGTGCTGTGCCTGATCGACGATGCCCAGTGGCTCGATCAGGTGTCGGCCCAGACGCTGGGGTTCGTAGCTCGCCGACTGCGGGCCGAACCCGTCGTGCTGGTGTTCGCCCTGCGGGAACCAGTCGACGGACTCACCGGACTGCCGAAACTGATGTTGCGCGGCCTGGCTGACGCCGACGCGCGCGCCGTGCTGGAGTCGGCGCTGCCGGGCCGGATCGATCCCCAGGTCGCCGACCGGATCGTCGCCGAGACTCACGGCAACCCGCTGGCGTTGCTGGAACTGCCGCGGGGGTTGTCCGCGGCCGAGTTGGCCGGCGGCTACTACCGTCCCGACGTGGTGCCGGTGGCGGGGCAGATCGAACGCCATTACCTGGCCCGGGTTCATGCGTTGCCCGGCGACGCCCAACGGCTCTTGCTGCTGGCTGCCGCCGAGCCGGTGGGGGATGCGGCGCTGTTGCTGCGGGCGGCCGGTGAGTCGGGCCTGGCGTCCGCGGCCATCGCTCCGGCCGAGGAGGCCGGCCTGATCGAGGTGGGCGCGCGGGTGCGGTTCCGGCATCCACTGGTGCGTTCGGCGATCTACCGGGCGGCGAGCCTGGAAGACCGCCGGGACGCCCACCGTGCCCTGGCCGAGGCCACCGACCCTGCGCACGACCCCGACCGGCGGGCGTGGCATCGCGCCCATGCGGCACCCGGCCCGGACGAATCGGTCGCCGCGGAGCTGGAACGCTCCGCTGACCGGGCGGCGTTGCGCGGTGGAACCGCTGCGGCGGCAGCATTTTTGGCCCGTGCCACCGAACTGACCCCCGATCCGCTGCGGCGCGGAGTCCGTGCGCTCGATGCCGCCGAAGCCAAGCGGTCGGTAGCTGAAATGGACGCGGCCGCCGCGCTGTTGGGCACCGCCGAGCTGGCGCCGCTTGACGAGCTGCAGCGTGCCCGGTTGGCCCGGATGCGCGCGCAGTTGGCATTCACCCGTGGCCGCGGTAGCGGTCACGCCTCTACCATTCTCGACTCAGTTCACCAATTCTTCAGCGCTGCAAGTCGTTTGGAGTCGATTGATGCGGTGATGGCGCAAGAGACGCTGTTGGAGGCGGTCAGCGCGGCGATGTATGCGGGCCGGGCGTTCGGTGCGCAGGTGCGCCAGCACACCGCGGCGGCGCTGGCCGCGGGCGTGCGGACGAACCGGCCGGCCGACCTGCTGTTGCTTGGGTTGACCACCCGCATCAGTGCCGGCTGTCAAGCCGGCTTGGAGCCGTTGCGTGCCGCGATTGCCGCACTGACCCCGAACACCTGGTCATGGCAGGCGTTTCCGATCGGATACGAAGCCGCAGTGCACGACGTGTGGGATGACCAGGCCTGGTATCGCATCGCCAATGACGCCGTGCGGGTCGCGACCGACACCGGTGCGCTGGCCATGCTGCCGGTCGCGTTGACGACCCGGGCCGGCGTGCACGTGCAGGCCGGTGAGTTCGCGGCGGCGCGCGCGCTGATCGCCGACGCCGACGCCCTGACCGCGGCGTCGGGCCAGACGCCGGTGCGCTATCACGCGCTGGCGTTGGCGGCCTGGACGGGGGAGGAAGCCCCGGCGACCGTGCTGATCGACGCCGCGGCCCGCAGCGGGGCCGCCCGCGGTGAGGGTCGCATCATCGCACTGATCGGCTACGCCTCCGCGGTGCTCTACAACGGCTTGGGCCGCTACCAGTCGGCCTGCGAGGCGCTGCGCCGAGTGCTGGACTACGAGGATCTCGGCCTCTACGGGTGGAACCTGGCCGAACTGGTGGAGGCCGGAGTGCGCGGCGGCGAACTGACCTTGGCCGCCGAGGCACTGGCGCAGTTGGCCGAACGCGCCACCGTCAGCGGGACCGACTGGGGGCTGGGCGTGTTGGCCCGCTCGCGAGCGCTGGTGTGTGACGGCCCCACCGCCGAGGACCACTATGTCGAGGCCGTCGAGCGGCTGGAGCGCACCCGGATCGCCGTGGACCTGGCGCGCGCACACCTGGTGTACGGGGAGTGGCTTCGGCGGGAGAAGCGGCGCGGTGACGCGCGCAGGCAACTGCGCACCGCCCACGAGATGTTCACCGGATTCGGTGCGCGGGCCTTCGCGCAGCGCAGCCGCCGCGAACTGCAGGCGATCGGAGACAAAGTCAGCGGCAAGGCCGCGCCCGGCGGTGACGTGATGACACCGCAGGAGCAGCAGATCGCCGAGCTGGCCGGTGCCGGACTGACCAATGTCGAGATCGGGGCCCGGCTGTTCATCAGCGCCCACACCGTCGAATGGCACCTGCGCAAGGTCTTCGCCAAGCTGGGAATCCGCTCGCGCCGGGAACTGCGCGACATCGCTGTCGGCCGCTGACGGCGGCTCCACACCCCGCCCGCGGAGAAGCGGACTACGGACTTTCCGGGGTTCCCCCACGAACCACACGGTGCCAGGGTCGAGGTACCGAAATCGTGCTGAGGAGAGAGGGTGTGTCGAGAATGAAGATCACTGTGATGGGTGCCAGTGGACAGATCGGTAGCAAGGTCGTCGAGCTGCTGCGCGCCGCCGGCCACGAGACCGTGGCAGCTGCCCGCAATTCAGGTGTCGACGTGCTGACCGGAGATGGCCTGGTCGACGCACTCTCGGGCGCCGACGTGCTCGTCGACGTGGTCAACTCACCCGACTTCGCCGACGGCCCGGTGCTGGACTTCTTCACCAAGTCCACCACCAACCAGGTGGATGCGGCCAAAGCCGCAGACGTCGGCCACTACGTGGTGCTGTCGATCGTGAACTGCGACGGCCTACCTGACAGCGGCTACATGCGCGCCAAGGTCGCCCAGGAGCGCATCATCGCCGAATCCGGGTTGCCCTACACCATCGTGCGTGCCACGCAGTTCCACGAGTTCGCCGACAGCATTACCGCATCGCTGACCGTCGACAGCGAGGTCCGGGTGCCCGAAGGTCTGATCCAGCCGATCGCCGGGGCCGAGGTCGCCGCCGAGGTGGCTCGCGCCGCTCAGGCCGCACCGGTCGACGGGGTCATCGACATCGGTGGCCCGCAGAAGCTGACCTTCGCTGAATTGGCCGCCCTGGTGCTGGCGCACCGCGGCGAGAACCTCCCGATCGTCGTCGACCCGGCTGCCGTCTACTTCGGCACCAAGATCGGCGACACCGGCCTGGTCACCGGCGACGACGCGACCCTGGCGGCCACCCGGCTGGCCGACTGGCAGGCGACACAGTGAACGACCTGGCGGGTCAGACCGCGCTGGTGACCGGCGGGACAGCGGGCATCGGGCTCGAATCCGCGCGGCTGTTGGCGCGCCACGGTGCCGAGGTGATCATTACCGGCCGCTCGGAGCTGCGTGGTGCCGCCGCCGTCGCTGAACTCGGAGGCAGGGTGCGATTCGTGGCCGCGGATCTGTCCGACCTCGACTCGGTGAAATCTCTGGTGCGCCAATGCGGTGACGGCGGCGTGGATATCGTGGTGAACAACGCCGCCAGCTTCCCCGGTGCCCTGACCGTGGAACAGGATGTGGCCTCGTTCGAGTCGACGTTCGACACCAATGTTCGCGGCGCCTATTTCCTGGTCGCCGCCTTGGCGCCGGGGATGCTGCGGCGCGGGCGCGGCAGCATCGTCAACGTCACCAGCATGGTCGCCTTCAAGGGTGTTCCCGGAGCGTCGAGCTACAGCGCCTCTAAAGCCGCATTGGAGTCGCTGACTCGCACGTGGGCCGCGGAATTCGGCCCACACGGGGTACGGGTCAACAGCGTTGCGCCGGGACCGACCGCCACTGAGGGAGTCGTCGCCGAATGGGGTGACGTCAATGACGAACTGGGGCGGGCGCTTCCGCTCGGGCGTACCGCACACGCCACCGAGATCGCCGAGGCTGTGCTGTTTCTGGCCTCGCCGCGGTCCAGCTTCATCACCGGATCGACGCTGCACGCCGACGGCGGGGGCGCCGCGGCCTGAGCCACCGCTGCGCGGGCCACGCATAATTCGTCACCAAGCGTGCACCGACATGTCATGCCGTGCTTGCCTCGTCGCTGCCTGGCTACGCGAGCGTGGCGAGTGTGAGCACTGGTTCTGTTCTCATCGCCCCTGAGCCCGCCACCGATTCTCCCGCTTCCGGGACCGACAACCCCCGTTACTCGCTGCTGTTGTCCACCGATTCCGCCATGATCGAAGCCGCCCAACGGATGCGCTTCGAGGTGTTCAGCACCGAGCCGGGCTTCTGCCTGACCGATTCCGGCGCCGGCCGCCCCGGCCTGGACGCCGATCATTTCGACGAATACTGCGACCACCTGCTGGTGCGCGATGACGACTCCGGTGAGCTGGTCGGCTGCTACCGGATGCTTCCTCCGACCGGGGCCATTGCCGCCGGAGGTCTTTACAGCGCAAGCGAATTCGATGTCACCGCACTGGACCCGCTGCGGCCGTCGCTGGTCGAGATGGGCCGCGCGGTGGTCCGGCCGGGCCACCGCAACGGCGCCGTGGTGCTGTTGATGTGGGCCGGCATCCTGGCCTACTTGGACCGCTACCAGTACGACTACATCACCGGCTGCGTCTCGGTGCCGGTGTGCGGCGAGGGCGCCCCCGGTAGTCAGATCCGCGGTGTGCGCGATTTCGTGCGGCGCCGCCACGCCTCCCCGCACCGGGTGACTCCGTATCGGCCGGTGGTGATCGACGGCAAGGGCCTCGACGAGATCGCGCCGCCGACTCGCCCCACCATGCCGCCGCTGCTGCGCGGCTACTTGCGCCTGGGCGCGCGGGTCTGCGGCGAGCCGGCCCACGACCCCGCTTTCGGGGTGGGGGACTTCCCGGCCCTGCTGCGCCGCAGCGAGGCCGACACCCGCTACCTGCGCCGGCTGCGGTCGGTGTCCGCGGCGTCGGTGGTCGCCGGGGCCCCAGGCAGCGCCGCACCAGCGTGAACCGAACGGTTGTGAACGCTTGGGCGCCCGTGGCCGTCTGCACGCCGCGATGTGTCCGCAGCGGTAGCGAGCGGCCGTTTCCGGCAGTGGTGGCGCTGCGGCTGGCGCTGGTGGTGCTGCTGGCGCCGCTGCTGCCACTGCTGGCGGTGCCGCTTCCGGGCCGCGTCCGGCTGCAGCGCGGCGCGTGCCGGGTGGTGTTGCGCTGTTTCGGGGTGCGGGTGACGACGACCGGCGGGCCGGTACGCAACCTGCGCGGCATGTTGGTGGTCAGCCCGCACGTGTCCTGGCTGGACGTGTTCGTGATCGGTGCGGTGTCGCCGGGCACGTTCGTGGCGCGCGCCGATCTGATCAGCTGGCCCGGCATCGGAGCGCTGGCCCGCATGATGCGGATCATCCCCATCGAGCGAGACAGCCTGCGTGGGTTGCCGGTGGTGGTCGACACGGTGGCGGCCCGATTGCGGGCCGGTCGCACGGTCGTGGCGTTCCCGGAGGGCACCACGTGGTGCGGACGGGCCCACGGCCGGTTCTATCCGGCGATGTTCCAGGCCGCCGTGGATGCGGGTCGCCCGGTGCAGCCCCTGCAGCTCGCCTATCACCATCCGGACGGGGCGCCGTCGACCGTGCCGGCGTTCGTCGGCGACGACAGCCTGCTGGCGTCGATGCGTCGTCTGATCACCGCGCGCCGCACCATCGCGCAGGTGCATGTCGCGGCCTTGCAGTTGCCGGGAACGGATCGGCGTGAGCTCGCCGCACGCTGCCAGGCGGCGGTGGGCTGGCGGGTCCGGCGACGCCGACGAGTCCGCATCGCCTGTTGAGCAGCGCGGCCGCCCCGCCGCAGCGCCGGGGCGGCCGCGGCTGCCCGGTATCCTGGGCAGGTCATGGTCTATCTGGATCACGCAGCCACCACCCCGATGCACCCGCAGGCCATCGAGGCGATGACAGCTGTGCTGGGTACCGTCGGAAACGCCTCCTCGCTGCACGCCGCCGGCCGCGCCGCGCGCCGCCGGATGGAGGAGTCCCGGGAGTCCATCGCGGCACGGCTGGGTGCGCGCCCGTCTGAGGTGGTGTTCACCTCCGGCGGCACCGACGGCGACAACCTGGCCGTCAAGGGCATCTACTGGGCGCGCCGCGACGCCGACGCACAGCGGCGCCGGATCATCACCACCGAGGTCGAGCACCACGCGGTGTTGGATGCGGTGGGCTGGCTCGCCGAACACGAGGGCGCCGAGATCACCTGGCTGCCCACCGACGCCGACGGGTCGGTGTCACCGGAGGCGCTCCACGAGGAGCTGGACGGCGGCCGGGCCGACGACGTCGCCCTGGTGTCGGTGATGTGGGCCAACAATGAAGTCGGAACGGTCCTGCCGGTCGCTGACCTGGCCGTGATCGCCGCGCAGTTCGGGGTGCCGATGCACTCCGACGCGGTGCAGGCCGTCGGGCAGCTGCCGGTCGATTTCAGTGCCAGCGGGCTGTCCGCCCTGAGCCTGACCGCTCACAAGTTCGGCGGGCCGTGCGGCACCGGTGCGCTGCTGATTCGTCGTGACGTGACCTGCGTCCCGCTCACGCATGGCGGGGGACAAGAGCGTGACATCCGTTCGGGCACACCCGATGTCGCCGGCTCCGTCGGAATGGCTGCGGCACTCCAAGTCGCCGTGGACTCGTTGGAGGCCACCGCCGAGCGGGTTGCGGGCCTGCGCGACCGGCTCATCGACGGAGTGCTCACCCGGATCGACAACACCCGGGTCAACGGGTCGCGCACCCAACGCCTGCCCGGCAACGCGCACTTCACCTTCGCCGGCTGCGAAGGCGACTCGCTGCTGATGCTGTTGGACGCCAACGGCATCGAATGCTCCACCGGATCTGCCTGCACCGCCGGTGTGCCGCAGCCCTCGCACGTGCTGACCGCGATGGGCGCCGACCCGGTCGCGGCCCGCGGATCGCTGCGACTGTCGTTGGGGCACACCAGCGTCGACGGTGACGTCGACGCCGTGCTGGCGGTGCTGCCCGGCGCGGTGGAGCGGGCCCGCCAGGCGATGCTGGCGGCCGCGGGAGTGGGGCGATGAAGGTAGTGGCCGCGATGAGCGGCGGAGTGGACTCCTCGGTGGCGGCGGCCCGCATGGTCGACGCCGGGCACGAGGTGGTCGGCGTGCATCTGGCGCTGTCGCGCAACCCGGGCACCCTGCGCACCGGCTCGCGGGGGTGCTGCTCGCGGGAAGACTCCGACGACGCCCGCCGCGTCGCCGACGTGCTGGGCATCCCGTTCTACGTGTGGGACTTCTCCGAGCAGTTCAAGGACGAGGTGATCGACGACTTCGTCGAGTCCTACGCCCGCGGTGAGACGCCCAACCCGTGCATGCGGTGCAACGAGAAGATCAAGTTCTCCGCGGTAGCCGCCCGAGCCCTTGCGCTGGGTTTCGACATGGTGGCCACCGGCCACTATGCCCGGCTCGCCGACGGTCGACTGCGCCGCGCGGTGGACGCCGACAAGGACCAGTCCTATGTGCTGGCGGTGCTCTCCGCCGAGCAGCTCCGGCACGCGGCGTTCCCGATCGGGGATACCCCCAAGCCGCAGATCCGCGCCGAAGCCGCCGAACGCGGCCTGGCGGTGGCGAGCAAGCCCGACAGCCACGACATCTGCTTCATCCCGACCGGCGACACTCGCACCTTCCTCGGCGGTCACATCGGCGTACGGCCAGGGGCCGTGGTGGATAGCGGCGGGTCGGTGCTGGCGCAGCACGACGGGGTGCATGGTTTCACCATCGGCCAGCGCAAGGGCCTGGGCATCGCCGGGCCCGGCTCGGACGGCCAGCCGCGCTACGTGACCGGTATCGACGCCGCGACCGGCACCGTCACCGTCGGGTCGGCCGCCGACTTGAATGTGGTGGAGCTGACCGGCCGGGCGCCGGTGTTCACCTCGGGGCAGCCGTGGCGCGGCCCAGTCGAGTGCGAGGTGCAGGTGCGCGCCCACGGCGAGACGGTCGGCGCGGTAGCCGAACTGGTCGGGGACATGTTGCAGGTGCGGCTGCGCGAGCCGTTGCGCGGCGTGGCCCGCGGCCAGACCCTGGCCTGTTACCGCCCGGACGCGCAAGGCGACGAAGTGATCGCCAGCGCCACCATCGCCGCCACCGGCGCATAGCGTCAGCTCTTAGCGCCGAACGTGTACTGAGTGCGACGATCCGGCGATTTTTTCGCCCTGGATGCACGTTCGGCGCGGGGCAGCGCGCCTAACCGGGCACCGCCGAAGCCATGTTCGTCACCACCAGGTCGGCGTCGGACTCCGAGAAGCCGCAGTAGGTGACCTCCAACAGCACCACCGACTTGACCTGATAGGCCCGGCCACAGGCGCCGGCGTGGGTACGCAGCGACGCGCCATCGGAAGCCCAGTCGCTGACCAGTCCCGGCCCGGCGGAGGTGTCGGCGCACTCGGCGACCGTGGCCACCAACGCGTCGAGAACGCGATGGGCGGCCTCGGTGTCGGGGTAGACGGCCGCGCCCTCGGAGACCAGCGCGGCCTTGGGCGGGTACTGGTAGGTGGTCTTGTGGAAACGCGTCGCGGTGGATCCGAACACCGCGGTCTCGGCGAAGATGAAGCGGCACGGCGGCGGGATGGTGGCGGCGAGGTCGTCGATGTCCGTCGGAGAGCTGGAATCCATGGTGGGGATGACCGTCAGCTGCTCGTCGGCGCCGACGATGGCGCGCATCCGGGGCGTGCCGAGCATGATCCGGCCAAGATCCACGACGCCGGCGGGCGCCGGTAGCGCCACCGGTGGCAGCGCCGTCCCGTCCACCAGGCGGGTGCAGCCCACCACCGCTGCAGCCACCGCCCAGATCGGCACCAGCAGCGACATCCTCACCATCGAAGGCTAGCCCGCCGTGCCCGGGGCCATGTCACTTCAATACGGTTGCCCGGTGAGTGCTTTCGCCACTGGGACCGGACTGGGGTCGTGGCCGGGCACCTCGGCACGCGCAGCGGCCGAGGTGGTGGTCGGTGAGTTGGGCGGCAGCCTGGCCCACCTGGTTGAGCTGCCGGGGCGCGGCGTGGGCGCCGACATGATCGGTCGTACCGGCGCGCTGCTGGTCGACATCGCCATCGACACCGCGCCGCGCGGCTACCGGCTGGCGGCGCGTCCCGGAGCGGTGAACCGGCGCGCGGTGAGCCTGCTCGGTGAGGACGCCGATGCGCTGGAAGAGGCATGGGAACTCGCCGGCCTGCGCGGTAGCGGCCACCCGGTCAAGGTGCAGGCGGCGGGTCCGCTGACCTTGGCCGCGGAGGTGGAGCTGGCCAATGGGCACCGGGCGATCACTGACCCCGGTGCGGTGCGGGACCTGGCCGCGTCGCTGGCCGAGGGCCTCAAGTCGCATCGGGCCGACCTGTCTCGCCGGCTCGACACCCCGGTGATCGTGCAGTTCGACGAGCCGTCCCTGGCCGCCGCGGTCACTGGCCGGCTGGCCGGCGTGACCGCGTTGAGCCCGGTGGCCGCCATCGACGAGGCGGTGGCCACTGCGCTGCTCGACGGCTGTGCCGACACGATCGGGGGCGAGGTGCTGGTGCACAGTTGTGCATCGGGACTTCCGTGGAAAGTGTTGCAGCGCAGCACTATCACTGCGCTGGCGTTGGACTGCACCGCGTTGGAATCCGCCGACTACGACCAGATCGGCGCCTTTGTCGACTCCGGCCGCACCGTGGTGATGGGGCTGGTTCCCGCGCTCGCTCCGTCGCGGACGCCCGACGTTGAAGAGCTGGCGGCCGCGGTCGCGGCGATCACCGACCGGATCGGATTTCCCCGCTCGGTGCTGGCCGAGCGGGTCGGGATCAGTCCGGTCTGCGGGATGGCCGGCGCCGGCGCTGCGTGGGCGCGCACCGCGGTAGGTCTGGTGCGCAAGGTGGGCGAGGCGCTGGCCAGCGACCCCGAGGCGATCTAAGGGCAACTAAAAGGTTGTGTATTGATCGTCGGCCTGCTGTACTGAAAGGCAACCGGGAGGTTGCATATGGGTACCGATCGAATCGAGAAGCAGGTTGTGCTGCGCGCGACGCTGGACCGGGTATGGCGCGCGATCAGTGACTCGGGGGAGTTCGGGCAGTGGTTCGGCGTCCGGTTCGACGGTCCGTTCGTCGCCGGCACCGCCGTGACCGGGACGATCACCCCGACCAGCGTCGACGCCGAGGTCGCACGGCTGCAGGAGCCCCATGCCGGGAACCGGGGGACCTGGCACGTCGTCGCGGTCGAACCGCAACGGCGGTTCGCCTACCGCTGGCACCCGTTCGCCGTCGACGCCGACGTCGAGGACGAACCGATGACGCTGGTGGAGTTCACCTTGGCCGAAACGCCCGACGGGGTATTGCTCACCATTGTCGAGAGCGGTTTCGACGCGCTGCCGCCGTCGCGGCGATCGACCGCGTTCGAGGCCAACGCCGACGGCTGGGCGCATCAGCTCAGATTGGTGCGCAAATATCTGGAGTTGCAGCGGACGTGACGAGCATCGAGGCACCGGTTTTCGATGCGCTCGGCGACCCGAACCGGCTGCGGATCATCGGGCGCCTCTGCGATGGCGGGCCGTGTTCGACCTCGCAGCTCACCCACGCGATTCCGGTGACGCGTCAGGCGGCCACCAAGCATCTGCAGCTGTTGGAGGCGGTGGGCCTGGTCACCAGCAGTCGTCGCGGCCGCGAACGCATCTGGGCGGTACGGCCGCAGCAGCTGGCCGAAGCCAGCGACTATCTCACCGGGCTGTCGCGCCGCTGGGACGCCGCGATTGAGCGGCTGCGGGCATTCGTGGAGAACATCGAGAACTAGCCCTCATCCAGGCACCGGACCAACCGCGCCGACGCGGTCAGCCGAAACGATGCGTCGACCAGCTCGCCGACCTCGTCCCAATCCACCTCGGCTGCATCGAAATCCAGTCCCAGCCAGCCGGAAGGGCCCAGATACATCGGCACGAAGAACCGCGGGTCCTGCTCCAGCGCCCGTCGCTCGGACTCGTCGACCTTGACCAGCAACGCATGGGGATAGGGCACCATCGCGCCGGTGACCTTGCTGCTGCCGCCGTAGATCGCGAACATCTTGGGCGCGCAGAACACCGGGCGGCCATGAGAGATCTTCTCGAAGGCTTCGGGAAAGCCCAGCGCGATGCGTCGCAGCTCCGCCAAACCAGGGTCGTCGTCGCGGTACATGATCGGGTGCGGCATGCCGCCAGGGTAGCCAGAGCAGATAACCTGCGGGGGTGAGTCCAGAGGCCGACAGCGTGCCCCCCGACCTCCGGCGGCAGTGGCACGACTTGGCTGAAGAAGTGCGCGAGCACCAGTTCCGCTACTACGTCAAAGACGCGCCGATCATCACCGACGGCGAGTTCGACGAGCTGTTCAACCAGCTGCTCGCTCTGGAGGAGGCGCACCCGGAGCTGCGTACCGCCGATTCACCGACCCAGTTGGTGGGCGGTGCGGGTTTCACCACCGAGTTCGCGCCAGCCGAGCACCTGGAACGAATGCTGTCGCTGGAAGACGTGTTCTCACCCGACGAACTGACCGCCTGGGCGGGCCGGGTGGCCGGTGAGATCGGCGGCGACACCACCTACCTGTGCGAACTCAAGGTCGACGGTGTGGCGCTCGGGCTGGTGTACCGCGAGGGCCGGTTGAGCAGCGGCGCCACCCGTGGCGACGGCCGGGTCGGTGAGGATGTGACGTTGAACGCGCGCACCATCGCCGACATCCCGGAATTCCTCAACACTGACACCGAATTCCCAGTCCCGGCTGTGCTGGAGGTGCGCGGCGAGGTGTACTTCCGGCTGGAGGACTTCGAAACCCTCAATGCCGGACTGGTCGCCGAGGGCAAGCCGCCGTTCGCCAACCCCCGCAACAGCGCGGCCGGGTCGCTGCGGCAGAAGAACCCGGCGATCACCGCCCGGCGCAACCTGCGCATGGTCTGCCACGGCCTCGGCTTTGCCGACGGGTTCAGCCCCGGGACCCTGCACGACGCCTACCGCGCGATGAAGGCTTGGGGGCTGCCGGTCTCGGCGCACACCGCCCGCGTCGAGGGCATGGCCGCAGTGGCCGAACGCATCACCTATTGGGGTGAGCACCGGCACGATGTCGAACACGAAATCGACGGCGTGGTAGTCAAAGTCGACGACCGGGCCCTACAGCGCCGGCTCGGCGCCACGTCCCGGGTGCCGCGCTGGGCGGTGGCCTACAAGTACCCGCCCGAGGAGGCGCAGACCACGCTGCTCGACATCCGCGTCAGCGTCGGGCGCACCGGCCGGGTCACCCCGTTCGCCTACATGACCCCGGTCAAGGTCGCCGGCTCCACGGTGAGCCTGGCCACCTTGCACAACGCCTCGGAGGTCAAGCGCAAGGGTGTGCTGATCGGCGACACCGTGGTGATCCGCAAGGCCGGCGACGTGATCCCCGAGGTGCTCGGGCCCGTGGTCGATCTGCGCGACGGCAGTGAGCGGGAGTTCGTCATGCCGACTCACTGCCCGGAATGCGGAACGCTGCTGGCGCCGGCCAAGGAAGCCGACGTCGACATCCGCTGTCCGAATTCGCGGTCCTGCCCGGCGCAGCTGCGCGAGCGGGTGTTCCACGTCGCCGGCCGCGGCGCCTTCGACATCGAGGCCCTGGGCTACGAGGCGGCGACCGCGCTGTTGAGCGCCGGCGTCATCACCGATGAGGGTGACCTGTTCACCCTCACCGAAGAGGACCTGCTGCGCACCGAGCTGTTCACCACAAACAAGGGTGTGTTGTCGAAGAACGGCCGGCAACTGCTGGCCAACCTCGACAAGGCCAAGGCTCAGCCGCTGTGGCGGGTGCTGGTGGCCTTGTCGATTCGGCACGTCGGACCCACCGCGGCCCGCGCGCTGGCCACCGAATTCGGCAGCCTGGACGCGATCACCGGGGCGTCCACCGAGCAGTTGGCCGCCGTCGAGGGCGTCGGCCCCACCATCGCCGCCGCGGTCACCGAATGGTTCGACGTCGACTGGCACCGCGCGATCGTCGACAAGTGGCGGGCCGCCGGGGTGCGGATGGCCGACGAACGCGACGCGAGCATCGAACGCACGCTCGAGGGGCTCAGCATCGTGGTGACGGGCTCGCTGACCGGTTTCTCCCGCGACGAGGCCAAGGAGGCGATCATCGCCCGCGGGGGTCGCGCGGCCGGTTCGGTGTCGAAGAAGACCGCCTACGTGGTGGCCGGCGACGCGCCCGGCTCGAAGTACGACAAGGCCGTCGAACTTGGGGTGCCGGTCCTGGATGAAGACGGCTTCCGGGAACTGCTGCAGAACGGTCCGAGTGACCCGGAAGGCGAGACCCCGGAAGAGGACTCGGCGCAGGCGGATTAGCGCCGTCAGCGCAGCAGCGTGGCCACGATCCCGGCCAGATAGCCCAACCGGACCACCTCGGCGGGCAGGAAGGCCGGGCCTCCGGTGCGGCCCAGCACGACGGCGGTGCGCGGGTTGCCGAGGGGCGCGGCCGCCAGCGCGACATCCATATCCCGCCACACCGCCGGCACCCAGTCGGCGGTGTTGTCCAGGGCGGCGGCCTGCTCGATCGGGAGCCACGGCACCGCACTGACCTGAGTCTCCGGGATGCCGGGACTGCCGGCGAGCCGACGGAACGTCCCGTCGTCCCCGTCGCTGCGCAGTACCGCACACCAGCTGACGCGCAGCACCCGCGGCGCCTCGTTGGCCAGCTTCTGCAACTTGGCGCTCCGGTCGCCGGCCGCGGCGACGTGGTCGATGAGCTCGAGTTCACGGTGCGCATCCAGCAGCCCGGTGTGCGGGCGGACACTGTGCACCCGAACCCCGGGCAGCCGTTCGGCGGCGGTGATCAGCACGTCGGGCATCGATCCCTGCGGCAGATCGACCACCAGGTCGTCGATCGCCGAGCCGCTTCCGCGTTCCACAACGTCCAGCGACAGGATGTCGGCGCCCACCGAGCCCAGACCCACGGCCAGCGACCCCAGGCTGCCGGGGCGGTCGTCGAGTTCGACACGCAGCAGATAGGAAGGCATGGGCAAACCTTCCCACAGCGTGCGTTAGCCCGCCGAGAGTGAGTCTGACTTCACGCTCGCCACCGCACGCTGGCTTTACGTTCGGCGTGAGCGGACGACTAGGCTTTGCACCCGTGTCCCAGATCTCCCGTGACGACGTAGCTCACCTGGCCCGGTTGGCCCGGCTGGCGCTGACCGACGCCGAGTTGGACGGCTTTGCCGGCCAGCTCGATGCGATCCTGACCCATGTCAGCACGATTCAGGCTGTCGACGTCACTGGCGTCGAGGCGACCGATAACCCGCTCAAGGACGTCAACGTCACCCGGCCGGACGAGATTGTCCCCGGGTTGAGCCAGGCCGAGGCGCTGGCCGCCGCGCCGCGCGCCGCCGAGAACCGCTTCGCGGTTCCGCAGATCCTGGGGGAGAGCCAGTGAGTGAGCTGATCCGATCCGACGCGGCCACTTTGGCGGCCAAGATCGCTGCCCGCGAGGTGTCCTCGGTCGAGGTCACCCGCGCCCACCTCGACCAGATCGCGGCCACCGACGACCGGTACGGTGCCTTCCTGCACGTCGGCGCCGACGAAGCCCTGGCCGCCGCGGAGGCCGCCGACAAGGCGATTGCAGCCGGCGAGGCGCCCTCGGCGCTGGCCGGGGTCCCGTTGGCACTCAAGGACGTGTTCACCACCGTCGATGCGCCCACCACCTGCGGATCGAAGATCCTGGAAGGCTGGCGGGCCCCCTACGACGCGACCGTCACGGCGCGCCTGCGCGCGGCGGGCATCCCGATCCTGGGCAAGACCAACATGGACGAGTTCGCCATGGGCTCGTCGACGGAGAACTCCGCCTACGGTCCGACCCGCAATCCGTGGGATGTCGAGCGGGTGCCGGGCGGCTCCGGCGGCGGCAGTGCCGCGGCATTGGCCGCATTTCAGGCGCCACTGGCCATCGGCACCGACACCGGTGGCTCGATTCGCCAGCCGGCCGCGCTGACCGCGACCGTCGGCGTCAAACCCACCTACGGCACCGTGAGTCGCTACGGGTTGGTGGCCTGCGCGTCATCGTTGGACCAGGGCGGGCCGTGCGCACGCACCGTGGCCGACACCGCGCTGCTGCACTCGGTGATCGCCGGGTATGACCCGCGCGACTCCACCTCCCTGGACGTACCGGTGCCCGACGTCGTGGGCGCCGCGCGCGCCGGGGCCACCGGCGATCTGTCGGGGGTGCGGATCGGGGTGGTGCGTCAGCTGCACAGCGGCGAGGGCTACCAGCCAGGTGTGCTGGCGTCGTTCAACGCCGCCGTCGAGCAGTTGAAAGCGCTGGGCGCGCAGATCTCGGAGGTGGACTGTCCGCACTTCGACTACTCGCTGAGCGCCTACTACTTGATCCTGCCCTCGGAGGTGTCGTCCAACCTGGCCCGCTTCGATGCGATGCGCTTCGGGCTGCGGGTCGGCGACGACGGAACCCACAGCGCCGAGGAAGTGATGGCGCTGACCCGCGCCGCCGGCTTCGGCCCAGAAGTCAAGCGCCGCATCATGCTCGGCACCTACGCGCTGTCGGCGGGCTACTACGACGCCTACTACAACCAGGCGCAGAAGGTGCGCACGCTGATCGCGCGCGACCTCGACGAGGCCTACAAGTCGGTGGACGTGCTGATCTCGCCGACGACGCCCACCACGGCGTTCCGGTTGGGGGAGAAGGTCGACGACCCGTTGGCGATGTACCTGTTCGACCTGTGCACGCTGCCGCTGAACCTGGCCGGACACTGTGGCATGTCGGTGCCGTCCGGGCTGTCCGGCGACGACGGGCTCCCGGTGGGTCTGCAGATCATGGCGCCGGCGCTGGCGGATGACCGGCTGTACCGGGTGGGCGCCGCTTACGAGGCCGCCCGCGGGGAGCTGGCCAGCGCGATTTAATCCGTCGAGCAGACACAAAAGCGCCCTGAAACGCGGTGAATTGGGAGCTTTTACGTCTGCTCGCCGGTGAAGACGCAGCTGACCCGGCAAGATGGGCACTATGCGGATCGGAGTGCTCACCGGCGGCGGTGACTGTCCCGGATTGAACGCGGTGATCAGGGCGGTGGTGCGCACCTGCGACTCCCGCTACGGCTCCACGGTGGTCGGATTCCAGGACGGCTGGCGCGGCCTGCTGGAGAACCGGCGCGTCCAGTTGGCCAACGACGACCGCAACGACCGGCTGCTGGCCAAGGGCGGCACCATGCTCGGCACCGCCCGGGTGAACCCGGACAAGCTGCGCGCCGGCCTGGATCAGGTCAAGCAGACCCTCGACGATAACGGCATCGACGTGCTCATCCCTATTGGCGGCGAGGGCACCTTGACCGCGGCGCACTGGCTGTCGCAGGAGAACGTCCCGGTGGTCGGGGTGCCCAAGACCATCGACAACGACATCGATTGCACTGACGTCACTTTCGGCCACGACACCGCCCTGCAGGTGGCCACCGAGGCAATCGACCGGTTGCATTCCACCGCCGAATCCCACCAGCGGGTGATGCTGGTCGAGGTGATGGGCCGCCACGCCGGCTGGATCGCGCTCAACGCCGGGCTGGCCTCCGGTGCGCACATGACGCTGATACCCGAGCAACCCTTCGACGTCGAAGAGGTGTGCCGGCTGGTCAAGCAGCGCTTCCAGCACGGGTCGTCGCACTTCATCTGCGTGGTCGCGGAAGGCGCCAAACCCGCTGCGGGCTCCATGGAGTTACGGGCCGGCGGCGTCGACGAGTTCGGCCACGAGCGGTTCACCGGTGTTGCCGCCCAGCTGGCTGTCGAAATCGAAAGGCGCGTCAAGAAGGAGGTGCGTACCACGGTGCTGGGGCACGTGCAGCGCGGTGGCACTCCGACCGCCTACGATCGCGTGCTCGCGACCCGCTTCGGCGTCAACGCCGCGGACGCCGCCCACGCCGGCGAATACGGAATGATGGTGTCGCTGCGCGGCCAGGAGATCGGCAGGGTGGCGTTGGCCGACGCGGTCCGACAGCTCAAAGTGGTGCCGCAGAGCCGCTACGACGATGCGGCGGCGTTCTTCGGCTGACGCGGGCTCACGCGCGTGTGGCGTGACAACGCCGTGAAATGGCCTCACAATGGTGAGGTTGTGCTTCGTGTTGCCTGATGGATAAAGGCTGGGGGTGGGGTATGGGGAAGATGGCGTTATCAGCCGCGGTGCTGTGCGGTCTGCCGATGGGGTTGGTGCTGTCGATACCGGCCCACGCCAGCGGTGACTTGATCGGCGATTACGTCACCGACCACGGTGGCGATGTCTGCGCATTGATCAACGAGCAGCCGAATCTGGCGGGGGTCAGGCATGCTGTCGATCACATCTTGGCGACCAGTGGTCTGCCGGAGGATCAGACCGGGCGGCTGCTGGCCGGGTCAGTGATTGCCGACTGCCCCGAAGACGGCCTGCTGGTCGAGGAATTCGTCATGTATGTCAAGCGGCGCCAGCAGCAGCAGTAATCAGGGCGATCGGCGATCATCCCTCACAGATCGCTCGGGTCGTCGGGCACGTCGACGGCGTAGTCGGCCAGCACCTCCAGCGCGACCACTTCCAGAGTGCGTTCATGGGTGGCGGCCAGCACTACCGGCGCGGCGCAGCCGTCGCGGTGGGCGCGCAACCAGTTCAGCGCGGTGACGCACCAGCGATCGCCGGGCACCAGCCCTGGGAACCGGTAGGCCGGCATCGGCGTGGACAGGTCGTTGCCGATCGAGCGCTGGTGTTCCAGGAATTCGCCGGTGACGACGGCGCATATCGTGTGCAGTCCGATGTCCTCGGGCCCTGACGAGCAACAGCCGTCCCGGTAGAAGCCGGTGATCGGGTCGCTGCCGCACGGCTCCAGCGGGCCGCCCAGTACGTTGCGGTCGGGCATGGGGCACAGTCTAGGGCGGCGTCCCCTACCGTGAGGTATGACCGAGCGGAACCGTGAGCGGCTGTGGGCGCATATCGACGGCATCTACCGGCAGATCTGCGAGCATCCGTTCGTCACCGGGTTGACCAAGGGAACGTTGGGGCGCAACCAGTTTCGCTACTATCTGGTACAGGATGCGCACTACCTGCGCGGTTATGCGCGGGCACTGGCGATCTGCGCGGCCAAGGCGCCGATCGAGTCGGAGCTGACGATGTTCGCCGAGCATGCCGGCGCGGCGATCACCGCCGAAGCCGAACTGCACGCCGGGCTGCTAGCGGATCTGGGGTTCGACGTCGAAGCTGCCGCCGCACTGCCGATCGCCCCGACGACCCAGGCCTACACCAGCTATCTGCTGGCGGTCACCACATCCGGCTCTTATGCCGAGGCCGTAGCCGCAGTGCTGCCCTGCTACTGGGTCTACGCCCGGGTGGGTGAGCACCTGCAGCGCCACGGCTCACCGGAGCCGCTGTTCCAGCGCTGGATCGATATGTACGCGGGACAGGAGTATCAGGCGGTGGTGGAGGCCGTGCTTGCTGTCGCCGACCGCATCGGTACACATCTGCCGGCAGCGGAGTGGGAGCTGATGCGCCGGCACGTCCACACCGCGGCGCGTTATGAATGGATGTTCTTCGACGCCGCCTACCGGATGGAGGACTGGCCGGTGTGACCAAGTCTGGCTGAGCGGGTCACCTAGACTTTGCGCCATGACCGCTGCTGTCGCTGAACTGCTCGATTACGACGACGTCGTCGCCCGCTTCGACCCGGTGCTGGGCCTGGAAGTGCACGTCGAGCTGTCCACGGCCACCAAGATGTTCTGCGGATGCTCGACAGCATTCGGCGCCGAGCCGAACACTCAGGTCTGTCCGGTGTGCCTGGGCCTGCCCGGTTCGCTGCCGGTGCTCAATGCCACCGCGGTCGAATCGGCGATCCGGATCGGGCTGGCACTCAACTGCGACATCGCCTCCTGGTGCCGATTCGCCCGCAAGAACTACTTCTATCCCGACCAGCCGAAGAACTACCAGATCTCCCAGTACGACGAGCCGATCGCATTCAACGGCTACCTGGACGTGCCGCTGGAAGACGGGTCGGTGTGGCGGGTGGACATCGAGCGCGCCCACATGGAGGAGGACACCGGCAAGCTCACCCACGTGGGCAGCGACACCGGTCGGATCGAGGGCGCCAGCGAATCCCTGGTCGACTACAACCGGGCCGGCGTGCCGCTGATCGAGATCGTCACCAAACCGATCACCGGCGCCGCTGAACGTGCACCGCAGATCGCTCGGGCTTATGTGACGGCGTTGCGGGATCTGCTGCGGGCGTTGGACGTTTCTGACGTGCGGATGGACCAGGGTTCGATGCGCTGTGACGCCAACGTGTCGCTGAAGCCCACCGGGGCAACCGAATTCGGCACCCGCACCGAGACCAAGAACGTCAACTCGCTCAAGAGTGTCGAGGTGGCGGTGAGCTACGAGATGCGACGCCAGGGTGCGGTGTTGACCGGAGGCGGCACCGTTGTTCAGGAGACCCGGCACTTCCACGAAGCCGGTTACACCAGCCCGGGCCGAGCCAAGGAGACCGCGGAGGACTACCGCTACTTCCCGGAACCCGATCTGGAGCCGGTGGCGCCCTCGGCGGAGCGGGTCGCAGAGCTGCGCGAGACGATCCCGGAGCTGCCGTGGCTGGCCCGCAAGAAGATCCAGGAGCAGTGGGGCGTCTCCGACGAGGTGATGCGCGATCTGGTCAACGCGGGCGCGGTTGAGTTGGTGGCCGCCACCGTGTCAGCCGGAGCATCCAGCGAGGCGGCCCGGGCCTGGTGGGGAAACTTCCTGGTGCAGAAGGCCAACGAGGCCGGTGTCGAACTCGACGCCCTGGCCATCACGCCCAAGCAAGTGGCTGCCGTGGTGGCGCTGGTGGAATCGGGTGAGCTGTCCAACAAGCTGGCCCGACAGGTGGTCGAAGGGGTGCTCGCCGGCGAGGGGGAGCCCGCCCAGGTGATGGCCGACCGGGGCCTCGTTGTGGTGCGTGACGACTCGGTGATCCAGGCGGCGATCGACGAAGCCTTGGCCGCCAATCCCGATGTGGCCGAGAAGATTCGGGGTGGCAAGGTGCAGGCCGCCGGGGCCATCGTCGGTGCGGTCATGAAAGCCACCAAGGGTCAGGCCGACGCCGCCCGGGTGCGGGAACTGGTGCTCGCCGCCTGCGCCGGGTAGTCCCCGGCTGCCTCAGCCGGCGGTAGCGCGGCGAGTCAGCGGCAGGTGGCGGGAGCCCTGGTGGTCGCGGTGGTCGAAGATGAACTGCAGCCACCGAAAGTCGATCAACATTGCGTGGTCATCCTTTTCGCTCGTCGGGCGAGTATGCGGCGGCGGTGACGTTCTGCGTAAGTCACTGCTTTCGACCCGTTGAAACCCAAGGTAAGCCCGATATTTAAGGCGTCCGGGCGGAGTCAGTAATACTTCTGTGAGAACCGATCGGGTTGGCGCTGACCCGATGGCGCGACACAAAACCGCACCGTGTGACCCCCGAGGGGGCCACACGGTGCGATTTGAGCGGTTGAGCGATTTAGAACAGGCCGTCCAGGATGTCGCTGCTGCCGTCCCAGCCGAGGGCCATCGCGATGGACTGGGAGAACTCCACCATGGATGCGATCGGGCCGACCGCGACTCCCGACAGGCTGAAGAGGTCCATCGGTTCGCCCAGCGCATCGGTTCCGGCGCCCATACCGATGACATCGAAGATCGAGCCACCCGAGCTGAGCAGTCCGCCCACGTTCAGATTCAGCTCGGTGATGTAGGTGGGCAAATCGAGCAGCGTCAGGGCGGGCGGGGTGATCCCCAGCTGATCCAGGATCGGCATCAGGTCGACCTCGCCGTAACCGTTGAGATAGGCATTGACGATGTTGGCCGGCATGTCGGTCAGATTCTGCAGTGCGGCGTCCCAGTCCGGGTCATCACCCGTCAGCGCCGCGGAGATGTTGGTGAGGTCCTCGTTGACCTGCAGCACCGGGCTGAGCATGGTGCTGATCTGCCCGATCACAACACCGCTCAGCGGGGAACCGGCGAAATTCAGCGCCGCCGCAACCAGCGGCACCGCACTCTCGTCCAGGCCGAGGGATTCGACGATGCCCGGCAGGACGGTCGCATCGGTGAGCATCCCGAACAGGGTGCTGTGATCGATGATGCCGGCGAGCAGCCCGTCGGTGGCCTTGACCACGTCATCCAGCGATTGGTACAGCGTGTCGGTGGCACCGCCCTCGGGAAGGAACGGGCCGAACAGGGCGCCGGGGACGGCTGCGGTGTCATCGGTCGCCGGTGCGCCGAACAGGGCAGTCAAGTGATTTTGAATGTCCGTGCTGACGTCGGCGAAGCTCAGCGAGCCGTCGGCCAGGCCCTGGATATAGCCGATCTGGTTGGCCAGCTGCTGCTGCAGGGCCGCGAACGGCGCCGCGGAGAAGTGGTTCCAGATGTCGGTGGCGTTGGCCTCGGCGGTCTGAAGGACGGTCTCCCAGCTGGCCGTCAGCTGCACCGCATGGGTGTGCAGGGCCGGCTGGGCGGGTAGGGGAGCGACGGCCGTCGTGGCGGCCACTGCACCGGCTCCGATGAGCGCGACGCTTGCGGCGACCCAGGGGGCGGGGGCACGGTGTTGCATTGGTCTCCTAGTTACGTAAGCGTGACGACTGCCACGGCAACGAAAGGTTACTTGAAAGTAGGTTAGGCGCAAACGAACTGTCCGCTAACAAAATCCGAGGTCGCCCCGTGTTTTGCCTGGACAATCCGGGCGTATCGCGACATCCGTCGAATGATTGACAGAGAATCCTTAGAAACTTGGTAGCATGAAATGGAACGACGAACTTCGATAGTGGACCGAAGTATTGCGTCGGGGACCGGTCTCGGGCTCGCTGGTCATCCTCTGATCCACGCCCTGTGTGGGTGGACGGCACGATCGCCGAAGCGGTGACGAAAGCCGCCAGTGTCGGGCCGACGCCGCCTGAATTGCAGGTGGCGGCCTGTGGCCGAGGCGTGCCGGCCGCCGCCTGCAGGACCGGCTGGTTCGCCCATCCTTGCAGGTAGTTAATCACCGGATGGAAACGGGCAGGGGCCGAGCGGGACTCAAACCTGAGACAAAACCATTACTCCCGTGGCTGTGTTCTTGGGGATTTCATAGCGTTTCGCGTCATGCGCTTTATCGTGTCGCGACCGCGGAAGAATCCGGTGCCGGTGTAGTGAGCCTGTCCCGTCGTAGTTTCCTTCAGGCCGGAATGGCCGCGGCCGCCGGCGCTGCCGCAGGTATCGGTTCCCGCGTGGCGCATGCCGAACCGGCGGCGCTGCTGGCGTCGAATCCAACGGGCACCACCTTGGATGTGGTCAGCGCGCCGGGCATGGCCCAAGCCGGTGGCTACCGGCCGCTGGTCGCCGGCAGTGGATGGCCGTTGTACATCCGCCAGGAGCTGGCCACCGCGGGTCCCGCGCGCGAGATGGCCCGCACCGCGTTGACGGCGTTCGTCCAGGTCACCGATCTGCACCTCACCGACGCGCAGAGTCCGGCCCGATTCGAGTTCGTCCATCCGTTCATCTCGTCGGCCTACCGGCCGCACGAGACACTGACCACTCAGGGTGCGGTCTCGCTGGTGAAGCAGCTCAACGCGCTTCCCGGCGGGCCGTTCACCGGCCGGCCATTCGATTGCCTGGTCTCCACCGGGGACAACACCGACAACAAAGAGCTGATCGAACTCGACTGGTTTCTGACGGTGATGTCGGGAGGGTCGATCATCCCCAACACCGGTGCGCCGGATCGCTATGAGGGCGTGCAGGCGCACGGCTCGTCGGATTACTGGCTGGCCGAGTCGCCCTATTGGGACAGCTACAAGGGCAAGGGATTTCAGCAGATTCCGGGTTTCCTGTCCGCCGCGATCTCTGCACATGTCAGCCCGGGCCTGCGCATGCCCTGGTACTCGGTGGTGGGCAACCACGACGAGCAGCTGCTCGGCACCGTTCCCAACGGCCTGCTGGACTGGATGTACACCTCGCCGATCAAGTTCGATCTGCCGCATAGCGATCCCTCGGCGATCGCCATCGCCAAGGCGCTGTGCGCCGATCCCTCGCAGCTCGTCCCGATCCTGCTGCAGCTCAAGTCCGGCGGCCCCTTCCTGCCCGCAACGGTGGATCAGCGACGCATGCCATTCACGTTGAGCCAGTACGTTCGTCGGCACTTCGAGCCCTCCATCACCGGTCCCGGACCGGTCGGGCATGGTTTCACCGACCCCGATGGGCCTACCTGGTACACCTTCCAGGTGGCGCCCGGTGTGCTCGGTGTGGCGATGAACACCACAAACGATCTCGGACTGTCGGCCGGCTCGATCAACGAAAGTCAATTGCGGTTCGTCCTGGAGCAGATCGACGCGCACCGGGATCAGTTGGTGATCCTGTTCAGCCACCACACCTCACGGACCATGAACGTCGGCCTGCCGGATCCGAATCATCCCGGCGAGAAGCTCTATACGGGTGCATCGCTCGTCGCGGCCTTGCTGGAGCGGCCGAACGTGATCGCATGGGTGAACGGGCACACGCACACCAACGAGATGATCCCGCACAAGGGTCTCACGCCGAAGCAGAGCTTCTGGGAGATCAACACGGCCAGCCACATCGACTATCCGCAGCTGGCCAGGATCATCGAAGTCACCGACAATCACGACGGCACGCTAAGTCTGTTCACCCCGCTGGTCGAGGCCCAGGCACCATTCACCGCGGACCCCAGCGATCTGAGTCCCACCGGTCTGGCCAGCCTGTATCGCGAGCTGTCCTACAACGATCTGCACCGCAAGGATGCCCGGCTGGGCGCCGTGGCGGATCGCAACTGCGAGTTGCTGCTTGCCCATCCGCTGCGCTGAGCGGCAACGCAGAAGTGGCCCCCGTCGCGGTGCAGGGGGCCACTTCTGTATTGACGGGATTTATACGCCGATGCCGAAGATGTCGGTCACCAGCGAGGCGACGGTGTCGGCCTCGTCGCCCAAGGGGCTGCCCACGCCGTCCCAGCCGAGGGTCATGGCGATGATCTCCTGCAGGCTTTGCCACGCGCCCAGTAGCCCGACGCCTTGGCCCTCAATCTCGAGCGGGAAGCCCATGAGGCCGGTGGTCAGGCCCAGGCCGTTGATGATCGAGCCGCCGATACCGGGGGAGCTGCCGTCGGAGATCTCCTTGATGAAGCCCTCGACGTCGGTGCCGGTGACGCCAGGCGACAGCAGACCGCCGAAGGTGTAGCTGAGCGCGGTGACGTCCAGGTCCGCGGGCAGCAGGCCGGCCTCGGTCAGGCTGGGCAGCAGCGCATCCAGGTTGAGGGTCGCACCGTTGAGGAGTCCGCCGACCATGTTGGCCGGGATGTCGGCCACGTCCTGCAGCGCCGCGGTCCAGTCCGGTTCGTCGCCGGACAGAGCGGCGCTGATCTCGCTGATGCTGTTGCCGAGTGCCACCAGTGGGCTGATGGACGGGCCGAGCGCGCCGATCAGCACCCCGCTGAGCGGTGACGCCAGGAAGGAGAGAATCGGCGTGAGCTCGTCGGTGGTGAGCGGGAAGTCCTCGGGCATGTACTGCGGCATCACCAGCGTGACCAGTGCCTGCAGTGCGTCGTTGCTCAGCAGCAGCGGTGACATCGTCAGGTCGGTCGCCATGTTGGGCTGCGCGATCGCCTCGAAGACCGCCTGCGGGTCGATCGACGTGCCATTCATGAGGTCGGCGATCAGCTGCTGGGCGGCTACGCCCGGCACCGCGGACATGTGCTCCCACAGCGTGCCGGCGTTGTCCTTGGCGGTGGCGAAGACGTCCTGCCATGCGCCGAACGGGTCGAAGTCGGCGGTCAGTGCCACAGCGGCCGAGTGCGAAGGAGTCAGGCCGGGCAGCGGAACGGTGACCGGGGTGGCGGCGACGGCGCCGGCGCCGACGAGCGCGACGCCTGCTGCGACCCACGGAGCGGGGGCAAAGTGTTGCATTGGTCTCCTAGTTACGTAAGCGTGACGGCTGCCACGGCAACGAAAGGCTACCTGAAAGTAGCTTATGCGCAAATGAACTGACTGCTAACAAAGTCCGAGGTCATCTCGAACACGTCCGGTATGACCTGGGGTTATTCATGTTCGAGAAAAATGATCGACAGAGAATTCTCAGAAACTTAGTTGCGTCAGACGGAAGGGGGGACGCTGCGAGTGGACCAAAGTGGCGACTGGGAGCCTTGCGGCCGCGAATGAACCGACGACTCGGCAGCGTGAAACTGACAGGATCGGGCGGCGCGGATGCAGATGGGTGGCGCGGAGCGCACCCGACACGCGTCTAGTCCTTGTCGTCGTTGGCGCGCGGGAATCCGCCGCCAGACGGGAACAGGGGGAAGACCACGTCGTCGAGTTTCTCGGCATCCCCGGCGGTCTTGTTCACCGTCGCGCCCCAGACGTTGCCGTCCGGCGACATCTTGACCGCCCAGACGTGGCCGTGGGTGTCCTGGCGCATGACCTCGGGTTCGCTGGTGACCGATCCGGTGCCTGCGGCCAGTCGCACGGCCACTGTCTGCTTGGTGTTGACCAGGTTGACCAGCACGATGCCATCCATCGCGGCGCAACCGGCGACGCCGGGCTTGTCCGGCCACGTCCACACGGTGGACACCCGGGAATCCTTGGTGATGCGCTGCAACCGGTCGCCGCTCGGCGTTCGGTCGGTGACGTAGAGCGAGCCGTCGACGTGGTCGATGCACAGCCCGCCGCCGGCGCCCATTCCGCTCAGTGCGGTGGTGGGCGCGGCCTGGCCGATGGTGGTGGGTTGCTCGATGCGCAACACCTTGCCGGCCGTCGAGCCGGGATCGGCGGCTGCGGCGGGATTGCCCGCATCGCCGGTCAACACCACCAGGGTGGTCGGACTGGTGAAGATCAGCGCACCGGTATTGCCCGTCGCGCCCTTGGGGATGCCGGTCAGGATGTCCTTCGGGACGTCACCGTCGGCGATGCGGATCACCCGGTTGTCGGTGGGGGTGCTGATGTAGGCGTACATCAACCGGTCCTGCGTGTAGGTCGGTGACAGCACGATGTCCATCAGGCCGCCGTCACCGGCAGGGTCGACGCCGATGACGGTTTTCACCTTGGGTTCGGCGGACAGTGAGACTTCTTTGACTGCGCCGGTAGTCCGTTCGGCGACCAGGGCCGATTTGCTGTCGCCGTGCATGATCAGGCCGCTGGTGCTCTCGAGGCAGCCCTGCATCACACCCGGCGCCGGGCATTGTTTCGGGAACGGGTTGGCGGGCAGCGGTGGCGGCGGCGGGGGAGTCGTAGGGGGCGCCATCCCGCGCCGCGGCACGGTTGTGAACGGTTGAGACTGAGCGTCATCGAAGTGTGCGCAGCCTGTCAGAACCAGGAGTGCCGCGCACAGTACGACAGGCACCCGGTGAACCACCCCGCGCATCCGCATGCCCGTCAGGTTACGGACACCGGGTCGGGTTTCGCCACGACGCCCGCCGCAGTGCTGCACCGGGCCGGATTCGATTCGCTAACGAAGCCGCTCAAATCCACAATCCCGCCAGGGTTGCACTTACTCTGACAGGGTGACCAGTCATGGCGAGGGCTCACACTGGCGTCGGCCGGGTGAGACTGCCGACGCAGGAAAAGGACGTCCCAAGTCGGCACGTCTGGTAGATCCGGAGGACGACATGCCATCACCGACTTACACCGGTGATTTCGAGACCGCGGCCATTCCGGCTTACGACCCCACCGGTGTTCGCCCGGTAGGCACCGGCTACCACCCGTTGCCCTACGCCGAGCCGCAGGCCAACCCCGGCCGCGTCGGAGTTGCCATCGGCGGCGACACCGACGCCGACGAGCCGTTCCGGGCGATGGACCGGCGCGGCACCCAGGATCTCGGTCTGCTGGTTCTGCGGTTGGGCCTCGGTGTGCTGTTGGTGGCCCACGGGCTGCGTCAGCTGTTCGGGTGGTGGGGTGGTCAGGGGCTGGCCGACTTCAAGAGTTCCATCGCCGCGGCCGGCTACCAACACGCCGACATCCTGACCTACGCGGCAGGGGGCGGGCAGATCGCCGCCGGCCTGCTGCTGGTGCTCGGGCTGTTCACCCCGCTGGCCGCCGCCGGCGCACTGGCGTACTTCATCAACGGCGTGCTCACCGGCGTCGCATCGCACAACCAGGGCCGGTTCGACCTTTTCCTACCCGACGGCCACGAATACCACGTCATTCTGATCGTGGTGGCGGTGGCGATCGTGCTGGTCGGCCCCGGACGGTACGGCCTCGACGGCGACCGCGGCTGGGCCCGGCGGCCCTTCATCGGGTCGATCGTGGCCCTGGTGCTCGGAATCGCCGGCGGTATCGCGATGTGGGTGTTCCTCAACGGAGCCAACCCGCTGGCCTAGCACGGCAGTGGCGCCTCGGCGCCGCCTTGCCACCGATTCAGCGATACGGGTTGGGCACCCGCCCGCCGCTGGCCTCGGTCAGCAGCGGCAGGGTGGCGAAACTTACCGCGGGCAACCGCACAATCTCGCCGTCGCGCAGGTGGGCCCGCGCCCACGATCCCCGGGTGAATCCCAAGCCGTCGATGGCATCCCAACCCATCGAGCGGCTGCCCGTCAGGGTCCGCACGGTGATCTGCTGAGCGTCGGCCACTGTTCGCCACCGAGCGATCAGCACCGACAGCAGGATCGGCAGCACCAACAAGGGTGCGGTGACTGGCCAGGTCAACACCGGGATCAGCAGACCGAGGGCCAGAAAGCCGACCGCGAAGTGGGCCATCGGCGAGATACGGATCACCAGAGGTGCGGGATCGGGGGAAGGAGAGGCCACCCCCGCATGATGTCACCGTCGGCGTTGGGCGACCCGCTGGGTGGCAGGCAGCGCCTTGGTAAAAATAAATATTGACTACTTATTTTATGTGTTGAATGATGGACGCGTGTCGCCGACCAAACCCCGCCGAACCCAGGCGGAGCGCACTGCCGAGACCCGGCATGCGCTGCTCAACGCGACGCTCGACGCGCTGGTAGAGGTTGGTTTCAAGGGAACCACCACGACCGAGGTAGCCCGGCGTGCCGGCGTCTCGGTGGGGGCGCTACAGGGACATTTCCCGACGAAGATCGGCCTGCTGACCGCCGCCATCGAGTTCTCGCTGAACCGCCGCATCGAAGAGTTCGAGGTGCTGATGGCGGGGCTGGACCCGTCCGCCGACAAGCTCGATGAGGCCTTCGACCTGCTGTGGTCGATGTTCTCCGGTCCGACCTTCACCGCAACGCACGAGCTGTGGGTGGCGGCGCGCACCGACCGGGAGCTGGCGCCGGCGGTCATCGAAACCGATCGGCAGTTCGCGGAAGCCTGCGAGCGGGTCTACGACCAACTGCTCGGCCCGGCCGACCCCGCCGATGTCGGCGCCCCACGGTCGCGCATCGGCCTGCAGATGGCTTTTGTGCTGATGAACGGCTTGGCGATGTCGCGGTCGATAGAGGGTCACGAACCGGTAGCCACCAACGACATTCTCGAAACTTTCAAGATGCTGGTTCGGCCACTGGCGACCGGCTTTGCAGACCCCCAACCCGAGAGAGAGTCATGACCGCCAACGAGAACCGCCCGGTGGCGGTACAGCCGCGTCGCATCCGGTTCAACTACCCGGTGGCGGCCCTGGATCGCCACTTCGTTCAGGGTGACCTGGTGATGAGCCACATGATCGCGCACCTGTCGGCGGTGTTCCCGGAGGGAGAGGACTTCTTCATTCGTTCGGTGCGTCGCTACGCCGACCAGATCACCGACCCCGCCCTCAAAGATCAGGTCAAGGGATTCATCGGCCAGGAGGTCACCCACGGGCGCGAGCACCGTGCACTCAATGAGCGCCTGCACGAGATGGGTTACCCGACCCGCAGGATCGACCGGCTGGTGAACCGCCGCCAGAAGGTCATCGAACGACGGTTCTCCCCGCTGACCTGCCTGGCGATCACGGCCGCACTCGAACATTTCACCGCCGTCTTCGCCGAGACCCTGCTCTCGGACGAGCGGGCCCAGGCCCTGCTCGGCACGACCGAAGTGCGGTCCATGTTGCTGTGGCACGCCATCGAGGAATCCGAGCACCGCTCGGTGGCCTTCGACGTCTATCGCGCGGTGGGCGGCGACGAGACCAGGCGCATCCGGACCATGCGGATCATCCGCTTCACCTTCCCCCTCGCCGTCGTGACGAACACCATCATCTCGCTCTTCGCCGACCGCGCCGCCTATCACCCGGTGCGACTCGTCCGCAGCTTTGCGGCCCTGCGGCACTCGCCCTTCTTGACCCGCGCGGTCTTCCGCCGGCTGGGGGAGTACCTGCGGCCGGGCTTCCATCCCGACGACCACGACAACGCCGCGCTGCTCGAGCACTGGGAGGCGGCGCTGTTCGGCGAGCAGGGTTCGCTGGTCGACCACCTGAACTGAGCGCTCGCTCATTTGACGCATGCTCGGTCCAGCGGCTACCGTCGTCTGCTATGGACAACGGCATGCTCGTAGTAGCCCACTGCGCGTTGGTTGTTGCCTGAACTTCCAACACCGACGCGCAACCCTCGTGCAGCAGCTGAGCTGGCGGGGGTTTTTTGTTGCCAGCAGTCTCCAAAGACACAGTCGTCGAAGACAAAGAGGAAACCGTGAGCGCACCCACCACGCGACCGCCGGAGCGGTCGGCACAGTCGCAAGCCCCCAACGGGGCTAAGTCCGTTGACAAGGCCTCGGACGCGGCTTCGGGCAAGGCCCAGTCACCCGCCAAGCGGGTTCCGCCGGAGCAGATGACCGGTGCCCAGTCGGTGATCCGATCGCTGGAAGAGCTCGACGTCGACGTGATCTTCGGCATCCCCGGCGGCGCGGTGCTGCCGGTCTACGACCCGCTGTTCGACTCGAAGAAACTGCGCCACGTGCTGGTCCGCCACGAGCAGGGCGCCGGGCACGCGGCCAGCGGCTACGCGCACGCCACCGGACGGGTCGGGGTGTGTATGGCCACCTCGGGGCCGGGCGCCACCAATCTGGTCACGCCGCTGGCCGACGCCCAGATGGACTCCATCCCGGTGGTCGCGATCACCGGTCAGGTCGGCCGTCAACTGATCGGCACGGACGCCTTCCAGGAGGCCGACATCTCCGGCATCACCATGCCGATCACCAAGCACAACTTTCTGGTTCGCAACGGTGACGACATCCCGCGTGCGCTGGCCGAGGCGTTCCACATCGCGGCGAGCGGACGGCCTGGAGCGGTTCTCGTTGATATCCCCAAGGATGTGCTGCAGGGCCAGTGCACCTTCGCCTGGCCGCCGCGGCTGGACCTGCCCGGCTACAAGCCCACCACCAAGCCGCACAGCCGGCAGGTCCGCGAGGCCGCCAAGCTGATCGCGGCCGCGAGCCGCCCGGTGCTCTATGTGGGTGGCGGCGTGATCCGCGGGGATGCCTGTGAGGAACTGGCCGAGCTGGCCGAGCTGACCGGCATCCCGGTGGTCACCACCTTGATGGCCCGCGGTGCGTTCCCGGACAGCCACCGTCAGCACCTGGGCATGCCCGGTATGCACGGTACGGTCGCGGCGGTGGCCGGGCTGCAGCGCTCGGATCTTCTGATTACCCTGGGCGCCCGATTCGACGACCGGGTCACCGGCCAACTGGATTCGTTCGCCCCGGACGCCAAGGTGATTCACGCCGACATCGACCCGGCCGAGATCGGCAAGAACCGGCACGCCGACGTTCCGATCGTTGGTGACGTCAAGGCCGTCATCACCGAGCTGCTCGAGGTGCTGCGCCAGGAAAAGACGCTGGGCTCCCTCGATCTCGCCGACTGGTGGAGCTACCTCGACGGGGTGCGCTCGACTTACCCGCTGAGCTACGGGCCACAGAGCGACGGCAGTCTTTCGCCGGAGTTCGTCATCGAGACGCTGGGCCGCATCGCCGGACCCGACGCGCTCTATGTTGCCGGCGTCGGCCAGCACCAGATGTGGGCCGCGCAGTTCGTGAAGTACGAGAAGCCGCGCACCTGGCTGAACTCCGGGGGCCTGGGCACCATGGGCTTCTCGATCCCGGCGGCCATGGGCGCCAAGATGGGCCGCCCGGACGCGGAGGTGTGGGCGATCGACGGCGACGGCTGCTTCCAGATGACCAACCAGGAGTTGGCCACCTGCGCGATTGAGGGCATCCCGATCAAGGTTGCGTTGATCAACAACGGCAACCTGGGCATGGTGCGCCAATGGCAGACCCTGTTCTACGGGGAGCGCTACAGCCAGACCGACCTGGCCACCCACTCGCACCGCATCCCCGACTTCGTGATGCTGGCCGAGGCGCTGGGCTGTGTCGGATTGCGTTGCGAGCGTGAAGAAGACGTCGAAGACGTGATCAATCAGGCGCGGGCGGTCACGGACCGGCCGGTGGTGATCGACTTCATCGTCGGCGCGGATGCGCAGGTGTGGCCGATGGTGGCCGCTGGCACCAGCAACGACGAGATCCAGGCTGCGCGCGGCATCCGGCCGCTGTTCGACGACGAGAACAATGAGGGGCACGCGTGATGGCGACAGGCTGGAAGACCCACACCCTGTCGGTGTTGGTCGAAGACAAGCCCGGTGTGCTCGCGCGGGTGGCGGCACTGTTCTCCCGCCGCGGCTTCAACATCGAGTCGCTGGCCGTCGGCGCCACCGAGACCAAGAACATGTCGCGGATGACGATCGTGGTCTCGGTGGAGGACACCCCGCTGGAGCAGATCACCAAGCAGCTCAACAAGCTGATCAACGTCATCAAGATCGTCGAGCAGGAGGAGGACAACTCCGTCTCCCGCGAGATCGCGCTGATCAAAGTCCGTGCCGATGCCAGTACGCGCGGACAGATCGTCGAGGCGGTGAACCTGTTCCGCGCCAGGGTGATCGATGTCTCTCCGGAGTCGTTGATCATCGAGGCCACCGGTACGCCGGCCAAGTTCGATGCGCTACTGCGGGTGCTGGAGCCCTATGGCATCCGCGAAATCGTCCAATCGGGTCTCGTATCGTTGTCTCGCGGTCCGCGCGGCATCGGCACGACCAAGTAGTCCCCCAGAAAAAGCCAGTAAAGATAGTAAGGAAGAAAACCAGTGGCAGTTGAGATGTTCTACGACGACGACGCTGACCTGTCGATCATCCAGGGCCGCAAGGTCGGCGTGATCGGTTACGGCAGCCAGGGACACGCGCACTCGCTGAGCCTGCGGGACTCCGGTGTGCAGGTGAAGGTGGGCCTCAAGGAAGGGTCGAAGTCGCGCGCAAAGGTCGCCGAGCAGGGCCTCGAGGTCGACACCCCCGCCGAGGTCGCCAAGTGGGCGGACGTGATCATGGTGCTGGCCCCCGACACCGCCCAGGCCGAGATCTTCACCAACGACATCGAGCCGAACCTGGTGGCGGGCAACGCGCTGTTCTTCGGCCACGGCCTCAACATCCACTTCGGCCTGATCAAGCCGGCCGCCGACATCACCGTCGGGATGGTCGCGCCCAAGGGGCCGGGCCACCTGGTGCGCCGGCAGTTCGTCGACGGCAAGGGCGTGCCCTCGCTGATCGCGATCGCGCAAGACCCCAATGGTGAGGGTGAGGCGCTGGCCTTGTCGTACGCCAAGGGCATCGGCGGCACCCGGGCCGGCGTCATCAAGACCACCTTCAAGGAAGAGACCGAGACCGACCTGTTCGGCGAGCAGGCCGTGTTGTGCGGTGGCACCGAAGAACTGGTCAAGGCCGGCTTCGAGGTCATGGTCGAGGCGGGCTACGCCCCGGAGATGGCTTACTTCGAGGTGCTGCACGAGCTCAAGCTGATCGTCGACCTGATGTATGAGGGTGGCATCGCGCGGATGAACTACTCGGTGAGCGACACCGCGGAGTTCGGCGGCTACCTGTCCGGCCCGCGCGTGATCGACGCCGACACCAAGCAGCGGATGCGCGACATTCTGTCCGACATCCAGGACGGCACGTTCGTCAAGCGCCTGGTGGCCAACGTCGAGGGCGGCAACAAGGAACTCGAGGGTCTGCGCAAGGAGAACGCCGAGCACCCCATCGAGGTCACCGGCAAGAAGTTGCGCGACCTGATGAGCTGGGTGGACCGGCCCATCACCGAAACCGCCTAAGCCGCGGTGCTGTTTTCTCCTCGATAGCCGTTGGCCCACAAGGGCTATCGAGGACAAGACGATCCCCAAAGACGAGTGGCCCCTTCCTTTGGAAGGGGCCACTCGCCGTTTGTGGTGCTTACAGGCTGCCGAGCAAGCCGTCGAGCCAGCCGGACAGGTCCAGTCCCGAGAACAAGGTGGACAGGTCCAAGTCGTCGAACAGGGCCGACAGGTCCAAGTTATCGAACAGGTTCGACAGGTCGAAGTTGTCGAACAGGCTCGACAGGTCGAAGTTGGTCAGCAGGTCGGTGAGGCCGCTGAAGAGGCTCGACAGGTCGAAGTTGGCGAAGATGTCGCCGAGGCCGCCGAAGATGGCCGACAAGTCGAAGTTGTCGAAGAGGCCGCTGAGGATGCCGGAGAGGTCGAAGTTAGCCAGGAAGTCGGTGAGGCCGCTGAATATCCCCGACAGGTCGAAGTTGGTGAACAGATCGTCGAAGATGCCGGACAGGTCTAGGTTGGCGAACAGGTCGCTGAAGATAGCGGAGAAGTCGATGTTGTTCAGCCAGTCGCCAAGGCCGCTGAGGATACCGGCGAAGTCGATGTTACCGAGGGCGCCATCGAGCACACCGCCGCCGTCAGCAGTGAGTTCGATGGCCGGCGTGTGCAGGTTCGCCGGGGCGACGATCACGGGAGTTGCGGCAATGGCGCTGGCGCCGATGAGCGCGGCGCCCGCCAAGGCAAACGGACGAAGAAGGGTTGGCACGGTTTCTCCTTAAATGTGACTTGTGCCACTCTCCGGCGTCTCTGTAACGCCCGACACAAGTTAGCTGAGGCTACACCAAACCTGGCAGTACGTCTCTAATTAACTGGGAAAAATCTGTGCGGACCGTAGGTTCCCGCAAAGCTGACGCCTTCGCTAGCGCCCGGGCATGGGTGTCCGGCCGGTCAGGGTGCCAGGCTCGGTAGCCGGTCGATCCCGAACTCGCGTCGCAGCACGGTGCGCGCGGCGTAATAGCCGGCCATTCCGTGCACGCCGGCGCCCGGCGGAGTGGCTGCTGAGCACAGATACACCCCCGGAATCGCTGTGGCCCAAGGGTTTACCCGAGGTGTTGGCCCGGCCAGCGCCCGCCACGCGCTGTTGCCGCCGGCAGAGATATCGCCGCCGACGTAGTTGGCGTTGTGGTGTGCCAGCTGGGCTGCGGGCACGGATCGCACCGCGACCACGATGTCGCGGAAGCCGGGGGCGAATCGCTCGATGCCTGCGGTCACGGTCTCGGCCTGATCAACGGTCGAGCCGGCCGGAACGTGGGCGTAAGCCCACATCGGGCGGCGTCCAGCGGCATCGATGCGAGACGGGTCGACCAGATGAGGTAACGCCGCCAAGATCATCGGCTGCGCAGCGTGCCGGCCGGCGGCGATCTCGGCTTCGGCCTGGGCCATCTGTTTGCGGTCACCCCCGAGATGCAGCGTGGGCGCCTGGGCCAGGCGCGGATCGCTCCACGGCACCTCATCGGCGAGCACGAAGTCGACCTTGGCGGCTGCCGAGCCGAAACGGTAACGGCGCAGTGCCTTCGCATACCGGGCCGGTAACGCGTCCCCGTAGATCGACAGCAGCTCGGTCGGGGCGGTGTCGAACAGCACCACGCCGCCGGGCGGCTTTCGCACCGGGTTATCGGTGGCCAGTTGGCCGCCGTGCGCGGTCAGGTCTGCGATGAGTGCATCGGTGATCGCCTGGCTGCCGCCGATCGGGATGGGCCAGCCGACCGTATGGCCAAGCGTTGCCAGCATCATGCCGGCGCCGGCCGAGGTCACCGACGGCAGTCGCGAGATCGTGTGCGCGGCCACCCCGGTGTAGAGGGCGCGGGCATCGTCGCCGGACAGCGTCGCGTTCCAGGCCGGGCCGGCCTGCTCGGCCATCCGCAGCCCCAGTCGAGCGACCGTCGCGATCCCGGACGGGACGGACCGTTTATCGCCCAGCAGGAACTTCACGATGGCTTGGCCGTCGGCGACCAGTGGACCGAGCAGCCGTCGCCAGGAGGAACCGTGCTCCAACTCTGCGCAGGTGCGGTCCAGGTCCCGGTAGGCGATTGCCGCCGGCCGATGATCCAGCGGATTGCCATAGGAGATCTCCGGCGACGTCAGCCGCACACCGCGGGCGGCCAGATCGAACTCGGTGAAGAACGGCGATGCCAACCCGAGCGGGTGCACCGCTGAACAGATGTCATGGGCGACGTCACTGAATTCCGGATCGGCGGCGGTGCGCGCGCCGCCGCCGAACGTGGGCTGGGCTTCCAAAACCTGAACCGACAGGCCAGCGCGGGCACAGATGACGGCGGCAGCCAGGCCGTTGGGTCCACTACCGACGACGGTGACATCCATCCGTCGATAGTAGGGAGCGACCCGCGCTATGCGGCCATATCGGGGCGCACCCCCAGCACCGGCTGCCGGACGCCGCCGTTGTCGAATTCGGGGCACCACGGCCGATGGCCGCGCTCATCTGGCCACACCAGCTGTAATGCCCGCACACTGCGGCCGTAGAACGCGATTGCCACGTTCATGTGCGCATCCGGATGCTCCACCGCGACTACGGCGATCAGCTGACCGTCGGGTCCCTCGATCCATTCGCCGGGCAGCGGTCGTCCACCCCTCAGCAGATAGGCGGCCACGCCGTTGAGCAACCGGGCCGTTTGCTCCGGCGGCAGACCCGTCACCAGCAGCTCGGGCAGGCCGTGTTCATGCAAGCCGACCGTGTAGGCGAACGGCGCGCGGTCGCTCTCCACGTATTGCACCGCCCAACCGTGTTTGTCCACCGTGGCGCGAATGGCATCCAGCCACTGCTCGACGGTGCTGTCCGGGTGATCGCATTTCCAGCACATAGGTGCACCCCTTCCTTCGGGTCGAATTGACCTCAGGGTGCGCCGACGGTCCGACAAGAAATGGGCGTCGCGTCGCGAGATTGAACTCAGGCAGGTGAAATCGGCGCAGCGCCCGCCTCAGGGCAATCTCGGGACGGGCGGCGGCCCGCTGCGCCCGGCTTCGTCGCGCTTGCGACCAGCGCTGTGCTGATGGTGGTCGGCCCGTCCCCCGCAAGCGGGAGGTACCCCCAGCGCCCGACTTCGTCGCGCTTGCGACCGACCACTACGCTGTTCCGGGTGACTCTGCCCGTGGTTTTGATCGCTGACAAACTCGCCCAATCGACCGTCGCCGCCCTCGGCGACCAGGTCGAGGTTCGCTGGGTGGACGGCCCGGACCGGGAGAAGCTGCTGGCCGCGGTACCGGACGCCGACGCGCTTTTGGTGCGCTCGGCCACCACCGTCGACGCCGAGGTCCTCGCGGCCGGCACCAAGCTCAAGATCGTGGCGCGCGCCGGGGTCGGCCTGGACAACGTCGACGTCGAGGCTGCCACCGCCCGAGGTGTGCTGGTGGTCAACGCCCCGACCTCGAACATCCACAGCGCCGCCGAGCACGCGATCGCGCTGATGCTCGCCGCCGCCCGCGAGATCCCCGCCGCCGACGCCTCACTGCACGGCAAGCAGTGGAAGCGATCGTCGTTCTCCGGCACCGAGATCTACGACCACACCGTCGGCGTGGTCGGCCTGGGGCGCATCGGACAGCTGGTCGCCCAGCGGCTGGCCGCGTTCGGCGCCCACATCGTCGCCTACGACCCGTACGTGTCGGCGGCCCGCGCCGCCCAGCTCGGCATCGAGCTGCTCAGCCTCGACGAGCTGCTCGGCCGCGCCGACTTCATCTCGGTGCACCTGCCGAAGACCCCCGAGACCGCGGGTCTGATCGGCAAGGAGAACCTGGCCAAGACCAAGCCCGGGGTGATCATCGTGAACGCTGCCCGCGGCGGGTTGATCGACGAGGCGGCACTGGCCGAGGCGATCACCAGCGGCCACGTGCGGGCCGCCGGTCTGGACGTGTTCGCCACCGAACCGTGCACCGACTCGCCGCTGTTCGACCTGCCGCAGGTGGTGGTGACCCCGCACCTGGGCGCATCGACCGCCGAGGCCCAGGACCGGGCCGGCACCGACGTCGCCAAGAGCGTGAAGCTGGCGCTGGCCGGCGAATTCGTTCCCGACGCGGTCAACGTCGGCGGTGGCGCGGTCAGCGAGGAAGTCGCGCCCTGGCTGGACCTGGTGCGCAAGCTCGGCCTGCTGGCGGGTGCGCTCTCCGACGGGCTGCCGGTGTCGCTGTCGGTACAGGTGCGCGGCGAGCTGGCCTCCGAAGATGTTGGGGTGCTGCGCTTGTCGGCGTTGCGCGGCCTGTTCTCGGCGGTCATCGAAGACCCGGTGACCTTTGTCAACGCGCCCGCCCTGGCCGCCGAACGCGGTGTCGACGCCGAGATCGGCACCGCGACCGAAAGTCCCAACCACCGCAGTGTCGTCGAGCTCAAGGCGGTCACCGCCGACGGCTCCACCGTCACGGTTGCCGGCACTCTGTCCGGCACCCAGCTGGTGGAGAAGATCGTCGAGATCAACGGCCGGCACTTCGACCTGCGGGCCCAGGGCGTCAACCTGATCATCAACTACTCCGACCAGCCCGGTGCGCTCGGCAAGATCGGCACCCTGCTGGGCTCTGCGGGTATCAACATCCACGCCGCGCAGCTGTCCGAGGACGCCGAAGGGCCTGCGGCGACCGTCCTGCTGCGGGTCGACCGCCAGGTGCCCGCCGACGTGCAGTCGGCGATCACTGCTGCGGTCGGTGCCAACAAGATTGAAGAGGTAGACCTGTCATGAGCCTCAAGCTTGCTGTCATTCCCGGCGACGGGATCGGCCCGGAGGTCATCGCCGAGGCCGTCAAGGTGCTCGACGCGGTGCTCCCGGGCACCGAGAAGACCGAATACGACCTGGGGGCCAAGCGCTATCACGCCACCGGCGAGGTCCTGCCGGACTCGGTACTGGAGGAGATCCGCGGCCACGACGTGATCCTGCTCGGTGCGATCGGTGACCCGTCGGTGCCGTCGGGTGTGCTGGAGCGCGGCCTGTTGCTGCATGCCCGCTTCGCCCTCGACCACCACGTCAACCTGCGTCCCAGCCGGCTGTACCCGGGAGTGTCCAGCCCGCTGGCCGATCCGCCGGAGATCGACTTCCTGGTGGTGCGCGAAGGAACCGAGGGCCCTTACACCGGCAATGGCGGGGCGCTGCGGGTCGGCACGCCCCACGAGGTCGCCACCGAGGTCAGCGTCAACACCGCGTTCGGGGTGGCCCGGGTGGTGCGATTCGCCTTCGAGAAGGCCCGCGCCCGGCGTAAGCACCTGACTCTGGTGCACAAGAACAACGTGCTGGCCTACGCGGGATCGCTGTGGACGCGGACGGTGGCCGAAATCGCCAAGGACTACCCGGACGTCGAGACCGCCTACACCCACGTCGACGCCGCCACGATCTACATGGTCACCGACCCCGGCCGGTTCGACGTGATCGTCAGCGACAACCTGTTCGGCGACATCATCACCGACCTCGCGGGTGCTGTCTGCGGCGGGATCGGGCTGGCGGCCAGCGGCAACATCGACGCCACCGGTGTCAACCCGTCGATGTTCGAGCCGGTGCATGGCAGTGCGCCCGACATTGCCGGGCAGGGCATTGCCGACCCGACCGCGGCGGTGACATCGGTGGCCATGCTGCTGGGTCACATCGGCGAGCACGAGGCCGCGGCTCGGGTCGATGCTGCCGTCGAGCAGCACCTGGCTACCCGTGGTGGGCAGAAGTTGTCGACGGTCGCCACCGGTGACCGGATCTTGAGCCTGCTCTGACGCGGCTTTGATGATGCGGCCCAACTGGCTTGGGCCGCATCATCGTGGGATAGCGCGCTGGACTAGCTGAAACGGACGGGCAATCTCGCCGCGAGGCCCGCGACGGAGGTGCCGAAGGTTTCGCGCGCCCGCAGCGTTCCGGTGGCCGTGTCGATGTCGATGATGGCGTGCTCGGTGTAGACCCTGTTGACGCAACGTAGACCGGTCAGCGGGTAGGTGCACGACGGAACCAGTTTGGCGGCACCGTCTTTGGTGAACAGATCCATCATCACGAAGACCTTCTTGGCTCCGATCGCCAAGTCCATTGCTCCTCCGACGGCGGGGATCGCGCCCGGTTCCCCGGTATGCCAGTTGGCCAGGTCCCCGTACTGGCTGACCTGTAAGGCTCCCAGCACGCACACGTCGAGGTGCCCGCCGCGCATCATCGCGAAGGAGTCGGCGTGATGGAAGTAGGAGGCCCCGGGCATCTCGGTCACCGCGATCTTGCCGGCATTGGTGAGATCGGGATCGACGTCGTCGCCCCGTGCTGCCGGCCCCATGCCCAGCATGCCGTTCTCGGTGTGCAGTACCACCGCGTCGTCAGGTGACAGGTGATCGGCGACCAGCGTGGGCTGCCCGATGCCGAGATTGACATAGGAACCCGCCGGGATATCCCGGGCGATCACGGCGGCGAGTTCGTCGCGGGACAGGGGAGCGCGATCAACATGCTCGACGGGAAGAGCAGGGGTCGGCGTCACGAGCTCGTCTCCAGGATCCGGTCTACGTAGATACCCGGGGTGACAATCGCTTCGGGATCGAGTTGGCCGGTGTCGACGACACGGGACACTTCGGCGACCGTCAGCGCGGCGGCGGTAGCCATCACCGGACCGAAGTTGCGGGCGGTCTTGCGGTACACCAGATTTCCCGAGCGATCCCCGACGTAGGCGCGGATCAATGCGACGTCGGCGTGGATGGGGTACTCCAGCGCGTAGTCCCGGCCGTTGATGGTCCGAATCTCCTTGCCCTCGGTGAGCAGCGTGCCAACTCCGGTGGGGCAGTAAAACGCTCCGATACCAGCGCCGGCAGCGCGGATGCGTTCGGCGAGGTTGCCCTGCGGCACGAGTTCCAGCTCGATCTTGCCGGTGCGATACAGGCCGTCGAACACATAGGAATCGGACTGGCGGGGAAACGAACAGATCAGTTTGCGGACCCGCCCGGCGGCCAACAGTGCCGCCAGCCCGGTATCAGCAGTGCCCGCATTGTTGCTGACGATGGTCAGATCGTGAGCGCCCTGGGCGATCAGTGCATCGATCAGCACGGTGGGCAGGCCGGCCAAGCCGAACCCGCCAACCAAAACCGTTGCGCCGTCGGCGACTCCGGATACCGCTTCGGCGGCGGTGTCGCAGACTACGGCACGGCTCACCGTTCGCCCTCTGAGCTGTCGTGGTCGGCCAGCACCTGCGCGGCGATGCGGAACGCGGTATTGGCATCGGGTACACCGCAATAGATAGCGGTCTGCAACAGCACCTCTTTGATCTCGTCGTTGGACAGGCCGTTGCGGCGCGCCGCGCGCAGATGCATGGCCAGCTCCTCATGGTGGCCCCGAGCCACCAGGGCGGTCAGGGTGACGATCGAGCGACTGCGTCGGTCGAGGCCGTCTCGGGTCCAGATGTTCCCCCACGCGTAACGGGTGATCAGGTCTTGAAAGTCGGCGGTGAACTCGGTGGTGTGTGCGATCGTGCGGTCGACGTGTTCGTTGCCCAAGACCTGTCGGCGCACCGACATGCCCGCGGTGTAGACCGGATCGCGCACCATCAGGTGGGCGAGAATAAGGTTGACCGTCGCCTTGGGGGCCTCGACCGGTGCCAGGTGGCCGACGTCGTCGAGCACCACCAGACGGCCGTGTTGGACACCGGAAGCGATGCGCCCCAGCAACTCCGGGGGAGTAGCGCCATCATGGGAACCGGCAATGGCCAACACCGGTGCAGCGATCTGACCGAGTCGCGCGGTGACATCGAAGTCGGCCAGTGCCTCACAGGCCTGGGCATACGATTCGTCGTCGGTGCCGCGCAGCGCATCTACCAGTGCCGCGACCAGCCCCGGCGCTCGATCGATGAAACCGGGTGCGAACCAGCGCTGCAGGGAAGCCTCGACGACCGCGCCGGTGCCCGATGCGCGCACGGTGTCCGCGCGTGTCGCCCAATCCTCGGCTCGGCCGATGGCGGCGCCCGTGCATTGCAGCGTGGCACTCGACACCCGCTCGGGGGCATCGAGCAGCAACTGCAAGCCGACCGCTCCACCGATCGAATTTCCGGCGTAATGGAACGCCGCGCGCGGCGCGATCTCGTCCACCAAGGCCAGTACGCCTGCCGCCAGGTCTGGCATCCGGAATCCAGCCGCCGGACTACGACCGTGGCCGGGAAGGTCCCAGGCGACGACGCGCAGACGCTCGGCGAGTTGTTCAGCGGCCAAGCCCCACAGGGCGGTTGCCGATGTCCCGAGCGATGGACCGAGCAGGAGCAGGTCCGCGTTCGGCGGGCCGCCGAAGTCGGTGCCGACCAGTCGCGGCACGCTCATGTTGCCTCCAAGTGGTGGTGCGCGCGTTGCAGCACGGCATCGATGAGTTGGTTTGCGGCCCCGGTGTAGTCGCTTCGAGTGGTTTTCCCGGTCAGTTCGGTCATCGCTCGCTGCTCGCCGAGCAGATCGCCTGCGGCGGCGAGATTCGTGGCGGCGCGATCGGTGTCGATGACCAGTCCGGTCAGCAGCTCTGTTGTCTGCGTGGCAGCTACGACGGTATAGCGGGACAAGGTCCGCAGGGCCGCCCACTCGGCGTGCCAACCGCCGTCGGAACGCTCATCGATGCTGCCTGCCGACGCGGCGTGCAAGCTGGCGGCCAGCGGCGGTGCCACCACGGCAGTACGGCGGATCAGTACGGATAACACCGGATTGTTCTTGTGCGGCATCGTCGACGAACCGCCGCCGCGGCCCTCGGCCAGTTCACCGATCTCGGGCCTGCCGCTCGTCGCAACGTCATTGGCGATGTGGGACCAGGCGTCGCAACATGTCACCAACGCGTCGCCGGCGCGGGTGATCACTGACCGAGTGGTGTGCCATGGCGGGCCGTCAGCAAGGCCAAGGGCTGCGGCCAATCGTCCGGACAGGCTGATGGCATCGGCAGGAGAACCGGCCAACTCGCTGGCAGCGGCCATAGTTCCCGCGGCGCCGCCGGCCTGCACCGAAAGCTGCGGCAGTGCGGCGACGCAGTCGGCGCCGTCCAAAACTCCGGTCAGCCAGTTGGCAAACTTCGTGCCAACCGTGGTGGGCAACGCGGGTTGCGTCAAGGTGCGGGCAAGCATGGGGCTGTCACGGTAGGTCTCGGCCAGCGCGGCCAGGGTGCGTACCTGGGTGCCGAGCTCGTGGCGAACCCGATCCAATGCGTCTCGCAGGCAGAGCATCAGCGCGGTGTCGACGACGTCCTGGCTGGTCAGGCCGCGGTGCAGCCAGCGTGCCGGTTCGCCACCGGTGCGTTCGCGGAGTAAATCGAGCAGGCCCGGCACCGGGTTGCCGGTCGTCTCGGCAGCCACGGCCACCGCTTCGGCGTCCGCTGCCGAGACCGCCGCGGTCAGGTCGGCCCGTGCCGCCGCCGGCGCGATCTCGGCGTCGACAAGCACATCGAGCCAGGCACTTTCAACCCGCACCATCGCAGCCAGGTACGCCGCGTCGCTGAAGATCGGCCCGGCCCGGTGGTCGCCGGGCCACAACAAGTCGGTCATGGTTGCCCCCGATAGCGCAGGAATACCGTCTCGTCGGCGCCTTGCAGCCTGATGTCGAACCGAAAGCCACCCTCGTCGGGCACTGCGATGAGGGTATGTCGACGCTCAGCCGCCACGGAATTCAGCAAGCGATCCGCATGGAGGTGATCGCCGGGCAGATAGGCGCGGGTGAACAACCGGTTCAGCAGGCCCCGCGCAAACACGGCGACGGTGATGAATGGTGCCGACCGATGGAGCGCACCGGGTTTCACCGTCGTGAAGCTGTAGTGGCCGCCTGCATCTGTCGCGGCGCGTCCCCATCCGCTGAAGGTGTCGCCGTCGCGGCGAAGCGAACTGGCCCGCGGCACGGTACCGCTCGCATCGGCCTGCCAGATCTCCAACAGCGCGTCGGGAACGGGCGCCCCAGCGCCGTCGGTGACGGTGCCGTGCAGCCCGATGGCATCGGCCGAGTCAGGGGATACGAGCTCGTTGCCGCGTTCGAATGGCAACGCATAGCCGAAGAACGGGCCGATGGTCTGCCCGGGAGTGGCCGTCAGCTCAGTCATCGTGATCCTCGAACGGCGTTGCGGCTGGTCCGGTGAGCACGATGTTCCACCGGTAGCCGGTGGCCCATTCGTGGCTGGTGATGTCGTGGTCGTAGACCGCCACGAGCCGATCACGAGCCTTCTGGTCGGTGATCGACTGGTAGATCGGATCCAACGGGCACAGCGGGTCGCCCGGAAAATACATCTGAGTGATCATCCGTTGGGTGAAATCAGTTCCGAACACCGAGAAATGGATGTGCGCCGGCCGCCAGGCGTTGTGGTGGTTACGCCACGGGTACGGGCCGGGCTTGATCGTCGTGAACCGGTAGAACCCGTCGTCGTCGGTGAGGCAACGCCCCGCGCCGGTGAAATTGGGGTCCAACGGTGCGGGATGCTGATCGCCCTGATGGAGGTAGCGCCCGCTGGCGTTGGCCTGCCAGATCTCGACGAGTTGACGGCGCACCGGCCTGCCGTTGCCGTCGACGATCCGCCCGGTCACCACGGTGCGCTCACCGATCGGTGTGCCCGCGTGCTGGATCGTCAGATCGGACTCGAGCGGTGCGACGTCGTCCTGGCCGAAACAGGGCGCCTGCAGTTCGGCGGCCTCCGGGTCTGCCAGGAGTAGGGCGTTTTTGGGATGCCGAAGCACGCTGCTGCGGTACGGCGGGTAGTCGAGTCTGGGTTGGCTTTCCTCGAGGCCCGCACGCTGGTAATCGGCCTGGATCGCCCCGATTTCGGCGCTGATCTCCGCCTGACCAGTCATCGCTGCTCCAGCCGGGCCAGCTCGTAGCGCCAGGCGGCATCCGCGGTGAACGCGGGACCGAGGTCGGGCAGATCTGCCCAATCTGCCTCGTCGATGGGCTTGCAGGTGCCGCCTGCGCTGCGGATCCGCAGCGACATCGAAGCCAATTGGTCCAGGCTGATCGCCTGCAGGACAGCCTGGGCAGCTGTGGCAGCGGCACTGGTGATTCCATGGCCGCGACAGATCACCACCGGCTTACCCGCCATGGCGGCAACCATTTCTTTGCCGAGTTCCGTGGTGCGGATCAGCACGGCCCGCGGGTACACCGGGACGCCTCGGCGCGCCAGCCATGCGCCGGGGATGTCGAAGGCCCCGTAGATGGGTGCGATCGTGATGCCCGCCAGATCGGCGGCCACGACGGCCGGGGGATGCAGGTGGGCCACTGCCCGGTGTTCGGGATGGGCCAGCAGGGTTTCGACGTGGATCGGCAGCTCGTTGGGCACCCGATATCCGTCCAGTTCCCCTGGCATTCCCGGTGTTCCGTCCAAGCGGATGAGCCGAATGTCGTCGGGACGAGTGAACGCCACGCCGTCGTCGGTGTCGCTGCGGCACCGCACGAGTAGGTGGTGTTCGTCGACGCGGGCACTGATGTGTCCGAGAATGCCGTCCACCAGGCCCCGGGCGGCGGCGACGCGGCAGGCCTGCGCAACCTCGAGTCGCAGCGGCGCCAGATCGTCGGCGGTCACGCGGTGCCCCCGGTGGTCATTCCGAATCCGCCGTCGGGATGTGTGGTCCCGGCCGTGATTCCGCGGGACCGGTCTGATGCCAGGAATACGTAGCTCCAGGCGTGGTCCTGCGGGGTGAGCGCCACGTTGAGCGGGGTGCGTGCCGCGAGATCGCGGGCCCGGTCGGGGGTGTCGTCCAGCCGGATATGGTCGAGTGACAGGTTCTGCAATCCGCGCAGGTCGGTGTTCAATGTTCCGCCCGGCGCAACGCCGTTGACGCGGATGTGCGGGGCGAGTTCGTAGGCGAGAGTGCTGACCAGGCCGCGCACGGCGAACTTCGATGCGACGTAAAGTACGCCGCCGCGTCCCGGGTAGAACGATGACGCGGACTCGGTGAGGACGATCGACGACCTCTCCTGGGCTTGAAGCGCGGGAAGGGCGGCTTTCACCGACTGCAGCTGACTCAGCACGTTCGTCTTGAACATCTCGTCGAACGCCGGCTCGAGCTCTGCGGTCGAGATATCGGTGATTCCCTTGTAGAAGTCGAAGATTCCAACGCAGTTGACCAGCGTGTCGAGGCCACCGAAAGCCGCAACGGCAGCGGCGACGGCACGCTCGTTTGCCTCGGAAGTCGTTGCGTCGCCGTGTGTCACCCGAACTCCCGGCAACTCAGCTGCCAGCGCATCGCATTTCGACCGATCGCGTTCCAATACCGCGACCTGGGCTCCCTCGTCGAGATAGGCGTCGACGACTGCTCGGCCGATGCCCGAGCCGGCGCCGACGACGAGCGCCCGCTTACCGTCCAGCCATTGCGTCACGGCAGGTCACTGTCGTCCGAGAGGAGCGGTTGATGCATGTTGCCGACCATCGCCGCCAGAGTGTAGGCGTTCTGCCAGGTCAATGCTTCAAGTTCCAGGGCGTCGAGACTGATCCATTGCCCCGACTTCGGTGAGCTGATCAACAGGCGCGACCCGTTGCGGGTGTCGACCCGCTGCAGCGTCACTTCGGTGAATTCGTTGGCGACGGTTATGGCGTCACCGACCGCGTTGGCCATGAGGTCGTCGAGTGCGCTCATAGGAAGACCGCCAGGTTCTGCATGCGCAGGACCGACTCGTCGACATAGATGGTGCGCCGCGCCAACTTCCACTGGTCATCTGTGCGCCGCAGTAGGTCTTCACGGCCGCAGGAGACGAACGCCGCCTCGTTCACGTCGCCACGGCTGCGGAAGAGCAGCTCGGCTGACTCGACGATCAGGTGCTGGTCATCATCGCAGGCAAAGGTGCGGACGTTGGTGATGTGATGGCGCAGCCGTGACGGAGGATCTTCGGTCCAGGCGTGCTCGGTCGCGAAGCGCGCGACGCGCCGGTTCAACGAGTATTTGTTCTCGTCGAAGTGGGCCATGCCGGGCGACGTGTCGAATCCAGCGCCCGAGGCGGTGGTCACTCGGACGGGCATGAAGTAATGGATGTCGTCGGTGAGGGTGTCGAGCCAGTCGGTGTACTGCTGTGCGTCGAGCAGATACGCCTCGTCGACCAAGAACTGATGTGCCTGCAGGTGTCGGGTGTCGTTGAACGGCAAGGGCTTACCGGTACGGACCTTCTTGGGTGCATGATCACCCAGAACTGCCAGCTCCCACGGGCCGTCGGCGTCTTTCGGCCGGGCGAACCCGGGCCGCTGACTTTTCTCGGCGGATGTCATACCCGGGCCTCCTCGCATGCCGACGAGCCGTTGGTCTGCACCAGGGGGGTGATTCCGTCGCGCTGCGTGCCCATCGCTGCGGTGTCCGTCGCTACCGGAGACATCTGGAGGTGATCGGCCCACATCCGAAGGATCGCCCGCTGATTGTTCTCGTTGTAGCCGACTTGAGCGGTGCCTGGGCCATGGAACAGTTCTGGCGGTAACGCGTTGACCACCGGGGTGTCGTCGGCGAGCAGGCCCATCCGTCCGTTGAGCAACAGTTGCCGGGCCATGGAGCCGGCAGCGGTGTTGGTCAGCGACACCCAGTTCTCCACGTCATCCTGTTCGAACATGCCGGTGGAGCCAAAGCACATCAGGTAGGCCTTGTAGGAGTCCTTCTTGAACTGCTCGGGGGCGGCCGCGTCGACCGCGAACCACGAGTACACCTCGGTTTCGTTCTCACTGATCGGCTGCCAGGTACGAATCGATATGAACGGCAACACATCTTCGCTGTCTTGAATCTTCGGCCAGTTGTGCACCAGGCTCATGTTGGGAAAGCACGATGCCGCCGAGATCATGAAGCCGTCGTCGGCGACCAGGCGCTGGTGATCGGCGGACCACACGTCCTTGATTCGCCCCACCATCTCGTCGGGGTAGCCGACGTAGCGCATCCGTTCCTCAAAGTTGCCCGGCGGCAGCTTGTAGGTGGTACCGCCGCCGCAGGTCGCCCAGTACGTCGCACCGTCTTTGCGCTTCTGCGCCTTCGGTTCCCGAAACAGCCCGATGTCGACGACTGAGGCGTGGGTATGCGGGGTGTGATACATGTCCCCGGCGAAGTTCTCGACGCCGATCTTCCAGTTCGCTTTGATGCGCCACCGTTGCGGGCCGCGCACCTCAAGACCGCTGCGACTCTGCTTGGTGTAGAAGTCCAGATAGAACTTGAAGTCGCCGAGAAACTCTTCGAGTGGAGGAGCTTGCGGGTCAAGGCTGATGAAGATCAGACCGTTGTAACTGGCCAGGCTCGGTGCCGGCAACAGAGTCTGGCCGCGCTTGGAGAAGCCGGCCTCGCCGCCATAGGCCTCTTGGTGGAAGGGCAGGCCGGTGATGCGCCCATCGTTGCGATACGACCAGCCGTGGTACGGGCATCGGAAATTGGAGGCATTGCCCATCTCGGCGCGGCAGATCTGCATCCCGCGATGCAGGCACATGTTGAACATGGCCCGCACGTCGCCCTTGGAGTCGCGCGCGATGATGAACGAGTCGTCGAGCAGGCGTCGCACGACGTAGTCGCCGTCTTGCGGGATCTCCGACTCATGCGCGACGAACATCCAGGCGCGACGGAAGAGCCGCTGCTTCTCGAGTTCGAAGATCTCGGCGTCGTTGTAGATGTGCGCTGGGATCATTCCCCGCCTGACCTCATCGAGGACATGCCGGTGATCACTCATCGATGCGTCTCCAGTCTTGAAGGCCCGCGATGTCTGGTATGCAGAGAAAATTTCTGGGGCGGGAGAAAACTTTGCCAGGATCAGGGCTTGCAGGTCAACAACGCTGAGTACTGTCTCTGCTATGCAGAATGACGAGCCTGTTTGGCCGCCCGGCGACGCGGCCCTGGATCGGGGAGTGCCGCAGTATCCGATCGGATCGGTGGATAGGGCGTTGAAGCTTCTGCTGTTGCTGGGGGAGCGGCCGCTGATCCGTTTGACCGACGCGGCCAATCACCTGGGCGTCGCATCCTCTACCGCTCACCGCCTGTTGGCGATGCTGCAGTATCGCGGCTTCGTACGCCAGGATCCGGCGTCCAAGGCGTATCACCCCGGGCCGGCGCTGATGAGCGTGGCGTTTTCGGTGTTCAACCGCATCGATATCGAGGGTGCGGCAAAGCCGGTACTGCTGCGCCTGAGCGAACGCCTCAACGAGTCGGTGCATCTGGGCGTACTTGAGGGCGCCAACGTTCGCTTCATCGCCGCCGCCGAGGGGCAGACCGCGGTGCGGGTCGCCTCACGGTTGGGACGCACCATGCCTGCGCACTGCACCTCGACCGGCAAGGCGCTACTGGCGCGCCTGTCTGATGCCGACATCGTCCGCCTGTATCCCGACGAAGAGCTGCAGCGTGTGACGAACCATTCGGTGAGCACCAGGACGGAGCTGCAACGCGAGCTCGGTCGGATACGGCAACAGGGCTACGCGGTGAACCGGGAGGGCAGTGAGGACGGCGTCGCCTCGGTCGCGGTGCCGATTCCCACGCGTGCACCAGGTGTGCTGCTGGCGCTCAATGCCGCAGCGCCCGTTCACCGGCTGAGCAGTTCGCAGTACCGAGGGGTGGCAGCCGTGCTGGTCGAGGCGGCCAACGAGATAGGCGCGCAGATCGGCTAGGTGCTATGACGGGGCCACGAGCAGCTGCGCCCGCCGCGCCAACAGGCGCCGTACCGCATCGTCCATGTGCTCGTCGATCAGTCGGATCGCCAGATCTTCGTCTCCGGCACCGATCGCCTTGCGCAGTACGACATGTTCGGTGACTTGCTCGCGCAGGTCGGGGTAGGCCTCTTCGAGTTCGCCGAGCAGGATGCGCGTTTCCGAAAGCAGGGTCCGCATCGCGCGATGCAGTCGTGGACTGCCGGCGCACTCGACCAGCACCTCGTGGAACGCCTGGTCGGCGTCGGCCGCCGCGGTGCCGTCGCCTTGGGCGGCGGCCTCCCGCAGGGCCTCTACCGGGCCGCGCAATCGCGCTGCCGCGCCGCGCGGGTCACCGCGGAGCACTTCGATCACCGCGGCGCGTTCGATGGCCTTGCGTGCCTGATATACGTCGCGGACGTCGTCATCGGTGAGTTCGACGACGAAGATGCCCCGGTTTCGTTCGCTGCGCAGCAACCCTTCGGCCACCAACCGCTGCATCGCCTCACGTACCGGCCCACGCGACACCGCAAACTGCGCGGCCAGACTCGCCTCGCCGAGCTGCTGACCCGGCGACAGCCGGCCGCGGGTGATCGCCTCTCGCAGTCGTTCGGCGATCAGTTCGGCCGTCGAGGCCCGGCTCAGTGGCTCAAACCCGGCATCGTGTGAGATTGTCATCGCCCATCCTCGAACAATGCGCCCAGCCCGTTAGTCCGCCGGGTTATCCCGGCGATGCGCAAACCTTCCCACACCGTCACCGCATTGGCTGTCAGTACCGGCTTGCCGAGCAGTTGCTCGAGTTCGTCGACGAGATCGACGGTGTGCATGGCGGTGTCGGGAATCAACAGTGCGTCCGCCCGGGGAGAATCATTGCGCAGCGCCAACTCCCGGACCTGACTCGGCGTCATCCGGCCCACCTGTGCAGCGGTGGGGATGCCGGCATCGCCCATGGCGTCGACGGTGATGCCATGGGCAGCAACGAAGCTCACGAACAGCTCAGCGATATCGCGCGGATAGCTGGCCGCTACCGCAACGCGGCGGCAGGCGAGCGCGGCCAACGCATGCACGAACGCGAACGAGGTGCTCGAGGCGGGGACGCCCGCTTCCGCTGCCAGCCGCTCGACCTGCTCGGCCGCGCCCGTGGGCCCGAACACGAAGCTGCCCGATGTGCACGCCCAGACCACCGCGGCGGGCCGCCGCGGCGCCAGCAACGCTGCCCCCCGGGCGAGTTTGTCTGGGCTGCCGAGGTCCATCAGCTCTGGTACGGCATGCAGGTCGGTGCCGTAGATGTGCACCACGGGCAGGTGCAGGTCCAGCAGACGGGCGGCGCGCGGGTAGTCGGACTCGGCGGCATGGTCGGGATAGATGAACCCGACGGTGGGTTGCGCGGCCGTCATCGCGGGGCTCCGGTGAAGACGTCGCGGAGCCACCGGCCGGGGCCCATCATCGGCAGCTCCATCCGGCCCAGGCACGCCCACATCGTGAGTTGGTTGGCCGTGAGGATCGGTTTGCCCAGCATCTGCTCCAGCGGCGCGACGATGTCGTAGGTACGCAGGTTGGTGCAGCTGACGAAGATGGCCTGCGACTCTGGACGATCCGCCGCCAGGATTCGTTCGGCCACGGTGCGGTAGTTGACTTTCCAGATTCCCCCGCCCAGGCCGAGGTGATCCGAGTGCAGCACGGACACCCCGAGCTGATTCAAGAACACGCGCAGCAGGTCGGTCAGCTCCTCGTCGTAGGGAGTCAGCACGCTGATCCGCGAGATATCCAGCGCGATAATCGCTTCGGCCAGTGCCCCCGACGTGGTGACCGCCGTCTTGGCGCCGGCGGCTTCGATTGCCGCGACCAACGTCTTCTCATATTCGACGCCGTGGATGAAGCTGCCCGACGAACAGAGATAGGCGACCACCTCCGGTTCCACGTGCAGCACGTCTCGGGTCGCCGCCTGGAGGTGGTTGGTGTCAGAGACCAGCTCGGCCATGGCCCGGCTGACCGGAACCGGTTCGTAGTGGGTACGGGCCAGGTGCAGCGTCACCTCGGCAGGGATCCAGCGCCACAGTTCGCGTTCGATAGCCAGATCGAACGGCGCGATGATGCCCACACCGCGCTGATCGACCGGCCCGTCGAAGTCCGGCAATTCCGGAAACTGGGACAGATCCATGGGTTTCCCCATACCGACGTTCCACCCCCAGGCCAGCCCTGGATTGTTGACAATCATACGATCTGTTTTTACGGTGTCAATGTGGACGCGCGGCCGGTGGTGACCGTCCAGCACGGTGAGTCGGTTCCCGCCCAACTCGATTCGATCAGCGCAGACGCGGAGCTGCGCATGGTTCCGTCGTCGCGGCTGGCCGACGGGATTGTCGGCGCCGACGTGCTGTTTTTGTATGACTTCTCTTCTCCTGCACTGGAATCGGTGTGGTCCTCCGCCGAGGCGTTGCGCTGGGTCCAAGTCGCCGCGATCGGCGTTGACGCCGTGCTGTTCGACGGGCTGATCGACAGTGATGTCGTGGTCACCAATTCGCGCGGCATCTTCGAGGAACCCATTGCCGAATATGTGCTCGGGCAGATCCTGGCCTTCGCCAAGGACTTCCGGCGCTCCGGAGACGCTCAGCGTGCCCACCGGTGGGAGCACTTCGACAGCGAGCCGATTGCCGGCGCCACGGTCACGATCGTCGGGCCGGGGCCCGTCGGGCGGGCTATCGCCCGGTTGCTGCGGGCCGTCGGCATGTCGGTCCGCGGCGTCGGCCGCTGCGCCCGCGAGGACCCCGACTTCGGCTCGATCACCACCGGCGTGCTCGCCGCAGTCGCCGACGCCGACTATGTGGTGCTGGCCGCGCCATTGACACCGCAGACCCGGGGCATGCTCGATGCCGGCGTTCTTGACGCGATGCGTCCGACGGCGCGACTGATCAACGTGGGGCGCGGGGAGCTGGTGGACACCGGCGCTCTGGTGGCGGCGCTGCAGGCCGGTGTCATTGCCGGCGCGGCCCTCGATGTCGTCGACCCAGAGCCGCTCCCGGCCGATCACCCGCTGTGGAGTGCGCCCAACGTCAGCCTGACGCCGCATAACAGCGGTGACATCCGGGGTTGGCGGAATCTGTTGCAGCAGCAGTTCATCGCCAACTTCCGGCGATATGTCGCTGGGCAGCCACTGCACAACGTCGTCGACAAGCAGATGACCCGGTACGCATCCAGTGGAACCGGCTGAGGGGGCGCAGATGACCGAGCCGACCGAACTGACCGCCCTGCAACTGGTCGCCGCCTATACCTCCGGCGAGCTCTCCCCGGTGGAAGCGACCGCGGCTGTGATCGCCGCGATCAATGAACGCGACGGCGAGATCAACGCCTTCTGCCTGGTCGACGAAGAGACTGCGCTGTCGGAGGCCCGCAAGTCCGAGGTCCGCTGGGGCGGCAACTACACCAAGGGCCTGCTCGACGGGGTGCCGATCGCGATCAAAGACGTCTTTCACACGGCCGGCTGGCCGACTCTGCGGGGATCGCTGCTGGCCGACGCGGCGGGGCCATGGCCCGATGACAGCCCGGCGGTGGACAAGATCCGCAACGACGGCATGGTGCTGCTCGGTAAGACGACCACCCCGGAACTGGCGTGGAAAGGGGTCACCGACAGCCCGCGCACCGGCATCACCCGCAACCCCGCCGACACCAGTCGCACCGCGGGTGGCTCCTCGGGCGGCAGTGCCGCCGCGGTCGCCGCCGGAATGGCGCCGTTGGCCATCGGCACCGACGGTGGCGGAAGTATCCGGATTCCGGCGAGCTTCTGCGGTGTGGTCGGCTTCAAACCCACTCATGGACGAGTGCCGATGTATCCGATCAGCCCGTTCGGGCCGCTGGCCCATGCCGGCCCGATAACCCGGACCGTCGAAGACGCCGCGGTGCTGATGGACATCATCGCGCTGCCGGACTTTCGCGACCCCACATCGTTGCCGGCGACTTTGACGACCTACCGCGGCGAAGTCCGGCGCGACGTGGTCGGCCTCGACGTCGCCTATTCGCCGACTCTGGGATACGTCGACGTCGACCCGCAGATCGAGTCCGCGGTGGCAGAGGCGGTTCAGACGCTGGCCGACGCGGGATTGAACGTCTTGGCGGCCGATCCCGGCTTCGCCGATCCGATCGACGCGTTCGAGGTGTTGTGGGCAACCGGGGCGGCGGGCAGCCTGCGCGGCCGGGAACGCGACCGCGGGCTCGTCGACCCCGGGCTGGCTGACATGTGGGATCGAGGGGCGGCGGTGTCCGGCGTCGACTATCTGGCCGCCCGCCAGGTCAGTGTGGATCTGGGAATGGCCATGGGGCGCTTCCACGAACGGCACAACCTGCTGATCACGCCGACCCTTCCGATTGCGGCGTTCACCGCCGGCTACGACGTACCGGTCGACTCCGATATGCGGTGGTGGGCGCAGTGGACGCCTTTCACCTACCCGTTCAACATGACTCAACAGCCGGCGCTGAGCATCCCGATCGGGACCACATCGGAGGGCCTGCCGATCGGCATGCAGATCATCGGGCCCCGGCACAGCGACGATCTGGTGTTGGCGGCCGGTCTGTTCGCCGAGCGGGTCTTGGCCTGACCGGTCGGTCACGCCATTGCTAGCCGTTGCTAGGCCCTGGTGAAGGCCAATTGTTCGCCGACCGCCCCGGCCATCCACAAGTCGTTGCATGCGGCGGCCATCTCGGTCAGGCCGTCCTCGATCGTGGCGAAGACATTGCCGGGCACCCACCCGACATCGCCGTTGATCAGCAGGTTGTTGCGGCCATAGAAGATCGCCAAATCGGTGGCGCCCAGCGGTGAATTCGCTTGGCCATCCTTGTCATAACCGTAGGCGGGGTTGCCGATGTCACCGGCATCGAAGTCGAAGAAGCAGACGTCGCCGGGGATCGGCGTGACCGTGGTGTTCTCCCGGCCCGGTGTGCCCAACGGCGGCAACAGCGTGTAGACCTCGTTGCGGGCGTACTTGCCGTGAAAGGCCTGGCCGGCAACGGGTAACGCTTCCCAGACCACGGCGCAGGTCAGGGGCGCCTGCTCGTCGAGCAGGCGCGCCCGGCAAGACACCCCCCGCCCGGTCAGCGTGATGGACAGGAAACGTGCCACAGCAGTCCCTTTCCTCCCCGGCCGGGGCTAAACCGGGTCGAAGACGCGGCTGGCGATGAATGTCGGTCGCGGAACGGCAGCGCCGAACGGCTCCACCAGGGCGTTGTCCACGCTGTTGTAGACAATGAAAACGTTCGAGCGCGCATACGGCGTGATGTTGCTGCTCGAGCCGTGCATGCAGTTGCTGTCGAAGAACACCGCGGACCCGGCCGGGCCGGTGATCTGACGAATCCCATGCTGATCGGCCAACCAGGTCAGGCTCGCATCGTCGGGGGTGCCGATCTCCTGCTGCTTGAGCGACGAGCGGTAGTGGTCCGGCGGGGTCTCGCCCGGGCACGACACGAACCAGCGGTGCGAGCCGGGCATGATCATCAGCGATCCGTTGCTGTCCAGGTTCTCGGTGAGGGCCACCGAGACGCTGACCGCGCGTGGGGTTGGCATGCCGTCTTCGGCGTGCCAGGTCTCAAAATCGGAGTGCCAGTAGAACTCTCGGCCATTGAATCCCGGCTTGAAGTTGACCCGGCTCTGGTGCACATAGACATCGGATCCGAGCAGTTGACGGGCCGGCCCCACCAGACGCGGGTCGGCGACCAGCGCGGCGAACGCCGGGCTGATCCGGTGCACCTCGAAGATGGACCGGATCTGGCCGCTGTCGCGCTCGCAGATCGAACGCTCGTCGGCGGCCAGCGCGGCGTCGGCCCGCAGGCGGTCCAGTTCGTTACGCAGGTCCGCCACCACGTCGGTGTCCACCAGGGTGTCGACGGCCAGAAATCCGTCGGCGTCGAACTGCGCGACACGGTCCGGGCTCAACGGGCCGCCGTTGACTTCGGCAGTCCAGACCACCGGGTCGTGCCGGGGTTCGATACCGATCGTGACGTTGTTACGCGTGGGGTAGCGGTCGGTGAGGGTTTCGGCCAGAGGAGGAGTCACGATGCCGTCTCCTGTGGTTGTTCAGTGAGCAGGGGGTACGCGCCGGTGTCGTCGTGCACCTCCTGCCCGGTGACCGGCGGGTCGAATACACACACCATGCGCAGGTCGGTGTGGGCGATGACCCGGTGGTGCTCGTGGCCGTCGAGCAGGTACAGCGTGCCGTCGTGCAGCGGGTGCACCTCGCCGGTCTCGTCGTTGATCAGCTCGCCTTCGCCGCCGACGCAGTACACCGCCTCAACGTGGTTGGCGTACCACATCGATGTTTCAGTTCCGGCGTACAAGCATGTCTCGTGCATCGAGAACCGCTGTCCGTCGCGGGCCAGCAGCAGCCGCTGGCTGTTCCACGTCTTGGACTGGACGTCGCGGTCGGTGCCCTTGATCTCGGCGAGGGTACGGACGATCATCGGCTGGCTCCTGAGGTGGTTGCGGTGAGTTCGCGGGCGGCGACGGCTTCGATCGACTTGGCGGCGATCATTAGACCTTCGGCCAGGTCATCATCGTCAATGACCAACGGCGGCATGAGTTTCACGACTTCGCTTTCAGGACCAGAGGTCTCCAGCAGCAGGCCGCGATCGAACGCCTCGCGGCATACCGCCCCTGCCAGCTCGGGGCGTTCGAAGGCCACGCCGCGGATCAGGCCGCGGCCCCGGGTGGTGACGCCGGGGATCGGGTCCACCACCTCGGTCAGCGCCTGTTCGATCAGTTCGCCCTTGCGAAGGACGGATTTCTCCAGGCGGTTGTCGGTCCAGAAGTTCAGCGCGGCCGCTGCGGTCACGAACGACGGGTTCTGGCCGCGGAAGGTGCCGTTGTGCTCGCCCGGCTCCCACACGTCCAGTTCCGGCTTGAGCAGCGTCAATGCCATTGGGAGCCCGTACCCGCTGATCGACTTGGACAAGCAGACGATGTCGGGAACGATGCCGGCCGCCTCGAAGCTGAAGAAGGGCCCGGTACGGCCGCAGCCCATCTGGACGTCATCGACGATCAGCAGCAGGTTGTGGCGCTTGCAGAGGTCGGACAGGCCGCGCAGCCATTCCAGGCGGGCCACATTGATTCCGCCTTCGCCCTGAACGGTCTCGACGATCACCCCGGCCGGCTCGTTCAGGCCGCTGCCACTGTCATCGAGCAGACGCTCGAACCAGATGAAGTCGGGCACCACGCCATCGAGGTAGTTGTCATAGGGCATCGGCGTGGCATGCACCAGCGGGATGCCGGCACCGCCGCGCTTCATCGAGTTGCCGGTGACACTCAGCGAACCCAGCGTCATGCCGTGAAAAGCGTTGGTAAAGCTGATGATGCTCTCGCGGCCGGTGACCTTGCGCACCAGTTTCAGCGCCGATTCCACCGCGTTGGTCCCGGTGGGACCGGGAAACTGCACCTTGTAGTCGAGCTCGCGAGGCTTGAGGATCACGTCGTTGAAGCGCTCCAGGAACTCGGCCTTCGCGACGGTGTTCATGTCGAGGCTGTGCACCACGCGATCCGAGCTCAGGTATTCCAGCAGCGGTGCCCTCAGGTCGGGGTGGTTGTGGCCGTAGTTGAGCGCTCCGGCGCCGGCAAAGAAGTCCAGATATTCCTTGCCGTTGACATCCCACATCCGGGAGCCGCTGGCCCGGTCGAACGTCACCGGCCACGACCGGCAATAACTTCGTACTTCGGATTCCAGGGTTTCGAAAATCGTCATAGTTCCTCCGTCCGTCGGTCACATACAACGGAACGGAACGACAGGTCGACATCAAACTCGTGCCGCGGGTGATCTCGGCTCGACCCACCACCCCGCTCGTATGCCCCCGGCCTAGGTCTGTCGGGGCTCACGTTTGCGCGTTCGTGACCTTACCGAGACCATTTTGTGATCTCAACCTTGCCACGCCCTCACTGGCGACGTGGGTGTACCCGAAGCGGTCCGATGCGAAACAGTTCTTCTGCCAGATGAGATTCGGCGAACAAATCCGCTCCGAACAGCACGGAACACTCCATTGCTGCGTCCCATCGGCGGGCGAAGGCGCTGAACAGCCGTCGGCTGGCGGCGTTGTCCGGTGTGATCGAGGTCTCAAGATGGGTAACGCCTTGGGTGACCTGCGTGGTCGCCAGGTGATCGAGCATCCGGCCGGCCAGGCCGGCTCCCCGGTGAGCGGCGTTGACTGCCACCTGCCAGACCATCAGGGTCTGCGGCTGCTCGGGACGCCGATAGCCGGTGACATAGCCGGCCGGCGCCCCGTCGACCTCGGCAACTACCGAGGTAGAGGCGAAATCGCGGCACCAAAGCAGGTAGGCGTAAGGGGAATTGACGTCGAGGGTGGCGCTATCGACCGCCATCTGCCATAGGGCCTGGCCGTCCGCGACAGTTGGTGTCCGAAGCCGGACATGATCCGTATCCGTCATCGTTTCGACGGTACTTGCCCGCGGGCTCAGGGTTGTACTGGTGTGTCGGGCGGCGGCCCGGGCGGCACTCGGAGGGTACGCAGCGCTTCGAGCACCGAGCGGCCTTCTGGCTCGGCTCTCACCGGTACCAAACGCACGGCGGCCAGGGGAAACAGTCCGCACAGCGCGAAGGCCACGGGGTAGCCGGCGGCGCCGATCAACGCACCGAAGAGCGGGGGAGCGATGCCGGCGGTCAGCCGCTGGGTGGTGTTCTGGATGCCCAGCGCGCGACCGCTCCAGTACGGACCGGCGATCTCGGCGACTGCTGTCGAGGCCAATCCGTTGTCCAGCACGGTGATAACCGCCGCGATGACCATCGCCGTTTCGGCGAGACGGGAGTGCAGATGGTCGGCGGTGCCCAGCGCCAGCATCGCCAGCGCCCCGGCCACGGCGAGGCTGCGGATCGGCCGCAGCCGCGAGCGCACGCGGTCGGACCACCGACCCGCCGCCACTCGTCCGGCGGCGCCGAGCAACTGCGACACCGTCACCAGACCGCCTGCGGCGGCGATCGACCAGTCGGTGTCCACGATCAGCCACACCAGCATGAATGTGGCGAGCACGCACTGCGGAACCATCAACAGTGCTGAAGACAAGTGGATGCGCCACAGCACCTTTGAATCGCTGTAGGGGCTGGCGAGTTCGGTGCCGGAGGCCGCCGACCGTGGCCGGCGCGGTGGATCGACGACACCGATCGCACACGCCACCGCCGCAACGGCGCACAGCGTTGCCGGGAACATCAGCGCCCGCGCCAGCCCGTGCTCAGCCAGCTCGGGAATCACCTCGGCCCCCAACGCGATGCCCAACGGTTGGGCGGTCTGGCGGATACCCATCACCAGTCCGCGCTGGTGAGGCGGGAACCAGCCGGTCACCAACCGCCCGCTGGCGCTGTTGGCACTGGCGGCGGCCATACCTCCGAGAAACAGGAATGCGCCGACCCCGACCAGCGACTGCATCGATGCCGCCGCGAATGTGGCCAGCGCGGTCAACGCAGAACCCACGCTCAACACGATCCGTTCGCCGATGCGGTCCAACAGCGCTCCCCAGGCGAACAGGGTCAGCACCATTCCGAAGCTGGGCATGGAGGCCAGCAGGCCGGCCATTGCCAGGTTGGTTTCCCGCTTGGTCTCCAGCATGGGGATGACGAAGGCGATCCCGTTGATGAAGACGAATGAACACAGCGTGGCCATCAGGGCGACGACCACGACCGACCAGCGAGCGGCTTTCCCGATCGGCTCGGTGGACATCCGACCATGCTTCCACAGGCTCACCTACCAGGTACGCGACCTGAGCCGATTGATGGCGACCCATTGCGCCCGGCTCCGCCGCGCGCTTGTGATCGGCGTGAGCTGGTTGATGGCGACCCACTGCGCCCGGCTCCGCCGCGCTTGTGATCGCCATTAGGCTTGTGCAAATGCGACTAGGCCGAATTGCCAGCCCGGACGGGGTCGCCTTCGTCAGTATTGAAGGAGACCCGGACCGGCCACACGAGATGACCGCTCGCGAGATCGCCGAGCACCCCTTCGGCACACCGGAGTTCACCGGCCGGTCCTGGCCGCTTGCCGACGTGCGCCTGCTGGCACCGATCCTGGCCAGCAAGGTGGTCTGTATCGGCAAGAACTACGCGGCCCATATCGCCGAAATGGGCGGCGCCCCACCGGCCAACCCGACAATGTTCCTCAAGCCCAACACCGCCATCATCGGGCCCAATGTGCCGATTCAGCTGCCCGCCAATGCTTCCCCGGTGCACTTCGAAGGCGAGCTGGCTGTGGTCATCTCGCGTCCGTGCAAGGACGTTCCGGCCGCGCGGGCCAAGGACAATATCCTCGGCTACAGCATCGGCAACGACGTGTCGGCCCGTGATCAGCAACAGTCCGACGGTCAGTGGACCCGGGCTAAAGGCCATGACACCTTCTGCCCGATCGGGCCGTGGATCGTCACCGACGTCGACCCCGCTGACCTAGCGATTCGCACTGAGGTCAACGGGGTGGTGAAGCAGGACAGCAGGACTTCGCTGATGATGCACGACGTCGGCGCCATCGTGGAATGGATCTCCGCGGTGATGACGCTGCTGCCCGGCGACATCCTCTTGACCGGCACCCCCGAGGGTGTCGGCCCCATCGAGCACGGTGACACCGTGTCCGTTTCCATCGAAGGCATTGGCACCCTGTCCAATCCGGTTATCCGCAAAGGAAACTCGTGACCACATCTGGTGTTCGTGTCCGGTTCTGCCCGTCCCCGACCGGCACGCCGCACGTCGGGCTGATCCGCACCGCCCTGTTCAACTGGGCTTACGCCCGTCACACCGGCGGAACCATGGTCTTCCGGGTGGAGGACACCGATGCCGAACGCGACAGCGAGGAAAGCTACTTGGCGCTGCTGGACGCGCTGCGCTGGCTGCATCTGGACTGGGATGAGGGCCCCGAGGTGGGCGGCCCCTACGGCCCGTACCGGCAGTCGCAGCGCGCCGACATCCACCGTGATGTGGTGGCGCAGCTGCTCGCGGCCGGAGAGGCTTACGAAGCGTTCTCCACCCCGGAGGAGGTCGAGGCTCGTCATCTTGCCGCCGGCCGCAACCCGAAGCTGGGTTACGACAACTTCGACCGCGAGCTGACCGCGCAGCAACGGGCCGATTTTCTGGCCGAGGGCCGCAAGCCCGTCGTGCGGCTGCGGATGCCCGATACCGAACTCGGTTGGGCGGACCTGGTGCGCGGGCAGACATCCTTTCCGGCGGGCACCGTTCCCGATTTCGCGCTGACACGTGCCAACGGGGACCCGCTGTATACGTTGGTCAACCCGGTCGACGATGCCATGATGAAGATCACCCACGTGCTGCGCGGCGAGGACCTGTTGCCGTCCACACCGCGCCAGATCGCGCTGTATCAGGCGCTGATTCGCATAGGCGTGGCTGATCGCATTCCGGAGTTCGGCCACCTGCCAACCGTTTTGGGTGAGGGCACCAAGAAGCTGTCCAAACGTGACCCGCAGTCGAACCTTTTCGCGCATCGCGACCGGGGTTTCATCCCCGAGGGGCTGTTGAATTATCTGGCACTGCTGGGCTGGTCTATCGCCGACGACCGCGACGTGTTCAGTCTCGACGAGATGGTCGCCGCGTTCGATGTGGTCAACGTCAACTCCAACCCGGCCCGGTTCGACCAGAAGAAGGCCGATGCGCTCAACGCCGAGCACATCCGGCTGCTCGAGTTGGACGACTTCACCGCACGGTTGCGCAGTTTCCTCGACACCCACGGTCACGACACCGGCCTGGACGACGCCGGCTTCGCGGCGGCTGCAGCGCTGGTGCAGACCCGCATCGTGGTACTCGGCGACGCATGGCCGCTGCTGAAGTTCTTCAACGACGCGCACTATGAGCTGGACCCGCGGGCCGCCGCCAAGGAGCTGGGTCCCGACGCGGCTCCGGTGTTGGATGCGGCCATCGCGGCGCTGGAGGGCGTGGGGGAGTGGACCACCGCCAACATCGAGGCTGCGCTCAAGGCCGCGCTGCTGGACGATCTGGGCCTCAAACCGCGCAAGGCGTTCGGCCCGATCCGGGTCGGGGTCTCCGGCGGGTTGGTCAGCCCGCCGCTGTTCGAGTCGCTGGAATTGTTGGGCTCAAGCCGCAGCTTGAGCCGGTTGCGGAGCGTCCGAGACGGCGTTGGGGAAGCGCGATGACAACTTCGCGCTAGAAGTTTGGTAGTCTGCTCGTCGGCCCAAGAACGGCTGGCCAGTAGTGCCCCACCGGCACTCTGACCAGCGGTAATGGCCGGGGACGTTGTTGGTCCTTGGGGTATGGTGTAATTGGCAACACAGCTGATTCTGGTTCAGCCATTCTAGGTTCGAGTCCTGGTACCCCAGCAAAAGCGGTCCGCTGCAAGCGATTAGGCGGGCCGTACGGGTTGAGCTATGCTGGCAACCCGGAAATGTTCTAGCCCCCGTCGTCTAGCGGCCTAGGACGCCGCCCTCTCACGGCGGTAGCGTGGGTTCGAATCCCATCGGGGGTACATCGCAAAAGGCCCGCACCGTCAAGGTGCGGGCCTTTTCGTATCGACCGAGGTCTAAGCGGGCTCAGTCGTCCTTCGGAGCGGTGGAGCCAGCCAGCGGCATGGCCGGCAACCCGAGCTTGCGGTGGTCCCAGGAGCGGGTGCGCCGTGTGACGATGCGCACAGCCACCCGGTTGTTCATCATCGCGTCGACGCCGGGCTTCATCTCGTCGGTGTAGGGACCGGTGTAGCGTTCCCAGACGCTGACGCCCACCCGGAAGATGGTCTCGGGGTCGTCGACGATCTCGGCGACGCCCTCGAACGCGGCTCCGCGCAGCGTGTCGTACGTCTGGCCGGCTTCCAGAAGGAAGGTGACCCGCGGATCGCGGCGCAGGTTGACCGCCTTCTGGGACTTGGCCTTGGTCTCGAGCCAGATCTCGCCGTCGAGCACCGCGTACCACATTGCGGTCAGGTGGGGCTGGCCGTCGGGCCCGATGGTGGCCAGTGTTCCGGTGCGGTGAGTGTTGACGAAGTCAGCGACCTCGGCATCGGTCATGACGATCTGTGCGCGCTGTTTGGTTCCCATCTCTGCAGTCTGACAGGCGGACCAGGGCCCCCGCGCCCGGGCTACAGCCGGGCCGTGAGGTCGCCGGCCGCCGCGAGCAGGTCGGCGGCCCAGCGCGCCCCCGGGCGACGCCCCATCCGGTCGATCGGACCCGATACCGAGATCGCTGCCACCACCGTGCCGCGGTGATCGCGCACCGGCGCTGACACGCTGGCGACCCCGGGCTCGCGCTCGGCGACGCTTTGCGCCCAGCCCCGGCGGCGCAGCTCCGAAAGGGTGCGGCTGGTGAACTTGGCCTCCGCCAGCACTTCCTCTTGCACGCCTGCATCGGCGTAGGCCAGCAAGACCTTGGCGCCCGACCCGGCGGTCATCGGCAGCCGGGCGCCGACCGGAACCGTGTCTCGCAGCCCCGCAGGCGGTTCCAGCGCCGCAACGCAGACTCTTTCGATGCCTTCGCGGCGATACAGCTGCACGCTCTCTCCGGTGATCTCTCGCAGCCGTGGCAGCACCGTCGCGCCGGCCGCCCGAAGCGGATCGTCGGCGCGGGCAGCCAGTTCGCTGACTGCGGGTCCGATCTGCCAGCGGCCCTCGTCGTCGCGCCCGAGCAGACGGTGGGTCTCCAGGCCTGCGGCCAGCCGGTGCGCGGTGGCGCGGGGCAGGCCGGTGCGGTCGCACAGTTCAGCCAGCCCGCACGGCGATTCGGCGATTGCGTGGAGCACCGTCAGCGCTTTGTCCAAAACGCCGATGCCGCTATGCTGTCCCATATACAGATACTAGCGTCTCAAAATATGAGACCGTGCAGATTTGGGGATGGCATGACCGAGCAGCCTCGCACCCTGGCCGAGAAGGTCTGGGCAGACCACGTCGTGGTATCCGGCGGCGGGACCGAACCCGACCTCATCTACATCGACCTGCACCTGGTTCATGAAGTCACCAGCCCGCAGGCCTTCGAGGGGCTGCGGCTGGCAGGTCGTCCGGTGCGCCGCCCGGATCTGACCATCGCCACCGAGGACCACAACGTGCCGACGGTCGACATCGACAAACCGATCGCCGACCCGGTGTCGCGTACTCAGGTTGAGACGCTGCGGCACAACTGCGCCGAGTTCGGTATCCGGTTGCACCCGATGGGCGACATCGATCAGGGGATCGTGCACATCATCGGGCCGCAGCTGGGGCTCACCCAGCCCGGCACGACGGTGGTCTGCGGCGACAGTCACACCTCCACCCACGGCGCGTTCGGCGCGCTGGCGATGGGTATCGGCACCTCCGAGGTCGAACACGTGCTGGCCACCCAGACGCTTCCGCTGAAGCCGTTCAAGACAATGGCGGTCAATGTCGACGGGAGACTCGCCGACGGCGTTACGGCCAAGGACATCATCTTGGCGGTGATCGCTCAGATCGGCACCGGCGGCGGCCAGGGCTACGTCATCGAATACCGGGGCAGTGCCATTGAGGCGCTGTCGATGGAGGCGCGGATGACGATCTGCAACATGAGCATTGAGGCCGGCGCCCGGGCCGGCATGGTTGCCCCCGACGAGACCACCTACGAATACCTGCGGGGCCGGCCGCACGCGCCGAGCGGCGCGGACTGGGATGCCGCCGTGGCCTATTGGAGCAGCCTGCGAACCGACCCCGGTGCGGTGTTCGACGCCGAGGTCCATTTGGACGCGGATGCACTGACCCCGTTCGTGACCTGGGGAACGAACCCCGGCCAAGGCGTTCCGCTGGGCGCCGACGTGCCCGATCCGGAGGCGATCAACGACGAGGCCGAGCGGCGGGCCGCGGAGAAGGCGTTGGCGTACATGGACCTTCAGCCGGGCACGCCGATGCGCGAGATCGCGGTCGACACGGTGTTCGTCGGGTCGTGCACCAACGGCCGCATCGAGGACCTGCGTGCGGTGGCTGATGTGTTGCGCGGGCGTCGGGTCGCCGACGGTGTGCGGATGCTGGTGGTGCCGGGTTCGATGCGGGTTCGCAATCAGGCTGAAGCCGAAGGCCTCGCGGAGGTTTTCACCGCCGCAGGTGCTGAGTGGCGCCAGCCCGGCTGCTCAATGTGCCTGGGGATGAACCCCGATCAGCTGGAGCCTGGGCAGCGGTCCGCGTCGACGTCCAACCGCAATTTCGAGGGCCGGCAGGGCAAGGGCGGACGCACTCACCTGGTCTCTCCGGTCGTCGCCGCCGCCACCGCCGTTCGTGGGACGCTGTCGGCCCCCCAGGACTTGAACTGACTTGAACTGACCGCCACGGTATTAAAAGGAGCCTAGTCATGGAAGCTTTCCACACTCATACCGGAATCGGAGTGCCGCTGCGGCGGTCCAATGTCGACACCGACCAAATCATTCCCGCGGTCTATTTGAAGCGCATCACCCGGACGGGATTCGAGGACGGCCTGTTCGCCACGTGGCGCACCGATCCGTCCTTCGTGCTGAATCTCAGCCCTTTCGACCAAGGTTCGGTCCTGGTGGCCGGTCCGGACTTCGGGACCGGATCGTCGCGGGAACATGCGGTGTGGGCGCTGCTCGACTACGGGTTCCGGGTGGTGATCTCCTCCAGGTTCGCCGACATCTTCCGCGGGAATGCCGGCAAGGCCGGCCTGCTGGCGGCCCAGGTGGCTCAAGATGATGTGGAACTGCTGTGGAAAGTCATCGAGCAGAGCCCGGGGCTGGAAATCACTGTCAATCTTCAAGATCGGAATATCACCGCCGGAACGGTGGTGGTGGCGTTCACGATTGACGACTACACCGCCTGGCGGTTGTCGGAAGGCCTCGACGATATAGGCCTTACGCTGCGGAAACTCGAAGAGATCGACTCATTCGAGGCCACTCGCCCGAGCTGGAAACCGCGCACTCTGCCGGCTTCTTGAGGGTCCGCGCCGGAGCTTAATTCCGGTGATTCGACGCTCTCGTCAGCGTCCAAGGGCGGTAACCGGATTGCCGAAATTCGCCCATAATCTCGTCTGAAATTGCGCGTGGCTCTTGGATATCAGTGGTATCAGGGTTTACCGTGTGCTCTAGTCGGCTCAAGTAGGGCCACTGGTTTCGGAGGGATTGGATGAACAAAGCAGAGCTCATCGAGGTGCTCACAAAGGAATTGGACACCGACCGTCGGTCGGCGACCGAGGCCGTCGAGCATTTCGTCAATGCCATTGTGCGCGCCGTCCACAAGGGTGAGAGCGTCACCATCACCGGGTTCGGCGTTTTCGAGCGTCGTCGTCGCGCCGCGCGCGTTGCCCGCAATCCCCGCACCGGTGAAACGGTCAAGGTGAAGCCGACGTCCGTCCCCGCATTCCGCCCCGGTGCGCAGTTCAAGGCGATTGTTTCTGGCGCGCAGAAGGTCCCGTCCGAGGGTCTCGCCGTCAAGCGCGGCGCTGGCGCCACTGCCGCGCCGGCCAAGAAGGCTCCGGCCAAGAAGGCCACCAAGGCCGCCGCCAAGAAGACTGCGGCCAAGGCTCCGGCCAAGAAGGTTGCCGCGAAGAAGGCAGCGACTAAGGCTCCGGCCAAGAAGGCCGTGACCAAGGCTCCGGCTAAGAAGGTTGTTGCGAAGAAGGCAGCGACTAAGGCTCCGGCCAAGAAGGCCGTGACCAAGGCTCCGGCTAAGAAGGTTGTTGCGAAGAAGGCAGCGACTAAGGCTCCGGCCAAGAAGGTTGTCGCCAAGAAGGCAGCCACCAAGGCCGTGGCGAAGAAGGCTCCGGCCAAGAAAGCCACGAAGGCTCCGGCCCGCAAGGGTCGCAAGTAGCAACGAATAGCCGAGCGCCGCGGGGTTATCCCCGCGGCGCTCGGTCGTTCATACCAGTGCTTGGGTAGCCAGCGGGCTACCGATGTGGTCGGCGGCGATCAGCCGGCCACCCGACAGTGACAGCACCCAGGTGCTGCCCTTGCGATTGCGGGACTTGTCCGGGCTGACGCCGTCGCGGTCGCACCACCAGGCGATCAGGTCTGGAATCACCTTGCCTTGGGTACAGATAACCGGTGTCCCGCCCAATTTCGCGATCTCCACCACCCGGTGACGGGCCTGCTTCGGGTTGTCGGCGTAGGACTCCTCGGTCAGCGTCGCCTCGTTGTGGACGGCCACCCCGAGTTCAGCGGCCAATGGCTCCACCGTCTGCTGGCAGCGCACCCGGTCGGCCGCGTAGACCGAGCTCGCGCCGAAGGCCAGCAGCTGATCGGTGAGCGCCTCGGCCTGTGCGCGGCCCTTCTTGTCTAGCGGCCGCCGGCGGTCATCACCGGAGAACCGCGACCGGCGCCCAGCCGTACCGTGCCGCACGATCAACACCGTTTGAGTGTCCGCGGGCTGCTTGGCGAACCGCCGCAGCATCTTCCGGTCATAGGCGTACTGCAGTTCCTTCATCGCGGCATCGACCGGTAGCCAGACCAGATCGTCGACCTCGTGGTTGGGCACGAAGTCGCCGCCCAACGCCTGTGCAGCCCAGTACCTGACCTTCTTGACGCCCTGGGTGACCGGATAGCGGACCGCCCCGAGCCGGCGGCCCAGCTGTGCGTGCTGGCCGGTCTCCTCCAGGATCTCCCGCACGGCTGTCACCGGTTCGGTCTCGCCGGGATCGACCTTGCCTTTGGGCAATGACCAGTCGTCGTAGCGCGGGCGGTGGATGAGCGCCACCTCAACGGCATTGCGCCGCGTCCGCCACAGCACCGCGCCGGCGGCGTGGACGACCTTGTCTAGCGTCCCGGAGCCATTCGACACTGTCGTTTCGAGCACCTTGCACTCCTGCAGGTCAATTCGGGCTTCTTGGGCGGTGGGCCGGGTCTCAGGGATTGCGGTGTCGGTCCATCAACGACGCCTGGTGGTCGCGCACAGTGGCGCCGGCTTGCGGTTCCGCCTTCCACTGGCCGTCGGGCCCGAGTTCCCAGCAGCGGGTGGCCGGGTCCATTGCGGAGTCGAACACGTCGCCCAGTTGTGCAGTCAGCCGCGGGTTTTTCACCTGAACCATCACTTCGACCCGACGGTCCAGATTGCGGTGCATCATGTCCGCACTGCCGATCCAGAATTCGTCGATGGCGCGGAAATGGATGATGCGCGAGTGCTCCAGGAATCGGCCGAGAATCGATCGGACGAGGATGTTTTCGGAGAAGCCCTCGACCCCGGGCCGCAGTGCGCAGATACCGCGAACGAACAACTCAACTTGCACTCCGGCACGAGAGGCGCGGTAGAGCGCGTCGATCACCTGCTCGTCCACCAGTGAGTTGAGCTTGAGCCGGATCCGCCCGTTACCGGAGCGGCGGTGCGCCAAAACCTCACGTTCGATGCGTTCGATAATCCCAGTCCGGACACCGTGTGGGGCCACCAACAGGTTGCGGTAGGCGACTTTCCGCGAATAACCAGTCAACGAATTGAACAGGTCGGTCAAGTCGGCGCCGATGTCCGGGTCGGCGGTGAGCAGTCCCACATCTTCGTAGAGGCGCGCGGTCTTGGAGTTGTAGTTGCCGGTGCCGATATGGCAGTACCGCCGGATCGTGGAGCCCTCGCGGCGCACGACGAGGCAGACCTTGCAGTGGGTTTTCAGTCCGATCAATCCGTACACCACGTGCACGCCGGCCTGCTCCAGCTTGCGAGCCCACTTGATGTTGGCCTGCTCGTCGAAACGGGCCTTGATCTCGACGAGTGCGACCACCTGCTTGCCGGCCTCGGCGGCGTCGATCAGCGCGGTGACGATCGGCGAATCACCGGAGGTGCGGTAAAGCGTCTGCTTGATCGCCAGCACGCCCGGGTCGGCGGCCGCCTGTTCGATGAAACGTTGCACGCTGGTGGCGAAGGAGTCGTAGGGGTGATGTACCAGCACATCGCCTTCCCGCAGGGTGGCGAAAATGCTTTTGGGGGTTTCCCGTTCGGCGAACGCCGGGTGGGTGGCCGGGACGAAGGTGCGGTCCTTGAGGTCGGGCCGGTCCTGGCCGTAGACCTGCCACAGCGATGACAGGTCCAGTAGGCCGGGCACCTCGATGACGTCACCGGGGTCCACGTCGAGCTCCCGCAACAGCAGCTCCAGCATGTGCTCGGTCATGTCGTCGGCGACCTCGAGGCGCACCGGCGACCCGAAGCGGCGCCGCGCCAGCTCCCGCTCCAAGGCCTGCAACAGGTCTTCGTCGCGGTCCTCTTCGACCTCGAAATCGGCGTTACGCGTGATGCGGAACGCGTGATGCTCGACGATCTCCATGCCGGGAAACAGCACCGGCAAGAACGCCGCGATCAGTTCCTCCATCGGCAGGAACCGGACCTCGCCGCGGCCGTCGCCGCCGCTGGCACCGGCGTCGAGTTCGACGAAACGGTCGACGTTGTCGGGGACCTTGACCCGCGCGAAATGACTGCCGCCGTCCTCGGGACGCTTGACCGTCACGGCCAGGTTCAAGCTGAGCCCGCTGACAAAGGGGAACGGGTGTGCGGGGTCGACCGCCAGCGGTGTCAGTACCGGGAACACCTGCTCGTGGAAATACACCGACAGCTGGTCGCGCTCGGCTGGCAGGAGATCGGCCCACGTGACGACGTGGATGCCTTCGGCGGCAAGCGCCGGGCGGACGGAGTCGAGGAACACCCGCGCATGGCTGGTGGCGATCTGCTGGGTCCGTTCGCCGATGCGGCGCAGTTGTTCACGTGGGGTCAGGCCGTCGGCCGAGCGCACCGACAGGCCCATCTCATCGCGACGTTTGAGGCCGGCGACGCGGACCATATAGAACTCGTCGAGATTGGAGGCGAAGATCGCCAGGAACTTGGCCCGCTCCAACAGCGGCAGGGAGGTGTCGGCGGCCAGCGCCAGCACCCGCGCGTTGAAGTCCAGCCAGCTCAGTTCGCGGTTGAGGTAGCGGTCCGCGGGCAGTTCGTCGTCATCGCCGGCCGGAAGAGTCTCGGTGGCAGCGGGCGGGGCGGTCGGAGCGGCGTCGTGTGGACGCCAGTCAGTCGTGTCGGTTCGCGTCTCAGTGAGTTCGCTGCCCTCAATTTCGTCCACTCCGAAATCATTGCTCATCCCGCGTGCTGCTGCCACCGGACTTGGCATGTGCAAGCGCACGGGCCGTGGCGGTGCCGACGCCGAGCCGTCGCGCCACCGCCAGATCTTCCGGTGTGTCGATGTCACAGCGCAGACCGGGCCAGGCGCCGGTCAGTTCCAGTGCTCCGGATTGCCGGTGCCGCTTCGAGGAATCCCGGCCGAATCTGGGTTCCAGGGCGGTGCCGAACGCGAAGAGCGCCGCGGTCCCCATCCCGTGCCGGTCAGCGACGAAGCTGCGCTGGTGGGTCCGTGCCGCCGCGATCGCCTCGTCGAGTTCGTAGGATTGCAAAGCGGGCAAATCGCCTTGCAGCACAACGATGTTCGGCATGGATTCGGTAACCGAGGCTTCGGCTGCGGCGAGCGCGTTGTTCAGCGGGTCGGCGTGACCGTCCGGTGTCGGGTCCTCCAGCACCTCGGCCCCCAACTCGGCGGCGGCCGCAGCGGCAGCCTCATCGGGGGTGACCACCGTGATGTGTTCCAGTCCGCGGGCGGCCGACGCCGCGCTGATGGTGTCCACCAGCATGGCCAGCACCACGGCTTCGCGCAGCGGTGCGGGAAACGCCGGCGCCAGCCTGGTCTTGGCCACGCTGAGCCGCTTGACGGCAATGATCAGGCCGATGCCGGATACCTCAGCCGGTGTGGAGTTCACACATCACATCCTGCCAGCGCCGGGCCGGGCGTTCCGCGGGCTGGGTTCTAGCGGTGACCCGCTTCGCCCGGCTCCGCCGCGCTCGCGATCACCGCTGGGTTGGTGGCGGTGACCCGCTTCGCCCGGCTCCGCCGCGCTCGCGATCACCGCTAAGGTGAGGCGCCTATAGGGAGGTGGTGTGCGATGGGCGGCACCGAGGGAACGGTCGCGGTGATGGGCGCGGGCGCGTGGGGCACGGCTCTGGCCAAGGTGCTCGCCGACGCCGGCAGTGACGTCAGGCTCTGGGCGCGTCGGCCCGACATCGCCGCGCAGATCAACGAGACCCGGCGCAACCCCGACTATCTGCCGGGCTTCGAGATTCCCGACGCGGTGCGCGCCACCAGTGATCCGGCCGAGGCTCTGGACGGCTTGACCACCGTGGTGCTGGCCGTGCCGGCGCAGACGATGCGGGCCAATCTCCAAGCGTGGACGCCGCACCTGACCGACAGCGCCACGCTGGTCAGCGTCGCCAAGGGCATCGAGCTGGGCACGCTGATGCGGATGAGCCAGGTGGTCGCGGCGGTGACCGGGTTCGATCCCGGTCAGGTCGCGGTGGTGTCCGGTCCCAACCTGGCGGCGGAGATCGCCGCCGAACAGCCCGCGGCCACCGTGGTCGCCTGTACGGATTCCGGTCGTGCGGTGGCGCTGCAGCGCATGCTCAACACGGGCTACTTCCGGCCCTACACCAACTCCGACGTCGTCGGCACCGAGATCGGCGGCGCCTGCAAGAACGTCATCGCGCTGGCCTGCGGGATGGCGGCCGGAGTGGGGCTGGGCGAGAACACAGCGGCCGCGATCATCACCCGGGGCCTGGCCGAGATCATTCGACTGGGTGTCGCGCTGGGTGCCAAGGGCGCCACCCTGGCCGGCCTGGCCGGAGTGGGCGACCTGGTGGCCACCTGCACATCCCCGCATTCGCGAAACCGCACGTTCGGCGAACGGCTCGGCCGGGGCGAGGCGATGCCGCCGGTGCCCGGTTCGGCGGGGTTGTTGAGCACCTCCGACGGCCACGTCGTCGAAGGCGTGACGTCGTGTCAGTCGGTGCTGGCGCTGGCGTTGAGCTACGACGTGGAGATGCCGCTGACCGATGCCGTGCACCGGGTCTGCCACAAGGGCTCCTCGGTCAATGAGGCGGTGGCGTTGCTGCTGGGACGTCGCACCAAACCGGAGTAGGCCGCCCCCGGTTTATGGGGCGGTCCAGCTTCGCCTCTCCTCCGTCGAGGCTCGCTAACCGCCCGGTAGCCTCTGGCGTGTGAATTCCCACGAACGCACCCGCGTGGCCGTCGTCTTCGGTGGCCGCAGCAGCGAGCACGCCATCTCCTGCGTCTCGGCGGGCAGCATCCTGCGCAACCTGGATCCGCAACGCTTCGAGGTCGTCGCAGTAGGCATCACCCCGGAGGGGGCGTGGGTGCTCACCGACGGTAACCCCGACACGTTGGCGATCACCGACCGCCAACTACCCGCGGTCAGCACGGACTCCGGCGCCGAACTGGCGCTGGCGGCCGACCCGCAGCGAGCCGGACAGCTGGTCGCGTTCTCCGCCGCCGGGCCCGCGGAGGTGCTGGAGTCGGTCGACGTGGTGTTTCCGGTGCTGCACGGACCCTACGGCGAGGACGGCACCGTGCAGGGCCTGCTGGAGTTGGCCGGTGTGCCCTATGTCGGTGCCGGCGTACTGGCCAGTGCGGCGGGCATGGACAAGGAGTTCACCAAAAAGCTGCTGGCCGCCGACGGCCTGCCGATCGGCCCTTACGCGGTACTGCGGCCCGCCCAGGAGACGCTGTCGATCGACGATCGGGAGCGGCTGGGGCTGCCGCTGTTCGTCAAACCGGCGCGCGGCGGGTCCTCAATCGGGGTCAGCCGGGTGACGTCGTACGAGGAGCTTCCTGCGGCGATTGCCGAGGCGCGCCGGCACGACCCGAAGGTCATCGTCGAGGCCGCGATCGTCGGCCGGGAAATCGAATGCGGGGTGCTCGAATTCCCCGACGGCTCGCTGGGAGCCAGCACGGTGGGGGAGATCCGGGTGGCCGGCGTGGCCGACCGCGACGACTCGTTCTACGACTTCGCCACCAAATACCTCGACGACGCAGCCGAACTCGACGTGCCCGCCAAGATCGACGACGACGTCGCCGAAGCCGTGCAGCAGCTGGCGATTCGCGCGTTCGCCGCGCTGGACTGTCAGGGATTGGCCCGGGTGGACTTCTTCCTGACCGACGCCGGCCCGGTGATCAACGAGATCAACACCATGCCCGGGTTCACCACGATCTCGATGTACCCGCGGATGTGGTCGGCCAGCGGCGTGGACTACCCGACGCTGCTGGCGACGATGGTCGACACCGCCCTGGCTCGCGGCGTGGGCTTGCGCTGAGCTGCCTCGGGTAGCGCGCCGAGCGTGCACTCAGCGCGAAAAATCTGCCCGAATTTCGCGGTGGTTACACGCTCGGCGTGAGGATCAACGCGGCGGGCCCGGCCGGATCGGGACGGCAGCGACGGTGTCGGCGATCAGATCCGACACCTCCTGGATCGGCGTGGGGCCCGATCCCGGCGGCAGCGTCAACGCCAGGTAGACCTTCCGGTCCACCACGTACCAGGTGGCGCGGTCGCCTTCGCGGACTTCGAACCACTGCACGTGATTGACCACCTGGATGGGGGAGCCCACCACGAAGTCGGCCGGCCGGTCCAGCCCACAGCGCAGCACCACGGCCTCGCCGTCGTCGGCGGTCCAGGCCGCCGCGCCCTGCGGTGCGGGTGCGGCGAGCTCGGCACGCCGATAGGCGCCCAGCTGCGCCGGTAGCGCCTCAAGCAGGGCACGGCAGTCTTCGCTGTCGGCGTGCGGAGCAGGCACCGTCGCGACCGGGACCGGTCCGGCCGGCCGCTTGCCCGGGTGATGGAGCGCGGCGACCGTCAGCGCGGCGCCTACCGCGGCGACGGCGACCACCAGCGCGATGATCAGCGCGAGCCGCGGCGGTCCGTCCGCGTCGTTGTCCGTGGTCAAGGCCCGCCTACCGTTCTGATCACACCTACACTCCAGGCTGTGCGCGGTAACGAGCCCACGCTGGGTCAGCTTGGAGAGTTTCCCATGATCGACCGGCTGGTCGCCGGGCGACATCAGCCCGAGACCACCCAGCTGGGTCCCGGGGACGATGCGGCGGTGGTGCGCTGCGCCGACGGCCGAGTTGCGATATCCACCGACATGCTGGTCGAAGGCCGTCATTTCCGGCTGGATTGGTCAACCCCGCAGCAGGTCGGGCGCAAGGCGATCGCGCAGAACGCCGCCGACATCGAGGCGATGGGTGCGCGGCCGACCGCGTTCGTCGTCGGCTTCGGCGCCCCGGCGCACACCTTCGCCGCCGATGCCGCCGCCCTGGCCGACGGGATGTGGGCCGAGGCGGAGCGCCTGGGTGCCGGTGTGGTCGGCGGCGATCTGGTCCAGGCCGACCGCTGGGTGGTGTCGGTGACGGTGCTGGGGGATCTGGCCGGCCGGCCCGCGGTGCTGCGGTCGGGGGCCCGGCCCGGGGCGACCCTGGCGGTGGCCGGCGAGCTGGGCCGCTCGGCGGCCGGGCTGCGACTGTGGGGCGACGGCGTGGACTCAGCGGAATTCGCGGAGCTGCGGCGTCGTCACCTGGTCCCGGAGCCGCCGTACGGGCAGGGCGCGGCGGCCGCCGACGCCGGGGCGCAGGCGATGACCGATGTCTCCGACGGCCTGATCGCCGATCTGGGGCACCTGGCCGCCGCGTCGCAGGTGATATTGGAGGTGTCCACAGCGGCGCTGGCGGCCGATCATCAAGCCCTGGCGCCCGCGGCCGCCGCGGTCGGCGCCGACGCGTGGTCGTGGATTCTGGGCGGGGGAGAAGACCACGCCCTGGTCGCGGCGTTTCCCGGAGAGGTGCCGCCCGGTTGGCGGGCGATCGGGCAGGTGCTGGCGGGGCCGGCGCGCGTGCTGGTCGACGGAGCGGTGTGGGACGGGGAGGCGGGCTGGCAGTCGTTTGATTCCGACGCCCCATTACGTTGAGACACCATGACTGCTCGTCCACTTCCTGAACTTGTCGAAAGCGGTTGGGCCACTGCGCTGGCACCGGTGACCGATCACGTTGCCGCACTGGGGCAGTTCTTGCGCGAGGAGACGACTGCCGGTCACGGCTATCTGCCCGAAGGGCAGAACATCTTGCGTGCCTTCACGTTTCCGTTCGACAACGTCAGGGTCTTGATCGTCGGGCAGGACCCGTACCCAACACCCGGCCACGCGGTAGGCCTGAGCTTCTCCGTCGCGCCGGAGGTTCGGCCGCTGCCACGCAGTCTGGAGAACATCTTCACTGAGTACACCGCGGACCTGGGCTATCCCAAGCCTTCCAACGGCGATCTGTCCGCGTGGGCGCAGCGGGGTGTGCTGCTGCTCAACAGGGTGCTCACCGTGCGACCGGGCACCCCGGCGTCACACCGCGGCAAGGGCTGGGAGGCCGTCACCGAATGTGCGATCCGCGCGTTGGTGGCCCGCAGTCAGCCGATGGTGGCGATCCTGTGGGGGCGCGACGCGGGGACGCTCAAGCCGATGCTGTCCGATCGCTGCGTAGCGATCGAATCACCGCACCCGTCGCCACTGTCGGCGTCGCGCGGGTTCTTCGGATCGCGGCCGTTCAGCCGCGCCAACGAGTTGCTGGCGCAGATGGGAGCCGAGCCGATCGACTGGCGACTGGAGTAGCGCGGTTCAGCGGGTCGCGCACATCGCCGAGCAGGGGACGGACGTCCCTGTGCTCGGCGAGACGAGAGCGGAGTTAGCCGCGGGCGACCTTGCCGGCCTTGATGCACGAGGTGCAGGCGTTCAGGCGCTGCTTGTTGCCGCCGGGACGCGCGGCGTGCACAACCTGAATGTTCGGGTCCCACCGACGGCTGGTCCGACGGTGCGAGTGGGATACCGACTTACCGAAGCCGGGGCCCTTTCCGCAGATATCGCACACGGCAGCCATATGTGACACTCCTCAAAACGTCTGCTTGAGGGCCAACGACCTCAGCGGGTGGCCCGACAACCTGATCAGGATACCCGCCCGGCGGGGCAACCACCAAAACGCCCCATCGCGGCTGGACGGACGTGACCTGTGCTGTCGCCCGGAGTGATTAGGCTTGCGGCCACCGGAGGTGGCGGCAGGAAGGTGGGTGCAGGTGGGCAACCCCGATCGTCGGCTGGATGCGGCGACCTTGCGGGACTGGGCGCACACCGCCGTCGGTGACCTGATCACTCACACCGACGAGATCAACCAGCTCAACGTTTTCCCGGTCGCCGATTCCGATACCGGAACAAACATGCTGTTCACCATGCGTTCGGCCCTGGCCGAGGCCAACACCGAGGCCGCCTCGGGCGAGGTGGGCCGGGTCGCGGCGGCCCTGTCATCCGGGGCGCTGCATGGTGCGCGCGGCAACTCCGGGGTGATCCTGTCGCAGATCCTGCGCGGCCTGGCCGATGTGACCGCGGCCGACACCGGCGTCCGCGTCATCGACTCCGCCTTGCTCGGCGCCGGTCTGCGGCACGGGGTCGAGCTGGTGGTCACCTCGATGGGTGGCCGCGAGGTTCCGGGGACCATCGTGTCGGTGTTGCAGGCTGCCGCTGCGGCCGTCGAACGGTGCGCGGCCGGTGGAGCCGAGTTGGGTCCGGCGCTGGTGGCCGGCACCGACGCGGCTGCACAGGCACTGGAGGCGACCACGGAGCAGCTCGACGTGCTCGCCGAGGCCGGGGTGGTCGACGCGGGCGGCCGCGGCTTGTTGGTGCTGCTCGACGCGCTGCGATCGACGATCACCGGGCAGGCTCCCGTGCGGGCGGCCTACCAGCCCGCGCCGTGCCCGCGGCCGCCGGAGGCCGGAACCGAGGCTCCGGCGCCGCAGTTCGAGGTCATGTACCTGCTTGGCGAGTGCAGTTCCGAAGACACCGAAGCCCTGCGCGAGCGGCTGAACCAGCTCGGAGAATCTGTGGCCATCGCCACGTCGGGGGTGGTCGGCGGATATTCGGTGCACGTGCACACCGATGACGCCGGTGCCGCCGTCGAGGCGGGCCTGGCTTTCGGTCGGCCGCGACGTATCCAGATCTCTGCCCTGGCCGGTGCCGCCGGCCCGTCCCCGGGCAGCTGGGCTCGGGAGCGCGCGGTGCTGGCCGTGGTCGACGGCGACGGCGCCGGGGCGCTGTTCGACTCCGAAGGAGCCTGCGTACTGCGGCCCGACCCGCACAGTGCCGAGCCGGTCATGATGGTCACCGCCCAGCAGTTGCTGCGGGCGGTGGTCGACACCGGCGCAGCGCAGGTGATGCTGCTGCCCAACGGCTATGTCGCCGCCGAAGAACTGGTGGCGGGCTGTACCGCGGCCATCGGTTGGGGTATCGACGTGGTGCCGGTGCCGACCGGTTCGATGGTGCAGGGGTTGTCGGCGTTGGCGGTCCACGATCCGGGCCGTCCGGTGGTCGATGACGGCTACACCATGGCCCGAGCTGCCGGCAGCACCCGGCTCGGATCGGTGCGGGTCGCCACCGAACAGGCGCTGACCTGGGCCGGTTCCTGCCGACCCGGCGACGGCCTGGGTATCGCCGGTGACGAGGTGCTGATCGTGGCCCGCAATGTCGGCGCCGCGGCGATCGGCCTGATCGACCTGCTGCTGGCGGCCGGCGGTGAACTGGTAACGGTGTTGTTCGGGGCGGGCATTGATGGTTTAGAAGAAGATGTCCTGGACGTCTTGGCCCGGCACGTGCATGACCAGCACCCGGGAACCGAACTGGCGACCTACTTCACCGGGCATCGGGGGGACGCGCTGCTGATCGGGGTCGAGTAGCGATGGTCACCCTGGCCGATCGGCTGGACTTCATCGTCGGCTCTGATGCCGCCGACAAACTCGAGGAATGCTTCGGCATCCGCACCGTCGGAGACCTGTTGCGGCACTACCCGCGCAGCTACGTCGAAGGCACCGGGGTGCGCGGTGCGGCGGACAGCCGCCCGGAAGAAGGCGACCACATCACCATCGTCGACACCATCAGTTCAGCGGTGCTCAAAGACATGCAGCGGCGCAACGGAAAATACCTCGCTGTCACCGTCGGTAGCGGCCGCAACAAGGTCAGTGCGACGTTCTTCAACCCCAAAGGCCTGCGCTGGCGGTTGACCCCCGGCACCCGCGTGATGCTGTCCGGTGAGGTCAAGCTGTTTCGGGGTGCGATCCAGCTCACCCATCCGGACTTCCTGGTGCTCAAGGAAGCCGACGGCGGCGCCCACGATCGCAACTTCGGCAGCAGTTCGCTGCGCAACATCGCCGATGCATCGCAAAAGGTCAGCGGGCAGATCAACCAGGCGGACTTCGAGCGCAGCTGCTACCCGATCTACCCGGCGACCGCGAAACTGCAGAGCTGGGACATCTTCAACTGTGTGCGGCAGGTGCTCGACGTCCTCGATCCGGTTCCGGACCCGCTGCCGGCTGCAGTGCGCACCGAACGGGATCTGCTCGGCGAAGACGAAGCGCTGCGCGCAATCCATTTGTCGGAGAACGCCGCCGAACGCGACCGCGCCCGGGCTCGGCTGGCCGTTGACGAAGCGTTCGGTCTGCAGTGGGCGCTGGCGATGCGTCGAAATGGTGAATTGTCCGAATCCGGGCCACCGGCACCGCGCCGCGACAACGGGATGGTCGCAGAACTGTTGCGGCGGCTGCCGTTCGAGCTGACCACCGGACAACGCGAGGTGCTCGGCGTGCTCGAAGGCGAGCTGGCCGCCAGCCGTCCGATGAATCGGCTGCTGCAGGGCGAGGTCGGCTCGGGCAAGACGATCGTCGCGCTGCTGGCGATGCTGCAGCTGGTTGATGCCGGCTATCAGTGCGCCCTGTTGGCACCCACCGAAGTCCTTGCCGCCCAACATGCCCGGTCGATACGCGACATGCTCGGGGCGCTGGCGCTCGGCGGTCAGCTGGGCGAGGCTGACAATGCAACCGCAGTGGCGTTGCTCACCGGCTCGATGTCTGCGGCCGCCAAGAAGCAGGCTCGCGCCGAGATCGCCAGCGGGCAGGCCGGCATCGTCGTGGGCACGCATGCCCTGCTGGTCGACGCGGTCGAATTCCACAACCTGGGCATGGTGGTCGTCGACGAACAACATCGATTCGGCGTCGAGCAGCGAGATCGGTTGCGCGCCAAAGCTCCCGACGGCATCACGCCGCACCTGCTGGTGATGACCGCCACTCCGATTCCGCGCACGGTGGCGCTCACCGTTTACGGTGATCTGGAGACCTCCACGTTGCGCGAGCTGCCCCGCGGCCGCCAGCCGATCGCGAGCTCGGTGATCTTCGTCAAGGAGAAGCCGACCTGGCTGGATCGGGCCTGGACGCGGATCCGCGAGGAGGTGACGGCCGGACGGCAGGCCTACGTGGTGGCACCCCGCATCGACGAGACCGACGAGCCGAGCAAACCCGGTTCAGCCGATGAGGGCGGCCGAACGTCGGCCACCGCGGTGGGGTTGTTCGACCGGCTACGAGCCGGGCCGCTGTCGGGGTTGCGGCTGGGCTTGATGCACGGGCGGCTGACCGGGGACGAGAAGGACGCGGTGATGACGGCGTTCCGCAGCGGTGCGGTCGACGTGCTGGTCTGCACCACGGTCATCGAGGTCGGTGTCGACGTACCCAATGCCACCGTCATGCTGATCGCCGACGCCGACTGGTTCGGTATCAGCCAGCTGCACCAGCTTCGCGGCCGGATCGGCCGCGGCGCGCACGCCAGCCTCTGCCTGCTGGTCACCTCCAGCGGCGCTGGATCCAAGGCGGGTCAGCGCCTGAAGGCCGTCGCCGGCACCTTGGACGGCTTCGCCTTGGCCGATCTGGACCTGGCCGAGCGTGGTGAGGGAGATGTGTTGGGCCGCAACCAGTCCGGCTGGCGAGGCGGACTCAAGCTGCTGTCGCTGGCCGACCACGGCGAAGTGATCGAGGCGGCCCGCACGTACTGCATGCAGGCCTGGGAAGCCACCCCGGATGATCCCGGATTGGCCACGCTCGCCGCATATTTCGCCGACATCGACTACCTGGACAAATCATGACCAGTCGTAAAACCCTGCTGTGGCTGGCCGTGGCGGCCGTGCTGGCCGTAATCGTCGCCTATCAGACGGTATCCGCGGCGAGCAGGAGTAGCCGCGCCCTGGCAACGCAATCCGGGATGCCCACGGTGGCGGCCGGCGCCGACGTGCTGGCCGGAATCACGGTGGTTCCGGCCCGCGCCCACCGCCACGACTACCGGCGCTCGGTGTTCGGCGACGCCTGGGACGACGACAACGACGCACCGGGCGGGCACAACGGCTGCGACACCCGCAACGACATCCTCAACCGTGACCTCGTCGACATCACCCACGTGTCGACCAAACGCTGCGCCGAGGCGGTGGCCAGCGGCACCCTGCACGACCCGTACACGAACGCCACCGTCGCGTTCACCCGCGGCGCCAAGATCGGCGAGGCCGTGCAGATCGACCACATCGTGCCGCTGGCCTACGCCTGGGACATGGGCGCGTCGGCCTGGCCGTATCGGCAGCGATTGCGCTTCGCCAACGATCCGGCCAATCTGCTGGCGGTCGCGGGGCAGGGCAACCAGGACAAGGGCGATGCGGGTCCTGGGCAGTGGATGCCGCCGAATAAATCGTTCGCGTGCCAGTACGCCGTCGCCTACATTGCGGTTCTGCGGGGCTATGCGCTGCGCCTGGACCAGCCGTCAGCCGACGTGCTGCGTGAGGCAGCGGCCACCTGCCCGACCGGATAGGGGAGCCGATGACGATCGACCACTGGCGTACCACGCCGACGCTGCCCGGCGAGCATGTGCTGTTGCGGCCGACGGTGCTCGCCGACGTCGGCGGCCTGGCCCACGCCTTCGACACCGAGTGCACCCGCTACTTCCTCTACGGCCAGCACTCCGAGCCGCCCACCGAAGCCTCGGTGTCCGCGGCGCTGGCATCAGATCACCAGGTGCTGACTCAGGTGGAGGTCGGCACCGGCGAGATCGTCGGGACGACATCCCTCTATGACATGAGCGAGGTGGACCGCCGGGTGACGGTCGGCAGCACCTGGCTGGCACAGCGGGTCCGCGGGTCGGCGGTCAACTCCGAGTCGAAACTGCTGCTGCTCGACCACTGCTTCGGCGCCCTGGGTGCGGGCCGCGTGCAGTTCAACGTCGACAACCTCAACGAGCGCTCGCAGCGCGCGGTGGGGGCTATCGGCGCCACCCGGGAGGGTGAACTGCGCAACCATGCCCGGCGCCGCGACGGCTCTTTTCGCAACACGATCGTCTTCTCGGTGATCGAGCAGGAGTGGCCGGAACTGCGAGCCCGGCTGGTGGAGCGGATCAACCGCCGGGTGTTGGCGCGCTGAGGCGAGTGTGCGGATCGGCGGGGATCAGATACCGCTGTAGGTGAGCGGGTCTTCCCGCACCCGGGTGCCGTCGTTGAGGCCGCCCAGGCTCTCCATGTGCTCGTCGGCCAGCTCGAAGCCGAACACGTCGAGGTTGGCCGCGATGCGCTCGGGCTGAGCCGACCGGGGGATCACCACGTTGCCCAGTTGCAGGCTCCATCGGATCAGCACCTGTGCCGGGGTCTTGCCGTACTCGCCGGCGATAGCCGTCACGGTCGGGTGGTCAAGCAACCGGCCCACCGCCAGCGGGCTGTAGGCCTGGGTGATGATGCCGCGCTCGGCGTTGGCGGCACGCAGCTCAGCCTGGTTGAGCAGCGGGTGCAGTTCGATCTGGTTGACCGACGGCGTCTCGAACGCCAGGTCGATCACGTCGTCGAGGTGCTCCGCGGTGAAGTTGCACACCCCGATGGACCGGGCCAGTCCCAGCTCCCGGGTCTGGATGAGTCCGCCGAAGCTGTCGACGTACATGCCCAGCGAGGGAGCCGGCCAGTGGACCAGGTACAGGTCCACGTAGTCCATTCCGAGCCGCTCCAGGCTGGCCTTGCAGGCTTCGATGGCGGCGGTCAGTCCCTGGTCGGCGTTGGCCAGCTTGGTGGTGACGAACACCTCCTCGCGCGGGATTCCCGACGCGGCGATAGCCCGGCCCACCGCGGCCTCGTTGCCGTACACCTTGGCGGTGTCGATCAAGCGACAGCCCAGCTCGAGCGCCGTGGAGACCGCGCGCTCGGTCTCGGCTTCGGACAACTCGGCCACCCCGATGCCCAGCGTCGGCATCGTGCGGTCGTCGTTGAGGGTGACGGAGGGGATCGCAGTGCCCGACGTCATTTCACCTACCTGTGTAATCGAATGTTCGCGGATCGGGTCCCAATCGGGCGCCGTCGTCGAGCGAGGATATCTCGGCCATCTCCGACGTGCCGAGTTCGAAGTCGAAGACGTCGAAGTTGCCGACGATACGCTCCGGGTGCACCGATTTCGGAATCACAATATTACCCAGTTGGATATGCCACCGGATCAGCACCTGCGCCGGTGTCTTTCCGCACCGCCGCGCCACCTCGGTAACCACCGGATGAGCCAGCAGTGAACCCCGACCCAGCGGTGCCCAGGCTTCGGTGGCGATCCCGAGGCGGGCATGCGCCGCGCGCAGTTCGGGCTGGCTGAAGCGCGGGTGCAACTCGACCTGGTTGACGACGGGCACGATCCCCGTTCCGTCGATGAGCGTCTCGAGGTGCTCGGGCGCGAAATTGCTCACCCCGATCGACCGGATCCGGCCCTGATCCCGCAGGTGGGCCAACGCCCGGAAAGTCTCGACGAACTTGCCGGCTGCCGGCAGCGGCCAGTGGATCAGGTACAGGTCCAGAAAATCCAGGCCGAGGCGCTCCATGCTCGCCTCGAATGCTGTCAGCGTGGAGTCGTAGCCCTGGTCGGAGTTCCACACCTTGGTGACCACATAAACCTCGTCGCGCGCCATGCCGGATGCCGCGACGGCCCGGCCGACCTCCCGCTCGTTGCCGTACAGGGCCGCGGTGTCGATGTGGCGGTATCCGGCCGCAAGCGCGGTGCGCACCGCCTGCTCGGTCTCGGCGGGCGAAATCTTGTAAACCCCGAAACCGACGCTGGGGATGGAATTACCGTCGTTGAGCGTGACGCAGCGCAAGCTATCTTCAGCAGCCATGACACGAAGTCTGCCAGGCGGCCCCGGTTCCGGCCGGGGCGCGCGATGGACCGATCAGCTGCAGAGCACCCTGATGACGGTCGGTATGAAGGTGACGCCGATGCTGCCGATCGGGGTCCAGCGGATCATGACCGGCGGGCGCGCGGTGACCATCGACGGCAAGACCCTGGACCCCACCCTGCGGCTGACGCTGGCCGCGCAGCGCGCGATGGGCGTGAACGGCTTAGTCGTCGGCGACGACGCGGTCGCCTCCCGCGCCCAGTTGCGCGAGACGTCCGCCGGTCTGGGCGGCGGTGATATCCACGTCGACGTTCGCGACATCGTGTTGCCCGGCCCGGCCGGGGACATCGCCGCTCGGCACTACCGCCCGGTCGGTGGTGGCGCCAAGCCGTTGCTGGTCTTCTACCACGGGGGCGGGTTCGTGATCGGCGACCTGGACAGCCATGACGCGTTCTGCCGGCTGACCTGTCGAGACGGTGACATCGCGGTGCTGTCGGTCGACTACCGCTTGGCGCCCGAGCACCCCGCACCGGCCGCGCTCGACGATGCCCTGGCGGCGTTCCGCTGGGCTCATGACCAGGCCGCGGAGCTGGGTGGGATTGCCGGGCGGGTCGCGGTCGGTGGCGACAGCGCCGGCGGCAACCTGGCCGCCGGGGTCGCGCTGCGGGCACGCGATGAAGGGGGACCGGCACCCGTTCTGCAGTGGCTGATCTACCCGGTCACCGACTGCACCGCCCAGACCCGTTCACGCAGCCTCTACGGCGACGGTTTTCTGCTGACCAAGCACGACATCGACTGGTTCACCGACCAATACGTGGGCCGCTCACAGCTAGACCCGACCGACCCGCTGGTATCGCCGCTGCTGGCCGGCGACCTGTCCGGCCTGCCGCCGGCACTGGTGGCCGTCGCCGGATTCGACCCGCTGTACGACGAGGGTGAAGCGTTCGCGGCGGCACTGCGCCGGGCAGGGGTTGTGGTGGACCTGCGGCAGATGCCGTCGTTGACGCACGCTTTCATCAACCTGTTTCCGTTAGGGGGCGGCAGCGCGACCGCGACCAGTGAGTTGATCTCGGCGCTGCGCGCGCACCTCAGCCGCGGCTGAGGTCCGGGGCTCACGCCGGTACTCTGAACCGCAAACCGACCACCGAACACGAGGACCAACCGACTGTGGCCAGCAAACCCAAACGCCCCGGCGTCTCCGGCTTGAGGGCCGGCGACCAGAAGCGCAACCTCGCAATGCAGATCGGCCTCGTCGCCATCGTGGTGGTCTTTGCGGTGGGACTCATCGGCTACATCGTGGTGTCCAACGGTCACAAGAAGGGCGCCGGCGCCGGCGAGGCGATCCGGGTTACCTCGAGCAAGCTGGTCACCAAGGACGGGACCGACGAGCCCAAGGCCGTGCTGGCGTTCTACGAAGACTTCCTCTGCCCGGCCTGCGGCAACCTCGAGCGGGCGTTCGGCCCGACGGTGTCTCGGCTGATCGACAGCGGGGCGATCGCCGCGGACTACCACATGGTCGCGATCCTGGACCGGCCGCAGAACGACGACTACTCCTCACGAGCCGGAGCCGCGGCCTACTGCGTCGCCGACGAAAGCAACGACGCGTTCCGCCGGTTCCACACCGCGCTCTACACCGAGCAACTGCAACCGTCGGAGATCGGCACGGAGTTCCCCGACAACAAGCGCCTGATCGAGCTGGCCCGCCAAGCCGGCGCTGCCGGCGGTGTTCCGGCGTGCATCAACAGCGGCAAGTACCTCAAGATGGTCGGTGGTATGGCCGCCGCCGGGGGCATTCACGCCACGCCCACGTTGCGCATCAATGGCGAGGACTACCGCCCCTCGACTCCGGAAGCTCTGGTCTCCAAGATCCGCGAGATCGTCGGCGACGTGCCCGGTATGGCCGTGCCGGCTCAGGAGTCGTGACCATCACGGCTCCGGCGGTCGAAGCGCCCGCCCAGGCGGTGCCGGTCGCGGCATCGCGGGCCTGGGCGGTGCTGATCGGCGGGGTCATCGGACTGGCCGCGGCGGTCACGCTGACCGTCGAGAAGATCAAGCTGCTCACGGACACCGGATACGTGCCGTCGTGCAACCTCAATCCGGTGCTGTCCTGCGGATCGGTGATGGTCACCCCGCAGGCGTCCGTGTTGGGGTTCCCCAACCCGCTGATGGGGATCGTCGCCTTCACCGTGGTGGTCGTCACTGGCGTATTGGCAGTCGCGAAAGTGCCATTGCCGCAATGGTATTGGACCGGGTTGACGCTGGGTACACTGGCCGGCGCCGGCTTCGTGCACTGGCTGATCTTCCAGAGCCTGTACCGGATCGGCGCGCTGTGCCCGTATTGCATGGTGGTGTGGGCGGTGACGCTGTGCCTGCTGGTGATATTCGCAGCCGTAGCATCTGAGCACGGTGGTATACGCAAAAATTTGCAGCATTTGCACCGATGGCGTTGGACCATCGCTGCGTTATGGTTTATCGCGTTATTCCTGTTGATATTTATTCGGTTTCAGGATTACTGGATAACGCTGCTGTAGGGGTGGATTGTGATCTCCAAAGTGCTGGTGGCCAACCGCGGAGAGATCGCTGTCCGCGCGTTCCGGGCCGCCGTCGAGCTCGGTATCGGCACAGTGGCGGTCTACCCGTACGAGGACCGCAACTCGCTGCACCGGCTCAAGGCGGACGAGTCCTACCAGATCGGCGAAGAGGGTCATCCGGTACGCGCGTACCTGTCGGTCGATGAGATCGTCGGCACCGCAGTGCGATGCGGGGCCGACGCTGTCTACCCCGGCTACGGTTTCCTTTCGGAGAATCCTCAACTGGCGCAGGCCTGTGCGGATGCGGGGATCACCTTCGTCGGTCCCAGCGCGGCAGTGCTGGCGCTGGCCGGCAACAAGTCTCGCGCGGTGGCCGCCGCGCGGGAGGCGGGACTGCCGGTGCTGGCGTCGTCGGCGCCGTCGTCCTCGGTCACCGAACTGCTTGCCGTAGCCCAAGACATGACTTTTCCGCTGTTCGTCAAGGCGGTCGCCGGTGGCGGTGGGCGCGGGATGCGCCGGGTCACCGACATCGACGGGCTGGCCGATGCGGTCGAAGCGGCCAGTCGGGAAGCGGATTCGGCGTTCGGCGACCCGCACGTCTACCTCGAGCAGGCGGTACTGAACCCGCGCCACATCGAGGTGCAGATCCTGGCCGATAACCACGGCAACGTGATCCACCTCTACGAGCGTGACTGCAGCGTGCAGCGCCGGCATCAGAAAGTCGTCGAATTGGCGCCGGCGCCGAATCTCGACCCGGCTCTGCGCGAGAAGATCTGCGCGGATGCCGTGGCATTCGCGCGCCACATCGGCTACACCTGCGCGGGCACCGTGGAGTTCCTGGTCGACGAGCGCGGCCACCACGTGTTCATCGAGATGAACCCGCGCATCCAGGTGGAGCACACCGTCACCGAGGAGATCACCGACGTCGACCTGGTGTCCTCACAGCTGCGGATCGCCGCCGGTGAGTCGCTGGCGGACCTGGGCCTTTCGCAGGACTCGATCACGCTGCACGGGGCGGCGCTGCAATGCCGGATCACCACCGAAGACCCGGCCAACGGATTCCGGCCCGACACCGGACGGATCAGCGCCTACCGCAGCCCGGGCGGGGCGGGCATCCGGCTGGATGGCGGCACCAACCTCGGTGCGGAGATCAGCGCGCACTTCGATTCGATGCTGGTCAAGCTGACCTGTCGCGGTAAGGATTTTCCCACCGCGGTGAAGCGGGCGCGCCGGGCGATCGCGGAATTCCGCATCCGTGGGGTTGCCACCAACATCCCGTTCCTGCAGGCCGTGCTCGATGACCCGGACTTCTCCGCGGGGCGCATCACCACCTCGTTCATCGACGAGCGCCCGCAGCTGCTGACCGCGCGCTCGTCGGCCGACCGCGGCACCAAGATCTTGAACTACCTGGCGGATGTCACCGTCAACAGCCCGCACGGTACCCGGCCCTCGGCGGTGTACCCGCGCGACAAGCTGCCCGAGCTGGATCTGTCGGTGCCGCCGCCGGCGGGCTCCAAGCAACGGCTGGTCCAGCTGGGGCCGGAGGGCTTCGCCCGCTGGCTGCGGGAATCGCGGGCGGTCGGGGTCACCGACACCACGTTCCGGGACGCCCACCAGTCGCTGTTGGCCACCCGAGTGCGCACCAGTGGGTTGGTCAAGGTGGCGCCGTACGTGGCTCACACCATGCCACAACTGCTGTCGGTCGAGTGCTGGGGCGGCGCGACTTACGATGTGGCGCTGCGGTTTCTGAAGGAAGACCCCTGGGAGCGGTTGGCAGCGCTGCGCGAGGCGTTGCCCAACATCTGTCTGCAGATGCTGCTGCGCGGGCGCAACACGGTCGGGTATACCCCGTATCCGGAACTGGTGACTTCGGCGTTCGTCCAAGAGGCGACCGAGACCGGTATTGACATCTTCCGGATATTCGACGCGCTCAACAACGTCGACTCGATGCTTCCAGCCATTGACGCGGTGCGCGAAACCGGCAGTGCGGTAGCCGAAGTCGCCATGTGTTACACCGGCGATCTGAGCAGCCCGGGCGAAACGCTCTACACGCTGGACTACTACCTGCGGCTCGCCGAGCAGATCGTGAACGCCGGCGCGCACGTACTGGCGATCAAAGACATGGCGGGCCTGTTGCGTCCCGCCGCGGCAACCACATTGGTAAGCGCGCTGCGCAGCCGCTTCGACCTGCCCATCCACGTACACACCCACGACACCGCGGGCGGTCAGCTAGCCAGCTACGTCGCCGCCTGGCAAGCGGGGGCGGACGCCGTCGACGGCGCGGCGGCGCCCCTGGCGGGCACCACCAGCCAACCGGCGCTGAGCTCCATTATCGCCGCGGCGGCCCAGACCGACTACGACACCGGGATCTCGCTGGACGCGGTGGGCGATCTGGAGCCGTACTGGGAGGCGCTGCGAAAGGTGTACGCGCCGTTCGAATCCGGGCTGGCCGCACCGACCGGGCGGGTATACCGCCATGAGATTCCCGGTGGCCAGCTGTCCAACTTGCACCAGCAGGCCAAGGCGCTGGGGTTGGCGGACCGGTTCGAGGACGTCGAGAACAACTATGCCGCCGCGGATGCCGTACTCGGTCGGCTGATCAAGGTGACCCCGAGCTCGAAGGTGGTCGGCGATCTCGCGCTGGCCCTGGTCGGTGCCGGCGTGAGCGCCGACGAGTTCGCCGCTGACCCGTCTCGAGTAGACATCCCGGACTCGGTGATCGGCTTCCTGCGCGGCGAGCTGGGCGACCCGGCCGGTGGCTGGCCGGAGCCGTTGCGGACGAAGGCCCTGGAGGGGCGCGGCCCGGCACGGGAGATGCAGCAGCTCTCGGCCGATGACGAGGCGGTGTTGGCAAAGTCTGGACCGCAACGCCAGGCCCGCCTCAACCGCCTGCTGTTCCCGGGTCCCACAAAGGAATTCGAGTCGCATCGGGAACTCTACGGCGACATCTCGCGATTGTCGGCCAACCAGTTCTTCTACGGCCTGCGTCAGGGCGAGGAGCATCGGGTCAAGCTGGAGCGCGGGGTGGAGCTGCTGATCGGGCTCGAGGCCATCTCCGAGCCGGATGAACGCGGCATGCGAACCGTGATGTGCATCATCAACGGTCAACTGCGGCCGGTTGAGGTGCGTGATCGCAGCATCGCCAGCGAAGTGCCGGTTGCGGAAAAGGCCGACCGCACCAAGCCGGGCCATGTCGCCGCACCGTTTGCCGGTGTGGTCACCATCGGGGTGGCCGAGGGAGAGAAGGTAGCCGCCGGACAAACCCTGGCCACCATCGAGGCAATGAAGATGGAGGCGGCCATCACCGCGCCTGCCGACGGCACCGTCACGCGGGTGGCCGTTGCCGAGACCGCGCAGGTCGAAGGCGGAGACCTGCTGGTGGTGCTGAGCTGACGCGCATCGTCGGGGGCGAAGCCGGTGGGCGACGCCTCTCCGTGCCGCCGCGCGGCACCCGGCCAACCACAGATCGGGTGCGCGAGGCGCTGTTCAATGTGCTCGATTCCCGGATGGACCTGACCGGAATGTCGGTGTTGGACCTCTACGCGGGGTCGGGGGCGCTCGGCTTGGAGGCGTTGTCCCGCGGCGCTGCCTCGGCGCTGTTCGTCGAATCGGACCGCCGCGCCGCCGAGGTGTTGGCCGCCAATATTGCTGCACTGGGGCTGGCCGGTGCGGTGCTGCGCCGCGGCACGGTGGCCGCGGTGCTGGCCGGGGGGACCGAGACACCGGTGGATCTGGTGCTGGCCGATCCGCCCTACGAGGTCGATGCCGCCGCGATCGACGCGCTGCCGGGGTTGCTGACTGCTGGCGGTTGGGCGGGCCCGGGCACCGTTGTGGTGATCGAACGGGCCACCTCCAGCCCGGCGGTGGCGTGGCCGCAGGGCTGGGAAGCCTGGCCCTCGCGCCGTTACGGCGACACCCGACTGGAGCTGGCCGAACTGTCCGCGCCTGACGTGTAGCGTCAGCGCACATGAGTGGTGCGGTATGCCCCGGTTCCTTTGACCCGGTGACGTTGGGACATGTCGACATCCTGGAGCGCGCGGCCGCCCAGTTCGACGAAGTGGTGGCCGCGGTTCTGGTCAATCCGTCCAAGAAGGGCATGTTCACCCTGGACGAGCGCCTCGAGATGATCGCCGAAGCCACCGCGCATCTGCCCAATGTGCGCGCGGAGTCGGGTCAGGGCTTGGTAGTCGACTTCGTCCGGCAGCGGGGGCTGACGGCGATCGTCAAGGGTCTGCGCACCGGCACCGACTTCGAGTACGAGCTGCAGATGGCTCAGATGAACAAGCACATCGCCGGTGTCGACACGTTCTTCGTGGCGACCACACCGCGGTATTCGTTCGTGTCGTCGTCGCTGGCAAAGGAAGTGGCGTCGATGGGCGGTGATGTCTCGGACCTGTTGCCCGAGCCGGTGAACCGCAGATTGGCCGCCAAACTGGCCGCGCGCTGACCAGAGGCCGCTTACTGGGGCTGCCACCCCAAGCGGTGGTCGGTCGAGGCGCGCATCGCGGTGAAATCCCTGGTGCAGCCCAATATCCGTAGCGCCGCTTCGGCAATGGTCCACGGATAATCCGGCGGGCAGGAGCCGTCGTCGGAGCGGCGGTTGATCACCGTCTCCACCAATCGGAACGACAGGTCGTCGGCATCCGCGGGACCGTCATGTTCGGCGATCACCGCGCGCGAAAGCTCTTGATAGTGACTGCGCAACTCGGCACGGCGCTGGCGGAAGGCGGCGAAGCGCTCGAGGCGAAGCTCCGGAAGCAGATACAGCGTGCCCAGATTCCAGGCGCCGCCGCACAATTGCGCGGTATCGGCGACGACGAGCGCATGCAACCGGGGTGCGCTGGGCCCTCCCTCGGCCAGCAGCTCGGCGGCCAGCTGGACGGAGGGATCGACGGTGCCGGCCAGCAGGGCGTCGAGAATGTCGTCCTTGGCGGCGAAGTGGTGATACAGCGAGGCCTGCCGAATCCCGACGCTCTCGGCGATGCGCCGGGTCGAGGTGGCGGCGTAGCCGACGGTGGTGAACAGCTCCGCCGCGGCGTCGAGGATCTCGTCGCGCGCGCTGCTGCCCGGCCTGCTGGAAGCCACCAGCCGGGGACGTCCTCGTCGATCGGTCTGCACACCTTACTGCCTATCACGCGCTGAGGCCCGGCGCGCTAAAAACTGTCAGTTGATAGAAAATGTGCTAGCTTCCTGATCATGGACAACCTACGTACCGATTCCACCGACGGCGCACGCCTGCACGCGCGCGCTCAGGCGCAGCACGCGTCGATGCGCGTCCCGGCGGCCCCGGACGACGTCGACGCGGCGACGATGATCTGGGCCGAGTCGATTCCGGCGAACGGCTACGCCACCAAGGTGCTGGCCCGCGGCAGCCGGGTGCGGCTGGCCGATACCGAAGGCGGCGCGTGCGCGAATCTGTTGCTGTACCGCGCCGAAGCGCCCTGGGAACGGCTCAACGTCGCCGACACCATGAAGGTCCCGTGGCAGGCCTACCTCGGTGTCGGCCATCCGCTGCTGTCCGATCAGGGCCGCGTGCTGGCCACCGTCGTCGCCGATTCCTCGGGACACCACGACATGCTCTGCGGCCCGGACGCCACCGGCCGACAACTGCTGCTGTTGGGTGCGATCAAGCACGGCATGGGCATTCGAGACGTGGCACCGTCGGTGTCGCTGTTCCGCGGTGTACGCGTCGATCCGGTCAGCGGGGCACTGGAATTCACCGGATCCGCGGGACCCGGCGCGGCGATCGACCTGCTGATCCACCTTCCGGTGGTAGTGGTGGTCGCCAATGCCGCGCACCCGCTGGATCCCGACCCGCCCGCAACGGCATTGGACGTAGTTGCCTGGCGGGCCGGCGAACAGTTGGCCGACCCGATCAGCCAGGACCCGGAATACCTACGCGCGGTGCAGAACACCGAGGCGGCCTGGGCCGCCGGAACGGGGAAATGCTCATGACCAGCCCTTCTCAGCCCTCGCAGCTCATCTCCGACGAGGTGGTGGCGGCCCGGGCGCCCTGGTCGGCAGTGGTGCGCGCCGGAGACCTGCTGCAGATCATCGATCTGCACGGAAACCAGGCGGTGGACTGCCTGCTCTACGACGCCGCCGACCACACCCGCCGCTACAGCGCCCAGGCCACCGTCGCTGCTGCGCGCAACATCTTCTTGAGCACCGGTTCGGTGCTGCGCAGCGCCGACGGCACCGCCCTCATGACCGTCGTCGCCGACGACGTCGGCAATCACGACACCATCGCCGGAGCCTGCTCGCAGGAATCCAACACCCTGCGCTACGGGCACCACACCGCCCACCAGCACGCCTGCGTGGAAAACTTCCTCGCCGAGGGGGCCCGGTGGGGCCTGGGCAAACGCGACATCGTCTCCAACATCAACTGGTTCATGAACGTCCCCGTCGAAGCCGATGGCACGCTGGGCATCGTCGACGGTCTCTCGGCCCCGGGCAAGAGCCTGACCCTGCGCGCGGAGATCGACACCCTGGTACTGGTGTCGAACTGCCCGCAGATCAACAACCCGTGCAACGGTTTTGACCCGACGCCGGTGCGGATGGTGATCAGCCGAACATGATCGGCATCGAGGTGGTCTCGCCGGGCATGTTCACCACGGTGCAGGACTGGCCCGGGCGCGTCGGCTACTGGCATGTCGGGGTGCCGCCGTCCGGGCCGATGGACGACCTGTCGTTTCGGATCGGCAATCAGGTGCTGGGCAATCCCGAAGGCGCGGCCGGTCTGGAATGCACCAAAGCCGGACCCGCTCTGCGCTTTTCGGACCCAGCCTGGGTGTGCGTCACCGGTGCCGCGGTGCCGGTCAGGCTGGACGGTGCCTTAGTTCCACTGTGGCAGTCGGTTCGGATACCCGCCGGTGGTCTGCTCGATGTAGGTGTCATTGCAGGTCCGGGAATGCGCTGCTACGTCCTGATCGAGGGCGGCATCGCCGCGCCGGAATTCCTGGGCAGCGCAGCAACCTTCACTCAAGGTGTGTTCGGTGGCCACCACGGCCGGGCGCTGCGCGAATCCGATCGCCTCAGCGCCGTCGGCCGCGGCGGCGCCCCACCGACCCTCACCCGCGCCCCCAGCCAGATTCAGCCCAGCATCGGGCGGCACTGGGAGCTCGCGGTGACCGAAGGGCCGCATGCGGCGCCAGAGTTCATGACCCGCGCCGACATGACCATCCTGACCACCACCGACTACACCGTGCACTTCAACTCCGACCGCACCGGCGTGCGGCTCGTCGGGCCGAAACCACGATGGGCCCGCCCCGACGGCGGAGATGCCGGCCTACACCCGTCCAACATCCACGACACCGCGTACAGCATCGGTGCGCTGGATTTCACCGGTGACACCCCGATCCTGCTCGGTCCCGACGGGCCCAGCCTGGGTGGATTCGTCTGCCCGGTGACGGTGGTACGCGGCGATCGATGGAAGCTGGGCCAGCTGTCGCCCGGCGACACCGTGCGGCTGGTGCCGATCCGCGCCGACCACGCCCCACCGACGGCAGCGCTGGGTGTGCGACGCCGTGCGGCGTTGCCTGTCGTGCTCTCCCGCTCCGGCGACGGCGACGACGGAGTGCTGCAGCGCTACACCGGCCGCGACGGGACGGCCGTTACCCTGCGGCGCGCCGGTGACAGCGGAGTTCTGCTCGAATACGGGCCGATGACACTGGATTTGGCGTTGCGGGCGCGGGTACAGGTGCTCTACGACCAGCTCCGTGAACGGGGGCTGCCCGGCCTGGCCGAACTGACTCCCGGGGTGCGATCACTGCAGATCCAGTTCGACCCCGAGCAGTTCTCGTGCGCCGAGGTGATCGACGAAGTGGCCGCCATCGACGATGCGCTGCCGCCCTGCGATGAACTGGTCGTGCCGAGCCGAGCGGTGCGGCTGCCGCTCAGTTGGGACGACCCCGGCACCCACGAGGCCATTCGCCGCTACATGTACGGGGTGCGGCCCGACGCGCCGTGGTGCCCGTCCAATATCGAGTTCATCCGGCGTATCAACGGACTCGACGACATCACGCAGGTGTGCAACATCGTGTTCGACGCCCAGTACCTGGTGCTGGGCCTGGGCGACATCTACCTCGGCGCGCCGGTGGCCACCCCGCTGGATCCCAGACACCGGCTGGTGACCACCAAATACAACCCGGCCCGCACCTGGACCCCGGAGAACGCCGTCGGGATCGGCGGCGCCTACCTGTGCATCTACGGCATCGAGGGACCCGGCGGCTACCAGTTCGTCGGACGCACCACCCAGGTGTGGAACCACCGGCACGCCACCGCAGGCCTGTTCGATCCCGAAACCCCGTGGCTGCTGCGCTACTTCGACCGCATCAGCTTCTATCCGGTGCAGGCCGAGGAGCTCCTGGAGCTGCGTGCCGACATGGCGGCCGGGCGTGGTCGGGTGGCGATCACCGACGGTGAGTTCTCACTGCCGGCCTACCACCGATTCCTGGCCGACCACGCTGACAGCATCGCGGGATTCCGCGATCAACAGGTCGCCGCGTTCACCGCGGAGCGCAATGCGTGGCACGATGCCGGCGAAATCGCCAGTGTTTAGGCCAGTTTCAGGGAGTTGTCGCGACACAACACGAAGAAGTAAGGCCGGGACGAGCCCCGCAGATCCATCGCGCCGATCACCGCGTCGTCGGAGAGCCGGCGGAAGACATCGTTGACCGGTGCCTGGTCATAGACCATCGTGGCGCTGTCGACTCCGCGGTATCTGGTGGTGCGCAGCCGGGCCCGGGGCGAACGGGTCCGCAGCAGCGGCTGCAACGCGTTGATCTGCCCGAGGAATGAGCGGTTCTTCAGTGCCGGCAGCTTCGTGGCGAGTCCCAGAACACTGAACGCCAGCACCGGGTTGAACGCCCACAGCGCGGCCCCGTCGCGGGTGGGGAACAGCAGCGGATGGACCGTCTCGGCATCGACGAACTGCTTGCCCCACCAGCCGGTGGCCCCCAACAGCCCGTCGAGCGGGTGGCCGGTCGGCAGCTCGGAACCATGCCAGGTGCCGACCATGAAATCGGGGTCGACTGCCTCGGCGGCGTCGAAGATCTCACAGGCCTCGGCGGTGGTCGTCGGCACGTTCGAGAACAAGTCCTGGACAGCCATGCGCAACACCGTACTTGACAGATGTCAACTGCGGAGCCGCTTAGAGCACCACCGTCTCGTTGCCCACCCGGATCACCCGGTCCTGGCAGTGCCATTGCACCGCCCGCGACAGCACCGCCCGCTCCACGTCGGCGCCCAACCGCACCAGGTCGGTGACGCTGTGGGTGTGGTCCACCCGCACGACGTCCTGCTCGATGATCGGCCCCTCGTCGAGCACCTCGGTGACGTAGTGCGCGGTGGCGCCGATCAGTTTCACGCCGCGTTCCCGCGCCCGCTGATAGGGCGCCGCACCGATGAACGCCGGCAGGAAAGAATGGTGGATGTTGATCAGCGGACAACCCACCGCTTCGATGAAGTCGCCGGTGATGATCTGCATGTAGCGGGCCAGCACCACCAGATCCACGTTGCCGCAGAGCAACTGCAGCTGACGCTGTTCGGCCTCGGCGCGAATGTCGCGGGTGGCGGGGATGTGGAAGAACGGCACCCCGAACGGGCGTACCTGTTCGGCGAGCTCGGGGTGGTTGGAGATCACCATCGCCACGTTCATCTCCAGCTCGCCGCGGCGGTTGCGCCACAACAGGTCCAGCAGGCAATGGTCGGTCTTGGACGCCATGATCGCCACCCGCTTGGGCTTGGCGGCCTCGGTGAACCGGTAGTCCATCGAGAACCGCTGGGCCACCGTGGCGCCGAAGCGCTCCTGGAGCCCGTCGAGGGCCGCCGGCAAACCGGGCAGGTGAAAGATCGCCCGCTGCACAAAGGTCCCGTCTTCGGGAGCGGTCGAGTGCTGATCCAGCGAGATGATGTTCGCGCCGGCCTCGGCCAGGAAGGCGCTGACCGCGGCGATGATCCCGTGGCTGTCTCGGCAGCTCAGCAGCAGTCGGCCGATGTCGGTGGTCGCCTGGGCGCCGGACTGTTGCGGATAGCCCTGTTGAGCCTGCCCTGGTGTCGCGGTGCCCCCGTGGCCCCCAGAACCGTTCGTCATGGCCGCCCTTCGCCGATCTCCGACTTTCAACGGGTCAGGCTACCGGGGGAGCGAGTCAGAATCCGACACACCGGGCGACTAACACAGTCACACGCGTAACACAGGGCACACTAGTAACAACAACTATGCCTGGAGGGTGCTGCCGTGTACCGAGTGTTCGAAGCCCTTGACGAACTGGGCTCCATTGTCGAAGAGGCCCGTGGCGTGCCGATGACGGCAGGCTGCGTGGTACCCCGCGGTGACGTCCTGGAACTGATCGACGACATCCGTGACGCCATCCCCGGCGAGCTGGACGACGCCCAAGACGTTCTTGACGCCCGCGACTCGGTTCTCAACGAGGCCAAGGAGCACGCGGAATCGATGGTCAGCTCGGCCACCGCCGAAGCCGACTCGCTGGTCGCCCATGCGCGCGCGGAGGCCGATCGGTTGCTGGCCGACGCCAAGGGGCAGGCTGACCGGATGGTGGCCGAGGCCCGCGGACACAGCGAGCGGATGCTCGGCGAAGCCCGCGAGGAAGCGGCCCGGCTCAGCGCAACCGCCAAGCGCGAGTTCGAGACCGCCACCAGCCGCGCCCAGGCGGAATGCGACCGGCTGGTCGAGAACGGCAACGCCGCCTACGAGAAGGCCGTGCAGGAGGGCATCAAGGAGCAGCAGCGGCTGGTTTCGCAGAACGAGGTGGTGACCTCGGCCCGTGCCGAATCCACCCGGCTGATCGATTCGGCTCACGCCGAGGCCGACCGGATGCGCGGCGAATGCGACATCTACGTCGACGCCAAGCTGGCCGAATTCGAGGACTTCCTCAACGGCACGCTGCGTTCGATCAACCGTGGTCGGCACCAACTGCGTACCGCTGCGGGCACTCACGACTACGCGACTCGCTGACCCGAGAACGCCGAGTAACGCGCTGCGTAGAATCGCGGCATGGCGAGACACCCCGGCGCAGGTATGAAGGCAGCGCGACGACAGCTGCCCGCGCCGTTCGTGGTCAATGTCGCCCGATTGGGGCGGCGTCCGGGTGCGTTGATGCCGCTGCATGAACAGCGGATCAGCCCGACCCGCATCGGGTTGGATCTGGTGGCGATTCCGGCGGATGGCGCGGTCGATCTGGATCTGCGGGTGGAATCGGTCTCCGAGGGCGTTCTGGTCAGTGGCGTGGTCTCGGCGCGCACCGCGGGCGAATGCGCGCGTTGCCTGCAACCGCTGACCGGCGACATCGAGGTGGAGTTGACTGAGCTGTTCGCCTACCCCGACAGCACCACCGATGCCACTACCGAAGACGACGAGATGGGCCGTGTCGTCGACGACGCGGTGGACCTCGAGCAGGCCATTGTCGACGCGGTCGGTCTGGCCCTGCCGTTGTCCCCGTTGTGTGACCCGGACTGCCCGGGACTGTGCCCCGACTGCGGGGTGGTGCTGTCCACCGCCGAGCCCGGCCATCACCACGACCAGATCGATCCGCGCTGGGCGAAATTGGCGGGAATGCTGGAACCGCAGGGCGACGCCATGCCGAGCGACGACGGTGAGCGGTGAGCCGTCCCCGGCAAGCCGTGCTGGATGCCCTCGGCGTGGACCTGCCCGACGACCTGCTCACGCTGGCCGTCACGCATCGCAGTTACGCTTACGAGCACGGCGGCCTGCCCACCAATGAGCGCTTGGAGTTTCTGGGCGATGCCGTGCTGGGACTGACCATTACCGACGAGCTGTTCCACCGGCACCCGGACAGGCCCGAGGGAGATCTGGCCAAACTGCGCTCCAGCGTGGTCAACACCTCTGCCTTGGCCGATGTGGCGCGGGGCCTGACCGAGGATGGCCTGGGGGCTCATCTGTTGCTTGGCCGCGGCGAGGAAAACACTGGCGGCGCCGACAAATCCAGCATCCTGGCCGACGGGATGGAGTCTCTGCTGGGAGCGGTCTATCTCCAGCACGGCATCGACACCGCCCGGGAGGTGATCCTGCGCCTGTTCGGTCCACTGCTCGACACCGCGGCAACGCTGGGTGCCGGATTGGACTGGAAGACCAGCCTGCAGGAACTGACGGCCGCCCGCGGTCTGGGTGTGCCGTCCTATCAGGTCACCTCCACCGGACCCGACCATGACCGCGAGTTCACCGCGACCGCCGTCATATCGGACGCCGCGTACGGCACCGGCGTCGGCCGGACCAAGAAAGAAGCCGAGCAGAAGGCCGCGGCCGCGGCGTGGCAGGCGTTGGACGCCCCAGACGCCCCGGGTGCGGTGAACGACGCACCGCAGGCCTGAGCATGCCCGAACTTCCCGAGGTCGAGGTGGTTCGGCGTGGTCTGAACGAGCACCTGGTCGGGCGCACGATCACCGCGGTGCGGGTGCACCATCCGCGGGCGGTGCGCCGCCACGACGCCGGCCCCGCCGATTTGACCGGCCGGCTGCTGGGCTCCCGAATCACTGGTACCGATCGGCGGGGTAAATACCTGTGGCTGCTGCTGAGTGGGGCCGCGGCCGACGAGGCCCTGGTGGTGCACTTGGGCATGAGCGGTCAGATGCTGCTGGGGGAGCTGCCCGACACCAGGCACCTGCGGATTGCCGCCGTGGTCGACGACGGGACGAAGGTCAGCTTCGTCGACCAGCGCACCTTCGGCGGGTGGCAGCTCACCGATCTGGTCCCCGTGGACGGCAGTGTGCTGCCGGTGCCGGTCGCCCATCTCGCCCGCGACCCACTGGACCCGCGCTTTGATGCCGAGTCGGTGGTCGAAGTGCTGCGGCGCAAGCACTCCGAGATCAAACGCCAACTCCTCGACCAGACGGTGGTGTCGGGTATCGGCAACATCTACGCCGACGAAGCGCTGTGGCGGGCCGGGATTCGCGGCACCCGAACGGCCGATCGGCTGTCGCGGCCGCGGCTGCGGGCCCTGCTGGCTGCCGCGGCCGAGGTGATGAACGACGCACTGGCCGCCGGGGGCACCTCGTTCGACTCGCTCTACGTCAACGTCAACGGTGAATCCGGTTACTTCAGTAGGTCACTGGACGCCTACGGCCGTGAAGACGAGCCGTGCCGGCGTTGCGGGACGCCGATCCGCCGGGCGAAGTTCATGAACCGGTCGTCGTACTACTGCCCGAATTGCCAACGCTGACGCGGGGAATCGGATCGGGGTCACTCGAAGATGTCGCGGTGCACCCTGCCCGGCGGCAGATTCGGGTCGACGAACCACTCCCGGCCGAACATCAGGCCGGCTACTTGTGGGGGAAGCCGCGTCAGCACCGCGAACAGACGTGCCGCGGCGGCACTGGCGCCGATCTGTGAACGATGCGCGGCGAAGGCATCTCGCTTCTGCTGGGCAAACCGAAACACGTTGATCCGGTGGGTGATGCTCGATGCCGGTGCGTAGGCGGTGCGTACCACCTCACGCCCGTAAGGGGCCGGCAGGTGCAGTAAACGCGCGCCATGCTCGACCCGGGTCAGCATCTCCCGGGGCATTGTCGCCTCGAGCACGCGGGGCGTCGCGGCGATCTGTGCGGCCCGCTTACCGACATGATGAACTCGCACGTGATCACGGTGGCCGTAGCCGCCGTTGGGCTGGTAGCTCAGGAGCAGATCCGCGTCCTCATCACGCAGGATGGTGGCCAGTCGCTGTGCCGCCTCCTCGAGGTCAGCGCGGGCGAACCTGACCCGCCCCGGCGGATCGGGATAGAACTCGGCCCCGAAGCCGCTGTCGGCGTAGCCCAGGCATTCGACCCGGTGGGCGCGGAGGGCCGTTGCGCTGGCGTGCAATTCGACCAGCCGATCGCCGTCACTGTCATTGACGCGTCCATCGGTTGCCACCACCACGACGACACGATGCCCCTCGGCGGCCGCCCGCGCCAGAGTTCCCCCGGTCAGAATCGCCTCGTCATCGGGGTGGGCGTGGAACGCGACCACCGTCGCCATAAAAGCCCAGTATGCCCGTGGTGATCGGCCGTGTCAGCGCCGCAGCTGCGCGGCGCGCCGTCGAACATCCTCGCCGGCCTTGGGCAGCGATCCGCAATCGAACGGCGGCTGTGGGTCGTACTCGATAAGCAACTGAATGGCGCAGGCCGTGTCGGTGTCCGCCAGCAGCTCAACTAGACGCAGCGCCATGTCGATGCCGCTGGAGACCCCCGCCGAAGTGATCATCCGCTGCGACAGGTGTTCGACCACCCGTTGTTCCACGTAGCGGGCGCCCAAGTGTTCTAGCAGCTCGACGGCGCTCCAATGGGTGGTCGCGGTCAGCCCGTCCAAGAGCCCCGCAGCGGCTAGCAGCAGCGAGCCGGTACACACCGAGGCGGTGAACCGCGTGTGGGTGTGGACGGTGCGCACCCAGTCGAGCAACTCCGCGTCGTCGAGCAATGTTCGTGTCCCGACGCCGCCGGGGACGACGAGGACATCCGGGGCGGTCAGTTCGTCGAATCGGACATCGCAGAGGAGTCCGAGCATCCCGTTGTCGGCGCGCACCTCACCGCGGCGGTGGCCGACGAAAATCACCTCGACGTCCGGGATACGCTGCAGCACCTCGTATGGCCCGATGGCGTCCAAGGCGGTGAACCGCGGGAAGAGCGGGATCGCTACTTGCACGGATGTCCCCTCAGCTTTCCGGCGAATGGTGTTGCGGGGCAAGCCCGACAATAGTCCTCCGGCGCCGAACGCGCAGATACCATCACCTCAACCGCGCATGGGATCGAGCAGAATCAGCAGCCGAACGAGTTCGGCCTGGCGATGGATGCCGGTCTTGTCGAAAATGTGCCGGAGGTGAGTCTTCACGGTGGTCAGTGACACCGACAGCTCCTGGGCGATCGGAGTCAACCCCTCGCCTCGCATCACCAAGAGCGCGACCTGTGCCTCGGCCTTCGTCAGCCCGTACAGGCGTCGCAGCAATATCGCCGGTGGTTCCGGCTGTCGTTCGGGGTCGACGATGATCACCATGGCCCGTCCATGGTGCTGCGCCGCAAAAGAATTCGCTTCGACCGGCAGAACGTGAATGATGTACGGACGTCGCCCCGAGGGGCGTGCGCACAGGAATGATCCGCCCCAGATGTCCTGATTGTCGGACTTGGACAGTCGGGCGATACTGTGCCCCAACTCGGTGTCGGCGTGCGACGACTCCGCTGTGATACAGCCTCTTTCGATTCGCAAGCCGTCGTCGGTGGCCAGAATTCGTTCGGCGGCACCATTGGCGTAGACGAACCGCCGTCCTTCGACGATGACGATTCCGTGGTTGACGGCCTCGCTGGCCGCCGCGAGATCACCATTGCGGCGATCCAGTTCCTCGAGGCGGTCCTGGATGCGCAACGCTTGCTGCAGGTGCGGAACGAGACGGTCCATCAATGCAAGATGTTCGGGACTGTCGAACCGCTCCGATTGCCTCACATTCGCGATGGCCAGGCTCGTCATCGCCGTTCCGGAAGTGAGCCGGACGAATAGTCCGTCGTGTAGCCCGTTCGGGCGAGCCCAGTCGGTCTGAAATTCACAATTCTGAAAGGGCCACATGAGTTCAGCGCCGGTCCGAACCACGCCCTCCGGTCCGTTCTCCACGGCGTAGAGGACGTGATCCAGCCGTTCGTAATGCGCTGCGTAGGCCTGAGCCGCTGACATCGGCATCTGCGCGTGCATGATCGTGCGCGAGACACTGTCGGAGAGCACCAACGATGCGGTATGCGCCGTGAAGGCGTCGGCGATGGCGGCCATGGCGGAATCCCATTCCTCGGGCACCAGAACCGCGGAGTAAATACGAGAGATCAGTTGTGAGAATTCATCGGTGGCGCTCATCGCCGGCCCTGAATCCACTTATAGGCCTGAACATTCGGCTCGCCCCCCGTGCAAAAAGATGCGAAGACACCTGTCTTCTCGTCGCAAAAGTTTACGCGGATCTCGTCCATTGGGATGAGGCATTTTTGTGGCGTCGGTGCTTGCCTTAAGGGGCCCTGCCGGTCGTTAACCCCCGAACCGCCTCAGCCGTGAGGAAGTGACGGTCATGTCGCAACTGTGTTCCGGCTCGGAAGCGTGAAAGCAGGCCGGGCACAAGAGGATACCTACCGAAAGGACCCGAGGAGATGTCTGAGCAGAACATCACGCTGGTGCGAAACGGCTACCAGGCGTTCGCCTCCGGCGACACCGAATCCCTGATGGCTCTCTTCGATGACGACATCGAATGGGTGCAGCCCGGTGACAGTGCGATCGGCGGAACCTACCGCGGCAAAGCGGAGCTGATGGAATTCCTGATGCAGTTGGGGCAGAAGTCACCGACGATCACGCCGAAGAGCTTCCTGGCCGACGGTGAGACCGTCGTCGTACTCAGCGAGGCGGCTATCGGAGGCGAACGCGGGCACAGCGCCGAGGTGTACACCGTGCGCAACGGCAAGACAGTGCGGGTGCAGGTGTACGGCGACACGGCCATGATGGAGCGTCAGTACGGCAGAAAGCCTGCCGCGGCGGTAGCCGACTGACCCAGCGGCCTAGCTGCGCACGCCAAGCGCATGTTCGGTGCCGTCACGGCTGGGGCTGCCAAGATGTCCCCATGACGGAATTATGGGTGGAACGCACGGGGACCCGGCGCTACACCGGACGCAGTTCGCGGGGCGCGCAGGTGCTGATCGGCAGCGAGGACTTTCCCGGGGTCTTCACCCCCGGGGAGCTGCTGAAGATCGCGCTGGCCGCGTGCAGCGGAATGTCCAGTGACGCCCCGCTGGCCCGCCGGCTCGGCGACGACTACCAGGCCACCATCGAGGTCTCCGGCCCCGCCGATCGGGAACAGGAGCGCTATCCGCTGCTGGAAGAGGTCCTGAAGCTGGACCTGTCGGGGCTGGATGACGCGGACAAACAGCGGCTTCTGACCGTCGTACACCGCGCCGTCGACCAGGTCTGCACGGTGGGCCGCACACTGAAGTCCGGCACTGAGGTGCGCTTCGAGATCGACTCCGGTGACCGGTCCTGACGTCCGCCTGTCCGCCTGGGTGCACGGGCACGTCCAGGGGGTGGGATTTCGGTGGTGGACGCGTTCGCGGGCACTGGAGCTGGGCCTGACGGGCTACGCCGCCAACCGCCCAGGTGGCCGCGTGCACGTCATCGCCCAGGGGCCCCGGGCGAACTGCCAGCGCCTGCTGGAGCTGCTGCAGGGTGGGTCCACGCCGGGCCGGGTCGACACCGTCGTCGCCGACTGGACGGACGTCGGAGACCCGATCGACGGATTCGCCGAACGCTAGCCCGGTAGTCTCACCTCCCGTGCATCTCAAGAGTTTGACGCTGAAGGGCTTCAAGTCCTTCGCCGCGCCGACGACTCTGCGCTTCGAGCCGGGCATCACCGCCGTGGTCGGACCGAATGGTTCGGGCAAATCCAACGTGGTCGATGCACTGGCCTGGGTGATGGGGGAGCACAGCGCCAAGACCCTGCGCGGCGGGAAGATGGAAGACGTCATCTTCGCCGGCACGTCCTCGCGCGCCCCTCTCGGTCGCGCCGAGGTCACCGTCACCATCGACAACTCCGACAATGCCCTGCCGATCGAGTACGCCGAGGTCTCGATCACCCGGCGGATGTTCCGCGACGGAGCCAGCGAGTATGAGATCAACGGCGCCAGCTGCCGGTTGATGGACGTCCAGGAGCTGCTCAGCGACTCCGGCATCGGTCGTGAGATGCACGTCATCGTCGGCCAGGGCCGGCTGGCGCAGATCCTGGAGTCACGGCCCGAGGACCGCCGGGCCTTCATCGAAGAGGCCGCCGGGGTGCTCAAGCACCGCAAGCGCAAAGAGAAGGCGGTCCGCAAACTGGACGCGATGGCGGCCAACCTGGCCCGCCTGACCGACCTGACCACCGAACTGCGCCGCCAGCTCAAACCACTGGGCCGTCAGGCCGAAGTCGCCCGGCGAGCGGCCACCATCCAAGCCGACCTGCGCGACGCCAAACTGCGGCTGACCGCCGACGACCTGGTTTCGCGGCAAGCCGAGTTCGCCGGAACCACCGACGCCGAGGCGACCCTGCGCCGTGAACACGACCAGATCACCGAGCGTCTGGCGCTGGCTGCCGACGAACTGACCGCCCACGAGTCCGCGGTCGCCAGCTTGACCCAGCGCGCCGAGGGCGCCCAGCAGACCTGGTTCTCGCTGTCCGCGCTGGCCGAGCGGGTCAGCGCCACGGTTCGCATCGCCAGCGAACGCGCACACCATCTCGACGACGAGCCGATCACCACCGCCGGCGTCGACCCGGACGCGCTGGAAGCCGAAGCTGAGCAGGTGGCCGCGGCCGAGCAACAACTGCTGGCGGAACTGGCCGAGGCCGGCATCCGGCTGGAGGCGGCCCGAGCCGAGCTGGCCGAACGGGAGCGCCGCAGCGCCGAGGCGGAGAAGGCGCATCTGGCCGCGGTCCGTGCCGAAGCCGACCGGCGCGAGGGCCTGGCCCGGTTGACTGGTCAGGTCGAGACGATTCGGGCGCGGGTCGAGTCGATCGACACGCACGTCGGGCAGCTGTCGACGCGGATCGAGGAAGCCGCCGGGCGGGCCCAGGCCGCGCAGGCGGAGTTCGAGACGGTTCAGGGCCGGGTCTCCGAGCTCGATCAGGGCGAAGTCGGTCTGGACGAGCACCACGAGCGGACTGTGGCTACCTTGCAGGCGGCAGATGAGCGCGTCGCCGAACTGCAGGCCGCCGAGCGCGCCGCCGAGCGCCAGGTCGCTTCGCTGCACGCTCGTATCGAGGCGTTGTCGATGGGGCTGGAACGCCGCGACGGCGCCGCCTGGCTCGCAGCGAACCACAGTGACTCCGGGCTGTTCGGGTCGATCGCAAAGCTGGTCAAGGTGCGCTCGGGGTATGAGGCGGCGCTGGCCGCGGTGCTCGGTTCCGCAGCCGACGCGCTGGCCGCGGAGAACGCCGGCGCGGCCCGCTCGGCGCTGCACGCGCTCAAGTCCGCCGACGGGGGCCGGGCCGCGATTGTGCTGGGCGACTGGCCGCTGCCCGTCTCCGAACAGCGCGCGGCGCTGCCGGACGGAGCGCTGTGGGCAGTGGAGCTGATCGAGGCCCCCGAGAAGTTGCGCGGCGCGATGACGGCCATGCTGTCGGCGGTGGTGGTGGTCGACGACCTGCCCAAGGCGCTGGACCTGGTGGTGGCGCGCCCCGGGGTGCGCGCGGTGACGTTAGATGGTGACCTGGTCGGTGCGGGCTGGGTCAGCGGTGGATCGGATCGCAAGCCGTCCACCCTGGAGATCAACAGCGAGATCGACAGGGCCCGCTCCGAACTGGCCGCCGCCGAGACACAGGCCGGCGAACTCGGCGCCGCCCTCGCCGGAGCGCTCGCCGAGCAGTCCGCGCGCCGGGACGCCACCGAGCAGGCACTGGCCGCGCTCAACGAGTCCGATGCCGCCATTGCCGCGACCCACGAGCAGCTGGGCCGCCTAGGGCAAGAGGCGCGCGCCGCAGAGACCGAGTGGCGCCGGCGGCTGCGTGAGCGTGAAGAGCTCGAGGCCGGCCGGGCGCAGACCGTCACCGAGTTGGGCGATCTGGAAGCCCGGCTGCGCAACGCCGAAGAGGATCAGCCGACCGCCGCCGTCGAACCGGTGGATCGCCAGCAGATCGCGGCCGCAGCGGAGGCGGCGCGCAGCGTCGAGGTGGAGGCCAGGCTGGCGGTGCGTACCGCCGAGGAGCGCGCCAATGCGGTACGCGGCAAGGCGGACTCGCTGCGCCGGGCGGCCGCGGCCGAACGGGAGGCGCGGGTACGCGCCGAGCAGGCCCGCGCCGCACGCGCACGCGCGGCGACGACGGCGGCCGCGGTGGCCGATGCCGGCAGCGCGCTGGCCGAGCGCCTGCAACATGTGGTGATCGCGGCGGCACGGATCCGTGACGGGCTGGCCGGTGAACGTCAGCAGCGCGCTGCCGCGTTGGTCGCCGTCCGGGACGAGGTGAACTCCCTGAGCACCCGGCTCACCGCGCTCACCGAATCACTGCACCGCGATGAAGTGGCCAAGGCGCAGGCCGCGTTGCGCATCGAACAACTCGAGCAGACCGTGCTCGAACAGTTCGGCATGAGCTCGGCAGACCTGATCGCCGAGTACGGCCCGGACGTCGCGCTGCCACCGACCGAACTGGAGATGGCCGAGTACGAGCAGGCCCGGGACCGCGGCGAACTGGTGATGGCTCCCGCACCGATGCCCTTCGACCGCGCCACCCAGGAGCGTCGGGCCAAACGCGCCGAACGCGAGCTGGCCGAACTGGGTCGGGTCAACCCGTTGGCACTCGAGGAGTTCGCGGCGCTCGAGGAGCGCTACAACTTCCTGTCGACGCAGCTCGAGGACGTCAAGGCGGCCCGTAAAGACCTCCTCGACGTGGTCTCTGAGGTCGACGCGCGCATCCTGCAGGTCTTCACCGACGCCTACGCGGACGTGGAGCGCGAGTTCACCGAGGTGTTCGCGGCGCTGTTCCCCGGCGGTGAAGGCCGCCTGCTGCTGACCGACCCGAGTGACATGCTGACCACCGGCGTCGACGTCGAAGCCCGCCCGCCCGGCAAGAAGGTCAAGCGGCTGTCGCTGCTGTCCGGCGGGGAGAAGTCACTGACGGCGATCGCCATGCTGGTCGCGATCTTCCGGGCCCGCCCGTCGCCGTTCTACATCATGGACGAGGTCGAGGCCGCGCTCGACGACACCAACCTGCGCCGGTTGCTGGCGCTGTTCGAGATGCTGCGGGCCCGCTCGCAGCTCATCGTCATCACCCACCAGAAGCCGACGATGGAAGTCGCTGACGCGCTGTACGGGGTGACGATGCAGGGCGACGGGATCACTGCGGTGATCTCCCAACGCATCCGGGGTGAAGAGCTCGTTTCCAGCCCGGCGTGAACCCGGCGGTTCAGCGAGGCTCGACGCAGGAGAGGCGAAGCTGGGACCGCCGCCTTGATCCGGCACTGGCCCGGCGTTGAATCCCGCCTAAGTCCCTGCTGCCACAATGACGGTCGTGTCGTCTCAAACTCTCGTGATCGCCGCGGCGGTCGTTGTCGCGCTAATCCTGGTCGGTGCCCTGGTCTGGGGCCTGGTGCGGCATCGGCGAGGCCGTATCAGCCTGTCTGCGCCGCAACGCGAGAGTCTGGACCGCTCCGGCGGCTACACCGCCTCTTCGGGTATCACCTTCAGTCGGACCGACACCGCGGAGCCGCATGAGCCCGGGACCCCCGTCGTCGGCGACGACGCAACCCTTCCGCGTGACGCGCCCCGGCGCACCATCACCGACATAGAGCTGCCCGAAGCGCCGCCCGAAGTCCCTTCCGAGCCCCAGGCACCGCCGGCGCCAGAGGCCGTCGAGCCGGGCATCGAGCCGGTCGAAGGCCGGATGGAGCGGCTGCGCGGTCGGTTGGCCAAGTCGCAGAACGCGTTGGGCCGCGGCATGCTCGGACTGCTGGGCGGCGGAGACCTCGACGACGACTCCTGGCAGGACGTCGAGGACACCCTGCTGGTGGCCGACCTGGGCCCGGTGGTCACCGAATCGGTGGTGAATCAGTTGCGCGGACGGCTGGCCGGCGGTCAGGTGCGCACCGAGGCTGAGGCTCGCGCGGTGCTGCGCGACGTGCTCATCGGCGAGCTGCAGCCCGGTCTAGAGCGTTCCATTCGGGCCCTGCCGCACGACGATCACCCGTCGGTGCTGCTGGTGGTCGGCGTCAACGGCACCGGCAAGACCACCACTGTCGGCAAACTGGCCCGGGTGCTGGTGGCTGACGGCCGCCGCGTGGTGCTGGGCGCGGCCGACACGTTCCGGGCCGCCGCCGCCGACCAGCTGCAGACCTGGGCGGCGCGGGTGGGCGCCGAAGTGGTGCGCGGCGCCGAGGGCGCCGATCCCGCCTCGGTGGCGTTCGACGCCGTCGACAAGGGCGTAGCCGACGGTGTCGACGTCGTGGTCATCGACACCGCGGGACGGCTGCACACCAAGACCGGTCTGATGGATGAGCTCGGCAAGGTCAAGCGGGTGGTGGAGCGCCGTGCCGCCGTTGATGAGGTGCTGCTGGTCCTCGACGCCACCATCGGGCAGAACGGCCTGGCCCAAGCCCGGGTGTTCGCCGACGTCGTCGACATCACCGGGGTGGTGCTGACCAAGCTGGATGGAACCGCCAAAGGCGGGATCGTGTTCCGGGTGCAGCAGGAGCTGGGGGTGCCGGTCAAGCTGGTGGGGTTGGGGGAGGGACCCGACGATCTGGCCCCGTTCGAGCCGGGCGCCTTCGTCGACGCGCTGCTCGGCTGAGCGCTCCGGCTCGACTGTGACCGTCTTGTGACCTCGGGTCGGCCATAAGGTAATTTTTGCCTGTGATCCCCTCAGCGTTTGGCGCGGTCGCGCGCTGTCTAACCCCCCTCCTTGCCGTAGCGGCCCTGGCCGGCGCGGCCCCCGCCCAGGCCGACGGCGACAACCCGCTGGGCGGCATGCCCTTCTACGTCGATCCCATTTCCAAGGCGATGCACGCCTCCAACGCGCAGCCGGACAGCGCTGAGCTGGCTCGGGTGGCCAACACCCCGCAGGCGTACTGGCTGGACCAGGCGTTCGGAGTGGGATCGGTCGGCTCGACGGTGGCCCGGCACACCGGCGCGGCCGCAGCGGCCGGTGCTATGCCGGTGCTGGTGCTCTACGCGATCCCGCACCGTGACTGCGGCAGCTACGCCGCGGGCGGATTCTCCTCGGGCGCGTCCTATCGCGCCTGGATCGACAGCGTCGCCGACGGGATCGGCGGCAACCCGGCCGCAATCGTCCTCGAGCCCGACGCGCTCGCGATGGCCGACTGCCTCTCCGGCGACCAACGTCAGGAGCGCTTCGACCTGATCAGCTACGCCGTCGATACGTTGGGCCGCAACCCGGCCACGGCGGTCTACGTCGACGCCGGGCACTCGCGTTGGGTCAGCGCCGGGGAGATGGCCAACCGGCTCAACCAGGCCGGCGTCGGGCGTGCGCGAGGCTTCGCCCTGAACAGCACGAACTACTTCACGACCGAAGAGGAAATCGGCTACGGCGAAGAGATCTCGGGCATGACCGGCGGCGCGCACTACGTAATCGACACGTCGCGCAACGGCGCCGGTCCCGCGGAGGGCGACCCCTACGGCTGGTGCAACCCCAGCGGGCGGGCCCTGGGCACGCCGCCGACCGCCAACACCGCCGGCCAGCACGCCGACGCTTATCTGTGGGTCAAGCGGGTCGGGGAGTCCGATGGCAGCTGCGGCTCGGGCGAACCCGCTGCGGGGCACTTCGTCAGCGAGTACGCCATCAACCTGGCACGCAACGCGGGCTGATCGGGTAGGCCTAGCGTTTGGTCGCGATGTAGTAGTAGTTCGACGGATCCTCGTCGATCTCGGCGCACTCCACGTCGGTGAAACCGGCGTCGGCCAGCATCGATATCGCGAGTTGGCGGCCCCACATGGTGCCCAGGCCGGCACCGTTGAGGGCCAACGACACGGGCATGCAGTGCATCAGGGAGACCGTGTAGCGGTAGGTGTTCATGGGAACGCCGATGTTGTCTTCCAGGCTGCTTGACGACTTCGAATCCGCCATCAAGAAGACGCCCCCCGGCCGCAGGGACCGATAGATGTTCTCCAAAACGCGCGCCGGCTGTGCCTGATCGTGAATGGCGTCGAATGCGGTGACAAGGTCGTAGGCCGACGCTCGGTCGAACGTCGTCAGATCGTGGCTCTCGAAGGTGGCGTTCGCCAGTCCCCGCTGCGCCGCCTCGCGAGTCGCTCGTTCGATGCCCTCGGACGAGAAGTCAATGCCGGTGAACCGGCTGTTGTGGAACGCCTGGGCCATCACGTTGACGGCGTGGCCACTGCCGCAGCCGAAGTCGGCCACCTCCGCACCGTCGTGGAGTCGTTGCGGCAAGCCCTCGACGAGGGGCAAGACGACATCGACTAGCGCCGAGTCGAAGACTTCGCCGCTTCGCTCCGCCATCACCGCGTGGAAGCGGGGATAGTCGCTGTAGGGAAGCCCGCCGCCACGCTGGAAGCAGCCCAGCACCTTCTGCTCGACCTCGCCCATCAGCGCGATGTACTGCGCGACGCGCGCCAGGTTGGCGGCCCCGGCGGCACGGGTCAGCACCGCGGCATGGTGCTGCGGCAGTCGATATGTCTTGTTGGCGGGGTCGTAGTCCACCACGCCGGCCACGGTCGTGCCCCCCAACCACTCGCGAACGTAGCGCTCGTTGAGGCCGGTGCGGTCGGCGATCTCGGTGCTGGTTGCCGGTTCCGGCAGGGTGGCCAGGGCATCGAACAGGCCGCTTTGATGTCCGAGGCTCAGTAGCAGCGCGAGGCTGGCGGCGTCCAGCGCCTCGGTGACGCGCTCAGCGAATGCCGATACTTGCGCAATCGATTTCGTCGCCTGATGCTCGTTCGCTGGTGTTGTCACGACACTCCTTGAATTCTCTGCGTCAGATGTCGGCAACTAGGATACTAGCGGTATCCTAGAGGTTTCCCGCCGATCAGGAGGTGCCCATGGGCGATGTGACGGTCAACGCCGCGCAACGTGCTCACGCCCTGATTCGTGCGGGCATCCTCAGCGGTGAGTTCCCCGCCGGGGCGATGCTCAGCGAGTCAACGCTGGCGGCATCGATGTCGATGAGCCGTACCCCGGTGCGCGCGGCGCTGGGGCGTCTGCAAGATGAAGGGCTGGTGCGGATCTACCCCAAGCGCGGTGCGCTGGTGCGTGAATTGACCGTCGATGAGATCCGCGAGTCCGACCAGGTGCGGCATGCCTTCGAATGCGCCGGGGTGCAACTGGGCAACCCTGAGGCTCGCCAGCTTCTGAGTGCGCGTCTGCAGGAAAACCTCGACGGGCAGGCGCAGGCGCTACACCGGCGCGACTATCCCGGCTTTGCCGCGCTGGCTATGCAGTTTCATCGCGCATTTGTGGAACTCGCCGACAACGCCACGATGCTGGCGTTCTACGACCGACTGCAAGATCGACAGCACCTCGCGATCGCGCGCAACTCGACGGTCCGCGGGCAGCCAGACCTGGTGCTGGCCGAACATCGGAGTCTGCTCAAGGATGCCGAGGCCGGCGATTGGATGGCCTTCTCGACCCGGCTTCGCGAACACCAGTCCCACGGCAACGACTTCGAATAGTCGCCCGACGCGGGGTTACAGTGGCGGCATCGGCCGGAAGGGAGTATTCCCATGATTGAGCTACTGCCGGACATGCCGCAGGGAGTGACCGGAATTCGTGTGTCGGGGCGCCTTCGCGGTGACGAACTCCGGGAGATCAAGCCGTCGCTGCATGAGCTTCTGCAGGGCGGCGATGTTCGCATCGTCGAGGTCATCGACTCCGACTATGAGGGCTTTGGGCCGGGTGGGCTGGCCGAGGACATCAAGCTCGGCCTGGGCGCCGTACTGCCGCATCACTCGGCGTTCAAACGCATCGCGGTGGTGTCGGACAAGGAATGGGTTGCCCATGTGCTGCATGCGCTCGAATGGATGATTCCCGGCGAGCTTGCGGTGTTCGGACTCGATGACGTCGAGCGTGCCAAGGAGTGGGCCGCCGGCTGACCGGCCCGAGGGTCAGTCAGGTCCCGCCGCGCGGGTCGACGAGTTGGGGCAACCGGTATTCGCTTGGAAATTGGTTCGCGCGCAGGCGTCGGGCTCTAGGCTGCGCTCCATGATCAAAGACCGTGCCGCACTGGTCGCGGGCTGTATCCGGTTGGCGTCGGGTATCTCGTTTCTGGTCGATCCGCTTCGGGCGAATCGGTTGTGGGGGGAGTCGGACGATCCTGGGCCTTCCGCGCGCCTGCTGCTGCGTTCGATGGGGTACCGCGACGCCCTGATCGGCGGGCTGCTCGTGAACGGGGCGTTGCGCGGTCGCGACACGCGCGGCTGGTTCCTAGCGTCAGGTGGTGCCGACGCGGCCGACCTGCTGGGCGGGCTCAGCGTGCACGCCGATCTCAAGCGTGGACAGCAGATCGTCGGTCTCGGTGGAGCGGTCGTCGGCATCGGGGTGGGGCTCTGGGGAGCCACGCGACGGCGCGCTACGGCAGGCACCTAGACGTTGAGATTGCGCCCAGGGTGGTGCATCTCGCGGTATCCGCGACCCTGGGCGCAATCTCAACCTTGGATACGACTACTACTTCGGTGGCATCCGGATGCCACCGTCCACGCGGACGACTTCGGCATTCATGTAGGAGTTGGTAAGCAGCTCCACCACCATCGAAGCCAGCTCTTCGGGCTTGCCGAGCCGGTGCGGGAACAGCACGGACTCACCGAGCTTGGCCTTGAAGGCCTCCGAGGCCTCACCCTCGCCGTAGATCGGGGTGTCGATGAGGCCGGGGGCCACGGTGTTGACGCGGATGCCCGCCGCCGACAGGTCGCGGGCGACCGGCAGGGTCAGGCCCACCACGCCGCCCTTGGACGACGAGTAGGCGGCCTGGCCGATCTGGCCGTCGAAGGCGGCAACGCTGGTCATGTTCACGATTGCGCCGCGCTCGCCGGTGTCGGTGAACTCATTGCGGCTCATCGCGGTGGCCGCGATCCGGATGCAGTCGAAGGTGCCGATCAGGTTGATCGCCAGCACCTTGCGGTAGGCATCCAGGTTGTGCGCCGAGTCGAACTCGCCGTCCTTTCCGATGGTGCGCTGGGCCCAGCCGATACCGGCCGAGTTCACCAGTGCCCGCAGCGGGCCCAGGTCGGTCGCGGTGTTGACCGCGTCGATGATCTGCTCGGTGCTGGTCACGTCGACGGACACGAACACGCCGCCGATCTCGTGTGCCAGCGCTTCACCCTTGTCCGCCTGCAGGTCGGCGACGACCACCCGTGCGCCCCGGTCGGCCAACTGGCGGGCAGTAGCCGCGCCGATTCCTGATGCGCCACCGGTGACGATCGCGCTTGCTCCATTAATATCCACGAAGGGCACTTTACTTGGACGGTGTTCCGCTCCGCGATTCGGGGAAGCTGAAAGGCCGATTTTTTATCACGCCCCAATAACGACAGTTATGTCAATCTGGCTGGTTTTCCGCACAACTACTGACTAAAACTGTTGCGGGTGATCTAATTTCGGGTGGGGTTCCGCGTTCTGCGGTGCGTTGAAGGGCGTTTCAAGGGGTTTCCATGGCTGGTGTCGTCGCGATGACCGGTCCGCAGGGGGGGCGTTCGCTCCGCCGTGGTCGCGTAGTTCTCGCTGTCGTAAGCGTTCTCGTCGTCTTCGCGGGTATGGCGGGGCTTACCGCGGCGCCGTTGTCTGCCCGGTCATCGGCCACCGTGTCAGAAGACGTCGCGCTGGCCGCGGGTGACATCGCGTTCGTCATGGGGGGCAGCGGTATTCCGTTGCCTTCGCAGGGTTACGTCAACGCCGCCGACCTGCTGTACCTGCAGTCGCACGGCTTCACAGGGACTGCCCAGTCTCTGTTCACCCCCCAGCTGTACTTTCCGGGCAACATCTCGATGGTCCAGGGCGCCCAGATCCTGGCTGAGGCAATCAACAAGGAGATCGCCACCGGGGAGGTGAACGCCGACAACCCGGTGTATGTGTTCGGCTACTCGCAGAGTTCGGCAATGTCGTCGATGACGATGGAACAACTCGAGCACCAGGGTGTCGCGCCCGAGGATGTTCATTTCGTGCTCGTCGGGAATTCCGCGAACCCGAACGGCGGGCTGCTCCAGCTGCTGAACTTCTGGGGCGGGGACCTTACTTTCTGGAACGGGATGACCCTCGGGCATCCGACGCCGGACTACTTCACCACCGACGTCTATACGATGGAATATGACGGGTACGCCGACTTTCCCCGTTATCCGCTGAACCTGATATCTTCGCTTAATGCCGTCGTCGGCATGTTCTTGCTTCATGACGGATATTTCGGTGTCAGTGCTGACGACATCGCCAACGCAATTCAGTTGGAAACCACCGGGGACGGTCTCACCAATTATTATGTGATCCCCTCTGACTCGCTGCCGCTTCTGGATCTGCTACGGGTAAATCCCGTCTGGGGTAACCCGCTGGCCGACCTTTTGGAACCGAGCATGCGCATCCTGGTGAACCTTGGCTACGGCAGCTTGACCGAGGGCTGGAACCAGGGGCCTGCCAACGAGCTCACGACCTTCAGTTTCGACCTGTTGCCGAGCAACATCAGCTGGGCCGAGGTCAACACCGCTCTGAGTGCCGCCTGGTCGGAAGGTGTCCAGGCAGCATTTCGTGACCTGCAGGACCCAGCGAACTACGTGTGGGGTTCGTTTATGGAGCAGGAACCCTTCTCGACGCTGTGGAACGCAGCTCAGCGCGTCTTTTTCGATATCCAGAACCCCACCCCGCTATTCGGTGGCCTGTTCGGTGGTTCGGCGATGGCGACCGACACAGCGGACTCGCCGGATTTCCTGAACTCAATCGGGTCCCTAGTTGACGGGAATCCCGATCTGTCCTGGATCGGTGAATTCCTCGGCCTCGACACGATTTCCGCCGCCTAAGTCAGCTTTGGCCCGTCAACACGGGTTAGTCGTAGAAAGGTCAATCGCAATGAATCGTCGTCTTCGCCGTAGTGCCGGGCACCGGGGTCGTAGCGCACGGATGAGTCGTGTGATGGGCGGTGCGGCGGCGGCGCTGACGCTCGCCCTGGCGCCGATGGTGACCCCGCCGTCTGCCCAGGCGGATTTCGACTTCTTCGACCCCGGAAGCTGGTTCGACACGGCCGACATCAGCCCGGCCGGCGTCGATCTCGCCGACATCGGCATCGCCAGCTTCGACCCGGGTGAGCTGGGTGGCGCCGCCTTCGACCCGTTGGCACCGGCTGACTGGGCTCAGCTGTATCAGGACGGCTTCTACCTCCCGATCCACGACGCCCTGGAAAGCTTCCTGCACAACGCCGGAAACCAGCTGCTGATCGACCTGATCAACACGCCCGTGGTGTTGATGTTCGGCCGGGACCTGATCGGCGACGGCATCGATGGCTTCAAGGGTGTCAACAATTCGTTGTTCGGCTGGCTCGGTCTGGGAGACCTCGGCGACGGCGGGTTCCTGTTCGGCGACGGTGGCGACGGTGCGGCCGGCGTAGCCGGAGTCAACGGCGGCGTGGGCGGTGACGGCGGCGACGCCGGATTGTTCGGCAACGGTGGCGCGGGCGGTCAGGGCGCTGCTGCCTACCTCGGCGCCGGTGGCGTGGTGATCGAGGCCGGCGCGGGCGGCCAGGGCGGTACCGGCGGAATGTGGTTCGGCGACGGTGGTGTCGGCGGCCAGGGCGGCACGGGCTTCCACGACACCTTCGACGGCACGTCGTTGGTGACGCACGCGGGGGGTACTGGCGGTGCAGGTGGCGACTCCCTGGCCGGTTGGGGCTTCGGCGGAACCGGTGGGCGCGGTGGCTCCGGCTGGGCCGGCGTCAACGGCCCCGATGTGACCGCGTTGAACGGCGGTGCCGGTGGTAGCGGCGGCATGGGCGGTAACGCCGGGTGGCTCTTGGGTTTTAGCGGCAACGGCGGCGCCGGCGGCGTCGGCGGGGTGGGGGCGGCCGGCGGCGTCGGCACCGCCAGCCAGCCCAACGGTGGTAACGGCGGTGATGGCGGCGACGGCGGGCGAGGCGGTGCTGCCGGCACCGGCGTCGGGTGGATCGGCGCCGTCGGGCAGGCCGGTGACGACGGCGACGGTGGCGCCGGTGGTGCGGGCGGCGTAGGCCTGACCAACCCGTTCGGTACCGGGGGCCACGGTGGCAACGGCGGCGCGGGCGGGGCCGGCGGCGTCGGGACGACCGGCGGGAACGGCGGTGCCGGGGGAGTCGGTGGTGCCGGTGGCAGCGGCCGGGTCGGCGCTAACGGCGGTGACGGTGGAAACGGCGGCGCCGCAGCCGATCAGACCGGTAGTTCCGGTGGCCGCGGCGGTAACGGTGGCGCGGGCGGCAACGGTTCCTTGGGTGTCGGTGGCGACGGCGGCGACGGCGGCAACGGTGGTTCAACCGGAGGTATTGCCGGTGGCGCGGGCAAGCCCGGCGAGTCCAACGTCGACGGCACCGGGGGCGCCGGGGGCGCCGGGGGCGCGCCCGGCACCCGTCCCTAGCCCAGGCGGGTAGCCGGGCCGCGAAGATCCAGTCACGGCGCGATTTTCTGCGCCCGAAGGCGCAGTCAGGCCCCTTCCTGCCCTTTTCCTGGCTCACCGCTGTGAGCAGCTGGTCACACATCTGCAACGGAGCGGCGCATCCGCTGAAACAACTGTTGCGCATGGTTATGACCAGCCTGGTTCATTTGGCAACCGGTCGCGGTGGAGGAGGTTTGGTGCATGGATCAATTCCCGGCGATGGGGGTGCCCGACACCGGCGACACGGCATGGATGCTGACCAGCGCCGCCCTGGTGCTCTTGATGACACCCGGTCTGGCGTTCTTCTACGGCGGCATGGTTCGTGTCAAAAGTGTCTTGAACATGATCATGATGAGCATCAGTGCCATGGGCGTGGTGACCGTGCTCTGGGTGCTTTACGGCTTCTCGCTCGCGTTCGGTGATGACGTCGGCAACGTCGCGGGAAACCCCACGGATTATTGGGGATTGAAGGGCCTCATCGGGGTCAACGCAGTCGCTGCCGATCCGGCCAGCGGTACGCCTGCGGTCGAGATTCCGTTGGTCGGCACGGTCCCGGCGACCGTTTTCGTCGGATTCCAGATGATGTTCGCGATCATCACGGTCGCGTTGATCTCCGGAGCGGTGGCCGATCGGATGAAGTTCGGCAGTTGGCTGTTGTTCTCGGCCCTCTGGGTGAGTGTCGTGTATTTCCCGGTTGCCCACTGGGTCTTCGCCTTTGACGACAGCACCGCCTCCCATGGCGGCTGGATCGCCAACAAGCTTCATGCGATCGACTTTGCGGGTGGTACCGCGGTCCACATCAACGCGGGTATGGCCGCTCTGGTGTTGGCGATCATCCTTGGCAAGCGCCGAGGATGGCCGGCTCTTCCAATGCGGCCGCACAATCTGCCGTTGGTGATGCTTGGGGCGGGCTTGTTGTGGTTCGGGTGGTATGGATTCAACGCCGGGTCGGCGGTGAGCGCCAACGGCGTTGCCGGCTCGACCTTTATCACCACGACGGTCGCGACAGCCGCCGCGATGCTGGGCTGGCTGCTGGCCGAGCGGATCCGCGACGGCCACGCCACCTCATTGGGTGCAGCGTCGGGCATCGTGGCCGGGCTGGTCGCGATCACGCCGGCGTGTGCCTCAGTCGATGTGGTTGGTGCGTTGGTCGTCGGTGCGGTGGCCGGCGTCGCGTGCGCGCTGGCAGTGGGTCTGAAATACCGTTTCGGCTTTGATGATTCGCTTGATGTTGTCGGGGTGCATCTGGTCGGAGGCCTCGTCGGAACTCTACTGGTGGGTCTGGTCGCGGCACCGACTACAGCGGCCATCGACGGTGTGTCCGACGTGTCGCCCGGCTTGTTCTACGGCGGCGGCTTCGATCAGCTGTGGCGCCAGCTCATCGGCGCGTCCAGCGTTGCGGTGTATTCGGCGGTCGGAACGGCGATCTTGGCCTTGATCCTCAAATACACCATCGGACTGCGGTTGGACGCCGAGGATGAAGCCTCGGGCATCGACGAGGCCGAGCACCTCCAAAGCGGTTACGACCTCGTGAGTACCGGTAGTGCTGTTCTTGCTTACTCGGCTGAAGACAGGAGTGAAGATGAAGCTGATCACCGCGATCGTGAAGCCGTTTACGTTGGAGGACATCAAGACTGGCTTGGAAGAGGCCGGGGTGCTGGGGATGACGGTCAGTGATGTCCAGGGATACGGGCGGCAGAAGGGCCACACCGAGGTCTACCGGGGTGCCGAGTATTCGATCGATTTCGTTCCCAAGGTGCGGATCGAGGTGCTGGTCGACGACTTCGCGGTCGACAAGATCGTCGATGTCATCGTGCGGGCGGCCCATACCGGCAAGATCGGCGACGGCAAGGTATGGGTCAGCGCGGTGGAGTCCGTGGTCCGGGTGCGCACGGGCGAACGTGGCCCCGACGCGGTATGAGTCTGTAGCGCGATCCGAGCCGATGTAGACGGCCATGAACCGCAGGGGGGCGAGGTGCGAGGCAGCCGACTTGGCGGCTGCTCGAGCCGCATTGCGGTGTGCGACGTCCGCGCAATGCGATTCGGTCGCGCTGCGGACAATGTGGCGCCAGGTGCACGAGTCGTGGCTGGTTGCCAAGGCGGCCGAGATCGGGGTTGTGCCCGGCAGCGGCTTTGCCGTGGTGGCAACCGGTTCGCTGGGCCGCCGTGAGTTGCTTCCGCACTCCGATCTGGACCTTTTGCTGTTGCACGACGACATGACTCCGGACGCGGTGGGGCGAACGGCCGAGCTGCTTTGGTATCCGTTGTGGGACGCCAATGTTCGTCTCGACCACAGCGTGCGCACGATTCCGCAGGCGCTGCAGGTCGCCACGTGCGATATCCTCGCCGCCCTGGCCATGCTGGACGCACGTCACATCGCCGGCGATGAACGGTTGTCAGCAGGCCTGATCGCCGGCATCCGACAGCAATGGCGCCACGGCATCCGCACCCGCTATGGCGAACTCATCGACGTGACACACGCCCGGTGGCAGCGCAGTGGGGCCATAGCCGGCAGCACCGAACCCGATCTGAAATGTGGCCGCGGCGGCCTGCGCGATGTTCAACTGCTCGATGCGCTGACGGTGGCACATGATTCCGGCCGCTCGACCTTGCGTCGGCCCTATGGGTGCAGGGGTGCGTTGCGCGTTGCCTACCGCACGGTGCTGGACGTCCGCACTGAACTGCACCGAGCCTGCGGGCGCGGCCATGATCTGCTGTCGGCCCAGTACGCCGACGAAATCGGCGCCGCCTTGGGGCTGGGCGACCGGTACGACTTGGCGGCCAGCCTGCTTGATGCCGCGCATACAATCAGCCGGCACGTCGATGCCGAATTCGACACACTGGCGTGTCGCGAGAAGTTTGCTGTGCGGGCATAACATCCCCGAGAAGGAAAATCTTTGCGCTGGTGTTGCCCGGTGTGGCTTAGTCGCGTCTCGCGCTAAGTTTCGCTTTGTATCGAGCGCCCACATCTCTGTCAGTCGACAGAAATTTTCTGTGCTGAATAATTATGGCGCCGACTGATTAAGGGGAATTCGGCCGGGGGAATTCAACGGCGATTATCGATGTCGACCCCGTAGCAGGCTTCGTTCACCGTTGCCGCCATCACCGCTGGCCAGAGCGCTGCAGAGACTCAGACGGATGCCAGGAAGATTCAGATGTATGCCAGGAACGAGAAGTACGTTGCGTGAAGGGGGTGAAACACGGACGAAACATAGGGATTGCGATGAGACGCTTCGGCAGGATGACGGCCGCATTGTTGAGTACAGCAGGCGCAGCCTTGGTAGTCGGGTTCACCGGAGTCGGAGCGGCCGGTATCGCGCAGGCAGCGCCTGTCCCTGTGAGTGGTTTGGCCCCCTTGCCGGGTGTGACCTCCGTCAGCCCGCAGGCCTGCATCATCGGCCTCAACTGCGGCTGCATCCGGGGCCGCACCTGCCCCGGGGATCGGCGGAGGCAGGTGGTGCGCCCTCCTGAGGCGCGGCTCGACGGGGTTCCCGCCATCACCAGCGACCAAGAGGGCGCACCCGGCCTCACACCAGCACCTGTTTTGGCATCACCGTAGGCCGGAAGCCGTAACGAGGGCCGCCGGAACCGAGGCCGCCGCGTCCGCCAGCGCCCATCGGAGCCATTCCGGCCGGCACGGCGTGCATGCCTGCAGTCTCTTCGGCGGCAACCGTCCAGCCCGAACCCGTCGATGCGGCGAGTTGAGTGCCTGCCGCGGCCGACCAGCCCGCCGGGACCGACATCCCGCCCATCGTGGATGCTTGTCCCAGGCCCGCCAAGACCGGCGTTCCGGCAGCAGCCACCGCGCCGACTGGTTGTGTCATACCCGCCAAGACCCCAGAACCCAGTCCGGCCGCGAGGCCGTCGACGCCGGTGACATCGGATGCCAGGCTGGCCGGTCCTGCCAGGGCCAGTGTGTGCCCCAGCGATACCGCCGTCGGAATGGCGGTGGCGGTGAACCAGGCTGCGGTGTTCACGCCGCCGTTGATGGCATTGGCGAACAACGGTGTTCCCAGCAAGAGGTCGATCGCGTTCACCAGTGTCGGGTCCGATGCCCCGGTCAGCGGTGCTATCAGCGACTGCAGGGCGCCCTGTAGCGAGGCGAGGCCTTGAGTCAGCTCCTGCTGGAGCCCACCAGTAGCACTGCCGGCGGTGGCGACCGCCGCGCCGACCGGGTTGGTGGTCTGAGGCGCGGGAGTCATCGGCGTGAGCGCTGCAGCGCTGGACGACGCGGTGCTGTAGCCGAACATGGCCAGGGTGTCCTGAGCCCACATCTCCATGTAATGGGCTTCGGTAGCCAGGATCGCCGGGGTGTTCACCCCCAGGAAGTTCGACGCGACGAGGGCCGCCAGCTGGGCCCGGTTGGCGGCGATGATCGCGGGAGACACCACAGCCGCGCGGGCAGCCTCGAATGCTCCTGCCGAGGCCATCGCTTGCGAACTGGCCTGGTAGGCGGCCGTCGAGGTGGTGTTCAACCACGTGAGATACGGCGTGACGGCACTGGTCATTGCCGCTGAGGCCGGACCCGTCCACTCTTCGCCGGCCAGCTCGGAAATCACCAACTGGGCCGATGTGGCCGACGCCTCCAGCTCGGCGGCCAGGCTGCCCCATGCCGAGGCGGCCGACACTAGCGGTCCGGAACCGGCTCCGCTGTACATCCACGCGGACACGATCTCCGGGGGTAGTGCTCCGAAATCGAACGACATATCTGCATTCCCCTTCTCGTTGGTGGGGCGGGTTGCTAAACGGCAGTCGGCTTGGGCATGACGGTGCGCTTGACCCCGTAGCGCGGTGCGCCGAACTTCCCGACGCCACGATCTCCGGCGCCGGCTGCGGCCATTGCTGCCGGCACGGCCGCCATGGCGGGCATGGAGTGCGGGGTGGCCATGCTGGCCGCAGCCGCCAAACGGGCTGGGGCGGCGGTCGCGGCCGCCACGGGCTCGGTCCCCCAGCTGGGCGGCGCGGACAAGGTGCCGACCGTGGTGGCCTGTGCCATCCCGGCTGCCACCGGCATCGCGCCGACGCCGGCCATTGCCGCGGGCGCTTCGTAGCCCACGAGGCCGGCCGCACCTTCGGCGGCAATCTCTTCGGGGAAGTCAAGAAGGCCACCACCGGCCAGGCCAAGCACGGCCGAGCCGGCCGAGGCCCAGTTGCCCATGCCGATGTTGGCGATGTTGGCCAGGTTGCCCGACAGTACGGAGCCGCTGCCGCTGGATGGCACACCGAGGATGTTGGTCAGGAACCACTGCAGACCGGAGTCCATCGACGAGGCCGCCTGGTTGGTCGCCTCGGCCGTGCCATAGGCCCCGGCGTTCTGCCCGAGGACCTGCACCAGCTGCTGGTGAACGGCTGCCGCCTGCTCGCTGATCGACTGGTAGAGGTTCCCGTAGGTCGCGAACACCGCGGCCTGCAGGGCAGAGACCGGGTCGGTGCCGGCCGGCGCGATGACCGTGGTCGGGATGGCCGCCGCACCGCTTTCGGCGGAGAGCGCCTCGCCGATACCTGCGAGTTGACCCGCGGCATGCGTCATTGATTCGGGGAGTGTTTTCACAAACGACATGCATCCTCCTCGCAGGAAGCCGGACCAGACTGTGATGGTCCGACGGGGCGGTCATCGATGCTGTGAAGCGTCGCAGAGATCGGCAAGGTTGAGCCGATCGTTAACATTTTCTTTGCGGCCGGGCGGGAATCTTTAACAGAAATTGGCTCGCTGTGAACGGTCTGAAACGGTTCTTTAATTGGCGTGAATTGCCGGATTAACTGTGCAATTTATCTAACATCGCGGTTACAATTAGCGCGCCACGGAAATCATTTGCCGAGCCGGCCAGGTGTCGTCCGGGTTCGCCCGCTGTCGCCTTCGCCTGCCCGCCCGCGACGTGACCAGATATAGGCTGGCGGCGTGTTTGAATCCCTCTCCGACCGGTTGACCGGGGCCCTGCAGGGGCTGCGCAGCAAGGGCCGTCTCACCGACGCCGATATCGACGCCACCGCCCGCGAGATCCGGCTGGCCTTGCTGGAAGCCGACGTGTCGTTGCCCGTGGTGCGCGCGTTCATCGGCCGGATCAAGGACCGTGCCAAGGGCGCCGAGGTCTCCGGTGCGCTCAACCCGGCTCAGCAGGTCGTCAAGATCGTCAATGAGGAGCTCATCGGCATCCTCGGCGGAGAGACCCGGCAGCTGGCGTTCGCCAAGAGCCCGCCGACGGTCATCATGCTGGCCGGTCTGCAGGGTGCGGGCAAGACCACGCTCGCCGGCAAGCTGGCCACCTGGCTGCGCGGCCAGGGGCACACTCCGCTGCTGGTGGCCTGCGATCTGCAACGCCCCGGTGCTGTCAACCAGCTGCAGGTGGTCGGGGAGCGCGCCGGGGTCACGGTGTTCGCCCCGCACCCGGGGACCTCGGTCGCCGGTGACACCGGCACGCCAGGTGACCCGGTCGCCGTGGCCGCGGCCGGTTTGGCCGAAGCCAAGGCCAAGCACTTCGACGTCGTCGTCGTCGACACCGCCGGGCGCCTGGGCATCGACGAGGAGATGATGGCCCAGGCCGCCGCCATCCGCGATGCGGTGCAGCCCGATGAGGTGTTGTTCGTCCTGGACGCCATGATCGGCCAGGACGCGGTCACCACCGCCGATGCGTTCCGCGAAGGCGTGGGCTTCACCGGGGTCGTTCTCACCAAGCTCGACGGCGACGCTCGTGGTGGTGCGGCATTGTCGGTGCGGGAAGTCACCGGCGCGCCCATCCTGTTCGCGTCCACCGGCGAGAAGTTGGAAGACTTCGACGTCTTTCACCCCGACCGGATGGCCAGCCGCATCCTGGGCATGGGCGACGTGCTCAGCCTCATCGAACAGGCCGAGCAGGTCTTCGACGCCCGTAAGGCCGAAGAAGCAGCAGCCAAGATCGGCTCCGGCGAGCTCACGCTGGAGGATTTCCTCGAGCAGATGCTGGCCATCCGCAAGATGGGTCCGATCGGCAACCTGCTGGGCATGCTGCCCGGAGCCGGCCAGATGAAGGACGCGCTGGCCGCCGTCGACGACAGCCAGCTGGACCGCCTGCAGGCCATCATTCGCGGCATGACGCCGGCCGAGCGGGCGGACCCGAAGATCATCAACGCCTCCCGGCGGCTGCGCATCGCCAACGGTTCGGGGGTCAGCGTCTCGGAGGTCAACCAGCTCGTCGACCGGTTCTTCGAGGCGCGCAAGATGATGTCGTCGATGATGGGCGGCCTGGGCCTGCCGGGGCTGGGTCGTAAGAGCTCCAACCGCAAGGCGAAGGGCAAGAAGGGCGGCAAGAAGCGGGGCCCGACTCCACCTAAAGTGCGGGGTCTTTTCGGGCCCGGTGGGCCCGCTGGCATGCCCGCCGGTTTCCCCGACCTGTCGCAGATGCCCGAAGGCCTCAACGAGCTGCCGCCCGGGCTGGCCGACTTCGACCTGTCCAAGCTGAACTTCCCGGGCCAGAAGTAATTTGGCGCTCCACGTTTCCGGCCGCGGGCTGCCCGACGAACAGCCCGTCGAGTACTGGATCGTCGACGGAACCATCTACCTCGAGCCGGTCGACGGCGCGCAGACCGTCTTCTCCGACGGCTGGATCATCCCGGGCCTGGTCGACGCGCACTGTCACGTCGGGATCGGGCCCGGCGGTCCGGTCGACGTCGACGAGGCGCTGCGCCAGGCTGAGACCGAACGTCGTGCCGGGGTCCTGCTGATCCGTGACGCGGGTTCACCGGTCGACACCCGCGCATTCGACGACCGTGCCGACCTGCCGCGCATCATCCGCGCCGGGCAGCATCTCGCCCGGACCAAGCGCTACATCCCCGGGCTGGGCATCAACGTCGACGACGAGGCGCAACTGCCGGAAGCCGTTGCTGCCCAAGCGGTTCGCGGCGACGGCTGGGTGAAGCTGGTGGGGGACTGGATTGACCGGGGTGTCGGCGACCTTGCGCCGCTGTGGTCCGACGACGTGTTGAAGTCGGCCATCGACGCAGCGCACGCCAACGGCGCGCGGGTCACCGCGCACGTCTTCGGCGAGGACGCACTGCCCGGCCTGATCAACGCCGGTATCGACTGCATCGAGCACGGCACCGGCATCACCGACGACATCATCGAGCTGATGCTGGCCAACGGCACGGCCCTGGTGCCCACGCTGATCAACATCGACAACTTCCCGGGTATCGCCGAATCGGCGGCCAAGTACCCGACCTACGCCGCGCACATGCGCGCGCTGCACGCCACCTGTCGATCGCGGATCGGTGCGGCGCGGGAAGCCGGCGTGCCGATCTACGCCGGCACCGACGCCGGTGGCATGGTGGCCCACGGCCGCATCGCCGACGAAGTCGACGCCCTGTCCGGGATTGGCCTCAGCCGTACCGAAGCGCTGGGCGCGGCCTGCTGGGATGCCCGGCGCTGGTTGGGGGCACCGGTGCTGGAGCAGGGCGCGCCGGCCGACCTGGTCTGTTTCGCCGACGATCCGCGACGCGGCCCCGAGGTGCTCGGGCGTCCCGACCTGGTGATGCTGCGCGGCCGGGTGTACTAGCGGTCAGCGCCGAACGTTGGGTCTACAGGCTGCCGACGCTCGACATCGGGGACTGCGCGAAACCCCAGTCCAGTAGGGCGGCCGCCTGGTCCCAATAGGTCGGCCCGCCCTCATGGATGAGCCCGTACATCATCGCGACCACCAGCCGCCGGCCGTCGCGGGCCGCTCCACCGACATAGGTCTTGCGGGCGGCGTCGGTGAAGCCGGTCTTGCCGCCGAACGCCCCCGGGTAGCGGGCCAACAGCTCGTTCATGTTCACGATCGGACGCTCCCCGGCATCGGTGGGGAACGTCGCCGCGGGCTGCGCGGTGATCTCGGCGAACACCGGGTTGGCCATCGCCGCCCGGAAGATGGCCGCCAGGTCGTGCGGGGTGCTCGCGCCCGGACCGCCGGGGCCGTCCAACCCTGACGGTGTACTGGCGTGAGTATCGGTCGCCCCGACCGCAGCGGCCTTGGCGTTCATCTTCGCCACCGCCGCCTCAGGCCCACCGAGCATGTCTGCCAGTGCGTTGGCGGCATCGTTGCCCGAAACCAGCAGCAGGCCTTCCAGCAGCTGCCGGGCCGTGTAGCTGTGGTCGGCTTTGACCCCGACACAGTTGCACTCCACGTGGGTGTCGGCCGGGGTGGCCACCACGGTGTCGTCGAGATTCAGCTCGTCGAGCACCACCAGGGCCAGCAGAACTTTGATCGTGCTGGCCGGCGGAGTGGCGGCGTAGCCGTTCTGCTCGGCGAGCACCTGCCCGGAATCCAGGTCGGCGATCAGCCAGTTCGGGGCCGGGCCGACCGGTACCGGCGCCGAGCCGAGAGGCTGCGCAGCGTCGGCGTGGGCAGTCACGGCGGGAGAGGCGAACACGGTTGCGAGAGCCGCGATTGCGGCCAAGATTTTCCGCATGGCGGCCTACCTTACCGCTGTGGTGTTCAATCGAGGAATGCTGAGCCAACAAGAAATTTCGGACCGTTGGGAGATCCAGCAGTTGCTGGTCGACTACTCGACCGCGATCGACACCCGCAACTTCGATGGTCTGGACGCGGTGTTCACCCCCGATGCCTACATCGACTACCGCGCCTTGGGTGGTATCGACGGGCGCTTCCCGGAAGTCAAGGCTTGGCTGGCCGAGGTGCTGCCCAATTTCGCCAACTACTCCCACATGCTGGGCTTACCGGCGATCCGCGTCGACGGCGACAGCGCCACCGCGCGCACCTTCTGCTTCAACCCGATGGTGTTCAGCGGGGAAAAGCCCGCCACCATGTTGTTGGGCCTGTGGTATGACGACGAGTTCATCCGCACCGCGCAGGGCTGGCGGATGAGCCGGCGCAACGAGATCAAGTGCTTCGAGAAGCTGCCCTGAGGCGATTTCAGCTGACCGGCTCGGTTCTGGCACAATAGGCGGCTGTCCGCCGCGCGACTACGGCTGCGCGGCCGTGGCGCAACACGCGAGGCAAAACCGGATGGGAGCAAACCCGCCCCCGTCGCTGAATTGCAGCGTGCTACCTCAGGAGTAATTCATGGCTGTCAAGATCAAGCTCACCCGCCTCGGTAAGATCCGCAATCCGCAGTACCGCATCGCGATTGCCGACGCGCGCTCCCGCCGGGACGGCCGCGCCATCGAGGTCATCGGTCGCTACCACCCGAAGGAAGAGCCCAGCCTGATCGAGATCGACTCGGAGCGCGCCCAGTACTGGCTGTCGGTCGGTGCCCAGCCCACCGAGCCGGTGCTCAAGCTGCTGAAGATCACCGGTGACTGGCAGAAGTTCAAGGGCCTGCCCGGCGCCGAGGGCCGCCTGAAGGTCAAGCCGGCCAAGCCGAGCAAGCTGGAGCTGTTCAACGCCGCGCTGGCCGAGGCCGAGGGTGGCCCGACCACCGAGGCCACCACCGCCAAGAAGAAGAAGGCGCCGGCCAAGAAGACCGAAAAGGCCGACGACAAGGCTGACGCTGCCGCCGAGGACGCTGCCGCCGAGGCTCCCGCTGCTGAGGCCGCCGAGTCGGCCAGCGAGAGCTGACCGCGGCCATGAGTGCCGTGGTGGCGGACGCCGTCGAGCACTTGGTGCGCGGCATCGTCGACAACCCGGATGACGTACGAGTCGACATGGTGACCAACCGCCGTGGCCGCACCGTCGAGGTGCACGTGCACCCCGACGACCTGGGCAAGGTAATCGGTCGCGGCGGTCGCACCGCCACTGCGTTGCGCACCCTCGTCGCCGGTATCGGTGGACGTGGCATCCGCGTGGACGTGGTGGACACCGACCGGTAGTCGGCCGGCTCATGGAGCTGACGGTCGGGCGTGTGGTCAAGGCCCACGGCATCCGCGGCGAACTCGTCGTCGATGTCCGTACCGACGATCCCGAACTTCGGTTCGCGCCGGGTGCAACGCTGCACGCCCGTAAGTCCGGTGCGCCGCAACGCGACTACGTCGTCGAGGCGGCGCGCCCTCATGGGGCCCGGCTGTTGGTGCGGTTGGTCGGGGTGGTCGACCGTGACGGCGCCGACGCGGTCCGTGGCAGCGTTTTCGTCGTCGACTCCGCGGAGTTGCCCCCGATCACCGAACCGGACACCTACTACGACCATCAACTCGAGGGTCTGCGGGTGCGCACCGTGGCGGGGGAGGAGATCGGCTCCGTGACCGAGGTGCTGCACACCGCTGCCGGTGAGCTGCTGGCGATCAAGCGGACCGATGGCCGAGAACTGTTGGTGCCGTTCATCGCTGCGTTCGTGCCGTCGGTGTCGCTGGCCGAGGGCACCGTGCTGATCGAACCACCCGACGGGCTGCTGGAGCTGGACGGATAAAGCGCGGCATGCGAATCGATGTCGTCACGATCTTCCCCGACTATCTGGCCCCGATCCGGCAATCGCTGCCCGGCAAGGCGATCGAATCCGGGATGGTCGCGTTCGAGGTTCACGACCTACGGCGCTGGACCCACGATGTGCATCGCTCGGTGGACGATTCGCCCTACGGGGGAGGCCCCGGAATGGTGATGAAGGCGCCGGTCTGGGGTGAAGCGCTGGACGAAATCTGTTCGGAGCAGACCGTTCTCATCGTCCCGACCCCGGCGGGGACACTGTTCGACCAGGCCACCGCGCAGCGCTGGAGCCACGAAGAGCATCTGGTGTTCGCCTGCGGCCGTTACGAGGGCATCGATCAGCGGGTCGCCGACGACGCCGCTCGGCGGATGCGGGTCGAAGAGGTTTCGATCGGTGACTATGTGCTGGCCGGCGGGGAGCCTGCAGTTCTGGTGATGTTGGAGGCGGTGCTGCGGCTCATGCCCGGCGTGCTCGGCAATCCGGCGTCCCAACGTGACGATTCGCATTCCCCGGACCGTGACGGGCTGCTGGAGGGGCCGAGCTACACCCGTCCGCCGAGCTGGCGCGGCCTGGACGTGCCTGACGTGCTGCTCTCCGGTGACCACGCCCGGATCAACGCCTGGCGCCACGAGGCCGCCCTAGCGCGGACCCGCGAACGCCGCCCGGATCTGCTGGCCGAGTAAGCCGACAGGTTTCGGCCGCGAGTGTGCGGAATTATCGGGAGTTTCGAGGTTTTTGCCCACCAAACCGCACGCTCGGCGCCGGCTGCGAATCGCCCAGTGCCGACGATGACACTGGGCTAGATCCGGCCGCCGGGGAAGATGGTCTTCACGGCTTCGGTGATGGTGGTGCGCGCCGTGGCGTCATCGCTGGGCTGCAGCGACTCGATCACCACGATGTAGCGACGATCCGCCCCGACCACGCCGGTCGACAGGTGCATCCAGTTGTTACCGATGCAGCACATCCAGCCCTGCTTCACCGCCACCGGCTCGTCGTAGAGGCCTTCCGGGATCCCGAAGCGCTGCGGGTAGCCGTCGAGGCCGCTCGGGGTGGACTGCGCGAGGTTGTTGATGATGATGTTGGCCTGCGCCGGTGGCAGACCGCCGGAACCGTTGAGCAGCATGTCGTAGTAGCGCGCCAGGTCCGGTGCGGTGCTGATGGTGTTCCACCAGGCGCCGTTCGACGGCGGTGAGGTGTTGGCCAGGCCATAGCGGCCGGCCACCCGGGTGATGATCGCGTTGCCGCCGTTCTGGTTCCAGAACGTCTCGGCCGCCCCGTCGTCGGACGCACGCAGCATGGAATCGAGGGCAGCCCGGTCGTCAGCAGACAGGCCGCCTTCGGGCTTGCGGAGCAGCAGGTCGTCGGCGATGAACAGCTTGACGACCGATGCAGTGGCGATGGGCCGGGTGTTGCCGTTGGTGATCAGCTGGTGCGAGATCCGGTCCAGCACCGCCACCGAGATGTTGGCACCGACCTTGGCGGCATCGTCGGTGGCTTCCTGCATGCGCGCCGAGAGGCCGTCGACCACCGCGGCCGGCTGAATCGCCGGCGCGCGGGGAGCTTCGATCGCCGTGGCCACCGGTGTCACCTCGGGTGCGCGATACGGCGTCGGCCGTACCGCGTCGGCGCCATAGACCTTCTCGTCGCAGCCGAACACCACCGTGGAAATCACCATGACGATGGTCAACAGAAGCATCGATGGCCGCACGGCGGGTGGCCTCCTCAACAGGTATCAGGCGCGTGATTGCACCGACATGGGGTTCACGGGCTCGCCACAACTGCTGCCATCGGCCCGCCGGATAGGTTACCGCGTGGGCATGCGGATCGCTCAGTTCGGTCGCCTCCAGAATTATCACGGCTGCGGGGTTCGGCGTGGAACGACCAGCGGCGATTTGCGCGATTTCACTGGTTGGGCTGCGTCTGGCACAATTGAGCAGTTGTCGCCTGCGGTTGATGCTGCAGCGGAGTCCTGGCGTCCCGGTCACCGCACAGTGCGACAACATGCCCGAACCCATCGGCTCGGTAACCGTCTGCATGCTCACAACGCGTGTCGGCCGGTCCGAAGCCGCGACCCGCGAGGAAGTGTTTCCGCAATGAACACGCTGGACATCGTCGACAAGGCGTCGCTGCGCGACGACATCCCGGCCTTCGCCCCCGGCGACACGGTCAACGTGCACGTGAAGGTGATCGAGGGCTCCAAGGAGCGCATCCAGGTGTTCAAGGGTGTGGTCATCCGTCGGCAGGGTGGCGGCGTGCGCGAGACCTTCACCGTCCGCAAGGAGAGCTACGGCGTCGGCGTGGAGCGCACCTTCCCGGTGCACTCGCCCAACGTCGACCACATCGACGTCGTGGTCCGCGGTGACGTTCGGCGCGCCAAGCTGTACTACCTGCGTGAGCTGCGCGGCAAGAAGGCCAAGATCAAGGAAAAGCGCTGATCTTGCCCGCGCCGGGCTTTTTCCGATCGGTTTCCGGTGCCGCTGACGCGGTCACTACCCTGATCTCGTGACCGAAACCACGGGCTCATCACCCGAAAGTTCCCCCGAGGCGGCTGAGGCTGCCGAGGTGCCCGAGGACGGCAAGCACAGCACGCTGCGCGAGTCGGTCGTGCTGATCACGATCGCGTTGGTGCTGTACTACCTGATGCTGACGTTCGTGGCACGTCCGTACCTCATTCCGTCGGAATCGATGGAGCCGACACTGCACGGCTGCCACGGCTGCGTGGGCGACCGCATCATGGTGGATAAGGTCACCTACCGCTTCGGCACACCGCAGCCCGGTGACGTCGTGGTCTTCCGCGGCCCGCCGTCGTGGAACGTCGGCTACAAGTCGATCCGGTCGACGAACACGCCGGTGCGCTGGGTGCAAAACGCGCTGTCGTTCATCGGGTTCGTCCCGCCCGACGAGAACGACTTGGTCAAGCGGGTCATCGCGGTAGGCGGCCAGACGGTCCAGTGCCGCAACGACACCGGCCTGACCGTCGACGGCAAGTTGCTCCATGAGCCCTACCTGAACCCGGCCACCCTGATGGTCGACCCGTTGGTCTATCCCTGCCTCGGCAACGAGTTCGGTCCGGTGACCGTGCCCGAGGGGCGGCTGTGGGTGATGGGTGACAACCGCACCCATTCGTCGGACTCGCGGGCGCACTGCGACTCGGTGCAGGTCCAACCCGACCTGCAGCGCCGGATACTGTGCACCGGAGAAGATCTGGACGCCGGCACCGTGCCGGTGGCCAACGTGATCGGCAAGACGCGGTTCATCGCCTGGCCGCCGTCGCGCTGGGGGCCGGTAAAATCGGTAAATCCCCAGAAGATGGCCGAGCAGGGCCCGTAGCGATGGCTCCGGCCTGGCCGCCGCGCCCGGTGATCCGTCGTTCACCGGGGCTGCGCACTCTGGAGTCGGCGCTGTACCGCAGTGGGCTCGGCCCGGTCGCCGGTGTCGACGAGGTCGGCCGCGGCGCCTGCGCCGGACCGCTGGTGGTGGCCGCCTGTGTGCTCGGGCCGGGCAAGCCCGCGGCCCTGGCCGCGCTCGACGACTCTAAGAAGCTCACCGAGAAGATCCGCGAGGAGCTGTTTCCGCTGATCTGCCGGTACGCGCTGGCCTACCACGTGGTGTTCATCGAACCCGCCGACGTTGACGCGCGCGGCGTGCACGTGGCCAACATCGAGGGCATGCGGCGCGCGGTGGCGGGCCTGCCGCTGCGGCCGGGCTATGTGCTCTCCGACGGGTTCCGGGTCCCAGGGCTGCCGATGCCCTCGCTTCCGGTGATCGGCGGCGACGGGGCGGCGGCGTGTATTGCTGCGGCGAGCGTGCTGGCCAAGGTCAGTCGGGATCGCTACATGGCGACCCTGGACGCCGATCACCCCGGTTATGGCTTCGCGGTACACAAGGGCTACGCCACCGCGGCACACACCGCGGCCCTGTCTGCGTTAGGACCGTGCAGCCAGCATCGCTTCTCGTTTATCAACGTGCGCACCGTGGCACTGGCCTTGGCCGGGACCGGAGCGGTCGCCCCGGTTGCGGGGACAATGGGATCGACGAACCGAGCAGAAGGACGGCTGAGCAGATGAGTGCCGAAGATCTCGAGAAGTACGAAACCGAGATGGAACTCTCGCTGTACCGCGAATACAAGGACATCGTGGGGCAGTTCAGTTACGTGGTGGAGACCGAACGGCGCTTCTACCTGGCCAACAGTGTCGAGATGGTGCCCCGCAACGCCGACGGCGAGGTGTATTTCGAGCTACGGCTGGCCGATGCCTGGGTGTGGGACATGTACCGCCCGGCCCGGTTCGTCAAGCAGGTTCGGGTGGTCACCTTCAAAGACGTCAACATCGAAGAGGTCGAGAAGCCCGAGCTGCGGCTTCCGGAGTAACGCCACAGGCGCCTAGGTGCACCCACTGACCTGACACTCGCGCGGCGTCTTGGAGAACCACCGGCGACACGATCGGTTCAGCGCGCTTTGTTCGGTATAGCCGAGCAGGACCACGATCTGCCGTACCGGCAACCCGGGCTCGGCGAAGTAGCGCATCGCCTGGATGCGGCGCTGCTCGTCGATGATGTCTCGGCCGCTGACTCCTTCGGTCGCCAGTCGTCTTTGCAGGGTCCGGGGATGCAGCGCCAGCTCGGCGGCGATGACGTCGATGCTGCACTGCCCGGTCGGCAACAGTCGGCGGGCCAGCTCCGCCACGCGTGCCGCCAGTGGCGAGGTCTTCGGCAGGTAGGTCGATTCCAGGTACTGGGTGGCAATGCGACTGGTGTGGGGATCGGCGTTCTCGATGCGCCGTTCGGCCAGATGCGTGGGCAGCTCGAACCCGCACCAGCTCTGCTCGAAGCGCACCGGGCACCCCAGCGCCTCGCGGTAGGCGCTGTCGGAGGCCTGTTGCCGGTGGATGAACGAGACCGACTCCGGTCGTGCACCCGGGCCGCCGAGCAACCGCAGGATACGTACGGCGATGCCCATGCTGAGCTCATAGGACTGCAGCGGGTAGGGGATTCCTCGCTCGGTCACCTCGTAGGTGAAAGCGATGCCCCGTGGCGTTCGCCTATCGGTCAGTTCCAAAGCGGGGGAGTGGATATACAGAAACCGCGCGATCGCACCCAGGCCACTGAGCACGGTGTGGGCGTTGCGCGCGATCACCGCGATCGGCCCGAGGATATGCAGGCCCTGCAGGTGCGCGAGGCGAAGCCCGAACTCCGGGCACGAAAGCTCATCGGCGGTGGCCTCCAGCATTCGGGCAAAGGCGTCGACCGGAACGAACGCGTCCTCCTGCTGCTCCACCTCTGTCGGGATATGAAAGCGGGTCAGGAATGCCGCCGGGTCGCCGCCGAGTTCGCGAACCAGCTCGGTGTAACCCGACGTGGCCGGGGCGCGGATGAAACTGCCCGACGACATCTCGCTCACCACCTCCACCGCCCGGTTGTCGGAAAATGATAAAAAAACGTCGGAAAATGTCAAGACCGAAGCCGCTGGCGGCGGACAAGATCGGGGCATGATTTCGCAACGCTTACCCCGTTGGGCGCTAGTACTGGGCTCTTCGGGGATCCTCATCGCCCTGGCCGCAGTGCGCGGCCGCCGCCCGGTTGAACCCGACGCCCGATTCGCAGGCAAGGTCGTCGTCATCACCGGTGCGGGTTCCGGGATCGGTAAAGCGTTGGCGCTCAACCTCGCCGCCCACGGCGCCAAGCTCGCGCTGTCAGACATCGACACCGACGGGCTCGCCGACACCGTGCGCAAGGCGCAAGCGCTGGGGGCACAGGTGAAGGCCGACCAGCTCAATGTGGTCGAACGCGCGGAGGTGCTCGCGTACGCCGCCGAGGTGGCCGATCACTTCGGCGAGGTGCACCAGGTCTACAACAACGCGGGAATCGCCTACAACGGCGACGTCGAGAAGGCGTCGTTCAAGGACATCGAGCGCGTCATGGACGTCGACTTCTGGGGCGTCGTCAACGGCACCAAAGCCTTTCTGCCGCATCTCATCGCATCCGGCGACGGGCACATCATCAATGTCTCCAGCCTGTTCGGGCTGATCGCAGTGCCGGGTCAAAGTGCTTACAACGCCGCTAAATTCGCTGTTCGCGGCTTCACCGAGGCACTGCGTCAAGAGATGCTGATCAACGGTCATCCGGTCAAGGTGACGGGTGTACACCCGGGCGGGATCAAGACCGGGGTCGCCCGCAACGCGACCGTCTGCGACGGCGAAGACGCCCAGCCGCTGGCCGAGTTCTATGACCGCTACCTCCTGCTGCATTCCCCGGAGATGGCTGCACAGACCATTCTCGACGGTGTCCGCGCCGGCCGTGCCCGGGTATTGATCGGGTGGGAGGCGCACGCCCTCGACGTACTCGTGCGGGTCATCGGACCGGGATATCAACGGCTCACCGCAGCCGCAGCAGGCCGCTTCTTCCCGTGGGCGAAGGCGGGGAGCTCCCGATGAATCCCTCGTTTGATCTGTTCAAGTTGCCCGAGGAGCATGATGAGTTGCGGGCGGCGATTCGGGCGTTGGCGGAGAAGGAGATCGCTCCGTACGCCAAGGATGTCGATGGGCAGGCCCGGTTCCCTGAAGAGGCTTTGGCGGCGCTGAACGCCTCGGGTTTTAACGCGGTGCACGTCCCGGAGGAGTATGGCGGTCAGGGTGCGGATTCGGTTGCCGCCTGCATTGTGATCGAAGAGGTCGCGCGGGTGTGTGCGTCGTCGTCGTTGATTCCGGCGGTGAACAAGTTGGGCACGATGGGGTTGATCTTGTCGGGTTCTGATGAGCTCAAGGCGCAGGTGCTGCCGGGCTTGGCGGCCGGTGAGGTGATGGCCTCGTATGCGTTGAGTGAGCGGGAGGCCGGCAGTGACGCTGCGGCGATGCGCACTCGCGCTAAGGCTGATGGGGATGACTGGATTCTCAATGGCTCCAAGTGCTGGATCACCAACGGTGGCAAGTCGAGTTGGTACACGGTGATGGCGGTGACTGACCCCGACTTGGATGCCAACGGGATTTCGGCGTTCATGGTCCACATCGACGACGAGGGTTTTTCGATCGGGCCTAAGGAGCACAAGCTCGGGATTAAGGGTTCGCCGACTACTGAGTTGTATTTCGAGAATTGCCGTATTCCGGGGGATCGGATCATTGGTGAGCCCGGTACGGGGTTTAAGACGGCGTTGCGGACGTTGGATCACACGCGTCCGACGATTGGTGCGCAGGCGGTTGGTATTGCGCAGGGTGCGTTGGATGCGGCGATTGAGTACACCAAGGATCGTAAGCAGTTTGGGAAGAACATCGCCACGTTCCAGGGTGTGCAGTTCATGCTTGCCGATATGGCGATGAAGCTGGAGGCTGCGCGGTTGATGGTGTATTCGGCGGCGGCGCGTGCCGAGCGTGGGGAGACCGGGTTGGGTTTCATCTCCGCGGCCAGCAAGTGTTTTGCCTCGGATGTGGCGATGGAGGTCACCACTGATGCGGTGCAGTTGTTCGGTGGGGCGGGCTACACCACGGATTTCCCGGTGGAGCGGATGATGCGTGATGCCAAGATCACCCAGATCTATGAGGGCACCAACCAGATCCAGCGCGTCGTCATGAGCCGACACCTCCTGCGCTGACGCGGGCGCAAGGGAACACCCCCGCGTCGGCGCTTGCTTCATGCGCCCGTCCCGGCTTCGGTCTAGGCTGACACCTATGACCGCTGTAGACCGTGCAGTCTCCCGCCGTGAAATCACAAATGCCCTGCTCAAGGCCATGGAACGCCGCCACGAGGTGCTCGACGTGATCGTCGATTCCAACGACCGCGCGTCGGCCGTACAGGCGATCGCGGACCTGCTGGGCGTCTCGCCGCTGGGCTGCGAAGCGGTGATCGGAATGTCGCTGGATCAGCTCACCAAAGAGTCGCGCGACAAGATCGCCGACGAGCTCAACGACCTCAACAACGAGCTGACATTCACCCTCGGTGATCGGCCGGCCAGTTCCGGCGAGACCTTGGCGCTGCGGGTGTTCTCCGGTGAGCAGGACCGAGACATTCTGGCGGACCGGACCACGGACGTCGGCGCCAGCGCCGACGGAACCGGGCGACCGGCCGACGACATCGGTGACGAGATCCGCTCGGCGTTGGCACGCGTCGAGGACGAGGACGCGGCGCTGTTCGTCGCGATCGACGGCGGGCAGAAGGTCGGGATGGTCTTTGGCGACCTCAACCACGGTGAGGTCAATGTGCGGATCTGGATTCATCCCGCACACCGCAAGAAGGGCTATGGCACCGCCGCGTTGCGCCGTGCCCGCGCCGAGATGGCGGCCTATTTCCCCGGTGTGCCGTTGATCGTTCGCGCACCGGGTGCGCACGCCGGCTAAACGACGGATCGTCGCCCGGGACCCCCGGGTTTTCGGCTCGCCCCCTACGGGTATCCCGGCCACACAGCTGATCGCTGTTGTGCGTGGTGACGGGAGAGCAATGGTCCTCGGCGAGGCGCGCGCGGCCCCCGCAGAGGTCGTTGCATCTAGACCATTCCCGCCGCGCGGCAAGTCCCGCGGCGAGACGGTCGTCAAGCTGCTGACCATTACCGACCACAAGATGATCGGCCAGATGTATGTGGTGACGGCCTTCGGCTTCTTCCTGACCGCGGGGCTGATGGCGTTGCTGATGCGCGCCGAACTGGCTGCACCGGGCCTGCAGTTTCTGTCCAACGAGCAGTACAACCAGTTGTTCACCATCCACGGCACGATCATGTTGCTGCTGTATGCCACGCCGATCGCCTTCGGTTTCGCAAACCTGGTGTTGCCGCTGCAGATCGGTGCCCCCGATGTCGCCTTCCCGCGCCTCAACGCACTCTCGTACTGGCTGTTCCTGTTCGGTGGGCTTCTGGTCCTGTCGGGATTCATCACCCCTGGCGGCGCAGCGGAATTCGGCTGGACGGGCTACACACCGCTCAGTGACAGCGTCCACTCACCGGGCCCCGGCGCTGACCTGTGGATTGTCGGGCTCATCGTGTCGGGGCTCGGAACCATCTTGGCCGCAGTCAATATGGTCACCACGGTGGTCTGCCTGCGCGCACCCGGCATGACGATGTTCCGAATGCCGAATTTCACCTGGAACATCGTGGCGACCAGCGTATTGATCTTCTTGGCGTTTCCCGTCCTGACCGCCGCGTTGTTCGGCTTGGCCGCCGAGCGCCACTTGGGCGCCCACGTCTATGACCCGGCCAACGGCGGGCCGATCCTGTGGCAACACCTGTTCTGGTTCTTCGGCCACCCCGAGGTCTACATCGTGGCGCTACCGTTCTGGGGCATCATCGGCGAGGTCCTTCCGATTTTCAGTCGCAAGCCACTGTTCGGCTACACCACGTTGATCTACGCCTCGTGGGCCATCGTCTTTCTGTCCGCCTCGGTCTGGGCGCACCACATGTTCGCGACCGGGGCAGTTCTGCTGCCCTTCTTCTCGTTGATGTCGCTTCTGATCGCGGTGCCGACCGGCATCAAGTACGTCAATTGGATCGGCACGATGTGGCGGGGGCAGCTAACGTTTGAGACCCCGATGCTGTTCGCGATCGGCTTTATGGTGACGTTCCTGCTGGGCGGCCTGACCGGCGTGATGCTGGCCAGCCCGTCTCTGGATTTCCACGTCCACGACACGTACTTCGTGGTCGCCCACTTCCATTACGTGTTGTTCGGCACCATCGTGTTTGCCACCTTCGCGGGCATCTATCTGTGGTTTCCGAAGATGACGGGCCGACTGCTCGACGAGCGGTTGGGCAAGCTGCACTTCTGGCTGACGCTGATCGGGTTTCACACCACATTTTTGGTGCAGCATTGGCTCGGGGCGGCCGGCATGCCGCGGCGTTACGCCGACTACCTGGCCACCGACGGATTCCAAACGCTGAACATCGTGGCGACGGTCGGCGCATTCGTGCTGGGCGTCTCCATGCTCCCGTTCATCTGGAACGTCTTCCGCAGCTACCGCTACGGAGAGCCGGTCACCGTTGACGACCCGTGGGGCCATGGCAACTCGTTGGAATGGGCCACCAGCTGCCCACCGCCGCGGCACAACTTCACCGAACTGCCCCGGATCCGCTCGAACCGCCCAGCCTTCGAACTGCACTATCCCCACATGACGGAACGGTTGCATGCCGAAGCCCACGTGGGGCAGCGCCGACGGGTCCGTAGTCGCGGCGAGTGAGCCGGACCGCTCGAATCTGCGGCTGTGGACGAATGCCGGACTGGGGATAACTTCCTGCCCGGCAGCTGGTTTCGGATCTTCTCGGCTCGACGCTGTCGGAGGGTTGACCGACGCTGACGGGCATGACAACCATGTCCCGTACCGAGCTGGGCGCGCTCGGAGAACAACTGGCCGTCGACCATCTGATCGGACAGGGATGGGCCATTCTGGCTCGCAACTGGCGCTGCCGTTACGGCGAACTGGATGTGATTGCCGCGGACCTGGCGGCGCGCACCGTGGTGTTCGTCGAGGTGAAGACCCGAAGCGGTGAGGGTTTCGGCGGGCTGGCGTACGCGGTGCCACCCGAGAAGGTGCGCAGGTTGCGCCGGCTGGCCGGTACCTGGCTTGTGGGTCAGCAGGCGCACTGGGAGCAGGTACGTCTCGACGTGATCAGGGTGCGCATCGGCCGCAGCCGAACCCCGGAGATCACGCACCTACAGGGGGTGGGCTGAATGTCGCTGGGGCGGGCGTTCTCGGTGGCAGTACGCGGCCTCGACGGCTTGATCGTGGAGATCGAGGCCGACATCACCTCGGGGCTTCCCGGGGTGCATCTGGTGGGGCTGCCCGACGCCGCACTGCAGGAGTCGCGGGATCGCGTGCGCGCGGCGATCACCAACAGCGGGCAGCGTTGGCCCGCGGCCCGGCTGACCCTGGCGCTGTCACCGGCGACGCTGCCGAAGATGGGCTCGGTCTATGACATCGCGCTGGCCGCCGCGGTGCTCTCCGCCGACCGCAAAGCGCCGTGGTCTCGGTTGGAGAAGACGGTGCTGCTCGGCGAACTCGCACTCGACGGGCGGGTGCGGCCGGTCCACGGGGTGCTGCCCGCGGTGTTGGTCGCCAAGAACGGCGGATGGGCTGGCGCGGTGGTTCCCGTGGACAACCTTGCCGAGGCCAGTCTGGTGGACGGTATCGACGTGTACGGGGTGGCGACACTGGGCCAGTTGCACGGCTGGCTGGAGGGGGCCGCACGGCTGCACGACCGGATCACGACAGCGGCCCCGGTGACCGAGCCGGTCGCGGACCTGGCCGAAGTGGTCGGCCAGGCCCAGGCCCGGTTCGCCGTCGAGGTGGCTGCCGCCGGCTCCCATCATCTGATGCTGACCGGCCCGCCGGGAATCGGTAAAACCATGCTGGCCCAACGCCTTCCCGGGCTGCTACCGGCGCTCACCGAAAGCGAATCGCTGGAGGTCACCGCCATCCACTCGGTCGCGGGACTGCTGTCGGGCAGCGCGCCGTTGATCACCCGGCCGCCCTTCATCGCGCCGCATCACAGCTCGAGTGTCGCGGCTCTGGTCGGCGGCGGCTCCGGGATGGCCCGCCCCGGTGCGGTGAGCCGCGCGCACCGAGGTGTGCTGTTCCTCGATGAGTGCGCCGAGATCCGGGTCAGCGCGCTAGAGGCGCTGCGTACACCACTGGAAGACGGGGAGATCCGGCTGGCCCGGCGCGACGGGGTGGCCTGCTATCCGGCCCGCTTCCAACTGGTCATGGCGGCCAACCCGTGCCCGTGCGCGCCGGCCGATCCCCGGGACTGCACCTGTAAATCATTGGAGAAGCGGCGTTACCTGGGCCGGCTGTCCGGACCGCTGCTGGACCGGGTGGACCTGCGAGTGGAGATGCATCCCGTCCGCGCGGGTGCGTTCTCGGCGGCGGACGGGGAGTCGACTGCCGCGGTGCGCAGCCGGGTCGCGCAGGCGCGTGCCGCCGCAGCACACCGGTGGGCACCGCACGGGTTCCACACCAATGCCGAGGTCAGCGGGGCGTTGCTGCGCCGCAGGTTTCGGCTCAGTACCGCGGCGATGGCTCCGCTGCGCACTGCGCTGGATCGCGGTCTGCTATCGATTCGGGGAGCCAACCGCACCCTGCGAGTCGCGTGGACCCTTAGCGACCTGGCCGGGCGGACGTCACCGGGACTGGACGAGGTCTCCGCGGCCCTGAGCTTCCGCCAAGCCGGTGCGGCCCGATGACCGCCACAGACACCACCACGAGGCGGGCCTGGGCCTACCTGTCCCGGGTTACCGAGCCGCCGCGCCCGGAGCTGGCCGTGCTGGTCGATCGGGTCGGCCCGGTAGAGGCGGCGGAACGGATTCGGTGTGGTGCAGTCGGTCCGGAGCTGGCTCGCCACACCGAGGCCCGCCGCGAGATCGATGTCGCTGCTGACGATCTGGAGATCCTCGACCGCCGCGGAGGCCGCCTGCTCACGCCCGATGATGGCGAGTGGCCGGTGTTGGCGTTCGCCGGCTTCGGAGGCGCCGACGCCGTGGACAAACCGGACTGCCGGCCTCCACTCGTGCTCTGGGCGGTGGGTCCGGCACGACTCGACGAAATCGCCGAGCGGGCCACCGCGATCGTCGGAACCCGCGCAGCAACCACCTACGGTGAGCTGGTCGCCGCGGATCTGGCCGCCGGACTGGCCGAACGCGACGTGGCGGTGGTCTCCGGCGGCGCCTACGGAATCGACGGTGCGGCGCACCGTGCGGCACTGGCCGCCGACGGCACCACCGTGGCGGTACTGGCCGGGGGCATCGACAACGCCTACCCGGCAGGCCATTCCGCGCTGCTGCATCGCATCGGCGCCAGCGGCTTGCTGGTCACCGAGTATCCGCCCGGGATACGTCCGGCCCGCTATCGGTTCCTGACCCGCAACCGGCTGGTGGCGGCGCTGGCAGGGGTGACGGTGGTGGTCGAGGCGGGACTGCGCAGCGGAGCGGCCAACACCGCCGCCTGGGCCCGGCTGCTGGGCCGACCGGTGGCGGCGGTCCCCGGTCCCGTCACGAGCGCGGCCTCGGCAGGCTGTCACGTGCTGCTGCGCGGCGGCGCCGAGTTGGTGACCCGGGTCGAGGAAGTGATAGAGCTGGCGGGTCGAGTCGGGGAACTGGCGGACGATCCGCCGCGGCCGGCCACACCGCTGGACGGGCTCAGCGTCGCCGAGAGTCAGGTCTACGAGGCGCTGCCCGGGCGTGGCATGGTCACCGTCGATCAGATCGCGGTGGCCTCCGGGCTGGCGCCGGCGCAGGTGTTCGGGCCGCTGGCGATGTTGGAGGTCGCCGGCTTGGTGGCGCGACGCGACGGATGCTGGGGGATAGCTCGCCCGAATCGGTAGCTCGTATAGTCGGCTGGGCAGGGCGAAGAGGGGAGACAGCGTGGCGGGACGACCGGTTCACACCTTCGAAGTTGTCCGGACCGAGCAGGCTTCGGCACACATGATTCGAGTGGTGTTGGGCGGCAAAGGTTTCGACACATTCAAGCCCAGCGATTTCACCGATTCGTACGTCAAAGTGATCTTTGTGCGCTATGACGTCGATGTCGCGGCGCTCCCGCAGCCGTTGACCCTGGACAGCTTCGCAGGCCTGCCCGACGAGCAGCGTCCGGTGGTCCGCACCCTGACGGTGCGCCGCGCTGATCCGCTTGCGCGGCAGATCGCTATCGACGTCTCGGTGCACGGTGACCACGGCGTTGTCGGTCCGTGGGCGGCCAGCGCTGCGCCCGGGGATCCGGTCTACTTGATGGGTCCCGCCGGGGCATACGCGCCGGACCCCGACGCCGACTGGCACCTGCTGGCCGGTGACGAGAGCGCGTTGCCGGCGATCGCTGCGGCGCTCGAGGCCCTGCCGGATGACGCAGTGGGCAGGGCGTTCATCGAAGTCGCCGGGCCTGAAGACGAGATCGCGCTGGAGGCGCCGGACGGAATCGAGCTGAGCTGGCTGCACCGCGGGGGACGTGCGGACCTGGTGGGGCAGGAGCAGGCCGGGGACAACGCGCCGCTGATCGACGCGGTCACCACCGCCGCGTGGCTGCCAGGCCAGGTTCAGGTCTTCATCCACGGCGAGGCCCAGGCCGTCATGCACAATCTTCGGCCCTATGTCCGCAAGGAGCGCGGCGTCGACGCCAAGTGGGCGTCGATCTCGGGGTACTGGCGGCGCGGGCGCACCGAGGAAACTTTTCGGCAGTGGAAGAAAGAGCTCGCCGCCAAAGAATCAGCCGAAGAACAGGCAGGCTGAAGCCATGGCATTCGGGGATTATCAGTTCGAGATCTACCTGCAGGGCCTGGCCGGAGTGGTACCCGCGTTTCCGATGACCTACAACGAGTTGGAGGCCAAAGCCGCTGCGGCGCTTTCCCCCTCGGTGTGGTCGTATGTGGCTGGCGGTGCCGGCGACGAGCGCACTCAGCGGGCCAACGTCACCGCCTTCGACGGGTGGGGGCTCATACCGAGGATGTTCGTCGGCGCCGCCGAGCGCGACTTGTCGATCGAGATGTTCGGATTGCGGCTGCCCTCGCCGGTCTTCATGGCGCCGATCGGTGTCATCGGTATCTGCGCCCAGGACGGTCACGGCGACTTGGCCAGCGCGCGGGCTGCGGCGGCCACCGGGGTTCCGATGATGGTGTCGACCCTCACCGCCGACCCTCTCGAGGACGTCGCTGCCGAATTCGGTGACACGCCAGGGTTTTTCCAGCTGTATACGCCCAAGGACCGGGAGCTGGCCGCCAGCTTGGTACGTCGCGCGGAGGCCGCCGGTTACAAGGCGATCGTCGTCACCCTCGACACCTGGGTCCCGGGCTGGCGTCCCCGCGATCTGTCCACGTCGAACTTCCCGCAGCTGCGCGGGCACTGCCTGTCCAACTACTGGTCGGATCCGGTGTTCAGGGCGGGGCTGGCCCAGCCGCCCGAGGAGAATCCGCAAGCCGCGATCCTGTCTTGGATCCAGACCTTCGGCAATCCGCTGACCTGGGACGATCTGCCGTGGCTGCGGTCATTGACCGACCTGCCGTTGATCGTCAAGGGCATCTGTCACCCCGACGACGTGCGGCGCGCCCGCGACGGCGGGGTTGACGGCATCTACTGCTCCACGCACGGCGGCCGCCAGGCCAACGGCGGCCTGCCGGCCCTGGACTGCCTGCCGGACGTGGTGGCGGCCGCCGACGGGATGCCGGTGCTGTTCGACTCGGGCATCCGCACCGGGGCCGACATCATCAAGGCTCTTGCGTTGGGCGCCACCGCGGTGGGCATCGGCCGGCCGTATGCCTACGGCCTGGCTTTGGGCGGAACCGCCGGGATCGTGCACGTGCTGCGCTCACTGCTTGCCGAAGCCGATCTGATCATGGCCGTGGACGGCTATCCGTCACGGCTTGATCTCACCCCGGAAACGCTGCGGCGCGTCACCTGAGCGCCCCCGGGCGCCGTCTGAGACCGTGGTCGACGTGGACGCGATTCTCGACGAGTTCGACGAGTACCTCGCTTTGGAGCGGGGCCGTTCCGACCACACCCGGCGCGCCTACCTCGGTGATCTGCGATCACTGTTCGGATTCCTCGCCGATCAGGGACACACCGGCATCGAAGGCCTGAGCCTTCCGTTGCTGCGCAGCTGGCTGGCCGCGCAGGCCGGCGCCGGCGCCGCGCGCAGCACCCTGGCGCGCCGCACCTCGACGGTCAAGACCTTCACCGCGTGGGCGGCGCGGCGTGGGCTGCTGTCGTCGGATCCCGGCGCGCGCCTGCAACTGCCGAAGTCGCGCCGGACGCTGCCGGCGGTATTGCGCCGAGACCAAGCGCATGACGCGATGATTGCCGCCAAATCCGGTGCGCAGCAGAACGATCCGCTGGCGTTGCGGGACAGACTGATCGCCGAGTTGCTCTACGCCACCGCGGTGCGCGTCAGCGAACTGTGCGGACTCGACATCGACGACGTCGACAGTTCACGACGGGTGCTGCGGGTGGTGGGCAAGGGCAACAAGCAACGCACGGTGCCGTTCGGGGAGCCCGCCGCCGACGCGCTGCAGGCATGGCTGACCCGGGGGCGCCCGTCGCTGGCGACGCTGGAGTCCGGTCCGGCGCTGCTGCTCGGCGCCCGCGGCGGTCGCCTGGACCCGCGTCAGGCCCGCACTGTGGTGCACCAGACCGTTGCCGCGGTCGGGGGAGCACCGGATATGGGGCCGCACGGGTTGCGCCACACCGCGGCCACGCATCTGTTGGAAGGTGGGGCAGACCTGCGGATCGTGCAGGAGTTGCTCGGTCACTCCAGCCTGGCCACCACGCAGCTCTACACCCATGTCACCGTCGCTCGGCTGCGTGCCGTGCACGATCAGGCTCATCCGCGGGCGTGACGGTGCGGTCAACTCTCGAATTGCCGTCGGGAACGGTCTCCTACCTCGACTTTGGTCCCGATAACGCGGCTGGGACCGTGGTGCTGCTGCACGGGGGAGGCACGGACAGCGCTGAGTTGTCTTGGGGAGAGGTCGGACCACGTCTGGCTGCCGGCGGCTTCCGTGTCATCGCTCCCGATCACCCGGGCTGCGGTAAGAGCCCGTTGCCCACCTGGCGGGTGACCCAGCAGCGGCTGGTTGCCTACGTGGGGGAGTTCGTCGACGCGCTCGGACTGGATCAGTACGCCATCGGTGGGTTGTCGCTAGGCGGGGCACTGACCATCGGGCACGTGCTGGAGCGGCCCGATCGGGTCACCGGGGCACTGCTGTTGGACAGTTACGGGCTGATGCCGCGGCTGGCCGGCGGCCGACACCTGCTGGCGTGGGCGATGCAGCGCACCGGTGCGCTGGATCTCGCCACCCGCTGGATGGCCACGAACCGCGCCGCACTGACGTGGAGCCTCAAATCGCTGATCCGTGATCCAGCCCAACGCAGCCCCGAGCTGATCGCGGAGATCATCTCCGCCGCACAGCACCCCGGGTTCGCCGCGTTCGAACAATGGCAGCACGACGAGATGCTCTGGAATCGGCTGAAAACCGACTACACGGCGCAGCTGGCGTCGCTGCGGTGCCCGGCGCTGATCATCCACGGTGACCGGGATGCCGGCGTGCCTATCGCCCGCGCGCGAGCGGCCGCCGTACTGATGCCGCACGCCGAGCTGAAAGTCGTTGCCGGGGCCGGGCATTGGGTCCAACGAGACCAGCCTGATGTCGTGGTCGCCGCCATACTGGACTTCCTGCGTCGACTGCCGCCACGGTAGCCGAGGTCCCGCCCGACACCGGCTTTAGCCGGATCGGTGTCGCGGCAAGCAACCCCAACGGATCGAGGTAGTCGGCCCGCGACGCCGGGCCCCACATCGCGCCCCAGTGCAGGCAAGCCGCACAGCCCGGGTGGCCGGTCTCCAAGGTGCCGATCAGCGCTCCCGCGGTCACCAGCTGACCGATGCGGACTGCCGCCGACACCGGCTGGTAGCTGGTGCGCAACCCGCCGGGGTGGGCCAGTGACACCACCGGTTGCCCACCCGAACGTCCGGCGAACACCACCGTGCCCGCCCCGGCGGCGTACACCGGCTGGCCCGGTTCTCCGGCCAGGTCCACGCCCCGGTGGCCGCGCTGCCAATCCGGGCGCGGGGCGTCGAATGGCCGCACCACCGCCGGGCGCGGCCGCAGCGGCCAATCCAGCCGAACCGTGTCGCCATGCGCCGGCGCGGCCAGCAGAAGGCCTCCGACCAGTAACAACGCCGCGCATCGCATCTGCCCAGTTCACCTCGGCGGCCCCGAATCGGGCCAGTCACCGCTGTGGACAAAGCACCTGGTTCATCGGATGGCTCCAGCTTCGCCTCTCGTTCCTCGAGGCTTGCTAAACCACCCGCTCGGACCGTGTAAACTCATTTGCGCAGTTCGCTTATGCGGGCTGACTTCGCGTGTCTGCGCCACAACCGGATGTCGGGTGGTCCCCAGCAGGGGTCCGGCATCTCATGCAGGCACCAGGGCCCGGCCTCACCCGACGCCGGGCGGCAACCGACAAAAAAGGAATCATGGACTCATGGCTGTCGTAACCATGAAACAGCTGCTGGACAGCGGCGCCCACTTCGGGCATCAGACCCGTCGTTGGAATCCCAAGATGAAGCGGTTCATCTTCACCGACCGCAACGGCATCTACATCATCGACTTGCAGCAGACGCTGACCTTCATCGACAAGGCGTACGAGTTCGTGAAGGAGACCGTCGCGCACGGCGGCTCCATCATGTTCGTCGGCACCAAGAAGCAGGCGCAGGAGTCGGTCGCGGCCGAGGCCACCCGGGTCGGAATGCCGTACGTCAACCAGCGCTGGCTGGGCGGCATGCTCACCAACTTCTCCACCGTGCACAAGCGTCTGCAGCGCCTCAAGGAACTCGAGGCCATGGAGCAGACCGGCGGCTTCGAGGGACGCACCAAGAAGGAAATCTTGATGCTGACCCGCGAGAAGAACAAGCTGGAGCGCAGCCTCGGCGGTATCCGCGACATGGCCAAGGTGCCGTCGGCCGTCTGGGTCGTCGACACCAACAAGGAGCACATCGCCGTTGGCGAGGCTCGCAAGCTGGGTATCCCGGTCATCGCGATCCTGGACACCAACTGCGACCCCGACCTGGTCGACTACCCGATTCCGGGCAATGACGACGCGATCCGCTCGGCAGCGCTGCTGACCAAGGTCATCGCCTCCGCGGTGGCCGAGGGGCTGCAGGCCCGGGCAGGTCAGGGCAACGGCGAGGGCAAGGCTGCGGCCGAAGCGGTTGAGCCGCTGGCCGAGTGGGAGCAGGAGCTGCTGGCGGGCGCCACCACCGCGGCACCTGACGCCGACGCCGCAGCTGCCGGCACCGAAACCACCACCGACGCATCGTAGGAAAGGCACACAACAGTGGCGAACTACACCGCTGCCGACGTTAAGCGGCTTCGGGAGCTCACCGGCTCAGGCATGATGGACTGCAAGAACGCGCTGGCCGAGAGTGACGGCGACTTCGACAAGGCCGTCGAGGTGCTGCGCATCAAGGGCGCCAAGGACGTCGGCAAGCGCGCCGAGCGTGCCACCGCCGAAGGTCTGGTCGCTGCCAAGGGCGGCGCCCTCATTGAGCTGAACTCCGAGACCGACTTCGTCGCCAAGAACGACGAGTTCAAGGCCCTCGCAGAAGAGGTCGTCACCGCCGCCGCGGCGGCCAAGACCTCCGATGTCGAGGAGCTCAAGAGCGCCAAGATCGGTGACCGCACCGTCGGTGAGGCCATCGAGGCGCTGTCGGCCAAGATCGGCGAGAAGCTCGAACTGCGCCGGGTCGCCTACTTCGACGGCACCGTGGAGACCTACCTGCACAAGCGGGCCTCCGACCTGCCGCCGGCCGTGGGTGTGCTGGTCGAGTACACCGGTTCGGACACCGATGCAGCCCACGCGGTGGCGCTGCAGATCGCCGCGCTCAAGGCCAAGTACCTGAGCCGCGACGACGTGCCCGCCGACCTGGTGGCCAACGAGCGCCGCATCGCCGAAGAGACGGCCAAGGAGGAGGGCAAGCCTGAGGCTGCCCTGCCCAAGATCGTCGAAGGCCGGGTCACCGGCTTCTTCAAGGACGTGGTGCTGCTGGAGCAGTCGTCGGTCTCCGACTCGAAGAAGAGCGTCAAGGCGCTGCTCGACGAGGCCGGCGTGACCGTGACTCGTTTCGCGCGGTTCGAGGTCGGACAGGCCTAGCTCCCTTCGTACGAAAATCACCGCCAGCGCCCATCACTCGGGCCTGGCGGTGATTTTCGTTTGGGCGTCACAGACGTGACTGGTCCGTCGGATAAGGTCACCGGCATGCAACATGTGCACGCCTTCGGCGACGATGCGCTCGGTGAATCGGACACGGTTGGCCTGGTTGGACGGCTCCGATCCGGCGAGGTGTCGCCCGCCGAGCTGGTCGAGGCCGCGATCGCTCGCACCGAAGCGGTCAACCCGCAGCTGAACGCCCTGGCCTACCGGGCATTCGACCGCGCGCGGGAGACCGCCCGGCAGAGCCGCGGTGGCGACACCGGGTATTCCGGGTTCTTCCAGGGCGTGCCGACGTTCATCAAGGACAACGTCGACGTCGCGGGGATGCCTACCATGCAGGGCACCGATGCCTGGCAGCCCCACCCGGCCGCGGCCGACGGCGCCTTCGCCAAGCTCTATCGCAGCACCGGGCTGGTTCCGCTGGGCAAGACCCAGTTGAGCGAGTTCGGATTCAGCGCTTCGGCCGAGCATCCGCGGATCGGCGCAGTCCGCAACCCGTGGAACACCGACTACACCGCGGCGGCGTCGTCGTCGGGATCGGCGGCGTTCGTCGCTGCCGGGGTGGTCCCGATCGCGCACGCCAACGACGGCGGCGGGTCCATTCGCATTCCCGCGGCCTGCAACGGCCTGGTCGGGCTCAAGCCCTCGCGGGGCCGGCTGCCGTTGGACAAGGACTTGCGCGCCATGCCGGTGCGGATCGTCTTCAACGGGGTGGTGACCCGCTCGGTGCGCGATACCGCCGCCTTTTACGCAGAGGCGGAACGGATCTCGCGCAACACCAAGCTGCCGCCCATCGGTGACGTCCGGGCACCGGGTGCTCAGCGCCTGCGGATCGCGGTGATCACCCAGTCGATCGCGCGCGAGACGTCGGCGGAGATCCGCGAGCTGACGTTGAAGACGGCGGCGCTGCTCGAGGAGCTGGGGCACCGCGTCGACTATCTCGACCGGCCACCGGTGCCGGCGCACTTCGCCGACGACTTCCTGCTCTACTGGGCGTTTTTGGCGACGGCATTGGTCAAGGGGGGACGGCGGATGTTCGGCCCCACCTTCGACCGCACCCGGCTGGACAACTTGACGCTGGGGCTGGATCGCCACGCCACCCGCCACCTCTACCGGCTGCCGCTGGCGATCGCCCGGCTGTCGGCAGTGCGCCGGCGGCACACCTCGAAGTTGTACGGCGACTACGACGTCGTGCTCACGCCGACGCTGGCCCACGAGACACCGCGGGTGGGCCACCTGGACCCCACGGCCAGCTACGAGCAGGTCATCGACCGGTTGATGGACTGGGTGGCGTTCACGCCGTTGCAGAATGTCACCGGTGAGCCCGCGATCTCGCTGCCGCTGGCCGAATCTGCGGCCGGATTGCCGGTGGGCATGATGTTCAGTGCCCCCATCGGGCACGACGCCCGGCTGCTGGAGTTGGCCTACGAACTGGAGGCCGCCAAGCCCTGGCCCACGATCGCCGCCCGGGCTTAGCGGCGGCGTAGTCACTCCGCGCCGATTCGCTCCAACATCTGCCGCAGCCGGTGCTGTTCGGTGGCGCTCAGCGCGGCCAGCACCCGGCCGTCGGCGACGCGTACGGCATCTTCGGCCTGCTTCAGCAGGTCCCGACCGGCCTCGGTCAAGTTTGCCGGCAGTGCACGCCCGGACGGCACCGACTCCGGGCGGCTGACCGCGCCGCGGTTCTCCAACCGGTGCAGCACGGTGTTCATGGCTTGCGGGGTGACGCCGGTGTGGCGCGCCAGTTCGGCGCTGGACAGGCCGGGACGCAACGACAGCGCCCGCATGCAGACGAATTCGGGCAACGCCAGCCCGAGCGGCCCGAGTACCGCGGTCACCTGGGGGCGCAGCGCCGAGCTGACCCGGTACAGCAGGTAGCCCAGCGGAGCAACGTCCACGTCATCCATGTCAAATATCCTGACATACAGGGTCTCTGCGCTGAGACGCTATAGATCGTTTCCCGCGTAGGACAGGTTGAAGCTCTTGTTGGTCAGCGGGAAGTCCGGGACAATCGTGTCGGTCATCGAGACCGGCAGCGCCGGCCAGTTGAACCAGGACGGATCCACGATCTTCGCGCGGCCGATGACGCCGTCGGCTCCGATCTCCACCCGGTGCACGATGCTGCCCCGCCAGCCCTCGACGATGCCGATCCCGCTACGCGGGCCCGTCGCCGCCGAAACGGACGCTCGGATATCGAGCGGGCCGTCGTGACTGTCGATCAGGTTGCGGCACAGGGCCACCGAGGCCGCGAACTCATCGCGGCGAACGGTGTAGCGGGCCAATACATCCCCGGCGTTCGCCGTCACCTCGGTCACCGGTAGTTCGGTGGTCGGGTGGTCGAGGCGGGCGTCGGTGACAATCCCGCTGGCCCGAGCCACGTAGCCCAGCGCACCCAATGCGACCGCGTCGTCGCGGTGCAATATCGAGGTGCCGGCGAACCGGTCATAGATCACCGAGTTGCCCAACGTCAGCTCGGCGATCTCGGCGATGTCATCAGCCAGCTCTTGTAGCCGGTCCGGATCCGGAAGCGCTTGCAGCACGACACCTCCGGGGCTGATCGCCCCGCGCAAGAGTCGGTGCCCGGTCACCTGCGCGTTGATGCGCAGCGCAAGTTCGCGGACGCGTTGGGCATGTGCGTTGGCCAGGCCGAAGCCCACATCGTTGGCCAGGGCACCCAGATCGGCGGCGTGGTTGTAGAGGCGCTCGAGCTCGACGAGCAGCGCGCGCAGCCGATGCGCCGGCTCGGGCAGCTCGAGACCGAGAGCGTCCTCGACGGCCAGGCTGTGCGCGAGCGCGTGACCGGCAGACGTATCACCGCTGATCCGTTCGGCCAGGTCCACCGCCGCGAAGGCGGGCCGGCCTTGAAAGAGTCGCTCGATCCCGCGGTGGACGAACCACAGTCGCGCCTTGAGCCGCAACACCGATTCGCCGACCACCGAGAACCGGAAGTGACCCGGCTCGATCAGACCGGCGTGCACCGGGCCGACGGGGATCTCGTAGACCCCGGCACCGTCTACGGTCAGGAAGGGAAAGTGGTCCGCCGCAACGAAATCGCCGGGCGGCCCGGCATCGTTGCGCATCGGATGCCAACCCTGCGGCCAATGCGCGTGCCGTACCAGGCGGCGCGGCTGCGGATGATCGACCGGGGTGATCCCGTACAGATCGAGCATCTCGCGCTCGAATCGGCCGGCCTGAAAAGACAGCCGGGCCAGCGAGGGGATCGCTGGGGCGTCCGCCGGAACGGTCAGGGTCAGCTCCCTGCGGCGATCCGGGCGTCCGGCGAGGAACAGGTACACCACCCGCAGGGTGTCGCCGTCATCGTGAGCGGCCATCAGTGCCAGCCGGAACCCGTCGGCCAGCAGAGCCGTGGCCGCATCGATCAACTCATCGCCGGTGACCGGCTGCGTGCTGGTGATCGGCTTCATCAGCGGACTCCGAGTTGGCTTGCGGCGGCCTCGAACAAGTCGGTCAGCGGGCCGGCGGTCACTCCCAGGGCGAGCGAGAGCAGCACCCCGACCACCAGCGCGCCCGCAACCGTCAGCGGTACCCGGATCGCCGGGGTACCGGCGTCCGGGGTGCCCAGCAGCAGCCGGCCGGAGTTGCGCAGCAGGGCGGCGAACGCCACCACCAGCGCCACCAGTGCCAGACCGAGGGCCCACGCCAGACGCGCGTCGGCCAGCGAGATCGCGATCGCCACCTCGCTGGCGAACATGGCGAACGGCGGCAAACCGAGCAGGACCACCATCCCGGCGGCGAACGCGCCGCCGACCAACCGTGACCTGCCGAACACCGCGGTGATCTCGCCGATCGCGGTGGTTCCGTGGGCGGCCTGCAACTGCCCGCCGGCCAGGAACAGCACCGTCTTGCCGACACCGTGAGCCAGGACATGCAGCAGCAGCGCGGTGATCGCCAGCTGGGTGCCCGCCGCCGCGGCGACGGCGATCAGGCCCATCGTCTCCATCGATGAATAGGCCAGCATCCGTTTGAGATCCGACGTGATGGTGAGCAGCAGCGCAGCGATCAGCAGAGTCACCAAACCGGCGGCCAGCAGTGCCGTCCGCAGAAACGCCGGACCCACCGCGGCATCGATGATCGGCTTGAGCCGGATCAGCACCGAGAACGCGACGGAGAGCAGCACCCCGCTCATCAACGCCGAAACAGGAGCCGGGGCCTGGCTGTGCGCATCGGCGAGCCAGGTGTGAAACGGCGCCAGGCCCATCTTGGCTCCGTAGCCGATCAACAGCAGTGCGCCCGCCAATCGGGTCACCGCCGGGTCGAGGCCAGTGGCATGGGCGGCCAGCACGTCGAGGTCCAGCGCGTCCTCAGCGCCCGCCCCGGCATGCAGCGCGGCGAAATGCAGCAACACGGTGCCCAGGAACGCGATCGTGATGCCCACCGAACACACCATGACGTATTTCCAGGTGGCCTCCAGGGCGGCTCGGCTGCGGCGGTGCCCGACCAGAAACGCGGTGACTACCGTGGTGGCTTCCACCGCGATCCACACCACGCCGATGTTGTTGGCCGACACCGCAAGAGCCATCGCCGCCAAGAACGCCGGAGTCAGGATGCCGTACAACCGTGCGCCGCGTTCATCGGTGTGCCCACAAGCCAATTCGGCGTCGACGTAGCCGATGCTCGCCCAGGTGGCCAGGCTGCCGACGACACCGATGACGATCAGCATCGTCACCGACAGTGCATCGGCCCGCAGTAGGCCATTCAGCGCCAGAGAGGCGTCGTCACCGATCCGTACGGCCAGGGCGACACCGCATCCGAGGATGGTCAGCGCCGACATCACCGTGACGGCGGAACTGAACCGTCGCCAGCCGAGCATCACCGAGCACAGTGCTGCCAGCACCGGTGCCAGCAGTGGAAGCACAATCAGGAGTGTCATCAGTCGCGGAGCTCCCGCAACAGGTCCAGGTCCACGCCGCCAAAGGCGTTGCGCAGCTGTCCGGTCAGCACACCGAGCACGATCAGCACGAACAACACATCCAGCGAGGCGCCGAGTTCGACGATCAGCGGAACGCCGGCGGTCAGCAGGAACGCGGTCGCAGCGATTCCGTTGTCCAGCATCAGCAGCCCGACCGTCTGTGAGATGGCGTGGCGGCGGGTCGCCATGATGAACAGCGCGATCAGCACCGTCGCGATGGCCGCCGGGGCGGCGTTGGTCGAGGTACTGGGAGCCAGCGCGACCACCGGTTGGGCGATGGTGAACGCCGCGACCACCAGCGCGGTGACCATCAGCAGCGAAGCGGTCGTGCTGACCAGGGGAGCGGACTCACGGCGTTCTTGGCGTTCGGCGCCCAACGCTCGGTGCAGCAGCCACGGCAGCAGTACCGCACGTACCGCCAGCACGCCGAGGCCAACCAACAGCAGGGCTCGATCATGCTCGTGCACACCGCGAATCACCGGGATGGCGGCCAGCGCGACGCCTTGGGCGACGAGCAACCGGCGCACCACCACCGACAGGTCGCGGTGCCAGACCGCCAGTACCGCGGCCAGCAGCACGCCGCCGGCAGCCAGGTCCAGCATGTTGACGTAGCTCATCCCGCCGCTCCCGTGAAGAAGTTCGCCGCAGTCACGGCCAGCAGCGCCAGCACGAAGGAGCCAGCGAGTAGTTCAGGCACCCGAAACAGCCGCAGCTTGGCGAGGAAGACCTCCACGGTGGCCATGATTGCGGCCAACACCGCCACTTTGAGCGCGATCGCGCCGGCGCCGACGATCAGGTCGAGCGCGCTGGGGTCCGCGCCCGCGATGCCCCACGGAAAGAACAGGTTTGCCAGCAGCGCCAGCAACACCGTCAGCCGCATGCCGCTGGCCCACTCGACCATGGCCAGCTTGGGGCCGGCGTATTCGAGCACCATGGCCTCGTGCACCATGGTCAGCTCCAGGTGGGTGGACGGGTTGTCCACCGGCAGCCGGCCCGTCTCGGCCACGATCACGATGACCAGTGCGACGAACGCCAGCGCGCTCGCCAGTGAGATCACCTGACCGGGATGCGCGCTGGTGTTGGCGACGATGGCCCCCAGATTGGCCGAGTTCGCCGGGATCGAGCACGCGAACACCGCCACCAGGATCGTCGGTTCCACCAGCGCCGCGATGGTGATCTCACGGCTGGCACCCATGCCGCCGAAGGCCGTTGCGGTGTCGATGCCGGCCAAGGTCAGGGCCACGGTGCCCAGGAACAGCAGGCCCACAACGGTAATCAGGTCGGCGACCGGGTCCAGCGGCGAGCCGGTCGCCACCAGGGGCGCGGCGGCGACGATGACCAGCGTGGTGGCGGCCAACGCGGCCGGCGCCGCGGCGAACACCCAGGTGGTGCCGAGCGGCTTGAGGTTCTGCTTGCCCAGCAGTTTGCGGATGTCACGCCACGGTTGCCAGATTCCGGCCCCGGTGCGGCCCTCGGCGCGGGCTCTGACCTGGCGCATCAGGCCGATGACCAGTGGGGCGCCCGCGATGACGCCGGCGACCTGCACGACGCCCGCCAGGTATGTCAGTGCGGTCATCGCGCCACCAACATGGCGATCAGCACTCCCACCGCACCGTAGGCCAGGTAGAGGTGCACGCTGCCGGTGTGGGCGCGGCGCACCAGTTGCGCGGCGGCGGCCACGCCCCGCAGCAGCGGGGCGTACCAGCGGTCCTCGACGACGTCGGCCACCCGCGCCCGGTAGGCGATCCGGTCCACGTAGTAGCTCGACGGAGCTTGGCGGGTCACTTCGACTGCGGTGTCGGTGTGCAGCACATCGTCGAAAACCTGCTGTAGCGGTTGGGCGAACGACGTCGCGGTGTATTGCATGCGCGGGCTCAGATCGTCTGCGCCGCAGGCCCACAGCGGCACCGTGGCGGTGCTCGGCCGCTGGCGTGCCCGCCAGCGTGAACCGATCAGCACCACTACGACGGCTGCGGCCAGAACGGCGGCCAGCAGGCCGGGGGACATGGACGCGTCCAGCCCGGGAATGCGCAGGTAAGTTCCGAGCGCCGGGGCGGCCCCCGACACCGGCAGCGTGTCGAGCACCCGGTGCAACAGCGGGCCGACGGTGCCTGGGGCGACGGCCAGCACCAGACAGGCGAATGCGGCCAGCGTCATCCCGGTGAGCATCGTGGTGGGCGCTTCCCGGGCCGCCGCTGCGGCCTCCGAGCGTGGGCGGGCCAGGAACCCGATTCCGAATGCCTTGACCATGGCGGCCACCCCCAGGCCGGCGGTCAGTGCGATCGCACCCACTGCCAGTGGTGTCACCAGGGTGATCGTGACGTCATGGTCGGCTCGGGCATGCATCAGCGACTGGATCAGCAGCCATTCGCTGGCGAAACCCGCTCCCAACGGCAGGCCGGCGGCGCCGAGCGCGGCCACCCCGAACAACGCTGTGGTTCCGGGCATTCGGCGGGCTAGCCCGCCGAGTCGATCCAGGTCGCGCAGGCCGGTGGCGGCCAGCACCGACCCGGCGGCCAGGAAGCCGAGGCTCTTGAACGCACTGTGGGCGAGCAGATGCAGCAGCGCCGCCACCGCGGCAACGGTCGCGGCATCGCGCGATCCCGCGCCCGACAACAGCGTCGCCGCGCCCAGGGCCAAGGTGATCAGCCCGATGTTCTCCGTCGTCGAATACGCAAGCAGCCGTTTGAGATCGGTCGCCACCGACGCCTGCAACACTCCGTAGAGCGCCGATGCGCCCCCGGCGATCAGCAGCGTCAGGCCCCACCACCGTGGGCCGGGCCCGAGCAGCTGCACGTCGACGCGGATGATCCCGTAGATGCCGAGGTTGACCATGGCGGCGCTGAGCAACGCCGAGACCGGGCTGGGGGCTTCCGGGTGCGCCCTGGGCAGCCACGCGTGCAGGGGCATGAGTCCGGCTTTGGAGCCGAAGCCGATCAGGGTCAACACGAACACGGTGTCGCGCACGCGGTCGGGCAGCGCGCCCATCCCGGCGAAGGCGTCGCCGACGTGGGCTGCCAGCACCACCATGCCCAACAGCAGAGAAACGAAGCCCAACTGGGTCATCACCGCGTAGATCAATGCGGCCGAACGCACCTCGCTGCGCTGTTGATCCGTGAGCACCAACACCAGCGACGCCAGCGCCATCAGTTCCCACGCAAGCAGGAACGTCGTTACCGAGCCTGCCGCCGGAACCGCCAGCAATGTGGCGACGAACAGCGGCAGCGTCAGCAGCGGGACCGCACCGTAGCGCTCGTGGCGTGCATAGCCGATCCAATACAGGCCGGCGGCCACGGCCACCGCACCGGTCAGCGCCATGAAGAACCCGCCGAGCGCGTCGATGCGCAGCTGTACACCCAGCAGCGGCACCAGCCAGTCGATGCGAATCGCGGGCACCGTGCCGAACACGCCGGCCAGGCCGATGCCGACTCCGGCGGCACCGATACCGGCGGTGGCGGTACCGCTGAGGGCCGCTGGAAGCGCTTGATGGTGCGATGTGTCGGGGGTCGAAACCGTCAGCGTGCTCACCGGCCGGTCACCGACCGCAGCGCGTCGAGGATCTGCTCGGGCGTCGGCGGACAGCCGGGGATCTCGAGATCGACCGGGACCACCTCGCCGACGGCCCCCACCGTTGCGTAGGACTGCGCGAACACCCCGCGGTTGAGGGCGCAGTCCCCGCACGCGATGACTTTGCGGGGCTGCGGGGTGGCCTCCAGGGTGTTGCGTAGCGGTTCGGCCATGTTGCGGGTGACCACCCCGGTGACCAGCAGGGCGTCTGCGTGACGCGGTGAGGCGACGAGCCGGGCGCCGAATCGCTCGGCGTCGTACACCGGGCTGAAAGCCCCGGCGATCTCGATCTCGCAGCCGTTGCACGATCCGGCGTCGACGTGGCGGATCTGCAGCGAGCCCGTCACGCCTCCCGGCGGTTCGGTGGCGGCCGGTGGGCGGGCGCCGGCCGGCTCGGTGACACGGCCCAGGGCACGGATTCTGGTGAGCCAGCTCATTGCCCGGCCCGCAGGTCATCGAGGATGGCCACTTGTTCGTTGAGCAAGCCGGTCAGCGCCTTGCGTGCCACGGCGAGCAGTTCGGCGATCACCGGCGAGGCGATCGAGTAGACCACCGCATTGCCGTCCTTGGCCGCTGTCACCACGCCTGCGCGACGCAGGACACCCAGTTGTTGGGACAGATTCGATGCCTCGAGCCCGATCTCGGGGAGCAGCTCGCCGACGGTGTGGTCGCGTTCGGAGAGCAGTTCCAGGATCCGGATCCGGGCGGGGTGCCCGAGGGTCTTGAAGAACTCGGCTTTCACCTGATGGAGCGAGTTCGGCACAGCGCAGACCATAGCAGTGAAAGCATCAATTGAAAATATCTTCATATGTTGTGACGGTTGAAGGCGGCGTCGCCACCCCGGGCTCTGTTTGACCGTTCCGGTAGGGCAGGATGACAATGCCGTCGCGGACGATTGCCGCGATGGCGCTGTCATATGCGCGCAGCCCGGAGGAGCCTGATGACGGAGCCGACGAGTACCGACGGAGACCGGCCGGCCGGCCGTCCCCCTTTTTCCCGGGTATTGCTCAAGCTCGGTGGGGAGATGTTCGGCGGCGGGCAGGTCGGGCTCGACCCCGATGTGGTCGCCCAGGTGGCCCGCCAGATCGCCGAAGTGGTCCGCGACGGCGTGCAGGTGGCCGTGGTGATCGGCGGCGGCAACTTCTTCCGCGGCGCCCAGTTGCAGCAGCGCGGCATGGAACGGATGCGCTCGGACTACATGGGCATGCTCGGCACGGTGATGAACAGCCTTGCGCTGCAGGACTTCCTGGAAAAGGAAGGCATCGACACCCGGGTGCAGACCGCCATCACCATGGGACAAGTCGCCGAGCCCTACATTCCGCTGCGGGCAGCGCGGCACCTGGAGAAGGGCCGGGTCGTGATCTTCGGCGCCGGTATGGGCCTGCCGTATTTCTCCACCGACACCACGGCGGCTCAGCGCGCGCTGGAGATCGGCGCCCAGGTGGTGCTGATGGCCAAGGCGGTCGACGGTATCTTCACCGCGGACCCGCGCGTCGACCCGGACGCCGAACTGCTCACCTCGATCACCCATCGCGAGGTCATCGAGCGGGGCCTGAAGGTGGCCGATGCCACCGCGTTCAGTCTGTGCATGGACAATGGCATGCCGATCCTGGTGTTCAACCTGTTGACCGATGGAAATATCGCGCGGGCGGTCGCGGGTGAGAAGATCGGGACACTAGTCACCAGCTGAAGGGCGCGGTGCAGGTGACCACCGGCGGCGACGGCGCTACAGCGAAGCGATAACGAGGAGCGGGGCACATGATCGACGAGGCTCTCTTCGATGCCGAAGAGAAAATGGAGAAGGCCGTGTCGGTGGCCCGTGACGACCTTTCGACCATCCGCACCGGCCGGGCCAACCCGGGCATGTTCTCGCGGATCGTCATCGACTACTACGGGTCGATCACCCCGATCACCCAGCTGTGCAGCATCAATGTGCCCGAGGCGCGACTTGTCGTGATCAAGCCCTACGAGGCATCGCAGTTGGGCCCCATCGAGACCGCGATCCGCAACTCCGATCTCGGCTTGAACCCCAGCAACGACGGTTCGCTGATTCGGGTGTCGGTGCCGCAGCTCACCGAGGAACGACGCAAAGAGCTGGTCAAGCAGGCCAAGGCCAAGGGGGAGGACGCCAAGGTCTCGGTGCGCAACATCCGCCGCAAGGCGATGGAAGAACTGCACCGCATCCGCAAAGACGGCGACGCCGGCGAGGACGAGGTCGGCCGGGCGGAGAAGGACCTGGACAAGTCCACCCAGCAATACGTGACCCAGATCGACGAACTGGTCAAGCACAAAGAAGGCGAGCTGCTGGAGGTCTAACGGCCGTTCAGCAGGCACAACCGTGGCAGACCAAGACACCGGCGTAGACGCCGCGGATTCACAACCGAAACAATCGCGAGCTGGACGCAACCTTCCCGCGGCTATCGCCGTGGGCGCAGTGCTGGGCGGGACGCTGGTCTACACGCTGTTGTTCGCCCCGCGCTTCTGGGTGCTGATCCTGGCGGTGGCCGCTCCGGTTGCCACCCATGAGATCACCCGGCGGCTGCGTGAAGTCGGCTACGACGTGCCGTTCATCCCGCTGGCACTCGGCGGCCAGGCGATGCTGTGGCTGTCGTTGCCGTTCGGCGCCCGCGGAGTGCTGGGTGCCTTCGGGGCGACTGTGGTGATCGTCATGATCTGGCGGCTGGTGGGCCGGGGGCTGGACCACGCTCCGGTCAACTACCTGCGCGACATGTCGGCGACGATCCTGATCGCGGTGTGGGTGCCGCTATGCATGAGCTTCGCGGCGCTGCTGGTCTTCCGCGATGACGGCCCCGGTCGGGTGTTGTGCCTGCTGTTCCCGGTGGTCTTCTCCGACATCGGCGGCTACGCCGTCGGTGTGCTGTTCGGTAAGCACCCGATGGCGCCGGCGATCAGTCCGAAGAAGTCCTGGGAGGGTCTAGGCGGATCACTGGTGCTCGGCGTTGGCGCGGCTGTGTTCGCGGTGACGGTGTTCCTCGACCGGCCGTGGTGGGTGGGCCTGCCGCTGGGGCTGCTGCTGGTCTTCACCGGAGTCTTCGGCGACTTGATCGAATCGCAGGTCAAACGCGATCTGGGCATCAAAGACATGGGACGGCTGCTGCCCGGACACGGCGGGCTCATGGACCGGCTCGACGCGCTGCTGCCGTCGGCCGTGGTGACCTGGATCGTGCTGACCGTCCTGCCCTGAGCCACCGGCATACTGGAACGGATCATGACGCAACAGCTGGTGTTCACCGCACCGCGGCGGGCACTGCCGCCGCGGCATCTGGCCGACCTCGACTCCGAAGGCGTGGTGGCCGCGGTCGCCGAGCTGGGGCTGCCGGCATTTCGCGCCAAACAGCTGGCGAACCAGTACTACGGCCGGCTGATCGCCGATCCGCAGCAGATGACCGACCTGCCCGCCGCGGTGCGCTCCTCGGTGGCCGAAGCGCTGTTCCCCACGCTGCTGACCGCGTCCAGCGAGATCGAATGCGATGCCGGTGAGACGCGCAAGACGCTGTGGCGCGCCCACGACAACACCAAGTTCGAATCGGTGCTGATGCGCTATCCGCGCCGCAACACCGTGTGCATCTCCTCGCAGGCCGGCTGCGGCATGGCGTGCCCGTTCTGTGCGACCGGGCAGGCCGGCCTCACCCGCAATCTGTCCACCGCCGAGATTCTCGAGCAGGTGCGGGCGGCGTCGGTCGAACTCCGCGACAGAGACCACGGCAGGCTCTCCAACATCGTGTTCATGGGGATGGGGGAGCCGCTGGCCAACTACGCCCGGGTGGTGGCCGCGGTACGGCGCATCATCGAACCGGCGCCCAATGGCTTCGGCATCTCGGCGCGATCGGTGACGGTGTCCACGGTGGGACTGGCCCCGGCGATCCGCAAGCTTGCCGACGAGCGGCTCGGGGTGACACTCGCGTTGTCGCTGCACACCCCCGATGACGAGCTGCGCGACACGCTGGTTCCGGTCAACAACCGGTGGAAGGTCTCCGAAGCCCTCGATGCCGCCCGCTACTACGCCGACGTCACCGGCCGGCGCGTCTCGGTGGAATACGCATTGATCCGCGACGTCAACGATCAGCCCTGGCGGGCAGACCTTTTGGGCAAAAAGCTGCACAAGGCGCTGGGGCCGTTGGTACACGTCAACCTGATTCCGCTCAATCCCACGCCGGGCAGCGAATGGGACGCCAGCCCCAAGCCGGTGGAGCGGGAATTCGTCCGGCGAGTTCGGGCCCAAGGCGTGGAATGCACGGTCCGCGATACCCGCGGGCGCGAAATCGCTGCGGCGTGCGGCCAGTTGGCGGCTGAACGCGACTAGCCCTACGTCCCTTACTTCATCGAAACCGACGTTTTGCGGGCTTCGTCTCGAACTTTGCCTGCGAAACGTCGGTTTCGGCGCTCAGTACGGGGCTCGGCTAGCGCAGCCGGCCGCGGTTGCGGAGAACGATGTCGCGCACCACGACGAACAGCGTCAGCGCCGCGAACCCCAGCAGGAAGTAGTCCTCGACGTGGCCGATGTGGTTGCCGCGCAGCATGAGCAGCAGGAAACCGACGATGCCGAAGCCGACGATGTGCCAGGTGCGGTAGTTGATGGCGCTCCAACCCCACGCCGCAGACGGCACCTCGACAGGGTCAACCCCGGTGTGGCGCTCCACCTCGGTACTGGCCACTTCGACTCCTTAGGTTCGCAGCAGGTTCGCATCATTCTGGCATACGGCCAGTCAGTGCACCGCAGGGCGGCGATCCGCTGCGCCGCGCTTCCGATCGCCTAGATCTCGAACGTCCGGTAGGCGGCCGGTCCGACGATCGCGGCCAGGCTCTCAGGCGTCCACTGCTGGTCGCCGTCGAGCAGCATTCGCGCGGAGGACTCGCAGATCGCCAGGAACACCTCGGTGAGCGCCGCCAGGGTGTCATCGGAGTGTGGCCGGTGCGCCAGTAGCGGCCGCATCACGGTGCCGACCCGCTCGGTCAGTCGGGCCCGGCCCGAGACAACGGCAGCGGCCAGCACCGGATCCTGGTCGGCGGTGAAGATGATCCGCCATGATGCCGGCCGTTCACGCACGGCAGACAGGAACGCGCGGAACCCTGCGACGAAGCGGTCTTCGACGCTGCTGGCTCGCTGCGGCGGCAGAGCTCCGAGCAGGCTGGTCAGCATCAGCTCGGTCTCGCGGTCGAGCAGCGCGGCCAGCACCTCGCCCCGGCCGTCGTAGCAGGCGTACACCACCGGACGGGTGACGCCGATGCGCTCCGCGATCGCCTTCATGGTCACCCCGGCGACGCCGTGCTCGGCAGCGATCTGCAGGGCCGCATCGAGTACCTGCGGCCGACGTCGCTGCGGGCCGAGATGCTCGGCGCGGGACCGGTTCGCGGCGGGTTCCGGCACCGGCTCAGCGTAATTGGATGTCGGCGATGATCAGCACCGGCCAGGCCACGATCTCTCCGAGAACGGAGAACACCTTGTCCAGGCCGCGGACGTCGTGGAGGTGCTGGTAGTGGCTGCCGGCCCAGAACAGTCCGATCACCAGGTAGGCGCCCAACAGTGTCGAGGCCATGAAACCGAGGAAGACGATCTGGCGGATGCTGAGCCGGCGGTCGAGGAAGCGCTGCACACCCTCCAGATTCATCGGATGCTCCCCAGGATCGGCTGCGATTCGATGAGCCCCTCGTCACTGGGTGCCAGGCCTTCGCCGAAGACCCGATGCGACTGCTTGGCCCGGAATTCCAGATGGGCCTGCGCCGGGATGGCGTAGCCGTAGCGTTTCTGGGCTTCCCGCGGAGTCGTGGTGATCGGGTTCACCGGCCGGATCGCCCGCAGCACCCGGGTGCCGATCGGAAGCGTCATGGGTGAGATCAGCCGCAGCAGCATCAGCTGCACGCGGGGACTCAGGCTCAACACCGTGAACGCGGCGCTCAGTGGCGGCACGATCAGTGCGTCGAGCACCCGAGAGGTGTCGGTGGCTTTCAAGCCGCCGAGCTTGCGCATCCAGCGGGGCATGGTCGCCAGGGTGCCGCGGCGCAGGAACGCGGTAACGACCAGCGCGCCCGGCCACAGCAGCTTCGGCAGCGTCTGCGGCAGGATCACCTCGGCGTGCAGCAGGTGCGCCATTGCGCGCCGGGCGATATCGGAGTTGATCAGCTGCGGGCGCATCTGGTCGAAGTAGGCCTGGACGCCCGCTCGGGTGCGCGGTACATCGGCCGGGTCGAGGGTCTGCAGTTCGGCCGCCTTGGCACAGTCGGCCCAGTAGGACGCCTCTTCGTCCGCCGAAAGCGGTCCGGGTCCGTACTTCTCGTAGGCGTACAGGATCGAGTGCCAGGCGGTGAGGTGGATCCACATTTGAGAGGCCGGGTCGTTGGCGTCGTAGTGCGCGCCGGTGACCGGATCGACGCCGATGGCCTTGGAATGAATCCGGACCAGCATGTCGGCTGCCTCTGCGGTGGTGCGGCTCTCGCCGAAGGCCACCATCGCGAAGTAGCGCAGGGTGCGGTCGTAGCGGGTCCGCGGCCGGTCATAGATCGCCTGGGTGGCATCGACGGAGGCGACCAGTGCGGGGTCGAGTTCTTCGATGACAACGGCGCGCTGGAAACCGATCGACAGTGATGTCGGGTAGCTCCAGACCTTCCAGGTCGCCGAGTCCGGGCCGAAGAAGCCGTAATCCTCGGCCGGCTCGGCGTCGGGCAGGGACAGCCACGTGCGCAGAGTGCTCATTTCGTCTGCCTTTCGCCATTTTCTGGCTCGGCCCCAATTTTCTGGCTCGGCCAATTCCTACACTGTGTAGGATTCTGCATCGGTAGTGATGGACGGTCAAGGGTCAGATCGCGGGGATACGGTGGGCGCTATGGCTGATCAGCCGCGGAACTGGGATTTCGCCGTGGCCCCGCCGCGCACCGCGCCCGGCGTGACGTCGATGGTGGGCTACCGCGCACTCGATGTGCCGGACACCGTGCACCGGGGGATGCCGTCGTCGACATTGACGTTCATCGTCAGCCTCGACGAGGGCGTGGAAGCCGCCGAAACCGCCGAGGCGCTGCCGGCGGCCGCGCCGAATCCAGTCGTCCTGGGCGGCCTGCACGTGCAGGCGAGTCATGTGCGCCAGCGTCGCGGTCAGGCGGGCGTGCAGGTGGCGCTGCACCCGTTGGCCTCACGCGCGGTGTTCGGCGTGCCCGCAGCCGAGTTGAGCGTTTCCGACTTCGACGCCATGCCCGTTCTGGGCCGCGGCTCGGCGTTGCTGCATGAGCGGATCGCCGAAACTCGATCCTGGCCGGCTGCTTTTGCGTTGGTGGCGCACTATCTCGTTGAGGGGCAACGCCGACACCACACCACCGTGCGACCCGAGGTGGTCTACGCCTGGCAGCTGCTGGGGCGCAGCCGGGGGAGGGCGCCAATCGCAGGCATTGCCGACCAGATTGGGGTGAGCCAGCGGCATCTGACCACGTTGTTTCGTCGCGAGGTCGGCCACACTCCGAAAGCCGTGGCCATGCTGATGCGCTTCGAATACGCGACCGCCCGGATGGCCGACGATGCTCGCCGGCATCGGCAGGTCGACCTGGCGGGTGTGGCGGTTGCCGCCGGATACGCCGATCAGGCTCATCTGACTCGTGAGTTCGTGCGCTACGCCGGGGTCTCGCCGGCGGCATGGCTGGCCGAGGAGTTCCAAAACATTCAAGACGGCGGTCATGCCCCGCGGTCAGAGTGGGTGCATGACGCATCAGAATCCGACCGTCTGGTTGACCCTGCAAGCGCATGACGCGCGCAAACTGATCGACTACTACGTCGACACCTTCGGCTTTGTCGTGACGGCCCGCCACGGTGATGATGGGCAGACCGTCAAACACGCCGAGCTGATCTGGCCGGAAGGCGTCGGCGGCATCATGCTCGGCAGCCACAAACCCGGTAATGACTGGTGCCGCGAGCCGGGTACCGCTGGCGGTTATGTCTTCACCAGCGATCCGGACGGCCTCTACCAACGGGTCTTGGATCGCCGGGCCGAGGTGATCCGACCGCTGACGGACACCGACTACGGCGCCCGCGAGTTCGCCGTCCGTGACCCGGAAGGCAACCTGTGGAGCTTCGGGGATTACGCGGGAGCACAATAGGTGGGTGAGCACGGGCCGCCGGATCAAAGTTCTGCTGTTGGGCTCCACCGGCTCGATCGGAACCCAGGCGTTGCAGGTCGTCGCGGCGAACCCGGACCGTTTCGAGATCGTCGGGCTGGCCGCCGGAGGCGGTAACCCGCAGCTGCTGGCCGACCAGCGCGCCGAGACCGGGGTCGCCAACATCGCGGTGGCCGACACCCAGGTCGGCGAGGCGCTCGAGGCCCCCTACCGCGGCCCCGACGCCGTGACTCGGCTGGTGTACGACACCGAGGCCGACGTGGTGCTCAACGCCCTGGTCGGCGCGCTCGGGCTACGGCCCACGCTGGCCGCGCTGGAGACCGGTGCACGGCTGGCCCTGGCCAACAAGGAATCCCTGATCGCCGGCGGTCCGCTGGTCCTGGCGGCCGCCGAGCCGGGGCAGATCGTGCCGGTGGACTCCGAGCACTCCGCGCTGGCGCAGTGCCTTCGCGGCGGCACGCCCGACGAGGTCGCCAGGCTGGTGCTGACCGCTTCGGGTGGGCCGTTCCGAGGCTGGAGCGCGGCCGAGCTGGAGTACGTCACTCCCGAGCAGGCCGGGGCGCATCCGACCTGGTCGATGGGTCCGATGAACACCCTGAACTCGGCCTCGCTGGTGAACAAGGGCCTCGAGCTCATCGAAACCCATCTGCTGTTCGGCGTTCCCTACGACCGCATCGACGTCGTCGTACACCCGCAGTCGATCGTGCATTCCATGGTCACCTTCACCGACGGATCGACCATCGCCCAGGCCAGCCCGCCGGACATGCGCCTACCGATCGCGCTGGCCCTGGGCTGGCCGGCGCGGGTCCCCGGTGCGGCCGCGGCCTGCGACTTCACCACCGCGTCGACCTGGGAGTTCGAGCCGCTCGATAGCGAGGTGTTCCCCGCGGTGGACTTGGCCCGCCGCGCCGGTCAGACCGGCGGCTGTATGACCGCGGTCTACAACGCCGCCAACGAGGAGGCAGCGGAAGCCTTCCTGGCGGGCCGGATCAGTTTCCCGGCGATCGTGGCCACCATCGCCGAGGTGCTGGGCGCCGCCGACCAGTGGGCCGCACAACCCGCTACCGTGGATGAGGTACTCGATGCGCAGCGCTGGGCCAAGCAGCGAGCGGCTCGCGCCGTCGAGGCGATAGCTACAAGAAAGGTCGGAATCACCCGATGATGTTCGCGGTCGGCATCGCGCTGTTCGCGCTGGCCATCCTGGTTTCGGTGGCCCTGCATGAATGCGGCCACATGTGGGTGGCGCGCGCCACCGGCATGAAGGTGCGCCGCTACTTCGTCGGCTTCGGAACCACGCTGTGGTCGACGCGCCGCGGCGAGACCGAATACGGCCTCAAGGCGATCCCGGCCGGCGGCTTCTGCGACATCGCGGGCATGACCTCGGTGGAGGAATTGGAGCCCGACGAGATCGACCGCGCCATGTACAAGCAGAAGACGTGGAAGCGGGTGGCTGTGCTGGCGGCCGGCCCCGCCATGAATTTCGTCATCGGCCTGGTACTGGTCTACGCCATCGCGGTGATCTGGGGCCTGCCCAACCTGCATGCCCCCACCACCGCTGTCATCGGCGAAACAGCTTGTGTGGCACCCGAACTCGTCAAGGGGGAACTGGGTACCTGCTCGGGTCCCGGCCCGGCGGCGCTGGCCGGCATCGAGTCCGGTGACGTGGTGGTCAAGGTCGGTGACACGCCGGTGTCGACTTTCGAGGAGATGGCCACGGCCGTGCGCAAGCAGCACGGCACGACGCCGATCGTGATCGAGCGCGACGGCGCCACCCTCACCAAGTACGTCGACGTGACTCCTACCCAGCGTTGGATCGCCGACGGCCCCGACCGCGAGGCCGTCCCCAGCACCGTCGGCGCCATCGGGGTGGGCGCCGCCCAATTCGGGCCGACCCAGTACAACCCGGTCACCGCGGTTCCGGCCACCTTCGGATTCAGCGGGGACCTCTCGGTCCTGCTGGGCAAGTCGCTGGCCAACATCCCCTCCAAGGTCGGCGCGTTGGTGCACGCCATTGGCAACCCGCACGGGCAGCGTGACCCCGAAACCCCGATCAGTGTGGTGGGTGCCTCGATCATCGGCGGCGACACCGTCGATCACGGACTGTGGGTGGCGTTCTGGTTCTTCCTCGCGCAGCTGAACTTCATCCTGGGCGTGCTGAACTTGGTGCCGTTGCTGCCGTTCGATGGCGGCCACATCGCGATCGCGCTGTTCGAAAAGCTTCGCAACATGCTCAGGTCGGCCCGCGGGAAGGTCGCGGCAGCACCGGTGAACTATCTCAAGCTGATGCCGGCCACTTACGTAGTCTTGGTGGTGGTGGTCGGCTACATGCTGCTCACCGTGACCGCCGACTTGGTCAATCCGATCAGGCTGTTTTGATAGGAGCCCCCTCATGAGCGTCGGCCTAGGCATGCCGGCAGCCCCTCCGCCCACCCTGGCGCCACGTCGTACGACTCGCCAACTGAAGGTCGGCGGGGTCGGGGTGGGTAGCGACCATCCGATCGCGGTGCAATCGATGTGCACCACCAAGACCCACGACGTCAACGCGACCTTGCAACAGATCGCGGAGTTGACCGCCTCGGGTTGCGACATCGTGCGGGTGGCCTGCCCCCGCCAAGAGGACGCCGACGCGCTGGCCGAGATCGCCCGGCACAGCCAGATCCCGGTGATCGCTGACATCCACTTCCAGCCCAAGTACATCTTCGCCGCGATCGACGCCGGCTGTGCCGCGGTCCGGGTGAACCCGGGCAACATCAAGGAGTTCGACGGTCGGGTCGGTGAGGTGGCCAAGGCCGCCGGCGCCGCCGGCATCCCGATCCGGATCGGTGTCAACGCCGGTTCGTTGGATCAGCGGTTCTTGGCCAAGTACGGCAAAGCCACCCCCGAGGCCTTGGTGGAGTCCGCGCTGTGGGAAGCGTCGCTGTTCGAGGAACACGGCTTCGGTGACATCAAGATCAGCGTCAAGCACAACGACCCGGTCGTGATGGTGGCCGCCTACGAGCTGCTGGCCGAGCGCTGCGACTACCCGCTGCACCTGGGCGTCACCGAGGCCGGCCCGGCCTTCCAGGGCACCATCAAATCCGCCGTGGCGTTCGGCGCGCTGCTGTCGCGCGGCATCGGTGACACCATCCGGGTGTCGCTGTCAGCGCCGCCGGTGGAAGAAGTCAAGGTCGGCAACCAGATTCTGGAGTCGCTCAACCTGCGGCCGCGCGGTCTGGAGATCGTGTCGTGCCCGTCGTGCGGCCGCGCTCAGGTGGATGTCTACCGGTTGGCCAACGAGGTCACCGCCGGACTGGAGGGGATCGACGTCCCACTGCGGGTGGCGGTGATGGGCTGTGTGGTCAATGGTCCCGGTGAGGCGCGCGAGGCGGATCTGGGCGTGGCGTCCGGCAACGGCAAGGGCCAGATCTTCGTCAAGGGCGAGGTGATCAAGACCGTTCCCGAGGCGCAGATCGTGGAGACCCTGATCGAGGAGGCCATGCGCCTGGCCGCCGAGATGGAGGATGGATCTCCCGGCGGTTCTCCCACCGTCGCCGTAAGCTGATCCCAGCCGGATCGCCATAGGCGCGCGGCAGTTGAGTTCGCCAGAAAGAGTCACTATGTCGGCTCCGCCCGAGTTCCGTCTCGACCAGCGACGGGTGTCCGTAGCGCGTGACGCCGCCGCGGTCTGGCGGGTGCTCGAAGAGGATCCGATCGGTTCCTGCATGGTCGCCGCGCGAGTCGCCGATCACGGTGTCGACCCCCGGTCGATCGGCGGGGAATTGTGGACGCGCGGTGGTGTGGACGAATCCCTGTGTTACGCAGGCGCGAACCTGATCCCACTGCGCGGCGCCCCGGCCGACCTCACCGCGTTCGCCGACAAGGCGGTCGGTGCGATTCGGCGCTGTTCGTCGTTGGTGGGCCGGGCCGAATTGGTGTTGCCGATGTGGCAGCGTCTCGCCGATTCCTGGGGCCCGGCTCGTGACGTGCGCGAGAGCCAACCACTGATGGCGCTGCACACCATGCCCGCCTGCCCCATGGATGTCGAAGTGCGCCAGGTGCGCCCCGACGAGCTCGACGCATACCTGGTGGCCGCCGTCGACATGTTCATCGGCGAGGTCGGTGTGGATCCGCGGGCCGGTGACGGCGGCCGCGCCTATCGCCGTCGGGTGTCGAACCTGATCGCGTCGGGCCGGGCCTGGGCACGCTTTGAGCGCGGCGAGGTCGTCTTCAAGGCCGAGGTGGGTTCCCAGTCGCCGGCGGTGGGGCAGATCCAGGGTGTCTGGGTGCACCCCGATCGACGCGGCCGCGGGCTGGGCGCCGGCGGCACCGCGATGCTGGCCGCGGTCATCGTCGGCACCGGGCGCATCGCCAGCCTTTACGTCAATGATTTCAACGAGGTGGCGCGGTCCACCTATGAGCGGGTGGGTTTCACCCAGGTCGGCACCTTCGCGACCGTGTTGCTCGACTGATCCTCAAGGGCAGTCTCGGTGCGCCTCCGCCTGGCGACCGTGTCTATTTCGTAACATCAGCCCCAATGACAACTGCAAGCTCATTCGTCACACGCGTCACGGGTCTGGTCACCGTCATGCTGACCGCGGCCGGCATGGCGGCCTGCACGCCCCGCCCCGACGGTCCAGGGCCCGTCGCCGAGCGGTTCTTTGCCGCCCTGGCCACCGGCGACACCGCGACGGCCGCCGAGCTCAGCGACGACCCGTCTGCGGCACGCAGCGCACTCAACGCCGCCTGGGCGGGCTTGCAGGCCGAACATCTGGATGCCCAACTGCTCAGCGCCCGCTACAACGACGACACCGGCACCGTGGCCTACCGCTACACTTGGAAGCTGCCCAAGAACCGGACCTGGGCCTACGACGGCCAGCTCAAGATGGTCCGCAACGAAGGCCACTGGACGGTGCGCTGGACGGCCACCGGCCTGCACCCCAAACTGGGCGAGCACCAGACCTTCGCGCTGCGGGCCGACCCGCCGCGCCGCGCCGCGGTGAACGAGGTGGGCGGCACCGACGTGCTGGTGCCGGGCTACGTCTACCACTACATGTTGGACGCCACCCGGGCCGGACGAAACCTGATGGGCACCGCACGGGCGGTGGTCGACGCCTTGCGGCCCTTTGACGACGCATTGGGCGACCCGCAGCGGCTGGCCGAACAGGCCAGTTCCTCGAGGTCTCCTCTCGACCTGATCACCTTGCGCAAGGCCGACCACGACCGCGTCGAACCCGCTATCGGCGCCCTCCCGGGAGTCGTGGTCACCCCGCGCCCCGATCTGTTGCCCACCGACGACCACTTCGCGCCGATGCTCGTCAGCGAGGTCAAAAAGGCGGTCGCGACCCAACTCGAAGGTGCCGCGGGATGGCGTGTCGTCAGCGAGAACCAGAACGGCGTCGACGTCGCGGTCCTGCACGAGGTCGATCCAGCACCGGCGCCCTCGCTGACCATCAGCTTGGACCGAGCGGTGCAGCGCGCCGCCCAGAACGCGGTCAACACCCGCGGCGACAAGGCGATGATGGTGGTGATCAAGCCGTCGACCGGTGAACTGCTCGCCGTTGCCCAGAATGCGGCTGCCGATGCCGACGGCCTGGTCGCGACCAGCGGTCTGTATCCGCCCGGATCGACGTTCAAGATGGTCACCGCGGGCGCGGCTATCGAACGCGACATGGCGACGCCGAACTCCATGGTGGGTTGTCCCGGTGAACTCGACATCGGCCAGCGCACCATTCCCAACTACGGCGGATTCGACCTGGGCCTGGTGTCGATGTCGCGGGCCTTCGCCAATTCGTGCAACACCACCTTCGCCGAGCTGGCCAGCCGGATGCCGCCGCGGGCGCTGTCGCAGGCGGCCAGTCGCTACGGGATCGGGGTGGACTACCTGGTGGACGGGATCACCACGGTCACCGGCTCCGTTCCGCCCACAGTCGACCTGGCCGAACGCACCGAGGACGGCTTCGGTCAGGGCAAGGTACTGGCCAGCCCCTTCGGCGTCGCGTTGGCTGCGGCGACGGTTGCCGCGGGACGCACACCGGTACCCCGATTGATCGAAGGCCGGCCGACGGCGGTCAACGGTCCGGCGGCGGCCCCGGTGAGCGCGGAGATGCTCGACGGCCTGCGCGAGATGATGCGGTTGGTGGTGACCGACGGCACCGCACGCGACATCGCCGGCTGCGGCCCGGTCTACGGCAAGACCGGAGAGGCTGAATTCGCCGGTGGCTCGCACTCATGGTTCGCCGGATACCGGGGTGACATGGCCTTCGCGTCGCTGATCGTCGGCGGTGGCAGCTCGCAGTACGCGGTCCGGATGACCAAGGTGATGTTCGACTCGCTGCCCGACAACTTCCTGCTGTAGCGGCGTAAATTGAGAACCCATGACGGGTCTCAGCGACGACATGGCCGAGCTGGCCCTGCGTATCTCGGATGCGGACCGCAACGGCACATTGCGCCGCCTGCACAATGCCGTCTCCCTCGGGCTGATCGACATAGGGGAGTTCGAGGAGCGCGCGGCGCAGGTGTCGCAGGCACGGATGCGCTCGGAGCTCGACACCCTGATCGGTGACCTGCCCGGCCCTCGCGCCATCGTCACCTCGGCGGCCGACCGGGTGGAGCTGCGTGGCTGGGCCGGGTCTCTCAAGCGCCATGGGGAGTGGATCGTGCCGACCCGGCTGGCATTGGTGCGACGTCTGGGCTCGGTTGACCTCGACCTCACCAAGGCCCGGTTCGCTGGGCCGGTCGTCGTGATCGAGCTCGATATGCGATTCGGCTCGGTCGACATCCGGCTGCCCGACGGTGCCAGCGCCTCGATCGACGATGTCGAGGTCTACGGCGGGAGCGCCCGCGATCGCCGCACCGACCCGCCCGCCGAAGGAGCTCCGCACCTGGTGCTGACCGGCCGCGTGGTGTGCGGCTCGGTGGATATCAGGGGTCCTCGACGCAAGCTTCGCTGGCGGCGCTGACCAGCTCCGTTAAGCTGGCGTAATGCCAGTTCGTGCCCCGCTTTCTCCCGGCGTGCTGTCTCCGACGCTGCCGGTGCCCCGCTTGATCCCGCGTCCGGAATACGTCGGCCGCGCTACGGCTGCCGAGGGCTCCGAGCCGTGGGTGCAGACACCCGAGGTGATCGAGAAGATGCGGGTGGCGAGCCGGATTGCGGCGGGTGCACTTGCCGAGGCGGGCAAGGCCGTGGCGCCGGGCGTGACCACCGATGAGCTGGATCGCATCGCCCACGAGTTCATGGTCGACCACGGTGCCTACCCCTCGACGTTGGGCTACAAGGGCTTTCCCAAGTCGTGCTGTACGTCGCTCAACGAAGTCATCTGTCACGGCATACCGGACTCGACGGTGATCGCCGACGGTGACATCGTCAACATCGATGTCACCGCGTACATCGATGGCGTGCACGGCGACACCAACGCCACCTACCTGGCCGGGGACGTCTCGCAGGAACATCGGCTGCTGGTCGAGCGCACCCACGAGGCCACCATGCGTGCCATCAAGGCGGTCAAACCCGGCCGCGCGCTGTCGGTGATCGGCCGGGTGATCGAGTCCTACGCGAACCGGTTCGGCTACAACGTGGTCCGTGACTTCACCGGTCACGGGATCGGCCCGACCTTCCACAACGGTCTGGTGATCCTGCACTACGACCAGCCCGAGGTCGAGACCGTCATCGAGCCCGGGATGACCTTCACCATCGAGCCGATGATCAACCTCGGCAGCCTGGACTACGACATCTGGGATGACGACTGGACGGTGGTCACCAGTGATGGGCAGTGGAGCGCCCAGTTCGAACACACCCTGGTCGTAACGGACGACGGCGCCGAGATATTGACGCTGCCGTGACTTTTGGCTGTTGTCTGTTGAGCCGCTAAGGGGGCCGTCAAAATCGCCCCGTGCCGTCGTGGGGGCTGTAGCGTGGCGCAGATGCCGGGCACGATGATGACCATCGACGGGTTCCCGATCCCGATCGATGTGGCAGGCCCGCAGAACGGGCCGGTCGTGGTCGTGCTTGCCGCGGCCCAGCATCCCCTCACCGCGTACGACGCGGTCTGCCAGCGACTGCACACCGCCTCCCTGCGCACCATCGTGATCGGCGCAGACCCGCGTCTGACACCCAAGTCGGTGATCGGCATCCTCGATTCGCTGGGCGTGCAGTGCGGCGTGTTGGTGGGCGATCGGACCGGCGCCGACAACGCCTGGGAACTTGCCGCGACGCGCCCGGACCGCTTCACCGGGCTGGTGGCGCTCGACCGGGGACATCCCCGCGCGCCGGATCTGAGCGGCGCGATACGCGACGAGCGCTGCCCTCCGGTGGAGATCAACACCACCGTGCTGGTCAGTTCCCGAGCCACGGCGTCGGTTGCCAACGCCAGCCAACGGTTCGTCTACGGCGAACACCGATTGGTGATGCTGCCCGGGCGGCGCAGTGCGAGCGAGTTCACCGCACAGTTCGCCATGGAGATCGTGTTACGCGCCAGTACCTGGTAATACGCGGCGGGGGAGAGTAGGTTCCGGCGTAGCCGGCGATCGAGGGCGCGTCGGCGAAAAATAATGGAATACGTATCTGGGGGGATACAGCATGCGGTCATGGGGGCAATCAATACCGGCGTTGCTGCGCGAACGAGCTGAGCAGTGGCCTGATCGGCCGGCGTTCACATACATCGATTACGAGGTGGATCCGGCCGGGTACGCCGAGACCCTGACGTGGGCGCAAATTCTGGGGCGCACCGAGGCCGTCGCGGCGGAGGTGGCGGCAGTCGCTGCGCCGGGTGACCGCGTTGCGTTGCTCGCGCCGCAAGGCCTGGAGTACATCGCCGGGTTCTTCGGTGCGATGGAAGCCGGGTGCATCGTGGTGCCGTTGCCGGTACCGGCCTTCGGCAGCCACGACGAACGAGTCACCGCCGCGCTGAAGGACTGCGCACCGGCCGCGGTGCTCACCACATCGGCAGTCGCCGGCGACATCCACGGGTGCGTCGGCGCGGTCGCGGGTAGCGCACCCGAGGTCATCGAGGTGGATCTGATCGATCTCGATGCTTCGGTGTCCTGGCAGGGAACCGGGGCGCTGCCGACGAAAACGGCGTTGCTGCAATACACGTCCGGTTCGACCGGCTCGCCGAGGGGCGTCGTGGTCTCACACCGCAACGTTTTCGCCAACATGGAGCAGGTGATGGCGGACTACTTCGGCGAGGACGGGGGAGCACCGCCGCCGGACACCACGCTGGTGTCCTGGCTGCCCTTCTACCACGACATGGGCCTGCTATTGGGCGTGATGGGAGCCGTCTTGCTGGGCCGCCATTCGGTGGTGATGAGCCCGATCGCGTTCCTGCAGAAGCCCTCTCGATGGATCCAGCAGCTGGCCATCAATTCCTGCACGTTCACCGCCGGGCCGAACTTCGCGTTCGAGCTGGCGGCGCGCCGGACGACCGACGAGGACATGACCGGCCTCGACTTGAGCAGAGTGCACACCATCTTGAGCGGCAGCGAGCGCATCCATGCCGCGACGATCCGCCGCTTCACCGACCGCTTCGCCCGCTTCGGCCTGCCGGCCAACGCGTTGTCACCGTCATACGGGCTGGCAGAAGCAATGGTCTATGTCGCCTCGGCGCCGCGCTCGAACCGTCCGGTGATGGTTCGGCTCGACTACGAGAACCTGGTCGGCGGCACCGCACAGGCGGGTCCGGGCGGGGCGGAGCTGGTCAGCATCGGCGCCCCGCGGGCGTGCACTGTGCGGATCGTCGACCCCGACAACCACACCGAGAGCCGAGACGGGTGCGTCGGTGAGATCTGGGTGCACGGACCCAACGTCGCCAGCGGCTACTGGCACAACCCGGAGGCCACCGAGCGCACATTCGGCGGGCACCTCGAATCCCCGTCCGCCGGCACACCGGTGGGGCCGTGGCTGCGCACCGGAGACCTCGGTGTCATCTACGAGGGCGAGATGCTGGTGGTCGGTCGCATCAAAGACCTATTGATCGTCGACGGCCGAAACCACTATCCCGACGACATCGAGGCCACCGTGCAGGAACTCACCGGCGGCCGCGTCGCAGCGGTGCCGGTCAGCGGTGAGGGCGGTGAGCAGCTGGTGGTCATCGCCGAGCTCAAGAACCGGGGCAACACCGTGGAAGAGCAATTGGCGCGGATAGCGGCCCTGAAAAAAGATGTGGCGGCATCGGTTTCCCGGACCCACGGGGTCCGGGTCGCCGACCTCGTGCTGGTCGCTCCCGGATCGCTGCCGATCACTACCAGCGGGAAGATCCGTCGCTCCACATGCGCCGACTGCTATCGCACGGCCCAATTTCGTCGGCTGGAGCCCGTCGACTGACCGCGGGCGGGTAGCCTGACAGCACTCAAATGTCAGGGAAGACCGTCGTCGGCGAAGGAGCACAATGACCCGGCCCGCGATGCTCTCCCAGACCGAGCTGCAACTACTGGTCAGCTCCGGCGAGATCGACACCGTCGTGGTGGCATTCGCCGACATGCAGGGCCGGCTGGTCGGTAAGAGGGTCGCCGCCGAGCACTTTCTTGCCGAGGTCGCCGGACACGGCGTGGAAGCCTGCAGCTACCTGCTGGCCGTCGACGTGGAGATGAACACCGTACCCGGCTACTCGATTGCCGACTGGGGAACCGGCTACGGCGACCTGGTGCTCAAACCGGACTTCGCGACGCTGCGGCGCATTCCGTGGCTGCCCGGCACCGCCCACGTGCTGGCCGACGCACACTGGCCGGACGGCGACCCGGTCGCGGTGGCTCCCCGCCAGATTCTGGCCGCCCAAGTTGCCCGGCTGACCGAGCGCGGGCTGGTTGCCTACGCCGCAACGGAACTGGAATTCCTGGTCTTCGAGGACAGCTACCGGCAGGCGTGGGCCGGCGGATATCGCGGCCTGACACCGGGAACGGACTACAACGCCGACTACGGTCTGGTCGCCGGCACCCGGCTGGAACCGCTGCTGCGCGACATCCGGCTGGGGATGACCGGCGCGGGCCTGCGCTGCGAGGGCGTCAAAGGGGAGTGCAACACCGGCCAGCAGGAGATCACCTTCCGCTATGAAGAGGCGCTGAGAACCTGCGACAACCACAGCGTCTACAAGAGTGGCGCCAAGGAGATCGCCGACCAGCACGGTAAGAGCCTGACGTTCATGGCGAAGTTCGACCAACGCGAAGGCAATAGCTGCCATGTGCACCTGTCGCTGCGCAGCACCGAGGGCGCCGCGGTGTTCGCCGATTCGGCTGCCCCGCACGGTATGTCGGCGTTGTTCCGCGCCTTCCTGGCCGGGGTGCTGGCCACGCTGCCCGAGCTGACCTTGTGCTACGCGCCGAACATCAACTCCTACAAGCGATTCGTCGGGGGCAGCTTCGCGCCCACGGCGATTGCATGGGGCCTGGACAATCGCACGTGTGCGCTGCGAGTTCTCGGCAGCGGCGACTCGATGCGGGTGGAGTGCCGGGTGCCCGGTGGCGATGTGAACCCTTATCTGGCGGTGGCAGCGCTGATCGCGGCGGGGCTGCACGGCATCGACAACGATCTTTCGCTGCCCGAGCCGGTCGGCGGTGACGCCTATCGGGCCGGGCTGCCGCAGCTGCCCACGACGCTGGGCGGAGCCATGGAGCTGTTTGCCGAATCAGCGGTCGCGCGCAAGGCATTCGGCGACGAAGTCGTTGAGCATTATCTGCACAGCGCCCGAGTCGAATTGGACGCATTCAACGCCGCGGTGACCGACTGGGAGAGGGTTCGGGGTTTTGAACGCTTCTGAGCCCGACTGCCCGGTGGTCGGGCTGACGACCTATCTGGACCGGGCGAAGTTCGGGGTCTGGGATGCGCGGGCAGGACTGCTGCCCGCCCAGTACATCCAGGGCATCACCGCCGCCGGCGGCATCGCGGTGCTGTTGCCGCCGCAGCCGGTGACGCCCGAGATCGCGGCGCGCGTGCTCGACGGTGTCGATGCGCTGGTGATCACCGGCGGGCGCGATCTCGACCCCGCCGGGTACGGCCAGACGCCGCACGACGAGACCGATCGACCCGACACCACCCGGGACGCATGGGAATTCGCCCTATTGGCCGAGGCGATGCGGCGCGGCATGCCGGTGTTGGGGATCTGTCGTGGCGCCCAAGTGCTCAACGTGGCGCTTGGTGGGACGCTGCACCAGCACCTGCCGGATGTCATCGGTAACACCGGGCACCGAGCGGGCAACGGCGTCTTTACCCCGATGCCGGTCCGCACCGTGGCCGGCACCCGGGCGGCCGAACTCCTCGGCGAGAGCTGCCAGGTGCAGTGCTACCACCATCAGGCGATCGCCGAGGTGGGTGCGAAACTTGTGGTCAGTGCGCGCGATGACGACGGGGTCATCGAGGCGATCGAACTTCCCGGGGAGGACTTCGTGCTCGCGGTTCAGTGGCATCCCGAGGAATCCCCGGACGATCTGCGGCTGTTCGCCGCGATCGTGGCGGAGGCGGGCAAGTTTGAGCGGGCGCGGGTAAGCGAATGAAGCACGAACTGATCAACCCGGCCACCGGGGCGGTCTTCGCGACCGTCGACCACGTCGAAGCCGCCGCCGTCGACGACGCCGTGCGCCGGGCACAGGCCGCCCAGAAGCGGTGGTCCAAACGCGCTCCGGCCGAGCGGGCCGCCGCGCTGCGAGACTTCGCCGCGATCGTCGACACCCACATCGACGAACTCGCCGCCCTCGAGGTCACCAACTCCGGCCATCCGGTGTCCGCCGCCGAATGGGAAGCCGGGCACGTCCGTGACGTGCTGCAGTTCTATGCTGCCAGCCCGGAACGGTTGTCCGGCAAACAGATTCCGGTCGCCGGTGGACTCGACGTCACCTTCCACGAGCCGCTGGGCGTGGTCGGGATCATCACCCCGTGGAATTTTCCGATGCCGATCGCCGCGTGGGGTTTCGCGCCGGCGCTGGCCGCCGGCAACGCGGTGTTGATCAAGCCCGCCGAATGGACGCCGCTGACCACGCTGCGCTTGGCCGAACTGGCCGCGGAGTCGGGGCTGGACTCCGATCTGCTGCAGGTACTGCCCGGCCGAGGCGCGGAGGTGGGGGAGCGTCTGGTCACCCACCCGGACGTGGCCAAGATCGTGTTCACCGGTTCCACCACCACCGGCACCCGGGTGCTGCAGGCCGGGGCGGCCGGGGTCAAGCGGGTCACGCTGGAACTCGGCGGCAAGAGCGCCAACATCGTGTTCGGCGACTGCGACCTGGAGCAGGCGGCGGCGACGGCGCCCTACGGTGTGTTCGACAACGCCGGGCAGGACTGCTGCGCCCGGAGCCGTATCCTGGTGCAGCGCAGCGTCTACGACCGCTTCATGGAGTTGCTGGAACCCGCGGTCACCGGCGTCGTCGTCGGCGACCCGACGTCCCGCGACACCGAGATGGGTCCGCTGGTGTCGCGCCCGCACTGGGAGAAGGTGGCCTCCTACGTGCCCGACGACGCGCCGGTCGCTTTCCGCGGTCAGGCGCCCACCGGCCCAGGTTTCTGGTTCCCGCCCACCGTCCTGACTCCCGCGGCCACCGACCGATGCGTGACCGAGGAGATCTTCGGCCCGGTGGTGACGGTACTGCCGTTCGACGACGAGGCCGACGCCATCGCGATGGCCAACAACACCGTCTACGGATTATCGGGCTCGATCTGGACTAACGACCTATCCCGGGCGCTGCGCGTCTCGCGGGCGGTGGAAGCCGGGAACCTGTCGGTGAACTCGCACTCCTCGGTGCGCTTCACCACTCCGTTCGGGGGTTTCAAACAGTCGGGGTTGGGCCGGGAGCTGGGCGCGGATGCCCCGTTGGCGTTCACCGAGACCAAAAACGTATTCATCGCAGTGAAGGAGACGCAGTGACCGACCTGACCCAACGCCTGGCCGGACGGGTGGCCGTGGTGACCGGCGCCGGTGGCGGAATCGGCTTGGCATCCGCGCGGCGGATGCGCGCCGAGGGCGCCCAGATCGTGGTCGGCGACCTCGACCAGGCGGCGGGCACCGCGGTCGCCGATGAGCTCGACGGCCTGTTTGTTCAGGTCGACGTCTCCGATCAGGACCAGGTTGATGCGCTGTTCGACACCGCGGCCCAGACGTTCGGCTCGGTGGACATCGCGTTCAACAACGCCGGTATCTCGCCGCCCGACGATGACCTGATCGAAACCACCGAACTGCCTGCCTGGCAACGGGTTCAGGACGTCAACCTGAAGTCGGTATACCTGTGCTGCCGGGCGGCGCTGCGGCACATGGCGCCCGCCGGGCGGGGTTCGATCATCAACACCGCATCGTTCGTGGCGGTGATGGGTTCGGCCACCTCCCAGATCTCCTACACCGCCTCCAAGGGCGGCGTGTTGGCCATGTCGCGTGAGCTAGGGGTGCAGTACGCCCGGCAGGGCATCCGGGTCAACGCGCTGTGCCCCGGCCCGGTGAACACCCCGCTGCTGCAAGAGCTGTTCGCCGCCGACCCGGAGCGTGCCGCGCGCCGACTGGTGCACGTGCCGGTGGGCCGGTTCGCCGAGCCGGAGGAGATCGCTGCCGCGGTCGCGTTCCTGGCCAGCGATGACGCTTCGTTCATCACCGGCTCGACATTCCTGGTGGACGGCGGGATCAGCTCGGCGTACGTCACACCGCTGTAGGGTCTGGCCGGCGGCCAGCTAGGGTCCGTCGTCATCCTCATCGTCAGAACCGTTGTCGCCCAGCAGCTTTTCTCCGGTGGTGGTAATGGTTGACCCGAGGTTGACCGTGGTCCAGGTGTGGCGGCGGCAGGGTTTGGCTGGTGCCGTCGTGGCGCTTGCGCGTTTTCCAGCCGCCTGACGTGATCAGTTGGTGGTGGGGCCCGCAGCGCGGGGTCAGGTCGGTGATGTCGGTGCGCTTGGTTTTCGCGTAGTCGTCGTCGTGGTGGACTTCGCAGTAGTAGCCGGCGACGGGGCAGTTGGGGTGGCTGCATCCGCGCGTTCTTTGGCGTAGAGCACGATGCGTTGGCCCGGTGAGGCCAGGCGTTTGGTGTGAAACAGGGCCAGTTCTTTGGCGCCGTCGTAGATCCGCAGGTAGTGGTGGGCGTGGCTGGAGCTCCGGGGGCCGACAGGTCGCAGAAAGTATCCACAGCCAAAACTGCTGTGACGCAAGTGAATATGGTGACTTTCGGCGCCTGGTCAGTCGAGTCTGGTTGCGGCCACGGACCACATTGGCAGATGAAGCCGGTGGTTATCGAGTTCCGGCTGCAACGCCGCCAGTTGGTCCGGCAGGGTCTTCATCTGCGGTGCGACACCATCGTTGGAATCCAACTGCGAAAGAAAATCCAACGCCCGTGGGCCGAAGGTGCCGACGTATGTGGAGGTGCCCAAGTAGTCCAAGCGCCAGCCGTTGGTGTCGAGCATCCGGCTGAAATTGTTCGCCGGTAGGCCGTCGAACTGCAAGCCGTTGAGATTGTGTCGCCCGAGTTCGAACATGAACAATCGCGCGCCGGGGGCGGTAGCAAGGTGCAATGCCTGGATGTAGCGCGCCTGCAGTCGCTCGTCATGGGCGAACACGTGCAAGAAGGCGCTGTCGACAACGGTGTCGAACCGGCCCTCGAAGTCGGCCAGGCGTGTCGCGTCGGCGACCCGAAAGTCCACTGTCACTCCGGCGCGCTGTGCGTTGTGTCGGGCGTGCTCGATCGCCGCCGGCGACGCGTCAATCCCGGTGACCGAATGCCCCTGCGAGGCAAAGTAGATCGCGTGGTGGCCGGGACCGGTTCCTGGATCCAGGACTTCGCCGCGCAACGCACCGTGGGCGACGAGTTCTTGCACCACCGGCTGCGGACCGCCGATATCCCACGGAACCACGCCGGCGATCGTCTGCTCGCCGCGGTACATCGTGTCAAAGGTCGGGTCGGCCTGCATCGATCTCTCCTCTCTATCACTGACCAAGAAGGACGTCTGTTTATTTGTATACTTGGTCAGTGACCAAGAATCAAGCTGTTGTGCGGGCGCGGGTCGGCCTTGGTGTCGAGGATGTCGTGCGTGCTGCGTTCGACGTTCTTGACCGTCATGGCATCGCGAAGCTCTCTACGCGCGCAATAGCAACGGAACTCAGCGTCAGCATGAACACCGTGATGTGGCACATCGGCGCCAAAGGACGACTACTCGAGCTGATGGCGGACGCCATTGTCGCCGAGGTTGAGGTGGACTCGTTGCACGGTGACTGGCGCCACCGGGCGACCCAGTTGCTAGTCGGGTTGCGGCAGGCGATGCTGCGCCACCGTGATGGTGCGCTCGTCGTCGCCGGAACCTTCCCGGTGCTGCCGTCGACCCTGGCCTTCAGTGACCGGCTGATCGCCGTGTTGTTAAGCGGCGGGGCTGCGTCCAAGCAAGCGGCTTGGACCGCTTGGAACCTCTTCTACTTCACCCTGGGTCTGGTCCAGGAGGAGCAGCGCGCGCCCGATGCTTTGCCGGGCAGTCTGCAGGATGTCGTCGACGCGGCGGTATTCCCCAGTTTGCATGCGGTACTGGACGATTTCCTCTCGGCCGACTACGGGGCCCGGTTCAGATTCGGCGTCGATCAGATTCTGGGATCCGTCGGCTAGGGCGTCAGAACCACTCCGGGCGCATCTCCAGGGTCGTACGGTCCAGGCTCTCCAACAGGTCGAGCTGTGGACCGGTCTTCGGCAGTTCGTAGCGGAAGAAGTAGCGGGCCGCCTGACGTTTGCCGTCAAAGAAGTCCCCAGCGCGCCCCGCTACGGCCAACAACTGCTCCAGCCAGATCCAGGCGATCACCACATGGCCGAAGGCCTCCAGATAGATCGCACTGTTGGCCAGGGCGGCATCAATGTCACCGGCGGCGAACATGCCCGCGGTGACCGCCACCAGCCGCTGGACCACCGCCTCGAGTCGCGCCGCCATCTCGGCCAGTTCGCCGCCGGCCTGATGCGCGGCCGCGGCACTCTCGGACATCGCGCCATGTAGTGCGGCCAGGCTGGCGCCGTTGCGCTGTACTACCTTGCGGCCCAACAGGTCCAGACTCTGGATGCCGTGGGTGCCCTCGTGGATCGGGTTGAGCCGGTTGTCCCGGTAGTGCTGTTCCACGTCGTACTCGCGGGTGTAGCCATAGCCGCCGTGCACCTGGATCGCCAGATCGTTGGCGGCCAGGCACCACTGCGACGGCCAGCTCTTGGCGATCGGGGTGAGGATGTCCAGCAGGGCGGTGGCGTGCTCGCGTTCCTCCTCGGATTCAGCGGTGTTCTGAACGTCGACGAGCCGCGAGCAGTACAGTGCCAACGCGAGCGCCCCCTCGACATAGGATTTCTGCGCCAGCAGCATTCGCTTGACGTCCGCGTGCTCGATGATCGCAATCTGCGGAGAGGCAGGGTCTTTCGCTGTCGCCGGTCGGCCCTGCGGCCGGCTTCGGGCGTACTCCAGTGACTTCAGATAGCCGGTGTAGCCGAGCGCGATCGCACCCATTCCCACACCCAGGCGGGCTTCGTTCATCATGTGGAACATGTAGGTCAAGCCGCGGTGTTCGTCGCCCACGAGATAGCCGACGGCACCCGGTTCGCCGCCGGGCTGGTGGACACCCTCCCCGAAGTTGAGCACGGTGTTGGTGATGCCGCGATAGCCCATCTTGTGGTTGAGACCGGCCAGCACGACGTCGTTGCGTTCACCCAGCGTGCCATCGGGATTCACCAGATACTTCGGCACAATGAACAGCGAGATCCCCTTGGTGCCGGCCGGACCGCCGGGGATCTTGGCCAGCACCAGATGGACGATGTTGTCGGTCAGTTCGTGCTCGCCACCGGAGATCCACATCTTGGACCCGAACAACCGGAAGGTGCCATCGGCGCGCGGCTCCGCCCGGGTGGTGATGTCGGCCAGTGATGATCCGGCCTGGGTCTCCGACAGGCACATCGTTCCGGTGAAGCGGCCGGCGAGCATGGGTTTGACGAAGGCGGTGATCTGTTCTTCACTGCCGAATTTGGCGAGCAGGTTTGCGTTCGCCATGGTCAGCATCGGGTAGCCGGCGGTGCTGACGTTGGCGGCGAATAGCCAGGCGAAGCCGGCCTGAGCCACCGTTGCCGGCAATTGCGCGCCCCCGAGGCGGGAGTCCATGGCCATGCCGATCAGCTCAGCGTCGGCACAGGCCGCCAGCGCCTCCTTGACCTCACCGATGATGGTGACCTTCGTTCCGTCGAAGGTGGGCTCGTTCGCGTCGCTTTTCTTGTTGTGCGGGGCGAAATAGCGAGTCGCCAGCTGTTCGCACAGATCCAGGGTGTCGGAGAAGGTCTCCCGGGAGTGCTCGGAGAACCGGTCCCGCCCGGTCAGTTCCTCGACGCGCAGCCAGTCGAACAGCAGGAAATCGAGGTCTTGCCGCGACAGCAGGGTGGACTTCATCTGCGGTCCTTTCACTCCAGCCCAAGCAGTGCGTTCTCGACGACCTCGGGCAGCGCCGGGTGAATCCAGTATTGACCGCGGGCCATCTCTTGCGCGGTGAGACCGAAACTCATCGCCTGGATCAGCGGCTGGATGATCGAGGACGCCTGGTAGCCCATGATGTGCGCGCCCAGCAGTCGTCCGGTGCCGCGTTCCGCGATGAGTTTGGCGAATCCGGTGCTGTCCTCCATGGCCCAGCCATAGGCGACATCACCGTAATCCTGGATCTTCACGGAGATATCGAGACCCTTTGCCAGTGCCTGTGTTTCGGTCAAGCCGACGGCAGCGATCTGCGGATCGGTGAAGACCGCGGCCGGAACATAGCGATGGTCGGTGATCCGCATCGAGTCCACGTCGTCCCAGTCGCACAGCAGGTTGTGTTGCACCACCCTGGCTTCGTGGTTGGCGACATGCTTGAGCTCATACGGTGAAGACACATCGCCGAGCGCGAAAACTCCTCGCGCCGAAGTTCGTTGGTATTTGTCGACGCTTACCCGCCCGCCGGCGACGGTGACGCCGGCCTGCTCGGCGTCCAACAAGTCGCCGTTGGGCACCCGCCCGGTGGCGACCAGCATCGCGTCGGCCTGCAGCACCGAGCCGTCGTCGAGCTCCACGACGACACCGCTTCCATCATCGCGCGCTGCGACCACGTTGCAGTGCGTGCGCAGCTCCCACTTGGCCGCGACGATCCGGGTGAACCGTTCTGCAACGGTCTCGTCGCAGTGCCGCAGCAATGTCGAGCCCCGGATCACCACCGTGACCCGTACGCCCAAGGCGGAGAACACGTGGGCGAACTCGGCGGCGATGAAGCCCCCGCCCACGATCACTAGATGCTCGGGTAGCTCGGCGATCCGCATGATGTCGTCGCTGGTGTAGTAGCGCGCCCCGCTGTCGGCGATGGCGGGCGGGATCGCCGAGCGCGACCCGGCGGCGATCACGACCTGCTCGGCGCTGAACTGTTCACCTCCCGCGGTGAGCAACAGGTAGCGGCCGTCGGTGCCGACCGGGCCGAATCGGGTGTGCTCGCCGTAGACGTCGACGTTCGGCAGGCTGCGGCGATACTGCTCGCCGCCTGCGGCGATCGGGTCGATCCGCCCGAACACCCGGGAGACGATCTCGTTCCAGCGCACACCGTCGATGTGGGCATCAATGCCGTAGCGCGACGCTTCGGTCACCGTCTTGGCGACCTCGGCGGCGTAGACGAACATCTTGGTCGGGATGCAGCCCACATTGAGGCAGGTGCCGCCGAAAGTGCCCTGTTCGCAGATCGCCACCCGCTTGCTCGCGTAGCGCTCGTCGAGAATGCTGTTGCCCGAACCGGTTCCGATGATCGCCAGGTCGTAGCTCTCCATTGCGTCAGCCTAAACGGTGTGGGGGCCGCGGTGATCGCAAGCGCGGCGAAGCCGGGCGCAGCGGGTCACCGCCATCCTGGATACGCTGATGGCGTGTCCCCATCGGCTCAGACCGAGATGACCGACGTTGCGCTGATCGGCGCGGGCATCATGAGCGCCACCTTGGGGGCGATGCTGCGCCGGCTGGAACCGAATGCCGCGATCACCGTCGTCGAACGGTTGGACTCCGCCGCCGGCGAGAGCAGTGATCCGTGGAACAACGCCGGTACCGGCCACGCCGGGCTGTGCGAGCTGTTCTACACACCGCAGCGGCCGGACGGCTCGATCGACACCGCCAAAGCCGTTCGCGTCAACGAGCAGTTCCAGGTGACCCGGCAGTTCTGGGCCTATGCCGTGCAGAACGGTCTGCTGGAGGATCCGCATGACTTCGTGCACCCGATACCGCACGTCAGCTTCGTACGCGGCGCCGACGGAGTGGATTACCTGCGACGGCGCCATCGTGCGCTGGCCGACAATCCGTTGTTCGCCGGCACCGACTTCATCACCGACTTCGGCGAGTTCGCCGCGCGCCTGCCCGCGATGGCCGACGGCAGAGACCCCGACGTGCCGGTGGCCCTGGATTGGGCTCCGCACGGCACCGACGTCGACTTCGGTGCGCTGACGAGTCAGCTGATCGGCTACGGGGTGCGCCACGGCACCGCCGTGCACTTCGGCCACGAGGTGCGCTCGCTGCGCCGGGAGTCCGACGCCAGCTGGACGTTGGCTCTGGCCAACCGTCGCACCGGCGAAACCCGAAGGCTCAACGCCAAATTCGTCTTCGTCGGCGCCGGGGGAGCGACCCTGGGGCTGCTGCAGCGCGCCGGTATCCCCGAAGCGCGAGGTGTCGGCGGTTTCCCGATCGGCGGGGTGTTTCTGCGCTGCGGGGCCGCCGAGCTCACCGCCGCACATCGCGCCAAGGTGTACGGCGCCCCGGTGCCGGGCGCGCCGTCGACGACCGCTCCGCACCTGGACGCCCGGATGGTCAACGGGGAGTCGTGGCTGCTGTTCGGACCGTTCGCCGGGTGGTCGCCGAAGTTTCTCAAGCACGGCAGGGCCACGGATCTGCCCCGATCGGTCCGCTTCGACAATGTCAGGTCGCTGCTGGGCGCCGGGATCCGCGAGCGTGAACTGGTCGGGTACCTGCTCGGTCAGCTGCGGCGAACCCACGGCACCCGGGTCGGGGCGCTGCGGGAATTCCTGCCGGGTGCGGATCGCGCGGACTGGCACGAGATCAGGGCCGGTCAACGGGTGCAGGTGATTCGCAACGGACAGCTCGATTTCAACACCACAATCGTCAGCGCCGGCGACGGGAGCATCGCGGGACTGCTCGGCGCCTCACCCGGGGCCTCGACCGCGGTGCCGGCCATGCTGGAGGTGCTGGCGCGCTGTTTCGCCGGCAAGTTCGCCGACTGGCTGCCAACGCTCAAAGAGATGGTGCCCTCGCTGGGTGCGCGACTGTCCGAAGAGCCCGCGTTGTTCGAGGAGGTGTGGGAGTGGGGCAGCCGCCAGCTTCAGCTCAGCCACTAGAGTTATCGGGTGACCGAGAACCCCTATCTGGCCGGTTTACGGCTGGCCGGCCGCAAGGTTGTTGTCGTGGGCGCAGGAAGCGTCGCGCAGCGACGCCTTCCGCTGTTGGTGGACAGCGGCGCGCAGGTGCTGGTGATCGCACCCAGCGCCACCCCGGCGGTCGAAGCGCTGGGGGAGCGTAAGCCCGGCATCACGCTGGTCTCGCGCACCTACCGCGACGGGGACTTGGCCGATGCCTGGTATGCGATCGCGGCCACCAACGACCCGGAGGTCAACGCCGCGATCGTGGCTGAGGCCGACCGTCGCCAGATCTTTTGTGTGCGCGCCGATCTGGCCGTCGAGGGATCCGCGGTCACTCCGGCCACGTTCGGTTACTCCGGATTGTCGGTTGGCGTGCTGGCCGGCGGTGAGCACAACCGGTCGGCGGCGATCCGCTCGGCGATCCGGGAGGCCCTGCAGAACGGCACCATCACCGTGGACGCCGAGACGACCCCCGATGTGGTGCGCGGCGGCGTGGCGCTGGTGGGCGGCGGACCGGGCGATCCGGAACTGATCACGGTGCGCGGCCGTCGCATGCTCTCGCACGCCGACGTCGTGGTGGCCGACCGTCTCGCGCCGCCCGAGCTGCTCGCCGAACTGCCCCCGACCGTCGAGGTCATCGACGCCGCCAAGATCCCCTACGGGCGGGCCATGGCGCAGGACGCGATTAACGCGCTGATGATCGAACGTGCCAAGGCCGGCAAGTTCGTGGTGCGCCTCAAGGGCGGTGACCCATTCGTGTTCGCCCGCGGCTATGAAGAGGTGCTGGCCTGCGCCGACGCCGGGATTCCGGTGACGGTTGTGCCCGGTGTGACCAGCGCCATAGCGGTCCCGGCTTTGGCTGGGGTGCCGGTCACCCATCGGGCCGTGAACCACGAGTTTGTGGTGGTCAGCGGGCATGTTGCGCCCGACGATCCCGAATCGTTAGTGAATTGGGACGCCCTGGCCGCAATGCGCGGAACCATCGTGCTGTTGATGGCCGTCGAACGCATCGAGCAATTCAGCGCCGTGCTGCAAAAAGGCGGCCGACCTGCGGATACGCCGGTTCTGGTCGTGCAGCACGGCACCACGCCAGCCCAGCACACGCTGCGAGCGACCCTGGCCGACGCGCCCGAGAAGATCCGCGCGGAGGGCATTCGACCTCCCGCGATCGTGATTATCGGGGCCGTCGCAGGTTTCGGGGTTTAAACAGCTCTTAATATTACTGTAGGGTAGCCCGTTATGACTGCACTCGATGATGCAGGGCGGGCGAGCGCGCAGTGGTCCGAAGGCGGCGCCGGGGCGGTTGCCCCAGGGCGTACCGGCTCCGATCTCGTGAGTTGGACCAGCAAATATGTGTCGTCCTGGCTGCCTTCTCGTCGCTTTATCTATGCCGTGATCGCCATCGGTGGCATGCAGCTGCTGGCCACCATGGACAGCACTGTCGCGATCGTCGCGCTTCCTAGGATCCAGGATGATCTGGGGTTGTCCGACGCGGGCCGTGGGTGGGTGATTAGTGCCTATGTGCTGACCTTCGGCGGCCTGATGCTGCTCGGCGGCCGACTCGGCGACACCATCGGCCGCAAGCGCACCTTCATCAGCGGGGTCGGGCTGTTCACCATCGCGTCAGTCTTGTGTGCCGTGGCCTGGGATGCCCCCACACTGGTGATCGCGCGGCTCCTGCAGGGTGTCGGCTCGGCCATCGCCTCACCGACGGCGCTGGCGCTGATCGCCACCACCTTCCCCAAGGGGCCGGCCCGCAATGCCGCCACCGCGATATTCGGCGCGATGACCGCGGTCGGATCGGTGATGGGCCTGGTGGTCGGCGGGGCGCTGACCGAGGTGTCCTGGCGGCTGGCGTTCGGGATCAACGTGCCCATTGGCCTGCTGATGATCTACCTGGCGCGCACCGCGCTGACCGAGACCAACCGGGAGCGGATGAAGCTGGATGCGGCCGGCGCGCTGCTGGCGACTCTGGGCTGCACGGCGGCGGTGTTCGCCTTCACGATCGGCCCGGAGAAGGGCTGGATCTCGGTCATCACCATCGGCTCCGGTGTGGTCGCCCTCGTGGCGATGCTGGCGTTCGCCGTGGTGGAGCGCACCGCCGAGAATCCGGTGGTGCCGTTCAGCCTGTTCAAGGACCGCAACCGGCTGCTGACCTTCGCGGCGATCTTCCTCGCCGGCGGTGTGCTGTTCACCTTGACCGTGACCATCGGTCTGTACGTGCAGGATCTGATGGGCTACTCGGCCCTGCGTGCCGGAGTGGGCTTTATCCCGTTCGTGATCGGGCTGGGTGTCGGACTGGGTCTGTCCTCCCAGCTGGTGCGCCGGTTCCCGCCCCGAGTGTTGGTGATCGCCGGTGGTGTCGTGTTGCTGGGCGCCATGATCTACGGCTCGACGATCAACCGGAACCTTCCGTACTTCCCGAACTTCGTCACGCTGATCGTGCTCGGTGGTCTCGGGATCGGCGTGATCGTGGTGCCGCTGACCCTGTCGGCGATCGCCGGCGTGGGCTTCGACCAGATCGGCCCGACTTCGGCGATCGCACTGATGCTGCAGAACCTGGGCGGGCCGATCGTGCTGGCGGTCGTCCAGGCCGTCATCACCTCGCGCACGCTGTACCTGGGCGGCACCAACATGCCGGTCAAGACCATGAACCCCGCGCAGATCGCCGCGTTGGATTCCGCCTACACCTATGGACTGCTGTGGATCGCTGCGGTGGCGGTCCTGGTCGGCGGGATCTCCCTGCTGATCGGTTACACCGCCAAGCAGGTCGCGCATGCCCAGGATGTGCAGGACGCCTTCGGCGCCATGTGAGTTCGCCCGGACGCCGCGCTGACGGGGCCGTCGGTGGCTAAGCTCACCTGCTATGGCCGCGCCGGGGGAATCCCAGTCGGCCGGCCGGTCGTTGTCGTCCGACGTGCTCGGTATCGCCATCGTGGCGATCACCGGCATGCAACTGATGTCGACGCTGGACGGCACCATCGTCATAGTGGCGTTGCCACGGATGCAGGCCGACCTTGATCTGTCCGACGCCGCCAAGAGCTGGGTCATCACCGCCTACGTACTGACCTTCGGGGGCCTGTTGCTCCTCGGCGGCCGGGTGGGCGACGCCATCGGACAGAAGCGGGCGTTCGTCTCCGGGGTTGGGTTGTTCACGATCGCCTCGCTGGTCTGCGGAGTGGCCACCGACTCCGCCACCTTGATCGCCGCCCGGGCGGTTCAGGGCATTGGGGCCGCAGTTGCCGCACCGACCGGCCTGGCGCTCATCGCGACCACCTACGCGGCCGGCCGGGCCCGGAACCAAGCGATGGCGGTGTCGGCCGCCATGCAGGGCATCGGCTCGGTCATGGGTCTGGTGCTCGGTGGCGCCCTCACGGTCATCTCGTGGCGGCTGGCGTTTCTGATCAACATCCCGATCGGGATCGCCATCGTGGCCATCGCCGTGACGCGGCTGACCGAGACCAACACCGAACGGCTCCGGCTCGACCTCACCGGGGCGCTGCTGGCCACCGGCGGGTGCACTGCGGCGGTGCTGGTGTTCACCCAGGGCCCGCCCCACGGCTGGGTAAGCCCGTGGGTGATCGGCGCCGGGGTCGCGGCGGCGCTGTTCCTGCTGGCTTTCCTGTTTGTCGAACGCAACGCCGCCAATCCGCTGGTGCCGGCCGCGGTGTTCGACAACCCCAGCCGGGTCGCCACCTTCGTGGCGTACTTCATGGCCGGCGGGGTGATGCTCACGGTGAGCGTGATGATCGGGCTACTGGTTCAAGACGTGCTGGGTTACTCGGCCCTGCGCGCCGGGATCTGCTTCATCCCGTTTGCGGTGGCCATGGGCGTCGGCAACCTGGTGACCAGCTGGGCGGCCGCGCTGATCGCGCCGCGCTGGCTCATCATCGGGGCCGGCAGCCTGGTCTGGGCCGCCATGCTGTTCGGATCGACACTGGACCGCGGCGTGCCGTACGTCCCCGATCTGGTGATGCTGTTCGTGGTCGGTGGCTTCGGTATCGGCGTGATCTCGGTGGTGCTGCCGCTGTGCGCGGTCGCCGACGTCGGTCCACGCGAGATCGGCCCGGTATCGGCGGTCACCTTGATGGTCTACAACTTGGGCGGCCCGGTGGTGCTGGTGATCATCCAGGCCGTGCAGACCTCCCGAACGCTGTACCTGGGCGGCACCACCGGCCCGGTGAAGAACATGACCGACAGCGAACTGGATGCGCTCGGCCACGGCTACACCTATTCGCTGCTGTGGGTTGCCGCGATTGCCGTGCTGGTGGGTGCGGCGGCGCTGTTCATCAGGTTCTCGGCCGACCAGATCGCCCGGGCCCAGCACACCCGCGAGGCCGTGGAGGCGGGGGAGCTGTAGGGGCGCCGGGCAAGTCCGCGTCTCCCCGCGGCTGAAGATAGGCTGGCCCGCTGTGATCACCCGGATGTCCGAACTGTTCCTTCGCACCCTGCGCGACGACCCCGCCGATGCCGAAGTCCCCAGCCACAAGCTGCTGATCCGGGCCGGCTACATCCGGCCGATCGCACCCGGTCTGTACAGCTGGCTGCCGCTCGGTCTGCGGGTGCTGCGCAACATCGAGCGGGTGGTCCGCGAGGAGATGAACGCCATCGGTGGCCAGGAGATCCTGTTCCCGGCGCTGCTGCCGCGTGCACCCTATGAGACCACCAACCGCTGGACCGAGTACGGCGACAGCCTGTTCCGGCTCAAGGACCGCCGCGACAACGACTACCTGCTGGGGCCCACCCACGAGGAACTGTTCACCCTGACCGTCAAGGGGGAGTACAACTCCTACAAGGACTTCCCGGTGGTGCTGTATCAGATCCAGACCAAGTACCGCGATGAGGCGCGGCCGCGGGCCGGCATCCTGCGCGGCCGCGAGTTCGTCATGAAGGACTCCTATTCCTTCGACGTCAACGACGCCGGTCTGGCCACCGCCTACGACGCGCACCGGGTGGCATATCAGAAGATCTTCGACCGGCTCGGCGTGCGGTATGTGATCGTCTCCGCGGTGTCGGGCGCCATGGGCGGATCGGCCTCCGAGGAATTCCTCGCCGAGAGCGCGGTCGGTGAAGACACCTTCGTGCGCTGCGTCGAGTCCGGCTATGCCGCCAACGTCGAAGCGGTGACCACGGCCCGCCCCGAGCCGCAACCGGTCGACGGCTTGGCCGAGCCGCAGGTTCACGACACCGGCGACACCCCGACGATCGCCACCCTGGTGGACTGGGCCAACGGCGCGTTGGACCGTACGGTCACCGCCGCCGACACCCTCAAGAACGTGCTGTTGAAGGTTCGCCAGCCCGACGGTGAGTGGGAGTTGCTGGGCATCGGGGTCCCCGGCGACCGCGAGATCGACGAGAAGCGGCTCGGCGCGGCGCTCGAACCCGCCGAGTACGCCTTGCTCGGCGACGGTGATTTCGCCAAATACCCGTTCCTGGTGAAGGGCTACATCGGCCCGAAGGCGTTGCAGGACAACGGGGTGCGTTACCTGGTCGACCCGCGTGTGGTGGACGGCACCAGTTGGATCACCGGCGCCGACGCCCCAGGCAAGCACGTCGTGGGGCTGGTCGCCGGGCGTGACTTCCACGCCGACGGCACCATTGAGGCCGCCGAGGTCCGCGACGGGGACCCGTCACCGGATGGGGCCGGCCCGCTGGTCAGCGCCCGGGGCATCGAGATCGCTCACATCTTCCAGCTCGGCCGCAAGTACACCGACGCGTTTGCGGTCGACGTCCTCGGCGAGGATGGCCGTCCGGTGCGGCTCACCATGGGTTCCTACGGCGTCGGGGTCTCCCGGCTGGTGGCCGTCATCGCCGAACAGCAGCACGACGAGCTGGGCCTGCGGTGGCCCTCGCAGGTCGCCCCGTTCGACGTCCACGTGGTGGTCGCCAACAAGGACGAGGCCGCACGCGCGGGCGCGACCGAACTGGCCGCCGAACTGGACCGGCTCGGTCTGGAGGTGCTTTTCGACGACCGCAAGGCCTCACCGGGGGTGAAGTTCAAAGACTCCGAGTTGATCGGGGTGCCGTGGATCGTCGTGCTGGGCCGTGGCTGGGCCGACGGCATTGTCGAACTGCGCGACCGCTTCTCCGGGGAGACCCGCGAGCTGGCCGTCGGCGCGGAGTTGGCCGGGCAGATCCTGGCCGCGGTCCGCGGCCAGGACAGTTAACCCGGCGCCTGGGTGCACATGGCGCTGCGCGCCGCGCGCACCACGAGGGCGGCTTGCTCGGGGCTGGCCCCGTACTGTGCGGCGACCTGGTCGGTCACCGAGCCCGCAGACTGGCCGGTGTAGAGCTGCCGGCAGACCTGCTTTCCGGCCAGCAGGAGCTGGTCGTCGTCACCGGGGAAGTTGCCGCGGGTTGCTTCGAGGTACCTGATGTCCTCGGAGGTGTAGGGGATCGGCCAGGCGGCGGCCGGCCCGGCACCGAACAACACCCCTGCTCCTATGACGGTCGCGATAAGGGCACCACGCTTGTGCACCACCAGCATCCCTGCTCCGTTCGTCCGGTCGAGGTCAGTCTCGCTCAGTCTCGCTTAGTCCTGGCCGCCCGGGAAGGCCTGGGTGATCGGCCAATTGCCCAGCGCGCGGTTCCAGTGCGCGGCCAGCACTGCGCTCTGGCCGAGCGCGGTCGCCGCGAATTCCCGGTCGGCGGCATCGCTGGCCTGTTCGACGACCGCGCGCCAGGCCGTCGCGGTGTCGTATTCCATCCGGACCGCCAGCCGCAGGGCGTCGTTGGACGTGGTCATCGGCATGGGCAACTGATATCCGGCCGCGGGGAGCGGGACGGCAACCGAGCGGCTGGTCAGGATCGCGATGGTGCGGTCCCGGCGTTCGCGGTGCTGACGGATGGTGGTGACCACCAGGTCGTTGAATTCCGGCAGCGAGTACGCCGACACCAGCCCGTAGCCGTAGACGACACCGTATTCGGTGGCCAGGGCGTCGGTCAGGGCCGCGTCGGGGCCCGACGCCGGGCGGGGTTCGGGAGATGTCATGCCTGCATCACCAGGGCGACTGCGTAGGAGGCCGTGCAGGCCGCGGCGATCGAGGCCAGCAGCCCGGCCCGGTAACCCGACGAGGCGACCGCCAGCTTCCCGGCGCTGTCGGCGGCTGCCCGCAACGCGTTGATCACCTGCGAGACGCTCGGTGCGGGCCCGTCCGGCGCGGCACCGGGTGTGGTGGTTTCGGTCTCGTCCGCCGGCTTCCTTCCGGCGGCGCGGGCGATCTCGGCTGCCAGCGCTCGAGCATGGTCGGTTCGCTCCTGCGACACCTGATCCAGTGCTGCGGCCAGCGCCTTGGTCTCCGGGTCGGTCAGTGCCGTGGCGGCTGCGGTGGCCAGCTCACTGTCGCGCAGTGCCAGCTGTCGCTGTGCTTCCAGGTCGTCGACGACGGGCGCCGTTGGAGACGAGCCGCAGGCCGGCGCCGCAACGGCCAGCAGGGCGAGCATCCCGGCGCCGGTGAGCATGCGCCGTCGGTCGATGGCGGACAGGGGGCCTGGCACCCTGACATCCTGCCATTGCGCCTGTGCGGCAGGGACGTGACGTGGCCGCGAGCGGGCCAAGGTACGCTGACGGGCGCTTTTGCCGGTTTGCTGTGGCTGTGTTTCCCACGGCGTATCGTTGATAACTGGTTCCCGGCCGCGCCTGGCGCGTGGGAACGCGCCGACTGAACAACTCAAGATGAGGAGCTCGCCGTGGCCACCGGGCTACCTTCCCAGACACAGGTGATCGAGCTGCTCGATGCTGAGTTCACCCGCGCCGGATTCGAGATCGAAGATGTCGTCGTCGACGATCAGGACCCGCTGCCGCGAATCACCGTGGTCGCCGACGGCGACACCCCCCTGGATCTGGACACCGCCGCCGCGTTGGCCCGCTCGGCGTCGGAATTGCTCGACACCCTGGAATTCGACAGCCAATACGTGCTGGAGGTCAGCTCGCCCGGCGTGGGCCGGCCGCTGACGTCGGCGAAGCATTTTCGGCGTGCGCACGGTCGCAAGATTGATCTGACGTTGTCCGACGGGTCAGGCCTGACCGGTCGAGTGGGCGTCGTCGATGACGACATCCTGACGCTGGTGGTGCGTGCCGGGCGGGACTGGAACCGTCGCCGTCTGCCACTGAGCGAAATCAGTCGAGCGGTGGTGCAAGTCGAATTCTCGCCACCGAGCGAACGTGAGTTGGAGTTGGCGGGCATCAAGGCCCCCGAGGCGGGAACGGAGGCCGGAGCATGAACTGCGCCGGCGATGCGGGACGTAGCGACGAAGAGGAGTGGCGCCAATGAACATCGACATGGCCGCGCTGCATGCGATCGAGGCAGACAAGGGCATCTCGGTTGACGTGGTCGTGGACACGATCAAATCGGCGTTGCTCACCGCATACCGCCACACCGAAGGTCATCAGGCCGACGCGGTGATCGATGTCGACCGCAAGACCGGCGTGGTGCGGGTGCTGGCTCGCGAGATCGACGACGACGGCAACGTGATCAGCGAATACGACGACACGCCCGAGGGCTTCGGACGTATCGCGGCGACCACGGCCCGTCAGGTGATCCTGCAGCGGCTGCGGGACGCCGAGAACGAGAAGGCTTACGGCGAATTCTCGGCGCGGGAGGGCGACATCGTCGCCGGAGTCGTCCAGCGCGACGCCCGGGAGAATGCGCGCGGTGTCATCGTGGTGCGACTCGGTACCGAGGCCAAGGGCTTCGACGGCGTCATCCGGCCCGCAGAGCAGGCACCCGGTGAGGCCTATGACCACGGCGACCGGCTGCGCTGCTACGTGATCGGTGTGACTCGGGGCCTGCGCGAACCGCGGATCGAGCTGTCGCGTACCCACCCGAACCTGGTGCGCAAGCTGTTCGCCTTGGAGGTCCCCGAGATCGCCGATGGGTCGGTGGAGATCGTCGCGGTCGCCCGCGAGGCCGGCCACCGATCCAAGATCGCGGTGGCGTCGCAGGTTCCCGGGCTCAACGCCAAGGGCGCCTGCATCGGCCCGATGGGCCAGCGGGTGCGCAACGTGATGAGCGAACTGGCCGGCGAGAAGATCGACATCATCGACTACGACGAGGACCCGGCACGCTTCGTCGGCAACGCGCTGTCACCCGCCAAGGTGATGTCGGTGACCGTGATCGACCAGGCTGCCCGGGCCGCGCGCGTGGTGGTGCCGGACTTCCAGCTGTCTTTGGCCATCGGCAAGGAGGGCCAGAACGCCCGGCTGGCGGCCCGGCTGACCGGCTGGCGCATCGATATCCGCAGCGACGTCCCGGAGCCCGGCACCAATGGCGCCGAGCGTGAGGCCGGTCAGGGCGTGCCGCACGAAGCCTGAGCGGAACGGGACCAGGAGCACTGAGCGGGACGCGACCAGCACGCCAGTAGTGCACTGCCGGGTTCCTGCGGCGGTTCCAGTTTCGGCTCTCCTGCGTCGAGCCTCGCTGAACCGCCGGGTTCGGATTCGGGTGGTTCGGGTCATCGCCGTTGTATGGGTAGACTGAGCCGTGATCCAGCGCGAGACTTCGACAACCGCCTCGCGGACGCACCGTTCCCCAGATGGACCGGTGCGCACGTGTGTCGGATGCCGGAAACGTGCGTTGACCGTCGAATTGCTTCGGGTGGTCGCGGTGTCAACGGAGAACGGCAACGGCGCCGTGATCATTGACCGCGCGGGCAACCAACCGGGGCGGGGTGCGTGGTTGCATCCCGCATCGGAGTGCCTGCACGCGGCGATTCGGAGACGGGCATTCGTGCGCGCGCTGCGGATCAGCGGTTCCCCGGATGTATCCGGGGTGGAGGAGCACTTCGAAGGATTCGAGGATCGGCTCACCACCCCGGGCAACAGAACAGGTAGCGAAGAACATGAGCACACCGTGAAGTCCCGATGACCATGCGTCATAGCTAAACCCGAGGCGCGGCCCACCACCGCTGTCGCCTCATAGACAGGAGATGTAGTGGCAAAGGCCCGCGTACACGAGTTGGCCAAGGAACTCGGTGTCACCAGCAAGGAAGTTCTCGCCCGCCTGAGCGAGCAGGGCGAATTCGTCAAGTCGGCATCCTCAACCGTGGAAGCCCCCGTCGCGCGGCGGCTGCGCGAGTCCTTCGGCGGCGGCAAGCCCGCGGCGAAGGCCGAAGCGCCCGCGGCCCCGGCGCCCGCCAAGGCCGCTCCGGCCCCGGCAGCAACCCCGGGACCGGCGAAGCCGGCACCGGCCCCTGCGGCCGACGGTGCGGCCGCAAAGCCCGCTGCTCCCGCCGCCGCAAAGCCGGCGGCTCCGGCGGCTCCCGCAGCTCCGGCCGCTCCGGCAGCGCCCGCGGCCGAGGCCCCGCCGGCAGCGGCAGCACCCTCCCCGGTGGCTCCGCCCGCTCCCGGCCCCCGGCCGGCAGCACCGGGCCCCAAGCCCGGCGCCCGCACCCCGCGCGTCGGAAACAACCCGTTCTCCTCGGCGCAACCGGTCGAGCGCGCCATCCCGCGTCCGCACCCGCAGGCGCCCCGCCCGGGCGGGGCACCCCGTCCCGGCATGCCGCGTCCCGGCGGCGGCGCGACACCGGGCAACATGCCCGGACGCTCCAGCAACTTCGGCGCACAGGGTCGCCCGCCGCGTCCCGGTGGTCCGCCTCGTCCCGGTGGCGGTGGCCGACCCGGTGCACCCGGCGGCCGTCCGGGCGGTCCCGGCGGTGGACCGGGCGGTAACTACCGCGGTGGCGGTGCCGGTGGTCCCGGCGGTGGCGGCCCCGCAGGCGCCGGCGCCGGAGGTTTCCGGGGTCGTCCCGGCGGCGGTGGCGGCGGCGGTCGCCCCGGCCAGCGCGGTGGCGCGGCCGGCGCGTTCGGTCGTCCTGGCGGCGCACCCAAGCGCGGACGCAAGTCGAAGCGGGCGAAACGCGCCGAGTACGAGAACATGCAGGCCCCGGTCGTCGGTGGTGTGCGGTTACCGCACGGCAACGGCGAGACCATCCGGCTGGCCCGCGGCGCATCGCTGAGCGACTTCGCCGAGAAGATCGACGCGAACCCGGCTGCCCTGGTGCAGGCGCTGTTCAACCTCGGTGAGATGGTCACCGCCACCCAGTCGGTGGGTGACGAGACGCTGGAGCTGCTCGGCAGCGAGATGAACTTCGTGGTGCAGGTCGTCTCGCCTGAGGACGAGGACCGCGAGCTGCTGGAGTCCTTCGACCTGACCTACGGTGAGGACGAGGGCGGCGAGGAAGACCTGCAGAGCCGGCCGCCGGTGGTGACCGTCATGGGTCACGTCGACCACGGCAAGACCCGACTGCTGGACACCATCCGCAAGGCCAACGTCCGCGAGGGCGAGGCCGGCGGTATCACCCAGCACATCGGCGCCTACCAGGTGTCGGTCGACTTCGACGGCTCGGAGCGTCTGATCACGTTCATCGACACCCCGGGTCACGAGGCGTTCACCGCCATGCGTGCCCGTGGTGCCAAGGCCACCGACATCGCGATCCTGGTGGTGGCCGCCGACGACGGTGTGATGCCCCAGACGGTGGAGGCGATCAACCACGCCCAGGCTGCTGACGTGCCGATCGTGGTGGCGGTCAACAAGATCGACAAGGAAGGTGCCGACCCGGCCAAGATCCGGGGACAGCTCACCGAGTACGGACTGGTTGCCGAGGACTTCGGCGGCGACACCATGTTCGTCGACATCTCCGCCAAGCAGGGCACCAACATCGCGGCCCTCGAGGAGGCGGTGCTGCTGACCGCTGACGCCGCCCTGGACCTGCGGGCCAACCCCGACATGGAGGCGCAGGGTGTGGCGATCGAGGCTCACCTGGACCGCGGTCGCGGTCCGGTGGCCACCGTGCTGATCCAGCGCGGCACGCTGCGGGTCGGCGACTCGATCGTGGCCGGCGATGCCTACGGCCGGGTGCGGCGCATGGTCGACGAGCACGGCGACGACGTGGAAGAAGCGCTGCCGTCGCGGCCCGTCCAGGTCATCGGGTTCACCTCGGTGCCGGGCGCCGGCGACAACCTGCTGGTGGTCGACGAGGACCGCATTGCTCGCCAGATCGCCGACAAGCGCAGCGCGCGTAAGCGCAATGCGCTGGCGGCGCGCTCGCGCAAGCGGATCTCGCTGGAGGACCTGGACTCGGCGCTGAAGGAAACCAGCCAGCTGAACCTGATCCTCAAGGGCGACAACGCCGGTACCGTCGAGGCGCTGGAAGAGGCCTTGATGGGAATCCAGATCGACGACGAGGTGCAGCTGCGGGTCATCGACCGCGGTGTCGGTGGCATCACCGAGACCAACGTCAACCTGGCATCGGCGTCAGACGCGATCATCATCGGGTTCAACGTGCGGGCGGAGGGCAAGGCCACCGAGCTGGCCAACCGCGAGGGTGTGGAGATCCGGTACTACTCGGTCATCTACCAGGCCATCGAAGAGATCGAGAGCGCGCTCAAGGGCATGCTCAAGCCGATCTACGAGGAGAAGGAGCTGGGGCGTGCCGAGATTCGCGCCATGTTCCGCTCCTCCAAGGTGGGCAACATCGCGGGCTGTCTGGTCACCTCGGGCATCATGCGCCGCAACGCCAAGGCGCGGTTGCTGCGTGACAACGTGGTGATCGCCGAGACCGTCACCATCTCCTCGCTGCGGCGGGAGAAGGACGATGTCACCGAGGTCCGCGACGGCTACGAATGTGGTCTGACGCTGACCTACAACGACATCAAGGAAGGTGACGTCATCCAGGCCTACGAGCTCGTCGAGAAGGCTCGGACGTAGTGGCTGATCCGGCACGCGCACGCCGGCTGGCCAAGCGGATCTCCACGATCGTCGCCTCGGCGATCGAGTATGAGATCAAGGATCCGCGGCTGGCCGGCGTGACGATCACCGACGCGAAGGTGACCGCTGACCTGCACGACGCGACCCTGTACTACACGGTGCTGGGCCGATCCCTAGACGACGACCCCAACTACGGCGGTGCCGCCGCCGCGCTGGAGGGCGCCAAGGGGGTGCTGCGGTCCAAGGTGGGCGCGGGCACCGGGGTGCGGTTCACCCCGACCCTGACGTTCGTGCGGGACACCGTGCCCGACGCCGCCCATCGGATGTCGGAATTGCTGGCCGCAGCACAGGCCGCCGACGCCGACCTGGCCCGGATACGGGAGGGCAAGAAACCGGTCGGGGATGCCAACCCGTACCGCGAGGCGCCTGGACAAGCGGGTGCCGACGACAGCGGTGACGGTGAGCAGTCGGGCGACTGACCCGCTGCCCACGGGCCGGCGGGTCGACGCCGCCGGGGCCGTGGAACTGCTGGCGGGCGCGAGCACGTTGGCGGTGATCTGTCATGTGCATCCTGACGCCGACACCATCGGTGCGGGGCTGGCGCTGGCGTCGGTCCTGCGCCGGCGCGGCAAGGCGGTCGAAGTCAGTTTCGCCCGCCCGGCGGTGTTGCCGCAGTCGCTGCAGTCGTTGCCGGGCGGCGAGCTGCTGGTCGGACCCGACGTGATGCGTCGCGACGTCGATCTGGTGGTGACCGTCGACGTCTCGAGCGCGGACCGGCTCGGGGAGCTGGGGCAGCTGGCAGTCGGACGCGAGCTGCTGGTGATCGACCATCACACTTCGAATCAGTTGTTCGGCACTGCCAATTACGTTGATGCGTCAGCGGATTCGACCACGATGATGGTGGCGCAGCTGATCGACTCCTGGGGTGAGCCCATCGATGCGGACGTGGCGCACTGCCTGTATGCGGGGCTGGCCACCGACACCGGGTCGTTCCGGTGGGCCAGTCCTCGGGCGCATCGGCTGGCGGCGCGCCTGGTGGATGCCGGAGTCGACAATGCAGCGGTCGCCCGGGCGGTGATGGACACCCACCCGTTCGGTTGGCTGACGATGCTGTCGCGGGTGCTGGCGGGCGCGCGACTGCTGCCCGACGCGGCGGGCGGGCGCGGCCTCGTGTATGCCGTCGTCGACCATGCCGAGTGGACCGCGGCGCGCCCCGAGGAGGTGGAGAGCGTCGTCGACATCGTGCGCACCACCGCGCAGGCCGAGGTGGCGGCGGTGTTCAAGGAGACCGCGCCGGGGTGCTGGGCGGTGTCGATGCGCGCTAAGTCGGCGGTGGACCTGAGCGCCGTGGCCGTGGCATTCGGCGGCGGCGGGCACCGGCTGGCCGCCGGATTCACGTTCACCGGCACGGCAGCGGACGCGGTTGCCGCGCTGGTTGCCGGCCTTGGCTGACGATTCCGGCGCCGGGACCAAGCGCATCGCGGCGCTGGCCCTGCCGGCGCTGGTGGTGTTGGCGGCCGAACCGCTGTATCTGTTGTTCGACACCGCGGTCATCGGCCGGCTCGGCGCCCTGGGCCTGGCTGGTTTGGCGATCGGCGGGATGGTCCTGAGTCTGGTCGCCTCGCAGGCCACCTTCTTGTCCTACGGAACCACGGCGCGATCGTCGCGGCATTTCGGTGCCGGCGATCGCTCCGCCGCGGTCGCCGAAGGTGTACAGGCCACCTGGCTGGCGCTTGGCCTGGGAGTGCTCGTCGTGCTGGTGGTGCAGGCGGTGGGGGAGCCGCTGGTCTCGACCATCGCCGGACGTGACAGCATCGCGCAAGCCGCGTGGGAGTGGCTGCGGATCGCCATTTTTGGCGCACCGGCAATTCTGGTGTCGCTGGCGGGCAACGGATGGCTGCGCGGGGTGCAGGACACGGCCCGGCCTCCGCGTTATGTGGTTGCCGGCTTCGCGCTTTCGGCGCTGTTGTGCCCGCTGCTGGTCTTCGGCGGGCTGGGCCTGCCGCGCTGGGGTCTGGCCGGCTCGGCGGTGGCCAACAGTGTGGGCCAGTGGCTTGCCGCGCTGTTGTTCCTGCGTGCCCTGCGCTGTGAACCGGTGTCATGCAAGCTCGATGGCGGCATACTGCGGGCGCAACTGGTCATGGGACGCGATCTCATCGCACGCTCGCTGGCATTTCAGGCCAGCTTCGTCTCGGCTGCCGCGGTCGCGGCGCGCTTCGGGGCCGCCGCGTTGGCCGCCCATCAGATCGTGTTGCAGCTGTTCAACTTCCTGGCGTTGGCCCTTGATTCGCTGGCGATCGCCGCGCAGGCGTTAGTGGGTGCGGCGCTGGGTGCATCCGACGTTCGGCACGCCAAGGCGGTGGCCGGGCGGGTCACGGTGTTCTCCGCGGCCGCCGCATCCGTGCTGGCAGGGGTATTGGCCCTAGGTGCGCGCCTCCTGCCGGGATTGTTCACCAACGATGACGCGGTGCTGGCCGCGATCGGGGTTCCCTGGTGGTTCCTGGTGGCCCAATTGCCCATTGCCGGAATTGTTTTCGCCCTCGACGGGGTGTTGCTGGGAGCGGGTGACACTGCGTTCATGCGTACCGCCACGGTGATCAGCGCGCTGCTCGGTTTCCTGCCGCTGGTGTGGCTGTCGTTGGCCTTCGGCTGGGGGCTTGCCGGAATCTGGTCGGGGCTGACCGCTTCACTGGTGTTGCGATTGCTGTTCGTCGGATGGCGGGCACTGTCTGGGCACTGGGTACGAGCCGGACGGCCGTAGGATCGGCTGGCGTGAGCGATCAGCGAGAGCGGATGCTGCACGGGGCGCTGTATCGGCCCGACGACCCGGACCTGGTCGCCGGGCGGCGGGCATGTCAGCGCGTGGTGGCGGCGTTCAACGCCACCGGGCCAGACGACGAAGACACCCGCCGTGAGCTGCTGGGCGACCTGCTCGGATCATTCGGGGCGAACACGGAGATCTTGCCCCGATTCTCTTGCGACTACGGGATATACATCAGCATCGGCGCCAACTGTTTCATCAACTACGACGCGGTCTTTCTGGACTGCGCGCCCATCACCATCGGGGACCACGTCTCGATCGGACCCCGCGCCCAGCTGTTGACGGCGCTGCACCCCATCGATGACATCGACGCACGGCGGGCCGGCTGGGAATCGGCCGCCCCGATCACCCTTGGCGACAACGTGTGGCTGGCGGCGGGGGTGATCGTGTGCCCCGGCGTAACGATCGGAGCCGACACGGTTGTGGGCGCCGGCAGCGTGGTGACCCGCGATTTGCCGGCCGGCGTGCTCGCGGCCGGAAATCCGTGCCGGATCCTTCGGCCGATCGGCTAGCTGACGAGTTTTCAGCCGCTCACGCCGGCGTTCAACGGGAAGCCGCCGGCCACGAAGGTGACCACAGGAGCGGCGGCACCGCGAGCAGCGTTGCGGCGATGACATCACCGGGCCGCCGGCGCGGCGGTGGAACGGCGGGTAGTTCTGTGTCACGGCTGAGTCCACCTGGGCGCGTCCGGTTTGCTGGCTCGGCGTAACCGGCCCCCAGAACGTCGGGGCGTTCTATTTGTCCAGCTTATTGACAGGAAAAACCTACACAGCCTATCTATACATTTAGGTTACTCGCGGGTAGCGTTCTGCGCGTTGTTACCAGTTGCACACGCCTGGCACTGGCGGTGTAACCCATTGGCTTGGGAAATCGACGGAGATGGGGAAGCGCGCAATGATGCATTACCGACTGATCGCCGCAGGTCTGGCCACCGGGGGCGGGCTGCTTACTGCGGCGTTCTTGCAGGCGGCGGTCGCCGTAGCGGGACCAGGTGACGATGTCGTCGCGCCGAGTGCCACCGGTGCTGACGCCTTCACGATCGGCGGATACACGTTTGATCCTTTCAACGAGGCCACCGGTGCGGAGGGGTTCTCGCTGGTTCATCCGCTCACCGGCTCCGCGCCACTGCTGACCTTGGGCGGTGGTAGCCCCGGTGGTCTGCTGCCGACCGCTCCCCAGAATTTCGAGGTGTACGGTGCCGACGGCACCAGCCTGGGCAGCGTCAATTCCAGCGTGGTGGTCACGAACCTGGCGGGTCTGTCCAACACGCAGTTCACCATCACGGACGTCACCGCCGCATCCGGCGGTTCGGCGGCGGATCTGCCGGTGACGGGTTCGGTCTATGACGTCTTCAACTTCGGTGGCGGGTTCGCGAATGTCTACGTGGCCACCCCCGGCGAGGACGGGACAGTCACCGACACCTTCGTGACGCCGTGGGGCAGCATGGACCTGAGCTCGATGTTCGCCGGCTTCAATGCGGCGGATCCGCTGCAGCCGGGCGACGCGTTCGCCGCGCTGCAGGCCGGGGCGTCGGGCGGCGGCGAGGACGCCTTCGCCATCGGTGGCCTGACCCTGGACCCGTTCACCGGAACCGGCGACGCGGCGCAGGAGGGATTCTCGCCGATCACCGCATTGGGCGGCGCGGCGCCCCTGCTGGCCATCGGCGGCGCATCGTTGGGGGACCCAAGCCACCAAGGCAACGGGCTGGCCTCCCAGGACTTCCACGTGTACAGCGGCACCGGTGACGACGCCACACAGATCGGCACCATCAACACAGCGGTGGACGTGACCAACCTGTTGGGCATGACCAATACCCAGCTCGTCGTCACCGACGGTTCGGAGACCGCAGACGGCCTGCCGGCTGCGGGGACGATCTACGACGCGTTCAACTTCGGTGGCGGTTTCGCAAATGTCTACGTCGCCACCCCGGGCGAAAACGGCACTGTCACCGACACGTTCGTGACCCCGTTCGGCAGCATGGACCTGAGCTGGCTGTTCAGTGGCATGGCCACCGGGATCTCGATGGACCCGGGAGCCGCGTTCGACGCCTTGAGCAACAGCGCCGTGGGCCAGGACGCTTTCACCATCGGCGGCACCACCTTCGACCCCTTCACCGGGTCCGGCGCCGACGCCGCCTCGGGATTCGCTCCGGTCTTTCAGACGGTCGGTGCGCTGCCGTTCCTCAACATTGGCGGCGGCACCCCCGGCCTCGACCTCGGCGGCACCTACTTCCCGCTGCCGATCACGTCGCAGGACTTCAACATCTACGACGGCAGCGAGCTGCTCGGCACCGCGCACGCGCAGGAGACCGTCACCCAGTTGTTGGGCCTGACCACCACGGAGTTCGTCATCGATGGTGTGACGCCCGGTGACGGCGACGCTGCGGACCTGCCTGAGATCGGTTCGGTGTACAGCGTTTTGAACCTCGGTGGCGGTTTCGCCAACGTCTACTCCGCCATCCCCGGGCTGGACGGCGCCGACAGCACCATCACCGACACCTTCGTCACTCCGTTCGGCGACTTCGACCTGAGCGGGTTGTTCGGTGGCTTCGACGCCTCGGCGTTGATGGACCCGGGCGCTGCGTTCCTGGGGCTCGACTTCTAGAAGTTCGTCTCAACAAACACGTCCCGGGCGGTGCGCAAGCGCCGCCCGGGACGTGTTTTGTCACTGCACCTGGGCGCGCCCACGTTCCAGTACGGCCGCCCGGTTGGCGGCGACGTCGGCTCCGGTCACCGTCTGCAACCACTGCTTGGCCGCCACCGCCTCCATCCACAGCCCGGTGGCGGTCTGCGACTCGTCGATGCGATGGTAGGAGGCCAGCAGCGCACGCACAGCGGCCTGGTTGTTGCCGACGATCGACGCCGCCACCCGCAGCGCCGCGGTCAGCAGCTCGTCGTGTGGCACCACTTCGGTGACCAAGCCAGCCCGCAGCGCGTCGGCCGCCGAGAGGTAATCGCCGGTCAGGCTCATTCGGCGGGCCAAGCCCACGCCGACCTTCTGAGGGAGTCGGACACTGAGGCCCCAGGACGGCAGCAAACCGACGCGGGCGTGGGTGTCGGCGAATCGGGCCTGCTCCGAGGCGATCAGGACGTCGCAATACAGCGCCAACTCGAGCCCGCCGGTGACTGCCGCACCGTTGATGGCACCGATCACCGGCTTGGTCATCGGTGGCCACTGCGGGGAAATATCTGTCAGTCCACTGGATTCGCCGAACTCTTTGAGGTCCAACCCGGCGCAGAAAACCGGATCGGCACCCGTCAGGATCAGCACGTCGACATCGTCGTCGGCGTCAGCATCGGCCAGCGCGCCGAAGACGGCCTCACGCAACGCACCGGACAGCGCATTGCGGGCCTGCGGGCGGTTGAGGGTCAGGGTGCGGATGCGGTCCTGTGTCTTGACCAGCAGAATGTCGTCGCTCACCGGTTCACCGTAACCCCGGCTACGCTGGGCGGAATGCACGGTATGGCGTTAAAGGAGTGGAGCGCTGTCATTGCCGCGCTGCTGGCCGGCCGGCAACGAATCCTGCTGCGTAAAGGCGGCATTCACGAGAAGCGCTTCGATGTCAGCGCCGATGAGTTCCTGCTGTTCCCGACATCGGTACACAGTCACGCCGAGCGGGTCCGTCCCGAGCACCGCGATCTGCTCGCGCCGGCCTCCGCCGACTCTACCGCCGAGCAGGTTGTGGTCCGGGCCGCTGCGAAAGTCGTTGCGGCGCTGCCCGTCGAGCGGCCCGAGGCGCTGGAGGACATTGCGGACTTACATATCTGGACCGCTGAATCGGTTCGCGCCGATCGGCTGGATTTTCGGCCCAAACATCGGTTGACGGCGCTGGTGATCCAGGTGTTCCCGCTGTCGGCACCGGTGTGGCTGCCGCGCAGCCCCGACTATGCCGGCTGCGCCAGTTGGGTGCAGCTACCGATCACCGACCCGGAGTTGGGTGCCCCGGTGTTCACCGCCGAACAGCTGGAGTCGGTGACCGCCCGGGTCCGCGACACCGTCGGCTGAGCGGCCCCGCGGGTCAGATCTGGGCGTGATTGGGCGGCCGAACAGCGGCGAGCTCCCATGCTCCGATGTGGTGGTACTTCCAATCGACCGGATCATGCACGCTGTGTGTGCGGGCGTTGCGCCAGTGCCGATCCAATCCGTGCTTGAGATCGGTTCCGCTGGCCCCGGTCAACGCGAACAGCTCGTTGGCGGCGTCGACGGCCACGTCGCTGGCGAACGCCTTGGCCTGGGCAACCGCGATCGACCCGTGTGCGGCGGTGTCGGGGCCGGCCGGGACCAGGCCCAGCTCATCGAGGACGCCGGCCGACCAGCGCAGCAGCTGCACGGCTGCTCGGCTGCGGGTGGCCAACCGGCCGAACCGCAACCGGATGTTCGGGTCCTCGGCGGCGGTCGGCGCATGGTCAGCCCGGTAAGCCTCGGCGAACGGTCTGCTGCGGGTTCGCACGAACTCCGCCGCATCGGCCAGGGCCCCCTGCGCGATCCCGGCTTCGATGGCCGCGTGCACCAACTGGGCTCGCGCACCGAGCAGTTGGGGTTCGGTGAACGCTGTCCAGTACGGCACGACGAATCCGGCGTCGACGTGCACCCCGTCGAAAGTGGTTGTGCCGCTGACCGTGGAACGCTGACCCATCGCCGACCAGTCCTCGCCGATGCCCACCCCCGCACGGTCGCGTTCGACCAGCGCCAGCACCAACCGGCCGTCGGGGTCCAGCGCGCTGGCGGCCAGCCAGCGGGCGGTGATGGCACCGGTGCTGTAGTACTTGACCCCGTCCAGACGCCAGCCCGGGCCGTCGGCAACCAGGCGGGTCTTCAGATCGAGGGCGTGGGTACCGCCACGCTCGGCCAGCACCGGCGCAACGCGCCCGCCCTCGGTGACTGCGGGCAGGAGTCGACGGCGCTGCTCTGGCGTGCCCAGCAGGCGCAGGATATCGATGGCCAAAAAGTGGCCCTGCGGGATCTGTGCCAACGCCGGATCGGCGGCGGCGATGGTTCTGATCACCTCGGCCAGCGTCACCGGGCCCAAACCGGCTCCGCCGTCCGCGGCGGGGACGGTGATCGCCGCCAGACCGGAACGGTCGAATTCGGCCAGTTCGACGCGCGGGACGGTCCCGGCGCGGTCTCGATCAGCCGCGCCCGGACGCACGGCGGCCGCGAAGGCCTCCGCGGCAGCGACGGCGTCGGCGTGGCTGCCCAATGCGGCTGTCGAACCGGTCACGGCAGTGCCGGCGCAGGTACGGGCGCCAAACCGGCATGTGCCTCCAGTTCCCGCACCAGCGGCAGCACGTCGCGGCCAAACGCCTCGACTTCTTCCTGAAAGTGCAGGAACCCGGCCAAGATCAGATTCACGCCCAGCTTCCGGTAGGCCACGATGCGCTCGGCGACCTGTTCGGCGGTGCCGATCAACTGCGTGCGGAAGCCGTCGTTGTATTGCACCAAGTCTTCGAAGCTGGAGTCCGCCCACATGCCCCGCTGGTCGGTGGTCGACGCGCCGGCCTGGCGCACCGCCGCGCCGAACCCCTGTACCGCGGGAACATCGGCTTTGGCGATGATCTCGCGCAGCACCTCTTTTGCCTCTGCCTCGGTGTCCCGCACGATGACGAAGCCGTTCAGGCCGAAACGGGGCGGCTCGGCGCGGGCGGAATCGGCCGCGACCCTGCGAAGGTCGGCCAACTGCGCGGTGACCCCGTCGAAGTCGTTGCCGTTGGAGAAATACCAGTCGGAAAAGCGTCCGCCGTTGTTGCGGGCTGCGGTGGAGTTGCCGCCCTGGAAGATCTCCGGGTGGGGCCGGCCATCCCAGGAAAGCGGCTTGGGTTGCAGATTGAAGTCGCGGATGCGGTAGAAGTCGCCGGCCAGGTTGGCCGGGTTCTCGGTCCAGATCGCCCGCAACGCCTGGATGAATTCAGCACTGCGCCGGTAGCGTTCGTCGTGCTCGAGCCACGGTTCGCCGAGCTTGGTGAACTCGTCCTTGAGCCAGCCGCTGACGATGTTGACCGCCACCCGTCCGTTGGACAGATGGTCGGCGGTCGCCAGCCACTTCGCTAGCACGCCCGGTTGCCAAATCCCCGGGTGCACCGCGGCGATCACCTTGAGCCGCTGGGTGGCCAGCAGCAGGGCCAGGCTGAAACTGGTCGACTCGTGCTGGTATTCGGCGCTGTAGCTGGCCGTGTAGCGGACCTGAGTCAGTGCGTACTCAAAGCCGGCTTCCTCGGCGATCCGCGCCAAGGCGACGTTGTAGTCGTAGCTCCAGTCGGTGCGTTGCTCAATCGTCGAGGTGACCAGTCCACCGCTGACGTTGGGAACCCAGTAGGCGAAACTCAGCGGCGTCGGGGCATTGGTCGGCATTGCCTTGTCTTCCTTACGTTGTCAGCGAGGTAACGGGGTCGAGCAGGCCACGCTCGGCCAGAATCGGCAGCACCCCCTCCCCGAAGGAGAACGCCTCCTCCAGATGCGGGTAGCCCGACAGGACGAACTCGTCCAGTCCCAGGCGGTAGTACTCCTCGATGCGATCGGCGACCTCCTCGTGGCTGCCCACCAGTGCGGTTCCCGCGCCGCCTCGCACCAATCCCACACCGGCCCACAGGTTCGGTGACACTTCGAGCTGATCGGTCCGCCCGCCGTGCAGCTCAGTCATCCGTCGCTGACCTTCCGATCCGGATTTCTGTTGGATCTGCTGGGCACGCTGGATCTGCTCGGGGCGTAGGCCGGCCAGCAATCGGTCGGCTTGGTCCCACGCCTCGGCCGCGGTGGGCCGGCTGATGACATGCAGTCGGATCCCGAATCGCAGCTTTCCCGAGGCCACTCGCGCCGAACCGATGTCCTTGACCCGCCGGCGAACCGCATCGAGCTTGTCGGCGACCTGCGCAGGTGGTTCGCCCCAGGTCAGGTATACATCGGCGTGCTCGGCGGCCACGTCGATAGCTGCGGCCGAGGACCCGCCGAGATAAATCTCCGGCCAGGTCGATGCGGGCACGATGGTCGCGTCCTCCACGAAGAGGTGATCGCCGCGGAACGTGACTGGATCTCCCGACCACAGCTGCCGGAAGACCGCCAGGAACTCGGCGGCGCGGGCGTAGCGCGCGGTCTTGTCCAAGTCGTCGCCGAACCTCCGCTGCTCAGCGTCGTCACCGCCGGTGACGACGTTGAGCAGCAGCCGGCCTCCCGAGATGCGCTGGAAGGTTGCCGCCGCCTGGGCCACCAGAGTCGGTGCCTGCAACCCCGGACGAAAGGCCACCAGAAATTTGAATCGCGTGGTGAGCTGGCTGAGCGCGGCGGTGAACACCCACGCGTCCTCGCACCAGCTGCTGGTGGGAGTTAGGGCTCCGGTGAACCCGAGTTTCTCGGCCGCACCCGCCACCAGACGTAGGTAGTCCAGGTCTGGGGCGCGGTCGGCGCCGTAGGGGTTCGCGCGGCTGCCTGCCGACCCGACGGCGTTCCCCAGGCTCAGATCGCTGCGGGAATCTCCGTTGGTGGGCAGGAACCAATGCAGCGTGATAGCCATCAGCGGTAGAGCGAGAACTCGGGGTGCCGGTGGCTGAGCACCCAGTCACCGACCTCACGTGCCTTGTACGCGACCGGGTCGTGCAAGGTGTGCGTACGCAGGTTGCGCCAATGCCGGTCGAAGCCGTAGGCACTGGTGGTAGCTCGGGCGCCCTGGATCTCGAACAGTCGGCTGGCGGTGCGCAATCCGACCTCGGTGGACAGATACTTCGCCTCGTACACGGCGATCGCGGCCTCGGCGCGCTGGTCCTCGGTCAGCGTGGGTCCGAGGTTGATGGCTTGCTGCAGCGCATCGCCGGCCCGGTCGGCCAACAACGCTGCGGCCCGTACCTGACTGACCAGCTTGCCGACGGTCTGCAGGATGTACGGGTCGTCGGTGGCCCGGTCTACGCCCGAGGACTCCCATGGGGTGGCTTTGTCCCTGGTCCAAGCCAACGCCTCGGTGAGTGCGCCCTCGGCGGTGCCGACGTAGAAGTTGACGAAGGCCAACTGCCAGTGCGGGGTGATCAGTGTCTGGTACGGACTGAGGGTGCCACCGGTGAACGGTTCCTCACCGAGTACCTCGTGATGTTCGATGCGCGCGTTGACGACGCGGACCCCGCCGGAATCCGTAAGGCGTTGGCCGATGTTGTCCCAATCATCGAGGAAGGTGAAACCCTGCCGGCCCCCGCGGGCGTCGAGGGAGAGGAAGACCTGCGTGCCGTCCAGCAATGCGGTGACCGAGAGCTGGTCACCCGTGCTCGCGCCGCTGGCGAAGGTCCTGCTGCCGTTGAGCAGGAAGCCATCTCCGTCGCGGGTCAAAACCAATCCCGAACTGCCACGCGGGTTTTGGATGCCGCCCCAGAACAATTTCTCGGCGGCGTTGCGACGCGACTGGGCATCTGCCTGCGCCGGCGTGCCGAACAGCCGGGCCACCCGGGTCTGGGCGAAGTGATAGCCGAGCAGGTGGGAGATCGAGGTGTCGCCGCGGGCGATCCGCCTGGCGACCAGCGAGGCCTGCGCGTAGTCCAGCCCGGATCCGCCGTACTCGACCGGCTCCTGAATCTGAAGCAGATCGTTGGTGCGCAGCAGTTCGATCTCGGCGCGCGGTGTCGCGTTGGCCTGGTCGCGCTCGGCCGCGGTCTGGCGCAGCTGTTCAGCGACCCGGTCAGCGGTGGCAAGCACGTTGGCGAGGGTCTGGCCGCTGACGGCCGGCCGCTCGGTGACGACGGTCATGGGGAACTCCTTGGACAGACTAAGTGGCACACCGGATGTCTGGCGTTGTCACGAGATACAACGCGGCGGAGTCGGTCCCGGCCACCATGAGCTTCGGCCGGGCGCGCCGGCCGACCGCTGCTGAGCAGTGCCGATGCTGTTTCGGCGAGCTAAAAGCAAAGCGATTCGAATTGGCGCCGATATTCAGCGGGCGACAGCAGCGAGGGTGCGCCTCGGGGCGCGGCGGACTGCCGGTCGGGGATCCCTGCGCCCGATGTAGTCGCTGGCGCAGCAGTTTTCGTTCGGCGCGGACGTAATCGTTATCGAATGCTAAGCCGCTGTTCACAGCTTTGTGACCTCTGAGTACTACTGCGCAGCCTGTTGCTTCTCGGCGTGGAGTGAATTTTGCTTCCGTCCTGAATCGCCGTCCGACGCCCGGTGATCATGCGGGTCTAGCTGTGCCGACGGTCCAAGCGTCCAAAAGGGAAGTACCAATGAGGTTTACGACTAATCGTGATGACTTGTCCGGAGTGATCCATCGATGGCGGGCGCGCACCGATTGCGGAGTTTCGGAGTCAGCGGTCAGTCCGGTAACGGGCCGGAAGGTGCGGGTGCACCTGGCAGCGGCGGTGGCCGCGGTCCTGGTGGCCGCCGGTTGGCTGAGCCTGATACCTGGCCCGGTGGCGAACGCCGACGACGTCAAATACGAAGCGTTCTATACACCGCCGGCTCCGCTGCCGGCCGGAAGCCCCGGGGACCTGATTCGAAGCGAGCCGCTGCGGCTGGTTTTGGAGCCCTCGGGTCAGTTAGGTGCCTTCGTCGGGACTGGAACGCGGATCATGTACCGCGGCACGGATGCTCAGGCGCATCCCGTTGCGGTCACCGGGGCTTACATCGAGCCCGACGTGCCCTGGCCGGGACGCGGACCGCGTCCCCTGATCGCCTACGCGACGGGGCCGTACGGGGTCGGTGAGCAGTGCGCCCCGTCGCGACTACTCGACCAGGGAATCCACTTCTCGCAAGGATTCGACCTGACGTTCAACTACGAAGAGGGCTTCATTGCGACACTGCTGGCGCGTGGGTTCGCCATCGTGGTGACCGATGGGGTTGGGCTGGGCACGCATGGACCGCAGTCGCCCCAGTTCCTGAATCGGGTTGCTGCCGGCACCGCGCTGATCGACGCGGCCCGCGCAGCCCAGAAGCTGCCGGGCACATCGCTCGATCCGCGCGGGCCGGTCGCGTTTTGGGGGTGGGCCTCCGGCGGGCAGGCTTCGTTGTCGGCTGCCGAGCTGGCCCCGACGTACGCGCCAGAGCTCAACGTTGTGGGCACTTACGCCAACGCGCCGCTCAGCAACGTGGTCGAGGCGATTCCCGGCGTCGACGGCAACTTCTTGGCTGTACTCGCCGGCTACTTGTTGCGCGGCATTCAGGCGTCGTATCCCGAGACCGACCAAGCCATTTGGGATGCGTTGACCCCGCGCGGAGTCCAGATGCTGGACTGGAGCGGGCACACCTGCTTGGTGCAGGGCGGTGTTGACTACGCGTTCCGTCACCTGCAGTTCTGGTTCAAGGACGACCTGAATGAACTCGCCACGGCCGAACCGCTGAAGACGATCTTTGCCGCGCAACGGGTTGGAAACATCAAACCCAAGGGACCGGTATATATCTCGCACAACCGCTGGGATCCGTTGGCCCCCTATACGTCGGCCCATGACACCGCGCGCGACTGGTGCAGGTTGGGCGCTGATGTCGAACTCTGGACCAACGAACAGCCTCCGTTCCTGAACAAGATGGACATCAACATCCTGTTGCCGCAGTTCGTCGATGGTGAACGGAGTATGGCGTGGGTCAGCGATCGCTTCAACGGTGTCTCGACCAACTCGAACTGCTCGGCAATCCTGGCCGAGTGACGTTCTGTCGCGATGCGGCGACCGCAGGGTCCGAATGATCTGTGCCGAGAGTTCCGGATCGGCGAGCAGTTGGTCGATCAGCGCCGTCATGACTTCCTGACCGGTGATGCGGGCACATCCCACCCGGTCGGCGGCGTCGCGCTGCCAGAGGTCGAGCCCGCGATGTTGGGCCGGCGACAGATCGACCGTGCGTCGGGTTCGAGTCTGACGCAGCGGGATTGGCTCAGTCGGCTTCATCCCGGTGTCGCGAGTCGGTGCCCAGCCGGTGGCCGGGGCGCCGATACTGCGGTTATTGAGGGAATCGCTGGCAGTGCTCATTGTGTAGACCTTCGGTTGCGGTGGAACCTCACCCTGCTACTCAGGCCAGCGTAACCCGTCAACCGTCGCGACAGGCATCCGTCGTGGCCTGAGCGCCGCGGTGGCAAACTCGGTGGGCCCTCGCTTCAGCGATGGCGTTGCGCAGCTGGCCAGCGAATACGTGCCGTCCTGGTCGTCGCCGAGGGCGAGGTAGCACCCGTCGATCGCCTGGTCCGCCAGCGTGCCGGACCACTGCGCGACGACGCTGATGCCGGAGTCGGCTGTCAGGGCGATGCCGGCGGTGAGAGTGACGGTCTCAGGTCGCACGGCGATCACCAGGTGGTGCGGAGTTAGCAGGGCCACGGTCCGGTGCTCACGATCGGGGTCGCCTGCTTGCAGCGTTGCCAGATCGAAGGTCAATTCATTCGATAGCAATTGTTTGCGTCGTTATCAATGCAAGGTTAGAGAAATATTAGACGCACTTGATCGGTCATGATTACATTAAATACGGACATGCGTGAATCAGTGGTTCAGTAGTTCAGTAGATGGCTATTTACCAGCGATAATAGTAGGGATCTGGCTGGGGGTGGCGCGTTAAACATGAAAATGTCGGAGCGCAGAAAAATTGTCAATCCGACGGTTGTTCAGTGGCCTTCGCCGGTGCTACTCTCCGAATATCAAGATAATTTCGGGAATCTTGACAAGGGAGAGGAAATCATGTTGATTTCGCGGAATTCGTGCCGACGCGTGGCAGCCGGAGCGATCAGTGCCGGCACAATCGCCGGCGCGCTCTTGGTCGGCCCTGCGGGACCGGCGCAGGCCTCCCCAGGGGAGGTTGCGGCACCGCCGCCTGCCACCGTCCAGGTAGCCGGGAACCAGGTCGGCCCTCCGGCCGGGTTAGGGAATCGCCTCGGTATCGACCGCGCACCGGCGGACACCGTGTTCGCCACCGACCTACGCATGGCACCCATGCCGCAGTGGTGGGGCCACCACTGGTGGCGCCACCATCACCTGTGGCATCGCTGGTGGTGGTGGTGGTGATCGGGGCTTCGGTCATGCCACGTTTCGACCGCGGTAGGCGGCTTACCGCCAAACCCGGACTGGTACTTGCCGCCGCACTCGGCGTAGGGGCAACCCTCGCCGGGTGCGGCGCGAGCACCGAAGTCGCTCCCGCGGCGAGTCCGGTTGCGTCCCAGCATCCCGCCGCCGAGCCCAGCCCGGCTCCCTACGACATCGCACGAGTCGGCGCCGTCGCCGACGACTTTCCGCAAGGCTTCACGGCGCAGGCCCACCAGGCAAAGACGCTGGGGCAGTCCGACATCGACGGGTCCGCCGTCGCGGCGTTCACCGACGCCCAGGTGGATCCGTCGCAGTGCAGGTCGGTGGTCATCCCGCCGTATGTCGATCCGACGGTCGGCACCGAAGCCGCCGGTGTGATCGGACAGGGAGATCAGGGCAACATGTACGTTGTCGCCTTGCGATCACCCAATCCCGTTGCGGTCGAGGCTGAACCGGCGGGCTGTGATCGGATCTCGCTGGCCGGTTCGCCGGAGGCGACCGGGACCGTGGAGCGTATCCCGGCCCCTGCCATCGCCGGCGTCACCACGACCGGGGTGAAGCTGAGCGTCGAGGGCCCCGAGGAGGATCCCGACTACCTGTATACGGCGGCGCTCGACGATCGAACGTCAGTGGTCGTCATGGGCAGTGCGGATGCGCAGCTGGACCCGCAAAGGCTGATGTCAGACCTGCTGGTCAAAGCCGTTTCGGCGGTCCGCGGGCAGCAGCAGTCGTGAGCCGGCCAGCTGGACGGTGTGCGTAGCCGGTCGCTGAGCGGCGCCGCTGATCGCGGGTTCGTCGGTGCCCAGATTGCGTGCGAACCGGGGATGGCAGCCGCCGGCGATCAGCAGCCGGATACGGGAACCGGCAGCGAAGCGGTGGGCGACCTGGTCCAGGTCGATCCGGACCGTCCCCGCGGACTGGTTGAGCCGGCGGTAGCCGTCGCTGACATTGCGTGAGCGTCCGCGGGCGTCGACCTCGCTGACCCGGACGAACACGTCGACGTTTGGGTTGTCGCTGGAATGCGCCAGCTCCACCACCGGGCTGCCGAGCACGTCGACATCCTCGGTCAGGGGCTGCCCGGTGAAGGTCAGCACGTCGCCGCGGCGCGCCAACACGTCGTCGCGCTGATAGCCGCCACCCGGGGCCAGCAGCCGCCCGCCTACCGTGGGCGTGGGGTCGGCCGGGTCGTAGTGAAAGCTCGCCGAGTCTGTCGTACCGTCGGCCACGGGGGAGTCGCCCAGCTGTCCGCCGGGCTGCAGCCACCAGCTTCGGTCGGTCGACGCGGGCGGCCAATCCGGCAGGTCACGCCAGCGCCCGCCGCCGGTGACGCAGACGCGCACCGGGCTGGTCCGCGACGGCCCGTCGACGCCGGCCAGGTGAGTGCCGAGCCAGTCCAGGGATTCCGCAGTGACGGTGCGCAATCCTTTGGTCAGCATCTCGGTGTGGGTCCACGGGCCGACGGTCAAGGCCACCTCGGCTCCCCGGTCGCGCAATGTCCGGAACTGGGTCAGGGCTTGGTCCAAGAACAGGTCTTGCCAGCCGCTGAGCAGCAGCACCGGCACCTGGGTCTGCTCCAGGGCCACCGGGTAACGCATCCTGTCCCAGAACGGGTCGTCGCGATCAGGGTGCTCGACCCAGGACTCGTACCAGGGCGAGCCGCCGCCCAGTAGGGCCCGGCCGGCCGAACCCAGCGGCAGTGCAGCCGCGGCGCGTTTGACCCTGCGTTGCGCGGTCAGCTGCTGCAGCCCGGCACGGATCCGCGGACGCACCTCCTGGTGGGCCATCATGTGGCTCCAGCCCAAGAAGTCGTTGAGCGCGAATGACCCCGCACCCCAGGTCGACTGGTACAGATCGTGCGGCCCGACGGTGATGACCGCCGCGCTCAGCTCGGGAGGCGGGTCGGCCAGCAATGCCCACTGCGTGAAGCCCAGATACGACAGCCCGATGGTGCCGAACGACCCGGTGAACCACGGCTGGGTACGCATCCATGCCACGGTGTCGGCACCGTCGGCGGCCTCGTTGACCATCGGCTCAAACACGCCGGCAGAGCCGAAGGTGCCGCGCACACTCTGCAGAATCACCCGGTAGCCGCGGGCGGCGTACATCCGGGCGAACACCAGCGAGAACGGGAATTTGCGGCCGTAGGGGCAGCGCACCAGCAGGGTGCCGGTCACGTCGCCGGTCGGCTGATAGTGATCGGCGCGCAGCTGGACCCCGTCGCGCATCGGGACCTGCTCCCGGCGCACGGTATAGCCGGTGGTGGGCGGCGGCAGTCGCCGCAGCGCCCGGTTCACCACAACATCGGCTAGGCGCGGCGAGCTGGTGGCGGCCACGCGATCAGTACTTGTAGTGCGGGGCCAGCTGGTGGGCGCGCATCAGGTTCTCGGTGGGGCAGTCCACGTCAGGGTTGGAGTACACCGGCGAGTAGTAGAGCGACTGCTGGATCACCCCGTAGCTGGTCTTGAACGCCACCATGCAGGAGAACCACCACCGGTTGTTCCACTCGGTGGGCTTCATCACCCAGTACTGCGCCGCCCGGTGCCCGTTGATGTCCATCTCGATCGCGTCGGCCGGAATCGACTCGTCGTAGCTGCGCCACACGAACGTCTCGACGGCCATCTGGTAGTTGCCGGCGTCGAATTCGCAGCGCACGCCCTCGACCGGCTTGGGCGGCGTGAACGCCAACCCCAACTGTGCGATGACGTCATAGGGAATGTCCTCGCAGGCGTCGAAGGGCCGCGGGTTGGTGATGTTGACCGCTTTGCTCGAAGTGGTCGGGGGCGCCAGCGGTATCGCGGTGGACCGCAACTGCACCGCGGACCCACCGGCGACGTCCCGGTTGGGGGGTGTCTGTTGCCAGACCATCACGACGGCCATCACCAGCGCCCCCAGCGCGGTGATAAGACGCAGTTTGGTGAGCATGACACTCCTCGCTTCCGCCCGGTGTTCTGCCGGGAGTGTACAAGTTGTGGCACCGGCCACTACCCCGAAGGCGAGAACACGTTCTAATTCTTCCTACCTATTAGGCTCGACCCTCGTGACCACCCGCGAGCGCAGGGCCGCAGATGGCCCAACCCTGTGGGCGATCTCTGACTTGCACACCGGCCACCTGGGCAACAAGCCGATCACCGAGGCGCTGCACCCGGTCACCGGTGACGACTGGTTGATCGTCGCCGGCGATGTTGCGGAGCGCACCGACGAGATCCGCTGGGCGCTGGATCTGCTGCGCAAGCGGTTCGCGAAGGTGATCTGGGTCCCCGGCAACCACGAGCTGTGGACCACCAACAAGGACCCGATGCAGGTGTTCGGCCGTTCCCGCTACGACTATCTGGTCGACATGTGTGACCAGATGGGCGTCATCACCCCCGAGCACCCTTTTCCGGTCTGGACCGAGCAAGGTGGCCCGGCCACCATCGCGCCGCTGTTCCTGCTCTACGACTACACGTTCCTGCCGGCCGGTGCGACGAGCAAGGCCGAAGGGCTGGCCATCGCGCGGCAGAACAACGTGGTCGCCACCGACGAGTTCCTGCTGTCACCCGAGCCCTACGGCACCCGCGACGCATGGTGCCGAGACCGGGTGGCGGCCACCCGTAAGCGCCTCGAAGACCTCGACTGGATGACCCCGACCGTGCTGGTCAACCATTTCCCGATGGTCCGCCAGCCCTGCGACGCACTGTTTTATCCGGAGTTCTCGTTGTGGTGCGGCACCGTCGAAACCGCCGACTGGCATACCCGCTACAACGCGACGTGTTCGGTCTACGGCCACCTGCACATCCCGCGCACCACGTACTACGACGGCGTGCGCTTCGAAGAGGTCTCGGTGGGCTACCCCCGGGAATGGCGCCGACGCCAACCGCACCGGTGGTTGCGCCAGATCCTGCCCGAGCCGTACTACCCGCCCGGCTACCTCAACGAGTTCGGCGGCCACTTCGCCATCACCGACGAGATGCGCGAGGCCAGCGCGAAGTTCGCCGAACGGCTACGTCAGCGGCAGGCGCGATGAGCAAGCTGCTGGACAGGGTGCTCGAACGAGCGCCGGCGGGCTCGCTGGCCTGGGCCGAACGCTACGACGATCCGCCCGGGCTCGCTCCGCTGCCCGAAGAGGAGCCGCTGGTCGCCCGTTCGGTTGCCAAGCGCCGCAACGAGTTCATCACCGCGCGCTACTGCGCTCGGCTGGCGTTAGAAGAGCTAGGGCAACCGCCGGTCCCGATCCTCAAGGGAGAGAAGGGCGAGCCCACCTGGCCCGAGGGCGTTGTCGGCAGTCTGACGCACTGCGCGGGCTTCCGAGGCGCTGTGGTCGGCCGCAGTGGCGACGTGCGATCGGTGGGTATCGACGCCGAACCGCACGACGTGCTGCCCGACGGCGTGCTCAAGGCGGTCAGCCTGCCTGTCGAACGTGACGAACTAGCAGCGCTGCCGCAAGACTGGCATTGGGACCGAATCCTGTTCTGCGCCAAAGAAGCCACCTACAAGGTGTGGTTCCCGCTGACCCGGCGCTGGTTGGGTTTCGAGGACGCCCACATCAGCTTCGACACCGACGGTAGCTTCGTCTCTCGCATCCTGATCGACCCCACGGCGCTGTCGGGGCCTCCGCTGACCGAGCTGCACGGACGGTGGTCGGTGGCGGGCGGCCTGGTGCTGACGGCGATCGTGCTATGAGCACGCCCCCGCCGGCCGGCCTGGTGATCGTCGACAAGCCCGCCGGAATGACCAGCCACGACGTCGTTTCCCGGTGTCGCAGGTTCTTCGGGACTCGTAAGGTCGGCCACGCCGGCACGTTGGACCCGATGGCCACCGGGGTGCTGGTGATCGGCATTGAACGGGCTACCAAGATTCTGGGGTTGTTGACCGCGTCGCAGAAGTCCTACGCCGCCACCATCCGGTTGGGGCAGAGCACCTCGACCGAGGATGCCGAAGGCGAGGTGCTGGAGACGACTTCGGCCAGCCACATCACCGACGATCAGATCGCCGCGGCGATCGCCGGCCTGCGCGGCGACATCGCGCAGGTGCCCTCGGCGGTCAGTGCCATCAAGGTCGCCGGCAAGCGCGCCTATCAGATGGTGCGCGACGGCGAGACCGTCGAATTGGCTGCCCGGCCGGTGCGTATCGCGCGCTTCGAGTTGTTGGCGGTGCGGCGCGACGAGGAGTTCGTCGATCTGGACGTCGAGGTGGACTGCTCGGCGGGAACCTACATCCGGGCACTGGCCCGCGACGTGGGCAGCGAGCTGGGAGTGGGCGGGCACCTGACCGCGCTGCGGCGCACCCGGGCCGGCAGCTTCGGGCTGGATCAGGCCCGCACCCTCGACGAACTAGGGGAGAGCCCAGCGTTGAGCTACAGCCTGGATGACGCCTGCCTGCAGACCTTTCCGCGCCGGGACCTGGGCGTCGAGGAGGCACTCGACGTCAGCCACGGCCGGCCGTTGGCCCCGGCGGGCATCGACGGGATCTACGCGGCGACCGACGCCGACGACCAGGTGATCGCACTACTGGAGGATTCGGGAAGGCGGACCAAATCGGTGGTCGTCATCCGGCCGGCGACGCTATAGTCCGCCGATGGCCACCGCGGAACGCGAGATCATCGAGCCGGTCGATCTGTGCGATGCGTCCGGATTGCTGAACCCGGCCGCCATCGGTTGGACCCGAACACCGCTGCACCGCTGCAATCTGCGTGGCTGGGGCCGCACCAAGCGGTGGGAGTACTGGTGTGTGACCACGCCCACCCACCTGATCGCGATCACCCTCGCCGACCTCGATTACCTCGGCGTGAGCAACGTCTTCTTCCTGGACTATTCCGGGCGCGAGGTGAGTCGGAGTTGTCTGCATCCGGGCGGGTGGGGGATAACGCTGCCCACCAGCCTCGGCGATGGACCGGCCTCTGCTCGCGGCCTGGTCGCGATCGACCTCGCCACCGAGCCCGACGGCACGCGGATCCGATTCTCCTGCAAGACCTCCGCCGGTCCGATGACCGGCGACCTGTTTGTGGCCCTGCCGCCCGGGCACGAGACGCTGGCGGTGGTGGTGCCGTGGAGCGAGAAGAGATTCCAGTACACCGCCAAGCACACCGCGCGGCCGGCGTCGGGTGTCGTGCGGATCGGTGACGACACCTACGACTTCGCCGGCGGGTGGGGTGTACTCGACCACGGGCGCGGACGCTGGCCGGCCAACATCGTGTGGAACTGGGGTGCGGCCTCCGGGCACACCGACGGCCACACGGTGGGTCTGCAGCTGGGCGGCAAGTGGACGGTTGGCATTGGCAGCACCGAAAATGCGCTCTGCGTCGATGGCCGACTGTCCAAGATCGGCGCCGAACTGGACTGGCACTACCCGGAATACACCGGGCCGTGGACGATCCGCACGCCGGACTCCGATCAGGTGGAGCTGACGTTCACTCCGTTCCATCACCGGTCACCGTTGCCGGGGACCCATCAGTGTTTCGGGCACTACGACGGCCGAATTCGCACCGACGACGGCGCGAGTGTGGACGTGGGCGGTCTGCTCGGCTGGGCCGAACAGGTGCACATGCTCTGGTGAGCGCAGCCCCGCGGTAGTTACATGCCAACGAGAACGTATGTAAACGTGGGCCCGCGCGGTTATGCTGACGCGCGAGTTGCGGTTGGAAACTGGTGGAGGTGGCGGGATGACTGCGAGCGGTAGTGCACCTGCGGTGCGGCGCACCCAGGCCGAGCGCAGCGCCGCGATGCGAACCCGCCTGCTCGACGCCACCATCGACTGCTTGGTGAGCTACGGCTACTCCGGCACCACGACACCGCGTATCGCCCAATTGGCCGGCGTCACTCGGGGTGCCCAGATCCACCATTTCCGGTCAAAAGAAGATCTCGTCGTCGCCGCCGTCGAGCACCTCGCCCAACAGCGCACGCAGGCCGCCATTCGTGAACTCGGCCAGGTCCGGTCGATTCCGGATCCGGTGGCAACCGCCCTGGACTTCCTCTGGGAGGCCCACCAGGGGCCGATGTTCATTGCCACCGTGGAACTCTGGGTCGCCGCCCGCACCGACCGGGTCCTGGCGCAACACATCGAACGGGTGGAAGGCGTCGTCAACGCGACCCTGGTCGCCGCGATCGCCCAGTTGATGCCCGGGCACCCGGCGCAGAAGGAGATTCGCAACGTCGTCTACACCGCGATGGACGCACTGCGCGGCATCCTGGTGTCGAACTTCGTCGACGACGATCCGCAGCGCGCCCGCCGGCGCTGGGACCGGGCCTGCGTGCACCTGCGCCGGGTGGCGGCCGGCGTTTTGCCGCAATCCGACTGACTTCCCGGGCCGAGAACTCGCCGCACCTTCGTGCCTGCGGCGTCCCGCTGCGCACCCTTGTATAGATGCAATCAGGTCTGTATGTTTCTAGCCACTGGTCGGAGGCGAAAGGGAACCATGGCAAACAAGGTGTATGTGATCGGCGTCGGGATGACGAAGTTCGAGAAGCCGGGCCGGCGACAGAACGACGACGGATCGCCATGGGACTACCCGGACATGGCCCGGGAATCCGGTACCAAGGCGCTGGCCGATGCCGGGATCGACTACCGCGAGGTGGAGCAGGGCTACGCCGGTTACGTCTATGGCGAGTCCACCTCCGGGCAGCGGGCGCTGTACGAATTGGGGCTGACCGGGATCCCGGTGGTCAACGTCAACAACAACTGTTCCACCGGCTCGACCGCGCTCTACCTTGCCGCCCAGGCGATCCGGGGCGGGCTGGCCGACTGCACCATCGCGCTGGGCTTCGAGAAGATGAAGCCCGGCTCTCTGGGGTCCACCTACGACGACCGTGCCCAGCCGATGGAAAAGCATGTGCTCGCGCTGGCCGAGATCTCCGAGGTGCTGTTCCCGGTGGCGCCGTGGATGTTCGGCGCCGCCGGCCGCGAACACATCAAGCAACACGGCTCCACCGCCGAGCATTTCGCCAAGATCGGCTACAAGAACCACAAGCATTCGGTCAACAACCCCTACGCCCAGTTCCAGGACGAATACAGCCTCGACGACATTCTGGGCTCGCGGATGATCTACGACCCGCTGACCAAGCTCCAGTGCTCGCCGACCTCGGACGGCTCCGGGGCGGCGATCCTGGCCAGCGAGGCGTTCGTCGACCAGCACGGCCTGGCCGGACGCGCGGTCGAAATCGTCGGGCAGGCGATGACCACCGACTTCGGCTCCACCTTCGACGGCAGCGCCAAAAACCTGATCGGCTACGACATGAATGTGCAGGCCGCGCAACGTGTCTACCAGCAGTCCGGCCTGGGACCGGAAGACTTCCAGGTGATCGAACTGCACGATTGCTTCTCGGCCAACGAACTGCTGCTCTACGAAGCGCTGGGACTGTGCGCCGAAGGTGACGCGCCCAGGCTGATCGACGACGGCGACACCACCTACGGCGGGCGCTGGGTGGTCAACCCGTCCGGCGGCCTGATCTCCAAGGGGCATCCGCTGGGGGCCACCGGATTGGCACAGTGCTCCGAACTGACCTGGCAGCTCCGCGGTGACGCCGACAAGCGCCAGGTTCCGGGTGTCACCGCCGCCCTGCAACACAACATCGGCCTCGGCGGCGCCGCCGTGGTCACCGCCTACCAGCGCGCCGAGCGCTGAACCGCCGTCAGCCGAGGAGAACACGTCATGGGACACATCGAAGCCACCAAAAGCCTTGCCGTCAGCCCGAACGCGCTGTGGGACACCATCAGCGACCTGTCCAGCTGGGACAAATGGTTCACCATCCACGAGAAGTGGCTCACCGAGCCGCCGGCCGCGCTGGCACCGGGTTCGACGTTGACGGCCAAGATCGTCATGCTCGGGATGGCGAACAAGATCGAATGGACCGTCGAGAAGGTCGTTGATGAGGACGGGTCCCCACGCAGCCTCACCATGTCGGGCACCGGCATGGCGGGCGTGAAGTGCCGCTTCGACTTCACCGTCACGCCCGACGGCGATGGCTCCCAATTCAGTGTGGCCGGGGACTTCGAGGGTGCCCTGATCAAGGGTGCTCTGGGTAAAGCGGTCGAGAAGGACGGCGCCAAGCAACTCGACAAGACCCTGGCCCAGCTTGAGGCGCTGGCGTCGGCGGCGGCCTGAGATGGCCGACGATCTGGCATTCGACGATGCCGGGCTGGACAAGTGGAGCGACGAGGACCGCTTCGAGGTCACCCGCGAGCGGATCGTCGAGTACGCCGCGGCGACCAACGACCCGATCGCCGCACACCGCAACGGCGATCTCGCACCGCCGGTGTTCGCGATCGTGCCGGTGTTCGAGTCGCTGCTGGTTCCAGCCGTCGAGGTGGCACCGGTCGAGCTGATCCCGCGGGTGGTGCACGGCGAGCAGGACTTCTGGTTCCATCGGCCCATCCGACCGGGAGACAAGCTGGTATCCCGCGGCAAGATGATCGGCTACGAAGGACTGGAGAAGGGCACTCGCGCGGCGATTCTGCTCGAATGCCGCACCGAGGACGGCGAACTGGTCAACGAGCAGTACGTGACCTGCTTCTTCCGCGGACACAATGCGGGCAAACGGATCGGCGAACTCAGCCCCGGACACAAGTTCGATGACGCACTGCGTGAGCAGGCGCCGGTGGCCAAGGTCGTCCAGCACGTCGACCACGACCAGACGTTCCGCTACGGGCCGGCCGCCGGTGACCCGATGCCGATCCACCTGGACGAGGAGGTCGCCCGCGACGCCGGACTGCCGGGGATCATCGCGCACGGCCTGTGCACCATGGCGTTCACGTCCTGGGCGGTGCTCACCGAGGTGGCCGGCTCAGATGTCAGCCGGCTACGGCGGTTAGCGGTTCGGTTCTCCAAGATGGTGCTGCCCGGCGACGACCTGGAGACCCGGATCTGGACCAGCGGTCGAGGCGACGGCGCCACGACGTACGCGTTCGAGACCGCGCGCGTAGGCGCCGGTGAAATGGCGATCACCGACGGCCTGGCCGTCATCGCCGACTGAGACGACAAGGAGTCAGATATGGGCGTATTAGAAGGCCGGGTCGCGGTGATCACCGGCGCCGGACGCGGTATCGGACGCGAACACGCTCTGCTCTTCGCGGCCGAAGGTGCCGCCGTGGTGGTCAACGACCTGGGTGGAAGCAACGCCGGCGAAGGCTCCGACAGCACCACCGCGCAGCAGGTCGTCGACGAGATCGCGGCGGCCGGCGGGCGCGCGGTAGCCAACACCGACAGCGTCTCCGACTGGGCGTGCGCGAAAAACCTTGTCCAGCAGGCCATCGACGAGTTCGGCCGGTTGGACGTGTTGGTCAACAACGCCGGAATTCTGCGGGACGCATTCATCCCCGGCATGGAAGAGTCGCAGTGGGATGCCGTAGTCGCGGTACATCTCAAAGGGCACTTCGCGATGCTGCACCACGCCGCGACGTATTGGAAGGCGCAGTCCAAGGCAGGCGACCGGCCCAACGCCGCGGTGATCAACACCGCCTCGGGATCCGGGGTCACGCTGCCCAACGCCGGGCAGGCGAACTACGGCGCGGCCAAGGCCGGGATCGCGGCCCTGACCCTGATCGCCGCCGAGGAGTTGGACCGCTATGGGGTACGGGTCAACGCCATCGCCCCCATCGCCCGCACGCGACTCACGCTGGCGACTCCCGGCATGGGCGCACTGATGGCCGAGCCGGAGGACGGGGAGTTGGACCTGTTCAGCCCGGCCAACATCTCGCCGCTGGTGGCCTATCTGGCTACCGAAAAGTGCCCGATCACCGGCGCGGTCTACGCGGTGCAGGGCGGTGCCATCTCGAAACTGTCCGGGTGGCATGACACCGACACCATCGAGACCGACGGCATCTGGCAGATCGACGACATCGCAGCGAGGTTGCCCCAATGATCGAGTGGTCCGACACCGACGAGCTCATCCGGGACAGCGTCCGGGAATTCATCGACCGGGAGGTCCGGCCGAACCTCGACGCACTGGAGAGCGGTGAACTGCCGCCGTATCCGATCCTGCGAAAGCTGTTCGCCGACTTCGGGATCGATGTGATGGCCGCCGAAGCCATCAAGGGCCGGCTGGAAAAGGCGCACGCGCGACAGGCCGCCGAAGGCAAGAGCAAGCCATCGTCGGAAGGCGGCTTCGGCGATCTGGGGGCCCAGGCCTCGATGGGGTTGATCCTGGTCAGCGAACTCGCCGGTGTCAGCTTGGGATTGGTCGCCGCGGTCGGTGTCAGTCTCGGCCTGGGCGCTGCCACGATCATGTCGCGCGGCACCCTGGCGCAGCAGGAGCGCTGGTTGCCGGAGCTGGTCACCCTGGACAAGATCGCTGCTTGGGCGATCACCGAGCCGGATGCCGGCTCCGACGCGTTCGGCGGGATGAAGACCTATGTCCGGCGTGACGGTGACGGCTACATTCTCAACGGCCAGAAGACGTTCATCACCAACTGCCCTTACGCCGACACTCTCATCGTCTACGCCAAGCTGGACGAACAGGACGGCGCCGATCCGCGCAATCGCAAGGTGCTCACCTTCGTCCTCGACGCCGGCATGCCGGGCCTGACTCAGGGCAAGCCGTTCAAGAAGATGGGCATGCACTCCTCGCCGACCGGCGAATTGTTCTTCGACGACGTGCGGTTGGGGCGCGACCGGCTACTGGGCGAGACCGAGGAGCACAGCGGCGGCGATGGGCGTGACAGCGCCCGGGCCAACTTCGTGGCCGAACGGGTCGGGGTTGCCGCCCTGGCGCTGGGAATCATCAACGAGTGCCACCGCCTGTGCGTCGACTACGCCAAGAGTCGCACGCTGTGGGGCCAGAACATCGGCCAGTTCCAGCTGATCCAACTCAAGCTGGCCAAGATGGAGGTGGCCCGGATCAACGTGCAGAACATGGTGTTTCAGACGTTGGAGAAGGCCAAGCACGGCAAGATCCCGACACTGGCCGAGGCATCGGCGATCAAGCTGTACTCCTCGGAGGTGGCCACCGAGGTCGCGATGGAGGCGGTGCAACTGTTTGGCGGCAACGGCTACATGACCGAGTACCGGGTGGAACAGTTGGCGCGCGACGCCAAGTCGCTGATGATCTACGCCGGCAGCAACGAGGTCCAGGTCACCCACATCGCCAAGGGATTGCTCAGCGGCTGAGCGCTGCTTCGGCTGCTCTGATGCGCCGGCCGGTGCCTCAGCTGTAGAGCTGCTCGAATCGCTTGATCGATCCCTCGATGTCACCCTTGACGGCGCGGGCGGCGGCCGCCCCGATCGGTCCGAACAGCGGCCGCCCGCCCAGGTCCATCCGCAGGACCAACTTCGATCCCTTTGCGGTGGGGCTGATCGCCAATGTCAGTGCGTACTTGGTGCCGCCCACACCGTCGCCGGTCAGTTCCAGCAGCGCGGGTGGGTCGAACTTGCGGACCGTCCAGGTGACCCGGTTGCGCATGCCCTTGGCTCCCGCCACCCCGACCAACGTGGTTCCGGCGGTGAGCTCGGCCGGGATCTCGCAGCGCCACCCCTGGTGCAGGGACAGCCAGTCGCCCAACTCGGCCAAATTCGACGCGTGGGCCCAGGCTTCGTCCGGAGGCAGCGACAGTTCGCGAGAGAGCTCAAGTTTTGCCATTGGCCGATCGTAGGGCCGACGGTGTTTGCTGACACAATTTGATACATTCGGACACGTGTCGATCGGCGGTGCCGCGCAGGCGGATTGGGACATTCCGCGGCCGGTGGCGACTTGTCGGCATCTTCTGGAGGCCGCCCGCCTGCATGGCATCGATGCGGCGGATTGCCTAGCAGATACCGGTGTCACACCCGCCGACATCGATGACAGTGCGACCGAGGTTCAAGCACGCCAGGAGCTGGCGATCCTGCGAAACATCCTTGGCCGCGTAAGCGATCCACATGAGTTCGCGCGCGACGTCGGTCTGCAGTACAACTTCGCCAACACCGGCGTGCTCGGCTATGCGCTGTTGGCGAGCCCGACATTGGGCGATGCGGTCAACCTGGCCTGTCGGTACGCGACGTTGTCGTCGACGTTTCTACGGCTGAGTCGCCACGACACCCCCGATGGCGCCGTTCTCGTGTTCGACGACAGCGCCGTGCCCGCTGACGTTCGCGGTTTCATGATGGAACGGGATCTGTTCGCGCTGACCAGCATGGTGCCGTTGTTAATCGGTCAGCTGAGCTCTGACACGCCGATCAAGGTCGAACTGCCCGGTATCGACTTTCCCGCTGGACGTCTCGAGTTCCCCGGGGTGACAGTTGAACTCGACGTGTCCGCGACACGCAGCGCGATCACCCTGCCGTGCGACCTGTTGGCGCTTCCGATGCCGGCGGCCGACACTGCTGCGGCCGAGGCGTGTGCAAAGGAGTGCGAAGAGCTCTTGCAAACGCGTCGTCGGCGTCGCGGAATTGCCGCACAGGTGCGTTCGCGTCTGGTCCGGGATCCTGGAGTGTTGCCGTCGATGGCGGTGATCGCCGACGAACTCTGCATCACCGAACGCACTCTGCATCGCCGCCTGATGGCCGAACACACCAGCTACCGCGCCTTGGTGGACGAGGTGCGGGTGACCCTGGCCGTAGCCATGCTCGAATCGGGCCTGACCGTGGAGGAAACGGCCCGTCAACTGGGATATTCGGAGACGGCCGCCTTCAGTCGTGCCTTCATCCGGTGGGCCGGAACGCCGCCCAGCAAACACCGGGGCCGCAGGGCCTGACGTCGACTGTCCGAAAACATCAAATCCTTGTCCGACTCGCTCATTCCGCTCGTCCGGTCGGCGGACCTAGCGTCGTTGACATGACGAACGTGATGACATACCCCGCCGTGCGACGACTGAATTTCGGATTCGGTGAACAGCCCGACGGCAACCGGTATTTCGCCGACGGCAGCATCGTGTTCAGCCATCTGGTGGCCATCTTGTCGGCGATCTTCCCGCCGGGCGAAGACATCTTTGTGCGCTCGGTACGCCGCTACTCCGACCAGCTCGCCGACCCCGAACTGAGGAAGCGCGTGGCCGGCTTCATCGGCCAGGAGAAGACGCACGGCCTGCAGCATCGTGAGCTCAATGAGCAACTCGCCGCCATGGGATATCCGACCGCATGGTTCGAGTACCTGCTGCAGAGCACCGAACGCATGGAGAAGTTCCTCGACAAGCAGTACCCCAGTCCGGACCGGCTGCCGCGTCTTCGCCATTTCTTCCTCGGATTCACGGTGGCCGCAGAGCATTTCACCGCGGTATGGGCGGAGAACATCCTCAAACGCCCGGCGGTCCAGGCAATGATGTACGACGCCGAGATTCGCAATCTGCTGAACTGGCATGCGCTGGAAGAGCTGGAGCACAAGTCGGTCGCGTTCGACGTGTACCGCGCGATGGGCGTTCCGGAGTCGACGCGCATCCGTTGGATGCGATTCGCACAGAACTGCGGAATTCCCATCCTGGTGTTCTTCTCCTGGCTCTCGATCGCCACCACCGATGTCGAGGGGCGCCGCCAACCGTTTCGGATCCTCAAGGAGACCGTGCAGATGCTGCGCAACCCGATGTGGCAAGGCTTTTACGCTGATATGCGGCCGTTCAAGAGGCGGGATTTTCACCCCGATCAGATCGATACCACCGAACTCGTCGCGCGCTGGCAGCAGAAACTCTTCGGGACCGAAGGTCAGCTGGCGGGTCACGTGAAGTAGCGGTCAGACCACCCAGATCGCTTGGGCGGCAGGACTTCCCAGATCAATGGTGACCTGTTCGCCGTCGGATCCTTCGACGCCCACCGAGATGATTCCGGCGAAGTCGCGGCGAGTCAGCACCCGCAAGTGAGCGTCGAGGCTGATGCCCACCTGGGCGAAGTAGCGCAGCATCTCCGGATCGTTGTCGGAGATGCGGGCCACCGTGCCGGTCTCGCCGTCGGCGCACGCCCACAGTTGGCGGGCGGGGGGAGTGGGCACCTGACCATTCGGCGCCGGGATCGGATCGCCGTGCGGGTCGCGCTGCGGGAACCCCAGCTTGGCGTCGATGCGCGCGATCAGCCGGTCGGACACCGCGTGCTCGAGGACTTCGGCTTCGTCGTGTACCTCGTCCCAGCCATAGCCGAGCTCACAGACCAGAAAGGTCTCGATCAGCCGGTGCCGGCGCACCATCGCCAGCGCGGCCCGGCGCCCCTCGTCGGTCAGCGTCACCGCGCCGTACTTCTCGTGATCCACCAAGCCGGCGTCGGCGAGTTTGCGGATCGACTCCGAGGCGGTGCTGGCGGACACGCCGATCTTCTCCGCCAGCATCTTGGTGCTGACCTTGTCGGGTGACCATTCCTGGGCGGTCCAGATGACTTTCAGATAGTCCTGGGCGACGGTGGTCAGCCCATCCGACTGCTCCCAAGGGCTCACGCCCGACAGTTTAGGCTGTCCTGGTGCAGCGGTGGCGGGGGCAGGATGAGATCCCCACAGACTGGGGCAGGTGCGTGCTCACCATCGGCGTGTTCGACGGTGTGCATCGCGGACATGCGGAACTGATCACCCATGCGGTGAAGGCCGGCCAGGCGCGCGGCGTACCGACGGTGCTGATGACCTTTGATCCGCATCCGATGGAGGTCGTCTATCCCGGCAACCATCCGGCGCAGCTCACCACGCTGGCGCGCCGTGCCGAGCTGGTCGAGCAGTTCGGCATCGATGTGTTTCTGGTGATCCCGTTCACGCCCGAGTTCATGAAGCTCACCCCGGACCGCTACATCCACCAGCTGCTGGTCGAGCACCTGCACGTGGTGGAAGTGGTGGTGGGGGAGAACTTCACTTTCGGCCGTAAGGCGGCCGGCAACGTCGAGACTCTGCGTCGCGCGGGCGAGCAGTTCGGCTTCGGGGTCGAATCGGTGTCGCTGGTGGCCGAGCGCGCCGACGCCGCGCAATCGGTCACCTTCTCCTCGACCTACATCCGGTCCTGTGTGGACGCCGGCGATGTGTTGGCGGCAGCCGAGGCGCTGGGCCGGCCGCACCGAGTCGAAGGACTGGTGGTGCGCGGCGATGGGCGTGGGCGCGGTCTGGGTTTCCCGACCGCCAACGTGGCGCCTTCGGCCTTCGCGGCGATTCCGGCCGACGGGGTCTACGCGGCATGGTTCACCGTGTTGGGGCACGGCCAGGTGCCCGGCACCGTCGTCGCGGGTCAACGCTGCCGGGCCGCGGTGTCGGTGGGCACCAACCCGACGTTCTCCGGGCGGGCCCGCACCGTGGAGGCGTTTGTGATCGACGAAACCGCCGACCTCTACGGGCAGCGGGTCGCCGTCGACTTCGTCAGCCGGATCCGAGGCCAGGAGAAGTTCGACTCGGTGGCGGACCTGGTGGCGGTGATGAACACCGACGTCGAGAAGACCCGCGGCCTGCTCTCCGGCGACTGAGCGCCCGCACGATTGGGAGAGCTGCCCCGGGCGCTGCTAGACTCCCTCCTCGGCGTGCTGCAGTCCGCGGTGGCCGCCGACTTGATATTCGCGGGACCGATTGATGGAGATTTGTCGTGGCGCTCACCGTCGAGCAGAAAAAAGAGATCCTGGCCAACTACGGCCTGCACGAGACGGACACCGGCTCGCCCGAAGCTCAGGTCGCCCTGCTGACCAAGCGGATCGTCGACCTCACCGAGCACCTCAAGAAGCACAAGCACGACCACCACTCCCGTCGCGGACTGCTGCTGCTGGTCGGCCGGCGGCGTCGTCTGCTCAAGTACCTGACCGCGACCGACGTGGCACGCTACCGCTCGCTCATCGAGCGTCTCGGCCTGCGTCGCTGACGACGAACCGGGCCGGCGTCAGCCGCCTCCGTGTAGAGTGAGGCCGTCCCGGGCCGCCCAGGCCCGGGCATCGGTGTGGCCCCCGCATCCGCGTGTGCCACTCCGGCACGTCACGACGGGACACGTTCCTGCGATCAGCCAGACCTGAGTCGGGCGGTCTTCGGTAGTGGCAGCCGGGTCTGAAAGCGCGTCTTAAAAGATCCGGCCGCTTCGATCGACGACCGTAGCCGCATCCAGGTCCAGCGCTGACGCACGTCCGACGTTGCGAAACAGCTGAACAAACCAGGAAAGGCCGTACGGGCTTTTATGTCTGCAATTGAAATTGAAGAAGGCGTATTCGAGACCACCGCTGTCATCGACAACGGCAGCTTCGGCAAGCGCACCATCCGCTTCGAGACGGGCCGGCTGGCCCAGCAGGCCGCCGGCAGCGTCGTCGCCTACCTCGACGACGAGACCATGCTGCTGTCGGCGACCACCGCCAGCAAGGCTCCCAAGGACCACTTCGACTTCTTCCCGCTCACCGTCGACGTCGAGGAGCGGATGTACGCCGCCGGGCGTATCCCCGGCTCGTTCTTCCGCCGCGAGGGTCGGCCGTCCACCGACGCGATCCTGACCTGCCGTCTCACCGACCGCCCGCTGCGCCCGTCGTTCGTCGACGGCCTGCGCAACGAGGTCCAGGTCGTGGTGACGGTGCTGAGCCTGAACCCGAACGACCTGTACGACGTGGTGGCGATCAACGCCGCGTCGGCCTCCACCCAGCTCGCCGGCCTGCCGTTCTCCGGTCCCGTCGGTGCCGCGCGGGTGGCACTGATCGACGGCACCTGGGTGGCGTTCCCCACCGTGGAGCAGCTCGAGCGCGCGGCGTTCGACATGGTGCTGGCCGGACGTGCAATTGAGTCCGCGGACGGGGGCACAGACGTCGCGATCATGATGGTCGAGGCCGAGGCCACCGAGAACGTCATCGAGCTCATCGAAGCCGGTGCGCAGGCGCCGACCGAGACCGTGGTGGCCGAGGGCCTGGAGGCGGCCAAGCCGTTCATCGCGGCGCTGTGCAAGGCCCAGCAGGAGCTGGCGGACGCGGCCGCGCGCCCGACCGCCGACTACCCGCTGTTCCCGCCTTACGGCGACGACGTCTACTACTCGGTGGCCTCCATCGCGACCGACGAGCTGGCGAAGGCGCTGACCATCGCCGGCAAGGCCGAGCGTGACGAGCGCACCGACGAGATCAAGGCCGAGGTTGTCCAGCGCCTGGCCGAGACCTACGAGGGTCGCGAGAAGGAGATCAGCGCGGCCTACCGCAGCCTGACCAAGAAGCTGGTGCGTCAGCGCATCCTGACCGACCACTTCCGCATCGACGGCCGTGGCATCACCGACATCCGGGCGCTGTCGGCCGAGGTCGCGGTGGTTCCCCGGGCGCACGGCAGCGCGCTGTTCGAGCGTGGCGAGACCCAGATCATGGGCGTGACCACGCTGGACATGATGAAGATGGCGCAGCAGATCGACTCGCTGGGGCCGGAGAAGTCCAAGCGTTACATGCACCACTACAACTTCCCGCCGTACTCGACCGGTGAGACCGGCCGCGTCGGTTCGCCCAAGCGTCGCGAGATCGGCCACGGCGCCTTGGCTGAGCGGGCCCTGGTTCCGGTGCTGCCCAGCGTCGAGGAGTTCCCCTACGCCATCCGGCAGGTGTCGGAAGCGCTGGGCTCCAACGGATCCACCTCGATGGGTTCGGTCTGCGCGTCCACGCTGGCACTGCTCAACGCCGGTGTGCCGCTGAAGGCTCCGGTCGCCGGTATCGCGATGGGCCTGGTCTCCGACGATGTCGAGGTGGACGGCAAGACCGAGCGCCGCTTCGTCGCGCTCACCGACATCCTCGGTGCCGAGGACGCGTTCGGCGACATGGACTTCAAGGTCGCCGGCACCAAGGACTTCGTCACCGCGCTGCAGCTCGACACCAAGCTCGACGGTATTCCGTCGCAGGTGCTCGCGGGTGCTCTCGCTCAGGCCAAGGACGCGCGTCTGACCATCCTCGAGGTGATGGCCGAGGCCATCGACGCCCCCGACGAGATGAGCCCGTACGCCCCGCGGGTCACCACCATCAAGGTTCCGGTGGACAAGATCGGCGAGGTGATCGGGCCCAAGGGCAAGATGATCAACTCGATCACCGAGGAGACCGGCGCTCAGATCTCGATCGAGGACGACGGCACCGTGTTCGTCGGCGCCACCGACGGTCCGTCGGCGCAGGCCGCGATCGACAAGATCAACGCGATCGCCAACCCGCAGCTGCCGAAGATCGGCGAGCGGTTCCTGGGCACCGTGGTCAAGACCACCGACTTCGGCGCCTTCGTGTCGCTGCTGCCGGGCCGGGACGGCTTGGTGCACATCTCCAAGCTCGGCAAGGGCAAGCGGGTCGCCAAGGTCGAAGACGTGGTGAAGGTCGGCGACAAGCTGCGCGTGGAGATCGCCGACATCGACAACCGCGGCAAGATCTCGCTGGTTCCCGTGGAGGACTCGGCCGAGTCGACCGACTCAGCACAGGGGCCCGCTGAGTCTGCCGATGCCGCGACTGCCGAAAGCTGACACCGGGGCGCCACCGCGCGCCACACTGCGACGCACCACCCTGCCGGGCGGACTGCGGGTAGTCACCGAGTACCTGCCTGCGGTTCGTTCGGCGTCGGTGGGCGTCTGGGTCGGCGTCGGATCGCGTGACGAGGGCGCCACGGTGGCCGGGGCCGCGCACTTCCTGGAGCACCTGCTGTTCAAGGCGACCCCGACCCGCACGGCGGCCGGCATAGCTCAGGCGATGGACGCGGTCGGTGGTGAGCTCAACGCCTTCACCGGCAAAGAGCACACCTGCTATTACGCCCACGTGCTCGACACCGATCTGGAGCTGGCCGTCGCGCTGGTGAGCGATGTGGTGCTCAACGGATCGTGCGCGGCTGCCGACGTCGACCTCGAACGCGACGTGGTTCTTGAGGAACTCGCGATGCGCGATGACGATCCCGAGGACGCGCTGGGTGATGTGTTCTTGTCGACGCTGTTCGGCGATCACCCGATCGGCCGACCGGTGATCGGCAACGTCGAGTCGGTGTCGGCGATGACCCGCGCACAGTTGCGGTCGTTCCACCAGCGCCGCTACACCCCGGAGCGCATGGTGGTCGCCGTTGCCGGCAACATCGACCATGACACGGTGGTGGCGCTGGTGCGAGAACACTTCGGGCATCGCCTGATTCGCGGTGAGAAGCCTGCCGAGCCGCGGCGCGGCAGGGCCCGGGTCCCGGGCAAGCCCGGGCTGACCGTGGTCAACCGCGACGCCGATCAGACCCACATGTCTTTGGGGGTACGTGCACCCGGACGCTATTGGCAGCACCGTCAGGCGCTGGCGGTGCTCAACATCGCTCTGGGCGGGGGCTTGAGTTCCCGGCTGTTCCAACAGGTTCGGGAAACCCGTGGCCTGGCCTACTCGATCTACTCGTCGGTGGACACCTTCGCCGACGCCGGCGCACTGTCGGTGTACACCGCATGCCAGCCGGACCGGTTCGCCGAGGTGGCGGCCGTGACTGCCGAGGTGCTCGAATCGGTGGCGCGCGATGGGATCACCGCCGACGAGTGTCGAATCGCCAAAGGGTCGTTGCGCGGGGGATTGGTGCTGGGCCTTGAGGATTCCGGGTCCCGGATGAACCGGCTGGGCCGGACCGAGTTGAACTACGGCCGGCATCGGCCCATAGCGCGCACCCTGCGGGAACTGTCCGCGGTCACCGTCGACGAGGTCAACGCCGTGGCCCGCCAACTGTTGCGCCAGCCCTATGGCGTCGCCGTTCTGGGTCCGTACCGCTCGAAAGGGGCGCTGCCAACCCGTCTGCGGGCGCTTGCCGGTTAATGGCAGGCTAGGGGAATGGCGTTCAGCTTCTCCGAACTCACAGTCCCCTTGATCGGCGCGCCGATGGCCGGCGGTCCCAGCACACCGGCGCTGGCGGCCGCGGTGTCGGAGGCGGGCGGGCTGGGATTCATCGCTGGGGGTTATCGCACCGCCGGGCAGCTGGCCGACGAGATCACCGCCGCGCGCGCGGCCACCAGCGGTCCCATCGGCGTCAATCTGTTTGTGCCCCAACCCAGCGGCGCTGACGTGGTGTTGCTCGACGAATACGCCGATCTTTTGGATCCGTTGGCCGAGCATTACGGCGTGGAGCTGGGCCGGCCCCGCTTCGGCGACGACGACTGCTGGCCGGAGAAGCTCGAGGTGATCGCCGATCTGCGGCCCACGGTGGTGTCGTTTACGTTCGGGACGCCGTCGCCCGACGAGATGGAGACGCTGCGGGCGTTGCGCATCCTGACGGTGGTCACGGTGACGTCGGCCTATGAAGCCGGAGTGGCCCTCGGGCACGGCGCCGAGGCGCTGGTGGTTCAGGGCCCCAAGGCGGGTGGACATCGGGGCACCTTTGCACCGGACGTGCACCCGGGCACGGATTCGTTGGAGCAGGTGTTGGCGGAGATCGCCCACGCCCATGGCCATGTCCCGTTGGTTGCGGCGGGTGGGCTCGGCACCGCGGCCGACGTGGCCGGGGTGCTGGGCGGTGGCGTGGTCGCGGCCCAGGTCGGTACCGCGCTGCTGCTGGCCCACGAGGCCGGAACCAATCCGACACACCGTGCGGCACTGACCAATCCGGAATTCACCAACACCACAGTGACGTGTGCGTTCTCCGGCCGCTACGCGCGCGGCCTGGAGAACGACTTCACCCGCGCCTTCGAGGACGTGGCTCCCGTGGGATACCCGGAGATCAACCACATGACCACCCCGATCCGGGCGGCGGCCGTGGCCGTGGACGACCCGCATGGGACGAGCCTGTGGGCCGGGACCGCCTACCGGACCGTCCGGTCGGCGCCGGCCGCCGACATCATCGCCGACTTGGCGTCGGGCTGATCCGATAGGGATCGTCGGCGGCCGGAGGCGACTCACCACATAGACGACCGTCGCCCCTTGGCGGCCTTTCGCTTGGCCTCTTCGTTCTGGTCGTCTTTGGCCCGCGCTGCGGCGCTGCCACGCGGACCCATCCCCATCAGCGGCGGAGCGCACAGCAGCGGCGAGCCACCCATCATCGGCGTGCCTGCGGTGGCCAGCGCGGGCGCCGCGAATTCGGCTGCGGCCAAGCGCATTTCCGGGGCTGCGGTGGCCCACGCCTTGGGTACCGACAAACCGCTGACCGAGGCCGCGTTGCCAACCGCGGCCGATGCTGCCGATGTTGCCGACGCCAGACCGGCACTTCCCAGGGTTGGCGTCAGCCCCAACGGCAGACCCGCGGCGATGGCAGCGGGCGCTGCCGCCTCCAGGCCGAACGGTGACGGGAGCGCCGCGCCGGCAATGAGGTATTCGGGTATGAACGCGGCAATGATGGCGGTGCTCATCATGGTTGACACCGGAGCCGCACCCAACGTCGCCAGGTCACCGAAGATGGGCGGAAGGTTGAGCGACCCCGCTTCGGCTGCGCCTGCCAGCGCACCCGGCAACGTCTCCATCGCCAGATTGGTAGCAGCCTGGCCGGCGGAGGCCGCAGTCACCTCGGCGGACGCCGCCTGCTGCGCCGCTATGCCGCCGGGGTTGGCCGTCTGCGGCGGCGTCGTGAAGGGCACCATCTGTGCTGCGGCCTGCGCGGCAGCACTGTAGGAGTACATCGCCGCTGCGTCCTGCGCCCACATCTCGAAGTATTGAGCCTCGGTGGCCGCGATGGCCGGGGCGTTCTGCCCGAAGAAGTTCGTTGCGACCAGCGTGGCCAACTGTGCCCGGTTGGCAGCGATCAAGGGCGGTGGAACGGTCATGGCGAATGCGCTCGAGTGGGCGGTGGCTGCGGCCTTGGCCTGAGTGCTGGTCAGCTCCGCCTGCTCGGCCGTGGCGGTGAGCCAGGTGGCATACGGTGCGGCCGCCGCCGCCATCTTCGTTGATGACACGCCCAACCACGGACCACTGGTCAGCTCTTGGACGACCGCGCGGTAACTCGCCGCCGCGGAATGAAGGTCGACAGCCAGCTCATCCCAGGCCGCAGAGGCGGCCAACAGTGACCCTGCACCAGGGCCGGCGTACATGCGTCCGGAGTTGACTTCCGGTGGTAATGCTGCGAAATCCATTGCTGTGCCTCCTCTCTTATCCGGCCGCGATCACGTTGGCGGCCTCGGCGGTCGCGTAGGTGTTCGCACTGGCGTTGAGAGTGGCGACGAACATCTCGTGAATGGAGGTAGCTTGGGTGCTGACCTGGTGGTACAGCTGCGCCTGAATGGCGAATCGGGCAGCCAGCATGGCCGACACGTCGTCGGCGGACGGGGGGACCACTGCGGTGGTCACGATGTTCGCGGCTTCGTTTTGCGAAGCGAGCGCAAAGCCAGTGCTCGACAGGGCGTCGGCAGCGGTTGTCAGGGTCTCGGGATGTGCGTTGACGAACGACAAAGGCCTCTCCTTGAAATTTACGGCGGCAACAAAAAGGGCCGGCTTCTTTCGGAGTCGGACCCTGTTGCTCGACATCTTTGCTGGGAACATCCTCCAGATTTCCTGACAGCCCGGCTGGTATCCAAGCTGGTTAACAGCCTCTTAACGTTCGCCGCGCAACGTTTACACAACGGCGCGGAAATGGCCGTTTTGACGGCTCTGCGCACCGCGGCACCGCGGCGGCGAACCCGAGGGGGGAGTGGCGACGGTCACAATCCAATTTAGGCGGTACCGGTGGTATCGTTGTACCCTGTCGGGCAATCTGTCCATTGTGAAGACAATCATTGGGTGTTTGTAAACCCTAGTGGGAGGTTCGCCATGCTCAAGGTCGATGACAGCGCCGCCGGACCGCATGACGGGTCACTTGATCACGAGCGCATCGTCCTGCAAGCCCGCGACGTCGGGTTCGACTGGTCGGACTTGCCGGTGCACTACGTGCCAGGCGAGCCCTTCGTCACCCACTTCTGCAATGTGCTGCACCTGTTGCTGCCGGCCGGCGAAGAGTTCTTCGTCGAGGTGTTCAAGCAGGCGCTACCGCTGATCAAAGACGACCAGTTGCGGCTCGACGTCCAGGGCTTCATCGGTCAGGAGGCCACCCACTCCCAGGCGCACACCGCCGTTGTCGACCACCTAGCCGCTCGCGGCGTCGACATGTCGCCGTTCACCAGCCAGATCAAATGGCTCTTCGACAAGCTACTCGGTGACCGGCCGACCTGGAGTGAGCGTCGCCAGCAGCGCTGGCTACTGGAGCGGGTGGCGCTGGTGTCCGCCGTCGAGCACTACACAGCGATTCTCGGGGAGTGGGTCCTGGAGAGCCCCGCACTGGACGAGGTCGGCACCCACCCGGCGATGCTGGACATGTTGCGCTGGCATGGTGCCGAAGAGGTCGAGCACAAGGCTGTCGCATTCGACGTCATGAAGCACCTGCGGGCCGGTTTCTTCCGGCAGGTCCGTACGCAGCTGGCCGTCACACCCCTGATGCTGCTGTTGTGGGTACGCGGCCTGCGGTTCATGTACAAGGTGGACCCGCAACTGCCGGCCGGAACCAAGCCGCGCTGGCGGGACTGGTTCGTCGCGGCGCGCCGCGGGCTGGTGCCCTCGCCGTTCGAATTCCTGCCCGCTATCGCCTCCTACTACCGTCCGGGCTTCCATCCGGCGCAACTCGGTGGGGTGGAGAAGGCGGTCAACTACCTGGCCGTGTCGCCCGCTGCCCGCGCCACGCACTGACCCGAACTGCGGGCAAACAACGAGGAGTGCAGTCCATGACCCCCACGACCACTGTGACGTCGGCCGACGGTGTGACCCTCGCGGTGCACGCGTACACGGACCTGGACCCGCAACGGGCGACCATCCTGGCGATCCACGGTTACCCGGACAACCACCACGTCTGGGACGGGGTGGCTCGCGAGCTCATCGAGCAGAACCCGGGCCGCTACAACGTCGTCGCCTACGACGTACGTGGTGCGGGGACGTCCTCGGCGCCGGCGGACAGATCGGGCTACCGATTCCCGCACCTGATCGCCGACGTCGCCGCGGTGCTCGAGCACTTGGGCCGGCTGGGGTTGGACCGGGTTCACCTCCTGGGGCACGACTGGGGTTCGATCCAGGGCTGGGCCGCCATCACCGACCCCGCCGTGGCGGCCAAAGTCGGTTCCTACACCTCGATTTCGGGCCCTCACCTGGATTACGCCGGCCGGTTCCTGCGCTCGGCGCGCAACCTGCGGACACTCGGCGACGTCGTCAGGCAGCTGCTGGAGTCGAGCTACATCTGGCTGTTCCTGACCCCGCGGGTTCCCGAGGCGGCCTTCCGGTCCGGGCTGGGCGTCCGAGTGCTTGGCTGGCTTGACCGCATCGGTCGCTCCGGCAACCCGCAGCAGGCCATGCCCCGGGGCGAGAACGACTATGTCAACGGGCTCAACCTTTACCGCGCGAACATGCCGGGGCCGTTTCTCAAGCCGTCGCGGCCGCTGCCGGCCACCGATGTCGCCGTGCAGGTGCTGGCGCCTCGCCTGGATGTCTTCGTCAGCCCGGCCCTGCAGCGCTACACCGGATCCATCCCGGCCAACCACCGGGTGCTCGACATCGACGGCGGCCACTGGGTGGTGACCGATCGCCCAGAGGTGATCGCCCGCCTCACCGACGAGTGGGTGCAGCACAGCGCGGCCGGCGGTGCCGGCGCTTCCGGCAATGGCCTTCGGCACGCCTGACATGACAGCGCAGATCTGGAAATCGCGACCCGCCGACCTTTACGGCCGGCGAAAGCATGACCGGCTGTTCAACGCGCTCTGGGGTGCGATCACCGTATTCGGTGGAATGGCAGCGCTTTCGCGGTGGAAGCCGTCCCGGGTGACACCGGTGTCACGGACGATCGCGGCCGTCGTAACCAAGCGCGAGATGCTGACCAGCGACGTGGTGGCCCTCACCCTCGCGGACCCCGACGGCGGACTGTTGCCGTCCTGGACGCCGGGCGGTCACATCGACGTGCAGTTGCCCTCGGGTCGCCGCCGCCAGTACTCGCTGTGCGGGATGCCGGGACGTCGCACCGAGTACCGCATCGCGGTACGCCGGCTCGACGATGGGGGTGGCGGCTCGGTCGAGATGCACCAGGCCTACGCCGAGGGCGACACGCTGCTGTTCGAAGGTCCGCGCAACGCGTTCTATCTGGGCACCGGTGAGAGCGAGGTGCTGTTCGTGATCGGCGGGATCGGCGTGACCCCGATGCTGCCGATGCTGCGTGAGGCCGCCCAGCGCGGAATCGATTGGCGCGCTGTGTATGCCGGCCGCAGCCGGGCTGACATGCCGTTGCTCGACGAGGTGCTGGCCACCGATCCCGAGCGGGTCACGGTGTGGGCCGACGACGAGCACGGGCGCTTCGCGGGCACCGAGGAGCTGTTGGCCGGTGCCGGACCGCAGACCGCGGTGTACGTATGCGGCCCCAGTGCGATGCTCGAAGCGGTCCGTGTCACCCGCGACCACCTCGCTGACGCTCCGCTGCACTATGAGCGGTTCAGCCCGCCGCCGGTGGTCGACGGGGCGCCGTTTGAGCTGGAGCTGGCCCGATCGCGTCGGGTATTGGCGATTCCCGCGGACCGCTCGGCGCTGGACGTGATGCTCGACGCCGATCCGACCACCGCATACTCGTGCCGGCAGGGATTCTGCGGCACCTGCAAGGTCAAGGTGGTCTCCGGGGACGTCGACCGGCGTGGACGCACCGCGGAGGGCAGCGACGAGATGCTGGTCTGCGTCTCGCGGGCCGACGGGGGACGGATCGTGGTCGACGCCTGACTCGAGCCGTATCGGTGCAGATAGGATGCTCGGATGTCTGGTGATGCTGAGATTCATCGTGGGAGTTTGCGGGCCAGAATCATCTACGCGGTCTTTGCGGCGGTAATGCCGCGGTTGGTGCGGTGGGTCAGCCGCCGCGGCGGCCCCGAGGCCATGCCCGGGTTGTTGGCGCAGTTGGGCCGCCGGACCAACACCGTCGCCCGCCTGCAGCGGCTGCGACCGTATTTCCGGATCCGCTTCGCCCGCGAGTTCGCCGCAACGGTTCCGGTCGAGATTGTGCGCCGAGCAGATTGCGTCGCCCCGCTGGGCGACGGCGCCATCTTGTACTTTCACGGCGGCGGGTTCTTCACCGGCGGTCTCGACACCCACCTGCACGTCGTGGCGACCTTGGCCCGGCGCACCCGGCTGCCGGTCGTGCACGTCGACTATCGGCAATTCCCCGACGTAAGCGTGGACGGCTCGGTGGAGGACTGTGTCGGCGCCTACCGCTGGCTGCTCGAGCAGGGGGCCGACCCGGCCAAGACGGTGATCGCCGGAGACTCCGCAGGGGGTTTTCTCACGTTCGCCACCGCGCTACGCGCCCAGCAGGAGGGGTTGCCGGCGCCCGCCGGAGTCATCGGGATTTCGGCGCTGCTGGAGCTCGACGGAACGGCCCGCAGCACTCACTCGAACATGGGCACCGACGCATTCGGCATCGCGGACGCGCTGCCGGACCTCGTCGAGCATGTGTGCCCGTCGGTGCCGATGCGTCACGACCTTTCGCCGATCAACGGCCGGCTGGAGACCATGCCGCCGGCGCTGCTGATCGCGGCCGACTCTGAGATCCTGCGCTGCGACAACGAACGGCTGCACGCGGCGCTGCTGGATCACGGCCGGTCCAGCCGGCTTGAGCTGTGGGACCACCAGGTGCACGCGTTCCCGGCACTGTTCCCATTCCTACCGGACAGCCGGGCGGCGTTTGACCTGATGACCCGCTTCGTGGCCGACCGACTGGCCGATGCCGACCGGCCCGACGAGACTCGCCGGGAAGTGTCGTAAGTAGGGTGGCAGCCATGCGGGTAGCAGTGCTGGGCGCCAAGGGCAAAGTCGGCGCGACGATGGTTGCGGCGGTGCAGGCCGCCGAAGATCTGACCCTGTCCGCCGAGGTCGACGCCGGTGACGAACTGAGCCTGTTGACCGACGGCGGCACCGAGGTGGTGATCGACTTCACCCACCCCGACGTCGTGATGGACAACCTGAAATTCTTGATCGACAACGGGATCCACGCGGTGGTGGGCACCACCGGGTTCACCGAGGAGCGCCTGGCCCAGGTGCGTTCGTGGATCGAGGCCAAGCCCGGTTCGGCGGTGCTGATCGCACCCAACTTCGCCATCGGCGCGGTGCTGTCGATGCATTTCGCGACCCAGGCCGCAAAGTACTTCGAATCGGTGGAGGTCATCGAGCTGCACCACCCGCACAAGGCCGATGCGCCGTCGGGTACCGCCACTCGCACCGCCGCGCTGATCGCCGAAGCGCGAAAGGGACTGCCGCCCAACCCGGACGCCACCAGCACCGGCCTGCCCGGAGCCCGCGGCGCGGACGTGGATGGTGTGCCGGTGCATTCGATCCGGCTGGCCGGCCTGGTCGCCCACCAAGAGGTGCTGTTCGGGACCATGGGGGAGACGCTGACCATCCGCCACGACAGCATCGACCGGACCTCATTCGTTCCCGGGGTCCTGCTGGCGGTGCGCCGGGTCGCCGAATACCCCGGGCTCACGATCGGCATCGAACCCCTCCTCGACCTGAAGTAGTCGTGATGAAGGTGTCGCCGGCCAACCGGGTGAAGGTGCTCATCGTCTTCATGTGCCTGGCGCTGCTGATGTATCTGGCGTTTCTGGGCCGGATCGCGGTGCTGCTGATCGCCTCCGGTTCGGTGGCGGCGATCGGGATGGGGCTGGCGCTGCTGATCATGCCGTTCCTCGGACTGTGGGCGATGGTCGCCACCCTGCGGGACGGGTTCGCCCACCAGCGGCTGTCGCGGCTGATCGCCGAGGACGGCATGGAACTCGACGCCGGCGCCCTGCCGCGGCGGCCGTCCGGGCGCATCGAACGCGACGCCGCCGACGCCCTGTTCCACACGGTTCGCGCCGAACTCGATGCCGACCCCGAGAACTGGCGGCGCTGGTACCGGCTGGCTCGGGCCTACGAGTTCGCCGGCGACCGCCGCCGCGCGCGGGAGGCGATGAAGACCGCGGTCGCGCTGCAGGCGCAGCAGTGAGCAAGACCCTGCTGGTGGTGCACCACACGCCCTCGCCGTTCTGCCAGGCCATGTTCGAGGCGGTGCTGTCCGGGGCGACGGACCCGCAGATCGAGGGTGTCGACGTGGTGCGCCGCGCCGCGCTCGAGGTGTCGCCGAGCGACATGCTGGCCGCCGACGGCTACCTGCTGGGCAGCCCGGCCAACCTGGGCTATATCAGCGGCGCGCTCAAGCACGCCTTCGACGTCTGCTACTACCCGATCCTGGATTCGACCCGCGGCAGGCCGTTCGGCCTCTACCTGCACGGCAACGAAGGAACCGAGGGCGCCGAACGGGCCGTCGACTCCATCACGACGGGCCTGGGATGGGTCAAAGCGGCCGACTACGTGGTGGTGTCGGGCAAGCCCGGCAAGCCCGAGCTGGAAGCGTGCTGGGAGCTTGGCGCGACGGTGGCCGCGCAGCTGATGGACTGAGCCCCGTTACGGGTCGATGTGGTTTTCCGGCATGTAGAACGAGTGCAGCGGGTAATCCCGGCCGGGCCCCATCGAGTGGCAATCCTGCTGCGACGGCGGTGATTTCGGCGGCTCGTAGTAGTAGATGACGCAGCGCTGCCAGCTGCCGTCGGGCTGAATCGGACCGTCGCACTTTTGGGCGGTGGAGAAGAACAGCAGCGGGTTGTCCTGACAGCCCGCCTGGGCCGCTGGCGCCGCGGCGATCAGCCACCCGGCCGCCAGCCCGGTGGCCACCAAAGCGGTGGTCAGGCCCCCGGTGAGGTAGCGCTTCACGGTCGACCCCTTCTCATTGCGTCGTGTTGTCGAGTGACTATGCCGGACGCGGCCGATGTTTGTCGCAGATTATGCCCGCGGTTCTCCCGCAGTTCCTATCGTGAGGCGATAGGCTGCGATGCCGTGACCCATGCAAACGACACTGCGACCACGACGGAGTCCACCACGGACCTGCTTGCGCGCACGCTGGAGTCTGCGCGCGTCGCCTACGAGAACATCGCGGAGCTGGCACAACAACAGGACGGCATCTACGCCGTGGCCCAGACCGCGAGGGGCACCGCGCTAATCCACGACCTGCGCAAGCAACTCGACCAGCTCAACAAGATCCTGCCGTTCAAGAGCTAGGTGCCCACCCTCGTCAGGGTGGCGCCTTGTTGAGAGCGCGTTCGCTGTTGATGCGGTGGGCGCGGTCTTGTATTCGGGTGTTCTTGCGCGTGGGCATCATCAGGGTGCGGTCGCCGGTTGATGTCGGTGGTGACGGTGATGACGGTGGTGCGGTGGTGGCTAGGCACAGGGCGGGGAATAGCAGCATGCTGCCGGGTTGTGTGGTGTAGGTGTGGCCGGTGGGGCTGGTCCATTCGATGGTGCCGTTGGGGTGCTGGCGGTCGCTCCAGCCGCCGCGGCCGGTCCAGAAGGTCTTGAGTAGGTGGTGTTTTCGGCAGAGGCAGCGCAGGTTGGCTGGGTGGGTGGCTCCCTGCGGGTGGGCCACGGCGTGGTCGATGTCGCAGTAGGTGGCGGGCTGGTCGCAGCCGGGGAATCGGCAGGTGAGGTCGCGGGCCCGGACGAAGGCGGCCAACGCTGTCGAGGGCCGGTAGTGCGGTTCGGCCGGCAGGTCGGCCGGCTGCCGCAGCGGTTTGACGGTGGCGCCGTTGTTGACGAGCTGGGCCAGCAGCGGTGCGGGCACCGTACCGCCGCCGATGATCTGCCCGGAGGGCGCCGGGCGTGTCGAGGGTTTGCCAGCGGGGATGGTTGACGGCTCTTGGCCATTCCCGAATCGCGGATCGGCTTCGGTGTTCAGTGTGGTTTGGTCGGCGAGGACGTAGACGGTGACGTTGGCCGCGCGGGCGTCGTCTGCCCCGGCGGCCGGGCAGTCGCTGTTGCCGCAGGCGCAGGCCAGGGACTCCGCTCCGGCGGCCAGGGCGCCGAGGGCATCGGCGCGGCGTTGGGCCAGGGTGCGGGGATCGTCGTCGCAGACGGTGCGGGCCAGTTGGGTCAGGCGCCGTTGGAGTGCGGTGGCATCGGTGGCAAACAGCCGGCCCCACAGGCCGGTGGTGCCGTTTTCGCTGTTGCGGGTGTCGACGACAATTTCGCGGCCGCGGGCGTCGCGCTCCTGGCGCCGGACGGCGTCGGGGTCATGCCGCTCGATCAGGGCGTCGATGGCCGCCGCGGTCTTGGCCGCCGACAGGGGCCCCAGGCCGGTGGCGATCGCGGCGAGTTCGGTGTCGACGGCGTTCAGTAGGTACGGGTTGGTGATCAACGTGGTGCGCCAGACGATCGTGGCCACCAGCCGGCTGTTGATCGCTCCGTCGAGAAACAGTGCGGCCACCTTCGGTAGCCGTTCCCGCAGCGCCGTGGCCAGATACATCTGCGAGGACGCCATCCCGTGGCTGATCTGCTCGGCAGCGCCGACCTCGCAGGCCGCGGCGTCCCAGTAATCGCAGGACCAGCGCGACCGGTTCACCGCATCGGACCCGCGGGTACGCCGAGCCACCAACTCGCCGATCGCAGCCAGCCGGCGCGCAGCGGCCGCGGCCTCCATCCGGGCCCACTCCGAGATGGCCGCCACCAGGGCCTTGTCGTCGGCCCCCGCCAACGACCCCGGCCCCAACCCGTCCATATCGAACATAGGTGCGATTCTAGTGAGGGGGTCTGACACAATGCTGCGCCGTTCTAGGCTCGGCCGCATGGAGCAACAGGTGCACTTCGTCACCGTCGCGGCCACCGATCTGGACGCGACCCGGAACTTCTACGGGGCGCTGGGCTGGCAGTCCCTGCTAGACGTCGAGGGCGAGATCGTCTTCTATCAGGCGGCGCCGGGCCAGGTGCTGGGCTTCTTCGATGCCGACAAGTTCAACCAAGACCTGGCGCTGCTCGGCGATCATTCCCGGGTCTCCGGGGTCACCGTGGCGCACAACGTCGACAGCCCCGACGCCGTCATCGCGCTGGCCGACGCCATGGCCGCCGCGGGTGGCATCGTGATCAAGCCTCCGCAACCCGGCCAGTTCGGTGGCGTGTTCCACGCCCACGTCCAAGATCCCAACGGGCTGATCTGGGAGATCGCCCACAACCCGGGTTGGCGGATCGCGCCCGATGGCACGGTAAGTCTCGGTTGAGGTCGTAGGGTGGCCGAGAAGTAACGGGAAAGGAACGGCACGACGATGCCCTCACTGCTGAGTGCGGCGCTGGGCGCGGCACCGATCTTCGGTGGAGCCCTGCTGACGGCGGCGGCCGGGCAGCTCAAAGGTCCGGATGTTCGCGCGCTGATCAAACAGGACCTTGACCTGCTCGATCGGCTGCCCGCCGAGCAGACGCAGCGGCGAGCGGATTTGCAGCGCACCATCGACGAGCGCATCGACGACTTGGTCGCGGCCTCCGATCGCACCCGAGCGCTACGCGAGGCGGCGCTGTCCTACAAGGGCAACTGGCGCGACGTGGTTTTCTTCGTCTCCTCGGTGCTGTTCACCTACGTCTGGTGGCACATCAACCATGACCGCGGCAATTGGCTGCCGATGTTCGTCGTGCTGATCCTCGCGTGCATCGTGTCCGCGGCCTACGCGCTGCGCGGGACGGTCCGGGTGGTGACGCACAGCCTGCACCGTAGGCGATGACGGACTGCTCATGACGCACGTCGTCGAAATAGCGCGGCACCACAACCCTTTTCCAGCATCCGGGGTGATCCGCGACCGTGATGGTGTCCCGCACTACGACCAGCTTCCGGCGACCCTGCTCGAGGTGTTGGCCGAGCAGGCGGAGCAGCGGCCCGACGGTGAAGCCGTGGTGGAGCTCGGGGGCGACCGGCTGACCTACCGGCAGCTGTGGCGGCGGGCCGCGCGGGTGGCCGGCGGGCTGCGGGCCGACGGTCTGGCCCGCGGTGACAGGGTCGCGCTGCGCTACCCGGCGGGACTGGACTGGGTGCTGGGATTCTGGGGAACTCTGATGGCCGGTGGCATACCGGTTGCCGTCAATACCCGTTCGGCCGCACCGGAAGTCGACTTCGTGCTCACCGATGCCGGCGTGCGGGCGGACCTGGCGCCCGGTACCGCCCTGCCCGATGGCCAACCGTATGTGGTGGACGGGCTTGAAGCAGGCGACACCGCCGCGCTGTTCTACACCTCCGGCACCACCGGCAGCCCCAAGGGAGTGCCCACCACCCACGAGGCGTTTGTGACCAACGCCGAGAACATGATGCGCACCTTGGGTCGGACCCGGGACTTGGGCGAGGACTACCGAACGCTGATCTCGGTCCCGCTGTTTCATGTGACCGGCTGCAACTCCCAACTGCTGGTCGCCACCTACACCGGCGGCACAGCGATCATCATGCCGTCGCTGAATCTTCCCGATTTGATCGCAACGCTTCCCGCGCAACGTATCTCATCGATGGTGACGGTGCCGGCCATCTATTCGCTGCTGCTGCGGGACCCAGCCTTCGCCGCGGTCGACGTGAGCGGGGTGCGGTGGGTCGGCTACGGCGGTGCGCCGACGGCACCTGCGCTGGTGCGCTCACTGCGCGAGGCATTCGGTGCGGCAACGGTGTTCAACGGCTACGGCATGACCGAGACCGCCTCGCTCATGACGGTGCTGCCGGACTCCGACGCGGTGGCGCACGCGGACTCTGTCGGCTATGCCGTGCCGTCGGGAGACATCGGTGTGGTTCCACTCGGTGACGATCCGGGCACCGGCGAACTGGTGGTGCGAGGCGCGAATGTCATGCGGGGCTACTGGAACCGGCCCGAGGCGACCGCCGCCACCATCATCGACGGCTGGCTGCACACCGGCGATGTGGTGCGCGTCGACGACGCCGGCCGGGTCCACATCATCGACCGGCTCAAGGACATCATCAACCGCGGCGGCGAGAACGTCTCCAGCGTCGAGGTGGAAGCCGCCCTGCTGTCGGCCCCCGGCGTGGCCGACGCGTGTGTGCTCGCAGTGCCCGACGAGGTGATGGGGGAGAAGGTCGGCGCGGTGCTGCTCGGCGACCAGCAGGAGGTCGACGTGGCCGCGGTTCTGGAGTACTGCCGAGGCCAGTTGGCGGACTTCAAGGTGCCGCAGTACATCACCGTGGTGAGCGAGCCGCTGCCACGCACCGCCAGCGGCAAACTGCTCAAGGCACAGCTGCGCGATCGGGTGCGGTGGGGCTCGCCGCTGCGGTAACTCCGGAGTTGTCGGTGGGTCGCGTTACCTTGCCGGCATGGACACGGCACTGCTGATCCTCCTCACCTCACTGGCGCTGCTGGCGGTGATCCTCCAAGTGGTGGTGCTTGTGCGCCCCGCCGGCGGGGCGATCTCGCCCGCGCAGCTCGCCGCGTTGCGCGGCGACAGTGAACGGGTGGAGCGGACCCTGCGTGAAGAGCAGCATGCCGGGCGGGCCGAACTCGCCCAGGCGTTTCACCAGTGGCAGCTGACCCTGCACCGCTTCGGATCGACCCTGCAGGGAACCCAGGACAAACTGGGTGCCACGCTGGATCGGCAGCTGCGGAGCCTACAAACCGAGAACACCGCGCAACTGGAGAAGATGCGCGCCACGGTGGACGAGAAGCTGCAGGCCACCTTGGAAACCCGCCTGGCGCAATCGTTCACCCAGATCTCCGAGCGCCTGGAGGCGGTGCAGAGGGGTTTGGGGGAGATGCAGACGCTGGCTACCGGGGTGGGTGATCTCAAGCGGGTGCTGACCAACGTCAAAACCCGCGGCATCTTCGGCGAGACGCAGTTGGCCGCCTTGCTGGCCGAGACGCTGACGCCCGAGCAGTACGCCACCAACGTCATCACGGTGCCGGGTTCCAACGCCCGGGTGGAATTCGCGATCCGATTACCCGGCGCCACCGGTGCCCGCGAGGTGTTACTGCCGATCGACGCCAAGTTCCCGCGTGAGGACTTCGAGCGACTGCTCGACGCGCAGGAACACGCCGACAGCGTGGGGGAGGCGGCCGCGCGCCAGGCGCTGATCCGGCGGATCGAATCCGAGGCCTGCGATATCCACGACAAGTACCTCGAGCCGCCGCACACCACCGACTTCGCGATCCTGTTCCTGGCCACCGAGAGCCTTTACGCCGAGGTGCTGCGCCAGCCGGGGCTGTTCGAGCAGATTCAGGCCAAGTACAACGTCACCCTGGCCGGCCCGACCACGCTGGCTGCGCTGCTCAACAGCCTGCGCATGGGTTTTCGCACCCTGGCGATCGAACAGCGCAGCAGCGAGGTCTGGCAGGTACTGGGCGCGGTCAAGACCGAGTTCGGAAAGTTCGCCGCGGTACTGGAGAAGACCCGCAAGCAACTCGACACCGCCCGCAACACCATCGACACCGCCGGCGTCCGCACCCGCGCCATCGAACGCAAGCTGCGCGGGGTGGAATCGCTGCCCGAATCGGAGGCCGACGCCATGCTCGGCGAGCTCGGCGCCGGTGCCGAAGAAGTCAGTGAAGTTGACATCGAATTCAGTTAGGCTGCCCGGATGGATGCCGTCCCGGCCGCCCCGGCCCGCCAGTTGCCGGCGACGGTGCGCGGGGCGCGCACCCGGGCGGGCCTGGTCGCCGCGGCCCGCAAGGTCTTCGAACGCGACGGCTACCTCGACGCCAAGCTAACCGACATCACCAAGGCCGCCGGGTGTGCGACCGGGTCGTTCTACACCTACTTCGCGAACAAAGAGGAGATCTTCGCCGCGGTTCTCGAACAGGCCCAGCAGGACATGATGCACCCGGGCATGGGGCGGGTGAGCGACTCCGACGACCCGTATGCGGTGCTGGAGGCGAGCAATCGCGCCTATTTGGAGGCGTATCGGCGCAACGCCCAGTTGATGGGGCTGCTCGAACAGGTGGCCCAGATCGATCCGAAATTCCGTGCTTTCCGCACACGACGAGCCGACGCGTTCGTGCAACGCAATGCCGCCGGCATCGCCGATCTGCAGGCGCGGGGCATCGCCGGCGCCGACGTCGATCCGCTGCTGGCGTCGCGGGCGCTGTCGGGGATGGTCAGCAGGCTCGCCTACGGCACCTTCGTCGGCGAGGAGGCGGCGCACGGCTCGGGTGCCGACTTCGAGACTCTGGTCGCCACGGTCACCCGGTTGTGGGCCAACGCCTTGCAATTCCGCACCGTCAGCAATCGAATATGAGATCGGATTCAACTAATGTCACTGCGCACTGAAGAACGGGGACGTTGCTTATGAAGGTTGCCGAGCGGGTCGCGATCGTCACCGGTGGCGGTGGCGGCATCGGTGGAGCACTGGCCGCGGCGCTGGTCGAGGCGGGAGCCAAAGTGGTGGTGGCCGACCTCGACGCGGACGCCGCGGCGGCGGTAGCCGATCAGATCAACACCGCGCATCCCGGCGCCGCGGTCGGTCGCGGCGGCGATGTTTCGGACACCGAGACCATCCGGGAACTGATCGCGTTGGCTCAGGAGCGCTACGGCCCGGTCGACTTCTACTTCGCCAACGCCGGGATCACCGGCGCCCCCGGCTTGCCCAGCGAAGCCGACTGGGACCAGGCCATCGACGTCAATCTGCGCTCGCACATCCGCGCCGCGCAGCTGCTGATCCCCGACTGGGTGCGCCGCGGCGAAGGATATTTCGTCTCCACCGCATCCGCCGCCGGACTGCTCACTCAACTCGGCGCCGCCACCTACTCGGTGACCAAGCACGCGGCCGTCGGATTCGCCGAATGGCTCAACATCACCTACGGCGATCAGGGTGTACGGGTCAGCTGCCTGTGCCCGATGGGCGTCAACACCAAGTTGCTCTATGCCGGTGAACAATCCGGCGATCCGCTGGGCGATCTGGCCACCCGCGCGGTCACCACCGCCGGTGAGGTGCTGGAACCCGCCGACGTCGCCGCGGAGGTGCTGGCCGCCATCGACGACGAACGTTTCCTGATCCTGCCGCACCCGGCGGTGCTGGAGATGTACCGGCACAAGGCAGGCGATTACGACCGCTGGTTGCGCGGCATGCGCCGCTATCAGCGCGGCCTGCTCGACTCTGAAGTTTCCTAGGTGAGGAGCCTGTATGTCCCTGTTTGAAATATCCGATCGCGCAAAGAAATACCAGACCGATCTGCTGGCGTTCATGGACGAGTGCGTCTACCCGGCCGAGGCGGTCTACGAGACGCAGATGGTCGAATCCGGCAACCCGCACTTTCAGCCCCCGATCATCGAGGAGCTCAAGGCAGAGGCGCGTAAACGCGGCCTGTGGAACCTGTTTCATCCCCATCCGGAATGGGGGCCCGGCCTGACCAACCTCGAATACGCGCCGCTGGCCGAGATCATGGGCCGCAGCCCGCATCTGGCCCCGGAAGCGACCAACTGCAACGCCCCCGACACCGGCAACATGGAGGTGTTCACGCTGTTCGGCAGCGACGAACACAAGGAGAAATACCTCAAGCCGCTGCTGGAGGGCACCATCCGGTCGGCCTTCGCGATGACCGAGCCGCAGGTGGCCAGCTCGGACGCCACCAACGTCCAGCTCTCGATGGTGCGCGACGGCGACGGCTATGTACTCAACGGCCGCAAGTGGTTCGCCTCCAACGCCTTGCATCAGAACTGCACGGTGATGATCGTGATGGGCAAGACCGACCCCAACACCGCTACCCACCGCCAGCAGTCGATGATGGTGGTCCCCATCGACGCCCCGGGTGTCACCGTGATGCGCGGGCTGCCGGTCTTCGGCTACCAGGACCGCGAGGGCCACGCCGAGATCGACTTCAAAGACGTCCGCGTGCCCGCCAAGGACGTGCTCAAGGGCGAGGGTGAGGGGTTCGCGATCGCCCAGGCCCGGCTCGGCCCCGGCCGGATCCATCACTGCATGCGGGCCATCGGCATGGCCGAGCGGGCCCTGGAGCTGCTGTGCAAGCGGGCCCAGTCCCGGGTCGCCTTCGGCCGGCCGGTCTCGGACAACGCCAACATCCGCGACTGGATCGCTGAGGCGCGCATCGACATCGAGATGATCCGGTTGCTGACGCTCAAGACCGCGTACCTGATGGACACCGTCGGCAACAAGGCGGCGCAGGTCGAGATCGCAGCGATCAAGGTCGCAGCGCCCAACATCGCGCTCACGATCGTCGACCGGGCCATCCAGGTGCACGGCGCCGGCGGAGTCACCGAAGACTTCCCGCTGGCCGGCTTCTGGGCCCACCTGCGCACCCTGCGGCTCGCCGACGGACCCGACGAGGTGCACAAGCGTGCCATCGCCCGCCAGGAACTGCGTAAGTACCGCGAGGACGCCCGATGACGACACAGGATTTCACCGGGCGCACCGCGATCATCACCGGCGGGTCGCGGGGGATCGGGCTGGCGATCGGGCAACGGCTGGCTGAGGCGGGCGCCAATGTGGTCCTGACCTCACGCGATCAGGAGAGTGCCGACGCGGCGGCGGCCCAGGTCAATGGCAATGCGCTGGGCGTCGCCGCGCACGTCGCCGACGACGACGCCGCACAGCGCTGCATCGACGCCACCCTGGAACGGTTCGGCAGCATCGACATCCTCGTCAACAACGCCGGCACCAATCCGGCGTTCGGGCCCCTGATCGACCAGGACCACGCCCGGTTCGCCAAGATCTTCGATATCAACCTGTGGGGGCCGCTGCTGTGGACGTCCCGCGCGGTAAAGGCCGGGCTGGGGGAACGAGATGGGCACAGCGGGGTAGTGGTGAACACGGCGTCCATCGGCGGGATGAGTTTCGCGCCGATGATGGGCCTGTACAACGCCACCAAGGCGGCGCTGATCCATGTCACCAAACAGCTTGCGCTGGAACTGTCCCCGGGGATCCGGGTCAACGCCATCTGCCCGGGCGTGGTGCGCACCAAGCTGGCCGAGGTGCTGTGGAAGGAACACGAGCAGGGATTGTCGACCGGCATACCGCTGGGCCGGATCGGCGAGCCGGTCGACGTGGCCGACGCGGTGTTGTTCCTGGCGTCCGATGCGGCGAGCTGGATCACCGGGCAGACCCTGGTCATGGACGGCGGCCAGATCCTCGGCGACGCAACGGGATTCCGGGGAGGTCTCGGTGGCTGAGGAGCCACTGGGCATCGACCCGGCGGCCGCGACCGCGTGGATTACCGAACTGGGCCTGCCGGTGCAGGGGGCGCTGAACTTTGAGCGGATCGGGATCGGACAGTCCAACCTGACCTACCGGGTGTCCGACACCGCCGGTCATAGCTGGGTCCTGCGCCGGCCGCCGTTGGGAACATTGCTGGCCTCGGCCCACGATGTGGCCCGGGAAGCGCGGATCCTCGCGGCGCTGGGCGACACCGACGTCCCCACCCCGAAGGTGTACGGGCTGACCCGCGACGCGCATGGCGTCCCGTTGTTGCTGATGGAGTTCGTCGACGGCGTGGTCGCCGACCGGATGTCGGTGGCACAGGCGCTCTCTCCCGAGCGGCGCCGACAGATCGGGCTGTCGATGCCCAAGACCCTGGCCAAGATTCATGCTGTCGACATCACCTCGGTCGGCCTGGGTGATCTGGCCAGCCACAAGCCGTACGCCCAACGTCAGCTCAAACGCTGGGCCGGACAGTGGGAGAAGTCCAAGACGCGCGAGCTGCCGGCACTCGATGACCTGACTCGGCGTCTGGCCGCCGCCGTGCCGCCGCAGCAGGAGCTGACCCTGGTGCACGGGGACTTCCACCTGCGCAATGTGATCACCTCACCGGAGAGCGGCGCGGTGATCGCGGTGCTGGACTGGGAGTTGTCCACGCTTGGCGACCCGCTGGCCGACATGGGCAGCCTGCTGGCGTATTGGCCGCAGGTCGGCGAAGAGCACATCGCCGGGGAGTTCGTCATCAGCACCTTGGACGGTTTCCCGGACCGGGCGGAGCTGGCCCGGGTGTATCTGGAAGAGACCGGGCGCGACGCGGCGTCGCTGCAGTACTGGCATGCGCTCGGGCTGTGGAAGGTCGCGATCATCGCCGAGGGCATCGTGCGGCGGGTGCTGGACAACCCGGCGAACAAGGCCGCTGCCGGCACTCCGATCACCGCGTGGATCGACGCCTTGGTGGACAAGGCGCGTGAGGTCGCTGGCGAGGCGGGGATCTGAGATGAGCACGTCGTATCGCGCCGGCGCTGCCGTCGGCGGGGCCGACCTCGTCGACGGTGTCCCGCGCCGGAGGATCGCGGTGGCGGCGATGGTCGGCACCACGATCGAGTTCTACGACTTCTACGTCTATGCGGCCGCCGCGGTCACCGTGTTCCCGCACCTGTTCTTCCCGACGGGCAACCCCACTGCGGCGCTGTTGGCTTCGTTGGCGACGTTCGGCTTGGCGTTCGTGGCCAGGCCGGTGGGGTCGATCCTGTTCGGTCACTTCGGTGATCGGCTGGGCCGCAAATCCACCCTGGTCGCCTCCTTGCTACTCATGGGAGTCGCCACGTTCCTGATCGGCGTGCTGCCCACCTACCACCACATCGGCCTGCTCGCCCCCGTGCTGTTGGCCGCCCTGCGGTTCTGCCAGGGTTTGGCGCTCGGCGGCGAATGGAGCGGTGCTGCGCTGCTGGCTACCGAAACCGCCAAACCGGGCCGCCGGGCGACGGCGGGAATCTGGCCGCAACTGGGTGCGCCCCTGGGTTATCTACTGGCCACCACGATCTTCCTGGTCCTGTTCACGTGGTTGGGACAGTCCACCGCCGGTGCGGACGGGACCGGGCCGTTTCTCACCTGGGGCTGGCGCATTCCGTTCCTGCTGAGTGCCGTCATGGTGGCCGTCGGCCTGTATGTCCGGCTGCGCCTGTCCGAAACCCCGGTGTTCGCGCAGGCGAAGGCCACCGGTGCACCGGTGAACGCTCCGATCGCAGCGCTGCTGCGGGGCAGCTGGCGCCGGCTGGTCATCGGCACGCTGGTGATGGTGGTGCCCTACACGCTCTTCTACACCGTGACGACCTGGAGCCTGAGTTACGGCACGGCGAAGCGTCCCCCCGAGGGCGTCGGGCTGGGTTATGGCTACGCCGAGTTCCTCGGCCTGCAGCTGATCGCCGTGCTGTTCTTCGTCGCGGTGCTACCGATCGTCGGCAGACTGGCCGACCATTTCGGCCGACGCCCGCTGCTGCTGTTCTTCACCGCCGGAATCATGGTGTACGGAACCACCTTCGGCGTATTTCTGAAGCCAACCACCTCCGTCGGCGTGACGCTGGCTTTCCTGATCATCGGGATGACGCTGATGGGCCTGGCGTTCGGGCCGATGAGTGCGGTGCTGCCCGAGTTGTTCCCGACCAATGTCCGCTACACCGGCTCGGGCGTCGCCTACAACGCGGCGAGCATTCTGGGGGCGGCGGTGGCGCCGTTCATCACCACCTGGCTGGCCACCAGCTACGGCGTGGCCTGGGTGGGCGGCTATCTGTCCATTGCGGCCGCGTGCTCCTTCATGGCGCTGCTGGCGATGCAGGAGACCCGCGACGCCGAGCTCGTGGACGTCTAACCGGCTGGGAGTGCGCCGCCGAACACGTCGCGCATCGCCGCCCAGTGCCGGGCCGCGGCGTCGGCGTCATAGGGCGCGTTGTCGGGCACCGCGAAGCCGTGTGCGGCCGGATAGAACTCGACGGTGTGTGTGACGCCCGCGGCGCTGAGCGCCTCGCCCAGGGTTGCGGCATGCGCCTTCGTGAACGACGCGTCGTTCTCGGCGCCGGCCACATAGACGGTGGCCGTCATCTGATTGGCCAGTAGGTGGGGGCTGTCCGCGGAGTCGGTGACCAGACCGCCGCCGTGGAATGACGCCGCCGCTGCCACCCGGCCGGGCACGCGTCCGGCGACGATCACCGAGGTACGTCCACCCATGCAGTACCCGCACACGCCGAACTTCTCTCCGCGGACTTCGGGCCGGCCGGCCAGATAGTCGAAGAACGCCTGCGCGTCGGTGGTCATCCGGTCCGGGGTCACGTCGCCGATCATCGAGAACAGCCGGCCGCGCTCCTTGGCGTCGGCGAACACGGTCGCCATGTCGAACGGTGCCCAGCCTGCGTGCCGGTAGTAGACATCGGGAAGCAGCACGGCGTAGCCGTAGCCGGCCAGTTCAGCGGCCATCTCGTCGAAGGTCGCCCGAACTCCGCCGGCGTCGGGATACATGACCACGCCGGGCCAGGGCCCGGAGCCCTCCGGAGTGAACAGGCGAACGGGGCAGTCCCCGTCGGGCGTGGTGATGGTGTCGGCGATCGTGGGCATGGCTTCCGTTGTACTCCGACCGATCGCGGCTGTGTTGATTGCGGCGACCCGCGGCGCGTGGCTTCGCCGCGCTTGCGATCGTCGCTGTGTTGATTGCGGCGACCCGCGGCGCGTGGCTTCGCCGCGCTTGCGATCGTCGCTAAGCTGGGCGGCGTGCCGATTCCCACGCCCTACGAGGACCTGTTGCGGCTGGTTCTGGCAGAGGGAACCCCGAAGGCGGACCGCACCGGCACCGGCACCCGCAGCCTGTTCGGCCATCAGTTGCGCTTTGACCTGGCCGCCGGATTCCCACTGATCACCACCAAGAAGGTGCACCTCAAGTCGGTGATCTACGAATTGCTGTGGTTTCTGCGCGGTGACTCCAACATCGCTTGGCTCAACGAACACGGTGTCACGATTTGGGATGAATGGGCCTCTGAGACAGGAGATCTCGGTCCTGTCTACGGAGTGCAGTGGCGGTCCTGGCCGACGCCGGCGGGCGAGCACGTAGACCAGATCTCTGCTGCGCTGCACCTGCTGCGAACCGACCCGGATTCGCGCCGGATCATCGTTTCGGCATGGAACGTCGGCGAGATCGGCGAGATGGCGCTGGCCCCCTGTCACGCGCTGTTCCAGTTCTACGTCGCCGACGGCAAGCTGTCCTGTCAGCTCTATCAGCGCAGCGCCGATCTGTTCCTCGGCGTGCCGTTCAACATCGCCAGCTATGCGCTGCTGACCCACATGATGGCCGCGCAGGCCGGGTTGGGCGTCGGGGATTTCATCTGGACTGGCGGCGACTGCCACATCTACGACAATCACGTCGATCAGGTCACCGAACAACTGAGTCGTGATCCGCGTCCGTATCCGCAATTGGTCCTGGCGCCGCGTGACTCGATCTTCGACTACACCTACGAGGACGTCGAGATCCGGGGCTACGATCCGCACCCGGCGATCAAGGCGCCTGTGGCGGTATGACGATCAGTCTGATCTGGGCTCAGTCGAAGTCCGGGGTGATCGGGCGCGCCGGCGGTATTCCCTGGCGGGTGCCCGAAGATCAGGCCCGCTACAAGCAGCTCACCATCGGCCACACCGTGGTGATGGGAAGGCTGACCTGGGAATCGCTGCCCGCCAGAGTCCGGCCGCTGCCGGACCGGCGCAATGTCGTGCTCACCCGGGACTCGGAGTATGTCGCCGACGGCGCCATCGTTGTGCCGACCCTGGATCAGGCGCTGGAGGGCGACGACATCTGGGTGGTCGGCGGCGCGGAGATCTACGCGCTGACGCTGCCGCTGGCCAGCCGCTGCGAAGTGACCGAGGTCGATATCGACCTGCCGGTGCAGGCCGGTGACGCCGTGGCGCCGGCGCTTGACCAGTCCTGGCAGGCCAGCACGGGGGATTGGCTGACCAGCCGAACCGGTCTGCGCTACCGCTATCTGACTTACCACCGGACTTCGTGCCAGTCCTGACCGTCGCGCAGGCGCGCAGGATCGCCGTTGCCGCACAGGGATTCACGGATTCCAAACCCTCTGCCGCGGTCACCAGGGCACACCTGAAACGGCTGATCTCCCGCATCCAAGTACTGCAGCTCGATTCGGTGTCGGTGGCGGTACGCGCCCACTATGCGCCGGTGTTCAGCCGGCTCGGGCCTTATGACCGGACCGTGCTGGATCGAGCCGCGTGGAGCCACAGCGCCCGCTCGCCGCGGTTGTTGGTCGAGTACTGGGCGCACGAGGCGGCGCTGATGGCCGTCGAGGACTGGCCGCTGTTGCGCTGGCGGATGCGGCAGTATTCCCACGGTCGGTGGGGCAACGTTGCACCCAATCCCCGGCTGGCCGACGACATCGCCGCCGCCGTCGCCGAGCTCGGGCCGGCCACCGCCGGGCAGATCGAGTCGTATCTGGCCGCCGGGCCCAAGCGCGGCAAGGGAACCTGGTGGAACCGCAGCGACACCAAGTGGGTGGCCGAGGCGTTGTTCGCCTCGGGGGTGCTGACCACCGCCACCCGGGTCGGGTTCGCCCGGCATTACGACCTGGTGGAGAACGTACTGCCACCGCAGGTGCTGGCTGTCGAGGTCGACGACGACGCCGCGATCCGCGAGCTGGTCCGCCGGGCCGCCGGCGCCGTGGGCATTGCTACCGAGGCCGACCTGCGTGACTACTTCCGGCTGTCGGCCGCCCAGGTCAAACCGGCGATCGCGAACTTGGTGGCAGCCGGCGAATTGGAACCGGTGGCCGTCGACGGCTGGGACGCCCCGGCCTATCTGCGTGCGGGGCAGTCGATTCCGCGAACCGATCGCGGCACCGCACTGCTGTGCCCGTTCGATCCACTGATCTTTTTCCGGCCGCGGGTGCAACGGTTGTTCGACTTCTTTTATCGCATCGAGATCTATACCCCAGCGCCCAAACGCCAGTACGGCTACTACGTGTGGCCGTTCCTGCTGGACGGGGAGCTGGTCGCCCGGGTGGACCTCAAGGCCGACCGGCAGGCCGACGTGCTGCATGTCGTCGGGGCGTTCGCCGAAGAGGGACAGGCGCGCGAACGGGTGGCCCGCGCACTGGCCACCGAACTGTGGTCGATGGCGTCCTGGCTCGGACTGAGTCAGGTCAGGGTGGGGCAGCGCGGGGATCTGGTGGCCGAGCTGCGCCGACGGGTGCTCTCCGGCCCCGCGTGATGGCCTACCAGTGGTGTTGACGAATACGGCGGCGGGCGCTGTCCGCGAGTGTGGTCGCGCCCTCGCGGGCCGCCTGCGCCAGTTCGGTTCCGCGGTCGGCGGCGACTTCCGCGAGCTGAGCTCCCCGTTCGCCGGCCGACTCCAGTAACGGTCCGGCCTTTTCACTCACCAGCTCGGCGAGTTCGCGGCCGTGCTCCACGCTGGCCTGCAAGCCCGCGCTGACCTTTTCGCCGACCGTCTCCAGCGCGGCATCACCGGACGCGGTGGGCAACGCGTCGGCAGCACGACGGTAGGCACGACGGGCCCGCCAGCCCAGTGAAGGTCTTCCCTCGGTATCGGCGGCCGCGATCATCAATCCACCGACCAGGCTGACGTCGGTCAAAAACGCTTTGCGTTGTTCAGCCCTGCGTTGCGGGTCGGGCTCTGTCCAGAACATGTGCGCCCCGGCGCTGCCTGGGATGACCGTGCACGCCAGTACCGCGGCCGCAAGGCGTGGCAGCTTGCCGGTTGCCAGCAAGACGCCACCGCCGATCTGCGCCAGCGCGTTGGCCTTGGCGAACGTTTCGACGTCGGACGGCACCTTGGCCGCGATCTCGCCGGGCAGCTGCTTGAGTCCGTCGAACGCCGGACGGGCCGCCTGCCCGGCTTGCTGCGGTCGGCGCAACGCCTCCACGCCTTGACCGATAAACGCCGCCGCGAGCAGTGGACGTGCGATCTTCCGTAGCAACACTGGGCCCCCTATCGCCGGTGGGATCACTAGTCGGCCCGCTCGCGTGCCTCCTGCGCAGCGGCCTTGACGCGGGATACCCGTCGGGGCTTACGACGTAAACGTCGAGAGCCGGCGGACGGCCGCCACCGGCGAAGCTTCCGGGACGGCGCTAGGGTGGCGACCGGGAGCTGATCGGCAGCGTTGATGACTGGCGTACCGATCCGGGTCGGGGATGTCGGGGTGATCGTATGCGGGTTTCTGCTGCATGGGCGCTTGTTGTCGCGGGCGCTGCGCTGGCTGCCGGTTGTGGGAGTCACGAGCTGAAGGTCCTGCCGAACCCCACATCGACGGTGCCCACCACCACCATGACGGCCGTGCCCATCGCCGAGGATGGCCTGCGCGCTCTGTTACTCACCCCCGAGCAGGTCAACGCGATCATGGAGGCGACCGATATGGCCGTCACCCGCACCCACACCGCCTTGTCGGACGACAGCGCCACCATGCAACCTCAAGAATGCCTGGCCATCGACGGCGCGGCTCAGGAGCCGGTATACGCCGGCAGCGGCTACTCCGGCGTGCGGGAGCAAGCGCTCAGCGAGGGCGACGATTTCGAGCATTTCGCCGAACAGGCGGTCGTCGCCTTCCCCTCGGCCAAGCAGGCCGCGGCGTTCTTCGCCGCGGCCGCCCGGCAATGGCCGGCCTGCCACGAGTACAGCCATCTGCAAAGCGGCACCATCTGGACCGCCGGTCCGATTGTCAACGCCGACGGCATGCTGAGTACCGTCGCGACCCAAGACAACGCGGGCAACGACGTGAGCTGGGCCTGCGGGCGGGCGCTGACGGTGGCCAACAACGTCGTGATCGACGTCAACACCTGCAGTGCGGATCCCAAGGACACCGCGGTGGTCATCGCTGGGCAGATCGCCGCGAAAGTGCCGAACGGCTGACAGTCAGGGCAGATACCAGCCGCCGATGCGATGGAATCGGTGGCGCCCCGCCACGGCGTTCGCGGCCTGCAGCCCTGACATGACGGCCGCCTCGATACACCCGGCGTTGATTCCTGAATCGATCCAATCGCCGGCCAAGACCAGGTTGTCGTAACCGCTTTCGTCGGCGCGCAGTCGGTAACGGTCGGTGCCGGGAATGGACTGCACGTACCGGTCGGAGGGATCGACGTTGACGCTGACGTGTTGGGTGCTCAGCGCCGCACCGCCGCGTTCGCCGTTGACTCCACTGAGCAGGTGCCAGTCGAACCCCGCTTCGCTGACGGCGTTGGGAAAGAACCGATACAGGTGATGGTCGAGGTGGTCGACGGCCTGCCGCCGGACCCGCTGCTGATGGCGGTGCAGATAACCGGGGCCGGACTCGTCGGTCGGCCATGCCGCGTCCAGGGTGCCGCAGAAGTAGGCCACTGTGCCGGGGCGGTCGTGTTCGGGCCAGTCCTCGGCCCACAGCGTCTGTGGCATGGAGGCCCACGTCTCGAATGGGGGGACGTAGGCACTGAGCGTCACGCCTGGATCGTGCCAGCCCAGCGCCGGTTCATCCGGGCGCAACCAGATCTGGAAGGCCTGGGTGGCGACGGTACACACCTGGGTGGTCATTCGCCGCCACTCCGGCCGGTCTTGGATCAGCTCTGCGGCCACCTCCGGCAGCATGCCCAGGGATACGGCCAGGATGACGTGTTCGAAGTCGGCACCGCGGCGCAGCACCCGGGTCTCGACGTCGGTGTGGTCAGACCAGTGCGTTTCCAGCGCATGCCAACCGCCGCTTGGGATCTGATCGGGTGCGGACATTTGGGCGGTCAGCGGGCTGCCGGGAAAAACCGGCAGTCCGCGCACCGTGGTCAGCGGCTCATAGTGGGTGCGGTCGTCTGTGAGGCGCACCTGTCGGGCAAGCGTGATCGCATCGACCGCGTGCCGCCGGTCATCGAGGTGCAGCGCATCGAGGCGGTGGAAGAACTCGAACTCGACACCGCGTTGCCGTAACGCCTGATACAGCGGCGCTATGACGACATCGCCCATCCCGGCGGTCATCTTCCAGAAGATCGCGCCTTGGTGACTGAAGAGTGCCGAACCGGTCATGAGGACGGCGAGACCCGCCCCGAACGCCGGCCGCTGCGGGTCCGCGTCCGCATAGCCGAAGACAAGGTCGTACAGGCCTCGGACCAGTGCGAAATCCCCGACGTCGGGATGTGCCCCGTGCCGCAGCAGCCAGGCGATGAAGTCTTCGTCGTTGATCGACCGGAAACCCCGCGGATCGGTGACCAGATTGTCGGCCAGGACGCCGCGGATCACGGCGGTCATCATCGACAGCAGGAGCCAGTAACGCCTGTGGTCGGGCCGATGGTCGTAGTCGAGTGCCGCTCGCACCGCCAGCAGGGCATCGTCGATCAGCTGGGGAACCGTGAGATGCGCCGCCCGAGGTTCGGCCAGTACGGCCACGACAGCGAGGGCCGCGTCAACGATCGTCTCGCTCAATCTTGCGTTCCGTGGCGGATCGGGCAAGGTGGACAACGTAAATCCGACCGATGCGGTGCCGCGCTGGGACTGGGCGAAGTCACACACCAGTTGCACTGCCCGGCGGGTGAACTCGATCACCGTCATCTCGCGCCCGGTACTGCCCGGTTCCCCGGGCAGCCCGTCATTGGCGGTGAAGGTGGCCAGCCAGGTCAGCCAGTCGTCGCCGAACTTATCGGCGACCCCGACGTTGTCCGCCGGAATCAACGCCTGATCCCAGGTGGCCAGCGGCGCCATCGGATCGGTTGTGGCCCGGTCGAGTTCGGTGTAGCACTCGCGAAGCAGCCGGAAGGCGTTGTGGTAGCAGCCCAGCCAAACATGCAGTCCGTGCTCCTCCACACGTCCGTGCGGGCCTCGGCTGGACGCGGCCTTGCCGCCGAGTCGCCAGCCGCGCTGGTAGACGGTGATGGAGTCGAAGCGGTCACGCCAACCGGGTTCACTGAGCCGCCACGCGGCGCTCAATCCGGCCATGCCGCCGCCCAGGATGGCGACGCCGCCTGCGGTTCGGCTCACCTGAGCAGCGCCCGCGCCCGGCTGAGCTCCGGCCAGGCGCTGTCTGCCGGAAACCGGTTGATCGCGTCTTGCAGCGTTCCCGTTGCGGTTTCGCCGTGCAGTTCGACGTTATCCACCGCGGCACGCAATTCGAAGATCGTCGCGCCCTGCGCACGCGCCGTCGAGGTCGCCTCGCGCAGGTCCGCCTCGCGCGCGTCGGTATCGTCGAGAGTCTGCGCCCGTAACCGAAACAGTTCTGCGCGGTAGAAGTTCACGCCGGTGTCGTCGGCCGCCTGCAGCGCCGCGGCGAGGCGTTCGCGCGCCGGTTGCATCCGGCCCGCGGCGATCAGCAGCCGTGCCAGGACCGCGTGGTAGAAGCTGGCGAAGATGTTCCACTCGGTTTCGCCGAATTTGTCGACGATCCTTGACATCGCGTCGATGTGAGGTTGCAACGCCCCCTGGTGGCCTCCGCAGGCAGATAGCGCCGACATGGCGCGGATGGTGGCCCGCTGGATGGCAACCAACATCGCCGCGTACTCGAAGCCATGGCGTTCTACCTGCACCGCGGATTCGTCGGCGATGTCGGTGGCGAGGTCCAGTTGCCCGGTCTCGATGGCCATCCAGATCTGGTAAAACCGTTGGTAGCCAAGGCTGAAAGGGCCCTGCGGGAAACCGAGACGGGCCACCCGACGCACCGTCGCAGCCAATTGGTCTTCGGCGCCCGCGAGATCACCCTGGACGAAGCGGGTCAGCGCCAGATGAGTGTGCACCGAGGTGATCGGGTCGCAGGGAATGTAATACACCGATTCGTAGTCGATCTTGGTAGCGGCGAGCACGCCCGCGACCAGTTCCAGGGCCGAGCGTGCGTTGTTGAAGTCTCCGCCGAACAATGCGGCGGTGCCGTACGCGGACCGAAACCAGCTCTGTCCGGCCAATCGGCTCGACTTGGCGAGTTGCAGGCATCGGCGGAGGTCGCCTCGCGTCAGGTAGTAGGCCCAGAGGGTGGCCAGGGTCGCCGAACGGTCCTCCTCGCGCAGGCTGGTGTTGGCAAGCTGCAGGCAACGTTCGAGATCTGCGGAGACCTCGGGATACAGGGGTCCGTTCACCGCCGTGGTGAGAAACGCGCGCTCCAGGCGAAGGTTGGTCTCGCATCCGTCACGGACCGGGGCGGGTGTCGCCCGTTCGATCTGGATGATGGCGCGGGTCAGGTTGGCGCGGGCCTCGTTGATGGCGCCTCGAAGCCGGGCATCGGATGCTGCCCGTCGGTGGGCGTCGGCAGCTGCGTCGAAGCGTTGCGCGTGTTCGTAGTGCAGCGCCACCAGGTGCCAGTCGGGGTTGTCCGACGTGGCGACGATCGCGTCGGCGGCCCGGCCGTGCAGGGCGCGGCGCACGCTGGGCGGTGGCAGCTCGTAGGCGACTTCACGGAGCAACTCGTGACGAAAGCGCCAGCGGTCCTTGGCCGCCGGGAGAAAGACCCGCGCGGCCGCCAGGGCCTGGATGGCTTCGTCGAGGCCGGTCTCGGTCATCTCGACGACACTGCCCAGGATGGCCCGGTCAAATTCGCGGCCGATGGTGGCGGCGGCTTCGACGACCTGAATGGTGGTGTCGCTGGCCCGAAGCCGTGAGAACAGCGGCTCGTAGAGCGCGTCGGGTGCCCGCGCCCACCCGGCCGCATCGGTGGGCTGCTCGTGGAATTTGGCGACCACCTCCTCGATGTAAAGGGGCACACCGTCGCAGCGGCGCTGCACCTCGGCCCGCTCGTCACCGGACAAAGCCGGATCCAACGCGGCGATCAGCTGGTCGGTCTCTTGCGGGGTCAACGGTGCGAGGTCGAACACCTCGAGGCGCCCCGCTATGTCGCGAAGCGGGCGCGTGTCGCGCGCGGTGAGCACCACGAGCAGTCTGCCGGTGTTGGCCCCGAGTAGTGCCGCGATGACGTCGAGTGTCGACGCATCGAACCACTGCAGGTCTTCGGCCAGCACCACGGCCGGACCGGAACCGGCACAGGCCTGCAGGTACCCAACGATGGCCTCAATGATCTGCTGGTAGAGCTTGGTGCCCTCGGCCTGCACTGGTTGGTAACCGTGCTCGGCCGCGATGCCCAACACCGGCGCCAATAGCGGGACGGCGGCAGCCGCCTCAAAACCCAGCGCCCGCAACTCGTCTTCGAGTAGCCGCATCCGGGCGGCAGGGGCGGTCGTCCGCTCGATCCCGCACCGCTGCTCCAGCAAAGCGCGGATCGGGTAGAGACCCGCATCGGCCTGAAAGGGGGATCCGATCAGTGCGAGGGCCGGTCTGCCGGCCTGCTCGGCCAGATCCCCTGCGGCGGTAGCCAACCGGCTCTTGCCCATACCGGCCTCACCACTGAAGCAGACACCGGGAGTAGTCAGCGTGCCGTGTTGGGCCTGATTCCAGGCATCCTGCAGGTGTGCCAGCTCGAGGCCGCGGCCGACCAGAGGCCATAGCGGGGGCCGCGTCCGGCCGATGCGCTCCTCGATAACGCGATAATGTTCGACCGGTTCGTCGATGCCTTTGACCGGTTGGGCTGCCTGAGCATCGAGCTTGAAGTGCCCGGTCACCAGCGGTGCGATCGCCGCGGACACCACGACGCAACCCGGCGAAGCCAATCCGGCGACCCGGGCCGCCAGATTGGCGCCCAGCCCGTACACGTCGTCTTGGGCGACGTCGAGATAGACCAGACCTCGGTGCACGCCCACCCGTACCGAGATATCGAAGCCGAACCGTGATCGCACGCGCTCGCTGAGCGCAGCCACGTCCCGGGTGATGTCCAGGCCGGCCTGGACCGCGCGTCGTACGTCGTTCTCGTGCGCTTTGGGATGTCCGAACACCGCGAGCAGCCCGTCGCCCTTGGTGGAGGACACGTGGCCCTCGTAGCGGTCGACAACAGCGTTGACCTGCTGGCGATAGCGACCGATCACCGTGCGGTAGGTTTCCGGCTCAATCCGGGTGGACAGCGCGGTCGAGTCCACGACGTCGGCGAAAAGTATTGTCATCCGCCGAAGTACGTCGCCGCCTACCGCCGGTGAGGCGAGCAGGTCTTCGGCGTCTTGGTTGTCCCCGTCGATGGTGAGCACCTGCTCGGCCAGCGCACTGGCGGTCATGCGGTCGCCGGTGTTGATTGCTTGCACTGCGTGATCAAGCAATTCGTCGATCGTGTTCGGGGGCTCGGACATGGTCACAGGTCGACGGTGACGTCCATCTCGTGGCGCCGCGAAACCCCGTCCCGCACACTGGTGAGCCGGACGCTGCCCCGATACGTGCCGCTGTAATAGTTCTGCCCTTTGACACCGACCCGGAAACGGGCCGCGTGGACACGCAGGATCCCCGGCACGAATACCAGTGACTGCGCGCCGATCACATCGGATTCAGCGCCGAGCCGACGGAAGGGTTTGGTGACCGACAGCACCCGCTCGCAGTCGCTGTCGGGTTCGACTTCGATGAACTCGGACAGTTCCACTGCGTCGGTTGTCGGCGGGCTCCAGAACGAGAACACCGCCTGGGTCCACTCAAGGCTTGTGGTTATCGCCAGATTGAGAAGCTGGTTGGCCGTCTTGGCGACGTCTTCGGAACCGTACGTGCCGTTGCGGATCTGGTGGTCGACCTGCTGCATGAGCTCACCCGTCTCGTTCACGAGGCGCTGTGAGGTAGTGGCGTACTGGGTGATCCAGCCGGCGGCATCGGTCATCGTCCGCCTCCTAGGTCGGCGCGCAGGCGATCCAGATAGCGCCAGGGATCGCAGGCAAGCCGGGCCGCCAGATCGGTGGCGAAGGTTAGCGATTCTTCGAGGGGCATCGCACCGGTAGCCCACTTGGCGGCCAGGGCCGCGCTCCTGCCGGACATGTCGTCGATGCACTGGTTGGCCATCTCGACGGCCAGCTTCACGGCGCGCTGGGCGGTGTCGTCACTCGTTCCGGGCGAAGTCCGGGCCGCCGCGACGCCGGCGATCTTTTCCGGCGCCGACGGCTCCCAGTCCGTCCAGCCCTTTCCGCCGGCCTGGGCACGCTTGGCCACACCTCCGAGCAGCAGCTCCACGCCCTGATCGCCGTATCCCATCACGCAGCCGAAGATCGCCGCCGGAACCCAACCGAGGTCCCGGAACCCGGCGACCTTTCTGGTGCGCACCCGCACGCCGGGGCGGGCCGGATCGCCGGCGGTTGCGGTCATCCTGATGAAGCCCTCATCGATCAGCATCCGGCCGTCGCCGTGCTCACCGGTTGCCGGATCGTCGTCGAGTGCGAAATCGACGCACGCGGTCGGCTCCGATGGCTGGCCCTCGACGCCGGCGCTCTTCCAGTACTTCAGCGGCGTCACCAACTGCGGTGTCCCGGCGATCGGGCAGGTGGTGCTGCAATGTTCAAGTACCCGGCTCCAACCATCCGGGCGGGCAGGCCAGCCCTGCATGTAGCAGAAGAACGGCAGGCAGCGATGCCAGTTGAGTGGGTCGACGACGTTCTTCAATTCGTCGAGTGACACTGCGGTGCTGGTGAATTCGGTGTTGTACACGACGCACAGTCGGCCGCGGACGATCTTGGGTTTGGCTTGGCACAGCGGCACCGCGGCGACATCGGTGCGGATCAAGCCCGCACTGACAGCGATGTGCATGACGTCCGGCCAGTCGGAGCGATCGTGGAAGGCGCGTCGTAGCAGGCTGAGCAGATCACTACCGTGCGAGGCGCCAACGCTGGTCAAGGTCGCAGCGAATTGGTCATCCCACCGGTCGGGTGGGTAGTACTGCGGCAGGTGGCTCAGGGCCCCGATCGCGAAAACCAAGCGGGACAACTGCACCGCGGTCAGCGGCTGTGACTGTGCTTCTGTCGCAGATCCATTTCCGGTTTGCAGGGTGGTCAACGCCTGGCCCAGATCGGGAACCGCGGGAGCGTCCACCTCTCGGTGATCCAGACTGGCCAGGAAACCGAGCAATTCTTCATACCACCCGGCATTCACCCCGGTGCTGCCCGGAAGATAACGCTCGACGGTGGCTTCGATTTCCGGGTCTCCGGTGTTGGTGACCGCTTGATCGAGAGCGCCGTAAAGCGCCAACAGAGATTGAGACGCAGTTGCCATATCGGTCGCCACCATTGGGCCTCCGATCTCCCGAATAAGCAGGTAGTATACGGCGTTCGGGTCGTTTATCGGCAAGCTTGGCAAAGCGTATTTTTTGGCAGAGTAAGGCTGATTTCCTTAAGGAGGGAATCGGTGGCTGACAAAACGTTCGGCGACGGCACTATCGACGATTTACCGTGGGCGTCAATTTTTGATCCCGCGGCGAATGCGCGTGCCCTCAGTGCCATCCAGGCCGAAGGCTTCCGGGCGGCTCGCCGAATCATCGATCGATTCGCCCAAGCGGCCGAGATCTCGCCGGATCGCAGCTCTGGCAACGGCGGCAGCGGCGCCGATCCAACCGGGCTGCCGGAATGGGAACAGCTGACGCGGGCCTGGTGGTCGACGGCCGGGCAGTTCCTGCTTCGGTCGCTGCCGGCGCCGCCGACCGGCGAGGACGGGCCGGTGGCGCTGGACGTCAACAATCCGGCGTCCAAGGACGCCTTGGCGCTGTGTGTCACCGGCTCCGGCTCGGCTACCGGCGAGGTGTGGTTGCACAACCGGGAGAGCACCGACCGCGCGCAGGTCCGGCTGCGCTGCAGCGAGCTGCTCGGTCATGGCGGCCAGGTGATCGAGGCTGACGCCGTGCGGGTCGAGCCCGCCGCGGTGCCGATGCCGCGCCGGTCCAGCCGTGGCGTGCAGATCACCGTCGACGTCGGACCCCAGGTCTGCCCGGGCACCTATCGCGGCACCCTCCTGGCGGTCGGCTATCCCGAGCTGTGGCTGCCCGTGGTGCTCGTCGTCGCGGCGCAGGAACCGTGACTGATATCGCCGACCGCGAATCGGTGGTCGCGGTCGATGAGCGCTTGAGCGAGGTCGCCAGGATCGTCCGCCGCTCGATGCTCGACGCGCTGCCCGACGGTGAGCCCGCCAAGTGGCTGTATGCACCGCTGCGGGCGTACCCCCAGCGGCCGGGTAAGGCGCTGCGGCCCGCACTGTGCCTGTCGGCCGGCCGGGCCTTCGGCGCGGACACCGACGCGTTACTGGGTATAGCCGTGGCGATCGAGTTGCTGCACAACGCCTTCCTGGTACACGACGACATCGCCGATGGCAGTGAAATGCGCCGGGGGAGACCGACTTTGGGTGCCATGTACGGCATGGCGACGGCGATCAACGCCGGCGATGCGTTGGCGTTGGTCGCCGGCCAGGTACTGCGGCGGGCGACCCGGCAGCTGGACCGTGATCTGGCCGAATTGGTGTGGGCCGAATTCGACACCATGGCGCTACGGACCCTGGAGGGGCAGGCGATCGAAGTGGGCTGGCAGGCCGACAACATCGACGACCTGCGACCAGAGGACTACCTGAACCTGATCCTGCACAAGACCTGCTGGTACACCACCATCCATCCGCTGCGGGTGGGGGCGATGGTGGGATCGCGGGGTACCGCCGAGCTGGGGCCGCTGGTGCGATTCGGTTTTCATTTCGGCGCCGCGTTTCAGATCCGCGATGACCTGCTGAACCTGATCGGCGACGAACGGATCTACGGCAAGGAGATCCTGGGCGATCTCTACGAAGGCAAGCGGACGCTGCCGCTGGTTCACCTGTTGTCCGTGGCGCGGAGGCCCGACCGAGACCTGCTGGCGGACTACCTGCTCCGCAGTCGATCACAGCGCTCGGCGGCGCTGGTGCAGCAGGTGCGCAGTCTGATGGACGACTACGGCAGCATCGCGTTCACCCGCCAGTACGCCGAGGGCATTCTGCTGGCGGCCCAGGAGTACTTCGAGCGGGCCTTCGCCGACGCCCGCCCCGGCCCGGATCTGGAGTTCCTGCGGTCGCTGGTGCCCTACGTGTGGGCGCGGTGGCGCTGAGACCGGCCGGGCACGCCTTAAGGTGAGTGCCGTGGCCGAGACGGCGCCGCTGCGCGTGCAACTGATTGCCAAGACCGAGTTCAGTCCGCCGCCGGACGTACCGTGGAGCACCGACGCCGACGGCGGGCCGGCACTGGTCGAGTTCGCCGGCCGGGCCTGCTATCAGAGCTGGTCCAAACCCAACCCGCGAACCGCGACCAACGCCACCTACCTGAAGCACATCATCGACGTCGGGCACTTCTCGGTGCTCGAGCACGCCTCGGTGACCTTCTACATCACCGGCATCTCCCGGTCGGCCACCCACGAGCTCATCCGGCACCGGCACTTCTCGTTCTCCCAGCTGTCCCAGCGCTACGTGCCCGAACCGGACTCGCGGGTCGTAGTGCCGCCCGGCATGGAGGACGACCCGGAACTGCAGCAGATCCTGGCCGACGCCGCGGACGCCAGCCGCGCCGCCTACGTCGAGCTGCTGGCCCGGCTGGAGGCCAAATTCGGGGCGGGCCAGGCCGGCGGGACCGTGGGGGCGCTGCGGCGCAAGCAGGCCCGGCAGGCCGCCCGTGCCGTGCTGCCCAACGCCACCGAGACGCGCATCGTGGTGACGGGCAATTACCGGGCATGGCGGCACTTCATCGCGATGCGGGCCAGCGAGCACGCCGATGTCGAGATTCGCCGGCTGGCCGTCGAGTGCCTGCGGCAGCTCGCCGACGTGGCTCCGGCGGCGTTCGGGGACTTCCAGATCAGCACGCTGGCCGACGGCACCGAAGTCGCGACCAGTCCGCTCGCCACCGAGGTCTGAGCAACTGGAGAGGGCCAGGTAATCTTGGGGCCGTGAGCAGCAGCGGATTCGACGCCAAGGCGCAGTTCGGCACCGTGCTGACCGCCATGGTGACCCCCTTCGGCGCGGACGGCTCGGTGGACACCGACGCCGCCGTACGTCTGGCCAATCGCCTCATCGACGCCGGTTGCGACGGTTTGGTGATCTCGGGCACCACTGGTGAGTCGCCGACCACCGCGGACTACGAGAAGCTCACGCTGCTGCGTGCGGTGGTCGAGGCGGTCGGTGACCGGGCTCGCATCATCGCCGGCGCCGGCAGCAACGACACCGAGCACAGCGTGCGCCTTGCCGAGGCCTGCGCTGGGGTCGGCGCGCACGGCCTGCTGGTGGTGACGCCGTACTACTCGCGTCCGTCGCAGGCCGGCCTGTTGGCGCACTTCACCGCCGTCGCCGACGCCAGTGCGCTGCCGGTGATGCTCTACGACATCCCGGCCCGCTCGGTGGTGCCGATCGCGCCGGACACCATCTTCGAGCTCGCCGAACACCCCAACATCGTCGCGATCAAGGACGCCAAGGGGGACCTGCACGCCGGAGCGCAGATCATGGCCGAGACCGGATTGGCCTACTACTCCGGCGATGACGCCCTCAACCTGCCCTGGCTGGCCATGGGTGCCACCGGATTCGTCAGCGTGATCTCGCACTTCGCGGCCGCTCAGTTGCGCGACATGCTGGCCGCCTTCGCGGCCGGCGACGTCGCGACCGCCCGCAAGATCAACGTCTCGATCGCATCGCTGTCCAACGCGATGGGTCGCGTCGGCGGGGTGACCTTCGTCAAGGCCGGCCTGCGGTTGCAGGGTTTCGAAGCCGGTGACCCCCGGTTGCCGATGGTCCCGGCGTCCGCCGCCGAGGTCGACGAACTGGCCATCGACATGCGCGCCGCGTCCGTTCTCGGGTGAGGTGCGGGTGACTGAGGATCTCCTACCGCCGGGTCCGCTGACCGAAGGCGGGCTACGCGTCACCGCGCTCGGCGGTATCAGCGAAATCGGCCGCAATATGACCGTTTTCGAGCACCTCGGCCGGCTGCTGATCATCGACTGCGGTGTGCTGTTCCCGGGCCACGACGAGCCCGGCGTCGACCTGATCCTGCCGGACATCCGCCACATCCAAGACCGGCTCGACGACGTCGAGGCGCTGGTGCTGACCCACGCCCACGAGGACCACATCGGCGCCATTCCGTTCCTGCTCAAACTGCGGGCCGACATTCCGGTGGTCGGTTCGAAGTTCACCCTGGCCCTGGTCGCCGCCAAGTGCCGCGAACACCGCATCAAGCCGGTCTTCGTCCAGGTGGCCGAAGGTCAGCGCAGCACCCACGGGGTGTTCGAATGCGAGTACTTCGCGGTGAATCACTCCATTCCGGATGCGCTGGCGATCGCGGTGCACACGGGGGCGGGCACCGTGCTGCACACCGGCGACATCAAGCTCGACCAACTGCCCCCGGACGGGCGGCCCACCGACCTGCCCGGGATGTCCCGCCTGGGCGACAAGGGTGTGGACCTATTCCTGTGCGACTCGACCAATGCCGAGATTCCCGGTGTCGGCCCCAGCGAGAGCGAGGTCGGTCCCACCCTGCACCGGCTGATCCGTGGCGCCGAGGGCCGGGTGATCGTGGCCTGCTTCGCCTCGAACGTGGACCGGGTCCAGCAGATCGTCGACGCCGCGGTCGCCCTGGGTCGCCGGGTCGCGTTCGTCGGCCGCTCGATGGTCCGCAACATGGGTATCGCCAAGGATTTGGGCTTCCTGCGGGTGGCGGACTCGGACCTGGTCGACATCGGCGCCGCTGAGATGATGCCGCCGGAGAAGGTGGTGCTGGTCACCACCGGTACTCAGGGCGAACCGCTGTCGGCGCTGTCGCGGATGTCGCGCGGCGAGCACCGGTCCATCACGCTGACCGCCGGCGATCTGGTGGTGCTGTCGTCGTCGCTGATTCCCGGCAACGAGGAAGCCGTCTACGGGGTGATGGACGCACTGGCCAAGATCGGTGCCCGGGTGGTCACCAATGCCCAGGCGCGCGTTCACGTTTCCGGGCACGCCTACTCCGGCGAACTACTGTTCCTCTACAACGGAATTCGGCCCCGCAATGTGATGCCGGTACACGGCACCTGGCGGATGATGCGCGCCAACGCCGCGCTGGCCGTCCGTACTGGGGTGCCGGAGGAATCGATCCTGTTGGCCGAGAACGGAGTCAGTGTCGACCTGGTCGCCGGGCAGGCACGCATCGCAGGGGCGGTGCCGACCGGCAAGATGTTCGTCGACGGGCTCGTCGACGGCGATGTCGGCGATGCGACGCTGGGGGAGCGGTTGATCCTGTCCAGCGGATTCGTCGCGGTGACGGTGGTGGTGCGCCGGGGGACCGGCAAGCCGGTGGCCCCGCCGCACCTGCACTCGCGCGGTTTCTCCGAAGACCCCAAGGCCCTGGAGCCGGCGGCCCGCAAGGTCGAGGCGGAGCTGGAATCCCTTGCCGCAGAGCAGGTCACCGATCCGGCCCGGATCGCTCAGGCGGTACGCCGCACGGTGGGCAAATGGGTGGGCGAGGTCTACCGGCGTCAGCCGATGATTGTGCCGACGGTGATCGAGGTCTGAGCCGGCCGGCTCAGAGCTTTTCGGCGTACACCGACCACTCCAGGTCACTCGCGCCCAGACGGCGGCCGGTGGGCTCGACATAGCGCTGGAGGAACTGTTCGGGTCCGGCCTGCTCGATCAATCGCCAGCCGTATTCGGCAAGAAAATCCGCCACCTCCTCAGGCTGCAGGCCGAAATGCCAGAGCTTGTTGACCATCCTGCGATACAACGTCGGCGAGCCATAGAGGTTCGTACCGTCGATGAAGTCACGCTGGACGTAGGTGAACACCAGACGGCTGCCCGATGCCGCCGGGCGCAGCCCCTCGAGGGTGCTGCGGACGGCGCTCTCGCTCAGGTATTGGGTCACGCCTTCCCATACGAAGAACGTGCGGAACGCCGTTCGGTAACCGTGCTCGACGAGGGTGGTCAGCACGTCGTCGTGTGCGAAGTCCAGTGCCACCAGCCGTACCGACAGTGGCAGGCCGCCGAGTACCCGGCGCACGGTGGCGGCCTTGCGGGCGATGTTGACCGGCTGATCCACCTCGAACACCGGGATGGGGCTGCGCCGGGCGAGTCGGTAGGCGAGGGTGTCCAGGCCGGCGCCGAGGATCACCACGGCCTGGATTTTCGCGACGTGCTCGCCGACCGCCTCGTCGACGCGGTCGGCGATGAAACGCTTGCGGCAGGTCAGGTTGACCCACAGGCCCGGCCCGGAGCGCTCCGTCGCGGCGATGAACCACCGGCGCAGCGGCGCGGGCCGCGTGGCCGCCACCAGCCAGCGCATGCCGGCGGGCAAGAACGGTGTCGCCAGGTCGTCGTCGACCAGGCGTTGTCCGGGTGGCTCGTGGTGCTCGATGGCCGCCAACACCATCGGGCCGTAGGCCGTCTGAGCTACTCGGTTGCGTGCCACCGGGCTACCTCTTGTTGATGAACCCGGCGTCGACGGGCAAGGTGATGCCGGTGATGTAGCGGGCCGCATCGGACACCAGCCAGGCCACCGCATTGGCGATGTCCGCCGGTTCCAGCACCTGTACCGGCAGCGCATTGCCCATGTCCGGTGGCCGACCTGTCGCGGCGGTGAGCTCGGCCAGCCAACCCCGGACGTAATCGTTGTTGATCATCGGGGTGTCGACACCGGCCGGGTGCACCGAGTTCACTCGAATGCTGTGCTGCGCCAGCAGGTTCGCGTAGACCCGCATCAGCCCGACCAGCCCATGTTTGGCCGCGGCGTAACCGATGGCCCCGGCATCGTGGCTGCCTATGCCGGCCAGGCCGGCGGCCGAACTGATCAGCACGATCGACCCCCCGTTGCCTTGGTCGATCATCGTCGGGATCGCGGCCTCGATGGTGTGGTAGACACCGGTCAGATTGACGTCGATGACGTCGTGCCAGCCATCGGCCGCAGCCATCGGGGCGATACCGGCGTTGGCCACCACGATGTCCACCCGGCCCAGCTCGTCGAGGCCGGCCTGCAGGGCAGCGCCCAACGCCACCTGGTCACGCACATCGGCCTGGCGGGCCACGATGCGCGCACCGGTGTCTTCGACCAGCTTGACCGTGGCCGCCAAGTCCTCGGCGTCCGCCAGCGGATAGGGCACGCTGTCGATCTGCTCGCACAGGTCGACAGCGATGATGTCGGCTCCGTCGGCAGCTAGCCGCAGGGCGTGGGCGCGGCCCTGGCCGCGCGCCGCGCCGGTGATCAGCGCGACCTTGCCCTGCAGGCTTCCGCTCGACGGACGCGCCGTCACGGACGCAACTGGCCTTTGCCCGTGTCGCCGGCCGGAACCGGTTGCAGCATCTTGATGTCGGGTGCGCCGGCCAGGTGCTCGGTGAGGTTGCCGAACAGCTCGCCGACCGCAGGTGCCGTCGAGTGGGCTTTCAAGGCGTCGGCGTCGGCCCACTGCTCGATGAACACAAAAGCGCCGTCGGCTTCATGCAGGGAGTACAGCTGGCAGCCCGGCTCCTCGTGCACCTGTGCCACCGCCTTGGTGCAGATTTCGCGGACGGCCTCAACCGATTCCGGCTTGACGGTGAAGGTGGCGACGACCACTACTGGCGAGACCACGGGCATATTGCGGCTCCTTGGCTGATGGGGGATTCACGGTCACGATACCCAGCCTCGGGCCGGATGCACGGTGAACCGATCCGTCGGGGCCAGTGTGGCTTATGGTGCAGATGGGGTAATTGCGACTAGGCTTGCCGATATGGCTAGTAAGACCGCTGCTAGTAGGGCTCCCGCGCGTTCCGGTACCCGAACGACCAGGGCAAAAGCCGGTTCCAAGGCCGCACCCAAGGGTGGTTCGCGGGCCGCTCGGTCCCGCCCGGCGGCCAAGCCGCGCCGCGCCGCCCGTCAGCATTCGGGCCCGGTGGCGCTCGGGATGGCCTGCGGACGCCTCGCCCGCGCCACCTGGCTGATGGTCGCCAAGGGTGCTGGTGGCGCGGCGCGCTCGGTCGGCCGCGCGCACGACATCGACCCCGGCCACCGCCGCGACGGCATCGCACTGGCGCTGCTGGGATTTGCCGTGGTGACCGCCGCCAGCTGCTGGCTGGACGCCGCCCGGCCGGTCGGTGCGTGGATCGACACCGGATTGCGCACCGTGGTCGGCGGAGCGGTGGTGCTGCTTCCGCTGCTGGCCGCCGCCGGGGCAGTACTGCTGATGCGCACCGAGCCCGACCCGGAGAACCGGCCCCGGCTGATCCTCGGCTCGACCATGATCGGCCTGCCGATCCTGGGCCTGTGGCACCTGTGGTCGGGCTCGCCGCAGAGCCCCGACGGCCGTCTGCACGGCGCCGGCTTTGTGGGGTTCGCGATCGGTGGCCCGCTCGCCGACGGACTCACGGCGTGGATCGCGGCGCCATTGTTGTGCATCGGTGTGCTGTTCGGCGTGTTGTTGCTGACCGGTACCACCCTGCGTGAGGCACCCGAGACCTTGCGCACCATGTTCCGCGGCGACTACGACGATGACGACTACTACGACGATTACGACGACTACGACGACCAGGACTACGACCAGGACTACGGCGGCGCCGACGGCGACGATGGCGACGCCGCCTACGACACCGGCGTCGGCGCCCAGGCCGGCGGAACCAGCCGATTCGGCGCCCTTGAGCCCGACGCCCGGGACGACGACACCCCGGACTGGCAGTCGCGCACCCCGCTGGACAACTACCCGCTCGATGAAGAGCCCGCCGCGCCGCCGCCCCCGGTCAAGACCGTGCGCCGCAAGCCCCCGAAGGAACCCAAGGCGGCCAAACCCGCCGACAAGACCGTCGTCCTCGACCGGGTGGTGGAGGGCCCCTACACGCTGCCCGCACTGAGCCTGCTGGTCGCCGGGGACCCCCCGAAGACCCGCACCGCCGCCAACGACCAGATGGCCGACGCGATCACCTCGGTGCTGGAGCAGTTCAAGGTCGACGCCGCGGTCACCGGCTGCACCCGTGGTCCCACCGTCACCCGCTACGAGGTGGAGCTGGGCCCCGGCGTCAAGGTCGAGAAGATCACCGCCCTGCAACGCAACATCGCTTACGCGGTGGCCACCGAGAGTGTGCGGATGCTCGCCCCGATCCCGGGTAAGTCCGCCGTCGGTATCGAGGTGCCCAATACCGACCGCGAACTGGTGCGGCTGGCCGACGTGCTGACCGCGCCGTCCACCCGCGGCGACCACCACCCGCTGGTGATCGGACTGGGCAAGGACATCGAAGGCGACTTCATCTGCGCCAACCTGGCCAAGATGCCGCACCTGTTGGTGGCCGGTTCCACCGGCTCGGGCAAGTCCAGCTTCGTCAACTCGATGCTGGTCTCCCTGCTGGCGCGCGCCACCCCCGAAGAGGTCAGGATGATCCTGATCGACCCGAAGATGGTGGAACTCACGCCGTACGAAGGCATTCCGCACCTGATCACCCCGATCATCACCGAGCCGAAGAAGGCCGCCGCGGCGCTGGCCTGGCTGGTGGAGGAGATGGAGCAGCGCTACCAGGACATGAAATCGTCCCGGGTGCGCCACATCAACGACTTCAACGACAAGGTCCGCTCCGGGGAGATCAGCACCCCCCTGGGCAGCGAACGGGTCTACCGGCCCTACCCCTACATCCTCGCGGTCGTCGACGAGCTCGCCGACCTGATGATGACCGCGCCGCGTGACGTCGAGGACGCGATCGTGCGGATCACCCAGAAGGCCCGTGCCGCCGGCATCCACCTGGTGCTGGCCACCCAGCGGCCGTCGGTGGATGTCGTCACCGGTCTGATCAAGACCAACGTGCCGTCCCGGCTGGCGTTCGCCACGTCGTCGCTCACCGATTCCCGGGTCATCCTCGACCAGCCGGGCGCCGAGAAGCTGATCGGCATGGGCGACGGGCTGTTCCTGCCGATGGGCGCCAACAAGCCGATCCGGCTGCAGGGCGCGTTCATCTCCGACGAGGAGATCCAGGCCGTCGTCACCGCCTGCAAGGACCAGGCCGAGCCCGAGTACACCGAGGGCGTCACCGCCGTGAAGGCCAGTGGGGACCGCGCCGACGTCGACCCCGACATCGGCGACGACATGGACGTCTTCCTGCAGGCCGTCGAACTGGTGGTGTCCAGCCAATTCGGTTCCACCTCGATGCTGCAGCGAAAGCTGCGGGTCGGCTTCGCCAAGGCCGGCCGGCTGATGGACCTGATGGAGACCCGCGACATCGTCGGCCCCTCCGAGGGCTCCAAGGCCCGGCAGGTGCTGGTCAAACCCGATGAACTCGCCGCGACGCTGATGCTGATCCGTGGCGGCAGCGCCCCCGACGACGGCGGCGGCGACGAGTTCTAGCCGCGGTTACGCGCTGTGCACCAGGGCCAGACCATGCCAGTCGCGCAATGGCTTGCGTCGCTTGCTGCGTGCCACCAGCCGGGCCACCGCGGCCTCCAATCCGCGGGTCAGTTCGTCGACCGCAGCGAACTCGAAGTCGGCCAGTACCCCGATGAACAGGTCACCGGCGTAGCTCAGGACCGCCACGCCGGTGCGAAGCTGCATCGCGATCGGCGGCACCGGCAGCACCGCGACCACGTCGCACCCCATGATCTGCAACGGCTCGGACGGGCCGGGGACGTTGGTCGCCAACGCCACCACGCCGCGCTGGTGGACCTGTCCGAGCAACCGCGCCGCCCAGGCCGACCACGCGACGGGCAGCAGGCCCGCGGCCGACATGACCGCGCGTCCGGCGTGACGCTGCCCGCCGGCTTTGGCCTGCGCCAGACGCGAGCGCACGGCCAGCAATCGCTTCACCGGGTTTGACTCCTCGATCGGCAGCCGCGGCAACAGCAACGAACCCCTGCCGTCGAGGTTCCCCGGCGCATTCGCGGAGCTGGTCCATACCGGCACCAGGGTGCGTAGCGAATCGGGTTGGGGCACTTGGCCGCGACGGATCATGAAGTCGCGGTAGCTCTCGGTCAGGGCCGCCAACACCACATCATTGACGGTCACGTCGAAGACCCGACAGACCTGCTCGATGTCGCCGAGCGAAACCCGTGCCGCGCTGTAGCGACGGCGGCTGGTGATCGGACCGTTCAGCGACGACGCATTCTGTTGCAGCAAGCCGGTCGCGAGTTCCACGACGCCGCGCAGGTTGTACATCCAATGCACCGGGTTGAGATCCAACACCGGCCGACGGTGTGGCGGCTGCACCGCGCCGGCGTGGGCTGCCAACTGGGCGAATCCGTTGTCGGACAAGCCGGTCAGCATGTGGGTGGCCGCCGTGCCGTCGGCGAGGCAGTGGTGCACCTTCATCAGTAGGGCCCACCGGTCACCGCTGAGCCCGCTGATCACCCAGATCTCCCACAGCGGACGGTTGCGGTCGAGGCGCCACGACATCACGTCGGCGACCACCGCGTGCAGTTCGGCGTCTCCGCCGGGGGAGGGCACCGCGACCCGGCCGATGTGCTGGGCGAGGTCGAAGTGGGGATCGTTCACCCACTCGGGTGCGCTCAGATCCAAGGCATGGCGCACCAGCCGCTGCCCGAACCGCGGGCACCCGCGCAGGCGTTCGCTCAGCGTGGCCTGTAGCGAGGCATGGTCGGGAATTGGACCGTCGAGGACGGCCAAGGTCCCGGTGGCCATGCTGACGTTGTGGTCGGAATCCTCGACGCCCAGAAAGCCGGCGTCCAGAGGGGTCAGGTGCTCGGCCACGGCTACCTCCAGTTGTCTGCAACTGCCAGTACCACTATCTCGTGACCCGGCGGCGCGCGGCAGGGCCGGAAGTCCCAGGTTCGCCGACCGTGACACGCACCAGACACGCGCCGGACACGGACCGGATACGGACCGGACACCGACGGTTTTCCAAGGACGTGAGGGCGCGTAATCTCGCCACGTGGATTGGGCACGACTTTTCGCTTTCGATACCCCGCCCTCGGAGATCTTTATCCGTGGAACCGTCATCTACATCGCGATTTACGCGTTGCTGCGGGTGGTATTGAAACGCGAGGCGGGCACCAACGGCATCACCGATCTCATCGTCGTGGTGTTGATCGCCGACGCGGCGCAGAACGGGATGGCCGGCGGCTACCGATCGATCAGCGACGGCATCCTGCTCGTCGGGGTGATCATCGGCTGGTCCTACCTGCTGAACTGGATGGCGCACCGCTGGCCTTCGGTAGCGAGGCTCCTGCGGCCGGGACCGCTGCTGGTGATCTACGACGGCGCATTCCTCTACGCCAACATGCGCAAAGAGATGATCACCGAGGAACAGGTCCGCGAGCAGGCCCGCAAACAGGGAATCGCCGACCTGTCCGTCGTCCGTGAGGGTCGGATGGAATCCGACGGGCAGTTCAGCTTTCTCATCGGCGCCACGCGCCGGGAACGCGACCTGGTCGTCGACTAGGGGAGACTAGGGCGCTTAGAGAACCAGCAACATCCGGGTGTTGCCTAGGGTGTTTGGCTTGACGTAGCTCAGGTCCAGGAATTCGGCCACACCGACGTCATAGGAGCGTTGCATCTCCTCGAACACCTCCGCGGTCACCGGCGTGCCGTCGATCTCGGTGAAGCCGTGCCGGGCGAAGAACTCGGTCTCGAAGGTCAGCACGAACAGCCGCTGCAACTGCAGATCGCGGGCGACCTGCAGCAGACGGTCGACGATCGCGTGTCCGATACCGCGACCGGTCGAGGTGGGGTCCACCGCGATGGTGCGTACCTCGCCGAGGTCCGACCACAACACATGCAGGGCGCCGCAGCCCACCACCTGCTGATCGGCGTCCTCGGCGACCCAGAATTCCTGAACCGCCTCATACAGCGTCACCAGGTTCTTTTCCAGCAGGATCTTGCCGGCGTAGACGTCCACCAGCTGCTTGATCGCCGGGACGTCCGAGGTGCGCGCACGCCGGACCACGGGCTGCCCCGCCGGACGATCCGCCGCAAGATTCACAGCTGCACAGTATCGGTTTCTCATTTCAGGCTGGGCAACAGATATTCTGACCTTCGTGTCGGGACAGCCAAAAACCGGTCCAGCGGTGACGCATGTCCCCGTGGTCAACCTTGCGAACGCGTTGACCGTCATGCGGATGGGGCTGGTCCCGGTCTTCCTGCTGGCGCTGTTCGCTGAGGACGGCCACGATCCGAAGACCCGTATCGCGGCGTTCGTCATCTTTGCCGTCGCCATCATCACCGACCGAGTGGACGGCACCCTGGCGCGCAACTACGGCATGGTCACCGAGTTCGGCACGCTGGCCGACCCGATCGCCGACAAGGCGCTGATCGGCGCGGCGCTGATCGGTCTGTCGATGCTCGGCGACCTGTGGTGGTGGGTGACGGTGGTGATTCTGGTCCGCGAGATCGGGATCACCGTGCTCAGGTTCGCAGTGCTGCACCGCGGTGTGATCCCGGCCAGCCGTGGCGGCAAACTCAAGACCCTGGTGCAGGCGATCGGTATCGGGCTGCTCGTCTTGCCGCTGTCAGGCCCCTGGCTGGTGACGGCGTGGACGGTGATGACCGCGGCGGTGGTCCTGACGGTACTGACCGGCCTGGACTACGTCGTTTCGGCGGTGGCAGACCTGCGCGGCGGGCCAGTCAGAAGCTGACCCGCCGGTGGGGTCCAAGACCGCCGCATGAATCTGTCGAATCCGGGAACCCAATCGGGAGTCGCGCGCGTTGACCTTGGTGACTGTCGATTTTCCAAGGTTTACCCGTAGAGGGGGAGTGCACGATGACGACATTGCTGCGGGAGTCGGTCGGCGAGGTGCTGCGTCAAGCCCGGACCGCGCAGGGCCGCACGCTGCGTGAGGTGTCGGACGCGGCGCGGGTGAGCCTCGGCTACCTCTCGGAGGTCGAGCGGGGCCGCAAGGAAGCGTCCAGCGAGCTGCTCAACGCGATCTGCGCGGCGCTGCGGATCCCGTTGTCGACGGTGCTCTTCGACGCCGGAACCCGGCTGGCGCAGGCCGAGCGGGCCGAACTGGCAGTGCACAACGCCCGCGGCGGCGCAGTGACCCGCATCGACGCCGGCACCAAGGTCGTCATCCCGCCGATTCGGACGCTGGCATCGGTAGCGTCGGCGTGACGCGCCCGGGCTGAACGCTCACCCGATAACCGCCGACCCGATAAATTGATCACCGGTACCGGCGGTAGAGCGACAACACTGGAAAACAAGCAGACGGAGCTGACTGATGGCCAACCCGTTCGTCAAGGCGTGGAAGTACTTGATGGCGCTGTTCAACTCGAAGATCGACGAGCACGCCGATCCCAAGGTGCAGATCCAGCAGGCGATCGAAGAGGCGCAGCGTCAGCACCAGGCCCTGACCCAGCAGGCCGCGCAGGTGATCGGTAACCAGCGGCAGTTGGAGATGCGCCTGAACCGCCAACTGGCCGACATTGAGAAACTTCAGGTCAACGTGCGCCAGGCCCTGACCCTGGCCGACCAGGCCACTGCCGCCGGGGACGCCGCGAAGGCCACCGAGTACAACAACGCCGCGGAGGCGTTCGCGGCCCAGCTGGTCACCGCCGAACAGAGCGTGGAAGACCTCAAGGCGCTGCACGACCAGGCGCTGTCGGCGGCGATGCAGGCCAAGAAGGCCGTCGAGCAGAACGCCATGGTGCTGCAGCAGAAGATCGCCGAGCGGACCAAACTGCTCAGCCAGCTCGAGCAGGCCAAGATGCAGGAGCAGGTCAGCGCCTCGCTGCGTTCGATGAGCGAGATCGCCGCCCCCGGAACCACTCCCAGCCTCGACGAGGTCCGCGACAAGATCGAACGGCGCTACGCCAATGCGATCGGCGCCGCTGAGTTGGCGCAGGGTTCGGTGCAGGGCCGGATGCTCGAGGTCGAGCAGGCCGGTGTGCAGATGGCCGGCCACTCCCGGCTGGAGCAGATCCGGGCGTCCATGCGGGGCGAGTCGCTGCCCGCGGGTGGTTCCGCCACCGCCCCTGGCCAGGCCACCCCGGCAACCCCGCCGTCTGGCGCCAACCCCACCCCCGAGAACCCGCTGGGACGGTAGTCAGGTGGCCGCGACTCTCGGAGGCAGCGCACGGCATCCATTGCTGCAGCGTGCTGTGGACCGAGCCAGTGAGGCCGCCGATCTGCTCGCCGACAAGCTGGGGGCGATCGCCGACCCGAGGGCCAGGATGCTGCGCAAGCGCCGGTGGGCGCTGCGGCTGGGTCTGTTCTTCACTGCCACATGCGGATTCTGGACGTTGGTGACCGCCGTACTGGCGTCGTGGTCGACGCCGGTGTGGGTGCTGCTGATCACCGGACTGGTGGCGGCGGGCGCGGCCGCCCCGGCGACGCTGTTGCTGCTGCGCTATCGCTGGCTGCGCGCGGCGCCACTGCCCGCCGCACGCCCCACCGCCGGGCGGCGCTTGCCGCCGCCCGGGTCGGCGGCACGACCGGCGATGTACGCGCTGGGCGCCTCCGAGCGGGGGATGGTCTCGCTGCTCGGCGTGCTCGAACGCGGTCGGCTGTTGCCCGCCGATGAGATCACCGAATTGACGGCCGCGGTCAACCGCGCCGCATCCACCATGGCGGCCACCGCGGCTGAGGTGGTGTCCATGGAGCGCGCCGTACAGCACAGCGCCCAGTCACGTCAGTACCTGGTGCCGACGATCAACGCGTTCACCGCGCAGCTCAGTGCCGGTGTTCGCCAGTACAACGAGATGGTCACCGCCGCAGCGCAACTGGTGGCCTCGGCCAATGACGGCTCGATCACATCTGCGGGCGATCCGGCGAATTCCCCGATGTCGCAGCGGCGCTACCGCGAGGAGCTGGTCGGTGCCACCGAGAAGATGCTGGGCTGGGCGCAGGCCTTCGACGAACTGGCCGAGCTGCCCCGGGTCGTCTAGATGTCGTCGCTGCGCTGATCGACCGATTCCGGCCGCGGACCGTAGCGTTCCTCGTAGGACCGGTGAATGTGGGCGTCGCGCTCGCGTTTACGTGCGTTGGCGAGCTCCGGGTCCAGGCCGTGCATCCGCAGCATGTGGGTGCGCCACACCTTGTTGAGCGCGTGTGCGAACAGAATCACCATGAACCAGATCGGAAACGTCATGCTGAACCGCGTCATGAAATCCGTCGGGAAAAACCAGAACGGGATCAGGATCAGCGTCGTCGGCACGGCGGCACGCAGGATCATCCGGACGGTGGCACCCGGGCCGGCCAGGTCGTTGCGGACCCAGTCCCGCAGTTCTGGGGGCAGCGGGCGTCCGTAGCAGTACCGGAGGTATTGGATCGGGCTTGGGCGCTGAGGCTTGGGATTTTGACGCACAGAGCCGACCCTAGAACGTCGGTCGCAGCGCCGGGAACACGGTGGCCGCCACCGCCCGCAGCGTCGCCTTGAACATGTCCAGGAAGTCGAAGTAGTCGCGCCACAACGTGATACGGCCGTGGTGCACCTCGAAAACTCCGCACACCCAGAACTGCAGCCGCAACGGCCCCAGCGTCAGCGCGTCGGTGCGCTCGGTGAGGACCGACGAGCCGTCGGCGGCGATGCGGTGGATCTTCACGTCGAAGCCTGCCCGGCCGGCCATCCGCCCGAACACCCCGATCGTGGCACTGCGGCCGTAGATGGTCGGCAGGCCGACGTTCTGGTACACCACGTCCTCGGCGAGTGCCGCCGCCGCGGTGTCGAGGTCCTCGTCGCGCAGGGCGTCGAGGAAGGCCTCCACGGTGCGGATGTTGGCGGCGGCCTCGACAGCACTCGGCTGGCCAGTCAGTTCGGTCATGCCTGCCACCCTAAGCCTGTGGGGCTGTGGCACGGTAGGCCGATGCGAGTCGTAGTGGTTGCCGGCCCAGATCCCGGTCATGCGTTCCCGGCGATCGCCTTGTGCAAGCGCTTCGCGGCGGCCGGGGACACCCCGACGCTGCTGACCGGGGTGCAGTGGCTCGACACCGCCCGTGCCGCCGGGGTGGACGCCGCGGAGCTGCTGGGACTCGATCCCACGGCGGGCGATGACGACGCCGACGACGGGGCCAAGCTGCACCACCGTGCGGCGCGGATGGCGGCCCAGAACCGTGATCAGCTGCGGGCTCTGGCGCCGGATCTGGTGGTCTCCGACGTCATCACGGCCTGTGGGGGATTGGCCGCGGAGTTGCTCGGCATCGGGTGGGTCGAACTCAGTCCGCACCCGCTGTACCTGCCGTCGAAGGGGCTGCCGCCGATCGGCAGTGGGCTGGCGCCGGGCACCGGGGTACGCGGCCGGCTGCGGGACGCGGTGATGCGCTCGCTGACGGCACGGTCGGTGCGCGGCGGACTGCGCCAGCGCGCCGAGGCGCGGGTGGGGATCGGTCTGCCGGCCGACGATCCCGGGCCGCTGCGGCGCCTGATCGCCACGCTGCCCGCACTCGAGGTGCCCCGACCGGACTGGCCCGCCGAGGCCGTCGTCGTCGGGCCGCTGCACTTTGAGCCGACCGGGCAGGTGCTGGCCGTGCCGCCGGGGTCGGGCCCGCTGGTGGTGGTGGCGCCGTCGACCGCCGCCACCGGAGCCGCCGGTCTGGCCGAGCTCGCCCTGGAGCATCTGGTGCCTGGGGCCGGACTGCCCGATGGCGCCCGGCTGGCGGTGTCGCGGCTGGGCGGTGCGCCCCTGGAGCTGCCGTCGTGGGCCGTCGCCGGGTTGGGGCGCCAGGACGAACTGTTGACGCACGCCGACGTGGTGGTCTGCGGCGGCGGGCACGGCATGGTGGCCAAGACGCTGCTGAGCGCGGTGCCGCTGGTGGTGGTGCCCGGTGGCGGTGATCAGTGGGAGATCGCCAATCGTGTGGTGCGCCAGGGCAGTGGGCGGCTGATCCGGCCGTTGACCGGGCCGGCATTGGCCGAGGCGGTGAGCGCCGTCTTGGCGTCGCCGAGCTACCGCGACGCCGCGCGGCGGGCCGCAAACACTGCCACCGACGTCGCGGATCCGGTACGGGTGTGCCACGAGGCGCTGTCGGGCACTGGGTAGGTTGGGTGGGTGCGCCTGACCGAATTCCACGAACGGGTCGCGATGCGTTTCGGTACCGCCTATGGCGCCTCGGTGCTGGCAGATCATGTGCTGGCCGCGGTGGGTGGGCGGACCGCGGCGCAGGCCATCGAGGACGGCGTGGAGCCGCGTGACGTGTGGTGGGCGCTGTGCTCGGACTTCGACGTGCCGCGCGATCAGTGGTGAGGTTGGTCGCTGCGCGCCACGATGCTGCGCACTAGGGCGACGGAAAGGTCCGAGCAGATCGCGGCCAGTTCGGTGGTGCTCTCGACCGGGTTGGCAAGCCAGGTTTCGATGATCTGGTTGACCCCGCCGACGATGAACAGTGCGCCGCGGCGTAGTTCTTCGGGTGCGAGGTCCTGACCGTCGAGAACGCCCGGGGCGTGTTCGACGACCGCGTCGGTGATCAGGTCGAGAATCCCTGCGCGGTGCTCGTTGAGCCCGGGAATCGCCGACAGGTCGCTGGTGGCGATGCGGTGGATGCAGGGGTCGGCGGCGATCAGGTCGAGAAACGCGGTCAGCGCGGACCGGAGCTTGTCCGACAGTGTGCCGGGGTCGCCGATGCCGGCGGTGACCATCGCTTCGAGCAGCTGGTCGCGGACGTCGTCGGAGACCGCGAAGAACAGCGCGTCGCGGTTGGGGAACTGCTCGTAGAAATAGCGCGGGGTGAGGCCCGCGGCGGTGCAGACGCCGCGGACGGTGACCTCGCCGATGCCCGATTCGCCCCAGATCTGGCGGCCGGCGGCCAGCAGCTTGCTACGGCGCTCGGCGCGGCGGTCCACCGCGCTGATTCCGCCGTAATCACGCACCACCTCAGGGCGTTTCATTGACATCACCCTACTAGCGACCGTAAATTCGGAATACGGATGTTGTCCAAATTATCCGATGGAGGTCGCCCGATGAACGCGCCCGCACTGACCGTCCCCGCTCGTCACCCGGCTGGACCGGGCGCCGTTCCGGTCAGCATTCGGGCGCTGGCGACGGTGTTGGCGATCGCCAAACCCACGCCCGAGCGGTGGCGCCAGATCGGCGAAGACCTGACAGCCGGCGACGAACCGATGGCGCGGCTGGTCGAGTGGATGTCGCAGGCTCAGGACGCCCGCCCGCTGTTCGAACAGATACTGGCCCACGGGCTCACGAGCGTGCCGGACGCACCCGCGCCGCTGCGGGAGTTCTTCGGGGAGTTCGAGCCCATCCCGGACTGGGTCGATCTGGCTCGGGTGCGCCGGGGCCAGCGAGCTTTGCGTCGTGGCGGTGCCGATGGCACCTACATCGCCCGGGACGTGTCGTTCCTCGGCGGCTACCAGTTCTCCTCGTTCAACAAGACGCTGTTGCGCACCGGTGTGCTGGAAAAAGGCTCGAACAAGCGCTTTGCCGAGACCCTGCAATGGGCGCTGGACGTCAGCGCCGAAGGGGGACTGGAGCCACTCGGCGTCGGCTATCAGGCCACCATCCGGGTCCGGCTGATCCATGAATACGTTCGCCGGCACGTGGCCGCGCTGCCGGACTGGCGCAGTGACGAATGGGGTCTGCCGGTCAATCAGACCGACATGGCCGCCACCCTGGTCGGAGCGCTGATCGCGCCACCGGCCGGCGGCCTGGCGCTGGGCATCGTGATGTCTCCGGCCGAGCTGGAGGACATCGCGCACCTGACCCGCTATGTCGGCTGGCTGATGGGGGTCCGCGACGACTGGCTGCCCAGCAGCTTCCGGGACGGCATTCGCATCCTCTATCAGACCCTCGGTGCGCTTTCGGCGCCCGACGAGACCACCAAGCAGCTGGCGGCCCCGATGGCCGATGATCCGCTGGAATGGCAGTTCGCCGCCATGACCGGTGCGCGGCGCCGTATCGCCCGCGCCCAGCATCTCTCGCTGACCAGCAGTTTTCTCGGTCCGCGCACGATGCGAAAGCTGGGCCTGCCGGTTTTCGTGCTGCCCTGGTACCCGCTGCTGCGGATACCGGTGAACCTGGCCCGCAGCGCCGCGGCGCTGGCCCTGCCCGGCGGCCTGGAGCGCGCGGCGCGGCGGGGGCGGCGCGAGCAGGAGGCATTCATGCGCACCATGATGGGGGCCGGCGACGCCACGATCGGGGCGTCCGCGCATGTCGTGGCGGTGGCTTAGCCAGGTGTAAAGAGTCGACACGCCGACACGCCGCGTGTCGGACTTGATTCGAACATTCGTTCGCCTACTGTGGAGGCAGTTCGTTCGGCCTGACGGGTTTGTCAGACCCCGTCGCTAGCGTCACGGCCAACCGACCAAGAACCGGTCACCGAACTACCGAACCACAGGAGAGGCATCATGGCGCAAGCGCCCGATCGCGAAAAAGCACTCGAACTGGCAATGGCCCAGATCGACAAGAACTTCGGCAAAGGCTCGGTGATGCGCCTCGGGGACGAGGTGCGTCAGCCGATCTCGGTCATCCCGACCGGCTCGATCGCCCTGGACGTGGCGCTGGGCATCGGCGGCCTGCCCCGGGGGCGGGTCGTCGAGATCTATGGCCCAGAGTCCTCCGGTAAGACCACCGTGGCGCTGCACGCCGTGGCCAACGCCCAGGCCGCCGGGGGGATCGCGGCGTTCATCGACGCCGAGCACGCCCTGGACCCCGAGTACGCCAAGAAGCTTGGCGTGGACACCGATTCGCTGCTGGTGTCCCAGCCCGACACCGGAGAGCAGGCGCTGGAGATCGCCGACACGCTGATCCGCTCCGGCGCGCTGGACATCCTGGTCATCGACTCGGTGGCCGCCCTGGTGCCGCGCGCGGAGATCGAGGGCGAGATGGGGGACAGTCACGTCGGCCTGCAGGCCCGGCTGATGAGCCAGGCGCTGCGGAAGATGACCGGCGCGCTGAACAATTCGGGTACCACCGCCATCTTCATCAACCAGCTGCGGGAGAAGATCGGGGTGATGTTCGGCAGTCCCGAAACCACCACGGGTGGAAAGGCTTTGAAGTTCTACGCCTCGGTGCGCCTGGACGTTCGGCGGATCGAGACCCTCAAGGACGGTACCGACGCGGTCGGCAACCGCACCCGGGTCAAGGTGGTCAAAAACAAGGTGTCGCCGCCGTTCAAGCAGGCCGAGTTCGACATCCTCTATGGCCGGGGCATCAGCCGTGAGGGCTCGCTGATCGACATGGGCGTGGACCAGGGCTTCATCCGCAAGTCCGGTTCCTGGTTCACCTACGACGGCGAACAGCTGGGGCAGGGCAAGGAGAACGCCCGCAACTACCTGCTGACCAACGTGGACGTGGCCAACGAGATCGAGAAGAAGATCAAGGAGAAGCTCGGTATCGGCGCCGTGCTGACCGATGAGCTGGCCGATGATGTTCTGCCCGCCCCCGTCGACTTCTGAGTCGGTCGAGGCGGCAGAGCCCAAGCGCGAGGAGCAGGCGAAGACACTGTGCCTTCGCCTGCTCACTGCCCGGGCCCGCACCCGCGCCGAGCTCGCCGGCCAGCTGGCCAAGCGGGGCTACCCCGACGACGTCAGTGACCGGGTGCTGGCGCGGTTGACCACCGCTGGCCTGATCGACGACGCCGACTTCGCCCAGCAGTGGGTGCGGTCCCGGCGAGAGCACGCCGGGAAGGGCCGCAAGGCACTGGCCGCCGAGCTACGCACCAAAGGCGTCGACGAGGACGTGATCGCCGGCGCGCTGGAGGGCATCGACGCCGCCGCCGAGCGCGACCGCGCCGAACAACTGGTGCATGCCAAGCTTCGCCGGGAGACACTAGGAGCCGACGATGTGAAGATCACCCGTCGGCTGGTGGCGATGCTCGCTCGGCGCGGCTACAACCCGTCGATGGCCTATGACGTGGTCAGCACCGAATTGGCCGCCGAACGAGAACGCCGGCGGGTGTGAGGGATCAGGTCAGACCTCTTCGGAGTCCTCGGCCTCGTCCGTGCTGGTGAAGACTTCCTTGGTCCGTTCGACGGCGTGAGTGGCGATCTCGATGGAGTCCTGGACGATGGCGCTGACGCCGCCGGAGATGTCTCCGCGAATGATGTCGCCGGCGTCCTCGACGATGTCCGAGGCCTTCTCGACGGCGTGTGCGGCGATGTCACGCGCAGCGTTGAATGCGTCCTTGGGGGTGATGGCCATCCGAGTCTCCTGTCATTAGCTGTCGAGTCCGACTCTAGACGGCCGAAACCGTGCGCGCAGTCCCTAAACGACCCGGGCGCCTGGGGTGCCCTCCGGCTCAATTGTGGCGGCCCCCAAGGGGGAGTGGCGCGCCCGACGCAGACGCCGCTCCAGCCTGATTGCCCCGGCCGAGAGCACCAGATTTCCGGTGATCATCAGCGCCGCGATCACCAGCAGTGCGGGCAGGTAGTTGCTGTACTGAGAGCCGACGACGGTGCCTTGGCGCACCATCTCCACGAACGTGATTTGGTAGCCGATTGCGGTGTCCTTGAGCACCACCACCAGTTGTGACACCAGCACCGGCAGCATCGCGGTGACCGCCTGCGGAAGCAGGACCAGCCGCATCGAGGCGCCCCAGTCCAGCCCCAATGCGGCGGCCGCCTCGGATTGCCCGCCGGGCAGGGCTTTTACGCCCGCCCGCACGATCTCGGCGATGACGGCCCCGTTGTAGAGGGTCAGCCCGGTGACCACTCCGGCCAGCGCAATCTGTTGCGGCGGGAAGACGTTGAGTAGCCCGTAGATGAAATAGGCGAAGATCATCATGATCAGCACCGGAATCGCCCGGAAGAACTCCACGATCACCGCGCAACTCCAGCGCACCGGTTTGATCTGCGACAGTCGGCCGACACCGAGCGATACCCCCAGGATCAGCGCGAGCCCGATGGACCAGGCTGCCGCGGTCAAGGTGCCCATCACCCCGGGCAGCACGTAGGTGCGCCACAGGTCCGCGGTCAGAAACGGTGTCCACTTCTCCGCGGTGAGCTGGCCCTTGGCTGACAGTCGCGAATAGATCACCCATCCCAGCAGCCCGGCGACCAACACCGTCGCCACCGACATTGCGTGGTAGCGGGCGCGGGCTCGGGGCCCAGGGGTGTCGAACAGCACCGTCGCGCGCGGCGCGGACCTCATCGCGACACCGTCCAGCGCCGGTCCAGATATCCGAAGAACAAACCCAGCGGCAGAGTAAGCACAACGAAGCCGGCGGCGAACACCGCGCCCACTGCGAGCAGCGCCGCGGTGTTCTCGGTCATCGACTTCATCAACAGCGCCGCTTCGGCGACCCCGATCGCCGAGGCCAAGGTGGTGTTTTTCGTCAGCGCGATCAGCACCGAGCCCAGCGGAATGATCACGGCCCGAAAAGCCTGGGGAAGCAAGATGATCCGAAGATTCTGGGTGAAGCTCAGTCCCAGGGAGCGAGCGGCCTCGGCCTGGCCGATGCCCACGGTGTTGACGCCCGAGCGCACTGCCTCGCAGACGAATGACGCCGTGTACACACCCAGGCCCAGCACGGCCAGACGAAAGTTGCTGTCGTCGATCGACGTTGGCGACTGCGGATCGGTCAGTGAGACTCCCAGCGTCTGGGCCAGGCCGAACGAGCACAGCAACAACAGCAGTGTCAGTGGGGTATTGCGCACCAGATGGACATAGCCGCCGCCGATCCACCGCAGCACCGGTACCGGGGCCAGCCGCATCGCGGCCAGCCCGGTGCCCAAGATCAGCGCGAGCGTGCCGGACAACACTGCCAACTCGACGGTGACGGTGAAGGATTGGAGGATCTGTCCCCGGTACTCGGCGAACATCATCGTTCGATCGGCGGCGGTTGGGGCACGGCGAACCCGGCGGGACCGAAGTTGTCCACGAACGCGGCTCGCCACGATCCGTCGCGTTCCATCTCCTCGAGGGCCTCGTTGATCCGCTGGCGCAAGCCGTCGTTGCCCTTTCGCACGCCAATACCGTAGAGCTCTTGCGAGAATCGTTCGCCGACCAGTTTGAAGGCGCCGGGGCTCTGTGCGGCGTAGCCGGCCAGAATGACGTCGTCGGTGGTGACCGCGTCGATCGCGCCATTGCGCAGCGCCTCCACGCACGCCGAGTAGGTGTCGTAGCGCTGCAGCTGCACGCCCGGGTAGCGGTCCTTGATTCGTTGGGCCGGCGTGGAGCCCGACACCGAACACAGCTTCTTGTGCCGTTGCAGTGACGCGGTGCCGGTGATGTCGGTGTTGTCGGCGCGCACCAACAGCGACTGCCCGGTGAGCAGGTAGGGGCCGGCGAAGTCGACCTTCTGGCGCCGGGAATCGGTGATCGAGTAGGTGGCCACCAGGTAATCGACCTGGCCGTTGCGCAGCAGCATCTCGCGCTGGCCGGACGGAGCCTCGATCCAGGCGATGCGGTCGGGCGGGTAGCCCAGCCGGGCCGCCACATAGCGGGCCACGTCGACATCGAATCCGCCGAGCGTGCCGTCAGGCTTCTTGACGCTCAAGCCGGGTTGGTCGAACTTGACACCGACCGTGATCTTGCCGCTGTCGTGAGCGGTACAGGCCGTGCAGAGCATGGCCAATGCGAACACCGCGGCCAGGACTGCCCAGGACCGTGCCAGCACCTGCGGGGTTCGCGGCGTCCGCATCAGTGGTCGAGAACCTTGGCGAGAAAATCTTGGGCCCGTGCCGATTTCGGGGCCCCGAAGAACTCTGCGGGCGCGGATTCCTCGACGATGGCGCCGTCGGCCATGAACACCACCCGGTCGGCGGCGCGGCGGGCGAAGCCCATCTCGTGGGTGACCACCACCATGGTCATCCCGTCGTCGGCCAGCGTGGTCATCACATCGAGTACCTCGCTGATCATCTCCGGGTCCAAGGCACTGGTCGGCTCGTCGAACAGCATCACTTTCGGATTCATCGCCAGCGACCGTGCGATCGCCACCCGCTGCTGCTGTCCGCCGGACAACTGTGCGGGGTGTTTGTGGGCCTGATCGGCCACTCCGACCCGCTCCAGCAGTGCCATTGCCTGGCGCTGCGCCTGCGCTCGGGGCGTCTTGTGCACCTTCATCGGTGCCAGTGTGACGTTGTCCACGATGGTCTTGTGCGGAAACAGGTTGAACGATTGGAACACCATGCCGACCTGGGCCCGCAGCCTGGCCAGCGCCGCGCCTTCGGCCGGCAGCGGCTGGCCGTCGACGGCTATAACACCGGAGTCGATGACTTCAAGCCGGTTGATGGTCCGGCACAGGGTGGACTTGCCCGAGCCCGAGGGGCCCAGGATCGCCACCACCTCGCCACGAGCGACCTCGAGGTTGACGTCTTTGAGCACATGCAGGCCACCGAAGTACTTGTTGACGTGGTGGATGGCGATCATCGGCACCAGATCCGGCCCGCCGCTGGTCATGGGATCTGACCCTACCCAGGAAGGCTTCCCGCGGGCGCCGCTATCGGCCTGGTCACTCTGATCGACTCAGCCGCCGTACCATAGTCCGGGTGAGTTTGCCGGTGATTTCCGAACAGATGCGCACCTACGAGGTGCGTACCTACGGCTGTCAGATGAATGTTCACGACTCCGAACGCATTGCCGGCATGCTCGAGCAGGCCGGTTACCGGCGGGCACCCGACGACGCCGACGCCGACCTGGTGGTGTTCAACACCTGCGCGGTTCGGGAGAACGCCGACAACAAGCTCTACGGCAACCTGAGCCACCTGGCCCCCAACAAGCGCAGCAACCCCGACATGCAGATCGCCGTCGGTGGCTGCCTGGCGCAAAAGGACAAAGACAGCGTGCTGAGCCGCGCGCCCTGGGTGGATGTCGTCTTCGGCACCCACAACCTGGGGTCGTTGCCGGCGCTGTTGGAGCGCGCCCGGCACAACCGCAGCGCCCAGGTGGAGATCGTCGAATCGCTGCGAGAGTTCCCGTCGTCGCTGCCCGCCGCACGGGACTCGGCCTATTCGGCCTGGGTGTCCATCTCCGTCGGCTGTAACAACAGCTGCACCTTCTGCATCGTGCCATCGCTGCGTGGCCGCGAAGTGGACCGCAGCCCTGAGGACATCCTCGCCGAGGTGCGGGCGCTGGCCGCCGAAGGCGTTCTCGAGGTGACCCTGCTGGGCCAGAACGTCAACGCCTACGGTGTGTCCTTCGCTGACCGGGAACTGCCGCGCGACCGCGGTGCATTCGCGTCGCTGCTGCGGGCCTGCGGGGACATCGACGGTCTGGAGCGGGTCCGCTTCACCTCACCGCATCCAGCCGAATTCACCGACGACGTCATCGAGGCGATGGCGCAGACCCCGAACGTGTGTCCCACACTGCACATGCCGCTGCAGTCCGGCTCGGACCGGGTTCTGCGGGCGATGCGTCGCTCCTACCGCGCCGAGCGCTACCTGGGCATCCTCGACCGGGTTCGGGCCGCCATTCCGGACGCAGCCATCACCACCGACCTGATCGTCGGTTTCCCGGGGGAGACCGAGCAGGACTTCGACGAGACCCTTGAGGTCGTGGCGGCCGCGCGATTCTCGGCCGCATTCACCTTTCAGTACTCCAAGCGGCCCGGAACACCGGCCGCCGAACTTCCCGATCAACTGCCCAAAGAGGTTGTCCAGCAACGCTACGACCGGCTGATCGAGCTGCAGGAACAGATCTCCTGGGACGAGAACAAGGCCCAGATCGGGCGCACCGTCGAACTGCTGGTGGCAGTCGGGGAGGGTCGCAAAGATGCCCAGACGGCGCGAATGAGCGGCCGAGCGCGCGACGGTCGGCTGGTGCACTTCGCTCCCGGGACCGCGCAGGTGCGTCCCGGCGACGTGGTGACCACGACGGTCACCGGTGCGGCGCCGCACCACCTGCTGGCCGACGGGGCGCTGCTGAGCCACCGGCGTACCAGGGCCGGTGACAGCCATGCCGAACCAGCGCCCGGTGTCGGACTGGGCATGCCGAAGATGCCGGGGGTGACGCGATGAGCGGCAACGGGGACAACCAGCACAACTTCGAGGCCTACCGCGCCGACATCGAGGCCGCCGAGCGGCGCGTCGCCGGGGAAATCGACCCCGGCGGCCGGGGACTGGTCGTCGCGATCTGCGTCTTCGTGCTGCTCGGGTCGTTCCTGTTGCCGCACACCGGTTCCGTCCGCGGTTGGGATGTCCTATTCCCCGGCGAGGGCACCGACGAGGCCCTGGTGACGCTGCCGTCGCAGCTGTTCATGTGGCTGGCGTTGGTATTCGGGGTGGGGTTCTCGCTGCTGGCCTTGATGACTCGGCGCTGGACGGTGGCCTGGGTGGCACTGGCGGGCTCGGCGGTAGCCGCCGCCGTCGGACTCCTGGCCGTGTGGTCGCGGCAGACCGCGGTGCCGGGCGACCCGGGTCCGGGCGTCGGGCTGATCCTGGCGTGGATCACGCTGATCGTGCTGACCTTTCACTGGGCCCGCGTGGTGTGGTCACGCACCGCCCTACAGCTCGCCGCCGAGGCCGAGCGCCGGCAGAGCACCGCGCAGCTGCAGTCACGAAACCTGTTGGACGATCTCAGCCGTCCCGAGGACCCGCCAGCGGGCGAGTAGCCCCGGTCGCGGCGCGGCCTTCGCCGCTTCCTGGCCGGGTCGATCATCGTCGCGGCACGTCTCCTCGCCAGGCGCCGGTTTCGGTGGGCTGGTTCTCGATGAAGTCCTTGAACCGCTTGAGATCCGCATGGACCCGGTGGTCGAGGATGTTGAGCTTGTCGGCGACGTTTTCCAGAACACCATCGGGGTCGATGTCCATCTGCGTGGTCACTCGGGTAGTGCCGTCGTCGATCTTGTGGAACGTGACCACACCGCCGTGGTTTGGGCCGGTGTCTGAACGCCACGCCACCCGTTCTTCCGGGTGTTGCTCGGTGATGGTCGCGTCGAACTCACGCGACGCGGGGCCCACCTTGATCTTCCAGTGCAGGTGGGTGGCATCGCGTTGCTGTACCTGTTCGACGCCCTCCATGAATTTCGGGAACGACTCGAACTGGGTCCATTGGTTGTAGACCATCCGGATCGGGCGCTTGACGTCGAGTGCCGCGGTGATATTGCTCATGTGTCACCTCCAGTGAGTTGGTTGTTGCCTCACGGGGGGTGGTAGCCCGGCGGTGCCGATGCTCAAACATCGGCCGGTCGTCAGCGCCGGTTGAGCGCCTGTTCGGCGGCCTGGGCCCATTGCCGCCACTGCTCGGCGTTGGCGGTGGCCTCGGCGGCCTCCTTGTCGCGGCCCGCGGCCTGGGCCTTGAGTGCCTGACGTTCGAACTGTTCGGCGCGAGTGCGGAATTGGGCTGCCCGGGCTTCAGCTTCGGGATCCACCACGGCCGCCTCGGCGGCGGCACCGGCGTCGCGCACCTTCTTCTCCACCGCCCGCAGTCGCCGTTCCAACTCCGCCGAACGCTCTCGGGGCGCCTTGCCCAGGGCATCCCACTTGTTGACGATCGAGCGCAGCGCGGCGCGCGCGGCGTTCTGGTTGGTCGGGTCGATCCGCTCCGCCTCGACCAGCAAGGCCTCCTTGGCGGTGGCATTGGCCTCCAGTTCGGCGTCGCGTTCGGCGTTCGCGGCATTCCGGGCGGAGAAGAACGTGTCCTGGGCGGCCTTGAACCGCTGCCACAACGCCTCATCGACATCCTTGGAGGCCCGCCCGGTCGTCTTCCAGGTGGCCAACAGCTGGCGGAACGCGGCACTGGTGGAGGCCCAGTCGGTGGACCCCGACAGCTCCTCGGCCCGCTTGCACAGCCGTTCCTTCTCCTCGCGCGCCCCGGCTCGCCCGCGGTCGAGGTCGGCGAAGTGCGAGCCGCGCCGCCGGTTGAAGCCGTCGCGGGCCGCGGCGTAGCGCTTCCACAACGCGTCGTCGACCTTGCGGTCCAGGCCGGTGATGGTGCGCCATTCGTCGAGAATGGCGCGCAGCCGGTCGCCGGTGGCCTTCCACTGCGTCGACGTCGCGGCCAACTCCTCGGCTTCGGCGGCCAGCGCCTCCTTGCGTGCGGTCGCGGCCGCCCGCTGCTCATCGCGCTGAGCACGGCCGGCTGCGGCGACGCTGTCGGCGTGCTCGGTGACCGCCGCGATCCTCGCTGCCAGCGCCTCGATGTCCCCGAGGACGCTGGCCGTCGGCAACTGCTCGGCCAGCGCCGCCGCGGATGCCTTGATTTTGCGGGCGTCGCCGCTGCCGGACGACAACCGCTCCTCGAGCAGGGTCACCTCGGTGCTCAGGTCGTCATAGCGGCGGCCGAAGTGGGCGAACGCGGCTTCGCGGTCACCGGCCTGCCAGGAGCCGATCTGTCGCTCGCCGGCCGGCGTGACCAGCCACACCGTGCCGTCGTCGTCGACCCGCCCGAATCGGTGCGGGTCACCGGTGGGCGGCCCGATAACGGCCGGGGCAGGCCGGGCACCCGGCTTGGGCCCCACGTGGGCACCAGGCCTGGGACCGGGACGGGGCCCCGGCCGTGGGGTGGGGGCGGACGAACCGCTGTCAGTGGTCATCGCTGTCGTCACCTAACCCTTCGCGGGATAACCCGCGCATCTGCCGCGCACCGCGGCGCCTTCGATCTGCCTAGAAGCATTCAAGAGTATTCAAGCAGTTACCCGCCACGCTGTGCCGTCAACTCGGCGGTTCAGCGAGGTTCGACGCAGGAGAGCCGAAGCTGGGACTGCCGCATAAGCCCGGCGGTTCAGCGAGGTTCGACGCAGGAGAGCCGAAGCTGGGACTGCCGCATAAGCCCGGCGGTTCAGCGAGGTTCGACGCAGGAGAGCCGAAGCTGGGACTGCCGCATAGGCACGGCGGTTCAGCGAGGTTCGACGCAGGAGAGCCGAAGCTGGGGCCGGTTCGAGACCCGGGCGGTAGCCTGTCCGATCGCCACCGGAGTTACCGCGGCACCGCAGACCTGTAGGAGGCCGGCATTGGCGAAAGAGACCATCGCCGTGCTGTTTGCGCTCGGTGCGGCGCTGTTCAGCGCGATCAGCGACGTGATTCAGCAGCGCAGTGCCCACCGGTTCGGTGACCAGGGGATCGGGGCCGCCGCACTGTTCGCCCGGCTGTTGACCGATCGGCAGTGGTGGGTGGGCACGGCGTCGGGCCTGGTGGCGCTGAGCCTGCAGGCCGTGGCTCTCGGCCTCGGGTCGGTGCTGCTGGTGGAGTCGTTACTGGTCACGTCACTGCTGTTCGCCTTGCCGCTGGGAGCCCGCCAATCCGGTCACCGCCTGCGGCGTTCGGTGTGGTTATGGTCGGCGTTGCTGGTCGCCGCCGAGACCATCATCATCACCGTCGGCCATCCCACCGCCGGGCAGGCGAGGGCCTCGCTGGAGGCCTGGGTCTGGGTGGTCGCGGTGCTGGCGCCGACGGTGTTGCTGTGCCTGATCGGGGCGCGGGCCTACGCGGGCCGGCCGGCGGCGGCCGTATTGCTGGCGGCGGTGTCCGCCATTTCGTGGGGCATTTTCGCGGTGTTGACCAAGGGCGTGGTCGATCTGATCGGCCACGGTCCGCGCGCAATGTTCACCGCACCGGAGCTGTATGCGTGGGCAGCGGTCGCGCTCACCGGCGCGGTGTATCAGCAGTCGTCATTTAGGGCCGGCGCCCTGACGGCCTCGCTGCCCACGATCACGGTGCTCGAACCCATCGTGGCCGCGACGCTGGGCATGGTCCTGCTCGGCGAGGTCCTCAACCCTGGCCGCGACGCGGCGTTCACCCTGGTGCTGGCGGTGGCGACGCTGGTCGCCGCGGTCGCGGCGCTCTCGCGGGATCAGGCGGCCACCGCAGGCGAGCGGGCCGCCGCCATCCAGCTCAGCAGCGGCGCCGATGGCCTCGCTCCCGGGCCGGAAGGTGAACAACGGGTATCGTTGCCCGATTGAGGAGGGGGCCATGTCGACAGGGAATTTCCTAGCGGCGTTGCTCGCGCTGTGCGCCGCACTGGCGTCCGCGATCGGCGACGTGATCCGACAGCGGTCGGCCCAGGAGATCACAGACCAGCAGGTAGGCCACCTGGAGCTGTTCTGGCTGTCGCTGCGCGACCCGCGGTGGTGGGGCGGCGGTGCAGCGGCGGTGGCCAACTACGCCTTGCAGGCGGTGGCGCTGGCGGTCGGCTCGGTGATGCTGGTGACCGGCTTGCAGGTGACCGCGCTGCTGTTCGCGCTGCCGATGTATGCCTGGCTGACGCACCGCCGGGTGAGCAACTGGGAGTGGATGTGGGCGATCCTGCTGGCCGCGGCGCTGGCGGTGGTGGTCGTGGTGGGGGATCCGACCGAAGGTAAACAACACGCGCCGGCGGCCACCTGGATCATCGTGTCGACGGTGCTGGCGGCGGTGCTGGTGGGCTGCGTGCTGGCCGCGCGGATCTACAAGGGTCGGCCCGCGGCCGCGGTACTGCTGGCGGTGGTGGCCGGTACCTCGCTGGCGGTGTTCGCCTTGCTGACGAAGGTTCTGGTCGAGGTGCTCAAAGCCGACGGCATCGGCGCGGTGCTGCGGGCACCCGCCCTGGTGCCGTGGCTGGTGGCGACGCTGGCCGGGATGATCTTTCAGCAGTCGGCGTTTCGCGCGGGTGCGCTGACTGCGTCCATGCCGACGATGACCGTGGCCAAACCGCTGGTGGCCAGTGCGCTGGGCGTACTGCTGCTCAACGAGACCATTCAGGCCGGCGGGACAGAGGATGTCGCGGTGATCATCGGGGTGGTGCTGATCGTGATCGCCACCGCGGCGCTGGCCCGCGGCGAGGCCGCCACCATCGTCGCCGATGCCGGCGCCGACCTGGCCGAGCCGGTGGCGGCGCCAACCACCAGCTAGCTTGGGTGCCGTGCTGGGACCGATAGCAATCATGCCGTCGGCGCCGGTGTTGGTGCCCGAGCTGGCCGGCACCGCCGCCGAAGCCGCCGAATTGCGGGCCGCCGTGCTGACCGCGACCCGGGCGCTGCCGGCGCGCTGGGTGGTCCTCGGGGCCGGGCCGAATGCGGTGTACGGGGCTGAGAGCACCGGCACTTTCGCCGGATTCGGCGCCGATGTCGCGGTGCGGCTGTCACCGGCGGCCCAGCAACCCGTCGATCTGCCGTTGACCGCGTTGGTCGCCGGCTGGGTGCGCGGTCAGGCCGCACCGGGTGCCGAGGTGGTGGTGCACTGCTGCGCCGACCCGGAAGCGGCGTTGGCCGCCGGCAGGCAGGTGCGCGCCGCGATCGACGAAGGCGGCGAGCTCACCGGGGTGTTGCTGGTTGCCGACGGCGCCAACACCTTGAGCCCGACCGCCCCGGGCGGACACCAGCCGGACGACGTCGAGTGCCAGCGCGCCCTCGACGATGCGCTGGCCGGCGGCGACGTCGCCGCACTGACCGGCCTGCCCCCGCAGGTCGTCGGCCGGGCGGGGTTCGCGGCCCTGGCCGGGCTAATCGGGACCGGACCGCGCGGCGTCACACAGCTCTACCGCGACGCCCCGTACGGAGTCGGTTACTTCGTGGGGGTCTGGCGGCCGTGAGGCCGATCGCGGTTGTCGGGCCCACCGGGACGGGCAAATCACAACTGGCGCTGGACCTGGCCGCGCGGTTGGGCGGCGAGATCGTGAACGCCGATGCCATGCAGCTCTACCGTGGCATGGACATCGGCACCGCCAAGCTGCCGCCGGGCGAGCGTGGCGGCATTCCGCATCACCAACTCGACGTGCTCGATGTCGTACAGACCGCGACGGTGGCGCGCTATCAGCAGGCCGCGGCGGCGGACGTCGAGGCGATCATGGGTCGCGGCGCGGTGCCGATCATCGTGGGCGGGTCGATGCTCTACCTGCAGGCGCTGCTCGACGACTGGGCGTTTCCGGCCACCGACCCGGTGGTGCGGGCCCGCTACGAACAGCGGTTGGCCGAGGTCGGGGTTGCCGCCATGCACGCCGAACTGGCCGGCGCCGACCCTGCTGCAGCCGCGGCGATCCTGCCCACCGACGGCAGGCGGATTGTGCGGGCCCTGGAAGTGGTGGAACTGACCGGGCAACCGTTCGCCGCCTCTGCGCCCACCATCGGAGCGCCGCGCTGGGATACCGTGATCCTCGGATTGGACTGCGACACAGCAATTCTCGATGAGCGACTGGCTGTCCGCACCAACACGATGTTTGCCCAGGGGCTGGTCGCCGAAGTTCAGGGACTGCTGCAATCGGGGTTGCGGGACGGGGTCACCGCCGCCCGAGCGCTGGGCTACGCCCAGGTGATCGCCGACCTCGATGCCGGAGGCGACGGTGCCGGCGCACAGGAACCGACGTTCATCGGCACCCGCCGCTACGTGCGCCGGCAGCGATCCTGGTTCCGCCGCGACCATCGCACCCAATGGCTCGATGCCGCCGGCGACGGTCTGCTCGACGCGGCACTGGCCGCGGTGCGGCACGTATCCTGAGCACATGCTTTTCGCCAAGGGGCACGGCACCCAGAACGACTTCGTGCTGCTGCCGGACCTGGACGCGGCACTGGAGCTGACCCCGGCCGCGGTAGCCGCGCTGTGCGACCGCCGCCGCGGCCTGGGCGCCGACGGTCTGTTGCGGGTGACCACCGCCGGGGCGGCGGCGAGCGCCGGGGTGCTCGAGCAGCTGCCCGAGGGAGTCGCGCCCGGCGACTGGTTCATGGACTACCGCAACGCCGACGGCTCGGTGGCCGAGATGTGCGGCAACGGAGTCCGGGTGTTCGCGCACTATCTGCGCGCCGCGGGCCTGGAATCGGCCGACGAGTTCGTCGTCGGCTCACTGGCCGGGCCGCGACCGGTGATCGTGCACCACGCCGACGACGTGCACGCCGAGGTCACCGTCGACATGGGCAAGCCGAACCTGCTCGGGAGCTCCGGACCGGGATTCGAGGCCCTGGTCGGGGGGCAGCGCTTCGCGGGCCTGGGCGTCGACGTCGGCAACCCGCACCTGGCCTGTGTGGATCCGGGATTGTCTGAGGCCGATCTGGCCGCCCTTGATGTCGGTGCGCCGGTGACGTTCGACACCGCCCAGTTCCCGAACGGGGTGAACGTGGAGATTCTGACCGCTCCGCGGGACGGGGCGGTAGCGATGCGGGTGCATGAGCGCGGTGTCGGCGAGACCCGCTCGTGCGGCACCGGCACGGTGGCCGCCGTCGTGGCGGCCTTGGCGCACACCGGCGCCTCGACCGGCACGCTGCGGGTCGACATCCCCGGCGGACAGGTCAGCGTCACCGTCACCGAGGCCGGCAGCTACTTGCGCGGCCCGTCGGAACTGGTGGCCCGTGGCGACATCGCACCCCGGTGGTGGGCGGCGCAGTGAGCTATCCCGACTCGAGGCCGCAGCCGAGCACCGGTGAGCTGAACCTCGATGACCGCGCAGCGCTGCGCCGTGTTGCCGGCCTGTCCACCGAACTCGCCGACATCTCCGAGGTCGAATACCGCCAACTGCGCCTGGAACGGGTGGTGCTGGTCGGGGTGTGGACCGAGGGCACTTCTGCCGAGGCCGACGCCAGCATGGTGGAGCTTGCGGCACTGGCCGAAACCGCCGGCTCGGAAGTGCTCGAGGGTCTGATCCAGCGTCGTGACCGGCCCGATCCGTCCACCTACATCGGTTCGGGCAAGGCCCAAGAGTTGCGGGAGATGGTGCTGGCGACCGGCGCCGACACCGTCATCTGCGATGGCGAGCTGTCCCCGGCGCAGTTGAACGCGCTGGAAAAAGCGGTCAAGGTCAAGGTGATTGACCGCACCGCGCTGATCCTCGACATCTTCGCCCAGCACGCCACCAGCGCCGAGGGCAAGGCGCAGGTGGCGCTCGCGCAGATGCAGTACATGCTGCCGCGGCTGCGCGGCTGGGGTGAGTCGATGTCACGGCAGGCCGGTGGGCGGGCCGGCGGCGCCGGCGGTGGGGTGGGAACCCGCGGTCCCGGTGAGACCAAGATCGAGACCGACCGGCGGCGGATCCGGGAACGGATGTCCAAGCTGCGCCGCGAAATCAAGGCGATGAAGCAGGTGCGCGACACCCAGCGCAGCCGCCGCCGGCACAGCGACGTCCCTTCGGTGGCGATCGTCGGCTACACCAACGCCGGCAAGTCCAGCCTGCTCAACGCCCTGACTGGCGCCGGGGTGTTGGTCCAGGATGCGTTGTTCGCCACGTTGGAACCCACCACGCGCCGTGGTGAGTTCGACCCTGGAACAAGAATGGCCCGACCCTTTGTGTTGACCGACACAGTCGGTTTCGTGCGGCATCTGCCCACCCAGTTGGTGGAGGCGTTCCGTTCTACGCTGGAGGAAGTCGCCGACGCCGATCTGCTGGTGCATGTGGTCGACGGCTCCGATCCGGCGCCACTGGCGCAGATCACCGCGGTGCGCGAGGTGATCTCGGAAGTCATTGCCGAACACGATTCCGGGCCGAGTGGTCAGCGCGCTCCGGAATTATTGGTGGTCAACAAGATTGACGCTGCCGGCGATCTCGCCTTGGCCCAGTTGCGACGCGCCTTACCTGAAGCGGTTTTCGTCTCGGCGCACACCGGAGAAGGCATTGACGCGTTGCGCCAACGGATGGCGCAGTTGGTGGCTCCGGTCGACACCGCAGTCGATGTCGTCATCCCTTATGGTCGTGGCGATTTGGTGGCACGAGTGCATGAGCACGGTCGGGTGCAGCAGGCCGAGCACGGCGAGGGCGGCACCCGCATCCGCGCGCGGGTTCCCGCGGCATTGGCAGCCAGTCTGCGGGAATTCGCCGCCTTTTAGGCATTGCCGCACCGGTGCTATAGGCTGGTGCTCACGCGTCGTGGAACGCTTACTCACCGCCGTCCGGCCCCTGATGCCGATTCAGCTGGCGTGTGAAGCTCTTCTCGCGGCGATCGCTATTGCCAACAGGCAATCTCGCCAACTCTGTGTTGCAGACAGATCGGTCCGCCTTGACGGCCGCTGCGGCACAGCCGATGCCGGAAAGGCATGTCATGACCACCAATTCATTCGCCGACCTCGGCGTGCCCGCCGTACTTGTCGGTGTGCTCGCCGATCGCGGTATTGCTGCTCCCTTCCCCATTCAGGTCGCGACCCTGCCGGACAGTCTGGCCGGCCGTGATGTGCTGGGCCGCGGCAAGACCGGCAGTGGCAAGACGCTGGCCTTCTCGCTGCCGCTGGTAGCTCGGTTGGCCGGTGAGAAGCGCCGCCCCGCCCGGCCGACCGGGCTGGTGCTGGCACCCACCCGGGAGCTGGCCACCCAGATCGCCGCGACGCTGGAACCGTTGGCGGCCGCCAGTGGGCTGAAGGTCACCACCATCTTCGGTGGTGTCTCGCAGAACCGTCAGGTGGCCGCGCTCAACGCGGGCGCCGACATCGTGGTGGCCTGCCCGGGCCGGCTCGAGGACCTGATGAAGCAGCGGCTGATCACGCTGGACGCCGTACGTGTCAGCGTGCTGGACGAAGCCGACCACATGGCCGACCTCGGCTTCCTGCCCGGAGTCACCCGCATTCTGACCGCGACCGCCGAAACCGGTCAGCGACTGCTGTTTTCGGCGACGCTGGACAACGGGGTCGACAAGTTGGTTCGGCGTTTCCTGCGGAACCCGGTGTCGCACTCCGTCGATGAACTCGACGCGCCTCCTCCGGCGATGACCCATCACGTGTTCCACGTGTCCGGCCTGCAGGACAAGAAGGACCTCGTCCAGCTGCTGGCGTCGGGCACCGGGCGGCGAATCCTGTTCCTGCGGACCAAGCATCAGGCCCGGAAACTGGCCCGCCAGCTCACCGAGTCCGGCGTGCCGTCGGTCGACCTGCACGGCAACCTGTCGCAACCGGCCCGCGAACGCAATCTCGCGGCGTTCGCCGATGGGGACGTTCGGGTTCTGGTGGCCACCGATATCGCCGCCCGCGGTGTGCACGTCGACGAGGTCGAATTGGTGGTCCATGTGGACCCGCCCGCCGAGCACAAGGCTTACCTGCACCGTTCCGGGCGCACGGCACGGGCCGGCAGCGCCGGCGACGTCGTCACCGTCGTTCTGCCCGAGCAGCGCAGAGAGACCCAGGTGCTGCTGCGCCGCGCGGGAATCAGCGTCGCCCCGCAGCAGGTGGCAGCCGATTCCGCTTCGGTGCTCGAGTTGGTGGGGGAGGTGGCGCCGTTGCGGGCGCCCGTTCCGGTGGCCCCCAAGGTCGCCCCGCCGGCACGCGCCAAGGCGTCGCCGGGCCAGACTTCGCCGGGCCAGTCCGGTCGCCCGCGGCGCCGTCGTGGCGGCAGCGGCGGCGCCGCGCAGCCGGCTGCGCAGGCCGACGGCCGGCGTCGGCAGCGCGGAGGCGCCGCATCGCGTCGGCAAGGTGGGGTAGCGCGCTAGCGCTGACACCCACCACCGCGTCGCCCAACCATCCGGTTGGTCTATTCTCGTCGGAAAGATCAGTCGACCGGAGGTCAGGCAATGAGTGCCGCAATCAAGTACCAGCGAACCCTGTTCGAGGCCGAACACGACCTGTTCCGGGAGTCGTTCCGCGCCTTCCTGGACCGCCACGCCGCGCCCTACCAGGAGGAGTGGGAGAAGGCCAAGATCGTCGACCGCTCGGTGTGGCTCGAGGCCGGCAAACAGGGTTTCTTGGGCATGGCAGTGCCCGAGGAGTACGGCGGCGGCGGCAACCCGGACTTCCGCTACAACACGATCATCACCGAGGAAGTCACCGCGGGCCGCTACAGCGGGTTGGGTTTCAGCCTGCACAACGACGTCTGCGCGCCGTATCTGCTGGAGCTGTGCAACGAGGAGCAGAAGCAGCGCTGGCTGCCGAAGTTCTGCACCGGTGAGCTGATCACCGCGATCGCCATGACCGAGCCGGGCACCGGCAGCGACCTGCAGGGCATCAAGACCCGCGCGGTCAAGCACGGTGACCACTATGTGCTCAACGGCTCCAAGACGTTCATCACCAACGGCATCCACTCCGACCTGGTGATCGTCGTCGCCCAGACCGACCCCGACAAGGGCGCGCAGGGCTTCTCGCTGCTGGTCGTGGAGCGCGGCATGGAGGGCTTCGAGCGCGGCCGCCACCTGGACAAGATCGGTTTGGATGCCCAGGACACCGCCGAGCTGTCCTTCACCGACGTGCACGTCCCGGTGGAGAACCTGCTCGGCGAGGAGGGCAAGGGCTTCATCTACCTGATGCAGAACCTGCCGCAGGAGCGGATCTCGATCGCGATCATGGCGGCCGGGGCGATGGAGGCGGTACTGGAGCAGACGATCCAGTACACCAAGGAGCGCAAGGCGTTCGGCAAGCCGATCGGCAGTTTCCAGAACAGCCGGTTCCTGCTGGCCGAGCTGGCCACCGAGGCCACCGTGGTGCGGATGATGGTCGACGAGTTCGTGAAGCTGCACCTGGACAAGAAGCTGACCGTCGAGCAGGCCGCGATGGCCAAGTGGTATTCGACCGAGAAGCAGGTGCACCTGATCGACCGCTGCCTGCAGCTGCACGGTGGATACGGCTACATGCGCGAATACCCGGTCGCGCGGGCTTATCTGGATGCCCGTGTTCAGACCATTTACGGCGGCACGACCGAGATCATGAAAGAGATCATCGGCCGCAGCCTCGGCGTCTAGCCGAGGCAATCGGGAACGAGTTGGCGCCCAACCGGGCGCTGCCAGGGGCGCTACCTGCATGTTTGGTAGCGCCCCTCGTTCCGTTCAGGGCAGCGGCTTTTGCATCGTTTCAGCATCGGCTGGGTATCTGTTTCCGCAATATCGATGACTTGGCTTCGAAACTCGGGCCGATTGCGGGAAAGTCTATGCCGGAAACATTTGCGTCGATAACGTCGATAAAGATGCCTGGGAGGGCTGGTGACTAGTCGGAAAGATCGGTTCGGCAAGACGGCGGTGCGCATGGCGCTCGGCCTGGCGGCGACGGTCACCGTGCTCTTGTCGGTGCAGACCGCTGCGGCGACGCCCGACAGCGATGCCCACGACGCCATCACGGCGGCATGGCAAGCGGCTGGTGGCGACGGGTCGCCGCTGGGTGCCCCCAAGGGGGACGTGCATCCGGCCGGTGTCGGATTCGCCCAGGACTTCGCCGGTGGCACCATCTTCTTCACCCCGGAGACCGGAGCCAAGGCGCTCTACGGCGCGATCCTGGACAAGTACGAGGCACTGGGCGGTGCGGCCGACAACGGCCTCGGCTTCCCCAGCAGCGATGAGGTGCCCGGCCTGGTTCCCGACAGCCGGGTGGCCATCCTGTCCGGCGCCGACAACCCGGTGATTTTCTGGACGCCCGAGCACGGCGCGCACGTGGTGCGCGGACCCATCAACGCCGGCTGGGACAAGCTGGGCAGCTCGACCGGGGCGCTCGGGGTCCCGGTCGAGGACGAGAGCTACGATGGCGCCGTCGTCACCCAGAAGTTCAGCGCCGGAACACTGTCCTTCGACAGCGCGACCAGGACGTTCACCACGGTTCCGCCGGAGCTGGCGGCGCAGCTGGCGGATGTGCAGGCCCAGGTCGACGCGACCGCGGCCATCGATCAGGCCTGGCGCAGCGCCGGCGGGCCCGCCGGCGCACTTGGGGCCAAGCAGGGCGATCAGTACCCCGTCGGTGACAACGGCGGCGTGGGTCAGGACTTCGCCCACGGCAAGGTCTATTTCAGCCCGGTCACCGGAGCCAATGCCGTCCTAGGCGACGTGCTGGCCAAGTACGAGTCGCTGGGCGGTCCGGCCGGTAGCGACCTGGGTTTCCCGATCACCGGCACGGTTGACGGAGCGATCTCGGGCAGCAAGTTCAATTCGTTCGCCGCCGACGACGAGCCGGTGATCTTCTTCAGCCCCGACAACGGCGCCTTCGTGGTGCGCGGCGCGATGAAGTCTGCCTGGGACAAGCTCGACGGAGCTTCCGGAAAGCTGGGCGCCCCGGTGGGGGACCAGACCGTCGAAGGTGACGTGGTGTCGCAGAAGTTCACCGGCGGATCGATCGCCTGGAACCAGGCGAACAACACCTACAGCAGCGAACCGGCCGAGCTGGCGCAAGCGCTGTCGGGCCTGCAGATTCCCGGGACGAACCTGCCCGACGGGAGCAAGTCGACAGCGACTGGCGCAGCCAAGGAAACGCACTGGAACTGGATGTGGGTGCTGATCCCGGTTGTAGTGCTGGCAGTGTTGGGCGCCCTCGCCGGGGCTGCGATGTGGTGGCAGCGGCGTCGGCCGGCCGCTGTGCTGCCGGGCTCGCCGGTTGCAGTGCCGGCCCCGGTCGCCGACGACTACGACGACGATGACGAGCAGTGGGCCCACCAAGACCGGCGCGACGACCACCGCGACGATCACCGCGAGCACGAGGGCACCGTCCGGCTTCCGAGTCGCTACGGCGCCTCCGCCGCGCCGTACGCGTCCGAGCCCGAACTGCCCGTCTCCTCGATTCCGGATGCGCCGTGGCTGCACTACGGCGAGCACGAAAGCGAGGCGGAGGTCGACGACGATGACGACACCGACACCGCCCCCACCCGGGTGGTGACCGAAGAAGATTTCGGCACCGGTCGGCATGCCGTGGGGCACGGCGGTGGCGGGGCGGACCCACGGGGGTTCGGCGCTGTCGCAGAGCCCCGTAGGTTCGGCGGTGGCACGGACACCCGCACCTTCGGCGGTGGTGGCGAACCGCGCAACTTCGGTATCGACGAATCGGTACACCCGGTGATGCACCTGCCGCTGGACGACCCGTATCAGCAGCCGAACGGCTACCCGATCAAGGCGAACATCGGCTCGGGGCTCTACTACACCCCGCAGAACGCGCTGTATGACGACACCCTCGCCGAGATCTGGTTCGCCACCGAGGATGCCGCGCGGCTCAACGGCTTCACCAGGGCCGGCTGATCACCGCAGCGGCAGCGGCAGGTCGCGTTCGCGCTGCGGGCGCGGGCCGAAGAGGCGCCGCTGCGCCGCGGTGATCGGGATGTCGTTGATGCTGGATTCGCGGCGGCTCATTCGGCCGTCGGCGGCGAACTCCCACAGCTCGTTGCCGTAGCTGCGCCACCACTGGCCGTCGGCGTCGCAGCATTCGTACTGATAGCGCACCGCGATCCGGTTGTCCTGGTAGCACCACAGCTCTTTGCGTAGTGCGTAGTCACGTTCGGCGGCCCACTTGCGCCGCAAAAATGCTTCGATCTCCGCGCGCCCGGTGAGGAACTCGTCCCGGTTGCGCCACACCGAGTCTTCTGTGTAGGCCAGCACCACACGTGCGGGATCCCGGGTGTTCCAGGCGTCCTCGGCGGCTTGGACCTTCTGTCGCGCCGACTCCGCATCGAACGGTGGGCACGGCGCGAACATGATCAGACCTTGCGGATGACGGTGACGACTTTGCCCAGCACCACCGCATCGTTGCCGGGTATGGGATCGAAAATGGGGTTGTGCGGCATCAGCCAGACCTGACCGCCGGTGCGTTTGAACGTCTTGACGGTTGCCTCGCCATCGATCATTGCGGCCACGATGTCGCCGTTGTCGGCGACGTTCTGCTGGCGCACCACAACCCAGTCGCCGTCGCAGATCGCGGCGTCCACCATCGATTCGCCGACCACCTTGAGCAAGAACAGCTCACCTTCACCGACCAGCTCGCGGGGGAGCGGGAAGACATCCTCGACGGCTTCCTCGGCCAGGATCGGCCCGCCGGCCGCGATCCGGCCCAGAACTGGAATGAAAGCGGGCTCGGGCAGCGCATCCGAACCGGCGAACTCGGTGCGTTGCGCGGCCTCGACGGCGCCGGTGATGTCGTCCTGGCCGCGGACGTCGACCGCGCGGGGCCGGTTGGGGTCACGGCGCAGATAGCCCTTGCGTTCGAGCGTGCGCAGCTGATGAGCAACCGAGGAGGTCGAGGTCAGCCCGACGGCATCGCCGATCTCGCGGATGCTCGGCGGGTAACCCCGCTCGTTCACCGAAGCGCGGATGACGTTCAGGATCGTGCGCTGCCGCGCGGTCAGCGCTGAGTCCGGGCCCGCCGGGTTACTGCTGCTGTCACTCATGGGGGCGAATCTAGTCGCATAGCTGCGATTAATCAAACATGTGTTCGAGGTGTGTCGCGCGGGCGTTCGAAAGCGTCGACGACTTGTCGGACCCCTTCGCTAATGTTTTCGACAACGATTCGATCACGTGTTCGGACATCGAACATACAATCGATTAGTATTCGAACAGTCGAGCGAACAGGGTCGCCGACGCCGAGTGAGGGAGAACCGCACATGATGCTCATCGAGACGATCGCCCCGACGTTCGAGCAGACCCGCAACGAGCGGGCCCAGCTGCATCGCGGTCCTCGGACCTCGGGCCGCGCATACCCGATCCGCACCCAGCCGGCGCGGCTGGTCCGGCCGCGGCCCGGCGGCGCCCCGCTACGGCACCGCGGTTCCGGGGTGCTGATGTCCCGTGCGCCGCACCGGCCGCAGCCCGTCAAGGCCATCACCCCGGCGACCACCGTCGTGCTGGCTCTGGTCGCCGCCGGTATCACTGTGTGGCTCGGGCTGATCGCCCAGTTCGGCGCGGCAGCAGCCGGCGGTGCCTCCGCGGTGCCCGACCAGCTCGGCGTGGTGCGCGTCCAGAGCGGCGAGAGCCTGGCGCACCTGGCGGCCCGCGTCGCACCGGACGCGCCGGCCGGACAGGTCATCGAGCGCATCCGCGAGCTCAACAGCCTGGAGTCGGTGGCCCTGGACGCCGGCCAGACGCTGATCGCTCCGCTGGGCTGAGGTCGCCGTGTCGCTTCGGTCGCCGCTCGCGGCGACTGCGCAGCGCCGCCGGGAACCCGCGCAGGTACGCTCGCAGTTGTCCCAATGGCCCACGGTGCCCCAGCTGTCTGAGGGTGCGGGTTCCCGGCACGGCGAAGGAGCGGCAATGCACTGCCCGTTTTGTCGCCATCCAGACTCCCGGGTGGTGGATTCCCGCGAAGCCGATGAAGGCCAGGCCATTCGGCGCCGTCGGTCCTGTCCGGAATGCGGTCGCCGATTCTCCACGGTGGAAACCGCGGTGTTGGCCGTGGTCAAACGCAGTGGCGTCACCGAGCCGTTCAGCCGGGAGAAGGTCATGCGCGGCGTGCGCCGGGCCTGCCAGGGCCGCCAGGTCGATGACGATGCGCTGAATCTGCTGGCTCAGCAGGTGGAAGACGCTGTGCGAGCGGCAGGTTCGCCGGAGATTCCCAGCCACGAGGTGGGCCTGGCAATCCTGGGTCCGCTGCGTGAACTCGACGAAGTCGCCTACCTGCGATTCGCCTCGGTGTACCGATCCTTTTCCTCGGCCGCCGACTTCGAGCGGGAGATCGAGGCCCTGCGCGAACACCGCGAGATGCCCAGCACCAGTTGAGCCGTGCGGGCGTCACCGCGCACTACGCTGGCGCCATGGCACCCGAGTTGCATCCGAACCTTGTGGAGTTGGCCCCGCTGTTGGGCACCTGGTCGGGCCAGGGATCCGGGGTGTATCCCACGATCGCGTCATTCGACTACCTCGAAGAGGTGGTGTTCTCACACGTCGGCAAGCCGTTCCTGGTGTACAGCCAGAAGACCAAGTCGCCCGCCGATGGCCTGCCCCTGCATGCCGAGACCGGCTACCTGCGGGTGCCGCAACCCGGTCAGATCGAGTGGGTGCTGGCGCATCCCAGCGGTATCACCGAGATCGAGGTAGGCAGCTACACGGTCACAGCCAACGGCGTGGACCTACAGATGTCCGCGCCGACGATCGGGCTGGCGCCGACGGCCAAAGAAGTGACCGTCCTGGGCCGCCACTATCGCCTCGACGGCGATGAGTTGTCGTACACGCTGGACATGGGCGCAGTCGGCCAGCCCGCGCAGAACCACCTCACCGCCACGCTTCGTCGGACCGAGTAGCCCGGACCTCAGTCGTCGCCGTCGAGGTTCTTCTTCGCCTCCTGCGCCAGGAAACGCTCGAACTCGGCACCGAGCTCGTCGGCGCTGGGCAGCTCTTCGTCGCGGGACAGCAACGAGCGATTCTCCTGGGCGGTGACGAATGCGTCGTACTGGCGTTCCAGGGCCGTGACCACTTGGGCCACTTCGGCGCTCGCTTCGACCTGCTGGTCGATCTTGGAACGGATCTCGGCCGCGGCGTCACGGAGGTCGCTCAGCGGCAGTTCCAGCGCGCCGGTCTGCGCGGCCTGCTTGAGCAGCGCCTCGGCTGCCTCGGGGTAGTCGGTCTGGGCCACGTAGTGCGGCACATGCACCGTGAAGCCGACGACCTCATGGCCGTGCTGAGCCATCCGGTACTCCAGCAGGTTGGATGCGCTGCCGGGAACCTGAACCTCGGTGATCCACGGGGTGAATTCGCTGATCAGGTCGCGATTGTTGGAATGTGCGGTCAGCGTCACCGGCCGTGTGTGGGGGACGGCCATCGGGATGGTGCCCAAGCCGATGGTCCGGCGCACCCCGAGCTGCTCGGCCAACAGTCGCACCGCGGTGATGAACCGCTCCCACTTCAGGTCGGGCTCCATGCCCGCCAACAGCAGAAACGGCGTGCCCGCACTGTCCCGCAGCGCGTGCAGGCTCAGCTCGGGTTCGGTGTAGTGGGTGAAGTGGTCGGCCTTGAACGTCATCAGCGGCCGCCGCGAGCGGTAGTCGAGCAGGTCATCGATCGCGAACGACGCCACCAACTCACTGTCCAGGTTGCTCTTGAGGTGCTTGGCGGCCAGCCGGATCGCGTGGCCGGCGTCGGAGAAGCCCTCGAGCGCGTGGATCAGGACCGGTCCCTCGCCGTCCGCCGACATCAGCTGCGGCGCCGGCACCTCCAGCTCGTACATGCCGCTCTGCTCGACCTGATAGTGCCGGTCCCGGTCGGGACCGTTGTCCGGGTAGTCGGCCATCGCCTTCGCCTCCTCGTTGTGCAGATCGCAATGGATCGCACCGTCCATTTTCCCCCACCGGGGGCCGCGCGCCGAAAACGGTGCGCGCGTCTGCTGCACAACGTACGGGGGCACCGTCGGAATTCCGCGGCGCCGTGGGCGTTCGCTGAGCGAGGAAAATGTTTCCGGCGGCGCCTCAGCTGCGGAATTGCTGTAGGGCCCGCATTTTATTCATCACGTCCAATGCGGCGTTCTTGTATGCCTCGGAGAACGTCGGGTAGTTGAACACCGCGTCCACTAGGTATTCCACCGTGCCGCCGCAGCCCATGACGGCCTGGCCGATGTGCACCATCTCGGTCGCGTTGGTGCCGAAGATGTGCACGCCGAGCAGCCTCAGGTCGGTGGTGGACACCAGCAGCTTCAGCATGCCGTAGGAGTCTCCGGCGATCTGGCCGCGGGCCAGCTCCCGATACCGGGCCACGCCTACCTCGTAGGGGATCGCGCTGCGGGTCAGTTCCAATTCAGTCGCCCCCACATAGGAGACCTCCGGGATCGAATAGATCCCGATCGGCTGCAGGTCGGTGATCCCATCGGTCGGCTCGCCGAACGCGTGGTAAGCGGCCAGTCGGCCCTGTTCCATCGACGTCGCCGCCAGCGCCGGGAAACCGATCACATCACCGACGGCGTAGATGTGCTCGACCGCGGTCTGGAACATATCGTCGACGACGATGCGGCCCCGCTCGTCGGTGGCCAGGCCGGCGTTGGCCAAGTCGAGGTGGGCGGTGTGGCCTTGGCGGCCGGCCGAGTACATCACCGTCTCGGCGGGAATCTGCTTGCCGCTGGCCAACGTGGTGACGGTGCCGCTGGAGCTGACGTCGACGGCGGTCACCTCTTCGCCGAACCGGAAGGTGACGGCCAGGTCGCGCAAGTGAAAACGCAGCGCTTCGACGACCTCCGGGTCGCAGAACTCGAGCATCGAATCTCGTTTCTCCACCACCGTTACCCGGGTGCCCAGCGCGGCGAACATCGAGGCGTATTCGATGCCGATCACACCGGCGCCGACGACCACCATCGAGGCCGGAATGAACTTCAGATCGAGGATCCCGTCGGAGTCGAGGACGCGCTTCTCATCGAATGTGACTCCCGGCGGCCGAACGGGTTCTGTCCCGGTGGCGATGACGACGTACTCGGCTGTGACGGTTGTCGTCTCGTTGCCGTTCTGTCCTTCGATGAGGATTGTGTGGGGATCGATGAAACGGCCGTGGCCGACCAACAGGTCGACTCGGTTGCGCATCAGTTGATTACGCACCACCTCCACTTCTCTGCCGATCACATGCTGGGTGCGTGCGAGCAGATCGGTGGGGGTGATCTTGTCCTTCACCCGGTAGCTGGCGCCGTACAGGTCGCGCTGATTCATCCCGGTCAGATAGATCACGGCCTCGCGCAGGGTCTTCGACGGAATGGTGCCGGTGTTGACACAGACCCCACCGATCATGCGACCGCGTTCGACCAGGGCAACAGATTTGCCGAGTTTGGCCGACGCAATGGCGGCCTTCTGTCCGCCTGGGCCCGAACCGATCACGATGACGTCGTATTCCCTCTTTGAATCCATGACACAGACACTTACGCGCTTTCGGCTCGTCCTGCATCTCGAAGGCGCATCGATGCACAGTTGCGGGTCTATCCACAAAGCGAGGGCCTGCGCGGAGCCGGTGCGCCCTCGATGACGGTGACGGTCGTCACCGTTGCTCCCATGACAACCAAGCAACCGGAATTCACGCTGAATCGGCCCGGAGCCCTCATCGCTGCGCTGCCGGCCATCCTCGGCTTCGTGCCCGAGAAATCCCTGATCCTGGTGGCGCTCGACGGGGGCGAACTGGGCTCGGTGCTGCGGGTCGATCTGTCCGACACACTCGTGGACACGGTGGGCCGGCTCGCCGACGTCGCCGCGGCCGCTGCCCCGGCCGCGGTCATCGCGGTGATCGTCGACGCTGCGGGAGCGCGCTGCCCGGTCTGCAACGACCAGCACCGCCGGCTGATCACCGTGTTGGACGAGGAGTTGTCGGGCCACCACATCGTGCTGCTCGGCGCGCACGTCGTGGACCAGGTGGCCCACGGTGGGCGGTGGCACTGCGTCGACGGGTGCGGCGTCGGAGGCCCGGTCGACGACCCGGAGGCGTCGCCGCTGGCAGCCGCCGCGGTGCTGGAGGGCAGGCGGCTGTACGCGCGGCGAGCAGATCTGCAGGCGGTCATCACCCCCGATGACGCAGGCCGCTGTGCCGAAGTGGCCGCGGCGATCGACGACTGTGCGGCGCAGTGGACGGCGGGGGAGGGCGATGCCCGGGATCGGGCCCGCCGCGACGTCGAACAGGTGCTGGGCGCCGTCGTCGCGCTGGCGGGCGGCCAAGAACCCACCGCTGCGGAGCTGGCCCGGCTCGGCTGCCCGCTCACCGACGTGCTTGTCCGGGACACCCTGTGCGCGTTGGCAATCGGCGAGCGCGCAGATGAAGCCGAGCGGCTCTGGTCGGCGTTGGCCCGGGCCTTGCCCGAGCCGTGGCGGGTCGAGGCATTGGTCCTGCTGGCGTTCAGCGCCTACGCACGTGGCGATGGCCCGCTGGCCGGGGTATCACTGGAAGCCGCCCTGCGTGGCAAGCCAGGGCATCGGATGGCGGGCCTGCTCGACACCGCTTTGCAGTCGGGGCTGCGGCCCGAACGCATCCGCGGATTGGCGGACACCGGTTATCGGCTGGCCCAGCAGATCGGGGTGCAGCTGCCGCAGCGGCAGGGGTTCGGTCAGCAAGCCGGCTGAGGCCGGCGGTTCTGCGAGGTTCGACGGGGGAGAGGCGAAGCTGGGACCGCCGCATGAGCCCGGCGGTTCAGCGAGGTTCGACGGGGGAGAGGCGAAGCTGGGACCGCCGCATGAGCCCGGCGGTTCAGCGAGGTTCGACGGAGGAGAGGCGAAGCTGGGACCGCCGCATGAGCCCGGCGGTTCTGCGAGGTTCGACGGAGGAGAGGCGAAGCTGGGACCGCCGTATGAGCCCAGCTGACTCGCGGGCGCTCAGACCTTCTGGACCTTCACGGCATGTGCCATCTCGTAAGGCAGGCCGACATCGGTGTGGCCGGGGATCACGATAGTCACGCCGTCGTCGCCATCGGCCTGCACGGTCACCCGTGCGTTGGGCACCACACCGGCCTCCTTGAGCCGGGTGATCAGGTCGATGTCGCCCTGGACGTGCTCGGTGAGCTGACGCACCACCACCGCCACCGGGGAACCGGCCGGCAACTCGGTCAGCCGCACCAGGTCGGAATCCCAACCGACGGAGTCCGCGCCGAAGCCGAGGTCCGGAAGGCCGGGGATGGGGTTGCCGAACGGCGACGTGGTCGGGTTGTCGAGTACCTGAACCAGGCGTCGCTCGACGTCCTCGCTCATCACGTGTTCCCAGCGGCAGGCCTCGGCGTGCACCTCTTCGAGCGGCAACCCGATGATGTCGACGAGCAGGCGTTCAGCCAGCCGGTGCTTGCGCATCACCGACACGGCCAGGGTGCGGCCTTTCTCGGTCAGTTCGAGGTGGCGGTCGCCGGCCACTCTGAGCAAGCCGTCGCGCTCCATCCGGGACACCGTCTGGCTGACGGTGGGACCACTTTGCTCCAGTCGCTCGGCTATCCGCGCACGCAGCGGGGTGACACCCTCTTCCTCAAGGTCGTAGATCGTCCTGAGGTACATCTCGGTGGTATCAACCAGGTCATTCATTCGGCACCTTCCGTCGCAGCCGAGTCTACTTCGGCAGCCAAGGAGACGGTTAGCGAGCGACGTCCGGCGCTTCGGTGACAAACCACGTCCGGCGGGCCACCGAGATCGGCGGCCCGCCGGAGCGGGGGACAGGCGGCCCGAGGCCGGTGTCAGCTGGCGTACGAGCGCAGGCGGTCGGCGCGCTCGCCGTGGCGCAGCTTGGCCATCACCTCGCGCTCGATCTGGCGGACCCGCTCGCGCGACAGCCCGAACAGCTTGCCGATCTGGTCCAGCGTGCGGGGCTGGCCGTCGTCGAGGCCGAACCGCAGCCGGATCACCTGGTGCTCGCGTTCGTCGAGGGTGGCCAGCACACTGCGGATGTCGGTGTGCAGCAGCTCGGAGATCACCGCGTTCTCCGCCGACATCGCCTCGGAGTCCTCGATGAAGTCGCCCAGTGGAGCCTCCTCGTCGGAGCCGACCGGCATGTCGAGGCTGACCGGGTCGCGGCTGTGCTCGAGTAGGTCGTTGATCTTCTCCGCTGGAATGCCCGACTCGGCGGCGAGCTCCTCATCGGTGGCCTCGCGGCCCAGCTGCTGGTGCATTTCCCGCTTGATCCGGGCCAGCTTGTTGACCTGCTCCACCAAGTGGACCGGCAGCCGGATGGTGCGGCTCTGATCCGCCATCCCGCGGGTGATGGCCTGGCGGATCCACCAGGTCGCGTAAGTGGAGAACTTGAAACCCTTTGCGTAGTCGAACTTCTCCATGGCGCGGATCAACCCCAGGTTGCCTTCCTGGATCAGGTCCAGAAGTGGCATGCCCCGGCCGGTGTAGCGCTTGGCCAGTGAGACCACCAGGCGCAGGTTGGCTTCCAGCAGGTGCCGGCGGGCGGCTTCGCCGTCTCGTACCACCGCGGCGAGCTCGCGCTTGCGCTTCTCGCCAAAACGCTTGCGGGTGTCGAGCAGGTGCTGGGCGTACAGTCCGGCCTCGATCCGTTTGGCGAGCTCGACCTCATCGGCGGCATTGAGCAATGCTGTCTTGCCGATCCCGTTGAGGTACACCCGCACCAGGTCTGCGGCTGGGCTCTGCGCGTCCAGATCGCCGTCGATCCGACTGGTGGTGGCATCTGCCTTTGCCATTGCGGCCTCCCGTTCATCGGCTTCTGCTGTCACACGTGTCAACGCCCGACACGCGTGCAGAGTTCCCGGCCGATCGCTTTTCCACACCACTTGACGTGCGGAAATACGGCAATGACTTTGAGAATGTGCTAAGAACCGGTACCGTACGGCGCTTCGCCGGCGGTGCTGCCGCCCGATTCCGGGCGCCTCGGCCGCTCCAGGGCCGGACGAGTGCCGGTGGGGAACAGCGGAGTGTGAGTGGGTGCCGCTTCATAGCGGCGCGGCTCCTCGGCGCTGCGGGGAGGCCGGTCGTTGGCAATGAGTACAGCCATCCACGGCAGCGGGATCGACGCCACCAGGATCAGCACGGAGATCAGGCCGTTGTGCCATATTCCGTAGGCGATCGCGGCCAGGATCAAGGCAGGCACCCGGAACGCCATCAAGGTCAGGTACTTGCGTACCCGTTCGCGGTGCTGCTGCTCGAAGGACGGGGCAGCCGCAGTGATCAGGACCGGCCGGCCGTCGTCGTCGAAACCCAGCTCGGGGCCGTGCTTCATTACTCCACTGTCCCACACGAGCGATTCGGTGGCACGAGGGGTTTTGGATCAACTCCAGTTCTGGGCACAATGGGGAGATGGGCATACAGACCGACACCCTCGAGCGCACCGATTCCGAGGAACGCGTCGATGACGGGACCGACGGCGACACCCCGAAGTACTTCCACTACGTCAAGAAGGACAAGATCGCCGAGAGCGCGGTCATGGGCACCCACGTGGTGGCGCTGTGCGGCGAGGTCTTTCCGGTGACCAAGTCGGCCAAGCCCGGCTCACCGGTCTGCCCGGACTGCAAGAAGATCTACGCCACCCTCAAGCAGGGTTAACCGGCTCGGTGTCATTGCGGGTCTGTGCCGGCTGGCCGGCCCGTGACACCACCCACCTACGCAGCTGGTGCAGGTGAGTGGCCTGCGCAGGCCACTCCTCTTGGACCGCGGCGTTCAGTTCCGCGCCCAGCATGATGGCGAAGCCGAGCAGGAACGCGAACAGCAGGAAGGCGATCGGCGTCGCCAACGCCCCATAGGTGTAGCCGGTGCTGGTGATGTAGCGCAGGTAGATCCGCAGCCCCATCGTCGCCACGACGAACACCGTGGTGGCCAGCAGTGCGCCGAACACCAGCCGATGTGAGGGCAGGGGCTTGGGCAGCGATACCCGGTAGAGCACGGTCACCGCCAGCAGTAGGCCCAACACCAAGGCCGGGTAGTAGCCGAACCGCAGCACGTCGGTCCACTGGGCCGGGAGGTGCTCGGCGACCGCGTGCGGCCCCAGTGCGGCCAACGGTGCGGTAGCCACGGCGATCACCAACATCGCGACGTAGAGACCCAACGCAAAGAAGCGTTGTCGCACCGGATGCCGCAGCGGAGTCTGATCGTGCGCCTCGACCACCGAGTCGACGAACGCCGAGATCGCCGAGGAGCCGGCCCACAACGAGATCACGAATCCCAGCGAGACCACCTCGCCGCGGGCATTGGCCACGATGTCCCGCACGGTCGGCTCGATGATCTCCACCACGACGTTCTTCGAGAAGAAGCTGCTGGCCATGCCGATCAGCCGGTCCTGGATGGTGGCCAGCGTGTCCGGTCCGAACAGCGGCGCCACATAGGACAGGCTTCCCAGCATTCCCAGCAGCAGCGGTGGCAGTGACAACACCGACCAGAAACCCGCCTGCGCCGATTCGGCGAAGATCGAATCGTCCCAGCTCTTGACCAAAGTGCGACGTGCAATACGGAGCAGGTGATGACGGGAAGGTTTGGCGATCTGGTCAGTCATGACCAGCCCAGCATTCCTGACGGGTGCTGCTATTGCACAATCGCGCAGACGGGCGTGTTGCGTGCCGGCTCCGGTTACGCCTCAGTCGTCGCGCTGACCTGAATCACGGCGGCCAGCTCGATCAGCTTGGCTTCGTGCTCGTTGGCGTGGTGCTGGCAGAAAAGAAGTTCGGCGCCGGAGGGCAGCGTGGCTCGTACCCGTGCGGCGGCTCCGCACCGGTCGCATCGATCAGCCCGAGTGAGTTCAGGACTGGTCAGAGTCGCGTTCATGGGCTCCTCCGTTCTCGCGGTTGTTCTCAAGTGTGTCAGACGCTTGCGCGTTCGGCGTTGTTCCCCCGTTCGGCTGTGTCGTGTCTCACCCCGGGAGACGGTGCGGCAGGATCGGTGCCATGACACGAATCGGGATCCCGTCCGACGCGCTGGTGCATCTGTGTAGTGCCGGAGACTGGGCGCGGGCGCAGGCGTCCGGGGCGCTGCGTCCGGCGTCGTTGGACAGCGTGGGATTCGTGCACATGTCAACCCCGCAACAGGTGCACCTGCCCGCGAACCGGCTGTATCGGGGCTGCACGAATCTGGTGTTGCTGCAGGTGGATCCGGCCAAAGTCGGCGCACCGGTGCGCTGGGAGCCGGGCGTACCGAGCGATCCGGCGGCCATGCTGTTCCCGCACCTGTACGGGCCGTTGCCCACCTCGGCGGTGATCGGTGTCAGTGATTATCGGCCCGGCCCGGACGGCGTGTTCGCTCCGGCCGGTTGAGGTTGAACGGGGTCGTCGGCTTGGCTGCCGACGCCCGGGTGAGTTCGCTACGAGCGAACGTGGTTTGCGCCTTGTTGATCAAAATCGCGGGCACTCGCGGCCAGGCGGCGGCGACCGCGTTGATCGCGTCGCACACAGCGGGATTCAGATCGGCCTCGGGTGGCACCCGATGGCCGTGGGTGGCGGCACGCTTCAACAACGCGGCGAAAGTCACCTGCGACGCGTCATCGGCCGGCATGGTGGGCGATCCTACGCCGCGGCGAAGGCGTCGGCGTCCTAGACCGCTCGGGCCTCGATGATCGCCAGGGGACTAGTGGTGGGAATCATGCGTTGCAACTCGAATCCCGCTTGGGACAGCAGCTCGCCGTACTCGCGTCGGGTGCGTTCCTGACCGCCCCCGGCAACCAGCATCTCCAGGTCGAGGACCAGCCCGAGGTGGGCGGGCGCCCCCTCGGGCAGCACCATCTCGAACAGCAGCACCTTGCCGTCGGGTGAGATCGCGGCCCGGACATTGCGCAGAATCGCCAACGACTGCTCGTCGTCCCAGTCGTGGATCACGGTCTTGAGCAGATAGGTGTCGCCGCCGGCGGGGACCGACTCAAAGAACGATCCACCCTGGATATCGCAGCGGGACGCCACTTCAGCGGTCGCGGGGCCTGCGCCGGCGACCACCTGCGGCAAGTCGAACAGCACACCGCGCGCATCCGGCGCCTGACGCAACACCGCGGCCAGCAGCGCGCCGTGGCCGCCACCCACATCCACGATCAGCTTGCTGGCGCTGAAATCGTATGCGGGAACCGCGCTTTCGATCGCGATGGCGGACGCGCCGGTCATGGCGTCGTTGAAGACCTGTGCCAGTTCGGGGTCGGTCTCGGTGTATTCGAAGAAGGACATTCCGCGAACCTTGCTGACGGCGGTTTCACCCGTGCGCACCGAGTGCTCGAGGTTCGACCAGTGTTCCCGGTGCTTCGGGTGGCCCATGAACGCGATCATCGGGCCCACACTGTTCGGATTGTCGGAGACCAGTGCCCGCCCGGTGCGGGTCAACGCGAACCGGCCATCGCGGCGCAGTTTGAGCAGCGACTGGCTGGCCAGCGCGCGCATCAGCCGGTAGGTGGCGCGGGGGTCGGTGCCGGCTCGCCGGGCGACCTCGTCGGCGGTCAGCGGACCATCGGCGAGCGCATCGGCGATCCCGAGCCGCACCGTGGCAACCAACGCCTGTGCCAGCCATGCGCCGAACCCGAGCTCCATGACGGCGACCGAGGCGGGGACGGTGGCCTGCCGCAGGCGCTGCAGGCCACCACGCAATGCGTTGAGGGCGCTGAGCAGTGGCGCGGGCGGTTTCGCCATCCGTGTGACGCTAGTCGAGATAGTCGCGCAGGACCTGGGATCGGCTGGGGTGCCGCAGTTTCGACATCGTCTTCGACTCGATCTGACGAATGCGCTCGCGGGTGACGCCGTAGACCTGGCCGATCTCGTCGAGGGTGCGCGGCTGGCCGTCGGTGAGGCCGAACCGCAGCCGCACCACGCCGGCCTCACGCTCGGAGAGCGTCTCGAGCACCGACTGCAGCTGGTCCTGGAGCAGCGTGAACGACACGGCATCGACGGCTACTACAGCCTCGGAGTCCTCGATGAAGTCACCGAGCTGCGAGTCGCCCTCGTCGCCGATGGTCTGGTCCAGCGAGATGGGCTCGCGGGCGTACTGCTGGATCTCCAGCACCTTCTCCGGGGTGATGTCCATCTCCCGGGCCAGTTCCTCGGGGGTGGGCTCGCGGCCCAGGTCCTGCAGCAGCTCACGCTGGATGCGGCCGAGCTTGTTGATCACCTCGACCATGTGCACCGGGATACGGATGGTGCGTGCCTGGTCGGCCATGGCACGGGTGATGGCCTGGCGGATCCACCAGGTGGCGTAGGTGGAGAACTTGTAGCCCTTGGTGTAGTCGAACTTCTCCACGGCGCGGATCAGACCGAGGTTGCCCTCCTGGATCAGGTCCAGGAACGCCATCCCGCGTCCGGTGTAACGCTTGGCCAGCGACACCACCAGTCGCAGGTTGGCCTCGAGCAGGTGGTTCTTGGCGCGGTCGCCGTCGCGACAGATCCACGCCATGTCACGCCGGTAGGCGACCGCGAGTTTCTCGCCCTTTTCGGTGTGCTCGGCCATCTTCTGGGTGGCGAACAAGCCGGCCTCGATCCGCTTGGCCAGCTCGACTTCCTCTTCGGCGTTGAGCAGCGCCACCTTGCCGATCTGCTTGAGGTAGGCGCGCACCGAGTCGGCCGAGGCGGTGAGCTCGGCGTCCTTGCGGGCCTGGCGCAGCGCCTCGGATTCCTCTTCGTCCCAGACGAAGTCGCCGGACGCCTTGTCCTTCTCGCTGGGCTCGGCGATCTCGTCGTCTTCTTCGTCGCCCGCACTACCGGCGGCCACGGCGGCCGGACCCGGTGCGGCGTCGTCGCCGTCGCCATCCTCGAGATCGTCGATGGCCACGTCGGCGTCGTCGATGTCCTCGTCACCGGGCTCGCCGTCCAGCTCTACATCGGTGTCGAGATCCTCGGGCGCCAAGTCGGCGTCGGTGTTCTTCGCGCCGGCCTTGGTGGCCTTGGCGGCCTTCTTCGCCGGGCCCCGGGTCGACCGGGTCGCGGGCTTGGCTGCGCCGTCAGCGGCGGCGCCACGCGCCGTGGACTTGGTGGCCTTCTTGGCGGGCGCCGCCTTGGTGGCCTTGGCCGCGGTCCGCTTGGCGGGAGCCTTCGCAGGCGACTTCACGGCGGCTTTGGCGGGTGCCTTGGCGGCACTGCCCTTCTTGGGCTCCTCAGTCGCCGGCTGTGCCTTGCTCGCTGCCACGTCCACCCCTTCGGTCGGACTGACTTTCGGGTTGCAGCGTCGTGCGCAACCGAAAGTGTCGGGTATGTCGAATGTCGGCTCTATTTCAGTTGGTGATCAACTGGGATAGTCGCCGCTATCGGTTAGGCGGCCGCCGTCGACCATTGTAACGACAGGGTGAGGCGGTAATCGCCGAGCGGGCGTTATTCAGCGGGTCACGTCGGCCGATGACGCCATCGCGGCCCCGACAATCCCCGCGGTGTTCTGCAGTGTCGCGGCGACCACCGGGGTCCGGTTGCCCAGCAGTGGTACCCACCGATCGGCTTTACGGCTGATACCGCCCCCGACGATGATCAGGTCCGGGCAGAGCGCGTCCTCGATCGCCATCAGCACCATGGTCACCTGCTTGGCCCATTTCTCCATGGACCAGTTCTTGCGCTCCTTGACCGACGCGGCGGCCCGGTGTTCGGCTTCTTTGCCGCCCACCTCGATATGCCCGAGTTCGGTGTTGGGCAGCAGCTTTCCGTTGTGGATCACCGCCGAGCCGATCCCGGTCCCGAAGGTGAGCAGCACGACCACGCCGCTGTTGTTCTTGCCTGCGCCGAACCGCTCCTCGGCCAGCCCGGCGGCGTCGGCGTCGTTGAGGATGACGATCTCCTGGCCGTCGAGCTCGGCGGCGATCGTCTCCTGCGCGTTCAGCCCGATCCAGGATTTGTCGACGTTGGCGGCGGTCTGCACGACACCGTTGACCACCACGCCCGGATAGGTGACCCCCAGTGGGCCGGTCCACCCGAAGTCCCGGACCACCGCGGCGACGGTCTGGGCGACCAAGACCGGTGTGGCGGGGCTGGGCGTGGGCAGCTTGAAGCGTTCACCGATCAGCGCGCCGGTGTCCAGATCGACGACGCCGCCCTTGATGCCGCTGCCGCCCACGTCGACGCCGAAGCCCCGTCGCTGCCGCCGTGCACCGGCGATCGGACGGTCCTCGATCGGGGAGGGGGCGGGGTCGGTGCCGGTCATCGGATCTCCTCTTCGGCGATCGGTCGTCAGCAGGTGCCGGAATGAATCTTGGTCAGCAGTGCAGGGTCGGGCAACCCGGTGGCGTCCGGACGCAGACCGGCCAGCGCGGCCTCGATGTCGTCGCTGTGGGACAGGCTGACGAAGTCGCTACCGACCGCCAGATCCACCGAATCGTCGGGGCGGTCGTCGCGGAACAGTTCCGTGCACGGCGCCACCAACCACAGTGCTGCCGCGGCGGCCTGGCCCGCCGGGCCGAAGCGGATCTGGCCCTGGCAGTCCAGCCGGTCCTCGGCGTAGATGGGGTCGTTGGCGGCCGTCGGCTGCGCGAAGCCGTCGTCGCGCAGCGCGTCGGCGACATCGGCGGCCTGTCCGGCGCGGCCGCTGGCGTTGAGGACGCGGGCTTTGATGTCGGCCAGTTTCGCCGGGGTGGTGCTGATCATCGCGGCGCGCGGCACCTGAGTGCCCAGCCGCGGCTGGTCGGGCTCGGTCGGCGCCGGCGGGGCATTGCACACCGCGACTTCATGGACGTCGGCCGGCCGGGTGAGTGCTACGCCCCATGCCACGGCGGTCAGCAACGCCAGAGCGGCCAAGGCGTAGGCGGCCGGTCGGTTGTTGCGTCGCCGGAACGGCCGACCGTGCTTGTCGAACTCGGAACCGGTAGTGATTTGCGCGACCACGTACGCACTCTAGAGGGCGCTCGCAAGGACGATCACCGTGGTCAGGAATGTAATGTGACGTAAATCACAGTTGATCTGGCCGCGTTACGGGCACGAATCATTTGGTGGATGCGTTCGACGCTGGTACAAAGCTCGCGCAGGGTTTCGAGGGGACTTGAGGGGAGAAGACCATGGCTACCGATTACGACGCCCCGCGGCGCACCGAGACCGACGACGTTTCCGAGGATTCGTTGGAGGAGCTCAAGGCGCGGCGTAACGAGGCGCAGTCCGCTGTGGTCGACGTCGACGAGTCCGAATCGGCCGAGTCGTTCGAACTGCCGGGCGCCGACCTGTCCGGTGAAGAGCTGTCGGTGCGTGTGGTGCCGAAGCAGGCCGACGAGTTCACCTGCTCGAGCTGTTTCCTGGTTCAGCACCGCAGCCGTCTGGCCAGCGAGAAGAACGGTGTGATGATCTGCACCGACTGCGCGGCCTGACCGGGCCCGTCCCGCTCAATCCTGCTTAGTCCGATGGTGACGACCCGTTCCCCGGGAATGGGTGGGCCCACACCGTAGGTAGGGGCCTGCCCCCAGCGCCCGACTCGGTCGCTGGGGGATCGTCGCTAGGCCTGCAGCGCCGCCAGCACCCGCTGCGGATTGCGGCAGCTGACCAGCCAGTACGGCGTCGGGTCGTCGGGATCGTCGAGCACGACCAAGACCATGGGCCCCACCCAGCCACGGTGGACGACGTATGCCGCCGGATCGAGCTGACGGCCCAGCGCCGCAGACTTAGCCGACCGCGGGACCTCGGCGCTGCGTGCGATCGCCGTTGCGGGCAGGTGCGCGTCACCGGCCCATAGCTGCGTTTCCCCGCCGCTTTCGACGACTCGCACCTTGATGCGTCCCAGCCACAGCAGGGCGCCGACAGTGATCGCGAAGAACACCGCGAACGGCAGCCAGCCGGGCAGAGTGCGCAGGCCCAAGCGGACTTCGTAGGCCATCAGGCCGTTACCCAAGAACCCCAGTGGCCACCACCACCACGGCACCCACAGCTGTTCGCTGTAGCGCACTGTTTGCGATGCCCGATGGTTCAGGCGCGATCCCGACATCCGGCTAAGAGTAGTCTTGCGCCTCGTGTCACCCAGTCTTGCGGTTGTTCGCCTGGATCCGGATCTTCCACTGCCGAGCCGTGCTCACGCCGGCGATGCCGGCGTCGACCTCTACAGCGCGGTCGATGTCGAGTTGGGCCCAGGTCAACGTGCCCTGGTGCCTACCGGGATCGCGGTGGCAATTCCCTTCGGCATGGTCGGTCTCATCCACCCCCGGTCGGGTTTGGCTGCGCGGGTAGGTCTTTCGATCGTCAACAGTCCCGGCACCGTCGACGCGGGCTATCGTGGTGAGATAAAGGTCTCGTTGATCAACCTGGATCCGGCGACGCCGATCGAGATCCACCGCGGCGACCGGATCGCCCAGCTGCTGGTGCAGCGGGTCGAGCTTCCGGAGCTGATCGAGGTGACCTCGTTCGACGAGGCCGGGCTGGAACCGACGACCCGTGGTTCCGGTGGACACGGGTCCTCCGGTGGGCACGCGAGCCTGTGATGGCTTGTGACGACGAAGCGATGAAGATGGGCGGCTGTGATGGCATTCGGTAGGGGTAAAGGCAAGGGCGAGGCGGACGAGCCGACGAGCGCCGGGCCGGAAGCCTCCGGAGCAGCGGACGAGTTCGTATCCGATGCGGAGGAGCTGGAGGGCCCCTTCGACATCGAAGATTTCGACGACCCCGCAGCGGCGACGACGGCCCGACTCGACCTGGGTTCGGTGTTGGTGCCGATGCCCGCCGGCGCTCAGGTCCAGGTCGAACTGAGCGAGGCCGGTGTCCCCAGTGCGGTATGGCTGGTGACGCCCAACGGCCGGTTCAACATCGCCGCCTATGCGGCGCCCAAGTCGCCGGGTCTGTGGCGCGAGGTGGCCGGTGAGCTGGCCGAGGCGCTGCGCAGGGACAACGCGATGGTCAGCATTGTCGATGGGCCGTGGGGCCGGGAGGTGCTGGGTTCGGCGACCGGCGCAGTCCGGTTCATCGGTGTCGACGGTTACCGCTGGATGGTGCGCTGCGTGATCAACGGCCGACCCGAGACCATGGACGTGCTCGCCCAGCAGGCGCGAGAGGCGCTGGCGGACACGGTAGTCCGGCGCGGCGACACTCCGCTGCCGGTGCGCACCCCGCTGCCGGTGCGGCTGCCCGAGCCGATGGCCGAGCAGTTGCGCGCCGCCGCGGCGCAGCAGGCCGCGGCGCAGCAGGCCGCGGCCGAGCAGGCCGCTGCCCAGCAGGCGGCCGCACTGCAGCAGGCCGCCATGTTCGGCGGAGGCGGCGATGTACCGCCCGCGCCGGCCGCACGCCGCAGCGTGGAGGGATCCGCGATGCAGCAGCTGCGCACTATCACCGGCGGTTAGCGAGCCTCGACGCAGGAGAGGTGAAGCTGGGCCGCCGAATCAGGCCCCGGCGACTAGCCCGCAGCGATCGTCAGCGCGTTCACGCAGGCGGTGCCCAAGGCGGTCGGGTCGGCGCCGATCTGGTCCAGCGTGACGGTGCACAACGTCGCGCGCGGGGCGGCGGCGGCCCATTCGGCGGCCGTCTGCAGCGGATGAACCGCGTCGTCGACGGCCGCCGTCACGCCCATCGGCACGGTCAGAGTCGCCAGCTCGGCGTCTGTCGGCGCGACATAGCCCGCAGCCTCTTCCAGAGCGTCGGGCAGCTGCGGCCACTGCGCGGTCCACGAGCGGGTCAGCTCGTCGCCGAGCCAGGTTGGGCTCGACGCCCGCATCTGGGCCACCACCGCTGCCAGCCCGTCGCTGCGCAACTGCCCGGCGCTGTAGCGCGCGGCCTGGGCTGCCGGCGCGTCATCGGGGGAGCCGGTCCAGGCGGGCAGCGCGGCCAGCACCCCGACCACCCGCTCGGGATGGTGCAGGGCCCACGCGGTGGCCACCGCCGCGCCGATCGAGACCCCGCCGGCGAGGATCGGGCCGGATCGGGCGGCGGCCGCATCCAGCGCCTCCAGATAGCCCTCGATGAGGCGCCCGGGCTGCGGGCGATGAGTGACCAATTCGGCACCCACCTGCTGCAACGGAGCGCAGAACGCCCGGCGAATGTAGTCGTCGTCGGATCCGGTCCCCGGCAGCAGGACGGCCGTCACGCCGGGCAGAAACATGCCACCTCTTGATCTTTTGGGTGTTGTCAGCCACCCCGTAGGCAGGTCATGTGGCATTAGGTATTCAACAGGTCTACCGTAGCGTGCGCATACGATTGAGGGAGAGGGCAATGGCTGCTCCGAAAGGGTACCTGCGCCGGCTGACTCGGCGATTGACGGAAGATCCCGAGCTGCGTGACGTCGAAGTGTTGTCCGATGAGGCGCTCAACACCGGCGCGCAGCGCGCGATCGACTGCCAACGCGGCCAAGAGGTCACCATGGTCGGGGTACTGCGCAGCGTCGAAGCCAACGCCAAGGGCTGCGTGGGCGGTGTCCGCGCCGAGCTCTTCGACGGCACCGACACGGTGACGCTGGTGTGGCTGGGGCAGCGACGCATCCCCGGCATCGACTCCGGACGCACCCTGCGGGTGCACGGCCGGCTGGGCAAACTCGAAAGTGGCTGCAAGGCCATCTACAACCCCCACTACGAAATCCAGCAGTGATCGCGCCTCCCTTCGGGCCGGTGCAGCGATGAGTGAGGAATACAGCGCCGAAGGCGCCCAGGGGCCGCAGCGGCTCCTGGAGCAGATCGGCGGGTTGGCCGGGGTGATCTACTCCTCGCTGCCGATCGTGGTGTTCGTGCCGGCGTCCAATCTCTTCGGACTGCGCGTCGCGGTCCTATCGGCGTTGGGCGTGGCCGCGGCGGTGCTGGTGTGGCGCCTGATCCGCAAGCAGTCCAGTCAACCGGCCATCTCCGGTTTCTTCGGGGTCGCCGTCTGTGCCTTGATCGCCTATCTGATGGGTGACTCCAAGGGCTATTTCCTGCTCGGAATCTGGACGTCGCTGATGTGGGCGGTGGTCTTCGCCGCATCGATAGTGATCCGCCGCCCGGTGGTCGGCTATGTCTGGTCCTGGGCCAGCGGCCAGCCCCAGACCTGGCGTGAGCTGCGGTCGGCGGTCTACGCCTACGATCTCGCCACGCTGACCTGGGCGCTGGTGTTCGGCTCCCGCTTCGTGGTCCAGCGACTGCTCTACAACGCCGATCAGACCGGATGGCTGGGAGTGACGCGCATTGCCATGGGCTGGCCGTTGACCGCGGTGGCGGCGGTGGTCACCTACTTGGCGGTCAAATACGTGCAGCGCGCGCTGGATGCGCGGCCCGCCGCGGACGAGGCCGAGCCCGAACCGCGCTCAGTGGGCCGGTAGCAGCAGCGCGCGCAGCTCGGTCTCGACGCCGCTGGATGCGACGAACAGCAGCTCGTCGCCGCCCTCGAGCGGTTCGTCGTCCTGCGGCACGATCACCCGTGTCCCGCGCAGGATCGTCACCAGCGCGGCGTCCCGGGGCAGTGCCAGCTTGCGCACCGGCTTGCCGCCCCAGGGGGTGTCGTCGGGCAGCGTGATCTCCAGCAGGTTGGCCTGACCCTTGCGGAACTCCATGAGCCGCACCAGGTCTCCGACCGCCACCGCCTCCTCGACCAGCGAGGCCAGCATGCGCGGCGTGGACACGGCGACGTCCACGCCCCAGGCGTCGGTGAACAGCCACTCGTTGCGGGGATCGTTGACCCGGGCCACCACCCGCGGTACCGCGAATTCGGTCTTGGCGAGCAAGGACAGCACCACGTTGGCTTTGTCGTCGCCGGTCGCGGCGATCACCACATCGAAGGACTCCAGGTGCACCGACTCCAGCAGACTCAGCTCGCAGGCGTCGCCGAGATGCCACTGCGCGTCGGCGATGTCCTCGGTGTCGACATGATCGGGGTTGCGCTCGATCAATGTCACCTGGTGATCGCTGTCGAGAAGCTCGCGCGCAATCGATCGTCCGACCGCGCCGGCGCCGGCTACCGCTACCTTCATTTGCGCCGCTCCTCAACCCTGGCTACGCAGGCTCCGCCAGCGCCTTCGTCGACGGCGCGCTTCATTTGTCCAGATCCTCGCTCGGCGGCAACGCGGCGATCGCGATCGCTTCGGCGACCCGGCCGGACACCGCCACGATGTACACCTGGTCGCTGGCCTGAATCACCGTCTTGGGCTCGGGCAGGATGCCGGTGCCGAATCGGATCAAGAACGCCACCCGGGCGTTGGTGGCGGCCTCCAGGTCGGTGACGGGGCGACCGATCCAGTCTTCGTGCAGGACGACCTCGGCGACGGCGACCGTGCCGGTGGGGTCACGCCACTTGGTGGTCTCGCTTTCCCGGGTCAGCGCGTCGAGCAGCCGATCGGTGGTCCACGGCACCGTGGCGATGGTCGGGATGCCCAGGCGCTCGTAGACCGCGGCCCGCTTGGCGTCATAGATACGGGCGACCACCCGCGAGACGCCGAAGGTCTCCCGGGCCAGCCGCGCCGCGATGATGTTGGAGTTGTCACCGGAGGACACCGCGGCGAACGCGGCGGCTTCCTCGATGCCCGCTCGCAGCAGTACATCGCGGTCGAAGCCCATACCGAGCACCCGCTCGCCGTTGAACTCCGGGCTGAGCCGGTTGAACGCGGTGCTGTCGCGGTCGATGATGGCGACCTCATGGCCGATCCGGGACAGCCCGTCGGCGAGCGAGGCCCCCACCCGGCCGCAACCCATCACAACTACCCGCACGTGCTGTGTCCTTTCAGGTCCCCTGGGCCGACTTTCGGCTGGTTATCGACCGCAATAGTGCCCGTATTCGGTGAACGCTACCGCCAGTGCCCGCCTGGCTTACCCTTGGCTCTCGTGTCGAAGATTTCCACCGCTGCGCGGCGCCTGGTTCTGGGTCAGCCCTTTCGCAGCGATCGGCTAAGCCACACGCTGCTGCCCAAGCGCATCGCCCTGCCGGTATTCGCCTCCGACGCGTTGTCCTCGGTGGCTTATGGACCGGAAGAAATCTTTCTGGTGTTGTCGGTGGCGGGTCTGGCCGCGTATCGGATGACGCCGTGGGTAGGCCTGGCCGTCGCATTCGTGTTCATCACCGTGGTCGCCTCGTACCGCCAGAACGTGCACGCCTACCCCTCCGGCGGCGGCGACTACGAGGTGGTCACCACCAACTTGGGTGCCACCGCGGGCCTGACCGTGGCCAGCGCGTTGATGGTGGATTACGTTCTGACGGTTGCGGTCTCGATCTCATCGGGGATTGCCAACATCGGCTCGGCGATACCGTTCATCGCCGAGCACAAGGTCGTGTTCGCGGTCGGGACCGTGATCGTGGTGGCGGCGGCCAATCTGCGGGGCATCCGAGAATCGGGCACCGCGTTCGCCATCCCGACATATGCGTTCATGATCGGGGTCTTCGCCATGCTGGGGTGGGGGATGTTCCAGATCTTCGTGATGGGCAACCCTTTGCAGGCCGAATCGGCCGAGTTCAAAATCCACTCCACCCAGGGCGAGATGGTAGGGGTGGCCCTGGTGTTCCTGGTGGCGAAATCGTTCTCATCGGGATGTGCCGCACTGACCGGGGTGGAGGCGATCAGCAACGGAGTGCCGGCCTTCCGCAAACCGAAGTCGCGCAACGCCGCCACCACGCTGCTGATGCTGGGTGTGATCGCGGTGACACTGATGATGGGCATCATCGTGTTGGCCCGCGAGACCGGGGTGAAGATCGCCGCTCGCCCGCACGAACAGCTAATCGGCGCGCCGGTGGACTACGAGCAGAAGACTCTGCTGGCTCAGCTGGCCGAGGCGGTGTTCCGGGGCTTTCCACCCGGTCTGTGGATCATCGCCGGCGTCACGGCGCTGATTCTGGCGCTCGCCGCCAACACCGCGTTCAACGGTTTCCCGGTGCTGGGTTCGATCTTGGCGCAAGACCGCTACCTGCCGCGCCAGCTGCACACCCGCGGCGACCGGCTGGCGTTCTCCAACGGCATCGTGTTCCTCGCCGTGGTGGCCATCGCCTTCATCGTGGCGTTCGGCGCGGAGGTGACCGCACTGATCCAGCTCTACATCGTCGGGGTGTTCGTCTCCTTCACGCTGAGTCAGATCGGGATGGTCCGGCACTGGAACCGGTTGCTGCGTAACGAAACCGACCGTGCGGCCCGGGTCAAGATGATGCGATCCCGAGTGGTCAACACCATCGGATTCGTGGCTACCGGGTTGGTGTTGATCGTGGTGATCGCCACCAAGTTCGTCGCCGGCGCGTGGATTGCGATCGTGGCGATGTCGGTGCTGTTCCTATTGATGAAAATGATCCGCCGGCATTACGACACCGTCAGCCAGGAGTTGGCCGAGCAGTCGGCCGCGCTGGACGACCAGGCGGTGCTGCCCAGCCGCAACCACGCCCTGGTGCTGGTGTCCAAGCTGCACCTGCCGACCCGCCGCGCGCTGGCTTACGCGCGGGCAACGCGCCCCGACGCGTTGGAGGCGATCACTGTCAACGTCGACGACACCGAAACCCGCGCCCTGGTGCGCGAGTGGGAGGATAGCGATATCACCGTCCCGCTCAAGGTGATTGCATCGCCGTACCGCGAGGTCACCCGACCGGTGCTCGATTACGTCAAACGCATCAGCAAGGAGTCGCCACGCACCGTGGTGACCGTTTACATCCCCGAATACGTGGTGGGCCACTGGTGGGAGCAGTTGCTCCACAACCAGAGCGCGCTGCGGCTCAAGACCCGGCTGTTGTTCATGCCGCAGGTCATGGTCACCTCGGTGCCCTGGCAGCTGAACTCCTCGGAGCGGCGCAAAGTCTTGGAGCCGCATCACGCGCCCGGCGACACCCGGAGAGGCTTCTTAGAGTGATCGACCAGGAATTGGTCTTGACGACCGGGGCGCCGGCGAACGGCGGCAGCTGCGTGGCGCGCCACGACGGCAGGGTCGTTTTCGTGCGCTATGCGCTGCCCGGGGAGCAGGTACGAGTGCGGATCACCGCCGAGCGGGGCTCGTATTGGCACGGTGAATGTGTGGAGGTGCTCGAACCCGCGGCGGGCCGGGTGCCATCGCTGTGTTCGATCGCCGGGGTCGACGGCGCCGGTTGCTGCGACCTGGCGTTCGCCGATCCGGCTGTGGCACGCGAGCTCAAGGGTGCGGTGGTGTCCAATCAGCTGGCGAGGCTCGGCGGCCACGAGTGGGAGGGTGCTGCCGAACCGGTTGGCGACGACGGACCGACCGGTTGGCGCACCCGGGTCCGCTTGGACGTCGGCGCCGACGGACGGGCGGGATTCCACCGATATCACAGTGATGAGCTGGTGACCGACCTGCAGTGCGGGCAGCTGCCGGCCGGAATGATCAAGGGACTGGCCGAACAGTCCTGGCGGCCAGGCGATCACCTGCACGTAGTGGCCGACGACGACGGTGTCCGACATGTGGTGAGCACCGGGCGCGACCACCGTCCGCAGGTCATGGAGGGCGACTATCACGCCACCCAGTGGGTGGGCCGCCGGCGTTGGCAGATTCCGGTGACGTCGTTCTGGCAGGCGCATCGCCGGGCCGCCGCGCTCTACAGCGCGTTGGTCGGCCAGTGGGCGCAGGCCGACACCGGGATGACCGCCTGGGATCTTTACGGCGGGGCCGGGATCTTCGCCGCGGCGCTGGCCGAGGCGGTGGGGGAGTCGGGCCGGGTGATCAGTGCCGACACGTCACGGGCCGCGACCGGGGCCGCGCGGGCCGCGCTGGCCGACCTGCCGCAGGTATCGGTGCGCACCGATTCGGTGCGCAGGGTGTTGAGCGATGCGCACTCCGGCGCCGACGTCGCGGTGCTGGACCCGCCGCGCGCCGGTGCCGGGCGGGAGGTGATCGAGGCGCTGGCCGCCGCGGGTGTACCGCGTATTGTGCACATCGGTTGCGAGGCAGCGTCTTTCGCTCGAGACATCGGTCTGTACCGTGCCCAGGGGTATGCCGTGGAGCAGATCCGCGTGTTCGACGCGTTCCCGCTGACCCACCACGTGGAGTGCGTCGCGCTGCTAACGCGCTGACTGCTCGCGCCAGCGGTCCAGCAGCGCAGGTATCTCGGCGAGCAGAAACGTGTAGAAGTCCCGCATCTGGGTGAGCCGATGGTGGGCCGGATGGTCGGCGCCGACGGCCGTGATCCCGGCTGCCGCGGCGTCTTGCATCGCTGAGATCGCCACGTTCTGGTTGGTGAACAGCACCGCCCACGCGTCGTCACGCAGCCGATAGTGCTCACGGCGGCTGGCCGGAACCGGAACGCGCTCGGCCAGCCCGACCGCGGTCAGCATCTTCATCGCCCCGGAGATCGCGCCCGCGCTGGCCTGCAGCTTCTCGGCCAGCTCGCCCATCGTCATCGTGGACTGTTCGGTGAACAGCAGGGTGGCCAGAACCCGGGCGGTCATGCGCTGCAGCCCGAGACCGGTCAACGTCAGCGCGAGTTGTTCGGCGATATCCGCGTCATCTGCCACCGGAAACTCCTAATGTTCACTAATTTCTGAAATATCAGTATATTCGAGCGGGTGTTGAACGACGGCGGGACCACCGACGTGATCCGGGTGCGCGGACTCACCTACAGCTACCCGAAAGCCCCGCAGCCGGCGGTTCGCGGCATGGACTTCTCGGTCGACCGCGGTGAGATTTTCGGCTTCCTGGGCCCCAGCGGTGCAGGCAAGTCCACGACGCAGAAACTGCTCATCGGCCTGTTGCGCGGCCACGGCGGCCAGGCCCAGGTCTGGGGCCGCGACCCGGTGGCATGGGGACCCGACTACTACCAGCGCATCGGGGTGTCCTTCGAACTGCCCAATCACTATCAAAAGCTCACCGGACGCGAGAATCTGCAGTTCTTCGCCTCGCTGTACGCCGGCGAGACCGCCGACCCGATGGCCCTGCTGGACGCCGTCGGCCTGACCGAATACGCCAACACCCGGGTGGGCGATTACTCCAAAGGCATGCAAATGCGCCTGACCTTCGTTCGGGCACTGATCCACCACCCCGAACTGATCTTTCTCGACGAACCCACGTCCGGTCTGGACCCGGTCAACGCCAACAAGGTCAAAGACATGGTGCGCGATCTCAAGGCACGCGGCCGGACGGTCTTCCTGACCACCCATGACATGGCCACCGCCGACGAACTGTGCGACCGGGCGGCATTCGTCGTCGACGGCAGGATCGTCGCCCTGGACGCGCCGGCCGAGTTGAAGATCGCCCGCAGTCAACGAATGGTGCGAGTGACCTACCGGTCCGAGCAGGGCGGCCTGGCGAACGCGGACTTCGCCATGGACACCCTGGCTGACGATCCGGCGTTTCACGCGGTGTTGCGCGAACGACAGATCGAGACGATCCACAGCCGCGAAGCCAGCCTCGATGACGTGTTCGTCGAGGTCACCGGCAGGCAGCTCACATGAGCCGGCTGGCTGCCGCGCTACGTCTGGAGCTGATGCTGCAGGTCCGGCAGAAGTTCCTGCACGCCGCGGTGTTCTCTGGTCTGATCTGGCTCGCGGTGCTGCTGCCGATGCCGGCGCGGCTGCGCACGGCCGCCGAACCGTATGTGCTGATGGGCGATACGGCCATCATCGGATTCTTCTTCATCGCCGGGACGGTGTTCTTCGACAAGCAGGATCGGACCCTGTCGGCGATCGTCGCCACACCGCTGCGATTCGGCGAGTACCTGACCGCGAAACTCACTCCGCTGGCCGGGATCTCACTGGCGGTGGCCGTGGTGGTGGCCGGCGTGGATCGCGTTGGCTACCACCCGATTCCACTGCTGACGGGGGTGCTGCTGGCGACCCTGGTAATGCTACTGGTCGGATTCACCACGTCACTGCCGTTCGCGTCGATCAGCGACTGGTTCCTGACGGCGACGATCCCACTGGCGGTGATGTCACTGCCGATGCTGCACTACTCGGGGGTGTGGCCGTCACCGCTCTGCTACCTGATTCCGAGTCAGGGGCCGTTGCTGCTGTTCGGCGCCGCCTTCGATCAGCTCGCCCTGGCGCCCTGGCAGATCGCGTACGCGCTGATCTATCCCACACTGTGTATCGGCGGGTTGTACTTGGCGGGCCGGAAACTGTTCGCCCACTACATCATCGAGCGATCGTGATGGCGGGCTGGCGCGCGGCGACCGCGTTCGGTCGCAATGATCTGCGGGGCACCTATCGTGACCCGCTATTGGTGATGATCGTGCTGGCGCCGGTGATCTGGACCACCGGGGTAGCGGTGCTGACGCCGCGGGTCACCACCATGCTCGCCGAGCGCTACGCGTTCGACCTGGTGCCCTACTACCCGTTGGTACTCACCGCATTTCTGTTGCTGACGTCGATCATCATCACCGGTGGCCTGGCCGCGTTCCTGGTGCTCGACGAAGTCGACGCCGGCACGCTGACCGCGCTGCGCGTCACTCCGGTTCGGCTGTCGGTGTTCTTCGGCTACCGGGTGGCCACCGTGATGGTGGTGACGACTGCCTACGTGATCACCACCCTGTCGTTCAGCGGGATACTTCAACCGGGCCTGCTGCCATCGCTGATTCCGATCGGTCTGCTGGCGGGCCTGTCCGCGGTGGTGACTCTGCTGTTGATCCTGGCCATGGCCAGCAACAAGATTCAGGGACTGGCCGCGTTGCGTGGCCTGGGCATGCTGATCGCCGGGCTGCCGTGCCTGCCGTGGTTCATCGACTCGGGCTGGAACCTGGCGTTCGGGGTGTTGCCGCCGTACTGGGCGGTCAAGGCATTCTGGGTGGCCGGCGACCACGGTGTGTGGTGGCCATATCTGGTCGGTGGGGTCGTCTACAACCTGGCGGTCGCGATACCGCTGTATCGCCGCTTCGTCGCCAAGAACACGTGAGGGCGCTGCGATGGTTGAACGTCAGCCAAACACGAAGTAGCGCAACCACAGATACACCGCCGTCAGCGCGACCGAGACGGCGGTGACCACAATGCCCTTGCGGGTGAACTCCCAGAATGAGATGGGATTGTCTGACCGGCGGGCGATTCCGAGCATCACCACGTTGGCGCTGGCTCCGACGGCGGTCAGGTTGCCGCCGAAGTCTGCGCCCAGTGCCAGCGCCCACCACAGCGCGTCGGGATGCACGTTGGTGGGCAGGGTGGTGCTCAGCTCGGCCACGATCGGCGTCATGGTTGCCACGTAGGGGATGTTGTCGATGATCCCGGACACCGGCGCCGACACCCCCAAGATGCCCATCGTGGTCAACAGTGCATTGCCGTCGGTAACCGCGGTGGCAGCTTTGGCGAGGGCGGCGATCACGCCGGTATCCACCAGGGCGCCAACCATTACGAACAGCCCGGCGAAGAACAACAGCGTCTCCCACTCGACCCCGGACAGATACTCCGAGCGCTCCAGACCGGAGGTCAGGATCAAGATCCCCGCACCGAGCAGGGCGACCACCGATTGCTCGAGGTGTAGCGCCGAATGCCCGATGAATGCGGCGAACACCGCGGCGAGCACCAGCCCGCACTTGATCAGCAGGCCGCGATCACGGATTGCTTCACCCTCCTCCAGTGCCATCACGTCGGCGACCCGCTCGGGGTCGACGGCGAACGACCCGGGAAACAGACGGGGCAACATGAGGATGAACGCGGCGATGACGATCGCGACGATAGGCGCCAGGTTCAGCAGGAAGGAATTGAACGACAATCCTCCTCGGCTGGCGATGATGATGTTGGGTGGATCACCGACCAGGGTTGCGGCGCCGCCGATGTTGGATGCGAACACCTCGGCCATCAGAAACGGTGCGGCGCTGATGTCCAGCCGGTCACAGACCAGCAGTGTGACCGGGGCGATAAGCAGCACGGTGGTGACGTTGTCCAGCAACGCTGAGGCCACCGCGGTCACCAGCACCAGCAGGATCATGATCCGCAGCGGGGAACCCTTGGCGCGCTTGGCGGCCCAGATGGCGATGTACTCGAAGACGCCGGTCTGGCGCAGCACGCTGACGATGATCATCATGCCCAGCAGCAGGAAGATGACGTCCCAGTCGATACCGGTCGCGCGGGAATAGAAGATGTCATCGGACGATATGACCGGCAGGATGACGACAGCCGCCGCGCCGGCCAGCGCTACCACGGTCTTGTTGACGCGATCGGCGGCGATGAACGCGTAGGCGGTCAGAAACACCGCGACCGCAATGAAGGCCATCAGCGGATCAGACTCTCAGCGCCGCGGCAAGCAACCGCGACGCGGTGATGACCCCGTGCAGCTCACCATCCTTGACGACGGCAATCAAAGGGCTGTGCAGTCGGGCCATCATGGCGGCCACTTCGATCACGGTGGCGTCGGCGTCGGCGGCCGGCACGTCTCGTAGGTGTTCGGGCAGCACGTCGCGCACCGTCTTGCCGCGCAGCTTCTCCGCCGAGCGGTCCGCCGCTGTCTCGCTCAGTACGCCCGCCAGTGATGGGTCGTCCTGGACGTAGCCCGGGACGATGAAGCGCACCACCTGGGAGGCCGGCAGCACCGCGTACGGTTTGCCGGCCGCGTCGGTCACAACGATGCCGGGCAACCGGTGCTCGGCCAATAACCTCGCAGCGGCCAGCGCGTCGGAGTCGATAGTTACCACCGGGAATTCTTCGGCGATCTGTTCGGCCTGCACACGACGACGATACGGTGGGTGCCCGCGGCCATGCGTAGACTGACCGGATGCTTGAAGGGATCCGCGGCCCCGCCGATCTGCAGCACCTCTCGCAGGCTCAGCTGACCGATCTGGCGGCGGAAATCCGTGAGTTCCTGATCCACAAGGTCGCCGCGACCGGCGGGCATCTGGGTCCCAACCTGGGTGTGGTGGAGCTGACGTTGGCGCTGCACCGGGTGTTCGACTCTCCGCACGACCCGATCATCTTCGACACCGGGCATCAGGCCTACGTGCACAAGATGCTGACCGGGCGCAGCCGCGACTTCGACACCCTGCGCAAGAAGGGTGGGCTGTCGGGCTACCCGTCGCGCGCCGAGAGCGAGCACGACTGGGTGGAGTCCAGCCACGCCAGTTCGGCGCTGTCCTACGCCGACGGCCTGGCCAAAGCCTTCGAGCTGACCGGGCACCGCAACCGGCATGTGGTGGCCGTCGTCGGTGACGGCGCCCTGACCGGCGGCATGTGCTGGGAGGCGCTCAACAACATCGCCGCAGGCAACCGCCCGGTGGTGGTCGTAGTCAATGACAACGGCCGCAGTTACGCGCCCACCATCGGTGGCTTCGCCGACCACCTGGCCGCACTGCGGCTGCAGCCCGCCTACGAGCGCCTGCTGGAGCGGGGCCGCACCGCGATCCGCGGGGTGCCGGTCGTGGGGGAACTCGGCTACCAGGTGATCCACAGCTTCAAGGCGGGGCTCAAGGATGCGCTGGCACCGCAGGCGCTCTTCACCGACCTCGGCCTGAAATACCTGGGCCCGATCGACGGTCATGACGAGGCCGCGGTGGAATCCGCGCTGCGCCGCGCACGGGGCTTCGGCGGGCCGGTGATCGTGCACGTGGTCACCCAAAAGGGCAAGGGCTACGGCCCGGCCGAGAACGACGAGGCCGAGCAGATGCACGCCTGCGGGGTGATCGATCCGCTGACCGGCAACGCAACCGAGACCGCCGGGCGCGGTTGGACGGCGGTGTTCTCCGACGCGCTCATCGAGTACGGCACCAAGCGCCGTGATGTCGTCGCCATCACCGCCGCCATGCCGGGCCCCACGGGGCTCGCGCCGTTCGGACAGCGTTTTCCGGATCGGATGTTCGACGTCGGGATCGCCGAGCAACACGCTATGACATCCGCGGCGGGCTTGGCGATGGGCGGTCTGCACCCGGTGGTGGCGGTGTATTCGACGTTCCTCAACCGCGCCTTCGACCAGCTCGTGATGGATGTCGCGCTGCACAAGCTGCCGGTGACGCTGGTGTTGGACCGGTCCGGGATCACCGGGCCCGACGGCGCCAGTCACAACGGCATGTGGGATCTATCGGTGCTGGGGATCGTGCCCGGAATCCGGGTAGCCGCACCTCGCGACGGCATCCGGCTGCGCGAAGAGCTCGGCGAAGCGCTCGACATCCATGACGGGCCCACCGCGTTGCGATTCCCCAAAGGGGATGTGGGCGAAGATATTCCCGCCATCGAGCGGCGCGCTGGGGTGGACGTGCTGGCGGTCCCGGCCGACGGTTTGCCCCAAGACGTCCTGCTGGTCGCGGTCGGCGCGTTCGCGCCGATGGCATTGGCCGTGGCCGACCGACTGCACAACCAGGGCATCGGGGTGACGGTGATCGACCCGCGTTGGGTGCTTCCGGTGCCGGAGGTGCTCATCGAGATGGCCCGCGCGCACAAGCTGGTGGTCACCTGCGAGGACAACGGCGTCGCCGGCGGTATCGGCTGGGCGGTCTCGGCGGCGCTGCGGAGTGCCGAGATCGACCAGCCCTGCCGCGACGTCGCTCTGCCGCAGCGTTTCTACGACCACGCCTCGCGCGGCGAGCTGCTGGCCGAGGTCGGCCTGACCGCCCAGGACGTGGCCCGCCAGATCACCGGCTGGGTGGCGGCGATGGGCGCCTCCAACTGCGTCGACGAGGTCAGCGAGCGGCTGGACTAGCTCACGCCGGAGATCGGCGGCCACACCGCGTCGAACACCCACGCGAACACGAACGTGTAGACCAGGAAGAACGCTAGCAGGCCGATCTCGAGACCGAAGGCCTGTACCAGCGACACCTTCAACAGCGCGGCCACGATCGGTAACAGCAGCACCACCAGGCCACCTTCGAAGCCGATGGCGTGCACGATCCGTCGGCTCACCGTGCGGGTCGCGGAGTCCTGACGGCGTTCCCATGCCTCGAACGCGGTGGTCCAGACGTAGTTCCAGATCACCGCGACTGTTGATGCCGCTACTGCCACGGCACCTGAACTGCCGCCGCCGAATCCCAGCACGGTCAGTCCGGCAGTGGTCAGCGCAACGGCGACCAGTTCGTAGCTGATGACGTAGACGATGCGACGAAAAGCCGGTGACACGAGGTCCTCCCAGAAGAATCAACCATGGGAAGTCCTTGACGGTTCGCGTCCACGGTTAGCGTGACGTGAGAAGCGCTGGCCGAACACTGAATACGGCCCGCTCCCTAGCCAGTCTAGCAACAGCCATGCCGAGCACCCTGCTGTCGAGAACCTGGCCCGGCTAGGCGCGGCCGAGAGCCTGCGTCAGCACCGGCACCGTCAGCTCACGCTGCCACGGGCGCGCGCCGCCGGTGACCAGGAACTCCTCGATCACCACCGCTGCGTCCGATGCCGTAGGTTTCCAGTCCCAGCACAGCCGGCGCACCAGTTCCGGGCTGATCAGGTTCTCGGTCGGCACGTGCACCTGCTCGGATACGGCACCCAGCGCGGCGCGGGCGGCCTCCAGTCGCGCGGCCGCCTCGGGCTTGCGCCGCGACCAGCGCGAGGGCGGCGGTGGGCCGCTGGCGGATTCGCCGGCTTCCAGCGGCTCGGGGTTGTCGCGTGCAGCGGCCAGCGCTGCCAGCCAGGTCGCCGCGCTGCGCCGTTGTTTGGGTCCGCCGAACACCGGCAGGGCGAGCAGCTCTGCGACGGTGGTGGGGTTGGCGACGGCCGCAGCGATGATCGCCGAGTCGGGCAGGATGCGTCCGGGCGCGATGTCACGGCGCGCAGCGATCTGGTCGCGGACCGTCCAGAGCTCTCGGACGGCGGCCAGGCCGCGCCGATCGCGCACCTTGTGAATGCCCGACGTGCGCCGCCAGCGGTCCCGGCGTGTCGTGGTGGTGAAGTCGGTCACCCGGACGTGATTGAACTCCTGTGCCGCCCAATCGGTTTTGCCCTGCTCGGCCAGCACTTCAGCGACCGCCTGGCGCAGTTCGATGAGCACCTCGACGTCGAGTGCCGCATAGTTGAGCCAATCGGCGGGCAGCGGTCGCTTCGACCAGTCGGCGGCACCGTGGCCCTTGGCCAGGCCCAGTCCCAACAGCCGCTGCACCATTGCGGCCAGATTGACCCGGTCGAAGCCGGCCAGCCGCCCGGCCAGTTCCGTGTCGTACAGCGCCTTGGGCCACATACCGACCTCGGCCAGGCAGGCCAGGTCCTGGTCGGCGGCGTGCAGAATCCACTCGTCGTCGTCGAGCACTTCGGCGACTGGGCGCAGCAGGGCAGCCGGATCCTCGCCGGCGCCGACCGGGTCGATCAGCACCGTCCCGGCGCCGGCTCGACGGATCTGGATGAGGTAGGCCCGGTTGGAGTAGCGGAAGCCCGACGCCCGCTCGGCATCCACGGCGAACGGGCCGTGGCCGCCTGCCAGCAGGTCGGCGGCGGCACCGATCTGCCTGCGGGTGACCGACACCTCCGGCACCCCATCGGCAGGATGCGGCAGCGGTGTCGGCTCGGGCTCTTCGGTGACGGCCGGTTCGGTGGTCTGCTCGGACATCTCAGACGCGGGTTCGCGAGCTCAGATCGGTGATCCCGACCGGCGGTAGGCCCGCGGCGTGTTCCAGCACCTCACAGAAGGCCTGGACATGTGTGCCCAGCTCCGGGGTGGTTGCGGTCCACGACGCGCGCAGCTCCAACTGGTGACCCCGCGGTGGGCCGGAGATGTCGCCGTACCGAACCGACGTGGTGGCCGTGACGGTCCCACCCAACGCGGTGACGTGTTCGGTGCGGGCACCCAGCGCCTCGACCAGCCAACTCCAGGCGACCTCGGGCAGCAGCGGGTCGATCGCCTCGTGCGGGTCCAGGTCCGCCTGAATGAAGGCCACCATCCGCATGGTGCCGTCCCAGGCGTCGGTGCCGTCGGGGTCGTACAACAGGATCAACCGGCCGAAGGCATCGCCGTCGGAGTCTTCCGGGATGAAGTCGGTCTCGGGGTGCTTGACCTCGGCGCCCAGCGCGTAGCTGTACGGCGCCAGGCGCTGCGGCGGCCGGATCGGGCCCAACTCGATTTCCGACCGCACGGTTGCGGCGTGCATCGTTGCCACCGCTTCCCGAAAGGGGGCAGGCTCGGCTGATGTCACTGGTGCCGCTCCTTAACTGATTTGCTGTGCGCCACGTCGCCAGCGGCCGGCACACAAGGTTCTGTTGCGCACCGCCGCGACGCGGGTCACCGATTCTCACGCTAACCCCCGGCGCCGGTCGACGCAGACAGGCGCGCCGAATAGGCGGGACCGCCGCGCGAAACGGCACGGTTCGGCCTGCGGCGACCCGGCGTGGCAGCATTGAGCTCGATGAGTGCCCGTCGTGAACTGCCTGATTCCCCGTACCTGGCCGCCGCTACCGGCCGCCAACCCAACCGGATGCCGGTCTGGTTCATGCGCCAGGCCGGTCGATCCCTGCCGGAATACCGTGAGCTGCGCGCCCAGCACAGCATGCTGGCGGCCTGTTTTGACCCCGAACTGGTCTGCGAGATCACGCTGCAGCCGGTGCGCCGCCATGACGTCGACGCGGCGATCCTGTTCTCCGACATCGTGGTGCCGCTGCGTGGCGCCGGGGTGGATCTGGACATCGTCCCCGATGTCGGGCCGGTGATCGCCGACCCGGTGCGCAGCGCGGGTGACGTCGCCGCCCTGCGGCCGTTGGACCCGCAGCAGGTGACGGCTGTGGCCGCGGCGGTATCGCTGCTGGTGGACGCGCTCGGAACGGTGCCGCTGATCGGCTTCGCCGGCGCGCCGTTCACCATGGCCTCCTACCTGGTCGAGGGCGGGCCCAGCCGGACGCATGCCCGCACCAAGGCGATGATGCTGGCCGATCCGGACACCTGGCATGAGTTGATGACGCGGCTTACCGACCTGACCATCGCGTTTCTGACGGTGCAGCTCGACCACGGTGTGGACGCCATTCAGTTGTTCGACTCCTGGGCCGGAACGCTGTGCCTGGCCGACTACCGGCGCTACGTGGCACCGCACAGTGCCCGGGTGTTCGCCGCGCTCGCCGACCGGGAGGTGCCGATGACGCACTTCGGCGTGCAGACCGGCGAGCTGTTGGGGGAGATGGCGGCCACCGGCGCCACCGTCGTCGGGGTGGACTGGCGTACCTCGCTGGCCGACGCCGCCGCGCGGGTGGGCGCCGGTCGGGCCTTGCAGGGCAACCTGGACCCGGCGGTGCTGCTGGCGGGCTGGCCGGCCGTGGAGCGTGCCGCCAAGGCCGTCGTCGCCGACGGCCGTGCCGCCGTTGCCGCCGGAGCGTCGGGGCACGTGTTCAACCTCGGACACGGCGTGCTGCCGGAGACCGACCCCGGGGTGCTGACCGACCTGGTATCGCTGGTTCATTCATTGTGACCACGTCGTACTGCGTCGTCGGGGGCGGAATCTCCGGTCTAGCCGCCGCCCACCGCCTGCGGGCGACACTCGGCGACGCAGTCGACATCACCATCTTCGATCCGGCCGATCGGCTCGGTGGGCTGCTGCGCACCGAGACCCTGGGCGGGATCGGGGTGGACGTAGGTGCCGAGGCGTTCGTCGCCCGGCGGCCCGAGGTCCCGGCCCTGTTGGCCGAGCTGGGTCTGGCCGATCGGCAGCGCGGTACCACCGGAGTGCGGCCGTTGCTCTACAGCCGCCGGCTGCTGCATCGGCTGCCGCCGGACACCCTCAGCGGGATTCCTTCCTCACCGGAGTCGATGGCCGGGCTGGTCGACACCGAAACCCTCGCCCGGATCGCCGGCGAACCCAGCCGCCCATTGGCGTTCGAACCGGGCAGCGATCCGGCGCTGGGGGCACTTGTGGCCGACCGGTTCGGGGCACAGGTGGTCGCCTGCTCGGTGGATCCGCTGATCGGCGGGGTGTATGCGGGTTCGGCGGCAACCGTCGGGCTGCGCTCGGCGGTCCCGGGCCTGGCCACGCTGCTCGATGAGGGCGCGTCCAGCCTGACCGAAGCGGTGCGGCGGGCACTGCCCGCGACCACCGGTGTGCCGGTGTTCGGCGCGATCACCGGCGGGTATCAGGTGCTGGTCAACGCACTGGTGCGTAGCGCCAGGCTGCGCTGGGTGCAGTCGGCGGTGACCCAGATCGACCCGGCCGGCGACGGATGGCTGTTACGAGACGCCAGTGGCGGCCATCATCGCGCCGATCGGGTGGTGGTCGCGGTGCCCGCCCCCGTGCTGGCCCGGCTGGCCACCGGGTTCGCGCCGCGTGCCGCGGCAGCGGCCAGCCGGATCGGCAACGCATCCTCGGTGGTGGTGGCAATGGCGGTACCTGCCGGCGCGGCGTTCCCGAACAACTCCGGGGTACTGGTTGCTACCGGGGAGCGGCTGCACGCCAAGGCGATCACCCTGACGTCGCGCAAGTGGGGCGACCGGGGGTACGGCGGCCGGGTCGAGGTGTTGCGGTTGTCGTTCGGTCGGTTCGGCGACCCCCGCACCAGCGCGTCGGACGCGGAGCTGGTGGCGTGGTCGGTGCAGGACTTGGAGGCCGTCTTCGGTCTCACGATGGACCCCATCGACGTGCGCGTGCAGCGCTGGCCTGCGGCTATGCCGCAGTATCGCCCCGGCCACGCCGCCCTGGTGACAGGGCTGCGCGCGGCGCTGCCACCGACCGTGGCGGTCGCCGGCAACTATCTCGACGGCATCGGCGTGCCGGCCTGCATCGCCGCGGCCGACCGGGCCGTGGCGGCCGTGATCAGCGCCACCCCGGCGCCCTAGCGAACTTCACAGCGCATCGTGGCAGCATATGGGCCATGGCGCACCTCGACTACGACAAGTTGAACTCCACTCTCCGCTACGTGATGTTCTCGGTGTTCTCGGTGAATCCGGGTGGACTCGACGCGGGTTCGCAGACCCGAGAGGAGATCGCCGACCAGGTCGCCACCTTCTTGAAGCAGCAGGAGGAGCGGGGCGTGGTGGTCCGCGGGGTGTACGACGTCGCCGGCCTGCGCGCCGACGCCGATTTCATGATCTGGACCCACGCCGAGCGCATCGAAGATCTGCAGGCCACCTACGCCGGTTTCCGTCGCACCGCACTGGGCCGGGCCTGCGAGCCGGTGTGGAGCAGCGTGGCGTTGCACCGGCCGGCCGAGTTCAACCGCAGTCATGTCCCGGCGTTCATCGCCGGTGAACCGGCAGGCGCCTACGTCTGCGTGTACCCCTTCGTGCGGTCGCTCGAGTGGTACGTGCTGCCCGAAGAGGACCGCCGCAGGATGCTGGCCGAACACGGCATGGCGGCCCGCGAGTACAAGGATGTGCGGGCCAACACCGTGCCCGCGTTCGCGCTCGGCGACTACGAGTGGATTCTGGCGTTCGAGGCGCCCGAACTCGACCGGATCGTCGACCTGATGCGCGACCTGCGTAACACCGAGGCCCGGTTGCACGCCCGGGAGGAAACCCCGTTCTTCACCGGCCCCCGGGTCGAGGTCGAGCAGTTGGTGGCGTCGCTGCCGTAGCGGCCCGCTACGAGCTCGGCACCAACCGCAGACAAATGCTGTTTATGCAGTAGCGCTGGTCGGTGGGGGTGGGGTAGCCCTCGCCGGTGAACACGTGGCCCAAATGGCTGTGGCAGGACGCGCACAGTACCTCGGTGCGCCGCATCCCCAGCGAGTCATCCGAGCGCAGTATCACCGCGTCCGAGTCGGCCGGGTCGAAGAACGACGGCCAACCGCAGTGCGAGTGGAATTTCTCTGTGCTGCGGAACAATTCGGCACCGCACGCCCGGCACTCGTAGACACCTTCGGTGGTGGTGTCGGTGTATTCGCCGGTGTTCGGCGGCTCGGTACCGGCGCGGCGCAGTACCGCGAACTCTTCGGGGGTCAGTTTCGCGCGCCACTCGTCGTCGGTGAGCGACACCTTGGGAGAGGTCATGCCTCCACGGTAGCTTTCGGCTGTTCGGCCGTCAGCCAGGCCGGATCGATCCCGTCGTCCAGGCGGCCCTGCTCCTTGGCGTCCAGGTAGCGATAGCACAGCACCGTGCAGATCACGATCAGCAGCAGCGACCAGCCGTAGGTGATCTTGAGGTAGTCCAGGGGCCGCCCGATGTTCATCCACCGGAAGATCAGCCACTTGTCCAGGGTCATGAACCCGTAGACCCCCAGCCAAGCCGGCCAGTTGCGCAGCACCGAGTTCGGCAGCACCACGGTCATCAGGAACGGGAACAGCACGATCGAGTAGTAGCCCTGGCCCAGCGAGAGCACCAAAAACGACGTCGTCAGCAGCACACCCGAGGAGGTCAGCATCCAGAACCGGGGGTCGCGGGTGCGGTAGTAGCGGTACAACAGCCACAGGCTGACAGCGGCCAACACGGTGAACAGCACCCGCATGAACAGGATCAGACCCGACGGCAGCCCGAAGAACACGCCGTTGCCCAGGATCGAGGAGTTGAAGTAGTCGCGGGTGCCCATGATGTAGGGCACCGTCTGGGTGAAGTAGCTGTTCGGATCGCTGGCCAGCGGGAACGCCACCACGTTGAACAGCACCGGCACCGCGATCGCCCCGACGAACGGCCGCCACTGCCGGCTCAGCAGCGGCAGCAGCAGCAGCGGTATCAGCACTGGCTTGACCACAATGGTCAAACCGATCGCGACACCGGCCCACCACTGGCGGCTCGCCCGACCGTCGAGCAGCCAGCGCAAGAACAACACCTCGGCCAGCAGGATCACGCCATTGATGTTGGTGAATACCAGTGTGCTGCTCACGCTTTCGGTGAGGAACATCGCCGCTAGCAGGGCCGGCGCCGCGACCGAGCTCAGCCCGAATCCGAGCATCCGCAGCAGCAGGTAGGCGGCCAGCACGATCGCGATCGTGTTGGTCGCGATGAAGGTGTAGCGCGACAGGGTCTCCGGCAGGTACCCGAACGGTGACATCAGCAGGGTGCCGCCGGGGGAGTACAGGTAGTGCGGATCGACGTAGTCGAAGTGCTCGTTGTAGATGTCCAGGCCGTGTCGGAAGTTCAGCACCGCCCGGTACACCGGTTTGAAGTCATCGGTGATGTTGCCGTTGAGCGGCAGCACGATGGCGCGATGGATCAACGACATGATGGCCACCGGCCACAGCACCGAACGCAGTACGGTCGCGGTGCTCGGCGGGGACGTGGGGGGCCGGAACGCGGCCTGTAGGGCGGTGCCCGCCCGGTGCATCAAGGAGTCGGCTGCCGTCACCAGCGAACCGTACCCCGGACCGGTCCCAGGAGTCCGGATCAGGCTGGGTCAGGCCGGGCAGTAGACGTCGGTGTCGGGCAACTTGCCACTGTCGAGGTAGCCGATCAGCGGCGGCAGCGTGCACGACGAGTACACCGCGGCGCCATGCCCGATGCCCTGCCACATCACCCGCTTGCTGGCCGACCCGGCGTTGATGACGGCCGCGGCGGTGGCCGCCACGCCCTCCTCCCCGACAATCGGATCGTTTTGCACCCCCAGCAGCAGGACATCGATCTTGAGTTCCTTCGGCAGGTCCGGGGTGCTGCTGCTGGGCCAGCTCAGGCACTGCGCCATGTCCAGCGCGCCGACCGTGCCGAACTGCGGATATTCCTTGCCCCAGGCGACCACCAGCTCCCGGACCCGGTCTGGCGTCGGCCGATTGAGCGCGTCGGCGCAGGAGTTGACGAAGCGGCCGTCACTGCCGGTGGTGCCTTGGGCCCGGTTGATCAAGTTGTTCAACAGGTTGGGGTCGCCGGAGTTGGCCGACGCCAGGGCCCTGGCCAACTCGTTGGTGGTGTTGACGCGGTCGCCGGTGGGATAACCCAGGGCCGTGACGATCGCGTTGGTCACCGCGGCCACCGAGGCGCCGCCCGGACCATGACCGGAGCGGGCGGCGTCCAGCACCGCGTTGACAGCGCCCTTCGGGTCCGGGCCCAGCGCACAGCTCACCGCGACGCACTGCGCGGCGAACGCCTCAAAGGCCGCCTGCTGGCCCTTCACTCGTTCCTCGGCGGCGGATTCGGCGGCGGCTCCGAGCGGGATGGGGGAGTCCAGTGCCAACCGGGCCACCTTCCCCGGGTGAGAGCCGGCGTAGGCCAGGGCGATCTGAGCGCCATTGCCGATACCGATCAGCGACAGCGCGGGGATGTCCCAGATGCTGCGCAGCCGTTCGAGATCGGTGGCGGCATGGGTGTTGTCGTAGGAGGACTCGCCCGGCGAAATGGAGTCGGTGCAGTCGGTGGTGGCCTCCTGCGTGACCGTGCCCAGACTGGCCACTGGGTCGTCGCCGGGGGCGAACTGCGCCTGGTTCCACATTTCGTCGCGCTGGCTGCGGTCGCGGCAGTCCACCGGACTCGACATCCCGGTGCCGCGCCGGTCCACCGCGACGATCGGGTGGCTCTTGAGCACGTCCGCGCCGGCCCGTGCCAGCCAGATCGGCAGCTGCATCGACGACGGCAGATCCCAGCCGGTGGTGAACACCACGGGGCCGGCGTCGCCGGGGGTCTGCACCGACCGGGCCCGCACCACCCCGATGCTGATCGCCCCGGAGCCGCCGCCGAGTGGGTCGACGTCGGCGTCGTAGCTGGCGCAGTCCAGCCGCACCCCTGGCGTGGCGGGCAGCGCCGCGTCGCCGAAGACCCGGGCGGTGCAGTCATGCCACGGAAGGTCGTTCTTGGGCACCTCCACCGGGGGCGGTCCAGCTTTGTCCGAGGTGGACTCGGGTTGCCCCTGGGGGCCCGCGCCGGAGTTGGTTGCGAAACGCGGGTCGGCGGCCAGCCCGGGCGCGCAACCGGCCAGCAGGGGCGCGGACCCGGCCAGTACGGCGGCAGCCGTCACCACCGCGACCCGGGCGAACCTCGAATAGCTGGTCATGCCTGTCACCTTATAGGCGCGCGCTTTTGACGTAGCGGCCGTAGAGGTAGCCGGATTCGTCGGCGAGCAGATGCGCACAGCGCATCGGCGTCGTCAGCTCGCCCGGACCGGTGGCGATACGGCGGGCCAGGCCACCGACCAGATAGGGGGCCATGGTCAGGCAGAGCTCGTCGAGCAGCTCGCGCTCGATGAACGATCCCAGCAAGGTCGGTCCGCCTTCGGTGAGGACCCGGAACTGTTCGCGCTCCGCCAACGCGGCCAGCACCACGGCCTCGTCGACCCGCCCGGGGTCATCGCCCGAGCAGTCCAGCACTTCGGCGTACCCGGTCAGTCGCCGCCGGGTGTCGTCGGCGACCGCGGAGCAGGTCAACACCAGCGGAGCCAGCTCCGTGTCGTTGAAGACCCGCAGGTCTCGGTCCAGTTGCCCGGACTGGGTCACGATCGCCAGCCGGGGTAGTTCGGACTGTCCGCGGTCGCGGCGGCCCTGGCGCTGGGCAACACCGAGCCGCGCCCCGCCGTAATTCTCGACCCGGACCGTGCCCGCACCCACCAGCACGATGTCGGCCAGCGCCCGCAGCAGCATGAACAGGGAACGATCGCCGGACCCGGCCAGCCCGCCGGAGGTGCCGGCCACCGTGGCTCCACCGTCAAGGCTGCCGATGAAATTGGCCCGCACCCACACGCGTGGAGCATCGGTTTCGGGATAGGCGTACAACCGGCCCAGTTCGCCGTCGTCGATGGGCGCCGTGGAGCCCAGCAGGGTGAATCCCGGGTCTGCGCTGAGGTCGGACATGGCCTCGATTGCACCATGTGACTACAGTTCGTGCGTGCCCAATCCAGCCGCTGAGTCGATCGACCACCTGGTAGACCGGCATCCGGCGGTGTCGCCGGAACGGTTGATCGCGCAGCTCAAGCCGCCCCCGACGTTCGCCGGCGCCAGCTTCGCCAGCTACCGGCCAGACCCGGCGCAACCCAGCCAGGCGGCCGCCGTGACCGCGTGCACCGCGTTCTGCGCGCAGGCGCTGACCCGGCGTGCGGGGCGGCGCAAGCTGTTGGGCAAGCGCGAGGTGTTGCCGGGGGTGGGTATCTACCTCGACGGCGGTTTCGGTGTCGGCAAGACGCACCTGCTGGCCTCGATCTACCACACGATCACCGACACCGGGTCCGCCGAGCCGCATCAAACGGCGTTCGCGACATTCATGGAGCTGACCCAGTTGGCCGGGGTGTTCGGTTTCACCGAGTGCATCGAATTGCTCGGCGGCTACACCGTGGTGTGCATCGACGAATTCGAACTCGACGATCCGGGCAACACCACCTTGGTGTCGCGGCTGTTGTCCGAATTGGTGGCGCGCGGGGTCTCTATCGCCGCGACTTCGAACACGCTGCCCGAACAGCTCGGCGAAGGTCGCTTCGCTGTGCAGGACTTTCTGCGCGAGATCAGTGCGCTGGCAAGCATTTTCACCCCGGTACGCGTTGACGGTCCCGACTATCGGCACCGGGATCTGCCACCGGCGCCCGAACCGCCCTCAGCCCAGCAGGTCACGCAGCGCGCAGCAGCGCGGCCCGGAGCGACACTGGACGACTTCGACGGGCTGTGTGTCCACCTGGCCACCATGCATCCGTCGCGCTACCTGACCCTGATCGAGGGCGTCACCGCAGTGTTCCTCACCGGTGCCCATCCCATCGACGACCAGAATGTGGCGCTGCGATTGGTCGCCCTCACCGATCGCCTGTATGACGCCGGCATCCCGGTGGTGGCTTCCGGCGCCAAACTCGACCAGATCTTCAGCGCCGAGATGCTGGCCGGTGGTTACCGCAAGAAGTACCTGCGGGCCACCTCGCGACTGCTCGCGCTCAGCAGCGGGGGTTAGCGAGGCTCGACGCGCGTTAGCTCACAGATTCCACTGCGCCAGGCGCAGGCCGGTGTTGCGCGACAGCATCACCACGTGGGTGACCAAGCCGCGGTAGACATCCCAGTAGACGCCACCGTCGACGGTGGAGCCCGCGGGAGCGTTGGTGAGCACCGCGTCCAGCGTGGTCGGGTCGTCGGTGTGCTTGGACACGTAGGCGTCGCCGCCGGGTGTGACACCGTCGAAGGTGACCGAGGCCGCCATGATGTAGGGGTTGGGTACCGAGATCGGGTGGACGGTTACATTCGCTCGCCACGGACCACCCTGGTTGCGCCAGCGGGGCGTGCCGTTGGCGCCCCAGCCCGGGGGGATCTCACTGGGCACCACGTCGTGCACCGTGACATCGGCGACGATCGGACCGAAGGCCTCATCGTGGTAGGAGATGCGCAGCGTGTCGCCGAGGCGACCGATCGGCGCTTCGGGGGTGGTGGTCGGCGTGGCGTTTCCGGCGGCCGGCGCTACCAGGGCTGCCAACGCGGTGACGACGGAAGTGACCAGGGCCAGAATCCAGCGATGCATCATGTCCTCTTCGTTTGCTTCTGGGCATGATGGCACATCGGCATCGCGGGTGCAGCAGCCTTGGCCCGCCACGTCCGCAGTTGGCTGGTTTCGGCGGTCAGTTCGTGGTTTCCGAACCGGGGGAACCCAGCTTCTCGGTGATCACCTCGAGCGCGCGAGCCAGATCGGTTTCGGCCCGCTCCCGGTCGACTCCCGCGCGATGCAGGGGGCCGCTGCCCTCCTCGGCTTCCAGCAATGCCAGCAGCAGGTGCTCGGTGCCGATGTAGTTGTGGCCGAGGCGAAGTGCGGTGCGGAAGGTCAACTCCAGCGCTTTGCGCGCCGGGCCGTTGAACGGGATCAGGGCGGGCGGCTCGGCGTCGCCGGGCTCAAGGGCGACGGCGGCAGCAACGGCTTCCGGGTCGACCTGTTGCGCGGTGAGCAGCGCGGTGGCCAGCGCGTCGGGATCGTGCAGCAGGCCCAGGACCAGATGATCGGGGGTGATCTCGGCGTTGCGTGCCCGGTGCGCGGCGTTCTGGGCTGCCACCACGGCACTGCGCGCCCGCGGGGTGAAGCGGGCGAAGCCCTGTTCGGGATCGAGCGTGGCGGCCTCAGGGCGCGGAACGAACTTCTTCTGCGCCGCCTGCTTGGTGACGCCCATGCACTTGCCGATCTCGGTCCACGACGCTCCCGATCGGCGCGCCTGGTCGACGAAGTGTCCGATCAGATGGTCGGCGACCTCACCGAGGTGTTCGGCGGCCAGCACGGCATCGGTCAACTGTTCTAGGGGGTTGTCGTGCACGCCGGTGATGGCGTTGATCAGGTCGTCAAGGCGGACGGACTGTGTGAGCGGGGTGGGATCAGGCATGTCGTCAACCTTAGGTTGACGACATGGGGTACGTCAACCGTTAGTTGACGCTGGGGGGCGGTGTGGCGCGACTGGGGGAGGGAAACAGCCATTCCCCGAAGCCGTCGGCGAACCCAGACGACGGGGCGTACCTGACTTTCGCCGGGCTGACATCGGCAGGCAGGGCGAACGCCACGCAGCCGGTTGCGGACTCGCCGGGGGCGATGTGGAACATGCCGGAGTCGAAGTTCGTGCACTCGCGGACATTTTTGAGATTCGGCGCATAGCGCTGCCCGTCCGAGCCGAACGCCCAGACGTTGGTGTTGATGTCGCCGTTCATGGTTGCGGTTCCCGGGTTCGCGATCGTGAACCGCGTCGCGATGTAGGTAGTGCCCGGGTCGCCGGGGCCAGGCGTGACGGTCGCGGGGTTGATCACCTCGTCCAAGGTGACGGTGACGGTGCTGCCGTCGGCTCGGGTGAGGTTCAGGGTGTCGCCGGTGTGCCCGGCGGGTTTCGGGGTGGCCGGGCTCGCTCCGTCGGAGGTGTCGGCCGGGGGCGGCGCGCTCGTCGAGTCGGTATGGCTCGAACAGGCCGCTGACATGGCGACAGTCAAGGCGAACACCGACAGGGTGACGATGGGTCGATTCATGGGGCCACCTTTCGTAATTCCCCCTCCTGCATTGTTAATGATTGTGCTGCTTACCGGCTGATGACCTCGGCCCGACCCGGGATTCGGGCTCGATCTCCGCAGGTGCGGATCTATGGAGTGTGATCTTCGTCATAGCTGCTTGGTGCTCGTGCCGAAGGCGCGCTCGGGGGCAGTGGGGTCGAGGCGGGGCTCGGGGGTCTGATCAGTCGCGGCCGCGTCGGCGCGGTGCTCCAGGCGGCCAAGGCCTAATACTCAGAGACGGAAAAACCCCTGTCGTCACGGGGCGGCGGCAGGGGTTTTCGCAATGTCGAGTCTGGTGCGCGGTACTGGGATTGAACCAGCGACCTCTTCCGTGTCAGGGAAGCGCTCTCCCGCTGAGCTAACCGCGCTTAGAGCCTTGGGACGGAGGTGGAGACGGGAATCGAACCCGTGTGCACGGCTTTGCAGGCCGTTGCCTCACCACTCGGCCACTCCACCGCAAGGGGTTGATGCCACTTGACACCCTCGAGCGGATGACGGGATTCGAACCCGCGACCCTCACCTTGGCAAGGTGATGCGCTACCAACTGCGCTACATCCGCGTGCCTCGGGCGAGATCGTCGCCCGGTGCCTGCAGAACATTAGCGGAGAGATGTGAGACAGCACAACTCCGCATGTCAGCACGGCGATTCGCCTGAAAACCGGCCTGCGCATTGATACTTAGCGGGTCCGGCGTGCTAGTGTTCGTCCTCGTTCATCCGGTCTCGTAGCTCAGGGGGAGAGCGTCCGCCTCACACGCGGAAGGTCGCTGGTTCGATCCCAGCCGGGACCACAAGAGAGCCACCTGGAAACAGGTGGCTTTTCTCGTTTTTGGAGCCAGCCCGAGTGGCCGGCGGTGCGAGGATGAGGCCGTGTCAACGGCGGCGCCCCGCACGGAGGAGCGGGCGGGGTCGGATTTGCTAGCCCGTGCTCGGCCGGGGCCCGCGGCATTGGTGATCGAGGGCGAAGCCGGCATCGGCAAGGTCACGTTGATGATCAGTGCCACGGACGTGGCTGGCTCTCAAGGATTCTTGGTGCTGTCGGCGCATGGGTCTGCAGCGGAAGTCGATTCTGCCTTCGCTGCGGTCGCTGACCTGCTCAACGGGATCGACCAAGCGATGCTGGGGGGACTGCCCGGCGCCCAGCGCGTTGCGCTGGACCGGGCGCGAGACGTGCCACCCCGGCAGAGCCGGACATCGACGAACGGGCCGTCGCCGCGGCGTTCTGTGCGGCCGTCGAGCGCCTCAGTGCGAGATCGCCAGCGTTGCTGGCTTCGTGTCACGGTCGGTGTCGCTCAATCTAATCTCGCCGACTTGGCGCAGTGGTTGACCGTTCGCAACCCTGCGATCGCCACACGTGTTCGGATGGGCCCTTAGAGCGCACGATGGCGCACCACCAGCGGCTCTCAATGCTCGCCGTCGAACTGTTTCTGGCCGAGAAGACCATCGAGAGCACGCTGTCGAGTGTGTACCGCAAACTCGGCGTCCACACCCGGGTCAGACTGGCCGCTGCGCTTGAGGCCAATGATGTGACGTGATCGCCACATCCAGCTCGGGCCCCGACGTAGGCTGCCACGATGACCATGCCGACTGGAATTCTGCGGTCCGTGCGTGTCGCCGCCACGGTTCTCGGTTTGTGCGCCGCGGTCGCGGCCGGCTCGCCGGTGACCGCTCAGGCGGGGTTTTCGGCCGCGCAGGTCAAACGGGCCCCGGCCGGGTCTCCGGTCGGCACGGCGACCATGACGGTCCTCGGGTCTGCCGACGGGCCGGTCAATATCAGCTATCGGATCAACGGTGGCCCGCAGCAGACCGAGTCGAACGTGACGCTGCCGTGGGAGAAGAGTTACCCGGTCTACGACGAGGTCGAGACTTCGGTGACCGCCGACGGCGGGGATGCGGCGCTCAGCTGCACCATCACCATGGACGGCATGCTGGCGGCGTTCAAAACCGAAGCTCACCCCACGTGTAGCTTCGCCTACTACGGATGAGCGCTGGCGCAATGGTGGTCAGCGCAGATGGTCGTTGAGGGTGCCGTCGGTGCCGAACAAGCGTGAGCGCCAATGATCAAGCAAGGCAACGGTATCCACATCGTCAGGGTGAAATCCGGGGCGTAGGTAGACCGCCGCGTCGCGCAGAAATCCGCGGAAGAAAGGCCCGCGGTACAGCGCGGCGATTCCCCGTAACGCCCGCCGCGGTTGCCGCCGTGCCGCAGGGTCGCGGGCCAGCGAGACGACCAGCCCAAGGGCGATGAGCGGAACGGTGGCGGCGATCACCACCGCCATGGCCATGATCCGGACCGCCTCGGAACCGCCGACGGCGCGATAGAGGTCAAAGGCCACCGACTTGTGCTCAAGTTCCTCCACCGCATGCCAATTCAGCAGATTCCACACCTCAGGCGTCCCCGGAATGGCCTGAATCTCGGCGTTGGACAGGATGCGCTCGGCCAGGACCGCGGTGTAGTGCTCCAGTGCCGCGGTCTGGGCCAGGTGCACCATGGCCGGGGTCCGTTCCTCGGCGCGAATTCGCCAGCGGTGCACGGCATCTGAATCCTGCCAGCGGATCGGATAACCCTTGTCGGCGAGGACGGCGTTGAGCCGGCGGTGCTCCTGGCCATGGGTGGACTCCTGACCGATGAACCCCGCGACCTGCTTCTTCAGCACCGGGTCGGTAACGCGATCGGCAAAGCGGCGCACCGAGCGAATGAAGGATTCCTCGCCCGCCGGAAAACCACCGGACAATCCGGCCAGGAAGTGGCTGAGCACCATGTCGTCGTCGGCGAAATACTTGCCGTAGCCATCGGTGTTGTCGAAGTCGTCGTCGAAACGGAAACGGATCCGCCGAGTCCGTGGATAACTCGGGCCCGAGCGCGGTCGCCGTTGGCGTGTCATGGGGCCGAGCGTAGCTAGCACCGGGCGCTCGGGCGCGGCGAGTTTGTCCCGGCCTTGGCGACGGTGGTGGAGATGTAAACCTGAGGCGATTCGTTTAATGGTCCCGTCGCCCCGCGTAGGCGTTAGGCGATCATCGGGTCGATCGCAGACCGGGGCACCAGCACGTGTAACCCCCCGGCCGAGGCGGGCAACAAGACGCCCTGGTCGAAAAAGAAGATCACCCCGTCGTTGGCGACGGCGAAGTTCTGATAGTTGGCGGGGTCGTATAGCGCGGCTTGCGCGAACGGTAACGGTGGTGGTGCCGTGGTGGACGTGGCCGTGGTCGACTGTCCTGGTGGTGCGGGCGGCGGAGCAAGTTGTTGCTGCAGCTCAGTTTGGACGATCGGGGCGACGGTCTTCAGCGGATCGTCCACCTGCCACAACGGCGCGTGTTCTTTGTCGTCCGGCGCCGCCGAGTAGGTGATCGCCTTGCGGTAAGTCTGGTCCCAGTTGAACGCCTTGTACGTCGTCTGTTGCTGCGCCCCGCCGAGATTCTGGTCCACCGTGAACACCACCGCTTGCGTGCCGCGCGGGGGGATCGACGAGCTGTATTCGGTTGGCTTGATGCGCAACTCGTACGGTGTGCTGTGCGGCGCGCCGGACTTGGCCGAGTTCAAGAATGCGTCGCGGGTCGCGGCGATGTACTCGGCGACCGCCTTCTGGTCGGGGTAGTTCAGCGGCATGCTGATGTCGACGACATACCCAGGGTCGGAGACCTGGATCTCACACGTGCGGCCGGTACTGCCCCCGCGGAGCTCGGCGCAGTAATCCTTCGGGGCCGCTGCAGCCACGGCCACGCCGCCGAACGTGACCGCAACCGTCGCGACCCCGGCCACGCTGAAAGCCCGCATGGGTGAGACCTCCTAGCAAAGGCGGCAACGCGCCGCGAGCAAAGATTAACCCCGAAGCCCACCTGACGTGCGGCTTCGTCAACTACGGCCAGCGGTGTTCAGGCCATCTCGGGCACGTTCAGATGAGCGATCGCCAAATCGAATTCCGCGACTTCGAGCACTTCTGCGCCGGCGTCGTTGACGGCCCGGGCCCAGATCGCCTGCTCGCTGCTGCGACTGGCCACCAGTGCCGCTCGGTCGTCGAAGCTGACCGACGAGACCGCGCGTCCGGAATGCCGATCCACCAGCAAAGTGGTGCTGCAGAATCCGTGGAGATCCTCCAATTCGGGCATCAACGCCAGCTTGTAGGTGTCGATCATCCGCTCGCAGCCCGCCGGGTCGGTCCGCAGCCAGGTGACGCGTACACCCGCGTGCCGCCGAGACCGGTGATCACGGCGCGCCGCGGCGATCTCCCAGCGGGTGATCTCGGCAGTGGCGTGGAAGATCTCCGCGGCACGGTCGCACATCTGCTGAGCGCCGGCCTCGCTTGCTCGCAAGGTGTCCTCATCCAGCCAGGACGAGGTGACGATGCACCGGCCGGCGTCGCGGTCGACCAGCATGGACATCCCCGCACAGCCGTCCATATCGGCCAGGGCCGGCATCACCACGCCGCGGACGTGGGTGATCCCCTCATCGAGAAAGGAAGGATGGGCGTGAATGGTGGTTGCGCGCGCAAACATAGGGGCCTCCGGGTGATCGGGGCGACGCCCCGGCGGCGCCGCCGGTCCCTTCCACCATGCTCTCGCTTCGGTGCCGGGACAACCCTTATTCGCCCCCAATTCGCTGGCTATTCGGCGACGGGGTCCCGCTGGGCTCGATGTTGGGCGTCCAGCTCCGCGATCTGGGCGCCGACCCGGCCCTTCAGCGCGAGGGTGGCGATCAGCCCGCCGAGCAGCGCGATCAGCAGCGCCACCCAGGAGAACCGCGACAGCCAGTGTTCGGCCGCGACGCCGGCGTAATACACCAGGGCAGTGGTCCCACCGGCCCAGAAAATCGCGCCGGTCACGTTCGCGATCAGAAAGTGCGGGTAACGCATCTTCAAGGCCCCGGCCAGCGGGCCGGCCAGGATTCGCAGCAGTGCCACGAATCGACCGAAGAACACCGCGCTGGCGCCCCAACGGCCGAAAGACCGTTCGGCGAAGGCGACGTGGCCGGGGCCGAAGTGATTCGGGAATCGACGGCCCAGGCGGTCGAAGAGCGGCATACCGAATCGCCGGCCGATCGAGTAGCCGATCGAGTCACCGATCACCGCGCCGATCACCGCCGCCACCGCAACGCCGACCGGGTCGACCCCCAACTCGTGCCGCGATGACAACAGTGCGGCGCCGACCAGCATGAGCTCGCCCGGCAACGGGACGCCCAGGCTCTCTATCCCGATAACCGCGCCGACGAGCAGGTAAACCAGGACGGGCGGGATCGAATACAGCAGGACATCCACCGACATGCGGCCAAGCATGCCTGACGTTGCCCAGGAAAGCCCGTCACGACCGTCGGCGGCCGGCCCATGCTCACCAAGTAGCGTTGCCCAGGCGTTGCGATCGAATCGAGGAGCGGCAGTGGAATTCAACCTCGCCCAAGTGTTCTCGGCAGTGGCGGCGGCCATTGGCGACCGGGACTGCATCGTCTTCGGCGACCGCCGATTCAGCTATCAGCAGATCGAGGACCGGTCCCAGCGGCTGGCGCGCGCACTGCACGAGCGCGGCCTGGGCGCGCGCCGCGAGCGTTCCGAGCTGGCCCCCGACGAATCCGGGCAGAGCCACCTCGCGCTGTACCTGGCCAATGGCAACGAATATCTGGAGGGCATGCTCGGCGCCTACAACGCCCGGGTCGCGCCGTTCAACGTCAACTACCGCTACGTCGCCGACGAACTGGTCTACCTGCTGACCAACGCCTCTGTAGAGGCGATCATGTACCACGCCCGGTATGCCCCCACGCTGGCCGAAGCGCTGCGGCAGGCCGGTGACCGGCTGCCCAAGATGCCGCTGATCCACGTCGACGACGACTCCGGCCACGCGCCGCTGCCCGGTGCGGTCCGCTATGAGGAGCTGCTGGCCACCACCTCCGCCGAACCCTTGGGCCTGGCGTTGTCCCCGGATGACCTGTACCTGCTCTACACCGGCGGCACCACCGGCATGCCCAAGGGTGTGCTGTGGCGCCAGCACGACATCTTCGTTGGCGCCATGGGCGGCCGTCAGTTCGGCACCGGCGCCGTGCCCACCACATTGGAGGAGATCGTCGAACGCGCCCGGACGGCGGCGGCCGCCGGTTCCATGACCGTGGCGCCGTTGATGCACGGCGCAGCCCAGTGGGCCGCCTTCATCACGCTGCTCGGCGGGCGGCCGTTCGTGATGTCGGCGACCACCGATCACTTCGACCCGGTCGGGACCTGGGAACTGGCGGCCAAAGAGCGGGCCGTCTCGCTCTCGATCGTCGGCGATGCCTTCGCACGCCCGCTGGCCGACGCACTGGAGGCCGGCGGCGCCACGCTTGCAGATGCGCTGTCAGGACTGTTCGTGCTGGCCAGCGGTGGTGCGCCGCTCACCGTGCCGATCAAGCAACGGATCTTGGATCTGCTCCCGCAGCTGTCGATCCTCGATGCCGGCGGCTCATCGGAGACCGGCGCGCAGATGGGACAGACCACCAGTCGGGCTCAGGCCTCCACCGGCCGCTTCACCCCGAACCCGGGCGCTGTCGTGGTCAGTGCGGACATGACCCGCATTCTGCAGCCCGGCGACGACGAGATCGGCTGGCTGGCGCAGCAGGGATATGTGCCGCTGGGCTACCTCGGCGACCCGGAGAAATCGGCCCGGACCTTCCCGGTCATCGAGGGCATCCGGCATTCGGTCCCCGGTGACCGGGCTCGTTGGGATGTCGACGGCGGCATCGAGCTGCTGGGCCGAGACTCGGTGACGATCAATTCCGGCGGCGAGAAGATCTTCGCCGAGGAGGTCGAAGCCGCGATCGCCCGTCATCCCGCCGTCTATGACGTCGTGGTGGTGGGCCGGCCCAGCCAGCGATGGGGCAACGAGGTCGTCGCGGTGGTCCAGTTGGCGCAGGGCGCCGACGCCGGGGCAGCGGACATCGTCACCGAGGCTGCCAACTACATCGCGCGCTACAAGCTGCCCAAAGACGTGGTGTTCTGCGCCCAGGTGCAGCGCTCGCCTTCGGGCAAGGCCGACTACCGCTGGGCCAAAGAACAGGCGCTCGCCGCGCACCGAGTCTGAGGGGTCTGAGCGGCGGCCGCTCAGCCGAACTGCGGCTTGCGCTTCTCCCGGATCGCGGCCAGGCCCTCAAGCACGTCGGGACCGGAAAACCCGAGAAACTCCAGCCCCAACGCGGTCTCGAAGGCCGGCGCGAACTGCCGATACCAATAGTTGAGGCTGTGCTTGGTGAAGCGGATCGCGTCTTGGGCGCCGTGCGCCAGGTCGTCGGCGATGCGGGTCGCGGTGGCCAGCACTTCGTCGTCGTCGACGCACTTGGAGACCAGACCGATCCGCTCGGCTTCCTCGCCGTGCAGCGTCTCGCAGGTCAGCAGGTAGTACTTGGCCTTGGCCATTCCCACCAGCAGCGGCCAGCAGATCGCCGCGTGATCTCCGGCGGCAACCCCGAGCTTGGTGTGGCCGTCGATCAACCGAGCGGTGCGCCCGGCCACCGAGATGTCGGAGAGCAGCGCCACCACCAGGCCTGCGCCGACGGCAGGCCCGTTGATCGCCGAGATCACCGGCTTGGAGAAGTTGACCATGTTCAGCACCAGATCGCGGGCCTCGCGCAGCACCTGCATCCGTCCGGCGTGATCACCGACGATCTTCTCGATCAGCTCAAAGCTGCCGCCCGCGGAGAAGGCCTTGCCCTCACCGCGCACCAACACCGCTCGCACGTCGTCGTCGCGGTCGAGAGCCGGCCACACGTCGGCGAGATCGCGGTGCATCTGCGGGCCCACCGAGTTCAGTCCGGGCGCGTCGAGCACCAGCTCCAGCACGCCGTTGTCGCCGGGCTCGAACCGAAGGCTGGGGAAGTCAGAGGAGGCGCGGTAGCGGGGGGCGTCAGTCATCGTTCGTTTCTACTCGACCGCCCCGCGCCGCGGCGCTGCGGCCTCGCGCTGTCGCGCTCGGGGAACCGTCACGTCGCCAAGTTCCTATCGGCGTGAATCCGCAACGAGCGCAATGGTTCTAGGGCCGGTGGTGCGAGCGCTGTGGGGGCGCGCCAAGGTGCCGCATTCGGCCTCCCAGATTTAGGTTTGCCTTTCTAGTTTCTACAAAATCCCTTGTGTAAACTCTCTGCCCATGGCATATGTGATCGGGAAGCCGTGCGTTGACGTGATGGACCGGGCCTGCGTGGAGGAGTGCCCGGTTGACTGCATCTACGAAGGCGGACGAGCCCTTTACATCCACCCGGATGAGTGTGTGGACTGCGGAGCCTGCGAGCCGGTGTGCCCGGTCGAGGCCATCTACTACGAAGATGACCTCCCGGACGAGCTCCAACCGCACCTGGCCGACAACGCGGAGTTCTTCACCGAGGCGCTGCCCGGACGCGACGAGGCACTCGGCTCACCCGGCGGCGCCGCCAAGATCGGTCCCCTCGGCATCGACACCCCGCTGGTAGCCAGTTACCCACCCCAGGGGGAGTGAGCGACATCGCCAAGCCGCCTGTGCCACCTGGAGGACGTCGCCTCGACGTTCTTCGGCTGGTACAGGCCGCCGACGAACCGCTGAGCATCGCGCAGATCGCCGACGAGTTGGGGGTGCACCCCAATACGGTGCGCTTTCACCTGGACACCCTGGTTGAAGAAGGCCGCGTCGAGCACACCGAACCCGACCACAAGGGACGGGGGCGGCCTGCGCTGATGTTTCGGGCGATCCGGCAGATGGACCGTGGCGGAACCCGCCGGTTCCGGCTGCTCGCCGAGATCCTCACCATCGGTTTGGCCGCCGACGCCGACCCCAGCGGCAAAGCACTGGCCGCCGGCCGGGCGTGGGGTCTTCGGCTGCGGCCGCTGCACCAACCCTCCGGGCCCGTCGACGCCCAGGAATCCACCGACCATCTGCTCGAGATGCTCGACGAGCTGGGCTTCGAACCCGAACGCCTGGAACGCGATGCCACCGGAGACGAGCAACTCGGGCTGCGGCACTGCCCGTTCCTGGAGCTCGCCGAAACCTCCACCCAAGTGGTCTGCCCGATCCACCTGGGGCTGATGCAGGGAGCGCTGGAGGCCTGGGACTCGCCGATGACCGTCGACCGACTCGACCCCTTCGCTAAGCCCGATCTGTGTGTGGCGCACCTGAAAACACCGACCCTCAACGGAGTCCCGGTCCACGCCTCGCGCCCCACCGCCGTACGTGCGGAAGGAACCACCGGGTGAGTGCCGGCGCCTCCGTTGCGATCGCTGCGACATTCGTCTGGCTGGGAATGGTGACCGCGATTTCGTTCATGGAGGCGCCGCTGAAGTTCCGGGCGCCCAACGCGACCATCCCGATCTGCCTCGGTATCGGCCGGTTGGTCTTTCGGGCCCTCAACTCCGCCGAATTCCTGCTGGCCGCCGTTATCGCCGTCACCTTCGCGATCGAGCGGCCGACGGTCGGCATCGCTGTCAGCTACGCGGTCGCCGTGGCGATGCTGGCGGCTCAGGTGCTCGCGGTGCGTCCGGCCCTGGGGCGACGCGCTGACCAGGTGCTGTCTGGACTGGAGGCGCCCCGCTCGCGGGCGCACTACGCCTATGTCGCACTGGAACTGATCAAGGTCGCCGCGCTGGTGCCGTTGGGCATCCTGCTGTTGTCTCGCTGAACCGTCCCACCGAGTGAGAAGGAGTACCGATGGAATCGACTTCGCTGAATGTGCTGGCCGACGAGAAGCTCGCCGAGGCCACCCAGCATCACAGCGGTCGGGCGGCCCACACCGTCTACGGCGGTTCGGTGCATCACCTGCGCCAGACCCTGGTCGCGCTGCAGGCCGGCCAGTCGCTGGCCGAGCATGACAGCCCGGGGGAGTCGACCCTGCAGGTGCTGCGCGGCCGGGTGCGGCTGACGGCCGGCGACGACAGCTGGGAGGGGGCAGCCGGCGACCTCGTCACGCTGCCGCGCACCCGCCACGCGCTGGAGTCGCTGGAAGACTCCGTGGTGCTGCTGACCGTCGCCAAGAGCGCCTCGCACTGAGCGTGCCGCTGCACACACCCTGGTCGCAAGGGGCCGGTCTGCGGTTGCCCATCCTCAATGCCCCGATGGGCGGGGTGGCCGGTGGCCGGTTGGCCGCCGCTGTCAGCGCGGCGGGCGGGCTGGGCATGATCGGGATGGGCAGTACCGCCACGGCGGCGACGCTGGCGACCGAGTTGGCGGCGCTCGGAGCCGCATCGCGGTTCGGGATCGGTTTGGTGGACTGGGTGATCCGCGATCAGCCGGACCTGCTGGATGCCGCGTTGGCTGCCCGCCCGATGCTGCTCTCGGTCAGCTTCGGAGCCGATCTGTCCTGGGTGCAGCGCGCCCACGCGGCCGGGATCCTGGCTGTCACTCAGGTCTATGACGCCGACAGTGCCCGACGTGCCCAAGACGCCGGGCTGGACGTGCTGGTGGCGCGCGGTGCCGAGGGCGGCGGCCACGGGGAGATCCGGCTGGCCACCCTGCCGCTGCTTGATGCGGTCCTGGACACCGTCGAGGTGCCGGTGCTGGCCGCGGGCGGGATCTCCGGGCCGCGCAGCCTGGCCGCCGTATTGGCTGCCGGTGCGGCGGGGGCGTGGCTGGGGACGGTCTTCTCGGCGTGCCCCGAGGCCCTGACCGGCGAGGCTGCCCGCCGCGCCCTGATCGCGGCCGCCGGCACCGACACGATCACCACCCGCGTCTTCGACGTGGGGCAGCGGCTGGACTGGCCGGCGCGGTTCCCGTCACGAGTGCTGCGCAACGAGTTCACCGGCCGCTGGATCGGCCGAGAGGATGACCTGGCCGGCGACCGGGAGGCGGGCGCGGAACTGGCCGCCGGGATCGCCGCCGACGATCAGCGAATTGCCCCGGTCGATGCGGGTCAGGGCGTGGGCAAGCTCACCGACAGTCGCCCAGCGGCCGTGGTCCTCGACGAGTTGTGCACCGGGGCGCAGCGCCTGCTGGCGCGCTGGAGCTGACCTGCGGGCGTCACACCGCCCGCAGATAGCGTTTGGCGATCGTGCGCTGCGCCAACCGCCCAATCGGACCGGCCGCCCTGATCCACCAGCTGGCGGGCCGGGAGAACGCCCGCACTTGCGCGTACACCGTCTCATCGGCCGGGTCATAGCGCACCGAGAACAGCTCCTCACCGGATTCGGGATGCCCGGCCAGCGTGCCATAGGCGAAGCCGCGCCGGTCGGGCTCGTTCACGACATAGACCACCCGGCACGGCGCGCTCAGCACGCCCAGTCGTACTCGCGCCACCGCGTCCACCGTGGCGATGTCGCTGTCGGCGTGCACCCGCACACCCAGCCCAGCGCCGCGCAACATGCCCCAGCGCAGCACCGCGTCGCCGGCCTGCTCAAAACGCCGGCGCCCCCTACCGATCGGCGCGCTCAGGTCGAGGTGGTGATACCCGGCGGGCAGCGTTGCGGCGGTAGCGCCCACTTCGGCGTAGGTGAGCGGCAACCCACGCAGCGTGCTCAAGTCCACGACCCAACCTTGCCATCGCGGGCGTGCCGCCGACACCGCAATCGCAGGAACGTTAAATAAGGGGGTGAATGCCCCACCACACGCCGGCGGCGGTTTCAATCCGCCCGAACCGACCGAAAGGGGCGGGCCGGACTACGGCCGGTTCCTGGAGACCATGCGCGAGCTGCAGGACCACGCCCGCGCCGTCGACGCTCCCGCCGAGGTGATCACTCGGGCCGCCGACGCGCTGCAGGAGGTCTGCGACCTGCTGGCTCCCTACGACACCGACGAATGGTCGTCACCGTCGGGGCGCCGGCTGGACCTGCCGATGCGCGGCAACCTGCTGCCGGTGCCGATGAAGCTCAAGAAGCACGATGACGGGCGACTGCGCGGCTGGGCCAGATTCCGCAGATTCCACCTGGGCCGCAACGGCGCGGCGCACGGCGGGGCGATCGGGCTGCTGTTCGACTCAGTGCTGGGGACTGCGTCCTGGATGCTCACCGGGGGGCCCTATCAGCGCACCGCCTACCTGCACCTCAACTATCGCCAGATCGTCCCGATCGACAAGGAGCTGCAGGTCGAGGCGTGGGTCAGCCGGACGGAGGGCCGCAAGATCTACGTCGAGACCAGGCTGTGCGACGGCGACACCGTACTGACCGACGGAGAGGCCTTGTTCGTGGTGCTCAAACCCGGCCAACCATGAGGCTGGTGTACTCGCGAACGGCTGGCCACCAGTGCCCCGATAGCATGGTCGCGGACGTTTCTAGCCCCTAGCACCCCCTTGGAGACCACGTCATGACCGCGCCCGCCATCCCCGCCCCGGCAAGCCCGATCCGGGTGGCTGCCGGGACAACCGCGGCCGCGGCGGTGCGCGCGGCGGGCCTGCCCGACCGGGGAGCCCCGAACGCCATTGTGGTGGTGCGCGACGCCGAGGGCCGACTGCGCGACTTGAGCTGGACTCCCGAGGTCGACGCCGAAGTGACCCCGGTGGCCGCCGACACCGACGATGGCCGCAGCGTGATCCGGCACTCGTGCGCCCACGTGCTGGCCCAGGCGGTGCAGGACCTGTTTCCGGCCGCCAAACTCGGTATCGGCCCGCCGATCACCGACGGCTTCTACTACGACTTCGACGTGCCCGAGGCGTTCACCCCCGAGGACCTGGCCAAGCTGGAGAAGCGGATGCGCGCCATCATCAAGGACGGGCAGCTGTTCTCCCGGCGCGTCTACGAGTCCAAGGACGCCGCTCGCGCCGAGCTGGCCGGCGAACCCTACAAACTCGAGCTGGTCGACGACAAGTCTGGCGACAGCGACATCATGGAAGTCGGCGGCGACGAACTCACCGCCTACGACAACCTGAACCCGCGTACCCGGGAACGGGTTTGGGGTGATCTGTGCCGTGGCCCGCACATCCCGACCACCCGGTTCATTCCGGCCTTCAAGCTCACCCGGTCCTCGGCCGCCTACTGGCGCGGTGACCAGAACAACGCCAGCCTGCAGCGCGTCTACGGCACCGCATGGGAATCGCAGGAGGCGCTGGACAGTCACCTGGAACTGATCGAGGAGGCACTGCGCCGCGATCACCGCAAGCTCGGGGTCGAGCTGGACCTGTTCAGCTTCCCCGACGAAATCGGTTCGGGGCTACCGGTTTTCCATCCCAAGGGTGGAATCATCCGCCGGGAGCTGGAGGAGTACTCGCGGCGCAAGCACATCGAGGCCGGCTACCAGTTCGTCAACACCCCGCACATCACCAAGTCCGAACTCTACGAGACCTCCGGACACCTCGAGTGGTACCGCGAGGGCATGTACCCGGCCATGCACATCGACGCGGAGTTCGCCGAGGACGGCGCGCTGCGTAAGCCGGGCCAGGACTACTACCTCAAGCCGATGAACTGCCCGATGCACCACCTGATCTTCCGGTCGCGTGGGCGCTCCTACCGGGAACTTCCGTTGCGGCTCTTCGAGTTCGGCAGCGTCTACCGCTACGAGCGTTCCGGCGTGGTGCACGGGCTGACCCGGGTGCGCGGGATGACTCAGGACGACGCGCACATCTACTGCACCCGCGAAAGCATGCGGGACGAGCTGACCTCGTTGCTGCGCTTCGTGCTGGACCTGCTCGCCGACTACGGTTTGGACGACTACTTTCTGGAGCTGTCCACTAAGGACCCGGAGAAGTACGTCGGCTCCGACGAGGTGTGGGAGGAGGCGACCGACACGCTGCGCGAGGTCGCCGAGGAGTCCGGGCTGACCCTGGTGCCCGACCCGGGCGGTGCCGCCTTCTACGGACCGAAGATCTCGGTGCAGGTCAAGGACGCGCTAGGCCGCAGCTGGCAGATGTCGACCATCCAGCTCGACTTCAACATGCCCGACCGCTTCGAGCTGGAGTACACCGCTTCTGACGGGACCCGCCAGCGACCCGTGCTCATCCACCGGGCACTGTTCGGTTCGATCGAGCGATTCTTCGGTGTGCTGACCGAGCACTACGCCGGTGCCTTCCCGGCCTGGCTGGCGCCGGTCCAGGTGGTCGGCATCCCGGTCGCCGACCAGCACGTGGGATACCTGGAAGATGTTGCCGCGCAACTGCGCAGCGCCGGGGTCCGGGTCGAGGTCGACGCCAGCGACGACCGGATGCCCAAGAAGATCGTCAACCACACCAACCAAAAGGTGCCCTTCATGCTGCTGGCCGGCGACCGCGACGTCGAAGCGGGCGCGGTCAGCTTCCGGTTCGCCGATCGCACGCAGATCAACGGGGTACCGCGCGACGAGGCGGTGGCGGCCATCGCCGGCTGGATCGCCGCACGTGCCAACACCGTGCCGACCGCCGAGACGGTCAAGGCGGGCCTTGAGTCGGGTCCCGAAGCGAGTGAGGCGCAGTGAGCAGCGACCAGGCCGGCGAGGAGGCGATCGTCGACACCGGCGCCGGTGATCCCGACCGGCTGGAGCGCCTGTGGACGCCGTATCGGATGACCTATCTGGCCGAGGCACCGCTGAAGCGTGCCGATTCGGGCTCGGCACGATCCACCCAGCCGTTCACCGATATCCCCACGCTCTCCGATGAGGACGGGCTGGTGGTGGCGCGCGGTGAGCACGTCTATGCGGTGCTCAACCTCTACCCGTACAACCCGGGCCATCTGATGGTGGTGCCCTACCGGCGGTTCTCGGAGTTCGAAGACCTCACCGACGACGAGGGCAGCGAGCTGATGGCGTTCATCCAGAAGGCGATCCGCGTCATCAAGGCCGTGTCACGCCCGCACGGATTCAATGTCGGGATGAACCTCGGCGAGTCGGCGGGCGGGTCGCTGGCCGAGCACCTGCACGTGCATGTGGTGCCGCGCTGGGGCGGTGACGCGAACTTCATCACGATCGTCGGCGGCTCCAAAGTGATCCCGCAGCTGCTGCGCGACACCCGCCGGCTGCTCGCCGACGAGTGGGCCAAACAGTAATGAGCAGACTGCCGTTCCTGTCGCGGGCGACGTTCGCCGGCATCACCACGCCGGTGGCGCGCGTGCTGTTACGCGCCGGACTCACCGCCGACATCGTCACGATGATCGGCACTGCCGGCGCGGTGCTGGCGGCGCTCACACTGTTCCCGACGGGTCAGCTGTTCGCCGGCACCCTGATCGTCTGGTTCTTCGTGCATTTCGACATGGTCGATGGTGCGATGGCCCGGCAGAGCGGCGGCGGCAGCGCGTTCGGCGCCGTCCTGGATGCGACCTGCGACCGGATCAGTGACGGCGCGGTGTTCTGCGGGCTGGCCTGGTGGGCGGCGTTCGGTCTGGACGACCCGCCGCTGGTGGTGGCCACCCTGATCTGCCTGGTCACCTCGCAGGTGATCTCCTATATCAAGGCCCGCGCGGAGGCCAGCGGACTGCGCGGCGACGGCGGCTACATCGAACGGCCCGAACGGCTGATCATCGTCTTGGTGGGCGCCGGACTGTCCGGCCTGCCGGTCTTCCCGCTGCCGTGGGCGTTGCCGGTGGCGATGTGGCTACTGGCGGTGGCCAGTCTGATCACCTGCGCCCAGCGGCTGCACACGGTGCGGACTTCGCCGGGTGCGGTGGAGCCGTTGCCGCAGATGTCCGACGGCTCCGACGGCTCCGACGGTGAGGAATCCACAGGACCGTGACATTCATCCCGAGCGGTCTGCGAGTTCCCGGGCTCAGTCAGCTGGACGCCTGGGCCACCGACGCCGGATTCGCGGCGGGCTGGATGCTGGTGCGTGCGATGCCGGAATTCGTCGCCCGCAACGCGTTCGACGCGGGCGCCCTGTTCGCCTCGCGCGGCGGGGGACCCGAGCAGCTGCGCAGGAACCTGGCCCGCGTCGTCGGGGTGGCGCCACCGGAAGTGCCGGCGGAGCTGATGCGGGCCTCGCTGGCGTCCTATGCCCGGTACTGGCGCGAGGCGTTTCGCCTGCCCACCATGGACCACGCGGCGCTGGCGGCGCAGCTGCATGAAACGGTGCGGGGCCGCGACCACGTCACCGCGGCGCTGGCGGCCGGCCGCGGGGCGGTGCTGGCATTGCCGCACAGCGGCAATTGGGACATGGCCGGGGTATGGCTGGCCCAGACCCACGGCGGGTTCACCACGGTCGCCGAGCGCCTCAAACCCGAATCGCTCTATCGCCGGTTCCTCGCGTTCCGGGAGAGCCTGGGATTCGAGGTGCTGCCGTTGTCCGGTGGCGCCCGGCCGCCGTTCGAGGTCCTCGCCGAGCGACTGTCCGGTAACGGCCTGGTGTGTCTGATGGCCGACCGCGACCTGACCCGTGGTGGGGTGGCGGTCGACTTCTTCGGTGACGTCACGCGGCTGCCGGCCGGTGCGGCGAGACTTGCGATCGAGACCGGCGCACCGCTGCTACCGGTGCACTGCTGGTTCGACGGCGCGGGCTGGGGCATCGACATCCAAGCCCCGCTGGACTGCAGCAGCGGGGATGTCGGCCTGATCACCCAGGCGCTGGCCGACAAGTTCGCCGCGGGGATCGCGGCGTACCCGCAGGACTGGCACATGATGCAGCCGCAGTGGATCGCCGACCTTCCCGAATCGCGACGGGCGCGCTTGGGGGAGACCTGATGCGCATCGGCATGGTCTGCCCCTACTCGTTCGATGTACCGGGCGGGGTGCAGGCTCATGTGTTGCAGCTGGCGGAGGTGCTGCGCGGGCGCGGGCATCACGTCAGCGTGCTGGCACCGGCGTCGCCGGATGTCGTGTTGCCCGACTACGTGGTGTCGGCCGGCAAGGCCGTCGCGATCCCCTACAACGGCTCGGTGGCCCGACTCCAGTTCAGCCCCGCGGCGCACCGCAAAGTCAAGAAGTGGTTGGCCAAGGGCGACTTCGATGTGCTGCATTTGCACGAGCCGAACGCCCCCAGCCTGTCGATGCTGGCGCTGAACGTGGCCGAGGGCCCCATCGTGGCGACGTTTCACACCTCGACGACCAAATCGCTGACCCTGAGTGTGGTGCAGGGCCTGCTGCGGCCGATGCACGAGAAGATCATCGGCCGCATCGCGGTTTCCGACCTGGCCCGGCGTTGGCAGATGGAGGCCCTGGGCTCTGACGCAGTGGAGATTCCCAACGGGGTGGACGTGGCTGCGTTCGCCACGGCGCAGCCCCTGCCGGGTTATCCGCGAGCCGGGCGCACGGTGCTGTTCCTGGGCCGCTACGACGAACCCCGCAAGGGGATGGCGGTGCTGCTGGGGGCACTGCCGACGCTGGTCGAGCGGCACGCCGACGTGCAGGTGTTGATCGTCGGGCGAGGCGATGAGGACGAATTGCGCCGCAGCGCAGGGAAATTGGCAAGCCACCTGCACTTCCTGGGTCAGGTCGACGACGCCGAGAAGGCCTCGGCCCTGCGCGGCGCCGATGTGTACTGCGCTCCCAACACCGGCGGGGAGAGCTTCGGGATCGTGCTGGCCGAGGCGATGGCCGCCGGAACCGCGGTGGTCGCCAGCGATCTGGACGCCTTTCGCCGGGTGCTGGGCGACGGGGAAGCGGGCCGGCTGGTTCCGGTCGACGACTCCGCGGCACTGGCCGCGGCCCTGATCGAAGTGCTCGACGATGATGCGCTGCGGGCGTCGTATGTGGCGGCCGGGGCCGAGGCGGTGCGCCGCTTCGACTGGCCGGTGGTCGCCGACCAGATCATCCGCGTCTACGAGACGGTCGCCGGGGTCGGCAGCAAGGTGACGGTGGGCGACTGATGGAGCTGACCATCGTGGCGACCCTACTGGTGCTGGTCGCGGTGGCGGTACTGGCCGCCGCGGTGGCCTGGGCATACCAGACCGCCAACCGGCTCAACCGGCTGCATGTGCGCTGCGACCTGTCCTGGCAGGCGTTGGACGGGGCGCTGGCGCGCCGCGCGGTGGTGGCCCGGGCCGTCGCGATCGACGCCTACGGGGACCAGGTGGCCGGTCGGCGACTGGCTGCCGTGGCCGACGTCGCCGAGCGGGCACCGCGCTACGCACGAGAGGCTGCCGAGAACGCGCTGTCGGCCGAGCTGGCGATGGTCGACGCCCAGTCGCTGCCGCATGTATTGGTCGCCGAGTTGGCAGACGCCGAAGCGCGAGTGCTGTTGGCCCGCCGGTTCCACAACGACGCGGTCCGTGACACCGTGGCACTGCGTGAACGTCCGTTGGTCCGAGTTCTGCACCTCGGCGGAACAGCGCCGATGCCAACGTATTTCGAGATCGTAGAGCGGGCCGGCATGGTCGGCCACGGCGGTCGCAGCGTGCTGGAACCACGCATCTCGGCGCGGGTGGTGCTGCTCGACGAGGGCGGATCGGTGCTGTTGCTGTGCGGTCACGACCCGGCTCTGCCCGACGATGCGGCCAACCCCGCACCACGGTGGTGGTTCACCGTCGGCGGGCAGGTGTTGCCCGATGAGCCGCTCGCCAAGGCGGCGGCCCGCGAACTGGCCGAGGAGACTGGTCTGCGGGTCGAACCCGGTGAGCTGGTCGGACCGATCTGGCGCCGCGACGCGGTGTTCGAGTTCAACGGTGAGCGCCTCGACAGCCAGGAGTTCTTCTTCGCCTACCGCACTGCGCGGTTCGAGCCATCCGGGGTTGGCCGGACTGGGCTGGAGCAGCGCTACCTGCACGGTCATCGCTGGTGCGATGCCGCAGAGATCGCGGCGCTGGCCGCCGGCGGTCAGAAGGTCTACCCGCTACAACTGGGCGATCGTCTGGCCGAGGCGGCTCGCTCGGCCGACGGCGGTGCCGGAGTTGATGCCGGCCTTCGCCGGATTTCCTGACCTGCGCGGCTTAGGCTGAACACGCCTCGGGCGAATCATCCTCGCTACCCAGGGAGTCGTCATGCCGACACATCGTGCTGTTCACGTAGCCGCCGTCGATGCGCCGCTGACTCTGGTCGATGTCGATACTTCGCAACCGGGTCCCGGCCAGGTTCGTATCGCCGTCGCCGCCTGCGGGGTCTGCGGCACCGACCACGCGTTCGTCAGCGGTGGCTTTCCCGCCATGACCTGGCCGCTGACCCTGGGCCACGAGATCGCCGGCACGATCGCCGAACTGGGGTCGGGCGTGACGGATTGGCAGCTCGGTGAGCGGGTCGCGGTCGGCTGGTTCGGGGGACACTGCAACCACTGCATTCCTTGCCGCAAAGGCGATTTCATTCACTGCGTCAACGCCTCGGTGCCCAGCTGGCACTATCCGGGCGGCTACGCCGAATCGGTGACGGTTCCGGCCAATGCATTGGCCCGAATCCCCGACGAGCTGTCCTTCGTCGAAGCCGCGCCCATGGGCTGCGCCGGAGTCACCACCTACCACGCGCTGCGGTCTACCCGGGCGCGAGCGGGGGACCGGGTCGCGGTGCTCGGCCTGGGCGGTCTGGGGCACCTGGGCGTGCAGTTCGCCCGGGCGATGGGCTTCGAGACGATCGCGATCGCACGTGGAGCCGCCAAGGAAGCCGACGCGCTCGCGCTGGGTGCCCACCACTACATCGACTCGACCGCCGGCGACGTCGCTGCGGCGATGGCGGCGCTGGGCGGTGCGTCGGTGGTGCTGGCCACCGCGGCCAATTCGCGAGCGATGGCCGAGACCCTTGGCGGGCTGGCGCCGCGCGGGGAACTGGTGATCATCGGGGTCACCGGCGAGCCGCTGCCGATTGCCCCCGTGCAGCTGATCACCCCCGGGCTCAGCGTCATCGGCCACCCCTCGGGCACCGCCCGCGATGTCGAAGAGACCATGGCATTCGCGGTGCTGTCCGGGGTTCGGGCCCGTGTCGAGGAGCGTCCGCTGGCCCAGGCCGCCGAGGCCTACGCCGCCATGGAGCAGGGGCGGGCGCGTTACCGCATGGTCTTGACCATGTGAGTTATCGCGGTCAGGCAACGTCGGCGTCGTAATCCCAGCGGGTCGGCGGAGTGATCCCCGGCGGCGTCCACGCCACGAACATATGCCCGTCAGGATGGGCTGTCCGGGTCGGTGCCACCCCCAGCAACGCCCGTACCTCGCCCAATGGCTTGTCCAGCAGCTGCTCGTAGGGCGCAGCCATCAGGTTGTCCGCGCGTTGCCCCCGGCGCACCGCCTCCCGAAAGTAGCGCAGCTTGCGGGGCGGTGAAGCCGGGATGATGGTGCCCAGCAGCCCGAGGCTCAGTGTTTTCAGGGCGCCGGACGGCTCCATCTGGCCGCAGTGGAAGCCGAGGTTGCCGAACTCCCCGCCCATGTCGGGACCGTAGCCGCCGAGGGTGTGGAATATGTCGTGCAGCGCGGTGCCGCGCCGCATCATGTAGAAGAAGTCCTCGTCCCAGCCGCGGCGCTCGGCGATCGGCCGGATCACGGTGTCCACGTCGAACACGCCGGCATCCAGGCGGTTGGTGTGTAGAAACGACCGGTAGGCGTGGCCCAGGGACCCGACGGGCAGCGCGGCCAGATAATCGTCGTCGCCGAGCAACGCCAGCAGATCCGGCTTCTCGGCGAACAGCCGCTGGCCGTTGGGGTGGGCGCGCAACTGGTAGTAGCTGCGGGCCAGGATCGGCGCCGCCAGGCCCACGATCAGGTCGAAGGCGGATGACCCGTTCTTGCCCGGATTGGCCAGCAATCGCCAGGAACCGAGCACGGCCTGCCAGTCTCGGTGTTCGGGTACGCCGTTTGACGTTGTCACCATGCGACGATCCTTTCATTCGATGCCCTCATCGGGTGATCCAATAATAGACATTTGAATGGAGATGTCCATATATGTCGGCGAAGACGGTCCGGGGGCGGGGCAGACCGCCCGGCGGCGGCAATCCACCCGAACACGCCCGCGAACTCCTGCTTGAGGCGGCCGAACGCTCGTTCGCCCGGCGCGGCTACCGCGCCTCCACGATGCAGGTCATCGCCCGCGAAGCCGGCTACACCCGCGCGGTGATCTACCGGCACTTCGCCACCCGTGACGAGCTGCTGGACGCGCTGGTGGTCCGCGTCGCCGGACGCCGGATGGCCGAGATCGCCGCCCGGATGGAACCGACCGCCGAACCCGGCGAGCTGGTGACCGAATCGCTGGTGATCGTGGCCACCGAGGTCGGCCGGGATCCGCTGCTGCGGGTGATCTCCGAGCACACCGACGACGGCAACGTCGCCGGGCTGATCGCCCGCTCGGCGACGCTGAGTGAGGTGCTGGCCGGGCAGTTCGAGGCCGGATTCGCCGAGGCGGGCGAGTGCCTGCGCGCCGGGCTACATCCCGGTGACGCCGCCCGGTTCGTGCTCTCGAGCGCCCTCGGCCTGTTGCTGGGACTTATCCCCGGTGTGCACGACGCCGACCAGGTCCGCCGCTATGTGCGGGTGTTCGTATTGCCCGCGCTGCTCGCCGATCCGCCGCCGGCGGGGCCGGTGTTCACGGCGTAGCGGTAATGAGCGGGAAAACCGCTGGCGTCGGCCCACTACACTGAGCGGGTATTACAGGCCAGCAAGGAGAAGCATTCAGTGGACAGCGCGGCGCAGAACGGTTCGGCACCCGACGGACAAACGGGTACTGCGCGAGTAAAGCGCGGCATGGCCGAGATGCTCAAGGGCGGCGTCATCATGGACGTCGTCACCCCGGACCAGGCCCGCATCGCTGAGGCCGCCGGCGCCGTCGCGGTGATGGCACTGGAGCGGGTGCCCGCCGACATCCGTGCCCAGGGCGGGGTTTCGCGGATGAGCGACCCGGACATGATCGAGGGCATCATCGCCGCGGTCACCATCCCGGTGATGGCCAAAGTGCGAATCGGGCACTTCGTCGAGGCGCAGATCCTGCAGAGCCTCGGGGTGGACTACATCGACGAGTCTGAGGTGCTGACCCCGGCCGACTACACCCACCACATCGACAAGTGGCAGTACACCGTGCCATTCGTGTGCGGGGCGACCAACCTGGGTGAGGCGCTGCGCCGGATCACCGAGGGCGCGGCCATGATTCGCTCCAAGGGCGAGGCCGGCACGGGTGACGTCTCCAACGCCACCACCCACATGCGGTCCATCGGCGGCGAGATTCGCCGGCTCACGTCGCTCTCCGAAGACGAATTGTTCGTTGCCGCAAAGGAACTACAGGCGCCCTACGAGCTGGTCGCAGAGGTGGCCAGGGCCGGGAAGCTGCCGGTGACGCTGTTCACCGCGGGCGGCATCGCCACCCCGGCGGACGCCGCGATGATGATGCAGCTCGGCGCGGAAGGCGTGTTCGTCGGTTCCGGCATCTTCAAGTCCGGTGACCCCGCCGCACGTGCAGCGGCCATCGTCAAGGCCACCACCTTCTACGACGACCCCGACGTGTTGGCCCGGGTATCCCGCGGGCTCGGCGAAGCGATGGTCGGCATCAATGTGGAGGACATCGCGCAACCGCACCGGCTTGCCGAACGCGGCTGGTAGAACTTCTTCGTGGCGATCGAAGAGATCCTCGATCTGGAACAACTCGAGGTCAACATCTACCGCGGGAGTGTGTTCAGCCCGCTCTCTGCGGACAACCAGCGCACCTTCGGGGGGCACGTCGCCGGCCAGGCATTGGTATCGGCGGTACGTACCGTGGATCCGCGCTACCGGGTCCACTCGCTGCACGGATACTTTCTGCGTCCCGGAGATGCCAAGGCGCCCACGGTGTTCACCGTGGAGCGGGTCCGCGACGGTGGTTCGTTCTGCACGCGGCGCGTCAACGCCATCCAGCACGGCGAAACCATCTTCAACATGTCGGCGTCGTTCCAGACCGAACAGCAGGGCATTGAGCACCAAGATGTGATGCCCGACGCACCCGACCCGAAAGACCTGCCCGACATCGCCGCGATGAAGGCCTTCGACGACGAGGGATTCAAGGCGTTCGCCGAGTGGGATCTGCGCCGGGTGCCGCGTGAACAGCTGCCGCACATGCCGGGCAAGGTTGCCGAGCAGCAGGTCTGGTTCCGCCATCGCGACCGGCTGCCCGACGATCCGGTGCTGCACATCTGCGCGCTGGCCTACATGAGCGACCTGACCCTGCTGGGCACCTCCTGGGCGATCCACCCGGGTGAGCGGGACGTCTTGCAGGTGGCGTCGCTCGACCACGCGATGTGGTTCATGCGCCCGTTTCGGGCCGACGAATGGCTGCTCTATGACCAGTCGTCGCCGTCGGCGGGTGCCGGCCGGGCGCTGACCCAGGGCAAGATCTACAACCGATCTGGGGACATGGTGGCGGCCGTCATGCAGGAAGGGCTGACCCGCTATCCGTCGGGATATCAGCCGACCAGCCAGTGAGCGGCGCGCACATCGGCGTCCTCGCCTTGCAGGGCGACGTTCGTGAACACCTTGCCGCCCTGAGCGCAGTCGGTGCCGATCCGGTGCCGGTACGCCGCCGCTCCGAGCTGGATTCGGTCGACGCGCTGCTGATTCCCGGCGGCGAGTCGACCACGATCAGTCATCTGCTGCGCGAGTTGGAGCTGGCGGATCCGCTGCGGGCCCGGCTGGCCGATGGGATGCCGGCGTACGGTTCCTGCGCGGGAATGATTCTGCTGGCCAGCGAGATCCTCGATGCGGGCGCGCAGGGGCGTGCCGCAATTCCGTTGTCAGGCATCGATATGGCCGTGCGGCGCAACGCTTTCGGCCGTCAGGTCGATTCATTCGAGGGTGACGTCGATTTCGACGGCTTGGACGAGCCGGTACACGCGGTATTCATCCGAGCACCCTGGGTCGAGCGGATCGGCCCGGGCGTTGCGGTGCTGGCCGAGGCGGCGGGTCATCCTGTTGCGGTGCGGCAAGGTCGCGTGCTGGCCACCTCGTTTCACCCGGAGGTGACCGGTGACCGCCGTATTCACCGGATCTTCGTCGACATCGTCGCGGGACGGGCCTGACTCGTCGCACCCATAGCTGGCCGCCAGTTGGGTGACCGGGAACACCGCCGCGAAGACCGGCCAGGCATGATGTCCGCATGGCAGATCTCGCGCGGGGCGGATTTCGTCGCGCAGTAAAACTGGCGAGCCTCCCGGCCGGAGTCGCAGGCCGCGCAGCGCTCGGTGTGGGCAAGCGGATGACCGGCAAGACCAAAGACGAGGTCAACGCCGAGCTCCTGGAGAAGGCCGCCGACGAGATGTTCAAGGTGCTCGGCGAGCTCAAGGGCGGCGCCATGAAGGTTGGCCAGGCGCTGTCGGTGATGGAGGCGGCGATTCCTCCGCAGTTCGCCGAGCCGTTCCGAGAGGCGTTGGTCAAGCTCCAAAGCGAGGCCCCGCCGCTGCCGGCCGCCAAGGTGCACCGGGTGCTCGACGCCCAGCTCGGCACCAAATGGCGGGAGCGTTTCGCGTCCTTCGACGACACCCCCGCCGCCTCGGCGAGCATCGGACAGGTCCACCGGGCGGTCTGGAAGGACGGCCGCGAGGTCGCCGTGAAGATCCAGTATCCCGGTGCCGACGAGGCGCTGCGCGCCGACCTCAAGCTGATTCAGCGGTTCAACTGGGTCGCCAAGCAGGTCGTTCCCGGCGCCGACGTGGACCGGCTGGTCTCGGAGATCAACGACACCCTGGAAGCCGAACTCGAATACCGCCAGGAGGCCGACAATCAGCGGGCCTTCGCCAAGGCCTATGCCGACGACCCGAAGTTCTTCGTTCCGGCGGTGATCGCCAGCGCTCCGAAGGTCATCGTCTCGGAGTGGATCGAAGGGCGGCGCCTGTCGGCGATCATCAACAGCGGCACGAGACAGGAGCGAGACTCCGCGTGCGCGCTGCTGCTGGAGTTCACCTTGAGCTCGCCGGCGCGTGTCGGCCTGGTGCATGCCGACCCGCATCCGGGCAACTTCATGATGCTGCCCGACGGTCGGCTGGGCGTGATCGACTTCGGCGCGGTGGCCGAACATCCCGAGGGCATCCCGCCGGGATTCGCCGAACTGCTGTGCTGGGCTCGGGACGAGCAGTGGGACGAGGCGATCCGGCTGCTCAAGCAACTCGGGTTCATGCCGGCCGACTATGACCTGAGTGCCGAGCAGCTGGTGGAGTACATCCAGCCGCTGTGGCCCTACATCGACCCGCTGCGCTCGGGGGAGTTCCACTTCACCCGCAAGTGGTTCCAGAAGTCTGCGTTGGTCACCACCGATCCGATGGCGGAAGGCTTCGCCGACCGTTTCAAGATGGCTCGCCGGCTGACCATTCCCGCTGGTTACGTCATGTTGCTGCGCACGCTGGGCGGTCTACTGGGCGTCGCGGTGCAGCTGGACGCGCACGTCGACTACGCCGCGCTGATCGAGCGATGGGCTCCGGGATTCTTCCCGCCCGAGCAGCCCCCGGCACGCAATCAGGACTGACACGTAGACTCGTCGCGCAAAGTTTTGACGCAACAGTGAGGTAGGGCAACCGATGAGCGGCCATTCCAAGTGGGCGACCACGAAGCACAAGAAGGCTGTCATTGACGCTCGTCGTGGCAAGAATTTTGCGCGGTTGATCAAGAATATTGAGGTTGCGGCGCGGGTTGGTGGTGGGGATCCGTCGGGTAATCCGACGTTGTATGACGCCATTCAGAAGGCGAAGAAGAACTCGGTGCCCAATGACAATATTGAGCGGGCGCGTAAGCGTGGTGCGGGTGAGGAAGCTGGTGGGGCGGATTACCAGACGATCACCTATGAGGGGTATGGGCCTAATGGGGTGGCGGTGTTGATTGAGTGTTTGACCGACAATCGTAATCGTGCGGCCAGTGAGGTGCGGGTGGCGATGACCCGTAACGGTGGTCAGATGGCTGATCCTGGGTCGGTGGCGTATCTGTTCAGTCGTAAGGGCACGGTGACCTTGGATAAGAATGGGTTGACGGAGGATGACGTGTTGGCGGCGGTGTTGGATGCCGGTGCTGAGGATGTCAATGATTTGGGGGAGAGCTTCGAGGTGATCTCGGAGCCGGGGGATTTGGTGGCGGTGCGTAGTGCGTTGGTGGATGCCGGGATCGATTATGACTCTGCTGAGGCGAGTTTTCAGGCGTCGGTGAGTGTGCCGGTCGATGTCGAGGGTGCGCGCAAGGTGTTGAAGTTGGTTGACGCTCTTGAGGACAACGACGACGTGCAGAACGTGTGGACCAACGTCGACCTGTCCGACGAAGTACTGGCAGCCCTCGAAGCCGAATAAGCGTCCCCGGCAGACGGCTGGTTTGGCTCACCGGGAATGCAATCCGGTACACGTCGGTTGCGCTGGCCTTCAGCACCCGCGTGATCTCGCCCTCGAGGCTTTGCCGTAAGTCGGCTGACGATAAGTGTTCGATCCCCGTTGTCGGGTGCGAGAACGGCTCGAGCAATAGCCAACCTAACTGCAGCGTTGCCGCATTGGCGCCAGCAAGGCGGCCGGTGAGTTCCTCGTCGCAGCTGCGTTGGCCGTGCCCTACCAGATTTGCTGCGATGGGGAACCGCTCCCGGAGTCGCCCGGCCGGAAAACCGTCGCGGATTGCGCGGGCCGGCATCCGCCACTTCAGCCCTGTTCTGGGTTGTCAGCCACCTAGCTACGCTAGCCGCACTACATCGGTGTAGTCGCTTGACCAGCGGGCGCGCGTCGCGGCGTGCTCGACGCACCGATCCGCCAATTCATGGAGGTCCTGATGGCCGCTCCCACGCAGGCCGCCGGCCGAGTCGTGCCGGGTTGCCAGGAATCGCGGGATCGTCAGCTGAACCGCCAGGGGCGATGTCGCCGCTGCTGCCTGTGACACCACGGGGCGGGTTACACGTTCGGTGACCGCAAGCGGGCACCCACGCCAATGTCGTTCACGGTCGGTACGCCGCACCCTGACGGTCTTCTCTACTTTCGACCGCATTTCGCGGTATTCAGCTTCGCCGTCGGCGGCCGCCGGCTTTCTTCCGACTTTCTTCCGGCTCGTCTGACGGCCACGGCGGACGAATCTTCCTGCTTGCCAGGGCGGTTGCCTCGTTGCGCAGTTCGTTGGCTCGAATCACCCTGTCGTCGAGTCTATCCCGCTGTTGAAGTGGGTTGCGCGCACGCTTCCGCGCGCGCTCATCGAGCATTGCCGAGACAGTAAACCATTGTGGAACAACACATATCGATCTGGATTCTCCAGCTACCAGGGCTGTAGTGACCGCCGATTCCCGGGATCGGCATTCGATGGCGAGGGCCTGTTTCCTCCGATGTTCAAGTGCCGGTGCACCTTTCGGAACCTGCTGATTCAAACTCAACGCAAGTCGTTTCCCGGGATTAACATGACCAGGGTCGAACCTGAACAACGTTTAGCGACAACATGTTTCGTGTTGCTTCCCGCTTGCGTTGGATGCTCGACCCCGGCTTTCCTGGTGCAGTGCGTCTCTGGTTGGTGGTCGACACCGGTGGGCCGTGATGGTCGTATGAGTACCCACCGGGAAGTCGCCAGGGATTCGCCCCAGTACGGAAGGAGATTGGTCATGCCGCTACATGTCGTCCCTGAAGGACTGGCCGCCGCCTGCGCACGCGTGGAAGCACTGACAGCCAGGCTGGCGGCGGCACACGCCAGTGCAGCGCCGGTGATCACGGCGGTGGTTCCCCCCGCGGCCGACCCGGTATCAGTGCAGAGCGCGGTCACGCTCAGCCTCTTCGGCAGCCGGCATGAAGCGGTAGCGGCCCAGGGCACAGCCGAACTCGGCCGATCGGGGATCGGAGTGGGTGAGGCCGGCATCAATTACCTCGCCGGTGACGCCGCAGCGGCGTCGGTGTATCCGAACTGGCGGCTTGCGTGACCGCGCCAGCCTGGATGGCGTTGCCGCCCGAGTTTCATTCAGCACTGTTGAGCAGCGGGCCAGGTTCGGGCCCGGTGTTGGCCGCAGCTGGCACATGGAGCTCACTGAGCGCCGACTACGCATCGGCCGCCGAGGAACTCGGCGAGGTCCTGGGGGCGGTAGAGGCCGGGGCGTGGCAAGGACCGAGCGCCGAATCGTACGCGGCGGCCAATGCCCCCTACCTGGCATGGCTGACGCAGGCCAGCGCCAACAGTGCCGCCGTGGCCGCCCAGCATCAGACCGTGGCCGCCGCCTACACCGCCGCGTTGGCGGCGATGCCGACGCTGGCTGAACTCGCCACAAATCACACGGTTCACGGGGTGTTGCTGGCGACGAACTTCTTCGGAATCAACACCGTCCCCATTGCGATCAACGAGGCCGACTACGCGCGGATGTGGGTCCAGGCAGCCACCACCATGAGCACCTATGAGGCGGTCGCGGGCTTGGCCGCGGCGTCAACCCCGGAAACCCCCGTGGCGCCGACGATCCTCAAATCGGCGGCGCCGGCGGAGACGTCGGATCCGGCGGACCCGTGGGGGCCTGCGCACACCTGGACCGACCCCTTGCTGGAAGGTATCGCACAGGTGCTGCGGGCCGTGGGGATCAACTGGGAACCCGGCGCCGGCACCATCGACGGGCTGCCTTACTCGGCGTACACCAGCCCACTGACCGTGCTGTATTGGGTCAAGAACACCGTGACCCTCATCCAAGAGGTCGACTACGTCATCGCGAACGTGGGTGCTCACCCGGAAGTCGCACTGCTGCTTCTCAACCCGGCTACTCTCTCGACATTCTTGATCGCGCATCCGCTGGTCGCCATCGAACTGGGTGCCGCGATCGCCTCCACGCTGACCGCGCCGTTGGCGAGTCTGAGCGCGTTCGCGGCACTGGCAGCTCTGCCATGGCCGGCCGACGCACCCATCCTGGTCGACTCGGTTCCCGACGTCGCCTCGGCGCCTGACTCGGTCGCAACGATCTCCAACCCGCACCTGGTGAGCGTTGCCGGGTCGGTGCCTGCCGGCGGATCCCCTGGGGCCGGGGTGCCGGCGAGCGCCTCGGCCGGTGCAGGGGCCCCAGCACCGGCGCCGGCGGCAGTCGCGGGAGCGGGAATCGCATTCCCCTACATGATCGGATTCGGGGGCGGTCCCGGGATCGGCTTCGATTCGACCAACCGAACTGGAACGGGCACCGGCGCACGAGCGAAGAGCCCGGCATCGGATTCGGCGGCAGAAGAATCCGCCGCGCGCCGACAGGCCCGCAAGCGCCGGCGCCGGCGGACGCAGTTGCACGATCACGGCGACCAGTTCGCCGACATGAACGTCGATCCCGAATGGGCATCGCCGGACGACAGCCCGACTGCCTCCCAGGGCAGCGCGGGAGGGCTCGGGTTCGGAGACGGCGCCGTCAAACACGCTGCGCGAGAAGCGGGTTTGACCACCGTAAGCGGTGATTCGTTCAGTGGTCTCCCGATTGAACCGTTGATGCCGAGCACCTGGACCGGTCAATCGAGCGATGGGGTGGATCACCACCGGGATCACTGATCGTCGCTCAACGCAAGGCAATCGATGTCGACAGGGAGATAGACCGTGAGTTTGTTGGATGCGCCTGAAACAGGGCGGCTAGCGTGACCGCGCCGGCGTGGATGGCGTCGCCGCCCGAGATCCATTCAACAATGCTGACCAGCGGGCCGGGGCCGGGCTCGGTATTGGCCGCGGCTGGGACATGGAAATCGCTGAGCGCCGAGTACTCCTCGGCGGCGGTGGAACTCAGTGAGGTGCTGGCAGCGGTGCAGGCCGGGGCATGGCAAGGACCAAGCGCCGAAACCTATGTTGCCGCCAACGCGCCATACCTGGCGTGGCTGACGCAGGCCAGCGTCGACACTGCCGCAGCCGCCGCCCAGCATGAGGCCGTGGCGGCTGCCTACATCACCGCGTTGGCGGCAATGCCGACGATGGCGGAACTGGCCGCCAATCACGCCGTTCACGGGATACTCCTGGCGACGAATTTCTTCGGGGTCAACACCGTCCCGATTGCGATCAACGAGGCCGACTACGCGCGGATGTGGGTCCAGGCCGCCACCACCATGAGCACCTACCAGGCGGTCGCGAGCTTGGCTGCCGCATCAATACCGCCGACCGCCGCGGCACCTGCAATCCTCAAGTCAGAGGCCCCGGCGGCGCCCGCGGACACCTCGGACCCCTGGGGCCCTGCCCACACCTGGACCGACCCATTCCTCGAAGGCATCGCGGACTTCATTGATTCGGCCTTGGGCCTGCGCTGGGACCCGGTGACCGGCACCATCGACGGACTGCCCTACAGCTCCTACACCAACCCGTTGACGGTGGCGTACTGGCTCAAGAACACGTTGACTCAGATCCAGGAGATCGACTACATCGTCGCCAATCTCTCGACGAACCCGGAAGTGGGCCTGCTGCTTCTCAACCCGGTGACTCTTGCACCGTGGTTGCTTGCGCACCCACTGACCGCCATCGAGCTGGGCGCCGCGATCTCCTCGAGCCTTGCCGCGCCCTTTGCCAGCATGAGCGCACTTGCGGCCCTGGCAGCCCTGCCGAAGCCGTTCGAGCTGCCTCTTGTTCTCGACGCGGTTCCTGAAGTCGTCGCGGCGCCCGCCGCGTCGGCCGGGACCGGGTCGAACGTGCACGTGGTGAGCGTGGCCGGGTCGGTGCCGGCCACCGGATCCCCCGCGGCCGCCCCGCCGGCCAGCGTCCCCGGCGGTGCGTCACCTCCGGCGCCTCCTGCGCCCGCAACAGCCCCGGCAGTCGCCTTCCCCTACATGATCGGATTCGGGGGCGGTCCCGGCACCGGATTCAATACGAGTAACAGGACCGGAAGCGGCACCGGCTCACAGGCAAAGAGCCCGGCATCGGACTCCGCGGTGGAAGAGTCGGCCGCGCGACGCGCGTCGCGGTCACGGCGCCGCCGGCGGACTCAGATTCGCGAACACGGCGAGCAGTACGCCGACATGAACATCGAAGTGGATCCCGAATTGGGCCCCGAACTGGGTGGTGGCCCAATCGCTTCGCGGGGGAGCGCAGGCGGGCTCGGGTTCGGCGGAAACGTCGTCAAACACGGTCTACGAGAAGCCGGATTGGCCACCTTGACCGGCGACTCGTTCAACGGGGTTCCCAGCGAGCCGCTGCTGCCGGCCAGCTGGACCGGTCAGTCGACCGAAGGAGTGGATCGCAACGCAGAGAACTGATCGTCGGTGAACACAAAGCAAGCGATGTGGAGAGGGAGATAAGCGATGAGTTTGTTGGATGCGCATATTCCGCAGTTGGTCGCCTCAGAGTCGGCGTTTGGTGCCAAGGCGGCGTTGATGCGATCGACGATGGCGCAGGCGGAGCAGACGGCGTTGTCGGCGCAGGCATTTCATGTGGGTGAGTCCGCCGTGGCCTTTCAGGGGTCACATGCCCGGTTTGTCGCGTTGGCGGCGCGGGTGAATGCATTGCTGGACATGGCGCAGGTCAACCTGGCGGACGCGGGCAGTACCTATGTGGCGGCCGACGCGGCCGCGGCGAGCACCTACACCGGATTCTGACGAGAAGGGATTTTGTGATGTCACAGATTCTGTACAACTACCCGGCGATGCTGGCCCATGCCGCGGAGATGAATGGTCACGCGGGCACATTGCAGGCCGTGGGTGCCGATATCGCCAGTGAGCAGGCGGCGTTGCACGCGGCGTGGCAGGGCGACACCGGACTGACTTATCAGGCGTGGCAGGCGCAGTGGAACCAGGCGATGGAGGAGTTGGTGCGGGCCTACCACGCGATGGCCACCACGCATGAGTCCAACACCCTGGGGATGCTCGCCCGCGACACGGCCGAGGCCGCCCGCTGGGGCTGACGCAGCGCCCGTACCGAAACATCCCTTCACCCGAAAAGAACTCTGCCGAACCAAATTCGGCAGGTTGGCGTGTTGGATTCCCCCATCCGCACGCCGGCTTGAACCGCTCAACAACTAGCTAGATCAACAAAGGAGAAAGTTTCATGTCCAGCCAATCGTTGTCCACCCGTTCCGACCTGGATGTGGTGAAGCTCGGCGAATACATCGGCGCCCGGATCGACGGAGTCCAGTTGGGCGGTGACTTGGACACCGAGACCGTCACCGCGATCAACGACGCTTTGGTCGCGCACAAGGTCATCTTCTTCCGTGGGCAGCACCATCTGGACGATGTCAGCCAGTTCGAGTTCGCTCAGCTGCTGGGAACGCCGACGGCCCCCCACCCGCTGTTGCCGGGCGAGGGCGCCATTCTTCCGATCGACTCCTTCGGCGGCACCAGCGCGAGCAGCTGGCACACCGACGTCACCTTCGTGGACCGGGCACCCAAGGCGTCACTGTTGCGGGCCGTGGAGCTGCCGCCCTACGGCGGAACCACGCTGTGGGCGAACACCGTCACGGCCTACGAGCAGCTGCCCAATCCGCTGGCGCGGCTGGCGGATGAGCTTTGGGCGGTGCACAGCAACGCCTTCGACTACACGCAGCTCGAGGTGGCTGACTCCAAGCAGCTCGAGAAGTACGCCGATCTGCTGCAGTCGGAGGAGTTCCAGGCGTACGTCCAGGCGTTCAACTCCACGACGTACGAGACGCAGCACCCCGTGGTGCGGGTGCACCCCGAGAGCGGGGAACGCTCCCTGCTGCTCGGCAACTTCGTGCAACGGATCGCGGATGTCAAGAGCTCCGAGTCGCGTGCGCTCTTCCAGCTCTTCCAGGAGCGGATCACTCGGCCGGAGAACACCATCCGGTGGAACTGGCAGCTGGGCGACCTGGCGATCTGGGACAACCGGTCCACTCAGCACTACGGAGTCTCCGACTTCGGGCAGGCGCACCGGCGGTTGCACCGGATCACCCTTGCCGGCGACATTCCGGTCAGCGTCCACGGCGAGCGCAGTCGCGTCATCCAGGGCGACGCTTCGGCGTACTCCGTCATCGGAGAGCCTCGAGCGGTGGCATAAGCCACCAATCGTTTCGGGCCGTACAGCTTTGAGTGGGAAGTGATTCGAGGATGAGCAACCGTGACGTGGGCGTGCTGGAGGCACGTACTCGCACAACCAAGGTGGACGGCGACATCGTCAGCCGGTTCGCCACCTGCAGTCGAGCGCTGGGTATCGCGGTCCACGGTCGGAAACGGCCCGCCGACCTGGCCGCGGCCCGCGCCGGCTTCGCCGCGCTGACCCGTGTCGCCCACGATCAATGCGATGCGTGGGTGGGACTGGCCGCGGCGGGCGATACCTCGGCACGGGTATTGGAGGCGGTCTGGCGCACCGAGCTGACGGTGGGTGCTCTGCAGCGGCAACTCGACCTGCAGCACGGTGCGCTGGGCTTCCACTACGACTCCGGTCTGTACCTACAGTTCCGCGCCACCGATCCCGACGATTTCCAGCTGGCCTATGCCGGCGCGCTGACCGCGGCCGGCCGGTATGGAGAGGCGTACCGACTTGTCACCGAGATCGCCGAGCGCCGACCGGGTTTCCGTGATGCCCGCTGGCTCGCCACGGTGATCCACTATCGCGCCGAGCGGTGGTCGGATGTCGTGAAGCTGTTGACTCCGATCGTCAACGACCCGGAGCTGGACGAATTGTTCGCCCACGCCGCCAAGATCGCCCTCGGCAGTGCGCTGGCGCGGCTGGGTATGTATGCCCCGGCGTTGTCGTACTTGGAGGAGCCGGCAGGGCCGATCGCGGCCGCGGCCACCGACGGGGCCTTGGCCAAGGGATTGGTCCTGCGTGCGCAGGACGATGAGGAGACCGCGGCCGAGGTGCTGCAGGACCTCTATGCCGCCAACCCGGAGAACGAGCAGGTCCAGCAGGCGCTGTTGGACCACAGTTTCGGGATCATCACGACCACCGCGGACCGGATCGCCGCCCGGACCGACCCGTGGGACCGCGGCACCGAGCCGAACGAATCCGACTTCATCGATCCCGGCGCGCATGAGCGCAAGGCGGAGTTGCTGGCCGAGGCGGAGCGTGAACTCGGCGAGTTCATCGGCCTCGACGAGGTCAAGGATCAGGTGCAGCGGCTGAAAAGCTCGGTGGCGATGGCGATCCGGCGCGAGCAGCACGGTCTGGCCGTGGCTCAGCGCGCCCATCACCTGGTCTTCGCCGGCCCGCCCGGGACCGGTAAGACCACCATCGCTCGTGTGGTGGCCAAGATCTACTGCGGCCTGGGCCTGCTGAAGAAAGAGAATGTGCGCGAGGTGCACCGTGCCGACCTGATCGGGCAGCACATCGGTGAGACCGAGGCCAAGACCAACGCGGTGATCGACAGCGCCCTTGATGGTGTGCTGTTCCTGGACGAGGCGTATGCCTTGGTGGCCACCGGCGCCAAGAACGACTTCGGTCTGATCGCCATCGACACCCTGCTGGCGCGGATGGAGAACGACCGCGACCGGCTGGTGGTGATCATCGCGGGTTACCGCGCCGACCTGGACCGGTTCCTGGACACCAACGAAGGTCTGCGGTCACGTTTTTCTCGCAGCATCGACTTCCCGTCCTATACGGCGGGCGAGTTGGTCGAGATCGCCACTGTGATGGCCGAGCACCGCGACAGCGTCTTTGAACCGAGTGCCCAAGAAGACTTGCAGGCGCTGTTCGGTCAGCTGGCCGCGGCGTCGCACCCCGATGCCAACGGTGTCGAACGGCGCAGCCTGGACATCGCCGGCAACGGCCGGTTCGTGCGAAACCTCGTCGAACGCTCCGAGGAGGAGCGCGAATTCCGGCTCGATCATTCCGAACAGGCTGGCACCGAGGCATTCACCGATGAGGAGCTCATGACTATTACTGCCGAAGACGTCCGTAACTCGGTCACGCCGTTGCTGCGTGGCCTGGGCTTGGAGGCCAAGGTATGAGCGCACCTTCGGACCGGTCTGATCTTACGGAAGACGGGCGGCGCTCGTTCGCGTCGCGAACCCCGGTCAACGACAATCCCGACCGAGTCGAGTACCGGCGCGGTTTTATCACCAAGCATCAGGTCAGCGGCTGGCGATTCCTGGTGCGGCGGATCTCCTCGGGCCTTGCCCTGCATGACACCCGGATGCTCGTGGAACCGCTGCGCACCCAGTCCCGCTCGGTGTTGATGGGGGTGGTCCTGTTGGCCACCGGAGTGGCCGGCAGCTTTGCACTGTCTTTGATCCGGCCGGGTGGATCCGCCGGCAACGATCCCGTGTTGGCTGACCGGTCCACGTCGGCGCTGTATGTGCGGGTCGGAGAGGAGCTGCACCCGGTGCTGAATCTGACCTCTGCGCGGCTGGTCGCTGGTCGTCCAGTGAATCCCACAGCAGTGAAAGCTGCCGTGTTGGACAACTTCCCGCGTGGCAATCTGCTGGGTATTCCGGGAGCGCCGGAGCGGTTGGTGCAAAACGCAGACGCCGACGCGAACTGGACGGTGTGCGACGCGGCGTCCGGCAGCGCCACTGGCGTGACGGTGATCGCCGGGCGGCTGGACACCGACGGGAGTCGCGCTGACGCCTTGGGAACACAGCAGGCGGTGCTGGTCGACAACGGTGCCGGCGCCTGGCTGTTGTGGAACGGCAAGCGCAGCCGGATCGACCTCGACGATCGGGCCGTCACCGCCGCGCTGGGCTTGGATGTCGGTGCATCCAAGCCTCGGCTGATCGCTTCGGGACTGTTCAATGTGATTCCGGAGGCGCCCGCACTGGTGGCGCCGGTGATCCCCGATGCGGGGAACCCGCTGCCGTTCGCGTTACCGGTGCCGGTTTCCATCGGCTCTGTGGTCGTAGCGCATGAGATCGACGACAGTTCCGACACCGCCCGGCAGTACTACGCGGTGTTATCCGATGGCTTGCAGCCGATTTCTGGGGTGTTGGCGGCGGTGTTGCGTAATACGGATTCGCAGGGTTTGGATCGGCCGCCTGTGTTGGGTGCTGATGATGTTGCGCGGTTGCCGGTTTCGCGGCAGTTGGATGTGTCGCGTTTCCCGGAGCAGCCGGTCAGGGTGGTTGATGCGGTGTCGGCGCCGGTGACGTGCGCGCAGTGGAGTAAGCCTGCGGGGGCGAGTACGAGTTCGTTGAGGTTGTTGTCGGGTTCGACGTTGCCGTTGCGTGAGGGTGTGCGGACTTTGGATTTGGTGGGTGCGGGAGTGGGCGGTACCGCCGCACGCGTCGCGCTGGCGCCGGGGTCGGGCTACTTCGCGCAGAGTGTCAACAGTGATCCGGCGGCCAATGCGAGTGCGGGCCCGCTTTTTTGGATCTCCGACACCGGTGTGCGGTATGGCATTAACACCGAGGCCGGCACCAATGGTGGCGAGGGAGACACTATCGCCGCACTGGGTTTGAGTGAGCCGGCTGTGCCGATTCCGTGGTCGGTGTTGTCGCAGTTTGCTGTGGGGCCTGTGTTGTCGCGTAGTGATGCGTTGTTGGCGCATGACGGGTTGGCGCCGGATGCGCGTCCGGGTCGTCGTGTTGCTGGTGAGTTGGGTGGCGTTTCTAGTGTTGGAGAGTCGCGATGAGTCGTTTGATTTTTGAGGCGCGTCGCCGGCTTCCGGTGCCGCCTGTTGATAGGGGCACGATCACGATTGAGCCGCCGCCGGAGTTGCCGCGGTTGGTTCCGGCGTCGTTTTTGCAGCGGGCGTTGCCGGTGGTGATTGTGGTGTTGATTGTGGGCATGGTGATTGCCATGGTCGCGACGGGGATGCGGTTGGTGTCTCCGGTGATGTTGTTCTTCCCGTTTGCGTTGTTGGTGGCGGCGGCCGGTATTTATCGGGGTGGGGATAAGAAGGCCCGCACCGTTGAGGTGGATGCCGAGCGGGCGGATTATCTGCGGTATTTGTCGGTGGTTCGGGACAATATTCGTGGTTCGGCGGCTAAGCAGCGGGCGGCGGCGCAGTGGTCGCATCCCGATCCGGCGGATTTGGTGGCGGTGCCGGGTTCGCGTCGGCAGTGGGAACGCGATCCTCATGATGAGGATTTCTTGGTGGTGCGCACTGGGCGGCATGCGGTGGCGTTGGCCAGTGCGGTGCGGGTGGCTGATACCGCTGATGAGATTGATTTGGAGCCGGTGTCGCACAGTGCGTTGCGCAGCTTGCTCGATACCCAGCGCACGGTGCGTGATGTGCCCGTCGGTGTGGATGTGACGAAGCTGTCGCGGATCACGGTCCTGGGTGAGGGCGAGGCGGCTGCTGATGAGGTGCGGGCGGCGCTGCGGGCGTGGATCGCTCAAGCGGTGACCTGGCATGACCCGACGATGTTGGGGGTGGCGTTGGCGTCACCGGAGCTGGAGACGCCGGCGTGGTCGTGGTTGAAGTGGTTGCCGCACACCGATATCGCCGGCCAGGTCGATGGGGTGGGTCCGGCCCGCTATTTGGCGGCCAGTGGTGAGGAACTGGTGGGCTTGTTGGCCCCGGTGCTGGCGGGCCGCCCGCCGTTTACCGGTGATGCCGGTGAGTCGGGTCGGCATGTGTTGGTGATCATCGATGATCCCGAGTTTGATGTGGCCGCTTCAGCGTTGGGCGCCGCGCGGGCGGGGGTGACGGTGATTGTTCGCGGGACGGTCGCCCCGAATCGGGAGCAGTATTGCGACCCGGAGCGCCCGATCCTGCGGATCAGCGCGGGTGGGGCGGCGATTGATCGGTGGCAGTCCGGCGGCTGGCAACGCTACGTCGACGCCGCGGACCAGCTCGGCGCGGCGGAGGCGGCGCATGTGGCGCGGCGGTTGTCGCGGTGGGATTCCAACCCGACCCATGCGGGGTTGCGCTCGGCGGGCACGCGTGGGGCCACGTTCACCACGTTGTTGGGGATCAGTGATGCGTCGCGGTTGGATGTGCCGGCGTTGTGGGCGCCCCGCAGCCGTGAGGAGGAGTTGCGGGTGCCGATTGGGGTGACCGCGACCGGCGAGCCACTGTTCTTTGACCTCAAGGATGAGGCCGAGGGCGGGATGGGGCCGCATGGGTTGATGATCGGCATGACCGGCTCGGGTAAGTCGCAGACGTTGATGTCGATTCTGTTGTCGTTGTTGACGACGCATTCGGCGGATCGGTTGATCGTGATCTACGCCGACTTCAAGGGGGAGGCCGGCGCCGATATTTTCCGGCATTTCCCGCAGGTCGTTGCGGTGATCTCGAACATGGCCGAAAAGAAATCGTTGGCCGATCGGTTCGCCGACACGTTGCGTGGTGAGGTGGCGCGGCGGGAGTTGCTGCTGCGGGAGGCGGGCCGCCGTGTTCAGGGCAGTGCCTTTAACTCGGTGACCGAGTATGAGGCGGCGATCGCCGCCGGCCATGATTTGGCGCCGATCCCGACGTTGTTCATCGTCGCTGATGAGTTCACGTTGATGCTGGCTGATCACCCCGAGTACGCCGAATTGTTCGACTACGTGGCGCGTAAGGGCCGCTCGTTTCGCATCCACATTCTGTTCGCCTCGCAGACCTTGGATGTGGGCAAGATCAAGGACATCGACAAGAACACCTCGTACCGGATCGGGTTGAAAGTCGCGAGCCCGAGTGTGTCGCGTCAGATCATCGGGGTCGAGGACGCCTATCACATCGAGTCGGGCAAAGAGCACAAAGGTGAGGGCTTTTTGGTGCCGGCCCCGGGTGCGGCGCCGATCAAGTTCCGCTCCACCTATGTCGACGGGATTTACGACCCGCCCCGCCAATCACGGGCCGTGGTGATGCATGCGCTGCCCGAGCCGAAACTGTTTACCGCCGGTGTGGTCGATGCCGGGCAGGAAACCACGATCGTGGGTGAGGTCGAGGAGGAGGTGTTGGGTCCGCCGCGCAAGCTGATCGCCACGATCGGCGACCAGCTGGCCCACTACGGGCCCCACGCCCCCGCCTTGTGGTTGCCGCCCCTGGATGAGCCGATCCCGCTCGCGACCACCCTGGCCGATGCCGGGATCTCCGAGCGGGCGTTGCGGTGGCCGCTGGGACAGATCGACAAGCCCTTCGAGATGCGGCGGGACCCGCTGGTCTTCGATGCCCGCTCCGCCTCGGGGAACCTGCTGATCCATGGTGGCCCCAAGTCCGGGAAGACCACCGCGTTGCAGACGTTCATCGTCTCGGCGGCGAGTCTGCATTCGCCGCGGGAGGTCAGTTTCTACTGCCTCGATTACGGCGGCGGCCAACTGCGGGCCCTGCAAGACCTGGCCCATGTCGGCAGTGTCGCCTCAGGGCTGGAGCCTGAGCGGATCCGGCGCACCTTCGGGGAACTCGAACAACTGTTGGCGGCACGTCAGCAGCGTGAAGCGTTCCGGGACGGCAGCATCGGCTCCCTTAACGATGGCTACGGCGAAGTCTTTTTGGTGATCGACAACCTGTATGCCTTCAGCCGCGACAACACTGATGCGTTCAACACCCGCAACCCGTTGTTGGCCAAGGTCACCGAACTGGTCAACGTCGGGCTGGCCTACGGCATCCATGTGGTGGTGACCACGCCGAGTTGGCTGGAAGTGCCATTGGCCATGCGCGATGGCCTCGGCCTGCGCCTCGAGCTCAAGCTCCATGATGCCCGCGACAGCAACGTGCGGGTCGCCGGAGCCCTCACCCGTCCGGCCGAAGCGGTGCCGGCCAATCAACCGGGTCGCGGTTTGACGATGGCCGCCGAGCATTTCCTGATCGCCCAACCCGATCTGGGCCAGATCGAGGCCATCAATGCCCGCCACCCCGGTCTGGCGGCGCCGCCGGTGCGGTTGTTGCCGACCAACCTGGCTCCCGAAGAAGTCGGGGTCAGCTATCCGGCGGTCGATCATGTGGTCATCGGGGTCCGCGAAGAGGACCTGGCACCAGTGCAGGTGGACTTCACCACCAACCCGCTGCTGCTGGTGCTCGGGGACGCCAAGTCCGGTAAAACCACTTTGCTGCGGCACATCATCCGCACCGTGCGCGAGCACTCCAGTGCCGAACAGGTGGCGTTCACCGTGCTGGATCGGCGCCTGCACCTTGTCGATGAACCGTTGTATCCGGACAATGAGTACACCGCGAATGTGGATCGGGTCATCCCGGCCATGCTCGGATTGTCGGCGTTGATCGGATCCCGCCGGCCCCCGGCCGGATTGTCGGCAGCCGATCTAGCTGGGTGGAGCTATGACGGTCACACCCACTACCTGATCATCGATGATGTCGACTCGATCCCGGACACCCCGGCCCTGACCGGCCCGTATGCCGGGCAGCGGCCGTGGACCACCTTGATCGAGTTGCTGTCGCAAGCAGGCGATCTGGGATTGCGGGTCATCGTCACCGCACGGGCCACCGGTTCAGCACACGCGTTGATGACCAACCCGCTCCTGCGCCGCCTCAACGACCTGCAAGCCACCACCCTGATGCTCTCGGGCAACCCCGCCGACAGCGGCAAAATCCGCGGCCAACGCTTCGCACGCCTACCCGCAGGACGCGCAATCCTGCTGGCCGACAACGACGAACCCACCTACCTACAACTCGTCAACCCACAATTCAGCCAAACCTTGACGCACTAGGAGAAGAACCCATGTCCCTTCTGAAGTTGAGGACCCCATGATGGCCAACACTGTGATTCCGATCGTGCGGATAGCTGTCCTGGCCGAGAGCCGGCTGACGGAGATTGCTCTGCCCGCGGACCTGCCGCTACGCGAGATCCTGCCCACCGTCCAGCGCTTGGTCGTGCCAACCGCTCCCGACGAGGCTCAAGACAGTGCCGGTAACACGGACCGGCTCAGCCTTGCGCCGATCGGCGGCGCACCGTTCAGCCTGGATGCCAGCCTGGACACCGTCGGCGTGGTCGACGGGGACCTCCTGGCCCTGCAGCCGGTGCCCTCCGGGCCTTCGGCGCCCGGCATCGTCGAAGACATCGCCGATGCTGCGGTGATCTTCTCGGCCTCCCGGCGCAAGCCGTGGGGACCGCGGCACATCGGGACCGGAGCACTCGCGGCGGCTGTCGGATTGATCTTGGCCGCAACGGGTCTGGCCGTCACCTATCGGGTGGTCACCGGAGCCCCGGCGGGGTTGTTCGCGGCCGGCGCGATCGCCGTACTTGCCGTGCTTGCCGCGTTCGTCGCCCGCCCACCGTATGACGGAGCGTTGTCCATCGCCGCGCTGGCGCCGATCGCCTCGGCACTGGCCTTGGCGGTGCCGGGGCAATTCGGGCCGGCACAGCTGACGCTGGGAGCCGCCGGCGTTGCTGCGTGGTCCTTGATTCGCGTCATCGGCTCGCACCGTGACCTTGGATTCTTCACGGCAACAGCCGCGGTCGGTGGCGGCGTTGCCCTGGCGGCTGCGGTCGAGGCACTGTGGCCGCTGCCGCTCAGCAGCATCGGCGGCGGCCTGGTCGTGCTGGCCCTGTTACTCACCGTCTCGGCTCCGCAATTGTCTGCGCTGTGGGCACGGTTGCCGCTGCCGGTCATCCCCGCGCCTGGAGATCCGACCCCGGCGGCTCCGTCACTGCGGGTGTTGGAGGACCTGCCGCGTCGGGTACAGGCCAGTGAGAAGTACCAAACCGGATTCATCGCCGGCGGCGTGCTACTTGGCGCTCTTGGCTCGTTTGCCATTGCTGCGCAACCCGAAACGGTTCCGGCGTGGGGATGGTACGTGGTGGTGGCCAATGCGGTCGCCGCCGCACTGCGCGCACGGGTGTGGGATTCCGCCGCGAGCAAATCCTGGCTGCTGGCCCAGCCTTATCTGCTGACGGTGGCGCTGCTGGTGCTCTACGGTGCAACGGGCCGCTATCTTGCCGCGCTGATCGCGGTCGGGGTCCTGGCCGGCTTGGTGTCGATATGGGTGTTGGCCTCCGTGCTTCCGGCCGTCGCCGATCCGCACAGCTATTCGTTGCCGGTGCGCCGGCTGGTCGGCTTCCTTGCCTCGGGTCTGGACGCATCGCTGATACCGGTAATCGCCTACCTGGTCGGCATTTTCGCCTGGGTCCTCGATCGATGAGCCGTTCCCGAATCGGCCCGGCGCCCGGGTACTCCCGGGCAATCCGGCTCGGCGGTGCCGCCGGGGTCCTGGTCGCCGCGCTGTGGACATCCCCGCCGGTCTTGGCGATCACCCCGCCGACCGTAGACCTGGGCGTCGTACCACCCAGCGGCACTCCCGGGCCGGTGCAAGCCACCCAGCAGAACAGCGAGTGCGGCACCACCGAGATCATCGCCGGCACCGATCTCAAGGATCCCCCTGCCGCGCAACGGCAGATCGACCTTGCCGGCGCCTGGCAGTTCGCTCGCGGCGACGGCCAAACCGTGGCCGTCATCGACACCGGGGTGCGGCCCGGCCCGCTCCTACCTGCCGTCGAGCCCGGTGGCGACTACATCGGCACCACCGACGGCCTCACCGACTGCGACGGGCACGGAACGCTGGTCGCCGGGCTCATAGCCGGCCAGCCCGGCGACGACGGTTTCACCGGCGTCGCGCCGGCGGCCCGGCTGCTGTCCCTGCGCGCCGCTTCCGCAAAGATCACACCGGCAACCTCCAACGGTGATCCGGAGTTGGCGCAGGCGGCCTTCATTGTGACGGCCCTGAGTCGGGCGATCGTGCACGCCGCGGATCTGGGTGCACGGGTGATAGCGGTCTCTGCGGTGCATTGCGTGCCCGCCGACCGCAACATCGACCAGTCCGAACTCGGCGCGGCCATTCGCTATGCGGCGGTCGACAAGGACGCCGTTGTGATCGCCGCGGCCGGCGACAGCGGTGCCACCGGGTCGGTTGGCGGTGGAACCGGTTGCCAGTCCAACCCGCTGACCGACCTGGGCCGACCCGAGGACCCGCGCAGTTGGGGAACCGTTGCATCGGTGTCGATCCCGTCGTCCTGGCAGCCCTATGTGCTGTCGGTGGCATCGCTGGCGCCCAACGGCCAGCCCTCGAAATTCACCACGGCCGGGCCGTGGGTCGGTCTCGCCGCACCTGGCGAGAACATCGTGTCGGTGAGTAACCGCGACGACGGTGGCCTGGCCAACGCGCTGCCCGGTGCTAGGCAGAAACTGGTGCCGCTCAACGGCACCGGTTACGCCTCCGGCTATGTGGCCGGCGTCGCGGCGCTGGTTCGGAGCCGGTATCCGGAGCTGAGCGCGGCACAGGTGATCCACCGACTCACCGCCACCGCGCACAACACGGCCCGCGCACCGTCCAACATCCTTGGCGCCGGATCCGTTGACCCGGTGGCCGCGCTGACCTGGCAGCTGCCGGCCGGAGCCGTCCTGGACGCGGTGCCGCTGAAACGGGTGGCCCCGCCTCCGCAACCCGAACCGAAGAACTACACGCCGCAGCTCGTCGCATTGGGCGGCGCAGCGGCACTGGGATTGGCCGTCGGCGCCGCCGCAATAGCGGCACGCCGGAGAAAGGAGACCGCCCTGTGAGCACCCACCGATCATCCTGGCCCGGTACTAGCCGAATCGCCGTGGTGCTTTTCGCTGCGGTGGCCGTGGCCGCCGCCTACCCCTGGCACGCGGCACGCGAGCGTTGGGTGCTGGGCATCGGCATCGCCGTCGTAGCGGTCTTGTTGGCGCGATGGCGTGGGTTACCCCTGACGACGCTGCTGCGGCGCCGGGTGGCGCTCAACCGCGGCAAGCACGGGGAACGCCGGGCCCACAGGACAATCACGGACCCGCGGGTCACCGCGCTGCTGAACGTCGCGGCGCCGCAGGATGACACCGATGCGCTTCCGCTGCCGCTGATCGCCCGCTACCTGGACCGTTACGGCCTGCGGGCAGACTCGATCCGGGTCACCAGCCGCGACGTCGGAGACCAGGCCGGCGCACGGGAGCGGACCACATGGATCGGGTTGACCTTCTCCGCCGTCGACAATCTCGCTGCGCTGCAAGCACGTTCCCCCGAGATCCCCCTGGACAAGACCGCTGCCGTCGTGGCACGCCGACTCGCCGATCACCTACGGGAATCCGGTTGGGCGGCCAGCGCCATCGAGCCGGACGATATCCCGCGCCTGGACTCCGCGGGCTCCCGCGAGACCTGGCACGGGATAGCGCAGGAAAGCGGAGACCACGTTGCCGCATACCGGCTCACACCCGGACACGACCTGCCGGAACTGCTTTCGAAGGTCTGGGCCCACCCGGCACCTGAAACGTGGACCGCGCTGGAGGTCGCCGGCTCCGGCGACGACCAGACGCTGGCGTTCGCGGCCGCATTCCGCACCGAAGCCCAACCCGGCGCCGGTGGACCGCTGCCCGGATTGAGTCCGCAACCAGGAGCCCAACGCTCGTCGCTGGCGGCCCTGCACCCGTCATCGGTGCAGCGCCTGGACGGCCATGCCGTCGTGGCCCGCGACTGGCTGACACGGCTCCGGTGGCCCAGCAGCACCGCCCGGCGTTCGCCGGTTGATGCCATCGTGGGCTGAACAGCGGAGGCCTAATCGCCACGAAGGTTCGCTGTTCACGACGGCTGGTCCCCACGTCAGCGGGCCATCGAGCAATACCGGCTACCGCCACCGAGTCAGTCGGCACTGGCCCCGGAGGCAACCGGGGTGGCTATCCTTTGCCGATGGAAAGCCAAGCATCCGGCAGCCAAGGGCCATTCGTTGAGGAACCGCCAGAGCAGCCGCGAAGTGAGGCTGCCACCCAGCCTGCACGCCGTTCGCTTTCAGCGGCCCTTGTTGCCGTCGCGGTCGCGATGGCCATTGCGCTGACCTCCGCTGCGCTGGTCGCCGCTGTGCTGATTGTGCTTCGCCGCAGCCACGAGCCGGCTGTCGAAGCGTCTGACAGCTCGTTGTCGAGCAAATGCGCGCCCAGCCCCGTGCCGCTTTCCCACCTGGACCACCGCGCCGCCGACGAGCCCAGGCTGGCGCTGCCCCAACCCAACGGCTGGGTCTTCGACGCCGCTGGCCCGCCGAGGCCGCCAATAGTTCGAGCGGTGATGGCTGGCCGAGAATTGGGTGCCTACGGTTTCGTGCCGAACACCGTTGTGACGCTTGAAAACCTCACCGATAAGGTCGAACTCCGCACTCCACAAGACGCACTCGAGTGGGAAAGCGCCGGCATTACCGGCATTATCGACCAGAGTCGCGGCGTTATTTGCGGCTATCCCGCCGTCATCATTGCCTACAACGCCGCCGACGAAGGCCCCGGCGGCATGGCCCTTCGCAGGCGTGAGGTTACCTCCCTGATAGTTGCGGGTCAGGACAGTGGAAACAGGCTCTGGGCTGCCACGGTCACTATTCAGAGCAGGGATCCCAGTAACCCGGCCTACACCATCGCAAAACACGCAATACTCACTGGCTTCCAGTTCGCCTTCGCCGGCGACTAGTCGGATTGCAGGGCGATGCGCAGCGCGTCGATCTGGTCGAGTTCGGCTTGCCCGGCCTGCACGTGGACCGCGTGCAGGGCCCCGTTCCAGGCAAAGGGTGGCTGGTAGTCATCGGCGACCGGTAGGCCGCGGTCGTAACCGAGGGTGAGGTGGGTGCCACCGTGCTGCCAGATGAACGGAAGCGCGTGTTCGGTCGTCGTGCTCGCGACAACGGTGTCGTCGACGACGGCGTCGACGGCGACGCCCCCGGACACCAGGCGCAGCACGCAGCCGATGAGGTGACGCCCGGGCGGCACATGCTGTTCGGACTGAAGCTGCAGGGTGCCACTGGGCAGCGCGACGGCAACATGCAGCCTGCCATCGATGACGTAGGAGGCCAAGCCGCCGTTGCGGTCGCCGATGGCAAACAGCACCCCGCTGGCCGCGTCCTGCTGCGGCACATCCACATCGGCGAGGATGTGACCACCGCCGGCCAGCATCGGCAACGCCTCATCGAGCACTGGACCGGCCTGCGGATAGAGCGTGACCTTCAGGCCAACCGGATACCGCGGCTGCGCTGCGGCGGTCAATCGTCCGATCAGCGAGTCAAGCAGCGGCAGAACATTGTTGGCGGCAGCTTCCTGCGACCACTGCTCCTGTAGCCGCTCGACTACATCGGGATGTTGGTCTGCGAGATCTTCAGACTCCGAGAAGTCCTCGTCGAGGCGGAACAACGACCACCGATCGGTCTCGAAGTCGCGGCTTCCGGTCAGCAGGGTGTCCTCGTCCATCACACCGACCGGAACGTGGTCGGTGGTCGCCTTCCAGCCATCGGCGAAGATCGCCCGCGAGCCCATCATTTCGAAGTACTGCAGCGAACGCGGGTTGGGGGCCGCAGGATCGGTGAACGAGGGCAACAGGCTGGCCCCCTGGACGGGCTGTTGTGCAATGCCGTCGACGGAGTCCGGGACGGCCACGCCGCACGCGTCGAGCACGGTAGGCAGGACGTCGATCGCATGGGCGAACTGTCCACGGACCTCGCCGCCCTCACGAATCTTCTTGGGCCAGTGCGCGATGAATGGAACCCGAGTGCCGCCGAGCCAGGTGTAGCGCTTCCACAACCGAAATGGCGTATTGCCGGCCCACGCCCAGCCCCACGCGTAGTGCGGGTAGGTGCGCGGTCCGCCCCATTCGTCGAGCTGCGCGAGGTTCTCGGCGAGGTCATCGCGTACCCGATGGGTAAAGCGGTGCTCATTGACGGTTCCGGAAACCCCGCCCTCGGCGCTGGCGCCGTTGTCAGACATCAGCAGGATCAATGTGTTGTCGAGCACCCCGATGCGCTCGAGGGTGTCGACCAGCCGGCCGATCTGTGCGTCGGTGTGGCTGAGGAACCCGGCGTAGACCTCATGCATGCGGGCGTAGAGACGGCGCTCGTCCGCGCTGAGATCGTCCCAGGCCGGAACCCAGGGCGGCCGTGGGGTCAAGGAGGTGTTGGCCGGGACTACGCCGGACTCCACCTGGCGAGCGAACAGTTCCTCGCGCCAGCGATCCCAGCCGATGTCGAACTTGCCGGCGTAGGCATCAGCCCATGAGCGCTCCACGTGGTGCGGCGAGTGCATCGCTCCCGGCGTGAAATAGAGGAAGAAGGGCTTGCCAGGGGCGCTGGCCTGTTGACTGAGCACCATCCGGATCGCTTCATCGGCGAGGTCTTCGGTCAGGTGGTAACCCTCATCGGGGCGGGCGGGTGCTTCGACGAACGAGTTGTCGCGAACCAGTTCCGGCGCCCATTGATTGGCGTCGCCCCGCAGAAATCCGTAGTAGCGTTCGAACCCCAATCCCAGGGGCCATTGGTCGTAGGGTCCGGCCCCGCCACGCTCACCGCGCGGTACCAGGTGCCATTTGCCGGTTGCCAGTGTGCTCCAGCCCGCGTCCCGCAGGATCCGTGGCAGCGTGGCCGCCGAGCGGGGAATGTGTGCGGTGTAACCGGGATGCGTGGTGGGCAGATCGGCAAGGAAGCCCATTCCCACTGCATGGTGGTTGCGGCCGGTCAGCAGCGCCGCCCGGGTCGGGGAGCACAGGGCAGTCACGTGAAACCGGTTGTAGCGCAGTCCTCCGGCGGCAAGGCGGTCGATGGTCGGCGTCGAGATGTCCGAGCCGTAGCAGCCGAACTGAGCGAAGCCGAGGTCGTCGAGCAGGACTACCAGGACATTGGGCGCGTCCTGTGGGGGCCGCTGGGGCTGGCTCATCTCGGTGTCACCTTTCGCTATGACCTGCGTGTACTCGATGTTGCGAATCGCACGGGGCAGTGGGTAATTCGCCTTACTAAAGCCGTAATCGACCCGGCTGGAGCGGCCTAGCCGGCCACCGCTTCTGAGGCCGGCCGCGCACCGTCATCGGGCTTTGTTGACAGCGCCTGGTTCGCAGCGGAGGCGGCAGCGGATTGGCGGTCCGAACGGTATGCAGGATCGAAGCGGCGCACCGTGACGACAAGCAGCAGGGCGATGATGGGCGCGATGACGCCGTAGAGTGCCGGCACAGTCCCGATTTCGGCGCTGTCGAGGAGCTGCGGACTCAGGGCGATCGCTGTGGCCACCATTGCGTTGTGCATCCCGATTTCGAGGCTGATGGCAATCGCCTGCCGCGGAGCGAGTTTCATCCACCGAGGAACCAGATAGCCGACGGTCAAGCTGACGGTGGCGAAGGACACGACGGCGCCACTGAGTGTGCCGAGGTTGTTGAGCAGTGTCGATTGCCCCCCGACGATTGCGGCAATGGAGATCGCGACCAGCAGCGTGGCCGCGGCGACCCGGACTGGCCGCTTCAAGCGGCGGGCTAGCTCGGGGAAGCGTTCGCGGATGCCGACACCAATTGCTGTGGGAATCAGGACCAGGCCGACCACTGCGACGAACTTGTCCAGCTGTAGCGGAATGGTCCTGCCCTCGCCGGTGAACCAGTTGATTGAGAATGCCAGGATCGCTGGCAGCGACGCGATCGAGATCACGGCGTTGATCGCGGTAAGCGTGAGATTGAGTGCCAGGTCGCCATTGACCAAGTGGCTGAAGACATTGGCTAACAGGCCGCCGGGGACGGCGGATATCAGCATGAGCCCCACCGCGAGCTTCGGCGGGAGGTTGAATGCTTCGGCGATGAGCAGGCAGAAGGTCGGCAGGACTACCGCTTGGCAGACCAGGGCGACCACGAGTGGGCGCTTCAGCGCGGCGGCCCGGCGGAAGTCGGCGACGGTGAGGGTCATTCCCAGCGCGAGCATGGCCGTCACGACGACCAACGGGAAGAACCGGTTGTCCATGAATGCTCCGCGGTGTTCGTGCGCAGATGCCATGACGGTTGGGCGGCCGCGGGCGTCGGCGCGATGATGCAGAGAAGCTTGCCGCAGCCGGTCGAAATCCGGCCCGCAGATCCGGCTGCCCGCAAGGCCGGGTGGGGCTCCCCGGCGACGTGCTGAGCAAACGGATTCAAAGCCGAACCTCGATCTTGTATGGCGTCACGCATTACCGCGAGCTGCCCAGGACATTCGCCATGGCGGCCGTCTTGTGTGTCGCCACACGCCATGGTGAGTCCACGCCGCTAAGGCCGCGGAACCTGCACGAGGTGTGTTGCCTCATCTGCGATGTAATCGCCAGTGCGCCAAGGAAATACCGGAACCGATGACGATAGGTCGGTGAAGTCCGCCTACCATCGCCGTCTCGCGCGGACGTGCCGTCGCGCCCGCGGGGCATCGTCGCGCCGGCCCCTGGCGGCCGTGCCGCAATGACGACGGCAAGGGTCGGCGGGCGCTCGCATCGCGACGGGGCGGGGCTAATTGCCGGCTACATCGGTCCGACCTCGCCAACGGGCTGGAATCCTTTTGAGCGGAATCAGTAGCGATCGCGCGCTCAACGGGGGCCGAGTCGGGCAAGCTCGGATGAGCGGTTGTTTCGCCACGTTGTGTGCAGGTAATTCCGAAGCGTCCGCGTAGACTCGCCGGGCGAACTTTTCATCAGAAACAGTGAGGTAGGGCAACCGATGAGCGGCCATTCCAAGTGGGCGACCACGAAGCACAAGAAGGCTGTCATTGACGCTCGTCGTGGCAAGAATTTTGCGCGGTTGATCAAGAATATTGAGGTTGCGGCGCGGGTTGGTGGTGGGGATCCGTCGGGTAATCCGACGTTGTATGACGCCATTCAGAAGGCGAAGAAGAACTCGGTGCCCAATGACAATATTGAGCGGGCGCGTAAGCGTGGTGCGGGTGAGGAAGCTGGTGGGGCGGATTACCAGACGATCACCTATGAGGGGTATGGGCCCAATGGGGTGGCGGTGTTGATTGAGTGTTTGACCGACAATCGTAATCGTGCGGCCAGTGAGGTGCGGGTGGCGATGACCCGTAACGGTGGTCAGATGGCTGATCCGGGTTCGGTGGCGTATCTGTTCAGTCGTAAGGGCACGGTGACCTTGGATAAGAATGGGTTGACGGAGGATGACGTGTTGGCGGCGGTGTTGGATGCCGGTGCTGAGGATGTCAATGATTTGGGGGAGAGCTTCGAGGTGATCTCGGAGCCGGGGGATTTGGTGGCGGTGCGTAGTGCGTTGGTGGATGCCGGGATCGATTATGACTCTGCTGAGGCGAGTTTTCAGGCGTCGGTGAGTGTGCCGGTCGATGTCGAGGGTGCGCGCAAGGTGTTGAAGTTGGTTGACGCGCTTGAGGACAACGACGACGTGCAGAACGTGTGGACCAACGTCGACCTGTCCGACGAAGTACTGGCAGCCCTCGAAGCCGAATAGGAGCCACCGCGGTGTCGACGATCCATTTCATCTCCGGTCTGCCGCGCTCAGGCTCGACACTGCTGGCCGCGCTCCTGCGGCAGAACCCGCGCTTCGAGGCCGGGATGTCTGGCCCGTTGGCGGGGTTGTTCGGCGCCCTGCTCGGTGAGATGAGCGCCCGCAACGAGTACTCGGTGTTCATCGACGACGCGAAGCGGGAACGGATCTTGCACGGCCTGTTCGACAGCTTCTATGCCGATTGCGACGCCGAGGTGGTCTTCGATACCAACCGAGGATGGTGCGGCTGGATGCCCGCGGTTTCCCGGTTGTTCCCGAGCGCCAAGGTCATCGCCTGCGTGCGCGAGGTGCCGTGGGTGGTCGACAGCATCGAACGGCTGGTTCGACGCAACGTGTTCACCCCCTCGTCCATCTTCGGCTTCAACCCCGGCGGCACTGTCTACACCCGCGCCAACGCGATTGTGGCGCAGGACGGAATGATCGGGGCCCCATACGACATGCTCAAACAGGCCTGCTTTGGCGCGGAGCGCGACCGACTGCTGGTGGTGCAATATGAGACGCTGACCACCGACCCGGCGTCCACCATGCGTGCCATCTACGACTTCATCGGCGAGCCGATGTTCGAGCACGATTTCGCTCATGTCGACTACGACGTCACCGATTTCGACGAGCGGGCCGGTACGCCGGGCCTGCACACCGTCCACGGCGAAGTCCGGGCCAAGCCGCGGGAGTCGATACTGCCGCCGGACTTGTTCAACAGATTCATCCACGACGCGTTCTGGCGCGACCCAGGCGCCGTGCCCGCCGGTTTGCGGGTCATTTAGCCGAACAACGGTTCTAGACTGACGCCGTGTCGGCCAGGGAACGCCAGGAGTACGGCAGATCCCAGCGGAAGGTGCTTCCGCGGTCCGCGCTCGGGGACTACGAACCGTCGTCGCGACGCGCGGACCCGGTCGCGCTGCTGGAATCTCAATCCAAGTCCCGGGTTCCCGAGTTGGTACCGATCCGCTATGCCCGCATGTTGGCGTCCCCGTATGCGTTTTTCAGGGGCTCGGCGGTGATCATGGCCGCCGATCTCGCCGCCGACCCACACACCGGATTACCGGCGCAGCTGTGTGGGGACGCGCACCTGTCGAACTTCGGCATGTTCGCCTCCCCGGAGCGGCAGCTGATGTTCGATCTCAACGATTTCGATGAGACGCTGCCCGGCCCGTGGGAGTGGGACGTCAAACGGTTGGTGGCCAGTGCCGCAGTCCTGTGCCGCAGCAGGGGATTGCGCCCTGCCAAGCAGGAATCGGTGGTAGCGGCCTGCGCCGAGGCTTACCGCAATCAGATGCGTGAACTGGCCAGGCTCGGTGAGCTCGACGCGTGGTACGCGCGGTCGGTCATCGACTCCGAATTACTGGCCGCCGTAGAACCGGTCTACGCCAAGGCCATCCGGCGTACCGCGGTCGGTGCCCTGTCTCGCGGCCGGCAGCAGGCCGTCGACAAACTCACCCGGCTGCAAGACGGCCGCCTGCGGCTGATCAGCGATCCGCCCCTGATCGTGCCGGCCGGTGACTTGGTCAGTGACGTTGTGGCGCAGCTCTACAACAAGTACATGCGGAAGCTGATCAAGGACTACGTTTCCAGCCTTCCCGACGACCGGAGGGTACTCGCACGGCGCTACCGCTATGTGGAGGTGGCCCGCAAGGTGGTCGGAGTCGGCAGCGTCGGAACCCGAACCTGGATCGTGCTGTTTGAGGGCGTGGGCAGCGGAGACCCGTTGCTCATGCAGGTCAAGGAGGCTCGCCCCTCGGTGTTGGAAGCCCACCTCAAGCGCAGCCGATACGCCAACGCTGGGGAACGCGTGGTAGCGGGGCAGCGGCTGATGCAGGCCACCAGCGACGTCCTGCTGGGCTGGCTGCACGCCATCGGCCCCGACGGCCACCACGGCGACTACTACGTACGCCAACTGTGGGACATGAAGGGATCCGCCGACGTCGAGTCGATGCGGCCCAAGGTGCTTACCGCCTACGTACAGGCGTGTGGGCATGCACTTGCCCGGGCGCACAGCCGTTCCGGCGACCGGGTCGCGATCGCGGCCTATCTCGGCAAGGGGGATAACGCCGACCGGGCCCTGACCCGGTTCGCCCTGGCGTACGCCGAACAGAACGACAACGATTACGAGGCGCTGCGGGCTGCGGCGCGCAGTGGCCGGATCGGCACCGCCTGATACGCGGCCGGGCAGAGCGTGCGGACGCCGCGTGTCGCGCCCTGTTGGTGTCGTCGGACCCCACTAGACTGTCGAACAGTTGTTCGGTACTGGAGAGGAATCCGATGCGGGTGATGGGCGTCGACCCTGGGCTGACGCGGTGCGGGCTGTCAGTGGTCGAAAGCGGGCAGGGGCGTCAGGTCACCGCTTTGGATGTCGATGTGGTGCGCACCCCGGCCGATCAGCCGCTGCCCGAGCGGCTGCTGACCATCAGTAACACCGCCGAGCACTGGCTCGACACCCATCGTCCCGACGTCATCGCGATCGAGCGGGTGTTCTCCCAGCAGAACGTCTCCACCGTGATGGGCACCGCGCAGGCCGGCGGGGTGATCGCGCTGCAGGCTGCCCGGCGTGGCATCACCGTGCACTTCCACACCCCCAGCGAGGTCAAAGCCGCGGTGACCGGCAACGGTTCGGCCGACAAGGCGCAGGTGACCACGATGATCACCCGGATCCTCGGGCTGCAGCAGAAGCCGACGCCCGCGGACGCCGCGGATGCGCTGGCGTTGGCGATCTGTCACTGCTGGCGGGCCCCGATGATCGCCCGGATGGCCGCCGCCGAGGCACTGGCCGCCGAGCAGCGGCGTAAGTACACCGCCAAGCTCAAGGCGGCCCGGGCATGATCGCCTCGGTACGTGGCGAGGTCATCGACATCGCGTTGGACCACGCCGTGGTCGAAGCGGCCGGGGTGGGCTACAAGCTGATGGCCACACCGGCGACCCTGTCGACGCTGCGCCGCGGCAGCGAATCCCGCCTGATCACCGCGATGATCGTGCGCGAAGACTCGATGACGCTCTACGGGTTCCCGGACGGCGAGGCACGCGATCTGTTCCTCACGCTGATCGGCGTCTCGGGTATCGGTCCCAAGATCGCCCTGGCCACCCTGGCGGTCTATGACGCGGCCACCCTGCGCCGGGCGCTCGCCGACGGAGATGTCACCGCATTGACCCGGGTGCCCGGGATCGGCAAGCGCGGTGCCGAGCGGCTGGTGCTGGAACTGCGCGACAAGATCGGCGCGGTGCCCGCATCCGACGGTGCGGTGTTCAGCGGCCATGCGGTGCGCGCACCGGTGATCGAAGCCCTGATCGGGCTGGGCTTTGCCGCCAAGCAGGCCGAAGAGACCACCGATAAGGTACTGGCCGACGCTCCCGACGCGACTACCTCCGAAGTGCTGCGGACCGCGCTGAGCCGGCTGGGGAAGACCAAGTGAGCCAATCCGGCGAGCCCGAAGACCGCGAGGTCTCCCCGGCGCTGACCGTCGGCGAGGGAGACATCGACGCCGGTCTGCGCCCGCGCAGTCTGGCCGAGTTCATCGGCCAACCCCGGGTACGCGAGCAACTGCAGCTGGTTATCGAGGGCGCCAAGAACCGTGGCGGCACCCCCGATCACATCTTGTTGTCCGGCCCGCCGGGGTTGGGAAAGACCTCGCTGGCGATGATCATCGCCAGCGAGCTCGGCAGTTCGTTGCGGGTGACGTCCGGGCCGGCGCTCGAACGTGCCGGTGATCTGGCCGCGATGCTGTCGAACCTGGTCGAACACGACGTGCTGTTCATCGACGAGATCCACCGCATCGCCCGGCCGGCCGAGGAGATGCTCTACCTGGCGATGGAGGACTTTCGCGTCGACGTCGTCGTCGGGAAGGGGCCCGGAGCCACCTCGATTCCGCTGGAAGTGGCCCCGTTCACCCTGGTCGGGGCGACGACGAGATCCGGGGCGCTGACCGGCCCGCTGCGCGACCGGTTCGGGTTCACCGCCCACATGGATTTCTACGAACCGGCCGAACTGCAGCGGGTGCTGGCACGCTCGGCGAAGATCCTCGGGATCGAACTGGGCGCCGAGGCGGCGGCCGAGGTCGCACGGCGCTCCCGCGGCACGCCGCGGATCGCCAACCGGCTGTTGCGCCGGGTGCGGGACTACGCCGAGGTGCGTGCCGACGGGGTGATCACCCGCGACGTCGCCAAAGCCGCGCTGGCCGTCTACGACGTCGACGAATTGGGCCTGGACCGGCTGGACCGCGCGGTGCTCTCGGCACTGACCCGAAGCTTCGGCGGCGGGCCGGTCGGGGTCTCCACCCTGGCCGTTGCGGTGGGGGAGGAAGCCGCCACCGTCGAAGAGGTCTGCGAGCCGTTCCTGGTGCGTGCCGGGATGGTCGCGCGCACCCCGCGGGGTCGCGTCGCGACTCCGGCAGCGTGGACGCACCTGGGCATGGTGCCCCCGGCAGGCGCGGGGGGACTGGGGCAACCGGGGTTGTTCGAGTAGGTCGGGCTAGAGCTTGGCCAGCTCGCCGGCCAGCACGTCCAACCCCTCCGACAGCAATGCGTCGCTGATGGTCAACGGCGGCAACAGCCGCACCACATTGCCGAAGGTCCCACAGGTCAACACGATCACGCCCGCCCGATGACACGCCGCCGCCAGTGCGGCGGTCAGGGCCGGGTCCGGTGCGTTGGTTTCCGGCTGCACCAACTCGACGGCGATCATGGCGCCACGGCCGCGGACATCGCCGATCCGGTCGTCGTCGGCCTGCAGGCGGCCCAGCCGTTCGAAGATCAACCGCTCCATCTGCCTGGCCCGGCCCACCAGGTCGTCAGCCTCGACGGCCGCCAACGCTCCCAGCGCGGCGGCACAGGCCACCGGGTTGCCACCGAAGGTGCCACCCAGGCCGCTCACCTGCGGGGCGTCCATGATGTCGGCACGCCCGGTGACGGCCGCCAACGGCAGGCCCCCGCCGATTCCTTTGGCGGTGCAGATCAGGTCCGGTGCCAGCCCTGTCGGGCCTTCATGATCACAGGCGAACATCGCCCCGGTGCGGGCGAATCCCGTCTGCACCTCGTCGGCGATGAACACCACATCGTTGTCGCGGCACCAGGCCAGCAGCGCCGGCAGAAAGCCCGGCGCCGGGACGATGAACCCGCCCTCGCCTTGGATCGGTTCAATGACCAGCGCAGCCAGATTGTGGGCGCCGATCTGGTTCTCCAGGACGCCGATGGCCCGTTCGGCGGCCCGGTCCCCGTCGCTGCCCAACTCTTTGTCGATCAGCCCATCACGGTAGGGATAGGAGGCCGGCGCGCGGTAGATGTCGGGCGCGAACGGACCGAATCCGCTCTTGTACGGCATCGACTTGGCGGTGAGCGCCATCGTCAAGTTGGTGCGGCCGTGGTAGCCGTGGTCGAACGCCGCCACCGCGGTCTTGCGGGTGTAGGACCGGGCGATCTTGACGGCGTTCTCCAACGCTTCGGCGCCGGAGTTGAGCAGCACGGAACGCTTCTCGAACTCACCCGGAGTGATCCGGTTCAGGGCTTCGGCGACGGCCACATATCCCTCGTAGGGCGTCACCATGAAACAGGTGTGGGTGAACTCGGCGACCTGCTGCTGCACCGCTTCCACCACGCGGGGCGCGGCGTTGCCCACCGTGGTCACCGCGATCCCCGAGCCCAGGTCGATCAGCCGGTTGCCGTCGACGTCCTCCACGATGCCGCCGCCGGCCCGCAGCGCGTACATCGGCAGCGTGCTGCCCACCCCGCGTGGCACGGCCATCGCTCGGCGGCGCGCCAGCTGCACCGAGCCGGGCCCGGGGATCTCGGTGGCCAGGTGACGACTCTGCAGCAGCGGCGGCACTGACATGGGGCGGGCCTCCTTAGCGGTGCTTTCCGCGGCTCAGATCTGGCCGAGTGGCCGGCACGCATTGCCGAAGGGCTGCCAATATTCACCAGGCGGGCAGTCCAGCGGGGTCGGTCCCTGTCCGAGCGGCATGCAGGTGTTGGTGCTGGGCTCCCAGTACTGACCGCCGGGACAGGCCAGCGGGGTCGGTCCCTGTCCGAGCGGCATGCAGGTGTTGGTGCTGGGCTCCCAGTACTGACCGCCCGGGCAGGCCAGCGGCTCTGCCGATCCGATGGCGGGCATGGCGATCGCTCCCAGCGCCAGGGGAGCCGCTGCCAGGGCAACTGCGGTCGCCAGACCACACGCAAAGTTCTTCATCGGCCAACCTTCCCTCAAGAATCTTGACCCCCCTGTCACCGACAGCCTAGGGGGTGGACGGCGGTACCGACGCGCGGTCGGCGGACACAGTGGCACACTGTTGTCATCACAGTGGCCCGCCACGCCTCAGGTGGTCCGGTGCCAAAGAATCATTCGAACAAGTCGAAAGATCGGTTGTCGTCATGGAAAACATGGTTGCCTTCCTGCCGCTGCTCCTCGTCATGGGCGCCTTTATGTTCTTCGCCTCGCGGCGGCAGAAGCGCGCGATGCAGGCCACCATCGATCTGCACGAATCGCTGCAGGTGGGCGACCGGGTGCACACGACGTCGGGGCTGCAGGGCACCATCACCCGCATCACCGACGACGACGTCGACCTGGAGATCGCACCGGGTGTGGTGACCACCTGGATGAAGCTGGCCGTGCGCGACAAGATCGAGCCGGAGGAGTTGACTGCCGAGGCCGCAGTCGAAGGGGCCGTCGAGGGCGCCTAACAACGCACCGCCACTCGGGTGCAGCAGGTCGCCGCCATCCGGCTGGTCGGCTGACACGCCCGACGCGCGGAACGTCCGCCCAACGATCATCCCGGCCAGCCGGGCACGTACCCTTTTGCGGGTGCAGTGGTACTGATCGCTGCGGGCGGCCCGAGCATGGGTCGGCCCCGACGATCACGAGAGCGCATTGCGCAATGAGCGAAGGAGACTCAACAACGTGGCATCGCCTTCGGCGCCGGTGCACCCTGCCCGCAACCTGGCGGTGTTCCTGGCATTGCTCATCGGTGTCTACCTGCTGGTATTCCTGACCGGCAACAAGCTCGCCGAACCTAAACTCGGTATCGACCTGCAGGGCGGCACTCGCGTGACGCTCACCGCGCGCACCCCCGACGGCTCCACGCCGACCCGTGACGCGCTCAACCAGGCGCAACAGATCATCAGCGCCCGGGTCAACGGACTCGGTGTGTCGGGCTCTGAGGTCATCATCGACGGCAACAACCTGGTCATCACGGTGCCGGGCAGCGACGGCAATGAGGCCCGCACCCTCGGCCAGACGGCCCGGCTCTACATCCGGCCGGTGATCAACGGTGTCTCGGTGCAGGAAGCTCAGGCGGCCGGCCGGATGCCCGGCCTCGGCGGTGGCGGTATGCCCGGCGTCCCGGGCTTGCCGCCCGGCGCCGGTGGTGGCGTTCCCGGTCTGCCTCCGGGTCTCGGTGGCGGCGGCGCTCCCGGTCTGCCTCCCGGTCTCGGCGGTGGTGGCGTTCCCGGTCTGCCTCCGGGCGCCGGTGGTGGTGCTCCTGGGCTGCCTCCGGGCTTCGGCGCGGGCGGGCAGGGCCCGTTCGGCGGGAACGGTGCCTCGCTTCCGCAGCAGCCGCTGACGCCGCCGGCCCAGCCGCGTCCTTTCCCGCAGGAGCCGACCCCGACCCCGGGGACCACCTCTTCGGGCCCCGACTCCGAAAGCACCAGCGAGACAGCCACTCCCAGCACCTCGGCCGTTCCGGCGCCCACGGCACCGGGTTCGCCCGCCGAGTCGCCGGCGGCCCCCGGTGCGCAAATGCCCGCCTTGCCGGGCCTCCCGGGGCTGCCCGGTATGCCGGGTCTGCCCGGCCAGGGTGATCAGGCCCAGGGACTGGCGGCCCGTATCGCCGCCGAGAAGCGGTTACGGCAGAGCGACAACAAGGTCGTGCAGGCCTTGGCCCTGCAGATCCAGGCCGGCCGGTGCGACAAGGAAGACATCCTGGCCGGCAACGACGACCCGGACTTGCCGCTGGTGACCTGTTCGCAGGACCACCAGACCGCATACCTGCTGGCGCCGTCGATCATCAGCGGTGACCAGATCGCCGACGCGAGCTCCGGCATGGATCAGCGCAGCGGCGCGAACATCGTCCAGGTGCAGTTCAAGAGTGCGGCGGCCGACACCTGGGCCGACTTCACCGCGGCCCACATCGGCACCCAGACGGCGTTCACGCTGGACTCGCAGGTGGTCAGCGCGCCGCAGATCCAGGAGGCCATCCCGGGCGGCCGCACCCAGATCACGGGCGGCTCGCCGGGATTCACCCAGGATGGCGCCCGTCAGCTGGCCAACGTCTTGAAGTACGGGTCGCTGCCGTTGTCGTTTGAGGCCTCGGAAGCCGAAACCGTCTCGGCCACACTGGGAATGACCTCGCTGAAGGCGGGCCTGATCGCCGGTGCGATCGGTCTGGCCCTGGTGCTGATCTACTCGCTGCTCTACTACCGCGTACTCGGCGTGCTGACCGCGCTGTCGCTGGTGGTGGCCGGGGCCATGGTGTACGCGATCCTGATATTGCTGGGCCGCTACATCAATTACACGCTCGACCTGGCCGGTATCGCCGGTCTGATCATCGGTATCGGCACCACCGCAGACTCGTTCGTGGTGTTCTTCGAACGCATCAAGGACGAGATCCGCGAGGGCCGATCGTTCCGCTCGGCGGTGCCACGCGGGTGGACGCGCGCACGCAAGACGATCGTGTCCGGCAACGCGGTCACCTTCCTGGCGGCGGCGGTGCTCTACTTCCTGGCGGTCGGCCAGGTCAAGGGCTTCGCGTTCACCCTGGGGCTGACCACGATCCTCGACCTGGTGGTGGTGTTCCTGGTGACCTGGCCACTGGTCTACCTGGCGTCCAAGTCGCCGACGCTGGCCAAGCCGTCCTACAACGGCCTCGGCGCGGTTCAGCAGGTCGCACGGGAGCGGCGGGCGGTCGCCAAATCAGGAGGCGCAACCGGCGGCAAGTCCGGAGCCAAAGCGCGCACGCGGGTAACCGCCCAGTCGACGGAACAGGGATAGCCAGATGGCCAAACCGAGCACCAGTAGCGGCACGAAGCGCGCGACGAAGTCCGCAAAGAACGACACGGCAGCCGCCGAGGCCACCAAGAGCCGGACCGCCGCGCAGGCAAAGCCTCGCAAGACCGCTGCAACCCCCAAGGCGCCCAAGCACGGTTTCCTGTCGCGGCTCTACACCGGTACCGGCGCGTTCGAGGTCATCGGTAAGCGGCGGATGTGGTACGCGATCAGCGGCGCTATGGTCGCCATCGCGATCGTCAGCATCCTGGTTCGAGGCTTCACCTTCGGCATCGACTTCGCCGGTGGCACCAAGGTGTCGTTCCCGCGCGGCGACACCAGCGTCACCCAGGTCGAAGAGGTGTTCCGCAAGAGTGTCGGCAATAGTCCCGAGTCGGTGGTCGTAGTCGGCAACGGCAACTCGGCCACGGTGCAGATTCGCGCCGAAACGCTCACCAATGAGCAGACCGAGAAGCTGCGCGACGACCTGTTCGACGCCTTCCAGCCGGTGGGGCCCAACGGCGAGGCGAGCAAGCAGGCGATCAGTGACTCCGCGGTGTCGGAGACCTGGGGCGGGCAGATCACCAAGAAGGCCGTCATCGCCCTAGTGGTGTTCCTGCTGTTGGCGTCGCTGTACATCACGGTGCGCTACGAGTGGTTCATGACCCTCTCGGCGATGATCTCGATGGTCTTCGACATTCTCGTGACCGCCGGGGTGTATTCGCTGGTCGGATTCGAGGTCACACCGGCCACTGTCATCGGCCTGTTGACCATTCTCGGGTTCTCCATCTACGACACCGTCATCGTGTTCGACAAGGTCGAGGAGAACACCAGCGGCTTCGAACACAAGACCCGCTACACCTACGCCGAACAGGCAAACCTGGCCATCAACCAGACCTTCATGCGATCGATCAATACCAGCCTGATCTCGGCATTGCCGATCATCTCGCTGATGGTGGTCGCGGTGTGGCTGCTGGGTGTGGGAACGCTGCAGGACCTTGCACTGGTGCAGCTGGTCGGTGTTGTCGTCGGCACCTATTCGTCGATCTACCTGGCCACACCGCTGCTGGTCACGCTGCGGGAACGCACTCAACTGGTGCAGAACCACACCCGCCGGGTGATGCGGCGGCGCAACGCCACGACCGGCTCCAAGCCGGCAGCGGCCGGTGCCGAGGACTCAGGTGACGCCGAAGACACCGTTGCCGACGTGGACGAGGCCACGGTGGCCTCGGCGCCGGGCACCCCGGCGCCCGGCGCAAAGCCGGTCCGCCCCACCAGCCGGCGCAGCCAGGGTCCGACCGGCAAGCCAGGCGCCGGCCGGTAACCGGCGATGGCGGCCCGCTGTCGGCACGCTGCGATGTGGCTGGTGGCGATCGCCACCAGCCTCGGCGTCTGGTCGGTCCCGGCGTGCACCAGTGCCACCGTCGATCAGATCGACTACGCCGTCGACGGCGGTCTGATCACCTACAACAGCACCACCGTGGCCGGTGCGGCGTCGGCCGGGCCTCAGGCCTTCTCGCGGACCCTGATCGGCTTCGGCTACCACGGGCCGGACGGCCAGATCGTCACCGATCACGACTTCGGCAGCATCTCGGTGGTGGGCCGGGCTCCGCTGGTGCTGGACTATCAGATCGCGGACGCTGCGGTGTACTCCGACGGCAAGCCCATCACCTGTGACGACCTGGTGCTGGCGTGGGCGGCCCAGTCGGGCCGCTTCCCGGGCTTCGACGCCGCAAGCCGAGCCGGCTACCTCGACATCGAGAACATCGAGTGTCAGTCCGGTGCCAAGAAGGCCCGGGTGTCGTTCTTCGGCGGCCGCAACATCGTCGACTACGAGGAACTGTTCACCGCGACCTCGATGATGCCGTCGCACGTCATCAGCGAGAAGCTCGGTGTGAACATCACCGACGCCGTGCTGGGCAGACTTGGGCCCGCCGACGAGGTGATCGGCAAGGTCGCGCAGGCCTGGAACACCACCTGGCAGCTGGACCGCGGCGCTGACCTGCGCTACTTTCCGTCGTCCGGGCCCTACAAGATCGACTCGGTGCTCGAAGGCGGCGCCGTCGTGCTGGTGGCCAACGACCTGTGGTGGGGCGCCAAGCCGGTCACCAAGCGGATCACGGTGTGGCCGCAGACCGCCGACATCGCCGACCGGGTCAACAAACGTGTCATCGAAGTCGTCGACGTGGCGACCGGATCCGCCGGGTCGTTGATCACCCCCGATGACTACCAGAGCAGCGACAGCCCCTCGGGCGGCATCGAGCAGCTGATCTTCGCTCCGACCGGCCCGCTATCGGAGACTCCGGCACGCCGGGCGGTGGCTTTGTGCACCCCGCGCGACATCATCGCCCGCGACGCGGGTGTGCCCGTGGTCAATTCCCGGCTCAACACCGCCATGGACGACGCGTTCGACCAGGCCGAGAACGTGCCCGAGGCCGAACAGTTCGCCCGGGCAAACCCCGACGCGGCCCGCGATGCGCTGGGCGGCAAACCGCTGACCGTGCGGATCGGCTACCGCGGTCCCAACACCCGGCTGGCCGCGGTCATCGGGGCGATCACCAGCTCGTGTGCACCCGCCGGCATCACCGTCACCGAAGTGGCCACCGACGCCATCGGCCCGCTGGCACTGCGGGAGGGGCGGATCGACGTGTTGCTCGCCAGCACCGGCGGATCCACCGGCAGCGGGTCAAGCGGATCGTCGGTGGTGGACGCCTACGAGTTGTTCAGTGGTAACGGAAACAACCTGTCCGGCTACCACAACGATCAGATCGACGGCGTGGTGTCCGCGCTGGCCGTCACCGCCGACCCCGCGGAGATGGTCCGACTGCTCGCCGAGAGCGCTCCGGTGCTGTGGGCCGACATGCCGACGCTGCCGCTGTACCGACAGCAGCGCACCCTGCTGTCGTCGAAGAAGACCTATGGTGTCGCCGCCAATCCCACCCGGTGGGGCGCGGGCTGGAACATGGACCGCTGGGAGCTGCAACAGTGAACCAAGCCGGGCCTGCGGCGGGCGCCGGTCAGATCATCGCGTCGCTGATCCGCGAGGTGGCGGACTTTCCCACCCCGGGAATCGCGTTCAAAGACCTGACCCCGGTCTTCGCCGACGCCGCCGGACTGGCCGCGGTCACCGAGGCGCTGGCTCGCGTCGCGGCCGGTGCTGATCTGGTGGCCGGCATCGACGCGCGTGGATTCCTGCTGGCCGGGGCGGTCGCCGACCGGCTCGGGGTGGGCGCGCTGGCAGTCCGCAAGGGCGGCAAGCTGCCGCCGCCGGTGCTCTCGGAGCGCTATCAGCTCGAGTACGGAACCGCCGTGCTGGAGATTCCGGCCGACGGAATCGATGTGGCCGGGCGGCGGGTGGTAATCCTCGACGACGTGCTGGCCACCGGCGGTACCCTGGCCGCAACGCGGCGATTGTTGGATAGGGCAGGAGCCGAGGTGGTTGCGGCGGCGGTGGTGCTGGAGCTGGCGGGGCTGGGCGGACGTGCCGCCGTGGCACCGTTGCAGCTGCACAGCCTGCACCTGATTTAGTCGATATTCTCGTGGTCGGAGGTGAGCACAGTGGGCCCTGAACAAGGCTTATCGCAGGGCCCCGAGCAGGGCTCAGGCCCCGAGCGGTTCAGCGCTGATGCCGGCCAGCCGGTGGCGGTGTCGGAGGCGATCGCCCAGGACTCGCCCTCCGAGCGCACCGATCTGCTGAAGGTCCCGACCAGCGCGTCCCGGCGGGTCCGGGCCCGGATTGCCCGGCGCATCACCGCCCAACGTGGTGCCTTGAGCCCGGTGCTGGAGCCGCTGGTGGCGGTGCACCGGCAGTATTACCCGAAGGCCAATCTGGCGCTGCTCCAACGCGCCTACGAGGTGGCCGAGCAGCGTCATGCCACCCAGCTGCGCCATTCGGGGGATCCCTATATCACCCACCCAGTGGCCGTTGCCACCATCCTGGCCGAGTTGGGCATGGACACCATCACGTTGGTGGCCGCGTTGTTGCACGACACCGTCGAGGACACCGGATACACCCTGACCGCGCTGGCCGCCGAATTCGGTGACGAGGTTGCTCACCTGGTCGATGGGGTGACCAAGCTGGACAAGGTGGTGCTGGGCACCGCGGCCGAGGCCGAGACCATCCGCAAGATGGTCATCGCGATGGCGCGCGACCCGCGGGTGCTGGTGATCAAGGTCGCCGACCGGCTGCACAACATGCGCACCATCCGCTTCCTGGCGCCGGAGAAGCAGGCCCGCAAGGCGCGCGAGACGCTGGAAGTCATTGCGCCACTGGCGCATCGGCTGGGTATGGCCACCGTGAAGTGGGAGCTCGAGGATCTGTCGTTCGCGATCCTGCACCCCAAACGCTATGAGGAGATCGTGCGACTGGTGGCCGACCGCGCCCCGTCCCGCGATACCTACCTGGCCAAGGTGCGCGCCGAGATCGTCAACACCCTGGCGAAGTCGAAGATCACCGCCACCGTCGAAGGCCGACCCAAGCACTACTGGTCGATCTATCAGAAGATGATCGTGCGCGGGCGCGACTTCGACGATATCTACGACCTGGTGGGACTGCGGATCCTCTGCGACGAGATCCGGGACTGCTACGCGGCGGTCGGTGTCGTGCACTCGCTGTGGCAGCCGATGGCCGGCAGGTTCAAGGACTACATCGCTCAGCCGCGCTACGGGGTCTACCAATCGCTGCACACCACCGTGATCGGCCCAGAGGGCAAACCGCTGGAGATCCAGATCCGCACCCGGGAGATGCACCGCACCGCCGAGTACGGCATCGCCGCGCACTGGCGCTACAAAGAGGCCAAGGGCCGCAACGGTGTTCCGCATCTCAACACGGCCGCCGAGATCGACGACATGGCCTGGATGCGCCAGCTGTTGGACTGGCAGCGGGAGGCCGCCGACCCGGGCGAATTCCTCGAGTCGCTGCGCTACGACCTGGCCGTCAAAGAGATCTTCGTGTTCACCCCCAAGGGTGACGTGATCACCCTGCCCACCGGGTCCACACCCGTGGACTTCGCCTACGCCGTGCACACCGAGGTCGGCCACCGATGTATCGGCGCCCGGGTCAACGGCCGGCTGGTGGCGCTGGAGCGCAAGCTCGAAAACGGGGAAGTGGTCGAGGTTTTCACCTCGAAGGCGCAGAACGCCGGGCCGTCGCGGGACTGGCAACAGTTCGTGGTGTCGCCGCGAGCCAAGGCCAAGATCCGGCAGTGGTTCGCCAAGGAGCGCCGCGAGGAGGCCCTGGAGTCAGGCAAGGACGCGATGGCCCGCGAGGTGCGTCGGGCGGGATTGCCGCTGCAACGCCTGGTCAACGGCGAGTCGATGGCGGCGGTGGCCCGTGAACTGCACTACAGCGACGTGTCCGCGCTCTACACCGCCGTCGGCGAGAACCACATCTCGGCGCACCACGTCGTGCAACGGCTGGTGGCCCAGCTCGGTGGGGTGGACCAGGCCGAGGACGATCTGGCCGAGCGCTCCACGCCGCTGACCATCCCGCGCCGCGAGCGTCACACCGATGATGTCGGCGTCGCGGTTCCCGGCGCCACCGGGGTGTTGACCAAACTGGCCAAGTGCTGTACCCCGGTGCCCGGCGACGAGATCATGGGTTTCGTCACCCGTGGCGGCGGGGTGTCGGTGCACCGCACCGATTGCACCAATGCCGATGCCCTGCGCCAGCAGGACGAGCGGATCATCGAGGTCAAGTGGGCGCCGTCGCCGTCGTCGGTGTTCCTGGTCGCCATTCAGGTCGAGGCGCTGGATCGGCACCGGCTGCTGTCGGATATCACCAAGGTGCTCGCCGACGAGAAGGTCAACATCTTGTCGGCCTCGGTCACCACCTCACGAGACCGGGTGGCGATCAGCCGATTCACCTTCGAGATGGGCGACCCGAAGCATCTTGGCCACCTGCTCAACGTGGTGCGCAACGTCGAGGGCGTCTACGACGTCTACCGGGTGACGTCGGCGGCTTAGAAACCGGTCGCGCGGCGAGAACACCCCGCGAGCGTGCGCCTTTGCACAGCCGTGACGGCGTGTTGACGGGCAAACACGCACGCTCGCGCAGAGAGCGGAGGAGCGCTCGGGCTAGTCGGCGCGCACCGACTTGACGGTCACCTTGGTGACCGGCGAGCCGTCGTCGCCGCCGCCCTGCACACCGGCCGCCGCGATCTTGTCCAGGGTGGCCAGGCCGTCGTCCTGAATCTTGCCGAACACCGTGTACTGCGGCGGCAGCATCGAATCCTTGTAGACCAGGAAGAACTGGCTGCCGTTGGTGCCGGGCCCGGCGTTGGCCATCGCCACCGTGCCGCGCGGGTAGGTGACCGGTCGCTGGGCGGCCGGGTCACCCAAGGAGTACTGGTCGGTGGGGTACTCGTTGTCGAACTCATAGCCCGGGCCGCCGGTGCCGTCGCCGGCGGGATCCCCGCATTGCAGCACGCTGAGCATCGGCGATGTGGTCAGCCGGTGGCACTGGGTGCCGGAGAAGAAGTCCTTGGCCGCCAGGCTGATGAAGCTGTTGACGGTGCAAGGGGATTGGCCGTTGTTGAGCATCAACCCGATGGGGCCCTGGTCGGTCATCATCGAGACGCTGACCTCGGCGGGGTCGGTCGGGACTTTGCCGGACCGCGGCGGCTCGACGGCCTTGGTGGCCGGACGCGCCTTCGGGTACTGGCAGTCGGCGCCCAGCTGAGGCGATGCGGTGAACTTCGGCAGCTGCCCGGCGCTGGCGGCCGGTGCCCCGGAAGCGTCAGAGGAGTCCGCGGACTCCGATGTGTTCGAAGCCGACGAACCGCTCGCGTTGACATTGCCCGGATCGTTGTCGCGCAGCACCACGAACACCACCCCGGCGATCAGCAACACCGCCGCGACGGCGCCGACGATCATCAGTGCCCGGCGCTGCTTGCGGGCCGCCTCGGCACGCTGCTGCACCTGTTGGTCCAGATTGCGCTTGGCGGCGGCACGCCGCTCTGAGTTCGTGGGCACCGGCGGTAACCTCCTGGCTCGCTGACTGAGTCGGGCCTCAAGTCTGCCAGAACGGGCCTGCACCGCCCGCGTCACCGCCGACCCGGCGCGCAATGGGAAACTGGTCGGCGTGTTGGTCACCGGATTCCCCGCTGGAATGCTGGCGTGCAACTGTTATGTGTTGGCACAACGGCAGGGCTCGGACGCGATCGTCGTCGACCCCGGCCAGCGTGCGATGGCTCGGCTGCGGCGTGTGCTCGACGAGAATCGGCTGACACCGTCGGCGGTGCTGCTCACCCACGGCCACATCGACCACATCTGGTCGGCGCAGAAGGTCTCCGACACCTACGGCTGTCCCACCTACATTCACCCCGAGGACCGATTCATGCTCACCGACCCGCTGCGCTCACTGGGCACCGTCCCGGGGCAGGCGTTGTTCGGGGTGTTGAGCAAGGCGATGTTCTCCGAGCCCAAGCAGCTGATCGAACTGGACCGCGACGGAGACAAGATCGGCTTGGGCGACACCACGGTCACCGTCGACCACACACCCGGGCATACCCGCGGTTCGGTGGTGTTCCGGGTCGAAGGTGACGCCGCCGAGGTCGTGTTCAGCGGCGACACCCTGTTTCAGAACTCGGTCGGCCGCACCGACCTGCCCGGGGGCAGTGGCCGGGACCTGCTGACCTCGATCGTCGACAAACTGCTCTGCCTTGACGACGCGACCGTGGTGCTACCCGGCCACGGACCCAAAACCACCATCGGCGCGGAGCGCCGTTACAACCCGTTCCTGGAAGGGCTCAGTGCGTGAGCACGTTTGCCGCACCCAAAGGGGTGCCTGACTATGTCCCTCCGGCCTCGGCCGGCTTCGTCGCCGTCCGTGACGGACTGCTGGCGGTCGCTCGCCGCGCCGGTTACGGCGACATCGAGCTGCCGATCTTCGAAGACACCGCACTGTTCGCGCGCGGGGTGGGGGAGTCCACCGACGTGGTCTCCAAGGAGATGTACACGTTTGCCGATCGCGGCGACCGTTCGGTCACCCTGCGGCCCGAGGGCACCGCAGGCGTGATGCGCGCGGTGATCGAGCACGGGCTGGACCGCGGTCAGCTGCCGGCCAAGCTTTGCTATTCGGGGCCGTTCTTCCGTTACGAGCGCCCGCAGGCCGGACGTTATCGGCAGCTGCAACAGGTCGGGGTCGAGGCGATCGGGGTGGACGATCCTGCCCTGGACGCCGAGGTGATCGCGGTCGCCGATGCGGGCTTCCGTTCCCTGGGACTGGAGGGCTTCCGGCTGGAGATCACCTCGCTGGGCGACGGCACCTGCCGGCCCGCCTATCGAGAGTTGCTGCAGCAGTTCCTGTTCGGGCTCGACCTCGACGAGGAGACCCGCCAGCGCGCGCAGCTCAATCCCCTGCGGGTGCTCGACGACAAGCGTCCGCAGGTGCGTGAGATGACCGCTGACGCCCCGGTCATGCTCGACCACCTCTCCGAAGCCGCCCGGACGCACTTCGACACCGTGCTGGCACACCTGGATGCGCTCGGGGTCCCGTACGTGGTCAATCCGCGCATGGTGCGCGGCCTGGACTACTACACCAAGACCACCTTCGAATTCGTGCACGACGGGTTGGGTGCGCAGTCCGGGATCGGTGGCGGAGGCCGGTATGACGGGCTCATGCGTCAGCTCGGTGGACAGGACCTGTCCGGGATCGGATTTGGTCTCGGCGTGGACCGCACCCTGCTCGCGCTGGCCGCCGAGGGCAAGACCGTGGGGCGGACCAGCCGATGCGACGTATTCGGGGTGGGCCTTTCCGAGGCGGCCAAGCTGCGGCTGGCCGTTATCGCCGCGCAGTTGCGGGCGGCCGGGGTGCGCGTGGACCTGGCGTACGGAGACCGCGGCCTCAAGGGCGCGATGCGTGCCGCGGACCGTTCCGGAGCCGTCATCGCCCTGGTCGCGGGCGATCGCGACCTGGAGGCAGGCACCGTCGGCGTCAAGAACCTGGCCACCGGGGAGCAGATCGACGTGGCGGTCGACGATGTTGTCGCCGAGGTGCTGCGACGAATGTCGCCTTAGTGCACGGTTATCCACAGAACGCGTGACAAAAGCCGACGCTCGGCACTGAGGTGACGGCTTGGGACGGCAGTGTGAACTTCATGCCGACGCCCACCCCCGGTTCGACGTGGCCCTTCCTCGGGTCTGAGGCGTTGGCAGCGGGCAGCGTGAGCAGGCGGACGTTACGCAGTCGGCATCGGCAGATCTACCGCAACGTCTATCTGCCCAACGGCGTAGAACTCACCCCCGTCACCCGTGCAGTGGCCGATTGGCTGTGGTCGGGCAGGACCGCGACGGTGGCCGGGTTGTCCGCAGCGGCGCTGCACGGATCACGATGGATTGACGCGCGATCGCCGGCCGAGCTGAACCGCAAGGCTGCTGGCGACGCCGATGGGATTGCGATCTATCGCGAGCGGCTGGAAGTGGACGAAACGTGCCTCATCCGAGGGATACCAACCACCACGGCCGCCCGGACTGCCTTCGACCTCGGGCGCAGGGGAGGCCTGACCGGTGCCATAATCCGACTCGATTCCCTGGCGCATGCCACAGGGCTTGTCGCGGACGACGTATCCGAGGTGGCCGAACGCCATCGGGGTGTTCGCGGTCTGGTACAGCTACGGCGTGCGATCGCGTTGATGGACGGCGGCGCTGAATCCCCGCAGGAAACCAAGACACGGCTGTTGCTGATTCGCGGCGGACTGCCGTGTCCGGTGACCCAGATCGTTGTGCGAGATGGCTTCGGGCGTCCGTTTGCCCGCATTGACATGGGCTGGCCCGAATACCGGGTGGGCGTGGAGTTCGACGGTGCGCAGCACTGGACCGATCCGCGGCAGCGGACCGCTGACATCGACCGCTATGCCGAGTTGGCCGCGCGCGGCTGGGTGATTGTCCGGGTTAGTAGTGACCTGCTTCGGTATCGGCCGAATGTGGTTCTCATGCGGGTCCGGGCAGCGCTACAGGTCGCTGGTTGCACCCGGACTGAGGCGAATGTCGACTTATTGCACGCGCAGCGCCTCGGGGCGTGACGTAACCCGACAGTCGGCAACACACGGTAGCGTGGCGCGGTATGACGATCATGCGGAACGTGACAGTCAAGGTCGGCACGGTGGTGCTGATGGCAGCCGCCGGAATGGCGGCCAGCCATGCGACGTCACTTGCGGACCCCGAGAACAGCCCAGCCTCTCCGACTGAGAGCCCGGCGGCATCGCCCACCGAGAATGCGGCGCCGTCACCGACGCCCACCCCGACCGAGAACGCGACCGAACCGTCGACCGACGCTCCGAAGAAGAGCACGACGGGCGGCCACGAGGTCACCTACACCATCACCGCCACCAGTGACCTGACCGGCAACATCTCCTACATCAAGACCGACCCGCCCAGCATGGCTGCCTACAACGCCAACTCCTCGGAGTACCTCGAGACGGTTCGGGTGCCGATCGGCGGGGGACAGCCAGTGGTCTACACCACCACCCTGGCCGATCCGAGTCAGTGGGCGCTGGTCACCGCTAGCGGTGGCTTGCGGATCAACCCGGAGTTCCACTGTGAGATCGCGGTCGACGGCGAAGTGGTGGTGACGCAGCAGGGCGGCAGTGGGGTGTCCTGCGCTACCCGGCCCTGGTGACCGATCCGGCTCAGCCGGCGAATACGTACACCCAGGCTTGCGCACCTGAGCGCAGTGGCACCGAGATCCGCCGGTAGGCGTCAACCTCGTACTCGTCAGCGGCCGCCAGTTCGGCGGTGCTGATCGCGAAGACCGTGCCAGGGACAGCGGCGTCATGTGCGTCCGACGGGCGCAGGATCGGATGACGGTCACTGCCACTGACTGCCACCACGTGCGGATCGGTGATCGTCACGTAGTCCAGGTCGTAGCCGATGATCGCGTCGGGCCGGCCATCGGGTTCGCGCCCGAACGTGCTGAGTTGCACCTCCGGTAGCTGCAGGGTGCCGTAGGAGAACAGCAGTTCGGTGTTCACTGGGCACCGCCGGCTTCGTCGGCGGCGACAACGACGACTTCGGCGGGCCCCGAGCCCACCGACCGGAGCCGGTGGCTGATCGAGGCGTCGAAGTAGGCGCTGTCACCAGCGCTGAGCGTCCACGTCGCATCGCCGTACTCCAATTCGACGGTCCCGGCGTGCACGAAGATGAACTCCTGGCCCTGATGAACCGGGTGCGTCGGATGGCCATCACGATTGCCCTGCCCGGTGGGACGAACCACGAACGGGGACATCGTCTTTCCCAGCATGCCCGCGGCCATGGCCCGGTAGCGCTGTCGATCCGTGCTGCGGTCCGCTGCCCGGTCCACGGCGATCTTGTCTTCGTCGCCACGCTCGGAGAACAGTTGGGCCACATCGACATCCAGGGCGCGGGCCACCTTGATGGCTACCGCGATGGACGGCGTACTGCGACTGCGTTCGATTTTGGACAGGTAGCTCTTGGTCAGCCCGGTCCGCTCGGCCAGGCCTTCGAGGGTGAGGCCTCGTTGCTTGCGGACGGCGCGCAGCAGTTCTGTCATGCGTCCATGATGACACAGGAGATGACACAAGGTGTCCTATCGGCTAGAGTTGTGTCATCCACTTCCGTCACCGAGGAGCTGCCATGGGCACCACGTTCGACGATTCCAAATCCGACCTGATGCAACGCGCGGAGCACCGCTTCGCGGAGAACTTCACCGAAACTCAGTGGTCCACTCGCCAGAAATTGGCGCTGACCTGCCGCGCGTTGTCCGACCGTGGTCATGACTCCGGCCTGGCCGGACAGATCACCGCCCGTGCTGAGGCGCCGGGCACCTACTACACCCAACGTCTCGGCCTCGGGTTCGACGAGATCACCGACACCAATCTCCTGCTCGTCGACGAAGACCTCAACGTCATCGAGGGCGAGGGGATGGCCAACCCCGCCAACCGATTCCACAGCTGGATATACCGGGCCCGCCCCGATGTCCAGTGCATCGTGCACACCCACCCGTTTCACGTGGCTGCGCTGTCGATGCTGGAAACCCCGCTGATCGTTTCGCACATGGACACCACACCGCTCTATGACGACTGCGCCTTCCTGCCGCTGTGGCCGGGGGTTCCGGTCGGAAACGAGGAGGGCGAGATCATCTCCGAGGCCATTGGCGACAAGAAGGCGATCCTGCTGGCGCACCACGGCCAGATCGTGGCCGGCGCCAGTGTGGAGGAGGCCTGCTCGCTGGCGGTGCTGATCGAGCGTGCCGCCGCACTGCAACTGGCCGCCATGGCCGCCGGGACCATCAAGGAACTCCCGGAGAAGCTGGCTCGAGAAGCCCACGACTGGACCTTGCTGCCCAACCGCAGCCGGGCGAACTTCGCCTACTACGCGCGCCGCGCCCTGGCCGGCCACCCCGACGCGATCACCCGATAAGCAAGGAGTCCCTTGTGGCAACACAGTTACATGGAGTCATCGGCTACCCGGTGACGCCGTTTCGCGACGGCGGAATCGACACCACGGTCCTGGCCACCGTCATCAACCGGCTCGTCGAGGCCGGGGTGCATGCCGTCGCCCCGCTGGGCAGCACCGGTGAACTCGCCTATCTCGACGAAGACGAGTTCGAGACCTGCGTCGACGCCTCGATCGCCGCGGTCGCCGGGCGTCTGCCGGTGCTGGTCGGGGTCTCGGATCTGACCACCGCGCGTACCGTGCGCCGCGCCCGCTATGCCGCGCAGGCCGGCGCCGACGCGGTGATGGTCTCGCCGGTGTCGTACTGGAAACTGTCTGAACGCGAGATCGCCGCGCATTACCGGGCCGTCTCCGATGCCATCGACATCGACATCGTGGCCTACAACAACCCGGCGACCTCCGGGATCGACATGAGTCCAGAGCTGCTGGTGGCCATGTTCGAGGGCATCGAGCACGTCACCATGGTCAAGGAGTCCACCGGCGATCTGAGCCGGATGCTGCGGATCGCCACGCTGTCCGACGGGCGCTTGCCGTTCTTCAACGGCAGCAATCCGCTGGTGCTCGATGCGCTGCGTGCCGGGGCGGCCGGCTGGTGCACCGCGGCACCCAACCTGCGTCCGCAGCCGTGCCTGGACCTCTACACCGCGGTCACCGCCGGCGAACTGGACAAGGCCCAGGCGTGCTACGACGACCTCAAGCCGCTGCTGGAGTTCATCGTGGCCGGCGGGCTGCCCACCACGGTCAAGGCCGGCCTGGACTTGCTCGGGGTACCGGCCGGAGAACCGCGCCGCCCACTGCTGCCGCTCGACGAGGCGGGTCAGGCCGAGCTGCGCGAGCTACTTACGCGCTGACCCAGGGCTAACCCAGGTCAGCGGCGGCGAAGGTGTCGCACTGGTTGGGGTCGCCGCTCTGATAGCCGACGGTGAACCAGTGCTGGCGCTGCGCGGATGCACCGTGGGTCCAGGACTCCGGATTGACTCGACCGGTGGCGGCCTGCTGAATGCGGTCGTCACCCACCGACGACGCCGCGGACAACGCATCGCTGATGTCTTGGTCGGTCAGCGGCTGCAGGAACGGCACCCCGGTGCCCTCCTGCTTGGTCACCGATGCGTAGTGCGCCCAGACCCCGGCATAGCAGTCGGCCTGCAACTCCGTGCGAACCCCGGCGCCGGTTGCGCCCTGCGCGCCGGTTTGGGCCCGGCCGAGCACGCCGAGCAGGTTCTGCACGTGGTGGCCGAACTCGTGAGCGACCACATACTCCTGCGCCAAGGGCCCGCTGCTGGAGCCGAATCGGTCGACGAGCACCTTGAAGAAGTCGGTATCGAAGTAGGCGGTCTGGTCCGCGGGGCAGTAAAACGGTCCGACAGCACTGCTGGCCGCCCCACAGGCGGTGGACGTCTGTCCGCTGAACAGCTCTACGCGCGGACGCGTGTAACCACGCAGCAGGTCCGACCACACCGCGTCCACCGAGTTTGCCGTGGCGACCACCCGGCATTGCACGTATTTATTGGCGTCCTTGCCGGTGCGGCATTTGTCGAGGTCGAATCCCGGTGACGTGTACTGGCCGCGATCCACGGGCTGCTGACTGAGCACCTCGCCGGGATCGGCCCCCAACAGCAGCGCCACCACCAGAATCACCAGCCCGGCAACGCCGCCGCCGATCGCAATCCCACGACCGCCGCCGCCTGAGGAGGTAGTGCTGGTATCGATCTGCATACCCTCGTTGAAGGTCATCGCACGCTCCGTGGAGTTGTCCGTAGTTAGATGGTGCCCGCCGACCGATTGGGGCACCTTAGCTTCGCATACCGGCGCCCGCCGCCAGGCCCGGTTCAGTGCGGTTGAACGCGTCGAATCCCGCGCCTTGGCTAAGTGAATAGAGCTTTGTCTGACCAGATCCCAAAGCTTTACTGAATGTTTGTCGCCACGCTGTACCCCGAGGTCGCGCCGGTGTTACGTTCTGCATCCGGCCGCAATAGGACGCTTCCAGCGACGGCTGCCGCAGCTACCTGCCCCAGGATTCAAGAGAGGTTGCCTGCTCGGTGAACGCTTCAACTCGTGCCCGCAGGGCCCCGTGGTGCGCCGGCCACGAGTTGTCGTTCGCCTCGGGCGCCCCAGCTTTATCAGACCGTTATTACAACTGTCCGCTAGAGTGACGTACGTCAAGTATTGACGCAGACTTCGAGTACCCAACACTTCCCCGAGACGCTTGCACGCCCCCCAGGAGGAACAATGTCGTTCGTAACCGCTCAGCCAGAGAACCTGACGGCGGCCGCCGGAAGCCTTTCCGGAATCGGCGACTCGATGACCGCGGGGGTTACCGCCGCTGCTGCTCCTACCACTGGTGTGACCGCGCCTGCCGCGGACTTGGTGTCGGCGATGACCGCTGCCCACTTCTCGGTCCACGGATCCCTGTTCCAGGAGGTCAGTGCGCAGGCGGCGGCGGTGCACCAGCAGATCGTGGCCACTTTGGGTAGCAACGCGAACGCTTACGCCCTCACCGAGGCTGTCAACGCCGCGGCTGCTGGCTGAAGCGGGGCGCCTCGATGAGTTTCAGTGTCTTTCCGCCCGAGATCAACTCTGGGCTTATATATACCGGGCCCGGTTCGAGTCCACTGTTGGAAGCTGCGGCGGCGTGGGCTCAGCTGGCGAGCGAGTTGATGACGTCGGCGACAGCGACGCACTCGGTGATTGCCAATCTGGACTCGACCTGGACTGGGGCCGGCTCGGCAGCGGCGACCGCCTCGACCGCACCGTATGTGGCCTGGCTTGAGCAGGCTTCGGCGACCGCCGCCAACAACGCTGCGCTGGCCACCCAGGCGGCCGCGCTGTTCGAGGCGGCGCGGGCCGCGTCGGTGCCGCCCGCGGTGATCGCGGCGAACCGCGCGATGCTGCTGGCGTTGATCTCGACCAACTTCTTCGGCCAGAACACCCCGCTGATCCAGGCGACTGAGCACCAGTACGAAGTGATGTGGGCGACCGACGGCGCCGCGATGGACACCTACAGCGGGTCTGCAGAGGCTAATAACAACGCGCTGCAGCAGGTCTCGACACCGCCGCAGTCCGCCCAGGCGACGGCGCAGGGGACGCCGGGATCGGCCGATGGCGGTCCGGTCATCACCCCGCCTGGCAACGGGCCGTCAGGTTATGACTTTGCCACCGTCGGCGGCTTGCTCGACGCCGTTGGCCTCCCTTCGACGTTGCTCGGCGAGAAGGCGGCGGCCACCACGATCAGCTCGGCGCTGTCGCCCATCAGCTCGGCGAGCATGCCCGCGATGATGTTGGTGCGATTGCTGCCGATGCTGATGCAGTTGGGCCGGTTGGGCGCCGCGGGTGGAACAGCGGGCACGCTGGCCGGACAATCGGCCGCCGGGGGCGCCGGCACCCTGATGACCCAGATCGGCGACTTCGTCAACGACAAGCTGCAGGGCGCGGTCGGCGTGCTTGCCGGCCACTTCAGCTCGGCCACTAACGCCATCTCCGCCAAGCTCGGCCAAGCCGCCTCGATGGGCGCGCTGAAGGTGCCGCAAGCCTGGTCGATGGCCGCCGACGGTATGGTCCGCGCCGCTCCGGTACTGCCCGCAACCACGGTCAGCGCCCCGGTCCAGACCATGTCGGGAGGACTTCCGGGCGGCCCGTTCGGCCACGCCATGATGGGCGCGATGGCCGGACGCGGGATGGGCGCGATCGCCGCCAAGGCCCCCAAGGTTATGCCCCGTTCGCCGGCTGGCGGGTAGCGGAAGGGGCCTGAACACCACGTGTCCGCCGGGTCGGCGCCCGGCTACCACAACGAATTGAAGAGCAAGAGGGAGAAAACCATGGCAACACGTTTTATGACTGATCCGGACGCGATGCGTTCGATGGCGGGCCGTTTTGATGTGCACGCGCAGACGGTGGAGGACGAGGCTCGTCGGATGTGGGCGTCGTCGACCAACATCTCTGGTGCTGGCTGGGGTGGTCTGGCGGAGCGGACCTCGATGGACACCATGGGTCAGATGCAGACGGCGTTTCGCAACATCGTGAACATGCTGCATGGTGTGCGTGATGGTCTGATTCGCGACGCTAACCACTACGAGCAGCAGGAAGCTGCTTCCCAGCAGATCCTGTCGAGCTAGAAGGAGAATCAGGACCATGTCGATCAATTACCAGTTCGGTGATGTGGACGCTCACGGTGCGTTGATTCGTGCCCAGGCGGCGTCGTTGGAGGCGGAGCACCAGGCGATCGTGCACGATGTGTTGGCTGCCGGTGATTTCTGGGGTGGTGCGGGTTCGGTGGCGTGCCAGGAGTTTGTGGCGCAGTTGGGTCGCAACTTCGCGGTGATTTACGAGCAGGCCAACAGTCACGGTCAGAAGGTGCAGTCGGCCGGCAACAACATGGCCAACACCGACGCTTCGGTGGGCTCCAGCTGGGCCTGACCCAAGCCAATCGCGATCAAGAAACCGGTGCAGCCCGCGGGCTGCACCGGTTTCTTGCATTCTGTGGAGAGAAGCGCGGCCTGAGCAAAGCCGACAGCGGCCGGGGCTACATCAGCCCCGGCCGCTGTCAGCGTGCCCTAGCGTGCTGTGGTCAGCCCGTGATCGCTGCCGACGAGCAGGCACCCAGCACCGTGGTGGACAGGAACGTCGCGGCGTTGGCCAGGTAGTTGTCGGTCGGGTCGTAGGTCGGCAACGCCAACACGAACGCCCGCCGGTACTGGGCAGACAGCTCCGCGAAGTCCTGCAGGGTGGGGTTGTTGCTGCGGCGGCCCAGCTGCTGCATCTTGTTGGCCAGGCTGATCATGATGGGGCCCACCGCCAGGTTGACCGCCTTCTGCTGCGGGTTCCAATACGTCCCCGGGATGCTGGGATCGATGCCGTGCCATTCGGCGGCGTCGACACCGAATTTATCCAGCGTGGCCTTCCAGTCCGCACACACCGGATTGGACCCGGTCAGGTAGCGCTGCGGGTTGGCCGGGTTGCCCGGCGAGGCCGTCTTGGAGGGGGCGGACTGCGACTCGACCAGGGGGCCGCGGGCGGCCGCCGAGCCGTTGTTGGCGGCTGCGCAGATCGCGGCCAGCGCCGAGGCCGCACTGTGCGCGGTGCCGGCCAGCGGAGCGTCGCGCTCGGTGTAGGTGGGAATGTGCTCGACGAAGGTTCGGGCGTAAGCGATGAACTGCTCGTAGAGTTCGCGCATCACCCGGTGCGGGGTCAGCTTCACCAGCCCGACGGTTTGGGCGGCGGCGTTGCGCACCACCTGGCCGGCGGCCAGGTACTGCTTCTTCTGCTCGTCATTCCACGCCGACGCCGGAATCGACTGGTCGCGCTCATTCCACTTGCCCTGTCCCAGCATCGACAGGGTGCTCGACAGGTTGCCGCTGATCGATATCCACGCGGTGCAGCTGGGGTCATTGATGATGATCGAGACCGGAGCTGTGTCGTCCGCGCTGGCGATACCCGACGCCGCCGAGCTGCGGCTGGAGGCCGAGCCGTCCAGCGAACTCTTGCCGGGGTCACCGCCCAGCAACACCACCGCGACCAACACCAGCGCCACCACGGCCAGCACGACTACTGCGGCCAACCCCCATTTGAGGCTCTTGTTCTGTTTAGGGGCAGCGGCTTCGTCGTAGTCCTCGTCTTCGTCCTCGTCGTCATAGTCAAAGTCGAGGTCATCGGTGCCGTTAGTCACAGTGAGCCAGCTTAAAGCACCGACCGGCGCGGGGCAGTGTCACGAGAGGCCTCTAGACTTGGCCACCGTCAAACCGTTACCGAACTAACCGTCACCAAGGGGGTATTCGTGCTGCGCAGCCACGACGCCGGCTCACTGCGGGCTACCGACGCCGGGCTCAGCGTCACGCTTGCCGGTTGGGTGGCGCGCCGACGTGACCACGGCGGTGTCATCTTCATTGACCTGCGCGACGCCTCCGGGGTGGCGCAGGTGGTGTTCCGTGACGCGGCTGTCCTGGAGCAGGCGCACCGTCTGCGGGCCGAATTCTGCGTGGCGGTCACCGGGGTCGTCGAGGTTCGCCCCGAGGGCAATGAGAATCCCGATCTGCCCACCGGGGCCATCGAGATCAACGCGACGGGGCTGACGGTTCTCAACGAGTCTGCGGCTTTGCCGTTTCAGCTCGATGAGTCCGCCGGCGAGGAAGCCCGGCTCAAGCACCGCTACCTGGATCTGCGTCGCGAAGACGGGCCCGGCGCCGCACTGCGACTTCGTTCGCAGGCCAACGCGGCCGCCCGTTCGGTGCTGGCTGAGCATAAGTTCGTCGAGATCGAAACGCCCACGCTGACCCGCTCCACTCCGGAGGGTGCCCGCGACTTCCTGGTTCCGGCGCGGCTGCAGCCCGGTTCGTTCTACGCGCTGCCGCAGAGTCCGCAGCTGTTCAAGCAGCTGCTGATGGTGGCCGGCATGGAGCGCTACTACCAGATCGCCCGTTGCTACCGCGACGAGGACTTCCGCGCCGACCGCCAGCCGGAGTTCACCCAGCTGGACCTGGAGATGAGCTTCGTCGACTCCGAGGACGTGATCGGCATCGCCGAACAGGTGCTCAAGGCGTTGTGGGCGCTGATCGGCTACGACCTGCCGTTGCCGCTGCCCCGGATGACCTACGCCGACGCCATGCGCCGGTTCGGCTCCGACAAGCCCGACCTGCGTTTCGGCCTGGAGCTGGTGGAATGCACAGAGTTCTTCTCCGACACCACCTTCCGGGTCTTCCAGGCGCCCTACGTGGGTGCGGTTGTCATGCCCGGCGGGGCGTCGCAGCCGCGCCGGACGCTGGACGGCTGGCAGGAGTGGGCCAAGCAGCGCGGAGCCAAGGGCCTGGCGTACGTGCTGGTGGGCGAGGATGGAGAGCTGTCCGGACCGGTGGCCAAGAACCTGACCGACGCTGAGCGTGCCGGGCTGGCCGGGCACGTGGGTGCCGCGCCGGGGGACTGCATCTTCTTTGCGGCGGGACCGGCCAAGCAGTCTCGCGCCCTGTTGGGGGCGGCTCGTGGCGAGATTGCCCGGCGCCTGGACCTGATCGACCCGGACGCCTGGGCGTTCACCTGGGTGGTCGACCCACCGCTGTTCGAGCCCGCCGACGATGCCACCGCCGCCGGTGACGTGGCCGTCGGCTCCGGGGCCTGGACCGCGGTGCACCACGCCTTCACCTCGCCCAAGCCAGAGCATGCCGCCAGCGTGGAGACTGACCCCGGCTCGGTGCTCGCGGACGCCTACGACGTGGTGTGCAATGGCAACGAGATCGGCGGCGGCTCGATCCGTATTCACCGCCGCGACATTCAGCAGCAGGTCTTCAAGGTCATGGGGATCGACGAGGCGTCGGCGAACGAGAAGTTCGGATTCCTGTTGGACGCATTCAGTTTCGGTGCACCGCCGCACGGCGGTCTGGCGTTCGGCTGGGACCGGGTGGTGGCGCTGCTGGCGGGTGTCGACTCGATCCGCGAGGTCATCGCGTTCCCGAAGTCCGGCGGCGGGATCGATCCGCTGACAGACGCCCCAGCGCCGATCACCGCGGCACAGCGCAAGGAAGCCGGTATCGACGCGGTGCCTCAACAGCGCTGAGGCGCGGGGCGCTAGACAGCGGCGCGGCGGTCGGCAAGGCTGGCGGGCATGGATTCGGCTGAGTTCGCCCGATTGGTCGTCGCCAACATGCCGTTCGCAGCGGCGTTGCAGATCGAGATCGCCGAACTGTCACCCCAAGAGGTGCGCGCGACCATGCCGTGGGCGCCGGAGCGCTGCACCACCGGCGGCATGCTGCACGGGGGAGCGCTGATGGCGTTCGCCGACACCGCCGGCGCGGTGTGCGCGGTGGTCAACCTGCCGCAGGGCGCGAGCACCTCGACGATCGAGTCGAAGACCAACTTCTTTCGCGCGGTGCGTGACGGCGTCGTGACGGCGGCCAGCATTCCGCTGCACGTCGGCCGCACGACGATCGTCGTGCAGACCGACCTGACCGACGACAATGGCAAGCTGGTCGCCCGGGTCACCCAGACCCAGGCGGTGCTGTCGCCGAAGCCGCAATAGCCGAGCTCACCAGAACGGTTTGAGCAGCTGGCGCATCGCCGGCGGCACCCAGCCCTTCACCGACGACGGGAATACGCGTCCCGGCCCGCATTTCGGCCAGGCATACGGCCCCTGCTCATCGAGAACCCGATTGGCGACCGCGATCTGTTCTTCGCGCGACGCTTTCGCCGGAGATCCCACGCCACCGAATGCGCGCCATGTCGATGGCTTGAACTGCAGACCACCGTAGAAACCATTACCGGTATCGGCGGCCCAGTTGCCGCCCGACTCGCATTGGGCGACCGCATCCCAACCCATCGCCATGTTGTCCGCATGCGCCACCCCTGCTGAAGACAGCAGCGTGCCCACAATCCCCCCGGTGATCAGCCCGGACGTGGCCCAAGTCAGCTGCCGCCGTCCAAACTGCACGACACGCCGTGCCGTGTTCCGGTACATATCACAACCTCCGTGATAGGTGTCTATCAGTGAGGTTTCCGAGCATAACGCGATAAATGATGAAATTGCACATTTTGGTCGCCTAAAGATGCAAATGAGTTTGCTGTTATAAATTGAGGCAAAAGTAAACAACAGTTGTTTGAGTTAACGAAGTTGTGATTGTTACGTATGTTGCGAGAGATCTCTTAGAAATTAAGAGAGTTTTGAGTTACTAATGTTGCTGAAGTGACTATTGATGCCAGAGTGGTGGCTGGCGAGTTGGAGAGCACGGGACCTCCCGGCGTCGCCCGGCCGAGAACAAACCGCCGGAATCGCGCGCTCGGTTCCCCAGCGGCATGGCCGGACGCCCCTAGATCGATGGCGGCGACCCGCCGCGCCAGGCTCCGCCGGGCTTGCGATCGACGCTAGGCTGCCTCGGGTGGCCGACCGCTATGGAACCGACATCCTCGCCGACAACCCGCACGCCGCCCGCAGAGTCCGCTCGGTGGAGGTGCCGGTGGAACGCGGCATGGTGGTCGAAGACGCCGAGAGCGGCTTCGTCGGGGCCGTCGTACGGATCGCCTACGGTCGGATGGACCTGGAGGACCGGCACGGCCGCACCCGCGGGTTCCCCGTGGGCCCCGGCTACCTGATCGACGGCAAGCCGGTGATCTTGACCGAGCCCCGCCCGACGGCACCCACGGCGCCGGTCCGGACGGCGTCGGGCTCGGTGGCGGTGCGCGGCGCACGCGCCAAGGTGGCGCTGGCCAGCCGGATCTACGTGGAGGGCCGCCACGACGCCGAACTCGTCGAGCAGGTCTGGGGTGAGGACCTGCGCATCGAAGGTGTGGTGGTCGAGTACCTCGGCGGCATTGACGACTTGGCCGGCATCGTCGCCGAATTCCAGCCCGGGCCCGGCCGCCGGCTCGGGGTATTGGTCGACCACCTGGTCGACGGATCCAAGGAGACCCGCATCGCCGAGGCGGTGCGCCGGGGACCGGGCGGTGCACACACCCTGATCGTTGGGCACCCCTACGTCGACATCTGGCAGGCGGTGAAGCCGGGGCGGCTCGGAATGCAGGCGTGGCCCAAGATTCCCCGCAACGTCGAGTGGAAGCACGGAATCTGCGCCGCGCTGGGCTGGCCGCACGCCGGTCAGGCCGATATCGCCGCGGCCTGGCAGCGCATCCGGGGCCGGGTGCGGGACTGGACCGACCTGGAGCCGGAGCTGATCGGCCGGGTCGAGGAGTTGATCGACTTCGTGACGCAACCCGCCGGCGGTTAGCGAGCCTGGTACCGGCAATCCGGCTGAATCGGGCCACCGGGGTCGCCTGAGCCGGTTGGATGGCAGGCATGAAAACAATTGCCGCCGTGGCACATGCGCCCAACCAGCCCTTCGAGATCATGGAATTGGACCTCGACGGGCCCGGTCCGGGCGAGGTGCTGATCAAGTTCACCGCGGCTGGGCTGTGTCACTCGGACCTGCACCTGGCCGACGGCGATTGGCCGTCCCGGTTCCCGATCGTCGGCGGGCACGAGGGCTCCGGGATCATCGAGGACATCGGTCCCGGCGTCACCAAGGTCAAGCCCGGCGATCACGTGGTGTGCTGCTTCATCCCCAGCTGCGGGGCCTGCCGGTACTGCTCGACCGGACGGCAGAACCTGTGCGACATGGGTGCCACCATCCTGGAGGGCTGCATGCCCGACGGTACGTTCCGATTCCACTCGGGTGGAACCGATTACGGCGGCTTCTGCATGCTGGGCACCTTCGCCGAGCGGGCCACCGTCTCGCAGCACTCGGTGGTCAAAGTCGATGACTGGCTGCCTCTGGAGACCGCGGTGCTGGCCGGCTGCGGCGTGCCCACCGGATGGGCGACGGCCAACTACGACGGCGGGGTGCGGGCCGGGGACACCGTGGTGGTCTACGGCATCGGCGGGGTCGGCATCAACGCCGTGCAGGGCGCCGCGCACGCCGGCGCCAAGTACGTGGTGGCGGTCGACCCGGTGGAGTTCAAACGCGAGACCGCCCTGAAGCTGGGTGCCACGCATGCGTTCGCCACCGCGGATGAGGCGATGGCCAAGATCGCCGAGCTGACCTGGGGACAGATGGCCGACCAGGCGCTGATCACCGTCGGCGATCTCGGTGAGGCAGTGACGACCGCAGCGATCAACACCGTCGGCAAGGGCGGCACGGTCGTCATCGCGGCGATGGCCCGCCTGGAGGACCTGGATGTGCAGGTGTCGGGCACCATGTTGGCGCTGTTCGGCAAGACGATCAAAGGCACGCTGTTCGGTGGTGCCAACCCGCAGTACGACATCGTGCGACTGCTGCGCCTCTACGATGCCGGCCAACTCAAACTCGACGAGCTGGTCACCCGCCGCTACACCCTGGAGCAGGTCAACGAGGGCTACCAGGATCTGCGTGACGGCAAGAATATTCGCGGGGTGATCGTGCACCGCTGACGTCGACGCAGAATTCTTGGTCTCGGCGGTTAGGGCGTTCCCGCCATCGGTGCGCGCGCCATCAGTTGGCGCTCGGTGGTGCTTGGGGTTGGAAGGGTTGGTACCACCACCAGTTGGCGCGTTCGCCGGTCGGCCCGGGGCAGGGTGCGACTGCCGGTGGTGGGGTGTGTGGTGGGCGGGCCAGTGATCCGGGGTGTAGTGGTTGGCCGTCTGTGTCGGTGACGAGGAGTTGGTCGGCTGGGCCGGTGATGGTGATGACGCCTCGGTGATGCAGGCGGTGGTGGTAGGGGCAGAGCAGGACCAGGTTGTTCAGTTCGGTGTCGCCGCCGTCTTCCCAGTGCCGGATGTGGTGGGCGTGTAGGCCGCGGGTGGCGCTGCAGCCGGGCACGGCGCAGGTGGGGTGGCGGTGTTCGAGGGCGCGGCGCAGTCGCCGGTTGATGGTGCGGGTGGATCGACCGCATCCGATCACTTCGCCGGCACGCTGGAACCAGACTTCGCAGGTGGCGTCGCAGGTCAGGTATTGCCGCTCGGACTGGGGCAGTAGTGGGCCCAGGTGCAGGTTGCCGATGTGCTGTTCGACATCGAGATGCACCACCACGGTGGTGCGTTGCCCGTGCGGTCGTCGTTGCACCTCGGCGTCCCAGCCGGTCTCGACCAGCGCTAGGAACGCATCGATCTGGGTCGGCATCGGGGCAGTGTTGTCGGACGTGGTGGTGCTGCTGTCGCGGTCGCGGCCCCACGCGGCGATCAGGGCATCGAGATGTGACTGCAGTGCGGCGTCGAGCATGGCTGATTCGGTGTGTGGCAAGGCGATGCGCCAGATGTCGAGTTCGGTGTTGGAGGTCTTGGTGATCGCCGGTTGCGGGTCGGGCCGTGGATTGGGTTCGGGGCGTGGTTCGAGTTTGACCGCGGTGCGTAGTTGGTTGACGGTGGCTACGTCGGCGAGCTGTGCGTAGTGCTCGTCGGATCCGTCGGCGGCTTGCTGGGCGATGACGCCGAGTTGGTCGAGGGAGAAGCGGCCTTCCCGCATCCCTTGGGCGCAGCGGGGAAAGGCTTCGAGTCGGTGCGCCACGGTCGCGATGGTGTGGGCGTTGGCTGGTGATGTTCCGGTTTTCCAGGCCACCAGCGCGGTGACCGAGCGTGCCCCGGTAGCGCCCCACAGTTCGTCGTGGTCGATCTCGGCGATGATGTCCACGATGCGGCCATCGATCGCGTTGCGCTGACCGGTCAACTCCGCGAGTTCCTCGAACAGCACCTCGAGACGCTGGTCAGGACGTGTTTCGGCGCCCGTTGAGGTCGCGGTCGAGAACATGACATCAGCATGGCAGGACGGTCTGACAAGTTTCGCTGTGTCCAGTTGCGGACGGGTGATCCTCTAGCTACTGCGGGTGGGACGGGAGGCAGCAGCAAGCCCTCGGGTTATCACATGTCTCACCCCGCGATGTTCGGCTCGCGGTTTGCCAAAACGCAACCGACCTCGCGGCACTACCGTGCAGGACTGGATCACCGAGCGTCGGATGGCGGAGGCACGCCGCCTGCTGGAAGACCCCGAACTGCCCGTCGGTGAGGTCGCCCGCCGTGTCGGCTTCCCGGACCAGGGGTATTTCGCCCGGCTTTTCCGCAAGGTCCACGGTGTGTCACCGCGCGCCTGGCGTGAACAAGAACCACGCGACGCGTGAGCCACCCGGCGCGCACGTGGTATGCCTGAAGGCGTGTCCGACGGACTGTTCGACCTCACCGGTGCGCCGGCTCCCGAGCCCGGCGCCGCCGCCTCCACTCCGTTGGCGGTGCGGATGCGTCCGGCGTTTCTCGACGAGGTGGTCGGCCAGGATCACCTGCTGGGCCACGGCTCCCCGCTGCGTCGGCTGGTCGACGGTTCCGGGGCAGCCTCGGTCATCCTCTACGGTCCGCCCGGTACCGGAAAGACCACGCTGGCTTCGCTGATCTCCGGTGCCACCGGCCGACGATTCGAGGCGCTCTCAGCCCTCAGTGCCGGGGTCAAAGAGGTGCGCGCCGTGATCGACACCGCGCGACGCGCGGCCGCCTACGGCGAGCAGACCGTGCTGTTCATCGATGAGGTACACCGCTTCTCCAAAACCCAGCAGGACGCGTTGCTGGCCGCGGTGGAGAACCGCGTGGTGCTGCTGGTGGCCGCCACCACGGAGAACCCGTCGTTCTCGGTGGTCGCCCCGCTGCTCAGCCGCTCGCTGATCCTGCAGTTGCGGCCGCTGGGGCCCGAGGACATCGCCACGGTGGTGCGGCGCGCCATCGACGACGAGCGCGGCCTAGGCGGACGCATCGAGGTGGCGCCCGACGCCGTCGACCTGCTGGTTCGGCTGGCCGCCGGCGACGCCCGCCGGGCCTTGACCGCACTGGAAGTGGCGTCGGAAGGGGTGGCGGCGGGCGAACAGATCACCGTGGAGATCGTCGAGGGATCCCTGGATCAGGCCGCGGTGCGCTACGACCGCGACGGCGATCAGCACTATGACGTGATCAGTGCGTTCATCAAGAGCGTGCGCGGCTCCGACGTCGACGCCGCGCTGCACTACCTGGCCCGGATGCTGGTCGCGGGGGAGGACCCGCGGTTCATCGCCCGCCGGCTGATGATTCTGGCCAGCGAAGACATCGGGATGGGCGATCCGACCGCGCTGCAGACCGCGGTGGCCGCGGCGCAGACCGTCGCGCTGATCGGTATGCCCGAGGCGCAACTGACCCTGGCGCACGCCACCGTGCACCTGGCAACAGCGCCGAAGTCCAACGCGGTGACCACCGCGCTGGGCGCGGCGATGGCCGACATCCGGGCCGGCAAGGCCGGGGCGGTACCGGCGCACCTGCGCGACGGGCACTATGCGGGAGCGCAGTCCCTGGGCAACGCGGTCGGTTACCGGTACGCCCACGATCACCCAGACGGCGTTGTGCCGCAACAATATCCACCCGATGAGCTGGTGGGAGTGGACTACTATCAGCCCACCGGTCGGGGAGCGGAACGCGAGATCGGCGGGCGGCTGGCGCGGCTCAGGGCCATCATCCGGCGCCGCTGATCACCAGGTGCCGGCGGCGAGATCGGCGAACAGGTTGGTCAGAGTGTCCGGAATCGCGTCCAGCGCCGTGGAGATGCCGCTCAGTCCGTCCTGGAATGCCGCAGCCAGCGCCGCCGAGTCGCCCGCGATCAGGGCGTCGAGAACGTGGTCGAATGCCACCTGCGGCGGCAGCACCAGATCGCGCCAGATCAGGAACGCCTCGCCCAGCACGCCCGGATTCTCCGGGACCTCTTGTCCGGCCCAGCTCAGCAGCGTCCAGCCGTCGGTGGGGTTGCCCGCGAGCTGGATCAGCCCGGCGTTCGGGACCAGCCCGGGCGACCCGCCGTTCTGCAACGACGAGATCAGTACGTTGACCAGCGCCATCGGGTCGGGGTTCTGCACGTTGAGCATGGTCCAGATCATCATCGACGCTTCGCTGGTGTATCCCACGGCGGTGATGTTGCCGTCGTCCCCGACCACCGGATTGGCCAGTGCGCCGGCATACATCGCGTTGACGGCCTCGGTGTAGTTGTCGTTGACGACCACCCCGTTGTATTCGTCGGCGCCGGGAATCTGAAAGACGTTGACCAACCCCAACATCCACAACACCACGGCCAGGTCGTAGTAGATGCCGCCGAGGCTCAGCACCGGCTGATTGGCGAAGATCCCGCCGTCGACCTCGACCAGTCCGTTGAGGATCTGCGGCTCCAGGCCCTGCAGCGTCGCGAACGGCGCCGCGGTGTCTTGGGCGTCGGTGTCGGGTCCAGAGAACAGCCCGGCGACATGACCGGGCCCGCCGACCTGTCCGAAGATCAGGTTGGCGGTGTCGATCGCCTGCTGCTTGCCCAGATCGCTGATCCCCGCGCCGGGGAACTCCGGCGAGAACGGAATCCGCGAGTTGGCCGGGGCCAGGTCCTCGGCGTGCCGCACGATGTCGATCACGATGTCCTGGGCGGTCAGCGCGATATCGGCGATGACATGCGCCGGCGGCACGGGCGGTGGAGTGGCGATCGGGGCGATCAGGCTGGCGCCCAGTAGCGCGACGCCGGCTGTGGTGCAGCAGTAGGACTTGTTGACCATTTCAAGCCTCCAACGTCGCAGTAAGCAATACCACGGTGTTCGCTAACGAAAAACCCAGGTGAGGCTAGCAATGCGGGTCCGCAACCACCGCAGCTTTCAGCGGCCATGCCGGGTATTGCCAGCAAATATGCAGGCGGGGAAACAGCTCGTAGCCTGGACGCCATGAACACCGAAGTGCTCGACATCGACACCTCCCGGCGTCGCACCGTCGACCTCACCGAGCAGGTGCGGTCGTTCTGCGCCGGCCAGGGCAGTGGCCGGTCGGGACTGTGCAACGTCTTCGTGCCGCACGCGACGGCCGGGGTGGCGATCATCGAGACCGGCGCCGGGTCCGACTCCGACCTGGTCGACACGTTGGAGAGGCTGCTGCCGCGCGACGATCGCTACCGGCACGCGCACGGCTCGCCCGGACACGGGGCCGATCACGTCCTGCCGGCGATCGTCGCGCCGTCGATCACCGTTCCGGTGGCCGGTGGTGAGCCGCTGCTGGGCGTCTGGCAGTCGGTGGTCCTGGTCGACCTGAACCGCGACAACCCCCGTCGAAGTGTGCGATTGACCTTTGTCGGCGACGCCGCCACCTAAGGATCCTTGCCTGCCGAGAACGCGATCGGCAGCCCGGTACTGTAGTGCCGTCTAAATGGACGAGACGGCGGGAAGCGATAGATAGTGCAGACACACGAGATCAGGAAACGCTTCCTCGATCACTTCGTGAAAGCGGGCCACACCGAGGTGCCCAGCGCTTCGGTGATCCTGGATGACCCCAACCTGTTGTTCATCAACGCCGGCATGGTGCAGTTCGTGCCGTTCTTCCTGGGCCAGCGCACCCCGCCGTACGCCACCGCCACGAGCATCCAGAAGTGCATCCGCACCCCGGATATCGACGAGGTGGGCATCACCACCCGGCACAACACCTTCTTCCAGATGGCCGGCAACTTCTCGTTCGGCGACTACTTCAAGCGCGGTGCGATCGAACTGGCCTGGACGCTGCTGACGGGCAGCGTCGCCGACGGCGGTTACGGACTGGACCCCGAACGGCTCTGGGCCACCGTCTATCTCGACGACGACGAGGCCATCGCGTTGTGGCAGGAGATCGCGGGATTGCCGCTCGAGCGGATCCAGCGCCGCGGCATGGCCGACAACTACTGGTCGATGGGCATCCCCGGACCCTGCGGCCCGTCGTCGGAGATCTACTACGACCGCGGCCCCGAGTTCGGTGTCGACGGCGGCCCGGTCGCCAACGAGGATCGCTACATCGAGATCTGGAACCTCGTTTTCATGCAGAACGAGCGCGGCGAGGGCACCTCTAAGGAGGACTTCGAGATCCTCGGGCCGCTGCCGCGCCAGAACATCGACACCGGCATGGGCATCGAGCGGGTCGCCTTCCTGCTTCAGGGCGTGCACAACGTCTACGAGACCGACCTGGTTCGCCCGGTCATCGACCTGGTCGCCACCCGCGCGCCGCGGGGCTACAACACCGGCAATGACGCCGACGACGTGCGATACCGGATCATCGCCGACCACTCCCGCACCGCGGCCATCCTGATCGGTGATGGGGTGAGTCCCGGCAACGACGGCCGCGGCTACGTGCTGCGCCGGCTGCTGCGCCGGGTGATCCGCTCGGCCAAGCTACTGGGCATAGAGGGTCCGATCGTCGGCGAGCTGATGGCAACCGTGCGTGACGCGATGGGCCCGTCGTACCCAGAACTGGTCACCGACTTCGACCGGATCAACCGGATCGCGGTCGCCGAGGAGACCGCGTTCAACCGCACCCTGACCTCGGGCTCGAAGCTGTTCGAGGATGCGGCGGCAGCCACCCGGTCCGCCGGGGCCACCGTGCTCTCCGGCAGCGACGCCTTCGCCCTGCACGACACTTACGGTTTCCCGATCGAACTCACCCTGGAGATGGCCTCGGAGGCCGGACTCCAGGTCGACGAGGCGGGGTTCCGCACGCTGATGGCCGAGCAGCGACAGCGCGCCAAGGCCGACGCCGCCGCGCGCAAGCACGCCCACGCCGACCTGAGCGCCTATCGGGAGCTGATCGACGCCGGTCCCACCGAGTTCACCGGGTTCAACGAGCTCACCACCGAGGGCCGCATCCTGGGCATCTTCGTCGACGGCAAGCGGGTGCCGGTGGTGTCGCACGAGGATGTCGCCGCGGATCGTGTCGAGCTGGTGTTGGACCGCACCCCGCTGTATGCCGAGGCCGGCGGACAGATCGCCGACGCCGGCACTATCAGCGCCGGCACCGCCCAAGCCGCGGTCACCGACGTGCAGAAGATCGCTCAGACGCTGTTCGTGCACCGGGTCAATGTTGAGTCCGGCGAATTCGTCGAGGGCGACACGGTCACCGCAGCGGTGGACCAGGGCTGGCGCAAGGGCGCCACCCAGGGCCACTCGGGCACCCATATGGTGCACGCCGCGCTGCGGCAGGTGTTGGGGCCCAACGCCGTTCAGGCCGGCTCGCTGAACCGGCCCGGTTATCTGCGGTTCGACTTCAACTGGCAGGGCGCGCTCAGCGACGAGCAACGCCGCCAAGTCGAGGAGGTCACCAACGAGGCGGTCCAGGCCGACTTCGAGGTGCACACCTTCACCGAAGACCTCGAGAAGGCCAAGGCCATGGGCGCCATGGCGATGTTCGGCGAGAAGTACCCCGAGAAGGTGCGCGTGGTCGAGATCGGCGGGCCGTTCTCACTGGAACTGTGCGGCGGCACCCACGTGCACAACTCGGCGCAGATCGGTCCGGTCACCATCCTGGGCGAATCGTCGGTCGGCTCCGGTGTGCGCCGCGTCGAGGCCTACGTCGGGCTGGACTCGTTCCGGCATCTGGCCAAGGAGCGGGCGTTGATGGCCGGGCTGGCCTCGTCGTTGAAGGTGCCCTCGGAGGAAGTGCCGGCTCGGGTGGCCAACCTGGTCGAGCGCCTCAAGGCCGCCGAGAAGGAGCTGGACCGCGCCCGGCTGGCCAGTGCCCGGGCGGCTGCCGCAAATGCCGCCGCCGGCGCCGAACAGATCGGTAACGTGCGCCTGGTGGCGCAGCGGATGTCGGGCGGTATCGGCGGAAGCGACCTGCGTTCGCTGGTCGGCGACATCCGCGGCAAGTTGGGCGAGGCGCCGGCAGTGGTGGCGCTGATCGCCGACGGTTCGGATTCGCAAGGCAGCGTTCCGTATGTCGTCGCCGCTAACGCCGCCGCGCAAGAGCTCGGGTTGCGCGCCGATGATCTGGTCAAGGACCTGGCGGCGGCGGTGTCCGGCCGTGGCGGTGGCAAGGCCGATCTGGCGCAGGGCTCCGGTAAGGACTCCGCCGGGATCGAAGCCGCGCTCGCGGCGGTCCGCGCGGCGGTCGCCCGGAGCGCGCCGGCGTGACCTCACCCCACCATCGCACCCCGGACCGGCCCGGCGGGCCGGACGATCCCGGCCGCGGACGACGGCTCGGGGTGGATGTGGGCAGTGTGCGGATCGGGGTGTCGTGTAGCGACCCCGACGGACTGTTGGCGACCCCGGTGGAGACGGTGCGACGACACGCCTCCGGTTCGCACCTGCGTCGACTGGCTGACCTTGCCGACGAATACGACGTCGTCGAAGTCGTGGTCGGACTGCCGCGCACCCTGGCCGACCGGGCCGGCTCGGCCGCCGAGGACGCCATCGCGGTGGCCGACGACCTGGCCCGGGCGCTGTCCCAACGACGTCGGCTCGCCCCGGTGCGGCTGGCCGACGAGCGCCTGAGCACCGTCAGCGCGGCGCGGTCGCTGCACGCGGCTGGCATGCGCGCCAAACGTCAGCGTTCGGTGATCGACCAGGCCGCCGCGGTGACGATCCTGCAGAGCTGGCTCGACCAGCGCCGGGCCCTGAGCGCGCCGGCCCCGACAGAGGACAACGATGTCTGACGAACACCGTGGGACGGCTTACGGCAAGGCCAAACCGGAAGCGGTAGGGCCGCCGAGGCGCCGGATGAGCCGGACCCAGCGGGCTCGGGAGAACCGGCGGCGACGCCAGCTCAACCGGCACCGCCGGATCGCCCGGGGGCTTGGCGTGGCGCTGATCGTCCTGGTCGCGATCGCCGGGGTTTTCCTGGGTTCCAAGTACTGGCACTCCAGCGGTCCCGTCGTCGACTTCACCGGTGACGGCGGCCAGCAGGTGTTGATCGAGGTGCATGAGGGTGACTTCACCACCGCGATCGCCGAAACCATGTTGGAGGCGGGGGTGATCGCCAACGTCGGAACGTTCCTGGGCGCCGCGCAGGGCAATTCCGCCATCGCGGCGATCCAGCCCGGCTTCTACCGGTTGCGGGCCGAGATCCCGGCGGCCACCGCGGTGCAGCAGCTCACCGACCCGGGGAATCGGGTGGGCAAGCTGGTGATTCCGGAGGGCCGTCAACTCGATGACACCACGGATATGAAGACCGATCGGGTGACGCCGGGGCTGTTTACCCTCATCGCTGAGGCCAGCTGCCTGGACCTCAACGGTGACCGCACCTGTCTTAAAGCCCAGGATCTGCGTCGCGCCGCGGAGATCGAGACGCCGCAGGCACTGTCGGTGCCGGAGTGGGCCTTGGGTCCGGTCAGCAAGATGGGGCGCGACCACCGACGCCTCGAGGGGCTGATCACGGCGGGCACCTGGAACGTCGACCCGACCGCGTCGGCGCCTACCGTGCTGTCGAAATTGATCAGCCAGAGCAGCGCGGAGCTGGACAGGTCAGGCCTGCCCGGCACCGCCGTGCAGCTGGGCATGACGCCTTACGAGATGCTGGTGGTGGCTTCGCTGGTGCAACGCGAAGCGCTGCCGCACGACTTCGCCAAGGTGGCCAGGGTCATCGACAATCGGTTGGGGGAGCCGCAGCGGCTGGAGTTCGACTCGACGGTCAACTATCCACTGGACCGCCAGGAGGTGGCCACCACCGACGCCGACCGGGCCAAGGTGACGCCGTGGAACACCTACGCCTCCGACGGTCTGCCGGCCACTCCGATCTGCTCACCGGGAACGGACGCCCTGCATGCCGCCGAGCATCCGGAGCCGGGCGACTGGCTGTACTTCGTGACGATCGACAAGGACGGCACCACTCTGTTCACGCACAACTACCAGCAGCATTTGAACAACATCGAGATGGCGCTGGACAACGGTGTCCTCGACAGCTCCCGCTGACCCCGGACCGCGCCGAGCCGCCGTGCTCGGTTCGCCGATCGCCCACTCGCGCTCACCGCAACTGCACCTGGCGGCCTACCGGGCGCTCGGTCTGCCGGACTGGACCTATGAGCGCATCGAGTGCGGCGCCGAAGAGTTGCCGGCGCTGGTCGCCGGCTTCGGACCGGAATGGGTCGGTGTCTCGGTCACCATGCCGGGCAAGTTCGCGGCCTTGGCGTTCGCCGACGAACGCACCCGACGCGCCGAACGCATCGGCTCGGCGAACACACTGGTACGCACCGCAACCGGATGGTTGGCCGACAACACCGATGTCGACGGGGTGAGCGGGGCGCTCGGTTCGGTGTTGGGCTCGGCGATCGTGCTGGGCTCCGGCGGCACCGCGCCGGCCGCGGTGGTGGCGCTGACCGAACTGGGCGCCAGTCACATCACGGTGGCCGCACGCAACGCCGACAACGCCGCGCGGGTGGTGGCGTTGGCCACCGAAGTCGGTGTGCCTGCTCGCTTCTGCGCACTCGATGACCCTGACCTGGCCGCGGCGGCCGCCGACGCGTCGGTAGTGGTCAGCACCTTGCCGGCCGACGTCGCCGCCCGGTATGCGCCGGTCCTGGCCGGTGTGCCCGTGCTGCTGGACGCCATCTACAACCCGTGGCCCACCCCGCTGGCCACAGCGGTGAGCGCGGCCGGCGGCACCGTGATCAGCGGCCTGCAGATGCTGCTGCATCAGGCGTTCACCCAGGTTGAGCTGTTCACCGGTCGGCCCGCGCCCCGCGCGGAGATGACTTGCGCGGTCGCCGACCTCGGCTGAGCATGACGCCGTGGAAGTGGTGGCGGCGGGTTCGGTGCTGGCGTGGCTGACGCTGCTGAGCGGGTACGACATCCGTCAGCGCCGACTGCCGAATTGGTTGACGCTGCCCGCTGCGGTGCTGGTTCCGGGGGTGGCTGCCGCGGTTGGCCGAGGACCGGCGGCGCTGGCCGGTGCGGCGGCTCTCACCGGCGTCTATCTGGCCGTTCATCTGATCGCCCCGGCCGGATTGGGCGCCGGCGATGTCAAACTGGCCGTCGCGCTCGGGGCGCTGACCGGTTCCTTCGGCGCCGACGTGTGGCTGCTGGCCGCGCTGGCCGCGCCGCTGCTGACCGGGCTGTGGGGGTTGTCCGTGGCGATGGCGGGCCGCGGACGCACGGTGCCGCACGGACCGTCGATGTGCCTGGCCAGCGCCTTGGCGGCGGGCTTAGGCATGTGGTGAACGGGTGGTGCCGGCGGCCGTTCAGCGGTGTAATGCTCAGGGAACGTAAATTAACGTCGAGTGTGACCTTGTCAGGAAACGTTTGCCGCTCAGCCCATTATTAGGTAGCATCGACCGTATTGAACTGCTGCTGACCGGTGCGTAGCCAGAGGGGGTGACCGTGAAGCGAGCTGTAATTGGGGGCGTGGCAGCTGCTGCGGTTGCCGCTGGTGGCGGCATTGTCCTTGCCAGCAACATGGCATCACCGTCCTTGCCTGACGTGCAGGTTCCGGCGATTCAGCTGTCCAGCGCCGAAGGAAACGACGCCACCGTGCAGTGGCTGGACCTGTTTGCGCAGACCTCGGCCGCCAACGCGGACTCCTTCGGCGGCTACCTGCTGGACCCGAGTTCGGCTGTCCCGCCGGGTGAATCGCCGTTAGTGCTGATCGACCCGGAGACCTCCGCGGAGGACTTCGACCAGATCCTCGACGGGGTGGTCGGAAACGCCGGCAGTCAGCTCAACGCGGTGACCTCGCCGAGCAACGGCCGCGACGCCGTCACCTACCTGATCCTCAAAAACGGTTCCTGAACCCGACTGACGGGTCTCGAGCCGAGATCGAATCCCGGTTGTCGCTGCACTGAGCAGCCTGTGTGTGCAACCGTTAACTCCTCCAAGCCCGGGCGGGCCTGACCGGCATGGGAAGATGGGACACGTGTTGCGTTGGATAACTGCCGGGGAATCGCACGGTCGCGCATTGGTGGCCATGGTCGAGGGCATGGTCGCGGGAGTGGCCGTCACCTCGGCTGACATCGCCGATCAGCTCGCTCGCCGGCGCCTGGGCTATGGCCGCGGGGCCCGGATGAAGTTCGAGGCCGACGCGGTCACCGTGCTGTCGGGGGTGCGGCACGGGATCACCCTGGGCGGCCCGATCGCCGTCGAGATCGGCAACACCGAATGGCCCAAGTGGGAGACGGTGATGTCGACCGATCCGGTCGACCCGGCGGTGCTGGACAGCGAGGGCGGCGCCCGCAATGCGCCGCTGACCCGGCCACGGCCCGGCCACGCCGACTTCGCCGGCATGCTCAAATACGGCTTCGACGACGCCCGCCCGGTACTCGAACGTGCCAGCGCACGCGAGACGGCCGCCCGCGTCACCGCGGGAACCATCGCGCGGGCCTTCCTGGACCAGGCGCTGGGCGTTCAGGTGATCTCCCACGTGATCTCGATCGGCGCCTCCGACCCGTACGACGGTCCGGTGCCGCAACCGTCCGACCTGGCCGCCATCGATGCCAGCCCGGTGCGTGCCTTCGACGCCGGCGCCCAGGAATCCATGATCGCCGAGATCGAGGCGGCCAAGGCCGACGGCGACACCCTGGGCGGTGTGGTCGAGGTGGTCGTGTCGGGCCTGCCGATCGGTCTGGGGTCCTTCATCAGCGGCGACGACCGGCTCGACAGTCAACTGGCTGCCGCGATCATGGGCATCCAGGCGATCAAGGGCGTCGAGATCGGCGATGGTTTCACCACCGCCCGCCGGCGCGGGAGCGCGGCCCACGACGAGATGTACCCCGGACCCGACGGTGTGGTGCGCTCCACCAACCGGGCCGGTGGACTCGAGGGGGGTATGACCAACGGTCTGCCGTTGCGGGTGCGTGCGGCGATGAAGCCGATCTCCACGGTGCCGCGCGCCCTGGCCACCGTCGACATGGCCACCGGCGAGGAAGCCGTCGCGATCCATCAACGCTCCGATGTGTGCGCGGTGCCGGCCGCCGGTGTGGTGGCCGAAGCCATGGTGGCGTTGGTGCTGGCCCGCGCCGCGCTGGACAAGTTCGGCGGCGACTCGCTGAGCGAGACCCGGCGCAACATCGAGGCCTACCGGCGTTCGGTGGCCGACCGGGTGCCGGCCGGCGACCAGGAACGGGCCTCGGGGTAGTTGATGGCACCCAGAGCGGTTCTGGTGGGGTTGCCCGGGGCGGGCAAGTCCACGATAGGACGGCGCCTGGCCAAGGCCCTCGACGTTGAGATGCTCGACACCGATGCCGCCATCGAGGCCCGCACCGGTCGCACCATCGCCGATATCTTCGCCACCGATGGCGAACCGGAATTCCGTCGCATCGAAGAGGACGTGATTCGGGAGGCGCTGGCCGAGCATGTCGGTGTGCTGTCGCTCGGCGGGGGAGCCGTCACCACCCCCGGGGTACGCGAGGCGCTGGCCGGGCACACAGTGGTGTTCCTGGAGATCAGCGCCGCCGAAGGCGTGCGTCGCACCAGCGGCAGCACGGTACGGCCCCTGCTCGCCGGCCCCGGTCGAGCCGAGAAGTTTCGGGAGCTGATGTCGCAGCGGGTGCCGCTGTACCGACGGCTCGCGACGATCCGGGTCAACACCAACCGGCGTAACCCGGGTGCGGTGGTGCGCTATATCGTGTCTCGGCTGGAGGCCGGCACCCCCGCCGGCCGCACGCACCCGCAACCGGCGGCACCAGGCCCTGCCGCCCCGCCGGTTACCCCGCCCACACCCGCCACGTTGGCCGCCCGACAGACCGGAGGACGCAAGTGACCGAGATTCCCGAGCCGATCACCGTAACGGTGGCCACCGACCCGCCGTACCCGGTGGTGATCGGTAAAGGCCTGCTCGGTGATCTCGCCGGGTTGCTCGCCGGGCGCAACAAGGTCGCGATCCTGCACCAGCCGACCATGGAAGCGACCGCTGAGGGCATCCGAACCTACCTGGCCGACAAGGGCATCGAGGCGCACCGCATCGAGATTCCGGACGCCGAGGACGGTAAATCGCTGCAGGTGCTCGGCTTCATCTGGGACGTGCTGGGCCGCATCGGCCTGGACCGCCGCGACGCCCTGGTCAGTCTCGGCGGCGGCGCCGCGACCGACGTCGCGGGATTCGCCGCGGCGACCTGGCTGCGCGGCATCTCGATTGTGCATGTGCCGACCACCTTGCTGGCCATGGTGGACGCCGCGGTCGGCGGCAAGACGGGCATCAACACCGAAGCCGGCAAGAACCTGGTCGGTGCGTTCCACCAACCCGCCGCCGTCGTCGTGGACCTGGCCACCCTGGAGACGTTGCCCAAGCGTGAGATCGTCGCGGGCATGCCGGAGATCGTCAAGGCCGGCTTCATCGCCGATCCGGTGATCCTGGATCTGATCGAGGCCGACCCGGTGGCGGCGATGGATCCGAACGGGGAGGTGCTCGGTGAGCTGATCAGGCGTGCCATCACCGTCAAGGCCGAGGTGGTCGCCGCCGACGAGAAAGAGTCGGATCTGCGCGAAATCCTCAACTACGGGCACACTTTGGCGCACGCCATCGAAGCGCTGGAGCACTACCAGTGGCGCCACGGCGACGCGGTGTCGGTGGGCCTGGTGTTTGCCGCCGAGTTGGCCCGCATCACCGGACGTCTCGACGACGCGACCGCGGACCGGCATCGTTCGATCCTGCTGTCGCTCGGGCTGCCAGTCAGCTACTACGAGGATGCGCTGCCCGCGCTGCTGGAATACATGATGGGGGACAAGAAGACTCGGGCCGGCGTGCTGCGGTTCGTGGTGCTCGACGGTCTGGCGAAGCCGGGCCGGCTGGAAGGGCCCGACCCGATGCTGCTGGCGGCCGCCTACGACGAGGTGGGTCGGCGATTCCGGTTGGAGCGGCGATGAACCGGATCAACGTCATCAACGGTCCCAACCTGCAGCGGTTGGGCCGGCGTGAGCCGGATGTCTACGGCAGCACCAGCTATGCGGATCTCCAGGCGCTGATTGAGCGGGAAGCGGCCGAACTCGGGGTCGACGTTGTGGTGCGCCAAAGCGACAGCGAAGCCGAGCTGCTGGAGTGGATTCACTGCGCAGCCGACGCCGCCGAACCGGTGATCCTCAACGCCGGCGGCCTGACCCACACCTCGGTGGCGCTGCGGGATGCCTGCGCCGAGCTGCCCGCCCCACTCATCGAGCTGCATATCTCCAATGTGCATGCGCGCGAAGAGTTTCGGCGGCACTCCTACCTGAGCCCGATTGCCAACGGCGTGATCGTCGGCTTCGGGGTACGCGGTTACCTACTGGCGCTGCGCTACTTGGTCGAGTCGTCGGAAGCCGAGTCTTCGGACTGAGCCTCGGCGCCGCCGTTGTCCTCGATCACGGGGAACTCGGTGGTGGCGTCGGTGTCGGCCGGGAACTCTTCGGTGGTGAAGCCGGCCGACGGGCCGGCCAGTGTCGCGTCGGCAGCCGGCGCGGCGGCTTCGGTCTGCACGGCGACGGTCTCTTCGGCGGCCAGCGCGGGAGCGCCCACGGTGGCGAACACGTCGGTCGCCGGCTGGCTCTCCTCCGCGGCGGCCGGGACCGGGCGGCGTTCCGGATGCTTCTCGTACTCCTTGTCGATGGCGCGGCGCCCGAGTGCCACCGCGGCCACTGCCACCACGAACACCAGCAACGCGGTGAAGGCAGCGAAGCTGGTCAGCTCGTTGAAGAAGGTGCTGATGTAGAGCGCCTTGTCGAACTGGCCGATGAGCCACGAGACGAATCCGCTGAGCAGCCCGGCGACCAGCCCGGCGGCCAGCCAGGTCATCGCGAGGTCAGCGCGCCGGTCCGGGTCGGCGTTGGCTTTGGCGTCCTCGCGGCCATCGGAACGGCCCCAGACGAACACCGCGATCGCGAACAAGATCATCAACGCCAGGCTGATCAGACCGGCCTGCGCCTCGAAGGCGTTGATCAGCACCCCCTGGATGAGGCGGACCACGACCATCAGTGCAGCGAACACCAGCCCGCGCAGAAACCACTTGCTCATGGGGCCACAGCGTAGCGAGTACCGTCACACCGCGTGACACATTCCTCCCGTCGGGCGCGTCTGACTGCCGCTCTCGGCGCCGCCGACCTGGACGCGATGCTGGTCACCGACCTGATCAACGTGCGTTATCTGTCCGGATTCACCGGTTCGGCCGGGGCGCTGCTGGTCTATGCGGACGAGCGGCCGGCGGTGTTGGCCACCGATGGCCGCTACCGGACACAGGCTGCCCGACAGGCCCCCGACCTGCAGGTTGCGATCGAACGCACCGGGGCCCGCCACCTCCTCATCCAGGCCGCGGCGGCCGGGGCGCGCCGGGTCGGTTTCGAAGCCCACGTGGTGACCGTGGACGGATTCGACGCCCTTTCGGCGGCCATGCAGGCCGAGGCAGCAGTGGCCGACGCGGACAGCCCCGTCGAGCTGGTCCGGGCCTCGAACACCGTGGAGACACTGCGCGAGGTCAAAGACGCCGGCGAAGTGGACCTGCTGCGACGCGCCTGCGAGGCGGCCGACGCAGCCCTGGGTGACTTGGTGGAACGCGGTGGCCTGCGGCCGGGGCGCACCGAACGTGAGGTCCGCCGGGAGCTGGAAGCGCTGATGCTCGACCACGGCGCCGACGCCGCGTCGTTCGAGACGATCGTGGCCGCGGGTCCCAATTCGGCGATTCCGCATCACCGACCCACCGACGCCGTGCTGGCCGCCGGTGACTTCGTCAAGATCGACTTCGGCGCCCTGGTGGCCGGCTACCACTCCGACATGACCCGCACCTTCGTGCTGGGGCAGCCCGCGGACTGGCAGCGGGAGATCTATCAGGTGGTGGAGGCCGCGCAGCGGGCCGGCCGAGAGGCGCTGCAACCGGGTGCGGAACTGCGTGCGGTGGACGCCGCCGCGCGCACCGTGATCGCCGAGGCAGGCTACGGCGAGACGTTCGGTCACGGCCTCGGCCACGGGGTCGGGTTGCGGATTCACGAAGCGCCCGGAATCAACGCGGCGGCCGACGGTACACTGCTTGCCGGTGCTGTGGTGACCGTAGAGCCCGGCGTCTATCTGGCTGATCGTGGCGGGGTCCGTATCGAGGACACGCTCGTGGTCGCTGATACTGCCGGGCAGGCCCCGGACCTGCTGACTCGGTTCCCCAAGGAACTGACCATTCTCTAGGAGACGTGAACGACCGTGGCTTCAACTGCTGACTTCAAAAACGGGCTGGTACTGGTGATCGACGGCCAGTTGTGGCAGATCACCGAGTTTCAGCACGTCAAGCCGGGCAAGGGTCCGGCCTTCGTGCGCACCAAGCTCAAGAACGTGGTGTCGGGCAAGGTCGTGGACAAGACCTACAACGCCGGCGTGAAGGTGGAGACCGCCACCGTGGACCGCCGCGACGCCACCTACCTGTACCGCGACGGCAATGACTTCGTGTTCATGGACAGCGAGGACTACGAGCAGCACCCGCTGCCCGAATCGCTGGTCGGTGACTCGGCGAACTACCTGCTGGAGAGCATGCTCGTGCAGATCGCCTTCCACAACGGAGTGCCGCTGTACCTGGAGCTGCCGGTCAGCGTCGAGCTGGAGGTCACCCACACCGAGCCCGGCCTGCAGGGCGACCGGTCCAGCGCGGGCACCAAGCCGGCCACCATGGAGACCGGCGCCCAGATCAACGTGCCGCTGTTCATCAACACCGGAGACAAGCTGAAGGTCGACACTCGCGACGGCAGCTACCTGGGACGGGTCAACTCCTGACCATGCCCGCTGGCAAGCCGGTAAAGGGCCGGCACCAGGCCCGTAAGCGTGCCGTCGACGTGCTCTTCGAGGCCGAGGCCCGGGGACTGACCCCGGCCCAGGGCGCGGAGTTGCGAACGGCGCTGGCAAGTGAGCAGCCCGACGTGTCGCCGCTGCACCCGTACACTGTCACGGTGGCCAATGGGGTCACCGAGCACGCCGCCCACATCGACGACCTGATCACCTCGCACCTGCAGGGCTGGAAACTGGAGCGGCTGCCGGCCGTGGACCGGGCGATCCTGCGGGTGGCGATCTGGGAGTTGCTGCACGCCGACGACGTCCCGGAGCCGGTCGCCGTGGACGAAGCGGTCAAGCTGGCCAAGGAGTTGTCCACCGACGAGTCGCCCGGGTTCGTCAACGGGGTGCTGGGCCAGGTCATGCTGGTGACACCGCAGTTGCGGGCCGCTTCGCTGGCGGTGCGGGGGGCTACCGCACCGCTCGACACCGAAATGGACACCGACGCCGAGGGCGAGCCGGACTCCGACTCAGCGGACTGAACCGGCCCCGCGCCGCCACAGCACGGGCACACTTGCCCTATGGGCGAGGGCTGGGACGCACCGAATCGGAGACTGCGGGTATCGGCGTTGGCCGCGGTGGCCAATCCGTCGTATTCGCGGGTCGACACCTGGAACCTGCTTGACGACGCCTGCCGGCAACTGGCCGAGGCCAACCGGGCGGGCCTGGAGACCACCCACGAGGCCGCGCGGGTAAAACGCCTGCTTGACCGGCTGGGCGCCTACGAGCGGTACTGGCTGTTCCCCGGCGCCGCGAACCTGGCGGCCTTCCGCGGTTACCTGGAGTCGATGGCGACGGTGTCGCTGACCGAGCGGGTGTCGCTGGTGGTGCGGCTGCTGTCGGACTATGGCGACCGGGCGGCGCTGTTCGATCTCGGTTTGCCACTCTCTGATCAGGAACTCGTGGCCCAGGCCCGCCAGCAGCAGTTCTACACCGTGTTGCTGGCCGACGACTCACCGCCGGATGTGCCCGAGAGCCTGGTGGAAAGCCTGCGCCGACTGCGCAGCCCCGACGACGACGTGCAGATCGAGCTGCTGGTGGTGTCCAGTGTCGAGGATGCTGTCACCGCCGTCGCCCTCAACGGCGAGATCCAGGCCGCGATCGTGCGGCACGACCTGCCGTTGCGCTCCCGTGACCGGGTGCCGCTGATGACCACCCTGCTGGGTGCCGACGACGACCCCACGAGCATCGGCTGCGGCCGCGACGCCATCGAATGCGGTGAGTGGATGCGCCTGTTGCGCCCGCACATCGATCTGTACCTGCTCACCGACGAATCGATCGCCGCCGACACCGAAGACGAGCCGGACGTATACGACCGAAGCTTCTATCGGCTCAACGACGTCACCGACCTGCACAGCACCGTGCTCGCCGGCATCCGGAAGCGCTACGCCACACCGTTTTTCGATGCGCTGCGCGCCTACGCCTCCGAGCCGGTCGGGCAGTTCCACGCGCTGCCGGTGGCCCGGGGCGCCAGCATCTTCAACTCGCGCTCGCTGCAGGACATGGGAGAGTTCTACGGCCGCAACATTTTTATGGCCGAGACCTCATCCACCTCCGGCGGACTCGACTCGTTGCTCGACCCGCACGGCACCATCCGGGTGGCGATGAACAAGGCCGCCAAGACCTGGAACGCCGACCACACCTATTTCGTCACCAACGGGACCTCGACCGCCAACAAGATCGTCGTGCAGGCCCTGACCCGGCCCGGCGACATCGTGCTGATCGACCGGAACTGCCACAAGTCGCACCACTACGGGCTGGTGCTGGCCGGCGCGTATCCGCTGTACCTGGATGCCTACCCGCTGGCGCCGTTCGCGATCTACGGGGCGGTGGCGCTGCGCACCATCAAACGTGCCCTGCTCGACCTGGAGGCCGCCGGCCAGCTGCACCGGGTCCGAATGCTGTTGCTGACCAACTGCACATTCGACGGTGTCGTCTACAACCCCCGCCGGGTCATGGAGGAGATCCTGGCGATCAAGCCCGACATCTGCTTCCTCTGGGACGAGGCCTGGTACGCGTTTGCGACCGCGGTGCCGTGGGCGCGGCAACGCACCGCGATGGTCGCCGCCGAAGGTCTGGAAGCCAGGCTGGGTTCGGCGCACTACGCCCAGGAGTACCAGGCGTGGCACGACAGCATGGAAGGCATCGATCGCGACCAGTGGAGCGAGCACCGGCTGCTGCCACACCCGTCGGCGCGGGTGCGGGTGTATGCCACCCACTCGACCCACAAGTCACTGTCGGCGCTGCGGCAGGCGTCGATGATCCATGTCCGGGATCAGGACTTCAACGCGCTGGCCCGCGAGTCGTTCGCGGAGGCGTTTTTGACCCACACCTCCACCTCGCCGAACCAGCAGCTACTGGCCTCACTGGACCTGGCCCGCAGACAGGTGGACATCGAGGGCTTCGACATGGTCCGGCGGGTCTATGACATGGCGTTGGTGTTTCGCCACCGGGTTCGCAAGGACCGACTGATCAGCAAGTGGTTCCACATCCTCGACGAGAGTGATCTGGTGCCCGACCGATTCCGGGAATCGACGGTCAGCTCCTACCGGGAGGTCCGCCAGGGGGCGCTGGCGGAGTGGAACGAGGCCTGGCGGTCCGACGAGTTCGTGCTCGACCCCACCCGGGTCACCCTGAATATCGGCAAAACCGGGATGACCGGCTACGACTTCCGCGAAAAAATTCTCATGCAGCGGTTCGGAATTCAGATCAACAAGACATCGATCAACTCGGTGCTGTTGATCTTCACCATCGGCGTCACCTGGTCCAGCGTGCATTATCTGCTCGACGCGCTGCGGCGGGTCGCCGGCGAACTGGACCGCGCCTGGAACGCCGCCAGCACCGATGACCGCGCGCTGCAGCGCCGCCGGGTCACCGAGATCACCGAGGACCTGCCGCCGCTGCCCGACTTCAGTGCGTTCGCACCGGCGTTCCGTCCCGGCGGCACCAGCCCGATCGGCGACATGCGTGCGGCGTTCTACGGCGGCTACGAAGAGGCCGACCGCGAGCACGTGCTGCTCGGCGACGCCGGCCGCCGGGTCGCCGACGGCAAGACCCTGGTCTCGACCACCTTCGTCGTGCCGTATCCGCCCGGCTTCCCGGTGCTGGTTCCCGGTCAGGTGATCTCCAAGGAGATCCTGTACTTCCTGGCCGAACTCGACGTGAAAGAGATTCACGGCTACAACCCCGAGCTGGGGTTGGCGGTGTTCACTCCCGAGGCCCTGGCCCGCTATGCGCGGGCACCCGGCGTCGCCGATTAGCCTCACCGCGATTGTTACCCCGGCCACGGGCACGGCGGCGGCGCAATGCGCCCACGCCGGGAGGTTTCTGCTGGCAGCCCGCAGCGGGTGGGTGGCGCAATGCGTTTCATCCCCCGATCAGCGGAATTCGCAGCTCTGGGGTCGCCGAGGTACCGGCCCTTAGCGTGTCTGCATGGCCGAAGCCCACGTCGCATCGCAGCCGATCCGCCGTGCGGATCGGGCCCGGCAGGTCGCCGACGTGTTGCGCCATCAGATCCATGCCGGCGCCTACAACGACGGGTTGCCCGGCGAACCGGAACTGGCCACCGAGTTCGTCGTCTCCCGCAATATCGTTCGCGAGGCGTTGGCCGCGCTGAAGGCCGAAGGACTGATCCATCGCGGGCCGCGAACCGGCACCCACGTGGCTCAGCACAAATACGATCACGGGCTGGACTCACTGCGCGGCCTGCAGGAGACCTTCGACGCGCAAGAGGTGCGCAACGAGGTGCGGGTGGCCACGACGGTAAGCGCCCCGCCGTCGGTCGCCCGCCGGCTCGGACTCGGCGCCGGTGCTCAGGTGGTCTTCATCGAACGACTGCGCTACCTCGGTGATGTGCCGCTGAGCCTGGACCAGACCTATCTGGCGCCCGATATCGGCGCTGCCGTGCTGGCCCATCCTTTGGAGTCCACCGACGTGTTCCCGCTGATCGAACAGATCAGCGGCCAGCGCCTGGGCGATGCGACCTTGGCGCTGGAGGCGATTCCGGCCGACCCGCACACCGCGGCCATCCTGCAACTTCCCGGCGGCGCGGCCCTGCTGATGCTGGAACGGCTCACCAGCTTGGAGGACGGCCGGCCCGTCGATCTCGAATACATCCGGATGCGCGGTGACCGCGTCACCATGCGCGGCACCCTGACAAGGAGCTATCCATGACGCTGGTCAACGGCCGTACCGATGTCCCCGTGACGATCGATGAATCACTGTGCATCTCCGGCTGCACGCTGTGCGTCGACATCTGCCCGCTGGATTCCCTGGCGATCAACCCGGAGAACGGCAAGGCCTTCATGCACGTCGACGAGTGCTGGTACTGCGGACCGTGTGCGGCGCGCTGTCCGACCGGCGCCGTCACCGTCAACATGCCCTATCTCATTCGCTGAATGCATTGACCATCAAGGTGTTTCATGAAGAGATCCCTCATTCTGCTGACCAGCGCCGTTCTCGTCCTGGCCGGATGCTCGCTGGATTCCACGAGCGCGGGTAATTCCGTCGACGTAGTGGTCGGTTATCAGTCCAAGACCATCAACACCGCGACCGCCGGCACCCTGCTGCGGGCCCGCGGCTACCTGGAGCACCGGCTCGCCGACATCACCAAGCGGACCGGAACCCGCTACCGGGTCGACTGGCAGGACTACGACACCGGGGCGCCGATCACCGCGCAGATGCTCGCCGAGAAGATCGACATCGGCTCGATGGGGGATTACCCCATGCTGGTCAACGGCGTTCGAACCCGGGCCAACGAGCAGGCCCGCACCGCGCTTGTTTCGGTGACCGGCTACCACCCCGCCGGCGCCCTGAACATGGTGGTGGTGTCGCCCGACTCCCGAGCAGACACGCTGGCCGACCTGGCCGGGGCCAAGGTGTCGGCCAGCGTGGGCTCGGCCGGCCACGGCACCCTGCTGCGCGCACTGGCCGGCACGGGAACGGGCGTCGAGGTGCTCAACCAGCAGCCTCAAGTGGGAGCCTCAGCGTTGGAATCCGGTCAGGTCCAAGGCCTGTCGCAGTTCGTGGCCTGGCCCGGTTTGCTGGTGTATCAGGATCGGGCACGGCTGCTCTATGACGGCGCCGAACTCAACTACCCGACCCTGCACGGGGTGATGGTGCGCCGAAGCTATGCGCAGGCCCACCCGGAAGTGCTCGACGCATTCCTGCAAGCCCAGCTCGACGCCACCGACTTCCTGAAACGCAAACCGTTGGAGGCGGCCCGCATCGTCGCCGAGGGCAGCGGGCTGCCGCAGGAGGTCGTCTACCTCTACAACGGGCCGGGCGGCACCTCGTTCGACGCCACCCTCAAACCGCAGCTGGTCGCCGCGTTGAAGAACGACGTGCCCTACCTCAAGTCGATCGGCGACTTCGCCGAGCTGGACGACTTCGACGTGGACGGATTCGTCGACGACAAGCCGCTGCGGGCGGCGTTCGACGCGCGAAAGCTGGACTACCACAAGGCGGTCGCCGAGATCGACAAACCCACCACGGTCGGCGGCGAGCTCTGGCTGGACGGCTCCGAAACCACCGTGACGGTGCCGGATTCCGACGCGCTGCTGGATGCCGTGCGCGCCGCGACCGCCCGCGGCGATCACCTGCGGGCCGCCTACGTGCACGACGCCGAGCTGGGGACTCGGTGGTTCGCCGACAAATCGGCGTGGGTTCGCGACGGTACGCACTACCTGCCTTTCGACACGACCGCCGGGGCGAGGCGCTATGTCGCCGCGCATCCGGGTGGCGTCGTGCTGGACTACCGGCAGGCCCTGGCGGGTGCGGCGTGACCGCGGTCCTCACCGGTGCCCCGGCAGCGGCGTCTCCGGTCGGCGCCGCACCGCGCCGGGCCCGGACCCTACGGTGGTCCTGGCTGCTGCGGCTGGCCTCGGTGGCGGCCGCACTGGGGCTGTGGCAGTTGCTGACCGTCGCCGACGTGCGGTGGTGGCTGCGGTTCGACACGCTGCCGACCGTCGATGAGGTCTTCACCACGTTGGTGCGCCGGTTGGGCACCGAGGCGTACTGGCTGGATCTGGCCCAGTCACTGATCCGGATCCTCACCGGCTTCGGTCTGGCCGCGACGGTCGGTGTCGCCACCGGCATCCTGCTGGGCAGGTCGCGGGTGGCTGCCGACGTCGTCGGCCCGCTCACCGAACTGATCCGGCCCATCCCGGCCATCGCGTTGGTTCCGGTCGCGATCCTGCTCTTTCCGGCCAGCGAACAGGGCATCGTGTTCATCACGTTCCTGGCCGCCTTCTTCCCGATCCTGGTCAGCACCCGGCACGCGGTGCGCGCACTGCCCACGCTGTGGGAGGACTCGGTCCGCACCCTGGGCGGCGGACGCTGGGATGTGTTGAGCCAGGTGGTGATTCCGGGCATCCTTCCCGGGGTCTTCGGCGGCCTGTCGGTCGGCATGGGTGTGTCGTGGATCTGCGTGATCTCCGCGGAGATGATCTCCGGGCGCCTCGGCATCGGCTATCGCACCTGGCAGGCCTACACCGTGCTGGCCTACCCGGACGTGTTCGTCGGCATCATCACCATCGGCGTGCTGGGGTTCGCCACCTCGGCTGCGGTGGAGACGGTCGGGCGGCGGCTGACCCGCTGGCTGCCGCGCAGTGAGGAGAACGGGCGATGACGGTCGGCATGAGTTTGACACTGGACCGGGTCCGGCTGTCCTACACCGACGCTCCGGTGATCGACGAGCTGAGCCTGGCGGTGCGCCCCGGCGAGATCCTGGTGCTGACCGGCCCATCCGGCTGCGGAAAGTCGACGGTGCTGCGCGCCCTGGCCGGGTTGCTGCTCCCCGATCAGGGGCAAGTGCTGGCCGACGGCGCCGAGGTGAGGACCACCTCGCGGGACCGCGGCGTGGTGTTCCAGGACAACGCGCTGCTGCCGTGGCGTTCGGTGCGCTCCAACATCGAGCTCGCGCTGCGACTGCGCGGTGTAGCGCGCAGCGGGCGGCGGGCCCAAGCCGACCGGTGGATCGCTGAGCTGGGGCTGACCGGCTTCGGCGACTATCTGCCGAAAAGCCTCTCCGGCGGGATGCGGCAACGGGTTCAGTTGGCGCGCGGCCTGGCCGGCGCGCCTCGTGCGGTGATGATGGACGAACCGTTCGGGGCGCTGGACAGCGCCACCCGCGCCGCCATGCAGGCGCTGCTGATCGACACCTGGCGATCCCACCCGACCACGATCGTGTTCGTCACCCACGACGTCGACGAGGCACTGGCACTCGGCGACCGGGTCGCGGTGCTCGGGCGTGCCGGAGAGCCACTGCGGGCCCTGATCGACGTCCCCGAACCGCGCAGCGGCCGAGCCGAACCCGGACTGCGCGCCGCCATCCTCACCGCATTGGAGCACCCATGACGTTGACGCCCCTGCAGATCCCGGATGTCGCCACACCGCAACGGCTGGACTGCGACGTGCTGGTGATCGGCGGCGGCACCGCCGGCACCATGGCCGCGCTCACCGCCGCCGAGCACGGCGCGCAGGTGCTGCTGCTGGAGAAGGCCCACGTGCGCCACTCCGGGGCGCTGGCGATGGGCATGGACGGCGTCAACAACGCCGTGATCCCAGGCAAGGCCGAACCCGAGGACTACGTCGCCGAGATCACCCGCGCCAACGACGGAATCGTCAACCAGCGCACCATCTATCAGACCGCCACCCGCGGCTTCGCGATGGTGCAGCGGCTGGAACGTTACGGCGTGAAGTTCGAGAAGGACGAGCATGGTGAGTACGCGGTACGACGGGTACACCGCTCCGGCTCCTACGTGCTGCCGATGCCCGAGGGCAAGGACGTCAAAAAGGCGCTCTACCGGGTGCTGCGGCAGCGCTCGATGCGCGAAAAGATCCGCATCGAAAATCGGCTGATGCCGGTGCGGGTGCTCACCCGCGACGGCCGGGCGGTGGGGGCCGCCGCATTGCACACCCGCACCGGCGAATTCGTGGCCGTCGGCGCCAAGGCGGTGATCCTGGCCACCGGGCCGTGCGGTCGCCTCGGGCTGCCCGCGTCGGGCTACCTGTATGGCACCTACGAGAACCCGACTAACGCCGGCGACGGCTACTCGATGGCCTACCACGCCGGCGCCGAGCTGTCCGGCATCGAATGCTTCCAGGTCAACCCGCTGATCAAGGACTACAACGGACCGGCCTGCGCGTACGTGGCCAACCCGTTCGGCGGCTATCAGGTGAACTCGCTGGGGGAGCGATTCGTCGACTCCGACTACTGGTCCGGTCAGATGATGGCCGAGGTCAAATCCGAGATCGACTCCGCGCGCGGGCCGATCTACCTCAAGGTGTCGCACCTGCCCGACGAGACGCTCTCGGCGCTGGAGAACATCCTGCACACCACCGAGCGGCCCACCCGGGGAACCTTTCACGCCAACCGCGGTCACGACTACCGCACCCACGACATCGAGATGCACATCTCCGAGATCGGTTTGTGCTCGGGGCATTCCGCCTCGGGGGTGTGGGTCGACGAGAATGCCCGCACCACGGTTGCCGGCCTGTACGCCGCCGGCGACCTGGCCTGCGTGCCGCACAACTACATGATCGGCGCCTTCGTGTTCGGCGACCTCGCCGGCGCGGACGCGGCAGTAAGCCTGAATGAGGTCACGGCGCCGGGGGAGCTGCCGGCCGACCAGCTCGCCGAGGCTCACGAGCTGATCTATCGCCCGTTGCGCCACCCCGACGGTCCTCCGCAGCCGCAGGTGGAGTACAAGCTGCGCCGGTTCGTCAACGACTATGTGGCGCCGCCGAAGTCGGCTGCCAAACTGTCGCTGGCGGTGCAGACCTTCGAGCGGATGCGCGGTGAGATCGCCGAGATGGGCGCCCGCAGCCCGCACGAGCTGATGCGCGCCGTCGAGGTGTCGTTCATCCGTGACTGTGCGGAACTGGCCGCCCGGTCATCGCTGACGCGTACCGAGTCCCGCTGGGGCCTGTACCACGACCGTGCCGACCTGCCCGGTCGTGACGACGCGCAGTGGGGCTACCACCTCAACGTGCGAAAACGTGCCGACGGCGCCATGGAATTCCTCAAGCGTCCGGTCGCCCCCTACTTCGTGGCTGTGCCGGAACTGGACGGGTTGCCGCCGACCGACCAGTCCGTGCACGCGGTGGCGCAGCCCCCGCTGCTGGGCGGTCAGGCTCCGGTGACCGCGGGGTCACGGGTTGCGGCACCGGCCGCGGTGCAGCCGCCGTCGCCGCGTATCGCGGCGGTCGTCGCCCTGGAGGAGCCGACGCTGGCCGATCTGGCCGGATACCTCGGTGATCCCGATCCGGCGGTGCGCCGTACCGCGGTCGCCGCGCTGAGTGAGCACACTCCGGACGGCTACGCCGCCGCGCTATTCGCCGCGCTGGCCGACGCTGATGCAGCGGTGCGCCGGACCGCTGCCGACGGGGCGCGTGAGCTCGTCGAGGTGATTGCCGATCCGGAGTCGGCCGGTGCACAGCTGAACTCGCCGGATCCGGTGGTGCGGGCCGCCGTGGTGTACCTGTTGTCCAGCCGGCGGGCCGGAGACCCGGCGGACTACCGGGCCGCACTGGCCGATCCCGACCACCGCGTGCGCATCGAGGCGGTGCGGGCACTGGTCTCGGTCGACGACGCGGCAACGGTGGCGATCGCCGCCGGCGACGGCAACCGCGAAGTGCGCGTCGCCGCAGCCAACGCCTTGGCGACGTTGCGCGCCGGGGCGGATGCCGTGCGAGTCCTGATCGGCGACCCGGACCCGCTGGTGCGTGCGGCCGCACTGGCCGCGCTCGGTGAGATCGGCTGCGGGCCGCAGGACCTCACCGTCATCGCCCCGGCACTACGCGAGTCGGCGTGGCAGGTTCGGGTCGGCGCGGCCCGCGCGCTGGTCGGTGCGCACGCCGAAGCGGCGGTGCCGCTGCTGACGGTGGCACTGGAGGACCCGCATCTCGACGTGCGCAAAGCCGCGGTGCTGGGGCTGACCCGCTGGGCCGAATCCGACGTCGCCGCTCGCGATGCGCTCGGGCTCGCGGTCAAGGACAACGACGCCGACGTTCGGGCGTACGCGCGTCGGGCCTTGCAGGAAGCGGCCGGGTCAGTACGCTGACTCGCCATGGCCACGTCGGACGCAGTTGGCGGGTCGGGCGGCAATCCCCGACTGTCCGTACAGGACTGGGTGCAGGCCGGCTTCCGGATTCTGGCCGAAGACGGCGTCAAGGCGCTGACCATCGACCGGCTCTGCAAGCGGCTCGGAGTCACTAAGGGCAGTTTCTACTGGCATTTCGCCGATATGAAGACCTACCGGCAGGCGCTGGTCGACACCTTTGCCGCAGTGCGTGACTCGGACCGTGGCGACTTCGATGCGCTGTCGGAACTGCCGCCGCGCGAGCGGTTGTCGCGCATGATGGCTGCCCTGGTCGGGCCCGCCCATTGGATGCTCGAACGTGCCATGCGCGAATGGGCCCGGTCGGAGGACAACGTCGCCGCGGCGGTACGCAGCTCGGATCTGCGGGTGCTCAAGGCGGTTCGGCAGGCGTTTCTCGATGACGGCTTCGACGCCGATGAGGCCGACATGCGTGCCAACGCGACGTTCGCCGCCGGAATCGGGTTTCTGCATCTGTCCGTTTCGGCACCGAGCGCACGAGCGGCGAGTGGGCGGGAACAGTTCCTGGACGTCATGCTGCGACACTGACCTCCATACCAAAAGGTATGGTACGGTCCGGGCATGGCGACCATGACGGCACCGGTGGTGCCCGAGGAATTCATCTCCAGACTGGCGCAACGCGCCGCAGCAGCCGAGGAGCTGCGCCGACTGCCGGCCGAGACCGTCGACGACTTCCGCAAGTCCGGACTCGCCGACCTGCTCTTGCCGGCCCGTTATGGCGGGCGGCAGGCCGAGTTTCCCGAGATCCTCGACCCGATTCGGCGCATGGCGCACGGCTGCGCGTCGAGTGCCTGGACGCTCGGGTTTTACATGCTGCACAACTGGATGCTGGCGCTCTTCGGTGAGCAGGCCCAGGACGAGGTGTTCGCCGACGGGCCGGTGCTGTGCCCGGCGCCGTTGGCGCCGACCGGGCGCGGCGTGCCCGACGGTGACGGCATCCGGCTGTCCGGCCGCTGGTCGTGGGCGACCGGGGTGGCCGACGCCGACTGGATCATGGTCGGGGCGATCTGCGGCCCCGACGCGGCTCCCTACCCGGCGCTGGTGCTGCTCCCGGCGGCCGATATTCGTATCGAGGACGTCTGGCACACCGCGGGTATGCGGGCCACCGGCTCCAACGATGTCGTCATCGAGGATGTGCACGTCCCGTCGCACCGGCTGGTCAAGGTCCTCGACATCTACTCCGGAACCGCCCCCGGCGCCGAGCTGCATGACGCCTCGGCGTACCGGTGGCCGATGGTCCCGGCGCTGGCCCTGGTCGCCGCGATGCCCGCCCTCGGGTCGGCCGAATGGGTCGCCGACCTGTTCGCCGAGCGCCTGACCGAACGGGTGCTGGCGTATTCCGGTGCCGCGCAGAAGAATCAGCCGGCGGCCCAGATCCGCCTCGGCGATGCGCGAGTTCGACTGCGTGCGCTGCGCGGGCTTCTCGATGACACCGCCGGCCGGATTCAAGACGCGGTGGACGCGCGGGAGCGGATCGGTCGCCCCGTTCGGGCCGATGCCCGGGCGGCGGCCGCCTATATCGTGCACGAATCCCGTGCCGTCATCGCCGATCTGCTCGAAGCCTCCGGCGCCAGCGCGCAGTTCGTGACCAACCCGCTACAGCGCGCCAAACGCGATGTCGACGTCATCTGCGGACACGTCGTCTTCGACTACGACGTGGCACGCGAGCTGTCGGGCGCTCTCGAGGCCGGCGTGAAGATCTCACCGATCTCGATGATCTGACCGAGACGAAGGACACCATGAAAACTCTGTGGGTGGAGGCCAGCCCGAAGCAAGAGCACTCGCTGTCCTCGGCGCTGACCCAGGCGTTCCTGGCCGCCGCGCCCGCGGCAGCGGTCGGCGACGTCGAACGGTTCTCGGTGTGGACCGACGACATGCTGGTGTTCGGGCGCGACGCAGCGTTCGCCAAGTTCGCTCCGCTCTACGGCGAGCGCCGAACCCCCGAGCAGAAGCAGATCTGGTCGCAGGTGCTGGCCGAGATCGAGCGGGTCCGGTCATTCGATCGGCTGGTGGTGTCCTCGCCGATGTGGAATTGGCATGTGCCGCATGCACTGAAGGCCTGGATCGACGTCATCGTGCAGCCGATGGCCAGCTTCACCCTCAACGAGCGCGGCGAGCACGTGGGCACGTTGGGGGAGGGCAAGCCGCTGCAACTCATCTTGACCCGCTCCAGCGCCTACGACGGCGACCGTGCCGACCTGCAGGACTTCCAGCGGCCGTATCTGGAGTACGTGTTCACCATGCTGGGCTATTCCGTCGAGACGCTGGTCTTCGAGCCGACCACGCGCTGGACCGCCGAAGAGCGGGCACAGATGCGCGACGCGGCGCTGGAGAGGGCCCGCCGCGCGGGGGCAAGCCTCTAGACCGCGGAATTCGTTCGCGCGGGCGGCCGCAGAGGCGGTTTACTCAATTCGATGATCCCGCTCGACACCAGGCCGCTGTTCGCGGTGGAACGCCAAGCGCTGCTCGACCTACTGAGGTCGCTGGCCCCCGCGGACTGGGACAGGCCGACAATCTGCCCGGGCTGGGATGTGCGCGACCTCACCGCGCACATCCTCAACGATTACCTGCGGCGCATTTCCGGTGGCCGCGACGGGCATCGCGGTGCGGTGTTCGCCGACGACGAGTCGCTGCCGAATTACCTGGCCCGGGTCAACGGCGAGTTTGTCCGGGCGATGCGGCAGTGCAGCCCCGAGACCATGATCGATCTGTTGGCCCATCTGGGCCCCCAATTGGATGCCGTTTGGGCGAGCGTCGATCTGGCAGGCGCCGCAGCTCTGAACGTGTCGTGGGCGGGCACCGGCACCAGCCCGGCCTGGCTCGATATCGCTCGGGAGTTCACCGAGTATTGGGTGCACCAACAGCAGATCCGAGACGCGGTGTCGCGCCCCGGCGCGGACGAGCTGAAGTTGCAGCATGCGGTACTCGTCACGTTCCTGCACGCTGTGCCGGTCGCGCTGCAGGACCACAGGTGTCCGCGTGGCACCGCGGTTCGGTTCGAGATCACCGGTCCGGCCGGCGGACGCTGGTCGGCGGTTTCCGACGGCACCGGGTGGGACCTGACCGCGGAGCTTGTCGAAGACCCCGCCGCGTCGGTGCGCCTGGATCAGGACGCGCTGTGGCGGCTGGCCAGCCGTGGGATCACCGTCGAACAAGGACGTCGGCGCGCCGAGCTGCACGGCGATCGTGCTCTTGCCGAGGCTGCGGCATCGCTACTGGCCGTGGTTCACTAGCCGAGGCTCAGAGACCCAGGGCCGCGTAGGTCCGCCGGACAAACTTCGGCTGCGCCACCCGCAGCTTGGCGATCGAGGTGTTGCCGGCGACCGCGACGGCCATGTCGGTGGACAGCGTCGGCGAGTTCTGGACCAGATAGATCAGGATCAGGTCCGCGGCCGGGTCCGCCTGCCACCAGGTGCCGTAGGCGCCCGGCCAGCCGAACGTGCCCGCACCGCCCGGCCCGAACAGCGGTTGGGACTTCGCCGGGTCGGTCACCACCGACAAATTGAGCCCGAACCCGCGGCCCACCCAGAACGGGGCGCCCAGGAACGGGTGCCGCTTTTGGTCGTCGGTGAGTTGATCGGTGCGCATCGCCCGCGCCGATTGGGCCGAGAGCACCCGCGTGCCGTCGAACATCCCGTCGGCCAACAACATCCGGGTGAACGCCAGGTAGTCGTCGGCGGTGGACATCAAGCCGCCCCCGGCGTTGGGAAACGCCGGCATCGCGATCGGTACCGGCCCCATCGCGTCGTCGCGCAGCGTGTCCCCGTCGACGCGGTACATGGTGGCGCTGCGCCCGCGTGCCTGCGGTGTGACGCAGAAACCGGTGTCGGTCATCCCCAGCGGGCCCAGGATCCGTTCCTCGATCACCTGCGGTAGCGGCTTGCCCTCCATCCGCGACATCAGCACGCCCAGCACGTCGGTGCCGTGGCCGTAGGTGACGCGCTCTCCGGGCTGATCCACCAGCGGAAGCGCTGCCAGCGCCGTCAGCCAGGCCTCGGGCCCGCGCCCGAAGGGCAGCCGCTGGTACTCCCGCGCGATCGGACCGGGTACCGAGAACCCGTAGCCGATGCCGCAGCAGTGCGTCATCAGATCGCCGACCGTGATGGCGCGCCGCGCCGCGGTGGTGGATTCCAGCGAACCGGCCGGGTCGACCAGCACCCGCGGCGCGGCGAACTCCGGCAACCAGTGCGCGATCGGGTCGGTCAGCCGCAGCCGTCCTTCGTCGACCAGGGTCATCGCGGCGGCGACGGTGACCGGCTTGGTCATGGAGGCGATCCGGAAGATCGTGTCGCGGGTCATCGGCAGGCCGGCGCCGACATCGCGATGGCCGATCTCGTTCACCTGCAGCACCGAGCCGCCCTGCCAGACGAGCGTCACGACTCCGGCGAGCAGGCCGGTGTCGCAGGCCTCGCGCAGCGGCGCCTGATTCGGGTCGAGATTCACCCGGTCAGGTTAGCGGCGTCCCCGCGTCCGGGCGTCCTTAGCCTTCTTGCGAGCCTTCTTGCCGCGAGGGTGCGTGTCTGTACGCCGACACGCCGCACTTGCGCGTACATCCGCGCACGCTCGCGCAAGGCAGCCCGTGGGTGGATGTTAGGCTACCCGGCAGTTCGACATCCTTTAACGATCCGTCCTGCGAGGCGGAGAAGGAGGTCCTGCGGTTTCGCATGGGCGCTGCCGGTAATTCCAGCACCGACCGGGAATTGATGTCCTCGGCGGATGTGGGTCGCACTATTTCTCGGATCGCACATCAGATCATCGAGAAGACGGCCTTAGACGACCCCGATAGGGCTAACGCCCCGCGCGTCGTGCTGTTGGGCATTCCCACCCGCGGTGTCACCCTGGCCCAGCGGCTGGCCGCCAAGATCAGCGAATTCTGCGGGGTTGACGTCGCGCACGGCGCGCTGGACATCACCTTGTACCGCGACGACCTGATGCGTCAGCCCCCGCGGCCACTGGAGCCCACCTCGATTCCGGCGGGCGGCATCGATGACGCGTGCGTGATCCTGGTCGACGACGTGCTTTTCGCCGGCCGATCGGTACGGGCCGCACTGGACGCGCTGCGCGACGTCGGCCGGCCCCGGATCGTGCAGTTGGCCGTGCTGGTGGACCGCGGCCACCGCGAGCTGCCGGTGCGCGCCGACTACGTCGGCAAGAACGTGCCGACCGCGCGCGGCGAAAGCGTGCACGTCCTACTGGCTGAACACGACGGTCGCGACCAGGTGGTGATAACCCGATGAGCACCAGGCATCTGCTGGCAGCCGGCGACTTGAGCCGTGATGAGGCCACCGCGATCCTCGACGACGCCGACCGCTTCGCTCAGGCGCTGGTGGGGCGCGAGGTCAAAAAGCTGCCCACCCTGCGCGGGCGCACGGTGATCACCATGTTCTACGAGAACTCCACCCGGACCCGGGTCTCCTTCGAGGTGGCCGGCAAGTGGATGAGCGCCGACGTGATCAACGTGTCCGCGTCGGGATCCTCGGTCAACAAGGGGGAGTCGCTGCGCGACACCGCGTTGACGTTGCGCGCGGCCGGCGCCGACGCGCTGATCATCCGCCATCCGTCGTCGGGCGCGGCGCACCTGCTTTCCGAGTGGACCGCGGAGGCTCTGGCCGCCGATGCCACAGCCCCGGCGGTGATCAACGCCGGTGACGGCACCCACGAGCACCCCACCCAGGCATTGCTCGACGCCCTGACGCTGCGTCAGCGGCTCGGCGGCATCGAGGGCCGCCGCGTCGTCATCGTCGGCGACATCGTGCACAGCCGGGTGGCGCGCTCCAACGTGAGCCTGCTGTCGACCCTGGGCGCCGAGGTAGTGCTGGTAGCTCCACCGACACTGCTGCCGGTCGGGGTGGCCGACTGGCCGGTGACGGTCTCGCATGACTTCGACGCCGAGTTGCCGGCCGCCGACGCGGTGCTGATGCTGCGGGTGCAGGCCGAACGGATGACCGGCGGATTCTTCCCGTCGACGCGGGAGTACTCGGTGCGCTACGGATTGAGCGAGAAGCGTCGGGCGATGCTGCCCGACCACGCGGTGGTGCTGCACCCCGGTCCGATGCTGCGCGGCATGGAGATCTCCTCGTCGGTGGCCGACTCGTCGCAATCCGCGGTGCTGCAACAGGTTTCCAACGGTGTACATGTGCGGATGGCGGTGCTGTTCCATCTGCTGGTGGGTAGCGAGTCCGCGGGGGAGGCAGAGTTGTGAGCGTGCTGATTCGCGGAGTGCGGTGCTACGGCGAAGGCGACCAGGTCGACGTCCTGGTGGAAGACGGCCAGATCGCCCAGATCGGCACCGATCTGGCTGCCCCGGGCGGGTGTGAGGTCATCGACGCGCCCGGACAGGTGTTGCTGCCGGGCTTCGTCGACCTGCACACCCATCTGCGTGAACCGGGGCGCGAATACGCCGAGGACATCGAAACCGGCTCGGCGGCGGCGGCCCTGGGCGGCTACACCGCGGTGTTCGCGATGGCCAACACCGATCCGGTGGCCGACTCTCCGGTGGTCACCGACCATGTCTGGGCGCGCGGCCAGCAGATCGGCCTGGTCGACGTGCACCCCGTCGGCGCCGTCACGGTCGGACTGGGCGGCACGCAGCTGACCGAGATGGGCATGATGGCCGCGGGTACCGCCGGTGTTCGGATGTTCTCCGACGACGGTGTCTGTGTGGACCACCCGCTGGTGATGCGACGCGCGCTGGAGTACGCGACCGGACTGGGGGTGTTGATCGCCCAGCACGCCGAGGAGCCGCGGCTGACTGTCGGCTCGGTCGCCCACGAGGGGCCCAACGCCGCCCGGCTGGGCCTGGCCGGCTGGCCGCGCGTCGCCGAAGAGTCGATCGTGGCCCGAGACGTGTTGCTGGCCCGCGACGCCGGCGCCCGACTGCACATCTGCCATGCGTCCACTGCCGGGACGGTCGAGCTCCTCAAATGGGCTAAGGCGCAAGGTATCTCGGTGACCGCCGAAGTCACCCCGCATCATCTGATGCTCGATGACAGCCGGCTCGCCGACTACGACGGGATGAACCGGGTCAACCCGCCGCTGCGCGAGGCCAGTGACACAGTCGCCCTGCGCCGCGCCCTGGCCGACGGCGTGATCGACTGCGTGGCTACTGATCACGCCCCGCACGCCGAACACGAGAAGACCTGCGAATTCGCCTCGGCCCGGCCTGGGATGTTGGGCTTGCAGACCGCACTGTCGGTGGTGGTGGCCACCATGGTGCAGACCGGCCTGTTGACCTGGCGCGACGTGGCCCGGGTGATGAGCGAGCGGCCGGCCCAGATCGTCGGCCTGCCCGACCAGGGCCGTCCACTAGAGGTGGGCGAGCCGGCCAACCTGACCGTGGTCGATCCCGACACCACTTGGGTGGTCACCGGTGCGCAGCTGGCCAGCCGGTCGGACAACACCCCGTATGAAGAGATGATCCTGCCCGCGACCGTCACCGCGACCTTGCTGCGCGGCCGGATCACCGCCCGGGACGGGAAGAGCCCGGCATGAACACCCCCACGTTGATCGGCTCGCTGGTCTTCGCTTTTCTGCTGGTGGTGCTGATCGGCGTGGTGATCCGACTGATGATGCGCGGCTGGCGTCGCCGCGGCCAGCTGCAGGACGCGCTGATCGGGACCCTGCCGACGGTGCCCGACACCGTGGGGGCGCCGACCGTGGCTGCCACCCGCGGGCAGTACCTGGGGTGCACGCTGGCCCCGAAGTGGAACGACCGGGTGGTGGTCGGAGACCTGGGCTATCGCACCAAGGCGGTGCTGACCCGCTACCCCGAAGGAATCATGGTGCAGCGCAGCGGCGCCCGGCCGATCTGGATCCCCGCAGACACGGTGATCGCGGTCCGCACCGAACGCGGCATCGCCGGGCGCACGATTCCTTCTTTGCCCACCCGACCCTCCGACGGGGTGCTGGCGATCCGCTGGCGACTGCCGTCGGGCACCGAGATAGACACCGGCTTCCGCGCGGACGACCGCACTGAGCACAGCCGTTGGTTAGAAGAAGAGGAAGACGACAGATGAACTCGCGAGCGGTGCTGGTTCTCGAGGACGGCCGGACGTTCACCGGAACACCGTTCGGGGCCGTGGGACAGACCTTGGGCGAGGCGGTGTTCTCCACCGGCATGTCCGGGTACCAGGAGACCCTGACCGACCCCAGTTATCACCGGCAGATCGTGGTGGCCACCGCACCGCAGATCGGCAACACCGGCTGGAACCGCGAGGACGGGGAGAGCCGCGACGAAAAGATCTGGGTGGCGGGCTATGTGGTGCGTGACCCGTCGCCGCGCGCGTCGAACTGGCGGGCCACCGGCACGCTGGACGACGAGCTGGTCCGCCAGGGCATCGTCGGTATCGCCGGGGTTGACACCCGGACCATCGTGCGTCACCTGCGCAATCACGGCTCGATGAAGGCCGGGGTGTTCTCCGGTGAAGCGCTGGCATCACCGGATGAGCTGGTGACCCGGGTCCGCGAACAGCCGTCGATGCTCGGCGCCGACCTCGCCGGCCAGGTCAGCACCGACGCGGGATACGTGGTGGAACCCGATGGCGCACACCGGTTCACCATCGCCGCGCTGGACCTGGGCATCAAGACCAACACGCCGCGAAACTTCTCGCGGCGCGGAATCCGCAGCCACGTACTGCCGTCGTCGGTGGACTTCGCGGCGATCGCCGACCTGAAGCCCGACGGGGTGTTCCTGTCCAACGGGCCCGGGGACCCGGCCACCGCGGAGGCGATGGTGGCATTGACCCGTGAGGTGCTCGGCGCCGGAATCCCGCTGTTCGGAATCTGTTTCGGTAACCAGATCCTGGGCCGGGCGCTGGGCCTGAACACCTACAAGATGACGTTCGGCCACCGCGGCATCAACATCCCGGTGATCGACCACGCCACCGGCCGGGTGGCGGTGACCGCGCAGAACCACGGCTTCGCCTTAGAGGGAGAGGCAGGGGAAGTCTTTGACACCGACTTCGGCCCGGCGGTGGTCAGCCACACCTGCGCCAACGACGGAGTCGTCGAGGGCGTCAAGCTCGCCGACGGCCGGGCGTTCTCGGTGCAGTACCACCCGGAGGCCGCCGCCGGACCGCACGACGCGGAATACCTGTTCGACCAGTTCGTCGACCTGATGGCAGGGGAGAAGTAATGCCGCGCCGTAGTGACCTGCGCCATGTTCTGGTGATCGGCTCCGGGCCGATCGTGATCGGACAGGCCTGTGAATTCGACTATTCGGGAACCCAGGCCTGCCGCGTGCTCAAGGCCGAGGGCCTGCAGGTGAGCCTGGTCAACTCCAATCCGGCCACCATCATGACCGACCCGGAGTACGCCGACAACACCTACGTCGAACCCATCACCTGGGAGTTCGTCGAGAAGGTGCTCGCCCAGCAGGCCGAGCGCGGCAACAAGGTGGACGCCCTGCTGGCCACCCTGGGCGGGCAGACCGCGCTGAACACCGCGGTGGCGCTGCACGAGCACGGGGTGCTGGAGCGCTACGGGGTCGAGCTGATCGGCGCCGACTTCGAGGCGATCCAGCGTGGCGAGGACCGCCAGCAGTTCAAGGACATCGTCGCCAAGGTCGGCGGCGAGTCGGCGCGTTCCCGGGTCTGCTACACCATGGCCGAGGTCGAGGAGACCGTCGCCGAACTCGGATTACCGGTCGTCGTTCGCCCCTCTTTCACGATGGGCGGTCTGGGATCGGGGCTGGCCGCCAGCCTCGACGAGGTGGCCCGGATGGCCGGCGACGGTCTGGCCGCCTCGCCGACGGCCAACGTCTTGATCGAGGAATCCATCTACGGGTGGAAGGAATTCGAGCTCGAGCTGATGCGCGACGGCAACGACAACGTCGTCGTGGTCTGCTCGATCGAGAACGTCGACCCGATGGGTGTGCACACCGGTGATTCGGTGACCGTCGCCCCGGCGATGACACTGACCGACCGGGAATACCAGCGGATGCGCGATTTGGGCATCGCGATCCTGCGCGAGGTCGGGGTGGACACCGGCGGCTGCAACATCCAGTTCGCGGTCAACCCGAAAGACGGCCGGCTCATCGTGATCGAGATGAACCCGCGGGTGTCGCGATCCTCCGCGCTGGCGTCGAAGGCCACCGGCTTCCCGATCGCCAAGATCGCGGCCAAGCTGGCGATCGGCTACACCCTCGACGAGATCATCAACGACATCACCAAAGAGACCCCGGCCTGTTTTGAGCCGGCGCTGGACTACGTGGTGGTCAAGGCTCCGCGCTTCGCGTTCGAGAAGTTCCCCGGCGCCGACCCGCGGCTGACCACCACCATGAAATCGGTGGGCGAAGCGATGTCGTTGGGCCGCAACTTCATCGAGTCACTCGGCAAGGTGATGCGCTCGCTGGAGACCGACCGGGCCGGGTTCTGGACCAAACCCGATCCCGAAGGCACCGCCGACGACGCGCTGGCGCGGTTGCGGGTTCCCACCGAGGGCCGGCTCTACGACATCGAGCTGGCGCTGCGCCTGGGCGCCAGTGTGGAAGCGGTGGCCGAAGCCTCCGGGGTGGACCCGTGGTTCGTCGAGCAGATCAACGGCCTGGTGGCGCTGCGCACCGAGGTCGTCGACACCCCGGTGCTCGATGCGGATCTGCTGCGCCGCTGCAAGTACAGCGGCCTGTCCGATCACCAGATCGCCGTGCTGCGCCCGGAGCTGGCCGGCGAGGACGGGGTGCGGCTGCTGCGGGACCGGCTGGGTATTCATCCGGTGTTCAAGACCGTCGATACCTGCGCCGCGGAATTCGAGTCCAAGACGCCGTATCACTACAGCACTTTCGAGCTCGATCCTGCCGCCGAGACCGAGGTGGCGGCCCAGGACGTCAAACCCAAGGTGCTCATCCTGGGGTCTGGGCCCAACCGGATCGGCCAGGGCATCGAGTTCGACTACAGCTGCGTGCATGCCGCGATCACCTTGAGCCAGGCCGGGTTCGAGACGGTGATGGTCAACTGCAATCCCGAGACCGTGTCCACCGACTACGACACCGCCGACCGGCTCTACTTCGAACCGTTGACGTTCGAGGACGTGCTCGAGGTGTACTACGCCGAACAGCAGTCCGGGCAGGGCGGCCCCGGGGTGGTCGGCGTGATCGTGCAGCTGGGCGGGCAGACTCCGCTGCGGCTGGCCCAGCGGCTGGCCGATGCCGGCGTGCCGATCGTCGGAACCAGCCCGGAAGCCATCGACCTGGCCGAGGATCGCGGTGCGTTCGGTGACGTGCTGACCACGGCCGGCTTGCCGGCGCCGCGATACGGCACCGCGACGACCTTCGAGCAGGCCAAGCGGATCGCCGCCGACATCGGCTACCCGGTCCTGGTGCGTCCCTCGTACGTGCTGGGCGGGCGGGGCATGGAGATCGTCTACGACGAAGAGACCTTGCACGGCTACATCACTCGGGCCACCCAGCTGTCGCCGGAGCACCCGGTGTTGGTCGACCGGTTCCTCGAAGACGCCATCGAGATCGACGTCGATGCGTTGTGCGACGGCACCGAGGTCTACATCGGCGGCATCATGGAGCACATCGAAGAAGCCGGCATCCACTCCGGTGACTCGGCGTGTGCACTGCCGCCGGTGACGCTGGGGCGCAGCGACATCGAAAAGGTGCGTCGGGCCACCGAGGCCATCGCTCACGGCGTCGGGGTGGTTGGGCTGCTCAATGTGCAGTTCGCCCTCAAAGACGACGTGCTCTACGTCCTGGAGGCCAATCCGCGGGCCAGCCGCACGGTCCCGTTTGTGTCCAAAGCCACCGCGGTGCCGCTGGCCAAGGCCTGTGCGCGCGTCATGCTGGGTACCACGATCGCCGAGCTGCGGTCTGAGGGCCTGTTGGCCGCCGCGGGGGACGGGGCCACCGTCGGCCCGAACGCCCCCATTGCGGTCAAGGAGGCGGTGTTGCCGTTCCACCGCTTCCGTCGCGCGGATGGCTCGAGCATCGACTCGCTCCTCGGGCCGGAGATGAAGTCCACCGGTGAAGTGATGGGCATCGACCGCGACTTCGGTACCGCGTTCGCCAAGAGCCAGACGGCCGCGTACGGGTCGCTGCCGGCACAGGGCACCGTCTTTGTGTCGGTAGCCAACCACGACAAGCGGTCCCTGGTGTTTCCGGTCAAACGGCTCGCCGACTTGGGCTTTCGGGTCCTGGCCACCGAGGGGACCGCGGAAATGCTGCGACGCAACGGGATTCCGTGCGATGTGGTGCGCAAGAATTTCGAGGAACCCAGTCCTGACCGCCCCGAGCTGACCGCGGTGGACGCGATCCGCGCCGGGGAGGTGGACCTGGTGATCAACACCCCGTACGGCAACTCCGGCCCGCGGGTGGACGGCTACGAGATCCGGTCGGCAGCGGTCAGCGTGAACATCCCGTGCATCACCACCGTTCAGGGTGCGGCCGCGGCGGTGCAGGGCATCGAGGCCGGCATCCGGGGCGATATCGGGGTGCGCTCCCTGCAGGAACTGCACAGCACCCTCGGCGGGCAGTAGTGATACCGGGGTTCGGCGCGCGCCTGGCCGAAGCGACGGCGGCCCGTGGGCCGCTGTGCCTGGGTATCGATCCGCACCCCGAACTACTGGCCTCGTGGGGATTGCCCGCGACGGCGGACGGGCTGGCGGCATTCAGCGAGACCTGCGTGACGGCGTTCGCCGGCTTCGCGGTGGTCAAGCCGCAGGTGGCGTTCTTCGAGGCCTACGGGTCGGCCGGCTTCGCCGTGCTGGAGCGCACCATCGCGGCGCTGCGTGAGGCCGGCGTGTTGGTGCTGGCCGACGCCAAGCGTGGTGACATCGGCTCGACCATGGCCGCCTACGCCGCTGCCTGGGCCGGACCGTCGCCATTGGCCGCCGATGCGGTGACGGCCTCGCCCTACCTGGGCTTCGGGTCCCTGCAGCCGCTGCTGGACACCGCCGCGCAGCATCGGCGTGGCGTATTCGTTTTGGCCGCCACCTCCAACCCGGAGGGCGCGAGCGTGCAGCGTGCCCAGGACGCGGACGGCCGCACCGTGGCGCAGGCGATCGTCGACGCCGCCGCAGAAGCCAATCGGGCCGAGAATGCGGCGGGCCTGGGTTCGATCGGCGTGGTGGTGGGCGCGACGCTGCGTGAAGTGCCCGATCTGAGCGCCCTCGGTGGGCCGGTGCTCGTACCCGGCGTGGGGGCCCAGGGAGGCCGCCCAGAGGCCCTTGCCGGGCTCGGAGGGGCCGCTGCGGGCACGTTGCTGCCGGCGGTCTCTCGGGAGGTGCTGCGTGCCGGCCCGGACGTGGGTGCGCTGCGCGCCGCGGCGGAGCGGCTGCGGGACACCGTGGCCTATTTGGCCGCTGCGGGATAGCTCCGGCGACCCAGCGAGGTCCCGCTGCACGCAACAGGGCCTGCGGGGCACCCGGTCCGGTCGCCCGCGCAGGCCCTGGATTGCTGGTTACCGGCCGCCGAAGTTGACGCCGCCGCCGGCGTTGGTGTTGTACCCGCCGCCGAACGGCCCCATGTTGACGTTGGCGCTGTTGTTTTGGCCGCCGCCGGCGCCGATTCCATTAGGGCCGAAGTTGAAGCCGCCGTTTCTGCCGACATTCATGCCGCCGCCGAACGGCCCCATGTTGACGTTGGCGCTGTTGTTTTGGCCGCCGCCGGCGCCGATTCCATTAGGGCCGAAGTTGAAGCCGCCGTTGTTGCCGGTATTCATCCCGCCACCGAAGGGCCCCATGTTGACATTCACCCCGCCGTTGTTGCCGGCGCCGCCGGTGACGCCGTCGTTGGGATCCGCGCTGGCCGCGCCCATCCCGAAAGCACCGAGGGTCAACACCGTAGCCGCCGCAAGCGCCCACCGGCCAGCACGGCCGATTGTCGTCATCGCCATCAATTCCCACTTTCTCTACCGAAACGGTATTCAGCGGAAATGTTCATAGTCATACCCCCCCCATAAACACCCCCGGGTGGACCACCCACCTGGCCGGAACATTAGGCGGCCAACCCGCGGCTTCGACCGTTCAAATGTAGAAACTGCCTGAATAGTTGCTGTCAGTCCACCGGTCAGCTGGATTCCAGTTTCTTGTCGCGCCACTAGGGCCTTCGCGGGGAAACAAACGGGGTCGGGCCGTCGGGGCAGAACATGGTGGTCACCCACCGAGTCGAGGTAGCGGTGTTCGTCGCGGTGGACCTGCCAGGCGGCGGCGCCGGCTGGCCGATCCTGCCTTCGACACGCCCGACACGCCGCGAGGTGCGAAGCCAACGGCAGGAATGTCCGGTCACATTCCGAAGGCCACCGATGCGCCCATGGCGCGGCGTCCCGTACCGCCGACAACAGCCTGCAAAAGGCAAGGTCAGAGTGGTTTTTCGGGCCGGTTTGCCGAAGATCGCGGTTCCCCCGGGGCGGGCCGAGCGGCGGCGGCCGACTCGGGTTCGACGGCGCCGCGCCCAAACCCCATACGCTGGGCATTTGTAGCCGGAAACGGGGGGGTGGGGTTAGATTTCGTCAGACGGCGTGGGTACGGTCGTCGTCTCTGGCCGAAGTACCTGGCCGGGACAAGGAAAACATCGACGTTGTCGATGATGACGAGACGGAGGAATCGTGGCCCTTCCCCAGTTGACCGACGAGCAGCGCGCCGCCGCGTTGGAGAAGGCGGCGGCCGCACGTCGGGCCCGAGCGGAGCTCAAGGACCGGCTGAAGCGTGGCGGCACCAATCTCAAGCAGGTGCTCAAGGACGCCGAGACCGACGAGGTCCTTGGCAAGATGAAGGTGTCTGCGCTGCTGGAGGCGTTGCCGAAGGTCGGCAAGGTCAAGGCGCAGGAGATCATGACCGAGCTGGAGATCGCCCCCACCCGCCGGCTGCGCGGCCTGGGCGACCGGCAGCGCAAGGCGCTGCTGGAGAAGTTCGACTTCTCCTGACCCGGCAGTGAATACCGGTGGAGGACCGGACAGTGGGCACGCGGGACGCGTTGTAGTGCTGTCCGGTCCATCCGCGGTCGGTAAGTCGAGCGTGGTCCGGTGCCTGCGGGAGCGGGTACCGGACCTGTATTTCAGTGTGTCGGCCACCACCCGGGCACCCAGGCCCGGGGAGGTGGACGGCGTCGACTACCGATTTGTTTCGCCGGCCGAGTTCGACCGGCTAGTCGAGAAAAATGAGCTGCTGGAGTGGGCCGATATTCACGGCGGCCTGCAGCGCTCAGGTACTCCGGCGGCGCCCGTCGTCGAAGCCACCCGCTCCGGCCGGCCCGTTCTGATCGAGGTCGACTTGGCCGGGGCCCGGGCCATTAAGAAGGCCCTTCCGGAGGCTGTGACGGTGTTTCTGGCCCCGCCGGACTGGGAGACGCTGCAGGCCAGACTGGCCGGCCGCGGCACCGAATCCGCGGAGGTCATGGAACGCCGATTGGCCACCGCACGCACCGAGTTGGCGGCGCAGGGAGACTTCGACGCCATCGTGGTCAATGGTCGATTGGAAACAGCCTGCTCAGAATTGGTATCCTTGCTGGTGGATACCGCACCGGGCGCGGTCTGATTTACCCGGGACAACAACCAGCAGGCGCGACCCGCCCCCAGTCAAACAGCTTCAGGAGATTGTCTTAAGTGAGTACCTCGCAGACCGACTCGGCCGTGGTGACCGACGCCGAGGAGTTCGACCCGGCGTCGATCGGCGGTTACGACACGCCCCTCGGCATCACCAACCCGCCCATCGACGAGCTGTTGCAGCGCGCGTCGAGCAAGTACGCGCTGGTGATCTACGCGGCCAAGCGGGCGCGCCAGATCAACGACTACTACAACCAGCTCGGTGAGGGCATCCTCGAATACGTCGGGCCGCTGGTCGAGCCCGGCCTGCAGGAGAAGCCGCTGTCGATCGCGCTGCGCGAGATCCACGGCGACCTGCTCGAATACACCGAAGGCGAGTAGCCGGAGCCGGGCAGGACGGGTCAGACCGGTGGGCCAGAAACGGGTCGTCGTCGGTGTCTCGGGGGGCATCGCCGCATACAAGGCGTGCACCGTCGTCCGACAGCTTGCCGAGGCGGGCCATTCGGTTCGTGTCGTCCCGACCGAGTCCGCCCTGAGGTTTGTCGGGGCAGCCACCTTCGAGGCGCTCTCGGGCCAGCCGGTCGACACCGGGGTTTTCGACGATGTGCCCCGTGTGCCCCATGTGGCGATCGGCCAGCAGGCCGACTTGGTGGTGGTGGCGCCGGCCACCGCCGATCTGTTGGCCCGCGCCGTCGCCGGTCGCGCCGACGATCTGCTGACCGCCACCCTGCTCACCGCCCGCTGTCCGGTGCTGTTCGCCCCGGCCATGCACACCGAGATGTGGCAGCATCCGGCCACCGTGGCCAATGTCGCGACGCTGCGGGAACGCGGCGCGGTCGTCCTTGAGCCCGCATCGGGCCGGTTGACCGGCGCCGACACCGGCCCGGGCCGGCTGCCCGAGGCCGAAGAGATCAACACCTTCGCGTCGCTGCTGCTGGAGCGCGCCGACGCGTTGCCGCACGACCTGGCCGGGCAGAAGCTCCTGGTGACCGCGGGCGGCACCCGCGAACCGATCGACCCGGTCCGCTTCATCGGCAACCGCAGTTCGGGCAAGCAGGGCTACGCCGTGGCCCGGGTGGCCGCCCAGCGCGGCGCCGAAGTCACCCTGATTGCCGCGCACACTGCGGGCCTGATCGATCCGGCCGGCGTCCACGTGGTGCACGTCAGCTCGGCCCAGCAACTGCATGATGCGGTGTCCAAGCACGCCCCCGAGGCACACGTGCTGGTGATGGCCGCCGCTGTCGCCGACTTCCGCCCGGTGCGGGTGGCGCAGGCCAAGATCAAGAAGGGCCCCGACAGCGCGGGGGAGCCGACCATCGACCTGGTCCGCAACGACGACGTGCTGGCCGGCGCGGTGCGTGCGCGCACGGACGGACAGCTGCCCAATATGCGGGCCATTGTCGGCTTCGCCGCGGAGACGGGTGACGAGAACGGCGACGTGCTGTTCCACGCTAGGGCCAAGTTGCGTCGCAAGGGCTGTGACCTGTTGGTGGTCAACGCGGTCGGGGACGGGCGGGCATTCGAGGTCGACCACAACGACGGGTGGCTGCTGGCCGCGGACGGAACCGAGTCCGCCCTGGAGTCGGGCTCCAAGACGTTGATGGCCAGCCGCATCGTGGACGCGATCGTGGCGTTCCTTGCCAGCAACCGCGGATAACGCGATCACGACGTCTGGCTGAGATCACTACTGCAGCGGATCGTTGACCGCTCGTCGTCCCTGGGCTAACTTTCAAACCGTAAGTTAGCCGAGAGGGGCCGGGCATGGACGATCGTCGCTACGTGGTGATCGGGGGCGGCCTGGCCGGGCTGGCCGCAGCGGTCTGGCTGGCCGAGGCCGGCAAGAAAGTGACCCTGCTAGAGCGGCGCGGGCGGCTCGGCGGACGCACCCAGGCGATGCAGGTGCAGGGGATACCGGACCTCGCAGACAACGGCCAGCATGTGATCGCCAGCGGCTACGAACACCTGTTTCGCTATTTGACCAGCGTCGGCACCCGGTCGATGGTCGAGTTTCCGACCGGCGGAACGCTGCGCTGGCCCGGCGGCGCCACCACCACGTTGGTGACCCGCGGCCTGGGCGCGGTGCGGACGCTGTTCGGGCCGCACCCCGACGCGAGCCTGTTCGACCGGCTGCGGACCGCTGCGGCGACGGTGCGCCTGACCGGTGAGGCACTGTTCCAACCCGCTGATCTGCCGGACCTGACCACCGACCAGTGGCTGCGCCGCGTCGGTATGCCGGCCCGGGCCCGGGAGGCCGTGTGGGATTGGCTGGCGCTCGGGATTGCCGCCGAGCCGGTGGACCGCGGTTCGGCAAAAGTCTTTGCCGACGTCCTGGCCACCGGAATCCGACTTGGGCTGCGCCACCGCAGTGCGGTGACGATCGGCTATCCCACTACCGATCTCGACACGCTCTATATCTCCGGTGCGCTCGCCGTTTTCGACCGACTTGGTGTCGAGGTGCGCTACCGCACAGTCGCCCGGCGAATCATTGTGGAGGGCAATGCCGTTCGTGCCGTGCAGTTGGCTGACGGCACGGAGGTGGCGGCGGACGCAGTGGTGTGCGCGGTGCCCAACTCGAATATCGGCGGCTTGCTCGATGATCTGCCCGAGCACGCCGAAATTTACGCCGCGGCAGAAAAATTGCACTACACACCGATCGTGAGCACCAACCTCTACCTGGACCGCCCATTGGGCACCGAGGCGGCGATGGAATCGGTGATCGGGGGCACGGGCATCATCGATGAGGTGTTCGACCGGCAGCGGATGCAGCGCCGCGAACCAGGCGGCGCCTGGCTGTATTGCCTGACCACCAGCGGCGCCTACGAGCAGATTCACCGGTCCAACGAGCAGATCGTGACCGAGCAGATGGACATGCTGCGCCGCTACTATCCGGCCGCGGCCGAGGCGAACGTGGTGGCCGCGCAGGTGGTCAAGATGCCCAAGGCCACCTTCTCGCAGGTGGTGGGCACCGACGGGCTGCGCCCGGATCAGCGCACGTCGGTGCCGAGCCTGGTGCTCGCCGGCGACTGGACCCGCACCGATTGGTCGGCGACCATGGAGAGCGCCGCACAGAGCGCTGCCCGCGCCGTGGAATTGCTGCTCGAGCTGCCGGCATCGACGTGAGCGCGCCGCCAGGGCCGAAGCGGCGGATGTCGGCACACGCGCGACGGATGCAGTTGCTCGACCACGCTCGCGACATCGTCGCCGCCGAGGGCTATGCCGCGGTCACCATCGACCGGGTGGCCCGCGCCGCGCAGGTGACCCGGACGGTGGTGTACCAGAACTTCGGCGATCTGGGCGGACTGATGACGGCGCTGCTGGACCGCGAATCGGCCATTGCCTTTGCTGGGATGCGCAGCGTAGCGGGCCCGCTCGACGACGACCCGGACGCGCTCGGCCGCGGCGTCCTGGCGTATCTGCATGCGGCGCCTACCAGTTGGCGCATCATCCTGAGTCCGCCGGCCGGCGCTCCGCCGCAGTTGGGGGTCCGCACGGAAGCGGGCCGTCGCTATGCGCGAACCATCGCCGCGGGGCGGTTGTCCCGGTTAGCGGGCCACTCGGTCGACCCCGACGGTGTGACGACACGGCTGTTGTTGTCGGCGTTGGAAGAACTGGCCCTGCTCCATCTCACCGACCCGCGAGCGCACCCGGACGAATTGGTGCTGAGTTATCTGCGGTCCTTGGTCGCCTGGGCGGTTCGGGTCGAAAAGGCGACGGCGGCGGCGGGACGGTAGAGTAGGCGCTCGCAGGGCCGAGTCGTTCAGGATTCTCGTCGTGGGGGATGTTGTCGAGGATTTTCTGAACGCGGCAGCACAGCCATTACCCCGCCCTTGGCGCCGGGGGATGCGCACCGGGCTGCCAGGCTCTCCCGAGGACCGCACGGCTATATTAGCCCGAGCTAACTTCTTGATCGATTACCCGGAAGGCGACATTGTGAGCGAAAAGGGACGGCTGTTCACCAGTGAGTCGGTGACCGAGGGCCACCCCGACAAGATCTGTGACGCCATCAGCGACTCGGTGCTCGACGCACTGCTCGCCGATGACCCCCGTTCACGTGTTGCGGTGGAAACCCTGGTCACCACCGGCCAGGTGCACGTGGTCGGCGAGGTGACGACCAACGCCCGCGAAGCGTTCGCCAACATCACCAACACGGTGCGCGAGCGCATCCTGGAGATCGGCTACGACTCGTCGGACAAGGGCTTCGACGGCGAGACCTGCGGTGTCAACATCGGGATCGGCGCACAGTCTCCCGACATCGCCCAGGGTGTCGACACCGCGCATGAAGCCCGCGTCGAAGGTGCCGCCGACCCGCTGGACTCCCAGGGCGCCGGCGACCAGGGCCTGATGTTCGGCTACGCGATCGCCGACACCCCAGAGCTGATGCCGCTGCCTATCGCGCTGGCCCACCGGCTGTCGCGGCGGCTGACCGAGGTCCGCAAGAACGGCACGCTGGACTACCTGCGCCCGGACGGCAAGACCCAGGTCACCATCGAGTACGAGGATGACGTCCCGACCCGGCTGGACACCGTGGTGATCTCCACCCAGCATGCCGAGGGCATCGACCTGGTCAACACCCTGGACCCCGACCTGCGCGAGCACGTTATCAACACCGTGCTGGCCGAACTCGCTCACGAGACCCTGGACTCCTCGTCGACCCGCATCCTGATCAACCCGACAGGCAAGTTCGTCGTTGGCGGACCGATGGGTGACGCCGGCCTGACCGGCCGCAAGATCATCGTCGACACCTACGGCGGCTGGGCTCGCCACGGCGGCGGCGCCTTCTCCGGTAAGGACCCGTCGAAGGTGGACCGCTCGGCCGCGTACGCGATGCGCTGGGTGGCCAAGAACATCGTCGCCGCGGGCCTGGCGCAGCGCGTCGAGGTCCAGGTGGCCTACGCCATCGGCAAGGCCGCGCCGGTCGGTCTGTTCATCGAGACCTTCGGCACGGCCACCGTCGACCCGGTCAAGATCGAGAAGATCGTGCCGGAGGTCTTCGACCTGCGCCCGGGTGCGATCGTGCGTGACCTGGACCTGCTGCGTCCGATCTACGCACCGACCGCGGCTTACGGTCACTTCGGCCGTACCGACATCGAACTGCCGTGGGAGCAGCTGGACAAGGTCGACGACCTCAAGCGCGCCATTTAATTCCGCCGAGCAGACGCATAGGCCCCCATTTCCGACCGGATTTGGGGGCCTATGCGTCTGCTCGCGCCGTAACAAATCAGGCGCTGAACCGGTAGTCGTCGATGTCGAAGCGGCGGCTGCGCCAGTAGGCCTCCACCGTGGTGGTGGGCCGTAACGGGACATCACCGTGCTTGTCGAAGTAGTAGCTGTTGGCCGACTTGCAGCTGTCCTGCCAGAACACCTGCCGGTGCCGTTTGCTCATCATCTCGGCGAAGTAGCGGGCGTTGGCGGCCTCCGATATCTCGATCCGGGTCGCCCCACGGTCACGGGCGCTCGTGAGGCACCGCACGATGTGGTGGGTCTGCGCTTCGACCAGCGCGAAGTATGACGACCCGACGTAGCCGTAAGGGCCGAAGACGCTGAACAGGTTGGGGAATCCGGGGATGCTGACCCCCTCGTAAGCCTGCAGCCGGTGCTCATCCCAGAACCGGGCCAGGGTCTGGCCTCCGGTCCCGGTGACGGCGAACGTGGGAATGTTGTCGCTGTCCATCACTTTGAACCCGGTGGCCAAGATCAGCACGTCGACCTCGTGGGACGTCCCGTCGGCGGTGACGACGCCGGTGGGGGTGATCCGGTCGATGGAGTCGACCACCAACTGCACGTTGTCGCGGTTGAACGTCGACAGGTAGGTGTTGTGGAACCCAGGGCGCTTGCAGCCGACGGCATAGCGCGGGGTGAGCTGCTTACGCAGGTTCGGATCGTGCACCTGCCGCCGCAGATACGCCCGCCCGGCCGACTCCATCCGCTTGGCCAGCGGAAACACCGTGAAATACTGCGCCGCAATGGGGAAGGTCGCCTCCACGTAGGCCTGGCTGACCAGCCGCTGCAGGGACTTGCCGCCGGGCATTCGCATCGCCCAGCGAATCGGAGCAGGTAGCGGCACATCGAATTTCGGGAAACACCAGATCGGTGTCCGCTGAAATACGGTGAGCGAGGAAACCTTCGGCGCGATCTCCGGGATCACCTGCACCGCAGAGGCTCCGGTGCCGATCACCGCCACTCTCTTGCCGGTCAGGTTTTGCGAGTGGTCCCAGCGCGCGGTGTGGATCGTCACCCCGGCGAAGGTGTCGACACCGGCGATGTCGGGCAGGTTCGGCGTGGTCAGCACCCCGCTGGCATTGATCAGATACCGCGCGGTCACAGGACCACCCGGGTCGGTCTGCACCCGCCACCAGCCGCGTTCCTCGTCGAACTCCGCCGCAAGCACCACGGTGCCGAACCGGATTCGTGAGCGCAGGCCGTACTTGTCGACGCAGTGCTCGGCATAGGCCTTCAGCTCCCCACCCGGCGCATACGTGCGCGACCAATCCGGGCTCTGCTCGAACGAAAACTGGTAGGAGAACGACGGAATGTCTACGGCGATACCCGGATAGGTGTTCCAGTGCCAGGTACCACCGACGCCGTCGCCGGCCTCGATGATCGAATAGTCCGACATCCCGGCGCGGTCGAGGTTGATCGCCGCTCCGATGCCGGAGAAGCCGGCGCCGACGATCAGGATTTCGTGGTCGGGTTCCTCACTCACGATCCGCTCCTCGTCGCCGACGTCAATCGAGGTCGACGGTAACGCGCGCGCCCGGGGACGGGGGTGGTGTTAGGGCAAATCCTGGGCTTCCTGCGGCGGCAGGCGCCACGGGGGATTCCGGCGGGCCTGGCCGGCGTGAAACAGGCACAACCGGTGGCCGTCGGGATCGTGCAGCCGAGCCTCTCGCCACAGCCACGGCATGTCGGTCGGTGGCTGGGTGAACTCAATCAAACCGCGCAACCGCTGGTACTGGTCGTCGAGATCGTCGGCTTCGAAATAGATGGTCACCTGCTCACCGGCCACGACCTCGCCGACGCGTTCCACCGAGAAGGTGCTGTCCCCGTCCGGGCACTCGAATCGCAGATAGTCGTCCGTCTTGACGATCAGGCGCAGCCCCAGCAGCCGGTAGAACCGCTCGGCACGGTCCAGGTCGGTGCTGCCGACGGTGACCTGGTTCAGTCGCATCGCATCACGCCAGGGCAGCCCGCAAAGCGGCCAATCCGCGGTCGGCGGCGTCGGTGGCCACCGGGATCACTCCGGCGTAGCCCAGATAACCGTGCACCAGCGTTTCGGCGTTGTGCACCTGCACCGGAACCCCGGCAGCCGCCAGCAACTCGCCGTAACGGATGCCGTCGTCGCGCAGCGGATCGTTACCGGCGACCGCGATGTAGGCCGGTGGCAGGCCGGCCAGATTCTCGGCGCGCGCCGGCGCCAGCATCGCCGGCGGACTGGTCAGATCCAGTTCCCCGGCATAAGCGCGCGTCAACGCAGCGATCGCGGCACTGTCGATGATCGGCGCATTGGCGTTCTCGGTAAACGACGGCAGGCTGCCGTCGTAGGTGGTCGCCGGGTACCAGAGCAACTGGAAGGCGATCGCCGGTCCACCGGCATCACGGGCCAGCTGGCACACCACCGCGGCCAGGTTGCCCCCAGCCGAATCCCCGGCCACCGCCAGCTTCGACGGGTCCACGCCCAGCTCGGCGGCGTGTGCCACCACCCACTCGGTGGCCGCCATCGCGTCCTCGACGGCGGCCGGGAACGGATGCTCGGGGGCCAGCCGATAGTCCACCGACACCACCACCGCGCCCGCGTCGACGGCATGCATGCGCGCGGTGCCGTCGTGGGTGTCGAGATCGCCGGCGACGAAGCCGCCACCGTGAAAGAACACCACCACCGGAGCGGCACCCGATTCAGTGCCTGCCGGCCGGTAGATGCGGATCGGCAGGTCACCACCCGGTCCATCGATCACCCGGTCCTCGCTGGGCAGCTCCGGGTGTATGGGTCGATGTGGCAGGTCACGCATGGCGCGACGCGCCGCCTCGGCGCCGTCGTCCAGTGTCAGTCGGAACGGGATGGCTTCCAGTACCTTCAGCACTATGGGGTCGATTGCTGGCATAAAAACACCGTACGCAACCAGACGAGTTTTCACCGGCTGGGCAGCGGCGGGATGGCTCGGAGTGGCTTACGGCATCTTCCTGACGGTGGTGGCGTTGCGTTCGACGCCCGGAGAGGCGCTGACCGGACAGTGGATCGGGCAGCCGGCCTTCAAGGCGGCGATGGCGGTGCTGCTGGCATTCGCCGCGGCCGCCCACCCGATCCTGCGGGAGGCGCGCTGGCTGATCCCCGCCCTGATCTTCTCGGCGACCGGCGACTGGTTACTGGCGATCCCCTGGTGGGAACCGTCCTTCGTTGCGGGTCTGGCCGCATTCCTGGTGGCGCACCTGTGCTTTTTGGGCGCGCTGCTGCCGCTGGCGGTGACCTCGCGCGGCCGGATGGTCGGGGCCGGCCTGGTCGGGGTGAGCTGCCTGGTGCTGTTGGCATGGTTCTGGCCCGGGATGGCCCGCGAAGGTATGACGCTGCCGGTGACGGTGTACGTCGGGGTGCTGGGCGCGATGGTGTGCGCCGCGCTGCTGGCGAAGCTGCCCACACCCTGGACCGCGGCCGGTGCGGTGTGCTTCGCGGTGTCGGACGCGATGATCGGAGCCAGTCAATTCGTCTTGGGCAATGAACTGCTGGCGGTGCCGATCTGGTGGGCCTACGCGGCAGCACAGCTGCTGATCACCGCCGGGTTCTTCTTCGGCCGGTCCACCGGCGCCGAAGAGGCGGCCGCGGACTGAGATTCGCCGCCGGGCCGGAGCGGTCAATGCCGGTGATTCCCGGTCCCGGGGCGCAGTCGTTCCGGATCGAACGCGGGCAGTCGTCGGCGGTGCAGTGCGGTCATGTGGTGGGTCGCCAGCGCATCGCCGTGACCCGAGGCGATGTCGCCGATGCTGAACAGCGACTCGCCGCCGGGAGCGAAGTAGGAGCTGTGGCTGCTCATCGGCAACGTCACGCCGTGGTTTTCGGCTTTGAACCGGGTGGATCCGTAGCCGTCTGCGGCCGGATCGGCGCCGAGCCCGACCGTTGCCGAGGTTGTCGGCAGGGACAGCTGCGGCTGGCCGCCGAAACCGGTGATCGGATCCGAAGAGGCCGCCCCCACATACACATGTCCTCCCGCGGGCAGGTGAAAGTCGTTGGCGCCGTGGGCAAGGTCGGTTCCCGGTGAGCCCACCAGCACTACGTCGTCGGCGCCCAACCCCGCCGAGGCCGCGGCGTCGGCCACTGTTGTCGACCCATAGGAGTGTCCGACCACGGTGACGTGCGAGGCGCCCACGTGCGACGCCGCCAGGGCGCGGACGTCGGCAGCGAGCAGCCGGCCGCCCGCCCGGGCGGCGGCCGGCTGCGTCACCGCCGGATCGAACAGGCTGTCCGGCGCGCGATAACCCATCCACACGACGACCGAATTGCTGCGATCCGGATCGGAGCGGACCACCTCGCGATAGACATCGCGCCCCTCCGGGTGCGACAGGTAGCCATCGCGGACGCTGCTGTGTGCGCCGGGAACCAGCACGGTGGTGTTGTCAGCGGTGTCCGGATCGCCGATTGCGATCGCGGCCCGCCCGCGCCCGCCGAATGCTGCCGGTTCATAGGTGAGCAGCAGCACCGGGGCTGCGCCGTCACCGGCGTTGGCTGCCAGCCCGTCGCGGACGCGTAGCGCATTTTCGTAGCGCACGATGTCGGCGGCACTGACCGCCGACGTCGCGTTGACCACCCGGCGAATGTCGTCGGCCAGCGCCTGCCGGTTGATCCGGTCGCGCAGCCGGGACGGCACACCGTAACCGGCACCCAGCGTCCGCAACCGCGCCGTTTGGCGGCGGTTGTCGGCGACCGCGTCGCCGAGCACCCGCCATATCTCTCGCGTCTTGGCAGCCAAAAACAGCTGGAACTGGCGGACGCCGGCCGGGGTGTCCCACACCGGTGCCCACGGATCGTCCAGGGCGTCACGGATCTCGCCGTGGATGGCATCGAGGTGGCGGCGGCTCGCGCGGGCGTGATCGGCGGCGGCGCGCACCGTGGCGGCCAGCACGCGATCGGTCAGTTGCGCAGTCTGCATCCGCGAGGCGAGGTCTGCTTCACGGACCCGCGCCGTGGCCGCGTGGGCCCCGCGCTGTTCGGGCATACCGCAGCAACGTAATTGGGTGCAGCCGGCATCGGCTCCGGCGATCCACAGCCCGCTCCGCCTGTGATCCGCCGTCAGCCGCGGTCGGCGGCGTCTGCTAGACCTGCGTGGTGAGTGTCGACAGCGAACCCGACGGGCCCAGCGAGCCCATCGCTCGGGTGCTGCCGATGCTCTCGGTGCCGCACCTGGATCGTGAGTTCGACTATCTCGTCACGCCAGAGCAGGCCGAGGATGCCCGGCCCGGGACGCGGGTGCGGGTGCGCTTTCACGGCCGGCTGGTTGACGCCTTCGTCTGGGAGCGCCGCGTCGACACCGATCATGTCGGCCGACTGGGCCGGCTGGAGCGGGTGGTCTCTGCCGAACCGGTGCTCACCGACGAGGTCCGCCGCCTGGTGGAGGCGGTGGCCGCACGCTACGCCGGTAGCCGGGCCGACGTGCTGCGGCTGGCCGTGCCGCCGCGGCACGCCCGGGTCGAACGTGAAGCGATGACGCCGACCGACCCGCCCGTCATCGCCCCGGTAGATCCCGCCGGCTGGCAGCGGTATGGGGCGGGCGGATCCTTCCTGACCGCGCTGGGCGAAGGCCGGGCCGCTCGCGCGGTCTGGCAGGTGCTACCCGGGGACTCGTGGACCGACCGGTTCGTCGACGCTGCCGCCCAGACGATTCGCGCCGGCCGCACCGCCTTGGCGATCGTGCCCGATCAGCGCGACGTCGACGCGCTGTGTGGTGCCGCGACGGCCCGAATCGGCGAGTCGGTGGTGGTGGCGCTGTCCGCGGGACTGGGTCCGGCCACCCGCTACCGGCGCTGGCTGTCGGTACTGCGTGGCGGGGCACGCCTGGTGATCGGCACGCGTAGCGCGGTGTTCGCCCCACTGGCCGATCTGGGCCTGGTGATGGTCTGGGATGACGGCGACGACTCGCTCGCCGAGCCACGGGCGCCGTATCCGCATGCCCGCGACGTGGCGATGCTGCGGGCACACCTGGCGGGCTGCGCCGCCCTGATCGGCGGGCACGCCCGCACCGCCGAAGCGCACGCCCTGGTGGGCACCGGGTGGGCGCACGACGTGGTGGCCCCGCGGGCGGTGTTGCGGACGGCCGCGCCGCGGGTGGTCGCCCTCGACGACACCGGCTACGCCGAGGAGCGCGACGCCGCGGCGCGCAGCGCTCGCTTGCCCACCGTCGCTCTGCAGAGCGCGCGCAGCGCATTGGCGGCCGGGGCGCCGGTACTGGTGCAGGTACCCCGGCGGGGTTATGTGCCGTCGCTGGCCTGCGGGCGCTGCCGCACGGTCGCTCGCTGTCGGCACTGCACCGGCCCGTTGTCGCTGTCGGAGCGCGGTAGTGCCGCATTGTGCCGCTGGTGCGGCCGGGTCGACCCGGCGCTGCGCTGTGGGCGCTGCGGGTCGGATGCCGTGCGGGCGGTGGTTATCGGCGCCCGGCGCACCGCCGAAGAACTCGGCCGCGCCTTCCCGGGTACTCCGGTCGTCACCTCCGCGGGTGACACCATCGTCGACCGCATCGAGGACGGCGCAGCCCTGGTGATCGCCACTCCCGGCGCCGAACCCCGCGCCCCGCACGGCTACGGGGCAGCGTTGCTCCTCGACAGTTGGGCCCTGCTGGGCCGCCAGGATCTGCGTGCCGCCGAGGACACGCTGCGGCGCTGGATGGGAGCGGCGGCGCTGGTGCGTGACCATGCGTCCGGCGGGCTGGTGACGGTGGTCGCCGAATCGTCGATTCCGACGGTGCAGGCCCTGATCCGCTGGGATCCGGTCGGCCACGCCGACGCCGAGTTAGCCACCCGAGCCGAGGTGGGGCTGCCGCCCGCGGTGCACATGGCTGCCCTCGACGGTGATCCGGATTCGGTGACGACGCTGCTGGAGCAGGCGCGGCTGCCCGACGGTGCCGACCTGCTGGGGCCGGTGCCCCTGCCCCCGGGAGTGCGGCGTCCAGCCGGTGTCCCCGACGAGCTGAATGTGATCCGGATGCTGGTACGGGTGGGCCGCGATCACGGCTTACCGTTGGCCTCGGCGCTGCGCCACGGCATCGGGGTGCTCAGTGCACGCGGGTCGACCCACCCGGTGCGGGTGCAGATCGATCCACTGCACATCGGTTAGCCAATCGGCCGGTTCCGCCTCACCACGGTACGAGTTGGATCATCCCGGGCGGCCGGGGCGGTGCCGGCGGGGGCTCGGCGGGACTGCCGTTGTCGGCGCCTCCGCCGCCTGCGCCGCCGTTGGCACCGCCGCCGCTGCCTGGGCCGCTGCCGTCGGTGGCGCTGCCGGACTGCGGACCGCCGGGGGCCGGCAGGTCTTGCGCTGGCGGGGGCGGCTGCTCCGGTGGCGGGGGCGGCAGCTGCTGTGGCGGCGGTAGCTGCTCCGGTGGCGCTTGCGGCGGCGGGGGTTGTTGTGGGGGCGGCGGAGTCTGTTGTCGTGGCGGTGGTTTCGTGACGGCACCGGGGGGCCGGGGGATCTTGGCCTTGGGTGCCTGCGGCGGCGGAATCTTCGGCGGTTTCGGCTGCGACGCATCGCCGGTGGCAATGGTGCCGACCGGTGAGCCGAGCACCGCACCATGAATGTCGGTGCCAGGACGGTATTTGGCTACCAGGAACAGGTGGGCGGGCCCGTTGGATTGCCAAGTACGGCCAGCCGCCAGCGAAGCAATCTTGCCTTGGTCGCCCGGACAGTAGACCTCGACGGCTGCCGCGATGAATCGGCTCATGGTGGCCGACAATCGATCCGATTGCTCGCGTAAGTCGGGGTTCATTCCATAGGCATCGTTGTTCAATCCGTCGAGCACGGTGCGCGCCGGTATACCGTCGTCGAGTTTGCGGCACACGGTATGGCCGGCGGCGACAACGGTCGAAACGTTTTCCATGGCGGGAATCTGTTTCTCTTGGAGCACCGCTAGAAATTGATCGTCTTGATTCGGGTCTGCCGCTGCCGCACCATACGGCAGCGTCCCGGCGGCGATCACGGCAGCGGCGGCCATTGTGACGCCGCGGTACGTCAGGGTGAACATGGCACGGTCCTCCGTTCTTTGTTCGGACCGTGCCCGTCGTCGGCCGTTGGCGGGGGAGGCCGCCACCGTTGTCTGTATTGACAATTGACCCAACGAGATGAAGACGGGCGGGGCGGTGGATGTTGTCTCCGCCGAGTTGTTTGTCGCTTCTGCGCGTGGTTCCCGGTCCGCACCGAAGAGCAGCATGGCAACCCGCGGAATTACGCAGCGGTGATAGCCGAACGGCTGCAGTACTCGCGAGAACCTGCGCGCCGCTACGTGTGCTTGCTGCGATGGAACATATGTTGCGCCTCCGTTTGATGTTCGGTGGCTGTCTACTCGGCAGCTGCCTTGATAAATCGTATACCGATATTTCATGATCGGAATCGGTTTTGCCGCAAGAGTTTGCAGGCCGTCATCTCATGAGTTGGGGCCGATGGATCGGCGATTGAGGTCCAACGGCCCCTGCCGAATCGCCCCGATTCGCAGTAACTTCAAAGGTGAGTCGGCTAGCCGGCTGGCCGGCCGATCGACATGGTTGGAGGGCTGCGATGTCACAAGTGGGAACGACCCCCGGAATCGTGGTGGGGGTAGACGGATCGCCTGAATCCGACGTGGCAGTGGCCTGGGCGACGCATGAGGCGATCATGCGCCAATTGCCGGTCACGCTGCTGCATGTGGTGGCGCCCCTGGAGACCGGCTGGCCGCCCGGGCCGGCTGCCGAGGAGATGCCCAGTTGGCAGGCCGATGAGGCAAACAAGATCCTGGCGCGGGCCCGCAATGTGGTCGACGCCAGCCGCGGTGATGCCGCATCGCCCGAGGTATACACCGAGATGGCCCATGCCCAGGTGGTCTCGACGCTGATCGGTGTCACCAAGAATTGCTGGCTGACTGTCGTCGGCTCAACGGGATTGGGTGCGATCGGCCGCCTGCTGCTGGGTTCGGTGAGCACCAGCCTGATTCACCACGCGCGGGGCCCGGTCGCGGTCATTCGCACCGATCGGGCTTGCACGACGGATGCACCCGTGGTGGTGGGCATTGACGGTTCGCCCGCGTCGGAGCGAGCTACGGCGCTGGCTTTTGATGAGGCCTCGTGCCGCGGAGTGCCGCTGGTGGCCTTGCACGCCTGGAGTGACGTCGGGGTCATGCCGATCCTCAACGTGGACCGGCATGACTACGAGGTACAGGGCCACGAGATCCTCGCCGAACGCCTTGCCGGCTACCAGGAGCAATATCCGGACGTCGCCGTCGAGCGCCGAGTCGTCTGCGACCACCCGGCCCGCTGGTTGGTCAAGGCGGCTGAGCAGGCTCAGCTGGTGGTGGTCGGCAGTCGCGGCCGCGGCGGTTTCGCCAGTCAGCTCTTGGGGTCGGTCAGCTCCGCGGTGGTTCAGGCCGCGGGGATTCCGGTGATCGTGGTCCGCCCTGCCTCGAAATGACCATCGGCCATGCTCGGGGCGGTCCGTTGACCGCCCCCGCACCCGGCCGCGATAGTTAACACTGGATGCCATGGAGTTCGCGACACACGGCGACACGGATGCGCCGAAAGCGGCGCCCTACGTTGCGGCCCACGAAACCCACTCCGGCGTGGTGGTCTTGGCCGGCGATCGCGCCTACAAGGCCAAGAAGCCGGTGCAGACCGACTTCCTGGACTTCCGCACGGTCGAGCAGCGCGAAGAGGCGTGCGCGCGGGAAGTCCACCTCAACAGCCGCATCGCCCCCGACAGTTACTTCGGAGTGGCCCATCTCAACGGCGCGTCCACCGGGGCGCCCGAACCGGTCATCGTGATGCGCCGCTATCACGACGACCAGCGGTTGGCTTCGATGGTCTCCAGTGGTGCCCCCGTCGAAGATGTGCTCGACAGCATCGCCCGGGTGCTGGCCGACTTCCACGAACGGGCTGAGCGCGGCCCGCGAATCAGCCTGCAGGGAAAGCCCGAGGCGATCCACCAACGCTGGTTCGACAACTTCCCCACACTGCGCCGCCACGCCGACACCGCGGTGCCCGCCGAGGCCGTGCGGCATGTTGAGGACCTCGCCGGCGCATACCTTGCCGGCCGGGCGGACTTGTTCGCTCAGCGGATCGACGAGGGCGCCGTCGTCGACGGCCATGCCGATCTGCTCGCCGACGACATCTTCTGGACCGACAACCGGCCGGTGCTGCTCGACTGCCTGGAGTTCAGTGACGACTTGCGTTTCCTCGACCGGATTGACGACGCCGCTTTCCTTGCCATGGATCTGGAATTCCTCGGCTGCAAGGATCTCGGCGACCACTTCCTGGACCGCTACACCGCCTATTCCGGCGACGCTGCGCCGTCGTCGCTGCGGGATTTCTACATCGCCTACCGCGCCACGGTGCGGGCGAAAGTCGACTGCGTGCAACTGACCCAGGGCAAGTCCGGCGCCGACGCCGCCGCGGCGCGCCACCTGGACATCGCCGTGAGCCACCTCGAGCACGGCGCCATTCGGCTGGTGCTGGTCGGCGGCGGTCCCGGAACCGGGAAGTCGACGCTGGCCCGAAAGCTCGCCGAACAGGTCGGGGCCGTGGTGGTGTCCACCGATGACGTGCGCAAAGAACTACACGAGTCCGGGCAGCTGAGCGGGGAGGCCGGCTCCCTCGGTACGGGTTTGTACGCACCGGCCAATGTCGCTGCCGTCTATCAGACGATCCTTCATCGGGCGGGCCGGCATCTGGCCGGCGGTCAGTCGGTGATCCTCGACGGAACCTGGCGCGATGCGCAGGTCCGCGCGCAGGCCCGCCGCCTGGCGGCCGACAAACACGCGGCGACCACCGAGATCCAGTGCGTGGTACCGGTCGATGTCGCCGCCGACCGCATCAGAAGTAGGGCCCCGGGCAACTCCGATGCCACACCGCAGATCGCCGCGGCGCTGGCAGCTCAAGACGTCGATTGGGACACCGCGCACCGCGTCGACACGGCCCAACCGCTCGATGATTGTGTGCGGGAGGCTCAGGAGCTTTGGCGCGCAGCGATCCACCGGCCGCGACGGTGACGCAGTCAGATATCGACGTCGTCCATGTGCGCGGCGGGTTCACCGCCGGCAGCGGTGAACGCGGTAAGCGCACTGACAAGTCCGTGGCGTTCCTTGGCGGGCAACGTCGCCACAATGTCGGCGATCGCGGCCCGTCGCAGGGCGGTGACCTGGTGTACGACATCGCGCCCGCGCGCTGTTAGGTCGGCGACCAATTCGCGTCGTGAGGTGGGGTGCGGGAGTCGATCGATCAGCCCCGCGCCGACGAGTCGGTCGACCATGCGTCCGGTCGTCGAGGGCTGGACACCGAGCAGGCTTGCCAGCGTCGCCAGGTTCATTGCACCGCGGTTGGAGAGGATCACCAGTGTCCGGAACTGGGGGATCGTGATGGTCTCGTCCACTTGGGCGATCGAGTGTGCCGAGATGGCTACCAGGAGCCGCGAGGCGGTCAGGAGTGCGTCAGTGATGGCGTCGACCGAGTCGTTGTTCGCTGCCACGTCGGTGCTCGCCATCGGTGCTTCCTCGGCTCAGGCCCGTCGGCGCGACGAGCTTCATCAGGAGGAGTCATTGTTACATGGCGGCATTATTGCTATCAGCACTATTTCGGGGGTCAGTCCACGACAACACTTGTCCGGCTGCGAATCAGCGGTAGCCGGTATCGGGGCTCACCGCTTCTCGGCGGTCACGAGCAGGTACTCCCATCCCATTACGCCGTCGTAGAGGTACCGCTGGGCCAGTTCGACGAGCTCGGTGTCCAAGGCCGCCATCAGTGCCGGTCTGTCACCGATCGTGCGGTAGGCGTCGATAGTCGGACCGTAGTGGGCCTTGAAGTAGTCATGCACGGTCTGGGCATTGAGGAACCGTTCCACCCGTAACACGCAGCGCTGTGCGTGGTTGACAGTGGCCTCATCGCCGAACAGGTGCGACAAGTAGTCCTCGCGGCCCCATAGTGCCGCTGGCGGTACGCCGGGCACTTGAGTTGGCCGGTATGGCCTGATGGCGCTGAGCATGCGGCCGAAGAAGCCTTCGGGAGTCCAGCTCGCTAGCGCAATGGTCCCGCCAGGTCGGCACACCCGCAGCAGTTCGGACGCGGCGCGCTGTTGGTCGGGTGCGAACATAACCCCGATCCCGGAGAGCACGGCGTCGAACTCTCCGTCATTGAAAGGCAGCGCCTGTGCATCGGCCTCCCGCCATTCCATGGTCACGCCCTGCTCGAAGGCGCGCAGCCGGGACCGCTGCAGCAATTCCGGGGTGAGATCGCTGGAAACCACTGCGGCGCCCGTTCTGGCGGCCGGAATGGAGATATTGCCGGACCCGGCGGCCACGTCGAGCACGCGGTCGCCGGCACCGATACCACTGGCGGCGACCAGCTCCGGCCCGATGGGGGCCATCACCTCCTCTGCCATGAGGGCGTAGTCGCCCAGCGCCCACATCGCACGATGAATGGCCGCCAGGGTGCTTGCGGAAGTGGTGGCGGTCGTGCTGTCCACGGTCATCGGGGTCTCCTACAAATGGGGTTTATGAGGGTTCTCGACGTCGTTGTCATGGCGATGTGCCCGGGCCATCTGGCGCACCGCGTCACATTCCATTGATACATGAAATAGTTGCTATAGGTAATAGTATCCGGCTGCCAGGCTGCTGTGTGACGTCTGTGCTCGGTACAGCCGGTGGCGAGCTGCGCCGGCCTGGAATGCGGAAGTCCGCCATGACCGCTAGAGGCGTGGCAACCGAGGGGCAGTGCGCGATGATCCGGACCGGCGTCTGCAATCGACGCGCTGGCGAAAGGCCGACCGCGCCTTCCCTAAACTGTCCCGGTGCGCATTGTCTTCGCCGGCACCCCGGACACCGCGTTGCCGTCGTTGCAACGGCTGATCGATTCGCCGCACCACGACGTGGTGGCGGTACTGACCCGACCCGACGCGGCGTCCGGCCGGCGGGGGACCCCGCAGCCGTCTCCGGTGGCCCGCCTGGCTCTTGACCACGGCATTCCGGTGCTGCGGCCGGCCCAGCCCAACGCGCCCGAATCCGTTGCCGAGCTGGCCGAACTGGCGCCGGAGTGCTGCCCGGTGGTCGCCTACGGGGCGCTGCTGCGCGACGCGTTGTTGGCGGTGCCGACGCATGGCTGGGTGAACCTGCACTTTTCCCTGCTGCCGGCCTGGCGGGGCGCAGCCCCGGTGCAGGCGGCGATCGCCGCCGGCGACGAGGTTACGGGGGCGACGACGTTTCGCATCGAGCCGGAACTGGACTCCGGGCCGATCTACGGGGTCACGACCGAGACCATCCGGGCCGATGACACCGCCGGTGAACTGCTGGCGCGGCTGGCCGTCTCGGGTGCCGAGCTGCTGGCGGCGACTCTCGACGGCATCGGTGACGGAGCGCTGCACGCGGTGCCGCAACCGCTCGACGGGGTCAGCTATGCGCCGAAGATCAGCGTCGATGACGCGCGGGTGCGCTGGGACTTGCCGGCTGCGGTGATCGACCGCCGGATCCGCGCCGTCACCCCGAATCCGGGTTCGTGGACCATGATCGGCGACCTGCGAATCAGAGTCGGTCCTGTCGGCCTCGCCGATGAAGGGCCGGCAGGACTGTCGCCCGGCGACATTCATGTCGACCGGCGACACGTGTGGGTCGGTACCGGATCGGTGCCGGTGCGATTGGGTCAGATCCAGCCGCCCGGAAAGAAACTCATGAATGCCGCAGACTGGGCGCGCGGCGCTCGGCTCGACGCGGGTGTGCGGGCATCATGACCGGACCGCAACGTGGCCAGCGTCGTCCGCAGCGTCCCCACGACGGCTCGCGCAAATCCCGACGGAAACCGCTGGACCCGGCTCGCCGCGCCGCATTCGATGTGCTGCAGGCGGTCTCGCAGCGCGATGCCTACGCCAACCTGGCCCTGCCGGCGCTGCTGGCCGAACGCGGAATCACCGGCCGTGACGCCGCTTTCGCCACGGAACTGACATACGGCACCTGCCGGGTGCGGGGACTGCTGGACGCCATCATCGGCGCGGCGGCGCAGCGCGAACCCGAGACGATCGACCCGGTGCTGCTGGATCTGCTGCGGCTGGGCAGCTATCAACTTCTTCGAACCCGGGTTGAGCCGCACGCCGCGGTTTCGACCACCGTCGATCAAGCGGCCATCGAATTCGACTCCGCACGTGGGGGTTTCGTCAACGGCGTGCTGCGCACCATCAGCACCCGGGACGAGCAGTCCTGGACCGCGGAACTGGCACCGAACGTCGACAGCGATCCGATCGGCCACGCCGCCTTCGTCCGCGCCCACCCGCGTTGGATCGCGCAGGCGTTCGCTGACGCGCTCGGGGCCGCTGCCGGTGAGCTCGATGCGGTGCTGGCCGGTGACGACGAGCGGCCCCGCGTACATCTGGCGGCCCGACCGGGCGCCTTGACCGCGGCCGAATTGGCCGCCGCGGTGGACGGCGAAGTCGGTCGGTATTCGCCCTACGCCGTCTATCTGCCGGGCGGCGACCCCGGCAAGCTCGATGCGGTGCGCGCCGGTCAGGCGCTGGTCCAAGACGAGGGCAGCCAGCTGGTGGCCCGCGCCCTGACCTTGGCTCCGGTCGACGGTGACAACGGCCGGTGGCTGGACCTGTGCGCCGGGCCGGGCGGCAAGACCGCGCTGCTGGCCGCCCTCGGCGCGCAGACCGGGGCGCGGGTCACCGCGGTTGAGCAGGCCCCGCACCGGGCCGCGCTGGTCGCCGAGAACACCCGTGGCCTGGGCGTGGAGGTGCTGACGGCCGACGGCCGCGAGTCGGGTCTGGAACCCGGCTTCGACCGGGTGCTGGTCGACGCGCCCTGCACCGGTCTGGGCGCCCTGCGACGCAGGCCCGAAGCCCGCTGGCGCCGCCTTCCTGCCGACATCCCAGTGCTGGCGAAACTGCAGCGTGAATTGCTGGCCGCGGCGATCGGGCTGACCCGGCCGGGGGGAGTGGTGCTGTACGCGACATGCTCACCGCACCTGGCCGAGACGGTCGGCGTGGTGGCCGATGCGCTACGCCGGCATCCGGTGCGGGCGTTGGACACCCGGGAACTGTTCGCGCCGGTCGACGCGCTCGGTGACGGACCGCACGTGCAGCTGTGGCCACACCGGCACGGGACCGACGCCATGTTCGCTGCGGCGCTACAAGTAATCTGAGCGCATGTCACGAGCCATGATCGCGCCGTCGATCCTGTCGGCCGATTTCGCCCGCCTCGCCGATGAGGTCGCCGCTGTCAAGGGTGCGGACTGGCTGCACGTCGATGTGATGGACGCCCATTTCGTTCCGAACCTGACGCTGGGCCTGCCGGTGGTGCAGAGTCTGCTGGCGGCCACCGACATCCCGATGGACTGCCATCTGATGATCGAGGACCCGGGACGCTGGGCGCCGCCTTACGCCGAGGCCGGCGCATACAACGTCACGTTCCACGCCGAGGCCACCGACAACCCGGTCGCCGTTGCCCGCGACATCCGTGCCGCGGGCGCCAAAGCCGGACTCAGCATCAAGCCCGGCACGCCACTGGAGCCCTACCTGGAGATCCTGCGCGACTTCGACACCCTCCTGGTGATGTCGGTGGAGCCCGGGTTCGGTGGGCAGTCCTTCATCCCCGAGGTGCTGAGCAAGGTGCGCGCCGTGCGCAAGCTGGTCGATTCCGGGGAGCTGAGCATCCTGGTGGAGATTGACGGCGGCATCAACGCCGACACCGTCGAGCAGGCCGCGGAAGCCGGCGTGGACTGCTTCGTCGCCGGCTCTGCCGTCTACAGCGCCGCTGACCCCGGCGCCGCCGTCGAATCACTGCGCCGTCAGGCTCTGGCGGCGTCACCGCACCTGCGCGCATGAGCATCGAAGCCGACGGCGAGAGAGTCGAGGCATGAGCTCCGAAGGCGACGGCGAGAGAGGAACGAACGAGCAAGGAGTCGAGGCATGAGCGCTGCGTCGGCCGCCGAGCATGCCGTCGACCATGACGCCGCGATGCTGTTGGCGATCGAACAGGCGCAGCGAGTCAAAGGCGACACCTATCCCAACCCGCCAGTGGGCGCGGTCATTCTGGATCGCGACGGCCGGGTGGTCGGCGTCGGGGGAACTCGTCCGGCCGGCGAGGCGCACGCCGAAGTGGTGGCGCTGCGCCGGGCCGGTGAGCTGAGCGTCGGCGGTACGGCGGTGGTCACGCTCGAGCCCTGCAATCACCACGGCAGAACCCCGCCGTGCGTGGACGCGCTGCTGGCCGCCGGGGTGGCGCAGGTGGTCTACGCCGTTGCGGACCCCAACCCGGATGCGGGGGGCGGGGCGGCGCGGCTGGCCGACGCGGGCGTTCAGGTGATCTCCGGGGTGCAGGCCGCGGCCGTGAGCACCGGGCCGCTGCGGGAGTGGCTACACAAGCAACGCACCGGCCGCCCGCACGTCACCTGGAAGTACGCCACCAGCATCGACGGTCGCAGCGCAGCCGCCGACGGTTCCAGCCAGTGGATCACCAGCGAGGCGGCCCGGGCCGACCTGCACCGCCGCCGGGCGGCGGCCGACGCCATTGTGGTCGGCACCGGCACCGTGCTCGTCGACGACCCCACACTGACGGCCCGGCTGCCCGACGGCACCCTGGCCGACCGTCAACCGCTGCGGGTGGTGGTGGGCCAGCGGGAGATCTCCGCGGACGCGCACGTGCTCAACGACGACTCACGCACCATGGTGATCCGCACCCATGACCCCGCCGAGGTACTGCGGGCGCTGTCCGACCGCACCGACGTGCTGCTCGAGGGCGGCCCCACGTTGGCCGGGGCATTCCTGCGAGCGGGAGCGATCGACCGCATCCTGGCCTACGTGGCTCCGATCCTGCTGGGCGGGCCGGTCACCGCCGTCGACGATGTCGGCGTGCCCAACATTGCCCGGGCCCTGCGCTGGCGATTCGACACCATGGAGCAGATCGGCCCCGACCTGCTGCTATCGCTGGTCCCGCACTAGCGCACCCGTCCGCGAGCGTGCGTGTCTGTACACGACACGCCGGGCTCAGGTGGACAACGGCGCACTCTCGCGAAGCTCCACCTCGGGATCTTCGGCGTGCACATCGTTGCTGCCGATGAACAATCCGAGCACCGCGCCGACCACACAGATGAGGGCGGTGATCCCGAAGATCTCGCCGTACATCATGGCGAAGGCCAACTTGGAGTTGGCCGCGGTTCCGGCCATCTTCTCGGCCAGGCTGCCGCCGGGCATCTTGGGCAGGCCGGCCAGGATCTGGTTGAACCGATACAGGCCCCACGCCGACAGGGCGGCCATGCCGATCAGCATCCCCGTCATCCGGGCCACCACCACACCCGCCGCAGCGATACCGTGCTCGCGCGGCGGCACTACGCGCATCACCGCTGAGGTCAGTGGGCCGATCACCAGGCCCAAACCGAAGCCGGCCAGCACCTGGTCGGTGTGTGCCGCCGGAAGGCTCAAGCCGAGTACATCGTGGTGGTAGGCCATCAGGTCGACCGGCCACTTCGAGATCAGCCAGTAGCCCCCGGCGGCGATCAGCAGCCCGACGAACGTGACCAGCCGGTCACCGACCGCGGTGGCTATCGCGCCACCCACCACGGCGCCCACCGGCAATGCGGCCAGGAACCACAGCAGCAGCATCGCCGCCTCGTTCTGGGTCTTGCCGAGCACGCCCTGGCCGAACAGTTCGACGTCAACCAGGGTGACCATCAGCGCGGCGCCGGCGCAGAGCGAGGAGCCCAACGCGGCCAGAAACGGCCCAATCCGGGCGCCGGCCGGGTCGAGCAGCTTCGTCGGCGACTTGATCTCCCACACTACGAACGCCACCAGCGCGATCGCCGCAAACAACAGGTACGCCGCACCGTGGTTGGGCAGCGCCTGCTTGGCGCTGGGGTCGGGGTTGTACAGCCCGATCGTCAGCAGTCCCAGGATCACCGCCAGCAGCAGCCCGCCGACCACATCGACACGTTCCCGCTCGCCGTCCTGGGCCTGCGGGGGGAGACTGAAGTGGATCAACACCATGGCCAGCACGGTCAGCGGCACGTTGATCCAGAACACGTCTCGCCAGCTGGTCAGCGCCCAGACGATGAAGATGCCGTACAGCGGACCCAGCACACTGCCCAGTTCCTGGGCACCGGCGATCCAACCCAAAACCGCAGACCGGCGGCGCTGTGCCCACAGGTCAGCACCGAGCGCGAACGTCACCGGCAACAGTGCCCCGGCCGCGACGCCCTGGATGGTGCGGCCGATCACCAACATGGACAGATCGGTCGACAGTGCGGTCACCACCGATCCGATGGCGAAGGTGGCCAGGCTGACCTGCAGCAGCAGTTTGCGGCCGAACCGGTCAGACGCCCGGCCCAGCAGCGGCATCGCCGCGATGTAGCCGAGCAGGTAGCAGGTGATGATCGGGGTCAGCTGCTGGATCTTGTTGATCGGGATGCCGACACCCGCCGGCTGCGGAGCCATGATGTCGCGCATGATCGTGACCACGACATAGGTGTCGAGTGCCCCCAGCAGGACGGCGAGGCTACCTGCGCTGATTGCCAGCGTGCGGTTGACCCGCATTACGCTCCCGCCGGCTTCTCAATCGTGACGGCTGCATTCCAGTTCGACAGGGTCATCTGGATGGCGTTGCCCGCGCTGGGGGTGAGCTGGGCCTGAACCAGCTGGTGGTCACCGTCTTCCTGGATCCAGACCGTGGCCGGCGTCGGAGCCGTGGCCTTGAGCTGCGGCGCCAGGGAGTTCACGGCGTCGGCGGGCGCGTTGCCGGTGACCCGGACGGCCTTCTGGCCGTTGATGGTGTCGCGGCCGGCGGCCTTCGCGTCAGTCAGGTTGGACAGCATGTTGGCCAAGCCCTTCTCCGGGCTCAGAATCGCGGCAACGTCGTAGATCTTGTCGGCGGAGCCGTAGTTGTCGTAGTCGTCACCGGTGATCGCCGCGTAGAGGTCGCCATCGATCACGATGAACTTGGCGTCGACATCCGAGCCCAGCATCATGATGGTCGCGCTGCCCTTGGCCGCGGTGGTCGGCTGGGTGGTCAGGTCACCCTCAAGGGTCTTGACCGGCAGGTTCTTGATCTGGCCGGTCACCGAGAGTGCCAGGTGCGCGCTCTTGAGGTTGGCGGTGGTGGTGGCCGATTCCTTGACCAGCGTCGTCGCGTCCGGCAACGGTCCGCCGGCATCCTTGGAAGAACAGCCCGCGAACAGCGCGGCGGCAGTGGTCGCGGTGGCCAGGGCGATGAGAAGTCTGCGCATGGGGGACATCGTATAGAGGCCGCCTGGTCGAGGTAGGGCAGCAGGGACTTTGTTCGACGGCGCCGACCCGTCCCCCGCAAGCGGGAGGTGCCCCCAGCGCCCGACTTCGTCACGCTGGCGATCGGCTTGAGCTGTTGGCGCCGACCCGCAGCGCCCGACTTCGTCGCGCTGGCGATCGTCGCTAGCCTGTGGTGATGTTCACCGGAATCGTCGAGGAGCTGGGGGAGCTGGTCGGCCGCGAGGACCTCGCCGACGCTGCGCGCCTGGTCATCCAGGGCCCCACCGTCACCTCCGACGCCCGCCACGGCGACTCGATCGCCGTCAACGGCGTGTGCCTGACCGTCGTCGATGTGCAGGCCGGCGGCCGGTTCAGCGCCGACGTGATGCGCGAGACGCTGGACCGGTCCAGCCTGGGATCGTTGCAGGTCGGAAGCCCGGTGAACCTGGAACGTGCGGCCGCTCTGAACAGCAGGCTGGGCGGCCACATCGTGCAGGGTCACGTCGACGGCACCGGGCGGGTGCTGTCCCGCACCCCCGGGCAGCACTGGGAAGTGGTGCGAATCGGGCTGCCGGCGTCGCTGGCACGCTATGTGGTGGAGAAGGGCTCGATCACCGTGGACGGAACCTCGCTGACGGTCTCCGGACTGGGTGCTGACCCCGACGACTTCTTTGAAGTCTCGCTGATTCCGACCACCCTGGAACTGACCACCCTGGGCCGGGCGCCGGTCGGCACGGTGGTGAATCTCGAGGTGGACGTGATCGCCAAGTACGTCGAGAGACTGGTGACAAAGCCCACGGAATGAGTCCACGGGGCAAACCCTGGGTCTGAGGTGGTTCATACTGGATGGGCGGGTTGCGCCGACGGGGCGCTTTCCGACGGCGAAACCAAGGTGGCACAGATGACGAAGTTGGACACCGTCGAGCGGGCGGTTGCCGACATCGCGGCCGGCAAGGCCGTCGTCGTCATCGACGACGAGGACCGCGAGAATGAAGGCGATCTGATCTTCGCCGCCGAGAAGGCCACCCCGGAGCTGGTGGCGTTCATGGTGCGCTACACGTCCGGATATCTGTGTGTGCCCCTGGACGGCGCCATCTGCGACAAGCTCGGCCTGCTGCCGATGTACGCGGTGAACCAGGACAAGCACGGCACTGCCTACACCGTCACCGTCGACGCGAAAAACAATGTCGGAACCGGGATTTCGGCATCTGACCGGGCCACCACGATGCGTCTGCTGGCAGACCCGGGCAGTGTCGCCGACGACTTCACCCGCCCCGGCCACGTGGTGCCGCTGCGCGCCAAGGATGGCGGGGTACTGCGTCGGCCGGGCCACACCGAGGCCGCGGTCGACCTGGCCCGGATGGCCGGCCTGCAGCCTGCCGGCGCGATCTGCGAGATCGTTAGCCAAAAGGACGAGGGCGCGATGGCCCAGACCGAAGAGCTGCGGGTCTTCGCCGACGAGCACGGCCTGGCCCTGATCTCCATTGCCGACATGATCGAGTGGCGGCGCAAGCATGAGAAGCACATCGAGCGGGTCGCTGAAGCCCGCATCCCGACCCGCCACGGCGAGTTCCGGGCGGTCGGCTACACCAGCATCTACGAGGACGTCGAGCATGTCGCGCTGGTCCGCGGCGAGATCGCGGGGCCGAACAACGACGGCGACGACGTGCTCGTTCGCGTGCACTCGGAGTGCCTGACCGGCGATGTATTCGGCTCCCGGCGCTGTGACTGTGGCCCGCAACTGGACGCGGCGCTGGCGATGGTCGCGCAGGAGGGCCGCGGGGTGGTGCTCTACATGCGTGGCCACGAGGGCCGCGGCATCGGGCTGCTGCACAAACTGCAGGCCTACCAGCTGCAGGACGCCGGCGACGACACCGTCGACGCCAACCTCAAACTGGGCTTGCCGGCCGACGCACGTGACTACGGAATTGGGGCCCAGATCCTCTCGGACCTCGGTGTTCGTTCGATGCGGCTGCTCACCAACAACCCGGCCAAGCGCGTCGGACTGGACGGCTACGGTCTGCACATCATCGAGCGGGTGCCGCTGCCGGTGCGGGCCAACTCGGAGAACATCCGTTACCTGCTGACCAAGCGCGACCGGATGGGCCATGAGCTGACCGGCTTGGAGGACTTCGACGACTCCGCGCAGTTGCCGGACGAGTTCGGCGGGGCGCTGTAGATGAGTCCAGCTGCAGGAGTGCCGGACATGCCGGCGCTCGACGCCTCTGATGTGCGTCTGGCGATCGTGGCCAGCACTTGGCACACCCGTATCTGTGATGCCCTGCTGGCCGGGGCCCGCAAGGTTGCCGCCGACGCAGGCATTGCCGAGCCGACGGTGGTGCGGGTGCTCGGGGCGATCGAGATCCCGGTGGTTGCGCAGGAAGTTGCCCGCAACCATGACGCCGTCGTCGCACTGGGGGTCGTGATCCGCGGTGCCACACCGCATTTCGACTATGTGTGTGACGCGGTGACGCAGGGTCTGACCCGGGTCTCGCTGGACGCGGCGACCCCGGTGGCCAACGGCGTGCTCACCGTCAACGACGAGGCGCAGGCGCTGGACCGTGCTGGACTGCCCGATTCGACCGAGGACAAGGGTGCGCAGGCGGCTGCCGCGGCACTCAGTACGGCGCTGACCCTGCGCGAGCTTCGCGCCGCACTGTGATGCCCCCGGCCGGATCCCCGCGCTGGGATCTTCAGGTACGTCCGCGCATGATGCGCTTTGGCGTATGGATCGTTGCGTTCCTGATCGTGACCATCCACGTCGTGGTGAGCGTGCTGCTGACCATCCGCGCCAGCGGCGTGATCTTTCGTACCTATGACCGGGTGGCGGTCATAGTGCTGGGCCTGATCGTCGCCGGAGCGCTGCTGCTGTTGACGCGGGCCCGGGTGCGGGCGGGTGAGTCCGGGGTGTCGGTCCGCAATGCGCTTTCGGACCGGTTGGTTCCCTGGTCCGACGTTGTCGGCGTGTCCTTCCCACCGGGCAAGCGCTGGGCCCGGCTGGAGTTGCCCGACGACGAATACATTCCGCTGGTGGCCATCCAGTCCGCCGACAAAGAGCATGCCGTCGAGGCCATGCGGGAGCTGCGGGCCTTGGTCTCGCGCTACCGGTCCCCCGGCGAGCAGACGTGAAAGCCCCCTGTTTTGCATGAAAAACGGGGCTTTCACGTCTGTTCACCGTAGAAAGTAGCCTGGTAGCCGTGGCAGACCCCGCGACCTATCGTCCGGCGCCCGGGTCAATCCCCGTCGCGCCCGGCGTCTACCGGTTCGTCGACCCACACGGCCGGGTCATCTACGTGGGCAAGGCGAAAAGCCTGCGGTCACGGCTGACGTCCTACTTCGCCGACATCGCCGGCCTGCACCCGCGGACCCGCCAAATGGTGACCACCGCCGCCAAGGTGGAGTGGACGGTGGTCAACACCGAGGTCGAGGCTCTCCAGCTGGAATACAACTGGATCAAAGAGTTCGACCCGCGGTTCAACGTCCGCTACCGCGACGACAAGACCTACCCCGTGTTGGCGGTCACCTTGAACGAGGAGTACCCGCGGCTGATGGTCTACCGCGGGCCGCGCCGCAAGGGCGTGCGCTACTTCGGGCCCTACTCCCATGCCTGGGCGATTCGCGAAACCTTGGACCTGTTGCTGCGGGTCTTTCCGGCCCGCACCTGCTCGGCGGGTGTGTTCAAGCGTCACCAGCAGATCGGCCGGCCCTGCCTGCTCGGCTACATCGGCAAGTGCTCCGCGCCGTGCGTCGGTCGGGTCAGCGCCGAGGATCACCGGCGGATCGTGGACGACTTCTGCGACTTCCTGGCAGGCAAGACCGATCGGCTGGTCCGCAGTCTCGAGCAGCAGATGCTGGCCGCCTCCGACGAACTGGACTTCGAGCGCGCCGCACGTCTGCGTGACGACGTCGCCGCCCTCAAACGCGCCCTGGAGAAGCAGGCTGTGGTGCTCGGCGACGGCACCGACGCCGACGTGGTGGCGTTTGCCGAGGACGAGCTGGAAGCGGCGGTTCAGGTGTTTCACGTGCGCGGTGGGCGGGTGCGCGGGCAGCGCGGCTGGATCGTCGAGAAGCCCGGCGACCCCGGCGATGCCGACAGCTCCCTGGGGCAACTGGTCGAGCAGTTCGTCACCCAGTTCTACGGCGACCAGGCCGAATTGGAAGGCGCGGCCGACGAGCCGACCAACCCGGTGCCACGCGAGGTGCTGGTGCCCTGCCTGCCGGCCAACGCCGACGAGCTGACCAGCTGGCTGTCTGAGCTGCGGGGTTCGCGGGTGTCGCTGCGGGTCCCGCTGCGCGGCGATAAGCGGGCGCTCGCCGAGACGGTCGAGCGCAACGCCAAAGATGCACTGCAGCAACACAAGATGAAGCGGGCCGGGGATTTCACGGCCAGATCCGCTGCGCTGCAGAATATTCAGGAATCCCTGGGTCTGTCCGACGCCCCGCTGCGCATCGAATGCGTCGATATCAGTCATGTGCAGGGCACCGACGTCGTCGGGTCGCTGGTGGTGTTCGAGGACGGCCTGCCCCGCAAGTCGGACTACCGTCACTTCGCGATACGGGAGGCTGCCGGCGAGGGACGTTCCGACGATGTGGCCTCGATCGCCGAAGTGACGCGGCGTCGGTTCCGTCGGCACTTGGATGCCGAAGTGCTTGCTCCCGAAGGAAAATCGCGTAAGTTCGCCTATCCGCCCAACCTCTACGTGGTGGACGGCGGTGCGCCGCAGGTCAATGCTGCGGCCGCGGTGCTCGCCGAGCTCGGCATCACCGACGTCGCGACCATCGGCCTGGCCAAACGATTGGAGGAGGTGTGGGTGCCGTCCGAACCGGACCCGATCATCCTGCCCCGGCAGAGCGAAGGGCTCTACCTGTTGCAGAGGATCAGGGACGAGGCGCACCGGTTCGCCATCACCTACCACCGAAGCAAGCGGTCGAAGCGGATGACGGAGTCGGTGCTGGATGCGGTGCCCGGGCTGGGCGAGCATCGGCGCAAGGTGCTGATCTCCCATTTCGGTTCGGTGGCACGACTGAAAGGGGCTACCGTCGAAGAGCTCACCTCGATCCCGGGGATCGGCGCGGCGACCGCCGCGGCCGTCCTCGAGGCGCTGGGAGCCGACGGCGCGGCGGGCGCCGGTGAACAGCAACGGATGTCGGGATGACCACGGAATCACCGAAAGGCGTACGGGAGCGCGATGTCGCCGGCCCGGGAGACGGCGCCGGTATCGATGTGGTCCTGGTGACCGGGCTGTCCGGCGCGGGCCGCGGCACCGCGGCGAAGGTCCTGGAGGACCTGGGTTGGTACGTCGCCGACAACCTGCCACCAGACCTGATCACCCGCATGGTGGACCTGGGGCTGGCGGCGGGGTCCCGAATCACCCAGTTGGCCGTCGTGATGGATGTGCGCTCGGCCGGTTTCACCGGCGACCTGGACTCGGTGCGCACCGAACTGGCCACCCGTGGCATCAACCCGCGTGTGCTGTTCATGGAGGCCAGCGACGACGTACTGATTCGGCGTTACGAGCACAACCGCCGCAGCCACCCCCTGCAGGGCCAGCAGACCCTCACCGAGGGCATCGCGGCCGAACGGATCATGCTGGCGCCGGTGCGTGCGGTGGCCGACCTCGTCATCGACACCTCGGTGCTCAGCGTGCGCGAGCTGCGGGAGAGCATCGAGGAGATGTTCGGCGGCGACGCTGTCATCGCGCCCACCTCGATCACGGTGGAGTCTTTTGGCTTCAAGTACGGCCTGCCGATGGATGCCGACATGGTCATGGACGTGCGCTTCCTGCCCAATCCGCATTGGGTCGACGAACTACGCCCGCACACCGGGCAGCATCCGGCGGTGCGCGATTACGTGCTGAACCAGCCCGGTGCCGACGAGTTCCTCGACGGTTACCACCGGTTGTTGACCCTGGTTGTCAGCGGCTATCGGCGAGAGGGAAAGCGGTACATGACCCTGGCCATCGGGTGCACCGGCGGCAAGCATCGCAGCGTGGCCATCGCCGAGGCATTGGCGCACCTGTTGGATGCCCAAGACGACAACGACGAGCTGTCGGTGCGTGTGCTGCACCGGGATCTGGGCCGCGAATGAGTTGCGCCGGCGACGATGCAGTGGGGAGCTTGCGGAGCGATGGGGAGGAGCGGCGCCAGTGAGCGTTGAGCCCGCGCACGGCAATCCGAGCATCGTCGCGCTCGGTGGTGGCCACGGCCTGTACGCGACGCTGTCGGCTGCCCGCCGGCTGACCCCACACGTCACTGCGGTGGTGACCGTTGCCGACGACGGCGGCTCGTCGGGTCGGCTGCGCGGTGAACTCGACGTGATACCGCCCGGCGACCTGCGGATGGCGCTGGCGGCGCTGGCCGCAGACACCCCAAAAGGCCAGCTGTGGGCGACCATCTTGCAGCACCGCTTCGGCGGTTCCGGTGCCCTGGCAGGACATCCGATCGGCAACCTGCTGCTGGCCGGTCTGAACGAAGTGCTGGCCGATCCGGTGGCCGCACTCGACGAGCTCGGTCGGATGCTGGGAGTCAAGGGGCGGGTGCTGCCGATGTGCCCGATCGCGCTGCAGATCGAAGCCGACGTGGCCGGGTTGGAAGCCGACCCGCGCCTGTTCCGGCTGATCCGGGGCCAGGTGGCCATCGCAACCACCCCGGGCAAGGTGCGCCGGGTGCGGCTGTTGCCGGGCAATCCGCCGGCCACTCGCCAAGCGGTGGATGCCATCATGTCCGCAGATCTAGTGGTGCTCGGGCCGGGCTCGTGGTTCACCAGCGTGATCCCGCACCTGTTGGTGCCAGGGCTGGCCTCGGCGCTGCAGAACACCACGGCACGACGCGCCCTGGTGCTCAACCTGGTGGCCGAACCGGGCGAGACCGCAGGATTCTCCGTGGAGCGACACTTGCACGTGTTGGCTCAGCACGCGCCGGGATTCACCGTCGACCACATCATCATCGATGCAGGCCGGGTGCCCAGCGAACGCGAACGCGAGCAGCTACAGCGTGCCGCCACGTTGTTCGCTGCCGAGGTTCGATTCGTGGACGTGGCGCGACCTGGTACACCTTTACATGACCCAGGAAAGTTGGCGGCGGCGCTGGACGGGGTTCGGAGCATCGACGCATCGACGTTGACCGTTCCGACACCGGTCGCGACGCATGCCGAGGGCGGGGGCCGGCAATCCGGCGTGAGTGGACCGAGCGGGCTCGGGCCGGGAGGTGACAAGTCGTGGCGATGACGGCCGAAGTCAAGGACGAGCTGAGCCGTCTCGTGGTCAGTTCGGTGAGTGCACGCCGCGCCGAGGTCGCGGCGCTGCTGCGCTTCGCCGGCGGACTGCACATCGTGGCCGGTCGAGTCGTGGTCGAAGCCGAGGTGGACCTAGGGGTCATCGCGCGGCGGCTGCGCAAGGACATCTTCGACCTGTACGGCTACAACGCGATCGTGCATGTGCTCACCGCCAGCGGGATGCGCAAGAGCACCCGCTACGTGCTGCGCGTGACCAAGGACGGTGAAGCACTGGCCCGTCAGACCGGGCTGTTGGACCTGCGTGGGCGCCCGGTGCGGGGCCTGCCCGCCCAGGTTGTCGGTGGCAGCGTCGCTGACGCCGAAGCTGCCTGGCGGGGAGCGTTTTTGGCGCACGGGTCGCTCACCGAGCCGGGCCGCTCGTCGGCCCTGGAGATCGGCTGCCCGGGCCCGGAGGCCGCCCTGGCGCTGGTCGGCGCGGCGCGCCGGCTCGGGGTCAGCGCCAAGGCCCGCGAGGTGCGGGGCGCGGACCGGGTGGTGGTGCGCGACGGAGAGGCGATCGGGGCGCTGCTGACCCGCATGGGGGCCCAAGACACCAGGCTGGTCTGGGAGGAGCGCCGGATCCGCCGCGAGGTGCGGGCGACCGCCAACCGGCTGGCCAACTTCGACGACGCCAACCTGCGCCGGTCCGCACGGGCGGCCGTGGCGGCGGCGGCGCGGGTGGAACGGGCACTGGCGATCCTCGGTGACACCGTGCCCGATCATCTGGCTTCGGCAGGCAAGCTGCGAGTCGAGCACCGGCAGGCCTCCCTGGAAGAGCTGGGCCGGCTGGCTGACCCACCGATGACCAAAGACGCGGTGGCAGGACGCATCCGGCGGCTGCTGTCGATGGCCGACCGCAAGGCCAAGCAGGACGGTATTCCCGACACCGAGTCGGCTGTTACGCCGGAGCTGCTCGAAGACGCCTAGCGGGTTCGGCGTTAGCCGTCAGTGGAAATGGCTAAGGGATGGCCACATTTCGGCCCAGGTGCCGCGAGGCTGCTGACACAGATAAATCGTGCGATCGGTTTCCCAGGTGTGTTCGCCATCGTCGGCGATGATCGGCGCCAATTCCGTCACTTCGGACCAGTACTCAAGTAGGTAACTGCGCGGGAAGTCACCCACGCAAAGCACGGTGTCCGGGCGGCCCTTCGGCGGGCCCCACAGGGCGTAGTTGTTATGCGCGCTGTAAACCGGATGGCGAAGGTCGGCGGCTGGTCCCAGGATGCTCAACGCGCCGGCTTCGGTGTAGTAACCGGTGAAGATCGGAACGTGTGCGGGCAGCGATGAAGCCGCGGTGACGACCTGTTTGGTGAACTGCGGCCAGCCGTATGTCGAGGCAAGCCACGGGTTGATCGAGCGCAACGCCTGGGCCGTCGAGACCGGCAGCACCGGCAGGCACAGGAGAACGGCGCCCACGAACGACACCGCAAGAGTGGCCGTCCAGCGCAGCGGCGGCCAGGCATGCTCGCCCATTCCGTTGAGATGCAAGCGGGCTGTACGAGCGGACTCGACACGTACCGCTCCGGCCGCGAACAGCACTGCGAACACCGGGGCCGCGTAGTAGGGCCGGCCGCTAGCGCAGGTGAAGACGACCAATGCGACCGCAACCACGACCAAGATCCAACGATGTTCACGCTGGGCAGGTGCCGCCAACCATCGGATCCCGAACACCCAGAGCACCACCAGTAGCGGGCCGGAAAGCCCGATTGTCAGCAGTGGCAGTTGAATCAATGAACCCAGAGTGTCGCGCGAATGTTGCGAGATCATCCGCGCAAACTGCAGATTCGGCCACCCATGCTGCGCCATCCACCAAAGGTTTGGGGCGGCGACGAGAACCGCCAGGCCAGCTGCAAGCCAGGGCCGTGGAGTACGCAGCGTCTCGCGCCGGAACATCACCAGGCCCGCGGCGATTCCAGCAATCAGTGCTACGGCGGTGTGTTTATTCTCCAGCCCGATTCCGGCGGCCGCGCCGGCAAGTAGCCACGATGGCGTGGTGTCGCGGCGTAGTGCCCGCGCAACCAGCGCGAGCACGGTCAGCCAGACCAATTGATCGGTGACTGTTGGGCCGAAAAACATGGAGAGGCCGACGAATGCCGGACAGGCTGCAACGGCGGCGGCAGCCATGACCTGGGCCAGACGACGGCCGCCGAATTCCGCCGCCAGCAGAGCCGCCGACACAACGCAACCGACGTGCGCGGTAATAGCCAACAACCGCACCGTGAATAGACCACCACCGGGGAGAGCTTCGGCGGCATGCGCGAGCAGCGGCACCAGGGGTGGTTGATCGACGTATCCCCACGCCGGATGGCGGCCGCAAATTACGAAATAGAATTCATCGGGAAACCAGCCGTATCGCGTCGCTACCGCCACGTGCACCATGGCGACCGCAGCCGCCACAATCGTCACTGGCCGCCAAGCTATCGCGGGACGAATTGCAACCGCTGAATCGCTCAATGACTCGACCGCCGTCCCGCAGGTAGAAATGTGCTGAAGGCAGATCCTAGGTGTGGCAACCCAGCGATAGTGAACGGCGTGGCTTTCAGGAGCGGGTGCGGCCCCCGACATCGACATGGGTACCAGGCTGAGCAGCCTCAAATCGCTTCGCACGCCTGCGCGTACGGCTATAACTGAACGCGGCACACGGCAGGGAGTGAGGACAGCATGGGGTTCATCAAACCGTCGGTTCCCGACGTCGACCCCGAAACGTGGCGCGCCACCCCGTGGCCCAGGCGGATCCAGGTCTGCAGCAGGCACTGGGCCGAACAGGGTTTCGGCACGCCGTCCGGCGTCTACCTGATCTACCTGATCAAGGTCGCGGCCTACGCCGCAGGCGCCGCGGCGGTCATCGCACTGACTCCGGGCCTGGGCGAGCTCGGGCGCATCGCCGACTGGTGGACCCAGCCGATCGTCTATCAGAAGCTCGTCGTCTTCAGCCTGCTGTTCGAGATTCTGGGCTTGGGCTGCGGATCCGGTCCGCTGACCGCCCGATTCTGGCCGCCCATCGGCGGTGTCCTGTACTGGTTGCGGCCCAACACAATCCGATTGCCGCCCTGGCCCGACAAGGTCCCGTTCACCCGCGGCGACACTCGCACCGTGGTCGATATCGCGCTGTATGCCGCCGTGTTGAGCTCCGGTGTCTGGGCGTTGCTGTCACCAGGTCAGGGTGATCCCGGCCCGGTAGGTCTGTTAAACCCGACGGTGGTGGCGCCGATAGTCATCGCACTGGTGCTGCTGGGCCTGCGGGACAAGACGATCTTCCTGGCCGCCCGCGCCGAGCACTACGGCCTGACGCTGCTTGTCTTCTTCTTTCCCTACGTCGACCAGATGGCCGCGTTCAAGCTCATCATCCTCGGGCTGTGGTGGGGTGCGGCCACCTCCAAGCTCAATCACCACTTTCCCTACGTGGTCGCGGTGATGACGAGCAACAATGCCCTGCTGCGCTCAAAGATCTTCATCGGTCTCAAACACCGGATGTACCGCGATCACCTCAACGACCTGCGGCCCACCCGGATCCCGCAGCTGATGGCGCACGTCGGCGGCACCACCGCCGAGTTCGTCGTGCCGGCGCTACTGGTGCTCGTTGCCGGCGATCACCCCTGGCGGTGGTTCTTGATCGCGTTCATGGTGATCTTTCACCTCAACATCCTGTCCAACCTCCCGATGGGAGTCCCGTTGGAATGGAATGTGTTCTTCGGATTCTCGCTGTTCTTCCTATTCGGACAGCACCCCGAAGTCAGCGTCTATGACCTGCGGTCGCCGCTGTTGATGGCCATCCTGTTCACCGGACTCATCGTTATCCCAGTCGCCGGAAACATGTTTCCGCAGCAGATTTCGTTCCTTCCCGCCATGCGCTATTACGCCGGGAACTGGGCGGCCAGCTTCTGGTGTTTCCGCGCCGGCACCGAGGACATCGTGGAAGCCAACGTGGTCAAGAGCTCGGCGCTGGTCATCAACCAGTTGGCGAAGTTCTATGACCAGTCCACCGCCGACCTGGTCGCCGACAAAGTCCCGGGAGCATTCCGAGCGATGCATCTGCAGGGCCGGGCACTGAACGGCCTGCTGACCCGAGCCCTCGACAACGTGGCCGACTACAACATCCGCGACGGCGAGATCATCGCCGGTCCGCTGATCGGGTGGAACTTCGGCGAAGGCCACCTCCACAACGAGCAGCTGCTCGCGGCCGTGCAGCGCCGCTGCCACTTCGCCGAGGGCGACTTGCGGGTGATCGTGCTCGAAGGTCAACCCATCCACCGCAAAGAGCAGGCCTACCGGATTGTCGACGCCAAATCCGGGCTGATCGAAGCCGGTTACGTGGCAGTGGCCGACATGCTCAGCCGTCAGCCGTGGCCCGAGCCCGGCGACGAGCTGCCGGTCCGCCGTACCGCGGGGCCTGTGGGCTCGATCACGCGCTAGCCGCAATGGCGGGCATCTGCCTTCGCCCGGCTTCGCCGCGCTCGCAACGCCCGCTAGGCTGACGGCCGAGTACACCAGCAACTTCGTAACACGAGGAGAGACCAGTGACGGTCCGGGTAGGCGTGAACGGCTTCGGCCGCATCGGGCGGAACTTCTTCAGGGCATTGGACGCACAGAAGGCTCTGGGCAACAACACTGACATCGAGATCGTCGCGGTCAACGACCTGACCGACAACGCCAGCCTGGCGCACCTGCTGAAGTTCGACTCGATCCTGGGCCGGTTGCCCCACGACGTCAGCCTCGAAGGTGACGACACCATCGTGGTCGGCAACACCAAGATCAAGGCGCTTGAGGTCAAGGAAGGCCCGGCGGCCCTGCCCTGGGGCGACCTGGGTGTCGACGTCGTCGTCGAGTCCACCGGCATCTTCACCAACGCCGCCAAGGCCAAGGGGCACCTGGACGCCGGCGCCAAGAAGGTCATCATCTCCGCGCCGGCCACCGATGAGGACATCACCATCGTGCTGGGCGTCAACGACGACAAGTACGACGGCAGCCAGAACATCATCTCCAACGCCTCGTGCACCACGAACTGCCTCGGCCCGCTGGCCAAGGTGCTCAACGACGAGTTCGGCATCGTCAAGGGCCTGATGACCACCATCCACGCCTACACCCAGGACCAGAACCTGCAGGACGGCCCGCACAGCGACCTGCGTCGCGCCCGCGCCGCCGCGATCAACATCGTGCCCACCGGCACCGGTGCCGCCAAGGCGATCGGCCTGGTGTTGCCCGAGCTGAAGGGCAAGCTGGACGGCTACGCCCTGCGGGTGCCGATCCCCACCGGCTCGGTCACCGACCTGACCGCCGAGCTGAGCAAGTCGGCATCGGTTGCAGACATCAACGCCGCCATGAAGGCCGCCGCCGAGGGGCCGATGAAGGGCATCCTGAAGTACTACGACGCCCCGATCGTGTCGAGCGACATCGTCACCGACCCGCACTCGTCGCTGTACGACTCCGGGCTGACCAAGGTCATCGACAACCAGGCCAAGGTGGTCTCCTGGTACGACAACGAGTGGGGCTACTCCAACCGTCTGGTCGACCTGATCGCTCTCGTCGGCAAGTCGCTGTAACGCGATCGTGGCTGTGTCTTCAGTCAAGGCTGTTTCTGAACTGATCGCCGAGGGTGTTTCGGGTCGGGGCGTGCTGGTGCGCTCCGACCTGAACGTCCCGCTCGACGATGGAAAGATCACCGACCTGGGCCGGATCACCGCATCGGTGCCCACGCTGCGCGCGTTGGTCGACGCCGGCGCCAAGGTCGTGGTGACCGCCCACCTGGGCCGGCCCAAGAACGGTCCGGACCCCAAACTGTCGCTGGCGCCGGTCGCGGCCGCACTCGGCGAGCAGTTGGGCCGGCACGTACAGCTGGCCGGTGACGTGGTCGGCACCGACGCCCTGGCCCGCGCCGAAGGCCTGACCGACGGCGACGTGCTGCTGCTGGAGAACATCCGCTTCGACCCGCGGGAGACCAGCAAGGACGACGGCGAGCGCCTGGCACTGGCCCGGGCGCTGGCCGAGCTGGTCGCCGCGCCGGATGGTTCGCCGGGGGCGTTCGTCTCCGACGGATTCGGCGTGGTGCACCGCAAGCAGGCCTCTGTCTACGACATCGCCACGCTGCTCCCGTCGTACGCCGGGACGCTGGTCGCCGCGGAGATCCAGGTGCTGCAGCAGCTGACCGAGTCCACCGAGCGGCCTTACGCCGTGGTGCTGGGCGGGTCGAAGGTCTCCGACAAGCTGGGCGTGATCAAGTCGCTGGCGACCAAGGCCGACAGCATCGTGATCGGCGGCGGCATGTGCTTCACCTTCCTGGCCGCCCAAGGCCTTGAGGTCGGAACCTCGCTGCTGGAGGCCGACATGGTGGACACCTGCCGGCAACTGCTGGATGACTACGCCGACGTGCTGCGGCTGCCGGTGGACATCGTCGTCGCCGACAAGTTCGACGCCGCCGCCACCGGCGAGGTCGTCGCCGCGGACGCCATTCCGGACGGAAAGATGGGCCTGGACGTCGGCCCCGGTTCGGTGGAGCGGTTCGCCGCGCTGCTGGGCAACGCCAAGACCATCTTCTGGAACGGGCCGATGGGCGTGTTCGAGTTCCCGGCGTTCGAGGCCGGGACCAGGGGAGTGGCCGAAGCGATCGCCGCTGCCACCGCCAAGGGCGCCTTCAGCGTCGTCGGCGGGGGCGACTCCGCTGCGGCGGTACGGGCGCTGGGCCTGCGTGAGGACGGCTTCTCGCACATCTCTACCGGCGGCGGGGCGTCCTTGGAATACCTTGAGGGCAAACCACTGCCGGGTCTGCAGGTTCTGGAAACCGGAGGTTCGTAATGAGTCGTAAGCCGCTGATCGCCGGCAACTGGAAGATGAACCTCAACCACTTCGAGGCCATCGCACTGGTGCAGAAGGTGGCTTTTGCGCTGCCGGACAAGTACTTCGACAAGGTCGATGTCACGGTGCTGCCGCCGTTCACCGACCTGCGCAGCGTGCAGACCCTGGTCGACGGGGACAAGCTTCGGCTGACCTTCGGTGCCCAGGACGTCTCGCAGCACGACGCGGGCGCCTACACCGGTGAGGTCAGCGGGGCGTTCTTGGCCAAGCTGGGCTGCACCTTCGTCGTCGTCGGGCACTCCGAGCGGCGTAGTTACCACGGCGAGGACGACGCGCTGGTCGCCGCGAAGGCTGCCGCCGCCCTCAAGCACGGCCTCACTCCGATCATCTGTATCGGCGAGCACCTGGAGATCCGGGAGGCCGGCAGCCACGTCGAGCACTGCCTGGAGCAGTTGCGTGGCTCGCTGGCCGGGCTGAGCGCCGAGCAGATCGGCGCGAGCGTCATCGCCTACGAGCCGGTGTGGGCCATCGGCACCGGCCGGGTGGCCGGTGCGGCGGACGCGCAGGAGGTGTGTGCGGCCGTTCGCGCCGAGCTGGGCAAGCTCGCCTCGCCCAAGATCGCCGACACCGTCCGGGTGCTCTACGGCGGGTCGGTCAACGCCAAGAACGTCGGCGAACTCATCGGTCAGCCCGATGTCGATGGCGGCCTGGTCGGCGGGGCGTCGCTCGACGGTGAGCAGTTCGCCATGTTGGCGGCGCTGGCGGCCGGCGGGCCCCTCCCTTGACCCGGCGCCGGGTCCGGCCCAGGGCGAACGGTAGGGTAGCGGCATGATCTTGACGCTGCAGATTCTCTTGGTGATCACCAGCCTGCTGGTGATTCTGCTGGTGCTGCTGCACCGCGCCAAGGGTGGCGGCCTGTCGACCCTGTTCGGTGGCGGTGTGCAGTCCAGCCTGTCCGGCTCGACGGTGGTCGAGAAGAACCTGGACCGGCTGACCTACTTCGTCATCGCCATCTGGCTGATCTCCATCATCGCCGTCGGCCTGCTCATCAAATACCAGTAAGCCGGGCGGGCCGCCTCACGCGGCTGTCCTCGAGATTGCACTGATGCAGGTTTTTCCTCGGATTTTCCTGCGTCAGTGCAATCTCGCGGCTCGATGAGCCCACCCCGGTGGCTTGATCAGCTCACCCCGGCTTAGCGCACCACCCGATTCCGCATGGCGTTGAACACGCCGCGCACCGCGTTCTCGGTCGCCGCCAGTGGCGACATCGCCGTCTCGCCGACTTCGACCAGGTAGTCGATCCGGTTGACGATGGCCTCCACCGGTTCGATCAGCGTGACCAGGCGACGGGCCAGATCATCCAGGCTCGCCATGGTCTCCTCAAGATGGTCCAGACCGCCGCCGAGGCGCTCGATCGTGGCGTTGAGGTTGGCCAAGGAACTGTTGAGCTCATTCATGGTGCCGCCCAGACCGCCGAGCACATCCTCGAGCTGCCCGACCGTCACGTCGGCGTTCAACGCCGCCTGAGCCAAAGTCTTGAGCCGCTTACGTTCCGTGCCGGTGCCTGAGCCTCTGTCTGCCATAGCGCTCATTATGACGTGCGCATTAGCCCGGCAGCTGCGCCGCCGCCGCCTCGTCGAGCAGCCACACCGTCTGCTGGCGCCCCGTGGCTCCGGCGGCGGGTACCGCGACCGGGTCGGCGCCACCGACAGCGGCGGCGACCGCCTCGGCTTTGGACTCACCAGCCACCACCAGCCACACCTCGCGGGAGCGCTGGATTGCGGGCAGTGTCAGGGTGATTCGGCGCGGGGGTGGCTTGGGCGAATCAGGTACCCCAACCACCAGGCGGGTGTTCTCTTTGACGGCCGCGGTGTCGGGAAACAGCGAGTTGATGTGACCCTCGGGGCCCATACCCAGCAGGTGCACGTCGAAGTCCGGCGCGGGCTGGCCCGGCGCGGCGTTGGCCGCCAGCACCTCCTGGTAGGCCTGCGCGGCGGCGTCGAGGTCGTCGCCGTATTCACCGTCGCTGGCCGGCATGGCGTGCACGTTGGCAGCCGGGATCTCGATGCGGCCCAACAGCGCTTCGCGCGCCTGTTTGTCGTTGCGGTCGGCGTCGTCCGCCGGAACGAAGCGGTCGTCACCGAAGAACAGATGCACCTTTGTCCAGTCGATCCGCGCGGCGTGCTCGCCGAGGCGATGCAGCAACGCGATGCCGTTACCGCCGCCGGTCAGCACCACCAACGCCCGGCCCCGGGCGGCGACGGCCGATTCGACGGCATCGGCCAGCCGGTCACCGGCAGCGGCGACCAGTGCGTCGGCGTCGGGGTAGGTCGCAACGATCACAGATACTCCACTTCTTCCAGGCCCGTCAGCGCGGCGCCGTAAATAACGTCGGCATCCAGCCGGCGCAGATCTTCTGCCAGACACTCCGCGGTCACCCGGCGGGGCAGCGGCACCAGCGCCGGCGGCCTTCCGGTGCGGCTCAAAGTGGCGGTGACCCCGTCCTGAGGGCGGCTCAGCGCCACGGTCTCGCTGTCGCGGGTCAATTCGATCTTCAGCTCGCCGACCGCACGCCGCACCGGGCCATCGATGCGACTGGCCAGCCAGCCCGCCAGGATGTCCAGGGCCGGTTCGGTCGCCAGCCCGGAGACCACCGCCGAGCGGATCGGCTCGAACGGTGGTTGATCCAGCGCGGAGGCGAGCAGCGCCCGCCAGTAGGTGATGCGACTCCACGACAGGTCCGTGTCGCCGGCGGCGTAGCCGTCTCGGCGACTGTTGATCGCCGCCCGGGGATCGGGCGCGTTGGTGGCGTCGGTGATCCGCCGCAATGCCAGGGCCCCCAGCGGGTCGGTGGCCGGTGCCGCGGGCGCGACATCGGGCCACCACGCGACCACCGGGATATCGGGCAGCAGGAAGGGCACCACGACCGCGTCGGCGTGGCCGGCCAGCGGGCCGTACAGCCGCAGCACCACCACCTCGCTGGCACCGGCATCGCCGAACATCCGCACCTCGGCATCCAAGCGGGACTCACCGGCATCGGGGTCTCCGCCGACCACCGCGATCACCCGGCTCGGGTGTTCTTGGCTGGCGATGTTGGCCGCCGCGATGGACTCATCGAGCAGGGCGTCGGTTTCCAGCGCGATGATCAGCGTCAGCACCCGGCCCGTCGTCGCCGCACCGACTTGCTCGCGGATCGCGTTGAGTTTCTTGTTGATCGCGGTGGTGGTGGTGTTCGGCAAGTCGATGATCATCGGCGCCGCTCCTCAGCATCGCTCGTGCCTCGCTCTGCATCGTCGCCGGCGCGGATCATGGGCGCCGCCATTCCCGCCCGGTTCGGGTGAGCATCTCGAACGCCGACTGCGGTCCCCAACTTCCGGCCACATACGGCTCGGGCTTGCCGTGCTCGGCCCAGTTCTCGAGGACTGGATCGAGGATCTCCCAAGACAATTCGACCTCGGCGTTGACCGGGAACAGGGAGGGTTCACCCAACAGCACATCCAGGATCAGCCGCTCGTAGGCCTCCGGTGAATCCTCGGAGAACGTCGAGCCGTAGGAGAAGTCCATGTTGACGTCGCGGACCTCCATCAGGTGGCCGGGCACTTTGGACCCGAATCGCAGGGTGATTCCCTCGTCGGGCTGCACCCGAATCACCAACGCGTTCTTGCCCAATTCGTCGGTCATGGTGTCGTCGAACGGCAGGTGCGGTGCACGCTTGAACACCAGCGCGATCTCCGTGACCCGCCGGCCCAGGCGTTTGCCGGTGCGCAGGTAGAACGGGACGCCGGCCCAGCGTCTCGTGTCGACCTCCAGGGTGATCGCCGCGAAGGTCTCGGTCCGCGAATCGTGGGCGAACCCCTCCTCGTCGAGCAGGCCGACGACGCGTTCGCCGCCCTGCCACCCGGCGGCGTACTGACCGCGAGAGGTGGTCTCATCCAGCGGCTGCGCCAGCCGGGTGGCCGAGAGCACCTTGATCTTCTCGGCCTGCAGTTCGGCAGGGGAGAAGCTCACCGGCTCCTCCATTGCCGTGAGCGCAAGCAACTGCAGCAGGTGGTTCTGGATCACGTCCCTGGCAGCGCCGATGCCGTCGTAGTAGCCGGCTCGCCCACCCAAGCCGATGTCCTCGGCCATGGTGATCTGGACGTGGTCGACGTAGTGGGCGTTCCAGATAGGGTCGAACAGCTGGTTGGCGAAGCGCAGCGCCAGGATGTTCTGGACCGTCTCCTTGCCCAGGTAGTGGTCGATCCGGAACACCGACTCTTCCGGGAAGACACTGTTGACCACGCTGTTGAGCTCGACCGCGCTGGTCAGGTCGTGACCGAATGGCTTCTCGATCACCACCCGGCTCCACCGGCCGTCCCGCGGCCGGGCCAGCCCCGTCGAGTGCAGCTTCTCGCAGACCACCGGGAACGCGCCGGGCGGGATCGACAGGTAGAAGGCGTGATTGCCGCCGGTGCCGCGCTCGGCGTCGAGCTCCTCGAGGGTATGCGCTAGCCGGGCAAAGGCCTCATCGTCATCGAATGTGCCGGTGACGAAACGAAATCCGGACGCCAGCCGGTCCCACACCACCTGCCGGAACGGGGTCCGGGCGTGCTCTTTGACGGCCTGGTAGACCACGTCGGCGAAGTCCTCGTCGGCCCAGTCCCGGCGGGCGAAACCGACCAGCGCAAAGGTTGCCGGCAACAACCCGCGGTTGGCCAGGTCGTAGATGGCCGGCATGAGCTTGCGCCGGGCCAGGTCGCCGGTGACCCCGAAAATCACCACGCCGCAGGGGCCGGCGATGCGGGGCAGGCGTTTGTCTCGCTTGTCTCGCAGCGGGTTCTGCCACCCCGACAGGGTGTTTCGCGCTGCCCCGGCGCCGGCCATCAGATCACTTGGCCTCTTCGAGTTGAGTTGCCGTGGCGTCCAACAGTTCGCCCCACGACGCTTCGAACTTCTCGACGCCTTCGTTCTCCAACACCAAGAACACATCGGTCAGGTCGATGCCCACCGCCGCGAGTTGGTCGAAGACCTGCTGGGATGCCGCCGCGGTCCCGGCGATGGTGTCGCCGGTGATGTCCCCGTGGTCGGCCACGGCGTCCAACGTCGGTTCCGGCATGGTGTTGACGGTGTGGGCCGCGACCAGCTCGGTGACGTAGAGGGTGTCCGGGTAGTCCGGGTTCTTGACCCCGGTCGACGCCCACAACGGCCGCTGCACCCGCGCACCGTCGGCCGCCAGCTCGGCGAAGCGCTTGCCGTCGAAGACTTCCTCGTAGGCCGCGTAGGCCAATCGGGCATTGGCGAGGCCCGCCTTGCCGCGCAGCGCCAGCGCCTCGGCCGAGCCGATCTTCTCCAGCCGGGCGTCGATCTCGGTGTCCACTCGGGAGACGAAGAACGACGCCACCGAGTGGATCTTGGCCAGGTCGTGTCCGGCGGCCTTGGCGGCCTCCAGACCGGCCAGGTAGGCGTCCATCACCTCGCGGTGCCGTTCGACGGAGAAGATCAGCGTGACGTTGACCGAAATCCCTTCGGCCAGTACCGCGGTGATGGCCGGCAGGCCCGCCTTGGTGGCCGGGATCTTGATGAACAGGTTGGGTCGGTCGACGATCTTCCACAGCTCGACGGCCTGGGCCACGGTCTTGTCGGTCTCGTGAGCCAGGCGCGGATCGACCTCGATCGACACCCGCCCGTCCACGCCGTCGGTCGCCTCCCACGCAGCAGACAGCACGTCGCAGGCGTTGCGCACGTCGTCGGTGGTGACGGTGCGGATCACCGCGTCCACATCGGCGCCGCGAGCGGCCAGCTCGGCCAGCTGCTTGTCGTAGGAGTGACCCTTTTCCAGCGCTTTCTGGAAGATGGTCGGGTTCGTGGTCACCCCGACCACACTGCGGGTGGCGACAAGGTCGGCCAGGTTGCCTGACGTGAGCCGATCGCGGGACAGATCATCGAGCCACACCGACACGCCTGCGGCGCTGAGAGCGGCAAGCTTGGGATTCTGAGTCATGTTGCGCTCCTTCTCAATCGGTTTCGATTGACGTCAGTTTTCCAGTGTTCTTTCGGCGGCGGCGACGACAGCCTCCGCGGTCAGGCCGAACTCACGGAACAGCGTTTGGTAGTCGGCGGACTCGCCGTAGCGTTCGATGGACACGATCTCGCCGGTGTCGCCGACGATCTTGTGCCAGCACTGTGCGATACCGGCTTCAACCGCCACCCGAGCCGACACCGACGGCGGCAGCACCGCGTCACGGTAGTCGGCCGGCTGCGATTCGAACCACTCCAGACACGTCATGGACACCACGCGGGCGTTGATGTCCTTGGCCGCCAAGAGTTTCTGCGCTTCGACCGCGAGCTGCACCTCCGAACCGGTGGCGATCAACACCACGTCGGGGTCTTCGGCGCCGGCGGCTTCGAGACCGCCCAGCACGTAGCCTCCGCGGGCGACGCCTTCGGCGTCGGTGCCCTCGATGATCGGCACATTCTGCCGGGTCAGGATCAGCCCGACCGGACCGCTGCTCGCGCCGCGGGCCAGCACCGTGCGCCAGGCGTACGCGGTCTCATTGGCGTCCGCCGGCCGCACCACCGACAGGCGGGGGATGGCACGCAACGCCGCCAGGTGCTCGATCGGCTGGTGCGTCGGTCCGTCTTCGCCGAGCCCGATCGAGTCGTGCGTCCACACGTAGATCGGGTCGATGTCCATCAGCGCCGCCAACCGCACCGCGGGCCGCATGTAGTCGGAGAACTGCAGGAACGTGCCGCCGTAGGCGCGGGTGGGCCCGTGCAGCACGATGCCGGACAGGATCGAGCCCATCGCGTGCTCGCGGATCCCGAAGTGCAGGGTGCGGCCGTAGGGGTCGGCGGTGTACTCGCCGGTGGAGATCGACGCCGGTCCGAACGACTTGACGCCGTCCATGGTGGTGTTGTTGCTGCCCGCCAGATCGGCTGAGCCACCCCACAATTCAGGAAGCTTGGCGCCGACTGCGTTGAGCACCTTGCCGGATGCGGCGCGGGTGGCCACGGCCTTGGAGCCGGGCTCCCAGTACGGCAGCTCGGCGTCCCAGCCCTCGGGCAGTTCACCGGCGATCAACCGGTCCAGCAGTGCCTTGCGCTCCGGCTCGCGGGCCGCCCACGACTCGAACTGCTGCTGCCAATCGGCGCGGGCCTGCTTACCGCGTGCCACCAGCCCGCGGGTGTGGGTGATCACGTCTTCGCGGACGTCGAACGCCTTGTCCGGATCGAATCCGAGGGCGGTCTTGGTGGCGGCCACCTCGTCGCCGCCGAGCGCGGAACCGTGGATGGCTCCGGTGTTCATCTTGCCCGGGGACGGGTAGCCGATGATCGTGCGCAGCGAGATGAACGAAGGCTTGTCGGTGACGGCCTTCGCGTTGGCGATGGCCTCCTCGATGCCGGTCACGTTCTCGCCGCCCTCGACCTCCTGGACGTGCCAGCCGTAGGACCGGTAGCGGGCCGCGGTGTCCTCACAGAGGGCGATCGCGGTGTCGTCTTCGATGGAGATCTTGTTGTGGTCGTAGAACACGATCAGGTTGCCCAGCTGTTGAACGCCGGCCAGCGAGGAGGCCTCACTGGTGACGCCCTCCTGGATGTCGCCGTCGGAGGCGATCACGTAGACGAAGTGGTCGAACGGGCTCTCGCCGGGCGCGGTCTCCGGGTCGAACAGGCCGCGCTCGTAGCGGGCGGCCATCGCCATGCCGACCGCCGAGGCCAGGCCCTGTCCGAGCGGGCCGGTGGTGATCTCCACGCCCTTGGTGTGGCGGAACTCCGGGTGGCCTGGCGTCTTGGATCCCCAGGTCCGCAGTGCCTCGATGTCGGCCAGTTCCAGCCCGAAACCGCCCAGGTAGAGCTGGATGTACAGGGTCAGGCTGGAGTGCCCGCAGGACAGCACAAACCGGTCGCGGCCCAGCCATGTGGTGTCGGACGGGTCGTGGCGCATCACCCGCTGGAACAGCGTGTAGGCCAGCGGCGCGAGGCTCATTGCGGTGCCCGGGTGGCCGTTGCCGACCTTCTGCACCGCGTCGGCGGCCAGCACCCGGGCGGTGTCGACTGCGACGGAGTCGATCTCGGCCCAGTCAGCGGGGTGGTGCGGGCGGGTAAGAGCGGAGATCTCTGCAGCAGTGGTCACGAACGTCGGGTCCTCATCTTCGAGATAGGTCTTCAAAACAAGCCTGGCTGGTTCTCACCCTAATGCGGGCACGCGCAGTGTTGCAGGTCCGGTCGCCGTGTGGATTCGCCGTGAATTGACCCTGCGATTCGGACGACCTGGCCAAGCGGTCTACCATCGTCCGTAGTAGAAGCTGGCGTCCGTCCGAAGTCGAAGCTGGCGTCGCAGCTGCCATCCTAGGAGTCATCACGTGAGTATTCGCGAGCGCGCTCAGCCGCGCCGAATACGCGCTGTGCGCAACACGTTGTTGGCGTATCTGTCGCTGACCAAGCCCCGAATCATCGAGTTGCTGCTGGTCACGACCATTCCCGCGATGTTGCTGGCCGACCGCGGCACGGTGAATCCGTTGCTGATCTTCAACACGCTGATCGGCGGGATGCTGGCCGCCGCCAGCGCCAACGCGCTGAACTGCGTGGTCGACGCCGACATCGACAAGGTGATGAAGCGCACCGCGCGCCGTCCGCTGGCTCGTGACGCAGTGCCGACCCGCAACGCCCTGGTGTTCAGCCTGGCGCTCGGTGCCGGCTCGTTCATGTGGCTGTGGCGTACCACGAACTTGATGTCGGGCCTGCTGGCCACGGCCACCATCGCGTTTTACGTGCTGATCTACTCGATGGTGCTCAAGCGGCGCACCTCCCAGAACGTGGTGTGGGGCGGGGCGGCCGGCTGCATGCCGGTGGTGATCGGCTGGTCGGCGGTCACCGGCACCATCGGTTGGCCTGCGCTGGTGATGTTCTTGGTGATCTTCTTCTGGACGCCGCCGCACACCTGGGCGCTGGCGATGCGCTACAAGGAGGACTACGCGGCGGCTGGGGTGCCCATGCTGCCGGTGGTCGCCAGCGAGCACGTCGTCACCCACCGGATCGTGGTCTACACCTGGGCGACGGTGCTGGCGACGCTGGCGCTGGTGCCCGCCGCAGGCTGGTTGTATGCGGCGGTCGCGGTAGTGGCCGGCGCGTGGTTCCTGGCCATGGCCCACCAGCTGTACGCGGGCGTTCGTCGTGGTGAGCCGGTCAAGCCGCTGCGGCTGTTCCTGCAGTCCAACAACTATCTGGCGCTGGTCTTCTGTGCGCTGGCGGTGGACTCGGCCATCGGCCTGCCCACCCTGTTCTAGGACCTCCCGCTCCATTCGAACCGGGCTTTCCCGCGCTCGGACAACGCCGCCTCGATACGCAGTCCCATCCGCTCGGGCAACTCGGGCAGCGCGGTGAGTGGGTACCAGCGCGCGTCAGTGCTTTCGTCGTCGGCGGGGTAGGGCTCGCCGGCAACCCAGCGCATCACGAAGACATGGTCGAGGTATTGGGCCCGGTCGCCGTTGACGTGGGTGACGGGCGCGGTGACGTGTACCCAGGTCAGCCGCTCGGGCACCGCGGTGACACCGGTCTCCTCTGCGACCTCGCGGACGGCGGCGTCAGCCGGTTCTTCGCCGGGGTCGACGATCCCGGTCACCGGCGCCCAGACGCCGTTGTCGGCGCGTTCGACGAGCAGCACCTCGTCGCCGCGGATAACCACCGCCGTCACACCGATCAGCCACAGCGGGGCGTGGCCGATGTGGGTACGGAGGTCGACGATGAACTGCGGAGTCGGCATGTGAACGATGGTGCCAGCTAGGCCACGGGCATCACAGCATCAGCGCAGCTAACACAGGGGCGGAATGTCTTGTGCGGCCCGCCGCGGCAGGTATTCAATTGCCGATAATGAAAACCATGTTCAACAGCTGGGCGGACGGCCGGCGGTGACCGCACCGGCGCCGGTGTGGATGGCTTCTCCGCCCGAGGTGCACTCCGCCTTGCTGAGCGCCGGATCGGGGCCTGGTCCGCTGCTGGCTTCCGCTTCCGCGTGGTCGGCTCTGGGAACCCAGTACGCCGACGCCGCTGATGAACTACTTACGCTGCTGGGCTCCGTTGAGGCCGGGGCGTGGCAAGGTCCGAGCGCTCAGGCGTATGCGACGGCGCACTCGCCCTACCTGGCGTGGCTGAGGCAGGCCAGCGCGGACAGTGCGGTAACGGCGGCCCAATACGAGACGGCCGCCGGGGCCTATGTCAGCGCGCTGGCGGCCATGCCGACGCTGCCGGAACTGGCCGCCAATCACGCCACCCACGCGGTGTTGGTGGCGACGAACTTCTTTGGGATCAACACCATTCCGATTGCGGTCAACGAGGCCGACTACGTGCGGATGTGGGTGCAAGCCGCAGCGGCCATGGCAACGTATCAAGCGGTCAGTGGCGCGGCGATGGCCTCGGTGCCGCACACCCCGCCGGCGCCCCCGATCGTCAAGACCGACGCGCAACCCGCCGATGCCGATGAGGGCACCGATCCCACCGTCAACGATCCGCTGGATCAGCTGATCGCCAAGATTCTGCAGACCGCCAGCAACGGGCAGATCAATTGGGATCCCGCCCACGCGATGATGAACGGGATTCCCTATGACGAGTACGTCGATCCCAATCAACCGATGTTCTGGCTGGTGCGGGCACTGGAACTGTTGGAGGACTTTCAGCAACTCGGCGTGAACTTCCAGCAGAACCCCGCATTGGCGTTCCAATACCTGGTTCAGCTCGCCGAGTTCGACTGGCCGACACACCTGGCCGAGATCGGTACCTGGCTGGCCCAGTCGCCCCAGTTGTTCGCCGCCGCGATCGGCGTGTTGGTAGCCCCGGTAGGTGCGGTGGGCGGTTTTGCCGGGCTGGCCGGATTGGCCGGCCTTCCACAACCGCTCCCGCCGCTGCCGTTGGGCGGCACGCCCGACGCCCTTGCCGGGTTCGGATCCGGCTCGGCAGGAGCGCCGACACCCGCGATGCCGACCGCGCCGGCTCCGGCGCCGGCTCCAGCACCGGCCCCCGCGGCGGCCGGCGTCAGCGGCCCCGCGCCGGCGGCGCCACCCCCGCCACCGGGCGGCGCGCCGTTCTTCCCGCCGTATCTGCTTGGTCCGCCCGGCATCGGCACCGGTTCCGGCATGCCCGTCGGGGCGGGAGCATCGCGGAAGGCCTCCGAGCCGCGCGGTTCGGTGGCAGCCGCTGCGGCAACCGCGGCCGAGCGCGATCGGCAGCGGGCCCGACGCCGCAAGCGCATCAAGGCACGCCGGCCCGACGACGCTGTCATGGACCTCAACGTCGGGGTGATGCCGGATTGGGCGGAGCAGGCTGAGGCGAGCGCGACCGCGTCGTCGCACGGAGTAACCGGATTCGCCGGCACGGTGGGCCGCGACGGTGCTCCGGCCGGGGGATTGACGATGTCATCGGGCGGCGCCTTCGACGACGCGGCGCGCATGCCCTTGCTGCCGGGCAGCTGGCCGGACGAAAAAAGGTAGGAGTTCGGGCAACCGAAACTATAGATTCGCTAGAGTGAATCCTCATGTTCGGGCCGGTGTGGATGGCGTCTCCTCCTGAGGTGCACGCGACTCTGCTCAGTGCCGGATCCGGCCCCGGTCCGCTGCTCGCGGCCGCGGGCGCTTGGTCATCGCTGGGCGCGGCCTACACCACCGCGGCGCAGGACCTGCACGCACTGCTGACAGCGGTGGCGGGCGGGCTGTGGAGCGGCGCGGCCGCCGAGCAGTACCAGGCGGCGCATCTGCCGTATCTGGCGTGGCTGTATCGCGCCGCTGCCGACAGCGCCCGGATGGCGGCCGTACACGACCAGGCTGCGGGGGCCTATACCGCCGCGCTGGCGGCGATGCCGACCCTGCCGGAACTGGCCGCCAATCACGCCACCCACGGGGTATTGGTCGCAACGAATTTCTTTGGGATCAACACCATTCCGATCGCCGTCAACGAGGCCGACTACTTCCGGATGTGGGTGCAGGCGGCCACCGTCATGGCGGCTTATCAGGCCGCCTGCGAAGCGTCAGCGGCAGCGATCCCCACCGTCACTCCGGCGGCCCCGATCCAGAGATCAGCAGAGGCCTCGTCACCGTGGTCATCGCAGCGGATAACCGAAAACCCGTTGCAGGGCCTGCTCGATTTCCTCGAGCCATACTTGAAAAGCCTTGGCTTGGAAGACGGGGTCGGAGGGTTCGACCGCGTCACCAATGGGGTGACTACCGTCGTCGCGGATTTCCTGAAGAATTTCGGGATCAATTGGGACCCAGCCGCCGGAACAATCAACGGCTTCGAGTATGAGCTCTATGCCGATGCCACCCGACCGATCTGGTACCTCGCACGAACTCTAGAGCTGTACCAGGACTTCTTGGCTATCACCCAGGACCCCACTCAGATCATCCCGGCGCTGCAGTACTTCGCGGCCCTGGTGCTGTTCGACTGGCCCACCCACATCGCCCAGTTGCTACAGGCGGTAAGCCAACCGGCGGCGATGGCCGCCGCGGCGGGCGCGGTGGTGGCGCCTGTCGGCGGCCTGGCCGGCCTGGCCGGGTTGCCTCAGCCGGTTCCCGCGGGCGGCGCCGTGCCGGTGGGCCCGGTGACTCCGGCGGTCGTCGCAGACGTTCCGGCTGTCGCGGTCGGCTCGGCGGTGGCGGCGGCCCCGCCCCCGCCCGCCGCGCCGCCCGCTGCCGCGCCGGCCGGTGCCGCCCCGGTGCCGCCGGCAGCGGCGCCGCCAGCGACGGTGCCCGCCGCTCCGCCGCTGTTCCCCTACGTGGTCGGGGGTGGGCCCCGGATCGACTACGGATCAGGTCTCGGCGCCCACGCCTCCGCTGCGGACAGCGCCAAGCGCAAGACGCCCACCCCGGAGTCTGCCTCGGCCGCGGCGGCAGCGGAATCCCGCCGGGCCAAACGTCTCCGGCGGCGCCAGACCAGAACACGGCACGGTGACGCCGTTATGGATCTGACCGTCGGGGTGACCCCGGACTGCGAACCGGCACCGGTGTCCGATCACGGCGCGGGGGAACTGGGGCGCTCCGGCAGTGGGCAAGGCGCCGGTAGCCGCGCTACCGGGCTCACCCGGCTGGAAGGGGCGGAATTCGCTGACGGTCCTCGGGTGCCGCTACTGCCCGACGGTTGGTACCTGAACCGAGGGGGCGGTTAGGCGTCGAGCACGATCGAGCCGACAGTCTGGCGGCCCTGCAGATCGCGGTGGGCTTGGGCCGCGTCGGCCAGCGGATAGTGCCGACTCACCGTCACCGCGATCGTGCCGTTTTCGATCGCCTCGAACAGTTCTCCGGCCCGCCAGGTGAATTCCGGTGCGGTACGGGTGAAGTGAGCCAGGTTCGGACGCGTGAGGTAGACCGAGCCCGCGGCATTGAGCCGCTGCGGGTCCACCGGCGGCACCGGACCGCTGGCCGCGCCGAACAGCGCCAAGGTGCCCCGGACGGCGAGGCTGGCCAGGCTGGCGTCGAACGTCGCCGCCCCCACCCCGTCGTACACCGCGACCACCCCGCCGTCGGCCAGCTCCCGGACCCGGGCGCCGAACGCCGCGGCGTCTTCAGGGGCCGAGCCGGGGTAGTCGAGCACCTCCACGGCGCCGGCCTGCCGCGACAATTCGGCCTTGGACGGACTCGACACCGTGGTGATCACCCGAGCACCGAGCGCGGTGGCCCACTGGGTCAGGATCAGCCCCACTCCGCCGGCGCCGGCGTGCAACAACACGGTGTCGCCGGACTGGATGGGGTACACCGACTTGATCAAGTAATGCGCCGTCAGGCCTTTGAGCAGTGCGGCCGCGGCCACGTCGGCCGCAATGCCGTCGGAGATGGGCGCCGTCAAAGACGCTGGGGCCGTGCAGTATTGGGCGTAGGCGCCGGTCGCTGCCGCCGTCACCACGCGATCACCCACCGCCAATGCGGTCACTCCCGCGCCCACCTCGGCGACCGTGCCCGCGGCCTCACTGCCCACCACGAACGGCAGCTCGGCGGGGTAGACCCCGGAGCGGAAGTACGTGTCGATGTAGTTGACCCCGACGGCCTCGACCCGGATCAACACCTCACCGGAGGCAGGGGAGGGCTGTGGTCTGTCGACCAGGTTCAAAACTTCCGGGCCGCCGGTCGCGGCCACTTCCACGGCGTGCATGGTGACTATCATCTCCGAATGTGAGGTCTGCATGAAGCTGGCCCGGCCCGACATCTTCCATCCGCGCATCGTGCTGGCGGTCGATGCGCGGCGCGGCCACCACGATGGAGTCGAAGCCGACGACGACGCTGGGCTGGTCGCGGCGCTGCGCCACCGCGGGCTGCATGCCCGCCCAATGCCCTGGGATGACCCGGAGACGCTGGACGCGGACCTGGTGATCCTGCGCACGACCGGCGGCGGCCCAGCCCGGCAGGCCGAATTCCTGAAGTGGACGACGCGGGTGGCCCACCTGCTGAACCCGCCGGAAGCGGTGGCCTGGAACGCCGACCGTCGCTACCTGGCCGACCTGCAGTGTGACGGGGTGCCGACGTTGGCGGGGCCGGCGCCGGCAGAGCTGAGCACGCTGGTGTTTTTCGGCGCCGGCCGGTCGCACGCGTTCGGCGCCGCGGGCTCCGACCCGGACTTCGAACTGTGGGACGTCGGGCGTGCCGCGCTGCGTTCGGCCGCCGAGCGCCTGAGCATCCGGATCGAAGAGCTGCTCTACGCCCGGGTCGATGTAGCCGGAACGGCCGCGGACGCGCGCCTGGTCGGCTTGGATCTGATTGCGCCGCAATTGGGTTTCAGCGAGCTCGACGCCGACGAACGAGACCGCGCGCAGCGCCGCTTCGCCGTCGAGGTCGGTGCGGCGCTAGAGCGACTCGGGTTGGGTCCGCTGGCGCAGCGAGGCCCATAGTGCCGCGGTCGCGCCGGTGACCAGCACCGCACCCGCAACGTGCAGGGTGACCAGCACGGCGGGCACGCCGGTGAAGTACTGGACCACGCCGATCAGCCCCTGAGCCAACGTCAGGGCAGTCACCACCGCCAGCCGGCGCATCACCGGCTTGGCTGCCTGCACCGCAGCCAGCCCGAAGGCCAGGCCCACCAGGAGGCCGAGGAATCCGATCAGCAGCGACTCGTGCAGGTGGGCGAGGGTGGCGACCTCCACCTTGAGCCGCGCCACCGTGCGGGCCGCGCTCTTGTCGCCGGCGTGCGGGCCGGCGCCGGTCACCAGGGTGCCGGTCACCAGCACCGCGCCCAGCGTGACGGCACACAGCGCGGTCAATCCGCGCAAAGGCGCCGGGACCCGGTAGGTCACCACCGCCGACTCGTCATCGGTCTGACCGACTTTCGCGTAGAACTGCACCGCCAGCCACACCATCAGCATGGAGACCAGCAGGTGCACGGCCACCGTCCACCACGCCAGCCCGGTGCGTACGGTGATCCCGCCGATCACCGCCTGTAACACCGTGGAGCCGGGCATCAGCCAGGCGTAGACCAGTACCTCGGTACGCCGGCGGGCCCGGATCACGGCCAGGACGGCCAGCGCCGCGGTGATCACGACCGCGAAGGTGACCATCCGGTTGCCGAACTCGATGGCCTGATGAATCCGCGGAACTTCCGAGACGGCCACCGGCACGTAGCTGCCGGGGAAGCACTGCGGCCACGTCGGGCAGCCCAATCCGGACGCGGTGACCCGCACGATCGCGCCGGTGACCGCGATGAATCCCTGCGTGAAGACGACCGCGGCAGCCAGCCATCGCTGGGTGCGCAGGCCCGGTTCGGGTAGCAGATCCACCAGGCGCATCAGGAACCGTCCCACGGGCCTGATCGTAGAGGATCGGTAACTACATCCCGTAGTAGGTCAGCTGAACCGGAACCACCGCACGGCACCGACGGCGGCCAACAGGCCCCACACCGTCACCACCGCGATACCGAACCAGTCGATCGAGACGCTCAACGCTTGGGCCAACGCCTCGGTGAGTGCCCCCGACGGGGTCAGCCGGGCGAGCCAGCGGACCGTGCCGGGCACCAGGTCGGTCTCGACCGTCAGCGCGGAGAACCCGCCGAACACGAACCACATCAGGTTGGCGCCGGCCAACACGATCTCGGCGCGCAGGCTGCCGCCGAGCAGCAGACCCGACGCCGCGAAACAGGCGGTACCGAGTGCGATGACCACCGCGCCCAAGCCGAGACCGGCCAGCGTCGGCCGCCAGCCCAGCGCCGCGCCGATCGCCCCGAGCAGCACGGACTGCAACAGAACGACCGTGGCCACCGACAGGGATTTGCCGGCGATGACGCCCCAGACCGGTAGCGCCGTGGCGCCCAGGCGTTTCAGGGCCCCGTAGCGCCGGTCGAACGCCACGGCGATCGCCTGCCCGGTGAAGGCGGTGGCGATCACCGCCAGCGACATGATCACCGGCAACACGGTGGTGGCGCGTTCGGCGTGGCCCTCGCCGAACGGGCCCAGCGGCAGCACCGTCAGCCCGATCAGCAGGGTGATCGGAATGAACATCGTCAGCAGCAGCTGCTCGCCGTTGCGCAGCAGCAGGGTCAGCTCCAACCGGTACTGGGCGGCCAGCATCGCGGGCACGCTGGCCGGACGAGGGTCGGGGGTGAAGGTACCGGGCGCGAAGACCTGCTGGGCACTCATGGGCGTAGCTCCCGTCCGGTCAGCTCCAAGAACACGTCCTCAAGACTGCGCTGCTCGACCCGCAGTGCGGTGGCCAGCACGTCCATCCGGGCGCACCAGGCTGTCACGGTCGCCAGCACCTGAGGGTCAACGGTTCCTTCGACGAGGTATTCGCCGGGCAGCACCTCGCTGGCCCGATAGCCCTCCGGCAATGCCGTGATCAGCAACGACAGGTCCAATCGGGGGGCGGCGGTGAACCGCAACTGCCCCTGGGCGCCGCTGCGAGTCAACTCCGCCGGCGTGCCGGCGGCGACCACCGCACCATGGTCGATGATCAGCAGCCGGTCGGCCAGTTCCTCGGCCTCACGCAGGTGGTGTGTGGTGAGCACCACCGTCACGCCGTCGCGGCGCAAGGCGTCGATCAGCTCCCACACCAGCAGTCGGGCGTGCGCATCCATGCCGGCGGTCGGCTCGTCGAGGAATACCAGTTCCGGCCGGCCGACCAGGGCGCAGGCTAGGGCGAGCCGCTGCTGCTGCCCGCCGGAGAGCCGGCGGTAGGTGGTGCGGGCCGCATCGGTCAGCCCCAGGGTGTCCAGCAGCCATTGCGGGTCCAGCGGGTTGGCCGAATACGACGCGACCAGTTTGAGCATTTCGCCGGCGCGGGCCGCCGGGTAGCCGCCGCCGCCCTGCAGCATCACCCCGATGCGCTCCCGAAGCCGGTCGTTGTCGGCGACCGGGTCCAAGCCGAGCACTTCGATGGTTCCGGAGTCCGGGCGGACGAAGCCTTCGCACATCTCGACCGTCGTCGTCTTCCCGGCGCCGTTCGGACCGAGGAGGGCGAACACTTCGGCGGTCTGTACGTCGAAATCAAGGCCGGCGACCGCATCGACCGCAGACGGACCGGTCCCGTAACGCTTGCGTACCCCGCGCAAGCGCACCGCGACAGCTGAGTTCACGGAGAATCAGCGTAAGCGTCGGTGGCGGCGGCCGGCCGTGGGGTCTGTTCCTCGGCCGCTGCGCTGCCCGTTGGGGTGTCAGCTTCGGCAGGCAATTCACGCCACGGCAGTCGCCGATAGGTCAGCAGGAACAACCCGAGCACCACGACGGCACTGGCCAGGGTGGCGTCCACGATCTGGAACAGCGCGAAACGGTCGCCGTTGGCGGTCGGGCCGAAGATACCCACCACCAGGGTGACCGCGATCACCGCGATCCGGAAGTTCGGGCGGGTCGCCCAGGCGGCCAGCGGGATGATCGCCCACAGCAGGTACCACGGCTGGACCACCGGGAACAGCAGGACGGTGATGCCCAGCGCAACGCCGAGGCCACCGACCGGATGCAGCCGGCCGTTGAACACCACCAGCAACAGCCACACCACGAGCACCGCGATGATCAGGACACCGATGGCACGGGTCAGCGACAGCACCGCGGTGGTGTGATCACCCAGCCCCAGCAGGATCCCGACTTGGCCCGTGCCGAGGGCGATCAGCGTCGGCGGCGACATCCAACTGCGCACCACATTGGCCGTGCCCAGGGTGAACACCCACCCGAAGCCCAGCCCGCTGGCCCAGCCGATCAGGCCCGTCACCGCCGCCGCCAAGGCGGCCATGCTCGTACCGGCCAGCAGAAACGCCCGCAGGTCGCCGCCCCACCGCCAGCCCAGCGCCATCGCGACGAAGCCGAGCGCCAGCAGCGACGGCAGCTTGACCTGCGACGACATCGTGATCAGCACCGCTCCGATGAGCAAGCCGGCCAGCGGAGCCCACTCGTGCCGGTTCGACGGCAGCAGGGGCTGTGCCGCGGTGATCCCGCGCAACGCGAACTCCGTGCCGGTCAGCATGAGCCCGAGCATCAACGCCTCGTTGTGGATGCCGGCAACCAGATGCATCAGCAACAGCGGATTGGCCGCACCGAGCCACAGGGCGCTGACCTCGGCAACCCCGCAGCGCGCCGCCAAGCGCGGCACCGCCCACACGATCAAGCCGACCCCGAGCAGCACCACCACCCGGTGGCACAGCACCGCGGTGACGATGTTTTCCCCGGTCAACGCCGAGATTCCCCGACCGATCCACAAGAACAGCGGCCCGTAGGGTGCCGGCGTCTCCCGCCAGAGGCTGGGCACGGACAGGGTGAAGACGTGGTCAAGGCCCAGGGCCGGCGCCGGGCCCACCCGGTAGGGGTCCAGACCCAGCCGAGAGATCTGGCTCTGCGCCAGGTAGGAGTAGACGTCCTTGCTGTACATCGGCGGGGCGACCAGCAGCGGCAGCATCCACAGCAGCAGGGTGCGGTCGAGCTGGCTGCGCGACATCCGCCGCTTGCCAAGGGCGAACCGCCCCAGCATCAGCCAGGCCAGCGCCATCATCACCGCCCCGGTGGTGGTCATGGTCAGGGCCACCGTCTGCAAGCGCGACGGCAAATTCAGCAGCCTGACCCCGAAGGTCGGGTCTTGCACAACCGGCCGCGCACCGGCCCCGAGCGCACCGATGGCCATCAGCACGGTTCCAGTGGCACCGAACAGGCGGGTGCGCCGCAATGCGACCAGCTCAGCGGCATTAAGCGGGGAGCCGACAGTGCGCTCGTCGCCGTGCAGGTGCGCGATCGACGTGCTCAGCGAATGCCGGCGGAAGGCCATCCCAGCAGCGTAACGGCCGCTCTCCGATGCCCGGGGACGCCCGGCGGCCCGCGGGATGTGATCAGCGCAACGCCCGATCCGGCCTGAACTGAGGTAACCCTTTCTAGACCGAGCCCTGGAATTGCGTCACACTGGTGTTGTGAAATTCGAGGCCTCCGAAATGGGGGAGGTGAAAGCCGCCACCGAATCCGCCGGGCAACGCCCCGGCGGTGCGGTTGTGGCGGGCACCCCGCTGGCGGCCGAAGTCGCCAGCGGCCACGACACGCGTCAGGCGGTGGTACGCCTGCTGATGGAATCCGGATCGATCACCGCGGGGGAGATCGGCGCCCAGCTGGGCTTGTCGGCCGCAGGGGTGCGTCGGCACCTGGATGCCCTGATCGAGATGGGTGACGCCGAGGCACATGCGGCGGCATCCTGGCAGCAGGTGGGGCGCGGGCGTCCGGCGAAGCGGTTTCAGCTCACCGAAGCCGGCCGCGGCAAGCTCGGCCACCGCTACGACGACCTCGCTGTGGCGGCCATGCGCCAGCTGCGCGAGATCGGTGGCGAGGACGCGGTGGTCGACTTCGCCCGACAGCGCATCGACACCATCCTGGCCAAGGTCGCGGCCGTCGCAGCCGGCAGCGGCACCGACGACGACGGCGACCTGGAAGCCACCGCCCAACGCATCGCCGGCGCCTTGACGGAGGCCGGCTATGCCGCCACCACCGCGCGGGTGGACGGTGGCGTACCGGGGGTGCAGATACTGCAGCACCACTGCCCGGTGGCCAACGTCGCCAAGGAGTTCCCGGAGTTGTGCCGGGCCGAGCGGCAGGCGATGGCCGAAGTGCTGGGCACCCACGTGCAGCGGTTGGCGACCATCGCCGACGGCGGCTACGTCTGCACCACCCATGTGCCGTTGACCAACCGGAGCGCCAAGGTCGCCAAGGCCGGCAAGTCCAGCGCCGCCGCGGCCGTCAAAAAACAGCATTAGCAGCACCGACCAACCTTCGGCGCACACCCTGCGCCGAAGCCATCACGAAAACCGAAGGAGCGTCACCATGACACTCACGCCGGAGGCCACCGAAGCAACCGCGGAGCCGACCCAGGAAGAGACGATCGCGTCGCTGGGTCGGTACGAATTCGGGTGGGCCGACAGCGACGCCGCCGGGGCGGCCGCGCAGCGGGGTATCTCCGAGGCCGTGGTGCGCGACATCTCCGCGAAGAAGAACGAGCCGGAGTGGATGCTCGAGGCACGCCTGCGGGCCTACCGGACCTTCATGAAGAAGCCGATGCCCAACTGGGGTTCGGACCTGTCCGGCATCGACTTCGACAACATCAAGTACTTCGTGCGGTCCACCGAGAAGCAGGCCCAGACCTGGGACGACCTGCCCGACGACATCCGCAACACCTACGACCGTCTGGGCATCCCGGAGGCCGAGAAGCAGCGCTACATCGGTGGCGTGGCCGCCCAGTACGAATCCGAAGTGGTCTACCACAAGATCCGCGAAGACCTTGAGGCACAAGGGGTCATCTTCCTTGACACCGACACCGCCCTGCGGGAGCACGAGGAGCTGTTCCGCGAGTACTTCGGCACGGTGATCCCGGCGGGAGACAACAAGTTCTCCGCGCTCAACACCGCGGTGTGGAGCGGGGGATCGTTCATCTACGTGCCCAAGGGTGTACACGTCGACATCCCGCTGCAGGCCTACTTCCGGATCAACACCGAGAACATGGGCCAGTTCGAGCGCACGCTGATGATCATCGACGAAGACGCCTACGTGCACTACATCGAGGGCTGCACCGCGCCGGTGTACACCTCGGACTCGCTGCACTCCGCGGTGGTGGAGATCGTCGTCAAGCCGGGTGGCCGGTGCCGCTACACCACTATCCAGAACTGGTCGGTCAACGTCTACAACCTGGTGACCAAGCGGGCCCGGGCCGAGGCCGGGGCCACCATGGAGTGGGTCGACGGCAACATCGGTTCCAAGGTCACCATGAAGTACCCGGCGGTGTGGATGACCGGCGAACACGCCAAGGGCGAGGTGCTCTCGGTCGCGTTCGCCGGCGAGGACCAGCACCAGGACACCGGCGCCAAGATGCTGCACCTGGCGCCCAACACGTCGTCCAACATCGTCTCCAAGTCGGTGGCGCGCGGCGGCGGCCGATCCTCCTACCGGGGGCTGGTCGAGATCCACAGGGGTGCGCACGGCGCGAAGTCCAGCGTGAAATGCGATGCGCTGCTGGTCGACAACGTCAGCCGCAGCGACACCTACCCCTACGTCGACATCCGTGAGGACGACGTCACCGTCGGTCACGAGGCCACCGTGTCGAAGGTCAGTGAAAACCAGCTCTTCTACCTGATGAGCCGCGGCCTGACCGAGGACGAGGCGATGGCAATGGTGGTGCGCGGCTTCGTCGAGCCGATCGCCAAGGAACTGCCGATGGAGTACGCGCTGGAACTCAACAAGCTGATCCAGCTGCAGATGGAAGGCTCGGTGGGCTAGGTGACTTCCCCTGGTTTGACGTCCGCCCCGGCGGCCAACCTGACCGCAGCCGTCGAGGGTGGCACCAAGGGCACCGCGTTCACCTCGTTCGACGTCGAGGCATTCGAGGTGCCGCACGGTCGCGATGAGGTGTGGCGGTTCACCCCGCTGCGCCGGCTGCGCGGCCTGCACGACGGCTCCGCGGTCGCCGACGCGCCCGCCGGCATCGAAGTCCGCGGCTCGGAGGGCGTGCGGACCGAGACGGTCGGGCGCGGCGATGACCGGCTGGGCGCCGCTGGAGTGCCAGCGGACCGCATTGCGGCCCAGGCCTTCTCGGCGTTTCGTGAGGCGACGGTGGTCACCGTGCCCAAGGAAGCGAGCGTCGAGGAACCCATCGAGATCACTGTCACCGGCCCGGGTGCGGGAGCGACCGCCTACGGCCACCTGCTGCTGCGTGCCGAGGAACTGTCACGCGCAACCGTCGTGATCGACGTGCGGGGCAGCGGAACCTATGCCGACAACGTCGAATTCGTGGTCGGCGACGGCGCACAGCTGACCGTGGTCTGGATCGCCGATGCCGCCTCGGACCTGGTGCACGTCACCATGCACCACGCGGCGCTGGGCAGGGACGCGGTGCTGCGCCACAGCGCCGTGCAGCTGGGTGGCGAACTGGTACGCCTGACCGGCCGGGTCCGCTTCGACGGTCCCGGTGGCGACGCCGAGATGCTCGGCCTGTACTTCGCCGACGACGGCCAGCACCTCGAATCGCGCCTGCTGGTCGACCACGCCCAGCCCAACTGCCGCTCCAACGTGCTCTACAAGGGTGCGCTGCAGGGCGACCCCGCGTCGGCGCTGCCGGACGCCCACACCGTCTGGGTCGGCGACGTGCTGATCCGCGCGAGCGGCGTCGGCACCGACACCTTCGAGGTCAACCGCAACCTGGTACTGGCCGACGGAGCCCGGGCCGACTCGATTCCCAACCTGGAGATCGAGACCGGGGAGATCGTGCAGGCTGGGCACGCCAGCGCGACTGGACGATTCGACGATCTCCAGTTGTTCTACCTGCAGGCGCGCGGCATCCCGGAAGAGCAGGCCCGGCGCCTGATCGTGCGTGGCTTCTTCGGCGAGATCATCGCCAAGATCCCCGTTCCGGCTGTGCAGGAGCGCCTCACCGAGGCCGTCGAGCGTGAACTCGCGGTCACCGAGAACAAGTAAGCGACTTAAGGACCCGAAACAGCAATGAGCACTTTGGAAATCAAGGACCTGCACGTCAGTGTGTTGCCGGGCGGCGCCGGGGATGAGGGCGCCTCGGCGATCCCGATTCTGCACGGTGTGAACCTGACGGTGAACTCCGGTGAGACACATGCCCTGATGGGCCCGAACGGGTCGGGCAAGTCCACCCTGTCCTACGCGATTGCCGGGCACCCCAAGTACACCGTGACATCGGGGTCGATCACCCTCGACGGCGAGGACGTGCTGGCGATGAGCGTCGATGAGCGTGCACGCGCGGGCCTGTTCCTGGCCATGCAATACCCGGTCGAGGTGCCCGGGGTGTCGATGTCGAACTTCTTGCGCACCGCGGTGACCGCCGTGCGCGGTGAGGCGCCGAAGCTGCGGACCTGGATCAAGGAACAGCGGGCAGCGTTCGCCGAATTGGGTATCGACTCCGCCTTCGCCGAACGCAACGTCAACGAGGGCTTCTCCGGCGGTGAGAAGAAGCGCCACGAGATCCTGCAGCTGAGCCTGCTCAAGCCGAAGATCGCGGTCCTCGACGAGACCGACTCCGGCCTGGACGTCGACGCGCTGCGGGTGGTCAGCGAAGGGGTGAATCGCTACCAGGAGGCGGAGAACGGTGGCGTGCTGGTGATCACGCACTACACCCGCATCCTGCGCTACATCCAGCCGCAGTTCGTGCACGTCTTCGCCGGCGGGCGGATCGTCGAGTCGGGTGGGCCGGAGCTGGCCGACGAGCTGGAGGAGAACGGCTACGTGCGCTTCACCGAACAGGCAGCTGCGGCGGAGGCCTAGAACATGACGCTCTCGGTCAGTCGTCCGGCGGTGCCGGACCTCGACGCGATTCGGGCGGACTTCCCGATCCTGAACCGTGTCATGCGCGGCGGGAGCCGGCTGGCCTACCTGGACTCCGGGGCCACCTCGCAGCGTCCGGTTCCGGTGCTCGACGCCGAGCGGCAGTTCCTGCTGAACTCCAACGGCGCGGTGCACCGCGGGGCGCACCAGCTGATGGAGGAGGCCACCGACGCCTACGAGGACGGCCGGTGTGCGATCGCGCGCTTCGTCGGCGCCGAGCCGGACGAGCTGGTGTTCACCAAGAACGCCACCGAGTCGCTGAACCTGGTGTCCTACGTGGTCGGTGATGACCGCTTCGAGGCGGCCGTAGGCCCGGGTGACGTCATCGTCACCACCGAACTGGAACACCACGCCAACCTGATTCCCTGGCAGGAACTGGCGCGGCGCACCGGAGCGACCCTGAAGTGGTACGAGGTGACGCCCGACGGGCGTATCGACCTGGACTCGCTGGAACTCGACGAGCGGGTCAAAGTCGTTGCGTTCACGCATCACTCGAACGTGACCGGCGCGCTGGCCCCGGTCGCCGAGCTGGTGTCGAGGGCCCGCGCGGTCGGTGCGCTCACCGTGCTCGACGCCTGCCAGTCCGTGCCGCACCAGCCGGTCGACTTCCACGCGCTGGGGGTGGACTTCGCGGCGTTCTCCGGGCACAAGATGCTCGGACCCAACGGGATCGGGGTGCTCTACGGCCGGCGGGAGCTGTTGGCGGCGCTGCCGCCCTTCCTGACGGGTGGATCGATGATCGAGACGGTCACGATGGCGTCGAGCACCTACGCGCCGGCGCCGCAACGTTTCGAGGCAGGCACGCCGATGACCTCGCAGGTCGTCGGGTTGGCCGCGGCCGCTCGCTACCTCGATGCGATCGGGATGGATGTGGTGGCCGCCCACGAACGTGAGCTGGTGGCCGCCGCACTCGAGGGGCTCGCCGGCATTCCCGGGGTGCACATCGTCGGGCCGACCAGCACGATCGACCGCGGCTCGCCGGTGTCCTTCGTGATCGACGGGGTGCACGCGCACGACGTCGGGCAGGTGCTCGACGACGACGGTGTCGCCGTGCGGGTGGGCCACCACTGCGCAATGCCGTTGCACCGCAAGTTCAATGTGGCTGCCACCGCCCGGGCGTCGTTCGCGGTTTACAACACCCACGAGGAGGTGGAGCGCCTGCTGGCGGGTGTCCGCCGGGCCGTGGAATTCTTTGGGGGAGTGTGAGACGTTGCGTCTTGAGCAGTTCTATCAAGAGGTGATCCTCGATCACTACAAGCATCCGCAGCATCGCGGTCTGCGGGAGCCCTACGGCGCGCAGGTGCACCACGTCAACCCCACCTGCGGTGACGAACTGACGCTGCGGGTGGCGCTGTCGCCCGACGGTACGCAGATCGCCGATGTCTCCTACGACGGGCAGGGTTGCTCGATCTCGCAGGCCGCGACCTCGGTGCTGGCCAGCCAGGTGATCGGTCTGACGGTGGAACAGGCGTGCGCGACCTTCGATGCGTTCCACGAGATGGTGTCATCACGAGGCACCGTGGAAGGCGACGAGGAGGTGCTCGGCGACGGCATCGCCTTCGCCGGGGTGGCCAAGTACCCGGCGCGCGTCAAGTGCGCACTGCTGGGCTGGATGGCGTTCAAGGATGCGCTGGCGCAGACACTCGCGAAGACAGAGGAACAAACGCTGGCATCCGTCAGTGGGACAACCCAGGAGATGAACCGATGAGCGAATTGGGACCGGACGAACTGCTCGCCGAACTCGAGGAATCGATGCACGACGTCATCGACCCCGAGATCGGTATCAATGTCGTGGACCTGGGCCTGATGTACGACCTGTCGCTCCGCGAAGACGAGGACGGTCCGGCGGCGGTCGTGACCATGACGCTGACCTCGCCGGCCTGCCCGCTGCAAGACATGATCGTCGAGCAGATCCAGAATGCCACCGTGGGTGCCGGTCTGGTCAAGAAGGCTGACGTCAACTGGGTTTGGGAGCCGGCCTGGGGACCGGACAAGATCACCGATGAGGGCCGCGAGATGATGCGCGCAGTCGGTTTCACGGTCTGACCGTGCCGGCATCCGAGTTCTGGCTCTGCCGGACCTGCGGTGTCGAACACGATGCGACGCCGCAGGTGTGTGCGATCTGCGAGGACGACCGGCAATGGGTGCCGCAGGGCGGCCAACAGTGGGCCACCTTGGACGAGCTGGCCGCCGAGGGGATGCGATCCACCCTCGTCGCGCTGGAACCCGGGCTGATCGGAATCGGTAGCAATCCGCCACTCGGTATCGGTCAACTGGGCAAGCTGGTGTGCACGCCCGGCGGCAACATCCTGTGGGATCCGTCGGGATTCGTCGATGACGCCGCAGTGGCCGCGGCGCTCGAGCAGGGCCCGGTGCTTGGTGTCGTCGCCAGCCACCCGCACATGTTCGGCGCCCAAGTGGAATGGGGCCGGCGACTCGGCGGGGTGCCGGTGTATGTCAACGCCGCCGACAACCAGTGGGTGATGCGTCCGGACCCGGCGATCCGATACTGGTCCGGCCGCCTGGAGCTCGCTGAGGGGCTGACCCTGGTTCAGGTCGGCGGCCACTTTCCGGGTAGCTCCGTCGCGTGCTGGGACGCCGGTGCCGACGGTCGCGGGGTACTGCTGGTCGGCGACACCGTCTTCCCGAACCCCGACCGGCGCACCGTGGCGTTCTTGCGCAGCTATCCCAACCGGATTCCGCTGTCGGCCGCGGTCGCCCAGCGGATGGCCGGCACCTTTGAGCAGTTGCGGTTCGACCGCATTTACGGGTTGCACACCAACACCATCGACACCGATGCGGTGGCCGCGATCCGGTTCTCGGCGGACCGTCACGCCGCCTGGGCGCGCGGCGACCACGACGACCTCACCTAGCGCGGGACCGGTCAGCGTTGTCATGTGTCCCGGCCGATGGCCCGGGGGACGGGCGCTGCCATACTCGTCGCGTGACTGTGACTGAAAACGAGCGGCCACGGTGACGACAAGCAGGCGACGGTTTATGGCCGGGATGGCGGCCGCGGCAGCGGGCACAGCGGTCGGCGGGCTCGCGGCGTGCGGATCACGGGGGCCGGGGGCCGACACCATTTTCCTTGGTGGCCCGGTGGTGACTGTGGCGCCGGGCGCCCCGGAAGCCGAAGCACTCGCGGTCACCGGCGGGCGGATAACCCAGGTCGGCACTGCCGACGAGGTACTGCGACTGCGCGGGTCGGGCACCACCGTCATCGACTTGCGCGGCCGGGCGCTGCTACCGGCGTTCGTGGAACCGCATGGGCATCCCTTCGAGATGGGCTCCACGCTGGCCCCGCCGGCCATCGACGTGCGTCCGTTCACCGTCCCCACCGCAAACGGGGTGTTCGCCAAGCTGGCCGAGGCCGTGGCGGACACGCCGAAGGGCCAGCCGATTCTGCTCAATGGGGTGGATCCGCTGCTGCAGACCGGGTTGCAGCCGTTCACCCGTACCGAACTGTCCCGGCTCGCCCCCAACAACCCCGTGGTGATCATTTCCAACAGCGGCCACGCCGCCTACGGCAACACCGCCGCGTTCACCGCGGCAGGTATCACCAAGACCACCCCCAACCCGGCCGGAGCGCAGTACATCCACGGGCCCGACGGACAGCTGACCGGCGAGGTCCGCGAGGCGGCGGCGGTGATGGCGCTGGTCGCGCCGTTCTCGGGCGCCATCATGGCCAACGCCGGGGACAATCTGCGCTGGGCCTACTCCCAACTCGCGCGCGCGGGTATCGCCACGGCCACCGAGCATTCCTATGACGCGCGTGCGCAATCGGAGGTGTTCGGCAAGCTCGCCCAGCAGGCCGACTGCGCGGTGCGGGTGCGTGCCTATGAGATCGGCACCGCGGAACTGGCTGCGGATTCGAAGAATGTTCGCGGCAAGCGGGCCCGCGCCGACGTGCTGTTCGACAAGATCGGGATGAAGATCTGGGCGGACGGTTCGCCCTGGCAGGGCAACATCTTCACCACCTTCCCGTATCTGGCCAACGCCACCACCGCGAGCATGGGCTTGGGCCCCGACCATCGCGGCAGGATGAACTACCCGCCCGAGCAGATCCAGGACTTGACCAAGTCCTTTGTCGATCAGCATTGGCAGGTCTCCTGCCACGTTCATGGTGATGCCGCGATCGACGTGGTGCTGGACGCGTTCGAACAGGCGCGCACACCGCCGGCGCTACGGCCCCGGATCGAACACGTCGGGGCCATGCGACCCGATCAGTTCGCCCGGGCCGCACAGCTGGGAATCACCCCGAGTCTGTTCATCGAACACATCTATTTCTGGGGAGATGTGTTGGTGGACAAGCTCTTCGGTCTCGATCACGGCTCGCACTGGATGTCGGCGCGTTCCGCTGTCGACGCCGGCCTGCGGCTCTCGTTCCACAATGACGGCACCGTCACCCCGCCCAACCCGATCGGCAACATCGCCACCGCGGTGAACCGGATCGCCAAGGGCAGCGGCCGGGTGCTGGCCCCCGAACAGCGCATCGGCGTCGATGCGGCGATCAAGGCGCAGACCCTCAACGCCGCTTGGCAACTGCGGCTGGACACCGAGATCGGCAGCCTGGAACCCGGCAAGTACGCCGATCTGGTGGTGCTCTCGCACAACCCTCGCCGGGTTCCGCCGGAAGACCTGCGCGACGTGGCTGTCGAGGCCACTTTTCTGATGGGTCGGCAGACCTACGGGAAGGTGCTGGGGTAACGGCTCAGATGCCGCCGAGGCCCGCTATGCGGGCGGCTCGGGGCAGTTGCCGTCGCCGGCCCACACGGTGACCCGCCTCGCCTGCAGCACGCCGTCGCCGTCCTTGGTCCCGCCGGCGGCGACACACTTTCCGGCGCTGATCGACGGTGCGCTGACGGCGACCATCCGGCGGAAGTGGGTGCTGTCGTTGACCGTGACCGTGGTCGGCCCAGACGGACCGCTGATCGTCAGGGTGTCGCCGGAGACGGACTCGACCACACCGCGGACGCCGCGGTGCGGCTTCGGCGGCGCCGGGGCGTCGGCCGCCGCGGCGGGCCGCTGCGGGCATTTGCCGTCGACGGTGGTGCTGATCGCCACGAACTTCGCGGTGATGGCGCCGCTGTCTGCCGGAGCGCTGTCGGGTCCGGCACCGGCCTTGATGCAGGTGCCGGCGGTGATCTCACCGCGCTGCGCGGGCACCGACTCGAAAATCCGGGTGTCGTCGGCCAACGCGACCGTGGTGGTGCCGGACGAGCGGGCCACCTCGAAGGTGTTGCCGGACACCGAGGAGACCGAACCCATCACGTGGTCGCCCTGGGCGTGAGCCAATGCCGGGACGAACAGTCCGGCCGCGAAGAGCGCCGTCGCTCCGGTCAGTGCACGGATCGTCTGGCTCATGCCGCGGTCCCAGCTTCGGCTCTCCTCCGTCGAGCCTCGCTGAACCGTCGGGGTGGGTGTGCTCGGGCGGGGGGACATCGGCAGTCTCCGTTCGTTGAAAGCGGCGGCGGCGGGTGCCGCCGGCCGGTGCTACCACCGTCGATGGTCGAGTTAGCGGGCAGCTAGCTCCCAGCTGTGAGTCCGCTGTGTAGACCACTGCGGCGCTGCGTGACGGGGTTCGGGAACACCGCGGCGTATCCGGGCGTTGGGCCAATCATGGCAACTCAAGACCTCACCGCAGCGAAATTCGAAGAAACCATCGCCGACAACGACATCGTGCTCGTCGATTTCTGGGCGTCCTGGTGCGGGCCGTGCCGCTCGTTCGCGCCGACGTTCGCGTCGGTCTCCGAGAAGCACCCCGACGTGGTGTTCGCCAAGGTCGACACCGAAGCCGAGCAGCAGCTGGCCGCCGCCGCCCAGATCCGCTCCATTCCCACCCTGATGGCGTTCAAGAAGGGCACGCTGGTGTTTAACCAGGCCGGTGCACTGCCTGCCGCGGCGTTGGAGAACCTGGTCCAGCAGGTCAAGGATCTCGACGTCGAAGCCGCCCTGGCCGAGCAGGCCGCTACGGGCAAGCCCGACCAGGTCTGAGTGTGCGCACGCGATAGCGTGCACCCGTGTCTTCCGAATCCGAGTTGGGCTCCGAGTTCGTCAAAGTCGAACGTCCCCGCCCACACGTCGCCCTGATCACGCTGAACCGCCCGGAGCGGATGAACTCCATGGCGTTCGACGTCATGGTTCCGCTGCGCGACGTGCTGGCGGAAGTCAGCTACGACAACTCGGTGCGGGTGGTCGTGCTGACCGGGGCGGGCCGCGGGTTCTCTTCGGGTGCCGACCACAAGTCCGCGGGTTCGGTGCCGCACGTGGCCGGATTGACCCGGCCGACGTTCGGATTGCGGTCGATGGAACTGCTCGACGACATCATCCTGGGGCTGCGGCGCCTGCACCAGCCGGTGATCGCGGCCGTCAACGGGGCGGCCATCGGTGGCGGCCTGTGCCTGGCGCTGGCGGCCGACATCCGGGTCGCCGCGTCTGGTGCGTATTTTCGAGCCGCCGGCATCAACAACGGGCTGACCGCCAGTGAGCTGGGGCTGAGCTACTTGCTGCCCCGGGCGATCGGGGCGTCGCGGGCGTTCGAGATCATGCTCACCGGCCGCGACGTCGACGCCGCCGAGGCCGAACGAATCGGCCTGGTATCCCGGGTGGTGGAGCAGCCGGACCTGCTGGACACCTGCTACGACATGGCCGAGCGGATCGCCGGTTTCTCCCGGCCGGGGGCCGAATTGACCAAGCGGACGCTCTGGAGCGGACTCGACGCCGGTAGTCTAGAGGGGCACATGCAGGCCGAGGGGCTCGGACAGCTCTACGTGCGCCTGCTGACCAGCAACTTCGAGGAAGCCGTCGCTGCGCGCGCCGAGAAGCGCCCACCGGTCTTCACCGACGATAAGTAGTCAGCACCGACGATAAGTAGCACCACGACAGGAGTACGCGCGCGTGATTACCGCAACGGGCCTGGAGGTCCGCGCCGGAGCGCGCACCCTACTCGACTCGGTGGACTCGGTGCTGCGGGTGCAGCCCGGAGATCGGATCGGTCTGGTCGGCCGCAACGGCGCCGGCAAGACCACCACGCTGCGCATTCTGGCTGGTGAGGGCGAGCCATACGCCGGCACCATCACCCGCACTGGCGAGGTCGGCTACCTGCCGCAGGACCCCAGGGAGGGCAACCTCGACGTCCTGGCGCGCGATCGCGTGCTGTCGGCCCGTGGCCTCGACACCATCCTGGCCGACCTGGAGAAGCAGCAGGTGCTAATGGCGGAGGTGGTCGACGACACCGAGCGCGACCGCGCGATCCGCCGCTACGGCCAGCTCGAAGAGCGATTCGCCGCCCTGGGCGGCTACGCCGCCGAAAGCGAGGCGGGCCGGATCTGCACCAGCCTGGGCCTGCCCGACCGGGTGCTGACCCAGCCGCTGCGGACCCTGTCCGGTGGCCAGCGCCGCCGCGTGGAACTGGCTCGGATTCTGTTCGCGGCGGGCGAGGGTGGCGCCGGCGGCGCGGGCTCGGGCACCACCTTGCTGCTCGACGAACCGACCAACCACCTCGACGCGGATTCGATCGGCTGGCTGCGCGACTTCCTGAAGAACCACAGCGGGGGACTGGTACTGATCAGCCACGACGTGGACCTGCTGGCCGACGTGGTCAACCGGGTGTGGTTCCTCGATGCGGTGCGCGGCGAGGCCGACGTGTACAACATGGGCTGGCAGAAGTACCTCGACGCCCGAGCGACCGATGAGCAGCGTCGTCGCCGGGAGCGAGCCAACGCTGAACGCAAGGTCACCGCGCTGCGCAACCAGGCCGCCAAGCTGGGCGCCAAGGCCACCAAAGCCGTTGCTGCGCAGAACATGCTGCGTCGCGCCGACCGGATGCTGGCGGCGCTGGACGAGGAACGGGTCGCCGACAAGGTCGCGCGGATCAAGTTCCCGACGCCGTCGGCCTGCGGGAAAACCCCGCTGATGGCGTCCGGACTGACCAAGGTGTACGGCTCGCTGGAGATCTTCACCGGTGTCGACCTGGCCATCGACCGGGGCTCGCGGGTCGTGGTGCTGGGCCTCAACGGCGCCGGTAAGACCACCCTGCTGCGCCTGCTCGCCGGTGTCGAAACCCCCGACGCCGGCCAGCTCGAGCCCGGCCACGGCTGCAAGATCGGCTACTTTGCCCAGGAACACGACACTATCGACAACGCGGCCAGCGTGTGGGAGAACATCCGGCACGCCGCCCCCGACACCTCCGAGCAGGATTTGCGGGGACTGCTGGGCGCGTTCATGTTCACCGGGCCGCAGCTGGAGCAACCGGCCGGCACCCTGTCCGGTGGTGAGAAGACCCGGCTGGCGCTGGCCGGACTGGTGGCCTCCACCGCGAACGTGCTGCTGCTCGACGAGCCGACCAACAACCTCGACCCGGCATCACGCGAACAGGTGCTCGACGCGCTGCGCAGCTATGCCGGGGCGGTGGTGCTGGTCACCCACGACCCGGGTGCGGCCGAGGCGCTCGACCCGCAGCGAGTGGTGTTGCTGCCCGACGGCACCGAGGATCACTGGTCGGCGGACTACCGCGACCTGATCGAGCTCGCCTAGCGGCGATCGCAAGCGCGGCGGAGCCGGGCGCGGCGGGCCGCCGACCCGATTCCCCTGTATTTCAGCCAAACCCGCCCGATCGCCTCGTCGGCTTCCTACGCTGAAGCCGTCAACGCGGCGAGGGGATGGTGAGGGGACGTGGCAACGACGACGAAACCGAACAAGCAACGCGACCGTCAACTGGTCGAGTTGCGCAGCGCCTATGAGGGCGGGGCGAGCATCCGGACTTTGGCGGCGTCGACCGGGCGCTCGTACGGTTCCGTGCACAGCATGCTGCGGGAGTCGGGTGCGGCGATGCGCAGCCGCGGTGGGCCCAACCACCGCACCCGATCGCGTTAACGCCGCGAAATCAGCTCTGCCGCACCGAATCCTCGACCAGGTCGAGGACCGCTGACAGTCGCTGCGGATCTTCGCCCGACGCCAGTCGCGCGACCAGGCCGTCGAGCACCAGGTCCAGATAGCAGTGCAACACGTCGCCGGGGACGTCGTCGCGCAGCCGACCGGCCTGCTTCTGGCGATGCAGTCGATCCGTTGTGGCAGCAGCCAATTCGGCCGACCGCTCCGCCCAGCCCCGGCTGAACTCCGGGTCGTGGCGCAGTTTGCGGGCGATCTCCAGTCGAGTGGCCAGCCAGTCGAACTGTTCCGGCGCCGCCAGCATGTCGCGCATCACGCCGATCAGGCCCTCGCGCGAGGCGACATCAGCCATCCGCTGCGCGTCTTCGCGCGCCAACTCGAAGAACAGCGTGTCCTTGTCGCGGAAGTGGTGGAAGATCGCCCCGCGCGACAGCCCGATCATCTGCTCCAGCCGCCGCACCGTCGCCTGGTCATAGCCGTAGGCGGCGAAGCAGCGCCGCGCGCCATCGAGGATCTGACGGCGCCGGGCCGCCAGGTGATCCTCGCTGACCCTGGGCATCAGGTGATCGCTGTCTACGCGGTCGCAGACGACTTCAGCATGTTGCGCAGCACGTACTGCAGGATGCCGCCGTTGCGGTAGTAGTCGGCCTCACCGGGGGTGTCGATGCGCACCACCGCGTCGAATTCGACCTTCTCTCCACTTTCCTTGGTGGCGGTGACCTTGACCGTCTTCGGCGTCTTGCCCGCGTTGAGTTCTTCGATACCGACGATGTCGAAGGTCTCGGTGCCGTCCAGGCCCAGCGTCTTGGCGGTCTCGCCGGCCGGGAACTGCAGCGGGATCACGCCCATGCCGATCAGGTTCGAGCGGTGGATGCGCTCGAAGGACTCGGTGATGACGGCCTTGACGCCCAGCAGCGTGGTGCCCTTGGCCGCCCAGTCGCGCGATGAGCCGGAGCCGTATTCCTTGCCGCCCAGCACGACCAGCGGGATGCCGGCCTTCTGGTAGTTCATGCAGGCGTTGTAGATGAACTCCTTCGGGCCACCCTCCTGGGTGAAGTCCCGGGTGTAGCCACCCTGGGTGCCCTCCAGGCCGATGGTGTCGAGCACCCGGTTCTGCAGGCGGATGTTGGCGAAGGTGCCGCGGACCATGACCTCGTGGTTGCCGCGACGGCTGCCCAGCGAGTTGTAGTCCTTGCGCTCCACACCGTGGGCGTCCAGGTAGTCCGCCGCCGGGGTGCCGGGCTTGATCGGGCCGGCCGGGCTGATGTGGTCGGTGGTGACCGAGTCGCCCAGCAGCGCCATCACCCGAGCACCCTTGATGTCGGAGACCGGCTCGGGCTCCATGCCCATGCCGTCGAAGTAAGGGGCCTTGCGCACGTAGGTCGACGCCTCGTCCCAGGCGAAGGTGTCACCGTCCGGGGTCGGCAGGTTGCGCCAGTTCTCGTCGCCCTTGAACACGTCGGCGTAGGACTTGCGGAACATGTCCTGGTTGATCGCGGACTTGATGGTGTCGTCGATCTCCTGCGCCGACGGCCAGATGTCGCGCAGGAAGACGTCGTTACCCTGCGTGTCCTTGCCCAGCGAATCGGTCTCGAAGTCGAAGTCCATGGTGCCGGCCAGGGCGTAGGCGATGACCAACGGCGGGGAGGCCAGGTAGTTCATCTTGACGTCGGGGGAGATACGGCCCTCGAAGTTGCGGTTACCCGACAGCACCGCGGTGACGGTCAGGTCTTCCTCGTTGACCGCCTTGGAGATCTCCTCGGGCAGCGGGCCGGTGTTACCGATACAGGTGGTGCAGCCGTAACCGCCCAGGTAGAAGCCGAGCTTCTCCAGGTAGGGCCACAGGCCGGCCTTCTCGTAGTAGTCGGTGACGACCTGGCTGCCCGGGGCCATGTTGGTCTTGACCCACGGCTTGGACGACAGGCCCTTCTCGACGGCGTTGCGGGCCAGCAGGGCTGCACCGATCATCACCGAGGGGTTGGACGTGTTGGTGCAGGAGGTGATACCCGCGACCGCGACGGCGCCGTGGTCGAGGATGAACTCGCCGCGCTCGCCCTTGACCCGCACCGGCTTGCTCGGCCGACCGTCGGCGCCGTTGGCGGCGGACTGCACGTCCACCGCGCCGTCGTCGGCAAAGGACAGCGAGACCGGGTCGGAAGCCGGGAAGGATTCCTCGATGGCTTCATCGAGCTTGGTCTCCGGCGTCGGGTGCTGCTCTTCGACGTAGTTGTGGATGTCCTTGCGGAAGGCGATCTTGCTCTCCGACAACAGGATTCGGTCCTGAGGACGCTTCGGTCCGGCGATCGAGGGGACTACGGTGGACAGGTCCAGCTCCAGGTACTCGGAGAAGGCCGGCTCGTGATCCGGGTTGTGCCACATGCCTTGAGCCTTGGCGTAGGCCTCGACCAGCGCGAGCTGCTCGTCGGTGCGGCCGGTCAGCCGCAGGTAGTTGATGGTCTCGTCGTCGATCGGGAAGATCGCGCAGGTCGAGCCGAACTCGGGGCTCATGTTGCCCAGGGTGGCGCGGTTGGCCAGCGGCACCTCGGCGACGCCCTTGCCGTAGAACTCGACGAACTTGCCGACCACGCCGTGCTTGCGCAGCATGTCGGTGACGGTGAGCACCACGTCGGTGGCGGTAACGCCCGGCTGGATCTCGCCGGTCAGCTTGAAGCCGACGACGCGGGGGATCAGCATCGACACCGGCTGGCCCAGCATGGCGGCTTCGGCCTCGATACCGCCGACACCCCAGCCCAGCACGCCCAGGCCGTTCTGCATGGTGGTGTGGCTGTCGGTGCCGACGCAGGTGTCGGGGTAGGCCTTCCCGTCACGCACCATCACGGTGCGGGCCAGGTACTCGATGTTGACCTGGTGCACGATGCCGGTGCCCGGGGGGACGACCTTGAAGTCGTCGAAAGCGCCTTGACCCCAACGCAGGAACTGGTAGCGCTCGGCGTTGCGCTGGTACTCCAGCTCGACGTTGCGCTCGAAGGCGTCGGCGGTCCCGAAGACGTCGAGGATCACGGAGTGGTCGATGACCATCTCGGCGGGCGAGAGCGGGTTGACCTTGTTGGGGTCGCCGCCCAGCGCGGTGACGGCCTCACGCATGGTGGCCAGGTCCACGACACACGGCACACCGGTGAAGTCCTGCATGATCACCCGGGCCGGGGTGAACTGGATCTCGATGCTCGGCTCGGCGTTCGGGTCCCAGTTGGCGATCGCGTTGATGTGATCTTTGGTGATGTTGGCGCCGTCCTCGGTGCGCAACAGGTTCTCGGCCAGCACCTTGAGGCTGTAGGGGAGTTTCTCGGTGCCGGGGACGGCATCGAGGCGGTAGATCTCATAGTCCTGATCACCCACGGTCAGGGTGGCGCGGGCTCCGAACGAATTCACCGAATCTTTGCTGGTCACTTCAACTCCCCGAGATCGAGTTCTCATCCGTCGACGGGTCCGCGCCGACGGGCGACCTAACCCTAACAGTACGATTGTCCTGTATAAAGTAAGGTTCACCTCACCTGGCCGGGGTTGATACCGTCATCAACCGTGACGATCCAGCACCCGCCGGCCTACATTCCCGGCGAGCTCTGCATCACTGTCGGCCTCGACCCGGCCACCCCGCCCGACGATTGCATGGCGTTGGTCAAGGTTGCTGTCGCCTCCGACGGAGTGAGCGCACCGGCGGCCGATGTGCCGGCGCTGCGCGAGGTGGTGGCACAGGCGGGCCGCGACGGCATTGACCTCAAGATCGTCGAGGTCGCCCGAAACCCGGGAATGGACACCGCCCTGCGCGACGTCGCCACCGTGGTCGGCTACGACTATCCGGATTCGACCGTCCTGGTCGTCAGTACGAACTATGTCGGCAGCTACAGCGGCCAGTTTCACCGGTCGAAGCTGGAGGCCGCCGAAGATCACGCCAAAACCGGCGATCCGGTGACTTCGGCGCAGAATTTCCTGCACGAATTGACCACCCCCGATCTGCCCTGGACGGGACTGACGGTGGTGCTGCTGGTGGGGGTGGCGGCGGCGGCCGTCGGCACCCGCTTCCTGCAGCGACGCAGCAAACAGGCCTCAGAAGGTGCGACGCGCGCCGGCGTCGCGAATTAGCGGCCTCACCTCCGAAAACCCGGAAACTGGGCGATTAACTGTCGCCCGGTTGTGGGCTGCTGCAAATAAATAGGTCACCGAATGGTCACAACCGGCTTAATTACACAAACGTAGTTTGTTACGAACGTTTCTCCAGTGACTGATGTGACGTATGGTCTCAAAAGGCGCAGCTGTTGCATCTGTTGTTTCTGTGCTTTTGCCACCGGCCGAAGCATGGCGCCGCCTGCTCAGAGTCCGAGGAGATCCAAGCCGAATGAGACGCATCCGCTGTGGCTCCGATGGCTCTGTTTTCCGGCTGGCGATCCGGGTCGCCCAACCTGCGACGGTGTCGGTACTCAGTGCCGCGATGGTGCTGGGCACCCCGGGGCTGGCCGCCGCTCATCCCGGGCCGGACCCCGATGGCATCGCAGCGCTGATCGCCGATGTCGCCGACGCCAACCAGCAGCTGCAGAACCTGGGCGCGCAGATCGCCGAGGAGAAGGAAGGCGTCAACAAGGCCCTGGTGGATCTGCAGACCGCGCGTGACGACGCGGCCGCCGCCCAACAGGAGGTGGAGTCCGGCCGGCAGGCGATCGCCGACGCCGACGCCGCGATCGCCGCCGCGCAGCGACGGTTCAACACCTTCGCCGCGTCGACGTACGTCAACGGGCCCTCCGACAGCTACCTGACCGCGGCCAACCCCTCGGAGATGATCGCCACGGCGGCGGCCGGCCAGACCCTGGCGCTCTCCTCCCAGCAGGCGCTGGACCACCTCAAGCAGGCTCGCACCGAACAGTTGAACAAGGAGTCGGCCGCCCGGCTGGCCAAGCAGAAGGCCGACCAGGCCGTCGCCGACGCGCAGTCCAGCCAGGACGCCGCGGTGGCTGCGCTCACCGACACTCAGCGCAAGTTCGGCGAGCAGCAGGGCGAGATCGACCGGCTGGCCGCACGGCGCAACGCGGCACAGGCCAAAATCGCGGCGGCCCGTGGCCACGAGCAGCCGCAGACCGGGCCGGCGCCGGCCGGTGCTCCCGCCGGTGATCGGTGGGGAAATCCGGTGGCCGGCCCCACGGTGGGCAAGCCCGCGCAGTGGGACGGTCCCTGGGACCCGACCCTGCCGATGGTGCCCAGCGCCGACGTTCCCGGCGACCCGGTCGCGGTGATCAACCAGGTGCTGGGGATCTCGCAGACCTCGGCGCAGGTGACGGCAAACCTGGGCCAGAAGTTCCTGCAGTCGCTGGGGCTGGCCAAGCCCGACGACACCGGTATCAACAACGGCAAGATCCCGCGGGTCTACGGCCGGCAGGCCTCCGAATACGTGATCCGCCGAGGCCTTTCGCAGCGCGGCGTGCCCTACTCCTGGGGTGGGGGCACCGCTGCGGGCCCCGGCCGCGGTATCGGCTCCGGTTCGGGCACAGTCGGTTTCGACTGTTCCGGGCTGATCCTCTACGCCTTCGCCGGGGTGGGCATCAAGCTGCCGCACTACTCGGGTTCGCAGTACAAGATGGGCCGCCAGATCCCCTCGGCGCTGGCGCGTCGCGGCGACGTCATCTTCTACGGACCCGGTGGCAGTCAGCACGTAACGCTCTACCTCGGCAACGGCCTAATGCTGGAGGCCCCCGACGTGGGGCAGACGGTGAAGGTGTCGCCGGTCCGCAAGAGCGGCATGACGCCCTATGTAGTCCGATACATCGAGTACTGACGGCGGTGCAATGCAACTGAGTTCCTTACGACTATCGCGCCTCCTCGGGTCGCTGCTGGTGGCGATCCCGGTGCTGGTGGGCCTGGCCGGACCGGCCGAGGCGGACCCGGGATGGGACCCCACGCTGCCGGCGACAATCAGCGCCGGTGCGCCCGGTGATCCGTTGGCGATCGCCAACGCCTCGCTGCAGGCCACCGCCAATGCCACCCAGACCACGATGGACCTGGGCCGCAAGTTCCTGTCCGGCCTCGGGTTCAACGTGGGCGACGAAGCCGCCGGCAACGTCTCGCCCGGGCAGCGGGTGCACGGAAAGCAGGCCATCGAGTACGTGATTCGTCGCGGCGGCTCACAGATGGGCGTGCCCTACTCCTGGGGCGGCGGTTCGCTGACCGGTCCCAGCAAGGGCGTCGACTCCGGGGCGGGCACGGTCGGTTTCGACTGTTCGGGCCTGATGCGTTACGCGTTCGCCGGGGTGGGCGTGCTGATCCCGCGGTTCTCCGGCGATCAGTACAACGCCGGCCGGCACATCCCGCCCAATCAGGCTCGCCGTGGCGACCTGATGTTCTACGGCCCCGGCGGCGGCCAGCACGTCACCATGTACCTGGGCGGCGGGAAGATGCTGGAAGCCTCCGGCAGCGCCGGCAAGGTGGTCGTCAGCCCGGTCCGGACCGCCGGGATGACGCCGTATCTGACCCGGATCATCGAGTACTGACAGCAGCCGTCGCGTAACAGCGGGGCCATACGTCGACGGATGCTGCGAACCCTGGAATAGTGAAACGAGGGCACAACGCTGCCCCTCGGCCGCGTGCCGTGCAAGCAGTTGTGTCTGACCGACCTTTGTGGAGGATTTGTCGATGACGTCATCGGATGGGACGCCCGCGGGCGCCAGCGGTTTCCCCGGCTCGGCCGGTGCCGAAGCAGGCACAGTCGGCGGTAGCGGGCTCGCCGCCGACGTACACGTGCTGGAGCGGGCCATCTTCGAGGTCAAGCGCGTCATCGTCGGTCAGGACCAGCTCGTCGAGCGCATCCTGGTCGGCCTGCTCGCCAAGGGCCACGTGCTGCTGGAAGGCGTGCCGGGCGTCGCCAAGACCCTGGCGGTGGAGACCTTCGCCAAGGTGGTCGGCGGGACCTTCGCGCGCATCCAGTTCACCCCGGACCTGGTGCCCACCGACATCATCGGTACCCGCATCTACCGGCAGGGCCGCGAGGAGTTCGACACCGAACTCGGCCCGGTGATGGCCAACTTCCTGCTCGCCGACGAGATCAACCGTGCGCCGGCCAAGGTGCAGTCGGCGCTGCTGGAGGTCATGCAGGAGCGCAAGGTCTCCATCGGCGGCAAGAGCTTCGCGCTGCCCAACCCGTTCCTGGTGATGGCCACCCAGAACCCGATCGAGCACGAGGGCGTCTACCCGCTGCCCGAAGCGCAGCGCGACCGCTTCCTGTTCAAGATCAACGTCAGCTACCCCTCGCCGGAAGAAGAACGCGAGATCATCTACCGGATGGGTGTGACGCCGCCGGAGCCCAAGCAGATCCTCGGCACCGGCGACCTGGTGCGGTTGCAGACGCTGGCGGCCAACAACTTCGTGCACCACGCCCTGGTGGACTACGTCGTGCGGGTGATCACCGCAACGCGCCAACCCGAGCAGTTCGGCATGCCCGACGTGAAGAACTGGCTGTCGTTCGGTGCGTCGCCGCGTGCCTCGCTGGGCATCATCTCCGCGTCCCGCGCGCTGGCGCTGGTGCGTGGCCGCGACTACGTGATTCCGCAGGACGTCATCGAGGTCATTCCGGACGTGCTGCGGCACCGCCTGGTGCTGTCCTACGACGCGCTCGCCGATGAGATCACCTCCGAGATCGTCATCAACCGGGTGCTGCAGACGGTGCCGCTGCCGCAGGTGAATGCGGTTCCGCAGCAACAGCACTCGCCGGCACCGGGTGCCCCGACCGCAGCGGCAGTGGCCGGCGGTCGGTGAGCGACCCCGACACCGGGGCTGGATCGTCCCAGCCGCCGGGAACCAGCACTGCGCCGCCGTCGATGTTGCGCGGCGAAATCCGCGACCCGAAGCTGGCGGCGGCGCTGCGCACGCTGGAGCTCACGGTCAAGCGCAAGCTCGACGGGGTGCTGCACGGGGATCACCTCGGTTTGATCCCCGGCCCCGGCTCCGAACCCGGCGAATCGCGGCTCTACCAGCCCGGCGATGACGTGCGCCGGATGGACTGGTCGGTCACGGCGCGCACCACCCATCCGCACGTGCGGCAGATGATCGCCGACCGCGAGCTGGAGACCTGGCTGGTGGTCGACATGTCGGCCAGCATGGACTTCGGCACCGCCACCTGCGAGAAGCGCGACCTGGCGGTGGCGGCGGCCGCGGCCATCGTCTACCTCAACAGCGGTGGTGGTAATCGGCTGGGCGCACTGGTGGCCAACGGTGAGCGCGTCGTGCGGGTGCCGGCCCGCTCCGGACGCAACCACGAGCAGACCCTGCTGCGCACCATCGCCACCATTCCGCGGGCCCCGGCCGGGGTGCGCGGTGACCTGGCGGCGGCCATCGACGCCCTGCGCCGGCCCGAACGCCGGCGCGGGATGGCGGTCATCATCAGCGACTTCCTCGGTCCGATCAACTGGATGCGCCCGTTGCGGGCGATCGCCGCCCGCCACGAGGTCTTGGGCATCGAGGTGCTCGACCCGCGCGATGTCGAGCTGCCCGACGTCGGCGACGTGGTGCTGCAGGACACCGAATCCGGGGTCACCCGCGAGTTCACCATCGACGCCAAGCTGCGGGACGACTTCGCCCGGGCCGCGGTGGCCCACCGCGCCGACGTCGCGCACGCGCTGCGCAGCTGCGGCGCACCGTTGCTGGGGTTGCGGACCGACCGGGACTGGATTGCCGACATCGTCCGCTTCGTCGAGTCACGCCGGCGCGGGGCGCTGGCGGGAACGCCGTGACCTCGACCCGTACACAGACAGGTCTGTTATGACATTGCCGCTACTCGGGCCGATGACGCTTACGGGCTTCGCCCACCCGTGGTTCTTCCTGTTCTTGTTGGTGATCCTCGGTCTGATCGCGCTGTACATCCTCATGCAGGTGGCGCGGCACCGGCGGATCCTGCGGTTCGCCAACATGGAGCTGCTGGAGAGCGTGGCGCCCAAATCACCGACGCGCTGGCGGCACCTGTCGGCGATCCTGCTGATCAGCTCGTTGCTGCTGTTCACCGTGGCGATGGCCGGCCCCACCCACGATGTCCGGATTCCGCGCAACCGCGCGGTGGTGATGCTGGTGATCGACGTATCCCAGTCGATGCGTGCCACCGACGTCGCACCCAGCCGGCTGGCAGCCGCCCAAGAGGCCGGCAAGCAGTTCGCCGACGAGCTGACCGCGGGCATCAACCTGGGTCTGATCGCCTACGCCGGAACCGCGACGGTGCTGACCTCGCCGACCACCAACCGCGACGCCACCAAGGCCGCGATCGACAAGTTGCAACTGGCCGACCGCACCGCCACCGGTGAAGGCATCTTCACCGCGCTGCAGGCGATCGCCACGGTGGGCGCGGTCATCGGCGGCGGCGACACCCCGCCGCCGGCCCGCATTGTGCTGCTCTCCGACGGTAAGGAGACCGTGCCGTCCAACCCCGACAATCCCAAGGGGGCGTTCACCGCGGCGCGCACCGCCAAGGACCAGGGCGTGCCCGTGTCGACGATCTCATTCGGCACGGCCTACGGCTATGTCGAGATCAACGAACAGCGCCAACCGGTGCCCGTCGACGACGATTCGCTGAAGAAGATCGCCGACCTGTCCGGCGGCAGCGCCTACACGGCCTCCAGCCTGCAGCAGCTCAAAGAGGTGTACGCGACCCTGCAGGACCAGATCGGCTTCGAGACCATCCGCGGTGACGCCAGCACCGGCTGGCTGCGGCTGGGCTCGTTCATCTTGGCGTTGGCCGGGTTGGCGGCCCTGCTGCTCAACCGGCGTCTGCCCGCTTAAGTTCAGCCCCGATTGACTCTGCGCTCATGGCGCACAAGTGCGAGTAGCCCGCGCCCTGTGCGCAGAGTCAGCGCGTCGATTCGATAGGTTATGCCGGTGACAGACAGCGAAGCCCCCGCAGGAAAGCCCGCATTTGTGTCCCGTTCGGTCCTCGTCACCGGTGGAAACCGGGGCATCGGACTGGCGATCGCGCAGCGACTGGCCGCCGACGGCCACAAGGTGGCGGTGACGCACCGCGGCTCCGGCGCACCCGAGGGACTGTTCGGGGTGGTCTGCGATGTCACCGACAACGACGCCGTCGACCGCGCCTTCAAAGAGGTCGAGGAGCACCAGGGCCCCGTCGAGGTGCTGGTGGCCAACGCCGGCATCTCCAAAGACGCGTTCCTGATGCGGATGACCGAGGAGCGCTTCGAAGAGGTCATCAACGCCAACCTCACCGGCGCCTTCAGGGTCACCCAGCGGGCGTCGCGCAGCATGCAGCGCAAGCGCTTTGGCCGGATCATCTACATCGGATCGGTCTCGGGCATGTGGGGGATCGGCAACCAGGCCAACTATGCGGCGGCCAAGGCGGGTCTGATCGGCATGGCCCGCTCGATCTCCCGCGAGCTGTCCAAGGCCGGCGTCACCGCCAACGTCGTGGCGCCCGGCTACATCGACACCGAGATGACCCGCGCCCTCGACGAGCGGATCCAAGAAGGCGCGCTGGACTTCATCCCGGCCAAGCGGGTGGGCACCGCCGAGGAGGTCGCCGGTGCGGTCAGCTTCCTGGCATCGGAGGACGCCAGCTACATCGCCGGCGCGGTCATCCCCGTCGACGGCGGCATGGGCATGGGCCACTAGCGACTCGTTCAGTTCAAGATAGGGGACTTTTCATGGCAGGCATTCTCGAAGGCAAGCGGATCCTGGTCACCGGGATCATCACCGACTCCTCGATCGCGTTCCACATCGCCAAGGTGGCGCAGGAGGCCGGCGCGCAGCTGGTGTGTACCGGCTTCGACCGGCTGCGGCTGATCCAGCGCATCATCGACCGGCTGCCGGAGCCGGCGCCGCTGCTCGAACTCGACGTGCAGAACGAGGAGCACCTGGGCTCGTTGGCCGAGCGGGTCACCGAGGTGATCGGCGAGGGCAACAAGCTCGACGGCGTGGTGCACTCCATCGGCTTCATGCCGCAGACCGGGATGGGCATCAACCCGTTCTTCGACGCCCCCTACGAGGACGTCGCCAAGGGCATCCACATCTCGGCCTACTCCTATGCCTCCCTGGCCAAGGCGGTGCTGCCGATCATGAACCCCGGCGGCGGCATCGTCGGCATGGACTTCGACCCGACCCGGGCGATGCCGGCCTACAACTGGATGACGGTGGCCAAGAGTGCCCTGGAGTCGGTGAACCGGTTCGTGGCGCGCGAGGCCGGCAAGGTGGGAGTGCGGTCGAATCTGGTTGCGGCCGGGCCGATCCGGACGCTGGCGATGAGCGCCATCGTGGGCGGTGCCCTCGGTGAAGGCGCCGGCGAGCAGATCCGGCTGCTGGAAGAGGGCTGGGACCAGCGGGCCCCGATCGGCTGGGACATGAAGGACCCGACGCCGGTCGCCAAGACCGTCTGCGCGCTGCTGTCCGACTGGCTGCCGTCCACCACCGGAACGGTTGTCTACGCCGACGGCGGCGCGCACACCCAGTTGCTCTAAATGGAGCTAGATGCCGTCCTGCTGCTGTCCTTCGGGGGACCCGAAGGCCCGCAGCAGGTTCGGCCGTTCCTGGAGAACGTCACCCGCGGACGTGGCGTGCCCCCGGCCCGGCTCGACGCGGTCGCCGAGCACTACCTGCACTTCGGTGGCGTGTCGCCGATCAACGGGATCAACCGCGCGCTGGCCGACGCAATGCGTGCCGAAATGCCCGGTCTGCCGGTGTATTTCGGCAACCGTAACTGGCAGCCCTACGCCGAGGATGTCGTCGCCCAGATGGCGGCCGACGGCGTGCGACGCGCCGCGGTGTTCCCGACCTCGGCGTGGGGCGGATATTCGGGCTGCGACCAGTACGCCGAGGACATCGCCCGAGCACGAGCGGCGGTCGGGGAGCAGGCACCGGAACTGGTGAAACTGCGCCAGTACTTCGACCACCCGTTGTTCGTGGCGATGTTCGCCGAGGCGATTGGCGCCGCCGCCGACACGCTGCCGACGGGCCTGCGTGATTCGGCCCGGCTGGTGTTCACCGCGCACTCCATCCCGGTGGCCGCCGACGCACGCTACGGCCCCCGGCTCTACAGCCGCCAGGTCGCCTACGCGACGAGTCTGGTCGCGGCCGCCGCGGGCTACCCCGACTACGACCAGGTGTGGCAGTCGCGTTCGGGCCCGCCGCAGGTGCCCTGGCTGGAGCCCGACGTCGAAGCGCACCTGGCGGCCCTGGCCGAGGACGGCGTGCGCGCGGTGATCGTGTGTCCGATCGGCTTTCTCAGCGACAACATCGAGGTGGTCTGGGACCTCGACAACGAAGTCCGCTCCGCGGCGCAGGACGCCGGAATCGCCTACGCGCGGGCGACCACGCCGAACGCCGATCGACGGCTGGCCCGGCTGGCCCGGGGCCTGGTCGAGGAGCTGCGCGACGGCATCGCACCCGAACGCATCGCCGGTCCGGGCGGCCTGGGCTGCGGGTTCGGGGTCAACGGGGCGCCCTGCGGTTCATCGCACTGCGTCGCCGAGGTTGCGCCTCGCGGCTAGCGGCGATCAGTTCCGCCAGGCCGAGTACAGAATCTCGGTCACCGCTGCGCTGCGTGCCGCGCGCACCACGCTTGTCAACGGCGCGACCGCATCAACGGCGCGCTGCACCGCCGCTGAAGTCTGAGCGCTGGCGGTCAGCAGATCGGCGCTGACGGTGATTATCGCTTCGACGTGGGCGGCGCTCTGCAGAACGCGCACCGCGCGGTTCGGCGCGTGATCCGGAATCCGGTGCAAAAGCGCGGCTTCCATCATCTGCTCCACCCGCAGCCGCGGATCTTCCACGCCGTAGTCGGCCCACCGCGAACCGGTGGAGCCCAGTGCTTCGGCGGCCGTTCGCACCGCCGACCGCAACGTGTATTCGGCGTCACCGAGATCGTGCTGGTCACTCGCCGGAATGCTGGTGAGCGGGAATACGGTCCAGCACAGCTCGGCGGCGTAACCATCGTCGGTGTCTTCTGAGTAGGCCGGAACCAGCCCGATCGGCGGCGAGGCATCCGACGAGCCGATCAGAACGGCCTCGCCGGCGAGGATCGCCTCCTGGGAAAAGGTTGTCGCGGCCGGCAGACCGCGGACATCGCCGGGAACTGGAAACACCGGTCGGATGCTGTCCCCGGCGGCCGCCGGCGACGCGCCGCGCACCAACTTGAGCAGGGCGGCCGCGCCGCCGTCGCACGCGTCCGGCCATGACAGGCCGATGCTGCTTGCGACGACCGCATCGTGGGCGGCCACCGATTGCACTGGCGCCCAGGCCGATAATGCGTCCAACACATCATCGGGTGCGGCCCGGCCGGCAAGCCAGGCGTTGGCCCAAACCGACAGGGAAGTACTCGGGCACCACATGATGCAAGGCAGTGTAGTTGCCCGCGGCGTCGCTGCCGGACCGCACAGGTTCAGGCCGTTCTCGGGCTATCCTGACCGCATGCCGACTGCCCTGATCTGGTTGGTCTTCGCACTCGGGCTCGCAGGAGCCGAGGCCCTCACGGGCGACATGTTCCTACTCATGCTCTCCGGTGGTGCCCTGTCGGCGGCGGCAGCCAGCGCCCTGACCGACTGGCCGCTGTGGACCGACGGTGCGGTGTTCCTGGTGGTTTCGGTGCTGCTGCTGGTCTTAGTGCGGCCCGCGCTGCGCCGCCGGCTGTGGGCGGGAACAGGCGGCGAAACGGGGGTGCTGGCGCTGCAAGGCAAGACCGCCCTGGTGCTCGACCGCGTCGAACAGCACGGCGGCAGGGTGAAGCTCGACGGCGAGGTGTGGACCGCCCGGGCGCTCACCGAAGGTGACATCTTCGAACCAGGTGAGCAGGTCACCGTGATGCACATCGACGGCGCTACCGCCGTGGTCGGCAAGATCCTGTAAGGAAAGGAATCGTCATGGAAGGCGTCACAACCGGGCTGTTGCTGCTGGCCGTGTTGGTGGTGTTCGCGGTGATCGTGGTCGCTAAGTCGGTTGCGCTGATCCCGCAGGCCGAGGCGGCGGTGATCGAGCGACTCGGCCGCTACAGCCGCACCGTCAGTGGTCAGCTGACCCTGCTGGTTCCGTTCATCGACCGGGTGCGGGCCCGCATCGACCTGCGTGAACGGGTGGTGTCGTTTCCGCCTCAGCCGGTGATCACCGAGGACAACCTGACGCTCAACATCGACACCGTCGTCTACTTCCAGGTCACCAACCCCAAGGCCGCGGTCTATGAGATCAGCAACTACATCGTCGGTGTGGAACAGCTGACCACCACGACGCTGCGCAACGTGGTCGGCGGGATGACGCTGGAGCAGACGTTGACCTCCCGTGAGGTGATCAACAGTCAGCTGCGGGGTGTGCTCGACGAGGCGACCGGGCGGTGGGGCCTGCGGGTGGCCCGGGTGGAGCTGCGCAGTATCGACCCGCCGCCGTCGATCCAGGCCTCGATGGAGAAGCAGATGAAGGCGGACCGCGAGAAGCGGGCCATGATCTTGACCGCCGAGGGCCAGCGCGAGGCCGCGATCAAACAGGCCGAGGGCCAGAAGCAGTCCGAGATCCTGACTGCCGAGGGCGCCAAGCAGGCGGCGATCCTGGCCGCCGAGGCCGACCGGCAATCCACGATGCTGCGGGCCCAAGGTGAGCGCGCCGCCGCCTATCTGCAGGCCCAGGGCCAGGCCAAAGCGATCGAGAAGACGTTCGCGGCGATCAAGGCCGCCCGGCCCACCCCCGAATTGCTGGCCTACCAGTATCTGCAGGTGCTGCCGGAGATGGCGCGCGGCGAGGCCAACAAGGTGTGGGTGGTGCCCAGTGATTTCGGCACGGCCTTGCAGGGCTTCACCAAACTGCTCGGCGCTCCCGGCGAAGACGGCGTCTTCCGCTACCAGCCGTCACCCGACGACGAGCCGCGGCACCGGTCCGAGGACGACAGCGACGAAGTCGCCGACTGGTTCACCACCCAGACCGACCCGGCGATCGCCCAGGCGGTGGCCAAGGCCGAGGCCGATGCACGCAAGCCGGTCGAGGGGACCCTGCTGCCGCCGCAGCTCGATACGGGCCCGGCGTGAGCGCGCTGACGGCACGGCCGACCTACGCGGCGCTGGCCGCATTCCTCGCCGGTGACGCCGTGGCGTCGGCGATCCCGGTGCCCTATGTGGCCAAGAACATGGATGCCATGCGGATTCCTGAGCAGGTCCGCTGGGCGGTCCCGGTGGCCAAAGCCGCCACCGCGTTGGGGCTGGCGTCGGTGTTCCGCTTCCCGGCCGTCGCCCGGCTCACCACCGGGTTGTTGACGTTGTATTTCGCCGGGGCGCTGGGCATCCACCTGCGCGTGCGCAACCGGATCGCCAATATCGTGCCCGCGGTGCTGCTGCTGATGGTGTTCGCCGCGATGACGGCGCAGGGCCCGCACACCGCCGGGGGCGGAGTACGGGCCCTGGAGTCGTAGCGTCGGGTGCTAGCCCCTGCGGGAGGAGGCGGCGGTGTGCTCGTCGAGGGTGGTCGCTTTGTAGGCGTATGCGGCCACGACCGCGCCGAGCAGCTGGGCGATCAGATAGACCCAGAGGAACTTCCAGGCGAAGATCCCCGACAGCATCAGGCCGAAGGTGATGGCCGGGTTGAACGCGCCGCCCGAGATCGCGCCGACCGCCACCACGCCCACGGTCACCACGAATCCGATCGCCAGACCGTAGAAGCTGTTGCCGGCGCTGTCTTTGCTGGTTGCGGTGTGCAAAACGACGTAACACAGCGCGAATGTGAATACTAATTCGGCCAAGAATGCGGGCCAGACGGTGCCGGCCAGATCAAGTGTGCCGGTGGCGTACTTGTCATGCCACAACCCGAAACCCACACCGAACGCGGCGAGTGCGCCGACCAACTGCGCAACGATGTAGGGACCCAAGTCGCCCAATGGCAGTGCGCCGCGCAAATACGCGGCCACGGAGACGGCCGGGTTCAGGTGGCCGCCCGAGATGTGCCCACTGGCATAGACCATCACCATCAGCACCGAGCCGATGCCCAGCGCGGTGGCAGCGACGCATTCGGTGCCGGACAAGACGATGCCGAGCACGGCGAACATGAAAACGAACGTGCCGATCATTTCGGTCAAATATTTGCGCACCGAGGCGTTCCGATCAGCCATTGATCCGGTCCCTTCACTCCGTCGAGCACTTGTCCAATTTGTGCTGTGCCAGCACATGGCACTAGGGAAGACTGTAACGGCGCAGGCTCTTGCGCTCGCTATTCGCGCGCCGTTTTTCACCGAATTGTTGCTGGATTAATGAGGGCTTCGTGTTGTTTGCCGATGCGCTATCGGTCCAGGTGCAATTCGACCAGTGGCAGTGCCGTATTGGGTGGGGTTACCGCTTCGCCCAGCGTCTTCTCGAGTACCGCGCTGAACTTCTCCCACGCGCGGGGGTGGCGCTCGATGTAGCGGCCCAGCACCTGGTCGGCTTCGGCCTGCTCCAGCACTCGGGCGGTGGCCGGCACCGCGGCGCTGCTCCCGGCGCAGACCCGCACGCGGGGGTTGGCACGGATGTTGCGAAACCACTGGGCGCGCTCCCCGAAGCCCGATGCCACCACATAGCTGTCACCGGCGGCGTGGTCGATGACCTCGAGGACGACGCGGCGGCGGACGCCTGTGTTGCGCCCGATGTGCTCGAGCATCAACAGGCGCTGGCCGAGGAGGCCGCCGAGTCGTGCGCGGTACAGCCAGATCGGGGCGCGCATCAGCCGGCGTGAACTCAACAGTCGGCTGACCGTGTCGGCCAAGGACGGCATCTTCAGCACGCTACTCGCGGCTGCGCCGGCGCGGCGGATCGTGCGTTGGGCGGACGAACAAGGCCAACAGCGTCTTGCCGACAGACACCGCAGCCGACGGGCTGTCCACCATAACCGTGACCTGGTCGCCGAATCGGCGGCGAAGTTCGCGTTGCAGTCGGTCATACAGCGTCGATTCCGAGGCGGGGCAGCCGTGACAAGCGCCGGACATCCGCACCCGCACCTGGTCGCCGGTCACCCCGACTAGCTCGATCGCGCCGCCGTGGGATGCGGCGATATCGCCGATCGGCCCGTCGAGCAGTTCCCGGGTTGTCCGCGTCAGGTCGCCGGTGCGCTCGGCGGGGGCGACGCGCCAGCCGTCCGGCGCTCGCAGCGCTTCGTCGAGGGCGGCGCGGATCTCCTCGCCGCGAGCCCGCCAATTCTGCCGGCGGCAGAGCGTGATCGTGATCTCGGATCCGGCCACCGTCAGTTCGTCGATGACGCCGTCGTCCCGCAGCTCGCCCAGCCGGCCGGGAGCCTGCTGGACCCTCCCGGCCGCCGGCATACGGTCGGCGTCGACCACCCACCGCACGCGTTGCGGGTCAGCGGTGGCCACCGCATGCATGGGAATCATGCGCCCAGGCCTACTGCGATCGACCGGGCGGCGAACGCCATCACCCAGGCCAGCACGAACATGTACCCGAAAGCGAAGGCGGGCCATCGCCAGGAGTTGGTCTCTCGGCGCATGACCGCGACGGTGGACATGCACTGCAGCGCGAACATGAAATACACCATCAGCGCGATGACCGTCGGTGCGGTGAACACGTGCCGGCCGTTGTCGTCGGACATCGACAGCAGCGCCTGGTGCGGGTCGGTGGGGTTGGTGGCCGCCGACACCTGGCCGAGCGTGGACACGAACACCTCCCGGGCCGAGAGTGAGCCGACCAGCGCAATGTTGGTGCGCCAGTCGAAGCCCAGGGGTGCGAAAACCGGCTCGATCGCCCTGCCGATGCCGGCGGCGTAGCTGTGGTCCAGGACGTAGGCGGTGGCGTCGGGTGGTGGCAGCGCTGCCGTCTCGGCGTTGCGAGTGGGCAGATTCATCAACGCCCACAGCACCAGCGAGGTGGCCAGGATGACGGTTCCGGCCTTACGCAAGAAGATCTTCGCCGCATTCCACATCGCGATGAGAACCGCAGTGGGCGAGGGGAAGCGATATGGCGGCAGTTCCATGGTGAACGGCAGCAGGTCGCTGCGCAGAATCGTCGACTTGAACACCGCTGCGGCCAGCAGAGCCGAGGTGCCACCGCCCAGGTACAGCAGGAACATGGTGACGCCTTGTGCGCTGAAACCCCACCATCGCGTCTGCGGTGCCACCAGGAGCCCCACGAGCAGGGTGTAGACCGGCAGCCGCGCCGAGCAGGTCATCAAGGGCGCACTGATGATGGTGGCGATTCGGTCACGCGATGACGGCAGTGTGCGCGTTGCCATGATCCCGGGGACCGCACAGGCGAATGACGACAGCATCGCCACGAACGCGCGACCTTCCAGCCCGGTTCTGGCCATGACGCGATCCATCAGGAATGCGGCACGTGACATGTAGCCGACATTCTCCAGCAGCCCAATCAGCAAGAACAGCAACATAATCTGCGGAAGGAACTGCAACACGGTGCCGACCCCGCCGATCACCCCGTCGCCGATCAGACCGCCCACCACTGTGCCGCCGAGGTGGCCATCGACCTGCGTTCCCAGCCAGTCGAGCCCGGCGGCGATCCGGTCCTGCAGCGGGGCGGCGACGGTGAAGATGATCTGGAAGAACGCGAACATGACCGCGAAGAAGGTCACGATGCCCCACAGCGGGTGCAGTACCAGGCCGTCAATCCGGGCGGTCCGCTGATCCCGGTGCGGGGCGACGTAGTTCGCGGCAGAAAGCACCGAGGTGCCCCAGGCGTCGAGCGCCTCGGCCTCCGACGGCGGCAGTACCGCTGGCCGTGACCAGGTGTCACTGGAGCCCAACAGGGCGCGCAGCCCCTCGATGCCGGCGCCACGGTTGGCGATGACCGCGACGGCCGGTACGCCGATCGCGGCCATGAGAGCTTCCACGTCGACTCCACCGCGGCGCGAACGCAATTCGTCGGTCATGGTGAGCACCAACAGGGTGGGAAGGTCCAGGCGCAATACCTGACCCACCAAGGTGATCGAGCGGCGCAACGTGGTGGCGTCGGCGACCAGCACGATCGCGTCGGTCCGGCCGATCCCGTTGACTCCGCCGGCCAACACGTCGACAACAACCTGTTCGTCCGGGCTGATCGGGTCCAGGCTGTAGATGCCGGGCAGGTCTTCGATCGCCACCTCGACACCGCCGACGGTCACCACCCCGACACTGCGCCCCACCGTGACGCCCGGATAGTTGCCGGTCTTGGCGCGCAGTCCGGTCAGGTGATTGAAGAGGCTGGTCTTGCCGGCATTCGGGCTTCCGACCAGCGCGATCCGCTGTGCCGGCGTCACATTTACGGCAGTGGCCCTGCCCTCGTGACAGTCGGTCATCGCTGACCCCCGCCGACATCGATTTCTGGGTCGATCTCGATCAGGCGGGCTTCCCGGCGTCGCAGACACAGTTCGGTGTCTTGCACGCGGTAGATGGTGGGATCGCCCAACGGGGCCCGGCGGATCACGTCGACGCGGGTGGCCGGGCGGAATCCGAGCTGGCGCAGTCGATCTGCCACCGCCGGCGGGGCGTGCGATGCGGCACCGGTGATGGTGGCCCGCTGGCCCGGCGCCAAGTCGGCGAGCACGGTCGCCGAGTCGGTTCCCCGCGACGATCGCGGCCGCCACCTGCGCATCAGAAGCCCCAACGTTAGATCAGCTTACTGCCTGAAAGGTACGCCTGATTCGCCGATCACGTCGGTGGCCGAGTCGCCGTGATCAGCCGATGGTCACCGATTCGGCCGGGTCGAGTTCGCGAGTTTCCGGGCCGGCCTCGGGCCGGTGTGCGCGGTGCGAGCGCACCTCGTAGACCAGCAGTGCCACCCCGACCGCGGCGGTGCACGCCGAAACCGCGAACAGCAGCGGGCTCACCTCACCGGTCAGGGCGTCGCCGAGCACCACCACCGCGGCCGTGCCCGGCAGCAGACCGATCAGGGTGGCCACCGTGTACGGGACCAGTCGCACCGCCGAGGCGCCGGCGGCGTAGTTGATCACCGAGAACGGGATCGCCGGAATCAACCGCAGCGACACCACGGCGGGCCACCCGCGCTGACGCAGGCGGGCGTCGAGCGAGTCGAGCCGCGGATGACGCACCACCCGGCTCAACTGCCAACCGAACACCCGCATCAGGATCAGCACACCCACGGCGCTCAACGCGCTGGCCACCACCGCCAGCAGAACACCCAGCCACGGACCGAACAGCAGGCCGGCGGCCAGCGTGAACGCGGTGCGCGGAAAGGGGAACACCGTGACGACGGTGTGCGCCACCAGAAACGCCACCGGAAACCACGGCCCCAACGTCTGCGCCCAGTCCCGCAGCTGCACGGCGGAGGGCACCGGGACCAGCAGCGCGACCGCGACCAGGCTTCCGACGACGGCCGTGGTCAACGCCAGCCGTCGCAGCGCCACTTGGCGCGCGGTGGCGATGAATACCGACCAGGCGCCACGCAGCACATGCGGGATTCGGGTCGCGGCGGGTATCACGGCACCCAAGACTACGGGCCGGGGGTGAACACTTCGCGTCACTCAGCGGGAGTTTTGCCGCTCGGTACACCTCACCCGAGTCGGCCGATCGGCATCATTTAGCCTGGTTGACACATGTTGGGTAGCGATTCAACGGCTACCCGCGAGTAACCACAGGAGTCGCCGGTGTCAATCGACGTGTCCGCCGAGCCCGCCGGCATCCAGCAGGCCCGAGCCCGCTGGCGTGCCGCCGTGGCCGGGGTGCTGGCCAAGAGCGCACGCCGCGAGCCGGCCGATATCGACGCCGAGACCGGCGGTGAGCCCGAGCGGCTGCTGGACACCCCGGTGGAGGGATTGGCGGGGCAGGGCGGTTTCGCCGTGCGGGCGCTCTACACCGCGTTGGACGCGCTGCCGGAGCCGCCGTTGCCGGGCCAGTGGCCCTTCGTGCGCGGTGCCGACGCGCGGCGCGATGTCAACACCGGCTGGCAGGTCGCCGAGGTCTTTCCCATCGGCGGGTCGGCTTCGGCCGCCGAGGCCAATGGCAGCATTCTGAGTGCCCTCACCGATGGCGTCAGCGCGCTGACACTGCGGGTCGGCGAAGGGGGCGTGCCGGCTGCCGAGCTGCGGGGCGTATTCGACGACGTCTACCTGGACCTGGTTCCGGTACTGCTCGACGGTGCCGGCGCCGGCGACTACGCCACCGCCGCCGAGACCATGCTGGCGCTGGTCGACGCGCTCGACCAGGACAACCGCGCCAACCTGTCGGTCGATCTGGGTGCCGACCCGCTGACCGCGCCGCTGAGTGACCGTCCGGCACCGTCGATCGACGAGGTGATCGCGGTGGCGTCGCGGGCCGTCGCCCATCGGGGGGTTCGGGCCATCGCCGTCAACGGCCCGGCCCTGCACAACATGGGGGCCGGCGCGTCAGGGGAGTTGGCTGCCGGCCTGGCCGCGGCCGTGGCCTACCTGCGCGTGCTTACCGATGCCGGCCTGTCGGTGGCCGACGCCGCCCGCCAGATCAGCTTCCGGATCGCCGCCGACGACGACCAGTTCATCACGATCGCCAAGATCCGGGCGGCGCGCCAACTGTGGGCCCGCGTGACCGAGGTCGCGGGGGCGCCCGAAGCCGGCGCCGCCGTCGTCCACGCCGAGACATCGCTGGCGATGATGACGCAGCGTGACCCGTGGGTGAACATGCTGCGCACCACCCTGGCCGCCTTCGGCGCTGGGGTCGGCGGGGCCGACACCGTGTTGGTGTGGCCGTTCGACACGGTGATTCCGGGTGGGCAGCCCGGCACCTCGACAACGTTCTCGCGGCGGATCGCCCGCAATACCCAACTACTGCTGCTGGAGGAGTCGCACCTGGGCCAGGTGCTGGACCCGGCCGGCGGATCCTGGTTCGTCGAAGACCTCACCGAACAGTTGGCGCAGCAAGCCTGGCGCCAGTTCCAGGAGATCGAAGCACTCGGCGGATTCGAGGCCGCCGGCGAGCACATCGCCGAGCGGATCGCCGAGGTTGCGGCCGCGCGGGCCGCGGACGTCGCACATCGGCGCACTGCGATCACCGGGGTCAACGAGTACCCGAACCTCGATGAGGCTCCGCTGCCACCATCGGCGACGCAGCATGCCCCGGTCGGCGTGCGGCGCTACGCGGCGCAGTTCGAGGAATTGCGGGACCGCTCCGACGCCTACCTGGCGCGCACCGGTGCCCGGCCGCAGGTATTGCTGCTGCCGCTGGGGCCGATGGCCGAACACAACATTCGGACCACCTTCGCCGCGAACCTGCTGGCCTCTGGCGGCATCGCGGTGATCAACCCCGGCACGGTGGACGCCGAGCAGGTGGCCGCCGCCGTCGCGGAGGCCGGCTCACCCGCCGCGGCGGTGCTGTGCGGCAGCGATGCCCGCTACGGCGTCGAAGCGGCCGCGGTCATCGGGGCGGTGCGCGCCGCCGGAGTCGACCTGGTCTACCTGGCGGGGCCCGCCAAGGCACTGGCCAGTAACGCCGACGCCGATCCGAAGCCAGACGACTACCTGACCATGAAAATCGATGCCGTGCAGGCGTTGTCGGACTTACTGACCCGATTGGGGGCCTGAGAGCCATGACCACGAGCACCTCACACGGCACACTTGGCAGCTTCGCCGAAGTCGCGCTGCACGGCGACCGCGTCGCCGAACCGGTGACCGAGGCCGCCGTCGCCGAGCACGTCGCGGCCGCCGCGGCCGCGCACGGCTACACACCCGAGCAGCTGGAATGGCAGACCCCGGAGGGAATTGCGGTCAAGCCGGTGTACACCGCCGCCGATCGCTCCGCCGCGGTCGCCGAGGGTTACCCGCTGGACAGCTTCCCCGGCGAAGCGCCGTTCGTACGCGGGCCGTACCCGACGATGTACGTCAACCAGCCGTGGACGATTCGCCAGTACGCCGGGTTCTCGACCGCGGCGGACTCCAACGCGTTCTACCGCCGCAATCTCGCGGCCGGGCAGAAGGGTCTATCGGTCGCGTTCGACCTGGCCACCCACCGCGGCTACGACTCGGACCACCCCCGGGTGCAGGGTGACGTCGGAATGGCCGGGGTGGCAATCGATTCCATCCTGGATATGCGGCAACTGTTCGACGGGATCGACCTGAGTGCGGTCAGCGTCTCGATGACCATGAACGGCGCCGTGCTGCCCATCCTGGCGCTGTACGTGGTGGCCGCCGAGGAGCAGGGGGTGCCACCGGAGAAACTGGCCGGCACCATCCAGAACGACATCCTCAAAGAGTTCATGGTGCGCAACACCTACATCTATCCGCCGAAGCCGTCGATGCGGATCATCTCCGACATCTTCGGCTACACCAGCGCGAAGATGCCGAAGTTCAACTCCATCTCGATTTCGGGCTACCACATCCAAGAAGCCGGTGCCACAGCCGATCTCGAGTTGGCCTACACGCTGGCCGACGGTGTGGACTACATCAAGGCCGGTCTGGACGCCGGTCTGGACATCGACAAGTTCGCGCCCCGGCTGTCGTTCTTCTGGGGCATCGGGATGAACTTCTTCATGGAGGTCGCCAAGCTGCGTGCGGGCCGGCTGCTGTGGAGTGAGTTGGTCGCGCGGTTCGACCCCAAGAGCTCGAAATCGCTGTCCCTGCGCACGCATTCGCAGACTTCCGGCTGGTCATTGACCGCCCAGGACGTCTTCAACAACGTCGCGCGCACGTGCGTCGAGGCGATGGCCGCCACCCAGGGCCACACCCAGTCGCTGCACACCAACGCCCTGGATGAGGCGTTGGCGCTGCCCACCGACTTCTCCGCCCGCATCGCCCGCAATACCCAGCTGCTGCTGCAGCAGGAGTCGGGCACCACCCGGCCGATCGACCCGTGGGGCGGCTCGTACTACGTGGAGTGGCTGACTCATCAGTTGGCGCAGCGGGCCCGGGCCCACATCGAGGAGGTCGAGGCACACGGCGGCATGGCCCAGGCCATCAGTGACGGTATCCCGAAGCTGCGCATCGAGGAGGCCGCCGCCCGCACCCAGGCCCGCATCGACTCCGGGCGGCAGCCGCTGATCGGCGTCAACAAGTACCAGGTTGCCGAAGACCAAGAGATCGAGGTGCTCAAGGTCGAGAACAGCCGGGTGCGCGCCGAACAGCTCGCGAAATTGGAGCAGTTGCGCGCCGAGCGTGACGAGGCGGCCTGCCAGGCCGCGCTGGCCGAGCTGACCCGGGCGGCCGGGACCACCGGGCCTGCTGGGGAGGACGGGCTGGGCAACAACCTGCTGGCGCTGGCCATCGACGCCGCCCGGGCCAAGGCCACGCTCGGGGAGATCTCCGACGCACTGGAGAAGGTCTACGGTCGCCATCAGGCCGAGATCCGTACGATTTCTGGCGTCTACCGTGACGAAGTCGGGAAGGGCTCCAACATCGCTAGCGCAACCGTCCTGGTCGAGAAGTTCGCCGAGGCCGACGGCCGTCGGCCCCGCATCCTGGTCGCCAAGATGGGCCAGGACGGGCACGACCGCGGCCAGAAGGTGATCGCCACCGCGTTCGCCGACATCGGTTTCGACGTGGATGTCGGCGCCCTGTTCTCCACCCCCGACGAGGTGGCGCGCCAGGCTGCCGACAACGACGTGCACGTGGTCGGGGTGTCGTCGCTGGCCGCCGGGCACCTGACGTTGGTGCCGGCGCTACGGGATGCGCTGGCGCAGGTGGGCCGGCCCGACATCATGATCGTGGTCGGGGGAGTGATCCCGCCCGGCGACTTCGACGAGCTCTATGCCGCCGGGGCGACCGCGATCTTCCCGCCCGGCACGGTGATCGCCGATGCTGCGGTGGACCTGCTGAAGACCCTCGCGTCCCGCCGCGGCTACAACCTCGCAGAGCTCGCCGACCCGGCAGAACCGGCGGCAGACCAGAAATAGATGGCCGACAACGTGTCTGACACCGTTGCCGAGCTTGCGGCGGCGGTGCGCTCCGGTGACCGCTCCGTGCTGCCGCGGGCCATCACCCTGGTCGAGTCCACCCGCGCCGACCACCGTCAGCAGGCGCAGGAACTGCTGCTGGCGCTGTTACCGGACGCCGGTGGGGCTCGCCGGGTGGGTATCACCGGCGTTCCCGGCGTGGGCAAGTCGACCACCATCGAAGCCCTCGGGATGCATCTGATCGAGCGGGGCCACCGGGTCGCCGTGCTGGCGGTCGACCCGTCGTCGACGCGCACCGGTGGTTCGATCCTGGGGGACAAGACCCGGATGCAGCGGTTGGGGGCGCACGAACGCGCCTACATCCGGCCGTCGCCGACGTCGGGGACCCTGGGCGGAGTCGCCAAGGCCACCCGCGAGACGGTGGTGCTGCTGGAGGCCGCCGGCTTCGATGTGATCCTGATCGAGACCGTCGGCGTCGGCCAATCCGAGGTCACGGTCGCCAACATGGTCGATACTTTCGTCTTCTTGACGCTGGCCCGCACCGGCGACCAGTTGCAGGGCATCAAGAAGGGCGTGCTGGAGCTGGCCGACATCGTGGTGGTCAACAAGGCCGACGGCCACCACCTGGCCGAAGCGCGGTTGGCTGCGCGGGAGTTGTCGACCGCGATCCGGCTCATCTACCCCCGCGAAACACTCTGGCGGCCACCGGTTTTGACGATGAGTGCCATCGAGGGCACCGGGCTGCCGGAATTTTGGGACACCGTAGAGCGACATCGGCAGACGCTGATCGACGCCGGCGAGTTCGACGCCCGGCGACGGTCGCAACAGGTGGATTGGACGCGCCAGCTGGTGCGCGACGCCGTACTCGAACGCGCATTGTCGGACCCGGCGGTGCGCGACGTGCGCACCGAGGTGGAACAGCAGGTGCTCAGCGGAGAACTGACCCCGGCGCTGGCCGCCCAGCGAATCCTCGGGGCGATCTGGAATTAGTGGCACGCGCGTCCGGTAATCCGACTTATTTCACCCGGTCGACGCGGTAGATTCCCAACTATGACACCGCATCTCGAGGTTCGTCGGGCGCAGCTTCCGGCGAACGTGCACGGCGTGGCCGACCCGAACTTCGCCTGTGCTGTGCGCGCTTTCGCCGCGATGTTCCCGGGTCGCCGTTTCGGTGGCGGGGCGCTGGCGATCTACCTCGACGGACAGCCCGTGGTGGACGTGTGGACCGGGTGGTCCGATCGGGCGGGACAGGTGCCGTGGTCGGCCGACACCGGCGCCATGGTGTTCTCGGCGACCAAGGGTGCGGCGTCGACGGTCATCCACCGGCTGGTCGACCGGGGACTGATCGACTACGACGTGCCGGTGGCGCAGTACTGGCCGGAGTTCGGGGCGAACGGCAAGGCCGCCATAACCGTTCGCGAGTTGTTGGGGCACCGGGCGGGCCTGACTCACCTCAACGGCGCCAGCAGGGCGGACCTACTGGACCACGTGACGATGGAAGCCCGAATGGCCGCTGCGGCGCCGGGGCCCGAGCGCGGCAAACCCGCCTATCACGCGCTGACGTACGGCTGGCTGGTGTCCGGGCTGGCCCGCGCCGTCACCGGCGTGGGAATGCGCGAGCTGTTCCGCACGGAGCTGGCCGGACCGCTGGGTGTCGACGGACTGCACTTGGGTCGCCCGCCCGCCGACGCTCCTACCGTCGCAGCGGAGATCATCATGCCCCAGCGCAGTCGGCGGAACGCGGTAGTGGACCTGTTGGCGCCCCGGGCCGCCGCGGCGCTGCGGTACGGGGGCCTGGGCGCCTTCTACTTCCCAGGGGTGATGGACACCGTCCGCGGCGGCATTCCGTTCCTGGACACCGAGGCCGCCGCCCTCAACGGGGTGGCGACCGCCCGCGGGCTGGCCCGCCTCTACGGCGCCCTGGCCAACGGAGGGCAGATCGACGGCAGCCAATTGCTGTCACCCCGGCTCGTGGCGGGCCTGACCGGTCCGCGCACCCTGGAGCTGGACCGCACCATCGGGGTTCCGTTGGCGTTCCACCTGGGCTATCACGCGATCCCGTTCGGACCGGTGTTGCCCGGATTCGGTCACGTCGGCCTGGGCGGTTCTATGGGCTGGGCGGATCCGGCCTCCGGTCTGGCGATCGGCTTCGTGCACAACCGGCTGCTGACCCCGTTCGTGGCGATCGACCACGCCGGTTTCGTCGGCACGGCCGCGCTGATTCGCCGCGGCGTCGCCCGAGGGCGCCGGCACGGCTACACCCCGATCCCGCAGTTGGGGGAGCCGTTCGCGGCGCCGGATGCAGCGACCGGCTAGTGCTCTACCGCGTCGCAGCTTGCCGCTGTGCTGATTGGCGGCGACCCGCTTTACCCGGCTCCGCCGGGTTTGCGATCGCCGTTGTGCTGATTGGCGGCGACCCGCTTCACCCGGCTCCGCCGGGTTTGCGATCGCCGCTAGGGTTGCCGAGTGACTGACCGTACGCCGAAGCTCTACATCTTCCCGCACGCCGGCGGATCGCCGCAGTACTACGTGCCGTTCTCCAAGACGTTCACCACCGACGTCAAGCGCATCGGCGTGCAATATCCGGGCAAGGGCGGAACCCACGACCTGGGCGCCTTCACCAGCATCGAAGACCTCGCCGACCAGGTCTGCAAGACCGTCGCACCGCCGGCTCCCACCGACGGGCCGGTTGCCTTCTTCGGACACAGCATGGGTGCACTGCTGGCGTTCGAGGTGGCGCGCCGATTCGAGGCGGACGGACATCGGATTGCCGCGCTGTTCGTGTCGGCGGCGGGCGCTCCGGGACGAGCCGGCTACGACAACATCCCCGAGTCCGATCGCGGCCTGCTGGACGCCGTCAGCACCATGACGGGAGTCAACCCCGAATTCTTGGAGAACGAGGAGTTCGCGGCCAAGATTCTCCCGACCCTGCGCGGCCTGAAAGCCATTGCTAACTATGACTGTCCGCCCGAGGCACGGGTGTCCTGTCCGCTCTTTGCGTTCCATGGTGACGAAGATGACGTCGCCACCGCGGAGAAGGTGGGTCCCTGGGCGGAGCGCACCACCGCCGAATTCAGCGCGCGGGTGTTCACCGCGCCCGGCCACCACTTCTACCTCACCGAACACCTGCCGGAACTGGTCGGCGATATCGAGCAGAAGATCGCCCAGTACTGCCAGGGCTGACGCGTACCGGCCCGGTCCGGAATGTGAATGGGCCCTTGGTGCCGAAGTTACTCGTGATGCGCGTAATTGACTTCTCCGCTACTATGGCGGATCTGCTGCGTTTGCGCTGTATGTGGGCCATAAATTGCCTGTCAGCAGCGCGTCCGTGGTAGCCTCCGCGGGAGGGAAACGCCTGGGATGTCGGGGTCCAAGGAGTTTTAGCGCAGGTTCCACACATCCAGAAGGGGTACCCGTGGCGTTGGTCGAATCATCCGCACCGGCCGTGTCGGCCGGGCGATCGCGGCGCTCGGAGGTCCCCGCCCCCGTCTCCACCCGGCACGGCGAGCAACCAACCTGCGCTGAGGCTGAAGTATTCAGCTGAGCAAGCCCGCTAGGGATGCCCGCCGGACGTGATCCCGTGGGGGATCCATCCCAAATGTCGCTAATCCAATTGCATACCTCCGCTGTGCAGGGACCTTGCGCAGCGAAACCGTCAGTTCGGACAGTAAGCGCAACGACTCTCGACGGGGCCGAAGTACTCAGCAGGTGAGGTCCACGGACCTGACAGCATAAGGAGAAGACAACGCAATGTCGGTAACTGAAACGCACATCCCGACCCTGTTGGCGAACCTCGAACGGGACAAGCCGAACGAGCCTGCGTACACGTTCATCGACTACGACGTCGACCCCGCTGGCTACCGCGAGACCGTCACCTGGTCGCAGCTGCGTAACCGCGTGCGAGTAGTGGCGGCAGAGCTGGCAACCTGCGCCTCTCCGGGCGACCGGGTGGCGATCCTGGCTCCGCAGAGCCTGGAGTACATCGTCGGGTTCTACGGTGCGCTGGAGGCGGGCATGATCGCCGTCCCGCTGCCGGTGCCGATGTTCGGCGTGCACGACGAGCGGGTGTCGGCGGCGCTGCGTGACAGTGCCCCGGCCGCGATCCTGACCACCACGTCGGCGGTCGGCGACATCGCCAGCTCGATCAAGGGCCTGGGCGGAAAGCCGCCGGTGGTCATCGAGGTCGACGCCTTGGACCTCGACTCCGAGCCGGTGGCAGCACCCGGCGCGACGGCGCAGACCAAGGTCGCCTTCCTGCAGTACACGTCGGGTTCGACCCGGACCCCGGCCGGCGTCATGGTCACCCACGCCAACGCCGTGTCGAACATGGTGCAGATGGCTGACGACACCTTCGCGCTGACCGGCGGCAAGGCGCCGGAAGGCCTCAACCTGGTGTCGTGGATGCCGTTCTACCACGACCTGGGCCTGCTCGGAACCGTCATCTACCCGCTGGTCCTGGGAGTGCACACGGTGCACATGAGCCCGATGGCGTTCCTGGCGAAGCCGGCGCGCTGGATGCAGGAGCTCGCCAAGGTTCCCGTCGGCTTCACCGGTGGACCGAACTTCGCCTATGAGTTGGCCGTGCGGCGGACCTCCGATGAGGACATGGCGGGTCTCGACCTGGGCAACGTGCACACCTTCTGTTTCGGTGCGGAGCGCATTCACGCCGCGACGCTGCGACGCTTCGTCGACCGTTTCGCCAAGTTCAACGTGAACCCTGCCGCCCTGCGCCCCGGCTACGGGTTGGCCGAGGCGAGCGTTTACTTGACGTCCAACACGCCCGGAAATCCGCCGCCGACCGCGCGGTTCGACTACACCAAGCTGGCGGCTGGTACAGCCGAGCCCAGCGGTGCCGAAGGCGGCGTCGAGCTGGTCAGCTGTGGTGTTCCTCGGGCCTGCACGGTGCGTATCGTGGACCCGGAAACCCAGACCGAGAACCCGGAAGGCACAGTCGGCGAGATCTGGACGCACGGGCCCAACGTTGCGGCGGGCTACTGGCACAACCAGCAGGCCACCGAAGCCACCTTCGGTGGCAAGCTCGTCGACCCGACACCGGGGACACCGCAGGGGCCGTGGCTCATGACCGGCGACCTCGGCGTCATCTCCGGTGGCGAGCTCTACATCGTCGGCCGGATCAAGGACCTGCTGATCGTCGACGGGCGTAACCACTATCCGGACGACATCGAGGCCACCGTTCAGGAGATCACCGGTGGGCGTGTCGCCGCGGTCTCGATCCCCAACAGCCAATCCGAGCAGCTTGTTACGATCGCGGAGTTCAAGAACAAGGGGGGTTCCGATGAGGAGATCCTGGACAGGCTGACCGAGGTGCGTCGCAAGGTGACGGCTGCGCTGTCCAAGGCGCACGGCCTGGTGAGTGGAGATTTGGTCCTGGTGTCTCCGGGTGCCATCCCGATCACGACCAGCGGCAAGATCCGCCGTTCCAGCTGCGTAGAGATCTACCAGCGTGATGGGTTCGACCGACTGGATGCTACTGCTCGGTCTGTATGACAGATGACGAGCTGCTCGCGCGGCTCTCGGGGAGGTTGAGTTGAGCGAGAAGAGTGCTGCGCCGGTCGGGGGGCCGGATCGTCGGGCGATTGTTGCTGAGGCGCTGCGCAAGATTGATGATTTGACGGCGCGGTTGGCTGTTGCTGAGGCTGGCGATACTGAGCCGATCGCGGTGGTGGGTGTGGGGTGTCGTCTGCCTGGTGGGGTGGATGGTCCGGCTGCGTTGTGGCGGTTGTTGTGTGATGAGGGTTCGGGGATTGTTGGGGTTCCGGCGGATCGCTGGGATGCTGATGCGTTTTTTTCGTCGGATCATTCGGTGCCGGGGACGATTTGTTCTCGTGAGGGCGGGTTTTTGACGTCGTGGCAGCCGGCGGAGTTTGACGCGGAGTTTTTTGGTATTTCGCCGCGTGAGGCCGATGCGATGGATCCTCAGCAGCGGTTGTTGATGGAGGTTGCCTGGGAGGCGTTGGAGCATGCCGGGATCACCAAGGAGGCGATCCGGGGCACTCAGACCGGCATCTTCGTCGGCATGACCACCAACGATTACGCGCTGGACATCATGAGCCAGATCCGGCCACAAGAAGTCGACCCCTACGTTCCCTTCGGTAATGCGGCCAATTTCGCGGCGGGTCGGTTGTCGTATTTCTTGGGTGTGCATGGTCCGGCGATGATGGTGGATACGGCGTGTTCGTCGTCGTTGGTGACGATTCATTTGGCGTGTGCGAGTTTGCGGCGTCGGGAGTCGGATCAGGCGTTGGCGGCCGGGGTGAACTTGATCTTGACCCCGCAGAACAGTATTGCGACGTCGCGGTGGGGGATGTTGGCCCCCGATGGGCAGTGCAAGACTTTTGATGCGGCCGCTGACGGCTACGTCCGCTCGGAGGGCGCTGGGGTGGTGGTGCTCAAGCGGCTCTCGGATGCGCAGCGTGATGGTGACCGGATTTTGGCGGTGGTGCGGGGTTCGGCGGTGAATCAGGATGGGCCGTCGTCGGGTCAGACGGTGCCGTCGGGTCCGGCGCAGCAGAAGGTGGTGCGGGCGGCGTTGGCGTCGGCGCGGTTGTCCCCGGCTGATATCGACTATGTCGAGGCGCATGGCACTGGTACGGCGTTGGGTGATCCGATTGAGTTGGATGCTTTGTCGGCGGTGTTTGGTGAGCGGGGTTCGTCGGCGCCGTTGGTGTTGGGGTCGGTGAAGACCAATTTGGGGCATTTGGAGTCGGCGTCGGGTGTTGCCGGGTTCATCAAGACGGTGTTGTCGGTGCAGCAGGGTTTCATTCCGCGGCATTTGAATTTTTCGGAGTTGACGCCGAATGCGGGTGTGGGGGCGTCGAAGTTTGAGATTGCTGGTCGGGGTAGGGCGTGGCCGGCGGTGTCGCGTGTGCGTCGGGCGGGGGTGTCGTCGTTTGGGGTGTCGGGCACGAATGCGCATGTGATCGTTGAGCAGGCGCCGGATGCTGAGGTTGTGGCGGTGGCTCCTGCGGTGCCGGTGAGCACGTTGGTGGTGTCGGGCAAGTCGCCGGCGCGTATCGCGGCCACCGCCGAAGTACTCGCACAGTGGATGACCACCGACGGCGCCGAGATCGCGCTGCCGGACATCGCACATGCGCTCAACCATCACCGCACTCGCCACCAGAAATTCGCCACCATCGCCGCCCGCGATCACGCGCAGGCCGTTACCGCGCTTGCCGCGCTGGCCGCCGGTGAATCCGCACCGGGCGTGGTGGAACCCGCTGAAGTGCTGCCCGGACCCGGCACGGTGTTTGTGTTTTCGGGTCAGGGTTCGCATTGGGTGGGGATGGGTCGTCGGTTGTTGGCCGATGAGCCGGTGTTTGCTGCGGCTGTTGATGAGTTGGAGCCGGTTTTTGCGCGGCAGGTGGGTTTTTCGCTGCGTGAGGTGATCGAGCAGGGCGTTGAGATTTCCGGTGATGCGCAGGTGCAGCCGGTGATCATGGGGTTGCAGTTGGCGTTGGCTGCGTTGTGGCGTTCCTATGGGGTTGTTCCGGATGCGGTGATTGGGCATTCGATGGGGGAGGTGTCTGCGGCGGTGGTGGCCGGGGCGCTGACGCCGGAGCAGGGTTTGAAGGTGATCGGGGTGCGGTCGCGGTTGATGTCGCGGCAGGCCGGTCAGGGTGCGGTGGCGTTGTTGGAGTTGGATGCTGCCTCGGCCCAGGAGTTGTTGGTGGGTTATCCCGGGGTTGAGGTGGCGGGGTATTTGTCGCCGCGGCAGACGGTGGTGGCGGGTGCGCCGGCGGATGTGGATGCGGTGATTGCTGCGGTGGCTGCTGCGGAGCGGTTTGCGCGGCGGGTGAATATGGAAGTGGCCTCGCATACCGCGTTCATGGATCCGATCCTGGATGAACTGCGTGCCGAACTGGCCGACATCACCCCCCAAATGCCCCAGATCCCGTTCCTGTCCACCGTGGTCGATCCGCTCGGACCCACCCCGGTGCTCGACGCCCGCTACTGGGCAGACAACGTGCGCCAACCGGCTCGGGTGAATCAGGCGGTCGCTGCCGCCGGGGACAAATACGGCACGTTCATCGAGATCAGCCCGCACCCGATCCTGACCCACACCATCGACGAGATCCTGGACGCGGTGCCGCACTGCAGCGTTGCCACGCTGGTGCGCGACGGCGACGACACCGTCGCGTTTCATCAGCATCTCAACAGCGCCCACCCGGTGAGCCCCCGCGAACTGCCGCACCCGTCGGGGACCTACCCGGTGCTGCCGACCACACCGTGGCGACACACCCATCACTGGCTTGTGGTCGAAAGCTCCATCACCGCAGCCGAATCCGCTCCACGGCCGGGCCTGCTGCTGGGCACCCACATCAAGATCGGCAGCACGCCGACCATCCACCTGTGGCAAGCCCGGCTGTCGCCGGAGACCAAGCCGTATCCCGGCAGTCACCGCAACAACGGGGTGGAGCTGGTCCCGGCGTCGGTGCTGCTGCAAACCCTGTCGGACGCGGCGTTCGAGGTCAGCGGAGACTCCGGGGTCAGCGAGATCAGGTTCGAGCACCCGATCATCGTCGACCGGCCGCGGACCATCCAGGTGGTCGCCGACGGCGAATCAGTGACAGTGTCGTCGAAGTCGGTTTCCGACGACCCGGCCGCCCGGTGGGTCAAACACCTCAGCGCCCGCATCACGCCGCGCAACGAATCCGTCGGGCTCTCTGTTGATTCCAGCCTCACCAACGGTCACAGCGGAACCGCCTTCGATGACGACGCGGTGACCGAACTGTGGCTCACCTGGGGTAGTGAGGGGCGTCCCTTCGAGTGGTCGCTGACCTCCGGTCGGGTCACCGCGACCCAATTGCGTGCCGACGTCGCGTCCGCACAGTCCGGCACGGCAGCGCTGCTCGACGCCGCTCTGCATGTCGCCCGTCTGGTCGACAACACCAACCCCGAGCTGATGGTGCCGGCGTCGGTCGACGATGTCCGCTTCGGCGACGCACCGGTCGACGGTCGGGCCGGAGTCACCGTGCACCGGCGCGACTGCGGTGAGGGCGAACTCATCGTCGACATCGCCGTAACCACTGCCGACGGTGCCCGGTGTGTCGACATCCGGGGGCTGCGCTACACGGTGCTGAACGTGGCCACCTCGGACGACCCCAGCTCGATCGCCCACGCGATCGACTGGCAGCCCTGGGACGCCGAATGGCAGACCCCGAGCCAGCCGGGGACCCTGACGGTGGTCGGTGGCGGCGCCGCCGCCGACCGTCTGCGCGACGGACTGAGCGCGGTTGGTCACCGCAACGTCGGGATCGCCGAGGCCCAGAACGTCGTCTATGTCGCCGACCCGGGCCCCACCGAGGAATCCGACCTGGACTGCGCGGCCCGACTGGCCGGCGAGGTGGCCGACCTGGTGGCCACGCTGGCCGACCGCGACACGCACCCGCCGGCCCTGTGGATCGTCACCCACGGCGTCCACGAGGCTGCCTCCGCCGCTGCCGTGCGCCAAAGCTGCCTGTGGGGAATGGCGGGCGTGATCCGGGCCGAGCAGCCGCAACTCTGCGGTGGGTTGGTGGACCTGCCAACCGATGACACCGCTGATGCAGCTGCGAGCGCCGCGGCGCTGTCGAGCATCCTGCGCACGCCGGCCAAGTCCATCTTGGTGTGGCGTGGCGACCAGTTCCTGACGCCGGCTTTTACTCCGATCTCCGGTCCGCCGCAGCGCCAGCCGATGGTGTGCCAGCCGGACGGCGCCTACCTCATCACCGGCGGTATGGGAGCGCTCGGCCTGCTGATGGCCGGATGGTTGGCCGACCGCGGTGCCCGCCGCCTGGTGTTGGCCGGCCGCAGTGCCTTGCCGCCCCGGCGCGACTGGGACTCCGAGGAGCTCGAGGCCGGCGTGCGGAACAAGATCGCCGCCATCCGGGCGTTGGAGCGGCGCGGTGTCACCGTTGACGTGGCTGGCCTGGACGTCGGGTCTCGGGCTGCGGTGACCGACCTGTTGGCCCGTCGCGACGCCGCCGGCGCCCCGCCGATTCGCGGCATCATCCATGCCGCCGGTATCACCGAGGGGCAACTGCTCACCGAGGTGGAGGCCGAGCGGCTGCGCGACACCATGTGGCCCAAGGTCGCGGGCGCCCAGGTGCTGAACGAGATCTTCCCGCCCGGAAGCCTGGACTTCTTCTTCATGACCGCAGCCGCCGGGGCGGTGTTCGGGGTTCCTGGTCAGGGCGCCTATGCAAGCGCCAACGCCTACCTGGACGGCTTGGCCCGTGCCCGCCACAAGCTGGGTTGCCACAGCGTCAGCCTGGACTGGGTGGCGTGGAAGGGCCTGGGGTTCGGGGCCGAGGCGCACGTGGTGCTGCACGAACTGGAACGGATGGGTTCGCGGCCGATCACCCCGTCGGAAGCCTTCGCCGCCTGGGACCACGTGGAGCACTACGACGTCGCGCAGGCCGTCATGGTTCCGCTGCCCAGGGAAGGAAAGCCCGGGGAGTCCGCTTCCGGTGGCGCCGGACCGGTCCGCGACTGGGCGCAGCTGCCCGCCGATGAGATACTGAGCGAGCTGGAAATCGGGTTGCGCAGCATTCTGGCGCGCGAGCTTCGCATGTCGGAGGCTGAGCTACAGCTGGACCGGCCGTTCGCCGAACTCGGCCTGAACTCCGTGATGGCGATGGCGGTCCGCCGTGACATCGAACAGCTGGTCGGTATGGAGCTGTCGGCGACCATGCTGTGGAATCACCCGACAACTGCGGCACTGGCGGCGCACCTGACCGGCAAGCTGCTGCCGCAGGACGATGTCGGCGGCGGCGCGGCGGCCTCAGGCGGTGAGCTGCCGGAGTCGACCGACAGTGTTTTGAACGAGCTGTTCGACAGCGTGGAATCGGCTCCGGCCGGATGGGACGGGATCTAGTGGGAATTGAGTTCCCCGCATGACCGCAGCATTTGATGAAGAAGCACTGCGCCACTGGCTGGCCGACTATCTGGTCACCAACATCGGTTGCAGTCTCGAGGACATCGATTTCAACGCGTCGCTCAACGATCTGGGCGTCGGATCCCGCGATGCCGTGGTGCTCTGCGGCGAGCTGTCCGAACTGCTCGGCCGCAAGGTCTCACCAGTAGAACTCTGGCAGCACCCGTCGGTCGCGGAACTGGCCCGGTTCCTCATCGAGCCCGAGTCCGCCGACGAAGAGTCGGCACCCGAGCCGGGGCGCTTCGGCACCGATGAGCCCATCGCGGTGATCGGCCTGGGTTGCCGGTTCCCCGGGGACATCAACTCACCGGACGCGATGTGGCAGTTCCTGCTCGACGGCGGCAACGCGGTGACCGAAGTGCCCGCCGATCGCTGGGCGCCGTTCGACGACGGGTCAGCCGAGACGGGCAACGCGATCGCCCGCACCACCCGCTGGGGCTCGTTCCTGCGCGATATCGCCGCATTCGACGCCGACTTCTTCGAGATCTCCAGCCGCGAAGCGGTCAAGATGGATCCGCAGCAACGGCTGCTGCTCGAGGTGGCGTGGGAGGCCTTGGAGCACGCGGGAATTCCGGCGACCTCGTTGCGGCGATCGCAGACCGGTGTGTACGTCGGAGCCAGCATCACCGAATACGGATGCCACGCGTCTGCCGACCTGCCCAGCGTGGACGCCTGGAGCAACGCCGGTGGTGCACTGAGCATCATCGCCAACCGGCTGTCGTATTTCTTGGACCTGCGGGGCCCGTCGGTCACCGTGGACACCGCATGCTCGTCTTCGCTGGTCGCCCTGCACCTGGCCTGCCGGAGCCTGCGAACCGGGGAGTGCGAGACCGCGATCGCCGGCGGGGTGAACCTGCTGATGTCACCCGCGGTGTTCCGCGGTTTCGACCAGAGCGGGGCATTGTCGACGACCGGTGCATGCCATGCGTTCGACGCCGACGCCGATGGATTCGTCCGCGGTGAGGGCTGCGGCGTTGTGGTGCTCAAGCGGCTGTCCGTCGCCCGCCAAGACGGCGACCGCGTGCTGGCGGTGGTGCGTGGATCGGCGATCAACCAGGACGGCCACTCCAACGGCCTGCTGGCGCCGAACCCGGCCGCCCAAATGGCGGTCCTGCGGTCGGCCTACGCCGACGCCGGCATCGCCCCGCAGGAAGTCGACTACGTCGAAACCCACGGAACCGGAACGCTGCTGGGCGACCCGATCGAGGCCAAAGCACTGGGCACGGTGCTGGGCCGGGGCCGTTCTCCGGAGGCGCCGCTGCTGCTCGGCGCTGCCAAGTCGAACCTCGGTCATCTCGAGGCGGCCGCCGGGATGGTCGGCTTCATCAAGACGGTGCTGGCCGTGCAACGCGGGCGGATTCCGAAGAACCTGCATTTCAACACCCCGAACCCGCACATCACGTTCGAGCAGATGCGTTTGAAGGTCGTTGCCGAACAGCAGGATTGGCCCTCGACGGATCACCCGCGGCGAGCCGGGGTCTCCTCCTTCGGCTTTGGTGGCACCAACGCCCACGTGGTCATCGAGCAGGCGCCCCCCGCCAAGATCACGGCGCGCGAAGTAGATCCGGCGGTGACCACCCTGGTGGTCTCCGCGCGGACCCCGGAACGGATCGCTGCTACAGCCAGCGACCTGGCCGACTGGCTGGAAGGCGACGGCGCCGGCGTGGAACTGCCCGACGTCGCGCACACCCTCAATCATCACCGTGCCCGCCAACCGCTGTTCGGCACGGTCTGCGCCCGCGACCGGGATGCGGCGGTCAGCGGCCTGCGGGCGCTGGCGGCCGGTACCTCGGCGGAGGGCCAGGACTGCGGCGTCATCGGTCCGCACGAGGGCCCGTGCGGCCCCGGCACCGTCTTCGTGTACTCCGGTCAGGGCTCGCACTGGATCGGCATGGGCCGTGCGCTGCTCACCGACGAACCGGCGTTCGCCCGGGCACTGGCCGTGCTGGAACCGGCGTTCGTCGAACACGTCGGGTTCTCGCTGTGGCAGGTGATCTCCGCCGGTGAACCGGTCAGCGGCGATGCGCAGGTACAGCCGGTCCTGATGGGGCTGCAGCTGGCGCTGACCGAGCTGTGGCGGTCCTACGGGGTCCATCCCGACGCTGTTATCGGTCACTCGATGGGCGAGGTCACCGCCGCGGTGGTCGCCGGCGCGCTGAGCCCGGCCGACGGGTTCCGGGTCATCGCGGCCCGTTCGCAGTTGATGTCGCGGCAGGCCGGGCAGGGCGCGGTGGCGCTGCTGAACCTGGATGCCGAAGCCGTCGAGGCGCTGCTGGCCGACTACCCGGATGTCAGTGTGGCGGGCTACCTCTCGCCGAAGCAGACCGTGGTGGCCGGCCCGGTTGCGCCCGTCGACGCGGTTATCGCGACCGTCAGCGGCCAGAACAAGTTCGCCCGGCGGGTCAACATGGAAGTGGCCTCGCACACCGCGCTGATGGACCCGATCCTGCCCGAGCTTCGGGCGGCGCTGGCGGATCTGACGCCTGAAGTCGCCACCATCCCGTTCTTCTCGACGGTGACCGAAGCCGCCATGCCGGCCGGTGGCATGCCGATCTTGGACGCCGACTACTGGGTGAACAACGTTCGGCAGCCTGCGCTGCTGACCCAGGCGGTCGCCGCTGCGGCCGGCGAGTACACCACGTTCGTGGAAGTCAGCGCGCACCCGATTCTCACTCACGCGATTGCTGACACCGTGGAAGCCCTCGGCGGTCACCACCACACGGCCGGAACCCTGGTCCGCGACGCGGACGACGCGGTTAGCTTCCACACCAACCTCAACCGCACGCACACCACCCAGCCTCCGCAGACCCCGCACCCGCCCGAGCCGCACCCGGTGTTGCCCGCCACCCCGTGGCAGCACAGCAGCTACTGGATCGAGACCGCGGCCGGCCGGCGCCCCGCCGCGCCGGCAGGCGCAGGGCCGCAACGGGCCGCCGGCAGCCCGGGAGCGGTGCCCGAGGATTGGTGGTGCGAGCTGACGTGGCCGGCTGCTGAAGCAGCGGCCGGCGATACCATCACCCAGCAGACGTGGCTGGTGATCGGCGACCAGGAGTTGGGCGCCGAGATCGACGCGAAGCAGGGCGGCGGCGTCACTGCGCTGGACGCTTCGGTGTTGGGCGCCGATGGCGACCGCACCGCACTGGGCGCGGCGCTGGGCACTGCCACCCATGTGCTGTACGCACCGTCGACGGACGCGACGGATCTGACCGCCGCGCCCGCCTACGACGCATTCAACGCGGCCCGGCGCCTGGTCACCGCGATGGCAGAACAGACGTCGAACCCGGCGAAGCTGTTCCTGCTGACCCGCAATGCCCAACCTGTCGGCGAAGGCGACCGGGCCAACCCCGCGCACGCCGTGCTGTGGGGCCTGGGCCGCAGCCTGGCCCTGGAACACCCAGAGATCTGGGGCAGGGTCGTCGACGTCGACGAGTCGGTCCCCGCAGCATTGATCGCCGGATACCTGTTGGCCGAGGCCGACGCCGCCGACAACGAGGACCAGGTCGTCTACCGGGCCGGTATTCGTCGGGTGCCGCGTCTGCTCGGCAGCCGTCCCACTGGTGCTGCGCCGGTCGAATTCGACGCCGGCAGTTGCCATCTGGTGGTCGGCGCGACCGGCAATATCGGTCCTCAGCTGGTACGGCAACTGGCGGCCAGTGGAGCCAAGACCATTGTCGCGGTATCCCGACGCCCGGGCTCAGTGCTCGACGTGTTGGCGACCGAGTTGGCTTCGGCTGGAACGACACTGGTGACGGTGGCTGCTGACGCCGCCGACGAGACCGCGATGGGTGCGCTGTTCGATCGGTTCGGCGCCGACCTGCCGCCGCTGGAAGGCATCCACGTGGCCGCCTTCGCCGGCGGCCCGGTGACCCTGCGCGACATGACCGACGACGACGTCACCACCATGTTCCGCCCGAAGCTCGACGTGATCGCGGTGTTGCACAAGCTGTCGCTGCGACAGCCGCTGCGCTACTTCGTGTTGTTCTCGTCGATCTCTGGCATCACGGGGTCGCGCTGGCTGGCGCACTACACCGCCACCACCACCTTCCTGGACACCTTCGCCTACGCGCGCCGCGCGGCCGGCCTGCCGGCCACCGCGATCAACTGGGGTTTGTGGAAGTCGTTGACCGACACCCAGTCCGATGTCGAACGTCAGGTGACTGTCGACTCCGGTCTGGAGCCGATGGCCGACGATGTCGCCATCGGAGCCCTGCCGCTGGTGATCGGCGCCCACAACGCGGTGCGGCACACCGTCGTCGCGGCGGACTGGCCGCGGCTTGCCACCGCGTACCGCACCCGGGCGGCGCTGCGCATCGTCGACGACCTGCTGATCGTCGACGCACCCGCTGACGGGCCGGCGGCGCAGAGCACCGAGTTCCGCCGCGTTCTGGCCGAGGCGGAACCCGAACAGCGTGCGGAGCTGCTGCGCGAACACGTCACCGACCAGGTCGTCGCCGCCATGGGACTGGGGTCACGCCATGCGCTGGACCCGACCGCCGGATTCTTCCAGTCCGGCATGGATTCGCTGATGAGCGTCACCCTGCAGCGGTCGCTCTCGGACAGCCTGGGCGAAACTCTGCCGGCCGCAGTGGTGTTCGACTACCCGACCATCGACGCCCTGACGGGGTACCTGGCATCGATCCTGCCCGAGGTAGCGGAAGCCGCCCAGCAGGACAGCGCCGACGCCTATGACGACATGAGCGATGACGAGCTGCTCGCGCAGCTTTCGGAGAGGTTGAGTTGAGCGAGAAGAGTGCTGCGCCGGTCGGGGGGCCGGATCGTCGGGCGATTGTTGCTGAGGCGCTGCGCAAGATTGATGATTTGACGGCGCGGTTGGCTGTTGCTGAGGCTGGCGATACTGAGCCGATCGCGGTGGTGGGTGTGGGGTGTCGTCTGCCTGGTGGGGTGGATGGTCCGGCTGCGTTGTGGCGGTTGTTGTGTGATGAGGGTTCGGGGATTGTTGGGGTTCCGGCGGATCGCTGGGATGCTGATGCGTTTTTTTCGTCGGATCATTCGGTGCCGGGGACGATTTGTTCTCGTGAGGGCGGGTTTTTGACGTCGTGGCAGCCGGCGGAGTTTGACGCGGAGTTTTTTGGTATTTCGCCGCGTGAGGCCGATGCGATGGATCCTCAGCAGCGGTTGTTGATGGAGGTGGCCTGGGAGGCGTTGGAGCATGCCGGGATCACCAAGGAGGCGATCCGGGGCACGCAGACCGGCATCTTCGTCGGACTGACCACCAACGACTATGCCGTCCTCGCGGCGGAGCGGACCGGCCCGCGCGACATCGACCCGTACCTCTCATTCGGCAACGGACCGAATTTCGCGGCGGGTCGGTTGTCGTATTTCTTGGGTGTGCATGGTCCGGCGATGATGGTGGATACGGCGTGTTCGTCGTCGTTGGTGACGATTCATTTGGCGTGTGCGAGTTTGCGGCGTCGGGAGTCGGATCAGGCGTTGGCGGCCGGGGTGAATTTGATCTTGGCCCCGCAGAACAGTATTGCGACGTCGCGGTGGGGGATGTTGGCCCCCGATGGGCAGTGCAAGACTTTTGATGCGGCCGCTGACGGTTACGTGCGTGGCGAGGGCGCTGGGGTGGTGGTGCTCAAGCGGCTCTCGGATGCGCAGCGTGATGGTGACCGGATTTTGGCGGTGGTGCGGGGTTCGGCGGTGAATCAGGATGGGCCGTCGTCGGGTCAGACGGTGCCGTCGGGTCCGGCGCAGCAGAAGGTGGTGCGGGCGGCGTTGGCGTCGGCGCGGTTGTCCCCGGCTGATATCGACTATGTCGAGGCGCATGGCACTGGTACGGCGTTGGGTGATCCGATTGAGTTGGATGCTTTGTCGGCGGTGTTTGGTGAGCGGGGTTCGTCGGCGCCGTTGGTGTTGGGGTCGGTGAAGACCAATTTGGGGCATTTGGAGTCGGCGTCGGGTGTTGCCGGGTTCATCAAGACGGTGTTGTCGGTGCAGCAGGGTTTCATTCCGCGGCATTTGAATTTTTCGGAGTTGACGCCGAATGCGGGTGTGGGGGCGTCGAAGTTTGAGATTGCTGGTCGGGGTAGGGCGTGGCCGGCGGTGTCGCGTGTGCGTCGGGCGGGGGTGTCGTCGTTTGGGGTGTCGGGCACGAATGCGCATGTGATCGTTGAGCAGGCGCCGGATGCTGGGGTTGTGGCGGTGGCTCCTGCGGTGCCGGTGAGCACGTTGGTGGTGTCGGGGAAGTCGCCGGCGCGTATCGCGGCCACCGCCGAAGTCCTCGCACAGTGGATGACCACCGACGGCGCCGGGGTGGCCCTGGCCGACATCGCAGAGACCCTGCGGCAGAACCGAAGCCGCTACAACTACACCGCGGGCGTATCCGTTCGCGATCGCGCCGCCGCGGTGGCGGGCTTGACCGCCCTCGCTGCCGGCGAGTCTGCGCCCGGCGTCATTGAGCCCCGGCAGCGGCCGGCGACATCACGGCCGGTGTTTGTGTTTTCGGGTCAGGGTTCGCATTGGGTGGGGATGGGTCGTCGGTTGTTGGCCGATGAGCCGGTGTTTGCTGCGGCTGTTGATGAGTTGGAGCCGGTTTTTGCGCGGCAGGTGGGTTTTTCGCTGCGTGAGGTGATCGAGCAGGGCGTTGAGATTTCCGGTGATGCGCAGGTGCAGCCGGTGATCATGGGGTTGCAGTTGGCGTTGGCTGCGTTGTGGCGTTCCTATGGGGTTGTTCCGGATGCGGTGATTGGGCATTCGATGGGGGAGGTGTCTGCGGCGGTGGTGGCCGGGGCGCTGACGCCGGAGCAGGGTTTGAAGGTGATCGGGGTGCGGTCGCGGTTGATGTCGCGGCAGGCCGGTCAGGGTGCGGTGGCGTTGTTGGAGTTGGATGCTGCCTCGGCCCAGGAGTTGTTGGCGGGTTATCCCAGTGTTGAGGTGGCGGGGTATTTGTCGCCGCGGCAGACGGTGGTGGCGGGTGCGCCGGCGGATGTGGATGCGGTGATTGCTGCGGTGGCTGCTGCGGAGCGGTTTGCGCGGCGGGTGAATATGGAAGTGGCCTCGCATACCGCGTTCATGGATCCGATCCTGGATGAACTGCGTGCCGAACTGGCCGACATCACCCCCCAAATGCCCCAGATCCCGTTCATTTCGACGGCGGTGGATCCCGCGGGTCCCACACCGCGATTGGACGCGGATTACTGGGTGGCCAATGTGCGCAAGCCCGCGCTGGTCAGCCAGGCCGTGGCCGTGGCAGCGGCGGACCACGACACCTTCATCGAGATCAGCCCCCACCCGTTGTTGACCCACTCGATCATCGAGACGGCCGAAGCCACCGCCACCGATCCGGTGACAGTGGCCTCAACCCTGCGCCGGGGCGACGACGAAACACTGAGCTTCCACGTTCAGCTCACCGAAATCGGCGGGCAGCGCGGCGGCACCGGCGTCGCTAAGGCCGGCGGATTCGCCGAACTGCCCACCACCCCCTGGCAGCACAGCCGGCACTGGCTGCACGTGCCCGCACGGGCCGGCCAGGCACCGGATGTGCATCCGCTGCTCGGCGTCCACGTCGAGTTGCTCACCGGCGGCCACCTGTGGCAGAACGACCGTGTTACCGAGGCCATGCCGTGGCTGGCCGAGCAACCGGTGCACGGACAGGCCGTCGCGTCGGTCGCGGCACTGATCGAGATGGCGGTGGCGGCCGGCAGCCAAGCCCTCGGCAAACCCGCCGAGTCGATCGCGGTGACCGGCCTGCAGATCGAACAGCCGCTGGTCCTCGACGGCGGGACGCAGGTCACCACCCAGTTCAGCGAGGCTGATGGCCGGAGCCGGATTGAGATTCACGCCCGCCCGGCCGGCGAAGCCTGGACCCGGTATGCGGTCGCCGACATCGCAGTGGCGCCGGCTGGGCGGTCGGTACCGGAGTCTGACGAGGGGACCGAGCACAACGTGCTCACCCTGCCCGACGTTGTGGCCACCCATCCCGCTTACCGCCTGCACCCGGCATTGCTCGATGCTGGGCTGCGGCAGCTGGCGGCGGGCATCCCGGCCGATGACGCAGAACACGGCGGTTACGTGCCGACCGCGGTGGCCGCGGTGCGGGTGTTCGCACCGGCCGGACGCCAGGTGCGTTGCCACACCGAGGTGAGCAGTCCCGAAGACAAGGTGGCCGTTGGCCGGGTCGTCCTGACCGATGACACGGGCACCGCCGTTGCCGAACTCACCGGCGTCGAGCTGCGGCCGCTGGATCCCCGCGCCCTGCGGGTGCCGCTGGACCAAAAGCTCTTCGCCACCGAGTGGGCGCCGGCGGAATCGGTCACGACGTCAGAGGGCACCGGTGCGGCCGCCGGCAGCTGGCTGTTGCTCTCCGAGACCGGCACCGACACCGAGGCTTTGGCCGCGCAGTTCGCCGCACGGTTGGCCGCGCCGAACCGCAAGGTGCTCTCCGGCGCATTCGCCGATGGCCCCGCGCTGATCGACGCGGTGCGCCAGGCCGGCGCCGACCCGGCACATCCGCCGGCCGGCGTCGTCGTCTTCCTTGACCGGGTCGGGTTCGACGGGTCCGACCCCGACGGCGCCCTGGCCCGCGCCCGCGACCTCATCTGGACGGCTTCGTCGACGGCCCGCGCCGCAGTCGACGGTTGGTCCGGCGTATCTGGGCCAACCAAGCCGCGACTCTGGCTGGTCAGCCGGGGCGGTTTGGCCTTCGCCCGTGAACCCGGCGACCCCGCTATCGGTGCGCTCAAGGGCGTGGTCCGTACCTGGCGGTTCCCCGGCGAACTGGCCCGGGTGCTGGCCGACGAACCCGACCTGGGCGCCACCCTGGTGGACCTGGAGGCCTCGGCGGACGCCGCGGCCCTGGCCGATGCCGTGCTCGCCGAACTGGGCGCCCCGCTGCGCGACGACGTGATCGCCTGGCGCGGCGGACAGCGCTACACCGAACGCCTCACCAGGGCCACCCTCGACGGTGCCGCCGACGAGACCGAAACGCCCCCGGCAGCCCCGGCTCGCCAAGCCGAGGTCCGCGCCGACGGCTCCTATCTGCTCACCGGAGGCCTCGGCGGACTGGGCATCGTGGTGGCCCGCTGGCTGGTGGCCCGCGGCGCCGGGCGGATCGTGCTCAACGGCCGCAGCGAGCCCGGCGATCAGCAGCGCGCCGTCCTCGATGAACTGGCCGCCGCCACCGAAGTGGTCTTTGTCGCCGGCGACATCAGCTCGCCGGGGGTGGCCGACCGTCTGGTGGCCGCCGCCCAGGAGACCGGCAAGCCGCTGCGCGGTGTGGTGCACGCCGCCGGTGTGCTGGGTGACGGCCTGGTGACGGCGGTGACTCGAGAGAGCCTGGAGAGCGTCTGGTCGGCCAAGGCCGTCGGCGCCGCCCGGCTGCACGCCGCCACCGCTGCCTCCGAGCTCGACTGGTGGGCGGGCTTCTCCTCGATGGCCGCGTTGCTGGGCCTGCCCGGCCAGCTCGGATACGCCACCTCCAACGCCTGGCTGGACGCGCTGATGGCGTGGCGGCATGCATCGGGCCTGCCCGCGACCGCCATCAACTGGGGCCAGTGGTCGGACGTGGGTCTGGGCCGGTCGATGACGCTGAGCGTCCTCGACCCGATCAGCCCCGACGAAGGCGTCGAGGCGCTGGACGCCGTGCTTGGTGCGGGCTCCGGCCTGATCGGCGCCCGGATCGGGGTGGGACGACTGCGCATCGACCGTGCGGTCGCCACCTCGCCGGAGTTCCGGGATCTGACCTTCTTCGAAGACCTCGTCGGTGAGGCCTCTGAAGCCGGAGTGACATCCGGGGCTGCTGCGACAGGTGAGCAAGCATCCACCGGCGCGTCGGCGGCGGGCGTGCCGGATTGGGCGACCATCCCCGCCGATCAGCGGCGCGAGGAATTGGTGGTCCGGCTGCAAGCTATCCTGGCCCGCGAACTTCGGACATCTGCGTCAGCGGTCGATGTGGATCAGCCCTTCCCGGAGATGGGGCTCGATTCCATGATCGCGATGACAGTTCTGAAAGAGACACAACAGTTGGTGGGGGTGGATTTGTCGGCGTCAATGCTGTGGAATCACCCCAGCATCTCAGCGTTGACGACGCACCTGGTGGGACTGCTGGCGTCGCGTTATGCCGAGCCGGACGGCACCGCGGGGCAAGACGACGATGATTTGGGGTTCGGCTCATCCGGCGGCGTGCTGGATGAGTTGTTCGATCAGGTCGAGTCGGCTTCGACCGGTAGCGAGAGCGGTATTTATTGATGACGGGAACCTCCACGACGTCGATCTTCAACAGGATGTCGGCCATGGGCGCCGACAAACGGGGGGCGCTGACCGAGCAGTTCGACAAGGCGTCGCGGATCGCCGCCGCCGAGCCGATCGCGGTCGTCGGAATCGGCTGCCGCTTCCCGGGTGGCGCCTCGGGCCCGGACGCCTACTGGGAGCTGTTGGAGATGGGGCGCGACGCCATCACCGAGATCCCCTCGGATCGTTGGGACGCCGACGAGTACTACGACCCGGACCCGCTCGCCCCGGGCCGGATGTCGTCGAAGTGGGGCGGCTTCATCTCCGACGTCGCCGGATTCGACGCCGACTTCTTCGGGATCTCGCCGCGCGAAGCCGAGGCCATGGACCCGCAACAACGGCTGATGCTCGAGGTCGCCTGGGAGGCCCTCGAACACGCCGGGCTGTCGCCGGAAACCCTGACAGGCATCCGCTCCGCGGTGATGATGGGTGTGTATTACACCGAATACCAAGGGATTTCGGCGGCCAACCCCGACGCTATCGACGGCTACTCGGCCACCGGTAACGCCCATGCCGTCGCCGTCGGCCGGATCGCCTACCTACTGGGTCTGCGCGGTCCCGCGGTCGCGATGGACTCGGCCTGCTCGTCATCGCTGGTCACCATCCACATGGCCTGCCAGAGCCTGCGCATGCGGGAAAGCGACCTGGCCCTGGCCGGCGGCGTGAGCCTCATCCTGCGGCCGGAAACCCAGATCGCCATGGCCAAGTGGGGCATGCTGTCTCCGCGCGGCCGGTGCCACACCTTCGACGCAGGAGCGGACGGATTCGTGCGCGGCGAGGGCGCCGGGATCGTCGTACTCAAGCGCCTCGCCGACGCCATCCGCGACGGCGACCGGGTGCTGGCGGTGGTGCGTGGTTCGGCGATCAATCAGGACGGCAAGTCCAACGGGCTCACCGCTCCGAACACCATTGCCCAGATCGACGCGATCAGCCGGGCGTTGCGCAGCGCCGACGTCGCCGCGAACTCGGTGAACCTGATCGAAACTCACGGCACCGGAACAGCTTTGGGTGACCCGATCGAGTTCGAGGCGCTCGCCGACGTCTACGGGCGCGGCGCCGACAAGTGTGCGCTGGGCGCGGTCAAGACCAATATCGGCCACCTTGAGGCGGCCGCCGGGATCGCCGGCTTCATCAAGGCTGCGTTGTCTGTGCAACGCGGACAGATCCCGCCGAATCTGCACTTCTCCAAATGGAACCCGGCGATCGACCCGTCCCCGACGCGGCTGTTCGTCCCCACCGAGATGACGCCGTGGCCGGCGGCCGAGGGACCGCGGCGTGCCGCGGTGTCGTCGTTCGGGCTGGGCGGAACCAACGCGCACGTGGTGCTCGAACAGGGTCCCGATCCGGTCCCCGCGCCGACTTCGACCGAGCCGGTCGCCACCCTGGTGATCTCGGGTAAAACCGAGCAGCGAGTGGCGGATTGGGCTGCCACCCTGGCCGACTGGGTCGCCGGGCCGGGCGCCGCGGTACCGCTGGCCGACATCGCGCACACCCTCAATCACCACCGCAGCCGCTACGCCAAGTTCGCCACCGTCTGCGCACGCGACACCGAGCAGGCGTTGGCCGGGCTGCGGGCGGTCGCCGGCGGTTACCCGGCCCCCGGTGTGGTCGGCACACGCGTCGCGCTGCGTGGCAAGGGAACCGTCTTCCTGTACTCGGGCCAGGGGTCGCAGTGGGCTGGCATGGGCCGCCAACTGTTGGTCGACGAGCCGGCGTTCGCCGCCGCCGTCGACGAGCTGGAGCCCGATTTCGTTGCGCAGGTGGGGTTCTCGCTGCGTCAGGTCCTCGAATCCGGCGAGCCGGTTGTCGGCATCGACCGCATCCAGCCGGTGCTGGTGGGCATGCAGCTGGCGTTGACGGCGCTGTGGCGATCCCACGGAGTCGAACCGGACGCGGTGATCGGGCATTCGATGGGGGAGGTGGCCGCGGCCGTGGTGGCCGGCGCGCTGAGCCCCGCGGACGGCCTGAAGGTGATCGCCACCCGGTCCAAGCTGATGGCCCGACTGAGCGGCCAAGGCGCGATGGCACTGCTGGAATTGGATGCCGACGCCGCCGAGAAGCTGGTCGCCGAGCACCCCGACATCACTGTTGCGGTGTACGCCGCGCCGCAGCAGACCGTGATTGCCGGCCCGCCAGATCAGGTCGATGCCGTGGTCGCGATCGTCGACGCCCAGGGCAAGCTGGCCCGCCGCGTCGAGGTGGACGTGGCCTCGCATCACCCGACCGTCGACCCGATCCTGGGCGAACTGCGGACCGCGCTCGCCGACCTCAAACCGTCAGCGCCGAAGATTCCGCTGATCAGCACGGTTGGCCAAACCGGCAGCGAGACACCAGCATTCGATGCGGATTATTGGGTGCACAACCTGCGCAACCCGGTGCGGTTCGCCCAAGCCGTGACCGCGGCCGCCGCCGGACACGCGACCTTCATCGAGGTCAGCCCGCATCCGCTGCTCAGCCACGCCATCAACGGCAACCTCGAAACTGCGCGGCCCGCCGGCGACAGCGTGGTGACCGGCACACTGCTGCGCGACCAGGCCGAAGCGCTGAGCTTCCACACCAATCTGGCGACCGTCGCGCCGCCGTCGTCGGACGCACCGCAACCCGACGGCGGGATCGGCCGCGCCGACCTGCCGCCGCGGCCGTGGCAGCACGTCCGGTACTGGGCGGCGCCGACCGCCGCCAGCCGCCACACCGCCGATGCGCATCCACTGCTGGGCATCCACGTCGAGCTGCCGTCGGGTCACGGCCATGTCTGGCAGGCCGACGTGGGTACCGACCTCGTCGCGTGGATGGCCCACCACAAGGTGCACGGCCAGGTCGTGATGCCGGCCACCGGATTCGCCGAGATGGCGTTGGCCGCGGCCGGTGAGGCCTTGGGGCTGCCGGCCTCGGCTGTTGCTGTGGACCGGGTCGAGGTCGAGCAGATGCTGCGCGTCGACGAGCGGACCGAGGTGACCACCCGGCTGCTGCACGACGCCGACGGTTCCGACGAACTGCGTATCGAGATCCACTCCCGCCCGGCCGGCGGCAGTTGGTCTCGGCATGCAGTGGCCCGCGCCGCGGCGGCACAGCCCGCAGCGGCCGCGCAACGCCCGGCTCCCACCGGCGGCGGCACCGCGCTGTCACCGGCGGACCTGTACACCGCACTGCGCCGCACCGGGCTGCAGCATGGGCCGGCGTTCGCCGCGCTGACCCGGATCGTGCGCAAGCCCGGCGGCGCCTCGGAAGCCGAGATCGTGCTGCCCGATGAGGCGACCGCGCACCGCGGCTACCGCATCCACCCGGTGATGCTCGACGCCGCCCTGCAGTGCCTGGCCGCGGCGCTGCCCGACGAGTCGTTGATGGGCTCGGCCGGGATGGAAGAGGCGACCTATCTTCCGGTGGCGGTGGAGAACATCCGGATCTTCGGCGACGTCGGACGTCGGGCCCGCGGGCACGCCGAGCTGGTCAGCCACGACGACGGCGGAATCCTGGGCCGGGTCACCCTGACCGACGAGACCGGGACAGTCACCGCCGAGCTGTCCGGGATCTACCTGCAGCGGGTGCAGCGCCGTACCGTGCCGCTGCCGTTGACCCAGAAGATCTTCGACACCGAGTGGGTCGACGCGGCCGCTCCCGCGCAGCCGCCGGCGGCCGCGGACGGCAGCTGGCTGGTGCTGACCGAGGGCTCCGAAACCGAAGCGCTGGCAGCCGATTTCGCTGCCCGGTTCGGCTCGGACGGTCGCCGGGTGATCACCGCGGACCTGACGAGTGAGCCCGCGGTGCGGGAAGCGTTCGCACAGACCGCCGACGACCCGAACCGGCCTCCGGTCGGGGTGATCGTGCTGGCCGCCCGCAGTGCGTTTGACGGGACCGAGGCCGGTGACGCGCCGGCACGCGGTCGCGACCTGGCCTGGTCGGTGGCCTCCACGGTGCGCACCATCGTTGGCGGCTGGCACGGCACCGCGCCGCGGCTGTGGCTGGTGGGTCGCAACGGCCTGACCGTGGGTGCTGGCGAGTCCGGCGGTTCAGCGAGGCTCGACGGGGGAGAGGCGAAGCTGGGACCGGCGCCTGAGTACGGCGACCCGTCGATCAGCGCCCTCAAGGGGCTGGTGCGGGTGCTGGCCTATGAGCACCCGGACCTGCACACCGGCGTGGTGGACCTGGACGCCTCGGCGGACCCGACGGCGGCCTTGATCACCGAGCTGGGGCTGGCGAGCACCGACGACGTGGTGGCCTGGCGCGGGGAGAACCGTTACGCCGAACGTCTTAAGCGCGCGAACTTGAAACCCACCGGTGTTCCGGCCGTGCGGTCCGACGGCGCCTACGTGCTGACCGGCGGCCTGGGCGGCATCGGACTGGTCGTCGCCCGGTGGCTGATCGACCACGGTGCCGCGCGGATTGTGCTCAACAGCCGGTCACAGCCGTCGGAGGAGCAGCGCGCCGTGCTGTCCGAGCTCGAGGCACGGGCCCAGATCGCGGTCGTCTCGGGCGATCTCGCCGCACCCGGTGTGGCCGAGAGCCTGGTCGCCGCCGCGGAACAGACCGGCCTGACGCTGCGCGGTGTCATCCACGGTGCCGCGGTCATCGATGACCAGATCGTGGTCGGCATCGACAAGGAGACGCTCGGTCGGGTGTGGGCACCCAAGGCGGCAGCGGCGCTGCGACTGCACGTCGCGACCGTCGGCAAAGAGCTGGACTGGTGGGTCGGGTTCTCCTCGACCTCGTCGCTGCTGGGCGCACCCGGTCAGGCGTCCTACGCCGCGGCCAGTGCCTGGCTGGACGGCCTGGTGGCGTGGCGGCGGGCGGCCGGGCTGCCGGCGATCACCATCAACTGGGGCCAATGGTCCGGTGTCGGTGTCGCCCAGGAGCTCAAGTTCAGTGCGCTGGACCCGATCAACCCCGACGAAGGCATGGAGGCCCTCGAGGCGATTCTCGGCGGCGACCTTTCCCGGATCGGTGTTGCGCGACTGCGCTTGGACCGGGTGGCCGCGGCCTTCCCGGAACTGCAGCAGCTCGGGTACTTCGCGACGCTGGCCGAAGAGCTCGACCTCGACGACGAGGACGACGACTGGCCCGGTCCGGAAGGACTGAAGCAGCTCGGCGCCGCTGACGCCACCAAAGCCGTTGTCGCACGGTTGGGTTCGCGAATCATGGCCATCATGGGCTACCCCAAGGGCAGCGTTATCGACCCGACGCGGCCGTTGACCGAGCTGGGCATGGACTCGCTGATGGCGGTGCGCATCCGCAACACCGTTCGTGGCGACTTCGGCGCGGAACCCCCGGTGGCCCTGCTGCTTCAGGGTGCCTCGCTGACCGACCTGGCCGCCGACCTGGCCCGCCAACTCGGCCTCGCCGAGCAGGAGGGGGCCGACGGCGCAGGCGATGCCGGCGGTGTTCGGAGCCGAGCCCAGCAGCGTGCCGCGGCACGTCAGCGGGCCGCGGCAAGGCGAAAAGTAGGAGATCGTTCGTGACCAACAACGAAGTGCCGCCCAACGCGATCGCGGTTGTCGGCATGGCGGGACGCTTTCCGGGCGCCCGCACGCTGACCGGATTCTGGAACAACCTGCGCAACGGCGTCGAATCCATTGTCACGCTGTCCGAGGACGAGCTGCGCGCCAGCGGCGTCAGCGACAAGGCACTGGCGAACCACAACTATGTGCGGCGGGCCGCGTTGCTGGAGGGCATCGATGAGTTCGATGCGGGCTTCTTCGGCTTCACCCCGCTGGCCGCCCGCACCATGGATCCGCAGCACCGGCTGTTCCTGCAGACCGCCTGGCACGCGCTGGAGGACGCCGGCTACCGGCCCGGCGAGATCGAGGGATCCGTCGGCGTCTACGGCACCAGCACCACCAGTGGCTACCTGCTGCACAACCTGATGTCGCACTACGACCCGAACCTGATCATCGGGCAGGGCGTCAGCTTCGAGATGGTCAACCTGTCGTTGCAGAACGACAAGGACTATCTGGCCACCCGGGTGGCCCACCAGCTCAACCTGCACGGCCCGGCGCTGTCGGTGCAGACGGCCTGCTCGTCGGCGTTGGTCGCGCTGCACCTGGCCTGCCAGAGCATCCTCAACGGGGAATGCGACATGGCGCTGGCCGGTGGGGCGTCGCTGCGCGTCCCGCACCATGTCGGGTACTGGCACGAGCCGGGTTCGATGGTCTCGGCGAGCGGGCACTGCCGGCCGTTCGACGTGCGGGCCGACGGCACGATCTTCTCCAGCGGTGTGGGCGTGGTGGTGCTCAAGTCGCTGGAGGCGGCCGTCGACGATGGCGACCAGATCCACGCGGTGATCCGGGGTTCGGCGCTGAACAACGACGGCGGCACCAAGATGACCTACGCCGCGCCCACCGCTGCCGGCCAGGCCGACGTGATCGCCGAGGCGCACGCGGTCGCCGAGGTCGACGCGTCCACCATCAGCTACATCGAGTCGCACGGCACCGCCACCCCGCTGGGTGACCCGATCGAGATCGAGGGCCTGCGACAGGCTTTCGCGGTCTCCGAGGAACAGCGGTCCGGCCCCTGCTACGTGGGCTCGGTCAAGTCCAACATCGGGCACCTGGAGTCGGCAGCCGGTATCGCCAGCCTGATCAAGACCATCCTGTGCCTCAAGCACCGGGCGATTCCCGGCACGCTGCACTACACCAGCCCGAACCCCGAACTGCACCTCGAGGACGGGCCGTTCCGGATCCGCGGCGAGTACGGGCCCTGGGAATCCGACGGCATCCGGCGCGCCGGGGTCAGCTCGTTCGGCGTCGGCGGCACCAACGCCCACGTCATTGTCGAGGAATGGCCGCAGGAGGACTCGGCGGCGGCGACGCCCAAGCCCGGCCCCGAGGTGCTGCTGCTGTCGGCACGCACCGCCGAGGCGCTGGCGCAGGGACGCTCGGACCTGGCGGCTGAGCTCTCCGGCGACGACGACGAGGCGCCCAACCTGCCCGACGTCGCTTACACGCTGGCCGGCCGGCACGCGCACAACCTGCGGTTGGCCGCGGTTGTCGCCGATCGCGCCGATGCGGCCACGGTGCTGGGCGCCGAGGAGAGCGAGAACGTCTTCATCGGCGAGGGTGTAGACCTGGGAGACGACGCCGCCGACCGGGTGGTGTTCCTGTTCCCGGGGCAGGGTGCCCAGCACATCGGGATGGCCCGCGGACTCTACGACAACGAGCCGGTGTTCGCCGAGTACTTCGATCGCTGCGTCGCCGGCTTCGAGGCGGAACTGGGCTACGACCTGCGCGCGATGATCTTTGAGGGCACCTCGCGTGACCTCGAGCGCACCGACCGCACCCAGCCGGCCCTGTTCACCGTGGAATACGCGCTGGCGAAGTTGGTCGAGAGCTACGGCGTGCGTCCGACCGCGCTGGTCGGCCACAGCATCGGCGAATACGCCGCGGCCACCGTCGCCGGCGTCTTCGACCTCGACACCGCGATCAAGGTGGTGGCGATGCGGGCCCGGCTGATGCATGCCGCGCCGCGCGGCGTCATGGTGGCCGTCCCGATCAGTGCCGACGCGGTCGGCGCTTACCTGACCGGTGATGTGGACCTGGCCGCGGTCAACGACCCGGACGGCTGCGTGGTCGCCGGCACCGAAGCCGACATCCGTGAGTTCTCCGAGGCGCTCAAGCAGGCGGGGATCACTGCGCGCCGGGTGCGGACCTCGCACGCGTTCCACTCCCGCCTGATGGACTCGATGATCTCGGAGTTCACCGCATTCCTGTCTCGGCAGACGCTGAACGAACCGCAGATCCCACTGCTGTCGAATCTGACCGGCACCTGGCTGGCGCCCAGCGAGGCGACCAACCCGGCGACGTGGGCGCGCAGCGTGCGGGCCACCGTGCGGTTCGCCGACGAGATCGACACCGTGCTGAACGAGCCGCACCGCGTCCTGGTCGAGGTCGGCCCGGGCGCCACGCTGACCGCGTCGGCCGCCCGCAACCCCAAGTTCGCTAGTGGGCATCGGGCCGTCCGGCTGATGCGCCACCATGCCCAGAACCGCGACGACCGCGACACCTTCCTGCTGGCGCTTGGCCAGCTGTGGGCTGCCGGTGTCGAGGTGGACTGGTCGCCATTGCGCGGCGACTACCAGCCCAAGCGCGTTACGGTCCCCGGTTACCCCTTTGAGCGCCAACGGCATTGGCTTGAGCACAATGCCGGCGCCACCTGGGTGTCCGGCTCGGGCGCCGCCGGCGGTGGCGTGGACGGGCAGAGCGGCGGTAACGGCACCGGCGGCTCCAGCGGCACTTCTATCGAGGCGACGCTGCAACGGATCTGGGCGGTATGCCTGGGTGTCGGTTCGGTGGACCGCACCGCCAACTTCTTCGATGTCGGCGGCGACTCACTGGTGGCGATCAGCGTCGCCATGGCCGCCTCGCACGAGGGACTGGACCTCACCCCGCAGGACCTCTACGACAACCCGACGGTCGCGGCGCTGGCCAAGGCACTGACCGCCCGCTATGCCGCCGGCGGGCTGGGCCGCCAGTCGCTCGGCGAGGTGGAGCACCCGCCGGTGCCGCCGAACATCACCTACTTCCTGGAAAACGGTGTCCGCGAACACGGTCGCTGGCGCATCCCGCTGATCCTGCGGTTGCGGCCCGACGTCTCGGTCGACGACGTCCGGGCCGTGCTGACCGCGGTGGTCAACCACCACGACGCACTGCGGTTGCGCATCACCGAGCGGGCCGGTACGTGGGAGCAGCGGATCGTCGAGCCGCAAGAACACGGCGAGTTCGGGGAGATCAGCATTCATTCGCTGCCCGAGGGCCTGACCGCCGAGCACGACGCGGTGCGTACGCTGCTGGCCGAGCACATCCGCGATCAGGATCTGTCCAGCCCGCCGCTGACGGCGCTCTACGTCCGGGGCGCGTCGGGTGACCTGTGTTACCTGGCCCTGAGCCTGCACGCCAGCGTCGGTGACGAGGCCTCCCGCGACATCCTGGTCACCGACATCTTCACCGGGTTCGGTCAGAAGCTGGGCGGCAACGACATCGAACTGCAGCCGGTAGGCGTCGGATGGACCGAGTGGTCGCAGCGTTGCGCCGGGCTCGCGACCCACCCCGCGGTGCTGGAAAGCCGCGAATTCTGGCTGAAGACAACAAAGTCGGCGACGTTGCGACTGGCCGCGGATGTCGCCGAACCGCCGGCTGCGGCCGATCTGTCTAAGCTCACCACGACGCTGCCCGCCGCCGACATCAGCGAGATCGACGATGCGCGTCGGCGGCTGCGGCTGCCGATCAACGAGATCCTGCTGGCCGGGCTGAGCCGGGCGGTGGCATCGGTGGTCGGCGAGGGCACTCTTGCGGTCGATATGGGGGGAGCGGGCCGTTCGGTGCTCAAGCCCGAGGTCGATCTGCGCCGTACCGTGGGCTGGTTCACCACGCTCTACCCGGTCGCACTGCGCTGTTCCGCCGGCAGCCAGGAAAGCGCCCGGCAGTTGCTGGACTCGATCCACGAAACATTGGACGGTGTCCCGCATTACGGGATCGGCTACGGTCTGCTCCGCTACCTGTACGCACCGACCGCGCGACTGTTCGGCTCGCTTGCCCCCGCCGATGTGCACTTCTCCTACCTGGGAGCGATTCCGGAGCCGCCGGCGCTCGGCGATGCTCCCGTGCAGTTCGACTCCGACACTGCGATGCCGGTGCGCGAGGCGATTCCGGGCCTGGGGCACGCGCTGGAGTTGCGGGTCTATCGCACCGGCGGTGTGCTGTACCTGGACTGGTGGCATGACAACCGCCGGATCGAGGAGTCTGTGGTGCGCGCGATAGCCGACGGGTTCACCGCGGCAGTCATGGACCTGGTCCGCGCGGCCCTCGCCGAAGAGGACATGGCCTCGGAGGGCGAGGACGAAATGACCCTGGTCGAGCTGTCGTAGTCCTTTGATTTAGGAGATAACCGAAAGTGTTTGCCACGTCGGTCATTCGGAAGCTGGCGATCAGTGAGGAAATGCTGGCCGAAACCCACAATTTCGTGGGTCTGGCCGCGCACGTCACCGGTCCGGTCGACCTCGATCTGCTCTCGGAGGCCTACGAGGCGCTGCTGGAGGCGCATCCGATCCTCACCGGCCGGCTGGAGCGACTGCCCGACGGGCGCCACCAGTTCGTCACCGACGACCTGATGCCCGACGGCATCGAGGTGATCGAACTCGACGAGCCCGACGCGCAGCCGCCTGCTCCGCGCTTCGACCAGACGGAGTCGCTGGTGGCGATGCGGGTGATCATCCGTGACGGGCAGGCTCAGCCGACCCTGTACGTGCACCACGCCGTCGCCGACGGTCACCACATGTACGCGCTGATCGAGGAGATGCTGTCCTTCTACACCGACCTGGTCACCACCGGCCGGATCGGTGCGATCAACGTTGAACCCGCTCCGCTGTCCATCGAGGCGGTGCTGGCCGATCGGGGGATCGAGAAGCAGCAGCGTTCGGGGATCGAGCGGTTCATGCCGGCGCTGTTCGCCTACGACCTGCCGCCGACCCGGCGGGCCGTCGGGCAGGAGACGCCGTCATCGCCGATGCTCGTGCCGATGGCGTCGACCCGGTTGACCGAAAGCCAGACCGACAACGTGGTTGCGTTCGGCCGGGCACACGACCTGAGCCTGCACGCCGTGCTCTCGGCTGCGGTGTTGATCGCCGAATGGCAGCTGCGCGGCAAGCTGAGTATCCCGGTGCCCTACGTCTACACCGTTGACTTGAGATACTTTCTGTCACCGCCGGTTTCGGCCACTGGATGCACCAACCCGATCGGGCTGGCCACCTACCTTGCCGAGGTTGACGCCAAGACCGATCTGGTCGAGATCGCTCGCGACATCGCGGCGAACTTCCAGAAGGACCTCGACGAGGGTGTCATCCAGCAGTCCCGGTTGCACTTCAGCCCGCAGTACGTCGGAAATCCGCCGGGGCTACCCGATGTCGTCGTGCTGAGCAACAACGGTCTGGTTCCGCCGGTGCGGACGCCACCGGGCGTCGAGGTGACCACGACACATGGCGAGCTGTACTTCGCCGTGAGCGCAGGCATAGACATCTACTTCACCCAGATCTTCTCCGGGCAGCTCAACATCGAATACCACTCCCACGGACCGGCGCCGGAGCGCTCGGTGGAGGCGATTCGCGCGCTGCTGTGCGATATCGCCGATCGGCACGCCGCCGGCGTCAGCTGACCGGGCCGAAGGCGTAGCGGTGGTACTGCAGCATTCCGCGCAGCGGCCGCACCGCCCGGGCCAGACGACTGCTTCGCCGGAACCCGGCCGGGACCCGGCTGAAGGTCTCCGCGTCGAAGAGATTGGCGGCCGCCAACAGTCGAATGCCGGTGACCTTGTCCAGAATGTCGCGGGGGCTGTTGACCGCCCAATGCAGCGTGGAGCCGGACTGTCGCTGCAGCCGCTGGGCCTTTTGCGTCTTGACGCCGAGCCAGTTGTAGAAGTCGATCTGCAGTTCCCCGGACGGGAAGCGGTCAACGAAGCTCTGCAGCAGCGCCACTCCGTCGGCCTCGGCCAGGTACATGCTGATGCCCTCGGCCAGCAGCAGCACCGGGCGATCGGTGGGAATCTCGTCCAGCCACGACGGGTCCGTCGCCAACGTCGCGATCAGGTGGTAGCCCGGGCGGTCGGGGTACACCTGCTTGCGCAGCGCGATCACCGGCGGCTGATCGACGTCGTACCAGGCCACCTCGGGTCCGGGATCGATCCGGAAGACCCGGGCGTCCATACCGCAGCCGAGATGAATGACGGTCGCGTCCGGGTGGGCGGCCAGAAACTGGCGCGCCCAGATGTCGTACTGGGCGGTGCGCACCGTCACCAAGGGCGCCCAACGGCCGGGAGCCTTGAGTGTGTCCCAGTCGAAGTCGATACGCGCGACCGCCTCCCTGGCGTACCGATCGCCCAGCACCGGCTGGTCGAAATCAGCGTCGAGGGCCTTGAGGTAGAGCGTCGTCAGCATGGTTGCCGCGGCGCCGTGCAGGTCGACGGGGATCTTGTCTGCCACGTCGGCGAGCCTAATACCCTTGACGGGCAGTCGATGCACCGCACGGTCGGACCCGGCGGTTCAGCGAGGCTCGACGGAGGAGAGTCGAAGCTGGGACCGCCGCATGAACCCGGCGGTTCAGCGAGGCTCGACGGAGGAGAGCCGAAGCTGGGACCGCCGTATGAACCAGGAGGCACAGATGGCGATTGAGGCCAGCGAGCGCAACGGACGAGCGCCGCGGATCCTGTTGTTGTACTACAGCTTCTCCGGGCAGTCACTCAAGGTGCTCGAGGCTGCCGGGGAGGTGTTCGAGCAGCGGGGCTGCGAGGTGGTCAAAGCCGGTATCGAATTCACCGACCCGCGCTACTCCCAGCGTTTTGCGCAGTTCCCGCTGCGCCGGGTCTGGCCGGACATGCTCAGCGTGCTCAAGGCGCAGCAGCGGGGCGAGACGGGGGAGATCCGCACTCCCGACGCGGTGCGCGATGGTGGTTACGACTTGATCTGCATCGGGTCGCCGACCTGGTGGAAGGCGCCCGCCATGCCGATCAGGTCGTTTCTGCAAACCGATGAGGCCCGAAAGCTCTTGGACGGCAAGCCGTTTGTGGTGTTCACCGTGTGCCGCGAGTTCTGGCAGGAGAACTATGCCGAGGTCTGTCGGCTCGCGGAGGGGTGCGGTGGTCGCTATCAGGACGAGATTCACCTCAGCTACCCCGGAGACCCGCTGCGCTCGATGCTGGCGTTGACCAGCTACCTGGGCAGCGGCCGCTACCGAGAGCGTTACCTGGGCCTACGCCTGCCACCCACCAACGTTCAACCCGAGCAGCTCGACCGGGTCCGCAAGTTCGCTGCGGGCCTGGTGAGTCGGTTATTCGGCAAATGAGAGGTCAGCAGTAATGCCCCGTTCCTTTGAGGTGACGTTCTCCTCACCTGCCTCGGTCGAGCAGGTGCACCGTGCCTTCGGCGACCGGACCTACTGGCAGGCCCGGCTGGAGGCCTTTGGCGGAAGCAAGACGCTCGACTCCCTGGATGTCGATGCCGATGGCCGCATTCGGGTCGTGGTGACCGAGGACCTGCGCCACGGCGCATTGCCCGGCATGTTGGCCAAGGTGTATCGCGGCGACCTCAACATCGTCACCACCGAGGTGTGGACGCCGGCGGGCGACGGCCGGGTCAACGGTGATATCACGGTCGCGGTGACCGGCGCTCCGGGGTCGGGGAGTGGCACCGCGGTGCTCGAGCGCGACGGCACCGGCTCGAAGCTGGCGCTGAATGGCACGATCCGGTTCAAGGTGCCGTTAGTGGGTGGCCCCATCGAGAGCTTCTTAGCCCGTGAATTCTCGCAAGGCATTCCGGAAATACAACGGTTCACCACGACCTGGCTGGGTGAAAATGCCTGAATCCGAGTTCACATACAGTCATGTGCCGACAACGGCCGAGGCGTTGGCTCGGCTGGAGATGCCGCTGGCCGAGGCCATGATGACGCAGCGCGCGATACGGCGCGTGTACTCCGATCCGGTCGATGACGCGGTGGTGCTCAAGTGCATCGAGTTGGCGCTGCGCGCCCCGACCGGAAATGACGGGCAGAACTGGGAATTCATCGTTGTGAAGGACCGCCGCGTCAAAGAAGAATTGGCTAAGCGTTATCGGCAGGCCTGGAAAGTTCAGCGCGGTGTGGTGCTGCGGAGAAAAATCAAGACCGACGAATCAATCGCCGGTATTGCCCGGGCGATGGAGTGGCAGATCGACCATTTCGCCGAGCTCCCAGTGCTCGTTGTGGCCTGCCTGCGACTGGGTGCACGGGAGGGCCGCTTGCCGGTGGTGCGCATGCCGCACATCGCCGAGTCGGCCTACTGGGGGTCGATCTACCCCAGTGTTCAGAATCTGCTGCTCGCAGCCCGTGCCATGGGCTTGGGTGCCTCGCTGATCACCCTTCCGCTGTGGAATCAGCGCGCCGTGCGGCGCGTATTGCGCCTGCCGCACGCGGTCACGCCGTGTTGCATCGTGCCGCTGGGATGGCCCCGTGGGCGCTACGGCCCGACCACCCGTAAGCCGGTCGGGGAGGTGGCTCATCTCGACGGCTATGGCGATCTCGCATGGCGCGATAGCTGAATAAAAGCTAAAGATCTACCTTTGACGAAGTTTACGTGGAACTTAGCGGAAAACATTCCCCAAGTGATGTAAGTTAATCACTGCTCGCTTAGACACCCGGCTGTGACAGCTATATGCTGTCACGGTTCGTGGGGGACACAAGGGGGATTTGTGATTGGTGGGGGGACGCGTCAGCGTCGGTACACAACAGGCGGAGCGCATCGAGCGGTTCCGCAGCGTCGATTCGCGATTGCCGGGGGGCCGGTAGCCGTCCCGCAGGGCCGATCTGCGACTGCCGGGGCGCACCGCGCAGCGGCACAGCGTCGATCCGCGGCTGCCGGCACACGCCTTGTGGCGCCGCAGCGCCGGTACACCACAGCCGGCGCCGCAGTCGCGGCCGCGACAGCCGTAGCTGCGGTCACTCCGGTCTCGCCGGTCGCACCCTGGATTACAGATCTGACCGCGGCCGAGCGAGCGGTGCAGCTGGCGGCCGAGGCGTCGTTGCTCAATGTGCCGTTCAACCTGTTCCAGGACATCGTCAACATCCCGTTCAACGAGGTGTCGGCCACCAACGTGCTGGCCAACTCGTTCTTCTTCACCGGCAACTGGTTCACTCCCAGCGCCACCAATATCTGGGGTGAGGACCCGGGCGACCCGGGCCACTTCATGGCCGTCATGGACTTCATGCTGCCGTTCGCCCCGCAGCTCTCCGGCCTGTATGACCCGACGATCGACCCGGATGCGTTGGCCAACGGCACCGCGGGCTGGGGTCAGCAGTTCGCGATGTTCGCCGCGGCCATGCTGCCGGTCAGCGCATCGTGTGACTCGATCCAGTGCTATCCGATGTCGCCGGTCGAGCCGATCACCGGGTTCACCGGCTTGGACGCGACGCTGAACTTCTTCCAGAAGTTCACCAACTTCCCGAACGACGACAATCAGCTGGACCTGTTCAAGTACTGGCTCAAGGTGCCGATCCAGGACCTGTTGAACGGTTATAAGTTCCCCGACAGCCCGTGGAGTGACCCGGACAACCCGACCTCCGGCGGCATCGCCAACCCGGACGCCGGCGTCGGTCCGGGTGGGGCGGTGCCGGGCGGGCCCATGTATGGCGGGAGCCCATGGTCCGGTGAGGCTCAGCCCGGGTTCGGCTACCCGGGCACCCACCCGCTCCTCGACGAGAACGGCGACCCCGTCCTCGACGAGTACGGCAACCAGGTCAACCTGATGCCGTGGGCGGGACTGACCTTCAAGCTGGACCCGTTCGGCCCCCTGCAGCGATGGTTCGACAGCCTGATGCAGCCGGTCGACTGGAGCGTCAACGGCGACGACCCGCTCACCGGCTTCCACTTCTCCGGCCCGGAGGAAGTCTTCCAGGCGATGAAAGCCCTGATCGCCGGGATGGTCGTCGACTTCAACCCATACGTCGCCGGCAGCCCGATGTGCCCGGGGCTGTGCAACATGCCGCCGGTCTCCCCGCCGTGGGGAGTGACCAGCCTTGACCTCGTCAAGTCGATCCAGGCCATCGGCGCCCCCAACCCAGTGATCCAGCAGTGGATCGACCTGACCGAGCAGGAAGGGGAGAACGCCGTCGGCAATGCCAACGGTGGGACCGACGAGCAGATCCTGGCCGGTATCTCTGCTCTGCAGACCGGGATGTTCACCTTCGACGCCGACACCCACAACCAGATCATCGACTTGCTCGGTGACATCAACCCGTATCTGCCGGCCCTGGCCGTCAACGGCGGTGTGTTGACCGACCCGGGCCTGCTGGGGCCGTGGCCGATCAACCCCGAAACCGGCTACTACATGCCGCCGACCTGGAACCCCGACCTGCCGCTGGACGAGCAGGAGATCGGCGACTACGGCGGCAAGAATTCGCTGTTGCTGTGGGACGATTTCCTGCGGTTCCTCGACCCGAGCGGCGGACTCGTCACCGATCTCGACGCGTTCTGGAGTGAGCTCGCGAGCTGGTTCCCCTTCTAGATCGACTCCGCGTCAGAGCGACTTCGCGATAGCCCGGCCCGTTTGCGGCCGGGCTGTCGTGCGTTCGGGGCCCGCTGCACTTCTCCGTGCACGGTTCTCACAGCAAACACTGCGCGCACGTCTCCATTGCCAACATGTGACTCTCGATTTGCGCTCAGGTAACACTTTGGTAGATTCATGAACCGCATGCGGCTGTGCCGCTTTCTGTACTTACCTTAGCTTGTTGGAGGACCCCGGGATGGTTTCAGCCTTGCGTTCGTACTTCTCCGCGGGGCTGGTCGTCACCACCGCCGGACTCATCGCCGTCGCTCCGGCAGCGCCCGCGATTCCGCAGCTGCCCACGGTTCAACTGGACACGCAGCTGACCGCCGGTGAGTCATGGTTGAACGTTCCGCTGAACCTGTTCCAGGCGTTGGTCAATATTCCGGCTAACGAGATCCACGGGCTGGACACGCTGGCAAAGTCGCTGTTCTACAGCGGCCCCTGGATGGCTGGAAGTCCCACCAACGCCTGGGGCGAGGACCCCGGCGACATGGGGCACTTCGAGGGCATCCTTCAGATGATGTTCCCGTTCCCGTTGATCTCCGGCGCCGGTCACGAGGGGGACCGGCTGTTCCCCGGCCTCGGACAGCAGCTGTCGATGTTGGCCAATGTTCAGATTCCGATCGACCTGAGCTGTGCGGGTCTGGACTGCCTGCCGGCGATGCCGACCAGCCCGATCACCGGATTCACCTGGATCGACCAGACCTTGTGGAGCTTGCTGATTGCCACTGGCCTGCAGAAGTTCCCGCTGATCGAGAACTGGTTCCAGATCCCGTTCTCGGACATGACGGACGGCAACCAGTTCTACTTCGACCCCAATGGGCCAGGCATGGTCAACATCGGGTACGCCAACGACATGTACTACTGGCAGGGCACCCGCACCCTGGAAGAACTGGGGTTGAACCCCGAGGACTACCCCAATATCGACCCGGACGCCCCGCTGATGCCCTGGGCGGGCAGCTACTACGCGATGGACTTCACCACGCCGTTCACCAACTTCTTCGACAGCCTGCTGCAGCCGTTCGACGCCGATAAGTTCGACCTTCCCGACCCGATCGAATTCGCGCGTGTGCTGCAATCGTTTATCGCCTCGTCCTTGCTGGCGTTCAACCCGTTCATCCCGGGTAGCCCGCTATGCCCCGGACCGTGCCTGCTTCCCGAGCCCGGCGGCAACATCTTCAACCCCGAGGACTGGAACACGCCCAGCTACTACTGGCTGGTCAAGATCATGGACGACCTGTGGCCGGGCAACCCCGTCATCGGTGAATGGATGGACGCCTACGACGAGGGCACCGCTAACGTCTCCAACCCGGAGATGATCGAGACGCAGGCGTGGTTGTGGCGCTTGGGCACTGTGCTGCTCGACATCAAGAACCCGCTGCCGCCGGACCCGGTCATCGACACCACCGGCTTCTTGCCGACGCCCGAGCAGCTCCAGGCCTTCTTCGGCGACTACTGGTACAACATCTTCGACAACATCGGGATCATCGGGCCCTTCGACATCCAGGGTCTCTGGGACGCGATCTTCGACGTCACCCCGGCGGCGTAGCCGTCCTCAACGGCCTGACTTCGGCGTCCCACGTGCCGGCCCGTCCGGCGCGTGGGATCGTCGGCCAGGCCAGCCTGTCACGACGAGCGTCGAAACCGTTGGGGCCCACGACATCCGGACGAGGGTAAGGCGTTCGGGCATCGCCCGGCGTCGTGCCTGTGTTATGTGTCCAGGACGCCGATGAGGCCCGACAGATCCGGGAGGTAGGGGTACAGACTCGGCAGCTCGCTGTCTGGCAGCATGCCCAGATCGACTTGGGCGGCGATCCAACCTTGCTCGAAACCGAGTTGCAGATTCTGCGACACGACGTCCCAATCGATTCCCGGCATGCTCCACGACACCGGCGTGAGAACATCGGCCGGATCTGAGCGGTCGTAGCCCAGATCGATGAGCACCCGCAGGGCGGGCTGCACCAAATCCGCCATCGCCGGCCCGAACACCGGGAACGCACGGATCCCATCGAGCAGCGGCAGATTCTGGGTGGGAATCAGGAAGTAGTCGGTGTTGACGCCGTCCGACGATGTCGGGAGCTTCACCGCGTCTTGGATCGCGTTCGGGTCGAAGGTCGTCGGCCACCCGGGCAGCAGCGCCGGGTGCAGGTAGACGTAGCCGGCCATGGCGTTGGCGAGCGCGAGGAAGTTGAGCGGATATTTCGGGAAGTCCGTCGCTCCGCTGTACTCGATGTTGTAGATGTCCGTGTGGTAGACACCGTCCGCGGGCGCCACCGCCATGTCCGAATCGAAGCGGGTGAAGAAGCCGCCGTTGGGGCTGTTCAGGCTTTCCAACAGAACAAAGCGCAGGGTGTCCGGATCGGGCTGCTCGCCGGGCGGAAGGCTTAAGAGGTTGACCAACTCCTGGGTGGCCACCGCAGCGCTCATCGAGTAGCCCCACACGGCGATGTTGTCGCCCTCGGCCAAGTGCGCCAGCAGTGCCTGGTGCAGATCGTCGACGCCCTGGGTCAGTCCCGGTCCGTAATCGGTCTCCGGCGTCGTCACGCCGACGGGGGTATATCCCGGAAACGTCGGCTGCCCGTCAAACGGGTGTTCGGGATCGAGGAAGCCGGCAATGACCTGGTCGATGTAGGACTGCACCGGCGTCGGTTGAAAGGCCGATCCCATGATCAGCGCGGTGTTCTCACCGAAGGCGAACCCTGCGCTGAGCACAGCGGTCATCCCCATCAGGCCGGCGCAGCCCCCCGCCACGAATCCGGCCGTCAACCATCGATTGCTTGTATGCGTCATCGATTCCCCCATTTATCCCCGACACATGCTCGTGTCAGCGTACACAGGAACTCGCCCCAGCGCGCGCCGAGGCAGCGAATATTTTCCGGACGCCGCCGCCAGCCGGATTGCGTTTGCTGGTTCCCGGCTCAGCGGGGGATAAGGTAGGCGCGTGGCTTTACCAGCTCCGGGCGCCGACCGTGCAGCGATTGTCACCGGCGCGTCGTCGGGAATCGGTGTGGCCTTGGCATGCGAACTCGCCCGGCGCGGCCACTAGCTGATTCTGGTGGCGCGCAGCGCCGATCGGCTGCGAGCGCTGGCCACCCAGCTCAGTTCCTCGGGGCTGGGGCCGGCCCACGTTCTGCCCACCGACCTGTCCAACCCCGCCGAGCGTGCTGCCCTGCCCGACCGGGTCGCCGACTTGGGCCTGGTCCCCGACGTGTTGGTCAACAATGCCGGCGTAGCGCTGGTCGCGTTGGCCGCTGCGGCGGAACCGGAACGGCAACTGGGCCTGATCGAACTCGATGTGGCCGCGGTGGTCGACCTGTGCACCCGCTTCCTACCGGGCATGGTGGCGCGGGGCCGCGGAGCCGTCCTGAACGTGTCATCGGTCGCCGGGTTCGGCCCGCTCCCAGGCCAGGCCAGTTACGGCGCCGCCAAAGCATTCGTGGCGTCCTATACCGAGAGTCTGCGTAGCGAACTGCGAGGCACCGGCGTCGTCGTCACTGCATTGTGCCCGGGGCCGGTGGACACCGGACTGGACCTCGTCGCCGGATTCCGGCCAGGAGAGCGCAAGCGGGTGCTGCCGGCTGTGATGTGGAAGCCGGTGGACAAGGTTGCCCGAGCTGCCATCGACGGCTTGGCCGCAGACAAGGGCAGGGTGACGCCGGGCTGGGCAAACCAGCTGCTGGTGGACGCATACCGGGTGCTGCCGCACGGCCCGCTGCTACCGTTGCTGGCGCGGCGCACGCCGCTATCGACGCGCAAAGCAGGTACCGGGAAAGGCGGGTTATCGTCGAAGGCAACGAAGAGCGGGTCGCCGGACAGGGGGAGCGGTGTCGTGCTTGAGGTGATCGACAAGGGCTGCGTCAGCGACGCCCATCCGGTTCCCTTGCTGTTCGTCCACGGCGCGTGGCATGCCGCATGGTGCTGGGATGAGAATTTTCTCGGATACTTCGCCGACCTGGGCTACCGGGCGCTGGCGCTCAGCTTCCGCGGCCATGGCGGCAGTCCCACCGACAAACCGTTGCGTACCTGCAGCGTCGAAGACTATGTCCAAGACGTTCGCTCGGTCGCCGACGAATTGCCGGTGCCTCCGGTGGTGATTGGCCATTCGATGGGCGGGCTGATCGTGCAGAAGTACCTTGAGAGCCGGCCGGCGCCCGCCGGGGTCTTGATGGCGTCGATTCCGCCGCAGGGTAACTTCGGCTCCAGCCTGCGCTGGCTGCGCCACCGCCCGTGGCACGCAGTCAAGATGGCGGTCACCGGAAAGTCCCTGCCCTACATCAACACCCCCGAACTGGCCCGGGAGAAGTTCTTCTCCGAGGCCACTCCCGAAGACACGGTGCTGGAATGCGCGGCACGGCTACAGGAGGACAGCGCACGCGTCAGCGTTGACTGCCTGGTGCTCAATCTGCCGCACCCCAAGCGGGTGACCACGCCGCTGCTGGTGTTGGGTGCCGAACACGACGGTGCGCACACCTGCAAAGAGGTACGGTCCACTGCGCGTGCCTACGGCAGCGAAGCCGAGTTCTTTCCGGGCATGGGCCACAACATGATGCTCGAGCCGGGCTGGGAGACCGTCGCCGAGCGCATCCACACCTGGCTCGGCTCCCGCGGCCTTTAGCTCCTACGCGTACGGACCTGACCGGCCCGCCGCTCAGTCCTTGGTGAAGTGGTACAGGCGGTAGACGAACTCGCCGTTCTTGAGCGCGCCGTTGAAGGTCCAGTCGGTTGCGGCGCTGGCGAAGCGGGCCAGACCGCCGTGGTGGGCGATCATGTCCTGCTTGCGGGCCAAGTTCTTCTCATTTCCGCGCAACACGTCCATGCTGATGTCCTCCTGCGACACCAGGCGCAATCCCGTGTCGGCCAGCTCGGCATCCCAGCGGGCCAGCTCACTGCGGCGGCGGAAATCGGTGTACAGGAAGTGCCCACCCGGGGCCAGCACCCGTGCCGTGCCGTTGAAGAATTTGGCCGGGTGCGGGTACAGGTGCGACGCCTCTACTTGGAACACCACGTCGAACGAGCCGTCCTCGAAGGGCAGGTTCTCGGCGTCGCCCTGGACGAAGTCCATCCCGGGCAGCTGGTGGCGCTGCCGGCAGAACTCGATGGCAGTCTCATTGAGGTCCAAGCCGGTGTAGGAGGCGGGCTTGAAGGTGCGGGCCACATAGGACGCACCGCCCCCGTGACCGCAGCTCACCTCGAGCACCTTCTTGCCGGCCAGATCAGCCTGGGCGGCGGTGCGGTGGTACTGCTGGATGAAGAACCGGTTGGGCTCGTCCGAGGCTTCCAGCGGCACCGCCATCGGCGGGTCCTCTTCGTAGCCGTAGTTGAGGAACAACCAGTCGTCACCGCTGAGCATCTTGGTCTGGGTCGAGAACCGCTTGGTCACAAACGAGGTGAACAGCAGGTGGTAGACGAACGGGTTCGTCATGACGCGGTGGGATACCGGATTGAAGATCAGGCGGTTCATCGTGACCATCGAAAAAGTATCTCACGATTCGCGTGAGCGCGCCGAGGCCGGGCCTATGGCTGCGGCACCCTCACTCGCGTAATCCGCGCATCAGGATTCGGTCCCACATCCGGTCGGTCAGTAGGGAGCGGGCAAACACCGTGGCCTTGCCGGACAGTCCAACCACGTAGCGCGGCCGGGGATTCTTGGCCCGAACTACGCGCAGGACAGCGCGCGCGACCACGTCGGGTTCGATCATCACTCCGCGCTTGGCCGAGAGCTGACGGGTGTTGTCGGCGTAACGGATCTTGAAGCCGCCGTAGGGGTCATCGGCGGCATAGGACGGACGCGCTTCCTGCTGTGAGGTGACGAACGGCGTCCGCACAGCGGTCGGGTCGAGCAGCACCACACGCACCCCGAACGGCGCCACTTCGGCACGCAGGGAAAGGGATAGCGCCTCCATGCCGTACTTGATCACGTGATAGCCGCCGGCGCCCGGGCTGGCGAAACGCCCACCGGTGCTGCCGATGTTGACGATGACGCCGGACCCGCGCCGCCGCATTCCCGGCAGCACTGCCTGGGCTAAGTGAAGCGTCGCAACCACATTGGTCTCGAAGAGGCTGCGCAGGTCGTCGAGAGCCAATTGCTCGAGCGGACACGTGAGCGGAAATCCTGCGCTGTTGACCAGCACATCTACCGCGCCATGATCGGATTCGATCTCGGCGACGAGCCGATCCGCCGCGGCTTCATCAGTGATGTCGAGCGCGCGGGCGTTCAATCCACGTGCCGCAAGTCGTTGCAGCGCTTCGGGGTTGCGTCCCACCGCGAAGACCCGGTAACCGGCGGCCTGCAACCGATCGGCGGTCGCCTCGCCAATCCCGCTCGTCGCCCCGGTGACCAGCGCTACGGGCTGGGCACTCATCGGGTGCCGATGTTGCCGGACTGTGCGGGCGAGGGGTCCACGCCGGTTTCGGCGGGCACCAACTCGACGGGCAGGTGCTCCAGGCCGCGCATGGTCGCATTAACCAGGTAGCGGTACTCCCCGTCGAGTCGGATCTCTTTGACATGGGGAATCAGTTGCGTCAGTACCCGGCTCACCTCGATGCGGGTCAGGTGGGTGCCCAGGCAGTAGTGAGCCCCGCCACCGAATGCGAGGTGGTCGGTCGGATTGCGGTCCAGGTCGAACGTGTCGGGATCGGGGTAGTGCAGGGGGTCGCGGTTGCCGGCTGCATACAGCACCAATACCCGCGCACCGGCCGGGATGACGTGGTCGCCGACGCGATAGTCGCGGGTGGCGGTTCGGTAGAAGCCTTGAACGGGGGAGACCAGCCGCAGCTGTTCTTCGATCGCCGCGGGAATCAGCTCGGGGTGCTCGCGCAGCCGGGTGTAGACGTCCGGGCGCTGTGCCAGCGTCAGAAACAACCCGGAGATCAGATTTGTCGTGGTTTCGCTGCCGGCGCCGACGAGCATCGACGCGGTCCAGAACACCTCGTCATCGGAGAGGGTGTCGTCACCGCTGGGCGCCGCCAGCATCGAGATCAAGTCATCGCCGGGTGCCTCGCGGCGCGCCTTGATCATCGGGTCAAGGCTGCGGTGCATCGCGATGACCGCCTGACTCGAGCGCATGTTCATCGTCATCCCGCGCAACGACAGCGGCGCGAACGCGGCCTCATTGATGGTGTCGGCCCACTCCAGGAATTGGTGGCGGTCTTCCTGCGGTATCGCCAGCATCATGGTGATCAGCCGGTTCGGCAGGGGTTTGGCTAGGTCGGCCACGATCTCGACGCGTCCACGTTTGATCATCTCGGCGACGAGTTCGTCGGCGGCGCGGTTGATGTTGATCTCCCACGATTTCATCGCGCGGGGGGTGAAGGCCCGGGATACTGACCGGCGCAGCCGAGTGTGCACCGGCGGGTCGCTGGCGTTCATCGTCTGTAGCCGGACCCGGAAGCGGGCTTGGCTCTCCGCCGAGGACAACGCCTCGTCGTCGCGCAACGCCTGGCGGACCTCGTCGTAACCGGGGATGATCCAGATGCCGCGCTTACGGCTGTACCAGACCTTCGGGCCGGACAGCAGCGTGCGATATCCCGGATATGGGTCCCGCATCGTCTCGCGAGCGAACGGGTCGAAGTCGGTCAGCGGTGCCGTTTCGCGTCTGGTCACGGCGTACCGATACGCGGTCGCCCGGTCGCGGACCACGCCGATCAGCCCGTCGGTGCCGATCTTGAGCAGGCTGGCGCGGAAACGAAGCCGGCGCGTCAGTTCCTTCTGATCCATCTAGGCAAGCCCCTCGTCACGATCGTCGGGTTTGGAGCCCGATTGGGCCGCGATTGGCCGTAGGCGCCACCCTAACCCGGTTTCCTCCGTCGTCTGAAGGGACGTCGGTCAGCAAAGAAGCGCCGGAGCGCCGGACGTGTGTCCCGATCTGCTCCGGCGCTTCGACGCGGCGTCCTCAGTCTTTGACGAGGTCGAAAATGCGGTAGGTGATCTCCCCGCGATCCAGGTCGCGGTAGAACAGCGACCCCTCCACCACGGCGAACTCCCGGGCGAAGCGGCGCAGGAAGAATGGCATCCGCTCGTTGATCAGATCGTTGGAGCGCGGCGAGTTGGCTGCCAGGCCACGAACGACCTCACGGCTGATGTCACGTTCGTTGATCAGCCGCAGCGGCGGGGTGGCCAGGGTCTGCTGCCAGGACTCGATGTCCTCTTTGGCGCGGAAGTCGGTGTGCAGGAAGTGCCCGCCAGGACGCAGCACCCGGCCCACCTCACGGACGAACTGCGCGAAGTCGGGGTAGATGTGCGAGGCCTCGACGTTGACCACCGCGTCGAACGTGTTGTCCGGGAACGGCAGGTTCAGTGCGTCACCCTGCACGAAGTCCAAGCCAGGCACCTGGTGGCGTTTCTGGCAGAAGGCGACGCCGTCAGGGTTGAAGTCCAGGCCGGTGTAGGAGGCCGGCTTGAGGGTGCGTGCCAGGAAGGACGCGCCGCCGCCGTGGCCGGAGCTGACTTCGAGCACCTTCTTGCCTGCCAGGTCGATCTGGGTGGCGGTCTGGTGATAGAGCTGGATCGAGTACCGGTTGGGTTCGTCGGCCTCATCGAGCTTCAGGCCCAGCGGCGGGTCCTGCTCGTAGCCCCAGTTGAGGAAGACGACGTCGTCATGCCCCATCCGCTTGGTCATGAACGGGTACCAGTACTTGAAGGCCTTTTTGTACAGCGGCATCGCCGAGATGCGGTACACCAGATCGGCACCGACTTTTTCCAAGGTCTCAGATGGGGAACGCACCATACCGAAAGTATGGCACAGGTCAGTGTCCGCGCTATCCGACGGTGACCGGGGCCGGAGCCTGCGTGCGGCGCGGTTCACCGCGGTAGCGTGACGGCGCCCCGTCGATCTTGCAGACGCGCCACATCAGACGTCCCGCAGGAGACATCAAACCGATGTCCTCGCAGAGCATCCGGATGTCGGCGAAGGTGTCTTGCAGAGCCCGCCTCAACTCGGGTGAACCGGCCCGCAGCTGCCTACGCACCGATCGGGGGACATCGAAGTACCGGAAGAAGCGGCCCGGCAGCACCACCATCGGTTTTGCCAGCAGCCGCATCACGAATGGGACGTACAGCGACATCCAAAACCGGTTGATCCGCCACACATGGGGAACACGCTTGCGCAGGTAGGTGTGGGCGAACGAGATGTGACGCGCCTCTTCGGCGACGTGGATGGCCATGACCTTCTTCACCACGGGATGGCCTGCCTCTGCCTCCCGCAGCGCGTTGGTCTGGATCACGTCGACCGGTACCTCGCCAGCCAGGACACCGAAGAAGAACACGTTGGGAAACGGCCCGGCGTACAGCGGCATCAGCGGCGAGAGAAGGCGCATCCACCACTGCATGCCCGGAACATCGAAGCCGATCCGATTCACCAGCTCCTGAAACATCAGGACGTGGTTGCACTCTTCGACGGTCTCGTGCATGCAGTAGCGATGTTCAGGGGAGCCGTTGGGCACCCGTGAGGCGTACTGCACCAGACCCCGGATCAGCATGCTCTCGAACTGCAGGGTGACCTTCGCGATGTTGGCCTGTCGCCACATTCCGATGGCGATCTGCTTCTCCAACGGCTGGCTGCGGTACCAGTCGGTGCGTGCCAGCGGGTCGTCGGTCAACACCCACCGTGGGTCGTCGGCGACGATGGCGTGCTCGGGTGCGTCCCAATCGATGTCGGTGAAGGGATCGAAGCGGCGTCGCACCGAGCTCGCCGACAAACTCGCCAGCGCCGCCGAATATTCGGCGTCATCGGCGACATCCATGTTTCGCCGGTAGCGACCCACTGCGCGAACGACGCCGATCAGCACCGAACAGGCAACCAGCAGTGCGGCCGCCGTCCCCAAAATGTCCATCCACATCGCCATTGGCGAACACTCTCCCCGTAAGTGCGTCCGGGTGCCCGCAGGCGCCGCGGCTTGGCCAATCGTAGCGTGGAGATTGGCAAATCATTAAGGCGAGGCGCCACACTTCGGTGTGATTGCCGCCATCTCGCGACCGAGCAGCGGCCATTAGTTTATATTCAGGCGTGGCTTAGCCTTTGTCCCACTGACCTGCGCGCACAGCGCCACAGTAGGGCATTGCGGTAGCGTGTTCACCTTATGGGGACCCAGCAATACCCGGACTATCAAGCCGTCATCGTGGGCGCGGGCTTCGGCGGCATAGGTGCGGCCATCCAACTCAACAAGCTGGGCTACGACAACATCGTGATCGTCGACCGCCTGGACGGGCTCGGCGGAACATGGCGGGTCAACCACTACCCGGGGCTCTCCGTCGACCAGCCCTCTACTACTTATTCCTACTGGTTCGAACCCAACCCCTACTGGTCGCGGCTGTTTGCCCCCGGCAACGAGGTCCAGGCCTACGCCGAGCATGTGGCGGACAAGTACGACGTGACGCGCTTCATGCGCTTCAACACCACGGTTGACGGCGCCCAGTGGGATGAAGACGCGAAGCTGTGGCGGACGTCGCTGGCCGGCGGTGAGACGCTGACCTCACAGTTCCTCATCGTCGCCACCGGCTTCCTGTGCCAGCCGAAGATTCCCGACATCCCCGGCATCGACACGTTCGCCGGCCATATCGTGCACACCGCGGAGTGGGACCACGACTATTCGATGGCGGGCCGCCGGGCGGCGGTCATCGGAACCGGCTCCACCGGGATCCAGGTGATCCCCGAGCTGGCCAACGAGGTCGCCGATCTGACGGTCTATCAGCGCACCCCGATCCTGGTGACGCCCAAGTCCGACGTGGTGTTCCCGCCGGTGGTGCAACGGATGTTCGCCCGGGTGCCGTTCACCCAGCGCATTGTCCGGTGGCTCACCGACAACACCACGGACTTCATGATGGTGCTGACGATGTGGCGCTACCGGCGCTTCAAGTTCCTCAACAAGGCGATGGCGGCCCAGTCCGCACGGCATCGGCGGCGCTCGGTGCGGGATCCCGAGCTCGCCCGCAAGATGGCGCCCGACTTCGACTTCGGCTGCAAGCGTCCGTCGATCTCCAACAATTACTACCCGACATTCGCCAAGCCGAATGTGCACCTGGTGACCGAGGGAATCGAGCGGATCGAACCCGACGGCATCGTGGCGCGGGACGGCACGAAGCGCGAGATCGACACCCTGGTGCTGGCGACGGGATACGACGTCTGGGAGGGCAACCTGCCGGCGATCGAGGTAATCGGTCGCGGCGGTCGCAACCTGGGCAAGTGGTGGCGTGAGACGCGTTTCCAGGCATACCAGGGCATGACCGCCCCGCAGTTCCCGAACTTCATCAACATGGCCAGCCCGTTCTCCTGGGTCGGGTTGTCCTGGTTCAACACCGTGGAGTATCAGACCCGGCACATGAACCGGCTGTTCGGTGAGGTGCAGCGGCGCCAAGCGCAGACGTTCGAAGTCACCGAGGAGGCCAACGCCCGGTTCTACGAGCGGATGATGGGCCTGCTGGACAGCTCGGTATTCCACCTCGGCAACTGCGCGACATCGAATTCCTATTGGTTCAACCAGACCACCGGGGAGGCGCCGCTGTTCCGGCCCACCTCGGTGCGCAGCGCTGTGAAGGAGCAGGACCACTTCCCACTCTCGGACTATCTGATCGGATAGCTTCCGCTGCTACGGTCCTGAACAGGGGGTTACAGTGATCGTTTGGGCACATTGTCAGGTGAGGGGCCTGGGGCAGTGACGCGTACACACCACCCGAGCCACGAGCGGTCGGCCGCGGCCGCCTTCGTTCGCCGATTCGCGTGGCCGATCATCCTGGGCTGGGTGGCCCTCACCGCGTTGGTGAGCGTCGCGGTGCCGCCGCTGGAACAGGTCGCCAAAGAACACCCGGTGTCGTTGAGCGCCAAAGACTCACCGTCCATCCAGGCGATGGCCCGGCTCGGGCACGACTTCGCGGAGTCCAACACCGACAGCGCGGCGATGATTGTCATCGAAGGCGACGAGCCCCTCGGCGATGCCGCGCACCACTACTACAACGAGCTGATCGCCCAGCTCAATGCCGATACCACGCACGTTCAGCACATCCAGGACTTCTGGGGCGATCCGCTGACCGCGGGGGGCGCCCAAAGTTCCGACGGCAAGGCCGCCTTGGTGCAGCTGAACCTCGCCGGAAACCAGGGTGAGGCGCTGGCCAACGACTCGGTCGAGGCGGTCCGCGACATCGTGGCGCGCACACCGGCGCCCGAGGGGGTCCGGGCCTACGTCACCGGCCCGGCGCCGATGGTCACCGACATGAACTCCAGCGGCGACCGAGCGGTGCTCAAGATCCTGGTGGCCACCGTCTCGGTGATCTCGCTGATGCTGCTGTTGCTCTACCGATCGTTCAGCACGGTCGCGTTGCTGCTGGCCGTGGTCGGGGTAGAACTGGCGGCGGCACGGGGAATCGTGGCCTTCCTGGGCCACTACGACCTGATCGGGCTGTCCACCTTCGCGATCAACATCCTGGTGACGTTGGCGATCGCCGCCGGCACCGACTACGGCATCTTCTTCATCGGCCGCTACCACGAGGCCCGCCATGCCGGCGAGGACCCGGAGACGGCCTACTTCACCACCTATCGCGGTGTCGCCCATGTGGTGCTGGCCTCCGGCCTGACCATCGCCGGCGCCACCTTCTGCCTGAGCTTCACCCGGTTGCCGGTGTTTCAAACCATGGGCGTGCCCTGTGCAGTCGGCATGCTGGTCGCGGTGGCGATCGCGCTGACGCTGGTTCCGGCGGTCCTGGCGGTCGCCACGCGCCGCGGACTGCTCGAACCTCGGCGCAAGATGTCCGACCGCGGCTGGCGCAAAGTGGGCACGGCGATCGTGCGCTGGCCCGGCCCCATCTTCGTGGCCGCCTGCGCGATCGCACTCATCGGACTGCTCGCCCTGCCCGGCTACAAGGTGAGCTACAAGGACCCGTCGTTCATCCCGCAGGACACCCCGGCCAACCTCGGCTGGGCGGCCGCGGCGCGGCACTTCCCGGAATCGCGCCTGCTGCCGGAGGTGCTGCTGATCGAATCCGATCACGACATGCGCAATTCCGCGGACTTCCTGGTGCTCAACAAGCTGGCCAAGAGCGTCTTCGCGGTCGAGGGTGTTGCCATGGTGCAGGGAGTGACCCGGCCAGAGGGCACCCCGCTCGGTCACACCTCGATTCCGTTCCTGCTCAGCATGCAAAGTGCCGGGCAGATGCAGAACCTGGACTTCGTCAAGAGCCGGGTGGCCGACATGCGCCAGCAGGCCAACGATCTCGAGGGCACCATCGCCTCGCTGCAGCGGATGTACGGGCTGATGCAGCAGTTGGGCACCAGCACGCATCACGCGACCGGTGTATCGCAGGAGGCGATGGACCTGGCCCAGCAGGTGCGCGGCGACATCACCGACTTGAACGAGAACTCCAAGTCGCTTCGTGAATCCATTGAGAAGCAACAGAATTGCGCCAGTGATTCGACCTGCTTGTCGCTGCGCGCGGCGTATGCGTCGATGGACGGCACCATGCTGCTCACCGACAAGATCAACGAACTGGCGCCCGACATGAGCAACATCGATGTGGTGACGCCGCAGCTGTTGGAGATGATGCCGGCGCAGATCGCGGCGCTCCGCAGCCTGCAGACGATGATGCTGACGTTGCACAGCACCATGTCGGGGATCATGGCGCAGCTCGAGGAGGTCGGCGGCGACTCGGCCGCGATGGGTCAGGACTTCGACGCGGCGAAGAGCGACGACTCGTTCTACCTGCCTCGCGAGGCCTTCGATAACCCGGACTTCAAACGCGTGGTCCAGCTGTTCCTGTCGCCGGATGGGCACGCGGCGCGCTTTTTCATCACCCACGATGGCTACCCGGCGACTCCGGAGGGCATGGCACGGGTCAACCTGATCAAGAAGGCGGCCACCGAGTCCTTGAAGGGCACTCCGCTGTCGACCGCCAAGGTGTACGTGGCCGGCACCGCCGCGCTCTTCAACGACTTGCAGGGCAGCGCCGACTACGACCTACTGATTGCCGGCATCACCTCGCTGGCAATCATTTTCATCATCATGCTGCTGATCACGCGCAGCTTTATCGCCTCGGTGGTGATCGTCGGGACGGTGTTGGCGTCGCTGGGGGCATCGTTCGGGCTGTCGGTACTGCTGTGGCAGTACATCTTCGGCATCCACCTGCACTGGCTGGTGATGGTGATGTCGGTGATCATCCTGTTGGCGGTGGGCTGTGACTACAACCTGCTCCTGGTCGCGCGGTTCAAAGAGGAGATGGGTGCCGGGCTGAAGACCGGCATCATCCGCACCATGGGCGGCACCGGCAAGGTCGTCACGGCTGCCGGGCTGGTGTTCGCCTTCACCATGGCGTCGATGCTGGTCAGTGATCTGCGGGTGGTGGGCCAGGTGGGCACCACGATCGGACTCGGTCTGTTGTTCGACACGCTGGTGGTGCGCTCGTTCATGATGCCCTCGATGGCGGCGCTACTGGGGCGGTGGTTCTGGTGGCCGCTGAATGTGCGGGAGCACCCCGCGCGGGCGCGGCCAGTGGCTGTGCCGCCCGCCTCGGCCGCCCCAGAAGGCAAGTCCGACGCGAATGACCGCACCTTCGAGGACATGGTTGCCACGGCGTTCCCGGAGCTGTCCGGTGGTCCGGCGAAGCCGTCGGCCGAAGACCGGGCTACCGAGGTGCTGGCCGCGATCCAGCCTCCGGAGGAAGAGGTCGACCACTGAGCTGGTGCTGAACCGGCTCTGGTCAGCGCGCTACCGCGTGGGCTAGATTTAAACGAGTCCTGATTGTAGAAATACTTCGCGGGTCTGACGCGGTGGTCAACGGCGCCCGCCGGCGGGCCGGAGGGGAGAGGCCATACATGTCCGATCAAGCCCTTTCGGCCGCCTTGGAGCGGGAGCATCTGCAGATCGACGCCGGAATCAGAGCTTTCCTGGCGGGTCTTGAGGGCGGGAGTGTCGACGCCGACGGCCTGCGCGCGACGCTGGCTGTGCTGCGACGCCACATCTACCTGGAGGAACAGCTGCTGTTCCCGCCGATCAGCACGGGCGCGCACATGATGGCGGTGTTCGGGATGATCCGGGGCCACGGCGAGATCTGGCGCACCATGAACGCTCTCGACGACCTGGCCCGCGCCGGCGCCGACCAGGCCACCCTGCGGGGCGCTTGCTGCCGGCTGCTGGACCAGCTGGCCGACCACAACAAGGTGGAGGAGCCGGTGATCTACCCGGCCGCCGACACCGGGCTGGCGCCGGAAGTGGCTGCAGAGGTGGCCGAATTTTTGGCCGCCGGCCGGATGCCCGAAGGGTGGACCTGCGCACGGGGAGCGGCCTGAGCGGGCATAAAACCAGCGATCAGGCTTCGCCGGCGATGAGCGCCGAAAGGCCGGCGTGATAGGCAGCCAGGCTGTGCCGCCAACCGATGTCGACGGCCCCACCGCTGTCCACGGCGATTTCGGCGCCCACGTGCACATACGGTGCGGGCGGCACCAGCGGGACGATGTCGAGGAAATTCACCACGCGATAGCAGCATTCGATGGCGGCGTCGAACGCGGCCTTGAAGTCGGCCACGCCGACTCGCGGGCCCCCGAACGTGGTCAGCCGCGGCTCGATGGTGTTCGGGGGCATCCCGTGCGCGACATCGGGAGCGGCCAGCACGGCCAAGGCGCCCCCGAGGCTGTGCCCAGTGATGAGGATCTGACTGCACCCGGCGGTCGTGGTGGGCAGGTTGGTGGCGATGGAGGCACGGACACAGCCGTAGACGTCCTGGAAGCCGGCATGCACCTGGCCGAAACCCGCCACCGGCGAATACGGTGCCGGGAAGAAGTCGAAATCGGCGATCCAGTCCGCCACATCGGAGCTGCCACGAAATGCGATGAACGCAGTGCCGCTGGTGATGTCGCGGCCCATCAACCCAAAGATGTTGGTGTCCTTGGCCATCGCCGTCGCAGGATGCTGCTCGGGCAGCGCCGCCAAGTATGCCTGGTCGGCTTTGATCAGGGCGGTTTGGCTGAACCCGGGCGGCAGCGTGGGCGCAGCTCCGGACATCACGGTGTAGGCCGCCGACGCCAGCGGCAGCACCACATCGCGGGCGTACGACGGGCTGAAAGCCACGTTGAGCAGTGTAGAAGCTCCAGCCCTGCCAGAGCCGCTGTTGGTGGCAGGCTTTAGACTTCTGATTAACGGCATTGAACCGGCAATCACCGGGGAGCCTTCGGAAGAACAGCCGCACCGCCCAGGGATCGGCTCAGTAGAACCGAACGGGACGGCCCGTCACAGCCTTACATCGAGCGGTCGCGCCCCAAGACGGGAGTGCGGCAAGCGGGGTGGTACCGCGGCGCTCGCGCAACCGCGCGGCGTCGTCCCCGGGCCGGGCCCTTGGGAGACGACACACCGTGAGCGAACGCAGCTATCCGAAGCCGACCGCCGGCGCCCCCGACTTCCCGGCGGCTGAAGCCGCCGTCCTGGACTACTGGGCCGCCGACGACACCTTCCGGGCCAGCATCGCCCGCCGCGACGGCGCGCAAGAATACGTCTTCTACGACGGGCCACCGTTTGCCAACGGCCTGCCGCACTACGGGCATCTGCTGACCGGCTACGTCAAGGACATCGTGCCGCGCTACCGCACCATGCGTGGCTACAAGGTGGAGCGCCGGTTCGGCTGGGACACCCACGGGCTGCCGGCCGAGCTGGAGGTGGAGCGCCAGCTCGGCATCACCGACAAGTCGCAGATCGACGCCATGGGCATCGCCGCGTTCAACCAGGCATGCCGGGATTCGGTGCTGCGCTACACCTCCGAGTGGCAGGCCTATGTCACCCGCCAGGCCCGCTGGGTGGACTTCGACAACGACTACAAGACCCTCGACCTGCCGTTCATGGAGTCGGTGCTGTGGGCGTTCAAGCAGCTCTGGGACAAGGGCCTGGCTTACGAGGGCTACCGGGTGCTGCCGTACTGCTGGCGCGACGAGACCCCGCTGTCCAACCATGAGCTGCGGATGGACGACGACGTCTACAAGAGCCGCCAAGACCCGGCGCTGACCGTCGGGTTCCGGATTGTCGGCGGGGGACCGGCCGCTGAGCTCGAGGGTGCTCACCTGTTGGTGTGGACCACCACCCCGTGGACATTGCCGTCCAACCAAGCGGTGGCGGTCAACCCCGATGTGACCTATGTGCTGGTCGCGGCCGGCGAGCGGCGATACCTGCTCGCCGAGGCGCGGCTGGGTGCCTACGCACGCGAGCTGGGCCTGGGCGAGGGCGACCAGGCGCAGGTGCTGGGCAGCTACCGCGGCTCGGAGCTGCTCGATGTGCGCTATGCGCCGCCGTTCCCGTATTTCATGGATTCGGCGAACGCCTTCCGAGTGCTGGCCGCCGATTTCGTGTCCACCGAGGACGGCACCGGGATCGTGCACCTGGCGCCCGCCTACGGCGAGGACGACAAGAACACCACCGACCCGGCCGGAATCATCCCGGTCACTCCGGTGGACGCCAAGGGCCGCTTCGACGTCACTGTGCCGGACTATGTCGGCCAGCATGTCTTCGACGCGAACAAGGCGATCATCGCCGATCTGAAGAACGGCACCGGGCCGGCCGCTGCCAACGGCGCGGTGTTGGTGCGCCACGAGACCTACGAGCACCCGTACCCGCACTGCTGGCGCTGCCGTAACCCGCTGATCTACAAGGCGGTGTCGTCGTGGTTCGTCCGGGTCACCGAGTTCCGGGACCGAATGGTCGAACTCAATGAAGAGATCACCTGGTATCCCGAGCACATCAAGGATGGGATCTTCGGCAACTGGCTGCGCGGCGCGCGCGACTGGTCGATCTCCCGAAACCGCTACTGGGGCACGCCGATTCCGGTGTGGAAATCCGACGATCCGGCCTATCCGCGAATCGACGTCTACGGCAGCCTCGATGAGCTGGAACGCGACTTCGGGGTGCGGCCGGACAACCTGCATCGCCCCTACATCGACGAGCTGACCCGGCCCAACCCCGACGACCCGACCGGCCGGTCGATGATGCGGCGCATCCCCGACGTGCTCGATGTCTGGTTCGACTCCGGCTCGATGCCCTATGCCCAGGTGCATTATCCGTTCGAGAACTCTGAATGGTTCGACGGCGGGGGAGGGCAGGTTGCCCATTACCCGGGCGACTTCATCGTCGAATACATCGGCCAGACCCGCGGCTGGTTCTACATGATGCATGTGCTGGCAACCGCGCTGTTCGACCGTCCGGCATTCAAAACCTGTGTGGCACACGGCATCGTGCTGGGCAGTGACGGGCAGAAGATGAGCAAGTCGTTGCGCAACTACCCGGATGTGAGCGAGGTGTTCGACCGCGACGGCTCCGACGCGATGCGTTGGTTCCTGATGGCCTCGCCCATCCTGCGCGGCGGAAACCTGATCGTCACCGAGGCGGGCATCCGCGAGGGCGTACGTCAGGTGATGCTGCCGCTGACCAACGCCTACACCTTCCTGACGCTGTACGCCCCGAAACCCGGTGTCTGGCGCACCGATTCGCGGCATGTACTGGATCGCTACATCCTGGCCAAGCTGGCGTCGCTGCGCGAGGACCTGACCCAGGCCCTGGATGTCTGCGATATCTCCGGCGCCTGTGAGCAATTGCGCCAGTTCACCGAGGCACTGACCAACTGGTATGTGCGGCGGTCCCGGCAGCGGTTCTGGGACGAGGACGCCGACGCGATCGACACGTTGCACACCGTGCTGGAGATCACCGCGCGACTGGCCGCGCCGCTGCTGCCACTGACCACCGAGGTGATCTGGCGCGGTGTCACCGGGGAACGCTCGGTGCACCTGACCGACTGGCCCGAGGCTGCCGATCTGCCCGCCGATGCCGCGCTGGTGGCGGCAATGGATCAGGTCCGCGAGGTCTGTTCGGCGGCGTCGTCGGTGCGCAAAGCGCACCAGCTGCGGGTCCGGTTGCCGCTGCCCAAACTCACCGTCGCCGTCAACGACCCGCAGCGGCTGGCACCGTTCACCGACCTGATCGCCGACGAGCTCAACGTCAAGGCCGTCGAGCTGACCGACGACATCGCGCAATACGGGCGATTCGATCTGGCGGTCAACGCGAAGGTGGCCGGTCCCCGCGTGGGCAAGGATGTCCAGGCCGCCATCAAGGCGGTCAAGGCCGGCGAGGGCGTCGTCAACCCCGACGGCACCCTGAGCGCGGGCCCGGTGGTGTTGCTGGACAGCGAGTACACCTCCAAACTGGTGGCCGCCGACCCGGAATACACCGTGGCGCTGCCCGAAGGCGCCGGCCTGGTGGTGCTCGACAGCGCCGTGACGCCCGAGCTGGAAGCCGAAGGCTGGGCCAAGGATCGGATCCGGGAACTGCAGGAGCTGCGCAAATCCAGCGGCCTTGAGGTCTCCGACCGGATCAGCGTGGTGATCGCGGTGCCCGAGCAGCGGCGGGAATGGGCGCAGAATCACGCCGAGTTGATCGCCGGCGAGATCTTGGCGACCAGTTTCGAATTCGGCGAGCCGGCCGATCCCGTGGAAATCGGGGACGGCGTGCGGGTGTCCATCGACAAGGCTTAAGGGCTCAGCCGCAGAAATTTCCGATCTCGGCCAGGGCCGAGTTTCTCGCGCCGAGATTCTTATCGTCGACGGGGGCCCGTGGACGGTGACTGCGCCGTCAGCTGTTGACAGCTCGATTAGGGCATTTATGCAGTTTGCGGTGGTAAAAAACACCTCCGTCGGCGTGCACAAGCAGTACCGGTGAGACCGGTGAAACGTCGGCGAAACGGCCCTGAACTGCCACGTCGGCGACTTCAGGGCCTGTTCGTCCCCGATTAACCTTCAGGCCATACGAACAGTTGTCTGCGGTTGGTTCTGACCCACCCGAATTGCCAGGAACCTGGCAAGCCGTTGCGTGACGCAACTCGGGTGGGTCCGTTCATTACTTGGCTAGAGGGGCAGGGCATTCATGGATTTCGGGGCACTCCCGCCAGAGGTCAACTCCGCGCGAATGTATGCCGGCCCCGGCTCGGCACCGTTGCTGGCCGCCGCCGCGAACTGGTCGGCGATGGCGACCGAGCTGCACTACACCGCCACGTCGTACGCCTCGGTGATCGCCGACCTCGCGGACTCGGCGTGGCAGGGGCCCTCAGCGGCATCGATGTCGGCAGCGGCCGCCCCGTACGCGGCGTGGCTGAAGGCCACGGCCGTGGGGGCCGAGGAGACGGCGCTGAAGGCGACGGCAGCTGCTGGCGCCTATGAGGCCGCGTACGCCGCGACCGTGCCACCGCCGGTGATCGCGGCCAACCGCGCCCTGCTTGCCTCGCTGGTGGCCACCAACTTCCTCGGACAGAACGCCCCGGCGATTGCGGCGACCGAAGCGCAGTACGGCGAAATGTGGGCGCAGGATGCGGCCGCGATGTACGCCTACGCCGGCTCGTCGGCGACCGCCAGCAAGCTGGAGCCGTTCAACGCCCCGCCGGAGACCACCAACAGCAGCGGCCAGGCCAGTCAGTCAGTGGCGGTCACCAACGCGGCGCAGTCCGCGGCGGCCTCGAATACGCAGTCGAGCCTGTCCGACTTCCTCACGCAGATCCCGAACGCGCTGCAGAACATGATTACGAATCCGCTGACGCCCACCCAGATCGTGGACGACTACCAGGCGATCATCAAGACCCTCACCGGCGTGATCAGCACCGCGAACGGCCCCTACGGTATCAACGCCCTGAGCTCTGCCCGCAGTGTCTACCAGATGGCCATCAGCATCCCGGCGGTGGCCAATGCACTCGGAAATCTGAGCAGCACGCTCAGCCCAAAGCCGATCGTCGGTGCGTTGTCGCCGTTGTTGTCCAGCCCGCTGTTGAGCGGCTCGCACGCCGTTCCGGCGGCGGTGTCGGGGGCCGTGGGCCGGGCCGGTCTGATTGGCTCGTTGTCGGTGCCTTCCAGTTGGGCCAGCGCCGTTCCGGCGGTCAAGACCGCCACAGTGGCGCTGCAGGCCAGCGTGCTCGAGGCCGCCCCGGCACTTGCGGTAAACGGCGAGGGCGTGCTGGCCGGCCAGATGGCGCTGTCAAGCCTGGCTGGGCGGGCGATCGGCACACCGATACGTCAGGCCGCGGGTGCCACCGCCACCCGCGCGATCAGCGCAATCAGTCACGTCACCAACAACCAGACGGGGCCCGATATCGCCACTACCGCCACCGTCATCGTCATCCCGCCGATCGCGAAATAACGAAAGCAGGACGCGTTCATGGTTTTTCAGAGTTTCGCAGCGCAGCCCCCAGAGGTCATCTCAGGCCAGCTGTATTCGGGACCGGGCGCTGACCCGTTGTTCGCCGCGGCGGCGGCCTGGTCGGGGCTGGGCGCCGAGCTGCACGCCGCCGCATCCTCCTACCAAGCGGCACTGGCAAGCCTCAGTGGCGGCTGGCAGGGACCGGCGGCCGCGGCCATGGCGGCCGCAGCCGCACCGTATGTGACGTGGTTGTCGACCACGGCGGCACAGGCCGAGCAGACCGCCGCCCAGGCGTCGGCCGCAGCAGCGGCCTACGAATCGGCCTTCGCGGGAATCGTGCCGCCGCCGGCGATCGCCGCCAACCGCAGCCAGCTGGCCTCGCTGGTGGCGACCAACATTCTCGGGCAGAACACCACCGCGATCGCCGCTGTCGAGGCGGAATACGGCCGGATGTGGGCGCAAGACGTCGCCGCCATGCTCGGGTACGCCGGCGCGTCGGCGGAGGCCACAAATCTGACCTCGTTCACCGCGGCGCCGCGGACCACCAACGGCGACCCGGGAAGCGCGGAGTCCTCCGCTGAACCCGACCTGATCCAGCTGATCACCAAAGAGATCAACTCGTGGACGTCGGGCTATAACACCGGCTGGCAGAACATGATCGACGGCCTCACCGGGACCACCTACACGCATAACTTGTGGGAGAGCCACCTCTCGCTGGCCAACGGTGTCAGCGGCCAGACCGGGTGGGTCAACGCCGTCCATGCCAGTACCAACATGGGGATCACCCAGTTCCGGTCCGGGTACAAGGCAGTGGTCCCGGTGATTCCGAAGTCGGCGCTCGGCGGCCTGCACAGCTCCGGATTGACCGCGGGCGCCGGTCTGAGCAGGGCAGCAGGGGCCGCTGCGGGCAGCGCGATGCGCGTGGGTGCGTTGTCGGTGCCGCCGAACTGGGCCAGTGCCACCTCGGCGATCCAGCTCGCCTCCACCTCGCTGCCGCAGACCGCGTTGGGCGCCGCCCCCGCAGCGGGAACCGTTCCGGGCATGCTCGCCCCGGCAGCGCTGGGCAGTGCGGCCGGCGGCGCATTGGGCGCGCCGGCCACCCGCACGGTGGCCCCGGTCGCCCGTGTGGTGTCGACCAACATCAAGGACCGCGAGGCGCCGGTCCCACTCGACCAGGTGATCGCGCAATTGCAGCAGACGCCGGATGTGGTCCAGCATTGGAACGTCGACCAGGCCGGCCTCGACGAGCTTGTCGCGAAGCTGTCCCTGAAACCGGGCATCCACGCGGTGCACGTCCTCGACGACGAGGACAGTGCCCTCGCGGGATCGCAGTCCGCGCTCGGCTGACGCGGTCCCGGTGCCTCACGACCTCGGCCGCCCCAGGAGGAACCCGATGAAGCTGTTGTTAGTCCCGATCGTCGCCGCTGCCGCGCTCGCCCTCGCCGCGCCCGGGCACGCTGACCCCACTGCGGTGGAGGTCAGCGCCGTCGACAGTACGGAGTTCATCTCGTCGCTTCGGCAGGTCGGGATCGTCTTCGACGACCCGGCTCAAGCCGTGGCCGCCGCCGAAGCGCTCTGCGGCTTGGCGGCCAACGGGGAGACAAGCCTCGAACTGCTCAACGACATCACCGAGGCCAACCCCGACTTGACCGTCGCCGACGCGGCGCGGTTCGCGGCGATCTCGGCGAAAACCTATTGCCCGCACCAGCTCAACAAGGGCGGCGGAGGGTCGAAGTAGCGCTGCGTCATCCTTTGACGGCCAGCCAGCGCTGTTGACCGCCCGCCGTGGCCACCTGTACGTCGCGGAAATCTTTGCTGCGCAAGCGGTCTGGCAGTGCACCGGATGAGGCCGGGTTGGAGGTGTCGCGAAGATGCATCGGCTGGAGCTTCGTCGAGTGCACCCCGTCGCTACCGGCGAAGACCGCGCCGGGGGCAGCAGCCGGTGTACCAGATTCTTCGCCATCGTCTCGACACCAGTCGGATGCGACCGCAAGACGGAGCGCCCAATAGGCTGAAGCCCGTGGACGCCCGATGGGTCCTGCACCTGGATATGGACGCGTTTTTCGCCTCCGTCGAGCAATTGACCCGCCCGACGTTGCGGGGGCGGCCGGTACTGGTCGGCGGGCTCGGGGGCCGCGGCGTGGTGGCGGGGGCCAGTTACGAGGCGCGGGTCTTCGGCGCCCGCTCGGCGATGCCGATGCATCAGGCGCGCCGGCTGGTGGGGGCCCCCGCCGTGGTGCTGCCGCCGCGGGGCGCCGTGTACGGTATGGCCAGCCGACGGGTCTTCGAGACCGTGCGTGCGGTGATTCCGGTCGTCGAGCAGCTCTCCTTCGACGAGGCGTTCGGGGAACCGGCCGAGCTGGCGGGCGCAACCGCTGCGGAGGTTCTGGGGTTCTGCGAACGCCTTCGTGGACGAGTACTCGACGAGACCGGCCTGGTGGCATCGGTCGGGGCGGGCTCGGGCAAACAGATCGCCAAGATCGCCTCCGATCTGGCAAAGCCGAACGGGGTGCGGGTCGTCAGCCGCTCCGAGGAACGGCTGCTGCTGGACGGGCTTCCGGTACGTCGACTGTGGGGGATCGGTCCGGTCGCCGAGGAGAAGCTGCACCGGTTGGGCATCGACACCATCGGGCAGCTGGCCGCACTGACCGACAGCGAGGTCGCCGACATTCTGGGCGCCACCATCGGCCCGGCCCTGCACCGCTTGGCTCGGGGGATCGACGACCGACGGGTTGCCGAACGTGCTGAGGCCAAACAGATCAGCGCCGAGTCGACCTTCGCCGTCGACCTGACCACCTTGGAACAGCTGCGGGCTGAGATCGGTCCGATCGGTGAGCACGCCTACCGCAGGCTGCTGCGTGACGGGCGCGGTGCTCGCACCGTGACGGTGAAACTCAAGAAGGCCGATATGAGTGTGCTGACCCGCTCGGCCACGTTGCCCTATGCGACCACCGACGTCGCCGCGCTCACGGCGGCGGCCGGCCGGCTGCTGCTCGATCCGCAGGAGATCGGCCCGATCCGGCTGCTTGGCGTGGGGTTTTCCGGGCTGACCGATGTTCGCCAGGAGTCACTGTTCCCGGATTTGGAGTTTTCAGAAATGGGCGCTTCATCACCGGAAGTGACTGCGCGGGAACCGCTTCCCCCGGCGGCAGCGGAATCGTGGCGAGTCGGGGATGACGTCAACCATCCTGATCTCGGCCACGGTTGGGTTCAGGGTGCCGGGCACGGGGTGATGACGATCCGCTTCGAGACGCGCGGCTCGGGTCCCGGCCCGGTGCGCACGTTTCCCGACGACGAGCCGGGGATCAGCCGCGCCGACCCCGTGGCCAGCCTGGACTGGCCGGACTACGTCGCTCGCCCGGAGGAGCCCAGCTAGCTCGTCAACGGGAGTGCCTGCACCACCGGATCGTGCAGCACCGGGAAGTTGACGGAGTTGGCGATAAAGCAGATCCGGTGGGCGTCGGAATGCAATGCCAGCGCCCGCTCCACCATCGCGGCGTCGGCGACCTCGATTCGCGGCTGCAGGACGACAGTGGTGAAGTGTCCGCCCTCGGTGTTCTCGATCATCGTGCCGACCGGCCTGTCCTGGTAGGAGACGACCACAACGCCGTTGGTCGAACACAGATACAGGTAGGACAGCATGTGGCATTGGGACAGTGCGGCTAACAGCAACTGCTCGGGATTCCACCGTGTCGGATCACCGCGGAACGCCGGGTCGGCGGTGCCGGGAATAGGGGGACAGCCCGGCGCGGCCACCTCGTGCTCGCGCCCGTAGCTGCGATAGTCGCTGGTCCCGCTGCCGTGATTGCCGGTCCAGCTGACATCCACGGTGTAGGTGTGTTGGGTGGACACGCGGCCTCCACGGGTTAGGGGTGGTGCAGGGTCGTCACCACAGCACACCGTAGACGCTGGCGACGGTAAACCCGTGGTGGCCATAGCCTTTGCAGGTCACGGCGCCCTGGTAGCCCACGGCACAGCTGGAGCCCCAGTTCTCCAGTCGATGGCCCTCCGGCAGCACATCCACGTCCCGGGTGAACGATGCGATGTCGCTGTGGCGGTACATCGCGGGCACCCCGCCGGCTTCGAGCACGGTCTGGTTGGCGCCGTCGGGCGCGTCTGTCGGCACCGCATCGCATCCGATCGGCCCGCCGTTGGGCCCGATGCCGCACGAGCGGCCGTCCGGCGTTCTGAAGAACACCCAGTAGAAGTCGGTCGGCGACGAGTACCTCCCGGTGGCGATGGGGTAGTCGTCGACGGCGTCCGTCCCGGGCGGCGGCTCGGCGTGGGCCGCTGCGGCGGACCCGAGCATGAGAACGGCGGCGCCGAGGAGGGTGGGGATCCTGGCCATCGGTCAGCCCCACCGGTCGATGACGTCTGCGACCGGCCGCCCGGCGGCCAGCGCCGCCATCAGCAGGATCCGGGCCTGCGGCGGCCGCAGTCTCGGCACCACCACCGCCCCGGCCTCCACCAGGGCGCGCCCGGGGCCGTAGTCCGCACCGATGCGCCCCTCCGGCACCCGGCTGGACACCGCGACCACGACGCCGGCCGCACAATGCCGGCGCACGCCGTCGACGACCGCTGTCGTGGCGTTGCCCGACCCCAACGCGGCCAACACCACCCCGCGCGCACCGGCGTCGACGCAGGCATCCAGGGCGACCGCGTCGGCACCCGCGTACAGCGCCACGACATCCACCCGCGGCACAGTGGCCGGTGCACCGAGGTAGGGCCGAGTCTTGTCGCCGGACAGCGTGACCTGTCCCTCGGTGACGCTGCCCAGCAGCGGACCGGTGAATCCGGTCAGCCCGGTGATGGTGGCCTTCTGCAGCCCCAGTGGGGCCAGCACTCGGCCGGCGAAGCACATCAGCACCCCCAGGCCGCGGGCCGCCGGATCAGCGGCCACGGCCAGGGCGTCGCGCAGGTTGCCCGGCCCGTCGGCGTCGGGGGCGTCCGCACCGCGCTGAGCCCCGGTCAGCACGACCGGTGCGTCCCCGCGGTAGCCGAGTTCTAGCCAGAGCGCACCCTCTTCGCAGGTGTCGGTACCGTGGGTGACCACCACGCCGTCGGCGCCGCCGTCCACCGCGGCATTGACCGCGGCGAGGAGCGCAGCCCAGTCGGCCGGGCCCAGCTGCGAGCTGTCCCGCGCCATCAGGTCCACCACGGTGACGTCCGCGGTGCCGGTATCTGCGAGCAGGTCCGAGCCGCTGCGGGCGGGCCGCAGCGCCCCGTCGCCCTGGGTGCTGCAGGAGATGGTGCCGCCGGTGGTGATGACGGTGAGGCGCTTGGACAGCATGCCGCGATCATGCCGCACCTGGGTTAAGGAATGATGGGGAGCGTGACTGACGAGACAACCGACTCGACCGAGACGGAGGTGGACTCGGCCGCGGCACCTGAGACGGAGCCCGCCGCCCCGCCCCGCCGGCTGGGGCTACTGCTGTCAGTGGCCGCGGTGGTGCTGCTGGCGGACGTCGTCACCAAGGTGCTCGCGGTGAAAATGCTCACCCCCGGCCAGCCGGTGCCGATCATCGGCGACACCGTGACCTGGACCTTGGTCCGCAACTCCGGCGCCGCGTTCTCGATGGCCACCAGCTACACCTGGGTGTTGACGCTGATCGCCAGCTCGGTGGTGCTCGGCATCATCTGGATGTCGCGCCGCCTGGTGTCGCCTTGGTGGGCGATTGGGCTGGGCATGATCCTCGGCGGCGCGCTGGGCAACCTGGTGGACCGGTTCTTCCGGGCTCCCGGGCATCTGCAGGGCCACGTGGTCGACTTCCTGTCGATCGGCTGGTGGCCGGTGTTCAATGTCGCCGACCCGGCCGTGGTGGGCGGTGCGATCCTGCTGGTGGCGCTGTCGGTGTTCGGCTTCGACTTCGATGCGGTGGGGCGCCGCCGCGCCGGCGACGATGCTGACGAGCGGCCTCCAGTAAGTGCCGCCGACGGCAACGGCGAGCAAGCCTGATGCGGCTGTGACCGAACGATCCATGCCGGTCCCCGAGGGGCTGGCCGGCATGCGCGTGGACGCCGGGCTGGCCCGCCTGTTGGGCCTGTCGCGCAATGTTGTGGCGACCCTGGCCGAAAACGGTGATGTGGAATTGGACGGCGTAGCCGCCGGCAAGTCCGACCGGCTCGTCGCCGGTGCGTGGCTGCAGGTACGGCTACCCGAGGCGCCGCCGCCGCTGGAGAACACCCCGGCCGAGGTCGAGGGCATGACGATTCTGTACTCCGACGCCGACATCGTCGCCGTCGACAAACCCCCCGGGGTCGCCGCGCACGCGTCCGTGGGCTGGACCGGCCCTACCGTGCTGGGCGGCCTGGCCGCGGCCGGCTACCGCATCACCACCTCCGGGGTTCCGGAGCGCCAAGGCATCGTGCACCGCCTCGATGTCGGGACCTCCGGGGTGATGGTGGTGGCGATCTCCGAACGCGCCTACACCGCGCTCAAACGCGCGTTCAAGGCGCGCACCGTCGAGAAGCGCTATCACGCCCTGGTGCAGGGCCATCCGGATCCGTCCAGTGGCACCATCGACGCACCGATCGGGCGGCATCACGGACCGGACTGGAAATTCGCCGTGACCGCCGACGGACGGCACAGCATCACGCACTACGACACGGTGGAGGCGTTCGTCGCCGCGAGCCTGCTCGACGTCCATCTGGAAACCGGCCGCACCCACCAGATCCGGGTGCACTTCTCGGCCCTGCGCCATCCCTGCTGCGGCGACCTCACCTACGGCGCCGATCCGACGTTGGCGCGCAAGCTCGGGCTGGAACGCCAGTGGCTGCACGCCCGCTCACTGGCTTTCGCCCACCCCAGCGACGGGCGGCGCATCGAGATCACCAGCGAGTATCCCGCTGACCTGCAACACGCCTTGGACATCCTGAACCGCTGAGCGCACCCAAAACGCAGCGTCAGGGCTTGCGGGCTTCGACGAGCACCCGGGTGGCGTGTGCGACGAAGCACCCCTGCGACTCGATCTGCTCGTGCATCTCGCGCAGCCGATCACGGTGATCCTCGACCGCAAAGTCGGGCACGGTCCAGATCACCTTGCGTAGGAAATAGATGACCGCACCCACGTCGAAGAACTCGGCCCGCAGCCGCTCGAGCCGCAGATCGAGGACCTCCATGCCGGCGGCTGCCGCCTCGGCACGCACCGCTTCCGGCTCATACTGGGCACCTTTGCCCGGCATCGGCCCGAGAAAGAACTCGCTCAGCTCGCGCATCGTCGCCGGCCCGATCTGCTGGGCGAAATAGTGGCCGCCGGGCCGTAGCACGCGGGCGATCTCGTCCCACCACGTCGCCAATGGGTGCCGGCTGCTGACCAGATCGAATGCCTCGTCGCCGAAGGGCAGCGGCGGCCGGTCCGGCACCGTCACCACCACCACGCCACGCCGATGTAGCAGCGCGGTGGCGCGTGCGGCATTCGGCGGCCAGGATTCGGTGGCCGCCATAGTCGGGGGGAAGCTCGTGAACTCCGCCAACTTCTCCACGCCGGCCAGCACCTCGCCGCCACCGGTGTGCAGGTCGACCGCGGCCGAGACTCCCGACAGCCGCCCGGCCAGCTGACGCTGATAACCCCAGGACGGTCGCTGTTCGGTGGCGCGGCCGTCGAGCCAGGAGAATTCCCAGCCGTCAACGGGTGCGGCGACGGCTTCGGCCACCAAATCGTCGAAGCTGCGCGACATCGAGCTCGTTAGCGCTATTCGTCGGCCGGCTTGGCCGACTTCGGCGGCCGGATCTTGAAGGAGATGCGCAGCTTGGTGCGGTAGATGATCCCGCCCTTGTCGTCGAGGGTGAGATCCTGCTCGACGACCTGAGCAACGCGGATGTCGTCGATGGTCTGCTTGGCCCGGTGTACCGCCTCGGCCGCGGCGTTCTCCCAAGACGACGGGCTGGTCCCGATGATGTCGATCACCCGGTACACGCTCATGTATGACTCTCCTCGCTTGCGCCGAACCTCAACGTAGTGCACGGCGGCGCCCGCTGTCCCGAGAAACGGCAGCGGGAAAGACACGGTTGACGACACGCCCGAGAAGCGTCAGTGCTCGGCCATAGACTGGCGGTCCTATGGACAGTTCATCCTCGCGGTCCTTCGTGCACCTGCATAACCACACCGAGTACTCGATGCTCGACGGCGCGGCGAAGATCGCCCCGATGCTGGCCGAGGCGCAGCGGTTGGAGATGCCCGCGATCGGGATGACCGACCACGGAAACATGTTCGGCGCCAGCGAGTTCTACAACGCGGCGACCAAGGCCGGCATCAAGCCGATCATCGGGGTGGAGGCCTACATCGCCCCCGCGTCTCGTTTCGACACCCGCCGGGTCCAGTGGGGTGATCCCAGCCAGAAGAGCGACGACGTTTCCGGCAGCGGCTCCTACACCCACATGACGATGGTGGCCGAGAACGCCACCGGATTGCGCAACCTGTTCAAGCTCTCCTCGCTGGCTTCCTTCGAGGGCCAGCTCGGTAAATGGTCGCGGATGGACGCCGAGATCATCGCCGAGCACGCCGAGGGCATCATCGCCACCACCGGCTGCCCGTCCGGGGAGGTGCAGACCCGGCTGCGGCTGGGCCACGAACGTGAGGCGTTGGAGGCGGCCGCCAAATGGCGGGAGATCTTCGGAGCGGAGAACTATTTCCTGGAGGTGATGGACCACGGGCTGTCCATCGAGCGCCGGGTACGCGAAGGGCTGCTGGAGGTCGGGCGCAAGCTTGGCATCCCGACGTTGGCCACCAACGACTGTCACTACGTCACCCGCGACGCCTCGCAGAACCACGAGGCGCTGCTGTGCATTCAGACCGGCAAGACGCTGTCGGACCCCACCCGCTTCAAGTTCGACGGGGACGGCTACTACCTGAAGTCGGCCGCCGAGATGCGTGCGCTCTGGGACGCCCAGCTGCCCGACGCCTGTGACTCGACCCTGCTGATCGCCGAGCGGGTGCAGTCCTACGCCGATGTCTGGGCGCCGCGCGACCGGATGCCGGTGTTTCCGGTGCCCGACGGCCATGACCAAGGATCCTGGTTGCGTCACGAGGTGCAGGCGGGCCTGGAACGACGCTTTCCGGCAGGTGTGCCGAGCGAGTACACCGACCGCGCGTCCTACGAGATCGACGTCATCTGCGGCAAGGGATTCCCGTCCTACTTCCTGATCGTCGCGGACCTGATCAACTACGCCCGCTCGATCAACATCTGGGTGGGTCCGGGCCGAGGTTCGGCCGCCGGGTCGCTGGTGGCGTACGCGCTGGGCATCACCAACATCGACCCGATCCCGCACGGGCTGCTGTTCGAACGCTTCCTCAACCCGGAACGGCCGTCGGCCCCCGATATCGACATCGACTTCGACGACCGCCGCCGCGGCGAGATGGTGCGCTATGCCGCCGAGCGGTGGGGTAGTGACCGTGTCGCCCAGGTGATCACCTTCGGCACCATTAAAACCAAGGCGGCGCTGAAGGATTCAGCCCGTGTGCATTACGGCCAGCCTGGCTATGCGATCGCCGACCGGATCACCAAGGCGCTGCCGCCGCCGATCATGGCCAAGGACATTCCGCTGTCGGGTATCACCGACCCGAACCACGAGCGGTACAAGGAGGCCGCGGAGGTTCGCGGGCTGATCGACACCGATCCCGACGTGCGGACCATCTACGAGACGGCGCGCGGCCTGGAGGGCCTGGTCCGCAACGCCGGCGTGCATGCCTGCGCGGTGATCATGAGCTCCGAGCCGCTGATCGACGCGATCCCGTTGTGGAAGCGCCCGCAGGACGGCGCGATCATCACCGGCTGGGACTACCCGTCGTGTGAAGAAATCGGCCTGCTGAAGATGGACTTCCTGGGCCTGCGCAACCTGACGATCATCGGCGACTGTCTAGAGAACATCAAGGCCAACCGGGGCATCGACCTGGATCTGGACACCGTGCCGTTCGATGATCCCGCCACGTATGAACTGCTGGGCCGCGGTGACACCCTGGGCGTGTTCCAGCTCGACGGCGGCCCGATGCGTGACCTGCTGCGCCGCATGCAGCCCACCGAGTTCAACGACATCGTCGCGGTGCTGGCGCTATACCGGCCCGGGCCGATGGGCATGAACGCCCACAACGACTACGCCGACCGTAAGAATGACCGTCAGGTCATCAAGCCGATCCACCCTGAGCTCGAAGAGCCGCTGCGCAGCATCCTGTCGGAGACTTATGGCCTGATCGTCTACCAAGAGCAGATCATGTTCATCGCGCAGAAGGTCGCCTCCTACACGATGGGCAAGGCCGATGCGCTGCGTAAAGCCATGGGCAAGAAGAAGCTCGAAGTGCTGGAAGCCGAGTACAAGGGCTTCTATGAGGGGATGACGGCCAACGGCTTCTCCGAGAAGGCCGTGAAAGCGTTGTGGGACACCATCCTTCCGTTCGCCGGGTACGCGTTCAACAAGTCGCATGCGGCCGCCTACGGCCTGGTGTCGTACTGGACGGCCTACTTGAAGGCGAACTACCCGGCCGAATACATGGCGGGACTGTTGACGTCGGTCGGTGACGACAAGGACAAGGCCGCGGTGTACCTGGCTGACTGCCGCCGGCTGGGCATCACTGTGCTGCCGCCGGACGTCAACGAGTCCGAGCTGAACTTCGCTTCGGTGGGCGAAGACATCCGCTACGGGCTGGGCGCGGTGCGCAACGTCGGCGCGAATGTCGTCGGCTCCTTGATCGCCACCCGAACACACAAGGGCCGGTTCACCGACTTCTCCGACTACCTCAACAAGATCGACATCGCAGCCTGCAACAAGAAGGTCACCGAATCCTTGATCAAGGCCGGTGCCTTTGACTCGCTGGGGCATCCGCGTAAGGGGCTGTTCCTGGTGCACACCGACGCCGTCGACTCGGTGTTGGGCACTAAGAAGGCCGAGGCGGTGGGGCAGTTCGACCTGTTCGGCGGGGGAGACGGCGAAAGCGCCACAACCGACGCCGTGTTCGGCATCAAGGTGCCCGACGAGGAGTGGGCCGACAAGCACAAGCTGGCCTTGGAGCGAGAGATGCTCGGCCTGTACGTGTCCGGACATCCGCTCAACGGCATTGCGCATCTGCTGGCCGCCCAGGTCGACACCCAGATCCCGGCGATCTTGGAGGGCGACGTCGCCGCCGACACCCAGGTGCGGGTCGGCGGCATCCTGGCATCGGTGAACCGCCGAGTCAACAAGAACGGATTGCCCTGGGCCTCGGCGCAATTGGAGGATCTCACCGGCGGCATCGAGGTGATGTTCTTTCCGCAGACCTACTCGGCGTACGGTGCCGACGTCGCAGATGACGCCGTGGTGCTGGTCAGCGCCAAGGTCAACATCCGCGACGACCGGATTTCGTTGATCGCCAATGAACTGGTCGTGCCTGATTTCTCCGCCAATGCCCCGGATCGTCCGCTGGCGGTGAGTCTTCCGACCCGGCAGTGCACCATGGATAAGGTCAGTGCGCTCAAGCAGGTGTTGACCCGCCATCCCGGCACCGCGCAGGTACAGCTGCGGCTGATCAGCGGGGAGCGCATCACCGTACTGGAGCTGGATCCCTCGCTGCGCGTGACGCCGTCGTCGGCGCTCATGGGGGATTTGAAGGCATTGCTCGGCCCCGGCTGCTTGGGCGGGTAACCGGCGAAGGCGCTCTCCGGCGGGAGCGCGGTCTACCGCCCGAGCGGGTCAACTCGGACGATCACGCTGTCCGGCCACAGATTGCGAGTTCGGGTGCGCCGCAACTTGTCCCGCAGTGGCAGATCCCGGTGCACGTTGGTCACACCGGGTACCGGGACCATCGGCACGACGTTCCACTGCCAGCCGTAGCGCCGGTGCAGGGTGCGGTTGGCGGCTTCGGCCTCCTCGCCGGACAGCACGCTCGCCCGGCCCGGTAGCGCCGTCGCGTGGCGTCGGCGCCGGCCGCGGTGGTCACAGGCGGTCAACTCGACTTCTGGGCGCGGGGTCAACCTTCGCGTCTTGGGGCCGATCTTGGTCCGAAACAACACGGCGCCGTGATCGATCGCGAACCACACCGGGGTATCCACGGGCGTGCCATCGCGGCGAAAGGTGCGCAGTAGCGCGTAGCGGGCGTCTCGCAGCTCGTCGAATGAGCCTGGGTGCATACCACCAGGAAACAACTTAGAGTTGACTTCAAGTCAAGCCCTTCGGAGGTGCCGGTGTCTGGTCGATTGACCATCGGCGAGGTGGCCGACCGCAGCGGCGTCGCCGCTACTACCTTGCGCTATTACGAGCGGATCGGCTTGCTGGTGTCGCCGGATCGGGTAGGCGGCCAGCGCCGCTATGACGATGCGGTGCTGGCCCGACTCGAGGTGATCGGGCTGTGCAAAGCGGCGGGGTTCGCCCTCGGGGAGATTCAGCTGCTGTTCGCCGACGATGCGCCCGGGCGGCCGGCCAGTTATGCGCTTGCCCAGGCGAAACTTGCCGAGATCGATGCCCAGTTGGAGTCGCTGTCGCGGGCGCGTGCGGTCATCGAATGGGGAATGCGGTGCACTTGTCCGTCCATCGATGCGTGTACCTGTGGAATCCACCCACCGAAAGCCTAAGCCTCAACAGAACGGTGAGATTCGTTCCGGATTACAACACCGCATTACTGAGGTAACGTCTGAAACTTCTCGCGTAACACGTGTGGCCTCGGGGGGAGGTTGAGACTGTTGAGGGCTGTGTGGAGGCGGGTCCGGTGGGCGCGCTGACCCACGAAATCGAACTTTACCCAAGAATGGAATTAGCATAGGGTGTCAATGCTGTAACACAGGCGTAACGATTAGCGACCTTGTGATTCACAGCAATGTATGAGCTTGAACAACACGGAGGCAGTCATGTGGGTTTCGCGTCGTCTTCTCAACCTGGTGGGGATGGGCGCTGCCGCCGCGTTCGCCGCGCTGGTGATTCCGGTGTCCACCGCTAACGCGGCGGGGGACCCGTTCCTGGATGGCGGGCCGTATGAGACCTGCAATGGGGCGGTCTGCCTGGTGATGGGTGACATTCTGGATGGGAACTGGAAATACGAGGGCATCCGTCCGGTCATAACGGACTGGAAGGGCGACCAGCCTTACACCGTCCAGGTGACCGACGGCGACAACACAATCGACGCCGGAACGTACAACATCAAGATCGAGGACTACTGGAACTCGTTCTTCTCCACCAGGGCCTACCAATTCGGTGATTTCACCGCCAACTCCAGCCTGCCCGCCGACTTCGACATGAGCAGCCTGGGCAACTTCGGATATCTGTCCGGCTCCTCGATCTACGAGGTCAACATCGGCGACTTCACCAACCTGACGATCAACGGCGTCGGGCCGCACGACCTGAACTACTGGGTCATGTCTCTCGGCGACATCAACTACTCCGTGGTGACCGATCCGATCAACTTCACGTCCGCGGGCGTGATCCAGTTCGGCGACGACGCTCCGATGCAGATATGGAACAGCCTGTTCCACTCGTGGACCCCTGAGGTTCCGGACTATCTCATTCCGAACGATCCTTTCGCCAACCTGGACTTCGACCCATGTGACTTCCTCGGCGGTTGCGTCTAGCCAGGCACGTCAGAACTTGTAGCGCAGCACCCGGGCCTTGCCGGCCACCGACTTGAATCGGCCGGCAAGCCGGGTGATGGTGCGGGCCGGGCCGGGAAACGAATCCACCTCGGCGGCATGCGCCAGGCAGGCCTGTTCGACCAGGCGCAGCCGCGGCTCCCACCGCTGAGGCGTGCGAGGGTCGGTGAATCCGGGATTGGCCCAGACGTGGCGCAGCACAGTGAACATTCCCCGGGGCGCCAGCTTCATGCCCAGCCAGCTGAATGGCCCGACCCGGCCGTAGTCGTTGAACGCCAACTCGCCGGTCCCGAAATGGTCGATGGCGTGCCCTATCAGCGCAATGACCTGTGGCTCGGAGAGAAAGGCGAACAATCCGTCGGCGATCACCATGGTGGGTCGCCCGACCGGGATGCCGTCGGTCCAGTTCGTGCCGGTGAGGTCGGCGGCGATCACATGCTCGGCGCGCTGCGCCGGCACCACCTTCTGGCGCAGCGCGGTCACGTGCGGCAGATCGATGCTGTACCAATCGACGCCGGCCGGCGGCTTCACCCGCGCCAACGGCTCGTTGAGCCCGGCGCCGAGGTCGACCACCACCGCGTCGGGATGCGCAGCCGTGTAGGCGCGGACGCGCTCGTCGAGCATCTTGGCGCGCAGGGCGGTTTGGCGCACCACACTCGCCGGGATCCGGAAGGCCGGGAAGTCGTAATCGATCTGGCCGACGACGCGGTCGGAGAACTCGTCACCGAGGATCGGGACGGGAGCACGACAGTCCAGTGCGCGGGCGTACGCCGTGAGGAAGGCGGTCTGCTCGAGGCGGCTGAACTCGGTGACGGCAATCGGCATGGGCTCACCGTAAGCGATGTGGCCCGCAGCGGCCCGTAACGGCAATCCCGCGCCCCGGCCGGGACGGCGCCACTAACGTCGACGCCATGGAAACCGACACGGAAACTCTGCAGGCCTCCACCATCGCGGTGACAGCCGACGGTGCGCTCGGCTCCATCACGCTGAGTCGTCCGGACAAGCTCAACCCGCTGGGCACGGTGACGCTCGACGAGTTGGTGGCGGCGGCCCGTTGGTTCGACGAGCGGCCCGCGGTCAAGGTGGTGGTCGTGGCCGGCAGCGGCCGGGCGTTCTCTGCCGGCGCCGACCTGGCCGCGTTCGTGGCTGCCGCCGACGGGGCCGGAGCCCTGCGCGAAGCCGCCGACGCCGGTCGCCGGATGGCGGATGCCATCGAGGCTATGCGGGCGGTGACGGTGGCACGGCTGCACGGTCATTGCGTGGGCGGCGGTGTCGTGTTGGCCGCGGCGTGCGATCTGCGGGTGGCCGCCGAGGACACCCGATTCTCGATTCCAGAGGTCGACCTGGGCATTCCGCTGGCCTGGGGCGGTATTCCACGGCTGGTCCGCGAGATCGGTCCGGCGCTCACCAAGGAACTGGTGATGACCTGCCGCCCGTTCGGTGCCGCCGAGGCCAAGGCAATCGGTTTCCTCAACCGGGTGGTACCCGAGGCCGACCTCGATGCGGCGGTCGACGAGCTGGTGGGCCAGCTGGTCACCAAGTCCGCCCTCACCTTGGGCGGCACCAAACGACAGGTCAATGCCGTCACCGACGGCATGGTGGGGACCACGCGCAGCTGGAATGACGCCGATGCATTGGTCACCGCGGTGCACGATCCCGAATCGCAGGCCTCGGCGATGGCATATCTGGAACGAGTCAGTCGCCGCTGAGGCGGCCGCGAACAGGAGGACAGATGACGCAGACACCGCCGGCGGCCACCTTATGCGAGGCCTTTCAGCGCACCGCCGCAATCGATCCGGACGCGGTCGCGTTGCGCACCGTCGGCGATACGCAGACCCTGACCTGGCGTGACTACGCCCAGCAGGTACGCCAAGTCGCGGCCGGCCTGGCCGGGCTCGGGGTACGCCGCGGCGACACCGTGTCGCTGATGATGGCGAATCGGATCGAGTTCTACCCGCTCGAGGTCGGAGCGCAGCATCTGGGCGCGACGTCGTTCTCGGTGTACAACACCCTGCCAGCCGAGCAGCTCGGCTACCTCTTCGCCAATGCCGGCACCAAAGTCGTGATGTGCGAGCAGGCGTATGTCGAGACCATCCGGGCCAGCGGAGCGGCGATCGAACACATCGTCTGCGTAGACGGGCATCCGGACGGCACCTTGTCGGTCGAGGAGCTTTTGGCCGCCGCCGCTGACGACTTCGACTTCGAATCCTCTTGGCGGGCAGTGCAGCCCGACGATGTCGTGACGCTGATCTATACCTCCGGTACCACCGGCCTACCCAAGGGTGTGGAGATGACGCACACCAATCTGCTGTTCGAGGCGGCTGCCCTCGACGCGGTGCTCGGCGTGCGCTTCGGCGACCGGATCACCTCATATCTGCCCTCGGCGCACATCGCCGACCGCGCGATGGGCCTCTACAACTCCGAGATCGCCGGAGTGCAGGTGACCGTGGTGCCCGACGCACGCCAGATCGGTGCGGCTCTGCCGGATGTGCGGCCGACGATCTGGGGCGCGGTGCCGCGAGTGTGGGAGAAGCTCAAGGCGGCAGTCGAATTCGCCGTCGCGGGGGAGCCGGACGACAATCGTCGTGCCGCGTTGCAGTGGGCGCTGGCGGTAGGTGCGAAACGGTCCGTGGCGCAACTGGCCGGTGGCCCGGTCTCCGACGAGCTGGCCGCGGAGTGGGCGCAGGCCGACGAGCTGGTGCTGTCCAAGCTTCGGGCCAAGCTGGGCCTGGACGAGCTGCGGTGGGCGGTGTCGGGCGCGGCGCCGATTCCCAAGGAGACCATCGCGTTCTTCGCGGGCCTCGGGATCCCGATCTGCGAGGTCTGGGGCATGTCGGAACTCAGCTGCGTGGCGACGACCGTGCATCCACGGGACGCCCGGCTCGGTACGGTCGGAAAGTTGTTGCCGGGATTGGAAAGCCGCATCGCTGACGACGGCGAGTTCTTGGTGCGCGGCCCCCTGGTGATGCGGGGTTACCGAAAAGAGCCGGCCAAGACCGCCGAGGCAATCGACGCCGACGGATGGCTGCACACCGGTGACATCCTCGAACAGGACGCCGAGGGTTATCTGCGGGTGGTCGACCGCAAGAAGGAACTGATCATCAATGCGGCGGGCAAGAACATGTCGCCGGCGAACATCGAGAACGCGATCCTGGCGGCCTGCCCAATGATCGGGGCGATGGTCACGATCGGCGATTCCCGGCCCTACAACACCGCGCTCATGGTGTTCGACGCTGACTCGGTGGCGCCCTATGCCGCTGCTCATGGCCTGTCGGCGGCGACACCGGCAGCGCTGGCCGATGACCCGGGGGTGATCGCACAGATCGCGGCGGGCGTCGCCGAGGGCAACGCCAAGCTGTCCCGGGTAGAGCAGATCAAGCGTTTCCGGGTCCTGCCGGCGTTATGGGAACCCGGCGGCGACGAGGTCACGTTGACGATGAAACTCAAACGACGGCCGATCGCGGAGAAATACGCCGAGGAGATCGAAAGCCTCTACGCCCATGACCCGGGTCCCCAAGTACATCAGCCCCGAGCCGCCGAAGACGCGGCACCGACCGCCGCAGTCTGACGGGAGAACGCTACGTCGCCAACGGTTTTCACGTTCGGCCACGGCACCGCGGACCGGACCGAGATCTCCGCGCTGCTCACAGGTGCCGGCATGCAAAGCCTGGTCGACGTACGCAGCGCTCCGGGAAGCCGGCACAACCCTGACACGGCGCGGGAGGAAATGCAGCACTGGCTGCCAGCAGCCGGCATCGGCTATCGGTGGGAGCCGCGGCTAGGCGGCTGGCGACGGGTCAAGGGGCCAAGCCCGGACATCGGGTTGCGCAATGACTCGTTTCGGTCCTACGCCGGCTACATGCGCAGCGAGGACTTCCAGGCCGGAATCGATGAGCTGCTGGCAGAAGCGGCGGGTCAACAAGTTGCGGTGATGTGCGCCGAGACCGTCTGGTGGCGATGTCACCGCAAGCTGATCGCCGACTACCTCACGCTGGCGCGCGGAACCGAGGTACGGCACCTAATGCACGACGGCAAGCTGCGCGACCATCGGCCGACCGTCGAAGCCCGACTTGCCGGCGATGTCCTGATCTATGACGGCTGAGGGCCGGGCGCATGTGCGGGTGTTAGGGTTTCCCAGCCCGGACCTGCTGTCGAGGAGATGCCCGATGCTGTTGCGCCCCACCGTTTTTATCGCCACGTTGGCTGCCATGGCTACGTTCGGAATTGCCGGGTGCTCCAGCAAGTCGGCGTCGTCGCTCGTCCGCCATGCACTCCCGGACGTGCTGCACTCCAGTGACTCCGCTGAGATGGACGCCGGCTTCATCGATGCCGCGTTCAAGGCGATCGACGCCAAAGTCGGCGTGCCGGATTACGGCGTGATCCGGGTGTCAGTCCACCCGTCGATGGTCGCGATGCAGGTGGTGGATCCGAACAATCCGAGCAATGTCGATGAATATGACTACCGCCGCGGAAAGGGGGCCGTCGATGCGCCCATCCCGGTGGATCTGACCGGCAGTGAACCGGGCGCACTCGAGCAGAACACCATCTCTCGTGTCGACCTGAACCCGAACGTGATCGCCAAGGCCATCCAGGAGGCTCCGGGACAGTCGGGTATCGAGCAGGCGACCGCGTCCGGGGCGACGATCTCCTACCCGTTAGTGGCCGTCGAAGGCGCTCCGCCGCGTATCCAGGTCGAAGTGACGGGCCCGCGCGGCCACGCCAATCCCCGGTACAGCCTTCAAGGCGAGAAGCTCGAGCAGTAACGCCCAGTCCCAGTCACGATCGGCGCAGCGGTCCCAAGACGAGCCACACCGCGGTACAGACACCCGCAGCGGTCAGAACCGCGGCCGCGGCGCTGGACGTCACGGCGCCGACGATCAGCAGGGCGACCAGTCCCGTGGCCAGCGCAACCAATTTGTAGGCCGGCCAGGGCACGCCGGCGACGGGCACTTGCTGCCCGAGGAGCTCGGCGGTGGTCATAGATTTAACGGTACGCGATAACCAATTGTTAGGCCAGCCGAAATCTGCAGGTCGGATTGTTATGTCGTAGTACGGGGCTATTCTGGCCGCATGCCTTTGAGCGGAGAATATGCCCCCAGCCCGTGGGATTGGTCCCGGGAGAACGCCGAGAAGTACATGTCGTCCGGCGGTACCGAAGGAACCGACATGAAGGGGATGCCGGTCATCCTGCTGACCACGGTCGGCGCCAAGACCGGCAAGCTGCGTAAGACCCCGCTGATGCGGGTGGAACACAACGGTCAGTACGCGATCGTCGCATCGCTTGGCGGTGCCCCGAAGAACCCGGTCTGGTACTACAACGTCGCCAAGAATCCGCGCGTGGAGCTGCAGGACGGAACCGTCACCGGCGACTACGACGCGCGGGAGGTGTTCGGCGAGGAGAAGTCCCAATGGTGGCAGCGCGCCGTGGCGGCCTACCCGGACTACGCCGAGTATCAGGAGAAGACCGATCGACAGATCCCGGTGTTCGTGCTGACCCCGGTGGGCTGAACCCCCTGCTGGGTGACACCATATTGCGGTGTCCGCCGAACTGCGCCAGAACCGAAGTGGCTCCCATCCAGGCCCCGCACAGGGCCCGTTGAAGGGGCCGTTGACCGCGGCCGACATCGACGCGGCGGCCAAGCGAATCGCGGGCGTGGTCGCACCCACCCCGCTGCAGTACAGCGACCGGCTCTCAGCGCTGACCGGGGCCAACGTCTATCTCAAGCGCGAAGACCTGCAATCGGTGCGCTCCTACAAGCTGCGTGGCGCCTACAACCTGCTGGTCCAGCTCAGCGAATCCGAACTCGCGGCCGGCGTGGTGTGCTCGTCGGCCGGGAATCACGCGCAGGGATTCGCCTACGCGTGCCGGTCGCTCGGCGTCCACGGCCGGGTCTATGTGCCGGCCAAGACCCCGAAGCAGAAGCGGGACCGCATCCGTTACCACGGCGGCGAATTCATTGAGCTGATCGTCGGCGGTGCGACCTACGATCTGGCGGCGGAGGCTGCCCTGGCCGATGTCGCCCGCACCGGTGCGACGCTGGTGCCGCCGTACGATGACCTGCGCACGATGGCGGGCCAGGGCACCATCGCGGTGGAACTACTCGACCAGCTCGATGCCGAACCGGACCTGGTGGTGGTGCCGGTGGGGGGCGGCGGGTGCATCTCGGGGATCACCACCTACCTGGCCGAGCGGACCACCAAGAGTGCTGTGCTCGGCGTCGAGCCGGCCGGCGCCGCATCGATGATGGCCGCGTTGGCCGCGGGGGAGCTGGTGAGCCTGGACCACGTCGACCAGTTCGTCGACGGTGCGGCCGTCCGGCGTGCTGGCGCTCTGCCGTTTGCGGTGCTGTCCGGGGCCGGCGACATGGTCTCGGTGACCACCGTCGACGAAGGTGCGGTCTGCACCGCGATGCTCGACCTGTATCAGAACGAGGGCATCATCGCCGAGCCGGCGGGCGCCCTATCGGTGGCCGCGCTGCTGGAGGCTGATGTCGTCCCGGGTTCCACGGTGGTGTGCCTGATCTCCGGCGGTAACAATGACGTGTCCCGCTACGGCGAGATCCTGGAACGCTCGCTGGTGCACCTGGGGCTCAAGCACTACTTCCTGGTCGACTTCCCGCAGGAACCGGGCGCCCTGCGGCGCTTCCTCGACGAGGTTCTCGGGCCCAGCGACGACGTCACGCTGTTCGAGTACGTCAAGCGCAATAACCGGGAGACCGGCGAGGCGTTGGTCGGTGTGCAGCTGGGGTCGGCTGCCGATCTCGACGGACTGCTGGAACGTATGCGTACCTCGGAGATCCACGTCGAGCCGCTGGAGCCGGGCTCTCCGGCCTATCGCTACCTGCTGTAGAGGCGGGTCCGCCGCGGCAGGTGAGCTCCGGGCGCCGAACGGGTAGCCGACCGTGATGGTGTCATCGGAGACAATGCGCATGGATGAAACCGACGTCCGGCGGGTGCTCGATATCGCCCTGCGCTTCGGGCAGTTGCTGCTGGGTTCACAGGCGGGGACCGCCGACGTCGCCTCGAGCATGTTGGCCATCGCCACCGCCTACGGGCTGCCGCAGACCCAGGTGGACATCATGGCTAACTCGATCCGGGTGTCGGTGCCCCGCGGGGTGCCGGGCGCCCCGGTCACCGCGATGTATCTGGTGCAGTCACGCTCACTGGACTACACCCGGCTGCAGCTGGCCACCGATCTGGCCGAGCAGGTCGTGAACTCGACACCCGACCCCGAATGGGTGCAACAGCAGCTGGACATCGTCAATCGGGCCGAGCACCCCTACCCCCGCTGGGTGGCCACCACCGGCTGGGCGGTGATGGCCGGTGCCTTCGCCGTACTGATCGGCGCCGGGCCGCTGGTCGCCCTGATCTCGGCGGTCACCACCGCGCTGATCGACCGGATCGGCCGCGTACTTAACGGCTGGCAACTGCCACTGCTGTTCCAACAGGTCGTCGCCGCCGCGGTCGCCACCGGGGTCGCCATCGGCCTGCATGCCGCCGGCTGGCTCCCCGCCGGGACCCCGGTGGCACCGGTGGTGGCCGCCAACATCGTGGTGCTGTTGTCCGGGCTGGCGACCGTCGGCTCCGTGCAGGACGCCATCACCGGCTACCAACTCACGGCCGTCTCGCGGGGGATGGACATCCTCCTGATGTCGGTCGGCATCCTGGTCGGCGTCTCGATCGCGGTGCAGATCGGCGGGTTCTTCGGAGTGCAAGTCCGGGTGAGCCCCGAGATGCCGGTCGCGGCACTGAGCGTTCCGGTGTACCTACTGGCAGGCGCCACCGGCGCGGCCGCCGCCGCGCTTGCGGGCTATGCGCAACTCAAGGCGGCACTGGCGGCCGGTCTGGCCGGGGCGACCGCCACGCTGCTGTTCTTCGGACTGCAACTGGTGCAGGCCAATTCGATCGTGAGCTCGTTCGCGGCCGCCGCGGCGACCGGGCTGGTCGGCACCCTGCTCGCGCCGCGGCTGCGGGTCACTCCGCTGGTGATCATCATGGCGGGCATCATCCCGCTGGTCCCCGGTCTGACCCTGTTCCGGGGCTTCGTGCAACTGGTCAACGGGCAACCCAACGCCGGAGGCACCCTCGGGCTGGCGGCCGGGCTGGCCCTGGCACTGGGCGCCGGCGCAGTGTTGGGGCCGCTGCTGGCGCCGTCGGTGCGGCGCGAACTGAGCCGCTACCACCTGCGCGGACGCGGGCAGGCGACACGTCGCCTCCGCAGCCCGTATCGCATCCCACAGCTCGCCGGCATCCGCTACTTCGGGCGCCGGGCGGCCTAGCTCACCGGCTCTTGCACAGCACGGTCAGCGAGCGTCCCATCACCGTCACCGTCTGCCCGGCGTCAACCACCAGGTCAGTGCTGCCGGCCGGGTGCGCGGTGTCGATCACCGCGGTCCAGACCTGCGCGTATTCGGTATTGGGCGTCACGAACTCCACCGGTGTCTCGCCGGCGTTGAAGCACAACAGAAATGAGTCGTCGATGATCCGCTGCCCGCGTAGATCCGGTTCCGGCAAGGCTTCGCCGTTGAGGAAAACCATGACGCACCTGCCGAATTCGCTGCCCCAGTCCTGCTGAGTCATCTCGTCGCCGGCCGGGGTCAACCAGGCGATGTCACGCACCTCGTCGCCGCCGCAGATCGGACGGCCTTCGAAGAACCGGCGTCGCCGGAACACCGGGTGTGCGGCGCGCAACGCGGTCATCGCCCGAGTGAAGGCGAGTTGGTCGGCGTTGCGTTCCGCCAGCGTCCAGTCCATCCAGGACAGTTCGGAGTCTTGGCAGTAGACGTTGTTGTTGCCGCGCTGGGAGCGGCCCATCTCGTCGCCGTGCAAGATCATCGGGGTGCCCTGGCTGATCAGCAGGGTCGCCATGATGTTGCGGACCTGGTGGGCGCGCAACGCCAGGATCGCGGGGTCGTCGGTCGGGCCCTCCACACCACAGTTCCACGACCGGTTGTGGCTCTCGCCATCGCGGTTGTCCTCGCCGTTGGCTTCGTTGTGTTTCTCGTTGTAGGACACCAAGTCCGCCAAGGTGAAACCGTCGTGGCAGGTGACGAAGTTGATGCTTGCGCTGGGACGCCGACCGGTCGCCTCGTAGAGGTCCGAGGAGCCGGTCAGGCGGGAGGCGAACTCGCCGAGGGTTTCCGGCTCGCCGCGCCAATAGTCGCGGACCGTGTCGCGGTATTTGCCGTTCCATTCCGTCCATAGCCCGGGGAAGTTGCCCACCTGGTAGCCGCCTTCACCGACGTCCCAGGGTTCGGCGATCAGCTTCACCTGGCTGACCACCGGGTCCTGTTGCACCAGGTCGAAGAATGCCGACAGCCGATCGACGTCGTGCAATTCCCGGGCCAGGGTGGAGGCCAGGTCGAAGCGGAAGCCGTCGACGTGCATCTCGGTGACCCAGTAGCGCAACGAGTCCATGATCAGTTGCAGGGTGTGCGGATGACGGGCGTTGAGGCTGTTGCCGGTGCCGGTGTAGTCGGTGTAGTGCCGCAGGTCGTCTTCGTCGAGCCGGTAGTAGGCGGCGTTGTCGATTCCGCGGAAGTTCAGCGTCGGGCCCAGGTGGTTGCCTTCGGCGGTGTGGTTGTAGACCACGTCGAGGATCACCTCGATGCCGGCCTGGTGGAACGCGCGCACCATCGCCTTGAACTCGGCCACCGCACCGCCGGCCTGACGGTTGGCCGCGTACTCGTTGTGCGGAGCGAAGAAGCCGAATGTGTTGTACCCCCAGTAGTTTCGCAATCCCAGCTGCAGCAGCCGCTGATCGTGCAGGAACTGGTGGACCGGCATCAGCTCGATGGCCGTGACGTTCAGCGACTTGAGGTGGTCGATGATCACCGGATGCGCCAGCCCGGCGTAGGTGCCGCGTAGTTCGGCCGGAATGCCCGGGTGGGTCTGGGTCATGCCCTTGACGTGCGCCTCGTAGATGAGCGTCTGGTGATACGGGGTGCGCGGTGAGCGGTCGGCCGCCCAGTCGAAGTAGGGGTTGATCACCACGCTGGTCATGGTGTGGCCCAGCGAGTCGAGAGCGGGGGGCGCAGCACCATTGTCGGGATCGGCCAGGTCGTAGGAGAACAGTTCCGGACCGAAGTCGAAGGCGCCGTGAAAGGCCTTGCCGTACGGGTCCAGCAGCAGCTTGCTGGGGTCGCAGCGGTGGCCCGCGGCGGGGTTGAACGGTCCATGGACCCGGAAGCCGTAGTGCTGGCCGGGTCCGACGCCGGGCAGGTAGGCGTGCCAGACGTAGCCGTCCACCTCATCGAGGGCGATCCGGGTCTCGGTGTGGTCGCGGTCGTCGATCAGGCAGAGTTCGACACGCTCGGCGACTTCGGAGAACACCGCGAAGTTGGTGCCGGCTCCGTCGTATACCGCTCCCAGCAGAGCGTTTCCGGGCCAGACCGTGGGCGCGGACGGCTCCGGTGGGGGCTCGGGGCCCGACTCAGCCGACGACACCGCTCGACCTTATCCGCTTTCCCGGCGTCCGCCGCCGAGCATGGCCGGGTTCACCACCAGCCGGTGGCCGCACCCATCTGACGACCGAGTTCTCCGGTCATGGTGCGCATGTAGGTCGCCGACAGGTGGTGAGAGTCATGATAGACCAGCACATTCCCCTCGACTGCGCGGCAGATCTCTTTGTCGCAGACGGCGTCGGAGAGGTCCAGCGGCTTGAGCAGCGGGAATTTTCCGACGAAGTCCAGGGTGGGGTTGCGCTCGACGAGCACTTCGGAGCGTTTGATGCCGCAGGATTCCGCGTCACCGCCGGAGGCCAGGCAGTCCGCCGGCTGGAAGGGGTCACCGTCGCGCACCAGCCACGGGGTGTCGCGGACTCCCAGGATGGGAATGTGGTTGTCCGACAGCTGCTTCCAGATCCCGATATAGGTTCCCGGCATCACGTCGCCGGGTTTGATGTTCCACGGCCGGGTGGCGGTGGTGAACACGAAGTCCGGGTGGTCGGCGATCAACTTTTCCATCGTCTTGCCCACCCACTGGTAGCACTGCGGGTAGGGGGCGTTATTGCCCATGATCAACGGAACCTTCTCGGTGGACAGCGGGCAGCCCATCTTGAGGTAGGTGACCACCTTGAAGTGGTGCCGCTGGCCGAGGATGTCCAGCGCGGGCAGCCAGTGTTCGGCATGCGATCCGCCGGCCAGTGCGACGGTCCGGGTCGCCTCCTTGTCGCCGTAGGTGCAGTTGATCAAGTCCGGGTTAGTGAAGTTGCTGATGCAGCCTTCCCGCGTGGAGCGCGGCAGGTCCTTCTTGGCCTCGAGGATGGTGGGCCGCATCCGAAGCTTGGGGACTCGTTTGTGCTTGAGCAGCGCGCGGGCGCCGGGGTAGTCGTCCTTGCTGAGCTTGACCAGCTCGGTGCCGCTGGCGCGTTGCACCGTGACATGTTCGCGCCAGGAGAATGACGTCGCCGTGAGCGCCACCCCCAGCAGCACCACGGTCGAGCCCAGTACCGACGTCGGGCGCCGCCACCAGCCGGCTGCGGGCTTTCGCCATCGCGGGCGCACCACCTGCGCAGCGGCCTGGCCGGCCGGCTTGCGGGAGCGCAGCGGGTCTTCGACGAACCGGGTGGTCAGGTAGGCCAAGACACCCGACACCAGCAGGATCACTGCGCCGTCCAGCAGGCTTGCGTGCCGATGCCCGCTGTAGGACAGCCAGAAGATCAGCAGCGGCCAGTGCCACAGGTACAACGAGTAGGCCATCGAGCCGAGCGCCACCAGCGGCGCCGACGCCAGCCACCGATTGGGCCACGGCAGTTTGGCACTGGTACTCGGCCGGGCCTGCCGGTTGGCCCCGGCCAGGATGAACGCCACCGTGGCGCCGACCGGCACCAGCGCCCACGGGCCGGGGAACTCCCGCACGCCCTCGATGAGGGCCCCGCAGCTCAGGATGGCCGCCAGCGCCACCGTGCTGACGACGGTCCGCAGCCACATCGGCCAGCGAATGTAGGGGACCAGCGCGCCGACCAGCGCGCCGAGTAACAGCTCCCAGGCGCGGGCGAAGCTGTTGTAGTAGGCCAGCGACTGATTGGCCTGGTGCGCGACGATCGCATACCAGAACGAGGCCACCGTCAGCGCAGTGAGCAGCACGACGAACGCGGCACGCAGGTGCTTGCCGAGCACCCGCCGGAACAGGAAGGCGAAGCCGAAGACCAGCAGCAGGAAGCTCAGATAGAACTGGCCCTGCACCGACATCGACCAGATGTGCTGCAGGGGGCTGACGGCCTCACCTGCCTGCAGGTAGTCCGCGGCGCTGCGGGCCAACTCCCAATTCTGGTAATAGCCGAGGCTCGCCAGGCTCTGGTCGGCGAAGGTCTCCCAGCGAGTCTGCGGCTGGATCCAAATCGTCAGCAGCGCGCACGCGGCCAACACCACCACCAGGGCGGGCAGCAGGCGGCGGACCAGCCGGACCAGGTCGGGGACCGGTGACAGTGACGAGGTCGGGTTCAGCGCTACCCGCAGCAGCTTGCCGCCGAAGAAGAAACCCGAGAGCGCCAGGAAGACATCGACCCCGCCGGAGACCCGCCCGAACCAGACGTGGAACACCGCCACCAACGCGATTGCGACGCCCCGCAGACCGTCCAGATCGTGGCGGTAGAAGCCCTGTTTGCGGGTGCCCAGCACGGTGGCCGACCCGGGGGTCGGAACTGACTCGGATCCGGGTTCCGCGACAGCTGTTACTGCCGGTCGAGGCGGGGACAGGGCAATCATGATCGCCCGACAATCTACCTAACCTGCCTGGAGAAACCGCATTCTGCGCGTTGTGACGTCGACCGAGTCGGTCAGGAGCCGAGCACCCGGGTCAGGTAGGGGACCATGTTGGAGGTGCGCGCCGGCGACACCGCGACCGCGGGGCTGGTGCCCTCGATCATCTGGTTGTTGCCCAGGTACAGCGCGACGCTCTGGGTTCCGCCCGGGCCGTAGCACAGCAGATCGCCGGGGCGGGCTTGGGCGGGCGGGACCTTCTGGCCGACGCTGCACTGCTCGCCGGAGGTGCGCGGCATTCTGATGCCGGCACCGGCGAACGCGTACTGGATCAGGCCGGATGCGTCGAAACCGACGGTGGTGGTGTCGGGGATCTCCCCGGTGGGAGCCAGCGCCGTGCCCGGCAGACCCGGGGCGACGCTGCCCGGCAACAGGGGATTGCTGGGGGTGCTCGGGAGGCTGGCGCGGCCGGTGATGTCGGACAATGAGCTGCGGGTGGTGGCAGCGCGGGCCCGCGCGCTGTTGGTGGGCCCGTTGACGTCACCGCCGCCGTAGACGAAGGGCACGCCGCGCTGCGACAGCGCGCGCTGGATCACCCGCTCGACGAGCTGGTCCTGACCGGTCTGTGACAGCGGGTCCGCGTGGGCGGGCGCGGCAGTCAGCGCCGGGGCCAGGGCCGCCGCCAATGCGATCGCGGTAACGCAGACGCGTTTCATCAGGAACAACCCCCTTCTCGGCCGATATTCACGGCAGTATCACTCGTCACTTCTGTCACAGAGACTACCGGCGTTTACGCCCCGTCAGCCGCCGTGGAGGAGAAATTGCGCAACCTGTGACCCAACGGTTACGCCAGCGGCCACTACTGTCGTCAGGCATGCCCGCGTTGACTCCCGACCAGATCAGCGCCATCGACGCCGCACACCTGTGGCACCCGTACAGCACCATCGGCGCCGAATCCCTGGCGCCGACGGTGGCACTGGCCGCCCGGGGCGCCTACCTGACTTTGGTCGTCGATGATGCGCCGGTCGACGTACTCGATGCGATGAGTTCCTGGTGGACCGCGATCCACGGCCACGGCCACCCGCAGCTGGATGCCGCGCTCACGGCCCAGGTGGGCACGATGAGCCACGTCATGTTCGGCGGACTCACCCACGAACCCGCCGCTCGGCTGGCCCAGCTGCTGGTCGACATCACCCCGGCCGGGCTGGACACGGTGTTCTTCTCCGACTCGGGGTCGGTGTCGGTGGAGGTCGCGGTCAAGATGGCGCTGCAGTACTGGCGCGCTCGCGGACGCGGCGCCAAACACCGGTTGATGACCTGGCGCGGCGGCTACCACGGCGACACATTCACCCCGATGAGCGTCTGCGACCCCGACGGGGGCATGCACTCGCTGTGGCGCGATGTCCTGGTGGCGCAGCTGTTCGCCCCGCAGGTGCCCCGCGACTACGACCCGGCCTACAGTGCCGCGTTCGAGGCGCAGCTGGAGCAGCATCGCGAAGAGGTGGCGGCGGTGATCGTGGAGCCGGTGGTACAGGGAGCCGGCGGGATGCGCTTCCACGATCCGCGCTATCTAGCGGACCTGCGCGAGGCCTGCACCCGCCACGGCGTGCTGCTGATATTCGACGAGATCGCCACCGGCTTCGGCCGCACCGGTGAGCTCTTCGCCGCCGACCACGTGGGCGTGAGCCCCGACATCATGTGTGTCGGCAAGGCCATGACCGGCGGCTACCTCAGCCTGGCTGCCACGTTGTGCAGCACCGAGATCGCCCACACCATCAGCGGCGGCGAGGCCGGCGCGCTGATGCACGGGCCGACGTTCATGGCGAACCCGCTGGCCTGTGCGGTCTCGGTCGCCAGCACCGAGCTGCTGCTGGGCCAGGACTGGCGCGCGTCGGTCGCCGAGATCGGAGCCGGGTTGACCGCCGCCCTCGGGCCCGCGCGTGAGCTGCCCGCAGTCGCCGATGTCCGGGTCTGCGGTGCCATCGGAGTCATCGAATGCCGGGAGCCGGTGGACCTTGCCGTTGCCACTCGAGCGGCGCTGGCCGGCGGCGTGTGGCTACGCCCATTCCGCAACCTGATCTACGCGATGCCGCCCTACGTGTGTACGCCCGAGGAGATCGCCCGGATCGGCGGCGCGATGGTCGGCGCGGTGCATGCCTTAGCCTGAACACTGTTCAAGTCGTCTCGAGACCGCACAGGGAGCGCCGCGTGACCCGCACCGATGTGTCGCCACTGGCCTGGCTGGCGGAGGTGGAACAGCGGCGTCGACAGGCCGGTCTGCGACGTTCCCTGCGGGTGCGACCCGTCGTGGCCACCGAACTGGACCTGGCGTCCAACGACTACCTCGGCCTGGCGACCCACCCGTCCGTCATCGCCGGAGGTGTCGAGGCGCTGCAGACCTGGGGCGGTGGCGCCGGGGGATCGCGCCTGGTGACCGGCAATACCGAACTGCATCAGCAGTTCGAACAGCAATTGGCCGATTTCGTCGGTGCGCCAGCGGGTTTGGTGTTCTCCTCCGGTTACACCGCCAACCTCGGCGCGGTGGTCAGCCTGTCCGGGCCGGGGTCACTGGTCGTGTCGGACGCCTACTGTCACGCATCCCTGGTGGACGCCTGCCGGCTGTCGCGAGCACGGGTCGTCGTCACCGAGCACCGGGACGTTGACGCGGTGTCCGCCGCACTGGCCGGCCGGTCCGAGGAACGCGCCGTGGTACTCACCGAGTCGGTGTTCAGCACTGACGGCGCACTGGCCCCGCTGCGCCAGCTGCACGAGGTGTGCCGCCGACACGGCGCGCTGTTGATCGTCGACGAGGCGCACGCGCTGGGCGTGCGTGGCGCCGGCGGCCGCGGGCTGGTGCACGAGGTCGGGCTGGCCGGCGCGCCCGACGTGGTGATCACCACGACGCTCTCCAAGGCCCTGGGCAGTCAGGGCGGTGCGGTGCTGGGGCCCGTGGAGGTTCGTGACCACCTCATCGACGCCGCCCGCACGTTCATCTTCGACACCGGACTCGCCCCGGCGGCGCTGGGCGCCGCCTCGGCCGCCCTGGACGTGCTGGTCGCCGAGCCGTCCCGCGCCGCCGACGTGCTGCGGCACGCCGGTGTGCTGGCGCAGATCTGCGAGCTGCGCGACCAGCCGCAATCCGCGGTGGTCTCGGTCATTCTCGGGGACGCCGAGACGGCGGTGGCCGCCGCGACCGCCTGCCTGGACGCCGGAGTCCGGGTCGGCTGCTTCCGGCCGCCCACCGTGCCGGCGGGCACGTCGCGGCTGCGGTTGACCGCGCGGGCTTCGCTGACCGCCGACGATCTGGAGCTGGCGCGACGGGTGCTGCGCGACGTGCTGCGCGACCATCCCGCCTCCATGTCATGACCGTCCTGGTCATCACCGGCACTGGTACCGGGGTAGGCAAGACGATCGCCACCGCCGCGCTGGCCGGCGCTGCCCGGCAGGCGGACCTGGACGTGGCGGTGTGTAAACCGGTTCAGACCGGCACCGCCGACGGCGACGACGACCTGGCCGAGGTCGGCCGGCTGTCGGGGGTGAGCGAACTGTTCGCCGCTGCCCGCTACCCGGCGCCGCTAGCGCCGGCGGCCGCGGCCGAGCAGGCCGGGATGACGCTGCCGTCCCGCGCAGAGCTGCTGGACATGATCCGCGCCGCCGACCGGCCGGGACGACTGACCCTCGTGGAGGGCGCCGGTGGCCTGCTGGTGGAGTTGGCCGCCGACCGCGTCACCCTGCGCGATCTGGCCGTCGACCTTGGCGCTCCCGTGCTGGTGGTGGTCGACGCCGAACTGGGCACCCTTAACCACACCGCACTGACCCTGGAATCACTTGCTGGACAAGGGTTGTCGTGCGCCGGATTGGTTATCGGCAGCTGGCCGGCTCGGCCCGGACGGGCAGCCACCAGCAATCGCGGGGCGCTGGCCCGGCAGGCGCCGGTACGCGCCGTGCTGCCGGCCGGAGCCGGCGCGCTGGGGGGCGCGGAGTTTGCCGCGATGAGTACCGCGGCGTTCGACACCGACTGGGTGCGCAGCCTGGCGGGGTAGCGATGGTGCACTCGATCGAGCTGGTCTTCGACGCCGACACCGAGACCGCGGTCCGGCGGATCTGGACTGACCTGGCCGCCGCCGACGTGCCCAGCCAGGCTCCGGCCGCTCGACCGCACGTCACCCTGGTGGTCGCCCAGCGCATCGATCCGCAGGTCGACGCCGCGCTGGCCACCGTTACCGACCGACTGCCCATGGCCTGCACGCTTGGCGCGACGCTGATCTTCGGCCGCTCGCACGGGGTACTTGCCCGGCTGGTGGTGCCGACGGTGGCACTGCTGGAGCTGCACGAGCAGGTCTACCGGTTATGCGCACCCCACCTGATACCCGGCCCGTTGGCCAATGTGGCGCCCGGGGAGTGGACGGCGCACACCACGCTGGCCCGCCGGGTCGGTCCGGCCCAGTTGGGCCGGGCTCAGCGCATCGCCGGCCGCTCCGATGTCAGCGGGAGATTTGTCGGGCTGCGCCGATGGGATGGCAACGCGCGCACCGAATATCTACTCAGCTGAGCGTCGCCCCGGCCCGCATCGTCAGGCCGTCGATCAGCAATCCCAGCCCGAACGCGAACGCACTGCTCGGGTCGGCCTCGGGCGTGATCTCGGCAGCGCCGGCGGCGTCCCACTGCAGGCGGGACTGTTCGTCGGCGGTGAACCCTAAGACGTAGTAGACGACGGTGCGGGCGACCTGCCCGGCCTGATCCGGGTGCACTCCCGCGGCCGTCGCCGACTCCGCCAGCAGCGACAGGATGTCGGTGGCCGCCTGGGACTGGCCCGCCGCCATGCTGGCCGACACCAGTTCGGCGCCGTCGGTGTGCGACAGCAGCGCATCCCGCAGGCGTTCACCTACGGTTTGGATCCGCCACTGCCAGCCGCCCGGCCCGGGGTCGGCACAGGCCGGCGCCAAGACGCGGTCGGCGACCGCCCCCAGTAGCTGCTGCTTATTGGCGAAATGCCAGTACAGTGCGCTGGGGCTGACATTGAGCTCGCGCGCCAGCCGGCGCATCGACAGATCGGCGATGCCGTAGTCGTCCAGGATGGTGGTCGCCGCGGCGATCACGTCAGGTTTGTGCAGCTGCACCCCGCTAGCCTAACCTGAACACCGTTCAAGTCTTGAGGGGAGCACGCGTGACCCGCGGCGGCGACGATGCAGAAGCGAAGCGATGAGGAGGAGCGGCGCGCATGACTGACGACATCCTGGCGCTGGCGCGGGAACAGGTACTGGAGCGCGGCGAGGCGTTGCGACGGGATCAGGTTCTCGAGGTGCTGCAGCTGCCCGACGACCGCCTCGATGAGCTGCTGGCGTTGGCCCACGAGGTGCGGATGCGCTGGTGCGGTCCGGAGATCGAGGTCGAGGGCATCATCAGCCTGAAAACCGGTGGCTGCCCGGAGGATTGCCACTTCTGCTCGCAGTCGGGACTGTTCTCCTCACCCGTGCGCAGCGCGTGGCTGGACATCCCCAGCCTGGTCGAGGCGGCCAAGCAGACCGCCAAGACCGGAGCCACCGAGTTCTGCATCGTCGCCGCGGTACGCGGGCCCGACGAGCGGCTGCTGGCCCAGGTCGCCGCGGGCATCGAAGCGATCCGCAACGAGGTCGACATCCAGATCGCCTGTTCGCTGGGCATGCTGACCCAGGAACAGGTGGACAAGCTGGCCGCCATGGGCGTGCATCGCTACAACCACAACCTGGAGACAGCGCGATCGCATTTCCCCAACGTCGTCACCACCCACACCTGGGAAGAGCGGTGGGAGACCCTGCGCATGGTGGCCAAAGCCGGCATGGAGGTCTGCTCCGGCGGCATCCTCGGCATGGGCGAGACGCTGGAGCAGCGCGCGGAGTTCGCCGCCGATCTGGCTGAGCTGAACCCCGACGAAGTTCCGCTGAACTTCCTCAATCCGCGCCCGGGCACCCCGTTCGGCGACTTGGAGGTGCTGCCGGCCGCCGACGCACTGCGGGCCGTCGCCGCGTTCCGGCTGGCCCTGCCGCGCACCATGCTGCGCTTCGCGGGCGGCCGGGAGATCACGCTGGGCGACCTGGGCGCCAAGCAGGGCATCCTGGGCGGCATCAACGCCATCATCGTCGGCAACTACCTGACCACGCTGGGCCGGCCGGCCGAGACCGACCTGGAACTGCTCGACGACCTGCAGATGCCGATCAAGGCACTCAACGCCACCCTGTGATGGTCCGCGACCTGCCCGTTCCGGTGGGAGCCGGTGTCTACAACGTCTACACCGGCATGCAGATCGACGATCCTGCCGGCGCATCGCTGCCCACCGCGGCCCAATTGGGCCTGGAGCCGCCGCGATTCTGTGCCTCCTGCGGACGCCGGATGATGGTGCAGGTCCGCCCGGACGGTTGGTGGGCCAAGTGCTCGCGACACGGCCTGGTCGATTCGACCGACCTGGACACCCAACGGTGACCACGCCGGGCGCCCCGCGGATCACGCGGGGACGCGCGTACCTGACCATCGCCGCCGGATTGGCCGTGGTAGGCCTGCCGATCGGCGCCTTGTGGGCGTGGATCGCCCCGCCCATCAACGGGGTGGTGGCACTGACCCGCAACGGCGAACGGGTGCAGGCCTACCTGGGCAACGAGGCCGAACACTTCTTCATTGCGCCGTTTCTGCTGCTCGGACTGTTGAGCGTGGCGGCGGTGGTAGCGGCCACCTTGGCCTGGCAGTGGCGGGCGCATCGGGGGCCGGGCATGATCGCTGGCCTGTTGGTGGGCCTGAGTGCCGGGGCGGCGCTGGCGGTACTGACCGGCACCGCCTTGGTGCAGCGCCGCTACGGCACTATCGACGTGGATGCCGCACCGGTGAGCCCCGAACACCGGGTGCACTACGTCGCCGAGGGGCCACCGGTGTTCTTCGGACACACGCCGCTGCAGATCGCGGCCTCGCTGCTGTTGCCCGCCGCCACTGCGGCGCTGGTGTACGGCATGTGCGCCACCTGGAGCACTCGTGATGATCTCGGCGGCTATCCGCCGGAGCCCGTGCGGCGACCGCAGCCAGCCGTCACAGCGGAAGGCGTCGCACCGCCCCGCCGGTGATGACCCGGCCCGCGACCACACCCAGGCGCAATAGCCCGAGGTAGGTCTTGGGGTTCAGCAACGCCGGCCACGCGCTGCTCACCGGTGTCTGTGGCAACGGCCGGTTGGCGAACCGGTCCCGCAACCAGTCCAGCACCATCGGTGCCGACAGTGGATGCAAGGTCACGTGCTCGCTGAGCAGATCGCGGTGATAGGTGATCCGCACGCCGCCGGCGGCATAGGTCTCGGCGAGGGTGTCGATGTCGTCAACGGAGATCACCTGGTCGTGGATGGCCTGCAGCATCAGAACCGGGACAGCCGGGATCTCGCCGCCCAGGCGGGTGTCGTCGAACACCTGCTGGACGACGGGGTGTTCGATCAGTTGCGCCAGGGGCCGGTCGATGAAGGTGTCCAGGGCGCGGTGATGCAGGCGCAGCACCGCGCTCGCGGTGGTGACCGACTCCAGTGAGTGCAGCAGTGCACGGCCGTCGACGGTGGCGTGCTCCTCGATGACTTTGTCGAGGTCGGGATAGACCCGGGCCAGCGCGGAGATCATGATGGCCGGCAGGCCGGACCAAAACGAACCGTTGAGCCGCTGCAAGGTGTTGCCCAGATCGCCCACCGGCGAGCCCAGCGCAGCGCCGACGATGTTGAGGTCGGGCGCGTAGTCGCCGCAGACCTGGGCCGCCCACGCCGTGGACAGGCCGCCGCCGGAATAGCCCCACAAACCCACCGGGGCGTCGGGGGACAGGCCCAGTTGTTCGAAGCCCAGTGCGGCCCGCAGCGCGTCGAGCACGTAGTAGCCGGGTTCATCCGGCGCCCCCCAGTGGCCGAAGCGGCCCTCATGGTCGGGAATCGACACCGCCCACCCCTGCGACAGGATGGCTGAGATCAGCACGAACTCGAGTTGGGTGAACGATCCGTGCGCCCGAGCGCGGCGGCGCAGCGCGAAAGACGGGAAACACCGACCGTCCACCGCGTCGATCGCGCACTGGTACGACACGATCGGCGTCGGCCGGGTCCGGTCCCGGTCGGTGGGAACCACCACGGTGGTCACCGACACCTGGGGGACGTTGTTGCGGTCAACGGTGCGGTAGAGCAGCTGGGTGGCCTGCAGTTGCTGTGGGATCAGGCCTAAAAACGCCAGTTCAACGTCGCGAGAGCGGAGAACGGTGCCGGCCACCGCGTGCTGGAAGCCAGCGGGTGGCTCATAGAACGGATCTTCAGCGACCGGCAGGGGGCGTTCGCCCGATCGCAACGGCTGGTGCGGGGCCTGCCCGATCCACTCGACAGATGTTTCGCGGGCCAGACTGTCGACGTCCATCCCGGCATTGTTACTTAAGAAGGCGTTAAGATTCCAGTCGACTCACCCGGGCGGGCGCAACGCGGCGAATTCGTCGGTGACGCGAAGTTCGGAGTCGGTGAACCGGTAGCGGGCCGCCGGACGGCCCCCGCTACGCCCCGAACGGGCGGTGGTGCCGGTGCGGGTGATCACTCCCCGGCGCACCAACACCCGCTGCAGATTGGTCGCGTCGACCTGGTAGCCCAACACGACGCTGTAGATGTCGCGCAGCGTTGACAAGATGAATTCCGTTGGCGCCAAGGCGAATCCAATGTTCGTATACGACATCTTGGCGACCAGGCGACTGTGTGCGTGCGCCACCATCGGTCCGTGGTCGAACGCCATCGGCGGCAAGTCGTCGACCGGATGCCAGTGGGTGTCGCTCGGTAGCTCCGGGTCGGCGGGGGAGGGCACCAGGCCCAGAAACGTCGAGGCGATGGTGCGCACGCCGGGCACTCGGCTCGGGTCGGAAAACACAGCCAGCTGCTCAAGGTGGGCGATCTCACGTAGGTCGACCTTTTCGGCCAGCTGGCGGCGGGCCGATGCCGTGACATCCTCGTCATTGCGCAGCAGGCCACCGGGCAGTGACCAGCGTCCCGACTGCGGTTCGCGTGCGCGTTCCCACAGCAGCACATTGAGTCGGGGACGGCGCTGGTCAAGGCCGCCAACCTGGAAGACCACGGTGAGCACTTCGTGCGCGGTGCTAGTATGGACCACGTTTTCGATTATAAGTCGAAAACCTGTTTTGAGAAGGAGTCGCTCATGACCACCCTCACCGACAGCGGTGTGCAGGCAAACAGCCTGGCCGACCGCATCGTGAACTCGCCGGCCGGCTACAGCGGTATCGAACCCGACGAGGAATGGGTGGCCGAGGTTCTCCGGCTCAAGAAGGAACGCAACGCGACGATCCTCGCCCACAACTACCAGCTGCCGGCGATCCAAGACATCGCCGACCACGTCGGGGATTCCCTGGCACTGGCCCGGATCGCGGCCACCGCCGACGAAGACACCATCGTGTTCTGCGGTGTGCATTTCATGGCCGAGACGGCCAAGATCCTGTCTCCGGACAAGACGGTGCTGCTGCCCGACACCCGGGCAGGCTGTTCGCTGGCCGACTCGATCACCGCCGAGGAACTGCAGGCCTGGCGCGACGAATACCCCGACGCGGTCGTGGTGTCCTACGTGAACACCACCGCGGCGGTCAAGGCGCTGACCGACTACTGCTGCACCTCCTCGAATGCCGTCGATGTGGTCAACGCGATCGATCCGGACCGCGAGGTGCTGTTCCTTCCTGACCAGTTCCTGGGCCAACACGTCAAACGGGTCACCGGCCGCGACAACATCCACATCTGGGCCGGCGAATGCCACGTGCACGCCGCCATCAACGGCGACGAGCTCGCGGAGAAGGCGCGGGCCAACCCCGACGCCGAGCTGTTCGTACACCCCGAGTGCGGCTGCGCGACGTCGTCGCTGTACCTGGTCGGTGAGGGTCACTTCCCCGAGGAGCAGGTCAAGATCCTGTCCACCGGCGGCATGCTTGAGGAGGCCGCGCGCACCGGGGCCCGCAAGGTGCTGGTCGCCACCGAGATCGGCATGATCCACCAGCTTCGCAAGGCTGCCCCGCAGGTCGACTTCGAGGCGGTCAACCGCAAAGCGGCCTGCAAGTACATGAAGATGATCACCCCGGCCGCCCTGCTGCGCAGCCTGACCGAGGGCGCCGACGAGATTCACGTCGACCCCGAGACGGCGCGCCTGGCAGCCCGCAGCGTGCAGCGGATGATCTCGATCGGACACTCCGTCCCGGTCAGCAAGTGACCCCTGGTCCCAGCTGGCAGCAGCGGGCCGATGTCGTCATCATCGGCACGGGTGTCGGCGGGCTGGCGGCGGCGCGAGCCGCGCACCGCGCCGGACGCGAGGTCGTGGTGCTCAGCAAGTCCGCTGCGGGCTCTGCGGCAACCGCGACGCACTACGCCCAGGGCGGGATCGCGGTGGTCCTGCCGGGCAATGACGACTCGGTGGCGGCACACGTCGCCGACACCCTGGCCGCCGGCGGCGGATTGTGCGACCGCGACGCAGTGACCTCGATCGTGGCCGACGGCTATCGCGCGGTTTCTGACCTTGCCGGCGCGGGTGCGGTGTTCGACCAGGGCTCGGACGGAGACTGGGCGCTCACCCGCGAAGGTGGACACTCCCGGCGCCGCATCATTCATGCCGGCGGCGACGCCACCGGAGCCGAGGTACAACGCGCCCTGGATCAGGCCGCCGCCGAACTCGATGTTCGCTGCGGTCAGGTGGTGCTGCAGATCCTGCGTGACACCGATCGCGTCACCGGTGTGCTGGTGGCCAATGCCGACGGAATCGGCGTGATCCACACCCCGTCGGTGGTGCTGGCGACCGGTGGTCTGGGACATCTGTACCGGGCGACCACCAATCCCGGTGGGGCGACAGGAGACGGGGTGGCCCTGGCGCTGTGGGCCGGCGTCACAGTCAGCGACCTGGAATTCATCCAGTTCCATCCGACCATGCTGTTCTCCGGGGCCGGCAACGGTAGCGCCACCGGCGGGCGCAGGCCGCTGATCACCGAAGCGGTGCGCGGAGAAGGCGCCAAGCTGATCGACGCCCGCGGCGCCTCGATCACCGAAGGGGTGCACCCGATGGGGGATCTGGCTCCGCGCGATGTGGTCGCGGGGGCGATCGACGCGCGCCTGCGCGAGACCGGCGACCAGTGCGCGTATCTCGACGCGCGCGGGATCGACGGCTTCGCAGAACGCTTCCCGACCGTCACCGCTGCCTGCCGCAACGCCGGTATCGACCCTGTGCGCCAACCGATTCCGGTGGTTCCGGGCGCGCACTACAGCTGCGGTGGCGTGATCACCGACATCACCGGCCGCACCGAGTTGCCCGGCCTGTTCGCCGCGGGCGAGGTGGCACGAACCGGAATGCACGGTGCCAACCGATTGGCTTCCAACAGCCTGCTGGAAGGCCTGGTGGTCGGTGACCGCGCGGGCGCTGCGGCTGCAGCGCACGCCGTCGCGGTAGGTCCGTCCGACGCCGCGGTACCCGAGCCAGTCCGGTACGCGGCACTGGATCGGCCGACGCTGCAGGACGCGATGTCGCGCGACGCGTCGGTGGTCCGCGACGCGCGTGGGCTCGCCCGACTGCAAGAGCTGCTGTGTGGCGCCGGTACACGCCCGGTCGCCGACCGGGCCGGCGTCGAGGACGCCGCACTGACCTTGGCGGCCCGGGTCGTCGCGGCGGCGGCGTCGGCGCGCGCCGAAAGCCGAGGCTGTCACCACCGGGCCGACTGCCCGGCCGCCGACCCCGGTCAGGCCCGTAGTTCCACCATCCGGCTGCGCGACGGGATTGTCGCGCTCGAGACACCCGCGGGAGTCGCATCGTGATGCTGTCCGAGTCCGAACTCGACGAGGCGCGCCAGGTCATCGCTCGCGCGCTCGATGAGGATCTGCGTTACGGGCCCGATGTCACCACCGCCGCGACGGTTCCCGCCGGTGTGACGGCCGAAGCGGCCATGGTCACTCGGGTGCCCGGGGTGATCGCCGGGGTCGACCTGGCCCTGCTGGTGCTCGACGAAGTACTCGGATCCGACCGCTACCAGGTGTTGGACAAGGTGACCGACGGTGCGCGGCTGCCGGCCGGCGCACCGGTACTGAGCCTCAAGGCCGACACCCGTGGCCTGCTGACCGCCGAACGCACCATGCTCAACTTGGTGTGCCACCTGTCGGGGATCGCTACCACCACCGCGGCCTGGGTCGATGCCATCAACGGAATCGCCGGCACGTCGGCGCGTATCCGCGACACCCGCAAGACGCTGCCCGGACTGCGGGTGCTGCAGAAGTACGCAGTACGGGTCGGCGGCGGGGTGAATCACCGGATGGGCCTGGGCGACGCCGCCCTGATCAAGGACAACCATGTGGCCGCTGCGGGTTCGGTCGCAGCGGCGCTGCGGGCAGTGCGGGAGGCGGCGCCCGACGTGCCCTGCGAGGTCGAAGTGGATTCGCTCGAGCAGTTCGACGAGGTGCTCGCCGAGGGGCCCGAGTTGGTGCTGCTGGACAACTTCGAGGTCTGGCAGACCCAGATGGCGGTGCAGCGGCGCGACTCCCGCGCCCCCGGCGTACTGCTGGAGTCATCGGGCGGACTCACGCTGGACTGCGCTGCCGCCTATGCCGCCACCGGCGTCGATTACCTGGCCGTGGGAGGCCTGACCCATTCGGTGCAGGTGCTCGACATCGGCTTAGACATGTAAGGCAAGTAGCGATTTCGGCGCGCTCTTGCCCGCTCAGCGGGCAGAACCGCGCCGAAATCACGTTCTGACTCAGCTGATATCGGTAACGAGTACCGCCACCTTGCGGTTCTGCACCCGCAGCAGGAATGGCAGCGAGGTGTCACCCGAGCCGGCCGGCAGGATCCGCGGGTTGACCACATGCAGTTGTCTGCGGGACAGCTGGACGTCGGCCTCGCCGGCGGCCAGCACGTTCTTGACCCAGTCGGTCTTGCCGTGTCCGAGCGCGATCGCCAGCATGTTGCCCTTGCGGTAGGTGGTCACCACCGTCCGGTAGGGCTTGCCGGACTTGCGCCCCCGATGGGTGATCACCGATGTGCCCGGAATGAACTTGGATAACGGCTTGACCACCGGATTCACGTACTTGATCTGCAGGCGATCCACCCATGCCGGGAACACGGCCGGCAGCGTGGACGGGTCAGCGGCACCCTTGTCGGAAGCCATGGCAACTCCGTTCCTCGTGGGACGTCACACTGCGCACCACCCTAGCCGCGGGCCGGTGCATGGCGGGTCATGCTGGCGCTGCGTTATTGACTTGAGGCCCTCTGGGACAATGGACCGTGTGAACACCGGCCTGATGGCACGCATCGACCTGCGCGGCACCGAACAGTCGGACCTCTCCAAGGCCGAGCTGCGGGCCGCCCTGCCACGCGGTGGTGTGGACGTGGAGGCGGTACTGCCGAGGGTGCGCCCGATCGTCGAGGCGGTCGCCGAACGCGGGGCCGCCGCAGCCTTGGAGTTCGGCGAATCGTTCGACCGGATCCGACCGGCCACGGTCCGGGTGCCGGATGCGGCACTGGAGCGCGCGCTGGCCGAACTGGATCCCGCCGTACGTGCCGCTCTAGAGGTAGCGATCAGCCGCGCCCGGGCGGTCCACTCCGATCAGCGGCGCACCGACACCACCACCACGCTGGCCCCAGGCGCCACCGTCACCGAACGCTGGCTTCCGGTCGAGCGGGTGGGCCTGTACGTGCCGGGAGGTAACGCGGTCTACCCGTCCAGCGTGGTGATGAACGTCGTCCCAGCCCAGATCGCCGGCGTCGAGTCCCTGGTGATCGCCAGCCCGCCCCAGGTCGCCTTCGACGGTCTGCCGCACCCCACGATCCTGGCCGCAGCCCGGTTGCTCGGCGTCGACGAGGTCTGGGCGGTCGGCGGTGCCCAGGCGGTGGCGTTGCTGGCCTATGGCGGCACCGACACCGATGGGGGTGAACTGGCGCCGGTCGACATGGTCACCGGCCCCGGCAACATCTACGTCACCGCCGCCAAGCGGTTGTGCCGCTCGCAGGTGGGGATCGACGCCGAAGCCGGGCCCACCGAGATCGCCATCCTTGCCGACAACACCGCGCACCCGGCGCATCTGGCCGCGGACCTGATCAGTCAGGCCGAGCACGATGAGATGGCCGCCAGCGTGCTGGTCACCACCAGCCCCGAGTTGGCTGATGCCACCGACCGCGAGGTGACCGCCCAGCTGCAGACCACCGTGCACCGCGAGCGGGTGACCACGGCACTGTCTGGACCGCAGTCGGCGATCGTCCTGGTCGACGACCTGGACGCCGGTATCCGCGTGGTGAACGCCTACGCCGCCGAGCACCTCGAGATCCAGACCGCCGATGCCGCGGCCGTGGCGACCCGAATCCGTTCAGCCGGTGCGATTTTCGTTGGACCGTACGCGCCAGTCAGCCTCGGCGACTACTGCGCCGGCTCCAACCACGTGCTGCCCACCGCGGGCAGTGCGCGGCACTCCAGTGGGCTGTCGGTACAGACGTTCCTGCGCGGCATCCACGTCGTGGACTACACCGAGGCCGCACTCAAAGATGTCAGCGGACACGTGATCGCGCTGGCCACGGCCGAAGATCTTCCCTCACACGGCGAAGCGGTACGACGGAGGTTCGAGCAGTGAGCGGCACACCAGCCCGCCCGGGCGCGCAGATCACCCTGGCGGATCTGCCGCTGCGCGACGATCTGCGCGGCAAGTCGCCCTATGGTGCGCCGCAACTGGAAGTTCCGGTGCGGCTCAACACCAACGAGAATCCGCACCCGCCGAGCCAGGCGCTCATCGACGACGTGGCACGTTCGGTGCGTGAGGCCGCCGCCGAGCTGCACCGCTACCCCGACCGCGATGCGGTGGCGCTGCGCACCGACCTGGCCGCCTATCTGACCGCCCAGACCGGCGTCGAGGTGGGACCGGACAATGTGTGGGCAGCCAACGGGTCCAACGAGATCCTGCAGCAGTTGCTGCAGGCATTCGGCGGCCCGGGCCGCAGCGCCATCGGATTCGTGCCGTCGTACTCGATGCACCCGATCATCTCCGACGGCACGCAGACACGGTGGCTGGCCGCCAACCGGACCTCCGACTTCGGGCTGGACGTCGAGGTGGCCCGCGCCGCCATCGCCGAGCACCACCCCGACGTGGTATTCGTCGCGTCTCCGAACAACCCGTCTGGACAGAGCATTCCGCTCACGGATCTGCGGAGCCTGCTCGAAGCATCGCCCGGGATCGTGATCGTCGACGAGGCCTACGGCGAGTTCTCGTCGCAGCCCAGCGCGATAGCGCTGATCAATGACTACCCGGCGAAGCTGATCGTCAGCCGCACGATGAGCAAGGCGTTCGCGTTCGCCGGCGGCCGGCTCGGATACCTGATCGCGGCTCCGGCGGTGATTGATGCGATGTTGTTGGTTCGTCTTCCTTACCACCTGTCGGTGGTCACCCAGGCAGCTGCTCGCGCCGCGCTCCGCCACGCCGACGACACCCTGGGCAGCGTCGCGCAGTTGATCTCCGAACGAGACCGCGTCTCAAGCGAACTGTCCGCCATGGGATTTCGGGTCATTCCCAGCGACGCCAACTTCGTGCTGTTCGGCCAGTTCGCCGACGCCCCCGCAACCTGGCAGCGCTACCTGGATGCCGGCATCCTCATCCGCGATGTCGGCATCCCCGGCTACCTGCGGGCCACCACCGGACTTCCGGAGGAGAACGACGCACTGCTCGCCGTCAGCAAGCAGCTTGCGGCCACCGAACTCGCCCAACCGTTATTAGGAGAATCATGACCCGCCGAGCCCGGGTGCAACGCGCCACCCGCGAATCCGATATCACGGTCGAACTCGACCTGGACGGCACCGGCATCGTTGACATCGAGACCGGCGTGCCGTTCTTCGACCACATGCTGACGGCGCTGGGCAGTCACGCCAGTTTCGATCTGACGGTGCGTGCCCGCGGCGATGTCGAGGTCGAGGCCCACCACACCGTCGAGGACACCGCGATCGTGCTCGGGCAGGCGCTGGGTGAGGCGCTCGGCGACAAAAAGGGCATTCGCCGATTCGGCGACGCGTTCATCCCGATGGACGAGACGCTGGCCCACGCTGCCGTCGACGTGTCCGGCCGCCCGTACTGCGTGCACACCGGGGAGCCGGATCACATGATGCACACCACGATTGCTGGAACGCAGGCGCCGTATCACACGGTGATCAACCGGCACGTGTTCGAGACGCTGGCGTCGAATGCCCGTATCGCACTGCACGTGCGGGTGCTCTACGGTCGCGATCCGCACCACATCACCGAGGCCGAGTACAAGGCCGTCGCGCGTGCATTGCGCCAGGCGGTGGAGCCCGACCCGCGCGTGACCGGCGTGCCGTCCACCAAGGGAGCCCTGTGAGCAGCTCTCCCAGGGTGGTGATCCTGGACTACGGTTCCGGCAACCTGCGCTCCGCCCAGCGCGCCCTGCAACGGGTCGGCGCCCAGGTCGAGGTGACCGCCGACGCCGAGGCCGCCGCCGATGCCGACGGTCTGCTGGTGCCGGGCGTCGGGGCATACGCGGCGTGCATGGCCGGGCTGCGCAAGGCCAACGGCGACAAGATCATCGCCGAACGAGTACAGGCTGGCCGGCCGGTCCTCGGGGTGTGTGTGGGGATGCAGATCCTGTTCGCCCACGGCGTCGAGTTCGGGGTGGACACCGCCGGCTGCGGCCAGTGGCCGGGTGCGGTCACCCGGCTAGACGCCCCGGTGGTCCCACACATGGGCTGGAACGTCGTCGACGCCGCACCCGGCAGCAGCCTGTTCGCCGGCCTGGACGCCGATACCCGGTTCTACTTCGTGCACTCCTATGCCGCACAGCGGTGGGAGGGGCGTCCCCAGGCTTTGGTGACCTGGGCGACCCATCAGGTACCGTTCGTGGCGGCTGTCGAGGATGGGCCGTTGGCCGCCACCCAGTTTCACCCCGAAAAGAGTGGGGATGCCGGGGCGACATTGTTGAGTAACTGGGTGGAGGCACTGTGAGTACTGCGGTGAACAAGGCACTGGTTCTGTTGCCGGCCGTCGACGTGGTCGATGGCCGCGCGGTTCGTCTGGTGCAGGGCAAGGCCGGCAGCGAGACCGAGTACGGTTCGGCGCTGGACGCCGCGCTGGGCTGGCAGCGCGACGGCGCCGAATGGATCCACCTGGTCGATCTGGATGCCGCGTTCGGGCGCGGATCGAACCGCGAGCTGCTTGCCGATGTCGTTGGGCGCCTTGAAGTGAAGGTCGAACTGTCCGGTGGCATCCGCGACGACGAGACGTTGGCGGCGGCGCTGGCCACCGGGTGCGCACGGGTGAACCTGGGCACAGCGGCCTTGGAGAACCCGCAGTGGTGCGCGCGGGCGATCGCTGAGCACGGCGACAAGGTCGCGGTCGGGCTGGACGTGCAGATCGACCCCAATCACCCGGACGGCATCCACCGTCTGCGGGGCCGCGGTTGGGAGACCGACGGCGGTGACCTCTGGCCGGTACTGGAACGTCTTGACCGGGAAGGTTGTTCGCGCTACGTGGTCACCGACGTGACCAAGGACGGCACGCTGGGCGGACCCAACCTGGAACTGCTCGGCGCGGTCGCCGACCGCACCGACGCTCCGGTGATCGCCTCCGGGGGAGTATCGAGCCTGGATGACCTGCGGGCGATCGCCACGCTGGTCGGCCGCGGCGTCGAGGGCGCCATCGTCGGCAAGGCGCTCTACGCGGGTCGCTTCACTCTGCCCGAGGCGCTGTCAACGGTGCAGGAGTAGGCCGACATGGCGCTAGACACCGCGGATCTGGACGCGCTGGTTGCAGCGGCGTCGCAGATCCTCGATGTCGCCGCCGAGCCTTTCCTGGCCGGTCACCGGGCCGACTCTGCGGTCCGCAAGGGCGCCAACGACTTCGCCACCGAGGTCGATCTGGCCTTGGAGCGGCAGATCACCGAGGCGCTGGTGACGGCAACCGGAATCGGGGTGCACGGCGAGGAATTCGGCGGGCCACCGATCGATTCGCCGCTGGTGTGGGTGCTGGATCCCATCGACGGGACCTTCAACTACGCCGCAGGATCACCGATGTCCGCGATTCTGCTGGGACTGCTGCGCGACGGTGAGCCGGTCGCGGGATTGACCTGGCTGCCCTTCGCCGACCAGCGCTACACCGCGGTCGCCGGCGGCCCGCTGATTCGCAACGGGGTGGCGCAGCCGCCACTGAAACCCGTCGACCTGGCCGACTCGTTGGTCGGTATCGGCACCTTCAACGTCGAGTGGCGCGGCCGGTTCCCCGGCCGCTACCGGCTTGCGGTGCTCGAAGGCCTGACCCGGGTGACCTCGCGGACACGGATGCACGGCGCCACCGGAATCGACCTGGCCTACGTCGCCGACGGAACCCTTGGCGGTGCAATCAGTTTCGGCGACCACATCTGGGACCACGCGGCCGGTGTGGCCATGGTGCGCGCAGCCGGCGGCATCGTCACCGACCTGGCCGGCGCACCTTGGACGGCCCACTCGGACTCGGCGCTGGTCGCCGCGCCCGGGGCACACGATCAGATTCTCGACATCCTCAAGCGAGTCGGCGCACCGGGGGACTACTGACATGCATAAGCACAGCGGTTCAGCGAGGCTCGACGCAGGAGAGGCGAAGCTGGGACCGATGCATAAGCACAGTGATGTGGCGGTACGGGTCATTCCGTGCCTGGATGTCGACGGCGGACGCGTCGTCAAGGGCGTCAACTTCGCGAACCTGCGCGATGCCGGCGACCCTGTCGAGCTGGCCGCGGCCTATGACGCCGAGGGCGCCGACGAGCTGACCTTCCTCGACGTGACGGCGTCGTCGTCGGGCCGGGCCACCATGCTCGAGGTCGTCGCGCGCACCGCCGATCAGGTGTTCATCCCGCTCACCGTCGGCGGCGGCGTGCGCACCGTCGCCGATGTCGACGTGTTGCTGCGGGCCGGCGCGGACAAGGTGTCGGTGAACACCGCCGCTATCGCTCGCCCCGAACTGTTGGCGGAGTTGTCCCGCCAATTCGGCTCCCAGTGCATCGTGCTGTCGGTCGACGCCCGTACCGTCCCCGCCGGCGCGCCGCCCACCGCCTCGGGATGGGAGGTCACCACCCACGGCGGACGGCAGGGTACGGGTATCGACGCGGTCGAATGGGCCGTCCGCGGTGTGGAACTCGGCGTGGGGGAGATCCTGCTGAACTCGATGGACGCCGACGGCACCAAGGCCGGGTTCGATCTGTCGATGCTGCGCGCGGTTCGGGCTGCGGTCAGCGTGCCGGTGATCGCCAGCGGGGGAGCCGGTGCGGCAGAACATTTCGCCCCGGCGGTCGCCGCAGGTGCCGATGCGGTTCTGGCTGCCAGCGTGTTTCACTTCCGGGAATTAACCATCGGCCAGGTCAAAACCGCGATGGCGGCCGAGGGGATCGTGGTCCGATGACTCACCGGCTGGATCCGGCGATCGCGGCGCGGCTCAAGCGAAACGCCGAAGGACTGGTCGCGGCGGTTGCGCAGGCGCGGGGCACCGGCGAGGTGCTGATGGTCGCCTGGATGGATGACGACGCGCTGGCCCGCACCCTGGCAACCCGCGAAGCGACGTATTTTTCGCGATCGCGAAACGAACAGTGGATCAAGGGCGCGACCTCCGGCCACACCCAGTATGTGCATTCGGTGCGGTTGGACTGCGACGGAGACACCGTACTGCTGGAAGTCGATCAGATCGGCGCAGCTTGCCATACCGGTGCCCGTACTTGTTTCGACGACGACGTGCTGTTGGAAGCTGCGGATTGATCGAGCGGCGGGGCTACGCGCCAAGTATGGCTCTGCCGTGCCCCAGAGCGCGTGTGCCATTCGCGCCCGATACGCAGAAATAAAGATTTTCTACCTATTCATCTGCGACCGCGGCCACGAATAGTGGTTAACAATCACTAATGGCAATTAACAAATGGGGCCACGCTCCGAAAAATGGCGGAGCCCTCGATCAAGCGGCATGCGGCACCCTTCCGAAACAATGGTTAACAAAAGGGCCTCAGGCTGGGGATTCGGACCCCCACTGCGCACTTCCTGCGCCGTCCAGCCAGAATGGCAATTAACAAAATTAGGCTTGCCCAAGCGTCAATTAAAGTCGATATAGTTACGCGCGTGACGGGAGAGCAAGCGAGGATCATCAGCCAACGCGTCGACGTCCAAGCCGCTGCCATCTACGCCCGTATTTCTGCAGATATGGAGCGGTTGAATTACCGCCATACCGAGGCCCACGACAAGGAGCTCTCCGAGCTGCACACGTTGATCCGCCGCAGCGAGACGCGGATTGCCGCGCTCGGCGATCAGGTCGACAAGTCCCGGTACGAGCTCGCCACCACCTCGGCGCAGTACACCGAACTGGCCCGGGCAATCCCCGGCGATATCGCCGACCTCAGTGATCAGTTGACGTCGATCTTGTCGTCGGCCACGGCCGAAGCCGATCGCATCCGCACCACCGCGCATGACCACGCCGCCGAGATCATTGCCGAGGCACAGAAGGAACACGATGCGGCTGTCGCGGTGCGCGCCAACCTGGAAGAACAGACCAGCCAACTGCACGCCACCCTGGCACTGCTGCGCCAGCAAGCTCGTCAGGACGCCGCCGACATCGTGCGCGACGCCGAGAGCGCAGCCGAGGAACTGCTAGCCCAGGTCCGGCTGGACATTGAAGCTCAGCAGGCAGCGGCACAGGCCAAATTGCAGGAACTCCTGGCGGTTCGCGCAATGATCACCGAACAACTGCGCGATTTCTACACCAAGGTCAATGAGCTCGAGCAGTCCGCGGAGCCGGTCGACAAGGCCCGCACCGTAACTGTCGCCTCGCGCCGGGTTCACAGCTCCGATGAGGGCGAGGACTGGGATGTCCTATTCCAGCAGCGTCCTTCGACCAAGCGGCTGGAACGGCCGGCCCTCGACCCCCAATCCTCCGACGAAACACACCTCAACTAGGAGCCCCCGGTGAGCACAGCAATTTCTCTCTTCGAGCCGCAATTGCCCAACTTCACGACGCAACTGCGCGGCCTCGATCGTGGCCAGGTGCTGGACTACATCCAGAACCTGCACCAGGAGCTCGAATCTCTCCAGCAGCGCATCCCGGCACTCGAAGAACAGCTCACCGATGCCCGACGAGATCTCACCAACACTGAGGATGATCGGACCCGGCTGCGCAGTGAGATCGATGCACTGCGCGGTGACATCGCTCGGCTATCCGGTCCGATCGATTCCGTGGAGGGGATGTCCGACCGAATCGCACGGATGATGCGGGTGGCCTCCGATGAGGCCCGGCGCACCAAGGCTATGGCTCAGGAGGAAGCCGAAGCGCTCACCCGCGACCTGCGCGACGAGCTTGAGGCAGCCCGCCAGGATCGCGCCGCGGCCAGTGCCGCTTTGGCTGAGCTTCAGGAATCGACGTCGCAACGGCGCGAGCAGATCCTTACCGACGCCAAGGCCGAGGCCGAAGAGCTGCTGCGCGCCGCGCAGGCCGAATGCGCTCGGCTGATCAGCGAAACGGAGGAGACCGAGCGTGCCCGCCGTGAGGCCGCGCAGCGACTCGCCGAGGAAGACGAGCGGCGCCGGCGCGAAAGCGAACGCGAGCAGGCCAAGCAGGTCAGTGCGGCGTGGGAACAGGCGCAGATCCAGATCGCCAACATGGAAAAGGACAGCCGCCTCAAGGCCGCAGCCTTGATCGCCACCGCGGAGCGTGAAGCCAAGCTCATCTTGGAGCGCACCGATGCCGAAGTCATGCAGTTGATTCACGTCCGCGGTGACGTCGTCGGCGCGCTCAGCGAGATCCAGAGCCGGATCGAGTCAGCCATCCGTCGCGACCGGATGAGCGTGGTGAAGCGAACCGGGGATTCCGAGCAGGCCTAACCGGCTCGATTCCGAGGCGGGAACTGCTCGCCCGGCTTCGCCGCGCGAGCAGTTCCCGCTAAGCCGACGAGCGCGCCCGCAGCACCTCCAGCGCCTTGTCGGCGTGGGTGTCCATCGAGAATTCGCTGGCGATCACGTCCAGCACGGTGCGATCGGTGTCGATGACGAATGTGGTCCGCTTCACCGGGATGAGCTTGCCCAGCATGCCGCGCTTAACGCCGAACTGGGAGGCCACCGTGCCGTCGGTGTCGGACAGCAGGGGGTAGTCGAAGCCCTGCTGGTCGGCGAACTTGGCCTGCTTGGCCACCGCGTCGGCGCTGATGCCGACCCGAGTAGCCCCGACGGCGGCGAACTCGCCGGCCAGGTCGCGGAAGTGGCAGGCTTCCTTGGTGCACCCCGGCGTCATGGCGGCCGGATAGAAGAACAGCACCACCGGCCCGTCGGCCAGCAGGTCGCTGAGTTTGCGCGGCGCCCCGGTCTGGTCGGGGAGCTCGAAGTCGGCCACGGTGTCACCGGTTTTCATGGCGGTCAGGCTACTCCGGCTACGTGTGCGGTGGCGGCGATAGTGGTGGGTGCGCCAATGTCTGGGAAGATGGGCGCGTGCAAATCACGAGCACTTCTAGGGCCGGCGTCACATCCCGGGCGGACTTCCGGGCGCTGGCGGCTGAGCACCGTGTGGTCCCGGTGACCCGCAAGGTGCTCGCCGACGCAGAGACACCGCTGTCCGCATACCGCAAGTTGGCCGCCAACCGCCCCGGCACCTTCCTGTTGGAGTCGGCCGAGAACGGCCGGTCGTGGTCGCGGTGGTCGTTCATCGGCGCCGGCACGACCTCGGCGCTGACGGTGCGCGACGGCCATGCGGTGTGGCTGGGTGCAGCACCGCAGGATGCACCCACCGGCGGGGACCCGTTGCAGGCCCTGCGCGAGACGCTGACGCTGCTGGAGACGGCCGCCATCCCCGGCCTGCCGCCGCTGTCGAGCGGCCTGGTGGGTTTCTTCACCTACGACATGGTGCGCCGCCTGGAGCGCTTGCCCGAGCTGGCCGTCGATGACTTGCGGCTGCCCGACATGCTGTTGCTGCTGGCCACCGACATGGCCGCCGTCGACCACCACGAGGGCACCATCACGCTGATCGCCAACGCGGTCAACTGGAACGGCACCGATGAGCGCGTCGATGAGGCCTACGACGACGCGATCGCCCGCCTCGATGTGATGGCCGCGGCGCTGAGTCAGCCGTTGGAGTCCAGCGTCGCCACCTTCGATCGGCCGGACCCGGTCTACCGCGGCCAGCGCACGCCCGAGGAGTACGGGGCGATAGTCGAGCGGCTGGTCGGCGAGATCGAAGCCGGCGAGGCGTTTCAGGTGGTTCCGTCCCAACGTTTCGAGATGACCACGCCGGCAGACCCGCTCGACGTCTACCGAATGCTGCGGGTGTCCAATCCGAGCCCGTACATGTATCTGCTGCAGGTGCCCGACGACGACGGGGGACTGGCCTTTTCGATCGTGGGCTCCAGCCCCGAGGCGCTGGTGACCGTGCAGGACGGCCGCGCGACCACCCATCCCATCGCCGGCACCCGGTGGCGCGGAGCGACCGAGGACGAAGACCAGCTGCTGGCCAAGGACCTGTTGAACGATGAGAAGGAGCTCGCCGAGCACCTGATGCTGGTCGATCTGGGCCGCAACGACCTGGGCCGGGTGTGTGTACCGGGGACCGTACGGGTCTCTGACTACAGCCACATCGAGCGCTACAGCCACGTCATGCACCTGGTGTCCACCGTCACCGGAGAGCTCGCCGAGGACCGGACCGCGCTGGACGCCGTGACGGCGTGCTTCCCGGCGGGAACCTTGTCCGGGGCACCCAAAGTGCGCGCGATGGAGCTGATCGAGGAGGTCGAGAAGACTCGGCGCGGCCTCTACGGCGGCGTCGTCGGCTATCTGGACTTCGCCGGCAACGCCGACTTCGCGATCGCGATCCGCACCGCGTTGATGCGGGCCGGCACCGCCTACGTCCAGGCGGGTGGCGGAGTGGTGGCCGACTCCAACGGCCCTTACGAATACACCGAGGCATCCAACAAGGCCCGGGCCGTGCTGGCTGCGATCGCCGCCGCCGAGACCCTGGCAGCGCCCGGGACCGATGGCTGACGGTCGCGAACGCCACGACACCCGCGCACTTCGCGGGGCACAACTGCTGCTGGTGGCGGCCGCCGGGGGTCTGTGGGGCGCCGCACGGCTACCGTGGGTCCTGATCCGCTCGTTCGACGGGCTCGGGCAGCCCAAGGAGATCACTCTCACCGGCGCGACCTGGTCGACGGCGCTGTTGCCCCTGGCGCTGCTGTGCCTGGCCGCCGCCGTCGCCGCGATGGCGGTGCGTGGGTGGCAGCTGCGGGTGCTGGCGGTGGTGTTGGCCGCGGTGAGCCTGGCGTGCAGTTATCTGGCCACCAGCATGTGGGCGGCCCGCGACATCACGCTGCGGGCCCTAGACATCGCCGAGATTCCGCTGACTTCGCTGCTGGGCACCGAGCGCCGTCTCACCGGCGCCGTGTTGAGCCTGGTCGCAGCTCTGGGTGTGCTGGCTGCGGCGGTGCTGCTGATGCGCGTCGCCGCACACAGCACTGGCCGGGTCACCAAGTATTCGGCGCCTGCGGAGCGCAGGGCGGCTGCGCGTGATCTCGAGGCAGACAAGCGCGCAGACAAGGATGGGCAGTTGTCTGAACGCATGATGTGGGACGCGCTCGACGAGGGCCGAGACCCCACCGGGGATCCGGATAACCGGGCAACCAACCCAGACGGCTAGGCGTACTTGACGGGCCGGTGACACCGCGGGCAGCGACGGTCGTTACCCTTCGATAAAGGTCTTCGACGAAGGTCCATTGGACGCGGGAGAGGAAGCGGCAGTCATGACTTCGGCATCCGTGCTCGACTCCATCATCGAGGGAGTCTGCGCCGACCTTGCCGCCCGAGAGGCCCTCGTCCCGCTCGCGGAAGTCAAGGCAGCGGCCGAGGCCATGCCTCCGCCACGGGACGTGATGGCCGCACTGCGGGAGCCGGGCATCGCCGTCATCGCCGAGGTGAAGCGCGCGAGCCCCTCCAAGGGCCAGCTGGCGCCCATCGCCGACCCGGCGGAGCTGGCCAGCTCGTACGCCGACGGCGGGGCCCGTGCGATCAGCGTGCTAACCGAACAGCGCCGGTTCAACGGCTCGCTGGCCGACCTGGACGCAGTACGTGCCGCGGTGTCGGTTCCGGTGCTGCGCAAGGACTTCATCGTGCGGCCGTACCAGATTCACGAGGCCCGCGCCCACGGCGCAGACATGCTGCTGCTGATCGTGGCGGCGCTTGAGCAACAGGCACTGGAGTCGATGCTGGACCGCACCGAGTCGCTTGGCATGACCGCACTGGTCGAGGTGCACACCGAAGAAGAAGCCGACCGGGCATTGACCGCCGGCGCCAAGGTGATCGGCGTCAACGCGCGTGACCTGACCACGCTCGAGGTCGACCGCGACTGCTTCGCGCGGATCGCACCCGGACTGCCCACCGAGGTGGTCAAGATCGCCGAGTCCGGGGTGCGCGGCACCGCGGACCTGCTGGCCTACGCCGGCGCCGGCGCGGACGCTGTCCTGGTCGGCGAGGGACTGGTCACCAGTGGCGACCCGCGGGCGGCCGTTGCCGATTTGGTCAGTGCGGGTAAGCATCCGTCCTGCCCGAAGTCGGCTCGCTAAATGTCAGACACCTCGCACCCGAGCCTTCCGCGTGCCAGCGCCGGAGTGGCTGAGCCGACCGCGCACGACCCCGATGCCCGCGGGCACTTCGGTGTGTACGGAGGCCGCTACGTCGCCGAAGCGCTGATGGCAGTCATCGAAGAGGTCACCGCCGCCTACGACAAGGTGCGCAACGACCCGGCGTTCTTGGACACCCTTGACGACCTGCAGACGCACTACACCGGCCGGCCTTCACCGCTGTATGAAGCCGAGCGGCTGACCGCGCACGCCGGCGGGGCCCGCATCTTCCTCAAGCGAGAAGACCTGAACCACACCGGTTCTCACAAGATCAACAACGTGCTCGGTCAGGCTCTGCTGGCGCGACACATGGGCAAGACCCGGGTGATCGCCGAGACCGGCGCCGGTCAGCACGGGGTCGCCACCGCCACCGCGTGCGCGTTGCTCGGCCTGGAATGCGTGATCTACATGGGTGCCGTCGACACTCGGCGTCAGGCGCTCAACGTGGCACGGATGCGGCTGCTGGGCGCCGAGGTGGTCTCGGTCGAATCCGGTTCGCAGACCCTCAAAGACGCCATCAACGAAGCCTTCCGGGACTGGGTCACCAACGCCGACCGCACCTATTACTGCTTCGGCACTGCGGCCGGGCCGCACCCGTTCCCGACCATGGTGCGCGACTTCCAGCGGATCGTCGGTCTGGAGACGCGTGTTCAGATTCAACAGATGGCGGGTCGTCTTCCCGACGCCGTGGTGGCGTGTGTGGGCGGCGGGTCGAATGCCATCGGCATCTTCCACGCCTTCCTCGACGACCCCGCGGTCCGACTGGTCGGGTTCGAGGCCGGCGGCGACGGTGTGGACACCGGCCGGCACGCCGCGACATTCGCCGGTGGGACTCCGGGTGCCTTCCAGGGGTCGTTCTCCTACCTGCTGCAGGACGAGGACGGTCAGACCATCGAGTCGCACTCGATCTCGGCCGGGCTGGATTACCCGGGGGTGGGCCCCGAACACGCCTGGCTGCGTGAGACCGGCCGCGCCGAATACCGACCGATCACCGACACCGAGGCGATGGATGCGTTCGGAATCCTCTGCCGCACTGAGGGAATCATTCCGGCAATCGAATCAGCACACGCGGTGGCCGGAGCGCTCAAGCTGGCGACCGAGTTGGGACCCGGCAAGGTCATCGTGGTCAACGTGTCCGGGCGCGGCGACAAAGACGTGGAGACCGCCGCCAAATGGTTCGGTCTGTTCGACGAGGCAGGAGATGGGTCGTGAGCGACCACGCCGGCGACCGGCTGGCCCCGATGTTCGCCGCGTGCCGAGCCGAGAGCCGCGCCGCGCTGATCGGCTATCTGCCGACCGGCTACCCGGACCTACCGGGCTCCATCGCCGCGTTGACGGCCCTGGTCGAATCCGGTTGTGACCTGATCGAAGTCGGCGTGCCCTATTCCGATCCCGGAATGGACGGCCCGACCATCGCACGCGCTACCGAGACCGCCCTGCAGGGCGGGGTGCGGGTGCGCGACACGCTGACCGCAGTGGAGGCCATCACCAAGGCCGGCGGACGAGCCGTGGTGATGACGTACTGGAACCCGGTGCTGCGTTACGGCGTCGACGCGTTCGCTCGCGACCTGGCGTCAGCCGGTGGGCTGGGTCTGATCACCCCGGACCTGATCGTCGACGAGGCCGATGACTGGCTGGCCGCCTCCGAACAGCACGCGCTGGATCGGATCTTCCTGGTGGCGCCCTCCTCGACGACGCAGCGACTGTCCGAAACCGTCAAAGCGACCAGCGGATTCGTCTATGCCGCTTCCACGATGGGCGTCACCGGCGCCCGCAACACGGTGTCCAACGCGGCGCCGGAGCTGGTGGCCAGGGTTCGTGAGGTCTCCGACATCCCCGTTGGCGTGGGGCTGGGCGTGCGCTCGGGCGCGCAAGCCGCCGAGATCGGTGCCTACACCGACGGTGTCATCGTCGGTTCGGCGCTGGTCACCGCACTAGCCGATGGCCTGGCCGAGCTGCGAGCGTTGACGCAAGAGCTTGCTTCCGGTGTGCGTCAAAAGGTTTCCACCCAATGACGTTGGATTGGCTGACCTACTTTCCCAGTCCTGCGCGCGGTGTCTGGCACCTCGGACCGGTGCCGATCCGGGCCTACGCCCTGTGCATCATCATCGGCATTGTCATTGCCCTGCTGCTCGGTGATCGCCGGTGGCGGGCCCGTGGCGGCGAGCCGGGCGTCATCTATGACATCGCGCTGTGGGCGGTGCCGTTCGGGCTGATCGGCGGTCGGCTCTATCACCTGATGACCGACTGGCGTACCTACTTCGGCGAGGGTGGCGTCGGATGGGAAGCGACGCCGCGGATCTGGGACGGCGGTCTGGGGATCTGGGGCGCGGTGGCGCTCGGTGGGGTCGGCGCGTGGATCGGTTGTCGACGCCGCGGGATCTCCCTGCCGGCGTTCGGCGACGCCGTCGCCCCCGGGATCGTGTTGGCCCAGGCCATCGGGCGCATCGGCAATTACTTCAATCAGGAGCTCTACGGCCGGGAGACAACGCTGCCGTGGGGCCTGGAGATTTTTTGGCGCGAAGACGCCGCCGGGGTCCGCGACCCACACCTGCTCGACGGCGTGTCGACCGGCGAGCTCTACAAGATCGTGCAACCCACGTTCTTGTACGAATTGTTGTGGAACCTCGTGGTGTTCCTCGTGCTGATCTACGCCGACCGACGGTTCCGGATGGGGCACGGACGGTTGTTCGCGCTCTACGTCGCCGGTTACTGCATCGGCCGGTTCGGTATCGAGCTGCTCCGTGACGATGCGGCGACCCATATTGCCGGGATCCGGGTCAACTCGTTCACCTCGACGTTCGTCTTCATCGGTGCGGTGGTGTACATCCTGCTCGCAACCAAGGGGCGAGAAGATCCCGAAGCCATCCGGCGAGCTTGGCAACCCGAGGAGATCACCGACCAGGACGCTGCGGCAGAAGCGGAGTGCGAAGCCGCGCCGGACGAAGAGCACGAAGAGTCCGACGACAAGGAGCTGGTGGCGGCCGGGGTCGCCAACGGCGTCGGCTCGGTGGTTCGGGTGCCGAAAAGACTTACCGGCGAAGCTGACTCGGCCGAGGGCAACGCCGACGACAGTGACGACGCCGATGACGCCGCGCCCGAGGCCTCCCAGGAGGATGAGCCGGAAGCCGAGGACGCCGACGAGGCTGACGAGGAAACCCCTGCCGAGGACGCCGACGAGGAGCCTGCCGAGGCCGAGCCGGCTGACGAGGCCGAGCCGGCTGACGAGGCTGAGGACTCCGTCGAGCCGGAGGTCGCCCAGGAGGACGCGGCCGAGGAATCGGCCGAGCCCGAAGCGGTGACGGACGCCGACGAAGACGAGGCGGTTGATTCCGAGCCGGACAGCGACGTCGAGGAAGAGTCCGACGACTCAGGCGAGGCCGAACACCCCGACGATCCCGTGGACGAGGTGGCCGACGAACCCGAAGCCGTCGAAGCCGATTCGGACGACTCGGACGACTCGGACGAATCCGAAGAACCGGACGCCTCGGACGAGGCTGACCAGCACTGACGGCGGGCCAGACGCCGTATCCGGCATTTCTGGCATGCTGCAGACATGACCGATCCGTCGTGGCCCCCGCCGGGGCCGCATGGCGGGGGACAGCCCTACCCGCCACCGCCGGGCCATCCGGGGCCGTATCCGGGCTACCCGGACGTGTGGGCGCCCTACGGCCGGCATCCGAGGACGGGCCAGCCCTATTCGCCGAAGTCGAAAGTCACCGCCTCACTGCTGCAGCTGTTGGGGTTCTTTGGTTTCCTCGGATTCGGTCGCATATATCTGGGCCAGGTCGGGCTGGGCCTGGTCCAGCTGTTGATCGGTGTGTTGGCCACCATCACGACCTACGGGCTGGGCATCGTCGTACCGTTCGTCTGGGGTGTCATCGACGCGATCCTGATGCTCAGTGGGCGGGTGCACGATAAGCAGGGCCGACCGCTGCGCGATGCCACCTGATCGATCGCCGCACCCGTGCGTCACACGGTATTTCGTTGGCGGCAACCATTCCTGAGGGAGCCGGCTCAGCCGGTCCGACTATGCTGGCGCCGTGAATAGACGCGGAAAGATCGTCTGCACTCTTGGTCCCGTGACCCACTCCGCGGAGATGGTCCGGGCCCTAGTCGACGCGGGCATGGACGTGGCCCGCCTGAACTTCAGCCACGGTGATCACAAAGACCACCAGGCGTCCTACGAGTGGGTGCGTGCAGCCTCGGATGCGACCGGGCGGGCCGTCGGTGTGCTGGCCGACCTGCAGGGCCCCAAGATCCGGTTGGGGCGTTTCGCCGATGGCCCGGTCTACTGGGCCAACGGTGAGACGGTGCGGATCACCGTCGAAGACTGCCTCGGCGACCACGACCGGGTGTCGACCACCTACAAGCAGCTGGCAGCCGATGCGGCTCCGGGAGACCGGGTGCTGGTCGACGACGGCAAGGTCGGCCTGGTGGTCGAGCACATCGACGGCGACGACGTGGTCTGCACGGTCACGGAGGGCGGTCCGGTCAGCAACCACAAGGGCATTTCGCTGCCCGGCATGAACGTCTCCGCGCCGGCGCTGTCGGAGAAGGACATCGAGGACCTGGAGTTCGCGCTGGAGCTCGGCGTCGACATCGTGGCGCTGTCGTTCGTGCGCTCGCCGTCGGACGTGGAGCTGGTGCACGAGGTGATGGACCGGGTCGGCCGTCGTGTCCCGGTGATCGCGAAGATGGAGAAGCCGGAGGCCATCGAGAATCTCGAGGCCGTGGTCCTGGCCTTCGACGCGGTCATGGTGGCCCGCGGCGACCTGGGCGTGGAGTTGGCCCTCGAAGAGGTGCCGCTGGTGCAGAAGCGCGTCATCCAGGTGGCGCGTGAGAACGCCCGCCCGGTGATCGTGGCGACCCAGATGCTGGAGTCGATGATCGAGAACTTCCGGCCCACCCGGGCGGAAGCGTCCGACGTGGCCAACGCGGTGCTCGACGGCGCCGACGCGGTGATGCTGTCGGGGGAGACCGCGGTGGGCAAGCACGCTCTGGATGCCGTGCGCACCATGAGCCGGATCATCTGTGCGGTGGAGCAGAACTCCACGGCGGCACCGCCGTTGACGCACATGCCGCGTACCAAGCGGGGCGTGATCTCGTTCGCGGCACGCGAGATCGGTGAACGCCTGGATGCCAAAGCCTTGGTGGCGTTCACCCAATCGGGTGACACCGTGCGACGGCTGGCCCGGTTGCACACCCCGCTGCCGTTGTTGGCGTTCACCGCGCTGCCCGAGATTCGCAGCCAGTTGGCGATGACCTGGGGGACCGAGACTTTCATCGTCCCGCAGGCGCACACCACTGACGGGATGATCCGCCAGGTGGACAAGGCGCTGCTCGATCTGGGGCGTTACGAGCGCGGTGATCTGATGGTGATCGTCGCGGGCGCCCCGCCGGGAACCGAGGGCTCGACCAACATGATCCACGTGCACCGTCTCGGGGAGGACGACATCTAGTGCCGGCCGAGCCGAACACGGATCTCGAGGAGCTGCTGGCGGTACTGGATCTCAAGAGTGTCGATGACGACGTCTTCGTCGGTTCACACCCGAGCAAGACGCCGTTGCGCACGTTCGGCGGCCAGCTCATGGCCCAGTCGTTCGTCGCCGCCAGCCGCACCGTGGCCGAGCACCTGCCCCCCGGTGCGCTGTCGGTCCACTTCATCAACGGTGGTGATCCCGCCCGCGACATCGAATTTCGGGTGCACCGACTGCGCGACGAACGCCGGTTCGCCAATCGCCGGGTCGACGCGCTGCAGGGTGACACCTTGATCGCCACGTCGATGGTCTCCTACCTCTCCGGGGGGAGCGGCCTGGAGCACAGCGTCGAGGCGCCCACGGTCGCCGAACCCGAGTCGTTGCCGCGGCTGCGCGAACTGCTCACCGGTTACGAGGAAGTCGTCCCGGGCTTCGTTAAGGCGCCGCACCCGATCGAGTGGCGCTACACCAACGACCCGGCCTGGGTGATGCGCGACAAGGGCGGCCAACTGGGCCACAACCGGGTCTGGGTCAAGGCCGACGGGGCGATCCCCGAGGATCCGGTGCTGCATACCGCGATGATGGTCTATTCGTCGGACACCACGGTGCTCGACTCGATCATCACCACCCATGGGCTGTCATGGGGCTTCGACCGGATCTTCGCGGCGAGCGCTAACCACACGCTGTGGTTTCACCGACCGATCCGGTTCGACGACTGGGTGCTGTATGCAACGTCGTCACCGGTGGCGGCGGACTCCCGCGGGCTGGGCACCGGACACTTCTTCGACCGATCCGGACAAGTGCTGGCCACGGTCACGCAAGAAGGCGTGCTGAAGTACTTCCCGAACTCGAAGCGCTAGGCCGCTAGACCGCTAAGCCGGCATCAGCGCGGAGTCGGATTCCTCCTGCACCATGGGGGCGTCGGCACCGCTGCCGAAGGTGTTCTCGAAGTGCTCGCGGAACCGTTCGGTGCATTGCTGCTGGGCGTCGGCGTCCGAACCGGCCTTACTCATGCACGCCACGTAGTCGCCGGCGCCGGCGGTCCGCCAAATGCCGACGTAGACGAAGATGCAGCCGATACCGGCGATCACCGCCAGCGCACCCAAGACGACCCCGGCGAGTGCGACACCGCCGTTGTCGGCTTCCCCGCGCTTGGCTCGACCACGACCGATGAGTCCGAGCACGATGGCCGCCAGGCCCAGTCCCACGCCACCGATCACCGACAACGCGGTGACGATGCCGGCGATAGCAACGATCAGGGCCGCGATGCCTGCGCCGTTCCTGAGCACCTGCGGCGCCGCAGGTGGGGGATAGCCGGGGTACTGCCCGGGCGCCGGATACGGGTAGCCCGGCGGCGGGGGATAGCTGGGACCGGGCGACGGCCAGGATTGCTGAGACTCAGGCGACAGCGAGGGCATGCCGGACTCGGGCATTGAGCAGACTCCAGATCAGAGCTTCAGTCAGGTGTCAAAACAGGTCAGAACCCAAGGGTACCCGCGACTGGGCAAACAAGCCGCGGGCCGTCTGTCGCCGCTACCCGGCCGACAACGCAGTAGCGACTTTGTGGGATGCGCTCCGAATCTTGAGTGCGGTGACGATCTCGACGATTCCGATCACGATCAGCCAGCTGCCGACGACCACCGCCAGCACCCACAGCGAGGCGAACGGCGATGCCAGCGTCACCAGACCGGCCAGCAGACTGACCACGCCCATGAAGATCTGCCAACCCCGGCCCGGCAGCGCCGGGTCGCTGATGGCCGCCACGGCGGTCGCCACCCCGCGGAAGATGAAGCCGACCGCGACCCAGATGGCCAGCAGTAACACCGCCAGCGCTTCTTCGTCGGAGTTGAAGTGCCGGAAACACAGGACCGCCAGAATCACCGACGCGGTGCCGCTGAGGAACAGCAACACCCGACCGCCGGCGGACATGACGGGCAGGCTGAAAGCGAAGATCAACTGCGCGATTCCGGTGACGACCAGATACACACCGAACAGCACAGCCGCGGCAATGATGGACCGGCCCGGCCAGACCAAGACCAGCACGCCCAAGACGAGGGCCAAGACACCAGATGCCAGTGTCGACTTCCACAAATTCGGCAGCAGGCTCGAAACCGATGTTTCCATGGCCGAAGTCTGGCACAGATGCGGCGTTTCGGCCGGGTAATGGCCGCCTCAGCGGCCCGAGATGATCTGCGTGGTCTGCCGCGCGTAGATCTCGGCGAGGAACTGCTCGACGGCTACCGCTGTATGCGCTGCCCGGGGCGAGCCGAAGATGTCGAAAGCGTGCTGAGCCAAAGGCAACTCGGCATAGACCACCGGGCTCGCGCTGACTTCGCGTAGCCGGCCGGCAAATGCGCGGCCCTGCTCCACGGGCACCAATGAATCATTGGTTCCGTGCAGCACGAAAAAGGGTGGGGCATCGGCAGATAGATATGTCATCGGGGAAGCGTCGCGGTAGGTGTCGGGGAAGCGCCGCCGGCTCTGCTTGAACACATAAGCCCCCAATGCCGGGGTCAGCAACGGGTGCAATCCGGTCTCGCCGGTGAAGTCGTAGATCCCGTAGAACGGCACCGCCGCCCGCACGCTGGTGTCGGCGTCGGCGAAGCCCGGCTGGAAACGCGGATCGTTTGCGGTCAACGCAGTCAGGGCGCACAGATGGCCACCTGCCGAGCCGCCGGTCACCGCGACCCAATCCGGGTCGCCGCCGTAGTCGGCGATGTGGGCTTTTGTCCAGGCCAGCGCCCTTTTGACGTCGATGATGTGGTCGGGCCAGGTGGAACGTGGGCTCAGCCGGTAGTTGATCGACACACACACCCAGCCGCGCTCGACCAGATGGGCCATCAGCGGATGTGCTTGGCCACGTTTGCTTCCCACCATCCAGGCGCCGCCGGGTATCTGCAGCAGTACCGGCGCGCGACCGTCGCGGGGCAGGTCGCGGTGCCGCCATACATCGAGGGTGTTGCGGCCGCCGTATTCGCCATAGGGGATGTCGGAGTCGGTGGCGTAGTCCTGGTAGACCCGCATCATCCGGACCACGCCGGGCGCCTTGGCGATCTCCGCGTCCGGCCCCGGCCGCTTCCACAGGTCCCGGCTTTCGGTGCGTCGTCCCGCACCGAGTTCGGCGTCCAGCGCCGCGGTCAACGGCTTATTGGCCATCCGCCCGGCATAGTTCAACCCCAACAGGCCCAGCCAGGAGAGCGCCGACAGCAGCCAGCTGGTCCGCCGAGCCCGCGGTGACAGCCGCCGGCTCACCGCCGCCAACGCCGCGGATTGTCCGGCGATGAGCTGCAACGGCAGCTCCGAGGCGAACAGGCCGAAGGCGAACGCGTACAGCGACGGATAACCGCGCTTGGTCAGCGGGCGATACCCATTAATGGTGGTGGCCAGACCGGCCAGCGAACCGAGCACGGCCAACAGCCTTCGCATTGCGCTCCTCAGCGTTGTGGGACGACCTGCTTCGGCACCCTACCGAAACCGGCCGAACCACCCGATCTGTGCAGCGGTCCCAGCTTCGCCGCTCCTACGTCGAGGCTCGCTGAACCACCCGGTCTGTGCGAGTCAGCCCGCTGGGGTCGCCGACAGGGACCGGGACGCCGGACCGTGCGGGGCCGGAGGACGGGCGTTGACCAGAAACCAGGTCCGCATGATGCCCTTGCCTTTGACGTCGACGTCGCCGCGCTCCTCGAACACGAAGTCATCGTTGAGGCGTTCGTGGACTGCTTGCGGCACCTGGATGCGGTCCTGGGCGCCGGTCGACTCCATCCGGGAAGCGAGGTTCACCGCGTCGCCCCACACGTCGTAGAAGAACCGGCGGTTGCCCACGACTCCGGCCACCACCGGCCCGGTGGCCAGGCCGATCCGCAGCGACACCGGTCGGCCCAGCGGGTCGCGCAGGTCGGCGACCGTGGCGGCGATGTCGAGCGCCAGACGCGCCAGCGCATGCAGGTGATCGGGTCTCGGGTCGGGGACACCGCTGACCACCATGTAGGAGTCGCCGCTGGTCTTGATCTTCTCCAGGCCGTGTTGATCGACGAGCCGGTCCAGGTCGCTGTAGAGCTTGTTGAGGAATCCGACCAGCTGACCGGGGTCGGTCTGGCTGGCCCGCCGGGTGAAGTCGGCGATGTCGGCGAACAGCACCGAGGCGTCGGTGTAGCTGTCGGCGATCACGTCCACTGCCGGGTTCTTGAGCCGGTCGGCGACCGCCGTGGGCAAGATGTTGGCCAGCAGCGCCTCGGACCGCTCGTACTCGGCCTCCATCGCCGCTTCGGCGTGGGAGATCTCGCGCAGCGCGAACCAGACTGTGGCGACCACCATGAAGCAGGCCGAGACGACTACCAGCACGTAGGACAGGTTGTGCAGCCATTCCGGTTGGTGCAGGTTGTCGGCCGGGACCAGGAACTGCAAGGCGATCGTCAGCGCTGCACCGATGCCGGCCACCACGGCCGCCAGTTTGATCCGGTCCACGCCCAGAATCAGCACGCTGATCGACGCCGAGGCCAGGAAATAGAACTGGATCCCCGACCCGGTGCCCACCACCCAACAGACGATCGCGGTCGTCAAGTAGGCGATGGCCACGAAGGTCAGCGGCGCGATGAGCTCGCCATAGTGATACAGCAGCGGGGTCAGGGCCAGCGCGACCGCGGCGATGAGATTGATCGCGCCGATCCACCAGTAGACGGGGTCAACCCAGATCTCCAGCAACCCCCAGCCCGCGCTGATGAGCGCCGCGAGTCCGGCGGAGAGCTTGAGGATCCGCAGCCGTTGCGACAGCCGCGCCGCGTAATGGCGGGTGCGGGCCGGTATGCAGTGTGTGCGCCGGTAGGGGCTGGAAGCCTCGGCCGGCACCGCAAGGAACCGCTTGACGGACACAAGCGACAGCCTAATCCGCTGAGCTGGGCCGTTGGTGGTTTCACCAGGTCGGGAGCCTACGTCTAAGGTCGGCGCTCATGGTGATCCGTTCCGTCGCGCTGTTCGTGTTGGCTGCCATCGCCGAGATCGGCGGGGCCTGGCTGGTGTGGCAAGGCGTGCGGGAGCACCGCGGCCTGCTGTGGGCCGGCGCCGGGGTGATCGCCCTGGGGCTGTACGGCTTCGTCGCCACCTTGCAGCCTGACGCCCAATTCGGCCGGATCCTGGCCGCCTACGGCGGGGTGTTCGTCGCCGGCTCGCTGGCGTGGGGGATGGCGTTCGATGGCTTCCGGCCCGACCGTGCAGACGTCCTGGGTGCGCTGATCTGTCTGATCGGGGTGGGCGTGATCATGTATTCGCCGCGCTAGGAGACTCAGCCGACGGGTTCGATCCCCGCATTTGAGATCACGAATCCGCGTCCCGATGAATCCACGGTGCACGTCACTCCGGTGGCTTCCGACTGGCAGTTGAACGGTCCGGCACCGGCGCTCTGGCCGAACGGAAGGATCGGTTGATCGAACGGGGGATTGGACAAGCAGTTGACGCTGTCACGGCAAATCGACAACTCCCCGTCGGCGCCCATCGACACGTGCTGCGGCGGATTTACCGACATGCAGTAAGCCGCATCGGGCAGTTCACCGCGCCGGTAATTGATTTCGCAGTTGAAGCCGGCCCGCGTCCCGAAAAACGGCACAAACGGCAGATGGCACGATTCGCAGTCGTCGTAGCTGGGTTCGCGCGCCAGCTCTTGCAGCGGGTCGCGTTGCAGGAGGTTGCCGCCGACGCCGCCGTCGTGGCCGGATGATGCGTCCTCGTATTGCCCGCGAGCCTTGGCCGGCACGTGCTTAGTGTGCTGCGCGTGGTTCGACGTCCACAACAGAAAGCCGACTGACACGCCCAGGAGCACCACCAGCACACCCAGCACGGATTTCCTCAATGGCCCTCCTCGGCTGCCCAGTCACGGCGTGCCCGAGTCTAGGTTCGGCGGTGTCGGTTGGGGGCGGCAATGGCGAATCGTTTGGGGCTCGTCGGATCATCTTCGCGGGCAAATAGCGAGGGCCAATGCCGTGATGGTGATTTCGAGGACGGATATCGGCCGCGATGAATAAGGTGCTGTGCGTGAGATGGATGCGGATGGTGTTGGTAGGTGCCGCCACGGTGGCCATTACTGCGGTTGGAATGCCAACCGCCAGTTCGGAGCCCGGAATCCCCGGTACTGAAGACGCGAGTTGCGAGAGCTACGGATTTGGCAACACCGCTATGGCCTGCGATGGCCCCATCCGCGAAGACGGCACCTGGCGCCGCTGCGCCCAATGGCAGCCGTGGTACGTGCCCGGCCCCTACGGCAGCTACACACCCGGCGGCAGCAAATGCTGGACCGTCGAAGGTGGCGCAGACACAGGAAACCCATTGCTGCCGCAACACCACATCGACGGCTGATCATTACGCCGGCACACCGCAGCCTCGTTGGCGTGCCGCCTGGGACTAATGCAAAGGCAATCCGGATGGCCGCATGCTCGGCTGACGATCAACTCGTGACCTGCTTGCTACTTGTGGTGCCCTCGGTGAGATTCGAACTCACACTGCACGGGTTTTGAATCCGTTTCCTCTGCCAGTTGGGATACGAGGGCCCTGCGCTGACGCGCGGCTTCCTACCTTAGACGATGCCCCTCGGGGTTGCCCCAACCGGCAGCCACGACAGAATAGGGGGATGACCGAGCCCACGTCCGACAGCAGCCCACGCCCAGCCCGGCGGGTGCTGATCGCCGAGGATGAAGCGCTGATCCGGCTGGATCTCGCCGAGATGCTGCGCGAAGAAGGCTATGAGGTGGTCGGCGAGGCCGGCGACGGCCAAGAAGCCGTCGAGCTGGCCGAACTGCTGCGCCCGGACCTGGTGATCCTCGACGTGAAGATGCCGCGCCGCGACGGGATCGACGCAGCCTCCGAGATCGCCGCCAAGCGGATCGCGCCGATCGTCATCCTGACCGCGTTCAGCCAGCGCGACCTGGTCGAACGCGCCCGGGACGCCGGGGCGATGGCCTACCTGGTCAAGCCGTTCACCGCCGGTGACCTGGTCCCGGCCATCGAATTGGCGCTCAGCCGAGCTGAGGAGATCACCGCGTTGGAGCGCGAGGTCAGCAACCTGTCCGACCAGCTGGAAACCCGCAAGCTCGTCGAGCGGGCCAAGGGCGTGCTGCAGACCGTGCACGGCTTCACCGAACCCGAGGCCTTCAAGTGGATTCAGCGCGCGGCCATGGATAAGCGGACCACCATGCGCCAGGTCGCGGAAGTGGTGCTGGAGAACGTCGAGGCGCCGGTCAACCCACCGGCCTGACCGCCACGCCACCAGGTGCGCTGAGCCCCGTTGCGCTGGTTCAACCAGTACGCTCGATGACGTGCAGCGCAGAATCATGGGCATTGAGACTGAGTTCGGTGTCACCTGCACCTTCCACGGTCATCGGAGGTTGTCGCCCGACGAGGTGGCGCGCTATCTGTTCCGCCGGGTGGTGTCCTGGGGACGTAGCTCGAATGTGTTCCTGCGCAACGGCGCTCGGTTGTATCTGGATGTCGGCAGTCACCCCGAGTACGCCACCGCCGAGTGCGACAACCTGATTCAGCTGGTCACCCACGACCGCGCCGGTGAACGCGTACTGGAAGACCTGCTGATCGACGCCGAGCAGCGGCTGGCCGACGAGGGCATCGGCGGCGACATCTACCTGTTCAAGAACAACACCGATTCGGCCGGCAACTCCTACGGCTGCCACGAGAACTACCTGATCGTGCGGGCCGGGGAGTTCTCCCGGATCTCCGACGTGCTGCTGCCGTTCCTGGTGACCCGCCAGCTGATCTGCGGCGCCGGCAAGGTGCTGCAGACCCCCAAAGCTGCCACGTTCTGCTTGTCCCAGCGTGCCGAGCACATCTGGGAAGGCGTCTCGAGCGCCACCACCCGGTCGCGGCCGATCATCAATACCCGCGACGAACCGCACGCCGACGCCGAGAAGTACCGGCGTCTACACGTCATCGTCGGCGACTCCAACATGTCCGAGACCACGACCCTGCTCAAGGTGGGCAGCGCGGCGCTGGTGCTGGAGATGATCGAGGCCGGGGTGTCCTTCCGGGACTTCTCGCTGGACAACCCGATCCGGGCGATCCGCGAAGTCAGCCACGACGTCACCGGCCGGCGCCCGGTGCGCCTGGCCGGCGGACGCCAAGCCGGTGCCCTCGACATCCAGCGTGAGTACTACGGGCGGGCCGTGGAGTACGTGCAGACCCGAGCCAGCAACCCGCAGCTTGAGCAGGTCATCGATTTGTGGGGCCGCCAGCTCGACGCCGTGGAAACCCAGGACTTCGCCAAGGTGGACACCGAGATCGACTGGGTGATCAAGCGAAAGCTGTTCCAGCGCTACCAGGATCGCTACAACATGGAGCTGTCGGATCCCAAGATCGCCCAGCTGGACCTGGCCTATCACGACATCAAGCGCGGGCGCGGGGTGTTCGATCTGCTGCAGCGCAAGGGATTGGCCACCCGCGTCACCACCGACGAGGACGTCGACGAGGCCGTCGACACCCCGCCACAGACCACCCGCGCCAAGCTCCGCGGCGAATTCATCAGTGCCGCACAGGCAGCCGGCCGCGACTTCACCGTCGACTGGGTGCACCTCAAGCTCAACGACCAGGCCCAGCGCACCGTGCTGTGCAAGGACCCGTTCCGGTCGGTCGACGAGCGGGTCAAGCGCCTGATCGCCAGCATGTAGCCCCCAGCGATGACTCGGCTCAGCGGCCTGGCCGCGCTCATCGGACTGGGCATCGTGCTGGCCGGGTCGCCGGCCGCGCACGCCAACGGCGTGGTCATCTGCCAGTTCAGCGTGGCCAAGCCGTTCGTCTACTCGGTCAGCGGTGTCGACTACATGGGCAGCCGCGTCGACGTCAGCGATTGCCGGACCGATCTGCCCGGCACGCCGCTGACCATGCAGATGCACCTGACCGCCTCCGGCGCCCCGCTGGAGCTGGCTGGCCCGTCGCACACCCTCACCTACTCCGAGACCCGTGCGGTGCACAACGGCGACAGCTTCTCGGTGGCGTTCCCCAACGACGGCCGGCTGATGCCGCTGTACCCGGGCGTCTACGGTGCCAAGATGACGGCACGCACCGATCGCCCGGGCGAGCCACGCGCCGAAGACCCCGAATTCTCGGCCTACCAGTGCAGCACCTGGGAGTTCCCGGGGATGACATGCGCGCCGGCGAACCACATCTGAACAAGCACGTAACGCACGAGCCTTATCCTGTCTTGTCATGGCGACCGCGAAAGTCGAGCGACTCCTCAATCTCGTCATCGCGTTGCTGGCCACCCGCAGCTACCTGACCGCCGAGAAGATCCGAGCCACCGTGGTCGGCTACGGCGACAGCCCCAGCGATGACGCGTTCTCGCGGATGTTCGAGCGCGACAAGAACGAACTGCGTGACCTGGGCATTCCGCTGGAGACCGGCAAAGTGTCCGGGTTCGATACCGTGGACGGCTACCGGATCAATCCCGACACCTACGCCCTGCCGGCCATCGACCTGACCCGCGAGGAAGCCGCCGCGGTCGCGGTCGCAGTTCAGCTGTGGCAGTCCCCGGAGTTGCGTGCCAACGCCGAGGGCGCAGTCGCCAAACTGCATGCCGCCGGCGTCGAAGTGGATCCGAAACAGGCCGACGTGCTGGTGGCGCCGCCGACAGCGCTGCCGGGCATGCACCGGGCCGAGCCGGCGCTGGGCGCACTGATGGACGCCGTCCAGGCGGGGCAGGCCGTACAGTTCGGGCACCGCCCCTCACCGGTCGAGCCGTATGTCACCCGCACTGTCGAGCCCTGGGGAGTGGTCACCCACGCCGGACGCTGGTATCTGGTGGGCCACGATCGTGACCGCAACGCGGTACGCACCTTCCGGATGTCGAGGATCGCGCCGGAGGTGCGGCCGATCGGGCCAACCGACGCCGTCACCCGACCCGACACCGCCGATCTGCGCGCGATCGTCGCCGACGCGGTCGGCGATGCGCCCAGCGGGCTGCAGGCACGTATCTGGGTCGCCGATGGCCGCGCGGTGGCGCTGCGCCGGGCCGGCACGGTCTTGAGCCGTCACGCGCTGGCCGGCTGCGACGGCGACATCATCGGTGTCGATATGGGCACCCATGACCGGTTGGCCCGGGAGATCGCCGGCTACGGCGCCGACGCCATCGTGTTGGACCCGCCGTCGCTGCGCCACGACGTGGTGGCGCGCCTGAGCGCTCGCGTCGGGGAGGTGCCGGTATGACCCAGCTGTCGAAACGCCTGGTCCGGCTGCTGAACATGGTGCCGTATCTGAAGGCTCGCCCCGGAATCAGCAAGCAGCAGGCCGCCGCCGAACTCGGCGTGAGCCTCAGCCAGCTGCAGTCCGATCTGGAGCAGCTGGTGATGTGCGGCCTGCCCGGCTACGGGCCCGGCGAACTGATCGACGTGACGTTCTACGAAGACCGCCTCGACGTCTTCGAATCCGCCGGCGTCGATCGGCCGCTGCGGCTGACCTCGCGGGAAGCCACGGCCATGCTGATGGCCTTGCGCACCCTGGTCGATATGCCCGGCATCGTCGACCCGCGGGCCGCCCGCAGCGCGATCGCCAAGATCGAGGAGGCCGCCGGGGCCGCGGCACCAGTGGCGCCCACCTCCGCCACGCACGACGAGTCGGCCGCCGATGTAGTCCGCGACGGCGTCCAGCAACACCGAGCGCTGGCGATCGACTACTACGCGGCATCCCGCGACAGCGTGTCGCAGCGGATCGTGGATCCGATCCGGGTGGTGCTGATCGGCGCACACAGTTACCTGGAGGCCTGGTGCCGCGAGTCCGAGGGGGTGCGGCTGTTCCGTTTCGACCGTATCGACGGCGCCCGGCTGCTCGACGAGCCATCAGCTCCGCCGGAGCCGGCGCGGCGAGCCGAAACCGACACCTCACTGTTCGACGCCGACCCGTCACTACCGGTCGCCATCGTGCGGGTGGCGCCGTCGGCGGCGTGGATGTTCGAGTACTACCCGATGCAGGCGCTCGGCGAGCTGGCCGACGGCTGGCGGGAAGCCCAGCTGACCTACGCCTCCGAGGAGTGGCTGATCCGGCTGCTGCTCGGAATGGGCGACGAGGTGCAGGTCAAGGCGCCGGAATCGGTGGTAGCCGGGGTGCGTGACGCCTCGGTGGCCGCGTTGGCGATATATGAGCAGGCACGCCCTTGACGCTGTACAGCGTCGGAGCCCTCATAGCCGACATCGCCTTCCTGGCCCTGATGGTAGGAGTGGTGGTGGGCATCGTTTTCCTACTCAAGGCCAAGGCGAAGAACGCTGGTCAACCACCGATGGCGCCGAACTGGTATCCCGATCCGGCTGACCCAGAGCTGCTGCGCTACTTCGATGGCCAGAACTGGACCGGGTCCACCCGGCCACGGGATGCACCGTCGGGTTCTTGAGCTGCGGTAGCATCGTGGCGACGTCTGGAGGTAACCAAAGTGAACGCTTTAGGACCGTCGCACCTGGCGATCCTCGCCGTCGCCGTGATCATTCTCTTCGGCGCCAAGCGACTGCCCGATGCGGCACGCTCGCTCGGTAAGTCGCTGCGCATCTTCAAGTCCGAGGTCCGCGAGCTGCAGAACGAGAGCAAGCCGGATTCGAGTGCGACTTCAACCACCGTCCAGTCCGAGCGGGTCGACCCGCCGGCGGCCGGTGGCCAGTCGGCGTAACCCGGTCCCGCCGTCGCGGCGACCGCGCCCCATTCGACTGTGCGCACGCTCGGAGTTCTGCGGCGGCTCGACCCCCGTCAGCGGCGTAGCCGCACCAATCCCGACGGGACGATGTCGCTCGTCGACCACCTGCGGGAACTACGTACCCGGCTGCTGATCTCGATGGCCGCGATCGTGCTCACCACGATCATCGGCTTCATCTGGTACACCCAGCCGCTCTTCGGGCTGGAAAGCCTCGGCGAGTGGCTGCGTCACCCGTACTGCGAGCTGCCGGCCTCCTCGCGCGCGGCGATCGGACCCGACGGGCAGTGCCGGCTGCTGGCCACCGCGCCGTTCGACCAATTCATGCTGCGGCTCAAGGTGGGCTTGGCCGCCGGAATCGTGCTGGCCTGCCCCGTCTGGTTCTACCAACTGTGGGCGTTCATCACCCCGGGGCTCTACCGCAAAGAGCGACGCTTCGCGGTGGTGTTCGTCGTCTCGGCGGCCGTGCTGTTCGTCACCGGCGCCATCCTGGCCTACCTGGTGCTGGCCAAGGCACTCGGATTTCTGCTGACCGTCGGCAGCGACGTCCAGGTGACCGCCCTGTCCGGTGATCGCTATTTCGGGTTCCTGCTGAACCTGCTGGTGGTGTTCGGGATCAGCTTCGAGTTCCCGCTGCTGATCGTGATGCTCAACATGGTCGGCGTGATCAGCTACGCCCGACTCAAGGAGTGGCGGCGCGGGCTGATCTTCGCGATGTTCGTGTTCGCCGCGTTCTTCACCCCGGGCTCGGACCCGTTCTCGATGATCGTGCTGGGCAGCACGCTGACCCTGTTGCAGGAGTTCGCCATCCAGATCGCCCGGTTGCACGACAAGCGCAAGGCCAAGCGGGAAGCGGCCACCGCGCTGGCCGACGACCAAGCCTCGCCGATCGAGGCGCCCACACCGGTCACTATGCCGCATGAGTAGTCCGCCGCAGACACCCGGACAGACCGAGCTGAGTCGGTTCATCGCGGAACTGCCCTTCGGGCTGGACGGTTTCCAGCGTCGGGCCTGCGAGGCCCTGCAGGACGGTCGGGGTGTGCTGGTGTGTGCTCCCACCGGCGCCGGTAAGACCGTCGTCGGCGAGTTCGCCGTCCACCTGGCCCTGGCCGGCGGCGGAAAGTGCTTCTACACCACGCCGATCAAGGCGCTGAGCAACCAGAAGCACACCGATCTGGTGGCCCGCTACGGCAAAGACCGGGTGGGGCTTTTGACCGGCGACCTGTCGATCAATTCGAATGCCCCGGTGGTCGTGATGACCACCGAGGTGCTGCGCAACATGCTCTATGCGAATTCGTCTGCGCTGCAAGGCCTTTCCCACGTCGTCATGGATGAGGTGCACTTCCTGGCGGACCGGATGCGTGGAGCGGTGTGGGAAGAGGTCATCCTGCACCTGCCAGAGGAAGTGCGGCTGGTAAGCCTCTCGGCGACGGTCAGCAACGCCGAGGAATTCGGCGGATGGATTCAGACGGTGCGCGGCGACACCTCCGTCGTGGTCGACGAACATCGCCCGGTGCCGTTGTGGCAGCACATGATGGTCGGCAAACGGCTCTTCGACTTGTTCGAGTCGCGGCCAGATTCCGACGGCCGCGCCGCGGGGGGTCGGCCGCGCGTGGACTCCCAGTTGCTGCGCCACATCGCCCATCGCCGTGAAGCCGACCGACTCACCGACTGGGGCAGCACCCGCCGATCAAGGCACGGAGGCTCCGGCCGCCCAGATCGGCCTACCTACCGGCCACCGATGCGCCCGGACGTTATCGCGGTGCTGAACTCCGCAGGTCTTTTGCCGGTGATCACCTTTGTGTTCTCCCGGGCCGGCTGCGACGCCGCGGTCAAGCAGTGTCTGCGCTCGCCGCTGCGGCTGACCACCGAATCCGAGCGGGCCCGTATCGCCGAGGTGATCGATCACCGCTGCGGTGATCTGGCCGACGACGACCTAGACGTACTGGGTTACTACGACTGGCGCGAGGGGCTGCTGCGCGGTCTGGCCGGCCACCACGCCGGGTTGTTACCGGTGTTTCGTCACACCGTCGAAGAGCTGTTCGCCGCGGGTTTGGTCAAGGCCGTGTTCGCCACCGAAACCCTGGCGCTCGGGATCAACATGCCGGCCCGCACGGTGGTGCTCGAACGGCTGGTGAAGTTCAACGGTGAGCAGCACGCCGCGCTGACGCCGGGGGAGTACACCCAACTGACCGGCCGGGCCGGCCGGCGCGGCATCGACGTCGAAGGCCATGCGGTGGTGCTGTGGCACCCCGGGGAGAGCACCGCCGACCCCGACCAGGTGGCCGGCCTGGCATCCACCCGTACCTTCCCGTTGCGCAGCTCGTTCGCGCCGTCGTACAACATGACGATCAACCTGGTGCAGCACATGGGGCCAGAGCAGGCCCACCAACTGCTGGAGCAGTCATTCGCCCAGTTTCAGGCCGACCGGTCTGTCGTCGGTCTGGTGCGCAGCGCCGAGCGCGGCGAGCGCACCCTGGACGAGATCGCCGCCGAATTCGGCGGGCGCGATTCAGCAGTGCTCGACTATGCCCGGCTGCGGGCGAAGATCTCCGAACGCGAACGCGCCCACGCGCGGGCCTCGCGGTTGCAGCGCCGTCGGGCAGCCAGTGACGCTCTGGCGGCGCTGCGCCGCGGCGACATCATCAACCTCAGCCACGGTCGTCGCGGGGGACTGGCGGTGGTGCTGCAGGCCGACCGGGATTCCGACGAACCAAGGCCACTGGTGCTCACCGAGCATCGCTGGGCCGGCCGGATCTCCTCAGCGGACTATTCGGGCGCCGTCCCGCCGATCGGCACCATGAGCCTGCCCAAGCGAGTGGAACACCGCCAGCCGCGAGTGCGCCGCGACCTGGCCTCGGCACTGCGATCCGCGGCCGCCGGGCTGGTGGTTCCCAGCGGGCGTAAACGTCGCGGCGACGCAGATGACGCACCGGTGGATCCGGAGCTGGCGGCCCTGCGCCAGCGGATGCGCGACCATCCCGTTCACGACGCGCCGGATCGCGAAGCCCAGGTGCGCGTCGCCGAGCGCTACCTGCGCGTGGAAGCCGATAACGCGCAGTTGCGCAGGAAGGTCGAGGCCGCCACCAATTCGCTGGCGCGCACCTTCGACCGGATCGTCGGGCTGCTGACCGAACGCGGCTTCATTCGCGCCGGTGACGACGCAGAGCGCGGCGACGGTACGGAGCCGCGCGATGACGCGACCGATGCTGGGGATGGCAGCCCCCGAGTCACCGACGACGGCCGGATGCTGGCCCGGATCTACAGCGAGAGCGACCTTTTGGTGGCCGAGTGCCTGCGTACCGGGGCATGGCAGGGCCTCAAACCTCCGGAACTGGCTGCGGTGGTCTCCGCGGTGCTCTACGAAACCCGCGGCGCGGACGGGCCCGGCGGACCGCCGACCCTGCAGGCGCCCACCGAAGCGGTGCACCGCGCGCTGCACCAGACCCGCAAGCTTTCGGCCGCGTTGCGGGCCGACGAGCGCCGGCACGGCATCAGCCCGACCCGGGAACCCGACGACGGGTTCGTCGCCGCGGTCTACCGGTGGGCGCGCAGTGGCGATCTGGCGTCGGCACTGGCCGCGTCAGATGCGGCCGGCGGGGGCACACCCCTGTCGGCGGGCGATTTTGTGCGCTGGTGCCGCCAAGTGCTCGACCTGCTGGATCAGCTGCGGAATGCGGCACCCAGTGCGGAGTTGCGGGCCACAGCAAAACAGGCGATCGACACGGTTTTGCGCGGGGTCGTTGCCGTTGACGCCGGGTAGGCTGGTCCGGGCGCTACGGTGGAGAGCCGGCGGTGATCAGCACCCGCTACGTGAGAGGACTTGAGGAACAACGATGAGCGGACCGCAGGGATACGACCCGACGCAGCCGTGGCAGCCTCAGCAGCCCGGTCAGCCCGAGGACCAGGGCGCCGGACAGGGTCCCGCGACCGGCGCTGAGCAGCAATGGCAGCCGCCGGCCTACACGCCGCAGCAGTACCCCCAGTACCCGCAGCAGGGCGCCTACCCCTCGGCGCCGCAGCCGTATCCCGGCTACCCGCAGCCCGAGCAGTACGGTCAGCCCTCGCCGTACGGCCAGCCGGGCCAGTACGGTCAGCCCTCGCCGTATGGTCAGCCCGGCCAGTACGGCCAGCCCGGGCAATACGGCCAGCCGGGCCAGTACGGTCAGTACCCGCAGCAGCCGGGCCAGTACCCGGCGCCGGGCACCGCGACCAAGCGCCCGTCCGGGATGGTCAGCTCGGTGCTCGCCGGGTGCGTGGGTATCGCCGTGCTGGTGTTGCTGGTGCTGGGCTTCTGGAAGCCCGGTTTCTTCGTGACCACCAAGCTCGACATCGACAAGGCCCAGGAAGGCGTTCAGCAGATCCTGGCCGACCAGACCAACGGCTACGGCGCCAAGAACGTTAAGGACGTCCGCTGCAACAACGGGCAGAGCCCGGTGGTCAAGCAGGGCGACACCTTCAACTGCGAGGTCAGCATCGACGGGACCAAGCGCCAGGTGACCGTCACCTTCCAGGACAACTCGGGCACCTACGAGGTCGGCCGGCCCAAGTAGGCCGCCGCGTTCAACCGGGCTCGCCTAATCCGGCAGCGCGTCGAGCGCCCGCTGGAGCCGGGCAATCGAGGACCCGACACCTAGGCGCTCCGCCAATTCGGCGACCCGCGCCGGGTCGGCGGCCACCCGCGGCAGGGTGTCCGACGGTGTCGACAGGGTGACCGGAGCGTCGGTGGCCACACGTACCACCGGACCGGCGGCCTCGATGTAGTCCTGCCCGGCCTGCAGTTTGGCCCGAACCCCTTTGGCCATAGGCGATCCCGGGTCAGCGGCGGCGGCCAGCACCGCCGCCAGCGAGCCGTACTGAGTCAGTAGGCCGGCCGCCGTCTTCTCACCGATGCCGGCCACCCCGGGCAACCCATCGGAGGGGTCGCCACGCAGCAGCGCCATTTCGGCGTAGGCAGCCCCGGCCCGCTCCGGCGGCAGGCTATAGCGCTGCGCCACCTCGGCCGGGCCGAACAGCGTCGCTTTGGCCAGCCCTTGGCCCAGGTAGAGCACCGACACCGCGACCGGCTGGTCGGCGACCACCTGCAGCAGGTCGCGGTCACCGCTGACCACGATCACCGGGTCGCGCTGCTCGGCGGCCGCCAAGGTGCCCAGCACGTCATCGGCCTCGAAGTCGGGTGCTCCACCCGTGGTGATGCCGAACGCGTCGAGCAGCTCGGCGATCATCTCCACCTGTGGGCTCAGCTCGTCGGGCACCTCTTCGATGTCTGAATCATCGGGTACCTCTTCGGCCACCCGGTGGGCCTTGTAGGACGGGATGCGGTCCACCCGCCACTGCGGCCGCCAGTCCAGATCCAGGCAGACCACCAGCCGTTCCGGACTCTGGCGGGTGATCAGGGTGGCGACCGAGTCGAAGAAACCACGCACCGCATTCACCGGCCGGCCGTCGGGTGCGGTGATCGAGGACGGCACCCCGAAGTAGGAGCGGAACCACATACTGGCACCGTCGAGCAGCAACACGGGAGCAGTCATGGGTGCCAGCCTATTGGCCGGCGGTTAGCAAGCCTCGACGGAGGAGAGGCGAAGCTGGACCGCCGTTTGGGCCCGCCCGATAGCCTGATGTGCGTGACTTCCCGGTTCGAAAGCAGCGTCTACGCCCACCGATTGGCAGCCGCGGCCGCTGCCGCCGCGAACGCCGGCCTGGCCGGGCTGGTGATCACGCCCGGCTACGACCTGCGCTACCTGATCGGGTCGCGGGCTCAGACTTTCGAGCGGCTCACCGCGCTGGTGCTGCCGGCATCGGGTTCGCCCACCATGGTGGTGCCGCGGTTGGAGCTGGCGGCGCTGCGCGAATCCGCGGTGGCCGACCTGGGTGTGGCGGTGCGGGACTGGGTTGACGGCGAGGATCCCTATCGCATGGTGGGCGAGGCGCTGGGCGGTGCACCGTCGTCGGCGGTCGCTGTCACCGACTCGATGCCGGCGCTGCATCTGTTGCCCCTGGTGGACGTGCTCGGCACCACGCCCGTCTTGGCGACCGGTGTGCTTCGTGATCTGCGAATGATCAAGGACCCCAGTGAGATCGATGCCCTGCGCAAGGCCGGCGCGGCGATCGACCGGGTGCACGCCCGGGTACCGGAGTTCTTGGTCCCGGGCCGCACCGAAGCCGACGTCGCCGCCGACATCGCCGAAGCGATCGTGGCCGAAGGCCATTCGGAGGTGGCCTTCATCATCGTGGGTTCGGGCCCGCACGGCGCCGACCCGCACCATGAATGCTCCGAGCGGGTGCTGCAGGCCGGTGACATCGTGGTCGTCGATATCGGCGGGCCGGTCGAGCCTGGATACAATTCCGACTCCACCAGAACCTACAGCCTGGGTGAGCCGAATCCCGAGGTAGCGCAACACTATTCAGTGCTACAGGAGGCGCAGCGCGCCGCGGTCGCCAGCGTTCGCCCGGGAGTGACGGCGCAGCAGGTCGACGCGGCGGCCCGTGATGTGCTGGCGAAGGCCGGCCTGGCCGAATACTTTGTGCACCGCACCGGGCACGGCATCGGCCTGTCGGTGCACGAAGAGCCCTACATCGTTGCCGGCAATGACGAGACGCTCCGGGCCGGGATGGCGTTCTCGGTCGAGCCCGGCATCTACTTTCCCGGCAACTGGGGCGCCCGCATCGAGGACATCGTGATCGTCACCGCCGACGGCGTGGAATCACTGAACGGTCGGCCGCATGACCTGGTGGTGGTGCCGGTGACGGAGTCGGCTGACTAGCGGTTGCCGCGGTCGAGCAGGTCGGCGGAACCCAACACGCGTTCCACCTGCACTTCGATCACCACTCGCTGCGGATTCACCCGTGGCGTGCGGTAGCGCTGGGCGTATCGCAGCTCGGCGTCGCGAACCGCCGCGGGGGCGTCGTTGACGGTGGCGCTGCCTTCCAGTGAGAGCCAGCGTGCCCCGTCGACCTGGCTGAGCACGGCAACCCCGGCGCGTTCGGCGTTGACCGCCTTCTGCGAACCGCCGGTGGTGATCACCCGGGCGATGTGGGTTTTGGGATCGAAGGTGAAGCCCACCGCGACCACGTGTGGCGAATTGTCGGCGCGCAAGGTGGTCAGCATCGCCAGGTGGCGTTCGGTGAGAAACGCCAACGCGTCACTGGTCAGTCGAGTCGTCGCGTTCGCCATCACCGCCCACGCTAGCGCAGGCGATAATCTCAGCCGTGAACGACACGGTTGACGGGCCGGTGGTGATTTTCGGCGGACGCAGTGAGATCGGCCTCGAGTTGGCGCAGCAGCTCGCGCAGGGGGCGACGGTGGTGCTGGCGGCACGCTCGGCGGATCGGCTCGACGCCGAAGTCGCCACGGTGCGCAACGCGGGGGCGGCCGCGGTGCACACCAAGGAGTTCGATGCCGACGACGTGAGCGCCCACGGCCCTTTGGTGGCGGACCTGATCGCCGAGCACGGACCGATAGGTACCGCCGTGTTGGCATTCGGCGTGCTGGGCGATCAGGCCCGGGCGGAGTCTGATGCGGCGCACGCGGTGGCCGTGGTACACACCGACTACGTCGCCCAGATCAGTTTGCTCACCCACCTGGCCGCGGCTATGCGGACCGCCGGGCGAGGCCGCATGGTGGTGTTCTCCTCGGTGGCGGGGGTGCGGGTCCGACGGGCCAACTACGTCTACGGCTCGGCCAAAGCCGGCCTCGACGGCTTCGCCAATGGCCTCGCCGACGCACTGCACGGCACGGGTGTGCGCCTGCTGCTCGTGCGACCGGGTTTCGTCGTCGGCCGGATGACCACCGGCATGAATCCCGCTCCACTGGCGAGCACCCCGCGCCAGGTTGCGGTCGCGGCAACCCGGGCACTGCGCAAGCGCCGCCGCAGCGTGTGGGTGCCATGGGCACTGCGCCCGCTGTTCGCCATCCTGAGAATTGTCCCGCAATCTGTGTGGCGCCAGATGCCGCGTTAACAAACCGGGAGCCCGGCGCGGGGCCGCGACCGGCGGGTTAGTACGATGTGACGGAACGCGACATTCCCAGGTTGTGGGAATAGGCGAAGAATTTCGGTATAGTTTTCTGACCTCTTCCCGCCTGACAGGACTAGAGTGTAAAACCATGGACGATCGAAAAAAGGACCCGTCGGTCGTGCTGCCTTACCTGGTCGGTAGGCCGCTTCCGGCAACTGAGGTCTACGAAGCCTTCGGCTACCGGAAGTCTGCCTATTACAAGGCTGCACACGAAGGGCGTTTGATCACCGCCGACAACCTGATCCGGGTTGCCACTCACTTCGGTTTGAACGCGGTTGATCTGTTGGTCCGCTACGGCCTGATCACCCTGGATGCCGTGACGGCCTTTGTCGATGCCGAGCAGCCGAAGTCCGAGCTACCCAAGCTCGCCGACTTGCACCCAATCGCAAGCCGCCCACCGCTGTAACGGTTGGACTGTTCGCCGCGGCGCTCGCCGGCACTTTGAGCAGGCACGCGGGCTCCGGGCCTCGGGGCGGGTAGGTTCGCGGTCATGGCCCCAACTTTCGCCCAGATCGCCAAGTCCGACTATTTGCTGCTGACCACGTTCACCAAGGATGGCCGGCCCAAGCCGACCCCGGTGTGGGCCGCGGCCGAGGGTGACCGACTGCTGGTGATCACCCAGGAGTCGTCCTGGAAGGTCAAGCGAATCCGCAACACCCCGCGGGTGACCTTGGCGGTCTGCGATGTGCGGGGACGGCCCAAGGGCGAGGCTATCGAGGCCGTCGCCACGGTCTTGGACAAATCTGACAACGCCGCCGTCTATGCGGCAATCGGCAAGCGCTACAAGCTGATCGGGCCGGTGTTCAACTTCTTCAGCAAGCTGCGGGGCGGCATGCGCACCAACGTCGGGCTCGCGTTGACCCCGGCCGGGCCGGAGTGATCGACTGCATCACATATAATGGACTTTGCTCATTGAAATGAGCATCCTTGGATCGGAACCCGACCCCTAGGAGCCAACATGGCCACCGTCACTTCCGATCAGATTCTCGGTGACATCGTCACCGCCGACCCGTCGTCCACCCGCATCCTGAGCCGGTTCGGGATCGACTTCTGCTGCCACGGTCAGCGCACCCTGGGTGCGGCGTGCGCCGCGGACGGAGTCGACGCCGACGAACTGCTGGCCGCGCTCAACGCCACGTCACCCGGCCAGCCGGCCGACTGGGCCGACTACGACGACACGTCGCTAATCGCCCACATCGTCAGCACCCACCACCGGTTCCTGTGGGATGAGTTCCCGCGATTGGCGGAGTTGGTGGACAAGGTGGCGCGGGTCCACGGCCCCAACCACGGCGAGCTGCCGCGGGTCCGCGAGGTGTTTCATCAGCTCCGCGGCGGCATGGAACCGCACCTGCGCACCGAAGAGACGCTGTTGTTCCCGCAGATCAGCCTGCATGCCGGGGGTTCGGGCCGACCGCTGCCCGACGAGGTGCGCACCGAACTGGCCGAGAACCAGCAAGAGCATGACAATGCCGGCCATCTGCTGGCTGAACTGCGTGAGCTCACCAACGGCTACACCGTCCCGGCGGATGCCTGCGCCAGCTACACCGCGATGCTGGCCGGTCTGGCGGACCTGGAGTCCGACATCCACCTGCACGTACACAAGGAGAACAACGTGCTGTTTCCGCGGGTGCTGGCGGCGGCCGGCGGTCCGGCCTAAGCGGTCAGGCCTGGGGGCGCAGGTGCTCGCCGAAGAAGCCGAACACGCGGTCCCAGGCATCGGCGGTCGCGGCCTCGTTGTAGCCGAAGCCGGCGATGCGGATCAGCGGCTGGCCGGGCAGCTCGTTGGCGAAGCTGTGGCCGACTCCGGGGTACACCTTGATGTCGTGCGCAATGTCCTTGTCCTCGACCACCCGGCGTAGCCGATCGGCGGCGCCGCGGCCCATCGGGTCGCGGCCTCCGAAGCTGGCCACAATGGGGCAGGCGCCGTCGAGGGTCTGCTCGAGGCGGCGGGGTAGCGGCACGCCGTAGAACGGTGCGGAGGCCCCGAATCCCTTGGGCGCCAAGATCAATGCGAACTGGCCACCCATGCAGAAGCCGGCGATACCGACCGTGCCCGAGCACTCGGGCATGCCCCGCAGATGATCGCGGGCGGCCAGGATGTCATCGAGTGCACGGCCTCGCTGGGTGAGCAGCTCCCGCATCACCCGGGTGATGCAGCGCGCCCGGCCGCCCCGGGAGTACAGGTTCGGCGACAGCGCGAGGTAGCCCGCGCCCGCGATCCGTTCGGAGATGGCCTGCATGTCCCTGCCGTAGCCGATCGCGTCATGGATCACCACCACACCGGGCCATGGCCCGGGCCCGGCCGGAGTGTCCAGCAGCGCATCGATGGGGCCGGCGGGCGCCTCGATTCGGATCGTGGTCATCGCATCAGTATTGCCCTCCCGGCAGGTCGCCGCGCCGGCCTGGAACCACATCACCGGCCCGAACGTTGGGATGGCATGGTGAGCGGTGTGCTGCGGATCTTCGGTCTCTACGCCCTGGTGGAGCTGGCGGCGGTTGCCGGGTTGATCTGGGCGATCGGCTTCGGCTGGACGACGTTGCTGCTACTGGGCATCTTCCTGGCCGGACTTGTGCTGGCAACTGGGCAGATCCGGCGTCAGTTCCGCCGGCTGTGTAAGCAGGCTGACCCGGGTGTTCTCGCCGACAGCGGGCTGGTCACAGCCGGCAGTGTGCTGGTTCTCGTTCCGGGACCGGTGACTTCGCTGGTGGGTCTGCTGTTGTTGGCGCCCCCGACCCGGGCTGCGGCCCGCCCGCTGCTGGGCGCGGTGGCGGCCACCGCGCTGGGCAGGCATACCCCGCTGGTGGCGGCGGCCACGGTCGGTCGGCAGTGGTACACCGCCCGGCGCCCGCCCGGAAACCGAGCCGACTACATCGACGCCGAATTCGTCGACGTCACCGACACCGGGCAGCGCGTCCTTCCGGTCGCCTGACCGGCAGCCTGCGCCAACCCGTACTTTCTACGACGTGACCGTTGTGACCGGCAGGCCTGCCTCTTTGCTGCTCGGCGGGCGAATCCACAGTCCGAGTCATCCCGACGCCACCGCGATGGCGGTCCGGGACGGCGTGGTGGCCTGGCTCGGCAGCGACGACGTCGGCCGCGAACAGTTCCCGCAGGCCGAGGTGATCGAACTCGACGGCGCGCTGGTGACACCGGCATTCGTGGACAGCCACGTCCACGTCACCGAGACCGGCCTGTGCCGCATCGGCCTGGACCTTCGGCCGGCGACCTCGGCGCAGCACTGCCTGCAACTGATCGCCGACTACGCCGCAGCCCACCCCGGTGAGCCGATCCGCGGACACGGCTGGGACGAATCCGGCTGGCCCGACGGCCGTGCCCCGGACACCGCGGCCATCGACGTCGTGGTGGGGGATCGACCCGCATACCTGTCTCGCACCGACGTCCACTCCGCACTGGCCTCCACCGCGCTGCGCAACCTGGTGCCGGATTTGCCGGCCGGGATCGACCCTGCCGTCCCGCTGTCCGGCGATGCCCACCATCGGGTCCGTGCCATGGCCGGCAGCCTGCTCACCGCCGCGCAGCGCGCCGAGGCCCGGGTGGCTGCGCTGGATGCCGCCGCCGCGGCGGGCATCGTCGCGGTACATGAATGTGCCGGCCCGGACATCGGTGGTCTCGACGACTGGCGCGAACTGCGGGCCCTGGGCGAAGCCGGCCACGGCGTCGAGGTCGTCGGCTACTGGGGCGAAGCGGTCACCAGCGCCGCCCGGGCACGCGAATTGATCGCCGAGACCGCCGCGCGGGGGCTCGGCGGCGACCTGTTCGTGGATGGGGCGTTGGGCTCGCACACCGCCTGGCTCCGCCAGGACTACGCCGACGCCCCCGGCTGTACCGGGGTCTGCCATCTGGACCTCGACGCCGTCACCGCCCACCTGTGGGCCTGCACCGAGGCGGAGGTGACCGCCGGGTTCCACGTGATCGGCGACGCCGCGGTCACCACGGTCGTTGCGGCGCTGGAACGGGTGGTGGAGAAATTCGGGGTGCCCGCAGTGGCCCGTTGCGGACACCGGCTGGAGCACCTGGAGATGGTCAGTGCCGAGCAGGCGGCCAAGCTGGGTTCCTGGGGCGTGATCGCCAGCATGCAGCCGGCTTTCGACGCATTGTGGGGTGGCGGGGAGGGCATGTACGCCCAGCGTCTGGGCGCCGAGCGAGCCGCCGGGCTGAACCCATTTGCGCTGTTAGCATCCCAAGGCGTGCCCCTCGCGTTTGGTTCTGACAGCCCGGTGACCGCATTGGATCCGTGGGCTGCGGTGCGCGCCGGCGCGAACCACCGCACGCCGGGCAGTGCGGTTTCGATGCGGGCGGCTTTCGCCGCGGCGACGCGCGGTGGCTGGCGGGCCGCCGGTATCAACGACGGCCTCACCGGGACCCTGGTGGCCGGCGCACCCGCCTCCTATGCGGTCTGGGAGACCAATGCCCTGGCCGTGGAGGCGCCTCGCGACTCCGTTCAGCGGTGGTCGACCGATCCACGAGCACGGGTGCCCGCGCTGCCGGTGCTCGATCCCGGCGCCAGCCCGCAATGCCGTCGCACTGTGCACCGTGGTGTGGTCCTGCATGGCTGAGCCCACCGAGGAACCGGCAACGGAAACCCCCACCGACGCGGCCGCTGACGTTCCCACCGATTCTGACGGCGACGTTCTCACCCACGCCGACCCACCCGCGCCGAACCTGCTGGAACGCTTGGGCATCGCCGCGGCTGATCGCTGGGCACAGCTGGCCGCATCGGTGGCTGCGGGCATGCTGTTGCGTTCCAGCTTCGCCCCGCTGAACTGGTGGTGGGCCGCGATTGTGGCCTTCGCGCTGCTGAGCTGGGTGCTCGTTCGCCGCGAGACCACCATTGCCGGAGGTTTCGGCTACGGTCTGCTGTGCGGCGTGGCGTTCTACCTGCCGCTGCTGCCGTGGGTGGGCGGGCTGGTCGGCCCGGCGCCCTGGCTGATCCTGGCGCTGATGTGTGCGCTGTTTCCTGCCCTGTTCGGATCGGCGGCGGTGGCAGTGCGGTCACTGGCCGGCTGGCCGATCTGGTTCGCGCTGCTGTGGGCCGCCCAGGAATGGGCGAAATCGGTAGTTCCGTTCGGCGGGTTCCCTTGGGGGGCGGTGGGATACGGACAGACCGCCGGCCCGTTGCTGCCGCTGGTCGCACTCGGCGGTGTTCCGCTGTTGTCGACCGGGGTGGTGCTGATCGGTTGCGCCGGCACCGCTCTGACGATCGAGATCGTGCGGTGGCTGCGGAACCCACCGGCGCCCGGCTCGACTGACCGCCCGCCGGCGGTGCTGCTGCCCGGACTGTGTATCTGTCTGGTGATGCTGACCGCCGTGGTGGTGTGGCCGGGGGTGCGCCGTTCCGGCGTAGGCGCCGGGGACGAACCGTCGATCACGGTGGCCGCCGTGCAGGGCAACGTGCCGCGGCTGGGGCTCGACTTCAACGCCCAGCGCCGGGAGGTGCTGGATTATCACGTCCGCGAAACCCTGCGGCTGGCAGAGGATGTCGCGGCCGGGCGCGCCCCGCAGCCACTGTTCGTGATCTGGCCGGAGAACGCTTCGGATATCGACCCGGTGACCAACATCGACGCCGCGCAACAGATCACCGTCGCCGCCCAAGCGGTCGACGCCCCGATCCTGGTGGGCACGGTGCGTACCGCGCCCGGCTGGAGCCGGGACAATCCGGTGGCGTCGAATTCGGTGCTGGTGTGGGATCCGCGCACCGGGCCGGGGGAGAGCCACGACAAGCGGATCGTGCAGCCGTTCGGCGAGTACCTGCCGTGGCGCGGGTTCTTCCGGCACCTGTCCGGCTATGCCGATCGAGCCGGGTATTTCGTTCCCGGTCACGGCAACGGGGTGGTGCATGTCGCCGGTGTCCCGGTCGGGGTAGCCACCTGCTGGGAGGTGATCTTCGATCGCGCGCCGCGCCAGTCGGTGCTCGCGGGCGCCCAGCTGCTGGCGGTGCCGACCAACAACGCCACCTTCGACGAGACGATGAGCGACCAGCAGCTGGCATTTGCCAAGGTGCGCGCAGTCGAGCACGACCGCTACGTCGTCGTCGCCGGAACTACCGGAATCAGTGCGGTGATCGCCCCCGACGGCCGTGAGCTGGCCAGGACCGCCTTCTTCGAGCCTGCCTACCTCGATAGCCATATACGGCTCAAGACCGCGCTGACCCCGGCGACGCGGTGGGCGCCGGTGCTGCAGTGGGTGTTGCTCGGAGCGGCCGTTGCGTCCCTGCTGGCCGCCATACGGCAAAATGGAAACTTCACGCGCGGTCGGATTACGCGACGTCATTTCAAGCGGGGCCGCACCGGCGCCGATGCGGAGAACGGGAGGAACGGCGCCGATGAGTGAGCGTCCCAGCCTGCATACTCTGGTGGTCATCCCCACCTACAACGAGTTGGAGAACCTGCCGATCATCCTGGACCGGCTCCAGCAGGCCCGACCCGACGTACACGTCCTCGTCGTCGACGACGGCAGCCCGGACGGTACCGGGAAGCTGGCCGACGAGCGGGCGGCCGCCGACCCCGAGCGCGTTCACGTCATGCACCGGACCTCCAAGGCCGGATTGGGCGCGGCGTACCTGGCCGGTTTCGCCTGGGGACTGGACCGCAACTACGAGGTGATCGTGGAGATGGATGCCGACGGCAGCCACGCTCCCGAGCAGCTCTACCGGTTGCTGGACGCCATTGATGCGGGCGCCGACCTGGCGATCGGCTCACGCTACGTCGACGGCGGGACAGTGCGAAACTGGCCGGTGCGTCGGCTGGTGCTGTCCAAGACCGCCAACACCTATGCGCGTCTGCTCCTCGGCGTCGGAATCCACGACATCACCGCGGGTTATCGGGCCTACCGTCGCGGCGTGCTGGAGAAGATCGGTCTGGACGCGGTCGACTCGAAGGGCTACTGCTTCCAGGTCGACCTCACCTGGCGCGCCGTCAACAACGGGTTCACCATCACCGAGGTGCCGATCACGTTCACCGAACGTGAGCTGGGCGTGTCGAAGATGAGTGGCTCGAACATCCGCGAAGCGATGGTCAAGGTCGCGCGGTGGGGGATCGGTGGCCGGGTGAACCGGCTGCGGGGCGCCCGAAGCTAAAACACCGCGGCGTCTCGGGCGAGACGCCGCGGTGCAAAAAAGCCCGCGGTTTTAGCCGCGCCGCTTCGTCTTGATCAGCTCCAGGCGCTCCTTGAGCAGCTCCTCGAGTTCTTCGACCGAGCGGCGCTCCAGCAGCATGTCCCAGTGGGTGCGCGGCGGCTTGACCTTCTTGGGCTCGGGCAGGTCGCCCTCGAGCAGGGTGCCTTCCAGGCCGTTACGGCACATCCAGGTGCCGGGGATCTCCGCGTCGTCGGCGAAGGGCACCTCGAACTCTTCACCGTTGTCGGTGCGGTAGCGCGCCATGCGGCGCGGCGCCAGGTCGTGGTTGCGGTCGGTCTCGTAGCTCACGGCTCCCAGCCGACTGCCCCGCAGAACACGATCAGCCATGACCCACTCTCCTTATGCCTATTGGTGAAAAATGCCTCGCGAGTGTCAACGCGAGCGAACCCTCTGAAGTTCCCGGCGCATATGGCGCGACCTCTCATGATACCGGGAACGTCGCCGTCCCCGGATTAAGGTGTTCGACGTGCCTCGCAGTCCCCGCCCCCAGCCGTGTCGATGGTGTGGCCGCGACGTGGGTGATGCCGGGATCGGCCGGCGCCGCCAGTACTGCCGGCAGTCCTGCCGGCAGCGCGCCTATGAGCAGCGTGCCCTGATCAGCAGCGGTAAGACGACCGCGCTGACGCCCGACTCCGTGGTGCTCTCCGCCGACGAGGCGACCGCCCTGTCCGATCGGGTCTATCAGGTGCGATGCGCGGCCGAGGACATCGCTACCGCCTTGTCCGAAGACGCTCCCCACGACGAGCTGCGGCAACTGTGCGACGCCCTGCTGCAGGCCGTCGATTCGGCCGACCGCTGGCGCTGAAGCTCAGCTGGCGCAGCTGAACTGCTCGCCGGCGTCGGCCGCAGGAGGCACCGGGTGCAGGCAGCCGAAGGTCCCGATGCCCTCCGGGCGCAGCAGCACCGCCGATCGGTGGGCGTAGTTCACGCAGATCAGCCCGACTCGATCCGCCCGGCAGCGGTAGTCGCCGAACGACAAAGTGGATCCGTCCGGCAGTTGCGCCCCGTCGCCGTGCACAAACCGGCCCGGATCGCCGTGCGCGGAGCCCACCTGCAGCGTGTTGCCACCGAAGTCGACCCAGCCGCCCTTCCACTCGCCGTAGATGTCCGCGGGCTGCGCCGGCGGGTTCGCCAGATCCACCACACAGGCCAGGGCACTGTCGGAGGACCCGGAATCGCTGATGCAGGTGGTGGCGCGGCGGGGTGCGGCCGCCACTGTGAAGGCGACATCATCGATGAGGTCGGTGACCTCGCCGTCGCGGGTGGCCTTGTGGTAGTCGGCGGCGTCGACGGGTTGGCCGGCTTCTATCCACGCGATGACGTCGGCGATCGCCGCGCCCGCAGCCGGGGGAGCCAGCGGCCCCGAGGGCTTCGCCGAGGTTGACGTCACCGATGTCGGCGGCGGAGCGGTGCTGGAGGGAGACGAACCAGTCGAAGTGAGCGTCGGCTCTTCGACCTTGGCGCCAGAACATCCCGCGACCAACAGCAGTACGGCGACCAGCCCGGTGAGACGCATGCCGTTAGGCTAACCGGCCCTGCTCAAGCGGCGGTCCAGCCTCACCTCTCCTTCGTCGAGGTTCGCTAACCACCGCCGAAGCCGCTACCGTTCGGCTCATGCATAACCACCCCGTGCAGGCCCGCATCGCCACCGGCGTTGTGGAGGGTTTCGTCCGCGACGGGGTGCGCAGATGGCGGTCCATTCCTTACGCCCGCCCGCCGATCGGTCCGCTGCGGTTTCGGGCGCCCCAGCCGGCGGAGCCGTGGTCGGGGGTGCGCCATTGCCACGGGTTCACCAATTGCGCGCCGCAGGAACGGTTCTACACCGTCCTGGGTCCCGGCCGGTTCCAGCCGACCAGTGAGGACTGCCTGACGCTCAACGTGGTGGCCCCGGAGGACACCGACACCGGACCGCTACCGGTCATGGTGTTCATTCACGGCGGCGGCTACATCATGGGCAGTTCGGCCACCCCCATCTATGACGGTGCGGCGCTGGCCCGTCGCGGTTGTGTGTACGTGTCGGTCAACTACCGGCTCGGTGCGCTGGGGTGTTTGGACCTGTCCTCGCTGTCGACCCCCGAGGTAACCCTGGACAGCAACCTGTACCTGCGCGACCTGGTGCTCGCCCTGCGCTGGGTTCAGGAGAACATCGCGACATTCGGCGGCGACCCCAATAACGTCACCATCTTCGGGGAGAGCGCGGGCGCGCACGCGGTGGCCACCCTGTTGGCGGTTCCCGCGGCACAGGGCTTGTTCGCCCGTGCGATCGCCGAAAGCCCGGCCGCGGGGCTGGTGCGCAACACCGACATTGCGGCCGCCTTCGCCGAGCGATTCGCCGCGCTGCTCGGGATCCGGCCGTCCGGAGCCCAGGCACTGCTGCGCGTGACGCCGTCGGAGCTGCTGACCGCCCAGGACCGATTGATCGCCGAGGGCAATCGAGACATGCTGGGCGCGTTCCCGATCGGGCCGGTCTGCGGCGACGACGTGCTGCCGGTGGACCCGATTGAGGCGATGCGGCAGGGATCAGCGCACCGGGTTCCGCTGATCGTGGGCAGCAACGCCGATGAGGGGCGGCTGTTCACCCGGTTCTTGCGGATGTTGCCGGTCGACGAGCCGATGGTCGAGGCGGTACTGGCCGGCACCGACGCGGGGGTGCGTGACCGCATCATCGCCGCCTATCCGGACTACCCGAAGCGGGCGGCCTGCATCCGGCTCGGCGGTGATTTCGCCTTCAATGCCGCGGTGTGGCAGATCGCCGATGCCCATGGGGCGCATGCGCCCACCTACGTCTACCGCTACGACTACGCGCCGCGGATGCTGCGATGGTCGGGTATGGGTGCCACGCACGCCACCGAGTTGTTCGCGGTATTCGATGTGTACCGCAGTGGCGGTTTTGGCCGGCTGCTCACTGCCGGCGCGGACCGCCGGACGGCGTTGCAGGTCAGCAAGCAGGTGCAGCGCCGTTGGGGAGCGTTCAGCCGGGCCGGGGTGCCGGGCGAGGGCTGGCCGGCCTACACCGCCGACGAGCGTGCCGTCATGGTTCTCGACCGCAAGACCCGCTTGGAATACGACCCGGCCCCGGAGCGCCGCAAGGCCTGGCAAGGCTTTTCGCTAGCCCACTGACGTCCGCGAGGGGAATCAGGCCCGGGTCACCCGGGTGCCGCCGGCCAGTTCGTCGTGCTTGCCCTGCTTGGTCGGGCTGCCGCTGATCGTCACGGCGATCACGACGTAGGCCACGAAGGCCAGCAGCCCACCGAGGTAGGGGACCATGGCCAGCAGAGTGAACGAATTGCGGATGGCCGACTGCGAAGCCGTCGGCTTCGACACCCCGTCGGGCCCGTGCACCGATAGGCCCAGCAGCCGTTTGGCCGGGGTGGCGCCCTGCGTCACCTCGAACAGCACGAAGTAGCCGAAGGTCAGCGCCCCGGAGAACAGGCCGGTCACCAGGAACGGGTAATCGTCGGAGAACAAGAACACCGACAGGAAGAACGACACGATGCCGACCAGCACGCCGTCGAGCGCGCGGGCCCAAAAGCGCCTGCCGAGCCCGCCCGGTTGCTGTCCCCATCCGGGCTGCGGCCCCCAGCCCTGCGGCGGTGGATAGCCACCGGGCTGACCGTATCCGGGGCCGTATCCAGGGCCGTTCGGGCCGAAATCGCCGGTTGTCATCAGATTCGCTCCTGACCACGTTGGATGTTCGCCAATGTACCGTGACGAACAGGGCGGGAAGCGGTTTCTGCGGAGGGCGAAACGGCGGACTGATGTACCGGATCGCGGTGGCGCTCATCGTCGCGTCGCACCTTGCGTTCGTCGGCTATGTCGTGGTCGGCGGCTTTCTCGCGGTGCGGTGGCCGCGCACTCTGTGGCTGCACGGTGTGGCGGCCTTCTGGGCGGCGCTGATCGTGGTAGCGCATCTGGACTGCCCGCTGACCTGGCTGGAACGACGGGCGCGCGCCGCCGCCGCAATGGCCCCGCTGCCGGCGGATGGATTCATCGCCCACTATCTGGCCGGTGTGGTTTACCCGCCGGCGTGGACCGCCGCAGTCGAGGCCGCGGTGCTGGTGACGGTCCTCGGGTCCTGGGCGCTGTGTGGCCGGGAAGCGCTGCGGCGCCGCCGATACTGTGGACGCATGCGGGCGCTGGTCATCGTCGACGTGCAGAACGATTTCTGCGAGGGGGGAGCGATCCCGGTGCCTGGCGCCGTGGCTGTCGCACAGCAGATCAGCCGTTACGTGGACAGCCCGGCCGGCAAGGCCCGCTACGGGCACGTGGTGGCCACTGCGGACTGGCACATCGACCCCGGAGCGCACTTCTCCGACCATCCGGACTATCGGGATTCTTGGCCGCCGCACTGCGTCGCGGGAAGTCCCGGGGCGCAACTTCATCCGGCACTGAACACCGACCGGATCGAAGCGGTCTTCAAAAAGGGCGCCTACAGCGCGGGATACAGCGGTTTCGAGGGTGTCGATGACGAGGACACTTCGCTGGGCGACTGGCTGAACCAACATGGGGTGCGCAACGTCGACGTGGTCGGTGTCGCCATCGAACACTGCGTGTGCGCCACCGCCAAAGATGCTGTCCACAAAGGCTTTTCCGTTACCGTGCTAGCGCCCCTTACCGCGGGCGTGTCCACCGAGTCGACAGACACGGCGCTGGCGGCGATGCGCAGCGCCGGTGTCACTGTGAAGGAGACCATCTGATGACCGACGCCAAGACCGCGGAGCTGCTGGCCGCAGTCGAGCAGTCACCGGCCGCGGCCGCGGCACACGATAAGGCCGGTTGGACAGGGCTGTTCAGCGCCGACGGCCGGGTGGAGGACCCGGTGGGGTCGCGTCCGCACGTCGGCCCCGCGCAGATCGGCCGGTTCTACGACACGTTCATCGGTCCGCGTGACATCACCTTCCACCGCGATCTGGACATCGTGCGCGGGACGACGGTCGTGCGGGATCTGCAGCTCGAGGTCGCGATGGGACCGTCGGTCACCATGCACATCCCGGCGATCCTGCGCTATGACCTGCGAGGGTCGGCCGACGGCTGGGAGCTGCAGCGCCTGCGTGCCTACTGGGAGCTGCCGGCCATGGTGGGCCAATTCCTTGGCAACGGTGTCGCCTCGCTGCCCGCCGGGATCGGGTTGTCGCGAGCACTGCTACGCAATCAGGGACTGGCCGGCGCCGCCGGATTCGTCACCGGGTTCCGCCGACCGAGCAGCAGAGGCAAGAAGCCGGCGCAAGCCTTCCTGGAAGCGCTCGCCGCGGGCAGCACAGCCACCGCCCGATCTTTGCTATCACCCAGTGCCACAGTCACTTACGGCGATGACACCGCCGTGGAGCTCGCCGACCTCGGAGCGCAGCTGGACGGCGCGCGGCTGACCAAGATGTTGGCTGCGGGCAGCACCATCGCGGTGTCGACCACCTCTGCGCAGCGACGCGCCGTGCTCTTCTTCGACGTGGCCGGCCGTGGAGCGCCGATCACGACAATCCGGTATTTCCCAGGAGCCTGATTAGGCGACACAGCGGCGATAAACTCACCAACGTGCCGAGCTTTCGAATTGCCGAAGTCGCCGAGCTCCTCGGGGTCAGCGACGACACCGTCCGCCGGTGGATCGACTCCGGTCGCCTGTCGCTGACCGCGGGCAGTGGCCCTCGCATGGTCGACGGCGCCGAGCTGGCACGGTTCGCCCAGGAGCGCGCTGCCGTCGAACCGGTGTCACGTAATCCGGTGGTGGGCCAGTCGGCACGCAACCGGATGGTCGGGCTGGTCACCAAGGTCACCCGCGACACGGTGATGGCACAGGTCGAGGTTCAGGCCGGCCCGTTCCGGTTGGTCTCACTGGTCAGCAGGGAGGCCGCCGACGAGCTGCAGCTGCAGCCCGGCAGCCTGGTGGTCGCCTCGGTCAAGGCCACCAACGTCGTCGTCGAACTGCCACGGCGGGCCGGTGCGGCCAGCCACACCGACCCGGCCGCCGAATTCGGATAGCTCAGGCCAGCAGGATCGCCAGCGACGCCGCCGACAACAGCAGATAGGCGGCCGGGAATCCGATGTTGGAAAACACCCCGGCTCGCACGTGGGTCACAACCGCCCCGATGAAGTACGCGACCAGGCCGGCCGCGGCGGCGATGCCGAGCTCCGGGACGCCTGCCAGGCCGACGAGCAGGCCGGCACCGCCAGCAAGTTTCAGCCCGCCCAACAGCGGCAACCAGGACCGCGGCACTCCCACCCGCGCGGAGTTTGCCAAGACGAACTGTGCGGGAATGAAATCGGGCACGGCGATGGCTACGGTGGCGACCGCGGTCACCACGACGGTTACCAGATGAATCATCTGTACGCTCATGGTGTTGCTCTTCCTGTCGTCGGTGGATGTGGCTCTATCCCTGTGACGACTCCCGAACGGGAAAGGTGACCCATGGGCAACACCGACGTTTTGGCCCAACGGTTCGAAGACAACCGCCGACATCTGCATTCGGTGGCGTTTCATCTGCTCGGCTCAACTGCTGACGCCGACGATGCTGTCCAATCAGCGTGGTTGAAGGCCAGCAGCGCCGATTTCGCCGTGGTGGACAATCTGCCCGGCTGGCTCACCACCATCACCGCACGCACCGCCATAGACCAGTTGCGGGCACGCTCACGTCGCGTCGAGCAATCGCTGTCGGAGATGCCCGAGTTGGACAGCTCCCCAGCCTTGGCCGCACCGGCCGCCGACGAACAGGTGCTGCGCTCCGAAGCGGTCAGCCGGGCCCTGCTGGTGGTGCTGGACCGGTTATCTCCGGCGCAGCGCGTCGCCTTCGTGCTGCACGACGTGTTCGATGTGCCGTTCGAGCAGATCGGCGAGGTACTGGACCGCTCGCCGGACGCGGCCAAGAAGTTGGCCAGCCGTGCTCGGGCCCGTCTGCATGCCGCGCCCGCCGAGCAGCCGCGTCGCCGCGCCGAGCATCTCGAGATCGTCAGCGCGTTCCTGGCCGCCTCGCGCGGCGGCGACATCCCCACCCTGCTGGAGTTGTTGGCGCCCGACGTGGTGCGCCGCGTCGACCCCGTGTTGATACCAGCCGGCGTGCCCACCGAGATGTGCGGCGCCCGCGATGTCGCCACCGAGACCCGGCACTTCACCCGGCGGGCACGCGCCGGTGCCGTACTGCTCATCGACGGCGCGCCGGGCATCGCGATCGCGCCCGCAGGGCGCCTGCTGGCGCTGTTGCGCATCGGAATCGGCGACGATGGGCGCATCCACACTATTGACATCGCGGGCGATGCCGAACGGTTGCGCGGCGCGACACTGCAACTCCCGGGGGCCTGATCAGCTGCAAGAACACGTGACAGCCGCCCCTGGCGGCGGGTTCTGCTTTGATGGGTCACGCGAACCGATGTGTGAGGGGGCGTCCATGCCAGACGAAACGACGGCCGCAGGGCAGACCGCGGCGGCGGGGGAGAGTACGGCGCCTGCGCCGTCACCGCCCGCGGTGACGGCCCGCGGCATCACCATGACCGGGCCGTGGGGACGCGTCTTCGGACCTCTCGATCTGGACATCCCGGCCGGCGGTACCACCGTGCTGGTCGGTCCTCCGGGGTCGGGTCGCACCGCCCTGATGATGAACCTGGCCGGCCGGATGAAGCCGTCGTCGGGCACGCTCACGGTGCTCGGGCGCAACAAAGCCCGCGACATCTTCGATGTCGCAGCGCTGGCAGGGATCGAACAACTCGACGCGATTTTCGAGTCGGTGACGGTCGCAGACCTGATCACCGAACAGCTCCGCTGGGATGCACCCTGGTATCAGTTGGTCCGCCGTGCCGGCGACGCGGAACGCGACGCGATCTGCGGCCCGGTCTTCGGTGACCTACCGGTACCCCAACTGCACGACTACGTCGAGCATCTCGACGAAATGACCGGGCTCTTGTTGCGAATCGCGCTGGCCAACACCGCACGTCCACCGCTGCTGGTGGTCGGCAGCATCGATGAGATCAAAAACAGCCGCGATCGCGCCATCCTGCTTACCCGCCTGGTCGCGCTGGGGGAGAAGCAGACCGTGATCACCTCATCGGCCAATCCGATTCCCGACGGGTTCGGGCTGGCCGGGCAGATCACCGTCGACCGTCTGGAGCGCGCCGAGCTCGTTCCCGGCCGACACGAGAAGGGGAATCGCTGACCATGCTCGCCGGAATGTCGCTGGGAACCGACCTCAAACGCTATTCACGTGGCACCATGCCGCGTCTGGCCCTGATCACCATCATCGTGCTGCCGCTGCTGTATGGCGCGATGTACCTGTGGGCGTTCTGGAATCCATTCGCCGCCATCGACAAGATCCCGGTCGCCCTGGTCAACGAGGACACCGGCGCCGTGGTAGCCGGCGAGCAGTTGCACGCCGGCGATGAGGTGACCCGAGCATTGGTCGAATCCGGCCAGCTTGACCTGCATCAGGTGTCGGAAAGCGAAGCCGTCAAAGGTGTTTCCGACGGAACCTATTACTTCTCGATCACCCTTCCTTCCGACTTCAGCACGGCGGTGGTCTCCCCGGCGGGCCCGCATCCGCAAAAGGCGCAGATCCAGTTCCGGTTCAACGACGCCAACAACTACCTCGCCTCGGTCATGGGGCAGAACGCCGCCCGCGAAGTGCTCAACGAAGTGAGCTCCAAGGTCGGCCAACAGGTGATCGGCACCGCACTGACCCAGGTGACCGACGAGGTCAAGAAGGCGGCGGAGGGAGCCGGCCAGCTCTCGGACGGCTCAAAAACGTTGGCCGACAACATGGGCACGGCCCGGGATGGCTCGGCGGCGCTTGCCGACGGAATCCGTCAGTTGAACCATGGTGTCCAACAGGCGACCGATCCGCTGCTCAAGGTGACCGATGACCTCGCCAACATGGGCTTCGACCCCAACGCCGCCGGCGCGGCCGCCGCGAGCCTCAGCGGCAACCTCAAGACGGTCAGTGACCGGATCGCGTCGCTCAACGTCAACTACCAACAGGCCGCGGGGATCGTGAACCAGGTGGTAGACGCCCTGCGCGGCAACCCCGACCCGGCGGTACGCGGGCTCGGTGACACCCTCGCCGGCGCCCAGCGGCTGCTCGATGTCGAGGGACTGGACCCGGCCACCGATGAGGGCCTGGCCAATCTGCGCGCCAACACCCAACAGTTGGAGAACGATCTGGCCAATCCCAACAGCGGGCTGCGCACCTTCATGACCCACGCCCTCGACGGCGGTCTCCGCTCAGATGTGGTGGCGCTGCGCGACGGCGCCACCGCGCTGGTAGCCGGGGCGAATCAGCTCAGCGACGGCCTGGTCCAACTGGCCGACGGCAGCAATCAGCTCAAGGACGGCGCCGCCCAGCTGGCGTCGGGACTGGGCGAGGCCGACCAGCGCGCATCGACCATCACCGACCAGCAACGTGTCGACGTCTCGGCAATCCTGGCCAGCCCGGTCGGGGTGGACATGGACTTCACTCATCAGGCCGCCACCTTCGGCACCGGGTTCGCCCCGTTCTTTTTGCCGCTGGCACTGTTCATCGGCTCGCTGATCGTGTGGATGTTGTTGACTCCGCTGCAGACTCGCGCCATCGTCAACGGCCTTGGCGCGCTGCGGGTGGTGCTCGCCTCGTACTGGCCGGCCCTGCTGCTGGGGGTGTGCCAGGTCTTGCTGATGTACACGGTGGTGCACTTCGGGGTGGGGCTGCAGGCCCGCCACGCCGCGGGCATGGTCGCCTTCCTGGCGTTGATCGCCGCGTCGTTCCTGGCGATGATCCAGGCGTTCAACGCCGTGCTCGGTGTTGCCGTGGGCCGGGTGTTCACCCTGGCCTTCCTGATGTTCCAGCTGGTGTCGTCCGGCGGCGTGTATCCGGTGGAGACGACGGCGAAACCGTTCCAGATATTGCACCCCTATGACCCGATGACGTATGCGGTCAACGGGTTACGCCAGCTGACCGTCGGCGGTATCGACGAGCGGCTCTGGACGTCGGTGGCCGTGTTGGCCGGGATCCTGGTGGTGTCACTTGTTGCCAGCTCCCTAGCTGCGCGCCGAGATCGTCAGTTCACCCTCGAACGCCTCTACCCGCCGATCGAAGTCTGACGGTTTCGCGGGTGCTGGCCTCCGGTGCACGATCGCTTACCCGCCGCAGCGTGCTGCGCGGCGCCGGAGCGATCGGGGCCGCCGCACTGTTGCCGGCGATGTCGGCCTGCGCCAGCGACGACGACGCACTGACCTTCTTCTTCGCGGCCAATCCCGAAGAAGCCGACGCCCGGATGCGGATCGTCAACGCGTTCCAGCGCGAACACCCCGACATTCGGGTTCGCACGATTCTGGCCGGCGGCGACCCGACCCAGCAGATGTCGACGTTCTGCGCCGGCGGCAAGTGCCCGGATGTGCTGATGGCGTGGGAGTTCAACTACGCCGGACTTGCCGACCGCGGCGTGCTGTTGGACTTGAACACTCTGCTGGATCGGGATCGGCAGTTCGCGGCGGCGTTGCACGCCGACAGCATTCCCGCTCTCTACGAGACGTTCGGCTTCAACGGCGGCCAGTACGCGTTCCCGGAGCAGTGGTCGGGTGCGTTCCTGTTCTATAACACCAGGATCTTCGCCGACGCCGGGGTGCCGCCACCGCCGGGCCGCTGGAATACGCCTTGGACGTTCGACGAGTTCCTGGCCACCGCGGCCGCACTCACCCGACGGTCCGACAACGGCCGAGTCACCCAGTGGGGCTTCGTCGACACCTGGTCGCCGCCGTACTCCGCGGCGCTGTTCGGCATGAACAACGGGGTGCCGTGGGCGGTGCCGCGCGTCAACCCGACCCACCTGAACTTCGACGACGACGACTTTCTCGCCGGGATCCAGTTCTACGCGGATCTGTCCAACGTGCATCGCGTGGCGCCCGCCGCCGCGGACACCCAGTCGATCTCGACGATGGGCCTGTTCACGTCCGGCAACGCGGCGATGGCACTCGGTGGGCACTGGCGCTACCAGACCTTCGTCCAAGCCGAGGAGCTGGAGTTCGATGTGGCGGTGTTGCCGACCGGACCGGCTGCCGGCGCCAGGGGCATGGCGGCTCAATCCGCCATCGGCAGCACCGGACTGGCCATCGCCGCCGACAGCCGCCACCAGGAACAGGCCTGGGAATTCCTCAAATTCGCGGCGGGGCCGGTGGGACAGTCGCTGATCGGCGAGTCCGGGCTGTTCGTACCGGTGCTGCGCTCGGCAATCGGCACAGCCGGATTCACCGCCGCCCACACCGGGATCCGCAACCTCGCGGTGCTGACCGGCGGCCCAGCGCATTCCGAAGGACTACCGATCTCCCCGGACTGGCAGAAGGTCCATGCCCTGATGGACCGCGCCATCGGGCCGGTACTGCGCGGCAAGCGGCCCGCGGCAACGCTGAAACGTGAGCTGACGCCGCAGATCGACGAAGTGTTGGCCAGCGCATGAATCCCACCCGCAGACGAGCGCGCGCAGGACGCTGGTTCATCGCCCCGAACCTGGCGGCGGTCGCTGTGTTCATGGCGTTCCCACTGGCCTTTTCGCTCTATATGAGCTTCCAGCGGTGGGATCTGTTCACCCCGCCGACGTTCGTCGGCGCCACCAACTATCGCGACCTGTTCACCGGTGACCCGTTGTTCGGCATCGCGGTCCGCAACACGACGGTGTTCACCCTGGGCACGGTGATCCCGACGGTGTTGATCAGTCTGGCGGTGGCGGGACTGCTGAACCGGAAGATCAAGGGGATCGGCCTGTTTCGAGCGATCGCCTTTCTGCCGTTGGCGGTGTCCTCGGTGGTGATCGCGGTGGTGTGGCAGTTCGTGTTCAACACCGACAGCGGCCTGCTCAACATCATGCTCGGCTGGTTCGGTATCGCACCGGTGCCGTGGCTCACCGAACCGCACTGGGCGATGGCCTCGTTGTGTCTGGTCAGCGTCTGGAAGAGCGTGCCGTTTGCGACGGTGATCCTGCTGGCGGCAATGCAGGGCGTGCCCGACTCCCTGCACGAGGCAGCCCGCATCGACGGCGCCGGCGAGGTGCGCCGCTTCGTCTCAATCACGGTGCCGATGATCCGCGGCGCCGTGTGGTTCGTGGTGGTGATCTCGGTGATCAACGCATTCCAGGCATTCGATCTGGTGTACGTGCTCACCGGCAGCAGCGGCGGACCCGAAACCGGCACCTACGTCTTGGCCATCATGTTGTTCCAGCAGGCCTTCGCCTTCTTGGACTTCGGTTATGCGTCCGCGCTGGCCTGGGTGATGTTCGCGGTGCTACTGGTTCTGACCGTCCTCCAACTGCGCCTGTCGCGCAGGAACGCGGTGGACCAGTGACCGGCCCACCGACACGGCACCGCATCGCCGGGCTGCTGGGCGTCTACGCGGGATTGGGCGCCGTCACCGCCTGCGCGTTGTTTCCGATCCTGTGGGCGCTCTCGGGCTCGCTGAAGCGCCAGGCCGAGATCAGCCAGCCGATACTGTTGCCGGCCCATCCGCAGTGGTCCAACTACGTCGAAGTGTTCGCCCGAATGCCGTTCTGGCGGATGCTGTTCAACACCATTCTCTACGCCGGCTGCGTAACCGCCGGGCAGGTGTTCTTCTGTTCGCTGGCCGGCTATGCCTTCGCCCGGCTGCCGTTCACCGGCCGTGACACGCTGTTCGTGCTGTATCTGGCCACGCTGATGGTGCCGTTGACGGTCACGGTGATTCCGCAGTTCATCTTGATGCGGGTGTTCGGGTGGACCGACACCATGTGGGCGATGATCATCCCCGGCCTGTTCGGCAGCGCGTTCGGCACCTATCTGATGCGACAGTTCTTTGCCACCCTGCCTATCGATCTGGAGGAGGCCGCGATCTTGGACGGCTGCTCACCGTGGGCGATCTATTGGCGGATCCTGTTGCCGCACGCCAAACCTGCGGTGATGGTGCTGGCGGTGTTGACCTGGATCAACGTCTGGAATGACTTTCTGTGGCCGCTGCTGATGATCCAGCGCAAGGGCATCGCCACCCTGACCCTCGGGTTGGTGTGGATGCAGGGGGAGTACGTCGCCGAATGGCCGGTGCTGATGGCCGCCTCCATGCTGATGTTGGCCCCGCTGGTGATCATCTACACGATCGCCCAGCGGGCCTTCGTCAGCGGGATCGCGGCCACGGGCTTCGGTGGACGGTAGGCAGGAGAGCGCAGTGGCCTCAGTGACCTTCGACTCGGTGACCCGGCACTATCCGGGTACCGATCGCCCCGCCCTCGACGCGCTGAACCTTGCGGTCGAAGACGGTGAGTTCATGGTGCTGGTCGGGCCCTCGGGTTGCGGCAAGACGACGACGCTGCGGATGCTGGCCGGCCTGGAACCCGTTGACGCCGGTCAGATATACATCGGGGATACCGATGTCACCGCCACCGATCCCGGCCATCGCGACATCGCCATGGTGTTCCAGAACTATGCCCTGTATCCGCACATGACCGTGGCGCAGAACATGGGCTTCGCCCTCAAGGTGGCCAAGACCCCGAAGGCCGAGATCCGCACGCGGGTAGCCGAAGCCGCCCAGCTGCTGGGGCTGGCCGAGCTCTTGGCGCGCAAGCCCAAGGACCTCTCCGGCGGCGAACGCCAGCGCGTCGCGATGGGCCGCGCGATCGTGCGCCGTCCGCAGGTTTTCTTGATGGACGAGCCGCTGTCGAACCTGGATGCCATGCTGCGGGTACAGACCCGTAATCAGATCGCCGAACTGCAGCGGCGACTGGGGATCACCACCGTCTATGTCACCCACGACCAGGTTGAGGCCATGACGATGGGGGATCGCGTCGCGGTCTTGCGCGACGGGGTGCTGCAGCAGTGCGCCCCGCCCCGCGAGCTCTACCGCACGCCGGCCAACGTGTTCGTCGCCGGATTCATCGGGTCTCCGGCGATGAACCTGTTCACCGTCACCACCGTCGACGGCGCGGTCTCGCTGGGCGGCCATCACATCGACGTACCGAGCGAAGTATCTTCAGCAGCAACGCAACTGGTCGTCGGTATTCGACCCGAACACCTGCAGATCGCCGATCGTGGGATCGGTATCGAGGTGGACTTCGTCGAGGAACTGGGTGCCGACACGTACCTGTATGGCACGACGGTTGACCCGCAGACCTCGCAATCAGTGGTCGCCCGGGTTCCCGGCAACACCGAGGTACGCCGCGGCGCCCGGCTGTCACTGGGCTTCGACGCGACCGATCTGCACTTCTTCGGCGCCGACGGCGCCCGGCTCGGGTGAGCGACCACGCGTCAGCCTGACGTTTCGCCCGGGCCCGAGCGTGACCGCCAGATGGTGCAGCATCAGGACGAATGCGACGGTCCAGGCGGCCAGCGCGATCCAGCTCTCGACCGATCCGATGTAGTAGACGATCGGCAGCTGGTCGGCCTGTCCCAGGTAGTGACTGCCGACCCCGTACATGCCCAGCGGGAAGATCACACTCCACCAGGGCGCTTCGTAGCGCAGTGGAACACGATGCACCACATGGCGCCACACCCCGGCGGCGATCATCGGCGGAATCAGCCAGGTGCCGAACGACCAGAACACCACCGACGTGCCGGCGATCAGACCGCGGGTGGCGTGCACCATCGGCGCTTCGGCCATCTCGACGATGTGGGCACCGGCCAGCACGGTGATCGCGGTGGCGCCCATCGCAACCCAGTACTGCGGGACGAGGTCTTCGGGAAGCAGCGGGTAGAGCAGCAGGCGCAGCGCAACAAAGATTCCGGCGGCACCGTAGAGGAACACCCCGACTGACCAGGAAACCACCGCAAGCAGCGCCAGGCTTTGGCGCCACGGCTCGGATACCTCCACCTCGAGCACCGCGGCCAACACCGCTATGGACTGGCTGGCCACCACCCAGATGAACCAGGTGCCGTTGGCCCGGCGCACCACCGGCCGCTCCGAGGTCCCCAGCACCGCGGTCCACGGAATCAGATAACCCAGCACCAACCAGGTCACCGTGCTGACCACCAGCAGCCCCACCGCGACAGTGCTGTGCCCGTCGATGACCAGCCGCGCTCCCAGCACATTGGTGGCCGAAACGAATGTGAACAGACCGAAGGCGCGTCCGGAATCGTAGAGATCGGCCAAGAATTCGCGCCGGTAGGCGACGACGCGCACGGTCGATACCACGATCAACACCACGTAGGAGGCCACCGTCACCCACAGCAGCAGCACCGAAACCCAGTGGGATTTCTGGTGATACATCGCGGTCGACACCATACCGCTGGCCATCACCAGCGCGAAGTAGCCCGGGTTGAGCGTGCGGATCGCCTCACGGGTCCCGGTCGCCGGCACCGCTGCCCCCGCTCGGGTGCCCATCAGTCGAGCAATTGGCGCAGCACGTATTGCATGATGCCGCCGTGCCGGTAATAGTCGGCCTCGCCGGGTGTGTCGATGCGCACCGTCGCATCGAATTCGATGTCGCCGGCCTGTACATGCACGGTGTCGGGGATGCTGTCGCTCAGCGCGGTCACCCCGGTGATGTCGAAGGTCTCTTCACCGGTCAGGCCCAGCGAGTCCGCGTCGGCGCCGTCGGGAAACTGCAGCGGAAGCACGCCCATCCCGATCAGGTTGGACCGGTGGATGCGCTCGTAGGACACCGCCAGCACCGCCCGCACACCGAGTAGCACGGTGCCCTTGGCGGCCCAGTCGCGCGAGGAGCCGGATCCGTATTCCTTACCGGCCAGGATCACCAGGGGAGTGCCGGCGGCAAGGTAGTTCACCGACGCGTCGTAGATGGTGCTTACCGGACCGTCCGGCTGGGTGAAGTCGCGAGTGAAGCCGCCCTCGGTGTCGGGAGCCAATTGGTTGCGCAATCGTACGTTGGCGAAGGTGCCGCGGATCATCACTTCGTGGTTGCCGCGCCGCGAGCCGTAGGAGTTGAAGTCCTTGCGTTCAATTCCGTGCTCGGACAGGTACTTTCCGGCGGGCGAGTCGTATCGGATGGATCCGGCCGGGCTGATGTGGTCGGTGGTGACCGAGTCGCCGAGCTTGGCCAGCACCCGGGCTCCGGTGATGTCGGTGAGTGGCGCCGGGTCGCGGGTCATGCCGTCGAAGTACGGCGGCTGGCGCACGTAGGTGGAATCCGGTGCCCAGGAGAAGGTGTCGGTGTCGGGGACCTCCAGGGAACGCCAGCGGTCGTCGCCGGTGAAGACGTCGGCGTAGCTGTTGGTGAACATCTCGGCCTGCAGGTTGTCGTCAACCACGGCGGCGATCTCGTCGGTGGTGGGCCAGATGTCGCGCAGGTACACCGGTTCGCCGTCGCTGCCGGTGCCCAGCGGATCGGTGAGCAGGTTGACGCGCAGTGTGCCGGCCAGTGCGTAGGCGACCACCAGCGGCGGGGACGCCAGAAAGTTCATCCGGACCTCGGGGTGAATGCGGCCCTCGAAGTTGCGGTTGCCCGACAGCACCGAGCACACGGTCAGATCGTTGTCGACGACGGCTTTGCTCACCTCTGGGATCAGCGGTCCTGAATTGCCGATGCACGTGGTGCACCCGTAACCGACCAGGTTGAAGCCCAACTTGTCCAGGTAGGGCGTCAGGCCCGCCCGCTCGTAGTAGTCGGTGACCACCCGCGACCCGGGCGCCAGGGTGGTCTTCACCCACGGCTTGCGCGACAGACCCTTGTCGACGGCGTTGCGGGCCAGCAGGGCCGCGCCGACCATCACCGAGGGGTTGGAGGTGTTGGTGCACGAGGTGATTGCGGCGATAACGACATCACCGTTGTCGATCTCGGTGCGGGTGCCGTCGGCGAGTTCGATCGGCTTGGCATCGGTCCGCCAAGGCAGCTTGTCGCCGCCGGCCCACTGTTCCCGGGGTTTGCCTTCCGGTTGGGATTCGCCGAACGCGATCGGGTCGCTGGCCGGGAACGAATCCGCCGACGCCTTGTCCAGGTCCGACAGGGCCTGGGCGGTGGTTTCGGCGCCGTCGAGCAGCGCGGCAACGGTGTGCGGGGCCAACCGCAGCGGGATGCGGTCCTGCGGCCGTTTTGGGCCGGCGATCGACGGCTCAACACTGCTCAGATCCAATTCCAGTGTTTGTGAATAGACCGGTTCGCGATCCGGGTCGTGCCACATGCCCTGCTCTTTGGCATACGCCTCCACCAGCTTGATCTGGTGCTCGGAACGGCCGGTCAGGCGCAGATAGTCGCAGGTGACGTGGTCGATCGGGAAGATGGCGCAGGTGGCCCCGTACTCCGGGCTCATGTTGCCGATCGTGGCCCGGTTCGCCAGCGGGACATTGGCCACGCCTGGGCCGAAGAATTCGACGAACTTGCCGACCACCCCGGTGGCGCGTAGCAGCTCGGCGACGGTGAGCACCAGGTCGGTGGCGGTGGTGCCAGGCTGCAATTCACCGGTCAGTTTCAGGCCGACCACCGGTGGGATCAGCATGCTCATCGGTTGACCGAGCATGGCCGCTTCGGCTTCGATCCCGCCGACGCCCCAGCCCAGCACTCCAAGCCCATTGACCATCGGGGTGTGCGAGTCGGTGCCGACGAGGGTGTCGGGGTAGGCCAGCGGCCCGTCAGCGCTGTCGCGGGTGAACACCACCCGCGCCAGGTACTCCAGGTTCACCTGGTGGCAGATGCCGGTGTCGGGCGGAACCACCGAGAAGTCGTCGAAGGCCTGCTGGCCCCAGCGCAGCAGCTGATAGCGCTCGGCATTGCGCTCGAACTCCAGCTCGGCGTTGACCGCGAACGCGTCGGTGCGGCCGAAGACGTCGGCGATCACCGAGTGGTCGATCACCAGCTCGGTGGGGCACAGCGGGTTGATGCGCGTGGTCTTGCCACCCAGCTCGGAGATCGCGTCGCGCATCGCGACCAGGTCGACCACACACGGCACGCCGGTGAAGTCCTGCATCAACACCCGCGCCGGCGTGTAGGCGATCTCCCTGCCGTGCGCGGCGCTCGGGTCCCAGGCCGCCATCGCGTCGACCTGCTCGGCGGTCACCAGCCGGCCGTCTTCGTTGCGCAGCAGGTTTTCCAGCAGAACCTTGAGACTGTAGGGAAGTCGCGCCGAGCCATCGACGCGATCGAGCCGTCGAATTTGATACGTGGTGTCGTCGACGCTCAGCTCGCCCCGGGTTCCGAAGCTGTCGAGGTTATTGTCTGCGGCCATTGCGGGCCCTCCCACCGGTCGGATCGGTTATCACCGACCCTAGGTCCGCTTTACCGAAGGGACCAGGGGGAGAAGGCCCTCAATCAGCCTTGCTGGGCCGCGCGCTCCAGCACCGGCCGCTTGTCCGGGCAGTAGGTGTTGACCGAGGCGCCGAGGAACTGCCAGGCCTGCGCCTGGTTGGTGCCCTTCTGCAGGTTGGGGGTGATGAAGCGGACCGACTTGGCCGCGTCACCGTCGACACCCTTGTCCAACCGCTCGCAGACGATCTTGCCGAGCCAGGCGTTGTAGTCCCGCGGGCCGTAGATGCCATAGGTGTGCAGTTCTCGGGCGAAATCGGTGTCGGGGTCGGCGTGAGCGGGTGCTGCCAGGGTCACGGCCAAGCCCAAGACCGCTGCGGCGAGGGTCATCGATTTCATGAGATGCAGTGTAGACCCATCTGCTTAGGTGATCTTCCTTTGCAGCCGGGGGAGGCCGGCGTGAGGCCGCGCTCACCTGCGCGAATCGCACTCAATGTGGCGCCCGTCCCCCATTCAGTGTGACGAGCAAGACAATAAGGAATTTATGAGGTTTATAAATTTGTGACTATTAGCCAAATTTCTCGTATTGTGTCTCCCCGTGGGCCGACACGAGTTAGCCAGCCAGCGCAAACGATCATCGGTATTGATGGCGGCAGTCCTCGCACCAGCTGCATTGTTCTTTGCTGTGGGAGGTAGCGCCAATCCTGCCGTGCCGAAAGAATCCATTGCGGTGGTTGCTGAAGACAATTCACCAGGCGGTTTGCAGCTGGTAGCCGCACCGGCAGCGTCCCCGGAAACGGGACCACCCGCGCGGTTTGCAGTGGCGTCACGAACGCGCACCGTGCCGCGGTTCCTGCCCGCGGGAGTCGCGCCCGAACGTGGCCTGCAGGTGCGCACGATCCAGGCCGCCCGCAGCATCAGCGACGCCTTTCCTCAGATCATGCAGATCGGTGGCGTACGGGCCGACGCGCTGCGCTGGCACCCCAACGGCTTGGCGCTCGATGTGATGGTCCCCAACCCGAGCAGCGCCGAGGGCATCGCGCTCGGCGATTCGATCGTGGCCTACGTGATGGAGAACGCCGGCCGATTCGGCCTGCAGGACGCCATCTGGCGCGGTGTCTACTACACGCCCGGCGGCGGTGCCCAGCGCGGCGGCTACGGCCACTACGACCACGTCCACGTCACCACCACCGGCGGCGGGTATCCCAGCGGCAGCGAGGTTTACCTGCGCTGACGACCGACCTGACGGTCAGCATCGCGGACGGCGTCGCGCTGCTCACGCTGAATCGGCCACAGGCCCGTAACGCCTACACCGCGACCATGGGGCGGCTGCTGAGCCAGGCCTACCGTGACTGCGACGCTGACGACGCGGTTCGTGCGATCGTTCTGACCGGCGCCGGCGACGCCTTTTGTGCCGGAGCCGACCTGTCGTCGCCGACAAGTCCGTTCGAGGCACCCGAGGACTCCGGCGCGTTCACCGCCTCGCCGATAAGCCCGGCGGCATTCGAGTTGAACACTCCCGTAATCGCCGCGGTCAATGGTCACGCCATCGGGATCGGGCTGACCATCGCCTTGCAAACCGATATCCGGATCGTGGCCGCGGACGCGAAATACGCCGTGCCGCAGGTCCGCCGAGGCGTCGTTCCGGATTGCATGGCGCATTGGACGCTGCCCCGACTGGCGGGCACCGCCGTGGCCGCCGACGTGCTGCTGACCGGGCGCACGTTCGACGGGCATGAGGCCGCCCAGATGGGCATCGCCAGCCGCTGCCTGCCGGCCGGGGACGTCCTCGACCATGCGCTCTCGATCGCCCGGGACATTGCCGTCAATGTGGCCCCCAGGTCGGCGGCGCTGAGCAAGCGGTTGCTGTGGGACACCGTGATCAACGGCTATGGCCCGCGGCAGGTCGCTGAGCTGGAAACCCAACTCCATCACCAGGTGATGGGGAGCCCCGACGCACGCGAAGGTGTCGAGGCGTATCTGCAACGACGCGCACCCCGCTGGAGCACAACGCCTCAGCGCCCGGAGACCCCAGCGCCCAGCGGCCGGTCGACGAAGAAGTCCATCAGCGGCTCTGGTCCGCCCCCGTAGCTGGAGAAGTCGGTCACGCCGGCCTCCGTCAACACGTCGGCGTCGATGTAGCACTGGCCGCTGGCCTCGGCGGCCGGGCGGCGCAGGATCTCCACGGTGGCATCGGCCATGATCTGGGGGCTGCGTGCCTTCTCGAGTAACTCGCCGCCGTCGGGGGAGTTGGCCACCGCAGAGGTCGCGATGTATGTCTCCGGCCACAGGCAGTTGCACGCGATTCCGGCGTCGGCGTATTCAGCGGCCCAGCCCAGCGTCAGCAACGTCATTCCGTATTTGGACAGCGTGTAGGACGGGTGCACGCCCAACCAGTACGGGTTCATGTTGATCGGGGGAGCGATCGTCAGCACGTGCGGCACCGCGGACTTGCGCAGGTGCGGCAGGCACGCCTTTGTCAGCAGGAACGTCCCGCGCACATTGATGTCCTGCATGAGATCAAACTTCTTGGCCGACAACTGCTCTGACGACTCGGTCGCGATGGAGCTGGCATTGTTGACACAGATGTCGATGCCGCCGAATCTGTCCACCGCGGCGTCGACGGCGCGGTGCACGTCCTCCTCGCTGCGCACGTCGCCCACGACCGCCAGAGCCTTGCCGCCGGCTTCCTCGATCTCGGCGGCCGCGGTGTGCACGGTGCCGGGCAGGCGCGGATGCGGCTCGGCGGTCTTGGCCAACAGCACCACGTTAGCGCCCAGTCGTGCCGCACCTAGTCCGATGGCCAGCCCGATACCGCGGCTTGCGCCGGACACCACCATGGTGCGGCCGGAGAATTCGGTGTCTGCCACCTGCTCACCCCTCGTCGTCGATGCGCGGGGAGCAGCGGACCTTCCGATTGGTTTCGCCCGCCCCACGTCCGGCCGCAAGCGTGACAGTTTAGCGCAGAATTGTAAAGTTCGTCAGGGAGAGCCCGGGGCCTTGAGTGCGGCGGCCAACATGGTCGCCGTCAGCCGGACCATCGCCTCGCGATCGGCGGTCGCGGGCCGCTGCAAGGCGATTCGCAGGCAGGCGCTCGAAGTCACGCCCATGGTCACGAACACCAGATCGTCCAACTCCGCGGGTGACAGGTCGGGGCGGGACCGGCTCGGGATCACGCTGCCCAACGGCAGCAGGCTGCGCTCGATCTCGTCCATCGCGGTGTGGTTGAGATAGGGCGGCAGATCGAAAGATGAGGATGTGAGCGCCGCCAGCAGAATCGGGGCGTGCTGCTCATAGACCGTCGTCAGCGTGTCGACCACCAGCAATGCCGCCTCGTCGACCTCGAGGTCGATGGCCTGGCCGACGGTACGGACCAGCTGGAATGAGATGTCGCGGGTCGCGGCATCCACCAACTCGGCGATGATCGCGGCGCGATCCGGAAAATACCGATAGACAGTGCCGATACTGACATGCGCGGTGTCGGCGATGCTCTGCGTGGTCAGCGTTTCCACACCGCGTCGCGCGATCAACTGGCGGGCGGTGTCGAGCAGGCGGCTGCGCATCTCGCGGGCTCGCTGCTGCTGTGGCCGCGACCGTGGCTGCGCGGGCATAGCACCCCGAACGAAAGTGAGTAGTAAGTGAGGCATTCTCATGTTCCCATAGCTGTATGGCAAACGCGTCCAATGTCCCCAATGCCGACCTAGCCGTTGCGCGATACGGCCAGGCCGGCCGCGACTGGATCGCCGGGACACGGATTGCCGACCCGCTGGCCGATGCCGTGGTCGCCGATTTCGCCACGCTGCCTCGCGGGGCAGGGATGGCCATGTTTCGGGCCGCGGTCCAGCACGGCATCGACTCTGTCGAGTCGCCACCGGAGTCGCTGCGGGCATTGTTCGACGAGATCGACCACCAGCCCGACTGGCTCGACCACGACCGTCTGGACCGCGCTGCGGGGCATATCGTGCGTCACACCGCGTCCTACGGCATCGTGTTGGGTGCGGCCTCGTTGACTGCCGGCGCCATGAATGCCGCGGCCGGGATGCCGTTGGTGTTGACCGGCCGCTACACCAGCCAGGCGGCCGTGCGGTCGATCGAGGTCGGCGCGTGGCTGGAAGAGATCCTGACGCCCGGCGGGCTGCGGCGCGACGGCGCCGGTCTGGCCACCACGTTGCGAGTCCGCATGATTCATGCGTTCGTCCGGCGTCATCTGCTATCCGAGAGCGACTGGGACAGCGAAGCGTGGGGCGCTCCCATTCCGCAGAGCTACATGGCGTTCACCATTGTCGAGTTCGGTCGGATCGCACTGGCGGCCATGCACCAACTGGGGGTCCGCTATACCCAAGACGAACTCGACGACATCTACCACTTCTGGCGTTACGTTGGTCTACTCAACGGTGTTGCAGCTGAACTGAATCCGGCCACCGAAGCCGATCAGATCCGCATCGCCGAGCTGTATGCGCTGACCGCGGTGGAACCCGACGACGGAGATCGTGACTTCGTCCGCGCCTTGACGCACGACTACCTGGCGCGCGAGATCGCCGAGCTGCTGCCGTTCAGGGGATCGTGGAAGCACCGGGTGGGCGTGAACATCATCAACGGCATGACCCGGGCATTTCTCGGCGATGCCAATGCCAGCCAACTTGGCGTGGCGGACACGGCCTTCAAGTACCTGCCACGGGTGCTCGGCCCGACCGTCGGCGGGATCAACGAGGTGCTGGCGCGCATTCCCGGGGTCAACGAACTGCGGACCCGGCGCGCCTTGGCCAACTATCCGCGGCTGATGGCCGAACAACGGCAGCGCTACGGGGTACACCACGACCTGGTCGATGCCGCGCCCGACAATGGCGGCCATCCCGCGGCGGTGCGCTCGGCGTAGGCGGTCGGCGGAACGTCGTCGACGGTAACCCATTCGAAGTCGTTGCGGAGTTCATGGCCGGCGACCCGCTACGCTGCGGACATGGCGCTGCTGGCCGGTACAGAATTCGCTGGTTACACGATCATCAGAAGTATTGGCGCAGGCGGGATGGGCGAGGTATATCTCGCCGAACATCCACGCTTACCCCGGCGTGACGCCCTGAAAATCTTGCCCGAAGCTTTTACCGGCAATCACGAGTTTCGGGGTCGGTTCGTTCGCGAAGCAGATCTTGCCGCAGGTCTGTGGCACCCGCACATCGTCGGTGTTCACGATCGCGGCGAGTTCGACGGCCGACTGTGGATCGCGATGGACTACGTCGACGGCTGCGACGCAAGCCAATTGATGCGTACCAAGCACCCAGCTGGCATGCCAGTAACCGAGGTGACAACCATTGTCTCGGCGATCGCCCATGCCTTGGACTACGCGCACCAACGCGGTCTGCTGCACCGCGATGTCAAGCCGGGAAACATCTTGATCGAATCCGCGTCAGCCGGCCCGCCTCGTATCGCCCTGTCTGACTTCGGGATAGCCCGGGAGATGGTCGACTCTGCTGGACTCACGGCAACGAATCTGACGGTCGGGACTGTTGCCTACGCTGCACCAGAACAGCTGATGGGGCAAAGCCTCGACGGGCGGGCTGACCAGTACGCGTTGGCGGCGACCACATATCACCTGCTTACCGGCTCAGCGCCGTTTAGCAACTCAAACCCGGCAGCCGTGATCGGGCAGCACCTCACCGCGACACCGCCGAAGGTGAGCGCCTTACGTCCGGAGTTGGCTGCGCTTGACGAGGTACTCGGGAAAGCACTGTCCAAGGCCCCGGCAGATCGGTTCGCCACCTGCGCGGAGTTCGCGTCGGCACTACTGCAGGCCGAAAATGATGCTAGTAGAGCGACCGTGCAACGCCACGTCGCAGCTACCCCTGCCGCAATTCAAACCCAGGAGAAGCGTCGGCCACGCGTCCAGAGACGCAGCGTCGCAATCTTGTCCGTCGCGACCGTCCTGATCGCCACTGTGGTCGCCATGGGGACTTTTATCCGAAGCCACCCGGCCACCCACGTCGAGGAAGTTCACCCGATGGCCGCGACGGCGCCACTCGACGGAACATTTCGCATCCAATACCATTCCGCACAATCAACTTTCATGGGCGCTCCGAGTCCACGGCCGGATGACGATTCCGTGCGGTGGTGGGCCATGCGGACTGGCTGCAACCAATCCACCTGTTTCGCCATTGGCATGCAATTGGATTCCGAGGACCACAGTCGACTGCAAGAGAAAGCCCTTACTTTGCGGTTTCAGTTTGTCGATGGCAACTGGAACGAGTTCCCGAGGCGGGAACGCCAAGATCTGGACACGTGTTCGATCGGCGAGAACGGCACGCTGGAGAAGGGGCAAGACACGACCGTAACGGCTTGGCAGCTGCGACCGCAGCCTGACGGGTCGTTCCAGGGCACCCTAACCATGACAGCCATTACCGGAGAATGTGGACGGCAAGCCATCGTGTACCAAACCCCGTTCACCGCAGAGCGATTCGGCGACAATCCGTCTGGCATCACCATTCCGGATCCGATAACCGACGAACTGCCACCTGTTCCTGAAACGGTCCCGGGCTCGGTCTTGGCTGGTATGTACGAGCTGACTCTCGATATCGGCCAGACCCGTTCGGATGGGACTTTCAGCCACGGCGACGAGGGGATCCACGAGTGGCGGGCGTACCGATCACGATGCATAGCCTCCGGATGCGTAGCCACCGCCGCCGTGCTCGACAGTACGAACCCCACTGAAGCCGCCGGGCCCGCCGGTGTTCTGCGACTGATCGATGGCCAATGGAAGGAGACTGAGCCACCGCTGCGTGTCCCATGCGAATCCGACAACACCCGCGAGCACACCACGGAAAGATCGCTGACGCTGAAACCGCTACCCGATGGCACCCTCAGTGGGACATACAAATACACGATCAATTCGAACGAATGCGGCGGTAAGGGGTCATGGTTCGAGGTCCCTGTTACGGCGGTGCGCAAAGGAGAGGTCCCGGCGACCGTCATGGTCGCGGATCCGGCGCTGTTCGGCTGACTCTCGAATTGCTATCTCCTGCTCGTGATTGCGAGGCCGCCCGAGGGGGTAGTGCTACTAGATCGACACCCACAGTGGGGGTCTAGGCATTTCCGAAGGAGGTCTCACTATGTTCGTTCTTCGCGTGGCATTCGCCGCGGCCGTGGCGTTAGCGCCTGTGGCGTATGTGACAACGATAGAGCCCGCAGTGGCCTCGGCTCAGCCGCCTGACTGCGGTCCGGGCAACTGGTGGAATCCGGGAGCCAATGCATGCCAGCCCACCGCACCGCCGAATTGCGGTCCGGGCAACTGGTGGAATCCGGCAGTCAATGCGTGCCAGCCGGTAACGCCGCCACCGCCGCGGTAGCGCTGCAGCACTCGGCCATGACGGTCATCTACCCCCGGCTATGACCGCCATGGCCAGATAGCCTTCTCGGACACTTCGATAGCGAGGCGCCCATCCCGTGGCCTCGCGAAAGCGTTTGTTGCTGACACGCAGCGATCTGGTCATCGACGTAGTGCGATCGCCGAGCAGCAGTGCCAACTGACCCGGCCCGGTGATCCATGGCCTGACACCAGCGGAATCGGCTAGCGCCTGGGTGTTCTGCGACTTGGTGACCGGCTCGTCGTCGACGACGTTGTAGGTGCCGGCGGCACAGGTCAATGCGGCAACAACTGCGCTGGCGGCGTCGGTGAGGTAGATCGACGACATGTAGGAGTCGCGGCGGCCGGCCTGGAACGCCACGTGGCGCCGGGCTATATCCATGATCTGTTCGCTATGCGCCGCTCCTGGCCCGTAGAACAAGCCGAATCGCAAAATGACTGCATCGCCGCCGGTTTCGGCAAATCGCCGCGCGCTGGCCTCGGCAGCATGGTTGCCTGTCGAGATGGGGTAGTGGTCGACAGGGCAATCCTCATCAAGCCAGCGATCAGCTCCATCGCGATAGAGCATCGCCACCGACTCTTGCACCACTCGCGAAACCCCTGCGGCGTGCGCTGCAGCGACGACCGCCGCCGACCCCTCGGTACGGATGCGATGGCACTGCTCCCAGGCGGATTTCAAGACGAACCGCTGCGGAGGCGGAAGTGCCGAAGCCATGTTCACCACCGCATCGTGGCCACGAAACGCCTTGCTGAGCGCATCGCGATCGAACAACGACACCTGAATAGGCGTGGCACCCTGGCCGGTCACGACCGATGCTTTCGCGTCATCGCGCACCATCGCTGTCACTTCGTGCCCAGCGGCGATCAAAGCGGGGATGGTATGGCCGCCGATCGCGCCGGTGCCGCCCGTGATGAACACTCGCACTGCTCGCACCTCCTGGGAAGTTCGCCGATCTCTACATGTTGCCTGAGCCGATGTAGCGCGGCTTGTGCGTGTCAATTTTCGTTTGCCATAACTGTTTTCACGACATCCGGATTGAACAGGGCCTGCATGCCGTTTCGTCACGGTGACGTATTGATCCGGCGGCGCCGGGAGAGGAGAGGGTAGTGATACCTGCCGCGCGGCCTTCGCCGCATTGCCAACTACGATCGCACCAAGCCGCCAACCCGCGGTACTCCATCGCTAGCGCGGAGATGTGTTGCAACCATGAGCCAGACTTCACCCAGCGCCCGGGTTCTCGTTCTCCTGGGCAGCTTGCGATCCGGTTCGCTTAATCGCCAGCTGGCCGCGACGGCCATCAACGTTGCGCCCGCTCAGATCGAGCCGATTCTGTTCGATCGTCTAGGCGAGCTGCCGCATTACAACGAAGACCTCGACGTGGCATTAGGCGACGAAGCTGTCGAAGCTCTTCGCGCAGCGGCGGCCAACTCCGACGCCCTGTTGGTGGTCACTCCCGAATACAACGGCGGTTTGCCCGGAGTCCTGAAGAACGCGTTCGATTGGCTCTCACGCCCCTACGGCGAGGCTGCATTGGTGGGCAAGCCCGCGGCAGTGATCGGCACCGCGCTGGGCCGCTACGGCGCGGCCTGGGCGCACGCGGACGCACGAAAGACGCTCGCGATTGCCGGCGCAAAGGTACCCGACGACATCGAACTGTCGATCCCGGCCAAGAACTTCAACGGGCTACATCCGCAGGAGTCAGACGAAGTAGTCGAATCGCTGCGCGGAGTCTGGTCGCAGCTGATTCGCCACTTGCAGAGCTGATTTCGGGCCGACGTCCGTCTAGGAAATCACCTGGTGGCCCCCGGCGAGATAGCTGCAGAGCATCGTGACGATCGCGTCTTCCGCTACGTCGGCGGCAACCGGGGTGGGTGTCGCGATAAGTCGGTGGACCAGCGCTTCGATGGTGGCGACGACGACCTGTGCGGCGGTCGTGGGGTCGCTGACGCTCACCTCTGGGTACGCAGCGAGTAGCTGTGCGGTGGATGCGACCGCCATGCGTTCGAGATGGTGCAGGTGCTCGAGGAACTCGGGGGATCGCGGCGCCTCCTCGAAGAGCACTCGATGCAGCCCCGGGTCTTCGCGATGGTTGTCGATGGCCGAGCGGACGAAGACACGGAGCGTGTCCTCAAGACGGTCGGGCAGGCCGTCGGCGGTGCGCCGAGCCAGCAGTTCCATACCCGCCTCGACGTGCTGGTCCATCAGGGCGCGCAGGATCGCATCCTTGTTCGGGAAGTACTGATACAGCGAACCGATGGACAGCTGCGCAGATTCAGCGATGCGGTTGGTCGTGCTCGTCGAATACCCGCGCTCGGAGAAAACTTGAGCGGCAGCATCGAGTACGCGTTGCCGAGTCTCCTTGGCACGGTCCTGTTTCGGCTGCTTACGGGGGCGATACCGGTCTGGTGGAGCGATTGCTGGACTCCTGCCGAAATGCGAGTAGTCAAACCAAGGAATTCGCCTCAGTATTGAGGTGATCCTAACAACGGCGAGGGGTTGCTCGGCGTCCCACAACAGCCCTGCGTAACCCAGATCAAGCGCGCCAATCAAAGCCAACGAAGGAACGACATGAGATCGGCTCGTACCGATGAACAGGTAATCCGCACAGCCAGCGTGATCGACTGCCCGACTGACGCGGTGTGGCGGCGGATCACCTCGCAGGACGGGATCAACGACGAGATGGGTCCGTATCTCAAGATGACCATGCCGCGCAGCTTCCGTGGCAATTCCATAGCCGACGTGACACCCGGCACCCGGATCGGTCGCAGCTGCCTATTGCTTTTCGGGGTCATCCCGGTCGGTTTCGACGACATCACCATCGCCGGGATCGAGCCGGGTCGGATGTTCCGAGAAGAATCCCGAATGACCGGAATGCGTATTTGGGTGCATCACCGCACCTTGGAGCCGACGAACGGTACCGCCGGCGAGACAACCATTGTCACGGACGAGATCACCGTAGCTCCACGGACGCTGTTAGGACTCATCCCTGGATCGAGCACACTGGTGCGCACCATCCTCGGGCACTTCTTCGCCCATCGTCACCGGCGGCTGGCGCGGACGATGCGCACCCTTGGTAGCTCCGAGCCGCCTCAGCCCTGATTCGCCACTCCGAGAAGTGATTTCGCGCCGATGGGGCGCTCCGGGCATACCCAATCATTTCGTCACTGTGATGTCTGGCGATCGGCATTCCACAAGCTATCGAGGAAGCAGCGAAAAGTATCAGCTCTTTCGCCGACTCATGCTGCGAGGGTTGGCTGCAGAGCTTGGCGATCCAGTTGAGCCTTGACCCGAACCCAGCTGTACGGTCTAAGGTACTTCACGCGCTTATCGTCATTTCGAGTCAAGCGGCGGAAATCAAGGATTTGGCAACCTCGAGGTTGGTTCCTTTGCTTAATGACGATGGCATCGCGGTGCCGTTGAACACGCTGCACGCGGTTTTGAAAATGGAGATGATTCCTGCCGAGTGTTGGATATCGCACGAACGATGCAGTCGACGCACGTATCGAAACGCATACGAGACGCAGCAGCCAGGGTCGCGGCATTTCAGGCGGGTTAGGCTGGCAGGTGCTCGATCTCGCGCGAGTCCCTCCACGACGACCACACGATCCGCAGCGCGGTTGCCCCGAGGAAGTCTTCACGGTGGCCCGCGGGTCAGCCAGGGACCCCACGGGCCGCCGGCCAATGCACAAATTTGGCTCTTCCGGTTTTAGAGTGCATCGATTCGTGAGGTTGCCGAAGTGGATCAGGGGATCGGAGTCGATAGTGGGTCAGGTTTCGAAATCCGAGGATGTCGCGGAGTAGGGCTTCGAGCCGGCCGTTGATGGCTTCGGTGGGTCCGTTGGAACCGCGGTGGTCGAAGTAGGCCAACACTTCGTGGCGCCGGCGCCAGAGCGTTCGGCCGAGTTGGGCAACTCATCAAGGCCGCCCGGTAGCCCGTTTCGGATAGACTCGATAACCTTGGTTATCGCGGCCTTGCCGCGGCGGTGGTTGGGGTCGGCGCAAGCAGCGATGATGCGCTGGTGCCTATTCATGCAGCAGCCCCTCGCCTAGGGGACGGGCGCTGGAACGGACGCTAAGCCTCGCCAGACCACGATGAACCGATGCAGGTTCCGTAGAGGATCTCGTCGATACCGCCGATGTACATGATTTCTGCGTGCCTGGCGCCGCCGCCGCGCGGTCGCCGCTGCGCACCAGCTGTATTTGTCGCGGTTAGCCGACATAATCGGGCGTTATCGGTGGTGGCGGTGGCATTTTGCGGCGACGACCGTAGGCTCTGAGCGAGCAAGCTAGCTCTCCGCGGACAAGCTTGTTTAGGTGCGGCGCGAGCAAGGATCGTGCGCGGCACGTCGTCGTCTGGCGCTGGGAGCGCCTTAACTGAAGCGACACGGCCACGTCGATCCAGTGCGAAGCACTTGCCGGATGATGGAATTGATCAGGGTCGCTCGTCATTTATTGGTCGCCCGTGTGACAGATTTGCTGGTTGTTGGGCAGTGGGCGCATTCCGACCAGATCGGTAGGCGCGATGCCCTAACCGCGCTCGCTTTGAATGATGATGATGGTGGATGATGTCGGAAAATCCGTTGCCCCTGGAATCGCGGATCTCGAGAGTGCGCGATCATCTGACGCTCGGCGCCGTGGCAGTAGTGGGCGCAGGGTTGTCGATTGACGCGCGGTTTCCGATGACAGGCGGGCTCAACACCCTGCTCTGGGAGGCGCTCGACACAGACCCTTCTGCGCGTATAGCCGTAGCGGAGCGGTTGGGTCGGCCCGACGAGCGTTCCAAGCGACTTCTAGGCGATCAATGGGACGACGTGGTCGTCGGGTGGAGTGCAGTCGGCCTTAGTGCCGTCGCGCGCGATCGTTTTCAGCGACAGTTCGCGTCCCTAGATAATGATCGTTCGGCGCAACCGTCACCAGCGCATGAGGCCCTCGCGCGTCTCATCCATAGAGGCGTAGTCGAGCTAGTCGTCTCGCTGAACTGGGACACGGCCCTTGAGCGCGCCTATCGACGTCTGTACGGGACGATCCTCCCACGTGGTGTACTCGTGAAGCCCCACGGTGACGCAGCTCAGCCTGAAGTTCCGTGGACGCTTCCGAATGACCCCGGAATCGTCCCGGCCGAGGTCCTGGACGCTGTACGCAGAATCGAGCGGGAGTACGTGCGGACCCTCCTTATAGTTGGATATTCCGAGCGAGATGAAGCCGTTGTCAGAGGATTAATCGACCCTCTCGATGACACTTGGCGAACCGTCCGAATCGGACCTTCTGGAAGTGGCCCCGACGATGTGCCCATGGGCGCCGAAATCGCGCTGCCTAGGCTTGCCAGTGATTTCGCATCACAAGAGGCCGCATCAGCCTGGCATCCGGTGGCGTTTCAGGGTAGCCGCGGTATTCACGCGGCGCTGCGGGGTGAGCGGCTTAGCCCCAGTGATGTGGACGCCTGCCCACCGCTGAGCGAAGTCGGGTTGGTGACCGAAGCACTCTGTGTTGATCGTGCGGTCGTTATAAACGGTCCGACCGGAAGCGGCAAGTCAATAACGTCATATCAGGCGCTGCATCGCTTGACTAAGGATGGCTTCGAAGTCCTGCGATTACGTGATGATGCACGAAATTGGGGTGTCGAACGATGGTTCACGGACCTGCGTCTCTTTCCATGGCCAAAGGTTCTGTTTGTCGACGACGCGCAAGACCTTTCGCCAGACACTGTGCGCGAACTCGCCGAGCGGGCCAACGCCGATACTCGTGTGCTTGTCGCTGGAATCGATCAGGTAGCGGGCGGAGTCCGAACGCTGAAGATCAGCGCGGGCGCGGCGGTTGCCCAGCTGGCTCATTGGGTGCGGGAGCAGCGCGAGGTCGTGTTCCCGTTGGTCGCGGAACTCGACGATCATGTGGGATCGCATTCGAAAGACTTCTTCTTCGACAAGCGCATTGATGTGGCCTCGAAGGAACGGACACCGTGGCTCTTCTTCCATGCGTTAACAGGCGGCTGGCGACGGATTTATCGCGCTGCTCTGGAAATGCGCGATCTTGAACGCGCCGACCTTGCCTTGCTTCTGGTCGCGGTCGTGCAGATCGCGGGCGCAGACGCAGGAGCAAGTCACCAAAGGCTCTTAGCTTTTGCCCAGCAACTCGACAAAGACGAAGCCTGGCTTGCGAGGTCGCTGACGACGCTGAAGAGCCGGCGCCTGGTGATCGAGACTGACGGTCGGCTCCGCTGCGGCCATCTTCAGAACGCGTTCGCAATGCTGGCGTGGATGCTGCACCCACCTCCGTTGGACGATGCAGCACCCCCGGTTCGGTCCACTAATCCAGTCCCACCCATTGCATCTGCGTCTCAGGACTCCAGGCCAACCCCGCTGCTTTTGCACGCCAAGTCTTCAGATGAGCGGCCACGACTCGCCGACGCGGACGCGCACGCGGACCGCGAACTTGCCAGCAAAATAGTCACTTTCGCGCTCGAATCCGAGGAGACTCCCCTGCGCGGCCTGTCTTGGCTCGCAGATTGCGGACCATTCTTTGGAGCACGGGATGTCCTGCGTTGGCAGCGCGTCCTAGATGTCAGCCGCTATCAGTCTCTGGCCCGGCGGGCCCTCTTAACCCCATCTTCAGGGGACGTCGCCGCAGCAGCCCAGCTGCTCGCAGAATCGATCAGCCATTGCTGCGACATCGGGATTCTAGAGATTGTCCGAGAGAACGACGACCGACTGAGTGAGTGGTTCTCGGCAGTAGCCCCAGAGAATGCGTGGGCTCTTGGCGATCTCGTCAACAGCCTGTACCAGCTTGATCGGGAACTTGCCGCACACTTGGCAGCGCACGCCGATCCCCAACGTCTGGCTCGACTTGTGATCGATGGTGGATGGGCGCACTCCGCGTCTACTGGTCATGCTCTAGATCGACTCTGCAACGTTGGAGGAGCTGCGGTCAGGGATGCCATCCGCTGCTATCTCGACCGTGACAACTACGCAGAAATGTTCGACGTCGGCACCGAGTTCTGGCGAGCCACCGCCCTGTTGGCAGATCTCATCTACCTCGACCACGAACTCGCTCTGTTCCTTCTGAACCGGGTAGCACCGCGTCTCGCGAACCAGTTCGTTGACGACCCGGTCCGCAGGTGGAATGAAATGTTTGATTTGGCAATTCATCTCGGATTCGGACCTTTCGGTCCGCCGGGAAGGCGACCTCCTCGAGAGGTACTAAAGGCGGTGAAGGCGTTCACCAAGGCGCTGGATCAAGAACGCCTCGCCGCAGCGCTCTCCGGTCCGAATGATCTATGGGGCCAGTTGAACTTTGACCGGTGCATCGCGTTTCTGCTCGACGCCGATCCTAAGGTCTTTGCAAGCATTGTGACCAAGGTCGACATGGTCGCCTTTGAGGAGTCACTCCGGCGAACCGCGCACGACCCCGACAAGACCGCTCTCATAATTGCTTCTGCACTGCAGGATTTTCGCCCAACGGAAGTCCACGACATACTCGACCGTCTGGAGCCGGACCTTCAACACCTTGACTTATGCTTCGCGTACATCGCACCTGACGTTGCATTGCGTGCAGTTCGTCGAGGCCTTCCGCTAGATCTTGAACTCAGCGGCCAACAACATTGGAAGACGGCCGCGGAGGTGCTTGACCGAATAAGGGAACATGATGGCGCGATCGCAGGAGAGGTGGCAGCGGCGAATGCCGAGGCAATGGCCATAGGACTCGCAGCCGAGAACGCGAGCGATCCGTGGGCGGATCTCCGGTATTGGATAAAGGCGTGCGACCTCGTAGCCCCACACCTCATCGATGAGGTAATCGAGCAATTGCCTAAGGGAGCGGTATTGAGCTGGCAGCGAGGGCTCAAGCGTCCAGGAGTATATCAGCAGTCTCGGCGGCGCGACATTGCACCACTTGTCCAAAGGGCGACACGGCTGAGCGGATATGTCGAAGCTGAGGCTAAGCAGCTAGTGCGTAGATATCCGAGTCTCGCCTCTCAAGTTGAAACAAGTCAGGCATAGAGCTACCGATCACAATTCGCTTCCGCTCAGTGGAGTCGGACAAGCGTCGCTCACCGAAGGTATATCTCGACGCTCCTGGACGAAATCCCTGCTTGGCACCTGTGCTCCCAAGGCAAGCGCGAGACAACTCAATCCATATGTTCTGGTCTAGGTAAATGCGCTTCATCTTGAGATGTCCGATCCGGGACTAGTTGAGAGTAGGGGAGCGCGCTGACCAGGGCGCTCTCAATTGGTCGTGGACGCAATCGAACCGGGTTCTCCACGACCAGCTGAGAGTGCCGGACCAACTCCATGAAGGTCTGACAGTGGCGGGCACTTGACTTTCCAGCTCCCGGCGAACGCATGCCTAGCTCCTCGACAATTATTGTCGCAGCTGTAACTGCCCGACCCGAGTCTTGCCAGCTCCGTTGGTTCCTGATGCACTTTGTATCCACTTCTGTTGTTCAACAACCAATTTGATCGTGAGATGAACTCGAACGGGATCGAGTTGACTACGCTAACGGATATGTGGCTGACGGGAAGGCCCGCAACGGAACGGTAGCCGACCTGACTGCTGTGGTAAGTCCACGCCCTCGCGCACGCCACTTTAGGCAGCCACGACGATCGGGGCACGGCATGTAGTGGTACGCAAAACCCGCTGCAGCGGAGGCCAACTGGTGACTTGACTGTCAGCGACGCCGGGCCGACGAACTGGCATTCCCCCCGGCGCCGGTGCTCGACCGCCAGCGACATTGCAAATGTCTGCGGCGATGCGATATAGGGACCGCCCGATGGTGAGTCTAAACTGAGCTCGCGATGATCCACTTCGATTGCCCCACTGGAGAACAACGTGAGCGATGAATCGCAGGCATGGAAGGCGTTGGAATTTGAACGCCTTGTCGGCGAAGCGCTGCACCAAGTACTCGATGTCACATCGATCGAGGCGCAGCCGCGCCTGGATGACAAGATGCGCCCAGACTTTGTTGCGCACCTCGGGGGCGGGCGCATCGCTATCGTCGAGGCCAAGTGGGTAATGCCGGCCACCGCCCGCCGCATCGATCAAACGGCGTCGCAACTGCGCAGCCTTCGGCAGGCATATCTAAAGTCCGCCGGCGATGACAGCCGACCGCCAGAGCTTATCCTTGCCGTTCCCGGCGTGCTGGCGCCCGAACACCTTTCCCAGCTGAGGGAACTGGGCGTCGACATGGTGCTCGACGGCCCGCGATTGCAGGCCGCCGCGCCCGGGCTGGACTGGTCACGCGTTGACACTGCACGCCGTCCGGTCGAGGACATCGGCCAGATGGCGTTAGCCAGCCAGCTGCTCGCCAAGCTGCGCCTGATCCCACCCGGAAGGCCGGATTGGGCCGCATACCAGAGCACCCTCCGCGACCTTCTCGCGGTGCTGTGGTGTCCACCGTTGGAGTCCCCGCTCAGTGAGCACGCCAACGCCAGCGGGGTCAACCGGCGTGACATCATCCTGCCCAATTACGCCGACAGCGGGATGTGGAAGTTCCTGCGCGACCGCTACGCAGCGGATTACGTCGTCGTCGACGCCAAGAACTACGTCGGGAAGGTCCAAAAGGCCGCAGTGCTGCAGATGGCCAACTACCTGGGCGCTCGCGGCACCGGGCTGTTCGGAATCATCGCCTGCCGCAACGCTGGCGACAACAGCGCGGAAGTCACCCGCCGCGAACAGTGGTTCCAATACGAAAAATTGATCGTCATCCTCAACGACAACGATCTCGAACAGATGGTGCTTTCGGTAGGAGGAGACGATGGCCCCGCCATCGTCGTCAGACAGAAGATCGAGGATTTTCGGCTCAGCATCTGACGCACCGCCGAGGGAGTTGCCCGTACCCAGGTCGGCAATACCGGCCGTTCCGCCGCCAAGTGGCGCTGCATTCATACACCCCTTTCGCCGAAGTCCTGGAACTCCGTGAAGTGCAAGCGATTACGCGTATATACCAGAGGAGCATCTATGGCGCGTAGTCGAGTGGCACTGCCACGAGGGGCTCGTGCCGGGACCTTCCGGGCGCAGCCACTCATGCCGGAGCACATGGAGGGCCACCATCATGGTCTTCGAATCACCGTCTGGTAACAGCGGTGACGAAAAGCTGGATAATCACACTCTTATTCACGAAATAGTGCGTTGCGAGCCTCTGGCCTGCCAAAAGAGCGACCAGGCCGATAGTCATCCAATACGTCACTGTGACGAATATGCCGGGCGTGACTAGGATGGGGACGGGGCGGAGTTATCCGGCACACTCAGGCGGATCGCGGACAACCTTGAGGGCCTGTCCGGCAGTCTCAACTAATGGCGGATTCGGATGCCAGAACGGCATCGCGGCGGCCCCTGGAGTCGAGTGCAGAGTCGGGAGCTGGTGCGACACGCGCTGTCAGATGATTGTGGAAGATCGGTCGGATCCGGATCGCTCCCAGATGGTCGCGGAACACTGTCGAGAAGTCGTGGATCGGACAGCGAAGGGAACGACACGACAGATCTGGTCCGGCCCACCTCCAGCAGGTATCGCTACTGGTAACGATGCGTGCCCGAGTGGTGCGAGTTCAATCAGGGCTTGTGTTAGACCGCCGGCATCAGATCGCTGTGTCGCTATTCTGAGCCCGGTAGTGGAGCCGACCTACTCGGCAGCGTTGTAGGCGGTGCGGGCCTGCGTCAGTTCGAGCCAATGGGCCTCAAGCCCCGCCAGGGTAGGGCCGACGCCGAGACTGGGCAGCGGCTGGGAGTGGCCATCGATGTACCGGCATGCTTCCTCAAAGATTCGGTTGACAGTCTCGATCGCGACTGGGAGTGCCCCGGACTTGATCTTTGGCAGATTGGTCATGCGAACATTTGGTTGGTAGCGCTGAGTCACACCTTGTAGCAGTTCCGTCTCTGTGAACACCTCGCACCAGGCCCTGATCCAGTCGTAGCCGGTCCGTATCAGCGCCGCGCGGGCGTCGCCCTGCTGTGACTTCGCTGCCTGAATCGTTTCGTTAATGTTCCTCTTTAGGTTGTTCAGGCTGTCCCAACGGGGGCCGGTTGCCCGGGTGATCTGCCCCTTGCCGTCTTCGTCAGTCACTTGAAAGTACGAGCAACGCTTTGTTTCCTCCATAAGTGTGAGCAGCGTTGTCGCGAAGAAGATGTCGTGTGTGAAGACGATTACTTGCGTCGTCTCGGCAAGGGCGGCGATCCGCTGAGCGACTTCGTTGATTCGCCGGTGATCGAGACTGGAGACAGGATCGTCGAAGATAACTGGCGCGGTAATGCCCGCGAGTCGTGCTTCAGCAAGAAAGTCTGCCATCGCGAGTACTTTCTGCTCTCCTTCGGAGAGCACCGTCGATGGCTTGTGCTTACCGTTGAGGACCTTTCTGCGCTGTGCGCGGCCCTGACGGCCCACGAACTCAACCCGCAGCGCGGGCGCTCGGAGGGCGATGCATTCTTCGTTGAACAGCGCGTCGAAGCTCTCGTTGATCATTTGGTCGCTTGCGGTCTTGGCCAGACCCGTGACCGTACGTAATAGACCCGGCATCGGCTTGGCGAGCAACGTTAGCCGGTCGGCCTGCTTCGCGTCGCGGACGAGTGACTCGATCTGCGTCCACGACTTCGTCAACTCGGCCGAGGCTTCCAGCTCGACAAGTTCCTTCTTCTTCTCCGTCAGAGTCTCGGCCCGGCTGGCGGTTTGCTTCCTCAACTCGGCTAAAGTCTGCGTGACGCCGGTCAGCGCAGCGGTGAGTGACTCGAAGTCTGCCGAAGCTGGCTCGGTTAGGCTCGGCTCGATGATTACCGCCGACTGACAGTGCTCTACTAGCTTGCTCGTTGTGGCCAGCACTCGATCGAGTTCGGCGTGGAATGAGGGCTTTTCGTCCGTGTCGGCATATTCGCTCGCGTATGTTTGAGCATCTCCGGCCTGTGTAGAGGTGACGGGTTCGATGAGCGTATCCAGCCGCATCTTTGATGCGCCGATCTCGGCGGTGATTTTGTCTTCAAGAAACTCGGAGTACTTGCTTACGAGGGCCCGAGCGTCGTCGCCCAGCGGCTGACGGCAATAAAGGCAGCGGGCGGGATCGTGGGCTTCTAGGCCAACGAGGTGTGCTTGGTATATCTCACCAGCTTCAATGAAGGCGCTCCAGGTGTCGTCGGGTTCAGCAGGAAGATCGGCAGCCTCGAACAAGGTCGTTCGGAATGTGCGGTAGTCGCTTTCCAACCCAGCCAGCGTAGCCAGTTCGCGGTTATAGGCGTCTACGTCGAATGTGGCCACCACACTGGCGGCGGCACACGCCTGAGTGAGGATCAGTTCCACGCGCTGCTGGAGTTTGATCTGGGCACCGATAGTGTCTGCTTCTAGCGCTGCGACCGTGCGACGCAACTCAGCAATGCGAGTGTCGACGTCTAGGTCGGTGTCCGCTGCCGCCCTCAATTGCTCCAGATCTGTTGCAGCCCCAAGTGTTTCGATGAGCGGGTAAACCGTCGCGCCGCGCGGAAATCGCTGCAGGATACTTGTGGATCCCGATCTCAAATCTCGAACAGATTGCTCTAGCTGAGCCTGTACCGCCTTAATGCCGGCGATCACGTGGTTGAAGAGTGCTAATACCGCTGGCACATAGACATATTCAAGATCAACATCGACGTGGAAGCTGACGCAGGGGCTGTCGAAAATTGAGATCCTGGTAAACGGGGCCACGCCGTGCTGACCTGTCCACGTGAACGTCTTGGACTCTAAACCCAGCGTGTAAGAAACAACGGCAGACGTCGCCTGCGGCGAGGCTTCTTCGATGTTCCCAAGGATTTCGTCGGCAGTTCGACTGGCGGCGAGGGCTTTGAAGATCCGCGAGTAACCCGTCTTCCCAGTGCCGTTCTCCCCAAACAGGATAGTGAGCCCCTCATGGGGCTCGATGAGGCCACCTTCGACGAGGGCGTTGACGCCAGTGACCCCCGAGAGTGAGGTCAGGGTCAGTGGTTCGATCGCTTCGTCCTCGCTTTCGAAGGTGGCCAATGGCACCTCCACGGCAAGTTCGCGAGTGTCGAAGGCCTTCTCCTGTCGGAAAAGTGCGTATGCGTCGGCCTCTTCTTCGTTTCCAAGCGGCCCGCCACCCTGGAGGACGTGTCTGACGATGAAGCGCACCCACTCGTCTGAAGCATTCGCCCATTCACTGAGAAGGTTTCGCGGATCTACCCGCTGCGGTGTCGCCAAGCCTGCCACTGTGGCCCTCCATCGCCAACTAGTGCGAGGTCGCGATTGACCTAGCAACTTCCCATGGACCTTAGTTGGCGTGCGCACCGGGCAGGGCCCACACGCTCGAAGATCCCCAGCTTGAAAGGCGTCGATTTACTGCCTGATGAGAAAAATCCCTTGCCCCACGACACAACCTGTGGTGGTTGACCGAACCTATGGGCACTACAGATTGTGTCCACTAACGGCGCGTCGCGGCGATTATCGTCGTACGTGTGTTCTATCCTGCCGATGCAGGACACCCCGCAACCGTGGGGTGTAGACCACGGAGACGGGGCGCGGAGATGCGTGTAGGAACCATCACTGTAATCCACTCCATGGTCGCGTCAAATCGGAATGGCTCACCTTGCTAGCCGGCTGTGAAAGGTCGAGGTGATGGAATATGGAGGTGTCAAATGGCACGAAGTGTGAATAGGAGCGCAGGCTCTGGCCGGTTTGTAACCGCGTCAACCGCTCGGCGCAACCCTAGCGGAACCACGACCGAGAAAGTGGGTCGGGGTACGTCGAACAAGTCGACCGTTCATCGTTCGGCTGCTACTGGCCGGTTCGTCACTGAGGCCACTGTCAAGCGTCATCCCGACAAGACAATCACCCAGAGAGTGTGACATGGCCGGTTTCAAGATGAACCCAAACTTCGAGCGTGAGTTTGCCCGTCAGTTCAACGCACGGCTCCAGAAGGTGTTCGACTCGGTTTACAGTTGCCGCGCCGGTCAGGCAGTGGGAGAAGTTAAGGCTGCGCTAACGCGCGAAGCCGGTCGGATCGGATTGACGCTGGATGACGCGAAGTTGACGGAGCTTGCAACGGCGATCAGCACAGGAACCCGACTAAAGGTTCGCGCGGCGTAGTCCCGGTGAGCCTGGGGGCCGGGTTCGCACCTAGCCCCCAGGTGCAGCTCGAAGTCGAATCGGCAAGTAGCAGCGTTCAATCCAGACGCGTGGCGATGTATCTCGCGTAGGTCGACGCCGACGCTCGAGCGTGGACTTCGAGGGTCTGCGGGCTATATCCGAGCGTTTCGGCAAGGATGGCGATTGGGGTGGTCTGGGTCAGCTCGTTGAGTGTGCCGAGGCGCGCCTCCAGGGAGGCGAACACGGGGCGCAGGTGATTTCGGAGATGCGGCGGAGTGAGGTGCATACCGGGCCGGTGACCGCGGAATATCCACGGAGACTTGGGATGTGCAGCGGTCCGCTTGTTGTAGTTACTGGCAGCGAGCGCCCTCGGTGGCTCATCGAGTGGCAGTGGCAGTTCGATCGGAGCATCAGCGAGCGTGACGGTGGCGGCTTCGGCGGTGATCGTCACGCGATCCCAGGTGAGCGCTGCGACGTCTTCCATTCGTTGGGCAAACACGATAACGAGGATGGCGGCGAGGCGATCTCGAGGATGGAGCGTCTGCTGATGTGCGACCTTCTCTATGACAGCGTTCTGCTCGGTGATTGGCATTCGCGGTCCGCGGCGATGGGGTGTCACTTCGAGATCGCCTGGGACCAACCTGCTCTTGATGGCCCACCGGATGAAGCGAGCGATGTGTTCGCGGGTGGTTGGCCGGGTTGATTGCCTGAGGTCGATGTGCGATTGCGTGAGTTGGTCAATGCCAGTGTTGTGCTCAGCGGTGAGCCAGTTGCAGAACTCGATTGTGACAGTGAGAGATTGCTTGGCCCGCAGGAACGCAGAGTCTGTAACCGGGGTCATCGATACAAGCCGCTTTTCCAAGCTCCACCGGAGGAAGCGGGAAATCACCTTTCGGTAGTCGGCCGTGGTGATGCGCTCAAGCGCCGTGGCTGCCCACGCCTGGAACCGAGCCAGTCGCTCGTCACGCGAAGGAGGTCTTCAGGCTTCCGGGGTCGTGCCATCACCATCGTCCTGCACGATGCGGGTACGCTTGGCCACCGGGTTGCCCGGTGTCACTCCCAGTTCGCGTGGCTGCGGGGCGTTAGCTGATGCTGCTGCTTGCATTTCGACGTAGGGTTCGAAGAGGTCGTTGGGTGTGCAGTCGAAGATGTCGCAGAGGGCGGCGAACGTTCGCGATGGAATTCGCTGTGGCTCACCGGTGACAAGTCGGTACACCTGCGCGTCGGATAGATTGATTCCGCGTGATCGCAGGAGTGGGCGCAGCTCAGTCGATTTCCAAAGGTTGTGCGCTGCCATGACGCGCCTGAGATCCCGGTGAAAGCCGATCCGACGTTGCTCAGCCATTGCTTTCACCCATCTGGAGGCGTCGAGTAATCATCTGCTGGATCACATTCTGTTTGAAATCCGACGAAACCGAGGTGTACAGCGAGGTTGTCGAGGCATACGAGTGCCCGAGCTGCCGCTGCACGAACAACGGGTCGTAACCGGCTTCCAGAAGGTGCGTAGTGTACGAGTGGCGCAACGCGTGCAAGCTCAGTTCCTGGGGCAGTCCGGCAAGCCGCCGGAACGACGTAAATGAACGTCCGAGGGCACCCCAAGGTGAGCCTGTGTCCGCGTTCGCTAGGCCAGAGAGCAGGGGAGCGGTCCGCGGTCGCAAATAGCTCCCGGCCCTCGGAGCACTACCACCCATGAAAATTCGGGCGACGTCAGAACCGTTCGCCGGCGTAGCCCCGATCCCATCGTGCCCTTGGCCCAGCGAACGGTCATCGCGCCGAAGTTGCTAAAGCGGGGAACGTGCGGGTTTGGTCCAAAGTCGGTCAGGTCGAGCATGACCAGTTCTCGTCGACGCAGTCCAAACGCGTAGCCGATCTTGAATGCCGTCAAGTCGCGCAGCGCCGTTAGCCAACGTTTGGATCCCTTACTGTGGGCGTCATCAACGAAGTCATCCACGACGTCGAACAGGTGCTGCAGTTCAGCCTTTGTAAATGCACGGCGTCCCGGTGGAACCGCGTCGTCCGTGGTGTGCTGCGGCGTGTTCCATTCAAAGACGACCTTCGACGGAACGTCACGGAATTGCTTCTCGCAGAAATCAACCCATCCATACCGACTGTCACTGACATAACTACAGAACATCGATACAGCGTTACTGTACGAGCGCAGCGTCGACAGAGCGATCGGTGTCGCCTGCGACCGTAGTTCAGCTAGGAATTGATCCACGTCGTTCGCTCGCCAGCGCCATGGGTACTCGTTGGTGAATTCGACGAATCGGGCGATCACACGGCACCGCGCTTTGATCGTGTCGATCTCAAGGCCACGAGCCAGCATCTGAGCTCGCCAGCCATCAAGCATTGCGTCGAAGACGGTCTCGTCTGCTCGCAGCAGCGAAACATCGTCGGCACGCAGAATCCGAGGGACGAAGCCCGGAATCTCCTCAGCGGCCATCGCCGACTCCACGTGACAGTCGGCTCGACGACGTGGATGCCGCCCGGGACGTTGACCGGGGAGTCGAACGGAGAATGCGCAAAGTCCCAGCGGGACATAGTAATTCGTCACTGTGACGTTTTGGCACGTTGTCGGCGGACGAGGGGCGGCCCGGCGCGGACTTGCCAGGTGGACTTGAGTGAACTGCCATCGAGATCTCGTCACCCAACAACGAAATCGTTCATTAAGTGATTGAAATCTACGCCGAGCTGGAGCAATGGCCAACAGGTGACACGGGGTGCCGTTGGATAGAACGGGAGGGTCAAGCGTGTCAGCTGCGCCGACGTTGTCATCGCGCAGAGGTGCGAGTCCTTGCACCTAGTGCAACTCGCATTGATTTAACGCCGATAACGTACATTATGTCAGGTTAAAGTCTCCGTTTTCATCAGATGAATCATTTCCGGCCCGATCGCCCCGATTGGCATGGGCGCCGTCATTCCGGGGATTCCAGGCGAAAGTCGTTGGCCCACTGAAGTTGTGGGTCAACGCGACGGGCCTGCTACGCCGGTAGTTGCGCGGGGTCGCCTCGACGCGCTGATAAAAGCCTCCTGGAAGCGATGGCTCTACCTGCACCGATGTGGTAATGATTCATTAGATGATTCAATGATGCATCAGATGAGACAGCCTGGAGGCCGGTTTGCCTGTCGATAAGAGCGGTCGCGTGTACCTCGTCGGCTCGGTCCCCCTGCTGCATCCCGAGGTCCAAACCGTCGACGAGATGCTGGATGGGTGGCGCAACCAGCAACTATGTCGAAACCTCGATCACGACACGATCGCCGGTCGGATCGCACTCGTCCGCCGCTTCATCGCCGACACCAACGAGTTCCCTTGGTCGTGGACGCCGGCCATCGTCGAGGAGTTTTTCGGTGACCTCCGCAGCATCAAGGCTGTCAAGCAGTCCACCGTGCGGGGCTACCAGAACGGGCTGCGGTTGTTCTGCTCCTATATTGCCGATCCTGACTATGGCTGGGACCGGGTGTGCGAACAGCGCTTTGGTACGCACCCCGCGCAGGTGTTCTTTGCCTGGAACACCGCAACGCACGTCCAGGACAATGAGCAGTCCCCCGAGAAGCGGCCGTTCACCAAGCAGGAGCTGCAGATTTTCTTCGACCACGCCGATGATCAGGTCACGCTGATCGCCAACTCGAACAGGAAGGGGTGGCTGCCGGCCTACCGGGATTCGGTGATGTTCAAGGTCGCCTACTCCTATGGGCTGCGCTTCAACGAGCTGCGCCACCTGCAGACTGTCGACTTCTCCCGCAATCCCCATGCCGCGGAGTTCGGCCGTTACGGCGCGGTCCTGGTCCGCTACGGCAAGGCCAAGAAGGGTTCGCCGCCCAAGCGTCGCACCGTGCTGACAGTCTTCGATTGGACGCCGGAGATCATCGCCGACTGGCTGGCTCACGGCCAGCCCTACATCGACGACAGCATCGATCTGTTCCCTAGTGAGCGGGGCTCACTGGTCGCCGAGAACACCCTGCTGCGCCGGTTTCGGCGCTACTGCAAAGATCTCGGCCTGGCCGAGGGCCTGGATCTGCATTCGTTTCGCCGCTCCTACATCACCCACCTCATCGAGGACGGCTGGGACGCCAAGTTCGTCCAGGACCAGGCCGGCCACGAATTCGCCAGCACCACATCGCTGTACACCAGTGTTGGCAGCGACTTTCGGACCCGCACCCTGCGCCGCGTGCTCGACCAGACCATCAAGGATGCGCTCTCGCTGGGAGAGGAAACCTCATGAAACGCGAAGTCGACTACAGCTGGCGACTGGCCGAGCTCATGGCCGCTCATGGCATGCACAACAGCACCGACCTGATCCCCCGGCTCGCCGAGCGTGGGATACAGCTGTCCCGGCCCCAGGTGTACCGCGTCGTTCATCAACGGCCCGAACGTGTCTCACTGCAGCTGATGGCGGCGTTGTGCGACATCCTGGGCTGCGGCGTCGAAGACCTGGTCACTGTAACCGCCACCGACGTCCGCCGCCGCAAGACCGCCTCGGGCACGACCCCGCCCGCGCCGAACGTCGTCGAACTCAACAAATCGGTCCGACCACGGCGCGCCCGAGTCATCACCGATGACCATTGACCCAAAGCCCCGCTCGACACGACGTGGAAGGCCACCGGTCACTGATGGTGACCAAGAGTGCAGCAGGTGCCACCGCATGGCCAACAAACTGCGGGTGTATTGGCCCGGTGATCAGCTCTGCCACAGCTGCTTCTACGCCGCGATGCGCACGCATGGCATCTGCCCGCTCTGCGGCCACGATGGCGTCCTACCAGGACGCGCGAACCACACCGACCCACGGCCGGTCTGCCTGACCTGCTCCGGCATCCCCGGCAACTTCACCTGCCGGACCTGCAAACAGGAAGGCGAGATCTACCGCAACGGCGTTTGCGCCCGATGCGCACTGCGCGATGACCTCTGCCGGATCCTGTTGCACCACCCGGCAGACTCTGCCGCGATGGAGACCCTCATCGAAGTACTGTGCGGCGTGGACCGGCCCGAGAGCATCCTGACCTGGAAACGCAGCCAGAAGGTCCTGGAAATGCTCGGCGGGATCACCTCCGGCGCAATACCACTCACCCACGACGGCCTCACTGCAGCGGGCCGCGGCAAACACATCGGCCACCTACGATCGATCCTGGAGCACCATGGACTGCTCCCACCACGAGACGAACACCTGGCACGCTTCGAAGAATGGTTGAGCGCCAAACTGGGCGCCGTCGCTTCACCGGCAGTCCGCGCACCGATTGAGCAGTTCGCCACCTGGCACCACCTACGTCGGTTACGCAGTGAGTCCCAGCCCGGCCAATCATCCGACGGACCGAAGCGATCCGCGAAACAAGAGATCACCGAGACCATCAAATTCCTCACCTGGCTCGAGAACACCCATGGCCGCACCGCCGTGGACTGCACACAGCACGACGTCGACGAATATCTCGCATCGGGACCCACCACCCGCCACTTGATCAGAACATTCTTCGTCTGGGCCAAGAGCAGCAGGATCAATACCGGAGTGCAGATCGGATTCCGGCAGGCCAGAACAACCCCGACAATCACCCAAGAACAGCGACTGGCCTGGCTCAAGGAACTGCTCACCGGCAACGCCGAAAGCCTTCCCTATCGCGTGGCCGGCGTCCTCGTGCTGCTCTACGCACAACCACTCACCAAAATCGCTGCCCTGCAGAGCACCGTTATCTCCCAAGCCGACGGGCAAACGCTCATCGCGCTGGGCAAACAGCCCATCCCGGTGCCCGAACCGTTCGCCTCACAGCTCAACTACCACCTTCGCCATCGACCCAATCTGCGCACCACCGGCGGAGCCGTCGGCACCCCCTGGATGTTCCCCAGCAGCAGACCGGGCTGGCACCTGGACCCACAAACGATCATGCACCGGCTTCGATGGGTGGGCATCAACACGCTGGGCTCACGCAACACCGCGTTGAAGGAACTCGTCGCCCAGGTCCCCGCTCCCCTGGTCGCCGAGATGCTCGGATACAGCGACCAAGTCACCCAAAAACATGCTGCGGACGCCGGCAACACCTGGGCCGCCTACGCATCCACCGCACCCGAACGGAGCAGCGTGATTCCTCCGCGACAGCAGCCGCAGCCTGTTCCTCACTTTGCGCACGCTGACAACGGTGACCAACTGACCTTAGACCTCACCGATGACGACATCGACGATGGTGCTCCCCCAGCCAGTCCCGTTCAGGCTCTCCTCGATGCCCTTGATGGCGCAGCGGACACCGTCACGCAAGCACGGGCCGCTGTCACCGCAGCCGAAGAGGAACTCGCACAGGCTGTGCTACACGCCTATCGCTCCGGGTTCACTTGGACGAGAATTGCTGCGAGACTGGGTATCTCGCCGCAGGCTGCACACCAACGGTGGGCGGCACGGGCCCGCAACCCGGCCGAGCACGACAGGCCGGGCAACGCTCACGACACGCAGGATCCGTAACGAACTTGGCCCTCACGCAGGACCGCGGTGATCGCACTACATGTGGCCGCTCGGCGGGATCATCTACTGGCAGCAATTCGGGTCGAGCACCACACACAGTGCTTGCAGGGCTTCGGGTTTCACCCGGTGAAAGACGTTCATGCCACGCCGATCGGAGATCACCAGGCCAGCCTTGCGGAGCTGCCCGAGGTGATGGCTGACCGTGGATTCGGCCAGGTCGAGTACCGCGGCCAGCTCCCCGCTAGTCTCCTCCCCAGGGCGCGAACTGAACAGCAGCGACATGATCTTCACGCGCATCGGATCAGCCAGGGCCTTCAGGCGCATCGCCACCTCCAGGGCGTCGGCGTCGCTGAGCGGTCCGGCGGCCACCGGGGCGCAGCACACCGGGGCGGACATGTCGATCACGGGCAGCGCTTTGGGCATGACATCCATCCTGCCACAATTCTTGACATATATCGAAAAGGTGGCATGCTGAGCACTGACGCGTCAGTTCGATATATGTCTCATCAGTGGTTGGAGGCCCATCATGTCCCGTGTTCAGTTAGCGCTCAACGTCGATGATCTCGACGAGGCGATCACGTTCTACACCAAACTCTTTGGCGTTTCCCCCGCCAAGGTCAAGCCCGGTTACGCCAACTTCGCGGTCACCGAGCCGCCGCTGAAGCTGGTGCTGCTCGAAAACCCAGGCAAGGGCGGCACCATCAACCACCTCGGGGTCGAGGTCGAATCCAGCGAGACGGTGCACGCCGAGATCGCCCGCCTGACCGGCGAAGGGCTGTTCACCGATGAGGAGATCGGCACGACCTGTTGTTTTGCCACCCAGGACAAGGTCTGGGTGACCGGCCCGGCCGGAGAGAAATGGGAGGTCTACACGGTGCTGGCCGACTCCGAGACATTCGGCACCAGTCCCCAGCTTCTCGCCGAGGGTGAGGCTGCCGAGGGTGGAGTCTGCTGCGGCGGAACTGCCGCCGCCGACGCGGAGCCCCAAGCGGCGAAGACGTCGGCCTGCTGCTGAGCGGGATCCGCGCCACGACACCAGGGGCCCACCATCACACGATGGTGGGCCCCTGGTCATTGGTGGCCTGGCTTGACGGCTAGTTCGATAAGTATCAATATTGATGTATGTCGAAATCATCTGATCCGGTCGACGACGCGTGCTGCCCACCCGGAGCACTACTGGGGGAACCCCTCTCGGCCGCAGAGGCCGCAGATATGGCAGTCAAACTCAAGGCCCTGGCCGATCCGGTTCGGCTGCAGTTGTTCTCGGCGATCGCCAGCCACGCCGGCGGCGAGGCCTGCGTCTGCGACATCTCGGCCGGGGTGGAGGTCTCCCAACCCACCGTGAGTCATCACCTCAAGGTGCTGCGCGACGCCGGCCTGCTCACCTCGCAGCGTCGGGCCTCGTGGGTGTATTACGCGGTGGTGCCCGACGCACTGGCCAGCCTGGCCGTGCTACTCGGCGCGACGTTGGCGGGGGTGCCGGCATGACCGACACCAGCACTGCGCCGCCGGTCGTCGGCAAGCTCTCCACCCTGGATCGGTTCCTGCCGGTCTGGATCGGCGCCGCCATGGTCGCCGGCCTGCTGCTGGGCCGCTGGATCCCCGGCTTGAACACCGCGCTGGAAAGCGTTCAGCTGGACGGTATTTCACTGCCCATCGCCCTGGGCCTGCTGATCATGATGTATCCCGTGCTGGCCAAAGTCCGCTACGACCGCCTCGACACCGTCACCGGAGACCGCAAACTTCTGCTCTCCTCGCTGGTGTTGAACTGGGTGCTCGGCCCGGCGTTGATGTTCGCGCTGGCCTGGATGCTGCTGCCCGACCTGCCCGAATACCGCACCGGACTGATCATCGTCGGGCTGGCCCGCTGCATCGCCATGGTCATCATCTGGAACGACCTGGCCTGCGGAGACCGCGAAGCCGCCGCAGTCCTGGTGGCACTCAACTCGATCTTCCAGGTCATCATGTTCGCGGTGTTGGGCTGGTTCTATCTGTCAGTGCTGCCTGGCTGGCTCGGCCTGGAACAGACCACCATTTCGACTTCACCGTGGCAGATCGCCAAATCCGTGCTCATCTTCCTCGGCATCCCACTGCTGGCCGGCTACCTCTCTCGCCGGATCGGAGAAAAGACGAAAGGCCGCGACTGGTACGAGGCCAAGTTCCTACCCCGGATCGGGCCCTGGGCGCTCTACGGGCTGCTGTTCACCATCGTGATTCTCTTTGCCCTGCAAGGCGATCAGATCACCAACCGACCCCTGGATGTGGTCCGCATCGCCCTGCCCCTGCTCGCCTACTTCGCGATCATGTGGGGCGGTGGCTACCTGCTCGGCACCATCTTGGATCTCGGCTACGAGCGCACCACCACCCTGGCGTTCACCGCCGCCGGCAACAACTTCGAACTTGCGATCGCCGTGGCGATCGCCACCTACGGCGCCACCTCCGGCCAAGCCCTGGCCGGCGTCGTGGGCCCGCTGATCGAAGTCCCGGTCCTGGTCGCCCTGGTCTATGTCTCGCTGGCGCTACGCAAACGATTCCACCACCACACCCCCCAACACCTGCCCACCGGCTCGACGACGAGAACGGAACCCACACCATGACTGACAGCCCCGTCACTCACCAACTGCGCGACGACCTCTCGATCGACCAACAGCTCGCCTTGAAGACCGCGGCGACCCGGCTGCACGGCGAGTTCGATGGCACATTCGGCACCGAGACCATCGAACGGTTCCTCTGCTCGTCCTACGACCAATTCGCCGGTCGCGCCACCATTCCCAACTTCCTGCCGCTGCTGGCCGAACGGTTCGCCCGCCAACGCCTGCACGCCCTGGCACGGGTCGAAGGCAAGATCAGCGACGGCAAGCCCACCGTGCTGTTCCTCTGCACACACAACGCCGGCCGCTCGCAGATGGCGCTCGGTTACTTCACCCATTACGCCGGCGACAACGCGATCGCCTGGTCGGGGGGTTCTGAACCCGGAAACGAGATCAACCCGGCCGCGATCGCTGCCATGGCCGAGGTCGGTATCGACATCACCAGTGAATACCCCAAACCCTGGACCGACGAAATCGTGGCTGCCGCCGACGTTGTCATCACCATGGGCTGCGGGGACGCCTGCCCGATCTTCCCCGGAAAACGCTACGAGAATTGGGAACTGCCCGACCCGGCCGGCCAAGGCCTCGACGCTGTGCGCCCAATCCGCGACCAAATCGACCAACGCATCCACCAACTGTTGGCCCAGCTGAACGTCGCAGTCACCCCGTGACCATCGCACCGCACGAGCATCCGTCGCGATGATCCGCAGTCAACATCAGGTGGCGCCAATGACCGCCGACCATGCCGATGCCGTCCTGGCGATCTACCAAGCCGGGATCAACACCGCAAACGCCACCTTCGACCTCAATGCTCCGGACTGGGCAACCTTCGACACCGAACACCTCCCGGATCACCGCTTCGTCGCCACCGACTCCGACGGACACGTCATGGGATGGGCTGCCGCTGCACCTGTCTCATCACGGTGCGTGCATGCCGGGGTGATAGAGCTCAGTGTGTATGTCGCCGAGCACGCTCGCGGCCAAGGTATCGGGACACTGCTGCTGCAGTCTCTGATCTCCTCCAGCGAGAACGCCGGAATCTGGACCCTGCAAAGCCAGGTGTTTCCCGAGAACACCGCCACTCTCGCCCTTCACCACCGGGCCGGATTCCGCGTCGTCGGCGTGCGCGAGCGCCACGGCCGACACCACGGCCACTGGCGTGACGTCATCCTCCTCGAGCGGCGCAGCCCGCACATCATCTGACCGCCCACAACGAAGGAGAACACCCGGTGACCAACTCACCCCCAACCGTCCTGTTCGTCTGCGTCAGCAACGCCGGAAAATCAGTGATGGCAGCAGGACTCATGCACCACATCGCAGGAACAGCCATTCACGTCGCCTCGGCGGGCACCCACGCCAAGACCGCCGTCAACGACCTCTCAGCGCAGGCATTGGCCGAAGTTGGCGTCGACATCAGCGGCCACCAGCCCGTCCAACTCACCGATCAGATGCTCGACGATGCGGACCTGGTGGTCATCGTCGGCACCCAAGCCGAACTCGGCAACCACCCTGGCACCACCATCCAGCGATGGGACACCGACGAACCCTCACTCCGCGGCATCGACGGAATCGAACGCATGCGAATTATCCGCGACGACATCAACACCCGCGTCCAGAACCTCGCCGCCAGTCTCAGCGACTAGCCATCCAGACAGAGCCGCAGTGACAACTCGCCTCCCGGTGTTTCGCGGGAAGGTGCTCGACTCAGGTGGTGGGGCTTGCGGGGTAGGCGTGGACCAGTGCGCTCGATAGTTTCGGAATGGCGTGGGTGAGGGCGTGTTCGGCGTCGTGGGCGATCTGATGGGCGTTGGTGAGGCTGGTGGACGGGTCGATGTCCAGTTCGGCGTCGGCGTGGATGCGGTGTCCGATCCAGCGCATTTTGACGCTGCGCACAGCGGTGACACCGGGTTCGGCGGCCAGCGTGGTCTCTGCGGCGGCGACGAGTGCGGGGTCGATGGCATCCAGTAGGCGTCGGAACACGTCGCGTGCGGCAGTGCGCAGTACCGCCAAGATCGCCACGGTGATGAGCACGCCGATGATGGGGTCGGCCAGCGGGAAGCCTAGGGCGACGCCGCCGGCGCCGAGCAGCACGGCCAGGGAGGTGAAGCCATCGGTACGGGCGTGCAGCCCGTCGGCGATCAGGGCGGCCGACCCGATTTGGCGTCCGACGCGGATGCGGTAGACCGCGACGAGTTCGTTGCCGATGAAGCCGACCAGCCCGGCCACGGCGACCCATCCGAGGTGTTGGATCGGAACCGGGTTGATCAGCCGGCGAACGGATTCGATGCCGGCGATGATGGCCGAGAGAGTGATCATCGCGACCACGAAGAGTCCGGCCAGGTCTTCGGCGCGGCCGTAGCCGTAGGTGTAGCGGCGGGTGGCGGCCTTGGTGCCCAGCGCGAAAGCGATCCACAGCGGGATGGCGGTCAGGGCGTCGGAGAAGTTGTGGATGGTGTCGGCCAGCAAGGCTACCGACCCGGAGATCACGACGATTACCAGCTGCGCGATGGAGGTCGCTGCGAGCGCGAGGAGGCTAATCTTGACTGCGCGGATGCCCGCGGCACTGGATTCCAGGGCCCCGTCGATGCTGTCGGAGGCGTCATGGCTGTGCGGGGCGAAGATCTCCTTGATCGCTGCGCGCAGGCCTTTGGGGTGATCGTGGCCGTGATCTAAGCCGTGGTCGTGACCGGCGTGTTCACCGTGGTCATGTCCGACAGCCGCGGCGGGTCGGGCCTTGTGCATCATGTGCGGCGTCCCTTCGATCGGATCGGCGTGGGGTCGACGGTGGCGGGATGCAGGGTGGCCAGGTCGGCGGCGTCGCGGTGATGGCCCGGCACATCTGGTCCGGCGTGTTCGGCGTTGAACACCGCGTCGGTGACAAGTTGACCGATGTGGTCGTTGTCGAGGCTGTAGAAGATCGTGGTGCCCTCGCGGCGGGTCCGCACCAGCCGCGCCATCCGCAGCTTCGCCAAATGCTGAGATACCGACGGCGCTGGTTTGCCGATATGGGTCGCCAGGTCGTTGACCGACATCTCGCGGCTCACCAGCGCCCACAGCACCTGAACTCGAGTGGCATCGGCCAACATCCGGAACACCTCGACCACCAGATCGACCTGGTCGTCGGGCAGCCGACGACTACAAGCCCCTTTATCTGCATTCATGCGCAGATAATAGTAGGAGTATGGAGCGAGTGTAAAACGTTGATCAGGTGGTGGCCCGGGCCACGCGGGCGTGGGCCAGGCGCGATCACTGCGCCCCGTCATTCAAGCGTCGCTGATTCAGGCTGATCACCCGGCGGTCACTCATCGCGACGGCTCCATCCAGATTGTCTGCAAAGCAGCGTGTTTCGGCGATGCGGCGGGCCTCCACGGCGACCCCTCGACCACCCACGCCATGAAATCATTTGCCCGCTTCAACCGATCGGCGTCGCGAGTGTTCCAGGGGTTTGAGGCCGAATCCGATTCATCGAGATAGCCGGTTTGCGCGCGATAACGCCGCAGTGGCGTTGGAGGACGAGCCGAGTTTGGCTAGTTCGACGGTTGGCCATGTCAGCGTTAATGGGCCCCGGCCGACACGACGGGGGCAGCTTGATGCCCCGCTTACCCCATCGACCCCTAGACCAACACTCAGCAAACTAGTTTCCGGGTAGGCGCCCAAAGGAGCGGCAGCCATCCAATACGACAAGCTGCTTAGGAAGCCTTATCGCCGACGGCCGCTTTCAGCACGACGAATACGGCGGAATCGAATATGGAGGGTTACCAGTCATCCGTTATTGTCTTGTGTCCCAATGTCTTTCAATCGCCGATAATTTTGTCCGGTCTCATCTGATCTGGCAGATTTCTCATCTGATCGTGCAGGGTATGGCTTTGTCGTTGAATCTCATTGAGTCTGGCAGACGAGGTCAGTGTGGACTGACGGTGAGCCGCTCGGCCGCCGCGCTTGCGCGGCTGATGAATCCGGGATGACCTGACAGTGTGGGACTTGAGCGTTTCGGATCGTTCACGACTGCCTCAGAGTTTGCCGGACATGCGCTCCCGCAAACTGAATCCAAGCTCGACGGATTTCTAGTCGACGGTCTCGCCACTCGCCCTGGCGGCGCATGACGGGCTTGGTCTCATCGATCTCAATCACTCCTGTCAATTGCTTGACGTGGTGCACGAGCGCCCCCGCGGCCGCGAGCACCGCTTCGCGGTAATGCTCGTCATTCCACAACTTTCGAGCGGCGCCCCAGATGAGCGGATTCATCGCTTCGACATCGACCTGGAAGGGCTGCTCGGCGTCGGCTTGCTTGATCATTTCCTCAAGGCGGCCTAAGACGTTGTTACACACCGCCAGAACATCGTCAGGATAGAACAGTGGCTTCGGCTGTGTGACCGTCAGCCACGCGTCTATTACATCGAACTCACCGGCGCCGGCCACGGCGATAGGGTATGGCTTTGTCGTTGAATCTCATTGAGTCTGGCAGACGAGGTCAGTGTGGACTGACGGTGAGCCGCTCGGCCGCCGCGCTTGCGCGGCTGATGAATCCGGGATGACCTGACAGTGTGGGACTTGAGCGTTTCGGATCGTTCACGACTGCCTCAGAGTTTGCCGGACATGCGCTCCCGCAAACTGAATCCAAGCTCGACGGATTTCTAGTCGACGGTCTCGCCACTCGCCCTGGCGGCGCATGACGGGCTTGGTCTCATCGATCTCAATCACTCCTGTCAATTGCTTGACGTGGTGCACGAGCGCCCCCGCGGCCGCGAGCACCGCTTCGCGGTAATGCTCGTCATTCCACAACTTTCGAGCGGCGCCCCAGATGAGCGGATTCATCGCTTCGACATCGACCTGGAAGGGCTGCTCGGCGTCGGCTTGCTTGATCATTTCCTCAAGGCGGCCTAAGACGTTGTTACACACCGCCAGAACATCGTCAGGATAGAACAGTGGCTTCGGCTGTGTGACCGTCAGCCACGCGTCTATTACATCGAACTCACCGGCGCCGGCCACGGCGATACGCACGCGCGGGCCCAGGCAGATTGGCGATTCGGCCGGCCGCCCTGGAGACTCGCTCCTTTGCTTCGGCATACGCCTCATCGGATACGTCTTCTCTGGGAGTAACCGGCGGAAGCAAGCCGGGCGCCAGGTTCATCGGCGTGAAGTTGCACAGTTCGAGGAAGCTGACGAACTCGTCTCTGAACTTACCGATATCGGCCGCGAGGCCGCGCAGATAAATCGGATTCGTCGTTGCATCCACGACTCAGACCGTAGCCTGGGCAGCTGACATGCCGTCAAAGTATTGGAGTCCGTGCCCGTCGGCCCATCAGCACGCTGCATAAGCAAGGTGCCCGCATCATCTCCCCCTTGGAAGGATGTCGGTCCAAGTCACCAGCCAATCGGTACGGTGTTGGACTGTGCCCGCTGTACCCGCGCTTAGCGCCGAATGGCCTTGGCTGGGCGCGTACCGCCGGGTGCGACTCCACCGTCGACGAGGTCGCCGGCAAGGATCGAATCCCACAACGTCGGTTGATCGTTTACAGTACGAAACATGATGGCCTCGAATCCTTCTCGCCAAAGGTTCGAGGACATCATCCCAGATCAGCGACCTTCAAAGGGCTCGACACACTCCGACTTTTTCGGTCGAAGTAGCTAGTAGTCGAGGGTTTTGTAGCCCTGCTCCTGCAGCCCAAACAGATACATCAGAGCGTTCTGAGTGGTCGGTATTTCGGGCGGCAGCAGGGCCGGGTCGACGCCTAACGCCTTCACCGCAATATCGCAGACCACGATCTTTAGCCCGTCGTCGTTGACAGCCCGACGAGCAGCATCCTTTACCGCCTGATCCGTGGCGATCTCGCTAACCACTTGCCCATACGCCACGATCTGGAAATCAATGGCGGAGCTCTTTGCCTTGAACTCGCGGCCCGTCATGATGGCCGCTTCGAGGTGCTGCGCATTCGACACCGACAAGGCATATTTACCATCAGGCCTGATAGCATTCTCCGTTGCAGTGATCTGCTCGTCGCTCGGCGGCTGCGCGAATGCCGGACTCGTGATTCCGACCTGAAAAACAGCGACGGTAGCCAGCAGAATCAAAGACCTCTTGAGTTTCTTCAAATGGTTTCCATTCTCTAGGTTACTAGTTGTATAGGGGGCCGCTAAAATCGCTCCGTGCCGAAGAAAATTGGACGCCATGCACAAGCGATGCTCTGCCATAGCGGTCCATGCAAGGTTCACCGAGCTTCTCCGTGAGAGCGATAGGGCGTCGTGCCAGCAGCACGGATCGCTGAGCATGGCGGCACACTCGCCCAACAGCGCCGCTTCACTTCAGGAACTCCGTCGCCAGCCATCACTGTCGGCCCTTTCTCCCTCAGTTGCACCTGCATTCGTCATGGTGCAGTTCAAATGATTCAGCGACTCAATTCAGTCGGCCAACCGAGCCTCACTGCGACCCCTACCACCTTAGCAATAGCTACGTAGTTGTTACGTAGATGCCCGGGTCTCTGCGACCAAGTTCGATAGCACCGGGCAGTCCGGCCAACCCAGCGAGGATCGTGTCGATGCCGCAATCAAATCGTCGGTCGTCGTAGCGGGTCAGGATTGCGATGACCTCATCGGCGCCGCCCCAGAACGGCTGCTTGCCTGCGGCGACGACGAGCTGGTTCAGGCGCTGGCCGCAAACGATCCAGACGCCTCGATCCGACAGTGGGCGTCCGAACAACTCGCCAACGAAGCGACCCAGGACGGCCTATTCAACTGACGCACCACGCATCCCGTCCATCGAGCGCCTCCGTCGTCGGCGGGATCCACCCGACTCGGTTACTGACCGTACAGCGGCTGGATGCGCTTGAATTCGATACGGAGGCCGGGGTCTCAGCGTGGGGCTCTCATAGTGTCGCCGGTATCGCGTGAGCGCGCACGTACGTACGTAACAGTACCCGGCACAAGCAGTCGATGAGGGTAGATTTCTAATTTGCCACTAAGCCAAGGTAAGTGTGTATATGGGAGGGTCATCCCTTCCCCATCTGGCAGCCTCGACCGACGAGCGGGACGCCGTGCCATTGTGCGATCCGGTTGCCCGTCCAGTCAGCGTGTGGACTCTCACGGTCGCCACTACGGCGCCAGTTGCGCATTCAGGGTATTGATTCGAAACGCCTTTCTGTTCAATGCATTACACAGATCATAATGCTAAAATTTGTGGCCTACCGCGGCACTAATCCTGCCGCCCAGGTCGAATGGACAATGGCTGGCCTGCAAAACCTGCTCGACCTATGGCCGGTCAGATTCTGACAGAACCGCCCCCACAAGTGGATTGCGCCCGGCTGCGAAAAACCCTCACCCGCAACGAGGCCTACTCAGCCCTGGCCGCGGTTTTCGTTACCTATGACACGATTATGCGGGTAAGCCTTGGGGCGTCAGGTAGGTCGCCGATCCACTTCCAGGGCTCGATTATCGAGTGGGGCCAGCTGATGCTCGTAGCTGCCGCGACAACGGCCGACTGGTCGGGGCTCAGACCGGCACCGCGGGCAGGCGGATCACTGGTTGACGCGGTGGCCGACTCAAACGGAGCTCAGGGCTACCCAGTGGCACACAGGCCGATCGATTCTGGAGCGCTAGCCGCATCAGGCATCATCGGAACATGCGGTGGTGGGAACAGCTTACTGACACAGACATCCTGAGGCGCACGGACCTTCCCCGGACGGCCATATCGCTCGACGATGAGCTCGTGAAACACATCGGGTCAGACGGATTGGCTTGGGCCCACGCGCTGGCCGCGGAGTTTGCGCAGAACTTTGTCGCGACAACGGTTCCTGCATTGAGCGACTCTGCCGATTTTACGCCAGGCCTCAGCGTGAGCACCGAGGCGAACTACCTAGCCCTGCTGCGTTCGTTGGTCACGGAAGGTTCAGAACCTCAACCGCCCCGCGAATCCTTGGACTTCACCGATGAAGCAGTCGCACGGCAGGTTCCGTTGGTATCGGTGTTGCGCGGCTATCAGAACGGGGTCGAGCACTGGCTGCGATGGTGCTCGCCGGCCATCACGCGGTACACGGCTCCAGAACATCGGGCAGCTGAACTGGAGTTTGCCGTATCCGTGTGCGTCCGCTACGTCGATCGCCTCTCCGAGATCATGATCAACGAGTACGAGCGTGAGATGACGCGCCGCATGAACTCGGGGGCGGCGCAACGGGCCGGGTCGGTCGCCGCGATTCTCGCAGGCGAAGAAGTTGACGTGGGCGAGGTGTCGCGAGTGCTGAATTACCCGCTGCAGGCCAACCACATCGCTTTGACATTGCAAGCCCGTGCAGACGGCACCAATCATGTTGACGCGCTCGAGAAAGAGGTCACGACGTTCGCCCGCCGGGTAGGAGCGACCGGACTGCTGGTGAACCCCACCGGTCTGACGACGATGGACGCGTGGTTGGCGACCGATGACGACGCTGTCCGTCCCGCCAAGCCTGCCAATGAGAACATCATCATCGGCGTGGGGACGTGCACATCAGGCATCGCCGGCTTTGTCCAGTCCCTCGAAGAGGCGCACAGTGCGCTCGACGTCCTTGGCGCGTCCGTCCCTGGGCACTTCGCCAAGATCCTGTACTACGACCAAGTTCGTCTGCTTTCTCTCGTGGTAAAGGATCCGACAGCGATTACTAGGTTTGTCACTGCCACACTCGGAGATCTCGCCGGAAGCGACGAACGTTCACGCGAGCTGCGCGAAACGCTGCTGGCCTTTCACACAACAGATAGGAGCTATACCGCGGTAGCCCGCAGCTCACACATGCACAAGAACACGGTGATCCAGCGCGTGGCGAGGGCCAGCGAGTTGGCCGGTCGAGATCTCACCCGTGGCGTCGACACACATGTCGCCTTGCTCTTGACTGAGGCATTCGGCGTCGCGGGCACCCCGTCAGCCCGTAGCGTGAATGGTCACCGAGGTGGCTAGTTCCGGTTCCACCAAAGATGTTGTGCAGCTGTCGAATCAGTACTGTCAATGTTCGGTCTCAAGAGATACTTGACGCTTTGTTCTCACGAGGCGCTTGACGTTTCGGCCTTGATCATGATCTTGTTCCGTCCGGTCTCGTCGGTGTCGGAGTGGACGGTTCGTGGATCATCAAGAGACATTGGTGGAGTTCCGGTATCGGGCGGTGTGCGCGGTGTTGGGCGGCTCACCGATCGGCGAGGTCGCGGTGCGTTACGGGACGACGCGGCAGTCGCTGGACTCCTGGCGTGCACGGTCCAAGCAGGAGGGCATGGCAGGCCTGCTGATCGGTCCGCGGCGGTCGCATACCAGTCCAACGAAAGCTGTCCGCCGACATCGAGACGCTGATCTGTCGACTGCGCCTCGCCCGGAAACTTGTCGATTGCGGTGGGCATCAAAGGGGCGGGCTGCTGCTGTTCGCCGACAATGATCGATCCCAACCGCCGCTTCACAGTGCGGGAGATGGTGATGCCGGCGACGATGAAGTCGAGTTCGCCTGCGGCGATGCCACGTTCGGCTTCTTTCGTCGGTGTTTGGTCGACCGCGGTGTGATGCCTCAAGCGGCTCGCGAGTTCTTCGATACTGGGACACTGCCCACGTACATTGGACGTTGGTTACCCCAGCCGTCGGATGTTCTCACGTCCCGCCCCACGGTGCACGGAGAGGCGTGGGAACGCTGCCCTGAATAATGGGGGGATTTCATCGCCGTGCTCGGCGAACTGAAAAAATGGCGGAACAAACGGACAGCGTGCGTGGAGTCCTGGTCACAGGCTCAGCGGCGGCCGGAGCCGCGCATCCCCTGTCCGATCGCGACATCGAGATCTACCCCCACGACGTCGACGGCCTACTCAACGACGATTCATGGCGGAACGCGCTGGGCGAGGTCCTGGTCGTCGAACACCTGGAGAACGACCAAGAACAACCGACCCGACTGATCTACTACGTCGGAGGAAAGCTCGACTTCACTTCAACTCCGGCCGGTGACTTACCCACCCCCGTCCATACGCGGCCGTTTCAGAGCCTCTTAGACAAGGACGCACGTGCCCGCAATCGCCGGCGGCGACCGTCGAAACCCCGGACCTACCAGGGCAGGACGAAGTTGATAGGGCGATCAACTGGGGGTACGCAGCGGCGCTGATGTGCGCCAACGCGGTTGTGCGAGATAAGCTTTGGTCGGCGAAGTTGCGCGACAACGATCGCAAGAGCGAACTTCTACGGATGATCGAGTGGGATCACCAATCGCGCTATGGTGCCAGCGTCGACACTCGCCACTTAGGCACCCGAATGAACACCTGTATGGATGCAGACATCCGCAACGAACTCACGCACTGCTGGAGCCACTTCGATGCCGGAGACACCGCCGCAGCATTGCGTCGACCAACGGGGCTGTTCTCCCGATTGGCCGAACGGGTAGCGACAGCTCTCGGCCTCCCCCCGTTTGATCACGAACGTCTTCTCGCGGAGATCGAACACATCCTCCAACTGCGCCACGACCAATGCTCAGGCCCCGACACCCTAGGCGGAAGGAGTTGGTGCCGGTCTCGATGATGTTCCACCGAAGGTGAGTGGGTCAACGATGGCTGCGCACAACCGGGGGTCGGTGAACGTTTTGGTCCACCCTGAGAAACTCTCTTCGAGCGATGGCCACCGAGGCTCTCTTCTCGTTCGGGGAGCACCTGGAACAGCAGCTCGGCGCCGCGACGGTCGAGTTCCATATAGCCCAGTCGAATGCACACGAGCGCTGCGCATGGTTCCAGAGACCATCGTTGGCCGGGATGTGTGGGCTTGCAGCACGTTGGCTGTCGTGAGCGGCACTGGAATATTCGAATGTGACTGCAAACACAGTCGACATCCCAGTCAGTCCAAGTCGAGGAGATCTCCATGTCAGTTGAAGCCCTAGCCGTCACGCCGGCACAGGTGGCAGCACCGGGCGGTGCGTATCTGTCGGACCCATCGAACGCGACCATCGTCATGGGTGGCAGCGTTTTCGACGGGGCGCCGCACTGTCCGGGCGCCACCATTACCGTGCACGCACTGGGCGACCGAACAACCGGTCAGCTCATCTACACCGAGGTGACGTTTCCAGCGGGGCAGCGCTCCTGGTTCCACACCCATCACCGCGAGGACGAGGGCTTCCACGTGCTCGAAGGCCAGTTGACGCTGACTGTGATTGACGACACGGGCGAACGTCACGCGTTGGTCACCAACCCCGGCGAGTTCGTGTGGGGACCGCAGGAGTATCCGCATAGCTTTCACATCACCAGCGACGTGCCCTGCAAGGCCATCATTGTTCTCACACCCGGATCGTCGCTGACCAGCTTCTTCGGCGCGTCGCAAAATTTGCAGCTCGATCACACCGACAAAGCAGCCGTCGCCGCATTCGTTGAGGAGACGAATCGGTTGTACGGTACCGAGTTCTTCCCTGAGATCCCCTTGGACGTGTGACAGCAATGACTCGATCGATTGCCGACAACCAAGAAGTGGTGCGGCGCTTCCTTGCCAGCCTTGAACGGCTGGACGTACCGGCCCTCAAAGACCTCATAACCGATGACTTCAGTTGGACGGTTCCAGGCGGACTTTCCATCTCGGGCACTTACGAGGGAAAATCAGCATTCGAGGACGAGTTCCTATCCGGAGCAGCAGAACTGTTCGCTCCCGGTACTTTGAACTTCGACATTCAACATCTCTTCGCTGAAGGCGAAGTGGTTGTGGCTGAGTACATCGGCACTGGAAAATCCGCGACCACGGGAAAGCCATATCGAAACGACTACTGCGTCATCTTCCGCATCCGGAACGGCAAAATCGAGGTCGGACGCGAATACATGGACACAGCACACGTCGCAGAAGCCCTCCTCGCCAGCCCCGCTTGACCAGCTGCTGGCGCCGTCGCATCGGGAAGAACGAGGCGGCGGCGCCAGCCGACTGCCAGGCCTCTCGGAAGCCACTAGCGAATCGCATGGCACAGAACGGGATTAGAATTGTCACTAGACCGAGACGACTACCGCGAGCACCTGGCGTATTACGGTCACGGTGTCCGCCACCGCGAATCAGCGGCCGGCATACGAGTCGCGACCCGCGCGGGCGTGGTACGCGGGCGACGCATCATGGTCGACGGTCGAGATGTCCACGCGTTCCTGGGAATGCCCTACGCGGGCCCGCTCCGCGGTGCGGCTCGATTCGCGATCCCGTCACCGGTGCTCCCCTGGGACGGCGAACGCCCTGCCATCAGCCACGGTCCCACACCACCGCAATCACCCTATCCCGCGCCTACTTCGGCACTGTTGGATAGCGTGGTCGTCGCTGGTGCCGACTCCCTTAACCTCTCGGTCTGGACAGTGGATCCGGGAGCAACACGGCTCCCTGTCATGGTGTGGATTCACGGCGGAGCATTCGTGCGCGGCAGCCATCGGCTACCGGTGTTCGACGGGGCTGCCTTCGCACGTGACGGTGTGGTCATGGTGGGGATCAACTACCGAGTGGGCGCACTTGGATTCCTCAGTGTTGTTGGGGCACCGGACAACCGCGGCCTTCGCGACCAGATTGCGGCACTGGAATGGGTGCGTGACAACATCGCTGCGTTCGGTGGCGACCCCGACCAAGTGACCATCTTCGGCGAGTCCGCAGGCGGAATGAGCATCACAGCACTGCTATCTTCGCCGAAGGCCGTCGGGTTGTTTCACCGAGCCATCGTTCAGAGCGGCAACGCCACGTCCGCAGCCGACATTTCCGATGCTCGTCTGGTTGCCGGCGAGTTCACCGGAATGCTGAGCCTCGATTCGACCGTCGACAGTCTCACCGATCTTTCGCCGGACGTCCTGCAGAGGACACAGGATGCGCTCGGAGCCGAGCTCCTGCGAGACCCTGAACCGACGCGGTGGGGTGCCAGCGTAATCGAACGCGGCTTCGGAGTGATGAGCATGTTCCCGACCATCGATGGCGACGTTCTCCCAGCACTCCCGATCGATGCACTCAAATCAGGTGCGGGCGGTGATGTCGAACTCCTCGCCGGAACGACTCGCGACGAATTCCGGTTCTTTCTAGTACCGAGCGGGCTTGCATCGTCTGTAACAGCGGAGGATCTGTCGGCGATAACAGATCGTTTCGGTATTTCAGATGCGGCGGCTGAAACGTTCGCACACAACCGCCCCGATGTAGCGCCGGGCGATCTACTGTGCGCTCTCCTGACGGATCACGTATTCCGTTCTGGTACCGCGGAGTTGGTAGACACAGTGGCCCACCGCGCTGGCGGCCGGGCGTGGCAATACGAATTCGCGTGGCCCACACCGGTCCACAATCTCCGAGCATGCCATGCGCTCGAACTCGGCTTTGTCTTCGACACCCTGAGTACTTCACCTCCGATCGCGGGGGCGGCTCCACCACAATGTCTCGCAGACGAAATGCACGAGACATGGGTGCGGTTTGCAACTACCGGCGACCCAGGATGGGAACGCGTGGGAGCGGCCCGCAGACCGGTGCGAACATTCGGTGATCCAGCACTCCCCTCGGGCGCGGTGGTCACCGACCCGCGAGACGACGAATTGAGCGCGGTTCGGGCACGCCAACGCACGGGGATTCGTCACGAGCGCAACCGCTAGCTCTTCGACTTGAAGCCGGTTCCCCGGACTCGTCGACACCGTGCATTGCGTCAGTTCTCGATGATCTCGCACGCTTCCAAGCGCGAGTTGAAGCGCATATTCGCGGGTCTGATCTGCTGATCGCGTCCAAAGCTAAGACTCTCGTGATGATCCCGCTGAGCGGCACAACGCGCCGGCCCGCCGTCGGCCTCGTGCCAATCTCGGTTGGCATTCCAAGAAGGAATTTCGCCAACTGACCGACTCTGCCCAGGGAGGCTTCGATGTCCGAACTACTTATCCCAAACTATGATCCGCAGACACTTGTGCGCTCGATTGTGGTTGAGATTGAAGCTCCCGGCAGCGTGGTATGGGAGGTTCTGACCGACCTCGACAAGTACCCGCTGTGGAACCCATTCTGCATATCGGCCGTCTCGACACTGGCCATCGGCGCGCCCGTGGAGATGGTGCTCGCCGACTACACGGGCGTCGGCGGCACGTTCCCGAACACGGAATACGTGTGTGCGCTCGTAGACGAACGCCTGTTGTCATGGGAGCTGCGGGCAACCCCAGAATCGCCCTATGCCGCCCGACGAGACCAGGTCATCGAACCACTTGGTGTTTTCCGCTGCCGCTATTACTCGACTGACGCGTTCCTGGGCGAGTTCGCACACGACATCATGGCGGAAACCGGCGACTGGGTGAAGCGCGCGTTCGACGACACCGCAGTGGCGTTGAAGCGGCGCAGCGAGACCCTGCATGCAGAGCGCAGCGCAGAATCGAAGTGACCACGACATGCAAAAGTGGGGCGACTTGACCATCTTTACAGACAAACCATCCACCCAGTGGACACATCCTTGGCACCACGATTCGTTCGCCCCATAACCTCATGTCATGTTCTCGCAGCCATTACAACGAGCGATCACTGACGCTGAACAGCTGATCGCAGCGGCGCCCCACAATGATTCCGACGCAGACCTTTTCGAAGGCCTTCAGTACCTCGCCGGTGGCGTGGCCGCATGCACACACCTGGCGTTCAACCAGCGTCCGGATTATCCGCTTCTGTTGTCCGGCACGGGCCCGTTCACCAAAATCGGACTCGACAACCCTGACACGCTGTATTTCGGTACCAAAATGCGTGGCGGCCACGAATACGTAATCACCGGGGTCCGCGGAACTACGACGGACCTGAGTTTTCAGTACCTTGCGGGGGAGTACACCGCTGACACCGTCCCAACTAGCGAGGTGGCGTTCGACGACCGGGAACTCGAGATCGCCCCGGACGGCTCGTTTGAATGGCGTTTCCGACCGCAACGTTCCGGACAACTGGTAATCCGTGAGGTTTACAACGATTGGTCGCAGCGCCGTGGGTCGCTGGCGGTGTACCGCACAGATACCGTGGGCACCGCTCCCTCGCCGCCCACACGCGAGTTGGTGGAGGAGCAATTTCAGACCGCCGCAGAGGAACTCGTCAACCGAGTTAAGACTTGGCTGCAGTTCCCGAAGTGGTTCTACCTGAACCTTCCGGTCAACACACTGGTCGCCCCGCGTTCAACTCCCGGTGGCCTTACCACCCAGTACTCGTCGGCCGGCCACTACCACCTGCGCAGCGATCAGGCGCTGATAATCACGCTGCCGATGAGCGACGCCCCGTACCAAGGCTTTCAATTGGGCAGCATGTGGTACATCTCGTTGGACTATATCAACCACCAAACGTCTCTCAACGGCGCACAAACACAAGTAGATCCGGACGGGATGGTTCGCATCGTCGTGGCCGACCAAAACCCCGGCGTGACGAACTGGGTCGAGACCCTCGGCCACCAGCGTGGTTACCTCCAGTTTCGCTGGCAGCGGTTGTCGAGGGAGATGACAGCGGCCGACGGACCCACCATGCAGCTAGTAGATCTCGATGCCGTCCCGTCCGCCCTCCCCTTCTTCGAGACCAACAAGATCTCCGCGGAAGACTGGAATGCGCGAATCGCCCTGCGGCAAAATCAAATCGGCCACAGAATGTTGGGCTGATCGATGACTGGATTACTTGCGGACAAAGTCGTTGTGGTCAGCGGTGTCGGGCCGGGATTGGGCTCCACCCTCGCGCATCGCTGCGCCATGGAGGGGGCTGATCTGGTTCTGGTATCGCGCACTCCGACACGCCTTGAGGGTCTTGCCAAAGACATCATCAGCATGGGGCGGCGGGCGGTAGCGGTGCCCACCGACATCACCGTCGACGACGATGTCGCCGACCTCGCACGGACCGCGGTGGCGGCGTTCGGCCGAGTCGACGCCCTGGTCAACAACGCATTCATGCACCCGTCGATGCAACCGTTCTCCGGAACCAGCTTCGCTCACATCCGAGATTCCCTTGAGCTGACTGTTCTGGGGGCGCTGCGAACCGTGCAGGCTTTCACACCCGCGCTTGCGGAATCACGGGGATCGATCGTGAACCTCAGCTCTATGGTTATCCGGCACTCCGATCCCCTCTACGGTCCCTATAAGCTGGCGAAAACCGCATTGCTGGCAATGTCGCAATCGTTGGCAAGCGAGCTGGGCAGCAGCGGAATTCGTGTCAATTCCGTTGCCCCCGGCTATATTTGGGGTCAGATTCTGAAGGACTACTTCGAGCAGCAAGCGCGGGAGACCGACTGTTCGGTCGATGATGTCTACCGCGCCACGGCAGCCGGATCCGATTTGAAACGGTTGGTAACTGAAGACGATGTCGCCTCGGCGATCCTCTTCCTGATCAGCGACATGGCCAACGGCATCACCGGCCAAACCATTGACGTCAATTGCGGGGAGTACAAATCATGACAACACCGACGACCGATATCGGAACCGTAGAAGAACTGTGTGTCGAAGCGGTCGAGGCGGCCGGATACGATGATTTCGGCTACGACGACGACAACTTCCGCGGCGCACTTCAAGTTCTGCTCGACTCCTACCGTCGAGAAGCGGACTTCACTCCTCTGGGTGCCACGATGACGCGGCACTATCTGCGCGGTGGGCTGGTGGCGCGGTTGCTCAGTGAGGCGGCGTGGAAGCGCTATCCAGCGCACGCCGACGTCGCAGTCGAACGGCCGATCTTCGTGACGGGACTACCTCGGACCGGCACCACCGCGTTACATCGCCTACTCGGTGCGGATCCGGGGCATCAGGGGCTGGAACTCTGGTTGGCGGAGTATCCGCAGCCCCGTCCGCCCCGCGAAACGTGGGAGTCTTTCGCGGAGTTTCGCCGGTTGCGCGCCTACTACGCGAAGGCTCACCGCGACAATCCCGAGTTCTTGGGTCTGCACTACATCGCCGAGGATGCCCTCGAAGAGTGCTGGCAGCTGCTGCGGCAGTCCGTCCATTCGGTGTCGTACGAGTCGCTAGCCCACATACCGACGTACCGGCAGTGGCTAAGCGCTCAGGACTGGACCCCCGCCTACCGGAGACACCGCCGCAACCTGCAACTGATCGGGCTCAACGACATCGGAAAGCGTTGGGTGCTCAAGAACCCCAGTCATCTCTTCTCCCTTGACGCGATCCTCGCGGTGTACCCGGATGCACTTATCGTGCAATGTCACCGACCCCCTGAGACCCTGCTGGCATCGATGTGCTCGCTCGCCGAGCACTCCACTGAGGGCTGGTCCACCACCTACGTCGGAGCACAAATCGGCCACGATGTCCTCGAGACATGGACTCTGGCTATCGAGCGGTTTCGCACCGCCCGCGCGGCTCACAACCCGAAACAGTTCTGTGACGTTGACTACTTCGACTTCGTGGCCGATCCGGTCGGCACAGCAACCGGCGTATATCGCCACTTCGGGCTGCCACTCACTGACCAAGCCGTGTTGGCGATGAACCACGTTCACGCAGAAGGCACACATGGCCCCGGTGCACCGAAACACCGTTATTCGCTTACAGACTACGGATTGGACGCTGAACAAGTCAGATCGCGGTTCGCCGGCAAGTAATTCCATACCAACGCCGATGTACGGCCATCCTTGGCGTCGAACCATGAGTACCCCGCCACTCTGACGGGAGGCGGAACGGCGGCCGACGGTCTCCACATCGACTGCTAGCCAGAGTTACCAAACTCGAGTGTATATTCGGTTTTGTGGCAGAGGGGCTCGACACAGCGGCAGACATTCCGGATGGTAAGCGTCGCGCGCTCCGCGGATCGCGAGGCGCTTATGCCAAATCGGCGGACCGCAGAGACCGAATACTTGCTGCGGCGTTACAGGTGTTCACGCGCTTGGGCTACAACTCCGGCACCGTGCGGGCAGTCGCCAGACAAGCAAATATGGCGGAAGCCACTGTGCTGCACCATTTTCCGAGCAAGAACGCACTCCTCGCCGCGTTGCTCGAACAACGTGAGATGCATACCCGTGCCAGTCTTACGACAGCGACCGACGCACTTGAAGCACTGTTTCAAGCCGTTGACCTCGACGACGGCCAAACTAGGACCTATGCGGAACTGTTGACCCGCCTCGCTGCCGAAGCAACCGACTCGGAACATCCGGCTCATGAGTTCGTGGTTCGCCGATACGACACTGTGCGCGAGGAGCTCACAGAATCTTTCACGGACCTTGATCGCCAAGGACGATTGCAGCGAGGTGTCAGTCCCAGCAGCGCGGCGAGATTGACCATTGCCGCGTGGGAAGGCTTACTCCTGCAGTGGCTGCTCGACAATCGTACTGTCGACGTTCGGGCCGAGATGCGCTCGCTCATAAGGCTTTTTGTTGACTCGGATCAGGTCCAGCGCCGACAACACTGTGCCGGTTCAGTCCCCGACTCCTAGCCACGACCGAGTAATAGGACTAGCAACAGGTTTCAACGCCCAGATAGCACTCACAGCATCGCCCCTTGGCTCATATTGGTCGCGACGGATACCGCGTCGCTGCGCGATGCAATGTCTAGCTATCCGCCAGCGACAGGAGATCACGTTGGGTGCTTCGCGGTACTACGGTTCCATCGGTAAGCGTGCGGTAGCGCTGGGTGTCGTCATCGCGATACTGACCAGCCAAGATTTCACAGCCGCTTGGCCGGTTACGAGTTCGTCTGCCGCGACGGGGTTGAGCCGGACACGGAACTCGGCATGTGCGGACGATGTCGATGATGTACCGGTAACGGCGACCTTGCAATCCGCGAAACACAGTTCATCGGGCTCGATAGAGGGCAACAGCTCACGAGGTGTGGACCCGGCGGAGCTCCACGCCGATAGCCGAGATCAGACCTCCGTCCATACTCCGATTTACAACATGGTGAGAGCATGGACTAAGTCCTCAGTTGGTCAAGCGATTGCGGATTTTGTGAACACTCTGTTGGGTTCTCACGCGATTGGTGATGGCGCAGCGGGGACTGATGCTTCACATCCGAACGGGACCGATGGGGGGTGGTTGTTCGGTGATGGCGGGGCGGGCTGGAACAGCACCGTGACCGGCGTTGCCGGCGGTAACGGCGGCGCTGGAAGCTTTTTCGGCGACGGTGGGAATGGCGGCTCGGGCGGACCCGGCGCTGTCGGCGGTAACGGCGGAGCAGGTGGAAGGTACACAGGCATCGGCGGCCGCGGAGGTGATGGCGGCGCCGGAACTGGTGATCGGGCCGGAGGCGCAGGCGGCACGGGCGGTGACGCCAAGGGACTGATGTGGCCCGTTGGTGGTGCGGGCGGAAAAGGGGGCGCGGGAAGTGGGCAGGGAGCTGGCGGTGCCGGCGGTCCTGGTGGCGCGGCACATGGTTTGTTGTTCAGTACCGGCGGGCTTGGCGGCAACGGTAGTGACGGTGGCGACGGTGGTGTCGGCGGCGATGGCGGCAACGCAACCGGGTTCCTGGCGTGCGGCGGTCGAGGGGGCAATGGAGGTGACGGCAGCCTGACCGGGCCCCTTCCTGCCCTGGGCGGCGCTGGGGGCACCACCACACAGTGGTTCGGCAACCACGGAGCCAATGGTCTTGCCGGCATTCAATCCGGTGTGCGGTTGGCTCCCAGACACTCCAAGTTCAACACCACGGGCAGATGGTTCACCGACAACGACGGCAAGGTCATCACCTTTCGCGGGATGAATGTCGTCGACATCCGGGATCCGATCAGACCACCGTCAGCGGAAGGGTTCGATGACGACGACGCCGACTTCTTTGCCGCCAATGGTTTCAACGTGGTGCGGCTGGGAGTCGATTGGGAGCTTCTGCAGCCCCGACCCGGCGTCTACGATGACACCTATCTGAATTCACTGGGGCAGACAGTGCAATTACTGGCTGGTCGCGGCATCGTCAGCTTGCTCGATCTCCATCGAAATGTGCCGCCCAGTTACGTCACCGGCGACCTACCCCCCTCGAGCTTGCCGTTTCCGGCTAGTGTGTTCTTCGATTCAGCGAAAAATGCTGTCATCGACCGGTTCTGGGCTAACGAGAAGGGCCCGACCGGCGCTGGGCAGTTGAATGAGTATGCGAAAATGGTCCAGTATCTGGCGCACCACTTCAACGGCAACCCAGACATCCTGGGCATCGAAATCATGAACGAACCCTTGCCGGGCAATCAGTTCGTTCCCTCGATCCTGAGCAGCTCGTACCACGAAGCCCAGCAACTTACCCCCTTCTACAACCAGGTGGCCGCGGCAATTCGCAGCGTGAACCCGGATGTGACGATCTTCTTCGAACCCAGCGTCCTGGCCAGCGCGACGGTACCGGTACGGCTGAGCACAATCCGCGACTCCAACACCGCGCTGTCGTTTCACGACTACGGCTATGTGAACCTAAACGGCCGGGTGCTGCCCGACGTCAAGGACATCGCGGGCACGGCAAACGCCTACGCCGAAGCCCACAACATCCCGGCCATGATGACCGAGTTCGGATCCTCGAACAACTCCTCATCGCTGGACCAAACGCTGCGTCCCGCCGACCAATACCTGCTCGGCTGGACCGAGTGGTCCTATGCCAACACCGGCTACCTCGGCGTGGACGGCACCGTCGAATGGCTCGTTGACGATCCCAGTAAGCCGTTGACCGGCCACAACGTCAACCACTCCAGCCTCGAAACCCTGACCAGGCCCTACGCCCAGGTCGTCGCCGGCACCCCTACCGCGATGTCGCTGGGAGACAACGACACTTTCCGCTTCGGTTACACCACCGAAAGAGCAGATGGCCGAGGCCGTTTCGCCACCGGTTCACAGACCACACTGTCCGTGCCCCGCGCTCACTACCCCAACGGGTACCACGTCACTGTCGAAGGCGGGCGCGTCGTCTCAGCACCCAACGCGCCCAAACTCGTCATCGCCTCCGACAACGCCACGACCACCGTGACGGTCACCATCACCCCCATCGGATAGGGATAAGCGAATTTTCCCTTCGCTTCCACATCGTGACCCGTGGCCGTCATCGATCAGGTCGAAATGCCGAGCCTCGCAGCCTACAGGCCAGCTCACATACCCTTGTTCACGCAGCCCGTCACACCTGTCGGTACCGCTGCCACTGCACTTGGTCACACAGGTCCGGCACCTCCTTCAGAACCTCGACGAGATGTGAGCGCGCCGAACTGTGCAGGCTCCTGTCAACGATCGGGCAGCTGGTGCTCGGGAATTCAGTGTTTGCTTGCCCTGCACGGCGAACCGCCGATCGATTCGCATAAGTGGTCGTCTCGGCTGGGTAGAATTCGATCATTTCAAGCGCGTCGACGGCAAGAACCCCTCGCTGCGCCGAGATTGCCGTCGGCGTCAACGGAGGTTGGGCAGATACACAACGCCGAATGACCACGAGTGCGACAGATAGCACCCGGCGTCCTCACCGGTCACTTTGGTCAGTGTCTAGATCGACGGGACAGTGTCGTGAATGCGATCGCCCATTGCAATCCGCTGAGTGCGCGGAGTTTCCATCCCACTTCGCCGCTCGTCGCAGCAACGCGGGTGTGGATCCTCGGAATGTCGGCAATATTCTCCACCAGGCGTGGCTGGATCTCGACTCGTTCAACCTTCCACTGGTCGCCGCAGCGTTTTAGGTCGACATCGTAGAATCCCCAACTGGTGTAGGTGTCTTCGGGTAGCAGGCCCACACTGTGAGGCACGACCTGATAGGAGCCCAGGTGGGCAGCGTCGCCGTCAATGACGACCAGTTCGTTAGGGTGGGTGTGTAGCGTTTGGTACCACCCTGTATTCCGCAGCTCCAGTGCCGTGACCCACTCCGCGCGCGATACCGGGTTGCCGTCGAGAGTGGGGTCGCCCCACAGATTGTTCGGCACCAGCATGGTGAACGGATCCGTCACGCACTCGCCGGCAGCTTGCCAGTCCTTGTTATCAATGGCCAGAAAGAACCGGTTGAAGACATCGGTTATGGCCAGCCGGTCAAGCACGTATTGGAGCTTCTCGTCAGTGCTATCGAGCGGTAGAGCTACCTGGTCCAAGAGTCGTTTCATGGAGCTGATCCCCTTCGTCGTGTAACTGAGCATTTGTTTGACCGGGCCTTCGAACAAAGATCTCTTTCGGAGCGGGACCAAGTTTGTGATCACCGGATCCCACTTTGCTCTGCGTTCTCCGACTACGAATCTAGATAGCACTCAACCCAATTGGAAAACTCGCACGCTAGATGCCAGTGGTGCCCAATAATGAGTCGACGGGGCAGGGTGACGGGGAACTCGATTCCCAATTTGGCACTGAACCCCACCTTTTCATCGCGAAACTGGTGTAGCGCGGCACCGATCTCGGTACCCCCCGGAAGCCGACAGCGACCACCGAAGCGAACCGGATATCGATCGTCGACGCCGATGATGAGATCGTCAGTGTCGCCGAACGTGACCATGAAATGACTTGGAAGCGGGGAGCCGCCCGTGGTCTCGATTACGTCTTGGCGACCGTCAGAAAGCCTCGTGATCATGTAGTGATCGGGATTGGCAGCCAGCATCGCAGGCTGGTCGTCGGCGTCGTGGCGTTCCATGAACCAGTCCACAAAGCCCTGCGCCGTCCCTGCATTGACCACCATCTCAACCGAACTGAGCGCCCGACGCCCGCGAGACAGGGCCACTCCTACTTTGCTGACGGCGCCGGTGATCATGAGTTCACGCGAGAGCATTTCGACAACTTGCTCGTGGCGGAGATGCGCTTTGAGCGCGGCCAGCGCTCGACGCTGCTCGACAAGTCCGGCCGGCGCGGGCGGGCATTCCTGCGCGCCCAATATGGCTTCGACGGCGTTCCTGCCCAGATGCCTTTTGTATAGCCGCAATACGACGTCGGCTCGACGCTGTTCCCACGACCGAACCTCGGCGGTGGTAATCGGTCGGCCCTCAGCGTAAAAGCTGACCGGGGATTCGGGTATTTGCTCGGGATCTGGTGGCATGCGCTTCCTTGCTTTCGCTATGTTCGGTGAGCCTGGCGCACAGTCGCTCGACGTAGGTTTCTCAACGGCGGCTGCCGCTCTGGGTACGTACGCTTACCAAAACGGTACAGCGACATACCCGGCAGGGGAAGTGCAATTGCCCCTGAGACCGCTTCCCGAGCGTGCGCCACTATGATTCGACACGACGGAGAGGGGATGTGGAGGTGGTGACAGGTGCCCAAAACCCTCGGCGACGACGCCACCTGGAGGCGATCCAGTGGGATCGCCAACGGATTCTCGACGCCATGGCCGAGTCGATTGCCGCCGTCGGCTACGCCAATACAACTGTTGCCGATGTGGCCCGCCGCGCTCAGACATCGCTACGGACCTTTTACAGGTTCTTCGCCGATCGTGAGGCGGCTTTGGTGGCGCTGATCGCCGCGACAAACGACGACGTGATCGCCCATACCGCCGCTGCAGTGGATCCACATGCCGACTGGCAGACGCAGATCCGACAGGCCGTCACTGCGTGGATCGAGTGTTCGGAGTCGCGGCCGGCGCTCATAGTTAGTTGGATCCGGGACGTGCCGGCCCTCGGCGCCGGCTGCCGCGACCTTCAGGCACAGTCGATGGACGCCTACATCGCGATGATCCAAGCCCTAAGCAGCACAAAGGCACTACACGACGCCGGGATCCGGCCGGTTTCTCGGACACGGGCAATCATCCTGATCGGCGGTATCAATGAACTCACTGCGACGACGGTGGAACACGGCGAGCGCCTCAGCGATCTCACTGAAGACATCATTGATGCAACGATCGCCCTGCTCAACCCCGTCGCAGAGTCGGCCGACTGAGCCGCAACGTCGCCATCTCCCGCCCGCCGCGCAAAAACCCATTTGCCGCCCGTGGATGTGTTCCCGGCAGTCGATGGTGCCGGAAAGACCAGTCGCTCGGCACCGCCTACGGACCCTCGTCAGTTTCTCCAACCGGCCCGACGCTCACTGACTGCGGCTGGAACCCATCACCGTGAGGGTCTACGTCCAATGGTCCTCGCGGCCAAAGGCGGTCGGCAGAGACAGCCTGCACAACTAGGACACGATCGCAGCGTTCTTGTGATGGCTCGTCAACGAGGTTTTGCGCCAGGAGTCGATCCCGGCGACCGACGTCCCACCGTGGAATCAACGGACCCTCCTCAACGGCGGCCCCAAGTCCAGCCCGGGTGCCGCCAGGATCGCCGAGACAACGCCACCACCGGGGACTCTGACAGCCAAGGTACGTCGTGTACGTTTCGGAGGACGGGGAAGCCCGAACCGAGACTGCAAACGTCGTATGGCCATGAGGAACTTCATCGAAATGCGCCACGCGGCGCGGCGAGCGGTTCACAAGGCGGCGCGAAGGATCAGCGCCAACGACGACCTCCTGGGGCGCCGCAGCAACGCTGAGCCGCTCATGGAAGCCCGAGATCTTCCAACGCATGGTCTCGACGATGCCACTTCCATATCCCTCCGGAACCGTTGGCGGCGTTGGTCGCGAAACCGCGAATCGACCTGTTCGTCAGGTCGATTCTTGTCCCGCCGGTCGCGTGACGAGTTCGCACAGATGTGGCGGTTAGATACCGCGGTCAGGGTTGAGAATACCGGTTGGGTCGAACGCTCGTTTGATGCCCAACATCAGTTCGTGTTCGGTGGATCCCACCATTGTCTCAAGGTAGGAATGCTTGAGGACTCCGATGCCGTGCTCGCCACTGATCGAGCCTCCCAGGTTCAAGCAAGCGGAGATCAGGTCGTTGAACGCTCGCTGTGCCCGCGCGACTTCCCTGCTGTTCGCGGCGTCGAAAACGATGGTGGGATGGAGGTTTCCGTCTGCTGCATGTCCGAAGGTGCCGATCAGAACGTCGTGTCGGCGCGAAGTCGACTCGATCGCGGCGAGCATCTCGGGCAGTCTTGGAACCGGTACCGCCACGTCGTCGAGAAGGGTGCTACCGCGCCGTTCGAGAGCTGTCAGCGCAACGCGTCGAGCCTGCATGAAGTCCTCACCCTCGGCAGGGTCGTCTGTGCAGTAGACCTCGGTGGCGCCGGAGCGGGCGCAGGCCGCGGCACTGGCTGCTGCCTCAGCGGCGGCGTCGCGTCCATCACACTGAACCAGTAGAAGCGCACTGCCCTCGGAATGGTCAAGTCCCATCCGGGTCATGTCGTTGACAGCCGAAACGGTGGCGCTGTCCATGAGTTCAACCAGGCATGGTTGCGCCGATTCAGTGATCGCAAGTACCGCGTCGACGGCCTCGCTGGTTTTGGCGAAGTTCGCGACCACAGTGGACGCCGCTGTGGGGGCGACGCGTAGGCGCATCGTCGCTTCAACGATCACTGCCAGAGTCCCTTCCGAACCCACCAGCAATTGCGTCAAGTTCAGTCCCGCGGTGTTCTTGCGAGTGTCCGAACCGGTGTGAATGATCCGGCCGTCCGCGAGAACCGCTTTGATGCGTGCGACGTGGTCCGCAGTCACGCCGTACTTGGCGCAGCACGGTCCGCCGGCGTTCGTCGCCAGGTTGCCGCCGATGCTCGATATTGCGCGGCTACCTGGGTCCGGGACGTACCACAGTCCGACCTCCTTCGCCGCCGCCGCCAAATCTGCGTTCAGAACACCGGGTTGCACCGTCGCGGTCCGTGCTCGCGTATCGATCTCGATGACTGTGTTCATCCGCTCAACGCTGAGAAGAATGCAGCCCTCGACGGCGTTGGCGGCGCCGGTCAATCCGGTACCAGCGCCACGGGTCACCACCGGGGTGCCATGCGAATTCGCGATCTTCAGAGTCAGCCTGACATCGTCGATGGTTCGAGCGCGAACGAGAGCTAGCGGACGACCAGCATCGGTCAACAACGACTGATCGCGACGGTATCCGAGCATTGCATCTTCGTCATGTGTGACCGCATCACCGAGGGCCCGCTGCAGCATCTCGATGACGACGCGCTGCGCGCTAGCGGTCGAAGCGTCGGTTCGCATCTCCGGGGACATCCAGCACCTCCAATATCAACTGTCGCCGCGACCCGGTTCAGAGCGCATTGCAGTTCGGTGTCGTGGCAGCTCCATTGAACCGGTCGGTGATCCAGGCCATGCTGCGCTCGCCATCGACGAAGGCCGGCAACAACGCGTTGACGTTGAGCTTGTTGAAAAGCGGAGGCGCCTCATTGGTCCACAGTTGCACATCGGCACCCTTGGCGCACCAGTCTCGTACCGTCTCGACTGTCGACTGATAAGGCCCGAAGGGATCCCACCGATTCTGCGAGATATAGACGGGCCCTGTCGGTTTCGTGTTGCCAAGGCGTTGCATCCCTAGAATGCTCTTGAATGGATCGTTGCGTACCAGTTTATCGAGATCATCCTTGAACCAAGGTTGCAGGTGCCGAAAGGCGTAGTCGATACCGGTCTGCAGCATGCATTGCCGCCCGGTGTTGGCCAGCATTTCGACGCCTCGTGGGGTCAGCGCATCCCAAATGGGTTGCTCGGTGGCGGGATAGGACGCCTGAATGCCTCGCAGTACCCACCCCATCGCCCCGGCGAGGTAATTCCCATCGATGCTTGGCACCGTGGCAGCCAGATCGGTCGGGGCAGCGTTGGCGTAGGTTCCGACCACCTGCAGTTCGGGTGCATACGTCGAAGCGAGCTCGGCGGCCGACAAGGCTGCGTGTCCGCCGGCGAGCCAGCCCCAGAATGCCACCGGACCAGTGGGATCCAGTGAGGTGGAAGGAACGTGCCTGGCCGCGCGCGCTGCGTCGAGGAGGGCGGATGCCCCGGCTACCCGGTTGACGAACTGGGGTGACATGGGTCCGTGCACACCCATACCGACGCCGTCGGTGATGACGATGGCGAAGCCGCGGGCGAGCAGTGTCGCGATGAAGCCTTCTTCGAGGTTGAACATCACGTCGAATCCGGTGTCCAGCGAGGCGTGGATGCCTTGGTTGAACAGCCGCGATGGCGCGCATTGTTCTCCCATGCCATAGGGTGCGGTGGCGTAAGCCAGGAGGGGACGCGGTCCGCTCCCCGGCCATGGGTTGTCCGGCTCGATGTAGGTACCGGTTACCGCGACCGGATTGCCGCTAGCGTCGGTACTGCGGTACATGATCCGCGTTCCGGTGCCTACGTAGGAACCCAGTTGCCCAGACGGCTCTAGGACTAGGCGTGACGGCTCCGACCGGATCAGGTCGCCAGGCTTGCCGGGGGGAAGCGGATCGGGAGGCGTGTAGAAAGCCTCGTACTGGCTTTCGTCGGCGTGCGCCATCACCGGTGCCCCGAAGCCGAAGAAGATCATTACGCTGAGGACTAATCGGCCGGCGGTACACAGGGACGCGCGGCGGCGGTTGGTAGATTGGCGCGTACTAACTGCTGCAGGTGCGCAGGATCCGGTGAGCATGATTGTGTCATCCTTGACAGTGCTAGTGTGACCGAATCGGTCATGGAGTTGCCCGGTGTCGGATCCGCCAGACCCACCCGCCAGCCTGAACAGGCTCTGCGACGAACCAGCAGCCGCTCGAAGGCACATCCGAGCACACCAGGGGAAAGTTAAACTTTTGTGCGACTGGCTGTTTGGAGTGTGTCGCTCACACCAGTCGACATACATCGGCGCTGAGGTCAGGCCGGAGAACTCGTGGCTGTCTTCGCCAGAAGAGATCAGCCTCGTGCTGGGAAGGTCAATCCTTCAGGGGGTGATCGTCCAAGTGCGGCCCTGTTCAACAACGCCATCGTGATGGAATTCCTCTCAGTGCCACGATATTTGGCGATCGGGTTGTCAGTCAGCAGGTGACGATCGTCTAGTTACGAAAGGCGCTATTTCAGGGACGGGGTCTGGCCATGACGAGGGAATGGATCTGGTTGGCGCCAGCACAGAACTTGGTGAGCAGCGTCCGCAGACGGTCGACGTCACGACCGAGATGAGCGTTTGCGGTCAGCATTGCTCAGCGACTGGTCGCAGCCGGGCAACGGCTAGTCCAGCAAGTCGGGTTGCTGTGCGACGATTCGCTGATACAGCGGCTGGAACTGGAACCATCCTGCGTACTCGAGGCCGACTTGGTCGTATGTGAGCTTCGCTGTGGCGGGGTCTAGCGGCTTGGGATCGCCGGCTGCCATCGCGGTGAGTTGGGCCTGTGCCGAACGTTCCATGGTGATGAACCACCACGCCGCGGAGTCGACAGTCTGGCCGACGGTTAGCAGGCCGTGATTGGAAAGTACGACTGCCTTGTTCTGGCCGAGCGCAGCTCCGATGCGTCTGCCCTCGTCCAGTTCGGCCACGACACCGGTGTAGTCATCGAACACCGCGTGATCGTCATAGAAGGCGCACGAGTCCTGGGTCAACGGGGCAAGGCCGATTCGTAAGCTGGACAACGCTTTTCCGTACAGAGAGTGCGCATGGGCTGCCGCTACTACGTCCGGCCTGGCGGCGTGAACCTGTGAATGTATGACGAATGCCGCGCGGTTGACCGGCTTGTTTCCCTCGACAATCACGCCTTGGTGGTCGACTAATATCAGGTCGCTTGTCTTGATCATGCTGAAGTGCATGCCGAATGGGTTGACCCAGAAGTGGTCGGTCTTCTCCGGGTCTCGGGCGGTGATGTGGCCTGCCACGCCCTCATCGAACCCGCACTGACTGAACAGGCGAAACGCTGCTGCCAGGCGTTGCTTTCGGTGCTGGCGTTCCTCGTCGATCGACGTGAACACCGGTGGTGCCGGTACGTCGATCCCAGGTCGGGTCTGTGCTAGGTCCGACACGAAGTCCTCCTTCTGATTGGTGAGGTGTTTTGTGATGACGAATTACATGCTGACGAGCGTTTTGAACTGTCGCTCGGTTCGTGGAGGCGGCGATTCCCAGTGGGCAACGCAGGGGTATGGGAACCGCCGACTGTCTGGCAGCCAGCCCCGAAGGTGGTTGACCACTATGTATCCGCGGTCGGCGAGGTGTTCGGCAACGGCCGCCCACAGCGCATGCGGGTCGGTGGTCGCATCGATCGATACCACCGCGCCGTCCGCGATCCCCAGTGCCACGACGTCATAGAGCAGACTCGCAACCGAGCGCGCATTGGCGCTCGACCGAATCTGCTCGGCATGCCCGGTCGGTTGTGGAGTACTCGCATCAATTGACAGCAATTTGCAACACGGCCTGCGGGCATACTGGTCGTCAAGCGCTAACGAAATCGATTGTGCCTGACGCAGGTCCGAAGCCGTCAGGACCACCAGCTCCAGTTCCGATGGCTTTGCGCGACGAAGCTGTGTGACATCAGTCGCGACGCCAACGACGAGAGGAACTTCTCTGCGCACGTAATTCATGATCGACCTCTCTCAAACTCAGCCGGACATCTTGGGGTTGCGGTGGCCCTGCCGCGAACGCGGGGTCAACTCGGGCCGGTCAGAGCGCCCAATGGTGGTCCCAGTTGACCCCGCGGACACTTAGCCGCGCAGGCCCATCTTGTCCAGAATTGGCATGATGTCGTCCTGCATGGCGTGCAGCCCCTTTTGCGGGTCAACAAAACAGGTCAGAACGCTTTCGATACCGCCGTCTTGGTTCAGTTCTCGGAGCTTCTCGGCGATGGTCTCTGGCGAGCCGACGAGTTGAGGAGAGGTGAACCCGAGTGGGTAGCCCTCGTAGATCTCTTTTCCTAGGCCCGCGTATGGATCGTTGTTCAAGGAATCCTCGTCGTTGTCCTTGAAGAGTTCCATGCCCTTGAGCTGCCTGGCGTATCCGAGCATCGCCTCTCGATCGATCTCTGCACGAAGCTCCTCGAACTTTTCCGCCGCGAGCTCGTCGGTGGCTTCCGGCAGCACCCAGCACATGGTGGCCGCGCGAATGGACCGGCCAAACGATGCGGCCAGCGAGTGGGCGCGGTCGACCTTCGCCCGGTATTCGTCAATTGAGTAGCCGATTGTGAAGAGCCAGTCGACGTTTCGGGCACCGAATAGCACTCCCTTATCCGACATGCCTGCGTTCATGAGCACCGGTCGCGGTGAGCGGGTCGGGCCGGGCTTTACGACGGCGCCGTACGACTGGTAGAACTTTCCCTCGAAGTCGAACGGTTCAGGTTCGGTCCACAGGTGCTTGAGAAGGACTGTGAATTCCTCGGCCATGTCGTAGGCGAGGTCGTGATCGATGTGTTCCATCCCGAACGCCGCCATTTCCTGGGCTTGGTAGCCGGTGACGATGTTCAGGCCCCACCGCCCGTTGGAGATGTGGTCGATGGAGGCGCCGATCTTGGCGATGTGTAGCGGATGGAACCGGAAAGTGATGTGACAAGTGGAGAACACTCCCATGTTCTCGGTGATGGGAGCGGTTGCTGCCGCTGTAGTCAGAAAGTCCAGCGACGCTCCGTTGAAGTCGGTGTCACCGCCGGAACCGATCCACCGGGCGAACGGGACCTGGTAGTCGTACCCGATGCGCTCGGCGTGCTCGATGAGGTGCCGCGAGTTGGACCATTTCCAATAATCACGCTCCCGGTCGTTGTTTCGTAGCGTCGCTTTGGACATGGTCATCCCGCCGCGGATGTTCCATGCGAAGAACCCGAGCTCCAGGGCTTTACCGCGACGAGTATCGGGCTGTCCCCCTGGATCGCTCGGGACGCCGTCCGGGATTATCAGCTTTCGTGCCATCGAAATCTCCTGCTGCAGTTGGATCTGTGTCTAGTCAAGAAGCCTGCGCCAAGGCAGCAGCTGCCGCGTTCGCCATTTGCTCGTCCTGGTCGGGCATTCCCCCGCTAACACCGATGGCGCCGATCAAACGGCCTTCGACCATAATCGGCACTCCACCGGAGATCGGGCAGATCCTGTCGATGCCGAACAGCCCGAGCTCGAACTCCTTGCTCGCGCTGGTTACCCCAAGCCAAGCGCTAGTCGGTAGCTGCGTGGCCACGCTCGAGTAAGCCTTGTCCTGTGCCACCTGGATTCCCGAGAGGAGGGAACCGTCCATACGCAAGAACGCCTTAAGCGTGCCGCTCTCGTCCAGAATCGCGATCGAGGCCGCGAGCCCCAGCTTCGCGGCTTCTGCGGCAGCTGCATCGAGTGCCAGCTTGGCCGCATCGGCGCTGATGCTGAGTTTGGTGACGCTGACGGTACTCATGTGGATCTCCTTGTTTCGATATTCGGTGTGATTGACAGTTGTGAGTTCAGGGGTGAGCCGACCACAGATCAGGGCACCAGCACAGCGCGGCCGACAACCGAGCCGTTCATCAGTGCTTCGAGCGCTGCGGCAGTATCGGCCAGCTTGAAAGTAGTGTGCAGAGACCGAAGACCGGTGCGCTGCAATCGGATCAGTTCCTGCAGTTCGGTGTAGTCGCCGACCAGATTCGTCAGGATGGTGATCTCCTTGAGGACGGCACTGAGCGCATCAACCGTCAGGGAGGGGCCACCACCGACTAGCGACACTGTGCCGCCTTTACGGACGAAATGCAAAGGTGTCACCGACCCGGAACCACCACTGGCGCAATCCATCACGGCATCGACACCACCGTTGGTCAGTTCTAGGACCGACTCCAGGATCGTGTCGGTGCTGCCATGGAAACTGGTGTCCGCACCAAGCTCCTCGCCGAGACGGGCACGCGCACTGTCGGTATCGAGCGCAATCACGGTGCATGAGGTCATTGCCCGCAACAATTGAACAGCGAAATGCCCGACGCCCCCTACCCCGATTACCGCGACGACCCCTGTGGGATCAACATGAGGAAGCAGCCGTTTGACGGCGTGGTAAGCAGTGAGGCCGGCATCGGAATAGCCGGCCATCTCCACCAGGTCCGCATGCGCCGCAAGCCGGACAACGGCACGTTCACTGGTGCGCACGAACTCGGCGAACCCGCCCCAGGTTCGTGCATCCACGCCGGGGAATCTGCTATTGCTGCAGTACATATCACGGCCGGCCCGACAGCCGTCACAGCGCCCACAGGTGATCAGTGGATGAAGCAGAACGGGATCACCGACAGCAACAGTCGAGACCTCCGAGCCGACCGCCTCAACCCAGCCAGTGGTCTCGTGGCCGGCGACGTAGGGAAAGACCGGCTTGCCGTAGGCCGCAACGAGGCCGCCTGACATTGTTTCGAGATCTGTCCGACAGACGCCCGCAGCTGCGACCTTCACGATGACGTCGGTACTGCTCTGTAATCGTGGGTCATCGACCTCACGTACCTCCATGCGGCCGAACTCTGGAATTACCGCGGCGATCATCTTCTCTCCTCTTCGCTGAGTCACTGATCGGCGCACACTCTGCAGTGACCGATAGCGGTGGACCGGCACCGCAACCCGAGCAGTGAAATCCACACAGTGATCATCGTGTGATGCACATCGCATTAGCAAGACCAAGACGATATGGTTTGCCTATCGTTCAATATCCACTGAGTATGATTGGGGTAAAAGCGATGGAGATCAGGCATCTTCGGTACTTTCTCGCGGTTGCAGAGCACCTCCATTACGGGCGGGCCGCAAAATCGCTGAACATGGCGCAGCCTCCGTTGAGCCAGCAGATTCGACGACTCGAAAGCATGCTGCAACTGGAGTTGTTCGAACGATCGAGCAGGCGGGTCGCACTCACGGAAGAGGGCCGCTTCCTGCTCGAAGCCGCTCGCGAAGTGATCGGCCAGGCCGACCACTTCGAACACCTCGCCACAGCGCTCCGACTTGGCACGGCAGGCCAATTGCGAATCGGATTCGCGGCAACCGCGATGAACTGGGGACTGGGGGCAAAACTCCGCGAGTTCCGGACGGCATATCCAGCCGCGCAGGTGGTTGCACACCAGATGTCGGTCGCCGACCAGGCAGTAGCCCTCCAGGACGACCGACTCGACCTCGCATTCACCGTCGGTGGGCTCAACTACGACAACCTTGAGGTACTCGACCTGACCGAAGAACCACTGCGTGCGATCATTCCCACCGACCATGCGCTGGCCGGCCAGACGTCCGTCCGGCTCGCGGATCTGGCCGGCGAGACCTTTTTGAGCTATCGGTTCGACGACCATCTGGAGGACATCGTCGCCGCCGCCTGCTACGGCGCAGGGTTCACGCCCCGAATCTCCTATCAAGGCGCCCAGAGCCACACACTGCTCCACATGGTGGCAGCGGGATTTGGCCTGGGACTCCTACCTGCGTGCGATGCGAAAATGGGTGCTGACGGCGTGGCGTTCGTCGACCTCGAACCGCCGGTTCCCACGGTGCGCATATCGGTGGTGCGGCATTGGCGTCGGCTCACCCCGCTGGGGGCCCGCATGCTTGAACTTCTCGGGCGCGGCGGGTCGGCGGGTGCAATGGTATCCGACGATTGATGACGATTGATATTGATCCCGTCTCATACAATCGCAGACTCATATCGATGAGCTCTTGTTTGTGGTCGCAAGCACAGTGATCCTGGTTTCAGCAGAAAGGGAGCATGCTGTGGACCACTTCGACTACGTAGTGATCGGGGCCGGATCCGCCGGTTGTGTGATCGCTGGGCGGCTGTCCGAGGATGAGCGGCGGACAGTCCTCGTCCTCGAAGCGGGACCGATGGACAACGATCCGAGAATCGCCGACCCCGTTCGCTGGATGGAGCTGGCCGGCTCGGTCATGGACTGGGGTTATCTCACCGAACCGCAGAAGCACGCTGCCGGACGGCAGATCTACTGGCCGCGCGGACGTGTCGTCGGCGGGAGTAGTTCCGTCAACGCCATGGTTCACCTGCGCGGCTGTCCCGGAGACTACGACCTATGGGCCGAACAGGGCTGCACCGGGTGGGACTACGCGTCGGTACTGCCGAGCTTCAAGGCCTACGAAGACTTCGACGGTGGGGACCCTGCGTATCACCGCGCAGGCGGAGCGCTGATGCTGTCGATGCCCGAACACGTCCACCCGCTGTCCCAGTCTGCGCTCTCGGCCGCCCTGGGAATGGGACATCCGGAAAACACAGACTTCAACAGCGAGAACGTATTCGGAGTCGGCTGGAATCCACTTACCGTGCATGGTGGACGTCGCCAAAGCTCCGCATCGGCGTTTCTCACTCCCGCGCTCGGTCGCCGCAATCTGTCACTGAGAACTGGCGTGCTCGTGACCAAGCTCCTGGCCGATTTCGACCGAATCACGGCCGTGGAGTACGTCGAGGACGGCACCACACGTACGGTTCGGGTCGGGAGCGAGGTGGTGTTATGCGCCGGCGCTATCGAGACCCCAAAGTTGTTGTTACTCTCCGGTATCGGTCCTCCGAAAGATCTGTCCGATCTCGGCATCCCAGTTACGGCGGATGCCCCGGGAGTCGGTGCGAACCTGCACGATCATCCCGGAGTTGGTATCACGTTCTCCGCGAAGCAGCCGGTCCTGCCCGGTGTCAATCAGCACAGCGAACTTGGGATGTTCGCAAACATCAACGGGACCGGTGATCGACCACAAGTGCAGTTCGGTGTCGTGCTCGTACCGCACGTTGCACCCGGAATGGACGCTCCACCTAGCGGATTCACCTTCTATCCATCCTGGACTACCCCCGAGAGCCGCGGTTCGTTGCGACTGCGTTCGACCATGCCCACAGACCATCCGATGATCGACCCCCACTACCTCGAAGCACAGTCGGATCTGGACGGATTGGTGGGGGCCATCGAAATGTCCCGGGAATGGGCGCACGCGCCCGAGATGGCGGAATGGACGGAACGCGAAGTGCTTCCGGGTCCCGGCACACGCGACAAACGGGACCTATGCGACTACGTGCGACGCGCAGTCGGAACCTGGTTTCATCCAGTGGGCACATGCCGGATGGGTTCAGATCCTGATTCGGTTGTCGATCCGAAGCTCAAACTCAGAAACTTCGACAACGTCCGGATCGCTGATGCTTCGGTAATCCCCACCGTGCCGCTGGCGAACACCAATGCGCCGACCCTGATGATCGCCCACCGCGCTGCAGACTTCATGCTCCGGACTTGATCCGACGACAATTCAGCGGCAGGCGTGCCTAACGTATCTCGCCACTCCCATTGCAGTGCAACAACTCCCGAAAGGACTGACGTGACTGCGCTAGTCATCGCTCGCATCCGAGTGACCGACACCGAGAAGTACGAGGCCTACAAACCGCTATCGAAGATGGCCATCGAGCAGTTTGGTGGGCGCTATCTAGTTCGCGGTGCGGAGCCGATCACTCTGGAAGGGGAATCCGAGGACGTGCGCCTGGTCATCGTGGAGTTCGATTCGGTTGAGGCGGCCGTAGGTTTCTACGACTCAGCTGAATATCGTCGCGCGCGCGAAGCCCGCAACGGAGCCGCCGACACGGTCATCGAAGTCCTACAAGGCGTCTAGTTAAGCCAAGCCAACAACGACCATTATTGGAGATAGCAATGACACAATCGAGTTTCGACTGCACCGGAGTCATCCCTGCGTGCCTACTTCCACTACATCAAGATCTCAGTCTGGACGTTGTGAGCTATCGTAAGCACCTCAACGATATCGCCGCGGTTCGCGGGGTTTCGGCAATCACGGTCAACGGCCATGCTTCCGAAGTGTCGTCGTGTACGTTCGACGAACAACAGCAGTTGCTGGAAGTTGCATGCGACCAGGTCGGCGACCGTATGCCCGTCGTCGCGGGAGTCTACGCCGACGGGACTGCCGAGGCTGTACGTCTGGCACGCATGGCCGACAGAGGTGGGGCCTCAGCCCTACTGGTGTTCCCCCCCAACGTGTTTGCGATGGGAAGCCGGCCGGAGATGGTTCTCGCACATTTCTCAGCGATTGCCGATGCAACGTCATTGCCGCTGATCATCTTCCAGTTCCCTGTACAGGAGTCCATGTCGTACAGCCACGACGTTCTGGCCACGCTAATCGAATCCGTCCCCACCATCAGGGCGATGAAGGATGGCTCCGGTGACCCCGTGCGCAGCGAAATGGCAGTGCGCGACTACCAGTCCGACACCTTCAGTGTGCTGTCCACCCACAGCGCCTGGCTCCTGCAATCACTCGTAGTAGGTTGCAAGGGCCTGCTTTCTGGTGCAGGTAGCACCGTCGCAGCAATGCAGGTCGAGTTGTTCGAGGCGGTCCAGAATCACGACCTCAAGACTGCTCAGGCCGCCGCCGAACGCCTCTACAGCACGACCAAAGCCTTTTACCGCAGACCGAGCGTCGACATGCACACCCGAATGAAAGCAGCACAGGTCCTACTCGGCCGGTTGCCGTCGGCCGCGGTACGGCCTCCGCTGCAACAGCTACCTGCAGATGAGATCGCACTCATTGGTGACCTCATGAAGGCTGCAGGCGTCGTCGACTGAACCAGTTCATCGCCCACCCTAAGGCTGGGCTGGGAGCGCCAGTCGGTGGCACCCATTCACAGCATTTCATTCCGACGAGGAGACCGATGAGCTTCACCAGCCCATTCGCTGAGATCGATATTCCGGACGTCACTGTCTACGAATTTCTATTCGGCAACGTCGATCCGGACCACATGGCCCGAACGGCGCTGGTGGATGGAGCTTCCGGATCAACGATGTCCTACGGTGAACTTTTGGCCGCCATCGACGGTGTCGCCGGCGCCCTCCTCGCCCGCGGCTTGTCGGTGGGCGATGTCGTCGCCCTTCACGCGCCGAATATGCCTGCGTTCGCTGCAGTCTTCCATGGCATACTCCGCGCCGGAGGCGTGGCCACCGCTATCAACGTGTTGTATACAGCGGACGAAATCGCCAGGCAACTTACTGATTCCTCTGCGCGGTTTCTGTTCACGTGTTCGTCGTCGTTGCGCCAGGCGGCAGCAGCAGCAGCGCAGGCAGGGATTCCCCGCGAGAACATAGTCGTGCTCGACGGGCATGCCGAAGGCTTCACCTCGGTCCAGAGCATGATCGAGGAAGACAGGCCCGTCCCGGAGATTTCAGTCGACCCCGAACAACACCTCGCAGTTCTCCCCTACTCCTCGGGAACCACCGGACATCCCAAGGGAGTCATGCTCACACATCGCAATCTCGTTGCCAACTTGTGTCAAATTAGTGCGCCGATGGGGATGCGGTCGGAAGACAAGATACTGGCGGTCCTGCCCTTCTTCCATATTTACGGCATGACCGTGCTGCTCAATGCAGCGCTTCATAAACGGGCGTCCCTGGTAACGATGCCCAGGTTCGAACTCGGTCAATTCCTCCAGGTCGTCTCCACGTATCGGTGCACGTACGTATTCATCGCCCCGCCTGTCGCGATCGCGCTGGCGAAGGATCCGTCGGTTGACGAGTTCGATCTCTCGTCGGTGCACTCGATCCTGTCCGGCGCCGCACCGCTAGACAGAGAACTGGGACAGGCTGTCGCGAGCCGACTCGGTTGCCAGGTTCGTCAGGGTTACGGGATGTCGGAGATGAGTCCTGTCAGTCACGTCATTCCCCTTGATCGCACAGATATTCCACTCAACTCCGTCGGGCTCACAGTCGCGAACATGCAATGCAAGCTCATCGACCCGGCCTCCGGCCTCGAGATCGAGCAGCCATCGGACGGGGTGAGCGCACCCGGGGAGCTCTGGTGTTCAGGACCAAACATCATGCTCGGCTACCTCAACAATGACCACGCCACTGCAGAGACCATCGATTCCGACGGATTTCTGCACACCGGAGACATAGCCACGGTCGATTCCGAAGGCGTGGTGACAGTCGTCGACCGCATGAAAGAACTGATCAAATACAAGGGATACCAGGTCCCGCCTGCAGAACTCGAAGCGCTCCTCCTGACGCATCCCGATATCGCCGATACGGCGGTAATTGGCGTGCTCGACAACGAGGGCGAGGAAGTGCCCATAGCATTTGTCGTCACACAACCGGAAGCAAACATCGATGAGGACTCCATCATCGCCTATGTGGCAGAGCGCGTTGCACCGCACAAGAAGATCCGCTACGTCGAGTTCATCGACACAATCCCCAAGTCGGCGGCCGGCAAAACCCTCCGCAAAGAGCTTCGGGCTGCGTCCGTGACCGCTCGTTGAGGCCGCGTCGACGTCAATGCGGTGCCGCAACCCAGATCCATCAAGCGGAGAACTCCGCGAATTTCTCAACGCAAGACGCTCCACTTCGCTCGCCGACTGAGTTCAGCCAGTCGAATCTGCGCGCACTGGCTCAGCATGCAGGGCAGCCGCAGCCTCCGTGTCATATGTTCTGAGGGCGATGGCCAGCTCCACTCCCCCGCCCGGCACTCCCCGAGCTACGCACAGTGATCATCGCGCGGGTGCGGCGTCTCCCGACCAGGACTGCAGAAGCGCGAGCTCGCAATTTCGGCAGCACTTTGCACGAGGCGCTGTCGACGCTTGTGTTCGCAGAAGCCGTTCCGCAGCGACGTCCACGGCAGGCCGATTTCCGCGATGCTCTCCTCGGTGGTGCTGTGATCTGCGGCGGCGAAGGCGGAATTCATCGCACTCTGCGATCGATGCCGTCGTTTGGTGTGGAAGGCACCGAAACTCATCGTTTTCACGCGCCCCGGGCGAAGAGACCTTCGGTAGTGATCGCAATCCATGTAGCGATGAGTTCGTCGGCCGTCCTGTCGTCACGGGGTTGCCGGTCGGGTCGCCAGTTCAGCGCCAGAATGCCGTTCATCGCAGCCCACAGCGCTGTTGCGGCCACGGCAGGGTCGAGGTGTGAGTTGATGCTGCCGTCGGCAATACCTTCGGCCAATGCCTCGGCGAGTTTGGTGTTCTGTTCCTCGACGAGGCGAGCCACCCGGTCGAATGCGTTGCGCTCGCGGGGTGGGTTGATGAGTAGTCGGAACTGGTCCGGCCGTTCGAGCGCGAATCGCGTGTAGGCCTCGGCTGCCCGCATGATCCTCTCCACCGGTGAACCGGCGGCCGCATAGGCGGCATCCATGTACTGGCGGTTCTGCTCGAGCGCCCGCTCGGCGACAGCGATCAGCACGGCTGAGCGGCCACCGATCCGGTTGTAGATCGTCTGTACCGCGACGTCTGCGCGGTCAGCGACCGCTTCCAGGGTCAGTGCGTCGGCACCGCATTCGAGCACCACCCCCTCGGCGGCGTCGACGATCGCACGGCAGGTGGCGGCCGCGCGCCGCGCCGTCCGACTCAACCCGTCTGCAGGCATCCCAGCACGGTACCCCCTGCCTGTAGCTATTTCTATGATTGGACCTGGTTCCATTTCTGTAATCTATTCCATACAGTTGAGGCCGGATGGTTACGATCACCCCCCGGCCGGCCTTAGTTACGGAGATCACGATGAATAGATCCGACATCACCTTCATGTCTGACGCGACGAGGTGCGCAGGCTGGTTCTATCGGGCGGATGCGGACCGACCGGCACCATGCATCGTGATGGCGCACGGCCTGGCCGGCGTGAAGGAAATGCGGCTGGACGCCTACGCGGACCGGTTCGCGGAGCAGGGCTACCACGTCCTGGTGTTTGACTACCGACACTTCGGAGTCAGCGGAGGGTCGCCGCGCCAACTGCTCGACATCGGTAGACAGCACGCCGACTGGACGGCCGCGGTCGCATACGCCCGGTCCCGGCAGGAAGTGGATCCGTCGCGAATCGTGTTGTGGGGATCGTCGTTGTCTGGCGGGCACGTCATGGCTATGGCCGAACCGTTAGGTGTGGCCGCGGTCATCGCGCAGATTCCCCATGCCGACGGGTTCGCCTCCGTGCGGGCCCTGGGGCCTGCACAAGCCGTAAAGTTGACCGGCCACGGGGTCTACGACGCGGTGCGCGCCTTGATGCGACTGTCCCCGCACTATGTCGACGCCTCCGGTGAGCCCGGCTCGCCGGCCTTGATGACCGCGCCTGAGGCGCGAGGATACCGGCGCCTGGTCCCCGCTGGCCAAGCCTTCGACGAACGGGTCGCCGCACGCTTCGCGTTGGCGGTTGGTCTCTACTCGCCGGGTCGAAAGTTGCGCAGTCTGGAAGTCCCGATCCTGGTGCAAGTGGCAACCAAGGATCAGACCACCCCACCCGCCGCTGCGGTCAAAGCGGCCAAGCGCGCACGAAGAAGCGTACTGAAGTCTTACGACATCGGACATTTCGAACCCTACGTCGCTCCCGCATTCGACTCCGTCATCGGCGATCAGATCCAGTTCCTGCAAAAAGCGCTCGGCCGGGAGACCTCGTCCCCAAACTCCCGCACCGTCGTCATCACCGGCGCCGGCGCCGGTATCGGGCGAGCAGCCGCGCGTCGATTCGCCGAGCGCGGCTGGACGGTCTGCGCCACCGACGTCAACGGCAGCGCGCTGCAATCCCTGCGCGAAGAGCTGGGTGACCATCACACCTACGCCAGGATGGACGTCACCGACAAAGCTGAGGTCGGCCGTGTTCTCGCCGACTTCGCTGTCCAGCACGGCGGCACCTTCAACCTGCTGCTCAACAACGCCGGCATTGCCTTCCTTGGGGACTTCGACGAGTTGATCCTCGAACAGCACGAGCTGGTCACCAGCGTGAACATCAACGGAGTACTCAACTGCACCCACCTCGCCTTCCCGTATCTATCGAAGGCACGAGAGGCCAAAGTCATTAACATGTGTTCGCTGTCCAGCGAGTACGGCCTCCCCAGTGAAGCCGTCTATTCAGCCAGCAAGTTTTGGGTACGCGGCTTCACCGAGGCGATGAACATCGAATGGGAGCAGCACGGGATCCACGTGTGCGACATCATGCCCAATTTCGTCGCGACCCCGATGATGGACATCCCGCACACTGAATTGGTGAAGTCAGTCGGCGTTAAACTCACCGCCGACGAAATCGCCAACACCATCGTGCAGGCCGCAAGCGACCGCCGCCGAGTCCACTGGACAGTCGACACCATCACGGGCACGATCCTGCGAGCAGTCAACAACAACTGTCCGGCCCCGATCCGGCGACGCCTCATCAAGCGACTCGCCGGCTACTAACCCCGAGCACCACATCGAGAGGCTGGTCGCACCGACCGCCTCGAAACCCCCGGCAGTCTCTATGCATCGAGTTTTCATCCGCCACGGCCAACCCGCGGAGTTACGCGCACCTGTCGGCTTTTCTGCCATCGCTTCCTTTGTGCCGTCCGTCGAAGAGGTTTCCTCCCAGTCAAACCGCCTCTTTGGTGACCATCGGTCACTAAAGGGGCGGCGAACGCCGGTTCGGTAGGGCCTCGGGACATGACGAGCCCTTCAGTCGCTCCGCGGCAACGCGGTCGGCCGGCGCAGATCAGTCGCGACCGCATCCTCAAGGCGGTCTCTTCGGCGGCGAATCTCGACACGCTGACGATGCGGGAACTGGCCGGCATCCTCAACGTCAGCCATGGTGCGCTGTATCGGTGGGTCAAGAATCGCGACGAACTCTTCGACCTGGTCAGCGAGTGACTCATCGAGCCGATCTTGTCCATCGACGACCCGGAGGATGGCGCGTTGCGGCTTCGGCTGACGCGGATCGGATGGGGCATGCATGATGAGTTCCTCGCCCTACCCGGTTACGCCACCCATTTGTCGCGGCCCCATCCCCGCACTCCGTCGACCGCCTTCGGCATGTCCTCGTCGCGGCATCCGTGACGGCGGGGCCAGCCGCGATCTGGCCGGGCACAGTTATCACATCTTCACGACCGCGATTGTCAGTTGGCTTGCCTTGCAGGAGAACTCCGCTACGTCTCGGCCCCGCGACGCCGCGATTCGAGTTGTTCCTCGACGTCTTGCTGCGAGGGCTCCGGCACGTGAGCCGGGAGCCCTCGCAGGTGAACGGCTCGGCCTACTTGGACTCGATGCGTCCCAGAGGGTCGCTGGTCGCGGCCAGGGCGCGACGGGTGGTTGGCCACGCCTCCACGTCGAGGCCCAGCGCAGTACGCAGGTAGGCCAGGGTTACCCGTTGGACCAGCGCGACGCGCTCGGGGCTGTCGTCGGTGGTCCGGGTGTCGTTAGAGCCATGGATGCCGCCGAGCCCATGTTCGGCGCCGAACAGCGTGATTAGATCGGTGGCCCCTGGGCTGACGCGGTAGCCGTCGGTGAACCAGTCCGGACCACGGGTGGTGAGCGGCGACTGGTCATGATCACCGGCGACCATCAGGCTCGGCGCCTTCAGCTCGGCGAAGTCCGGATTCATGAACGGAAAGCGCTGGGCTGCCATCGGGCTCAGATCGGCGCCACCGGTCCCGGGCAGACAGAGCAGCACCGCCGCACTGACCCGCGCGTCGGCCATGATGTCACCAGGCATGCCGTCGGTGTCGCAGACCCGCGCCCCGACGAGGGTGCTAGCGGTTTGTGCGCCCCACGAGTGCCCGGCGACGGCGATGCGACTGCGGTCGATGCGCCCCGCCAGCCCCGGCACGCCGGCTTCGACCGCATCGAGCTGGTCGAGGATGCCAATCAGGTCCTCGGTCCGGATACGCCAGATCAGCGGAGTCCGCGGGTCGCCGGGGGCCAGGCCCTGGGAATCGAGGTGGGTGGGCTGGATGACGACCAAACCGTGGGCGGCCCAAAACTCGACCAGCGGTGCGTAATCGTCCATCGTCAAGGTCATGCCGTGCGAGAAGAGCACCACGGGAAGATTCTGACCCGTCATCGGCGCGCTCACCCGCACCTGCAGGTCCGAACCCCGGCCCGGGGCTGCCAATCCGAGTGGTTTGACGGAGATGACGGGTGCGGCCGGTTCCACGGTTGCGGTGTCACTCATGAGATCCCTTTCCAGGTGGGGTGTTGGAGTACAGCGCACCGATCTGGCAGGATGCACAAATGATCCGGAACGCAGCTCCATATCAATATATGGAGCGCTGCTCCGTTTTGCAAGCATGAGGAGGCACGTCCGCGTGATGACGGCAGACACACCGTCGCCCTCAAGCGGTGGCCGGCGGAAGCGATCAGACGCCCGCCGAAACCAGCAAACACTCCTGGACGCCGCAGCGGCCGTGTTCGTCCGTGCGGGGGTGGACGTCCCCGTGCGTGAGATTGCCGCCGAGGCTGGCGTCGGTATGGGCACCATCTACCGGCACTTCCCCACCCGGGCCGACTTGGTGGTGGCGGTCTTTCGGCATCAGCTCGACGCGCTCGCCGAGGAAACGGGCGTCGCAGCAGCCGGTACGCCGTATGACGCCCTGCGGTCATGGGTTGCCCGGTTCGCCGATTTCCTCGTCACCAAACATGGCTTGGCCGAAGCACTTCAGTCCGACCAGGCCGGTTTCGAGAGCCTGCACGTCGAGTTCGTCGAACGCCTCCTGCCCGTTCTCGACGAGCTGCTGCAGGCGTCGGCCGCTGCCGGCCATACCCGCGCGGACGTGCGGGCGTATGACCTGATGCTCGGCGTCGGCAACCTGTGCATCGGCGTCGAGACATTTCCCGGCTACCGCGCCCGGGACATGATCGAATTGCTCCTGGCAGGCCTTGCGCAACCCGACCCGCGAAGCTGACAGGCACACACCCGAGACGGGCCTGCCTCCTACCCTTCCCCGCGCACATTTAATGGGGTTCAGTCCGGCACGGGGTCAAGTCCAGGGACGTGGTGTACGGCCGAGGTGACCTCCTTTGCTGTCGATGAGACCGCGACTGGCATCGAGTAACCCAAAGCCCCAGCGGATTAGCTCGCGCCGATGACATACTAATTAGCCCGCCTAAACTTCTTGCCGTGCTTTACTTCGCTAGTTCTTTTCCGAGGATGCGTCCAATGGCAGCGGATTCGATGTCGGCCTGTCTCATGAGCCCCCAGCTAACGAGGCTGGCTCCCTCCAGCAGGCTGAGGATCTCCAAGGCCTTCTGCCGCGCGTCTCGGGTTGCTGGGATTTCACCGTTCGCGACCCCGCCCGCAATGGTCTTCTCGATCCATTGCAGGTGGGTCTCGAAGTACTTGGCTGTCAGGGCCTGCATACTGTCGGGCAGAATCGTCATTTCCGCGGCAAGTGCCCCACACAGCGGGAGCGTCTCCGCCGATCTGGATTCCTTGAACATCTCCGCGAATGCCGCGAGGCGAGCCAAGGCACCGGGCCAGTCGGCTTCGATCGCCTCGAGTTGTGCTGCCAGCTCAGCGATATACGTCTCTACGACTGAGACGCCCAGGTCCTCTTTCGTCGGAAAATGGTAGTGGATGCTCGCTTTTCGTATCCCGATCCGCTTCTCCAAGTCGGCATAGCTGAATGCCGAGTATCCCCTGGCGCGAATCAAATGCTCCGCCGACTCTATAAGCGATGTTCGGGTATCAACAGGCATGCCCACTACGTCCTTTCGATGCGACGCGGACTCTGCTGGGCGCCCCATTTTGCTGGTCAACAGATGTTAGCGGCTCGAGTCCGAGTTCACGACAACGACTTCAGGGACCATTCGAATGGCCCTGGAGAAGTTTGCGAAGTTTGGGGACGTGCGCATGACCGCCTGATGGATCTCCTCGATCTGCTCGTCCGTACCGTCGGCGTCGATACTGACCTTGTAGTGAACCTCGTCGTAGCCGGGGTTGATATCGGCGTCGAGACCCAGGAACCCACGGAGGTCCAACTCGCCGGTGGTCTCGATGCCCAAAGACCGTACGGTAACGCCCATCGTGGCGGCGACAGCAGCGTACCCGACCGACATGCACGCGTTCAGGGCTGCCATGAGCAGTTCCTGTGGGTTCGGCGCAGTGTTGTTGCCGAGAAGCTCGGGGGGCTCGTCGGCTTCAATGGTGAAGTACCGGTCGTACGTTTCACCCATCAGGTCAAAAGACTTGACCGTGGCGACGCTACGCGTCTGGCCTTTCCATTCGGTACGCACGGAAAACCTTGCGCGCGCATTCTCGGGGTCTTGTTGCACCTTCTCGGCGAATTGCTGAAAACCTGCGACGTCAATGCCGTTGATTGGTTCGTTCATGGTCGTCCTCCAAGTTGAAGTGTTGATTTCCGTTGAGTGCTCGGTGCTGCGGTACTGGAGCGTGTGATGATCACAACGACTGGTATGCCTCGAGCGCGCGCGACGAGTGGACGTAAGCGGCGCCGGCGTTGAGAGCGATTGCCGTACCCAGTGCTGCCGCAACTTCAGTTTCACTGGCGCCCGCCTTCTTCGCCGCACCTGCGTGTGCGGTGATACAGCCATCGCACCGGGTGGTGACGGCCACGGCCAACGAAATCAGCTCATGCGTCTTGGCGTCGAGAACATCGCCTTCTCGCGGGGCGAGTTCCAAGTCGTGAAAGGCTTTTGCCACTGCTGGATTCGCTTTCCTGAACAGCCCGGTGCTCTTCACCAATGCCTTCAGTCGGTCTTGCCATTCACCTACCATCAGATCTCCTATCTACGATTGTGTTGTTGCAGGCTATTTGGCGAGCATCCGTCCGGCCATCATTCCGCCGTCGACATCCCACACGGCCCCCGTCACCCAAGAAGTCTTGTCCGACAACAGAAATACGATGGCCTCCGCCACGTCTCCGGGTGTTCCATTCCGACCGAGCGGATGCATGCTGTTGAACTCCTGCAGTGCGCTGTCCAATTCTTCGCCGGGGATGAATCGTTCGAAGATCTTGGTTTCGACGATCGCGGGCGCGACCGCGTTGACCCGGATACCGTGTTCCGCGAGTTCCATTGCCACATGCTTGGTCATGGCCTCCAGCCCGATCTTGGCCATCGAATACGCCGACGCCGGCACCGTGTCGATGGCCTGTTTGGCCGCCGTGGCAGTGATGCTCACAATTGAGCCGGGCTTCTTTCGGCCTACCAGCGAGGCGGCGACCGCCCGGGTAATGAAGAAGACGGAGCGGTTGATACTCAGGAATGCATCGTAGTCGGCCGTCGTGTGCTCAAGAAATGACACGGGGTAATAGATGCCGGCCGAATTCACCAGCATGTCGACATCGCCGTGCTCATTCTCGATCTTCTGAATCAGGGGTTCGACGGTGTCGAATAACGACAAGTCGGCCGTGAACGCGAATGCCTTGCTCTCGCCCGCGATGGCCGCCAACTCCTGGCGTGCGGCCTCTGCCTTTTCCGGGCGGTTGCCCACGACGACGACTGCACCACCCTGCGCCGCAACCATTCGGGCGGTCTCCAGGCCGATGCCGCTGGTACCTCCGATCACCAAGAGCTTCCGACCTTCAAACTGTCCAGTACTCACCGCTGCCACCTTCCCTACCTATTAGATGGTAGGTAGGTTATCCGGATAAGACCGGGGCGTCAAGGGTGGCCGCTCAAACGGGGACTTTCACCCCCTGAGCTGACGCGATCCCGGGCGCATGCCACGCCCGCCGGACGAGCCAGTGGCCGGAAGCCGCAATCACTTCGACTTCGGCGGTTCTCGCGGTGACGCCGAAAGACAGAGGCTGCAAAGTCCTTCGTCGGTGCACGTTTCAGCTTCGAGGGTGCTGAAAGGCAGGCAATGGTCGCCGATTGGTGGTGCCTCGTGCTACCGGGGTGTCCTCGGCAAGTCGCGCAGCGTGGACAGTCAGCCCACCTGAGTCGGCGCATAACCTTCCGGTCGGTGCAGGCTGGCGACCACACAGGCGCGCTGCAGCGACGATGGAGTCGAACAGAGCCTTGTTCGTGGGCGGCGGCGTCAGCGTCGCGTTCCAGGCGCCACTGCAGGGATCGAGCGCCGGGACCCATCTCGAACTATTGACCTGTCAACATGCTCAGCGATATAAAGTTGGCCGCTCTACTCCAGAAGGGCCGGTACGGCGATCCGGCCGTCATGTCAGCCGACCGAGTGCTGGAGATGTCTACCATCGACGGCGCGGAGGCCATCGGCATGGCACACCGGATCGACTCGCTGAAGGCGGGCAAACGTGCCGACATCACCCTAATTGATGTGACGAATACCGGCGTACATTGATGTCTCGATAGCCGCGCCGACGGAACAGTCGAAATGCTCGCCGACGAAGCGATCGAACTCGTGGTCACCGGACCCGCGGACGTCCTGGCCTTCGGCACCGCGGCTCCAGTCATCGAGGAGTTGTTCGCCGCCACCACGCGAACCACCTTCAGAGGCCGAGCACTGGCCATGCCGAGCACTGGGCCATACTGCGATCTACCGAGCAACCCGGACAGGTCGTAATCCAACATCCCTGGGGCAGGTCCGACTCCCACTCAAAACGCAGGTTGGTTCCGGCTGACCAAGTCAGGTTCGTTGGTCAGCAGCTACCCACATCGCGTGGCGAAGAGTGAGCCGCTTGCGCAGCCGTAGCCACGTGGCTAGCCTTGGCGAGGCGCTAAAGTGTAGCCGAGCGGCTACACATAGCGGGTGCGCAACGAAGGGGCCGGTCCGACGATGATGAAGAGACGGACGTTCCTCTGGGGGGTCGCGTTCGCGGGCCTGGAGGTGGGGCCCATCGCGGCATGTGGCCGCGGCCTGTTGCCCGGCACCACCGCACAGGCATTGCTCGAGCAGTTTGCCGTTCCGCCAGCGACCGCGCGGCCGCTGGTGTGGTGGCACTGGCTCAACGGTGCGATCACACCCGAGGGCCTCGGGCTCGACCTGGAGTGGATGCAGCGTGCCGGGATCGGCGGCGTGCAGATTTTCAACGGTGCGGTTCCGAACAACAATGGACACATCAGGCCACCGGTCACCTTCCTCTCGCCGGAATGGCGGCGAGCGTTCGCCGGCGCGGTCACACAGGCCAACGAAGCCGATATCAGCGTCGGCGTCGCGACCTCTGCTGGCTGGAGTCAAACGGGGGCGCCGTTTGTGAAAACCGCCGACGCAATGAAGAAGCTCGTCTGGAGCGAGACCGAAGTGGTTGGGGGCGGGCGGATTCGGATCGTTCTGCCGCAACCACCCAGCGTCGCGGGCCCGTTCGGTACGGTGCCCGCAGAAGAGGCGGTCACGATCGCCGGAGAGAAGTTGACCGAGCTGCCAGATTTCTATGCCGACAGTCGCGTGATCGCCTATCGGGTGCCCGCCGGTGAGCCGACGTTGCCGTTACCCACGGTGACCACCGCCTCCGGTCCCATCGATGCCGCGCCGTTGTTCGATGGAAGGCTCGAGCCCGCCGTCCACCTGCCTCAGCCGACCCACGAGGCGCCCGTGTGGCTGCGTTTCGACTATGCCCAACCCGTGACCGTGCGGTCGGTGACGGCGGCCTTGGCCCCGGTCGCACCGCCAGTCACCGGTGCCACACCGATACCGGCGCGAATCGAGGTCAGCGACGACGGTAAGTCTTACCGTCGGGTGGGCCCCCTCGCCGTCGGCGCCTTCCCGCAGAACACCACGAGCTTCCCCGCGATCACCGGACGCAGCTTCCGTATCGTGCTGCAACCCGACGCACCGTCGGGCCCGCCGGCAAGCCTGGCCGGCATGGCGCCCGGCGCTCTACTCCAGCCTGGCCTTCCCACCCAGGAGCCATCCGAGACGATTCCGCTCTCCCAGATGGCGCTCGGCGCGTCTCCGAGAGTCAATCGATTCGAGGAGAAAGCCGGATTCAGTTCTGTCCTGGACTATTACGCGATACCGACGCCGCCCATCGACGGCGACTTCGCCGTGGACCCCGGCCAAGTGGTCGACGTGACGGCGCACATGCAGGCCGATGGCCGGTTGGACTGGACGCCCCCGAACGGTGCGTGGCGCGTGCTTCGGATCGGGTACTCGTTGACAGGCCACCGCAACGGGCCCGCCGAGGCGGCGGCGACAGGATTGGAGGTCGACAAGCTCAGCGCGCCACGGGTACGCGCCTACATGGAGCGGTATCTCGATTTGGTGCTGAGTGCTGCCGGTGGCGGACAGGTCAGCTCCATCCTCAGCGATAGCATCGAAGCCGGATTCTCGAACTGGACCGAGGACATCCTTGAGCAGTTCGAGAAGCGGCGCGGTTACGACCCGACCCCGATGCTGCCCGCCCTGACCGGACGCGTCGTCGGGAGCGCCGAAGCCAGTGACGGCTTCCTGTACGACTTCCGTCGCACCATCAGCGACCTGCTGGCCGAAGCCCACTACGGAGCGATTGCCGACGTGGCCCACGACCGCGGCCTGACCGTCTGCGGTGAAGCCATCGAATCAGGCAGCAGGCCCATCCTCGGCGACGACATCGCCATGCGACGGCACACGGACGTCCCGATGGGCGCGATGTGGACCTACGCCGTCGATGCGCAACCCAATCCCTCCCACGTCGCCGACATCAAGGGCGCTGCCTCGACCGCCCACCTGTACGGCGCGACACACGTTGGCGCTGAGTCGATGTCGTCGATGCTCCAGCCCTGGGCGGCCAGCCCCCGCGAACTCAAACACGTCATCGACACTCAGATCGCCCTCGGTGTGAACCGGCCGTCCATTCACTCCTCAGTGCACCAGCCCTTCTCCGACCGGGCCCCGGGGCTGGCGCTGTGGATCTTCGGGCAGTATTTCAACCGCCACGAAAGCTGGGCCGAGCAGGCTAGAGCCTGGACCGACTACATCGCGCGGTTGTCATCGATGATGTCGCAGGGCCAATATCAGGCAGACGTCGCGTACTTCTACGGTGAGGAAGCGCCGCTGGTGACGTTGGCGCAGGACGGCCGACTCGATGATCTTCCAACCCGCCATGGCTATGATTTCGTGAATGCCGACGCGTTGCTGTCGGAGTTCACCGTCGAGGACGGAGCGCTGATCACCCGGTCCGGCATGCGGTACCGGGTGTTGCAACTCGGCGGTACCTCACAGCAGATGACGTTGGCGGTCCTGCGCCGCATTTGCGAGCTGGTCAGCCAGGGGGCTACTGTGATCGGCGAGAAGCCCACCGGCACACCAAGTTACGGCGATCACCAGGGCGAGTTCACCCGACTGGCGGCCAAGGTATGGTCAGGGGGCCAGGCAGCGGGCCGGGTCATCACCGCCAGCGATGGGGACACCACGCTCGCCGACATGGGCGTGGTACCCGAACTCGACGTCGTCGGCGGTGGGTCGGCTCACATGCTGCGATTCCAGCACCGCGTCAGCGACGGGACACATCTGTGGTTTCTGGCCAATTCCACGGGACGACCGCAGTCTCTGGAGGTGGCTCTGCGCGTCACCGGCATGGCGCCCGAACTCTGGGACGCGGAGACGGGCGCGACGCGGGATCTGTCGTACCGAACAGACGGCGAGACAACGATCATTCCGATCACCTTCGCCGACAACGGCTCGGCTCTCATCGTGTTCAGGCAACCCACCGACACCACGGCACGCACCATCGACGAACCCACCACACCCACAGTGACCCCCATCGAAGGATCCTGGACCGTGACCTTCCAGACCGGCCGGGGAGCGCCCCCAGCGGCCGTCCAACTCGCCACAGGTTCGCTCACCGAGCACCCTGACCCCCAGATCCGCTATTTCTCCGGGACCGCCACCTACGCCAAGACCGTGCACCTATCTGTACCTGAAGGGCAGCGAATCTACCTGTCGCTGGGCGCGGCCGCCGACATCGCCGAAGTCACCATCAACGGTCAACTCGTCCAAACCATCTGGCATGAGCCCTACCGCGCTGATATCACCAACGCAGTCACCTCGGGTCCCAACAATGTGCAAGTGAAGGTGACCAATCGGTGGGTCAACAGGCTCATCGGCGACGCGCAACCCGAGAATCCGAAGGTCACCTGGACCGTCGCGCCAGTCTACGACCCCGACGCCCCCCTCTTGCCTGCCGGACTCATCGGCCCGGTGACAATCGAGGTGCAGTAACGATGTGAACCTTCGATCCGGCCCCTCCGGTCCCGCGCAGAACCGCAATCACTGGCTTGGACAGGTGGACGCCAGCCACCGCCAGCGCCACCAACGGAGCGCCGCACGGTCGCCTGCCAATAGCACGCTCGCAGTCAAGGACGTGAATCCCGCTCCGAGTAAGTGCTGCAAGGTGATACCCCATCGAGGCTCCGGTGTAGCGAGTCCGGGTGCCGAACATCTCCGAAAGCAGCACCCCCCGTGCCGATTACCGCCTGGAAATCCTCGACGGGACACACTGGCTTCCGACGCAGAACCCGACCGAACTCGCTCGGATCATCGCTGAACGAGTGTGTGGCAAAGTCGCCGGATCGATGTCTTCGCCGCAATAGCGTTAGACCGCACGCCCTTTTCGGCCCGACGATGTCACCGGGAGCTCATGCATACACCATTAGCGGTAATCGACGCTGTCCTGATCGACGGCAACGGCAACTCGCCAGTTCCCGACAGTGTCGTCATCATTGCTGACCGGAAGTTCACCGCCGTCGGTGCGCACGCGGCGACACAGATCCCCGACGGCGCCGACATCATCGACGCCGCCGACTCGTACCTCATCCTGTGCTTGATGAACGGCAATGTGCACCTTCTCGACGGCATCATGATGATGGGCGTCGGCGGGATCGAATACCACGCGCGACATGAAGGTGCCTATCACCACGTCATCGAGGAAGCGGCCCAGATAGCTCTCAAACACGGGGTGACAATGGTGTTCGACACCGGAATGCCCTCGAGCCGGTTCTGTTGGCCCGCGATCGCATCAACCGCGGCGCGGCCGAAGGAGCCCGGATGTTCTGTGCCGGCAACATAATCGGGTTGGGCGGGCCGTTCAGCGCCGACTTTCACCGTGCCGCGCGCCAAGTCATCAGTCCAACCTTCGCCAACCGGATCGACCTCCTCTTCGAAGCGGGCGTCGGTCAGCAACTCAGTTGGCTGACCGCCGAAACGGTGCAGGCCGTCGTGCGCGACTACTTGCAACGCGGCGTGGACATGCTCAAGATCGCCGTCAGCGACCACTTGGTCTCCACCGTTGGATTCGACAGGACCCTACCTGACCTTTCCGGAGAAAACACTTCGGCTCATCGCCGAAGAAGCACGTGCAGCGGGTGTTCCGATCCTCACCCACACCATGTCACTTCACGCTCTCGACATGGCTATCGACATCGACGCCGACGTCTTGATCCACGCGACGATGACCGGCCAGCAGCCCATCCCCCACGAGATGCTCGACCGCATCATCGACCGCAACCTGTGGTGCGAGGTGCAATCGGTCACCGCGGACCATCAACATCAACTCGAACGCACGGCAGACCTATGGGCCGGCTACGGCGGATACGTCCATGCGGACAACGAACGGCTTCTTATCGGGGCCCTGGCACAAATTCTTCTGGGCCACCGACGCAGGATGTACATCCAGTGACGTTCTCAGCGATCTAGGCGAAGCTGTCTATCAAGAAAGACCTTTCACCCAGGGCCCGGACCATGCGCTGTGGATGAAAGCTGTGGTACAGGAGGGAATGACTCCCATGCAGGCGATTCTCGCGGGTACCCGAAGCATCGCAGCGGCCTATGGGAAACTAGACCAATTCGGCACCGTCGAAGCCAGCAAGATCGCCGATTTGGTGCTGCTCAAGGCCGATCCACTTGCCGACATCACCAACGTGAACTCGGTGCACATGGTGATCAAAAGACGGCCGCATCATCGATCGACGAAACCTCCCGGCGGGGCGCTACGTCACGAGCGTCCAAACGGCCAGTGCCGGGCGGCGACTGATGCGACCAGTGTGGGTGCCAACGTGTTTCGACCAGCGGCACCCCGAGACGTCCCGCGCGTACTCCCGGTCGGAACGCAACGGCTGGCCTACCCGACAGTCATCGGATCCGAACCCGATCACTCTGAGTTCTACACGCTTCCGCTGTGGCGCAACGCCATCGTAGGGGCAGGCCGTCGTCAACGGGCTGTTAATGGTGGTTCCGAACCGCTATGGCGCGCCCAGGGTGCGGCGATGTTCCACGGAGGTCGTTCATCGACGATGCCCATGGGCGGATCCTGGTCGAAGCCCATGTGGCGAGGATTGCTTTGGACAGCCGTCCAGGTGCAGCACCGCCACGACTGGCTGGACCAGTTTCCGTTGCTGTTCGCCTGTCGACCGATCGAGCCACATCCATGCGATCACGACGTGACCGGTGGCCTCGAGGTAGATCGTCGAATTGGCCAGCGTGGTGGCGACGTCGCCAGCTCTCCACAGTGTTTCGGTGACGTCGGCGAGTCGTTGCACGGCCCGACGAAGATCACAGGCGTACGCCGCGGGATGACCCGATTGCAATGCCTTGTCGATGGTCTCGTTGATGCGCTCGATCAGCAGGGCGAGCCCGGCTCCGTCCTGCATCACGACCTTGTAGCCCAGCAGGTCCAGGCCGTGAATTGCCGTGGGTCCTTCGTGGATCGCGTTGAGCCGGTTGTCGCGGTAGTACTGCTCCACGTCGAATTCCTTGGTGTACCCGTAGCCGCCGTACACCTGGATGGCCAGGCTGTTGGCCTCCAGGCACCACTGTGCGGGCCAGCTCTTGGCGATCGGTGACCGAGACGAGCCCGAAGTGAACGCCGCGCGGCAACGCGAATCTGACCTCCACTCCCCGACTGGGCCGTCCTCCGCGCGCGGCCATGTGAACACGTCGGGCGTTGCGATGGCAAACCCAGGTACCCATGGGGTGTTTTACCCCCTGCGCCCTAGTGATCGGGTGGGCGATCCTTGAGCCCTGGACACGGATCGACGAGCACACGGTGGCTTTCGCCCCAAGCTCCCAGCGCCAGCCCTGCAGTGACCGATCAAAAATCACGAAGGAGCACGACCGAACATGACATCGACCGTTTCACTTGGCGTCGACGCCGAGCGCATCGCGCTTCTGCCGGCAGCCATCCAAGCCGACGTCGATGCGGACAAGTTTGACGGCGCGGTGGTGCTCGTCGCGCGTCGCGGAGAGATCGTCCTTCACGAGGCGGTCGGCTACGCCGACCGCGCGGCGAATCGACCGGCGCAACGCGATTCGGTGTTCGTCACGATGTCGATCTTCAAACAGATGGTGGCCGCGGCCGTGTTCCAGCGGATCGACAATGGCCAGATCGCCTTCACCACGAAGGTCGCCGATCTCATTCCCGAATATGCCGCCAATGGCAAGGGCGCCACCACCATCGCCGATCTGCTGCTCCACAAGGCCGGCTTACCGCTCGGTGCCCCCGGCATACCGCCGGAGCTGATCGGCGACATTGCTGCCGTGACAGCCATCGTGTCTGGTTTCGTCCCGCAATCGGTGCCGGGGACGTCGATCAGCTACGCAGCGGTGGTCGGGCACAGTGTCCTCGCCGAGATCGTGCGCCGACTCGACGGCGGCCATCGCTCCTTCGGTCGAATCCTCAAAGAAGATCTGATCGAGCCTCTCGGGATGGTCGACACATCGCTCGGCTTCGGACTGCGCGAGGATCAGCTCGACCGCGTTGTTCCGATTGCGGTCAAGGATCCCAGTCATCAACTGTTGTCCCCTGAACTGCTCATGGGTGCCGGGAAGGTCGCGGCCACTGTCGGACTCGAGGTCCCGTCGGGCAGCGCCTACACCACTGCCCATGACTGGTTCCGCTTTGCAGAGGCATGCCGCCGTGGCGGCGAGCTCGACGGGAAGCGGATCTTGAGCCCTGCTATCTTGCGATTCGGCACCACCATCGCGACCGGCGATCTGACCAACAGCCTGTGGGACTACGCGCAGAACATGCGGGGCTGGCCCGCGATTCCCGCAAACCTCTCGCCGGGCTTCTACGTGCGCGGAACCGGCATCACCTCACATGCATTCGGCCAGCTGTCATCCGCGGGGACTTTCGGTGGGATCGGAACCGGATCGAACTGCTTCTGGGTCGATCCGGAGCGTGAACTCACCTACGTGTTTCTGTCAGCCGGTCTGATCGAGGACTCCTACAGCTGGGAGAGGCACCAACGTTATGCAGACCTAGTGCAGTCCGCCGTTATTGAGTGAGCCGCTCACAACGCGGCCATCGTAGACGTCAATGCTCTCAATCGACCTCACGCACAAACGTTTTCAGGAAAGGACGCAGACATGGCTGGCTTCACAGGGACACCTCAGTATTTCGACCCGCTGAATCCGGCGCACCTCGCCGACCCGGACGGTCTCATGGCGGCATCTCGGAAAGGACGCCCGGTAGGTCATGTCAGCGACATTCTCTACACCGTTCACTCCGATGCCGCAGTTCGCCAGATCTTCGAGGATACGACGCACTTTTCCAATCGCGGGAACTTCTCCGTAGGCTCCGAGGACGTACAGCTACCGGCAACTGTCATTACGCTGGCCGACCCGCCCGACCACACAGCACTGCGGGCTCGGCTCTTGAAGGACCTGTCGCCTGCACGGTTGCGCAAGCTTGCACCGAAAGTCAAAGAGATCGTTGAGGACTGCATCGCGGGACTCCCAAAAGCCGGTGTTGTTGACCTGTACGCGGAGTACTTCATTTTCATACCGGCGAGAATTCTCTACGCCATGATCGGGATACCCGAATCCGACTGGAATCAGATTCAACGATGGTCGGACGTGGTCGTCGCGAGGCTCCCCGAACCGGCCCATGAACTTCCCGAGTTCATCTCTCTGAGAGACTATCTCGGCAGGCTAGTCCAAGAGCGACGGTCATCGCCGAGCAATCGCCACGAAGATGTGCTGGATAATCTGTGTTTCGCTGAAACAAGCGAAACAGATATGCCTGCCCCCGCGGTCATACTGCACATCTTTCAACTCGTCTTGGCGGCAACTGACACCACGCGTGGCCTGCTCGCCAATTGTCTGTTCCGCCTGCTGGATAAGCGTGACCAATGGGAGGCAGTACTGCTCGATCGGTCCGCACTGCCCAATGCCATCGAGGAGTCCTTGCGCATGGACGCGCCCGGCCAATTCATGGTGCGTTCGGTGGTCGAAGACACTACTGTCGGCTCCTGCCCGATCCCCGCCGGCAAGAAAGTCTACCTGGATATTCAGTCCACCAACCATGATGAAGAACGGTGGGGCAACGACTCTCGCACGTACCGTGTCGACCGACCCAACGCGTCCGGGCACCTGTCCTTCGGACGCGGCATCCACGCCTGCATCGGTGCGCCCCTGGCCCGAATCGAGGCCCGGTTCGCGCTCTCAACGCTTCTCGACAGATATCCCAACATGACACTAGCGCCCGGCGCCGCGTGGGTGAAATGTGAAGGGGCGCTGATCAGGCGGGTACAAGCGGTACCAGTGCTCCTGACCGGAAATGACGAGCGATGAGGGTTGACGTTGATCGTAATCGCTGTGAAGGTCACGCTATGTGTGAAGCAATCGCGCCAACCGTCTTCTCCGTGGACGACGACGGCGACGCAGCGGACGTCAAGTCCGCGACTCTGGGTTGCCCGGTTGCCGCGCTGAAACTCATCTAGCGCCTGCGGCTCTCACGGTGAGTGTTCCTGCACCCAGGCTCCAAGCTGCGCCCGGGACCGCATATTCAGTTTGTTGAGGATGCGCTCGACGTGACCGTCGACCGTCCGCGGAGAGATCACGAGCTGCGCCGCAATCTGGCGATTTCGCAACCCGCCGGCGATCAACGTCGCCACCTCCATCTCGCGTGGGGTCAGCGGCAGGGGCGACGAACTACTGTCGGGGTCCTCTGCGATGGACTCGTCTCCCAGGGCGAGATGTATGGCCCGGCCGAGAGTCAAGCCCGGCGGCTGGGATGACAGGCTCTCATAGGTTTTGTCCCCGAGCGACTTCCGCACCCGCTGATGAGCTCGCTGGCTGTCGCCGGTGATTCCCGGGCCAAACGCGCCCACCGACGTCCCGAGCCCCGCCCAGACGAATCTTGCAGTCCCGAACAGACGCGCCGACCCGGTGACGTTACCCACGGCCTCCGCCGTCCACGCGAGAACTTCAATCGCCAGCGCCGTGCAAATCTTGTCCTGGAAAGCGAGTTGAATTCCGAGCGCGTCCTTCGCCGCTGCAACTGCAGAATCCGTAAGCCCAAGGTGGAAATATGCGACGCTCGACACCCACAACGCATAACCCTTGTTCCACCGCTCGTGCTGCGTGTCGGCCAGCTGAACCAAGTCATTGCACGATTGCAACGCCGCGTCGGCTCGGCCGGCGTAGATCTGCGCGATCGCGAGTTGGAACAACGCGTTTGAGATCTCGGCCGACTCGCCCGTGGACCGATAGCCACCGATCGCACGTTCATAGAGGTCGATGGCTTCGGTTGTGTTTCCGCAAAACAACTCGAGCAGCGCGGCCCAATGATCGTGGTGCGCCTGCAGGACCGCGTCGCTCAGTTCACTTGCGATGTTAGAGCATTCGGACAGAAGCATCCCAGCGCCGTCGCGGTCCCCCTGCAACAGCGCAATCCATGCAGCGACCCACAACACATCACCGCGTACGCGAGTCGCGACTGGCAGTTCCGCCAGTAACCCATCGACGCGAATTCGCGCGTCGTGCAGGCTTCCGTCAGACACCCAATGGTAGCGGAGCGCGACGACAAGGCGGCCCGCGGCGCTGATCTCATTCTCGGTGGCTAGAGACCAATCCAGTGCGGCGATCAAGTTGTGGTGATCCATCCGCCACCACGCCGGCAGGTCGGATTGCGTTGGGCTGAACCAATTCTTGGATTCAACGCTCCGCTCGGACCGAGCGAGGTAGTGGTCGCGGTGCCGACGCCGAAAGGCGCAACCGTCGCCGGTCGCGTCGAGGAGTTCGCGCCCGTATTCCCTGAGAGTGAACAGCTGCGAGTATCGGAGTTGTTCGCTGGAGCGATCGACGATGACAAGGGATTTCGCCACCAGGCTCTCGAGGAGATCGATGATCTGCTCAGGCGGAATATCGCCGTATCCGCACACGGCTTCCGCCGCCGCAAGGTCGAAACTCCCGGGAAATACCGCGAGCCTGGCCCAAAGCGCACGTTCGTTGCTCGAACACAGGTCGAAGCTCCAGTCGACGACCGCTCGGAGAGTCTGTTGTCGCGGCCTTGCTCCACGGTCGCCTCCCGCAAGCAGGCTGAATCGATGTTGGAGACATTGAATGAGTTGCAGCGGAGAAAGCGCTCGCAGCCTGGCAGCCGCCAGCTCTATCGCGAGCGGCATGCCATCGAGTTGAATGCACAGTTGGGCGATCGAGTCAGCGTTCGCTGCACCTATCTGAAAATCTGGGACGACAGCCTGCCCCCGTTCAACGAACAGGGCGACGGCCTCGGACTCGGCGAGGTCGCCTGGCTCGTTGGCATCGGTTTTCGCCGGCAGACTCATTGGGGGCAGCATGTACGTGAACTCGCCGCCGACCCGCAGCGGTTCCCGCGATGTGGCGAGAACTCGCACCATCGGAGCAGCGGACAGCACGGTGGTGACGAAGTCCCCGACTGTGTCGATGAGATGTTCGCAGTTATCAATCACCAACAAGCTCTGTCGGTTGCGCAACGCATCAGTAATGTTGTCGATCGCCGTGCCGGCGGCAAGGTCGGCGAGGCCAAGAGCCGCCGCCGCAGACGCAGGTAGTGACTCCGGGTCACGCACCGCAGCCAGGTCGATGAAGAACACCGAATCACGGAACGCTCGCTCGGTCTGCAGTGCAATCTGTTCAGCGAGACGTGTCTTTCCGACGCCGCCGGGACCGAGCACCGTCACCAGCCTGGATCGCTGCAGCAGGCGTCGTGCTTCTTCCTTTTCACGACGACGGCCGATGAAACTGGTCATCGTCGTGGGCGCATAGTTTTGCCGGATCAGGACCACTCCTTTGTGCGTCACTGACGATATCGCACCCGGTATGACCACCAATACAGATCGTGGTAGCGCGATGCGGTGGGCGCCGGCTCGGTCTGCTGCCCGGGAATTTGGAAGCTTCGGTTACGCCGCTTGGTTGCCCGCCGCGGTCATGGCCGCGTATTCGGGGTTCCCTCGCCTCAACTGGCTCGCCTCGGTTCAGGGTGCACAGTAGGCCGCGTCCGTGGTCCGCGATTTCGATGAGCGCCGCGCCCAACCACGCCTGCCTGCTGGGAATCCCGGGCTACTCGTCTCCTCTCGCGCGCCGACGGGAGCGAGCGGAGTGGGCGCCGCCGCCGCATCGAACATTCCACCTGTCCTCCGGTTGATGGTCGATGGGACCACATCGGGGCGGCGTGCATTGTGGACCGCCCGGACGTCGCCTCTGGGAGGTTCGCCTGGCAGCATTGCTGCGACCACGACCACGACCACGACCACGACCACGACCACGACCACGATCGCGGCCGCGGGGCACCCTTGACTGTGGCGATGCCACTGCGGTGGTCTGCGCCTCGCCGCTCCAAAGTTGCCGTGCAACAGCGCACTTCTTCGAGGAGAGCCTTGAGCTTCACCAGCCCATTTCCCACCGTCAGCATTCCGAACGTCAGCGTGTATGACTTTCTGTTCCGCGATTTCGACTCGGCGCATGACGCCGCACCAGCATTGATCGACGGCACTTCCGGCGAGGCCCTGACCTACCGGGAATTGGTGGCGGCGGTCAACGGCGTCGCCGGCGCCCTCGTCTCCCGCGGCCTGTCGTTGGGGGAAGTTGTTGGTCTGCATGCGCCGAACATGCCGGCTTTCGCCGTGGCCTTCCATGCGATGCTGCGGGCAGGAGGCGTGGCCACCACCATCAATGCGTTGTATATACGACCGCCGATATCGCAAGGCAACTGACCGATTCCGCCGCGAGATTCCTATTCACCTACTCGTCGTTGTTGCCACAAGCGGAAGCTGCAACGGCCGCAGGAGGCATGCCTCGCCGCAACATCATCGTGCTCGACGACGCCGAGGGCTTCGCATCACTACGGAGTCTGCTCGCCGAGGGCAGACCCGCCCCAGAGATAGCGTTCGATGCCGCGCAGCAGCTCGCAGCGCTTCCCTACTCCTCCGGAACCACGGGAAACCCGAAGGGGGTCATGCTCACCCATCGCAACCTGGTGGCCAACATCTGTCAGACCAGAGCACCGATGGGGATGCGCTCGCAAGACAGAATTCTCGCGGTTCTGCCGTTCTTCCACATATACGGCATGACGGTTCTGCTCAATGCAGCGCTGCATCGACGCGCAGCGCTGGTGACGATGCCCAAGTTTGATCTCCGCGAATTCCTGCACATTGTCTCTTCGCACCGGTGCACGTTCATATTCATCGCCCCACCGGTCGAGATCGCGTTGGCAAAGCACCCGCTGGTCGAGGAGTTCGATCTGACGTCGATACACACCGTCTGCTCGGGGGCGGCACCGTTGGACAACGAACTGGGCCAGGCAGTGGCCCGCCGGCTCGGTTGCCAGGTCCGGCAGGGTTACGGCATGTCCGAGATGAGTCCGGTGAGCCACATCATCCCGTTCGACCGAAGCGACCTACCCCTGAACACGGTCGGATTCACCGTCTCCAATATGGAATGCAAGCTTGTCGACCCTCACACCGGTATCGAGATCGAGCAGCCATCGGAGGGCGTGAGCGCACCCGGCGAGCTCTGGTGCTCGGGACCGAATGTCATGCTCGGCTATCTCGGCAACGACGAAGCCACCGCACAACCCATCGGCGCCGACGGCTACCTGTACACCGGCGACATTGCCACCGTCGATTCCGAAGGCGTGGTGAGCGTGATCGACCGCGTGGAGGAGTTGGCCAAGTACAAGGGGTACCAGGTGCCACCAGCCGAACTCGAAGCGCTGCTGCTCACCCATCCCGACATCGCCGATGTCGCAGTGATCGGCGTGCTCGACGACGACGGCGAGGAAGTGCCCAAGGCGTTCGTGGTCAAACAGCCGGGGACGAAACTCGACGAAGGCAATGGTCATGTGTTTCGTCGCGGAACGCGTTTCCCTCGTTCAAGAAATCAGGCGAGTTGAGTTCATCGACACAGTCCCGAAGTCGGCTGCTGGGAAAACACTCCGCAGAAAGTTGCGGCATCCTTGTGTGAGCTGACCAAACTCCGGCGTCAAGCGTCTTTGACCGTGGCTCGTCAAGGGTGGCCGGAGCCCTGTGGATTGACGGGCTGATTCTCGATCGCGGGGTTACCGGTGAGTTCACTGATTCATAGCGAATCGGCTTGACCCAGCGCGTATGCCTGTCAAAGCCAAGGCAATGCCATCCGCGGGCGAACCTGGTTGGTGCGGCGCCAGCTTCGATATGCCGAACATCGTCAAGGTCGGGCTGCAGTGTCATGTGACCGTTGTAACGGCCAGTTGAGGCTGATGCAGCCGGCGATTCAGTTGGCCACGACAATGCAACCGCGCGGGCTCTCCGCCGAGCGATCCACCCAGTGTTCAATCGGCTCACGAACCTCCCGACCACGCGTCCTGCAAAGACCACGGCGCCGACGGAGTCATCAAGTGCGGGTAGTCGAGGGCGCGGTGTCCAGCTGCGCGAGGAAGTGATTGCGCTGGGTTTGGGCCCGGTAGCCAGCGGTGTCCTTCACGCATTCCGGGCACCAGTGGCCGCCGCGCAGGATCAACCTGGGGCTACCCTCGAACTCGTGCCCGGTCCCGCACCTCCATGCCAAGGGTGTGGCGATGTCTCCGGTTATCACGTCGGTGGAAAGCAACTGGCCGCCGCGGAAGTCTGCGGCCGCGGCGTAGTCTGCGTCCGTCCACTCGGCCGGCTCTTTGGATTCGTCGTAACCGTGGTCGAGCAGTGAGGGTGTGCGGTCGGGCATCGGTGCCGCGAAGGTGCTCCAGTCCCCGATCTGCTCGAACTCGCGGCGTGAGCCGAAGAAGGCATTAATCCGCGCTTCGTCTCCGTCGCGGATGAACGCCATCGTGCCGCGCGGTTTGCTGGTGATGGGCTTGAGGATGAAGTTCTTCACAATCCATGACGGCATCATTCCAGCGAGCTTCATCTGCGGTTTGGCTGCGACCGCATGAGTTAGCGCGTCGTCAAACGTGTCGTTGCGGAACGGAACGAGCTTTTCCAGATCGTCGGAATCGGTGTACCACTGGCCGTGGAAGTTGCGCGTGGCGAACCAGTTCCGGTCATACCATTTACGGACATCCTTGAGTCCGAACGCGGCGGTCATCCGGGTCTGGAGTTCCCAGTTGGTCAGTCGCCACCCATCGCCACCGCCGATGTTGTACATGTCGCGCCAGAAATGTGGGGGCACGTTGTCTTCGCAGATGTTCGCTATGAGTCGTGCCGAGTCCTCCGCTGAGACCCATTCCATGACGCCCTCGAACGGGGAATGCGTCATGATCGGGTCGCGGATCTCCAGGATGCCCGGGTGGAAGATGCCGGTCTGGCGTAACCAGACCCACTTCGGCAGGCCGGAGTCGACCAGCGCCTTTTCGGCGACGATCTTGCTCTGCCCGTAGCCGTCGAAATGCGCGGGCCGCAGTGGATCGCCGATTCGGCCCCAATGGTGCGGCGGGTTGCGGTCTCCGGTCTCGGCGACGGTCCCGATGCCGATGACGCCGATGCCTGACGGGTTCGACTGGGCCTTCACTGCGCGGACAATGTTGTCCATGCTGCCGACGTTGACACGGTGTGCGAGCGCCGGGTCGTCGTCACCGGCGGGCGACACGATGCCACCCAGGTGCACAACGAAATCGGCCCCTGCTACGCAGGATTCGACCACCGAATAGTCGGTCAGGTCGCCGAACCGCACCTCTAGGTTCGGCATGTCGTCGTAATGACGTATTGCGGCCGTGTCATTCTTGGTGGGCAACACCAAGGCCACGATGTCGAACCTGTCCAATCGATCACCGAACTCGCGGAGAACGAACTGGCCCCAGTTCCCGGTGGCGCCGGTGAGGAACACCCGAGTGCGTTTGTTGGCCATGAGGTCAGCTGGCGAACACGTCGAGAGATCCGACAGTGCCGCGGTTGTCCTTGATGCGTTCGACCAGCCGCCACCGACCGTTGCGGCGCTCCCATGTGTCGTGGTAGTCGCCGAGGGTGTGGAACGTCAGGTCCGGGTCGCTATGTGACAGATGCAGGTCCTGAACGTATGCGCGGCTGGTCGCCCGGTTGCCGTTCACATCGACGATGACGTTGCCGAGTAGGTGCTGGGTCACACCGCAGTTCTCCAGAAATCCTCGGATCAGCGCGATGATGGCCGCGCTGCCTTCGAGCCGACCCGTACCGAGTTCGCCCACGGCGTCCTCGGTGAGGATCTGGGAAAGCAGCTCCCAATCGTGGTCATCCATAGCGCGCGCGAACCGAATCAGCTCACGTTCAATTGCTCGTTCGGCGTGGATCGTGTTCTCGCCCTCGGGTATCACCTAGATCGTTTCCCTTCAATTTTTGCCGTTGATTCTGCCGACTTCGCCCGTGCCCCAGTGCGCGTTGTCCATTGACCGGGATGCGCGCCCAAGTTTTCACCTGCGCCGTGTCAGAAGCTGCCCTTGGCCAGCCGAATCAGAAAGCCGCCGATGACCGCCTGCGCGCCGCCAACCAAATACGTCGCATTGCAGCCGCCGATTCGTGGTCAGCGCCCCGAGCGCGATCACCCCCGGTGCGAGCACCGGTCCGATCGACCTCGGGATGGAGTCGGACAGGCCGGTGAGCGCCATGTACTTGCCGGACTCGTGGCCTTGCCCGGGGCAGGACATCGACGATCAACGCACCTTGGACGGGCATGAGCATGCCGGTGGACAGGCCCGTGATCACCATGCCCGTAGCGAACCGGCCAGGATGAACGGTCGGCGCATCCCGAAGCGGGGACCTGCACCGCGGTCGCTCAGCACGCCGAACACCGGCGTTACCACCCTTGACACGAGTGCATGCACACCGGTCAAGAGCCCCAAGGTCCACGTCTTCGCACCCGGCGTGACTGCGGGCAGCCAGCGGAAACGACACAAAAGGACGAGTGAAACCGTGTTGATCGCGGTGCCGAACTGGCCCGCCGCAAGCGTGACGACGAGGTCTTCTATCCAGGACTGTCGGCGCTCCTGCGGGATCGGGGACGACGACGGTCGGCGAATCCGGCATTACCAGAGCGTGCCGCGGTCGACGAGCAAGGCGGCACCAGTGATCGACCGGGCAGCGTCCGACGCGAGATAGGCCAGTGCATCGGCGATATCGGCCGGCTCTATGACACCGGGCAGCACCGGATTCAGCCGGGTGAATAACGCCGGATCCACACCTGCCGGCACGATCTGTTCCGCGTCAGCGACTTCAGGCAGCTGCCCCACCCCGCCGGGGCACACACAGTTGACCCGGACGTGCTGCGGGGCCAATTCGACTGCGATGGACTTCATGAAATGCAGGAGTGCTGCTTTCGATGCGCAGTAAGCCGACATGTACGGCTGCCCCTGGATCCCGGAGATGGACGCGACGCTCACGACGTTGCCCTTGCTCGCGGCGAGGTGCGGCAACGCGGCTTTGGTCACCAGCATGGGGCCGGTCACGTTGACCCCCATCACTTTCTCCCAGTGCGCCAGCGGCATCTCGGCCAGCGGTGTCATGCCACCCACGCCGGCGACGTTGGCGACGATATCGAGACCGCCGAGTTGGGCGACAGCCTGATCGATGGCACATTGCACCGACTCCGGGTCGCTGACGTCGCACGCCAACAGCCCCTCAACCTCGGTGATGTCCACGCCGACGACCTCAGCGCCCTGGGCGCGGAAGAGTTCGACGGTGGCCGCGCCGATTCCGGATGCCGCGCCGGTAACAAAGACTCGCTTTCCTTGTAGTGTCATGGTGGTCACCAGGTGATCTTTCTGGCGGTCGAGACCGCGTCGGTGGCGTCATCGGCCAGCAGTACGCCCCGCGTCTGGGCGTCGCGCACTGCAGTTTCGAATTGGCGGTGATAGGTGGATGGCTCGCCGTAGAGCGCGGTGAGTTGTTTGGCGGTGAATGGGTACGTGCGGCCGGCGCCCCCCAGACAGTCGCCGCGCCAGTCGTATCGGGCAATGGGTACGTCGACCCACGGGTTTCGCAGGCCGCCCAGTGCATTGCCGTGTTCGTCGGTATCTTCGTGAGCGCTCGGCGGCTGGCCTGTGCGAGAGAGCCGCGGGAAGCTCGGCGCCGCTACGCCTTCAGCTGCCCATCGGTGCAGTGCGACCAACGCTGCGCCCGAGATGTACTGGACAGGTAGCGTATTCGCGATCTCCGGCGGGCAGATGCCGCTGTCGACGCCGAGGTCGCGCTGGTTGGCCTCCGCCACCCGGACCATGTAAGGGCCGGTGGTGTGCGAACTGCCTGCGGGTTCCCAGAACCGCAGCATGGGGCCCTCTGGTTGGTGCACGGCCTTGACGGCGGCGGTCATGGTGTTGAGCACCATGACCGGTACGTCGACGTCCGTGCGAACCCAGCAGTCCGCCGGGGTAGGGGCGTTATCGGACAACGCAATTCCAGCATCGTTGAGGTCCTGCAGGTAGAAACCGGCGAATACGCGGTGCAGCGGCTGCACGGCATTGATGTAATGCTGCAAGCGCGCGGCGGCGATCGTGTTGCCGACCGCCAGCACCCGCTGAACCATGAGCCCCGCGAGCGGGTCCACCGCCGACTTCGCGTGGGTGGGCCCTACCGCCACCGCGATTTGCGAGAGCACGTCGTAGCACAGATCGGAGTGCGGAAAGGCAAGTGTGCCATAGCGATCCGCATCCCACTGGGTCAACGCCGGGCCAGCGGGGACCGTCATGTCACCGATCGTCACCGACATGCCCCCTGGTGCGTCGATGCCCTCGTGATGCAGTGACGCACCCACCCACGCGAAACCCTCGCGCAGCAACGTTTCGGCATTCCAGCGGAAGTTGGTGTCACGTTCGGTGCCGAAGTACTCCTGCATGAACTCGATGACAACGGTTCCGTTGAACCGCTCGGCGGTCGGCGTGCGTACCAGGATCCGTGTCGTGTAATCCTGGCGCGCACCCACGATCGCCTGCCAGCGTCCGTCGACCCCCATCGCCGAACCAGGTTGGGGCGCAAACACTGTTGCACTCCCGGATACGAGGTACTCGGCCTCGGTGTACCCATACTGGTCGAGGTCCACTATCGACGCCGCCCACGGACGCCCCCCGCCGCCCGTGACGGGGCCCTGCAGCGATGGGCGCGGTACCGCCCCGGAGTCGGCGATGGGATCCAGGCCGTTGTGTGCTCGCATGTGGACGCCCCTTCCATGACCAACGATGTAGCCACATGGCCACACCTGGCGTCCACTACTGTAGCCATATGGCTCCAAACCCTGCAATGTCGACTCCGTCACCGACCAGACGCCCGACCGGTCCAGCAGTCGTGCCGGCGATCTTGGACGCTGCAGCTGAGCTGTTCGCGGAGCGCGGACCAGCCAGAACCTCGCTACGTGATGTCGCAGCGCGCGCCGGCGTGACCTACGGTTTGGTGTTCCGGCATTTCGGGACCAAGGAATCACTCGTAGCCGCGGTCCTAGACCGCCTTGCCAACGAGCTGGTAACCCTGATCGAGAATGGTACGAGAACGGCGGCGTTCGAAGCTGCCGTGAACCGGCACTCATTGGTGGTGGCACGCACCATGCTTGACGGATACCCCGCCGAGAAACTACAGACCCGGTTCCCTGGAACTGAGATCCTGATCCGGGAACTAACCGATATCTGGGACGACGAGCTCGACGCCCGCCTAGCGGCCGCCAATGCCATTGCGCTTCAGATCAGTTGGCGACTATTCGAACCATACCTGCGTGTCGCCACGGGATTGGATGCTATTTCCGCTGAGAAGGTGCAGGCCGCCGTCCAACGGACCCTTAAGCGGGTCACACAGCCCGGACGAGACCGGCCGGTCGCTGGCTGAGATTATCGAGATCCTTGGAGAGTTCCGCGATTGGCGAAAGCTCGCGACAGCCGGTTGAAGTCACGCGCCTGCACGCTGCTGAACCACCACGAACCTGTTCATTAACGGAAATGCCACAATAATTGAAATAAACGCAGCTCTCGCCGTCTCGCAAGACTGGCATATCCAAAGGTGTTCCCTGCCAGATCAATTGAGACCGGACAAATTTTACAATCTCAGAGAATTGCCAGAGTTCCGTAGCATGGTTGTGGACAAGTCCAGCAGTTGCCCCGGGGCGAACCCGACGGTTTGAGGGTGGTCGAAGTTCTACGAAACCTGTTGCGGATCTGTGTAATCCAGCTCCTGGATGACATTGTCGCGCACAACGATCCGGCCGCCAGCGTGGTACTGCCGGTGCAGTGTTCCGACCGGCAGTTGACATGCTGTTGCCATCCAGCGCCAGGTCATGCCGTGTTGCAGGCCGTCAGTTACCGCGTCGCGCAGAGCCCAGCCCGACAGGCGCTGCAACTTTGCGAGGTAGTCGGCTCGGATCGCCGCCGCATTCCCCCGCCGGGCTTCCGGATCGGACATTGTGGCGCCGAAGTCGTCGGCAAGCGTCGACTCCGCTTTGTCGAGCAGCTCGCGCATCAGCATCAGCCTTTGTCGGATCATTTCCTCGTCGCCGATGGTGTCGGTCATGCGCTGCCCTTAGCTTTGTTCCGAAGGTGGAACAAGCCTATCCCCTACCGGCGACACGGATCGGCGTTGAGCCTGTCCAACCTAGGGGGGCGGGAATGTCATCGCGACGTGTAGAACGTATTTGTAGTACATTGGCGGGGTGAGTGAAGTATCCATCCGCATGCTCAATCAGGAGACGTCGAAGGTGCTGGCCCGGGTCAAGCAGGGTGAGGAGATCATCCTGACTGACCGTGGCGTAGTTGTCGCTCGCATCGTTCCGGCGGAGCCAGGCCCCCTCGATGGGTTGATCACCGCTGGCAGAGTGACGCCGGCGCGATCCCGGGGGCTTGCGCCTCGTCCCATCGTGCCGATGCGTGAAGGCGACGAGGACGCCGGCGCGCTACTGGCACGGTTGCGGACCGAGGAACGGTACTAACGCGTGATCTACTTGGACACCTCCGCGCTGGTGAAGCTCATCCGAGATGAGGCCGAGTCTCAAGATCTGGCGGATTGGCTCGATGATCGAGTGGACGTTCCATGGATTACCTCTGCGCTGACGGATGTGGAGCTGCCGCGGGCGATCCGCGCGGTAGCTCCCGAGGGGTTGTCAGCGGTCCCTGCGGTGTTGGATCGTCTGGACCGATTCGAGATCGACAGCGTGGTGCGGGCGACCGCCGCTGCCTACCCTGACGACAAACTGAGGTCGCTGGACGCGATACACCTGGCCACGGCCCAAACCGCTTCGGCCGCAGCGCCTTTGACCGCGCTCGTCGCCTACGATCACCGACTCCGCCGGGTCGCCGCTGACCTCGGGATCCCCGTCGCGGCACCGGGAACATCAGCCAGCGGTCCAGCGGAGTAGTCCACGAACTACGGATGAGGAAGTGGTGAACGCCGTGGCCGTTATCGCGTTGATCGTGGCGATCGTTTCTGCGGTTGGGACAGTTGGGGCCTTCGTCGTTGCGCAGCGGTCGATCAAGCACGTCCGCAAGCAGGCCGAACTCGCGCTGTGCCAAATCCACTCTCTCCGGACACCCGCATGGGGTGAGCCCGAAATGACTGAGGGCGAAGGCACTTCATGGACGGTCGCTGTTCCGCTCGTCTCAGACACCCCCTTGGACAGCGTTCGATTGGGAGTTTTGACTCACACTGACCGCACTGCGGGCCTCCATCTTGAGAGCTCCGACGAGGGCGCTCCCGGTGGCCTTGAGCTTGGGGGGAAGGCAACGTGGCGACTCCACGTCGATCGGCAGGGCGATCCGGCGACACAGGTTCGTATCACGTCAACCGCTGGATCGGGCAAGTGGTCGACGCTGATCGATCTTCCACTGAGCGCCTACGAGTGGGAGTAGACGCCACGACTTGTCAGATGCGACAGGCACGCTATGGGCGTGAACGACCGCCCGCAGATTCCCGGCGTCACCAATTGGTGACGCCAGCACCCGCAATCGAGGGGAGATTCGATGAGCCGGTATGACGTCCCGACGGAGCAGAGTTCCCGCGAGATCGTCGAGCGTGAGACTAGTGCGCTGGCCATGCTCGTGGAACGCGCTGATCTGTCGGAACAAGATCTCGAAGCTATGCGGGCGGTGCTCAGGAAGTTGGCATCCGTGCAGTTTGACGACTTGCTGGTGCCGCCCGGGTTCGACCTGCTCCCCAACGGGGAGGTTAGCCACGCGAATTCGCATACACCCGAATGGAAGTTCTACCAGGCTGCCAAAACCTTCACTGATGACGCAGATTACTTCGAGGTGGCGCTGGGGCGCGTACAACGGCGGCGGTCGAAATGACCATTCGGCATTCAGGCAACGTGTCGGATGTGCGGAGCATGATTCGACCATGAGCTCACAACCAACTGCGTTGAATGAGGCGCCCAGTCCCCAGGCCGCATCGGACATACCGGCGACAGTGACTGTCGCATCAGGGGGTTCGGGTGACGACTGGTGGTCAATCACGATCAACGGCCAGACGCTGTCCGGATCGGGTTACGAGAGCCTCACTGAGGCCGAGGGTGCACTGTGGAATATCCCTGAGGCCGGCGGCCTGGCCGTGGTCGAGGGCTCTGGGTCGATTGCAGTCCCCCACCGCGCTGCCGGCCAGGCCGCGAGCATCACGCTGGCAGGTTTGGCGATGGTCGCCGGCGGCGACGAAGTCACCTTTGTAGTTCGAGCTAGCGATGATCCGCTGGACTAGAGCAGGCGCAACAAGCTAGGAGAGCCAGAACGTGTCGGCACAGTCCCTTATGACCCCTGACGATTATCACGACCTCATCGTGCATCTGCTTCATAGCGGAGGGCCTTTGTGGGTTCCTGGGGCCAGACGTAACGCCCGCAATGAGCCGGTTCCGTTCACGGCGCCGCAGTTGCCTACGACGCTGCATCCGCACCCGCTGAACCCAGAACAAGCGCCCGTTCTGCTCGGCTCGATTCCCGATTTCTCGCCGCCGGGTCTTGGGTGGTTGAGCCTCCCCTGGTGGGGACCCGACGAGCGCGGAGACTACTGGTGTGTTTCCTTGCCCCACCTGGCCCATGGCCGCGGAGAATGCGACCGCTGTGCGCCTGTCTGGGACAGCGCGGACACACACTGGGCACGAATGCCCGACGATGACGGCCGCGCAATCCTGTTCGTCGCGATCGGGCTGTCACACCGCCAAGCCGACGGATCGAACGTCACGCTGCTCATTCCCCTCGATGACGTGCCCGACGACTGGTTCGACGAGTGAGTGTCGTTGGCGCTCGGCGGCGCAAGGCTAAGTCGGTAAGGAGAGTGCTTGGGCGGGCCGTGTGCACCGCGGCTGCCGCCGTTGGGGCGTTCGCCGCCACACCAATTGCGCACTCCCCTGCCGAACCGACCTACTCCCCCACCGCGACTGTCCTGAGGGCTGTCGATGGCGACACGGTGGACGTCCGAGACGACGTCCGGGGCCGGTTGCGAATCAGGGTGTTGGGTATCGACTCACCCGAACCCAAGATTTCGTAGGGGTTGGCCGACGAACTGCCTGTTGGTGCGGTTGGATTCGTGTGCGGGGCTTTGCACTGGACAGTGATGTGGGTTCGCGTCTACTGGTAGGTGATGCGCCTCGGGGTCGAACGGAGTACTCGTCGGACAAAGTCGCGGGACGATGCGGGTGGTGCAGCAGGCGACTCGTCCGTAAATATTCTGGTTCGATGTTGGGAAAACTCCATGGCGTACAGATCGAGCGCGAATACTCGATTGCGATGGGCGGCGCGCGGACGGAGGCCCTCGTGGTCGATGAGCGGATCGTTTCGGCTGTTGGTCCCGAACTTCCTAGCCCTTGCTGACTGCTCCTGACGCGGTCGGCCGACGGTGCGCGTCGGTCCAGGTGTCATCGATTATGAAGGAGATTGCCATGAGCAGTACCCAAGAGGCCGCGAGTACCCGGCTGCCGCGAAAGGGCAAGAAAAGCGGGCCGGTGACCGAGTATTGCGCTTTGTGGCATATCAAGCCGGGACATGCCAACCAGGTGATCGATGAGATTGCGACGGGCCTGGCCAGCCGAGGCGATGTACGGGAAATGTACAAAAAGATCGGCGTTCACGACGCCAGGTATGTAGTTCTGGACGACGGCAAGCGGCTTCTCATCACGATCAGTTTCGACCTCGATTTCGACCCCTACTTCGACGACGCCATCGCGGGTCTCGTCGGCGGAGACAAGAGCAAGATCCAGTTCGATTGGATGAATCATCTGGAGGAAGCCCCCGAAGGCGGCTACGACTCCATGTCCTGGGAGGAGTTCAAGAATTGGCTGACCGAGACTCAGACAGAAGCTGACATCTTCGCCAACACGAATGACGGGACCGTCGCAGAGATCGACAAGGCGCTGCGACTGCAGCAGGTATTCCAACAGGTGCTCGACAACCCCGACGCCGCCGAGGCGCTCCAGCACCCGGCTTTGAAGCCGCTACTCGAGGAAGCGGTGGGCTGAACCCACACCGCGGGACAATTGGCGGTCGAAGCAGTTAGAGAGACGAACGCGTCCATGGCCACAGTAAATACGCCTGTCACGCTCGAACTGGACGATATCCAAAACGGGGCTCTACATCCCCGGCCCTCGCCCTATGTCGGTGCCTATATCGTGCTGCGCGTTGACGACCGACGCGCCGGCCGAGAGCTGTTGCGCAGGCTGATCCCGCGTCCAGAACCTCGCCGCCAGTCTCAGCGACTAGCCATCCAGACAGAGCCGCAGTGACAACTCGCCTCCCGGTGTTTCGCGGGAAGGTGCTCGACTCAGGTGGTGGGGCTTGCGGGGTAGGCGTGGACCAGTGCGCTCGATAGTTTCGGAATGGCGTGGGTGAGGGCGTGTTCGGCGTCGTGGGCGATCTGATGGGCGTTGGTGAGGCTGGTGGACGGGTCGATGTCCAGTTCGGCGTCGGCGTGGATGCGGTGTCCGATCCAGCGCATTTTGACGCTGCGCACAGCGGTGACACCGGGTTCGGCGGCCAGCGTGGTCTCTGCGGCGGCGACGAGTGCGGGGTCGATGGCATCCAGTAGGCGTCGGAACACGTCGCGTGCGGCAGTGCGCAGTACCGCCAAGATCGCCACGGTGATGAGCACGCCGATGATGGGGTCGGCCAGCGGGAAGCCTAGGGCGACGCCGCCGGCGCCGAGCAGCACGGCCAGGGAGGTGAAGCCATCGGTACGGGCGTGCAGCCCGTCGGCGATCAGGGCGGCCGACCCGATTTGGCGTCCGACGCGGATGCGGTAGACCGCGACGAGTTCGTTGCCGATGAAGCCGACCAGCCCGGCCACGGCGACCCATCCGAGGTGTTGGATCGGAACCGGGTTGATCAGCCGGCGAACGGATTCGATGCCGGCGATGATGGCCGAGAGAGTGATCATCGCGACCACGAAGAGTCCGGCCAGGTCTTCGGCGCGGCCGTAGCCGTAGGTGTAGCGGCGGGTGGCGGCCTTGGTGCCCAGCGCGAAAGCGATCCACAGCGGGATGGCGGTCAGGGCGTCGGAGAAGTTGTGGATGGTGTCGGCCAGCAAGGCTACCGACCCGGAGATCACGACGATTACCAGCTGCGCGATGGAGGTCGCTGCGAGCGCGAGGAGGCTAATCTTGACTGCGCGGATGCCCGCGGCACTGGATTCCAGGGCCCCGTCGATGCTGTCGGAGGCGTCATGGCTGTGCGGGGCGAAGATCTCCTTGATCGCTGCGCGCAGGCCTTTGGGGTGATCGTGGCCGTGATCTAAGCCGTGGTCGTGACCGGCGTGTTCACCGTGGTCATGTCCGACAGCCGCGGCGGGTCGGGCCTTGTGCATCATGTGCGGCGTCCCTTCGATCGGATCGGCGTGGGGTCGACGGTGGCGGGATGCAGGGTGGCCAGGTCGGCGGCGTCGCGGTGATGGCCCGGCACATCTGGTCCGGCGTGTTCGGCGTTGAACACCGCGTCGGTGACAAGTTGACCGATGTGGTCGTTGTCGAGGCTGTAGAAGATCGTGGTGCCCTCGCGGCGGGTCCGCACCAGCCGCGCCATCCGCAGCTTCGCCAAATGCTGAGATACCGACGGCGCTGGTTTGCCGATATGGGTCGCCAGGTCGTTGACCGACATCTCGCGGCTCACCAGCGCCCACAGCACCTGAACTCGAGTGGCATCGGCCAACATCCGGAACACCTCGACCACCAGATCGACCTGGTCGTCGGGCAGCCGACGACTACAAGCCCCTTTATCTGCATTCATGCGCAGATAATAGTAGGAGTATGGAGCGAGTGTAAAACGTTGATCAGGTGGTGGCCCGGGCCACGCGGGCGTGGGCCAGGCGCGATCACTGCGCCCCGTCATTCAAGCGTCGCTGATTCAGGCTGATCACCCGGCGGTCACTCATCGCGACGGCTCCATCCAGATTGTCTGCAAAGCAGCGTGTTTCGGCGATGCGGCGGGCCTCCACGGCGACCCCTCGACCACCCACGCCATGAAATCATTTGCCCGCTTCAACCGATCGGCGTCGCGAGTGTTCCAGGGGTTTGAGGCCGAATCCGATTCATCGAGATAGCCGGTTTGCGCGCGATAACGCCGCAGTGGCGTTGGAGGACGAGCCGAGTTTGGCTAGTTCGACGGTTGGCCATGTCAGCGTTAATGGGCCCCGGCCGACACGACGGGGGCAGCTTGATGCCCCGCTTACCCCATCGACCCCTAGACCAACACTCAGCAAACTAGTTTCCGGGTAGGCGCCCAAAGGAGCGGCAGCCATCCAATACGACAAGCTGCTTAGGAAGCCTTATCGCCGACGGCCGCTTTCAGCACGACGAATACGGCGGAATCGAATATGGAGGGTTACCAGTCAACCTCGTCGTATCGCTCTTCGTCCTAACCGTTTCCGCCCGATGCGACGATGCGACGCTCACAGATCGAGCACGATCCGCAGCGCTGCGTCAACGCGACGCATCTCGTCGAAACCAAGGAACCCGACGCTCCTACCGAGGCGGCTTGGATCGACCGCCGCAGCCTGCTCGGCAAGCACGCGGGTGCTTACGCCGTCGACCTCAACCTCCGGACGAAAGCTCGCAGCCCGAGCCGATGTGGACGTCGGCGCGACCAGCCAGGTCGACAGCGGCAGACGATCCGACTGGACGACTACTGCGTAGCGCGCACCGGACTGTTCGTGACCACGACTCCCTCGCGGGACGCGTAGTTGAAAGACCTCACCACGCACGCAGGGTCTCCATGTCGCGCAGCACCTGCAGCGCCTCAGCACGGTCGGACTCGTCGGCAGCGAGCATTTCCGCTTCGACGCGAATCGCCGCTCCGATCTTCCGTCGGGCAGCATCGATGAGGGCAGAACGAACGACCGCCGAGACGGCCGCGCCATCCTTGGTCAAGACTTCCAGTGCCTTCGATGTGTCTTCATCCGGCCGGAAGGTAATCGTGTCAGCCATAGCCACAGTGTACGACGTTTCGTAAGACATTCACCGGATCCGTATCAGCACGCCGCGCGGATGACACACCACAGCCACTGGAACGATCAGGACCTCGGATGCCTGGAACGCAGCCATGACGGAGGAATACGACCGGATCGAATACGGCTGGCTTCCGGTAAAGTATGCCGTTTTCATCTGATGAAACCCCCGCCGAACCGGACCGTGTTGCGCTGCACCCCAATTGTTTTCGTCCGACGATGCCGATAGCCGAGCATCACAGATCGAGGACAAAACGTAGAGCTCGGTCAATGGCCTGCATCTGATCCGGGCCGATCATTCCCTGGCGAGATGACAGCCGTTCGACTGAGACGACTCGCAGTTGGTCGCAACGCGCGTACGAGGTGTGGTCCAGCCCACTGACCTCAGGCTCCAGTTCGATATGGCTTCGCAGGCCGTAACCAGCGGTCGTGATCGGGACGACGACCACCAGACCGCCCGGTCCGTTGTTGAGAATGTCGACCGAGACCACCACCGCCGGGCGGCGAAAGGCTGGCTCGTGTCCGACCGGCTGGCCGAGATCGACGTTGTGGACCTCCCCTCGCCAGATCAAGCCAGTGTGTCCCACTCGCGACGCTCGGCCAGGTATCGCTCCCACAGTTCGGGGTCATTGCGCAGGCGCTGGTAATCCCCGTTGAGCCCCCGCAGGAATTCCTGCCGCTCCAAGGCGTCGATCGCTGCGCGCACGACGTCGACGACGGTGGTTTGACGAGCCTTGGCTAGAGATTGCAGCCGCTCGGAATCCGGACGGCGGACTCGGACCGTTGTGGTTTCTGCTGCCATAGCGCCAGTGTAGACGAAATGTAGACACCGAGTCTTGCGGATCGTCCCGCGTATGAGCAATAGCTGCGTTCGGCGCGGATCATGACACCAGCCTTCCGGCGCCCGGGCGGTGATCCTTCCGACCTGACCAACGGCGAGATGCTTGCGTGTCCCCCCGTAGGCTCACCGCATGCACGAAGTGACTCTGGCCAGCACCGGTGAAGCGGCGATGCTGACGGTCGGACTGTCGGTCTATACAGCGTTGATCCTCGTCATCATCGCTGTGGCGATCGACAGCGCCCGCCGACACCGACGCCGCCGCGCGATCTACGCCACGGCCATGGTTGGCGTGTTGATCCTGGGCGGGCTGGTTGCGGCGATTTTCAGCAGCATCGTGTGAACCTGTCGGAACCCAAGTCGCACCGCGCGAGTCTACGGCTGGTCGCTCTGCAAAAGCTCGTGCTGGTGGCGGCATCGCATACAGGCGGCGCTCACGACGTGGGCAGAACACGCAAGATCACCCAATCGATGGAGTCGCGCCAGCGCAGGGTGCGCGGCGTCCAAGAGACCACCGCCACGGTGGCCGGCGTGCCCGTTCGGTGGTTCCGTCCGGCCAGGGCGGGCGCAGGGCTGATCTTCCACGTACACGGTGGGGCATTCGTTGCCGGTAGTTCTCTGGCGGCCCGTGCCCACAGCGGGCTGGCCCAGTCCAGCGGTGCGGAACTGGTGAGTGTCGACTACCGACTTGCACCAGAGCATCCCTTCCCCGCGGCCCTCGATGATGTGTGGGCGGTTTACTCGGAGGTCGCACGTGACCGCCCCACGGTCATTGTTGGGGAGTCTGCCGGAGGTGGACTGGCTATGTCCCTGGTGCGACGGGTTCTGGACCAAGGCGGAGACGCGCCGAAGGCTCTGGTGACGATGTTCCCGTGGGCTGACCTCACCAACAGCTCCGACGGCTTCGTGTCGAATGAACACCGAGATCTGCTGTCCCGCGAGGGTCTTTCGCGTAGTGCGCTGGCCTATGCAGGTGACCTGGATCTGAAGATGCCTCTACTGTCGCCGCTGTACGGCTCGTTTGCCGACTTTCCCCCCACGCTGATCGTCGTCGGTACCCACGACTGTCTACTCGATGACTCCCGCAATGTCGCGACCCGCATGCGCTCCGCCGGTGTAGACGCGACGCTTGTCGAGATAGCCGGCGGGTTCCATGGTTTCATCCTTTTACCGACTCCGGAATCGAAGGAAGCCAGGCGGCAGATATCGACCTTCGTCGGCACCGCCCTCAACGATCAGTGAGGTGAGTCTGTGCCCTGCTGGTCGGGGGTTCGAATGTCTCCCGCGACCGTCGGGTTACCGGCCTGACCACTCGAAGCGGCCTCGCCGCTCGGCCGACACCCACCTTGGTGGACACTATGGCGTGGCCCTTTCCGCAACGGTATTCAAAGTCGACCTTGGCGTCTCCGATGTCGATCACGGTTACTACGCCGATCACGCGCTGACCGTGGCCCGCCATCCCAGTGAGAACGATGAGCGGATGGTGGTGCGGCTGTTGGCCTTTGGGCTGCGCGCACACCGCGTCGCCGACGTCGACGGAGAGTTGGCGTTCGGGGCGGGCCTGTCCACCCCCGGCGTACCGGACCTGCGGCTCGCCGACTACACCGGCCGGATCCTGGAGTGGATCAACGTCGGCCAGCCCGACGAACGCGCCTTGGGTAAAGCGGCCAGCCAAGCCGAACAGGTACTGCTGTTCCCGTTCGCCGCCGGCGCGGCCACCTGGTGGCGCACCGTCGGCCCCAAAGTGGCCGGGCTGCCCAACCTGTCGGTGGTGCAGATACCCCACGCGCCGGTGCAGCAGCTGGCTCAGACTGTAGATAGACGGGTCTCGGCGCAGGTAATGCTGATGGAAGGCCAGGTGACGATGACCGTGGGCGGTGTCGACGTCACCTTCACGCCCGAGCCATTGAAGTGAACATCTGAGCCCCGCTATCGCTGACTAATCGTCCTTGACGTCATCGCGGTGCGCAGCCTCGATCACCTCAGGCGGCACCGGCCTCTGCAACCAGACCCGCATCCGCATCAGGCCGCCAGCGATCGTCCCGACGGCGAGCAAGGCAACGATGATCCAGATCGCGGGCGACATGCAGCAATTCTCCCCCTACCCCGGGCGGTGTCCAGGGCACACTGATCTCCATGGGCAAGCTCATCTACGGCTTCACCGTGTCAGTGGACGGCTACATCGCCGATGCACACGGCAGCATCGACTGGAGCGAGCCGAGCGACGAAGTGCACCAGTACTGGAACGACTTCGAGCGGGAGACCGCGCTCTCGTTCTACGGGCGGCGGCTCTACGAACTGATGGCCGCCTACTGGCCGGCCGCCGACGAGGCCGCGGACGCCTCCCCCTTGATCGTCGAGTTCGCCCGCATTTGGCGCGCCATGCCCAAGGTCGTGTTCTCACGCACCTTGGAGTCGGTCGACTGGAATTCCCGACTGGAACGCGGCGACCCGGTCCAGGTGGTGACGAAATTGAAATCCGAAACCGAGGGCAACCTGGAGGTGGCCGGCGCAACGCTGGCCGCACCGATCGTGCAAGCCGGACTGGTGGACGAGTACCGGATCGTGATCGCCCCGACCGCCGTGGGCGGTGGTATCCCGTTCTTCCCGCCCCTGCCGTCATGGATCTCGCTGCGGCTGTTGGAGAACCGGACATTCCCCGGCGGCACGGTACTGCTGCGCTACGAAGCGAAGCACGACTGAACCAACCTCTAGCTGCAGAGCAACTGTCGGTTGAGCATGCAATTCACCGGTGGCGAGTAGTTCCCGGACACCACGCCCCGAAAACCACCCCTGGCGGTACCGCCCGGCGCGATGATCCGATTCCAGTTCGCCGGGGCCAGAACATAGTGCGTGCCAGATCGGCCAACGCTGCTGTTCCACGCGTGCGAGATCGATTCATTGGCCGGCAGGTCGAATTCAAGCCGCCAATCGGTCATCGGCACCGAGCTCCAGTTGGTGATGGTGAAGCGGGCGATGAAGCCGGTCTGCCACGAAGAGGTCACCGACAACGTCGCGGTGGCCGCGGCCGCATGGGCCACGGCGGTGGTCGCGAATCCGAGGATAAGCACCATCGCTGCCGCCACGGCAACGTGAAGCGCTGTGCACCAGCGTTTCACGTGACTGTGGAGTAGGGCGGCCATAGCAGGCAACACTAAAGCCGAATGGGCGAGATCGACCCTGTCAACCCGGGTCGCCTGCAGTACCTTTGCTCAACTGAAACCGTCACGTGACGTCAGTCGGCGTCGTCATGGATCTGGTCGATCCGGGTGACACCCTCGATATCAGCGAGTATTCGCGTTGCCTCGACGACGCGGGGACCCGACAAGGTGATCGTGACACCGACGTGATCGGCGGTCTGGGTGTGCGATCCGAGGGGCAATCCGACCGTTGCGGGCGCCGTCGCAGGCGAATCGGTGACCAACGAAGTCAGGTGCCAGCTGTGCAGATCGCAGGCCTCCAGCAGCTTCCGCAGGATGCCCCGGCCGTCCTGGTAGATGACATGCACGCGTACCGAGCCCGGCAGTCGGGTCGCCATCCGTCGCACCGACGGCGCAATCCCGATCACGATCACGAAGTGCAGCATGGTCACCACCACGGCCAACAACAGCAGGCCCGCGGCGGCGGCCATCCCGATCGCCGCCGACTCCCAGATGGCCGCCGCGGTGGTCAGACCGATCACGGCGCCGCGGCGCGTGATGATGAGGCCCGCGCCCAGAAAGCCGATCCCCGACACAATCTGTGCCGCAACGCGCGACGGGTCCAGGATCACGGTGCCCTCGGCGATGACGTCGCCGAACCCGTACTTGCTGACCAGCAGAATCAATCCCGCCGACGTGCCGACAATCGTCTGGGTGCACAATCCGGCGCTTTTACCTCGGATCTCGCGTTCCAGACCGATGAGCGCGGTCAGCCCGAACGCGGCGACCAACTCGACGACCTGGCGGGTTCCCTGGCCTGTCCCGCTGAAGAATCCCTGCGCCAACCACGTAGTCACCGAGGGGGGTTACCACGTATCAAGATGGGCTACACCTAAGCGACCAATTGGTCCCCCCGCGGTCCCCACGGAATCACCAGCAGGGCTACGGTTGCCAAGGGGCTAGGTCACTGTCCGCGACGAGGAGCACCGACATGCTGAAGTACGAGATCCATGGAACTGGTGAGCCCTTGGTGCTTGTTCACGGGATCACACACCGCAGGCAGGCCTGGTATCCCGTACTCGAGCACCTGACCGACCACCGGACCGTCGTGCTCTTCGATCTTCCCGGCCACGGCGAATCGCATGACTTTGTGGTCCGCAACGACGACGTACAGGGCACCCTGCGCGACGAGCTAGTCGCTCTCTTGGACCAGCTGGGACTCGAGCGCCCGCACATTGCCGGGAACTCCCTGGGCGGCCGGATCGCGATGGAGGCCGCCGCGGACAATCTGGTCGCAAGCGCGACCGTGCTGTCCCCCGCGGCGTACTGGCACAACGCCATCGACTTCGCCTACATCCGCCTGCTCTTCACATGCCTGACGACCAGCGCCCGCCTGCTGGCACCCGTGGTGCCGAGACTCGCTCGTTCGCCGCGGGCCCGGCACATCATGGGCGGGGTGGTGTCAGCTCACCCCGAACGGATCCCGGCCGACGAATTCGTGGGCGACCTCAACGGCATGCGGCGGGCCATTCCCGCCATGAAGAAGATCTTCCCGGCCGCCGAAGTGTTCGACCGCGAGATCCCGGCCGACATCCCGGTGACCGTCGCATGGGCCGCACGCGACCGAATCCTGCTGCCCTACCAGGCGCGTATCGCCGAGAAGCGACTCCCCCAGGCCCGGCACATCCGACTGCCCGGGTGCGGCCACGTGCCGATGGCCGATGACCCCGAGCTCGTCGCACGCGTTCTGCTCGAGGGCAGCGCTCCGGGTGCACAGGCCGAGGCTTCATAACGAAGCCCCGGCCCGGCAGCCTTCCGCCAAAGCTACACGCGGACAGCTAGTTCCAACCCCGTGTCGAGCGCCAGCGGGCTGCTGACGTAGCCGTTCTCCGGAGCGCGCACATAGTCGAGGTACGCGTGAGTCGGGTCCAGGTTCACGTTGTCGCCGACAATGAGTGCGCCCGTCGCCAGCACCGGCTCAAGCAGCCTGATCACCGTCAGATCGAGGTCGGGCCAGCCATCGAGAAGCACGAATTGCACTGGTTCGCTGATTGCTTTGAGGGTGGTGCGGGCGTCGCCCTCGAGGATGGTGATCAGGTCACTGACCCCAGCCGCATCGAATGTCGCTCGGGCGGTTGCGATCTTTCGGGCGCTCATCTCCGTGGTGATGATGTGCCCCGTGCCGTTGTCGCGGACCGCGGCGGCCAGATGCAGTGTCGAGATGCCATATGACATGCCGTACTCCACGATCCTCGTCGGCTTCAACGCGCGAACGAGGCTGTACAGCAGCCGGCCCGAGTCAGGCGCCACGGGCAGGTAGACGTCCTGAAAAGCGTCTACACGTTCTTCGACCGAGTAGTCGTCTGGCGAGATGCCTTGTCGGCGTTCAGCATCCCCCTGCGCATCAGCAAAAAGCCGGTCGATGATCGCGGTGTATTCCGGAAGGTTCAGAGTTGCAGTCATGCCCCTACGCTAGACGCTACGTTGCGTCTTGTCTAGATTGAGGTGGTGTTAGATCGAGCTGTGGCAAGCACACAGCCGCATCGCGGCAATCGGCACGGGCGCAGCGAAGCGGCCCGCGAGGCCATCCTGCATGCGGCCGACGACCTACTGGCCGAGAAGGGTTTCGCGGGAGTCACCGTCGAAGGCATCGCCAAGGCGGCGGGGGTGGCAAAGCAGACCGTTTACCGCTGGTGGAGTTCCAAGACGGACGTCCTGATGGACGCCTTCCTCGAAGACGCGGCCGCCGAACTCGAACCTCCCGATACCGGCACCCTCGAGTCCGATCTGCGCGCGCATCTGCGCGCCACCGCCCACTTCCTCACCGTCGACGATGCAGGCGCCGTCTATCGCGCGCTGGTGGGGCAAGCCCAGCACGATCCGGATCTTGCCCAGGTCTTTCGTGCCCGTTACCTGCATGATCAGCGCGTTCGCGACCAGAAGCCGTTTGTTCGGGCGATCGCCCGTGGTGATCTCAGCCCCGACGCCGACGTGGCCGCGCTTGCCGAGTGGCTTGTCAGCCGAATGCACTATCGGGTGATCGTGACTGGCGAACCCGTTGACGGCATCTTCATCGACGAGGTCGTCGACGGCGCCCTGTCGATGTGCCGCCGCTGGTCAAAGCCGTAGGCAGCCATGATGCTTGAATAAGCTGTGGCCAACCGCATCCAATCCCTGCTCGGGGTTGCCTACCCCGTCGTCCAGGCCCCGATGACCTACATCGCGCGCGCCGAACTCGCTGCGGCGGTGTCCGAGGCGGGCGGGCTCGGCGTGATCGAGACTCTCACCCCCGAAGGCCGTGCCGATCTACAGCGGGTGCGTGAGCTCACCGACAAGCCGGTGGCGGCCAACCTGATGATCCAGGGGTGGAAGGGCGATCCTTCGATTGTCGACACCCTGGCCGAAGCCGGCGTGCGCCATGTCTTCACCTCCGCCGGTGACCCGGGGTTGTTCACCAAATCGCTGCACGACGCCGGAATGACGGTGGTCCACGTTGTCGGCTCACTCAAGGGCGCGTCCAAAGCCGCCGACGCCGGTGTCGATGCGCTGGTGGTCGAGGGCGTCGAAGGCGGCGGTTTCAAGTCACTGCTGGGCGCCTCAACCATGGTGCTGCTCCCCCTGGTCGCCGAGAATGTTGACCTGCCGATCATCGCCGCCGGTGGCATCTGCGATGCGCGCTCGGCCGCAGCGGCACTGGTGTTGGGCGCCGAGGGCGTGCAGATGGGCACCCGGATGTTGGCCAGCCACGAATCCGCGGTGCACGCGAACTTCAAGGACGCCATTGTGGCCGCAAACGATTCCGGCACAGTGCTTCTCGACGTTCCCGGCAATCCGACGATGCGGGTTCTGCGGACCGGACTGGCCGCCAGGGTCGCTGCACACGACCCGGATTCACGGCTGCTGGGAAAGATCACCGAGCTGTACTTCGACGGCGACATGGAGGCCAGCGTCGCCAACACCGGCCAGGTGTCGTCCCGGATCGTCGATCTTCTGCCGGTCGCCGAGATCATCCGTCGCACGTGGGGCGAGATCGAAGCGGTGCTAGACGGTGCACGAGCGCGAGCCGAAAGTTTGTGAACCGCGCCCGCAGATGAGCTCGGAGCGCCCATGATCATGCAATGGTTCGCCAGAGTCGGATGGACGACGCGTGACCCTGCCTGAGTCGGGGCCTGAATCGGGGCAGGATTCGCGACGCCGCTCGAAGTTCTCACCGCTGCATCTGTTCGCCGTGCTCGGCGTCATCGCGGTCCCGGCATTCGGCTGGTTCGGTCAACATTGGTCGGGCGCAACGACGGTGGTCGTGTACTGGTTCGAGAACGTCACGGTGTGTCTGCTGGTGATAGCCCGCATCGCCGTGCACCAACGCCTGAACCCGAAGTACGGGCACTTCCGCTACCGTGGGCCTGGAACCGGCGGGCCGTCCAATTCGTCATTCTTGAGCGGTTTCGCCCTGATCAGCTTGGTGTTCTGCGCCGCCCACGGAGTGTTCCTTGCGGCCATTCTCGCGCTGTTGATTCACAACCGGGCACCCGAACTTGCGATGATCGACCTGGACTGGCGCAGCGTCGGCTGGGGCTGCCTGGGCGTGTTGCTGTTCCTGACGATGGAGTTCCTCACCGATCTGGTCGACCTGCGCCGCTGGTCTTTCCGGGATATCGAGACCGCCGCCAACATCGGCCTGGGCCGCGTCATGGTCGTGCATATGACCCTGCTGCTCGGATTCGCCGGGATCGCTGCGACGAACGCTCCCGGTGCCCTGTTCACGGTATTCGTCGTGCTCAAGAGCCTTGCCGCGCTCAGCGCGGTGGTTCCTCAATGGGAGCCGGCGAGGCCTCCGCGCGGGCTCAGCAACCTGATGAATCGACTGCCGAACGTGCATCCCGGCGAACGATTCGAGGACTTCTGGGTGAAGGACCAAGCCAACGAGCGGGAGCGGCAACGGCGCAACGAGCAGCCCTGGAAGGCCCCCCGGTCCTAATCCTGTGCCGCCGGGACATGCTGGGCCGCACCGAATATGGCGACGGCCACCGCACCTGCGACCGCGGTGCAGAACCCTAACGCCACCAACCAGTCCAGGCCAGGTCGAGCGGTGTCCCCGAGCAGCGTCACGCCGACTATCCCGGGCATCACCGTCTCGCCGACGACCAAAGCAGCAACGGCGCCGTTCACCGAACCCAGCTGCAGCGCAACGGTAAACAGATAGAAGCCACCGGCCCCGGCAATAGCGATCGCCCAGAACGCCGGGTCTTTCAGCAGAACGGGCAACCGCAGCGGATCGACGCCATCGACTACCCGAACCGCGATGGCCATCACTCCGTAGAGGACACCGGCGACCAATCCAGCGGCGATGGCGGCGCGGGCTCCCAGCAGGCGAATGAGGCCCACCCCGAGGGCCGCGATCAGCATCGCCAGCAACATCAGCGCCCGGTGCAGCCCGGTTCCCGACGTGTCGGTTCCGGTCTGTCCAGCGCTTAACCCCAACACGCACAGTGACACGATCACCGTTGCGATCGCCGCCCAATCGCGGCGGTTCAGGCGAACACCAAGCACGGCGATGCCGAGCACCGCGGTAACGACCAGATTAGCGCTGACGATGGTCTGCGACAGAAACAGCGGTATCAGCCGGGCCGAGACGATGTTGCCGGCGAAACCGACGACATCGAGGGCCATCCCGGCAATGAACGCCGTGGTCAGCACCGCATTGGCGGTCGAGCGCAGGGTCGGTCGGCCATCTGATGTGACGTGCGCACCGTCTCCCGCAGCAGAACTGCGTGCGCCGTAGGCCTGCAGGACCGACGCAACCCCGTAGCCGAAACAGGCCAGCAGCGCTGCGGCCACCCCGATCACCACGGCATTGACCTCAACGTGCCGGGACAGTGTGCGGCCAGGCCGAAATCCGCTGGGCGATCTCACCGTATCGCTCGAAGCGCTCCGGATCCCCGAGTGCGTTGTACAGGACCAGGCGCGTTGCAACTCCCCCGTACTTGCCGATCAGCTTGTCTGCCAACTCATCCCACGTCGAATCGGTGGCGAACGCGGCCAGGTGCTCGTCACTGATCTGTGCTGCCATCCCGGCGAAGTCGCCGGCCTTCTGCTTCTCGCGGATCCGGGCTGTGGTGCCGTCGAACCCGGCCTCATCCCAGATGAAGGCGTAATTCGGGGTGCTTCCGTAGAAGCTCAGGCTGGCCCGCACGAACTCCCGCTCCTTGTGCCGCTCTTCATCGCTGTCGCCGACGATGGTCATCGCGGGCACGATCACGGCGACCTCCGACGGGGTACGGCCCGCCTTCGCGGCGCCTTCGGCCAGCTTCGGCATCACGTGACGCGCCAGGTAGCCGGGCTCGCCGAGCGGGTGAACATGAACACCGTCGGCTACCTCGCCGGCCATCCGCAACATCCACGGATTCACCGCCGCGACATCGACCTTGGGATCGGGTGCATCGATCGGCCCTGCGCTCCACTGCGGGGTGATGAAATCCAGGTCGTAGAAGTCCCCGTGATGATCCAGCTTTCCCGTTCGGAAGGCGGCAAAGCACGCCTTGACCGCGAGCACGTAGTCGCGCAGCCGGGGGCCGGGATGGTCGAACGCCGCGCCGTAGCGCCGCACCACATGGGTACGCACCTGCGTGCCGAGACCCAACCGGAACTTGCCGCCGCTCGCCTCCTGCAGCTCCCACGCAGTGGCCGCCGTGACAAACGGGCTGCGGGGAAAGGCAACCGCGACGCCGGTCGACAGCTCCAGACCCGGTGCGGCCTGAGATGCGATGGCGGCGTTGAGGTACGCGGTGCGACCGGCTTCGGTGAACAGCAGACCGGAGAAACCCGCCATTTGGGTGTTGCGGGCTAGGTCGCCGGCCTTGGCTAACGGCTGCGGCAGGGCCATGACGTCAATGTGCACGTGGGTGAGACTACGTGCCGAGTCGCCGCTGACGGGACTACTTTGCGTCTGTAACGTGGCGGACGTGAAACCCACTCGGATGCACTCTTTCGTTGCTGTCGCGGCCAGTCTCGCGGCAATCGCCCTGCCCTTCGCGGCGGCAGGCACGGCCGTCGCCGCCGACACTTGCCCCACCGCCGCACCGGCCGCCGGCACGCCCGAGTGGACGCTGACCGGGGCCACCGGCAGCGTCGCGGTCACCGGATCGACCGAGACGGCCGCACCCCGGGTGGATGTGTCGGCGCCGTTCAGCGTGACTTCGACCCAGGTGCACACGTTGCAGGCCGGCAGCGGCCCGGTGGTTCCGGGCACGGCCAAGGTGTCCGTCTGCTACATGGGCGTCAACGGACGCGACGGGTCGGTGTTCGACAGCAGTTACAAGCGCGGCGCCCCGGTGGACTTCCCGCTCGACGGCGTCATCCCCGGATTCCAGAAGGCGATCGCCGGCCAAACCGTCGGATCCACGGTCGCGGTGGCCATGACCTCTGCGGACGGCTACCCCGACGGCCAGCCCAGCGCCGGAATCCGGCAGGGCGACACTCTCGTCTTCGCGATCAAGATCCTGGGCGCCTCAGGCTGATCCACGGTGGCGCTCGCCGGAGACATCGAGGCGGAACGGGCGGCACTCACGACCTCGTTGAGTGCCGCCGGCGCCACGGCGCGCGCCGGCTGCGGGTCGTGGACCGCGCGAGATCTTGCGGCCCACCTGGCGGCCGAGGAACGCCTGGGTGGCGTCTCGACGTTCATGGCGCGATCGCTGGTGGCGCGCGGAATCGCTTTGCCGGCGCCACCGAGACTGGTGGAGTTCACAATTCGCCGTGAGCACCGCTACGGCTTCACCGAGTTGATCGACCGGCTGCGGCGCCCACTGCCGCGACTGCTGCTCCGGTCGCGGATAGCACCGCTCACGCTGTTCGAGTACTGGACCCATCACGATGACCTGGCCGCCGCCAACGGCGCCGACCACCCGGCCCCGGCGACGCTGCGAGAAGCCATTGACCCACTGCTGCGCTATCAGCACGCAAAGCTTCCCGTGGGCGCGGCGATGACAGTCAGCACCGATGACGGCCACGTTGTGGCATCCGTAGGTCCCGAAACGGATCAGGCTGTACTGGTGCAGGGGACGCCGGCAAACCTGGTTCGCTGGTTGGCGGGGCGCCAGACGCGAGCCGATGTCGAGCTGACCGGCCCCGCCGTCCACGTGCAGGCACTGCGAATGTTCACAGGCCACGTGTGAAGCTCTCTTGCATTGTCCCCCAACCGATTTGGGGACCATTGCCATGGTCGTCTGCGTGCGGTAGCGTGCGCTCATGACCGATCGCAATCGCCGCTTCCTTCTTCGCGAACGCCCAGCCGGCCGCATTGGCCCGGACACCTTCGAACTCAGCGAGCAGGCGGTGCCGGAGATCGGCGACGGCGAGGCACTGGTGCGTGTCGATTGGATCTCGCTGGACCCGACCAACCGGATGTGGATCAACGAGACTCCGTCGTACCTGCCGCCGGTCGGCATCGGCGAGGTCATGCGCGCGGCCGGCCTCGGCGTGGTCATCGCATCGAACAATCCGAACTATTCGGTCGGCCAGACCGTGCAGGGCCTGACCGGCTGGCAGGAGTACGTGGTCGTCTCCGACACCATGCCGCTGTTCCCGGTCGACGTCGCGGACGGCGTCTCGCCCAGCGCCTACCTGGGCGCGCTCGGCATGACCGGGCTCACCGCGTGGATCGGGATCCGCGACATCGGCAAGCCGCAGCCGGGCGAAACCGTCGTCGTCTCGGCGGCAGCCGGCGCGGTCGGTTCGGTTGCCGGTCAGCTTGCCAAGGCCAGCGGCGCCCGGGTCGTCGGGATCGCCGGCGGACCGGAGAAATGTGCGCTGCTCACCGATCAACTCGGTTTCGACGCGGCGGTGGACTACCGCGCCGACGACTGGGCACGCCAGCTTGCCGCCGCGACGCCCAACGGCATCGACGTCGACTTCGAGAACGTCGGCGGCGACATCATGGATGCCATCTTTGCGCGCGTGAACGTCGGCGCGCGGATCGCGCTCTGTGGGCTCATCTCGGGGTACAACGAGACCAACCCCCCGCCCGGCCCGCGCGCGTTCGGCAATCTGCTGATCCAGCGGGCCACCGTGAAGGGCTTCATCGTCCTCGATCACTTCCTTCGGGCATCGGAGGCCAACACCGAGATCTCCGAGCTGATCGCCGCCGGCAAGCTCACCCCGCTGGAGACCGTCGTCGAGGGCTTCGAGCAGCTGCCAACCGCGATCAACATGCTGTTCGACGGCAAGAACGTTGGCAAGCTCGTGGTGAAGGTCTCCGCTTAGGCCGGCCAGCGCGTCACCAGCGCGTCGGGCGCCCGCTACCGGAGCCGATGGATCGCCAACGTTTCGGGAATGAGCACCGCATGCAGCACCACCGTGTAGTCGTGGGCATAACAAATTGCTACGCAAGGGGCTTTCGCCAGATTAGCGCGTAGCGGAACATCGGCAGCAATCTCCAACGCATCCCCGGCAACTCCGCCGCGGCGAGGCGACGGACGTCGGAATACGACTGCGCCGGCGGCCACACGGTCGGTGCGGTGTGCTCCCAATAGCCGTTTCGTGCACACAGCCACCTGTGCTGGAGTGCCCCGACCACCGCGAGCGCGTACTCCCACGGCCGGGTCGCCCGTGCGAGGCCGACCACCACCAGGACACCGCCCGGCGCGGTGAGCTCCGCCAGCCGTCGCAGCGCCGAGCCTGGATCTGACAGGTGGTGCAGGGTCGCGACCGAGGCCACCACGTCGAAGGTCTCGGCGAACGGGTAGGACATCACGTCGCCATGAAGCCAGCCGATATCGCCCCGTTCGTGACGAGCCGTCTCCAGCACCGTGTCGTCGACGTCGATGGCCAGCACCCGCGGAATCCGTTCGCGTAGGTCGGCGGCCAACAGCCCGTTCCCGGTCCCGACATCCAGAGCCGAGGCGGCGCCGTCGGGAACGGCATCGAGGACAACGCGGTGGTAGTGGATGTTGTGATTCCAGCGTGGCCGCTGTTCGCCCGGCATGCGCTGATGCTAGGGGCTGTAGCGTGGCCAAGGTGAATTCGCGCATGCCTCGGTTCGTCGTACTCGCCGCCGGTGTCGCCTCGTTGGCGGCGACGCTCGCCGGTTGTGGCGGTTCGGACAGCACTTCGTCATCGAAGACGTCGTCGGTCACCGACCTCTTCCTGCCCCCGGGAGGCGAGACCGTCACCGCCTGCCCGTCCAAGCCACCTACGGAAGGCGTTGCGGCGGAGTGGACGTTGAAGGGTGCCACCGGCAGCATCGCGGTGACCGGCTCCACGAACTCCGCCGCACCCAGCGTCGTCGTGACCGGGCCGTTCAAGGTGGCCCAGACCGAGGTGCACACCCTGCACGCCGGCGACGGCCGTGTCGTCGGTGACCACGCGACGGTCTCGGTCTGCTACATGGGCGTCAACGGACGCGACGGGTCGGTGTTCGACAGCAGCTACGAACGCGGCAAACCGGTCGACTTCGGATTGGACCGGGTGGTCCCGGGATTCCAGAAGGCCATTGCGGGCCAGAAGATCGGCTCGACCGTGGCGGTCGCGATGGTCCCCGCCGACGGCTACCCCGAGGGGCAGCCGGCCGCCGGCATCCTTCCGGGCGACACGCTCGTCTTCGCAATCAAGATCCTCAACGCCTCACGCTGAGCCTGGCCCGCCATGGAATCGAGCCGAGTGGATCGGTGGCTGTGGGCGGTGCGGATCACCAAGACCCGGCCGGACGCCGCGGCCGCCTGCCGCGGCGGACACGTGCGGGTGAACAACCGACCGGCCAAGCCGGCGACAATGGTCTCGCCCGGTGACGTGGTCAGCTCCCTGGTGGGTGATCGCACCCGAATCGTCGAGGTGCTGCGGGTAATTCAGAAGCGGGTCGGTGCGGCCGACGCGGTGACCTGTTACCTGGATCGAACGCCGCCGCCCCCACCGGCCTCCGCCACGGCGATGGCCACCCGTGACCGCGGCGCCGGACGACCGACCAAGCGGGATCGCCGGGTGCTGGACAAGTGGCGGGCCCAACAGCGCTGAGGGGTCACTGCGGGTGCGCAGCCAGATACTCCGCCACCGGAATCCGCGACGACGAGACATAGCCGATCGGCAGCAGCAGGTCGCCGGCGGTGGTCCGGTAGTAGGTGTCCCAGCGGTAATAGCTGGCGAATCCGGCCGGGTCGCCACCGATGACCGCGGCGTAGTCGTTGACCGCCCGCACGTAGTAGTCGGAATGGTTGTAACCCCAGATCGCCTTGTCGCGATTGGTGGCAAAACCGTTGGCGGCCAACAGACGACCGGCCGCCATGATGGAATCACGCGGCGAGTGGATGTCTCCCCCGTTGCCGTAAGCCGCGAACGTCGACGGTAGGAACTGCATCGGCCCCTGGGCGGCGTCATCGCTGACCCCGTTGATGCGGCCGAAGCCGGTCTCGACGAAGTTGATCGCCGCCAGGTAGTTCCACGGCACCCCGGACGCGGCCTCGGCCGCGCGGTAGGCGGCCAGCAGTTCGTTGGCCGGGACCGGTGGCACCACCCGCCAAGGCGGCATGGTGGGCTTCGGATCGGTAAGCGCCATGAGTTGCCGACGGGCGTCGATATTGCGGTCGTAGACGTCGAGCAGCGCCGGCGGGATCTGCGGGCGGGCGATCGCATCCCACTCGGGATGCGCGCCGAGGGTCCGGTAGGCGACCTGTTGGCGGCGGGCCGCCGCCGCCAACACCTGCTCGGGCGAGGACGTATTCCGCAACGCCTGATCGGCCGCGACCAGATCGGCGGCCACCGCCGCGGGGTCCACGCCGGGCGCCGCGCCGGCAGGTAGCGCCGCCGTCACCGCACAGCCGAGGGTCACAACCAGGGAGGCGACCAGGCGCCACAACCGAACAGCCATGCCGTTCATCTTCTCCCGCGACCGGTCGCGAACGGCGCAGGGCGGCCGATCGGAGCGTCCCCGGCCAGCTAGAACACGTTTCGCTTTGCCTCGTTGGACGTCCCATCACCGCTGGTCACTTCCGCAAGCAGAGAACTAGCGACTGTTACATTGGGGGCCGTTCAGCTCACGTCATCAAGGGAGAGCGCATGACCACCACCAGCGTGACGACCGACGTCGTCATCGTCGGATACGGCGCGGCCGGTACCTCTGCCGCGATCACCGCCCGCGAACTGGGCGCGGAGGTCATCGCGGTCGACCGTGCCAACGGCGGCGGCGCCACCGCCATCTCCGGGGGCATCATCTACGCCGGCGGCGGGACGTCAGTTCAGAACGAAGCGGGCGTGCACGACACCGCCGAGCAGATGCTGGACTACCTACGCCTGGAAGTCGGCGACGCGGTCCGGCCCGAAACGCTCCAGCGGTTCGTCGACGGCAGCCCCGAGATGATCGACTGGCTGCAGACGCACGGTGTGCCGTTCAACTCCGGCCTGTGCCCCTACAAGACGTCCTTTCCCAACAATCGCTACTACCTGTACCACTCGGGCAGCGAGAACGCCGGAGCCTTCCGCGCCCACACCCCGCCGGTGCAGCGTGGACACCGCGCCTACGGCAAAGGCACGTCCGGCAAGAAGATCTATGCACCGCTGGCCGAGTCGGCCCGCAAGCTGGGCGTGGACTTTCGCCCGCACACTACGGTCACCGAACTGCTGCAGGACCCGTCGGGGCGGGTGATCGGCGTGTGGGCCACGACCATGGAAAGGGCACCGCGCCGCATCCAGCGCCGCTACGCCCGCCTGGCCGCGCTCTCGTCAAAGCCCGGGGTCTACTACCCACCACTGCGCGCCGCGATGGATCGGCGATTGGCGAAGCTGCAGCAGCGCTACGGCCAGACCATCGAGATCATTGCGCGGCGCGGGGTGATCATCTGCGCCGGCGGCTTCATCGCCAACACCGAGTGGCGCAAGCGCTACGCACCGGAGTTCAACGGTGGCCTGCCCCTGGGCACCAGCGGTGACGACGGCAGCGGCATCGCGCTGGCCGAGAGCGTCGGCGCGGTTCCCGATCGGATGGACAACGTCTCGGTGTGGAAGTTCATCACGCCCCCGAGCGCATTCATCTCCGCGATCATCGTCGGCGCCGACGGCCGCCGGGTGATCGACGAGTCCCGTTACGGTGCCGCGGTCGGACAGGCCATGGTGAAGAACCACGGCAGCCAGGGCTGGATCTTGGCCGATGCCCGCCTGATGTCGGAGGCTCGGCGCCAACTGTTGACCCAGACGTTGTGGTTCCAGCGCGCCCAGGGCGCCGCGCTGATCTTCGGCGGCGCCGTGCGGGGCGCCACGCTGGCCGAGGTGGCGCGCGCCGCCGGTGTCGATGCCGAGGGCCTGCAGGCCACCGTCACCGCGCACAACGACGCGATCGATTCCGGCTCCGAAGACCCGGCGGGCAAGCCCGCCGACTTCTGCCGGCGCATCGATCAGGGGCCTTTCACCTTGATGGATATCTCGGTGCGGCCCAACGTCTTACGCCCCACCCCCATGCTCACCCTGGGCGGCGTCCGGGTCTGTGAGGACACCGGTGCGGTGGTCGACGCCGACGGCGATCCGATTCCGGGGCTCTACAGCGCCGGCCGCACCGCCATCGGCATCGCCTCGCAGTCCTACGTCAGCGGGCTGTCGATCGCCGACTGCGTGTTCGCCGGACGCCGTGCGGGTGCCAACGCGGCCAGCGCGGACAGCTATCGCTGCGCTTCGACAAAGTAACCGCGCGGCACGTCTGGTCCGGCCGCTGCGGTCACCGACGGGAACCAGCGGTTCCACCGGTTCCCCGGCTCGGCCACGTCGGTCACCACCGTCGACCAACCGAGTCGTTCGGCAAGCTCCCCAGGCTCGTCGGTGCCGAACAGCCACGGTGAACCCTGCTGTGCCATGGACTGCAACAACGGCGCCATCGACGGCGCTTCCAGCAGCGTCTTACCGACCACGTCGTACAGCAACACCGAGCCGGGCGCCGACAACGCGTCGACACGGGTGAACAGCGCGCGTACCGCGGCCTCGTCGAGGTACTGCAGCAGCCCCTCGATGAGCCAGACGGTGGGGGTGGCCACGTCGAAACCCGCGGCCTCCAGGGCTGCAGGCCAGTCCTCGGCAAGGTCGATCCCGAGCGGCACCCGCCGGCAACTCGGCTCATCGCCGGCGAGCAGCTCGGCTTTGGCCGCCATGACCGCCGGTTGATCCACTTCGTAGACGGTGGTGTGCTCCGGCCAGCGCAGCCGGTATGCCCGGGCGTCCATTCCGGCCGCCAGGATGACCACCTGGGTGAGTCCAGCCCGTAGTAGGGCCTCGTCCCAGAATCGGGTCCGGACGATGATCTGCCAGGTCGACTGCTCACCTGAGTTGGCGATGGCCGCCTCCAACATTCGTCGGCCGCCGTCCCCCGCCAGCTTGTCCGCAAACGGATCGGTGAACAGGGCGTCATCGCGGGCGGATTCCTTGGCGCGGATCGCGGCGACGAGGATTCCGGTGCTGGCCACGGCTTCTCGGGTGCGGTGCATCACTCCATCATCTGGGATGGCGATGGCGGCTGGCTTGGATATTTTTGTCGGCGCTCACCCGCGCGGCCTAGCCGGGGAATCCTCGGCGAGATCAACGTGCCCGGCCAGCCACGAGCGACGCCGCAAGTACTGCGTCGGGGTGGTCTCGGTGAACGCCCGAAACTCCCGCACGAAGTGCGCCTGATCGAAGTACCCCAACTCAGCCGCCAGGGCAGCACCCCCTGCTGTCCCGCTGTCGAGGCGGGTGAGGGCGGCCTGCAGTCGCCGCACCCGCAGGTACGCCTTGGGTGTCAGACCGACCTGGGTGCGAAACTTGCTGATCAGCCGTTTGGGCGATAAGCCGGTGAGCGTCACCGCATCACCGACGCGCATCGATGGGTTGCGTTCCGCGGCATCCAACACGGCGGTCACATCCGCCTGGGCAGCAAATTGCTTGTCCCGCAACCGGTTCACCAGGAACGCTTCGAGCAGCATGACCCGCGCGGTAGCCGAGGGTGCCTCCGTCAGCCGCTGGCGCAGCGTCGCCGCCTCGCGCCCCCATAGCTCGCCCAGCCCGATGCAGGTGTCCGTCAACTCCCCCTGCGCGATACCCAAGAACGGCAACGCGCCGCCAGGGCGATAGTGGACCGTGATGACGGTCTGCGCCATGTCGATGTGTGTCACGTAGGACGCGGTTCCGGCACCGATGAAGAATGCGGGTGGCACCGTCAGCCGGGTGTGCGCGTCGGCGCCGAAGAAATCCACCTGCGGCCGGTCGCCAATATCGATGACGATGGTCGCCGCTCCGCGCGGCAGAGCGCGGCTTCGGTGTGGGCCGCCGGTACGGCGGTCCCAGTACCCGAAGTAAGCGATGTACTCCGACAAGGGTGGCCTGGGCCGAAAAAGTTGCGGCTCCATCACCCTTCCTCGATGAGCCTGCGGAAACGTGCCGCCGGGTAGGTCGCCGCGCCCGCCGTGGTGACTCGCTCCACCAGGGCAAGATCAGAGGTCACCACGGTGATGTCGCACGGCCTGTCATCGGCCCGGATCAGCCGTACGATCTCGTCGTCGGCGGAGTTGGCGCCGGGGCGCGGCGCCGCCGCGATCGTGACGACATCCGATTCGATGGGCGGCGACGGCGGTTTCTCGAAGACCACCGTGACTTTCCCGTCTTGCGTCGCCGCCCAGACTTCCAGTTGACGGGTCAAACGGACCATCGCGGCATGGCGGTCCTTCCACCAGCCGTCTGGACGCGCACCGATCACATTCATCGCGTCCACAATCCACCGCACCACTCCGACGGTACGGTGCAGAAATGAGCGCCACGCCCCTGGTCACCTATGAGTGTCACGACCACGTCGCGACCATCACCCTGAACCGGCCCGAGGCCCGCAACGCCATCAATGGGGTTATGCGCCAGGACCTCAACGCGGCCTGGGACCGGTTTCGCGCCGAGGAGGACGCCTGGGTCGGGATTCTCACCGCCGAAGGCGACGTGTTCTGCGCCGGCGCCGATCTCAAGGACTCGGCCGGCGCCGTCGGCACGTTCCCCGGCACGTTCTGGGAGAAGCCCACGATCAACTCATTCGAATCCGGCATGGAGCTTTTCAAGCCGACCATCGCCGCGGTGCACGGCCCGTGTGTGGGTTACGGCCTCACCGGACTGTTGTTCTGCGACTTCATCATCGCCAGCACCGACGCGGTGTTTCGCTTCCCGGAGGTGACCCTCGGGGTGCCCACCATCGTCGGGGCGATCCGGCTACCGCAGCGGGTGGGCTGGGCCAATGCGATGGAGCTGCTGTTGACCGGAGAACCGATGAGCGCGCAACGCGCCAAGGACATCGGCCTGGTGTGGAAACTCGTCGAGCCCGACGCCGTGCAGGAGGCCGCCCGAGCCTGGGCACGCACCCTCACCAAGGCCGCTCCCCTGGCGCAGCGAGCCACCAAGGAAGTGGCGTGGCGCAGCACCGACATGAGCTGGATCGACGCCGTACGGTTCGGTGAGACGATGCGCAAGGTCGCCGGGGCGACCGAAGACGTCGCCGAAGGACTACAGGCGTGGCGGGAGCAGCGGCCACCGCAGTGGCGGGGCCGCTGACCTCCCGAACGAACCGAGTTGATACGGGGCTTAGGCCCCGGTCAGAGCCGCCAACGCCGCGTCGTAGTTCGGCTCCTGGCCGATCTCCGGCACCAACTCGGTGTAGGCGACGTTGCCGTCTGCGCCGATCACCACGATCGCCCGGCCCAGCAGCCCGGCCAGCGGACCGTCGGCGATGGTGATGCCGTAGTCGGCGCCGAAGCTGGCCCGGAAGCCCGAGGCACTGGTGACGTTCTCGATGCCTTCGGCACCGCAGAACCGCTTCAGGGCGAACGGCAGGTCGTTGGAGACGCACAGCACGGCCCCACCAGCGGCCGCCCGCTCGTTGAAGGTCCGCACGCTGGTCGCACAGACCGGGGTGTCGACCGACGGGAAGATGTTCAGCAGGACCCGCTTACCGGCGAACTGCCCGCTGTCCACCACGCTCAGGTCGGTTCCGGTCAAGCTGAACGCCGGTGCTACCGAACCGACGGCCGGCAACTCGCCTACGGTGTTGATCTGGTTTCCCTTTAACGTGATCTGCGCCATGGGAACAGTCTGCCAAGCGCGTCAACCAGCGTCCACGGCGGGCCGTAGTCGCCGAGCTCAGCGCCCGGCGGCCACCGGCTCAGGCGTCTCGTGGGGCTCCAGGATCGGCGGGACGGTCGCCGCGGCCACCACACTCAAGTAGGCCACCACGAAACACAGCACCACATACCAGAGACATCCCACCGGGTCACCGTTCTCGGTCAGCCCGCCCGAGGCATCGAGGTAGGCCGGCAGGGCCGTCAGCCACAGCACCGTCATGACCGACAGATAGACCGCGGCGTAGCGGACCATCAGCCGGTTGTCGTAGCGGCCGGCGGCAAAGAGATTCAGCCGCAAGCGCCGCCACTGGATGATCAACACCGGGATGGCCACCGCGGCGATGATGAGAAGTTCCACGGCATAGGCGATTCCGATCAGCCTGCCGTTGGTGGCGGCACCGAGCAGGGTCGCCGGCAGCGGCAGGATGCCCGTCCCGAGCGAGGCCAGGATGCCGATGACGATCGTTCGCCACAGCACTTGCAGCCCACCGAATTTCCGGCCGTGATCGACCTGACGACCGACCAGCAGTTGGACACAGAAGGCTAGCGAGGCCGGCCAGAGCGCCGCGAACACCACGACACTGCCCATCGGCACCGAGGTGAACATGGGCTGGTTCAGCGGGTTGTCCACCGACCATTCCCACCAGCGCAGCTGCGGGCCGAGGTGGTCGAAGATCTCGTAGAACGCGTGGTGGACGAAGCCCACACAGATGGCCCCGACGATCGTTCCGTAGCGGCGGAACACGCCTAGTATTCGGACGATCTCGAACGAGATGGTGGCCATCATCGGATAGATCGCGACGATGTACAGCGGGAGCCGCCCCCACATGAAGTCGACGGTGAACACGTTGTGCGCGAACATCGTGTCGACATGATCGGCGATCCCGAACGCGCCCGGGAAGTACAGCGGCGGTTCGATGATCAGCAGATAGGCGATCGCCCCGAACCACAGCGCCAAGTTGGTGGCATCGCCGCGGCGGTACCGCATGATCGCGTAGATCAGCGCCAGCACCGCACCGGTGATCACGGTGATCTCCAGTACCGGCAGCGTCCAATTCTCCAGCTGCAGGGGGTTGCGGAACTCCAGCAATCCGCCGGCCTCGCCGCAGGAGAAGCCCAGCGACTCGGCGAGGCGCTCAAATGTCGGGGCACACAAGTCGGGCATCAGGCGCTCTTCTCCTCTGCGGTGTACCACTTGGTGACGTCGTAGCCGTCGTCATAGCGGGCGAACCACTCGTTGGCCAGGACCGGGATCTTTTCGTGGGCTGGTTTGTGATTGGGCAGCTGGCTGCGGATGATACCGGCGACCGCGGTGGCCATTTCGCGCTTTGGCAGATGTTTGAAGGCATCCGCGACCGGGCCCTCGTCGGCGGGCCAGCCGAACGGGACCCGGCGTCGCCAGGCCTGCTTGGCGCGGTAGGTACTGAACAGTGAGAGGGCGTCAACCTTGCGGTCTTCCAAGGGAATGTGGCGATTGAAGCCTTCGCACGCCACCTTGATCACGCTCATCACGTGTTTGAAGATCGACGGCGCCATCCGCATCCGGTACCACGGGTCGTTGATGACGTGGTCGTAGATGATCAGCGCGGAGCTGCGGTGTTCGACTTCCTCAACGAAGTGCCACAAGAACAGTGACGCCACCCGGTCGTCGCCCGGAGCGAACAGGGTGTTGTCGTGGTCGAGCATCAGCTTGAAGACCGGGGTGAAGGTGGCCTCGAGGTCGGCGGTATAGGCCAGCCGGTAGTCCAGTGATTTTTCGGCGGCCATCTTGTCGAACATGGCGTTGCATTTGTCGACGGTCTCCTTGAGCCCCGGGTAGGCCCTGACCAGCGCCTTGGCATGGCCGCGGTGGGCCATCGAGTGCTGGCCCTCCTGCCGCACGAACGCGTCGGCCTCTTCGGCGACGGCGGGGTCGGTGATCAGCGGCATCGCTTCGGCGATCATCCCGCCGATCATTTTCTCGAAGCCGATCGCCAGCAGCGAGACAGCGTTGGCCATCGACGAGAACGCCGGGTTGGCTTCGTTCCACAAGAACGGCACGGGGTACTCGGCGAACGCGAACCGCAGTTTGCGCACGATCAGGTCAGTCATCGCTACCTCAGTTCGAACATACAACTGGACATCTTCGCGTATGATTGTTCGATGCACCAAGCTTGTCAAGCAGGTCACTGATGGCACGCCGACGCGGCTGGGGCGGTAACCCGCCGCACACCGACGAGGAAGCCGGCCGGCGGATCATCGCCGCGGCCGTCGAACTGGTCGCCGCCACCGGCTCTGCAGTGTCGCTGGCCGACGTCGCCACTTCACTCGGGGTGATCCGGCAGACGGTGTATCGCTACTTCCCCACCGCCGACGCGCTGATGCGCGCAGTGGCCATCGCCTCCGTCGACGACTTCCTCGACCGGCTCACCGAGCACGTACACGGCATCCACGATCCCGCTGACGCGCTCGCCGAAGGCGCGGTCTACACCCTGGATGCGGTGGCCCGCTCCCCACACCTGGGCGCGATGCTGTCGTCGTCTTCGGCGCACAACCGAGAGATGGCCTCCGAAGAGGCCCGCGCCTTCGGCATGCGAATGATCGAGCGGTTCGATGTCGACTGGAAGCAGCACGGCTACGACGAAGCCGCGCTGCGCGAACTCGTGGAGTTCACCCTGCGGGTCATGCTGTCGTTCGTCGTGGCACCCAACGATCCGGATCGCCCCCCCGACGAGCTGCGCCGTTTTCTGCGGCGTTGGCTCGGCGAAGCCGTCGCCGCGCAGTCACGGCACGCCGCCGACTGACCACCTTCCCTATACCCCCTTGGGTACTTAAGGAATATTTGTATACCCTACGGGGTATAGTATTCACGAAGAGTTATCCAGTGGCGGGAATTGAGAGGTGATGGGCATGCGCGCGTTTGTGAGCCGAGCCTGGGTGCCCGTGGTGGTCGCGTCGGCGGCCATCGTCGGAACGTTGGCGGTGGTCAACCTGCGCGGCGCGTTCGGATCCGACGAGATCTTCCGCTGGGACGGCAGCGGCTCAGCGCCGATCGCGTCGATCAACGAAAAGCGGGTCATGTACGAGGTTTTCGGACCCGGCGACAACGCCGGTGGGGTCAGCTACCTCAATGAGCAGACCCAGACCGTGCAGTCGACGTTCGCCGGCCTGCCCTGGTCGCACTCGATGAGCACGACAAGTCCAGCGGTGATCGGCAACCTGGTCGCCCAGGGCAACGGCAACGCGATCGGCTGCCGTATCACGGTTAACGGCGCCATCAAGGACGAACAGTTCGCCACTGGGCACCACGCCCAGGTCTTCTGTCTGGTCAAAGCAGCATGAGCGGCCACGGCAACCCCCGGCCCGCCTATATGAGACTGGTCCGCCGGCTCGCCTGGCCACTGATCATCTTCTGGCTACTGCTGACCGTCGGCCTCAACGTGCTGGTGCCGCCGATCGAATCGGTGGCGAGGGACCACGCGTTGACGATGTCGCCGCAGGACGCGCCGTCGATGATCGCCGCCAAGCACATCGGTAAGACGTTCGACGAGTTCGACTCCGACTCCATGGTGATGCTGGTGATCGAAGGTCAGACCGAGCTGGGCCCCGACGCCCACCGCTACTACGACACGCTGGTTGAGAAGCTGTCCGCCGACCACGAGCACGTCCAGCACATCGCGAATCTGTGGGGCGACCCGATCACCGCCGCCGGTGTGCAGAGCACCGACGGCAAAGCCGCCTACGCGCAGATCAACACCGCCGGCGATCAGGGCAGTACGCAGGGCAACAAGTCCATTGACGCGGTGCGCCACATCGTCGCCTCGGTGCCTGCCCCGGCTGGGGTGCAGGCCTACGTCACCGGCCAGGCCGCGCTCACCACCGACATGACAGAGGCCGCCGACAAATCCATGTTCAAGATGATGGCCGTCACCGGCGTGGTCATCATCATCATGCTGGCGATCGTCTACCGCTCGGCCGCCACCGTGGCACTGGCGCTGGTGATGGTCGGCTTCGAGATGGGCACCGCCCGCGGGTTGGTGGCGCTGCTGGGTAACCTTGGCCTGCTGGGGTTCTCGACATTCGTGGTGGCGATGCTTTCATCGTTGGCGATCGCCGCCGGTACCGACTACGCGATCTTCCTGATCGGTCGTTATCACGAGGCCCGCAACGCGGGCGAGGACCGGGAGACGGCCTGGTATTCGATGTTCCGTGGTACCTGGCATGTCATCTTGGGCTCCGGCCTGACGATTGCCGGCGCCTCCTTGTGTCTGCACTTCGCCCGGCTGTCCTACTTCAAGGCCCTGGGCATCCCGTCGGCACTGGGTCTGCTAGTGGTCATCGCCGGTGCACTGACGGTCGCCCCGGCCGTGGTCGCGGTCGCCGCCCCGTTGCTCGACCCCAAGCGGGTGGAGGGCCGCGGCTGGCGCCGCATCGGCACCGCCAACGTCCGCTGGCCCGGTGCAGTGTTCGTGGGCGCAATGCTGATCACCCTGGCCGGAGCGCTTGTCGTTCCGGGCATGAAGATCAGCTACAACGACCGCTACTACATCCCGGCCGACCTGCCTGCGAACGTCGGCTACGACGCCGCCGAACGGCACTTCAGCGCCGCCCGGATGAACCCCGATGTGTTGATGGTCGAGGCCGACCACGACCTACGCAATTCGGCCGACATGATCATCTTGGATCGGATCGCCAAGAACATCTTCCGCACCCGCGGGGTGGAGCGGGTGCAGAGCATCACCCGGCCGCTGGGCAGCCCCATCGAGCACACCTCTATCCCGTTCCAGGTCAGCATGAGCGCCGTGCCGATCCAGGAGAACCTGCAGTTCATGGACGACCGGCTGGCAGACATGCACAAGATGAGCGACGACCTGGGCGCCACCGTCGCATCCATGGAGCGGCTCCGGGATCTGGTCGCGCGGATGGACACCACCACCGAACGGATGACCGCCGACATGGTGACGATCAATGCGACCGTCAACGAAATCCGGGACCACATAGCCGATTTCGACGACGTCGCTCGCCCGGTCCGCAACTATTTCTACTGGGAACAGCACTGCTTCAACATTCCGGTCTGTCATGCGGTCCGGTCGGTCTTCGACGCCTACGACGGTATGGACAAGTTCAGCGAGAACATGGAGCCGCTACTCGCCGACATGGCCGACATGAACGCCGTCATGCCGCAGATGGTCGGGCAGTTCGAGCCGATGATCGCGGTGGCGAAATCCATGCAGGCCAGCGTGCTTTCGATGCACTCGACCTTCGCCGGACTGGTGACCCAGATGTCGCGGATGACCGACACCGCCACCGAGATGGGCCGAGCCTTCGATGCGTCCATGGCCGACGACTACTTCTATCTTCCGCCGGAGGCCTTCGACAACCCGGACTTCCAGAAGGGCCTGGCGCTGTTCTTGTCCCCGGATGGTCATGCCGCGCGGTTCATCGTCACCTACGACGCCGATCCGGCTACCCCCAAGGGCATTTCATTCGTCGAGCCGATGCTGGCCGCCGCGCACGACGCCGTGAAGGGTACGCCACTGACGGGCGCCAAGTTCCATCTCACCGGAACCGCCGCGGTGTACAACGACATCCAGTCCGGTTCCACCTACGACATCCTGATCGTCGGAGTGGCGGCGGTGACGTTGATCTTCATTGTGATGCTGCTCCTGACCCGGGCGCTGGTCGCCTCCGCGGTGATCGTCGGCACGGTGCTGCTGTCCCTGAGTGCGGCCTTCGGGTTGTCGGTCCTGGTGTGGCAACACATCTTCGGGTTGCCGCTGAACTGGATCGCACCGGTTTTCGGCGTCATCATCCTGCTGGCGGTCGGGTCGGACTACAACCTGTTGCTGGTCTCGCGCTTCCAGGAGGAGATCGGCGACGGGAGCAAGACCGGCATCAAAACCGGGATCATCCGCTCGATCGGCGGAACCGGATCGGTGGTCACCGCGGCGGGCCTGGTGTTCGCGTTCACGATGATGTCCATGGCGGTCAGCGACCTGTACTCGATCGGCCAGGCGGGCAGCACCATCGGACTCGGGCTGCTGTTCGACACCCTGATCGTGCGGTCATTCCTGACCCCGTCGATCGCCGCACTGCTCGGCCGCTGGTTCTGGTGGCCCAGAAGGATTCACAAGGTCCAGCCCGCGGTGACTACCCCGCTGCCGGTGACCGCGGGATCACCGTAGGCCGAAAGTCGTACTGGGTGGCCGAGCCGCCGACCCCACCGCGCGCGGCCAGGCTGCCGAACGGCACCATCGGCGGCACCGCGGCAGCATTGCCCGTTCCCGCTGCCGAGACCGCTCCCCCACCGACCGACGGCAACGCCGTGGCCGCCGGAGCGCTGGCCACGCCCAGACCCGTCCATGCCGGCGGCACCGACAATGCGCCGATCGAGGCGGCCCGGCCCAGCCCGGCGGTGGCCGCCGATCCGCCCGAGAAACCCGCCAACGTCACCGTGCTGGAGGCGCCACCAGCGGAGCTGAGCAGGCCCGAGGCCGCCCCGCCGGCCGCCGCCACCCCAGCCGCCGCACCCTTGGCCCCGTTAGAGCCTCCCATCAGCATCCGCATCAGCATGCTCATGGGCATCATGGCCATGCGCATCGGCATCATGAGCGAGTTCAGGCTCGACATCGACGACGACATCGAGCCGCCCGTGGACGCCTCCTCGGTGGGTGCGGCCAGCGCCTGCAGAGCCGTAGGGGTCGTCGAGAGCAGTTGCGGCCCTTGTGACATCAAAGCCTCGGTGTCGGTACCGGTGGTTGCGGCGGCCGACTGCGCGACGGAGGCGGCCTGGCCGGCCTGCCGGGACGGGTCGGTGGTCTGCGGCGGCGAGGCGAACGGCGTGACCTGGGTGGCGACCGCCGACGCCCCGGCGTAGCCGTACATGGCCGCGGCGTCCTGAGCCCACATTTCCAGGTATTGCGCCTCGGTCGTGGCGATCGCCGCGGTGTTCTGTCCAAGCAGATTGGTGGCGATGAGGGTCTGCTGCAGGGTGCGGTTGGCTGCGATCAGCGGCGGCGGAACGGTAGCCGCGCGGGCGAATTCATAAGCCATGACGGCGGCGGCCAGTTGGGCGCCGGCCTGCTCGGCTTGTGCCCCAGTGGCACTGAGCCAGGTCACGTAGGGGCTCGCCGCAGCTGCCATTGTCACCGCCGAGGCGCCCAGCCAGGAACCACTCGTCAGACCCGCAATCACTGAGCCGTAGGACGCGGCCGCGGAGTTCAGTTCGGCGGCCAGGTCCTGCCAGGCGCTCGCCGAGGCCAGTAACGAAGCCGGGCCGGGGCCGGCGTACATGCGCGCCGAGTTGATCTCCGGCGGCAGGGCTCCGTAGTCCATTGCCTCCCCTTATCTCTTGGCCGGCAATCGATCCGGCAAGATGCTTTAGGAAGGCTAGCTAGCTATTTTGGGCGCCCGACAGGTCCGCGCTGTGCGCCCGCTGTGCACGCGCGGCGGAGCCAGCAGACCAACACAGCCGTCTCAATGCACACCGAGCGTGCCCGCCACATACTGCTGGCGGCACGCAGTGCGGCCAAGCTTTCCACTGGTGGTGCGGGGGATGGCGCCGGCTCGGACGAATTGGATATCGGCGGCGCTCACCCCATGCACCCGCTGCACCTCGGCACGGATGGCTGCGATCGCCGGTGCGGGATCTTTGCGGCCGGCGCCGGTCGCTCGCTCGGCGACGATCACCAGCTGTCCGGCGTCCTCGGCCGGTACCGCGAACGCGACCACATAACCGTCACGAACCATCGATGAGGCCGCCGCCACGGTGGCTTCGATGTCCTGCGGATAGTGACCGCGTCCCCCAAGGGACATCAGATCGACCGTGCGACCCGTCACGTAGAGCTCACCGTCGAGATAGAAGCCCAGGTCACCGGTGCGCAACCACGCGCCGTCGGCCGGAGTCGGCCCGGCGTGGCTGCCGTGGTCCAGCCGACACCTCAGGCGGGCGCCGAACGCGTGCCGGGTCTCGTCGGGCCGGCCCCAGTAGCCGGCCGTGACATTGTCGCCGTGCAGCCAGATCTCGCCGATACTTCCGTCGGGCAATTCCGCCCCGGCCTGGGCGTCGACGATCACCGCCGACAGACTGCGGGCCACCTGCCCGCACGACACCTGGGCCACCGCGCCCGGGGTGTCTGCGGCCACCGGCACCGCGCGGCCGGCACCGAGTTGATCGCGGTCCAGGTACCGCACACTCGCCTCCGCATCGGGAGCGATGGTGGCGACAAACAGCGTGGCCTCGGCGATCCCATAGGACGGCTTGATGGCGGTGGGCGGCAACCCGTACGGCGCGAACGCCTCGTTGAATGTGGTGATCGCCGCCATGTTCACCGGTTCGGATCCGATGATCATCACGACATTCGACAGGTCTATGTCGGCATCCGGCGCCGGCAGGCCCCGCGCAGCGGTCAACTCATAGGCGAAGTTCGGTGCGGCGGTGACCACCCGGCCGCGCCGCGAGGCGTCCGACAGCGCATTGATCCAACGCTGCGGTCGCCGGATGAACGCGGTCGGCGAGATCAGCGTGGAATGTCCCCCGTAGACCGCCGGAAATCCGATCATCGACAGACCCATGTCGTGATAGAGCGGTAACCAGCTGAGTCCGTGCGTGTTTCGATCCAGCATGTCGATGGACAGAATCATCTGCAGCAGGTTGGTGGCCACCGAGCGGTGGGTCACCTGCACACCGACCGGTGGCCGCGTGGTGCCCGAGGTGTACTGCAGGTGCGACACGTCGTCGACGTCGATGTCGACGGGCACGAAGTCTTCCCCCGCCGAATCCGGTATCTCGTCGATGACCACCACGCGGGGCTGCAACTGCTGGGGCAGCTTGCCCAGAAAATCATCGACGATGTGGCGCACCGCGGCCGTCGTCAGAACCACGGCCGGAGTGCAGTCGCGCAAGGCGGTGTCGAGTCGCTCGGTGTGCCCCGGCAGTTCGGGAGCGAATAGCGGCACCGCGACGGTTGCGCATTTGACGGCCGCATAGAACCCCGTGACGTAGTCCAGTCCCTGCGGCGCCAAGATCGCCACCCGATCACCGGGAGCCGTGAGACTTTGCAGGCGGGCACCGATGGCGCGCAGTCGCTCGCCGAGTTGCGTCCAGGTCAGCTCGACCTCCCGGCCTTCCACCGGACCGGCGTAGTCGAGGTAACGGAACGCCACCGCATCCCCAACGTTGGCGATATTGCGGTCGATCAGCGAGATCAGGGTTTCGCCCGGTGGCAGCACGATGCCGCCATCGGAGTTCAGGCATTCCTCGATCTGAACCAGTCCCTTGAGGGGCGTCGAGCGCTGCGACCGTGTCATGCCCCGCAGTCTAGGGCCCCGGCTCCTTCGCCGAAGCCCGCTTCGGACGTCAAAGGACTTCCACCACAATGGAGTTGGTGCAGTGACGGATCACATAGCCGGTTCGCGCAGCGCCAAGCTGATGAAGAGATAGCCCAGGCAGATCAGCAGATTGAGTGAAGCGATCATCAGGCCGGCCACGATGAGCGCGTTCATCAGGCGTCGCCGGTTGCGCCGCGCCCGGGCCAATCGCTGCTCGTGCTTCATCTCCGTAGCAGCGAGCGCGAACGCGTAGTCGACCGATTCCGCGGACGCCAGCGGCGCACCGACCGCCATCTCACGCAGCCGAGCGGGCGGAATGCGGACGCCCACCCCGGCGAAGCGCCGGCTCATTCGACGGGCCGCCCAGCGGCCGACCACCACCGGCTGTGGCGCCTGCTCCCAGTGTTCCGCCCACCGGTCCGACCGGTACGTCATAAACCTTGAGCTTACCCACTTCGGCCGCCTAATCCGATGCCTTCGGGCCAGTTCAGCGGCATCAGCGGCGCAGTGCTGAAGATGTAGGCAAAACCGAACTATCGCTCAGCGTGCGGCGGCACAATACGAGGAGGAAGCAAGCTAGGACCCACCGCATTGATCCGGTGAAAGGGAGCGAATTTCCATGACGACGATCGAGACGAACCCGACGACAAACACACCGGTCGAACGCGACGTCGACGCCGACGTCGCAGCGGTGCAGAAGTACTTCGACAGCCCCCGTTTCGAAGGCATCACCCGTCTCTACAGCGCCCGCCAAGTCGTCGAGCAACGCGGCACCATCCCCTCCGACTACATCGTTGCGCGTGAGGCAGCGACCGCGTTCTACGCGCGGCTGCGTGAGCTGTTCGCCGCGAAAAAGAGCATCACCACCTTCGGCCCCTACTCACCCGGCCAGGCGGTGGTGATGAAGCGAGTCGGCATCGAGGGCATCTACCTCGGCGGCTGGGCCACCTCGGCGAAGGGCTCCATCACCGAGGACCCGGGTCCCGACCTGGCCAGCTACCCGCTCAGTCAGGTTCCCGACGAGGCGGCCGGACTGGTGCGTGCCCTGCTCACCGCCGACCGCAACCAGCAGTACCTGCGCCTGAAGATGACCGACGAGCAGCGCGCCGCCACTCCAGCCGTGGACTACCGGCCGTTCATCATCGCCGACGCCGACACCGGGCACGGCGGTGATCCGCACGTGCGCAACCTGATCCGGCGCTTCGTCGAGGCCGGTGTCCCGGGTTACCACATCGAGGATCAGCGTCCCGGCACCAAGAAGTGCGGCCACCAGGGCGGCAAAGTTCTGGTGCCCTCCGACGAGCAGATCAAGCGGCTGAACACCGCCCGGTTCCAGTTGGACCTGATGGGCGTGCCCGGCATCATTGTCGCGCGCACCGACGCCGAGGCGGCGAACCTGGTCGAGAGTCGGGGCGACGAACGTGACCAGCCGTTCATCCTGGGCACCACGAACTTGAAGATCCCGTCCTACAAGTCCTGTTTCCTGGCAATGACGCGGCAGTTCTACAACTCCGGCATCACCGAGATCAACGGCCACCTGCTCTACGCCCTGCCCGAGGGCGAGTACGCCGCCGCCGACGCCTGGCTGGAACGCAACGGGATCACCGCGTTGATCACCAAGGCCGCCGAAGGCTGGCGCGGTGACGGGCGCACCTCGGTGGACGGCCTCTTCGACGACATCGAATCGAAGTTCGTCGAAGCGTGGCAGAACGATGCCGGACTGATGACGTTCGGAGACGCCGTCGCCGAAATGCTCGAATTCGCCGAGCGTGAAGGCGAGCCCAAAGAGATGAGCGCCGCGCAGTGGCGGGAATTCGCCGCCCGGGCACCGCTTTACACCTCTCGGCAGAAAGCCGCGGAGCTCAACGCCGACCCCGGCTGGGACTGCGAACGGGCCAAGACTCCCGAGGGCTACTTCCAGGTGCGCGGCGGCATTCCCTACGCGATCGCCAAGTCACTGGCCGCCGCCCCCTTCGCCGACCTGTTGTGGATGGAGACCAAGACCGCCGACCTCGCCGACGCCCGCGAGTTCGCCGAAGCGATCCACGCCCAGTACCCCGACCAGATGCTGGCCTACAACCTGTCCCCCTCGTTCAACTGGGACACCACCGGCATGACGGACGAGCAGATGCGGGCCTTCCCCGCCGAACTCGGCAAGATGGGCTTCGTCTTCAATTTCATCACCTACGGCGGCCACCAGGTCGACGGTGTGGCCTCCGAGGAGTTCGCGGCCACCCTGTTGCAGGACGGCATGCTGGCGCTGGCCCGACTGCAGCGCAAGATGCGGCTGGTGGAATCGCCCTACCGCACGCCGCAGACCCTGGTCGGCGGGCCACGCAGCGACGCTGCGCTGGCCGCGTCGTCGGGCCGCACCGCCACCACCAAGGCGATGGGCGCCGGATCCACCCAGCATCAGCATTTGGTGCAGACCGAGGTACCCAAGAAGCTGCTGGAGGACTGGCTGGCGTTGTGGGCCGAGCACTACCAGCTCGGCGAGAAGCTGCGCGTGCAGCTGCGCCCCACCCGTCCCGGATCCGATGTGCTGGAACTGGGGATCTACGGCGAGGGCGACGACAAGCTCGCCAACGTGATCGTCGACCCGATCAAGGATCGGCACGGTCGCAGCATCTTGACGGTCCGCGACCAGAACACCTTCGCCGAGAAGCTGCGCCAGAAGCGACTGATGGACCTGACCCACTTGTGGCTGATCCACCGGTTCAAAGCCGCTGCGGTGCACTACGTCACGCCCACCCAAGACAACCTGTATCAGACCGAGAAGATGAAGGAGCACGGCATCTTCAGCAGCGTCAACCAGGAGGTCGGCGAGATCATCGTCGCGGACGTCAACCAGCCGCGCATCGACGAGCTGCTGGCCTCCGACCGGACGGCACTGAGCAAGCTGATCAACAAAGAAGGCTAACGTCGCGGCTCAGCGGGCCGTCGTGCGGAACCGGTCGCGGTAAGCCTTCGGCGATACGCCTAGGTGATCGACGAATACCCGGCGGAGAGTTTCGGGACTGCCGAAACCTGCTCGGCGCGCGGACTCGGTCACGCTGTGGCCCGCGTCGAGCGCGGCGCGGGCGGCATCGACGCGTACCGCTTCGACGTAGCGGGCCGGGGTGGTTCCGAGCTCTGCCTGGAACAGCCTGGTCAGTTGCCGTCGGCTCAATGCGGCTCGCCTGGCAAGGGCTTCCACGCTGTGGTCGTCGGCCGGGTCGGCCACGATCGCATCGGTAACCTTGCGCAGCGCCGACTGCGGCGGCGGATCGGCCTCGACCAGCGCCGAGAATTGTGACTGTCCGCCTGCGCGTTTGAGATAGACCACCAACCATCGAGCAACCTCGCGAACCAGCTTGCTGCCATGATCCATTTCGACCAACGCCAACGCGAGGTCGATACCGGCTGACACGCCGGCCGAAGTGTAGACGTCGCCATCGCGGATGAAGATGGCGTCCGGCTCCACTGTGATGTCGGGGAATGCCCGCGCGAACAACCGGGCGTCGTGCCAGTGCGTGGTGGCGCGACGGCCACTGAGCATGCCGGCCTGAGCCAGGATGAACGACCCCGTGCAGATGGACGCCAGGCGCCGTGTCCGACCGGCCACTGACCTGACAGCTTCGACGAGTGCGGGGTCGATGGCGCGCCGGGGCAGATGGTCGCCTCCGGCCACCAACACGGTGTCGGCAGAACCGATAGCGGCAAGACTGTCGGTGACACCCAACCGGGCGCCGATCGAGGTCGTCACGTCGCGGCCATCCACCGAGGCGATCGTGACCGCATAGTTCGCGCCAAACCGATTGGCTTCGACGAAGACTTCCGCGGCACCTGCGACATCGAGCATCGTCACGTCGTCAAAGACGACGATCACCACCAGCCGCGCCCCGGCACCGGCGTCATCCACGCAGCCATTATGTCTTTCGGTGACCAATACGGCTCCGGGAGCGTGTCGCATTCTGTGGGAAAGGCGGCGCGAACGACCACGGTCGAATCGTCCAGCCAAACGCAGAATGGCTGCAGGCCCGAACAAGGAGATGCGTCCATGACCCAGTCGATCGAGACCATTGCCGACATCACCATTCCCGACTCCGCGCTGGCACGGGAGATAACTGAGTTCATTCGAGACACCGAAGACGACTTGCTTTTCGACCACTCGCGTCGGGTGTTTCTGTTCGGCGCATTGCAGGGCCGCCGCCGCGGCCTGCAACCGGACCTGGAACTGCTCTACGCCGGAGCGATGTTTCACGATCTGGGCCTCACCCGGCGCTACCGCACCTCAGCGCTTCGCTTCGAGGTGGACGGCGCCAATGCGGCACGGGATTTCCTGCTGCAGCGCGGAGTCGGCGAAGCCGACGCCGGTAAGGTCTGGCTCGCCATCGCCCTGCACACCACCCCGGGTGTGCCCGAGTTCCTCGATCCCGAAATCGCCTTGGTCACCGCCGGTGTCGAAACCGACGTGATCGGCATAGGCCGCGATGACCTTGCCGCTGAGGACATTGCGGCGGTCACCGCCGCTCATCGACGTCCGGACTTCAAAAGACGGATTCTGGCGGCCTTCAACGACGGCATGAAACATCGGCCACAGAGCACGTTCGGCACCATGAATGCCGACGTCCTTGCGCATTTCGATCCCGAGTTCGTGCCCGACAACTTCGTCGAACTGATACTCAATAACTCCTGGCCCGAGTAGGCGCCCGAGAAGGGGCTAACCGCGGATTCCCGCGATGGTGTCAGCCAGTGTTTCCCGAGGGGTTCGGAACACGATGCCGAGGTCACGCTCGGCAGGGGTGTCATCGGATTCGGGCATCTGGGTGTAGTACTGCATCCCGGCCTCGGTGAACGGAGTCGAGATCGGAAGCGCCCGCTCGACCTGATCCAAGAGGCGGCCCGCCCAGCGCAAGGCGATGTCCGGAATCGGCAGCGCCACCATGGGCGAACCCGACAGCTCTTGAAGCAGGCTCGCCAACTCTCCCGGCGGTACCCGCTGGCCACCGGCCATGTAGCGGCGCGGGCCACGGCCCGGCTCCAGCAGCGCCAAATGCATGGCCGCGAGGTCACGGACGTCGATCACCATCCAGGCACTGCCACGCCCGGGGATGACATGCATCTGCAGCGCCGCCCGCACTCCTTCGCCCGCCTCCCCCAGCCGGTCTCCGACCGGAGGTCCCAGCACCATGCCCGGATAGGTGATGTTGACCGGGGCACCGGCGTCCTGCAGGCCGCGCGCGTAGAGGTCTTCACGGGCTTTCGACTGTCCGTAGCCGTCTGCGCCGCCGGCCACCGGCAGGTCCGCTCGCAATTTCGTCAGCCCCGGGTGAAACAGGGCGGTGAAGCTGGAGACGTGAATGATCGGGTCCAGTCCCAGCTCAACCGCGCCGCCGAGCACGTTGTGGGCGCCGGCCGAGTTCGTGGCCAGCATCTGCTCCGTCTGGCGTGGATCGGTGGCCACCACCGCGGCAGCGTGTACCACCGCATCGCAGCCGCGCAGGGCTTCGCGTACCGAGTCAGCATCGGTGATGTCACCGACGACGTAGTCGGACACATCGACCCCCAGCCGCGCCACACTGTCGTGCAGGCCCGCCGGGTTTCGGACCAGGAACCGCGGCCGGTGCCCGGCATCGGCGATCGCCTTGGCGGTCCAGCCTCCGACGAATCCGGTTCCACCGGTGATCAGTACGCGCATGGTGTCCATTCGCCAATACTGCTGAGCCGAGCCCGATTCCGTCCGGTTTTGCGCTAAGTCCGCTTCGGAAGCTGTCCCGCGATCAGCGGTGCGATCTTGTCGGCCATGTAGGCGTGACCAGCATCGGTGGGGTGTACGCCGTCCGGTCCGATCAGGTCGGGCAGGCCGACGAACCACCGCTCGGCGAGCGGGTCGACGAACTCGGCGCCGACCACCCGCGCCTCGGTACTGAGGACATCGCGGATCCGCCACACGTTGCCCGGGACGTCGGCGGTGGGCCACGGCGGCCCGACCACCAGCATCCGCGCCCCCGGCGCGGTACGGCGGGCCAAGCCCAGCGTGTCGGCGATCAGTCGGCCCAACTCGCCCGGTTCGACGTCCTGGTCGTTACGCGAGCCGAAGAACACCACCAGGGCGTCGTCGGGTTGCACCGCGCGACGGGCCAGGTCGCCGAACAGGGCGCCGCGGTTGCCGCGCACGCCGTACCCGGCGCCGCCCTCGGCCGCCACGTCGGCGCTGACGTACACGCCGCGGCCGGCCAGGTTCTGCCATGCCCGCTCGGTCCAGTTCGCCGCACCCCGGCCGGTGTCCTCGTAGCCGGCGGTGTAGGAGTCACCGATCACCGCAATCCGATTCGGGGAGGCACTCAGCGGCAGCGTCTCGTAGTGGCGCGGCGACTCGTGATCGCGCGACAAGTAGCCGGTTCCTGCGACCACCGCGACGACCCCGGCCACCATCACGACGGCGAACGTCATCACCCGACTCACGGCTACCTCCCCCAATCAACTTCAGCGAAGACTAGCCGGAATCGCGACCGAGGGCTCCTCAAGGACTTGGTCATCCGAGTCGTCCGAATCGGTCGAATCGATCACGTCATCGGAGTTGTCCGGCTCGACCGGCTCGACCGCCAGGGGATCTTCGGTCGGCGCCACCTGGGCAGACTCGGGCCGGGCGCCGATCATCTTGCGCATCCAGTGCCGACCGGGCTCTTCAACGGCGTGGAACAGCAGCATCGACAACAACGTCGCCGCCACCAGCAGGCCGCACACCATCCACTTGGCCGCGGTCGCGCCCTCGTCGAGGACGATCTCGAATTGCTTTGCCGCCCAATTCCAGGACGTGTGCACCAGCTCGTGGACCATATACAGGCAGAACGAGATCTGCCCGCCATAGACCATCACGCGCGTGGACAACAGCGCAGGAAGGCTGCCGATACCGATCGCCAGGGCCATCACCAAAGGCACGAACAGCACATCGACCAGACCGCCGCTGTCGTAGAGCCCCGAGATCGGATGGCCGTCGAAGTAGTACAGGACACCGACCATCGCCGCGATGAGCAGCGCGGAGCAGTAGCCCGCGGCACGGCGGGCCGCGTCGCCCGGGCTAATTTTGCGCACCGCGGCGCAGGCAAGTGCGCCCGCGGTGAACTGCATGACGATGCGTGGCAGCCAGCTCCACGGGCTGTAGAACTGGCCGGTCGCCAGCAGCAGCAACAGCGGTGGGAGCGAGGCGATGATCGCCAATACCGCCAGCCCGCGCGCCGAGGTCACCCGCATCACCCGGTAGACCGCCAGCACCAGCACGCCGAACAACAGGTAGGCCAGCCACTCGGCGCTGATCGACCAGGCTGGCCCGTCCCAGCTCGACCCGTCGAAGAACGGCTCGAACCACAACTGCACCAGCAGGACCTGGCGTACGTAGCTGATCGCGGTGATCCGGCTGAGGTCCTCGGTCGGGACGTGCCCGACATGCAGAGTGAATATCACCCACAGCAGCGCCAGGTGCATCGTGACCAGGTAGATCGGCCAGACCCGAGCCAGACGCAACCACAGGAAGTGCACCGTGGCGCGCACGGAGAACGTCTCCCCCATGCGCTCCAGGTAGTTCCAGGTCAGCACGAAACCACTGAGGATGAAGAACAGATCGACGCCCTGGGCGCCGCGGTCGAGCACCGGGGCGAGCGCGTCGCTGAACTCCGGAGATGCCAGTCGCAACAAGGGCCGGAAGTGAAACAGCACCACCCATACCGCGGCGATGATGCGAAGCCCGGTTAGGGCCTTGATCTCTCCGCTGCGCACAACACTCTTTCGCCGGTGGGCATCGCATGGCCTGACTGCCTCGGGTGCGAAGACTAGCAGCGGGACCGGCCCGGGTGAAGTAATCGGCAGGGCACGTCGGCGCTGAAACCGACGGGGCCGTTGTGAATACTGTAGCGATGCCAGACGACTATCAGGTTGGGCGTGGAATCGCCGACATCACCGGCGAGCCGGCCGAGTGCGGAATGCTCGGCTACGGCGTGGCCTCACAGCAGACCGACGGGCTGCACAATCGGCTGCGCGCGCGGGCATTCGTCATCGCCGACGCGGCCGCCGGAACCCGGCTGCTGCTGGTGGTCTGCGAGATACCGCTATTGCTGGAAAGCGTGCACCACGAGGTGCTCGGACGCCTGGCCGCGACCTACGGCGAGCTGTACACGTTCCACAATGTGATGTTGACGGCGACGCACACCCATTGCGGCCCTGGCGGTTACTCCGACCACCGGCTCTACAACTCGAACACCAACGGGTTCCGGCATCAGACGTTCAACGCGATCGTCGACGGCATCTGCGAAGCCGTCGACCGAGCGCATGCCGACCTGGCTCCCGCCAGTTTGAGCCTTGCCGTGGGCCGGCTGCACGACGCCAGCAGTAACCGTTCGCCGTCGTCGTTCGCCCGGAATCCCGAGGCCGAGCGCGCCCACTTCCCGGACAAGATCGACCCGCAGACCACCTTGCTGCGCATCGAACGCGACGGCCGGCTGGTCGGTGCGGTGAACTGGTTCGCCACCCACGGCACGTCCATGACCAACCGCAACACGTTGATCAGCGGGGACAACAAGGGCTACGCCGCCTACCAGTGCGAGCGCCTGGACCACGGCGTCGACTACCTGGCAGCCACGCCACCGGACTTCATCGCGGCCTTCGCCCAGACCAACTCCGGGGACATGTCGCCGAATCTGAACCATCGCCCCGGCAGCGGCCCCACCGAGGACGAGTTCGAGAACACCCGAATCATCGGGTCCCGGCAAGCCGCCGCGGCCACCGAGCTGACGTTGGGGCATGGCACGGAGGTCACCGGGGGGCTCGACGCCCGCACCACCTATGTCGATCTGACGGATTTCGAGGTCCGGCCCGAGTTCACCGGCGACGGCAGGGCTCATCGCACCGGCCCCGCGATCGCGGGTGCGTCGTGCCTGGCCGGCACCGACGAGGGCGCCGGCCCGTTGTACCCCGTGTTCAAGCAGGGCCGTAACCGCTTCTTCGACGGCCTGGTCGCCAACACGGTTTTCCGGCTCTCCCCGCGGTTGCGCGATGCGCAGGCACCGAAGGGGGCGGTCGGCCCCGGGATCCGGCTCAACAAGGCGCTGTCGATGCTGATGCCCGAGGGCGGCCCGGTGCAGCTGCTGCGGATCGGGCAGCTGTACCTGATCGGCATTCCGGCCGAAGTGACGATCGTGGCGGGTCTGCGGTTGCGCCGCACGGTCGCTGAGATCGTCGGCGCCGAACTGCGCGACGTGCTGGTGGCCGGCTACAGCAACGGCTATCTGCACTACGTGACGACGCCGGAGGAATACGACGAGCAGCGCTACGAAGGTGGCAGCACTTTGTTCGGACGCTGGGAGCTGCCGGCGCTGCAGCAGGTGGTGGCCGAGCTGGCCACCGCGATGCGCGATCAGCGGCCGGCCCCGCAGGGCCAACGGCCCGCCGAGCCGTCCCGCCGGCGCCGGTCGCGTCGCCGGGCGAAGCCGGATGCGCTGGCCGGCGGCCAGCAATTCGGTGATGTCTTGGAGGCGCCGCAGCCTGCCTATCAGCCGGGCAGCACGGTGTCGGCGGTGTTCGCCGGCGCGTACCCGAACAATGACCTGCACCGCGGCGGCAGCTATGTGCGGGTGGAGCACCAAGGTGATGCCGGGTGGAGCACCGTGGCCGACGACAGCGACTGGTCGACGACGTTCCGCTGGCGACGCGCCGGCCGGCGCGGGTCGACGATCACCGTGACCTGGGCGATCCCCGAAAACACCGCGGCCGGGCGATACCGGCTTCGCTATGACGGCGACGCCCGGGACCGCGACGGCCGGATCAGCGCGTTCACCGGGGCGACGGAGCCGTTCGAGATCTCACCAAAGCGTTAATCGTCCGCCCAAGAGGCCTTAACTTCGCCGCATAACGTCGGAAACATCGAGGTCGGCGCGGTTGCCGGCAGCGATCGACAGGAAGGTGGGGGCTGGCATGGCAATCGACATCACCACACGAGGCACTGCTCGGATCAACCCGGTCGTCGAGTGCGGCGGGGCGCAGATTCGTGCGCACTACCGTCACCTCGCGACGGTGATCGCGATCCGGGGCCGGATCGATGCCACCAACGTGGACCAGCTCAGCGAACACGCCCGGCGCTTCGTCCTTGCCAAGGAGCCGCTGGTGCTCGACCTGAGCGGGGTCACCTCGTTCGCCGCCGCCGGCATCTGGCTGCTGTGCGTCCTGGACGGCGACTGCCGTGCCGCGGGCGTGGAGTGGACCCTCATCGAGAGTTCGGCGGTGCACGAACTGCTCGGCGACTTCGACGAAGAGGCCATGTTCCCGACGTCGCGCTCGGTGGACCAGGCGCTGCACGCTCTTGCCGACGGCAACGACCAGCGCCGTCAGATGCTGCTGCCGCTGTTCCAGAAGTCGGCCTGAAATAGGTCGGGGCCTCGCCACCACGCTGCGCTGGTGGCCGCTGGCCGGTGTGCTGGCGACATTGGCCCTCGGTTGGGCGGTGGGCCGCGGCTCGACACCGATCGATAACTGGTTCGGTCGCGCCACCTCCACCCTGATCGGCGAGCAACCCCGGTGGCTGTTGATCTTCACCAGCGGCTGGCTGGTGCTGACGGTGACGGTGGCGTGCCTGGTAGTGGCCTTAGGTCGCAGGCAGTGGGCACTGGCGGCCGCGGTGCTGGCCTGCCCGTTCGCCGTCACCGCCATCACCATGGGGCTCAAGCGCCTCTTCGACCGGCGTAACGGGCCCTACCTGGAATACCCCAGCGGCCATACCGCGCTGTTGGTCGCGGTACTGGGCATGATGGTCGTGGTGGTGGCCCGGCTGTGGGCGCTGGCGGCCGCCACTCTGGTGAGCCTGCTGGGCATGCTCGGGTTGGTGGCCTGCGGCTACCACTACGTCACCGATACCGTCGGTGCGGCGATGCTCGCCACCGCGCTGGTGTGTGGAACGGCTCGGTTAACGTCTGCGCTGTGATCGTGCTGCTGCCCCCGTCGGAGACCAAACGCGCCGGCGGCGAAGGACCACCGCTGTGCCTTGATGCATTGGCCTCCCCACAATTGACCGGCCTGAGGGCCGAACTGGTCGACGAGCTGGTGGGTTTGGCCGCTGATCGGGAGGCCAGCCGCAGCGCATTGGGATTGTCGGCGTCGCAGGACGCTGAGATCGAGCGCAACGCCGCGCTGCGTACCGCTCCCACCGCGCCGGCGATCAACCGATACACCGGTGTGTTGTACGAGGCGCTGGACGTCGATTCGCTGCGCGGCGCCGCAGCCGCCCGCGCCGGCGCCCGCCTGGCCGTCGGCTCCGCCTTGTTCGGGCTGCTGCGGGCAACGGATCCGGTACCGGCCTATCGCCTCTCGGCATCCTCGAAGCTGCCCGGACAACCGGGATTGGCCAAGCGCTGGCGGCCGGTGCTGGAACCGGTGCTGGCCGAGATCGCCGCGGCCGAGCTGGTCGTCGACCTGAGGTCCGGTTCCTATGCGGCACTGGCCGCCGTTCCGGGCTCCGTGCGCGTCGATGTGGTCGCCGAGCACCCCGATGGGAGACGAGTCTCGGTGAGTCACTTCAACAAAGCGCACAAGGGCCGGCTGGCGCGGGCGCTGGCCACCACCCGGGCCGAACCCGACGATGCCGCCGCGGTGGCCGCCATAGCTCGGCGGGCCGGCATGCGGGTGGAACGCGACGACCGTCGGCTGACGATCGTGGTTGCCGCCTGACGGGTGACAATGGGCAGATGCCGAGTCTGCGGATGGTGATTGTTGTTGCGCTGCTGCTCGCCGGAGCCTCCGGCACCGCGGCCGCCGCGCCGGGATCGGACGTACCGGCACTGTCGGAAGCCGCCCGCGCGGCCGGGTTCGTCGACGTGCGCAGCGCGGTGCCGGACGCGATCATCGACCTGCGATATGCCACCGCGAACAACTTCGTCGGCGAACAGCTCTACCCGTCGAACGCTCGGTGTCTGGTGCACGAGTCGCTGGCACCGGGCTTGACCGCGGCGGCCGCCGCACTGCGCAGTCGAGGACGAATTCTGGTGTTCTGGGACTGCTACCGGCCACACAACGTGCAGGTGCGGATGTTCCAGGTGGTGCCGAACCCGAACTGGGTGGCCCGGCCAGGTTCGCTGGCCCGCAGCCACGAGACCGGGCGGTCGGTCGACGTGACGACCGCAGACGCGTATGGGCGGCTGTCAGAGATGGGCACCGGATTCGATGACTTCTCGCCGGCTGCAACGGCATTCGCCGACGGAATCAGCGCCCGCGCCGCGGCCGAGCGTGCCGCCCTGCGCGACGCGATGGGTGCCGGTGGCCTGGCCGTGTACTCGGGTGAATGGTGGCATTTCAACGGCCCCGGCGCCGACGTGGGCCGCCCGATCCTCGACGTGCCGGTCAATTAGGTGGCGGCGCCGCCAGGTGACGTTCCACCGATTCGACTTTGGTGTGCATAGCGTCGACCGCGCCGTCTCGCCAGTCGGCTTTGATCACCGTGCTGACCCGAGGTGAGCGGGCCGCTACCGCTTCCACCGCCCGTTGCACCACGGCCATCGCCTCGGCCCAGCTGTCGCTTTCGATCACGGTGAACATGGCATCGGTGCGATTGGGCAGTCCCGATTCCCGAACGACCCGCACCGCCTCGGCGACGATCTCGCCGACTCCCTCCCCCACGCCGAGCGGCGTTACCGAGAACGCAACCAAGACCGACACGTCATTCACCCCTCTCGACAGCGTCACCGCGAGCGTACCTAGCATCGAGGCCGTGCGAGTTCTGGTCCAGCGTGTCTCATCGGCCCGCGTCAAGGTCGACGGTCAGACGGTCGGAGCGATCGAACCGGACGGCCAGGGCCTACTCGCACTGGTCGGCGTGACCCACACCGACGATTCCACCAAGGCGCAGCGACTCGCCGAAAGCTTTGGCAGTTACGCATTCTCGATGGCCAGAAGTCGGCAGCCGATGTCGGCGCGCCGATTCTGGTGGTCAGCCAGTTCACGCTCTACGCCGACACCGCCAAGGGCCGGCGGCCATCGTGGAATGCCGCCGCGCCGGGTCCGGTCGCCGAACCGCTGGTCGCCGAGTTCGCCGAGACCCTGCGCGGGTTGGGCGCGCAGGTGGCCACCGGGCAGTTCGGGGCACATATGCAGGTGGAACTGGTCAATGACGGTCCGGTGACGGTGCTGCTCGAGCTCTGAGGCGAAACCGCTCTACGCCCAGTGCCGTGGGCGCTAACGTGGCCCGATGAATACAGCTGCCAAGGTCCGTTACGGCGGGTACGCCGCGATCGCCGTCGCCGCGCTCGTCGCCACCTGGAGCCAGAACCTGGCCTACCAAGGAACCGACTCGTTCTTCTCCCGGTGGCTGCCGGACACCGCGGTGACACCGGCGTCCCGCTCGATCACCGCCGACATCCTGATGCTGTTTCTGTCGGCGGCGGTATTGATGGTCACCGAAGCCCGCAAGCACAACGTGCGGTTCGTCTGGGCCTACATCTTCGGCGGATTCCTCACGGCGATCAGTTTCACCTTCCCGTTGTTTCTGATCGCCCGCGAACGTCGGCTGGCCGCCGAGGGCGCCTCGGCACCCCGCCTGGGTGCCCTTGATGCGGCACTGCTGGCCGTGGTCACCCTGGTGCTGGCGGGCGCAACGCTGTGGGTCGATACCCGATAGCGCGCGCCCGCATACTGCCTCGTATCACGTTGCGCGCATAAGGGGTTCGTTGCCTCGCGGCCCGTCAGCTCAGCCTTAGCCCTACGGCAGGGGCACTGGACAACCCGCCCGTATCAGGCGTTCAAGATCAGCATCTGGAATCGGCGGCCGTATTCGATCTTCTACGATTTCGACATCGGCACCCGCTGCCTGTTCGAAATCGACGGCCTGCTCTACACCGACCAAGTCAGCGCAGTCCGCATGTACTACGACGAGTCCACACCGAAAACCTTCGACATCACCATCGGCACCGGCGGCGATATGGAAGACCCCCTCGGACAAGTCGTCCGCACCATACAAACCATGTGGAACGCCATCGGCACCATATTCGGGAGCAACGACCTCTTCTAAGGCGCACCCGGCGGGAAATACGTACAGGCCAAGTCATCAACCCGTCCGTCAGCCAGAGCCCCAAAGTGCTCGATGCATTCATCCCGGCCACCGTCGGGGTACTTGCAGGTCACGAAGGCTTCCAGAAAAACATTTCCACGACGACTTTGGCAGCGCACGTTCATCTTGACCATGCACTGGTTATACGCATCAAGGGTTTCCACGTTGGCTAATGCGGTGCACGTTTCGTCGGCGTGAACCGGTGCCGGTGCTGCGATAAACAATGCGGCCGGCGCCACGGCGAGTAGGGCTTTGTTCCACACGACTCGTCTCGTTAACGCGGCTCCGCGCCGGATTCTGGTGCCGGAGCCGGCTCGGAACCAGGCGGGACGTACGTACAAGTGTGGCTGACAATCTGTGCGCCGCTGCTGAACGGGGAGGGATCAAGGTGTTCGATGCAGTCATCCCGGCCGCCGTCCGGGTAGCTGCAGGCGACGTGGACTTCCACATAAAAGCGTCCAGCGTACACGCACGACACGTCCATCTTCTTCGTGCACGCTTTATACGCGTCAAAGTCGGGTGCCAACGCGGTGCATGCACCGTCGGCGTAAACCGGTGCCGGTGCTGCGATAAGCAACGCGGCCGGAGCCACCGCGAGTAGAGCTTTACCCCACACGGGGCGTCTCCTTCGCTGGCTACCGCTTGCGTATGCCTTGCGCGTCATTGCGTTCCTTTCGTCCTGATCACCGAGTGAGGAGGGGTTGATGCAACCGCATATCGACGTCCACGGTCGGTTGGTCCTTCCTGAGATTCCTGAGCCGGGCCCGGATGCACACCCGCTCGATAAAGCCATGTGGGCCATTGCCGATGCCCTGAATTGTCCAGTATCACCCGACGGCACCATTTACTACTTGCGGTTTCTCGATCGACGTCTACCAACCGCCTGCCGTCGCGGACGAGCCGTTTCCAGAACCTTCCAGCCGTGGCCACAGTTATCCACAGTTGACGATTCTGCTAACAGGTTTGGGTCAGCCGACTTTTCTGTCGGTCGGTCGAACTAGTGTTCGATACATGGGCAGGAATGCGATCGCGGATCGGGACACCATTCTGGGGTGCCTCGACGCGATCGAGACCGCCTATGACCAGCTCGCAGAATGCTCGCTGGATGCCTTAAGCGCCGACGACTTGATGGCGGTGCTGGCCCGCCGGGAAGCGTTGGCGTGGCGGGCGCCGGTGGTCGATCACCGGATCCTGGCCCGGTTGGTCACCGACGGCGATCCGGGCGCTTTGGGGGCGTGCTCGCTGACCAAGGCATTGGCCGAGCGGTTGCGGATCAGCGGCGCCAGCGCGCGGCGTCGGTTGGCCGAGGCCGCCGAGCTCGGGCCACGCGCCGCGGTGACCGGGGAACCCCTGGAGCCCGCGTTGCCGGAACTGGCCGCCGCACAGGCTCTGGGTCGGATCGGGCCGGAGCATGTGGCGATCGCCCGCAAGGCCTTGACGAAAATACCGGCCGCGGTCAGTGCTGCCTACCGTCAGCGAGCCGAGCGCGACCTCGCGGTACTGGCAACACAATTCGCGCCGGAAACCTTTGCCCGCCTGGCCGATCACCTAGTAGCCGTACTCGATCCCGACGGAGACTTCACCGACCGGGAACGCCTCGCGAAGCGCGGACTGCGCCTGGGCCGCCAAGACGTCGACGGGATGAGCACGCTGTCGGGCAAGATCACCCCAGAACTGCGCGCCACCCTCGAGCCGATCCTGGCCAAACTCGCCGCCCCCGGGATGTGCAACGCCGCGGACGAGCACCCGTGCATCAGCGGGACACCGAGCCAAGAACAGATCCAGCGCGACAATCGCCGCCCCGACCAACGCACCCACGACGCGCTATTGGCCGCCGCCCGCGCCCTACTGGCCTGCGGCGATCTCGGCCAACTCAACGGCCTACCGGTGACCGTCATCGTCACCACCACCCTGGCCGAGCTACACGTCGCAGCCGGCCACGCACCGGTGACCGGCCCCCGCACCACCGGCAAAGCACACACGGCCGGCGGATCGCTCCTCCCCATGTCCGACCTACTGCGGATGGCCGAGCACGCATACCACTACTTGAGCGTGTTCGACGGCAAAGGGCGCGCGCTCTGGCTGGGACGTAGCAAGCGGCTCGCCTCAGCAGATCAACGCATCGTGCTACATGCCCGAGATCGCGGCTGCACGAGACCCGGCTGCACCGTATCGGGGTATTTGTCCCAGGCGCATCATCTCGAAAAGGACTGGGCCCACAACGGAAAAACCGACGTCGACGCCCTCGCGTTGGCGTGTGCACCCGATAACCGGATGGCCACCGAACAAGGCTGGACTACCACCCTCGGACACGACGGCCGCGTCGCATGGATTCCCCCACCGAAACTTGAACGCGGCCAACCCCGAGTGAACCCGTTCCACTTCATCGAAGCCGTCATCGACTACCACACCCGGCCCAACCCGACACCCGACAAGGCCGGCGATCTACCCGAGGAACTACCACCGCCGATCAACGATTGGCCCGAAGCGGGGTGACCGCCGCGGCACTAACGGAAGTCGGGCGGAGCGGACAACCCGGCAGCCGAGACGGGCGACAGATAGACGCCCACCAGGGTGCGATGCCACCAGGCTCCGTCCCGTCGCCGTTCGGCCCACGTGGTGAAGCGGTACTCGTAGAGCAGGATCCGCACGAAGCGCGGCGGGGTGTCCGGAAACGGGTTGTAGCGCAACAGACGTAACGTGTCGCGGTCATTGCTCAGTAACCGCTGCAGCAGCACATCACGCCACGGCAGCCCATACCGCGGCGAGAGCGCGGCGAACCACATCAGCCAGTCCAGCCGCAGATGGTAGGGCGCCCATTGACGCGGAAGTCGGTCCACCGCACCGGGTTTACCTTTGAAGTGGTATTCACACCAGGGCGTTCGCTCGGTGAGCTCCGCCGCCGCCGTTCCCTCGATCACCAGCTCCCGACGGAAGCGGCCAACAGTCCCGAACGCACCGTAACTGTTGACCAGATGAAGCGGGTTGAAGCTGGCATTCATGCGCTGATTGCGCGACGCCATGTTGCGCAGCGGCCAGTAGCTCAGTACCACGACCACCGCCGCATACACCATCACCAGCGCGGCGAACCACATCGGGGCCGCCGGCATGTCCGGTGCCTGCAGGCCCGAAATCGTTCCGGTGAACCAGGATTCGTCGAGAGCCCCGGCGGCCAAAACGATCGTGATCCAATTCAGCCAAGCGAAGTTGCCGGAGGCGACCAGCCACAACTGGGTGATGATGATGATCCCGGCGGCCACCCCGGCGATGGGCTGCGGAGCGAACAACCCGAACGGGACCACCAGTTGGGCGACATGGTTGCCCGCTGCCTCTATTCGGTGCAACGGTTTGGGCAGGTGGTGGAAGTACCAGCTCAACGGGCCGGGCATCGGCTGGGTCTCGTGGTGGTAGTACAGGCAGGTCAAGTCGCGCCAGCAGGAATCGCCGCGCAACTTGATCAGCCCCGCGCCGAACTCGATGCGGAACAGCAGCCAACGCGCCAGCCACATGACCAGCACCGGCGGCGCAACGCGGTCGTTGCCCAAGAAGACGGCCAACAACCCGGTCTCCAGCAGAATCGATTCCCAGCCGAACGCATACCAGGTCTGGCCGACGTTGACGATTGACAGATACAGCGCCCATAGCAGCAGCCAGATCGCCATCACCGTCCACAGCGGCACCAACTCTCCGGCCCCCACCACCAGAGCCGCGGCCAGTCCCGTACCCAGCCAGCACACGAACGCGAAGAAGCGATCCGAGTAGTGCAGATGAAAGATGCTGGGCGTCAGCCGAAACGGGCGGCGCCGTACGTACTGCGGCACCGGCGTCATACCGTGTTCGCCTATCAGGGCGCGGAACTGCCGGGCGGCCGCGACAAAGGCGACGACATAGACGGCCGCGATCCCGCGTTCGAGGAGCAGCCGTCCCAGCCAGTACCCGGAACCGCTCAACCACGCCCACTGTGTGCTCACACCTGCAACTCCTCGGTGTGATGTTCATACCACCGGTGGAGACAGGAGTCAGCCGGTTGACAGTGCTCGGTACAGCAGATGCATGGCTACGGTCGTCGAGCGCTCCCGGACATCGGCCCGCTCCCCCGGCAAACGCGTAGTCCGGGTGGTCATCCGGCCATCACCGAGCGCCACGCAGAAACACACCGTGCCCACCGGTTTGTCCGGCGTTCCGCCGCCAGGCCCGGCGATGCCGGTGATCGCCACCGCGGTGTCGGCACCGAAGCGCCGCAGTGCACCCGCGGCCATCGCCTCGGCCACCGGCTCGGACACCGCGCCGTGTTCGGCGATCAAAGCCGGATCGACGCCCAGCAGTTCGATCTTCGCCTCGTTGGAGTAGGAGACCACTCCGCCGGCCAAGTAGTTCGAGGCGCCCGGTGGGTCGGCCAGCCGGCCCGCCAGTAGGCCCGCGGTGCAGGATTCGGCGGTCGCGATCTGTCGACCGGCCAGCGCCGACGCCACCAGATCGTCGATCTGCGAACCGTCCTCGGAAAAGATCGCTCGCGAGTGCCGTTCGCGAAGCAGCTTCAGCAATTGCTGGTAGGCGCCCGCCGCGTCCGGTTCGTAGCGTGTGACGATCTCCAGCTCGCCACGGCGCAGGCAGGTGGTGATCTCCAGCCGGTGGAAGTCGCCGATGGCATCTTGCGCGTGGCGCAGCGTGTCGGCCAGGCCGGACTCCGGCAAGCCGAACATCCGGATCGTCTGCTGCTCGTAGTGCGTCCGGCCGGCCAAGGCCTCCTGCACCGCGGCGGTCTCTATTGCCTTGTGCCACATCGGTTGCAGCTCACGAGGCGGCCCCGGCAGCACCACGACCGTCGGCGAGCCGGGCACCACGACTCCGGGCGCGGTGCCCACCGGGTCCAGGATTGTCGCGCCGGCCGGAACCATCGCCTGCTTGCGGTTGGCCGCCCGGACCGTCGCGAAATCCGGCGCGCCCGGGCCCGTGTAGCGCGCCATCATCGGTTTGATGATCTCGGCGATCCGGGCTTCCAGCTCGTCGTCCAACACGACATCACGGCCGCAGAACCTGGCGACGGTCTCGACCGTCAGGTCGTCAGCCGTCGGCCCCAGGCCGCCGCTGGTGATGATCAAGTCCACACCCTCGGCGGCCAGGAACCGCAGCTGACTCTCGATGTCCCTGGGCCGGTCGCCACAGATCGTGATGTGCGCCAACTCGACTCCCAGTTCCAAGAGTCGGTCGGCCAACCACGGTCCGTTCCGGTCGGTCACACGTCCGGTGAGTACCTCGGTACCGGTGACGACGATTCCTGCGCGTGCGCTCACCGGTCCGAGATTACGCAGTCAGCGTCAGGGCAAGCCCGGAATCAGCATGACCTCCATCGGCGTCACCGGAGCAACCGGCGCAACCGGAACGCTCGGCAGGTAGCCGGTGGGAGCGAACGCCGTCGGTGCTGCAGGCACCGGGGCCGAACCACCGAAGTTCGGCAGCGGGAACGGCAGCACCGAGCTCAGGCTGGCCGGAAGGTTCCCCAGTCCGGGCAGCCCGGTGGCGGCCTGCTGCTGGGGCATCGCGCTCGGCGACGGCGGCACGTTGAAGGTCGCGGTGGCCAGCGGTGCCTGCCCGGGTGTCGCGGGCGGCGCGAATGTGGTGCCGCTCAGCGCCCCCGTCGTGGTCTGCAGCAACTGCTGCGGCAGGCTCGTCGAGGACGCGACCATCTGCTCGACCACGCCGGACAACCCCGGGTTGATCGGCGCGGTGTCGGCGTTCGCGGTGGCGCTGGACGCCAGCGCAGTGAGGAACAGACCCGCAGCGGCGCCGGCCGCGACGGTCAGGTACTTACGGATTCGTGACATGGCTTCTCCCCAATCCCAACAACTACAAGGTCGGGACCGAAGTTAGCCGTGTGAAAACTGATGCCAGTGTGACACGAGGGGCGTTTATGCAACCGTTGCGAACCGGAGCCGCGGCAGTTACCGACCCGGCCTCAGCGGGCCAACCAGCTCGCAGTCTTCGCCAGATCGGTGGTGTACGCCAGCAGGACGCCGTCCTCGTAGTGGGCTCCGCCGTTGAGGGCGGTGCTGTCGCGCCAAATCGCGTGAACCTGGAAGATCCCACGGCTGTAGACATCGACACGCTCACGCTGGGTCCGCGCCCAGCCCTGCTGCTCTGCCTTTTCCGACAAAGTTTCCCGCGCGTCGGTCGCGGTGGTCTCACTGGTCATGAAGCCGACCCTCTTTTCGCATAGGCCAAACACGCTATCAGCTGCCCAGATACGTCCTCCTGCGGCGCGGCGCGCGACCACCCCCCACACGCCTGGCACCGACGTAACATCGACGGCGATGACCGCAGTACCGAGTGATCCGATCGCTGACGTCGCCCGGACCGAGTCGGGCGCGCGGATCGGGGCGTTCTTCGACCTCGACGGCACCTTGGTCTCTGGGTTCACCGCCACCGCACATGCCGGCGACCGGATCCGCCGGCGCCAGGCCCGCGCAGGTGAGGTGTTCGGCGTCGTCGAGGCCGCCGTGCGGTACCGCCTGGGGCGGATGCAATTCGAACGGTTGCTGGTGCGGGCGGCGGGCTATCTGCGCGGCGAGACCATCAGCGAACTCAACGACGTCGGCGCACGACTGTTCGCCGACCACATCACCAGCCGGATCTACCCGCACATGCACGAGATCGTGCGGGCGCATCAGCAGCGCGGCCACACCGTCGTACTGAGTTCCTCGGCACTGACCATCCACGCCGAACCGGTGGCCCGGTTCCTGGGTATCGCGCAGGTGCTGTGCAACCGCTTCGAACTCGACGAGCGGGGCGTCCTCACCGGTGACATCGTCAAGCCCGTGGTGTGGGGCGCGCAGAAGGCGGCCACCGTGCAGGATTTCTGCGCGGCCAACGGGGTCGATCTCGCCGAAAGCTTCTTCTATGCCGACGGCGACGAGGATGCGGCTCTGATGGCGCTGGTAGGCCGCCCCCGGCCGGTCAATCCCCGACCCCGGCTGGCGGCGCTGGCCGCCGAACACGGCTGGCCGGTGCTGCGCATCACCGGCCCCGACCGCACCGGCGGGCGATCATTGCGCCGCGCCGCCGGTTTCGGGGTGGCGGTGCTGCGTGCTTTTTCCACGCGCTGAGCCACCCGATGCCCTAAGACACGATTGCCGGTAGTGTTAGGTTTCACCAGCACACCTAGGCCCGACTGGCCTCGTGATGCCGCGTCTGGTACTTAATTAGAACACGTTTCACTTCGATCCCACGCCCTGTGAAGGAGTCCGTCATGCACACTCCCCTCTGCGACGAACTCGGCATCGAGTTCCCGATCTTCGCCTTTACCCACTGCCGCGACGTTGTCGTCGCGGTGAGTAAGGCCGGCGGTTTCGGGGTGCTGGGCGCGGTGGGCTTCACCCCGGAACAGCTCGAGATCGAGCTGAAGTGGATCGACGAGAACATCGGCGACCACCCGTACGGCGTCGACATCGTCATCCCGAACAAGTACGAGGGCATGGACTCCGGGCAGTCCGCCGAGGAACTCGCCGAATCGCTGCGCAAGCTGGTCCCCCAGCAGCACCTCGACTTCGGCAAGAAGCTGCTCGCCGACCACGGTGTGCCCGTTGAGGGCGCCGACGCCGACAGCCTGCAGCTGCTCGGCTGGACCGAGGCGACCGCCACCCCGCAGGTCGAGGTCGCGCTGCAGCACCCGAAGGTGACGATGATCGCCAACGCGCTCGGCACTCCCCCGGCGGACATGATCAAGCACATCCACGAGGCGGGCCGCAAGGTCGCCGCGCTGTGCGGCTCCGCGCGACAGGCGCAGAAGCACGCCGCGGCCGGCGTGGACATCATCATCGCCCAGGGCGGCGAAGCCGGTGGGCACTGCGGCGACGTGGGCTCGATCGTGCTGTGGCCCGAGGTCGTCAAGGCGGTCGCACCGGTACCGGTGCTGGCGGCGGGCGGCATCGGCAGCGGCCAGCAGATCGCCGCGGCCCTCGCGCTGGGCGCGCAGGGCGCGTGGACCGGTTCGCAGTGGCTGATGGTCGAGGAGTCCTCGAACACCGAGGCGCAGCACGCGGCATACATCAAGGCCGGCAGCCGCGACACCGTGCGCAGCCGCTCCTTCACCGGCAAGCCGGCCCGGATGCTGCGCAACGACTGGACCGAGGCCTGGGAAGCTCCGGAGAACCCGAAGCCGCTGGGTATGCCGCTGCAGTACATGGTCTCCGGCATGGCCGTGCGTGCCACGAACAAGTACCCGAACGAGAGCGTCGACGTCGCGTTCAACCCGGTCGGCCAGGTCGTCGGCCAGTTCACCAAGGTGGAGAAGACCGCGACGGTCATCGAGCGGTGGATTCAGGAGTACCTCGAGGCCACCGGCACCCTGGAAGCCCTCAACGAGGCATCGGGCGTCTGATCGATTACCGCTCGGCGCCCAGAGAAGTGCGCAGAAACGGTTGGGCGGCAACGGCATACAGGCCGAACACCGTGAACGGCGCCAGCAGCGGTAGCCAAGGAAGCTGCCACGGGAACACCGTCGCGACTAACCCCGCGGCGGTGAACCCGAGGGCAAAGATCGCCGTCGGCAAAGTCACCGTGTCGACGTGGCGCAGCGCAAGGTAGCCGACCGCGGCCAGACCGGCCACCGCCGCCGAAACATCAGGTGGATCGGCCAGGCCGATAGCGACTGCCGCGAGCAACACCGCCGTCGTCGCCGCTACTTTCCAGCGGAGCCCGAGTAGCACCGCACCGGCGGCCAGCAGCGCCGCAATCCCTGCGATACCCGAGGCGCCCAAACCGGCGACCGCGGCCATCGACAGACCGGCCAGACCGCACAGGCCGGACAGTCCCGGCGACGGGCGCGTGTCGAGTCCGGGCGAAAGCGTCATCACCGCACCGCCGCGGGTCTGCGCCGCGGCGTCACCACACGCATCGCCTGCTCCAGCGGCTGTTCGTACGGCCAGGAGGCGACATCGACGCCGATGGTGGCCATGTCGCGATACATGGCGCTGCGCTGCAGCATCCAGATCCGGGCCACCAACGGGTCCAGGTCGTTCTCGAATGGCGAGCCGCCCAGCACGTCGACCGCGAGCACCACATGGCCCCGTTTTCGCAGATCGGTCAGCGCCAGCGCGAATTCGGTGTCCAGCAGCGTGGAGAACGCAATGATCAAGGCGCCCGCCGGGACCGCGGCCCGGGGTGCCAGCGTCCCGGTGGTCGACTCGACTCCATCGCCGGCACCGAGGACCGCGTCGACGATGCGATAGAACTGGCGCTGCCCGATCTCCGCACCGACCCACCGCGGGTGGCGGCCACCGAGAATGACGATGCCGGCACGGTCGCCGTTGCGCAGCGCGGTCTGCACCACCTGCGCCGCGCCGAGTACCGACCGTTCGGTTGCCTCGGTCGCCGGGCCGGCAGGCTGCGGGTAGGCGTCGATCAACACCACGACGTCGGCGCCACGGTCGGTCAGGCGCTGGGTGATATGCAGGCTCCCCCGTCGTGCGCTGACCGGCCAATTCACCGAGCGCAGTGGATCGCCGGGAACGTAGGCGCGGATGTCGGCGTACTCCACGCCGCGGCCCGGATGCCGGGTCAGGTGGGTCCCGACGCGATCGAGCAGGTCGCTGTGCGGGACCGGGGTGGACTGCGGCGGCGCCAGCGGGAACACGGTGACCTCGGCGACGTCGACAGTTCCGGTCCCGACCAGCAGACCACCCCGGGCCACGGCGCTCACGGTGGCACGGATCGGATACCGGCCCCAGCGTCCGGCGGTGGCAGTGACCGTTTTTCGGCTTCCAGCCGCGACGGTGGACTCCGTGATCTCGAGACTGAGCGCCGGATGCGCCGACACCGCCAGACTCATCCGAACCATGTCGGCACCCGATACCGTTGCGCCGACCGCCAATTCGACCGACTCGGTCTCGAAGCAGCGTTGCTCCGATGGCGTGGCGTGTACCCGCAAGCCCGGGACGGATCGCTGGCTGTCCAACGAGCACAAGACGGCGAGCAAAGGCGCCGCAAACGCGATCAGTTGCCAGCGCGATGCACCCACGGCCAGCACCAGGGCCAGCGCGGCACCGGTGGCCGCCGCCTTGGCGAATGGGGATGCGCGCCAATGCATGACGACGTCCATCGCCAATGGCTCGGGGTCTTGCGTCACGGCGGTGTCGCCTCCGGGGTTCGCGGCACCGGCAGCCGCCGCAGCAGCTCCTCCACCACATCGGCGCCCTGAACTCGGCGCACCCACATCTCCGGCCGCAGCGTGATCCGGTGCGCGATCGCCGACGTGGCCAACGCCTTGACGTCCTCGGGGATCACGTAGTCGCGGCCGAGCAGCAGCGCGCGGGCCCGAGCGAGCTGGACCAGGTCGAGTTCCGATCGCGGGCTGGCCCCCACAGCCACCTGCGGATGGCGCCGGGTTCCGGTAGCCAGCGACACCACGTAGCGCAGCACGTCGTCATGTACACCGACCTGTTCCACCGCTTCACGCATCGCCAGCAGATCGTCGGCGTCGATCACCTTGCGCACCGTCGGTAGGGAGGCACCGCGGTCCAGGCGACGGCGCAACATGGCCGCCTCCCCCTGCTCCGAGAGATAACCCAGGCGCAGCATGATCGCGAACCGGTCCAGTTGCGCCTCCGGCAGCGGATAGGTGCCCTCGTACTCGATCGGGTTGTCGGTGGCCAGCACGATGAACGGCGACGGCAACCGATGCGTGTTGCCGTCGATGCTGACCTGACCTTCGGCCATTGCCTCCAGGAGGGCCGCCTGGGTCTTGGGCGGCGTTCGGTTGATCTCGTCGGCCAGCACCAGGTTGGTGAAGATCGGCCCGCGGCGGAACTCGAAACGCCCCGAGGACATGTCGTAGACCGTCGTACCGAGCAGGTCGGCCGGCAGCAGGTCGGGAGTGAACTGCACGCGGATGAAGTCCAGGCCGAGCGCGGCCGCGAACGACCGTGCGATCAAGGTCTTGCCCAGGCCCGGCAAGTCCTCGATGAGCACGTGCCCGCCGGCGAGCACCGTGGTCAGAATCAGGGTGAGTGCGGAGCGCTTGCCCACCACGGCCCGTTCGATCTCGTCGAGCACCGCGGTGCAACGTTCCCCGGTGGTGGCCGCCGCACCGGACAGCCCGGTGCTCATCGCTGCTCCAGGCGGCACAGGATCTCTTCCAGCACAGCACGTCCGGGGCCCGGGCCGCTGCCGCCGGTGGGCGCGACGTTGCTGGGATCGACCCACGGCCAGAGCTCGTCGCCGAACAACAGCGCCCCGGTGGCAGCGAACGCGGCGGGATCTTTCGCCCTCCCCTGCCCGGTGGAGACCTCGAACCGCCGTGCCAGGATCGGTCGCCAGCGCCGATCCCAGTCTGCTCTGGTCGATTCCGACCAGCGGATTCTGGCTTCGGTGCCCGTGCGCCACCGGCGCAGCGCCTCTCCGGGTTCATCGGTCGGCTCCGGGTCGGCGGGTGGTCCATCACCTCCCGTGGCCAGCAGGCGCCGAATACCGAAAACCGGCAGCGCGACCGCGAGGCCCGCCGCCCCGAACAACAGCTGACGCTGGTGGGTCATCAGCGCCACGATCTCAGCGCCAACGATCAACAGGACCCCTTGCAGCGCGAGTGTTTTCATCGTGGGTTCCGCAATTCCTCGAGCACCTGCCGCAGCGCCGCGATCGCATCAGCGCGGTCACGCTCGGTCATCAGGTGGGCGCTGAAGCGCGCCTCGGTGAACAGTTTCACCAGCCGGGTCGCGTTGGCCGCGGGCAGGGCGTGGTGTTCGACGGCTCGCGCCAGTACTTCGGTGGGGGTGTCGAAGGCGCGGGGTGCGATATCGGGAACGGCGCCTAGGTGGCGTTCCATCACCGCGTAGCAGGCGATGATCGCCGCCCGCGGCTCGCGACTGGGATCGACGATGCGGGCTAGGCCGAGTTCCGCTGCCCGAACCAGGTTTTCGTCGGCACTCGGTTCGTCCACGATCGCCGGAGTCACGATGGTCTCGGGCGGTGCGGGTTGCGGGCGCCGGGCGCGTGCGGCGAGTACCGCGGCGGCCAGCAGCGCCAGCAGCAGGGTGGCTACGGCCAGCAGATAGGCGGACGCGCCACTGGCCAGTCCGCTGGGCGCGGCCGGCGGCGGGGCCGGCGCGACCGGTGTGCCCGGCGGCGTCTCACCCGTCCCGGACACCTCCGTCGGCAGCTCGATGCGGAAGCCGCCACCGAGTTTCGCCAACATCAGGATGGTCAGCAGCCACAACGCCAGCGCCGCCGCGACGATCAGCACCGCGCGCCAGACCGGTCCTCGTCCGGCTCCAGCGGTCAGGGACAACTGGCCGATGCTGCCGGCTCTCGCGCGTTGATGCCGTGCCCGGTGCACGACAGCGACCGCGATGATCGTTCCCGACACCGCCAACAACGCCGCCAACACAACCGGTTCCACGGTGCTTGCGGCGCTGGTGCGGTGTGACTCGGGCGCGGCACCGGGTAGGTATCCGCGCGTCGTGGCGCCGGCCGCCAGCAGCAGTACGCCCAGGGCGATCACTCGCACGGTCGCCCTGTCGCTACCGGCCATCACCGGAACGCCAGGTACCTGGGTTTCCCGCCGTCGCCGCGGCATTCCCCATACTGGCACGCCAGGGCTGGAAGCGGCCAGAATCGCGTCGTTCAGGCCGGGCCGGTCACCCGGACTTCTCGTCGTGCCCGCCGAACTGCTTGCGCATGGCCGAGAGCACCTTTGCGCCGAACTCGAACAGCTGGCGCGAGGCGAATCGCGCGTACAGCGCGGTGGTGAGCACCGGCGCGGGGACGCCCTCGTCGATGGCGGCGATAACGGTCCACCGGCCTTCACCGGAATCGGAGACCCGGCCGGCGAATTCCTCCAATTGCGGTGACTTCTGCAGGGCACTGGCGGTCAGATCCAGCAACCAGGAACCGATCACGCTGCCCCGCCGCCAGACCTCGGTGACCTGCTCGATGTCGATGTCGTACCGATAGAACTCGGGATTGCTCAACGGCGCGGTTTCGGCATCACCCTGTTGATCCTGCTTGCCGATGTTGGCGTGGTGCAGGATGTTCAGCCCCTCGGCGATCGAGGCCATCATCCCGTACTCGATGCCGTTGTGCACCATCTTCACGAAGTGCCCGGCTCCCGATGGGCCGCAGTACAGATAGCCTTTCTCGGCTTGCGCGATCTCGCCTTCGCGTCCCGGGGTGCGCGGGGCCGCGTCCACCCCCGGAGCCACGGTCGCGAAGATCGGCTCGACATGGTCGAACGCTGCCCGATCCCCACCGACCATGAGGCAGTAACCCCGTTCGCGGCCCCACACCCCGCCACTGGTTCCGCAGTCGAGAAGATGAATACCTTTGTCGGCCAAGATCTTTGCGTGCGCGATGTCGTCGCGATAATAGGAGTTTCCGCCATCGATCACGATGTCACCGGATTGCAGTGTGCCGGCAAGTTCTTCGATGACCCCGGTGGTGATGGCACCGGCAGGCACCATCACCCACACCACCCGCGGCGCGGACAGCTGCGCCGCGAGCCCGGCCACCGACGAGACCCCGGTGGTGTTGGGCTCGGAGGTCAACGCGCTGACCGCGTCGGCGTTATGGTCGTAGACGACGCATTCGTGACCGCCGTCGACCATGCGCCGAACGAGATTGGCGCCCATTCGCCCCAGGCCGATCATCCCCAGTTGCATGGTGCGCTGCTCCTTACCGTGAGCGGCCATCGTCCGCTCGAAGCTAGCGCACCAGTCTGGGCAGAAGCTGACCGGCGGATGCGGCGGTGCGCCTAGCCGACCTGGGCGATCCCCGGCGGGAAGTAGGGACCGATGCCTCCGGTGTAGATACCGGGCTGCCAGCCGCGCGCGCCCAGGCACAGCAACGGCAGCCCGTCGGGCGACTGCGCGGCCGACTGCGGGTTCGGGCACGGCGAACCGATGTCCTGCACTCCGTAGAGCGGGTAGGAGATCTGCCAGAACCCGGTGTCCTTGGCCGGGAACTGGTTGGCGATGAAGTGGCATGCCAGCGCTTGGCCGTTGGGGCCGTGGCCGTAGATGAAGCGCTCCCAGCTGAAGCAGGCGTCGCCCTGGCGCTGGCCATCGACCATGCCCGGCACGTCGCCGGGGTAGGCACCGGCATCCGGTGCGGCGCTGATAGCGACTGCACCCGCGGCTCCCGCGATGAAAGCAGCTGCAGCTAGTTCACGAATCATTCTTCGCCCTCAGTCTGTCGATCCAGGCCACCCATCGGCGACGCGTCAGAGCCTAACGGGTGGTCGTCGCACGTCAGCGCGAATCCGCCGAAACCCCGCGGGCCGGGACCGCTAAAGTGCCGCGGATGACCGGAAAGCAATGGCAGCTCGACGCATCGCACGGCCAGCTGCTGGTCGGCACCGATGTGGCGGGCCGAGCGGCAAAGATGGGCCATCGGCTGACCATCGTGATGGAACGCTGGGAAGCAACCGTGTCGTGGACCGACGACCGGCCAGCGTCGGTGGAGCTGACTGTCGAGGTCGATTCGCTGCGCGTGTTACAGGGCGACGGCGGGCTGACTCCACTGACCGCACCGGAGAAGACACTGATCCGCAGCAATGCGCTCAAGTGCCTCGACAGCAACAAGCATCGACTGATCCGGTTCAGGTCCAGCGACATCGAACCGACCGATGAGGGCTATCGGCTCACCGGCGAACTGGAGATCCACGGGCGGGTCAAACCGCATGTCGTCGAGCTTCGAGTGGCGCATCAATCCGACGGTTCCTGGCAGCTGAGCGGCGACAGCAGGGTGCTCCACAGCGACTTCGGTGTGCGGCGCTATTCGATGCTCATGGGGGCCATGCAGGTCGCCGACGAGGTGACGGTGTCCTTCTCGGGGACCGTCGCGGCCTGACTCAGCGGCCCGGTGGGCCGAAAATGTGGTCCCGCACGCGTTCCAGCCGCGACGGCACGCCATCCGGTGACGATTCCTGCAGGTCCGAGGCGGCCAGCGGTGCATCCCACAGCGAACCGAGCTCGGCGGGCGCCTCTTCCGGGGTCTCGCTCGGGGGCACGGGGGCGGCAGGTGGCGGCGGCAGGGCCGGAGCGACCGCCGGGGGTGGTGCGGCGGGCACGGCGACGCGTGCCACCGTGGCGCGCTGCGGTGGTGTGGCATCCGGCTCTACCCGGCTCGGGCCGAGTTGCAAGCTCAGTGCGGCGGCCACCGAGGCCACCAACGTCACCGCGCCTGCCGCCAGCACCAGCAGCGCTGCGGCATAGGACAGGGGCCGCACCCGACGCCGGCCGACCGCCGCGCCGGCCGCGGGCGCCTCGAGCGGCGCCGAAGTCAATTCGGCATGCGGGGCCAGGGCCTGGGCCGCGCCCCGTGCCAACTCCTGAAACGCCCCGCCCTGGACGAAGACCGGAATCGACAGCTTGGATTCCAAACGGCGCCCGAGCCGGTCCATGCCCCGCACCGATCCGGCCACCAGGAGCACTTCCGGCCGCTGACCTCTCGAGGCCATCACGTCAGCCAGCCAGCCGGTCACATCGTCGACACTGTTGATCGGGCAGGCGGTGACGATCGCTTCGGCGGAATCCGGCTGGTCGGGCAGGACCAGGGTGGCCACCTCGGCTTCGACGACGCAGACCGCGGCTCGTGCGTGTGGTGCGCCGATTCCGGCGGCCAGCCACATAGCGGCCTGGCTGTAGCGCACCGGAACCACGTGCTCGAAGCCGGCGTCCGCCAGCGTCTCGAGCAGCAGCGCGGCGCCTACGGCCGCTTCATCGCTCCAGGCCACTGCCACGCCGTGCAAGCGTTCGCCGCGCGCGGCCAGCATGGTGCGCAGCTGGTCAGCCACCGCTGAGGATTGTGTCGCCAGAGCTACCGCGTCGGGTCCGGCGTCACCGTCGGCGACACTCACCTCGTCACCGATAACCGTCGGGCAGTCCGAGCCCCCGGCGTCGGCCATGACCCAGCCGATTGTCGACGGCGTGATCGCCAGCCCCAGTACGGTGTCCAAAATCGCGCGCCCCAATCGTCCTGATCTGCGATGTCACCACGTCTGCTCAGGGCCTTCGCCGGGCCCGTGAACGGGCTCGGCGGGGCGCCGGAACAGACCGGCGACAGCTCAGGACTGTGTGGTCTTGTCGGCTTACCGGAGGGGAGCCTACGCGTGTCGTCCTACTTGTCCTAACCGGGTCCGGGGCGAAAATCGGGTATGCTATATGCGAGTCGGATCCCTTGACGGCCGCTTAACTTGCAAATTGCGGCCGTTGCTGCATGTAAGGGCCGATGCCGAAGTGGTGGCGCGCGTGGCGTCGCGATCGAGAGATTGAACGGTCCACAGCACAACGACAAGGGGCAGGAATGACAGACGTGAGCAAGGGATTGCGCTGGGCACGCCGACTATTGGTCGGCGCGGTAGCTGCCGCAGCGCTGCCGGGCCTGATCGGCCTGACAGGTAGCGAGGCGACCGCATCGGCGTTCTCCCGGCCGGGTCTGCCGGTCGAGTACCTGCAGGTGCCTTCGGCAGGTATGGGCCGTGACATCAAAGTTCAGTTCCAGCCCGGTGGTCAGGGCTCCCCGGGCCTGTACCTGCTCGACGGCATGCGGGCCCAGGACGACTACAACGGCTGGGACATCAACACCCCGGCCTTCGAGTGGTACTACCAGTCGGGCATCTCGGTGATCATGCCGGTCGGTGGCCAGTCCAGCTTCTACAGCGACTGGTACAAGCCGGCTTGCGGCAAGGCGGGCTGCTCCACCTACAAGTGGGAGACCTTCCTCACCAGCGAGCTGCCGGCCTACCTGGCCTCGGAGTACGGCGTGAGCCAGAGCCGCAACGCCGCGGTCGGTCTGTCGATGGCCGGCGCGTCGGCGCTGACGCTGGCGATCTACCACCCCAACCAGTTCACCTACGCCGGCTCGCTGTCGGGTTACATCAACCCCTCGGACGGCAAGAGCTGGATCGGCCTGGCCATGGGTGACGCCGGCGGCTACAAGAAGGAAGACATGTGGGGCCCCGACGACGACCCGGCGTGGCTGCGCAACGACCCCACGGTCAACGTCGGCAAGCTGGTGGCCAACAACACCCGCCTGTGGGTCTACTGCGGTAACGGTCGTCCGAACGAGTTGGGCGGCGACAACATCCCCGCGACGTTCCTTGAGGGCAACTTCATGATCGGCCAGAACAAGAAGTTCCAGGAGCTCTACACCGCGGCCGGTGGCAACAACGCGATCTTCAACTTCCCCGACTACGGCACCCACAGCTGGGAGTACTGGGGCCAGCAGCTGCAGGCCATGAAGCCGGACCTGCAGAGCCACCTGGGCGCCAGCGGCGGCGGCAGCTAGGTTCTGCACCGACCGCAGCGGTCTTGTCACTGGGCCCCATCCGATTCCGGGTGGGGCCCAGTGCTTTGTCGCCGATGGGGTTACCGTGGCGTCGCCGACGTGATTGGATGGCGAACATGCAGGGTTCGGCGACAGTTCATATGGCGGCCCCGGCCGATCGGATCTGGGATCTGGTGGCCGACGTTCGTAACATCGGGAAGTTTTCTCCGGAGACCTTTGAGGCCGAGTGGCTCGACGGCGCTGAGGGTCCCGCGGTGGGCGCACGATTCCGCGGGCATGTGCGGCGCAACGGGATCGGGCCGGTGTACTGGACCACGTGCCGGGTCACCGAGTGCGAACCGAACCGGGTCTTCGGCTTCGCCGTGCTCGCCGGTGACCGCGCGGTGAACCGGTGGCGTTACGAGCTCACCCCCACTGCGGATGGCACCGACGTCACCGAATCGTTCCAGCTGGCCAATTCCTTCCTGACCACCGTGTACTACTACGTATTCGGCGGTTTTCTACGGCAGCGCAACAACATTCGCGATATGCGCCGCACCCTGGAACGAATCCGCGACGTCGCAGAAGGGCCCGCACAGCCCTAGCGGCTCAGTCCAGGCTGTCCGGGTCGGCCAACGGCAGCAGCAGGAATGACGGGGTGGGACCGCCCTGATGCACCTGGTAAAGCCCGCCCGCCAACGCCTGTCGGGTAGTCGCCGTTGGAACCAGGTGCGGGAAATCGTAGGTGGTCACCGTCAGTCGCAACCGGTGCCCCGGCGCGATCAGCGCTGCGGTCGGGAAGATCTCGATGTCGTAGGCGGTCAGCTCCCCCGGCTCCACCGGTCGCATCGCAGACCGGGTGCTGATGTGATGCGGGCGCAGCACAGTGCCATCCGGCAGGTACCAGGTCCGGTCCGGGTCCAACTCGCGATGTGAGCCCAGCAGCGCCCCCAGCGTCAGCGGCCGATTGACGCCCTCCGGCGCAACGTCGTCGAGGTGGGCGACCCACAGTGTCTCGGTGGTGTCGGCGGTCGCCTGCACGCGCAGCGTTATCGGTCCCGCGATCAGTGTGGGCGAGTCGAATGCCTCGGTCGTGTAGGTCAGCGCCCCGCGCTGCACCCGGCGGTTGTCCTGGTCGTGACGAGTACGGCCGCCCGCTGCTGCGGTGGCGTAACTGTTCAGCCCCAACGACCACTGTTCGAGGCTGCGCCCCGATACCGGACCGTGCGAGCGGTACGGCAACGCGGCCAGGCTTTGTTCCTCCTGGGCGTCGGCAGTCAACCGGCCGGCGTGTGACAGATAGAGCCGAGTCGGTGTCGCCTCGGGAATCGGGTACTCACTGGTGTGGAACCAGCGGCGGTCGCCGATCGCCTGGAAGGTGAACGGCGCGCCTGAGATAGCCGCCGCCGCATCATCTTTCAGCCAGTAGTCGAACCAGCGCAGCTGCAGATCCAACAGGTACAGACCGTCGTAGTCCGATACGTGGTACCACGGCCCCATCATCAGTTTGACGCGGTCGGTCAGCGGCTGCCCGGGCTGCATCGGCGCATTGGGCGGGCGGCCGGTGTAGGCGTTCTGCAACGCCGCGTAGTTCAGCGGTGCACCGCGTTGAAAGGCATCGTGCCAGCCGCCGGTGAGGAAGACAGCCACGTTGTTGGCGGCGATCTCCGGCAGCACCAAGTCCGGTCGCATGTCGTCCCAGAACGGCCCGTCGTAGGCGGCGTCACCACCGGTGCGCGCCTCGGCGATCAGCGGCCCGAAGTAGCCGCGCTGGTCTTTGCCGCGCTGGCGTACCGCGGCCAGCCCGCCGGCGCGGGGCCGCGAATGACTTCCCGGAGTGAAGAACTCCAGCGCGGGGTTGATCACGTTGAGCAACGTGTAGATCGAGCCGTAGGCGCGCACCGTCCGCAGGTGCGATACCCCGCCCATGGCGGCGGCATCCCGGTAGAAGTCGTTGGCGGCCATCACCGGGAAGATCGCCTTGAGCGGAGAGTTCGGGCCGACCGCGGCCGCGGTGAAAAGCTGGTTGATGGCCAGGTAGGAGATGCCGAACATGCCGACGCGCCCGTTGGCATTGGGCAGCGTGGACGCCCAGGTGACCAGCTCGACACCGTCGCGCGTCTGGTCGGCGCCGAACATCTCGAACGAGCCACCGGATGCCCCGGTGCCACGGACGTCGACCATCACCTCGATGTAGCCCCGCCGAATCAGATGCGGTGACGGACCGCCGCCGATCTGCGCCGCCGGCGGTGGTGCCAACTTGCCGTAGGGGGTCACCGACAACAGCACCGGGAACGGTCCTTCGGCGGGCGCGCCGGTCTCGGGGACGGTGGGGTAATGGACGTTGGCGCGCAGCACGACTCCATCGCTCATCTTCACAGCGACGTTGCGCTTAATCCCGACGCCGTAGCGCGCGGGCGGCGCGGTCCACTCCGGGCTCAGCGGTGAAGGGCTGCTCCGGCGAACGCGCGCGCCCGGCCGGGATTTCCCCGGCCGGTACGTCCGTAGTGCGGCACCTGCCGCCCCGGCCGCAGCGGCTGCCGCCAACACCCATCCGATTCGTCGCGCCGTCCGCCGATCAGCCATGCCCAGACTCTAAACTCCGCACCCGCCCTGCTCGGGCACCTGGCCAGCAGCGGCGTATATTCCGGCATGTCATGTGCTTCTCCGGAAAGGGGCATCGGCATGCCGGCTGACGTCAAACACATCGTCACCGAGATGTGGCAGGCACTTTCGCGTCGCGACTGGGACGCGGTGAAACCCTTTCTGGCCGAAGACTGCATCTATGTCGACATGCCGGTGGGTCCGGCTGCGGCCGCCCGCGGTCCGCACGACATCGTCAAACGCCTCAAGATCGGTCTGGAGCCGCTGGCCGGATACGAGAACCATCCGGGCCTGCTGGTCGCCGAAGGCGCCGACGTGCTCTACGAGCACTCTGAAACGTGGAACTGGGCCACCGGGGAGACCGCGCTGCTGCGCTTCGTGACGGTGCACCAGGTGATCGACGGCAAGATCACGCTGTGGAAAGACTATTGGGACATGGCCGGCCTGACGGCCCATGCGCCGTCGACCTGGCTGGAAGATCTTGCCGAGGCCGACATGTCGTGGATATTCGACGCCACCGGCCTGATCTGAGTCGAGATCAAGCCCTGCTGGGCAGGGTCAGCGCGCAGGCCTGTCCGATGTCCAGGGTGCGCAGCAGCCGCCCCATACCGAGCCAGAGTGCGCACGACAGCGCGAGGTCGGCCAGCAGTTCGTCGCTGAAGTGCTCGGCGCAGCGCGACCAGAAGTCCTCGTCGTCGCGCAGGCCGGTGTGGTCAGTGGCGAAGCGATGGGCGAATTCGGCGGCGAGCCGCTCCTGCGGGCTGTAGCCCGGCCAGGTGCGCCACTGCGACACGTGCTCGTAGAGCTCCTCGTCGACCCCGGCCGCCGGGCCGTCGGCGTCCCGGGTGTTGACGCACACCGTGCACTCGTTGTCGAAGGCGATCACCATCCGGGCCAGTTCCCGGGTGCGCATCGGCAACCGGCCCTTGCCGTAGACCGCTGTACTGAATGCGCCGATTCCCGCTGCCAGGTCAGGTGATTTGACCATCCAGCCCATCACGTCGTCTGCGGCGAACGTCCCGATTCGGCTCATACTTAGCGATGCTAGCGGTCAACCGTGGGCGGTGCTGCTGAACTCCGCCGACTCCCCCGCGTCGTCGGGATCGATGATGGCCCGGCGCGCGATCCGCTGGAGCGCCGCTGAAACCTCGGCGCGATCCGGGCGGCCCTCGAACCCCGGCGAACGGGCCAGCTTGTCGACCACCCAGTCCTGTACCAGCGAGGACACGAACCCGACCTGGCGCAGACCGGCCCGGGTGAGACCGAGGTGATCGCCTTCGCGCAGCACATAGCCTTGAGACACCAGCTGATCGACGGTGGGTTCGAGGATCTCGTAGGGCACCCGGAGGCGCTTGCCGATGTCACTGAGCCGCGCGGTCCGAAACACCTGCGTATACCGGTAGATTCGCAGCACCGTCCACAGCCCGGCGACGTCGAGCCGGCAGTCCGGCCGCAGTGCGATGGAGCGCAGCCGCATCCCGGGTTCGTTGTGCAGCAGTCGCCCGATCGCGTTCTCCAGCAGATCATCCGAGGACGCGTTGGTGGGCATGCCGAAGCCGTCGCCCAGGTCGACCGCGCTGTCGCGCAGCTCCTTGAGCGGGACCTCACGCAGGAACAGTGCCAGTACGAATCCGAGCAGCGCGACCGGCGCAGCACACAAGAACACTTGTCCGAGTGAGTCGGCGTAGGCCGCCACGATCGGTTCCGCCTGCTGCGGCGACAGGCGGCGCACCGCCTCGGGTGAATCGGCCGCACCGGCGGCCAGCCCGGCGCTGCTGAGCGCCGGTCCGAGCCGGTGGCCCAGGAAGTTCACGAACAGCGACCCGAATACCGCGGCACCGAACGAGCTGCCGATGGTCCGGAAGAACGTGACGCCGGAGGTGGCGACGCCGAGGTCGGCGAAGCTCGAAGTGTTCTGCACGACGAGCACCAGCACCTGCATCGACAAGCCGATACCGGCTCCCAGGATCACCAGGTAGATCGACTGCAGCAGCGCCGGGGTGGCGGCATTCATCTGCGACATCAGCGCGAACGCGATCGTCATCAGTGCGGTGCCGACCACCGGAAAGATCTTGTACCGGCCGGTCCGGCCCACCAGGGCCCCGCTGCCGGTGGAGGTCACCAACATCCCCACCACCATCGGCAGGGTGCGCAGGCCCGAGGTGATCGCCGAGACACCGTCGACGTACTGCATGAAGGTGGGCAGGAAGGTGAGCGCGCCCAGCATCGCGAAGCCGACGACGAACGCCAGCACACAGCACACGGTGAACACCGGGTCGGCGAACAGCCGGGTCGGCAGGATGGGCGCCGCGGCCCGGTTCTCCACCCAGACGAACAGGGCCAGTGCCACCACCGACGCCCCGAACATTCCGATGATCGCCCATGAACCCCAGGCATAGCGGCTGCCGCCCCAGCTGGTGGCCAGCGTTAATCCGGTGGCACCCAACCCGATCAAGACGATGCCGGCGTAGTCGATGGCGGGCTTGGCGCGGCCCGCCAAGGCGGGGATCGCGACGCCGGCCACGATCAACACGACCACCGAGATCGGCAGATTGATCCAGAACGCCCAGCGCCAGGTGAGGTAGTCGGTGACGTAGCCGCCCAGCAGCGGGCCGATGACCGTGGTAACCCCGAAAACCGCGCCCAGCATGCCCTGATAGCGGCCCCGGTCACGCAGCGGAATGACTTCGCCGATGAGTGCCGCGGCGGTGACGGTGACCGCGCCCCCACCGATGCCCTGCAGCGCCCGCGCGGCGACCAGCATCCCCATCGAGGCGGACAACCCGCACAGCACCGAGCCGGCGACGAAGCACAACACGGCGGCCTGGAACACCCGCTTGCGGCCGAACAGGTCGCCGAGCTTGCCCGCCAGGATGGTCGCGATCGTGGACGTCAGCAGGTAGCTGGTGACCACCCACGACTGATGCCCCGCGTTGCCCAGGTCCGAGACGATCGTGGGCAAGGCGGTCGCCACGATGGTCTGGTCGAGCGCGGCCATCAGCATGCCGAACACGATCGCGGAGAAGATCAGGTTGCGGCGGTGCGGACTGACCGGCGCGGGTCGCACATCGTCGGCGACCGGCGTCGATGCGGTCATACTCCGGCTGCGCCGATCAAGACGGTGGGCGGGAGACGCACTGCGCCGAGTACAGCGCCTCGCCGAGCTTGTCCATCAGCTCCAGTTGGGTTTCCAGGTGGTCGATGTGGGATTCCTCGTCGACGAGGATGGTCTCGAGAAGCTTGGCGGTGGTGCTGTCCTGCTTCTCGCGACACATGACGATGCCCGGCCGCAACCGGTTGAGCACGTCGATCTCCAGCGCCAGGTCGCTCTCGAACTGTTCACGCAGGTTCTGCCCGATGCGCAGCGACCCGATGCGCTGATAGTTCGGCAGGCCGCCGAGCAGCAGAATCCGGTCGGTGACCGCTTCGGCGTGGCGCATCTCTTCCATGGACTCTTCGCGGGTGTGGCCGGCCAACTCGGTGAAACCCCAGTTCTCCTGCATCTTCGCGTGCAGAAAGTACTGGTTGATCGCGGTGAGCTCACTGGTCAGCTGCTCGTTGAGCAGTTTGAGAACCTCGGGGTCGCCTTGCATGATCTCTCCTCTGATGTGAAGAACCTCGCATGCCGGCCGCGACGGACGGGGCTTGAATCATCGCCGTAACGCGCCAAATTCAATCTAATGCAGGCCGCCTCCCGCAGAGGGGTGTTTACCCGCGTCTCGGCGCGTCGAATCGCCGCACCGCCTTGGGGTCTTCGGGCGAGTGTGAGATCGCCGTACGTCACCGGACCCGTGCTAGGTGCGCCTTACTTAGGTTAGACTCTACTAATATGAGACTCGTTTCGCCCGGCAATCGTGTCGGCATTTCGGGCAGCGGTATCTCGCAGCGAGACGATCCGCATTCGCTGGTGCTGGCGCTGGACTACCGGGTCGACGACGTGGGTCGGACGTGGTCGCTGATTCAGCAGGGCCATTCCCCGCTCGTCGACCTGGGCGCCCGCCATGCGGTGCTCTACACCTCGGAGTTTGAGCCGGACCGGGTGCTGGTCACGATCGGCCTGCGGCACCGGGTCTCGGTCAAGGAGCTCTTGCGCTCCCCCGCGGTCTTCGAATGGTTCGACCGCTCCGGGGTCAACGATCTGCCCGCGATCTTCGCCGGCGAGGTTATCGAAAAGATCAACCTGACCCCGTCGGTTGACGAACAGGACGGTTCGGAGGTGATCGTCGGCGCGGTTGCCACCGTCGCCGACCCCGCGGACCTGATGGCCAAGGTGCACGCCGGGTTGGACCGGTTCGCCGGCGCAGGAGTGCGCAAAGTGTGGGTGTATCAAGCGGTCGACGACGGTCATGAGGTGATGACACTGCTGGAAATCGACAGTGCAGCAAGTGCACAGCGATGGATCGACCACCCGGACACCGCCGCGGAGTGGATGTCCGGCATCGGAATCGGTGGTTACCCCCGGCCGTTCGTCGGGAAGGTCGCCACCTCGATCGATCTGATGGCGCCCGTGGGCGAGGGTCGGTAGGGGTATCGCATGTACGTATGCCTGTGTGTCGGAGCCACCAATCAGATGGTGTCCGACGCCGTCGCCGCCGGGGCGTCGACGTCGAAAGAGGTTGCCGCGATGTGCGGTGCGGGTGGCGACTGCGGCCGGTGCCGCTGCACCGTACGCGGCATCATCGAGGCCACTCTGGCCGCGACGCCCCGCACTGCCGACAACGGTGCGCTGCGGCATCTCGCGCTGGACATCAGCCCGGTCGGATCACACTGATTCGCCGCCTCGCCGGCCGGTGAACTCGGCCAGCGCAGCGGCGTTGGCTTGGCCGCCCAAGAGCTCGGCGAAGAACGCGTTCTCCCGCTCGACCGCAGCCAGGGTCTCTGCCCGCGTCGGTTCGACCATCGCACTCTTGACCGCCATCAGGCTCGAAATAGGCCGGGATGCAAGAACTTCGGCGTGCCGGCGCGCCTCGCCCAGAAGCTCCTCCGGCTCGCAGACCGCGAAGACCAAGCCCATTCGCAGCGCCTCGTCCGCGGTGATCCACTCCGAGGACATCAAGAGCCAGGCCGCGTTCTGCCGTCCCATCAATCGCGGAAGCAGGTAGGACGAGGCCGCCTCCGGGGCCACCCCCAGGCTGGTGAACGGGCACTTCAGTCTCGCGCTCGATGACATGAACGCCAGGTCGGCGAAGCCCAGGATCGTCGTTCCGATCCCCAGGCCGAGACCGTTGACCGCGCAGATCAGCGGCTTGGGGAATTGACCCAGCGCGGCGATAAGACCTCGGAAGCCGTGTTTACCGGGCACGAAATCCGGATCCGTCACCATGGCCTGCATCTCGGCCAGGTCGGTGCCGGCGCTGAACGCCCGCCCGGACCCGGTGATCAAGACCACCGCGACCTCGGGGTCGTCGGCCGCGGCGAGCAATGCCTCGGCCGTGGCGTCGTAGAGCGCCTCGTTGAACGCGTTGAGGGCATCGGGGCGATTCAGCGTGAGAGTCCGAACCCGGTTCTCGTCTTCGATCGTCAGGATCACCCGTGCAGCCTAAACGCCGCCCACCGACCCGCGACCGCGACGCTACTCAGACCAGCTCGACCTGGTGACCCGCGGCGACGACGCGGCCGATGATGCCCGCCAGCCGCCGATAGGACTCGTCGCGTCCACTGGAGGTGCGAAACACCAGCCCGATCCGCCGGCCGGGCGCCGGCGGCGCGAAGTAGGCCAACGCCAGGCCGTTGCGCTCCGCTTCGACCGCCACCGCGGTCTGCGGAATCAACGTCACCCCCAGGCCACCGTTGACGCACTGGACCGCGGTGGCCAGCGATGCGGCGCGCGTGGTGGCCAACTCGGCCCGCACTCCTGCGTTACGGCAGATCTCCAAGGTCTGGTCACGCAGGCAGTGCCCCTCGTCGAGCAGCAGCAACGGTAGGTCGGCCAGCGCGGTCGGCGGTACCCGGCGCTTGCCGGCCAGGGCATGGCCGGGCGGCAGAGCCAACACGAAATCCTCGTCGTAGATCGGTATTTCGGTCAGTCCGGACACCTCAGCCGGCAACGCCATCACGGCCGCGTCGACCGCGCCCTCCCGCAGCCCGGTGAGCAGCCGTTCGGTCTGGTCTTCGATCACTCGCAGATTCAGGTCCGGTAGTTGTTCGGACAATCCGGCCAGCACGGCGGGCAATACATACGGCGCCACTGTCGGGATCAGGCCGAGCCGCATGGCACCCTGCAGCGGGTCGGCCACCCCGGCGGCGGCCGCCGAGAACTGCGCCGCCGCATCCAGTACTGCGTGGGCGTACGACAGCAACTGCTGCCCCTCGGCGGTCAGGAAAACCCGCCGTGTGGAGCGCTCGATCAGTTGGACGCCCAACCCGGCCTCCAACGACGACAACGCCTGCGACAGTGTTGACTGGCTCAGGCCCAGCCCGGCCGCCGCCAGGCTGAAGTGGTGCTTCTCGGCTACGGCGGTGAATGCCCGCAGGCCGGCGAGCGTCGGCTGATAGCTTGCATCGGTCATGCCGATAATTATAGTGCGTGGCATCACCTTTTATTTTTAATTCAGATAGGGCACGATGGAGCGTGCGGGCGTCGAACGCGCCCCGAATGCAGAAATCTCACATCACAAGGAGTGTCATGGCACTGTTGACTATCGGCGAGCAGTTCCCGTCCTACCGGCTCACCGCGTTGATCCCGGGCGACCTGTCGAAGGTCGACGCGAGCGGCCCCGACGACTTCTTCACCACCATCACCAGCGATGACTACGCCGGCAAGTGGCGCGTGGTGTTCTTCTGGCCCAAGGACTTCACCTTCATCTGCCCCACCGAGATCGCGGCGTTCGGCAAGCTGAACGACGAGTTCGCCGACCGCGACGCCCAGATTCTCGGCGCCTCGACCGACAACGAGTTCGTGCACTACAACTGGCGCGCCCAGCACGAGGACCTCAAGACGCTGCCGTTCCCGATGCTGTCGGACCTCAACCGCGAACTGGTAACCGCGACCGGTGTGCTCAACTCCGACGGCGTCGCCGACCGGGCCACCTTCATCATCGACCCCAACAACGAGATTCAGTTCGTCTCGGTGACGGCGGGTTCGGTGGGCCGCAACGTCGACGAGGTGCTGCGGGTGCTGGACGCACTGCAGTCCGACGAGCTGTGCGCCTGCAACTGGAAGAAGGGCGAGGCCACCCTGAACGTCGGCGAGCTGCTCAAAGAATCCCTGTAGATCGCAGCCGTATGAATCGCGCTCGCGGTGATGTCGGGCGCCAGGATGAGGAGGAACAGCGCCAATGAGTATTGAGAACCTCAAGAACGCGATCCCGGAGTACGCCAAGGACCTCAAGCTCAACCTGGGTTCGATCGCCCGCACCACGGTCCTGAACGAAGAGCAGCTCTGGGGCAGCCTGCTGGCCAGTGCCGCGGCCACCCGCAACGCCACAGTGCTGGCCGAGATCGGGGCCGAGGCCGCCGACAACCTGTCGGCGGAGGCCTATCAGGCCGCCCTGGGCGCCGCGTCGATCATGGGCATGAACAACGTGTTCTACCGTGGTCGGCACTTCCTGGACGGCAGCTACGACGACCTGCGGCCCGGGTTGCGGATGAACATCATCGGCAACCCGGGGGTCGACAAGGCCAACTTCGAACTGTGGAGCTTCGCAGTCTCGGCCATCAACGGCTGCCAGGCGTGCGTTGCCTCCCACGAACAGGTTGTCCGGGAGGCGGGCGTCGGCCGCGAAGCGGTACTGGAAGCTCTCAAGGTCGCCTCGATCGTGGCTGGGGTGGCGCAGGCGGTCTTCGCCGCCAGCGCCGACCCAACTGCTACTTAGGCGTTCCAGTCCCTATCGGCGCGCGCCGGGCGATGCCCGGCGCGCGCCGTAGACTTTGCTCTCGTGACGCTCAGCGATGCCGACCGTGGTTATCTGGCCCGCTGCGTCGAATTGGCCGGCGAGGCATTGATACACGGCGACGATCCGTTCGGATCGCTATTGGTCGACGCCGACGGCACGGTGCTCTTCGAGGACCGCAACCGGGCCGGCGACGGCGATGCCACCCGCCATCCCGAGTTCACCATCGCCCAGTGGGCGGTAGCCAATCTCATTCCAGCGCAACGCATCCAGACCACCGTCTACACCTCCGGCGAACATTGCGCGATGTGCGCCGCGGCCCACGCCTGGGTCGGACTGGGCCGGATCGTCTACGCCTCATCGGCGGCGCAACTGACCGAATGGCTGCGCGAGCTGCAGGTGCCGGCGGCCCCGGTGGCCCCGCTGCCGATCACCGCAGTCGCCCCGCACGCGGTGGTCGACGGGCCGGCGCCGGAATTCGAACAGGACTTGAAGGCGCTGTTTAGGGCCCGCTACCAGAATCGGTAATCCTCACCCTCGGGCAAGCCACGCCAGACGGTCCAGGGTCACCGGATCCTCCTGCCCGTCGTAATAGCGGTCCAGTACCTCACGAAAGTCGCGGCAGCAGCACCGGCCGACGTGGCCACCGCCTTCACACGCCCGCCCGAACAACGTCATCGAGGAACGCAGCTTGATGTCGTCGGGCCAACCCAGAATCTCCTCGATGGACCGGCCGCCCACCGCGTTGATCAGGCGCACGCACTCTTGCAGTCGCTGTCCCAGCACGGCGTGAGCCAGATAGGCGCGTGCCTCGGCGGGCGACGCGATGCCGTAACGCTGCGCCATTGCGCTGGCCCCCAAGCCGGAGAGCTGCGGAAACACGAACCACATCCAGTGGCTGCGCTTGCGGCCGGCGCGCAGCTCGGCGACCACGGTGTCGTACACACCGGCCTGTGCGTCGACGAAACGCTGTAGCTCGAATGGGTCGGAGGTTCCGGCCATGCCATCAACCGTGGCACAGTTCGACATGCAGCAGGGAAGGAGTCAGCGATGTCGGCGACGCACAGGCGGGTTCCCAGGATCGGTGAACTTGCGCCACTGATCCGTTTCCGCAGGCCACGATTGAATCGCACCGCGCGCCGGCTTGAGACCGCATTGACCGTCGAAGACCTGCGTCTGCTCGCCAAACGACGCACCCCCCGAGCCGCCTTCGACTACACCGACGGTGCCGCCGAAGACGAGATCTCGCTGGAACGAGCCCGACAGGCCTTCCGGGACATCGAGTTTCATCCGGCCATCCTGCGCGATGTGTCAACTGTCGACACCAGCCGCGAGGTTCTCGGCGCGCCGGTGGCGTTGCCGTTCGCGATCGCACCGACCGGCTTCACCCGGCTGATGCATACCGCGGGCGAGCTGGCCGGCGCCCGCGCCGCCGAGGCCGCCGGTATCCCGTTCGCGCTGTCGACCTTGGGCACCGCCTCGATCGAAGATGTCGCTGCGGCCGCCCCCGGAGCCCGCCGCTGGTTTCAGCTGTACATGTGGCATGACCGCGACCGGTCGATGGCGCTGCTGCGCCGCGCCGCCGAAGCCGGCTACGACACCCTGCTGGCCACGGTCGACTGTCCGGTCGCCGGGGCACGCCGACGTGATTCCCGCAACGGCATGTCCATCCCACCGGCACTGACGCTGCGCACGGTCGCCGATGCCGCGGTACATCCGGCCTGGTGGTTCGACCTGCTCACCACCGAACCGTTGTCTTTTGCATCGCTGGACCGATGGTCGGGCACCGTCGCGCAGTACATGGACACCATGTTCGACCCGAGCCTCACCTTCGACGATCTGGCCTGGGTCAAGTCCCAGTGGCCGGGCCGATTCGTCGTCAAAGGCATCCAGAGCCTCGCCGATGCCCGCGCGGTGGTCGATCGCGGGGTGGACGGCATCGTGTTGTCCAACCACGGCGGCCGCCAGCTCGATCGAGCGCCGGTTCCGTTCCAGCTGCTGCCCGAGGTGGCGCGTGAGGTCGGAGCCGACACCGAGATCCTGCTGGACACCGGCATCATGTCCGGCGCCGACATCGTCGCGGCGATCGCGCTGGGTGCCCGCTGCACCCTGATCGGCCGGGCCTACCTGTATGGCCTGATGGCCGGCGGACAGGCCGGCGTGCACCGCGTGATCGACATCCTCGCCGAACAGATCCGACGCACCATGCGACTGCTCGGGGTCAGCGACCTCGCCGAACTGACGCCGCAGCATGTCACCCAACTACAGCGACTGGTGCCGCGCCGGTAGCGGTCGGGCACCTCGCTCAGAACGCGGGAGCCCGCGTCACCAGGGCGGCGATCATGTCGTTGAGCGCACCCGCCTCATCGGTGATGTGCGCGCCGCAGGCCTTGACGTCGATCACCGTGTCGGCCACCGCATTGAGCACCCGCTGGCAGCTGTAGCCCTCGGACCCCAGGGTGTAGGTCTGCGAGATCCGCGGTGCACTACCCACCATGTCCCCGATATTCCAGGTGTAGGTGTTGTGGTCGGGGTAAGTCACCGTCACCACCTGTCCCGTACAACTCCGCCACTGCGCCACCGACCGCTCGACGAACGCCGCAGCCCGCCCGGAGTTCGGGGCGAAGGCCACGATGTCCTGGTCCACGAAGGGCCGGCCGTTGACGCCGGCTCGTTGCAGGCCGCCCGGCTCCTCCAGCACCTTCCACGCCGCCCGCTGGAGCTGACTGTCCCGGTACACCTCGTCCAAGCCCGGGTAGAGAACACCCAAGCATTCCGGCTGTGACGCCGTTATCGATGCGGCCGGCTTGAGCGCTTCGAGGTCGGCCTGCACGGTCTCCATGGCCGGGGTCGCCATTACGGCCTGGACGTCATCGTCGGCGGCCAGATTCGGTGCAGACGCCGCGGGTGGCGTGCGGGTGAGTCCGAATGCCAGCGCACCGGCCACCGCCACCGCCACGGCGGCGCCGGCGAGCAGCAGCTTCTTTGCCGGCCCTCCCCGACGCCGCTGATCGGCGCCAACGGGACCCGAACCGTCCGCACCGGCCCGCGCGACTTCGGGCGCCGGCCTGGTGATCACCGGACGCGGCCCGGTGACCGCGGCGACCGGCATGCCGACGGTGGCGGCAGTGAAGCTCGGGTCATTGGCGGCCAGAACGGCGTCGACGTCGGCTCGGGTGCGCACGGTGACGTCCGGCCGGTCGCGCAATCGGCACAGGAGCTGGACGATGTCGCTGCGGACGGTGGGATCGTGACAGTCCTCATCGAGCCGTGAACGAAGCTCCAAGAGGAGTTCACCTTGCTTGTGGTAGCTCAGCTCGGGTCCCGACAACTCCGACGAGAGCCGCATCAGGTAGGCGAAGGGCACCATGGGTTCCTCCGGCAACTGTGCGGGCAGCGGTACAGCACGGCGCGACAGGCTCTGCAGGGCGGCGACCAATCGAGCGTGGGCGGCGGCGTCACGCATCCGGTAGTCGATGATCTGGGTCGCGGCCAGCGGGGTGACACGCACACTGTCGACGGGGCCGATCTGCACCGGCAGAACCGGGCGTTGCAGCGCCCGCGCGTAGGCCAGCTCCGCCTGACAGGGCTTGGACCGCAGTGAGTTGTTGGACAAGGCGACGACGAACACCGAGCAACACCGGATCCGGTCCAGGATCGTCTGCCACCACGCCTCGCCACCGCCCAGCTCTTCGTCCAGCCACACCTGCTGGTCGGCACTGCGCAGGACGGAGACCAGCGGATCGACTAATGCGCGATCCTGGCTCGCGTAACTGACAAACAGCATGGGCTTCTCCGGGGCTGGTGCGCGCTGAAGCGCGCCGAATCGCTCTCCTACTTCTAAGACGGAAGGCCATATCGGTCGTCCTGCGTCCGGGTTAGTGTACGAGAGAGCAGAGCGCTTGGCGATGGGACCGACGATCGGTCCCGGCACAAAGCGCGGGAGGAGTAGCGCCGATGACCGGTCCCGCGGCCGAACCGAACGCTCGGCTGGAGCCGGGGCGCGAAGCCCCGCCGCCGGAGACCCTGCAGCACAAGGTGCTGACCAGCCTGACCGATCCACACTGGTACTGGCTGCTGATCCCGGCGGGGATCATTGCCTTCGCGCTGGGGTTCTGGGGCTACGGCTCCTATGAGGGGGGCGAGCATTCGTACTCCGACGCGGTCTATGGCGCGGTCAAGTTGTTCTTCCTGCACGCGGCTCCCCAACCGGAGAACCACGTCGGCGCGGCCCTAGACATCGCACGCTTCCTGGCGCCGGTGGTAGCCGGGTGGGCGGCGCTCATTGCGCTGGTATCGATGTTCCGGGATCGGGTGCAGCAACTGCTCATCCCGTTCAAGCACGGGCATGTGGTGGTCTGCGGTCTGGGCTACGCCGGGTTCGAGTTCGTCCGCGCGCTCCGCGCTGCGGGATACCGGGCCGTCGTCATCGAGTCCGACGAGGCCAACCCCCGAATCAGGACGTGCCGCAACTGGGGATTCCCGGTCGTCATCGGAGATGCCCAGCTCAGTGCCACCCTCGAATCAGCTGGAGTGCGGCGCGCAGCCCGGCTGCTCGCAGTGACTTCGGACAGCGTGGCCAACACCGAAATCGTCACGCTGGCACGTCGTTTGGCCGATGACTCCAAGAGCTCACGCAGAATCTTCGGCCGCTCGAGCAAGGACCACTTGCGCTGCCTGGCGCGCATCGAGGACCCCGGGTTGTGCGTGTTGTTGCGGCTCGCGGAGTTCAATCGCGGCGATGACCGGTTGGCCGTCGACTTCTTCAACATCGACACCGTCGGCGCTCGGCTGCTGCTGGCCGAATATCCGCTGCGAACCGTGCAGCGGCCCCATATCGCCGTCGCCCACCTTGATGGTGTCGGATCCGGATTGGTGTTTCAGGCGGCCCGCCAATGGCACGACGAACGCGTGGACGACCAGCCACTGCGGGTGACGGTCATCGATGACCAGGCCGCCGCCAAGGTGGCCAAGCTGGTGGCCAATCACCCCGCGCTCGAGGAAGTCTGCGAATTCCACTGCGCGCCGGCCTCGGTACGCGACATCGATTGGGTGGCGCAGGACACCGACTGGCCCGTTACCCAGGCCTATGTGACCGGTTACCACGACGAACACAACGTCGAGACGGCGTTGAACCTGCGCCGCGCACTTGACAAGGCGGTACCGGTGGTCACGACCATCTCACGCGCCTACGGTGTGGCCGACCTGCTTGAGGAGCAGGCACTTGGCGGCTCAGGTGTCACGGTCTTCCGGACCCTGCAGCAGACCTGCACCGTGGAGCTCGTCGAGGGCGGCTCGCTGGAGGCAGTTGCCCACGAGATCCACCGGCGCTACTGCCTGATGCAACCCGCTGGCGCGCCGGCGCCGCCGCCCTGGCCCCAGTTGGCGGATGCGCTCAAGGACTCCAGCCGGGCCCAAGCCCGCCATATCGGGGTGAAGCTGCGCAGCATCGGCTGCGTGATCGCCCCACTGCGCAACTGGCATGCCCGCGATTTCCAGTTCACCGACGACGAGATGGACAAGCTGGGCACCATGGAGCACGACCGGTGGATGCAGGAGAAGCTCGACGCCGGCTGGACTCTGGGCGAGGAGGACCCGGTGCGCAAGAAAGACCCGCACTTGGTGCCGATGGAGCAGTTGCCGCCTGAGGTCGCCGAGGTCGACCGGATCTTCGTGCGGGCGATCCCGGAGATGCTGGCGGCTGTCGGTCTGGAGATCATCGACGTTGCGCAGACCGCGCCGAGATATCCGGCGCGCAGCCTTTCGCACTAGCGCTCGCCCGCTCGCTGGTCATGTCCGGTTTTCGCTGCGACGAATCCGGGTATATGCGCTGCTGTGATCGCCCACAAGGAACTGGTCCGCCGACTGCTGCGGCGCGCGGGTACCACCTATGCCCAAGAGGCCGGTATCCGGTTGCGTAACCAACCCATGCCGCTGTTTCAGCTGTTGATGCTGTGCATGCTGGCCAGCAAGCCCATCGACGCCAGCATTGCGGCCCGCGCGGCCCGCGAGCTGTTCAAGTGCGGATTGCGCACGCCGCACAAGGTGCTCGAAGCCGATCGACAAACGCTGATCGATGCGATGGGTCGGGCCCACTACCGCCGCTACGACGAGAGCTCAGCCACCATGCTGGTCGAATTGGCCGAGGCGGTGCAGACGGACTATGGCGGTGATCTTCGGCTACTGGCGGAGCGCAGCGGACGCGACATCGCGGCGGCCGCCGAGGCACTGAAGTCCTTCAAGGGAATCGGCGATGTGGGTGCGGGCATCTTTCTCCGCGAGGTCCAAGACGTCTGGCCCTGGGCGCGCTCCACATTCGACGACCGTGCCCTGGATGCCGCTCGCGACCTCGGGTTGCCCCGTGACGCAAAACAACTCGGCGCACTGTCCCAGGGACGCAATGCCGAGCTCGCTGCGGCTCTGGTGCGCTACTCCGCCGATGCCGATGTCCGCGAGCGTCTGACCGAATGACCACGTTCGTGATCGTCGGTGCCGGTCTGGCGGGGGCCAAGGCCGCCGAAGCCCTCCGCGACAAGAACTTCGACGGAACGATCGTGCTTGTCGGGCAGGAGCACCAGTTGCCTTACGAGCGGCCGCCACTGTCCAAGGAATTCCTCGCGGGCAAGAAGACCCTCGACGACTTCACCGTGAAACCCCGGTCCTGGTACCGCGAACACGAGATCGACCTACGGCTGGGTGACCGCGTCGTCAGTGTGGATCCGTCCGGTCACAACGTCACGCTGGCCGACGGCACCAGCCTCGGCTACGACAGACTGCTGTTGGCGACGGGATCTCGGTCGCGGCGGCTACCGATCCCGGGAGCCGACGCTTCGCGCGTGCACTATCTGCGGACTATCGAGGATGCCTCGGCGCTGGATTCGGCACTCGATTCGGCGCTGGCGAGCGGTGATTCGCTGGCGGTGGTGGGTGCGGGCTGGATCGGTATGGAGGTGGCCGCCGCCGCACGCCAGCGCGGCGTCGACGTCACCGTGGTCGAAAGTGCCGCGCTGCCGCTGCTGGCCGGTCTCGGCGCGGAGAACGCCGCGGTCTTCGCCGACCTGCACCGCGAGCACGGTGTGGACCTGCGGACCGGAGCGACGGTCGCCGAGATCACCACCGCCGGCGGTGCCGCCGCCGGGCTGCGACTGGGCGACGGCTCGCAGATCCGCGCGGACGCGGTGCTCGTCGCGGTCGGCGCCCAGCCCAACATCGAGTTGGCCCAGCAGGCCGGCCTCTCCACCGGTGACGGCGGCGTGCTCGTGGACGCCGGGCTGCGCAGCAGCGACCCCGACATCTATGCCGTCGGCGACATCGCCGCCGCGCAGCACCCGTTGTTCGGTACCCGGATCCGTACCGAGCACTGGGCCAACGCCCTCAAACAACCGGCGGTCGCTGCGTCCGGCATGCTCGGCGAAGCCGCCGAATACACCGAGCTGCCCTACTTTTTCACCGACCAATACGACCTTGGGATGGAGTATGTCGGCTACGCGCCGCACTACGCCCGCGTGGTGTTTCGCGGCGATCCCGCCGGCCGCGAATACACCAGCTTCTGGCTCGATGACGACAACCGGGTGCTCGCCGGGATGAACGTCAACATCTGGGAGGGCCTCGACGACATCAAGGCGCTGATCAACGCCCAGGCGCCCGTCAATCCGGACCGGCTGACCACCTAGCGCAGCGTCGCGGTGCCGTCTTCGTGCACGTCGACCGCAGCACCGGCGACGTCCTCGCGCACCGTCGTTTCGGCGGCATCCGGGTCTCGCAGCACCGCCAGGGTCCGTGAACCATCGGGCGTGCGGACCGCCAGGAACGCCTGCAGCGGGCGCCCGTCGCGATCGAACGGTGTGGTCCAGGACTCCACCTCACCGATCCCCTGCCACTGCACCACCGAAGGCCGGATGGCCTGCGCATCCACCTCGGGTTGTACGTCCTCCCAACGGAATCCCTCGGGCGGCGGCTGCGTTCCGTACACGCCGAAACTGTGCTTGGTCAGGTAACCGCCGTTGGCGGTGATCAGCCCGCGCCGCCCGGGATTGGCCACCAGCAGTTCGGCCAGGGTGGCGATCGAATGCATGACGTAGTTGTTCCACGGGCCACCGGCGAAGGTGAGCCCGCCGGTCACGGTGAGCGGCCGGTCGGGATCGTTGATGGGAAGCCCGAGTTCGGCCGCCGCGACCTGCACCGCAGACGGGAAACACGAGTACAGATCGACGTAATCGATCTCGCCGATCCCGGCGGCCCCGGCCAGCTCCAATGCCCGGGCCCCCGCGATCCGGATCGCCGGTGATCGGTGCAGTTCGGCGCGGTTGGCAATGGCATAGGTGTCGTGGGCGTCGGCACCGGCCTGCGGGAAAATCCAGTTCTCGGTGGGGATCCGCAACTCGGTCGCGGACTGAACCGAGGTGAGGACCAGCGCGGCCGCCTGATCGACCATGTTGTTGGAGTTCATCAACTTGGTGTAGGGCCAGCTGATCATCCGGTTCTTCGGGCCCGGCTGCCAGATCTCTTCCGCGGTGACGGGGTTCCGGATCCACGCATGCGGGTTGTCGACGGCGACCGCATTGAATCGAGACCACAGTTCACCGATGCGCCGACGGTGGTCTTCGACCTTCTCCCCCGCGGCGATCCGCAACGCCTGTTCGAACAACGGGTAGACATAGGCGGGGCGGTCCAACCCGATGCGCTCCTCGGCCGGGCCGACCATCGGCACGTCCTCGCCCTCGCACCGGGCCATCGGGACCGAGTCTTCCTGTTGCGTCCACATCAGTCTCCCGCCGGCACGCCGCAGCCTGGTTCGGGTGCGCCACGTCTCGCCGCCGGCCACCAGCACGACGCCTGCGCGACCGTCGCGAATATCCAGACAGGCTTGATTCACCAGGGACTGCGGGACGTTGCCGCCCACCGGGCTGTACCGGGTGTCGGGGCGCTGCGCCCCGATCCGCTGTCCGAGCAGCGCGCCCGGATCGCGGTAACGCGCGGAAAGCAGGTTCACCACCCGAATCGAGTCGACCGCGCGCAGCACCCGGTCGTGGGCGGCATGGCGTGCCGCGGCCACCATGAGATCGACGGGTTCTATCGCGTCGGTGTCGTCGCGGTGGTTGACCTGGCCGTAGCCGATCAGTACCGGTGTCCGGGGGTCAACAGGCATGGAGGTCAGACTAATCCGCCGGGTTCATGCGGCGGTCCCAGCTTCGCCTCTCCTCCGTCGAGCCTCGCTGAACCGCCGGCGAACAGCACGCCGTCGGCGATCAACCGGTCGGTCTCGTCGTCGTCGAGTCCGAGCAGACAGCGGCAGATCTCCCGAGTGTCCTGACCGGGCAGCGGTGCCGGTCGCTGCGGTGCCGCAGGGATGTTGCGGAAGGGCGCGGGACCGGTTTCGGCTGGCAGCGGGTGCTCGATCAGCGGGTGGGTCATGGGCGCGTACACCGCTCGATGGGCCAGCTGGGGGTCGTCGGCGACATCGGGTGGCCGGTTCATCGGCGCGGCGGGCACGCCGCGCCGCTGCAGCAATTCGGCTACCCCGGCCGGCGTCTGGGCCACGGTGTGGCGACCCAACGCTGAGACCAGCTCTGCACGGTGAGTCGTGCGACCAGATCCGGTGCTGAAGCGTGGCTCGTCGGCCAATCCGTTATCGCCGAAAGCCGCAGCGACAGCACGCATATCGGCGTCGGTCCGGATCGAGATCACACACCATTCGTCATCTCCGGCGCATGGACAGATCAGATCCACCGCGGTGTCCTGCTGGACCGACGAGCCCGCGGCGCGGGCCACGTAGCTGGTGTCGAGTTGGTTGACGGCGGTCTCGGCCTGCGACACGTGGACGTGACTGCCGGCGGCGGTGCGCCGGCGCCCGATCAGCGCCGCCAGCGCCCCGATCGCGGCGACCCGCGCAACCACGTGATCGGGGAAGACGGTGGTGGCGTCGTAGAACGGGTGGCGTTCGGTGTCGCTGGGCCCTTCAGGGGCCGTCCACAATGCGGTGACCCCGGTGGTGGCACGTACCAGTGGGCCATAGCCCATCCGGTCACTCCACGGCCCGGACTCTCCGAAGGCGCTGCTCTCGGCGAGGATGATTCGCGGGTTGATCTCGCGCAGATCATCGTAGGAAAAGCCAAGGGCAGCAAGCGTTCCCGGCTTGAAGTTGGCGAACACCGCGTCCGCCGCGCCGACCAGACGAGTGAAGATCTCCTTGCCGGCCGGGCTGCGCAGGTCCAGGCCGAGTCCGGAGTTGTTGCGGTGCGTCCAAGCGAACGACTCGCTCATCGCCGCCCCGGGACGGGCCTGCCGCAGCCCGTCGGGGTAGGCCGCGCTTTCCACCTTGATGATCTCGGCACCCAGGTCGCCGAAGAGCCGGCTGGCTTCCCCGCCGGCAACGATCACACCCAGGTCGACGATCCGTAGATCCTCGAACGGCCGGGCGCCGACCGCACCGCGCACCGTCGGCTCCGTCAACGGTTCGGCCAGCCATCCGGCCTCTGCCTCGCCGGTGGCCGGGGCGGGGGTCCGAAAGCCGGCTCGCTGGTCGTCGACGACGTAGTAGCCGGTCGGGATCACCGCGGGCAGCCCCGGAGCCAGCTCGGTCTGGGTGACCGCTTGCGCGACCGCGAAATGTTCTTCGGCCAGGACCTGCGCGGGATCGCCGACCCCGGCGATGGGGACACCGCGAGATTGCCCGGCGGTGACCAGGTCCGCCATGTCCTGGCCGGCGAACAGTTCACGGATCAGGGCACTGATCTGCGGCCAGACGGCGAACCGCTCGCCGATCACGCCGTACTTGGGGTCGGCGTACTCGGCCGGCTCCCCCAGCCAGCTCCACAGTGCGCGCCACTGCCTCGGGGACATGACGCAAAGCCGGACGTAGCCGTCGCGGCACGCGTAGATCGGGTAGGCGTCCTGGTTGCGGGGCCTCCCGCGCCACCGGCTCGACGCGCGTTGGGCCGCGGCGACCTGGCCGTGCGCGCCGAATATCGGATCGAGCACGGTGACCACCGCGTCGAACCGGGAAAAGTCGATGTAATCGCCGGTTCCGCAGCGCAACCGGTTGAAATAGGCGACCAGCACCGCCCAGGCGGCCTGTACCGCCGCGGTCGCCGAGGCGATCCCCTCCGGCGGCAGTACCGGGGTCCCGGTGGTGGGGCCCGACCGGGACAGGGCGCCCGAGAGTGCGTAGAGCACCGCGTCGGTGGCCTGCCACTCCGCTCGCGGACCGCTCGACCCGAAATCGGTGACCGACATTGTCACCAGGTGAGCGAATCGGTCGGCCAGTTCAGCGCAGGAGGTCCCGAACTCCGTCGCCTGCCCTGGCAGGCCGCTGTCCACCAGGATGTCGGCGGTACCGGCCAACTCGTCGAAGCGGCGGCGGTCCCGCTCCACAGCGGGGTCGAGGGTGATGCTGCGCTTGTTCGCGTTGTGCAGCGCGAACGCGATGCTCGCACCGCCTAGCAGCGGAGCCGCGGCCCGCGCCGGACTTCCACCCGGAGGCTCCACCTTGAGCACATCGGCTCCCAGGTCGGCGAGCAACCGGGTGACCGTGTCGGCGTCGCCGCCGGACAGATCGAGCACACGAACCGATTTCAGCAGCACGCAGTCAGGGTAATGAATCGGTTGCCGCGTTCGGAGTTGGCCGCGACAATGGAAAAGGTGAGTGCAGCCAACGCGACTCCGTTAACGCCCACACTCTCCGACGATGAACTGGCCCGCCTCGATGCCTACTGGCGGGCCGCCAATTATCTCTCCGTAGGCCAGATCTACCTGCTGGACAATCCGCTGCTGGCCGAACCGCTGCGGGCCGAGCACGTCAAGCCCCGACTGCTCGGGCACTGGGGCACTACCCCAGGGCTCAATCTGCTCTATCTGCATCTCAATCGGATCATCCGCGACCGCGACGCCGACGTCATCTTCGTCACCGGCCCCGGCCACGGCGGCCCGGCGCTGGTCGCCAACGCGTATCTCGAAGGCACCTACAGCGAGGTCTACACGGGCATCGGCGAGAACGTCGACGGTCTGCGGAAGTTGTTCCGGCAATTCTCTTTTCCCGGAGGTATCCCCAGCCACGTGGCGGCCGAGACGCCGGGCTCCATCCATGAGGGCGGCGAGCTCGGCTACGCGCTGGTGCATGCCTTCGGTGCGGCCTTCGACAACCCCGAACTGGTGGTCGCCTGCGTGATCGGCGACGGCGAGGCCGAGACCGGACCACTGGCGGCCAGCTGGCACTCGAACAAGTTCCTCAACCCAGCCGTGGACGGCGCGGTACTGCCGGTTCTGCATCTCAACGGCTACAAGATCGCCAATCCCACTGTGCTGGCTCGTATTCCGCAGCCGGAATTGGAGGCTCTGCTACGCGGTTACGGGTATCGGCCGATCACCGTCGCCGGCGACGACCCCGCCGTCGTACACCAGCTGCTCGCCGCCGCACTCGATGACGCGTTCGACGACATCGCGGCGATCCAGCGCGCCGCGCGCACCGAGGGCTCGTCGATGCGGCCGGTATGGCCGATGATCGTGCTGCGCACCCCGAAGGGCTGGACCGGCCCGAAGATGGTGGACGGACAACAGGTGGAGGGAACCTGGCGGGCACATCAGGTGCCGCTCGCGCAGACCCGCACCGACCCCGAACACCGCCGCCAACTGGAGCAATGGCTTCGCAGCTACCGCCCAGCGGAGTTGTTCGGCTCCTCCGGACGCCTACTGCCCGAGCTGTCGGCGCTAGCCCCGCGCGGGGACCGCCGGATGAGCGCCAACCCGCATGCCAATGGAGGGCGGCTGCTCCGCGATCTGGACTTGCCTGATTTTCGCGACTACGCGGTACCGGTGGCCCGGCCCGCAACCGAGATGCATGAGGCCACCCGGGTGCTCGGCACGTTCCTGCGCGACGTCATCGACCGCAACCGCGACCGGTTCCGGTTGATGGGTCCGGACGAGACCGCCTCCAACCGGCTTTCGGCGGTGTTCGACACGACCGACCGGGTCTGGTTGTCGGAGACCGTCCCGGGTGACGATCACCTGGCCCCGGACGGGCGAGTCCTGGAAGTGCTTTCGGAACACCTGTGCCAGGGCTGGCTGGAGGGCTATCTGCTGACCGGTCGGCACGGGCTGTTCAACTGCTACGAAGCGTTCGTGCACATCGTCGACTCGATGTTCAACCAGCACGCCAAATGGCTGGCCGTCAGCCGCGAACTCCCGTGGCGCCAACCGATCGCCTCACTGAACTATCTGCTGACCTCCCACGTCTGGCGCCAGGACCACAACGGGGCGTCGCACCAGGATCCCGGGTTCATCGACCTGGTGGCCAACAAGCGGCCCGAGGTGGTGCGGGTCTACCTGCCGCCGGACGCGAACACGCTGCTGTCGGTGGCCGATCACTGCCTGCGCAGTCGCAATTACGTCAACGTGATCGTCGCCGGCAAGCAGCCGGCGCTGGCCTACCTCGACATGCCGGCGGCGGTGGCGCACTGCACCCGCGGTCTGGGCATCTGGGAGTGGGCCGGCACCACCACCGGCGAGCCGGACGTGGTGCTCGCCTGCGCCGGGGATATCCCTACGCTGGAAACCTTGGCCGCCGCCGACATTCTGCGCGACGAACTGCCCGACCTCGCCGTGCGTGTGGTGAATGTCGTGGACATCATGCGTCTGCAACCGACGACCGAACATCCGCATGGCTTGCCCGACACCGAATTCGACGCGCTGTTCACCCGCGACAAGCCGGTGATCTTCGCCTACCACGGCTACCCCTGGTTGATCCACCGTCTGACCTACTCGCGGGCGAACCACGACCAGATGCATGTGCGCGGCTACCGCGAACGAGGCACCACGACAACACCGTTCGACATGGTGATGCTCAACGATCTGGATCGTTTCCACTTGGTGATGGACGTGATCGATCGGGTGCCGGGTTTGGGCGGTCGCCACGCGGTACTGCGCCAGCAGATGGTCGATGCGCGGATGGCGGCGCGGCTCTACACCCGCGAGCACGGGGAGGACGATCCCCGGATCACCAACTGGACCTGGCGATCGGGCGCAGAGCCGAACAGCGGCGAGATAAGGTGACGGCCATGACTGCTCACCCCGCACCGGTCCGGATGCCCCGCAAGGCGATGTCGTTGCTGCTCGGCGCCCTCGTCGCGTCGGCCACCATTGCCGGTGCCGGGTCGGCCGGCGCGACGCCGGACCGCACCAGGGTGCCGGTCCGCTACGACCTCACCGGTACCGGGGTCGCCAGCTACATCACCTATCAGGGCCAGAACGGTCAGGCGCACGCCACCAACGCCCCGCTGCCGTGGTCCATTCAGCTGACCGGCTCGATGACGAACGCAACCAGTCCGTCCTCGTACTCGCTGAGCGCGCAGAGCGCCGGTCCCGGCGCGCTGACCTGCACGGTCACCGTCAACGGCAAGGTGGTCAGCGAGAACACGGCCACCGGCAACCCTGCGCGCGTGCTGTGTGAGACCCACGGAACTAAGTAGGCCCGCGGTCAGGCGTCGCTAACGACGCACCGGCCCCGAAGCACCGTCGCGCGTAGAATTCGGTCTAATGTCTGGCCACGAGTTCGCGGTGCCCTGGGGGCGGCACCCATTGGTGTCGCAGCTCTCGGCGCTGAATCACTTTCGCGCCTTCGTCGACGTCGCCGTCGTCGTGGTGGTGCTGGCGCTTGCCAATCTGATCGCTCACTTCACCACCCCGTGGGCTGCAGTCGCCACCGTCCCGGCCACCGCGATCGGCTTGATCGCCCTGGTCCGCTATAACGGCCTGACCTGGAGTGAGCTCGGCCTGGGCCGCGCGCATTGGAAATCGGGGTTCGGCTACGCACTGGCCGCGGTAGTGGTCGTGGTGTCGGTGATCGCGATCGGCGTGATGTTGCCCGTGACCCGGCCGATGTTCTTGAACAACCACTACGCCACGGTCTCCGGCGCGCTGGTGGCCTCGATGGTCGTCATCCCGCTGCAGACCGTGATCCCCGAGGAGTTGGCGTTCCGCGGCGCGCTGCACGGCGCACTGCACCGGGCGTGGGGGTTTCGCGGGGTGGCCGCGGCCGGCTCCTTGCTGTTCGGACTGTGGCATGTCGCGACATCGCTCGGCCTGACCAGCAGCAACGTCGGTTTCACGCGCGTGCTCGGGGGCGGGTTCTTCGGCATGCTGGCCGGTGTGACGCTCGCGGTGTTGGCCACCGGGGCCGCGGGCTTCGTGTTCAGCTGGTTGCGGCGACGCAGTGGCAGCCTGATCGCACCTATCGCACTGCATTGGTCACTTAACGGGGTAGGTGCGCTGGCCGCTGCACTGGTGTGGCAGGTATCTGGCTGAGCCCCGGCGGTTCAGCGAGGCTCGACGAAGGAGAGCCGAAGCTGGGCCGCCGCATGAGCCCCGGCGGTTCAGCGAGGCTCGACGAAGGAGAACCGAAGCTGGGGCCGCCGCATGAGCCCCGCATCAGGCCCGCGGCTCAGACCAGCAGCACTGCCGCACCTGCGATCCGGCCCGCACCCAGGTCCATCAACGCCCGGTCGGCATCTCCCAGCGCGTACACCGGCGTCGTCACGTCGATGTGGTGCGCTGCCGCGAAATCGAGGAAGGCGTGGGCGTCCGCGCGGGTGTTGGACGTGACCGACCGGATCTGCCGCTCACGGAACAGGTGGCGCTGGTAGTTCAGCGGTGGGATGTCGCTGAGATGGATGCCGGCGATGGCCAGTGTGCCGCCGGCGTCCAGCGCCTGGCAGGCGGGCAGCACCAGCTCACCGACGGGGGCGAACAGGATCGCGGAGTCCAGCGGCACCGGTGGCGGATCGGCGGCGCCCTGGGCCGAGGCAACGCCCAGTTCCAGTGCCAGTTCGCGGGCTCGTTCACCGCGGGTCATCACATGCACCTCGGCGCCGCTGGCGAGGGCGACCTGCGCGGTGATGTGCGCACTGCCGCCGAATCCGTAGATCCCCAGCCGCCCGCCCGGGGGCAGGTCCGCGCGCTGCAAGGACCGGTAGCCGATGATGCCCGCGCATAGTAACGGCGCCAACTCGGTGTCGCTGTAGCCGTCGGGCAGGGGCAGCGCGAAAGCTGCGGGCACAGTGGCGAATTCGGCATAGCCGCCGTCGTCATCCCAACCGGTGTAGCGCGACTGCGGGCAGAGGTTCTCGTCGCCCCGGCGGCAGTAGCGACAGGTGCCGCAGGTGTGTCGCAGCCAGGCAACACCGACCCGGTCCCCCACCGCGAACTCGTCACCGGCGTCGGCGCCGACTTCGACGACTTCGCCGACCACCTCGTGGCCGGGGATCACACCGGGTCGGTGCACCGGAAGGTCGCCTTCGGCGACATGCAGGTCGGTACGGCACACGCCGCAGGCCTGCACGGCAAGCAGCAGTTCCGAGGGCTGCGGTCGCGGTACCGCGGTTTTGACCCGCTCGAGCGGTCGGTTGGCTATCGGGCCTGGCCGTTGAACGCGCCATCCCGCCATCGACACCCCGGCCAACTGCGACGCCATAGACCTATGGTGCGCGTTCGACAGCCGGGACGGCTACCTGCGGCGAACCAATCCGACGACCCACAGCAAGATGATGGCCCCGCCCAGCGAGACGAAGAATGTAAACCACCTGCGGCCGTGCTCAACGTCCACACCGAGCCAGCCGAGCAGCATGCCGCCGATGAATCCGCCGATCACGCCGATCAGGACGTTGAGCAGAATCCCCGAGCCACCGCGCTTCATGATGCGGTTCGCCAGCCAACCGGCGATGCCGCCGATCAGGACGTAGGCCAGCCAGCTGACCGACGTCGGCGTCGACAGCGCAGCAGCGAGATAGCTTCCGGCCATGGGCGTGATCAGCAGGGATTACGCAGCAGGTGCGGGGGCGGGAGCAGGTGCGGGAGCCGGAGCAGGCGCAGGCGCAGGCGCCGGGATTCCCGGAATGCCCGGCGCCGGGGCAGGCGCTGCTTCGGCGGGGGTCGCGCCCAGCGGCCGGATGGACTCGGCCAACGCGATGGCCGCGTTGGTGTCGACCGGGTTGTTGGCCGTGCCCAGCCACACCACGAACCACCGTTCGGTCTGTGGGCCGGTGCCCTCGGCCGGCGGCACGCCGATCACGCCGCTCCAGATCTGGCCGACCGGCTTGGCCGGGTCGGTGAACTTGACCTCGTAGTACGACGCGCTACCGGTCAGCCCGCCGCCGGTGAGCGGAGCGTTCACCTGGTTGGCGCGGGTGCCGGGGTAGGGCATGAAGAATTCGCCCATGTCGGATCCGAGGCGGGTGGCGGCCTTGGCGTTGTCGGCCTCCGCGCTGGCGTAGAGCCGCTGGTCGAGCTTGCCGAGCACGATCCTGGTGTCGTTGGCCACCGGCGCCGGCTGACCCGGCAGCATGGGCTCACCGGTCTTCTTGCTCAACAGCGACGAACCGTACTCAAGGTGACTGGTGTCGGACTGCACCCAGCCGCCCGGCAGCACGAAGCTGAAACCGCCCGCGACGTCGTCGACACGGCCCACCTCGGGTGGCGCGGGCTCGGCGGCCGGAGCCGGGGCGTTCGGGTCGGCCGGCGGGGCATCCGCGGTGGCCGGCGGCGCGGGAGGAGGCGGCGGCACCGGGTCCGCATATACCGGCGCCGCAAGGGCGAATGCCAACGCACCGGCGACCGCGGTCGCGGCCATCGCCCGAATTCCCCTGGAGGTCAGGTCCACCTGCTTCATGGCAGAAAAACCTACCGCGTTGCCATCGGTACGCAAGTTACGCCATGCCGGGGTGTGTCGCACGCAGCGTCACTTCCTGGGCTTTGACCCCGAACCAGACCGTCTCCCCCGGCGCCAGACGCAGTTCCGCCGCCGCGTCGGCGGTGATGTCCGCGGCCAGTCCCGGCGCTCCATCGGGTTGGTCCACGCCGCGCACCTGGACCGTGCTGCCGCGTACATCGAGCTCGGCCACCATCACCTCAAGCAGATTGCGGGGACTGCCGTGGCGCGGCGGCTCCCGATAGACCGCCACCGCCCGCGGTGTGCTGACCGCGACCGCCGGCCGACCCGGTTCCACCCCGTCGTCGGTGCTGCCGTGCCACCGCTCTCCCCACCCGGTGCGAAGCACGCCGGCGGCATCAAGCACCCCCGCGACCAGATTGACTCCGGCGATCTGCGCCCCGAAACGACTCCGCGGTGCGGCCAATACCTCTGCGGCGCGGCCGATCTCGGCGATCCGGCCGGATTCGAGAACCAACACCCGATCCGCCAACGCGAATACGTCGAGCAGGTCGTGGGTGACCAGCACGGTGGTGCGCCCTGCCGCACCAAGCGCGTCGCGCAGCACCGTGCGCACCGCAGTCGCCGCGCCCACGTCGAGCCCGGCCAACGGCTCGTCGAGCAACAGCACCTCCGGTTCGGCCGCCAGGGCACGGGCGATCGCGACCCGCTGCGCCTGCCCGCCGGAGAGCCGGCGCGGGCGGCGCTCGGCCAAGCCCTCGGCGTCGACCGCGCGCAGCCACGGCGCCGCGAGGGCACGGGCGCGGGCCCGGCGCAGGTCGAAGCGTCGCCGATGATGCGACCCGAATGCGACGTTGGCCGCCACGCTCAAGTGCGGAAACAGCAGCGGGTCCTGCAGCAGCAGGCCCACCCGGCGGTCGCAGGTGGCCACCTGTACGCCGGCCCGGGTATCGGTCAGCACCCGATCACCTGCGCGGACCAGGCCCTCATCGGGCCGCAGCAGCCCCGCGATCACGTGCAGCAAGGTCGACTTCCCGGCGCCGTTGGGACCCAGGACGGCCAGCACTTCGCCCGGTTCAACGTTCAGCTGGACGTCGAGGCCACGCTGGGCGACGACCGCGTGCAACGTGAGCCCGCCGGCTTGGGCGCTCACCCGATGCTGCCCAGTCGCCGGACACCCACGACGAGCACCACCACGGCGGCAACAGCCACCAGCAACAGCGACATCGCCGCCGCGGCGTCAGCGTCCGACACGCGCTGCAGATAGATAGTTAGCGGCAACGTCCGGGTGACGCCTTCCAGGGAGCCGGCAAAAGTCAGTGTCGCCCCGAACTCCCCGAGCGACCGGGCGAACGCCAGAACCGCTCCGGAGATCAGCCCGGGCGCCAACAGTGGCAGCGTGACCCGCCACCACACCGCGCTGGGCCGGGCACCCAGCGTGGCCGCCACCCTCTCGTAGTCGGCACCGGCGGTCCGCGCCGCGCCTTCCAGGGCGATCACCAGAAACGGCAACGACACGAAGGTCTGCGCCAGCACTACCGCGGTCGTGGTGAACGCGATATGGATTCCGGCGGCCTCCAAATAGCGGCCCAGCAATCCCAGCCGGCCGAACGCATACAGCAACGCAATTCCGCCCACCACCGGCGGCAGCACCAACGGCAGCAACACCAACGGCCGGAGCAGGCGCACCACCCGCGCCTGGCTGCGCGCCAGGACCAGCGCCATCGGCACCCCCAGCAGCACACACAGCACCGTGCTGGCCGCGGCGGTGCGCAGGCTCAGTTGCAGCGCAGTCGTGGCAGCCGGGCTGCTGATCAGCGACCAGAAATGTGGCCAATCGACTTTCGCCGCGATCCCCACCAGCGGCAGCACCACGAACGCCGCGCCGATCGCGGCGGGCACATAGACCCAGCCCGGCAGGTCATCAGGCCGGCCGCCCACGGCCGGTCAGGGCTTACCGAAACCGGCCGCGTGCAGCACCTTCTGCCCCGCTTCGCCGGTGACCAGATCGATGAACGCGCGGGCCGGCCCCGGCGAAGGCGCTTGCCGCAGCAGCGCGATCGGGTAGGTGTTGACCGCGTCGCCAGCCTCGGGGAACTCGATGGTGTCCACCTTGGCTCCGGCGTGCTGGGCATCGGTGCGGTAGACCACGCCGGCGTCGGCCTGGCCGGTGGTGACCTTGTTGAGCACGTCGGTGACGTCGGGCTCCTCGCTGACCGGTGTGACCGCGACGCCGGTGGCGTCTTCGACCTTGTGGGTCGCCGCGCCGCACGGGACCGGCGCCTGACACACCACCACCGCGAGCCCTGGAGCGGCCAGATCGGCGAAGGACTGCACCCCATGTGGATTACCGGGTGCCGTCACGATCACCAGCGTGTTGCTGGCAAACGGCACCGCCGCGGCGTCCAGCAGGCCGGCCTGCCCGACCTTGTCCATCTGGATGGTGTTGGCCGAGGCGAAGACGTCGGCGCGCGCCCCCTGTGTCAGTTGAGTGGCCAGGTCCGAGGATCCGGCGAAGTTGAAGGCCACCGCCACGCCGGGATTGTCGGTTTTGAACTGCTCGGCTATCTCGGTGAACGCCGGCTGCAGCGACGCCGCCGCGAACACCGTGATCGTCGGGGACGCCGGTTTCGAACTACAGCCGGCCACACCCGTCGCCAGCATGACCGCCACCACCCCGCAGACCACCTGGGTACGCCCCATGGCTGGCAGCCTAGCGGCGATCGCAAGCGACGCGAAGCGGCGCGCGGCGGGTCGGCGCCATCAACACCGCGGCGATCGCAAGCGGCGCGAAGCGGCGCGCGGCGGGTCGGCGCCATCAACACCGCGGCGATCGCAAGCGGCGCGAAGCGGCGCGCGGCGGGTCGGCCCCTGGCGCACCCCGGACTGTGGCCGGATCGTGTCTGTGCCGAGTTCCGCCCCCGCCCCGCAAAGCGGCTACCGTCCAGTAACATAGCCCGGAACACGAGGAGGATCTACCGATGGATGTGCTGGTCACCGGTGGTGACACCGAATTGGGTCGCACCATTGCCGAGGGTTTCAGCGAGGCTGGCCACAAGGTGACGCTCGCCGGTTTGCGAGGCCCCGAGCTCGAAGTCGCCGCCAAAGAACTCGACGCCAATGCGGTCGTCTGCGATAACACCGACCCGGCGAGCATGTTGGCTGCCCGCGGGTTGTTTCCGCACCACCTCGACACCATCGTCAACGTCCCGGCGCCGCGCTGGCAGGGCGGTGACCCCCGCGGCTATTCGCTGGCCGATCAGGCCAACGCCTGGCGCAGCGCGCTCGACGCCACGGTGCTCTCGGCCGTGCTGACCGTCGGGACCATCGGCGACCACCTGCGCTCGGGCGGCTCCATCATCTCGGTGCTGCCGGAGAACCCCCGCGACGGCAGTGCCGACGCAGCGGTCAAAGCCGCCTTGTCGAACTGGACCGCCGGCCAGGCCACCACGTTCGGCACCCGCGGGATCACCGTCAACGTGGTAGCCGCCGGCGAAGGCGCCCAGCCGGGCTACGACGGACTGACTCGTGTGCCTCCCACCGGAGCCGCTGAAATCGCCCGCCTCGCGGTGTTTTTGACCTCGCCGGCTGCCCGGCACATCACCGGCCAGACGCTGCACGTCGGTCACGGAGCGCTGGCCTGCTTCGGCTGACTGTGACGGAAGTGGCTAATCCCACAACCACTGAATGCAGTGAGCACCTTTTAGGTCGACTAGCGTATTGGGGGAACGCAGTCACCGTCGAGGAGCAACCGGATTCCCATGAGCGCCCAGCCTGAAGTCACTGCGCAGCAGAGCCGACGCCACCAGGTCGTCATCATCGGCTCGGGATTCGGTGGGTTGACCGCAGCGAAGAAGCTCAAGCGCGCCGACGTCGACGTCAAGTTGATCGCCCGCACCACCCACCACCTGTTCCAGCCCCTGCTGTACCAGGTTGCGACGGGCATCCTGTCCGAGGGCGAGATCGCGCCATCCACCCGCGTCGTACTGCGCAAGCAACGCAACGCCCAGGTGCTGCTCGGCGACGTCACCCGCATCGACCTGGCCGGCAAGTTCGTCACCTCCGAGGTGCTCGGCCACACCTATGACACCCCGTTCGACAGCCTGATCATCGCGGCCGGCGCCGGGCAGTCCTACTTCGGCAACGACCAGTTCGCCGAGTTCGCGCCGGGCATGAAGACCATCGACGACGCGCTGGAGTTGCGGGGCCGCATCCTGAGCGCCTTCGAGCAGGCCGAGCGGTCCCGAGACGAAGCCCGGCGGGAGAAGCTGCTCACCTTCACCGTGGTCGGCGCGGGCCCCACCGGCGTCGAAATGGCCGGGCAGATCGCCGAGTTGGCCAACTACACACTCAAGGGCGCGTTCCGCAACATCGACTCGACCAAGGCGCGGGTGATCCTGCTCGACGCCGCGCCCGCCGTGCTGCCACCGATGGGCGAGAAGCTGGGACGCCGGGCCGCCGAGCGGCTGCAGAAGATGGGCGTGGAGATCCAGCTCGGCGCCATGGTCACCGACGTCGACCGCAACGGCCTGACCGTCAAGGACGCCGACGGCAAGACCCGGCGCATCGAATCCCAGTGCAAGGTGTGGTCCGCCGGTGTGTCGGCCAGCCCGCTGGGCCGCGATCTCGCCGAGCAGTCCGACGTCGAACTCGACCGCGCCGGGCGGGTCAAGGTGTTGCCGGACCTGTCCGTGCCGGGCCACCCGAACGTCTTCGTGGTCGGCGACATGGCGGCCATCGACGGTGTCCCCGGTATGGCGCAGGGCGCCATCCAGGGCGCCAAGCACGCCGCCAGCACCATCAAGGCCGAACTGGGTGGCGCCAACCCGGCCGACCGGGAGCCCTTCCAGTACCTGGACAAGGGCTCGATGGCCACCGTGTCCCGGTTCTCTGCCGTCACCAAGATCGGGCCGCTGGAGTTCAGCGGCTTCCTGGCCTGGCTGGCCTGGCTGGGACTGCACCTGATCTACCTGGTCGGGTTCAAGAACAAGATCAGCACACTGCTGTCGTGGAACGTGACCTTCCTGAGCACCCGGCGCGGCCAGCTCACCATCACCGAGCAGCAGGCGTTCGCCCGAACACGTCTGGAACAGCTCGAAGTGCTGGCGGCCGAGGCGCAGCGGGGCGCGGAGCGCGCGGTCAGTTAGCGCGCGGCCAGTTAGCGGCAAGCGCGGTTGGCCTCGCCGAGAATCTAATCCGTCAGATTCTGCAACCGGACCTGGCCGCGGGCGAGCACGCGCTTGTCGGCATCGGTGATCGTCACCAACCACAGTTGCTGGCGGCGGCCGCGATGAATCGGCGTGGACGCGGCGTAGACGGTTCCCGACGAGACCGCTCGCAGGAAGTCGGTGTTGTTGTTGACCCCGACAACGGAGCCGACAGCGTCGCCACCGTCGCGGTTGAGCCAGGTATGCGCCGAGACGCTGGCCACGCTTTCGATGATCGAGCAGTACACGCCGCCGTGCACGATGCCCGCCGGCTGGCAGAGCTTGGGCTGCAGCTCCAATTGCGCGTGCGCTCCGTCCGGGCCGATGTCGGTGTAGACCAGGCCGATCTCGGAGTCGAAGGGCGAGGAGAAGTCGGACGGAAATCCGGTGGCTGCCATGTGATGGTTGTACACGACGCCCGCTGGGGCCCTCCTGGGCGATCCGTTCCGCTCACACCGGGGTCGCAGCAGACCCTCAGCTTCTGATACGACGCCCGGTAGTAATTAAGGGTAGGCTTGCTCCGTTGCCCGGGGAGTTGATAACAAACATGGCGAAACAGACCCATTTAGGGGACTTGGAACGAGCGGTGATGGACCATCTGTGGTCATCGCCGGAGTCTCAGACGGTGCGCGAGGTCCACGAGGCGCTGTCAACCCAGCGCGACCTGGCCTACACGACCGTGATGACAGTCCTGCAGCGACTGGCCAAGAAGAACCTCGTGTCGCAGATTCGCGATGACCGTGCACACCGTTACACACCGGTCCGGGGCCGCGACGAATTGGTTGCCGGGCTGATGGTGGAGGCACTCGATCAGGCCGCTGACTCCGGAGACCGCCGGGCCGCGCTGGTGCATTTCGTCGAACGCGTCGGCGTCGACGAGGCCGACGCGTTGCGTCGTGCGCTGGACGAACTGGAGGCCAAACATCGCATCCGCCTCCCAGGTAGCGGCCGACCTGCGTCCTGAGGGAGACTTACAGCGTGTCCGCGCTGGCCTTTTCCATCGTCGCGCTGTTGCTCGTAGGGCCGGTACCCGCCCTGCTGGCGCGCGCTGACTGGCCGCTCCGCGCTCCGCGAGCCGCGTTGGTGCTCTGGCAGGCCATCGCCATTGCCGCGGTGTTGTCCGCGTTCAGCGCAGGCCTGGCCACCGCGAGCCGCCTGCTGATGCCCGGCCCGGACGGCCGGCCCACCTCGACGATCCTCGGCTCCCTCGATCGCTTGGGTTGGGGGCTGTGGACCTTCTACGTCGCGGTCTTCGTGTTGACGCTGATGGTCGGGATGCGCCTCACCTGGACGGTGTTGCGGGTCGCGATCCGCACCCGGCAACGCCGGGCCCACCACCGCATGCTCGTCGACCTGGTCAGTGTCACCGACCGGCCGCCCGCGCTGCGCACCAGCGGACTGCGCATTCTGCAGGTGATGCAGCCACTCGCCTACTGTTTGCCCGGGGTGCGGAGCCGGGTGGTGGTCAGTTCCGGCACGCTGGACGCGCTCGGTGACACCGAGTTGGCCGCGCTGCTCTGCCATGAGCGGGCCCATCTGCGTGCACGGCACGACCTGGTACTCGAGGCGTTCTCGGCCGTGCACACCGCATTCCCCTGGTTCGTGCGAAGCGCCAGCGCCCTGGACGCGGTGCGGCTGTTGATCGAACTGCTTGCCGACGACGCAGCCGTTCGGGTGGCCGGCGCCCCTCCCCTGGCCCGCGCCCTGGTGACGTGTGCCTCAACCAAAGTCCCCGCCGGTGCGCTGGCGGCGGGCGGCACCAATACGGTGCTGCGCGTGCAACGGTTGTCGGGGCAGGGCAACAGTCCAGCGCTGGCCGCTGCCGCCTATTCAGCCGCAGCCGGGGTGCTGACGGTGCCCACGGTGGCACTGGCGGTACCGTGGCTCACCGAGCTGCACCGACTGATCGCGGGGTAACCCGCGCCGTCCGGCGTGCCGGGCATCGAATCACCTACCACCGAGAGGCGAATACATGAGCGCGTCGGAAGTTGTTGGCACCGCCCAGATCGGCGTTACCGGACTGGCTGTCATGGGATCCAACATCGCGCGCAACTTCGCCCGCCATGGCTACACCGTGGCGCTGCACAACCGGTCGGTCGCCAAGACCGACGCACTGCTCGACGCCTACGGCTCCGAAGGCAGCTTCGTGCGCAGCGAGACGATTCCGGAATTCCTTGCCGCCTTGGAGAAGCCGCGCCGCGTGCTGATCATGGTCAAGGCGGGTGACCCCACCGACGCCGTCATCAACGAACTCGCCGACGCGATGGAGCCCGGCGACATAATCATCGACGGCGGCAACGCGCTCTACACCGACACCATCCGCCGGGAGAAGGCGATGGCCGCCCGCGGCCTGCACTTCGTCGGGGCCGGGATCTCCGGCGGCGAGGAAGGCGCCCTGAACGGTCCCTCGATCATGCCGGGCGGCCCCAAGGAGTCCTACGCGTCGCTGGGCCCGCTGCTCGAAGAGATCTCCGCCCACGTCGACGGCGTGCCGTGCTGCACCCACATCGGGCCGGACGGCGCAGGGCACTTCGTGAAGATGGTGCACAACGGCATCGAGTACTCCGACATGCAGCTGATCGGTGAGGCCTACCAGCTGCTGCGCGACGGGCTGGGCCTGGCCGCACCGCAGATCGCCGAGGTGTTCACCGAGTGGAACGCCGGGGATCTGGACAGCTACCTGGTCGAGATCACAGCCGAGGTCCTGCGGCAGGTCGATGCCAAGACCGGCCAGCCGCTGGTCGACATCATCGTCGACGAAGCCGAGCAGAAGGGCACCGGACGCTGGACGGTGAAGTCTGCTCTGGACCTGGGGGTCCCGGTCACCGGCATCGCCGAGGCGGTGTTCGCCCGGGCGCTGTCGGGCTCGGTCCCGCAGCGTCGCGCCGCGGTGGGCCTGGCCGCCGGAAGCCTCGGCGAACGCCCCGCGGATGCGGCCCGGTTCACCGAGGACGTCCGCCAGGCGCTGTATGCCTCCAAGATCGTCGCGTATGCGCAGGGCTTCAACCAGATTCAGGCCGGCAGCGCCGAGTACGGCTGGAATGTGACCCCGGGAGACCTGGCAACGATCTGGCGGGGTGGCTGCATCATTCGCGCGAAGTTCCTCAACCGCATCAAAGAGGCCTTCGACACCGACGCCGACCTGGTGAGCCTGCTGGCCGCGCCGTATTTCCGCAGCGCGGTCGAGGCTGCCATCGACGCCTGGCGGCGGGTGGTGACCACCGCGGTGAGCCTGGGTATCCCCGCCCCCGGTTTCTCCTCGGCCCTGGCCTACTACGACGGCCTGCGGACCGAGCGGCTGCCGGCTGCGCTGACCCAGGCCCAGCGCGATTACTTCGGCGCGCACAGCTACGGCCGCACGGACGCGGAAGGCAAGTTCCACACGCTGTGGAGCGCCGACCGCAGCGAAGTGCCGGCCTAAGAGCTAAACCAGCAGGCCCAGCACACCGTCGGTGAACGCCTGCGGGTCCTCGATCTGCGGATAGTGGCCCAGCCCGGGCAGTTCGACGACGTCGGCGGCCGGGCGCAGCTGCCGCAAGCCGTCCAGCACATTGGTGGTGGCGACCGGATCGCCCAGGCCCCACACGAAGCCCAGCGGCTTGGGCCAGTCGCGCACCGCGCCGTGCCAGCGTTGCGCATACCGCACCCGTTCGTCGAGGTAGGCCGAGAGCAGGTGCGCGATCCGGTTTCCGCCGTTGTGGGTCAGCAGGGCCCACTGCGCGGCGGCCTCATCGGAGGTCAGCGGGTGCTGCGGGCTGAACAGTCGGCCGAAGCCGCGAACGAAGCTGCGCCGGTTCGTCAGCCGAGCGGCGACACCACCGAATGGGCCACGCAGCACCTTCTGGATCGGCCGCAGACTGGCCCGCTCCAAGATCACGCTGCCGTTGGTCAGCACCGCGCGTTGCAGGTCGAAGGTCAGGGTGCCCTCGAGATCGCGGGCCAACAATTCGGTGGCTACCGAGGTGCCCATGTCGTGTGCGGCCAACACCACCGGACCCGACGCGCTCGATGCCACCACCTGCTCCACCAGGTCAGCCTGCTCGAACAGGCTGTAGCGATGCGGGCGCGGTTTCTCCGACAAGCCGAACCCGAGGAAATCCATCGTCAACCAGGACCGACCGGCGAGTCGGTCCACGACCGACCGGAAATCATACGAACACGATGGAAAGCCGTGCAGCAGTAGGACAGTCGGCCCATCCCCCGCACCGGATCGCACAAACAACCGGCCCGCGTCGCTAGACACCCACCGGCCACCGTCTCGCCACTCGCTCACGCTGCTGCGCCACGACGCATTCGTCATCGCGGTCATTGTGCGCTGCACCTCCGATCCGCGCCAGCAGATCGACGAATGCCGAGCCGGCCGGGTCGGATCCCGGTGCGCGGAGAGGCAATTTTTGTTTCGACACCCGCGGGGAACTTCGTCAGGTGGTGCCCGCCCCCTGGCCGCCGTCGTCGCGCGGGCGGTAGCGTGGCTGACCGGGCGGTGTCGCCCGGCGGATGCCGGATCCGGCTCACGACGTGTGGAGGCGAATAGATGGGCTCTTCGGAACCCGACAGACCGGTGGTGGCCGCCCGATGAGATTCGTCAGCGGATATGACCCCACCCACGACCTGACCTACAACGACGTCTTCATCGTCCCCAACCGCTCGGCCGTCGCCTCACGCCTGGACGTTGACCTGTCCACCCGCGACGGGTCGGGCACCACGATCCCGGTGGTGGTGGCCAATATGACCGCGGTGGCCGGCCGACGGATGGCCGAGACGGTGGCGCGCCGCGGCGGGATCGTGGTGTTACCCCAGGATCTGCCGATCGACGCCGCGCGCCACACCGTGGCCTTCGTGAAAAGTCGCGACCTGGTCGCCGACACCCCGGTCGTGCTCTCTCCCGAAGACTCGGTGTCCGACGCGATGGCCTTGATCACCAAACGCGCGCATGGCGTCGCGGTCGTGGTGGTCGACGGCCGGCCCACCGGCTTGGTCACCAAAGCGTGCTGCGAGGGCGTGGATCGCTTCACCCGAGTCCGTGATGTCGCGCTCGCCGAGCTGATCAGCGCACCGGTCGGCACCGATGCGCGCGCCGTGTTCGATCTTTTGGAGCATGCGCCGGTCGATGTCGCGGTGCTGACCAATCCCGACGGCACCCTGGCCGGCGTGTTGACCCGCACCGGCGCGATTCGGGCCGGGATCTACACCCCCGCGACCGACGGATCCGGGCGCTTGCGGGTCGCCGCCGCAGTGGGCATCACCGGCGACGTCACGTCCCGGGCCGCAGCCCTGCTGTCGGCCGGAGTGGACCTACTGGTCATCGACACCGCCCACGGGCATCAGGAAAAGGCCTTGCAGGCCATCCGCGCGGTCGCGGCACTCAAGCCGGGGGTGCCGCTGGTGGCCGGCAATGTGGTGTCGGCCGAGGGCACCCGGGATCTGATCGCCGCGGGCGCCGACATCGTCAAGGTCGGCGTCGGGCCCGGCGCCATGTGCACCACCCGGATGATGACCGGGGTGGGCCGCCCCCAGTTCTCCGCCGTCGTCGAATGTGCGGACGCGGCGCGCGAACTCGGCGCACACGTGTGGGCCGACGGCGGGGTGCGCCATCCCCGCGATGTCGCGCTGGCTCTGGCGGCGGGCGCGTCGAACGTGATGATCGGCTCGTGGTTCGCCGGGACCTACGAGTCCCCCGGCGATCTGATGTTCGACCGCGACGGCAAGCCGTACAAGGAAAGCTACGGGATGGCGTCCAAACGCGCGGTGGCCGCGCGCACTGCCGCGGACAGCGCGTTCGACCGCGCCCGCAAGGCTTTGTTCGAGGAAGGCATCTCGACATCGCGGATGGCCGTGGACCCCGAACGCGGCGGCGTCGAGGATCTGCTGGACCACATCACCTCCGGCCTCCGCAGCACCTGCACCTACGTCGGAGCAGCCGACCTGGCCGAGCTACATGACCGGGTGGTGCTGGGAGTGCAGTCGGCTGCGGGATTCGCCGAGGGCCATCCGCTACCGTTCGGCTGGTGAGACCCATGGGCGCGAGCAGGCGTAACGGCTTCGCGACAGCTCGCAGGATGTCGCCATGACCATCGCTGTCACGGTGGCCAGTCTGCTGGCGTTCGCGATCCTGACCCTGGGCACCGCGGTGTTCGTTGCCGCCGAGTTCTCCCTGACCACCCTGGAACGCAGCGTCGTGGAGGCCAACGCCCGTCGCGGTGGCCGTCGGGACAGCTACATCCAAGAAGCCCACCGCACGCTGTCATTTCAGCTGTCCGGCGCCCAACTGGGCATCTCGATAACCACGTTGGCCACGGGTTATCTGGCTGAACCGGTGCTAGCCCGCTGGCTGCGCCTCCCGCTGGTGGCCGTGGGCCTGCCCGAGCGGATGACTGGCGGGATTGCGCTGGTCCTCGCGTTGGTGATCGCCACGTCGTTGTCCATGGTCTTTGGCGAATTGGTGCCCAAGAACCTGGCCGTGGCGCGCCCGCTGCCGATCGCCCGGGCAGTGGCGGGGCCGCAGCTGCTGTTCTCCCGACTGTTCGCGATCGCGATCAGGGTGACCAACGGGACGGCGAACCGCATCCTGCGCCGGGTCGGGATCGAGCCCGCAGACCGGCTGGCCTCGGCGCGCTCGGCGCGCGAGTTGGCGTCGCTGGTGCGCAATTCCGCGCGCAGCGGTGCCCTCGACCCGACAACCGCCGCATTGGTGGAGGGTTCGCTGCGATTCGGTGCCCTGACCGCCGCCGAGCTGATGACGCCGCGATCCAAGATCGTCAGCCTGCACGCCGGTGACACCGTCGCCGATCTGGCCGCGGTCGCCATCGACACCGGCTTCTCCAAGTTTCCGGTGGTCGACGGCGATCTGGACGCCACCGTCGGCATCGTTCACGTCAAGCAGGTGTTCGCGGTCGCCGTCGCCGATCGCGCATCGACCCCGGTCACGACCGTGGCCCAACCGGTCGCGGTGGTGCCCTCGACCCTCGACGGCGACGCCGTGATGGAACAGATCCGGGCCAACGGGCAGCAGGCGGCCATGGTCGTCGACGAATATGGCGGCACCGCCGGGATGGTGACGGTCGAAGACCTCATCGAGGAGATCGTCGGTGATGTCCGCGACGAACACGACGACGCCACCCCCGACGTGGTGGCCTCCGGCGGCGGTTGGCAGGTATCGGGCCTGCTGCGCATCGACGAGGTGGCCGCCGCCACCGGCTACCGCGCACCGGAGGGCTCCTACGAGACCATCGGCGGACTGGTACTGCAGGAGCTCGGCCACATTCCGGAGGCCGGCGAGACCGTCGAACTGACCGCGTTCGACCCCGACGAGCTCTCCGCGCACCCGCCACGCTGGCTGGCCCGGGTGGTCCGGATGGACGGCCGACGTATCGACCTACTGGAGCTCACCCCTTTGGGGGCACGCAATGGGTGATCTGTTCAACATCGCACTGACCGTGCTGCTGATCGCGGCGAACGCCTTCTTCGTCGCCGCCGAGTTCTCGCTGATCTCGGCACGACGCGACCGGCTCGAGGCGCTGGCCGAACAGGGCAGGCAAAGTGCGGTTGCGGTGATCCGGGCCGGTGAGCAGCTGTCACGAATGTTGGCCGGAGCACAATTGGGCGTCACGGTGTGTTCGATCCTGCTCGGCCGCATCGGTGAGCCGACCGTCGCCGACCTGCTTGCGCCCGCGTTTCGGCTGGCCGGAATCCCGGATCAGCTGCTGCCCACGGTGGCGTTCGTCGTCGCGTTGACGATCGTGGTGGCGCTGCATCTGCTCTTGGGCGAGATGGTGCCCAAGAACATCGCCCTGGCGGGCCCGGAGACGGCGGCGATGCTGCTGATCCCGCCCTACCTGGTCTACATGGCGGCCGCCCGGCCGTTCATCGTCTTCTACAACTGGTGCGCCAACGTCACTCTGCGCGCCATGCGGGTGGAGCCCAAGGACGAACTGGAGATCACGGTATCCACCGTCGAGTTGAGCGAGATGATCGCCGAGTCGGTCTCGGCGGGCCTGCTCGACCTCGAGGAATACACCCGATTGACCCGCGCCCTGCAGATCCGCACCCGGGTGGTCGCCGATGTCGCACTGCCGATCGGCGACATTCGTGCCGTGCCGGTGGCAGCTACCGGGTGCGGCCCGACCGTCGCGGCTATCGAAAAGGCCTTTGCCCAGACCGGTTACTCCCGGTTCCCGGTGGTCGACCAGGGCGAATTCGTCGGCTACCTGCACATCAAGGATGTGCTGTTGCTCAGCGAGACCCCAACCGGGCCAGCGGCGGCGGGGGACGCCGTTGTCGACGCCGCCGTTGTGCGCCCCCTGCCGCGGATCCCCGCCTCCCTGCCGCTAGCCGATGCGTTGTCCCGGCTACGCCGCCGTAACAGCCATCTGGCGCTGGCGGTCGCCGAGGACGGTACGGCGGTGGCGATGGTGACCCTCGAAGACATGGTCGAGGACGTCGTCGGCACCGTCCGCGACGGGACGCACCGTGTTTGACCTGGCGGAACGGGTTCTGGAAGGCAGGCAGTGGCAGGCCCGGGCCGAGGCATACCGGCAGCGCCTTGAGGACTTTTTGGCCCCGCTGCTGCGCCGGATCGCGGCCGGCGATCCGGTGCCGAAATTCCTGTTCAGCTACTACAGCCTGCGACCGGCGCAGTTGCGCAGCTGGAATCCCGGCTTCGGGGTGGCACTCGCCGGGCCGGAGGCGGTGCGCGACTACCGCGCACGGCGCGGCTACGCGGTGCGCGGCGGCCAGGTCGGCGTGGCCGAGGACTACCTGCGTGAGCGAGCCGACACCGTGACGTTCATCGCACGGCTGTTGCGCGCCACCGGCGAGCGGCCGGCCCAGCTGAACTGCTTCGGCCTACACGAGTGGGCAATGGTGTATCGCGCCTCGACACCGGAAGCCGTGCGGCACGGTCATGTTCCACTTCGACTCAGCGCGGCTGAGACCGACGCGGTGGTGGAATCAATCCCGCTGCGCTGCACCCACTTCGACGCGGTGCGCTTCTTCACCCCGGCCGCGGCGCCGCGCAACGCCGGGACGCCGAGCCGGGCCACCCAAATCGCTTGGGAGCAGCCGGGTTGCCTGCACGCCAACATGGACCTCTACAAGTGGTGCTACAAGCTGGGTCCGCTGATCGACTCCGAACTACAGTTGGCCTGCCTGGAGCTGGCTGCGTCGGCGCGCGAGATCGACATGCGCGCCAGCCCCTATGACCTGAGCGATTACGGTTATGCACCGATCACCATCGAAAGCGCGGCCGGCCGTGCCGAATACGTCCGCTACCAAAGCGAGATCGCGCACCGCGCCGCACCGCTGCGGGCCGCACTGTTGGATCGGTGCGACCAGCTGACAGAAATCGCCGGATGCGAATAGCCTCGCGACCTGCCGGTAAGGTGGTAGATCGGCTATGAGGGAGGAAATCATGACGGACCGGGTGTCGGTGGGCGACCTGCAGGTCGCACGCGTGCTGTATGACTTCATCACCGACGAGGCCCTGCCGGGTACCGGTGTCGACCCCGACAGCTTCTGGGCCGGCGTGGACAAAGTCGTCACCGATCTGACGCCCAAGAACCAGGAGTTGCTGGCGCGGCGCGACGAACTGCAGGCGCAGATCGATAAGTGGCACCGGCACCGGGTCATCGAACCGCTGGACACCGAGGCGTACCGGGCCTTCCTCACCGAGATCGGCTACCTGCTCCCCGAACCCGAGGACTTCACGGTCACCACCGCCGGTGTGGATGACGAGATCGCGGCGCAGGCCGGCCCGCAGCTGGTGGTTCCGGTGCTCAACGCCCGGTTCGCGCTCAACGCCGCCAACGCCCGCTGGGGCTCCCTGTACGACGCCCTCTACGGCACCGACGTGATCAGCGAAGACGACGGCGCCGAGAAGGGCACCGGCTATAACCCGGTGCGCGGCGACAAGGTGATCGCCTACGCCCGCCGGTTCCTCGACGACTCCGTGCCGCTGGCCAACGGCGCCTGGACCGAGGTCAAGAGTTTCGCGGTGAACGACGGCGCGTTGGTGGTCACGCTGGGCGACGGCCTGGAGACCGCGGTCGCCGCTCCTGCGGAATTCGTCGGCTACACCGGTGAGGCGGCCTCGCCGTCGTCGGTGCTGCTGTCCCACCACGGATTGCACATCGAAGTCTTGATCGACCCGACGTCGCCGATCGGCTCCACCGACGCCGCCGGCATCAAGGACGTGGTGCTCGAATCGGCGGTCACCACGATCATGGACTTCGAGGACTCGGTGGCCGCGGTCGACGCCGAGGACAAGGTGCTCGGCTACCGCAACTGGCTGGGTCTGAACCGCGGTGACTTGTCCGAGCAGGTCAGCAAGGGCGGCAAGAGCTTCACTCGTACCCTGGCCGACGACCGGGAGTTCACCGCACCGGACGGGGGCACCCTGACCTTACCGGGCCGCAGCCTGATGTTCGTTCGCAACGTGGGTCATCTGATGACCAACGACGCGATCGTCTCTAGCGCCGGCGCAGAGGTGTTCGAGGGCATCCAGGACGCGCTGTTCACCGGGCTGATCGCCTCGCACGGCCTGACCGCCTCCGACGACAACGGGCCGCTGGTCAACAGCCGCACCGGGTCGATCTACATCGTCAAGCCCAAGATGCACGGTCCGGACGAGGTCGCTTTCACGGCCGAGTTGTTCAGCCGGGTCGAAGATGTCCTGGGTCTGCCGCAGAAGACCCTCAAGATCGGCATCATGGACGAGGAGCGGCGCACCACGGTCAACCTGCGGGCGTGCATCAAGGCCGCCGCCGACCGGGTGGTGTTCATCAACACCGGCTTCCTGGACCGCACCGGCGACGAGATCCACACGTCGATGGAGGCCGGGCCGATGGTCCGCAAGGCGAGCATGAAGTCGCAGCCGTGGATCCTGGCCTACGAAGACAACAACGTCGATGCGGGATTGGCCACCGGCTTGACCGGCCACGCGCAGATCGGCAAGGGCATGTGGGCGATGACCGACCTGATGGCCGACATGGTCACCCAGAAGATCGGTCACCCGCGCTCGGGTGCGAGCACCGCGTGGGTGCCCTCCCCCACTGCCGCCACCCTGCACGCGATGCACTACCACCAGGTGGACGTGTTCGAGGTGCAGAAGGAACTGGCCGGAAAGCGGCGCGCGACAATTGATGCGCTGCTGACCATCCCGCTGTCGGAGGGTCTGGCCTGGGCCCCCGACGAGATCCGCGAAGAGGTCGACAACAACTGCCAGTCGATCCTGGGCTACGTGGTGCGCTGGATCGACCAGGGTGTGGGCTGCTCGAAGGTTCCCGACATCCACGACGTGGCGCTGATGGAAGACCGTGCCACGCTTCGGATCTCGTCGCAGCTGTTGGCGAACTGGTTGCGGCATGGGGTGATCACCGCCGATGACGTGCAGTCCAGCCTGGAGCGGATGGCACCGAAGGTGGACCGCCAGAACGAGGGTGACCCGAACTACCTGCCGATGGCCCCCGATTTCGAGTCCAGTATCGCGTTCGCCGCGGCCCGGGAGCTGATCCTGGAGGGCACCACCCAGCCCAACGGCTACACCGAGCCGATCCTGCACCGGCGCCGGCGGGAGTTCAAAGCCCAGGCCGGTATCTGACCCAACGCAGACCCGATGGACATCACCGTGGCCGGACATCTGACCAGGCGGAGAGGACGCACCGACCGTGGGTAGGCACAGTTTCCCCGGCCCGGACGATTCCGACGACGAGCCGGTGGGCGGCAGCGAGCCCGACGACAGCCACCTTTCCGACGGCCCCGACCTGTTCGGCTTCGGCGACCCGGACGATGACGACTACGTCGACGACTATCACGACGCGTTCTACGACGAGTCGTTCTCCGATGACGCCGGATACCGCGAGCCGCGATTGGGCGCGCGATACGACGACGCCGGATTCGAGGCTGGATTCGACGATGCCGATCCGGCGCAGTACATGCGTCGCGGCGGTGAGCCTGATGAAGAATCGCGTTACCGCACCGGTCCTTTCGGCGCCATCGGCGGCGTGGCCGGCGAGTCATCGGTCGCGGATCAAGACGAGCAACGCGGCGGGCACCGCAACCTCGAGCGGTGGCGCCGGCATCGCAACGACTCCGGTCCGCGCGGCGTCAGCGTCGGCGTGATCGCCGCGCTGGTGTCGGTGATCGTCATCGTGGGTGCGGTGATCCTGTGGCGCTTCTTCGGCAACTCGTTGTCGCATCGTTCCGCCGTCGCCGCCGGCAACTGCCCGGCAGGTGAGCTGACGGTGGCCGTGGTCGCGGACCCGACGATCGCCGACCACGTACAGGGCTTCGCCGACAGGTTCAACAAGACCGCCAAGCCGATCGGCGACCGCTGCGTGTCGGTGCAGGTCAAGCCGGTCGATTCCGATGCCGTGGTCAGCGGTTTCATCGGCGACTGGCCCGCGCAACTCGGGCAACGCCCGGCGCTGTGGATTCCCGGCAGTTCGGTCTCCACGGCCCGGCTGCAGGCCTCCACGGGGGCGGAAACGGTCAGCGACAGTCGTTCTCTGGTCACCTCACCGGTGTTGTTGGCGATCCGCCCCGAACTCAAAAGCGCGTTACAGAAGCAGAGCTGGGCGAGTCTGCCCGACCTGCAGTCCGACCCTGACGGACTGGGCCATCTCGGGCTGGCCGGCTGGGGGTCGCTGCGGCTGGCGCTGCCGATCGGCGGCAACGGCGACGCCGCCTTCCTGGCCGGCGAGGCGGTGGCTGCCGGAGTAGCCCCCAAGGGCGCACCCATCATCGATGGGGTCGGTGGGGTGCACCGGCTCGCGGGCGGAGAACCCAAGCTCGTCGACGCTTCGCTCGCTGAAGCGTTGAACGTGCTTCTGCGCCAGGGAGATCTGGCGGCGGCACCGGTGCACGCGGTGGTGACCACCGAGCAGCAACTGTTCACCCGTGGCCAGTCGTTGTCGGATCCGGCGACCCAGCTGGCATCCTGGCGGCCGCCGGGTCCGGTGCCGGTCGCCGACTACCCCACCGTGTTGCTCGCCGGTTCCTGGTTGTCGCAGGAACAGGTCAGCGCCGCCAGCGAATTCGCGCGCTTCGCCCGCAAGCCCGACCAGCTCGCAGAGCTGGCCAAAGCCGGATTCCGCGTTGAGGGTGTCGAACCGCCCAGCAGCGAGGTGACCGGCTTCCCGGCGGTGTCGGACACGCTGTCGGCCGGCGACGATGCGACGCGCGCCGCGCTGGCCAACGCCCTGACCACCTTGCCGGGCAGTGCGGCCGTCACGGTGATGCTCGACCAGTCGATGACCACCGACGAAGGCGGCAAGAGCCGGCTGGCCCACGTGATCGCGGCGCTCGATCAACGAATCAAGGGCCTGTCCCCGAATTCGTCTGTGGGCCTGTGGACCTTCGACGGCACCGAGGGCCGCAATGTGGTGACCGGCGGCCCGCTGGACGAGCGGCTCAACGGCGGGACTCGCGCGGAGACCTTGGTCAGCGAGCTCAACGACCTGAGCTCGACGCCGGGAGGTGCGGTGTCGTTTACGACGCTGCGTCTGGTGTACAACCAGGCCTTGGCCAATTACCAGCCCGGGCAGGCCAATTCGGTACTGGTCATCACCGCGGGTCCGCACACCGACCGGACTTTGGACGGCCCCGGGCTCCAGGACTTCATCCGGGCCAACACCGATCCGGAGCGACCGGTGGCGGTCAACGTCATCGACTTCGGCACGGACGCCGACCAAGCGACCTGGCAGTCGGTGGCACACCTCTCCGGTGGCACGTACCAGAATCTGCGCGGGGCGAACTCCCCCGAACTGGCCGGTGCGCTGAACTCACTGCTGAGCTGACGCACCGCTAGGCCGACGCCCGGCTACGCTACCCGCCCAGTGCGTCCAGGATCTGCTGTGGCACGGTGACCAGCAGTTCGGTGATCATCCCGCCGAACGAGCCGACACTGATGCTGGCCAGGTCCAAGTTGCCCAAGCCGAGATCATCGAGCAGCTCACCGAGGTTCAGGTTCGACAGGTCACCGGCCAAGTCACCGAGGTTCAGCGGCAAGTTGTCGAGGCCCAGACCGCTGATCAGGCCACCGAGATCCAAGCCGTTCAACAGGCCGGTGACGTCGAGTCCGAGCAGTCCACCACCTAGTCCGCCCAGCAAGCCGCTCAGCGTCAGCTCGCCGGTGGAGTCGGCGAAGCCGAGACCTTCCAGAATTCCGCCGATGGTGAGGTCGCCGGTCGGCAGCGATACCCCGAGAGCGCCCAGCAGCGAGCTGACGGTCCCATCGATGCTCTGACCGCCCAACAGATCACCGAAGGTGACGGTGTTCAGCGCGTCGATCAGGTTCTGCGGGGTAAGGACGACGGCATCGAGAACCTCTTGAAGAAGGGGCCCGAGGAGCGGCAGGCTGTTGATGATGGTCGCCAGGACGGAGTTCAGGATTCCGGTGATATCGGTGAGCACACCTCCCGGCAGCCCTTCGAGCAGCGACCCCAGCGAGGAGTCGACCAGACCTCCGAAACCCAGATTCGTCAGCAATTGAGCCAGGCCGAGGTTGATTTCGGTGTTGATGCCGAACGCGTTCAGCACGTCGTCGAGGCTCAGGCTGTTCAGGTCGACGTTTGTGTCCAGGCCCAGCCCGCTCAGGATGCCGGTCAAGCTGAGGCTGCCCAACCCGAGGTTGCCTAGGCCCAAGAAGTCGAGCAGTCCGCCCAGGTCGGAGATGTTGCTCCCGAGCTTCAGCAGGTCACCCAAGCCCTCACCGCTGATCCCGAGCTCATTGAGCAGTCCGCCCAGGGTCAGATCGCCCAAGCCGAGTTGGTCGATCAAGGCCCCCACGTTGACATTGGTCAGATCAAGGTTGCCCAGCCCGAAGGCGTCCAGCAGTTTGCTCAGGTTGAGGTCGACCTCCAGGTTCTGCTCTGGCGCCAGGATGCCGTTGAACGCCGGGATATTGATGATGCCGCCCAGCAGACTCAGGTTGTCCTGGCCGTTGAGGTAGGCGTTGAGCACGGTGGCCGGCGCGTTGAGCAGTGCGGTGAATGCGGTCGCCGGGTCGCCCAGCTCGGTGATCACGCTGTTGATCGCGTTCAGGGTCGCCGCCTGCGATCCGAGATTGGCGATCAGTAACTCCATGGCCGGCGCCAGTTGTACCGACACCGTCGCCGGCAGCGATGTGATGTCGGTATCCACCGTCGGTGTGAGGTCGGTGGCGGCATCGATCACGCCAAGCGGGTTGGTGAACATCGCGGTGAAGACTTGGAAGATCCCCGACCAGTCGGCGTGTGCACTGATGTTCTGCAGGTTGTCCCAGGTGTTGGTGAACAACTCTGTATAGGAGGTGGTCAGCGCTACAGCAGACGCACCGGCTGGTAAGAGGTCCGGCGCAGATACTGGCGTGACCGGCACGACCGCGAGCATCCCGGCACCTGCGACGGCGACGCCGACTGTGAGGTACGGGCGAAGAGTGAGCTGTTGCATGATCTCTCCTCAGATGATGTTAATCACGATTCGGATGAGTTCAGCGTAAACCCGTTTAGGGATTAACTTGAGATTCCACTGAATTTTTTTGCTGGTAATTTCAGTGCCCCGCAGTACTGCCGCGGGTGTTACGAGCGCCGCTACGCGCCCAGCATCGCCAGGAGCTGCTGCGGCATGCTGACGAACAGTTCGGTGAACGTGCCGCCGAAGGAGCCGACAGTGGCGCCGGCCAGGTTCACCTGCCCCTGGACGAAGCCCTCGAGGAGGTCGGCGAGGTAGGGGTTCACCCAGTCTCCGACGAGGTCGCCGAGGTTGAGCGACAGGCCGTCAAGGCCCAGAAAGCCGACCAGGTCCCCGACGTCAAAGCCGTTCAACAGCCAGGTCAGGTCCAACCCGAGCGGGCCATCGGTCAATACGCCGCCGAGTGCACCCCCGAGGCCGTTGAGCACGTCGCGCAGCGTCAGGTCGCCGAGGGAATCGGTGAAGCCGAGATCTTCCAGGAAGCCGCCGATGGTCAGGTTGCCGACGAACTGCAACGCGCTGCCCACGCTCCCCAACAGCGAACCGACGGTGTCATCGATGCGCAGGTCGCCCAGCAGATCGCCGACGGTGAAGGTGTTGAGCAGGGCTTCCAGGCCATCGGCTCCCACGAGGCCGCTGACCAGGTCGGTCAGCAACGGCCCTATCAGCGGAATGGGGTCGAAGAGGTCAGCCGCGGTCGCATTGAGCCAGCTCAGGAGGTGAGGGAGCAGGCCGACGTCCGACAGCAGGCTGCCGAGGTGTTCGCCGGCCAGGTCGCCGCCGCCGAGACCGACCAGCACCTGACCCAGGCCCACCGGAATCTGGGCGTCGATCCCGAAGGCGCTCAGCACGTCGACCAGCCCGAAGTTGCCGAGCGGGAGATCCAGATCGATATTGCGGTAGAAGTCGGTGTTGGGGCCCAGTTCGCCCAGGAGAGCGGTCAGGCTGTAGCGGCTCAGTCCCAAGTCGCCCAGGCCCAAGAAGTCGAGTAACTCTCCCAGCGTGCTGACGTTGGTGGCCAGCTTCAGCAGGTCCCCCACGCCTTCTTCGCTGAACCCCAGGCCGCTGAGCAATCCCTCCACGGTCAGGGTGCCAAGACGAATCTGGTCGATCACGCCGTCGAGGTTCAGGTTGCTCAGATCCGGAGTGCCCAACCCCAGCATCTCCAGCAGCCTGGACAAATTGAGGTCGATCTCCAGGTTCTGCTCGGGTGCCAGAACCCCGTTGAACACCGGAATGCTGATGATGCCGCCCAGCAAGGAGAGGTTGTGCTGGCCGTTGAGGTGGGCGTCGAGCAGCGTGGCCGGCGCGTTGAACAGCGCAGTGAATGCGGTGCCGGGGTCACCCAGATCGTCGACCACACCGAACAACGCGTCCAGCGTCGCCACGTGCGAGGCCAGCCCCGCGATCAGCAATTCCAGCCCCGGCGACAGCTGCACCGACAGCGTCGCCGGCAGCGACGAGGTGTCGGTGTCCACACCCAACGTGAAGTTGCTGGCCGCTCCGATCAGCCCGACCGGATTGGAGAACATCGCAGTGAACAGCTGCGAGATCGCCGACCAGTCGGCGTGCGCACTGATGCGCTCGATGTTGTCCCAGGTGTTGGAGAGCAGCTCGCCGTACGACGTGGACAGCGCCACGCCAGGTGAAACCGCGGAGGCCGGCGGCACCGCAACCGGAGCGACCGTGACGATCCCCGCACCAACGAGCGCGATGCCGGCGGTGACGCAGGAGCGAGAAAGGGGCTCCTGCACGAGTCCTCCTAGATGCGCACCTCAACCATGAATTGGTTAAGGGGATCCTAGACCCTTTTTTGCTCTAGCTGAGACTTTGCTGACTATTTCCCGAAAGTCGGCGGTTCAGCTGTAGGCCTCCACCGGCGGGCACGAGCAGACCAGGTTGCGGTCACCGAAGGCACCGTCGATCCGGCGCACCGGCGGCCACACCTTCGGCCGGAATCCGCGGCCCAGCGGGTAGGCGGCCTGTTCCCGGGTGTAGGGGTGCTCCCACTTGTCGACCACCAGGCACTCCGCGGTGTGCGGGGCCCCGCGCAGCGGGTTGTCCTCAACCGTCCATTCGCCGGAACCGACCCGGTCGATCTCGCCGCGAATGGCGATCATCGCCTCGCAGAACGCATCGACCTCGGCGAGGCTCTCACTCTCGGTGGGCTCCACCATCAGGGTTCCAGCCACCGGGAAGCTCATGGTCGGGGCATGGAAACCATAGTCGGCCAACCGTTTTGCGACATCATCGACGGTTACGCCGGTGCTCTTGGTGATCTCTCGCAGGTCCAGGATGCACTCGTGGGCGACCATGCCGTTCTCGCCGGTGTAAAGCACCGGGTAGTGCTCGTCCAGCCGTCGGGCGATGTAGTTGGCCGACGCGATCGCCGTCAACGACGCCGCACGCAGGCCATCGGCGCCCATCATCCGGATGTAGGCCCAGGTGATCGGCAGGATCGACGCAGACCCGTACGGCGCCGCCGACACCGGATGCCCGGCGGGCAACTCGGCGGCCAGCGGGTGACCGGGCAGGAACTCGGCTAGGTGTGCGCGCACCGCCACCGGCCCGACGCCCGGGCCGCCGCCCCCGTGCGGGATGCAGAAGGTCTTGTGCAGATTCAGGTGACTGACGTCTCCCCCGAACCTTCCGGGCCGAGCCAGCCCGACCAACGCATTGAGGTTGGCACCGTCGACGTAGACCTGGCCACCGGCGTCGTGCACCGCGGCGCAGATCTCGGCGATGTCGTGCTCGTAGACGCCGTGCGTGGACGGATAGGTGATCATCAACGTCGACAACGCCGCAGCGTGCTGATCGACCTTGGCGCGCAGATCATCGAGGTCGACGTCGCCGTTGTCACGGCAGCCGACCACCACCACACGCATTCCGGCCAGCGCCGCCGACGCGGCGTTGGTGCCGTGGGCGCTGGAGGGGATCAGGCAGATGTCGCGATGCGACTCGCCGCGGCTGGCGTGATAGGCGTGGATCGCCAGCAGACCCGCGTACTCCCCCTGCGAGCCGGCATTGGGTTGCAGGGACACCGCGTCATATCCGGTGATGCCCGCCAGCCAGGTCTCCAGCTGCGCGATCAGCGTCCGCAAGCCCACGGCGTCGCCGGCCGGGGCGAACGGGTGCTGGCGCGCGAACTCGGGCCAGGTGATCGACTCCATCTCGGCGGCGGCGTTGAGCTTCATCGTGCACGACCCGAGCGGAATCATGCTGCGGTCCAAGGCGATGTCCTTGTCCGACAGCGAGCGCAGGTAACGCATCATCGTGGTTTCGGTGCGATAGCGGGTGAACGCCGGGTGGGTCAGGAATTCCGACGTGCGGGTGGCGATGGGCGCGCCGGCCGGTTCGACCGCCGCCAGTCCGAAGGCATCCAGTACCGCGGCCACCTGTGCGTCGGTGGTCGTTTCGTCGCAGGCCACCAAGACGTGGTCGGCGTCGACGCGCCACAGGTTGATCCCGCCGGCCTTGGCCGCGGCGATCACGTCGTCGGCGCGGCCCGGCACCCGGGCGAGCACCGTGTCGAAATAACGGTCGTGCACCAGCGCCTCACCGAGTGCGGCGCCGATCTTCTCGGCGTGGGCGTGCACGCGCCGCGCGATCGCGGTCAGACCATCGGCGCCGTGGTAGCTGGCATACATCGCGGCCATCACCGCCAGGAGCACCTGCGCGGTACAGATGTTCGACGTGGCCTTGTCCCGGCGGATGTGCTGTTCGCGGGTTTGCAGCGCCAGCCGGAACGCCGTCGAGCCATCGGCGTCCAGGGACACCCCGACCAGCCGGCCGGGCAGCTGGCGGGCGTGACGCGAGTGCACGGCCAGGTAGCCGGCGTGCGGGCCGCCGAAGCCCATCGGCACCCCGAACCGTTGGGCAGTGCCGAATGCCACGTCCGCGCCTATCTCACCGGGCGGGGTGAGCAGCGTGCATGCCAGCAGGTCCGCGCCCACCGCCACCAGTGCGCCGCGCTCGTGGGCGGCTTCGATCAGCCCCGACCAATCCGTGATCCGGCCCGAGGCTCCCGGCAACTGCACGATCACCCCGAAGTAGTCGCCGTCGGGAAGGCCCTCACGCAGGTCGGCGGTGACGATCTCGATGCGCAGCGGCTCGGCGCGAGTCGCCAGCACCGCCGCGGTCTGGGTGAACAGGTCGGAGTCGACCAGCAGCCGATGCGAGGTGCCGCGCGTCGCGCGGTGCATCAACGTCATCGCCTCGGCGGCCGCGGTGCCCTCGTCGAGCATCGAGGCGTTGGCGATCTCGCACCCGGTCAGATCGGCGATCATGGTCTGGAAGTTCAGCAGGGCTTCCAGCCGGCCCTGGCTGATCTCCGGCTGGTACGGCGTGTAAGCGGTGTACCACGCCGGGTTCTGCAGGATGTTGCGCAGCAACACCTGCGGGGTGAGCGTGTCGTAGTAGCCCTGGCCGATCATCGACACCGCGACGGTGCTGGCGTCGGCCAGGTCGCGCAGTTCGGCCAGGGTCTGGGCCTCGGTGGCTGGGGCCGGCAGGACGTCGAGCCCGGGCGCGATGCCGTCGGCACTCAGCGCGTCGAGGATGCCGGCGGGCACGGCCTTGGCGGCGAGCTCCTCCAGCGACGCGACACCGATGGTGGCGAGCATCGCGCTGATCGCGGCACTGTCGGGGCCGATATGCCGGTCAACAAAGCGGGATTCGGTGTACTCGGACACGGGAACTCCTGGGCGCTAGACGACTGCGAGACGAATTCGTGTCCTCCCCCTCTGTCGTCTGCCCGGCCCGGGCGCCTGAGAGATTCGGCGCCGAGGCTTCTGCAGCGCCTTTCCCCATGGGCGGGTGTAACCCAAACGGGCGCCACCGCTTTCCAGAGGCATCAATGCCGGCGCGGTCCGGGTGCCTGAGAGGTTGACGGAGAGGTATTGCTCCTTCGGCGTCCGCGGCTGGCTGCCACGGAACTCTCCCGCGAGAGGCTGATGCGGACCTAATACTACCCGCCGGGCCCAGTCGACCAGGATTCCGCAACGGTTTCTCGACCGCTGCGCCGAGGCTCTGAGCCCTAACCGGTCTTGCGGTCGCGGAACTTGCGGCGGCTGGCCAGTTCGTCTTCGGGCGCGGGGATCGACTCGCCGCCGTCGGCGCGCTCGCCGGGGAAGTCGGAGATCACGCCGGTCAGCTCGCGCATTGCGCCCGATACCGCGATACCGAACACCCCCTGGCCGCCCTGCAGCAGGTCGACGACCTCTTCAGCCGAGGTGCATTCGTACACGGTGGTGCCGTCGGAGAACAGCGTGATGTTGGCCAAATCCTGGACACCGCGCTCGCGAAGGTGGTCGACGGCGATCCGGATGTTGTGCAGCGAGATGCCGGTGTCGAGGAGTCGCTTGACGATCTTGAGCACCAGGATGTCTTTGAACGAGTAGAGCCGCTGGCTACCGGAGCCGGCCGCGCCCCGGATGGAGGGCACCACCAGCGAGGTACGAGCCCAGTAGTCGAGCTGGCGGTAGGTGATGCCGGCGATCTGGCAGGCGCTAGGACCGCGGTAACCGACGAGTTCGTCGGGAACGGAGTCGTCCGGGAACAGACCGCCCTGTACGGGTTGGCCGGCGCTGGAGGGGTCCGCGGGGACTTCGCGGTCACCCTTATCGGACTGACCCGTGAAGTCCAGCTGTTCCTGCCCCGGTTGGTCGCCCACGCTGCTTCCTCTCGCCGATCGCGCTCGTTGCCACTGACTGGCCAGTGGCCGCGTTTGCTCTTGCCCGAGTTGGTCGTGAGCATACGCCGTCCGCCGGGCTGCCGTGCAGTTGTTCCCGCCGTGGTTCAAGTATGGGGCCGCGTTTTGCGCGTGTTGCTTACGTTTGGGCGTGTCGCGCCGACGGCAGAGAGATGCAACGGATCTGTGACGAGGCTGAGTCCGCCGCGCCGGGTCAGGTTGCTTTGAAATCGTCGGGCGACACGCTATCGAGAAATTCCTTGAACTTCTCCACCTCGTCTTCACGCACCGCGCCGGCGGTCTCGTCGTCGCCCTCGTCGGGGATCAGCAGGCCCGCCTCGGCCAGTACCGCTTCTTCGACATAGATCGGCACACCCACCCGCAACGCGATGGCCACCGAGTCCGACGGGCGCGCCGACACCGTGATGTCGCGGTCGAAGATCAGGTCGGCGTAGAACGTGCCCTCTTGCAGGTCGACGATTCGGACCTCCTTGAGCGAATGTCCGAGCGCGCCGATCAAGTCACGGATCAAGTCGTGAGTCAGGGGCCGGGCGGGCTCCACGCCCTGTTGCTCCAAGGCGATGGCGGCGGCTTCGGCCTGCCCGATCCAGATCGGGAGATATCGATCACCGTCGGCTTCCCGCAAGAGCAGCACCGGCTGGTTCTGCGGCTGCTCGACGCGGATGCCGACCACGCGTACTTCACCCATCTCCAGTCAGCCCTCCGCGTTCGCTGCGTCCCAAGTCCTTGTCGTCCCAAGTCCTTGTCGTCCCAGTATGACTCGCTGCGAAACCCCCGGTCGGAAACCACATGCCGCGCAACAAGCCGCCGAGGCGAAGTCTAGTCCTCAGCCGTGCAGTACGTCGTGTACCGACGACTTGAGCAGCGCGGTGTGCAGAGCGATCGCCAGCGCCGCGACCTCGCGGGCCAAGTCGTCGGCCCGGTCGCGTGCGCCCGCCTTGCCGCCCTTGACCAGCGGGCCCGCGATCTGGGCGATCAGGTCGGCCTGCCGGTCTGCCGCCGAGCGAAACGCTCGCAGGTGCCGCGGCTCCACGCCGTAGTCGGCCAGGCCGCGCGCGCACTGGACGATCACCACCGCGTGCTCGTCGAACAGGCCACCCGGTCCGACGGTGATCACGCCCGATCTGACCAATGCCGTCAACAGCGCGTCGTCGCCGCCCGAGCGCTGCAGCAGATCCTCGCGGCTCAACCGCACCTGCCGCGGCGGCGCGGGCAGCGCCGTCCCGTTATGGGCGGTCTCGCCGCCGGCCGACACCAGTCGTGGCGTGGGGTACGGCGACTCCGGTGACGGCAGCGCGCCATCCGCTTCGGCGTCCAGCCGCGCCTTGATCACCTTCAACGGCAGGTAGTGATCGCGTTGTGCGGTCAGCACGTAACGCAGCCGTGCGCAGTCGTAGGCACTGAATCGGCGGTAGCCCGACGCCGCCCGCTGCGGCATGACCAGCCCCTCGGTTTCCAGGAAACGAATCTTGGAGACCGTGACGTCGGGAAAATCCGGCCGAAGCAGGTCCAGCACCGCTCCGATTGACATCCCGGCCAGTTCAGGGCTGTCAGGCGCGGTCATTAGCTGCCCGGCCCGGCCTCGGTCTCACCCGTCTTCGGGCCGGTCAGGAACACCAGGCGGAACTTGCCGACCTGCACCTCGTCGCCGTTGACCAGGATCGCCGAATCGACCGGCTCCCGGTTGACATAGGTCCCGTTGAGGCTGCCGACGTCGACAACCTGAAACTCGTTGCCTTCCAGCCGGAACTCGGCGTGACGACGACTCACCGTGACGTCGTCGAGGAAGATGTCGCTGTCGGGGTGCCGACCGGCCGCGGTGACCGGTTGGTCGAGCAGGAACCGCGATCCGGCATTGGGACCGCGCTTGACGACCAGCAGTGCCGAACCCACGGGCAGCCCTTCAACACCCGAGGTCAGGCTCTCGCCACCCGCCTGAGAGGGAGCGTCGAGTTCGTTCAGGAAGTCGGCGCGGAAAACCGATGTGGTTTCCACCGTGACCTCATCGCCTGCCTGGTCTTGCCCCGTTGCCGGGTCCTTCTCCGTCACCCGCTACTCCTCACTGGCCGCTGTTTTGCTACCTGGTCGCGCCCGCCGGACATGTGTTGCGCCCAACCCTGAATCGTTGAGTCGACCGTACCGCGCAGCGGTCCGTCATGTCCCCCGCACCGCGGGATCGTGTCGCCGGATACCCGGCGCGTCCCGGCAGGCAGGCTAACAATCGTCATTCCGACAACGTCGCCCGGTAGGCATCGGCGGTCAGCAGCCCCGACAGACTCTGGTCCAGAGCTGCCGAATCCGCGTTCGCCACCTGAAGTTCCAGCAGCCAACCGGCGCCGTAGGGGTCGGAGTTCACCAATTGCGGGTTGGCGTCCAGTTCGGCGTTGACCGCGCTCACCGACGCGGTGATCGGTGCGTAAAGGTCCGAGACCGACTTGGTCGACTCCACCTCGCCAAAGGCCTCTCCGGCGGTGACCCCGGTGCCCGCTGCGGGCAGCTGCACGAAGACCACGTCACCCAGGGCGGCCTGCGCGAAGTCGGTGATACCCACGCGGACGGTGTCCGGTCCGGTGCGGCGAACCCACTCGTGCTCAGCGGTGTAGTACAGGTCGGATGGAACTAAGCTTTCCGAGCTCACGGTGATCGTGCTCCTTGCGCTGTTGGGCTCACTTGACTGGCTGAGCGTATTGGCGGGGTTTCGGTTGTCGCAACACGGTCACCTGAACGCGGTCGGCCTGCTGCACTGCCATAGCACCGCCAAGCCGTTTGACGCTGTCGACGGCCCCGCCGGGAATGTTCATCGCGGCGGCCAGGGTGGGGGGATCCCCAATCGCCAGAACCGAATACGGGGGCGTCAGGGCCGTCCCGTCGAACTCCAGCGCACCGGGCGTGCCCGCAACCCACGAATCCACCCCGATGCGCACCGCCTTGGTACCGTCGCGGACCTCCATCGCCTCGGCACCGGCCGCCCGCAGCTCGTTGATCACGTCGAGCATCGTCTCGGGTGCCACCCCTCGGGCCGGATCGTCGACGGTGATCACGACGCCGGGTCCGACCGCACCCACGGTGCCGATCATGATCGCGAGGGCGGCCAGCCGCGCTTGGGCGTTCTCGATGGCGGCCTGGTCACTGCTGCCGGATTCCTGCAGGGCGTTGAGCGTCTGCTGCAGTTCGGCGACTTCGGTGCCCAGGGTGGCCTCGCGTTGACGCAGCGAGTCCAGCAGCACCAGCAGGTCAGCGGGCCGGGCCGTCTCCAGCGCGTCCTGGGAGTCGTTTTGGCGGACCTGAGTGACAATCGCCACTCCCAGCAGCAGGCACAGCAGCATTCCCAGCACGCTGAACAGCGGCCCGGAACGGCTGCGGGGCGGCGGCACACCGTTCTGCGGGGGCGGCTGCGGCAGCTCGTGGCGGCCGTGCGACGCCGGGTCGGTGCTACTCATGCGGGTCAGGCCCCGAACAGTCGTCGCCGCAGCGCCGCCGCGTTGCCGAAGATGCGGATGCCCAGCACCACGATGATCGCGGTCGACAGCTGTGTGCCGACCCCCAACTGGTCACCGAGGTAGACCAGCAGCGCGGCGACCAGAACGTTGAACACGAACGACACGACGAACACCTTCGCGTCGAAAATTCGCTCCAGGTAGGCACGGAGGCCGCCGAACACGGCGTCCAGCGCGGCCACCACGGCGATCGGTAGGTAGGGGTGAACCACCTCCGGCACGCTGGGGTGAAAGATCAGCCCCAAGACGATTCCGGCGATCAGTGCGGCGATACCGATCATTGCGACATCACTCCAGCCTCCCGAACCGGACCCGTGCCGGCCACGACGGCCAAGCCGCGGCCCGCAGCGCAAGCTTGCGTCACGATGCCCCTATCTGTTTGGCAAACCGGACATCTCGTACCGATCCGGCCGGCAGGGTGATGTCGGCCGAGTTGCGGCCGTCGACACGGACCACCACCCCGTAGGATGCCTCCAACAGTCGTAGCCGGTACAACCCCGGGCTACGGTCGAAGGCGTCGCGCAGTCCGCCTGGCGGTCCGATGGCTTGCAGCGCATAGGGACTGCTGATCGGCTTGTTGTCGACGAGGATGGCTCCGCCGGCCTGCCGGATCGTGACATTCGGGCCGATGCGCACGTCGCCGACGGCGATCGCCTCGGCTCCGCTGGCCCACAGCGAGTTGACGACCAGCTGCAGGTCGCGGTCCAAGATGATCTGCTGGCTGCCCGACACCCGCTGTTTGGAGGCATCGGAGAGATTTCGGCCGGCGCCGGGATCCGTGACGGTGACGGTCACCCCGGGACCGCTCACCCGCGTGCTGGCAGCCTCCAGGCTGAGCGCGTCCAGGCCGGCCAGCACCCGCTGCCCCTGAGCGTCGTCGGCCAGCCGGTGCCGGCGCAACTCGTCGACACGATTGGAGTAGGTGTCCCGTTTGTCGGCCAGCCGGCCGGTGACCGCTTCGGCCGCTCGGACATTGGCCGCCAGCACCTGCTGGGCGTCGTGCACCCCGGGGGCCACCGACCGTGCCTGCGCCACCGCGACGGCAAACACCGTCGCCACCAGCAACGCCGCCACCGCCTCCCATGCCCACCCCGCGACCCGGGCGGTGGCCGCCGGGGGCGCGGTGCGGCGTGCCCGCCTGGCCGCCGCCGCGGCATAGCCGGGGTCGAGATGTTCGGACAGCAGGGAGCGCAGCAAGGACGGCACCGCGAATTTGCGTGGCCTGCCGGCCTCGTGGGCGCCCGCCCCCTGCGAGTCGTATCCGCTCAACGCGAAGAACGGTTCAGTCACCGGCAACCTTCGGCATGGTGCGGACCACCAGTCTCACGTGGATGAGGTACAGCACGAACGCCCACAGGTACATACCCAGGCCCCAGATCAGGAAACCCCATCCGGTGGCGAGGACCACCCGGCTCCACAGCTGATCCCACTGTCCCAACAGGATCAGCGGAAACGCTGACATCAGCGCGAACGTGCCCGCCTTGCCGATGTAGGTCACCGGCAGCGCGGTCAGCCCCCGGCTCCGCAGCGCCGGCAGCGTGGCGGCCAGCAGCAGGTCTCGGGCCAGCAGCGTTGCGATGATCGCCCAGGGCACCAGCCCGCGCACCCCGAACGCGACTGGAATGGCGATCATGTACAGCCGATCGATCGCCGGATCGAGCAGGGCGCCCAGCGCCGAGGACTGATTCAACAGCCGAGCCAGTTTGCCGTCGGCCCAGTCCGAGGCGCCGCTGAGCATCAGCGTCGCCACCGCCGGTCCGTCCGCCCGCGCGACCAGCAGTAGGTAGAGAAAGACGCCGATCAGCCCGAGACGGGCCAGGCTGATCACGTTGGGCACCGTGAGCACCCGGTCTTGGACTTGCTCGGTGCCAGACCCGGCAGCCATACCGACCCCCTAGCGGAAGATCCCGGGCAGGCTCAGCGCGTCCATGCTGTCGTCGCTCAGCGGGTTGTCGCGAACCATGTAGGTCCACGTCGAGGTGGGCCGGGCCAGCTTCGACAGGTCGATACCCGGCTCGGACTCGATCGAATCCGAGGTCTCCAGGGTCTGCTGGGACGCCTCGATGGCATCGGCGGCCAGTGAGGCGAACGCGTCGAGCGCCAACCGGTGGAACTCGTCGAGCGGGTTCTGCCGGCCCAGGGCACGCAGGTGGATGCTCTCCCGGATGTCGGCCAAGTAAGCGAGGTGGTCGGCCCAACCGCGGTCCAGGTGGTAGAGCATGATCAGCCGGCATATCTTCTCCAGTTTGGCTTCACCGTCCTCCCCCAGCTGCTCCTTCAATTCCGCGTAGCGCTTCGGGGTGAGCTCGGCCAGCTCCTCACGAGCCGCCGGGGTGGACAGCAGCGTGTTGCGCCGCTCCACAATGATGGTGCGCTGCTGGGCGATCAGCTGGTTGTACCGCCAGGTGTTGGCGTGGATGTCGAGCAGCTTGCCCTCGGCGATGCGCTGCGCGTGGTCGAGCAGACCGGAGGCCTTGGGGCTCAGGATCCGGCCGTCGTCATCGGTCTCGGTGGGCAGCTTGTTGGCTTCCAGGTTGGTCGCGGCGACATCGTCTTCCCAACTGGAGAAGAACACCGACGATCCCGGGTCGCCCTGACGGCCGGCCCGGCCCCGCAACTGGTTGTCGAGGCGCTGCGTGTGCTGGCGGCCGGTGCCGATCACGTGCAGCCCGCCCAGCTCGACGATCGCGTCGTGGTCGGACTCTTCGGATCCGCCCAGGCGGATGTCGGTGCCGCGACCGGCCATCTGGGTGGACACCGTCACCACCCCGAGCTTGCCGGCCTCGGCGATCACCGTGGCCTCTTCGGCGTCGTTCTTGGCGTTGAGGACCACCGCCGGGACACCGCGCTTGCGCAGCCGCTCGTGCAGTTCCTCGGACTCGGCGACGTCGTGGGTGCCGACCAGCACCGGTTGCCCGGTGGCGTGCACCTCGACGATGTGGGCGACGATGGCGTCGTTCTTGGCCGCGGCGGTGATGTAGACCCGGTCCGCCTCGTCTTCGCGGATGTTGGGCATATTCGGCGGGATCGGCGAGACCCCCAACTGATAGAACTGCCGCAACTGCTCGCCGGCCGCCAGCGCCGTACCGGTCATACCGCACACGGTCGGATACCGGTTGACCAGCGCCTGCACCGTGATGGTGTCGAGCACCTCGCCGGTCTCGGTCGTTTCGATGCCCTCCTTGGCCTCCACCGCGGCCTGCAGGCCGTCCGGCCAGCGCTGTAGGGCGGCGATCCGGCCGCGCGAGGCGTTGATCAACTGCACTTTGCCGTCGCGGACGATGTAGTGCACGTCGCGCTGCAACAGCACGTGGGCGTGCAGGGCGACGTTGACCTCGGTCAGCGTGGAGACCACGTGCTCCTCGGAGTACAGGTCGATGCCACCGAGCGCCTTCTCGACCTTGTTCGCGCCCACCTCGGTGAGGTGGATGTTGCGCCGGTCCTCGTCGGAGTCGTAGTCCACTCCGGGCTTGAGCCGTCCGACCAACTCAACGATCTCCATCCGGGGCGTCTCCCGGTGGGTGGTGCCGGCCAGCACCAACGGCACCAGCGCCTCGTCGACCAACACCGAGTCGGCCTCGTCGATCAGCGCCACATCCGGGTTGGGCGAGACCAGGTCGTCGACGTCGGTCACCAGCTGGTCGCGCAGCACGTCGAAGCCGATCTCGTTGATCGATGCGTAGGTGACATCGCACTGGTAGGCCGCGCGGCGCTCGGCCGCCGTGGAGTCTTCGGTGATCCACCCGACGGTGACCCCCAGGGCCTCGAGCAGGGGGCCCATCCATTCGGCGTCACGACGCGCGAGGTAGTCGTTGATGGTGACCACGTGCACGTGCCGGCCACCGATGGCATAGCCGGCGGCGGCGATCGCACCGGAGAGCGTCTTGCCTTCGCCGGTGGCCATCTCGACCACGTCGCCGGCCAGCATCCGCAGCGCGCCCTGCAGCTGAACATCGAACGGACGCTGCCCGATGCTGCGCTCGGCGGCTTCGCGGGCGATCGCCAAGAACTGCGGGATGTCCGAGGCGTCGGCCAGCTCCTTGAGTTTCAGCAGCTGCGCGGCTTTGCGCAGCTGCTCGTCGTCGAGCCCAGCGGCCTTCTTGGCGTACTCGCCGGCCGCGGTGACCTCGGCCATCGAACGACTCTGGTTCTTCTCGGTGCTGGCGCCCAGCAGTTTCCAGAATTTCCCGCTGAGCCGACCCGACTTGGTTCGCGTTCCGGAGACAGTCTTGGAGGTGTTAGCCACAGCACAACGGTACCGGGCTGCTTCGGCGGTGCTCATCCGACGCCGCGCCGCGCTACGCGGTAGGTTTCGCACGGGATTTTTGATCTACCGGCCGGCACGTCGATTCGGCGGTGAAGGAGATGTGGCAGTGGACTCGAAGGTGTTCAAGCCGTCCATCGACTGGGCGCATGCACTGCCCGATTCTCTGGTGTGGATCGCACTGGCCTGGACCATCAGCGCCGTCGGCGTGCTGGCCGTGGCGGCCCTGCTGCGGTTCAGCACCCGATGGGGACGCCAGTTCTGGGAGATCAGCGGCGCCTACTTCACCGGTCGCGACAGCATCCGGGTCTGGCTGATGCTGGGTGCGCTGTTGCTGTCGGTGATCACCGCGGTCCGGCTCAACGTGCTGTTCAGCTTCCAGGGCAACGACATGTATTCGTCGCTGCAGACCGCCTTCCAGGGCGCCGCCGGGGGCGACGAGGCCATCAAAGCGTCGGGCGTACATGGCTTCTGGATGTCGATCGGCATCTTCAGCCTGATGGCCGTGCTGCACGTGGCGCGGGTGATGCTCGACATCTACCTGACCCAGCACTTCATGGTGAATTGGCGCAGCTGGCTCACCGAGCGACTGACCGGGGACTGGTTGGACGGGCGAGCCTACTACCGGGCCCACTTCGTCAAGACACCGCTCGACCCCGCCGTCGGCGAAGCCATCGAAGGCGCGATCGACAACCCCGACCAGCGTATTCAGCAGGACATCGACATCTTCACCGCGGGCAACGGCGCCAACGTCAACGCCCCGGCCAACGGCACCGGCAGCACGCTGTTGTTCGGCGCCGTGCAGTCCATGGTCACGGTGGTGTCGTTCACCGCCATCCTGTGGAACCTGTCTGGCACGCTGACCGTGTTCGGGTTCGACATTCCGCGGGCGATGTTCTTGATCGTCCTGGTCTACGTGGCCATCGCGACCATCGTCGCGTTCTGGATCGGCCGTCCCTTGATCCGGTTGAGCTTCCGCAACGAGCTCACCAACGCCGCCTTCCGGTACGCGCTGGTGCGGGTGCGCGACGCCGCCGAGTCCGTGGCGTTCTACCGGGGCGAGCTGGCCGAGCGGGTCCAGCTGCGGACGCGGTTCCGCGCGATCATCGCCAACTATCTGAAGTTCGTGAACCGGACCATCGGGTTCTCCGGCTGGAACCTGTCGGTGAGCCAGGCGATTGTGCCGCTGCCCTGGGTGATTCAGGCGCCCCGACTGTTCTCCGGACAGATCATGTTCGGCGGGGTGGCCCAGACCGCGTCGGCGTTCGGCAACATCTCGGATTCCCTGTCGTTCTTCCGCAATGCCTACGACAACTTCGCCGGCTACCGTGCCTCGATCATTCGTCTGCACGGGCTGGTGGAAGCCAACCGTGAGGCCCGAGACCTTCCCGAGCTGCTGGTCAAGCCCAGCCCGGACGGCACGGTGGCCCTCGAGGGTGTCGAGGTGCGCAATCCCGAGGGCGTCCCGCTGATCGAGGCGCTCGACGTGCATCTGGGCATCGGTGACGCGCTGATGATCGCCGGGCCGTCGGGCAGCGGCAAGACGACGCTGCTGCGCAGTCTGGCCCAGTTGTGGCCGTACGCGTCGGGAACCCTGCGCCGCCCCGATGCGGTCAACGCCACGATGTTCATCTCGCAACTGCCCTACATCCCGCTGGGTGATCTGCGAGCGGTGGTGTCCTACCCGCTGTCGGTCGGCGAGGTCACCGACGCCGAGATCACCGAGGCGTTGGTCAAGGTGTCACTGCCGAACCTGGTCGACCGGCTCGACGACGTCGAGGACTGGGCCAAGGTGCTCTCACCCGGCGAGCAGCAGCGGGTGGCGTTCGCCCGAATCCTGTTGACCCGGCCCAAGGCTGCGTTCCTCGACGAGTCGACGTCGGCGCTCGACGAAGGGCTGGAGTTGACGCTGTATCGGTTGCTGCGCTCCGAGCTGCCCGACACCATCCTGGTCAGCGTGAGCCACCGGCACACGGTGCGCCAGCACCACAAGCACGTACTGGAGCTGCTCGGCCAGGGCCGCTGGGACCTGTCCCCGGTCTAGCCGCTAGCGAGTCGCCGCGTGCGCCCCGGCGCGTCGGCCGAAGAACGAGCCCTCGCCCAGCTGCGTCCCGCTGGCGTATCCCTTGCCGTCCTGGGCGATGTTGGCCGCACAGGCCCCGGCGGCGTACAGGCCCGGTATCGGCTGGCCGTCACTGCGCAACACTTCGCCGTCCACCGACGTCGCCAACCCGCCGATGGTGAAGCCGGCGTAGACCGCCTTGCCCAGCGACAGGTCGAACGCGCCCCACGGGCCGTTGTCCTGCGGCGCCAGGAACGGCGGCTGCTTGTGGAAATCCGGGTCCTCGCCCTGCGCCGCATACGTGTTGTAGCGGTCCAGGGTCGCCACCAGGTTTCCTTCCGGAATACCCAGTGCGGCTTCCATTTCCGGCACAGTCTCCCATCCATCGATCAGCGGGACCAAAGGCACCTGCGGCTTGCGCATGTGGGCCTCGTCGACGATCAGGAAGGCCGCGCTGTCGGGCTGGTCCATGACGAATCCCGACGTGCGGGAGTGGTAGGAGTCCTCGGCGACAAAGCGCTTGCCCTCCTTGTTGACGATGATGCCGGTCAACAGGATCGAGGGCGGGTAGACCGGCGCGGTGATGAATATCTGGTCCATATGCTTGGTGGCGCCGCCTGCCGACATCCCCATCCGGATGCCCAGCCCGTCGTCGTAGGTGTTGCCCAGCACGAACGGCTTCTCGGCCAGCTTCGGCGTGTACTGGGCGACCATCTCCGGGTTCATCACGAAGCCACCGGCGGCAATCACCACCGACTTCGCTTTGATCACACCGCTTTCGGCGAAGTGCTTCCACGAGACACCCACGACGGCGCCGGAGGCGTCGGTGACCAGCCCGGTAGCCCCGGTTTCGTAGCGGATCGTCACCCCGAGGTTGTCGGCCCGCTTGAGCAGCAGGTCGATTGCCATCTTGGCGCCCTGGGTGTCACCGGGCACCGGAACCTTGTGCCCGCGCGGTGCCGGAACGGCCTCGTTCAGGAACGGCCACACCTTCTCGTTGCCGGTGAACATCAGCCCCTCGGTGTTGGGCTGGATCACCGCCTTCTCCGGGTAGTAACTGCGCTCGAACGCAATTCCGAGCTCTTCAAGCCAGTTGAAGTGCTCGACGCTGCCGTCGCAGTAGGCCCGGATCTTGTCGTGCTCGGGTTCGCGCGACACCGCGACGAGGTACTTGTACATCTCGTCGGCGGTGTCGGCATGCCCGGTGGCCTGCTGGACCGCAGTCCCGCCGCCCAGGTAGAAGTGACCGCCTGCCATGGCGGTGGTGCCGCCGGCCTCGGCGGCCCGCTCCAGCACCAAGACCCGGGCCCCGGCTGCCGCCGCGGTGACGGCCGCGCAGCCGCCCCCGATGCCGAAGCCGATCACCACGACGTCGAACTCGTCGGACCACTCCGAAACCGTTTCGGCACTGGTGGTGTCCGGGATCTGGGTGCTCATTGCCGCCACTCCTCTGTGTCGCCGGCGCTGCTCATCGGCGCCGCTGCGGTGGTTACCGCTGCTCCTGTTTGATGTAGTCAAACACCGCTCGGATCTCGGCTGGGATGTAGGCGATCTCCAGGTAGGGGATGCCGGCTTCCGGAGCTGAGACGTACGCGAATTGCATGCCTCCGGGCATCACGCCCCGGGCAACCACCTGGGCGCCCTGCTCGGCGGTGTCGTTCAGCATAACGTCGAAGTTTTCGGGGTCCTCGGCCTCGATGCAGACATGGTGCAGGCCCGGCCCGTGGGTACGGAGGAAGTCGTCGTAGAGGCTGCGTCCACGGACCGGTGCGATCAGCTCCAACTGCATGTCACCGACGTAGCTCAGCGCGATGTCGGCGACGAAATCAGCCGGCTCGCCCAGGTAGCTGCAAGTGTCCGGGGCGAAGTGCACCCCGGGCATACGGATCCATCTGCGCACGCCGAGCAACGCAGTCAGCGTGGCCTCGGTGGCATCGAGATCGCCGGTGACCCAGGCGATCTGAATGGGTGGGCGAGGCGGCGGGGTCACGACAGCGGGGTCGGCACGCCGACGTCTTCGCGGACCTGCTGCGAGATCGCCGGCCACGAAACCGCGGCGGGGAATTCGCCCCAGACACTGTTGAACAGCCCGACGATCCGGGCCGGGCCAGAGCCGCCCGGCGCATACACCGGGCCGCCGGAGTCACCCTGCTGACTACGAACGCTGCGCGTCATGGTGAACCACCCATTGTTGACCCGTTCGACGGTGCCGCAGGTTTCTCCGGTGACGATGCCGAAGTGGCAGACCGGATCACCGGGTTTCAGCTCGATGTCCGGACCGGCCTGCAACTGCAGACCCCCCGGTAGGACATCGTTGACGTCGACATCGTCGGCCAGCACGATCGACTCGTAGTCGGCGATCACCTGGTCGGTGTTGACGGTCGAACCATTAGGGGTGTTGTCGCGAAAGGTCGCCAACCTGCCGATGACGGCCCCGCCGCGGTCGGTGACGGTACCGCTCCCCCGGCAATGGCCGGCGGTGAAGGCAATCCGCATCACCGGGTCGACATAGCCGAGGGTGCAGACATGGGTGTCCTGACGGATCTCCATCCCCGGGAACACCAGCACCCGATCGGCTCGGGCCGGAAAGACCGTCGGCCCAGTCACTGTCGCACCGATCCCCAGCAGCACCGCCAGCACCCGCGCAACGAGCCTGCGCAACCGTCGACTCCTATCGTTGAGGGCCGGTTTCGGTCCGGCCGGACCAAGCCACCATGGCGCAGCGCGGCGGCCCGGCCCCAAGGGATCCGGGCCGCCGCAGCGGCGTTGCTCGGCGATCAGGGGATCGTCAGCTCCTGACCGGGGTGGATCAGGTCAGGGTTGGCGATACCGCTGGCCTCCGCGATCTGCGGGTACTTGTTGCCGTCACCGTAGAACCGCTCGGCGATGGCGAACAGGGTGTCGCCGGCGACCACGGTGTAGGTGCGTGCCGCAGGTGCGGCGGCCTCCTCCACCGGAGCCGGGGCCTCCTCGGCCTTGGGCTCCTCCGGCGGCGGAGCGTCGGTCTCGGTCTTGGTGGACCAGGCCGCGCCATCGGCGGCGTAGAGCACCAGGTTGCGGTCGTCCTGCAGAACCAGCTTGACGTCCTTCTTGCCCTTGGTGTCGGTGTGCCAGATCGGCTTGTCGGCGGTGTACAGCACGAAGTTTCCGTCCGCCTGCACTTCAGCACGCACGACGTCGTTGCCGTTGGTGCCCGACGCCCAGATAGCTTTGCCCCGCGCCGCCAAAACCAGGTTGCCGTCCTCCTGCAGCGTCAGGGTGTATGCCCCGTTGTTGGAGGTCAGCGACTCGCCCTTGACGAGCTTCTTACCTGCAGTGAGGGTGTCTCCCAAGCTCTGTGCCACGTTGTCCCCTTCTCATCGGCACGCCGCGACTTGACTGGCCGGGCGTTGTCGCTCGGATGCGACGTTAGTCAGCCTAGGCGAACACCTGCCGGTGTGCCCCGCATTACGTCAGGGCAATCTCGGCTGCTGGGCGACGGCCACTGCCGGCGCGACGGGTTGCCAGCCGGGCGGTCCGAAGATGTAACCCAACCGGTCGCGCCACCGAGTCGCACTGCGCACATCGGCGATGATCGAGGCGTACTCGTGGAATTGCAGGGTCACAATGTTGAAGGTGTCGACCGGCTTGGTCAGCCCGTAATGCGGGCGAAACCGCTCCGGGGCGAAGCTGCCGAACATCCGGTCCCAGATGATGAGGATCCCGCCGTAGTTGCGGTCCAGGTACTCCGGGTCCATACCGTGGTGCACCCGATGATGCGACGGTGTGTTGAAGACGAACTCCACTGCCCGAGGCAGCTTGTCGATCCGTTCGGTGTGCACCCAGAACTGGTAGACCAGGCTCACCGAAAAGCTGGCGAACACCATCCACGGCGGAATACCCAACAGCGGCAAAGGAATCCACATCAGGATCTCGCCGCTGTTGTTCCACTTCTGGCGCAGCGCGGTGGCGAAGTTGAAGTAGCGGCTGGAGTGGTGCGCCTGGTGAGTCGCCCAGATCAACCGGATCCGATGGGCGATGCGGTGGTAGGTGTAATAGAGCAGGTCCACACCGACGAGTGCGATAACCCAGGTGTACCAGCGCGTGGGCGACAGCTGCCACGGCGCCACATAGCTATAGATCGCCGCGTAGCCGAGCAGCGCGATGAACTTCCACGCGGCGGTGGTGGCCATGGACACCAGGCCCATCGAGATGCTCGCCCAGGCATCCTCGGTGCGATAGGCACCCACGGGCACGCGCTCTGATTCCAACTGTTCGAGTTTGCGCGCGGCGAACCATTCCAGGCTCAGCAGCAGCAGGAAAAAAGGCACGGCGAATATAACCGGGTCGCGCATCGGCCCGGGCAACGCCGACCACACACCCGCGATCGCATCCACCGTCTGCTACCTCCGGAACATCAGCCTAGGCCCGATCAGTCCGAGGACAGCGACGACTGATCCTCGGCGTGCCACTGGACCGCGTAAACGCCCGGCTGCAGCGACAACTCGCCCACCAGTCGCTCAAGCCGGTCCGGCGCCCGACTGTCCGACAGCATCGACGCGGTGAGCGCGATGTTGTCCTCACCGGCGCGCACGGTGTGAATCCCCCGCAGTATCAGGTCGTTGCTGGCGGTGTGCTGCACGATCTGGGCGCGCAAGTACTTCTCGGACTTCGGCCGGCAGATCACCTGCACCTCATACGGCGACTGCGGTTCGTCCTCCTCCACGTGCTGATCACGGTCGATGAGCCGACCCAGCGGCCGCAGCAGCAGATGGGTGCCGACGATCGCGCCGGTCCCGATCAGTGCGAACGTCAGGTCACCGGCCGCCGCCAGCACGCCCACGGCGGCCGAGCACCACAGGGTGGCCGCGGTGTTGAGGCCGCGGACGTTGAACCCCTCACGCAGGATCACCCCACCGCCGAGGAAGCCCACCCCCGACACCACGTAGGACGCGACGCGGGTGGAGCTGGGTTCCACGGCGACGGCGTACAGCACGAACAGCGTCGCACCGGCGGCAACGAGCGCGTTGGTACGCAGTCCCGCCATGCGCGCACGCCATTGTCTTTCCAGCCCGATCAGTGCACCGCAGCCCAGCCCGACAGCCAGTCGCAACGTGAACTCGGCGACGCTCAGCGTCTGCATGACTTCAACGATGACACATGCTTAGCCGGCGACCACCGGCCGAGCCATCACGGTGGGCTTGAAGCCGTACCGCGGGGCGGCGAAACCGTAGTTGCGGCCCTGCCCGGCGCCCGCCAGCGGCACCCCGGGCATACCGGCCGCGCCGGCCTCCGGTGCGTGCGCAGCGACCGTCCAGCCGGTGGCGGCGACCGAGGTACCCGGAGCCGCGGTGGCCGGAACAGCGGCAGCCCACGACTGCGGTACCGACAACGCCCCGACCGACGCGGCGTGCCCCATGCTCGCCGAGGCGGTGCCCAGACCACCCAAGCCGTGCATTCCGTTGCCCAGTCCAGCGCCCAGCCCGCCGAGCATCGGCGTGAACGGGTCGATCGCGCCCAAGCCAAGCGGGTCGCCGGCGGCGATGGCGGCACCACGCACCACCGCCATGTCGGCAGCGAAGCTGGAGATCGCCGCCGCGCCCATCGGGCTGAACGAGCTGCTCATCAGGTTGGTCACCCCGTTCGCCAGGTCGCCCGTGCTGATACCACCTTCGCCGCCCGTTACCGGCGGCTGCACCGGTGTCGAGAGGGCCTGCAACGCCTGTGGCGTATTCGTAAGCGCTTGGGACGCTGCGGATTGCGCGTTCGAAGTGGCGGCCGTCCCGGCAGCCTGGCTGACGGCGCCCTGCTGCGCGCCCTGCGCCGAAGGGTCGGCGACCTCATGCGGAGAGGTGAACGGCGTGACCTTGGTAGCTGCCGCGGACGACGCCGCGTAGCCGTACATGGCAGCGGCGTCCTGGGCCCACATCTGGCCGTACTGCGCCTCGGTGGCCGCAATCGCGGCAGCGTTCTGGCCGATGAAGTTGGTCGCCACGAGCGCCGCGAGCTGGGACCGGTTGGCTACCACCAGCGGCGGTGCGACCGTCATCGCGTAGGCCGCGTCGAATGCCGCGGCTGCCGCCTTGGCTTGCATGGCGGCCTGCTCTGCCTGGGCGGCGGTGGCGCCCATCCATACTGCATAGGGTGCGGCCGCGGCGGCCATCGCGTTGGACGCCGGCCCCATCCAGCCTTCGCTGACGAGTCCGTTGATGACGCCCTGGTAGGCGGCTTCGGCCGAGCTGAGTTCGGCGGCCATCTTGTCCCAGGCCGCCGCGGCGGCCATCATCGGTCCCGAGCCGGGGCCGGTGTAGATACGTGCTGAGTTGATTTCCGGCGGAAATGCTCCGAAGTCCATGGCATTGCTCCTTTTTGATGGTTTTTGAGCCACAAATGGCTGGTCTTGGGGTGCTGTGCAGGCAGGGTCGGTGCCCGATATGTGTTGCAGCCGTAATCCGGACGGCAGGAGAGATCGGGACAGCGGTCATGGCGACATGCCGGAGCAGCTCATGCCACGTCGATCGCAGGCTCGACGAAACAGCCGAGCTACCAATCGATTTCAGGGCATGACGAAGCCTGGCGCCTTCCGCTACGGGAGGGTACGCCAGTCGACGAGTTCAGCGCCGGTGCGAATCAGATGGTGAAAGCAGTACCGAGATCGAAGGAGACGAACATCGATCTCGGATAGGAACTATCACTCGGACTCAATGTCGCTCTCACCTCCTCTCGGCCTGGGCACGCGCGGGTGCCTGCACTTATGCACGACGAGGTGAAGTAACCCGGCGACAACCGAGATCCGCACCCCTCTCGTCAGAGCTTCGGCACTGCACGGCGTGTCCTGGCCTGCACAAACGTGCAGACCCGGAAGCCACTTGGGCTCAACCCTTAATCCGGGAGGAGCTGTCCTGACCCGGGGCGTCTTTCGACGTTCGGGGTCAGTGGCCTATATCCGTGCAGACGCCTCACCTAACGAGGTGCTTGCTTAACCATAGTGCACCAGTGGGGTGACCGGGTCAATCCGCCCCGCCGGGCCGCCGGCGGTCTTTCGCAGATCCTTACGCACTGGAGACGAAAACGCTTGCGCTTGGCCGATATAGGCACTCCGCGCAATGTAAAACGCGGCAGCACACCCGTGGATCGAGTGTGCTGCCGCGCTGCGAAATTGCGGGCGATCAGGCCCAGCTGGAGCCCACCGAAGCGTCGGTGTTGGCCATGTTGTTGCCGGCCGACTGCACCTTCTGACCGTGACTGTTGGCCTGCTCGTAAATCACCGCGAAGTTGCGACCCAACTGCGCCACAAACTCCTGGCACGCCACCGAACCCGCGCCACCCCAGAAATCACCGGCAGCCAGCACATCGTGCACGATCGCCTGGTGCTCCGCCTCCAACGACGCCGCCTGGGCACGAATCAACGCACCGTGAGCATCCACATCACCGAACTGGTAGTTAATCGACATGGTCCTGATTCTCCTTCTAGCTCGACAGGATCTGCTGAGAAGCAGCTTCCTGCTGCTCGTAGTGGTTAGCGTCGCGAATCAGACCATCACGCACACCATGCAGCATGTTCACAATGTTGCGAAACGCCGTCTGCATCTGACCCATGGTGTCCATCGACGTCCGCTCTGCCAGACCACCCCAACCAGCACCAGAGATGTTGGTCGACGACGCCCACATCCGACGAGCCTCGTCCTCCACGGTCTGCGCGTGCACATCAAAACGGCCCGCCATCGAACGCATCGCGTCCGGATCAGTCATAAAACGTGTTGCCACGGTTCTCTCCTCGATTCTGCGAAAGTTGTTGAAACTAAAGGGTATTTGGAACTATCCGGCCGACGCGGCGTTAGCCGCCTCGGTCGCCGCGTAGGTGTTGGCGCTGGTGTTCAAGGTGGCCACGAACGCCTGGTGGATAGCCTCCGCCTGGGCGCTGATGGCCTGGTACATGCTGGCGTGCGCGGCGAACTGCGCGGCAGTCAGCGCCGAAACCTCATCCGCAGCGGCCGGGACCACACCCGTGGTCGGCGTTGCCGCCGCGGCGTTCTGAGCACTGAGCGCCGACCCGATGGCGGCCAGATTGCCCGCAGCCGCCGTCAGCGCCTCCGGTTGGGTGTTCACAAAGGTCATGGGGCTCTCCTCCAAGATTTGCCGGCCGCAAAGGACCGACGCTCACCGGCTACGCCGAGCAGTGGCCCCGTGACGACGTCGTATCGGAGCGTGCTCAACGCAACGCGGTTCAAATAACAGAAACGGTGCCGGAGCCGGATCGGGACCAAACAGTCGCCGATTCCAGGCGGGCATTATCGCCGGGACACAACTCTCGTCCTCACCTCCTGACACCGACAGAGACCAACTGGGCCAGGCACAAGCACCGGCCCCCTTACCTGCGCAATGGTGGCATCGGTACCAGTGAGCGTCAACCCAGACAGGCGGTCCTTACGCTGTGAATCGACTGTCGGGCGGCTGTTAAGTCAGGATGTTTTCTTCTCGGCAACCGCCGCGCTGAGCCCTTCGGCGAGGTCCTCGCGGGTCAGTTCCTTGAACTTGTGCAGCCATTCCTCGCTGAAATCGGTGACATCTCCGGAAAGCACGGCGTCCAGTTCGGAATCGTCGAGACGGAAACTGCGGTGGTCGCGCGCCTTCTCCACGACGTTGCGGACGAATCCGGCGTTACCCAACACATCGATACCGCGGATCAGGTCACCGTCTTCGGAGTAGTTCTCGTCGGCGTAGAACTTCTCGTAGGACGGCAGCAGTCCCTCGACCGCCTCGTCACTGACCACGTCCTCGTTCTCCGCCCCCATCATCTTGGTCAGTTCCAGCAATTCCGGCGGCGTGTAGCTGTAGAACTCGATCACCGTCGAGAACCGGCGCCGCAGGCCCTGGTTCACCTCGAGCATCTTCTCCATGGCGTTGGCATAACCGGCGCCGAACACCACCAGCTCGTCACGGTGGTTCTCCATGTAGAGCAGCAGCGTGTTGATGATCGCGTTGCCGTACGCGTCGCCCTGGCTGTAGCCGCGCTCATGCAGCGTGTGCATCTCGTCGAAGAACACCGCACCACCGAGTGCGCCTTCGAGCAGCTCCTCGGTGTTCTTCTCGGCGTCGGCCATGTAGCGGCCCAGCAGCTTGGAACGGTTGGTCTCCACCACCAGCGGCTTGCGCAGCACGGTCAGGCCACACAACTGCTTGGTGAAGGCCCGCGCTACCGAGGTCTTGCCGGTGCCGGGAGGACCGAGCAACAGGGTGTGCCGCGACGTCACCGGAACCGGCAGCCCCATCTTGGCGCGCGCCAGATTCACCTTGGTGGTCGCCTTGATCAGCTTGATCTCGCGCTTGGCCTGCTCCATACCGAGCATCGCGGCCAGCTCCGCGTCGCCCTCGGCCAGGTAGCGCGCGGCTTCCTCGGCATGCCGATGGGCTTCGGCCTGCTCCCGCGTGGGTGCGCTGTCCGGATCCCACGGATCGGTGCGGGCCTCAATGGTCTCCGGGTCGGTCAGCACCAGCCGAAAGTCGGGGTTGTCCAGGGCCTCGCGGGCGGGTGTGAACTTCGAGTCCCGCGAATAGACCCGGCGCAGCAGCTCAGCGGCCTCGTCCTCGCGGCCGAGATGCCGCAGACACATGCCTTGGGTGTAGAGCGCGACGTTGGCGGCGCCGGGCACCCGGTCGCCCTCGATGGCCTCCTGCGCCCGCCGCGTCGCTTCTTCGAACACCCCCAGTGAAGCCAGCGCGGTGGTGGCCATCGCCGCGGCCGCGGCCTTGAGTTCGGGTTGGCGCCAGGGAGCCGACGCCGGGAACTGCTTGAGCACGTCCGGCCAGCGGCCGGTCCGGAAATACAGCAGACCGCGGACGTAGCTGACCAACTCGGTCTCGAAGGGGTTTCGCGGCTCGATGCCGTCGAGCAGCTTCGCCGCCTCCTCGTAGCGTTTGGCCTCGGCCAGCGCAGCGGCGTACGCGGCGGCCAGCGATTCCACACTGGTGATCAGCAGCCGCAGGAACATCCCGTCGGAAACCTCGGGACGGAATTCCAGGTCGGACAGGCCGAGACGGCGGGTCTCCCAGCCGAACGTGCGCACCGTCGACCAGGCATTCGCCAGCACCTCGAGATCGGAGTCACCGGCCAGCACGCGGGCCAGCCAGGCATCGCACATGCTCGGGTCGATCGAACTGGCGGTGGTGAACATCTGCAGCGCGACCTGCGGATTATGGCTGGGCTGCAGCCCGTTGACCGAGATCCCGGAGGCCAGCATGCCCGCGACCATGGCGTTGCGGGCGTCGGTTGTCGACGGACCGGTCACCCGCGCGCCCCAGCCGCCGCCGCAGGTGTGTACTCCTCGATCACGTCGACCGACACCGGCAGCTGCTCACCGTCGTGCAGGTCGCGTCCCGGCACCGCCATCCGCCGGTGGGCGGTGGGCGCCGGCAGGCTGGCGCAGACCGCTTCCAGCTGGCGCCGGCCCACGAACCGGTTCAGCGCGGACCGGACGTTTCGGCTGGGGTTGTCGGCAGTGTGGTACCTCGCCAGCACCGAGACCTCGGTGGTCCGGCCGCCACCGCGGGTCAGCCGCACCGTCACCACCGTTGCTTCGCTCTCCGGGTACCACAGGTGTTCGAGGTTCTCCGGGTCGATGTCGTTGGGCGACACCCAGTAGCTGGTGATCTGGCCGGCCGGTCGTTCACGGAACAGCCGGTGCCGCAGCTGGGTGGCCTCCAGGCCCGCCAGTACCGCCTCGTCGACGGCGTCGAACTCGTCGGCGTGCAGCACCTGGGCGCTGAGCTGGCGCCCGTCGATCTCCTCGGCCAGCCGTTCGGTGGCGGCGGCCAGGGTGGCGGCCAGCGAGTCGCGGGTGGCGACCGCGTTGACGTTGTGTTGCGGGTCCATCCGCAGCACAACCCAGGTGCGGCGGCGATCGGGCATCGACGGGTTCTCTTCGACGTCGGGGTCGTCGGCGGGGCGCGGATTCTTGCGGGTACCTACCGAGACGACATCGATACTGTCCAGCCGTACGTCGAACTGGCGCAGCCCGGCGGCCAGCCGCTCCACCGGCAGGGTCGCCTCCGCAGCGCGGCCGTGCCGGCCGGTCGCCGACGTGGCCCGCCCGCCCACGGCGATGACCGTCACCAGCCGGCCTTCGTGTTCGCGGACGCCGATCGACTCCCGCCCGAAGCGCCGGTGGTGGTCGATGGTGGTGCCACGGCCGCGGTGCAGGGCCGCTTCGGGGTCGGTGAACTGATCGGCCACCCAGGCCGCCCACATCGTGCTGATCGGCACCCGACGGTAGGTGAGCAACGCGAGGAGCGCGACCAACACGGCGACGGCGACGCCCGACCACCACACGTAGTCCGCGGCCTTCGGGTCGCCGGGCCAGCGACCGGCGAGGACCAGGATCCCCACATCGATCAGAAAGACGACGGTGACCCGCATCCAAGACAGGTTCAGACCTAGTGCGTGCTGTGCCTTCATCGGTTCCTTGACGATCGTCGCAGTGCTGCCACTCCCAGTGCCACGCCGGCCGCCGCGAGCGCCGCCAACAGCCCGGCTCCGGCGACCCAGGCCGGCGTCATGTCGCGTTCGGGCGGCATCGGCGGCACCTGCAGCGGTGCCGACAGCCGCTCCGGCGCCTGAGCCGGAACATCGGGAACGTCCCAGGTCAGTGCCGCGACCGGGTCGACGATCCCGTAACCGACCACATTGTCGACCCCACGCGCCGGTGGCCGAGCCGTGCGGATCAGTCGGTTGATCACCTGGTGCGCCGACAGTTCCGGGTATTTGGCCCGCACCAGCGCCACCACACCGGAGACGATCGCCGTGGAGAAGCTGGTGCCGGACGGGACCAGCAGCGAGTTCTCCGGGCCGTCGACGGCGTTCATCAACCCGTCATCGCGCGGCGAAAGCCCCTCGATGTCGGTACCGGGCGCCGCGATCGACACCCACGGGCCGGCCACACTCGACTTGGCCATCGGCGCACCCGCCGAGTCGACCGCGCCGACGGTCAGCACGTACTCGTCGTACCAGGCCGGTGTCACCACGGTGTTGACGCCGTTCCAGTCGCGCGGGTCATCGGGGCGCATCGCGTTGTAGACGGGGTTCTGCTTGCAGTCCCGCCAACTGGCGTCACCGGCGGCGGCGACGATCACCGCGTTCTTCTCCACCGCGGCGTAGCGCACCGCCGCACCTAGATCGGCCTGGTCGATGAGGGTGCGCACGTTCATGCAGATGGCCGAGGAGATGTTGATGACCTGTGCACCCATGTTGGCGGCGTGCACGATCGCGCGTGCCATGGTGCGGATGCCGTCGGTCTTCTCCCGCAGTTGCGGGTCGCGTCCGTCGGCGAACGGCTCCTTGGGCCCGAAGGCCGCGCTGTACTGCCGGATCGCGATCAGCTGCACGTCGGGTGCGATGCCACTGAAGGCGTCCGGCGCTCCGCCCGGCGGCGGTGAGCTCGGGGCGCGGAAGTCGACCGGTGCGGTCTTGGCCTGTCCGGAGAAGCCGGCCGATCGCACCGCACCTGCGTCGGCGCCATGGGGAGTGTGCGCCGACGACGCTGCCGCGCCGGGTCCCGGGGCCGGCCCGGGCGCGGGTCCCGGTGCCGGTGCCGGTGCGGGGGCAGGAGCGGGTGGCGGCGCGGGGACGGGTGCTGGGCCCTGACCCGGGGCCGGTTCCTCGCCCTCGACGGGCGGTGGCGGCGGCGCTTGCGGCGGCGGCATCACCAGGATCGTCGTCGCCGGCGACGGGGTCGGTGGCGGCGGCTCGTTGGTGGGAACCGACGGCGGCCTTCGAGTCTGACGCGGCGGCGGCAACGGGGCCACTCCGTTGTCCGGCATCGCGGCGATCAGCGAGGCCACCAAGGTCCCGTGCGCATCACAGTCCGACAGCCCGTCGCCGCCGGCCATCACGTAGTCACCACCGGGGATCAGGTTCGGCAGCCGCGGGTGCGGGGTCACGCCGGTGTCGATGACGGCGACGGTGACGCCTCCCCCGCGACCGAACTTCCAGGCCTCCTGCAGGTTGAGCATGTCCATGTAGGCCGGCTGCACGCGGAAGTCGGAGTTCGGCAGCACGCCTACCTCAGTGCAGTACGCGGTCTGCCGCATGGTCTGCGGAGGTCCGGGCGTGCCGTCCGGCGGCAGCGCCGCCGGGTCGATCCCGGGCGGCTCGATGGCGCCGACAGCCGGCATTCCCGCCAGCGAGCCGCTGGCCAACATGATCATCGCGGCGCCGGCGGCCGCGGTGCGCTGCAGCCGACGCACGCCCCTACCGGTACCGGATCGCTTCATAGGTATTCATCAACCACAGTGCCAGCGGGAACAACGGCATCAGGCAGAGGTATTCGATCCACTCGACGAACTTGCGGAACAACGGGCTGTAGATGGTGTTCGGCACGATCACCGCAGACAGCAGCCCAAACATCGGCACCAGCACCAGCACGGCCACACCGACCACCAGTGCGGTGGGCGTCCACAGCACCACCGCGAAGCGCACCACCACAGCTGCGATGATCACCAGCCCAGTCAGCGTCACCGTGACCGCCTGCAGGCGGTCACGGAAAGAACGGCCCCGCAGCACCAGGAACCCGGCGGTCAGGGCGGCCAGCAGCACCGGCAGCCACGACCGGTCCGAGTGGGGGTCGCACAGCCCGGTCATGCACACCGCGATCAGCACGCCCAGCCCGGACAGCAGGCCGGTCATGAACGACCGCGCACGCTCGGCGCGCAGCACCACTTCGCGGACCGACTCCGGCCCCTCCAACGACGGCGGGGCGCCGGGAGTGCTCACCACCGTGGTGGGCAGGTCTGGGCGGGCCTCGAAGACCCACCGGCTGGTGGCCGATGGGAAGACCGGCAGCCGCAGGCCAGCCAGCCAGCGCGACAGCGACGGAGTCCACTGGTAGGCCAGCACACAGACCAGGTACACGCACGTCATGAGGGTTACCGCGCCGGTCAGGAACAGCATCCGCAGCACGCCGGCGAACATCACTGCCACGCTGATCGTGGCGACGGCCGAGTAGGCGGCCAACTGCCGTCCGGTGAGCCGGATGACAGCCAGGGCTGCGATACCGGCGACGCCGAAGCCCAGCGCGGCATGCGCGGCGCCCACCTCACCGGGCACGGCCGCAGCGGCCGCCACCACCAGCGGAACCAGGCCGGTGGCCAGCAGAATGTCACCGACCTGCCGGTCGGACGCGTTGCGCGCCTGCATCAGGATCAGGGCGGCGGCGATCAACACCAGGAAGGCCAGCCCCGCGCCGAAGCCCGCCGTCAGCCAGCTGTCGTGCTGGACCCGCCAGGCCGCGAGCAGTCCGGTGGCCAGCAGCACACCCAGCGACAGGGTCGACACCCCGACCCTCACCGCCGTTGCCGCATCGACCGGAGCGAATCGCTTCGCCAGGTTGACCGAGACCGCGGTGGAGATGTGCTCGATGACCGGCGAACGCCGCTCCCGGTCTTCGATGAAGCGCAGCCACAGCCGGTCGCCGTCGTAGACGTCCTGCTCGGTCAGCGACTGGTTCGGCCGCAGCGCCGTGCCGTCGACCAGGCACAACACCCAGCGACCGCGGCCCTCGGCTTGCAGAGTGGGTTCTTCGAGTTCCTGGAGTCGGCCGTTGATCACCTTCAACAGCGGGTCCAGCATCACCGAGACCGGGGCGTCGGCGTCGAGCAGCGTGCCGATCTGGACGCCGTCACCCGCCATGACCCCGACCACCACGGCCCGGGGGGCCGACGGCGCGAGCTCGCCACCCGCCTGGCCCGACTCGATCGCCGCGGTCATGGCTGCATCACCCGACCGACGAATACTGACCGCATAGAACCCATAGGTGCCGCCTCGCAATTTGTCATTTTTAAAGTCAGTCCAATTCTAAAGGCACTTCATGCAATTCGCACGATTGCGTTTACCCGCAGTTTTCCGTTGCGACACTTGGCATTCGGCGCCTAAATCTACCGAGCAGACCGCTACACCCGCCGATGCGTTTTCCAGGCGCCGTAGGGCAGGGTGTCCAGGACGGTCTTGACGCCCACCTGAACCAGCTGCGGGGTGGCCGGGCAGATCGCCAGCCATGCTTCGCCCGAGCCTGCGGTGCGCGCCTGCTGGTACAGCGCGATCCGGCCGCCCGACCCGTCCTTGAGCGACAGCACCGAGGCGCTGGGGCCCTTCGCATCGTCGCGGTATTGCCGCGCATAGACCGCCGCTTCGGCCGCCGGCTCCGAAAGAGCCTGCCCCAGTGCCGCGACGGTGGCGGCACTGATGCCCATCCGGCGCAGGTCTCCCCCGGTGAAAATATTGAAACCCGAGTCCTGCCAGCTCTGAGTGGCCTCCAGCATCTCCTCCATCGGTACGTTGACCGCGGTGATCTGGGCCGGGTCGGCGTGGTGGATGGATTCCATCCCGTCGATCACCAGCGCGGCGATCGAGGCGGCGTCGGTCACTGAGACGTCGTCGACGGTGATGTCCGTGCCGACGCGTACCGCCGATACCCAGTGCTCACCGCGCCGCGCCAACAGCACCCGGAACTCGTTGTCGGGGATGTCGCGGGTGCCGGGCTCCTGGTCCTCGGCGTCGATGACGCCGTAACGCAGCTTGCCCAGCGACAGCAGCGCGACCACCTCGAGGTCGGGCGCGGCAAGCACCCGCATCCGTGCCGCGACGGTCTCGTTGACCTCGTCGTCGACGACGATGCCCTGCTCGCGCATCACCGCCATGCCGGGGTGTTCCGACAACCAGTCGCTTGAGTCGGTGGAAACGTAAGGACGACACCGCAACTCGGGAGCAACATGGCGGATGTCCAGCAGTGCCTGCAGCATCCAGAAACCCTCGACGTTGACGGTGATGTCGGTGCGAGTGCTCGGGTCCATCACTACCCTCCTCTACCGGGTTGTTCGCTGGATTTGGCTAGTGGACTACTTGGCTATTGGACCACGCGAGAGGGCGTGACCGCTCGGCACCACCCGCCAATTGCAGCACGCGGCAGCACACCCATGGATCGGGTGTGCTGCCGCGCTGCGAAATTGCGGGCGATCAGGCCCAGCTGGAGCCCACCGAAGCGTCGGTGTTGGCCATGTTGTTGCCGGCCGACTGCACCTTCTGACCGTGACTGTTGGCCTGCTCGTAAATCACCGCGAAGTTGCGACCCAACTGCGCCACAAACTCCTGGCACGCCACCGAACCCGCGCCACCCCAGAAATCACCGGCAGCCAACACATCGTGCACGATCGCCTGGTGCTCCGCCTCCAACGACGCCGCCTGGGCACGAATCAACGCACCGTGAGCATCCACATCACCGAACTGGTAGTTAATCGACATGGTCCTGATTCTCCTTCTAGCTCGACAGGATCTGCTGAGAAGCAGCTTCCTGCTGCTCGTAGTGGTTAGCGTCGCGAATCAGACCATCACGCACACCATGCAGCATGTTCACAATGTTGCGAAACGCCGTCTGCATCTGACCCATGGTGTCCATCGACGTCCGCTCCGCCAGACCACCCCAGCCAGCGCCAGAGATGTTGGTCGACGACGCCCACATCCGACGAGCCTCGTCCTCCACCGTCTGCGCGTGCACATCAAAACGCCCCGCCATCGAACGCATCGCGTCCGGATCAGTCATAAAACGTGTTGCCACTGCTCTGTCTCCTTCTCTGAAGTTCGTTGTTTCTGATTGATATTCGTAGTTGACGGGTTATTGCCGCCGGTTACGTCGGTAACCGACGACCGGCTTTGAACGAATGAATGGTTCCCCTTCCATCAGCCCGTAGCCGGTATGCGGTTGGGCCCTGATCAGCCCGCCGCAGCAGCGTTGGCCGCCTCGGTGGCGGCGTAGGAGGTCGCACTGCTGTTGAGCGTGGCGACGAACATCTCGTGGATCGCCGCGGCCTGCGCGCTGACCTGCTGGTACATCGTCGCGTGCGCAGCGAACTGCGCCGCGGTCAGTGCCGAGACCTCGTCGGCGGCAGCCGGGACCACGCCGGTGGTCGGGGCGGCAGCGGCGGCGTTCTGCGCGTTCAACGCCGAACCGATACCGCTCAAGTTCGCAGCGGCAGCCGACAGCGCTTCGGGCTGCGCATTCACAAACGACATTCGAGTCCCTCCTCATCGATCGCGGTCAGCAATCTCTCCGGTGTCGATCGTAAGGGCTCAAAGTGCCCGGGAGTAGCCATAACGCCGACTGTTCACCTGCCGATAACAAGTGTTCATCTGGGGTAACAATCCGGTAGCGAAAGCCAGGCCGTTCGGCCCGTGAAATGGCTCCGTACTGGAAAAACACAGAGCTGGCATTTCCGGCGTGGTCGGCAGCCGCCCTGCCCTGCGATACCTGCGGGCACGAGGCCCTGGTTTAAATCTTGCCGCAATTAATTCACCGCCCGCTCCGGGGCTGTGACAGCTCCAGCAACCACTGTGACGCTGTTGCTCGCGTCACAGCGGTTGCTGGACAAACCGGTCAGCCGGCCGGGGTGGCCGCGCGCTCTTGCGCCGGCGCCCGCCGCAGCTCGGTGGCGGCGACCTGAACGAACACACCGGTGTCCTCGGCCATCAGCAGGCCACGACCGCGGGGCAGCGGGCCGCCCTTCATCTTGCCGCGGATGAAGCCCTCGTCCGGGTCGGCGTCCATCACCAACAGCGGCGCGTTGGCCTGGTGCAGAGCCCGTAGCAGCGGGTCGGCACCGGCGGACGACCAACCGCCGAACGTGCGGGTGGCGATCACGTGCAGGCCAACGTCTGCCGAGCGGGTGACCCAGGGCGCAGCCTTCTGGAACGGCGAGTCGAAACCGGGCGGGAACTGCTGGATGTCGTCGATGATCAAGAAGATCTCCGGCCCGCTCCACCAGGTCCGCGACAGCAGCTCTTCGGCCGACAGCCCCGGCGGAGGTTCACGGTTGGCCAGCGTGGCGGCCAACTCGTTGACCAGCGCGACGGCGCCGTCCAGGTTGTAGGCGAACTTCTCCACGTAGTCCGACCCCAGCGTGGTCAGCAACTGTCGACGCGGGTCGATCAGCCACACCTGGGCCGATGGCCGACCATCCGGGCTGGGCGCCGGGGCACTGCTGGAGCCCGGCGCGTAGAGCCGCTCGATCTCGCTCATGATGGTGGCCAGCGTGGTGGTACGGCCGCACTCGCGACGCCCGGTCACCATCAGGTGGCCGTTCTCGGCGAAGTTCAAGTAGACCGGCTGCAGGTCGAGTTCGGAGATCGCCCAGGCGATGCCGCCCGCTCCCACTCCCTCGCGACGGTCGTTGGCCGCGACCGCGCGCACCTCCTCCAGGCCGAACCGCGCCGGCAGACGCCGCACCGGGCGCACCCGGCCGACCGCCACCTGGCTGACCGCGGCCGCCACGCTGTCGGACTCGAACACCTTCTCGCTGGTGTCGTCCATGGCGGGCCGGGCGATCAGGGTGTGCAGACCAGATTGGGGGTCGCTGTCGAGGCGTACGTAGTTGACCGCGACCATGCCGCGCCCGGGCTTGACCGGGACGTCCTTGGCGAACCGGGAACGCACCAGCTTGGCGTCCTCGACCGCGGCCAGACGCAGCTCGACCCGCGATCCGAAACCGCTTCGCACCGGCGGGCGCAGCTCCGATTCGCGGTCGGCGGTCACGATCACGTGCACACCGAACGACGGCCCCTGGTTGATGATCTGGTTGACCTGCTCGACGAGGACCTCGTTGTCTTCCGAGAGTGCCCGGTAGTTGTCGACCACCAGATAGACGTCGCCGAAACCGTCGTTGGGGATGGCCCCCGGAGCACCTTCGAACTTCCGCCGACGGAAGACGTCCATCGACGCAACGTCGTTCTCCAGGAAGCTGCGCTTGCGGGTCCGCACCAACGCCAGCAGTTCGGCCACCGTGCGGCGCACCCCGTCGGGATCGGTCGGGCCACAGACACTGCCCACGTGCGGCAGTCCGGCGACCGTGGTCAGCGAGGTGCCGCTGTAGGCCAGGCAGTAGAACTGGACCTGTTCGGGAGTGTGCGTCAGCGCCGCCGAGCAGATCAAGGTCTGCAGTGCGGTCGTCTTGCCCGAACCACCGGCCCCCAGGATCAGCACGTTGGCGCCCGGGCCGGAGGTGTCCACCGTCCACGGCGGCTGGTCGTGCTTGAACGGCCGGTCGATGACACCGATCGGGAACACCAGGTCGCGCCGGGTGCCGTAGTCCTGCTGCCACGGGTGGCCCAGGTAGCGGTTCACCAGGTTCTCGACGGTCACCGGGACATCCAGCGGCGGCTGCCACAACCGGTAAGGCTCGAAGTCGATCTGGCGCAACTGGTCGATGATGACCGTGCCGACCTTCGGAGTCCGGATGAAGTCCTCTTCCTCGGCCGGCTCGCCGGGCGCGGCTGCCGGCTTGGAGTCGATCGCTGCGATCTCCTCAGGCGCCTCGATCTCGGGCGTGCTGACGCTGACCTCGAGCGGAGTGAACTCGGTGGTGAACAGCTGCGGCCGGATGTAGTCGACGGCGTGCGTCAACGGCATCTGCTCGTCGTCGAGCATGCCGCCCCGGTGGTAGTCGCGCCACAGGAACTCGGCCTGGAAACGGATGACCTCTTCGCCGCTCTTGCGGAAGTAGCCGAGGCCGGCCTTGGCCGGCAGGTTCACCGCGTTGGGCACGCCGGCGGCCTGCGCGGCACCGGCGGTCTGCGCCTTGAGCACGAGCCGGTAACCCATGTTCTCCATGAGCTTCTCGGCGCGGCTCTCGATGGTCTGTGAGGCCATCATCAGGTGCACCCAGTAGGCGCGGCCCTGCCGGCCGATCGAGTCCAGCACCTCCACCGCGGTGGGCATGATGCGGAACCACTCGTAGAACTCGTCGATCACGACGACCAGCATCGGCAGCGGCGGCAGGCTGTCGTCTCCGCGCGCCCGCATCCGGGACCGGATCTCGTTGTACTCCTTGGCGCCGTCGACACCGGCGTTGTCGCACATGGTCTTTCGCCGGGCGATCTCACCCCACATGGCCTCCAGGAAGCGCTCCATGAGGGCCTGGTCGTCTTCCAGGTCGGTGATGATCCGGGACACGTGCGGCACACCCGCGAACGGCTTGACCGCTGATCCACCCTTGAGGTCGGCCAGCACGAACTGCAGTTCCTCCGGCGAGTGAGCCAGCAGCAGCGACTCGATCACCGTGCGCACCAGGGTCGACTTACCGGAACCGGTGGTGCCGGACATGACGCCGTGCGGCCCGTCACCGCCCTCGTCGAGGGACTTCATGTCCAAGAACAGCAGTTCGCCGTTGTCCGAGCGGTTTCCGAACGGAATCCGCAGCCGGCCCCGGCTGCCCGCATCGCGCCGGCTGGCCCACAGCTCTTCGAAATTGATCCGCCCGGCGTCTTCGATGCCGTAGTAGGCCATGATGTCGCGCGCACCGATGTGGTGCGTCACCTTCTGGCCGATCTCCTCGTAGGCCGCCGCGAGCCGCCAGTGCGCCAACCGCTGTGCGAACTGTTCGGCGTCGGTGGGGCTGACCTGGTCGGCGAGGGCGAAGAACCACTCGTTGTCGTCGATCACCATCCAGGTGTCGCGGTCACGCGGCAGGGCGTTGATGATGCCCTTGTCGTCGAGACGCAGCACCCGTTGTGAGACACCACGCCATTCCGGGGCGCCGGTCAGATCGAAGAACGTCACCCCGTCGATGCCCTCGGTGGTGTTGACGTACTCCCACTGCGGGTCCAGACCGTCGACGATGATCAGGTGGTGCGGGGTCGGGGTCTCCGCCGACGAGCTGGCGTGGCGCGGCATGAAGGATCCACGCCCAGAGAACAGTTCGGCGTGTTCGGTGGCGAAGTCCTGCACCGAGCCGTACACCATGCGGGCATTGCCCGCGGCGTCCTGACGGCGCGGGTCGCCGAAGTGCGGCATCCACTTCACCCAATCCCACTGCGCCACATCCGACGTCACCACGACCATGCGCAGATGGTCGGGCCCGTGCGAGAAGGCCAGTTGGCAGATGATCGCGCGCATCAACCCGAGCACCTGCTCGCGGTCGCCGACCAGCGAGTACCACGGCTCGACCAGCAGCGAGATCATCTTGGGCAGGTTGTAGACCACGCTCTGGTAGCGCCCGAACTCCTGCAGCGCCTTACCGGTCACCGGTTCCAGCTCGATGTCGGTCGGCATGTTCTGCGGCTCACCCCAAGTCACCTCGGGGCGGGTCATCCCCACCCCGACTCGGGCCAGGCCGAAGTTGAGGTCCTTGCCGTTGGGCTGGCGCTCCCACATGCGTGACGACCCCACCGCGGCGGCCAAGGTGGACGGCGCCGGGTGGTACCACCGGTAGTTGGCGTCCATGCTGTCCGCGGACTCCGCCGCCGACTCACGCAGCCGGTCCAGCATGAGCATGAACTGGGCGCGCATCGCGTCGAGCTTGGGCCGACTCAGTTGCTGGGCGCCACCGCCGAAACGGCCGCCGAACATCATCATCGCCACGCCGCCGATCATGAAGATCGGGAAGATCGAGCCGGCGCCCAGGAACATCCGGGAGCCGCTGGCCACGGTCATGGCGACCATGCCCACGAGCAGGCCGACCACCAGCACGCCGACCACCACCAGCCACCACGGCTTGCCTTCTGGCGGCGGGACGCTCAGCGGCGTCGGCAATACGATGTTCTCCGGCTTGACCACCGGCGCGCGTTCCGGCGTCGGCCGGGCGTATCCACGTTTCACTTGGGCACCGCCAATTCTGCTGGGCTCATATCGGTTGGCAGGGTGTCGTGACGGACCAGCGCATCCTGTCGGGACAGGGTCGGGCCGTGTGCCAGCAGGCGCAACGCCACCGATGGCGCCAGTGCCGGTTCTCCGACCAGGCCCAGCGCCTTGCGCTCGTCATCGCCGGGGATCCCGAATCGCACGCCCGAGGCCGATATCCACCACAACGATTCCCGCGTGGAGGCGTCCGGGTCGTTACCGGTCACCGCGACGAAATTGCCGTAGCCGGAACCGAAGTAGACCCGGTCGGCCTCCGGCACATTGGCGTCGTTGGTTTTCACCAGTGACACCACCCGGTTCATCTGCTTCTGCGACACCGGAATTGTGGGGCCGGACACCACCTGCACCCGGGCCCGGCTGTCACCGGTGGAACGCTCCCACCACCAACACGTGGAGGGGTTCTCCTTGATGTCGACGACCTGAAGCGGTCCATCGGGGTATGCCGACAGGTCCAGTCCGGTGACCACCGGCATCTTCGCCAGATCCTGCGGCGTCACCACGGCGGGTGCACCGCCACCGGTGGCGCCGGCGTTCTGCAGGATGCGGGCCACCACCGGCGACACCGTCTGCACGCCGTTCATCAACACGACCGAATACTGTTGCGGCCCAGCCAACTGCGGTGTGGTGAACACCATGCCCACCGGGCCGGGGGCGTTCGGGAAGGCCGGCGGGTGGCCGGCGTCCGGCACAAAGGGCACCGCCAGTTCCGGGCCCACCGGCAAGGCGTCGAACAGCGCCTGGCTCATCGGGCGGGCGTGGTCGACCTGCTCGGGGGTCAGCCCCAGCGGCAGCAGCACCGCCCGGTCGGCGGCGTCGATGCGCGAGCGGCGGCCCTGGCGAACCACCCAGGAGTCGTTGCCGTAGCGCAGCACCACCGCGTCGGGCCCGTCCAGCACCCGGCGGCGGGAGTTGAGTTCCGGGGCGCCGTCGATCACCGTCACGGTCACCGGCGTGACCGCGCCGACGCCCTGGACGTTGGCGACGGTGTCGCAGATCAGCCACGACGACGTCGAGGGCGTCGTGGGCAGGATGTCCGAGGGCGCGCCGGGAATTCCGACCAGCGGGCCGTGCGGCTGCTCGGCTATTTGCGTGGAGCGCACCTTGTGCGGGTTGTCGGCCCGGCCGGCGATCAGTCGTGCCGAGGCCAAATTCAGAGCCGGATATATGGTGTCGCCGACCCGCACATACAGGGCGCCGGAATCACGGTCGGCAATGATCGGCGATTCGTTCATCTGGCCCGACGGACTCAAGAACGACCACAGCAGTGCGCCGAGGCAGACGACCGCCGCGGCCGACACGGAAGCCACCACGGCCAACGACTGGCGCCGACCGGGCTCTACTTCCATTCGAACCTGCCAGCGGGTCAACGCCATCGCAGTCCGTCGTGCCAGGAACTGGTACCCCGTCATCTGGGTACGCGTCGACAGCCCAAGGCCGTAACCGGGTCCCCGCTGTTCGTCAGCCACGGTGCGCCCCAACCCGCACCCGAAGCATTGGCAGCACTGCCGGATTACGGCGCGGTGCCGGTCCCGTATAGGTCGTCATCTACCCCTGCCTGGTCACAAGTTTCTACACTGCGCATGCTAGCTGTGTCGCGCTGCAACTGCCCGCGGTGCAGATTGCAATCTCATGGCGATGGCGAAACGCACTTCGCCTCGTCTTCCTCGAATTATGACCGCGTTAGATGAACGGTCTGTAAAGCGCGAGATCCGCGTGAGTTCACTTGCGTCTTGCTCAGCGGAAAACGCTGGTTTGCCCGCCAAAATAATCGCGGCGATCCCAAGATCGCGCCGGTCGGCGCGCCCAACATCGTGCCGGCTGCGGCACGGCGGCCGTCGCGGCCACCAAAATCCGCACTTGCGATACCTGAGTTTCCTGTCAGAAGCCTGCGCATCTCATGTCAGAGTATCGGGTCACGAGCTTTTTCGCGCTACCGTCGAAAAGTGACCACGATTGATGGACAGGGTGCTGAAGGGCAGCTCGACCCGCGGGGTCCCGCGACCTCACCAGCAACGAAAGAGACAACTCGGCCGGTCGACTACTCCGCGGACGTCGTCGACGTCGAGTTGGAGCTCGAACAGGGCTACCGGACCGAGATTCACAAGAACCACAACGAGACCGTCGACGTCGAGACTTACGGCGGCGGTTTCGACCTCAGCCGGCGCGCGATCGCCCCGCATCTGCGTGTCGGCAAAGATAAGTGGTTCAACCTGCTGTGGCTGATCCCGATCGGCTTCGTCGGGCTGGTGGCGATGATCGCGATCGGCAAAGGCATTCGGCACATGCCGGGCATCGAGGATTTCATCGCCAGGTACCCGGGCAGCAGCCCGTCCACCGAAGTCGCCGGTGGCCTACCGGCCTGGGCCGGGTGGACGCACTTCTTCAACCTGTTCATGATGATCTTCATCATCCGAGCCGGCATCCAGATTCTCTGCGACCACCCGCGGCTGTACTTCAGCCGTAACTCCACTCCCGGCAAGGACGAATGGCTGCGAGTGGGGCCGCCGGTGCCCGATGACCCGTACTGGACGGCCAACGCCGATACCGTCGCCCTGCCGGCGCAGTTCGGGCTGCCGGGCTTCCGGCACTCGATCGGGTTGGCGCGCTGGTGGCACATGGGACTGGGCGTGTTGTGGCTGCTCAACGGTGCGATCTTCTACGTCCTGCTGTTCACCACCGGTCAGTGGCGCCGCATCGTCCCGACCAGCTGGGATGTCATTCCGCACGCCGCCTCGGTGATGATCCAGTACGCATCGCTGGACTGGCCGGACGACCACACCTGGACCAACTACAACGCACTGCAGCTGATCTCCTACTTCGTCACGGTGTTCGTGGCTGCGCCCGCCGCGCTGATCACGGCCCTGGGCATGTCCCCGGCGCTGTCACAGCGACTCGGCTTGATCAGCAAGCACATGCGCCTGAACCTGCAGATCGCGCGGTCGCTGCACTTCGTGGTGCTGGTCTATTTCCTGTTGTTCATCCTCGTGCACGTCACCATGGTGTTCGCGACCGACGCATTCGACAATCTCAACCACATGTTCGCCGCTCGCGGATGCGCTGAAGGGGCGGGGCCGGAATGCCATAGCGCTACCGGCTTCTATGTCTTCTGCGCGGCGGCGGTGGTGTGCACCATCGGCTGGATCGCCGCCACGCCGCTCACCCTGCGCTACCCGCGGGTTGTCCAGAAGATCGGCTATGCGCTGATCGGGCCCTTCCAGCGCGCGCTGGAACATCTCAACCCCGAGCCCGGGACCTTCACCGAGGACGACATCTCACCGTTCCACTGGCGCAACGGCCGACTGCCGGAGACCGTCGAGTACAAGGAATACGAGGCAAACGACTTCAAGGACTGGCGGCTCAAGGTCTACGGCCTGGTCGAGAACCCGATGGAGTTCTCGCTGGAGGACCTCAAGGCCCTGCCGTATCACGACCAGATCACCCAGCACATGTGCGTGCAGGCCTGGTCGGGCGTGGCGAAATGGGGCGGCGTGTCGATGTCGACGATCATGGAGGTCGTCAAACCGCTTCCCCAGGCCAAGTGGGCGATCTTCTACTCGATGGGCCTGGGCGCCACCGGCGGCATCTTCTACAACGCACACCCGGTCGACCAGATGTGGCACCACATGTCGATGCTGGCCTACAACATGAATGACCAGCCGCTGCCCTACATGCACGGTCGGCCGCTGCGGCTGCGCAACGAGCTGCAGCACGGCTACAAGCTGGTGAAATGGATCAAGGGCATCGAGTTCGTCGAGAGTTATAAGGAGATCGGCAGCGGCCACGGCGGCTACAGCGAAGACCACAAGTTCTTCGGCCGCCATCAGACGATCTGAGCCGATCCGAGGGAATGCCGGCTCCCGCGGCCTGACAGGAACACCTGTCAGGCCGCGCCGCATCTGCGGAAGTTCCGAGGGGCGGCAGCCCGGTCGCAACGTTGTCGACGGCTGGTCCGCCGAATCGCCCCCCGCGTCGTAGGGTGGCATGAGGCAACTGAACAACGGGGAGAATCCATGCGCAATCGCGGTATCGGAAAGTCAGTCCTGTCGGTGGTGGCGGTGGGGCTCGCCGTGGGTGCGGTGGCCACCGCCTGCGGCGGCTGCGACAGTGATTCCGAGGAAGACACCTACGGCGAGGTCACCCAGGCCCCCGCAGCGCCGGTCGCGCCGACCGCACCTGCCGACAGCGAGGCCGGCGAGTCCGAAACCGGCCCGACCGCGCTGCCGGATGCCCCGCTCACCAGTGCTGCTCCGGTTGTCGAGCCCACCGCAAAACAGGCTCCGGCGGCTTCGGCAGTGCCGCGGGCCCCGTCTGCGCCCGCCGTCCCGGCGATCCCCGCGATTCCGGCGATCCCCGCGATTCCGGCCATCCCGGCGATTCCGGCTATCCCCGCGATCCCCTACCCGTAGGGATCGCACCGGCGAGCGGTCAGATACCGGTCCAGGCGGAGTCCAGCTGCTCGGCCACGTCGATGATCTGCGCCCGCTGGGATTGCGGACTGTCGATCTCGGCTGCCACATAGCTGGCGATGAATCGCCGGATCTCCCCGTCGACGCCGGCGAAGATCCGCAGCAGCTCGCCGCGGATGGACGTCGACGACACCTCGACGGTGATGTCCGAGGACCGTGGTTTGGGCACATCGATGATCAGCAGCAGCGGCTCGGCGGCTCGCGCGGTGGCGTGCAGGGCGATGTCGCCGGCCACGGTGAACCGTTGCTTGTCCAGACGCAGATCGATGAGCAGGTCGATCTCCAGCGGAATGTGGATCGCGAACGTCAGCAGATCCCCCAGACCGCGTGCCACCCGCGGCTCTTGGACCCGCACCTTCGCACTGACTTTGGCGATGCCGCCCGGTCCCTGCCGCATGGCGGGCATCTCGAACTCGTCGCCGGCGATGACGGCGAACGCAGCTGCCACTCGCTCCTCGGTGACCGCGACCTCGAAGAACTTGCGCCCGAACTCTTCGTAAGTCAGGTAATTGTGGTTCTGCATAGGTTGATACAGTCTCACGTCCCCGTCGCCGACGGGCGCTGATCTGTCTGCGCGTCGCGGTCTTCGCGCCCCACCACGCCACGATCGGTCAGGTGCTCGATGAGCGGCATCACGCCGGCCGACAGGTGCTCGGCCATCGCGGTGCGCGCCAGCGTCTGATCGTGTGCCGCCAGCGCAGCGAGCACGCGCCGGTGATCGGCCATGGAGCGTTCCGGCCAACCGGCGATGCCCGGGAAAACCGCCTCGGGCGCATACCGGGTTATCTGCGACATCATTTGGGCCAGCTTGGGCGAGGCGGCGGCCACATTGATGGCCCGGTGGAAATCGTGGTTGAGCCGCACGGTCCGCTCTTCGTCGTCGCCGGCGTAGGCCTGCTCCAGCCGGGACTGGATCTCATTGAGCTCGTTCAACTGCTCCTCGGTGATACCAGCCGCGGCCCGCGCCGCCAGCTCACCGCCCACAAACGCCTGGACCTCGGCGACATCGGCCAGATCACGCCTGGTGACCGGCAACACGACGAACCCGCGATGCGGCTGCTGGTCGAGCAGGCCTTCGGCGCGCAGCTCGAACAGCGCCTCCCGCACCGGGGTGACGCTGATACCCAATTCCGTTGCCAGTTGGTCCAATCGGACGTACTCCCCCGCGGCGTAACCGCCGTCGAAGATCCGCTGGCGCACGAAGCGTGCGACGGCCTCCGACAGTTGCGGCCGGGTGCTGAAGTCGGGAACAGCCATGGTGTCAGATGCGGTAGTCGGCCAGCAGACGCTTGCTGATGATCTGCTTCTGGATCTCGCTGGTGCCCTCGCCGATCAGCAGGAACGGCGCGTCGCGCATCAGGCGCTCGATCTCGTATTCCTTCGAGTAGCCATAGCCGCCGTGGATCCGGAAGCTCTGCTGGGTGACCTCGTTGCAGTACTCGCTGGCCAGGTATTTCGCCATGCCTGCGGCGACGTCATTGCGTTCGCCGGAATCCTTGAGTCGGGCCGCGTTGACGACCATCAGGTGGGCGGCCTCGACCTTGGTCGCCATCTCGGCCAGCCCGAACGCGACGGCCTGATGCTCGGCGATCGGCTTGCCGAAGGTGGTGCGCTGCTGGGCGTATCGGGCCGCGAGCTCAAACGCGCGGATGCCCACCCCGCAGGCGCGCGCCGCGACATTGACCCGGCCGACCTCGATGCCGTCCATCATCTGGTAGAAACCGCGGCCGGTGGTGCCGCCCAGAATGTCGGCAGAACGGGCCCGATAGTCGTCGAAGATCATCTCGGTGGTGTCGATGCCTTTGTATCCGAGCTTGTCGAGCTTGCCGGGGATGGTCAGGCCCGGGACGACTTCACCGAAGCCGGTGGGCTTTTCGACCAGGAACGCGGTCATGTTGCGGTGCGGGGTGTCGGCCCCCTCGTCGGTGTGGACCAGCACCGCCACCAAGCTCGACGTGGCGCCGTTGGTCAGCCACATCTTCTGGCCGTTGATGAGGTAGTCACCGTCGCCGGTGGGTGTCGCCCGGGTGCGGATGGCGGCGACGTCGGAGCCGAGTTCGGGTTCCGACATCGAAAACGCCCCGCGCACATCGCCGGTCGCCATCGCCGGCAGGTAGCGCTGTTTCTGCTCGTCGGTGCCGTGCTGGCGCAGCATGTAGGCGACGATGAAATGGGTGTTGATCACCCCGGAGATGCTCATCCAGCCGCGCGCAAGCTCCTCGACGCACAGCGCGTAGGTCAGCAGGGACTCGCCCAATCCCCCGTAGGCCTCCGGAATCATCAAGCCGAACAGACCCAACTGCCGCATGCCGTCGACGATCTGTTGCGGGTAGGCGTCGGCGCGCTCGAATTCGGCGGCGTGCGGAATGACCTCTTTGTCGACGAATGCCCGTACCGCCGCGATGATCTCGGTCTGGCTCTCGGTCAGCCCCAACGTCTGGCACAGCTTGGTCATTTACGCCACCCTCTCGAACACGGCGGCCAAGCCCTGGCCACCTCCGATGCACATGGTTTCCAATCCGTAGCGCTGCTGGCGGCGGTGCAGCTCACGCGCCAGCGTCGCCAGCATCCGGCCGCCGGTCGCGCCCACCGGATGCCCCAGCGAGATCCCCGAACCGTGCACGTTGGTCCGGTCACGGTCGGCCACCCCGAATCGCCACTCGGCCATGACCGCGAGGGCCTGAGCGGCGAACGCCTCATTGAGCTCGATCAGGTCGATGTCGGCGAGCGTGAGACCCGCCTTGGCCAGGGCGACATCGGTAGCCGGCACCGGGCCGATGCCCATGACGTTGGGCTTGACCCCGGCCAGTCCCCAGGAGATCAGCCGCACCAGCGGCGTCAGGCCCAGCTGCTCGGCCTTGGCCGGGGTGGTCACCACACACATCGAGGCCGCGTCGTTCTGACCGCTGGAGTTGCCGGCGGTGACGGTGGCGTCCGGATCGCTTTTGCCCAGAACCGGTTTGAGCTTGGCCAGCGACTCCATCGAGGTATCGGCGCGGGGATGCTCGTCGGTGTCAATCCGCTGCTCGCCGGCACGGGAGCGCACCGTGACACCGATGATCTCGTCGGCGAGCACGCCGCTGCGCTGGGCCGCCACCGCGCGCTGATGCGAGGTGACCGCGAGGTCGTCCTGTTCGGTGCGGGAGATCTGGTACTGGCGGCGCAGGTTCTCCGCGGTCTCCAACATGCCGCCGGGCACCGGGTGGTACCGCCCACCCGCGGTGGTCCGGCCGCGCGCCAGACCGTCGTGCACCCGTACGCCGTCGCGGCCAGCGCCCCAGCGCATGTCGGTGGAGTGGAACGCCACGTTGCTCATGCTCTCCGCGCCGCCGGCGATCACCACCTCATGCGCGCCACTGCCGACCTGCAGGCAGGCCTGGATCACCGCCTGCAGTCCCGATCCGCACCTCCGATCGACCTGCATGCCCGGAACCGTCACCGGCAGGCCGGAATCCAGGGCGACCACCCGCCCGATCGCCGGGGCCTCACTACTGGGATAACAGTGCCCCAGCACCACGTCATCGATGGCGTCGGCGGGCAGGCCGGTGCGCTCCAGTAGTCCGGTCAGCGCGGCGACGCCGAGCTCGACGGCGGTCAGCGACTTGAACACCCCGCCGTAGCGCCCGATCGGGGTACGAACCGGTTCGCAGATCACCGCCTCGCGCAGAGTCATAGGTGGCGACCGCCGGTCACCTCGAGCACGGTGCCCGTCATATAAGAGGACAAGCCGGACGCCAGGAACAGTGCGACCGTCGCGACCTCGTCGGGTTCGCCGGCCCGGCCCATCGGCACCTCGGCGACCTTGGAATCCCAGATCCGCTGCGGCATGGCCTCGGTCATCGCCGAGCGGATCAGTCCCGGCTGGATCGCGTTGACGCGGACGCCGAGGTAGGCCAGCTCCTTGCTGGCGGCCTTGGTCATGCCGACGATGCCGGCCTTGGCGGCCGAATAGTTGGTCTGCCCGACCATGCCGACCTTGCCCGATATAGAGGACATGTTCACGATCGCGCCGCGCTTCTGTTCGCGCATGATCGCCGCGGCCGCGCGCAGCCCGTTCCAGGTGCCCTTGAGGTGGACTGCGATCACCTGATCGAAATCGTCTTCGGTCATCTTGCGCATGGTGGCGTCGCGGGTGATGCCGGCGTTGTTCACCATGATGTCCAGGCCGCCGAACCGCTCGACGGCGACGCCCACCAACGCCTCGACGTCGGCGGCGTCCGTGACGTCGGTGCGCGCCGCCACCGCGACATCGGCGCCGAGGCGCTGCGCCGCGGCCTCGGTGGCCTCCAGGTTCAGATCGCCGAGCACCACCCGGGCGCCCTCGGCGACAAAGCGCTGCGCGATCGCGAAGCCCAGCCCCTGCGCTCCACCGGTGATCACCGCCGTCTGCCCGTCCAGTAATGCCACGCCGAAACCGTCCTCTACATGTCGTCGTGATGTCGTGCCCACCCGTGGTCCGCAACATCATATTTCATATATGATTTGTGGGCCAGTGCCGAAAGGGGCCGTGCCATGACGACCGCACCTGTTGAAGACGACGTCTTCGCCGAAATCCTGTCCCAGACCCGCCGGTTTGTCCGGACGATGGTCGTCCCGCGCGAACAGGAGATCCTCGACACCGATCAGGTGCCAGACGACCTGCGGCAAGCCGCCAAGGACCTGGGCCTGTTCGGGTACGCGATCCCCCAAGAGTGGGGCGGGCTGGGCCTGAACCTGGCCCAGGACGTGGAACTGGCCATGGAATTGGGCTACACCTGCCCGTCCGTTCGGTCGATGTTCGGCACCAACAACGGCATCGCCGGCCAGGTGCTGGTGGGGTTCGGCACCGATGAACAGAAGGAGCGCTGGCTGGAGCCCATCGCCTCCGGAGCGGTCGCGTCCTTCGCCCTCACCGAGCCCGGAGCGGGTTCCAATCCGGCGGGCCTGCGCACCAAGGCCGTCCGCGACGGCTCGGGAGCGGACGAGACCTGGGTGCTCGACGGGCAGAAACGGTTCATCACCAACGCCCCGCTGGCCGATCTGTTCGTGGTGTTCGCCCGCACTCGGCCGGCAGACGAACGCGGCGCCGGAATCGCGGTGTTCCTGGTACCTGCCGACACCGCCGGGGTCGAAGTCGGCGCCAAGGACGCCAAAATGGGCCAGGAAGGCGCCTGGACGGCCGATGTCAGTTTCTCCGGCGTGCGACTGCCCGCCGCCGCGCTGGTCGGGGGTAATGAGGACATCGGTTACCGGGCGGCGATGACGTCGCTGGCCCGCGGCCGCATTCATATTGCGGCGCTGGCGGTCGGAGCCGCGCAGCGCGCACTGGATGAATCGGTGAACTATGCCGCCACCGCCACCCAGGGCGGCAGCATCATCGGTGACTTCCAGTTGGTACAGGCGATGCTCGCCGATCAACAAACCGGAGTGCTGGCCGGTCAGGCGCTGGTCCGCGATGCCGCCCGGAAGTGGGTCAGCAACGAAGATCGGCGGATCGCTCCGTCGGTGGCGAAGGTCTTCTGCACCGAGATGGCCGGCAAGGTCGCCGATCTGGCGGTGCAGATCCACGGCGGCAGCGGATACATCCGTGGTGTGCCGGTAGAGCGCATCTACCGCGACGTTCGGCTGCTGCGGCTCTACGAGGGCACCAGTGAGATCCAGCGGCTGATCATCGGGTCGAATCTGATCAAGAACGCGAAGCGTTCACTGTAAGCAGCATCACTTTCTGCCCGGAGAACGCCGCGCCACTTGTGTCGATATTTTCGCCGATACCGGCGGTAATGGATATCTGTGCCGCACCCATTGATCAGGCAATTTCATCCTAATAATGCGAATTTGTGACCTTAGAGACCACGCTCAACAAACACATTCGAGGCATCTACCAGCACTTACGGAAATTAACGGTCGCGTTCGCTACATTTTTGCGGATCTACCTGGCGTTTTCCGTTGCGGCGTTACGTTTGACAACATGAATACCAAACGTGATGGGCGCCACAGATTTTGGTAAGTGCAGTTATCCATGGTTAATGTGCTCGGTCATGTTTGGTCTAGAAGCTCTGATGGCGCTCATCCAGCAGGTTTCGGGCACCCCGTACATCGTCGGTGGGAACACTCCCGCGGGTACGGATTGCTCGGGTTTGGCCTCGTGGGTGTCCAACGTCGCCAGCGGCCGGCCGGCCTTCAGCGGCCGGTTCCACACCGCCAACGAGGAGTCGGCGCTGCTGGCCCGCGGCTTCAAGTACGGCACCGCGCCCAACGCTCTGGTGGTGGGCTGGAACAGCCACCACACCGCGGTAACCCTGCCCGACGGCACTCCGGTGTCCAGCGGTGAGCCCGGCGGTGTGAAGATCGGCGGCGGCGGCGCCTACCAGCCGCAGTTCACCCACCACATGTACCTGCCCATGGACGAGGCACCGGCCCCGGAAGCCCCGGTGGAATTCGCCGCCATGGTGGAGCCGGGCCCCGAGCCCGCCGCGGAGCCGATGGCCGAGCCCATGGGCGTCGAGCTACCCGCACCGCCCATGGAGGCTCCCCCGTTCGAGGTACCGCCGATCGAAGCCCCCATGGAGCCGCCGCTCGACATGCCGCCCGGCGAGGCACCGCCGATGGATGCCCTGCCGCTCGACGAGCCCCCGGCTGAGCCCGGCCCCGAGCCCAGCGACCGCGAGGCGCCGGCTCCGGCCTAGTCTCGTCCGTCCGCGTGCACCGACGGCGTCGCCTTGCCGCGTCGCGCCAACAGCCACGCCAAACCGTCCGCTTCACCGTCGGCGAGCAAATCCAGACCGGCGAACGCCGTGCGCAGCTCCCCCGGCGCAGCCCGGAACCGCCCTGCGGTGCTGCCAACCTGACTCAACGCGGTGATCGCCAGCAGTCCGCCCGGAGCCAGCCGCTGCAGCATCGGCGCGTCGAGCCGACTGTCGCGGAACCGGGCGCAGTAAATGACATCGGCCGGCGGCCCGTCCGGGAGGCCGTCGTCGAGATCGACGACGTCGAATCGGCACTGGCCGCCCACACCGCTGCGCAGGGCGAACGCCCGCGCCTGCTCGACGGCGACCGGCGAGATGTCGCATCCGGCCACCTGTAGGCCCCGCTGGGCCAGCCAGATCGCCGCGGCGCCCTGGCCGCAGGCGATGTCGAGCGCGTGGCCGGCGGCCGGAAACGCGTCCGTGAAGCGCGCAAACACCGCAGCGGGCCCGATCCGGTCCGGTGCCGGCGCGCAGCGGCCTGTGTATTTCGCATCCCAGCGGGTGCGGTCCTCGGCGCTCATTGGAATGGACGATACTGCGGGGGTGAAATTACGCCCCCCGATCGCGTTGTTGCTGTTCGTCTTGGGTGGAGCGGCCGGTCTGATCGGTGACCACTCCCACGTCGTCACCGGGACCACCGAGTACCTGTCCCCGTCGCAGGCCGTGCCGTTCATCTGGAGCAGTCCGCTCTATTTCCCGATCCTGGTCGGGTCCGCCACTGTTTTCCTGGCGGAGTTGCGACTGCATCTCCCCTCGCCGCGGACCGCGGTCACGGTGCGTCAGGGGGTGGCTGGTCTGGCCGCGGTGCTGGGCAGCTACGTCGTCACCGCGATGTTGCATGCCTCGCCGGTGGTTCCCCTGACGACATTGATCTGCGCGTTCGCTGCGATCACTTTCTGCGCCTTGGGAGATCGTCCGGCGATCGTCTGCGGCGTGCTGATCGCGGCCCTCGGCCCGGTGGTCGAGATCGGGATCGCGGCGGTCGGCCACTTCCGCTACGCCCCCGGCTCGGACGGGTTGTTCGGGGTGGCGCCGTGGCTGGTGCCGCTGTACTTCGCATTCGGTGTGGTCGCGGCGCTGATCGGTGAGATCGCCGCCGGTGTCACGCGGGCGGCGGACTAGGGCCACTCGGGGAGGGACGCGATGGCACCGGTCACGCTTGGCGGCTACCCGGCAAAACGGTGCGCTCGCGTCACCCATAACGAGTTCGCTCCCGGCACTCCGGAGCCGGCGCCGCCGCGTCCGGACTTGGAGGCACTGCGCAGCGCCGGAATCGAATTCGAGGAACACGTCCTCGCCGAACTCCGGGCACGCTACGCAGACTCCGAGCGACTGCTGCTGCTCGACACCGAGATCGGTTGGACCGAACGCCAGCGCCGCACCGTGGCCGCGATGACTGCCGGTGTCGAGGTGATTGCCGGCGGGAGCCTGCCGGATGTCAACGGCCGCAGGGGCCTTCCCGACGTGTTGGTCAGACACCACGGCGGCTACCTGCCCGTCGACATCAAGAACCACCGCACGCTGGCCCCCGCGAAACGCGCGGAGGTGGAGATCTCGACGCTGTCACAACCCGATCGGCGACTGACCTCTCCGGGCCACAGTGACCACGGTGCACGCTGGCGGGACGACGTCATGCAGTTGGCGCACTACACCCGGATGTTGCAGGATTTGGGTTTTCACTGCGGGGTGAACCGCGGCGGCATTATCGGCAGCTCCGACCTCACTGCCCTACTGGGCGAGAGTCTCGGCATCACCTGGTATGACCTGGAAGCCGAGAACATCGTCACGTATTCGGCCAGCGATCCAACGCATCGCCGACCGCGATCGGCTCTGCAGCGCTATGACCACGAGTTCGCCTTCCGCGTCGACGTCGCGCGGGCCGCGGCGGCCGGACGAGAACTGGTGCGGCCCTATCGGATCGCCGACTGCGGCACGTGCGCCTGGTTCGACCACTGCGCCACGGTGGTCGGCGAGGACGACGCGTCGTTCGCGATCGAGACCGGCCACCTCACGATCCGGGAGTGGCAATACCTGTATCAACACTGTGGCGATGGCGCGGCATTGAGCGTTGCGCAGTTGGCGGCTGTCGATGTGGACGCGCACCTCGAAGCATTCCGCGTCCAGTCCGTCGGCACCAAGATGCCACGGGACCGGCTGGCCAACGCGGTGCGACGAGCCCGGATGGCTTGCGCCGGAATTGATTTCGAGGCGCACGAACCAGGCTCAGCGGCTGTTCCCTGCGCCGATATCGAGGTCGACTTCGATATCGAGTGGGACGATCAGGGCCGGATCTATCAGTGGGGCCTACGTATTCGCGACGGCCAGGACGACTCCACCGCCCGCTACCAACCCGTGTTTTCGTTCGATCCCCTCGACGAGGCCGGCGAAGCCGAACTGGCCGCCGAGTTCGCCTCCCGGATGCAGCAATTGCGAAGCCACGCCGCCCAGGCGGGCAGGTCGCTTCAGGTCTTCCATTGGCATCATCCCGAGATCAGCAGCACCCGCAGGTTCGCCGAGGTCGAGCGGGCACTCGACGGCCTCACCTATGACCTGCGGAAGTGGTTCGACGCGACATTCTTCGTCCGCACCTCGTCGTCGATCAAACAGGTCGCCGGCTTCTTCGGCTTCCGCTGGGAGGTCGACGATCCGGGGGGCCTGGCCTCCCTGGGTGCGGTCGAAGCCGCCCGGGGCAACGGTCCGCAGGCCGACGCCGCCCGCAAGTGGTGTCTGAGCTACAACGAATGTGATGTGGCGGCGCAGGCCGCGATCCGCGACGGGGTGCGTGCGTACCGCCGCTGAGCCGGGTTCAGCCCTGCGTCTTCGCCGTCGGGCAGATATTGCTGCGGGCCGACTCGACCACCTCACCGGCGGTGGGCTTGGCGATCTGCAGGTAGACCGAGACCTGCTCGACGATGAGGCTGGTCGGATGCTTCGGGAACTCCAGGCACGCGGTCCGTCCGGCGGCCAGCCGGCGGGCTTCGGTACCGGGCGGGAACTTCCCGCGGATGGCGTTGAGGTAGGCCATCTCCGCTGGACTCGGGTACGTCGACTGCTGCTGGGTGCACAGCAGGATGTCGGGACTGTTGCCGCAATAGTCCGGATCACGCGGGTTGAGCGGATCGGCCTGAGCGGATGACGTAGCACCGATCAGCCCGGCCAGCAGACCTGCGGCCAGGGCCGCCGCGAGTGCGGTTGATTTCACGTCCAGCGCCTTTCTGTCGCCGCTGACGCTAGCAGCAATCCGAAGCCGCTCGGGCGGACTTGCCGGGTCTGACCGGCACCGGCCACACCGCGCCGGCCCCACCGGCCGTAGCATTGCCGCTATGAGTTGGGCAGCCCGGTTCACCGGACCCTTGGCGATCACCGGTGTGGCGATGGGAGCGTTGGCCGCGGCAGCGCCGGCGCACGCCGACGACGCCAGCTTCATGAAATACCTCAACACCCACGGCTACACCGCGCGCTACGGGAATGACGAGCCGATCTCGGAATCCAGCGTGCGCGCCCTCGGGCACATGATCTGCGAGAACCTGCGGGTGGGCCGGACCGTCGAAATGCAACTCCCGCATTACCCGGCGTGGCCGCAGTTCGGCTTGATCGCCGAGGCGGCACGCCAGGAGTTGTGCCCGGGCGCCTAGCCACTGTCGGCGCTGCGTGTCGGGCGGTCCCGATGCGGGTAATTCGGTGCCGTGAGACTGCGCAGAAGCAACACCGCGGGCCCGGGGTTTCGCCGAATCGGTCGGGGCCGCGGGTTCTCCTACACCGATGGGAGCCATCCGGTCGACGACCCGCAGGTCCTCGCCCGGATCAAGACGCTGGCCATCCCACCGGCGTGGCGAAAGGTGTGGATCTGTCCCTATCCCAACGGGCACATCCAGGCCGTCGGCGAAGACGCTGCCGGGCGTCGTCAATACCTGTATCACCCGCAGTGGGAGGCCGAACGTTCCGAGGAGAAGTACGACCGGGTGCTGACCCTGGCCAAGTTGCTGCCGGACTGGCGCACCGAGGTGCTCGCCGACCTGCGCGGTCGCGGCCTGAAACGCGATCGGGTGCTCGCCGTCGCCCAGCAGCTCATCGACCGGGGCTATTTCCGGGCCGGCGGCGAGGAGTACGCCCAGGAGAACGGCAGCTTCGGGCTGGCCACCTTGTTGCGTGACCACGTCACGATGCGCAGCGACTGCGTGGACTTCGACTATCCGGCCAAAAGCGGCGTACGGCGGACGGTTTCGGTCGACGATCCGCTGGTGGTCCGTGCGGTGCGGGCCCTGTTGCGTGCGCCGACCGACCTGCCCCGGCTGCTGGTGTACCGCACCTCCGACGGCTGGTGCGAAGTGCGCGCCGACGACCTCAACGAGCGGTTCCGGGAGCTGACCGATGAGCAGTTCAGCGTCAAAGACCTGCGAACCTGGCATGGCACCGTGCTCGCAGCCGAGAGCTTCGCCGCCGCACGCGAGCCGACCTCCAAAACCGTCCGCCGTCGCGAGATCGCTACCGTAATGCGGTACGTCGCCGAGGAACTGGGCAACACGCCGGCGGTCGCCCGCAGTTCCTACGTCGACCCACGCGTCGTGGAGGCCTATGAACAGGGCATCACCATCCGCTCGGCGCTAGACCGGGCCCGAGGCCGTCGCAGGGAGGCAGCGCGCCGACTCGCCGCGGAAGCCGCCACCGCTCGAATGATCAGACGAATCGACCGAGCAGGGCGTTAGCGTCGGACCCGGCTGACCGCCGGTGCGGGGCGCCGAAGCGTTCTATTGTGCGACGAAGGCAGCGGCAGTTTCGTCGGCCGGGATGCGAGGTGACACGGTGACCGATCAACGACCGCAACGCCGCGGCCAGGCGCTGCTGTTCGATCCACTGACCACCAAGGGCACCGCCTTCAGCCAAGACGAGCGCCGCGAGTTCGGACTGCTGGGTCTGCTGCCGGTCGCGGTGAAAACCATCACCGACCAAGTCGCCCACACCTATGCCGAGTTCTCCGCGCGCCATGACGACCTGGACAAGCACATCTATTTGCGGGCGCTACAGGACCGCAACGAGACGTTATTCTACCGGCTGCTGAGCGCACATATCGAGGAGATGCTGCCGATCGTCTACACGCCGACGGTCGGTGACGCGTGCCGGCGCTTCAGCGAGATCTACCGGCGCCCGCGCGGATTGTTCATCTCCTACCCGGACCGCGATCGACTGCGGGAGGCGCTGCGCAACCGGCCGGAACAACAGGTCGACGTCATCGTCGTCACCGACGGACAGCGCATCCTGGGCCTGGGCGACCAGGGCATCGGCGGCATGGGCATCCCGATCGGAAAGCTCTCGCTGTACACGCTGATCGGCGGGATCGATCCAGCCCGCACGCTGCCGATCATCCTCGACGTCGGCACCGACAATGTCGACCTGCTGCACGATCCGCAGTACCTCGGCTGGCGCCACCGCCGGATCGGCGAGGAGGACTACTACTCCTTTGTCGACGACTTCGTGAACGCCGTGCATGAGGAACTGCCCCACGTACTGCTGCAGTGGGAGGACTTCGCCACCACACATGCACTGCCGCTGTTGATGCGGTACCGCGATCGGCTGCTGACGTTCAACGACGACATTCAGGGCACGGCGGCTGTGGCGCTTGGTGCGCTGCATGGCGCCGTCCGCGCTGCCGGGCGTCCGCTTTCGCAGCAGCAGGTGGTGATGCTCGGTGCCGGTTCGGCCGGCATCGGGGTGCTGGAGATGATCCGCCAGCAGATGGTCGCCGAAGGGCTCTCCGAAACCGAGGCCGCCGAACGGATTTGGGCGATTGACATCAACGGGCTGCTGACCGATGACCGCGAGGATCTCTCGGACAGTCAGCGCCGCTTCGCGCAATCCGCAGCTCGGGTGGCCGGTTGGGGCGGTCGGGGCCTGGCGGATGTGGTGCACCACGTCGATGTTGGCATCCTGCTGGGCCTGTCGACGGTAGCCGGTGCGTTCACCGAGCAAATCGTCCGGCAGCTGGCGGCCAAGACGGACCGTCCGATCATCTTTCCGCTGTCCAACCCCACCAGCCGGGCCGAGGCGCACCCGGCCGAACTCGACGAATGGACCGATGGGCGCGCGCTGATCGCCACGGGCTCGCCCTTCGCCCCGATACGACGCGGCGAGCGCACCCGCCCCATCGCGCAGTGCAACAACGTCTACATCTTCCCGGCGATCGGACTTGCAGTCACCGCCGCACGCGCGTTGCGGGTCACCGACGCGATGATGCGGGCCGCTGCCGAGACGCTGGGCGACGCGTCCCCCGCCCTGCTCGACGCCGACCAACCGCTGCTGCCCGCGTTCGCGGACCTGCCCGAGATCACCACCCGTATCGCTACCGCGGTGGCCATCCAGGCGGTGCGCGACGGCGTCGCTCCGGCCGCCTCCGATGAGGCGATTGCCGAAGCGGTCCGGCGGTCTCGCTGGACGCCCGACTATCCGACTCGGTGGCCGCGCGAAACCACCGATCCGGCGCTATCCAAGCTCAAGTAACTAAAGTGCTCTGGGTGGACGGACGAAAGATTGCCAGGTTCTGCGGTCGCAGCCTGGCCATTCTGACGTCGCTGGCGGTCTCGGCCGCCCTCATCCACGCCCAGAGCAGCCACGATGCGGCGCCCAAGCCCACCGAGACTGCCGTGGCGGCGCCGTCGAACCCGTCGAACCCACCCCCGCCGACCGCCGGGGGGATGCGCATCGCCAACCCCGCCGAGGCCGCGGCGCTGGCGGCCAGCGTGCCGATGCCCACCGAAGGTCAGCAATTCACCTTCCCGCTGCCCCCCGGGGCGGCACCGGAGAACGGGCTCCAGGTCAAGACCATTTGGGCGGCCCGCACCATCGGCGTGTTGTTTCAGGAGATCAAGACCATCTACGGGTATCGCCAAGACCCGTTGAAGTGGCATCCCGACGGATTGGCCATCGACGTGATGATCCCGGACTACCACAGCGAGACAGGCATCCTGCTCGGCGACCAGATCGCCGGCTACGCGCTGGCGAACGCCCAACGGTGGGGTGTCAACCACGTGATCTGGCGGCAGAAGATCTACCCCGGCGTCGGTGGCGGCAACTGGACGTCGGATTACGGCAACGAGACCGCCAACCACTACGACCACGTCCACATCGCCACCGATGGCGGCGGCTACCCCACCGGGCAGGAGACCTACTACATCTCCTCGATGACGCCGGCGCACACGGATTGAGAGATGGCGTCGACGATGACCCCGTCGCAGTCCCCCGGCGCAGCTTCGCGGAAGGGCCACTAGATGCCCAGGGGCATGGGCCCGGCGATTCGCGCCGGTCTGGCCGGTACCGTCATCGCCGCGGGGATCGGGCTCGGTGCCTTCAATGCCTGGTGGATGGCCGCGTTCATCGGGATTCCGCTGATCCTTGCCGGATTGCTGATCGCGCCGCGGCCCTCACGTATCTCGGGGCTCACCACCTTCCAGGCCGGGGTATCTGATCGCTTCGTGCCGGCACGGGTCGAGGCGCTCACCCGCAGCACCCTGGCCAACGAGGATCAGCAACCCACGTTGGTGACCGCCACCATCAGCCCCGCCAATGACACCTCATATCGGGCACGCTGGGTGACAGCGATGTCACGCAAGGACTTTCAGGCGCTCGCCGATAATCCCCTCACGTCCCTGCCCCCGGACCGGCTGCCGCCGCGCGAGTCGAGGCGCTCCCCCGATTTCGGCGATCACCCCGGAATGCGGGCCGTGATGTATCCGGCGATCACGGTGGTGACCGCGCTGGCGGTACTGTTCGCGGCCGGTGATGTGTGGCGTGTCTCGGTCAGGCTGCCATCGATTCCGGTCACCGCGTCGCAGACAACCGCCAAAACCGCCAATCTGGATGCACGCCGGGACAATATGCTTCGCGCGATCATCGAAAAGCTGGGATCTGGTGCTGCCGACAATCTGCTTGATCTTCGCTTCTCCGACGGCGGATCCGATTATGGCTCGGTGCTCAATCCGACCAACGGCGAGTCGACGACGGTATACATCAACAACGGCCGCGACACATACACCATCGCAACGCCGAACACGCTACGCAAAACCAGCACCTTCACCGCTGGCGACGTGGCGTCGATCGAATTGACCACGATCGCCGAGCGGATGGCGCAGCAGTTCCGCGCAGTGGGCAACGACGGCAAGCTGGAGGACTTCCAGATCAAACGGTCGGGTCCCGCAAAGCCGGTCATTCTCACCGGTAAATTCAACGGTCCCAACACATTCCCGTTTCCCACCACCATCCAGGCGCGGCCCGACGGGACGGTTGCCGAGTTGTTCGACCCGGCCGATTTCGCCGAAGCGTTCAAACGCGCGCACCAGGCGTTAGAGCTGGCCGGCATCGCGGCATCCGAGCCCGTGTTGACCAGCTTTCAGATTCGCGGAATCGTGCGCAACACCCCGCATCTGCACGCCAGCACCATTCAGAACAGCGGAGGGGTGCTCATCGAGTTCCGCTCCGATCACCGCAAGGGCGAGGCCGTCGTGGTTCCCGGGGAGCTCCCCGAGGTCGTCGATCGCTCCTGGGGATCGAGCACGCCGGGATTCAGCTTCGACGACGTGTCAGTGACGGCGTTCGAATCGGTTCGCAGGCAGGCGATGCACCGCGGATCCCTTGAACCCTATGAAAGCCGCGCCGTCGATATCGAGATGTCCCATGAGACCAGCGATGGACGCGGACTGGCGATACGCATTCAGCTCGCCAACGTGGACGCTGCGGCGGGCACCTACTCGCCCACCGGCGAGTTCCTCCAACCGGGAACCCACTGACGGTTACCGCGCCGACTCGATTGCCCGACGGGTCACGCCTTCCAGTTGTGCGAGCTGAACTTTCGGCGGGCGGATCGCGCCGCGCTCGGCGAGCTTGCCGACGATCGCGCGGACGCGCCCGTAGTAGGTGGCCTGTTCGGCGGGCATGGTGCTGGCCGCCGCGTGATTGTAGAGCTTGAGTGCGGTGTCGAGTTCGTCTTGGTCGGCTTGATCGAGGTAGCTGGTCCCGACCTTCTTCCCGTGCGCCTCGCAGCCGATCCAGGCGCGGCGCAGCACGACGACCGCCTGCTGGTAGGCGTCGGCCAGTCCGCGATTGCCCGGGTAGGCCTCGGTGCGCAGGGCCTGCGCCTCGTCGAGTGCCTCCTGGAAGGTCTGGGTCTGTTCGACGGTCACATCGGTGACGGCCGGGTAGCGCAGCAGCATCGCCGGGTCGAGTTCATAGGCGCCGTAGGCACCGAGGATGTCATTGTGGTGCCGGAGTGCGTCCTCCCACAACCGTTTAGCCGCTTCCTCGGTGCCGGCGTCGGCGATCCGCGGCCCCACCGGCGGCGGGGTCGAGGGAGCCGGCGGTGGCTGCGGGGGCGGTGGCGCGGCAGGGCGTGCGCGGGTGGATGTGGCTGCCGGTGCCGGCAGCACCGCCTGCAATCGCCGCAGTATCTCCGCTGCTGCGGGATCGGATTCGATGATCGCCACCCACCATTCGTCGCTCGTCCCGGTGTCGGTGGAAAACGTCAGCTTCAGGTACTTCTGGCCCTGCACCGTCAGGTGCCGGCCGTCGATCGAGGTGACCGCGGCCGGTCCGCCCCGCCGTGCCGCGGTCAACGAAGTCAGCGGGTAGCTCACGATCTCGCTGTCCTCGTTACCGAAATACACGGCGTCCGAGTCGAGGGTGATCACTATCGCCGCTCGGTCGCCGAGTCGTCCGTAAGCACCCACACCCAGCGAGGCGGTGATCAACGACGCCGTCGTCGTCGCGATCGCGAAAGCGGTTGCCCCGGCAAGATTCAGTACCACCAACGCGACCAGACCCGCCCCCAACAGCAGCGCCGCCAGCGTGGCAGCCCCGCAGTGCCGGTCGGACAGGTATTCGGTCCGCGCGGACACCGCGACCGGCGGAGTGTGGGCTCGAGAGTTCAGCGGCACGTCGGGTTCCTCGGCGTCGGGGACGTCGCCCCAGCATAGGGTGTGGCATCGGGCACCGTGGGTGACCGGACGAACCAAACCTCATCGAACATGTGTTCTAATACGTGGTGAGCTTGCCCGCCGCCGCGGGCGACGATTGAACAAGGAGGTCGCCACGATTATGACTGCACCCACGTTCGCCCCCGAAGCCCCGGCCATCACCCCCGACAGCCTTGGGATGGGTTCGCTCGCCGACGCTGCCACCACTGTCCCCGAGGCTCCCGAGACTCCTGAGGTCAAGGAGCCGGTCAAGGAGCCGGTCAAGGAGCCGGTCAAGAAGTCGGCCGGAAAGAAGGCCAAGACGCTCGAGTTGACCCTGACCGTGACCGGTACCGCCGACGGCGAGTGGCGCGCCGAGATCAAGCAGGGCAGCAGCTATCTGGTGCGCAACCTCGCGGTCGCGGCGGCCGCGGTGTCGCGGGCCGCCAAGGAACTGCACGAGGACCTGTTCGCACCCATCGAGGCGCTGATGGACGAGGCGCGTTCCCAGCATGCCGCCCGGGTGGCCGCGCTCGAAGCCGAGCTCGAGGCCGCGCGGAAAGCCTTGGCGGACTTGGACTGAATCCTGCCGCTCAGCGGCGCGCGAGCCAATCCAGGAACTCGTCGACGGTGAATACCGGCTTGCCGTAGTCCTGGGCTTTGCGGGCCTTTCCGGACTGCGTGCCCGCTTCGGCGATGACCAGCACCTCACAGCGCGTCTTGGTCACCGAGCGCACCGGCGCCAGCCCGGCCGCAGCAGCCCGCCGCTCGATTTCGTCACGGTCCAGCACGCGGCCGTTGCCGTCGACGGCGGTTCCCGTGAAGCAGACGCGGGCGCCGGGGACCAGGACCGCGTCGATGTTGTCGGCCATCGACGGCGTCTGCTCCAGCCCGGCCGCCAAGTCATCGGCGCCCAGCGCGCGCAATGCGTCGCGCAGCCGCGCCGACACCGCATCCGGGAGCCGGGTGCGGGTGGCCGCCAGGACCAATTGGTCGGCGGCGGTCTGGCGCGCCGCCTGCTCCCAGTCGGTCTCCCCCGGCACCGACACCTGATCGGCGCGGCTGGTGCCCAGCAGGATCGCTCCGAGGGTTCGGCTGACCCGCAGCAACGCGGACAGCGCCGGAAGGTGTTCTGCCGTCGGGGTTGTGACGTCCGGGTCGCGGCTGAGCAGGATTCCCGAGAGGGCGTCGCTCTCGTCGGGTTCGTCGAAGGGCGATGAACCGCAATCCGCGTCGACGGCATCGAGGCGCTCGAGCGCGGTGCGGGCACGCTGCAGCGCCGTCTCGCCGGTGAGGTTGGTGCCCCGCAGGTCGATCCCCAGCGGCATCGGAGTCACCTGTCCCAGTCGCTTGAGTTCGAAGTCGATCAACCCCAGGGTCTCGTCGACTTTGACGCCCACCGGGGTGCAGCCGGCCAGCATCGGCGCGATCACCGCCCAGGCCTCCCGCAGCGTGGGCGCCAACAGCACGTCGGCCACCCCGATCCGATACGCCTGGCGGGCATCGGCCAGATCCCGCTGCGGATTGATCAGCGTCGACACGGCCGAGCCGTCATCGAACGCGACCGCCAACTCCACCGGCCGCGGCCGCGACATCCGCCCCTCATCGCCCACGGTGAGCAATCCGATCGCGCAGTAGCGGCGCGCGTGGTCGCCGTTGGCCGAAGCACGCAGGAACCGGGCGATCCGGCGATCCACCTTCAGATCCTTCGGCAGCACAGGGCGTTTGAGTACCAGCCCGGCCAGCGAGGTACACCGGCTCAACGCCACATACAGCTGGCCGGTGGAGAACATGCCGCCGGACAGATCCACCACCAGCCGCTCCAATGTCTGGCCTTGACTCTTGTGAATGGTGATCGCCCAGGCCAGCTTGAACGGCAACTGGGTAAAGGTGCCGACCACGTCGCGGCGCAGGGTTCCGCCGTCGACCACCGGGCGGGTGGCCTCCCAGGTGAACGGGGCGACTTCGGCGATGTCGCCGTTGGGGAACTCGATTTCGACCACGGCGCCGTGGCGGTCGTAACCCACCCCCACCACGCGGCCGATCGAGCCGTTGACCCAGCGCTCGGCCTGATCGTTGTTGAGCATCATCACCTGGGCGCCGACCTTGAAACGCAACTCGTCGTCCAGCGGCTTGTCGAACAGCGACAGGTCGCCGGATTCGGTGGCGCGGTGCACCATCTCCTCGCCCGGCAACCGCTCCAGCTGCTGGCGATTGCGCGCGGTGACCAGCCTGTTGGTGGGCGCCAAGGTCAGCCACAGTTCGTCGTCCGGCGGCACGAAGTCGGGGTCCACCCGGGCGTCCAGGTGCGCCCTCGCATGGCCGAGCAGCACGCCTTCACGAATCTCGTTGAGGATCGCGGTCATCCGATCATCGCCGAGCTGGCGAAACACCGTCGTCAGCGAAACGCTCGGGAACTCCGCACGGTGGAAGGTGTTCGCCGAAAAGAAGTACGGGGTGTCGTAGGTCGTCGAGAAATAATGCTGCTCGCCCTCGGTGACCACCGGCGGCAGCTGGTAGAGGTCGCCCACCAACACCACCTGGACCCCGCCGAACGCAGTTCCCGGCTCCGGCCCGAAGCGCTGAAGCGCGGCCGCGATCATGTCGAACACGTCGGCCCGCACCATGGACGCCTCGTCGATGATCAGCGTCTGCAGCTTGGCCAGCGTCTTGGTGAAACGCCCGGGCCGGTAGTCGCCGCCGACGACATCAGACAGCGTTGTGGTGGGGCGGAATCCGAACAGGCGGTGGATGGTGTGGCCGTCGACGTTGAGGGCGGCGATCCCGGTCGGCGCGACCACCACGACGTTGCGGTCAGTGGAGGCCATGAAGTGGCGGATGAGCGTCGACTTGCCCGTGCCGGCCTTGCCGGTCAGGAAGAGGTTTCGGCCCGCAGCCAGCAGCCCCAATGCGGCACGGAACTCCTCGGTCAGCACGAGGGTACTGCTGGCTGCCACCACGGTGGCACCATACTGGCGGGCGCCGGTACGGGCGGGCGAGGGCGTCACTTGCCCAGCACGGAGACGATCTTCTTCGCGGTCGCCTTGGCCGACCCCGGATTCTGGCCGGTGACCAGCCGGCCGTCGACGACGACGTGCGAGGCAAACGGGATCAGCCCCTTGCCGTAGTGGGCGCCGCGTTTCTTCATCTCCGCTTCGGCGTTGTAGGGCACCAATTTGTTGACGCGCGCCAGCACCTCTTCCGACCAGGCGAATCCGGTGAGCTTGCGCCCGGCGGCCAACAGCGAGCCGTCGGAGAGGGTGGTGTTGAGCAGGCCGCAATAGCCGTGGCACACCGAGGACACCACTCCCCCGTTCTCGAAGATCTCCCGGGTGATGCGTTGCAGGCCTTCACTGTTGGGGAAGTCGTACATGACGGCGTGCCCACCGGTGAAGTAGATCGCGTCATAGTCCGCAGCATTGATCTCCTCGGGTGCGGCGGTGCCGGCCAGCAGCGCCATCTTCGAATTGTCGGCCTTCCACGCCTTGGCGCTCTTGTCGAAGTTGGGGAATTTCAGCGACCGCGGTTCCAGCGGCGATTGTCCGCCTTTCGGGCTGACGATCGTCTGTCGGTAGCCCGCCTCGGCGAAAACGTCATAGGCGTGCGTCAGCTCCGAGAGCCACAACCCGGTCGGCTCGGCCGGGTCGTCGTAGTGGGCGACGTTGGAGACGACGTTGAGGATGCGCTTGGTCATCTCCCCAGGATTCCCCTGGTGCTCGGGCGGCGCCAGCGAACTGGTCAGGTACTGCGTTTGCGTCCTACTGTGACCAAATGGGAGCGATCTCGCCGAAAACGCAGCAGCCGAGTTCCCAGCATCTCGCCGCATTCCTGGTCTCGGTTGGGCTCGTCATCGTCGTCGCCGCCCTCGGCGGGCTCGCCTCGGCCGACGCCGCGGAAGACTACGGGAAGCTCGCGCAACCGAGCTGGGCACCACCGAGCTACCTGTTCGGCCCGGTGTGGAGTGCTCTTTATCTACTGATGGCGGTCGCGGCCTGGCTGGTCTGGCGGGCGGATCCGCGGTGGACCAATCCCGCGATCGTCGCCTACGGCGTCCAGCTGGTCTTGAACCTGGTGTGGTCGCCGCTGTTCTTCGGACTGGGCTGGCGCGGCCTGGCGCTGGTCGACATCCTGCTGCTCGACGTCGCCGTGGTGGTCACCATCGCGGCGTTCTGGAAGGTCCAACGCGGTGCGGCATTGCTGATGCTGCCGTATTTCGGATGGATCCTGTTCGCCACCGCGCTGAACTACTCGGTGTGGTCCCTGAACAGCTGAGCCGGACCGCTTGTATAACGCTACTCGCCGTAGTGTAATTGCGGGATGAATCGCACCGCACCGCTGGTCACCGACCCGTCGAGCACAGCCGGCACCGACATCCAGCTGAACGAACTCGGCTATTACGCCGTCACCAGGCATCCGGCGGATGCTCGGGTGGTGCTGCCCGAAGCCCGGGAGGCCGACGCGCTCGGTTTGGGGTCGTGCCACATCGGGGAACGCTTCACCGTCAAGGACCCCGCGGTGCTCAGCGGCGCCGTGGCGGGCTGCAGCTCCAGTTTGGGTATCGCCCCGTCGACCAACCACCACACTCGCCACCCCACTGTGACCGCGACCGTGGGATCGACCATGCACGCACTGACTGAGGGACGTTTCGCGATGGCGTTCGGCCGCGGCATGGCCGGGTATTGGCCGGCGATCGGCCTGCCGGTGGTGACCGCGGCTCGGCTACGCGACTTTTTTTCCATCCTGCGCCGGCTGTGGGCCGGCGAGACGCTTTTCAACCACGACGGCCCCGCCGGGAAGTGGCCGATGCTGCGCCATGCGAACGGTTTGGGCGAGGGGCCGCCGATCGGTTTGGTCGCCGTCGGCCCCAAGACGATGGAACTCGCCGGTGAGATCGCCGATTTCGTTGTGCTGCACACCTTCTTTTCTGACGAGGCCACCGCGGCGTCGGTGGCGGCGGTGCGCCGCGGCGCCGAACGTGCGGGCCGTGATCCCGACAGCATCCGCATCTGGGCCTGCCTGGCGACGGTGTGCGACTCGCTCTCGCAGGACGATCAGCTGCGCCGCGGGGTCGGCCGCTTGGCGACGTATCTGCAGGCCTATCCCGATGTGCTGGTCTCCGCCAACGGCTGGGATCTGCAGGTGTGGGAGCGGATCCGGCAATCCGACCTGTTCACCGATGCGGCCACCGCCGGGCCGATCGACGCCAGCGCCTCGTACGAGACGCTGCAGCGGATCGCCGAGCTGATTCCCGACGAGTGGTTGGCGGCGGTGGCAGCCGGTTCGGCCCGCGACTGCGCGAGCACCATCGCCCGGCAGTTCGACCTGGGTGTGCACTCGGTGATCATGCATGGGGCCAGCCCCCACGAGCTCGCGCCCGTTGTGCAGGCCTACCGGGCCAACCGGCCGACGCTGCACCGGGCCGTCACGGCGAACCCGGGCAGATTCGCCTGAGTCCTAGGCACTTCAGCGCGGGTCAGTCGACTTTCGGGCAGTAGAAGTGCGGGTCGTTGCGGTAGTCCACCGGCGGCAGGTTGCGCGCCGGGGTCTGCACCAGGGGTGCGTCCACCGGGAGGCGGCCTGAGGCCCGGTCCAGCGCCGAACGCTTGCGCGGGTGCATCAGGGCACGCTTGGGGCCGTACTTGGAGACGAGGGTGATGGCCTTGCAGACATACCCGTGCAGACGCTCCTGGCGCGCAGACCAGGTGTAGCCCATGAGTTCGCGCACCGGCGGGTCATAGAGGGCCACGGTCATGAACGTCAGGAAGCGCTGGCCGACCTTGAGGTTCAGCGCCCACAGCCAGTCCGGAATCCACTCCAATGACGGGTGTTTGGGCATGGTCGACAGGTCCATGACCTCGCGGGCCGCCCAGTTGTTCTCCAGGACGTTGTTGCACATGTGATCCCAGTACTCTTGGAACTCTTCCCAGGACTTGGGCACCGGGCGCATGCTCATGCCGTACATCCGGTACCACTGCACGTGCTCGTCGAACAGCTGCCGCTTGTCGGCCTCGGTCAGTCCGCCGGCGAATTTCTCGGCGGCCAGCAGGGTCGACTTGAAGAAGGTTGCGTGCGCCCAGTAGAAGACGTCGGGGTTCAGCGCGCTGTAGCGGCGCCCCTGCTCGTCCACGCCCTTGATACCGATGTGGTAGTCGCGGACCTCGGCGCCGGTCTGCGGTGCGCGGTAGCCGTCGAACACCACGCCACCGATCGGGTAGATCGACCGCATCAGGCGTGGGATGCGCTCGATGAAGAAGATCGAGTGGTCTTTGACCGCGGCACCAAGCTGCGGGTGCATGTTCTGCATGGACCCGGCCCAGGTCCCCTGGAACAGACCGGTCCATTGGCCGAAGTACTTCCAGGTCAGCGAGTCGGGGCCCAGCGGGATCGGGGGTGCGTCGTAGCCATTGCTGCTCACGGGGCAGCCGGCCGCTATCGGCTCATCGCTGGCCGCGGGGCAGGTTTCCGACATGTCTTGACTCACGAGCGCGCACTCCCAGTCATCGTTGACCACTTCTGACAACATGCGTTATCAGTATTGGGAGTGTAGGGGGCCTCTCGGCTCGGGTCAATGAGGGAGCTCGGGTCACACGGGCCTACCTGGGGTTGTCGGCCTGAATCCGTGGCGGTGGGGACGGCCGGGATGCCAGAATCCTCATCGGTGCGCACACGGCAGCAGCGCGAGTCGGGGGATCGTGATTCACGCCAAGGCGCGATGACTGCCGCGGATGGAGACACCAATGACGACCGTCGACCTGCCCCTGTCGGATTCTCGGGGCGCGAGCACCACACATACCAGTCAGTGCACGCTGTGCGAGTCGCACTGTGGCATTCAGATCACGGTGACCGACGCCAAAGTCAGTCGTGTCCAGGGCAACCCCGACGACGTCTTCTCCCGCGGATACATCTGCCCGAAGGCGACCGCGATGGGCGGTCTGCACGACGACCCGGACCGCCTGCGTACGCCGGTGCGGCGCGTTGGCGACACGTTCGAACCCGTGAGCTGGCAACAAGCCCTCGCCGACATCGGCACTCGGTTGCGCCGGGTCCGCAAGGCCCACGGCAACCGGGCTATCGGGATGTACCTGGGCAACCCTGCTGCGCACAGCTCGGCAGCGATTTACGGCCTGCTGCTGCGCGCGGCCCTGATGACGCCGAACTTCTTCTCCGCATCGAGCATCGATCAGATGCCGCATGAGTACGCGGCGTGGAAAGTGTTCGGCTCCAACGTGCTCATCCCGATCACCGACATCGACCGGACGCAGCGCTTGGTGATCCTCGGCGCCAACCCGGCCGTGTCCAATGGATCGCTGTCGATCATGCCCGGCGCCAAACGACGCATCAAAGCGCTGCGCGATCGCGGTGGCACCGTCGTCGTGATCGACCCGCGACGCACCGAAACGGCCAAGCTCGCCGACGCGCATATCGCGGTGCGTCCCGGTGGCGACCCGTACCTACTGCTGGGCATGCTGCATGTGCTCATCAACGAAACTCTCTGCGACACAGCGGCGATTGCCCGCCAATCGGTAGGACTGCCCCAGCTGCGCCGCCTGGTTGCCGACGCCAGTCCCGAGGCGGTCGCCGCCCGCGCCGGCGTCGACCCAGAGGCGATCTACGCCCTGGCCCGCGACCATGCAGCGGCGGAATCGGCGGCGCTGTACTGCCGTATCGGGGTCTGCCAGCAAGAGACTGGGACACTGGTGAGTTGGCTGGTCATGGTCATCAATGCCGTCACCGGCAACCTGGACCGAGCCGGCGGGACCTTGTTCTCCACGCCGGTCATGGATGTGCCGCGCCTCGCCAAGTACATTCCGTCTGGTCACGGCGCATGGACGGACCGGTCGGGACGCCACAAATCGTTCCGCGGTGAGCTTCCCGCGGTCATCATGGCCGACGAGATTCTCACCGACGGTGAAGGCCAGATCAAAGCGATGATCACCTGCGCCGGGAACCCGGTGTCCTCGATTCCGCAGAAGGGCCGCCTGGACCAGGCCCTGGCCTCGCTGGATCTGTATGTGGCGGTGGATATGTACATCACCGAGACCAGCCGGCACGCGGACTACATCCTGCCGCCGGTCTCACCGCTGGAACGCGAAGACGTCGGATTGCTGCTGCCGGTCTTCAATGTGCGCAACAACATCCGGTATCAGCATCGAACCTTCGAGCCGCCGACCGACGGCAAAGACGACTGGGAGATCCTGAGTCTGCTGATGCTGGAGCTGCTGCCGGCGCCGCTGCGGCAGATCCTCGCCCCGGTGCGCAAGCCGCTGATCGCCGCGATCAGTCCGCTGCGGATGGCCGGCATCGCGCTGGCCGCTGGCCCATACGGTTGGATCCGGAAGGGCCGCAAGGGCATATCAATGCGACGCCTGCGAAACAGTGCCGGCGGACTGGACCTCGGCCCGCTGCGTCCCCGGTTACGCGAGGTGATCGCCACCCGCGATCGCAAGGTCCAGCTCGCGCCGGACGAGTTCATCGCGGCCGCGGCCGCCTTGCTCGACGGGTCAGCCGGCCCGGAAAGCGCCTACGACCTTCAGCTCATCGGACGACGCCAGCTGCGCAGCAACAACTCGTGGCTGCACAATGTGCCGTCGATGACCAGCGGCTCGAACCAGTGCACACTGCACATGCATCCCGATGACGCCAAGAACCGCGGACTTGTCGAGGGCGACACGGTGCAGGTCACTTCCGACATCGGCAAGATCGAAGTTCCGCTGCACATCAGCGACGACATGCGGCCCGGCACCGTCTCGGTCCCCCATGGCTGGGGGCACCGCAACACGGGCTGGCGCCACGCGGACTCCCTGCCCGGCGCCAACGTGAACGACCTGCACGATCCGGAGCGGGTGGACACGTTCACCGGGACCGCCGCCGTCAACAACACCTGGGTCGCTGTCGCCGCTACCACGACGGTTGCGGGCGAAGACAATTCGATTCAGCGGTAGGCGTTCTCGATCAGCTTCCGATCGGGACAAAGCCGCTGCCGGGCCCGTCACCAGCGTTGACGTCGTCGAGGATCGCGTTGAATTTCGTCACGTATGTGACCTCCATTGGTGGGCTGTATCTGCCGCGATAGATGAGGTTGCCGCCGTAGACCAGGCCGACCAGCCGACCGTCCATCGTTACCGGGGCACCCACATCGCCCACCTCAAATTGGCCAACCATCGGCACGTCCGGCCATCCGTCGCGCCAAACGGAATTGCAGATACCGGGGGTTGCAGGTCCCCACTTGCACACCAGCGAACCGGCCACCGGGTCTGCACCGATGCCGTTGATCACGGTACCGGCATAGTCAGATACCGGAATCAGGTCGGGCGCATCGAATTTGATCACCGCGTACCGAAGGTTGCCGTTGACGGCCACCACGGTGCCCACGGTCGTGTCGGTTCCCGCGATCGTCACCACCGCCCCTGGCCCGCCGCACTGCGATCCGGTGAAGCCCACCACATCACCGGCCCGATCACGCCCGATCGTGGTCAAGGTGCAATAGCTGTTTCCATCAACGACGATGACGGCCCCACCGCCCAAGATCACCATCGCAGCCGCGGGCGGGGCGGCGGGAAGGCACGCGCCGAATAGCAGTGCGAAAGTGAGGATTACCCGCCAACGAGCGAGTTGCAAGGTCTGCTCCGTTCGATTCAGCCGGCGTCGCCACGGCCCCGTAGCCCCGGTTTGCCCCAGAGCGCCCTCGCGCGTGGGGTCACAAGGGCTGGTGAGTCCCGTCTTCGGTTAGCTGAGTGGGTTCGGGACGGGTGCGCCATCAGCCCCCGGTGTTCCTGGCGTACCGTCCGAGCCGCCGTTGCCACCGTTGCCGCCGGGGTTCTGGAAAGTCCCTCCGCCGTTGCCGCCGTTTCCGCCGGCACCGTTGCCGTTGGGGCCGACTTGGCCGCCGTTTCCGCCGTGGCCACCGTTGCCGCCTGGCGCCCCCAGCGGGTGGGAGCCGCCGTTACCGCCGTTTCCGCCGACGCCTCCAATACCGCCTTCGGCGCTTCCGCCAGTCCCGCCGGTCCCTCCCGTCCCGCCTAGATCATTGGACTCAGATACCCCAGCCCCTCCACGTCCGCCGTTGCCGCCATTGCCGCCGTCACCACCTTGGCCAGCGGTACCAGCACCGCCGCCGCCACCACCTCCGCCGCCGGCACGCATCGAACCGGCGGTGCCGTTGCCTTCGCCGCCCTGGCCACCAGCGCCGCCGACTCCCCCGTCGCTGGAGCCGCCGTTACCCCCGACACCGCCATTGCCGCCATTGCCGTTGGCGCCCAGACCGGTACCACCGCCTATGCCGCCCGCACCGCCATGGCTGGCAGCTCCGCCATCGGCGCCATCACCACCGTTGCCGCCATTGCCGCCCGCCCCGCCGTTGCGGGCAGCGCCCAGAGGACTACTCATCCCTCCAGCGCCACCGTTGCCGCCTGCCCCAGCCGTGCTGCCGGCACCGCTGGCCGCACCGCCATTACCGCCGCTGCCACCAACGCCGCCGTCACGGGCGCCGCCCAGGGCGCTGCCAACGCCGCCGCTGCCCCCGTCACCACCATTACCGGCGGTGCTGCCTACACCGTTAGCTGCACCGCCGTTGCCGCCGCTGCCACCCACACCACCGTCACGGCCACTACCCAGGCCACCAGCGACGCCACCGCTGCCACCGTCACCACCATTACCGGCAGTGCTCGCGACACCGATTGCCGCACCGCCATTGCCACCGTTGCCCCCGACGCCACCATCGCGGCCACCACCCTGGGCGCTGCCGGCGCCACCTCGACCACCGTCACCACCATTACCGGCGGTGCTGTGGTCACCTATAGCCGCACCACCATTGCCACCGTTGCCACCGGGCCCGCCATCGATGTCTCCCTGGCCGAAGACAAAGAGGCCACCCTTGCCGCCAGTACCGCCATTCCCAGCGGTACTGCCGGCACCGTTGGTAGCGCCACCGTCTCCGCCATTGCCGCCCGCGCCGGCATCTCTACTCAGCCAATAGCTGGCCTGACTGCTGTTGCCGCCGTCACCGCCAAGGCCGCCGCTACTGCCGACGCCGTCAGCGCTGCCGCCGTTACCACCGTTTCCGCCGTTGCCGCCGGCGCCCCCAACGGCATACACGCCCGGTGCGCGACCGCTGGCACCACCGTTACCTCCGGCGCCACCGGTGCCACCATCGCCGACCGAGTTGCCGCCATTGCCACCGTCACCGCCGTCGCCGTTGGTACTGAACAACATTCCGCCACGGCCACCGGCGCCGCCGTTGCCACCGTCACCCGCATGGAGGCCATCGAGGCCCGCGCCACCGTTACCACCGGCGCCACCGTTGCCGATCCAGTTGGCGGCACCACCGACACCGCCATCAGCCCCGGCACCACCATCGCCACCCGCGCCGCCGTTGCCCAGCCAGCCACCGGCACCGCCAGCGCCGCCGGCCACGCCGTCTTCGGTACTGCTCCAACCGGTGCCGCCGTCACCGAAGATCCAACCCCCGTTACCGCCATCGAGATTGGTCTCGGTGCCGTCGACACCGTTGCAGACCAGGCCGCAGGCGCCGCCGAAAGCAAACAGCGGGTTGACGAAGTCGGTGACCGTTGAGCCGAAAGGACTCTCAATCCAGTCCTGCATCGCAGCATGCAGTGGCAGATAGATGTCGTTCTGGAACCAGTCGGCAAAGTCAGTACCGACAGCCGCACCCACCAGGTCGTCGCCGCTGGACAACGTCGCAAGGTCGAGCGTCCAAGCCGAGTCCGAGCTGTCCCAATAGCCGGGCTCGAATACCGCACCCCACGCGGCCGGGTCCAGCAGGTCGGCGAAAAAGTCCTCGAAGTCGGCGTGCGCCGCCGGAGCCAAACCGAACGCGGCCAAAGCTCCAACAGACGCGCCTGCAGCGGCCACCCGTCGCGCCGACACGGAACCGTTTTCCTTAAGCCAACCTGAGATCTTCACGGCAACTGCCTATCACGGAAGGGAGTGAACCGCCATTCGAAAATAGACGCGATTGCAAGAAAAAGCCGCTGAACTGGCCGGATCGGGGCAATTTTCGTCTGGGCCGACGCCAGCGCAGAACCTGTGTCGACGCCTCAGCAAAAGCTCCGCGGACCGTCGCGCTCAGCCTCCGATCGGGACAAAGCCACCGCCCGGTCCGTCGCCGGCGTTGACGTCGTCGAGGATTGCGTTGAACTTCGTCAAGTATGTCAGTGGCCGCGGAAGCGAATACTTGCCGCCCAGGGTCATGCCGCCCGCGTAGACCATGCCTACCAACAGGCCGTCCATGGTTACCGGGGCGCCCGCATCGCCGGGGTCAAACTGCGCCAACAGGTTCACGCGCGGCCCGAAGGGGGTCGTGATGCGACCACAGAGACCAGGGGTCGCGGGTCCCCACTTGCACACTGCCGAATCGAACTGGGGTTCTGGGCCTAAGCCGTTGACCACAACGCCGGCGTAGTCCGATACCGGGATCAAGTCAGGCACATCGAACTTGATCACCGCGTAACGAAGGTCGCCGTTGACGGCCACGACCGTTCCCACGGTCGTGCCTACTCCCGCGACCGCGACAGGAGCCCCCGGCCCGCCGCACACCGCTCCCGTGAAGCCCACCACGTCACCGGCCCGATCACGTCCGATCGTCGTCAGCGTGCAGTAGTTGTTGCCGTCAACGACAATGGCTGCCCCACCGCCCAAGATCACCATTGCGGCCGCGGGTGGGGCGGCGGGTAAGCAAGCGCCGAAAAGCAGTGCGAGGGTGAGGACGAGGCGCCAAGGAGTCAATTGCAAAGCGCCACTCCGTTCGATTCAGCCAGCGTCACCAGGCCCAGTGGATCGGGCATCACGGCCGGGCGCCAGCGCCGCCCGCACCTCCGGCACCTCCGATTGCAGACCAGTTGTACTCATCGGGATCACCATGCGGGCCGCCAGCAGCGCCGACACCTCCCGCGTTGGGTCCTGAACTGCCGCCATCACCGCCAACCCCGCCTTCACCGGAAGTCCCGAGCCCGGGGCCGGTTACGACCGGGGGCGGAATTGGCGTAAAGAATTCTCGAACGACGCCGCCGCCAAAGCCGCCAGTTCCGCCGTCGCCTCCGGCTCCGACGGCCGTAGCGTTGCCCCCTCGCCCGCCGGTCCCACCATCCCCACCGTCTGCACCCTTGTAGCCGGTTCCCCCTATGCCGCCGTTGCCGCCTCGGCCGCCCACACTGGTGCCTCCGCCAGCGTCTCCACCGGCGCCTCCGTTCCCGCCGGCCCCGCCTACCGCACCGGGCTCATTAGTTCCCCCGCCATTGCCGCCGTCACCGCCGGCTCCGCCGTCACCCGAGCGGCCGTCGATTCCGCCCAGCAACGCCTTGACCTGTCCAGCGCTGCCGCCGGCACCTCCGTCACCCCCGTTGCCTCCGACCTGACCGTTGCCACCTGGCCAGGATGAGCCAAGGTAACCGTCACCCGAGCCGACGCCGCCTCGGCCGCCCTGCCCGCCTTGGCCTCCGTTGCCACTATTTCCGACGATCAAACCGCCGTCACCGCCCTTGCCGCCAGCCCCTCCGCTGCCGCCGGTAGCGCCGTAGTCACGTTCGTCAATGCCTACGGGCAAGGTGCCGGGTGCGTAGCCAAGATCGGCTCCGGCCCCTCCTGCGCCTCCGCTTCCGCCGTTGCCGAAAAGCCCGGCGTTCCCACCCGAGCCGCCCGCGACGCCGTCACCCCGAAAAACCAGTGACCCAAGCGGATCGGAAGCTTTTCCGCCGCCCGCGCCGCCATCGCCACCGTTACCGAACAGCCAGCCGCCGTTGCCGCCGTTCCCGCCGGCTACCGTCACTGCGGAGTACTCGTCGCCATCGCCGACCTGCTTCAGGTAGCCATCACCGCCGCTGCCCCCGTTCCCGAAGATGCCAGCTGACCCACCCGTCATGCCGGCCGCACCGTCTCCGCCATCTCCGATGAACCAGCCGCCGTGCTGAGCTGCGGTACCACCGTTGGTGTGGCCCCATGCATCGGTTAGCACCGTCGAATCGGCGCCATCGCAAATCAGTCCGCAACGGTTGTCGAAAGCAAACAGTTCATTGATTGGGTTCAGCCACCACGTGTTCCCGCTGATGAAGCCCTCAAGTTGTGCATGTAGGCCACTTTCACCGCTAGCACCGACCCAGAACAGGTCGAACATCTCGGCCAGATCGGGTGTAGTACCCACCGCCACACCGGGTTCCAGCGCGCTGAAGCTGTCGAAGAGGTCCTCGAAGTCGGCGTGCGCGGTCGGTGTCAGCAACCCGAAGGCCGCGAACACCCCTGCTGCGCCGGCAGCAGCAGCCGCCCGCCCGACTTTGCGCTTGCCCGCGCTAGCACCCATGCTGCAACTCCTCTTCACCCAGCAAAAACCTGTTCCATCAATGCTACATTCAGCATGCTTCCAGAATTTACATAGCTTTTCCACAGTTATGTTCTTGGTTCTTCGAGAGAGGGTCGAACTGATGGGTCGTCGGTACGGGCAGCGTCGCCCTGGCCAGGTTGGCAAGTCAGCGTCTCGCGCATCAGGCGCCGTCGGTGTCGCGGGTGCATTCCTGGCATTCGGGGTGACCCCGGTGACGGTCGCACCTGCCGCCCAGGCCGAGGGCTTTGACTGGTTTGCCGACCTGCTGGATTCGACAGGCATCTCCTCGCTCGCGGCGTTCAGCGACCCGCTGGCAGCTGAGTCAGCCTCGAACCCCAACTTCATTTCAGACCTGTACAACTCGTGGGTCTACATGCCGATCCACAGCTTGCAGCAGGGCTGGATCGACAGTGACTTCGGCGCGTGGATCAACGACAACCTGATCAACCCCCTACCCCAATTGCTGTTCGGCCAAGACCTGATTGGCAACGGAGCCGACGGCATTAGCGGCGGCACACTGGCCGAGGCCGCCGGCGGCAACGGCGGACTGTGGTTCGGTGACGGCGGGGCTGGGGGCACCAGCGTCGATGGCTTCGGCGGTGCCGGCGGCTCAGCCCTGGGCATGTTCGGCAACGGCGGCGCCGGCGGCGCCGGCACCGGCGTCGTTGACAGCACGTTCGGCAGCGCCGGCAACGGCGGCGCCGGCGGCGACGGCGGCTGGCTCATGGGCATCGGCGGCGACGGCGGCGCTGGCGGCAACAGCTGGATCGCACTCGACGGAACCGGTATCTATGGCAGCGGCCATGGCGGCCACGGTGGCACCGGTGGCCTACTGTTCGGCAACGGCGGAGCCGGCGGCAATGGCGGAGCAGGCGTGACCGGCTGGGCAGGTGCCCGCGGCGCCGACGGCACCGATGCCGTGCTCGGCGGCACCTCCGGCGGCAATGGCGGTACCGGCCACCAAGGCATCTTCGGGTCTGCGGGCGGCACTGGGGGGACCGGCGGCAGCGCTGGCTGGATCATCGGCGTCGGCGGTAATGGTGGCGCCGGCGGCGCGGGCGGTAACGGTGGCAACGGCGGCGACGGTGGTGACGGCGGCAACGGTGCTACCGGTATCGCCAACGCGGTCGTGAGCAACGCCAACGGCGGCAACGGCGGGCACGGCGGGGCCGGCGGTGCCGGCGGCACTGGTGGCACTGGTGGCAACGCCGGTGCCGCAGGCCGAGGCGGCCTACTCGGCGCGTCCGGCCTAACCGGAACCCAGGGCACGGCAGGTGTCCAGGGACTCGGTGGCAACGGTGGGAATGGCGGCAACGGCGGAAGCGGTGTCGGCGGCGCAGCAAACCCGACAGCTGGTGTCGGCGGCAACGGCGGCAACGGCGGCAATGCCGGAGGCGCCACAGCCACCGGGGGTGCCGGCGGCAACGGCGGGCAAGGCGGCACCGGCCACAACTTCGACGAGTATTGGCCGAGCGAGTCGCAAGCTGGCGGCAACGGCGGCACGGGAGGAACCGGCGGCACCGGGATCGACGGCGGACAAGGCGGCAATGGCGGACAAGGCGGTGCCGGTGGAGCAGGTGCCGCCGCCGGCGGCGGCCAGGCCGGGTCCGGCGGTCAAGGCGGCGCCGGCGCCACTGCGGACCACGCCAATCCCGGTTACGGGGGCGGCGGCGGAGGAGGCGGCGGCGTGGCCAGCATTGTTTCCGCAGGCCCGGGCGGTCACGTTGATGGCACGGCGATAGGCGGTGACGGCGGCGACGGTGGTGCCGGCACTGCCAGTGGCGCCGGAGGTCAAGGCGGTCTCGGCGGTAGCGCGTTCGTCCAAACAATGCACGCCAACGACAGCATCACCGGGTCGACCGTTACCGGCGGCAACGGCGGCAACGGCGGCACAGGCGGAGGTACCGGGGGCATGGGCGGCCAGGGCATGCTGATTACCCAGCAGACTGGCACCATTGCGAATGTCACCGCTACCGGGGGCAACGGCGGAAATGGCGTCGCCGGCGGAGAAGGAGGGGCAGGCGGCCAAGCCATTGTGATGGCGGGCGGCGGCGAAGTCCCGAACGCAACGGCTCAGAACAGCACCGTTACAGGAGGTAACGGTGGCGACGCGACCGGCGGCGGCACCGGCGGCTCAGGCGGTACCGCCGGCATCGTCAACTATGGAAGCCAGGTCAGTGGATTCACCGCGGTCGGCGGCCACGGCGGAATGGGCATCGATGGCGGTTCGGGCGGTGACGGCGGTGTCGCAGGCGCCGAAAGTTCGGCCGGAACAATCGGTGACACCACCGCGACCGGCGGCGCCGGCGGTAATGGCATCGACGGGACCGGGGGCGCAGGCGGTTACGCCGTAATCAGGACTGCCGACGGAGGCACCGTTGACGGCAGCGCCGCCACCGGCGGTAAGGGCGGCAGCGGCACCACCGGCGGTACGGGTGGAGCCGGAGGCAACGCCATAATCACCGAGCACTACGGAGCCATCGACGGCGTCGCCACCGGCGGCGACGGTGGCGCGGGAAGCAACGGAAACACCGGCTCCAATGGCCAGAACGACCCCAACTCGTAGGCAAGTATCGAGTTGCCGCGATCCAAGACATCGAGGGCCAAAGCGCGCAAACAATTGCCGAATATGCTTGTCGCGGAACGTGGGCCACTGGTCCGCGTTCCGCGACCGTCCCTGTCGGTACACGCAGCATCTGCCATCGGAACCTGAAGTCCGACACACGCAAACTCAAAAGCCAAAGTCCGCCCGAACTGCTCTCCACGCAATCGCACCAACGTCGATTCTTGCTGGATCGCGGCGTGTCGCTACGTGCCTATGCTTCGTGAATGGCTTCTCGCCCTGCACTTGAAACAGCGCCTCCCGGAGACTATCTCGGCGATGATGACGTCGTTGAGGTCTCGCATCCGGCCATTCAGGTGCTCGCCCGAACGTTACGACAGCAAGCTGATGGCGATGTGGCCATCGCCAAGACTGCATTCGACTCCGCCAGCTCAGAGATTCGGTCCAGAACAGCTGACGCGACGGCACCTATTCCCCGGCGGATGCGCCCGCCATTGCGTCCAATACCCGATCGATGAACCGGTCGGCATGAGCACGAAGACTGTCGTTCGTGTGTTGGGTCGTGTCGACCTCGATCGGATCCCCCAATGCGAAGTGCACCCGCATTGCACGCCGGTACGTCCGCTCCCCGAAACCGTCCGCCGAACCAAAGGCTTTGACGTCGACCCCAGCGACCTGGCTCAGCGGCCGGATCACCGCAGCCAGATCCTGCTCCTCCGCAGCGTCGGCGATGTAGATCAACTGTCCGATCGCCTGCCTGTCGATCCACACAAGGCGGCACCGCTGATCTGGCAGCTTCTCGCGGGCGAAGCCTTCAACCGGCCATCGCCTAACCAGCTCGCCGATCTGCTCAACCACGATCCTGGGCGGCCGCGACCAGTCCGGGAATACGTCCCTGGCGATCTGCCGCAGTTGTTCTTCATTGGTCATGGACGTCCGAGTAGCCCCCATCGAACGACGGTCGCCGGCTGGTGCGGTTACCGTCGCCCTACCCTTTGACCTCTGTCGCGCTTACAGGTTTTGAACCTGCGACCGTCGCGGCGTTGATCGGCACCGAACCCATGCCAGAAAGTTAACAGCACTTCTGGGCTGCCGCCACTTATCCCAAGGAGGCCGCGCGAACCCAATGTCCGTAGGCGTCCATATCGACGTTGTTGCCACACACGATGGTGACCACGTGTCGGCCAGCGAAGCGGTCGCGGTCCTCGATGATCGCCGCGATACCGAGTGCGGCCGCCGGCTCAACGACCAGACCAGGGTGTCTGGGCACAGCTCATGCTTGGAGGCATCGATCACCTGAGGGGTCAGGTACCCGTACATCCACACCGCCCGGTCACCGAACACCCGCACCGCCAGGTCGTCAGTCGACGGGTTGATGCGCAGCTGACTACAGATCATGTGCCCCATGTCGACGAGGCCCGCCGGCGCGATCGGACCGGGCATCGGTCCCGCAGCCTCCAGAAAAGCTCGCATCATCCGCGTGCGCCGGCCCGGCTAACGCGGCCGTTGAGATCACAGCCGCGCCAACGACAGTGAGCAGCCGCGGCATCACTGCGCGGGTCCCAGCGTGTCCGGGCACAGCTCCTGTTGGGCCGCCGGAACGATGCCGTAGCCAGCGCGGCCATCGAAAGCCGCCATCGCACTCTCTGGCGTTTCGAGCCCGGCACGCAGCCAGCCACACGCTCGATGACCCATCTTCACCTGAATGTCGGGAACGGTGTACGCGTAATTCGCGGGCTCATACGGCTGACTGTGCAGGTAGCCGAGGTAGCGCTGGTCGTCCTCCGGTGAGGCGGCGGGGTATTTGGGTGGGGCCGCGGAAAGTGTTTCTGGGCAGAGTTCGTGCTGTGCGGCCGGAACGATGCCGTAGCCGGAGTTGCCGTCAAAAGCCGCCATGGCACTTTCGGGTGTTTCTTGGCCCGCACGCAGCCAGCCGCACGCTCGATGTCCGAGCTCCAACTGGGTGTCGGGAACGGTGTACGCCCAATTCGCAGGTTCATACGGATGGCTGTGCAGATAGTCGAGATAGCTCCGGTCGTCGGCCTGCGCCGGTCCGGCGAGAGCGAGCGCGGAGAACAGCGCCGCGCCGACGATCATGGCGAGCCGAGCCATCACGATCCCGCTCCCAGTGTGTCGGGGCACAGCTTATGTTGGGCGGCGTCGATGAATACGTTGCCATCGACCTGGATGAATTGGGGTACGAGGTCAGCTCTCGGAACGCCAGCGTGGAGTTGACCGCAGGTCCAGTAGCCGCCTCCGATGCGAGCCTTGTCCAGCCATGGCGGCATGTATTGACCTTGATCGCGCAACGTCTGCAGGAAACTCTGATCGTCGGCCTGCGCCGGTCCGGCGACTGCTAAAGCAGACAGCGAGGCTGCAACGGTGGCGATCAGAACCCGTTTCATACACCTGGACGTTACCCACAGGCCATGCACTCGCAACTCGACCACCGCGCCGCCGCTGGCGCCGGCGCTGGCACCCGTCCTGTCGCCCCGCCGTGCCATGCTCCCCGCATGACCGACCCCTCCGGTGCCACAGAGCGGTGTGACTGTCCGCGTGGCGATCACCCCTCCCCCGACGGCCGGTGCACGAATCCGTCGATACGCAGCGAGGATCCCGAAGATGCGGGGATGGAGCGGTTTTCGGCGTGCGGCTGCTGCATGGCCGACTGCCCCGACGTGCACCCGACGCCTGAGGCCGGCCCGGTCCAGTAGCTGCGCCGGCCCCGCTACCGGTGGTGCGCCTCAGCCGGTCCTGACGTTGAGTTGCAGAATCCGGGAGAAGAACGTCTCGTCCGGCTTGCGATACAGGTCGAGTTGGTATCCCGCAGCAATCGGAAGAGTGTCGTCTGAGACCACATCGAACCCTAGCTTCGTATAAAACGGCGCTAGGCCCTCCAGCGTGCGAAACTGCCCATAAACCTGTCCGACCATCGACTTGCTGGCAACATCGACGGCTTGTCGCACCAGTCTCGATCCCAGCCCTCGCCCTCGGTGTTCAGCAGAGATGGACACGATCTGGAGCTTGGACAGCATGACCAGCGTCCCCAGGAGAACCTGGTCGATGACCTTCTGGCTGGCGCCCGCCACTTCTCGAATGGCTTTTTCGTACAGAGACTGAGGTGGCGCCATCACCAGCATTCCGATCGTCTGCCCGTCCAGCCGCACTGACGAGACCAGAGTCCGCGCCAGGAATCGAGCGGTCATGTCGAGGCCGCTATCGAACAATCGGTTGCAGGTAGCCGCCATCGGTAGCTCTAACGCCGATCCCAGAACTCCCGATCGAAATGCTTTGACATGACGCTCGTTTAGGTCCTCGTCGGGCTCGTTAGGCATTCCTGGGCCGGTCAGGTGGTACCAGGACGCTAGATCGGTCAGCTCATCTTCCGACGCTCGCTGCACGGTGACCTTGTGTCTCGCCACGAAAACTCCTACCTACTTCCGATTCCGCGAAGCTCGCGACGGGAAACCTCCGACCGAACGCGGCATACGTTAACGACGACTTCGTTCAGCTAAGGGATATTGGCGCCACCTCACCGGCATCGCCATCCTCGCTTCGGTGGTCTCCCCAGTAGCCTGTCACCGCCCCGTGCGACGCTTGCGCCTGTGACCCACACAGCCGAGCAGTTGCAGTCCCTGGTCACGCGCTGCGAGCAGTTCCGCGGCAACGCGGCACCGCAGGGTTACCGCGACGGTCTCGCTCTCTGCATCGTCGACAGCATTCAGTCGACGGGCGTGAAGTACTCCAGCGTGGAGAAGGTCGTCGACCGGTACCGGGACTACCGCCGAACGCAAGGCGGCGACCCGAAGCGCGACGGTGTCCCCGAGCTCCTCGCCACCTTCGAGGAGCTGGGCGGCCCAGACTGCTGGGCGAAAGAGATCGGCAACCGGAACCGGACCTCCACCCGCGGCGGGGTATTGAAGGCCGAGGCAATCCGATATGCGGCTCAGGCGCTCGCCACTGAAGGTGTCGAAACCACGGGCGCGCTTCGCGACGCGACTGGCGACGAAGACCGTCTCGCACGACTGGGGACAGCGTGGCGGGCCGTAGTCGGTCAACGCTCTGGCATCACCTGGCACTACGTGCAGATGCTCGCCGGGATCCAGGGGGTGAAACCCGACCGGATGATCTGCCGATTCGTGGCGGACTCACTAACGGTGCCGCGCAAGACCATGACAACGGAGTTCGCCGGGGCGATCGTCACGGCCGCGGCCACCGCGATGGGCGTGTCGCCGACCGACCTCGACCACGCGATCTGGCAGTGGCAACGGGTTAGGAAATAGGTCCGACTCACACCGAGGATGCCCTCGGGATTCCGAACAGGTACTCCAGGTCTCCGCTCTGCTTCAGGTTGTCGGATCGCTGGTGGTACTCGTCTCGGCGGGCCTTAGTGTGGGCGTCCACTGTCTCGTTATCCACGGTTGCTCGGACCACGTTGTTCAGCGCCATCCTGGCGATCCGGTGGGCGAACACTGCGATCGATTCGCAGGCTGCCGCTGACAGGGTTCCGCCGTGAATAGCGGCATTGCGCGACCTCCGCAAGCGGTCCACCCGCGCATTGACCCGAGATTGCTCCTGCGTGAATGCGGCGGCGAGCGACCCCGCCGAGGCGAGGGTGTCGTCGAGTTCGGCGAGTCGGCGCCGCAGCCAGTGATCCGTGTAGATCCTTCGGAGCGCAGCTGTGTGGGCGACGGTCTTATTGCGGATGATTCGGTTGTCCCAGTCGTCGATGGTGATATCTCTTCGAATGGCGTCGAGGTCGGGCTGCGCCGGGGCACCGGGTGTGTGGTCTGGGAGGTACCTCACAGCCGCGTCGAACACGTCTGTCACCGCGTGATGCGCGAACGTCTCGACCGTGTGGACATCCAGCAGGTACTCGTCGATGAACGTGGCCCAGTCCAGCATTCCGTGGGTGGCCCAGGTGTTGCAGTGCTCGATAGCGCGGACAGCTGCTCGTACGATGGCCTCGGCGTCCGAAAGCGGGGTATCCATCAGTTCTGTCTGCAGCCGAAGGACAGGCGCAAGGCTCTGGGCGGTCTCCGCGGAAATCACGTGGCCCCCGTCGGTCATCCCCTTCAGAGTCTCCGTGAAGTGATCGTTCTCGTAGTAGAGCTGACCGTAATCCCGAGTTTCCTTTAGGCCCCATTCGAGTGAGTTGTAGAGGTAGCGCTCGCCCTCCCCGAACAGCAGTTGGCCCCGCAGAATCTTCCACGCGTTCTCCGGAGTTCCGTTCACTTGGAGGATGGCGTCGAGGAGTGTTCGGGCGCGCGCCGCGGCGAGATGCCGTTTCACACCGCGCACTTCGACGCGGGCGTACACCAGTCCCCGGTCCTGCCACTCAAATCCGCGGATTTCGGAAGGCCCGTCATCGCCTGTAGCTCCTTGGAACTGTCGAATTTCCTCGATGAGCAGCTCTTCGGGGACCACGTCGAACATTTCACGCGCGACATTGGGGTCCGTCAGAGCCGTTGAGAGCGAGTGGGCTTGATAAAAGGTGACATCGCCGTGGCTGACCGACACCCCGCCCTTCACGTAGGCACGCGCTATCCGAAACCAGACCACGTAGTCTCCGTCGGGCGACCGCGCCGCCACACTTCGCGCGGCGAGGTCTTGCAGTTCGCTCGGGGTGAGGTCCGAGTCCTGACCGACCTCGAACTCACCCAGCCCCTCGATGTCTCCAAGCATGAACTGTGCGCGGCGTACCTGGAGGTCGGAACCGAGGAGGACCTCCACCGCCGTGCGGAGAGAGCCGAACGGTCCTAGATCCTGCTCCCTGCGCGCGCAGAGGGCTACGACGGTGTCGCGCAAGAACTTCACGCGCTCTGTCGGATAAAGGGAATGGTCCAGGCTTTGGCACGCCGCCACGAGGTCGAGCCACGCCGCGGAGATCGTGTCATCGCGCTCCAGGAGCTTCGCCAGCGCCTGCACTTTCGCCAGCACGAGTGGCCGCTTCGAGTTGTGGAGGTCGAAGTTTCCGTTGCGCTTGGGTGTCAGAAGGTCGGCAGTGATCGCCGTCGAGACGTCCGAAGCCGCCGGCTCCACCAGGGCACGGAGCCGAGGCCCCAACCACGCGCGAGTGTCGTCGAGGTCGCGAGCCCGCGACTTCCAGTCGTACCTCTGTAAGTGGGTGTGCGGCCGCGGATCGGCAGCGGCCTCCCTGATCTCGTCGGTGATCGCCGGCAGCGACATGTAGCCGGCATCGCAGATGATCGACTCGTCGCGATTCACATACTCACGCAGCTCTTCGAGCCAGCATTCGCGTTGCTGAAAAATATCGCGTCCCAACAGATCCTCCCGCGCGTCATGGTTCGCCAGGAGTCGAGCCGAATGGATTCGTCGGTGTTTCCTGCCGCGTCTCCGGCAGCGTAGGCACGGCCAGCGGCCGCTCCTCTGCAACGCGCCGACACGTATGCTGCCGTTTGCCGACGACCGCCTCTCCAGCCGAGCCGCCTGTGTCCACAGCCGAGCCGCCCGCCTACGCCGCATTGTCGCGCCTTCGCAATAGGCTCGTCGTGTGCACCCGGAGACTGGCAAGCCCGTCACGCTGGATGATATTGACCGCACACAAGCGATGCGCACCCCCGACGAGTTGCAAGGGCTCGTCGCGGCGATCCACCGCTCCCCAGCCGGCACCCAGGAGACGAACTGGCTGGAGTGGAAGAGCTCCCTGAACATGGCAAGCCCCGAAGGCCGGTTCACCGTTGCCAAGGCGATCCTGGGGTTCGCGAATCGATCCGTTGAACAGGCGCAGCTCGCATGCGAAGGTGCCGCATACGTGGCCGTTGGAGTCGAACCCGGCGCCGCCACCGGGATCGCGGCTGACGACCACGCCACCCTCGGGCAACGGCTCAAGACCTACGTCGACGGCCCTCGTTGGACGCCTCACCACGTCTCGTTCTTGGGCGTGACGGTGCTGGTAATCGTCGTGGAGCCGCCGAAACCGGGTAACCGGATTTACACGTTGCAGAAGACCTACAACAAACAGAAGACCTACAACAAAGACAAGTACAACGTCGATGCCGGCACCATCTTTCACCGCGGCGCTGCGCTATCTGAACCTGCAGGTCCGAAGGAAATCGAAATGCTACAAGACCGCCTACTAGCTGGTGCTCGGCTGGCGGAGCTGGACATCCAGCCGACATGCACTGCTAAGCCGCTCACCCGGCTCAGCGGTGACCTGGCGCAACTTGAGGACTGGCTGCAACGACACGAGGCGCATGTGCGGACAACCAGCGGCAAGCCCCCGGACCGTCCGCCGCCACGCCCCACGCCGCCGCCGAACCCGGCTCGTCCACGTTGGGGCGACTTGCTTAGCTCGCAGAGCGGCTACACCGGCCCGATGGGAATCTTCAGGTACGCCGACCCCAAAGACGCCGAGGAATTCAGCCGGCGATTGCGGGTCTACCTGATGGATATCCGGCGACTGTTGCTCGATCACGTTCTGCGGAAAATCGTCTTGGACGACGAAGCCAACACCGTGTGCTTCCGCGTAAGTAACGAGACCGACGACCCTGTGTCCGGAGTGCAGCTGACCGTGCGCATCCCAAAACACGGCCTTCTGGTCTGCACCTCTCCGCCGAGCGTCGATGAACTCCCGCCGCGCCCACAGTGGCCAAACCCGCTCGACAAGATGAGGCCGAAGCCCGTCGCGTTCACCCAGGCACGTCTGTCGAAGCCGCTCCGCACCCAGTCGCAAGCCGGGTCGGTCGTAGAAAGCGTGGACTCGTTCGAAGTCACTTGGGACGTCGGCGACATCCGCCCCCACGACTCGCGCACTTTCTCCGTAACCGTTGTCGCCGGCCCGAACACGCCGGAGCGGCTCCCTGTGGAAATGATCGCGCGTGCCATGAATCGCCGTGGACTGAGCTCTGAGACGGAGGTGCTGGCGGTCGGGGCGGATACCTGGACCGTCGATGACTTCTACGACGCGGAGGGAGCAAGGTAGCCGGCACTCAAGATGAGTTGCCCGCGCCGCGCTCGAACCACCGCCTGCACCCCTGATGTCTACGGTGCGGTGCATGATTCTCCACGATGAACCACACAGCAGGCGTCCCCATGGACGACTACCTAAAACTCGCCAATGTCGTCTCTCGGTTCGGCGACGCAGTGGAAGCTCTTCTGACGCAGGAATTCAGGTATCCGTTTGCGCCCCTTAGCGACGCGCGGCTTGACTGCGACGCTGACGGAGAGCATCGCGGTACACGCTCGACACAGCCCCTAACCAAACTCGCTGCGGACCAGCTCCGGGCGGTCGTCGTACAGGGTGACTTGCATCATGGAATCGCCGCCGGGCTATCAGCGCCGAAGGTATTCTTCGCGCCGTATCCGGTGGCACGGACCTGTGTGATCACAGCGGCGAAGGCTTGGTTCATCGTCGGCGGCGGTACGCGGCAGGAGCGACTTCAGCGCTACCTCAACGAGGAGCTTGCAGGCCTCTACGATGCGCCGTTGAATCGCACTGACGAAGAGATCAGTGAACACATCGTCGCCCGCACCGGTGATCTCGTTGAAATCGGCGCGTCCGCCGGACTGCGGATCGGGCGCAGACGCAGGCCACGACCGCATGATGCGCCGTACCTTGTCGGTGCAGACCAGGCGGATGAGGATCAACCCGCCGCGGAGACCAACATCGTGCGGCAGCTGTTCGCTGCATCTGGTCTCAGCGAGCACGAGGCCCGGATGCCCTACAAGCTGCTTTCAGCCGCAGCACATGGTCGCCTCCATTACGCCGGCGTCCGGGAGTCCATCCCCACCGGCCGACACGTGAATGGGGTGCCGACAATCCTTATGCACTCGTCGCCGAGAACGAGCGCCAAGGTGACGGCGCTCGCTGCGATTGCGACTCGGACTCATCTCCGTGCGCTGGCGCGGTACGTCAACGCGCCCGAAGCCGCTGTGCAAGACCGTCTCGGCGATCCACTGGCCGAGTGGTGCGCGATAGGCGGAGTTCCGCTGCCTGAGTGAGAATTACTCCCGTCACCTCAACTCACCGCCCCGCCGCGCCCTGTTCACCGCGGAGACCACCGCCCGCAGCGATGCGGTGGTGATCGATGGCGCGATGCCGTTGCAGCTGGAGCACGTAGACGTAGTGCGGGTGGAGGTCCAGAGTCCTCCCAGCCACGCTCGGGCAGCCGCAAGTGCCGCACGGACTTCGGGGTAGGCCAGGCGACTGGACAACGCGGTATCCCAGCCGTCCCATAGCGCGGTCCCTCTAGGACTTATCCGGCTGGAGCGCGACGGCGGTGAGTCCGCGCGTTAGGAGTGTCAGCATATCGCTGAACGAGTCCTGCGAAATGGCTTGCGGGTCAGTGTGCGCCAGTGTTGCGATGCCGTGCTCAAGTGCAAGGGCCAGCAGTGCGATGTCGTTGGGTGATACTGGTGGGGTCAACTTCGCCCGCGCGAAGGCGTCCATTACGGACCGTGCGAACCATAGGCGTGAGACTCGGTCGTATTCCTGGAGTCGATCGGCGGCCTCCGGGTGCCGGAGTGCGTAAAGCCGGAACTCGGTGAGTAGCAGGTGACGTTGCTTGTCGGCGAAGCGGTTACCGCCGCCACCGCGAAGGGCATCGATGTCGTGCTGCACGGTGGTGCCCGAGCTGATGATCTCGCGATGTTCAGCGATCTCAGCGCCGAGCCACCTGTCCAGGAGTGCCAAGAACAGCTCGGTCTTGTTGGCGAAGTTCGCGTAGAGCGCGCCGCGGGAAAAACCCGCGCGCTCGCCAATCTCGCTGAGTGAGGCATTGGCGAACCCTCGCTCAGCGAACACGGCTTCTGCTGCCTCAAGCAGCAGCTGACGCGTTCGAGCAGCACTGTCGGCCCTGCTCAATCTGGACATGACAACTACACCCATGCTGGACGGTGATTGAGGCTCGGCCGTCGGTCCCAAAGGAGATCGGGACGGGGGATGGCAATCGGTGACTACACCTGGTGATCGCGCGGGCTTTGCGGGCGACCCAGCCCCCTCCAGAACCGGCGACCCAGCTCCTTCCAGAACGCAGACTCGCGGTCGCGCGCGTCGTGGACGCCCGAGCTATGCCCGGCGGCGGTTAGCCGCAGCTACTACTGCTGCTATTGGAGATGCGTTTTGTAGAGCAGTTTTGCGATAGCGAGCGTGGCGGAGGCCTGGGCGTAGGCGATGCGCTGGGAAAGATGAGGAAGGTCACCGACCTCGATCTTGGACAGTGCGGTCTTGGCCTCGTCGATGTCGGCGCCGATCTGGATCATGTCGGTCAGTGGCGGATACTCGGTCGTCATGCGACCAGCGTCCCCAAACCGTGAGACATCTTCAAGAGGAACCGCTCCCGCGCTGTATGGCTGCGCGGGAGCGTCAGCCAAGTTCCTCGCTGTACACGTCGTGTTCCGTCAGGCCCGGCAGTCGATCCCGCAGCAGATTCGCCACCATTCGCCGCGCCGACACCTCGGCCACACGTGCGGCGCCGAGTAGCTGTTCTCCTGGCCGCGTTCGATCACGGTGTAGTCGATGATCCACAGTCGGATGCCGACGGCGTCGGGCGAGAAGTGGAAGCGGAAGAAATGCCCCGGTAGCACCTCCGCCGATACCCGGCGGAAATGCGAACTCCCACATATGGTGTCGCCATGAGCCCTGAAGCGACGAAAGCCGATGCTCATCACATAGATGTCTTTGGCGAGCACGTCCGCGTCGGCGAATGGGCCGGCGGGATCGCCGATGAGCCTGCCCACATCCCGTCGGTTCGGATCGGCCGCCGCTGGATCAGCACGCTATGGCTGGTGCCGTTGGCAGTCGCGGGGTTGATGGTCGCGGTGGCAATCGCCCAACATCTGCGCCAGTTCGACTGGATGCAGGAGTTCATCGCGCGCTACCCGGGCACGCCGGCCACCGATGGCGCAGAGCCCTCTGGCTTTCCGGCATGGCTGCGCTGGTCGCATCTGTTCAACATCATGTTCATGATGTTCATCATTCGGGCGGGTTTACAGATCCTGGCCGACCATCCGCGGCTCTACCTGAACGCCGGCAGCACCCCGGGCACGGCCTGGCTGCGGTTACGCGGGCCGGTTCCGCCGGACCGGTTGAACCCGTCCGAGCCGTCGCGCGCGTGGACCGCCAAGGACGATTCGGTCTCGTTGCCGCGGTGGCTGGGCATCCCCGGCACCCGGCACACCATCGGATTGGCGCGCTGGTGGCACTTCACCTTTGACGCACTGTGGCTGCTCAACGGCATCGTCTTCTATGTGCTGCTGTTCGCGACCGGGCAGTGGCGCCGCATCGTTCCGCAGTCATGGGACGTTATCCCCAATGCCGCATCCACCATGGTCCAATACCTGTCGCTGGACTTCCCCGCCAACGACGGATTCGTCGCCTACAACAGCCTGCAACTGATCGCCTATTTTCTGACCGTCTTCATGTTCGCGCCGCTGGCATTCATCACCGGCCTGCTGCAAGCCCCGGCGATTGCGGCGCGGTTCGGACTGGGCAGCGGACCGGCCAACCGGCAGGTCGCCCGGTCGATTCACTTCGGCGTGCTGGCGTGGATGGTGTTCTTCATCGCCGTGCACACCGCGATGGTGTTCACCACCGGGCTGGTCGGGAACCTGAACCACATCGTCTTCGGCACCGACACCGACTCGTACTGGGCGCTGGCGGTCTACGTGCTGGCCATGGCGGTGATCATCGTGTTGTGGCTGGCGGCATCGCCCGTCACACTGCGCTATCCGCGAGTAATCCAAACGGTCGGCCGTGCCTCCGTCGGTTGGATCAAGGGGCTGATGGAGTGGTTCAACCCGGAGGCGGAGTATTCCGAGGACGACATTTCCCCCTATTTCTGGCCCAACGGGACGCTGCCAGCCTCTGAGCACTACCGGAAACTCCAGGCGGGAAATTGGGTGGACTACCGGCTCCGGGTGAGCGGCTTGGTCGAGAACCCCACCGACTTCAGCTACGCCGACCTGTTGGCCATGGACAGACATGAGCAGATCACCCAGCACTACTGCATCCAGGGCTGGTCGGGCATTGCGAAGTGGGGCGGTGTCCGGATGCTCGACATCCTGCGTATCGTCAAGCCACTGCCGTCGGCGCGGTGGGTGGTGTTCACCTCGATGGCCGACGGGTCCGAACCCGGCGGCGGCCGCTACTACGACTGCCACAAGATCGACCACATGCGCCACCCGAAAGCACTCCTGGCCTATGAGATGAATGGCGAACCGCTCACCGAAACCCACGGCGCTCCTTTGCGCCTGCGCAACGAGGTCGAACTGGGCTTCAAACAGGTGAAGTGGATCGAGTCGATCGAGTTCGTGGAAACCTTCGCCCACATCGGCAAAGGCCAGGGCGGCTACAACGAGGACCACGAGTACTTCGGCTACCGCATGCCCATCTGACCCGATATCGCCGACCTGCTTGATGCTGATGCTCGCGGCGTTTCCGGCCAGTCCCCGCTAACGGCCCCACTCCACCCCGGTGAATTCCGCAAACAGCAATTCACTTATACAGTTCCCCCATGACCACCCCCGTCCTGCGGGTCACCCCGGTCAGCCTGCGCACACTGGCGCAGCGCTGCGCGGCGCTGTCGGGTCAGGTCGCGCCGGCACTGCCCGCGGCGAGCGGATCGGCATGGCAGGCCAGCGGCGCTGCAACCAGCAGCGTCAATGCCGGTGCAAGCAGCGCCGGCAGCGCCTCCAGATCCCGGATGACCGCCAACTCGAACAAGCTGAGCACCGCCGCGCGCGAGTACGAGTCGATGGACCATGACGGCGCCGCCGTCCTGGCCGCAGTCCCCCAGCACGGAGCCAGTCTTCCCACGCTGGTCCCCCGCAGCTCCGGTGTCGACGGCGGCGCCGGCAAGCTCGGGATATAGGCAGGCAGACCGCGATGTCCGGATTGCCGCCGCTGACCGAGATCGAAGACGCCAACTGGGATTACCTCACCACCAACGCCACCGCCTGGACCAACCTCGCCAACACATGGGAAGCCGCGTTCACCGAAGTCCGCGACGCTGCAAAGAATCCCGGAGGCACCCCCTGGACCGGCGCCGGCGCCGAAGCCTTCCAACAGCGCGCCGCCGCCGACGTCGTGAAAATCCACGGTCCCGCCGACATGCTGCGCAACGCCGCCGCTATCGCCACCCGCGGAGCGCAGGCACCACCTTTTTGACACACCGCGTGTCTGGGGCGCGGTTTCAAAACACCCCTCCCCAGCCAGCACCTCACTGTGACCACGATCACACGGCATTGTTTTGGCGGCATCCCCGACCGGCACCGCACCCGGCAACTCCGCCGGCATCGGCACCGATGCCCCTGCCCCGCCACGGCGGCCGCACCCGGCACCGGGTCCGGCACCGCCAGTGCCCGTTGCCGGATCCGCTTCACGCCGCGTGGGTCAGCGTCGGTGACGGCGCTTGCGCAGCAACGGATTCCGGCGCAGGCTCAGCGCATGGAAACGACTACGGAGTACGCAAATATCCGGGACAGCATCGAGACCGTGGCCGCGCTGGCAACAGCGGCGGCGAGAGGGATCGAGGTGCTCGACACCGACACCGCTGACAGCCTCAGCGATGAGGCGAAGATCGCGACGGCGGACGCGGTCTGGTCGGGTCTCATCGCTGGCATCGCCGGCCTGGACCGCCTCGACCGCTGAACCCACCGCGCAGCCCCGGCCGCTGAGAATGCGGCCGGGGCGGTTTCACGCGATTGCACTGCGGCCGTCAAACCGCGGCTAGAGGTAGGTTCCGCTGCCGGGCAGGGCAGCCCGGTACCGCCCGGAACCGATCTCGGCCAGCAGCGCCGCGGTGGTCAGTTCCCCGCCCTTCGCGGTGAGCACCGCACGCCGCACAATCTCGCGCAGGTCGGAGCCGCTGGTGCGCTCCGGCAGCCGGCCCGCCACCGCGGCGCAGTCGACGGTGTCGGCGCCCGGCAACCCGTCGATGAGGGCCGAGAGAATTCGCGCCGAGTCGGGCCGGGTCGGGAAACCCACTTCCACGGCGCTGTCAAACCTCCCGGTTCTTACGGCCGCTGCATCAAGTGTGCTGATGTCATTGGTCGACGCGATGGTGAGGATTCGCGCGTCCGAAGCAATGTCCATGGCCTGTAGCAATTCGCTGAGGCCGCCACCGTCGCCGCGGCTACGATCCCGACACCACAGGTCGACGTCCTCCAACGCCAGCATGACCGGCCCGCCGAGTTTCTGCGACGCCTCGACGACGCTCGTGAGCAGTCTTTCTCCGGCGCGTGCCTCCACGTAGATCACGGTGAACTCCCCGACCAATTCACGGGCAATCACGGCACTCACCGCGCTCTTCCCGGTGCCCGGCGGGCCGCAGAGCAGCACCCCGCGGCGGGAGCCGAGCCCGTGACGGTTCAGCAGCTCGTGCTGATCCCGAACCGCGGTCACGGCAAGATCGATTTCCTTCCACACCGTTTCATCGACCACCACGGTGTCGCGAGTGAGCTGCGTGGGCAGGTCGATGACGGTCAGTACCAGCCCACCGCTGTAGCTGGCGCGGCACACCTTGCCACGGTACGGATTCAGCTCGTCCGCGCGGTGCAGCAGCTAGTCCAGGACGGCCCGTGCGTCGCGCTGAAAATCGCGATGCACGTATGCGGTGATCTCAGGGTTGTGCCCGAGAGACATTTGCGTGTCGATGCTGATCACCACAGCGGTATGCGGCAGCAGCGTTCCGACGGAAAAAGCCGCGCGCAATTTGTGCGGGTGGTGGTAGGTGGTTTCGCCGACTTCGGCCTCTGTCCAGGACGGCGGATCCGCGTAGCTATACGGCCCAAGCTCCACGTCATCGGCGTGCTTCTCAATCAGCTCGGCGAGCGCCAGCGCCGCGGTCAGCCGCGTGACCGCCGACAAAGCGCGCTCTTCGTCGATGACGTGCGAGTGACCGGGCACTCCGAGGCAGCGGAGTGTGAACCGTTCTGCAGTCTCACTTTTTGGCGGCCGTTCCGCAACGCCGACAAGCAGCTGACCCAGCGCCATCAGCGCCCGCTGCGAGTCGTCGGCCAACGCATCGATCCACGCCGCTGCGTCGGTGACGGGAGTACGGGAATTGACGGTGCTAGCCATGGCAAACGACCGTAGGCGAGGGTACCGACAACCAACTGGGGTCAAAACTGGGGTCAAACCCCGCTTCCGGAAACCCTCCGAACCCCAAAAAACCACCTCTGACCTGTGTCGGGCTGACAGGATTTGAACCTGCGACCACTTGACCCCCAGTCAAGTGCGCTACCAAACTGCGCCACAGCCCGCCACCGCCGAACATCTCCGGCAGCAGGTCGAAATGCTACCGCACGCCCGCGCGTGTCCCGAATCCGCGTGACGACACCTCGACCGCGTAGGCTCGCCACGCGGGACTGCCTCCCCTCGGCAGCGCGACTACCCCTCAGGAACCACCACTTATGCAGCTTCCCCCCTCGCAGCAGTGGTCGGCCATGCCCGACCCCACGGACCCCATAGACACCCCCAAGACCAGCACCGACTCGGCCGTCACCGATGAAGTAGTGGACGTCGTCGATACCGGCGACACCATCCTGCTGCTGCAGAAGATGGAAAATCGCCTCATCCGGCACACGCTGCGCCGGCCCGACGTGCTCAGCGCCGAGCAGCTGCGCCGGCTGCGGTATCTGCTCAACTTCGCCCGGCTCGACGACTTCGAGCCCGGTGCCGCCGGCCCGGGCGGCGCCCGCGGCCGCGGTGACGTCGCGGTCGGCGCGGAGTTGGCCGGGTGGCGGGCCAAGGTGGCCGACGCGATGCGCGGCCCGCTGCGCGAGGAACGCGATCCGGTGATGGCCTTGGTCGCCGCCCGCGACACCCTGAGCACGCTGACCGCCGACCAGGACGAGCAGCGCCGCCTGCTGGCCGAACGCCACTGCAACGACTTCTCCCTGGCCGAGCTCGACGCCGAGGTGGGCCACAAGAAGCTGGTCACCGTCCTCGGTGGTGGGGGCGGCGCCGGCTTCGTCTACATCGGCGGCATGGAGGCCCTGCTGGAATCCGGGGCGGTGCCCGACTACCTGATCGGCTCTTCGTTCGGTTCCATCCTGGGCTCGGTCGTCAGCCGCACCCTTCCGGTGCCCATCCACGAATACATCGAGTGGGCCAAGACGGTGTCGTTCCGCGCCATCTTGGGGCCCGAGCGACTGCGCCGCCGCCACGGCCTGACCGGTGTGTTCGCCTTGAACTTCGATCTTTTCGCCGACGCGATGTTCCGCCGCGACGACGGCGCGCCCATGAAGATGTCGGATCTGGCGATTCCGTTCGACGCCGTGGTGGCCGGGGTGCGCCGCCAGCCGTTTGCGGCGCTGCCGGGGCGCTACCGCAACCAGCGCCTGGCCGGCCTGCAGCTGCGGTCCTTCCCGTATCTGTCGATCGGCCTGGGCCCGCAGGTGGCCACACGGATGTGGCAGACGGCCGCGTTCATCGACCCCCGGGTGGTGACCCCGATCGTGATCGGCGGCGACAACCCGGACCGCGACGTCAATGTCGTTGACGCAGCGTCGTTCTCGTCGGCGATCCCCGGGGTGCTGCACCACGAGCCCAAGGACCCGGCCATGGAGCCGCTGTTCGATGCGCTACTAGACGAGCACGACGTCGGTGCCCTGGTCGACGGTGGCGCGGCCAGCAATGTGCCCCTGGAGCTGGCCTGGAAACGCGTCCGGGCAGGCCGGTTGGGCACCCGCAACGCCTGTTATCTCGCCTTCGACTGTTTCCACCCGCAGTGGGACCCCAAGCACCTGTGGCTGGTGCCGATCACCCAGGCGATCCAGTTGCAGATGGTGCGCAACGCGCCCTACGCGGACCATCTGGTCCGGTTCTCCCCCACCCTGTCACCGGTCAACCTGGCGCCGTCGGCGGCCACCATCGACCGGGCCTGCCAGTGGGGACGCAAGAGTGTCGGTCACGCCATCCCGGTGGTTTCGGCACTGCTGCAACCGGTCTGGTGGGAGGGCACCGAGCCCGCGGTGGTGACGCCGAAGGCGCCGCCGCAACCGGAGCACCCGCACGCCGCGTCGATGAATGAGGTGATGGCCTCGGCCCGGGCGCCACGCAATCGCTGGGAGCGGTGGCGCAGGCAGAACCCCGCCTGAACCGGCTAGACCGTCAACAGCCGGTAGAGCCCGATCAGACCGACCACCAGGATCACCGCACGCAGCGCGTTCGGGGATAACCGGCGCCCGTAGTGACCGCCCAGATATCCCCCGATCAGTGAACCGACGGCGATCAATCCGGCTGCCGGCCAACTGATCCGGTCGAACGCCGTCACCATGTAGGCGCCGGCGGCGACCACGTTGACGATCAGCACCAGCAGGTTCTTCGCGGCGTTCATCCGCTGCATCGACTCGGGCAGCAGCACCCCCATCACACCGACCAGCAGAATTCCTTGGGCCGCAGCGAAATAACCGCCGTACACACCGACGACGAAGGTGCCGACCACCAATGCCGTCAGCCGACCACCGCTGAGCTGGTCGGTCGAACGGCCCTCGGCCGCCGCGCGGCGCTGCGCCACGGCCTGGATCTTCGGCCCGATCACCACCAGCGCCAGGGCGCCGACCAACAGTGCCGGCACGATTCGGTTGAACACGCTCTCGGGCAGGTGCAGCAGCAGATACGCGCCGAGCACCGCGCCCAGCAGCGATCCCGGTATCTGCCAGCGCAGCCGATCCCACTGACCGCGCAGTTCACGACGGTAGGCCCAGGTGCTGGAGATACCACCGGCCACCAGGCCGATCGCGTTGGAGATCGTCGCGGTCAGCGGGGCAAAGCCCAGCGTCACCAGGGTCGGGAAGGTGATCAGTGTGCCCGAGCCGACCAGGGCGTTGATCGCCCCGGCGCCCACCCCCGCCAGCAGGATCAACACCATCTGCGATACCGACATTTGCAGCACCCTACGCTGATCGTGCGCATGGCTAAGGCAGCCCAGCGGAGAGGTGAGGCGATGATCGGCATAACGGGAAAGCGGGCTGTTGGTGCTGTCTGCGGGCTGCTGTTCGCCCTCGGGGCGCCGCCGGTGGCCCAGGCCGCCCCGGAGGTGCCGTCAGGCCCGTACACCTTCGCCGCCCAGCACGGCCCGTCGCAGCGAGAGGCGACGTGGACGTTCACCCCGTGCGGCGCGACGTGCACCACCGTCAACGCCGAACGCTGGCTGCAGAACGCGGAGTTTCATCTCAACGGTGGCCGCTGGGAGTACAGCGGGCGAGGCAGCATGGACTGCCCGGTGGACCACACCCCGCTGCCGGTGTCCAAGACCGTCAGCTTCGATGCGGTGACGCTGGCCGGGCAATGGACCACCGCCACCCTGGAACCGTGTGGCCGAGGGCCAGCGGGCGGCGTGGTCGGGCAGTGGGATTTTCAGCTGACCAAATCCGGCTAACTCAAGAAGTCAGCGAGTCCGCTTGGGGCCGCGCTTTTCTCGCACTCGCACGTTGATGCGGATCGGGCTGCCCTCGAATCCGAACGTCTCGCGCAGTCGCCGCTCCAGGAACCGGCGGTAACCGGCCTCCAGAAATCCAGAGCTGAACAACACGAACGTTGGCGGACGCGAGGTCGCCTGGGTGGCGAACAGGATGCGCGGCGCGCGGCCGCCGCGCGCCGGCGGCGGGGTCGCGGCAACCACCTCTTTGAGCCAGGTGTTGAGCTGGCCGGTGGGGATCCGCTTGTCCCAGGAGGCCAGCGAGGTCTCCAGCGCGGGAACCAACTTCTGCACGGCGCGACCGGTTTTCGCCGAAATGTTCACCCGCGGCGCCCACGCCAGCCGGGCCATGTCCCGGTCGATCTCTTTGTCCAGCAGGTAACGCCGGTCCTCGTCGACCAGATCCCACTTGTTGTAGGCCAGCACCACCGCCCGGCCCGCCTCGACCACCATCGAGATCACCCGCTGATCCTGCTCGGTCAGCGGCAACGACGAATCGACCAGCACGATCACCACTTCGGCGGCGTCGATAGCCCCGTGGGTGCGCACCGAGGCGTAGAACTCGTGCCCGCTGGCTTGCCCCACCTTGCGGCGCAGCCCGGCGGTGTCGACGAAACGCCAGATCTTGCCGTCCATCTCGATCAGCGAGTCGACCGGGTCGACGGTCGTGCCGGCCACGTCGTGCACCACCGACCGCTCATCGCCGGCCAACCGGTTCAGCAGCGAGCTCTTGCCCACATTGGGCTTGCCCACCAACGCCACCCGGCGCGGACCGCCCCCGCCGCCGGCGGTTTCGGCCACCTCGGGCAGCTTGGCGATCACCTCGTCCAGCAGGTCGGCCACGCCGCGGCCGTGCAGGGCACTGATGCTGAACGGCTCGCCGATTCCCAGCGACCACAGCGCCGCCGCGTCTGATTCGGCCCGCTCACTGTCAACCTTGTTGGCTGCCAAGAACACCGGCTTGCCGGATCGGCGCAGAATCCGTGCGGCGGCCTCGTCGCCGGCGGTGGCGCCCACCACCGCGTCCACCACCAAGATCACCGCGTCGGCGGTACGCATCGCCACCGCGGCCTGCTCGGCCACCAACTGTTGCAGGCCCTTGGCGTCGGGTTCCCAGCCGCCGGTGTCCTGCACCACAAAGCGCCGGCCGGTCCACAGCGCGTCGTAGGACACTCGGTCACGAGTCACCCCGGGCAGATCCTGCACCACCGCTTCACGCCGGCCCAGGATCCGGTTGACCAGCGTCGACTTGCCGACGTTGGGACGGCCCACCACGGCCACCACCGGCGGCGGGCCGGAGTCCTCGACCAGATCGTCGAAACCGCCGTCTTCGCCGATCTCCCAGTCGCTTTCGTCGACCCAGGTTCCGTCACTCATCGGATCGCCCCGCAATGCTGCTCAACCAGGTCACGCAGATGGTCGACCACCTGCTCCTGGGTCATGTCTCCGGTGTCCACGATCACCGCGTCGTCGGCGGGCCGCAGCGGCGACACCGCCCTCGTGGAATCCAACTCGTCGCGGCGCAGCACGTCGGCCAGCACGCCGGCGTAGTCGTCGCGCAGACCCGCTGCGATGTTCTGGTCATTGCGCCGCTGGGCCCGGGTCTCGGCAGAGGCGGTCAGGAAGATCTTCACGTCGGCGTCGGGCAGGACCACGGTGCCCACGTCGCGGCCTTCCACCACCACGCCGCCGCCTTGGGCGGCCAACTGCTGCTGCAGCGCGACCAACCGGGTGCGCACCGCGGGAACCGCGGCCACCGCCGACACCGCGCGGGTCACCTCGTCGCCGCGGATCTCTCGCGAAACCTCTTCCTCGCCAAGGAAAACGCGGTCTCCCTCGGGCTGAGAGTCCACCGAGACCTCGACACCCTGTGCGACCGCGCCGATGCCGTCGATGTCATCAAGCGCGACGCCGGAGCGCAGCACCGCCAGCGTGACGGCCCGGTACATCGCGCCGGTGTCCAGATAGCGTGAGCCCAGCGCCGCCGCCAATCCCCGGGCGACCGTGGATTTTCCGGTTCCGGCCGGCCCGTCGATGGCGACCACTGCCGCGCTGCCCGTGCTCACAGGCCCACCGCCGCATAGAGTTCGCCGACTTCCTTGCGGGTCAACGCCCGAATGCTGCCGGGACGCTGCTCCCCCAGCTCCACCGAACCGATGTCGGTGCGCACCAACTCCTGGACCGGAAATCCGACCGCCGCCAGCATCCGTCGAACGATCCGCTTACGGCCTTCGTGCAGGGTGACCCGCACCAGCGACTTGCCGGGCACCGTGTCGACCACCGCGAAGTCGTCGACTTTCGCCGGCCCGTCGTCGAGTTCGACGCCCTCGCGCAGCTTCTTGCCCAGCCCGCGCGGGATGGTGCCCACCACGGTGGCGATATAGGTCTTGGGCACCTGATACGACGGGTGCATCAGCCGGTGCGCCAATTCGCCGTCGTTGGTCAGCAGCATCAGGCCCTCGGTGTCGGCATCGAGGCGCCCGACGTGAAACAGCTTGGCGTCACCGCGAACTCGGTGCTCGACATAGTCGCCGATGCACGGCCGTCCACGGTCGTCCGACATGGTCGAATGCACACCGCGCGGCTTGTTCAGCGCCAGGTAGACCCGGGTGTCGTCGACGGTCACCCGGGCCCCGTCGACCCGGATCAGCGCGGAGGACGGGTCCACGCGGGTGCCCAGTTCGGTCACCACCCGACCGTCCACCTCGACCCGGCCGTCGCGAATCATCCGCTCGGCGACTCGCCGCGAGGCGACCCCGGCCTGCGACAGCACCTTCTGCAGGCGCACACCGTCTTGTTCTTCGTCCGGCCACGCCATCAGAGGTGATCCACATCGAAGGCCAGCGGCTGATCGCTCGCCGGCGCACCGCCGAGTTTCATGAAACGCGGTTCACTATCCAGGCTTTCACTCAAGTCGTCGATCACGTCGACGTCGGGCAGCAGCGGGGCGATGTCGGGCAGGTCGGTCAGCGACGACAGGCCCAGTCGCTCCAGGAACAGCTCAGTGGTCGCGAACGTCACCGCACCCGAGTCGGGATCGGTGCCCGCCTCGGTGATCAGGCCGCGTGCCACCAGGGTTCGGATCACCGCATCGACATTGACGCCGCGCACCGCGCTGACCCGGGCTCGCGTCACGGGCTGGCGGTAAGCCACCACGGCCAGCGTCTCCAGCGCGGCACGGGTCAGCTTGGAGCGGGCACCGTCGAGCAGCAGCCGCTCCACGTACGGCGCGAACCGGGCGCGGGTGTACAGCCGCCAGCCGCCGCCGGTCTCGCGCAAGTCGATGCCGCTGTCGCGTTCGGTGAACTCGTCGGCCATCGTCCGCAGCTTGGCGGTGATCCGGTAGACCGGTTGATCGGTGGCGGCCGCCAGTGCCTCCACGGTCACCGGGGTGTCCACGACCAGCAGCAGCGCCTCGAGCACCGATCCCAGCTCGGCGTCCTCGAGTTCGGGTGCCAGGGCGACGTCGATACCCAGGTTGGAGCCCGACGGGCCGGCGGATTCCTCGGTGCCTTCGTGGTCTTCCACAGGGTCGGCAGCCTCGGGCGCCTCGACATCCTCCGCCACTTCGGAGTCGGGCATGTGGTCAGTCATCAATTCGTCTCGCACTACTCGGCCGATTCTGCTTTCACCAGGTCTTCATTGGTGGGGCGTTCCCCGGTCCACGACACCTGGAGCACACCAAGTGGTTCTGACTGCTCAAATGCTACCGCCCGGGCCCGATACAGTTCGAGCAGCGCCAGGAAGCGGCCGACGATCTCGATCGGCATCGAGCAGTCGGCGACCAGTTCGGAGAACGACGCCCACTGCCCCGTGCCGCGGGCCTCCAACAGCCGCAACACCACACCGGCCTGCTCGGGAACCGACACCATCACCTGATGCAGGTGCTCAAGGCCCACCACCGGCGCCGGGCGCGGTGTGAACGCGGCGGCCGCGATCTGGGCGAACGACTCGGCGTCGACACCGATCATCACTTCGGGCAGCAGGTTGGCGAAGTTGTCTTCCAGCGACACCGCGCGCGGGTAGCTGCGCAGGGCGGCGGCTTCCAGCTCCGCGAACATCTGCGCGACGTGCTTGAACGCCCGGTATTGCAGCAGCCGCGCGAACAACAGGTCGCGGACCTCAAGCAGTGCCAGGTCCTCTTCGTCGTCGACCTGACCGGCCGGCAGCAGCCGGGCCGCCTTGAGGTCGAGCAGCGTCGCGGCGATCACCAGAAAGGCGGTGGTCTCCTCGAGCTCCAGCTGCGCGCCGACGTCGCGGGTGTAGGCGATGAAGTCATCGGTGACCTGGTGCAGCGCCACCTCGGTGACGTCGAGCCGGTGCGCGAAGATCAGCTGCAGCAGCAGGTCGAACGGACCCTCGAAGTTGGTCAGTCGGACCTGGAAGCCCGGCGATTCAGCGGGGGCGTCGGCCTTCTCAGTGTCGGCGTTCACGCGCCGAATCGGTCAATGACTTCGCGGGCCAACGCACGATAGGCCTGCGCGCCGCCGGACTTCGGCGCCCAGGTGGTGATGGGCTCGCCGGCGACGGTGGTCTCGGGGAAGCGCACGGTGCGGGTGATGACGGTGTCGAACACCAGGTCGCCGAAGCGCTCCACCACCCGCGACATCACCTCGCGGGAGTTGACCGTGCGCGGGTCGTAACGGGTCAGCAGGATGCCGCTGATCTCCAGCTTCGGGTTGAGCCGGTCGCGGACCTTGTCGACGGTGTCGGTCAGCAGTGCCAGGCCGCGCAGCGAGAAGTATTCGCATTCGGTCGGGATCACCACGCCGTCGGCGCAGGCCAGGCCGTTGACGGTGAGCAGGCCCAGCGACGGCTGGCAGTCGATCAGCAGGTAGTCGTAGCGGTCCAGCACCGGGGTCAGCGCCCGCGCCAGGGAATGCTCGCGCCCCACCTCGTTGACCAGCTGGATCTCGGCCGCGGACAGGTCGATGTTGGAGGGCACCAGGTCCAGGTTCTCCACCGAGGTCTGCACCAGCACGTCGTCGATACCGACCCGCGGTTCGACCAGCAGGTTGTGCACGGTGTGCGCGAGGTCGTAGTGCGGTACCCCCAGGCCCGCCGACAGCGCGCCCTGCGGGTCCAGGTCGACCAGCAGCACCCGGCGGCCGTACTCGGCCAGCGCGGCCCCGAGGTTGATGGTGGAGGTCGTCTTGCCGACGCCGCCCTTCTGGTTGCACATCGCGATGACCTTGGCCGGCCCGTGCGTCGAACGGGGCTGCGGCTCGGGGATATTCCGCGGCGGACGTCCGGTCAAGCCGACGTCGGGAGTGTCGTCGTCGCTCATGACCGAACCGGCGTTGTGGTGGCGGACATCCGCAGAAGTCTAATAGGTGACCGGCTCTTGTATTAGCCACATGACCAGTGATTGCGGCGCCGCCGGCCATAGGATCGCATCCATGAGCCTCAAACGACGTGTCCCCTTCCTGCGGTGGTCGTTCCTGCGGATGGCCACCGGTGCGCGCAACATCGTCACGACGGGCCAGATCGGCGACGGCCGCGAGGCCGCAGCGGTCGACTTCGTGCTGGCCAACGCCCGGGCCGGCGACATCGACGACGTGCTCGCCCGTATCGACGAGTTCGCCTACGAGAAGTCTTTGCTGATCAATATCGGCGACGAGAAGGGCCTGCTGCTCGACGCCGCGGTGCAGCGGGTCAATCCGGCGCTGGCGCTGGAGCTGGGCACCTACTGCGGCTACAGCGCGCTGCGGATCGCGCGCGCGGCACCGTCGGCGCGGGTCTACTCGATCGAGTTGGCCGAGGCCAACGCCGCCAACGCCCGGCGGATCTGGGCGCACGCCGGGGTGGCCGACCGGGTGACCTGTGTGGTGGGCACCATCGGCGACGGCGGTCGCACGCTGGACACCTTGACCGCCAAGCACGGCTTTGCCGCCGGCGGGCTGGACTTCTTGTTCATCGACCACGACAAGGACGCCTACCTGCCCGACTTGCAGGCCGTCCTCGACCGGGGCTGGTTGCATCCGGGGGCGGTGGTGGTGGCCGACAACGTCAAGCTGCCGGGTGCGCCGCGCTACCGCGAGTACATGCAGGCCCAGCAGGGTTCGCGGTGGGACACCACCGAGCACCGCACCCACGTGGAGTATCAGAGCCTGCTGCACGACCTGGTGCTCGAGTCGACCTACCTGGGCGGATAGCTGGGCGCGACTTTCGGCGAGCAGACGCGAAAACCCCCTCTGAGGGGTCCTTCTTGGGGGCTTTCGCGTCTGCTCGGCGGAAAGGGACCCTAGCGCGCGCGGGGGTGGGCGCCGGCCCACACCTCGCGTAGGGCGTTGACGGTCACCAACGTATAGATCTGGGTGGTGGTCACCGAGGCGTGGCCGAGCAGCTCCTGCACCACCCGCACGTCGGCGCCGCCGTCGAGCAGATGGGTCGCGAACGAGTGCCGCAGCGTGTGCGGTGACACCTTGGCGGTGATCCCGGCCCGTTCGGCGGCGTCCTGCAGCACCTGCCAGGCGCTCTGCCGCGACAGCCGCCCACCGCGGGCGTTGAGGAACACCGCCGCGGTGCCGCGGCCGCGGTGCGCCAGACCCGGGCGGCCCCGCACCAGGTAGGCGTCCAGCGCCGCGACCGCCGGCCGGCCGACCGGCACCAATCGCTGCTTACCGCCCTTGCCGTGCAACAGCACCGACCGGTCTGCGACATCAATGTCATCGATGTCCATTCCCACGGCCTCCGAGATGCGAGATCCGGTGGAGTACAACATCTCCAGCAGGGCGCGGTTGCGCAGCGTCAACGGCCCGTCGGACTCGCTGTCGCCGCCGGCGCCGGCCAGCAGCGCCGCCACCTCGTCGACGGTCAGGCTCTTGGGCAGGCGCCGCCCCGGTGTCGGCGGCTTGACCGAGCGCGCCACGTCGGCGGCCACCAGCCCCTCGGCGGCGGCAAACCGATGCAGGCCGCGCACCGCGATCAGTGCGCGCCCCGCCGAGACCGCCGACAGTGCGGGCACGCCGTTGTCGGGGTCGCCGCGACGCAGCGAAACCAGAAACTCGGTGACGTCACCTTCGCCGACGCCGGCCAGGTCTTCGATCCCGCGGGCCAGCAGGTGCTCGCGGTAGCGGCGCAGGTCGCGCCGATAGGAACTCAACGTGTTGGCCGCAACCCCACGCTCGATGGTCAGGTGGTCCAGATACCCCTGCAACTGCCCGCTCAGCGGACCCACCGGCTGGGTGGCCGCGGTCATGGCCGGTTCTGCCTGGCGGCAAACGCCTTCGGCCGATCGACCCACTCGGCGGCCAGATCACGCAGCTCGGTGAAGCCCTGACTGTTGACAAAAGCGGCCAGGATCCCCGCCACCGCAATGGCATTGACGATCTCGCCGGAAAACACCATCCGGGCCGCCTCGGCCAGCGAATACCACTCGCACTTGAGATCGGCCTCTTCGTCGTGGGCCTCCGGGCGGCCCACCTCGGTCAGGCCGGTGGCCAGATACACCCGCACCGACTCGTCGGAAAAGCCCGGCGTGGAGGCCAGGTCCACCAGCACCCGCCAGGTGGTCGCGGTCAGGCCGGCCTCCTCGACCAGCTCGCGGCCGGCCGTGACATGCGGCGGCTCGCCACCGACATCGAGCAGGCCCGCCGGCAGCTCCCACAGCCGCCGGCCCAGCGCATGACGGTATTGGTAGATCAGCGGGATCTGGCCCTCGGTGTTCACGGCGACCACTGCCACCGCCCCGAAGTGCTCCACCACGTCCCGGGTGGCCGTCGCGCCACCCGGCATCAGGACCTCGTCACGGCGCAGCGCAAAGATCTTGCCGCTGTGCAGCAGCTGCGACGACGTGGTCTCGAAGACGTGGTCAGCCACGGGTGACGTGTTCCGGCAGCGCTTCTTGCAGTGGGTCGGTCAACGGCTGGGCACTGCCGCCGTGCCCCTGCGCTCCGTTCTGGGCGTCATCGTGATCAGCGGCGTGAGGCTCGTGGGCGTGCTCGGGGATCTCCACCGGCAGCCGCTCGGCGGCCTTGTAGTCCATCGCCGCACCGATGAACGCGGCGAACAGCGGATGCGCCCGAGTGGGCCTGCTTTTGAGCTCCGGGTGCGCCTGGGTTCCCACCAGGAACGGGTGCACCTCGCGGGGGTACTCGACGAACTCCACCAGCTTGCCGTCTGGGGAGGTGCCGGAGAACCGCAGCCCGCTCTCGGCGATCCGGTCACGGTAGGCGTTGTTGACCTCGAAACGGTGCCGGTGCCGCTCGGAGACCTCCGTGGCCTGATAGGCCTCGGCCACAATCGAATCCGCTTCCAGCACTGCGGGATAGGCACCCAGCCGCATGGTGCCGCCGAGGTCGGCCGTTCCGGCGACCGCCTCCTGCTGGTCGGCCATGGTCGCGATGACGGGATCGGGGGTGTCCGGGTCGAACTCCGCCGAGCTGGCCTGGGTGATCCCGGCGGTGCGGGCCGCGTCGATCACGATGCACTGCAGACCCAGGCACAGTCCCAGCACCGGCAGCGCGTGGGTGCGGGCGTAGGCGATGGCGCCGATCTTGCCCTCGATGCCCCGGATCCCGAACCCGCCGGGGATCAGCACCCCGTGCATCTCCCCCAGCGCGGCGGCAGCGCCGGCCGGGGTTTCGCACGCATCGGAGGCCACCCAGTGGATCTCGACCTTCGCGAAATGGGTGAAGCCACCGGCCCGCAGCGCCTCTGTCACCGACAGATACGCATCTGAGAGGTCAATGTACTTGCCCACCAAGGCGATTCGCACCGTCTCATGGGGTTCGTGGACGCGGCGCAGCAGCTCGTCCCACTCGGTCCAGTCGACGTCCTTGAACGGCAGGTTGAGCCGACGCACCACGTAGGCGTCCAGCTCCTCACGGTGCAGCACCTTGGGGATGTCGTAGATCGAGGGTGCGTCCGGGGTGGAGATCACGCCGTCGACGTCGACGTCGCACATCAGCGCGATCTTGTTCTTCAGCGCCTCGGGAACCTCGCGGTCGCAACGCAGGATCAGCGCATCGGGGGTGATGCCGATGCTGCGCAGCGCGGCCACCGAATGCTGGGTGGGCTTGGTCTTGAGCTCGCCGGACGGGGCCAGGTACGGCACCAGCGACACGTGCAGGAAGAACACGTTGTCGCGGCCCACGTCGTGGCGGACCTGCCGGGCAGCTTCCAGGAACGGCTGCGACTCGATGTCGCCGACGGTGCCGCCGATCTCGGTGATCACCACGTCGGGGCGCACGCCGTCGGCGTCCGGTTCCGACATGGCCAGGATGCGCCGCTTGATCTCGTCGGTGATGTGCGGGATCACCTGCACGGTGTCGCCGAGGTATTCGCCGCGGCGTTCCTTGGCGATGACCGTCGAATACACCTGGCCGGTGGTCACATTCGCCGAACCGGACAGGTCGCGGTCCAGGAATCGCTCGTAGTGGCCGACGTCGAGGTCGGTCTCGGCGCCGTCCTCGGTGACGAACACCTCGCCGTGCTGGAACGGATTCATCGTTCCCGGGTCGACGTTGAGATAGGGGTCCAGCTTCTGCATGGTGACCTGCAGTCCCCGGGCTATCAGCAACTGGCCCAGGCTACTTGCGGTCAAACCCTTACCTAGCGAGGACGCAACTCCGCCCGTGACGAAGAGATGCTTCGGCTCGGTTTGCGGATGCTTTCGCAGTGGTGGCAACACCAACCTCCGTGACGGCGCAGGAACTGAGGGCCTGCCGACCCACGGAATCTCACCCTAACATCGACGCGGCGTCTCGGCTCCAGACACGCCCACCCGCGCCCGGACACGGCCTGTGATACGTCCCGCTATTGCGCCAGGGTGACCGAGCCGGCGCCGTGGCCGATGCCGTACTGGCCCGGCTGGCCGCCGCCGATCAGGCTGCTCACCGCCATCACGGTGGTGATCCGGCCCGACTCGATGTCCACGTCGTCGACGGTGCTGATCGTGCCGGCCACCGCGGAATCGGTGCGTGCCATGGCCACCGCCGCCGTGCCCGACGCCGACCCGTCGCGGCCGGCCAGCACCGTCGCCGAGCCGTGCGGGGCCAGTGCCGCGGCGAACCGGGCCACGCTCAACCCGGCGGTGCCGGCGTCTTCGGGCAGCGCGCCGCCGGTAACCACGATGGCGGCATTGGCGGCCGGGAAACGCTCCTGGGCGTAGGTGACGAAGCCGGTGTCGCGCAGCGCGGCCAGCACGGTGGCCCGGGCGGCGTCGTCGACCGGGGGGACGGGCGGAGCCGGGGGTTCGGGATGGCGCGAGTTGATCAGCAGCGCGATCCCGAGCAGGTCACCGGCCTGGGCGTCCTGGTCGACCAGGCTGGTGCTCAGTTGGGCGCCGGCCGGCACGATCCCGGACTCCAGCACGGCACGCAGCTTCTCCTCGGCGTTGCCGTCGACGAACTGCGTCGTCAACGTCACCGTTCCGGTGACGGATCCGCCGGCCTGCCCGATGATCCGCGAGAGCGCCTCGACGTCGTCGTCGGCGGCATCAGGGGTCCGGAAGATCACCGTGGATTTCCCGGTCAGCGCGTCATGCACCATCCGGGGTGCCATCTGGGCGTCGAAATCGTTGGCGTTGCGCAGCCGCTCGCTCAGCGCGTTGTGCTGTTCGTGCAGCGCGTCGATCTGCTCCCGCAGATCCTGCTTGTCGGACTGCATGCCGGCCATCAATGGACCCGACAACAGTCCAGAACCCAGGACAACGCCGAACACCAGTGCCAGCAGCACTGCCGTCAGCGACATCGCGTGGTAGCGAGGGGTGATCATGGCGGTGCTGACCCCGATCCTTTTGCGTCGATCCCTATTAGGTCACCCAGTGCCGCAGCCACTGCGACAGGTCGTGCCAGTAGTTGCCGAGCCACTCGAGCACCACGGCGTCGGTCCGCGACACCCACAGCGCGACGATGATCGCCATCAGCATGGTCAGCACCAGCAGCGCGATCGCGCCGGCCGAGATCCGGTTGCGGTAGAGCGTGGCGACCGCGCGGGCGTCCACCAGCTTCTCGCCGACCTTGAGCCGGGTCATGAACATCGACGGGTTGGTCAGCTGACGGGTCCGGTCGAAGAACGTCTCGATGTTGGCGGTGTGCCCGGCCGTCACCAGCAGCGCCGCACCGTGGTGGTCGGCCAGCAGCAGCGCCAGGTCCATTGCGGAACCGGCGGCCGGGAAGGTCATGGCACCGACGCCCAGGTCCTGGATGCGCTCCAGTCCGGGCGCGTGGCCGTCGGCGTCGGCGGGCAGCACGACCTGCGAGCCGCACCGCAGTACCTCGGCGCTCATCTGGTCGGGGTCGCCGACGATCAGCTGCGGGCGGTAGCCGGCCTTGCGCAGCACGTCGGCTCCGGCACCGACGCCGATCAGCACCGGCTGGTACTCCTTGATGAACGGCTTGAGGCACTTGAGGTCATCGGTGGCGGTGGCTTCGTCACCGACCAGCACCACGTGGCGACGCCGCAGGTCGACGTCGATCTCGGGGATCCCGATCCCGTCGATCAGCAGCGGGCTCTCGCTGCGGATGAACTCGATGGTGTTGCCGGCGAAGGACTCCAAGTGGGCCACCAGCCCGCTCTTGGCCTCGATCATCATGTCGGCGATCTCGACGTCGCTGCGTTCGACGCCGCGGGCCAGCCGACGGTCGCCGGAGTAGACGGCGCCGTTGTAGAGGCGGATCTTGGCGCCGTCCCGGATCTTCTTGAACACCGTGGGTCCGGCTTCGTCGATCAGCGTGACGCCGTTGGCGACCAGCACCTCCGGCCCCAGGTTGGGGTAGCGCCCGGAGATCGACGCCGAGGCGTTGACCACGCCGGCGATCTGGGCTTCCACCAATGCGTCGGCGGTGATCCGGTCCAGATCGAGAATGTCGAGGACCACGATGTCGCCGGGGCCAACCCTGCGCAGCAGTCGGTCGATGTCGTGGTCAACCCGAGCCGTACCCACAAGGCCAGGCCGGGCGGTGTTACGAGACAGCAGCGCAGACATCTTCATGGGCGCGATTCTGGCCGGGAAGTCGGGGGAATCGCGGGAGGCGCGCCGTAACACCAGCCCCAGAAGTTCTATTTCGTCACACGAGTCACATGCCGGCTCGGTACGCGCGGGCCGCTACGTGGACGCGCCCCGATCCTCCTGCGCGGCATCCAGCAGTTCTCGCGCGTGCGCCCGGGCCGTGTCGGTCTCCCCCAGCCCGGCCAGCATCCGGGCCAGCTCGCCGACCCGGTCGTCGTCCTCCAGCCGCCGCACCCCGCTGGCGCCCTGTCGCCCGGTGGGCTCGACCATCAGGTGCACGTCGGCGTAGGCCGCGACCTGCGGCAGGTGCGTCACCACGATGACCTGGTGGGTGCGGGCCAAGCGGGCCAGCCGCCGCCCGATCTGCACCGCGGCCCGTCCGCCCACGCCGGCGTCGACTTCGTCGAACACCATCGTGGTGCCGGCCGACTGTCGCGATGAGGTGGCCAGCACGACCTCCAGCGCCAGCATCACCCGGGACAGTTCTCCACCGGAGGCGCTCTTGGCCAGCGGCAGCACCGTCATGCCGCGGTGCGGGGCCAGCCCGAACTCGACGTCGTCGATCCCCTCGGCGCCGGCGTGCACGATCTGTCCCGACGGCAACCGCAACGCGGCCGGGTCCTCGGCGGCGGCCGGGCTGGTGCTGACCCCGATGCTGAACTCGGCATCGGCCATGGCCAGCCCGGACAGCTCGGCGCTGACCGCCTTGGCCAATCCGCCGGCCGCCTTGGTGCGCGCGGCACTGAGGTCGGTGGCGGCCTTGGCCACCTGCTCGCCCAGCGCGTCGACACGGCGGGCCAACTCGGCGAGCGCTTCCTCCGAGACGTCGAGCTGGGTCAGCCGGTCCCGGGATTGCGCCGCCCAGGCCAGCACGCCGTCGATGTCGGCGGCGTACTTGCGGGTCAGGCTGCGCAGCTCGGCCTGGCGGGCCAGCTTGGCATCGAGCGCGTCGGCGCCGGTGGGCAGATCATCGAGATAACTGCCGAGTTCGCGGGCCACGTCGCCCACCACGGTGAGCGCCTCGCCGAGCTGATCGCCCAGCGCCTGCAGCACGGTGTCGTCGGTGCCGCTCAACGCCGCCTTCGCCTGCCCCAGCCGATCGGTTGCCGAGTTCGGCCCGTCCGCTGCATCCAACGCGTCGTCGGCGCCCGCCAGGGCCGCCCGTGCGCCGTCGGCCGCGGCGCGCAGCGCGTCGAGCTCGGAGAGTCGCCGGATGTCGGCGGTCAGCGCGTCGTCTTCGCCGGCCCGTGGATCGACGGCATCGATCTCCCGCAGCGCGAAGGTGAGCCGGTCGGCTTCCTGAGCCAGTTCCCGGGCGCGGTCGCGGCGTTCGACCAGCTCACGTCGTGCCGATTGCCAGGCCTCCCGCGCGGCGCGGTAGCGCTCCAGCCGGCTGCCCACCGCGGCGTAGCGATCCAGTGCCGCACGCTGTTCGTCCGGGCGCATCAACCGCAGCTGATCGTTCTGGCCGTGCAACGTCAACAGGCTGCCGGTGAAACCGGTCAGCGATTTGGCCGGAACTCCGCGACCGCCCAGGTAGGCCCGCGAGGGCCCGTCGCGGCTGACCGAGCGGGCCGCGATCACCGTGCCGTCCTCGTCGCGCTCGGCTCCGGCCGCCTCGAGCAGTTCGTCGATCTGCCCGGCTGCGGCCTGGGCCAGGTCGGCGGTGCAGAACCTGCCCTCCACCACCGCACGGGCGGCACCGGAACGCACCCGGTTGGCGTCGGCGCGAGCACCACCGAGCAGATGCAGCCCGGTGACCACCATCGTCTTGCCGGTTCCGGTCTCACCGGTCAGGACGGTCAGTCCGCGGTCGAATTCGGCGGTGGCGGCGCTGATGGCGCCCAGGGACTCGATACGGATTTCAGTAAGCAAGGGCCGGCACCGTCGTCATTGTCCGCGCCAGCCGGTGACCGGCAGCCGGAATTTGCGCACCAGCCGGTCGGTGAACGGTGAGCGGCCCAGCCGCGCCCACTTCACCGGGCTGCCGCCGCGTTGCACCTCCAGGCGCCCGCCTGCGGGCACCAGCATTTTGCGGCGACCGTCGCAGAACACCAGCGCGTTGTGGCCGTCGCTTTCGACCTCGATCGCGATGATCGATTCGGGGCTGGTGACCATGGGCCGGGCGAACAGCGCGTGAGCGTTGTTGGGCACCACCAGGATGGCGTCGAGATCGGGCCAGAGCACCGGTCCCCCGGCGGAGAACGCGTAGGCGGTGGATCCGGTCGGGGTCGACACCAGCACTCCGTCGCAGCCGAACGTCGACACCGGCCGGCCGTCCACCTCCACGACGACGCCCAGCACGCCCAGCCGGGGTCCCTTCTCCATGCTGGCCTCGTTGAGCGCCCAACCGCTGTCGATGATCTCGCCGTCGGCTCGCACCACGACGTCGAGGGTCATCCGGTCTTCCACCCGGTAGTCGCGGGCGATGATCTTGTCCAGGACCTGGTCGATGGTGTCGGCTTCGGCCTCGGCCAGAAACCCGATCCGGCCCAGATTGACGCCCAGTACCGGGATGTCGGCGCTGCGGGCCAGTTCCGCGGCGCGCAGGAAGGTCCCGTCGCCGCCGAGAACCAGCACCAGTTCGCAGCCCTCGGCGGCCCCGTTGTCGGGGTCCACCAGGTCGATCGCGACACCGACTTCGCGACCGTCGTCAGCACCCGCGTGCAGCGCACCCTTGTCGACGGCTTCGGCGGTCAGCACACGCAGCGCGATGCCGTGTTCGTCGAGCACCTTCTCGACGCGACGCGCGGTGTCGGTGGCCTCTTCCCGACCGCTGTGCACCACCAGCAGCACGGTGCGTTGATGATCTCCACTGGTCATTGCGGACCCCTCGCGACGGCATCTTCCACGGCGGCGCGCAACGCGTCACCGGTCAGCGGCGCAGCACTGGCGCGCAGATGCAGAAAGTATTCGACGTTGCCGGACGGTCCCGGCAACGGACTGGCGGTGACGGCGACGGTGCCCCACCCCAGCTCTTCGGCGCGGTGCGCCACCGATACGACCGCGTCGGCCCGCAGGACCGGGTCGGACACCACACCGCCGGAACCCACCTGTTGTCGTCCGACTTCGAACTGCGGCTTCACCATTGGCACGATATCGGCGTCCGGTGACGCACAGCCAGCCAGCGCGGGCAACACGGTGGCCAGCGAGATGAACGACAGGTCCGCGACGATCAGCTCCGCGGGCCCGCCGATGACCTCGACCGTCAGCCCGCGGACGTTGGTGCGTTCGATGACCACCACCCGCGGATCGGTGCGCAGCGACCAGGCCAACTGCCCGTAGCCGACGTCGACGGCCACCACCCGGGCCGCACCCCGGTCCAGCAGCACTTCGGTGAATCCGCCGGTCGACGCGCCGGCGTCGAGGCACTGCCGGTCGGCAACGGCGATACCGAAGCTGTCCAGGGCGCCGATCAGCTTGTGCGCACCGCGCGACACCCAGCTGCGTTCGCCGTCGTCCGCAACCGCCAGCGCCGCGGTCACCGCCACGGCGGTGGCGGGCTTGACCGCCGGGATGCCGTCGATGGTGACTTTGCCGGCTTCGATCAATTCGGCGGCCTGCTGACGAGACCGCGCCAATCCGCGCCGGACCAGTTCGGCGTCGACCCGAGCACGCCGCGACATGCCTGACTCAGCCCTTCTCTACCGACTCCAGCGCCCGCACCAACATCTGGTGGGCCTCTTCGAGTCGCTGCGCCAAGGCCTGAAAGTCACCGAGATCGCTGTGGGCCGGCAGGTTGGCCAGCTCGGCTTCGTCGGGCAACTCGGCCAGCACTGCCGCAATGCGTGCTCGGACGTCCTCGATCTCACTGTTCATGGGTGCCACTCACGCTAGCCGATGCCGCTTACGGCCACGTGCCAAGCAGGGACCACTGTTGCAGCGCCGCGTTTGCGGTGTCATCGGCGGCCGCGACGGTGAACGTGCGCCCGGCCAGCTCGGCGTCCCACACCGCCGATGCGAGCGCGCGGACGATCGACAGGCCGTCACCGTCTTCCTCCGGTTGCCCGGCGGCGACGGTGACGGTGGTGCCGTCCACCTGTACGTCCCAGTGCGGCTGCGAGCCGATCGCCAGCCGGCCCGCGCCGACGTTCAATGCCCGCAGGTCATGGCCGAGGTAGGTCGGCCGATGATCGGCGACCGCGCCGACGGCGTCGCGGGCGGAGTTCACCCCGGTGAGCACCATCAGGCTGGGCAGCGCGGCGGCGTTGGCCGCGGCGATGTCGGTGTCGAGCCGGTCGCCGACCACCAGCGGGGCGTAGAACTCGCCGCGGGTCAGCGCAGCGGTCAGCAGCGCCGGGCCCGGCTTGCCGGCCACCTGCGGCTCGGCGTCGGTCGCGGCACGCAGGGCCGCCACCATCGAGCCGTTGCCGGGCAGCAGCCCCCGCTCCGACGGCAGCGTCTTGTCGACGTTGGTGGTCATCCACATCGCCCCGGCGCGGATCGCCAGCGCGGCCTCGGCCAGGTCGGCCCAGCCGAGCTCGGTGGACAGGCCCTGAATGACGGCGGCCGGTTCGTCGGTGGCCAGCCGCACCGGTTCCAGGCCGACGGCGCCGATCTCCGCGGCCAGCGACTCCGCGCCCAGTACCAGGACGCGAGCCCCGGCGGGCAGTTGGCCGGCCAGCAGGCCCGCCGCGATCTGGCCGCTGGTGGCGACGTCCTCGGCGGTGGCGGTGAAGCCCAGCTGGTTCAGGTGTGCCGCGACCTCGTCCGCGCCGCGCGACGAATTGTTGGTGATGAACAGCTTGCGGCTCTGCAGTTCGGCCAGGGTCTCGACAGCACCGGCGGTGGGTTCGCCACCGCGGAATACGGTGCCGTCGAGATCCAGCAGCAGGCAGTCGTATTCTTCGGCCAGCGTCGCGCCGCCACCGAGTTCGGCAATGCGGTCCTCGACGTCGGTGACGCCTTCGGTGTCGGCGGCCGCGGCGCGCAGGAACCACTCCAGCGCCTCACCTTCACGGCCGAGCGCCACCAGCGTCTCGCCGTGCGCGTAGTGCAGCCGGGCGACGGTCGAGCCGGTCCGGTCGGAATCCGTCGGCGCCGACGAGAGCACCGTCAGCGCCTGCTCCAACTGGCCCAGGTCCGCGCGGGCACCGGCGGCGACGATCCGCATCTCATCGGCCTCGTCACCCTCGAGCTGCTCGGCGTCCGGGCCGGTGGCCAACTCGATCGCCCGCTGGGGACGTCCCAGGCCGCGTTCGCAGTCGGCGATCAGCGGCAGCAACGCGGACTTGCTGCCCATCCGCCGAGCCGCCCGCAGCTCACCAAGTGCCTGCGTCCAGTCACCGCACTGATAGGCAGCGATCCCGACGGCTTCGCGGACGGCGGTGATCCGCGTTGAGCGGGATCGGGCCGCCTTGGCGTGTAGCAGTGCGGCTTCGGGATCGTCGTCGAGCAGCATCCCGGCGGCGACCAGGTGGCAGGCCACCGCGTCGGCGGTAGCCCGGTTGAGCGTGCTCAGTTCCCGGCGCACTTCCGGCGCCAGCTGCTTGGGCTCGACCCCTTCGGGCAGCGGCGGGTCGTCGTAGCGCTGCGATGTCTCCTCGCCGGACGGGCGCGTGGGTCGTGACGTGCTGTCGAAGTCCCGGCGCGGGCGCGAGGAACGGTCGAAATCGCGCGGCGGACGTGAGGCTCCATCGCGGTCGCGCTGGAACCGCGGGCCGCCGTCGCGATCCCGGGGCGGCCGTGGGCTGCCGTCGCGATCCCGGGGCGGGCGCGGGCTACTGTCGCGATCCCACGAGGGCCGCGGACTGCCATCGCGGTCACGCGCCGGCTGGGAACGACGATCGCGGTCTGGTCCCGCACCGCGGGGCGTCCGACGCTGATCGCCGGAACCCCGGAACGAGCCACCACCGGACTGCCCAGGCCTGCCTCCGGACTGCCCGGGGCGGCCTCCGGATTGCCCGGGCCGCCCTCGTCGCCCGGCATCGCCGGCGCCCCTGCCGCCGCCCCGCGGCCCGTCGCCGCCATTGCCGTGTTCGGCCACCTCGCGCCCTCCGGTCGTAACAGTGCTACCGAAAAGGATACGGCGGGGATCGCCGACCTCTTGACACGGTCGCATTCGCGCGATCTGTTCGCGCAAAAAGATGGGACATGCAGGAAATGCCTGTGCCCCCCAATTTCTTGGGGGGCACAGGTCTTAATGTTGTGTTCGGCGGTGTCCTACTTTTCCACCCGTGTGGGCAGTATCATCGGCGCTGACAGGCTTAGCTTCCGGGTTCGGGATGGGACCGGGCGTTTCCCTGTCGCTATTTCCGCCGTAACTCTATTTTCTTTTCCTGTGTGGTGAACGACCCCCTAAGGGGGTGGTTCACTCGTGTCACCAAGTTTGTGTTTGGTGGTGGGGTGTGGGTTTTGAGTGTTTTGTGGTGTGGTTGCGGGCAACACGTTGTTTCTTTGTGTTGGTAAGTTTTCGGCCGGTTAGTGCCAGTTCCCTGCACACCTTGCGGTGCTTCCAGGTCTGGTCTATCAATCCCGTAGTCTGCGGGGGGCCTTATCCCTCTAAAAGGGTGAGAATCCTGGTCTTGGAGTAGGTTTCCCGCTTAGATGCTTTCAGCGGTTATCCTGTCCGAACGTAGCCATCCAGCCGTGCTCCTGGTGGAACAACTGGTATACCAGAGGTTCGTCCGTCCCGGTCCTCTCGTACTAGGGACAGGTTTCCTCAAGATTCTGACGCGCGCGGCGGATAGAGACCGAACTGTCTCACGACGTTCTAAACCCAGCTCGCGTGCCGCTTTAATGGGCGAACAGCCCAACCCTTGGGACCTGCTCCAGCCCCAGGATGCGACGAGCCGACATCGAGGTGCCAAACCATCCCGTCGATATGGACTCTTGGGGAAGATCAGCCTGTTATCCCCGGGGTACCTTTTATCCGTTGAGCGACACCCCTTCCACTCGGGGGTGCCGGATCACTAGTCCCGACTTTCGTCCCTGTTTGACGTGTCAGTCTTACAGTCAAGCTCCCTTGTGCACTTACACTCAACACCTGATTGCCGTCCAGGTTGAGGGAACCTTTGGGCGCCTCCGTTACATTTTAGGAGGCAACCGCCCCAGTTAAACTACCCACCAGGCACTGTCCCTGAACCAGCTTCATGGTTCGAAGTTAGAGGTCCAATACGATCAGAGTGGTATTTCAACAACGACTCCACCCACACTGGCGTGCGAGTTTCACAGTCTCCCACCTATCCTACACAAACCGCATCGAACATCAATACCAAGCTATAGTGAAGGTCCCGGGGTCTTTTCGTCCTGCCGCGCGTAACGAGCATCTTTACTCGTAATGCAATTTCGCCGAGTCTATGGTTGAGACAGTTGAGAAGTCGTTACGCCATTCGTGCAGGTCGGAACTTACCCGACAAGGAATTTCGCTACCTTAGGATGGTTATAGTTACCACCGCCGTTTACTGGGGCTTAAATTCTCAGCTTCACCCCGAAGGGTTAACCGGTCCTCTTAACCTTCCAGCACCGGGCAGGCGTCAGTCCGTATACATCGTCTTGCGACTTCGCACGGACCTGTGTTTTTAGTAAACAGTCGCTTCTCACTGGTTTCTGCGACCCCCTCCCGCTGCCGGCCGCGAAGGCCATGACGGTATGAGGGTCCCCCTTCTCCCGAAGTTACGGGGGTATTTTGCCGAGTTCCTTAACCATAGTTAACTCGTACGCCTTGGTATTCTCTACCTGACCACCTGTGTTGGTTTGGGGTACGGGCCGTGTGTGAGCTCGCTAGAGGCTTTTCTCGGCAGCATAGGATCACCGAATTCGCCGCAAACGGCTATGCATCACCTCTCGGACTTTATGCCAGACGGATTTGCCTATCTGACGTCCTACGGGCTTGCCCCAGTATTACCACTGACTGGTACGGCTACCTTCCTGCGTCACCCCATCGCTTGACTACTACCAGCGAAGGTCCCACGCAGCCAGCAGTCGTCGCTCCCCGAAAGGATTGATCGACCACCTTTTGGGTGGTTAGTACCACTGATTCATCATGGGCGCCCACACACGGGTACGGGAATATCAACCCGTTGTCCATCGACTACGCCTGTCGGCCTCGCCTTAGGTCCCGACTCACCCTGGGAGGACTGGCCTGGCCCAGGAACCCTTGGTCTTTCGGCGGGCAAGGTTCTCACTTGCCTCATCGCTACTCATGCCTGCATTCTCACTCCCACACCCTCCACCACTAGATCACTCTGTGGCTTCACCGGATGCAGGACGCTCCCCTACCCAATACTTACGTATTGCCGCGGCTTCGGCGGTGTGCTTGAGCCCCGCTACATTATCGGCGCACAATCACTTGACCAGTGAGCTATTACGCACTCTTTCAAGGGTGGCTGCTTCTAAGCCAACCTCCTGGTTGTCTAAGCGACTGCACATCCTTTTCCACTTAGCACACGCTTTGGGGCCTTAGCCGGCGATCTGGGCTGTTTCCCTCTCGACGCACGGAGCTTATCCCCCGCCGTCTCACTGCCACGCTTACACTCACCGGCATTCGGAGTTTGGCTGACGTCAGTAACCTAGTAGGGCCCATCGGCCATCCAGTAGCTCTACCTCCAGTGAGAAACACGCAACGCTGCACCTAAATGCATTTCGGGGAGAACCAGCTATCACGGAGTTTGATTGGCCTTTCACCCCTACCCACAACTCATCCCCTCAGTCTTCAACCTAAGTGGGTTCGGGCCTCCACGCGGTCTTACCCGCGCTTCACCCTGGCCATGGGTAGATCACTCCGCTTCGGGTCCACAACACGCCACTACACACACCCCAACGGATGCGATACGCCCTATTCAGACTCGCTTTCGCTGCGGCTACCCCACACGGGTTAACCTCGCGACGTGCCGGTGACTCGCAGGCTCATTCTTCAAAAGGCACGCCATCACCCCACCACAAGGGAGGGCTCTGACGGATTGTAGGCACATGGTTTCAGGTACTATTTCACTCCCCTCCCGGGGTACTTTTCACCATTCCCTCACGGTACTAATCCGCTATCGGTCATCGAGTAGTATTCAGGCTTACCGGGTGGTCCCGGCAGATTCACAGCAGATTCCACGGGCCCGCTGCTACTCGGGAAATCATCACAAGACAGGTATCGGGTTTTCACGTACCGGGCTCTCACCGTCTACGGCAGGCCATCCCAAGCCACTTCCGCTAACCACAACACTTTCTCACTGTCCTCCGGCCAGGTAGAACCGGACATGACACTCCCACAACCCCGCACACACAACCCCTACCCGGTATCACATGCATACGGTTTAGCCATCCTCCGCTTTCGCTCGCCACTACTCACGGAATCACATTTTGTTTTCTCTTCCTACGGGTACTGAGATGTTTCACTTCCCCGCGTTACCTCCCCACTGGCTATACATTCACCAGTTGGTGACACGACATCACTCGTGCCGGGTTTCCCCATTCGGACATCCTCGGATCCACGCTCGGTTGGCAGCTCCCCGAGGCATATCGCAGCCTCCTACGTCCTTCATCGGCTCTCGATGCCAAGGCATCCACCATGCGCCCTTAAACACTTACAAATCACAAAAACCAAGAAACAAAAATTGCAAAAACAAACAAGACACAAGCCTTGCTTGCTAGATGCTCGCAACCACTATCCACAAAACAAACACCACACCCCACCACCAAGATGGAGCGACAACACACCCACCCCACACAAGGGGCGAAAACAGGCCTGTTGCCTCAGGACCCAACAGTGTGCCCAACCCAAAGGCCGGCCGACACCACCCCAAGAGGAAGCGCCGGTTGATGATCAAAGCTGTTGTTGTTTCAAAACAATCTGCACCACCGAGCACCCACTACAGGCCCCGGCGAAAAATATCCCAACCATCGGATCCCACACTCTTGCGGGGACGGGGGAAAAATGGTGCTCCTTAGAAAGGAGGTGATCCAGCCGCACCTTCCGGTACGGCTACCTTGTTACGACTTCGTCCCAATCGCCGATCCCACCTTCGACGGCTCCCTCCACAAGGGTTAGGCCACCGGCTTCGGGTGTTACCGACTTTCATGACGTGACGGGCGGTGTGTACAAGGCCCGGGAACGTATTCACCGCAGCGTTGCTGATCTGCGATTACTAGCGACTCCGACTTCATGGGGTCGAGTTGCAGACCCCAATCCGAACTGAGACCGGCTTTAAAGGATTCGCTAACCCTCACGGGATCGCAGCCCTTTGTACCGGCCATTGTAGCATGTGTGAAGCCCTGGACATAAGGGGCATGATGACTTGACGTCATCCCCACCTTCCTCCGAGTTGACCCCGGCAGTCTCTCACGAGTCCCCACCATAACGTGCTGGCAACATGAGACAAGGGTTGCGCTCGTTGCGGGACTTAACCCAACATCTCACGACACGAGCTGACGACAGCCATGCACCACCTGCACACAGGCCACAAGGGAACCGATATCTCTACCGGCGTCCTGTGCATGTCAAACCCAGGTAAGGTTCTTCGCGTTGCATCGAATTAATCCACATGCTCCGCCGCTTGTGCGGGCCCCCGTCAATTCCTTTGAGTTTTAGCCTTGCGGCCGTACTCCCCAGGCGGGGTACTTAATGCGTTAGCTACGGCACGGATCCCTAAAGGAAGGAAACCCACACCTAGTACCCACCGTTTACGGCGTGGACTACCAGGGTATCTAATCCTGTTCGCTCCCCACGCTTTCGCTCCTCAGCGTCAGTTACTGCCCAGAGACCCGCCTTCGCCACCGGTGTTCCTCCTGATATCTGCGCATTCCACCGCTACACCAGGAATTCCAGTCTCCCCTACAGTACTCCAGTCTGCCCGTATCGCCCGCACGCCCACAGTTAAGCTGTGAGTTTTCACGGACAACGTGACAAACCACCTACGAGCTCTTTACGCCCAGTAATTCCGGACAACGCTCGCACCCTACGTATTACCGCGGCTGCTGGCACGTAGTTGGCCGGTGCTTCTTCTGTACCTACCGTCACCCCAAGAAAAATCCTGGAGCTTCGCCGATACTGAAAGAGGTTTACAACCCGAAGGCCGTCATCCCCCACGCGGCGTCGCTGCATCAGGCTTGCGCCCATTGTGCAATATTCCCCACTGCTGCCTCCCGTAGGAGTCTGGGCCGTATCTCAGTCCCAGTGTGGCCGGACACCCTCTCAGGCCGGCTACCCGTCGTCGCCTTGGTAGGCCATTACCCCACCAACAAGCTGATAGGCCGCGGGCCCATCCCACACCGCAAAAGCTTTCCACCACACACCATGAAGCGCGTGGTCCTATTCGGTATTAGACCCAGTTTCCCAGGCTTATCCCAAAGTGCAGGGCAGATCACCCACGTGTTACTCACCCGTTCGCCACTCGAGTACCCCCGAAAGGGCCTTTCCGTTCGACTTGCATGTGTTAAGCACGCCGCCAGCGTTCGTCCTGAGCCAGGATCAAACTCTCCAAACAAAAACCATTTGGAAACAATCCCAAAACATCAGTCAAAAACTGACATCAAAAAAACGCCACACCCCCAACACGGGGCGCCGAAGGCATGGCAAAAACAACAACAAACAAAAACCACCAAACACACTATTGAGTTCTCAAACAACACGCCCGACTGAGAGCGCAGTCTACCCGCGGTGTTTAACCGCTTGCAGGCCTTGCGGACAGTCAGAATCCTTCGCGATTCTCTCGAATCTCTCCGGGGCGTCTCTGGGGCTTCCGTTTCCGGCGCTCCCTGCGACGTGGATTAAGTTACGCGAGGGGAATCTTAGAGTCAAATCCGCTGGTCAGGACGCTTTTTCAAGATCAACCTGTGTTGGCGTCCAGTCCAAGGCACCCGCACTAGACCCGTTCGATACCGGCCACGTTGCGCTTTCCTCGGCGTAGCACCAACCAGCGGCCGTGCAAGAAATTGTCGGGCTGCGGCGTCCATTCCTCGCTGTCGATACGGACGTTGTTCACCGAGACGCCGCCCTCGCCGATAGTGCGCCGGGCCGCGCCCCGACTTGCCGACAGACCGGTAGCGACCAAAAGGTCGACAATGCCGTCCGCGGTTCCAGGCTCCAGCCGCGCGACCGAGGTCTCCTGCAGGGCCGCGGTCAGGGTGGATTCGTCCAATCGGGTCAGCTCACCCCGGCCGAACAGCGCCTGGCTGGCCAACTCCACCGCCTCGGTCGCGGCCTCCCCGTGCACCAATGTGGTGAACTCCCGGGCCAGCGTGCGTTGGGCGGCCCGCTCGTGTGGGCGCTCGGCGGTCGCTTCCTCCAGTGCGGCCAGCTCCTCGGCCGACAGGAAGGTGAACCAGCGCAGATAGCGGATCACGTCGGCGTCCGCGGTGTTGAAAAAGTACTGGTACCAGGCGTACGGGCTGGTCATCTCCGGATCCAGCCACAGGCTGCCGCCACCGGTGGACTTGCCGAACTTGGTGCCGTCGGCGGCGGTGACCAGCGGCACCGTCAACGCGTGCACGGTCGCGCCCAGTTTCTGGCGCACCAGCCGGACCCCGGCGATGATGTTGCCCCACTGATCGGAGCCGCCGATCTGCAGCGAACAGCCGTACCTCTGATGCAGCTGCACGTAGTCGTTGGCCTGCAGGAGCATGTAGCTGAACTCGGTGTAGGAGATGCCCTCGTCGAGGCGGCGCCGGATGGTGTCACGGTCGAGCATCACGTTGACCGAGAAGTGTTTGCCCACGTCACGTAGGAATTCCACCGCCGACAGCGGGGCGGTCCAGTCCAGGTTGTTCACCACCACGGCACCGGTCGGGCCGTCGTCGAAGTCGACGAAGCGCTCCAGCTGGCCGCGGATCCGCTCGGACCACTCGGCCACGGTGTCGGCGGTGTTCAGGGTCCGCTCGCCACTGTCTCGAGGGTCGCCGATGAGTCCGGTGGCACCGCCGGCCAACACGATGGGCCGGTGTCCGGCCCGCTGGAATCGGCGCAACGCCAGCAGCGGCACCAGGTTCCCGGCGTGCAGGCTGGGCGCGGTCGGGTCGAATCCGGCATAGACCGTGATCGGCCCGCCCGTCACATCGGTGGTCAGGGCGTCCAGGTCAGTCGACTGGGCGATCAGCCCGCGCCAGGTCAGCTCGTCGAGAATCGTCGTCGGCATGGGTTGATTTTCCCGGATCAGTCCGAGGCGCCCGGCGCCGGTGCCCGTGGGCTGCGTCGGTACGCCGAAACCTCGGGTATCCCAGGCGCCCACAACCGCCACGGCCGATCGGCGGCCTGACTGACGCCCACTCGCGGCCCGGCTTGCGCCGGCAGCGGCCCGCCGAACTGCAGCCGCACCGGACTGCTCGGGTCGAACAAGTCAATTCCGTTGTCGTCCATAGTGATTCCTAAGGCGGAGCAGAGATTGCCCGGGCCGCGGGCCAACGCCACCTCCGGCACGGCGTCACCACGGCGGGCCTGGACCAGCGGCTTGCCCACGTCGATCACCGCCGCCCGCAGCAGCACCGCGGCGGCCGTCCCGTCCGGGCCGCAGACCACGTTGGCGCAGATGTGCATGCCGTAGCTGCGGTAGGTGTACAGGTGCCCGGGCGGGCCGAACATCACGGTGTTGCGCGGGGTGGGTCCACGGTAGGAATGCGCCGCCGGGTCCGGCCAGGGACCGTTCGGCACCCCTCCATAGGCCTCCACTTCGACGATCGTCGCCTCGACACCGCGGCAGCTGAGGGTGGCCCCGAGCAACCGCTGGGCAGCCGCGAGCGGATCCACGGCAAGCCGGGCAGCACTCACGCTGGGAGATTCTGCCTTGAGACCTCTACCGCCCTTGACAGGGCGTCGCACCGCACAGATTATTCAACACATGATGATTTCATCGCGTGATGAATTCTCGGGGTCGGGTCCGGCCGTCGCGATCGATCACCTGAGGGTGGTGCGCGGCAAGCGGCCGGTGCTGCACGACCTCTCGGTGCAGATCACCCCGGGCACCATCACCGGCCTGCTCGGGCCGTCTGGCTGCGGAAAGACCACCCTGATGCGCTGCATCGTCGGCACTCAGCTGATCACCGATGGCCGAGTGGAGGTGCTGGGCAGTCCGGCCGGCTCCCCCGTGCTACGCCACCGGGTCGGCTACATGCCGCAGCAGGCCACCATCTACGACGACCTGCGGGTGGTCGACAACGTGCGGTACTTCGCCGCACTCGCCGGTGTCGACTCCCGCGACGCGGACGACGCGATCGAGGCGGTGGATCTGCGCAAGCACCACGGCGACTACTGCGCCAACCTGTCCGGCGGGCAGCGCGCGCGGGTCTCGCTGGCCTGCGCCCTGGTCGGCCGACCGGACCTGCTGGTGCTCGACGAGCCGACGATCGGCCTGGACCCGGTGCTGCGCGCCGAACTCTGGCAGCAGTTCTCGGCGCTGGCCCGGCGCGGCACCACGTTGCTGGTGTCCAGTCATGTGATGGACGAGGCCGACCACTGCGGCGATCTGCTGCTGATGCGCGAGGGCTGGCTGCTGGCGCGTACCACCCCAAGACGACTGCGAGAGGAGACCGGATGTTCGTCGATGGAGGAAGCGTTCCTGTCCATCATCCGGCGCACCACCGCGCCCCAAGCAGGCTGACCGGATTCCTGCAGCTGCGGCCCTTCGTGGCCACCACGGGGCGGATCCTGCGCCAGCTGGCCGGCGACCACCGCAGTGTCGCGATGATCTTGGCTGTGCCCAGCCTGGTCATCACGCTGATGTACTTCATGTTCTCGGGCGCCGTGCACCCGCCGGGCAACCCGTCGCCGTTCAACGCCGCGTGCCTGGTCCTGCTGGGCATCTTCCCGCTGTTTCTGATGTTCGTCATCACCGCGATCACCATGCAGCGCGAACGCGCGTCGGGAACCCTGGAGCGCATCTTGACCACCCCGCTGCGCCGGGTCGACCTGCTCGCCGCCTACGGGACGGCGTTCTCGATCGCGGCGGCCGCCCAGGCCAGCCTCGCGTGTGTTGTCGCGTTCTGGCTACTGGACTTCCACACCGTGGGCAGCCCAGCCTGGGTGTTCGGGATCGCGATCATCAACGCGATGCTCGGTGTCGGCCTGGGGCTGCTGTGCAGCGCGTTCGCCCGCACCGAATTTCAGGCCGTGCAGTTCATTCCGCTGGTGATGGTGCCGCAGCTGCTGCTGGCCGGAATCATCGTGCCACGCGCGGCGATGCCCGAGTGGCTGCAGTGGGTGAGCAACGCGATGCCGGCCAGCTACGCCCTCGAAGCGCTGCAGCAGGTGGGCACCCACCCGGAACTGACCGGCGTCGCGGTGCGCGACATCGTCATCGTGCTGGCGTTCGCGGTCGCGGCACTGGGACTGGCCGCGGTCACGCTGCGGCGACGGACGCCGTGATGGCCACCGCATCAAACAGCCGTAAGCCGGGCCGCCCGTCGGGCGCCTCCGACAATCGAGACAAGATCCTGGCTTCGGCACGAGACCTGTTCGCCCGCAATGGTTTCGCGAACACCTCAATCCGAGCGGTGGCCGCCGCGGCGGGCGTCGACGCAGCGCTGGTGCACCACTACCACGGCACCAAACAGCAGCTGTTCGCCGCCGCGGTCGAGCTGCCGATCGATCCGATGACGGTGCTGGGGCCGCTGCGCGAGACACCGGTCGAGGAACTCGGGCACACCCTGCCCGAACTGCTGCTGCCGCTGTGGGATTCGCAGGCCGGCACCGGCTTGATCGCGGCGTTACGCTCCATGCTCACCGGGACCGAGGTGCCACTGGCTCGGTCGTTCTTCCGGGACATCGTGATCGCCGAACTCACCCCGCGAATCGACGAGCCGTCCGGAACCGGCGTCCTGCGCGCCGAGTTCGCCGCCAGTCAGTTGATGGGCGTCGTGGTTGCCCGCTACATCATCGGCCTGGAGCCGATCGCCTCACTGCCCGCGCGGGAGGTGGTGGCGATGATCGCCCCCACCCTGCAGCGTTATCTCACTGGGGATCTGCCGGGCCAGCTTGGTCAATGAGCAGGGCGTGCTCGTCGTCGTTGACGGATTCGGCCTCATCGATCAGCAGCACCGGGATGTCGTCGTCGATGCGGTAGGCCCGATGCATGCGCGGGTTGTAGAGCGCATCCGCACCGGAACGCTGCACCAACAGCAGCGGGCCACGGTCGGCCGGGCATACCAGGATGTCCAGCAGGTCTTGGTCGATCACGGGCGACCACCGGCCAGTTCGGCGCGCACCGCGGCCGTCAACCGTTTGAACTGGCGGGTGGTCGCATCGAAGTACCAGGCGTTGCGTCCGGCCTTGGGCAGCCCGGCCTCGCGCAGCGCACCCACCACCGGCCGGTACACCGTGCTCAGTGACAGGCTGGGCACCAGGTGGATGACATCGGGGCCGACACCGGACGGAAGCGCGGCCACTGCCTCGCTGAGGTCGGCGGCGGTCACCGAGGCGCCCGGCTGCACCGTTACCGCCGACACCACCAGGTCTGCTCCCTCGGTCGGCACCCGGTAGGTGACCGCCAGATCGACGCCGGTGACGGCGCCGAGGGCATCGGTGATGACCACCGGGAAGGCGATCCCGCGATCGGTGCGGACGCTGGATGCGCGCCCGCCGACCAGCCAGTAGTCACCGTCGGCGTCGCGCCGGAAGAGGAACTCCGTGGAGATCCAGGTGTCGGCCGGCGCGAACACTCCCCGCTTGACCGAGGCCGACGGGTCGATCGGTCCGCGCGGCTTGGCCAGCAGCACACCGACTTCGTCGGTCTCGGCGACCCGCACGAAGCCCCGGTCGTCTTCCAGGATCAGATCGTGATCGCAGTCGTAGGCGGCCAGTTCCACATCCACCGCGCCGGGCAGCGGGCGTCCCTTGCTGCCGACCTTGGCGCCAGAGACGTTGGCCAGCACGGCCTGACCGTCCTTGGTGGCGAAGAACTCGACGACGTGGGCCGGTGCGAACACCTCGGTCACTCGGTTCCACAGGCCGACGGGCATTCCGGAACCGATAAACAGCCGGACCGGGTGGTTGCCCTGCAAGACGAAGTTCGGGTCATCGATGACCTCGCCGAGCATCGCCCAGGTGTAGGACACCACACTGACGCCGTACTGGCGCACCTCGGCGACGAATCGGTCCGGGTTCAGGCCGCGCGACAGTGCGATGCGGGCCCCGCCGACCACGGCCCCGCCGAGGCTGACCAGCAGCCCGGATTCGTGGTGCAGCGGCGTGAGGCAGTAGACGGTGTCGTTGGGGCCCAGGGCCGCGGTCGACGCGGTGCCGAACGCCGAGAGCGCCCAGCGGAAGTTGGTGATCTGCTTGGCCACCAGCTCGCCGGCCGCGTTGCCGAAGGCCACGAACGCCAGGTCGCGGGCGAATCCCGGGTTCGGCCGGTACCAGCCGGGCAGTTCGACGGCGTCCGGGTCGATCTGTTCCATGTCGACGACGTCGATATCGGTGGGCAGGTCCAGGTCGCGGGCTTCACCACCGCCGAGCACCAGCACCTGGCAGTCCAGTTCGCGGGCGGCCGCGCCGGCCAGCTCAAGGGTTTCCGGGTCGACGATGATGTCGGAGATGCCGCCCAGGCGAGCCGCGGGCAGCAGATCGCCGTCGGTCGGCATCAGCACGGCCACCGCGCCCAGCCGGGACAGCGCCGCGATCGCGACCAGGGCGCTGGGCCGGGTCGCCATCAGCACTCCGACGTGGACGCCTTGGCGCACCCCGACGTCGATCAGGCCGCGGACGACGTTGTCGATGCGCCTGTTGACCGCCTCGTAGGTGTGCACTCGCCCGTCGAACAACAGGAATTCGCCGTCGGGCGAGTCCGCGGCCTGCTCATCGATGATGCGGCCCAGCGAGATTCGGGTGTGATCGTTGATCTGTCCGAGCCGGGCCAGCCGGGGCAGGGTACGCGCGGTCTCAACGGCCATGGTGCGCACCGATTTCTGCGCCGCCACCACGGCGTCCGCGGCGCCGCGCGCCAGGGTCAGCGCGACCTCGGAGGCCTCCCCCAGCCCGTGCGCGATCCGCGACGTCATTGCGACGCCGCGCTTGGCGCCTTCGGACGGCTGCGCGGACATCAGTGCCACGCCCGCCGGCTGCGGGCCCATCCCGGACTGCCACAGCACCCAGCGCGCCACGGTCGGCCAGGTCAGTTCGGCGGCCTTGGAACCCACCACCAGGCCGAAGTGGCCTGCCCGCAGCAGATATTCGAAGACCTTGGCGTCGGGGGCTGCGCGGCGAATCCCGCGGACGGCCGCCGGCTGGCCGATGTCATCGACCTCGCCGACGAATGCCAGCACCGGGCAGGTGATGTCGGTGAGCGTGACCAGCTGCCCGTTGATGGCGAAACCACCGGTCATCATCCGGTTGTGGGCGATGAACTGCTTGAGCAGCTCGGAGATCGCCGGACCCGACCAGGCGATCCAGCCCTCGGATTCCAGGAAGCGGCGCTGCGCCTCGCGCGGCAGCAGGGCCTCGCGGTCGTGCAGCTGGCGCAGGAAGTCCATCCGCGCCTTCGCCGTCTTGAGCGGGTCCATCATCTGGAAGCCCAGGCGCGCCTGCCATCCCGAGATGTCGAGCCGATTGAAGACGTGGTCGGCCATGAAGCCGGCGACACCGGAGGCCAGATTGGGCGGCAGTCCCATCGGCAGTGCGGCCAGGGTGTCCACCGGCGAACCGAACGCGATGATGCTGGCGATGTTCTTCGAATGCCGGTATGCCCCGGTCTGATAGGCGAACATGCCGCCCTGGGAGTAACCGGCCAGGTGCACGTCGCGCCCGGTGGTCTCGGCGACGGTGTCGATGGCCTGGCTCAGACCGACGATGTGGTCGGCCAGATTGCGGCGCATGCCGCCTTCGATCTGATCCGGTGAGCCGAAGTCGATCACCCACGGGTCCACACCGGCGTCGTGCAGAATGCCGACCGCACCCTCGTCATGGGTGACGTCCCACATGTTTGCCGACATCATCATCGGGTGCACCAGCAGCACCGGCGGTCCGGGCTGCGGTTGCCCCGGCCGGCTGTCCGGCGGGAAGTACCGCCGCAGCTTGTACATCGGGGTGCTCTCGACGATTTGGAACGGTGACGGCACCGCTCCGGTCTCCAGGCCGCCCCAGCGCAGAACTTCCAGGCCGTTCTGTGCGGTGGCCATCAGCCACTCGACCGGCCGGGTAATGGCCGACAAGTTCAGATCCACCGCTGCTCCCCTACTTTGCGCTCGATCCTGGAATGACGTGCACATTCTGGCACATCAGGACGGTTCGTCCGGCTGGTTCACCATTCGCCCAAGGGTAGGCAGTACCGTTGCGGCGGTGGCACACCTGCTCGGAGCTGAGGCCCTTCACCTGCGGTACCCCACCGGTGTGGTGTTGGACTCAGTCACCCTCGGGGTGAACGACGGCGCCCGGATCGGGATCGTCGGGCGCAACGGCGACGGAAAATCGTCGCTGCTGCGCCTGTTGGCCGGCGCCGCGACCCCGGATTCGGGCCGCGTCACCCGACGCAGCGGCCTGCGGGTCGGGTTGCTGGACCAGGCCGACACCCTCGATCCCGGCAGCACGCTGGGGGTGGCGTTGGTCGGTGATCAGGCCGACCATGAATGGGCGTCCAACCCGCGAATCCGTGACGTGGTGGACGGCTTGGTCTCCGACATCTCGTGGGACGCAACCATCTCCGGGCTGTCGGGAGGGCAGCGGCGACGAGTGCAGTTGGCGGCCTTGCTGATCGGCGAATGGGACGTGATCTGCCTCGACGAGCCGACCAACCACCTCGATGTGGAAGGCATCACCTGGTTGGCGCGACATCTTCAGCAGCGCTGGGCCCGCAATACCGGCGCCTTGCTGGTCGTCACCCACGACCGGTGGTTTCTCGACGAGGTGGCCACCACCACCTGGGAAGTGCACGACCGCATCGTAGAACCGTTCCAGGGCGGCTACGCGGCTTATGTCCTGCAGCGGGTGGAGCGCGACCGGATGGCCGCCGCCAGTGAGGCCAGGCGGCAGAATCTCTTGCGCAAAGAGTTGGCGTGGCTGCGACGTGGGGCACCGGCCCGCACCTCCAAACCGAAGTTCCGCATCGAGGCGGCCAACGCGCTGATCGCCGACGTTCCGCCGCTGCGCAACGAAGTCGAGCTGATGAAGCTGGCGACCGCGCGGCTGGGCAAGGACGTCATCGACCTGCTCGACGTGTCGGTCTCATTCGACGGCAAACCGGTTCTGCGCGACGTCGAATGGCGGATCGGCCCCGGCGAGCGCACCGGAATCGTCGGCGCCAACGGCGCCGGGAAATCCACCCTGCTCGGTCTGATCGCCGGCACGGTGGTGCCCGACAGCGGCCGAGTCAAGCGCGGCAAGACGGTGCGACTGGGCATGTTGGACCAGCAGTCGGCGGAGTTGGCGACGCTCACCGACGACCGGGTGGCCGACGTGCTGGGCCGGCTGCGCAACGACTACCAGGTCGACGGCAAGGAGATGACGCCCGCGCAGCTGTTGGAGCGACTCGGTTTCGGCAGCGCCCAGCTGTCGGCCCGGGTCGGCGAGCTCTCCGGCGGGCAGCAGCGGCGGCTGCAGTTGATGCTCACCTTGCTCGCCGAGCCGAATGTGCTGGTGCTCGACGAGCCCACCAACGACGTCGACACCGACATGCTGACCGCCACCGAGGACCTGTTGGACTCCTGGCCGGGCACCTTGATCGTGGTCTCGCATGACCGGTATCTGCTGGAGCGGGTCACCGACAACCAATACGCGATCCTGGACGGGCGGCTGCGGCACCTGCCGGGCGGCGTCGACGAGTATCTGCAGCTGGCCGCCGAGGCCCGTCGAGCACCGGTGTCACGGCCCGCGGCCGCGGCCGCCGACGGTCCGGCTCCGCTGTCGGGAGCGGAACTGCGTGCGGCACAGAAGGATCTGGCCGCCGTCGATCGCCGGTTGGCTCGGCTGGCCGAGCAGATCGAGGCCAAGCATCACGAGCTGGCCGCCTTCGACCAGTCCGATCACGTCGGTCTGGCGGAGCTCACCCGGGAACTGCGAGCACTGGAGGCCGAGGTGGCCGAGCAGGAGGGCCGTTGGCTGGAGCTCTCGGAGCTGGTGGAATAGGCGTCAGCGCCGCTCAAAATGCTGGTAGTCCACCGGCGATTTCCAGTTGCCGCCCCAGCGCCATCCGGCGTCGGTGAAGGCACGAACCGCGGCGTCACCGGCATGCAGCAGGCCCGGTTCGATCCGCCGGCGATCCAGGTAGACCCCGGCGTTGCGCGGCTCGAATCTGCCGTGATCGACCAACGGGTTCAGCAGCGGGTTGACATCGATGGCACGGCCATAGGCGTGTAGCGCCCAATTGCCCGAGCCCGGGATGCGACGGCAGTTGAACGCCGAGGTGTTGTTGTCCTCCATCGACAACTCGTCGTCACCACCCCGATAGTGCGCCACCGATTGCATCCGTTCGATCGGGAACTCCAGCCGGTAGAGCCGGTCGAATATGGCGATGACTTGCGCAACCAGCTCCTGGTTCACGATCAACTCGCCGCGGTGCGGCCGATCGTCGAAGCCGAGGTAGGTCAACGAGACCCGCCGCAGCTGCGCGGGGGCGACCGGGCAGTCGCGGTGCCAGGTCGGGCCGAGTTCGGCGGCCGTGACGGGTGCGACGGTGGCGGGCTCGGGTGCGTCGCGCGGCGATGGTGCCGGCGCCGAGGTGGGTGGCGGCGGTGCGCCGCCGGTGCACTGTGGCAGCAGCCCGCAGAGCGCGATCGCCGCCATCAGGCGCCACGTGGTCGAGATCTTTCGGCTGCCGTTGATCCATTCACGCTAACGCAGCGTCACATCTGCTACTGTCGCCGCTTAGGTAAGGCATACCTAATTTCATTCGACTCCCTGGAGGCCCCGGTGGCACCGCTCCTCGATTCGTTTCCCCTCGTCAACACCCTGCGCGACGCGCTGTTTCTGTCCGCGGCCGTCGGGGAGATCGAACAGCTGACACCGACGATGCGCCGCATCCGTTTCACCGGTCCACGCCTGCGGGGCCTGACCTGGACGCCGGGCCAGCATGTCCGTCTGCAGGTCGCCGGTCTGCTCGATTCGGTGCTGCGGCTGCATCCGCACGACGCCTTGCGCACCTATTCCGTCTACGACGCCGATCCCGACGCCGGAACGCTCGACATCGTGATGTGCCAGCACGGCTTCGATCCAGACGCCGTAACGCCTGCCCGGCGGTGGGCGGCGGCCGTGTCGCTCGGAGACCAGGTCGACTTCACCCGGCCGCAGGGCAACTTCGTCGTCCGCCAAGACGCTGCCTATCACGTGTTCGCCGGGGATGAGACGGCCTCGGTCGCGTTCGCCGCCATGCTGCGGTCGGTGCGGCCCGACGCGGAGGTGTACGGCGTTGTCGAGGCCGCGACCGAAGCAGATCACCTACCCCTCACGCGGCCCGTGACCCACGTCGAGCGCGGTCACGCCTCGGCCGCGAACTCCGCCGTCCTCGCCGACGCCCTGCGCAACCTCGACCTTCCCGACCACCCCGGCATCGCCTACCTCGCCGGTGAGGCCCGCACCATCCAAACCCTGCGAAAGATCCTGATCACCGAACGCGGCTGGGATCGACGGCGCATCCGCACCAAACCGTTCTGGACTCCCGGCCGCACCGGCATGGAATGAGCCCACGACCATGACCGCACCCATCTGGATGGCGTTACCCCCTGAGGTGCACTCCGCCCTGCTCAGCAGCGGGGCCGGGGCCGGAACCCTACTGGCCGCTGCCGATGCCTGGTCGGCGCTGAGCGGCGAATATGCCACAGCCGCAGCCGAACTCACCACCATCTTGGGTGCCGTGCAGGCCGGATCGTGGGAGGGGCAAACCGCGGCACGCTACCTTGCCGCGCACGCGCCCTACCTGGCCTGGCTGATGCAGGCCGGTGCGAACAGCGCCAGCGCGGCCGCCCAGCTCCAGACAGCGGCCGGCTCCTACACCGCGGCTCTGGCGGCCATGCCGACCGTCGCCGAACTGGCCGCCAACCGCGCGACGCTGGGCGTATTGGTGGCGAGAAACTTCTTCGGTATCAACGCGATCCCGATCGCGGTCACCGAGGCGGACTATATCCGGATGTGGCTGCAGGCCGCCACCACCATGAGCGTCTACCAGGCAGTCTCCGCGGCGACAGTGGCATCAACACCCCAGACGGCGCCGGCGCCGTCTGTTCTCGAGCCGGGTGTCGGTGAGGCGGGGTCCGCCGCCTTCACCGACCCCGTCGAGGAATGGCTTTCTGGTTCCGAACATTTCAGCAGCATGTATCGCATGCTCAAGCGGGTGCTGTCGGATCCACTCGGCACCCTGTACCAGGTCGTCGTCGACTTTGCGACCGACCCAGCGGCGGCGGCAACCACCTGGCTGCCGCTGTTCTACCTCTTCGCCTACGCAGCAACCTTCGGCGTGATGGGAACGCCGATCTACGCGGCGATCATGGGGCCGGCGGCATCGGCGGCCATCCCGATCGCGTTGGGCTTGTCCGGGCTCGCGGCGATGGCCGAGGTGCCCGCCACCCCGGCACCGGCCGTCGTCAGCGCGCCTGCCCAGGATTTCCCGGCTGCGGTCGTGGTGCCGACTCCCCCGTCGGCCGCGGTCCCAGCACCTGCGGCACCGTCGCCGAGCGTCACCACCGCTCCGGTGCCACCGGCTCCGACTCCGGCGGCCGCTAGCACCGCGATGGCGCCCTACTACGCGGTTTCCGGCGGCGGGCCCGGCGTCGGCTTCGGCCCCACCATGGGGCAGCCGGCCACAGCAGCCTCCCGGGCCTCGCGTAGTGCGCGCACCGAAGCCGACACCGCCGCAGTGGCGGCGGCCGGTAAGAAGGCCGCGGTACGCAAGCGCCGCACCGCTACAGCCAAAGCCCGTGGCTACCGCTACGAATTCCTCACCGTGGAGAGTGCCTCAGGCAACGCTGAGCTCGGATCGATCGGCACTGTGGCGAAGTCTGGACTGGCGGACCCGGCCGGACTCACTACGCTGGCGGAAGATGCATTCGGCAACGGGGCCACCAACCCGATGATGCCGGGAAGCTGGACCACCGAGAGCACCCGCGAAGAAGGGAACGGATCACAGCATGCCGCTGAAGGCCCCGGTTGACCCCGATGCCGTCCGATCGTTGTCCACCGCCATGCGGGAAGGCTCACAAGCCGCGCACGACGCCGCCGAGGCCTCGCCGTTCGTCTCAGAACTGATGGGCGGCAAGGTCAACGAACAGGGCTACGTCGATTACCTGCTGCGGTTGCGGATGGTCTACGCCGCACTGGAGGCCGCGATACGGGCGAAACGCGACGACGCTCTCGTCGCATCGGTGTACGACCCCGCACTGGAACGGCTCGCAGCGATCGAGGCCGACCTGGAGTTCTGGGCCGGCGGAGCCGTTGCGGAGGTCGATTCGCCCGCCGCTCAGGCCTACTGCCACCGGATCGCCGCGGCCTCGACCAGCGAGTTGCTGGCCCACCACTACACGCGCTACCTCGGAGACCTCTCCGGCGGCCAGGCGATCGGGCGCGTACTGGACCGCACCTTCGAGCTCGGCGGCGCCGGCCTGTCGTTCTACGAGTTTCCGGTGCGGGCCAAGCCGTACAAGGACGCCTACCGTGCCCGCCTCGACGAGCTCGGTCTGGAGCCCGACGAAATCGCTCGCGTGGTCGAGGAGGTCAGGCACGCATTCGGACTCAACCAGGACCTGTTCGACGAACTCGCCGAGAACCTGACGTCGTACTACCGCGACTCGCCGGATTAGTTCGGTTAACCGGCCGTTCGACGGCGCGCCTGGCTGACGGCTTCGCGGACCGCTGCCAGCTGCTCGGCCACCCGCACCGGCGCGGTACCGCCGCGGGCGTCACGAGAGCCCACCGAGCCCTCGACGGTCAGCACCTCGCGCACCTGCGGGGTGAGGTCTGGGCTGATGGCGGCCAGTTCGGCATCGGTCAGCTCGTCGAGGCCGACGCCGCGCTGCTCGGCGACCTTCACCGCCGCACCCGCTGCCTCGTGCGCGATACGGAACGGGACACCTTGGCGCACCAGCCATTCGGCGATGTCGGTGGCCAGGGTGTAGCCGGCCGGTGCCAGCGCGGCCATCCGCTCGGTGTCGAAACGCAAGGTGCCGACCAGCCCGGCCATCGCCGGCAACAGCAGCTCGAGCTGCGCCGCCGAGTCGAACACCGGCTCCTTGTCCTCCTGCAGGTCCCGGTTGTAGGCCAGCGGCTGGGCCTTCAGCGTCGCCAGCAGGCCGGTCAGGTTGCCGATCAACCGGCCGGACTTCCCGCGGGCCAGCTCGGCGATGTCGGGGTTCTTCTTCTGCGGCATGATCGAGCTGCCGGTCGACCAGGAATCGTGCAGCACGGCGTAGCCGAATTCCGTTGAACTCCACAAGATGATGTCTTCGGACAGCCGGGACAGGTCGACGGCGATCATCGCGAACACGAACGCGGCCTCAGCGGCGAAGTCGCGGGCGGCGGTGGCATCGATCGAGTTGTCGGCGGCCGCGGTGAAGCCGAGTTCGGCGGCGATGGCGTCCGGGTTCAACCCCAGCGACGAGCCGGCCAACGCGCCCGACCCGTACGGCGAGATCGCGGCGCGGGCGTCGAAGTCGAGGATCCGGTCCACGTCGCGCAGCAGCGGGTGGGCATGCGCCAGCAGGTGGTGGGCCAGCAGCACCGGCTGCGCCGACTGCAGGTGCGTCTTGCCCGGCATGATCGCGCTCGGGTGGGCACCGGCCTGGTGGGCCAGCGCCTCGACCACATCGAGCACCCCGGCGGCCACGCGGCGCACCGCGTCGCGCAGCCACATCCGAAACAGCGTGGCCACCTGGTCGTTTCGCGAGCGTCCGGCACGCAGCCGGCCGCCCAGATCAGGACCGACCCGGTCGATCAGGCCGCGCTCCAGCGCGCCGTGCACGTCCTCGTCGGTGACCAGCGGCCCGAAGCTGCCGTCGGCGACGTCTTCGCCGAGGCTGTCCAGGCCGGCCAGCAGACCGTCACGCTGCTCGGTGGTGAGCAGCCCGGCATGAAAGAGCACCTTCGCGTGCGCCTTGGACGCGGCCACGTCGTAGGGCGCCAGCACCCAGTCGAAGTGGGTGGATTTGCTCAGCGCCGCAAGCGCGTCGGACGGTCCTTCGGCGAACCGCCCGCCCCACAGTGATCCCTCGTTGGTGCTCACCCCAAGTCCCGGCGGGCGGAGATCTTGGAGCTCAACCCGTGGATCTGCACGAAGCCACGCGCCGCGGTCTGGTCGAAGGTGTCGCCCTCGTCGTAGGTGGCCAGGTTGAAGTCGTAGAGCGACTCCGCGCTGCGGCGGCCGTTGACGATGATGCTGCCGCCGTGCAGGACCAGGCGGATGTCACCGGAGACGTGCTGCTGGGTGTCCTCGACGAACACCTCCAGCGACCGCTTGAGCGGGCTGAACCACAGGCCGTCGTAGGTGAGCTCGCCCCACTTGCGGTCCACACCACGCTTGTAGCGGCCCAGTTCACGCTCCAGGGTGACGTGCTCGAGCTCGGTGTGCGCGGTGATCAGCACCATCGCGCCGGGCGCCTCGTAGATCTCGCGGCTCTTGATGCCCACCAGCCGGTCCTCGACCACGTCGAGCCGTCCCACGCCCTGCGCGCCGGCCCGGGTGTTGAGCTCCTGGATGATCTCCAGCACGCTGAGCGGACGACCGTCGATGGCCACCGGGCGGCCCTTGTCGAAGCTGATGATCAGCTCGTCGGGGGCGTTGAAGTTGACCGTCGGGTCCTCGGTGTAGTCGTAGACGTCCTTGGTGGGGGCGTTCCACAGGTCTTCGAGGAATCCGGTCTCGACCGCCCGGCCCCACACATTCTGGTCGATGGAGAACGGCGAGCGCTTGGTGACATTGATCGGGATGTCGTTCTGCTCGGCGAACGCGATCGCCTTCTCCCGGGTCCAGGCGTAGTCACGGACCGGGGCGATCACGTCGAGTTCGGGTGCCAGCGAAGCGAAGCCGACCTCGAAGCGGACCTGGTCGTTGCCCTTGCCGGTGCAGCCGTGGGCGACGATGGTGCCGCCATGGCTGCGTGCGGCGTCCACCAGGTGCTTGACGATCAGCGGCCGGCTGATGGCCGAGACCAGCGGGTAGCGGTCCATGTAGAGCGCGTTGGCCTTGATGGTCGGCAGGCAGTACTCGTCGGCGAACTCGTTGCGGGCGTCGACCACGACGGCCTCCACCGCACCGCAGTCCAGGGCCCGCTGGCGCACCACTTCCATGTCCTCGCCGCCCTGGCCGAGGTCGATGGCGACGGCGACCACTTCGCGGCCGGTCTCCTTGCCGATCCAGCTGATCGCCACCGAAGTGTCCAGGCCGCCGGAATACGCCAGGATGACGCGTTCGGACATCGAGTTCTCCTTGCTATGTGTTGCTGTGTGCTTCTGGGTATTACTGCAGGTCGTTGAGGGTGGCGGCGAGTTCGGCGCCGGTCATCGGCTCACGGGCCGCCACGAAGATGGTGTCATCCCCGGCGATGGTGCCGACGACGTACGGTAGCGCGGCCCGATCGATGGCGCTGGCCAGGTAGTCCGCTGCCCCGGGCGGGGTGCGCAGCACGGCGAGATTTCCGGTGGCATCGGTGGACACCAGCAGCTCGCCCAGCAGCCGGCACAACCGGTCGGTGCCGCCGGAGACGGCGCGCACCGGGCTGCCATCCTCGGGCACCACATACACCCCGGCTCCCCCGTCGACACCCCGCAGCTTCACCGCGCCCAGCTCTTCGAGGTCGCGCGACAAGGTGGCCTGGGTGACCTCGATGCCGTCGGCGGCCAGGATGGTGGCCAACTCGGTCTGGCTGCGCACCGCGGCAGAGGACAGCACCTCGACGATGCGGGCCTGGCGGCCCACTCGCGTGACGGTGCTGTCGGCGCGGCTCATCGTGACCGTTCCAGCAACCACACCAACAGCGCCTTCTGCGCGTGCAGTCGGTTCTCGGCTTCGTCCCACACCGCGCTGCGCGGCCCGTCGATCACCGAGTCGGTGATCTCGTCACCGCGGTGCGCCGGAAGACAGTGCAGCACCGTGACTTCCGGGTCGGCCAGGCCGACGAGTTCGTCGTTGATCTGGAACGGCCGAAATGGCGCCACCCGGTCCAGGCCGTCGTCCTCCTGGCCCATCGAGGTCCAGGTGTCGGTGACCAGCACGTCGGCGCCGGCGGCGGCCTTGGCCGCATCGGCGGTCAGGGTGACCGAGGCGCCGGTGTCGGCGGCACGCCGCTCGGCGGCGGCGACCACGGCGGGGTCGGGGGTGAAGCCTTCGGGGGCAGCGACGGTGACGTGCACTCCGGCGGTCACCCCGCCGAGCATCAGCGAGTGCGCCATGTTGTTGGCGCCGTCGCCGAGGTAGGTCAGCTTCAGGCCCTTGAGGGCGCCTTTGCGTTCGGCGATGGTCTGCAGGTCGGCCAGCACCTGGCAGGGGTGGAACTCATCGGAGAGCGCGTTGACGATCGGCACGCCTGCGGTGCTGGCCATCGCGGTCAGCCGGTCCTGGGCGAAGGTGCGCCACACAATGGCGTCGACGTAGCGCGACAGCACCTGCCCGGTGTCTTCGAGGGTTTCATCGCGCCCCAACTGGGTGGACCGGCCGTCGACGACGACGGCGTGCCCGCCGAGTTGGGCGATGCCGATCTCGAAGGAGAACCGGGTGCGGGTGGAGTTCTTGTCGAAGATCACCGCGACCCCGCGCGGGCCTTCCAGCGGCCGGCGACTGAACGGCGCGGCTTTCAGTTCCGCTGCCAGAGCCAGGATTTCGGCCTGCTCGGCCGGCGTGACGTCGTCGTCGCGAAGGAAGTGGCGGATCACTGTGCAGCCTCCTGGGCGGTGTCGAGGATGCCCGGCAGCGCGGTGATGAAGCTGCCGATCTGCTCCTCGCTGACGATCAGCGGCGGCGCCAACCGGACCACGCCGGCCGCGGCGGCGTTGACCAGGAAGCCGGCGTCGCGGGCGGCCAGTTCGACGGCCTTGGCCTTCGGCTCGGTGAGCACCACGCCCTGCAGCAGGCCCTTGCCGCGGACATGGTCGACCAGCGGATGGCCCAGTTCCTCGATGCCGTGACTCAGCGTCTTGCCGAGCGTGGCAGCTCGGGCGATCAGGTCGCCGTCGGCCAGCGCCCGCAGCACCGCCAACGCGGCCGCCGTGCACACCGGGTTGCCGCCGAAGGTGCTGCCGTGCAAGCCCGGGGTCAACAGGTCACCGGCCGCACCCACGGCCAGGCAGGCACCGATCGGCAGCCCGCCGCCGAGGCCCTTGGCCAGCGTGATGATGTCCGGGGTGATGCCGTCGTGCTGGTGGGCGTAGAAGGCACCGGTGCGCCCGATCCCGGTCTGCACCTCGTCGAGCACCAGCAGGGCGCCGTGGGCGGCGGTGATGCCGCGGGCCTCGGCCAGGTAGCCGGCCGGCGGGGTGACGACGCCGCCCTCCCCCATGATCGGCTCCAGGAACACCGCCGCGGTGCTCGAATCGACCGCCGCGGCCAGCGCCTTGGTGTCGCCGTAGGGCACGTGGGTGATGTCGCCGGGCAGCGGCTCGAACGGCGCCTGCTTGTCGGGCTGTCCGGTCAGAGCCAGCGATCCCATGGTCCGGCCGTGAAAAGCACCTTGCGCGGCAACGATCTTCGTCTTGCCGGTGAGCCGGGTCATCTTGAAGGCCACTTCGTTGGCCTCGGTTCCGGAGTTGCAGAAGAACACCCGCGCCGGCGCCCCGAGATGATCGACCAGGCCCTCGGCCAGGGCGATGCCCGGCTCGGTCGCGTACAGGTTGGAGGTGTGGCCCAACGTGTTCAGCTGGGTGGTGACGGCCTCGATCACCGCCGGGTGGCGGTGGCCGAGCACGTTCACCGCGATGCCGCCGAGCAGATCGACGTAGCTCTTGCCGGTCTCATCGGTCACCACCGCGCCCTCGCCGCTGACCAGTGCCAGCGGCGGGGTGCCGTAGTTGTTCATCATCACCGCGGACCACCGGTCCTGCAGGCTGCTCATGCGTTTACCACCTTGGTTCCCGTTCCGGCGTGGGTGAAAAGCTCGACCAGCACGCAGTGTTCGACGCGGCCGTCGATGATGTGGGCGCTGGGCACCCCACCGCGGACGGCGCGCAGGCAGGCTTCGACTTTGGGGATCATGCCGGACTCCAGGCTCGGCAACAGTTGCTCCAGCGTCGCGGTGTCGATCTCACTGACCAGCGACTCGGCATTGGGCCAGTCGGTGTAGAGGCCGTCAACGTCGGTGAGCATCAACAGTTTCTCGGCCCGCAGCGCCTCGGCCAGCGCGGCCGCGGCGGTGTCGGCGTTGATGTTGTGCACCACCCCGTCGGGGTCGGGCGCCAGGGTGGAGACCACCGGAATCCGGCCCGCGGCAATGAGGTCCAGCACCGCGGCGGTGTTGACCTGGTCGACGTCGCCGACCAACCCGATATCGGTGGCGACCCCGTCGACGGTGACGCTGCGCCGCACCGCGGTGAACAGCGCGGCGTCCTCGCCGGTGATGCCGACCGCGTACGGGCCGTGGGCGTTGATCAGGCCGACGAGTTCGCGGCCGACCTGGCCGAACAGCACCATGCGCGCCACGTCGAGCACTTCCGGTGTGGTGACCCGGAATCCGCCCTTGAAGTCACCTTCGATGCCGAGCCGTTTGAGCATGGCGCTGATCTGCGGCCCGCCGCCGTGCACCACCACCGGGTGGATGCCGCAGTTGCGCAGGAATGCCATATCTGCGGCGAACGCATGCTTGAGGGTGTCGTCGGTCATGGCGTTGCCGCCGTACTTGACGACGACGACCTTGCCGTGCAGCTGCTTGAGCCACGGCAGGGCTTCGGCCAGAACCTGGGCTTTGACTTGAGTGCTGAGCTGTTCGGTCATGACGAATACGCGGAATTCTCTTCGACGTAAGCGTGCGATAGGTCGGTGGTGCGCACCGTGGCCTGCCCGCTGCCGAGGTTGAGTTCCACGGTCACGTGGATGTCCGCCCCGGACAGGTCGACCTCCCGCGCTCCCGGCATCGGCATGCCGCCGGAGAAGACCGGGGAGCCGTTGAACGACACCGTGATCCGGTCCGGGTCGATGGTGAACGGCACCATCCCCACGGCGGCCAGCACCCGTCCCCAGTTGGGGTCCGAGCCGAACAGCGCGGTCTTGACCAGGCTGTCGCGGGCCACGATCCGCGCGGCGATCAGGGCGTCGGCGTCGCTGCCGGCGCCGCTGACGGTGATCGACACCCGCTTGGTGACACCCTCGGCGTCGGCCTGAAGCTGGGCGCACAGGTCGTCGCAGACCGCCAACACCGCGGCGTCCAGATCTTCTTGGCTGGGCGTGATCTCGCTGGCGCCCGACGACAGCAGCAGCACCGTGTCGTTGGTAGAGCAGCTGCCGTCGATGTCGAGCCGGTCGAACGTCACCGCGGCGGCCCGGCGCAGGGCAATGTCCAGCGCCGCCGCGTCGACCTTGGCGTCGGTGGTCAGCACCACCAGCATGGTGGCCAGCGAGGGTGCCAGCATGCCGGCACCCTTGGCCATGCCGCCCACGGTCCAGTCGCCCTTGTGGTGCAGTGCAACCTGTTTGGGGACGGTGTCGGTGGTCATGATGGCGCGGGCGGCTTCGTCTCCTCCGACCAGGCCGCCGGCCATGGCCTGCACCACGTCGGTGACACCGGCCAGCAGCTTGTCCATCGGCAGCCGGTCACCGATCAGACCGGTGGAGCAGACCGCGACCTCGGCCGCACCGGTCTCGGTGCCCCAGTGCGACAGTGCCGCAGCGACGGCTTCGGCGGTGGTGTGGGTGTCTTGGAAACCACCCGGACCGGTGCAGGCGTTGGCACCGCCGGAGTTCAGGACCACCGCCCGCAGCCGGCCGCCCTTGAGCACCTGCCGGCTCCACTGCACCGGCGCGGCCTTGACCTGGTTGCTGGTGAACACACCGGCCGCGGCGTAGTCCGGGCCCTCGTTGAACACCAGCGCCAGGTCCGGATTACCGGAAGCCTTGATGCCGGCGGCGATTCCGGCGGCCCGGAATCCGCCGGGTGCGGTGACGCCCTGTTCGCGCACCAGCCGAACGTCACTCATGGCGCAACTCCTACGACGGAAAGTCCTTCGGTCTCCGGCCAGCCCAGCGCCAGGTTCATCGCCTGCACGGCCGCGCCGCCGGTGCCCTTGACCAGGTTGTCGATCGCCGCGATTGCGATGAACGTCGAGGCGTCCTCGTCGACGGCCACCGCGAGATGGGCGGCGTTGCTGCCGATCACCGATCCGGTCTTGGGCAGCTGCCCCTGCGGCAGCAGGTGCACGAACGGCTCGTCGTGGTAGGCCTTTTCGTAGACCGCGCGCAGTTCGGACAGCGACGCCGTGGTCTTGGCGGTGCAGGTGGCCAGGATGCCCCGCGACGCCGGGATCAGCACCGGGACGAACGCGACGCTGACGTCGCGGTGGGTGACCGCCCGCAGCCCTTGGCTGATCTCCGGGGTGTGCCGGTGGGCGCCGCCGATGTTGTAGGCCCGCGCCGACCCGATGACCTCCGAACCCAGCAGGTCGACCTTGGCGGCCTTGCCGGCACCGGAGGTGCCGCTCACGGCGACCACGGTGACGTCGGGTTCCACCAGTCCGGCGGCGACGGCCGGGAACAGCGCCAGCAGCGCCGCGGTCGGGTAACAGCCCGGTACCGCGATTCGCCGGGCGTTGATGAGTTTGTCGCGGCCGCCGGGCAGCTCCGACAGGCCGTAGGGCCAGGTGCCGGCGTGCGCCGAGCCGTAGAAGCGTTCCCAATCGGTTGGATCGCCCAGCCGGAAGTCCGCGCCGCAGTCGACCACCACGGTGTTGTCGTCGAGCTGCTCGGCCAGTACCGCCGAATGTCCGTGCGGCAGGCCGAGGAACACCACGTCGTGTCCGGCCAGAGTGTCGACCTCGGTCGGTTCGAGGACGCGGTCAGCCAGCGGCACCAGGTGCGGGTGCTGTTCGCCCAGGGTGCTGCCGGCATTGCCGGCGGCGGTCAGCGCGCCGATGCTCAGCCGGCCGTCGGCGTAGGCGGGGTGCCCGAGCAGCAGCCGCAGGATCTCCCCGCCGGCGTAGCCGCTGGCACCAGCCACCGCCACTTTGATCGCTTTGGTCACTGGACGATTCTGCATGACTATGCGTATAGATGCAAACTCATTAAACAGGACGGCGGAGCGCCTCCAAGAACGCTCGCTGCGCAAGGCCGAGAGTAGCCGTCGGGCCCGCGATCTCCCCTAGCGTAGACGTCAATCGAAGGGAGCAGGCCGTGAACACCGAGGACATCTGGCGAGCCGCGGACGCCGAGCGGAGCAGCCTGGCGGAACTGCTGGAACACCTCACCGCATCGCAGTGGCGCCATGCCAGCCTGTGCCAGGGGTGGCAGGTCCGAGATGTGGTCGCCCATCTGGCGATCTCGGCCCACGCCCACGTCGGCCGAATTCTGGTCAGTCTGCTGCGGGCTCGCGGCAGTGTCGACCGCATGATGCTCGATACCGCGACTCGGCACGCCGCGAAGACCGATGATCGAGAACTGCTCAGCGAGTTGCGTAGCACGATCGGCTCGCGCTTCACCGCCGTCAGCACGACCCCGACCGATCGGCTGATGGACCTGCTGGTACACGGCCAGGACATCGCGGTCCCACTCGGTCTGCAGCGCGAGATGCCCACGGCTGCAGCGCAAGTGGCACTCGAAAGCGTCTGGAACCCGCGATTCCCCTTCTATGCGGCCACCCGGTTGGCGCCCTACCGGGTGCGCGCACTGGACACCGAGTGGGACAAGGGCTCCGGCCCGATCATCGAAGGGCCGGTTTCGGCGCTACTCCTGTTGGCAACCGGGCGCGACTCGGCCGCGCTGCCCCATCTCAGCGGCGAGGGCGCGGAGTTACTGCAAAACGGCTGACGGCTCGGTTCCGCTAGCCCTGCTCCCCGTCGCGGTAGGCCTCCAACAACCGCAGCCAGATCTCGCTGATCGTCGGGAAGCACGGCACCGCGTGCCACAGCCGGTGCATCGGCACCCGTCCGGCGACGGCGATGGTGGCCGAATGCAGCAGCTCGGCCACGCCGGGGCCGACGAATGCCACGCCGAGCAAGAACGATTCGTCGGCGTCGACCACCATGCGCGCACGCCCGCGGTAGCCGTCGGCGTGCAGCTTGGCCCCCATCACCGCGTCGCCGATCTCCACGTCCACCACCTGCACCCGGCGGCCGGCCCGCTCGGCCTGCTCGGCGGTGAGCCCGACCGCGGCCGCTTCGGGGTCGGTGAAGAAGACCTGCGGTACGGCGTGATGGTCGGCGGTGGCGGCGTGCACGCCCCACGGCGCGGTGTCCAGTGGTTGCCCGGCGGCCCGGGCGCCGATGGCGTCGCCGGCGATGCGCGCCTGATATTTGCCCTCGTGGGTGAGCAGTGCGCGGTGATTGGCGTCGCCGCACGCATACAGCCACCCGTCGTCGACGGCGCGCACCCGGCAGGTGTCGTCGACCTCCAGCCAGTCGCCGGGGGTGAGCCCGACGGTTTCCAGGCCGATGTCGCCGGTGAGCGGGGTGCGGCCGGTCGCGAACAGGATCTCGTCGACCTCGAGCTCGGTGTCGTCGGTCAGCTGCAACCGCACCGGGCCGTCGCCCGCCCGCTCGAGCCGGGCGACCGAAACACCGGTGCGCACATCGACTCCGGCGTCGGCCAGGCCGCGGGCGACGTACTCGCCGACGAACGGTTCCATCCGCGGCAGCAACCCCGATCCGCGCACCAGCAGCGTCACCGCCGAGCCCAATCCCTGCCAGGCGGTAGCCATCTCAACGCCCACCCCGCCGGCCCCGACCACGGCGAGGCGCCGGGGCACCGACGTGGCCTCGGTGGCTTCGCGGTTGGTCCACGGACGGGCGTCGGCCATTCCCGGCAGATCCGGCACGGCCGCCCGGGTTCCGGTGCAGATGACGACGGCGTGCCGGGCGGTCAGCGTCACGTCGCCAGCCTCGGTGGCGACGACCACCCGTCGTGGCCCGTCCAGGCGACCGTGGCCGCGCACCAGGGTCGCGCCGATCCCGTTGACCCAGTCCGCCTGCCCGGAGTCGTCCCAGTCCCCCACATAGCGATTGCGGCGCCCAAACACCCCGGCGGCGTCGATCGAAGAACTGACGGCCTGTCGCGCGCCGTCGACGCGGCGCGCATCGTCGAGCGCGAGCACCGGCCGCAGCAGCGCCTTGCTGGGTACGCAGGCCCAGTAAGAACATTCACCGCCGATGAGTTCGCGCTCCACGATCGCCACCGCCAGTCCGGCGGCGCGGGCGCGGTCGGCGACGTTCTCCCCGACCGGTCCGGCACCGAGGACGACAACGTCGACGGTTTCGGGTTCGTGCATCGAGTCGACCCCCTCAAGGTCCCGCTCCGCGAACGGTGGCGACTCTCAGCATGCCCGAGCGGCGACTGCTGTCTGCGCAGATTCGAGCAGGATCTCCGCGGCTGTCAGCGGCAGCTGGCGATGTGCGTGCGATCAGGGGTTGTCGGCGCCGGCTGACCCGACGGCCCCAACGGTGCCGTCGAACCCGCCGTTGCCGCCGCGACCCCCGTTGCCGCCGACGCCACCCACGCCGGTGCCATCCTCACCACCGGTGCCGCCCGCGCCTCCTACCCCACCGACGCCGGTTCCGTTGGCACCGGGAGCGCCGCCGTCACCGCCGACGCCACCGTCACCGCCGCGGGAGACAGCGCCCGTGCTGGACCCGGTGTCCATCTCGACTTGACCCAGACCTCCGGCTCCGCCGGCACCACCGATCGCGGTTCCGACGCCTGGGGCGCCTGAGTCGCCACCGTTTCCGCCGGTCGCACTGCCGCCGGAAATGGAGTAGAAGCTAGCCCCGTCGCCCTCGACCTTGCCGATGCCGCCGGCGCCACCGTGGGCTCCACCGCTACCGGCCCCGCCGTTACCGCCCGTGGCAGTACCACCGGTGATGAAGCCGGAGCCGGTGCCCAGTGCCTGTACCGCACCGCCGCCGCCGTCGCCACCCACGCTGCCGACCCCGTCCGCGGCACCCCCGTCGCCGCCGCGCCCGTCACCGCTGGTCGAGCAGTCGCAGAAACTCGCCACCCCGCCAATTCCGCCGTTACCACCGTGGCCGCCGTTGCTGGCGGCCCCGCCCTGCCCGCCGGTGCCGGTGCCGGTCGCGGAGCCAGGAGCTTGGCTGACCTGGACCGCACCCCCGCCCCCGTTACCGCCGATGCTGCCGGTGCCGGTGGCGTCGCCGCCGTTGCCTCCGACGGAGTCACCGGTGGCGGTGCCGCCGGTAGTCAGCAATGCCGCGTTCGCGGCCACGCCCCCGTCGCCGCCGGTGCCGCCGTCACTGCCGGCGCCGCCGTGACCGGCGGTCACCGTACCGCTGGCGTTGCCCGCGCTGTCGGCCAGAATGGCGGCCAAGCCGCCGGCACCGCCGACGCCGCTTCCGACGGCGGCACCGCCTGCCCCTCCGGTCGCCACACTCAGGGCGCCGCCGGCGACACTGCCGGCTCCGTCAGCGGAAATGAGAGCCCAGCCACCGTGTCCACCGGTACCGCCGGCCGCGGTGGCCGACCCCGCGCCGCCCGCAGCGCCGTTCCCGCCAATCGCGGTACCACCGGCATTCCCGCCTCCGGTGCTGTAGATGGCGGCGCCGCCGCCACCGCCACCGCCACCCCCGCCGTAGCCGGGCCCGCCGGTGCCGCCGGCCTCGCCCGCACCACCGGCGCCTCCGACTCCGCCCTGCCCGGGGCCGCCTACGCCCGGCACCCCGTCGATGTACCTGGCGCCGTCACCACCGGCCCCGCCGTCACCGCCGCCGCCGGCCACACCGCCGGCCACCATGCTCAGACCACCGGTGCCACCGGTACCGCCGTTGCCACCGGTCTGTGCGGCCAGGAACTGGGCCAGTCCCAACGGCTCTTCGCGCAGCCCGGAGCCCACACCACCGTCACCGCCGACGCCGCCGTTGCCGCCGACCAGTCCGCTACCGCCGGCACCACCGTCACCGCCGTCGCCGGCCAGTATGTAGGCACCGCTGACCCCATCGCCGCCATCGCCACCGTCACCGCCGTTACCCAGCGTTCCATCGCTGCCGCGAGCGCCCTGCTGGCCCACTAGGCCGGCGGTACCGCCGGCACCGCCGACTCCGACGCTGCTACCGGCGTTGCCACCGGTACCACCGTTGCCGCCGCTGCCGCGGGTCGCGGCGTCGCCGATTGCCCCGCCGCCGCCCCGGCCGCCGTCGCCGCTGTTGCCGCCGGCGCCACCCCCGCCGCCGTTGGCGAACATCCCCGCGGCATTGCCGCCCTGACCGCCCGCGCCGCCGGCCCCGCCGACACCGCCAACCCCGCCGACACCGCCGCCCAGCGCCCACTGCCCCGCCGCACCGGTCACACCCACACCACCGTCGCCGCCGGCACCGCCGAGGCCGCCCAAGCCGAACAGCCACCCGGGCGCGGCCCCGCCGTCACCGCCGGCACCACCGGCCCCGCCGGCGATCCCGGCCCCGCCTTCGCCGCCCGCACCGCCGGAACCGGCCATCAGGCCACCGGAGCCGCCGTCGCCGCCGGCCAAACCGGCCGCTCCCGCCCCGCCGGCGCCGCCGTTGCCGATCCAGCCCACGGCGTCGCCGCCGTCGCCACCGGCCACGCCCTGGCCGGTGCCGTCATAGCCCGCCCCACCGTCGCCGAACCACAATCCGCCGTTCCCGCCGTCCGGGTTCTGCAGCGTTCCGTCAGTACCGTTTCCGATCAGGAACTGCCCGGACACCTGGTTGATGAAGTCGTCGACCTGGGTTCCGAACGGGCTGGCGATCCACTGCTGCAGGCCGTCGTGCAAGGGCTCATAGAACCACTGGTCGAGGAACGCCGTTGCATTCCAGGTATCGGCCGCGGCCGGCTCCGCCGATGCCTCGCCGAACCCGGACAACAGCGCATCCCACGCTGAGGGTTCGGTCCAGCCGTCGAAATCCGCTGGCGCAGTTTGGATCCACGCGGCGGGATCGAACAGGTCCTCGAATCCGAAGTCGGCCTGCGCCTCGGGTGCCGCACACAACGGCATCACCCCGAAAGCCAGGAATCCGGCCACCGTGCTCGTGGCCCCCACCGCCCGCTGCCGGTTGACCCGGCCGTGTCCTTGAGCATCCATGACGCACCCCATCCCCGCCCCCGCCCGGTGACTCCGAACGTCTCAGGAAACAGTCAACGAAGCGCAAACGCGGCGCACATCATCCAAACGGATGATCTTCAGGTGAACCTTCGCCGGGAAGCACGACGCGTCACCGCAACGGCGCGGGCTACGGGATCAAGCTGTCGCCGCGAATCCCGCACTCCGCGGAGGTGCGTATGCCCAGGCGGTACAGCACCAGACTCGCCGGACACCAGCCCAAGAACGCATCAAGCAGCAGGCTGAAGCCCACAAAACCGGTCAGGATCAGCCACAGGGGGCTGACGAAGTGCGCCAGCGTCGAGCTGACGAGCACCACCGTCCCCGCCATCAGGTGCAGAACACGCTCCAAGGGCCACCCCGATGGGCGCGGCGGCTTGAAAGCCGACCGCTCAGTTCCGGCAGCATGCTGGTCGCGTTTCATCGGCGTCCTCTCTCGTGGGCGGCTCGGCGGTCAGGTCCCGCCATGGACGACTTCCCCAATACCCGCTAGGGTATCTAGCATACCCCAGCGGGTATGTACGGATTTGGCCCGATGGACTGCACGAAGCCATCCAAGGAAGGAACAGCCCATGCCACAGGACCCGGCCGCCAAGAAATTGCTCATCCTCGGCGCCGGCGTCGGCGGCTTGAGCGTCATCAAGGAGATCGCCGAATACGACTCGGCAGCAGCGATACTCGACGAGATCGACATCACCATCGTCGACGAGGACTTCTCCCACTTCCTCGGATTCACCCTGCCGTGGGTGATGCGAGGCTGGCGCGCAGCCGACAGCGTGCCGATCCGGCCCACCGAAGCTGCACTGAGTCGGGTCAACCGGGTCACCGGTCGAGTCAGCGCGATCGACCCTCGGCGGCGAGAGGTCACCCTCGCCGACGACACCACGCTGGAGTTCGACGCCCTGATCCTGGCCACCGGTGCGCGCAACGCCGTGGATCGGGTGCCGGGGCTGGCCGATGCGGTGATCAACGGGGTGGCAGTTCACTACTACGACTACGACGCCGCGGCCGAGGCGCATCGTGCCCTGAGCGGTTTCTCCGGAGGGCGACTGATGTTCCTGGTGACCTCACCGGTCTATCGCTGCCCAGTGGCGCCCTACGAGGGCGCGATGCTCGCGGCCGACCTGCTGGAGGCCACCGGCGCACGGGCTGCCACCGAGATCACCGCCTACACGCCCGAAGCGCAACCCATGCCGTCCGCCGGCCCCTACGCCGGGGTAGAGCTCATCGCTTTCCTACAGCAGCGGGGCATCGCATTTCATGCCGAACACCAGGTCGCCGCCGTTGACGCCGCGCGCCGGACAGTCACATTCGACAACGGCACCGAGGCCGGTTTCGACTTGTTGATGTTCATCCCGCCGCACCGCCCGGCCGTCACCATCGGCGACGAGGAGTGGATCAGCGTCGATACCGCCACCATGGGAACCCGACACCCGGGCATCTACGCGATCGGCGACACCACGAGCGTCACCACCCCGTGGGGTCGATCGTTGCCCAAGGCAGCGGCCTTCGCCCGCAACGGCGCGGTGTCGGCGGCCCGTAGTGCCCTGCATTACCTCGGGGTCATCGACGGCACCGAGGAACTCTCCGGACAAGGCTACTGCTACCTGGACACCGGGGCCGGCGCGTCATCGCGGGGCGCCGGTGACTTCTTCGCCGAGCCCCCGCAGATTCACCTCAGCACCCCGTCGGCGGAGCTCAACCGGCAGAAGACCGACGAGGAACACCAGTGGCGGGCGCTGTGGGAGACCGAAACCCCGCTCCTGCGTTAGCGCAGCACGGCGCCGACGGCCTCGCCGGCGCGGGCGACGGCGGCATCGCGGGCCGCACTCGCCTCGTCCTCGGTCAGCGTGCGATCGGCGGCCCTAAAGCGCAGCGCGAACGCCAGCGACTTGTGGCCCTCGCCGACCTGCGGACCGGTGTAGACGTCGAAGAGCGCGATGTCCTCCAGCAGCTCACCGGCGCCCTCGCGCACCGCGTCGGCCACCGATTGGGCGGTCACCTTCTCATCGACCACCAGGGCCAGGTCCTGGAACACCGCCGGGAACGGCGACACCCGGGGAGCCGGCAGCGCCGCGGTCACTCCGATGGCGTCCAGGTCGAGTTCGACCGCACAGGTGCCCTTGGGCAGGCCCGCGCGCTCGATGACGGCCGGGTGCAGCTGGCCGGCGTGACCGATCACGGTCTCGCCGACGAGCACCTCGGCGCAGCGGCCCGGATGCCACGGCAGGTAGGCCGCGGAGCGCAGCGTGACCTCGACGCCGCTGGCACGGGCGATCACCCGTGCCGCCTCGATGGCGTCGGCGGCCTCCACCGGCCGGCCCGGGCCCCACGGTCCGCGGGGCTCGGCCAGGCCGGTCAGCGCGACCGCGATGTGCTGCGGCTGGCGCGGCAGGGCGGCGTCGATCCCGGCGATCTCGGCATCGGTCGGGCGCCGGGCGGGCGTGACGGCCGGGAATTCGGCTGGGCCCACCGACTGCACCACCTGCGCGATGGCAAACAGCGCGACGTCATTCATGCCGCGGGACACGTTGCGGCCCAAGGCTTCCAACAGGCTGGGCAGCAACGTGCTGGCCAGCTGGGGCCGGTCGGCCTCCAGCGGGTTGAGCACCGATACCGTGGCGCGGCGCGGGTCGTCATCGGCCAGCCCCCAGGTGTCGAACACCCCGGCGGGCAGGAACGGTGTGGTGAGCACCTCGACGTAGCCGGCCAGGGCCAGCGACTTGCCGATTGCGCGGCGCCGACGCTGGGTGGCGGTCAGGCCACGCCCGGCCGGTGCGGCGGGCAGCACCGACGGGATGGACTCCAGCCCCTCCAGCCGCAGCACCTCCTCGACCAGGTCGGCAGGCTGACGCAGGTCCGGCCGCCAGCTCGGCGGGGTGACGGTCAGGACGTCACCGGCGACCGCCACCTCGCAGCCGATCTGGGTCAGTCGGCGAACGGTGGTGCCCTCGGGGTAGCCGACTCCCGCGGTGCGGTCCGGCAGGTCGGCGGGAATCTCGATGGGAGCCTGGCTCCAGTCCTCGACGGGCGGGTCGCCACGCCAGTCGGTCAGGCCCGAACCGATGACTCCCCCAGCGATTTCGGCCAGCAGCCTCGCGCAGCGATCCAGCACGGCCACCGAGATGGCCGGGTCCACCGAGCGCTCGTAGCGCCGGGCGGCCTCGCTGGGCAGGTGCAGCCGCCGTGCGGTCCGCGATACCGCCGCGGGATCCCAGATTGCGGCTTCCAGCAGCACATCGGTTGAGTCGTCGCGCATTTCGGTGCTACCCGAGCCCATCACCCCGCCGATCGCGGCGGTGGCGACGTCGTCGACGATGAGCACGTCGACCGGCTCGAGCTTGCGCTCGATGTCATCCAAGGTGGTGACGGTCTCGCCGGCCGCGGCGAAGCGCACGCCGAAGCCGCCGGTGATGCGGGCCCGGTCGTGGGCGTGCATCGGGTGGCCGAGTTCGACCATGACGTAGTTGGTGGCGTCGACGGCCGGGGAGATCGCCCGGATCCCGCACAGCGCCAGGCGGCGTTGCAGCCACCACGGCGAGACCGCCGCCGGGTCAATACCGGTGACGCTGCGCAGCGCAAAGCGGCGCACCCCGGTGCCGGGTTGCACACTCAGCGGCCACGCCTCACCGTCGGCGGGCAACGCCGGAACCGCGGCTGGGTCTACGAAGTCCAGGTCCAGCGCGTTGGCGATGTCGCGCGCCAGCCCGCGTACCGACATGCAGTAGCCGCGGTCGGGGGTGATGGCCAGCTCGTAGACCACGTCGTCGAGACCTAGCACTTCCGCGGCATCCGCACCCGGCTCGGCGGTGCCTTCCGGCAGCACCAAGATGCCGGAATGATCTGTGCTCAGCCGTATTTCGGATGCCGAGCAGATCATGCCGTCGGAGGTGCGGCCGTAGGTCTTGCGGGTGGCAATCGCGAAATCACCGGGCAGCACCGCGCCGGGCAGTGCCACCGCGACCAGGTCGCCGACGACGAAATTGCTAGCACCGCAGACGATGTCGCGCGGCTCGGCTTCGCCGACGTCGACTCGGCAGGCCCGGATCGGCTTCTTGAACTCGGTGAGTTCCTCGATCTCGACGACCCGGCCGACCTTGAACGGCCCGGTGACCGGGCCCAGGGTGTGCACGCCCTCGACCTCGTGGCCGATCCGCAGCAGCGCCTGCTCGAGCTCGTCGGGGGTGATATCCGAGCAGCCTGGCGCACCGGCAACCAGGGCTTCCTTCAACCAGCTGTAGGGAATACGCATCAGGCACCCACCCCGAACGGCAGGGAGAACCGGACGTCGCCCTCGACCATGTCGCGCATGTCGGGGATTCCGTTGCGGAACTGCAGGGTTCGCTCCAATCCCATGCCGAAGGCGAAGCCGGAGTATTGGGTCGGGTCGATGCCCACCGCGCGCAGCACGTTGGGGTGCACCATTCCGCAACCGCCCCATTCCACCCAGCCGGGTCCGCCCTTCTTGCCCTCGAACCAGATGTCGACCTCGGCCGACGGCTCGGTGAAGGGGAAGAAGTGCGGCCGGATGCGGGTCTTGGCAGCCGGACCGAACTCCGACTGGGCGAAGGCGTCCAGGGTGCCACGCAGGTGTGCCATGGTCAGGCCGCGGTCGACCGCAAGCCCCTCGACCTGGTGGAACACCGGGGTATGGGTGGCGTCGAGTTCGTCGGTGCGGAAGGTGCGCCCGATCGAGACGACGTAGACCGGCAGTTCGCGGGCCAGCAGGGCACGGATCTGCACCGGCGAGGTGTGCGTGCGCAGCAGTTGCCGCGATCCGGCCGGGGCGATGTGGAAGGTGTCCTGGTCGCTGCGCGCGGGGTGGTCGACCGGGAAGTTCAGCGCGTCGAAGTTGAAGTGTTCGGCTTCGACCTCGGGGCCTTCGACCAGTTCCCAGCCCATCGCGACGAAGGTGTCGGCGACGTGTTCGGCCAGCATGGTGATGGGGTGCCGTGCGCCGACGGGCTTGCGGGCCGAGGGCAGGGTGACGTCGATGCTTTCGGCGGCCAGCACGGCGGCATCGCGCTCGGCGCGCAGCGCCGCCAGGCGCTCGTCGTAGGCGCGCTGGGCGTCGGTGCGGACGGCGTTGACGCGCTTGCCCGCGTCGGCGCGGTCGGCCTTGTCGAGCTTGGCCAGCGCTTGGCGTGCCAGCGCCAGCGGCGCCTTGTCACCGAGGTGCTCGGTTTTGGCGTGGGCCAGCGCGTCCAGGTCGGCGGCCGCGGCAAAGGCGTTACAGGCCGCGCTGACCGCAGCGGCCAGGGCGTCCTCGGACAGATCGACGGGCAGATCGGCCACGCGGCGGCGTTCTCCTCAGGTGCGCGGGTCGGACTGCGACACGACTGTGACGCAGGTGCCGATCCTATCCGGGGTGACCTGGACGACGGCACCGCGGCCGTCTCCCGTAGCCGCGTGGCAGAGCTAGGGCGCTCCGGCGCCGCCGAAACCGCCAACTCCGCCCGCCCCGTCGATGCCGAGATAGCCGGGTTCACCGCCCCGGCCGGAGAGGGTTCCCGAGGAACCGCCTCCACCGCCGTCACCGCCGGTACCGCCACTGGCGACACCGGGGACCCCGTTACCACCGGCTCCGCCGTACCCGCCGTAGCCACCCGCCGCCGAGCCGTCGACGTTGTCCCCGCCGTGCCCGCCGAAACCGCCGGCGCCCGCGCGGGGTGGCGACTCTCCGGGCCGCAGGGTCCCGGCGCTGTCCCCGCCGACACCGCCAGGGCCGCCGTCTCCGCCGGCGCCGCTTTGACCGGTACCCCCGGCACCCCCAACACCGCCATCACCGCCTCGCCAGGTTCCGGTTGTTCCCGCGCCGCCGGCACCACCGTCACCACCGGCGGTGGAGACGCTAGTCCCACCGGCGCCCCCCGCTCCGCCGGAAGCGCCCCAGCTGACCACGTCGGCACCGGTCAGACCGGCCGCGCCACTGCCACCATCCCCACCGTTACCGGCGACGCCGGAAATGGTCATACCGCCGGCACCGCCGGCACCACCGGTGCCGTTGTACGCCAAGGTCATACCCGGAACGAAACCCGTTACGCCGGTAGCGGAACCGGCGGCGCCGCCAGCACCGCCGTTGCCGGCAATGCCGAAGCTGCTCGCCCCGCCTGCACCGCCGGTACCGCCGGGACCGCCTTCAAACGAGCCGCTGCCGCCGTTACCCCCCATGCCACCGCTGCCCGCCGTGCCGTGAACGCTGGCACCGCCGACCCCTCCGGTCCCGCCGAGCCCTCCGAAGCTGCCGGTCCCGGGGGCGGCGTAGTTGTTGCCACCGGCGCCGCCTACACCCCCGGAACCGCCTACGCCGGTGTCGCTGGAGCCACCAGCGCCTCCTGCACCACCGCGACTACTGCCGCGACCATCGCCGCCCGCGCCGCCGTTACCGCCGACACCCGCCTGGTCGATGCCGGTGCCGCCGGTACCGCCTCGTCCGCCGTTTCCACCCCCAGCGGCGAAGTTCCCGTTGCCGTCTCGCCCCCCATCGCCACCGGCACCGCCATTACCGCCGGCGCCGCCGATTCCATTTGAGCCGACGAACCCGTATTGGCCCACCCCGGCTCCGGCGGCACCGCCGTTGCCGCCATCACCGCCGTTGGTCCCGACAAGCCCATGCTGGAATGCATCGACTCCGCCCACGGCACCCGCGCCGCCCCGGCCACCCGCGCCCCCGTCGCCGCTGTTGCCGATCCAGGTGCCGGCATTGCCGCCGGAACCGCCGTTCCCGCCGACGCCGCCGGCCGCGCCAGCCGGATTCGCGGTGGTGGGCGCGATCCCGCCCCCGCCGGTGCCGCCGACCCCGCCGTTGCCGCCGAATCCGAACAACGCGACCACATCGCCGCCGGCGCCACCGTTGCCGCCGGGATGCTCACCCGCGAGGCCGCCGGTGTCGGCCCACCCGGTACCGCCCATACCACCGGCACCACCGTCGCCCATCCACCAGCCACCGGCACCGCCGAGGCCGCCGTCCCCGGCCTCGACGATCCCGCTATCACCCGGCGCAGCACTGAATCCCGCTCCGCCGACCCCACCGTTGCCGAACATGCCGGCCATCCCGCCGACCCCGCCGTCAGGGGCCGACGCCGTCCCAGCAAGCCCGGCCCCGCCGTCACCGAACCAGAAGCCGCCGTCGCCAGCATCCCCGATCCCGGGCACCCAGCCGAACAGCGACGTGTTCGGACCATCGAACCCGTCGACACCGTTGCCGATCACATCCCGGCCGAACAGCAGCACCGAGGGCGCGTTGACCACGTCTAGCCACCACGCATTGGCCGGATTGGTGAGCATTGCCTGCAGGCTGTCGTACATCGGCAGATAGAGGTCTTCGTGGTACCAACTGGCCACATCGAAGGCCGCCAGCGAGCCAGCATCGGCCGGGGTCGGTTCGGAGAAGGCCGCCCAGAATGCCGGATCGAACAAGTCCTCAAATCCCAGATCCGCCCGAGCAGCCGGCGGCGCCGCCAACGCCCCGCATGCCAAGAACGTCCCCGCGGCTCCCACCGCTCTCATGGCTTTCCGCCGGTTGATCCGGGCGTATCGCTGCCCACCCATCGTCCCCTCCGTCCCTTCTGCCGTCCGAAGACTTCGGACGGCTCAGGGATTACTTAACTCGCGCGAGGGGTGCCGAACATCAGCCAAATGGCTGAGATCTAGCTTGCCGACAGAAACGGCAGACTGCCGAGACGACGAAGGCCCCGCACGTGGTGTGCAGGGCCTTCGCCGTGTGGGTTTTAGCTGCTGGGCGCCTTGGGTTCGGCTCCGTCGCCGCCAGCGCCGCCTTCGACGCCGTTCTTGTCGGTAGGCGCGGCGGGCTTGGTGCCGGCCTCGCCGGCCACGCTGCCCGACTTGCCGCCGGTGCCTCCGGTCCCGCCGGCCCCGCCCTTGATACTGCCGACGCCGTCGCCGCCGTCACCACCTTGACCGCCCTTGCCTCCCTCGCCTTCGGTGTCGGTTGCGGTGCTGCTGCCACCGTTGCCGCCCGCGCCGCCGGCGCCAACCTGGACGGCCTTGCCGTTGGTCGGCGCGGTGCCGCCGTTGCTGGTCAGGCTGCCGCCATTACCGCCCTCGCCACCGACACCACCGTTGCCTTCGGTGCTGTTGCCACCGGCCCCACCAGCGCCGCCGTTCTGGGCCCGCCAGCTCCCGCCGCCGCCGTCGCCGCCCTTGCCGCCGTTGCCGCCGTCACCGGTGGTGCCGGTTCCGCCGGCCCCACCAGCGCCGCCGATGCCGCCGGAGCCGAACTTGTTGCCGCCACTGATGCCGTCGGCGGCCTTACCGCCGGTCCCGCCATCGCCACCGGTCTCACCGTTGCCGCCGGCGCCACCGGCGCCACCGCTGCCGCCATAGCCGAGGATCTGGCCCTTGCCGGCCACGCTGCCGTTGGCGTCATTCCAGCCGGAGCCCACGGCGCCGTTCCCGCCGGCGCCGCCGTCGCCGCCAGCCTTGCTGGTGCTGGCCCCACCGGCACCGCCGCTGCCGCCGCTGCCGCCGGTGATGGTGCCCTGCCCGCCCTGACCGCCTGCACCGCCCCTGCCGCCTTCACCGCTGACGGCAGGGGTGGCGTCGCCCTCGGGGGCCTTGACGGTCGCGGCGCCACCAGCACCGCCGGCGCCGCCGGCACCGCCCCAGATGACCCGGGTGTCGGCCGGAGCGGTGTCTGCACCACCGTTGCCGCCAGTGCCACCGGCGCCGCCGTTCCCGGTCGTTGCCGCACCACCGGCGCCGCCAGCGCCACCAGCGCCAGAGATACCGACGATGGTGCCGGCCCCGAACTGTTTGCTGAATCCGTCGATGCCCCAGGTGCCGTCGGACTTCCAGCCGGTTGCGACGGCTCCGGCACCGCCATCCCCGCCCTTGCCGCCGTTGCCCGAACCGGTAACTGCGCCACCCGCGCCACCGGCGCCACCGGCGCCGCCATATTGGGTTCCGGTGCCGGCGTCGCCGCCCTTGCCGCCGTCACCACCGTTGCCGGTACCGGCGGCCGTGCCGCCCTTGCCGCCGGCGCCGCCGTTCCCGCCCTTGGTGGCAGTGCTGGTATCGCTCTCAGTCGTTTTGGGTGAAGCTTTGCCGCCGTCACCACCGTTGCCACCGTTACCGGTAGCCGTACCGCCCGCACCGCCGTTGCCGCCAGCGCCACCATTGCCGCCGGTGGTTGCGTTGCCGGTGTTTGTCTCGCCGTCCCCACCGTGGCCGCCGGCGCCACCATTGCCGTTGGTTCCACCGGTGCCGCCGTCACCGCCGGCACCACCATTGAGGTGGAGAACATCGCCGTCCGCGCCGTTTCCGCCGTTGCCGCCGTGCACCTGGTGGGGGTCATAGATCCCTTGACCGTCCGCACCCGCGGTGCCGGCTTCGCCGCCGGTGCCGCCGGTCCCTACGTCGCCCGCCGCGCCGCCCTTACCCACAGCGCCCACGCTGCCAACGTTTCCGCCCTTACCGCCGGAACCGTAGCCATACTGCCCCTTCGAATCCCAGTCCCCGTTAGCGCCGTTACCACCGCTGCCGCCCGCGCCCGCTTGGCCACCGTCGCCGCCGTCTCCGCCGCTGCCGTTGGTGCCGGACTCGGATCCACCGCCGGCACCGCCCTTGCCGCCATTGCCACCGCTGTAACCGGCACCTCCGTTGCCGCCGTTGCCGGTGCCGCCATCTTCGAAGCTGCCGTTACTGCCCGTCAGGCCGGTACCGCCGTTACCACCGTCGCCGCCATTACCGCCCTGGCCGCCAGCACCGGTGCCGGCGGCCTTGCCGCCATTACCGCCCTGGCCGCCGTGACCGCCGTTGCTCGCGACGGAGCCGTTGCCGTCGGCTCCCTTGCCCCCGGTCCCACCGTCGCCGCCGTTGCCGTTAGACCCGACGTACGCGTTGCCGCCGTTGCCGCCACTGCCACCGTCGCCGCCGTAGGCTCCGTCGCCACCGTTGCCGCCCTGGCCGCCGTCGTTGTGCTGCGCGGTACCGGCGGCACCGTCACCACCGTCACCGCCCTTACTGGCTTGGGAAGGAGCGGTACTGCCCTGACCGCCGTTGGCACCGTCTTCGGCGTCGGCACCGCCAGCCGCACCGCCGGCTCCGCCGTTGCCAGCCGCCGCGCCGTTCTCACCGGCCTGACCGCCGTCGCCGCCCTTGCCATCGCCGCCGTTTGCCCAGGTGCCGTTCGCACCGTTGCCGCCGTCACCGCCCGCACCGACCGCGCCACCCACACCGCCGGCTCCACCGTTGCCGCTCTTTCCGGCGATGCTGTCCTCGCCGCCGCCCTTAGCTCCACCCTGACCGCCGACACCGCCCACGCCGCCGCCGAAGCCGTTGCCGCCTTGACCACCATTGCCGCCGTCTTCGCCCGCAGTGGTGGCGTCATCCCCGTTCGTGCCCTTTATGCCGTCATGCCCAGCACCGCCGACGCCGCCAACACCGCCATTGCCACCGTTGCCCGCGTCGGTACCGCCTGCACCGCCGTTACCGCCGACGCCACCCTTTCCGCCGACAGACCCGAGGCCATCCATGTCATCGCCATTGGTGCCACTGATGCCGCCAGCACCACCGGTACCACCCGCGCCGCCGTTGCCGATCTTGCCGCCGTCACCACCGTTGCCGCCATTGCCGCCGGTGCCCGCCTCTTGCGTGGCATTTCCGGCACCACCGGCGCCGCCCGTGCCACCGATACCACCGTTACCGCTGTCGCCAGCGTCGCCGCCATCGCCGCCAAGACCGCCATTGCCCGCTATGTGGTCATCGGTAGCGTCAGCCCCAGCACCACCGGTACCGCCCTTACCACCGTCACCCTTGACATCACTGTCAGCGCCGTCCGCGCCCTTGAGGCCGAGCGAGCCGCCGTCACCGCCCTTGCCGCCTACACCAGCGGCGCCACCAGCACCACCGTTGCCGCCGGTTCCACCATTGAGGTTGGCCGCATCGCCCGCTGCGCCGGTACCGCCCTGGCCGCCCTCGCCACCGGCACCACCCTTGCCGCCCGCACCGCCGGTGCCGAACAGGGAACCGCTCGCGGCACCGCCATTGCCACCCTTACCGCCAGTGTCGCCCGCGGACCCCGTGCCGCCGACGCCGTTGCCGCCGTCAGCCCATGAGCCGGTAGTCCCGATCGCGCCGATCTGGCCCGCACCACCGTCACCACCCGCGCCGCCGATGCCGAACAGCCAGCCCATCGCGGCGCCACCGTTGCCGCCGTCTCCACCATCGCCGCCGGCGCCACCCGCGCCGCCGAGCCCCATGATTGAGCCGCCGAGGCCGCCCGCACCGCCGTCACCGCCCAAAGCTCCCGCGCCACCGGCGCCGCCATTGCCGAACCAGCCGGCGTTACCACCGGCGCCTCCGCCAACGGCGGCGTCCGCGTCCTCGTCAGCGCCCGCGGAGTAGCCGGCACCGCCGTCACCGAACCAGAGGCCGCCGTTGCCGCCGTTGACGCTCTCCGCAGTGCCGTCCGCACCATTGCAGATCAGGCCACAGTAATCCGGATTCGTGTTCAGCGAGTTGACTATGTCGATGATCCAGGCGTTGGCCGAGTTGTCGATAAACGACTCCATGCTCGCGTGGAACGGTTGGTAGAACAGGGTGTTGAACAGCGCCGATATGTCGAACGCGCCTGTGTCGGCGGCGGCACCCGGGTCTGCCGATGCGTTGAACCACGATCCGATGTCCCAGGCGTTGCTGTCCCAGCCGCTGTCCGAGCCTGAGATCGGGGTGAAGAGGTCAGTCAGCCAGTCGAAGTCCCAGTCGGCGCGGGCTGTAGGGGCCGCTGCCAGGGGCGCCATGCCAAATGTCAGGAACGCCGCCGCGGTGCCACCGGCACCAACCAGCCGATTCGTCTTACGGCGGTTGTTCCGACGCTGCTGCCGACCTGACATGATTCCCCGCTTCTGCTTTAAGGCGACCTGTGTAAACCGGTCAAATAGTTACCTTGCTCACCGCAGGGTATTCCAAGGAACGGGGTTCATCCACTCGTGTGAGCCAACCTGACCGGCCCACAAGGAAGTTAACGAGGCGCAATCAGTCGGCGCTTGAAGGGCTCTGGCGAACTACCTTCAGGCGGTACATCGTCAGATCTGCCGGTACGCCGCTGGTCTTGGCCGCGAGCACCTGACGGCGTGCTCGCTTGGCAACCACACCCAGTTCATCGAGGGCGGCCGGGTCGATCCGTTCCAAAGTCGGCCCGGAAACCACGATCCCGCCCTTGGCGGCGCGTTCCATGACCCGGGCGGCAATATTGACGTCCACACCGAGCCAGTCGTCGGCCAGCCGCTGGGGCCTGCCGGTGTGGATGCCGGCCCGCATCCGCGGCGTGTGTCCGTTGACCTCGACCTCGCGGATGGCCTCTTGTGCATCCAGGACCGCGGCGACTGCCACCAGCGGATCCCGGAACACGGCCATCAGCCCATCGCCCATCCGTTTCACGATGCGGCCGCCGGCGTCCAGCAGCGGCGGCTCGATCGCCCGCGACACCCGGCGCAGCAGGGTCAGGGTGGCGTCGTCGCCGGACTGCAGCGACCACGTTGAGAAGCCGACCAAATCAGTTAAGACCAGCGTTGCCTCAGCATTGCCCGGCACCCGGGACATTCGTTGGGTCAGGGCCTGCCAGACCTGCAGCGCGCCCAGGCTGACTTCACGCGAGGCCGCCGAGCGATCGCCCATCAGGCGGTCGGCCGCCCGCGCGGCGGCCTGTGGTCCCCCATCTCCGGCGGTCGACAGCGGATCACCGAATTCCGGATCCCCGGGCAACACTCGCCGCACCCGCCGGACCAAGTCCACGATCCGGACGTCGTTGGTGGTGCGGTTCAGCCAGGCCGCGGCCTCATCCAGGGAGAACGTCGGGCGGCGGTTGGTGCTGGGCTCGTCGGACATCTCCACCGCCTCCCCGAGCCCATCAGCCTGCCGAGGGGCCGGCTCGAGGTCCATGGGATTCAGGGTAGGTGGCGCTCGCCGAGACCGGCAATGACCCCGACAGTGGCACACGACACGGTTGGCGTTTTCGGGGCGACGCGCCACAACCAATGTAGACAACGATCGTTGTCACAATTATCGTAGTTTCAGGTTCCAAGACAGGAGACGTGATGACCGTTACGCCGACCGCATCCGTTGAGCAGGCGCCCGCGCCCGCCGACGAAAGTGCCCCGAGCGTTGCCAAGACCCCTCCCAAACCCGCTACCGCGGTTGAGCCGTTGAACTCCGATTCGTTGACCTGGAAGTACTTCGGCGACCTGCGCACCGGCATCATGGGCGTTTGGATCGGCGCCATCGAGAACATGTACCCCGGCCTGGGCGCCGGCGTGACCGAGCACTCCAGCATCTTGAGCGAGCCGATGCAGCGCGTGACACGGTCGGTGTACCCGATCATGGGCGTCGTCTACGACGGCATCCGGGCCCAGCACACCGGTGCCTCGATCCGCGACTACCACCGCGACATCAAGGGCGTCGACGAGAAGGGCCGGCGCTATCACGCGCTGGACCCCGACACCTTCTATTGGGCGCACGCCACGTTCTTCATGTTGATCATCAAGCTCGCCGAATACTTCGACGGTGGGCTCACTCTGGCCGAGAAGCGCCAGCTCTTCGACGAGCACGTGCAGTGGTACCAGATGTATGGCATGAGCATGCGCCCCGTGCCGAAGTCCTGGGAAGAGTTCTGCGAGTACTGGAACCGGGTGTGCGAGGACGAGCTGGAGCTGACGCCGGCCGCCATCGACATCTTGAACATCCGCATCCCGAAGCCCTGGTTCGTCCCCATGCCCGACGCGGTGTGGCACCAGATGTTCAAACCGGCACTGGCCGCCCAACGCTGGGTGGCGGCCGGACTGTTCGAGCCGGTGGTGCGAGAGAAGGCCGGTCTGCGCTGGTCAGAGGGCGACGAGGTGCTGCTACGGCTGCTGGGCAAGGTCAGCCACGTGGCATTCAGCTTCGTGCCGGACGAGATTCGGCTGCACCCGCGCGCGCTGGCCGGATACCGACGCGAGCAGGGCAAGATCCCCAGCGACACACCGCCGATCGAAGCCCCGTGGTTCAGCGGACCGCCAAAAGATCGGCGCCGCAGCGGAATGCACTACGTCCCGCCGGTCAGCCGGGGCATGAAACTGGTCGAGCGTGCCGGTGCGCTGATGCACAGCACCTTCTCGCTGGCCGCCGGCAGCGGTCTGACCCCGCGGCCACCGCGCCGTAAGCCCAAGGCCGCCTAAGCGCGGCGCTGGGCTCGCGCGCTCTGGTAGAGGCAGATCGCTGCTGCGGCAGCAACATTGAGACTCTCAGCGCCGCCGGCCATCGGGATGTGCACCCGGTGGTCGGCGGCGGCTGCGGCCTCGGCCGGCAACCCCTGGGCCTCGGGGCCGAACAGCCACGCGGTGGGCGCGGTCAGCACCGGATCGGCGTCGTCGAGGCTTAGTTCGCCGTCAAGGGCCGTCGCCAGCACCTGCAGTCCCGCCTGTCCCATCGCAGTGAGCACGGCATCGGTGTCGGCAGCCACCACGACCGGGACGTTGAAGATGCTGCCCGCGGACGAACGCAGACACTTGCCGTTATAGGGGTCGACGCTGTTGCCGGTCAGCACCACCAGGTCGGCACCGGTGGCGTCGGCGATGCGAATCAGAGTGCCGGCGTTACCGGGCTCGCCGATGCCCACGGCCACCGCCACCAGTCGCGGGGCATCGGCCAGCAATGTGTGCAGCTCCGCTTCGGCGTGCGCGCACACCGCGATCAATCCGGCCGGAGTGACGGTGTCCGACAAGGCTTTTGCCGCGCGATCGGTCACCAGCTGGACCGGTACCTGCGCTGAAGCCAGCAGATCGTGGTGACGCTGCGCCGCCGATTCGGTGGCGAAGACCTCAAGGACCAGACCGCGTGCGATCGCGGCCTCGATCAGATTAGGCCCCTCGGCCAGGAAGCGCTGTTCGCGCTTCCTGGCCACGTGCCGATGCAGCTTGACCGCCGCGACCACCCGGGCCGAACGTTCGGTCAGCATCGGCTCGGTTCGGGTCAGGCAGCCTCGCCGGAAGGCGCGTTGACATCCTCGGGCAGCGCGGCCCGAGCGACCTCGACCAGCGCGGTGAATGCAGCCGCGTCGCTGACGGCGATCTCAGCGAGGTTCTTGCGGTCCACCTCGACACCGGCGGCCTTGAGGCCCTGGATCAGCCGGTTGTAGGTGATGTCGTTGGCGCGGGCCGCCGCGTTGATGCGGGAGATCCACAGCTTCCGGAACTCACCCTTGCGGGCACGACGGTCCCGGTAGGCGTAGGTCATTGAGTGCAGCTGCTGCTCTTTGGCCTTGCGGTACAGCCGCGACCGCTGGCCACGGTAGCCCTTCGAAGCCTTCAGGACTGTACGGCGCTTCTTCTGGGCGTTGACTGCGCGCTTTACGCGTGCCATGGGGTGTTCCTACTCTCGTTGGGCGTAAGGGGAATTGCGATGCGGAGAAAGCGGCAATTAGCCGTTCAGCATCGCGTTGACGCGCTTGGTGTCGCTGGCAGCCACATCGGTGCGGCCGGCCAGACGACGGGTGCGGGTGCTCGGCTTGTGCTCGAGCAGGTGGCGGGCGTTCGCCTTCTGCCGGACGATCTTGCCGGTTCCGGTGCGACGGAATCGCTTCGAAGCGCCGCTGTGGGTTTTCGCCTTGGGCATGTTTCCTCAGTTCTGCTGTCGGGTTTTTAGTTCTCGGGCTGCTGCTCGGCCGCATCCGCCGCGGGGGCGGGAGCGGTGGCGGGTGCGGGGGGAACCGCGCCTCCACCGGCGTCTTCTGCAGCCTTGGCACGGGTTTTCGCGCCGCGGTGCGGTGCCAGCACCATCGTCATGTTGCGTCCGTCTTGCTTGGCGGAGGTCTCGACGAAGCCGTACTCGGCGACGTCGGCGCCCAGCCGCTGCAGCAGGCGGTAGCCGAGCTCGGGCCGGGACTGCTCACGGCCGCGGAACATGATCGTCACCTTGACCTTGGCCCCGGCTTCGAGGAAGCGGACCACGTGGCCCTTCTTCGTCGCATAGTCGTGGTCGTCGATCTTGGGACGCAGCTTCTGTTCCTTGACGACGGTCTGCTGCTGGTTCTTGCGAGACTCGCGCTCCTTCTGAGCCGCCTCGTACTTGTACTTGCCGTAGTCCATGATCTTGCAGACCGGCGGTTTGGCGGTCGGTGCGACTTCGACAAGGTCGAGATCGGCATCCGCGGCGACGCGAAGCGCATCCTCGATGCGCACAATGCCTACCTGCTCCCCGCCCGGGCCGATCAAACGAACCTCAGGTACACGAATGCGCTCGTTGACGCGGATCTCAGTGCTGATGGGACCTCCTTGGGTAGTCTTCGGTCGCGGCCGCCGCAGTGCTCGTCCGGACGCAGCGGCGCTGACCCCACCCACCAGCAAAAAAGCCCTGCACGAAGCAGGGCCCATACCGACCGATCACGGCTTGAAATAGCATCAAACCGCCTGCGCAGCGCGCAGAGCAGGCGGTTTGCACCGCCTGCGACCGGACCACTGAGCCGCAAGGATTGCTCCTGGGCCAGTGGTGGGAGGGAACTCCACTTGCTGTCCTGGCGTACGCCGGGACGGTCGCGAAAGCGAGTCTAGCAGCAGTTCAGGGCTGCTTCCTCCCAGCGATCACACCCACCGGCGATTCCTCACATATTTTTCGCGGCTTTTCTGCTTATTCTCGCGGGCTATGACCCTGACAGTGTCGCCCGTGCCGCGCTCACGCAGCAGCTCGAACACCCGGTTGCACTGGGTGCCTTCCGCGGCCGCCTGGGCCGTCGGTATCGCCGCCGCATTGTCGCTGCTGGCGAGCATGTCACCAGTGATCCGGTGGGCAATCCGGGTGCCCCGGGAGTTCATCGACAAGTACCTGTTCAATTTCCCGGACACCAGCCTGGCCTGGGCATTCGTCCTGGCCCTGCTGGCGGCCGCGCTCAGCGCGCACAAACGCATCGCCTGGTGGTTGCTGATCGCCAACCTGGTGGTCGCCGGCGGCTGGAACGTCAGCCGGCTGGTGTCGGACACCTCCGACCGTTTCCAAGTCATCAGCGGTGTCGCGGGCCTGGTGCTGCATGTAGTCACGATCGTGGTGCTGGTGTTGGCCCACGGCGAGTTCTGGGCCAAGGTACGGCGCGGAGCGTTGCTCAAGTCCGCCGCGACGCTGGTCGCCGGGTGGGCGGTGGCGATTCTGCTGTGCTGGGGTCTCATCGAGCTGTTCCCCGGCACGGTGACACGCCCGTTGCGCCTGCCCTACGTGGTGAACCGGGTGGTCGGCTTCGGGCTGCTCGAACCGGACTTCTTCCCCGGCAAGCCGGACTTCGGGCTCAAGGCCCTGTGTGGGCTGCTCGGGGCGCTGGCCCTGATCATCGCGGCCATCGTGCTGTTTCTGTCGCAGCGCGCCGACAACGCCCTCACCGGCCAGGACGAGTCGGCGATCCGCGGGCTGCTCGAGCAGTACGGCCAGAACGACTCGCTGGGCTACTTCGCCACCCGTCGCGACAAGTCGGTGGTGTTCGCCCCCAACGGGCGCGCCGCCATCACCTACCGGGTCGAGGTGGGCGTCTGCCTGGCCAGCGGCGATCCGGTGGGCGACCCGCGGTCGTGGCCGCAGGCCATCAACACCTGGTTGCGGGTCTGCAAGGACTACGGCTGGGCACCCGGCGTGATGGGGGCCAGCTTCGCCGGCGCGCAGGCCTACCGCGACGCCGGGCTGAGCGCCCTGGAATTGGGCGACGAGGCGATCTTGCGGCCCTCGGAGTTCAAACTGTCCGGCCCGGACATGCGCGGGGTGCGCCAGGCCGTCACCCGCGCCCGCCGCTCGGGTCTGACGGTGCGGATGCGCCGGCACGGCGAGATCGGCGCCGACGAGATGGCCCGCGTCATCGAACACGCCGACGCCTGGCGCGACACCGAATCCGAGCGCGGGTTCTCCATGGCGCTGGGCCGACTGGGCGATCCGGCCGACGCCGACTGCCTGCTGGTCGAGGCGGTACGCGGCGATCCGCGTACCGGGGAGGTCGTGGCGATGCTGTCGCTGGTGCCGTGGGGGCACAGCGGGGTGTCGCTGGATCTGATGCGCCGATCCCCGCAATCCCCCAACGGCACCATCGAACTGATGGTCAGCGAACTGGCACTGCAGGCCACCACCATCGGCGTCAGCCGGATCTCGTTGAACTTCGCGATGTTCCGGGCCGCCTTCGAACAGGGCGCGCAGCTGGGCGCCGGTCCGGTGCTGCGACTGTGGCGGCGGCTGCTGATGTTCTTCTCCCGCTGGTGGCAGCTGGAGACGCTGTACCGGTCGAACATGAAGTATCGGCCGGAGTGGGTGCCGCGCTATGCCTGCTACGAGGACGCCCGGCTGATCCCCCGCGTCGGGGTCGCCTCGGTGATCGCCGAAGGCTTTCTGGTGCTGCCCTTCTCGCGGCGCAACGAGCAGCACACCGGACACCATTCCGCCGTGCCGGCGACGATGGCCGCCTCCGGGCGGCTGCACAGCGACGGGACCGCCCCCGACACCATCGACGGCGCTGCCGCCGGCGACTTCACCGAGTCCACAGAGACGCTCCCCCGGCTTCCCGAGCAGGTCCGGGTCCGGATGGCCAAGCTGAAGTCGTTGCAGGACAGCGGCGTCGACGCCTACCCGGTGGGCGCCGCGCCCAGCCACAGTGTGAGCCAAGCCCTGGCCAGTGGCACCGAAGAGGCCGTGTCGGTGGCCGGGCGGGTGTTGCGGATGCGCGACTACGGCGGGGTGCTCTTCGCCCAGCTGCGTGACTGGTCCGGTGAGGTGCAGTTGCTGCTCGACAACTCGGTGCTCGCGCACGCCGACGGCGATGCGCGCGCCGCGGACTTCAGCGCGGGTGTCGATCTCGGCGACCTGGTCGAGGCGACCGGCCGGATGGGCCAGAGCCGCAACGGGACACCGTCGCTGCTGGTGACGCACTGGCGGTTGGTCGGCAAATGCCTGCGCCCACTGCCCGACAAATGGAAGGGCCTGACCGACCCCGAGGCCCGGGTGCGGACCCGCTACGTGGACCTGGCGATCAACTCGCAAGCGCGCGCGCTGATCACAGCCCGCAGCAATGTGCTGCGCTCCATCCGGGGCACCTTGTTCGCCAAGGGGTTTTTGGAGGTCGAGACACCGATCCTGCAGCAGCTGCACGGCGGGGCCAACGCGCGCCCGTTCGTCACCCACATCAACGCCTACGACCTGGACCTGTATCTGCGCATCGCCCCGGAGCTCTACCTCAAGCGGCTGTGCGTCGGCGGGGTGGAGCGGGTGTTCGAGCTGGGCCGGGCGTTTCGCAACGAGGGCGTCGACTACAGCCACAACCCGGAGTTCACCCTGCTGGAGGCCTACCAGGCCCACGGCGACTACCTGGCCTGGATCGACGGGGCCCGCGAGCTGATCCAGAACGCTGCGGTGGCGGCCAACGGTGCCCCGGTGGTGATGCGACCGGGCGCCGGCGACAAGCTCGAAGCGGTCGACATCTCCGGGCAGTGGCCGGTGCGCACCGTGCACGACGCGGTGTCCGATGCGCTCGGCGAGCAGATCGACGCCGGCACCGATGTGGCCACGCTGCGCCGGTTGTGCGACCGCGCCGGCGTCCACTACCTGCGGCAGTGGGATGCCGGGGCGATAGTGCTCGAGCTCTACGAGCACCTGGTCGAGGCCCGTACCGAGCAGCCCACGTTCTACACCGACTTCCCCACCTCGGTCTCGCCGTTGACCCGGCCGCACCGCAGCAAGCCGGGAGTGGCCGAGCGGTGGGACCTGGTGGCGTGGGGCGTCGAGCTGGGCACCGCCTACAGCGAACTCACCGATCCGGTGGAGCAGCGCCGACGGCTGCACCAGCAGTCGCTGCTGGCCGCCGGCGGGGACCCCGAGGCCATGGAACTCGACGAGGACTTCTTGCAGGCCATGGAGTACGCGATGCCGCCGACCGGCGGGCTGGGCATGGGCGTGGACCGCGTCGTCATGCTCATCACCGGCCACAGCATCCGGGACACCCTGCCGTTCCCGCTGGCCAAGCCGCGTTGAGCCGCATTCCGGTCCATCATGGAGGGGTGATTCTGGCGAGTGGCGAACACACCTCGCTGATGCATGGCTGGATCCCGGTCACGGTGCAGGCAGCGGCGGTGTTGTCGCTGGTCCTGGCCGTGGGCTGGCGGTCGCGCCGCTGGCTATGGCGGCTGCCGCTGATCGCCGCCCTGGGGCTCGCCGCGGCGGGGTGCGCGTACTGGTTCGTCACCGACGACGGCCTGTCCGGGCAGCCGCCGCCGATAACTCTGTGGCTGTGGATCGCGTTGACCGGTGCCGCCGCGGCGCTGCTGGTCTTGGGCTGGCGCGGTGCGGCCTGGTGGCGCCGCGGCATCGCCATTCTGGCGGTGCCGCTGTGTCTGATCAGTGCGGGTTTGACGCTCAATGCCTGGGTCGGTTACTTCCCGACCGTGCAGAGCGCCTGGGGCAACCTGACGTCGGGGCCGCTGCCCGACCAGAGCGATTTGGCCGCGGTGGATGCGATCGCCGGCTCGGGCACCCTGCCCTCGCGCGGCCACGTGCTGCAGGTGACGATTCCCGCCGACGCTTCGCATTTCAAGCATCGCGGCGAACTGGTGTATCTGCCGCCGGCGTGGTTCGCCCAAAAACCGCCGCCGGCCCTGCCGGCCGTGATGATGATCGGCGGCGAGTTCAACACGCCCGCCGACTGGCTGCGTTCCGGGGGCGCGATCAAAGCCGTCGATGACTTCGCGGCCGCCCACCACGGCAATGCACCGGTGCTGGTGTTCGTCGACTCGGGAGGCTCCTTCAACAACGACACCGAATGCGTCAACGGTCCGCGTGGCAACGCCGCCGACCATCTGACCGAGGACGTGGTGCCGTACGTGATCTCGCACTTCGGGGTCAGCGCCAAACCGTCGCAGTGGGGTGTGGTCGGCTGGTCCATGGGCGGCACCTGCGCGGTCGACCTGACCGCGATGCACCCCGACAAGTTCAGCGCCTTTGTCGACATCGCCGGCGATCTGAGCCCCAACGCGGGAACCCGCTCCCAGACCATCAGCCGGCTGTTCGGCGGCAGCGTCGACTCCTGGGCCGCGTTCGACCCGTCGACGGTGATCGCCAAGCACGGCCGGTATTCCGGGGTTTCGGGGTGGTTCGCAGTGGACAGCAGCGCAGTCAAGGCCGATACCGGCGGTCAGCTCGCCGCCGCGAAGTCACTGTGCACACTGGGCCGGGCCAACGGCATCGACTGCGCCGTGATCAGCGAGCCGGGCCAACACGACTGGCCGTTCGCCGGAAGGGTGTTCACCCACGCGCTGCCGTGGCTGGCCGCCCGGCTCAGCACCCCCGGGGTGGCGCCGGTGGGGTTCCCGAGCGTGTGACGCGGCGGTCGCGGGTGTGCTCTCGCCAGCCGCGAGTGGGAATCTGACGACGCAGCATCGGCGTGTCACGTCGTCAGATTCCCACTCGACCAGTACTGAGCGTTGATGGTCCGCTACTTCGACCGCCGGCGGTAACGTGTCGGGCATGGGCGACGAACCGACCGACCCGCAAACCGATCCCGGATTCGACGACGCCGGCGTTCCGACCTTCGAATCGGTGCGCGACAAGATCGCGAGCCGCTATCAGACCTCGATCGGCAGTCAGGAATTGGACGCCGAGACCCCCGAGGGCCGCAGCGTCGACAAGCAATTCCAGGACAGGCAGCACGCGGCCGCCGACCGACTGGAGCAGATCCGCAAGTCAATGCGCGAGGGTGAGCACTGAGACGTGCGCAGCTTCACCATCGTTGAGCGGCGAAACCGTTTGGCGCGCAGACACTTCTTGTCCCCCGACACCGCCAACGAGCCGATCACCCGGATCGCGGCGACGCTGATCGGCTTGCACGCCACCGATCCCGCCACCCCGTACCTGTCACTGTGGGCACGTTCGTCACCGTTCGGCGTCGCCGACCTCGACAGCGCACTGTATGAAAAGCGGTCGCTGGTCAAGCATTTGGCGATGCGCCGCACCCTGTGGATGGTCGATCCCGCCGATCTGCCCGCCGTGCAGGCCGCGGCCAGCGACCGGGTGGCCGACACCGAACGGCGCAAGCTGATCGCCGAGGTGGCCAAAGCCGGCGTGGCCGATGACGGCGAAAAGTGGCTGACCCAGGCTGCCGCCGCGGTCCTACGCCACCTCGACGAGAACGGCCCGGCTAGCAGCGCCGCATTGCGCGCGGCCCTGCCCGAGCTGGCCGGCACCTACGATCCCGCGCCCGGCAAGTCCTACGGCGGCCAGACCCATCTGGCACCCCGCGCGCTGACCGTGCTGGGCGCCCAGGGCCACATCGTGCGGGGTCCCAACGACGGCGGCTGGACCTCGTCGCGGCCGCAGTGGACGACCGCTGCGGACTGGCTCGGCGAGCCGGGCGTCAAGATCACCGCCGAGGCGGCGCAGGCGGACCTGGTCCGCGCCTGGCTGCGGGCGTTTGGCCCGGCTACTGCCGAGGACATCAAGTGGTGGTTCGGCACCACCAAGACCGCGATCCGAAAGGCGTTGAGCGACATCGGCGCCGTCGACGTCGACCTGCACGGCACACCCGGGCATGCGCTGCCCGACGACCTGGAGCCCGAACCCGACGTCGAGCCGTGGGGTGCGCTGCTGCCGGGACTCGACGTCACCACGATGGGCTGGTATCACCGCGACTGGTACCTCGGCGAGCACCGCGGCCAACTCTTCGACAACACCGGCAACGCCGGGCCCACGGTGTGGTGGAACGGCCGGATCGTGGGCGGCTGGTGTCAGAACGCCGCCGCCGCGGTGCAGTTGCAGCTCCTGGAAGACCCGGGCCGAAAAGCCCGCGCCGTACTGGAAAAGCGGGCACGGGAGCTCACCGAGTGGCTGGACGGAGTGCGGGTGCCGCCGCGGTTCCCGTCGCCGCTGGTGAAGGCGGCACAGCGCTGACGGCGTAGTTTCCCGAACCGGTGAACTGCCTCTTGAGCATCACGTACCCCCAGGCCAGTACCAGCCACGGCGCGATCAACCACGGGCCGTTCAGCAGAATGAACTTGACGCCCAGATCCATGAAGCTGTCGGTATTGATCGACGGAAAGCCGGCGATGATCTCGGTGCCGTAGTAATACCAGGTCAGGACTGTGTGCGTGACGGCTGTCGACATCACCAGCAAGGTTCCCCGGTAGTCGGTGAACTTGGATCGGAACAGCAGGACGAGTCCGGTGACGCCGACGCAGGCGTTGATCACCGACAGCACTTCGATCATCAAGAAGTTGGGTTCGGCGTCCAGATAGCGCAGGTCGCCGCCGTCGATGTAGTTCCACCAGGGATACGCCCACGCCGCATCGCGGGCCCCGGCGATGGCCTTGTGCAGGATCAGCCAGCCGAGTTCCCAGGTCAGATGCGTGATGTAGGAGCAGACCACGAACGGCAGAGCCACCGCCTGGAGGCGTTGAAATCGGGTCCAGGTCCGAAGCGACGGTATCGGCAGGAACGCCGCAAAAATGCCCAGGAAGTAGGCAACGGTCGCCTGCACGACCATGGCATCGGCGATGACGGGTCGGTCGACGCTGCTGTGAAATGCCAAGTAGCTGTATGTCGGAAACGCCAAGGCCAGTGAGCCGAACGCCACGATCCATACGATGCGCAGTCCGCGCGACCGCGGAAGTGTCGCCGAAATCTGCGGTGAGCTTTCCCGGCTCAGCTCTGCGGTCGCCATCGGCGCACCTCTCCCGTCTCGCCCAACCACCTGTAGTAATCTCGATTCTGTTACACAGAATCGTGATTACTGTGGCACCGTAGCACCTCGTGGACACTGGGCCAACGGTCAATCGAGAGCAGGTGGCGGCCATGGGAGCGAACCGATCCACGCCCCCTGTCGCCGACATGGCCGACGCACGCAGGGCCATGTACCAACAGCAGATCGTGGCGGCAGCCGAGTACGAGTTCAGTCGCACCGGCTTCGCCGACGCACGGGTGAGCGACATCGCCAAGACCGCCGGGGTGTCACTTGCGACGGTCTACAAGTATTTCGGCGGCAAAGACGAAATCTGGGATGCCCTCAACGCCGCGCGCATGCAGGAGTTCGTCGCCGCCGTGCGCGTACGCACAGACGAAATCGACTCCCCGCTCGAGGCGATCCTGGTCGCGGCGCGTGCCGAGGTTGAGTTCTTCGCAGCACATCCCCACTTTCTGCAGCTGCACATCAATGAAGGCCTGAGCTGGGCATCGGCGTCAGCTGACTTGGGCCGCGGAGGTCAGCGGGCCGCGTGGCGAACGGGCATGGACATGATCACCCGTGCGGCCGAGGTCGCGGTGGGCGCAGGCCAAATCACGCACCTGCCGCCGCGAATCGCTGCGGCACTGGTCATCTCGGCGTTGCAGATTTGGCTCACCGACTGGGTCTCGGCGGGCAAAACCGAGCCGATCGAGGCTGTCGCCGACGCAGTCGTACGGCACCTGCGAGTCAGCCTCGGCGCTGAGCCGGCTTAGCCAAACACGGGACCCTAGGCGCTGGCCTTACGCCGCCGTTTGACGGCTTTGGCGGGTTTGGCTGGCGGGCCCAGGATTTCGGCGAGGAACTTGCCGGTGTAGCTCTCCGGCACGGCCACCACATCCTCGGGTGTGCCGGTGGCCACCACCGTGCCGCCGCCGGCGCCGCCTTCGGGGCCCATGTCGACGATCCAGTCCGCGGTCTTGATCACGTCCAGGTTGTGCTCGATGACGATCACCGTGTTGCCCTTGTCGACCAGGCCGTTGATGACGACCAACAGTTTGGCGATGTCCTCGAAATGCAGGCCGGTGGTGGGCTCGTCGAGGATGTAGACCGTCCGGCCGGTGGAACGCTTCTGCAGTTCGGAGGCCAGCTTCACGCGCTGCGCCTCTCCCCCGGACAGCGTCGGCGCCGGCTGGCCCAGCCGCACATATCCCAGTCCGACGTCTACCAGGGTGCGCAGGTAGCGGTGGATGCCGGTGATCGGCTCGAAGAACTCCGCCGCCTCCTCGATAGACATGTCCAGCACCTCGGCGATGGTCTTGCCCTTGTAGTGCACCTCCAGGGTCTCCCGGTTGTAACGGGCACCGTGGCAGACCTCGCAGGGCACATAGACGTCCGGCAGGAAGTTCATCTCGATCTTGATGGTGCCGTCGCCGGTGCACGCCTCGCAGCGGCCGCCCTTGACGTTGAACGAGAACCGGCCGGGCTGATAGCCGCGCACCTTGGCTTCGGTGGTGGCCGCGAACAGGGTGCGGATCTTGTCGAACACCCCGGTGTAGGTGGCCGGGTTGGACCGCGGCGTGCGCCCGATCGGCGACTGGTCCACCCGCACCAGCTTGTCCAGGTGATCGAGTCCGGTGATCCGGGTGTGCCGGCCGGGCACCAGCCGGGCGCCGTTGAGCTTGTTGGCCAGCACCGTCGCCAGAATGTCGTTGACCAGGGTCGACTTGCCCGAGCCGGACACCCCGGTGACCGCGGTGAGCACGCCGAGCGGAAACGTCACGTCGACACCGGACAGGTTGTGTTCGCGCGCGCCGACCACCCCGAGTTGACGCTTGGCGTCCACCGGCCGGCGGTTCTCCGGAACCGCAATGCTTTTCGCGCCGGACAGGTAGGCGCCGGTGATCGAGTCGGTGTTGCTCAACAGGTCGCTGTAGGGACCGCTGTGCACGATCTTGCCGCCGTGCTCCCCCGCCGCCGGGCCGATGTCGACGATCCAGTCGGCGTGCGCGATGGTGTCCAGGTCGTGCTCGACGACGATCAGCGTGTTGCCCAGATCGCGCAGCCGCACCAGGGTTTCGATCAGCCGCCGGTTGTCGCGCTGATGCAGCCCGATCGACGGCTCATCGAGCACGTAGAGCACGCCGACCAGGCCCGAGCCGATCTGGGTGGCAAGCCGAATGCGTTGCGCCTCACCACCGGACAGGGTTCCGGCGGCCCGCGACAGCGTCAGATACTCCAGTCCGACGTCGAGCAGGAAGCTCAGCCGGGACTGGATCTCCTTGAGCACCTGCCCCGCGATGGCCTGCTCGCGCGGGCCCAGGGTCAAGGCGTTGAGGAAGTCCGCGCAGTCCGCGATCGACAGCTCACTGACCTGCGCAATGGATTTGCTGCCGTAGTCGCCCGCGGCCAGCGTGACCGCCAGGATCTCCGGCTTGAGCCGGGTGCCGGCGCACTCCGGGCACGGCACGTCACGCATGAACCCGGCGTAGCGTTCCTTCATCTGCTCGGATTCGGTCTGCTCCATCTTGCGCTGCAGGAACGCCATCACACCTTCGAAATCGGTGTAGTACGAGCGCGTCCGGCCGTAGCGGTTGCGGTAGCGCACGTGTACCTGCTCGTCGGAGCCCTCCAGGATCGCCTTGCGGGCCTTGGCCGGCAGTTTGCGCCACGGGGTGTCGACGTCGAAGCCCATCGCCTCCCCGAGGCTGGCCATCATCCGGGTGAAGTACTCGCTGGTGGGGCCCATCGACCAGGGCACTACCGCGCCCTCGGCCAGGGTGCGATCCGGGTCGGGCACCACCAGGTCGGCGTCGACCTCCTTGCGGATGCCCAGGCCCGCACACTCCGGGCAGGCCCCGTAGGGCGAGTTGAACGAGAACGACCGCGGCTCCAGGTCGTCGACCGACAGCGCGTGCCCGTTGGGGCAGGCCAGCTTCTCGGAGAACCGCTGTTCGCGGTGTGGGTGGTCGTCGTCCCGGTCGACGAACTCCAGCACCACGATGCCGTCGGCCAGCCCCAGCGCGGTCTCCACCGAGTCGGTGAGCCGCTGCTTGGCCGACTCCTTGACGGTGAGGCGGTCGACGACCACCTCGATGTCGTGCTTCTCCTGCTTCTTGAGCTTGGGCGGATCGGTCAGGGAGTGCACCACGCCGTCGACGCGCACTCGGCTGTAGCCCTGGGTGTTGAGCTTCTCGAAGAGGTCGGCGAACTCCCCCTTGCGGGTGCGCACCACCGGCGCCAACACCTGGAACCGCAGGCCCTCGTCCATGGCCAGTACCTGGTCGACGATCTGCTGCGGGGTCTGGCGGGCGATCCGCTCGCCACAGACCGGGCAGTGTGGGGTCCCGGCGCGGGCATAGAGCAACCGCAGGTAGTCATAGACCTCGGTGATGGTGCCGACCGTCGAGCGCGGGTTGCGGTTGGTGGACTTCTGGTCGATGGACACCGCCGGCGACAGGCCCTCGATGAAGTCCACGTCGGGCTTGTCCATCTGGCCCAGGAACTGGCGGGCGTAGGCGGACAGGGATTCGACATAGCGGCGCTGGCCCTCGGCGAAGATGGTGTCGAAGGCCAGCGAGGATTTACCCGAACCGGACAGCCCCGTGAACACGATCAACGCGTCACGCGGCAGGTCCAGATCCACACTGCGCAGGTTGTGTTCCCGCGCACCCTTGACGATCAGCCGGTCAGCCACGGGTCCATGCTAGGTGGCCCTACCGACAACCAGCTCAGGGCCAGTACCGTGACGGTCATGACCTCCCAGATCGCGGTGGACGACAACTACACCGGACACGTCGAGCCCGGAACCGCGGCACGGCGCACCCTGCCCGGGGCCACCATCATCAAGGCGTCGGTGGGCCCGATGGACAACAACGCCTACCTGGTGACCTGCACCAACACCGGCAAGACGCTGCTGATCGACGCGGCCAACGACGCCGAGAACCTGGTGGCGCTGGTGCGCGAGCACGCCCCGGACGTGGCGCTGATCGTCACCAGCCACCAGCACTTCGACCACTGGCAGGCGCTGACCGCGCTGGCCGAGGCCACCGGGGCGCCGACGGCCGCCCACGCCCTGGACGCCGAGCCGCTGCCGGTCACCCCGGAGCGCATCCTGGCCGACGGCGACACCGTGACCGTCGGCGATCTGAGCTTCGACGTGATCCACCTGCAGGGCCACACCGAGGGATCGGTGGCACTGGCGCTGGACGGCCCGGCCACCGGCGGCGTGACGCAGTTGTTCACCGGCGACTGCCTGTTCCCCGGCGGTGTCGGAAAGACTTGGCAGCCCGGGGATTTCGAACGCCTGCTGGGTGACGTGAGCCGCAAGGTGTTCGACCGCTTCGGCGACGACACCGTCGTCTACCCCGGGCACGGTGATGACACCGTATTGGGGGCCGAGCGCCCCCACCTGGCGGAGTGGCGCGAACGGGGTTGGTGAGGCGAATTCCGCAGCCCTGGCGGGAGCACGGCAGCCACATTGACTGCTTCGCGCAGCGCCCCAGTGGGTGAATAGAACGGCGCGGCTTGGAAACGACTTGACCCCGCCACTTCAGTGACGGGGTCAAGCTGTCGATCGGCTAGCAGGCGGAGTTCCGGAGAATCTCCTCGTACTTGTCCACGCCGAGATCGTCACGACCTCGAATTGCGATCCACGCCTGGATCGTCGTCGGGTTCAAGGCGGTCGTCATAGGGTGCTCTCCCACCAAAGGCAGGCGCGCAACCAACTCCGACACCACTGCATCGATGTTCACGCCAGTAGCAGTGGCCTCGACGAACTCCCGCACATCTGCACGGGTGATCTCGATCTTCATCTATTTTCTCTTTTCTGTGCCCCGGGCATGCCGGGATCCAGGCGACAGTTCAACACTCCGCCGCGCGCCCAAGTTCCCGAGTAGGCGCCCCTCGGCGTGGACGTTGACATGGTCCGGCACTGGCGACCCGGACTTCGTGAGTTTCATCCTTGGACCAAGTTGCCTCGGGGACGGCCTGTTTCCCGGCGGTCCTGGAAGGAAGCCCAGATTAGTTCGATTCGCTGATGGGCGGCCTCGAAAGCAAGGTATTCGGCCGCTATAGCGATAACACGGTCGCCTGCCCCGGCCACGGAGACGACACCACGATCGGCGTCGAACGGCCGCATCTCGCCGAGTGGCGCGAACGCGGTTGGTGGGTTTGCCGTGAATGCGGGATGCGACGGCGCGCAGCGACACGCCCGAACGACGCTGGGGGCTTCAACTTGTAGTCGCGTAGCCGCCGCGAGTCACGGGTTGCACGGGATGCGTCGAAAGCATCTGCACGCCAACCGCTCGACATGTTGATACGCCAACAATGCAAGAAGCGAACGCTGTTGCTCTGCAAACAGTTTCAGCGACATTACACGTTGAGCTGGCGTCAATCAGGGCATAATTTGGCGCACGTGACGACAGCCAGTTCCGACTCCCCGGCCGCACTCGCACGCATCACCTAGCCTGCCGACGCCGACCAGCTCGGCCCGTGGACGACCGACAGCGACAGCGACAGTCAGTTTCGCCGCTTCACGATCCACACCTCGACGGTTCTCACCGTGGCTAGCCACACGGTTGAAGTTCGCGCCGAGGGTGAGCAGCACGATAACGGCACTACATGGCGCACAATCTCCGTCGAAACGGACGAGTTCGACGGGCTCGCCGCGCTCACCCCGATCGACGCCGCCGACCGGATCGACCTGCCGCGGCGATACCGACCGCGCGACACGAGAAGGCCCGCCAACGCGCGAGACTGCCAGGACTGCCATCAGGGGCGCGACATTTGGAGCGCGCGGACACGTCGCTCCCCGTCTCACGGCCCCGTCAATATTAGGATCTGAGGGTCCGTTGGACGCACCGAACGGACGCAGGTGATTTTGCGCCTAGATAACACCAACGAACTGAAAGAGCAAGGGGATGACTTGAACGCTGCTTCAGCCGACGGCAAGCACGCTTTCATCTCTTACGTCCGTGAGGACAAGGACGAGGTCGACAGGTTATGCCGGCATCTGGAGAACGCCGGGATCCCGTACTGGCGGGACAGGAAAGATCTCGCCCCCGGCGACAAGTGGAAAGACAAGATCCGCGATGCTATTGCCTCTGGATCAATTGCATTTCTCGCTTGCTTCTCTGAGCAATCAAGGGCCAAAGAAAAGTCCTACATGAACGAGGAATTGCACTTAGCTGTCGAGCAATATCGATTGAGGCCACCCGACCGAACTTGGCTCATCCCCGTGCGCTTCGACAGCGGCGATATCCCTACCTGGAATCTTTCGACGACGGACACTCTTAGCGACCTGGACTACGCTGACCTGTTCGGAACCGACTACGCTGACAACGCAATCAAGCTGATGGAGGCCGTGAAACGCGCACTTGGTTTGACCGGCATCGACTCTTCCACGCGACGAACGGCCCTTGAGGAAACCTCCGAATCCGACAAACCTCGGTCGTTTAGGCAACTCACAAAAGAACTCATCCGTGACCGCGATCGAGAAATCGATCTGGACGATATCGTCAGCGCAGAGGTGGCACGGGTAAGGACCGCGATGCGCGATGCCGAGCGCTTTCCGACGGACTGGAAGGGAGGAACGAATAATCAGCTCGCATTGGACGGAGCGCAGGCGGCGAATGACTATTGGCGTCTTACCGAGCCCTTCTGCTGGTCGCTGCAAGTTGCTGCCCGATACGGCACCGCCGAGACACTAACCCCGTGGGTCAAGGGTTTGAAAGCATTTGCCACTGAGGCTTGCAAGATCGCTGGAGGACACACCTTCTTACTCCACCTACGGCACGTGCCTTCGCTTGTCGCGGTGTTCGTCGCCGCAATGGCGTCCTCGGGTCAAGGCAAATGGGACAACTTCAAAACGCTGCTGATCGACAACACGGTAACCGACCGGAGTTACGATGCCCAGCCCAAACTTTCGATGGTTGAGACTGTCAACCCATACACGCCCTTCGACAACGATTCGATCACCCAACTACTCGTCAACGCGCTAGTGATGGGGCAGGACCTCGAAGCGACGCAGGCTGCGATCGACAGAAAAGAAGGGATGAATTACCACACTTCCTCCTCGGCGTGGCTGCATCGGATATTGCGGCCGATCTTCGACGAACAGTTTCCTGATGACGAAGACTACGATGCCGCCTTCGACTCAACCGAAGTCATTCTCGGGTTAGTCGATCAAGACCTGTTGAACCTGAGGCACGGAGCAGACCAGCAGCGTCAGTGGTTACGGGAAACTCATTGGCTCGGACAGTCAACTTGGCGGTCGCGGCGACATGGGAACCCACTCGAAGAATTCGTCGACGACCTCGCAAAGCAGTACTCCAGCTATGCGCCGCTCCAGGCCGGACTTTTCGGCGGAGGTTACGAACGAGCCAAGACCGCCACAGAGCAATACCGGGAGTCCTTCAACCAGATGCGCAACCGCTTCTGGTGAATCAACATCGGCAACCACGGCTGACCAGTGTGTTGGCAGTGCGGCGCCGCTCGGGCGCGTGGAAAAAGCCGGAGAGATACGAGCGCCTATGCCTACGAGGTGCACCACGGCGGCCTCGGGGAGTACTCCCCCACCCCGTATGGGGCGCCTCCCGCGGCGGCGGGGATGAACGACGCTGCACGCGCGGGGCGCTCGGGGGATGGTGGTGCGGCTGCACCATTTCCGCAGAACTCTCGGCGCTTCACCTGTTTGGACCCCGTTAGGGCAGGCACGGAGCATGTAGCGCGACCCGCTCCCGCGGGTGTATTCACGGTTTGGAGCCGACGGTATTCCCGGGCGGCTTCGGAAAGACTTGGCAGCCAGGAGATTTCGCGCGCCTGCTGGGTGACGTGAGCCGCAAGGTGTTCGACTGCTTCGGCGACGACACCATCGTCGTACCCAGGCACGGCGATGACACCGTTTTGGGGGTCGAGCGACCGCACCTGGCGGAGTGGCGCGAACGGGATTGGTGAATTCCCCCGCCGGTTAGGCAGGGCAGGAAGCCTCCAGGTCCAGATTCCACTCAGTCGTGACGGTGAGAAGCGGACCGGGAGCGGGGTCCGTCAGAGGAATGGTTTCGCCCACGAGGTCCGCGTCTCCGCAGCCCTCAAATAGGGCCACACAAGGTTGAGCGTCAAGCCGAGACAAAAATCTCACGGCAGCCACACCGTCGTCGTAGAGCTCACCAGCGATCGTCTGGGTAACCACGCGTCGACTCGTCGTGATTTCGTGCAGATCAAGGTGCTCCATGCCATGTTCGACCAGAAGCGGGGCATGCCTGTCTTCTATCTGTTGACGCACTGCCCCGTCGGTTAGGTCAACCATCGGGCCGTCCAGTCTTAGTAGCGCTGGAACTAGCACGTTCTGGCGACGCCAGCTTGCAGTTACCGGCTCCGAGGCGAAGTCTTCAGCCGCTTCGGGCCCGTATCGCTCGATATGCCTGAGCTTGGCACCGAGATTTGGCCGGAGGTCTGCCAGCACCTCGCGGAGGCAGGTTTCGGGCAAGTCGGCCAGATAGAGAGTGCGGAAGCGGTGGTGAATATCGTCGAAGCGATGACTGAAGCTGTATAGCTCGCGCGGCGTGAATCCAAGTGGACTTGCGTGGTAGCCAACTCGCCACAACAGCAGTTCGGAGCCGACTTTGGTCACGCCTGAAAGCTAGCGACCTGTCTAGCCGCTTGCACGACCATCGCGAAATCAGCCGTGTCGGACGCGTCGCCGAGAACTTCGACTGGCGCACGATCGTCGAGACGCGTGTTCGTGCCAAACAACCAGGCCCGAGCAGTCTTGGCGTCGTACGCATCAACAAGCATTCGGACAACTTTGTAGCCCTCGCGCAACCTGCGTTCGGTTACATCGTGCGGTTCCGGGCCGCCTACCCGCGCGTATCGGCCGATCTGTTTTGCATCGGCAAGTCCTGCGAGGGCTGCAGCGATTCGTTGTCCGACCACTTCCTGCAGGTAGCTGGCGATTTCACGGACTGGGCGGGTTGTTGCCTCGAAATCGAGCTTCTCGGCGGCGCTGGCTGTTAGAACAGACATGCTGGGACCTCCGGACGGGCTGTATCCACTCACGAGGCTACCACTAAACCTACTTAAAACAACACCCTAAACAACACCACACCGTGCTGTGCCAGGGTATACGTGCCAGCGGACCTCCTTACGGATTTTGTCCTGCCCTATACGTCGCGCCGCGGCACACCCGAAGCCTCCTCCGATACCGTCGAGCTTCTGGCGACGCCTACTGGGTGACGTCAGCCGCAAGGTATTCGCACTGGCGGAGTGGCGCGAACGGGGTTGGTGAATCTCCCCGGCGGTCAGCGAGCCTCGACGGAGGAGAGGCGAAGCTGGACCGCCGTACTAGCCCCGGCGGCTAGCCGGTGGTGTGAACGATCAGCACATCGATCTTGGAGCGCCGTGACACGTTGGCCGGCACCGAACCGAGCAGCCGCCCGGCGATGGTACTCAGGCCGACGTTGCCGACCACCAGCAGGTCGGCCTTGACCGACTCCGCCAGCTCCACCAGCGCGTCGACCGGGGCGCCGACGATGGCCTTCTCCTCGACCTCGTAGGCGCCGGCTGCGATGGCCCGCTCCTTGGCCTCCTTGAGGATGGCGTAGATCGGGGCGTTGCCCGAAGCCTTGTAGCCCTCGTCCTTCAGAGCGTCGGCGGCGCGGGGGTCGTCGGCGTGCGGCAGGTAGGCGGTGGCGATGACGACCTTCGCGCCTTCACCGGACGCCAGATGAGCCGCGCGGTCGACGGCGCGCAGCGACGAGTCCGAGCCGTCCGTACCGACCACCACGGTCTTGTAGCCGCTCATTGGTAACCCTCCCGGTGCATTTGTCGCCTGTTCGCAAATTGAGCCATGGCGACATTAACGCGTCGACGGCCCCGATGGGGGCGATTGGCGTCACATGTCGTTTGCGGCGCGGCGCGCCCAGCCGTCTGACCGGCCAGGAAGCCCCCTCTGGCAGGACTCGTGACGTAGCTGACATGCCGTGTCCAACGGTAACGTGGAATGTCATCACCGTCACCGCTACCGACAGCGCACGCCGTTGAGCCAGGTACTGAGCCCGGCCCCGGCGCGGACTGAGGCGGGTCCGCCACTGCGCCAACCGCGCTCACCGGATGCGGCCGTAATCGCCGCCGCGGCAACGGTGATCAGCGTCATCGGCGCCAGCCGGCCGTCGCTGTGGTTCGACGAAGCAGCCACCATCTCGGCGGCGACGCACCGCTCCCTGCCGGAACTGTGGCGATTGCTCACTCACATCGACGCGGTACACGGGCTGTACTACCTGGTGATGCACGGCTGGTTCGCGGTGTTCCCCGCGACCGAATTCTGGGCGCGGGTGCCGAGCAGTCTGGCCGTCGGCGTCGGGGCTGCGGGAGTGGTGGTGCTGTCCCGCGGGTTCACCGGCCGGCAGGTATCGATGTGCGCCGGTGCGCTTTACGCGATATTGCCGCGGATGACGTGGGCCGGTGTCGAGGCGCGCCCGTATGCGTTCTCGGCGATGGCCGCGGTTTGGCTCACGGTGCTGTGGGTGACCGCGACTCGGCGCAACACCGTGCGATTGTGGGTGGGCTACGGCGTGGCCGTCGTGGCGGCGACGCTGCTGAACACCTTCACCGTGCTGATGGTGGCGGTACACGCAGTGGCGCTGCGACAGGTGGGGGCCGACGATTCGGCGCGACGGAAATGGGCTGCGGCGGCCGGGATCGCACTTGCCGTGCTGGCCCCGTTCCTCTGGTTCAGCCAGGGCCAGATCCGGCAGGTCGCCTGGATTCATGCGCTGAACCCGCAGACCTTCATCGAGATCGTCCAGCAGCAGTACTTCGACAACAGTGTGCCGTTCGCGATCCTGGCGTGGCTGATGCTCGCGAGCGCCATCGTCGCCGTTCGAAACGGCACCCGCCGGTCCCCGGGCGCCGAGACCCGACGGCTCGCGGCGCTGTGCGTGGCCTGGATGCTCATCCCGACCGTGGCCACGCTGGCCTATTCGGTGGTGGTGAAACCTGTTTACTACCCGCGGTATTTGATCGGCACGGCTCCTGCGATGGCAATCGCGCTGGCGATCGCGGTCACCACCATCGCCACTTCGCGCCGCGGCGTGATTGGCATCGTCGCCGTGTTGGCGATCGCGGCGTTGCCCAATTACGTTGCCAATCAACGCGATCGCTACACCAAGGAAAAGGGCTGGGACTACAGCGCGGTCGCCGACGTGATCGTCGCGCACGCCCGGCCCGGGGACTGCCTGCTGATCGACAACACCACCAGGTGGCTACCCGGCCCGATCCGGGCGCTGACCGCCGCGCGTCCCGAGGCGTTCGCGAAGCTGACCGACCCTGGCCTGGGGCCGCACCGCCAAACCCTGGGGCGGCTGTGGGATGGCCATCTGGGGGTGTCGGCACTGAAAGATCAGTTCGACCGTTGCCCGGCGATCTGGACCATCACCGATCACGACCGCAGTCTGCCGGCCCATCAGCGGGCCGTGATGTTGCCATTTGGAACCCGGTTTGCGCGTACCCCCGACGGCCAGATGCTGCACGCGTTGCGCTTCCACGTAATCGAACGCTGGCAGTTCACCTTCGCCCAGGTGATCAAGTCCACCCGCTGAACACCCTAGGTGCAGCAGTTGGGGTCCAGTGCCGCGCACAATGCCTGCAAGGCATCCGGACGCACCCGGTGGAACATGTTCATCCCCCGCCGGTCTGACACCACAAAACCGGCCTTGCGCAGCTGTGTCAGGTGGTGACTGACGGTGGATTCGCTCAAGCCGAGCGCCGCGGCCAGGTCGCCGGACTTCTCCTCTCCGGCGGCCGAGCTGAACAGATACGACACGATCTTGACCCGAACCGGGTCCGCTAACGCCTTGAGCCGCAACGCGATCTGCAACGCATCAGCGTCAGTCATGGGCCCCGCGGCAACCGGGGCGCAACACACCGGCGCGGTGGTGTCGATCACCGGCAGCGCTTTGGGCATGCATCCATCATGACACAGTTCATTGACATATATCGAAAAGGTGGGAATGCTGACCCCAGGATCACTAGTTCGACATATGTCTCACAACCGGAGGTGGTTGCCATGTCCCGCGTACAACTCGCACTCAACGTCGATGACCTCGACGCCGCGATCGCGTTCTACTCCCGGCTGTTCGATACCGAGCCGGCCAAGGTCAAGCCCGGCTACGCCAATTTCGCGATCGCCGACCCGCCGCTGAAGCTGGTCCTGCTGGAAAACCCTGGTCACGGCGGGACGCTGAACCACCTCGGCGTCGAGGTGGCCTCGACCGAGATCGTCCACTCCGAGATCGCCCGCCTGGGCGAAGCCGGCCTGTTGACGGAGACGGAAATGGGCACCACCTGCTGCTACGCCGTCCAGGACAAGGTCTGGGTCAGCGGCCCAGACCGCGAACGCTGGGAGGTCTACACCAAGATCGCCGATGCCGAGTCCGCCGCAACCCCGGCCTCGTGCTGCTGATGGGCGACGACGCAACCTCTACAAGACTGTCCACCCTGGACCGATTGCTACCGGCCTGGATCGGACTGGCCATGGTCGCCGGCCTGGCCCTGGGGCGGATGATCCCAGGTCTGGGTGACGGCCTCAGCGCGGTGCAGGTCGACGGGATCTCGCTGCCGATCGCCGCCGGACTGCTGATCATGATGTATCCGGTGCTGGCCAAGGTCCGCTACGACCGGCTCGACGCCGTCACCTCCGATGGGCGGCTCCTGCTCAGCTCGCTGCTACTGAACTGGGTTGTCGGTCCGGCGGTGATGTTCGCCCTGGCCTGGCTGCTCCTCGCCGATCTGCCCGAATACCGCACCGGGCTCATCGTGGTCGGCCTGGCCCGCTGCATCGCCATGGTCATCATCTGGAACGACCTGGCCTGCGGGGACCGCGAAGCCGCGGCCGTCCTCGTCGCGCTCAATTCGGTCTTCCAGGTCGTCATGTTCGCGGTGCTGGGCTGGTTCTACCTTTCCCTGCTGCCCGGCTGGCTGGGACTGCCGCAGACGAGCATCGAAGTCTCGCCATGGCAGATCGCCAGGTCAGTCGCGATCTTCCTCGGGATACCGCTGGCCGCCGGGTACTTGACCCGCCGTTGGGCCGAACGCACCAAGGGCCGCGGCTGGTATGAGAGCCGGTTCTTGCCACGGATCGGACCCTGGGCGCTTTACGGACTGCTCTTCACGATCGTCATCCTTTTCGCGCTCCAAGGCGATCAGATCACCCACCGCCCCCTCGACGTGGTCCGTATCGCGATTCCGCTGCTGGCCTATTTCGGGGTCATGTGGGGCGGCGGCTACCTCGTCGGGGCCGCGCTCGGCCTGGGTTATGCGCGCACCACCACCCTGGCGTTCACCGCCGCCGGCAACAATTTCGAGCTCGCCATCGCGGTGGCGATCGCCACCTGGGGCGCGGCCAGTGGGCAAGCCCTAGCCGGGGTGGTCGGGCCCCTCATCGAGGTTCCCGTCCTGGTCGGCATGGTCTACGCGTCGCTGGCTCTGCGAAACCGTTTCGGGGCCGTACCGCCTCAATCAGCGCCACCGACGAGTGCACCGGCACCCCGGCTGGCCCGATAGGAGACCACGAACCCCATTGCGGCGAGCACGGCGAAGATCGCGAACAGCCAGCGCGCCGCGGGCTGGCCGGCGCTCATCGCGGTGTTGACCACCAGGCCGGCGATGCCGGCGCCGAACGCCCCGCCGATCAGCGTGACGGTGTTGACGGCGGCGGCGGCGGTACCGCCCTCGGCAGGATCGTCGACGCAGCTCATCGCCCACGCCGACAGGTGCGGCCAGCCGGCACCGACACCGATGCCCACGACCAGCAGTGCCAGCGCCCAGATCGCGCCGACCGCGGTCGGGTTGTAGTGGCTCATCCGGGCGAACGCGACCACCGCTAAACCCGCCGACATCACCAGCGGCGCGCTGATCACCAGGCCGATGACCACCCGCACCTTGCTCACCGACGCGCTGGCGATCTCGCTGAAGGTCCACCCGGTCGACAGCGCCGCGCCCAGGAAGCCGGCCATCACCGGCGGCAGGTGGGCCAGCCGTTGCCCGAGTAGCGGGATGTACAGGTTGGCCTTCGTGGTGGCCATCAGCAGGCCCAACGTCAGGTAGATCCACTTCTCCCGGCCGGGCTGGAACGCGCTGGACGGCAACACCGCCGACGACGACCGCCGGTCCACCACCAGAAACAGGGCCAGCAGGGCCCCGCCGACCAGTAGCAGCCCCATCGCCCCGATCAGGCTGCGCGGCAGCTGCGCGACGCTGACCGCCAGCGCGGCGCCGCCCAGTAGCAACAGCGACCGCACCGGGAACTTCACCGACTCGCCGCGGTGCCCGGTGCTCCCGGCCGGCAGCACCACACTGACCGCCACGCCCATCGCCACGGTCAGTATCGCCATGAGGCCGAACGCCCATCGCCAGATGCCGAACTGGGCGAATAGGCCGCCGGCCGCCGGCCCGACCAGGGTGCCGACACCCCACATGGCGGACACCAGCCCCGAGGCCCGCGTCCACAGCCAGCTGGGCAGGACGGCGTTGATCAGCGCCCACCCCAGCCCGGCCAACAGGCCGCCGCCCATGCCCTGCAGGGTGCGACCGACCAGCAAGACTTCCATCTGGGGCGCCAGCGCACAGAGCACCGTGCCCAGGCCGAAGGACAGCAGGCCGATCAGGTAGGCCGAGCGGGAACCCACTCGGACCAGCACCGCGTTGGCCGCGGCCGCGGCGATCACCGATCCGACCAGGTACAGGGTGGTCACCCAGGCGTAGAACCGCTCACCGCCGATGTCCTTGATGGTGTTGGGCAGCAGGCTGATCGTCAGGAACTCGTTGGTGGCGTACAGCGCCACACCGCCGGCCAGCACGGCCGCGGTGCCGAGATAGCGCCTACCGAGCAGCTCACGCCAGCTGCCAGCGCTCACAGCGGAGTCATGCACCACTGCTTCAGTCAGTTCCACCACCGCTTGCAGTCAATCACGGATCACCATCACACGCGAAAATGGATCGCCTGCCTGGCGCGTCACTTGATTCCGGCCGCGTCCATACCCCGCAGTTCCTTCTTGAGGTCGGCGATCTCGTCGCGGATCCGGGCCGCCAGCTCGAACTGCAGATCACGCGCCGCGTTCATCATCTGCTCGGTGAGGTCCTTGACCAGATCGGCCAATTCGGCCCGTGGCATGTTGCTGGTGTCGCGGCCTTCGAAGACCCCGGCAGAAACGTATTGGCCCGCGCGTCCCAGTTCTCCCTGGGCGCGCCGCCCGCGCGAGGCATTGCGGCCCGACCCGGCGACCTCGATGGATTCAGTGTCCTCCACCTCCCGATACACCTGGTCGAGGATGTCGGCGATCTTCTTGCGCAGCGGCTGGGGGTCGATGCCGTTGGCCTCGTTGTAGGCGATCTGCTTGGCCCGGCGGCGTTCGGTTTCGTCGATGGCCTCCCGCATCGAGTCGGTGATCTTGTCGGCGTACATGTGCACTTCGCCGGAGACGTTGCGGGCGGCGCGGCCGATGGTCTGGATCAGGCTGCGGGTGGAGCGCAGGAAGCCCTCCTTGTCGGCGTCGAGGATCGACACCAGCGACACCTCCGGCAGGTCCAGACCCTCGCGGAGCAGGTTGATGCCGATCAGCACGTCGTAGTCGCCGAGCCGCAGCTGCCGCAGCAGCTCCACCCGCCGCAGCGTGTCGACCTCGGAGTGCAGGTAGCGCACCCGGATTCCCATCTCCAGCAGGTAATCGGTGAGGTCTTCGGCCATCTTCTTGGTCAGCGTGGTGACCAGCACCCGCTCGTCGGCAGCGGTGCGCTGCCGGATCTCGGCGATCAGGTCGTCGATCTGGCCCTTGGTCGGCTTCACCACGACCTTGGGGTCCACCAGGCCGGTCGGGCGGATCACCTGCTCGACGAACTCGCCGCCGGCCTGAGCCAGCTCGTAGGGCCCCGGGGTGGCCGACATGTAGACCGTCTGGCCGATCCGGTCGGCGAACTCCTCCCAGGTCAGCGGCCGGTTGTCGCATGCCGACGGCAACCGGAACCCGAACTCCACCAGGTTGCGCTTGCGCGACATGTCGCCCTCGTACATGGCGCCGATCTGCGGCACGGTGACGTGCGACTCGTCGATGATGAGCAGGAAGTCCTCGGGGAAGTAGTCGATGAGGGTGGCGGGGGCCGTTCCGGCGCCGCGACCGTCGATGTGCCGCGAGTAGTTCTCGATGCCCGAGCAGAAGCCGACCTGGCGCATCATCTCGATGTCGTAATTGGTGCGCATCCGCAGCCGCTGGGCCTCCAGCAGTTTTCCGTGGTTCTCCAGTTCTTCGAGCCGGGCGGCCAGCTCCTCCTCGATCGTGGAGATGGCCTGCGACATCCGTTCCGGGCCGGCGACGTAGTGGGTGGCCGGGAAGATGCGCAGCGAGTCGACCTTGCGCACCACGTCCCCGGTGAGCGGATGCAGGTAGTACAGCGCCTCGATCTCGTCGCCGAAGTATTCGATGCGGACCGCCAGCTCTTCGTAGGAGGGAATGATCTCGACGGTGTCGCCACGCACCCGGAAGGAGCCGCGGGTGAACGCCATGTCGTTGCGGGTGTACTGCACATCCACCAGCAGCCGCAGCAGGCCGTCCCGCGGCACCTCCGCGCCGACCTGCAGCTCCACCGAGCGGTCCAGGTAGGACTGCGGGGTGCCCAGGCCGTAGATGCAGGACACCGAGGCGACCACCACGACATCGCGCCGGGACAGCAGGCTGGAGGTCGCCGAGTGCCGCAGCCGCTCGACGTCGTCGTTGATCGAGCTGTCCTTCTCGATGTAGGTGTCGGTCTGCGCGATATAGGCTTCCGGCTGGTAGTAGTCGTAGTACGAGACGAAGTACTCGACCGCGTTGTGCGGCAACATCTCTCGTAGCTCATTGGCCAGCTGCGCGGCCAGCGTCTTATTGGGCGCCATCAGCAGGGTGGGCCGCTGCAGCCGTTCTATCAGCCAGGCCGCGGTGGCCGATTTGCCGGTGCCGGTGGCGCCCAGCAGCACCACGTCCTTCTCCCCCGAGGTGATGCGGCGTTCCAGGTCGGCGATGGCGGCCGGCTGGTCACCGGCCGGCTGGAACTCGCTGACGACGTCGAACCGGCCGCCGGCGCGGACGATGCCTTCCACGGCGTCTGCGGCGGGCCGGTACTCCGAATGCGCGACGATAGGGTGTTCGGTTGCGAAGGCCACGGAAACCAGAGTAGGCCCGAGGGCCGACAGCGAGAGGCGGCCAGCGGTGCATCCACCCAAGGAAGAGACCTTCGACCTACGCGGCTACACCAACACCGACCCGAAAGGGGTGGTGCGCGACGTCGACGTCTACACGGTGCACCCGTGGGGCCTCTACCTGGCCCGCCCCACCCCGGGCCGGGCCCAATTCCACTACCTGGAGTCCTGGCTGCTGCCGTCGCTGGGCCTGCGTGCGACCGTCTTCCACTTCAGCCCCGGGTATGAACGCGACCAGGACTTTTACCTCGACGTCGGCGAGTACACGGCCGGACCGGAACGCTGGCACTCCCGGGACCACTACCTGGATCTGGTGGTCCGCACCGCATCCGGCGTCGAGCTCGCCGACACCGACGAGCTGATGGCCGCCGTCGCCGAAGGCCTGCTGAGTCAGCACGACGCCGAACATGCGGTGCTGCGCGCGGTGGCCGCCGTCGACGGCCTGGCCCGCAACGGCTACGACCTGCACCGATGGCTGGCCGGCCAAGGCATGCCGGTGACCTGGCCGGTCAGCGACGGGCTTAGGGGGTCACCACCGGGATCTCGGTAGTCGCCGGGTCGTCGGCCCCAGGTTCGGCCCCACGGTCGGTCATAGCCGGCCGGTTGCGGGTGAGCGATGAGGTGGGCAGCACCTTGATCGGCCACCAGAACCAGCGGCCCAGCAGCGCCGCGATCGACGGCGTCATGAACGCCCGGATGATGAAGGTGTCGAACAGCAGACCCAGGCAGATCGCGGTCCCGGACTGACCGATCGAGACCAGGTCACTGCTGATCATCGCGCCCATGGTGAACGCGAACACCAGGCCCGCCTGGGTGGCCACGCTGCCCGATCCCCCGACGCCGCGGATGATCGCGGTATTCATCCCGGCGCCGAGTTCTTCCTTGAATCGGGATACCAGGAGCAGGTTGTAGTCCGATCCCACCGCCAACAGGATGATCACGGTGAACGGCAGCACGAACCAGTGCAGTTGCAGGCCGAGGATGTGCTGCCAGATCAGCACCGACAGCCCGAACGACGAGCCTAGGGAGACCGCGATCGTTCCGACGATCACCGCGGCCGCCACGAGGCTGCGGGTCAGCACCAGCATGATGATCATGATCAGGCACAGGGATGCCATCACCGCCAGCATCATGTCGTATCGCAGGAACTCGCCGATGTCGTGATAGGTCGGCGCCGTGCCGCCGATGTAGACCCGGGCTCCCTGTAGCGGAGTGCCCTTGATCGCCGCCTTGGCCGCGGTCAGCTCCTCCTCGGTCTTGGACAGCGCCGCGTTGCCGGCCGGGTCGCCCTCGTGGGTGACGATGATCTGCGCGGACTTCCCGTCCGGCGAGACCATCAACTTGAGGCCCTTCTGGAAGTCGGCGTTGTCGAAGGCTTCCGGCGGCAGGTAGAAGAAGTCGTCGTTCTTCGCAGCGTCGAAGGCCTGCCCCATGACGGTCGCGGTGTCGGTCATCCGCGCCATCTGGTTGATCATCCCGTTGAACGTGCTGTACATCGTCAGCATCGTTTCGCGGATGTCCTTGGAAATGGCGATCATCGGCGGGAGCTGCGACACCATCTGCGGCATCAGGGTGTCCATGTGCTCCAGGTCGCCCAGCATCGCCGTCATCTTGTCGCTGAGATTGTCGACCCCGTCGAGCCCGTCGAAGATCGACCGCAACGACCAGCACATCGGGATGCCGGAGCAGTGCGGCTCCCAGTAGAAGTAGTTGCGCATCGGACGCCAGAAGTCGTCGAAATCAGCCATGTGGTCCCGCATTTCATCGGTGACCTGCTTCATCTCGGTGGTGTGGCCCACCATGTCGTGGGTGACTCCGGCCTGCTCCGACATCAGAGCGTGCATGCGCTCCATGATCTCGATCATCGAACCGAGCTGATCGGTCATATGCAGCATGTCGGCCATCCGGCCCTTGAGATAGTCGAGGTTCTCGGTGATGGGCACCGACTGCATGCTCAGCTGAAACGGCACCGAGCTGTGGTCGATCGGTGCCCCCAGCGGCCGAGTGATGCTCTGTACCTTGTCGATTCCGTCCAGTCGGAAGATGTTCTTCGCGATCCGATCCAGTACCAGCATGTTGCCCGGCGTCCGCAGGTCCTGGTCGGTCTCGACGAGCACGATGTCGGGGTTCATCCGAGCCTTGGAGAAGTGTCGATACGACGCCTCATAGCCCTGAATCGACGGCAGGCTCTTGGGGATGTAGTACTGGTCGTTGTAGTTCACCGAGTACGACGGCAGCACGCCGATCCCGATCAGGGCGACGATCATGGTCACCACGAAGATCGGCCCGGGCCACCGCACGATCGCGGTCCCGATCCGGCGCCAGCCCCGCGCCGAGAGTTTCCGCTTGGACTCCAGCAGGCCGAATCGAGTGCCCAGCAGCAGAACCGCGGGGGTGATCGTCATCGCCGCGGCGACCACGACCAGCATGCCGACCGCACACGGCACACCCATGGATGCGAAGTACGGCAGCCGGGTGAATTTCAGGCAGAACGTGGCGCCGGCGATCGTCAGACCCGAGCCCAACACCACATGCGAAACACTGTGGTAGGTGGTGAAGTACGCGGTGATGCGGTCTTGGCCCGCCGCCCTGGCCTCCTGATAACGGCCGATGAAGAAGATCGCGTAGTCGGTCCCGGCCGCGATCGCCAATGAGGTCAACAGGCTCACCGCGAACGTGGACAGCCCCATGATCTCGAAGTGGCCCAGAACGGCCACGATCCCGCGCGCGGCACCCAGTTCGACGAAGACCGTGAACAAGATCAGCAGGACCGTTGCGATCGAGCGGTAGATCATCAGCAGCATGACCGTGATCACCACGAAGGTGATCGCCGTCATCTTGAGCATGCTCTCGTCGCCGGCGTCGTTCATGTCCATCGTCAGGGCGGCCTGACCGGTCACATAGACGTGCAGGCCGGGCGGCGGCGAGCTGCCGTCGACGATGTCGCGCACCGACTGCACCGATTCCTTGCCGGTGGTGGTGCCCTGGTCGCCGACCAGGTTCAGCTGCACGTAGGCGGCCTTGTCGTCCATGCTCTGGGCGCCGCCGGCGGTGATCCGGTCGCCCCAGAAGTCCTGCACGTATTCGACGTGCTCGGTGTCGGCACGCAGCTTCTCCACCAAGCCGTGGTAGTAGGTGCGCGCCTGCTCGCCGAGCGGTTCGTCGCCCTCCAGCAGGACCATCACCATGCTGTCGGAGTCGAACTGCTCGAAGTTGGCGCCCTGCTTCTTGATCGCCTGGTAGGACTGGGCGTCCTTGGCCGCCAAGGACACTGAGTGTGCCTTGCCGACCTCTTCGAGCTGCGGCACAACGACGTTGACGACGACGGTGAGCGCCAGCCACGCCACCACGACCAGCAGCGGTACGCGGTGAATGAACCTTGCGACGCGGGAATGCGTGACGGTGTCGGTGGGCGTGCTCACGTCGCTCATGCCGACTTCACCAGACAGAAGACCTGGGCGTTATGGGTGTCGACGGTCTGTTCGTCACGCACCTCGCCGTTGACGGTGATGCGGCAGCCGATGGAGCTGCTGTCGCCCTGGGCGACCACGTTGGCGAAGATGGACGTCAGCTTGGTGGAGATGGTGAACGACCACGGCAAGGTCGTGAAATCGGCACGCTGCGGCTGTGAGTTCTCGTCAAGGTAGTTCACCTGGCCAACCGTCCCCTCGGGTCCGAACACTTCATAGATGACGTCTTTGGGGATCACGGGTCTGGACTCGTCGATGAAGGCGGTGGACGCGGGTTTGGGCGCCATCACCGCATGGATACGAAAACCCGCAAACCCTGCCAGCGCCGCCACCAGGACCACGACCATCGGAATCCAGGCGCGCTTCACGAAGTCAAAAATGTTCTTTCCCTTTCGCTTTCGCGTTAGGCCCAAGGGCTCTAAAGGTGTTGCAGGGGTTCCAGCAGGCTCACACAGCGCCGGACTTCGTCCGACAACGAGCCGGCCTCCGGGTCGCGCGACCAGCGCTGGATGCCGGTGTTCGCCGTCGCCATCACCGCGCTGGCGACGACTTCGACGCGCCGATCGTCGCTGGGCGACTGGAGTCGCTGGGCGATCAGCTCGACCAGCTGCGTTTCCAGCTCGGCCAATTCGGCGGTGTGTAACCGGAGCAGCTCCGGGATCTCGCAGATCATCCGCAGCAGCGTGGTGAGGCCGACCGAGTTCTCGGTGTGGACCTCGATGTGGTTGATCACCAGTTCGGCCACGTCGGCCATCAGGCGCTCTGCGCCCGGCCCATTCCGCACCACGGCGCTGAGCTCCGGGTCGAACGGCGGGAACGGCAGCACCACCGACGTTTCCTTGTTCGGGAAATAGTTGAAGAAGGTACGTACACAGACACCCGCGCGCTCGCTGATCATCGGCACCGTCACCGCGTCGTAGCCCTGCTCGGCGATCAACTCGACCGCCGCGCGATGGATCGCCGCTTCGGTTTCGCGCCGCCGGCGTTCCCTCAGCGAGCTGACCTGCGGCGCATCCACTCGGAAATCATTGCACACAATGCAAACTTTGCGTGCCATGCAAATTTTGTGATTCCGATCTCTCGGCCGCGCGGACTGTGACGCACGCTATGCCCGAGGGGCATTGCCCCGACCGCGCTAAACTCCGCTGCTATGAACGCCAAACTGCGAATCGGTGTCGCCGCTGCCACCACCGCAGCCGTGCTCGGGTGCGGTCAGCTGATCCCCGCTCCGGCGGCCGCCGCCGACGAACTGCACAACGTGACCTACATCGCGAAGGTCGACGCCTGGTCCAGCGGCAACGTGGTCACCTTCATGCGCAACGACACCGAGACCGCCAGCGCGGACCTCGATGCGTTCGGAACCCCGTTCGAGGCCAATACCGTGATGGCCGACCCCAGCAAGGCCGGCATGGTGATCCGGCTGCGTTTCCCGACCACCGCGACCGTGCATTGCGAAATCAAGGTCGATGACGTCACCACGGTCAAGAGCGAGCGCTTCGTCAATACCTGGGGCAACACCAATGACCCCCACACCGGCGCGATGTTGTGCGGCGCGCTGATCAGCAGCATGGCCTGATCAGCTGTCTCCTAGGGACGCCACCCGGTGTCGTCGGCCCAGGCCCAGGCCCACGCCCGCCGATAAGCGGTGTCGAACCACGGTTCCTTGACGTCGCAGTACGCGTCGATGTCGCCGTCGGCGGCCGCGCGTTCGGCGGCGCGCTTGATCGCCAGATAGTCGGCCCGAGCCTCGGCATCAGCGGACAGCCACGCCGGAAACAGCAGGGCGAACTGCTGATTGGGCCAGCCCGCGACCCGGATGTGGACGTTGGTGGCCCGCCCCGGGTCGGCGGAGGCGTGAAACCGCTTCTGCCACAACGCCGGGTCATCGCTGTGATCGAACTCGGCGACGGTGCTGCGGGCATCGGGCTTGCCGCTGTCGGCGGTGATCGTCTCCAACCGCGGGTATCCGGCAGCCAGCAATGCCTCGGCCAGTTCGTCCGCCACCGCCAGGGATTCGACCGTGATCTGCACGTCGATAACGTCTTTGGCGTCCAGTCCGGACACCGAGGTTGACCCGATGTGATCGAGGCGGATCGCCCGGTGACCACAGGTGGTACGCAGTCGGGCCAAGATGCGCTGCGCCTGGTCCGGCCAGGTCGGGTCGGCCGGCACCAGCCGTGTCGAAGACGGTACTGCCCGGCGGTTGGTGAGATTGTGCGCGAACGGCAGGATCCGCTGCTCCCACAGCTCAAGTGCTTTGGCGGCCAGGTCATCCGGGCTTCCGGAGTTGTCCAGCCAGACATCGGCGACGTCGCGCCGTTGCGGCTCGGTGGCCTGCGCGGCGATCCGGGCCCGGGCGTCTGCCTCGGACATGCCGCGAATCTCGGTCAGCCGGGCCACCCGAGTCTCCACTTCGGCGTGCACCACGACCACCAGCGGGAACAGCGGTGCCATCTGCGACTCGACCAGCAGCGGAATGTCCTCGACGATCACCGCATCCGTCCCGGCCGCGGCGATCAGCTCCGAACGGCGTTGCGCCACCAGCGGATGCACGATGCCGTTGAGCGTGGCCCGCTTGTCGTCGTCACTGAATGCGATCGCGGCCAGCGCCGGACGGTCCAAAGCTCCGTCCGGAAGCAGGATGCCCGGCCCGAAGGCCTCGACCAATTTGGCGAGGCCTTCGGTACCGGGCTCCACAACTTCACGGGCGATGACGTCACCGTCAACGATGACGCCACCGTGGCGGCTGAAGGTAGCCGACACCGTCGACTTACCGGCGCCGATACCGCCGGTCAGACCGATACGCAGCATCTGCGCCCCTTCAGCCCGCTTGGGCGCGATTTAGGCGCTGTTACCGGCGAGCTTCTCACGCAGGGCAGCGAGCTGCTCGTCGCTGGCCAGCGAACCACCGGCCGGAGCCTCGTCGCGGTGCGAACCGTTGGCACCCGAGCGCGGCTCGGCGTGCTCGGCAGCGGCGAACTTCTCCATCTGCGCGGTGTGCATCTTGTGACGACGCTCGGCCTCGGCGTAGCGGGCCTCCCACTCGGTGCGCTGCTTGTCGAAACCTTCGATCCACTCGTTGGTCTCGGCGTCGAAGCCCTCGGGGAAGATGTAGTTGCCCTGCTCGTCGTAGCTGTCGGCCATGCCGTACTTCGAGGGGTCGAACTCCTCGGTGTAGTCCTCGTTGGCCTGCTTGAGGCTCAGCGAGATCCGGCGGCGGTCCAGGTCGATGTCGATGACCTTGACCATGGCGTCGTCGCCAACCGCGACCACCTGGTCCGGGACCTCGACGTGGTGCTCAGCCAGCTCGGAGATGTGCACCAAGCCCTCGATGCCCTCCTCGACACGGACGAACGCACCGAACGGCACCAGCTTGGTGACCTTGCCCGGGACGATCTGACCGATCGCGTGGGTGCGGGCGAAGTGGCGCCACGGGTCTTCCTGAGTGGCCTTGAGCGACAGCGAAACCCGCTCGCGGTCCATGTCGACGTCGAGCACCTCGACGGTGACCTCGTCGCCCACCTGAACGACCTCGGACGGGTGGTCGATGTGCTTCCAGGACAGCTCGGAGACGTGCACCAGGCCGTCCACGCCGCCCAGGTCGACGAAGGCGCCGAAGTTGACGATCGAGGAGACGACACCCTTGCGGACGGCGCCCTTCTGCAGCTGGTTGAGGAACTCGCTGCGCACCTCGGACTGGGTCTGCTCCAGCCAGGCACGACGGGACAGCACCACGTTGTTGCGGTTCTTGTCGAGCTCGATGATCTTGGCTTCGATCTCTTTGCCGATGTAGGGCTGCAGGTCGCGGACCCGGCGCATCTCCACCAGCGAGGCCGGCAGGAAGCCGCGCAGGCCGATGTCGAGGATCAGGCCGCCCTTGACGACCTCGATGACGGTGCCCTTGACGGCCTCGTCCTTCTCCTTGAGCTCTTCGATCGTGCCCCAGGCGCGCTCGTACTGGGCGCGCTTCTTGGACAGGATCAGACGACCCTCTTTGTCCTCTTTGGTCAGGACCAGGGCCTCGACCTCATCACCGACGGACACCACCTCGTGGGGGTCGACGTCGTGCTTGATGGACAGTTCGCGGGAGGGGATGACCCCTTCGGTCTTATAACCGATGTCGAGCAGGACCTCGTCCCGGTCAACCTTGACGATCGTCCCCTCGACGATGTCGCCATCGTCGAAGTACTTGATCGTTTTGTCGATGGCGGCGAGAAAGTCCTCGGCCGAGCCGATGTCGTTGACGGCTACTTGCGGCGAGGTGACGGTGGGACTTGGCATGTGTTGGGTTGCTCCGGACATTTTGGCGTAGTAGGGACTCAGCTGTTCTCACGCATGCTGCGCATGCGGTCGCCCGCGATCTGGTCTAGGACTAGTCGAGGACTACCTGTTGAGGCTACTCGACGCGTTGCACGCTGGACAAACCGGTGGCTACGCTCCCTCGCTATGCCTCAGATGCGGAACCGGCGAAGGGTCGGAGCGCCGCTCATTGTGATCGTCCTGCTCGCCGTCCTCACCGTGTTCCTGTTGCTGCTGTTCACCGCGGCTAACCCGAGCGGAACCCTGACAGCGCTGGTACTGGCGAGCATGTCGATGCTGGTGGTGCTGTTGTGCTATCGCTGGCTGGACCGCTGGGAGCCCGAGCCGCGCCGACTGCTGCAACTGGCGTTCTTGTGGGGCGCATCGGTGGCGGTGGTGCTGGCGGTCGGGCTGGAGACCTTCGGGTCCTCGGTCGCCACGGTACGGCCGCTGGTGTCGAAGGCCTTCGACATGGCGGCCATCCAGGCGCCGTTCATCGAGGAGGCCGCGAAAGGCCTGTTCCTGCTGGTCATGTTGACCGGGCGCCGACGGCTGGCGCTGAACTCGCTGACCGACTGCATGGTGTACGCGGGCGTCGTGGCGGTGGGTTTCGCCTGGATGGAGGACATCGTCTACATCGCGCCGGCCGAGTCACCGGCCCAGATGGCCGCGGTGGCCATCGCCCGGCTGATCTTCGGTCCGTTCGCCCACCCGCTGTTCACCACGATGACCGGAATCGGAGTGTTCTTCGCGCTGCGCCGCCACGGATTCTGGTCGAAGGCCATCGTGATCCTGATCGGCTACCTGGCCGCGGTCGCGATGCACGCCTCGTGGAACGCCTCGCTGGCGATGGGCGGCGGGCGGCTCTTCCTGGTGACCTACGTGTTCTGGCTGGTTCCGGTGTTCCTGCTGATGGTGCTACTGGGGATGTTGAGCCGCCGGCATGAGCAGCAGCTGGTTGCCAGCAAGCTGCCCGGCATGGTGGCCGGCGGCCTGATCAGCGCCAACGAGGCGACCTGGCTGGGCTCGATCCGCAGCCGCAAGCTCGCGATCCGTGAGGCCACCCGCATCGGTGGCCGGCCCGCCGGCAAGGCGGTCAAGAACTTCGCCGTGCAGGTGGTCCAGCTGGCGTTCATCCGGGATCGCATCGACCGGGGTTTCGGTGATCCCGAGGTGTTCGCGGTGCAGCAGGAGGACGCCTACGGGGTGGTCGCCGCCCGCACGGCTGCGCCGGTGCTCTACACGATGGCCGGGTATCACTCTCCCCTGCCGGTGCGGCGCTGATCTCCGGGAGGCATCGCGATGTCGCTGCGCAATCGCCTCACCGACTACTTCGGTATCGAGCACCCGATCGTGCTGGCGCCGATGGCGCAGGCATCCGGCGGCCGGCTCGCCGCGGCCGTCACCCATGCCGGTGGGCTCGGTCTGCTCGGCGGGGGTTATGGCGACCCTGACTGGGTGCAGCGCGAATTCGATGCCGCGGGCGAAGCGCGCGTCGGCTGCGGATTCATCACCTGGAGCCTGGCCCGCGCGCCGGAGGCTCTCGCTGTCGCACTCGACCGGAACCCGGCGGCGATCATGCTGTCCTTCGGTGATCCCGAGACGTTCGCCGGAGACATCCGCGATGCGGGCGTTCCGCTGATCTGCCAGGTGCAGACCCTGGACCAGGCGCAGGCGGCGCTGCGGGCGGGCGCGAACGTGATCGTGGCCCAAGGCGCCGAGGCCGGTGGCCACGGAATGTCGCGCCGCTCGACCATGACGTTTGTCCCGGCCGTCGTGGACCTGGTGGCCGAGCGCTCCCCGGAAACGTTCGTGGTGGCCGCGGGCGGGATCGGCGACGGGCGCGGGGTGGCCGCGGCACTGGCGCTCGGCGCCGACGGCGTTCTCATCGGTACGCGGTTCTGGGCCGCCAGCGAGGCACTCGTGTCACCGAACGCGCACCAGCGAGCCATTGAAGCCAGCGGCGAGGACACCGTCCGCACCCGCGTGTACGACCTTGTGCGACAACTCGATTGGCCCGCCCACTACGACGAACGGGCGCTGCGCAACACGTTCCTGCAGAGCTGGCACGGCGACGAGGGCCACTTGCTGGCCAATCTGCCCGCGGCCATCGCCGCCTTTGAAGCCGGGCTCGCCGCAGCGGACTTCGACATTGCGCACATCCTGATCGGCGAGGCCGTCGGCCTTATCCACGACGTGGCGCCCGCGGGTGCCATCGTGGCGCAGATCGTTCAGGACGCGACCCGAATCCTGAACCGCGGCTCGTGACGGCCGTTAGAAGGGTGGTGGGTCGTCGTCTGCGGTGGAGGTGGCTTTGGGGAACCAGACGGCGTCGAATGCAGCGTGTCGCGCTTCGCGGGCTTTATGGTTCTGGTTGCGTTCGGTAGCGATACGGGCCGCGCGGTGTTGGGCGCGGGTGCGCCGTCGGCGGGGCATCATCGCGGTGCGCTCACCACAGCGGTCATCGACGCGCTGTCGCGGTGTCGGCAGGTCCCCGGTGGGCACGCACAAGTGCGGGAACAGCCACGAACTGCCCGGGGTGGTGACGTAAGTGCACCCCGACGGCGACGTCAGGATCACCGTGCCATCGGGCAACTGCTGATCTCGCCACCCCCAAAACGTCTTCACCAAATGATGGGTGCGGCAATAACATTTGAGATTCGACGCATGCGTGGGCCCACCGTCACCGTAGGCAATCGTATGGTCCAGATCGCAGTCGAGCGCCGGGCGGTCACAACCGGGCCAACGACACGTCATATCCCGGCACCGCACAAAATCCGCCAACGCCTTCGACGGCACATACCCCGGCTCCGGCGGAGCATCGCCGGGATGCACCAACGACACCAACCGGGCCGATCGGGCGAGCTCAGCAACCACCTCCGGCGGGATCAACCCCTCGGCCCCGACCAACGAGCCCGGCGCAACCCCAGTCCCATCGACGCTGGCCCGCTCAGCGATCACATGAATCAACACCGGTGAGGCCGCCGCCCGGCCTCCCGCCGCGCAGTCCGGGCGCCCGCAGCGACAACCCAGCCGATCGGCGCGGGCCGCCAACGCCCCCATCGCATCGGCACGCCGCTGCTCACGCGTGCGCGGATCGTGCTCACACACCGTGGCGGCCAACGCATCCAGCGCCTTGTCCAGTGCACGGGCATCGGTGGTGAACAGGCTGCCGTAGATCTCGGTGAGCCCACCCTCTTGATCGCTGAAGCCGACCTCACGCTGGGCTTGGCGTTCTTTGCGGCGGCGCACCGCATCGGCATCGGCCTGGGCCACGATCTTGTCGATCTTTGCCGCCAACCGACTCCTGGTCAGCGACGGCCACCGACCCACCTGCGCCGCCAACTGCCCATCAACGACCGCCAGCACCTGCCGGTCGGTGATCAACCCGGTGCGATACACGATCGTCTGAAACAACCGCATATCGATATCGCCGGCCTTGAACACCTCGGCCACCTGCGGCAACTCCTCACGCATCACCCGCGCGTAATGCAACCGACTAGCCGCCAGCCCTTGGCTGATCCGCAACGCCGCCGCCACCTCCGCAGCCACCGCCGCCTCGGTATCGACCGCCCACACTTCGGTCTCACCACAGCGACTCAACCGCAGCGCAAACAACTCCCCGATCGCCACCAACTGCGCCGCCGCCGCCCGATTCTCCGCCCGCGCCGACACACACACCCGATCCACCAACGCCGCCGACTCCGACGTCACCGACGGATACCGCCGCTCAAACAGCTCACTAAGCCGCGCCACCGACTCCGGAGACGGAACCCGCGACTGCTCGAACATACGTTCGATTATAGCGGATTCCACTGACTCAAACTTTCTGACAGGGCCGCGTTATTCACAACGCGGCCGTGAGGAGGTTGAGTGGGTCATGGTCCGATCACGACGAACGAAGATCCCTGCGGAGGAGAAAACCCGGCTGGTGCTGGCGGTACTGGCCGGGGAGATGACCGGTGCCGAGGCCGCCCGGCGGGGCGGGGTGTCCTCGACCCAAGTGACGAAGTGGAAGCATCAGTTCCTTGAGGCCGGCGCTCAACGGATGCAGGAAGTGCCCGGTGGAGCCCCAGGGCAGGCCGGTACCCCTGAACAGCGCCGACTCCGGCGCGAGAACGAGGAACTCAAGCTCGCGCTCGCTGAGGCGACGGTGCAACTGCGGATCTGGCAGCGCGGCGCCGCGCTGATCAATCAGGTCCCTTCCAGGACCTCGAAGCCCTAAGAGAGGCAGCTCAACTGCCGGTTTCGAGGTTCGCCTTGCTCGCCGGCATCCCGGAGCGGACCTATCGACGCCGCCTGGCTCGGACGCGCGCCGGTAACCCACCCAAAGGCCCCTGGCCGGCGCCTCAAGTCGACCGTATTGAGGCCCTGGCCGCCAAATACGCCGAAGCCTGGCCAGCCTGGGGCTACCGCAAGATCGCCGCCTTAATGCGTGCCGATGGCCACGAGGTCACCAATTCCTCGGTCCAACGCGCGCTACGACGCCGCGGCCTGCTGCTGCCTCAAGGCTTCCGAGCCGACCGCAAATCATGGGCCGCGTTGCGTCGACAGGTGTTTCACGATCCGCCGACCGAGCGCAACCGGGTCTGGCAGACCGACTTCTCCGAGTTCGAAACAGCCCACGGGGGGATCTGGCGGATCAGCGCCGTGATCGACTACGTCTCCAAGTACTGCCTGGCGATCACCGTCACCCCCACCGGTCGCGGCGTCGACGCCGTGCACTGCATCCGACTCGCGGTCGAGGAAGCCGCCCGCGTACTGAACCTGGCCGACCTGCGGCTAGATCGCGGGCAGATGGCGGTCCTCGACACCCAGGACCACGTCATCGGCTACATGCCCGCCCCCATCGCCGTCGTCTCCGACAACGGGCCCTGCTACCGCGGCAAAGACTTCCAAAGCCTCTTCACCGGGCACGATCCACTACTGCGCCACATCCGCACCCGAATCAAAGCACCGCAGACCAACGGTGTCATCGAGCGCTTCTTCGGGACCCTGAAATACGAGCACCTCTTCCGCGGCTACATCGGCGACGGCGACGCACTCGACATGGAAGCCCACCGCTTCCGCATCATCTACAACACCATCCGGCCACACCAAGCCATCCAAGACCGCACCCCGCAGCAGGCCTACCTGAACCCGATCACCCAAACAAACCTGCCAACTTCTTGACTCAAGACAGGATTCCACTGACACCGGCCACCGCCGATGAGGCGACGCCTAGTGCGCGGCGGCGTCCCAAGACCGGCCGTACCCCACCGCGACCTCCAGCGGCACGCTGAGCTCGTAGGCGCTGCCCATCTTGTCGCGCACCAGCGCCTCCAGCGGCTCACGTTCGCCGTCGGCCACTTCAAACAGCAATTCGTCGTGCACCTGCAGCAGCATCCGTGACCGCAGCCCCGAGGCCTTCAACGCCTGGTCGACGTTGATCATCGCGACCTTGATGATGTCTGCCGCGCTGCCCTGGATCGGGGCGTTGAGCGCGGCCCGCTCGGCGGACTCCCGGACCTGGCGGTTGCTGCTGTCCAGTTCCGGCAGGTAACGCCGCCGGCCCAGCACCGTGGAGGTGTAGCCGTCCTTGCGGGCCTGCTCGACCACCTCGTGCAGGTAATCGCGCACTCGCCCGAACCGGTCGAAGTAGGCGTCCATCTGTTCTTTGGCCTCTTCGGTGGAGATCTTGAGCTGGGAGGCCAACCCGTAGGCGCTCAACCCGTAGGCCAGGCCGTAAGACATCGCCTTGACGCGGCGACGCATGTCCGGCGTCACCTCGTCGATGGGCACCGAAAATGCCCGCGACCCGACGAACGAGTGCAGGTCTTCGCCGGTGTTGAACGCCTCGATGAGGCCCTCGTCGGCCGACAGATGCGCCATGATGCGCATCTCGATCTGGCTGTAGTCGACCGTCATCAGCTCGGGGTAACCCGCGCCGACCACGAAGCCGTCCCGGATCTGCCGGCCGGCGTCGGTGCGGATAGGGATGTTCTGCAGGTTGGGATCGGTGGACGACAGCCGGCCGGTCGCCGCGATGGTCTGATTCAGCGTGGTGTGGATCCGGCCATCGGAGGCAACCGATTTCAGCAATCCGTCGACCGTCACCTTCAGCCGGGTGACGTCGCGGTGGGTCAGCAGGTGCTCCAGGAACGGATGGCCGGTCTTGTCGAACAGGGTCTGCAGCGCGTCGGCGTCGGTGGTGTAGCCGGTCTTGGTCTTCTTGGTCTTGGGCATGCCCAGCTCGTCGAAGAGCACCACCTGCAGCTGCTTGGGCGAGCCGAGGTTGATCTGCTTGCCGATCACCGCGTAGGCCGCCTCGGCGGCGTCGCGGATCTGGTCACCGAACCGGCTCTGCAGCTGGGTCAGGTGGTCGAGGTCGACACCGATCCCGGCGGTCTCCAGCTCGGCCAGCACCCGCTGCAACGGCAGCTCAATGTCGGCGAGCAGACCGGACGAGTCGATACGGGCCAGTTCGAGATCCAGCGCATCGGCCAGGTCGTTGACGGCACGCGCCCGCAGGATCGCGGTCTGCACGGCCTGATCGTCGACGCCCTCGGTGTCATCCAGCAACGAAAGCTGTTGCTGTTCATCGGATTCGGCGCGCAGTTCCCGGCGCAGGTAGCGCACCGAGAGGTCGTCGAGGCTGAAGCTGCGCTGACCGGGCCGCACCAGGTAGGCGGCCAGGGCGGTGTCAGAGGTGACGCCGTCCAGAGTCCAGCCGCGCCCGGCCAAGTCGTGGATGGCCAGCTTGGCCTCGTGTAGCGCCTTGGGCTTGTCGGGGTCGGCCAGCCAGGCGCCCAGCGCGGCATCGTCGTCGGTGGTGAGCGTCGCGGTGTCGATGTAGCCGCCTTCGCCGTCCGCCGAAGCCAGGGCCAGCGCGGTCGCGTCGCTGTCGAAGCTGCGGTGGGTGCCGATCACGGCCAGCCCGGTGCGGCGTCCGTCGGCGGCGTGTTCGGCCAGCCAGGAAGCCACCGTTCCTGGCTCCAGGGCACCGCCGCGGATCTCGAAGCCCTCCTCGGCCTCGGGCACCGCGCCGCCGGCGGTGGCGAGCGTCTCGAACAGCCGGTCGCGCAGCACCCGGAACTCGAGGTCGTCGAAGAGCTGATGGATCTGTTCACGGTCCCACGGCACCAGCCGCAGGGTGTCCGGCGTCTGGGCCAGCGGCACGTTGCGCACCAGGTCAGTCAACTCTCGGTTGAGGATCACGGTGGACAGGTTGGCGCGCAACGCATCTCCGACCTTGCCCTTGACGGTGTCGACCTGGTCCACCAGCCCCTGCAGGGAGCCGTATTCGGTGATCCACTTCGAGGCGGTCTTCTCCCCCACCCCGGGGATGCCCGGCAGGTTGTCGCTGGGGTCGCCGCGCAACGCCGCGAAGTCCGGGTACTGCGCCGGGGTCAGGCCGTACTTCTCGACGACCGCGTCGGGGGTGAAGCGGGTCAGGTCGCTGACGCCCTTGCGGGGGTAGAGCACGGTGACGTTCTCGTTGACCAGCTGCAGAGCGTCGCGGTCGCCGGTGACCACCAGCACCCGGTAGCCCTCGGCGTCGGCTTGGGTGGCCAGCGTGGCAATCAGGTCGTCGGCCTCAAAACCGGGTTCCGACAGCGTGGTGATGCCCAGCGCGGCCAGCACCTCCTTGGTGATGTCGATCTGGCCGCGGAACTCATCGGGTGTCGAGGACCGGGTGGCCTTGTACTCCGGGAAGCGCTCGGAGCGGAAGGTCTGCCGCGACACGTCGAACGCGGCGGCGACGTGGGTGGGGGCCTCGTCGCGCAGCAGGTTGATCAGCATCGCGGTGAACCCGTAGACCGCGTTGGTGGTCAGGCCGCTGCGGGTCTTGAAGTTCTCCGCGGGCAGGGCATAGAACGCGCGGTACGCCAGCGAGTTTCCGTCGAGAAGCAGCAGCGTCGGTTTGGTCTGACTCACGGCCCCAACTCTAGGCACCCGTCCCGACACGCAGTAACTGCCGCGCCCTGTCGACGAGCACCCGGGTGGCGGGGCTGCGCGGTCCCGACGCACGCCAGGCCAACACCAGCCGGCCCCGCAGCTCCGGTGTCAGCCGCAGTGGGTGCAGGCCCGGGCGGCCGCGGGCCATCGAGCGCGGCAGGATGGCGACCCCGAGTCCACGCTCGGCGAGTTCGGCCAGCGCCTGCGGAGTGCTGGCCTCGAATGCGATCCGTGGCGAGACGCCGACCGCCGCGCAGGCCTGGTCGAGCTGGCGGCGGATGCCGGTGCCGACCGGCAGGGTGATCAGCGGCCGCTGCGCCAACTCCGCGAGGCTGACCGTGGCATGCCCGGCCAACTCGTCGGCCGGGCCCACCGCCGCATCGACGGGCTCATCGGTGACCACCTCAATATCCAGGCCGGCGGGCTGCTCACTGGGACCGACCGAGACGATCGCCAGATCCAGGTCGCCGCCGCGAACCGCCTCGATCAGCTCATCGGAATTGGCTGTGCTGAGGGTGATTTCGACGTTCGGATACTGGGCGTGAAACTCGGCGAGCAGCCCGGGCACGTCGACGGGATGCGCGGTGACGGTGCCGATCGTGACGGTGCCGCGCACCAGCTGACTGAGCTCGTCGGCGGCCAGCCGCACATCCTCTACTGCCGCCAACGCGGCTTTGGCGTACGGCAGCACCGCCGCGCCGGCCGCCGTCGGACGAACTTTCCGGCGGGAGCGGTCCAGCAGCCGTTGGCCGAGTTCTCGCTCCAGCCGCCCGATCTGGGCGCTGACCGCCGGCTGCGCGACGTGCACCCGTTGTGCCGCGCGGGTGAAGTTCGCTTCCTCGACCACCGCCACGAAGTATTCGAGCTGCCGCAATTCCATAAGCGATTAATATAGTTTCTGGACTAAACAGATATTGGACTTATAGTTTTCGGGCCACGACGCTGAAGTCATGAGCCATTCAGACGTTGTGATCGCCGGAGCCGGCATTGGCGGATTGACCACCGCACTGACCCTGCACGCCCACGCGATCCCCGCCACCGTCGTCGAAGGCGCGCGGGAGCTGCGGCCGCTGGGTGTCGGCATCAACCTGCTGCCCCACGCCGTCCGCGAGCTGTTCGCGCTGGGCCTGGGCGAGCAGCTGTCGGCGCTGGCGATGGCACCGACCTCGCTGGCGTACTTCGACACTCGCGGCCGAGAACTGTTTCGCGAGCCGCGCGGCTTGGCGGGCGGCTACGAATTCCCGCAGTACTCGGTGCATCGCGGGGGCCTACAGCTGTTGTTGCTCGACGCCGTGCGGGAGCGGTTGGGGACGGGCGCGGTACGCACCGGATCGCGGGTGACCGGGTTCGTCGATGACGGCGACGCGGTGCGGGTGCAGCTGGGTGATGACGAACTCGCGGGCGCCGTCCTGGTGGGTGCCGACGGGATTCATTCGGCGGTGCGCGCCCAGTTGCACCCCGACGGCGACGAACTGCGGTGCTCGGGAGTCCGGATGTGGCGCGGCGCGGCTCCGGGAGAGCCGTACCTGGACGGGCAGACCATGGCGATCGTCAAGGCCGACGACGGCACCGAGTTGGTGATCTATCGGATCGGCTCGGGCCTGATCAACTGGGTGCTGCTGGTGCCCGAAGCCCCACCCGGGCCGCTTCCGGGCACCGCCCGCTGGAATCAGCGATGCGATCCGGAGCGGGTGGCTGCGCACCTGGAAGGGTGGCGGCTGGATTGGCTCGACGTCGCCGACCTGGTGGGCCGGACCGCCGACCCGCTGGAGTATCCGATGGTCGACCGCGATCCGCTGCCGTGGTGGGGCCGCGGACGCGTGACGCTGCTGGGCGACGCGGCCCACCCGATGTATCCGGTGGGCGCCAACGGCGGATCGCAGGCCATCTTGGACGCGCGCGCCCTGGCAGACAGCCTGGCAGCGCATCCGGACACCGGCCTGCGGGTCTATGAGGAGCACCGCCGGGAAGCGACCGCAGCGGTGGTGGCCGCCAACCGCGAGATGCACCGCAGTGGGGCCATCCTGCGGTCGGACAGCCTGGCCCGGGTGGCCGCCGCCTACCGGCGCGACACCGGAGCGGACCGGACGCGGGTCTGAACTTAGAACACGTTTCAGTTTCGCCGTTCCGGTTGGGTACGCTGACCGGGTGCCAGATGTAGCCTCGCAGCCGGCCATCGACGGGTGGTTCGCCACCGACGACGCCGGCCTCCCCCACCTGACCGGCGCCAAGTGTCCGCAGTGCGGCACCTACGTGTTCCCGCCGCGTGAGAACAACTGCCCCAACCCCGCCTGCGACGGCGACGTGTTGGAGCCGGTCGCGCTGTCGCGGCGCGGCAAGATCTGGAGCTACACCGAGAACCGGTACCTCCCGCCGTCTCCTTACCCGCCGAGCGACCCGTTCGAGCCGTTCGCGATCGCCGCGGTGGAGCTGGCCGACGAGGGCCTGATCGTGCTGGGCAAGGTCGTCGAGGGCACCCTGGCCGCGGACTTGAAGGTCGGCATGGAGATGGAGCTGACCACCATGCCGCTCTACACCGACGAGGACGGCGTGACGCGCACCGTCTACGCGTGGAAGAAGGTGGACGCATGAGTGCTCCTGAGCCGCTGTACATCCTGGGTGCAGGCATGCACCCGTGGGGCAAGTGGGGCCGCGACTTCACCGAGTACGGGGTCGTTGCCGCTCGTGCCGCGCTGGCCGACGCCGGCCTGAACGCGCAGCAGATCCAGTTCATCGCCGGCGCGGACACCATCCGCAACGGCTACCCGGGCTTCATCGCCGGTTCGACGTTCGCCCAGAAGCTGGGCTGGAACGGCGTCCCGGTGTCATCCTCCTACGCCGCCTGCGCCTCCGGATCGCAGGCGCTGCAGAGCGCTCGGGCCCAGATCCTGGCCGGCTTCTGCGACGTGGCGCTGGTGATCGGCGCCGACACCACCCCCAAGGGCGCGTTCGCCCCGGTCGGCGGTGAGCGCAAGAACGACCCGGACTGGCAGCGCTTCCACCTGATCGGCGCGATGAACCCGGTGTACTTCGCGCTGCTGGCGCGCCGCCGGATGGACCTCTACGGCGCCACCTCCGAGGACTTCGCGCAGGTGAAGGTGAAGAACTCCCGGCACGGCCTGAGCAACCCGAATGCCCGCTACCGCAAGGAATCCGCGGTCGAAGACGTGCTGGCCAGCCCGGTGGTCTCCGACCCGCTGCGCCAGCTCGACATCTGCGCCACCTCCGACGGTGCGGCCGCGCTGATCGTGGCCAGCGCGGAATTCGCCCGCAAGCACCTGGGTTCGCTCGAGGGTGTGCCGTCGGTGCGCGCGGTGTCCACCGTGACCCCCCGCTACCCGCAGCACCTGCCCGAATTGCCGGACATCGCAACCGATTCCACCGCCGTGGTGGCGGCCCCGGAACGGGTGTTCAAGGACCAGATCCTGGACGCCGCCTACGCCGAGGCCGGGATCGGCCCCGAGGACGTCAGCCTGGCCGAGGTCTATGACCTGTCCACCGCGCTGGAGATCGACTGGTACGAGCACCTGGGCCTGTGCGCCAAGGGCGAAGGCGAGCAGCTGCTGCGCAGCGGCGCCACCACCATCGGTGGCCGGGTTCCGGTGAACCCGTCCGGCGGGCTGGCCTGCTTCGGCGAAGCGATCCCGGCGCAGGCCATTGCCCAGGTGTGCGAGCTGACCTGGCAGCTGCGCGGTCAGGCCACCGGCCGGCAGGTCGAGGGCGCCACGGTGGGCGTCACCGCCAACCAGGGCCTGTTCGGTCACGGCTCCTCGGTGATCGTCGCCCGGTAGTTTCCCCGCGATGGCAGAAACCGTCGTCGTCAAGGTCAAGCCGGGCAGCCGCAAAGGCCCGCTGGTGGAGACCGACGACGATGGGCAACTCACGGTCTACGTGCGGGAGCAGGCCGTCGACGGCAAGGCCAACGCCGCCGTCATCCGAGTTCTGGCCGAGCATTTCGGCGTTCCGCGCAGCCGGGTCGAACTCGCGTCCGGCGCGGGCGCGCGCATCAAACGCTTCCGGATCGACCGATAGGCGGCTCATCGAGGATTCGCACGGTCCCCTGCGAGCCATCGATGTCCACCCACGCCCCGTCGGGGATGACCTGGGTGCCGTTGCCCGTGCCGATCACGCACGGTATGCCCAGTTCGCGGGCGATGATCGCGGCGTGGGACAACGTGCCGCCCACATCGATGGCCATCCCGGCCACCGCCATGAACCGCACCACCCACGACGGATCTGTGGTCCGCGCGATCAGCACATCGCCAGCGCCGAGGTCGACGGACGCGCTGGGATCGGTCACCACCCGCGCCCGTCCCCGGGCACGGCCCGGGCTCGCCGCGGCACCGGTGATGAGTGCCTGCCCCCCGACCGCGGCCGGCGGGTTGCCCGGATCGCCGGCAAACGACAACGGGGGCTCCTGCGTGGCGAATCGCGACCGAACCCGTTGGCGGGCAAGGACATCTGCCGAAGACAGCGCTGCGCTCCCCCGGAGTTCGTCGAGGGTGCGCCAGACCGCGTCCGCATCCATGAACGACACCGCGTGGCGAGCAACATCTAGATCCTGCAGGAAGGCGGTCTTTCCGATCTCCCGACCGACCAAGGCTCGGCGCGCCATGGCAATCACGCGGGCAACAGGACCGCGCAGCGCGCGCGGCAGCAGGGCGCGCAGCTCCGACTCTGCCTGACGTCGTTCATCGCGACGGCGGTCCAACGCGACACGGGGATCACGCACACCGCCGCCATCGGCCCACGCGCGTGCTGCCCGCAGCACCGGCTCCGGGTTCTGCCGCCACGACGCGGCTGCGATCTCGCCCTCGTCGGGTCCGTGGAATCCGTGCTCGCGAAGGAACTGGTCGAGCGCGATCGCGCCGCCGGAAAGCAGACCAAGATCCCTGGCCAGCTGCGCTTCGGGGAGGTCACCATCGCCGGAGAGCAGGTCGATCGCCCGGTCGCCGGCCACCCGCTCGACTGCCTGGTACAGGCTTTGGCACAGGTAAGTCTGCATGGTGTGAATGGTCAGGGTTTCCCCGAAGCGCGTGGCGGCCTCGACCAGCAGTGCCAGAGGATCGTCGGCCGGTCGCCACGCATCCCGCTGCCACGCTTGCCGTGAAGTCGCACTGACGGCTCGCAGGCGCCGATTCAGCAACGCAAGGGTGACCGGGGCACGGAAGGCCATCCGGCATGCCGTCGCGACCCGCGCACGTGTCGGTGCCGCGTCGATGTGGACCGATTCGCCGAGAAGCTGCTGGCCGAACGCGCTCGGATCCACGCCGGGGATCCGAGCGACTTGGCTCAGCAGCAAGTCGACCGACAGCACCGGCCAGCCCCGCGCGAGGGTCATCAACTGCCCCTGCCGACTCTCCCGTTGTGTCACTACGCCGAGGCGGGTTTGCGTTTGTCGCTGCGCCTCGGTGAGCCCCACACTCCACATCGACCAGGAGAGCGGCGTCGGCACGCCGGGCACGGCTTCAGCGATATTCACTCGGGTCCAACGACTTTCGGGAGCTCGCGGCGGGTCATATAGCTCGACGCTTCTCGCCTGGGCCGCCACCACGTCGGCCCCGGTGACCGGCCGCGCCTGCAGAACCCAGATCTGACCTTGTTCATCAACGACCCACTCGATGTCCTGCGGGCCGCCATACCACCGCTCAATCCGCACTGCACAGTCGGCAATGTTTCGAATCTGATTGTCGGACAACGGATAGCTCTGCGCCGATATCCCGGCATCGACGATACGCAAGCCGCTCTTGTCCACCACCGTGCGCTGGGGCGTCACCAAGCCATCGGTCACGTTTCCGCCATGTCCGTGCGCAAACTCGATGACCACCCGGTCGGTACGGCCGCTCAGCGGGTCCGCGGTGAAGGCGACGCCTCCACAGGCCGGATCGATCTGCTGCTGAACGACGACAGCCATGTCGACATCGAGCTCCAGCCCCCGCGCTTCACGGTATCGGCGAGCCCGCGAAGACGAGGTCGACGTCCAGCAATGGTCCACGGCGGCAAGCAGTTGCGTCATGCCCCGTACGTTGAGAACCGTCTCGTAGATTCCCGCATGCGAGGCACTGTCGCCGTCCTCGGACACAGCCGAGGAGCGCACCGCTACGGCGACGTCATCGCCCATGGCTTGGTAGTTCGCGACGATCGCCTCGCGTAGGTCGTCCGCTGGGACCGCATGCCCCGGGACGCCGATGACGAATCCGTCGGGTACGGGCAGCCCGGCCGCCAGCAGTTCGCCGAGGTTGGCGCCCTTGCCGCCACTGAACGCGATATCGGTTGCGCGGATGTCACGCAGTCGCTTGATGACCGCGCTCATGCACCCGGACAGGTGTTGCGGTCCACGAGCGCCATGAAACCCAAATCTATCTGCCGCGGCGCGGTCCCGGTAGTTTTCCAGCGCCCGCATCTGACTGTAGTCCGAGTTCGTAGAAACCCGTCCAAATGCTGAGACCCTAGTACGACACCGGCGTGTTTTTGGGGTGCGCGAGCCTCAGATGAAGCTACTTAGACACTATTTGCATTCATACTATCGTGGCCGTTCCAGCGCAGACCGCGCACGCTCGACGCCACGCGAACTAGCCGCCGACGGTCGAAGGGAAAACTGTAATACCTGCGCATTCGCTGGATACTTACCCACCGGGCATGCAACGGGAGACCGTCTCGCAGACCCGTTACCAGCGATAACTTCGCGCCGGTGGAACCTGTTCTGATTTTTTGTATACAAATCATCCAACTCTCAGCTACTGTCGTCCCGTTCCATGTCGCGCTGTGCCCCAGATACCTGAAGGAGACCCCTTTGCACGCCACAGTTCGCCCCTACGCCACCGCAGGTGTGGCACTGGTGGGGGCCAGTCTTGTCGCGGTGACACCGGCGGCCGCCCCACTGCCCGCTCTGCTCAAGACCGAGTCCTCCTCGGTGCAACTGGCCAGCGCGTGGCAGGACATTTTCAATGCGACATCGGCCAATCTGACTGCGATGCTGAACAACTACTACCTGGCCCCCGGGGTAGGGATGCAGCAGTTCGTGGCCAACCAGCTGGACTACGCCGACCGGTTGCTCAATGACCCGGCCGGCGCCACGAACTGGGTAAACGAGCAGATTCAGCTGCACTTGAATGCGGTGATCTCCGGCTGGGCGCTGCAGAACGCCACCGACGAAACCCGGGCCACGGTGCTCAACCACACCATGGACGGCACGCACCAGTTGATGTTCGGCCAGATCGCCGGCTACATCCCGCCGGATGTGGACAAGGACTCGATCATGCCGATCATCGACTACCTGGGCTCCCCGGCCAGTGCACTGCTCATGGCGTCGATCGGGCCGATGATCAGCCCGTGGATCGCGTTGCTCAACGGCATCACCGATGGTGACAACCCGTTCGACATCCTGGCCAATATGGGCGGCGCGTTCTTCAACGGCGCCACGCTGAACCTGGACGCGCTGTTGCCGATGATCAACGCTTCCGGTTATTTCCCGGCCGGAATGAACATGGACCATCTGGACTTTGCCTTCGCTGGTTTGCTCTCTACGGGTGCGGCCGCGGTGAGCTACCAGGTGCTGGGCCCGGGCGGTGAAATCGCGGCCGAAGTGCCGTCGGTCGGTGGCTCGCTGTTCCAAAGCGTGGGCCTCGAATTCAGCGGGGTCCCGGTGATCGGCAGCCTAGACCTGAACAGTGCCGCCATCGGGCCGATCGCTGCCTGGCAGGCCTGGGGACAGACCGTCGGCGCCCTGCTGGGCTCGGGCTGGGACGGCAAGGGCCCGGTGGTAGTCACTCCGCCGCTTGCCGGCGCTGAGCTGCCGCTGCTACCCACCGAGGCTCTAGATGACGGCGGCTCCGGTGCGGCCACCGACGCATTCGGCTGGCTCGGCGACCTGCTCGGGCTCTGAGCTCCAAAACCCGTTACCCCCATTCTTTTAGAGAGGTATCCCTGCACATGAGTCACCACATCAATGCACGCCGCGCATCCCGGGCGGTCGGCACCGCCAGTGCGGTCGGCGCATTCCTGGCATTCGGCATGACCCCCCTGACTGTGGCACCCCCGGCACAGGCCGACGAATTCGATTGGATCACCGATCTTTTCGACTCTTCTGCGTGGCTGGCTGCCCAACCGGCCGAGGTAGGTGCCTTCGACTGGACCAGCACGATCGATCAGTGGTTCTACGACCCCATTCATGACGGTCTGCAGGCCTGGATCACCAGTGACTTCGGTGAGTTGGTCAACGGCTGGATCAACACCGCGGCCGGGCAATACCTGATCGGCAACGGCATCGACGGCACCGCCGAGAACCCCGACGGCGGTAACGGCGGCCTGTGGTTCGGCGACGGCGGCGACGGCTGGGACAGCACCGAGGCCGGGGTCGCAGGCGGCAACGGCGGCAATGCGGCCGGCTGGCTCGGGGACGGCGGGACCGGTGGTGATGGCGGCATCGGAGCCAACGGTGGTGACGGCGGGGCCGGCGGGATCTGGATGGGCTTCGGTGGCAACGGCGGCAACGGCGGCGCTGCACTGGATACCGACAGCATCGGCGGCAATGGCGGACTCGGCGGCGACGCGTCCGGATGGTTCTTCGGCAACGGTGGCAACGGTGGCGCCGGGGGCAACGGCGTCGACGGTGCCGCCGGCACCTGGGCCAACGGCGGCAACGGCAACGGCGGCAACGGCGGGCTCGGCGGCAATGGTGGCAACGGCGGACGCAGCAGCTTCATGTTTGGCAACGGCGGCAACGGCGGTGCCGGCGGCAACAACGGTGCTGGCGGCGACGGTGCCGCGGGAACCGTTGACCACGTCAACGGTGGCAACGGTGGCAACGGCGCTGGGACGTCCTCCACTGGTTCCGGCGGTCTCGGCGGCGGGCGTGGCTCCAGCATCTACACCAGCCCGATGTACGGCAGCGCCGGCCAGGTCGGGGTCGGCGGTGCCGGCGGCCTCGGCGGGGATGGCGGCAACGCGTACCAAGATGGCAACGGCGACTACCTCGGTAACGGCGGCAACGGCGGCGCCGGCGGGTACGGCGGCGGGAACCTCCTGGGCGGGGTAGGCGACGGTGGTCGCGGCGGCGACGGCGGTGCCGGCGGCACCGGCCTCAACGGTGGAAACGGCGGGGCCGGCGGCAACGGCGGTCGTGCCTCCACCAACGACGCGCTGCCCGGCAACGGCGGCAACGGCGGCAACGGCGGCGACGCCACCACCGGTAAGGCCGGCAACGGCGGCAACGGCGGCCGCGCCTATGCGGGTGGACTCGCCAGCGGAAACGGCGGCAACGGCGGCAACGGCGCCACCAACGACGCCACCGTCAAGACCATCGGTGGAAACGGCGGCGCCGGTGGCTCGGCCTTCGGCAGCGGCGGCAGTGGGGCCGGCGGCAACGGTGGTACCGGCACCTACGCCGGTGGCAACGGCGGCAACGGCGGTAACAGTGGCAACGCCGGTGGGGCCGGCGGGGCCGGCGGCAACGGCGGCACCAGCACGGGCTGGAATGACGGAACGGGCACCCTCTACAGCAAGGGCGGCAACGGCGGCAACGGCGGCAACGGCGGAGCCGGCGACGCCACCACGGCCGCGGGCCAGGGCGGCGCCGGAGGTACTGGCGCCAACGGCCTCACCGGTGCCGGCGTGGTCAGCATCGGCGGCAACGGCGGCAACGGCGGCAACGGCGGCGGTGCCTCCGGTGGGATTGCCGCCGGCAACGGTGGAGCCGGCGGTGCTGGCGGCTCCGGCACCGCAACCGGCGGCAACGGCGGCAACGGCGGCGCCGGCGGAACCGCGGCGGTACCCCTCACCGGCGGCACGGGCGGCACCGCCGGCAACGGCGGAGCGGGCGGCACCGGCGGGAACAGCGGCGGTGTTGCCATGCCTGGCGGCAATCTCTATGGCGCCGGTGCCAGCCACGCGGGCAATGGCGGCAACGGCGGAGCCGGCGGCGGCGGCACCGTCGGTGCTGGCGGCGACGGCGGGGCCGGCGGCGGCGGTGGCAACGCTCAAGGCACCGTCAACGGCGGCAACGGTGGAGCGGGCGGAGCCGGCGGTAACGGCTACACGGGCGGACCCGCCGCCAACCCCCCGCACGCAGCCGGCGGCAACGGCGGCAACGGCGGGGACGCCGGAAACGGCGGCAAGGGCGGCGCCGGTGGCAACGCAGCCTCCGGTAACGGCGGCAACGGCGGAACCGGTGGAAAGGGCGGAACCGGTGGCGCCGGCAATAACGGCGGCAACGGGGGCACCGACTCCGAAGGCAACACCTTGCCCGGCGGCAACGGCGGCGACGGCGGCAACGGCGGCAATGGCGCGGCCGGAGGCGCGGGCGGCACCAGCACCGGCGGCAGCAATGGCACCGCCGGAGCAGGCGGGGCGGCCGGTACCGGTGGCGCCGCGGGCACTGGCGGCAACGGAAATCCCGCTGGACAACCCGGCACCGCCGGCAACGACGGGCAGCCCGGCTAGGCCGACGACAAGACGCTGGTATCCCCCAAAACTTCGGTTTTGGGGGATACCAGCGTCTGCACGTCAGTTGGCCGACGCGTCGTCCAGCACACCTCGCGAGGTCAACTCCGCGATCACCACCTTCGCCCGCAAGTCCGCCCGCTCCATGTTCGCGGCCCGCGCGGCCTCGGGATCCTGGCCGCGGATTGCCGCGGTCTCGGCTTCGTAGGTGTGCACGAACTCCTCATTGCCGCGGGGATAGCTCCCCCAGAATCCGCGCGGCGCGAAGACGCGTGCCGCGACGATCGCCGCCTGCAGCCGGGGACCCGCATACTCCTCGACGATGATGCGCCGGTACGCATACGCCGCCTCTTGAAACGCCTTGGGCTCCTTACTGGCTCGCAATGTCCGCAACGCCGCGTCGAGTTCGGCGAGCACCCGCGGTGTCGGATTCGTCGCCGCACGCGCCGAGGCGATCCCATTGAGCACACCGTGCAGCTCGTGCTGTTCGAGAACGGCCGCCTCATCGAACCGCTCAACAAACACACCGCGGTGATAACGGCTGGCCAAGAGTCCGTCGTGCTCGAGTTGGTCGATGCCCTGCTGAACCGGAAGCCGACTGACCCCCAGCGCGGCCGCGATCGCATCGCGGTTGATGCGGTCGCCCGTGCGCAGCTCTCCGGCAAGTACTAGGTCGACAATGTGATTGACAACCAGGTCCTTTTCCTTGACCCCGTACTTCTTGGGCATGGAGTGCTCACCTGGAACTTTCGCAAAACTCGGCAGGGCGCTTTGTTGGATCACCGAAAGCGCCCGGACCACGTGTGGCAATACGAGCCTGCAAAAACTCCACTATCTGACGTAGCGACACTTTCTCCGCCAAACCCTAGCGCAGCCGCATCGTGACACACGCGTTCGAAGGCTCTGACCGCGGCCACACGTCGCTTTCGCGGCACCCGAAGGCGCGCGCACATTAATGAGTAGAACCTGTGAGCTTTGGACAGGATGCTGCGATAACTACCCTAAATCCTGCCGGTATGGCTCCTCACGTATACATGCCAAACGGGCCACGTGCGCACAGCCCGCCGGAAAGATGCCCTAGCTTCCCGCTCCACACGACCAACGTCCACCGCAATTATTAGACGATCTACCTCGTCGTATCGGAACGATGGCCGGGTCGCTAGCAGGATCTTCCAACCCAGACAGCACGTACCCCGTCCGGCGACAGCACCCCGGACCTGCGGATTAGAACACGTTTCAGATTCACGTATACAAGACAGCAATTTCTAAGCTAGGTTCAGCTTGTCGATCTCGTGCTGTGCATCACATACCTGAAGGAGTTCCCCTTGCGCGCCACCGTTCGCCCCTATGCCACCGCTGGTGTGGCACTGGTTGGAGCCAGTCTTGTTGCGGCTTCCCCGGCTCCTATGCCGATGCCGGCTTTCCTCGATCTCCAGTCGCACGCGGTGGCGCTGGCCAGCGCCTGGGACGACGTTCTTAATGCCACATCGGCCAATGTGACCACCATGTTGAACAACTGGTATTTGGCGCCCGGAGTGGGGATGCAGCAGTTCGTGGCCAATCAGATGGGTTACTGGGACCTGTTGGCCAATGACCGCGCCGGGTCGATCAACGAGGTCACCGAGGAGATTCAGAAGCATCTGAATGCGGTGATCTCCGGGTGGGCGCTGCAGAACGAGACCGACGCGACCCACTCCACGGTGCTCAACCACACGATGGATGGCACCCATCAGTTGATGTTCGGCCAGGTCGCCGGCTACATCCCTGCGGATGTGGACAAGGAATCGATCATGCCGATCATCGACTACCTCGGCTCCCCCGCCAGTGCGGTGTTGATGGGGATGATCGGCCCGATGATCAGCCCCTGGGTGGCGCTGCTCAACGGCATCACCGACGGCGACAACCCCTTCGACATCCTGACCAACATGGGCGGCGCGTTCTTCAACGGCGCCACCCTCAACCTGGATGCCCTACTGCCGATGATCAACGCATCCGGCTACTTCCCCGCCGGCATGAACATGGACCACCTCGACTTCGCCTTCGGCGGACTGCTGTCCACCGGCACAGCCGCGGTGAGCTACCAGGTACTGGGCCCCGGTGGTGAAGTCGCCGCCGACGTGCCGGCGGTCGGTGGCTCGCTCTTCCAAAGTGTGGGTATCGAATTCAGCGGTGTCCCGGTACTGGGAACCCTCGATCTCAACAGTGCCGGCATCGGACCGATCGCGGCGTTGCAGGCCTGGGGCCAAACCGTCGGCGCCCTGCTCGGCTCGGGCTGGGACGGCAAGGGTCCGGTGGTGGTCACCCCGCCGCTGGCGGGGGCCGAACTGCCCATCATCGATGACGGTGGCGCCGCTGCAGCAACGGATGCGTTCGGCTGGCTGGGCGACCTCCTCGGCCTCTGACCCCAAAACGCTTTTACCCCACACTTCGTAGAGAGGTATCCCCTACACATGAGTCACCACACCAACTCCCGCCGGGCCTCCCGGGCAGTCGGCGCCGCCAGCGCGGTCGGTGCGTTCCTGGCCTTCGGCATCGCTCCACTGACGGCGCCGCCGGCCCAGGCCGATGAATTCGATTGGATCGCTGATCTTTTCGATCCCTCCGCATGGTCGGTCGCCGGCCCCGCCGAAGTCGGCGCCTTTGACTGGACCACCACGCTGGATCAATGGTTCTACGACCCGATCCACGCTTCCCTGGAGGGCTGGATCAACAGCGACTTCGGGTCGATGGTCAACGGCTGGATCAACACCGCCGCCGGCCAATACCTGATCGGCGACGGCGCCGACGGCACCGAGGCCAATCCCGACGGCGGCAACGGCGGCCTGTGGTTCGGCGATGGTGGAAACGGCTGGGACAGCACCGAAGCCGGCGTGGCCGGCGGTAACGGCGGCAACGCGGCCGGCTGGCTCGGCGACGGCGGAACGGGCGGCCACGGTGGTGCGGGCGCCGACGGCGGCGACGGCGGCGCAGGCGGCCTCTGGATGGGCAACGGTGGAACCGGCGGAAACGGCGGTGTCGCGATCGAGGCCGGTGGCAACGGCGGTAACGCCGGTAACGGTGGCAATGCCTCCGGCTGGTTCTTCGGCAACGGTGGCGACGGCGGTATCGGCGCCGCCGGCACAGCCGGCGCCGCAGGCACCTTCACGGGCGGCGGCGACGGCAATGGCACCGGCGGCGGCGCCGGCGGCAATGGCGGGGCCGGCGGCCGCAGCAGCTTCATGTTCGGCAACGGCGGAAACGGCGGAACCGGCGGCCATGCCGGAGCCGGCGGAAACGGCGCCACCGGCACCGCCGAGCACGTCAACGGCGGAAACGGCAGCTGGGGTAACCAAGGCGGCAACGGCGGAGCGGCCGGCGGTCGCGGGTCCAGCATCTACACCAGCCCGATGTACGGGCAGGCCGGCAGCACCGGCAACGGCGGAAACGGCGGCAACAGTGGTGACGGCGGGAACGCCTACCGGGACACCGACGGCACCTACCTCGGCAATGGCGGCAGTGCCGGCTACGGCGGGGACGCCGGTTCGGGCCGCACCGGCGGCGACGGCGGTATCGGAGGCCACGGCGGCACCGGGCTCAACGGCGGGTCCGGCGGGTACGGCGGGGCCGGCGGCGCCTCCGAGAACAACGCCATGGCAAGCCATGGCGGCAACGGCGGCGACGGCGGGGACGCCACCGCCGGACGCGGCGGCGACGGCGGCGGTGGCGGCTTCAACGCCTACGGTGTAGGCGGCAGCGGTGGCAACGGCGGCAACGGAATCGGCGCGGACGCAAGCGTCAAGACCGTCGGCGGGGACGGTGGCCTCGGCGGTGACAGCTACTCCACCGCCGCCGGATCCGGTGGCAACGGCGGCAACGGCGGAACCGGTAGCTACACCGGTGGTAACGGCGGCGCCGGCGGTTGGGGCGGCGGAAACGGCGGCAACGGCGGCACCAGCACCGGCTGGCAGCACGGCGGCAGCACCTACAGCGTCGGCGGTAACGGCGGCGATGGGGGGCTTGCTATTGCGGGCGGAGCACCCGGCGGCGACGGTGGTGCCGGTGGCAATGGCGCCACCGGTGCCGGTGTGGTCAGCGTGGGCGGCAACGGCGGCAACGGCGGGGGCGGGAGTTCCAACACCGGAAGCGTGCTCGGGCCCGGAGGCGCCGGCGGCAACGGCGGTAGCGGCGGTACAGGCGGGTCCGGAACCGCCTCGGGCGGCAACGGCGGAGCCGGCGGTAACGCCGGTGCCGGTGCGACCACGGGTGGAAACGGCGGCAACGGTGGGGCCGGCGGTGCCAGCGGCGGCGTGGAAACCCCGGCCAACGATCTCGGCCTCGGGCCTAGCCACGCCGGCAATGGCGGCAACGCCGGCAACGGCGGGGCCGGCGGAACCGGCTACCTGGCCGGTGGTCAGCCCGCCACCAGCGGTGACGGCGGCACCGGCGGACACGGCGGCAACGGCGGCAACGGCGCGGGAGCCGTCAATGGCGGCACCGGAGGCAACGGCGGCGACGGCGGGGCTGCCGGCGAGACTGCAGGCGGCCCCGGCCAGTCCGGTACCGCGTCTGCCGGGACCGCCGGCGGCGCCGGCGGAACGGGCGGCGCCGGCGCCCACTCGGCACCCGCGGGGTAGGCCGACGCCCAGACACCACGGTCGTCGGGTCCATCATGGGCCCGACGACCGCGGTGTGTCGGGATCAGCCGTTGTTCAACACGCCACGCATGGACAGCTCGGCGAGCACCACCTTGACGTGCCACTCCGACCGCTCCACACAGGCGGCTCGGGCCGCATCGGGGTCACGGTTGCGGATCGCCGTATTCTCGGCCTCGTAACTGGCGATGAGTTCAGTGGTGTAATCGTCGTAGTCCGTCCAGAATCGGATCGGCAGAAGGCCTTGCGCAGCACTGATTTCCGCTCGAAGCCGAGGGCCGGCGTACTCGTCGACGATAATCTTGCGGTACGCCACAGCCGCCTCCCCGACTGCCGGCCCCCGAGCGTCTCGCATGCTCTGCATCGCTGCGGCGAGATCGGCGAGCACGCGGGGTGTGGGGTTGGTCGCCGCCCGGGCCGACGCCATACCGACCAACATTCCGTACAACTCATGATGCTCATGCACCACGGCTTCGTCGAAGCGCTCGACGAACGCGCCGCGGCGGTAGCGGGTGCGCACAAACCCGTCGTGCTCAAGCTGGGCCACCGCCTCATGCACCGGTAGTCGGCTGACTCCTAGCTCGGCGGCAATCGCGTCGCGATCGATCCGGTCACCACCGCGCAGCTTCCCGGTCAGGACCAGGTCGATGATGTGAGCGACTACCAGGTCCTTCTCTTTGACCCCGTATTCCTTGGCCATCGCACCACCTAGCCTGGAGAGTTGTCTGACGTCTCCCCCAACGAACCTGCTTGCGGCAACAGTGATTCCAGCGCGGCACGGTTGATCCGCCGAAACGCACGCTTGGGCCGGTTGGCGTCCAGAATGGCCACCTCCAAGGTGCCCGGCCCCAGCTCGCGCGGTTCGGTGCCGTTGCCGGTATCGGTCTGCTTGAGTGCATTGACCGCGATGTGCAGCGCGTCGGCCAGCTCCGCGTTCTCCGCGTAAGACTCCTTGAGCGCGTTGGTGACCGGCTCGGTGGTGCCGCCCATCACCACGAAGTGCGGCTCATCGGTGATCGACCCATCGTAGGTGACCCGGTACAGCTCAGGCGCTTTCGTCTGGCCCTGGTAGGCGACGCCGGCCACGCACAACTCCACCTCGTAGGGCTTGGCCTGCTCGGTGAAGATGGTGCCCAGGGTCTGGGCGTAGACGTTGGCCAGCTGGCGGGCAGTGACGTCACGGCGGTCATAGGCGTAGCCGCGGGTGTCGGCGAACTGAATGCCGCCGCGGCGCAGATTCTCGAACTCGTTGATCCGACCCGCCGCGGCGAACCCCACCCGGTCGTAGAGTTCGCTGATCTTCTGCAGTGAGCGCGAAGGGTTTTCCGCGACGAACAACACGCCGTCGGCGTAGGCCAACGCCACCACGCTGCGACCGCGGGCAATGCCCTTGCGGGCGAGCTCGCTGCGCTCGCGCATCGCCTGCTCGGGCGAGATGAAGTACGGGAAGCTCATTTCTTACCCCGCTTGGTCTCCGACCCCGAATCCCCACCACGAGTTCGACTCTCCACCACCACACGGGCCAGTTCGGCGATCCGCTCCTCGGCGATGTCCACGGCGCCGTCGGCGTCGATGGTGACCGCGGTCGGGTAGATGCCCCGCACCAGATCCGGACCACCGGTGGCGGAGTCGTCATCGGCGGCGTCATAGAGCGCCTCGATGGCGACCCGCAGCGCGGTGTCGGCGTCGGTGATCTGGTTGTAGAGCTTCTTGATCGACGACTTGGCGAACAGCGAGCCCGAGCCCACCGCCTGGTAGCCCTCGCTCTCGACGTTCCAGCCGCCGGCGGCGTCGAACGACACGATGCGCCCCGCGGTCTGCGGGTCATCGGCGTCGATGTCATAGCCGGCCAACAGGGGCAACGCCACCAGGCCCTGCATCGCGGCCCCCAGGTTGCCGCGCACCATGGTCGACAATCGGTTGACCTTGCCGGCGAACGTCAGCGGGACGCCTTCGAGCTTCTCGTAGTGCTCCAGCTCCACCGCGTAAAGCCGGGCAAACTCGACGGCGATCGCCGCGGTGCCGGCAATGCCGGTCGCGGTGTACTCGTCGGTGACGTACACCTTCTGCACGTCGCGGCCGGCGATCATGTTGCCCTGCGTCGAACGGCGGTCACCGGCGATGAGGACCCCGCCCGGGTACTTCAACGCGACGATGGTGGTGCCGTGCGGCAGTTGGTCACCCACCCCACCGGTGTACGCGGCGCCCGCGCCGGTCGGCAACAATTCCGGTGCCTGCAGGCGCAGGAACTCCGAAAACGATGACAGACCTACGCCGGTGAGCGCGATTCCTGGGGTTGCTGAGTTGAGGGGCAGACGATCACGCGACAACCAGGTCACTGGCCGCCCTTTTGGACGTACGCGCGCACGAAGTCCTCGGCGTTCTCTTCCAGCACGTCGTCGATCTCGTCGAGCAGGTCATCGGTGTCCTCGGTGAGCTTCTCTCGGCGTTCCTGGCCCGCCGCAGTGCTGCCGGTGAGATCGTCGTCGTCTCCGCCGCCCCCGCCGCGCTTGGTCTGCTCCTGAGCCATTGCTGCCTCCTGAATCTCATCGGCCGCGCATGACCGCGGCCGGTTTCTCCACCCTACCGGTCGGCGCCGATGTTGCTCGGGGTCTATGTGGTGAGTTGTTGGACCAGTTCGGCGGCGCTGTCCACCGAGTCCAGCAAAGCTCCGACGTGCGCCTTGCTGCCGCGCAGCGGCTCCAGGGTGGGGATCCGCACCAGCGAGTCCCCGCCCAGGTCGAAGATCACCGAGTCCCAGCTCGCGGCGGCAATGTCGGCCCCGAACCGGCGCAGGCACTCGCCACGGAAGTACGCCCGGGTGTCGGTCGGCGGGTTGTCGACGGCGGCCAGCACCTGCTGCTCGGTGATCAGACGGCGCATCGAGCCACGGGCGACCAGCCGGTTGTACAGGCCCTTGTCCAGCCGCACGTCGGAGTACTGCAAGTCGATCAGGTGCAGCCGAGGCGCCGACCAGCTCAGGTTCTCCCGCTGCCGGAAGCCCTCCAGTAGCCGCAGCTTGGCCGGCCAGTCCAGCAGGTCGGCGCACTCCATCGGGTCACGCTCGAGCTGGTCGAGCACCCGGGCCCAGGTCTCGATGATGTCGGTGGCACGCGGATCCGGATCGCGACTCTCCACCAGCTTGGCCACCCGCTCGAGGTAGATCCGTTGCAGCGCAAGGCCGGTCATCTCGCGGCCGTCGGCCAGTGCGACGGTGGCCCGCAGGGTCGGGTCCCGGCTGATGACGTGCACCGCGCGCACCGGCCGGGCCAAGACCAGATCGCTCAGGTCGATCCCGTGCTCGGCGCCCTCCTCGATCAGGTCGAGGACCAGCGCGGTGGTGCCCACCTTCAGATAGGTCGACGTTTCGGCGAGGTTGGCGTCGCCGATGATCACGTGCAGCCGGCGGTACTTGTCGGCGTCGGCGTGCGGCTCGTCGCGGGTGTTGATGATGCCGCGTTTGAGCGTGGTCTCCAGGCCGACTTCGACCTCGATGTAGTCGGCGCGCTGGGAGAGCTGGAAACCCGGCTCGTCGCCCGCGGCACCCAAACCGACCCGCCCGGAACCGGTGACCACCTGCCGAGACACCAGAAACGGGGTCAGACCGGCGATGATCGCCGAGAACGGCGTCTGCCGGCTCATCAGGTAGTTCTCGTGGGTGCCGTAGGAGGCGCCCTTGTTGTCGATGTTGTTCTTGTACAGCTGCAGCTTGGCCGCGCCAGGGACGCTGGCCACGTAGCGCGCCGCGGCCTCCATCACCCGCTCGCCGGCCTTGTCCCAGATGACCGCATCCAGCGGATCGGTGACTTCGGGCGCGGAGTATTCGGGGTGGGCGTGATCGACGTAGAGCCGGGCCCCGTTGGTGAGGATCATGTTGGCCGCGCCGACCTCGTCGGCGTCGATGATCGGCGGCGGGCCGCTTGAGCGGCTCAGGTCGAAACCGCGGGCATCGCGCAACGGCGATTCCACCTCGTAGTCCCAGCGGGTGCGCTTGGCGCGCGGAATGCCCGCGGCTGCGGCGTAGGCCAGCACCGCCTGGGTAGAGGTGAGGATCGGGTTCGCGGTGGGATCTGATGGCGAAGCGATGCCGTATTCGACTTCGGTCCCGATGATCCGCTGCATGGCTAGAGCCTAGGCGAGGGCCCTAACTCCCCGGCGTCACCGTCGCTTTGGCGGTACCCAAGGTCCGGTGGACCATCTCCTTGGCCGCGGCGATGACGGCGGCTTCGTCGGGCTCAGCGTCCGCCAGGTACGCGGCGTTCAGCAGGCCGTCGACGGCGTAGTACAACAGCGCGGCGGTGGTGGGCGGATCGGCTACCGTGGCCACTCCAGCGGCCACGGCCGCCGCAACGGAGTCGGCGAGCAGCGTGACGACTTTGACGTCGGATTGGCGCAATCGGCGCAGCCCGTCGCCGGACGCCTGGGAGAACACCGCTCGGTGTAGGGCGGCGTTGGCCATGTCGTAGCGGATCATCTGCTCGATCAGCGCATCGAGCGCTGCCGGCCAACCGGGCGCCGAGGGCCGCGCGGCGGCGAGCTGCTCCTGCACGGTGTCCAGAAAGGTATCGAGGTAGTCGGCCCATAACCGGGCCAGCAGGTGATCCTTGGACTCGAAGTACAGGTAGAACGTGCCCTTGGCGACCTGGGCCGCGGCGGTGACCTTGTCCACCGTCAGCTCGGTAGGCCCGTCCGCCAACAGCAGACCGCGGGCCACCTCGAGCAATTGGCTTTCCCGTTCCGCCGCCGGCAGCGTCGTGCGCCGACGCCCAGACCCTTGCTGCGCCACTGCGTCGTCCTTTCCCGAGTCGGTACCGCCGTGGACGGTGCCGGACACGATTGACAGCCGCGGAAATTCCACCCTACCGTATATGACTGACGGTCAGTCAGTTATCCAAGCGGACAGGCGGAGGAGGCTCGTATGGCAACAACCGACACGGCTGCCGGTGTGGACCTGCCGGTGACGAAGAATCTGAACAGCGCATTGAACGCGATGGCCATCGGTCGGATGATCCTTGCCGCGCTCTCACTGGGCGCACCGAGGCAATTCGCCAAGCTCGTCGGGGTCACGCCGTCGGCAGAACTCACCTACATGACCAGGATCTACGGTGTCCGAGCATTTGCGATGGGCCTGGGCTATCTCACCAGCGGCACCGCGGAACGCCACCGTTGGAAGCGGCTCTCGCTAATGGTGGACGCCATCGACACCATCAACGGCATCGGCCACCTCGCACGCCGCGACCTGCCGCTGCGCGCGGCCGTGACCATGGTCGGTCTCACCGGCTCGTATGCGGCCATCGGCGCGACCAGAGTCGCCACCGAACGGTTCGGATAGCTCCGACTACAGGTACTGGCCCAGGTTGGACTCGGTGTCGATGGCCCGGCTAGCGCTGGAGCTCTTGCCGGTGACCAGGGTGCGGATGTAGACGATCCGCTCGCCCTTCTTGCCCGAGATCCGCGCCCAGTCATCGGGGTTGGTGGTGTTGGGCAGGTCCTCGTTCTCGGCGAACTCGTCGACGATCGAGTCCAGCAGGTGCTGGATGCGCAGACCCGGCTGGCCGGTCTCCAAAACCGACTTGATGGCGTTCTTCTTCGCCCGGTCGACCACGTTCTGGATCATCGCCCCGGAGTTGAAGTCCTTGAAGTACATGACCTCTTTGTCACCGTTGGCGTAGGTGACCTCCAGGAACCGGTTGTCGTCGATCTCGGCGTACATCCGGTCGACGACCTTCTCGATCATCGCCTTGATGCAGGCCGCGCGGTCCCCGCCGAACTCGGCGAGGTCGTCGGCGTGCACCGGCAGCGTCTCGACCAGGTACTTCGAGAAAATGTCTTGCGCGGCTTCGGCATCCGGGCGCTCGATCTTGATCTTGACGTCCAGGCGGCCGGGCCGCAGGATCGCCGGGTCGATCATGTCCTCGCGGTTGGAGGCGCCGATCACGATGACGTTCTCCAGCCCCTCCACGCCGTCGATCTCGCTCAGCAGCTGCGGCACGACGGTGGTCTCCACGTCCGAGGAGACCCCGGTGCCGCGGGTGCGGAAGATCGAGTCCATCTCGTCGAAGAACACGATCACCGGGGTGCCCTCGGAGGCCTTCTCCCGCGCCCGCTGGAAGATCAGCCGGATGTGGCGTTCGGTCTCACCCACGAACTTGTTCAGCAGCTCGGGACCCTTGATGTTGAGGAAGTACGACTTGGCCTCATGGGCGTCGTCGCCGCGCACCTCGGCCATCTTCTTGGCCAGCGAGTTCGCCACCGCCTTGGCGATCAGCGTCTTACCGCAGCCGGGCGGGCCATAGAGCAGCACACCTTTGGGCGGACGCAGCGCATATTCGCGGTAGAGGTCCTTGTGCAGGAACGGCAGCTCCACCGCGTCGCGGATCTGCTCGATCTGGCGAGTCAGGCCGCCGATGTCGCCGTAGCTGACGTCGGGCACCTCCTCGAGCACCAGGTCCTCAACCTCGGCCTTGGGGATGCGCTCGAAGGCGTAGCCGGCCTTGGTGTCGACCAGCAGCGAGTCACCGGGGCGCAGCTTGCGGGGACGCCGGTCATCCGACAGCGCGTCGGGGTTGCTCTCGGGAAGATCCGCGGCGACCAGCGGCTCGGCCAGCCAGACGATGCGCTCCTCATCGGCGTGGCCCACCACCAACGCCCGGTGCCCGTCGGACAGAATTTCGCGCAACGTGGATATTTCGCCGACCGACTCGAAATTGCCGGCCTCGACGACCGTCAGCGCCTCGTTGAGGCGGACCGTCTGGCCCTTCCGAAGGGTTGCTACGTCGATGTTGGGCGAGATGTTCAGCCGCATCCGGCGCCCCGAGGTGAACACGTCGACGGTGTCGTCCTCGTGACTGCCCAACAGCACGCCGTAACCGCTCGGCGGCTGACCGAGTCGATCGACCTCCTCACGCAACGCCAACAACTGCTGACGCGCCTCTTTGAGGGTGTCCATCAGCTTGGAGTTTCGCGCGGTCAGTGAGTCAATATGCGCTTCGAGCTGGCGCACGTCGCGGCCCACGCGAGTGGTGTCCTGCGGGGTGTTGTCGAGCTGCGCGCGCAACACCGCGGCTTCGCGGCGTAGTTCTTCCAACTCGGCGAAGTCATCACCGGGCGTGCCCGGCCCCCCGGACGCGTCGAATGTCTCAGGACGCGGCGAATCTTCCATGTTGCTCATGGTGCGCTCCTTTCCCGAACTGGAAGTTGAAGCGACGGATACCTCAACGCTACCGGCCATTGTGCATTCGCGTGCTCTGTGGCAATCCGACACACCGGCTCCGCTGCTAGCCTCGCTCTCAAATCGGGTGACCAACCGGGCCTAGAAAGGATCCGAATGAACGTGAAATCCCTCGCCACGGGGATGGCAGCCGTCGCGGCCATCAGCGCGGCCGTTTCAACTGTGAGCTACCTGGCAACGCCGGCGCCTGCCGCCGCCGAGGCACCCACGACGGTGTTCTTCGCGCCGCTGCCGTTGGACCCGGCTGCCGCCGTACCGGCCCCCGAGCAGCTGGCCAGCGTGCTCAACACGCTGGCCGACCCCGGTGTCCCCGCCGCCGGCAAGTCCGACCTCGTCGAGGGCGGCCTGGGCCCGGTCGAGACCGGTGCCATCGACCACCGGCTGCAGAAGGCGCTCAAGAAGGGCGCCCTCCCGCTGTCGATCAGCGTGTCCAACGTCGTACCGGCCGGACCCGGAGCGGCCAGCGCAGACGTCACCGCGTCGGGGCCGAAGCTGGAGCCGCACTCGGTGAATCTCACATTCGTCGACCAGGGTGGCTGGAAGCTCTCCCGGTCCTCGCTGTTGTCGTTGTCGCAGCTGACGTCGAACTGATCACAGATCTGATGTACCGGCATCGCAGCACCGTTGCCGCCGCGCTCGCGGCGGCAACGGTGCTGCTGTCGGGCTGTAGCGGCCACCAGCCGGCGGAGCCGGTGGCCGAGGTTCCGGTGACGTCGACGACGGTTCCTGTCCAGGTGCCGTCGTCGGCCTTGCCGGCACCCGAGGCATTGACCGACGTGCTGTACCGGCTGTCGGACCCCGAGGTGCCCGGCGCAGACAAGCTGGCACTCATCGAGGGCGCCAAACCCGCCGACGCCGCAACCATCGACAAGTTCGCCACCGCACTCAAAGACGGCGGCTATCTGCCGCTGAGCCTCGAAGCCGCCGCACTCGGCTGGTCAGACCGCTCCCCAGGCAACGTGACCGCCGACGTCACGGTCAACACGGCCAATCCCGCCACCGGCACGTTCTTCTTCCCGATGGAGTTCACCCCCAATCACGGCGACTGGCAGCTGTCGCAGGCCACCGCCAAGAGCCTGCTGGCGTTCGGCAACGCCAAGACCAGCAGCACTGAGCCGGCACCGCCGGCGCCCTAACGATGTGGATCGGCTGGCTCGAATTCGATCTGCTGCTCGGTGACGTGCACTCGCTCAAGCAGAAGCGCTCGGTGGTGCGACCGATCGTCGCGGAGTTACGTCGCAAGTTCGATGTGTCTGCCGCTGAGACGGGTTCGCCGGATCTGCACCGGCGCAGTGGAATTGGGGTGTCGGCGGTCTCCGGCGACCGCGGGCATCTGGTGCAGATCCTGGACGCGGCCGAGCGGCTGGTGGCCGACCGGCCAGAGATCGAGCTGCTGTCGGTGCGCCGCGGGTTGAGCCGCAGCGACGACTGAGGCCTCGCAGTTAGGCGGGTCCCCGCTTGCGCCCCAACCGAGTCGGGGTGACGGTGTCCGGTGCCAGCCGGCGCGCGCAGACCAAAAATGCGGTGTGGCCACGCATCGCGTGCTGGGGCCGCACCGCTAAGCCGACGACGTTCCAGCCGCGCTGCATGGTCTCCCAGGACCGCGGCTCGGTCCAGCACTGCTGCTCACGCAGCGCCTCGTTCACCTGGGACAACTGCGTGACCGTGGCGACGTAGATCACCAGCACGCCGCCGGGAACCAGGACCCGCGAGACGGTGCCCAGCACGTCCCAGGGCGCCAGCATGTCCAGCACCACCCGATCGATCGACCCGTCGGGCAGGTCGCAGTCGGCCACATCGCCCATCACCAACTGCCAGTTGTCGGGCTGGTGCCCCAGGAAGGTCTCGACGTTGGCGCGGGCGTGCACGGCATGGTCGTCGCGCAGCTCGTAGGAGATCACCTTGCCTTCGGGCCCCACTGCCCGCAGCAGCGACAGTGTCAGGGCCCCCGACCCGGCGCCGGCCTCGAGCACCCGCGCCCCGGGAAAGATGTCGCCCTCGTGGATGATCTGCGCGGAGTCCTTCGGGTAGATCACCTGGGCGCCGCGCGGCATCGACATCACGTAGTCGACCAGCAGCGGCCGCAGCACCAGGAACGGGTCGCCATTGGCGGACTTGACCACGCTGCCGTCGGGCAGCCCGATCACCTCGTCATGCGGAATGGCCCCGCGGTGGGTGTGGAAGTCACCGCCGGGGACCAGCACCGTGGTGTAGCGGCGCCCCTTGGCGTCGGTGAACTGGGCCCGATCGCCCGCCTGAAAAATCCCGGATTCGGACACAGCCGTCCACCCTACGCAGCGTGTGCGAGCGGGGTTGTCAGTGCATGCCCGTAGGGTTCCCGAGTATGAGCAAGCCTGCGTTATCCCCGTCGCGGGCGGCCGATTTCAAACAGTGTCCGCTGCTGTACCGATTCCGGGCCATTGACCGGCTCCCGGAACCGCCGTCAGCAGCGCAACTGCGCGGCTCGGTCGTCCACGGCGCACTGGAGCGGCTCTACGCGCTGCCCGCACCCCAGCGTGACCCCGAGACCGCCCGGGAGCTGGTGGTCCCGGCCTGGGAGCACCTGATCAGCACCTCCCCGGACGTGGGCTCGGGGCTGGACGCCGAGCGGCTCATGGCCGAGGCACGCAAGCTGCTGGCCGGTTACTACCGGCTGGAGGATCCCCGCCGTTTCGACCCGCAGAGCTGTGAGCAGCGGGTCGAGGTCGAGCTAGCCGACGGCACCCTGCTACGCGGTTTCGTCGACCGCATCGACGTCTCCGCGACCGGCGAACTGCGGGTGGTCGACTACAAGACCGGCCGGGCGCCGTCGGCGACCGGGAGGCTGTCCGAGGCCGCCGAATCGAAGGCGCTGTTCCAGATGAAGTTCTATGCGGTGGCCCTGCTGCGGTCCCGCGGCGTGATGCCCGCCCGGTTGCGGCTGATCTATCTGGCCGACGGACAGCTGCTGGACTACTCCCCCGAGCACGCCGAGTTGCTGCGTTTCGAGAAGACCTTGATCGCGATCTGGCAGGCCATCCAAACGGCCGGTGCCACTGGCGATTTCCGCCCGCAGCCGTCACGCCTGTGCGACTGGTGCGCGCACCGCGCGCTGTGTCCGTCGTTCGGGGGGACCCCGCCGCCCTACCCCGGCTGGCCGGCCGACAGCGCGGCATGACCGGCAGCTACTACCGGCGCGCGGAGGGTTCCGGCGGCATCATCTATGAATCCACCGACCTGACCCGCAGCAACTGGGGCCAGCTGCAGCACGGCTCTCCCCCGCTGGCGCTGCTGACCCGCGAGGTCGAGCAGTTGCTCGACGGATCGGATCAGCGGATCGCCCGGTTGAGCCTGGACATCCTGGGGGCGATACCGGTGGCCCCAGTGCGGGTTTCGGCCCGGGTGCAGCGGCCCGGCCGGCGGATCGCTCTGCTGGAAGCCGAGATGTTCACCTGCGACGACGACCGGCCGGTGGCGCGGCTGAGCGCCTGGGCGCTGGCCACCTCCGACACCACCGCGGTGTCCTCCGACCGGCACGCGCCCCTGATCAGCGGGCCGTCGCTACCGCCGCCGGAGTGGTTCGCGCAGGCCAGCGGTTACGCCCATTCGGTGCGCTGGCGGGTCCAGCCGGATGCGCCTGACGGCACCGCGGTCGCGTGGTTGAGTCCGCAGGTGCACCTGGTGGACAGTGAGCCGACCACCGCCCTGCAGCGGTTGGCCATGGTGGTCGACTCCGCGAACGGCGTCGGCGCCGCACTGGATGTGGGCGAGTACATGTTCATGAACACCGACACCGTGGTGCACCTGCACCGGCTGCCGACCGGAGCGGATTTCGGGTTGCGAGCCCGCGCCTCCATCGGACCCGATGGGGTGGGCGTCACCACCGCCGAGTTGTTCGACGACGACGGATTCTTCGGGACGTCAGCGCAGGCACTGCTGGTGCAGCGGCGCTGAGAAGGTTCAGACCACCGCGGTCAACGCGGCGATCGCCAGACCGCCCAGCACCGCGATGACGTCCTCCACCAGTGCGATCGGCAGGTCGTGGCCGCCGTTCGCGGCGACCAGGCGCTGACGCATGGCGAAACCCACCAGGGTGCCGATCACCGCACCGATGATGCCCGCACCGAGTGCCGTCCAGGTGTAGTTCCAGGCCGTGCCGAGCACCGCACCGGCGAACCCGCCCAGCACGATCCGCGCGCCGAACTGCATGGGCACGGTGCGCGCCGGCGTGCTGGGCAGTTGATCGGTGACGAATTCACCGATCGCCAGCAACGTCAAGATGGTGACGGTCGCCGGATGGGTCAGCCACTCGACCCACGTCCCGTTCAAGTTGATCCACTGCAGGACGGCGGCCCAGGCCATTACGGCCGGCGCGGTAAACGCGCGCAGCCCGGCAACGGCACCGATGAACAGCGCGAGCACCAGCACGATGAAATGCGTCACCACTACCTCCCGGGCCAGTCGAGCCGACCACCGGACGCTAACACGGCAAAGGCTCAGCTACCGGAACTGATCAAAATCGGCAGAATCTGATGTCCGAGGCGAGGATGGCCTTCGCGCCGATCGCGGCCAACTCGTCCATGATCGCGTTGACCTCGCGTCGTGGCACCAGCGCGCGCACCGCGGCCCACTCCGGGTCGGCCAGCGGCGCGATGGTCGGCGACTCCAGGCCCGGGGTGATCGCGACGGCCTGCTCGAGCACGCCACGCGGACAGTCGTAGTCGAGCATCAGGTACTGCTGACCGAACACCACGCCCTGCACCCGGGCGGCGAGTTGGTCACGGGCGGCAGCGGTCTCGGCGCTGCGGCCATTGGACGTGGCGCCCTCGATCAACACCGCTTCGGAGTCGCACAGCGACTCACCGAAAGCCACCAGACCGTGCTGGCGCAGGGTGCGCCCGGAGCCCACCACATCGGCGATCGCGTCGGCCACCCCCAACTGGATGGAGATCTCCACCGCCCCGTCGAGCCGGATGACGGTGGCCTCGATGCCCTTGCCGGCCAGGTCCTTGCGGACCAGGTTCGGGTAAGCGGTGGCGATGCGCTTGCCGGCCAGGTCCGCGGCGACCCAGTCCCGCCCGGCCGGGGCGGCGTAACGGAATCGCGAGTAGCCGAAGCCCAGTGCCAGCCGCTCGGCCACCGGCGCCCCGGACTCGGCCGCCAGATCCCGTCCGGTGATCCCGAAGTCCAGCTCGCCGGACCCGACGTAGATGGCGATGTCCTTGGGCCGCAGGAAGAAGAACTCGACCTTGTTGGCCGGGTCGATGACCGTCAGATCCTTGGCGTCGGTGCGGCTGCGGTAGCCGGCCTCCGACAGCATTGCCGCGGCAGCTTCACTGAGCGCCCCCTTGTTGGGGACCGCAACACGCAACATGCTCACAGCTTTCCGTAGACGTCGGACAGCGTCAGCCCGCGCGAGATCATCAGCACCTGGGTCCAATACATCAGCTGGCTGATCTCCTCGGCCAGGTCTTCATCGGACTGGTGCTCGGCGGCCAGCCACACCTCACCGGCCTCCTCCAGGATCTTCTTGCCGATCGTGTGTACACCGGCGTCCAGCGCCGCCACGGTGCCGCTGCCGGCCGGCCGGGTCGCGGCACGCTCGCCGAGCTCGGCGAACAGCTCCTCGAAGGTCTTCACGAGCAGGGATTGTTTCATGTCCGGTCAGGGGCGGTCACGGCAGTTTCGCTAGGCGGGCCTTCGGCTACCGCCGCGAGCGTGCACAGATGCACCGCTTTTACGGCGTGTCGACGTGCAGACACGCACGCTCGCGAGCTGACGACGCGGCCAGCTGGGCGCAGATTTCGTGCAGGTCCGCCAACCCGAGCCCGGTCAGGGACGCCACCTGGTGGCGTCGAGCGCCGGCCGGCACCGGTAGCGCGTTGGGCACGACCAGCACCGCGCACCCGGCCGCCTCGGCCGCGGCGGCACCCGTCGGCGAGTCCTCCACGGCCAAACACCAGCGCGGATCGGTGTCCAGCAGCTGAGCGGCACGCAGATAGGGATCCGGCGCCGGCTTGCCCGCGGGCACCTCGTCACCACAGACCACCGCCGCGAAATAGTGCCGGCCGATGCTGCCCAGCGCCCGCTCGGCCAGCATCCGCGGGGTGTTGGTCACCAAGGCCGTCGGCATCCCCGCACCGGCCAGCTCCTCGAGCAACTCCCGGGCGCCGTCGCACCAGGGCAGGCCCGCGTCGAACAGTTCACCGGTGAAATCGTGCAGCCAGCGCGCCGAGGCCGCCATGGCCGCCGGATCGAGCGGCAGCCCCAGGTCGTCGTAGACGATCCGCATGGTGTCCTCGGCACACCCGCCGACCGTGGACGCCCGGACTTCCGGGGTCAGCACCCCGCCGAGGCGGTCGTAGAGCGCGTCCATCGCGACGTCCCACAGCTTCTCGGAATCGACCAGGGTGCCGTCCATGTCGCACAGCACCGCCCGCAGCGCCAGGGGTCAGTCCTCCGGGTTGTAGGCGAGGTTGGAGGACAGCCAGCGCTCACCTTCCCGCAGGGTCCAGCCCTTGCGCTTGGAGTAGTCGGCGACCTGGTCCTGGGCCATCCGGCCCACCACGAAGTACTGCGACTGCGGGTGCGAGTAGTACCAGCCGCTGACGGCGGCGCCGGGCCACATCGCCATCGACTCGGTCAGCTCGATGCCGGTGCGCGTGTGGACGTCCATCAACTCCCACAACGTCGCCTTCTCGGTGTGTTCCGGGCAGGCCGGGTAGCCGGGAGCGGGGCGAATGCCCTGGTACTTCTCGGCGATCAGTGCCTCGTTGTCCAACTGCTCGTCGGGCTGGAATCCCCAGAACTCCTTGCGAACCCGCTGGTGCATCCGTTCGGCGAAGGCCTCCGCCAACCGGTCGGCGATCGACTCCAGCAGGATCGCGCTGTAGTCGTCGAGGGCCTCCTTGAACTCCGCGATCTTCTCGCCGCTGCCCAGCCCCGCGGTGACGGCGAAGGCGCCGACATAGTCCGCCAGACCGGTGTCCTTGGGCGCGATGTAGTCACCCAGCGACCGGTTCGGGATGCCGGCCCGGTGCTCGCCCTGCTGGCGCAGGTTGTGCAACGTGGCCCGCACCTCGGTACGGGTCTCGTCGGTGTAGATCTCGACGTCGTCGCCGCCGGGGACGGCGTTGGCCGGGAAGAAGCCGATGACCCCGTTGGCGCGCAGCCACTTCTCCTTGATCAGGGTGTCGAGCATTGCCTGGGCGTCGTCGTAGAGCTTGCGCGCGGCCTCGCCCGACACCGGGTTGTTGAGGATGTCGGGGAAGCGCCCCTTCATCTCCCAGGCGTTGAAGAACGGCTGCCAGTCGATGAACTCGCGCAACTCGGCGAGGTCGTAGTCAAGGAACTCGCGCACCCCGAGGCCCTGGGCGGGCACCGGCGGCGTGTAGCCGTCCCACTCGATCGGTGTCCGGTTCGCGCGGGCCTTCTCCAACGGCACCATCGGCCGCTCGTTCTTCTGGGCGTGCCGTTCCCGCAGGGCCGCGTAGTCGGCCTCGGTGGACTCCAGCAGCGCCGGGCGCTGCTTGTCGTCGAGCAGCGCGGCCGCGACCGGCACCGAGCGAGACGCATCCTTGACCCAGACCACCGGACCGCTGCGGCGTGGCGAGATCTTCACCGCCGTGTGGGCCCGCGAGGTGGTCGCGCCACCGATCAGCAGCGGGATCTGAAGGCCTTCGCGTTCCATCTCGACGGCGAAGTTGACCATCTCGTCCAGCGACGGGGTGATCAGCCCGGACAAGCCGATGATGTCGGCGTCGTGCTCCTTGGCCGCGGTCAGGATCTTCTCGGCGGGCACCATCACACCGAGGTCGACCACGGTGTAGTTGTTGCACTGCAGCACAACCCCGACGATGTTCTTGCCGATGTCGTGGACGTCGCCCTTTACGGTCGCCATCACGATCGTGCCGTTGGTGTTGTCGGCTTCCCCGGGCTGCTTCTCCGCCTCGATGTACGGCAGCAGGTAGGCCACGGCCTTCTTCATCACCCGGGCCGACTTCACGACCTGGGGCAGGAACATCTTGCCCGCGCCGAAGAGGTCGCCGACGACGTTCATGCCGTCCATCAGCGGGCCCTCGATCACCTCGATCGGTCGGCCGCCCGCCGCGGCGATCTCGGCCCGCAGCTCCTCGGTGTCGGCGTCGACGTGGGCATCGATGCCCTTGACCAGGGCGTGCGTGATCCGCTCGCGGACCGGCAGGGATCGCCACTCGGCGGCCGCGGGGTCTTCCGCCTTCTCGGAGGTGTTGAACCGTTCGGCGATCTCCAGCAGCCGCTCGGCGGCATCGGGACGACGGTTGAGCACCACGTCCTCGATGCGGTCGCGCAGTTCGAGGTCGATCGAGTCGTAGGGCACCAGGGCGCCGGCGTTGACGATGCCCATGTCCAGGCCGGCCTTGATGGCGTGGAACAGGAACACCGCGTGGATCGCCTCGCGGACCGGGTTGTTGCCCCGGAACGAGAACGACACGTTCGAGATGCCGCCGGAGATGTGCACCCCGGGCAGATTCTCCTTGATCCAGGCGCAGGCCTCGATGAAGTCGATGCCGTAGGTGGCGTGCTCCTCGATGCCGGTCGCCAGCGCGAAGCAGTTGGGGTCGAAGATGATGTCCTCGGCCGGGAAGCCGACCTGCTCGGTCAGGATCCGGTAGGCGCGCCCACAGATCTCCTTGCGGCGCTCCAGGTTGTCGGCCTGCCCCTGCTCGTCGAAGGCCATCACGACCACGGCGGCACCGTACTTGCGGCACAGCCGGGCCTCGCGGATGAACTTCTCCTCGCCCTCCTTCATGGAGATCGAGTTGACGATCGGCTTGCCCTGGACGTTCTTCAGGCCCGCCTCGATGACCTCCCACTTGGACGAGTCGATCATCACCGGGACGCGGCTGATGTCCGGTTCGGTCGCGATTAGTTTGGTGAACCGGTCCATCGCGGCGACGCCGTCGATCATGCCTTCGTCCATGTTGATGTCGATGACCTGCGCACCGACCTCGACCTGCTGCAGCGCGACCGACAGCGCGGTGTCGTAATCCTCGGCCTTGATCAGGTTGCGGAACCGGGCGGAGCCGGTGATGTTGGTGCGTTCACCGATGTTGACGAACAGGGAGCCGTCGGTGATGTTGAGCGGTTCCAGGCCCGAAAGCCGGGTGGCCACCTCGATCTCGGGCAGCACGCGCGGCGGCTTGCCCTCGACGACCTTGGCGATCTCGGCGATGTGCGGCGGCGCCGTCCCGCAGCAACCCCCGACGATGTTGACCAGCCCGGCGTCGGCGAAGTCGGCGATGTAGCCGGCCTGCCGCTCCGGGGACTCGTCGTATTCGCCAAAGGCGTTGGGCAGGCCCGCGTTCGGATAGCAGGAGACGTAGGTGTCGGCGATCCGCGCCATCTCGGCGATGTAGGGCCGCATCTCCGGCGCGCCCAGGGCGCAGTTGAGGCCCACCGCGATCGGCTTCGCGTGCCGGATCGAGTTCCAGAACGCCTCGGTGACCTGCCCTGACAGCGTGCGCCCGGAGGCATCGGTGATGGTGCCGGAGATGATCACCGGCCAGCGGCGGCCGCGGTCCTCGAACAGCGTCTCGACGGCGAACACCGCCGCCTTGGAGTTCAGCGAGTCGAAAATGGTCTCGATGAGCAGGATGTCGGCGCCACCGTCGACCAGGCCGTTGGCGGCTTCGAGGTAGGCGGCGACCAGTTGGTCGTAGGAGACGTTGCGGGCGCCCGGGTCGTTGACGTCCGGCGAGATCGACGCGGTGCGGGTGGTCGGCCCGAGCGCACCGGCCACGTAGCGCGGCTTGTCCGGGGTGCTGAACTCGTCGGCCGCCTTGCGGGCCAGGGCGGCTCCGGCGTAGTTCAGCTCGTAGCTCAGGTCGACCATGTCGTAGTCGGCGAGCGAGACCGCGTTCGCGTTGAACGTGTTGGTCTCCAGGATGTCCGCGCCCGCCTCGAGGTATTCGCGGTGGATGCCCTCGATGATCTGCGGTTGCGTCAGGGTGAGCAGGTCATTGTTGCCCTGCAGCGCGGTCGGCCACTCGGTGAATCGGTCGCCGCGGTAACCGGCCTCGTCCGGACGGTCCCGCTGAATGGCCGTGCCCATCGCGCCGTCGATCACCATGATCCGCTGGCTCAACGCAGCCTTCAGCTCGTCGGTGCAGTCAGGCCGGATGTTGGGCGCGAAGATTTCGGCCTCGGGGACAGTCATGCGGGCTCCTTCCGTGGCGGAAGGCGTCCTTAACTCTGTCGAGCGTGGCGGCCACCGGCAGAGACCGGCGAACCGTTGCAACGCCTCTCGACGTGAAAAGTCTACGTGGTCACCCAGCGTCGGGACGAATGCCCCGACCAACATGCCGACTCCCCCGGTCCGGTGCGGCCCGTGATCTTTGCGCAGGCCTTACCCTGGCCTTGTGACCCGACCGGATGACGGCGCTGCCCTTCCCGAACTGCACGACACCATCGTCGTGGCTGCGTTCGAGGGCTGGAATGACGCCGGCGACGCCGCCAGCGACGCGGTGCAGCATCTCAACAGCATCTGGGAGGCCCGGCTGATCGTCGAGATCGACGACGAGGCCTACTACGACTACCAGGTGAATCGGCCGGTGATTCGCCAGCTCGACGGCGTCACCCGGGAGCTGGTCTGGCCGTCGATGCGCATTTCGCACTGCCGGCCGCCGGGCAGCGATCGCGACATCGTGCTGATGCACGGCGTCGAGCCGAACATGCGGTGGCGGTCGTTCTGCGCCGAGCTGCTGGCGGTGATCGAAGAACTCGACGTCGACACCGTGGTGATCCTGGGCGCGCTGCTGGCCGACACCCCGCACACCCGGCCGGTGCCGGTGTCGGGGGCCGCGTACTCGGCGGAGTCGGCCACCCGCTTCGGGTTGACCGAGACCCGCTACGAAGGTCCGACCGGGATCACCGGGGTGTTCCAGGACGCCTGTGTGGCGGCCGGGATTCCGGCGGTCACCTTCTGGGCGGCGGTGCCGCACTACGTCTCGCAGCCTCCCAACCCCAAGGCCACGGTCGCCCTGCTGCGCCGCGTCGAGGACGCCCTGGACATCGAGGTCCCGCTGGGTGACCTGCCGGCGCAGGCCGAGGAGTGGGAGCTGGCGGTCAGCGAGATGGCCAGCGAGGACGACGAGATCGCCGACTACGTGGCCTCCTTGGAGGAACGCGGCGACGCCGAGGTCGACATGACCGAGGCGCTGAACAAGATCGACGGCGACGCGTTGGCCGCCGAGTTCGAGCGCTACCTGCGGCGCCGGCGGCGCTGAATCCGCCGTGCTCATGCGGCGGTCCCAGCTTCGCCTCTCCTCCGTCGAGCCTCGCTGAACCGCCGGGCTACTTTTCCTTTTCCCGGGCCTCGTTGTAGGCACTGGTGGAGCGGCCCAGCGCGGCGACTTCGGCGTCCATCCGCGGCACGATGGCGGCGGCTCCCTTGATGAAGGGGGCTTCCACCTGCCGCAGCGTCAGCACCGGCTTGAGCCAACGCAACACCCCCACCCAACCCGGGCAGTAGACGCGGCGCCGACGGCCCTCGATACCCGCGACGAAGGCGTCGACACACTTGTCGACGGTGGTGGTCTTGTTCAGCGGCCACGGCAGTTTGGCCAGCATCTCGTCGAAGGCCCCCAGGTCGGCCTTGGTGTCGCGAACCAAGGGGGTGTCGATCCAACCCATGTGGGCCGACCCGACCTCCACGCCCTGGTAGGCGACCTCCTGGCGCAGCGCGCTGGCGAAGTGCTCGACGCCGGCCTTGGCCGCGTCGTAGGACGCCATCCCGGCCAGCGGAGTGAACGCTGCCAGCGAGGACACGACCAGTACATAACCGCGACGCTCGATGATCGATGGCAATGCCGCGCGCACGGTGTTGAACACCCCGACCACGTCGATGTCGATGACCCGCTTGAACGTCTCGGGATCCACATTCAGCACCGAGCCGTAGCTGGCGATGCCGGCGTTGGCGACGACGGTGTCGATGCCGCCGAATCGCTGCACGGCCTGCGCAGCCACCGCCTGCATTTCGGACAGATCCCGCACGTCGGCGACGGCGGTCAGCACCCGGTCACCGAGGTCGTCGGCCAGCTTGGTGAGGGCGGCCTCATCCAGGTCCGTCACCACCACAGAGGCACCCTGGGAGTGCAGCCGGCGGGCCAGCTGCTCGCCGATACCGTGCGCGCCACCGGTGATGAAAATGACTTGGGAGTGAATCGAAGACATGGGCTCAACCTACCCCCGCGGCGGGTGGCCTACAGCGCCACTCCCAGCAGCGCATCCACCGCCGTGGCCACCAGCCGCGGTGCGGCAGCGTCGTGTCCGCCGTACTCGCACGCATCGGTCGCCCAGCCGTCCAACGCGGCCAACGCCTTGACGGTGTCCAGGTCGTCGGCCAGGTAGTGACGCACCCGGCCGATGACGTCCTCGGCAGCCGGTCCGGCCGGCAGCGTCGTCGCGGCCCGCCAACGGTCCAGCCTCGCCTCGGCCGCCGCCAGGGTCGCGTCGTCCCAGAACCGGTCGCTGCGGTAGTGCCCGGCCAGCAGGCCCAGCCGGATCGCGGCCGGATCGGTCCCCTGAGCGCGCAGCTTGGAAACCAGCACCAGGTTGCCGCGGCTCTTGGACATCTTGTGCCCGTCCCAGCCGATCATGCCCGCGTGCACGTAGTGCCGGGCGAAACGGCGCTCCCCCGTGAGGGATTCGGCATGCGCGGCGGAGAACTCGTGGTGCGGGAAGACCAGATCGGAGCCACCGCCCTGGATGTCGAGACCGGAGCCGATACGGCTCAACGCGATCGCCGCACACTCGACATGCCAACCCGGCCGGCCGGCCCCGAACGGCGCAGACCAACTGGGCTCACCCGGACGGGCGGCGCGCCACAACAAGGCGTCGAGCGGGTCGGCCTTGCCGGCCCGATCCGGGTCGCCGCCGCGCTCGGCGAACAGCTCCAACATGGTGGCGCGATCGAATCCGGATTCGTAGCCGAACTGCTCGGTGGCGTCGGCGCGGAAGTAGATGTCGGGGTAGTCGCCGTCGACGACGTAGGCCGATCCAGCGGCGAGCATCTTTTCGACGAGCTCTACAACCTCGGCTATGGCCTCGGTGGCCGCCACGTAGTCGTGGGGCGGCAGCACCCGCAAGGCGGTCATATCGGTGCCGAACAGCTCGACCTGACTGGCCGCCAGCTCCTCCCACTGCACCCCGTCGCGCTCGGCACGCTCGAGCAGCGGGTCGTCGACGTCTGTGACGTTCTGCACGTAGTTCACCTGGTGGCCGGCGTCGAGCCAGAGCCGGTGAATCAGGTCGAACACCAGATAGGTGGCGGCGTGGCCGAGGTGCGTGGCGTCATAGGGCGTGATGCCGCAGACGTACATGCTGGCCGTCGGGCCGGGCGACACCGGGCGCACCTGCCGGTCGGCGGTGTCATAGAGGCGCAGCGCCGGGCCGCGCCCGGGCAGGACCGGAACGGCCGGCGCGGACCACGATTGCATGCCCACGACTTTAAGGCCCCTCCTCTAAAGGACCGTCCGCCGCATCGCGTCCAGCAGAATCGGCGCCACGTCGGGCCGGCACATCAGCAGGTCGGGCAGGTAGGGGTCGGGGCGGTTGTAGCGCAACGGCGAACCGTCGATGCGGGAGGCGTGCAGGCCCGCCGCCAGCACCACACCGGCCGGGGCCGCCGAATCCCATTCCCACTGCCCGCCGGCGTGCAGATAGGCGTCCACGTCGCCGCGCACCACGGCCATCGCCTTGGCGCCCGCCGAACCCATCAGCACCGGCTCCACCGGCAACACCTCGCGGATGAGCCGGACCACCGCGGGCATCCGGGATGCGCTGACCGCGACCCGAATGGGGTTCGGCGGCCCGGCCGGCGTGGCGGGCCGGGCGACCGTGTCGGTGCGGAAGACCACGTTGCTTCGATTGTCATAGGCTGGCAGTGACACCGCGGCGTCGGTGATGGTGCCGAAGCCGTCGGGGCCGCCACGCTGCCACAGCGCGATGTGCACCGCCCAGTCGTCGCGTCCGGGTGTGGTGAATTCGCGGGTGCCGTCGAGTGGGTCGACGATCCAGACCCGGTCCGACCGCAGCCGGGCCAGGTTGTCCGGCGATTCCTCGCTGAGCACCGCGTCGCCGGGGCGCGCGTCACGCAGCCTGCGGATGATCAGCTGGTTGGCTCGGCCGTCGCCGGTGTCGCCGAGGTGCCACGGTTGCGCGAAGCCCACCTCGTCACGCACCGCCAGCAAGAGTTTTCCGGCCTCGACTGCCAGTTCGGCGGCCAGCGCCGCGTCGGTCAGCGTCACGTTTGGCAGTATCCCCGACGCGAACTAGAACGCCGGCCAAGGGATCGGGCGATGGCGGTTCGGGCCGGGCATCACCGGGTGGTCCAGCAGGTCGGCGACGCGGCAGCGCAGTGCCGCGATCTCCTCGGCGGTCAGGTGCGGTTGCAGCGCTGCCGCCAGCGGGCCATCCAGCGCCACCAGCAGCCGCGACAGGGCCGGCAACGCCTCGTCGTCCAGGTCGGACACCGACTTGCCCGCCCACCCCCACAGCACGGTGCGCAACTTGTCCTGGGTGTGCAGGCTCACGCCGTGGTCAACGCCGTAGACGCGGCCGTCGGTGCCGCACAGCACGTGTCCGCCCTTGCGGTCGGCGTTGTTGATCACCACGTCGAAGACGGCGAGGCGGCGCAACCGAATGTCGTCGGCGTGCACCAGCGTGACCGGGCCGCCGTCGTGGCCGTAAGCCTGCAACACCGGCAGGTAGCCCGCCGGAACGTGATCGCCCGGAACCACGTCGACCAGGCCGGGCTCCGACGAACCGTCCTGCGCTTCGTCCTCGTCTTCGGGTTGATCCACCCAGCGCTGCACCATGCCCGGGCCCGCCGGACCGTCCCGAATGATGGTGTAGGGCACCAGATTCCAGCCCAACTCGACCGAGATCAGGTGCGCGCCGAGTTCGCGGCCGGCCAGGGTGCCGTCGGGGAAATCCCAGAGCGGCTGTTCACCGGCGACCGGCTTGTAGACGCAGTGGACGCGCTGCTCCCCCAGCGTGGCCTGGCACAGAAAGGTGGCGTTGCTCGCCGAGCGGATTCGGCCCAGGATCTCCAGCTCCCCGGAGCGCAACGCCTCCCGGTCGTCAGATATCTGCGTCATCGGGCTCATCGTCGGGCCCGAAAGCACCCCGCCGATAGCCGTTGGTGCGCACGCACATGTGACCGGCGGGGTCCAGCGGCTCGTCGCACAGCGGACACGGCGGGCGGCCCGCCGAGATGACCCGGTTGGAGCGGGTGGCGAACTGGCGCGCGGACTCCGGGGTGAGGAACACCCGCACCGCGTCCGGCCCCTCGTCGGTGTCGTCGAGCACCACCGAGGCGTCGAATTCGGCGTCACTGACCGCGAGCAGCTCCACCACCACCGTCTGCGCCTCGGAATCCCAACCCAACCCCATGGTGCCAACCCGGAACTCCGCGTCCACCGGTGTGACCAGCGGGTCCAGGTCGTCGATCTCGGTGGGCTCGGGCGGCACCGGGGTGCCGAATCGGCGGTTGACCTCCAGCAGCAGCGCACCGATCCGTTCTGACAGCACCGCGACCTGCTGCTTTTCCAGCACCACCGAGACCACCCGCTCGTCGTGGACGGCCTGCAGATAGAAGGTGCGGTTGCCGGGCTGGCCGACGGTCCCGGCCACGAAACGGTCGGGGGTGCGGAAGACGTGAATTGCTCGGGACATGGCATCTCCAAAATACCGGCAGTTGAGGCGGCCGACGGTATCTGGCTTCGGCGAGGTGGGCCTAGGTGGTGGACCCGCCGACCACCGCGTCGCTTTCACCGACGGGACCGGCCGGCGAACTCTGTACCGCGGCGGCCAACGACGCTCCGGTGTGGTTGAGGTGAATCACGAAGGGACGCAACGGCGTGTAGCGGATCACGCTGGCCGATGCCGGGTCGGCGGTGATCCGCTGAAAGCCATCCAGATGCACGCCGAGCGCGTCGGCGATGACGGCCTTGATGACGTCGCCGTGGGTGCACGCCACCCACAGCACATCGGCGCCGTGTTGCTCGGCCAGCTGCCGGTCGTGGTCGCGGACCGCGGTGACGGCCCGGGCCTGCACCTGCGCCAGGCCTTCACCATCGGGGAAGATCGCCGCGCTGGGCTGTGCCTGCACCACCCGCCACAGCGGCTCGGCGGTCAGCTCGCTGATCTTGCGCCCCGTCCAGGTGCCGTAGTCGACCTCGGCCAGCCGGTCGTCGACGAGGGGCTCCAGCCCCAGGGCAGCGGCCAGCGGCTCGACGGTGCGGCGGCAGCGCAGCAGCGGTGAGCGCACCACCGCCTTGATCGGCAGGCCGTCGAGCCGGCCGACGAGCTGTGCGGCCTGCTCGCGGCCCAGGTCGTCGAGTTCGACGCCTTCGGTGCGCCCGGCGAGCACCCCGGAGGTGTTCGAGGTGGACCGGCCATGGCGCAGCAGGATGACGGTCATGACGAGGCCGCCAACACGCCGGTGGCCAGCAGGATCAGGATCGTGGTCCCGGCGATGACCCGGTACCCGACAAACCAGTACATGGTGTGACTGCTGACGAACCGCAGCAGCCAGCTGATCGCCGCGTAGCCGACGACGAAGGTGATCACCACCGAGACCAGCAGTTGCAGCCCGGTGGCGCTCATTCCCTCGGTGACCGGATTGAAGGCGTTGGGCAGTTCGTGCAGGCCCGAGGCGAAGACCGCCGGGATGCCCAGCAGGAAGCCGAACCGGGCGGCCAGCGCCCGGTCCATTCCCAGGAACAGGCCGGCGCTGATCGTCGCCCCGGAGCGCGAGACGCCCGGGATCAGTGCCAGACACTGCGCGGCGCCGACCAGGAAGCCGTCCCTGACGGTCAACTGTTCGGCATGCCGTTTCTGGCGGCCGACGTACTCGGCGGCGGCGATCACCAGCGAAAACCCGACCATCGCCGAGGCGATCACCCAGAGGTTGCGTACGTCGCCGCGGATGAAGTGCTGGAACAGCACGCCGACGATCACGATCGGGATGCTGCCGACGATGACGTACCAGCCCATCCGGTAGTCGGTCTTGCGTTCGGCGGGCAGGGGTGTTTTGGCCAGCGCCGAGGCCACCCCGGACAGCCAGGCGGTGGCGATGCGCGCGATGTCCTTGGCGAAATAGACCAGTACGGCGATCTCGGTGCCGATTTGGGTGACCGCGGTGAAGGAGGCGCCGGCGTCACCGGCGAAGAACAGCCGGGAGACCAGGGCCAGGTGTCCCGAGGATGAGACAGGCAGAAACTCGGTGAGGCCCTGGACGATCGCCAGGACGACTACTTGCGGCCACGACATCACAGCCGCCTCGACTACCGATACGACCTCAGTCACGACGATGACCGTACCGGGCGGGTGTCAGCGGGTCAGACCGGATACCACGTCGCGCACCGCGGCGGCCAGGCTGCGCTCATCGGTGACGTCGATCTCGAAAAGGTGCCGGCTCGCGGTGGCGACCACGTCCTCGTCGTGCGGGACCGGGCCGGCCAGGCGGGGCCGGTAGATGTCCACCACGAGCTTCTGCTGCTCAGTGTGGAAGGAGAAACTGCGGCCGTCGCCGACCTCGCCGAAACCACTGGCGAAGGCCCCCGTCCAGATCTCCTCGATGCGGAACTCCGAACATGCCAGCTGCCAGTCATCGACCACAGTCATGGCCGAGAGGTTACACCTAAGCGAACTTATTGTTCGGCCGGACATGCGAGCTTCACCTCGCCGCCTTCCTTAGAATCGGGTATCTGCACCAACCCGCCACCATGACGAGCTGGAAGAGCTGACCTGTGCCCAAGAGCGCCACCCGCCGGCCACGCCGGTCCCTGCACGGCTTGTTGTTGCCACTGCTGCTGCTCACAGCGTGCTCATCCAATCCCATCACCGCGCCGCCGCCCACGATCGCGCCCGCCGAGCCCGCCGTTTCCCCGGTCGCCGCGGTGCGCCCAGCCGGCACGGTACGGCCGCTGGTCGGCCACGCCACCGGCGCGGTGTTCGACGCCGCGACCAAACTGCTGGCGGTGCTGTCCCCCGGCCCGGACCCGCAGGCCGCTGCCACGCTCGGCCTGGTGGGCGACTCGAGCCACCCGCCCGCCGCGGTGGCGCTGCCGGGGCCGGCGAGCGCACTGGCCGGCGACGGCAACGGCTCGGTGTACCTGTCCGACCGTGGTGGCTACTACACCGTCGACCTAGCCACCCGCAGCATCAAACGCGTCGACGTCGCCGACGCCGCCGGTGTCGAATTCACCGCGATCGGCCGGCGGGCCGACGGAATCGTGGTGTTGGGGAGCGCCGACGGCGCGGTCTACACGCTGGCCGAGGACGGCACGCGGATCGCCGAGCAGTCCAAGATCTTCGCCCGGGTCGACCAGATCGTGACCCAGGGCGATATCGCGGTGGTGCTCGATCGCGGCCAGACCTCGGTGACGACCATCGGCACCGACGGCAAGCCGCAGTACGCGCTGCGGGCGGGCCAGGGCGCGACCACCCTGGCCGCCGCCGCACACGGGCCGGTGCTGGCCGCCGACCCCCGCAGTGGCCGGCTGCTGGTCTACGGCGTGGATCCGCTGATGCTGCACCAGGATTATCCGGTGCCGCATGCCCCCTACGGGCTGGCCGGGGCGGGCGGGTTTGCCTGGGTGTCGCAAACCGGGACGAACTCCGTGGTCGGCTACGATTTGACCACCGGAATTCCCGTGGAGAAGGTTCGCTATCCGACCGTGCAGCAACCCAACACCCTGGCCTTGGACGAGAAGTCGGACACCTTGTACGTGGTGTCGGGCTCCGGCGCTGGGGTCCAGGTGATCGAGCATGCCGCGAGGCCACAGTGACCGCGCTGCGCCCCCGCCGGATGCCGGTCGGCTGGGACACCGAACTGTCCGATGACTACGAATGGATTCCGCTGCGACTGCCCCCGGAGGTCACCCGGATCGGCGCGTCCACCCGGCTGTCCATCGAAGCCGAATACCGAGGTTGGGAGCTGACCCGAGTGCGGTTGTACACCGACGGAAGCAGGCGGGTGTTGCTGCGCCGCAAGAAATCTGCCGCGAACGCGATCAGCGGTGGCCGCTGCGTCGACCAGCCGGGACTGTAGACCGATGGGTCTTTACGGCGCAGTGCGCCGGGCGTTCTTCATGGTGCCGGCCGAGCGCATCCACACCCTCGTGTTCGCGGGGCTGCGCGGCGCCGCCGCGACCCCGCCGGCACGCCGGGCCCTGCAGCGCCGCCTCGCCCCACACGACCCGCTGCTGGCCAGCACCGTGTTCGGGGTGCAATTCCCCGGGCCGCTCGGGCTGGCCGCCGGGTTCGACAAGGACGGTCACGGGGTAAACGCTTGGGGCGCAATGGGTTTCGGCTACGCCGAAGTGGGCACCGTGACGGCGGCGGCACAACCGGGCAATCCCGCGCCGCGCCTGTTCCGGCTGCCCGACGACCGCGCGCTGCTCAATCGGATGGGCTTCAACAACCACGGTGCCGCTGCCCTGGCGGCGCAGTTGGCGCGGCACCGGTCCGACGTGCCGATCGGGGTGAACATCGGCAAGACCAAGGTCACGCCGCCCGAGGGCGCGGTCGAGGACTATCGCACCAGCGCCCGGCTGCTGGCCCCCCTGGCCGCCTACCTGGTGGTCAACGTCAGCTCGCCGAACACGCCGGGACTGCGCGACCTGCAGGCCGTCGAGTCGCTGCGGCCCATATTGGCCGCGGTGCGCGCCGAGACCACCAAGCCGGTGCTGGTGAAAATCGCCCCGGATCTGGCCGACACCGATCTGGATGCCATCGCCGACCTGTGCGTGGAGTTAGGCCTGGCCGGCATCGTGGCGACCAACACCACGGTGTCGCGCGACGGCCTGGCGACCCCGGGGGTCGCCGACTTGGGGCCCGGCGGCATCTCCGGCCCGCCTGTGGCGCGCCGGGCGCTGGAGGTGCTGCGGCGGTTGTACGCCCGGGTGGGCGACCGGCTGGTGCTGATCAGTGTGGGCGGGATCGAGACCGCCGACGACGCCTGGGAGCGCATCACCGCCGGCGCCTCACTGCTGCAGGGCTACACCGGCTTCATCTACGGCGGTGGCCTGTGGGCCCGCCATATCCACGACGGCCTGGCCCAGCGGTTGCGCAACGGCGGGTTTGCGTCGCTGACCGAGGCCGTCGGGTCCGCCGCGCGCTAGCGCGAGCAGACACCAAAGCCCCCAAATCGCGGCCGAAATGGGGGCTTTGGTGTCTGCTCGCCGGGAGGTGCGGCTACTTCAGCACTACTTCTGCTCGTAGGTGCCAACGATCACCGCGCGCGCGATCGCGTGCATGAACAGGTTGAAGCCCAGGTAGGCGGGGCTGGCGTCCTCGGCCAGCTCCAGCTTCTCGACGTCGACGGCGTGCACCGCGACGTAGTAGCGGTGCGCCCCGTGACCGGCCGGCGGCGCGGCACCCACGTAGCGGCGCATTCCGGCGTCGTTGACCAGGGTCAGCGCGTCGCCGGGCAGCAGGCTGCCGTCTCCGACGCCCTCGGGCAGCTCGGTGCAGGTGGCCGGCAGGTTGGCCACCGCCCAGTGCCAGAAGCCCGACGCGGTGGGCGCGTCCGGGTCGTAGACGGTGACCGCGAAGCTGCGGGTCTCCTCGGGAAAGCCCGACCAGCTCAGCTGCGGGCTGGCGTCTTCACCGCCGGCACCCATGATTCCGCTGACCTGGGCTTTGCCCAGCGACTGGCCGTCGGTCAGCGACGTGGAGGTGAGCGTGAACGTCGGCAGCTTGGGCAGCGCGGCGTACGGGTCGGGTGCTGTGGTCATGACTGGTCCTCTCGTAGTGGATCAACTTGGTCGTTTGGTCAGCAGTGTGTCAGGAAGTGGTGCAGTACGCGGGTACCAAACTCCAGCGCGTCAACCGGAACGCGTTCGTCGACTCCGTGGAACAGCGCGGAGAAATCGAGGTCGGGCGGAAGCCGCAGCGGAGCGAACCCGAAGCACCGAATACCCAACTTGGCGAACGCTTTTGCGTCCGTTCCCCCGGACAACATGTAGGGCACGGTTCGGGCGTCGGGGTCACAGGCCAGCAGCGCGGCATTCATCGCCTCGACCAGGTCACCGTCGAAGGTCGTCTCGACGGGCGGTTGGTGGGCGACCCACTCCCGGGTCACGTCGGGGCCGATCAGCGCGTCGACCTCGGCCTCGAACGCCGCCTGGCGTCCGGGCAGCACCCGGCAGTCCACTACCGCCTCGGCCGTCGCCGGGATCACGTTGGCCTTGTAGCCGGCCGCCAGCATGGTCGGGGTCGCGGTGTCGCGCAGGGTGGCGTTGACGATGCGGGAGATCGGTCCCAGCTTCTCGATCATCCCTTCCAGGTCCGGGGAGTCGACGTCGATGGTGTGCCCGGTCTCCTCGCCGACCGCGGCTAGGAACTCCACCACGGCATCGGAGAGCACCAGCGGGAACCGGTGCCGGCCCAGCCGGGCCACCGCCTCGGCCAGGGTGGTGACGGCGTTGTCGTCGTTGATCATCGACCCGTGCCCGGCCCGGCCGTGGGCCCGCAGCCGCATCCAGGACAGCCCCTTCTCCGCGGTCTCGATCAGGTACAGCCGGCGCTCGCCGCCGTCGCGCCGGGGCACGGTCAGCGAGAAACCGCCGACCTCCCCGATCGCCTCGGTGACCCCGGCGAACAGGTCGGGGCGGTTCTGGACGATCCACTGCGCCCCGTATTTGCCGCCGGCCTCCTCGTCGGCGACGAACGCGAACACCAGGTCGCGCGGCGGGGTGATGCCGGCTCGGGCCAGGTGCCGGGCCACCGCGATCATCATGCCGACCATGTCCTTCATGTCGACCGCGCCGCGGCCCCAGACGTAGCCGTCTTCGATCGCGCCGGAGAACGGGTGCACGCTCCAGTCGCTGGCCTCAGCGGGCACCACGTCGAGGTGCCCGTGAATCAGCAGTGCCCCGCGGCTTGGATCGCTGCCTTTGAGCCGGGCGAACACGTTCCCCCGCCCCGGCGCACCGGATTCGAGGTATTCGGTCTCATAGCCCACTTCCTCGAGTTGGGCGGCCACCCAGCGCGCGCAGTCTGCCTCACCTTTGGTGGTGGCCGGCTCTCCGGTGTTGGAAGTGTCGAAACGGATGAGCGTGCTGACGAGTTCGACCACCTCGTCCACTGCGTCGCCGGCAGGATCGGGGAAATCGGTCACAGCTACCTTTACTACCACTTCACGCCCCTGCGGATCGCGTTGCGAGGGCTGGGTTTGGGTCCAGCGAAGGGCATCCGTTAGCCTTAGCTGCCCGGCACGGCCGGGTTGGTCCGAGTGGCGGAATGGCAGACGCGCTAGCTTGAGGTGCTAGTGCCCTATTAACGGGCGTGGGGGTTCAAGTCCCCCCTCGGACACATCCGGCGACACGACTCAGGTCGGCCGTCGCCTTGACTTGGCGCAGGTGGGGATCGTAATCAAGACGCAGGCCCAGGCTCGCGTACACCTGAGCACGTTCGGCCCCGGTTGCTTCACCCAGCACCGCTGCTAGCCCACCCAATTCCTGCACCAACTCGCTGATCTGTTTAGCCGACATGGCGCGGGGTCGCTCGACTCGTTCCAGGCGCGCCTTCAGCTCGTCGCGCTGGGCGGTACGGCGACGCAATGCATCGGTGAGGTCGTCGACGGCCACGCCGGACTCCACGGCGGCAATCAAAGCGGCAATCTTGCTGTTCGCCTCGCCGAGCTGGCGCAGCAAGGCGACGTTGCCTGCTTCCGGGTCCACTTCCTGACCGCGGGCCAGGTCTTCTGAATCGGCCAGGCTGGCGATCCATTCGTCGAGTCGAGGTGTCACCGCGTCCTCACGTAGGTAGACCGTGCGCGGGTGATCCGTCAGGTCTACAGGTACAGAACGCGACTTACCCAGTTCACACCGGTAGAGGATGCGTGTTGTTTGCTTGCCGCCGCGAGCGGCGCTCTGCATCCGCCGTCCGCAGACGGCGCAGAACAGGACCCCGCGGAGTGCGTTAGCCCTCAGTGGTATCAGCAACTCGAATCGAGCGGATCAATGCTGAGGCGATCGCAACCCTGCCGAGGCGATCGTCGGTGGCCGTGAGGATCGGATTGTCAGCTGCGGTCGACACAGGGACAAGTAAACAACGTCCTGAAGATGCAACGACCCCGTACGGCCCAACTTGGCTAGCGGTTGACAGATCCGACGAGCGGCCACCCGTGTCGGTTCCGGTCGAAAAGTGAGCAGGTGATTCCGGAACCGACAGGAGGGCAGAAGCGACGCCGCCCCCTATGCATCGAAACAGACGAGCGTGACCTCTCTGAGTGACAAAATGCGGAAAGCGCACTCCATCGATTAACGGCGAAGATGGCCGATGCCCACGAAGGCGGTCAGATGACAGCACCCAGCGATGACGATGGCGTGTTCGAACCGTTTGCCGACGGCGTAACTGCCAGTTCAGGCCCGCCATATGAAGGCAGCAACGTGTGCCGCGCAGCTGCGCTCGCATTCCTGCTTCGAGGAGCTGCGACGGCGGCAGGCGGGCTCACCACCGAGCTGCGCGCACTGGGCTTTTCCGACCTCGTTCTCGAAGACAACGCCCGCGACTGGACGGGGCAAAATCCACTTGACCGACTGGGCAGATACACGACCAGGGCCGACACCAACTTTGACCACATCCGGATGCGCGGCTGGGCCGAGCTGAACGAGAACGCCGATCCCGCAGGAGGGGTCGGCTTCCTGTTCGCGATGCTCGGCAGTGCGCTTGAACGAGAGTCAGCCGCAGCAGCCGCGGCCCTCTGGCGCGGACTGAGCCTGGCCACACAGTTACCGCTGCGGTCGGCCAGCGCCCGCCGACGGATTTTCGAGCGGTTGTACTTCGGCTTGGATTTCGACTTCGACAGGCGCGACGGCTTCTGGCCGCTGTACCCCATCGGGCTCGGGGAATCCCCGCTGTCGGCCGTCGATTCCGACGCGAGGGTGCAATGGGACCCGGACCGTTGGTCGGCGACCTACCAACAATTTTCGTACCGGCTCGGGACCGGTGACCGCTACGTCGATGCTTACGTCCTCGCAGCACTGGCGTTTGCCAGGCTCGATCAAGCGCTCCGCTCGCCCGACACCATCACCCGATCACTTGGGGCTGCCGCGTTAGCTCCTGAAGCTGACACATACGAACCGGCACCCGAACTCGATCTGCAGGCCCCGTCAGACGCAGTTTCGACATGCCCCTCGGTATCAACGATGATTCACGGCACCTCGGCATACATGGGCGACTGGTGGCGACCGCGCGTCGGCGACTTTCACCGATTCATCGGCGACAAGTACCGGCGGAACCTCTACAGCGGCGGCGCGCACTTTCATTGGAGCGGCAACTACAGTGCGCGACACCGCGCCCGGGCCGCAGAGTTCTTCGCCGAGTGGGTAGCCGACCGCGCGCCGGCCGGCATTCAGTCACTATTCGCCCACAGTTACGGTGGCGAGATCGCGGCGCGTGCCCTGACTCTAGGAACGCCGAGCCAAGAGCTGATCCTTCTCAGTACCCCTGTGACGAGCCACGTCATGGCTGCCGCCCAGTCGAGTGCGCGGTTGATCGATATTCGCTTGCCATTCGATCCCGTACTGGCCCTCGAGCTGAAGGCCCAACGGATTCCCTTGAACCACAACGTCACAACGGTACTGACATCGCGGCGACTCGATCATGGTGCTACGCATAAAGAGTCGGTGTGGCTGGCCGACGACATCGCAGCGCGCGCCCAGCTTCAGCACGATCCGAATCTCGTCGACGGGTAGATCGTCCCGCGACTCCCGCGGATCAACCCCCAGAAGGCCCGCGATCTTCTCCAGCGTCTGCAAGGTGATACTCCGCTCCCCTCGCTCGACGCTACCCATTCATTTATGTACGGTCGGCACCCAAGTTTTCGGCGAAAGCTTCCTGCAAGAAGGCGCTCGTCATGCTGCCCAGATCCAACTAGCGTCGAGCACGTCTGATGCAGTATCGACGATCTCCTCGGCGACTCATCGATAGCATTACTGACTACCGAGGCGTAGTTCGCGTTACACAACTCAGTTAACCCCCGTGTCGCACCAGTACTCAGCGAACCCCGTCACGTGCTCGCGACAATGGAGAGTCCTGAAGTGAGCGACACTGCATCGTGCCAAACGGTTAGCAGTTCGGCGATCTGCTGCGCAGATGTGGGGACGGGCTCAAGGATGAGTTGTCCATTCAACTGCGACAGGGAAATGCCAGGTTGGACGATACCGATAGTGCAGTTGATCTTGGGCACAAACTTGACGAACGAGTACAACGGGTGCTCAGGGACAAGGCCACAAAGGACTTTTAGCAACCCTTCACGCCCTTCGATGACTCTCAGTCGTGGGTGTCGGTCCCCTACCAACCGAGCTCCCAACTCCTCCCACAACCCACGGTCGGTTGCCCATCGCCGGCTTTTAATCGCCTGCGCTAGAAGGACTTGCAGATCGGATACTCTAACGCTGGGTTTACCCCCGGCGGCCTTAGCATGCCAGAGGCTCACGTTGACTTCTACTGGCTTTGGCGAAACCTCAAGCACGATGTAATCAGCAATTTCGCCAGGCCCGTCGTTGTTCAGAATCCACCGGTGGCGGAGTCGCTTTGGCCTTGCCAGCAACCATCGCTTGAACGCGTCCCCAACTGTCTCGGGCTCCGCAGAGTCCGTTTCGGTCTCCCTCGTGATGTCGACCTTCGACCAGTCAAGCACTGTCGTTGGAATATCGGGCAACTCACGACGCACGTCGGCAGGGGCATACAGGGTCGGGCCGATTACCGTTCGGCCATCACTGTAGTAGATGCTCGGCGGTCGGCTCGTGAGCAGCTCGCTCAGTGACGTCTCGGAGCCATACCCGCGCCTGACCACCACTGGCGCGAGGTCGTGGAACGAACCATCCCGTTCCTGCCACCCTCTCCATACAGGTTGCACGTCATCTGCTGGTGAGAAGCCAGCGATAGGGAGCCGATCCACCGTCCTCTGTTCGTGCGGGTCTTCTCGGAGTTGAAGATCAGCCAGCGGTAGATCGTCGACGAATCGACCTTGTACATACAATGCCGGATCGAGTTCGATTGCCGCGATGAGCGGTTCAGTTGGAAACTCATCAATTCGCATCCCTCGACTCATCGCCGGAAGGAGACGACCGAGCGGCTGCGCCGGCGGAAACCAATAGCGGTCGATGAAGTCTGAGATGTGCTCTTCGTAGAGTCGCAGTTTGACGTGACGAGACTCCCACATCTTGCCTTTGCCCGTAGCAACGCCAGCCGTGTAGGAGCCATCGCTGCCGTCAATCTGGGCCATCGCGTGGCCCAGCGCGCCCCTTCCGGTGTCCGCATCGCGCAGTCCCCGGTCGACGCCCTTGCCTGCGAACATCTTGTATGACGGCACGCCTTCGCTACCCAAGTAGGTGGTTCGGACTCCGATATTCGAAACGGACAGACGTTCGAGACTATCGAACGCATCTTGAAGACGCTGTGGGTTTGCGGGACGCGAACTTTCAGGCAACGCAAGGATTTCGAGCAATACCTTGACTACATTCTGATCACGAGAGTTGACGGCAAGAACACCGACTTGACCAGTTTGTGCAGCCGCGCGCCACGACAGAAGGTGTATCGCGAACTCGTCAGAGTCGAGACCTGGCGCTAAATGCCACTTGGGCCGGTCTCTCGTTGCAGTCACTACGACGAGCGAGTTGCCTTCTGGCGTTACCGCGGAGTAGAAGACCGTTGCTCCTCTGATCGTTTGGCCAGCGTGAAGCTCTTCTGGCAATGCGCCCGATGTGAAGCTCGGTGTCCAGCCCTGTTCGGAGACTTCGTAAAGGATTGCTTGCACACTTGGCGCGATAGCCTCAACTGACAGTTCCGGAGGCGCGTCTTGCAACTGTGCAGCGTAGCTTCGATCGGCCTGAATCGCCTCGATCTCGTCATCAATCAAACCGGGAAGCACGCGAGTCCAGTCCGCATCCTCGGCCCACAGCTGTCGGACAACCCCCTGCAATTGCGGGTAGACGTCGACATCTTTGGGCGTCACGATCACCGACTCCTGCGGATAGTCCGCCTCGACTCGCGCGAGCCGGCCAATGAGCTGGACAGTTGCCACGGTCGACTTGTGCTTGTCGTGGTAGGCAGCCACGCGAAGCCTTGGGAGGTCGAAACCTTCACCCAACATATCGACAACTGCTACGCCTCGGACGTCGCCGTTCCTCAGCCCTTCGATGATCGTTGTGCGCATTTGGGCCGTCATCCCGCGTGATGCCAAAACCGGCAGGTCCAAACCGAACTCGGCGTACAGTCCCGAAAGCTCGTGCGCACGTCCGATAGTGGCTGCACGAACCAGCAGTGCGCTGGTGGCATGGTGGGCGGAGTTCATGTGCCGCACCACCTCTTCAGCAACGATCCGATCAGCAACTTCTCGGGGCGTCCCGGACTCCAGGTCGATGACGACCGGCCGAACCTCCTTATAGATTCCTTCAGCAAGAGCCTGGCGCAGCGGATAGTGGTAGACGATATCCCCGGGGATTCGCTGCCCGTCGCGCCGTTGCGGTGTTGCCGTCAGGAGCACGCTTCGTGCGGTGGAATGGTGATCTAAGATCGCACGCCAGGTGGCAGCTGGTGCGTGGTGAGCTTCATCAATCACGACCAGGTCGAATAGGTCAATTGGTGGCGCAGCCTCGTAATTGACTGGGCTGATCGATTGCGGTAAACCGACAACGACGTCAGCAGACCGCAGGGTCTCCCAATCGGCAACACGGCCAGTCACTTCAATAACTGTGGGCGGCACTCCCCCGATCCGAGCACCAATAGACCGCAGCACAGATTCGTTGCGAAAGTCGTCCGCTAGTTGCTTTCGTAAGTCGCGCGACGGCACTACGACGAGGACGCGACTTGCCCCGAGCAGGTAGGGCGCAGCTGTGGCGATTGCACTTTTCCCGGCACCCGTCGGCACTGAGATTACTGCGGGATTTTGGTGGGGCAGAGACCAATAGGCGAGCAGGGACCCGAGCGCACCCTTTTGGGGTGCACGCCACTGGGGCGTCGCTGGCGTCTGGAACAGAGAGAAACTGCCATTGCCAGAGTAGTGACCAGTCACCGAGTCAGGCCCGCCACCACATAGCCGGTGCGCCTGCCCGAATCGCGAGCCGCGAGGGTTTCATCTCTCCTAATCGCCGCGTGAGAGTGTATGAGTGTATTCCTGCACACAGCATTAGACTTCCCCATCGTCCGGTATCCGCACGGTCAACTGCCCCAGCTCTCGCCCTTCCGCTCATCGCCTAAACATCGAGTCGAGACGGTCGAAACCTGACGCTCTCAGCACCATATCTACGTCGGTCGCTTTCACCCAAACATTTTGACGAACTTGGCGCCATTGCAATCGACAATCGTGTCGGGAAGTCGTGAGTACCCGTTCGGCGTCGGTTTTCCTGCCGCGATGCAACCCATGCCGAGGTCGAAGTCAGCTCCGAACCCACACCGTTCCTTCGCCGGTTGATGCCGGCGCCAGTTTCGTTGCGGTGGTCCGCGGAAGGGGTGCGCAAACCACCGCCACTGCGTACCGTCGATGACGCACACCTACTCGGACATCGTGCCAGCTTAGTCATGCCGGTGGATAACCGTGTGGTTCTCCACAATCCCTGATACATCCGGTAATCAGAGTCTTCGCAAGTAACTCCGATACCGATTGGGGCTGACGGTACTCCAGCAGTCAATCCCCGCGGTGTGCGGGCTGCTCCGTGCACTGGCCCAAGGCGACTACATAGTTTTCGAGCGAAAATAGATGTGATAGCTGGGTTTGCCGGGGCCGGAGTAGGAGCGCAACGCAATGCACTACCCGACTTCGGACCGCCTACAACGCGTCGGCCTTTCCTACCGTCATCGTCGGCCATCGAGGGTCATCGGGCAGCCAGACATCGAGCACAGGAACGCGGGCTCCTGGTGGGACTGAGAAGTGAACTTCGCCCGCGCAGTCGTCGAGGTTGCGCCATCGGGCGATGACGATGTTGGCCAACTCAGGTGAATAGTGTTGATTCTCTGCCGGTTTGAGGACGAACTCGATCAGCGCGGGCGTGCCGAGGCTTTGGAGAGTGGCAGCCAGCGCAGGAGCGCGGCTTCCGCATGTTTGCCAGAAGTAGGTGATCTCCCCTCCCCAATGGCCGAAGAGGGGCTCGACACCGTCTTCGAATACTGAGAGCGTTTGTAGCACTGTCAGCGCCCATATCTCGTTGGTCCGCGCGGCGCGGTGGCCACCGTCCATCAGGGCGCCTGTTGTCTGGATGAGCTGCACTTGCTCGGCGGTCAACAGGCCTTCGCCTTGAGCTCGTTCCAACTTGTCTGCGAGAAGTTCCTCGGATGCGGCCCTGAGTCCGTGTGTTCGGATGTCGTCGATCTCGGAGTCGAGCAGACGGGTGCACTGGTAGACGATGATGCCACGCTCGGACAGCACGCTCATGATGCGATTGGACAGGTCGTCTGGGGGCCGTAGATCGGCTGTGAAAGTTGTTTGGCAGTCGGGGTGCCGCGCAGCCTCCTGGGCCGCGCTCCGCAGCTCGGGTGGCCAGGTATCGGGTTCGTCGAGCTTGATCTGCGGCACATCGAGCGATCCGACGCGACGTCCGAGCACGTGGCCCTCCAGTGCACCCGCCGCATCCGGCAACGGCGAGAAGGTTTTCTGCAACGTGTCATTGCGATACGGACGTGCGACAATGCCATCGCCCTCCACGCCGTACCTCGCCGACAGTGCGTACTGCGCGACAGTACCCAAGATGAGCTTCTGATCACCGACTTCCACGATGAGCTTGAGCATCACCAGAAGCTGGTATTCGCTGGTGAAGTCGATCTCCTGTTCTGGTCCTGCGTCATCCGCAGGGCGACCAACTACCGTGCCAATACTGTCCCACGCAGTGATCACCGCTTGACCATTCACGAGCGCCGACGCTTCAAAAACAGCGTTGATATCGCGCCTGGTCAGCGTGGTCAAGTCCGGGATACGGATCGGCGTGGGAGTGTGCTGTTGGATGATCACCAAGGCGCGAAGATAATCCATGACGTCGTCGTGGAACTTGGGATGTCTTTCGTCGGGGATGTCACGGTAATCGACGAAGGGGCCCAGCCGTTCAGCGACCTGCAGGGTGTTGGGCGCCGTAAGATCTTGCAAGAACTCGATGGAGGGCAGCGCGGAAACTACCTCGGCGCCGACAATATCTTCGCGGGTGAAATGCCATGTTCCCGTTTGGTTTTCAGTGTCGCTAAGTAGCTCGACAGTGAGAAAGCCTGTGGCATCGGTGCCGTATTCTCGTGTGCCGGTCCCGTCGGGCCCACGGGTCACCGTGATAGCGAATGACAACTCTTCACCGAAAGCACCAGCGGGCGTGCGGATCCGAAATCGGACATCGTAGTTCACCCCTGGTGACTGCATCGACACCTCGGCCAAGCCCTGGGTTCCCAGGCCTCCGGGAAGATCGGCGTCGACGTGCGCCTGCGCGGTCAACGGCGTGCCGTACTTGCGCCACATGTCGAAGGCGTGCCGGTCGAATGTCGCTTCGGCGCTAGCGAACGTCAGCCGGATCGGTATGGGCCGTTCGTTGAGCGCTTCGGCGAACCGCTGGTAGATACGAAAGGTGAGCGTCCAGCCATCTGAGAGTGGTTGTTGGGTCGCAGCCACCAGGTCCGGCGCAGTCACGATCTCGGTCGCAGCGCGATCGAGATCGAATCCCTGCTGGCTGAGGCCAGCGATGACGGCGAGATCGGGTGGAGTGGGGTCGACACTGAATGCGTAGAGAAAGTGCGGGTCCTTGTCGAGCGCGTTCTTGAGGTTGTCTAGGTGGCTGCGCACATCGGCCGGGGCCAGTAGTTCCCCGGGGGTGGGCACGGCGGCCTCCGGGCCGCGGATGAGCGACACGAGCTCAGTGAAGGCCTGGTTGAGGTGCTCGCGCCCTCCATGCATGTAGTAGTCGACGACGAAGGGATACTTCGCGGCCAGGGTGACGCAGGCTGATCGGCCTTCCCAGTCGATGATGCGTCCCGGCTGGTTGTGCCAGGCCGTGATGCGGGCCTTCTCGTCGTCGGTGAGCGGCGGCTGCTTTTTGTCCAGTTTGATAAATCGGGCATCGTCGAACATTTCGGCGATGACATTGCCTGGCATCGCGTTGAACCAATCCAGCTGCGCGTCGATCGTGTTGTCGACCGGCGCCAGCAGGTACCAGTTGGCCAGTGGGATGCCGCGGCGGACCAACCCGATCAGCACCCGCCGAAACGATTTCTCGACTTGCCCCTTCTGGCCGGCGGTCAGCGTTCCATGGAAGTACTTGATCTGGTAGACGTCGAATGTTTCGGGTGCCTCCGGGTTCGGGTTGAGCACGTCGATGCCGTAGTCGCCCCGCGATGGGCGAACGCGTACCGCTCGCCGGTGCTCGTTGTAGAGCAGGACGGCCAGAAGCGTTTCAGCTTGGCCAGGTTCGAGCTCGGACCACGGGACCATCACTGGAGGTAGGACCTTTCGTAGATGACTTCCATTGGGCCCGTTGCCGATCGGCGCAGGATTGTCACGTGCACGCGAGGAATCTCCCCGGTCTGGATCGCGGTGTTGATGACGTTTTTGGCGTTAGTGGTGCAGATGGATTCGGCGCCGGCAGCCGGGTAGCACATGTCGATCGCGTCGATCGGGGTGAACCGGCCGCCGAGTGGGTCTTGACCTTTGGCCCATTCGAGACGCAGCTTCCACCAACGGTCGAGGGCATTTTCGTGGGCTTCCTCTTGTTCGATATCGATGCCGTACACCTCGACGTCGAAGTAGTCGTTGTCGGCGAGCTCGCGAAAGATTTTGGGCCCCTGGAGTTGCCAAGTGAGGGTGCCCTCGATGACCACATTCTCCTTGAGGCTTGTGCACGTTTCTCGGATGGCTTCGGCGAGGCGCACTGACTCGACATGCACGAGTGCGGACAATTCGCGTGGCGCGACTCCATGGCCGTCGGCAAATGGTGGCATGGTTAGCAGGCTGTCATAGACGCCATCAGCGATGGCTTGCCTGATGATGTGGTCCTTGATGATGTCGGCGTCGATGATGCGGTATTCATCAAGATCGGCGATCCGGGCCCTCAGTAGGGCACTTTTGCCGGCACCGGGTGGCCCCGCTGTGACGATGGCGGTGCGGCCGCCGAGACGGGGGTTGGCCTGGCACAGATACCAGTCGATGGTGTCTCTCTGAAACCGGGCCCGGCCGATGTCGCCGCGCGGGTAGAGACGTGCGGTGCTTTGGTCGGAGTCACGATGCAGAGGCGCTCCGAAAGCCGATAATTCGGCGAACTGGGCGGCGACTTGCGCACGCAGATCAAGGGAAGGGTGCATTGCCTTGGCGGTCGGCCAACTGTCGGAATTCGTCGTCGCTGAGTTGGCCGCGGTAGAAGGCCATCTCGATGGCGTCCCAGTCGCCGGTCATGTACGCGTCAGTGGCTACACCCCCGATACGGACCACACCCCCGAACGTGTACTGCCAGTTCATTAGCTTGTCCATCATCTGCTCGGTAGTGATGATTCCGGCGGTGCGCTGGTCGATGATCTCGGCGGGCTTGACGTCCAGCTGGCTGGGATCGTCGTTGACGCGCCGCAGGATGCGCTGGATCGTGGCCTGGGACTGGTTGCCGACCAGGTCGCTGATCTGGCGTTGGCTGAGACCCTGGACGGTCGCCGCTTCATAGATCTCGCGTTCGAGTTCGCGATCGGCGACGCGCCGACGAGCTGCGATAGCTGCCAGTCGCTGCTCGGCCTGTTGGGCGATGGTCTGGCTGGCGGATTCGGTAGACATCATCACACCTCCTGATTCATTATGAATCAGGAGGTGTGCGCCGTCAACGGCGCCAGATGAGGTCGCCGGAGAAAGCGACACCGCCTCGGCACCCTGGTCGAACGCTTCTAGGTCACGACCAGGCACGAGAACGTCCCTTCGCCAACCGTAAACTCGCTGGTCAACAACTCAACTCAAAGACCTCAACCCGTGTCGCAAGCGGCCAACTCCCCCCTCGGACACAATTTTTTGTGGTGAGTCGGGTCATCGGTTACACCTGAGTCGGGTCATCGGTTTATACGGAGCCCCGGTCCTTTGGCCGGGATTTTTCGTTGGGGCGCCGGTAGTTGCGGCTGAAAGCGTGTACTGCTCGGCCAAAGTCGGATCTCGCCGCGACTGCTGTAATGGCGGTGTGACAAGGACTAGACCACGGGCTCTGTGGGTGTACGCCCACCCGGACCGTAAGTCGTTCAACCACCAACTGTTCGCCGCCGGCCGCGCCGAGTTGAGCAGCACCTACGACGTTTCCACAACTGACCTCTATGCCGAACGGTTCGATCCTGTTCTTTCGCACCGTGACCTCGGCTCGCACGCCGGCGTCGACGGCACCTTCTTGAACCGATGGGCCACGGCATACCACGCAGGTGACCTTCCAGACGAGATCCGCGCGGCGCAGCAAATGCTCTTAGATGCCGATCTCATCGTGCTGCAATTCCCACTCTGGTGGTACGGCCTTCCGGCAATCCTCAAGGGGTGGATTGATCGTGTATTCACGTCGGGTTTCGGGTTTGATCTGCCGCCCGGACCAGATCGCCTGCCGCGGCGCTACGGCGAGGGCCTGCTGGCGGGCAAGCGAGCCCTTGTCATCGTCAGCGCTGGCGAGACGGCCGCCGCACTCGGCCCGCGAGGCCTCGGCGGCGACATCGATACGCTGCTGTTCGGCCTCACGCACGGCGTGCTCTGGTACACCGGCGTAGCCCCCTACCCAACGCACATGATCGCCGACGCAGATGACCTCGACGCAGCCGGCGTTCAGCGCGAGCTCGGTCGGCTTACGGACCGCATTGCCCGCCTGGACGACGAAGCGGTGATTCCCTACCGCCGACTCGACAGCGGCGACTATCGACCAGGCCGAGTGCTGCGCACTGAACTTGCGCCGGGGCGTATCGACCTCGGCCTGCATCTGTCAACGACGAACGAAGATGATCAGTAGGCCTCGTCGACATCAGTCCCACGGCCCGGGCCGATCCCGCCGCCGGATGCCCCAACCGTCGTAGGCTCGATGGGGAGATGACTCGTCCAGGCGCGTACCTTCGCCAGCCGGCGCCACGCACCTTTCACGACCGCCGTGACGCCGGCCGGGCCCTGGCCGAGCTCTTGACCGGCTACCTGTCCGATTACCTGCCCGGCGTAGCGGGCGCCCAGGGCGTGGTGGTGCTGGGATTGGCCCGCGGCGGAGTGCCGGTCGCCTGGGAGGTCGCCGCCGCGCTGGGGGCGCCGCTGGACGTGTTTCTGGTCCGCAAGCTCGGTGTGCCGCAGCAGCCCGAGTTGGCCATGGGCGCGCTGGCCGGCGGCCAAGTGGTGATGAACGACGAGGTGGTCCGCAGCCTGCGGATCAGCGATGACGAGGTGCAGTCGGTGATCGACCGCGAGACCACCGAGTTAGGCCGCCGCGAACGTGTCTACCGTGGCGACCGGCCGCCGGCCGATCTGCGCGGCCGGGTGGTGATCTTGGTCGACGACGGCATCGCCACCGGTGCGAGTGTGCTGGCGGCGGTGCGGGCGGTCCAGGCGGCCGAGCCGGCGTCGATCATCGTCGCCGTGCCGGTCGCGCCACCGTCCGCGCGCCGCAAGATCGCCCAGGAAGCCGACGACATCGTTTGCGTCACCACCCCCGACGCCTTCGACGCCGTGGGACAGGTCTATCGCGACTTTGACCAGACCGACGACGACGAAGTCCGCGACCTGCTGGCCGCACCGACTACGGGCCGAGCAGCGGGCTAGTCGGCCGAGTGGTTAGCGGGCTCCTCGGCGGCCTCTTCGGTCGCCTCGGCGGCCTCAGCGTCGAAGTCCGCCACCTCGGCGGCGTCGGAGTTCTCGAGATCAACAGCGTCATCGTCGGCGGAAACCTCGGACTCCTCGACAGCGTCCCCGGCATCCAAGGGCGCCTCGACCGCTGGGGCGTTCGCGCGCCGCTCCCGCAAGGCGTCCACGATCAGCAGCAGCACGCCCAGCACGCTCGCACCGATGCAGACCCACGCCACCAGCGCATTGCTGGTGACGACGGCGAACACCAATGCGGCCAGGCCGATTACCGCCAATACCAATGCGATGACCAGCATCGAATCACCTCCAGTCCGACGGGCGAACTACTCGACTCCGACGGTCAGTTGGTGCCGCGGTTGAAATGGTTGAACCCGCCGCCGTCGCCGGTGGCGCTGCTGTCGACCGGTGCAGCCGAGCCGCGCTGGCCCAACTCCTCGAGCTGGGATTCCAGGTAGGTCTTGAGCCGGGTGCGGTACTCGCGCTCGAAGGTGCGCAGCTGTTCGAGGCGACCTTCCAGCACGGTGCGCTGCTGGTTGATGGTGCCCATGATCTCGGAGTGCTTGCGCTCGGCGTCGGCCTGCAGCGCGTCGGCCTTCTCCTGAGCCTGGCGCAGCTGGGTCTCCGAACGGGTCTGCGCGTCGGACAGCATGGCGTCGGCACGCTGGCGAGCTTCGGCGACCGTCGTCTCCGCGGTTTGGCGCGCCTCGGTGAGGATCTGGTCGGCGTTGGCGCGGGCGTCGGCCATCATCTTCTCCGACTCGGCCCGGGCGGTGCCGGTCAACCGGTCGGCGGTGTCCTGGGCCAGGCTCAGCACGCGCGCCGCCTTGAGGTGCTGCTCCTCGGAAGGCACTTCGGCTGCCGGCGCGGCGACCACGGGCTGCGGCGGCGCCACCGGCTCCGGGGCGGGCTCGTAGGCCGGGATCGACGGAATCGACTGGGCGCCGCCACCGGCACGGGCCGCGGCCAGGTCCTGGTCGAGCTCGCTCACCCGCTGACGCAGGTCGGCGTTCTCCTCGATGAGGCGCGTCAGCTCGGTCTCCACCAAGTCAAGGAAGGCGTCGACCTCGTCCTCGTTGTAGCCGCGCTTCCCAATCGGCGGTTTGCTGAACGCGACGTTATGTACGTCGGCCGGTGTTAGTGGCATCGTCTGCCCCCTCGAGTCAGGTAGTAGTTAGCGCCGATCGGGCACGATAGTCGACCGGGAAAACGCTCGCCGTGTGTAACTGCCGTCCATCCTGTCACATCCGCCGCTGCGCTCGGCAATGTGAACGATATTAAGAGTGAATTTCAAATTGCTGCCACAGAAATCACGCTTTGGCAAACGGAAGCCCTGAGGGCGATCGGCGATCCCGGCCGGTGAGCGGTGCCGGCAGATCACCGCGGCGAGACCAAAACCGCCGGGAACTGGGCCTCGTGCCGGCGCCGACAGCCGGGTGCGGTTCGCCCCTTCCAGCCGAGGGCAGCAAAGTGCTTAGGCGCCCCACCAGCGAAATGTGATCTATTTCGCTTCGCGTCCAAACGTGTCGTCCGCCGCTCCCGCGGCCCCGGCCGAGCCGGCAGGGGCTACCGGCACGGCCACCTGCACCGTATTATTCACAATCGCGGCCCGTAAATATTCGTGACGGGGTCGAACCACGCGGGACCGACCGGAGGGACACTCGGCAATGACAACCAATGACGTGGTCATGGCGACCAGCGCAGCGGACTCGGCAGCCGTCGAGGACATCCGATCTCGCTACGCCGAACTCCTCGGCCGCCAGGCCGCCCTGGGTGCAGCGTTGTTCGCCGCGGTCGCCGGGCCGGCCTTCGACGAGGCTCATCGGGCCGCGCGGGCCTCCATCGACCAGGTGGTACGACCCCAGTTACGGGCCGCGGTGGAGCTGTTATTCCCGGCCGTGGCCGGTGTCGAGCGCTCGCGGCTGCTAGTCGAAGGCCTGCTCGGTGACATCCAGCTGATCGAGCAGGTGGCGGCGCGCATCGCCCAGGGCACCGACCGGGTTCAGCTGGTCGCCCACACCGAGGTCCTGCGCGTACTGCTGGAGGCCGTGCTGGGCAAGGTCGCCGACCTGCTGCTGCCCGCACTCGCCCAGGCCAGCGGCGTCTCGCTGGCTGCACTGGCCGCCCAACTGCCCGGCCTGGATGACGTCGCCTCCGGGTCGGCTCCCACCGCCCAGCCCCGCTCCGCGACCCACGGGCACGACGGCCACGCCGGATGCGGTTGCGGCGAGGAGGACGACGAGACGCCCGAGCTCGACGTGCGCGAGGTTCCGCACGCCATCAGGCATGCGACGGTGTTCGGCGCCTTCGACGCGGTTCCGGTGGGCGGCTCGCTGCTGCTGGTGGCCCCACACGACCCGATTCCGCTGCTGCGTCAGCTCGCTGAGCGCAGCGGTGGCCGGCTGGCGGTCGGCTACGAGGAGCGTGGCCCGGAGGCCTGGCGGTTGCGGCTGACCCGCGTCTGAGCCCCGCTCCGGCCCTAAGCGGCGTGCTGCAGGGCCAATTCCATCCCGACGAACGCGATTAGCAGCAGCACCATGATCGACAGATCGATGCGCACCGCCCCGATAGTCAACTGCGGGATGAGCCGTCGCAGCAGCTTCACCGGCGGATCGGTGATGCTCATGATCAGTTCCAGGACCACCACGGTGGCACCCGTCGGGTGCCAGTCACGGCTGAACGAGCGGATGAACTCGATGACGATCCGAGCGATCAGCAACAGCCAGAAGACAAATAGCGCGATGCCAAGAATCGTGAAGAACAGCGCCAACGGAATGCGACCTTACTGACGAGGGTGTGCCCGCATCAGCAGTGCTGACCGGCTCGACTGCCGTTCCAGCCTACCGATAGGCGTAGAAGCCGGTCTCGGCGATGCGGCGACGCTCCTCCGGGGAGACGTCGACGTCGGCCGGCGACAGCAGAAACACCTTGGTCGCGACCTTGTCGAAGGAGCCGCGCAGGGCGAAGGCAAGACCCGCCGCGAAGTCGACCAGTCGCTTGGCGTCGGCGTTGTCCATCGACACCAGGTCCATGATGACCGGGGTGCCGTCGCGGAACCGCTCGCCGATGGTGCGGGCCTCGCTGTAGTCCTTGGGCCGCAGCGTGGTGATCTTCGACAGCGGGCTGCTCTCGTCGAACATCTGCGCCATCCGGCGAGGCTCCATCGCCAGGGCGCCGCGGGTCGAGCCGCGCAGCGAGGAGAACCGGCGCTCGAAGTCGCGGGGACGGTCGAACTCACGCGCCCGGTAGCGGGGGTCGTCCTCGTAGCCGCCGCCCCGGTAGCCCGCCGGTGCGTCGTCGTAGTCGCGGTCCTCGAAGCGGTCGTCGTAGCGGCTCTCCGCGCGGCCGCCTACGCGGTCGAAAACGTCCTCGCCGAATCGCTCCGCCCGAGGCGCGTAGTCACGCGACCCGGCGCGGTCATCGCCGTCGTCGTAGTAGTCGTCGTCGTAGTCCTCCATAGGAGCCATCCCGAAGTAGGCCTTGACCTTGTGGAGTGTGCTCATCCTTGGACCCTTCTAGGCTGATGACTGTGATGAAGGTGTGACTGAAGTGACTAATAACGGTGACGGTAACGGCAGCGAGCGCATTGGCGCGGCACCGACACGCGGACAGCTCCCACCGGTTTCACCCACCCCCTCTAGCGACCTCTACCGAGCACTCATTCCAGCCACACCAGGGACGCCAGCCGACCGGTGAGTCCGTCGCGACGATGACTGAACAGTTTCGGGTCCGCGGCCGTACAACGCGGGTCGGCGTCGATGGCCTGCACGCCCAATCCCCTTAGTTGACGCGCGATTCCGGCCCGCAGGTCCAGGCCGACAGTGCCCGCCGAGGTGACCGTGCGACTGCCCGGCAGCGCCGCCTCGACCTCGTCGGCCATCTCTGCGGGCACCTCGTAGTGCAGCCCGCTGACCGCCGGGCCCAGCAAAACCGAAACGTCGCCGGCTCGCGCCCCGGCCGCCAGCATGTACTCCAGCGCGCGAGCGACCACACCGTGCTGCGCGCCGACTCGGCCGGCATGGACCGCGGCGACCACCCCGGCCCGCGCGTCGGCCATCAGCACCGGGACGCAGTCGGCGGTGACCACCACCATCGCCAGCCGGGGCACGGTGGTCACCAGTGCATCGGTGGCGTCGATCGGGGTGTCGCGTGGCCCGTCGACGACCACCACGTGATCGCCGTGGACCTGGTTCATCCACACCAACCGGTCGGGACCAAGGCCGGTGGCCTTGGCCAGCCGCGCGCGGTTGGCCGCCACCGCGGCCGGGTCATCGCCGACATGGTCGCCGAGGTTGAAGCTGTCGAACGGTGCCTTCGACACGCCACCGGAGCGGGTGGTCGTCACCCGCCGGATGCGAAAAGTCATGGGATGAAGGCTAGTGGTGGTCGCGAGCGCGGCGAAGCCGGGCGAAGCGGGCCAGCGCCATCAGTTCAGTGCCGCATGAACGGTGGCACGTCGACGTCGTCGTCGTCGCAGCCGTCATCGCCATTGCGTCCACCGACGCTGACCGTCGCACCATTGGTGGCAGTCGGCACACTGACCGCATCGACCGGGTCGAACAGCGACGTGCTGACCTTGCCGGCCTGTCCGGGCGCCATCGCGTGCCGGGCCGCACCGGCCGTACCGGTCACCGGCTTGCGGCCGGAGCCCGCCGAGTCGAAGCCGGCCGCGATCACCGTGACCCGCACCTCGTCGCCGAGGGAGTCGTCGATCACGGTGCCGAAGATGATGTTGGCCTCGGGGTGCGCGGCGTCCTGCACCAGCGATGCCGCCTCGTTGATCTCGAACAACCCCAGGTCGCTGCCGCCGGCGACCGACATCAGCACGCCCTGGGCGCCTTCCATCGAGGCTTCCAGCAGCGGCGAGTTGATCGCGATCTCGGCGGCCTTGAGCGCCCGCCCGTCGCCGCGGGCCGATCCGATGCCCATCAGCGCGGTGCCGGCGCCGCTCATGATGCCCTTGACATCGGCGAAGTCCACGTTGATCAGGCCGGGGGTGGTGATCAGGTCGGTGATGCCCTGGACACCGTTGAGCAACACCTCGTCGGCGCTGCGGAACGCGTCCATCAGCGAGACCTGGGCGTCGCCCATCTGCAGCAGTCGGTCATTGGGGATCACGATCAGGGTGTCGCAGCTCTCCCGCAGCGCGGTGATGCCGTTCTCGGCCTGGTTGCTGCGCCGCTTGCCCTCGAAGGAGAACGGCCGGGTGACCACGCCGACGGTCAGTGCGCCGAGCTTGCGCGCGATGGTCGCGACCACCGGGGCACCTCCGGTGCCGGTGCCGCCGCCCTCGCCGGCGGTGACGAACACCATGTCGGCGCCGCGCAGCAGCTCCTCGATCTCGTCCTTGGCGTCTTCGGCGGCCCGACGACCCACTTCGGGGTCGGCGCCGGCGCCGAGGCCGCGTGTGGAGTCACGGCCGACGTCGAGTTTGACGTCGGCGTCGCTCATCAGCAATGCCTGCGCGTCGGTGTTGATCGCGATGAACTCAACGCCCTTGAGGCCCTGCTCGATCATCCGGTTGACGGCGTTGACGCCGCCACCACCGATACCCACGACTTTGATGACGGCCAGATAGTTGTGCGGTGGGGTCATCGTTCGTCTTCCTCCCTGGTGGGATTGGAGTCCTCTCTCGGGCCGGGCTTGACGCGGAACTCCCCGATTCTGTCTTCAACAAAACCCTCAACCTCAACCAAAGGCTTAGAGTTATGTCAAGTTGTTCCGCGCAACCGCCACAGTAGGGCCGCCTGCGCCGTCATCGGCGCCGACGCGCCGAGACACGCCCAGCGAATTTTCCTGTAGGGCGGGTCTTCCCGCTGACCCTTCACCCGTGGAGTGGGGTTCGACGGCGCTATCGGACGGTGGGCAGGTCCGGACTCGACACGTCATAGGTGTGGCCGGGCTGGGTCAACAACGCCGCCAGCTTCTGGGCCTTCTCCGCGGTGCGGTCGGTGTTGCCCCAGACCACCACCCGGCCATCGGCCAGCGTCAGGGTGATCGACGCCACCGACGGCGCGGCCACCCGGCTGATCTGGCCGGCCACCTCGGGTGCCAGCGAGGTCATCACCTGCAGGGCGGCCAAAGTGGACGGGTCCGCCGGGCCGGGATTGTCCACATCGAAGAACGGCAGCATCCTCGGCGGCGCACCGGTCGCGAAGTCGACGCCGTCCCGGTCGAACAGGTGCGGGCCGTCGGGAAAGTCCTTGTAGACCACCGGTACTCGCTCAACCACCGCGATCCCCAGTACCGAGGGATACTGCCGCTGCACCCGGGTGCTGGCCACCCGTCGGATCGTCGCGACCCGATCGGCCACACTGCCGGTGTCGATCTGCAGCAATGGCGTTCCCAGCTGCACCCGCGCCACGTCCAGCACTTCCTCACGGGTCACCGTCGCGATCCCGCTGACCTCGATCTCGCGCACCGACATCAACGGGGTGAAGTACAAGATCAACCCGAGCCCAACCACGAGCACCGCCGCCAGGAAGACCGCCAACACCATCTTCAGGCCCCGAATGGTGCCGCGGGGAACGCCTTTCGCCGGTTCGGCAGAACCCGTGCGCAGTCGCCGCTTCGCCTCGCGGCGGGCCTGTTCGATCGCCTCGGCACGCGCCTGCGCGGCGCGCCGCTCCGCGCGTTCTCGGCGGGCCCGGCGCCGCGGTCCCTCCACCTCGGCGGGCTCGTCGGCGGCTTCGGCCTCTGGGTCCTCTGCGGCGCCTGCGCCGGCTTCGCCCTGCGGGACAACATCCGGGTCCGGCTCAGCGGCTTCGGCGGCTTCGCTTTCGGGGACGTCCGCGGCGTCGTCCGGATCCTCCGGTGGAACAGCCGGGGTTTCGGGCGGCACGGTCACAGCGCGCCCGGGCTGCCGGGACGGGTCCGATCGCTGCGCGCCCGCAACGCGCTGACGATCTCCGGGCCCAGCACGGTGACGTCGCCGGCGCCCATGGTGATGATCACGTCGCCCGGACCGGCTGCCGCTGCCACCGCCTCGGGCACCGCCGAGAAGTCGGGCAGGTAATGCACCGGCACACTGACATGTTCGGCGACACTGGCGCCGCTCACCCCGGGCAACGGCTGCTCGCGCGCGCCGTAGACGTCGAGGACGAAAACCTCGTCGGCGCCATTCAGCGACCGGCCGAACTCGGTGGCGAATTCCTTTGTCCGCGAATACAGATGCGGCTGAAACACCACCAGGCTGCGCCCGGTTCCACGCTCGTCCAGCAGGGCCCGAACCGCGGTCAAGGTCGCGGCGATCTCGGTGGGATGGTGTGCATAGTCGTCGAAGACCCGAACCGATCCCGTGACGCCCGCCGACCCGACCAGCTCGAATCGTCGCCGCACCCCGTCGAACCCGGCCAGGCCGTCGAGCACCGCATCCAGCGGCGCACCGACCTCGACCGCCGCCAGCAGCGCACCGAGCGCGTTAAGCGCCATGTGGCGTCCGGGCACCGACAGTCGCATCGCCCTGCGCTCGCCCGTTCCAGCCAGCATGATCTCGGCGACCGCTCCGGTGCCCTGCTGCTCCCAGGCGACCAGCTCGCCGTCGAGCGCCGCCGTCCCGGGGCGTTCGGTGCCGTAACGCAGCACCCGGATGCCCTGTGCCGCAGTGCGCTCGGCCAGCTCGGCGCCGCCGGGGTCATCGACGCACACCACCGCTGCCCCACCCGGCGCAATGCGCTCGACGAACGCGTCGAACACCTGCGTATAGGCCTCGGCACTACCGAAGAAGTCGAGGTGGTCCGCCTCGATGTTGGTCACCACCGCGACGTTGGGGGTGTACTCCAACAGCGAGCCGTCGCTCTCGTCGGCCTCGGCGACGAACAGCGGCCCGCTGCCGTGATGGGCGTTGGTGCCGGCTTCTGCACCGGCAGAACCCAATTCGCCACCAACCGCGAACGACGGATCGAGCCCACAGTGCTGCAACGCGACCACCAGCATCGATGTGGTGGTGGTCTTGCCGTGGGTGCCGGTGACCATCAGCGTGGTGCGCCCGGCCATCAGCTTCGCCAGCACCGCCGGTCGCAATACCACCGGGATGCCGCGACGACGGGCCTCGACGAGCTCGGGGTTGGTCTTGGGAATCGCCGCGTGGGTGGTGACCACCGTGGTGACCCCACCGGGCAGCAGATCCAGGGCCGACGCGTCATGACCGATGCGCACCTGCGCGCCCCGGGCCCGAAGCGCGTGAATCCCGCGCGACTCCTTGGCATCCGAGCCCGAGACGAGCCCCCCACGGTCCAGCAGGATGCGGGCGATACCGGACATGCCCGCTCCCCCGATGCCGACCATGTGCACCCGGCTCAGCTCCGGCGGCAGCTGGTCGGCGCTCACTGGTCGCCCCTGGCTGCGCTCGCGACTTCCAGTGCGACCCTGCTTATGCCGCTCACTGGTCGCCCCTCGCTGCGCTCGCGACTTCCAGTGCGACGGAAGCCACCCGTCGCGCCGCCTCCGGGTGCCCGGCCAGCACCGCGGCGCTGGTCATCGCGGCCAGCCGCGCGGTATCGGTGAGCAGCCCGGCGACGGTATCGGCCACGAAATCCGGGGTCAGCGAGGCGTCGTCGACCAGGATTCCACCACCGGCGTTGACCACCGGAAGCGCGTTGAGGCGCTGTTCACCGTTGCCGATCGGCAGCGGCACGTACACCGCGGGCAGCCCGACCGCCGACACTTCGGCAACCGTCATCGCCCCGGAACGGCAGATCGCCAGGTCCGCGGCCGCATACGCCAGGTCCATCCGGTCCAGATAGGGCACCGCGACATACGGTGGATCACCCGCACCGGGCGCCGGCAGGTCCAGGATGTTCTTGGGTCCGTGCGCGTGCAATACCGAAACGCCCGCGGCGGCAAGATGTTTGGCCGCACCGGCCACCGCCTGGTTGATCGAGCGAGCGCCCTGCGATCCGCCGAAGACCAGCAGCACCCGAGCGTCGTCGGCAAAGCCGAACTCAGCGCGGGCCGCCGCACGCAGCGCGGCCCGGTCCAAGCTGGTGATCGCGGCCCGCACCGGCACCCCGACCACCTCGGGGTGGGCCAGGCCGCAGTCGGGAACTGCCGACAGCACCCGCTGCGCGCCCCGGGCGCCGACCCGGTTGGCCAAGCCGGCGCGGGCATTGGCCTCGTGGATCACCACCGGCACCCGCTTGGCGCCGAGACCGCGCGCGGCCAGATAGGCCGGCAGCGCCACGTAGCCGCCGAAGCCGATCACCACGTCGGCCTGCACATCGCGCAGCACCGCCCGGGTCTCGCGAACAGCACGCAGCACCCGCAGCGGCAGCCGGGCCAGGTCGGCATTGATCTTGCGGGGCAATGGCACCGGGGTGATCAGCTCCAGGTCGTAACCGCGGGCTGGCACCAACCGGGTCTCCAGACCGCGCGCGGTGCCCAACGCGGTGATCCGGACGTCGGCGTCCAGGGCACGGAGCGCGTCGGCGACCGCCATCGCAGGTTCGACATGGCCGGCAGTGCCCCCGCCGGCGAGGACTACCGATAACGACGCACCGCGGTCCGCTGAGATGACCGAGTCGTTCACCGCCTATCGCTGACCTTCCAATGCGCGTACGCGTCCGCCAGTCGGACGCGCCCCGGCGTGACGCCGGCCGCCTCCATTTTGCCCTGCGCGCCCGGCGCCTCGACCGGCCGCCCGAGCCGGCGCCTGCGCTGCGGCGCGCTGGCGGCCCGCGCGGGCCGGAGCCTGTCGGGGGCTCTGGGCCGTTCGTGGCCGTGGGGACGCCTGCGGACGCGACCGCAGCCGGTCGCGCAGGGCCTCAAGACGGGTCGGCGAGTACGGCTCGGGCAGCGGCAGCCGCAGAATCCGGTTCATCCGGTCGTCCTGGCCGGCGCGCAGCGCCGCCACCGCCTCCGGTTCGTGCCGGGCCGCGTTGGCCATGATGCCGACCATGAACAGCGTTGTCGCCGTGGAGGTTCCACCCGCAGAAATGAGCGGCAGCTGGATTCCGGTGACGGGCAGCAGCCCGATCACGTAGCCGACATTGATGAACGACTGACCGATCACCCACATCGTGGTGGCGGCGGTCAGCAGCCGCAGGAACGGGTCCGCGGAGCGCTTGGCGATCCGCATGCCGGTGTAGGCGAACAGCCCGAACAGCGCCAGCAGCCCGAACCCGCCGATGAAGCCGAGCTCCTCGCCGATGATGGCGAAGATGAAGTCGTTGTGCGCGTTGGGCAGGTAGTTCCATTTCGCGGTGCCCTGCCCCAGGCCGTCGCCGAAGATGCCGCCGTTGGCCAGTGCGAACTTCGCCTGCCGCGCCTGGTAGCCGGCGCCCTGCAAGTCGGCGTCGGGGTCCAGCCAGGATCGCACCCGGTCGGAGCGGTAGCCCTCGGTCACCGCCATGATCGCGGCGGCGGCGACGATGGCCGCCAACGAAGTGAGAAACACCCGCAACGGCAGACCGGCGTACCACAACAGCGACAGCAGGATGATGCCCAGCGACACCGTCTGCCCGAGGTCGGGCTGGGCGACGATCAGCACCAGCGCAACCACGGCGGCCGGCACCAGCGGGACGAGCATCTCGCCCAGCGTCGCCCGTTCCATGCGCCGGCTTGCCAACAGGTGTGCGCCCCAGATGACGAAGGCGATCTTGGCCAGCTCGGAGGGCTGCATGGAGAAACCGGCGATGACGAACCAGCCGCGGGAGCCGTTGGAGAGCGTGCCGATGCCCGGGATCAGCACCAGCACCAGCAGCACGATGGTGAAGGCGAAACCGGCAAAAGCCATGCGCCGCATGAATCGGACCGGCATGCGTAACGCCACATAACAGCCGACCAGTCCGATCACGGTCCACAGCACCTGCTTGCCGAAGATCCGCCACGCGGATCCGTCGGTGCCGTAGGACTCCACCCCCGAAGCCGACAGCACCATGATCAGGCCGAGCGTGGTCAACAGCGCGGCCACCGCCACGATCAGATGGAACGACGTCATCGGCCGGCCCAGCCAGGCGCCGAACCGGGTGCGCGGCTCGCGCTTGGCGGCCTTGTCCGCGGTGTCATCGGAAGTGGCGGCATCTGGGGCCCCGGCATCCCGCCGCAGCCGGGCCAGGATGCCGATCACACCGATCCTGCCGCGGACCGTGCGGCGGCGGCGAACGCGTCGCCCCGGGCGCCGTAGCCGGCGAACTGGTCGAAGGATGCCCCCGCCGGAGCCAGCAGCACCGTGTCCCCGGGCCGGGCCAGGTCGCGGGCGGCGGCCACCACCGCTGTCATCACCCGTGACCCCAGCGTCTCATCGGCCCCATCAGCTACTCGCTTCACATGAGTAACTGGAGACACAGCAGTATCACCCATATCAATATCCTCGCCCGTCACAACGTGGACGACGGGGACATCCGGTGCGTGTCGTGATAACGCCTTGGCAACCTCGCCGCGATCTCGGCCGATCAGCACGGCCCCGGCCAGGTGAGCAGCGATTCTGGCGACGGTCGGTTCGATCGAGGCGCCCTTGAGCAGTCCACCGGCCACCCAGATCACCCGCGGGTGGGCCAGCACCGACGCCTCGGCCGCGTGCGGGTTGGTGGCCTTGGAGTCGTCGACGTAGCTGATCCCGCCGTCGACCACAACCAGTTCGGCGCGATGCCGCCCGACCTGGAACGACGCCAGCGCCTCGGCGATCGCCTGCGGGGGCACGTCGACGCTGCGGGCCAGCGCGGCGGCCGCCAGCGCGTCCAGAATCCCGACCGGGCCGGGCACCGGTATCGACGCCGCCGGGGCCAGCGCGACCTCGTCGCCCCCCGCTGCCACAAAGGCCCGGTCCACCAGCATGCCGTCGATCACGCCGAGCTCGCCGGGCGCCGGTTCGCCGAGCCGGAAACCCACTTTGACCGAGGCGGGCGCGGTGTCGCGCAGCGCCGCGGCAGGGGCGTCGTCCATGCCGACCACCGCGACCCGGCCGGCCAGCGCGCGGGCCTTGTCGGCGGTGTAGGCGGCCATGCTGCCGTGCCAGTCCAGGTGGTCCTCGGCGATGTTGAGCACCGCGCCGGCCTCGGGGCGCAGCGACGGGGCCCAGTGCAGCTGGAAGCTGGACAGCTCGACGGCCAGCAGTTCGGATTCATGCGGCGGTCCCAGCACGTCCAGCACGGGGCTGCCGATGTTGCCGCACACCTGGGCGCGCCGGCCCGCGGCGGACAGCATGGCGTGCAGCATCGAGGTGGTCGTGGTCTTGCCGTTGGTACCGGTCACCACCAGCCAGCGCCGCGGCGGCCCGTAGTGGCCCGCGGCGTCGAGCCGCCAGGCCAGCTCCACGTCACCCCAGATCGGCACACCGGCCGCCGCGGCCGCGGCCAACACCGGTGTGTCCGGGCCGAATCCGGGACTGGTGACCACCAAGGTGTAGCCGCCGATCTGCGCCGCGGCTTCCGCCGGGCTGCAGGTGGTGACCTCGGAATAGGCGCCCAGTGCGGCCACGTTGTCGTCGCACACCGTCACGTCCAGCCCGAAGGGCGCCAACGCCTTCACGATGGCACGGCCGGTGATGCCGGCCCCAGCGACGAGCACCCGCGCGCCGGCGGACAGCACGCCCAGCCCCGGTTCGGGCGTCATCTCAGCCGCCTACGGCGGTGAACCACTCGCCGTAGAACATGGAGACGCCCAATCCGCAGGCGATGGCGGTGAGCAGCCAGAAGCGGATGATCACGGTGGTCTCAGCCCAGCCGGCCAACTCGAAATGGTGATGGAACGGGGCCATCCGGAACACCCGGCGGCCGGTGCTGCGGAACGCCACGATCTGGACGACCACCGAGGTGATCTCGGCGACGAAGAGCCCCCCGAGCACCACCGCGAGGATCTCGGTGCGCGTGGTGATCGACATGCCGGCGATCACGCCGCCCAGCGCCAGCGAACCGGTGTCGCCCATGAAGATCTTGGCCGGCGCGGCGTTCCACCACAGGAATCCGATGCAGGCGCCGGCGGTCGCGGCGGCGATCAGCGCCAGGTCCAGCGGGTCGCGCACGTTGTAGCAGCCCAGCCCGGGTGCGATCGCGCAGGCGTTGCGGTGCTGCATCACGGTGATCAGCACGTAGGCGGCGCTGACCATTGCCATGGATCCGGCGGCCAGGCCGTCGAGGCCGTCGGTGAAGTTGACCGCGTTCGACCAGGCGCTGACGATCAGGATCACGAACAGCACGAACACCGCCGCGGGCAGTGTGACGGTGGCGATGTCGCGCACATAGGACAGTTGCAGGCTGCCCGGGGTCAGACCGGAGCTGTTGCGGAAGCACAGCACCAGCAGACCGAACAGGGTGGCCGCGGTCACCTGCCCGACGGTCTTGGCGGTCTTGTTCAGACCGAGGTTGCGCGACCGCCGGATCTTGATCAGGTCGTCGAGGAAGCCGACGCCGCCCAGCGCGGTGGCCAGCCCCAGGACCAGCAGGCCCGACGCCGTCGGCCCGGTGCCGTAGAAGACCAGGCCGGCCAGTTCAGCGGCCAGGTAGCCCGCCCAGATCCCGGCCACGATGGCCACACCGCCCATCGACGGGGTGCCGCGTTTGCTCTGGTGGCTGGCCGGTCCGTCCTCGCGGATCTCCTGCCCGAATCCCTGCTTGGTGAACACCCGAATCAGCACGGGGGTCAGCAGGATCGCGACCAGCAGCGCGACACCGGCGGCGATGAGGATCATTATCATCGGCGATCTCCTGGGTCTTCGCTGGTCAGCGCGTCAGCCAACGCGGTCAGACCCGCGGAGTTCGACGCCTTGACCAGTACCACGTCCCCCGCCTGCAGTTCGGCGCGCAACAGAGCTAGGGCGGCATCGACGTCGGGCACCGCGGTGGCTTCGGCGCCCCAGGATCCCTCCATCACTGCGCCGTGCAGCATCGCGCCCATCGATCTCCCTACTCCGACGACAATGAGACGAGACACATCTAAGCGCACCGCGAGCCGGCCGATGCGGTCATGCTCAGATATCGCGTCCTCGCCGAGCTCAGCCATCTCTCCCAGCACCGCCCAGCTGTGGCGCTTCTCCCCCGGATTCTCACCGCGGGCGATCCAGGCCAGCGCCTGCAGCGCCGCCCGCATGGAGTCTGGGTTGGCGTTGTAGGAGTCGTCGATTACGGTCACGCCGTCGGCGCGGGTGCTGACGTGCATCCGATGCCCCGATGCCGGTCCGGCACCGGCCAGCGCGTCGGCCACCTGTTGCGGGGTGGCACCGCATTCCAAGGCCACGGCAGCGGCGCACAGTGCGTTGCCCACCTGGTGATCGCCCGAGACTCCCAGCGACACAGCCACTTCGCCGGCCGCACCCTCGGAGTGCAGGGTGAACCGCGGGCGGGCCAGTTCGTCGAGCACCACCGGCCCGGCCCACACGTCGGCGGGAGCGGAGCGGCTGACCCGCACCACTCGTGCGACGGTCTTGTCGGCCATCGCGGCCACCGCCGAGTCATCGACGTTGAGGATCACCACGCCGGATTCCGGAACAGCTTGTGCCAGCTCGGCTTTGGTCGCGGCGATAGCCTCGCGGGAGCCGAACTCGCCCAGGTGGGCGGTCCCGACGTTGAGTACCACCGCGATCTGCGGCGGGGCGATCGCCGCCAGCGCCGCGATGTTGCCGCGATGCCGGGCAGACAACTCCAGGACCAGATAGTCGGTGTTCTCGTCGGCCCGCAGCACCGTCCACGGGTGGCCCAGCTCGTTGTTGAACGATCCAGGCGGGGCGATCACCTCCCCCAGTGGCGCCAGCACCGTGGCGATCAGGTCCTTGGTGGAGGTTTTGCCCGACGACCCGGTCACACCGACGATCGTCAGTCCCTGGGCAACCAGGGCGGCGGCCACCGCGGCGGCCAGTTTGGCCAGTGCGGCCAGCACCGCGGCACCAGATCCGGCCTCGTCGTCATGCTCGAGCGCACCGGATCGACTGTCGGATGCGACCGGCTCCACAACGATGGCGGGGACCCCGACCGGGCGGGCTGCCAACACCGCCACCGCGCCGGCATCGATCGCCGACGCCGCATGGTCGTGGCCGTCGGCCCGGGCGCCGGGCAGCGCCAGAAACAGTGCGCCCGGGGTGATCCGGCGGGAGTCGAATTCCACGGTGCCGGTGATGACGGTGCGCTCGGCCTGCTCCGGGGTGATGTCGGCCAGTCGGCCGCCGACGATCTCGGCGATCTGCGCGACGGTCAGCGCGATCATCGGTGCTCCTCGCGCGCTTCCAGCGCCTGGGCCAGCTCCACCCGATCATCGAACGGCTGGGTGTGCCCGGCGGCGGTCTGCCCGCTCTCGTGTCCCTTGCCCGCGATCAGCACCACATCCCCGGGCTGAGCCCAGGCCACCGCGTGCTCGATCGCGGCTCGCCGGTCACCGATCTCGACCACCTGGGCAGGTCCCGTGGCGGCACCGGTCAACACGGCGCGTCGGATGTCGGCGGGGTCTTCCCCGCGCGGGTTGTCGTCGGTGACCACGACCAGGTCGGCGGACTCCGCTGCAATCCGGCCCATCGGTTCACGTTTGCCGTGGTCGCGATCGCCGCCGGCGCCGAACACCACGACCAGCCGCCCGGTGGTGTCGCGCAGCTCTTGGCGCAGGGTCGCCAGCACCGCCGCCAACGCCCCGGGCTTGTGCGCGTAGTCGACCAGGGCCAGGAAGCCCTGACCACGATCGATCGACTCCATTCGTCCCGGCACCCGCGCCTCGCGCAGGCCGGGGGCCGCCTGCTCCGGCGACACTCCGACCGCGTCAAGAATGGCCAGCGCCACAAGGCAATTGGCCACGTTGTAGTCGCCGGGCAGCCCGATGCCGATGGGGTGGTGCACACCGGCGGGGTCGACGGCGATGAACTCTCGTCCCCGGGATCCGCCCGCGCTCACCCGTTCCACACCCCAGTCCGCGGGGCGGCCCGTCGCGCTGACGGTGACCGGCGCGCTCGCCCGCGCCGCCATTGCCGCACCGGCGTCGTCGTCAATACAGACCACCGAGCGGGCGGCGTGCAGCGGCGACGCCGGATCGAACAGTCGGGCCTTGGCCTCGAAGTAGTCGGCCATGGTCGGGTGGAAGTCGAGATGATCGCGGGACAGGTTGGTGAAGGCGCCCACCGCGAATCGGGTGCCGTCGACCCGGCCCAGTGTCAGGGCGTGGCTGGACACCTCCATGACCGCGGTGTCCACCCCGCGCTGCGCCATCGCGGCCAGCAGTGCCTGCAGGGCCGGCGCTTCGGGGGTGGTCAAGGCGCTGGGCAGGTCGACGCCGTCGATGCGCACACCGACCGTGCCGATCAGTCCGGCGGTGCGGCCGGCGGCCCGCAACCCGGCCTCGACCAGATAGGTGGTGGTGGTCTTGCCCGACGTCCCGGTGATCCCGATGACGGTGACCCGATCGCACGGATGCCCGTAGACCTGCGCCGCGAGTTCACCCAGCACGGCGCGGGGCTCCGGATGAACCAGGACCGGTAAGCCGGGTAGCGCTGCACCGTCGGCGATCTCGGCGGCCCCGGCCCCGTCGGAGAGCACCGCGACCGCACCCCGGGCGACCGCGTCGGCCGCGAAGCGTGCACCGTGGGTTGTCGCGCCGGGCAGCGCCGCGAACAGGTCACCGGGTCGGGCATCCTGGGCGCGCAGGGTCACCCCGGTGATCGGCAGGTCCGGAACCGCCTCGCCGGCTACCGCGACCGCCCCGATCTGGGCGGCGAGCACCCGCAGCGACGTGCCTGCACCGACGTCGGGGCGCAGAGCAGCAGGCACCGCCATCACCTCCATCCGCTGCGGCCGGGTCGTCCGGATCGGCCCTGAGACTACCTAGGCGGGCCGGGTCCACTGCGCAGGCGATCCGGCTTGACCGACGGCGGGTCGTGGGACTACATCGCCTGCAGGACCAGCGGCGGTCCCGGGTCCGGCGACAGCGGCACATTGTGACGCTGCAGCAACCACCCGGCGATGTTGTGGAACAGCGGCGCCGCCGAGGTGCCCGGCGACCCGTCCGCGGCGCGATGGGGGTTGTTCATCATCAGGCCGATGACGTAACGCGGATTGTCCGCCGGCGCTATCCCCGCGAAGGTGATCCAGTAGACGTCGTCGTAGTAGCAACCGCACGCCGGGTTGATCTGCTGTGCGGTACCGGTCTTGCCGGCGATCTGGTAACCGTCGACGGCGGCCTGCCATCCGGTGCCCTGCTGAACACCGGTCGGATCACGTTGCACCACCGAGCGCAGCATGTTGCGCACGGTCGCCGCGGTCTGCTCCGAAACCACCCGGACTCCTTCGGGCCGAGGTTCCTCGGCGCGGCTGCCATCGGGGGAAATGGTCGCCTTGATGATCCGCGGCGGAATCCGCACGCCGTCGTTGGCGATGGCCTGGTACATCCCGGCCATCTGCAGCAGCGTCATCGAAAGACCCTGGCCGATGGGCAGGTTGGCGAAGGAGCTGCCGGACCATTGGTCCACCGGAGGTACCAGCCCGGCGCTCTCACCGGGCAGAGCGACACCGGTGCGCTGGCCGAGCCCGAACTTCTCCACCATGTCGAACCAGCGTTCGGGGCCCACTCGTTGCGCCAGCATCAGGGTGCCGACGTTGGAGGATTTTCCGAAGATCCCGGTGATGGTGTACGGCGCGACGCCGTGCTCCCAGGCGTCGCTTACGGTGATGTCGGCGACGTTGATCGATCCTGGTACCTGCAGGACGTCGTCGGGATGCCCGAGGCCGTATTCGATGACCGAGGCGGCGGTGATGATCTTGTTCACCGAGCCCGGCTCGAACGGTGAGGACACCGCCAGGTTGCCGAGCTGGCGGTCCTCCTGGCGCCCGATGTCTTGGGAGGGGTCGAACGTGTTGTCGCCGGCCATCGCCAGCACCTCACCGCTCTTGGCGTCCAACACCACGGCCGTGACATCGTGTGCGCCGGTGACGTTCTTGGCCTGCTGCACCTGCTGCTGGACGTAGAACTGAATGTCGTCGTCGAGGGTGAGCTGGATCGTCGACCCGTTGACGGCCTTGTGCCGGTTGCGGTAGCTGCCCGGGATGACCACGCCGTCCGAGCCGCGGTCGTAGGTGACCGACCCGTCCGTTCCGGCCAGCACGGCATCCATCGAGTCCTCCAGACCCAACAGTCCGTGGCCGTCCCAGTCGATGCCGCCGATGATGTTGGCCGCCAGCGACCCACCCGGATATTGGCGCAGATCCTGCCGCTCGCTACCGACCTCGGGGCATTTCTCGGTGATCACCTCGGCCACCGCAGGGTCAACGGCACGGGCGAGATAGACGAAGGTCTCGTTGCTGCGCAGCTTCTTCAGCAGGGCTGCGGAGTCCGGCTTATTGCCGAGGCGGGTGGAGATCTCCTTGGCGATCTGCTGCAGCCGCAGCTGCGGATCGGGGGCCGACGGATCCTTCTTCTTGGCGTCGGCGAGCTGCTTGCCGATCTTGACCGGCTGGAATGACAGCGCCCGGGCCTCGATGGTGAAGGCGAGCTTGTCACCGGTGCGGTCGATTATGTCGCCGCGCATCGCCTGCTGGACGTCGGTGACCTTGAGTTGTCCGGCGGCTTCGGCCCGCAGCCCGGAGGCCCGAGGCACCTGCAGGTAGAACAGCTGAGCTGCCGACAAGGCCAGCACCAGGAAGATGACCGCGTTGCCGGTGCGGTGCCGGAACACGAACGAAGCGCTACGCAGTCCCACCTCGGTGGCCTGGCGGGTACGACGCTCGCGCGCCGAATGTCCGGTCGCGGTAGTCGCTTTGGGCGCCTTAGCGGATTTGGCCGGCTTGGCCGGCGAGGTGGCGGATCGGCGGGCCTTTCGCGAGGCAGCTGCGGTCGAGCCGTCGGCGCGACGTGCCGGACCGGTTCCCCGCGCGGGCCGTCTCATCGCGCGACTCCTCCGGCCACCGGCGTCGCCAGGACTTCCGGCGGCAGCGGGGGTTGCGGAGGCAGGACGGCCTCGGGCGGCAGCACCGCCGCCGGAGGCAGGACCGACGCCGGCGGAAGGGTTCCGCCCACCGGCAGCACCGTCTCGGGCGGCACCACCGACCCGGGCGGCAAAGCGACGGGCGGCAAGGCGTCAGACGGGACGGCCGGTGGTGTCGCCAGCGGCGGGATGTCTTGCGCGCCAGGCCCAGGCAACGGACCGGCCGGCGGCACGCCGGGAACGCCCGGCAGGCCCGGAATGATCAGCGGCGCACCGGGCACGCCCGGAGCCGGCGGGACGGCGGCGGGCAGGTGGCGGCTGTCGAGCTTGGGCCCGGCCGGGGGCACCCGAACCGGCACCTCGACCGGTGGTGCCACATCGTCGGGCAGCTTGGTGTTCAGCGGCGGCGGCGGCGCACCCTCGGCGGGCTTCGGTGTCCCGACGACCACCCAGTTGCCGATCGGGTCCTGCACCAGATGCGCGGTGTCGCGGCTGGGGATCATGCCCAGTTCGCGGGCCGCCTCGGCAAGCGCGGGTGCGGATTCGGCGGTGAGCACGTCACGCTCGAGCGCTTCCTTCTGCTGCATGAGCACCCGGTTGCGCTCCCGGATGTTGCCCAACTGGTAGGACCGCTCGGCGGCGTCCGTCGACAGCCACAGGGTGATTCCCAGCCCGATGCCGAGCGCCCCGATGATCAGCACGACGAACGGAACCTTGGCAGCCAGCGTGCGCGGCCGCAGGTCGACCGAGGCCAGCCGAGCGATCAGACGTTCGCGCAACGGGACGCGTACAACCTTGGGCGCCTTGGCCTTACGGGCCTTCGCCCGCGCCTTGGCCTGCTTGGTGTTCTTCGGCGGCACCGGCCGGGGGTCCGGGCGAAGCGACGCCGCCTTCTGCGGGCCGGTGCGCGACCGCGCCTGGAGACCCGCCGCGGGCGTGGTCCCACGCTGCCGCCGCGGGCCCCGGGCCTGCGTCTGCTCGGTGACCCGCCGCGCGCCGGTGCGCGTTGCGCTCTCGGGGTTACGGCGACGGTCGCCCTGCCGTGCCGTGGGCTTGCGCTTGGTCGCCATCACTTCCCCCTCGATGCCACGATCGGGCCGGCCTGGACCCGCTCAACCGCACGTAGCCGGACCGAGCCCGCTCGTGGGTTGCGCTCGACCTCATCCGCCTCGGCCTTTTCGGCGCCCCGCGTCAACGTCGTGAACTTCGGTTCGTCGCCGGGCAATTCGACCGGGAGCCCGACCGGTGTGCGAGACGCGGTGGCCGCGGCGAACTGCTGCTTGACGATGCGGTCCTCTAACGACTGGTAGGACATCACCGCCACGCGTCCACCCACCGCCAGCGCATCCAGCGCCGCGGGCAATGCGTCTCGCAGTGAGTCCAATTCGCCGTTGACCGCGATGCGCAGCGCCTGGAACGTGCGCTTGGCCGGGTGTCCCCCGGTGCGTCGCGCCGGCGCCGGAATCGCTTCGTAGAGCAACGCCGTCAGTTCCCCGGTCGAGGTGAACGGGGTCTGGGCCCGGCGGCGCACGATGTAGGAGGCGATCCGCGATGCGAAACGCTCCTCGCCGAAGCGCCGCAGGATGTCGGTCAGCGCGGCCGCGTCGTAGGTGTTCACGATGTCGGCGGCGGTGAGTTCGGCCTGCGGGTCCATTCGCATATCCAGCGGCGCATCCTGCGCGTAGGAGAATCCCCGCTCCACCCGGTCGAGCTGCATCGAGGACACCCCGAGGTCGAACAACACCGCAGCCACCGACCCGGTTGCGGCCAAGCCGGATTCGGCCAGCGCCGCGGGAATCCCGTCGTATCGGGTGCGGACCGTCTGGAGCCGATCGCCAAAGCGGGCCAACCGCGCCCCGGCGATCTCGAGTGCGGTGGTGTCGCGGTCCAGGCCGATGACTCGCAGGCCGGGGAACTCGCTCAAGAACCGCTCGGTGTGCCCGCCGGCCCCGAGGGTGGCGTCCACCAAGGTCGCGCCCTGGCCGTCGGGCGACTGCCTGGTCAGCGCCGGAGCCAGCAGCTCCACGCAACGGTCCAGCAGGACCGGCACATGTCCGAATTCGCCCTGTTCGGCCACAGCAATACCTCCCTGTTGCGGCCAATGAATTGCACGATCGATCGGTCTCCGGGACCCACGGCGTGCGACCCGGCTGCAGGCGGCCCTTGCCTCGAGGTCCCTGCCCGACGGCGCGAACCTGACGTTGGGGAAGTACGTCAGGGTCGGTTCGGACAGAGGCCACGAGGCACGGGCGCGCGCCTCAGATGATGTCGCTGAGTGCTTCATCGCTGGCCGCGGAGAAGTTCTCTTCGTGTGTCTGTTGGTAGTCGCTCCAGGCCTGCGCGTCCCAGATCTCCAGGTAGTCGACCGACCCGATGACCACGCATTCCTTGGACAGGTTGGCGTAGCGACGGTGGTCGGGCGACAAGGTGATCCGGCCCTGGGCGTCGGGGTGCTGTTCGTCCGTGGCGGCGGCCAGGTTGCGCAGGAATGCTCGCGCGTCCGGGTTGCTGCGCGAAGCCTTGGCCGCCCGGCGGGCCAACTGCTCGAACTCCGCGCGGGGATACACGGCCAGGCTGTGGTCCTGACTCTTAGTGACCATCAACCCTCCCGCCAGCGCATCGCGAAACTTCGCGGGCAGTGTCAGCCGCCCCTTGTCGTCGAGCTTGGGCGTATAGGTGCCGAGGAACATCGGCCACCTCCCGCCATGTCGACTTCGCAGCCCACGATACCCCACAATCCCCCACTACGCACCATTTACTAGGTCGATTCCACCCCTTTGCCCCACTAGATGGGCCATAGTGCCATCCGAGCACGCGAAAAAGGGCCCCACTGGTCGCCAAACGACCAGTTCAGAGCCAATGGAGGCAAAGTGGGGCGAGGTGGGGTACCTGCACTGAAGCGCTGCCCCCGGGACGGGTCACCGGAGCTGCCGCGCGCACAAAGGCCAAGAAAAAAGGGCAGCCGATCGGCTGCCCTTTCACATCACACGTGCCGCTGGTTCGGCCTAAGGCTCGAACCGGCGACGGAAACGGTCTTCCATCCGGCTGGCGAACGTACCGCCGCCCTTGACCCGCCGCTGCGAACTCCCGCCCGGCTTGGCCGCACCGTCGCGGCTTGCGGTCGCGTGGTTACCGGTGATGGCGAACACCACTCCACCGAACATGACCACGAATCCCAGCACGCTCAGAATCAGGAATGCCGAATTGACGGTGGTCGCATAGATCGGGATACCGGAGACCAGCATCACCAGACCGACCACGAACAATGTCATGCCCTGCACCCGCCGGCGGGTGGTCGGGGTACGCAGAGCGCCGCCGCGAACGCTGGAAGCGAACTTGGGGTCCTCGGCGTACAGCGCGCTCTCGATCTCGTCGAGCATGCGCTGTTCATGATCGGAGAGTGGCATTCGTCCCTCCTTGCCGACGGCCGCTCATATCATTGCCCACGGCGCAATACGGACTGGTGCGGGCAACTAACACTGATAATACGAGGTAGGCCTGCGCCGTACCACAGGCTTCACCAGCCGATTGTAGCGGCGGTCCGGCGATGTCGAACCACAACGGCCGACGCCATAGGGCCCAACCCGGATAATAGGACTCCGGGCATCGGGCACGCTCCCACTTCTTCGGGAAAGGAACCTGCACGTTGGTGACCTTCCTCCTCGACATGTCGCCGCGCGAAATGGCGGATCACCTCGGTGCGGCCCTGCGCGTCTACGTCACCGCGATGGGCTACCCCCCGGGCACCGAGAGCCAACGTGCCGCCATGTGGCTCGATCACACCCGCCGAACCGGCTGGCGAGCGGTGGCCGCCTTCCAAGACAACAACGACAACGAAGCCGGCCATGTTGGCGAGATTCGTCAGCCGGAGGCCGCGCCGTCCGGATTGAACGGCGCCGAGCTGCTGGGCGTGGCCTACGGCTACTGCGGAGCCCCCGACCAGTGGTGGCAACAGCAGGTGGTGCTGGGCCTGCAGCGCCGCGGCCTGCCCCACCCCGACATCGCGCGCCTGATGGCCAGTTACTTCGAACTGACCGAGCTGCACGTCGCGCCACGCGCGCAGGGCAGCGGCCTGGGTGAGGCCCTGGCACGTCGTCTGCTGGCCGGGCGGCCCGAAGCCAATGTGCTGCTATCCACACCGGAGACCAATGGCGAAGGCAACCGTGCCTGGCGGTTGTACCGGCGGCTGGGGTTCACCGACGTCATCCGCGGTCACCACTTCGCCGGCGATCCCCGGCCATTCGCCATCTTGGGCCGCCCACTGCCGTTGTAAGGCCAAGCGCCGCGTCGTCACCGGAGCCGCCGACTGGTCTGGCACGATGACGTCGTGCATGTTCGGCGTTCGCTACGCACCTACCGTCGCCTGGTGGCCCTGGTCGCGCTGCTGTTGATCGCGGTGCCGTTGGCCGGGTGCGTGCGCATCCGGGCCAACATCACCGTCTCCCCCAACGATCAGGTCTCCGGCCAGATCGTCGTTGCGGCCAAGCCGCGCAACGACAACGACACCGGCCCCAAGCTCAGCGCCGACCTGCCGTTCCCGCAGAAGGTCGCGATCTCCAACTACAGCAGGGACGGCTACGTGGGCTCCCAGGCGGTGTTCTCCGATCTGACCTTCGCCGAACTGCCGCAGCTGGCCGAGATGCACCGCGACGCGGCCGGGGTGGACTTGTCGCTGCGCCGCGCCGGCAACCTGGTGATCCTGGAAGGCCGGGTGGATCTCACCTCACTGGGCGACCCGGAAGCCGACGTCGAGTTGAGCGTCGCGTTCCCCGGCGAGGTGACCTCCACCAACGGCGAACGCATCGGCAGCGACACGGTGCAGTGGAGGCTCAAGCCGGGCGTGGTGAGCACCATGAGCGCCCAAGCCCGCTACACCGATCCCAGTACCCGCTCCTTCGCCCATGCCGCGCTGTGGCTGATCCTGTCCACGCTCGCCGCGGCGGGCGCGGTTGCGGCAATCGCCTGGTACGGGCGGGACCGCTCACCGCGGTTCAGCTCCCCCGACGACAGCGCCGGCTGAGGATCAGCGGGTCTGCGGCGACCAGTACTCGAGCATCTGCGCGAAGGTGCGGAATGCCGCCGCGGACACCCCGTAGGTGGCCTCGAAATGGATGCTCAGCGGGAAGCCCAGGTCCGCGACACCGTCGATCACCCGCTTGTACAGGTCGAGCATCAGCTTGCACCGCTGGTCGGGGTCGCTGTCGGCGAGCGTCTTGACGAAGTCCTGTTCGGCGGCCACCGCCGCGTTGCCCGGATCCTGAATCAGCCAGTTGATCAGGCCGATCCGGTTCTCGAAGGACGGCACGAAGCCGAACGACAGCAAGAGCTCCGGGCGCGCCTCACTGTGCTTGGCGAACTCGGTCAAGAACGGCACGATCGCGTCTGAGTACAGCAGCTGGGTCAGCCCGAACGTCGCCCCGCGCTCACATTTGAAGTTGAACCGGCCGATCTCGTCGGCCCGGGTGGGAATCAAGATGACGCCGCGGTTGGCCACGTCGGAGCGGAAGGTCGCCAGCGCGTCGGTCGGCGGCACCCCCGCGCCCTCGCCGTCGGCCATGGTGCGGGGCACGCCGACGAAGACCACGCCCTCGATCCCCGCGCCGGTCAGATCGCCCAGCCGGCTCCGCAGCGCCGCCTCGTCGGAGAACGAGGTGACCTGGGTGCACAACCCGGCCATGCCCGGCAGCTCGGGCCGAATCGCATTCCAGAAGTCCAGCACGTCGAGCTTGGGCTTCATCTCGATCGGGCGATCGTCGTCCTCGTTGATCATCCCCGGCATCAGGATGTGACGGATCCGCCCCTCGAGGCCGGCCTCGGCGGCGAACCGCACAACCTTGTGCGCCTCCTCGATCGTCTGCTCGGGTCCCTTTTCCACGTTGGGTGGGACAAGCTCGAGTGCGACGGTGTTCAAGGTCACGTACCAGCTCCTCATGAAAGACAGTCAGCAGACAGTCAACATTGCCACAGGGCAGGAACGGGCAGCGTTGGCCGCCTCCGGCCGCTACCGGCCGCAGTCCCCCCGGCTGTGGTGGCACACTCTACGCTGGACCCACGCTGGGGGTCCCCGGCCGGGCAGCACAGAAAGGGGCGCCGAGCTGAGTTTCAAGGCATCCGCAGCGACTACACCGTCGGCCGCCGAGCTGGCCGCGGCCGTGACCGAAACGCTGCGCTCCCACCTACGCACCCGCCGCACCGAGACCGCCTACATCGGCGACGACTACGAGGCGTTGATCACCGGCCTCGAAGAGTTCGTGCTCATCGGCGGCAAACGGCTGCGCCCGGCGTTCGCCTACTGGGGCTGGCGCGCCATCACCGGCCGCGATGCCGACGACGGCGAACTGCTGCTGTTCTCCGCGCTGGAACTGCTGCACGCCTGCGCACTGGTGCACGACGACGTCATCGACGCCTCAGCCACCCGCCGCGGCAATCCCACCACCCACCGCAAGTTCGCCGAGCTGCACCGTGCCCGCGGGTGGCGGGGCTCGGCCGACCAGTTCGGGATGTCGGCCGCCATTCTGCTCGGCGACCTGTCGCTGGTGTGGGCTGACGACATCGTCGCCGGTGCCGATCTGCCGGCCGACGCCCGGCGGCGCGTACGGGGCGTGTGGTCGGACATCCGTACCGAGGTGCTGGGCGGCCAGTACCTCGACATCGTCGCCGAATCCAGCGGCGTTGACTCGATCGCCTCGGCGATGCGCGTCAACACCTACAAGACCGCGTCCTACACGGTGGTGCGCCCGCTGCAGCTAGGGGTCGCCGCCGCGGCCGACCGGCCCGACATCCAGGCGCTGTTCCACGAGCTCGGCACCGACCTGGGCGTGGCGTTCCAGCTGCGCGACGACGTGCTGGGGGTGTTCGGCGATCCAGCGGTGACCGGCAAGCCCACCGGCGACGACCTGCGTTCAGGCAAGCGCACCGTGCTGCTGGCCGAGGCTGTCGAGCTGGCCGACAAGTCGGATCCGGTGGCGGCCAACCGGTTACGCAACGCGATCGGCACCGCGCTGACCGAGGCGCAGGTCCGTGAACTGTGCGAGATGATCGAGGCGGTCGGCGCGCTGGCAGCCGTCGAGGACCGTATCGATCTGCTGACCCGCCGCGCCATGGCCGCGCTGGCGGCCGCACCCATCGACGAGGTTGCCAAAGCCGGACTCACCGACCTGGCCCGCCGGGTCGCCGACCGGTCCGCCTGATCGCCCGGAGCGCCGATGTCGAACCCCACCACCCCGCCTGTGTCCCGCGCGTCCAGTGACGCCGCGAGCGGCCTGTCCCGACTGCGGCAGTTCGCCGCCGGCGAGCAGGCGGGAGCGGCATGGCTCGGCTGCCTGGGCGCGCTGCTGATCACCCTGGGCGGCTTGGGCGCCGGCAGCACCCGCATCCAGGACCCGGTGCTGGATTCCCTGCACCTGTCGTGGCTGCGCTTCGGCCACGGCCTGGTGCTGTCGTCGGTGCTGCTGTGGGCTGGGGTCGCGGTGATGCTGGTGGCCTGGCTCGGCCTGGGCCGGCGGGTGATCGAGGGCACCGTGAGCACCTACACGTTGATCGCCACCACCGGTTTCTGGCTGGCGCCGCTGCTGCTGTCGGTCCCGGTGTTCAGCCGCGACACCTACTCCTACCTGGCCCAGGGCGCCCTGCTACGGGATGGATTCGATCCGTACGTGGTCGGGCCGGTGGACAACCCCAATCCCCTGCTCGAAGATGTCAGCCCGATCTGGGCGGCGACGACGGCACCGTATGGCCCGGCGTTCATCCTGGTCGCCAAGCTCGTCACGATGCTGGTGGGCAACAACGTGGTGGCCGGCACCATGGTGTTGCGCCTGTGCATGCTGCCCGGGCTGGCGCTGCTGATCTGGGCCGCACCCCGGGTGGCCGCCCGTGTCGGTGGCAGCGCGCCCGCGGCGCTGTATCTGGCCGTGCTCAACCCGCTGGTGATCATCCACCTGATGGGTGGGGTGCACAACGAGATGCTGATGGTCGGCCTGGTGATCGCCGGGATCGCGCTGACCCTGGAGCGCCGTCACCTGGCGGGGATAACGCTGGTGGCGCTGGCGGCGGCGGTAAAGGCCACCGCCGCAATCGCATTGCCGTTCCTGGTGTGGATCTGGATGCGCCGCCTGCGGGAACGGGCCGGTTATCCGACGGTGGTCGCATTCGCCGCCGCGGCGGCGGTGTCCACGGCGATCATCGTCGCGGTGTTCGCCGTGCTCTCGGCCCTGGCCGGAGTGGGCCTGGGCTGGTTGACCGCACTGCTGGCCGGCAACGTCAAGATCATCAACTGGCTCACTGTGCCGACCGCGGCCGCCAACCTGATCCACGCCGTCGGCGGATTGTTCGCCCCGGTCAACTTCTATGCCGTGCTGCACATCACCCGGATCAGCGGGGTCGCGGTGATCGGGCTGCTGCTGCCGGTGCTGTGGTGGCGGGCGCGGCGCGACGATCGATCTGCGGTCGCCGGGATCGCCTGGGCGATGCTGGTGGTGGTGCTGTTCGTGCCGGCCGCCCTGCCCTGGTACTACACCTGGCCACTGGCGGTGGCGGCCACCGTGGTCCGTTCACCGACCGCGATCGCCGCGATCGCCGCGGCGTCGACCTGGATCATGGTGATCTTCAAACCCGACGGCTCGCATGGCATGTACACCTGGCTGCATGTGATCGGCGCGACGGGATGCGCCGTGTACGCCTGGTACCGGCTGTCGCGGGCACAACAAGCGCCTGCCCTCGACGCCGCTTGAAACCTCAGTACGCCATGGCTTGCGCCCGGCGCATCACCTCACGGGCCTGATGTGCGTGCAGCGCATCGATCGGGCGAGCATTGTCGATCGACTCCCGCGTGCCGTCGTGGGTCAGCGACAGCGACGAATCCGGGGTGAACAGCCACCGCACGATGTCGGTCTGCTGGTAGCCACCGTCGTGCAGCACGGCCAGGAGCCCGGGCAGGCTCTTGACAACGTCCCCCTCGGCGGTGAAAAACACCTGCGGGACCATGAGTACGCCGTCCCGCCGCACCGCAACCAGATGGTTGTCACGCAGGAACTGGTGCACTTTGGTGACTGGTACCCCGAGCATTTCGGCGACTGTCGGCAGGTCAAAGGTCGGTTCGTCGGGCTCAAGTACATCTTCGGAGGCCGGAATGCTGCTCACGACACAAGTTTAAAGCCGCCGGACCGGCCATCGGCACACATACCATGACCAGGTGACTGGAGCGTGGGGCGGCGACGCACTGGAGGGCGCGCTGCTCGACGGCCGGTACCGGGTTGGCACCCGGATCGCTACCGGCGGCACCTCCACGGTGTACCGCGGTCTGGACGAGCGCCTGGACCGCCCGGTCGCGATCAAGGTGATGGATCTGCGCTACGCCGGCGACCAGCAGTTCCTGACCCGATTCCAGCTCGAGGCCCGCGCGGTCGCCCGGCTCAAGGACCCGGGGCTGGTGGCGGTGTACGACCAGGGTTTCGGCACCCCGCACGACCCCGGGCAGCCGTTTCTGGTGATGGAACTCGTCGAGGGTGGGACGCTGCGCGAACTGCTCAACGAACGCGGCCCGATGCCGCCACATGCGGTCGCCGCGGTGCTGCGGCCGGTGCTGGGAGCCCTGGGGATCGCGCATCGGGCCGGGCTGGTGCACCGCGACGTCAAACCGGAGAACATCCTGATCTCCGACGACAGCGACGTGAAGGTGGTCGACTTCGGGTTGGTTCGCGCCATCGCGGCGGCTGGAATCACCTCCACCAACGTGATTCTGGGCACCGCCGCCTATCTGTCCCCCGAACAGGTCCGCGACGGCAACGCCGGCCCCGCCAGCGACGTGTACGGGGTCGGGGTGCTCACCTACGAGCTGTTGACCGGAGACACGCCGTTCTCCGGTGATTCGTCGTTGACGGTGGCCTACCAGCGGCTGGATCACGATGTCCCGCCACCGAGTTCGGCTATCGACGGCGTCCCCGCCGAATTCGACGACCTGGTGGCTCGGGCCACCGCTCGCGAACCGGCGGAGCGCTATGCCGACGGGCTCGAGATGGCGCACGCGGTTGATGTGATCACCGAGCGGCTGGCGCTGCCGGCGTTCCGGGTGCCGGCCCCCCGAAACTCCGCCCAGCACAACGCCGCCCCGGACCACCGCGCACCGCAACACCCGGTGCCGCCGCACCACCAGACACCGCAACATCAGACACTGCACATGACCCGCGGCCCGGCGGACTGGGTGCAGGACACCGATACCCACTATGAGTTGGTGACCGGGCAATTCGGCGGCGTCGAACTGAGCCGCTTCGTGTTGGAGCGCCAGCACGCGCGCCGGATGGTGGTCATCTGGCTCGCCGTGGTGTTCGCAACCACCACGTTGGTCGCCGCGTTGGCGTGGACGCTGGGCAACAACGTCGGCGCGTTGCTGTAACCGTGCCCACGCCCTAGCCGCGGGAACCAGCTAGCCGCGCAGCATCTCCGCAACCAGGAAGGACAGCTCCAGCGACTGCTGGGTGTTGAGCCGCGGGTCGCACGCCGTCTCGTAGCGGCCACCCAGGTCCGCATCCGAAATGTCCTGGGCGCCACCGAGACACTCGGTGACGTCTTCCCCGGTGAACTCCAGGTGGATGCCGCCGGGGTGGGTGCCCAGCGCGTGATGCACCTCGAAGAAGCCCTGGACCTCGTCGACGATCCGATCGAAGTGCCGGGTCTTGTGACCGGTGGAGGCCTCGTGGGTGTTGCCGTGCATCGGGTCGCACTGCCAGATCACCTGGTGGCCGGTGGCCTGCACCTTCTCGATGATGCCCGGCAGCAGGTCACGAACCTTGCTGTTACCCATCCGGCTGATCAGCGTCAGACGCCCCGGAACATTGTGCGGGTCAAGACGTTCCACGTACTCGACCGCCTGGTCGGGCGTGGTGGTGGGACCGAGCTTGACCCCGATCGGGTTGGCGATCACCTCGGCGAGCGCGATGTGCGCGTGATCGAGCTGGCGGGTCCGCTCCCCGATCCACACGTAGTGCGCCGACAGGTCGTAGAGCTTGGGCTGGCCGTCGGCTGTATCGCCCGGGCCCATCCGCAGCATGGCCCGCTCGTAGTCGAGCACCAGCGCCTCGTGGCTGGCGTAGATCTCGGCGGTCTGGAGCTCCCGGTCGGCGACCCCGCATGCGCTCATGAACTTCAGGCCGCGGTCGATCTCACCGGCCAGCGCCTCGTAGCGGGCACCCGCCGGTGAGGTACGGACGAATTCCCGGTTCCAGTCGTGCACCAGCTCCAGCGATGCCAGGCCCGACGACGTCAGCGCTCGGACCAGGTTCATCGCCGCACTGGCGTTGGCGTAGGCCCGCACCAAACGCGACGGGTCGTGTTCGCGCGATTCGGCATCCGGGGCCAGGCCGTTGACCATGTCGCCGCGGTAGGACTTCAGCCCCAGCGAGTCGATGTCGGCCGAGCGCGGCTTGGCGTACTGACCGGCGATGCGGGCCATCTTGACCACGGGCATGCTGGCCCCGTAGGTCAGCACCACGGCCATCTGCAGCAGAGTGCGGATGTTGCCCTTGATGTGCGGCTCGGTGTTGTCGGTGAAGGTCTCGGCGCAGTCGCCGCCCTGCAGCAGGAAAGCCTCGCCGCGGGCGACCTGGGCCAGCTGCACCTTCAGACGCTCGATCTCGGACGCCACCGTGATCGGCGGGACGCTCTCCAACACTGTGCGCATGGCCTTGGCCTGGTCAGCGGGCCAGCTCGGCTGCTGGACGGCCGGCCGGGCCAGCGCGGCGTCGAGGCGCTCGCGCAGGTCCGCGGGCAGCGGCGGCAGCGCCGGCAGCTGGTCGATGGGTACGTCAACGGTCCAGTTCACCCGACCATGGTAGCCGGGCGCCGACGTGCGCTGATCAGGCCAGTTCGGTCTGGGTGATCACCTGGAAACGGCGCAGCTGGTCGCGGGCGTCCACCAGCGCATCGTGACTGCCCGCCGACCGCGGCGGCAGGCGCGGCCGGTCCCGGTCTTCCCACAACTGCCGAAGCTCGTGGGTGAAGCGCGGGATCGGCGCCGGCAGATCGGGCATGGTGCCCCACAACTGGCAGAGCACCACGTGGTCGTAGGCGCCCACCCAGGCCCACAACTCGATCGGCTCACCGCGCTCGACGCCGAAGAACTCCTCCAGATCCGCGCGGATCCGGCTGCGCGAGCGCCACGTCTGCGAAGCCGGCGACGGCAGCTTCGGCAGGACATGGGTGCGCACCCACGACCCGGCCCGGTCCGGGTCGAACTCGGTGGAGACCGCATAGTATTCGCGCCCGTCCTCGGCGACCACGCCGATCGAGATCAGCTCGATGGTGCGGCCGTCCTCGATGAATTCGGTGTCGTAGAAGTACCTCATTGCCACGGCCTGCCCGGCCGGTGTATCCGAGGAATCGCGACCGGCCGGGTCGGCGCCGAGGCCTCCGAAACCGCCCGGTTGGGCCCGGAGCGGCCGGGCGCACCCGCGGCGGGCGCCGGCCCGGCCGGAGGCCTGACGGGCGGTCTGCCGATGGGGACCTGCAGTCGGGGAGCCATGAACTGCACCGTCGGCGCCGACGCTGCCCGCACCTCACGATCGAGCTCGGCGTCGACGGCGCGCTCATCGGGCACCTGCGGCCGGCCCGCCACCGCATCCTGCAACCAGAGCTTGGCCGCAATCACCGGCCGGCGCAGCCGGCGCTCCCGCTCCAGCGCCCGATGCATGCGCGCCCGATCAGGCAGGTAGCGCCACCGCGCCCACGGTGCGTGCGGCCGGGACAGCCGCACCGCACCCACCACCAGCAGCGGAAAGAAGAACATCCCGATCAATCCGGTCCACACCTTGCCTTTCAACAACACCATCACGCCCAACGGCAACGCCATCACCAGGCTGGCGATCACCCCCGCATGGATCAACGGTGAGGAGGTGTCGTGCCAGGTCGACAGCACAAATGTCAGAGGATGAAATCCCAGCACCAAAAGTCCGGTGACCGCGGCGGCGGCGAAGACGGCGTCCACCGAGGCACGGCCGTCCTCCTCCCAGTACACGTCGGACAGGTGCAGGATCAGCGCGTACTCGTCGAGCACCAGCGCCGCCCCGATCCCGAACGCTATCGCAGCCAGGCTGAACGCCGGCTCGTGCGCGTTCGGCCCGGCGGCCACCAGCGTTACTCCGGCGACCATCACCAACACGACCCCGAAGACCACGTGGTGAATGTGCTTGGAGCCGAAGTGCAGATTGCGGGGCTGCCACCACCGCGGCGGACCGGGGTTTGCGGCCTGGCTGCGGATGTAGCGAACCACGGAGCGGGTCACCAGAAACGTCACCAGGAAGGCCAGCAGACAGCCCAGCAACGGCAGTCTGCCACGGCCGACGATGTCGTCGCGGAACCATTCCAGCACCTAATGCAACGTACGCCCTCGCGGCACACCACGCCGGGATCGCCACAGGTATGGCTCGGTTTAACGTCGCTACCCGATAGGCTGTGCTGCGACATGACTACATCGCGGCCGCCCGACCCGGGCCGTCGGCACGGGGGCATCAGCGGTAGGGCCGTTTGGTGGATCTTCACGTTGCTGGCGATTGCAGCCTTGGGCTACACGACATGGCGGGCGTTGGGCAGCACGCCGTATCACATCGACGTCGACGTCTACCGGATGGCGGCCCAGGCCTGGCGTGAGGGCCGGCCGCTCTACGGCGAGGACTGGTTCCAAACCCAGATCGACGGGACGGTTCTGCCATTCACCTATCCCCCGATCGCCGCGGTGATGTTCGCTCCCCTCACGTGGGTGTCGCTGGGCACCGCGACCGCCGCGCTGACCGTCCTCTCGACGCTGCTGCTGGTGGTGTCGATCACGATCGTGCTCACCGGTCTGGGGGTCCGATTCGATCGGCGACCCGACTGCGGGCCGGCCTGGTGGCACCGCGGCGTAGTGGCGGTGGCGATCGTGGCGGCGTCCATCTGGCTCGATGCCGAACCGATCTGGGCCAACTTCGACTTCGGCCAGGTCAATGCGGTGCTGATGACGCTGGTGATCGCCGACTGTGTGCCGCGGCGCACCTACTGGCCGCGCGGCGCGCTGCTGGGCGTCGCGGTGGCACTCAAGCTGACCCCGGCGGTCTTCCTGCTCTACTTCCTGTTACGTCGCGACCGGCGCGCCGCGATCACCACCGTGGCGTCGTTCCTGGCGGCAACCCTGGTGGGCTTCGTGATGGCCTGGAGCGACTCCTGGCAGTACTGGACGCACACCGTCAGCGATACCGACCGCATCGGCGGGGCGAGCCTGAACACCAACCAGAACCTGGCCGGCGCCCTCGCCCGGCTGCCGCTGGACGACCAGGTGCGCTCGGTGCTGTGGCTGGCGGGGTGCCTGTTGGTGCTCGCGGCGATGTGGTGGGCGGCCCGCCGGGTGCTCGCTGCCGGTGAGCCGATCTTGGCGCTGGTCTGCGTGGCACTGTTCGGGTTGGTGGTGTCGCCGGTGTCGTGGTCACACCACTGGGTGTGGATGCTGCCCGCCGTGGTGGTCACGACGGTGGTGGCCTACCGGCATCGTGCGGCCGTGCTCGGCGTGCTCAGCGTGGCCGGGGTGGCGCTGATGATGCGCAGCCCGATCGAGTTGCTGCCTGAACATCACGAGGCCGGCGCGGCATGGTGGCGCCAGCTGGCCGGGACGTCCTACGTGTGGTGGGCGCTGGCGGTGATCATCGCGGCTGGCGCCACGCTGCGGCCCGCCTCCCGGACGAGTCCGGATCAGCCCGCCGCGGTCTCCGGAAACCGGGCGACCGGCTGACCCGTGGCCCCGTCCTGTTGCGGGACACCGTTTTTGACGCTGGCCGCGTAGATGTCGACGTATTCCTGCCCGGACAGCCGCATCAATTCGTAGATCACCTCGTCGGTGACGGCACGTTCGATGAAACGGTTGTCGGCCATCCCGTCGAAGCGGGAGAAATCCATCGGCTCGCCGAAGCGGACGGTGACCCGGCCGAAGCGCAGCATCTTGGTGCCGGGCGGGTTGACGACGTTGGTGCCGACCATGACGACCGGGATCACCGGGACGCCGGTGTGCAGCGCGAGCCGCGCCAGTCCGGTCTTGCCCTTGTACAACCGGCCATCGGGTGAGCGGGTGCCCTCGGGGTAGATACCGAGCAGCTTGCCCTGCCCCAGGATCCGCTGAGCGGTGGTCAGCGCGGCCTGTGCGGCGTCAGAGTCGTTGCGGTCGATGGGAACCTGACCGACTGCGGTGTAGAACGAGCGGGTGAGCCAGCCCTTGATGCCGGTGCCGGTGAAGTACTCCGACTTGGCCAGGAAGGTGATCCGGCGGCGCACGACCAGCGGCAGGTAGAAGCTGTCCATGACGGCGAGGTGATTGCTGGCCAGGATGGCCGCACCGTCGTCAGGGATGTTCTCCAGTCCCTCGACTTTCGGCCGCCCGATCAGGGCCAGCAGAGGCCCGAAGAATACGTACTTGACCAGCCAGTACCACATGGCCCCTCCCTCCTGCCCCGACTAGGCGGCCGTGTTCGCGCCAACTTTACCGACCGCGCGTGGCTAGGGCCACACGGTGATTCGTCACATCGCGAATTCCGTGCAATTCCTCAGCTTTCGGCTTTTCAGGTTTCCGTTTCAATGGTGACCGGAATCGGCTCATAGCTGGGCCGGGCCGGCGACTGGTCGCCGCCACCGCCTCCGCCGGGCGAGCCGGGATCGGTCGGAGGCGGCGCCCCACCGCTCGGCTCGGCCTCTCCGACCACTGCGCGGATCACCTCATATAGCGCGACGCTGTGCTCGGCGACGATGGTGAGCAGCGGATGTTCTTCCCCGGTCACCAGCGCCGCCAGCGCGCAGACCGGGCACCACACCTGTTGGCATTTGCCCGGGCCGTCGCCCGACGAGGCCGCCAACAGCGCCGCGGCGCGCACCGCCGGGTCAAGTCGATCCAGGATCGCCTGGGCGAGCTTGCGCAGCTCGGGACCGAGCTCACCCAGATCGGGGTGCGCGCCAGCGTTCAACGTCGCACCTCCTCATCGCCAGTCACCGGCCACACGCCCGGATCCGGCCGGAAACGCACCGTCAGTTCGCTGCCACGCAGCGTTGCGTCCACGACCGTGCACCGCCGCAGTACCGACGCCAACCGAACGCGGCGTCGGGTGCCACCTGCACCGATGATCAGATCATCTCCGGATCGCCCCAGGCTCAGCGCACCGGAATCAACCTGGGGTAACTCTAACCGCAGCCGATACACCGCCCCCAGACCGGAACCGGACTCCCGGTCGACCACCGGCCGCACCGGACCGGGTGGCGCCGATCCGTCGCGGCGGCGACTGTTCGCCAGCAGATCGCCTAGGGCTTTGGGGCCGATAGGCTCTCCCGCCAGGTGCGGGACCAGCACCATCGCCACATCACCGATGGCGCGGTCGACCTCGTCGAGGACACTGCTCTGTTCCCTGATCCGTTCGGCATACCAGTCGAACGCCGGGTGCGCCGGCAGGTTGGTGTATACGTACGAATCATCCTGCAACAAAATCTGATTGACGATCAGCTCCGCCACCCGGACGCCGGTCAGCGACAGCGAGCCCAGGGTCCGGACGGCTTCGGCGGCCACGACGCGCTCGGCGGTCAGCACCAGGTGCGCGGCGACCGTCGTCTCATCGGTCAGCCGCTCGGCAAGCCGCTCGGCGGCGCCGCTGATCCGCTCGATCAGCTCGACCAGTGCGGTCGATCGGGGCTCCTCGGTTCCGCTGAGCCGACGGTGCCGCGGCCAGGACCGCTCGGCGTAGAGCGCCACCGTCGCAGGCAGTGTCAGCATCCGCATCGCATCGGCGGTGGACGCACAGTCGACGACGACACGGTCCCATTGCCCGCTGTCTGCGAGTTCGCCGACCTCGTGCAGGCCCAGCACCTCCTGAACGCCTGGAAGCGCCGAAAGTTCTTCGGGTGCAACGCTTCCCAGGTCGGACTCGGGGAACCGCGCGGCTAGGACGTCGACCACGCCCACCCAGTGCCGCTCCAGCAGGGCCAGGGTGTCCAACGCCAGCACGTCCAGGCAGCCGCCGCCCACTCCGGCACCGTCGACGTCCACCGTGATGGGGGCCCGGCCGTCACTGGGAGGCACCGGCAGTCCGAGCACGTCCCCAACCGAATGGGCCTGGTCGGTGGAGATCAGCAGCACCCGGTCGCCAGCGCACGCCAGCGAGACCGCGGTCGCCGCCGCACACGTGGACTTGCCTACGCCACCCTTGCCGACGAACAGACTGATCGCAGGCACTGGAAGTGTTGTCGGCGTTCCTGCCTCAGGCGGCCTCACTCAGCCTCTGCTCGCTTCTTCAGGTCCTTCAACGCGGTGTCGGTCAGCCGCCGCTCCGCCTTGCGCTTGAGCAGGCCGATCATCGGAATCATCAGATCCACCGACAACTCGTAGCGGACCTCGGTTCCAGATCCCTTGGGCGTCAAGCGATATTCGCCGTTGAGAGCCTTCAGCAGTGAACTGGATGCCAGCGACCAGCGCACCGAGCGACGATCTGCCGACCAGTCATAGTCCAGCACCATGGTGTCCTTGAGCACAGCCGCGTCGAGCACCAACCGCGCCACCTTCGGATAGCCGTCGGCATCGGTTTCGAGCACTTCGGCCTCGGTGTACTCCGAGACCCAGTCGGGATAAGCGCCGATGTCGGCGATCACCTTCATCACCGTGTCCGGATCCGCCGCGATGTAGATCGTCTGAGCTGTCTTATCCGCCACGTACTTACTTCCCTAACTCGCTCGCGCCCGCCACACGGCCCTCGGCAGAGACGCTACCTCGCCGTCCCAAGCCAGGCCGGGTCAACTGACGGCGATCGGAGAGACCCCCACCGGCCGGGAACGCTCAAGGCGGTCCTTGATCTCGAAGGCCATCCGCTTACCGGCCACCCGGCGACGGTGATTGAGCTTCGGCAAGTTCAGCCGGGCCAGCTGCCGGCCGGTCACACCGGCGGGTTCGGCGTGCAGGAAGTAGTGCAGCAGCACACCATCGAGCATCGGCTCCAGCCAGATCTCCATGGTGCCGGTCAGCGGCCCGCTCACCGTCCACCGCATGCCCTTGTCGGCACGATCCTCGACGACCTGCAGCTGCAGGTCCGGCCACCATCGCTGCCAACTCGAACGATCGGCGACAGCCGCCCCGACCTGCTCGCCGGAAGCGGCGACGAACGTCTCGTCGGCGACCTGGATACTGTTCATGGCCCGCAAGCGTATCGAACACGCTTGCGCAACCTTTCCCCGCTATCTCTGCGCCGGGACGCGGCACCGCCGGTGATCATCTTTCCCGGTGGGCGTGCCGCAACGTGAACACCGTCACGGTCCTCATCAGGCGCCGACTAGGCTGGAGCGGATCGACACCCCGGTTGGCAAGAGAGGTCATCGCAATGCGTGAGTTCAGTGTTCCCGCGCCGTTCACCGTCGAGGAGCACGACAACGTCGCCGCGGTCGTATTCGAGCACGAGCGCAACAGCCCCGACTTCGTCATCTACCAGCGGTTGGTCGACGGCGCCTGGACCGACGTCACCTGTGCAGAAGCCGCCGCGCAGATCCGTTCGGCCGCACTGGGCCTGATCAGCCAGGGTGTGGCGGCCGGCGACCGGGTGGTCATCTTCTCGGCCACCCGCTACGAGTGGGCCATCCTGGACTACGCGATCCTGTCCATCGGCGCGGTGACCGTTCCGATCTACGAGACGTCGTCGGCCGAGCAGGTCCGCTGGGTCATGCAGGACTCCAGCGCGGTGGTGGCGTTCGCCGAAACCGACGCCCACGCCCAGATTGTCAACGAACTCGCCGGCGACCTGCCGTCGCTGCGGCGGGTGTTTACCATCGACGGCTCGGACACCCCGGCACTCGACGAGCTTGCCGCGGCCGCCGCCGGCCAGGACCCGGCGCAGGTCACTGCGCGCCTCGACGCGCTGCGGGCCACCGACCCGGCGACGCTGATCTATACCTCGGGCACCACCGGCCGCCCCAAGGGCTGCGAGCTCACCCACTCCAACCTCATCCACGAGGTGCGCGGCACCCAGGCCGCGCTGCCGACCCTGATGACGTCCGGCCAGCGTCTGCTGGTCTTCCTGCCGCTGGCCCACGTATTGGCTCGCGCCCTGAGCATCGCCGGCTTCGCCAACAAGGTCACGGTCGGATTCACCAGCGACATCAAGAACCTGGTGCCGATGTTCTCGGTGTTCAAGCCGACCGTGGTGGTCTCGGTGCCGCGGGTGTTCGAGAAGGTGTACAACACCGCCGCCCAAAACGCCGCCAACGACGGCAAGGGCCGCATCTTCGAGATGGCGGCGCAGACCGCGGTGGACTGGAGCGAGGCCACCGACCGCGGCGGACCCGGCCTGTTGCTGCGCGCCAAGCACGCCCTGTTCGACAAGCTGGTGTACCACAAGCTACGTACCGCGCTGGGCGGCAACTGCCGCGCCTCGGTCTCCGGTGGAGCGCCGCTGGGCGAGCGGCTGGGCCACTTCTACCGCGGCGTCGGGCTGTCCATCTACGAGGGCTACGGCCTGACCGAGACCACCGCCGCCATCACCGTCAACCCGGTCGCCGGCATGAAGGTCGGGACCGTCGGAAAGCTGGTGCCCGGCAACAGCATGCGCATCGCCGAGGACGGCGAGCTGCTGGTGCGCGGCGGCGTGGTCTTCAGCGGTTACTGGCAGAACGAGCAGGCCACCGCCGACGCGTTCACCGACGGCTGGTTCCGCACCGGCGACCTGGCCGCCATTGACGACGAGGGCTACCTGAAGATCACCGGCCGCAAGAAGGAGATCATCGTCACCGCGGGCGGCAAGAACGTCGCCCCCGCGGTGCTCGAGGACCAGCTGCGGTCGCACCCGCTGATCAGCCAGGCGATGGTCGTCGGCGACGCCAAGCCGTTCATCGGCGCACTGATCACCATCGACCCCGAGGCCATCGAGGGCTGGAAGCAGCGCAACGGCAAGGCCAGCAACGCAACCCCGGCGGATCTGGCCACCGACCCGGATCTGATCGCCGAGGTGGACGCGGCCGTCAAGCAGGCCAATCTGGCTGTCTCGCACGCCGAGTCGATCCGCAAGTTCCAGATCCTGCCGGTCGACTTCACCGAGGCCACCGGCGAGCTGACCCCCACGATGAAGGTCAAGCGCAACGTGGTCGCCGAGAAGTTCGCCGACGCGATCGAAGCGATCTACGCGAAGGGCTGAGCTCTCCGCGCCGAGTGTGCGGAATCATCGGGCCGAACGGCGGTTGCGCCCCTCAAAACGCACACTCGCGGGAGGTCAGGCCTGCAGCAGGTCGGCCATTCGTCCGGCCAGCGTGTCCCAGCGCCAGTGCCCCGTCGCCCATTCGCGTCCGGCGGCAGCCATCGCGGCGGCCCGATCGGGGTCGGCGAGCAGTCCGGCGATGGCATCACCGATCTGTTCCACAGAGCGGCCGTCGACCACCAGCCCGGTCCGATTGTGCAGCACGGTTTCGGGGGCACCACCTGAGTTACCGGCGACCACCGGTACCCCGGCCGCCGACGCCTCCAGGAACACGATGCCCAGGCCTTCCACGTCGAGCCCGGCGCCGCGGGTGCGGCACGGCATCGCGAACACGTCACCGAGCGCGTAGTAGGCCGGCAACTCGGCGGCCGGCACACCGCCGGTGAAGGTCACCGCATCGGCAACGCGACGCTCATCGGCCAGCTTGTGCAGCGTCTCGGCGTAGGGGCCGCCGCCGACGATCACCAGTGCGGCCCCGGCCACGTGTTTCTGGATCGCCGGCAGCGCCCTGATCAACATGTCTTGGCCCTTGCGGGGCACCAGTCGCGATACGCAGACGACGGTGGGACGTTCCCCCAGCCCGTGCCGGGCCCGCAATTCGGCGCGGACCGCGGGATCGGGACGGAACCGGTCGGTGTCCACGCCCGGCGGCAGGTGCTCCAACGCGGCGTTTGGGCCGAACGCCGAGGCGAACCGGCCGCGGGTGTAGTGGCTGACGAAGGTGACGGTGTCGCAGGAGTCGCCGATGCGGCGCAGCACCGAACGGGCCCCCGGCAGCATCGACCAGCCCACCTCGTGACCGTGCGTGCTGGCCACCACCCGAGTGGCGCCGGCGGAGCGCGCCCGGTTGGCCAGCAGCGCCAGCGGCGCGGCCGCACCGAACCAGACGGTCTGGGCGCCCACGTCGGCGATGAGCCGACGCATCCGGGAGTCGACCGCCGGGCCGGGCAACATCAGCGTGCCGGGATGGCGCACCACTTGATAGCCGGCGGATTTCGCGGCGTCGTCGAAGGCCTCGGCGCCCTTCCACTGCGGCGCGTACACCGTCACCTCATGGCGCCCGCTAGCGGTGATGCGGCGCACCAACTCCTCCAGGTAGGACTGGATGCCGCCGGGGCGCGGCGGAAAATCGTTGGTTACCAGCAGGACCCGGCTCACTGCAGGGATGCTAGCGGGCTGACGAGGCAGGCCGCCCGCGGCCCACTGAGGAAGCGCGCAATCAGGCACAGCGGGCTGACGAGGCGGGCCGCCCGCGGCCCGGGGTGGGCCGTCACCCCCGCCACTGCTGCCATCCGGCGAGCAGCTCGGGCAGATCCACCCCGAGCACCAACGGCACCGCCACCGCCGGCGGCACATGTCCAGGGCCGCAGGCGGTCAGATAGAGCTCACGCAACTTGGCGGTTCCGAAGCGCTCGGCCACGAATCGAGCGAACTCCCACGCCCGGTCGTAGGCCTGTGTTCGGCGCGGTCCGGGAGCATCCAGGTCGGCATCCGAGGGCAACGCCAGCACCGGTCCGGCCGGCCCGACCGTCTGATCCCCGGTGGGTCGTGCGACGAAATCGGCCACCCCCTCGGTGAGCCAGCGCGGCGCATCAAACGCAGTGTCGGTGCGGGCCGCGTAGTGAAACAGCTCATGGGTCAACACGATTCGCAGTGCCGGTGTGCTCATCGCGGCGGCCCCGGGCGCGAAGACGATCCGCTGACCGACTGCTGTCCGACGCTCCGGATCCACCCGGTCGGCGACCGCGACGGCGGCGACATCCGACCACTGCGCAACATCAGCGCTGTCACTAACGCTGCCGCCGGCCAGCTCGACGAACTGCCGATCCGACCCGGTGGCCGTCACTTGGATGTGGTGCGACCAGTCGCTCCCCCAGAACGCTTCGACGGCGTCGACGGCGCTGCCGATGTTTGCGGCCACCCGCGACAGCAATTCTTCGCCGGGCTGCCCGCCGAGGTTCTCCAGAACGACGCTGCGGTCATCGCCGACGATCAGCGCCACCGCCGCCGACCGGCGAGCGGCCGTGGCCAGCAACGCGACACCGCTGATGAGCTCGACAATCAGCAGCGCCGCGAGCAGGCGGCGGACTTTCCGGCGCTCAGTAACGGCGCGCGTTGTGGATCGGGCCGGAAGAGTTCATCGGGACCACCCGGACCGGCTGACCGTAGGTGGACGAGTGGATCATCATGCCGTCGCCGACGTAGATCCCCGAGTGCGACGCGTCCGAGTAGAAGGTCAGCACGTCACCGGGCTGCAGGTCGGACAGCGACACCGCCTGCCCGCCGTTGGCCTGCGCCTGGCTGGAGTGCGGCAGGTTGATGCCGGCCTGGTGGAACGCCCACATCACCAGTCCCGAGCAGTCGAATCCGCCCGGTGCGGCCCCGCCCCAGACATACGGCGTGCCGACCTGGGTCAACGCCGCCTGCACGGCGGTCGCGGCGGCTCCGCCACCGGAGGCTCCCATAGCCACATCCATCGGGGGCGGCGCGTCGGACCCGGGCATCGGGAATCCGGGGAATCCGGGTGCCGGCGGCACGCCCTCGGGGCCGGGCTCGCCCGGAACGGCTTCGGGCCCGGCGCCGGGGCCGGCCATCGCCGTGCGCTGCTCGGGCGTCAGTGCGTAGTACTGCGACTTCACCACCGAGATCTGCAGCTGCAGACGGCTTTGGCGGGCTTGCAGCTCGGCACGGACCGCGGCGGCCTGCTCGGCCGCCGTCCGGGCGTCGTCAGCCGATTTGGCGGAGGCCTGCTCAGCCTGATCGGCCTGCTCGCTGGCGGCACGGAAACGGTCCAGCTGCACCGACAGGTCGCCGGCAACCACCCGCTGCACACCGAGCTTGTCGATCAGTTGTTGCGGGGACTCGGCGGTCAGGATGGCGTCCGCGCCGCCGACCCGGCCACCCATGTAGGTGGTAGCGGCAAAGCGGTTGACGGCCGCTCGGTAGGTGGTCAGCTGCTCGCGGGCTGAATCCAGGGCGGCTTGGTCGGCGGCGTGCGCATTGTCCGCGGCCTGCTGCGCGGCGAGCTTCTCATCGAGATTGAGCTGCGCGGTGTGCATGGCCTCGGTGGTCTGCTCGGCCTGCCGGGACAGTTCGCTGAGCTTCGCCAGGGCATCGTCGGCGGGGTCTGCGTGGACGTTTCCGACCAACACGCTGCTCAGAGTCGTGACACCAACTACCAAACCGGCTGCGGCGCCGAAGGCAGGGCGCCTCAAAGCACGCAGACGCCACTGCATACGTTCGAGCTCCAAGATTGCATCCTTAACACTGCCCAGGGAGGCACAGGGGGTGTACCGCCGCCGAAACGTAAGGTCTCGAATAGGTTACGGAATGGCAACGTCGTTGTCCATCACGAATTGCCGACTGTAACAGTCAGGATTGTGAAAGTTCTAAGGCCACTTATCCGGGGTTCGTCCCTGGTCAGGCCACACCGGAGCGGCGCGACGGTCCGCGCTCGCCGCGGATCGGGACTAACCGCAATCGCGGCGCCATCCCGGCCTCGGCAAGCACATCGAGCGCCGCTCGCTCGTCTTCGAGCAGCTCGTTGGGTACACCCAGCAACACGCTGACCACACAGTCCCGGCATGCCGGTCCGCGCACCGCGCAGTCATCGCAGTCGATCACCATCGGATCCGAATCCGCCCGGCGCGCGCCGCGGTCATCCGAGTGTCCCGAGATCTGTCCCATGACGATTCCTCTCGATCAGTTGCCGGCACGCTAACTCCGGGCACCGACAACCTGTTGCTGGTGCGTCCTGTTGTCGGTACGTCGTGTTGTCGGTGCGGGCGCATACGGTTCGGCCATGACCACCGGCTCTGGCACCGAGCAGCTGAGCTTCCCGCCTTTCGAAGCCCAGCTCGAAGCCGACTTCGACGCCGCCCCGGCCGACCTGCGCGACACCACCTTCGTGGTGGTGGACCTGGAGACCACCGGCGGGCGGGCTTCGCCAAGAGGGGACGACGAAGCGGACGCCATCACCGAGATCGGCGCGGTCAAAGTGCGTGGTGGCGTGGTCGAGGGTGAGTTCGCCACGCTGATCAACCCGCAGCGCGGCATTCCGCCGCAGATCGTCAGGCTGACCGGTATCACCACCGCCATGGTCTATGAGGCGCCCACGATCGAGGCCGTGCTGCCGTCCTTCCTCGAGTTCGCCGGCTTCGACCGCGGGTCGGTGCTGGTCGCCCACAACGCCGGGTTCGACGTCGGGTTCTTGACCGCCGCCGCGCAGCGCTGCGATCTGGCCTGGCCGCGGCCGCCGGTGCTGTGCACGGTGCGGCTTGCACGCCGCGTGCTCAGCCGCGACGAGGCACCCAGCGTCCGGCTTGCCGAGTTGTCCCGACTGTTCGCGGTAAGCACCACCCCCACCCACCGGGCACTCGACGACGCCCGCGCCACCGTCGACGTCCTGCACGCGCTGATCGAGCGGCTGGGCAACCAGCAGGTCAACACCTTCGTCGACCTGCGTGCCTACCTGTCGCACACCACACCGGCCCAGCGCCGCAAGCGCAGCCTGGCCGTCGGGCTGCCGGAGCTGCCCGGCGTCTACCTGTTCCGCGGCCCCTCCGACGAAGTGCTCTACATCGGCACCTCCACCAACCTGCGCCGACGAGTCGCGCAGTACTTCAACGGCTCCGAACGCCGCAGCCGCATCGCCGAGATGGTGGCGCTGGCCACCCGGATCGATCACGTCGAATGCGCGCATCCGCTGGAGGCCGGGGTGCGTGAACTACGACTGCTGGCCGCGGCCGCTCCGCCCTACAACCGACGATCGAAGTTTCCTCGGCGGTGGTGGTGGATCACCCTGACAGGCGAGGCTTTCCCCCGCCTGACCGTGGTGCGCTCCCCGCGCCACGATCGGGCCATCGGCCCGTTCCGTTCGCGGGCCGACGCCGCCGAGGCCGCCGCCCTGTTTTCCCGGTTCACCGGAGTCCGAACCTGCACAACGCGATTGGGCCGGACCAGTCGGCACCGCTGCCTACCGGCCGAAGTCAGCCCCTGCCCGGCGACGCCGAACACAACCGCAGACGAGTACGCCGAAGCGGTCGGGCGTGCGGCCGCGTTGCTCGACGGTGCCGACAACACCGCCCTGGGCGCCGCGGTGCTGCAGGTGAACGCGCTGGCTGATCGCGGGCATTACGAAAGTGCGGCACGGCTGCGCGATCGCACCGCGGCAGCCATCGATGCCCTGTGGCGCAGTCAGCGCGCCCGCGCCCTGGTGGCGCTGCCCGAGCTGGTGGCCGCAGCGCCAGATGGCGCCGGCGGATGGCAGCTCGCGGTAATCCGCCACGGCCGGTTGGCTGCCGCGGGGTGCGCTGCACGCGGTGTCCCGCCGATGCCCGTCGTCGATGCGATCACGCTGGGGGCCGAGACGGTGCTGCCCGAGCCAGCGCCATTGGCCGGCGCTCTGGTCGAGGAGACCATGCTCATCGCCCGCTGGCTGGCAGCTCCCGGGGTGCGCATCGTGCGCGTCGGTGGGGCCGGCGGTTCAGCGAGGCTCGACGAAGGAGAGCCGAAGCTGGGACCGCCGCATGAGCCCGGCGGGGCCGAAGAACCCGACGGGTGGACTTCCCCGCTGGCTTCGGCCGGGCCGTGGACGTCGTGGGCGGCGCTGGCCCGCTCGGCGCGGTTGGCCTCAGAGCTGAGCGCCGAAGCGGACCCAGCGCGCCAACAACTGTTCGGCCGCGCCGCTGTCGATCGCCTCGACCGCGCGCGTCAGCCCGTCTTCCCAGGCCGGCAGCCACTCAGCGCTGCTGGATAGCCCCGCGTGGGCCACCAGCGCGCCGGCCGCGTTGAGCACCACGGCGTCGCGCACGGCGCCCTTGGTTCCGGCGAGAACCGAACGGGCCTCCTCGGCGTTGGCCTGCGCGTCGCCGCCGAGCAGCTCGCCCACCTCCGCGCGGGCGAACCCGAAACCGGCCGGGTCGAACGTCAGCCGGTCGATGGTGCCGGCCTGCACTCGCCAGATCGTGCTGGTCGTGGTGGTCGTCAGTTCGTCGAGGCCATCATCCCCGTGTACCACCAGCACGCTGGACCGCCGCGCTGCGAATACACCGGCCATCACTTCGGCCAGCTCGCCGAACGCGCACCCGATCAGCCCGGCCCGCGGCCGCGCCGGGTTGGTCAGCGGCCCCAGCAGGTTGAACACCGTCGGGACGCCGATCTCGCGCCGCGCCACCGAGGCATTGCGATACGACGGCTGGAATTGCGGGGCGAAGCAGAACCCGATACCGACCTCGGCGACACTGCGCGCCACCTCGTCGGGCCCCAGGTCGATTCGCACCCCCAGCGCCTCCAGGGTGTCGGCGCCCCCGGACAGCGAGCTCGCCGACCGGTTGCCGTGCTTGACCACCGGCACGCCGGCGGCGGCCACCACGATCGCCGCCATGGTGGACAGGTTCACCGTGTTGGCGCCGTCCCCGCCCGTGCCCACCACGTCGACGGTGTCGGTACCGATCTTGTCGGTGGGCACCTTGCGTCCGAAGGACAGCATCACGTCGGCCAGCTCACCGACCTCGGCGGCGGTCGGGCCCTTCATCTGCATCGCCACCCCGAACGCCGCAATCTGCGCGGAGGTGGCGGAGCCGGCCATGATCTGTTCCATCGCCCAGGCCGCCTGCCCCCGAGGCAGGTCTCGACCGGACGTCAGGCCACCCAGGACCTGTCGCCACTGCACTATCTGCGCTTTCGGCTGCGCCGCACTACCTGGCTCGACCACGCGCCGATCGTCGCACGCGGCCTCCGTGACGCCAAAGCCAACCGGAAACAGGGCCCGAAACAAGTGGAAGACAGAGCGCTAACGGGCCGGTAACAGCACCTACCACACCAGTTCAAACGAATTGCCAGCCCCGGGTGGAGTTCTACAACTACATAGCGTCATACTTGCGGGGTGACGAGCGCTGTGGGGTCCTCGGGTACTGCCATTACTTCTCGTGTGCATTCGCTGAACCGTCCCAACATGGTCAGCGTCGGCACCATCGTGTGGCTGTCCAGTGAATTGATGTTCTTTGCCGGTTTGTTCGCGATGTACTTCACGGCACGCGCGCAGTCCGGAGGTGCCTGGCCACCACCGCCAACGGAGTTGAATCTCGCGCTGGCGGTCCCGGTGACGCTGGTGCTGATCGCGTCATCGTTCACCTGCCAGATGGGCGTGTTCGCCGCCGAGCGCGGCGACGTGTTCGGGCTGCGCCGGTGGTACCTGCTGACCTTCCTGATGGGGCTGTTCTTCGTCTGTGGTCAGGCCTACGAGTACTCCCACCTGATCGCGCACGGCACCACCATCCCGTCGAGCGCCTACGGCACCGTGTTCTACCTGACTACCGGGTTCCACGGCCTGCACGTCATCGGTGGGTTGGTCGCCTTCATCTTCCTGATGCTGCGCACCACGATGAGCAAGTTCACCCCGGCTCAGGCCACCGCCTCGATCGTCGTGTCCTACTACTGGCACTTCGTCGACATCGTGTGGATCGCACTGTTCGCCACGATCTACTTCATCCGATGAGCAACCGCCCGATGAACAGGAGTGTCCGGTTGAAGACACTGAAGAAGTGGGCCCGACCTGGCAACAACGACACCGTCGCCCGCCGGCGCCTGCGCCGTCGGGCCTCGGGCGGACTGCTGCTGCTGGTCGCCCTGGCCCTGGCCGGTGGAATGGCCGCGCTGCTGACCCCGACCCCGCAGGTTGCGGTGGCCGACGAGTCGGCCTCGGCCCTGCTGCGGACCGGTAAGCAGCTCTTCGACACCTCGTGTGTGAGCTGCCACGGCGCCAACCTGCAGGGTGAGGTGGGCCGCGGTCCGAGCCTGATCGGCGTCGGTGAAGCCGCCGTCTACTTCCAGGTCTCCAGCGGCCGGATGCCCGCGGTCCGCGGTGAGGCGCAGGCCCCCCGCACGTACCCGTTCTTCGACGACAAGCAGATCGACGCCCTGGGCGCCTACGTCCAGGCCAACGGCGGCGGACCCACCGTGGTGCGCAACGCCGATGGCAGCATCGCGCAGGCTTCGCTGCGCGGCGACGACCTGGGCCGCGGTGGCGACCTCTTCCGGCTCAACTGCGCGTCCTGCCACAACTTCACCGGCCGGGGCGGCGCCCTGTCCTCGGGTAAGTACGCGCCCGACCTGGAGCCGGCCAGCGAGCAGCAGATCCTGACCGCGATGCTGTCGGGCCCGCAGAACATGCCGCGCTTCTCCGACCGGCAGATCTCCATGGAGGAGAAGAAGGACATCATCGCCTACGTGAAATCCGTTACCGAGGAACGCGATCCGGGCGGCTACGGGCTCGGCGGGTTCGGCCCGGCGCCCGAGGGAATGGTGATTTGGATTATCGGCATGGTCGCAGCCATCGCCGCGGCAATGTGGATCGGGGCACGCTCATGAGCAGCAACGACAAGACCGAACTCCCCGACGACGCTGCACTGGCGACGATGAGCAACGATGAGCTGCTGGCTCTCGGCGGCAGCATCGACGGTGTCAACACCGTTTTCAAGGAGCCGCGCTGGCCGGTCGAGGGCACGCGGGCCGAGAAGCGCGCCGAGCGCCGGGTCGCGGCCTGGTTCCTGGCGGGTGGCGGCTTCGGGCTGGCCCTGTTGCTGGTCTTCCTGTTCTGGCCGTGGGAGTACGCACCGCTGGAGTCCCCGGACGGCTTGGCCTACTCGCTGGCAACTCCGCTGTACGGCTTGACCTTCGGGCTCTCGGTGCTGTGCATCGCGATCGGCGCGGTGCTGTTCGTCAAGAAGTTCATCCCCGAAGAGATCACCATCCAGGACCGTCACGACGGCAGCTCCCCCGAGATCGACCGTAAGACCGTGGCGGCCCAGCTGACCGACGCGTTCGAGGGCTCGACCATCGGGCGGCGCAAGCTGCTGGGTGCGTCGCTGGGCGTCGGATTCGGCGCCTTCGGCCTGGGCACCTTGGTGGCCGGCGCCGGTGGCCTGATCAAGAACCCGTGGAAGCCGGTCGTCGACACCGCCGAAGGCAAGAAGGCCGCGCTGTGGACGTCCGGATGGACCCCGCGCTACCCCGGCGAGACCATCTACCTGGCCCGCGCGACCGGTCAGAGCACCAACTCGCCGTTCGTCAAGATGCGGCCCGAGGACCTCGACGCCGGCGGTATGGAGACCGTGTTCCCGTGGCGTGAGTCCGACGGCGACGGCACCACCGAAGAATCGAACGAGAAGCTCACCGCGATCATGATGGGCGTCCGGAACCCGGTGATGCTGATCCGCATCCGGCCCGACGACATGCCCAAGGTGGTCAAGCGCCAAGGCCAGGAGAGCTTCAACTACGGCGACTTCTTCGCCTACACCAAGATCTGCTCGCACCTGGGTTGCCCGTCTTCCCTGTTCGAGCAGCAGACCTATCGGATCCTGTGCCCGTGCCACCAGTCGCAGTTCGACGCGCTGCACTTCGCCAAGCCGGTCTTCGGCCCGGCGGCTCGCGCACTGGCACAGCTGCCGATCACCATTGACGCCAATGGTCATCTGGTCGCCAACGGCGACTTCATCGAACCTGTCGGACCGGCCTTCTGGGAGCGCACCTCATGAGCCCTGCAATCGGCGACCTGCTCGCACGCCAAGCAGACGACATCGATACCCGTTACCACCCGGCGGCCGCGCTACGCCGCCAGTTCAACAAGGTCTTCCCGACGCACTGGTCGTTCCTGCTCGGTGAGATCGCGTTGTACAGCTTCATCATCTTGCTGCTGTCCGGCGTCTACCTGACGCTGTTCTTCGACCCGTCGATGGCCGAGGTCATCTACCACGGCGTCTACCAGCCGCTCAACGGCGTGCAGATGTCGCGGGCCTACGAGTCGGCGCTCGACATCTCCTTCGAGGTGCGCGGCGGCCTGTTCGTCCGCCAGCTGCACCACTGGGCCGCGCTGATGTTCGCGGCGTCGATCATGGTGCACCTGGCGCGCATCTTCTTCACCGGCGCGTTCCGTCGGCCGCGTGAGGCGAACTGGGTGATCGGGTCGCTGCTGCTGATCCTGGCCATGTTCGAGGGCTACTTCGGTTACTCGCTGCCCGACGACCTGCTGTCCGGTATCGGTCTGCGCGCCGCGCTGTCCTCGATCACGCTGGGCATGCCGGTGATCGGCACCTGGCTGCACTGGGCGCTGTTCGGCGGCGACTTCCCGGGCACCATCTTGATCCCCCGGCTCTACGCACTGCACATCCTGTTGATCCCGGGCATCATCCTGGCCCTGATCGGCGTGCACATGGCGCTGGTGTGGTTCCAGAAGCACACCCAGTTCCCCGGACCGGGCCGCACCGAGACCAACGTCGTCGGCGTGCGGGTGCTGCCGGTCTTCGCGATCAAGTCGGGCGCGTTCTTCGCGATGATCACCGGCATCCTGGGCCTGATGGGCGGGTTGCTGCAGATCAACGCGATCTGGAACCTGGGGCCCTACCGCCCGTCGCAGGTGTCGGCGGGTAGCCAGCCGGACTTCTACATGATGTGGACCGAGGGTCTGGCCCGTCTCTGGCCGGCCTGGGAGTTCTACTTCTGGGGCCACACCGTTCCCGGCCCGGTCGGTGTCGCGCTGATCATGGGTCTGGTCTTCATCCTGCTGATGGTCTACCCGTTCCTGGAGAAGAAGTTCACCGGCGACTACGCGCACCACAACCTGCTGCAGCGTCCCCGGGATGCTCCGGTCCGTACCGCGATCGGCGCCATGGCGATCAGCTTCTACATGGTGCTGACCCTGGCCGCGATGAACGACATCATCGCGTGGAAGTTCCACATCTCGCTGAACGCGACGACCTGGATCGGCCGTATCGGGATGGTGGTGCTGCCGCCGTTTATCTTCTTCATCACCTACCGGTGGTGCATCGGCCTGCAGCGCAGTGACCGTGACGTGCTCGAGCACGGCATCGAGACCGGCATCATCAAGCGGCTGCCGCACGGTGCCTACATCGAGCTGCACCAGCCGCTGGGCCCGGTCGACGACCACGGCCACCCGATTCCGCTGGAATATGCCGGTGCACCGCTGCCCAAGAAGATGAACAAGCTCGGTTCGGGCGGTGCTCCCGGTAGCGGCAGCTTCCTGACGGCCGACCCGGTCGACGAGGACGCCGCGCTCACCGAGGCGGCACACGCCAGCGAGCGGCGTGCGCTGACCGCACTGGCCGAGCACCAAGGCGGTAACACCAACGGTCACCATTAGGCCCACTGGGTCCGAACAATCGGGCAGCCTGCGCAATCTCCTGCGCGGGCTGCCCGTTTTGGTTGGTGCGGCACCGGAATTCGACCCGGCGCAAGCACCGGCCGATCCGGTCGCCCTGTTCATCGAGTGGCTGCTGCACGCTGTCGACAGCGGCGTGGCAGAACCCCACGCGATGACGTTGTCGACGGTCGGCGCGGCGACCGGGACTGCCCCAGCGCGGCCGTCGGCGCGGGTGTTGATCCTCAAAGACGTCGACGCCGCCGGTTGGCACTTCGGCGTCAGCTCGGCCAGTCGCAAGGGTGCCGATCTTGACCGCAATCCCGCTGTCTCACTGACGTTTTACTGGCCCACATTGGGCCGTCAGGTCAGGATCGACGGCATGGCACTCCCCGACCCACCCTCGGTGACCGCCGACGACTTCCTGGCCCGCTCGCAAGGCGCCCGGGCGATGGTGCTCACCGGCCGGCAGAGTGAGCCCTACGCCGATCCGGCAGAGATCAGCGAGGCACTCGCCAGGGCACATCTGGAGCTCGAGCACTCCCCTACCCTGGTGCCTGCGGAGTGGGTGTCGTACGCGGTCCGGGCCGACGCCGTCGAATTCTGGCAGGCCGACGCTAGCCGCCGGCACCGCAGGCTGCGCTACGAACGGGACGACGACACCAGCTGGTCAACGACGCTGCTCTGGCCATAGCCAGGCTCGGTGGGACAACGGCGCCGCTCAGCCGAAACGAGACGGCAGCTCCAGTACCTCACCCAGTTGGCGCAGGTACAGCCACGGGATCACCGGCATGGCGGCAGCACCGACCCCGGCCAACCCGTAGCAGACCCACGAGCCGGTGTCTTTGCCGACGGCCATCAGATAGGTCGCCAACGCGACCAAAGTCAACGCGCCGCCCACCGCGCTGGCTAGCACCGTGATGCCACGCAGCAACACCCGGTCCACCTGAGCCTGGTTGGGCAGCACCTGGCGTGTACCGGCCGCCCGCCGGCCCGGAGCATCGAATCCGGGCTGCTGGAGCGGAGCGTCCTGGGCGTTCGGGCGCGGCGGCTTGGCCGGCGCCTGCGGGGGGAAGCCGGGGGGCCGCGGCGGACCGGGCTGGCGCGCGCGGAGCAGCACCGGGATGGCCGCGAGGATGACCAACGCCGAGGCGCCGATCACGATGTAGAGCAGGCCGCTGTGCGAACTCTCGGTCGGCTCGTGAAAGCCTCGCCCGAGATCCACGAGTGCCACTGTGGCCGCCACGCTCATGCCCAGCAGCGTCAGCCAGATCGCTGCGCACGCGCCCAGCAGGATGCGGTCAGTGACCTCCGGGGACTGCCCCGGTCGAATGAATCGATCCACCATGTTCCCGCCGGTCATCCGCAGCTCGTCGCCGGTGCGTCATTGCTGTTGGAGAACAACACCCTACCGTCACTGCTGGTGATCGAGCAGTTGAGTTTGCTCAGCCGCAGCATGCTGGTCGCTTCTACCGAACCGATCTCCGACTGGGAGATCGGTGTCAGGGTCAGCGACCACGGGATGTAGGCGTTGCGCTGTGTACGACGTTGCCCGGAGGCATCCACGTAGGTGATCGTGATCTGGTCGAACGGCGCCTTGGTGCCCGTCACCGAATAAGTCACCTGCAGCGGCTTCGCCTGCGTGGTCGTGGTGGTCTCCTGCGTCGTGGTCGATGGCTCCGGTGCCGGCTCCTCGCTCGCCGGCGGCGGCGGGGGCGGCGGCGGCTCTTCGCTGCTGGGCGGCGGAGGCGGCGGCTCCTCGCTGGTGGGCGGCGGAGGCGGCGGCACCGTGGTGCTGGTGCTGGTCCGGGTGATCTCGTCCTGTACCGGCGGTACCGAGACCGTGCTGCTCGTGGTCGCGGGCGTCGCCAGGTCGTGGGTTTCGGTGCGGGCGAACAGCAATGCCACCGACACCACCAGCGAGACCGCGGCGATGATCACCGTGACGCCGACCACCCACGGCCACCGGGGCGTCTTGGCGCCCGGCTCCGGTTCGTCGGGCACGTCGTAGTTGTCGTAGTCGTAGAGCCGCGGATCCACCGGAACGTAAGGGCCGCTCAGAAACTGCTCGGATTCGGGCGCCGAGTAGGCCTGCGAGTACGCGGTGTTGTCGGCCGGCACGGCGGCCGGAGTGGCCGTCACATCGTCCAGCGGCTGAATCTCCCCACCCGCGCCTGCGTCGGGGGCCCTGTCAGAGGCTAGGTCTGGGGCCGGCTGACCGTTGCCGGAGCCCTCGTCTCCAGAGCCCGCCTCTGGGGGATTCGGCCCGCTCATTCCCGCCTATCCTCTTCAAACCGCCGAGCCACGACCTCACCGGCTGCGGTAGACATCAACCACCGTTGGTCATTGTGCATCGGCAACCCTACCCAAGCGGGTCGACACGGCGGCCGCAGCCGAGATCTGGTCAGTGCTTCTCGGGGCCGATGTAGTACTCGAAGACCAGTCCGGCCACGCTCGACAACACGAACACCACGCCGGCAGCGATCAGCCACGGAAGCCACAGAGCCATACCGACGGCGACCACCGACCCGGACAGCGCGATCAAGATCGGCCACCAGCTGTGCGGGCTGAAGAAACCCAACTCACCGGCGCCGTCACTGACCTCGGCCGCCTCGTAGTCCTCGGGACGGGTGTCCAACCGGCGTGCCACGAACCGGAAGAAGGTAGCCACGATCATGGCCATCATGCCGGTCAGGAACAGCGCGGTGGTGCCGGCCCATTCCACACCGCCGGTGGCGAACTTGCCGGTCAGCACCGCGTAGATCACGCCGACCATCAGGAAGAAGGTGGCGACGAACTCGAACAGCCTGGATTCGATGCGCATGCGGTTGTCCCTACTTGTTGCTGGCTTGCGGGGCTAGCAGGCCACGGCGGCTGTCGAACGGGAACGTGGTGGTCGCCAACGGTTCCTGCTTGATCGCCTCCAGCGCCTCGGCGTTGGTCTTTCCGGCGATGCGCTGATCCAGATAGGCCTTGAAGTCATTGGGCGAGACCACCCGGACTTCGAAGTTCATCATCGCGTGGTAGGTGCCGCACATCTCGGCGCAGTGGCCGACGAACGCGCCTTCCTTGGTGATCTCGGCAACCTGGAAGGTGTTCACCTGGTTGTTGCGCTCGGGCCAGGCGATGACGTCACGCTTGAACAGGAACTCGGGAACCCAGAAGGCGTGGATGACGTCGGCCGAGTTGAGCACGAACTCGATGCGCTTACCGCTGGGCAGCACCAGCACCGGGATCTCTCCGGTGGTGCCGACCGTCTCGATCTTGTCGAAGTTCAGGTAGGTGCGGTCCTCGGTGTTGAGGCCCTGGACCGGCCCGCGCAGTTCCTCACCGTGCGCGTCCACGCCCTCCGGCTTGGACGTCATCGCGTCCTTGCGCGCCTGGTCCACGCCGTCGTAGCTCAGGGTGTGGTCGTGGAAGTCGACCTTCTGGTAACCGAACTTCCAGTTCCACTGGAAGGCGGTGACGTCGACGACCACCTCGGGGTTGGGCTCGTGGTGCAGCATCTTCTCCTGCACCACGACGGTGAAGTAGAAGATCACCGCGACGGCCAGGAACGGCAGGACGGTGAGTCCGAGCTCCAGCGGCATGTTGTAGCCGAACTGGCGCGGCAGCTCGGTGTCGGTCGCCTTCTTGCGGTGGAAGATCATCGACCAGAAGATCATTCCCCAGACGAGCCCACCGATCACCACCGAAGCGATGACCATGCCGATCCACAGCTGGTAGTTCGCCTCAGCCTCGGGCGTGATGCCCTTGGGCCAGCCGAAACCGACCACATCGGTCCAGTCGACGCTGCAACCGCTGAGCGTTACCGCCAGCAGTCCGAGCACGCTGACCGCGGTCAGCGGTCGAAGCAGACGGCGATGTGCAACGCCCTGCCCGCGACGTGTCACGTTGGTGCCTCCTCGAGTCACAGAACGGGCCGACTGACCCGGCGGAGCAGTCGAATACTACGCAGCGTAGACCACCCGGATCACCGAGGTTTGATGTACCTGCCGGTTGGCCGCCCCGGTGTGTTGACCACCTCATCTGGCTCCACAGCTTCTTCGCAGGCCTACATGGGCCTTCGCAGTTCAACGCCGATAGCGGTGCGGCATACTGGGACCCGATGTGTGGACTGCTGGCCTTCGTGTGTGCCCCGGCCGGCACGACACCCGGCCCTGATGTGGCCGAAGTCGCCGGCGCGGTGTCCCGCGCAACCCATCTGATGCGCCACCGCGGCCCGGACGAGCCAGGCGGCATCTGGGCCGGGGACCGCGTGGTGTTCGGGTTCAACCGGCTGTCGTTCATCGACATCGCCCATTCCCACCAGCCCATGCGGTGGGGCCCGCCAGAGGCTCCGGAGCGCTACGAGCTGGTGTTCAACGGCGAGATCTACAACTACCTGGAACTGCGTGATGAGCTGGCCGCCGAACACGGCGCGGTGTTCGCCACCGACGGTGACGGCGAGGCGATCGTCGCGGGCTACCACTACTGGGGCACCGAGGTGCTGTCGCGGCTGCGCGGGATGTTCGCCTTCGCGGTGTGGGACACCGTGGCCGGCGAGCTGTTCTGTGCCCGCGACCCGTTCGGGATCAAGCCGCTGTTCATTGCGTCCGGCCCAGGCGGCACCGTGGTGGGCAGCGAGAAGAAGTGCCTGCTGGATCTTGCTGAAGTCGTGGGGTTTGATGTTGGGGCCACCGCCATCGATACCCGCGCGCTGCAGCACTACACGGTCCTGCAGTACGTGCCGGAACCGGAGACGCTGCACCGCGGTATTCGCCGGCTGGAATCGGGCTGCTATGCCCGGATTCGGCCCGGCGGAGAGCCGGAGACCACCCGCTACTTCCGGCCGCGGTTCGACGCCACCCCGATCACCCGCGACACCGAGCAGGCACGCTACGACGAGATCACCGCGGTGCTGGAGGACTCGGTCGCCAAGCACATGCGGGCTGACGTCACCGTCGGCGCGTTCCTGTCCGGCGGAATCGACTCCACCGCGATCGCCGCGCTGGCGATGCGCCACAACCCCAAACTGATCACTTTCACCACCGGATTCGAGCGGGAGGGCTTCTCCGAGGTCGACGTCGCCGCTGCCTCCGCCGAGGCGATCGGCGCCCGGCACGTGGTCAAGGTGGTCAGCCCGGCCGAGTTCGTCGCCGCCCTGCCCGAGATCGTCTGGTACCTCGACGACCCGGTCGCCGACCCGGCGCTGGTACCGCTGTACTTCATCGCCGCCGAAGCCCGCAAGCACGTCAAGGTGGTGCTCTCCGGCGAAGGCGCCGACGAGCTGTTCGGCGGCTACACGATCTATCGAGAGCCACTGTCGCTGCGACCGTTCGACTACCTGCCGGGACCGGTGCGCCGATCCCTGGGCAAGGCGTCGCGGCCATTGCCCGAGGGCATGCGCGGCAAGAGCCTGCTGCACCGCGGGTCACTCACACTGCAGGAGCGCTACTACGGCAACGCACGCAGCTTCTCCGACGAGCAACTGCGCGCGGTGCTGCCGGGCTTCTCCCCCGACTGGACCCACACCGACGTCACCGCCCCGGTGTATGCCGAGTCCGCCGGTTGGGACCCGGTGGCCCGCATGCAGCACATCGATCTGTTCACCTGGCTGCGCGGCGACATCCTGGTCAAGGCCGACAAGATGACGATGGCCAATTCACTGGAGCTGCGGGTGCCGTTCTTGGACCCGGAGGTGTTCGCGGTCGCGTCGCGCCTGCCGGTGTCGGCCAAGATCACCCGCACCACCACCAAGTACGCGCTGCGTCGGGCGTTGGAGCCGATCATTCCCGCGCATGTGCTGCACCGCCCCAAGCTCGGCTTCCCGGTGCCGCTGCGGCACTGGCTGCGCGCCGGTGAGCTGTTGGAGTGGGCCTACGCCACGGTGGACGCCACCGGCGCCGACCACCTGATCGATGTCGCCGCGGTGCGCACGATGCTCGACGAGCACCGCCTCGGCACCGCCGATCACAGTCGTCGGCTGTGGACCGTGCTGATCTTCATGCTGTGGCACGCGATCTTCGTCGAGCACACCGTGGTGCCGACCATCAGGGAGCCGGACTACCCCGTGCGGCTCTAACCCCCGCGAGGCTCTAACCCCCGCGAGCAGACGTAAAAGCCCCCTGATTCGGCACGAATAGGGGGCTTTTACGTCTGCTCGGCAGATTACTTGAGCGCGGCGTCGATCTCGGCCGCGGCGGCGTCGCCGTAGGCATCCGCCAGGCGGCTCACCGCGGCGGCCCGGTCCCACACCCATTCCTGGGTTCCGGTGGACTCCAGCACCAGCACCGCTACCAGCGAACCGAGCTGCGCGGACCGCTCCAGGCTCAACCCGGCGCTGCGGCCGGTGAGGAAGCCGGCGCGGAACGCGTCGCCGACGCCGGTCGGGTCGGTCTGGGACTTCTCCGGAACCACGCCGACGTGGACGCGGGAGCCGTCCGGCGAGACGATGTCGACGCCGTCGCCGCCCAGGGTGGTCACCCGCAGTCCCACCTGCTTCATGACGTCGGCCTCGGTCCAGCCGGTCTTGGACAGCAGCAGGTCCCACTCGTAGTCGTTGGTGAACAGGTAGGCGGCACCGTCGATGAGCTTACGGATCTCGTCGCCGGTCAGCCGGGCCAGCTGCTGCGACGGGTCAGCGGCGAACGCCAGCCCCAGCTTGCGGCACTCCTCGGTGTGCAAGAACATGGCCTCGGGGTCGTTGGCCCCGACGATCACCAGTTCCGGCTTCCCGGCCGTCTCGACCAGCTTGGCCAGCGAGATGTTGCGGGCCTCCGACATCGCGCCCGGGTAGAACGACGCGATCTGGGCCATGTCTTGGTCGGTGGTGCAGACGAACCGGGCGGTGTGCGCCGTGGTCGAGGTCAGCACGTGGTCGCAGTCGACGCCGTGCGAGACCAGCCACTGCCGGTAGTCGGCGAAGTCAGCACCGGCGGCGCCGACCAGGGCGGCGTCGCCACCGAGCACACCGATGGCGAAGGCGATGTTGCCCGCCACGCCACCCCGGTGCACCACCAGGTCATCGACCAGGAAGCTCAGCGAAACCTTCTGCAGGTGATCGGCCAGCAGCTGTTCGGAGAACCGACCCGGAAAGCGCATCAGATGGTCGGTCGCAATCGAACCGGTCACCGCAATCGTCACTGAACAATCCCCCTCATATCGTCACCATTGGGCCTGGATGTGGATACCCACGGTAGCGCCCCGGTGCCACCTGCTCGGCGCCGGGCAGCACAAAACCCGCGGCGCAGGAGATGAAATCAGGTGCTCAGTTGAACGAATCGCCGCACGAGCACGAGCCGCCGGCGTTGGGGTTCTCGATGGTGAAGCCCTGCTTGTCGATCTGGTCGGCGTAGCCGATCTCGGCACCCTGCAGGTACGGCGCGCTCATCCGGTCGACGGTCAGCGTGACGCCGTTGAACTCCGCGACCACGTCACCGTCAAGGCTGCGGTCGTCGAAGAACAGGTTGTAGCGCAGGCCGGCGCAGCCGCCCGGCTGGACCGAGATCCGCAGGGTCAGGTCGTCACGACCCTCCTGTTCCAGCAGCGCCTTCACCTTGGCCGCGGCCTCATCGGTCAAGACCACGCCGTGAGACTCGGTGGTCGACTGATCCTGGACAGTCATTGCGTCTCCCTATTGCGGTTGATCATGGGGGCGGGTCCGGCCTCGACTCGAGGCGCTCGAACCCACCACAACAACGATACCCTGCGCCAACGTGTTCCCTACCGACGATTCACCCGGGTGAACCCGCCGGACGCCCACCGATCTGCGCCGCTGTGACGCTGGTCAGCCCGATCAGCTGGTTGGCAGCGTCGATCAAGGCCAGCCGCACGGAGCCGGCATAGTCGGCGATTGCCCGGGCGGCCAGCACCCCGGCCGACCGCAGGGCGGGTTCGTCCAGGCTGATCTGTCCGGCCAGGACCAGCAGCGGTAACTCCCGCGCGCGGGCCGCCGCCGCCAGCGAACCGACCACCTTTCCGTGCAGCGACTGCTGATCGAAGTGGCCCTCGCCGGTGACCAGGACGTCGGTGTCGGCGAGCGCGGCCTCCAGACCGGTGTGGCGGGCCACGATCTCGGACCCGGATTCGATGGTGCCGCCCAGCGCCAGCACGGCTGCCCCGATTCCTCCTGCTGCCCCGGCGCCCGACGCCGCGCTGGCCTCCCACCCGGCGGCGGCGTCTAGTTCGGTCGCCCAAGCGGCCAGCCTGCTTTCGAGTACCGCGACCGTGGCGGCGTCGGCGCCCTTCTGCGGCCCGAACACACGGGCCGAGCCCCACGGGCCCAGCAGCGGATATTCCACGTCGCAGGCGGCGACCAATTCGACCCCCGTGAGCCGCCGGCGTCCAGCGGCCAGGCCACCTAGTTCATCGACCATGCCGCGACCGCCGTCGGTACACGCACTGCCGCCGAGCCCGATGACGATCCGCTGCGCCCCGGCCGCCAGCGCGGCGGCGACGAGCTGTCCCACCCCCATGCTGTGGGCAAGTAGCGCCGTCCGCGGCGACGGCGGTTCGCCGAGCACTCCCAACCCACAGGCCTGGGCACATTCCAGATAGGCCGTTTTGGAAGCGGCATCCCAGACCCATTCGGCGTCGACCGGGTCATCCAGCGGTCCGCTGACCCGGACCTGCTCCACCGTGCCCAGCACGCTGGCCAGCACTGCGACGAAGCCCGGGCCGCCGTCGGACTGCGGTGCGATCGCCAGCCGGTCGTGGGGTCGGCTGCGATGCCAGCCCGTCGAGATGGCGGCGGCGGCCTGCACCGCGGTCAGAGTCTCGCCGAAACAGTCCGGCGCGATCAGCACCCGAAGCGCCCGCGCCCGAGGACCGGCCGAGCCGCCGGAACCCGGGTGATCAGCCATCACTGCAGCGTATAGAGCCGCGCGGACGGCGCCGCAGGCCGGGCGGACCGGGCAAGTAATCTGGCGGGCGTGAAGTTGCCGGGGCGTAGAAAAGACGAGACTCAGTCCGCTGAGTCCGTGGTCTCCGCCGTCTCTCTCGACGGCGACGAGTCTGAGGGCGCCGCTCGTGGCGGCGTCACCGCGCCCAAAGGCCGGCCGACCCCCAAGCGCAGCGCCGCGGCCAAGCGTCGCGGCCCGGTGGCGCCGGCTCCGATGACCTCCGCGGAGGCCCGGGCCCGGCGCAAGTCGCTGGCCGGCCCGAAGCTGAGCAAGGAAGAGCGCCGGATCGCGAAGGCCGAGCGTCGTGAGCGGATGGCCGACCGCCGGGAACGGATGCTGTCCGGCGACGAGGCGGCGCTGCTGGAACGCGACCGCGGCCCGGTGCGCCGGTACGTTCGCGACATCGTCGACGCCCGCTACAACCTGCTGGGCCTGTTCATGCCGGTCGCGCTGGGCCTGATGTTCATCATGATGGCGGTCCCGCAGGTCCAGTACTACATTTCGCCGGCGATGATGCTGCTGATGGTCTTGATGGCCGTCGACGGGGTGCTGGTGGCCCGCAAGGCCGGCCGGATGGCTGACGCCAAGTTCCCGAACAATGTCGAAAGCCGTTGGAAGCTGGGGCTGTACGCCGCCAGCCGCGCATCCACACTGCGCCGCATGCGGGCACCGCGCCCGCAGGTGCGGCGCGGCGAACGCCTCGACTGAGCCCGAATCGGGGCCGACAACCTTGGAATTCGTGGATTTCCCACCGGTCAGCCCACCCGATGCCGCGGTGGCAGCAGCCGCCCGGGCCCGGCAGGACTCACTGACCAAACCGGCGGGTTCACTGGGCCGACTGGAGGCCCTCTCGGTGTGGGCGGCGGCCTGTCAAGGGCAGTGTCCGCCACGACAGTTCGAGCGCGTCCGCGTTGTGGTGTTCGCCGGCGATCACGGCGTAACCCGGGGACGGGTGTCTGCCTACCCCGCAGAGGTGACGGCACAGATGGTCGCCAACATCGACCGGGGCGGCGCGGCCATCAACGCGCTGGCCGCGATCGGCGGGGCCGGGGTGCGGGTGGTGGACATTGCCGTCAACGACGGTGCGACCGACTCCCCCGCGATGTCGACAGGGCCCGGTGTCTACAAGGTGCGACGCGGCAGCGGTGACATCACGAGCGAGGACGCCCTGACCGCCGAGGAGACCCTGGCCGCGGTCGAGGCCGGCCGGTGCATCGCCGACGAGGAAGTCGACGGTGGCGCAGATCTGCTCATCCCCGGCGATATGGGGATCGGAAACACCACCGTCTCAGCCACATTGATCGCAGCGCTGACCGGCGCCGAACCTTCCGACGTGGTCGGCCACGGGACGGGCATCGATGACGCCGGCTGGGCGCGCAAGACCGCGGCGGTGCGCGACGCCCTGTTCCGGTCCCGGACGCAGCACGCCGACCCGCTTTCGCTGCTGCGCTGTTGCGGTGGTGCCGACTTCGCGGCCCTGGCGGGTTTCTGTGCCCAGGCCGCGGTGCGGCGCACCCCGGTGCTGCTCGACGGTCTGGCGTCGACGGCCGCCGCGCTGGTCGCCGACCGGCTGGCCCCGGGCGCGCGGGCATGGTGGCAGGCCGGCCACCGCTCCCCCGAGCCGGCACACGCGCTGGCCTGCGCGGCACTGGGATTGGAGCCGATCCTGGATCTGGGGATGCGGTTGGGCGAGGGCACCGGTGCCGCGGTTGCGCTGCCGGTACTGCGCGCCGCGGTCGCGGCATTGTCGTCGATGTCGACGTTTGCTGAGGCCGGCGTCAGCGACCGATCATCGTGATCGCTTCCCTGGCAGCGTCTTTCGCCTTCGGAACGATTCTTCCCGTTCCCACCGACCGACCGCCGGGCCGCGGGGCGATGACCGCGTTCCCCGTGGTCGGCGCCGCTCTCGGCGCGCTGGCCGCGGCCGTGGTGTGGGCCGGCGAATACGCCTTCGGCCCGGGCAGCCCGGTGACCGGCCTACTGGCCGTGGCGGCGCTGTTGGCCGCCACTCGAGGACTGCACATCGACGGGGTGGCCGACACGGCTGACGGCTTGGGGTGCGCCCGGCCCGCCGCGCAGGCGCTGCAGGTGATGCGTGAGGGGTCGACCGGCCCGTTCGGGGTCGTCGCGGTGGTGTTGGTGATCGGTCTGCAGGCCACGACCTTCCCGATGCTGGGCGCGGGGCAGATCGTGCTCGCGGTCTGCGCAGGCCGGGTGGCCGCGGTGTTGGCCTGCCGGCGCTCGGTGCCCGCCGCGGCCGGAAGCATGCTGGGCGCCACGGTGGCCGGCAGTCAGCCGCTACCGGTTGCGGCCGCCTGGGTGGTGGCACTGCTGGCCGCCGCGATACCTGCCGGCTCGGCGCCGTGGCAGGGGCCGGTTGCGGTCGCCGCAGCCCTGATTTGCGCCGCTATGCTGGTAAAACGCTGTGTGCGCCGCTTTGGTGGCATCACTGGCGATGTGCTCGGGGCCGTCATCGAGTGGACGGTAACACTGCTCGCGGCAGCGCTCGCCGCCCTGACCAGCGGTTGAGCATCGCTTCTTTTTCGCATCCTTTCCGGACTTCCGGACATTTCTCCGACACGATGTGTTACACCCAAATGATCTTTGTAGAAATTGCGTCGGTGATTAACATCGTGATCCTGGGAGGGAACTGGATGTCACGCCATCAGCACTACAGCAAGCGGAGTCGGGAATCACGCAAGGCGATGAACGACGGCGCCGCTGATGACGACGACGTTGACGACGACTACCCCGACTGTTGCGAGCGCTTGGTTGTGGATTGGTCACCGGTGGCCGACGACGCCGACTTGCCGCCGGACCCGGTGAGCTGAGCCCCGTCCGCTGGCATTGGCGATTCCAATGCCGATCGCGCAGACCTGCCGCTACGTAGTGCACTCCCCCATGCGCGAAAAGTGCGGTAGTCGACTACTGCACTCACCCCCTGCTCAGCTCCCCTAAGTTCCGTGCATAGCGAATTGCCAGGTTCCTCGGGGAAGGAAACGGCTATGTCCGGTCCGCGTCGTAGTCCAACAACTCAAGCCCGTCTGACCAGGTTGGGCGGCACGGCGGGTGCATTCCTGGCGTTTGGGCTCAGCCCACTGGCCAGCGTGCCTCCGGCCCAGGCCGACCCACTTGCCGACTGGATCATCGATCTGTTCGATCCGGCGAACTGGTCGTGGCTGAGCGTCGAGAGCACCGGCGGCCTGGAAACAGCGGACTGGACTGGTTTGCTGTCCAGTCTTGGCGACCCTGCCAGCCCCGGGCTGGCGCTGTCGCCGGCCGCCCCCACCATGGCCGAGTTGTTCGACACCTGGATCTACACACCGATACACGACGCCGGCCAGGCCTGGCTGGCCACCCAGTCCGGCATCGACATCAGCACCTGGATCAACGAGACCTTCGGCAATGGGCAAATGCTCATCGGAAACGGTGCCGACGGGATCGACGGCGGCACCACCGAACAGGCCATGGGCGGCGCCGGTGGACTGTGGTTCGGTGACGGCGGCGACGGCGGCACCGCGTTCGGCGGTATCGGCGGCCAGGGGGGCAACGCCGGGTTCTTCGGCAACGGCGGCACGGGCGGCGACGACGGGCCGGGCGGGGCGGACGGCTGGTTCGGACGTGCCGGAGACGGCGGGGCCGGCGGCACCTTCATGGGCAACGGAGGCGACGGCGGGGCAGGCGGCTTCGGCGCCAACGGCGGACAGGGCGGCCACGGCGGGACCGGCGGAGACGCCGTGGCCTGGTTGTTCGGCAATGGGGGGGCCGGTGGGGCCGGCGGGGCCGGAGACAACGGCGCAACCGGCCTCACCGGCGGCGACGGGGGCTACGGCGGCGACGGCGGCAGCACCACCGCGCTCTTCGGTGACGGCGGCATCGGCGGGGCCGGCGGCGCGGGCGGCCACGGCGGCTCCGGCGGCGCCATGGGCAACGGCGGCGACGGCGGCTACGGCGGGCACGGTGGAAACACCGCCTCCGGTGTCGCCGGCGGCGGCGGTGCGGGCGGCCGCGCGGGCAATGGCGGTGACGGGGGCACCACCTCCGGCAGCGGCGGAAACGGCGGCAGCGGCGGGCACGGCGGCAACAGCGGTTCGGGATCCGGCAACGCCGCACGCAATGCGGGCGTCGGCGGGGACGGCGGCCGCGGCGGCGACGGCGGCAAGGGTAACGGCGCCAGCCACGGTGCGGGTGCCGGTGGATGGGGCGGCTGGGGCGGCTTCGGCAATATCGGCGGCGCGGGGGGCGACGGCGGTGATGGTGGTAACGGGATCGGCGGGGCGATCGGCAATTACGGCGGTTCCGGCGGGTCGTCGGGGGCCGGCGTCACCGCCGTCGGTGCCGGCGGCAACGGTGGCCACGGCGGTGCCGACGGTGGCGGAGTAGGCGGGGTCGGCGGCTCCGGCGCAGCAGCCGCCAGCGGCAGCAATGCAGGCGGTGGAGGCGGCGGGGGCGGCGGCATCGGCAGTGCGGGTGGCACCGGCGGCGCCGGCGGCGCGGGGGGTGCCGCCGGGGCCGGTAGCGGCCTGTCCTTCACCGGAGATTGGGCGGGCATCGGTGGCGGGGGCGGCCGCGGCGGCACCGGCGGTGCCGGTGTGGGCCTCGGTAGCACCGGCGGTGCGGGCGGCCACGGCGGCCAGGGTGGCGACGGCACCGGTATCGGCGGCCGGGGCGGTGGCTACGGCATCGGCGGTAGCGGCGGCGTGGGTGGCGACGGCGGCGTTGCCTTCAACGGCGCGACCGGCGGCGCGGGCGGCGAGGGAGGCGTCGGCGGCAATGGCACCGGCGGCAGCTTCGCCGTCGGGCAGGGCGCCATCGGCGGCGTCGGCGGCGACGGCGGCCGGGGCGGCTACGTCGATGGCTCCGTCGATGCGGGCGCCGACGGCTACAACGACCTGCTTGGTGGCGCAGGCGGCGACGGCGGTGCCGGCGGCAACGCGACCACTGCCGCCGCGGGCACCGCCACCGGCGGGTTCGGCGGCACCGGCGGCCAGGGCGGGGTCGCCCACCCCGGCGCGGATGGCATCGGCGGTGTGGGCGGCGCGGGCCAAACCGTCACCGACGGCTTCGGGGCCAACGGCGGGCCCGGCGGCCCCGGCGGTATTGATGGCACACCCGGTACACCGGGCACGCCGGGCTAATCCAGCCGGGCCATCCACCCATGAGTGTCGGCGAAGGTGCCGCGCTGGATTCCGGTCAAAGTGTCGCGCAGCGCCATGGTGACCTCACCGGGCTCGCCGTCGGCGATGGTGAACTCGCCGTCCGCGGATTTGACCTGCGACACCGGGGTGATGACCGCGGCCGTCCCGCAGGCGAACACCTCGGTGATCTCTCCGGAAGCGGCCTTCTTCTGCCATTCACTGACGTCGATTTTGCGTTCTTCGACACTGAATCCAGCGTCAGTGGCCAACTGCAGCAACGAATCCCGTGTGATGCCGGGCAGCAGTGAGCCGGACAGCTCCGGGGTGACCAGGCGCGCCGAGCCACCGGTGCCGAACACGAAGAACAGGTTCATCCCGCCCATCTCTTCGACGTAGCGCCGCTCCGCCGCATCCAGCCACACCACCTGGTCGCAGCCGTTGTCGGCGGCCTGCGCCTGGGCGACCAGCGACGCGGCGTAGTTACCGCCGAACTTGGCGGCGCCGGTACCGCCGGGACAGGCCCGCACGAACTCCGTCGACAGCCAGACACTGACCGGCTTGATCCCGCCCTTGAAGTACGCCCCGGCCGGTGAGCCCATCACCAGGCAGCGGTACTCGTTGGCCGGGCGAACGCCCAGTCCCGGCTCGGTGGCGAAGACGAATGGGCGCAGGTACAGCGACTCCTCGCCGCCCGCCGCCGGAACCCAGGCGCCGTCCACGGCAATCAACTGCCGCAGCGACTCGATGAACAGATCGTCGGGCAGCTCCGGGATGGCCAGCCGGCGCGACGATGCCCGCATCCGGGCAGCGTTCGCCTCGGGCCGGAACGAGACGATCGATCCATCGGTCCACCGGTAGGCCTTGAGCCCTTCGAAGACTTCTTGCGCGTAGTGCAGGACGATGGCCGACGGGTCCAGTTCGATGGGCCCGTACGGGATGACCCGCGCATTGTGCCAACCCGCGTCTCTCGCGTAGTCGATCGACACCATGTGGTCGGTGTGGTACTTGCCGAAACCCGGCTCCGCCAAAATGGATTCGCGCACCTCGTCGGGCGTCGGATTTGCGGTGACCGACACGTGGAACTCGAGGAGGCTGCTCGTCATGCAGCGATTGTATAACCGGTGCGCTAGCGGGTTTTTGCCGTGACGAACGGCGGCGTCACCACCTCGCATTCGACGGCGCGGCCACGCACGTCGACGGTGAGCTGGGCACCATCTTCAACACCCGCATCTACGTCGATCAGCGCCAGGGCAATGCCGGCCTTCAGCGTCGGCGAGAACGTGCCCGAGGTGGTGACCCCGACCCGGCGGTCGCCGTCGAGCACGGCCAGGTCGGCACGCAACACTCCCCTTCCCGTGGCGCGCAGGCCGCGCAGCAGCCGCGCGGGGCCGGCGGCCTTCTCTGCCAGCAGCGCGTCGCGGCCGAAGAACGATTCCTTCTTCCAACCGATCGCCCAACCACAGCGGGCCTGCAGCGGCGAGATGCTCGGCGACAGTTCGTGCCCGTGCAGCGCGTAGCCCATCTCGGTGCGCAGGGTGTCGCGGGCTCCCAGACCGGCCGGCTCACCGCCGATCGGCTGCACGGCCTCCACCAGTGCGTCGAACACCACCCCGGCGGATTCCCACTCCGGCAGCAGCTCGTAGCCGTGTTCACCGGTGTAGCCGGACCGACACACCCGTACCGGCACGCCGTCGTAGGAAGCATCGGCGAACGCCATGTAATCCATCTCGGTGGGCAGACCAAGACCCGCCACCACCTCGGCCGATCGCGGACCCTGTACCGCCAGCACCGCGCGCGAACGGTGTTCGTCGGTGATCGTCACCCCTGCCGGCGCGGCCTCCTGCAGCACAGCCACCACGGCCGCGGTGTTGGCGGCATTGGGCACCAGAAAGATCTCGTCGTCGGAGATGTAGTAGGCGATCAAGTCGTCGATAACGCCACCGGATTCGTTGCAGCACAAGGTGTATTGGGCTTGCCCTGGCACGATTCTGGTCAGGTCGTTGGTGAGCGTCGCATTGACGAAGGCTGCCGCGCCCGGGCCGCGAACGGTCGCCTTGCCCAGGTGGCTGACGTCGAACAGACCCACGCTGGCGCGGGTGGCATTGTGCTCGGCGACGGTGCCGGCGTAGGACACCGGCATCAGCCACCCGCCGAACTCGGCGAAGCTGGCGCCCAGCGCGCGGTGACGGTCTTCCAGGGGTCCGTGTTGCAGTTCGCTCACGTCAAGCCACCCTAATCGGCACACTTGTATAAATGGTGGATTGGGATGCGCTCGAAGCTGCCGGTATCGCTGACGCCAGGAACCGTGCGGGCCTGGTCGAGTATCTCGACGGTCTGGGTTTCTCCGCCGAAGAGATGGCCGACGCCGAGCGCCGGGGCCGATTGTTCGGCCTGGCCGGTGACGCGGTCGGGCGTTCCGGCCCACCGGACTACACGTTGCGCACCGCCGCCGAGGCGTTGGGTGTGTCAGTCGACGACGTCGCGCAGGCCTGGCGGATGCTCGGGCTCAGCGTTCCCAGCCCCGACACGCCCGCGCTGAGCCAGGCCGACGTGGACGGGTTGGCCACCTGGGTCCAGATGCGGTCCTACCTCGGCGAGCCGGTCGACGGCTTCCTACGGGTGCTGGGCGCGACGATGGCGCGCCTGGCCGAGGCGGAGTCGTCGATGATCCGGCTCAGCGCGCCCGACATGTGGTTGGGCCACACCCGCGACGAACTGCGCACCGCCCGGGCCTGGCGGTCGGTCGCCGAATACATCCCGCGCATCGGCGCGATGATCGACGCCGTCCACCGCCAGCACCAGGTCAGCCACCGCACCTTCCTCGAGGGGCTGGCCGGCGGGCCGGCGGCCAGCCTGATGTGCGGCGTCGGATTCGCCGACCTGACCGGTTTCACCGCGCTGACGCGGGTCCTCACGTCCGCGGAGCTGGCCACGCTGCTCACCGATTTCGCCGGCACCGTCGCCGACGTCGTGCATTGCGACGGAGGGCGGGTGGTCAAGTTCATCGGCGACGCGGTGATGTGGGTGAGCGCGACCGGGGACCTGCTGGCCCGGGCCGCGATCGACCTGGTCGACCATCCCAAGGCCCGCAAAGCCGGACTGCAGGTACGCGCCGGGGTGGCCTACGGCGAGATGCTCGCGATCAACGGCGACTACTTCGGCACCCCGGTCAATCTGGCCGCGCGCCTGGTGGATGCGGCCGTACCCGGCCAGGTGCTGGCGTCTACCTGCGTCCGCGAAGAACTGCCCGACTGGCCGGCCACCCTTCAGGAACCGTTGACGCTCAAGGGTTTCGACGAGCCCGTCCCGGCATACGAATTGCACCCGAACCCAGATCGTTAGGGTGTGCTTGTGAGCACCGAACCCGGATACCCCGCCCCCTCCGTCACCGTCGCCGCCTCGCTGCCCTCGAACGCCGATGAGGCCGTGCTGATCGTGCCGGTCGTCTCGGCCGGTGACGAGGCTGAATCCACCGCGTCGGTCGCCACTACCGAGCCGGCGCTGCCCGCCGAGGCGATCGCCGAGATCGAGGCGGGACTGCGTGCGCTGGGCGCCAAGGGCGGCAGTGAGCAGGTGCATCGGCTGGTGGTGGCGTCACTGCCGGTGGCCAGCGTGGTGACCGTCGGGCTGGGCAAGGCGCGCGATTCCTGGTCGGCCGACACCGTTCGCCGGGCCGCCGGCAATGCGGCGCGTTCCCTGAACGGCACCGCCACGGTGATCAGTGCGCTGAGCGGGCTGCCCGGCGACGGGGTGCTCGCCGCCAGTGTCGAGGGACTGCTGCTGGGCGGCTACCGCTTCACCGCGTTCCGCAGCGAGAAGACCGCCCCCAAGGAACCGGGCCTGCGCGCGGTGACCGTGCTGTCCACCACCGCCGACGCCGAGGCGCAGGCGGCGCGCGGCGCCGACATCGCGGCCGCGGTGGCCACCGCCCGCGACTTCGTCAACACTCCGCCCAGTCACCTGTTTCCGGCCGAATTCGCCGACCGCGCCAAGGCGCTGGGCGAGGGGGCCGGACTGGAGGTCGAGGTGCTTGACGAGCAGGCGCTTGCCGAGGCCGGCTACGGCGGAGTGATCGGTGTCGGTCAAGGCTCCTCGCGCCCGCCGCGTCTGGTGCGGTTGATCCACCGCGGATCACGCCTGCGCGACGACCCGGACGGCGCCAAGAAGGTGGCGCTGGTCGGCAAGGGCATCACCTTCGACACCGGTGGCATCTCGATCAAGCCGGCTGCCTCGATGCATCACATGACCTCCGACATGGGCGGGGCCGCTGCGGTGATCGCGACGGTGGTGCTGGCCGCCCGCCGCGGCCTGCCGATCGACGTGACCGCGACCGTGCCGATGGCCGAGAACATGCCGTCGTCCACCGCGCAGCGCCCGGGCGATGTGCTCACCCAGTACGGCGGCATCACCGTCGAGGTGCTCAACACCGACGCCGAGGGCCGGCTGATCCTGGCCGACGCGATCGTGCGGGCCTGCGAGGACAACCCGGACTATCTCATCGAGACCTCGACGCTGACCGGCGCACAGACCGTTGCACTGGGCGCGCGCATTCCCGGCGTGATGGGCTCGGACGACTTCCGCGATCGGGTGGCGTCCATCTCGCAGGCCGTCGGCGAGAACGGCTGGCCGATGCCGCTGCCCGACGAGCTCAAAGAGGAGCTGAAGTCGACGGTGGCCGACCTGGCCAACGTCAGTGGTCAGCGTTTCGCCGGGATGCTGGTCGCCGGGGTGTACCTGCGTGAGTTCGTCGCCGACGGCGTCGACTGGGTCCACATCGACGTTGCGGGACCGGCCTACAACTCCGGCGGCGCCTGGGGCTACACCGGCAAGGGCGGCACCGGGGTGCCGACGCGCACCATGTTCGCGGTTCTGGAAGACATCGCCGCGAAGGGATGACCGACGGCGGGCGTCAGGCGTTCTCGTCGGCGCTCTCGGCCTTCTGCACCGGGCAAGGCGGCCTTGCGGCGTTTTCGACGCCCCGCTGAAACGACAGCGCCGTACTGAGCACCAACATCAACACGGCGAACACGGCAACCCAGAACCAGGCTTCTGTCGAGTCCAGGTGGGACGCCACATCGGTTTTCGGCAGCGCCGCCATCGAGCGAACGATCGCCGCGATGATCACCACGGTGCTCAAGTACGGGAATGCGGTACGGATGCGGCCTGCCAGAGGCCCGATCGCTGATTCGCTGCGCCGTCGCGCCCGTCCAAGGAACCACCCGATCGCACAGACCACCGCGATGGCGACCGTGATGGGCACCGACAGTCGGTTGGCGTCGTCCCACAACGGCTGCAACGGCTGATGCGTCTGCGGGTCACCGAGCGAGAGCGCCAGGTCCGTCAGCGTCGCCTCTACGAAGAACACCGCAATCGGCGGGACCAGGACCGCCACGATGAACACGCAATGTCTGATCAGCGTTCCGGCGCTGCCCGACACGAACTGCACCACGGCGTACAGCAGAATGTAGAGCGAGGCCACAAATGATATGCCGCCCAACAGTTCTGCGGATGTGGCTCGACCGCTGCCGATCGCACATCCCTGTTCCCCGGCCAGCAGACTGTATTGCACCGCCGTCAGGAACAACCCCAGAAATGCGTTCATCAGCGCGACCCCGGTGAGGGTCTCGTGCTCGACTTCGCGCGGGTCCGGCGAATGCCCGTCGCTACGACGCCGATACGCACGATCGAGCACCAGATTGATGACGACGAACGCGAAACCGGCCAGCAAACCGGCTAGTTGGGCATAGTTGCGGGCTACGAGGGATACGTCGAAGCCGGTCCACAGCTCACAGGCTGCAGCGATCTGCTCAGCGGGCACGCGCGAGATATTAGTGACGCTTCGGCGGTCGCAGTAGCGCTTTGACCGACGATGCGATGCGCCATACCCGACGGCGTCGAGAGCCGTTCGACCGCCACCTCGATGTGTGCCGACGACGACGCAATGACAGGATGGTTTTCGACAGTCCACCTGGGCACCGCCCTCGCCTCACCACTGACGTGGTATCCAGGAAACGACGTGCAGCGACCGATCGAGCGAGGAGTCAACAACGATGGCCTTCTCAGTCCAGATGCCCGCCCTCGGTGAGAGCGTCACCGAAGGAACGGTGACCCGCTGGCTCAAGCAGGAAGGCGACACCGTCGAGGTCGACGAGCCGCTCCTGGAGGTCTCCACCGACAAGGTCGACACCGAAATCCCCTCACCGGTGGCCGGTGTGCTGACCAAGATCGTCGCCGGCGAGGACACCACGGTCGAGGTCGGCGGTGAGCTGGCCTTGATCGGCGAGGCCGGTGAAAGCAGCGAGGCCCCGTCGGCCCCCGCGGCACCGGCGGCCGAGCCCGCGCCGGCCCAGCCGGCTCCCGCTGCCGAAGTACCGGCCCCGGCCGCCCCCGCGCCCGCTGCCCCGGCCGCACCCGCTGCCCAGGAGGCCGCCGGAGACGGCACCCCGGTGCTGATGCCCGAGTTGGGTGAGTCGGTCACCGAAGGCACCGTGACGCGCTGGCTCAAGCAGGTCGGCGACACCGTCGAGGTCGACGAGCCGCTGGTGGAGGTCTCCACCGACAAGGTCGACACCGAGATCCCCTCACCGGTGGCCGGCACCCTGCTGTCGATCACCGCCGGTGAAGACACCACCGTCGAGGTCGGCGGTGAGCTGGCCCGGATCGGTTCGGGCGCCCCGGCGGCCCCCGCCGCCCCGGCCCCCGCCGCCCCGGCTCCCACGCCCGCTCCCGCGGCTCCCGCCCCCGCACCGGCGGCTCCGGCGCCTGCGCCCGAGCCTGCTCCCCCTGCATCGGCACCCGCGCCGCAGGCCAAGCCCGAACCCGCCCCGGCTCCGGCACCCGCCGCGCCCGCTCCGGCGCAGCCCGCTGCCGGCGAGGCCCCGTCCGGCGACGCCGCACGGTATGTGACGCCGTTGGTGCGCAAGCTCGCCGCCGACAAGAACGTCGACCTGAGCCGTGTCACCGGCACCGGAGTCGGCGGGCGAATCCGCAAGCAGGACGTCCTGGCCTTCGCCGAGAAGCAGGCGCAGCCGCAGCAGGCGCCCGCGGCTCCGGCCGCCCCGCGCCCGGCCGCTTCGGCCCCCGCCTCGGCGCTGGCGCACCTGCGTGGCACGACCGCCAAGGCCAACCGGATCCGTCAGATCACGGCCAAGAAGACCCGCGAATCCCTGCAGGCCACGGCGCAGCTCACCCAGACCCACGAGGTCGACATGACCAAGATCGTGGCGCTGCGGGCCAGGGCGAAGGCGGACTTCGCCGAGCGCGAGGGCGTCAACCTGACCTACCTGCCGTTCATCGCCCGTGCGGTGATCGACGCCCTCAAGGCACATCCGAACGTCAACGCCAGCTACAACGAGGACGCCGGAGAGATCACCTACTACGACGCCGAGCACCTCGGCTTCGCGGTGGACACCGAGCAGGGTCTGCTGTCGCCGGTGGTCCACAACGCCGGTGATCTCTCGCTGGCCGGCCTCGCGCGGGCCATCGCTGACATCGCCGCCCGGGCACGCTCGGGCAACCTCAAGCCCGACGAACTGTCGGGGGGCACCTTCACGATCACCAACATCGGCAGCCAGGGTGCACTGTTCGACACCCCCATCCTGGTTCCGCCGCAGGCCGCCATGCTCGGCACCGGAGCCATCGTCAAACGGCCGCGGGTCATCGTCGACGAAGCCGGCAACGAGTCGATCGGTGTGCGTTCGGTGTCCTACCTGCCGCTGACCTACGACCACCGTTTGATCGACGGTGCCGACGCCGGCCGGTTCGTGACCACGATCAAGAACCGACTCGAAGAAGGTGCGTTCGAGGCGGACCTGGGTCTCTAACGGCGCCGGGGGCTTTTCCGAAGAGCTGCAAGAGGATTCAGCTGTGAGCAACGCCACCGTCGCGATCGCCGGCTCGTCCGGACTGATCGGCTCGGCCCTGGTCTCGGCGTTGCGCGCCGACAATCGCCAGGTGCTGCGGATCGTGCGGCGGGCACCGGCCCATGCCGGCGAGCTGCAATGGGATCCCGAAGCCGGCCAGATCGACGTGGGCGCACTGGCCGGGGTCGACGCCGTGGTCAATCTGTGCGGCGTCGGCGTCGGCGACCGCCGCTGGTCGGGGGCGTTCAAGCAGAGCCTGCGCGACAGCCGGATCGCCCCGACCGAGGTGCTGTCGGCCGCGGTGGCCCAGGCCGGCGTACCGGTCCTGGTCAATGCCAGCGGGGTCGGCTATTACGGCGACACCGGCAACCGCGTCGTCGACGAGTCCGCCTCGGCCGGAACCGATTTCCTGGCCCAGCTCGCCGAGGACTGGGAAGGCGCAACCGCGTCCGCCCAAGCTTCCGGCGCCCGCGTGGTACTGGCTCGCACCGGCATCGTGCTGTCGCGATCAGGCGGCGCCCTAGGCCGGTTGCGCCCGCTGTTCTCCCTGGGACTCGGCGCCCGGATCGGCAACGGCCGGCAGTACATGTCGTGGATCAGCATGGAGGACGAGGTGCGGGCACTGTTGTTCGCGATCTCGCATGACACGCTGTCGGGCCCGGTGAACCTGACCGGGCCCGCACCGGTGACCAACGCTGAGTTCACCGCCGCGCTGGGGCGCGCCGTCAACCGCCCGACCCGGCTGCTGCTACCCGGCTTCGCGGTCCGTGCCGGGCTCGGCGAATTCGCCGACAGCCTCCTCACCGGCCAGCGAGCCATTCCCGCCGTGTTGGAGCAGGCCGGTTTCCGGTTTGCCCACCACACCGTCGGCGAGGCCCTGGCCTACGCCACCTCCCGACCGACCCCGCTGTAGCAACCCCGCGCCGAGTAGCCTGCCAACATGGTGTCCATCCGCTCCAGCGCCGCCCCGATCGAGGTGCGCCAGCTGGGCACCGTCGACTATGGCGACGCCTGGCAGATGCAACGTGAGCTGGCAGACGCCAGGGCAGCCGGCGGCCCGGACACCCTGCTGCTGTTGGAGCATCCCCCGGTCTACACCGCCGGACGGCGCACCGAGCCGCAGGAACGCCCACTGGACGGCACCCCGGTGGTCGACACCGACCGGGGCGGCAAGATCACCTGGCACGGCCCGGGCCAGCTCGTGGGATACCCGGTGATCGGCCTCGCCGAACCTTTGGACGTGGTGAATTACGTTCGACGCCTTGAAGAATCACTTATCGAGGTATGTAACACCTTGGGTCTCAACACGGTTCGGATAGACGGCAGGTCCGGTGTGTGGCTGCCGCCGGGCGGTGGGCGGCCGGCCCGCAAGGTCGCCGCGATCGGTGTCCGAGTGGCGCGCGCCACCACATTGCACGGGTTCGCGCTCAATTGTGATTGTGATCTCAGTGCGTTCGGCTCGATTGTGCCGTGCGGGATCACCGACGCGGGGGTTACATCCCTGTCTGCGGAGCTGGGCTTTGTGACCGGCGTCGAGGATGTTCGGCAGGCGGTGGCCAACGCGGTCGTCGATGCTCTCGACGGCGTGCTGCCGGTGCGCGAGCATCCCGGTCCGCGCGTAACATCGACCAGGTGAGTGCCGCCCCGGAAGGCCGTAGGTTAAGCCGTGCCGAAGCACGCAACGCTGAAACTCCGATCGAACGCAAACCCCCGTGGATCAAGACCCGCGCCCGCATGGGCCCGAGCTACACCCAGCTCAAGGTTCTGGTCAAGCAGGAAAAGCTCCACACGGTGTGCGAGGAGGCGGGCTGCCCCAACATCTACGAGTGTTGGGAAGACCGGGAGGCCACCTTCCTGATCGGCGGCGAGGTCTGCACCCGCAACTGTTCGTTCTGTCTGATCAAGTCAGGTAAGCCGCCGGAGTTGGACCGCGACGAGCCGCGCCGGGTCGCCGAGAGCGTGCAGTCCATGGGCCTGCGGTATTCGACGGTCACCGGTGTCGCCCGCGACGATCTGCCCGATCAGGGCTCCTGGCTCTACGCCGAGACGGTGCGGGCCATCAAGGCCCTCAACCCGTCCACGGGTGTCGAACTGTTGATCCCCGACTTCGGCGGACGGCCCGACCTTTTGGGCGAAGTGTTCGAATCACGCCCGGAAGTGCTGGCGCACAACGTCGAAACCGTGCCGCGCATCTTCAAATTGATCCGACCCGGATTCAGCTACGAGCGCAGCCTTGACGTGCTGACCCAGGCCCGTGACGCCGGATTGGTGGCCAAGAGCAACCTCATCCTGGGTATGGGCGAGACCGCCGACGAGATCCGAGCGGCACTGGCCGACCTGTACGACGCCGGCGCCGAGCTGGTCACCATCACGCAGTACCTGCGCCCCACCGAGCGGCACCACCCGATCGACCGATGGGTCAAACCCGAGGAGTTCGTCGAGCACGCCCGCTATGCCGAGGAGCTGGGCTTCGCCGGAGTGATGTCCGGGCCGCTGGTGCGCTCGTCGTATCGGGCCGGGCGGCTCTACCAGCAGGCGCTGGAGAACCGGGCGCGCCGCGAACAGGCCCCCGCCACCGCCCACGGCTGACTGACGCCCCGGCTGGCGGTAAGCCCCGCTGGGTATCCTTGGTGACTATGCCCAGACCGCGCACCACCACCGAGAACAAGGCTGCCCGGGCGGAAGCGAAAGCCGCCCGCAAGGCCGCCAGCAAGCAGCGCCGCACCCAGCTGTGGCAGGCCTTCCAGCTGCAGCGCAAAGAGGACAAGCGGCTGGTGCCCTACATGGTCGGCGCCTTCGTGCTGGTGGCCGGGGTGACGACGGCCCTGGCGCTCAACGGCGGCACGTTCGCCAAGGTGACGACGATTCCGCTCGGCCTGGTGCTGGGCGGCTTGGTGGCATTCATCATCTTCGGCCGGCGCGCGCAGCGGTCGGTCTACCTCAAAGCCGAGGGGCAGGCCGGGGCTGCGGCGTGGGCGCTGGACAACCTGCGTGGCAAGTGGCGGGTGACCCCGGGGGTGTCCGCCACCGGCCAGCTCGACGCCGTGCATCGGGTGATCGGGCGGCCGGGCATCATCTTCGTCGCCGAGGGCTCGCCCTCCCGGCTCAAGCCTCTGCTGGCTCAGGAGAAGAAGCGCACCGCCCGGCTCGTCGGTGACGTGCCGATCTATGACGTGGTGGTGGGCGCCGGCGACGGTGAGGTTCCGCTGGCCAAGCTGGAGCGTTACCTGACCAAGCTGCCGGCCAACATCACGACGAAGCAGATGGAATCGCTGGAGTCGCGGCTGGCCGCGCTGGGTTCGCGGACCGGAACCGCGGCCATGCCCAAGGGCCCGCTGCCCGGCGGTGCGAAGGTGCGTGGCGTTCAGCGCGCGGTGCGCCGGCGCTAGCTGGCCGCCAGAAATTCAGCGGCTGCGCACCACGGCCGTGGCGGTGGCCCGGTCCTGCAGGCCGCGGCCGTCGGCGTCGGCGAACAATGCCGGGACCACCAGCGCAATCAGCAATCCGCGGATCGCGGCGCGACCGATGCCCACGCCCAGGCCTGGGCCGTCGATGGGGACCACTCGCAGCCCGCAGGCGTACTGGCCCGGTGTGAAACCGAACAGCCGCACCGAGGCCACCCCGAGGACCAGCCAGATCCCCAGCACCACCGTTGCCAGGAATTCCGGCGTCACCACCCCCGCTGCCACGCCCAGACCGGCCAGTCCGTAGCCCACCATCCAGTCGAGGGCCAGGGCCACCATGCGGCGCCCCATCGGAGCCAGGGAACCGGGGCCGCTGGACGGCAAACCCAGGCCCTGTCCCGGGGCGTTGTCGGGGTGGCTGGGTCCGGCAGACTCCGGCCCGGACAGCCACGAGGAGAAGGTGCGGCTCATGGCCCCTACGATAGGCGGGCGGCGAACCCGACCCGGCGTCGCAGGGTCCAGCCGCGATTGCGTAACGTCAGCACGGGCAACCTCAGCGTCCGACCGGGGCTACCAGCGGAGGAGAACACTTCTGTGACCGACAAGACGGCCGACGACATTCTCAAGCTCGTCGCCGATGAGAACGTGGAGTACGTCGACATCCAGTTCTGTGACTTGCCCGGTCAGATGCAACATCTGTCGATCCCCGCGTCCACGCTGGACGCGAGCGTGTTCGAAGACGGGCTGGCCTTCGACGGATCCTCGATCCGCGGCTTCCAGTCCATCCACGAGTCCGACATGATGCTGCTCCCCGACTTCTCCACCGCCCAGATCGATCCGTTCCGGGCGGCCAAGACGTTGAACCTCAACTTCTTCGTCCACGACCCGTTCACCCGTGAGCCCTACTCGCGCGACCCGCGTAACGTCGCCCGCAAAGCCGAGAACTACCTCACCAGCACCGGCATTGCCGACACGGCTTACTTCGGCGCCGAGGCCGAGTTCTACATCTTCGACTCGGTGCGCTTCGACTCGCAGATGAACGGCACCTTCTACGAGGTGGACTCGGATTCGGGCTGGTGGAACACCGGCTCACCGACCGAGGCCGACGGACGGGCCAACCGCGGCTACAAGACCCGCCCCAAGGGCGGCTACTTCCCCGTCGCCCCCAACGACCAGTACGTCGACCTGCGCGACACCATGACCACCAACCTGGCCAACGCCGGCTTCACCCTGGAGCGCGGCCACCACGAATGTGGCTCCGGTGGTCAGGCGGAGATCAACTACAAGTTCAACACGCTGCTGCACGCCGCCGACGACGTGATGCTGTTCAAATACATCATCAAGAACACCGCCTGGGCCAACGGCAAGACAGTCACGTTCATGCCCAAGCCCCTGTTCGGTGACAACGGCTCCGGCATGCACGTCCACCTGTCGTTGTGGAAGGGCGGCCAGCCGCTGTTCTACGACGAGGCCGGCTATGCCGGACTGTCCGACACCGCACGCCACTGCATCGGCGGCATCCTGCACCATGCGCCGTCGCTGTTGGCGTTCACCAACCCCACCATCAACTCGTTCAAGCGCCTGGTGCCGCACTACGAGGCGCCGATCAACCTGGTTTACAGCCAGCGCAACCGTTCGGCCTGCGTGCGTATCCCGATCACCGGTACCAACCCCAAGGCCAAGCGGCTGGAGTTCCGCTGCCCGGACTCCTCCAGCAACCCCTACCTGGCGTTCGCAGCCATGTTGATGGCCGGCATCGACGGCATCAAGAACAAGATCGAGCCCGCGGCCCCGGTCGACAAGGACCTCTACGAGCTGCCGCCGGATGAGGCCGCCGACATCCCGCAGGCGCCCACCACGCTGGCCGAGGTGATGGACAACCTCGAGGCCGACCACGAATACCTCACCGAGGGCGGCGTATTCACCTCAGACCTCATCGAGAACTGGATCCGCTACAAGCGCGACCACGAGATCACCCCGATCAGCGTACGGCCGCACCCGTACGAGTTCGCGCTGTATTACGACTGCTGAGGGCTGACGCACCTAAGGTAACGTCGCCGTCTTCTGCGGGTAACGCAGTGGCGGTCAGCTACACCGGTCGGTCAGAACGAGAAGTCGAAGAGCTCTGCCGTGGGCAGGACGTCGTCGAGGAAGCTTCCGATCCACACGATGGGCATCGACGCGATCGCGGCCGGGATCGTCTCGGAGAAGGTGATGCCGAGCATCTGGAATGAAGCACTGACGGCGCCCGGGACCGATCGTTATCCCCAGTTGGGGGTTGATCCACAGGCTGGCCTTCCCGGGACTGTCTTCCGGTGTTGTTGTCGGGGGTGGTTTTTAGCGTCGGGGTATGGCAACGGTCTTGGGTGCGGTGGCGGCGCGGGAGCAGATCTGCGCTGCCCTCGATGCCATTGACGCCGCCCACGCGGTGTTGCGGGCGACCTCGACCGATCTGGTGGGCAACGCCATTCGCATCGACGTCGCCGACCGGCTAGAAAACCAGGAACGCGTGAATCGCGGGTTGATGTATCGGATCTTCGGCGAACTCGCCGACCCACCCGACGGGTCCGGTTCGATTGCCGAAGCACGAGCCGCCGTATGGAAACGGCTGCGCATCACCCCACGCGAGATCACCCGGCGTTGCCGCCTGGCCGCCCGCATCCGGCCCCGACGCTCCCTGACCGGCGCGGTGATCCCACCCGAACTCCCGGCCCTCGCCGCCGCCGTCGAATCCGGTTCTATTGGGGAAGACCACATCCGCGCGATCTGCCAAGCCGTCGATGTCCTGCCCGGATCGGTGACTCCGCCCCAGATCGCGCAGGCAGAAGCCGCCCTGGTCTCCCACGCCACCGCAGTCGATTCAGGTGTGCTCACCAAAATCGGCCAACGCATCGCCGATCACCTCAACCCCGACGGCCTGTTCAGCGACCGCGACCGCGCACGACGGCGCGCACTGACACTGGGCCGCCAAGGCCCCGACGGCATGTCCAAACTCACCGGCCTCCTGGACCCTCAAACCCGCGCCTACTTCGAAGCCGTTGCGGCCACGGTGCGCCCCGGCCGCCACCAGCCCGACCCCAGCGACCCCGCCGCCGGTGACTCCCGCACGGCGGCGCAGCGCTGCCACGACGCCCTGCGCCTAGCCCTATCGACCGCCATCGCCTCCGGCAAACTCGGCACCCACCGCGGCCACCCCGTCACCGTCGTGGTCACCACCACCCTGGCCGAACTCAACCAAGCCGCCCACGCCGCAAGCGACCCCACCATCGCCATGCCACCGCCAGCGCTCACCGGCGGCGGATCCCGACTGCCGATGCGCGACCTGATCGCCATGGCCGCCCAATCGATGCACTACCTCGCCGTCTTCGACAACCACACCAAACGCCCGCTCTACCTCGGCCGCCAAAAACGCGTCGCCACCGCTGACCAACGCCTCATCTGCTATGCCCGCGACCGCGGCTGCACCCGACCAAACTGCCTGGAACCGGGCTATCACTGCGAAGTGCACCACTCCACACCCTGGGCACACGGCGGACGCACCAACGCCGACGAACTGTTCTTCGCCTGCGGCTGCGACCACACCGACGCCACCGACGGCCACCAACAAACCATCCCCACCAACGGACGCCTCGGCTGGACCGACGGCACCGGACCACCCCAAATCAACCACGCCCACCACCCCGAAGAACTCATCGAAACCGACCCCGACCCGCCCAACAACGAAGCCGCGTAGCGGCGAATTACCCGCACAATTCTGTGCATTTGCCGGGAGCCGGAGAAAGCGCACTAGCCTGTCCCGAAACAACCGGGGCCGCATGGACAACGATTACGCTGATTGCCGAAATATACTCATGGACACGGCATTTCACTCGCTCTGCGTCGACACCGAGACGCCACTAGCCGACCGACCACGGCCCCACCGATTCCGCCATAGGCATTTGCCGGGGCGGCCCTACCCGCCAAAAGAGATGGGCCGGTAACGGCCGTTACCAAACCCCAAAACATGTGATTGAACTTAGAAACAATCCGTTGTAACTTATCGCCAGATCAGTAACTTTCCATCTAAAGGGCCTGTTTTCCACGAAAGGAACCGCCCATGGCTGACCGCAGATTGCTCCCGCTGGCCATCGCGCCGCTGCTGATCGCCAGTCCCGCCCTACCCGCAAGCGTGGCGGCCCCAGGACTGAAGTCGGTCTCCGCACAGGTGGTCCTGCTCGACACCGAGGCGTGGGGCATGGGTGGCAGTGGCATGCCGATCCCCAGCCAAGCGGTCATCGACGCGGTCGGCTCGCGCTACATCATGCCCACCTCGCCGATCTTCCCCGGCCAGCCGATCTTCCCGGTCGACTCGATTCATCCCCTCTTCACCCCGGAGGGCCTGTATCCGATCACCGGCACCAAGTCTCTGATGCTCGACCAGTCGCTGGCGCAAGGCGTACAGATCCTGGACGCCACCATCAAGGAGCGGCTCACCCTGGGCCACGACCTCGTCGTGGTCGGCGCCTCGCAGAGCTCAACTCTGGCCGGACTGGAGATGCGCAATCTGCTGGCACTGCCTGCTGATCAGATCCCGACGTCCGATCAGCTGTCGTTCGTCCTGCTGGTCGACCCCAGCAATCCCAACGGGGGTCTGCTCTCCCGCTTCGGAGACCCGGGCCTGCCGCCGCTGACCGTTCCGAGCATGGGAGTGACGTTCAGCGGAGCAACCCCGTCGGAAACCCCTTGGGACACCGCGATGTACAACATCGAATACGACGGCTTCTCGGACTTCCCGCGCTACCCGCTCAACTTTCTGTCCGTTCTCAACGCGGTCTTGGGGATCGCGTTTGTGCACAGCTCCATCGCTGACCTCTCCGACGAGCAGATCGCCCAGGCCGTTCTGATGCCGGTGTCGGACGGCTACGGCGGCAACACCGATTACTTCATGATCCCCACCGAGAACCTGCCGTTGCTGGAACCGCTGCGGTTCCTCCCGATCCTGGGCGACCCGCTGGCCGATCTGCTGCAGCCGGCGCTGCGAGTCCTGGTCAACCTGGGCTACGGCAACATCGAACACGGCTGGGACACCGGCCCGGCCGACCTGTCGACACCGTTCGGGGTGTTCCCGAACCTCGATCTGGGCGACGTCCTCACCGCGCTGGGCAACGGCGTCCAGCAGGGCTGGCAGGACTTCATCAACGACCTGGGCTCGCTGCCCAGCCTGCCCGAAGCCCTGGCGAACAGCGCGGATGCCCTCGGCGGCTTCAGCGATGTGGTCAACGGCTTCTCCGCGGCGCTGGCAGGCGGCTATTCGGCCCTGCTGCCGATCGCCGACCTGGTCAATGCCCTGCTGACCACCCTGCCGGCCTACAACGTCAGTCTGTTCGCACAGGAGCTCGCCTCCGGCGACCTACTCGATGCCCTGATGATGCCGCTCGCGGCTGATGTCGGCCTGGTCACCACCGGACTCGGAATCGGCCTGTTGAGCGTGGCGTCGGCCTTTAGCTTGTTCTAAAGGCGCACTACGGCCGTCACTCGAGCCCGTCGCGGGCCCAGGAAGGCGTGATGAAGACCCCCTCGGCCTCCACGGTGATCCCGTTGGCGTCGGCGATATGGCCGCGGGCATAGGTTTTCACGCCGTCCTTGCGGTAGATCGATGCTTCGGCGTGCAACGGCCCCAGGGGCGTACCGCGCAGGTACTTCACCGTGATCGTGCCGGTGTAGCGCGGTTTGGTCAGGCCGTCGCTGGCGGCCTCACCGAGCACATGGTCAAGGACCAGCGCGCTGACCCCGCCGTGAACCAGCGACGGCGGGCCCTCGTAGGCCGCGCCGAGGTGAAAGTCACTCCAGCAGTGCCCATTCTCTCCGTGCTGGATCACCAGCGGCGGGGCGATCGGGTTACGCAGACCCACGACGGCGTTGCCCCACGCCAGCGGCCGCCCGTCCACGACGTAGCGCAGTCCCGGTGAGTCGCTGAGGGTTCCGCCACGAAGCCGCTCGGTCAGCTCCTGCAATTGGGCGGTCACCTCGCGAGCCGTGGCGTCGTCGGCCTGGGTGCGGATGGTGGCGTCGATCAGGTCGCGGACCGCCTGGGCCAGCGGACCGTAGCGCTCCACCAGCTGCCCGCTCTCGTCCGCGCTGATTGTCGGCACGTTCGAATGAGCCCTGAAATCCACCACAGAGGTCCTCCTTCAGTCTCCGAATACCTTGCGCGCGACGACCTTCGCACGCCGTGTCACCCGGAGGTAGTTGTCCAAGAACTCACCGCCGTCGCCGCCGGGCCAGCCGGCGGCCACCGCGACCGCGTTCAGCGCGCGGCCCGGCCCGGGCAGTTGGTCGGTGGGTTTGCCACGAACCAGCACCAGCGCGTTGCGCGCACGGGTGGCGATCAGCCAGGCCTGCCGGAGCCGGTCCACTTCGTCTTCATCGAGCAGCCCGGCAGCGGCGATGGCGTCCAGGGTTTCCAGCGTAGAGGTGTTGTGCAGCGCCGGAACACGGTGGGCATGGCGCAGTTGCAGCAGCTGCACGGTCCACTCGACGTCGGCCAGACCGCCACGGCCCAGTTTGGTGTGCGTATTGGGGTCGGCCCCACGCGGCAGTCGCTCGGCGTCGACCCGCGCCTTGATCCGGCGAATCTCACGTACCGCGTCGGCCGACACCCCGCCAGGCGGATAGCGGGTGGCGTCGACCATCTGCAGGAAGCGGTTGCCCAGGTCCGCATCACCGGCGACGCTGTGCGCCCGCAGCAGCGCCTGGATCTCCCAGGGCTGCGCCCACTGGTCGTAGTAGGCCGCGTAGGAGGCCAGCGTGCGCACCGGCGGGCCGTTGCGGCCCTCGGGACGCAGGTTGATGTCGACCTGCAGGGGTGGATCGACGCTGGCGGTGCCCAGCAACGCCCGGACCTGCTCGACGATCGACGTGGCCCAGCGCACCGCGTCGGCATCGCTCACCCCGGTCGCCTTCTCGTTGGCCTCGCACACGAACATGACGTCGGCGTCCGAGCCGTAGCCGAGTTCGCCTCCGCCGAGTCGGCCCATGCCGATCACCGCGATCTTCGCCGGCGCTTCCTGTACGTCTGTGTCGGGTGAGCCGGGCAGATTGACCCGGACGATCGCGTCCAGGGCGGCCTGCAACACCGCCGCCCACACCGCGGTCAGTGCCCGGCAGACATCGGTGACATCGAGCATGCCCAGCAGGTCCGCCGAGGCGATACGGGCCAATTCGTGGCGCCGCAGGCTGCGGGCCGACGCGATCGCGCGCACCGGGTCGGGGTGGCGGCCCGCCGACGCGATCAGCGCCCGCGACACCGCGTCCGAATCGGTGTCGAGCAGCTTGGGACCGGTCGGTCCATCGCCATAGGCCTGGATGACGTCGGGTGAGCGCATCAACAGTTCCGGGATGTAGGCCGAGGTGCCCAGCACCCGCATCAACCGCTTGGCCACGGCGCTGCTGTCGCGCAACGTGCTCAGATACCAGCGCTGCTGAGCCATCGCCTCGCTGAGCCGCCGGTAGGCCAGCAGCCCCGCGTCGGGATTGGGCGTGTCCGACAGCCAATACAGCAGGGTGGGCAGCAGCACCGCCTGCACCCGACCCCGGCGACCGCTCTGGTTGGTCAGCGCACCCAGATGGGTCAGCGCGTTGTGCGGTGCCTCGTAGCCGAGTGCCGCCAGCTGCCGTTCCGCGGCACCGGGAGTCAATCCCCCGGCCAGCTCCAGTCCCGCCGGACCGACGGCCTCCAGCAGCGGTTGGTAGAAGAGCTTGGCATGCAGCCGCGACACCCGCCGGTTCTGCGCTTTGAGCTCTTCGCGAAGGACGCCCAGGGCGTCGTGACGGCCATCCGGGCGGACATGGGCGGAGCGGGCCAGCCAGCGCAGCGCCTCGTCGTCATCGGGCGGCGGGAGCATGTGGGTGCGCTTGAGCCGCTGCAGCTGCAGGCGGTGTTCCAGGAGCCGCAGGAACTCATAGGAGGCGGTCAGATCGGCCGAATCCTCCCGGCCGATATAACCGCCGGCGCCCAAGGCGGCCAGGGCGTCGACCGTGGATGCCACGTGCAATGACTCATCGCTGCGGCCGTGCACCAGCTGCAGCAGCTGCACGGCGAACTCCACGTCGCGCAGTCCCCCGGATCCCAGCTTGATCTCGCGGGTCCGGATCTCGGCGGGTACCAGCTGCGCCACTCTGCGACGCATCGCCTGCACGTCGGTGACGAAATCCTCACGCTCGCATGCGGTCCAGACCATCGGCAGCAGCGCGTCGATGTAGGCCTGGCCCAATTCGACGTCGCCGACGGCGGCGCGCGCCTTGAGCAGCGCCTGGAACTCCCAGGTCTTGGCCCACCGTTGGTAGTAGGCGATGTGCGATTCCAGGGTTCGCACCAGCGAGCCGTGCCGGCCCTCCGGCCGCAACCCGGCGTCCACTTCGAAGAACGCCTCGCCGGCCACCCGCATCAGCTCACCGGCGACTCGGGTGCTCACCGCGTCGGCTTCCTCGGCGACGAAGATGACGTCGACGTCGCTGACGTAATTCAGTTCCCGCGCACCGCATTTGCCCATCGCGATCACGGCAATCCGCGGCACGTCGGCACCGGCGTCGGGCCCACAAACCTGCAGTTCGGCCACCCGCAGGGCGGCCGCCAGCGCGGCGTCGGCCAGGTCGGCCAGGTGCTCGCCTACCGCCACGAAGGGTAGGGCCGGCAGCTGTTCGACGGTGGGCGCCAGGTCTATCGACGCCAACACCAGCATCCGGTCGCGGTACAGCGACCGGAGCCGATCGATGTAGGCGCCGTCGGTGGTGGCGGCAACGCAGTCGGTGAACATCGCGCACAGTTCTGCCGCCGACGGCAGCGCGATCGTGTAGTCGTCGGAGTCGACCGGACTGGCCAACAACTTCCAGGTCTCGGGATGGGTGATCAGGTGATCGCCCAGCGTCAGTGAGGATCCCAGTACCGCGAACAGGCGCCCGCGTAGTCCCCGGTCGGCCATGAGCGCTGCGCTCAGTTCGGCCCAGTCGATGCCCGGAGCTTCCGACAGCCGGACCAGGGTGCGCAACGCGACGTCGGCATCGGGAGCACGCGACAGCGCCCAGAGCACGTCGACGTGCGGTTGGGTGTACGCGCTGTACCAACCCAGAGCAGTCAGATCCGCTGCGGCGTACCGGTCCACCAGACCGAGGCGCCCGACGCTGGGCAGCTTGCGGCGCTGAGCTCCGGGATAGGCCATGAGGCTTCGGAGACTCCTACAGCGCCAGGTAGTTCTGCAGCTCGTAGGGGGTCACGTGGCTGCGGTAGTTCGCCCACTCCTGACGCTTGTTACGCAGGAAGAAATCGAAGACCTGCTCCCCCAACGCTTCCGCGACCAGCTCGGAGTTCTCCATCTCGCTCAGCGCGCGCTCCAGGGTGCCGGGCAGTTCCTTGTAGCCCATCGCCCGGCGCTCCTCGGGAGTCAGCGCCCACACGTTGTCCTCGGCCTCCGGGCCGAGCTCGTAACCCTGCTCCACCCCACGCAGCCCGGCGGCCAACAGTACCGCGAAGGCCAGGTAGGGGTTGCATGCCGAGTCCGGGCTGCGTACTTCGATGCGCCGCGACGACGTCTTGTGCGGGCTGTACATCGGAACCCGCACCAGCGCAGAGCGGTTGGAGGCGCCCCAGGACGCCGCGGTGGGTGCTTCCCCACCGTGGATCAGGCGCTTGTAGGAGTTAACCCACTGGTTGGTGACGGCGCTGATCTCGTTGGCGTGCTCGAGAATCCCGGCGATGAACGACTTGGCGGTGGCCGACAGCTGCAGCGGGTCGTCCGGGCTGTGGAAGGCGTTGACTTCGCCCTCGAACAGGCTCATGTGGGTGTGCATGGCCGAACCGGCGTGCTCGCGGAACGGCTTGGGCATGAACGACGCCCGCACACCCTCCTTGAGCGCGATCTCTTTGATCAGGTAGCGGAACGTCATCACGTTGTCGGCCATCGACAGCGCGTCGGCGTAGCGCAGGTCGATCTCCTGCTGGCCGGGAGCGTTCTCGTGGTGGCTGTACTCCACCGAGATGCCCATCGACTCCAGCGCGTCGATCGCGTGCCGGCGGAAGTTGGCGGCCGAACCGTGGATCGACTGGTCGAAGTAGCCCGCGTCGTCGGCCGGAACCGGGGTGCTCCCGTCGTAGGGGCCGGGCTCCAGCAGGAAGAACTCGATCTCGGGGTGCACGTAGCAGGCGAAACCCAGCTCGCCGGCCTTGGCCAGCTGCCGGCGCAACACATGCCGTGACGACGCCCAGGCCGGCGATCCGTCCGGCATGGTGATGTCGCAGAACATCCGCGCCGAGTACTGCCGGCCGGAGTCGGACACCCACGGCAGCAGCTGGAAGGTTGACGGATCCGGGTGGGCGACCATATCGGATTCGAAGACCCGGGCGAAGCCCTCGATCGCCGAGCCGTCGAAGCCCACGCCTTCGTCGAAGGCGCCCTCGAGCTCGGCGGGGGCGATCGCGACCGATTTCAGATAACCGAGGACATCGGTGAACCAGAGCCGGACGAAACGGATGTCGCGTTCCTCCAGCGTGCGGAGCACAAACTCCTTCTGACGGTCCATACCGCGAAGCGTATCAGCGCTCAGCACTTAGCATCGGTTGGCGGCAACGTGCCGTCGACCAGGTATCGCGTGGCGAATCGGTCCACGCATTCGTTGCCCTGGAAAACCACCGTGTGCTGGGTTCCGTTGAACGTCAGCAGACCCCCGCCCAGCTGCTTGGCCAAGTCCACGCCCGCCTGGTAGGGGGTGGCCGGGTCGCGGGTGGTGGAGACCACCATCGTGGGCGGCAGGTCCGGGACCGAAAGAGCGTGCGGCTCAGTGGTCGGCGGTACCGGCCAGAAGGCGCAGGTGCCCAGCGGGGCGTCGCCGGTGAACTTTCCGTAGCTCATGAACGGCGCCACCTCGCGCGAACGCCGGTCTTCCTCGATCACCTTGGCGCGGTCGGTGACCGGCGGCTGGTCGACGCAGTTGACCGCGACCCGGGCATCGGTGGCGTTTGTGTAGTGGCCCTTGGCGTCCCGGCGCATATATAGGTCGGCCAGGCTCAGCATGATGTCGCCGCGACCGCCGGCCAGATCGGACAGGCCATCGTTGAGGTGCGTCCAGAACGTCGGCGAGTACAGCGCCATGATGGTGCCGACGATCGCGTCGCTGTAGCTCAGCCCGCGCGGGTCCTTGGTCTTGGCGGGCTTGTCCACCAGCGGGTCGACCAGACTGTGGTAGACGTCGACGGCCTTGGCCGGGTCGGTGCCCAGCGGGCATTCGGCTTCCTTGGCACAGTCGGCCGCGAAGTCGTCGAACGCGCCCTGGAACGCCTGCGCCTGCCGCAGATCCTCTTCGATCGGGTCGGCGTTGGGGTCCACCGCGCCGTCCAGGATCATCGCGCGCACGTTCTGCGGGTAGGCCTCGGCGTATGCCGAGCCGATCCGGGTGCCGTAGGAGTAGCCCAGATAGGTCAGCTTGTCGTCGCCCAACCCGGCGCGGATCGCGTCGAGGTCGCGGGCGACGTTGACGGTGCCGACGTTGGCCAGAAACTCCTTACCGGTCTTTTCCAGGCAGCGCTCGACGTATTCCTTGGTCTCGCTCTCGATGCGCGCCACGCCCTCGGGGCTGTAGTCGACCTGGTTCAGGGCCCGCAGCCGGTCGTTCTCCTTGTCGGAGTTGCACCAGACCGCCGGCCGTGACGACGCCACTCCGCGCGGGTCGAACCCGACCAGATCGAACTGCTCACGGACCTGACGCGGCAGCGAGCTGACCAAACCCACCGCGGTTTCGATGCCGGACTCCCCCGGCCCGCCCGGGTTGATCACCAACGAGCCGATCTTGTCCTTGGTGGCCGGGAATCGGATCATGGCCAGCCGGGCGACGGCGCCCTGGGGCTTGGAGTAGTCCACCGGAACTGCGATGAACCCGCACTGGGCGTCGGCGGGCACCTTGATGTTGGTGTCGGCGGTGAACCGGCACTTGTCCCATTGGACCGGCTGGCCGACCCGCGGCACGGCCAGCACCGCGTGGCCCGGCGTCATTCGGGTGCAGCTGCCGACGGTGAATGCCACCATCGCAATCGCGAGGCAGGTCAGGGCGGTGCGCGTCATCCTGTCGCGGCGCGTCGGCGAGCTCATGACACCACATGCTGCCATGCACGCCCGTGCAAGCCCGGCCACCTGCTGCGCCGCGCGCGTGGCGGTGTGAGGAAATCCACTGCACGAGGAGGTTCAGCTGCGCGGCCGCAGGTGGCACACTGGGCATGTCAGACGACCCGGGGACCCGAGTTACGGGCTTCGAGGATCGACCCGAACAATTCGAGGGACAACGATGTCTGAGCACGTTTATGGCGCTTCACCCGACCCTGTTCGCATTGCACCGCAGACCCGCGTCCACCATCTGCAGCAGATGAAGGCCGAGGGTCGCAAATGGGGCATGTTGACGGTCTACGACTACTCGTCGGCCCGCATCTTCGACGACGCCGGCATTCCGGTGCTGCTGGTCGGCGACTCGGCGGCCAATGTGGTCTACGGCTACGACACCACCGTCGCCATCACCATCGACGAACTACTTCCGCTGGTGCGCGCGGTGGTGCGCGGTGCCCCGCACGCGCTGGTGGTCGCCGATCTGCCGTTCGGCTCCTATGAAGGCGGGCCGGCGGTGGCGCTGGCCACCGCCACCCGGTTCATGAAGGAGGGTGGCGCGCACGCGGTCAAGCTGGAGGGCGGCGAGCGGGTGGCCGACCAGATCGCCACGCTGACCGCGGCCGGCATCCCCGTGATGGCGCACATCGGGTTCACCCCGCAGAGCGTCAACGCCCTCGGGGGCTACCGGGTGCAGGGGCGCGGTGACGCCGCCGAGCAGACCATTCACGACGCGATCGCGGTGGCCGAAGCCGGTGCGTTCGCGGTGGTGATGGAGATGGTCCCCGCCGAGCTGGCCACCCAGATCACCGGAAAGCTGACCATTCCCACCGTCGGGATCGGCGCCGGGCCCAACTGCGACGCCCAGGTTCTGGTGTGGCAGGACATGGCCGGGATGACCACCGGCAAGACCGCTCGATTCGTCAAGCGCTTCGGCGACGTGGGCGGCGAGTTGCGCCGCGCCGCAGAGCAGTACGCCGCCGAGGTGACAGCGGGCACTTTCCCGGCCGAGGAGCACTGCTTCTAGAACGCCATGTTCATGCGGCGGTTCCAGCGTCGCCTCGCCTCCGGCGAGCCTCGCTAAACCGCCGTGTCCGGGCGGTCCGGATGTGACAGGCTGGATGGCGTGTCTGCAACCGACCCGAGCACCTCTCGGTTTCGCGAGGTGGAACGCAAGTTCGACGTTGACGCAGCGGCGATCTCGCCGTCCTTCGACGGCATCGCCGGGGTCGCCCACGTCGAGCAGGTGTCGGCACAGGATCTTGCGGCTGTCTACTTCGACACCCCCGGGCACGACCTGGCGGCCCGACGAGTCACGTTGCGCCGGCGTACCGGCGGCCCCGACGCCGGTTGGCACCTGAAACTTCCTGCCGGGCTGGACACCCGCACCGAGGTGCGCGCGCCCCTGGGCCCAGAGGTTCCGGACGAGCTGCTGGATGTGGTGCGGGCGATCGTGCGGGATCGGCCGCTGGCACCGGTGGCACGCATACACACCGCCCGCGGCATGGTGGTGCTGCGCGACGATCAGGGTGAGGTGCTGGCCGAGTTCTGCGACGACCAGGTCACCGCGTCGGCGGGCGATGACGCCGAACAGCACTGGCGGGAATGGGAACTGGAACTGGGCAGCGGAGACCTTGAGCTGCTGGACCGGCTGAGCAACCGGCTGCTCGACACCGGCGCCGGGCCGGCCGGCTACGGCTCCAAACTAGCCCGGGTGCTGGGGGCGCCGCCGGTGCCTGCGCATCCGACCGATCGCCTGCATCGTGCGCTAGCCGAGCAGATCGACCAACTGCTGGTCTGGGATCGCGCGGTGCGCGCCGACGCCGACGACGCGATTCATCAGATGCGGGTGACGATCCGGCGGATCCGCAGCCTGTTGCAGGGCGAGGAGGCGGCCCACGCGCCGCTGCTCGACGAACTGCAGGAGCTGGGAGCGGTGCTCGGTGTCGCCCGCGACGCCGAGGTCTTGGCCCAGCGCTATCAGCAGGCGCTCGATGAGCTGACGCCGGAGCTGGTCCGCGGGCCGGTGAGCGAACGGCTGGTCGGCGGCTCGCTGCGCCGCTATCAGACGGGGCGGCGGCGCAGCCTGGCCGCGATGCGCTCCCCGCGGTACTTCCGGCTGCTCGACGGCCTCGACGATCTGGTCAGCGCGCCGGCCGCCGAGCGGTACGCCACGGTGGACATCGCCTACCGGCGGCTGCGCAAGGCGGTGAAGGCCGCCAAGAAGGCCGCCGACCGCGACGCGGCACTGCACCGGATCCGCAAGGCCGCCAAGCGGCTGCGCTACGCCGCCGCGGCAGCGAACAAGAAGAAGATCGCCAAGCGGGCCAAGACGATTCAGACCGTGCTCGGCGACCACCAGGACAGCGTGGTCAGCCGGAAACATCTGCTGCAGCAGGCCGATGCCGCGGTGGCCGCCGGCGAGGACACCTTCACCTACGGGCTGCTGTATGCCCGCGAGGTCGACCTCGCCGCGCGGAGCCGGGCGGCGTTGCGGCCCGCGCTGCGCAAGCTGAAGCGGCTGGTGTAGGCGGGGCGGACGAGCTGGCCTGTAAGCCGGAAATTGATTCTTGGCATTTTCCGCAGGTCACCGCGATTTGGTGTCATTGGTGGCATGTGGCGGCCAGTGGTGTGTAAGTACAGGTGAGAGCGATTCTCTTGGCCTACCTCAAGCTGCCACTAGTGGGTTGGAGAGTGCTGCTGTGCGTAGCGTCTGCGTAGCGGCGTTGCCGGTGACCCCAGTTGCACCCCTGCGGCCCTGGCACCGCGTGCCAGATCGGAACTCCGGCGATTTGTCGGTCCGCGCAATTAACATCGAACCGTGAGCAGATGCACAGCGCCCATACGAGGACACCACACCGCGAGTGGTGCCGCCGCCTGCCCGGTTCACGGTGGTCGCGGTTCGTACTCCCGTCAGACCTACTACTCTTCGCCGTCTTACTACTCCCCGCCGTCCTACGAGCCGCGGTACTCTCCGCGGGCCAGTGTCGGGTCCAGTGGGTCCAGCGGGCGCGTACGACCGAAGTGGTCACCGAGCAATTCCTCCGTGACCTATACCCCTCAGCAGGTACAGGCGCTGGCTCCTGTTCGTCGCCAGATTGAGGAGCGAGCGCAGGCCTACCCCGACCTTCGTGACGTCTTCCTGTGCCACGCGTGGGATGACCGGCGGGGCGTTGCCAAGGATTTGCACGACCTGCTCGTCGCCAAGAACGTGTCAGTTTGGTTTAGCGAAAAAGACATACTGCCCGGCGTGCCGTTCCTGCGCGCTATCGACAAGGGGCTCGCGAACTCACGTGCAGGGCTTGTGATGGTCACGCCTTCGTTGTTGGCTCGCATCAAGCTGGAGACAATTGCAGCAAAGGAACTCTCAGCACTCCTGGCGGGCAACCTACTCGTCCCCGTTGTCCACGGCACGACGTACGAGGCCCTGCGAGCGGTCAGCCCCCTCCTGGGTTCGCGGAACGGTTTTGACACCAACGATGACCCGATGGAAGTCATCGCCATCAAGATCGCCGAGCTAGTCGACCTGACGAGGCCGGTTGACGCGTAGTTGCTGCGCGGCGCGTCGTGTAAATGCGGCTGGCCGATGCTAGCGTCGGCGAGAATCGAAGACGCATTTGCGTGACCAATAGTTCGCGGGACGTGACGACGCTACGCAGTAGAACATGAGCTGAAATAGTCTGCGTAATCGCAACGCGGTTCACTTCTGACAATATATTTGCTCAATCGAGGACTACGTCAGAAACAACTTCCTCAATCACGGTATCCCGCAACTTCACCCATGCCTCCTCGTCACGAGCTAAGTTGTATTCCGGCTGCACCGACTTTCCCTTGCGGTTCTTGTACTCAATACGGAGTACACTTCGGGCTTTATTAATTATCGGGTCAACGTGTTTTGCAAATGTTGCCTTCGACGCGGTCAAAGTCACGTAGTCCTCGAAGCTATCTCCCCTAACTTTTTCGAGTGCTGCACCAACCAGAGCTGTGACATATCGAGCCAGTCGGTAGAGATACTTTGCTTCGTCAGTATCTTTGCCTTTTTCGTCCTGCTTTAATATCTTACTGATAGCCTGAATACGGTCATGTATAGCTATCGCAGCGCCAGTTCGATGCAACTCTTCTTCTGACCAAAACGTCATCATCTTTCCACCTACCCCGAACGCCTCATAGTAACGCGCCTCCCTGTCGAAAAATGCAGCCGGCTCCCTGTAACTAGCAACCGGCCCGTAAATGAATGCGTGTCGGATTCCCGCCAGTTGCTCGATCCTAAGGCCTCGCCCCGTCGCTCCCTTGGGCTTATGTCCAGATTTATTAATGTAGTACATGTTTGGAATCGCTCCGTGGCCCGCAATCTTGGTGAGGCTATCGCGAAGCCAGATCTGGATTACATCGTTAGAGAAGAAATCGGCCACCTTGACTGGATTTTGCGTATTGTTGTACCGGATAATATTTTCAGTGAACGATCCACCATATTTCTCGTCAGTACTGGTCAAGCGAAATAAGACGTACACATCAGGGTTCTGATACTTTCGCGCCGCCTTAACTAACGCACTGACCGTCTGTGCACCATTAATAATTTGAAGACGTTGGGCCGTGACGACGTTACCTTCTAACTTGTAGCCACTGCAAACAGCAGAAATACCGTTGTTGTAGTAGATGAAATTTTTTCCCTCATCTTCGGATGCCGCGGTCTCCACTATCTTTGGGTTAACCTTTTTGCTCGTCAACGGCAATCGGACGTTGAGATTGAAGAGAGAAAGGCCAATTCCTTTTTGATTGTATATGCCAACTAATTCATTGGCTTTTACGGCACCGATGATGGTCTGGTATGGGCTCCCCAACTCAATGAACTTGTCCTCTTGGAAGTGCAGCACGACTTCTTCTAACAGGCCACCTTGGGTCGCGCTCGTCAGCTCTTCATCCCTCTTGGCTAGTTCCACCACGCCTAAAAGTTCGCAAGTGATACTTCGATCCTGCTGCAGATACGCATCGTTCTTTGCCTCTACCAGTTCCTGCAGCTTCTTTTTATTGCCAACGCTGACATTTGTCACAAATCGAAGAATGACTTCCCAGCCGTCCTCAATCTTTGTTTCAAAGTTGGCAATCAGATCTTGAATTTGATCACCGCCCGTTTCCGCATATTCGTGTCGAATTATGCGATCTGGAACATCAAAAAATGCAGCAACTTTGTCTTCATCGAGATCCTTTGAGCGCCACGCAGCCTGGATAAACTGGATTCGCTTACCTATCTCGTCTTCAAGAACAACATCAATTTTGAGGTCATTGCCCCTGCAAATATATTCCGACAAGTCAGCTTCGGACGTAAGCTCGCTTTCAAGGATAGAATCGAAGCCTTCTTCCTGCACGAACAGATGTGCGGCATACCCTTCGAGACCACGTTCGAATGATTCAACGTTGTACTTGTATTTCTGCGCGTAGAACGCACAGATTTCTCGCAGGTCAGCATCTGTCTTGACTGCCACGCCCCGTACTCCTTACGTCAAGGGAAACCAGCTATGGCGCCACCTCCACTGGGAGCCAACCGGCAAGGTCAACATATACACCGCCACCGCCGCACGCTGACACCAGTTCGGGCACGGGAGCACCCATCGTCACCAGAGGGATGCCAGCCAGCGCGACCCGCTCCGAAGTCTCAAGTCACAGCCCCCGCCTCAAAACTAAAGAACTGAGACAGCGTCACCGCCACTTACAGGGCCCTGATAACGCCCAGGCCGATCTGTCGCAAAAGTTGCCTCAAGACGCCTGTCACATATTCACATGTTCTGAGAGTTTTGAGACGCTGCGCGGATGGCCGCGTCCGTTTCACGGCCCGGATCGCTACGCAGCTGTGCGTAGCAGCTGCGTAGCGCCAGGGCCTACCGGCCCTATATTGCCTGGTCAATGGCAGCGGGGCGGACGAGTTGGCCTGTAAGCCGGATTCTGTCCCGCACCGCGGATGCGGTGCGGCGGCGACCATCCATCTGGGCACACCGTCGCCGGGTACCTCAAGCGGCCTACCCGCAGATTCGGGCGAGCAGCCCTCAAACACCTGCGCGACCGCACCGAAATGCGGCCTTCTTGGCCTTGCTTCGGGTGGGGTTTACCAAGCCGTCCCGGTCACCCGGAACGCTGGTGCGCTCTTACCGCACCGTTTCACCCTTACCACCTTGCGGTGGCGGTCTGTTTTCTGTGGCACTGTCCCGCGAGTCACCTCGGATTGCTGTTAGCAATCACCCTGCTCTGTGAAGTCCGGACTTTCCTCGACCCGCTTTTACGCGTGCCGCGGCCGCCCGGCCAACTCGTCCGCGCTGATCACCGTACTACGCGGTGCCCCGCAATGCCGCACCGTAAACGGCGACCACCACGGATCGGTCTGGGCTGTTCTCCGACCACACGCCGATCGCGGTGTTGGCGCAGTCGGACATGATGGCGAAATCCGCGGGGTCGTAATACCACCGGTTGAGGATCTCGATGCCGCTGATGGCCACCGCGGGGTTGATCGCCACGGTTTCGGCGACCGTCCCGGGAAAGCCGGCGGCCTGCCCGCGGGTCTGCGGCGTGGAGCCGTCGGAACCGAGGTCACCGTCCAGATCCCGATGTCCGAGAACGTCTTTGGCGTGCCATTCGGCGGCTAGCACCAACCGGGGGTCGACCATCACCTTCTCAGCGCAGCCGGCCTGGTGGTGAATCGTGTAGACGTTGGTCACGACACTGTCGTTGAGGCGCGAATTGTCGGCAGCGGCAACCGGCAGCGTCCCCGCCCCACCAATCACGATCGCCAGCAGGGCCGCGCGTCGCACATCAAACATCATGTGGCACCTGGCCCTACACCGGGTCGAACTGCGAGACCAGCCACCGGCCTCCGACCTTGTCCAAGGTGACCCGCACACTCGATGCGGTCGTGGTCGGCGGCCCGTTGCCGATCGTGGTCGCTTGATCCACGAAGAGCAGGACCACCGCGTGGCGCGCGCTCGCGGTCACCGACGACGCCGCGGGCACCGTCACCACGGTCGAAATGTGCTGCTGTTTGGCGCCGGGCGCCACCACTTCCTTGATCAGTTGGGTGTACTCGTCGCGGAAGGCGCCGGTCATGCCCTCGGCGGCGGCCGCCGACGCGGACTCCACGGTGTCCGGGCGGTACGACAGCATCGCGATGGTGGCCTCGGTCGCGGTCTGTACCGACTGTGCGGCCGCCTCCTGGGCCACCCGCGCCGAGACGTCCTGCCAGCGGAAGTAGCCGGCCACCACCGTCAGAATCACGGCCAGACCGGCCAGCAGGGCGATCACCACCGGCCGCCGATCCCGCTTCGGCCGATCGGCGACAGCGGCGACATCGGCGGCGGTGCTGCTCTCGGGCGCATCAATCGTGGGAGCTGTCGTCATGGTTGAACCCCTGCTCACTGAACAAACGCGATGTTGGATACTTTGGGGCCATCGCCGGTGTCTTGCAGGCTGATTCGCATCCGCCAGCGGCGCGGTTCCGGTTGGACTTCCCCGGCGATCGTGGTGCGCACCGAGACCGCCAGCAGGACGTCGGCTTGGTCGCCGTCCACCGATTCCAGGCCGGCCTCGGTAACGGTGCCTTCCGATGCCGACTGAGCCTGTTTGACGACGTCGACGAAGGGCCGAGATCGCTGGCCGAAGTCGTCGCGGAACGCCCCGGTCGTCGAATCGATGATGCGCTGCACATCGGCGTCGGCCTGCGCATAGCTGATCGTCGTCAGGTTGACCGCCGCTTGACGCGCGACCTGGACGTAGCTCTCGCGGTGCTGCTGCGCCTGTTGGATCTGGTGGTCGCGGTAGCCGAGCCAGCCGACCGTACCGGCCAGCGCCGCCACGGCCAGGATCGCGCCTGCCGCTGCTCGGCGGTCTATTCGCCCGGGGGCAACAACATCGTCTGCCATGTCTGATCCTTCCGCTGGGGGGCCAGGTCGGCCCGGGTTTGGCGCTTGCCGTCTGGGCCCACATAGCTGCCGGTCTGCGGGTCGTAGGGCACGAAGGCGACCGGCGGCTGCGGCGCAGGGGCACGCGGCGGGTCCTGCGGCACAGCCTGACCGGACAACGTGGCGTTGGGATCGCCCTTCCAGTTGTAGCCGTCGTTGAGCGGGATGTACGACTCGTCGCTCTCGCACATCTCGACGGTGGGCGCACGTTTGGCGGGATCGTTCTCGCAGGGAATGTTGCGTGCGCCACGCACATTGAGGTCCGAGTCCTGCGGCACCCGGCAGTACAGCTCGCCGGCGGGCCGATCCGGGTAGTCGACGGAACTGGGGGCCCGCTGCTGGCGGACCGGCAGGAATCCGGTGTTGCACGGCGGCGGGTAGTTCATATTGAGGTTGAAATCCAGGTAGATGCCGCGATAGGGCGTGTTGAGGCCCGAATCGGCCAGGGTGATCGCCGACATCACCGCCGTCCCCTGCGGAAACAGCACCAGCAGCTGCTCGATGCCCTGGCGGAACGTCACCGCGATCTGACCGAGGCTGACCATGTTGGCCAGCAACACCGGCAGCGCCGGAGCCACCCGGCCCAGCAGTGCATTGGCCTCATCGAGCGCCGGGGCGCCGACGCTGAGCAGGCCCGCAAACGCCCGATCCTCGGCGCTGAGCTGACCGGTGATCGACGCCAGCCGCCGCGCCCACGTCGCGATCGAATCCGCGGTGTCCACTTGGGAATTCAGGACCGGTGGGGTCTCATCAATTAACTGCGCGAAAGGCTGCGCGGCCTCGCCGCCTTCGATGGCCAGCGACGTCGATCCGGCGACGATGCGGGACAGTTCCGCACCGAGACCGCCCACCGCCTTGTCGGCCTCGTCGATGACGGTACGCAGATCGTCGTGCGGGATCGCCAGCAGCGCACGGTTGGTGGCGTCGAGCAGGTTGGCGATGTCGGCGGGAATGCGCACCTTGTCCGCCGGGATCACGTCACCGGCACGCAGCATCCGGTGCTCGGCGGCGCCGGCGGTCGGGGTGAGTTCGAGGAACTGTTCACCGATCGCCGAGCGGCTGTGCACCGCGGCGGTCAGCTGTGCGGGCACCTTGATCGAGGAGTTCAGTTTCAGGACCGCACGCACCCCGTCGGCGTCGACGTCGATGGCGCTGACCCTGCCGATCTCGGTGCCCCGGTAGGTCACCACCGATGTCGGGTACAGCCCGCCGGACGCCGGCAGTTCGACGGTCACCGTGTAGCGGCCGATGCCGAACAGCGCCGGGACCTTGACGAAGCCGAACACCATCACCCCGCCGGCGACCAGGGTGACCGTCGCCAGGATCGCCAGTTGGGTCCAGACGGTGCGGGACAGTCGAAACACCTCAGTACCCCCCGAAGTGGTAGGGGGCGACCAACGGGTTGCCGGCGGTGTACGGGCTGGGCATCTGACCGACGGTTCTCCCCCACTGGAGTTCCAACTCGGTGAGGTCTCCTTCCCAACGTGTTCCGGTGAACAGGCCGCTGTCGATCCGGCTCAACGTCAGGTCGACGACCAGGCTGATGTTGGCGAAGTCGCCGCGAAACCAATTGGGGATGTTGCTCTTAACCCAGGGATAGGTGGACAAGAAGTCCAGGCCCTGCGTCAGCGCCGGACCGGCGTCGGCCAGCGAGCGCAACACCGGGGCGATGTTGCGCAGGTTGGCCACCAGGGCCTCCCTGCTCTGTTCGACGGTGGAGACGGCGATGGCGCTGAACTTTCCGAGCGCGTCAGCGGCGTCGGCGATCTTGGTGCGCTCCTGCGCCAGCACCGCCAGTGCCTGCGGGATCGTGGTCAGCGCCTTGTCGACGGTGTGGTTCTGTCGGGCGAACTGGCCGACCAGACCGTTCAGCTTCTCGGTGGCCGAGATGATGTCATCGGTCTGATCGTTGAGTGCGGCGATGAAGGTGTCCAATTGCGTGAGCAGGCTGCGCATGTCGCTCTCACGCCCCGCCAGCGCGCGAGCAAAGCTCTGGTTGATCTCCTGCAGCTGTGCCAGTCCGCCCCCGTTGAGCAGCAGCGAAACCGACGCCAGGGTCTGCTCGGTGGTCGGATAGGTGGCGGCCTTCGACAGCGGGATGACCGCGCCGTCTTGCAGTTCGCCGCGCGGCGGCTCGTCGGTCGGTGGCGCCAACTCGATATGCATCGAACCGAGCAGGCTGGTCTGTCCGACTTTGGCGGTGCTGTTCGCCGGCAGGTGCACGCTGTTGTCGATGCGCATGGTCACCAGCGCGTGCCAGTCCTGGACCTCGATCTTGGTCACATTGCCCACGTTGACGTCGGCGACCCGCACCCGTGAGTTCTGTTGAATGACCACGACATCGGGTAACTGGGCCGAGATCGTGTAGGTGCCGTCGCCGCGTCCGGTGCCGGGCAGGCTCAGCGAGTTCAGGCCCCGCCACTGGCAGCCGCTGGCCCCGAAGGCGACGGTGATGCTCAGCGCGATGATCACGAGCCTCACGGGGTGCCCTCCGGTGGCGACGACGGCAGCAGCAGGCCGGGCAAGCCCAGCTCGGGGTCGACGGGCTGGCGGGGCGGCTCGGCCGGTTGTGGGGCAGCGCCGGGCCGGAGCCGGTCTTCGCTGTAGGTGATTTCGTTGGGCCGCGCCGCGGTGCCGACGAACGGGTTGCCGCCGATCGGCAGAAAGTTGTATTGGCGGTTCTTGATGATCGGCGCCAGATACTGCACGCACAACTTCGAGGCCTGCAGTGAATTCGCCCGCGCCAGGGCTTCGATTCCGCTGCAGATGAATTGGACGGTGTTGGCGAAGTTGCCGAGCGCCATTACCCCGGTGATCGCGCTTTGGGCCGGTTGGTAGATGTTCACGAAGTTCTGGAACACCGACGGGGCAATGTGCAGAACCTGTTTGAGGTCGCCGCGGCTTTCGTCGAGGGCGGAGGTGATCGCCGTCAGGTGATCGACGGTGACGCCGAAGCCCTCCCGGTTCTCGCCGATGAATCCGCGTAGGTCGTTGACCACGCCGTCGAGGCTCGTCATGGCGTCGGCGAATTCGCGGGGCGAATTGTTCAGCAAGGTGGTGATATCGGCAAGGTTGACGTTGAACGCCGCCAACAGGTCGCTGCTGGAGGTCAGCGCCGAGACCAGCAGTTGCATGTTGCGGACTGTGCTGAAGATGTCGGTGCTGTGATCGCCCAGCGCCGACATCGCCTGCGACAGTTTGATCACCGTCTCGCGTGCGGTGTCGCCCTGGCCCCGCAGGTTGGCCACCGCGGTGTTGACGAAGGCGCCGACGGCGCTGCGGCCGGCGGTGTCAGACGGCTGCAGGGAATCGGTGAGTTTCTCCAGCTGCTGCCGAAAGTCGTCCCATTCGACCGGAACCGCCGTGCGGTCCTGGCCAATGCTGGCACCGTCGGCCAGTTCGGGACCACCCGTGTAGGCCGGGACAAGCTGGATCGCCCTGGCGCTCACCAACGACGGCGACAGGATCGCTGCCCGCACATCGGCGGGTACCTGGTACTGGCCGCCGACGGAAAAGGTCACCTTGGCGGTGTCCGGAAGCGGTTCGATGCGCTCGACGGTGCCGACGGCAACGCCCAGGATGCGGATCTCGTCGCCGGTGTAGAGCCCGTTGGTGTTGGTGAAGTAGGCGGTGTAGACGTGCTTGCGCAGCTGCGCCCAGGGCGGGCCGGCCACCAGGAACACTGCGATGACAAGGCTCGACACCAATACGGCCGCGGTCGCCAGCCGCAACAGTCGCGCGCGGTTGGCCGGCAGGGTTACACCGGCCACGGAGTGAGTGCCCATGTCAGTTGCCCCCGTCTGCCGCCGGGCCGAGCGCGGGCGGGCCTGGGGGCGGTCCGCCCGGTGGCGGCGCCGGCAGCGGCTCTCGGTAGGGATAGCGCGGGTCTCCGGGTTTGCCGGTGATGGCATCCGGCAGGGTCAGATTGGGTTCGCCGCCCTGTCCGGTGCGTGGAAACGGCATCGGCAGTGGTGGGGTGCCGGGCTGGCCGACGGCCGGGTCGTTCAGCTGCGAGGGCAGCAGCACATTGGGGTCCAGACCCAGATCGGAGAAGGCGGCTTCGATGGCCGGCTGCGCCAGTTGGCCCGGAATCAGGTTCACCACTGAGGCTTTGAAGAACGGCCCGGATCCCAGCACCTCGCCGAACGACATGGCGTAGCGGCGAAACAGGTAGAGCGTGCGCTGCAGGTCGGCTCGGCGGTTGTCGAGGATCTCGAGAACGCCGTTGAGCTTGTCCACCGCGGGCTTGAGTTGCTGACGGTTGTCGTCGACCACGGCCGACACCTGTCGCGACACCGCGGTCAGATTGGCCATCAGCGCGTCGACGGAATTGCGTTGTGACAACAGTTCGCTCAGCAGGGCGTTGCTGTTGGCGACCAGGCCGGCGATCTGCTCGCTGCGCCGCGCCAGCACCCCGGTGACGTTGTTGGCGTCGGCCAGCAGCTGACGCAGCGTGGCGTCGCGCTTATCGAGGGTGTCGGAGAAACGAGCCACTCCCTGCAGCGCCATCTTGAGGTCCGGTGGCGTGTCTTTGAAGGTCTCGGCCAGAGTGGTCAGCGCCGAGGACAACTGGGTGGTGTCCAGGCCGCTGATGACGGCGGTCAGATCTCCCAGGGCATCCGGCAGATCGTAGGGGGACGTGGTGCGTTCCACCGGTATCGGACCGGTGAGGTGGCCGTCGCCGCGCGGGGTCAGTTCCAGGAACTTGTTGCCCAACACCGTTTCGGTCTTGATCGCGGCCTCTGTCCGGTCGCCGAGCACGACTCCCTTGCGGACCGTGAACGTCACCCGGACCCGGTTGCCCTCTAGCCGTAGACCGGCAACCCGGCCGACGTCGAGCCCCGACACTCGGACGTCACTGTTGGATTTGATGCCGCCGGCCTCGGTGAAGTAGGCGGCGTAGTCGGAGGTGCCCTTGACCAGCGGCAGCCTGTCATAGCTGAACACCGCGACCACCAAGGCGATCAGCAGGAGTATGCCGGTGACGCCGACCGCGGGCCGATTGCGTTCGGCCAGCGGTTTGATGGTGATCCGCGGCAGTTTCGGTCTGGTCATTTCGGGGCGCACCGTCCGGTCGTCTGGTTCATGATCTTGGAGTAGAGCGGTTGGCCGCCTTTACCATTCACCTTGATCACCAGGTCACACATGTAGAAGCCGAAATAGTCGCCGTAGAGCCCGTTGCGCGCCAGAACCTGGTAGGCGTCGGGCAGTGTCTTGACCAGATCGTCGACATAGTCGCGGTCGGCCATCACCTGGCCGGCGGCCCGATCGGTTTGCACCACCACGTCACGAATGGGTTCGCGGGCAACGGTCAGTAGGTCGGCGACCGAGCCGGCGGCGGCGTTGACGTAGGCCACGCCCTTGGTGAGATCGGTGCGGCGATCCGCCAGTCCCTGGACCATCTGGGTCAGCGAATCCAGCCCGTGGCCGAATTCTCGGTCGCGGGTGCTGAAGGTGCCCAGCACGGTGTTGAGGTTGGTGATCACCTGGCCGATCAGTTCGTCGCGGCCGGCCAGTGTCGTGGTCAGTGCCGAGGTCTGCGACAACACCGAGGCGATGGTGCCGCCCTGGCCCTGAAATACCTTGAGCAGCTCACCGCTGAGCGCGTTCACCTGGTCGGGGTCCAATGCACGGAACAGCGGCCGGAATCCTCCGATGAGGGCATCCACATCGAGTGCGGGTTCGGTCCGCGTCAGCGGAATCGTCTGGCCCGGTTGCAGGGTGCGTACCGACCCCGCGCCCTGCTCCAACGACAGGTAGCGGTCGCCGATGAGGTTCTCGTAGCGCACCGCCGCCCGGGTGCCCTCGGTGAGCGTCAGCCCCCGGTCGATCAAGAAGTCGACCGTGACGGTGCCGTCGGGACGCAACGCCATCTTGGTGACCTTGCCGATCTCGACACCGGCGATGCGAACGAAGTTGCCGCCCTTGAGACCCGACACGTTGGTGAACTCGGCCCGGTAGCCGACCCGGGAGTCGAATCGGAACTGCCCGAACACCGTGACCAGGATGAAGATGAACACCAAGCACGTCACCGTGAACAACACGACCCAGGTCGAGGTCTTGCCGATATTGCCTCTCATGGCGACTCCGGCCCGGGCGCGGGCGGTCCGGGGTAGCGGATTCTCGGCGGTTCCGGCTCCGGCTTGGTCACCGGGAAGTAGTTGGCGAAGCCGGGAAAACCGATGCCCGGGTTGGGCCGAACGTCCAGGCCGGTACCGAATCCGGTGTCGGTCACCAGATACTTCACCGGGAAGTTCTTGCTCACGTCGGGTAGCGAGCCGCAGCTGGGCCTGCCGCCCGGCCCGCCCCGGGCGTTGACCAGAGGCAAGTTGTCGGGGTAGCGGTACGGGTCGTCGCCGGCGAGCATCGCGGCGTCCATGATGACCGATCTACCGTTGCCGCCCATAGCGTCTCGTCCGCCGTTCTCCAGGAACCATTGCGCCCCCTGGAACAGGCAGGTGTAGGTCGGCGAGTACTCCTCGAGCAGGTCGGTGGTCGGCGCCATCAGGTTGAGCGCTTGAACCAGTCCGGGCTGGTTTGCGCCGATGGTGTCGATTCCGGTCACGGAGAATCCGACCGCGGCGAGCAGCAGCGCGTCGAGTTCGCCGGCCTGGCCGGACAGGGTGGTGCTGGTGGTGGTCGCGGAGTCCAGGATTTCCAGGATGTTCTGCGCGGCAACGGAATATGCCTGGGTGGTCTGGCCGAATAGTTGCCAGTCGCGCTGCACGGTCGGCATGCGTGGGTTCACCGCTGTCAGCATCGTGTTGGCTCCGGTGATCGCCCGCCCGATAACGTCTCCCCTGCCCCGCACCGATTCGGCCACCGCCGACAGCACCGAGTTGAGCTTGGCGGGGTCGATGGCGTGCACCACCGCCTGCAGGTTCTCGAACATGGTGTTGACTTCCACCGTCACGTTGCGTGAGCGCAACACCGCGCCGGCCTTGAGCCGTTGGCCACTGGGACCGCCGGAGGGGATTACCAGATCGACGTACTTGGCGCCGAACGCCGTACTCGACTTGATCTCGGCTTCGATGTTGCTCGGCAAATATCCGAAGGACCGTGGGTACATCTTCAGATTCAGGGTGGACAGTCGGGAGTGATCGGTCCCCGGTTGGCTGCCGATGGATCTCACCTCGCCGATCTGGATACCGCGAAGTTTCACCTTCGCCCCGTCCTCCATCACCAAGCCGGCTCGATCGGAGACCAGAGTGAGCGGGACATAGCCCCGGAACGCTCCTGAGAACAGCAGGGCGGTCATGGCGCACAAGGCCGTGATCACTACCACCAGGACGGGCGACCACCAGATCGGGTCGATCCCGCCGCGGCGGGATCTGTTGCGGGTACCGATATTCATCGCCTCACCCCGACAGATGGAAATTGCCGGACTGTCCGTAGACGGACAGTGTGATGGTCAGCAGCACAAACACCGTCGCGGTGACCGAGGTGCGCACGGCGCGGCCGACGGCCTCGCCGACCCCGGCCGGGCCACCGCTGGCGGTGAAGCCGTAGTAGGTATGCACCACCATGACCGCGGTGGCCATCGACAGCGCGGCCAGAAACGACCACAGCAGATCGGTGGGCTCTAAGAAGGTGGAGAAGTAGTGGTCGTAGACGCCCCGCGACTGCCCGTAGATCACGGTGGTGCCGAAGCGAGTCGCCAAGAACGCCATCAGCACCGCGACGGTGTAAAGCGGGATCACCACCAGCACGCCGGCCACGATCCGGGTGGCGGCAAGGTAGGTGATCGACCGAATGCCCATTGCTTCCAGCGCGTCAATCTCTTCGTTGATCCGCATCGAACCGATCTGCGCGGTCGCACCGGCACCGATGGTCGCGGCCAGCGCCACCCCGGCGGTGGCCGGGGCGATGAACCGGACGTTGAGGAAGGCGCCCAGGAAACCGGTCAGTGCTTCAATTCCGACGTTGGACAAGGTGTTGTAGCCCTGCACGGCGATCAGGGCCCCGGTGGACAAGGTGAGGAAGCCGACGATCACCACGGTGCCGCCGATGACGGCCAGCGCACCGGCGCCCATTCCCATCACCGCGATCAACCGCAGCACCTCGCCGGGGTAGCGGCGGACCGCGTCGCCGATGGCGGCCAGTGCGGCGCCGTAGAAGGCAGTCTGTTCGCCCACCCGCCGGGCGGTCTCCGCGGCCGTCACGGCGCGACCTTCACACCGAAGGCGGTGGCCAGGATGTTGATCAGAAACAGCGCCATGAACGCGAACACCACGGTCTCGTTCACCGCATTGCCCACCGACGTCGGGCCACCACCCACCGACAACCCCTTGTAGCAGGCGATCAGCCCGGCCGACAGGCCGAACAGCAGCGCCTTGATCAGCGAAACCACCACCTGCGGCAGTCCGGTCAACAGCGTCATCCCGGCGACGAATGCGCCCGGCGTGACGTGCTGCACGAACACCACGAAGGCATAACTTCCGGTCAGGCCCACCACCGCGACCACCGAATAGAGCATCACCGCAACGAATGTCGCCGCGATCACGCGGGGAACGACCAGTGCCTCGACGGGGTTGACCCCGATCACCTTCATGGCGTCGATCTCCTCGCGAATCGTGCGGGCACCCAGATCAGCGCACATGGCGGTGGCGCCCGCCCCCGACACGACGATGGCGGTCACTACCGGGCCGACCTGGGTGACGGCCGCCAGCGCCGCACCGGCGCCGGACAGGTCGGAGGCGCCGATCTCCAGCAGCACGATGTTGAGCGTGAAGACGATGAGCACGGTGTAGGGAATCGACAGCATGATCGTCGGGACGATCGACACCCGGGCCACGAACCAGATCTGATTGATCAGCTCACGCCACGCCCACGGGGGTCGCGCCATCGCCGCGAACGTCTCGCCGGCAAGCACGACGAAATCGCCGACCGCGATCGCGGGCTTGGTCCAGGAGGGCCCGCTCATCGCTGCCTGCCTCTGATGTTCGCCAACGCGTCAGCCCGTTCGTGCTCGCACGCGCCGACCGGTCAATGACAGCTCCGCCACTGCCCCACCGGATTCGCACGTCACCGCTGATCTCCCGCGCATTGCCACTCCCCTCCTGTAGTTGGCCGAACAGTAGAAGTGCGGGAATTAGCTGTCAACGACCCCAAATGGCCTACTACCGCGCTGTTCACGGAAGCTGCTGGTTGCCAGGCGCCGGCGATTTGGCGCACGGCGATTTAATCGAACCGACCCGAACGACGGCACTCATTCGCGCCCCGCAGCACGGTTCGCGGGCCGTGGCGCACACTCGATAGCACCCGATCGGAAGGATTCCAGGTGATGGCGACGACGGCGACGCGCTGGGAGCGGCGGGTGAATGCCGGCGACTGGGACACCATCGCCGCCGAACTCGACGAGTGCGGCGGCGCCCTGCTGCCTCGGCTGCTGACCGTCGCCGAGGCCGCGCGGCTGCGGCGTTGCTACGCCGACGATGAGCGCTTCCGTGCCACGGTCGACATGCAGCGCCATCGCTACGGGTCCGGGCAGTACCGGTATTTCGCGGCGCCGGCACCCGATCCGGTCGATGCGCTCAAGCGGGCGTTGTACCCACATCTGCTACCGATCGCCCGGGACTGGGCTACCCGGCTGGGTCGGGATGCGCCCTGGCCCGACGACTTCGACGAGTGGCTGAAACAGTGTCACCGGGCCGGTCAGACCAAACCGACCGCCCTGATGTTGCGCTACGGCCCCGGTGACTGGAATGCGCTGCACCGGGACCTCTACGGCGAGTTGGTGTTTCCGCTACAGGTGGTGATCAATCTCAGTGACCCCGCCGTCGATTACACCGGGGGTGAGTTTCTGCTCGTCGAGCAGCGCCCACGTGCGCAGTCTCGGGGCGTGGCCGTGCAGCTGCCACACGGGCACGGTTATCTGTTCACCACCCGCGATCGCCCGGTGCGCTCCACCCGCGGCTGGTCGACGGCGCCGGTGCGCCACGGCGTCTCACCGATCCGCTCGGGTGAGCGCTTCACACTGGGGCTGATCTTTCACGACGCCGCTTGAGCATCCAACCGGCGCAGCAGCATCACGTTGTCGATCCACTGTACGACCTCGCCGTCGGGCCCGACGCTGTCGCGGCCGACACTGTCCGCGCGCAGCCGACGCCACTGGGAATCGTCGAAGTGCAGGCTGGTGAGAACCTCCTCGACGGTGGCGAAGTGATGCTCGTGTGCATCCTTGCCGGCCCCCGGCGGCGGCGCCGCATGATCGACGATCAACAGCAGCCCGCCTGGTGCCACCGCGCCCGCGGCGCGGCGCAGCACCGCCTCGCGTTCCAGTGGCACCGGCGAGTGCAGGAACTGCGCCGACACCAGGTCGAAGCGGCCGACGGGGAAGCTGGTGGACAGATCGTGGCGCTCGAAACGGATGCGAGATAACAGGTCTCGCCGCTCGGCTGCGGCGCGGGCCCGTTCCAGCGCGTTGGCCGAGACATCGACCGCCACCACCTGCCAGCCCTGCTCGGCCAGCCAGATCGCGTCGCCGCCCTCACCACAGCCCAGATCCAGTGCCCGGCCCGGCGCCAGGTCCGCGGCGATCTCGGCGAGCTGGACGTTGACCCGCCCACTCCACACCGGATCGTCGCCACCGTAGAACTCGTCCCAGAATTCGCGTGGGTCGCGCACGGCGTCGGTCATCGGTCCACTTCCTTTTCCGTCATTGCGTTGCCGGGAGGCAACGGCAATCCGTAGTCGTCGGCGGCCAGGCTCTGCACCACCGCCGCCGCGGCGCGGGAGCCCGCTGCGATCGCGGCAGCCACCTGTGGCATCTCCCCCGTCAGGTCTCCCGCCGCGAACACTCCGGGAATCGAGGTGCGGCACAACGGATCGACGCCGACCGGGTCGTGCGCCACGGGCCCTGGTGCCGTAACGGCCACGCCGAGGCGCTCGGCCAGTTGATCGCGCTGCCGCAGAGCCGCCGCGACCAGAAGTCCGCGCCTGGGCAATCGCTCACCGTCGGCGAACACCACCGCCGACAGCTCGCCGTCGTGCGCGTCCAGCGCCGCCACCGGCCGCTCGTCTACCCGAACGCCGGCATTGGCCAGCCGGGTGCGGTCGTCCGCGCCGAGCTCGGCAGGACCGCCGGTGAGAACCACGATGTCGTCGCTCCAGCACCGCAGCAGCAGCGCCAGGTGAACGGCCCGGGCACCGTCGGCCAGCACCGCCAACGGCAGATCCCGCACTTCCCAGCCGTGGCAGAACGGGCAGTGAAACACCGATCGGCCCCACAGCTGCGCTACGCCGGGGAGATCCGGTGGCAGGTAGGCCATTCCGGTGGCCAACAGCACCCGGCGCGTTCGTTCTACGCGACCGCCGGCAAGCCGCACCACGAACTCGCCGTCGATGCTTTCGATGTCTGCCACTTCACCGGCGCGGATCTGCACACCGTAGGAGACGAGTTCGTCGCGGCCGAGTCGATAGAGCTCGAGCGGCGGGCGGCCGTCGTGGCCCAACAGGCCGCCGATTCCGTGCGCGCTGCGGTTGCTCTGCTGGCCCGCGTCGATCAGCAAGGTCTTTCGCCGGGCTCGGCCCAGTACCAGACCGGCGCTAAGCCCTGCCGCGCCGCCGCCCACCACGATGCAATCCCAGATTTCGCTCATGCATCGAGCATGCAGCCTGTAGCGCCAAACAGCACGCTCGTTTGCCATCCAGGCAAACGGCCCCCCGGGGCCCGGCTTTCAGGAGGCGGCCACACCCCAGCCCAGCCAGCGCGAGGTGAATAGCACCAGCCCCAACGACACCGTGGCCACCACCACCAGGCCGATGACAGCCACCAGCAGTGGCCGCCAACCCGCCCGGGCGATCTGCCGAAAGTCGGTGGACAGGCCGACGCCGGCGAACGTCAGCAGGAACGCCCATCGCGACACGTTGCCCAGGCTGGCCAGCTGAGCCTTGTCCAGCCACCCCAGCGTGGCCACCGTGGACACCACCAGGAAACCCAGAACGAATTTGGGGAACTGGTGCCAGATGAACGCCGCCTTGGCTCGAAAACCGGAGGCCACCTGGTCGGCCTGTCCGCGCGCCGCCCAGTACACCGCAAAGCCCAATACCACGAACCCGATCAGGGCGTTGCGCACGGATTTCACCAGCACCGCGATCTTGCCGGCCTCGTCGGAGAACAGGTAACCGGTGGCGGTGGTCTCCGCGGTGTTGTCCACCGATAGGCCTGCCCACAAACCGAACTCATGGTCACTCAACCCGATCAGGTGGCCTAGCGGCGGTAACACGAACAGGCCCACCGCACCGAGCGCCAGGATGGCGGCAATCGCATAGCTGACGTCGGAGTTCTTGGCTCGGATAGCTCCCTTCGACGCGATGATCGCCGACACCCCGCAGATCGAGGTGCCGATCGCCAGCAGTGACCCGAGCTTTCCCGACAAGCCGAAAAGATGCGCTGCGCCAAGGATTATCGCGCCGGCAATCGTCATGTCCAGCAGAATCTGAATCAGGCTGATACCGCCCAGTTTGGCGATGTCGCCGAGCACGAAGCGGGAACCCAGCGCGACGATGCCGACCTTGAGCCAGAACTCGTAGGTCAGCACCCCCGGCAGGAAGACCCGGTGCAGTCCCACGGTGTTTCGGATCACGAGTCCGATGACGATGGCCCACAACACGTATTCGATGTCGGGCACCGTCGCGTGCAGCTGATGGCCCAGCGCCAGCCACCACCGCTGGGCATACTTGCCGAGCAGTCCCACGGTAAGCAGCAAGGCGAACCCGGGCAGATAGTCCAGCGGGCGCCGGCTGGAAAAGATCGCCTCTGGTTCGGCGTGGTCGGAATCGGACCGTGTCGTGGTCATTTCGTCACCACGGAATCTTCGGGAGCAAATCGGCCAGGGCCAGCGCAATGAGCACGCCGACCACGAGGTTCGCCCATCCGTCCACGCCCAACCACTTCATCTGCGGCCTCTCGTCAGCGGTTCGGGCGTAACGGTATGACATCGCCGGTGCGCGATGACAGAGTTCAAATCACCGTCGCTGAAAAGTCGCACTCACGGTTGCCGTCCCACCGAAGGTGCTGGCAACCTGGATTGCTATGCAGGCAAGCAGTGGCGACGGCGGCGTGGATCTACTGGTGCGGCGTCGACTGCGTGAGCTACGCACCCAGCAGGGGCTGACCCTGGAGGATGTGGCGACGCGCGCCGGTATCGACGTCTCGACGTTGAGCAGGCTGGAATCGGGCAAGCGACGCCTGGCATTGGATCATCTGCCTCGACTGGCCGAGGCACTGTCGGTCAGCACCGACGACTTGCTGCGCGCCCCGCAACACCAGGACCCGCGGGTGCGGGGTGCCTCGCACAGTCACAACGGCATCACCTATTGGCCGCTGACCCGCCACGGCCCGGCCGGGGGTTTGCATGCCTTCAAGATCCGGGTCGGTATGCGTCGCCGGCGGCCCGCCGAGTTGCCGGTGCACGAAGGCCACGAGTGGATGTACATGCTGTCCGGCCGACTCCGGCTGGTGCTGGGCGACGATGATTTCCTGATCGGGCCCGGCGAGGCGGTCGAGTTCTCCACCTGGACACCGCATTGGTTCGGTGCGGTCGACGGTCCGGCCGAGGCCATCGTGATCTTCGGAACCCACGGCGAACGCGTGCACCTGCACGACTAACGCGCGCAGGCCGCCGGCTACAGGTAAGCCGTCTGATTCACCAGCCGCACCGACGCCGGCCCGTCGCCGTAAAACTCGGCGATGCTCAGCGACGCCAGGTCCAGGTGCAGCCGGTACAGGATGGCGGGGCCGGCGTCCAGCGCCAGGCGCAGCACGGTCTTGATCGGTGTCACATGCGACACCACCAGCACGGTGGTGCCGGCGTGGTCGGCGACGATTCGGTCGCGCGCGGCCTGCACCCGCTGCTGCACGGCGTCGAAGCTCTCCCCACCGGGGGGCTGCGTGGAGGTGTCCTTGAGCCAGCGGCGGTGCAGGTCGGGATCGCGCTCGGCGGCCTCGGCGAAGGTCAGCCCCTCCCACGCGCCGAAGTCGGTTTCGGTCAGGTCCTCATCGACGGTCACATCCAACCGAAGCAGCCGCGCCGCCGCCTCGGCGGTGTCGCGGCAACGCTGCAGCGGCGAGCTGATGACCGCGGCGATGCCCCCGTGCTGGGCCAAGTAGCGCGCCGCGGCATCGGCCTGCCGCCGACCGGTGTCGGTCAGCGGCAGGTTGCCACGTCCGGAGTAGCGCCGGTTCACCGACAGTTCGGTCTGCCCGTGGCGCAGCAACAGCAGCCGAGTAGCCGTTCCCGTCGCGCCGGTCCAGCCGGGAGCTGTCGGGGCAGGCGCGGGCGCCGTCTCCACCGGCTGCGGTTCAGGCCTCTCGATTCCGGCAGCGGCGTCCATCGCCTCGTTGGCCAGCCGGTCCGCATGGGAATTCTTCTCCCGCGGAATCCAGGAGTAGCGGACATGGTCGAACTTCGCCGCCAGCTCGCGGGCCTGCCGGTGCAGCGTGATCAGGTCCGGATGCTTGACCTTCCACCGGCCGGCCATCTGTTCGACCACCAGCTTGGAGTCCATGAACACCGCTACCTCGGCGGCGCCCAACCGGGCCGCCTCGGTCAATCCCGCGACCAGGCCCCGGTATTCGGCAACGTTGTTGGTGGCAACACCGATGGCCTCCTTGGCCTCGGCGAGCAGCGAGGTGCGATCGGCGGACCACACCACCGCCCCATAGCCGGCCGGGCCCGGGTTTCCGCGCGACCCACCGTCGGCTTCAACGACGACCTTCATCCCCCCACCCTCACCGGCCAGAGCACTAACCGAAGTTCTTGACCCGCAGCAGGATCGTGTTGCATTCCGGGCACCGCAGGACCTCTTCGGGCTCCGCTGCCGAGATCTTCGCCAGCTGGCCGCGGTCGATTTCGATCCGGCAGGCGCCGCACTGGCCCCCGCGCAACAGGCCCGCGCCGACTCCCGCCGAGGCCCGCTGCCGCTCATAGAGCGCCAACAGCTCGGCGTCGATCTCGGCGGCCAGTCGTTCACGGCTGCCCGAACGCTGGCCGCGGGTGGTCTCGATCTCCTCTAAGGCGGTGTCGATCGCCTCCTGCACTCGGCCCAAATCAGCAGCCAGGCCCTCCAGCACGCTCGCTTCGGCGCTGGCCTGGGTCTGCAGTTGCTCACGCTGCTCCATCAACTCCAGCAGCGAGTCCTCCAAGCTGGACTGACGCTTCTGCAGGGTCTCCAGCTCATGCTGCAGATCGACGACCTGTTTGGGGCTGGCCTGCCCGGAGTCCAGTAGGGCGCGGTCGCGGTCCTCACGCTGGCGCACCGCGTCGATCTCCGACTCGAACCGACCGGCTTGAGCGTCCAAGTCCTCCAAGGCCAACTCCAGCGCGGCCAACCGATCGGCGGCGGCGGTGTGCTCGGCCTGGATCCGCTCGCGCTCCTGCTGCTCGGGAAGGTTCCCGACGCGGTGCGCCATCCGGGCCAGTTCGGCGTCGAGTTCCGACAGTTCCAGCAGTGAACGTTGCTGTGCTTCTTCAGCCCTCATGACCGGCCTCCTTCATGCGCGAGATTCCAGGGGTCGGTGCGCAGCGTGCTGACACGCACCGGCAGCGTCGCACCGAAATGCGAGCGAAGTACATCGGCGGCCTGCGCGCACCACGGGTATTCACTGGCCCAGTGGGCCACGTCGACCAGCGCCATCGCCGACCGGCGGGAATGCTCGTCAGCCGGATGGTGGCGCAGGTCCGCGGTGACGTAGACCTGTGCGTCGGCGGCGGCCGCGGCATCGAGCAGGGAGTCCCCCGCGCCGCCGCAGACCGCTACTCGCGAGACCGCCATGTCGGGGTCTCCCGAGGCACGCACGCCCCACGAGGTGGCCGGCAGGCCCGCGGCGACGCGGGCGACGAACGCACTCAACGGCTCCGGGTTGGCCAGGCTGCCGATCCGGCCGATCCCCACCCCGGCGGGCAGCGGCTGCAACGCGAAGATGTCGAACGCCGGTTCCTCGTAGGGATGGGCAGCCAGCAGCGCCGCGTGAATCGCACCGCGGGCCCGCGCCGGCGCCACCACTTCGACGCGGTCCTCGGGAACGAATTCCACCTGGCCCACTCGTCCGATCGCCGGCGTCGCACCATGGCCAGGCAGGAACTGGCCGGTGCCCGGCACACTCCAACTGCACTGCGCGTAGTCACCGATATGACCCGCGCCGGCCGCGAACACCGCGGCCCGGACCGCCTCGGCGTGCTCTGCCGGCGTGTAGATCACCCACTTGTCGGTGTCTGCCCGCGGGCCCGCCGGCTCCAACACGGACTCCACGGTCAGCCCGAGCGCTGCCGCGAGCGCATCCGAGACCCCGGGCGAGGCCGCATCGGCATTGGTGTGGGCGGTGAACAGCGCCCGACCGGTGCGGATCAACCGGTGCACCAGCGAGCCCTTGGGGGTGCTGGCCGCCACGGTGTCCACCCCGCGCAGCAGCAGCGGATGGTGGGCCAGCAGCAGGCCGCCGTCGGGCACCTCGTCGACCACCGCCGACGTGGCGTCGACCGCGATCGTCACCGAGCTCACCGAGTCGTCGGGGTCACCGCAGACCAGCCCGACCGAGTCCCAGGAGTGGGCCAGCCCGGGCGGGTAGGCCGCATCCAGTACGTCAATGACGTCAGCCAGCCGCGCGGTCACACTGCAAGACAGTAGTGCGCCACCCGGCGAGCTCTCCGCGCACGTCGGGGACAATGGGACCGTGACGCGCACGAGCACCGCCGCCGCCGAATTGGTCATCTTCGACCTCGACGGCACCCTGACCGACTCCGCGGCCGGGATCGTCGCTAGTTTCCGGCACGCGCTGGACCACATCGGCGCGCCGATTCCCGAGGGTGATCTGGCTGCTCGGCTGGTCGGCCCGCCGATGCACCACACCCTGGCCGCGATGGGCCTCGGCGAGCAGACCGAGGCCGCGGTCGCCGCCTACCGCGCCGACTACACCAGCCGCGGATGGCAGATGAACACCATGTTCGACGGCGTCGCCGCGCTGCTGCGCGACCTGCAAGCCGCCGGGGTCCGGCTGGCCGTGGCGACCTCCAAAGTGGAGCCGACGGCGCGCAAGATCCTCGCTCATTTCGGGCTCGACGGTTATTTCGAGGTGGTCGCCGGCGCCAGCGTCGACGGCACCCGGGCCGCGAAGTCCGAGGTGGTGGCACACGCTCTGGCTCAACTGGCGCCGCTGCCCGCGCGGGTGCTGATGGTGGGCGACCGACGCCACGATGTGGACGGTGCGGCCGCGCACGGCATCGACACGGTTCTGGTCGGCTGGGGCTACGGCCAGGCCGACTACGCGGACACCGCCGATGCCGGTCTTGATTCCCTCGACGGTCCCCTCGCCCGGGTGCAGACCGTCACCGAACTACGGGAGGTACTCGGTGTCTGAGCCGATGCTGCATGTCACGTTCGTCTGCACCGGCAACATCTGCCGCTCGCCGATGGCGGAGAAGATGTTCGCCCACCAGCTCGCGCAGCGCGGGCTGGGCGGCGCCGTACGGGTGACCAGCGCCGGGACCGCGGACTGGCACGTGGGCAAGGGCGCCGACGAACGCACCAACCGAGTGCTGCGCGACAACGGCTACCCGGTAGAGCACAGTGCCGCCCAGGTCGGGCCCGAGCACGAGGCAGCGGACCTGGTGGTGGCGCTGGGACGCAACCATGTCGGGCTGCTGCAGGGGCTGGGTATTCCGGCCGAGCGGATCCGGATGCTGCGGTCCTTCGACCCGCGTTCGGGAGCGGCCGTGCCCGACGTCGACGACCCCTACTACGGCGGCCACGATGACTTCGTGCAGGCGTTCACCGTCATCGCGGCAGCACTGCCGGGCCTGCACGCCTGGGTTGACGGGCAGCTGGCGTTGGGCGAGAGCGGCTGATGCGACGCCTGGCCTTCCTGCTGCGCCCGAGCTGGCTGGCTCTGGCGGCGGTAGTGCTGGGCTTCGCCTACCTGTGCTTCACCGTGCTGGCGCCGTGGCAACTGGGCAAGAACACCACCACCTCCCGCGCGAACAGCCAACTCGAGCACGCGTTGACCGCCGAACCCGTGCCGGTGACCACGCTGCTGCCGCATCAGGATTCGTCCGCGCCGGACGAGCAGTGGCGGCCGGTGACCGCCACCGGGCACTACCTGGCCGAGAAGCAAGTGCTGGTGCGGTTGCGGTCGATCGACGGAGTGCCCGCGGTGGAGGTACTGGCGCCGTTCGCCGTCAAAGGCGGCCCGACCGTGCTGGTGAATCGCGGCTACGTGCGCACCGACGACGGCGGCTCGCGGCTGCCGGACATTGCGGCACCGCCGGATTCCGAGGTCACCATCACCGCGCGGCTGCGTGACTCCCAAGGCGCCATTGAAGGCAAGAACCCGTTCACCGAGAACGGTTTTCGCCAGGTGTACTCGATCAACACCGAGCAGGTCGCGGCGGTGACCGGTGTCGCGCTGACCGGGTCCTACCTGCAGCTCGTCGAAGATCAGCCCGGCGGCTTGGGTCTGATCGCGCTGCCGCGCCGGGATGCCGGCCCGTTCCTGTCGTACGGGATTCAGTGGATCGCGTTCGGGATCCTGGCGCCAATAGGCCTGGGGTACTTCGCGTTCGCCGAGCTGCGGGCACGCCGTGCGGAGCGCGCAGTGATGCAACCCGAGGCCGAAGACGACGAGCCAGCGCCACCGATGACCGTCGAGCAGAAGCTCGCCGACAGATACGGCCGGCGCCGCTAGGCCCCCGACACCGCTGTGCCATCCTGGGGCCATGGTGAACGTCACGGGTGTCGGGATCTGGAGTGCGCCGCTGCGCTACGGCGATCAGGGCGAGGCCGCCGAAGCGGCCGCCGAATTGGAAGAACTGGGCTTCGGCGTGCTGTGGATACCCGACGTGGGGGGTCCGGTGTTCGACGCGGTGGGCAACCTGCTGTCGGCCACCCGCAGCGCGGTCATCGCCACCGGCATCCTGAACCTTTGGATGCACGCCCCGGCCGACGTCGCGGCGTCCTACGCATCGCTGACCGCGACACACGGTGACCGGTTCCTGCTCGGCATCGGGGTCAGCCACGCTCCGCTGATCGACGCCGGGGATCCCGGTCGATACCGCCGCCCACTGCGCGCCATGAGCGAGTTTCTCGACGGGCTCGACGCCGCCGACGCGCCGGTGCCGGTCAAGTCGCGGGTGCTCGCGGCCCTGGGGCCCAAGATGCTCGACTTGGCCGCCTCCCGCAGTCGCGGCGCCCACCCCTACCTGACCACCCCCGAGCACACCCGGTTTGCCCGCGAACAACTCGGCGACGGGCCATTACTGCTGCCCGAGCAGACCGGCATTTTGTGCGCCAGCCGCGACGAAGCACGCGCGATCGGCACCAAGTGGCTGGGCTCCTATTTGGCGCTGCCCAACTACGCCAACAACCTGCTGCGGTCAGGCTTTTCCGAGGACGACATCGCCTCGGTCAGCGATCGGCTGTTCGACGCGATCATCGCCTGGGGAACCCCGGAGGCCGTGCTCAGCCGGGTCGCCGAGCACCAGGCCGCCGGAGCCGACCACGTCTGCGTCCAGCTGCTGGATGCCGACCCGCGCGCCTTCCCTCGGGAGCAGTGGCGGCAGCTGGCCGCAGCGCTGGGCTGAACCTCAGCCGACGGAACGCTCTGCGCCGGACCAGAACTGGGCGCGCACGGCCTTCTTGTCCGGCTTGCCCAGCGCGGTCACCGGCACCGATTCGGTGACGATCACCTGTTTGGGCGACTGGACCGACCCCTTGCGCTCCTTGACCGCGGACTGGATCTCGGCGGTCATCGTGGCTACCGCGGCGGCATCGCTGTCCACGCCCGGACGCAGCACCACCACCGCGGTCACCGCCTCGCCCCACTTCTCGTCGGGGGTTCCGATCACGCACACCTGGGCCACCGAGGGGTGCTCGGCGATGACGTCCTCGACCTCGCGGGGGAACACATTGAAGCCGCCGGTGACGATCATGTCCTTGGTGCGGTCGACGATGTAGTAGAAGCCGTCTTCATCCTCACGCGCCAGGTCGCCGGTGTGCATCCAGCCGTCCTTGAACGTCTCAGCGGTGGCCTCCGGAAGCTTCCAGTAGCCGCCCGACAGCAGCGGCCCGGACACGCAGATCTCGCCGACCTCGCCCTGGGGCACCGGGTTGCCGTCGTCGCCCAGCAGCGCGACCCGGGCGAACAGGGTGGGGCGGCCGCATGAGGTGAGTCGCTTCTGGTCGTGGTCCCCCTTGGCCAGGTAGGTGATCACCATCGGCGCCTCGGACTGGCCGTAGTACTGGGCGAAGATCGGGCCGAACCGATCGATGGCCTCCTGCAGCCGGACCGGGTTCATCGCCGAGGCGCCGTAGTACACCGTCTCCAGCGAGGACAGGTCGCGGGTGTGCGAATCCGGGTGATCCATCAGCGCGTAGATCATCGACGGCACCAGCATGGTGGCGGTGATCTTCTGCTCCTCGATCACCCGCAGCACCTCGGCCGGGTCGAATTTGGTCAGCACCACCAGCTGACCGCCCTTGATGATCGTCGGCACGAAGAACGCTGCGCCGGCGTGCGAAAGCGGGGTGCACATGAGGAACTTGGGGTGCTCCGGCCATTCCCACTCGGCGAGCTGAGTGGTGGTCATCGCGGTGATGGATGCCACGGTGCCGATGACGCCCTTGGGCTTGCCGGTGGTCCCACCGGTGTAGGTGAGACCGCCAATGTGGTCTGGGGCAAGGTCGGCGGGCACCAGTGGCTGCGGCGCGTACTTGGCCGCCTCGGCGGCCAGGTCGACGGCCTTGCCTTCGAGCTCCGGCGGCACCGGACCGATGGTCAGCACCTGGCGCAACGTCGGCACCTTTTCGAGCAGGCCCAGGGCCCGCTCCACGAACGCCGGTGTGGGATCGATGATCAGAGTGCTGACTTCGGCGTCGGCCAGCACGTAGGCGTGGTCGTCCAGCGAACCCAGCGGGTGCAGTGCCGTGCGCCGGTATCCCCGGATCTGCCCGGCACCGATGATCATCAGCACCTCGGGACGGTTCAGTGACAACAGCCCGGTCGCGTCAGCTCCGAGTGCGTCGAACGCCTGGATGTACTGGCTGATGCGCTCGGCGAGCTGACCGCCGGTCAACGTGGTGTCGCCGAGGAACAGCACCGGCTTGTCTTTATTGCGCTTGAGGGCGCCCACGGTGAGATGCCCGGAATGAATGGGCTGGCGCATGGACTGCGTCGACATCGGGGCTACCTCCACTAGTGCGTAACGACCTGCCCGCAGGACACTACCGACCGCCTCATCCGCCGTTGGGACGAGCCGAGGGTTGACAGCCGGCGGACCCCAAGGCCTACTATTTGCGTATGCATGCAGATAATGGTCCAGCGGATCGGCTGCCGGAGGATCAGGTCGGCCTGATCGTCGAGGTGTTCCGAATGTTGGCCGACGCCACGCGGGTTCAGGTGTTGTGGGCGCTGACCAGCCGGGAAATGTCGGTCAACGAACTCGCCGAGCACGTCGGCAAGCCGGCGCCATCGGTGTCACAACACCTGGCGAAACTTCGGATGGCGCGGCTCGTGCGTACCCGCCGCGAGGGCACCACGATCTTCTACAGCATGGAGAACGAGCACGTCTGCCAGCTGGTCACCGACGCCGTCTTCAACGCCGAGCATGCCGGCCCGGGGGTGCCGCCGCATCACCGCGCCGCCAAGAACCTCCCGGCTACGGCCGGAGAGGCGTTGCCCCAATTGAGGCAACGAGCCATCGAACAAGGGAGATGAGCCACCCATGTCGCACCACAACCACGGTGAAGACCACAACCACGACGCGCCGCACGCGCACGAGCACACCCACGGCGACCTGACGCACACCCATGTGCACGACGCCCACGAGCACGAGCACGTCGAGCACGAACACGAGCACACTCACGAAGACGGGACCGTGCACAGCCACCCGCACACTCACCAGGCGGGCCTGGAGCACGCGGGCCACGCTCATTCGCACTGAGCACGCGGTGTAGCGATGCCCGCCCGGTCAGGTGCCTGCCCGGGCGGGTTTTCGCTGTCGGCGCTCAGGCCGAGAGCACGATCAGCAGGACGATGACGCCGATCAGCACGAGCAGGGCCGCCCACAGCACCGCACGCACGCCTGGCGGCTTTTCAGAACGGCCCGTGCGAGTGAACTGAGGGCTGGTCGACGGAGGTACGCCCCACTTGCCGGTCGGCGCCCGTTGCGGAGGAACGGGCGGCGACTGTGGAGTGGGTTCGTCCGGTGTCGCAGAAGTTGTCATGCCCACCGCATTGACGATCTGCGGCGGTGTCAAACAACTGGTGGGCGCGGACGGTATCGAACCGCCGACCGCTGGTGTGTAAATGGTTTATTGCCGCACTTGGAACGTTTCGCGCTGTGCATTCTCACAGCATCTACAGTTCAGCGTGTCGCAGCCGCCCTGCGGTGTCAACGGTCAATCGTCAGTTGACACCCGTCTTGGCACACTCTCGGCGCAGCGGGGGCTTGGATTTCCGGTCGTTCCGGCCGCCCGCGGACCCCCGCCAGTGGCAATCTCACCTTGCGTCCCGCAAGCCCGGACATGCTGCGCGACGCAGTAGCTTGTACGGCATTTGGTGTGGACACGGTTCCCTGCGTTGACTAGAACCGAACAATCGTTGATGCTGGGTGGCCGTGCGTTACGTACAGCGTTTGCGTGACCTCTGGGCGCAGCCACCGTGGGGCGGACGCGGTTTACCGCGGACGAGGTTCAAGTCCTCGATGCGCCACACAACCGGGGAGAAGCAGATGCAGTTGGACGTGCAGTGGATCACGGCCACGACTGTCCCTGCACTTTCATGGACCGAGGCCCGAGTTCGACGATTTTTTGACGTTAAGCCCCATCCTGCGTTAGTGAGCCAATTCGACATCCCCGAGCCGTACGTTGTCGTACCTTATGCGCTCAGACCTAAGGACGGGTTCTATCGGCTATTTTCCCGAAGCTCAGACCTCTTCGACCAAGAACTTACACGCCTGCCGAGCGCTCCGACGCAATTTGGCAACTTCACCGGATCAATTAATTCTATTTCAGGTGAACTCTTTCCAGGGGTTTTACTCGCCCGCATCAAGGCGACTTTAAATATCGATGCAACCAAGATCGCAAACAAGGATTTCGACGATCTATATAGACTGCGCTCACCCCGAACCATTCCCGTAATCGACCACGCGTTGCGGATGATAAATTATCTAGCCGAAGGAGATCGCGAGGCAGAATACGAGGCCATTCGGTACCAGGATAGCTATTTCGGATTTCATCTCAACTTGAACCAACCGTCAGATAACTTCCAAAATTCAGCGCTTGAAAATATTGAGGAGATCGTCGCACTATTAATCGGCACTCGCGATCCAAAATCCCTCAACAAAGAGCTAGTCAAGGCCGTTATAGACGAATGTGAAGCGATTAACAGGAAATCGCGGACAGAATATCTCATCCTAAATCGACAGGGATCGATTTACTTGACACCTCGCGACACCTATACCGGACCCCATAAGCATCGATTTACGCGCAGCATGGACCTCGCATGCTTAGCTATGTTTAGCGCCTCATTTTACCAGAATTCCGCTCATAGCAGCCGCCATCCCATATACAATGAATTCATCGGCGAAAGACTAAGCCACTGGGTTACCGCTCCTCGCCTTGTGTTTAAATCCAGTGAATCTAACAAACTGACATGGGATGCACTCTCATATTCGCTAGCGCTACAAGGCCATCTTGATCACTGGCAGAAATCGTTAGATGCCCAGACCGATCGCCAATCTGTGCGAAAATTCGGGGCAGCGCCTGCAGATTGGTGGTCAGACGCCGAGTTTCCACAACTCATCGAAGTTCAGTCTGAACCCGACGAGAGTGGCATTGCATGCATCATCGATCCGTCTCTTCGAGAATTCGTTATGGCCGACCGCCTTGAATCGACGCGCTGCCGCGTCACGGGAAATTATAGGGCCTCAGTAGTGATGGCAGGAATCGCGATCGAGGGCATCCTACTCGACGTAGCGATCCGGTCCTCAAACCTGCCACGAGAGAAGGCTATAAAACTTGGCTTCCAAGGCCTCATCAACGCCTGCTGCCCCGGGTTCGCAGATGATCCGTCCAATACGAAAAATGCGCAGCGCTATATTAAGCCGACCACTGCGCAACTATTGGATAATGTCTTTAGGAAATGGCGGAATTTTGTTCACCCCGGTGTTGCACTGCGTTCAGGTGACGAGGTGACTAAAGCCGTTGCAGATTCTGCCATTGCAGCGCTCGACCTGCTTTTGGAGGAACTGAGCTGACATACTCGAATTTCGACGGAGATACTACGGAACGGCCGGTGACACGCCTGTCATCGAAGAACGATGGTGGCAACCGCTGCGCTTGCCACCATCATCGGGTCGTGAGCCCCGAGCGATGGCGCTCGGGCGCAGGTCGACATCGGTGAAGAGCACATCGCTGCTCTCATTTCGCCGCTCGATGCCAATTTACGCTTGCGACCTGGCTAATCGTCGACTCCGTGCAACCGTCGCGGATAGTCTCCGTGGCCTCGCTATGGAGTTGCACAGCCGATCGCTGAATTCAGTCGTGCACCGCGTTCGGAGCCGTGGGGGCCGCTGCGCCGGCAGACCGTCGTGACACATGTGTGTCAGCACGCCGGCGTTGGCGCAGTCCGTTGTGCGACCCTTTCGCATCATCTTCGCGAGCCTCAAAGCTCCGAGCGCAACGTCGATGCGCGTTGAGGCTGGCGGATCCGAGAGGCATCCTGCGTTCCCGGCCTAGAGAAAGCCACTTCCTCATTCAGTAAAGTCTCCATCCCGCGACGAGATTGTCCGCATGGGGCCGCCACGAGACATCTTTCGGTTGAACTTCAGAATCGACGGACGTTAATACCTTGCCGAGACGGGTCACCGCGCTCATAGTCCTCTCGAACGGCTCAATCAGGTGTTCGCGCGACTCACCGAGGATGTCCTCCAACTGTGTACCGATCGTGGCCAATGATCCTCCCCGGCAATCCGACTCACAGTCACCTTGAGGCTTAATCCCGCTTCTATCACTGTCGCGGTTATTTCACGTCTTCGGGTATCTTCCGATTCGTTGGCGTTTGGTAGATCGCGCACACGCTGTTTCGGGTCCCATCGCCTCGCAGAAAACCTCGGCACACTGTTGGCGCAACGGGGTTTTGGAGAACGAGAGAGAACGCAGTTCAACATCCTCTGAACTGGAGTTTTGATGGTGGGCGCGGACGGTATCGAACCGCCGACCGCTGGTGTGTAAAACCAGAGCTCTACCACTGAGCTACGCGCCCCTGCCTCGGGCAGGTTACCCGGATCGGTGCCCCAGACCCAAAACGGCCACCACACATCCCGCTGATTGGAGGCCCGGCTTTCCGGGGTTGCCGGAACTACCCCTTGAGCGCGCCCAGGGCGTCGAGCCAGAGCTGCTGGTCGCGCGCCTCGCCGGGCTGCTTCATCTCGGCGAACCGGATGATGCCGGACTTGTCGATGACGAACGTGCCGCGGTTGGGAAAGCCGGTGTCGGAGTTGAACACCCCGTAGTCCTGGCTGACGGCGCCGTGCGGCCAGAAATCCGAGAGCACCGGGAACAGGAACCCGCTCTCGGTCGCCCAGATCTTGTGGGTGGGCGGCGGGCCGACCGAGATCGCCAGCGCCACACTGTCGTCATTGACGTAGCTGGGCAGGTGATCGCGCAGCTGATCCAGCTCGCCCTGGCAGATGCCGGTGAAGGCCAGCGGGAAGAACACCACCAGGACGTTCTTGTCGCCCCGGAAGCTGCTCAGCGTCACCTGCTGCTGATTCTGGTCCTTGAGGGTGAAGTCAGGGGCCTGCGCGCCGACTTCCAGCATCAACGCTTCCCCGCGCGGGACTTGGGCTGCACCAGACGACTGGCACTCCAGTCCCCCAGGTTGACCGACGACGTCGGCATCAGGCCGGCAGTCGGCGCCGCCTCGGCGATCTCGGCGGGCTGCACGTGGCCGGATCGGCCGGTCTTGGGTGTCAATACCCAGATCACCCCGTCGTCGGCCAAGGCGGTGATCGCATCCATCAAGGTGTCCACCAAGTCACCATCGCCATCGCGCCACCAGAGCAGCACGACGTCGACCACCTCATCGGTGTCCTCGTCGAGCAGTTCGCTGCCGGCGGCCTCTTCGACGTCGACACGGATGTCGTCGTCGGCGTCCTCGTCCCAGCCGAACTCCTGGACCAACTGCTTGCTCTCGATGCCCAGTTTGCGGGCGAAGCTCGGGGCGTTATCCGCCGCGACCACCGTGTGACCTCCCTCGATCGTCAGCGCTGTGTGTGATGTGAATCATCGTTGCACAGCTCCCCGTGCGGCGCGGGATCAGCGGGCTCAGAAGGCTTTGCACAGCTGCATCCCCTTGTCCCGAGCCCGGTTGAGTTCATCCTTGCGGGCGTTGTACACCGACACCGGCGCCTTGGATGAGATCGCCGTCGCGACGCCGCGCGCGGCCTGTGCATAGGTATTGAATGCGTCGGTCAGGTCCTGCGACAACTTCTCGTTGATTGCCGCAGCAACCTCGTCGGCGCTGTGGTTGAGCGCCTCCACCGCCGGCCCAGCAGTGCCGGAGATATCGCCACCGTTGTTGAACGCCTCGACGTACTTGTTCACCACGTCGACGGCGTCGCTGCTGCTCGAGGCGAACCGGCCGCACGCGCCACGGACCGCCTGGGTGGTCATCGACTGCTGACGCTGGGTCTCACGAATGCTCGAGGTGGCCTCCGAGGCCGACACCGACGCCGACACCGAGGAGCGGTAGGCCGGGGCTTCTGAGGTGTCCGCCTCCGGGGTGCCGGCGATGATGCTGGTACAGCCGACGACACCCATCGCCAATGCCGCAACCACACCGGCCACCGACGCGCCTGCCCGAGCGTGTCGCCGCGTCTGGGCGCGCGAGGCAGTCAGCCGTCGGGTCAGCACAACTTCAAACGTTACCGCGTACCTGCCGCCAGGCCGAGATCAGCCCACCCAGGGGCACTGGCGCACCGGCGGTCGGGTGTCCGGTGGGGCACGATAGAAAAGACGAGACCGGCGAATCGATCGGTCGGTGTCGTCCTGGCCACAAGCCGGGAGGCACATCTTGTCCTCCGAACCAAGGAGCATTGCGTTGACCACTGAGGCCGTAGATCAGGATCAGGCCAAAAAGCCAAGCAGCACAACCGAATCCGACCGGGTCCGGGTGATCCGCGAGGGGGTGGCGTCCTACCTTCCCGACATCGACTCCGACGAGACCTCCGAGTGGCTGGAGTCCTTCGACGAACTGCTGGCCCGCTCCGGTCCGGCCCGCGCCCGCTACCTGATGTTGCGATTGCTCGAGCGCGCCGGCGAGCAGCGGGTGGCGATCCCCGCGCTCACCTCCACCGACTACGTCAACACCATCCCGACCGAACTGGAGCCCTGGTTCCCCGGCGACGAGGAAACCGAGCGCCGCTACCGCAGCTGGATCCGCTGGAACGCCGCGGTGATGGTGCACCGCGCGCAGCGCCCCGGAGTGGGAGTCGGCGGGCACATCTCGACCTACGCGTCGTCGTCGACGCTCTATGAGGTCGGCTTCAACCACTTCTTCCGCGGCAAGGACCATCCCGGTGGTGGTGACCAGGTGTTCATCCAGGGCCACGCCTCCCCCGGCATCTACGCGCGCGCCTTCCTCGAAGGCCGGCTGAGCACCCACGACCTCGACGGCTTCCGTCAGGAGCACAGCCACCCGGGCGGCGGGCTGCCGTCCTACCCGCATCCGCGGCTGATGCCCGACTTCTGGGAATTCCCCACGGTGTCGATGGGCCTGGGCCCGATGAACGCCATCTACCAGGCCCGGTTCAACCACTACCTGCACGACCGTGGCATCAAGGACACCTCCGATCAGCACGTGTGGTGCTTCTTGGGCGACGGCGAGATGGACGAGCCAGAGAGCCGCGGGCTGCTGCACGTCGGCGCGCTGGAGGGCCTGGACAACCTGACGTTCGTGGTCAACTGCAACCTGCAGCGCCTGGACGGCCCGGTGCGCGGCAACGGCAAGATCATCCAGGAGCTGGAATCGTTCTTCCGCGGCGCGGGCTGGAACGTGATCAAGGTGGTGTGGGGCCGCGAGTGGGATGCCCTGCTGCACGCCGACCGGGACGGCGCCCTGGTCAACCTGATGAACGTCACCCCCGACGGCGACTATCAGACCTATAAGGCCAACGACGGCGGCTACGTGCGGGAGCACTTCTTCGGCCGCGACCCGCGCACCAAGGCGCTCGTGCAGAACCTGTCCGATCAGGACATCTGGCACCTCAAGCGCGGTGGACACGACTACCGCAAGGTCCACGCCGCCTACCGCGCGGCCATCGAGCACAAGGGCCAGCCCACCGTCATCCTGGCCAAGACCATCAAGGGCTACAGCCTGGGCAGCTACTTCGCCGGCCGTAACGCCACCCACCAGATGAAGAAGTTCCGGCTGCAGGACCTCAAGGACTTCCGCGACGAGATGCGGATTCCGATCCCGGACGCCGAACTCGAGGAGAACCCGTACCTGCCGCCGTACTACCACCCCGGCGAGAACGCCCCCGAGATCCGTTACCTGCTGGATCGGCGACGTGCCCTGGGCGGCTTCGTGCCGCACCGCCGCACCCAGGCCAAGACGGTGGAACTGCCGGGCTCGCAGGCCTATGCGGCGGTCAAGAAGGGTTCGGGCAACCAGGAGGTCGCCACCACCATGGCGACCGTGCGGGTGTTCAAAGAGTTGTTGCGGGACAAGCAGTTAGGCCCGCGCCTGGTGCCGATCATCCCCGATGAGGCGCGCACGTTCGGGATGGACTCGTGGTTCCCGTCGTTGAAGATCTACAACCGCAACGGCCAGCTCTACACCTCGGTGGATGCCGACCTGATGCTGGCCTACAAGGAAAGCGAAGTCGGCCAGATCCTGCACGAGGGCATCAACGAAGCCGGCTCGACGGCCTCGTTCACCGCGGTCGGGACGTCGTATGCGACCCACGACGAGCCGATGATCCCGATCTACATCTTCTATTCGATGTTCGGCTTCCAGCGCACCGGCGACGGCCTGTGGGCGGCCGCCGATCAGATGGCACGCGGCTTCGTGCTGGGGGCCACCGCGGGACGCACCACGCTGACCGGTGAGGGTCTGCAGCACGCCGACGGCCACTCACTGTTGTTGGCGTCCACCAACCCGGCGGTGGTCTCCTACGATCCCGCGTTCGCCTACGAGGTCGCCCACATCATCGAAAGCGGCCTGCACCGGATGTACGGCCCGGACCCGGAGAACGTGTACTTCTACGTCACGCTCTACAACGAGCCCTACGTGCAGCCGGCCGAGCCCGAGGGTTTTGACCCCGAGGGTCTGCTGCGCGGAATCTACCGTTTCCGCAAGGCCGCCGACGCGCGGTCGCACACCGCGCAGATCCTGGCTTCGGGAGTGGCGGTGCCCGAGGCGCTGCGGGCCGCCGACATGTTGGCCGCCGACTGGGATGTGGCCGCCGACGTGTGGTCGGTGACCAGCTGGGGTGAGCTCAACCGGGACGGTGTCGCCATCGAGCGCGAGCGGCTGCGGCACCCCGAGCGCCCGGCCGCGGTGCCGTATGTGACCCAGGCGTTGGCGGACGCCACCGGCCCGGTCGTCGCGGTGTCGGACTGGATGCGTGCGGTGCCCGAGCAGATCCGCCCGTGGGTGCCCGGCAATTACGTCACCCTGGGCACCGACGGGTTCGGGTTCTCCGACACTCGTCCGGCCGCGCGGCGCTACTTCAACACCGACGCCGAGTCGGTGGTGGTGGCGGTGCTAGCGGCGCTGGGCCGCGACGGGGTCATCGACCCGTCCGTGGCGGTGACTGCGGCCACGCAGTACCAGATCGACGACGTGTTGGCGGCCCCCGAGCAGACGTCGGATTCCGGGGTGGCCTAAGGAGGCTGGGGCGACGCCCGTGGGGTTGTCAGTTGTCACTAGAAAATTGGCGTAGCTTTTAGGAATGGTTGACAACCCGGCGGGCCCCGTCCTGCCGCGCTCCACGCTGGATCTGCTCAGCGCCGTTCCGGACACCTTGCTGCGCCGGCTCAAGCACTACTCGGGCCGGCTGGCCACCGAAGCGGTCTCCATGATGGGCGATCGGTTGCCGTTCTTCGCCGACCTCGAGGCCTCCCAGCGCGCCAGCGTGGCCCTGGTGGTGCAGACGGCGGTGGTCAACTTCGCCGAGTGGATGCACGACCCGCACGGCAACGTCAGCCACACCGCGCAGGCGTTCGAGTTGGTTCCCCAGGATCTGACCCGCCACATCGCGCTGCGGCACACCGTGGACATGGTGCGGGTCACCATGGAGTTCTTCGAGGAGGTCGTGCCGCTGCTGGCCCGCTCCGAGGAGCAGGTGACCGCACTGACGGTCGGCATCCTCAAGTACAGCCGGGACCTGGCGTTCACCGCCGCCTCCGCCTACGCCGACGCCGCGGAGGCCCGGGGCACCTGGGATTCCCGAATGGAGGCCAGCGTGGTGGACGCCGTGGTCCGCGGCGACACCGGTCCGGAGTTGTTGAGCCGCGCAGCCGCGCTGAACTGGGACACCACCGCCCCGGCCACCGTCGTGGTGGGCACCGCACCGCCGGGCCCGGACGCCTACGCCGGACAGAAGGCCAGCCAAGACGTCCGTGATGTCGCCGAACACCACGGCCGGGCGGCATTGACCGACGTGCACGGCACATGGCTGGTGGCCATCGTGTCGGGCCCGCTGACGCCCACCCAGAAGTTCTTCGCCGACCTGCTCGGCGCGTTCTCCGACGGTCCGGTGGTGATCGGACCGACGGCACCGACGCTGACCGCCGCCTATCACAGTGCCAGCGAAGCGATCTCAGGGATGAACGCCGTCGTCGGCTGGACCGGGGCCCCGCGGCCGGTGCTGGCACGCGAGCTGCTTCCGGAGCGGGCACTGATCGGCGATGCGTCGGCGATCGCGGCCCTGCACACCGATGTGATGCGACCGCTGGCCGAGGCCGGGCCCACGCTCACCGAGACCCTGGACGCCTATTTGGACTGTGGCGGCGCGATCGAGGCGTGCGCCCGCAAGTTGTTCGTTCATCCAAACACCGTCCGTTACCGACTCAAGCGGATCGCCGATTTCACCGGACGCGATCCGGCCGTGCCGCGCGACGCCTATGTGCTGCGGGTTGCCGCCACGGTCGGGCGGTTGGCCAACCAAGCGCAGCACGCCAGTTTCAGCAGTGCGGGCGTGACCTACGCCGCCCCGCCGCTGTCCTCCGGTGGTCCCGATGAACCTCAGGTCAGCCCGGAGGAGTGACTTGCCGGAGGTAGTCCGGGCACGTACGGGTGCACACCAACGGCGGACAGTTGTCGCAGTTCGGTATCGAACACGTCGCATCGAACGGCAGGTTTGTAGGGTCTCCACAAAAACATAAGACAATGTTCATAATCTAGGACATCCTGCAAATCGCGCTTCACAATGTTCTCTTAAAGACGTGATTGCGTTGCTCGCTCCCGGACAGGGATCTCAGACCCCCGGCATGCTCGCGCCGTGGCTGGAGTCGGCTGACGCCGATGCCGCCCGCGAGCAGTTGGCCGCCTGGTCGGAGATCGCCGGCCTGGATCTGATCGCGCTGGGCACCACCGCGACCGCCGAGGAGATCACCGACACCGCGGTCACCCAGCCGCTGGTGGTGGCGGCGACCCTGCTGGCCTACGCCGAGCTGGTCAAGCTGCGCAACGCCCCGGTAAGCGGCAGCGACGTGATCGTGGCCGGCCACTCCGTCGGTGAGATCGCCGCCTACGCGATCGCCGGCGTCATCTCCCCTGACGACGCCGTCATGCTGGCCGCCACCCGCGGCCGCGAGATGGCCAAGGCCTGCGCTCTCGAGCCCACCGGCATGGCCGCGGTGCTCGGCGGCGACGAGGCCGAGGTGCTGACCCGCCTCGAGCAACTCGATCTGACCCCGGCCAACCGCAACGCCGTCGGTCAGATCGTGGCCGCCGGCCCGCTGCCGGCGCTGGACAAGCTCGCCGAAGACCCGCCTGCCAAGGCTCGGGTTCGCAAGCTGGCCACCGCCGGGGCGTTCCACACCCAGTACATGGCACCGGCGCTGGAGGCCTACGCCGCCGCCGTCGAGCAGGTCAAGGCGTCCGGCGTTTCGGAACCCACCGCTACCCTGTTGTCCAACCGCGACGGGCAGCCAGTGACGTCGGCGGCCGAGGCACTGGAGCACCTGGTGGCGCAGCTGACCCGGCCGGTGCGTTGGGACCTGTGCACCGAGACGCTCCGCGCCCGGGAGGTCACGGCGATCGTGGAGTTTCCGCCCGCCGGCACGCTGGCCGGTATCGCGAAACGCGAACTTCGGGGGACTCCGACGCACGCCGTCAAATCTCCCGCGGATCTGGACGGGCTTCCCGAGTTCTAGCCCTTTTCAAGCCCGCTCCAACCTGCACAACCAGATACGCAGTAATTCACCCCCGCACACCCCGTGCGGATCCAACCGAAGGGAAACACAGTGGCTGCCAGCCAGGAAGAAATCATCGCCGGTCTCGCGGAGATCATCGAAGAGGTGACCGGTATCGAGCCGAGCGAGGTCACCGTCGAGAAGTCCTTCGTCGACGACCTGGACATCGACTCGCTGTCGATGGTGGAGATCGCGGTTCAGACCGAAGACAAGTACGGCGTGAAGATCCCGGACGAGGACCTCGCCGGTCTGCGCACCGTGGGTGACGTGGTGGGCTACATCCAGAAGCTCGAGGCCGAGAACCCCGAGGCTGCCGCCGCGCTGCGCGAGAAGTTCGGTTCCGAGAGCTAATCGTGTCCTCTCAGCCTTCTACGGCCAACGGCGGTTACCCGAGTGTGGTGGTAACCGCCGTTGAGGCCACGACTTCAGTCGGGGCGGACATCGAGAGCACGTGGAAGGGCTTGCTCGCCGGTGAGAGCGGCATTCACGTGCTCGAAGACGAGTTCGTCAGCAAGTGGGACCTGCCGGTCAAGATCGGCGGCCACTTGAAGGATCCGGTCGACGACCACATGGGCCGGCTGGACATGCGGCGCATGTCCTACGTCCAGCGGATGGCCAAGCTGCTCGGCACCCGCCTCTGGGAGAACGCCGGCACGCCTGAGGTGGACCCTGACCGGTTCACCGTGGTGATCGGCACCGGTCTGGGCGGTGGCGAGAAGATCGTCGAAACCTATGACCTGATGAACGAGGGCGGACCCCGCAAGGTGTCGCCGCTGGCCGTTCAGATGATCATGCCCAACGGTGCGGCCGCGGTGGTCGGCCTGCAGCTCGGCGCTCGCGCCGGGGTCATCACCCCGGTGTCGGCCTGTTCGTCGGGTTCGGAGGCGATTGCACACGCGTGGCGTCAGATCGTCATGGGCGACGCGGACTTCGCGGTCTGCGGCGGTGTCGAAGGCGGCATCGAGGCGCTGCCGATCGCGGCGTTCTCGATGATGCGCGCGATGTCGACCCGCAACGACGACCCCGAGGGTGCGTCGCGGCCGTTCGACAAGAACCGGGACGGCTTCGTCTTCGGTGAAGCCGGCGCGCTGATGATCATCGAGACCGAAGAGCACGCCAAGGCACGCGGCGCCAAGCCGCTGGCCCGGCTGATGGGCGCCGGAATCACCTCCGACGCCTTCCACATGGTGGCTCCCGGCCCCGATGGCAAGCGGGCCGGCCGTGCGATGACCCGGTCGCTGGAGTTGGCGGGTCTGTCCGCCAAGGACGTCGATCACATCAACGCGCACGGAACGGCTACTCCGATCGGTGACACGGCCGAGGCGAACGCGATCCGGGAAGCCGGTTGCCAGCACGCCGCGGTCTACGCACCCAAGTCGGCGCTGGGCCACTCCATTGGGGCGGTCGGTGCGCTGGAGTCGGTGTTGACGGTGCTCTCGCTGCGTGACGGGGTCATCCCCCCGACGCTGAACTACGAGACGCCGGACCCCGAGATCGATCTGGATATCGTGGCGGGCGAGCCCCGGTACGGCGACTACAAGTACGCCATCAACAATTCATTCGGGTTTGGTGGGCACAACGTCGCGCTCGCCTTTGGGCGGTACTGACACCGGATCAGAGAGGGAAGTTCGCAACAGCCATGTCAACGCTGGCAACGGGAAAGGGTCTCCCCAACGTCGTCGTCACCGGCTACGCCATGACGACGGCATTGGCCGCGGACGGGGAGAACACCTGGAAGAAGCTGCTGGACGGCCAGAGCGGCATTCGCAAGCTCACCGATTCATTCGTCGAGGAGTATGACCTGCCGGTTCGTATCGGCGGGCATCTCGTCGAGACCCCGGAGTCGTTCGACGAAGGGCTGAATCGGACCGAGCTGCGTCGGCTTTCCTACCTGCAGAAGATGGCTTTGGTGCTGAGCCGGCGTGCGTGGGAGCACGCCGGCTCACCCGAAGTCGACACTCGGCGCCTCATGGTGTCGATCGGCACCGGGATGGGTTCCAGCGAGGAGCTCGTCTGGGCCTATGACGGCATGCGCGAACGCGGCCTGAAGGCGGTCTCGCCGTTGGTCGTGCAGAAATACATGCCCAATGGAGCGGCCGCCGCGGTCGGTCTGGACCGGCAGGCAAAGGCCGGGGTGATCACTCCGATCTCGGCCTGCGCATCCGGCTCCGAGGGCATCGCCCATGCCTGGCAGCAGATCGTGCTCGGCGAGGCCGACATGGCGATCTGCGGTGGTGTGGAGACCCGGATCGAAGCAGTGCCGATCGCGGGGTTCGCCCAGATGCGCATCGTGCTGTCCACCAGCAACGACGACCCGGAGGGCGCCTGCCGCCCCTTCGACCGCGACCGCAACGGGTTCGTGTTCGGCGAGGGCGCCGCACTGATGGTGATCGAGACCGAGGAGCACGCCAAGGCGCGCGGGGCCAACATCCTCGCCCGGATCATGGGTGCCTCGATCACCTCGGACGGCTACCACATCGTCGCGCCGGACCCCGACGGCCAAAGCGCGGGTCGGGCGATGACACGGGCAATCCAGGCCGCCGGGCTGACCCCCGGCGACATCAGCCACGTCAATGCGCACGCCACCGGAACCACGGTGGGTGACGTGGCCGAAGGCCACGCCATCAACCTCGCGTTGGGCCCGCACGGCGGCAACGCCGCGGTGTACGCGCCCAAGGCGGCACTCGGCCACTCGGTCGGTGCGGTCGGCGCGGTCGAGTCCATCCTGACGGTGATGGCTCTGCGTGAACAGATCGTCCCGCCGACTCGGAACATGGAGAACCTCGACCCCGAGATCGACCTGGATGTGGTGGCGGGCGAACCGCGACCTGGCAACTACGAGTACGCGATCAACAACTCATTCGGGTTCGGCGGGCACAACGTCGCAATCGTCTTCGGCCGGTACTGAAGACCCCAGACGGACCAGAAGCGAGACCCGCGATCAAAAACCAAGGAGAGGCGCGATGACGACTATGGCTCCCGAAACGGTGGGCGAATCGCTCGACCCGCGCGATCCCCTGCTGCGTCTGTCGACGTTCTTCGACGACGGCACCGTGGAATTGCTGCACGAGCGCGATCGATCCGGCGTGCTGGCCGCGGGCGGCACCGTCAACGGAGTGCGCACCATCGCGTTCTGCACTGACGGCACCGTGATGGGCGGGGCGATGGGCATCGAGGGCTGCGACCACATCGTCAACGCCTACGACACCGCGATCGCCGAGCAGAGCCCGATCGTGGGCCTGTGGCACTCGGGCGGCGCCCGGCTGGCCGAGGGCGTGCGAGCCCTGCACGCGGTCGGACGGGTCTTCGAGGCCATGATCCGGGCTTCCGGATTCGTCCCGCAGATCTCGGTGGTGGTCGGTTTCGCCGCCGGCGGCGCCGCCTACGGGCCGGCCCTGACCGACGTCATCGTGATGGCACCGGAGGGTCGGGTTTTCGTCACCGGCCCCGATGTGGTGCGCAGCGTCACCGGTGAGGACGTCGACATGGCCGCGCTGGGCGGCCCCGACACCCACCACAAGAAGTCCGGCGTGTGCCACATCGTCGCCGACGACGAGCTCGACGCCTACGAGCGGGGCCGCCGTCTGGTCGGGTTGTTCTGCCAGCAGGGCCATTTCGACCGCAACAAGGCCGAGGCGGGCGAGATCGACCTGCACGCGCTGCTGCCGGAGTCGGCCCGACGCGCCTATGACGTGCACCCGCTGGTCAACGGGCTGCTCGATGCCGACGCTCCGTTCGATGAGTTCCAGGCCAAGTGGGCGCCGTCGATGGTGGTCGGGCTGGGCCGGTTGTCGGGTCGCACCGTCGGTGTGCTGGCCAACAACCCGCTGCGGCTGGGCGGCTGCCTGAACTCCGAGAGCGCCGAGAAGGCGGCACGTTTCGTGCGGCTGTGCGACGCGTTCGGAATTCCGCTGATCGTGATCGTCGACGTGCCGGGCTACCTGCCCGGTGTCGGCCAGGAATGGGGTGGCGTGGTGCGCCGCGGCGCCAAGCTGCTGCACGCGTTCGGTGAGGCCACCGTCCCCCGCGTCACGCTGGTGACCCGCAAGACCTACGGCGGGGCCTACATCGCGATGAACTCGCGGTCGTTGGGCGCCACCAAGGTGTTCGCCTGGCCGGACGCCGAGGTCGCGGTGATGGGCGCCAAGGCCGCGGTCGGCATCCTGCACAAGAAGAAGCTGGCCGCCGCGCCCGATCACGAGCGCGAGGCGCTGCACGAGGAGCTGGCCGCCGAGCACGAGCGGATCGCCGGCGGGGTGGACAGCGCCATCGACATCGGCGTGGTCGACGAGAAGATCGACCCGTCGCACACTCGCGGCAAGATCACCCAGGCACTGGCTGAGGCGCCCGCCCGCCGCGGCCGCCACAAGAACATCCCGCTGTAAACACACCGCTGCAGATCTGACAGCGGATGGGCCCGAATCGCCATCCGCCGGCCGACATTTGGCGAATACTCCATTCCCATGGAGTCATTCGACGAGACATCGCAAGTCAACACCGGTGAGTCCGAGACCGATGACGGCCGACCTCGCGCCATGCTGCGACGACGCCAGATATTGGGCGGCCTAGCGGCTTTAGGGGTGGGCGGCGCCGGCGTCTCGGCGCTGGCCGGCTGCGAAAGCAAAGGCAGCAGCGGTGAAGCTGCCGGCGCCCCGGGTTATGGCACCGGGATCAACGACGGGTTCAACGGCAAGATCGAACTCGACGTGCGCGATTCGCAGCCCGACTGGGGCCCGTTCGAGCTCAAGCATGCCCCCCAGGACGCACCCAATGTGCTGGTGGTGCTCTACGACGACACCGGGATGGCGGCGTGGTCGCCCTACGGCGGGGCAATCGACATGCCCGTCATGCAACGCCTCGCCGACAACGGGCTGACCTATTCGCAATGGCACACCACGGCGCTGTGTTCACCGACCCGATCCTGCGTCTTGACCGGTCGCAATCACCACGTGAACCGCTTCGCCTCGATCACCGAGGGCTCCGACGGCTTCCCCGGCGCGGCGGCCCGCCTGCCCGCGCAATGCGCGACGATCGGGCAGGTACTTCAGGACAACGGGTACAGCACGTTCTGGGTGGGCAAGAACCACAACGTGCCCGAGGAGGACGTGTCCAGCGGGGGCAGCAAATCGGAGTGGCCACTGCAGAAGGGCTTCGATCGGTTCTATGGGTTTCTCGGCGGGGAAACCAACCAGTGGTACCCGGATCTGGTGGAGGACAACCGATTCATCGAACAGCCCTACAGCCCGGAAGACGGCTACCACCTGTCGAAAGATCTGGCCGACAACGCGCTTCGCATGCTGCGCGACCAGCGGTCCAGCAATCCGTCCAAACCCTGGTACATGTGGTTCTGCCCGGGGGCCAATCACGCCCCGCACCACAGCCCGACCGAGTACGCCGAGAAGTACCGCGGCAGGTTCGATGACGGCTACGAGGCGTATCGGGAGTGGGTGTTGGCCCGCATGGTCGACAAGGGCATCATGCCCAAGGGCACCCGGCTGACGCCGCTCAATCCCCTTCCCGACGACGTCGCGTTGCCGGCTGACGCGGTACGGCCATGGAATTCGCTCAACGCCGACGAGAAACGCCTGTTCTCCCGGATGGCCGAGGTCTTCGCCGGATTCTCCGAATACACCGACGCCCAGGTGGGCCGCATCGTCGACTACCTCGAGCACACCGGCCAGTTGGACAACACGCTCATCTTCTACTGCGCCGACAACGGCGCCTCCGGCGAGGGCTCCCCCAACGGCTCGGTCAATGAGAACAAATTCTTCAACGGCTACCCCGATGACCTGGCCGAGAACATGCGCTACCTCGACACGCTGGGCACCCCCGCCACCTACAACCACTATCCGACCGGCTGGGCGGCTGCGTTCTCCACACCGTTTCAGATGTTCAAGCGCTACTCGCAGTTCTCCGGAGGTACCTGCGACCCCATGGTGATCCACTGGCCCGCCGGGATCAAGGCCAAAGGCCAAGTGCGCCACCAATACCACCACGCCACCGACATTGTGCCGACCATCCTCGATGCGGTCGGCATCCCGATGCCCGGGGAGTATCGCGGCGTGAAGCAGTACCCGCTCAACGGGGTGTCGATGCGCTACAGCTTCGACTCCCCCGATGCGCCCACCGCCAAGAAGCGGCAGTACTACGCCATGCTGGGCACCCGCGGAATCTGGGAGGACGGCTGGAAGGCGTCAGCGCTGCACGCACCGATCAGCGGCAAGGGCCACTTCGACCAGGACCGCTGGGAGCTCTACCACGTCGATGAAGATCGCTCCGAATCCACGAACGTCGCCGACCAACATCCCGACAAGCTCAAGGCACTCATCGACGCGTGGCACGTGGAGGCCAAGGACAACTACGTCCTGCCGCTGGACGACCGCACGGCAACCGAGTTGATCACCATCACCCGGCCGCAGTTCGAACCACCGCGCGATCGCTACACCTACTACCCGGACACCGCGCCGGTTCCGGAAGGCGTGGCAGCCAACATCCGCGGGCGGTCCTACAAGATCGTGGCGAGCGTCGATCTGGCCCGCGACGCCCAAGGGGTGCTCTTTGCCCACGGGTCCCGGTTCGGCGGACATGTGCTGTTCATCAAGGACGGCAAGCTGCACTACGTGTACAACTTCCTCGGCATCAAACCCGAGCAGGAGTTCGTCTCGCGGCCACTGACGCCCGGCAAGCACACCCTCGGCATGGAATTCGTCCGCAAAGAGGCGGGAAAATACGGCGAATCCCTCGGCACCACCACGCTTTACGTGGACGGAAGCCCCGTGGACACGGGTCCGATGCGGGCCCAGTTGGGCAAGTTCACCCTCGCCGGCGACGGCCTGTGCGTCGGATACGACAGTGGCGACAACGTCTCCGACCAGTACCAGAATCCCGGTACCTTCACCGGCGGCAGCATTGCGGCCGTCGTCATCGACGTCAGCAATGAGGCCTTCGTCGACCTCCAACGGGAAGCGGCAGCGGCACTGGCGCGCGACTGACCGGGCTCACCGGGTGGTGTAGCCGCCGTTGGCGAAGACGGTCTGTCCGGTGATCCAGTGGCCGCCGTCGAGCAGGAACAAGACCAGCGGCGCGATGTCCTCGATTTGGGTCAACCGATTGCCCATCGCCTGCGACTTGTGGAACTCGACGCGCTCGGGGGTCTCCTGCGGGTAGAAGAACGGCGTGTCCATCGGCCCGGGCGCGACGCTGTTGACATTGATCCCCCGGCTCCCGAACTCCTTGGCCGCAGCACGGGTGAAGTGCTCGACCGGACTCTTGGAGCCCGCATAGGTGGAATAGCCGTCGGTGAACGCCCCAAGCAGCGCGGTCACGATCGTCACCACCGAACCGTTGTCGTTGAGGCGCTTACCGGCCTCCTGCAAAAAGAAGTACGCGGACTTGGCATTGATGTCGAACATCGAGTCGTACTCGGCTTCGGTGGTCTCCAACATGGGCTTTCGCAGCACCTTGCCGACCGTGTTGACGGCGAAGTCCAGGCCGCCGAAGGCGTCGACCGCGGCGTCGAAGAGGGCGGTGACATTGGCCGGAACGGTCAGGTCGCCCTGCACCTTGATGGCCTTGGCACCGGCGTCCTGCACCGCAGCCACGGTCTTGTCGGCGTCGGGTTCGGAGCTGTCGCTGTTGTAGTGCACCGCGACGTTGACGCCGTGCGAGCCCAAGGTGGTGCTGATCAGCCCGCCCAGGTTCTTGGCCCCCGCGGCCACCACTGCCGATTTTCCGGTCAAATCACTCATGGAAGTCCCCTTCTGTGTCTGAACCCGAAACTAACCGGACACCACACAAATGAGAAACAGCGTTATACGCGCGATCGACAAATATTGTTTGTAGCTAGCATGGGCCGATGTTCCCGGTCCCGGACCTTCGCCGCCTGACCCACTTCATCGCCGTCGCCGAGTCCGCCGGCTTTACCAGCGCCGCCACGCAGCTGCATCTGTCACAGCAGGCGTTGTCGCATTCGGTGCAACAGCTGGAGAAGGAGATCGGCGTGACGCTGCTGGTGCGCGCCGGGCGCCGCGTCACCTTGACCGCCGCCGGCCAGACCCTGATGGACGAGGGCCGCGCGCTGTTGGCGGCGGCTCGAACCCTCACAGCGCACACCCGGGCCGCGGCCAGCGCCCAGCCGGATGAGTTCGTGGTCGGGCACTCCCCTGCGATCAGCAATCACGACGTCTACGCCCTGATCGAACCTGCGATCGCCGCCTCGCCCGACACGTCGTTCACCGTCGTGCAGCTGTTTCCCGATCGACTGACCGCCGGGGTACGCGAAGGCTCGGTGCAGTTGGGGCTGCGCCGCGCCGTGGTGCCGCAGGACCTATTGGCCGGCGCGGTGATCGGCTACGACCCACTGCGGATCGCCGTGCCCGCCGATCACCCGCTGGCAGCGCGCTCCCGCATCCGCATCGCCGATCTCGCCGACGAACTGATCGCGCTGTGGGCGCCGCCCGGCGCGTCCTACTACAGCGACTTTCTGATCAACGCCTGCCGGCGTGCCGGTTTCGAGCCGCAGTACCGGGTCAGCCGGGTGCAGGGCTGCCCTCCTGAGGTCGCGGCCCTAACCGAGAGCGCCGTCGCGTTCGTCACCGCACCGGCCGGTCCGGCCCTCGGCGGCACCGTTACCGTCGTCGATCTCGACGAGCCGCTGCTGGTGCCGCTGCAGGCACTGTGGCAGCCCCACACCAGTTCAGCGGTGCGAGATCTCATCCTGCGAGGTCGCCCTTGACAACCGGTAGGCCCAGCCCAGACAATTCATCGTGTGATGAATTAGTTGTGGCCGCTTGGAACCGGAAGGATTCCGATGCCCGGATATCTCGCCGCCTTGGCGCTCGCGCTCTGCCCCATCGTGGTCGTTGCCCGTCTGATCATGCTGCGACGCAATGGAACCGACGCCATGCACTTCGGGAGCACGGATCGCAAGGACTTCCTGATTCCACCCTTCGCGCTGGTCTACTTCTACGTGGTCTTCGCCGGCGCCTTCGGATGGCCGTTGGTGGGCCCCGAGCGGTTCTGGCAATCCGAGACCATCTCGTGGGCCGGAGTCGCCTGCTGTTTTGCCGGCCTGATGTTCCTCGCGTCGAGCCTGGCCGCCTTCGGCAGCAGCTTTCGTGTCGGCATCGACACCGACAACCCGGACAAGCTGGTGACGTCGGGCGTGTTCGCGTTAAGCCGCAACCCCATCTATGTCGGGTTCGGGCTGGTGCTGCTCGGCCAGTTCCTCGTGTTTCCGAGCTGGATTCCGTTGATCTATCTGCTCGCCGGCGGTTGGCTGTTCAACCGCCAGGTGCTGCGCGAGGAAGCATTCATGCGTGAGCACTACGGCCGCGAGTACGCCGACTACTGCAGCCGAGTTCGCCGGTATCTGTAGGACTTCCGCCGAGGGCGAGGATCGCCGACAACGCCCGCTGCAGCGCGGCGTCGGGGTCGGCCGGCAGCGCGTCGGCGCGCCATCCCACGAAGTCATCGGGGCGGACCAGCACCGCGCCGTCGGGCGCCAGCCCGGTGGCGCGGGCCCACTGTTCATCGGCGATCCGGTGCACCGGCATCGCGATACCCAACGCCTTCGAGGTCTGCGTGGCGGCGGATCGCCACCGCTGCCCGTCCCGGCCGGTCAGCACCGTGAAGCCCGATCCCAGCAGGTCGAGAGTCGAAACCCGTTGTCCGCCATGCGTCAGCCACACATGCGGGACCCGCGTGCCGGGCTGTCCGCGCAGGTCGGACACCAGTGCGACAGCACTCGGATCGCATGGCGGCGGCTCATCGGTGACCACCGCGGCCGAGTGATACCGGTAGCCGATCAGCAGGGCGAACATCGGCGCCTCCTCGCCCGGCGAGAGACCCGGACCGGTGTCGTCGAGTCGCAACAACGGCAGCACCGGCCCGGTCAGCGATTGGCGGGCGCTGAACCGCCCCACCGGGTGCCGTTCGACGTGGTAGGTGTCCAGCAACAAAGGATCGGCCTTCCCCGCCAGTACGGCTGCCAGCTTCCAGGCCAGATTGTGCGCGCCCTGGATCGCACAGTTCGCGCCGCCGGCCTTGAACGGCGGCATGGCGTGAGCCGAGTCTCCGACGAGAAACACCCTGCCGCAGCGGAACTGGTCGGCAACGCGCTCGTAGGGCTGCCACGGCGTCACCTCGACGATCTCGATGTCGATGTGCTCGCCGATCGCCCGGGTGAGTAGTTGGCGGCAGCGATCGGCGGTGAACTGTTCAGCGCTCTCGCCCTGGCCGGGCAGATAGGTGGTGATGAACATGCCGAAGTCGTCGCGGACCGGCAGAAAGATGCCGTCCACATCGTCGTTGGCCACCTGAATAGCGTCACCCTCACCGAGTTGCGGAACGAATTGCCGCCAGGGGCCGCGGAAGTAGATGAATACGACATAGATCGGCAACGCCCCGTGTCCAGACGTCGGTATGCCGAGCGCGTCGCGAGCCGGGCTGCGCACACCGTCTGCGGCGATCAGGTAGTCGGCGCGCAGCACTTCGGCGCTGCCGGTGTCGAGGTTGCGCACGACAGCGGTGACCCCGGTGTCGTCCTGCTCGAAGGAGCACAACTCGGTCCCGTAGCGAACCTCACTGCCGCGCCCGCGGATGTGTTCCAACAACATCGGTTCCAGTGCGCTTTGTGGGCAGTACTGTGCGGACGGCTCCGGGCTCGCACTAGCGAACGGTGCGAAGATCGCGTCGACGTCAAAGGCCTGCCGCACCTGGGTGCTGGTGAGCGAGGCTTTGGTGAGCATGGCCGACACACCTTCGGCCACCGCGTGCACCTGGTCCGCCAGGCCCAGGCCGCGCAGGATCTCCAGGCTGCGGAAGCTCAGGTTGCGGGCTTTCGGGTAGATGAAGGTCTCGCGGCGCTTCTCGATCACGAGCGAGTGCACGTCGTGTTTGGCCAACAGTGCTGAAGTGCTCAGACCGCCCGCACCTGCGCCCACGACCAGTACCGGGACCCGATTGTCAGTCATCCCCACCTCCGACATAGACGGAACTAATTAGTTCCGTCTAATCCAATGTGGCACGCGCCGACGCTCGGTGCAACCGGCTACGGAGATGAATTGCCGGCGAGCGGGAGGATGACGTCCTCCAGGACGCGCCGCACAAAGACGCGGTCGACGGGGCGGCCGGTCATCACGCGCAGCACATTGAGGCCCAACGCCACATCGGGGATCAGGCTGAGATCGCGACCGGCCGGGATCTCACCGCGCGCCCGCGCCTGATCGAGCAGCACTCGGACCACATGGCGCGGCGGGTCGAGCACCAGATCGTCCAGCGCTGCCGCCAGGACCGGATTGTGCATCGCCGCCGTCGCGACTCCGACAACGACTTTCATTGTTTCCATTCCCGATTCGTCGAACTCGGGTGCCGCGGCAACCAGCGCGTCGATGTCACCGCGCAGGCTACCGGTGTTGGGCGGCTCGACCGGTCCCTGCCGTCTGCGCCAGTGCGCGATCGCGTCGGCCACCACCACCTCTTTCGACGGCCAACGCCGATAGATCGCGGCCTTGCCGACACCGGCGCGGGCCGCGATGTCGTCCATGCTCAACCGGTCATAGCCCATCTCGGCCACACCCCGAAGCGCCGCATCGAGGATGGCGGGATCGCGAGACCGGTCGAGGCGTCCCGGGCTTCGACCCACTCGGGTGGCGGGCGCGGGCTCCTGGGCTCCCATAGCGAGCCAGCTTAGTCGATACGAGCTGGTTCCGTTATGAGCCGGCTCAATCCGCAGCCGCGAGAAATTCGCGTGCCACCTGCACGACGCGGTCGCGGTCTTCGGCCACCAGTCCGATCCGGGTCCGGCGATCCACGATGTCCTCCACGGTCAGCGCATTTTCGTGACTGACCGCGTACTCGAACTCGGCACGGATCACGTCGATGCCCTCGGCCACCGCCGCGGTGGGCCGATCACAGGTGGCGGCGGCCAACACATTGGCCGCCTCCCCGCCATAGCGCAGCACCAGCGACTCGGGCAGGGCAGCAGTCAGCGGAAGGCGCGACCCCTGGTTGCCGGGTGCACCGATCAACGGCAAGTCCCGCGTGCGACACGGCGCGGCCGGTAACGCTCGCAGGCGCACGGCCCGGTCCAGCACGTCTTCGGCCATGTGCCGGTACTCGGTCAGCTTTCCGCCGATCACGCTGAACACCCCGGTCTCCGATTCGACGACGGCGTGATTGCGTGAGACGTCCGCGGTGCGGCCTTCTCCGGTGTCGATCAGCGGCCGCAGCCCGGCGTAGGCGCCGCGGACGTCGGCGGTGCTCAGCGCGGTGCCCAACGCGGTGTTGACGGTCTCCAACAGGAACGAGATCTCCGCCGAGGTGGGTTGCGGCACATCGGGAATCGGCCCGGGCGCCTCTTCGTCGGTAAGTCCCAGATACACCCGGCCGAGCTGCTCGGGCATGGCGAACACGAACCGGTTGAGCTCACCGGGGATCGGCACGGTCAGCGCGGCGGTCGGATTGCCGAAGGCGGCCGCGTCGAACACCAGGTGCGTTCCGCGGCTAGGGCGTAGCCGTAGTGCCGCGTCGATGTCAGCGGCCCAGACTCCGGTCGCGTTGATCACCGCCCGCGCGGTGACGTCGAACGACGCACCCGAGATCTCGTCGGTCAGCCGTACCGTGTCCCCGGTGGCGTGCGATGCCGCCACATAGGTCAGGATCGTCGCGCCGTGCTGGGCCGCGGTTCGAGCGACCGCCGTGACCAGGCGGGCGTCGTCGATCAATTGCCCGTCGTAGGCCAACAGGCCACCGTCGAGGCCGTCGCGGCGCACGGTCGGCGCCAACTGCACGGCGTGTTCGGCGGAGACCCGTCGCGAGCGGGGCAACACCGTCGCCGATGTGCCGGCCAACCTGCGCAGGGCGTCGCCGGCGAGAAACCCGGTGCGTACCAGGGCCCGATCCCGTCGCGGCATCGATCCCAACAGCGGGACCAGTTGCGGCATCGCCCGCACCAGGTGAGGTGCGGTGCGGGTCATCAGGATTCCGCGCTCGATGGCGCTGCGCCGCGCAATGCCCACATTGCCGGTCGCCAGGTAGCGCAGTCCGCCATGCACCAGCTTGGAACTCCACCGGCTGGTGCCGAACGCCAGGTCTTGCTTGTCCACACACACCACCCGCAGGCCGCGGGTGGCCGCGTCCAGGGCGATGCCGGCGCCGGTGATGCCCGCGCCGATCACGATGACGTCAACGGGCGCGCCGTCGGCCAGTGCGGTCAGTTCGGCGGTGCGGCGGGCGGAGTTGAGCGCAGCAGTATCGGGCATCAGGAGAGGTACCTGTTCAGTGTGTAGGCCAGTTCGGTGGAGAGCGCGTCCTCGTCGAGGATCGACGCGACGACTTGCGCGGACTGAATGGCCGATTGGGTGATCAGCAGGCACATCGCGGCCAGTTCACGCGGGTCGCCGGCTCGCACGCTGCCTGCGGCCTGGGCGCCGCCGAGTTCGCCGGCCACCAGATCGATCAGTCGCCGCTGGCTGGCCCCCATCCGCTGGGCGATGTAGACCATCGCCAGATCGGGAGCGTGATGCAGCACCTGCATCACCACCTCGTCGTGGCGCAGCCGCGCCGCCACCGCGACTATCCGCGTCACCAGCGCCTCACGCCCGGTTCCCGGTTGCCCGAGTTCGGTCCAGGCCGCGGTGATCCGCGAGGTCAGCAGTGCGGCGATCACCGAGCGGCTGTCCGGCCACCGCCGGTACACCGTTGGGCGACTCACTCCGGCGCGGCGCGCGATGGCCGCCAGGGTCACCCGCTCCATTCCCAATGCGAGCAGGCAGCTCGCGGCGGCATCGAGGATGCGCTCCCCGACCTCCACCTGCTCGTCATTACTAGTTGACAGCATGTGTAATACTGTAACGCATGACGCAGGTCGATGCCCAGGACCCTTTGAACCCGCCGATGAAGTGGAACGCCTGGGGCGATCCGGCCGCGGCCAAGCCGTTGAGCGACGGCATCCGCCAACTGCTCAAGGCAGCCCTGGGAGTGGACGGCACAAGCGCCCCGGAGCGCGACCCCAGCCAGGTGTCGCTCACGCCGTCGACGCTGACCGACGCCGACCACGCAGCGTTGGCGGCGATCGTGGGCGATGATTTCTGCCGCACCGATCACACCGCCCGGCTACTGCACGCCGGGGGCAAGTCCACCCTGGATCTGCTGCGGCGCAATGATTCCGGCACCCAGGATGCGCCCGACGCGGTGCTGCTGCCCGGAACTGACGACCAAGTCGCGGAGATCTTGAGCTACTGCAGCCGGCAGGCCATCGCGGTGGTTCCGTTCGGCGGGGGCACCAGCGTCGTCGGCGGGCTCGACCCGATCCGCGGCGAATTCGCGGCGGTGGTGTGCCTGGACTTGCGCCGGTTCGACGAACTGCTGAACCTCGACGAGGTCTCCGGCGAGGCGGAATTCGGCGCCGGGGTCACCGGACCGCAGGCCGAGCGACTGCTCGGTGAGCGCGGCTTCTCGCTGGGCCACTTTCCGCAGAGCTTCCAGTTCGCCACCCTCGGCGGCTTCGCCGCCACCCGGTCCTCGGGACAGGACTCGGCCGGCTATGGCCGCTTCGACGACATGGTCCGCGGCCTGCGGATGATCACCCCGGCCGGCGTGCTTGACCTGGGCCGCGCCCCGGCCTCGGCCGCCGGGCCGGACCTGCGCCAGCTGTTGCTGGGGTCCGAAGGCGTGTTCGGCGTCATCACCCGGGTGCGGGTGCGTGTTCACCCGGTGCCGGCAACCACCCGCTATGAGGCCTGGTCGTTCCCCGACTTCGCCACCGGCGCAGCGGCACTGCGCGCGGTCACGCAGACCGGTGCCGGACCGACCGTCATCCGACTGTCCGACGAAGCCGAGACGGGCGTGAACCTGGCCACCACCGAGCAGATCGGCGAGCAACAGATCACCGGGGGCTGCCTGGCGATCACGCTGTTCGAGGGCACCGCCGAGCACACCGAAAGCCGGCATGCCGAGACCCGGGCGGTGCTGGCCGCGCACGGCGGCACGTCGCTGGGCGAGGAACCGGCGCGGGCCTGGGAGCACGGTCGATTCTCCGCGCCCTACCTGCGCGATTCGCTGCTGGCCGCCGGGGCGCTGTGCGAAACGCTGGAGACCGCCACCGACTGGGCGCGCGTTCCCACGCTCAAGACAGCGGTCACCGAGGCGCTGACCACCGCGCTGGGCGACAGCGGGACGCCCGCACTGGTGTTGTGCCACATCTCGCACGTCTACCCGACCGGGGCATCGCTGTACTTCACCGTGGTGGCGGGTCAGCGCGGCAATCCCATCGAACAGTGGCAGGCCGCGAAAGTCGCTGCCGGCGATGCGATCATGCGGGCAGGCGGAACCATCACCCACCACCACGCGGTCGGGGCCGATCATCGGCCGTGGATGGGCGAAGAGGTGGGCGAGCTGGGTGTGCAGGTGTTGCGAGCGGTCAAGGCCACGCTGGACCCGGCCGGAATCCTCAACCCCGGCAAACTGATTCCATGACGTCGCGTCCGATCAAACGGATCACGCTGCTGACCAACCCGGCCGCCGGGCACGGTAATGCCCGGCATGCCGCCGAGCGGGCGCTGGCGCGGTTCCAGCAGCGCGGGGTCAGCGTCAACCACATCGTCGGCTCCGACGCTCACCACGCACGACAGCTGCTCGATGAGGCGCTGGCCGCCGGAACGGACGCCGTGGTGGTAGCCGGCGGCGACGGCGTCATCTCACTGGCGCTGCAGTCACTGGCGCTCGGCGACGTGCCGCTGGGGATCATCCCGGCCGGCACCGGCAACGACCACGCCCGCGAATACGGTTTGCCCACCGGCGATCCCGAGGCGGCCGCCGACGTCGTCGCCGAAGGCCAGACCGAGACAATCGATCTGGGCCGCATCGTCGAAGACGGCGGCGCGGTGTCCTGGTTCGGCACCGTGATGGCGGCCGGTTTCGATTCGCTGGTGAGCGACCGCGTCAACCGGATGCGCTGGCCGCACGGCCGGATGCGCTACAACGTCGCCATGGTCGCGGAGATGTCCAAGCTGCGCCTGCTGCCATTCCGGCTGACCTTCGACGACGACGAGCCGCTGGATATCGAGCTGACGCTGGCGGCGTTCGGCAATACCCGCAGCTACGGCGGCGGCATGCTGATCTGCCCGGGTGCCGATCACGCCGACGGCCTGCTGGACGTCACCATGGTGCACTCGGGCTCGCGGACCAAGCTGATCCGCCTGTTCCCCACCGTGTTCAAGGGCACCCATGTGCTGCTCGACGAGGTGAGCACCCGGCGGGCGAAGTCGATCCGGGTGGAGTGCCCCGGAATCAACGCCTACGCCGACGGCGACTACGTCGCCCCGCTACCCGTGACGGTGTCAGCGGTACCGGGCGCGCTGCAGATCCTGCGCCGCCCCTAACCCGCAGTCCCCCACAAGCGGGAGGAAATCAGCCCACACCGCGGCTGAGCCAGGACACCTCCGCGCCTTCACCGCCGTCGCGGTAGGCCTCCAGCGCTTCATCCCAGGCCGTGCCGAGCACCGTCTCCAGCTCGGCGGCCAGCGCGTCGGCGCCGGCCGCCATCAGCGTGCGCAGGCGGTTCTCCCCGACCATCACGTCGCCGTTGGCGCTCATCGTCCCGCTCCACAGGCCGAGCTGCGGGGTGTGGCTGAACCGCTGGCCGTCGACTCCGGCGCTGGGGTCTTCGGTGACTTCGAACCGCAGCACCGACCAGGAGCGCAGCGCACTGGCCAGCTGGGCGCCGGTTCCCACCGGCCCGACCCAGTTGACCACGGCTCGCAGCTGTCCCGGCATGGCCGGTTGCGGCGTCCAGTTGAGCTTCGCCTGGCCGTTTCGGGCACCCAAAGCCGAGGTCAGTGCCCACTCGACATGCGGGCACACCGCCGCGGGCGAGGCGTGGATGTACACCACGCCGCTGGTCACGTCGGCGAATTGATTCGTCGCGCGCATCAGTTGCTCCTTCGGATCCACGAGGGACGTCTTCCCCAACGACCTGGTGGGACCGAATTTGAGCAGTGTTGCTGCAGAAACTGGAGTGTATTCAGTGTTGTATGTGTCTATTGTGCCTTGTGTGACGCCTGTTGGCTAGTCCCGGCTGTACGCAGCCACCACGGCGTCGGCCAGCTCCGGCCACCGGCCGGTGACCCAGTCGCCGAAGTCGCGGTCGGTGAGCACCACCAGCGCCCGCTCGATGGCCGGATCAGCCCAGATCAGAGTGCCCGACTGGCCGAAATGGCCGAACGTCCGCGGGGAGTTGTCCCGACCGGTCCAGTGCGGTGTCTTGCCGTCCCGAATCTCGAAGCCCAGCCCCCAGTCGTTCGGCCGCTGCGGCCCGTAGCCGGGCAGCACACCGTCCAGGCCGGGAAACTGCACACGGGTGGCCTCGGCGTGCAGCTCCGGCGACACCGTGACCGGGGTCAGCAGGTCGCCGGCGAAAGCGGCCAGGTCCGCGACGGTCGAGGTACCACCGAAACCGGCCGCCGGCGCTCCCCCGTCCAGCCGACTGTCCGTCATGCCCAGCGGCTCGAACACCGCCTCGGCGAGGTAGCGGCCGAATTCGATCCCGGACGCCTGCTGCAAGGCCTCGGCCAGCACGGCGAAGCCGTGATTGGAGTAGACCCGCCGCGTGCCGGGCTTGGCCAGGACGCGATCGGAGTCCGGCGCGAGCCCGGACGCGTGCGCGAGCAGATGTCGCACCGTGGCACCCGGCGGCCCGGCCGGGGTGTCGAGTTCGACGGCCCCCTCCTCCACCGCGACCTGCACCGCCCGCGCCACCAGGGGCTTGGTCACCGACGCGAGGTAGAACGGTCGGGCGGTATCGCCGTGGGTGGCCAGCACCCCGTTCGGGCCGATCACGGCGGCGGCCACGTGACCGACCGGCCAGTCGTCGAGGGCGGCAAGGGGGACCGGGGCTTGTGCGGCAGACATCGGCAGTCAGCCTAATGACGGCCGGGGGCACGGACCGCCTTGCGGTGACTGGTCGCACTGCACCCGAACCAGCGCTGACAGGACCGGCTGAGCACGCTCTGCTCGGCGTAACCGAGTTCGCGGGTCAGGTGCGCCAGGCTGATGTCGGTGTCACGCAGGTAGCGATGGGCGGCATCGCGGCGGACGCCGTCGACCAGGGCCGCAAACGTAGTCCCCTCGACGGCCAGCCGCCGATGCAGCGTCTTGGGGTGCAGGCCGAGCTGACCGGCGATCAGCTCCAAGCTCACGGCGCCGGTGGGCAACAGCTGGCGCGCCATCGCGCGGACCGACCCAGCGATGCCCGGCGACTCGGCGGTGATGCCACTGAGATAGCGCACCATCGCCTGATGGGCTTGATCGTCGCGATGTAGGGGGCGGTCCAGATCGACGGTGCGGAAGGTGAACCCGGCGACCGGCTGCGCGAAGTAAGGCCGGCAACCGAAGTAGGCCAGATAGTCGCGCACCGGGGTGAGCGCCTCGTGCGGAAGGTGCACCGACAGCGGCGCATACGGGGCGTCGAACATCATCCGCATGATCCCCAGCGACACCCCCAGCGACAGCTCGGTGGTCTGCGGATGCGGCGGGGACCGTTCGATGAGCACCTCGAACGCATAGAACGATTCGCCTGCTCGGGCCCCCGGGATGATGCGCGCCGAGATCGCCGGGCTGTAGGCGGACAAGAACCGCTCCACGATCGAGAATCCGCCGCCGACGGTGGCCGCGGTGCGTGCGGCCACACCCAGCGGCCCGAAGTTGCCGATGTCTTGGCGTAGGGCCAGGCGGCGCCCGAAATCCGGGCAGCCGGTCGCGGTCGCCGCGGATTCAACGGCCAGGATCACCGCGCGGTACGGCACGAAGATGTCGTGGGCTCCGACGGACCCGTCCGGTACCCCGGCGGCCAGCAGCAATGCCCCGGGATCACCGCCGAGCTCGGTGACCAGCTCCGGGTATCCCGACAGCGCGGTGCCGCGCACCACCGACATGTCCGCAAATATCAAAGAAATGTCCGCAGATGTCAAGACTTCGCCCGGCTGGCGAGACATGCTGGAACGGCATTCGGCGGAAAGGAATACCCGTGAGCTTTGACACCGTGATCCGTGGCGGCCGGTGGTTCGACGGCACCGGGGCGCCGTCGGCGATCCGCAATATCGGTATCCGCGACGGACACATCGCCGCCATCTCGGCCGAACCACTCGACGAGTCGGGCTGCGACCGGGTGATCGACGCGTCCGGCAAATGGGTGATGCCCGGGCTGCTCGACATCCACACGCACTACGACGTCGAGATCCTCCTCGCGCCCTCGCTGTCGGAGTCGGTGCGGCACGGCGTGACCACGGTGCTGGTGGGCTCGTGCTCGCTGTCCACCATCCACGTCGACGGCCAGGACGCCGGCGACCTGTTCGGCCGGGTGGAGGCAATCCCGCGCCAGTACGTGGTCGACACCATCGATGCGCACAAGACCTGGTCGAGTTGTGAGGACTACATCGCCAGCCTGGAGAAGCTGCCGCTCGGCCCCAATGTGACAGCGCTCATCGGACATTCCGACATGCGCGCCGCGACCATGGGCTTGGACCGCGCCACCCGCTCCGATGAGCGGCCCACGGCGGCCGAGCAGGCCCGCATGGAACAGATGCTGGACGAGGCATTGCAGGCGGGCTTCGTCGGAATGTCTTCCCAGCAGCTGCTTTTCGACAAGATGGACGGTGAAGTCTGCCGCTCGCGCACGCTGCCGTCCACGTACGCCAAGCCCAGGGAATTGCGCCGGCTCAAGTCGAAACTGCGCCGCAGTGGGCGGATCCTGCAAGCCGGCCCGGACGTCAAGAACCCGTTCGATGTGGTGTCTCAGCTGGCCCAGGCCCTGGGGATATTCCGCCGGCCGCTCAAAACCACCCTGCTGGCCGCCGCCGACGTCAAGAGCAACCGTCTGGCGATTCCGACCATCATCAAGACGTCGCGCCTGCTCAATAAGTTGGGCGCCAATTTCCGCTGGCAGCACCTGCCGGTGCCGTTCGAGGTGTACGCCGACGGCATCGATCTGGTGATCTTCGAAGAGTTCGGCTCGGGCGCCGAGGCACTGCATCTGCGCGAGTCGCTCGAGCGTGACAAGTTGATGCGGGACGAGGCCTACCGGCGACGCTTCCGCAAGGACTACGAAAACAAGTACGGGCCGCGGGTCTGGCACCGCGACTTCTTCGACGCCGAGATCGTCGCCTGCCCGGACGCCTCGGTGATCGGAAAGTCCTTCGGGCAGGTCGGAATCGAGCGTGGCGGAGTGCATCCCGTCGATGCCTTCCTCGATCTCGTCCTCGAGCACGGGACCGCCCTGCGCTGGCACACCACGATCTCCAACGACCGGCCCGAGGTGCTCAAGACACTCGCGGCCGAACCCGGCATCCAGATGGGGTTCTCGGACGCGGGCGCGCACCTGCGCAACATGGCGTTCTACAACATGGGCCTGCGGTTGCTGCGCCACGTCCTAGACGCCCAGCAGTCCGGGCAGGCGTTCTTGTCGGTCGAGCAGGCGGTGCATCGGCTGACCGGTGAACTCGCCGACTGGTACCGGGTCGACGCCGGTCACCTGCGCGTCGGGGACCGCGCCGACGTGGTGGTCATCGACCCCGCGCATCTCGACGACACCCTCGACGCCTACGCCGAGGAGTCCTTCGACCAGTACGGCGGGATGTCACGCATGGTCAACCGCAACGACGAAGCCGTCAGCGCCGTGTTCATCTCCGGCCAAGCGGTGATCCTCGACGGTCAGCCCACCAGTGTGCTCGGAAGGCAACGCACCGGGAGTTTCCTGCGTGCCGATACCCGCACCCCGGCCCCGGGCGTGCCGGCCACGCAAGCCAGCGCATCGGACGCCACACCGGCAACATAAGGTGACCCCATGAGTCAGACAGTGCGCGGGGTGATCTCCCGTGAAAAGGGCAAGCCGGTCGAGGTGACCGAGATCGTCATTCCCGAACCCGGTGCCAACGACGTCGTCGTCGCCATCACCGCCTGCGGGGTATGCCACACCGACCTGACCTACCGCGACGGCGGTATCAACGACAGCTACCCGTTCCTGCTGGGCCACGAGGCCTCCGGCACGGTCGAGTCGGTGGGATCGGCGGTCACCGCGGTCGCTCCCGGCGACTTTGTGATCCTGAACTGGCGTGCGGTGTGCGGACAGTGCCGCGCCTGCAAGCGCGGTCGTCCGCATCTGTGCTTCGACACCTTCAACGCCTCGGTTCCGATGACGCTGACCGACGGCACCGAGCTCACCCCGGCGCTGGGCATCGGGGCGTTCGCCGACAAGACCCTGGTTCACGAAGGTCAGTGCACCAAGGTCGATCCCAGCGCTGACCCCGCAGTGGCCGGGCTGTTGGGCTGCGGCGTGATGGCCGGTCTGGGCGCCGCGATCAACACCGGCGGCGTCACCCGCGATGACACTGTCGCGGTGATCGGGTGCGGCGGTGTGGGCGATGCCGCGATCGCCGGCGCGGCCCTAGTTGGTGCCCGGCGCATCATCGCGGTCGATACCGACAACACCAAGCTGAACTGGGCGCGTGAATTCGGCGCCACCCACACCATCAATGCCCGCGAGCTCGACCCGGTGGAGACCATCCAGGATCTCACCGACGGTTTCGGTGCCGATGTGGTGATCGACGCGGTCGGGCGTCCGGAGACCTGGAAGCAGGCGTTCTACGCACGCGACCTGGCCGGAACCGTTGTGCTGGTGGGAGTTCCGACCCCGGACATGCAGCTCGAGATGCCGCTGATCGACTTCTTCTCCCGCGGCGGTTCGCTGAAGTCCTCGTGGTACGGCGACTGCCTGCCCGAGCGCGACTTCCCCACCCTGATCAGCCTTTACCTGCAGGGCCGGCTTCCGCTGGACAAGTTCGTCTCCGAACGCATCGGGCTGAACGATGTCGAGAAGGCGTTCGGACGCATGCACGGCGGCGAGGTACTGCGGTCGGTCGTGGTGCTATGACCTCCGCCGGTCCGATTCAGCGGGTCATCACCCACGGCACATTCGAACTCGACGGCGGCAGTTGGGAAGTCGACAACAACATCTGGATCGTCGGTGACGATTCCGATGTGGTGGTCTTCGACGCGGCCCATGACGCCGCCCCGATCATCGAAGCCGTCGGCGGGCGCAACGTGGTCGCGGTGGTGTGCACGCATGGCCACAACGACCACATCACGGTGGCACCGGAGCTGGGCCGAGCGCTCGACGCACCGGTGCTGCTGCACCCCGGCGACGACATGCTGTGGCAGATGACGCACCCGGACAGCGACTTTCGGGCGGTAGCCGACGGCGACACGCTCACCGTCGGGGGCTTGGAACTGCGGGCGCTGCACACCCCAGGCCACTCGCCGGGATCGGTGTGCTGGCATGCACCGGACCTGGGCGCGGTGTTCAGCGGCGACACCCTGTTCTGCGGCGGCCCGGGGGCCACCGGCCGCTCGTTCTCGGACTTCCCGACGATCTTGGCGTCGATCTCCGGGCGGCTCGGCGAACTACCGGCCGACACCGTCGTCTACACCGGGCACGGCGACAGCACGCGTATCGGTGACGAACTGGTCCACTACGACGAGTGGGTGGCGCGCGGCCACTGACGATGCGCGCGAGGAACGAGCGCGAGGAGGAAGAGGCCCATCCAGCCCGGCCACTGACGATGCGCGCGAGGAACGAGCGCGAGGAGGAAGAGGCCCATCCAACCCGGCCACTGAGCGTCACTGAGGTCAGTGCCCGCGCAGGATCCGGCGCTTCTCTTCGGCGAACTCCTGCTCGGTCAGCGCTCCCGAATCACGCAGCGCCGTTATCGTTTTGAGCTGCTCGATCCGGATTCCTTCGCCCTCGGGAACGAACCGGTCGTGGCTCAATTCCGTTCCCGTGCCGACCGTCTCCACCGACGGGCGGCGACGGCGGGCCGCCAACAGCCGGCCTGCGATCAGATCCACGAGCCCCAGTACGAAGATCACCGGAAACACCCACAGCAGCGTCGAGTGGCCGGCGGGCTTGCCGAAGGCCAGCCGCGGGGCGATATAGGCGCCGACCTGCCCGTCGGTGACGATCTGGTAGTCGCCGTCCTCGGCCACGTATATCCGCCACAGCCGCCGCCGGGTGTCGTTGTTGACCGTGGTGGTCATCCCGACGCTTTCCTCGAACTCGGGATCGGGCACGCCGTCCGGTGATGTCACCGTCACGCTGATCGGCGGGACCGGCAGTCCGCCGCCGGTGGGACTTGAGATGACACGGGTGTGCAGACTCACCGTCACCTCGCCCGCCGGCAGATGCACCCGGCCCGAGCCCGGGATCGGCACTTCGCCGTAGGCGTCGTAGCGGTCGAGCACAAAGACGTTGAGAATCAGCGCAACCACGAAGCCGATCACCCCAATGGTCATCAGGCCGGCTGCCACCACGATCGGAATGCGTCCGGTCGCCCGCTGTGCGCCCACTTACGGAAGTGTGCCACGGATCGCCGATACCGCTACCGTCAGTGGTGGATATCGATGACGGTTTCGCCGGGGTCGGAGGTGCCATGCCAGAGTCGAGCATCGTGGTCCGCCCCGAGTCCGGCGGCGCTCCCTCGAGCCGGTTGCAGGCGGCCGGACTGGCCCACGCGACCGGTGTTTTCGCCGAGCTCGCGGCGACGGTTCCACTGCCCGCCGCGCCGCGACCGATCGTCGTCGCAGATTATGGCGCCGCCACCGGCTACAACTCACTGCTGCCGATCGGTGCCGCCATCACGGCGTTCCGACGGCGAACCCGGACCGACCATGCCGTGTTGGTTGTCCATACCGACCTGCCGGACAACGACTTCACCGCGCTGTTCACCACGCTGGCTGACGATCCCGACAGCTATGCCCGCAAGGACACCGCCAGCTTCCCCTCGGCGATAGGCCGGTCGTTCTACAGCCAGATTCTGCCCTCGCAGAGCGTCAACCTGGGCTGGACGTCCTGGTCGACCATGTGGCTGCGCCGGCCCGCCGGGGAGCTGCCCGAGTTCGCCGACCACGTCCATGTCGAGCACAGTGACGACGACGCCGCCCGGCGCGCCTATACCCGCCAGGCCGCCCAGGACTGGCATGACTTCGTGGCGTTCCGCGGCCGGGAGTTGAGTCCGGGCGGCAAGCTGCTGGTGTTGACCGCCGCCGTCGACGCCGCCGGCCGATCGGGCTACCGGCCGCTGCTCGATGCGATCGTGGCGGTTCTTGACGAGCAGGTCCACGCCGGCACACTGACTCGAGATGAGGTGGCCCGCATGTCGATTCCGGTGCTCGGCCGCAGCGAGAAGGAACTTCGTGCGCCGTTCGCCCCCGCGGGGCGGTTCGAGTCGCTGACGATCGAGCGGCTGGAGGTGTTCGACGCCGAGGACCGGTTCTGGGACCGATACCTGCTCGACGGCGACGCGGTCGCGCTCGGCACCCATTGGGCCGCCTTCGTCAGCGCCGCCATCTTCCCCACGCTGGCCTCCGCATTGGCCGGCGGCACCGACGATCCGCGCGCGGCCGACTTCGTGCGTCACCTCGAAGCCGGCGTCGCCGCCCGGCTCGCGAGCAACCCCCAGCAGGTGCAGATTCCGCTGGCGCTGATCGTTCTAGCCAAGCAGCGCTAGGGGCTGACGGGACTCTCAGTGGATTCCGGCGCCGAGCTCTCGGGAAGCTCGGGCAGGCTCGGCGCAATGGGTTCGGGGCTGGGCGCGAACGCCGGGGGCGGCTCGAACGTCGGTGACGGTGCGGTGGTGGTTGTCGTCGACGACACCGTCGTCAGCTCGCTCGGGCCCGGTCCGGTGTCGGCCGCATGCCGCAGCACCAGCACGGCAACCGTGCCCAGCAACATCGCGACCAGAGCAGCCAAGATCACCACCGGGACCGGCCGCCGGTACCACTCCACACCACCTTGGCCGCCGATCTCCTCGGGTTCTGGTGCGACGGGCTGGCGCGGCGCGGCGGGCGCCGGGCGCGCTGGAGGTGGCGGTGGCGGTGGCGTCACCAACGGTTGCAGCCCCGCCTCCGGGACGCTTTCAGGCACCGGTGGCGGAGCGTGCTCCGGCGGCGGCGCCGACTCCGGGAACTGCGGCGGCGCCACCGGCGGCGGTGCCTTCTTCGGGATGGCCACCACATTGCCGGCAACGCTCAGCGCGGCGCCGATGGCCGCCGTCAACTGTGGTCGTGGCGAGCTGATTACGGCGACCCCGAAGCGTTGCGACAGGCCGGTCGTGACCGTCGGCATGTTCGCCCCGCCGCCGACCGACACGATCGCCGACAGCGAATCGGGAACAATCTCGTTGTCGTCCAAGGTGTTCTGCAACACGGTGTAAAAGCCCTCGAGCGGCTGGCGCAAGGCCTCGTCGAGTTCTACCCGGGTCAGCCAAACCCCGCCGTGGAATCCCGCGAGTTCGGCCACCGTCTCAGACGACAGCTGCTCCTTGGCGTCACGGCACTGGCTGCGCAGCCGGGTCAGCGACCCCACTGTCGGAGGCCCGTCGCCGTTGCCACCCAGATCGGCGACCACGTGATCCAGCAGCGCCTGGTCGATCACATCGCCGGAAAAGACCGTGCTGCGCCGGGTGGCGCCGATCGGTTCGAAACCGCGTTCCGCGTCAACGAGGGTGATGTTGGTTCCGCTCCCCCCGAAGTCACACACCGCGATGATCCCGTGATCGGGTAGGCCCGGATTCGCTTGCAGCGCAGTCAAAGCTGCCGTCGTGTCAGAGATCAGCGACACCGGATGCTGCGCCCACTCCGAAACCCGCCCCAGCGCGGTGCGCAGCGCGCTAACGGCGTCACGTGACCAGTGCGCGGGATAGGTGACCGCTACCGCCGGCGGGATCGGACGCCCCTCGGTGACCGCGTACGCCAACGCATGCAACCCATCTGCGAGCAGTTGCTCGGGCCGGTGGGTAGATCCGTCGCTCGCCACCACCGGCCCGCCGCCGCCGACGCGATCCACGAAATCGGTGACTACGAGGCCGCGGTCGTGCAATTCCGAACTCACGGCGGAGTTCTCCGAGGGCATGCCGATTTGGGATGGCCGATCCCGGAACAGCGTCAGCACGGGCCGACGGGTGATCGCGCGATCGGCGGTGACCGCCGCCAATGTGGTTGCCCCGACGGACATCCCCAACGCGGGGCCTGTCTCTTGCGCCATGCTGTCCCATCCACGGTGTCATCCGGCGGTCAGAGCACACCGGTCTAGGTAATTTTACCGATGGATGTTCGATATACCCCGCATTGCAGCGCCGTTGGTGCGCCGGAGAAGTCACGTCAAGGGCTGCCGCAGACGTCTAGCATCTGATCGCATGCGAGCGCCGAGCCACGGTGCCTCCCGCCCGACGTTGAGCGCCTGGCGATTCGTCGCGGTGTTCGGCACCGTCAGTCTGCTGGCCGACTTCGTCTATGAGGGCGCCCGTTCCATCACCGGGCCGCTGCTGGCGTCATTCGGCGCCACCGGCCTGGTGGTCGGGACGGTGACCGGAATCGGCGAGGCCGCCGCGCTGGGCCTGCGACTGGTGTCCGGGCCGCTCGCCGATCGGACACGGCGCTTCTGGGCCTGGACGATTGCCGGATACGCCCTGACGGTGCTCACGGTGCCTCTGCTCGGTGTTGCCGGCACGCTCTGGGTTGCCTGTGCCTTGGTGATCGCCGAAAGGGTCGGCAAGGCGGTCCGCAGCCCCGCCAAGGACACCTTGTTGTCGCACGCAACCAGCGCCATCGGCCGTGGCCGGGGATTCGCCGTGCACGAGGCACTCGACCAGGTCGGGGCGGTGATCGGCCCGTTGACGGTGGCCGGGGTCCTGGCGCTCACCGGCGGTGACTACGCCCCAGCGCTGGGAGTGCTGGCGTTGCCCGGTGCCGCAACGCTGGCGCTGCTGGTCTGGCTGCGCCTGCGCGTGCCCGAGCCCCGGGACTATGAGCGCGAGGAACCCGGCGCGGTTCCAGCACACCCGGCCGACGCCGTCGGGCGGCTGCCCGCAGCGTTTTGGCGGTACTGCGGGTTCGTCGCGCTCACCATGACCGGTTTCACGACCTTCGGTTTGGTGTCATTTCACCTGGTCACTCAGGGCTTGCTGCCGGCCGCGGCGGTGCCGGTGCTGTACGCAGCAGCCATGGGCGCCGACGCGGTGGCGGCCCTCGTCTCGGGGTGGTGCTACGACCGGTTCGGCGGCAAGGTCGTGTTCGCTCTGCCGATCCTGTCGGCTGCGGTGGCAATGTTCGCCTTCGCCGGCAGCGTCGCCGCGGCGGTGACCGGAGCGCTGCTGTGGGGTGCCGCGGTGGGCATTCAGGAGTCGACGCTGCGTGCGGTGGTTGCCGATTTGGTGCCGCCGGGGCGTCGAGCCAGCGCCTTCGGCGTGTTCGCCGCCGGGCTGGGCGCAGCGGCCGCGATCGGCGGGGTGCTCACCGGTTGGCTCTACGACGTGTCGGTCGGCGCGCTGATCGCGTCGGTCCTGGGGATTCAGCTGCTCGCACTCGCGGCCGCGGGCGCCTCCAAGGTTTGCTGGATACGCGATCGCCAGCCGTTACGCCGAGGACACCCGACGGACATCGCCCGGTAACTGAAGGCCGCTTCCGGCCCGATCTCAGTTGTGACTCAGATCCTCGATATGAACTACTCAGCATGTCGCACGACGACGGTCAGCAACCGCCGAATATGTTCACTGCCTGGGGTGTCTGCTGCACACGAGGCGCTTCTTATGCCACCATGTACCGGTGAACCCACGACGGATCCTTCGCTCCCTCGGTGTTGTTCTGGCCCTGACTTGGCTGCTGCACAGCACCGTCGCCACCCCTCCCGCTGCCTTCGCAGACCCCTGTCCGGATGTCCAAGTTTTGTTTGCTAGAGGCACTGGCGAGGAAGTCGGTCTGGGCGAGACCGGGCAAGCATTTGTGAACTCGCTCCGGAACCGACTTCCCGAGCGGCCGATGGACGTCTACGCCATCGACTACCCGGCCACCAACGACTGGCCGACCGGCATTCAGGGCATCCGTGACGCCACCGCCCACATCGAGGCCACGGCGGCGAATTGCCCCAAGACAAAGATGGTGCTCGGCGGCTTCTCGCAGGGCGCCGCGGTGATGGGCTTCTCGACCGCCAGCGTCATCCCGGACGGGGTGGAAGGGGTCGATATACCACGGCCGATGCCCCCGGAAGTGGCTGACCACGTCGCCGCCGTGGTGCTCTTCGGAACCCCGAACGACCGGGCGATGAATTTCCTCGGCCAACCGCCCTTGGTCATCGGCCCGGCATACACCGCCAAGACCATCCAGCTGTGTGCGCCCGAGGACCCGGTCTGCTCCGAGGGACTGAACTTCTCCGCACACGCTCCCGGCGCCTATGACGGCATCGCGGACGAGGGCGCCGCGTACGCGGCAAACCGCCTTTAACCTCCGTTTTCGCTCCGTTCGGCCGACTTTGCGGTTTGCTGATTCGTAACCCGCAGGTCAGTGGCGAGCGAGACATGTCAGCATTTAGGGATGAATTTGCGTAACACTGTTCGCACCTTCGCGGCCGCGGCGATGTTCACCGGAACCATGGTGGCCGCGCCGGTGGGCCTGCCCAGCGCAACCGCAGAGCCTTGCCCGGACGCCGAAGTCATATTCGCCCGCGGCTCCGGCCAGCCCGTCGGGCTCGGTGACGTCGGTGATGCGTTCGTCGGCTCCTTGCAGGAGCAGCTGGCAGGCCTCACCGTGAACGTCTACCCGGTCGAGTACCCGGCGAGCACGGACTACCGCAACAGCGCGGTGCTCGGTGAGTCTGACGCCACCGCCCACATTCAGGCCACGGTCGCCAACTGCCCCAAGACCAAGCTCGTGCTCGGCGGCTACTCCCAAGGCGCCAGCGTCATCGCGATGTCCAGCAATGCGCTGCCGGCGCCGGTGGCCAACCATGTGGTGGCGGTGGCACTGTTCGGCCCGCCGTCAAGCCCGTACTCGACCTCGTTGTGGGGCGGCCCGCTGCCGGTCCTCGCCTCGTCCTACCGCCCGAAAACCATCGACTTCTGTCTGACGGGCGACATCTACTGCGAAGACAGCGGAAGCGTCGTCCCGCACCTGATGTACGTGCAGGACGGCAAGACCGTTGAGGCCGCGACATTCGTGGCGAGCCGGCTCACGGCCGGCCAGAGCGTCAACTAGGGCCGGCGCGCTCAGAACAGGGTCGGGATCCGCGCATCGATCAGGTGCGGCCCCGGTTCTGCGACGGCACGGCGGAACTGTTCGGCGAGTTCCTCGCAGGTAGTGACCACGGTGGCCGGCACCCCGAACCCCTCGGCGATCTTCGCGAAGTCCATGTTCGGCCGCGACAGGTCGAGTAGGTCGTTTGCTTTCGGGCCACCACCCTCGGCGCCCACCCGGGCCAGCTCCAACCGCAGGATCGCATACGAGCTGTTGTTGATCAGCACCGTGGTCACGTTGAGGTTCTCGCGCGCCATCGTCCACAGCGCGGAGATGGTGTAGGCCGCACTGCCGTCGGCCTGCAGCGCGATCACCGGCCGGTCGGGTGCGGCGACGGCAGCCCCCAGCGCGACCGGCAGTCCCTGCCCGATCGCCCCGCCGGTGAGCGTGAGCACGTCGTGGCGGGGTGCGCCCGCGGTGGCCGCGGGCAGCATCAGCCCCGAGGTGTTGGACTCATCGGAGATGATCGCGTTGTCGGGCAGTAGCGCCCCGATCACCTGCACCCAGTTCTGCGGGGTGAGCTGACCGGTCGGAAGCTCCGGGCGGGCCGCAGGCGCGGGACGCGGCTGCACCCCGGCGGCCACCGCTTCGGCCAGCTGCTCGAGAGCGGCCACCACGTCGGTCTCCAGGCCGGCCAGGTTGTGCACGACGCAGCCCTCGGGAACCAGGTCGCTGGCCTTGCCGGGGTAGGCGAAGAACGACACCGGAGCCCGGGTGCCGGCCACCACCAGGTGCTTGATGCCGTCGAGTTGGAACGCGGCCTGCTCGGCCAGGTAACCAAGCCGGTCGATCGCCGGGACCCCTGCCCCGCGGACGAGCCGGGCCGGGAACGTCTCGACCAGAGCACGGGCCCCGGTTGCCGCGACGATCCGGTCAGTGGCCTCCAATGCGCGTACATCGGCGACGGCGGGCCCGCCGATCAGGATCGCGACCGGCTCGCCGCTGCCAAGCACGGCGGCGATGTCGGCGACGGCCTGTGCGTCGGGAGCCGACGCGGGGACCGGGTCGACCGGTCCGGCCGCCTGCGCCCCGTCTTCCCAGGAGATGTCGGCGGGCAGAATCAGGTTGGCCACCTGCGCCGGGCTGGCCATCGACTCCGCGACCGCTTCGGCGGCGTCGCGCCCGACGTCGTCACCGGAGTTGGTGCGGCGCACCCAGCCGTGAGTCCAGTCGGTCAGGGGCTCGATGTCGGATTCCAGCGGTGCGTCGTACTTCTTGTGGTAGGTGGCGTGATCACCGATGACGTTGACTACCGGCACGTGCGCGCGGCGGGCGTTGTGCAGGTTGGCCAGGCCATTACCCAGGCCGGGCCCCAGGTGCAGCAGGGTGGCAGCCGGCTTTGCAGCCACCCGGGCGTACCCGTCAGCGGCACCGGTCACCACGCCTTCGAACAAGCAGAGCACTCCGCGCATCTGCGGCACCGAGTCCAAAGCGGCCACGAAGTGCATCTCGGAGGTACCGGGGTTGGCGAAGCAGACCTGCACCCCGCTGTCGACCAAAGTGGCGATCAGGGCCTGTGCTCCGTTAGTCATGTGGCTGCCTTTCTTGACGGGCACCGAAGTATGCGGCGTGCGCGCGAACTGCTGCCTATAGAAGCACGCCTGGATTGAGGATCCCGGCGGGGTCGAAGGCATCCTTGATCCGGCGCATCAGGGCGATCTTGACCGGGTCCTCCAGGTCCAGGAAATGCTGCGTCTTGACCCGTCCCAGACCGTGCTCACCGGAGATGGCGCCACCGAGGTCCATCGCAGCCGCGAAGATCTCGTGCAGCAGCCGGTGGCGGACCTCGTCGTCGGCGCAGAACACCGCCAGGTGGACGTTGCCGTCACCGGCGTGTCCGCAGCCGACCACTCCGGCACCGGCGGACTGGGCGAGTCCTTGTGCCTTGGTGAGAAATTGGTGCATCTCGGAGCGCGGGACCACCACGTCGATCACGTCGTGGGCGCCGGCGGCCTTGGCCGTCCAGAACGCCTTCTCACGGGCCTCGATCAGGGCATGCGCTGAATTGCCCTCCAGCACATAGACATCGTCGGCGCCGAGTGCGGCTAGCAGCTCGCCCAGCATGGCCACGTCGTCGTCGAGGCGCTCACGGTCACGGTTCTCCACCCCCACCACTAGGTAGGCCTCGGCGGTCTCCCGCACCGCATCGGGGATGCCCAGGTTCAGGTTCTGCGAGTAACTGATCGCGGCCAGGGTGAGCTTGTCGACGTATTCCAGGATCACCGGATCCACCCCACTCCGCACCACCGCCGGCACCGCGCGCATCACCGCGGGCAGATCGCAGAACGGCGCCAACAACGTGGCGGAATGCCCGAGCCGCGGGTAGAGCCGCACGGTGACCTCGGTGGCCAGCGCGCAGGTGCCCTCCGACCCGATGATCAGCTGGGTCAGGTCATATCCGGTGGACAGCTTGGTGATTCGCCCGCCGGTGCGGATCAGCTCGCCAGTGGGCAACGCTGCCTGCAGGCCGAGCACGTTGTGCCGCGTCACCCCGTATTTGACTGCGCGCATACCGCCGGCGTTGGTACCGACGTTGCCGCCGACACTGGCCGACAGTTCCCCGGGGAAGACGGTGTACATCAGCCCCGCCTCGGCCGTCGCGGTGTCGAGGTCGGCCAATGTGACGCCGGGCTGCACCACCGCAACCTGATTGTCGGTGTCGATCTCCAGGATCGCGTTCATCCGTTCAAAGGAGATCAGCAGTCCGTCGGGACACGGCCGCGCGCCGGCCGACATGCCGGTGCCCGAACCGCGAGCCGTCACCGGGACTTTCGCCTCGGTTGCCGCGGCCAGCAGCGCCGCAACCTGCTCGGCGCTCTGCGGGCGGGCAACGTAGCTCGGCATCACCGGGGTTCCGACCAGCGCCTCGTCATGGGCATAGTCCGGGCCGATCTGCTCACCGGTAAGCAGTGCGCCTGCTCCGACGATGTCGGCGAACGTCTGCGCCACATCAGTGCCTACCGCGCCCATCCGTACCTACCTCCCGAAACCGGCGTTACGCAGCGCGTCGGCCATCGACCCGCTGGGGCGGCCACTGTCGCGGCTCCGGCCGGAACCGCCGTCGCGCTGCCCGCCCCGATTCTGCTTGCCGGTGTCGCGCCGGGGGGCCGATTTGGCGCTGCCGCCCGCCTTCGGATCGTCTTTGAGTCGCAGACTCAGGCCGATCCGCTGCCGATCGACGTCGACCTCGAGCACCTTGACCTTCACGACCTGACCGGATTTCACCACCTCATGCGGGTCGGAGACGAAGCGGTCCGCCATGGCCGAGACGTGCACCAGACCGTCCTGGTGCACCCCGACGTCAACGAAAGCGCCAAAGGCCGCGACATTGGTGACCACACCTTCCAGGACCATGCCCACCTTGAGGTCGGCCACCTTCTCGACGCCCGCGGCGAACGTCGCCGTGGAGAATGCCGGCCGCGGGTCGCGTCCCGGCTTCTCCAGCTCGGCGAGGATGTCGGTCACGGTCGGGACCCCGAACCGGTCGTCGGCGAAGTCACCCGGTTTCAGCGACCGCAGCACTCGCTCGTCGCCGATGATCTCGGCCAGCGATACGCCCGAGCGGTCCAGGATGCGCCGGACCACCGGGTAGGCCTCGGGATGCACCCCCGAGGAATCCAGCGGATCATCGCCGTCGCGAATGCGCAGGAACCCGGCGCACTGCTCGAAAGCCTTGGGGCCCAACCGCGGTACGTCGAGCAGGGCGGCCCGACTGCGGAACGGCCCGGTCTGGTCGCGGTACGCCACGATCGCTTCGGCCAGCGACTCCGACACCCCCGACACCTTGGCCAGCAGCGGGGCCGAGGCGGTGTTGAGGTCGACGCCCACGGCGTTCACCGCGTCCTCGACCACCGCATCGAGGCTGCGCGCCAGGGTTCCCGGTGTCACGTCGTGCTGGTACTGACCGACACCGATCGACTTCGGTTCGATCTTGACCAGTTCGGCCAGCGGATCCTGCAGCCGCCGCGCGATCGACACCGCCCCGCGCAGCGTGACATCCAGGTCGGGAAGCTCATGGGCGGCATAGGCCGACGCCGAGTACACCGACGCGCCGGCCTCGCTGACCATCGCCTTGACCGGTGTAGGGGCGCCGGCACTCTTGAGGTCGGCGATCAACTCGGCGGCCAGGGCGTCGGTCTCGCGCGACGCGGTGCCGTTGCCGACCGCGATCAGGTCCACACCATGGCGGGCCACCAGTGCGGCCAACGCAGCCTTGGCCTGGTCCCACTGCTTCTGCGGTTGGTGCGGGAAGATCGCGCAGGTGTCGACGACCTTGCCGGTGCCGTCGACGACGGCGACCTTCACCCCGGTACGAAAGCCCGGGTCGAGGCCGAGTGTGGTGCGGTTGCCCGCCGGCGCCGCCAACAACAGGTCTTTGAGATTCTTGGCGAACACCGCCACCGCGTCCTGCTCGGCACGCTGGCGCAACCGCATCCGGGCGTCGACTGCCGCGGAGAACGCCAGCCGGGTGTCCCATGCCCACCGGACGGTGTCGGCCAGCCAGGGCGTAGCCGGGCCAGAGGCGGTCATGTTCACGCCCAGCGATTTGGCGACCATCGCCTGGTACGGCTCGTTGTCGCCGCCGTCGAAGGCCAGCGCCAAGGCATCTTCCTTCTCGCCACGCAACACGGCCAGCACCCGGTGCGACGGCATGGTCTCCAGCGCTTCGCTGAATTCGAAGTAGTCCCGGAATTTTTGTGCCGCAGCACTTTTCGCTGCGTCTTCGGAGCGCGGCATCGTCCGCAGCGAGCCCGCTGACCAGAACTTCTCCCGGACCGCACCCACCAGCTCGGCGTCTTCGGCGGCACGTTCGACCAGGATCGCGCGGGCACCCTCCAGTCCGGCCGCGGCGTCGGCGACTTCCTCGCCGGTGTACTCAGAGGCGAGCTGCTGGGGGTCGAGTGCGGGGTCGGCGAGCAGCCGGTCAGCCAGCGGCTCCAGGCCGGCCTCACGCGCGATCTGCGCCTTGGTGCGACGCTTGGGCTTGTAGGGCAGGTAGATGTCCTCCACGCGGGCCTTGGTGTCGGCCGATAGCAGCGCGTTTCGCAGCTCGTCGGTGAGCTTGCCCTGCTCCTCGATCGAGGACAGCACCGCGGCCCGACGGTCGTCCAGCTCACGCAGGTAGCGCAGCCGCTCTTCCAGGGTGCGCAGCTGCCCGTCGTCAAGGCTGCCAGTGACCTCTTTGCGGTAGCGGGCGATGAACGGAACCGTCGCCCCCTCGTCGAGCAGCGCGACGGCCGCCGCGACCTGTCGTTCGGCTACTTCCAGTTCGTCGGCAAGGCGGGCATTCACCGGTTTGAGGGTCACGTTCGCGGTCACGCCGACGGACCCTACCGAACGCCGCTGACAGTTCCTTGGTGCGGCACGGCGTGGCTTTTGACTCCGCGCAGGATGGCTACGATGCGGTCCACGTCGGCCTCGTCGAACATCCCTTCCGGACCGCGCGGCGCGTGGTCGGTGTAGGGGGACTCATAGAGCCGGGCCGGCTCCATCACCCCGTTGTCGGTCAGCTCATCGACGACCAGGTTGACGAACCGGATCTGATCGACGGTGAACTTCGTGCCATCCAGGTAGGCGCCAAAGGCCTCGGCTGCCGCCTGCCGATCCAGCCCCACCAGCGACCGGACGAACAACCCCAACCCGTGGGCCTCTTCGCCGGCGTGTGCGATGTCGTCGGCACCGCCCGCACCGCTGTCGATCAGCATCTGCTCCAGTGCCTCCAGGTCGGCGACGGTGAGCTGTTTGTTCCGCCGCAGCCGCTGCAGTGCGACGTGGTCCTGGTGCGCTTTGAGGTAGGCCGCTGCCTTAGCGCGGAAGCGGTCCCAGTTTGTTCCAGGGGTGATGCCGGGCAGCTCGATCACCGTCGACACGGTCAGCGCATCCTCGAAGTCGGTGTAGACCCGCACCTTCTTGGTCTTCTCCAGGAACTTGAGCAAGCTGCGGAGCCGGCGTCGGGCAAGTTCGAGCATCGGCAATGTGACGTCAACCCACCACTGGTCGTCGGCGACCTCGGCGAGCAACTCTTGTTGTGCTGCCACCGACGGGATCGCGGTCTGATTGAGCAGCCCGGATGCGATGTTCTGCACCTGTTCCCGCAGCCGTTCGGCGGCCAGAATGTCGCCCTCCAGTTGCGCGAGCTGGCGGCGCAGGATGAGTAGATCGAAACGTTTTGCGTCCTCGTCGGTCTCGGTGGCACCCGACGGCAGCCCGGCCAGATGTTCGGCGACCTCCCCCGCGGCCTCTTGTGTCAGTGCAGTCCACGCCGCCCAGTCGCCGTAGCACTCAACCCATTTGCGGTGCGGACGGACCAGGAAGTTCTCCAGATTCATCCCGACGACGACCCGATGCAGCGACCAGGCGGCGTCGACTCGCAGGCCCCGTTCGGATTGAGTGCCAGCTCCCTCAGCAGGGTCGACCCCATCCGGCGGTACCGCCGCATCCAATGCGGTGATCAGGCCCAGTCGAGTTTCGAAAAGTCGCTGGTTCAACGACTTCTGAATTGACCCTTGCGATCCGGGCAGATCCTGGCTGAAGTATTCGAGGTTGCCGCAGAAGTCGAAGACGTAGAAGTTCTGCTTGTCTTGGCCCGGGCCGAACAGGTCGGCGCGCAGTCGGGTGCCGCGACCGATCATCTGCCAGAATTTCGTTTTCGACCGCACCAACTTGAAGAACACCAGGTTGATCACGTCAGGGACGTCGATGCCGGTGTCAAGCATGTCAACCGAGATCGCGATGTGCGGCGCCTTATCCGCAACCGAGAAGTCATCGATCAGGTTTTGCGCGTATTCGGTACTGTGGGTGATCACGCGCGCAAACTGCCCCGCATATTCTGGGTATTGGACGTCGAAGCGCTTTGCGATGAACTGTGCGTGATCCTGGTTCTTGGCGAAGATGATGGTCTTGCCCAACCGGTCTCCGCCGGCAACCTTGCTGCCCTTGTCCATTAGTTCGGCGAGCACCTTGTCGACGGTGTCCTCGTTGAACAAGAACTTGTTGAGCTCCTCCGACGTCACCGCGTCCGGGACAACGCCATCGTCACCCCAGTCAAGGGCGTCCCACTCGTCCTTCTCTTCTTCACTTAGGTCGGCGTAGCGGATGCCCTGCTGCAGGAATCGGGTGCCTACCGATACCCCCACCGGCGGAACCAGGAAGCCTTCGGAAACAGCATCTTCGAGGCTGTAGGCGTCGGTAGGAACGCCGTCTTCGAGGTGAAAGAGCCGGTAGGTGTTGTGGTCAACCTCATCCTTGGGTGTCGCGGTCAGACCTACCAGCAGGGAGTCGAACCAATCGAAGATCGCCCGGTACTTCTGATACACCGAACGGTGCGCCTCGTCGATGACAACCAGGTCAAAATATCCAGGACCGAAGGTTCGCAGCTCCCCCTCGGTATCGTTGATCAGGTTCATCATCGTCGGGTACGTCGAGACGTAAACCCTTCCATCGGTGATTTTTTCCGTGACCAGGTTGACAGTGGTCACCGCTGGAAGGTGCTTCTTGAATGCGTTGGCGGCCTGGGTGACCAGCGCCGTGCGGTCGGCCAAGAACAGCACTCGCTTGACCCAACCGGCCTTCATCAGCTGGTCGACCAAGGCGATGACCGTGCGGGTCTTTCCCGAACCGGTCGCCATCACTAACAGGGCCTCACGGCGCCTATCAGCGAAGTCCTTGTCCACCGCCCGGATTGCGCGATGCTGGTAATGGCGTTCGACGATCTCGGTGTCGATCGTCACGTCAGCCAGGGGCTGCCGGGCATGGCGGCGATGAATCGCCAGTTCCAGTTCGTCACGCGTGTAGAAGCCCTGGACTTGCCGGGGCGGGTAGCCGGCCGCGTCATCCCAGATCCAGTGTTCATAGCCGTTGGTGTAGAAGATGATTGGGCGACGTCCGGTCATCTTCTCCAGACAGTCGGCGTATAGCTTCGCCTGTTGCTGCCCGATCTCGGGACTTTTGCTGGTGCGCTTGGCCTCGACCACGGCCAGCGGTAGCCCATCAGCACCCCACAACACGTAGTCGGCGTAGCCGATGCCGTGGTTGTTGGGCATACCGGTGACTTCGTACTCACGGTCTCGTGCGTCGGTCAGCGGCCAGCCGGCCTCCCGCAGCAGCACGTCGATGAACCGGTCGCGGGTTTCATCCTCGGCGTAGTCGCGGTCATCGACTTGAGCGTTCGCGGCCTGGACTTGCTCGATCTGCGCACGCAGAGCGGCGATCTCGGCGTCCTTGGCCGCGGCCAACTCGTCTCTTTCGGCCAGCGCCTTGGCGTGCGCGTCGTCCTGAGCTTTGAACTTGGCGGCGAGGCGGGCAACATCCTCACGGGTCAGCGGAGCTGATCTGGCCGCCAGCGCCGGGTCAAAGACTGCCTTGAGCGGCACAGCCTTCGGGTTGGTGGAGTAATGGAATGCCGCCCACACCATCACGTGATGAAGTTCCTTGAGCGCGTCCAGGGCAGCGCGCGGCGGAATCGGGCGCGGGTCGTGCACCGCCGTGTTGCCGAGCCTGCGAATCAAGTTGAGTTTCTGCGTGATCCCCTGGCCGGCCTTCGCGCGAAATGCACTGTCGTTGATCCGGGCCGAGAGGTCGTCCTTGTAGGGGACGGAGATGTTCATGATGTCGTAAAGAAATTCGACCAGTTGTTCGGCTGTGCGCCGGGCGTAGAAACACGCCGAACGTGGGTCGCTGGTCGCGTAGCTCTCCGCTTTGGCGCAGTCGGCATGGATCTCTGGCCAATCAACGACTTTCAGGAAGGCGAAGTTGGTCACTGATCCTCCTGCTCATGGTTCCTGGCATCATCGCTGAGCACGGGCGCTTTGCGCTCCGGCAGTGCAGGTACCGACCGGTTGGGTTTACTCATCCGGGTATCGAACCGGGTGCTCGCCATCCGGCGCTCAGCCAGACCGACCAGGTCGAGCACCTCGTTTGCCAGATAGCCGGTGGTACCTCTGTCGACGCTCTTTCGCGACAACACGCCCGCCTCCGCAAGTTCATCAAGGGCATCTCGTGCCCGAGGAAACGAAACTTCAAGGAGGCGCTGTACCGTTCGCGCTGTCAGCATCGGCGCTTCCGAGAGCATCCCGAGCAATCTTGACGTGGCCGAGTCGGCGCGGGGCTCAGGGCGTTTTCCATGGTCGGTGCGCCAGCCCGCCAGTCGTTGGTTCCATTCGACTCGCAGCACCTCGATCTCACCCGCCAACCGCTCGGCCTGCTCGACGGCGATCTCCGCGGCGTCAGCGAAGGTCCGCAGCCATGCCGCGACACCGTTGACCGCGAGATCGCTCAGCGGATCACCGATGTAGCGAAACGCCGCTAGGCCATCGATGTAGCGGTCGCGCAACGTCGCAAGCACCAGACTCACCGGCAGAATCGCCCTCGGCGACAGTCCCCGCCGTGCCAGGACGGTGTGAACGAGAGCGCGACCGACCCTGCCGTTGCCGTCGACGAATGGATGGATGGTCTCGAATTGGGCGTGAACGAGGCCCGCCTGAATCAGCGGACCATGTGCCGAGCCGTTGAGATAGGCGACCAGGTCATCCATGAGATCAGCGACGACGTCAGCAGGTGGCGGCACGTAGGCCGATTCGAGCGGATTCCAGTTCGACCCGCCGATCCAGTTCTGCACCTCGCGCAGGCCACGGTGTCTTTCGTCCGGCAGCAGACTGGCATGCAGCGCGACGATGTCTTCGACCGTGATCGCGGGGGCGCGTAGCAGTCCGAGCGCCGCCCGTCGGAGCACCGTGATGTTGTTCGCCACCAGGCCAGCCTGGGTGCTGAATCCGCGGATCCGTTCGTCCTGGGCCAGCTCGGCAATCGCAACCTGCTGGGGCGAGGGGGCGATACCCTCGATCATCGAGCTGGCGATCGCCTCCGACCGAAGCAGGAACCGGGAGATGCCTTCCAGATTCCTCGCGTTGGACCCGTCTGCCAGGCGAAGTATCTTCCGTTCCACCGATGCTGCGAAGATCGCCAGCTCGGCGGGGATCACGACCGGGCGATCACAGAGTCGGTCCGGAACGTAAGCGGCGTACCGCCCGCCGCGCCGGTCGCGTGATACAAGGCCACGCCCGTGTGTCGGCTCCCAGTACAGCTCTCGAAACTCCGCCATCGCCTTATCTGTTCGCGACTTGCCCTTTGATTAACCCTTGTGCAATTAAACGTTAATAGCGTGTCTGGCGATGTACGTTTACGCACATTGCGACTGCCCGACGCTCATGCCGTAGCCACGCCCGCTTTGTACTGCGCAAACATCCGCTCAAACGCGTCTTCGCCGACCACCGGAATCCCGTAGGCGCGCGCCTTGACCGCCTTGCCGCTCAGCGAGTCGGGGTCAGCGGCGACCACCAGACGAGTGGACTTGGTGACCCCGCCGCTCGTTAAGCCGGCCGCGACGATTGCCGCGATCCACTCGTCGCGGCTGCATGTCATATCCCCTGTGAACACCACCCGATCTCCGGTCCTGAGGGCGAACCTGGACCGCTTCGCCTCAGCGGAGTTGGCGGCCGCCCACTCCAGAGCTTCGGCGACGTCATGGTCAGTGAGGCCGACAGCAGCCGCAACACACGTGAGGTCGTCGCGCTCAGCCGCGGTGACGACCCCGTCGACCAGCGCCTCCCGGGCGATGCTGCGCAGGTAATCGCGGTGCAGCCGTTCCAGGGTGCCTCGACCCAGGCCCGCCGCAGCGGCGGTATCGACGAGCTGCCTGGCCTCGGTGCGTGATACCTCACGATCCAACAGGGCGCTTTCTAGGACCAGCAGGTAAGCGGCTTCGTCTTCTGGAACTCCGGAAATCCAGGAGGCTTGCAGTACCGTGCGCAACCACTCGTGCGGATCCGTGCTGGCCTGACCACGCAGGACGGCGGCAACGTGCCTTGTCGGCGCCGACGGCGCGGGCCATGTGTAGGCGGCGCAGCGCTTGATGTCCTCGTGCCAGTCCACGCTGTCACAGCAGGACGCCATCAGCCGAGGCATCAGCTGCGCAGTGGCGCGAGCATCGCAGAGCGCCGAATGCGCTTCGGGCAATGCGATTCCGAACGCCTCGCAGCAGTGGGCGAGTTTGGCGGCGCCGAGGATGCGACCGGCCCATTTCATCGAGCACAGTGCTGCCGGACGGTCGACGATGGCGTAGTTGGCCCGTTGCAGTTCGCACAGCAGGAAGCGCATGTCGAAGGTGGCATTGTGCGCGACGACCGTGCGACCGCTGAGCATGTCAAGGACGTGGCCGCTGATGTCGCCGAATTCGGGGGCGTCCAGTAGGTCTCCGGCGGTGATGCCGTGGATGTGCGAGGCGCCGACGTCGCGACGCGGGTTGATCAGAGTTGTCCACTCGTCTTCGATCACGCCCTGGCCGTCGGTGAGCACAATCCCGACCTCGACAACGCGGTCGGCGCGTTCCGGAACGAACCCTGTTGTCTCGAAATCGATTACCGCGAAGGACATCAGAGTTCCCCTCGGAAGGCGCGGGATTGGAGGGAGGCGAAGAGGGCGTCGAGTGCGCTGAGCGACTTCCTGCATACGCGAACTTCAGAACGTATTCGTTCAACCCGACCGTTGAAACTTCGCTGCTGGCTTAGCGAAGGCGCCGGGATCGGAGCACTCCGGACTACATTCGCACTAATGGTATTCAGACCCGACGTAGTTTTGCCGGCACGCCGGAAATGGCACGCTCCCAACCTGGAGTTGAACCAGGATTCCGCAAACTGAGGTAACAAGACCCCGTCATGCAAACGTACGCGAATCAAGTGGTTCTGGTGCAGGCAACTGACGATCGACCCGTCCCACACTGCCACTCGACCAACTTCATCAGGATTAGCGTGCCCCTCGACGAACAAAAGGTCGTCCCGTTCCAGCCTGGTTCGAGCCGCCTCCGACTCCGTCACGTTGATGCTCTTGACCTGCGTCAGTTCCAATCGACCGCGGTAGACATTCGCAACGCGTAAGTAGGGCAGCGCGAGAGGCAAACCTTGGCGCTTACTCGTGACCTGCAAGCCACCTTGAATGTCCGCGCACTCGCCGAGGGTTATGCTGGGCCGAAGGTCGCCAAACATCTCAAGGAAGATTGACCGTGCGAGTTCGTCTAATTGTGCAATCATTTCGCGCCGCTTGACCCGGAGCGCATCTGCCTGGTCGAGGATCGCGGCGATGCGGCGCTGCTCGTAGAGGGGCGGGAGGGGCAGTTCGATCCGCTCGAGGTCGCTCTTCCGCAGGGAGGGAACCGTTGTCGACGTCGCATACCGGTACAGGTCGACCGACTGCAGAAACCGGAAAAGATAGCCTGAGTCGACTTGCGACGTAGGCGTCGCAGCCATGGCGTTGTTGTCGACGAGCATCGGTCTAGCAACTATGACTCTGTGGTTTTGCCGGATTGCTTCGCCGATCTTGGCGAAGAGTGTGCTGCCAGGTGGAATTGGCTTGCTCTTGAGCGCAGCGAGATCTGCGTCGTTGACGAAGTTGTCGGCGGTATCGATGTATAGCGCTCCATTGCGTCCGTGCCGTGATATGTCTCCGACCTTGGCGAACGGATACTCACCGCTCTTACGCCCCTGGAGCGCGGGCGGAAAGCCGATACCAGCGCGGAGATCCACGACTTCCCCCAAGGCCACCCGCCTCACGACAGCATCGCCTTCAAGTCCGCCAGCCCCGCCGAAATCTCCCCTTCTAACTTCTCGATCTCGGCGATGATCTCCAGCGGCGGCCGATGCTCGACCTCGTCGTGCACGATCTCCTTGTACCGGTTCAGCGACAGGTCATAGCCCTGGGCGACGATGTCGTCCTTGGGCACGCAGAAGGACTGCTCGGTACGTGCTCGTTCGAGTTCGGAACCATCACGCAACACCCACCGCTCCACCACATCTGGCAGGTCGTTTGCCTCCACCGGGTTGCGCTTGTCATCGAGCGAGAATCCGTCGGCCTGCACATCGTAGAACCAAACGTTGTCAGTTCCACTGGAGTCAGTCTTGGTGAATAGCAGGATCGCCGTTGACACCCCCGCGTACGGCTTGAACACCCCCGACGGCAGCTTCACCACTCCGTCGAGTTTCTGCTCCTCCACCAGCACCCGGCGAAGTTCCTTGTGCGCCTTGGATGATCCGAACAGCACCCCGTCGGGCACGATCACCGCTGCCCGGCCACCCGGCTTCAGCAGCTTCAAAAACAACGCTAGGAACAGGAGCTCGGTCTTCTTGGTCTTGACCACGCGCTGCAGGTCTTTGGACGTCGACTCGTAGTCGAGCGAACCCGCGAACGGCGGGTTGGCTAGGATCAGCGTGTACTTCTCGGCATCCTCGCTGGCGCCCTCAGACAGCGAGTCGCGGTACCGGATGTCCGGTGATTCCACCCCGTGCAGCAGCATGTTCATGCTGCCGATGCGCAGCATGGTGGCATCGAAGTCGTAGCCGTGGAACATGCTGGCGTGAAAGTGCTGCCGCTGCTCGGCGTTCGTTAGTACGCCGGGGTGCTGATCGCGGACGTACTCCGAGGCAGCCACCAGGAATCCGGCTGTGCCACAGGCGGGGTCGCAGATTTCGTCGCCCGGCCGCGGCGCCGTCATCGCAACCATGGCCTTGATGATGTGTCGCGGAGTGCGGAACTGCCCGTTGACGCCGGCGGAGGCGATCTTGGACAGCAGATACTCGTAGAGATCACCGTTGGTGTCGCGGTCATCCATCGGGATGTCGTCGAGCAGGTCCACCACTCGCGACAGCAGCTGCGGGGTGGGAATGGTGAACCGCGCGTCGCGCATGTGCTCCGAGTACGTCGATCCGTCGCCGCCCAGGCCGCGGAGGAACGGGAAGACCTCGTCGGCGACGATCTTGTGCATCAGCGTCGGGTCTTCATGCTTGAGCTTGGACCAACGCAGATGCTGCTGGCTCTCGCCGAACAGGATGCCGTCACTGGCGCCGGTGAGGCGCGCCTTCTGCTCTGCGAGCGTGTTCAGATCGTCCAGCCGGCGGATGAACAGCAGATAGGTGATCTGCTCGATGACCTCCAGCGGGTTGGAGATGCCGCCGGACCAGAACGCATCCCAGACCCGGTCGATCTTGCCCTTGAGCTCACCGGTTATCACTGCTGCACCCACCTGTCTGCGGCCGTCGAAGGTTGAACAGCACTGTATATAGGGCAATACCGACAGGAACGGAACCGGTGACATGCACGCCGGCGGGCGCGCCGCAGTTCCGGCCGCTTTCATCCACAGTTGCCCGATTGATCCACAGGCGATCGTTCGACCCCCAGCATTCGAACAATTGTTCGATACGTTGGGGATGTGTCCCAGCCAGATCAGGTCCTTCCCCCCGCCGCGGCGGCCCGTGCGGCCGTCCGCGCGGACCTGACACTGATCGACGACGCCCAGGCCCGGCTCCGCTGCGCCGACACCGACATCGTCGGCAACGCGTTTCGCGTGGAAGTTGCCGAACGCCTCGAAACCCAGCACAGAGTCAATCGCGGCCTGTCCTACCGCATCTTCGGCGAGATCGCCGATCCCGCCGACGGCCCCGACGACCCCCGACTGCCCGCCGACACCAAGATCACGGACCTGCTGTGGTCACGCCTGCGCATCACTCGGGCCGAGGTCCGGCGCCGTTTCCGCATCGCGGCGCGCATCCGGCCGCGGCGCAATCTGACCGGCTCCCCGACCCCACCCGAACTTCCCGAAGTCGCCGCCGCTGTCGAGGACGGCCGTATCGGCGATGACCACATCAAAGCGGTCACCAAGGCCCTCGACGAACTGCCCGCAAAAGTCGCACCGGCCGATCGTGAGGCCGCCGAACGGACTCTGGTGCGCCACGCCACCGAACAGGACGCCGTCTTCGTGACCGCGATCGGGCACGCCATCGCCGATCACCTCAATCCCGACGGCAATTTCACCGATGAGGACCGGGCACGGCGGCGCAACCTCGTCCTGGGCCGTCAAGGTCCCGATGGAATGAGCAAGCTGAACGGCTGTATCGACCCGGAAACTCGCGCCTACCTCGAAGCAGCCATCGCTGCGGTTCGCCCCGGCCACCGCAAGCCCGAGGGCACACCAGAACGCGATTCCAGGTCGTCGGGGCAACGAGACCACGACGCACTGAAGCTGGCCCTGCGTCATGGCATCGAGTCCGGCGCCATGGGCACTCACCGCGGCGTTCCGGTGACCGTCATCGCCGTCACCAAACTCGCCGACCTCGACCAAGCGGTCCGCGCCATGGCTGACCCGGACATCCCGATGCCGCCTGCGGCCCGCACCGGCGGTGGCAGCCGCCTGCCGATGCGTGATCTGATCCGGATGGCGGCCAACTCGATTCACTACCTCGCGGTGTTCGACAACCACTCGGAGCGGCCGCTGTATCTGGGCCGCAGCAAGCGCATCGCCACCCTGGATCACCGGATCATCTGCCACGCCCGCGACCGCGGTTGCACCAGACCGAACTGTCCGGAGCCCGGCTACCACTGCGAAGTTCACCATTCGACCGCTTGGGCACACGGCGGGCGCACCAATCCCGACGAGCTCCATTTCGCTTGCGGCGGCGACCACGGGGGTGCCACCCGTGGCGATCTACAGACCGTGGTCACCGAGCAAGGCCGCCTGGCCTGGACCGACGGCACCAGCCCACCACGGATCAACCATCTGCACCATCCCGAGGAACTTCTCGACGACGACGCAGATCCATAGCCGCGACATCAGGCATCCGAGCCCGAACCGCGAGAAGATGGCACCGTGACGACCTATGCCGAGATCCGCAACAACGCGCCGCTGTGGCCGGGCGTGATGGACAGCTCACTGCTGGGCAACCGGCAGGCACAGGCCGCGCTTTATCTGGCCGACATGGCCAAGCGGGGCAAGTGGAGCACGGTGATCCGGGAACTCGACCGCGGCGATCACGTGGTCGACATCAAGGCGTGGCGGCCCGGTGGCAAGACCTGGCTGACGGTGCTGCATCAGGCCGGCTGGCACGGCGCCTCTGCCGATGTCGCGTCCTGGCTGATCGAGCAGGGTGCGCTGCGCTCGCAACCGGACGCCGCCGGACGCACCGCTTATGACCTGGCCGTCGAGCACCAACGGTCCGCCGAACTGCTGGAGGTGCTCAAGCCTCCCCCGGCCGCCCTTGACCCAGACCGGGTCGCCGCGCTCAACTTCCAGCTCACCGCCGTGATCGACGACCTGATCCAACACCTGTTCCGCGGTGGTGACCTGCGCCAGATGCTCCGCTATCCCCCGGTCGAGGTGCTGCACGAGCTGCCCAGAAAACAACTGTGGTTCCCGGTGCCCTACCTGTGGGGCGGATTTCGGATCGGACTGCGCGATAACGACATCGAGGTGGTCGGCGGCTATCGAGAACTCGACCCGGTCGGCGATGTGCATGTCGCGACCGTCGGCTGCCTCATCACACCCGAGGGCCCGTCGCAGGTTTACGAGGGCTACGAGTGACCGCTGATCTCACGCAACTGTCCCTTGGCGATCTTTCCACCGGATGAGCGCGGCAACTCGTCGATGACGACAAGGCGTTCCGGCAGCAGCTCTTTGGACACCCCGAGGGCCAGCAGGTGCTCAACGAGTCCGGCCAATTCCAAGGTGCCGGCTCCCGCGCGCGCCACCTCCGCGAGTTCGACGTAGACGCATACCTTCTCGCCGAACACTTCGTCGCGCATCGGCACCGCGGCCGCCACCGCGATCGCCGGATGGGTCATCACCGCGTCTTCGACCTGGGCGGCGCTGATGTTCTTACCGCCGCGCAGAATGAAATCCGAGGTCCGGCCGGTGACACTGAGATAGCCGTCGGCGTCGATCTCGCAGATGTCGCCCATGCGCATCCAGCCGTCAGCGGTGAACAGCTTGTCGTGATCGACCCCGTTGAGGTAGCCGAGGCTGGTGGCCGGGCCACGGCAGGCGGGCTGCCCCCGGCCGGTGTCGGTCACGTCGGTGTTGCCGTCCTCGCCGCCGAACAACCGGACCGCCATCTCGCCGACGATTCGCCCGCCGGTGCGCAACCGTCGCTCCAACGAGTCGGCGAGCGTGGTGGCGCTGAGCACGCCGGTCTCGTTGGATCCGTAGAACTGCAGGATTTTCGCCCCGGTCAGCTCCTCGAACTCCGCGGCCGGCCGGTAGGGCAACGCCTCGCCGCCAGTGAACACCACCCGCAACGAGCTCAGGTCGAACTCGCGGCTGGCAGGATCCGCCATCATCATGGTCAATTGAGTGCTGACACAGCACAATACGGTGACCCGATGGCGAGCGATCGCGGCACAGGTCGCGGCTGCGGTGAAGCGGTCCAACAGGATTGCCGTGGCGCCGAGGTGAATCGGGGTGGTGTGGCTGGTCCAGAGCCCGAAACCGAACGGCGTGGGAATGATCGGCAGAAATACGTCGTCGGGACTCAGTTCCCCGTTGGCGACGGCCAGCTGGTGAAAGTAATGCCAGCGATTCTGGGTGTGCACCACGCACTTGGGCAGCCCGGTGGTACCGGAGGTGGAGTTGATCAGAAAAACGTCATCGGGGCCGAGTTGCGGACCCGCTACCCCGATTCCGGCGGCGGCCTGCAGCTCATCGATGCTCAGCGTCGCGATCTCGAGTCCGGCCGCCGCGGCGTGCCGCTGCTCATCGGTGATCAGTAGCTGGGCCTGCGAAGCGGCCAGAATCGCAGCCACCTCACGAGTCCCGGCCCGGGCACCGATACCGACCACGATCGCCCCGCAGCGCTCGATCGCCACGAACAGCACATGGATGGCCACCGCATCGCGATGCCATACCGCGATCCGGTCCCCGGTGCGCACTCCGGAACCGGCCAGCCGCGCCGCCAATGCGTCTGCCGCGGTGTCGAATTCCTGCCACGTCAAGCCCGCGCCGAGGTAGTCCACATAGGCGTCCCGGGCGGGGAGCTGTTGGGCGTTGCGGCGCACCGCGTCCGACAGCGTGGTCTGCGACCACCAGCCGATGGCGTGATAGCGGGCGGCTTCGGCGGCGGTGTATGCCGGTGAAGAATTCCAGTAGGTGTCGGAAGCCATCTCGCTAACCGCCTCCTATCAGTCAGTAGATGTAGTCTTCGCCGCTCGCTCGCACGGTGATGTCACTGATGCTGATGCCCCAGGGCTGGTCGATGACGTGCACCACCGCCTCGGCGAGGTCTTCGGGGGTGATCAGCCAATACTTCACCGAGTCGATGTCGGTCTGCTCCGGCTCCAGGGTGCCCTCGGCGAACGCGGTGACCGACCGGATGTAGCTCTCGCCGCGGGATCCCACGATGCCCATGATCGCGGAGCCGTTGACCACGCCTCTGCCGAGATTGGTGCCCAGCACACCGGTCGGCTTGACCGTGGTCACCTTGATCTTTCCCTTCGCCTCGCTGCGCAGCGAGTCCGACAGGACGGCGACCGCGGCCTTGGTCGCGCTGTAGACCCCCGAGCCGGCCACACCGGCGTTGCCGTAGATCGACGAGATGTTGACGACGTGACCGCGGCCCTGCTCGATCATCTGGTCATAGACGGCGGAAATGCCGTTCACCACACCCTTGATGTTGATGTCGATCGCCCGGTGCCAGTGCTGCCAGGCCTTGTCGTGATCGGCGAAATACGCCAGCGGCATCACACCGGCATTGTTGACGATGACGTCCACCGCGCCGAAGGTTTGCACCGCGTGCTGCACGGCGGCCTTCATCTGCTCCATCTCGGTGACGTCGGCGACCTGGTAGGTGCCCGACAGGCCGGCCTCGCGGATCCCGTCGAAGACCGCCGCGAGGGCCTCAGCACCGATGTCGACGCCGACCACACGGGCTCCGGCGGCGGCGCACTTCTCGGCGATGAGTTTGCCGAATCCACCGCCGGCACCGGTGATGACGACGACCTTGTCTTGCAGGTGCTGCGACATAGTCGGCCAGTTTAGGTGGCCGCGGTCACCCCAGCTGTCACCGCCCGATTTGCTCGGCGACTGGCGGCGCGTTCGGACGCCCGGTGACAGGTCCGGACGCTATGGTCACTTCGTGAAGCGTCGAACGGCACTGGGGCTCCCCCTCCTGCTGGCGGCGGGTCCCACCTTGAGCCGGCTCCCGCGCGCCGGCGCGGACCCCGGCCGGTGGTCGATCGACCGGGTGAACCGCTGGTATCAGGCGCAGGGTTGGCCGGTCGGCTCCAACTACATCACCTCCACCGCGGTCAATCAGCTCGAGATGTTTCAGCCGGGCACCTTCGATCTGCGGCGGATCGACTCCGAGTTGGGCTGGGCCCGATCGGCAGGCTTCAACACCGTGCGGGTGTTCCTGCACGACCAGCTGTGGGCCGCCGATCAGCGGGGATTCCAGTACCGGCTGGGCCAATTCGTCGCGGTCGCCGCGCGCCACCGCATCAAGCCGATGTTCGTACTGTTCGATTCCTGCTGGGACCCGCACCCCAAGGCCGGACCACAGCCGGCACCGCGAGTCGGCATCCACAATTCACGATGGGTGCAGAGCCCGGGCGCCGACCGGCTCGGGGACCGCAACTACTACCGCACCCTGCATGACTACGTCACCGGTGTGATGACCCAGTTCCGGTACGACGAACGGATCCTGGCCTGGGACCTGTGGAACGAGCCGGACAACATGGCCCGCGAATACAGCGCGGTCGAACGGTCCGACAAGCTGGATTACATCAGTGACCTGCTGCCCCAGGTGTTCAGCTGGGCCCGGTCGGTCGATGCCCGTCAGCCGTTGACCAGTGGAATCTGGGAAGGCTCGCGTCAGGGCAGCACGATCGTCAACACCCAGCTCAACAGCTCCGACGTCATCACGTTCCATTCCTACGACAAGCCGGCGACGTTCAGTGAGCGCATCGCCGAACTGGCGCCCCTGGGCCGGCCGATGATGTGCACCGAATATCTGGCTCGTACCCGCGGCAACACCATCGACGGGATTCTGCCGATCATGAAGCGCCACAATGTGGGCGCCTACAACTGGGGCTTCGTCGCCGGGCGAACCCAGACCTACCTGCCGTGGGACTCCTGGGACAACCCCTACACCGCCGAGCCGCAGACCTGGTTCCACGATCTGGTGCAACCCACCGGTCGCGCATACCGCAATCTGGAGATCATGACGATCAGCAATCTCACCGGCCGCTGACCGGCTGATAGCGGCGCGGTTCAGTGATGAAATCATTGACGGCAATATCGTCGTGAGGAGTCGGTGATGAGCGAGACCGCGTCGGGTTCGCGGGCTGGATCCCGGGTGGGGCGTTACCTCCTCAAACGACTGCTGGGACGCGGCACCACCGGCGAGGTGTACGAGGCGGTCGATACGCAGAAGGACCGCACCGCCGCGCTCAAACTGCTGGCGCCGGCGTTGGGCGGGAATCCGGCGTTCCGCGAATGGCTGCAGCGCGAAGCGCTGGTCGTCGGGCGGGTGCAGGAGCCGCACGTGGTCCCGGTCCGCGACTACGGCGAGCTCGACGGCCAAGTGTTCATCGATATGCCGCTGGTGGCCGGTGTGGACTTGGCCGCGATATTGAAGCGCAACGGGGTACTGCCTGCCTCCCGTGCGGTGAACGTGGTGTGGCAGGCGGCGTCGGCCCTCGATGCCGCGCACAGCGCCGGCGTGATCCACCGCGGCGTCAAACCGCGCAACATCCTGCTGACCAGTGATGACTTCGTCTATCTGGTGGATTTCGGGTTGGCCGGCGCGCCCGGGGCCGAGGCGGCCGATGCCGAGAACGCCGGTGCCCGCTGGAAGTACGCGGCCCCGGAGCTGTTCTCCGGCAGTGACTTCGGGCCGGCCGTCGACGTCTATGCGCTGGCATGTGTGCTCTACCAGTGCTTGACGGGTTCGCCGCCGTACCGGGCCGACAGCCTCAAGATGCTGGCCAACGCGCATCAGACCAAACCGATTCCGCGGCCCAGCCTTGCCGGCGCGACCATCCCGGCAGGGTTGGACGAGGTCGTCGCCAAAGGGATGGCCAAGGATCCGCAGGACCGTTATGCCAACGCCGCGGAGCTGGCGACCGCGGCCTATCAGGCGCTCAGTGCACCCGACCAGCACCGGACGCTGCAGATCTATGAGGCCAGCCAGCAGGCCACCCCGCCGCTGCTCGAGGCGCCACAGCCCAGCGCGCCACCGGTGGTACCGGACGAGGCGGCGGCAGCCGAGCCGTCGGCACCGGCTGCTGCGGCAGCCGAGGTTGCCCCGGCCCCGGTGCGTGAGGGACCGCCGGCGCCCGAGGTGCAACCAACCCCGCCGCCGGTCCAGCCCGCCCCGATTCCCGAACCCGCGGCCCGCCCCGCCGGGCAGTCCGGTCTGCCCCGTGTCTCGACGGCCGCCGACGACTGGTTCAGCGCGTCACGGCGACTGCGGCTGCACCACGATCCCGCCAAACGCAAGCTGCTGCTGCGCCTCGGGGCGGCACTGATCGTGGTCGTCGGGTTGATCACCTGGATGACGAACCGATCGGGTTCCGACGAGTTGGCCGCAGACGCCGACACCTCGCAGTCCGCCGCGGGGGCAAGTCAACCTACGACGACGGTGTCGTCGACCGAGGCGCAGGCTCGTCTACTCAAGTTGTTGCCGTCGGGCTATCCGCAGGACGCCTGCACAGCGTCCGCGCCGACGGGCGGTGCCATCGCCGAAGTGACGTGTGGCCGCAACACCGACCTCGACGGCCCGCCCGCTGCGACTTACGCACTGTTCCCCGATGCCACTGCACTGCGCCAGAGCTTCGACAACACGGTGCAGGCCACCACTGTCGTCACCTGCCCGGGCCGGATCCAGTCGCCGGGAGCGTGGCACCGCACCGCCACCCCGGACAAGACGGCCGGAACACTGCTGTGCGGCATGCGGCAGGGGTCGCCCGTACTGGTCTGGACCAACGACGCCAACCTGGTGATCGGCTCACTGCGAACAGAACGAAACACACCCACGCTGGAGCAGTTCTACACCTGGTGGAGTTCGCACTCCTGATCGTCGATCCACAAACACGAACAAACGCAGCTGTCAAATCCGTTAGGCTTTTCGACTTGGAGTCCCTGCGTCACCTGCGAGATCCAGTCGAACCGAGGAGTCAACCCATAATGAAGTTCTTCACTACTGCCGTGGCAGCCGCGGGCGCGTTGGCCGCAGCCGGAGCCGTCACCGCCGCGACCGCCAGCGCGGACGCCGGGGACGTCGCCCCCTCGACCCACCCGATCGGCACCCAGGGCACCGTGGAGAACGGCGGTGTCATCCAGGGCTGGACCGTCAGTGACCTGCGGCCCAGCTCCGACGCCATCCCCTACCAGCCGCGCGGCACCCTGTGGGAGGCCACCGCCACCGACGTGGCCATCCAGGGCAACGTCACCCCGGTGATCGCCAACCTCGGCGCGCGCTCGGCGAGCGGTCAGACCTACCCGGCGCTGTTCACGGTGGCCACCGCGCAGGGCGTGAACCCGGCCAACCTGACGCAGGGCCAGACGACCAGCGGCAAGGTCTACTTCGACGTCACCGGCGATGTGCCCAACAGCGCGGTCTACCAGGGCGCCGGCCAGGACCTGCTGGTCTGGACCCCCGCCGCGCCGACCACTCCGGCCGGCGGTTCGTCGGGTCCGGCGGCCACCGGTTCGCAGCGGGCTTCCGGTCCGGCGGCCGCTGGCACCAAGCCTGCCCAGCCGGGCACCCAGGGCGCGCCGGCCGCTACCGAGACCACGCCGGCTGCCGCCGGTAGCCAGGGCACCCCGCTGCCCGCGAGCAGCCAGGGCACCCCGCTGCCGGCCGAGGCCGGCGGCACTCCGGCCGCTGCCACCGGCTCGGAGGTTCCGGCCGCCACGGGCACCTCGGGCTCGCAGACCCAGGGCAGCGCGGAAGCGTCGACTCCGGCCGGCGGCCCGGCACCGTCCTCGCAGCAGACGCCGGGTACGCCGGCCCAGTCCGAGGCGTCGGCGGCCGCCGGCAGCTCGGGTACGCCGCTCCCCGCAGAGGCACCCGGTGCTTCGGCGACGGAGGCGACCGGTACGGCGGGCTCGGCGGGCACTGGTTCGGAAGGCACCACGTCGGCTGCCGCCGGAAACCAGGGCACGCCGCTTCCGGCCGCCCCCGGTACCCCCGCCGCCAGCGGCGCGAGCGGCTCGACCACGTCGAACTGACCGAAGTTCATAGCCAATCCGGCCCGGCCTCCTACCGCGAGGTCGGGCCGGTCTCGTTCCTGGGTAGCCTGGTCCCCAGCCCGCTACGATTGAAGTACTTGAGTACCAATGTCGTCGGCATGCAGCCGATTTGAGGAGACACTCCCATGAAGTCCATCTCGACCGCCCTGGCCGCGGGAGCACTGGCCGCCGGGGGCGTCCTCAGCACCGGGATCGCCGGCGCGGATCCTGACCCGGCCCCCGCCCCGGCCACCCAACCGATCGGCACCCAGGGAACCGTGCCCGAAGGCCCCGGAGTGCATGGCTGGACTATCACCGATCTGCGCCCCAGCTCGGACGCGATTCCCTATCAACCGCGTGGGACCCTGTGGGAGGCCACCGCCACCGACGAGGCGATCCAGGGCGCCGTTTTCCCGATCGTCGCCAACCTCAGTGCCCGTTCGGCCAGCGGCCAGAACTACCAGGCTTTGTTCACCGTGCCCACCGCACAGGGCATCGCTCCCGCCGCCCTGACTCAGGGCCAGAAGGCCAGCGGCAAGGTCTATTTCGACGTCACCGGCGACGCACCGAACAGCATGGTGTACCAAACCGGCGGCAACGATCTGATTCGCTGGGTGGCCCCGGCTCCGCAGGCGCCGGCGCAGCCGCAAGCCCCCGCGGGCGGCTCCCAGCTCCCGGCGAACGGTGCCAGCAACCGGGCACCTGCCGCACCGGCTCGTCCCCCGGCGTCGCGGCCCGCGCACCCCACACCGTCAGCTCCGCCGTCCGGCAGCTCCGGAACCCCGCTGCCCGAGGGCAGTTCCGGCACACCACTGCCCTGATTCAGCGGCTGCTCACAGCCCGAACTGGTCGTCGATCAGGCCGAGCCAGATCTGGGCCGCGTCGATAGCGACCTTCTCGCTGATGAAGGCGTGCTGGGTTCCGGTGTAGATGTCGCGGAAGGCTCGTTCGAGGCGGCTGCCTTCGCGGATTGCCGTGGTTCCGGCCGCCAGATGTGCCCACTCGGCGCAGCTTCTGGCGGCATCGGTGGCGTAGACCGCTGCCACCCGCATGTCGGCCCGCAGTCGCGGCGTCAGGTCTTCGCCTGCCGCGACGGCGGTTTCGGCCGTGGTGAAGGCCTCGAGCACCAGCAAGCGAGCGGCCCGCCACGCGGCGACATGGTGCGCCAGATCCTTCTGAAACGTCGGGCGGCTGGCCAACGCCGCCATGTCGCTCATCCGGTATTTGGTGGCTGCCAGCTCGGTCACGTCGTCGAGCATGCTTTTGGCCACACCGAGCGCCCAGGAGGCGTGGCCCGCGGCGGTCACCGGCATCAGCCCCATTCGAGCTGCCGGCGAGGCTCCTCGAAGTGGCCTGCGGCAGAACAGTGGAAAGGTCCGGCTCCCTGGTACGAACACGTCCTGGGCGCTGTAGTCATAGGAGCCGGTTCCCTTGAGCCCCTGTACATGCCAGCCGTCGTTGAAGGAGATCTGCTCACGTGGGAGCACCGCGACCTGCATGTCAGGTATTCCGTCGCTGACCCAGCGCATCTCGCCGTCGTCCATCGGGAAGAAACCGGCGGCCACATACTGGGAGTGCCCGATACCCGAGCCGAAGCTCCAGGCTCCGCTGAGCCGGTAGCCGCCGTCGACGGCGACGCCCTGGCCGTTGGGGAAGTATTGACCGCCCAGTGTGACGTGATTGTCGTGGGAGGTGAACACCTCATCGAAGCCCTCGTCGGGTAGGTACGTGGCGGCCGCGAAGGACGACGGCATGTTGGCAATGCCGACCCAGCCGAACGAGCCGTCCTGCCATGCCATTTCGATCCAGGTCTCGATCATCTCGGCAAACGATGGCTCGGCGCCACCGGCGGCGGCGGGATTGAATGCCGACATCAAGCCGGTGCGCCACATCTCGTCGACGATGGGATCGGTCAGGGTGCGGCGCTGTTCGGACGCGGCGGCCTCTCCCGCCACCAGCTCGCGCATGCCGCGCGCCAGCGCGGCAAGCCCGCCGGCCTCGCTCACCTGCGGAATCGCCCGGCGAATCCGCGCAGCGGCAGGTCCGCGCTGGTCAGCAAGCCCGGAGGCGCCGCCACCACGGACTTGATCGCGTTGAGCGCGGGCAATCCGGTCACGGTCATGCCGATCGAGGCGAAGTTGTCCGGGTTGGACAGGTCAATTCCGGGCTTGGGAAAGATCATGTGTTTGTTGTAGACGCACGGATCTCCGGTAACCCGGGTGATGTAGCAGCCCTTGATGTTCCAGTTCGGCTCGGTGAACGGCGTCATCTGCCATTCCAGATGCGTCTCGACGCGCGGCACACCGTCGACCATGCCCTGATACTTGATGTAGTTGCCGCCCAAGGACCCTTTGGGCAGGGTGTACCAGCCCAGGTCGACGTCCCTGGTGCACACTCCCAGTTCGTAGTCGAACGTCACCTCATCGAGGGTCAGATCGAAGCAGTCGGCCATCATCAGCACGCTGTCGGCGAAGACCCGGGTGAACTTCTCCAGCTTGGCGGGGATCTCTGGATCATCGGCCGGCTGGCCGTAACCCACCTCGATCCAGGTGTCCTTGGAGTGGTGACACGACACGTCCACCGACTCGATGGTGGTGATGTTCTCGATCTCGGCGACATCAGCCGAACACACCACGCCCAGAATCTGATTGAGCCCCGGGTTCATGCCGGTGCCGTAGAAACTCGCGCCGCCCGACTCGGCGGCCTCGGCCAGCAGTTGCGTCACCGGTTTGCCCGACGGGTGCGGATGGTTGCGGTCGCGGTGCCAGCCGGTGATCCAGTCCGCGGTGGTCACGATGTTGATGCCCGCTTCCAGGATCTGAACGTAGAGATCCTCGTCGGGGAACACCCCGTGAAAGGTCAGCACGTCGGGCTTGGCGGCGATGATCTCCTCGACACTGCCGGTCGCGAGGACCCCGTTGGGCTCGATCCCGGCCAGCTCACCGGTGTCTTTGCCGATCTTGTCCGGCGAATAGCAGTGCACGCCTACCAGTTCGAGATCATCGCGGGCGGCGAACCGCCGGATCATCTCGGTCCCGACGTTGCCGGTGGCGACTTGGAAGACGCGGATGGGTGCGGCGGCGTTCATGCGGTGAAACCTTTCTGCGCTCTGAGTTCAGCGACCTCGGCGGCACTGCCGCCGATGCCGTCGGGATAGAACTGCTTGGCCCACCGGCGGATTGCGGTGAACCCCTCATATTCGGCCGTTGCCAGAGCCGGTGGATCCGAATAGCGCTGATGCGACCAGATGTGGATGTCCTGCTCGAATTGGCGGATGACTTCGCGCCCGAAATCGGCCGCCCGCGCCTCGGCACGCGCAGCGTCGCCGGGCTTATGCGGCGACCGGCCGATATAGACCATGAAGCGGACGTCGGAGGTCGAGTCGTCGACGGGCGTGATCGCGGAGATGGTCCGGTTGTCGATCATCCCCCAGCTCTTGGTCACCGCAATTCCCAAGCCGCCGTTGATGGCTTCCACGCCGCTGTTGACGTCCTCGATCTTCTGACCGTCGTCGCCTTCGAAGGTGATGGTGAAGTCGACGTAGGACACCGGTTCGGTGAAATCGTGGCGGGTGAAGACCGGCACGATCGGGGTCCGGTGCACGTACTTGAAGTGGGCGAAGTCAACACCGTTCTCCAGCACGTACTGCGGGTGCAGCTCCAGGCCCGTGCGAAACAGCCGCTGTTGCGGGTAGTAATCGTCGGCGCTGCGGTCGTCGAAGCTGGCGAACACATCCGGCGCGTCGAAGAACGGCGCCCGCCCTTGCGCGTCGTTCCAGATGTAGACCGCTTCGTTGCGTTCGGTGACCGGATAGGTGGTGATGCGCCGGCCGCGGTTGGGCTTGTCCTGGTAAGGGATGCAGACGTTGCGGCCCTGGGAATTCCACTGCCAACCGTGGAACGGACACTGCAGCACCTCGCCGCAGACGGTGCCGCCGAACCCCAGATGCGCGCCGAGGTGTTCGCAGTAGGCGTTCATCACGGTGAGCTGGCCCGACTCGGCCCGCCAGGCCACCATCTCCCGGCCGAAGTACTTCATGGCATGAACATCGCCGATGCCGATCTCGTCAGACCAGGCGACTTGAAACCAGCCTGTCGGGTTCATCGACAACGGCGGTTTGGCCATGTCAACGTGTCCTCTCTGTGGTCTCCGAGCGGGCCGACTGTCGCAGCATAATGCGCATTGCAACGGAATCATAGTGGGTACTATGTAAATGTTGTTAGGATTCGGCGGATGGCTCAATCAGAGACGCGGCGCAGCAATAAGCGGGGGCTGGCAACCCGCGAGGCGATGCTGGACGCCGCCGTGCGCTCCCTGGCCACCGGCGACCCCGGCGCGGTGTCGGCCAGCCGGATCGCCAAGGAGAGCGGCGCTACCTGGGGCGCGGTGCAGTATCAGTTCGGCGACGTCGACGGATTCTGGGCGGCGGTGTTGCACCGCACCGCCGAGCGCCGCGACGCCGCGATCTCGGCGTTCGGCAGCGTGAAATCGGAAGCGCCGCTGCGGGAACGGGTCGCGGCGATCATCGACACGCTCTATGACGGGCTGGCGTCACCGGATTCACGGGCGATCGAGAACCTACGGGCCGCACTCCCCCGCGACCACCGCGAGCTGGAAAGGCTGTATCCGCGCACCGCGGCCGAATTGTTCTCCTGGGGCAAGAGCTGGCTGACGACGTGCCATGCGGCCTTCGCCGACCTCGGAGTCGACCCCCAGCGAGTGCGGGAGCTGGCCGCCCTCATCCCCGGTGCGATGCGCGGGCTGGTCTCCGAACGCCAGCTGGGCTCCTACGCCGACCTGGACGAGGCCCGCCGCGGCCTGACCAATGCGCTGGCGGCATACCTGGAGCAGTCCCGGCCCGGCTGAAACCGGGGGCTGCGCAAACCGGAGAGTGCACGCAAGGATGTGATGGTGTTTGGCCTCGTCGTTGTTGTCACCCTCGTCGCCACCGTGGTCGGCGGCACGATTCTGGGCAAGCGCTATCGCGTCGGCCCCCCGGTGTTGCTCATCCTGCTCGGCGGCGCGCTGGGTCTGATCCCCAGCTTCGGCGAAACCCAGCTCGACGGGGAGATCGTCTTGCTGCTGTTCCTGCCGGCGATCCTCTACTGGGAGAGCATGAACACCAGCTTCCGGGAGATCCGGGCGAACCTGCGCGTGATCGTGCTCGTCAGCGTCGGCCTGGTGATTGCGACCGCGGTGGCAGTGTCCTGGACGGCGCGATCGCTGGGCATGGAGCCGCACGCGGCGTCGGTTCTTGGCGCTGTCCTGTCGCCCACCGATGCGGCCGCGGTGGCCGGCCTGGCGAAGAAGTTGCCGCGCCGGCCGCTGACCGTGCTGCGCGCCGAAAGCATCATCAACGACGGCACCGCGCTGGTGCTGTTCGCGGTGACGGTCGCGGTAGCCACGGGCAGCCCCGCGATCGGACCCATCGACCTGGTGGGCCGTTTCGTCGGTTCGTACCTGGGCGGTATCGCGGCCGGACTGCTGGTGGGCGCCGCGGTCACGCTGCTGCGCCGCCGCATTGACTCGCCGCTGGAGGAAGGCGCCCTGAGCGTGTTGACGCCGTTCGCGGCGTTTCTGCTCGCCCAGACTTTTCACTGCAGCGGCGTCGTCGCGGTGCTGGTGTCGGCGCTGGTGTTGTCCTACGTCGGCCCGCGGGTGATCGGGGCCCGCTCGCGGTTGCAGGCATTCGCGTTCTGGGACATGGCAACGTTTTTGATCAATGGCTCATTGTGGGTGTTCGTCGGCGTACAGATTCCCGGCGCGGTGCACGGGATCGTCAATGTCGGCGACGGCCTTCGCCATGCCACGACGCTGGCCCTCGCTGTCACCGGTGTGGTCATCGTGACCCGGATCGCGTGGACAGAGATCACCACCGTGCTGCTGCGCACCCTGGACCGACGCGCCGTGCAGCGGACCCGCCGGGTGGGCTGGCGCCAGCGCGCGGTCTCGAGTTGGGCGGGCTTCCGCGGCGCGGTCTCCCTGGCCGCGGCACTGGCCGTCCCGTTGACCACACATGCGGGCACGCCCTTTCCGGATCGCAACCTGATCATCTACGTGGTCACCTTTGTGATCCTGGTGACGGTGCTGGTCCAAGGCAGCACCCTGCCCGCGGTCGTGCGGTGGGCAAGGATGCCCGAAGACGCAGCGCACGCCAAAGAGTTGCAGCTGGCACGAACCCGGGCCGCCGAAGCCGCCCTGGAAGCGTTACCGCGGGTGGCCGCCGAACTCGACGTCAGCCCAGAGCTGGTAGGTCGGCTGCTCAAGGAGTACCAGGATCAGGCCGAGCTGGTGGCGGTATCCGATCAGCCCAACGCCGCCGCCGAACGTGACGACATGGTGCGCCGGGTGCACCTGGGCGTCCTCGAGCACAAACGCGGTGCCGTCACCGAGCTGCGCGACCGAAATCACATCGACGACATCGTGTTACGTGAAGTGCAGGCCGAAATGGACCTGGAGGAAGTGCGGCTGCTGGGGCCGGCCGATTCCGAATAGTGGACCGGGTCGCGGCTGGAGGCGACAGGGCGGTCGCATACCACTACTATCCACTTCGTGAGCGATTCCTCGGCCCGCCGATTCAGACTCACAAGGCGTGGCACTGTACTGGCGGCAGTTTTGCTGACCGCCCCCGTCGTGATTCCGACCGGCACGCCCGGTGCTGTGGCGCCGGCCAGCGCGGCCTGCCCCGACGTCGAAGTGGTGTTCGCCCGTGGGCGTCTGGAATCGCCCGGGGCCGGCGCGATCGGCAACGCGTTCGTCAGCGCGCTGCGCTCCAGGACCTCCAAGTACGTCAGTCTGTATGCGGTGAACTACCCCGCTGACAATGAGATCGACAAGGGCGCCAACGACATGAGCGCTCACATCCAGAACACCATCAACGGCTGCCCGAACACTCGGATAGTTCCGGGGGGTTACTCGCTGGGTGCCGCGGTCACCGACGTGGTGCTGGCGGTCCCCTTCTCGGCGTTGGGCTTCACCAATCCCCTGCCACCGGGCGCCGACGAACACATCGCCGCGGTGGCGCTGTTCGGCAACGGCAGTCAATGGGTCGGCCCCATCACGAACTTCAACCCGATCTACAACGATCGGACCATCGAGCAGTGCCATGGCGCCGACCCGATCTGCAACCCCGCCGACCCGAACACCTGGGAAGCCAACTGGCCGCAACACCTGGCCAGCGCCTACATCTCCGCGGGCATGGTCAACGAGGCAGCGGACTTCGTCGCCGGAAAGCTGTAGCCGGCCCCGAACCGACCGCCATCAGCCCTTCGACAGTTCCGGGGCAGCGCGGCCCAGTCCCCGGAATCCCTCGCAGGGCTGCTTGGCTCCGACTACGAACGGCAGCGCCTTCCACCGAAATCGCATTCTGCCGCGAAATCCCATGGCGTCTGCCGGCGGCTCGACCGCCGACTTTGCGAGATCCAAGTAGTAGGTCGACGTTTGGCCCAGTCCCTCGAAGTCGTGCAGTAGCGGCGTGCACACGGCGCGAACCGGCTCGTCCAGCCGCTGCGCGATGGCATCGGTCATCAACACGTATTCGGGAACCGGCACCAGGTTCTTGAGCATCCGATGCACCAGGATCACGTCGACCCCGGCAAGTTCGGTGTGGCGCTTAACCTTCTGCTCGGCCACCTCGCCCTCATGCGCAACAAATTTCAACGAGAGGTTCATCAGCTGCTCGCAGCTTTCGCAGTGACAGTTGCGGCCGTTCTCGATACGGGCCCGACGATTCAGGAACGCCTGATGCATCCGCGACAACCGCTCGCTGACCAGCACCTGGGCGTTACCGTCGGGCGCCCAGAAGAAGGCGGCGTCGCCCTCCAGCTTCGCAAGTTTCATGCCCTTAGCGGCATCGATGACCGATTCCAGCAGAGCGGCCACTGCCATCTGGGCGTGCACCAGATGGGTCCGGTTCCAGTTCATGTAGGCGGTGTATCCGCCGATGTCGGCGATGACGAGCACCGCGCGCCGGATGGCCATGAACACAACAGTCTAGCTAGCCGTAACCACGTTTCACCAGATGCCGTGCACCGGCCGCCATGGCGGCCGGGCCGGCCACCTCGAAGTCGAAGGCGTTGGCCAACCGATCGGTGATGTTGAAGACCAGACCGACCGCCAGTGCGTCCTTGACCTGCGCGGCAGTGACACCGCTCGCCAGCACGGCCCGTATGTCGTCGGCGTCGACGCGGTGCTGGCGCGTCAGCTTACCGAGCAGGCGAAGGGTGGCCCGCAGCTCGTCGCTGATCGGGGCGGTGTCCAGGTCGGCGAGGGTGGCGGCTGCGGTCGCGTCGTCGTAGCAGATGTTGGAGGTGGCCGTGTGCGCCGCGACGCAGAACGGGCAGTCGTTGACCTTCGAGACGTAGGCGGCCATGAGTTCGCGCTCCCCTATGGTCCACGCCGACGGCCCGCGCATGGCCTCGTTGGTCAGCGGACCACCGCCGTAGAACTCCGGGCGATGGAACGCGAGTTTGACGGCGTCGACAACCGGCTGGCGTGACACCAGCCGAATCATGCCCAGTAGGGCCTTGGTGCGTAGCCGGTGGCCGCGATCGAGGACGGTCAGTCTCATCGCGTCGCCCGCTCGTCGGTGGCAGCGGCCAGCGCCTCCAGTGCGCTGGTGTACTGCCGGGTCGCCTGGCCGACCGCGGCGCACACCACGATCTCGAAAATCTGGTCCTCGCTCAGGCCTGCGGCTCCGACGGCGGCAACGTCCTCGTCGGCGACGCTGTAGGAGCGCAGGGCCACCTTGTCGATCAGGCTGCTGATCGGTTCCTCGAGACCGGCGTTGTCATAAGCCGCCCGGCGTAGTTCGACCGGCGCCCTCCCGCTTTGACCGAGAACGCGGGCCAGCAGCGCTTGGTGTAGTTCGGTGATGTCGGACATGGGTTTTCGTGGACCTCCTCGTCCCGCGCGGGGCGACGTCGACTGGTCACTACCCGTCCATTGTGCGACCGCACGGCGCGTGCGGTCCAGAGCTGGGCGGTTCAGCGCGACAGATCCGCCGGCGGGGTGTGGACGAGGCTGGGATCGGGTGCTCCCGACATGCGCAGCAGGCCCCGCACGACGCGGACGACCAGCGGCCAGGAGCGCGGATCGCGCAGGTTGATGCCGCCGAGCAGTTGTTTGACCATGGACACGGTGTCGAAATAGATGCGCTCGATCGCCAGGTTCTCGTGCTGATCGAAGACGAAGTAGGCGGTCATGCGGGTGCGGTGACGTGATCCGGTGGCCGGAACACTGCCAAGCGGTCCCAGATGTGTTCCGGTCAGCCAGAATTCGACGATCACCGCGTCGGCGCTGTGGCGCAGCGCGATGATCTCGTGATTCTGGTCCGGGAAGGCCACCCGGGTGTCGTGGTAGTACCCGCGCACTTCCGCGTCGCCGTCGTGCACGGTCAGCGTCGGGATGATCTCGTAGTGGGGATGCGGGAACGTGGCCAGCACGTCGTCCCAGTCCTGACGCACTTCGTCCCGGAAATGATCCAGGACCAGCTTCTCGCGGGCCTGCAGAACCTCAACGGACGGGATGGCGTAGCGGTCGGTCACGGTGTTCCCCTTATGGAGTCAGGCGTTGTCCTGCAAGCGCCCCTCGTGCTCATGGCTCGCCTGCCGATACTGCCGCAGTTCGGCGCGCACCGCCGCATCAAACGCCCGGTCCAGACTGGCGTGCGCCGACCTTCGTGCCACCCTGCGCATGGCGCCGACCAGGTCCGCGGCCCAGGCGAGTTCGTCGTCGTTGGTCGGCAACCACCCGGGCCCGCGCTGGCGGACCACCTCGGCATGTCCGCTGCGGGTCAGCAATTCGGCCGCGTCGTCCAACCTCTGGTCGACGGCGGTCACGGTCTCCAGCATCGCCGCCAGGGGCATCCCCCGCGACATCAGCGTGGCCAGATCGTCGATCTGTTCGGTGTCGGTCACCCGGTAGACGTCGTCGGCATCGGTCGGCTCGATGACTCCACTGGCGGCCAGGCGCCGCAGCAGGGGATCGTCCAACCGGCCCAGCCGCGCCTCCAACTGGTCGCGCGTCATGGTCTGCGACACCGGGCGTGACCATGGCGCGGTCACCAACTCTCCCAGATCAGCCAGATCCAGGACCTCGACCAAGGCTTCGCCGCGCTGCAGCCCGGTCAGGAACTTCAGGATGTGTTTGACGGTGAATCCCTCGCCGAGCAAACGGATGATCGCCTGCAACTGCTTCAAGTGCCGGTCGGTGTAGATCGCGACCCGGCCCCGGCGCTGGGGCCGGGGCAACAGACCGCTCTCCTGGTACACCCGGACGTTGCGAGTGGTGGTCCCAGCCTGTCTCGCAAGATCGTCGATCCGGTACTCGGTCACTGTCACATCCTAGGCAGTCAGGACCGGGTCACTGCTTGTCGTCGCGGCGGTGATCTTGAAGTCTTCCAGGTCCAGCGTCTTGAGTTGGTTGACGAATTGTGTGGCGAAACCAGGGAACATAGTGGCGTTGAAGCCGTCCTCGGTCAGATACCAGCTCTGGCATCCGGAGTTCCACGTGGTGGTCTTCAGGCGCCGCTGGATGTCCTGGTTGTAGCGGTCCTGCACCTCGGGCCGTACATCGAGCGATTTCCATTCGTACTGCAGCAGTTTCGAGATCGCGCCGACGATGTAGTCGATCTGCGCCTCCATGTAGACCAGGGCGGAGCTGTGGCCGGGGCCGGAGTTCGGCCCGAAGGTGAAGAACAGATTCGGATAGCCCGATACCGCGACACTGCGGTAGGCGTAGGCACCCCTGCTCCACTCCGCCGCCAGGTCGCGACCATCGATACCGGTGATGGGGATCGGCGTGCCGGCTTTGGACACCTCGAAGCCGGTGGCGAAAACGATGGCGTCGAACTGGTGCTCGATGCCTTCGACGGTGCGAATTCCCTTGGGTGACAACCGGGCGATGGGCCAGGTGACCAGCTTGCAGTTGTCCTTCTGCAGCGCTGGGTAGTAATCACTGGTCATCAGCAGGCGCTTGCAGCCCGCGGAGAAGTCCGGTGTGAGCTGTCGGCGCAACCACGGATCCTTCACCTGCGCGCGCAGGTTCGCCAGACTCAGGGCTTCCACCAGCCTGGTGAAGGGGCTGTCCCACACCACGCCGACCGCGACGGACTCGTGGCCCCAGAACCAGGCCGACCGCATCAGCTTCTCGGCCAGCGGCACATCCTTGTAGATCCTTTTCAGCCAGCCACTGGTGGCCGTGTTGAGCCGCGGCAGCACCCATCCCGGGGTGCGCTGGAAGACCTTGACCGACTCAGCCACCTTGACCAGTTCGGGGATGATCTGCACCCCACTGGCACCGGTGCCGACCACGGCCACCTTCTTGCCGGTGAAGTCGTAGTCGTGATCCCAGCGGGCGCTATGGATCTTGCGCCCCTCGTAGTCCTCGATGCCCGGGATGTTCGGGAAACTGGCATTAGCCAGCGGCCCGGAGGCAACGATGACAGACTTGGCGCGCACCGCTTCCCGGCCATCCAGGTCGATGGTCCACTCGCCCGCTTCCGCGTCGTAGCTGATCCCGGAGACATTGTGCTCGAACCGGATATACGGTGCGATTCCGAAGGATTCGACCATGGTGTCGATATAGCCGAGGATCTCGGCGCTGCCTGAGTAGGTGTGCGACCAGTCGGGGTTGGGGGCGAAGCTGTAGGAGTACAGCCGCGACGGGATGTCGCAGGCTGCACCCGGGTAAGTGTTGTCGCGCCAGGTTCCGCCGACCCGCGAGCCCCGTTCGAACAGGACGAAGTCGGTGATTCCCTGGTCTTTGAGGCGGATGGCGGCACCGATGCCGGCGAAGCCGGCGCCGATGATGGCTGTTGAGATAGTCACAGTGATCGTTCCTCTTACTTACGCGACCGGCTCGTAGGTCAGTTCCTGCGACCAGGTTGGGGTGTTGTGCACCAACCCGGGCGGGATGACGCCGGTGATCTTGACCAGGGAATCGGCCAGCCAGTGGTACTTCGAGCTGCGGTCGATCACCTTCTTGCCGTGCCAGGAGATGAACTGATACATCGGCACCCGGCGAGCGAAGGCGCTTCGTTCGCCGACGCTTTGGAAGCGGCGCATCGCCTGGTAGAGACGTTCTTCGTTGACGCCCATCGCCACAATGTTGTCGCGCATCTTGTTCAGCAGCGGGAAATAGCTCAACGTGCCGATCAGCAGCGCGGGGTTCATCCAGCTGCCGACCAACTCGACGGCCAGCTTCCGCATGCTGGCGTGGCCCAGAATGTCCATCACCTCGAAGTCGACCGCCAGGTGACGCGACTCGTCGGAGTTGATCCGCTTGAAGACCTCTTGGGCCACCGGGTCTTTGACCTCGTCGGTGATGAACTTGATCAGCGCACCGTCCAGGGCCACTTCCAGCATGGGGATGACGGTGCCCAGGATCGACAGCGACATGCTGTCGGAGAACTTGTCCAGCCAGGTGATCACCAGCTGGACGTTGACGCTCGGAGCTGGAATCTCGTCGTCGTCCAGCATTCCCCAGCGTCGCATCAATGCGAGCTCGGCGTTCGCGTGCTTTTGCTCCTCGGCGTGGAAGTGCTCGTAGATGCTCTTCAGGGTTGGGGTCGGGGCCTTCTTGGCGAGCGCCGCGAAACCGCGTGCGCCGACGTTCTCGATCCACATCAGGTCGGTCATGAACGGCTTGAGCTTGGCCCACAGCTCTGGCTCGATCAGCTCGGCCCCGGGGGCGTCCCAGTCGATGTCGACCAAGGCCCACTGCTTGTCCTTGATCTTCTGCAGCATGTCATCGAGGTTCATCGCCATGATCGGCTGTATTCCTTTCGCGAGACGGGTCAGTTCTTGGGAAGGACGCGGCCGAGCAGGCCGGCGCCACGGGCGTACAGCGCGGGGAAATGTCGCTTCAGGTGCCAGATAACGGTGGCGTCGATCTGCGGCACCACATACAGCCGGTCGCTGTCGTGCGCGTCGAGCGTGCGCGCCGCGACACTGTCGGCAGACAACCCGGTCCAGCGGGCCAACTGCTGACTCAGGCTCATCGAGCCCGGAGTGATCCGGCCGTCGGTGAAGACGTTGGTCTTGACAAAGGTCGGGCAGAGCACGGTGACGGCGATGTCGGTGCCGCCGAGTTCGGCTGCCAGGGTCTCCGACAGCGACATCACCCCGGCTTTCGACACGTTGTATGCCGCCATCGAGGGCGCTGCGGCGAATCCGGCCGCTGAGGCCACGTTGATGATTCCGCCGCGTCCGGCCTCGCGCAGCAGCGGGGTGAAGACCTCGCAGCCGTAGACCACGCCCCACAGGTTGATGCCAAGGGCCCAGTCCCAGTCCTCGAATCCGATGTCGCCCACGGGCTTTCCCCCGATACCGACGCCGGCATTGTTGATGACCAGGGTCGGCGCACCGCCGAATACCGCGCGAGCCTGCTCAGCCAGCCGCTCGACGGCGGCACGGTCGGAGACGTCGCACTGCACCGCGTGTCCGGCACCGGTGGGCAGCTGCTCGATCAGCGCCACCGTCTCGGCCGCGCGTGCCTCGTCGATGTCCGCGCAGATGACCTCGCCACCGCGGCGAGCCAGCTCCAGGGCGAACGACCGCCCGATACCACTGCCTGCTCCGGTGACGACGGCCTTGGCGTTGACTGTCCGTCGATCATTGCGAAACAGGGACAGCACCGTGTCGAGTCCGAACATCAGCGTGCCGCCCCCAGCTCGTCGGATCGCTGGTCGGCGTAGACGCCGGCGATGAAGGCCGCCACGCGGCGCAACGCGGGCTTGGCCTCCGGGGCCAGCCGCGGCAGGGCCTGGAATACATGCACCATTCCCGGCCATACCTCCAAGGTGCTGGCTCCGCCGTTCCGGCGGATCTCCGCGTCCAGGTAGCGCGAGTCGGCGCTGAGGATCTCGAAGCCACCCACCTGCGTGAACACCGGAGGCAGCCGATCCGCCCGGCCGAAATCGAGCCGAAGGCGCACATTGTCGGGGTCCTGGCCCCGCACGTAGAGCTCCACCAGCCGGCGCGCCGAGGCCGCCGACACCGCGGGGTCACGCCGTACCTTCTCCTGCTGCTCGGCCAGCTTCAGCGTGAGGTCGATCAACGGCGAGAACAGTACGACGCCAGCCGGCTGAAACTGCGGCTCGTCGGCATGTGCGAGCAACATGTCGCAGGTCAGGTGGCCGCCGGCGGAGTCCGCACCGATCACGACCTCGGAGGCCGCGTATCCCTGGGCCAGCAACCACCGGTAGCCGGCCTCGACATCGTCGGCGGCCGCCGGGAACGGGTTCTCGGGAGCCAGGCGGTAGTCCACGGAGAACATCGGCAGGCCGGTTGCCTCCGAGAGCCTGGCGACCAGCTTGCGGTGGGTCCGCGTCGAGCACAACACGTATCCGCTGCCGTGCACGTAGTAACCCGCCCGCCGGCCGAACTCAACGCCGGGCCCGAGCACCCATTCGCCGCGCACCCCTGCCTCGCGAACCTGAATGACCCTGGTTCCGGCCGGCGTCGAGCCGAGCGTTCCCATGATGGTGGCGATCAGGCCGCGCGCGAACGCGATACCCGGCCGATTCATCGGAATCATGTTGTTGAGAACGTGCAATGTCCAGCGTGTGGACACGCCGGCCACCACGGCTCGCAGTGATGCGCGCGTGGGTACTGGCGGCAGGGGCAAGCCATCGGGTTCCGTCACGGCACACACAACACCAGCGATCGTGCCATTTGTCAATGGCACGATTTGCGGTGTATAGGTGCCGGGCAGCCTTAGGACACCGTGACCGGGCCCAGCAGCTCGGGCACCTCCGTTTGATACGGCGGCAGGCTCGGCGTGGCCGGCCGCAGTTGGGTCGACGGGGCCGGCGGTGGCGTTGATCCCATGCTCCAGTTGCCGTCGTTGCCGGCGGTGTAGGCCAACCAGACCCGGTCGACGCCGGCCTGGGCCTTGGCTGCCTTGAGCAGTTCGTTCTGATACCCGGTCCGAGGTACGGCGAAGGCGCCCTGCCCGACGCACGCCAGGGCTCCACCGGCGAACTGGCCGGCGCCGGAGCTGATATGCCAGCCATCGGGCGCCTGGCAGGCGTAGCGCAGGAACTGGCCGCAGGCCTCGGCCTGGAAGCGACCGTCGCCGTTATGCACGGCGCACTGTTGGGTGGGGCTGGACAGCGGTTGACCGTAGGACCAGCTCCAGGCGAAGCCCGCCAGCTGGTCGGCGTGTGGGTCCACGAAGTTCGGGCCGGGCGCGTTGGCACCGCATTTCATCATCTCGTGGATATCGGCCGACGTCATCGGCTGGGCATTGCCGCCACCGGCGAGCACGTCGACCAGGGTGCTGGAGTCGAAGAACCGCGTGTACGAGCTCTCGTACTGCGCTCTGCTGAAGTGGCAGTCGGGGTACTGGACGGTGACCGGCCTCCCCTTCTCCTCGACGTTGCTGTCGTTGAAGCCCAGCGCGTCCCACGCCGCATTGTGGCCACAACCGCTGTTGGTATAAAGCAGCACCTGTTTGCCGCTCGCGAGGATCTGGGCCATGCTCACGTCCCGCGGAATCGGCTGGGTCTCGCACGAGGAGCCGGGCTGCACCTGCGAGGGGCGGAACAGCAGGTCACGCGCCGAGGTACTGCCCAGCGTGCTCTCGATAACCGCGGCCCCGGCCGGCAACGACTTGGTGATGTCGTCGACCGGGTCATCGAGCCGATTCTCGATGTAGAGAACGATCACCTGATCAGGGTGAGCGTCCAACCAGCGCCGTATCTCCTGCAAGCCCGACGCCGCGGTCCGTTCGAAGGTGCAGCCCAGGTGGTTGTCGAAGCCGTGACACAGGATTGGGGCGTAGCCGCCGGGAGCACCCAGGCTGGGGTACCAGTGCAGATCGAGCTCGATGAACCGCATGTCCAAGTCGAGTTGGTCGACCAACGAGTACAACTGGTCGGGATCCATGCCCGACAACGTCGGCGGAACATTGGCATTCGTGTAGTTGAACGAGTTGTGGGTGGCAGGTATCTGGGCCTCCCCCAGCGGCAGCGTCAGGTTCAGCCGGTACTGCTGCGCCAGCGCCTTGTGCACCGGCCCGGCCAAGTACGCCTGTACCGAGCGATTGCCGATGGGGCTGCCGTTGCGCAAGGCGCAATAGTCGATCGGGCCGTTGATCGCCCGGCACTGGCTGGCTACCAGCTGCGCCGCCGCATCAAGCGTCTTACAGGTCGCCGCCAGCTGACCGGTGGCGACATCGAAGCAGGCGCTGATCAGTCCGTGCTTGTTGCCGCCGAACCAACTGCACGCCTCGACGGAACCGACTGTGCTGCAGGCGTTCACCAGCGGGTCGGTGACGCTGCCGATCGCCGTACACACCGGGGTGAACGCCGGGCCTAGGTCAGTACAGGCGGTGGCCAGCGATGGCGGCGCGGAAGACGGCGACATCACCGTGATACCGACGGTCGCCGGCGTCGAGACCCCCGAGCCGTCGGTGGTGGCGTAGCTGAAGGCATCGGTACCGACGAAACCGTTGGCCGGGGTGTAGGTAAACGTGGCGCCGGTGACCGTCACCGTGCCGTGCGCGGGTGGGGTGACGATGGCGAACTGCGTGGCCGGATTCGCCGGAACGGCAACCAGTCCCGCGCTAACCGGGGTGGCGGTGGTCGTCACGGCCACCACGTTCTGCGGCTCAGCGCCCGCTGCCGACGCCACCCCGGGAAACCCCATCGCGGCCCCGACTCCTCCGGAAAGTACCGACAGCACCGCGATTACCGCGGTCCAGCGCAGCCGGCGGGTGGCGAGCCTGGTCGTGGCAGGCCACCCAACGTGGCGCCGAAAACGCTGAACTGTCGCCCCATCGACCACAGGCCAAACTCCTCACGGTTACGACCCCCGGACCCCTCAGGCAACTTCCGTAACAATGGGCAACAGAAATCACAGTGGTAACACGACACGATCACAGATCGAACTCAATGAATTCTTCGGATTAACTTGGCTTGCACTCACTCGAAGAGTTCGCCATTCGGTGCGGCGCGCACGCCGAATGGTTCAGAAGTCCGCCAGCAGTGCGCTCGGCTCGCCCGAGTCCCCCAGGTCGAGGTCGCCGAGGTCCGGCGGCAGCGAAGCATCGATCGGCGAGTACGAAGCACCGATCGACTCGGCGACAGCGCGCGGCAGATAGTTCACCACGGCATCGACGAAACCCGTTTGGTTCACATCCTCGAAGGGCGCCAGCAGGCCGGCCAGGCCCGGGGCTTCGCTGTTGAGATAGGCGTTGAGGAGGTCGGCCGGCGCGCCGATCAGCCCGAACAGCGCACCGATGATGTCGCCGGCCGACAGGTCATCCACGAAATTGCGGGCGAGCGTCTCGAATTCGGCGATGACGGCCTGCAGGGAGCTGAGCGCTGCAAGCCCGACCGGCACCTGCACTGCGTGCAGCGTGGCCATGGCCGCGTTCACGATATTGCCGACGATGTCGATGGGAATCGCCACTAGGCGGTCCACCAGCCCCAGGACCGGAAAGGCGCTAATCACGATGCTGATCGCCTGCCCCAACGCCGCGGTGATTTCGCTCGACGAGATGGCGCTGAACAGGGTGTCGAGTTGGTCGGGCAGATTGATCAGCCCGTCGACGAATGACTGGGCGGTGGCCCCGAATGCCTCGAAAGTCCGCTGCGCGTAGTCAAACCCGTTGGTGGCCAGTTGGACCATGATGGGCAGCGGATCTTCCAGCCAGTGTGCGCCGATGGTGCCCAGATTGTTGAAGGTGTTGGTGACCAGGTCCACATACGGGTCAAACGGACTGGCCGTCAGCTCGACTGCACGGGCGACGACGGCAGGGGGCGGCGCCACCGACGGCGTCGCGATCAGGGCACCCGCGGCCAGTGCTGCGATGCCGACGGCGACCCGGGAGTGACTGACTGATCCCACAACACTCATTTCATGACAGGAGCCACTACGGTAACTCTGGGCACGCTGGTTGACCGTGAGAATGAGTGATTTTTAGGAACGCCACTTGCAGGGCAAACGGCGAATCCCGTGGCCGCCCATCGCCTACCAACCGAGTCCTCAAGAACGGACCTAAGTCTTCTTATGCCGGACCGCAGCCTCCTTTAGCACATCAGCGGGCCGGACGTTAAGGATTTGATTCAGCGGATCTGTCAAATTCCAAGACGAAAATTGACGCCAGTTGCAACAATCCTGTCAGTTGCCAACTGGCGGCACAGTGTACGGTCCGACATCTGCTGGGGACATGTCGGGCGGCGTAATCGCTTGCCGTGCAACCAACTTGGCGACACCACCAGTTATCGCTCCGAACAAGGGGGATCGATGAAGAAAATCATCTTCGGCGTCGCACTATGTGGCGCCGCGTTGGCGTTCGCCGGTGCAGCCAACGCCGCCAACGACAACCAGTACGACTTCCTCTATGGCTCAACCGACGCGTTGGTCTTGGGCCCGACGGGCATCGCGACACCGACCGCCAACTACATCAGCAACGGAATCGATCTGTACCTCGATCCGCTGGGTTACGGCGGCACCGTCGCGTCTTCCGAGGCGCTGAGCATGCCCAACAGCTGGGACTTCTTGAGCAGCGTCCCGGAGGGGCAAGCCATCCTCGTCGACGCGATCCTCGCCGACTACAACGCCGGCGAGATGGGCTGCGACGCCTCGGGCGTGTGCAGCGACCCGCTGACCATTTTCACCTACTCCCAGAGCAGCCTCATCGCCTCCTACGCCCAGGAGCAACTCGCTGATGCCGGCGTCCCCACCGACGCCTTGCGTTTCGTGATGCTCGGCGCCAACCCCGCCGCGGTCCCCACCGACCTGTACCCCACCGAAGTGTTCAACATCCAAGGTGACGTCTTCGCGGACAACTTGGGCAAGAGCTGGTGGGACCTGCTGTTCGGAAACACTAGTTGGCAGGACCTGCTCTACGGCCTGGCGCTCCATCAGGTCTACCTGGGTTTGACGCCAGAACAAATCGATTCAGCCACATCGACTGTCGACGGGTTGACCACGTTCAACGACATTCCAACGCTCGACACCGGCGACCTGATCCAAGCGCTGTTCAACTCGTTCTTTGCCGTGTGACCGCTAGGTGAGGTGGTTGGGCCGGGCGACGCTCGGCTCAACACCCGCCTGGGGGACGTCAGTATCGCTGCATGGCATGAAATGAAACGTTGTAGGGCGGGCGGGGCTCGAACCCGCGACCAATGGATTATGAGTCCACGGCTCTAACCAACTGAGCTACCGCCCCTGATACGCATGTGCGCGGGAACCATCGTGCCATGCCGCGCCAGCGGCGTCTCCACGCGCCGTCGTCCCCATCCACGTCCGGGAACCGCCGAGCTCGTCCGCCATGTCACGCACCGACGACACGTCTAATCATCTTCATATTGCAATGTCTGCATATGTCATGTAGCGTCGCTGCCATGAACACGACAGAGCACCAGACCCACTCCCACACCGAACACACCCACGGCCCCGACTGCGGCCACGAGGCAATTCAGCACGGCGACCACGTGGACTACCTACACGATGGTCATCGTCACGCCGCTCACGGCGACCACTACGACGAGCACTGATCACTCACCAACCCATACGCAATCGATGAGGAAGGCTCCGCATCAGCGGGGCCTTCCTCATCAGCAGGCGGGCTACTTGCTGCTGGCCGGCGGATCGGGCAGATCCATGCCGGCCAACCGAACCGGGTCGGCGATCGACACGATGCCCACCAGCCGACCATCTCGGACCGTGCACGCCATCAAAGCCAGCGGCCGGCCCGTCGGGCCCCAGCCCAAGATTCCCGGCTCGCCGTTGACCAGGACACGGCGCGCGGTGATGCGGGCCCCCTGCCCTCGGCGTACCGCGTCTAGGACCGCACTGGATCCGGTTGTCACGGTCACCCCGCGGACCGTGTGCTGACGCCAGGTGACGTCGGGGTCGAGTACCCCCAGCAGTGCCTCGAAGTCTCCGCCCTGTGCGGCAGCCAGGAAGGCGTCGACGACCTCGCGCTGCACACGCCGATCCCCTGCCGGCGTGGGTACATCCTGGACCTTGCGGCGAGCCCGGCTGGCCAGCATCTTGGCGGCATCAGCGGACTTCCCGACGATCGGCCCGATCTCGGCGAAGGGAACGGCGAACATGTCGTGTAGCACGAACGCGAGCCGTTCCTCGGGTCGCAGCGACCCCAGCACGACCAGCAGCGCCAGCCCGATTGAATCCGACAGCACCGCAGCATCTTCGGGGGTGTCGCGGTCATCGGTCACGACCAAGTCGGGCAGGTCCTGATCGATCGAGACTTCGGGCCGGGCGGTGCGCGAACGCAGGGTGTCGATACAGATCCGGCTGATCACCGTCGTCAACCACCCCGGCAGATTGTCGATCACGTCGACGTCCTGGCGCGACAGCCGCAGCCAGGCCTCCTGAACCGCATCTTCGGCGTCGGACCCCGAACCCAGCACCCGGTACGCCAACGCCAGCAGGCGATGACGCTGCTGCTCGAAGGCCTGTGCCAGCTGCGTCTCGGTGGTCATCGGTTACCTCTCGTGGTCGCGGTCCGTCATAGGTAATGACGAACCCCACCCGACCGAGGTAACCACGAAGGAGTACGCCATGAACACCGCCCTGTGGATCATCGCCGGCGTCGTCGCTGCCGCATACGCCATCGGCGGCGCCGCCCTGCTACTGCTGCCCCGGGCGAAGTACCGCGCGCTGGGGGCCAATCAGCATTGGGTCGACGATTTCGGCGACGGCCACCTCAAAGCCATTGGCACCATCAAGCTGGCCGGCGCGACTGGCCTGGTTCTCCCGGCCGCCGTAGGTGTGGCACCCCTGCTGGTGCCGCTCGCCGCCACCGGCCTGATGCTGTTCATGGCCGGTGCCGCCACCACCCGATTCCGCCGCAGCGAGTGGACCTATATGGCCGGCGACGTCGTCTTTATCGCGATGTTCACGTTCCTGGCCTGGGGCCGATTCGTGCTGCACCCGTTCGCCTGAACCCGCCGGGCACCAGCATCGGCACCTGGCGGCGATACTGCCGGTATTGCTCGCCGAGCGCGGCCACCAGGTCGCGTTCCTCCAGCTGCACCGCGACCAGGATGAAGCACGTGGCCGCGACCGCGAACAACAAGTGCCCGGCCGTCATGGTGGGCGTGGCCCAGAACGCGATCACGAACCCCACCATCAGCGGATGACGCACCACCCGGTACAGGGCCCGGGCGTGAAAGCCGACATGGGAGTAGGGCTGTGATCGCCAGGCGAGATACACCTGACGCAGCCCGAGCAGGTCCACGTGACTGATCATGAACGTCGACGCCAGGGCTATCGCCCAGCCGATCCAGAACAGTCCCCACAACACCGCCCGCTCCGCGGGCATCGTCAGGTTCCAAATGCTCGTCGGGATCGGCCGCCACTGCCAATACAGCAGGACCAGAACCAGATTCGACGCCAAAACGTAGGTGCTGCGTTCGATGCTCTCGGGCACCACGCGGGTCAGCAGGCGCTTGAATGCCGGGCGCGCCATCACGCTGTGCTGCACCGCGAACAGCGCCACCAGCGCGACATCGATGGCTACCGCCAACCCGACGGGTGCCGGCGGGCCGTGGTCGACGCTGCGCGGCACGACGAAGTTGCCGAGAAAGCCGACCAGGTACAGGAAAACCGCGAGGAAACCGAGATAGTTGAGTGCCCCGTAGGCCAGGGCAAGATAACGGGCCATCAGACCCTCCCCAATTTGCCGACTCCGCCATCGTAGCCCCCCGAACCCGCAGGTCACCATAGGTTTCGTCGGGCAAGTGATCGAGCATTACCAAGGTCGGCTTACTATCCCAAGATGACCGCGGAAACCTTCGTCACCCACGCGCCCGGCGATGTCCGGATCATCGCCGACCGCCACGGTGACCCCGACGCGCGCGCCGTGGTGTTCCTGCACGGCGGCGGGCAGACCCGCCGATCCTGGGGACGGGCCGCCGCGGCCGTGGCCGAGCGCGGCTGGCAGGCGGTCACCGTCGACCTGCGCGGCCACGGCGAGTCGGATTGGGCAAGCGAGGGCGACTACCGATTGGTCAGCTTCGCCGCCGATGTGCACGAGGTGCTGCGCACCCTGCCGCCGGACCCGGTCCTGGTCGGGGCCTCACTGGGCGGGTGCACCGCGATGCTGCTCAGCGGCGAACTGGCGCCGGGAGCCGCCAGTGCGGTGGTGCTGGTCGACATCGTGCCCAACATGGACGCCTCCGGCGCGCAGCGCGTGCAGGCGTTCATGGCCGAGAACATGGAGTCCGGCTTCGACTCCCTCGATGAGGTCGCCGACGCGATCGCCGCCTACAACCCGCACCGGCCCCGCCCCGCCGATCTGGGCGGGCTCACCACCAACCTGCGCCGACGCGGCGACCGTTGGTACTGGCACTGGGACCCGCAGTTCATCAGCGGCCCCGAGCACCAGGGACCGATGGAGATCCACGATGTCGAGCGGCTCAACGCCGCGGTGCAGACCATCCTCGACGGCGGTGTACCGATGTTGCTGGTACGCGGCCAGCTCAGCGACCTGGTCAGCGCGGCCAACGCCGAGGAGTTCCTGGCCCGGTTCCCACAGGTGGAGTTCGTCGATGTTGCCGGGGCCGGTCACATGGTCGCCGGGGACCGCAACGATGTCTTCGCCGACGCCATCTTGGGCTTTTTGGCGCGGCACTCCGCCTAGCTCAGCCGAACACGGTCTGGCCGTCTGCATCCAGCAGATAGCGCTCGGTGCCGTCGGCAACCCGCGGTGCGTCGGCAGCCAGTGCCACCGCAATCTTGTTGCCGGCGTTGCGCATCACATCCAACGTCAGCTCGACGGCCTGCTCATCGGTGAAGTGCCGACGCACCCCGGCAGCCACCTCGGCGTCAATGTGGGCCGGCGTCCAAACCAGCGCGTCGACGTAGCGCAGCGCGGCCTTCTGCGCCTCGCTGAGCAGCGACGACTCCTCGAAGTGCTCGATGTCGCCGTAGAGCGACTCGGACCCGCCGGCGTCCAGCGCGGTCGTCTCGCGCAGCGATTTGCACAGCCGGCAGTTGTGCTGGGCCGCACCACGCAGCCGCACCACCTCCGAGGTCACCGGATCCAGGGACCGCAACCGGGCGACCGCGGGCATGAACCCGTTGAACAACGCGTCGGCGGGGTGGCCGGAGTGATCCCAGACGATGGTGACCGGCCACGGCACCGCAACACCGACGGCGTCCAGGCCGTTGCGCACCCGTGGCACGAAGTCGCCGATGTACATCTGAACGACGACATCAAAGGCCCTGTCCCCCAGCGCCTCCCGCAGCCGTTCCCGCTGAGCGTCGGTGATCGTCGACACGTCGACACTGAACTGTTCGGCGAATTCGGTCACCGCCGGATCGGTAGCGGAGCCGTCGACGCCCGCCTCGGCCGGCACCGGCGACAAGCCCAGCGTCTGCCCACACACCTGGCGGACCAGGGCACCCAGCTCGCCATCCGAGCACGCCACCAATCGGTTCAGCTCACCGAGTACGTCCACCTCACTGAGTTTATGCGGCGGTTCCAGCTTCGCCTCTCCTTCGTCGAAGCTCGCTAAACCACCGTTTATGAACCGATCAGCCATAGGGTGAAACCCATGCGCGTTGTCGTCATCACCAAGACCGGTCCCCCATCGGTGCTGCAGGTGCAGGACCGCCCCGACCCGCCGCCGCCCGCCAGCGGGCAGGTACGGATCGGGGTGCGGGCAGCCGGCGTGAACTTCGCCGATCACCTTGCCCGCGTCGGGCTGTATCCCGATGCGCCGAAGCTGCCCGCCGTGGTCGGCTACGAGGTGGCCGGCACCATCGAGGCCGTCGGCGAGGGTGTCGACCCGGCCCGCATCGGCGAGCGGGTGCTGGCCGGCACCCGGTTCGGCGGCTACGCCGAGATCGTCAACGCCAACGCCGCCGACACCGTCCCGCTGCCGCCGTCGATGAGCTTCGAAGAGGGCGCCGCCATCCCGGTCAACTATGCGACGGCCTGGGCGGCGCTACACGGTTACGGGTCGCTGCAGGCCGGCGAACGAGTACTGGTGCACGCCGCCGCCGGCGGCGTCGGCATCGCGGCGATCCAGTTGGCCAAGGCCGCCGGGGCCATCGTGCACGGCACCGCGTCACCGGGCAAACACGCCCAGCTGGACGCGTTGGGCATTGACCGCGCCATCGACTACCGCCGTAAGGGCTGGTGGGAGGGACTGCCGCCGTACGACATCGTGCTCGACGGGCTCGGGGGCACCTCGCTGCGGCGCTCGCTGACGTTGCTGCGTCCCGGCGGGCGCCTGGTCGCCTACGGTCTTTCGTCCCTGCAGCAGGGCGAGAAGCGATCGCTGCTGCGTGCGGCGCCGCAGGCTCTGGCGATGCTGCGCGGCTTCAGTCTGATCACGCAGATGGAGCAGTCCAAGACCGTGATCGGCCTGAACATGCTGCGGCTGTGGGACGACCGCGGCACGCTCGGACCCTGGATCGCCCCGCTGTCCGAGGCGCTGTCGAGCGGGACCGCGGCCCCGGTGGTGCATGCGGCGGTGCCGTTCGCCAATGCCGCGGAGGCCCACCGCATTCTGGCCGCGCGGGAAAACGTCGGCAAAGTGGTGCTGGTGCCCTGATCGGCGCTTGCGGCACGGTAGATTCCGGCCAACCCGCGCGGCGGATTCATCCGGCCCCGGGAGGCCGGGGCATCCGAAAACGGCGGTCTCGCATGCGAAACACCGCGGTACCGTCGCGGCGCGGCGCCCGACGGTCCATCGGTCCCAGGACCGCGGTAGGCGCGTTACCCACCATGGGCTTCGCCGAATTCGCGGGCTCCGCCGGGGCTGCGCCGATGGCCGCCGGTCGCGATGACTTAACAGCCGAATCGGCGGCGCCTGCCGTCGGCGTTGCCGTCAACCAGTTTTGCGGCACCGACAGCTTTCCGACCGGCGCTGCCTTTCCTGCGCCCGCCAGCACCGCGGCGGGCACACCGGTCAGGGTTGTGCCGTGCGCATCGACCGTGACGACCGGGGTGGCCAACATGGCGCCGGCGGCCGCCTTCGCTTGCGCGTTCAGGATCGCCATACCGAAGATGCCCTGCGATCCGGTTGTGAACACCACCTGTTGAGCCACGCCCAGTACCCCCAGGGTGGGGCCGAAAGCCGCCACCTGCTCGACTATCGGCAACGATGCCGGTGGCGGTGGTGTGGCCTGGCCAATGCCCACTTGTGGTGGCTGCGCCGGTGCCGTGGCGGGAAGGTGCGGCTGTTCGGGAGCACCCGAAAGCAGCTCTGCCAAAAGCATTTGCGTATCCCCGGCGACGACGTCGGCGGCGGCGCGCGCCGCCGCGGCCTGTTGGGCGGATTGCCCGCCCAAGCTGGTGGTCTCCGGCGGGCGTGAAAAGGGCGTCAGCATGCCTGCCTGCGCCGAGGCTCCGGCATAGCCGTACATCGCTGCCGCATCTTGCGCCCACATCTCGGCGTAGACGGCCTCTGTGGCCGCGATTGCCGGCAGGTTCTGCCCGAAGAAGTTCGTGGCCACCAACATCGCCAACTGAGTGCGGTTGGCCGCCACCGCCACTGGCGGCACCGTCGCGGCGAACGCTATCTCGTAAGCTCCCGCCACCGCCCGGATCTGGGCGGCCGTCTGTTCGGCCTGCGTCGCGGTGGCCGTGGCCCACGCCAGATATCGGGTGGCGGCCGCCGCCATGGCATCCGAGGCAGGACCCGACCAGCGCTGGCCCTGCAAACTCGAGATCGTCGAGGAGTAACCGGTTGCGACCGATTCCAGTTGTCCGCCAATGTCGTCCCACGCCGCAGCAGCCGCCATCATCGGCCCCACTCCCGGACCGGCATACATCCTGGTCGAATTGATCTCGGGAGGCAGTGCGCCGAAATCAAACATCTACTGCCCGGTCGTTGCAGGTGACCCGAAACCCTGAGTGGCAGTTCACCAAATGGGCGCGCATAAGTTAGCCACCGCAGGACGGACGGGGCATCTTGAACGGACTGGGTTCGACGCGCAGGGCGCCAGCGACCGATTGACGCCCCAGCCCTCCGCCCATCATTGCCGCCATCGGCCCCATGCCTACCGCCGGTGAGGCGCCGGGCATATCCCCCTCCGCGCTGCCCTGCCACGGCGACGCATCGTCAAGCTCCGCTTCCGACAGCCACACCGGGTCTTTGGTTGCGGACGCTACCGGGGTGGCATCCGCCCACGCCGGCGGAACCGATAGCTGACCCACTGGTGCCACGTCACTGCCCATATGGGCAAGCACCGCCTGGGGACCGCCGGCGGCAGCGCCACCCGACTCGGCTACTGGCGTTTCAGCATTGGCCAGGACCGGCCCCGCCGCGCCGGCCGCCCCGGCCGCCCCGATACCGGCGCCACCATGAGTCAGCAGGAAGGCGTTCCCGGCCAACGCAAACGAGCCGATCGCCGAGACCGTACGAGCGGTCTGCAAGCCAAACGAGGTCGGCCCCAGCAGGATGTTTGCCGCCTCGATCAGTTCCAGCGGCAGCAACGGGTCTGCCTGGGCGGGCAGCGCTGCGGCCTGACCGGTGGCGAGACCGCCGAGCTGTTGGGGCAGGGCCGTGAGCAGCTGCGACAGGAAGGTCTGCGAGTGCGACGCGCCGGTAGCTCCCGCCGAGCCGGCCACCGCGGCGGCCTGGGCCACGCCACCTGCCGGGTTGGTTGTCGGCGGCGGCTGGTGAAACGACGGCAACTGCGTCGCCGTCGCCGTCGTGGACGCGTAGCCGAACATCGCGAGGGTGTCTTGGGCCCACATCTCGGCATACTCGAACTCAGCGACCGCGATCTGGGGCGTGTTCTGCCCGAAGACATTGGCCGCAGCCAGGCTCGCCAGCCGGGCACGGTTGGCTGTCACCACCACCGGCGACACGACCGCGATACGCACTTGCTCGTAGCCGGCTGCCGCCGCACGCGCCTGACCGGCTGCCCGTTCAAGCTGGCTTGCCGTCACCGTCGCCCATTCGGCGTAAGGCGTTGCCGCGGCGGCCATCGCCGCCGAAGCCTGGCCGGCCCAACCCTCGCCCTGCAGGTCCGCGATCACCGAAAAGTATCCGGTAGCAAATGAATTGAGTTGAGCAGCGAGTGCGTCGTATGCCGACGCAGCGGCCAACAACGGTCCCGAGCCGGGACCGGCATAGATTTTTGCCGAGGTGATCTCGGGCGGAGACGTTCCAAAATCCAACACCGCACATATCCCCTCTAGTTGCCGTTCTATCGGCGACCAGCGGTGCCGGACTCACCCCGCGTTCGGAGCTCATGGAGCTGATCGACCAACGCTGGTTCAATCGGACCGGATCATGTGGCTGCCTGGCCACCGATCACGGGGAGTGACTTCCCGACGATGACTCCGGCCCGGTGGAAATCTGCTTCCACCTGCTTCCAGCTTCATTGCCGAACGCGCCCTGCGCTATCGGAGCTGACACCCAATCGCGGGGGGAGACAACCTGTATGAACGAGCTGCGGCTGGCGAGAGACGCCAGCCGGCCAAGCTCAAACCGTACGGGCCAATCGGTGCGCCAGCAGCTCGGCGAACCGCGCCGGATCCTCCAGCGCCCCGCCCTCGGCCAACAGCGCTGTGCCGTACAGTAACTCCGCGGTGTCGGCCAGGTCAGCGTCTTCGGCGCCTCGCTCGCTGTGCGCCTGGCGCAGACCGGTGACCAGCGGATGCCCCGGATTCAGCTCGAGGATGCGCTTGCCGACCGGGACCTCCTGGCCGTTGGCGCGGTAGATGCGAGCCAACGCCGGGGTCATCTCGAAGGTGTCGGTGATCAGGCACGCCGGTGACTCGGTGAGCCGGGTCGACAGCCGTACCTCTTTGATGTGCTCGTCGAGAGTCTGCTGCAGCCAGGAGATCAGGTCGGCGAAGTCCTTCTGCTGCTCCTCGCGCTCGGCCTCGTGCGCGGCCTTTTCCTCCTCGGAGTCCAGATCCACCTCACCCTTGGCCGCCGACTGCAACGGCTTCCCGTCGAACTCGGCGACGGCGTTCACCCACACCTCGTCGACCGGGTCCGTGAGCAGCAGCACCTCATAGCCCTTGGCCTTGAACGCCTCCAGGTGCGGCGACTTCAGCAGTTGCTGGCGGGACTCACCGGTGGCGTAGAAGATCTGCTCCTGGCCGTCTTTCATGCGTTCGACATACTCGGCTAGCGTGGTCGGCTCGGAGTCGCTGTGGGTCGAGGCGAACGAGCTGATCGCCAGCAGTGCCTCTTGATTGTCGAAGTCGGAGAGCAACCCCTCCTTGACCACGCGACCGAACTCGGTCCAGAAGGTGCGGTAGTCCTCGGGCCGCTGCGACTGCAGCTCCTTGATGGTCGACAGCACCTTCTTGGTCAGCCGCCGGCGAATCGCGTTGATCTGGCGGTCCTGCTGCAAGATCTCCCGCGAGACATTGAGCGACATGTCCGCGGCGTCGACGACACCCTTGACGAAGCGCAGATACTCGGGCATCAGCTGGTCGCAGTCGCCCATGATGAACACGCGTTTCACATACAGCTGCACACCGACCTGGGCGTCCCGGTTGAACAGGTCGAACGGGGCGTGCGACGGGATGAACAGCAGCGCCTGGTACTCGAAGGTGCCTTCGGCCTTCATCGCGATGACCTCGAGCGGATCGTCCCAGGCATGCGCGATGTGCTTGTAGAACTCGTTGTATTCCTCAGGCGAGACTTCGTCTTTGGGGCGCGCCCACAGCGCCTGCATCGAGTTCAGGGTCTGGGTTTCGACGGTGACTGTCTCATCACCGCCGTCTTCTTCAGGCGGGGTGCGGCGTTCGACCTGCATCCGGATCGGCCAGGCGATGAAGTCGGAGTACTTCTTGACCAGACCCCGGATCGTCCACTCGGAGGTGTAGTCGTGCAACGCGTCTTCGGCGTCTTCGGGCTTGAGGTGCAAGGTGATCGACGTGCCCTGCGGCGCGTCCTCGACAGGTTCGATGGTGTAGGTGCCATCACCACTGGATTCCCACCGGATGGCTTCGCTCTGGCCGGCCTTGTGGGTGACCATCTCGACCCTGTCGGCGACCATGAACACCGAGTAGAAGCCGATCCCGAACTGGCCGATCAGCTCTTCGGACGCTTTGGCGTTCTGCGCGTCGCGCAGCTGCTGGCGCAGCTCGGCGGTGCCGGAGCGGGCCAGGGTGCCGATCAGGTCCACCACCTCATCACGCGACATGCCGATGCCGTTGTCGCGGACCGTCAGGGTGCGCGCCGTCGTGTCCACCTCGATCTCGATGTGCAGGTCGGAGGTGTCGGCCTCGAGGTCCTTGTTGCGGAAAGCCTCGAGTCGCAGCTTGTCCAGTGCGTCGGAGGCGTTGGAGATCAGCTCCCGCAGAAACGCGTCCTTGTTCGAGTAGACCGAGTGGACCATCAAATCCAGCAGCTGCCGGGCCTCGGCCTGAAACTCCAGTTGCTCCACACGTTCGCTCATAAGCGCCAAATTTTACCGACGGCGTCATTGCGCTCCTCGGGGGGCCAAGCCGCCTCCGACGCCGCTCTGACCGCGGCGGATCCCATCTTTACTGGATCTTGACCGCGCGTTGAATCGCCCCACCGACGATTACCACGTGACTACCATTCAAGCCGTGGAACTGGGGGTTTTGGGACCTCTTCAGGCCCGGCACGACGGCGCCTCGGTCACAATCCCGGGCGCCAAACCGCGTGCGATCCTCACGATGCTCGGCCTACACGGCGGTTCGGTCGTGTCGGCCGAAACGCTGATCGATCTGCTCTGGGGTGACGAGCCGCCGCGCACTGCGGCCAAGGCGCTGCAGACTCACATCTCCTCGTTGCGCCGGGCGCTGGGCGACGGGTTCGTCCTCACCGAGGGAACGGGCTGGATCCTCAACACCACGGAGGTGGATGCCCCGCGCTACAAGCGGGCCACCAAGGCAGGACGAGACGCCTCGGCGACCGGCGATACCGGCCAAGCAGTGGTCCGCTTCGAGGAGGCGCTGAACCTGTGGCGCGGAACTCCCGAACTGCCCGATTCCCGCCGAGGTGTTTCGGAGCGGACACGCTGGATCGAAGGGCACGCCGCCCTGGTCGAGGACCGCGCCGACGCGTTGCTCGCGACGGGGCGGGCCGCGGAGATCATCGGTGAACTGGAAGCCGCGGTGGCCGATGCACCATTGCGCGAGCGCCGATGGGCCCAGCTGATGCTGGCGCTCTATCGCGCCGGTCGACAAGGTGACGCCCTGGGCGCGTATCAACGAGCCCGGTCGGTGCTCGCCGACGATCTCGGGGTCGATCCCGGGCCAGAGCTTCGACGGCTCGCCGCTGCGATCGTTGCCCAGGACTCCGCACTGGATCACCCCGTGACCCAACATCTTCCGTCGGTGACCCGCGCGGTCACCTTTCTTCTCACCGATATCGAGGGGTCGACCGCAGCGTGGGAAGCCGATGCCGACGCGATGGCGATAGCGCTCGCGCGCCACGACGAGCTCGTCGAGCAAGTGGTCACCTCCCGCGGCGGCCGGCTCATCAAAACGCGTGGCGAAGGCGATGCCACCTTCTCGGTCTTTGACCGGCCCTCAGCGGCGGCCGCCGCGGCTATCGAACTTCAAGACGCGATCCTCCACGAGCCGTGGGCTTTGCACGAACCCATGCGGATCAGGATCGCCCTGCATACCGGCGAGGTAGAGCTACGCGACGGTGACTACTTCGGTCGCGCGGTCAACCGTGCCGCCCGTCTGCGGTCGCTGGCCGCGGGGGGCCAGATTCTGTGCTCGGGCGCGACGGCCGAGCTCGTCATCGACACCCTTCCCGACGACGTCGGCCTTGCCGACCTGGGGATGCGTACGCTGCGCAACCTGCCGCGTCCGGAGCATGTGTTCGAGCTCCGCTTCGAAATCGCCGAGCAGCTCGAGGAGACCGTCGATGAGCCGCTGGCGCGGCCCGACCTCCCCGCGGTATTCACCGGCCCCGGGCGGTTCGTGGGGCGCGGCCTGGAGCTGGAGCGACTGGGCTCCGCGTGGCAGGCCGTACTCGCCGGTGGCATTCACGCGATGCTGATTGCCGGCGAACCCGGTGTGGGCAAGACGCGCCTGGCCGGCGAATGGTCTCAACAGGCCTTCGAGCAAGGCGCCGTCGTGTTGTACGGCCGATCCGACGAGGACCTCGGTGCGCCCTATCAACCCTTCGCCGAAGCACTGCGTTCGCTCGTCCCCTGCATCGGCGCACAAAGACTGCGGGGATTGCGGGGCGTTGAAGCACTCCTTCCACTGATTCCCGGTCTGACCGACGTCCTCCCCGACCTGTCCGCGCCGCCGCGCGCCGACCCCGACACTGAACGCTATGCGCTCTTCGACGCCGTCGTCGCGCTGCTGGAACTCGCCTCGGCCAGTGCACCCGTCGTACTGATACTCGACGACCTGCACTGGGCGGCCAAACCGACGCTGCTGCTGTTGCGGCACCTGCTGCGCTTCGGTGACCACACCCGGGTACAAGTCGTCGCGACCTACCGCAGCACAGATCTCGACCGATCCCATCCGCTGGCGGCGATGCTCGCCGACCTTCAGCGGGACGGCACCGCGGACCGCCTTGCGCTGAGCGGCCTCGGTGCCGACGACGTAACCGCCTATGTCGCCGAGGCCGGGTACGACGACGAGCAGCTCGCCCGGGCGCTGGCGTCGGTCACCGGCGGTAACCCGTTCTTCTTGATCGAGGCGCTGCGCCATGTGGACGAAAGCGGCGGAGTCTGGGATCCCAACACCTTGCCGCAGGGCGTTCGTGAAGCCGTGAGCCGCCGGCTTTCCCGGCTTCCAACAGCTACCAACAAGGCCCTTGCCGCGGCCGCCGTAGTCGGCAGCCGCTTCGCGGTGGATCTCGTGGAGCGGGTCCTCGAACAGGACCTCGTCGACGCGTTCGACGAAGCCTGCCAAGCCGGCATCGTCATCGAAGAGTCCGGCGGTCGATACCGGTTCAACCATGCCCTCGTCCGGCAGGCTCTGATCGCCGAGCTGGCCTCGGTGCGGCGCATGCGACTGCACCACCGTATCGCCATCACGCTGGCAGCCATGCCCGGCGCGAACGACGAGCTGCTGGCGGAACTGGCCTACCACTATTTCGAATGCGCGTGGGCGGGCAACGCGGCCAAGGCCGTCGAGTATTGCCGACGTGCGGCGGATCAGGCGATGTCGCGCCTCGCCTACGAAGGCGCCGCCGATTTGTACGACCAGGCGCTGCACGCCCTGGAGGAGATCGACGACGAGCTGCCCGATCGCGCCGACCAGAACGCCGAGCTGCTGGTCGCGCGCTGTGAGGCGCTGCTTGCCGCGGGTGAGGTGGCTTCGGCGACCCGCGCTGTCTCGCAATTACAGGCAGCGACCGTCGATTCGGCTCGGCTGGCGGCGTGGGCGACATGTTTCGACGGCCAGCTGTCGATGCTGATCCATCCGGAACGATTGGACGAGATCGAGGCCGCACTGGGCGCGGCTGCCGACAGGCTGGCCGGATTGGGTGACGCCGAAGGAGAAGCCAAGGCCCACACCGTCCGGGCCGGATGCCTTGCGCGTCTTGGGCGAATCGGCGATTGCGAGATCGCCTTGGACAGTGCGCTGACCGCTGCGCGGCACGCCCGTGAACAGCGTCGGGTGAACGCGGTGCTGGCCGGAGCGCCCCTGGCGGCACTGTGGGGCCCGAACCCGGTTCCGCGTGCCGGCGGGCGTTGTCTGGACGTGGTGCGACTGCTGCGCATCACCACGGAATCCCCGGCGGTCGAGGCGACGTCGACACGATGCCAAGCCGTGTTGGAGGCCTTCCGTGGCCGCGCTGCCACCGCCCGACGCATGATCGACTCGGCACGGCGCACGGTCAGCGAGATCGGCCTGCGGCATGCCTTGCTTGAGGTTGAGCAGTTCGCCGGAATCATTGAGCTGGTTGTCGACGATCCGGATGGCGCCGAGCCGCATCTACGTCAGGCCTACCACGGCTTTCGCCGCATGGGGCTGGATGCCGACACCGCCGAGACCGCTGCTCTGCTGGGGCGTACTTATCTGGCTCTCGGCCGAGATGCCGAGGCCGATGAGTTGTGCACCGAGAGTGAGCGTCTCGCGGGACACGCATTGAAAGCGTCGATCGCCTGGCGCACGCTGCGGGCGCTGCTGTTGACACGCCGCGGTGATCATTCGGCCGCCGGGCAGATGGCCGAGTCTGCGGTCGCCCTGGCTGGCCGCACCGACGCCTTGGTCGATCACGGCGATGCCTGTCTGGCGCTGGCAACGGTGCTGGCTGCCGCGGGCGATCTAGCGGGGGCACGAGCCGCCGCCGAGCGAGCGACCGCGCTCTACGAGCGGAAAGGCGCCGAAGCGCTCGCCGCCAAGGCGCGAGAGATGCTGGGCGATCGCGTGGCACCGGTGCCCGCAACTCCATCCAGATCGCCGACCATGGGCTACGACAATCCGGCTGTCCGCGCCGGTGAACGCGTGATGGCCGCCATTGAACGCGAGGCCTGGGACGAGTTCGAGACCATGTTTGTGCCCGAGGGCTTGATCGAGAGCCGCCGCAAGATCGTTGGCTTCCCGCCCGACGAGACGACGGCGGGCGAGGTGATGCACCACACCAGGCAGGATCTCGAGTCGGGAGCCATTCGGGTGGAGCGAGTCGTTATCGCAGAGCGAGGCACGCGTCTGGCCCTGGTCCGAATGTGCGTTGGCACTCCCGGCGGGGGTCCGGGGGCGCCCGCCGACGAGCTACTCCAGCTGTACGGCATCGACGAGGAGGGGCGAATCGCACTGCAAATCTGGTTCGACGCCGACGATATGGATGCGGCGATCGCCGAACTTGATGCGCTGCACGCACGATTCGAGGACCAACGGGCACCGGTGCGGCACCTGGAGAACAAAGCAGTGCTGGTGATGGAGCGGTTCTACCCGAACTTTGCGGCCCGCGACTGGGAGGCCATCGCCGAAGCAGCGGCCGACAACTACTACATCGACGATCGCCGGCGAACAGTCAACACTGGCATCAGATATGGCCGAGATGCCGGGATACGGGAGTTGCAGGCGACCGCTGAGGTCGGCTTCACGATCATCATGTCGGATGCCGTGGCAACCCGCGGCGAGCGGCTCGTCCTCACCCGCGTTCGCGCGTCCGGCCCCGACCCTGAGGCAATTCAGAACGACGCCCTTAACGTCATCGAGATCGACTCGGAAGCGAAGGTCGTGGCGGCCGTGGTGTTCGATGTTGACGACTTCGACGATGCGCTAGCCGAACTCGATGCGCGCTATCTCGCGGGCGAAGCCGCCGTCTGCGCTGACACCTGGTCGGCGATCACAGCGGCTTTCGTTGCGATGAGTCGACGCGAAATGCCGCCGACCGTCCCCGGCTTCACCGACGTGGACCGTCGTACGCTTGCGACGGTCGGACCTGGGGACCTGATGGCATACCTTCACGTCGCGCTGAAAGACACGGCACAGAACACCATTTACGTCGAATCCGTGCATCGGCTGACCGACCACGGCGCGGTGATCACCCACGTAGCCCAAGGGACTTCACCCGAAGGCCTAGACGTCGAGTGGCGCCTTGTCGACACTGTCACGGTCGACGGCAATCTGATCAGTCACTGCGAGATGTTCGACGAGGCAGACCTCGACAGAGCCCTTGCGCGGTTCGAGGAGCTGCAGCCGCAGAAGCCGTGGCGATTGCACAATGCGGCAAGCCAGGTGTCCCAACGCTTCCTGGCCGAGTTCGCCGTCCACAACTGGGACGCTATGGCCGATCTCTTGGCCGAGGATTACTACCAAGACGATCGCCGAAGTACCGTGAACGCCGGAATTCGACACGGTCGAGACGCGGCCCTCACTAACATGCGAGCTGTCGCCGACCTCGGCATCGCCGACGTCGAAGTGAGCGATGTCGCGACGCGTGGGAAGTACCTCGTCCTCACCCGCAGCGTCTTCTCGTTCCGGGATCAAGGCCCCGAGGCATACCTCGCCGAGCAACTCGACGTCGGGGAGATCGATTCGGAGGGACGGTTGGCGGCGAGCGTCTCCTTCGACCCCAACGACTTCGACGACGCGCTAGCCGAGCTCGAGGCCCGCTACCTCGCCGGCGAAGCGGCACCCTATGCGCGCTCGTGGTCGGCGCTCAGCCAGGCGTACGCCTCAGCGAACAAGCAACAACTCCGGCTGACACCGGACTGCGCCACCATCGATCACCGCCGTATCGCGACAATAGAGACCGGCGACTTGGCCACTTACCTCCGCACCTCATGGGACGACGCGCAGAGCTTTCTCGTCTATGTCGAGGCGGTTCATCGACTGAGCACACAAGGAGCGGTCTTTACCCAAGCGGCACGCGGCACATCGGACCAGGGCTTCGATGCCGAATGGCGAGAAGTCATCGTGGCCACATTCGAAGGCGACCTTGTGAATCGCTGCGAGCTGTTCGACGAGACGGACCTCGACGCCGCACTCGTGCGGTTCGCGGAGTTGCATCCCCAACCGAACCGGCTGGAGAACGCGGCAAGCCGAGTACACGCCCGAAATTTTGCATACTTCCGAGCCGGCGCCTGGACGGCTTTAGCCGAGATTCTGAGCGAAGACACTGTCGTCGACGATCGCCGGCGCGTGACAAGTTCCGGATTCTGGAACGGACGCGATGTCGTGATCGAAAACCTGCGCGCCTTGGCCGACGCAGCACCCACGCCGTTGATCGTCGTCGCGACCCGCGGCGAGCGTCTCGCCCTCACTCGGGTCTGTTCGCCGAACCGAGATCTGCAATATGGGCAATTCAGCAGCGACATGCTCATCCTGGCCGAGATCGACGCCGGTGACCGGATCACGGCGCAACTGGCCTTCGATCTCGACGACATCGACGCCGCAATCGCCGAGCTCGACGCCCGTTATGTCGCCGGCGAAGCGGTGGCCTGCGCCCACACATGGTCGGTCATAACGGCGGGCTACGCCGCCTTCAACCAACGCAAGTTTCCCGAACTCGACTGGGAGAATGTCGATCACCGTCGCGCGAGAGCGTTCGCGCCCGGTGAATTGGCCGCCTACATGCGCGCTACGTGGGACCTCGCGCCCGACGTCGGGTGCTACAGCGAGGCGGTGCATCGGTTGACTGGCTTGGGTGCGGTCGTCACCCAAGTGGTGCGCGGTACCTCGCGCGAGGGCTTCGAGGCCGAATGGCGCGAAGTCGTCTTGTTCACGGTCGAGGGCGAAATGATCAGCCGCTGCGAAGTATTCGACGAGGCCGACTTTGACTCCGCGATCGCCAGATTCGACGAATTGAATCGATTCCGTCCTCCGTATGAGAATGCCGAGTCTCAGTAATCGGCCTGTCTGTACGGCTTGCGCGTCCCCAAGAATGGGTGTCAGACCCGATACCGTTCGGCCCGGTTTCCACACAAAACTGATGTCAGGTCGATAGCGGCGCCGATGCGTTCTCGGCCGCCTATCCCCTGCTCGCTGGCGTCCGAAAACGCTGAGCGCACACGGGAAAGCGTTCGTTCGCACGATCGACATCCAGGTGGCCCTAGACAGTTCGAGCGCAGTTGCGCCCGGCCGATCTCTGGCTTCGGCCGAGCTGTGGTCCTACGCGCACATATCGGCCAGTGCTCGGTTGGGCCCCGGCGAAACATGCAACAGCGATTCGAAAAGAAGGGGCGGTTCACGCCGATGAGACCCAAGTTCAACGGTGAAGCGCGGTTATCATGGGCGCTCAGCGCACTGGCCGGGCTATTGGGTGCCACCGCATTCACCCATTCCACCGAGTACTTCGTCACTTCCATGACGGGAACAGGCCAGCTGGCGGTGCTGGGCTCCTTTCGAGACCAGCGCTGGGTATCGATCACCGCGGGATTCATATTGCTGGCGTTCATTTTAGGGGTGGTGACCGCATCGCTGTGCCGCAGGCACTTGTGCGTGGCGCACGCGCACGGTTCGACGGTCTTGACCACCCTGTCAGTGACGGTCGCGTCCGCAGTCGACGTCACTTTGGACGGCTGGTCGGACAAGGAGCTTCCGATCGCGCCGATCTTACTGATCGCGTTCGGTCTTGGCGCTCTCAACACCTCGTTCGTCAAAGACGGTGAGGTATCGATTCCCCTGAGCTACGTGACCGGGACTGTGGTCAAGATGGCGCAAGGCATCGAACGTCATATCAGCGGCGGCTCGATTGCGGACTGGCTCGGAAATTTCCTGCTGTTCGGCAGCTTCACCCTGGGGGTCACCATTGGTGCGTGCATGCACGTCATGGTCACCGAAACGGCGATGCTGGCGATCGCTGCTGTCATGTGTGCACTGATGACCGGATGCACCTACTTCCATGCGGATCGACGTACCCTGCTGAAAGCAGCTGGCGAACCGCTTGCCGACCAGACGTCTTGAAAAGCGGTGGCCGGTGCTGCCGGAGGGTTCGACATGCTTAGGTCGCCTGGCTCACCGACGACATGTGGAAGTCGGGAATCCGCAGTGACGGCATCACCGCCCGGGTCGCCCAGTCGCCCCACTCCCGGGGCAGTGTCGGCTCGGCGATGCCGGCCTGGGTGGCGCGGCGCAGCAGATCCAGCGGACTTTCGTTGAATCGAAAATTGTTCACCGCCGCAGTCACTTTGCCGTCCTCGACCAAATAGACGCCGTCGCGGGTCAGCCCGGTCAACAGCAGCGTGGTCGGATCCACCTCGCGGATGTACCACAGCGTGGTCAACAGCAGCCCACGCTCGGTCGAGGCGATCATCTCGTCCATGCTGGCCGAACCGCCAGTCATCAACAGGTTATCGGCGGCAAGGGCGACCGGGACGCCGAACTCGGCGGCAGCCGCCCGCGGGTAGGCCAGCGCGTTGATCACCCCACCGCGGATCCAGTCCACGCAACCGATGTCCAGGCCGTTGTCGAACACCGAGGCGGTCTCCGACGAGGTGCCCGTCGCCACGAACGGCGCGCACTCGAGCCCGAACGCATGCGGGTCGGAGTACAGCGTCAGGGGCAGTTCGGACAATCGCTCCCCCACCCGGGTACCGCCGCCGGGCGCCGACAACGCGGTACGGCCCTCCTGCGCTCCGCGGCCGCTCATCGTCCAACCGAGATAGATCATCATGTCGGCCACGGTCGAAGGTGGCATCAACGTCTCGTAGCGCCCGGCCGGCAACTCGACGGTGCGCGCCGCCCAGCCCAAGCGCGTCGAGAGCTGCTCCAGCAGCGAATCTGCCGGCACGTCAACGAAATCCGGGGTGCTGATCCCCGCCCATGCACTGGCGCCATTGCGTTTGGCGTTGATCTCCACCGTCCCGGTGGGCTGGGTGAAACGGCGCCGCAATCCAGTCGAGGACGCCAGGAACGTCGTCTCCACCTCGTGGCGGGCGAACCCGTAGAGCTGGTCGGCGCCTCGAAAACCTCGGCTCAACGAGCTGGCCAACCCGGCAAAGACCTCCGCGCCGGTCTGCGGGAGCGGGGCGTCCCAGTCCTCCGGGACGACGGAGCCGCCCAGCAGTTCCGCGGCGTCGCGAGCCTCCGGTGCGCCCGCGGCCGCCTCCATCGAGGCCGCGACCAACTCGGGGATCAGCGCCGGATCCACTTCGGCGGAGCACAGGGAGCCGACCCGAGCGCCCTCGTCGTCGGAGACGATCGAGATGACGGTGGTGGTTCGGCTGCTCGACACCCCGTTGGTGGTCATCGAGTTACCGGCCCAGCGCAGCGACGCCTCGGTTCGGTCGGTGACCAGAACGATGGTCTCGGTGTTGTTATCGGCGCCCCGCCGGCTCGCCGCCAGCGCGGTGTCGATGACCTGCTGTGGCCCAATCATTCCCGGCCCCCCTCGCTGCGCGTGTTGAGCACGTTGATCCCGCGGAACAGCGCCGACGGACAGCCGTGGCTGACCGCGGCCACCTGACCGGGCTGCGCCTTGCCGCAGTTGAACGCCCCGCCCAGCCGCCATGTCGAGGCGCCGCCGACGGCCTCCATGGCGTTCCAGAAATCGGTGGTGGTCGCCTGATAGGCCACATCGCGCAGCTGCCCGTCGAGGCGACCGTCACGGATCCGGAAGAACCGCTGCCCGGTGAACTGAAAGTTGTAGCGCTGCATGTCAATCGACCACGACCGATCGCCGACGATGTAGATGCCGTTGTCCACCCGGCCGATCAGATCTGCGGTGGATAGGTCCTCGGTTCCCGGCTGCAGTGACACGTTGGCCATTCGCTGGATCGGGACATGATGCGGCGAGTCCGCGTATGAGCACCCGTTGGAACGAGACTGACCTAACCTGGGCGCGAATACCCGGTCCAGTTGATAGCCCACGAATCGCCCGTCGCGCACCAGGTCCCAGCTCTGGGCTGCCACGCCTTCGTCGTCGTAGCCGATGCTGGCCAACCCGTAGGGCACCGTGCGGTCGGCGGTCACGTTCATCACCGGCGAGCCGTATTGCAGGGTGCCGAGCTTGTCCGGGGTGGCGAACGACGTACCCGCGTAGGCCGCCTCGTAACCGATGGCTCGATCGTATTCGGTTGCATGCCCGATGGATTCGTGGATGGTCAGCCACAGGTTCGTCGGGTCGATCACCAAATCGGTCGGTCCGGCGGTCACGCTGGGCGCCTTAACCTTCTCGGCCAGCAACACCGGAAGTTCGGACAGCTCGCCCGACCAGTCCCAGATCTCGTCACCGGCCACCGCTTCCCAACCGCGCGCCGTCGGCGGTGCCAGCGTTCGCATCGAGTCGAAACCGTCCGGTCCGACGGTGACCGCATCGCAGACCGGCATCAGCCGCACCCGCTGCTGAGTGATCGACGATCCGAACACATCGGCGTAGAAGGTCTGCTCCTTGACCGCGGTAACGGAAGCGGACACGTGGTCCACCCCGGCTCCTCCCTTTTTGGAGGCGAGTAGCCGACCCGAGTAGTCCTCCAGCACATCGATCTTGTCAGCGGTGGGTACCTCGAACGGGTCGATCAGATAGTCCGACACCCACGTCGCGTCGCGGTACACCGGCTCGGCGGCCAGTTCGACACGTTCGGCGTTGAGCACCGCCAGCGTCTTGGCGACCTGCACAGCACGACGAGCGGTGTCAGCCGCTACGGCCGGCGCCAGTTCGGCATGCGAGGCGAAGCCCCAGGTGCCGTCGACCACCACCCGCACCGCTAAGCCGAGCTCGCGGTTGACGACGGCGGTCTCCAACTCGCCGTCGCGCAGCCGGATGACCTCGGTCGCGATCCGGTGAATCCGCAGGTCGGCATGCTCGGCGCCGGCCGCTCTGGCCGCCGACAATGCGGCGTCGGCCAGCTCGTGGCGGGGCAGGGCCAGAAACTCGGCGTCAATCCCCCGATTCGCTGTCACCCGTCCACCGTAACGACGTGCCGATGGTTGACCACGGCATAGGTGTCAATTAATGATCACGGCGTGACGGCGCCTCAGCGACTGGTTGAAGACGGTGTTCGACGCTACGGCCGCTTCGATGGCCGGGTCCGCGACACCAACCCGGTCGACGCGCACCGCGGCTTGTCGCGCCTCTGGCGCGAGTTCCGGCTCAAAGAGTGGGTGGGGTTCGCCTTGATCCACCCCGAGATGTCGGGCGCCATGATCATGCAGGACGTGAAGTACCTGGCGTCGTCGGAGCTGTTCATTCGCGATCGGGCGACCGGTGTCCTGGTGGAGAAGAGTGCGCGGTTCCGGGGCGCCACTCTGGACCTGCCCGACGACCTGCTGCATGGTGGTCGCTGTCGGGTCCAGACGCGCCGCTATCTGCTCGACTACGACTTCGATGTCGACGCCCACACGATCACCGTGCGCTTCGACTGTGCGGCAGACCGGCGCGGGCCCGCGATCACCGGTGCGCTGACCCTGTATGTGGCGGGCGCGGCGCCACCGCTCAGCCTCAGCGCCAAACTCACGTCGGCGATCGACTACTACACGTTCAAGCAGCCGTTTCCGGTCGACGGCACGCTCACCGTCGGTGACCGAACCTATGCGTTCGAGCGGGCCCGCGACTTCGCCATCCTCGATGAGCATCGTTCGCAATTCCCGTATTCGACGTTCTGGACGTGGGGCACCTTCGCGGTCGCAATGGCCGGCGGTGTCGTCGGATCCAACTTCGTCGACCGGCCGGAGGTCAACGACGACGATGACGAGTCGTCGAACTGGGTTCCCGGTGCCGTGGAGCCGCTCGTGGGAGTCCAGTTCGATTTCGGGTCCGCCGATCCGCTGTCGACCGTGCACGTCCGTGACCGTGACGGCCGGCTCGATGTGACCTTCACGCCTGCAGGGCGCAAGGTGGTCAAGGTCAACCTGGTCGCGGCCGCGATCGACTACTGGCAACTCGCCGGGACCTACCGCGGCACCGTGACTTCCCTGGCCGGCCAGTCCTACTCCTTCGGCAACGTGCCCGGGATTCTTGAGCGGATGAAGACCCGGTTTTGAGTCGACGCAAGCGCTTAAATACTCCTATGAGCCGCCGCGCCCCCCGGTCTGCGACGCTGGGCTACGCCCTGCTCGCCCCCAGCCTGTTCGGGGTGGTGACGTTCTTGCTGCTGCCGATGCTGGTGGTGGTGTGGCTGAGCCTGCACCGCTGGGATCTGCTGGGGCCGATCCGTTATGTCGGCGCGGAGAACTGGCGATCGGTGCTGACCGATCCGGCATTCGGCAATTCCCTTGTGGTAACGATACTTTTCGTCGCGTTCGTCGTCCCACTACAGACCGCGCTGGGGTTGGGTGTGGCGCTCTTGCTGGCGCGCGGGCTGCCCGGCAGCGCCGTGTTTCGCACCGTGTATGTGCTGCCGTGGATCTGCGCACCGCTGGCGATCGCGGTGCTGTGGCGCTGGATTCTGAGCCCCACGGACGGCGCGGTGAGCACCGTGCTCGGTCACCGCATCGAATGGCTCACCGATCCGGGGCTGGCGCTGCCGGTGACTTCGGCGGTGGTGGTGTGGACCAACGTCGGCTACGTCGCGCTGTTCTTCCTGGCCGGCATCCTGGCCATCCCGACCCAGGTGCTGTCGGCGGCGCGCATCGATGGCGCCAACGGGTGGCAGCGGTTCTGGCGCGTCACCCTGCCGATGCTGCGGCCCACGATGTTCTTTGTGCTGGTCACCGGGGTGGTCAGCGCGGCGCAGGTGTTCGACACGGTGTACGCGCTGACCGGCGGCGGACCGGGCGGCCGCACCGACCTGATCGCCCACCGGATCTATGACGAGGCATTCGGGGCGGCGGCGATCGGCCGGGCCGCGGTGATGGCACTGGTGCTGTTCGCCGTACTGGTTTCGGTGACGGTCGTTCAGCAGCTGTCGTTGGGCCGGCGGGTCAGCTACGACCTCACGTGAGCCCACATCGTTGCTGTGCTTGCGTTCTAACCGCCGTTGAGTGCGCTGTGACGGCGACCCCACACCAGGTAGAAGATCAATGCGACCGCTAGCCAGCCGGCGAACACGATCCAGGTGTAGCGGTGCAGGCTGCACATGATCCATCCGCAAACCACGACCGACAAGATTGGTGTGATCGGATAGCCGGGCACCTTGAATCCGCGAGGCAGATCCGGTTCCCGGACCCGGAGCACAACCACCGCCACGGACACGACGATGAACGCGGTCAAGGCGCCGATGGAAACCGTTTCGGCCAGACGCTGAAGCGGAACCAGACCGGCGAGGGCTGCCGCCACAACCGCGACGATCATGGTGTTGGTTGCGGGTGTCCCGGTGCGCGTGTTGACCTTGGCGAACGTCGCCGGCATTAGGCCGTCGCGACCCATCGCGAACAGGATGCGCGTCTGGCAGTACATCGTGACCAAGGTGACCGAGAAGATCGAGATCACCGCGCCCACGGCCAAGACGGTTCCGCCTAAGCGGTTTCCGGTGATGTGGTCCACAATCACGGCCAGGCCTGCGCTTTGCCCCTCGAAGTCCTGCCACGGCTGGCTGCCCATGGCGGCCACCGCGACAATCACATAGACACCGGTCACGATCAGCAGTGCCGCGATGATTGCCCGCGGGATCGTGTGCTGCGGGTCTTTGGCCTCTTCACCGGCGGTGGATACCGCGTCGAGACCGACGTAGGAGAAGAAGATCGTGCCCGCTGCCCAGCTGATTCCCGAGAATCCGAACGGGGCGAAGTCCGTGAAGTGGTTCGCTCTGAACGCCGTTGACGCGATCACCGCGAACATCAGCAGCACGCCGAGCTTGATCACCACCATTACAGCATTGACCTTGGCCGACTCACTGGTGCCGCCGATCAACAGAGCCGCACATATTGCCACCAAGACGATGGCTGGCAGATTGACGAAGCCACCCTCGGAATCCCATGGTGCCGATGAAATAGCAGGCGGTACCGAGAATCCGAAGACATTGAGCGACAGCTTGTTCAGGTACTGACTCCACCCCACTGACACCGCGGCGGTAGACACCCCGTATTCGAGCAGCAGGCATGCCCCGACAACCACGGCCATGAACTCACCGAGGGTGGCATAGGAATACGAGTATGCCGACCCCGAAATGGGCACCGCCGAAGCCAACTCCGCGTAGCAAATCGCGGCCAGACCCGCTGCGGCCCCGGCGATGATGAACGAAACGACCACCGCCGGGCCGGCTTGCGGTACCGCCACCGGGAAGACAAAGAAGATCCCCGTGCCGACCGTCGAGCCGACGCCGAACATGGTGAGCCGAAAGCCGCCGAGCCTGCGTCGCAGGTGGTTCGTGCCCCCGGTCGGGATCGGTGCACCGTTCACCGGCCGACGCCGCAGCATCTGCCGTGACAGGCTGAGCGCCGGCGTTGACATTGGTGCCCCTAGCTGGACGGTTCGTGTCCATCATTGAACACGCCCCGACCGGCACCACGGGTTACAACACGACGAAGCGGACTAGGAACAGGTCACATCGATTTCGAAGGGCTTGTTCACCGGCTGCATCGGGTTGGCCGTGTCGATCCCGGTCGCGGTGCCGCTGATCTTGTATCCGTTGCCGTCCTTGGTCGCCTTGGCGTCGCCCTGCCCGGTGCCCGCGGTGTATGCCAGCGTCACACCGTTGACGTTGCCCAGCCCGACCGACTTCACCTCCGGAGGGTTGGCGTCGGTGAGCACCGCGGCGATCCCGGTGGCCGCTCCGCCGATCGCGATGTTGACGTCGCCGGCCATCGTCGTGCACACGGTGGTGCCGGTGACGTTCTGGTCTTGGCCGTCGATGGTGACTTTCGTGGTTGCCGCAGCGCCGCCGACATTCACCGACGCACTGGATCCACTCGAAGAGCTCGCGGCGCTCGAGGAGGATGCGTGAGTGGTTTCCGACTTCTTGTCGCTGGAGCACCCCGACAGACCTACGACCGCGATTGCTGCCGCTGCTGCGGCAACCGTTACTGAACGCTTCACCGGTACTCCTTTGTTGTGGGTGGTCACGTGCCTGGTTTCGTGCTGTTTGGTGGGCGCGGGCGGGGGCTGGCGGGCTAGGCTTTATCCCGCATCCTGATCAGATGGCGGTGTGCTGACGCCCGTGGCAGACCGCCCGCCACGCTCATTGGGGAGTGTGCTGGGCGGCCCAACCTCGGCGCATCGGGTAATTACCTGATATTTGCTCCGGAATGCGCGGTCTCGGACCCGACGCGGGAGGGGGTTGGCCGTGGTGAGCCGTCTGCTCGAACGCGACACGACGCTGAGCACCCTGCATCGCTGCTATCGGACCGCCACCCGGGGGCACGGGCAGCTGGTTTTGCTGCGTGGCGAAGCCGGCGCGGGCAAGACCACGGTGATCGCCCAGTTTCTCGCCACACTCGATCCGGGCACCCGGGTGTTGCGGGGCTGGTGCGACGGCCTGGCCACCCCGCGGCCGCTGGGCCCGTTCATCGACATGCTTGCCTACCTTCCCGCGAGTCAAGGCTCCTCGATACGCGCCGCCATCGATGCCGGAGACACCGAGGCGATCTATGCCCAGCTGGTCGGCGTCGTCGGCGATGGCACCCCTTCGGTGTGTGTGATCGAGGACTTGCACTGGGCCGACGGCGCCGCCCTGGATCTGCTGCGCTACGTGGCCCGGCGAATCGACACACTGCCGGTGCTGTTGCTGGTGTCCTACCGCGACGACCAGATCGGCCCCACCCATCCGCTGGCCGTGTTGTTGGGTGATGTGGCTACCTGGGCGACCGTGACTCGCATGGCGTTGGACCCGCTCAGCGCTGCAGGGGTAGCCGCGTTGGCCGCCGGCAGCGGCATCAACGCCCAAGCGTTGTACCGACTTACCGATGGGAACGCGTTTCTCGTTACGGAGATGTTGGCCGCCGGGCCGGATGCGCTAGGCGATGGCGACCTGCCATGCAGTGTCTCCGAGGCGGTGCGGGGCCGACTCGCGCGACTGTCGGCCGCCGGACGCGAAACCGCACACGCGGCAGCGATCTGCGGTCCACGCGTGCACCCCGCACTGCTCGAAACGGTATCGCCCGGCGCAGCGGGCACGCTGAGCGAGTGCCTCGCCGCCGGAGTGCTGGTAGCCGACGCAGACGCGGTGGGATTCCGCCACGAGCTGACCCGCCGTGCCATCGTCGAGCAGATCCCCGACTATCAGCGCCGAGTGCTGCACAAGCGAGCACTGACCGCATTGTTAGAACCCCCGATCGAGCCGGACACCCTGGCGACGTTGACATTTCACGCCGAAAAGGCCGGCGACACCGACACACTCATCAGCTTTGGCCCCGCAGCTGCCGAGCGCGCCGCAGGATTTGGCGCCCATCGGCAAGCCGCCGACCTGTATGCGTTGGTGCTGCGCCACGCCGGCACCATCCCCGACGAGCACCAGGTGCTGTGGCTCGAACGGCACGCATTCAGCAGTTATCTGACCGGCCAGGCCGAAGCGGCGATGTTGTCATGGCGGCAGGCCATCGCGCTCCGCCGGCAGTTGGGAAATCGTCACGAGGAGGCTGAGGATCTGCGCCGGCTGTCGCACGTCCTGCAGCTGCTGGGACGCCCGGCCGAAGCCTTGGCGGCGGCGCACGCGTCATTGCGGTTGCTCGAAGACCTCGAACCGTCCCCGCAGTTGGCTTGGTCGCTGATCAACATGGCGCACATCGCCGCTCTTGCCTTAGACCCCGCCTGTGCACGATATGCGGCCCGCGCGAAGTCCCTCGGCGCCCACTTCCGCGACCCTGCCGTGGTGATCCACGCCCGCGGATATGCTGCACTCACCACCGTGTTCTGCAGCGACACCGGCTGGGACGGGTTCGAGGAGGTCTGGCGAGAAGCGGCCGCGGCCCCGCGCATCGAGGAGCACAGCGGAATCCTGGGCGTCCTCCTCGGCACCTTCGCTGTCGTGCGCGGCGATTTCGGTCGCGCGGAGCGTTACCTCGCCGAAGTCGCGGCCTACCTCGACGACCGCGAACTTGGCATGCTCCAGACCTTGGTGGCCGGGCTCCAGGCACTGACCGGTCTGGCCGGCGGCGACTGGACCTCTGCCGCGCTGGCGGCCGAGCAGATCCTGACCCAGCGGGAACTGGCGCCCCAACACCGGATCGCGCCGTTGATCACGGTCGCCTTGATCCGGGCACGCCGTGGCGAGGAACCGGTGTGGCCGCTGCTCGACGAAGCCCTTGAGGCTGCGACGGGCAGCCTGCTACGCCTGCCTGTCTGCGCCGCACGCGCCGAGGCTGCCTGGCTGGCCGATGACGACGAGGCGGTCCACCGCTGCGCGGCCGAGGTTCGCACGGTGTCCAGCACCGCCTACGCGTGGCTCGGGGGTTCGCTGCGGCGCTGGGCTCATCTGGCCGGTGACCGATCCGGTCTTGACGTCATCGCTGCCACGCCCTATGAACGTGAGATCAACGGGGATTGGTACGCGGCCACGCAGGAGTGGATGCTTCGCGACTGTCCCTACGATGCCGCCATCGCTCAACTCAGCGGCGACATCGACGCCGTTGAGGCCGCGCTGGGCACCTTCCGCCAGCTTGGCGCCCGTGCCGCGGCCCGGCGCACCCAGCAGCGTCTCGCCCACCTGCGCGGCCGCGATCCCGACCGCCGCCGCAAAGACACCAGCGCCGACCCACGTGGCCTCACCAAGCGCCAACGCGACGTCCTCGAACTCCTTGCCGCCGGGCGCAGCGACGCCGAAATCGCCACCGCCCTCTACATCAGCACTAAAACCGCCAACACCCACGTCTGCGCCATCATGGCCAAACTGGGCGTGCACAACCGCACCCAAGCCGCCGCCTACGCCTACCAAAACCCCAGCGAGCTCCCCACCCCATGTTGATCAGTACTTCTCGCATTCCGCACAAGAACATTCGAGCCTCCGCCATCTACGCGCTGCTGACGATCGGCGCGCTGATCACGCTGGCGCCCTTCGGGCTCGGGCTGTTGACCTCGTTCACCCCGGCCCGCCAATTCGCCACCGGTTCCCCGCTGTCCTGGCCGCACCCGCCGACACTGGACAACTACGGCGATCTTGGCGGGGCCGGATTCGGCCGAGCGGCGGCGGTTACGACGTTGATGACGGCGGTGATCGTGGTGGGACAGCTGAGTTTCTCGGTGCTGGCCGCCTACGCGTTCGCACGGCTGGAGTTTCCAGGCCGCGACAAGTTGTTCTGGGTGTATGTGGCGACCCTGATGGTGCCGGCCACCGTGACCGTGGTGCCGCTGTATCTGATGATGGCGCAGCTGGGCCTGCGGAACACGTTCTGGGCGTTGGTATTGCCGTTCGTGTTCGGATCGCCGTATGCGATCTTTTTGCTCCGCCAGCATTTCCGCACCGTCCCCAATGATCTGATCAACGCCGCACGACTCGACGGAGCCAACACCCTGGACGTGATCGTGCACGTGATGCTGCCGGCCAGCAGGCCGATCCTGGTCACGCTCGGGCTGATCACCGTGGTCTCACAGTGGAACAACTTCATGTGGCCGTTGGTGATCACCAGCGGAGACAAGTGGCGGGTGCTCACGGTGGCCACCGCCGCCCTGCAGTCGCGCTACAACGCGCAGTGGACGTTGGTGATGGCAGCCACCACGGTGGCGATGATTCCCCTGATCGTGTTGTTCATGGTGTTCCAGCGCCGAATCGTGCAGTCGATCGTCGTCACGGGGATCAAGTGAGCCGGCCGCGGTTCTCCACCGTGTTCGCCGCGGCGGTGGTGGTCCTGGCCGTCCTGCTCGGCGCCGCGGCGGTGCTGCTCGACGGGGCCTCGAACCGGTCGGCGGCCGGCACGACGGTGGTGACGGTACGACTGTGGGACGAACAGGTCGCGAACGCCTACCGGCAGTCGTTCGCCGCATTCCATCGCACCCATCCCGAGATCGAGGTGCGCGTCAACGTCGTCGCCTACGGGACCTACTTCGACACGCTGCGCACCGATGTCGCCGGTGGCGGCGCCGACGACATCTTCTGGCTCTCCAACGCCTACCTGGCCGGCTACGCCGACAGCGGACGGCTGATGAAAATCGATGCGGCAGGCTCGGATTGGGAGCCGTCGGTGGTCACTCAGTTCACCCGTGACGGCACGCTGTGGGGCGTCCCGCAACTGACCGACGCCGGGATCGCGGTGTACTACAACGCGGATCTGGTGGCCGCCGCCGGGATCGCTCCCGCGCAGCTGGAGCAGCTGCGCTGGGATCCCCAAGGCGCGCACGACACCCTGCGGCCGCTGCTGGCGCGGCTGACCCTCGACAGCGCCGGACGCAGCGCCAACGCCCCCGGCTTCGACCAGCGGCGCATCCGGCAGTGGGGCTACAACGCCGCCAACGACCCGCAGGGTATCTACCTGAACTACGTCGGCTCTGCCGGCGGAGTGTTCCAGCGCGGCGACGACTTCGCCTTCGACAACCCGGCAGCGATCGGTGCCTTCGGTTACCTGGTGCAGCTGATCAACGGCGACCATGTGGCACCGCCGGCCTCGGAGACCAACACCAACGGCGACTTCTCCCGCAACCAGTTTCTCGCCGGCAAGATGGCGCTGTTTCAGTCCGGCACCTACAACCTGGCGGCCGTCGCTGAGCAGGCGGCGTTCCCGTGGGGGGTGGCGATGCTGCCCGCCGGGCCCGTCGGACGAGTCAGTGTCACCAACGGCATCGCCGCCGTCGGCAACGCCGCATCGCCGCGTCCCGCGGCCGTACGGGAGGTGCTGGCCTGGCTCGGCAGCCGCGACGGCAACGCCTACCTGGGGCGCCACGGGGCGGCGATACCGGCGGTGCTCAGCGCACAACGGGTCTACTTCGACTATTGGGCACGGCGCGGGGTGGACGTCACCCCCTTCTTCACCGTGCTCAACGGCCCCCGCATCCCCGCCCCGGGCGGCGGCGCGGGATTTGCCGCCGGAAACCAGGCCATCAAGCCCTATTTCGACGAGATGTTCCTCGGCCGCTCCGCCGTCGACACCGCCCTACGCCAAGCGCAGGACGCCGCGAACGCGGCCGCACGCCGGTAGCCCCGGCGGTCGAACGTGCTCACAGATGCTGGCGCGGCAGGTCATTGCCGTAGCTGGGGTTCTCGTCGTTCAGATCGATCACCCAGCACTTCTCGGTCGCCGGCAGGTACAGACCTCGCGCGCCCAACATCCCCCGCACTATCCGGCACCGGGTGAAGGTGTTGTCGGGGCTGATCGGGCCGTCGCACAGCATCCCGAACGGCTCTGCAGCGCAGCCCATCGCGCCAGGGACCGCCTCCGCCGGTGACCGGCTGATCGTGACGCCGGCCGCAAGCAGACCGCACGCCGCGAGGGCGGCGGGCATCCGGTGGTTGCGGATTGCAGGTGACATGGCGTCCTCGTCACCCACTGTAGAACGCGCCCACGCCCTGGGCTATCACGGTTTTCACCGCAGCTGCGGCTCCCGAGATTGCAACCATGCAGGAAAAGGCCGGAAATTACCTGCGTGCTTGCAATCTGGGCGTCAGGGCGCCTCTCCATCCCCGCGATCTCAGCGCGCGGTAGACGCGTTCGACCGCCTCGGCCGGCCGATCCTCGGCGATCACCTTGATGTTGAGCCAACCCAATTGCGGCAGCTTGCGCTGGCGCCGTTCACCACGGACGTACTCGCGGCGATCGGTACGGTGCTGGTCCCCGTCGTACTCAGCGGCGACGCGGAACTCTTCCCACCCCATGTCGAGCATCGCAAACAGGTGACAGTTGATGTGCACGGGAATCTGCGTCGTGGGTGCGGGTAATCCGGCGTCGAGGAGCAGGAGTCGCAACCACGTCTCCTTGGGCGACGCCGCTCCGCCGTCGACGAGCGGCATCAGTTCCCGAAGCTGCCGCAATCCCCTGGCGCCTGGATAGCGATCGGCAAGCAGCAGAACACGCTCGACCGCGAACGGGGTGGCCCGCGTCAACGCATCCAGCCGGGCGAGGGCCTGCCCCCGCGGTAGGTGACGCGCCAAGTCAAATGCGGTACGTGCTGGAGTGGTCACCGGAAGGCGCCCGACAAAGGTCAGCTCGTCGTCGGCGACGGCCTCGTTGCGCGTGATCACCCCGCTCGGTGGCCGGCCGTTACGCAGCAGCATCTCAACAACCGTGTCGTCGTGGACCCAGCGCGCCCCATGCAGCGCGGACGCCGCGACACCGGCGATGACGCCACGACGACGCGACCAGAGCCAGGCTCCGCCGACGCGGTCCCGCAATGACGGGACCGCGTCGGCGGGAAGGTAGACGTCGGGGAACATCCGCCGGAACCGGCGTCCCAGCCGATCCCGAGATACTGCACCCGCGGCGACGGCTTCGCTACCGAGAAATGCCTTCATACCGGGCAAGGATGCGCGTAGGCACCGACAGCGCGCCGAAATTGCAGCCATGCAGCACAATCGGGCAAAGAACTCGCGTGAGTGCAATCTCGCGAAGGAGGCGGCGAGTTCAGGCAGCTGCGGTCAGCACCGTCAGTTCAACAGCCACTGCCCCACCGCACATTACGACCACCACCGCCAGGGCCACCAGGTCGGACAACCCCGGCCGCGTCGGCGACGCCGAAATCTGGCCGATGCCACCACGAGCGGTGATCGCGTCCCCCATCTCGTCGGCCCGGCGCAGAGTCACGGTGATGGCCGCAGTCATCAGATCGACGGCCTCGCGTGCCCAGTGGCGCCGGCGTTGCCGCCGGGTCCGCGGCCGGAACCGGGGCCGCAGGCGCCGCGCGGCGTAGAGCACCCGGAACTCATCGACCAGCATCGGGAAGGCGCGCAGCGCCAGCGCCAACGCCACCGCCCACTCGTCGACGGGGATGCGAAGCAGCCGCAACGGTCTCCCCAGCGTGGCCACCGCGGGAGCGATCTCCGCGACGTTGGTGGTCCACGACACCATCGCGCCGAGCCCCAGCAGCACGATCGACAACGCGGTGATCCGCAGGAAGTACAACAGCCCACCCAGGCCGGCCGGGTCGCCGCCGGACATGGCCGCAGTCCCGCCGCCGATCAACAGCAGCACCCACAGCCAGCGGGGTACCGAGGGCAGCGCACCCCGCGGGATGCGAGCAATCCTGGCCGCGCCGAACACCAACAATGCCACCGCGCCGATCGTCACCCAGCCGGGATAGAAGGTCAGCAACACCGAGATGCCGAAGACCACGATCAACTTCGTCCCGGCCCACAGTCGGTGCATGGCAGAGTCGCCGGGAACCGGCCGCAGCAACACCACCGGCCGAGGGGCGCTGCGCGCCTCCCCCGTCACGCCGCACCTGCCGGCGCCGGCACCAGCACACCGTTGTGCAGGTGCAGAGTCCGCGGGCACAACTCGCCAAGGCCGGCGAAATCGTGCGAGATGACCACCACCGTCAGGCCACCCTCCCGCCGCAGATCCTCCAGCAGTCGCAACAAGCCGTCCCGGCTGGCGGCGTCGAGGCCCGCCAGCGGCTCGTCGAGGATCAACGCCCGGGGCGACCGGGCCAGCAGGCCGGCCAGCACCAGCCGGCGCATCTGGCCGCCGCTGAGCTGGTCGATACGCCGTCCAGCCAGCGCCTCGTCCAGTCCGACGGCGGCCAGGGCGGCGCTGACCCTGGCGTGATCACGCGGTGAAAAGCCCGCAGCCGAAGCCACTTCCAGACCGACATGGCTGCGCATCAACTGCAGCCGCGCCGCCTGGAAAGACAGCGCGACGGCCCCCACCTGCTGGTCGGCGGGCCGGCCCCCGAGCAGGCAACGGCCGGTGGTCGGCGTCGTCAGGCCGGCCATGATCCAGGCCAGGGTGGACTTGCCCGAACCATTGCCGCCATGGATCAACAAGCCGTCGCCGTCGTCGACGCTGAAGCTGATGTCCCGCAGTGCGGTCTTGGCCCACGGCGTGCCGCTGGCGTATTCGTGCCCCACGCCGGATAACTCGAGAACCGGCGTGCGCTCGTGTCCCGGTGCGACTCCGCCGGATGCGGCGGGGACCTCGGCGGTCTCCACCATGGCGGTGTTGTCGCGGGACCCGGACAGGTCGATGGTCCGGTCGGCGCTGCCGGCCTCGTCGTTGTAGTGGGTGATGTGCACCAAGGAGGTGCAACGCCGGTCAGAGCGCCCGGCCAGCTTCGACAACAGCCCCAACAGCGCCTCACGTCCTTGCGGGTCGACCATGCTGGTGACCTCGTCGGCGATCAACAGTGCGGGTTCGCGGGCCAGCGCCGCCGCCACCGCCAGCCGCTGCAGCTCCCCGCCGGACAGGCCACCGGTGTCACGCTCGGCGAAGCCCGCCAGGCCGACCTCGCCGAGCAGCCGCTCGATGTCGGTGCTGGTTCCCGGCGGCAGGCCCCACACCACGTCGTCGGCGACCCGGGTGCCCAGCACCTGGCTTTCCGGATGCTGCATGACCACCGCGGTGCCTCCGGGCGCACCGAGCCCCACCGCGCCGGGGCGCTCAACGGTGCCCGCGGTGGGGGCTCGCCCGGCCAGCAGCAGCATCAAGGTGGTCTTGCCCGACCCGTTGGCGCCAGTGATCGCGACGTGCTCACCGGCGACGACTTCCAGGCTTACCGGGCCGAGTGCGTCATGGTCGGACTGCGGATAACGGAACCGCACCTGATCCAGCCGGACAGGGACCGGCGCTACTGGACCGCTCTCGGCCAGAAGGTCCAGCTTGTGGACATCGGGCACCCCGCGGAGCCGGTGCAGCACCCGCGACAACGCCCACCACCCGAGCAGCGAGACGATCATGACGCCGATCGTCATCTGGGCCAGGATGAGCCACTGCCAGTAATGCAGCAGCACACCGAGAAATCCGTTCAGGTCCTGGGCAGTTCGCTGGAACTCCGGCAGCGGAATACGCGCCATGGCGGCCGCAACCCCGTGCACGTTGGCGGTGATCGCGTCGAAGATCAGGTGGCGCAGCCGGGACAACACGGTCAGCGCCAGCACCATAGCGGTGCCGAAGATGGCGCCGGCCACCGCGGAGGCCACGACCACGGTGGGCAGGCCGCGGCGATGGCGTTTGATAACGCCGGTCAAGCCGCCGATGTAGGCGCTGTTGACCACAGTCATGAAGCCGCCCATGCCGGCGATCAGAAATGCGATGGTCGCGGCGGCGACGGTGGCGGCGATCAACACGCGAATCCGGTAGCGGTAGGCCAACAGACCCATCGGCACCGTGCCGAGCAGCGCCAAACCAGCGGCGAAGGGCACCACAACCGCGATGATGGCCGTCGCCGCGCACAGCGCCGCCATCACGGCGGCCTGCGCAATCTCGAAGGGCTGCATCGACCGCGCCCGGACTCGGTTTAGGCCCTGGCCGGTCTTGGTCACCCGTCGATTCTGCCAGTCGCTCGGACCGCCCCACGCTGAGCGGACCGAGCTGGTCCACTTTCGTGCACGCATGTGAAATACTTGCCCGATGGTCGCCCCCGCCCAAGCCAGCCTTGGAGCCGATTTGCTCAGCGTTGTCTCGCGGCTCAACCGGCTCGCTACCCAACGAGTCGCGCTGCCCATTCCGGGGGCACAGGCCCGACTGCTGTCCACTATCGAGGACCTCGACGTGGCCCGGATCTCCGACTTGGCGGCGGTGGACCATTGCTCCCAGCCGACGATGACCACCCAGGTGCGCCGTCTCGAGGACGCCGGCCTTACCACCCGCACCCCCGACCCGCTCGATGCCCGAGCCGTGTTGATCCGGATCACCGACAAGGGCGTCGAGACCATGGCGCGGGTCCGCCAGGACCGGGCGGCGGCGTTGGACCCCGAATTGGACCGGCTTTCCGCCGAAGACCGCCGGACGCTTGCCGACGCGGTCGAGGTGCTGCACCGCTTCTTGGCCGAAGCCGGCCCGACCCGACCGGTCCGCTAACGCCGTCGCCGTCGCAATCGCCATCGGGCCGCGCCGATCGATCTAGCAGCCGCCAATTCGGCTGAGAAGTTTCCAGCTTGAGCGCCTTTTCGAATATGCTCAACAGCGGCATCGGCCCGAAGCGATCCTAGGCCTCCTGCGGCCCTCGCGGCTCGCCCGCTGGGCTGCCGGTCTTCGGGGGAAGGACATCGTGGCGGATAGATTGGCGCTGGTCACCTCGATCGCCGCCCAACTGATGGCCACTACGCCATCGACAGCTGCCGCGGTCAGTGAACGTGTGCTGCAGACGTTGGTGGAGCAACTCAACGTCGACGCCGGATTCCTGCGCCACAACGACCACGAGATCAGGGCCTCCAAGCTGGTGGCCGAGTGGCCGCCGCGCATCGATCCGCCGAACCCGGATCCACTCGCCGTCGTCTCGTTCACCACCGCGGATCCGGTCTTCACCACCTGCGCGCATGGCAAGCGGGTGGCGGTCATCCGGCCGGAGCCGGACGAGTCGGGCTATGTGCGCCAGATGTCGATGGACCATGCCATCGAATCGCTGTCGGTGGCCACCGCGCCGCTGATCTCCGGACCGGTGACCATCGGCATGCTGGGCCTGGTCAAGTTCCGCCGGCCCAAGTGGCGGCCGGAAGAACTCAACACAATCGAGGCGATCGCGTCGCTGTTCGCGCAGTTGCAGGCCCGTGTCGCGGCCGAGGAGCGGCTGCGTTATCTGGCCGACCACGATGACCTGACCGGCCTGCACAATCGTCGCGCGCTGGTCGCGCACCTGTCCGAGCGGCTCGTCGCCGGCAATCCCGGCCCGGTCGGCGTCTTCTACATCGACCTCGACCGGCTCAAGCCGATCAACGACTACCTCGGTCATGCCGCCGGCGACTGGTTCATCCAGGACTTCGCCCGGCGGCTGCGTGCGTACGCCGGAAACCGGACCATGGCGGCCCGGATCGGCGGGGACGAATTCGTCGTCATCCCGGACTGGCCGATGTCGATGGCCAGCGCCGAGACGTTCGCCGACCGGCTGCAGGGCGCGCTGCGCGAGCGGGTGGAGATCCAGGGCCACACGGTCAACAGCACGGTCAGCGTGGGCGTCACGGTCGGCCTGCCCGGGGAAGACACCAGCGCCGGTCTGCTGCACCGCGCCGACGAGGCCGTCCTGGCCGCGAAACGCGGCGGTGGGAACCAGACCGTCAGCTCCACCGATGACATGTCCTTGAAGAGCTTGTTCCGCAAGGACATCGAACTGCACATGCAGGGCAAGATCGACGACGAGTCGTTGCTGTTGTACTACCAGCCCGAGGTCGATCTGTGGAGCGGCGCCATCGTCGCGGTGGAGGCGCTGGTGCGCTGGCGGCATCCCACCCGCGGGTTGCTGTTGCCGAGTTCGTTCATCAGCATCGCCGAATCCGCCAACCTGGCCGATGATCTGGGCCGGTGGGTGATGCGCACGGCGTGCGCAGAATTCAGCCAATGGCAGACCAACGGCGTCCGGACCAATGCCACCCTGCGCGTCAATGTCTCGCCGGTGCAGCTGGCCGCCCGCGGTTTCGTCCAGAACGTGGTGGAAACCATCAACGAATTCGGCCTACGCCCCGGTTCGCTATGCCTGGAGATCACCGAGCGGGCGGTGGTGCAGAACATCGAGAGCACCCGCCGAACCCTGGCGGAACTGCGCGAAGCCGGGGTGCAGATCGCCATCGACGACTTCGGTACGGGTTACGCCGTCTTGTCACACCTGAAGGATCTGCCGGTCGACACCTTGAAGATCGACACCGTGTTCGTGCGCGAATTGGGCGTCAATCCGGGCGATCTCGCAATTGTCCGAGCGATCATCGCCCTGGCCGAGGCGTTCGGCCTGCAGGTGGTCGCCGAGGGTGTGGAGACATCCGCGGCCGCGCTCACCTTGATGCGGCACGGCTGTCACCGCGCGCAGGGGTTCCTGTTCTCCCGCCCGGTGCCGGGGCCCGCCGCCGAAGCAATGCTGGCGTCACGCTGGATGGCAATGCCCTTCCTGGCCGACAGTCAGGCTTTGGTGATCTGACAAGAACATCGCCCGGTAGAAAGTGGCACGCAACCGCACCCCCGTCTGCCTGCCGGCGAGCGCTGCAGTCGGTGCGGTGCACCAACGCGGCTCGGCGTGCGGCGACACACGGCGATGCGGACCCCTCAAGGTGCCCCGGGCGAAGCTTCGGGAGGAACTCGCCGGCCTCGGCGCACGCCGCAGCGCGCCCGAGCCGTACAAACCAGTTCCTCGCATAAGCGGAGATAGTACATACCTTTTGGATGGTGTTCAATCCATACGAGACTGTGCGTCACGTCACGTCGGCTGCCTATGTATTGCGCGCGCCGCGGTCACTACCCGCAGCGGCGAACCCTGCCCACGGTGTCCGCGGCGCCCGTCATAATCAGACACATGGAGCGACGGCGGAACGCGCAAACCCCTCTGGCACCGATGGACACTCTGCGGCAGCTGCCGGCCCTGGTCGCGCTCGAGCGGATCCCCGTTCCGGTGCTCGCGATCGCCGACGACGGCACCATCTTGTTCGCCAACAGCGGGTTCGCCGCCATGCTGGGCTACACCCAAGAAGAGGTGCTGGCTCTGGAGTTTCGGCAGATCTTCGGCCAGGTTCCACCGGCCGAGGAATCGGCCCTGTCGGTGATGCATTCCCTGGCCAATCTGGTTGTCTCCCTGGAACATCGGGACGGCTCGACGGTGCGCGCCCTAATGAGCAAGTCGGCACTCGAACGTGCCGACGACCGGGTTGCGCTCGCCACGTTCCAAGACCTCACCGAGCAACTCTGGCTGGAAGAGCGCTAGCGCCGTCAGGGCGCAGCGGACGACGCGCCGTCAGTGCCGTTCTGATAGCGCAGCGCGTCGCGGGCCAGGAACTGCCGGAAATACGGCAGTGAGTCGGCCACCACGATCGCCGGCAACAGCGTCTCCCACATCCGGCTCACCCGGCCGATGCTGTCACCGGCGTAGTGCGTCAGCAGCCACGTGCCGAGCATAGCCGAGGTGATCGACTCGGCAACTTGGCGGGCATCGAGTTCCTCGCACAGGTCGCCCTCGGCGATCGCGCGCGCGGTCTGGGCGGTGACCGCGTCCGCCCATTCGCCGCCGACCTCGGCCCCCAATTCGTTGGATTCGGCCAGTGCGAAGACCAGATGGCCCGCTGCCCGCGCCTCCTTGTCGACGGACAACAGCTCCGTGACGGCGAACATGCCGTGGATCATCCCCTCCAGAGCGGGCGAGGACGGCTGGCACATGCTCCGGAACGTGGTCAAGACCGTGGCGAACCCGCCCTCGATGATGGCCGTCACCAACGAATCCATCGAGTCGAAGTGGTGGTACAGCGCCCCCTTGGTCACCCCGGCCCGCTCGATGATCGCGGTTCGCCCGGCAGCGACGTAACCGGCCTCGCCGAAGACGTCGATGGCCGCATCGAGTAGCTTGCGCCGAGTCGCCTCGGACCGGACCTGGCGCGCCATCAGCCGGCCTCCCCTTCGGGCACCGCCGCCTTCGCCGCCGTGGTCTTGATTGCCAAGGCAGTGCGCCGACGGACGAACTGAACGAAATAGTCGATGCGATCGGCAGGCACCACACTGGGCAGCACAACCGACCAGACCCGCTCCAACTCACGCAAGAACTGTTCGGGCTCATCAAGATTGCCGGCCTGTCGCAGACCCAGGTAAAGCGCCACCATCATCCGGGCCACATCGTGCGGATCGCGGTCGAGGACGTCGCCTTCGGTGATCGCCCGCTCGGTCACCACGCCCAACGCCTGAATCGCATTGTTGAGCACGGTGGCCTGCAGCCCCTCGGCGCCGCCCACCACCGGCAGCAGGTGCAGCATTGCTCGGGCGCTGTCGCTGGTGAGGTCTTCGACTGCCATGAGGTAGCCCACGTCAAGCAGCGTTTCCAAGCCGGAAAGCTTGCGGTCCACCAATGCCCGGATCGCGGTGCCCGTCTTGGCGAGTTGTTCGTCGATGACGGCCAAGGCCAGCGCGTGCTTAGAGCGGAAATGGAAATACATCGCGCCCTTGGTCAATTCCGCTTCAGCCAGAATGTCGTCGAGGCCGACGTCGTGAAAGGGCCGCTGGGCGAACTGATGCGCCGCGGCACGGATGATCTGCTGGCGCGTCGCATCGGCGCGCCGGTCGGTCGACTCAGCCAACGCGCGATCTCAGCCTCGTCGCTGACCAGCAGTCGTACCACACCCGGGTTACGGTATCAGCCGAATGATGAAGTTGACTCATTTCTATACTTGAAATCGTCATTCACCTCTGATGACATTCGGAAAACGCCAATTCCGTGGCGCCAGATTGTATTCGGTCTGCTTGGGACTGTCGCGCCGACGATCACCGTTGTGCGGCTAGTCGGCGGGTATCGCGAAGGCGACGAACTGGGTCAGTTGGCGCGGTGCGAAGTTGTCGTCACTGACCAGCACCACGGTCTGCCGCCCATCGGGCAGTCGCGGGCCCAGCGTCAGCCCCTCGATGTTGTCCAGCGGGTCCAGACCGGGTGTGGTGGACAGGTCGGCCACCAGAGTCTTGGTCATCGGCGTCACGGCGGCAGCCGCGAGCGCCGGCATTCCGAGCACATCGGTGGCACCGGTGATCTCGGCGCGAAACAGTCGCACCGTTGGGCGGTCACTGAACGCCCGCTCGATCACGAGGAACGCGGTGTCCGACAGGGCCACCAGATCGGTGAGGCCGTTGGTTTTGGCCGGTACGGTGGCAGGCTCCAGCGGATAGGCGTATTGGGCGACCGGGGCGCCAGGACTGGCGTCAGCGTCGAGTCGGTAGGCGGTGATACGAGTCAGCGCGCCGTGGTCGCGATCCGGCAGCGGGCCGTCGTCGTACCCCGGGCCCTCCATTGCGGCGAACAGCATTCGTCCGTCGGCAGTCACCGTCAGGCCCTCGAGGGTGGTGTTGCGGCGCGGCCCGGTGGGCTGCGCCGACATCGCCAGCTGCGGCGGCATGGTGAACCCGCCAAGGTAGCTGCCGTCCAACCCGGCGGTACGCACCCACGGGTCGGCCAACACCGCGCCGCGTGGGCCGTCGGTACGCCGCTCCCCCTCGGAGGACCAATACAACCGCTGCCGACCGGCATCGAACGCGATGCCTTCGGGGTCGGGCGGTATGACCGGCGGCGTCGCGTCGAAGGCCTGGCGCTCAAACGGGCGCCCGTGCTGGTCCAACAGCGGGTTCATGGCGGTGATCGCCACCCCGTCGACGCCGCGGTCGGACACCGAGAGCCGCACGGTGTAGAAGCGGGCCGGCCCGTTGGCCGAGCGGTCGTCGCTGATCACGTAGTAGCAGTCGCGGCCGCGGTCGTAGCTGATTCCGGACAGGCCACCGACGACGGTGCCCGCGAATCTGGTGTTCGACGCCAGTCGAGCCTGGCCGAGGTACTGCAGTCCGGCTGTCGCCGTGGAGGTCTCGCACGGCGCGCAACCCACCAGCGCAGCACCGCCGGTCAGCAGCACACCGCACAACGCCGGCAACCGGCTCCGCTTCCCACGCACATCCGTAATCTAAACCCGGTTTACCGGTGGCCCCGCCTGGATACGGTGCATGAAGTGACCACTTCCGATGCCCTGCGCGACACCTTGGACGGCCGCTGGCGGACGGTGAAAAACCAGGTCCGGGCCACTCTGTGCGATGAGAAGTTTCGTCCGCACTACACCCCGAACACCGCGATCGCCCGCGCGAAGGTCGCCGAACAACTGCGGATCATGGCCGGCTCCGGAGTTGCGGCGGACAGTTTCCACAAGGAACACGGCGGCACCGGCGACGTCGGCGCGGCAATCACCATGATCGAGATGTTGGCCATGTCGGATCTGTCGCTGATGGTCAAGGCCGGGGTCCAATGGGGGCTGTTCGGCGGCGCAGTGGAGAACCTGGGCACCGAGCGCCACCACCGCGCGTACGTCGAGAAGATCATCGACCTCGACCTGCTCGGGTGTTTTGCGATGACCGAGACCGGTCACGGCAGCGACGTGCAGTCGCTGGAGACCACCGCCACCTACGACCCGGCAACTCAGGAATTTGTGATCGACTCCGCGACGGGATCGGCACGCAAGGACTACATCGGTGGGGCCGCCGAAACCGCCGCCGTTGCGGCAGTTTTCGCCCAGCTCATCACCGATGACGAAAACCACGGCGTGCATTGCTTCCTGGTGCCGATCCGCGACACGCAGGGCACCGATCTGCCCGGCGTGACCACCTCGGACTGCCACTACAAAGGCGGTCTTCCCGGTGTGGACAACGGACGCATTGTCTTCGACCGCGTCCGGGTGCCCCGGGAGAACCTGCTGAATCGCTATGCCGATGTAGAGGCCGACGGCAGTTACCGGTCGTCGATCGAGAGCGATGGCCGGCGGTTCTTCACCATGATCGGCACCCTGATCCGGGGCCGGGTCTCGGTGGGTGGAAGCGCGGGCGCGGCCGCCCGGGTCGCCCTGGATATCGCTACCCGATATGCGTTGCAGCGCAGGCAATTCAGCGCCCCCAGCGACGACGGAGCGAAACACGAGGTGCTGATCATGGACTACCTGGTTCACCAGCGTCGCCTCTTGCCGCTGATTGCCCGCTCCTATGCGCTGCAGTTCGCCCAGAACGAGCTGGTGGGCCGCTGCCATGATCTGCAGACCGCCGACGAGCCCGACGCCGAGGAACAGCGCGAATTGGAGGCACGAGCAGCCGGGCTCAAGGCGGCCAACACCTGGCACGCGTCCCGGGCCATCCAGGAGGCGCGCGAGGCCTGCGGCGGCGCCGGCTACATGGCCGAGAACCGGCTGATCGCGTTGCGCGCCGACATCGATGTGTTCACCACCTTCGAGGGCGACAACCACGTGCTGACGCAACTGGTGGCCAAGCAGCTGCTGACCACCTACGCCGATGACATCGCCGACATGAGCCCGGTCGGGTGGGTGCGGTTCGCGGCCGAGGCTGTCGGGGATCGGGTGCTCAAACGCACTGCGGCCGAGACGATCATCCAGACCATCGTGGACGCCAGGCAGGACAGCGAGGAGGAGGGCAGCCTGTTCAACCGCGGCACCCAGGTGCACATGTTCGAAGACCGCGAGGAATATCTGCTGACCTCGGTGGCACGGCGGCTCAGGGCCAAGTCCCAGGAGATGAGCGACTTCGACGCCTTCAACGCGGTCCAGGACCACATGCTGCATGCGGCCACCGCACACATCGATCGAGTCGTGCTGGAGGCGTTTGTCGCCGGCATCGACTCCTGCCCCGATCCCGACGCCCGCGAACTGCTGGAGCTGGTGTGCGACCTGTACGCGCTCAGCGTCATCGAGGACGACAAGGCCTGGTACATCGAGCACCGGTATCTGTCCACCGATCGGGCCAAGGCCGTCACCCGCGGCATCAATGACCGGTGCCGGAAACTGCGCCCGCACGCACAGACTCTGATCGACGGGTTCGGCATCCCCGAAGAATTGCGGTACGCCGAAATGCTGCATCCCGAACACCTGTCGGTACCGCCCGCCGGTGCGTCCACCGGGTAGCCGCCTTTAGGCTGTCTGGACCCCAGACCGAACAAAGGAGTACCTCTCATGGCGTGGTTCCTCGCCCTGAATGCCACCCCCACCAAGGGCGTGCAAGCGCCCACCTATGAGCTGCACGAAACCGCTGATCTCGAGCGGATCACCGAGGAGATGGCCACCTTCGCGGCCACCGACCGGGCCGTGGCAGTTCCCGCCGTCTTCAACAACGGCCGCCAGCAGGTCACCGTGTACGTGCGTCCGGCTGCTTGGGGCGCGTGGGCGATCTACGAACTCAGCGAAGAAGAGCGTCGCGAGATGATGGCGAACAACCCGCTGGTCAACGCGCTCGCCCAGGCCCGTGCGGCCAAGCAGCAGGGCGGGCAGTCACAGCAGGTGCCGGGGATGTTCGCACCGCAGCAGCCGCCTTCGCAGGCGGGTCCTTCGGTGATTCCCCGGCTGGACTAACGCCGGTCTCAAACGTGGCTCCCCCGGGTGGACTCGAACCACCAACCCTCCGGTTAACAGCCGAATGCTCTGCCAATTGAGCTACAGGGGATTGCTGTCCTCGCGGACTTGCAAGACTCTAGCGCATACCGAAACCACCGCTGTGCAACGGGGGTCGCACCCGGCCCCCGTTGCACCGCGTGAGGCAGGATGGAAGCACTGCATCGACTGTTCTAAGGGGCCGCATTGATCGGGTATGTCGTGGTGATGGGGGTCGGCTACGTGATGGGCACCAAAGCCGGCCGTCGCCGCTACGAGCAGATCGTCGGCACCTATCACGCGGTGACGAGCAGCCCGGTCGCCAAGGCGCTGATCGACAAGGGACGGCGCACCATCGCCGACCGGATCCATCCCGATTCGGCGATGGTGACGCTGACCGAACTCGAGGACGGTACGTCGATCGTCACGCCGGTCGAGCCCGAAGACGACCGCTAGGCGGTCAGATCATCGCCGCTGGCCTGCTCCAGCAGGCTGCGGCGGTAGGCCTCCATCGCCACCAGATCGCCGAAGAGCGCGTGATATTCGTCGCTGTGCTCCACCGGTGACATGCGCTGCAGTTTGGACTTGACCTCGGCGATCTGCCGGCCCACCCACACCTCTTGGAGGCGGGCCAGCACGCCGCCGATATACCGCGGCAGCTTGTCCTCGTCGACGCGGATGGCCTCCACGCTCAACTCGTGGATCAGCGCGGTGGTCAGCGACGAAGGCGTCTGCGCGCGCACCGTCTCGATCCACTGCGCGCCGCCGGCGCCGGCCACCCCGGCTGTCCCCCCGGCCGCGTCGATCGCCGAGCGCACCGCGGCATAGCCGGGGTGGGTGAAACTCTCCACCGTCAGGGTGTCGAACACCGGCCCGGCCAGCGCCGGGTACTGCAGCGCCGCTTTGAGCGCCTCACGCTGCGGCCACAACGTCGGATCGGTCGGGTTCGGTCGGGCGACCGCCGGCTGTTCGGCGGGACTGGCGGCCCCACGCGACGCCTGACGGTCCCGGGCCGGCCCGCTGTCCTTGGCATCGCCCTTGGCTCCCTTGGTCTCGTTCTTGGCCCTCGCACGCACCCGGCCGATCACCTGCGCGACGTCGTCCCAACCCACCCAGCCGGCCAGCTGCCGCGCGTATTCATCGCGCAGCGTCGGGTCCTTGATCTGCGCGACCATCGGCACGCAGCGGCGCAGCGCAGCGACCCGGCCCTCGGCCGTCTCCAGGTCCATCTCGGCGAGGGCGGTGCGTACCGCAAACTCGAACAACGGGGTGCGGCGCGCCACCAAGTCGCGCAGCGCCTCGTCGCCATGCGCCAGGCGCAGATCACACGGATCCATGCCGTCGGCGGCGACCGCGACGAACGACTGTCCGGCCAGCTGCTGCTCGCCCTCGAGCGCCTTGACCGCGGCGGCACGGCCCGCCGCGTCGCCGTCGAAGACGTAGATCAGTTCACCGCGAAAGAACTTGTCGTCCATCATCAGTCGGCGCAGCATCGCCAGGTGCTCATCGCCGAAGGCGGTACCGCACGAGGCGACCGCGGTGGTGACGCCTGCCAGATGCATCGCCATCACGTCGGTGTAGCCCTCGACGACGATCGCCTGGTGTCCGCGGGCGATGTCTCGTTTAGCCAGGTCCAGGCCGAACAGCACGTTGGATTTCTTGTAGAGCGTGGTTTCGGGGGTGTTGACGTACTTGGCCTCCATCGGGTCGTCGTCGAACAGCCGGCGGGCACCGAACCCGATCACCTCCCCCGCCGACGAACGGATCGGCCACAGCAGCCGGCGGTGGAATCGGTCCATCGGACCGCGGCGCCCTTCTCGGGACAGGCCGGCGGCCTCCAGTTCCTTGAACTCGAAGCCCTTGCGCAGCAGATGCTTGGTCAGGCCGTCCCACCCCGAGGGGGCGAAACCGCAACCGAACCGCTCGGCGGCGGCGGCATCAAAGTTTCGCTCGGTGAGATATTTTCGCGCCGGCGCGGCCTCGGGGGTGCTCAGCGCCGCGGCGTAGAACTCGGCAGCCGCCGCATTGGCGGCGATCAGCCGGCTGCGGCCGCCGCGCTCGCGTTGGATGTTGGTGGCCGACGCGCCGGTGTAGGTGATGGTGTGGCCGACCCGGTCGGCGAGCAGCTCGACCGCCTCGACGAAGCTGGCGTGCTCGATCTTCTGGATGAAGGCGTAGACGTCGCCGCCTTCCCCACAGCCGAAGCAGTGGAACAGGCCATGGTTGGGCCGGACGTGGAACGACGGTGACTTCTCGTTGTGAAACGGGCACAGGCCCTTCAGCGAGTCCGCGCCGGCACGCCTGAGCTGCACGTAATCGCCGACCACGTCCTCGATCCGGACACGCTCGCGGATAGCGGCGATGTCGCGATCGGAGATACGGCCTGGCACTGGGCCAGTCTAGAGCGCGCCATCTGCCCCGCGGCGATCGCGAGCGCGGCGAAGCGGATCGCCGCCGTCTGCCCGGCCCTGATGCCGGCACTGCCCATGCTTTAATGACGGGTCAACTGCTGCATCAGGGGCGTGAATGAACTCGAAACGGGTCTGGTTGCTGACCCTTGTCGCCGTCGCCGTGCTCGCCGCGGCCGCGGTGACGACCTGGCTGGTGCTGCCCGACCGGTCGCGTAGTGCGGCCGGCGTCACCGGCGAGACCGTCAAGCAGGTGCTGCTCAACGGCACCGAGCTGACCGCGATGTTGGATCAGCCCTTCACCACCGTCACCGGCCCGCCGTCCTACGGCGGCCTGGAGGCGATGGACGACTCAGCAACCCCCGGCGACTGCGTGGGAGTCCTCGACGTCGCGCAGCGAAGTGTGTACGCGTCGGCCCCCGTCCAGAGCTACGCGCGGGAGACCTGGATCGACCCCGAGCCCGCCCACGACGGCTTCAAGCCGCTCGACACCCGGGTGATGTTCGTCAAGGAGGCCGTGGTCGCCCTGCCCACCGCCGCAGACGCCCGGCAGCTGTTCGAGAAGTTCGCCGAGCAGTGGAAGCACTGCGACGGGCAGCCGGTCAACGCGGCCGACCCGGACACTGCCGGATCGCCGCACCTTCCCGGCACCGAAATGCACATCACCGACGTGCGGGTCACCGACGACGTCCTGGCCGCATCGATCGTGCTCGACAAAAGTCCCAAGGCGCCGGACACCCGCGCCATCGGGCTGCAGGACAACTGCATCGTCGGAGTCCTGATCGCCTTCACCGGAACCGAGAACGCCAGTGGTTCCGGTGACCCGCAGACCAGCAGCACCGATGTCGTGCGGGCGATGATGGACAAGGTCGCCAAGCTCGGCTGAGTTCGCCCGCGGTGCCGCCTATGTCACTAGCCCGCGACGAGGCGTTCCAGCCGCCCCTCGGTACACGACGCGATCTGGTCGACGATCACCCGCAGCCGTGCGTTGTCGTCAGCGGCGGCGTTAAACGCGGGAACGAAGATCGGGTCCAGGCTCTCCGGCGCCGTGGCGAGCAGCCGGTGCGCGACCTCGTGCACCTGCTCACGCTGAGCGGCCTGAATTCTGCGGTGCTGGTCCGACGAAATGATGAACTGCACCGCAAGGGTTTTCAGCACGGCCACTTCGGCCCGCACCAGTTCAGGAACCTCGAGGTCTGCCTGGTAGCGGGTCAGCGGCCCGGGACCGGCGGCATCGTGGGTGGCGGTGATCGCCGCAGAGGCGAAGCGTCCGACCAGTTCGCTGGTCAACCGTTTGAGTGCCACCGACGCCGACAGAGTCGCGTCGTAGTCACCCACCGCAGCCACCACCGGCAATTCGGTGAGTCGGCGGGCCGCCGCGGCCAGATCGTGCACCCCGCGCGGGTCACCCAGACGCGTCAACTCGGCCACGGTTGATGCGTCGGCGAGCACCCGCAGGTCGATCCGGCCGGAAATGACGCCGTCTTCAACGTCATGCACCGAGTAGGCGACGTCGTCGGCCCAGTCCATGATCTGCGATTCCAGACAGACGCGTCCCTCCGGTGCACCGCGGCGCATCCAGTCAGCGGCGTCCCGATCGTCGTCGTAAAAGCCGAACTTGGTCCGTACCGAGCCATCTGCCGCGCGACGGAACCACGGATATTTGGTGACCGCGTCCAGCGTCGCCCGGCTCAGATTCAGGCCCGCACTTGCACCGTCCGGACCGAGAACCTTGGGCTCCAAACTGGTCAGAATGCGGAAGTTCTGCGCGTTTCCCTCGAATCCGCCACAGACCGAGGCGATTTCGTTGAGCGCCTGCTCACCGTTGTGCCCGTAAGGCGGGTGGCCGATGTCGTGAGCCAGCCCAGCCAGGTCGACCAGGTCAGGGTCGCAGCCCAATCCGATCGCCATCCCCCGCCCGATCTGCGCGACCTCCAGCGAGTGGGTCAGGCGGGTGCGCGGGGTGTCCCCGTCTCGGGGGCCGACGACCTGAGTCTTATCCGCCAACCGGCGCAGCGCAGCGCTGTGCAGCACCCTGGCCCGATCGCGGGCAAAGTCGGTGCGGTGCTGGCCGCCGGTTCCGGGCAGGCCGGCGGTTTTCGACGACTCCGCCACGATGCGTTCGCGATCGTGCGCGTCGTAGCTGTCGCAGGAGTTAATGGCCACCGCCGCCAGTCTATTTTGACCCGACCCGAGACCATGACACGGCGGGCCGAAGTTCGGCATCCGACCGTTGCGAAACCGAGTGGGCCGGTCGCAGAATTCCGTCGATCACCCCCGATCGCATATAGATTTACCGACATGCGCATCCCCCGCCTGGCCGGCGCCGCCCTGGCGTTTCTCCTCGCTGTGCTGCTGGTAGCCCCAAACGCTGCGGCGCAGCCTCCGCTGCGTCTGCCCACCTTGATCACCGACAGCGCCGGGGCGCTCTCGCAGTCCGAGCGCGCCGAGGTGCAGAACGCGATCGACAAGCTCTACGCCGACCGGCACATCCGACTGTGGGTGGTCTACGTCGACGTGTTCTCCGGGCAGACCGCTGAGGACTGGGGACGCAGCACGGTGCGGCTCAGCGATCTCGGCAGCAACGACGCCTTGCTCGCCGTGGCCACCGCCGACCGCAGCTACGCCTTCCTGGTTTCCAACGGCATCTCCGAGGTCAGCTCGGGCAAGGTCGACGCGTTGCGGCGCAACCAGATCGAACCGGCCCTGCACCGCAACGACTGGGCCGGCGCGGCCTCGGCGGCCGCCACCGGACTCGATGCCGCCGCCGCACCCACCGAGGTGAGCTGGACACCGATCCTGATCGCCCTGGCCGCGGTGGCGGCCGCCGGCCTGGTGTTGCTGCTGGTGGTCCGTTACCTGCGGCGCCGGCGCCGAGCCGCGGCACTGGCGGCGGCCCGGCGGATCGACCCCACCGACCCCAACGCACTGTCCGACGTGCCGGTGTTCGCGCTGGACGCCTTGTCGCGAGAGAAGGTCGTCGAAGTCGACAACGCGGTACGCACCAGCGCCAACGAACTGGAGCTGGCCCTCGAAGAATTCGGCAAGGAGCGCGTGCGGCCCTTCGCGCAGGCCGTTTCCTCCGCCAAGTTCGCTATGGAGCACGCCTTCACCGTGCGCCAGCAGCTGGACGACGACATCCCCGAGACACCGGCACAACAGCGCGACTTGCTGACGGGGGTGATCGTCACCGCCTCGAAGGCCGACCGCGAACTGGAGACCCAGCGCGCCGCGTTTGAGCAGTTGCGTGACCTCGTGCTCAACGCGGGCGACCGCCTCGACACACTGACCCAGCAACTGGTCGAGCTGACCGGGCGCATCCCGGCCTCCGAGAAGCACCTGGTGGAACTGCACACCGAATTCGACGCCACCGCGCTCAGCACGGTGTCCGGCAACGTCAAGACCGCACAGGATCGGGCCGCCTTCGCCGAACGCAACATCACCCGGGCACGCAGCCTGGCCGATCACCCGGTGACTGGCGGGCAGAGTGAGCTGGTGGATGCGGTGCGGGCCGCAGAGTCGGGGCTGGGCCAGGGCCGTGCCCTGCTCGACGCCGTCGACAATGCCGCAAGCGACATCCGTCACGCGGTCGCCACACTGCCCCAGACCATCGCCGACGCCGAGGCCGGCATCGCCCAAGCCACCGCATTGCTGCAGGGCGGGGCGGGCACGCATAAGTCCGAGCTGTTCGCTGTTCGCGATGTCGTAGTCAAGGCCGTGGCCACCGCCCGCACCTCCGGAGATCCCCTGGGAGCCTTCACCGCGCTGATCAAGGCCGACGCCGACCTGGACCAGCTGCTGGACACCGTGGCCGAGGAACGCGCAGCCGCTGAGCGGCTGGCCCGCACGCTCGAGCAGGCCCTGTTCACCGCATCGTCGCGCATCCGCGCCGTGTCCGATTACATCGACACCCGTCGCGGCAGCGTCGGCCCGGAGGCGCGCACCCGGCTGGCCGAGGCACGCCGCCGCCTCGACGCCGCCCACGACAAGCGCACCACCGATGTCGCTGGGGCCATCACCCAGGCCAACGGCGCGGCAACCCTAGCTGCCGCCGCGCAGTCACTGGCGAAAGCCGACGTACAGGACGCGCAACGGGCCTACTACGGCCGTTACGGCAACGACCCCGGCGGTGGCCGCAACGACACCGGCGCCATGCTGGGCGGCATCATCATCGGCAACATCCTCTCCGGCGGGGGCGGCGGCTTCGGAGGTGGCGGAGGGGGAGGTTGGAGTCCAACCTCGTTCGGCGGCTCGTCTTCGGGCGGGGGCTTCTTCGGCGGCGGCGGCCGCTTCTAGCCTCATGTTCGGACTTACCGATGTCGCGTTAGCGGCGGCTCCGGTGGCTTGCGGGTATGCCCTGTGGGTCCGTCGCTACACCTGGGGTTCGCGCTGGGATACCAATCCTTCGCGCATCCTCGTCCTCATTGGATGCGCGGGACTGCTCATGTCCCCGTTGGGGCCGACATATTTCGATCCCCTGGTCCACCGGATGTCCGGGTTGTGGAACGTCGCGGGCCTGCTCGCCGTGCTCTGCATGTTCGCCGCGGTCGCGGCCATGTTCGACCACCTGGCGACGAGGTTGACCGACGAGGACCACGCCCGGTTGCTGGGGCGTCGCCACGTCACGACGCCGCTGAAACTCGGTCTGCCGCTGATGGTCGTCGTGTTCTGTGTCGCTGATCGGGGGCACCCCGAGTACCTGGATGTCTTCGCACCCCGCGGCCCCTGGTTCGCGGCATACTGGGCGCTGGTCGCCGCACTCGCGCTGTATCTGTTCGGGTTCACCGGCCGGATACTGCTGGCCCTGCGCACCGATCCGCGCTCGCAGACTGCCGCGCACTACTACCTGGTGTGGGTCGTCTTCAAAGTCGCGGCGATCGTCGCGCAGTTGACCAGCGTGCTCCTCGGCAGTGCGGTCACGCTGCCCACCTGGATCTGCGCAAGCGTGAGCACCGCCGCGTTCATCTACGCCTCCGTGCTGTCTTGGCGCGCCCGAATCGACTGGTTCAAGCCCGTTCGGCCACCTGCCCCCGAAATCGCCGGGGACTGAACACGATCGGCACATGCTCCGGTCGCCGGATTTCGGTGGCTGCCGATGCGGCTCACCCACCCGGTTCGGCACCGCACGGACACCACAGCGGAAGTGCCCGCACGCCAAGGCGTGCGGGCACTTCTACACCACTACGTATCAGGGTGTCAGGGTGTGGCGGTCGCTCCGGTAGCACCTTGCTGGCCGTCCGGTCCGGCCGTACCGGCCGTCCCGTCGGTCGCCGTGCTGTTGCCGGTCGCCGTCGCGGTACCGCCGGCGCCAGCGGCGCCGCCCTGTCCGCCGGCCCCGCCGGCCGCGCCGCCGGTACCACCGGTCCCACCGTTGCCACCGGCCCCGCCGTCGCCGCCGTCACCGGCGGTCGAGACGCCCCCCGAACCATGGGTGGTGGAGTCGCCACCGGTACCACCGGCGCCGCCCTTGCCGCCGGTGCCTCCAGCAGTGCCTGCTGCACCCGTGGCACCCTCGGCGCCGACACCACCGCTTCCACCGTCACCGGCGGTCGCGGTGCCCCCGGCGCCGTTGGCCCGGGCGGCGCCACCGGCGCCACCGTCGCCGCCGGTGCCGGCGATGAGGCCCTGTCCGCCGGTCCCGCCGGTCCCACCGTCACCGCCGTTGGCGATGCCCTGGGAGCCGTTGGATGTGGCCTCGCCACCGGCGCCACCGACGCCGCCAGTACCGCCGTGTCCGTTCTCGGCGATACCACCCGCGCCACCCATGCCGCCGTTGCCGCCGGTTGAGTCACCGCTGAAGCCGTTGGAGGTGCCTTCACCGCCGGCGCCGCCGGCGCCGCCGGCACCGCCTTCACCTCCGTTGCCGATGGGTGCGGCCGAGTTGCCGCCCGTACCACCGACACCACCGTTGCCGCCGGTGACCGTTCCGCTGGCCCCGTTTGCAGTCGCCGCACCGCCAGCACCACCGACGCCACCCGCTCCGCCGTTGCCGAAGACCGAAGCGATGGCGTCGCCCCCGACACCGCCGGCGCCACCGTTAGAGCCGACCGCGGTGCCGTCGACGCCGTTGGCCGTCGCCTGGTATCCGGCGCCACCGGCACCTCCGACCCCGCCGTCGCCCATGACCGTGCCGCCGGTGCCACCGGCACCGCCGATACCACCGTCCACGCCGGCCACGGTCGAGTCCCAGCCGTCGCCGCCCGCGCCGCCGTTACCAAAGAATCCAGCGGCACCACCGTCACCACCGGCCATGCCCTGCACAGTGGAGTCCCAGCCGTCGCCGCCGTCGCCGAACCACAACCCGCCTGCACCGCCGTCGGGGTCGGTCTCGGTGCCGTCGACGCCGTTGCAGATCAGGCCGCAGGCACCATTAAGACTGTCCTCGCCGTTCATCTGCACATAGGCAAGATTGATGGCGTCGTTGATCTGCTGGCCCAAGTCACTGGTGATCCAAGCCTCCATGGCGGTGTGCCACGGCGCGTACATCCACTGCTCGATCACACTCGCGGGGTCCAGAGCGGGGTTCGCCAGCAACAGCTGGTCCCAGAACGGCGAATCGCCGAAGACGCCGTCGACCCCAGAGGTGTCGGCAGCCACGCCCGCGACATCGCTGGGTTCGAACATGTCCAACAGCCAATCGAACCCGTCGGCATGCGCCTGCGGCGCGGGGGCCAACGGGGCCATCCCGAACGCCAGAAATGCCGCCGCCGCGCTCCCCACCCCGATCACACGGCTGCGACGGCGCCCCTTGATGCCAAGTGAATGACGATGTTCCGTGGTGCGTTCACTGATAGTCATCTACCTACCTCCCAGGTGTGGACTAACCCTTGACTTTCAGAAATCCGTTACGAGATACAGACTTCCATAAGTTAATGCGGGCTGTGACAACACATCAACCCGAGGCACCGGACTCTCAGGTAGGCGCTAACCCCAGACACCCTCAGGGCAAACCAATGGCAGGCGCTGACCCAACAGGGTTACGTGAGGCCACCCGCGGCGTTTCGCCGCCGGGCGCCCCTCGCCAGCAACTGCTCAGGTCATGCGAGCAGTGATCAGCAGCCCTTGAGGCGCACGGCCAGGTAGTCGGAGACCGCGTCAATGGCCACCCGCTCCTGAGACATCGTGTCGCGCTCACGCACGGTGACGGCATGGTCTTCGAGCGAGTCGAAGTCGACCGTGATGCAGAACGGCGTGCCGATCTCGTCCTGGCGCCGGTAGCGCCGGCCGACCGCTCCGGCGTCGTCGAACTCCACGTTCCAGGACTTGCGCAGCTCGGCCGCCAGGTCCCGGGCCTTCGGCGACAGGTCGGCGTTGCGGCTCAGCGGCAGCACGGCGGCCTTGACCGGCGCCAGCCGCGGGTCCAGCCGCAGCACGGTGCGCTTGTCCACCCCGCCCTTGGCGTTGGGGGCCTCGTCCTCGTGGTACGAGTCGACCAGGAAGGCCATCAGCGAGCGGGTCAGGCCGGCTGCGGGTTCGATCACGTACGGCACGTAGCGGGTGTCGGAGGCCTGGTCGTAGAACGACAGGTCCACACCGGAATGCTCCGAGTGCGTGGTCAGATCGAAGTTGGTGCGGTTGGCGATGCCTTCCAGCTCACCCCACGGGTTCCCGGCGAAACCGAACTTGTACTCGATGTCGGTGGTGCCGGCGGAGTAGTGCGACAGCTTCTCAAGCGGGTGTTCGTAGAGGCGCAGGTTCTCACGCTTGATACCCAGGTCGATGTACCACTGCAGGCGCGCGTCGATCCAGTACTGGTGCCACTCCTTGGCCGTGGACGGCTCGACGAAGAATTCCATCTCCATCTGCTCGAACTCACGGGTCCGGAAGATGAAGTTGCCGGGGGTGATCTCGTTGCGGAAGCTCTTGCCGATCTGTCCGATTCCGAACGGCGGCTTGCGACGAGCCGTGGTCACCACGTTGGCGAAGTTGACGAAGATGCCCTGTGCAGTTTCGGGCCGCAGGTAGTGCAGACCCTCTTCGGACTCGATCGGACCCAGGTAGGTCTTGAGCATCATGTTGAAGTCACGGGGCTCGGTCCACTCGCCCTTGGTTCCGCAATCCGGGCAGGCAATCTCGCTCATCGGCACGTCATCGGGGTTGCCACCCTTTTTGAGTGCCACCGCTTCCTGCATGTGGTCCTGCCGGTGCCGCTTGTGGCAGTTGAGGCACTCCACCAGCGGGTCGTTGAACACCGCGACGTGACCGGAGGCCACCCACACCTGACGCGGCAAGATGATCGCACTGTCCAAGCCGACGACGTCGTCGCGGGACGTCACGACCGAGCGCCACCACTGGCGCTTGATGTTCTCCTTGAGCTCCACCCCGAGTGGGCCGTAGTCCCACGCCGACTTTGTGCCGCCGTAGATTTCGCCCGACTGGAAGACCAGGCCACGTCGCTTGGCCAGGTTGGCAACGGTGTCGATGATGGACGCCACGAGGGGGTGCACTCCTGTCTTGACGGGACCGCGCCGGCAACGCCGACACGCAAAACATCAGTCATCGTATCGATACCGCCCACGTTCTTTGACATGCGTCATCACGCATGGAACAGTGGGAGCCAGCTGAAAACGATTTCCAACATGTGCGGAGGTGGTGCTGTGCCCTCCTCAGCGTCTGGTCTGGTGGCCGACGGCCATCAACACACCGGTCCTGCCTTCCCCGCTACGCCACCGCGGGAGATCCTCGACGCCGCTGGGGAATTGCTGCGGGCACTGGCCGCTCCGGTGCGCATCGCGATCGTGCTGCAGCTGCAGGAGTCGCACCGCTGCGTGCACGAACTCGTCGACGCGCTCGGGGTCCCGCAGCCCCTGGTCAGTCAGCATCTGAAGATCCTCAAGGCCGCCGGGGTGGTCGCCGGGGAACGTTCCGGCCGCGAAGTGCTTTACCGGCTGGCCGATCATCACTTGGCGCACATCGCCATCGACGCAGTGGCCCATGCCGGTGAGGACCGTTGACCGCCCCCGGCGTGCGCTCCACCCGGCAGCGGGCGGCGATCTCGGCGTTGCTGGAGACCGTCGAGGACTTCCGGTCGGCCCAGGAGCTGCACGACGCGCTACGTGAGCGCGGCGAGAACATCGGACTGACCACCGTCTATCGCACCCTGCAGGCGATGGCTACGGCCGGCCAGGTCGACACGCTGCGATCCGACACCGGAGAAGCGGTGTACCGGCGCTGCTCGGAGCATCACCACCACCACCTGGTGTGTCGGGACTGCGGGGCCACCGTCGAGGTGGGCGACCGCGAAGTCGAGGAGTGGGCGGCCCGGATCGCCGCCGAGCACGACTACTCCGACGTCGGGCACACCATCGAGATCTTCGGCACCTGTGCCGATTGCCGGAAGTAGGTCTCAGTCCGTCAACGCGTCGCGGACGTCGACGCCTTTGGCCAGCACCAACAGGACCAGCGTGCGCAGCGCATCGTCGGTCAGGCCCGATCCGGGAAAGTTGTAGCGCAGCATCACATCTGCGGACGCGGCATCCTTTTCGACCAGGGTGATGGACCCGAGCTGACTGAGGGCCGCCTGCTCGGCGGCGCGCTTACGCAGCTTCTTGGTCAGCGGCAGATCCCACCCCAAGACTTGGGTGAGCGACACCAACTCGAGGTCTTGCGCGATCGGCACCACCCGCAACGACGCCAGGGTGCCGTCGTGGCGGACGGTCAGCGCACCGTCTGGCTCGGCATCAACGGCCAGCACCTCGGCGAGCACCGTGGCGAGGCGATCGGCCAGGGCCGTCATCACGCCGTTCCGAACCTGCGCTGCCGCGAGGCGTACTGCTCGCAGGCCTCCCACAGATCGCGGCGGTCGTAGTCCGGCCACAGTTTCTCTTGGAAGATGTACTCGGCGTAGGCCGCCTGCCACAGCATGAAGTTCGACGACCGCTGCTCACCTGAGGTGCGGATCAGCAGGTCCACATCGGGCATGTCGGGCCGGTGCAGATGCCGGGCAATGGTGGCCTCGTTGATCCGGCTCGGATTCAGCTTGCCCGCCACCGCCTCTTCGGCGATGGCCTGGGCGGCTTCGGCGATCTCGGTGCGCCCACCGTAGTTGACGCAGTAATTAATAGTGATGACGTCGTTGCCGACGGTCATGGCTTCGGCGATCTCGAATTCTTTGATCACGCTGCGCCACATCTTCGGCCGCGAACCCACCCAGCGCATCCGCACGCCCATCGCGTTGAGGTTCTCCCGGCGCCGGCGCACCACCTCGCGGTTGAAGCCCATCAGGAAGCGGACCTCTTCAGCGGAGCGCTTCCAGTTCTCGGTGGAGAACGCATACACGGTCAGCCATTTGATGCCGAGTTCGATGGCACCGCAGGTGATGTCGATGAGCACCGCCTCGCCCATCTTGTGCCCCTCGGTGCGACCCAACCCGCGCTGGGTCGCCCAGCGGCCGTTGCCGTCCATGACGACGGCAACGTGGTTAGGCAGCGCATCGGCGGGGATCTGCGGAGCGACAGCCTTGGAGGTGTGTTGTGGGGGCCGACACGGCCCCCCGCCCGGCGGCGACGGCAGCTGCGGAAACACCACCGGCCAGGTGGACTTGTCCGGGAACACCGGATAGTCGTCGGGTGCCGCGGCCAGTTGTGGGAAGGCAGCCTTCCGATTGGCCCGATTCAACACCATGCGCCCTATCCTGCCCGACCGTGCCGGCGCCGCCCGCGGCGACCATGCGGTCGCCGCGGCGGCTTACCGGCCATACCGACGATCAGGAACCGGCACTCAGATCGACCGCGACGAAGTCCAGGCGCCACAGCGACTGGAACAACTTGCGACCGAACTTCTCCAGGTCCGCCGCACTGCCGCGCGCCGGGCCGGCGGCCTGCGCCAGGTCCGCGGCGATCTGGCGAATGCTACGACGACCGTCGATGCTCTGAACGAACGGCAGCTGCGCCGGGTTCAGCGGCATACGCCAGCCCGAACGGAAGATCTCGTTGCCGTTCAAGCCACACTTCCAACGGAACAGCGGCACGTAGTCGAGGCTCTCGGGCGTCGAGAAGTCGATCGTGTAGCTGCTCTTGGGCCGCTCGGGCCGAGTGGCGATGAAGAAGTGGCGCGCGTTGAGGGTGTGAATGCGCTCCATCACCGACCAGATCTTCTCCTCCGGCAAGGCATTCACCTTGTCGTAGAAGCCGGCCGACGGCACCGCCACATCGTGGGCGTAGTACGGCGCCTTGAGCAGCCAGCCCTGGAAGTCCAGACCGGCCGACTTGGCCAGATCGATGCAGCCGTCGACGTCGTAGCTCTTCGCCCGACCGTGCAAGAAGGTGTCCACCAGACCCGAGTCCGAGGCCAGGTCGCCGGCGATCTTGAGGTACGGCTGGACCGGGTGGTCCTGCGACAGCAGGCGGATGGCCTGGCGGACGGTCTGAATCGACTCGTCGCTCTGCTCCAACCCGAGGTCCTGGAAGACCGTCTCCAGGATCTCGATGCCGATGCGGCCGTAGCGCGCGTAGAGCATGATGCCGGCGACGCCGTCGGGCCGCAGACGGTCGGCGATCGCCTTCATGCCCACCTTCGGGTCGGCCATGTGGTGCAGCACGCCCGTCGAGATCGCCAGATCGAAGTCCCGACCGAGCGTGGACAGCTCCTCGATCGGCAGCTGGTGCAGCTCCAGGTTCCACAGCCCGTGCTTGTCCTTGAGGTACTGCTGGTGCCCCAACGACGACGCGCTGATGTCGACGGCCACCACCCGCGCCTGCGGGTTGTTGTAGGCGAAGACCGCCGCCTGGTTGGTGCCGCAACCCGCGATCAGGATGTCGAGGTCAGGGCGGTACTCACGATCCGGCCACAGCACCCGGTGCGCGTGGCTCGGGTCGAACCACTCCCAGTTATTGGCCGACCAGGCCTGCAGGTCGTTGATGGGCGGCGGGTAGGTCCACCGCTCGTACTGCCGGGAGACGACGTCTGCACGTGGATTGTCGGTCACTTCTTTGTGGCTCCTTGTCGAATTGCCCCCCGCCGGATCGGATCAGACTTTAGCGGGAGCAGTTTTGGCCGGTGCGGCGTGGCTCACATCGGAGCCCGCCGCCCGGTGGTTGGAACAGTTGTGTCGAACCGGCTCAGTGAGCGTGGCCGGGCTGCCCGGGCTGCCCGGGCTGGCCCGGCTGGCCCGGTGTTCCACCGGGTCCGGCCGCTCCGCCGGCCCCGCCGGCACCGCCCAGGCCCGGTTGGCCACCGGCACCACCGGCACCACCGGCACCGCCGTTCCCGCCGCGTCCGCCAACACCGCCTTGGCCGCCTGCGCCGCCCTTACCGCCTTGGCCGCCGGCACCACCCTTGCCGCCTTGGCCACCCTTGCCGCCCTGGCCGCCTTTACCGCCCTGACCGCCCAGGCCACCGGCGCCGGGGGCACCGTCAGCACCGGGGGCGCCGTCGGCTCCGTTCGCGCCGTCAGCGCCATCGGCACCGTCAGCACCGGGGCCGTTCGCCGGCAACGGTGCCGTAATCCCGGCGACCGGACCGGGTTCGGCGGCCCGCGCACAGGAGGTTACGGCCGGGATCATTCCCACGACGAGTAGCGCTCCGGCCGCCACACCGATACCGGCTCCGTAGCCCGGTGTCGTCCTGTGCGCCCAGCGCCCCCACCCGGTGTCGTGAAACATTCGGCCTGCCTTCCTGATTGAACCTAGGGATCTTGAAGTCGCATCAGCCTACCGCCGACGCCCGCATAGCCCACCGAAACGGACACAATCCCCAGGTAGGTGCCGGTCTATCAGCCGTCGCTGCCGGTGGCTCGGGGTTGAACCTGCACCTGCGCCTCGACGTCGTGCCCGGCCGCCCGCTGCTGAACCCGCTCCACCAACGGCAGTGTCCGAAGCCGTCGCTCCAGGTGCCACTGCAGATGCGCGGCCACCAATCCGCTGGCATGGCTGCGATGCGCCGCCGTGGAAAGCTCGGCGACCTCCCAGTCGCCGTCATGCAATGCCGACATCAGATCCAGCACACCCATCGGCGGGGTGGTAGACCCAGCCGGGCGGCAGTGTCCGCAGACGCTGCCGCCGGCCGCGACGTGAAACGCCCGATGCGGACCGGGGGTGGCGCAACGCGCGCACTCGGTCAGTGCCGGCGCCCACCCGGCCACCGACATGGCACGCAGCAGATAGGCGTCCAGTACCAGCTCACGGGGGCGCCGACCGTCGGCCACCGCGCGCAGCGCCCCAACGGTGAGCCGGTGCAACGCCGTCGCCGGGGCTCGCTCGGCACCGGCCAGGCGTTCCGCGGTCTCCAATATCACGCAGGCGCAGGTGTAGCGGCCGTAGTCGCTGACGATGTCGGAAGCGAACGCGTCCACCGACACCACCTGGGTGACGATGTCGAGATTGCGGCCCGGGTGCAGCTGAACGTCGATGTGGGCGAACGGCTCCAGCCGGGCACCGAACTTGCTGCGGGTACGACGCACCCCCTTGGCCACCGCACGGACCAGCCCGTGGTCGCGGGTGAGCAAAGTGACGATCCGGTCGGCTTCGCCGAGCTTGTGCTGGCGCAGCACCACCGCCCGGTCCCGGTACAGCCGCATCGGACCAGTTTCGCATCGCGGGGCGGTGTTTCGACGACACCCACCGGTACGGCACGCCGATACTCTCATCACCGATGACCCACCCGACCACGCCGTCCGGCACCCGCTTCCCCACCCTCACCGAGCAGCTCTACCAGCTGGCCAGCGGCGAGGCGACCTCTGTCGACCTGGTACGTCGGGCACTACACGCCATCGACGCCAGCCAGTCCACTCTGAACGCCTTCCGGGTGGTGTTCACCGAGTCGGCGCTGGTCAGCGCCGCTGAAGCCGACCGGCGTCGGGCCGCGGGGCACCGTGCCCCGCTGCTGGGCATCCCGATCGCGGTCAAAGACGACACCGACATCGCCGGGGTGGCCACCTCGTTCGGCGCCTTCGGCTACATCGAGCCCGCTGGCCACGACGCCGAGGTGGTACGCCGCCTGCGGGCCGCCGGCGCGGTGATCGTCGGCAAGACCAACACCTGCGAGTTGGGCCAGTGGCCGTTCACCAGCGGCCCCGGGTTCGGCCACACCCGTAACCCCTGGTCCCGCCGGCACACCCCAGGCGGGTCGTCGGGCGGCAGCGCCGCCGCGGTGGCCGCGGGTCTGGTCGCCGCCGCCATCGGATCCGATGGAGCCGGTAGCGTGCGCATCCCCGCCGCGTGGACACATCTGGTCGGGATAAAGCCCCAGCGCGGCCGCATCTCCACCTGGCCCCTCGCGGAAGCGTTCAACGGGCTCACCGTCAACGGAGTGCTGGCCCGCACCGTCGAGGACGCCGCGCTGGTGCTGGACGCGGTCTCCGGCAACGCCGAAGGGGACTTGCACAAACCGCCGCCGATGAAGGTCTCCGACTACGTGCGGACCGCACCGGGACAACTGCGTATCGCGCTGTCGACCCAGTTCCCCTACACCGGGTTCCCGGCCCGGCTGGATCCGGAGATCAGGGCCGCACTGAACCGCACCGCCGAGCAGCTGCGGCTGCTCGGACACACCGTGGTCCCGGGGAACCCCGACTATGGGCTGCGACTGTCGTGGAATTTCCTGTCCCGGTCCACCGCCGGAGTGTGGGCCGCCGGCAACCGGCTCGGCGGCGGTGTCAACCTCGACCCGCGGACCTTGGCCAATATGCGCACCGGCCGCCTGCTGTCGCAGGCCGTGCTGCGCAAGGCCCGCGCCCACGAGGTGCAGGATCAGCGTCGGGTGGGCTCGATCTTCCGCATCGTCGACGTGGTGCTGGCGCCCACCACTGCCCAGCCACCGCCCCTGGTGAACACGTTCGACGACCTGGGCAGCTGGGAGACCGACCGCACCATGATCGCGGCCTGCCCGGTGACCTGGCCGTGGAACCTGCTGGGGTGGCCGTCGATCAGCGTGCCGGCCGGGTTCACCTCCGAGGGGCTGCCGATCGGAGTGCAGCTGATGGGGCCGGCCAACAGCGACGGCTTGTTGGTCTCGCTGGCCGCTGAGTTAGAGGGCATCAACGGCTGGGCGGCCCGGCAACCCACACCATGGTGGCGCACCGAGCCCGGCCACGGCTCGTAAGCACCCAAAGCGCCGCTAGCTGCGACTTCAGCGGGTTGCGTGGTGGTCGGCTAAGCTTGGCCAGTCTTGACTTAGGTCTTCATAACCCCGTAAAGGTGCACTGGTGAAAGGCGTCCGCAAAATGGCCTCTCTGTCGTTGACCAGGTTCGCTGTCGCAGCTGGCAGTCTGGCTCTGTCGCTCTCCGCCGGAGCCGGGTTCGCATCCGCGAGCCCTGACCTCGGCCCGATCATCAACACCACCTGCAGCTACTCGCAGGTGCATCAGGCGCTGGTCGCGGAGAACCCCTCCGCAGCCGCCGAATTCGACGCCAACCCGAATGCCCAGGGCATGCTTCAGATGTTCCTGAACGCGCCGCCGGCCAAGCGGCAGCAGCTGGCCGGCATGGTCCAGGCCATGCCGGAAGCTCAGCAGTACGTCGGCACCATCACCCAGGTCGCCGGCTCCTGCAACAACTACTGAGCGGAATCCCCGCGGTGAGTCCGCGCAGCAAGGTCCTGATCAGCGCCGCGGAGCTCACCGAGTTCCTGCGGGCCGGTGATCCGGTAACCATCCTCGACGTCCGCTGGAGCCTGGAAGCACCGGACGGGCGTCAGGCATATCTCGACGGTCACCTGCCGGGTGCGGTGTATGTCTCTCTCGAAGACGAGTTGTCTGACCACACCGTGCCCGGTCGGGGCCGCCATCCCCTGCCGACCGGCCGCAATCTGGAATCCGCCGCCCGCCGCTGGGGCGTGCGGCGTGACCGGCCGGTAGTGGTCTACGACGACTGGAATCGCGCCGCGTCCGCACGGTTGTGGTGGTTGCTGACCACCTCCGGGGTGGCGCACGTCCGTATTCTCGACGGCGGCCTGCCGGCCTGGGTAAGGGCCGGCGGCGCGTTGGAAACCGGCGAGGTCGCCCCCGAGCCGGGCAACGTCACCCTGCTGCCCGAAGACCTCTATGAAGGCCTGCGGCCTACGCTGACCGCCGACGAGGCCGGCGACGGCGCCCGCGACGGCTCGATGGCGTTGTTCGACGCCCGCGGCCCAGAGAGGTTCCGTGGCGAAACGGAACCTCTCGATGCGGTCGCCGGGCACATCCCGGGCGCGAAGAACCTGCCGTTCACCGCGCTGCTGGACGCCGACGGGACCTTCCTGCCCGACAATGCGATCGCCGAACTGCTGGCCGACCGCGGTGTCGGTGCAGACGACACGGTGGGCGCCTACTGCGGTTCGGGGATCAGTGCCACGGTGATCGTCGCGGCACTGGCCGCCGGGGGCCGCTCGGCGGCCATGTTCCCGGGGTCATGGTCGCAGTGGAGTGCGGATCCGTCCCGGCCGGTGGCACGCGGCGAAGACTGAGGCCGCATCAGCCCAGGTGGCTGGGTCAGCTGAGGTGGAAGGCCGCCGGATCGGGGCTGCCCAGCATCGCCTTCATCGTCGCGCGATCGAACGGCCACAGATCCACGTTGCCGCCCTCGGTGAGGTACCAGGAGTTGCAGCCGGTGTTCCACACCGTCGGGCCCATCGCGATCGCGACATCATCGTTGAACCGGGTAGTGGCCTGATCGGTGACCTCGACGGTGGTCAGCTCGCCGGTTCGGAACTTCGCCAGCCACTGCGCGATGTAGCGCGCGGTCAGCTCTGAGGTGTACTGCAGTGAGATCGACCCGGTGGGCGAATTGGGCCCCAACACCGTGAACAGGTTCGGGAATCCGGGAATCGCGGTCATCTGATAGGCGCGCGGGCCCTTCGCCCAGGCGTCGTCGATGCTGATCCCGTCGCGGCCGTGCAACCGCATGGGGCGCATGTAGTTGTGGGCGTGGAAGCCGGTCGCCAGCAGGATGACGTCGGTGTCGCGGTGGGTGCCGTCGGCGGTGCGAATACCGTACGGGGTGACTTCGGCGATGTCGTCGGTGACCAGCTCGGCGTTATCGGCCCGAATGGCCCGGTAGTAGCTTCCCGACACCACCTGGCGTTTGCACAACGGCTCATAGTCCGGCTGAAGTTTGGCCCGTAACGTTTTGTCGCGCACCTGGATTCGCAGGCAGGCCCGGGCGTAGGCCTGCACTGCCCGGCGTCGCCAGGTGGGCCGAGTGGTCACGTCGGTCAGCACTCGGGATCCACCGAACGCCATCAGCCGGTAGAGGGTGCGATGCAACTTCGGCAGGCGTGCCAGTACCGTGGCGACGCCGGGCAGCTGCCGAAGCGACATGGGCGCCCACAGGATCCACTGCGCCGAACGCACATAGTGATCGATCGATGCGGCATCGGGCTGCAGGGCGGAGACCACCTGCACACCGGTGGAACCGGTGCCGATCACCGCGATTCGCTTTCCGTCGGTGTCGAGCTCGTCGTCCCAACGGGCGGTGTGTACCACCGGCCCGCCGAAGTCGGCCAGGCCGGGGATCTCGGGGATAAACGGGTGGTGCAGCACGCCGGTCGCGCAGATCAGGAAGTCGGCGATCAACTCTTCACCGGCAGCGGTGGTGACCACCCAGTGCCGATTTTCGTCCCAATGCGCGTCGGTCACCTCGGTGTCGAGCCGGATCAGCTCCGCCAGCCCGAGCTGCTCGACGACGTCGCGGTGATAGCGCTGAATCGCCGCGCCGGTGGCCCAGGCGTGCTGCCAATCGGGTTTGGGCGCGAATCCGAACTGGTAGATCTGCGAAGGCACGTCGCATCGCAGTCCCGGGTAGTGATTCCAGTACCAGACCCCGCCGACGTCGGAGCCCTTCTCCAGCACGGTGATATCGGTGAAACCCTGCTCCCGCAGAACGTGGGCGGTGGTGATACCCGCGACGCCGGCTCCGATGATGAGGACGCGGGGCTCACGCTCGGTCACCGGGTCGCCTCGCCACGATGGGCGCGGGCCTGCCGGTCCACCCGCTCGATGTAGGCACTGCGCGCCGCGGTGTCGAGGGACGTCAACGCCCGCCGATCATCGATCAGCCGCCGGGCCAGACTCTGCAGCCACTCGGGCACAAACGCGGTCGTCGACCACGCCGGCGCCACCCAGCGTGGCACCGACCGTCGAGCGGCACGGGATCGCAGCACCGCCACGATCGCCGCGGCCACATCCTCGGGATCGACCGTGGGCATGCCGCCGCCCAGCGGGGCACCGGAGGTCAGCTCGGTTCGCACCGCCGAGGGCAGCACCGCCGAGACCGCGACACCGGTGCCGGCGTACTCGCGCCGCGCGGACAGCGACGCCCCTAAGGCCGCGAATTTGCTGGCGTTGTAGGTGACCATGCCCGGCACCGGAATCATGCCGGCCATCGAGGCCACGTTGACGACATGACCCCGGCCGCGCCGGGCCATCCCGGGGAGCACCGCCTGCATGCCGTTGAGCACACCGCGGATATTGACGTCCAGGATCAGATCCCTGACCTGTTCGGTCTCGGCTTCGAAGGCTCCCAGCGGCATGACCCCGGCGTTGTTGACCAGGATGTCCAGGGGGCCGTCAGACGCCTCGATCCGCGCCAGCATGTCCTGCCAGGACGCCACGCTGGTCACGTCGAGCCGGGCACCGCAGACGCCGAGTTCGGCGGCGGTCTGCAGGCAGGTGTCCTCGTCGACGTCGCCGATCCACACGCGGGCGCCGCGGCCGGCGAGCAGCTTGGCGGTGGCCGCACCGATCCCGCGGGCACCACCGGTGATCAGCACCCGGGCGTCGCCGACCGACTGCTTCGTCGCCATGGGCTAGTCGCGCAGCGCCGACACCGCGTCGACCAGCAACTGGCGTGCCCGATCGGCGTCGACCATCGTCGGCGGCTGGCCGCGGACCGGCTGCGGGTTCGCGGTGACCTGCACCAGCGCACTGCCCAGGTAGGCGGTGAAGGTGTAAGACTCGCGGGACTGCTGCTGGCCGTCCTTGCCGGTGATCTCGATCTCCGAGTGCGAACCGATGGTCTTGGCGTGGTCGATCTGCGGCGCGTCGACCTCGTCCAGGTAGCCGGTGAGCTTGCCGGCATTGAACGAGACGTGCTTGCACTTCTCGGCGTCGGTGTCGTCATACGGCAGGTCCGAGTCGGACTGCATGGCGATCGCGACCAACTGGTTGCCGTTGCCCAGGATCGAGACCATCGACATCTTGCCGCGGATGCCCTTCGGCGGCCGGCCGGTGTTGGCCGCGTAGTCGGCGCAGTCGGCGGGATCGAACGTCACGCCGGGGGGCATCTTCTGCGGCCCGAGGATCTTCGGGTCGATGTCGTTCGGACCCTTGGTCTGGGTCTTGAAGTCCGAGCCGAACGTCGACTGGACGTTGAACAGCTTGGTGGTGTCGACCGGCTTCTGACTTCCCCCGCAGCCGGCCAGTGCTTGCGCACACACCAAGAGGCCAACCGAGGAGACAAGCAACGACTTGCGTACGGGCATCCAAGGAATCTACCAATGTCGATTCCCCGGCGGCGGGCGGTGGCCACCCGGATTGGGCGCGATACGCGCCGAGCTGCCCCCGCTCTAGAAGCCCAGCCGCCCGAGCTGCTTAGGGTCGCGCTGCCAGTTCTTGGCCACTTTGACCCGTAGGTCGAGAAAGACCTTGGTACCCAACAGCTTCTCGATCTGAGTGCGCGCCGCCGTCCCCACCTCGCGCAGCCGGGCGCCGCCGCGGCCGATCACGATCCCCTTCTGGCTGTCGCGCTCTACATAGAGCAGCGCATAGACCTCGATCAGGTCGTCACGATCTTCACGCTGGCGCACCTCCTCGATCACCACCGCCAGTGAATGCGGCAGTTCGTCGCGCACCCCCTCCAAGGCGGCTTCCCGGATGAACTCGGCCATCAGGGTCTCTTCGGGCTCGTCGGTCAGTTCACCGTCGGGATAGAAGGCCGGCCCGACGGGCAGCGCAGCGGCCAATACGTCGATCAGCACGTCGACCTGCTCGCCGCTGACCGCCGACACCGGAACGATCTCGGCTTCCGGCGCCAGTTCACCGACCGCGACCAGTTGCGCGGCCACCTTGTCGCGAGTGGTCTTGTCGATCTTGGTGACGACGACGACCAGCTTGGTTCGCGGTGCGACGACGCGGATCTGCTCGATGATCCAGCGGTCCCCCGGCCCGATGGCCTCGTCGGCGGGAATGCACAGGCCGATGACGTCGACTTCGGAATAGGTGTCTTTGACCAACTCGTTGAGCCGCTTGCCCAGCAGCGTCCGGGGACGGTGCAGGCCGGGAGTGTCGACCAGGATGATCTGGAAGTCGTCGCGGTGCACGATGCCGCGGATGGTGTGCCGGGTGGTCTGCGGGCGGTTGGAGGTGATCGCCACCTTCGCCCCCACCAGGGCGTTGGTGAGAGTCGACTTGCCGGTGTTGGGCCGGCCGACGAAACATACGAAGCCGGAATGGAATCCGGAATCCGATCCAGTCACGAGCCGCCTTTCGCCGAACGTGTTCTCAGCACGAGATTTCGGGTGAATTGTCGTCGTGAGTGCACGTTCGACGCGCGCACGACTGGTGCGTCACTGCTCAACTGCGGCCTCCTCACCGGCGGGCTCGACCGGGCTGACCAACACCGTGCTGATCCGCACCCGCCCGCGGCTGTCGCGGCTGCCCTCGGCCCGCAGGCGCAGGCCGTGTGACACTACCTCGGCGCCGGGCAGTGGAACGCGGCCCAGCTCCAACGCGAGCAGCCCGCCGACCGTGTCGACGTCGAGATCGGAATCGAACTCCACCCCGTACAGCTCCCCGACGTCTTCGATCGGTAGCCGCGCGGAGACCCGAAATCTGTTGCCGTCCAGCTCTTCCACCGGAGCGACTTCGCCTTGGTCGTACTCGTCGGCGATCTCGCCGACGATCTCCTCCAAGACATCCTCGATGGTGACCAGTCCGGCGATCGCGCCGTATTCGTCGACCAGCAGGGCCATGTGATAGCGGCTGCGCTGCATGTCTTCCAGCAGCGCGTTGAGTGCTTTGGAGTCGGGCATGAAGACGGCCGGCCGCATCACCTGCGCCACCGTGGTGTCACGTCCCCCGTTGGTCGAGTAATAGGTTTGTTGGACAAGGTCTTTCAGGTAGACGACGCCGAGGATGTCGTCGACGTTCTCACCGATCACCGGGATGCGGGAATGCCCACTGCGCACCGCCAGAGACGTGGCTTGACCGGCCGATTTGTCACGTTCGATCCAGACCATCTCGGTGCGCGGCACCATCACCTCGCGGGCCGGGGTGTCGGCCAGTTCGAAGACCGACTGGATCATCCGGCGTTCGTCGGCCGCCACCACGCCGCGCTGCTGGGCCATGTCGACCACTTCGCGCAGCTCGATTTCGGAGGCGAACGGCCCGTTTCGGAAGCCGCGGCCCGGGGTCAGTGCGTTACCCAAGACCACCAGCACGCGGCTGATCGGGGCCAGCAGCACCGACAGGACTTGCAGCGGCAGCGCCGCGGCCAGCGCGATCGAATAGGCGTTCTGCCGTCCCAGGGTCCGCGGTCCCACCCCGATCACCACGAAGCTGACCACCACCATGACCGCCGCGGCGGCGAGCAGACCCCAGTCCAGGCCGAGCACGGCGCTGAGCAGATGCACCAGCAGCGCGGTCGCGGTGACCTCGCAGGTGATGCGCAACAACACCACCAGGTTGATGTAGCGCGGACGTTCGGCCATCAGCTTGACCAGCCAGACCGCCCCGGGTCGCTTCGCTCGCACCAGCTCCTCGACCCGCGCCGGCGAGACGGTGCTGACCGCGGCGTCGATTGCCGCGAACAACCCGCCCAGACCGATCAGCGCAATCACGCCGAGTAGCAGCGGTGTTCCGGTCACGGTTCGTCGAAATACCTGGACTTGTCCAGCAGCCGGCGGTCTTTCTCGCTCTGGGTCTCGGCCCGGTATGTCTCCACCTGGTCGGCGACCCACTCCTCGAGCAGACGGCGCTGCAACGCGAACATCTCTTTTTCTTCATCCGGCTCGGCGTGGTCGTAGCCGAGCAGGTGCAGCACGCCGTGCACGGTCAGCAGCGCCAGTTCCTGGCCCAGCGAATGGCCGGCCGCCGCGGCCTGTTCGGCGGCGAACTCCGGGCACAGGGCGATGTCGCCGAGCATCGAGGGACCGGGTTCGGGCGCATCCGGCCGGCCGCCGGGCTCCAATTCGTCCATCGGGAAACTCATGACGTCGGTGGGGCCGGGCAGGTCCATCCATCGCATGTGCAGGTCGGCCATCGCGGCGGTGTCCAGCAGCACCATCGACAGCTCGGCACCGGGATTGACGTCCATCTTGGCCAGCACGAACTTGGCGACGCTGATCAGCTCGACTTCGGAGACGTCGAGACCGGATTCGTTGGAGACCTCAATGCTCATCGGCGTGACCTGCCTTGCGAGGCGCGCCGTGACGCCCGGTTCATGGCCAGCCCCGGCTGGACCTGTTCGGATTCGTGGCGTGAGTAGGCGTCGACGATCTCCGACACCAGCCGGTGCCGGACGACGTCGACGCTGGTGAGCTCGGCGACGTAGATGTCGTCGATGTCGTCGAGGATGTCCACGGCGGCCCGCAGCCCGGACCTCGCCCCGCCGGGCAGGTCGATCTGGGTGACGTCACCGGTGACCACGATCTTGGCCCCGAAGCCCAGCCGGGTGAGGAACATCTTCATCTGTTCCGCGGTGGTGTTCTGCGCCTCGTCGAGAATGATGAACGCGTCATTGAGCGTCCGGCCGCGCATGTAGGCCAGTGGCGCCACCTCGATGACACCGGAACTCATCAGCTTGGGAATCAGCTCCGGGTCCATCATGTCGTGCAACGCGTCATACAGCGGGCGCAGATACGGGTCGATCTTCTCGCTCAGCGTGCCGGGCAAAAACCCCAGCCGCTCACCGGCTTCCACCGCCGGACGGGTCAAGATGATGCGGGTGACCTGTTTGGTCTGCAGCGCTTTGACCGCCTTGGCCATCGCGAGATACGTCTTGCCGGTACCGGCCGGGCCGATGCCGAACACGATGGTGTGGGCGTCGATGGCGTCGACGTAGCGCTTCTGGTTGAGCGTTTTGGGCCGGATGGTCTTACCGCGCCGTGACAGGATGTCGAGGCTGAGGACTTCGGCGGGCGACTCGTTGCCGGTGCCGACCAGCATCCCGACGCTGTGCCGCACCGTTTCGGGCGTCAGGGACTGCCCGCCGGCCACGATCGCCACCAGCTCGGAGAGCACCCGCTCGGCAAGGGCGACGTCGGCCGGCGCCCCGGAGATGGTGACGGCGTTGCCGCGCACATGCAGGTCGGCCGAGAGCAGGCGTTCGATGGCGCGCAGGTTCTCATCTGCAGAACCCAGCAGGCCCACGACCAGGTCGGGTGGAATATCGACGCTGCTGCGAACCTGCGAGGCCGGCCCGGCAGCGGGGGTATCGCGGGGCGTCACGGGGTTTCCGATGCCTGCTTCCTGGGGGTTTGTGCCGTGGGGACGGCGATGAGTCGGACGCTTGAGTCTACCGCCTACCGTCACCGATGAGCGGTTCGTTCAAGACGGGGTGGTGGCGGGCGGGCGAAACTGCCGGGTATGAGCGAGGAAACCTTCACCCCTGCCCTGGGCCGCTTGGCGCCGGCCCGGTTCTTCGACTACGTGGTGGCGTTGACGCGCGAACGGCTGTGGCGAGGCCTGACCGTCATGCATCTGGCGCCGCGTCCCGGCGACACGATCCTGGACGTGGGCTGCGGCACCGGATCGCTGGCGCTGCTGGCCGCTCGGGTCGAGCCGCAGGCGAACATCGTGGGCCTGGACCCCGATCCGGAGATCTTGGCGGTGGCGCGGCAAAAGGATGCGGAGTCCGAGTCAGCCGGCCGGGTCCGCTGGGTGACCGGGATGGGCGACGACCTGGTGGCATCGGTGGGCGCCGAGTCGATGGACGGCGTGATGTCCAGTCTGGTGCTGCACCAATGTCCGATGGACGTCAAGCGCGCCATCTTGGCGTCGATGTTCGCGGTGCTGCGGCCGGGCGGGCGGCTGGTGATCGCCGACTTCGGGTGGCAGCGGACTCCGCTGATGCGCCTGGCGTTTCGCTTCGTCCAGTTCGCCGACGGCAAGACCGACACGCAGCCCAACGCCGATGGTGTTCTCCCGAAGCTGATTTCGGCCGCCGGCTTCACCGAGGTTCGCGAAGCCGACGTGGTGGCCACCATCAACGGGACGATCTCGGTTTATACCGCCCGCAAACGGTGATCACGCCAGCGCCTGCAGCACCACCGACGGCGTCAGGCCCATCATCTCCCGCATCTGCCGGGTGAAGTGGGCCTGGTCGGCAAACCCCGCGGCAATCGCGGCGTCGGCCAGCGGCATGCCCGACTGCAGGGCTTCGACGGCCCGGCGCAGCCGTGACCAGACCCGCCAGCGGGTGAGCGGCATCCCCAGTTCCCGGCGCGCCAGCGCGCGCAGGCGCTGCGGCGATAAGCCGATCTCGGCGGCCAGGCTCGGCATCGCGATGTTGCTGCCGGCCAGCATGGCCAGTGCCGTCACCAGGCGTGGATCCAGCTCCTCCGACTCGCCCCGGCAGGCGGCTGCGACATCGGACTCGCGCAGTTCGCCCAGCTCGGGGGCGGCGGCGATCCCGGCGTCATAGCGTTGCCGCAGGCGGTCGGCGAACAGGCAGTGCGGCTCGATGAAGTAGGTGACCAGGTCGCGGATGGCCAGGATGCGGTGCGGCGCCATCGGTGAGACGACCAGGGCGGCAGCCCGATGACACGTTCCGGCCGGGTCCACCATCGCCACTTCGTCTCGCCCGGCGACGACGATCTGGAAAGCGCCGTGGCGGTGAATCGGGCCGCCGCCGCCCACCGGGCCGCGATATACGGCGTAGCCGTCGCTGATGCTCAGCGACGGCGCCGAACCCGCCAGGCTATTCACTCCCCCAGCGCGGCGTGAGCACCCCGAGCGCGCCCAGCGCGACGGCCGCCGCGGTCGAAGTGCGCAGCACGGTGGGCCCCAGCCGGGTGGCGACGGCACCGGCGCCGGTCAACGCCGCCAGCTCCGCCTCGGTGATTCCGCCTTCGGGCCCCACGATCAAGGCCACTGCCGACACGGTGGCCCCGACTGCGTCGGCCAATGCGACGCCGGCCGCGTCATGCAGTACCAGCACGGTGGCGGCGGCAGCCACCTGTTCGCGGACCCACGACACCAGCTCAGCGCCGGTCAGCACCCCGCGAACGGGCGGAATGTGGGCCCGACGGGACTGCCCTGCGGCCGCTTGGGCGACCGCCTGCCAGCGCCGCACTCCCTTGTCGGCTCGCGGGCCGTCCCAGCGGGCCACGCACCGGTCGGCCTGCCAGGCCACGAAGCCGTCGGCACCGGCCTCCGTGGCCAGCTCGATCGCCAGCTCGGAGCGTTCGGATTTGGGCAGCGCCTGCACCACGGTGACCGGTGGGCTGGGTGGCTCGACCTGGGAACGCTCCAGCACCCGGGCCCGCAATCCGCCGCGGTCGGCCTCCTCGACCTGGCATTGCGCCAGTACCCCGGCACCGTCACCGAGGGTCAGTTGCTCACCTGGCCGAATCCGGCGCACCGTCGCGGCATGGAACCCGGCATCGCCGCCGAGTACGGCCAGCGCACCCACCTCGGGCAGCGCATCGACGTAGAACAGGCCTGCCACCGCGGGCTCAGCGCCCGGTGAAGGTTTCGCGCAGTCGGCTGAACAGCCCGCCGCTGTTCGGCGTGTGCGCCGAGCGGACCTCGGCGGTCTCGCGGTCGCGGTGCTCTTTGAACTTGCGCAGCAGCTCGGTGTCGTGGCTGTCGAGGCGCTCGGGGACCACCACCTCGATGTGGGCGTGCAGGTCACCGCGCACCCCGGTGCGCACCTGCGGCATGCCCTGGCCGCGCAGCACGATGGTCGCCCCGGGCTGGGTGCCGGCCGGGATGGTGATGTCGGTGGCGCCGTCGAGGATCGCGTCCACGGTGACGGTGGTGCCCAGCGCCGCGTCGACCATCGGCACCGAGATGTGGCAGTGCAGGTCGTCGCCGTCGCGGGCGAAGATGTCGTGTTGCTGTTCGTGTACCTCGACGTAGAGGTCACCGGCCGGTCCCCCACCCGGGCCGACCTCACCCTGGGCGGCCAGCCGCACGCGCATGCCGTCGCCGACGCCGGCCGGGATCTTGACGCTGATCTCACGGCGCGAGCGCACCCGGCCGTCGCCGCCGCACTGGTGGCACGGGTCGGGGATCACTTCGCCGACTCCGCGGCAGGTGGGGCACGGCCGCGACGTCATGACTTGGCCCAGCAGCGAGCGCTGCATGCTTTGCACCTCACCGCGGCCGTGGCAGGTGTCGCACGTCATGGGGCGTGAGTCCCCGTTGGTCCCGCGGCCCTGGCAGCGGTCGCACAGCACCGCGGTGTCGACCGTGACGCGCTTGGTCACGCCGGTGGCGCACTCGGTGAGGTCCAGGCGCATGCGCAGCAGGGAGTCCGACCCCGGCCGGACTCGCCCGATCGGGCCGCGGGAGGCCGCACCGCCGCCGAAGAACGCTTCGAACACGTCCCCGAGGCCCCCAAAGCCACCCCCGAAGCCGCCGCCGAAGCCATTGCCGCCCCCACCGCTTTCCAGCGGGTCGCCGCCGAGATCGACGATGCGACGCTTCTCCGGGTCGGACAGCACCTCGTAGGCGGCGCTGATCTCCTTGAACTTGGCCTGCGCCGCCTCGTCGGGGTTGACGTCGGGGTGGTAGGTGCGCGCCAGCTTGCGATAGGCGCGCTTGAGCTCGGTGTCGGTGGCGTCCTTATCGACGCCCAACAAGCCGTAATAGTCGCGTGCCACGCCTGACCCTTCCCAACTTCTGCCAGCCGGAGATTAGCGAGCCCCGAGCACTTCACCGATGTACATAGCAACTGCTGCGACACTGGCGATCGTTCCCGGATAGTCCATCCGGGTGGGACCCAGCACCCCCATGCCCCCGTACACGGTGCCCTGTGACCCGTAAGCGGTGGACACCATCGAGGCGCCGGCCATCTCCTCGGCCTCGGTCTCGTGACCGATGCGCACCGTGACTTTACCGGCTTCCTGCTGCACGGCGAGCAGCCGCAGCACCACAACCTGCTCTTCCAGCACTTCCAGCACCGACCGCAGGGAGCTGCCGAAGTCGGCGGCGTTGCGGGTCAGGTTGGCGGTACCACCGAGCAGCAGGCGTTCCTCGCGGTGCTCGACCAACGATTCCAGCAGCACGGTCGCCGAGCGCCCCACCGCGTTGGCCAACCCGGGCGACAGCCCGCTGCGCCCGTCCAGGTGCCCGGCGAGTTCGGCGACGGCGGTGGAGGCCGCCGAGATCCGTTTGCCCTCCAGCGCGGCGCCGAGGATCTCACGCAGCTGGCTGAGCTGGTGATCGTCGATGGGCTCACCCAACTCGACGATGCGCTGATCGACCCGGCCGGAGTCGGTGATGACGACCAGCAACAGCCGCGCCGGGGTCAATGCGATCACCTCAAGGTGGCGCACCGTGGACACCGACAGCGTCGGGTACTGCACGACGGCCACCTGGCGGGTCAGCTGCGCCAGGGTGCGCACCGCGCGGCGCAGCACGTCATCGAGGTCGACACCGGAATCCAGGAACGACAGGATCGCCCGGCGCTCCGCGGATGACAGCGGCTTGACGTCGTCGATTCGGTCGACGAACTCCCGATAGCCCTTTTCGGTGGGCACCCGCCCGGAACTGGTGTGCGGCTGGGCGATGTAGCCCTCGGCCTCCAGCACCGCCATGTCGTTACGCACGGTGGCCGGAGAAACCCCGAGGTTGTGCCGTTCTACCAGCGCTTTGGAGCCGATCGGCTCTTTGGTGGCGACGAAGTCGGCGACGATGGCACGCAGTACCTCGAAGCGGCGGTCATCAGCCACGCCCATGGGTGCTCACCTCCTACTTCGAACAGCTACGGCCGCTCTCGATTTTACGGTGAAGCCGCCAACAGCCGGTGTTCGATGCCGTGCACGATGCCAGGCTCGCGGTCGCGCACCAAACAGGCGACGTCGACGAACTGGGAGACGAGCGGGGACGGCTCGTCGTCGATCCAACCCACCGCGATCGCCGATCCGGGCCAGTCCTCGATCGGCAGGAACCGGACCCCGGTCAACGGCATGAAGTGCGCGGCCGCTGCGCCGGTGATGGCGATGGCCGCGCCGGCGGCGACCACCTGCGCCTCCTCGGTGATCGAATCGGCACGCACCACGTCGACCTTCGGCGCATCGGTGCGCGCCGCGGCCAGGCTCCAGAACGCGTGATGGGCTTCGTCGACGCTGGACGACTGGGTGATCGGATCGTCGAGAAGGTCGCGCACCGACACCGATGTGCGTCCGGCGTGGCGATGCGAGGTCGACACCATGGCGACGACGGGATCGATCGCCAGGATCTCGGTGTTGATGTTCGGTGTGCTCTGAGGCAGCCGCAGGAACGCCACGTCGGTGGCCCGCGACGCCAGCCCTGCCGATGGATCGCTGACCTGGAATTCCCGCATCTCGATGGTGATGTCGGGGTGACGTTCCCGGAACTCGGCAATGATCGGTGCGGTCAGTTCCAGGGCGGCGCCCGGTACGTACCCCAGCCGCAGCGTGCCGACCACCCCACGGGCTGCCCGTTCCGCTGCTGCGGCGGCGCTGTCCAGTGCGGCCAAGACGCCACGTGTTCCCTCCAGGAAGACTTCGCCGGCGGGCGTCAGCGTCACGTTGCGGGTGTTGCGTTCGAACAGCTTGACGCCGAGTTCGTCTTCGAGGTCTTTGATCTGGCGACTCAGCGCCTGCTGCGCCAGGTGGACACGCGCCGCCGCCCGACTGAAGTGCAGTTCTTCAGCAGCCACTACGAAGTGGCGCAGCTTTCGCGTGTTGATGTCGATGGTGCCCGATCTTAGGACACCGCGTGTTGATTGAGCGTGGTTGAACCCGGCGGTTCAGCGAGGCTCGACGAAGGAGAGCCGAAGCTGGGACCGCCGCGTGGAAGCTGCGGTTCAGCGAGGCTCGACGAAGGAGAGCCGAAGCTGGGACCGCCGCGTGGAAGCTGCGGTTCAGCGAGGCTCGACGAAGGAGAGCCGAAGCTGGGACCGCCGCGTGGAAGCTGCTCGTCAAGTGCGGCCACCGACACCGCTTTCAAGTCGACGCCCGATCGGCCCAGCTGCCGTGCGCCGGTGATCAGGGCATCGATGACGCGGGCGGCTTCGAGGTAGCCGAGGCCGTCCGGCGGGTGCACGTTGGAGACGCAGTTGCGTTCGGCGTCGGTGCGGCCCGGCCGTGGCCGGTGCGTCAGGTACAGCCCAAGACTGCTGGCCACCGACAATCCCGGCCGCTCACCGATCAGCACCACCAGGGACTGCACGCCCATCGCTTCGCCGATGTGGTCGCCGAGCGCCACCCGAGCGCCGGTGGCGATCACCGGTGCGGCGATGGTGCGGTGAGCGCCCACCACCTCGACCAGCGCACGTAGTAACGGAACACCGTGTTCGGTCAGTGCCGCCGGGGACAGCCCGTCGCAGAGCACGAAGCCCACCTGCGCTGTACTGCATGGGATTTCACGCAAGTCCTTGGGCAGCCGGCCGAGATCGGGGCGGCGCAGGTATTCCTCACGGGTACTCGCTTGGCTGGTCACCACTACGGGTTCACCGAGGCCCACTGCGGCCACCTGCTGCGCCAGGTGCTCGATGTCAAACGGTTGGCGCACTGCGTCGCGGGCCAGCGCGTGCGCCGTCCGGAACTCCAGCACGCTACGGGTCGGTTGGGCGTCACCGGAGCGGCCGAGCCCGATCCGCGCCTGGGTGTGGCGGCGCAAGTCCTGCCAGAGGTCCACTTCAGCGAGGCTCATGCCGGTGCCGCCAGCGAGCGCAGCGGCGAGCTCTCCAACGCGTGCGGGAGCACCCGACCGGATTCGTCGGCGATACCGAGGCGCTGCAGCCACGCCTCGAACTCCGGGGCTGGCCGCAACCCAAGCGCACGGCGGGCGTAGAGCGCGTCGTGAAAGGACATGCTCTGGTAGCCCAGCATCACGTCGTCGGCGCCGGGGACGGTGATGACGAAGTTGCAGCCGGCGACGCCGAGCAGCGTGAGCAGGGTGTCCACGTCGTCCTGGTCGGCTTCGGCGTGGTTGGTGTAGCAGACGTCCACACCCATCGGCAGGCCGAGCAGTTTGCCGCAGAAGTGGTCCTCCAGCCCGGCCCGGGCGATCTGTTTGCCGTCGTAGAGGTATTCCGGCCCGATGAACCCGACCACGGTGTTGACCAGCAGTGGCGCGAATTCGCGGGCCACCGCGTAGGCCCGGGTCTCCAGGGTCTGCTGATCGACAGGCCGGCCCCCGCTGCCCAAGTGGGCGTGCGCGCTCAGTGCCGAGCCCTGGCCGGTTTCGAAGTACATGACGTTGTCCCCGACGGTCCCGCGCTGCAGGGAACGCCCGGCCTCGTGGGCGGTACGCAGCAGATCGAGGCTCACGCCGAAGCTGCGGTTGGCGCCCTCGGTGCCGGCGATCGACTGGAACACCAGGTCGACCGGGACGCCCTGCTCGATCAGCTCGATGGTCGTGGTCACGTGCGAGAGCACGCAGGACTGCGTCGGGATCTGGTAGCGCACCCGGATGTCGTCGAGCAGGTACAGCAGGTCGGCGGTGGCCTGCGGCGAGTCGGTGGCGGGGTTGATGCCGATCACCGCGTCGCCACATCCGTGCAGCAGCCCGTCAAGCGTGGCCGCGGCGACCCCCCGGGGGTCGTCGGTCGGATGGTTGGGTTGCAGCCGGGTCGCCAGGCGGCCCGGCAGGCCCAGCGTGGTGCGAAACGCGCTGGTGACCGTTGCCGATCGCGCCACCGCGATCAGGTCCTGGTTGCGCATGAGCTTGCTGACCGCGGCCACCATCTCGGGGGTCAGCCCGGGCGCAAGCCGGCGCAGGGTGTCGGCCGCGGTCGGCGTGGCCGCCACCTCCAGCAGCCAGTCCCGCAGCCCGCCGACGGTCAGATGCGACACCGCGGAATAGCTCGCACGGTCGTGGCGGTCGATGATCAGCCGGGTGACCTCGTCGGTCTCGTAGGGCACGACAAGATCACGCAGAAAGGTGTCGAGCTCGACGTCGGCCAATGCCCATTGCGCCGCGGCTCGTTCGGCGTCGCTGGCGGCGGCGCAGCCGGCCAGTTCGTCGCCGGATCGGCGCGGGGTGGCCTTGGCCAGCAGGTCGATCAGGCCGTCGAACCGGTAGGTGGTGCCGGCCAGCGTCTGCGTGTACATGGTCACCGCAGGCCCCTTCCGCTGTGCCGGGTTTTCCCTGATCGCATCGACGACCGCACGCACCCGTGATGAGGAAATGGCGTCGTGCCGATATGAGTCGCGGCCGAAGAAAAATGCAACCCGCACACCCAGTTTTACATATCGGCGACGCGATCCCATAATTCCGCTATTTCGTCGGCGAGCGGGGAAATATCCCAACCCGGTGGTACTGTCCCCCGCTTGTGGGAATTGCAGCAGAATCCATCGATGACGATCTGACCCTGGCGCTGGGCCTGGCGGACCTGGCCGATGCCATGACGATGGACCGATTCGGGGCGCTGGACCTGCGGGTCGATACGAAGCCGGACCTCACTCCGGTCACCGACGCCGACCGTGCGGTGGAGGTCGCACTGCGCGACTCGCTGGCGCGCGATCGGCCCGACGACGACGTGCTGGGCGAGGAATTCGGCGGCAGCGCGACGTTCAGCGGCCGCCAGTGGGTCATCGACCCGATCGATGGAACCAAGAACTTCGTGCGCGGCGTGCCGGTGTGGGCCACCTTGATCGCCCTGCTCGACGACGGCGTGCCGCGCGTCGGTGCGATCAGCGCCCCCGCGTTGGGCAGGCGGTGGTGGGCCGGGGATGGCCTGGGCGCATTCGCCGCGGTCGGCGGTGCGGCGCCGCGCCGGCTGTCGGTCTCCGCGGTCGCCGACCTCGGTTCGGCGAGCCTGTCGTTCGCCGGTCTCACGCAGTGGGCACACCTGGGACTGCGTCAACGGTTCCTGGATCTGACCGACGCCGTATGGCGAACGCGCAGCTACGGCGACTTCTGGGCCCATTGCCTACTCGCCGAGGGTGCACTCGACATCGTTATCGAACCCTCGTTGTCGCTGTGGGATATGGCCGCCCTGGACATCCTGGTCCGCGAGGCGGGTGGCACCTTCACCGACCTCAACGGCACCGCCGGCCCCCACGGCGGCAGCGCAGTGGCCAGCAACGCAGCGTTGCACGCGGCGGTGCTGGACAGCCTGGGCATGGCCTAGCGCGGCAACGTTCCGAACATCCGATTAACAACAAAAGTTTGTGAATGCTGACTATTTTTGGTGTTGGAATTATCGTCGGCCATTTGACATTATTGGCCCGCGGCCATTGGACAAAATCTGGCGGTAATTCTTGCTATCCCCGCAGCCGCCATTCAGATGCGCAGGAGATCATGAATTCAGGCATTTCACTGCGGCCCGCGGCGGGGCAGTCGGCGTGATAACGACGCAGCGCGCACTGCGTGATGTGACGCCACGTCGGTCGGCCGTGGTTAGCTCTGCTATTGCGCGTGCAAACAACAACACGATGATCCCTCGGGGTTTCTGACTCCGAAGGCTCCTCAAGATGGAGGATCTGCTCTCAACATGTCCGACTTTCCCTACACGGACCGCTTCACTGTCAACCGCACGCTGCCCGAACAGGGCCGGCCGCGTGAGGAAGTGCTCGCGGAGCTGCGTGAGATGGCGCAGGCCGAGGACCCCACTTGGGAAACCGGCAAGGTGTCCGGGACCATGTACTGCGGTGACCACGAGCACTACCGCTTCCTCGATGAGGCGTTCGGACTGTTTGCCCATGTGAACGTGTTGCAGCGCGACATCTGCCCGTCGGCGAACAAGTTCGAGGGCGAGGTCATCGCGATGGCCCTGGACCTGATGCACGCCGAAGCCATCACCGACACCGAGCCGGTCGGCATGGTCACCACCGGCGGCACCGGCAGCATCATCCATGCGCTGCTGGCCTACCGCGAGCACGCCGCCAAGAACCGGGGCATCACCCGGCCCAATTTCATCAAGCCCGAAACCGGTCACCCAGCCTTCGACAAGGGCTGCCATCTGTTCGGCATCGAGCTGCGCACGGCGCCGATCGATCCGCAGACCACCCAGGTGGACGTCGACTGGGTGGCGAACAACATCGACGAGAACACCATCGCGATCATGGGCTCGGCCTGCAACTACGGCTACGGCACCGTCGACCCGATCCCGGAACTGGGACAGCTGGCCCTGCAGCGCGGGGTGGGGTTGCACGTCGACGGCTGTCTGGGCGGGTTCGTCCTGCCCTTCGCCCAGGAGCTGGGTTACGACGTCCCGCTGTTTGATTTCCGGGTGCCCGGGGTCACCAGCATCTCCGCGGACAACCACAAGTACGGCTACGCGTTGAAGGGCGCCTCCACTCTGCTGTTTCGCGACAAGGCTTACCGCAACGCGCAGTACTTCTACCTGCCGGAGTGGTCCGGCGGTAAATACCACTCGCCGGGGATCGAGGGCTCCCGCTCGGGTGGGCTGATCGCAGCCGCGTGGGCGTCGATGGTGCAGCTGGGTCGGGAGGGCTACCGGGCCTACGCCAAGGCGATCCTCGAGACGGCATCCACCATGCAAAATGCCGTGCGCAGCCACCCCGAGCTGATGATCCTGGGCTCGCCGACGTTCTGCTTCAGCTTCCGCTCCGACGAATTCGACATCTATCACGTCGCGGACGCGATGAAGCCCAAGGGCTGGCGTTTCAACGGCCAGCAGTACCCCAACGCCATCCACATGGCCGTCACCCGGCCCCAGACCCAGCCCGGCGTGGCGGAAGCGTTCGCCGCCGACCTCGACGACGCGGTCGAGTACGCCAAGAAGAAGACCGCCGCCGGCGAGGCGCCGGTCAGCGCTGCGGTCTATGGCGGCGTTCCGGGCGGGATGACCGACGAGGCGGCTCAGTTCATCGAAGGGTTCATGGAACACATCCTCGACACCCAGCAGTCCTTGCCGCCCCTATGAGCAGTGCGGAGCGCATCGATCGCGTCGTTCTGGCCGTCGACCTCGGCACTGGTGGCCCCAAAGTCGGCTTCGTGTCGTTGGACGGCACCGTGTTGTGGTCGGACCTCATCACGGTCTCGACCGAGTACGGGCCGGACGGGGCCGCCACCCAGGACGCCGACCTGTGGTGGGAGATCATCCGCGACGCCACCAAACGCGGGCTGGCCGAGAGCGGAGTACGCGGCGATCAGGTAGCCGGGGTGTCGATCACCGGGCAATGGGCCAGCACCATTCCGGTCGACGCCGAGGGGCGTCCGGTGGGTTCCTGCGTGATGTGGATGGACACCCGCGGTGCGCCCCACAGCCGCAAGGCATTCGGCGGTCGCGTCGCCGGCTACCGGCCACGGGTCCTGCTCAACTGGCTTCGTCGCAACGGCGGCGTCCCCTCGCCCAGCGGCGACGATCCGGTCGGGCACATGCTGCACCTGCAACACGGCGAGCCGGCGGTCTTCGCGGCGACCCGCTGGCTTCTGGAACCGGTCGACTACCTCGGCATGCGTTTCACCGGACGGGCGGCGGCATCGCGGGCCTCGATGATGGGCAGCTGGCTCACCAACAACCGCAACCTGGGCGTGCTCGACTACGACGACATGCTGGTGCGGCTGGCCGGCGTCGACCGGGCGAAGCTGCCCCCGCTGGTGCCGACCGGCTCCATCATCGGCCCGGTGGCACCGTCGGTCGCCGCCGAACTCGGCATATCGCCCGCGGCCCAAGTGGTTACCGGGACCCCGGACCTACACAGCGCGGCGGTGGGTTCCGGTGCGGTGCGCCAAGGTGAACTGCACCTGACCATCTCCACCACGTCATGGATCAGCTGCCCGGTGGCGTTCAAGAAGACCGATGCGTTCCACCAGCTGGCCACCGTTGCGGGCCTCGACCCGACGTCCTATCTGCTGGTCAACAACCAGGACACCGCCGGCCGTGCGCTGCAATGGTTGCGCGACACCGTATTCGACGACCTGGACTACGACGCGTTGACCGCGGTGGCGGCGGACGCACCGGCCGGCTCGAACGGCGTGATCTTCACCCCCTGGCTCAAAGGCGAGCACTCCCCCATCGATGACCGCCGTGCCCGCGGCGGCTTCCACAACCTTTCACTGGCCACCACCCGCGCCGATCTGGTGCGCGCCGTGCTCGAAGGAGTCGCCTACAACAGTCGCTGGCTGCTCGAGTCGGTGAATCGGTTCGCCCCCAACGCCGGACCGATCCGGATCGTCGGCGGCGGGGCGCGCTCGGACCTGTGGTGCCAGATCATCGCCGACGTCACCGGCCGTACCTGCGAGCGGGTGGCCGATCCGTTGAACGCGCAGTTGCGGGGCGCGGCACTATTCGCCGGGATCGGGATGGGCTACGTGCAGCGCGACGAGCTACGCGATCTGATCCCACTCGACGGCGTATTCGAGCCGGTCGCCGCCAATCACGAGGTGTACGAGCGGCTCTTCGCCGAGTTCCCCGGGCTCTACAAGTCGCAGAAAGGCATGTTCGGCCGCCTCAACCGCTGACCGATCCGTTCTGCGGCTTAGTGGGCCGCCATGATCTGCATCAGCTGTGCCGCCGAGTCGTGCGACAGCACCCAACGACCTTGGTCGACGAGCTGCAGCGGGATGGTCTGCGGAGCAGGCATCTTGGGGCCAGAGATGGTGACGTTGGCCAGCCCCTGACCCTCGCCGGTCTGCACCACGTTGATCACGTCGAAGTTGTAGGGCAGCTCGCCATCGCGGTAAGCCTTACGCAGCTCGCTATCGAGCCCGTGGCCCTCGTGCTGGGTGATGCCGTTCTCGACCAGGTCGGCCTTCTCCTTGTAACCGATGCCGGCATCGCTGAGCCTGGTCAGCATGCCAGACACCTCACCGATCGTGGGCAGCGGCACACCCGACGGCGCCGGCGGTGCCGGAGCGGGCTCCAGCGGGACGGGTGCACCGGCCACGGAGTCCTGCGGCGCGGCCGGTTCTGCGGTGGCAAGGCCTCCCCCGAGCAACCCGGTCACTCCGATCGCAGCCAGCGCCGCAGCGCTCAGAAGTTGCAGTCTTCCAGTCACGGTTCCCCCTTTGCAACGACGGATACCGGAGTCAGGCTACCCCCGTTCGGCCGCCATGGCATCACGAAGACTCTTGGGCCGCAGGTCGTTCCAGTGCTGCTCGACGTACTCCAAACAGGCCGCACGGTCGGCACCCTGTTCACCCCCGTAGACCACTCGCCACCCGGCGGGAACATTGGCGAACGTCGGCCACAGGCTGTACTGCTCCTCGTCGTTGACCAGCACGAAGAAGCTGCCGCTTTCGTCGTCAAAGGGATTGGTGCTCATCGGATCTCCTCGGTATCGGTGGCGCAGCAGAAAGGTGGGCGCCCAGCACCCGGTCGGACAGCAGTCCCAAGCAGCTCAGGTTGGGAAAACCCGGCCCCTGGGTGAGCCCGGCCAGGTTGGGCAGGAAGAGCTTCGGGGTGACGTCGGCGACGGCCAGATCGTGCCCGATCGCCTCGGCCAGGCGGTCGCCGGACAGCGGTCCACCCAAGCCCAGCTCGAGCAGGTCCAAGGTGTCCTGGCCGAACAGCGACACGAACCACAGCGGGTCGGCGCCGGAGCCGTCGATCACCAGATCGAAACCGTGCACGGTCTCGAAGTTCTCACCGCCGCGGTTGGTGCTCAGCGTCAGTCGGATTCGGCCATCGCGGGCCACCGCGTGCGCGACCCGGCCCCGCAGGTGACGGATCCGGTCGTCGGCCAGCAGCGCGTCCTGCACCCGGGCCGAGAACACGCCGCGGTCGGTGCGGGCCAACGCATCTCGCCGCTCGGCCAAGGTCAGCGCGGTCCAGTCGGTGGGATCGGAGAACAGGGCGTTCTCGAAGAATCCCTCCCCTCGGGTGAACAGAGTCACCTGTGGAGAGATCACGGTGATCGTTGAAACCCGGTGCCGGAAAAGCTCATTGAGCATGGACGCCGCGGTCTCGCCGCCTCCGATGACGGCGACACGCTCGGCGCTGATCCGGTCGGCCGCAGCCCGGTGCCAGAACTGTGCGATGGAGAGCACTAGCGGGTTGCCGGGCAGGATCGACTTTTCGGCCTGCCCCGGACCGGTGATCATCACCGCATCTGCGGCGACTTTGGTTTCTCGGGTGTGCAGCACCCAACCGGCGCCGTCCACGCCCAGCCGCTCCACCTCGCCGGGAATCACGTTGAGCTGCACCGCCTCGGCCACCCAGCGCAGGTACTGGCTCCACCGCAGATGGGTCGGGGCCGGCCGGCCGCGGTCGACCCATTCGGCGAACTGGCCAGTGGCGATCAGATAGGACTGCCAGCCATAGCGGGTCATGCGCTCGTCGAGTTCGGCGTTGCGGCCTGCCACCAGTGCCGAGCGGTACGGGAAGCCGACGTCCTTCTCCGGGCTGGTGCCCAGCCGGTGTGCACCATCGGTCCAGCCGCCGGCGGCACGCCAGTTGGCGGCGACTTCGGTACGTTCGACGGCAACCACATCCGGTGCGGCGACGCCCATTTCGCGCAGCGCGGCGGCCTTCGCGGCCACCGCGACCGCCTTGGCTCCGGCGCCCACCACCGCAAGTGTGCTCATTGCAGTTCCTCCACCAGGTCGCCCAGGCTGTCGGTGAACAGCTCTTGCAGTGCCGTGATCTCGGCGTCGCCGAGGATATCGGGCAGGGTGCGCCACTGGGTCATCAGCGCCTGTCCCGCCCCGAGGTCGGCCACCGCGGCGAAGATGCTCAGCTCGTGGCGTACCGCCTGACCGGGTTCGGGCACCGACGGCAGCCCGGCGATCAGGTCGGGGGCCACGGCCGGTCCGCCCCCGGCCCGGTCGACCCGGCCCAGGTAGTTCAGCAGCACCTGCGGCCCGGGCCGAGCCGCCAGCCGCTCGGCGGTGTCGGCGCGCAGGTAGGCCAGTAGCCCGTAGTCGATTCCGCCGCCCGGGATGTCGGCCAGTGCGCGCGCCACCCCGGCCGGGTCGGCCTGAGCCACCCGCAGCGGATAAATGGCGGACAGCAGGCCGGCGATGTCGGCGGTGTCGACGCCGGTCACGATCTCCTCGGCACGCCCGTGGGTCTCCAAGGCCAGTAGCGGTGTCGCACCGGCCTGCCCGCGGCGGACCCGCCAGGCGGAGACCATCCGCGCGGTCGCCGCGACCAGCAGGTCATGCATCGGAACCGGCAGGGCCGACAGCGCGGCGGTGAGCGCCGGATCGGTGACGGTCACCGCCACGGTGAGATCACCGGCGCGATCACGCGTTGGGTCGACCCGCCGAGCGCCCAGATCCGGGTCGGCGCCGGCCAGCTGGTCGGCCCAGAAGTCCACCGTGTCCAGGGTCTGCGCACGCTTGTGCAGTGCGGCCGCCCAGCGCCGGTAGCCGCTGCGCTCCGGCAGCGGATCCGCCCGGGCCAGCGCGGCGTGCAGCTCGCCCAGAATCACCTGCCACGACACCGGGTCCAGTGCCAGCACGTGCCCGCACAGCATCAGCACTCCCGCCGCGTCGGGCGTGCGCAGCCACACCGCGCGCAGCATGACTCCGTTCGCCGGATCCAGGCTCTCCAACAGTCGGGTGCCGTGCTCGGTGACCACCGAAAGGTCGGCCGCCTCGACCGTGACCTCGGTGAGGACGTCGACGGGCTCGGTCGGGTACAGCGTCAGCTCGGCCGGGTCGAGTCGGGCACGCAATAACGGATGCGCGGCGACGATCGCGGCCAGGGCCGCCCGCAGCTGCTCCGGCTGGGTGTCGTCGGGCAGCCGAATCGCTTCGACCTGCCCCAACCGGCGCGGATCGCCGTATTGATAGAGCCAGCGGCCGGCCGGCAGCAGCGGAATCGGCCCGTCGACCGCCTGCGATCCGTCGCGCTGCGCCGCTTCGTCGGCTTCGGCCACTTCGCGGTCCAAGGCGGCAGCTATGTCCCGAATCGTGTTGCAGCTCAAGATGGTCCGCGGACGCAACGGCAGACCGCGCCGACGGGCCGCCCGCACCATCGACAGCGCGACGATGCTGTCCAAACCCAGCTCGCGCAGATCGGTCTCGACCCCCGGAGCTGCGCCTGCCGCCGCGTCGGCGCCCTCCGGGCCGGCGAAAACCTCGGCGAGCAGTTCCACCAGGACCCGTTCGGTGTCGGTGGCCGCCTCTACCCCACCGCCGATCAAGGGACCGGCCAGCTCCAGCAACACCTCGGTGTCCAGTTTTCCGTTGGAGGTCAACGGCATCGATTCCACCGCGGTGATCCGGGCAGGTATCAGGTAGGACGGCAGCCGGGCGCCGATCTGGGCGCGTACCCGGGTGGTGTCCACGTGCGCACCGGTGACGAAACCGGCCAGTTGGGTTCCGGTCGGCCCCTGTACCGGCAGAACCGCCGCGGCGGTCACCCCGGTCGCGGCGGCCAGCGCCGCCTCGACTTCGGCGATCTCGACCCGGTAGCCGCGCACCTTGACCTGGTCGTCGGCACGGCCGAGGTAGACCAGGCGGCCATCGATCCGGCGCCGGACCAGGTCCCCGGTGCGATACATCCGGCCGCCGATGCGGAACGGGTCGGCGATGTAGCGGGCCGCGGTCGCCCCGACGCGGCCCAGATAGCCGCGGGTGACCTGCGCTCCAGCCAGGTACAGCTCGCCAGCCACTCCGTCGGGCACTTCGCGCAGCGCCGAGTCCAACACATGAGCGGTCATGCCGCGCACCGCTTCTCCGATCACCGGGACATCGGTAGCTGCGACGTCGGCGACGACGGCTTCCACCGTGGTCTCGGTGGGGCCGTAGCAGTTGTGGACTGCCGTCGAGGGCGCCGCACGCAGTCGCGCCCAGGTGTGCGGGGCGATCGCCTCGCCGCCGAGCGCCAGCACAGTCAGGCGGTGGTCGGAGTCGGCATCAAGCAGGCCGGCGTCGAACAGTTGGGTGAACATCGACGGTGAGGTGTCGATCATGTCCAGTCGGTGCCGGCGGATGCCGTCGATGATCGCCTCGGCGTCACGCATCTCGTCGGCGGAGAACAGGTGCACGCACTGCCCACCCAGCAGGCCGACCAGCGGCTGCCAGCTCGCATCGAAACTCAGTGACCAGGCGTGCGCGACGCGCAGGGCCCGGCCCAGACGCGCCACGGCGGGCGCGTACATGCGTTGCTGGTGGTCGGCAAAGTACGACGCCAGCGCGCGGTGGGTGCCGACGACGCCCTTGGGTTCTCCGGTGGATCCGGAGGTGAAGATCACGTAGGCGGCCGAGTCGGGGTGGATCGCGGCCGGAGTCGGGATCTGCACCGCATCTTCGGCACGCAATTCGTCGAGCAGTCCGACGGTCAATGTCATCTTCGGGCCGGCTTGGCGCAGAATCGATTCGATGCGCACCTCCGGCAGGCTGATGTCGACGGGAACATATGCTGCCCCGGCCTGCAGCACCGCCAGGATTGCGATGACCGAATCCAGCGAGCGTGGCAGCGCAATCGCGACCCGATCCTCGGGACCGATCCCCCGCCCGGCCAACGCCCGCGCCAGCGCGGCGGATTCGGCCGCCAGTTCGGCGTAGGTCAGGCTCCGGTCCTCGCCGGTGAGCGCCGGACTGTCCGGGTGTGCCGCGGCGGCCGCGGCGAACAGCGCGGGCACCGAGGTAGTCGGGTTTGCGCGGCGGTCCACCGGATCGGTGATGCGCGCCCGCTCCAGGGGCAGCAGCACATCCAGATCGGCGACACGGGGCCGCGCCGGGTCGGGGAGCTGGCGCAGCAGCTGCAGCAGCCGCTGCCCCAGATCCGGAACCGACAACTCCCCCAGCGCATCTGGGATCGCCTCGAGCAGCACGGTAAGCCGGCCGTCGCGGGGCGGGTAGCTGACCAGCGTCAGCGGATAGTGCGTGAGGCTTTCCACCGTCACCGGGATGAAGCGGACCCCGTCCTCAGTGGTGACCCCGGCTGTCGCCGAGCCGATGGGAGCGTTCTCGAACACCAGCAGGGTGTCGAACACCGCCTTGCCGCTGGCCCGCTGCACCGTCGACAGACTCAGGTATCCCAGGTCGCGCATGGCAGCGGTATCGCGTTGCAGCGCTTGACAGGTGGCGACCACCTCGGCGCGCGGCGGTGTCGACGCGGCCACCGGGACGGTGTTGATGAACAGGCCGACCATGGTTTCGACGCCGGTGAGCTGTTGGGGGCGGCCCGACACCACCGCGCCGAACGCCATATCGGTGCGGTCGGTGAGGCGGCCGAGCAGCACCGCCCAGGCGAACTGCAGCACGGTGTTCAGCGTCAGGCCGTGCCGGCGGGCCCATTCGGTCAGGCGCGCGGTGGCGTCGCTGTCCAGTACGACCTCGTGGGTCTGCGGGACGGCGCTGCCCACCGCGGCGCGCTCTCCGCCGGCCAGCATGGTCGGGGCGCTCAGCGGGGCCAGGTATTCGCGCCACCGCTGGGTCGCGGCGGCAGTGTCTTGGCTTGTCAGCCAGCCGATGTAGTCGCGGTAGGGGCGCGGCGCGGGCAGCGGGTCGACGCCGCCGGCGCGGTAGATCGCCACCATTTCGTCGAAGAACACCGCCATCGACCACCCATCGATTAGTAGGTGGTGCACGGTGAGGATCAGTCGGTACTGCTCGGGGGCGGACTGGGCCAGCACGAAGCGCAACAACGGTCCGCGGGCCAAGTCGAAGTTCGTGGTGCGTTCGATGCGCGCGATCTCATCGAATTCGCTTGGTGCAGCTTCGATCTCTCGCCACGGAAGTACCGTTGTCGCCGGGATGATCTGCACCGGGTGCGGCAGGTCGACGTCCCAGAACGACGCCCGCAGATTCGCATGCCGAGCCAGCATCGCCTCGGCACTGCGGCGCAACAGCCCCGGGTCGACGGCGCCGACGATATCGATGACGAACTGCACGGTATAAACATCGATGCCGTCGCGCCCGCCACCGTCATCGGTGGCGAGTTTGGCCAGCGAGAACAATCCCTGCTGCAGTGGCGAGAGCGCCAGCACGTCCTCGATCGCCGGGGTAACCCGTTGGGAGGTCTCGGTCACGGCGAATCACCCCATGCGGCGGTCAGATCGGCCAGTGCGTCGCTGCTCAACCCCGAGACGCTCATCGGTTCAAACGCCGTGTCGGCGGCTTCCGGGGTGCCACCGGCCGCAGCCACAGCGTCGACGGCGGCGGCCAGTTCGGCGAACGTGGGGTGCTCGAAGATCATCCGCGGGTCGACGTCCAGCCCCGCCGCGCGCGCCCGCGCGGCCAGCTGCACCGACAGGATGCTGTCGCCACCGAGTTCGAAGAAGCCGTCGCTGCGCCCGATTGCCGCAACACCCAACAATTCGGCGCAGATTCCGACCAGGGTCTGTTCGGTGGCGGTGACCGGTGGGTCCGATTCCCCGCGGGTGGCCACCGCCGGCTGCGGCAGGGCGGGCCGGTTCAGTTTCCCGGAGTCCGTCAACGGCATGGCGTCGAGCACCGTCAGCGACGACGGGACCATGTAGCCGGGCAGCGTTGCGGCCACGGCCGCACGCACCGAAGCGATGAACTCCGCCGCGTCGGAGACCGGGGCCGCAGGCACCAAGTAGCCGGCCAGCGTGGTGACACCGCGCTGCTCCCAGGTGCGAGCAGCGGCCATCGCCACTCCCGGTGCGCTACGCAACGCGGCCTCCACCTCGGCCAGCTCCACCCGGAAGCCACGCACCTTGACTTGGTGGTCGGTGCGGCCAACAAACTCCAACACCCCGTCGACGGTCCAGCGCGCCCGGTCGCCGCTGCGGTAGAGCCGGTCGCCGGGCGTCTTGGAGAAGGGGTTGGCGACGAAGCGGGTCGAGGTCAGTCCCGGCCGCTTCCAGTAGCCGCGGACGATCTGCGGGCCCGCGTAATAGACCTCGCCGACCACCCCGGGCGGCACCGGCTGCAACGCGTCGTCGAGCAGGTAGGCCTGCGATCCGGGTGTGGGCCGGCCCAGTTTCGGTGTGGGCGGCTCCAGTTCCCCGCGCACCACTGCACCCGAGGTTTCGGTGGCACCGAAGTTGTTGAGCAGTTGCGCATCCGGATCGAGCGCCCCGCCCAGCCGGGCCAGCAGGTCCGCCGAGACGGGCTCGCCGCTGCAGACCAGGCGGCGCAGACCGCGCACGGCCTCGGGTGCAGAGTCGACCAGCACCGAGATCAGGCTCGCCACCGCGGTCACTTGAGCCACCCGCTCGTCGGTGATCAGCCGGGCCAGTGCTTCGGGGTTACGGAACTCGTTGTCGTCGGCCAGAATCAGCGTCGCCCCGGCGGCCAGGCCGGCCAGCATCTCCATGCCGCCTTCCAGGAACGTCATCGACGACTGGGCGAGCCGGATGTCCTCGCCGGTGACCGGGTAGTGGGCGATCTGCCAGTTCAGGCGTGCGCTCATCGACCGGTGGGTGCCGAGCACGCCCTTGGGCATGCCGGTGGATCCGGAGGTGAACACCAGATACATCGGGTCATCGGGGTGCGGCACCGGAAGGCCCAGCCCGACAGTGCCTTTGGCCAGTTCCGCCTGCACGTCGGCGTCATCCAGGCACAGCAGCGTGACACCGTCGCTGGCCGGAATCGCATCCCGGGTGCCGTCGCTGACCAGGACCACCTTGGGCGCGACGTCGTCGATCATGAACTCGAGTCGCTGGCTCGGATAGCTCGGGTCCAGCGGGAAATAGCCGGCGCCGGCCTTCATGATGCCGACCAGCGCCACCGGCAGATCCAGGTCGCGGCGCACCGACAGACCCACCAGCGTTCCGGGTTCCACGCCGGCGGCGATCAACAGCTCGGCAAGCCGGTCGGAGCGGGAATGCAACTGCGGGTAGGTGAGCTCGGCTCCGGCGCATCGCACGGCGACGCCGTCGAAGCTGCGGCTGGGCGCCAGCACGTCGGCGATGGTTTGCGGATCGCCCGCGGGAATCTCGGCACCGCGGCTCCACCGCCCCACGATGCGCTCGCGTTGCTGCTCGTCGACCAGGCTGATGTCGCGCAGCGCCCGTCCCGGATCGCCGGCCATGGTCGCCAGCACCCGGCCCAGCCAGTCGGCGAGCCGCTGTACGGTGGCGCGCTCGTAGAGGTCGGTGCGGTAGATCAGATGTCCGTCGTAGCCGTCCCCGTCGGACTCCTTGGTGGTGAACAGATTCACCGACAGGTCGGCGTGAGCGATGTCGAAGGTGGGCATCACGGTGCGGAAGACCAGGTCGCCGTCGGGCCCACTGTCGATGACGTGGGTGACGTCGGCGGCCTCGCGGACGTGGACCACCACCTGGAACAGCGGGTTACGCGACAGCGTGCGGACCGGGTTGAGCGCCTCCACCAGCCGGTCGAACGGCAGGTCGGCATGCGCGTAGGCGCCCAGTGCGGCTTCCCTCGCCCGCGCTACAACCTCGCGCAGTGTGGGGTTGCCGGACAACCGGTTTCGCAGCACCACGATGTTGACGAAGAACCCGACCAGGTTGTCCAGAGCGTTGTCGGTGCGTCCGGCGATCGGTACCCCGAGCGGGATGTCGTCGCCGCTGCCGGCCAGATGCAGCAGCACCGCGACCGCGGACTGCACCACCATGAACTCGGTGGCGCCGGTCTCGCGGGCCAGTGCCGCCAGCCCCGCTCGTACCTGCGGGGGGACGGTGAACGCGACCGAGTCGCCGGAGCCATTGGCGGTGGCGGGCCGGGGAAAGTCCGGCCGCGGCCCGGTGTCGTCGGCCAGGCCGGCCAGTTGCTCGATCCAGTACCGGCGTTGCGCCTCGATCAGACCGGACTCGTCACGCAGCAGTTCGCCCTGCCAGTGCGCGAAGTCCGCGTACTGCAATGCCGGCGGCTCCCATCCCGGCGCGGAGCCGGCGGCGCGGGAGCGGTAGGCGATCAGCAGGTCGGTGAAGAGCACCTCGACCGACCAATGGTCGGCGGCGATATGGTGCACCACCAACGACAGCACCCGTTCGTCGCCGGGCAGGTGCAGCAGCGCCGCCCGGATCGGCCAATCCCGTTCCAGGTCGAACGCGAGAGCGCGCTGCTCGTCGAGTCGGGCCCGGGTCCACGCCGCGACGGCTGCCGGATCGGTTTCGGGACAGTGCAGTTCGGTCACTGGCACCGCGGCGGGCGCGTTGATGACCTGATGGGGCAGCCCGTCGATCTCGCGGAATGTGGTGCGCAGACTGTCGTGGCGGCCCACCATGTCGCCGATCGCGGCGGTCAGGGCGGCTGTGTCGCAGGGGCCGGTGAGCCGGGCCGTCAGCGGAATGTGGTCGCCGGTGGAATTGGGGTCCAGTCGGTAGGCGAACCAGGTTCGCAGCTGCGACGCCGAGACGGGGGCGTCGCCGGAGCGCGGTACCGCGACCAGCGGCGGTCGCCCGGCCCCGTTCTCGCCGGGTTGCGCGGCCGGCGCCCGGTCGATCGCGGCGGCCAGTCGGGCCACCGTGCTGGCCTCGAAGATCTCCCGGATGCCGATCTCCACCTCGCAGCGGGCGCGGATCGCCGCGACCAGTTTGGTGGCCAGCAGCGAGTGGCCGCCGAGGTCGAAGAACGAGTCGTCGGCGCCCACCTTGTCCCGGGAGAGCAGTTGGGCGAACAGTTGCGCCACCACGTGTTCGGTGGCGGTCTGCGGCTCCCGGTAGGGCGTGCTCTCGATCGGCTGCGGGTCGGGCAGCGCGGCCCGATCGATCTTGCCGTGCGCGGTGATCGGGATGTCGTCGACCACCACGTAGGCCGCCGGCGCCATGTATTCCGGCAACGCCGCGGCCACTCGGGCCCGGATCCGCGGGATCTCGACGGAGTCTTCTGTCGCGCTTCGCCCGGGGCCTTCCACAGCGCCCGGGCCGGCGGGGGTCAGGTAGGCGACCAGGCTGCGGCCCAACCCGGGAAGGTCCGAAACCACGACCACGCACTGGCCGACGCTGGGGTCCACCGAGATGGCCGAGGCCACCTCGCCGAGCTCGATCCGGAAGCCGCGGACCTTGACCTGGTCGTCGGCGCGGCCGATGAATTCCAGGTCGCCGGCGGCGTTGCGGCGGGCCAGATCACCGGTGCGGTACAGCCGCTGGCCGGGCGTCCACGGGTCGGCGACGAATCGCTCGGCGGTCAGGCCGGGACGGTCGAAGTAGCCGCGGGCCACATGGGTTCCGCCGATGTAGATCTCGCCGATCACCCCGACCGGAACCGGCTGCAGCGCGTCGTCGAGCAGCCACATGGTGGTGTTGATGTTCGGGCTGCCGATCGGCACGATCCGGTTGCCCTGGGGGCCTTCCACCTTGTGTCGCGACGAGTTCACCACGGTCTCGGTGGGGCCGTAGAAGTTGTGCAGCAGGGCGTCGAAGGTGGCGTGGAACTTGTCCGCGAGTTCGCCCGGCAGCGGTTCGCCACCGATCGGGATGCGCCGCAGGGTGCGCCACTGGTTCACGCCGGGCAACGACAGGAACAGCCCTAGCAGCGACGGCACGAAGTGCATGGCGGTGACGCCTTCGCGCTGCAGCAGGTCGGTCAGGTAGCCGATGTCGCGGAGTCCGTCCGGGCGCGGAATCACCAGCCGGGCACCGTTTCCGAGGGTTCCGAACAGTTCGCCGATCGACACGTCGAAGCTCGGCGAGGCGACCTGCAGCAGAACGTCGGTGTCGTCGATGCCGTATTCGCTGCCGAACCACACCAGGTACTCGGTGATCGGGGCGTGGGATACCTCGACACCCTTGGGCAATCCGGTCGAACCCGAGGTGTAGATGAGGTAGGCCAGATTCTCCGAACGCAGCGGGCGCACCCGGTCGGCGTCGGTCGGGTCGGTGTCGGGCCGGCCGGCCAGCTCGTCGTCGGTCAGCGGATCCCGCAGCACGATCGACGGCCGGGCGTCACCGAGGATGAATTCGATGCGATCCGGCGGGTATTCGGGGTCGATGGGAACGTAGGCGGCGCCGGCCTTGGCGATACCCAGGGCGGTGACCACGAGATCGGTCGAGCGGCCGAACAGCACCGCGACCTTGTCTTCGGTGCCGATGCCCGCGGCGATCAGGTGGTGTGCGATTCGGTTGGCGCGCGCGTTGATCTCGGCGTAGCTGTACCGGCCGTGGTCGTCGACAACGGCGATGGCGTTCGGGGTGGCCGCGGCCCGGTCGGCCACCAGGGAGCCCAGGGTGGCCGGTGCCCCCGGCGGCGGGACGAAGTCGGGTCCGCGGGAAATCGCGTCCAGCCAGGCCCGATCGTCATCGCCGAGCATGTCCAGCTCTCCGATGGTCGTCTGGGGTTGTGCCACGGCGGCCGACAGCAGCTGCACCAGGTGGCGCAGCAACTGCTCGACCAATGCCTCGTCGAGCACGTCGTGCAGGTATTCGGCCTCGATCAGCGCGCCGTCAGTTCCGGCCTCCACCATGATTCCAAGCGGCAGCTGGGCGACCTTGCCGCGGTATTCGGCTCGGGTGCAGGTGATCCCGTCCGGCTGGAAGCCGCCCCCCTGGGTCGAGCGGAAACCGAAGCTGAGCCGGGTGAGTCGTTCCACTCCCCCGTGCCGGCGATCCGGGTTGAGTTCGCGTACCACCCGGTCGAGGTTGATGCCCTGGTGGCCGAAGGCCCCCAGCGCGGCGTCGCGGGTTTGAGCCAGCAGTTCGCTGAACGGGGCGGCGGCGTCAACTTTCGCGCGCAGCACCACGGTGTTGCCGAAGTAGCCGATGGCCCCTTCGGTACCGGCGGTGCGGTTGAGCACCGGTGAGGCGATCAGGAAATCATCGGTGGCGGTGTAGCGGTGGATCAGGGCGGATAGCGCCGCGGCGATCACCATGTAGGGCGTGGCGCCGTTGCCGCGTGCCAGTTCGGTGATGTCGGACATCAACTCCGCCGGCAAGGTGCGGGTGCACAAGCCGGCGCGCAGCGTGCTCGGTATCGCCGAGCCGTGCGGGCCGGGCAGCTCCAGCGGGTCCGGCGGGTCGGCCAGCAGGGTGCGCCAGTACTTCAGCTCGGCTTCGTGACCGGAGCCCGCCGCGGCGGCGGGGTGCGGGACGGGGGCGCGGGTGGCGAACTGCTCGGGGTCGGCATAGGCGGCCGTGAGGTCGTCGAAGAAGACCGCCCAGGAGTCGTCGTCCCAGGCGATGTGGTGAGCCACCAGCAGCAGGATGTGTTCATCTGGTGCGACCCGAACCAGGGTGAGTCGCAGCGGGGCATCGGAATCCAGCCGGAACGGGGTGCCGAATTCGCGTTGGGCCAGAACTTCCAGGCGCAACGCGCGGGCCTGTTCGGCGAGGTCGGACAGATCGTGTGTGGCAAACCCGGGCGTGACCTCGGCGATCGCCGGGTGCGGTTCGCCCGCGTCGTCGACGGCATAGACGGTGCGCAACACCGGGTGGCGCGCGGCCACCGCGGCCAGCGCGGCCTGCAGTCGGGCACCGTCCAGCGGGCCGGTGAGACGGTAGGAGACCGCGATGTTGGCCAGCGCGCCGTCCGGGTCGAGCGCCTGCACGAACCACATGCGGCGTTGCCCGTCGCTCATGGTCAGCGGCCCAGACCCATTGGCCGGCCCGGTCTGTGGCTCGGCAGATGTTGCGGCCAGCCCGCGTTCGGCGAGTCGGCGGCGCAGCAGTTCCAGCCGCAGCTTGTTGGCGTCGGTCGCCTGGTCGACGGCGCCATGCGGCGATTCCAGCTTCGCCTCTCCTTCGTCGAGCCTCGCTAAACCGCCGGTGTCATGCGGCGATTCCAGCTTCGCCACTCCTTCGTCGAACCTCGCTAAACCGCCGGTGTCATGCGGCGATTCCAGCTTCGCCTCTCCTTCGTCGAACCTCGCTAAACCGCCGGTGTCAGTCATGGGTGAACACAGTCCTTTCCGTAGCCGCGGCCGGCGCTGCGTCATCGGTCAGCGCCGCCGTCAGCTGGGCTCCGGTCATTCCGGCCAGCAGCGGACCGAGCGCCACCCGCAGGCCGGTGGCCCGCCCCAAGCGCTTGCGCAGGTCCAGTGCGAGAAGTGAATCCAGGCCGAGATCGACCAAGGCCCGGTGCATGTCGATGTCGTCGGGGCCTTCCAAGCCGAGCACCGTCACCAGTTCGTCGGCCACCACCTCACCGATCGGACGATCGGCCTGCCCATCTACCGTCGCGGCGGTCAGTGAAGCATCGAACGGCGAGGGCACGCCCTGGCTGTCGAAGAACACCGCCAGTCGGTCGAAATCGGCGGCCAGGATCGCCGGGTCGCCCGGCGCGGCAAGAAGTCCGGCGGTGATCGCGGTTTCCGGGGCCATCGGGGTGAGGCCGGTTCGGGCGATCCGGTCCTTCTCCTCGCCGCTGACCACAGCCACGCTGCGCCACAGCCCCCAGCGAATGGAGGTGGCGCCCAGGCCCTGCGCCCGCAGTTGTCCCACCAGCGTGTCCGCCATCCGGTTGGCCGCCGCGTAGAGCCCGTGTCCCGAGCCGCCCCACAGCGCCAGTACCGACGAGCAGACCAGCACGCGTGCGTCGGCGCCCAGCGGCCAGTGCCGTGCCAGGTTGTCCAGTCCGATCACTTTGGCGCCGAACGCGTCCCGCACTGCCTCGGCGGTGATCTTCGACGCGGCCACGGCCTCTGCTGACGCGGTATGCACCAGCAGCCCAGCCGGTACCGGACGATACTGCGCAATGACCGCCGCGACTGCGGCGTCATCGGTGATGTCGCAGCGGATCGCGGTGATGCGCGCCCCGGTTCGCGCACGCAGCGCATCCATTTGCGGTGTAGTCGCATCGGTGGCCCCGCTGCGACTGAGCAGGACGATGTCGCGGGCGCCGTGGTCGGCGCAGAACGCCGCGTAGGCCAATCCGATCGCACCGGTTCCGCCGCTGATCACCACGGTCTCTGGGACCGTCGGCGCCGTTGCGGCGGTGGTGGACTCGACGAATCGGCGGGTTGCCAACTTCCCGGCACGCACCGCGACTTCGGTGTCGGTCAACTGGAGTGCGGCGCCGGCGGCTCGCAGGTCTGCTGCGGTGGGCTGCACCGGTAGGTCCAGGTGCGCGAACGTGTGATCGGGGTAGTCGAATCCGATGCTGCGGTGCAGCGCGGCCAGCGCGGCGCCACCGGGGCGCGGTGGCGGATCGGCGTCGAGTTGCTCGGCGCCGCGGGTGACCAGCCATACCCGGCGGCAGTTCTGTCCGGGCTGAACAATGCTCTGGCTGGCCGCGTGACCGGCGAACTCGGTTGTTGCCGTGGTGATGTCGACCGCGTCGGCGAGCGGAGCCACCAGAACCAGGAGCTCGGCGTCGGCGGGGCCGACCACTTCGGCGTCCAGTGCCGCCGCCAATTGCGCGGTCAGCTCAGCCGATTGCCCGGCATAGTCGACGACGGCCACCCTCGCGGGCCGCTGCTGCGGCTCGGTGACCGGCAGCCAGCTTTCCGTCATGACCACCGGCATCCGATGGCGCGGCACAGACGTCTCCGTGCCGGCCCACAGCCGGTTGGTGTGCATCGGTGCGTGCGGGAAATGCCGCAGCAGCGCAAGAGCATCCGGCGGGGCGAAATCTCGCCAGCGATAGCCCGGGTCGGCAATCGCCGCAGCGGCGATGTTGGCTGCCAGCGCCTCACCGGCCGGCTGGTCGCGGTCGGTACTGCCCAGCACCTGGGCGGCACCGACGGAGTCGCCGAGCGCCACCAGCAGAGTCGGGTGCGCCGACATCTCGATGAACGTGGTGACGCCGCGCGCCACCGCGGCGGCCGCGGCCAAGTCGAACCGGACCTGCCGGCGCAGATTGTCGAACCAGTACTGCCGGAACGTCGTGGCGGGCGGGATCGGGCCGCCGTACACCGATCCGATGAATTCCACTGGGGTGCTGTGGAATTGCGCGTCGGGAAGCTGCCCGGTCAGCTGCTCTCGCAGCGGCTCCAGGGCGCTCGTGTGCGCCGGGTAGCGCACCGGCAGCTCGCGGGCGAACACTCCACGGCGGCCGGCAGCTTCCAGAACCTGCTGGATGGCCGGCCACTCGCCGGACACCACCACCGATTCGGGGCCGTTGACCACCGAGAGCTCCAGCCAACCAGGGGTGGCGGCGATGAGGTCGGCGGCGGCGTCGGCGTTCAGGGCGACCACCGCCATGCCGAACCGGACCGGTGCGTTGGCGGCCAGCAGATCGGTCAGCTGCGCCCGTGCGGCCACCACCGCCACGGCGGCGTCCAAGTCGACCACGCCGGCGGTGTAGGCGGCAGCCACCTCCCCCAGGCTGTGGCCGACGGTGATGTCAGGCAGCACGCCGAAATGCCGCCAGGTAGCGGCCAGTGACGCGGCGTGGGTGAATTGGGCGGCCTGGACCACGACCGGGTCTGTGCGGCGGTCCCAGCTTCGGCTCTCCTGCGTCGAGCCTCGCTGAACCACCGGATCGGTGTCATCGGTGCCGCGCAGGTAGCTCAGCGGCGAGGCGTGACCGGCGCGCAGGAAGGCGTCATGGCAGCGGTCCGCCTCGGCGCGGTATGCCGCGACGCCGAGCAGCTCGGTTCCCATGCCGGGCCATTGATTCCCCTGGCCGGGGAACACGAAGGCGGTGCGAGCGGTCTCAGGTTGATGCGACCCGGCCACCAGCGGGTGGTCGACGCCGCGGTAGACGGCGTCGAGACCGGCGATGAGCTCGGCGGCGTCGCGGGCGCGGATCACCGCGCGGTAGCGGCGCACCGGGCGGGTGGCCCGCAGGGTCTGGGCAACGGCCGCGACCCCGGCGGGGTGGGTCTGCAGGTAACGCGCCAGGCCGCCGGCCTCGGCAGCCACCAGGTCGCGGGCGTGCGCCGAGATCAGCACGGGGATCCGGCCGTCGGGCAAGGTGGTCGGGTGGTTGTTCAGCACGGGGTGGCCCCGGAAAGGTCGTCCACCCCGACGATCAGATGCGCGTTGGTGCCGCTCATCCCGAACGCCGACACCGAGCCGATCCGGCGGCCGTCACTGGCGGGCCAGGCGGTAATGGTTTCGGCCAGGGTGATTCCGTGGCCGTCCCAGTCGATGCCGTCGTGCCAGCCGTCGCGCACATGCAGGGTGGGCGGGATCGCCTGGTGCTCGGCGGCCAGCAGTACTTTGGTCAACCCGAGTGCCCCGGCCGCGGCCTGGGTATGCCCGATGTTGGATTTGACCGAGCCGAGCCGCGGTCCGGCAACGGCCGTCGTGTCGGTGCCGTAGACGCTGATCAGCGAGCGCAGCTCTACCGGATCACCGACGCGGGTTCCGGTGCCGTGGCCTTCGATCATCCCGACCTGGCTGGGGTGCACGCCGGCGTCGGCCAGGGCGTGCCGGAACAGTCGCTGCTGCGCCGCTTCGCTGGGGGTGAGCAGGCCGGGGGTGTGACCGTCCTGGTTGAGCCGGCTGGCCATGATCTCGCCGTAGATGTGGCGGCGGTCGCGCAGCGCGGCCGATTTTCGTTGCAGCACAAAGATTCCAGCACCTTCGGCCCACACCGTTCCGGTGGCGGCGGCACTGTAGGGCCGGCAGTGGCCGTCGTCGGAGAGCGCGTGCTGCTTGGAGAACTCGACGAAGAAGCCGGGCGAGCCCATCACGCACACCCCGCCGGCGAGCGCCATTTCGGTGTCACCGGTCTGAATCGCCTGCACTGCCAGGTGCATTGCGGACAGCGCTGACGAGCAAGAGGTGTCGACGGTGATCGCCGGGCCGGCCAGGCCCAGGGTGTAGGCGATCCGGCCGGAGATCACCGACAGTGCGGTGCCGGGCAGCAGGTGACCGCTGTGCGCGCTGAACTGCGCCATGTCCGGGCCATAGCCGGTGACCGAGGCACCGAGATACACGCCGACGTCATGGCCGGTGAGCTCGTCGGGATTGATGCCGGCATCTTCCAGGGCGCGCCAGGCCACCCGCAGTGCCACCCGCTGCTGCGGGTCCATCGCGACGGCCTCGCGTGGCGCGATACCGAAGAATCCGGGATCGAATTCGGCGGCGCCGGACAGGAATCCGCCCGCATTGCAGATGGGCTTGAAGCCGTCGCGGTGCGATCCCTCGATGAGTTCGCGCACGGCCCAGTCGCGGTCTTCGGGGATGGTGCTCAGCGCCTCGCGCCCGTCGGCCAGTAGTGACCAGTACTGCTCGGCGGTGTCGATCCCACCGGGCGCCTCGACGCCGAGGCCGGTGATGACGACCGGGTCCTCGCGCCGATCATTCATCGGCGATGATCCGCTTCGCCAAGGTCTCGATGTGCTCGTAGTGATAGAAGTGCCCGCCGTCGTACAGCGACATCGACCAGGCGCCGGTGGTGTGGTCGGCCCAGCGTTCCAGCAGGTCGGCGCCGACCCGGTCGTCGGAGCGCCCGCCCAGCACGGTGATGTCGGCGCGAATGGTGACATCGGGTGCGCACTGGTAACGGTTGAAGGCCAGGTAATCCGAGCGCACCGGGGTCAGCAGCAGGGTGAGGAATTCCTCGTCGGCCAGGATTCGCGGGTCGGTGCCGCCCAGCTGGGTGAGTTCGGCGCGCAGGTCGGCATCTCCGGTGGGCACCTTGCGCAGCCCGGCCACCACGCCGGGTGCCGGGGCAGCCGAGGCCCAAAGCCGCTGGATCTCGATGCCGCGCTCTTCGGCCCGCCGGGCGAACTCGAAGGCGACCAGCGAACCCATGCTGTGCCCGAACAGGCGCAGCGGTCCGAGCTGGTGCCAGGGCGCGGCGTCGAACAGGCTGCGGGCCAACTCCGGCAGGGTTTCGGCGGCCGGCTCACGGAAACGGTCGGCACGCTGCGGATACTGCATGACGTAGGCGTCGGCACCAGCGGCCAGGGCCAGCGCCAGCGGGCGATAGTTGACCGCGGTTCCGCCGGCGTGCGGGAAGACCAGAGTGGGGGCGCCGGGCCCGGGAAAGCGGCCGATCCAAGTTGGGAACTGCGCGACGGCCGAGGTGTCGTCGACGGCCATCCGATCCCCTCGCAAGTATTAGTAAAGGCTGCCCTAATTTCCCTGCGTTAGGTTACCCCTACCGGCGGCGGGCCGGAAATCCGGGCGCCTGTGAGCCGGTCCCAGCTCCTCCGCCGCGCCCAGCGTGCACTGAGCGCGAATTTTCTGCCGCTTCCTCGCACTGAGTGCACGTTCGGCGAAGTCGAGGCCGGGTTGTGGGCCACACTCCCCTGATGGACGTCCGCACCACGATCGATACCTACCTGCGCGCCTGGACGCAACAGGACCCCGAGCTCATCGTCACGATCTTCACCGACGACGCCACCTACCACGAGCGGGTGCTGGGCGAGCCGATCCGCACCCGTGCCGGGATCCGCGACTACTGGCAGCGCAAGGTGGTCGAGGGGCAAGCCAATATCGATGCCCGACTGCTCAACCTCTACACCGCCACCGACGGCAGCACGGTGATCGCCGAGTGGGAGGCGACGTTCGACGACCGCGTCCAGAACGTGCGCAAGCGGATGCGCGAAGTCGCCATCCTGGAATTCGCCGGTGAGCGGATCTCCAGCCTGCGCGAGTACTGGGCGTCGGAGATCCTCGGGTAAAGCCCCGCGTCAGAGGTGGCTCGCCACGAAGCCCGCGGCCTGAGCCGGCATCGGTGACTGCGCATAGGACAGGTGCGGCGCGGAGAACATCTCGTCGTGTGTAGGCAGCGCCAGGGCTCCCGGGGTGCAGATCGGGTCGCCGTCGGCACACAGATCAATGGCCTTGGCGCCGTACCAGGGGCTGATCTCGCTGACCGGTCCGCCCAGGTAGCGGTCGGTGGGGTTGCCGAAAACCGCAACCGCAGCGACGTGTTCGGCCTCCTCCGCCGACAGGGTCGCGGCGTTGAAGCCCGCCACCGATGCCCGCGCGATGGTGATCAGATCGATGACCATCGCGCCTTGCGAATAGCCGCCGAGCACCAGTTTGGTGTTGGGACAGGTCGCCACCATGGATTGCACGTGGGCGTTCGCATCACCGGCGCCGTCGGATGCTGATGGCGGCCAGTCCTCGCCTGCCGGGTAATTGACCGCATACACCCCGACGGACCGCCCCCCGACCTGCGAGCGCAACGCGTCGATGAATTTCTGGCCGACTCCGCCGACACCTGGCGGTTCGGCGGTGCCACGGGCGAAAGTCACCTCGATGTCGGGACAGCCGGCAGCGGAGGCGGCGGGTACGACGACCGGTGCGCTGGGCAGCGTGGCCAAGGCCACCACCACCACCGGAACACCGAGCAACACGAGCGATCGGCGCGCTTTCATATCACCGATGCTGGCACACCGTGACCGTGCTCCACCAGCCTCTATCGCAGGGTTCAGCTGGCGTTTCTGCCTTATCTGCATTTTGCGTACGGCCCGCATGCGAGCCGCATGACACGCGCAACGCCGGCGACGACACTCCCTGACGGATATCGCAGGCACGCTCAATACCTACCGGCTGGCGTGGATGCAGAGAGCCCCGAACTCATCGTCACGGCGCTGTCACCGGGAGTGCCAGGAGTGGCAGGAGTGTCGATTACCGCCACGGTCTGGATGATCCACAACTGGACAAATATGCAAGCGACCTGAAGCGAGAAATCGAACTGGGCACAAGCGTGTGCGAAGCGCTGGCCATGGCCTATACCGCCGATAGCAACTGGGAATTAGATGACGACGTCCAGGATGTCTAGCGAGCGCTGAGCGTCTGCCAGGCCGACCGCACCACCAGTGTTGAGGCGGACAGCAGGCCCAAGACAGCAACCGGAGAACCCATCACGCCGTCCAGCTCGTACCGGGGACAGTGGCTTTGACAGTCACTACTTCACCAAGAGGTTGGTCGGGATTTGAGTAGGGTCCAACGCCCGACGAGGTCGCCTGCGCCCGCTCAAAATCGAAGAGCAACGTTAAGCCTTCCGGCGGGTCACTGCTTGCAAAAGCAACTGTGCCCCGGCAACCACCGCACTGCCACCGATACCTAGCCAGATGCCCGAAAAGAAGTTCTTTTCCGAATTCCGGTCTACAATACTTTGATCGATGCCCGAGATGGGCGGCGGTACAAGAAAGCTATCTGCGGAGCGCGTGTATGTCCATGCCACTATATCTGCAGTTTGCAATGCAACGGGAATGGCCGGCGCGGTTTCACCAAATTGACCAGGTCCATTGATTTCGCCGCCGGTGTCGGGGCGTTCGTTCCAGTTTATTCGGCTAGCTCGCGCTGCAGTGATAGCTGATCCAACAGTAAATGAAATATCACGACAGTCTGCGTAGCTTTCACCAAGGGAGTCAGGCATATTGGGCCAACAAAAACCTGACTCGGTTCGAGAATAGACCGCCGGCAGACGGACTTTACTATGCGCCCCACTTGTGGAGAAGACCAGGCCATCCGTCCCCTTAAAGTCTGCCGTGGCAGCGAACTGGATTGATCCAGCAGGCAATAACCCTTCTAACTGCACAAACCGATTGTCCACGCCCCCACCGCCCAGGCCTATGCCCGTTGTTCTAAGTTTTCCGTCGCGGTACCCACCTACGCCGCAAGAGAGTATGGCGGGTTCCGGTTGGCACCCTAAATACGTAGCTTTGCCGGAGACCGAAAAAGCAAATCTAACCACCGCTGGTTCTTGCACCGGCCTCTCAAGCGTAATAATCACGCGGGTCCGAACCGTGTCCTTATCCGGCTTATCTGGTAATTTTGACGTTGGCGACAAACTCGAAGGCGGCGGGGCTAAGCCGTTCAGCGGAATCCCGTGAGCCTCATCCCACTCAACAAAAAGCAGCCCGATCTTGCCCTTCTTGTCGTTTGCCACTTTTGCGTCTGTAATTATTAGAAGTTGGCCTTCAAGCTGAGCCTCAGGATTAATGCTTGGCTTTGTCGCAAACCCGCATGCAAGAATTGCAGCACCCGCTAGGATTAGGAATGTAAAAGTTGGCCACGTCCGGTCCCGGCTTGTAGAGACACTTGTGTAGACAGTAGTTTTTGCGGTCAAAGGCTTTCGAACCCTCGACTGAGTCGCTAGACGCAGCAGCAGTAGGGCAGTCACTGCATCTAAGATCCGCAGCAGTGTCTTCGACGCAGACCCTCGCATGCTCCAACTATCTACTATCTGGGCCACCGCCGAGCATCTTGGCGCTGTCGGTGCCCGCAATGCCCTTCTCCCGGAGCTGCGCGCCCTTGCTGCATCGCCATCGCCGACCTTGTGCATCTGGCCAACAACGACAGCGGATAAGGTCGGCGACCATGACGCGCGACGATAACGAGCCGCCGTCGTACTCATTCCGCAATCGTTTCAGGCTTGTTCAGAATCAGAGGCTGGACGCCGGGGATGCGCTTGAGATCCCGTTGGCAATGTCCGCTATCGAGACAGTCGTCATACGGGGCGCCAAGGCACCAGAAGGCGAGGAGACCCGCTTCGACGGTCCAATCATCGTTTCAAAGACCGACGAACTGGTCCTGCTCGGCGAGGAGTACGCGATGCCGGATCTGCGAGCACGGCGGGCTGCAAGTGGCGGCACATCTTGGCTGCCGTACTGGCACGCGAAGGTATCGGCGTCCACCAGCGCGTGCTCGAAGAACCAATCCGGTTGCTCAATCTCTGCACTGCTGCCCACGGCCCGACTGTGATCGCCGAGTGGGGCGACATCCAACGACGTTGTGCAGGACCACCGGAAGCGCGAAGTGGCGATCCTAGTTCGCGGGTGAGCGGGTCGCCCGCCCGACCTGCACGAGTACTGCCTCTGGCGAACTGGGACGCTAGAAGAAAGGCCGCAAGCGAGAGGCGATGGCCTCCGTCTCGTCCACGCTCAGTTCGGCCACCTCGCCCCGCTCCGTGCTCCCGCCATCGATCGTGCCAGCCACGTGGAAGTGGACGTGGGGAATCGCTTGGTGCGCGTCCACCCCGTTGTTCTGCCAAACGCTGATCCCAGGTCTTTGCTCCACTCGGTCGATCACGGTTGCCGCACGCCGTAGCAAGTCCACGACAGCGTGGCTCTCGACTGCCTGCAACTCCAAGATGGTCGGCACGTGCCGCGTTGGAATCACCAGCAAGTGAGCGATGCCACGCTGCTCGCGAGTGACCAGCACGGCGGCGGCATCTTCACGATGAAGGATGGTGTACGGCCGAGCGCCGCTCAGGTAGTCGCAGAAGGCACAGGGAAGCGCGTCAGGTACGACGAGGCTGCTCATCAGGACCTCTTTAGGGACGTGAGGAAATCTTGGATTTCGAGCATGTCGACTCGCTTCTCGTCCTCTGCGCGAACCACGATGCGTAGTTCGTCGCACACCCGCTCCTGGCGCGAAGCGAACATAAAGGTAAGGATCAGGAATCGGATCGCGTCCTGGATAGGAAGCACGGTCGACAGGCCCGACTGCCCTAGGCCGATGATCGGTACGGAGACCGGTTCGCCGTTACTGTGACGTCGTACCTCGCACCACAGTTCCTCCATTGCATCCCAGAGGATTCCGATCGTGGACGACACGTTGTTGCGCTCGTCCATTTTCGTGTACGCCACGCAGTAGTAGTACGTGCGGTGCTGCCTGATCGCAGCGACAGTGCCACACCCGTACCGGTCCGTGTTGCCGTTCTTGTCAACGCCCACCTCGATCGGGGTCTCTGCGGCGAGGGCCTCTGCAAGGTCCGACTGCAACTTTCTGAGGTCGCCTCTGTAAACGCGGCTGAGGAACTGCCCCTGCACGCTGTCGGTACGGATGATGTGCGGGGTCTCCACGTCGAAACAGTCCGACATGCCGATCACGAGGCTGGTGCTCTGGCTGAAAAGATCGCCAGTCACCAACCGAATGACAGTGTCTGGCGTCGAGTAATGCTGCTCGATGGGCCGCGGCCAGGAACGCCTAAGCGCGTACAAGAACGCCGCCAAAGCTACCAGGAGGAAGAGCCAGCCGCCGAGTCTGCTCAGCGTGTCGTTGAAGAAGATCTCGATAATGGTAAGAGCGGTAGCAAGTGCGCCAAGTGCACTCAACAAATGAGTTGCAAAGCTCTTCCAAAAGCGTCGGTTACGCAAGTCGCGAGTGACGGCCACGGTCAGAGCTTGTCGTAGATATGCTGCTCGTAGTAGTGCGGCCCTGACTTACCGCTTGTCGCGTAACCCGGTGCGTAGTGGTCCAACGCGTACTTGATAATGGCGGGGCTGAAGGCTACCGAAAGGGTGTAATAGTCAGCGTCGAGGAGCGGATTCGGGATGAAGTTGCGATCCACTTTCTTGTCACCGTCGTGGTTGGCGATGACCACGGGCAAGTCGAACTCCATCATGATCGACACCTCGTAGGCGAGAAACGACTTTCCGTCGCCCCCCTTCTTCTTCCCTTCGGGAGTACCGATCAGTACCACCTGCTTGACACTCTTCATGCGCTCTCGCAGATTGCGCTTGATAGTTTCTGGCTTACTAGTGTCCAACGAGATGTAGAGGTCGTGTGCGTCATAGAACTGGAAGTCGATCTTGTCGTTGTCGCGCCAGGCCTCCATGAGCCGATATAGATGGATATTCTCGCTGGCGAAGGCCACGTACGTCTTATTGCGGTAGCTCATGGCATGCTCTCCTCATCCTAGTAGCGAGCTGAGTCTAGGCTGTGGCGTCGACAGCTACGTTGACGGTATTGGGGCAGTCCCATGGTGAATCTGGCAGTGATTCTTGGCGTGGAGTGGACGGTTCTTCACCGATGCTGCTCTCAAACCAGGATTGCGCCGCGCAATGAAGCGCCCCACACCGACCGAACGCATGCCGCGGGGCGGTATGGGCCCAAGCACCAACGAGATACGTCAGTCGATATCGGCCAGCGCGTCGGCGACCTCTGCGGCATCGAGCTGCGCCACTTCCAGGTAGACCTCCGCCACCGCGTCCAACCGGCCCGGATCGGCTTCGGAGGCAGCCAGCCGTGCAGCCAGCCCGGCGACGGTTCGGGTGGCGAAGATGTCGGCGACCACCGCGCCCGGGGCGTCCAGCCAGGTGCGGATGCGTGACACGGCGGCGGTGGCCAGCACCGAATCGCCGCCCAGAGCGAAGAAGTCGTCGTCTGCTCCGACCCGGGCGGCGCCGAGCACCTCGGCGATGATCGCGGCCACGGCACGCTGCAGTGGACCGGCCGGCTCGCGGTAGCCGTCGCCGGCCGCCATAGCCGCGGCCAGCTCGGCCGTCACCGCCCGCCGGTCGATCTTGCCCGAGACGGTGTAGGGAATCACCGAAACCACCTGCAGCTGCCGGGGAATCATGTGCTCGGGCAGCGACTCGGCCAGCCCGGCCTGCAATCCGGCAACGCTTACCGCGGGATCGCCGGTGCGCACGGCGGCCGCCAACACCTCACGCCCGCCGGGTTCGGTCAGCGCCACCACCACCGCCTCGGCGACCCCGGGCAGGCGGCGCAGCGCGGATTCGACCTCGCCGAGTTCGATGCGATACCCGCTGATCTTGACCCGGTGATCGGCGCGCCCGACGAATTCCAGGGTGCCGTCGGGAAGATAGCGGGCCAGATCGCCGGTGCGATACCAGGTTCGGCCGTCGTACTCGACGAACTTCTCGGCGGTCAGGTCGGGCCGGCCGCGATATCCCGAGGCGATGCCGCGCCCGGTGACCCACAGTTCGCCGGCCACCCAGTCCGGGCGGTCGGCTCCATCGGCGCCGACGACCCGGCAGGCAATGTTGGGCAGCGGTGTGCCGTAGGGCACCGCCGCCCAGTGCGCCGGCGGGTCCCCCTCAACTTCGCACAGCGTGGCGTGGATGGCGGTTTCGGTGGCCCCGCCCAGCCCGGCGAACCGCACCCCGGGCGCCACCGCGGCAAAACGTCGCGCCAGTTCGGGGCGCACCCAGTCGCCGCCGGTCAACACCGCACGCACCGATGACAGTTCGCCGCCGGTGGCGGCCAGCATCTCCAACGCCCCGGGCATCAGGTTGAGCACGCTGACCCGGTGCCGCGCCACCAGCTGCGCCCACACTTCGGGGCTGCGCCGGTCGGCCTCGTCGACCATCACGATCGCCGCCCCGACGCGCAGCATGGCGAAGACGTCGAGCACCGACATGTCGGCGTCCAGGGTCAGCAGCGCCAGGCTGCGGTCGCTGGGAGCGAATCCGAAACGAGCGCTGAGGGTTTCGATGGTGTTCATGGCGGCGTCGTGGGTGACTTCGACGCCCTTCGGCTCGCCGGTGGAGCCGGAGGTGAACACCACATAGGCCAGTTCGGCCGGATCGCTGCGAACCGGGTCCGCCAGGCGGGCGTGCTGTACGGCATCGGACACCGCCAGCGTCGGAATCTCCAAGGCGGGCAACCCATCCCCGGTAACCAGGGCCAACACGGCACCGCCCAGGGCCAGAATCCGCTCTCGGCGCTCGGGCGGCTGATCGGCCGCGATCGGCAGATAGACCGCCCCGGTGGCCAGGATGCCCAGCAGCGCCGGAATCTGCTCGGCGCCCTTGGGCCCCAGCAGCGCCACCGTGTCACCGGGTCGCACGCCACGCTTCTGCAGCGCGGCGGCCACCGCCAACGCCTCATCGCGTAGCTCGCCGTAGCTCAGCCCTCCCGACCCGTGCAGCAGCGCGACCGCCTCGGGATCGCGGTCGGCCTGGCGAAAGAACCCGTCCTGCAGGGCTTCTCCGCTGGGTTCGGCGCTGCCCGCGTTCACCGATGCGCGCACCTGGGCCTGATCGGCGGGCAACGCCGCCAACGCGGCTTGCGCCCAGCCGTCGCCGCCGGCCAGCCGGGTCAGGTCGGCGATGTGGTGGGCGAACATCGCGTCGATCACGCCCGGCGCGAACATGTCCTCGCGCACATCCCAGTTCACCAGGATGCCGCCGTCGAACTCGGTGACCTGGGCGTCCAGCAGCACCTGGGGGCCCTGGGAGATGATCCAGACCGGGGTGCCGAACGCGGCGGTTACCTCGTCGGCGAACAGCTCCCCGAGTCCCAGCGCGCTGGTGAACACCACCGGCGCCAGCACCTGCGTGCCGCGGTGGCGGCTCAGGTCACGCAGCACCGCCAGGCCGGGGTAGTCGGCGTGCGCGGCGGCGGTACGCATGGCGTCCTGCACCGCGTGCGCGCGCTGCGCGCCCGTGCTGGCCTGGCTCAGATCCACATCCAGCAGCAGCGACGAGGTGAAATCACCGACCAGCCGGTCGACGTCGTCGTGCAACGGTTCGCGGCCGAACAGCGGCACATTGAGCAGGAAGCGCGGAGCGTCCGACCAACTGGCCAGGGTGTGCGAGAACGAGGCGGCCAGGGTCATGGCCGGCGTCACCCCGTGGGCGCGGGCCTGACCGAACAGTGCGTCGCGGGTGTCCGGGTCCAGCCAGTGCCACCGCCGGGTGCTGCGCCGCGGGTCGGTGGGGGCGCCGGCGGGCGGCGGCAGCTTGGGCGGGTCGGGCAGGTCGGGGATGCGCTGCGCCCACCACTGGCGGTGGCTTTCATCGGTTTCGCGGTCGGCGGTGGCGTGGCGATACTGCCGGTAGGTATAACCCAGCTCCGGCAGCGTCTCCCCCCGGTATGCGGCGGCCAGATCCGCCATCAGGGTGCGGTAGCTCATCGCGTCGGCGGCCTGCATATCCAGGTCGACGTGCAAGCGCGCGGTTCCATCCGGCAGCAACGACACCGTGAGCTCGAAGACCGCATCGTCGAGTTGCTGATGCGATTTGGCCACCCGGGTGGCGTCCAGGCGCTGGGCAACCTCGGTGGCGTCCAGGCCACGTAGGTCCTGCACCGCGACGGGCAGTGCGGCATCGGGCCGGATGTGCTGGGTTCCGTCGGGTGAGAATTGCACCCGCAGCATCGGGTGGCGGGCGGCCAGCGCGGCCGCGGCGGCGGCCAGCCGGTCCGGGTCGATAGCGCGCCCATCAAACTCCACATACAGGTGCCCGGCCACCCCGCCGAGCGCGACGTCGTCGTCGCGGCCCACCCACATGGCGTGCTGCATGGGGGCCAGCGGAAACGGTGCGTCGGCGTCGCTCGGCTCGTCCGTCGGCGCGGTGACCGGTGCCGGTTCGCCCCGGTCGCCCAGCAGGTCCTGCCAGGCGGCGATGCGCGGGTCGGCGGCCAGCGCGGCGAAGTCGACGTCAATGCCCTGTTTGCGCCATCGACCGGCCAAGCTCATCATCCGGATCGAGTCCAGCCCCTGTCCGACCAGGTCGGCCTCGGGATCGACGGCGCTGGCGTCGGCGCCGAGCAGGTCAGCGACCTGCGCGCGAATCTCGTCCGGCCCCACCGCGCCACTCCACCCTTCGTTAGGCTGCCCTAATTTCTCGAAGCTACTCTATCTAGGTTCGGTCGCCGGTAAGCCAGGGAGTACAGATGCACGGGTTCGTACCGTTTCCCGACGAGCGGGCCACCGCCTATCGCGCGGCCGGCTACTGGAGCGGACGGCCGTTGGCATCGCTGCTCGACGACGCCGCGTCGCGCTGGCCCGGGCGGCCCGCGGTGATCGATGGAGGCGCGACGCTGTCGTACGCGCAGTTGGGTGCGGCCGCCGATCGCGCGGCGGCCGGCCTGCACCGGCTGGGTGTCGGCCCCGGCGACCGGGTGTTGCTGCAGTTGCCCAACAGTTGCGCGTTCGCGGTCACGCTGTTCGGGCTGCTGCGGGTGGGAGCCATCCCGGTGCTGTGCCTGCCCGGGCACCGTGCTGCCGAGATCGGGCATCTGGCCGCGGTCAGCGAGGCGGTCGGGATCGTGATCCCTGACGCCACTGCGGGATTCGACTACCCGGCGATGGCCGCCGAACTGGGGCTGCGGCGGCTCGTCATCGACGATGCGCCCGAGGGCTCCCGCGCGCCGCGAGTCATCCCCGATCCGGCCGCGCCGGCACTGCTGCTGGTCTCCGGCGGAACCACCGGTCTGCCCAAGCTGATCCCCCGCACCCATGACGACTACGTCTACAACGCCACCGCCAGTGCGCAGCTGTGTGAGCTGACCTCCGACGATGTCTACCTCGCGGCGTTGCCGGCTGCCCACAATTTTCCGCTGGCCTGCCCGGGACTGCTGGGCGCCATGTCGGTGGGCGCCGCCACGGTCTTCGGCGCCGATCCCAGCCCGGAGGCAGCATTCGCCACCATCGCCCGCCACCGGGTGACGGTCACCGCGTTGGTGCCGGCGCTGGCCACGCTGTGGGCCCACGCCTGCGACTGGGAGCCGCAGAAGCCGACGACGCTGCGGTTGCTGCAGGTCGGCGGCGCCAAGTTGGCCGCGGGCGACGCCCGCCTGATTCGCGAGGCGCTGACGCCGGGCCTGCAGCAGGTGTTCGGCATGGCCGAGGGGTTGCTCTGCTACACCCGGCCCGGCGACACCGCGGAGTTGCTCGACACCACGCAGGGCCGGCCGTTGTGCGCCGACGACGAGTTGCGCGTGGTCGACGAGGACGGCACCGAAGCATCCGAGGGTGAGCTGATGGTGCGCGGGCCCTACACCATCAACGGCTACTACAACGCGGCCGAGGCCAATGAGCGATCCTTCAGCCCGGACGGCTTCTACCGCAGCGGCGACCGGGTCCGCCGCCTGGCGAACGGCTACCTGGAGGTGACCGGGCGAATCAAGGACGTGATCGTGCGCAGCGGCGAGAACATCGCCGCCGACGAGCTGGAGGCGCACCTGCTGCTGCATCCGGCGGTTCGATCGGCTGCCGCGGTCGGCCTGTCGGATCAGTACTTGGGCGAAAAGGTCTGCGCCGCAGTCGTGTTCAACGGCGCACCGCTGACGTTGGCAGAGCTGAACCGCCATCTCGACGAGTGCGGCGTGGCCACCCATGTCCGCATCGATCAGCTGGCGGCGCTGCCGACGCTGCCTTTCACGGCGGTCGGCAAGATCGACAAGAAGGCGTTGGTCCGCCAGCTCGGCTGACCCGAATTCGCCGGCCTAGCCACGCTCGACGACGTTGTCGAACCCCGAGGTGCTCACGTCCGGGTTCCCGGAGCGATAGGTGACTCGGTTGTTGAGACCGGAGGCCGTGACCTTCGGTGTCGAGTCGACGGTGATGACGTTGCCGATGCCCGACACTGTCAGACCGGCGCACTGGCCGGTGAGTTCCACCGTGTTACTGACCCCGCTCACCGACACGTAGCGGCCGTCGCAGGCCAGGGTCTTGTTCTCTCCGGCTCCAGCAATGGTGAGGGTGACACTGCTGTCCGGGACCGGGACAGCAGGCGATGCCGCGACCGGTGGCGCCGGAACGGGCGCCGATTCGGGCGCTGGCGCCGCGTCGGGCGGCACGGGTATCGGGGTGAAACCGCTGGGTGTGGTGGGCCGCCCGGACTCGGAGCTGGTCAAGTCATGGGAGGCCAGGAACACTGCGACTGCGCCGGCGATCACCACTGCCGCAGCGATCACACTGACGACGACGGCGAGACCTCGGCCGTTTCCCCACCGCGACCGCGCCTGCCCGTCGACGGCAGCCGTCGGGGCGGTCAGTTCCACGGGTCGGGCGAAGTCCGACAGCGGGCGCTCCAATTCCCGTATCCGGGCCTCGGGATCGTCGTCGGCGTTCACGCCTGAATGATCGCACTAAATCGATGGCAGTGGCCCGCTACGCCCGGCTCCGCCGCGCTTGCGACCACTGCCAAGTGCTAACCGGCGTGGATCTGCCATCCGGCGGCATCGTTCTGCTGTCGCCAGAATTCGTCGAAACGTCCACCGGCCGCCCGCAATTCGTCGATCGTCCCGTCCTCGATGACCCGGCCTCCATCGATGAACAGCACTCGGTCGGCCTGGGAGATGCTGGCCAGCCGGTGCGCGACGATCACCCGCGTGCGCGGGCGCAGTTCGGAACTCAGCGCGGCGACGATCGCGGCCTCATTCTCGGTGTCCAGCGCGCTGGTCGCCTCGTCGACCAGCAGTACCGGCGCGGGTTTGAGCAGCGCCCGGGCGATGCTGACCCGTTGGCGCTCACCGCCGGACAGTGCCGCGCCGGCTTCTCCCACCCTGGTGTCGGTGCCGTCGGGCAGTCGGGCGACCAGCTCGTCGACGCGGGCCAATTCGGTGGCCCGCTGGAACGATTCCTGATCGGCGTCGGGGTTTCCGACCAGGACGTTGTCCCGGATCGTGCCGTCGAGTAGGTAGGGATGCTGGAACACCACGCTGGTGGCGGCCCGCCGTGACGTGGCGTCCAGCTCGGTGGCGTCCACCCCGTCAAGCAAAACCCGCCCGCCGGTGGGCTCATGCAGTCCGGCGATCAGGGACAAGATGGTGCTCTTGCCCGAACCGGACGGTCCGACGATGGCCGTGGTGGTGCCGGCCTGCAGGGTGAAGCTGACCCGGTCGAGCACCGGGGCGCCCGCCGAGTCGTAACCGAACGTGACGTCGTCGAACTCGATCCGCGTGGCACCGGCGTCCTCGGGGGCGCGACCGGGGCCGACCGTCACCTCGGGCGCGGTGAGCACAGCGCGAATCCGCTCGAGGGAGGCCCGCGTCGACTCCAGAGCCGGCGCCAGCTCGCTGATGACGGTGAACGGTTCCAGATAGCGCGCCGCCACCACGATCAAGGCGATGGCCTCGGGAACGCTGAGCGTGCCGGTCACGGTCAGCGCGGTGGTGCTGCCTGCCAGCAGGATGAGCGCGCCCTGGCTGGCCAGGCTGAACAGCAGTTGCCCCGGAATCTGCATAAGCAACAGCCGCATCGCCGCGCCATGCTGGGCGCTCAGCGCCTGCCCGACGGTGCTGCGCTCGGGTTCGACGCGCCGCGCCGCGCGCAGCGCCTGCTGGGTGCGGGCGAACTCGATGATCCGTTCCGTCAGGGCGGTATTGGCGTCGCCGGCCGCGGCGTCCGCGCGGGCGCTGAGCCGATTGGAGGCCCACAGCGCCCCCAGCAGCAGCGGCACCCCGCCCAAGGCGGCGACGCCCAGCTGCCAGGACACCCCGAGCAGGGCCAGGGCGATCGCCGGCGGCAACAGGATCGCGCTGATCAGTGGGGTCAGCAGATTGACCACCAGGCTCACCAGTTCGGGGCCGGTGGCAGCGATCGCCTGTCGCGCGTCCGCGGTGTTCGCGGGCGTGAGCCAGCCCAGCCGGACGCCGGGCAGCCGGTCGGCCACGTCGTGTTGGGTGTGGTCGAGGACGGCGAAGCCCAGGTCGAATCCGATTCGGGCGCAAGCGAAGTCGATCAGCCAGCCCGCGACGGTCGCCACCGTCAGCCAACCCAGCCAGGCCACCGCCCGGCTCGGGGTCTCGGAGAACAACGCGCTCACCAGCGGGACCAGCAGCACCGTGCCGGCCGCCCGCACCGCCACCGACAGCAGCGTCAGCGCGGCGTAACCGAACATCCGGCCGCGGCGGTCGTGCGGGATCAGCTGGATCAGGGTGCGGATCATCGGCTCGCCTCCGCACCGACGGTGACCGCGGCGCGGCCGGTCTCCCACAACTGCAGGTAGCGTCCCTGCGCGGCCAGCAACTGATCGTGGCTGCCCTGTTCGATGATGCTGCCGTGATCCAGCACGACGATCTGATCGGCACCAGTGATCGTGTGCAGCCGGTGGGCGATCACCAGCACGGTGCGATCCCGGGTCAACCTGTTCAACGCTTGCTGCACCAGGTATTCCGATTCGGGATCGGCGAACGCGGTGGCCTCGTCCAGGATCAGCACGGGTGTGTCGGCGAGAATGGCACGGGCGATGGTCAGTCGCTGCCGCTCCCCGCCCGACAGCGCCGCGGCGGCACCGAGCACGGTGTCGTAGCCCTCGGGCAGCCGCAAAACCCGGTCATGGATCTGGGCTGCACGGGCCGCGGCCTGCACCTGCTCATCGGTGGCGTCTGGAACCGCCAGTGCGATGTTGTCGCGCACCGTCCCATGCACCAGTTGGGTCTCCTGCAGGACGAATCCCACCCGGCGGTAGAGCTCGTCGGCGGTCAGACACCGGATGTCTTGACCGTCAATCGATATCGATCCGGACTCGACGTCGTGGAACCGGGCAAGCAGCGCGGCCAGGGTCGACTTACCCGAGCCCGACGGGCCAACCAGGGCGGTCACCGTGCCCGGCCGCAGCGACAACGACACGTCGCGGATCACCGGAACACCCGGGCGATAGCCGAAGGTGACTGATTCGAAGCGCACCGTCCCAGCCGCGTCTACCGGTGCCGAATCATGCTGCTCGACGGCGAGTTCGGGTTCGTCCAGGGCGATCTGTAGCCGCCGGGCCGCCAGCATCCCGCCGCGAATACCGCCGACCCCCAGGCCGATACCCAACAGGCGGGCGCCGAAGGTGGTGCCCAGCAACACGAACGGCAGCAGGTTCACCGGGTTCATTCGGCCGGAGATGATCAGCGGGGTGCCGGTCAGCATGATCAGCCACAGGAACGTCGACGGGCGGGTGACCAGATCCATCAGCGTCTTCTTGCCGATGAAGGGCCGCTGCCAGTCCACGAGAAAATTGATGTATTCGTCGAGACGGCGGCGGAAGGTGGAGGCGGCGGCCCCGCCGAACACCCGGATCACCGGCTGACCCTCCAGGTAGGTGCCGGCTTCGCCGTTCATCCGCTCAGCCCAGCGTTGCGCCTGACTGATCTTGGGGCCGGACTGGGTCATCATCACCGACATCAGCACCATGTAGACCAGCACCGGCACGAACAGCACCAGCGCCACCCGCCAGTCCACCACGAACAGGTAGACCAGCACCGCGACCGGTGCCACCACGGCGGCGACGGCGTCGGGGATGGCGTGGGTGACCAGATAGTGCAGTGACAGGGTGTCGTCGGCGACCAGTTGCTTGATCGAGCCGGATCCGCGGGCGGTGAACCAGCCCAGTGGCAGCCGTGCCAGCTTGCTCAGCAGTCGAGTACGCAGCGCGCTGGCGAAGCGGGCGTCGACGACGTGCAGCCACAGCGTCAGAGCCGCGCCCAGCAAGGTGCCCAAGCCCAGCAACGAGAGGGCGGCGATTCCGACCGTCCACAGCCGTGCCTCGTCGGCGCCGGCGACCAACAGTCGGGCCAACTCCACCAGCAGCACGAACGGGGCCAACTGCAGCAGGGTGATCAGGGCCTGCAGGACACCGGAGATGATCAGCGGCACCCGCAGCTGACCGAGCAGCCGTCCCGCCGCCTGCGCACGCCACGCCCCCTTGGCGTTGACGCTGGGCTCGCCCGGCGGTTCAGTGAGTCTCGACGAAGGAGAGGCGAAGCTGGGACCGCCGCATGAACCAGGCTCTGCACTGGCGCTTGTGTCGGGGGCCGGCACAGTCAACGGCGCAGGCTCCGGCTCACGCTGGGTGCCCATGGCACGTCCGGCGGTCCAGTAAGCCTGCGCGTGGATCTCGGATTTGGGGAAACCGAACTCGTCGCGCAGCCGGGTCCGCAGCGCCTTGAGCGTAGCGGCTTCCGGCGTGGCCCAGGCATACCAGTCCGACCAATCCCGGGCCTCGATCGCCGCGGCCAGCGAGCTTGCATCCCGGCGGGGCACCCAGTGCACACGCAGCCGGGGGTGCTCACGCAGCGGGATCAGCAGATCGTCGTCCTCGTGCTGTTCGAGGTAGAGCTCGATCGGAACATCGGGCGCGACGGTGCCGATGATTCCGTTGATTCCCGGAATCGACGCCGAGTCCCCCATCAATAGGTAGCCGGCGGGCTGCGCGTCGGCGTCGGGCACCTCGAAGCGCGACGAGCCCATCAGCGACATCGCCGAGATGGTGGCTCCGGCCTCCACGGTGCGGGCCCAGCGGGTGGCCGGGCCGGCCGGTTCGTGCAGCACCATGTCGACCGCGAAGCGTCCGCTCTCAGCGTCGCCCTCGGCGATGGTGTACGCGCGCTGGAATTCGGTGTCCGATCCGTCCGGGTCCGGGAACCAGAACCGCAGCCAGGCACTGGGTTCGACGGCCGCGTCGGTGAACAGGGTGGGTGAATGCATCCAGACTCGGATGCAATGTGGAGCGATCCAGCTGGTCTCGAGCACCGTTACGGTGTGGTCTCGAGCACCGAAGCCCCGCAGAATCGCACCCTGCAAGCCGCGCGCCATCACGGTCCTTTCGCCAACGGTGGCCCACCCCGCGGAGTCGGGCTCGGCGCCCCGCCGCCAAGTCGAACCTAGGTTACCCTACCCTCACTTACCCGAACAGATGCTCGGGTAGGCTCACTGCTCGTTATGACTGACGCCGCAACCATCCTGCACCGCGAGCTGACAGACCTATCCGACGAGGTCCGCCGCGTCCCGCCGCCCCCGATCCCGGTGCTGGCCGAGCCTTACACGATCCGGGTGGCCGACCCGGACGCCGACGCGGAGATGATCTCCGAGTGGATGAACCGTCCCCATCTGGCGCAGACGTGGGAGTCCGCCTGGCCGCCGGAGCGCTGGCACGCCTACCTCACCGCCCAGGTCAACGGGAGCTATTCGCGGCCGTTGGTCGTCAGCCGGAATGGACAAGACGGCGGCTATATCGAGATCTACCGGGCGGCAAAGGATTCCATCGCCAAGTACTACGCGGCCGACCCGCATGATCTGGGCATTCACGCTGCCGTCGCCGATACCACGGTGGTCAATCGCGGTTTCGCGGCAATCTTGTTGCCGCGCATCATGAAATACGTCTTCGAGCTCGAGCCGCAGTGCCGTCGGATGATGTTCGAACCCGAGTACCGCAACACGGCCATGCGCCGGCTGGCCGAATATGTCGGCGGCGTCTTCCTCGGCGAACACGACATGGGTTATCGCAAGATGGCGCTTTATGCGGTGCTGCGCTACCCCGACGACGACCCGTTGTCGAACAGCTCGGCGTAGCCGTCATAGTCGGGGCGCATCCCGGCTGCCACCAACTCCCACAGCACTTCGTCGGTGCCGCCGCCAACACGGGCCAGCTTCATGTCCCTCCACCAGCGCCCGAGCGGCGTCTCGTCGACCAGGTAGCCGGCCCCGCCGAAGATGTGCATGCATTCGGCGATCACCTCTTCGCCCAGCCGCGCCGCGGTGACCTTCATCGCCGCGGAGGTCCGCAGGTCGAGTTTGCCGCCGGCGGCAAATCCGTTGAGCCCGTGACGAAGCAGGTCGACGCGGGCCTGCAGGTCGGCCATTCGCAGCCGCAGGGCCTGATGCTCGAACAGGGTGGCACCGAACTGGGTGCGGTGCATCATCCGCGCGTGGGTGATGCCGAGAATTTTCTGGGTCGACGAGGCGACCTGCCCGGCGATCGACATGCGCTCATGCGCCAGACCCCAGGAGATGGCGGCCAGCCCGGTGCCCGGCCGAGCGATCAAAGCGTCGGCGGGCACCCAGGTGTCGATGTCGACCGGTGCGGTGTCCAGCGGGCCCGCCCCGACCTTGCTGAACGGCTCGTGTACCTGCACCTGATCGGTCGGCACCGCGATCATCATGACGTTGCCGTGCCGGCTGTTCTCGTCGTGGTCCATGCTGCGCGCCAGCACCAGGATGTGGTCGGAGATGGGCGACAGCGACACGAACTTCTTGCGGCCGCGCACCTCGAAACCGTCGCGCACGGAACGGGCTTCGGTCTGCACGCGCTGCAGGTCCGATCCGCCGGATTCCTCCGAGGCGCCGATGCACAACACAGCTTCGCCGCGGATGGCCCGCTGGCAGATGTCCTTCAGATACTCGGATCGGCCGAAGCGGTGCAGAATCGAGATCGACGAATCCTGCAGGCTCACACCGACTCCGATGCCGGCAGACCCGAGCCGTCCCAGCGCGTAGGCCAGCTCCAGCAGTTTGGCGACATCGGTGGGCTGCGCGCTCGCCCACTTCTGGGTGAAGACTCCCGCCCGGCCCAGGTGTTCGATCAGCTTGCGGGGAAAGCGCCCGCTGTCCTCGGCTTCGGCCGTCCAGTCCACGACCTGCTGGTCGAACACCTCGTTGAGCAAGCCGCGGTAAGCATCGATATCCGAGACATCCGACTCCGCAATCACCTGAGTCACTTCATAACCTCCATGTTGCGTTTGACCTCGAGCCGCCGCAGCTTCCCCGACGACGTCCGGGGCAGCGAACCCGGCGCCAGAAACACCACATCTGCGGGCACCACCCCGCACTGAGACGCCACCCGCGAGATCAGGTCGGCACGCGCGCCGGCCTCGTCACGGCCGCGGAACTCCGCGGCGATCACCAATCCCGGGCGGATTCCGTCCGTGCCGACGGCCACCACGGCGCCCTCGCGGACCCCACGTACCTCGGCGGCAACCCGCTCGATCTCGGTGGGAAACACATTGCGCCCGGCGATCGAGATGATCTCCTTTGCCCGGCCACAGACCACCAGGCCGGCGTCGGTGAAGTAGCCGAGGTCGCCGGTGGCAAACCAGGCGTCCGGGTCCAGCGCCGGCTGGCCGAGGTAGCCCGACATCATCGACGTTCCGCGGATCTCGATCTCACCGACCTCGCGCTGCGGCAGCTCCTCGTGGCGCTGCGCCACCGGACTGATGCGGACCTGCATCCCGGGAATCGGCTCCCCGAGCACCGCATGCCTGCGCACGGCCTCGGCGTCATCGCTTGCCGCACCGAAGATTTCGTCGTACTGCAGACCGGTTCCCGGCCGTGGTGCGGTCACCGCGCAGGTGGCTTCGGCCAGCCCGTACGACGGGGTGAGGGCACCGGGATCGAGGCCGTATTTGGCGAGCTCGGCGACGAAGCGCTGCAGCCCCGCGCAGTCGACCGGCTCGCCGCCGTTGATCGCGACCCGCAGCCGACCCAAATCCACTTCGGGGACTCGTCGGGCGTACTTGCCGATCACGGTGTAGGCGAAATTGGGCGCGGCGGTCATGGTGGCCCGGCTGTCGTGCAGCCAGCTCAACCATCGAAACGGCGAGGCGGCGAACGCCGCGGTGGGCGCCAGCCACTGCTCCGAGCCGGTCAGCGCGGCGCTGAGCAAGAAAGTCAGCCCCATGTCGTGATACAGCGGCAGCCAGCTGCAGCCGACGTCGTCGGCCGGATCGACCCCGACGTGCTTGCTCAAACCGGAGACGTTCGCCAACACCGCGGCCGGTGACAGCTGGGCGGTACGCGGGGTACCGGTGGACCCGGCGGTGCCCTGCAATACCGCGGGCACATCGGTGCCCGCGGTGACCGGGTTGACCGAGCGGCCACTGCCGGCGGCCGCGGCGACATCAGCCACCGCCGGACCGCGATCACTCTGCTGCGCGCCCAGCAGGTCTAACACCGATCCGTGGCTCAGCACGGTGCCGACCCCAATGCCGTGGAAGCGATCCAGCGTCGCCTGCGCCCATTGCTGGGGATCAGCGCCGCGGACCGGTCCGGGCAGGATCGACACGCTGCGGCCGGCCAGCCAAGCACCCTGGATCGCGGCGATCAGGTCTGCGGTCGGCTCACCGACCAGCCCGACAGCCCCAGCGTCATCGGCATCCAGAATCCGGGCGGCCACGCTTTCAGCGCGGGCGTGCACCTGCTGCCACGGGTGGCGATTCCATGCTCCGGCCTCGGGGTCGAAGACCACCAGGTCGTGTTCCGACCCGGTCATCGCCCGGGTCAGGGCGCCGGCCAGCACGCTCACGCGTCGGCGGGGGCTTTCGCCCGGATGGCGGCCTCAAGGTCCCCGACTGTATCGCAGTTCAACAGGTCTTCCTCAGACAGCGCGACACCCAGCCGATCCTCAATGGCGACCATGCCGATCGCGAACGCCACGGAATCGAGGCCGACGTCGTCCACCAGCCGCGACTCCGGCGTCACGCGGTTGAGGTCGACCTGCAGGTCGTCTCGCAGGATCTCGCGCAGCGCGGCGTTGATGGCATCGGGGGAGGAAGCGCTCATGTTGAGGGACGCTACACCAAACTCCGAACTAAGGTTAGCTTGCCCTATCTTGTGACTCCGGACACTTAGGGTAAGGCAAGGCTTGCCTGATGTTTGTTCCTATGGTTAACGTTGGCCCGCGTTCTACATAGACAGGAACCTCATTTCAGATGAGGTCACAATAAGGAGAAGCAATGCAGCTCGCCATGGCCGCCGGTTCGACCGACCGCGGCACCGCCCTTAACACCCGCGCCACGGGCCTGCTGGCCGCGGGTGTCGCCCTGGCCGGCGCCGGCGTGATCGCCGTCAACCCGGTCGCCCCGATGATCAGCACGGTCGCCCACCAGCCCGCGGTCGCGCTCACCGCCACCACGGGCGAGAACCTCGACCACATCATGGACCTGCTCACCGGCCCGAACCCGGTCTTCACGGCTCTCGGTGAGCTGGGCAGCTACTACGGCGAGACCACCAGCAACAGCTTCGAGGGCGTGATGAATGGCCTCGAGATCATGTGGTCCGGCGGCGGCCAGGTCAAGGGCCTGGAGGTCATCATCCCGCAGGTCATGGAATTCCTTCAGCAGGGTGACTTCACCAATGCCTGGAACCTGATCAACTGGGACATGTTGTTCAACATGAACAACATCTTCCAGCCGCTGTTCGACCACACCGTGCGTGGCACCGGCGAATTCGTGCCCGGGGTGATGGGCATCGGCGCCGACCTGACCCACGTATGGGCGAACCTGCAGGAGATCTTCGGCGACTTCAACTTCTGGAAGACCTCCGCCAAGTACCTGACGGAACCGCTCATCGGCTTCATGTTCGCATTGTCGGAGAACCTGACCGGCCTGCCCGACGGCGTGGAACACGCGGTGCAGGACCCGTTCGACGCACTGCTCAACGGCTACATCACCTGGGACTCCGACACCGGCGAAGACACCGGCCAGTGGTGGGGCCTGCTCACCGAGCAGGGCACCTTGTCGTACTTCCTCGACTTCCTGCCGGGCAAGTTCGCCGACGCGTTGACCTCCACCATCCCGGTGCCCGAGGTGGACGTCGACCCCGGCGATGCGGCTGCGGCCGCCAGCCTGCTCGACTTCGGTTGGCTCGACAGCCTGTTCAACTAAGCAGTACCGCACCACCGGTCTCGCGCGAGCGCTGGAGATCCCAGCGCTCGCGCGGCACCAGAGCCGGGTTCGCGTCCCATCGGGCCCGGACCCGGCTCAAAACATTGCCATTGACTAATGGCACCATTGACTGTTGACTCAGTCGCATGATCCTTGGCCGATCGCCGAAACGCAGCCATGGAGCCTCCGCCGTCGTCACCGGCGCCGGAAGCGGCATCGGAGCCGCCTTCGCCATCGAACTGTCCCGCCGCGGCAGCGCCGTGGTCTGCAGCGATATCGACGATGAGGCCGCCCAGCGCACCGTCGAGGCCATCGCAGACGCGGGCGGTCGCGCCACCGCCGTGCACTGCGACGTCTCGAAAATCGACGAGGTCACCGCGCTGGCCGACGCCGCGCGATCCTGGTTCGGCCACGCCCCCACCCTCGTGATCAACAACGCCGGCGTCGGCGCCGGCGGGCAGCCGATCGGCGAGATGGCGCTGGACGACTGGAACTGGACGCTGGGCATCAACCTATGGGGCCCGATCCACGGCTGCCACGTCTTCACCCCGATCCTGCGGGAATCAGGCCCCGAGCAACCCCGCGGCATCATCAATGTCGCTTCCGCCGCATCGTTCGGTGCCGCCCCGGACATGGCGGCCTACAACGTCAGCAAGGCTGGCGTGCTATCCCTGTCGGAGACCCTGGCAGCCGAATTGTCCGGTACCGGCATCGGTGTCACCGTGCTGTGCCCGACGTTCGTCAAGACGAACATCGTCGAATCCGGCCGGATCACCGCGCAATCCAGTGAGGCGGCGAACCTGTTGATGCGTTGGACCGGGCTCTCCGCCCAACGGGTTGCCCGCGACTGCTTGGACACCCACGACCGTGGCGGGCTGTACTGCATGCCGCAGCTGGACGCCAAGATCAGTTGGAACATCAAACGTTTCGCTCCGGAAACATTCACCCGAACCATCGGGTTGGCATTCCGTGCCAGTGCGGCATTGCCAGGTCGGTCCAACTGAAGGAGATCACGATGGCTCTCGACATGGACGTCATGCTCACCAAGATCAAGGATCGGCAATGGGCACTAGCCGATATCGACTGGGACGCACCGGGAGCCGAGCTGATCCGCCCCGAGATGGCACCCAAGCTCAAGAAATTCATGGCCGACCTGTGCTGGATCGAGAACATCGGCGCCCGCGGCTTCGCGGCCATGGCGCGCAAGGCACCCACCGCCACGCTGGCCGAGATCTACCGCTACTTCCATGCCGAGGAGCAACGCCACGCCAACGCCGAACTGGCACTGATGAAGCGCTGGGGCATGCTCGAAGCTGACGAGATGCCCGAGCCCAACGTCAATATCCGGTTGGCGATGCAATGGCTCGACGACTACTCCGACGACTTGCCGCTGTCGATTCTGGGCACGGCGATCCCGATGCTGGAAGTCGCACTCGACGGTGCCCTGCTCAAGTTCCTGCTCGACGAGGTCGACGACCCGGTCTGTCATCAAGTGTTCGAGAAGATCAACAACGACGAATCCCGGCATATCGCTGTCGATTTCGAGGTGCTGGAGATGATCGGGCACGCCAACGCCCGCAGGCTGGCGATCGAGTTCGTCGGCACCGTGGCCTCCCCCTCGCTGATCGTCGGAGCGCTGATCTCGATCCCGCTGCTCAACCGAATCCGTAACGAGGTCATCGGCATGGGACTCGACCCCCAGCGGCTGTACTCGGCACTGATGCGTTTCACGCAGTTCGGTGAGCGCGGCGAACATACCCGGCGGGTGCCGGCCTACCAGGTGATCAAGCGCTACTCCGGCTGGATGGCCAACCCGGACAGCCCGTATCACCTGCTGGCCAACCCGACGGTGTGGCTGTCCGGCTTCTACCCCAAGCGCCTGCTCAAGCCCATCCCGAGCTGGTTCAAGGAACTCACCCACGAACCGGCGGCCTGACGTGGCCCGCGGGCACATCTACCAGACACTGATCGTGGGCGCCGGCTTCAGCGGAATCGGCGCGGCGATCAAGCTCGCCGAAGCGGGCCTGGCCGGCGACGACGAAATCACCATTCTGGAGCGCAGCGATCGGGTCGGCGGCACCTGGCGCGACACCCGCTATCCCGGTGCGGCATGCGATATTCCGTCGCTGCTGTACTCCTTCTCCTTCGTCGCCAACCCCGCGTGGTCGCGGGCCTACCCTTCGGCCGGCGAGATCTGTGCGCACATCGAGGAGATGGTCGACCGGTTCGACCTGCGCCGCCGCATCCGGTTCGGCACCGAGGTCACCGGGCTGGTGTTCGACGAGGTTGCCGGCGTCTGGACGGTGTCGGCGGGGCGCAAGAAATTTCGGGCCCGCACCGTGGTGCTGGCCTCCGGCCCGCTGCCGGACTCCAGCTTCCCGGCCCTGCGCGGCTTGGAGACCTACACCGGTCACAAGATTCACAGCGCCCGCTGGGATTCCGCCTACGACTTCACCGGCAAACGGGTCGCGGTCGTCGGCACTGGCGCCAGCGCGGTGCAGATCATCCCGGAGCTGGTCGGGCAGGCCGGATTCGTCAAGGTCTTTCAGCGCACCCCAGGTTGGGTGATTCCCCGCCTGGACATGGCCATGCCGGCGGCGGTGCAGGAATTATTCGCCAAAGTCCCCGCGGCCCAACAGCTTGCTCGCCAAGCCCTGTTCTGGGGGCACGAGGCCAGCGCCACCGCACTGGTGTGGAACACCCCGCTCAGTGGATTGGTCGCTCAACTGGGCAAAGCCCACCTGCGCGCGACGGTCAGGGATCCGTGGCTACGTCGCCAGCTCACCCCGGACTTCACCCCCGGCTGCAAGCGCATGCTGATCTCCAGCGACTACTACCCGGCATTGCAGCGCGACAACTGCAAGCTGATCTCCTGGCCGATCGCCACGCTCAGCCCGTCGGGCATCCGCACCAGCGACGGCGTGGAACACCACCTGGACGCCATCGTGTTCGCGACCGGCTACGACGTGCACCTGACCGGCCCGCCGTTTCCGGTCACCGGACTGGGCGGCCGGTCACTGGCCAGCGACTGGAGCGGCGGCGGTCAGGCCTTCAAGAGCATTCAGACCCACGGCTACCCGAACCTGTTCTTCATGACCGGCCCCAACTCCGGGCCGGGACACAACTCCCTGCTGGTCTACGTCGAAGGCCAGATCGACTACGTGGTGCGTGCCGTCGGCGCGATCCGTCGGGGACACCTCCGCTATCTGGACGTGCGTGAGGCTGTGCAACGCCGCCACAACGAGCAGATTCAGCGACGGTTGGGCAAGACGACCTGGATGTCGGGCTGTCGCAGCTGGTACCTGACCGAGGACGGTTTCAACGCGTCGATGTACCCCGGGTTGGCAACGCAGTATCTTCGGCAGATGCGCAGTTTCCGCCTTACCGACTACCACGCGGTGGCATGACCGCACCGGATCGTCCCGCCAAGCCCGACTCCATCGCCGGGGTGCTGGCGAATCTGCGGCGGATCCCCCGCCGGGTGCGGCGCGAGTCCCGCGAGGTGATCGAGGCCGCGGTGACCCAGCTCTTCGAGATCGTGGTGCGCCATCCGGGCGGCAACACCGCATCTCGCGAGTACCGGATCGACGACCTGGCTCGACTGGGTGGCACTACCACCCGCAACGTGCGGGTATACCGGGACCGGGATCTGCTCCCCCCACCGCGACGGGTCGGGCGGATCGCGCTGTACAACGACACGCACCTGACCCGGCTGCGGCTGATCACCTCGATGCTCGACCGCGGCTACACCATCGCGCACGTCAAAGAGATGATCGGCGCCTGGGAGCAGGGCAAGGACCTCGGCGACATCCTGGGGCTGGAAAGCGCGATCGCCGGTAGCTGGACCACCGAACGGCCCGAGACCATGTCTCGCGCGGAGGCCGAGCAGCGAATCGGCGACCCGCCGGCGATGCGGCGGCTGGTGGCGCTCGGGGTGATCCGCCTCAACGAGGCCGACTCGCTGGCCACCATCACCCGGCCCAAGCTGATCGATGCCTTCAACGAGGTTCGTGGCTACGGCATCGCGATCGACAAGCTGATCGACCTCTACGAGCAATCATTGCCACACATCGACGCGATCAGCCAGATGCTGGTGCGAGCCGGCGCCGAGCACGTCCTGACCCGGATTCAGCCCGGTGCGCCACTGCCGGCCGACACCGAGATCGCCGAGCTGATCGGCATGTTGGTGCGGTTCCGCACCCAGGCCGTCGCATCCGTGACCGCCACCCTGGCCTCGTCGATCGAATCGACCATCGAGTCGATGGTCAGCGGCCTGCTCACCGAGTCTCTGCTGCACTGACCCGCGTCGACACGCTCTAGGCCAGGGCCAGGAACAGCTTCTCGAGCTCGTCCTCGGTGAGCGGCGCCTTGCCGTCGGCGGATTCACCGGCCAGGCATTCGCGAAGCCCACTAGCGACGATCTTGAAGCCCGCCCGGTCCAGCGCCCTCGAGACCGCGGCAAGCTGGGTGACCACGTCCTTACAGTCGCGGCCGCCCTCGATCATCGCGATCACTCCGGCGAGCTGGCCGTGGGCACGGCGCAGCCGGTTTAACACCGACTTGACGCTGTCTTCGTCATCAAGCACGTAGGGTCCTCTCCCCGAGCCGCCTGTTATACCCTACAGGGTATCTCACCGAGCGGGTGGGGCCGAAGATTCAGCGCTGGGCGATCAGATATGGCGCTAGGGTGGCCAGCTTCTCGCAGGTCTCCTCGAACTCCCGCTCGGGCCGCGACTCGGCGATGACGCCCGCCCCGGCTCGCAACCAGCAGCGCCCGTCCCCCTCGTAGGCTGCCCGCAGGGTCAACGCGGCGTCGAGGCCACCGTCAGCCGAGAACATCACCACCGCGCCGGAGTACAGACCTCGCGGGCACTCGTCGAGCCGCAGGATCGCGTCGATTCCGGCCGATTTGGGGATCCCGGACGCGGTGACCGCCGGGAACAGCGCTTCGAGGGCATCCATCCGGTCCCGGGCGGGATCCAGCCGCCCGCGCACCGTCGACCCCAGGTGCTGCACACTCCCCCGCTCGCGCACGGTCATGAAGTCGGCAACGACGGTACTGCCGGGCTCGGCGACCTCGGTGATCTCCTCCACCGAGGTGCGGACCGAGATGGCGTGCTCCACGATCTCCTTGGCATCGGACTCGAGCTCGGCCCGAACCACCGCGTCGATAGCGGGATCGCCCGTGCGGGCACGCGTCCCGGCCAGCGGCTCGGTGACCACCACGCCGTCGCCGCGCACCTCGGCGACCAGCTCGGGACTGTACCCGAGCGCCCGGATCCCGCCCAGCCGCAACAAGAATGACCGAGCCGGAGTGTTGTGCCGCCGGCCCAGTCGGTAAGTGGAAGGGAAGTCCAGCGCGAACGGCACTTCGACGCAGCGCGACAGGATCACCTTGCGGTAGTCACCGGCGCGGATCTCCTCGACCGCGGTCGCCACCCGATCGCGATAGCCGGCACCGTCGATGTCAACCACAACCGGCGACGGCTCGGCCAGGGCGGGAACGCCGTCGGCCAACAGCCGCTCCAGCACCGCGACTGCCCGATCGCTGTGGCCGAACAGCTCGACCTTGTCAGCGGTGACCACGATGCGGGTCTGCGGCCAGAACACCCGCGCCAGCGCGGCACCCGGCGCCAACCGTTCCTGCAGCCCGAACCGGTAGGTGCCGAATTCGAAAGCCACCCAGCCGAATACCTCAGTGGCCTCGAGCAGCAACCGGTCCACTGCCTCGCCGAGCACAGCGGCCGGCCGGCCCCGCCAATGTTCGCGACGAACCACCCCGTCACGGACCGTGCGCAGCTCGTCGCTGTCCAGCTCGACGGCGGCGCGCACGCCGGCGGCCAGGGTCCAACGTCCACCACGCTCGTAGAGCAGGTATTCCTGACCGTCATGCTCCGGCAGCTCAGCGGCCAGCGCGGCAGCCAGATCAGCCGGCTCGACGCCCGGCGGCAACAGCACCGACGTCGTAGCTTCGGAGACTGTTTCGACACCGACCTCTGACACGGTTTGTAAATGTAGCCTAACCTACCCAGTGACGTGCGCCTCGCCCCACGAATCCCGTCGGTAGCGCTGGGTCATACGACGCGACCCGCTGCGCCCGGCTCCGCCGCGCTTGCGATCGCTCGGCGCCATCAACGCGACCCGCTGCGCCCGGCTCCGCCGCGCTTGCGATCGCTCGGCGCCATCAACGCGACCCGCTGCGCCCGGCTCCGCCGCGCTTGCGATCGCTCAGAACGCCTTCAGCAGCGCCGTTCGCGCCTTGACATGCAATTGCTCGAACTTGGAATTGCGCTGCCGCTCCATCTCCGCAGTCATCCGATTGCCCAGCTCTTCCAACTCGGTCTCCGACAAGTCGACCGGCGCCGGAGGGGGCACCAGATCGCGCTCCTCCTCGTCGGCATGGGCCTCCAGGACGGTCAGGAAGGAGTTCCACTCGTCGACATGCCGAGGCGAGCTGGACGGCGTCCGCAACGCCACCGCAAGCTGGTCATAGATCTGCCGGTGCTCGGCGTGCGCGATCGCGATCAGCTTGCTCGCGGCCGCCAGTGCCGGGTAATAGATGTCGTCCTCGATGCGCATGTGGATGGTGAACTCCCGCAACAATTCATCGAGAGTCTGCTGCCGTTCCGCCGAGCCAACCGGGGCGGCCTTGAACCGGGAGCCCAAGCCGCGCAGCACGTTGTGGTGGGCCCGCAGCACGTCGTAGGCGTTGCTCACTGGGCAATCTCCTTCTCGGTCGCAATTTTGGGGCACTCCAGGGTCTGCGGGGCAAGATATTTGACCCGCCCCTCACCAAGCGGTGTCACCGCGCCGTCGCGCAGCTCGACCATCCCGTCGCGCACCCGAGCCTGGTAGCAGGGCAGCGGAGCGGCAGACGGTCCGCGCAGCACGGCACCGGTTTTCACGTCGAACTGCGAGCCGTGCCACGGGCATACGATCCGGCCGCGGTCGACCCAGCCGTCTTCCATCGGCGCGGCCAGGTGCGGGCACAATCCGGCGAATGCCGAGACGCTGTCGCCGGTGCGGCACAGCACCACCGCGACGCCGTCGACGTCGATGCGCTTGGGTTTCTTGCCAACCGGAAGTTCCGCCTCCGGAAGCACCGGTGTCCAGTCGTCGATGCGCAGCCGATCACCGGACTGGTCGATGCCGATTCCGGAGCCGAATACCAGCGCGCCGCCCAGGAACCCGCTGGCGGAGGTGATGCCATAGCCGACCGCACTGGTCACGATGCCCCGCAGCTGGCGTCCCCGGCGGCGGTCCCGCCAGGACTGGATGTAGAGACCCGTGGCGACGAGGTTCAGCACGCCGTGCACCAGCCCGATACGCCGATCCTTGTCGTGGGTGTGCTGCCAGTCGGTCACCCCGGTGGCCGCGGAGGCAAAGTTGGCCGCAATCCCCAATCCCAAGGCGCGCTGGGCGAATCGAGACGCCTCAAGCACCTCCGCCGCGGACCTGCTCGGCAGCAGACTCAGCGCATCCAGGGCGACGGTCGTCCCGATGGCACCGGTGGTCAGCGATGCCAACGGCGGATGCACGGGGTGCCCCAACCACACGCCGTTCAAAAAGTTGGTCACCCGATCCCGGGCCCCGCCCAAGGCGTTGAAACCGAAGCTCAACACGTTCTCCAGCCGGTAGCTGGGCCGGTCCATCCACTCTTGTCGTCCCAGAACCTCCAACACTCGCCCGCCGACGCCGTGCGCTTGGCCGGAGGCGCCTCGCGCCCGTTGAACTGCCATCCCGTCGGCCCTCCATCTGCCCGGGCCATACTTTTCATCGTCCCTCGTTTGCGGAGTCATATACCGGAGGGTATCCGCATCTACGATTTCCCACAAGTAACGGATTACGATATTGCTGCTCGCTTCCGCTAGTCGAGGCGAGCGGCGCCGAGGCTACATCTCACGTCTAGATGAAAACTGTTAGTTACCATTGCATATACTGCCCAGCAGGCCGTCGCGCCGAGGTCCGAATGCCAGATCTTGCAACGTCAAGACATGATTGCTGTGAATATGTTGACAGGGCATTCCACCGACAGTCGGGCAGCGTTCATCAAACCGCATTTGCGGTCTGATCATTTGCCGCTGCCCAGCCCGACGAAGCAGTGACACCAGCCCCTCCGCCTGGATTGCAGTGACACGTTACGAGCGTTCACAATTCGGTATCAGTCCTCACACAACGGTTGGCAACGACGAGATCCGCGCGGACTATGGAGTCATGCTAAGTATTCGCAAACTCGTGGGATCGATGTTCGTAGCGACAGCCGCCGCGGCGATCGCGCTCGCCCCGACAGGCGTGATGCTGATGACCGGCTCGGCGGGCACGCCCGGCCAGACCGCGGTCGCCCAACCGCACGGATCCGGTGGCCCGGACGGCAACGGCGGAGGAAGCGGCTGTGGCCATGACGCCGGGTGGCAGGGCTGTGGCGGCTTTATCCCCGGCCAGGGTGGTTTCGGCCACGGCTGCTTCAACGGCATCTGCGGCAGCTGGGACGGCGGCCGCGGCTGGTTCAGCGGCTAAACCCCGCCGCGCTTGCGATCGCCGCTAGCCCCATGGCGACGACCCGCTGCGCCCGGCTCCGCCGCGCTTGCGATCGCCGCTATCCCCATGGCGACGACCCGCTGCGCCCGGCTCCGCCGCGCTTGCGATCGCCGCTAGCCCAGCAGCGAACGCACCACCGCGTCGGCCAGCAGCCGACCGCGATCGGTCAACACCAGCCGCGCACCGTCGGTGTGCAGTAGCCCGTCGCCGATCGCGGTCGCGGCGCGCTCACGCTCCCGGGCATCCAGATCCGCCAGCGCCAGTCCGTCGCGCATCCGCAGCCGCAACATCACGTCCTCGGTGTGCCGGTCGGCGTCGGAGAGCTCCTCGAAGCCGGCCACCGGCAGGACGTTCTGCTCCAGCAGCTGCGCGTAGCTGTTGGGGTGCTTGACGTTCCACCAGCGCAGCTCACCGTCGTAGCTGTGCGCGCCCGGGCCCGCACCCCACCATCGGCCGCCGTTCCAGTAGCCCAGGTTGTGCCGGCAGGCTGCGCCGGGCCGGCTCCAGTTGGACACCTCGTACCAGTCCATCCCCGCCGCCCGCAGCCGTGCGTCGACCAGCTCATAGCGATGCGCCGCCACATCACCTTCGGGAGCGGGTAACTCCCCGCGCCGCACCCGACGGGCCAGCGCGGTGCCGTCCTCCACGATCAGGCTGTAGGCCGAGACGTGATCCACACCCGCCTCGAGCGCGGCGTCCACCGAACGCAGCAGATCGTCATCGGTCTCGCCGGGGGTGCCGTAGATCAGGTCGATGTTGAGGTGCTCGAACCCGGCAGCACGCGCCTCGCGCGCCGCCGCTACCGGCCGACCCGGCGAATGGATCCGGTCCAGGGTGGCCAGCACGCGCGGTGACACCGATTGCATGCCCAGCGACACCCGGGTGTAGCCGGCGGCAAGGATCGTCTCGAAGAACTCCGGCGACGTCGACTCGGGGTTCGCCTCGGTGGTGACCTCGGCGTCGTCGGCCAGTCCGAAGTGCTTGCGCACTTGGTCGAGCACGCGCGCCAGCCGCGGGCCGCCCAGCAGCGACGGCGTGCCGCCTCCGACGAATACCGTGTCAGCCGGCCGGCGCCCCAGCCGGGCGGCGGCCAGTTCCAGTTCCTGGTCCAGCGCCGCCACCCACGCGTCCGGGTTTGCGCCGCCGAGCTCCGCCGGGGTGTAGGTGTTGAAGTCGCAGTAGCCGCACCGGGTGAAACAGAACGGCACGTGCACATACACCCCGAACGGGCCGTCCTGGCCGCGCCGGACCGGCGCCACATCGGGCAGCGCTACGGCAGTCGGGGTCGGGGTCATGAGGCCCGATCATCCCACGCCGTCGCGGGCGGCGCTGTTCGCCGGCGCCTCAGTCTGCTGGCGCGCCGGTCCCTGGGGTGTCCTCGTAGAGCGTCGTCACGTAGTGGGTCAGCGAGCCGACCGGCGCGGCCGCGGCGGCACCGCTGCGCGCCACGCATCCCGACCAGGCCCCGGGACCCCGGCTGGCCATGATGCGCTTGGCGACGGCGATCTGCTGTTGCTTGGTGGCCTGCGAGGGCAGTCCCACCCCGCCGTTGGTGTCCCAGTCCCCCGCGCTGATCTGCAGCCCGCCGTAGCCGCCGTCGCCGGTATCGGCGGACCAGTTCCCGCCGGACTCGCACAGGGCGATGGCTTCCCAGTCGATCGGGTCGGCGCTCGCCGCACCGGACAATTCGGCGGCTCCGACCAGCAGCACCCCGGCCGTCAGCGCTGTGAACTTCCTCATACCAACTCCACCTTGCTGGCCAGCCAGCGGCCGTCAACCTTGTCCATGGTCATCCGGATCCGGCTGTGGTCGAGCACGGGTTCGGGGTTGTCGGCGTTGCGCACCGCCTGGTCGACCAGCAGCACCACCACAGCGTGGTTGCGGTCGGCAGATTTCAGCACCGCCTCGGCGACGTGCCCGCGTGCCGTTGCCCTGTTTTCGATCAGTTGCTGACGCAACCGCACGCTGGAGCGGGTGTGCATGGTCCGGAACTGCCCGGTCGATCCTTCGGTGATGTCGGCGAAATTGCGATCGACGTTGTCGGCGTCGATATTGCTCAACCGCAACACATATGCCTCGGCGGCCTCCAGGGCCTGCTCACCCGCGAGGTGGGTTTGGTAATGCTGGACCGCCAGCCATCCGCCGCAACCGACGGTGGCCGCCAGCGTCGCCACGGCCAGCCAGCGGCGCAACTGAGCACGGCCACTCGTGCGCGGCGGCGGGTCGGCCACCGGCAGTGGTTCCCACGCCGGTTCCCATCCGAAGTCGACACTCACCTAGCCCCACCCGCCTTCCGATCGGCTGTTCGTCTGCGGTGGTCCGGCGCCGGGGCATCGCCCCCGAGCCGTTCCCATCCGCTCCCCCGGCCCGACCGCCGTAGCATCGAGCACCAGATGAGTTTTGCTCACGCTGATCACAACTTTGCGCCGGTAAGGAAGATTTTCGGCATCCATGGCATAATCGGCGCTGTGACCGCCGCCTACTGCACCTCGTCCGGGGTTGCCTTGGTGGCTCGGCGGCATATCGATTTCAAGCGTGTTTGCAGCTGTCGCTGTCTGCCTTGATGTCGTAGAACCGCCCACCTGTATTTTCCAGCTGGCCGCCGGATCTGCGCCGCCGGAGACAGTCGCCGGTGAACTGCGCTCAATCCCGCCGGCTCCTCTTTGAAGGAGAATCGATGACCGCCACTCCGACTGCTCCCCCGAGCAAGGCCAAGCGCAGCGAGGCCCAGTGGGCACTCGGCGAGACCGAACCGGTCAACCACAACGAGCAGTTCAAGCAGGAAGACCCGGCGCTGAACGTGCAGGCCCGGATCGTCGACGTGTACTCCAAGCAGGGGTTCGACTCCATCACAAAGGACGACCTGCGTGGGCGCTTCCGCTGGATGGGCCTCTACACCCAGCGTGAGCAGGGCTATGACGGCACCTTCACCGGCGACGAGAACGCCGACCTGCTCGAGGCCAAGTACTTCATGATGCGGGTGCGCTGCGACGGCAAGGCGCTCTCGGCCGCCGCGATGCGGACGCTGGGGCAGATCTCGGTCGACTACGCCCGCAACACCGCAGACATCTCCGACCGCAACAACCTGCAGTACCACTGGATCGAGATCGAGAAGGTCCCGGAGATCTGGGAGCAGCTGGACGCGGTCGGGCTGCAGACCATCGAGGCCTGCGGCGACTGCCCGCGTGGCCTGCTCGGGTCGCCGCTGGCCGGGGAATCGCTGGACGAGGTGCTCGACCCCTCCCCCGCGCTCGACGAGATCGTGCGCCGGTACATCGGCAACCCGGAGTTCGCGAACCTGCCGCGCAAGTTCAAGACCGCCGTCTCCGGTCTGCCGGACGTCGCCCACGAGATCAACGACATCTCCTTCATCGGCGTCAACCACCCCGAGCACGGTCCCGGCCTGGACCTCTGGGTCGGCGGCGGCCTGTCCACCAACCCGATGCTGGCCCAGCGCCTGGGCGCGTGGGTGCCGCTGGACGAGGTGCCCGACGTCTGGGAGGCCGTCACGAGCCTGTTCCGCGACTACGGCTACCGCCGGCTGCGGTCGAAGGCCCGGCTGAAGTTCCTGGTCAAGGACTGGGGTGTTGAAAAATTCAGGGAAGTTCTCGAGACCGAGTACCTCAAGCGGCCGCTGATCGACGGGCCGGCACCCGAGCAGCACACCGCGACTGTCGACCACGTCGGGGTGCAGAAGACCCGCAACGGCCACAACGCGGTCGGGGTGGCCCCGATCTCCGGCCGGGTGAACGGCGCCACGCTGCTCAAGGTTGCGGAATTGATGGAGCAGGTCGGTTCCGACCGGGCCCGCTTCACCCCGTACCAGAAGCTGGTCATCCTCGACGTTCCGGACGACAAGGTCGACGGCCTGGTGGCGGAGCTGGATGCGCTGGGCCTGCCGGCGAACCCGTCGCCGTGGCGACGCAACCTGATGGCCTGCACCGGACTGGAGTTCTGCAAGCTGTCGTTCGTCGAGACCCGGGTGCGCGCCCAGAGCCTGGTCCCCGAACTCGAACAACGCCTCGACGACCTCAACGCCGTCCTCGACGTGCCGGTCACGGTCAACATCAATGGGTGCCCGAACTCGTGCGCCCGCATCCAGGTGGCCGACATCGGGTTCAAGGGCCAGATGATCGACGACGGCAACGGCAATTCTGTCCCCGGCTTCCAGGTGCACCTCGGTGGCAGCCTGGGCGCCGACAGCGGGTTCGGCCGTAAGCTGCGCCAGCACAAGGTCTACAGCGACGAACTCGGTGACTACATCGAGCGGGTGGTGCGCAACTTCATCAAGCAGCGCAGCGCCGGTGAGCGTTTCGCCCAGTGGGCGGTGCGTGCCGAAGAAGACGATCTGCGATGAGGTCCCATAGCGAAGCGGAGTTGCGTGAGCTGGCCGCCAAGGGCGCGGCTGAGCTCGACGGCGCCAGCGCCACCGAGCTGCTGGAGTGGACGGACGCAAACTTCGGCGGGGTGAATGGCCCCCGTGGAGGGGCGACTTGCAACTACGTGGTGGCCTCCAACATGGCCGACGCGGTGCTGGTGGACCTGGCGGCCAAGGTCCGCGCCGGGGTTCCGGTGCTGTTCCTCGACACCGGTTACCACTTCGCCGAGACCATCGGCACCCGCGATGCGGTGGAGGCGATGTACGACATCGCGTTGGTCAACGTCACCCCGGAACAGACCGTGGCGGAGCAGGATGCGGCCCACGGCAAGGACCTGTTCGGATCCAATCCGGCACTGTGCTGCCGGCTGCGCAAGGTCGAGCCGCTGTCCCGCACGCTGCGCAACTACTCGGCGTGGGTCACCGGGTTGCGCCGGGTGGAAGCACCGACGCGTGCCAACGCACCGCTGATCAGTTACGACGACCAGTTCGGGCTGGTGAAGATCAACCCGATCGCGGCGTGGTCCGACGAGGAGTTCGACGCATACATCGTCGCCAACAACGTGCTGGTCAACCCGCTGATCGATGAGGGTTACCCGTCGATCGGCTGCGCGCCGTGCACGATCAAGCCGGCGGCCGGTGCCGATCCACGCAGCGGACGCTGGGCCGGCCTGGCCAAGACCGAATGCGGGCTTCACGCGTCGTGACCACAACGCTGGTGCTGACCGCACACGGCAGCCGGGACCCGCGCGCGGCGGCCAACACCCATGCGATCGCCGGACACCTGCGCCGGGTCGCTCCCGAGTACGCCGTGCGAGTGGCGTTCTGCGAACACAGCACTCCGAACCTGCGCGGTGTGCTGCGCGAAACCGGCGGCAACGCCGGCGGCGACACCATCGTCGTCCCCTTGCTGTTGGCCAGCGCCTACCACGCCCGCGTCGACATTCCGGCGATGATCGCGGAGTCCGGCGTCGCCGTGCGGGTCGCTCCGACTCTGGGCGAGGACAGCCGCCTGGTACAGGTTCTCGGTGAACGCCTGTCGAGCGCCGGTGCCTCGCGGTTCGACCCGGAGCTGGGCGTGGTGGTGGTCGCGGTGGGCTCGTCGCGTCCAGCGGCCAACGCCCAGACCGCCACGATCGCAGCCCCGCTGTCTCGCGGAACGCGTTGGGCCGGAGTCGAAGTCGCCTTCGCCACTGAAGGTCCCCAGCCGTCGGTGCCCGAAGCCGTCGAACGGCTGCGCGCCCGCGGTGCCACCAAGCTGATGATCGCCCCGTGGTTCTTGTCCCACGGCAGAATCACCGACCGGGTCGCCGCCTACGCCGCACAGGCGGAAATCCCGGTGGCCGAGCCGCTCGGCGCGCACCGCCTGGTGGCCGCGACCGTGCTGGACCGCGTCGAAGACGTCCTGACGGCACAGAGCGCGGCCTGACGAACGACGGTCCGCCCACGACCGCTCCGTAGTGAAACCCGTCACAGCGCTCATCGCCACCCTTCGCCCTTAGTATGGTTAGCCTAACCTACCTAAGGAGTTTGGGTGACGTCCACGGTCGAGGATCCCCTGATCGCGAGAATGGTAATTCGTCGGCGGTTCGCGCTGCACGAATCGTGTACCCGGCTTCGCCAGCTCCATCCGCATTGCCCGCGAACCTACGGCGTCGCGGTTCTCGCGGACGTCAACAAGCGCCGATGGTTCCCCTTGGATTCGGTCTTCACCATCGATCGCCTGCGGATCCGCTTCGACGAGACCGCCGCTTTGACCGATCGACGCGCGGCAGGAAACGTCCTGGCCGCCCGCCTGATCCACGAAGTGCTGGGCCGGCTGCTCCCCCTGGTGCTACTCGAGGGACGCGCGTGGGACACCGGTCTGGAGAACCTGTGGGTGCACTTCGACCGGGACAACGACATCGACTGGGTGGCCGTTGTCGACCCGACCGTGCGGGCGCTTCCCGACGATCCCTGGATCAACGCGAAGGACGAGCACTGTCACACCGACACGGTGGTGGTACTGCCGAGCGAGTCGGCCCTGACCACCTGGGCGGCCCACCGCTGCCACCGAACCTTGGCGCCGCTGTTCGTCTGGCTCCACTCGGTATGCCAGGGCGCTATCTCGATCTCGTCGATGTGGCAACTCCTGGGATCGACGGTGGTAGTGGCCGCCGCCCAGCTGCCGCGCCGCACCGAGCAGGACGAGGCCATCAGCTTCCGGCGAAGTCAGGCCATCCTGGACGCAATGGTCGGCTTCGGCCTGCCGGTACGGGGGCCCGCCATGTCGGCGGTCCAGCCGAAGACCGCTCTCCGTCGGGTCCCCACCAGCACCGCATCGGGTTCGGGCGGGCATCAACGGTGAACTCCCGCCCCGACTTCTCGATGATCGTCGGCTACGGCAGCGACATGGGCAACGCCGAGGACGCCGCCATGTCCTTCGCCGAAGCCTTCGAAGAAACCACCGGTCGCACCGCAGAAGCCGTCGAACTCAACCAAGTCGACATCACCGAGCTGCAGTCGGCCACCCACCTCGTCGTCGTCACCTCCACCTGGGGCGACGGCGAGTTTCCCGACAACGCCAACCTGTTCTGGGAGGCACTGAGCGCTGACGCCGCCGACCGACTGGAACACCTGCGTTTCGCCGTACTCGCCCTTGGCGACACCGGCTACGACTTGTTCTGCAACGCCGGCCGACTGCTCGACGAACGCCTCGAGCAGCTGGGCGCCACCCGCTTGGCCGACCGCGTCGAGATCGACGGCTCCTACGCCAAGCCGGCCGCGGCCTGGACGACCGATGTCGTCAAGCTGCTGGCAGCCGAGCACACCCCGGCCGCTGCCGGCGTCGTCGTGACCAGCCCAGCGGCACCCGCTCCCGATGAGTCCCCACCGACCAACCCCGACCGGGACCACCCCGTCGAAGCCCGCGTCGTGGTCAACCGGCTGCTCACGGCGCCCGGATCGGACAAGGAGGTGCGTCACTACGAGCTGGACCTCACCGGCTCCGGCATCGCCTATGCCGCAGGCGATTCCCTGGCCGTGCATCCGACCAACGATCCCGCCCTCGTCGACGCCCTGCTGGCCGAGTTCGGCCTGGGGCCCGACCATACGGTGCCCGGCCACGACGAACCTCTCGGCGCGCTGCTCGCACATCGCCTCGAGATCCGGACGCCGTCGCGGGCACTACGGGAACTGACCGCGTCACGCACCCGCGATGAGCATGCCGCAGCCGCCCTTAACGGGAATGCCGGCGCGGCACAGGGCTCATGGCTCTACGGCAGAGACGTACTAGACCTGATCAGACTGGGATCGCTGACTGCGGACGAGGTGATCGACACGCTGCGTCCGCTGCAATACCGCGACTACTCGATAGCGTCGAGTCCGCTGGTCAGCCCCGACCACGTGCACCTGACCGTCGCGACCGTCCGTTACGGCCTCGCAGACCGCCACTACGGCGGCGTGGCGACCACCTTCCTGGCCGATCGCGCCGACTCAGTGCGCGTCCACCTGCGGCCCACCCACTCCTTTCGACTGCCCGGGCCCGACGTACCGGTCATCATGATCGGCCCCGGGACCGGGGTGGCGCCGTTTCGAGCGTTCCTGCAAGAACGCCGCGCCGCCGGCGCCAAAGGGCGGTCGTGGCTATTCTTCGGGAACCGGCGCCGGGCCAATGACTTCCTCTACCGAGACGAGTTCGAGGACTACCTCAGGTCAGGGGTGCTGACCCGCCTCGACCTCGCGTTTTCTCGCGACGGCGCCGCCGACGCACCGAACCGGTATGTCCAGCAACGCATGTGGGAGCACTCGACCGAGCTCTTCAGCTGGCTCGAGGAAGGTGCACAGTTCTACGTGTGCGGTGATGCCGAACGCATGGCCAAGGATGTCGACGCCGCGTTGCACACCATCGTGGCCAGCGCCGGCAACATGGACACCGCCGCGGCGCACGCGTATGTCAACCAGCTCATCAAGACGCACCGCTACCTGCGGGACGTCTACTAAGCCGTCCGCTGTTAGGCCGGCACCGGTGCGTCTGCCGCCACGTCACTCAACGGCGGCACCCGGGTGGCCCGGACGTAGACGGTGTCCCCCTCGGCCAGCGCGAGCGCTTCGGCGTCGCCGCGGGTGATCTGGGCAGTGAACGGCACTCCAGTGGCGGCGTTGGTGAGCTCGACTCGCACCTCGAAGCCCAGCGCCACCACCCGGTCGACGATGGCACGCAGCACACCGACCCCGTCGGCGCCGTCTACCGTCGCCGCGGACACCGCCATGTCGGGGGTGCGGCCGACCCGAATGTCGTGCGGACGGACCAGGGCCCCGTTCAGCGAGGACACCGCACCCAAGAACGACATGACGAACGCGTTCGCCGGAGCGTCGTAGACCTCGGTCGGGGTGCCGAGCTGCTCGATGCGGCCCTGATTCAGCACGGCGATCCGGTCTGCGACGTCCAGCGCCTCGGCCTGGTCGTGGGTGACCAGCACCGTGGTGACGTGCACCTCGTCATGCAGGCGGCGTAGCCAGGCCCGCAGGTCCTCTCGGACCTTGGCGTCCAGCGCCCCGAACGGCTCGTCGAGCAGCAACACCTGCGGGTCCACCGCAAGGGCCCGGGCCAGGGCCATCCGCTGGCGCTGACCTCCGGAGAGCTGGTTGGGATAGCGAGTCTGGAAACCGCTGAGTCCCACCACTTCCAGCAGGTTGTCTACCTTTTCCTTGATCTCCGCCTTGGGCCGCTTGCGGATCTTGAGCCCGAACGCCACGTTGTCGCGCACCGTCATGTGCTTGAACGCCGCGTAGTGCTGGAAGACGAACCCGATCCCGCGCCGCTGCGGCGGAACCCCGGTGACGTCGACGCCGTTGATGGTGACCGTTCCGCTGTCCGGGTGGTCCAGGCCGGCGATGGCGCGCAGCAGAGTCGACTTACCCGAGCCGCTGGGGCCGAGCAGCGCCGTCAATGAACCAGACGGGACCGCGAAGTCGACGTTATCCAGCGCGACGAAGTCGCCGTAGCGCTTGTTCGCCCCGCGCACCGTGATTGCGTTGCTCATTTGTCTCCCTTTCCGGCCCGAACGTCGAGCACCACCTGAACGATCAAGACCAACACCGACACTGTCATCAGCAGCGTGGACAAGGCGTAGGCGCCGTATTCGGCGCCGCGGTTGTAACGGTCAGACACCAGCAGCGTCAGCGTCTGGGACTTTCCGGGCAGGTTCGACGACACGATCAACACTGCGCCGTACTCGCCGAGGGTGCGCGCCACCGTCAGCACGATCCCGTACGTCAGCCCCCAACGGATCGACGGCAGCGTGATCCGCCAGAACGTCTGCCACCAGCTCGAACCCAGCGTTGCCGAGGCTTCTTCCATATCGGTGCCCAGTTCGTGTAGCACCGGTTCGACTTCCCGGATCACGAACGGCAGCGTGACGAAGATGCTGGCCAGCACGATGCCGGGCAGGCCGAAGATGATCTTGAAGCCCCAGTCGTTCTCGACGAAGCCCAACAATCCCGCAGATCCCCACAGCACGACCAGCGCCACACCGACGATCACCGGAGAGACCGCGAAAGGCAGGTCAATGACCGCCTGCAGCACGCCCTTGCCGCGGAACTTATTGCGTGCCAACACCAATGCCGTCGGAATACCGAAGATGACGTTCAGCGGCACCACGATCGCCACCACCAGCAGCGACAGCTGCAGCGCTGAGATGGCAGCCGGTGTGGAGATGTAGTCGAAGAACTGCCCGAAACCGGGCTCGAAGCTGCGCCACAGGATCAAGGACACCGGCACGATCAACAGCAAGCTGACGTAGGCCACCGCCAGGAAGCGGAACAGATAGCGGAATTTCCGTGTCGACGTCATATCAGGACCTCTCCTGCCGCTTGCTCACGCGCGCTCCCAGCACCCGCAACGCGAGCAGCACCAGGAACGAAACCCCGAGCAGCACCAACGAGATCGCAGCCGCACCGGTGCGGTCATCGTTCTCGATCAGGGTTCGGATCCACTGCGAGGAAACCTCGGTCTTGCCGGGCACCGCGCCACCGATCAACACCACCGAGCCGAACTCGCCGATCGCTCGGGAGAACGCCAGTCCCGCCCCCGTCAACAGTGCCGGGGTCAGCGCGGGTAGCACCACGGCGCGGAAGATGGTCAGTCCGGAGGCACCCAGCGACGCAGCCGCTTCCTCGACCTCCCGGTCGATCTCCAGCAGCACCGGTTGCACGGACCGCACCACGAAGGGCAGCGTGACGAACGCCAGCGCCAGGCCGACGCCCCAGGCGGTGTGCTGCAGGTGCACGTGCACCGGGCTGGCGGGGCCGTAGAGCGCCAACATCACCAGGCTCGCGACGATGGTGGGCAACGCGAACGGCAGATCGATGATCACATCGATGAAGCGTTTGCCAAAGAAGTCGTCGCGCACCAGAACCCACGCGATCAACAGGCCGAACACCAGGTTGAGCACCGTGACTCCGGCCGCGATCGTCAGCGTCACCCGGAACGACTGCAGTGCAGCGTGCGAGCTGACCGCCAACTGGAACGCGCGCCATCCGCCGCCACCGGCCTGCCAGGCGATCGCGGCCAGCGGCGCCAACACGATCAGCGACAGCCACACCGTAGCAGCACCGACGCGCAGCGACACCCCTTCACGCCGGAATTTCGAATGGGTGCCACCCTCGCCGGGCCGAGTCTCCTCGGTGACCAGTGCCGCGCTCATCCGGTGACCCGGGTGTAGATCTTGGTGATGGCGCCACTCGACTTGTCGAAGAGGGAGTTGTCGACAACGTCCCACCCGCCGAGGTCGGCGATGGTCCACAGCTTGTCGGGATCCGGCAACGTGTGACGGAATTCGTCGGCGATGCTCGGATCGACCGGACGGAACCCGGCTTCGGCCCAGAGGCGTTGCGCCGCCGCCGTGTACTGAAAATTCTTGAACGCGGTGACGGTGTCCAGGTGGCGACTGGAGGTGACGACGGCCAACGGGTTCTCAATCTTGAAGGTCTGCGACGGGTTGACGTGCTCCACCGGCTTGCCCTTGCGCTCGACCGCGATCGCCTCGTTCTCGTAGCTGAGCAGCACGTCGCCACTGCCCTGCAGGAACACATCGGTGGCCTCACGACCAGAGCCCGGGCGCAGCTTGAAATGGTCACTGACCAGCTTTTCGATGAAGTCCAGACCGGCCTGCGGGTTCTTACCGCCCTCGCTCTTGACGGCGTACGGGGCCAGCAGATTCCACTTCGCGGACCCAGAGCTCAGTGGGCTGGGGCTGATCACCTCGACCCCGGGCCGCAACAGGTCGTCCCAGCCGTTGATGTGCTTGGGATTGCCCTGCCGGACCACCAAAGTCACCACCGAACCGAACGGGATGCCCCTGGTGACATCGGCGTTCCAGTCCTCGGCGACCTTGCCCGCCTTCACCAATCGGGTGACGTCGGGGTCCAGGGAGAAGTTCACGATGTCAGCGGGTTTGCCGCTGGCTACCCCGCGGGACTGATCGCCCGACGCCCCATAGGAGGTGACGATCTGAACGTCGGCGCCCGCCTCGGTGTTGTAGAAGGCCGGGATCACCTTGCTCCAGCCGGGTTCGGGAACCGAGTAAGACACCAGCGTCAGGGTGGTGTGCGCCTCGGAGCGCTCGCCACCTCCGACGACATCGCTGGGCCCGCCGCCACACCCGGCGAGTGTGGTGACTGCCATGGCGGCGGCCAGTGCCAGCGCGACGCTGCGCGCGATGGTGTTGGGCATTGATGACCTTTCCGGGGCGAATCCGTTTAGACGTCGGCAAGAATGCTTGTCCGTCGGATCGCGAAAGGCGTTCGATTCAAAGAACGTGCGTCAAAAAAGACGACACCGGTACGCCGACGGGTGCGGTATCAGCGACAACAGTGCAGGTCGGCCACAGCGGAAGTGATCACGGCGAGCTTCGGGAACGCCAAAAACTGGCGCTGCCGGTCACCGGTCGCTGCGGACATGCGGGGAAGCATAACAGAGGCCGGTGCGCGCAGCCCCCGGCCCGGTCGGCGGGTCTAGCGGGTCAGCGCGTGAGCAGCCAGGTGACGATCACCAGCACAATCAGGCCGACCAGCACCAGCGTCACCTGCGAACGAGGCATCAGCGGGCCCCACCGTCACGACCGTGCCGGACACGCTCCTGCACCCGTATTCCCTCCCCCAGTACCGCGTCCAACACCGAGGCCAAGCCGTAGGCCAGCAACAACACCACCGGCATCACTACCGCGGTCTGTACCACGAAGCCGAGGCCGGATAGCCACAGCTCAACACCGTCCCACCAGCTCAAAAAGCCCACCACCCCCATGACTCTAGCGGCGATCGCGAGCGCGGCGAAGCCGGGCGAAGCGGATCGCCGCCATCGGCACAGCGGCGATCGCGAGCGCGGCGAAGCCGGGCGAATGGGGGCACTCCCCTACCTGCGGTGTGGGCCCACCCGCTTGTAGGGGAGGGTCGTCGGCGTTGCCCTGGCGAGCCGGCAGCCGAAACCGCGATCGACCGATCCGGGTGGACGTGCGCCATGCCGCCAGAGATGATGACGGAATGGACCTGCACACCCCGCCGGGCGATGCACCCGCCAAGACCGCCCCTGACGTCACCACGCCGGCCGGAGGCACCAACACTGCGGCCCCGACGCCACCGCCCCTATCGGCGACCGCCCCAGTGCCGTATGCGGCGACACCAAGTCAGGTCCGCAATCCGTTTCCCCCGATCGCGGACTACGCGTTTCTCTCGGATTGCGAGAACACCTGTTTGATCTCGGCGGCAGGCTCGGTGGAGTGGATGTGCCTGCCGCGCCCGGACTCCCCCAGCGTCTTCGGCGCCCTGCTGGACCGCAGCGCTGGACATTTTCGGCTCGGGCCCTACGGGGTGTCGGTGCCCGCGGCCCGGCGCTACCTGCCCGGCAGCCCGATCATGGAAACCACCTGGCAGACCCACACCGGCTGGCTGATCGTGCGCGACGCGCTGGTGATGGGTAAGTGGCACGACATCGACGCGCGGTCACAGACTCACCGGCGCACCCCCACCGACTGGGACGCCGAGCACATCCTGCTGCGCACGGTGCGCTGCGTCAGTGGCACCGTCGAGCTGACCATGAGCTGCGAGCCGGCATTCGACTACCACCGCACCAGTGCCACCTGGGAATACTCGGCCAACGCCTACGGTGAGGCAATCGCGCGGGCCCGGCAGAATCCGGACGCCCACCCGACCCTGCGCCTGACGACGAATCTGCGACTGGGACTGGAGGGCCGTGAAGCGCGGGCCCGCACCCGGCTGACCGAGGGCGATGACGTCTTCGTGGCCTTGAGCTGGTCGAAACACCCTGCGCCGCAAAGCTATGCCGAAGCCGCGGACAAAATGTGGAACACCACCGAGTGCTGGCGACAGTGGATCAATATCGGAAACTTCCCCGACCATCCGTGGCGCTCGTATCTGCAGCGCAGCGCGCTGACGCTGAAAGGCCTCACCTACTCACCGACCGGGGCACTGCTGGCTGCACCCACTACCTCGTTGCCGGAAACGCCTCAGGGCGAACGGAATTGGGACTACCGATACAGCTGGGTGCGCGATTCGGCGTTCACCCTGTGGGGCCTGTACACGCTGGGCCTGGACCGCGAGGCCGACGACTTCTTCTCGTTCATCGCCGACGTGTCCGGCGTCAACAACGGGCAGCAACACCCACTGCAGGTGATGTACGGCGTCGGCGGGGAGCACGAACTGGTCGAGCAGGAGCTGGACCACCTGTCCGGCTACGACAACGCCCGTCCGGTGCGGATCGGCAATGGCGCCTACAACCAGCAACAGCACGACATCTGGGGCACCATGCTGGACTCGGTCTACCTGCACGCGAAGTCTCGCGAGCAGATCCCCGAGACCCTGTGGCCGGTGCTTAAACGTCAGGTGGAAGAGGCGATCAAGCACTGGCGCGAACCCGACCGTGGCATCTGGGAGGTGCGCGGCGAACCGCAGCACTTCACCTCGTCGAAGGTGATGTGCTGGGTAGCGCTGGACCGCGGGTCGAAACTGGCTGAGCTGCAGGGCGCGGTCTCTTACGCCAAGCAGTGGCGAGCGATCGCCGAAGAGATCAGGGCTGACGTGCTGGAGAACGGGGTGGATTCCCGCGGCGTGCTGACCCAGACCTACGGCAGTACGGCGCTGGACGCATCGTTGCTGCTGGTGGTGCTCACCCGATTCCTGCCGGCTGACGACCCGCGAGTGCGCGCCACCGTCATGGCGATCGCCGAAGAACTCACCGAAGACGGCCTGGTGCTGCGCTATCGCACCGAGGAGACTGACGACGGACTGTCCGGCGCCGAGGGCACCTTCACCATCTGCTCGTTCTGGCTGGTCTCGGCACTGGTCGAGATCGGAGAAGTGAGCCGGGCCAAGCATCTGTGCGAGCGGCTGCTGTCGTTCGCCAGCCCGTTGCATCTCTACGCCGAGGAGATCGAGCCCCGCACCGGCCGGCACTTGGGCAACTTCCCGCAGGCCTTCACCCACCTGGCGCTGATCAACGCGGTCGTCCACGTGATCCGGGCTGAAGAGGAGGCCGACTCCACCGGAGGTTTCCAGCCCGCAAACGCGCCTATGTAGGGCTTGTCCGTCGCCGAGTGTGAAGCCAGCTTCACCCTCGGCCGCGGGTCAGCCGCTGAGGTTGCGGATCTTGTCCAGCATCGCCCGAGCCAGGTCGGCGGCCGTGGAGTCGCCGGCGGGCGGCGCACCGGAATGGTCATCATCCTCGACGAACCAGAACACATCAATGTCGACGACGCAGTTCACCCGCGCCGCGAGCGCCCGCGAAACCCGCAGTCCCGCTTCACCGTCCACACTGGTGCGCACAGTGGCCACCAATACCGCGTCCTGGTTGGCGACGTCGGTGATCTCGCCGCTGGCCTCGGTGTCAGTCCCGCTGTCGCGCGTCACCACTACCCCGTCACAGCTACCCCACTGCTGGGCGAACTTCTCAAAGAGCGCGTCGGCGTCTGCGGCACTGTCCAGCGCGATGACCGCCTCGCCCACCCCAGTCAGCGGCGAGTCGTCGCTGGAGCTGTCCCAGAACTCATGGGCAGCGTCGCGAACCCGGGCGGCGCTGTAGACGCTGCGCTGACCGCCAACCGCTGCGCCGACACAGTCTTGCGGATCGGCCGACTCCCACGCGTCGGGTAGCTCGTCGAGGCCGCCGAACCGCGGCGGGATGGAGGGGTCGCTGCGGAAGGGCTGGCCGGTCAGCTTCGACAGCTCAGAGTCATCGAGCAATACCTGCCGGACCGCCATCCCGGTCACGGGCGTGGGCGCCAATCCGGGTGCGGGCCGGACGGTTCCGGAGACTACCGTGGTGCACCCGCTGGCCAACAGCACGACCGCCACCGCGCCCGCCGCGATCGTGCCTGCCCGCGAGGTCACTACTTCTTGGCCTTGTCTCCGGCAGGACCCGCACTGTCGGTCGACAATGCCGCGACGAATGCCTCCTGCGGCACGTCGACCCGACCGATGGTCTTCATCCGCTTCTTGCCCTCTTTCTGCTTCTCCAGCAGCTTGCGCTTACGGGTGATGTCGCCGCCGTAGCACTTGGACAGCACGTCCTTGCGGATGGCCCGGATGTTTTCGCGGGCAATGATTCTCGAGCCGATAGCGGCCTGCACCGGAACTTCGAACTGCTGACGCGGGATCAGCTCCTTGAGCTTGGTGGTCATCTTGTTGCCGTAGGCCGATGCCGAGTCTTTGTGGACGATCGCACTGAACGCGTCCACCGCCTCGCCCTGCAGCAGGATGTCGACCTTGACCAAGTCGGCCTCCTGCTCGCCGGCTTCCTCGTAGTCCAAGCTGGCGTAGCCGCGAGTGCGGGACTTCAGCGAGTCGAAGAAGTCGAAGATGATCTCGCCCAACGGCAACGTGTAGCGCAGTTCGACCCGTTCTTCAGAGAGGTAGTCCATGCCGCCGAGATCCCCGCGCCGGGACTGGCAGAGCTCCATGATGGTGCCGACGAACTCACTCGGCGCGATCACGGTGGTCTTGACGACCGGCTCGTAGACGGTGCGGATCTTGCCTTCCGGCCAGTCCGACGGGTTGGTCACCACGATCTCGTCGGACTCGCCGCCTTTGCCTTCTTTGATCACCCGGTAGACGACGTTGGGTGCAGTGGAGATCAGGTCGAGGTTGAACTCGCGTTCCAGGCGCTCCCGGGTGATCTCCATGTGCAGCAAGCCCAGGAAGCCGCACCGGAAGCCGAAGCCCAGCGCCACCGAGGTTTCCGGCTCGTAGGTGAGGGCAGCGTCGTTGAGCTGCAGTTTGTCCAGCGCCTCGCGCAGGTTCGGGTAGTCCGACCCGTCCACCGGGTACAGCCCGGAATAGACCATCGGCTTGGGCTCGCGGTATCCGGTCAGCGCCTCGGTGGCGCCATTGCGTGCGGAGGTGACGGTGTCACCCACCTTGGATTGGCGCACGTCCTTCACACCGGTGATCAGGTAACCCACCTCGCCGACGCCAAGCCCCTTGGTGGCCTTGGGTTCCGGGGAGACGATGCCGACTTCCAGCAGCTCGTGAGTGGCGCCGGTGGACATCATGGCGATCTTCTCGCGCGGGGTAATCTTGCCGTCGACGACGCGGACGTAGGTGACCACTCCGCGGTAGATGTCGTAGACCGAGTCGAAGATCATCGCCCGTGCGGGCGCGTCGGCGTCACCGGTGGGAGCCGGCACCTGCTTGACCACTTCGTCGAGCAGTTCGGCCACGCCTTCGCCGGTCTTGCCCGACACCTTCAGCACGTCTTCGGGCTCGCACCCGATGATGTGGGCCAGTTCGGCGGCGTAGCGCTCGGGGTCGGCGGCGGGAAGGTCGATCTTGTTGAGCACCGGAATGATCGTCAGATCACGGTCGAGCGCCAGGTACAGGTTGGCCAGGGTTTGCGCCTCGATGCCCTGGGCGGCGTCGACCAGCAGGATGGCGCCCTCGCAGGCCTCCAGTGCCCGCGAGACCTCGTAGGTGAAGTCGACGTGTCCGGGCGTGTCGATCAGATGCAGCACGTAGTCGCCGGCGGGAGCACCGTTCGGTTCCTTGACCGTCCAGGGCAGCCGAACGTTCTGCGCCTTGATGGTGATGCCGCGTTCCCGCTCGATGTCCATCCGGTCCAAGTACTGGGCCCGCATCGATCGGTCGTCGACGACGCCGGTGAGCTGCAGCATTCGGTCGGCCAAGGTGGATTTGCCGTGGTCGATGTGGGCGATGATGCAGAAGTTCCGTATCTGCGCCGGCGCGGTGAAGGTCTGGTCGGCGAAACTACTGATGGGAATCTCCTGGTGAGGCGGGTTTGGGCGTTACCAGGGTATCGACTCGGGCCGGTGGGACCCAATCGCACCGAGCAACACATTCGTCAGACTGCGACCACGCGGACCAGTTCATCAAGTCCCGAGAAGTCTGCGGGGTTGCGGCTGTAGAGATCCAGGCGGTTGGCGTGGGCCGTCGCAGCAATCAACAGGTCCGCGAGCCTGCTTCGTGGTTTGCGCCCGCTACGCACCACAGCAGCGACGACGAGCCCGTAGCTACGCACGGCCGCCGCGTCGAACGGGATCGGTTCCAGCCGCGACTCGACCTCCTGCAGGCGGGTCTGGCGCTTGGCCGCCTCGATCGGCGTCGACGCCAATAACGGACCGGCCGCCAGTTCGGCCGCGGTGATGGCTGAAATCGCGATCTCGTCGGGCAATGCCGCGACCACGGCCGGGTCGTGCCAGTCGATGACGACCGACGTATCCAGCAGGCCGACCGTCATCTCACAATCCCTGGTCTATCCACTGATCCAGGTCCGTACGGAACTGATGCGGGTCGATCCGGATCGCGGCAGCGGCCAACGCAGCAACATCATCGCGACTGATGAAGGTGCGACGGGTTGCCCGCAGCGGGCGGAGTTCGGCGATCGGCTCGCCGCGGCGGGTGACCACGAAGCTCTCGCCGGCCGCCACCGCATCGATGACCTTCGCGTTGTCATTGCGAAGGTCGCGCTGGGCGATCGTCCGGGCCATGACCATCACTGTAGCTTGTATTGCTACAGGTTGCTACGACGCAGCCGAAAAGGAACCGGGTGTAGCGCACCCGGCTCCTTCTGTCGCTTTGCGTTTCCGAGCGGCAATTACAGGTCGATCGCGAAGTAACCGCCGATGTCGGCCAGGCCCGCCTGAAAGAAGAGCGCGGCATCTTCCCAGGCACTGTCTCCGGCCAGACCGGCGGCGATCGCGGCGTCGGTGCCGAACAGGTAGTCGGCGGCGTTTTCGAAGTCGATCTGGTCGCCGCCGTTGAGGATCGCGAACAACAGCACATTGTTGCCGTCGACGAACTCGGTCAACGCGCCGTTAAGCAGGCTGTAAGCGCCCGGGTCGGAAGAGATCTCGTTCTCCCAGTTGACTCCGTAGAGCAGCGTCCCGAGGGCGGCGTTCACGTCGTCTTTGTCGATGGTCAGGAAGGGCTGCCCGGCCGAGGCGTCGATGACCTTGTCCGCGACGCCAGCCAAGGTGGCCTGTGACTCGAAGAGGAAGTTCATCGACTGAATCTCACTGGCCAGCACCGCGCTGAAGTCGAAGCCGGTCGAGTCGTCGGCCGCCGCCAACGGCGCCAACGCAAGTCCGATGCCAGCGGCAAAGCTGCCAAGCACGCCGATTTTCTGCATGTCCATCCCCCCAGATGCCCTTCATACTCACTGCCCGGCGGTCGGTTCTCCCCACCTCCGCCGACGGCTCCCCCCAGCACCTTTGCTGTAAGCCGGATTAAATCTAACAAAGACCTGTGATCAACACAAGTGAATGTTCACTTGCACTTCGGATTCTTCGGCCCTTCGCCCGTGTTCCCTCAAGGCGGGCCGGGTTTGCGCACGTCAGGGAGTTCCGTGGGTCATACACTGGGCCGCCCATACACAGGATTGGGCGACATGGGAATGTCCAAGTGAACGGCTGGCTCGACGGTGCCGCAGCAAGACGAAACCCCCGGAGGCGATCCTCCGGGGGTTTCGCTTCGGTCTGCGGCTAGGAGTCGAAGATGCCGAAATAGCCCATCAGGTCACCCCAGGCGAAGCTGAGATAATTAGCGGCCTCTTCCCAGCCGCTTCCGGCGGAGTTGGCGATGTCCATCGCGCTGTTGCCGCCAAATAGGTCGCCGCTGTCCCAGTCGAGCACAGCGCCGTTGTTCATCATCGCGTACAGCAGCGAGTTGATGCTGTCGTCGAAGGGGACCATCGCGCCGTTGAAGACGCTGTAGGCACCCGGATCGGAGGCCAACCCGGCTTCGTGCGGGTTGAACCCGTAGACCAGGTGGTCGAACAGGGTTGTGCCATTGTCCTGAACCGCCGTAACGTCCGCCGGCTTGATGATCTCGAAGCCCTGCGGGCCCGTAGTGACGTCCGTGGACGGGACGCCCGCCAGGAAGGTGTCGGTCCCGAACAGAAAGTTCATTGACGCGATCTCGCTGCTTACGAGGGGCGCCAACGGGTCGGTGTCGGCCGAGGCCAACGGCGCCAATACAAACGCCGCGCCGGCGGCGAAGCCACCAACGACGACGATCTTGCGCATGTTCATGTTCAATGCCTTTCGCGATGTCTCTCTTTGGCGGTAGCCCGCCCCAGGAGCCCCCCAGCCCCATCACTGAAAGCCACAGGGGCTCTGTCAGTTTCACTAATCCGGTTACGATTGAAACCCTGCGTGATAGTTGCGCAAATCCATATACCTCCTGATAGCCCCTCGGTGCATAGAAAGACCCGGGCGATCGCACGCCGCACTCAGTCAAGGCATCAGTTGCCGGCGAACGCCATGCCGTACATGTCATTCCGGGCGGCGGGCTTGCCCCACTTCAAGCGCCCCCGGAGGAAAAGCCAAAACCTCCCCAGACTGCGGTTTTCGGCGACTTCCACCCACCGATTGAAATCTTCCGTCCGGCTGACGCCCCAGATAGGCCTGCGCCGGCCCGTTGAAAAGAAGCCCCCTGTTAGTCAATATTCCCGTACCGTACGCCGATGCGTCTCTGCGGACAACACAAGTGGCACTTCAGTTTTCGTACAGGTTCCTGTGTCTTTTGTTTACGTTCACGTCAAGGGACCGGCGCCGCTGAGACGCCGCCGCGGCGGCCCAGAAACCGGTGCCCGAAACAGGTTTCGCCTATGCTGCGAGCATGGCTTCCCGGCGGAAAACCCCATGGGAGTCGGTGCAGCGATTCGCGGAGAACCTGGTGTTCAACGAAGCCCCACGGTTCATCCGCCAACTCGAGCAGGCACCGCAGGTACAGCAGCGCATCCAGCGCGGCATCGAGCAGGGCATCAAGATCGGACTGGAGTTGCTCAGCGGCGCAACATCGGAGCCGGCTACGGAGATCGCCGCCGGCCGTCCCGTGACCGACAGCAGTGTCCCCACCGCGCACCGGGCACGCCGGCTCGTCTACGCCCCCGATCTCAACGGTCGTGCCGACCCGGGCGAGATCGTCTGGACCTGGGTGGCCTACGAGGACGAGCCAGACCGCGGCAAAGATCGGCCGGTATTGGTCGTCGGCCGCGACCGCAACATGCTGCTGGGCCTGATGCTGTCCAGCCGGCAACGACATGCCGAGGACACGAACTGGGTCGGCATCGGCGCGGGCACCTGGGATGACGCTCACCGGATCAGCTGGGTGCGGCTCGACCGGGTGCTCGACGTGCCCGAAGAATCGATCCGGCGCGAAGGCGCCATCCTGGAGCGTTCGGTGTTCGAGGTGGTGGCCGCCCGACTGCGCAGCGACTACGCCTGGAGCTGACGCTGCGACCGGCTAGCCCTGGGCGATGTAGTCGCGCAGTTGCTCATGCTCGGCCTGCAGCTCCTCCATCCGGGACTTGACGATGTCGCCGATGCTGACGATCCCGGCCAGTCGGCCGTTTTCCAGCACCGGAATGTGACGCGCGCGGTGCTCGGTCATCAACATGCTGACGTCGTCGGCGGAGTCGGACTTGGCGCAGGTCGCCACCAGGCGGGTCATGATGGCCGAGACCGGCCGAGCCAGCAGACTGGCGCCGTGGACGTGCAGCTGGCGTACCACGTCACGCTCGGAGGCCACCCCCTCCAGACCCTCACGCCCGATCACCACCATGGCGCCGATGTTGTGCTCGGCCAAGCCCGCCAGCAACTCCATGACCGTGGCATCCGGGTGGATGGTCACCACCGCCGCACCCTTGTTCCGCAATACATCCGCGATCCGCATTGAAGCCTCCCGCCGCAGTGATCTGCTTCACACCAGGCTAGGCCAATTCGCCCGGTCGGGGGTGGCGATAACGAAACTCAGCCGATCGCATGGCGCACGCCCGACATCTGTGGCATATGTGACGTCATGACGATCGAGATCACGCTACTGGGCACTGGAAGCCCGATCCCCGACCCGAACCGCGCCGGACCGTCGACGCTGATCCGAGCCGGGGGCCAGCAACTGCTGGTCGACTGCGGACGCGGGGTGCTGCAACGTTTGGCAGCGGCGGGTGGCTCGGCCAACACCCTGTCGGCACTGTTGCTCACCCACCTGCACAGCGATCACATCGCCGACCTGGGGGATCTGCTGATCACCCGATGGGTCACCACCTTCACCCCCGACACACCGCCGCTGCCGATCATCGGCCCGCCGGGCACCGCAGAGGTAGTGGAGGCGACCTTGCGCGCCTTCGGTCACGACATCGGCTACCGCATTGCCCACCACGACGATCTGACCGCCCCTCCCCCAGTCGACGTGCAGGAATACACCACCGGCCAGGTCTGGGACCGCGACCGGGTGCGGATCACCGTGGCGCCCACCGACCACCGGCCGGTCACACCGACCATCGGATTCCGGATCGAGCACTCCGACGACGACGGGACCGCCTCGGTGGTGATGGCCGGCGACACCGTGCCCTGCGACAGCCTCGACGAGCTGGCGACCGGGGCCGGTGCGTTGGTGCACACCGTCATCCGCAGCGACCTCATCGAGTTGCTGCCCCAGCAGCGCATCCGCGATATCTGCGACTACCACTCCTCGGTGGCCCAGGCTGCCGCGACCGCCAAACGGGCCGGGGTGGGCATCCTGGTGCTGACCCACTATGTGCCCGCCATCGCGCCCGGGCAGGAAGAACAGTGGCGGGCGCTGGCCGCCGCAGAATTCGACGGGCCGATCGAACTCGGCGACGACCTGCACCGAGTCGAGGTGACCGCCCGCAGCTGAGGCGAGTTGGGGAGTTACCGAACCAGCTGGTACCCTGAACAGCTGTTGCTCCCGCCTCGGGAGGCAAACCCAACTCAAGCTTTTGCGAAGGAATTACTCCGTGGCCAACATCAAGTCGCAGGTGAAGCGCAACCGGACCAACGAGCAAGCCCGGCTGCGCAACCAGTCGGTGAAATCGGCGGTGCGCACCGCGATCCGCGCCTTCCGCGAGGCCGCCGCAGCCGGCGACAAGGACAAGGCCGGCGTGCTGCTGGTCTCGACCAGCCGCAAGCTGGACAAGGCCGCCAGCAAAGGCGTCATCCACAAGAACCAGGCCGCCAACAAGAAGTCGGCGCTGGCGAAGGCGCTCAACCAGCTCTGACCTAGCGGATTGCCCGCAAGCGCAGGCCCCTGTTTCCACTGGTGAACAGGGGCCTTCGTGTTGCCTGGATCAGCGGTCGGCCAACTCGGCGACCCCGCGGACCGCGGCCTCCAATGCGTAGTCGGCGTCGGCAGCGGCGCCCTTGACGTCGGCGTTGAGGGCGGCCACCAACCGCACCGCGGCCGCCATCGTCCCCGGCGACCAAAACCGGGCCTGCTTCTGCGCCTTCTGCACCCGCCAGGGCGGCATGCCCAATTCACCGGCCAGCCGGTAGGGATCACCGGACTTGGACCGCACCCGGGCGATGGTGTGAATCGCCTCGGCCAGGGCATCGGCCAGCACCACGTGCGGTTCGCCACGAATCATCGCCCAGCGCAGCGCCTCGGTGGCACCGGCGACGTCGCCGACGACCGCCCGATCGGCGACGTCGAACCCTTTCACCTCGGCCTTGCCGCTGTGATAGCGGCGCACCGCGATGGCGTCGACATGCCCGCCGGTATCGGCGACCAGCTGCGAACACGCCGAGGCCAGTTCCCGGATATCGGAGCCCACCGCGTCGAGCAATGCCGTCACAGTGTCGTCGTCGACGCGGACCTTGAGCCCGCGGAACTCGGCGCGAACAAAGTCGGAGCGTTCGGAGGCCTTGGTGATGCGGGCGCAGGCGTGCACCTCGGCGCCGAGCTCCCGCAGCTTCCCCGCCAGTGCCTTGGCCCGACCCGCACCGGAGTGCACCACAACCAGCACGGTGCCCAGCGGAATATCGGCGGCTGTCGCTTCGATCAGCGTCACGGCGTCCTTGCCGGCTTCGGCGGCAGCCTCGAGCACCACCACCCGTTCGTCGGCGAACAGCGACGGGCTCAGCAGCTCCGCGAGTTCACCCGCCGCCACCTCACCGGCGCGCAACCGGTCCACCGGGATGTCGGTGGTGCCGGCCTGCGCCCGCACCCCGGCAAGCACCTGACCAACAGCCCGTTCGACCAGCAGCTCCTCGTCCCCGAGGATCAGATGCAGTGGCGAAACCGATTGGCTCACCCGCCAATCGTGTCACGCTGCGCCGACACCCGCCGAGCCGGTCAGCACCTGCGCGGCCGACCACGCCAGCAGGCATAGCCCCAACGCAGCCAGCACCCGGCGGCCCCACCGCCATCGCCAACAAATCACCACGAGGACTGCGGCGGCGCCCACCCCGACGACCCCTATGGGGCCGTCCGGCACCGGCACGGTGGCGGCCGGGAGTCCGCCGGCCCAGCGCGCGACGCGGCACACCCACCACAACTCCGGTCCGGTGAACCGGATCAGTAGATAGGCGCCCGCCGGCCACCACCCGCACAGCACCGCCGCCGCGCTGCCCAGCACGGTGATCGGCGCGACCAGCGCCGCCACCGCCAGGTTGGCCACCGTACTGACCAGGCTGAGCCGCCCGGAGATGCCCGCGATCAACGGCGCGGTGACCAGATTGGCCGCCCACGCCACGCAGACCGCGGCGGCCAGCGGCCGAGGCCACCCATGCGCCTCCAGCCGGGCCGTCCAGACCGGCGCGATGAGCACCAGCGCCGCGGTAGCCACCACCGACAGCGCGAACCCGACGTCGACCGCCAAGTGCGGGGCCAACGCCAGCAGCACCAGCACACTGGCCGCCAGACTCGGCACCGCCTGCCGGCTGCGCGCCGACAGCACGCCCAACAAGGCGATGGCCCCCATCACCGCCGCCCGCAACACACTGGCCGTGGGCTGCACGACGATGACGAACGCGACCAGGGCACCCCCGGCCAGCACCACAGCAGCCCGCGGCCCCACCAACCGCGCCGAAAACAGCACCGCACCGCAGACGATCGTCACATTGGCCCCGGAGACCGCCATCAGATGCGTCAGCCCCGCGGCCCGAAAGTCTCGACCGGTGGTAGCAGTGATCGTCGAGGTGTCGCCGAGTACCAATGCGGGCAGCATCCGGGCCTGCTCGTCCGGCAGCACACGCGCGGCGGCGACCGCGAACCGGGCCCGTACCCGATGCGCTGCCCGCGCCACGGGTCCGGGCTGCCCGCGCACCGCAGCGCCGCTGGCGGTGAGCACCGCCACCGACAGATCCCGCCGGGCCGGGCGGGCGACCTTGGCGCGGAACGCCATCGACTGGCCCACCATCACCTCGCCGAATTCGACGCCGGAGGCGAATACCAGCACCCGACCCGAGGCGACGACGTCGTCGAGGCGCTGCAAGGTGGCCCGAAACAGCACCCGCCGGGCACCGGCGGGCAGTGGACTCTCACTCGGGGTGACCGTCACCGCCGCGGTCGTGCCGCACAGCGCGGCGATCGGGTGGTGCTCGACGGAAGCAGTACGCAACGCTACAGCCCATCCGAAGCCCGCCCCCGCCATCGATGCCGCGGCAACCGCCGCACCCACCAGCCGCCAACCGGGGCGCCGCCGCCGTCCGGCGCACCACCACAACACCCCGGCGGCCCCAGCCAGCAGGGCACACAGCACCGCCAGCACGCCGCCGATCTGCCACTGAATACCGGCCGCGGTGACCAGCCAGCCCAACACCGCCGCCGGCACCAGCCGAACGTCGAGGCGGGCCGCCGGCACCGGTTCGGCCGCGGGCGACGTCACGCTCAGACACGAACCAGGGCACGCAGCTTCTCCAGGCGCGCCGGGCCGATTCCGTCGACATCGCCGAGCTGATCGACGCGAGTGAACTTCCCATGGCTGTCGCGCCAGGCCACGATCGCCGCAGCGGTCACCGGCCCCACCCCGGGCAGGGCGTCGAGCTGCTCGACTGTCGCGGTGTTGAGGTTCACCGGCTCGCCCGGTTCATGTTTGGGCTCTGGACCGGTCGGCGCGGTGCTGGTGCGGGGTGCCTCCGGCACCGGTGAGACGGCACCCACCGAACTGCCCAGCACCGGCAGCCCCGCCGGTGGCGCCAGACCGACCACGATCTGTTCACCATCGACTAAGGGCCGGGCCAGGTTCAGCCCGACCGTATCCGCGCCGTCGAGGGCCCCGCCGGCCGCGGTCAGCGCATCGGCAATCCGGGCTCCGGGCGACAACGTCGCCAGACCCGGCTTGTGCACCAGGCCGACCACGCTGACCACAACCTGCTCGGCCGGCGGCGCCGCAGTGCCGGCGGCCGACTCATCGGTACGCGGACTGGCAGTCGAAACCATCTCCACCGGTGGCAATTTCGCACTCCGCACCGGAGCAGGCTGATCACGCAGCACGGTGAACACGGTGACGAGCACCGCCACCGCAGCGATCACCGCCAAGGCGATCGCACCGGTCTTGCCCGGGTCCGCCCGCACTTTGGCAAGCCAGCCCGCGTCGGCTGCACCGTCAGGCAGCCAACGCGGCAGCAACGAATTCGGGTCATCCTCGTCGGCGTCGGCGGCGTGCTCGCCACGGTCGGATTCCGGGAGCAGGCCGAGCCGACGTTGCAGCCGCTCGCCGGGTGGTTCTGGTGCCATGCGCCGACGGTAGGCGCCGACACCGTCAGTCCGGTTCGCTCAGCGCACGATCCGAGCTGATCTGTGGATCAACCACGGACTGTGCGTAACCTGCTGCGGCGCTAGGGGTTCAGCCACTCCCCGACGTCTTGCGAGATCCCCGACGACGGCGCATAGCGGACCTTCGCCGCTGTGACCCCGGTAGGCAGCGCGAAGACGACGCAGCCGGTGTTCGCCGACCCGGCGGGGATCAGGAACCAGCCGTAGGCGAAGTCCTTGCACTCGTTCACGGTGGCGAAATCGGCCGGGTAGTTCTGGTCGTCGGAACCCACCACCGTAACGTCGCTGTTGGTGTTGCCGACGATGGTCGTGGTTCCGGCGTTCTCGATCCGCAGCTTGGTCGCAAGGTAGGTCTTGCCCGCCGTGCCCCAGCCGTTCGGGACGGTCGCCGGTGCGATGACCTCCGTCAACGTCACGGCGATCTTCTGCCCGCCGATGCGCATTAGGTCGAGCGTCTGGCCGATGTGCGCGGCTGGTCGCGGGGCCGGTGTCTGCCGGGCCCCCGGCGATGAGTCCGACTGGGCGTTCTCCGCGGTCTCCGCCGAGCACGACACGAGAGACAAAACCAGGACACAGAGCGCGACGACCCACCGTCTCATGAGGTCCAGCCTACAAAAGCGCACGGTAAGCCCTCCCCCGAACGGCCGCAGAAGTGACGATTAGGGTGCATACCAACCGTGAGTTCACCCAACCAACCGGGAGGTCGACGTGAGACTGGCACTGAGCGCGGAGGAGGCCGCTTTCCGCGACGAAATGCGGACCTTCTTCACCACCGAGATCCCGGCTGACATTCGCGAACGCAGCCGGTTGGGTCATTCGAACTTTCCTGACGACATCGTCACCACCCAGCGCATCCTCAACGCCAACGGCCTGGCGGTACCGAACTGGCCGGTCGAGTGGGGCGGCAAGGACTGGACGCTGACCCAGCACCAGATCTGGCACGACGAGATGCAGCTGGCCTCGGTGCCCGAACCGCTGACCTTCAACGCCAAGATGGTGGGGCCGGTGATCGCGGAATTCGGTTCCCAGGCGATCAAGGAACGCTTCCTGCCCGCCACCGCCAACCTGGACATCTGGTGGTGCCAGGGCTTCTCCGAGCCGGAAGCCGGCTCCGACCTGGCAAGCCTGCGCACCACGGCGGTGCGCGACGGCGACAGCTACATCGTCAACGGACAGAAGACCTGGACTACCCTCGGCCAGTACGCGGACTGGATCTTCTGCCTGGTGCGCACCGACCCGCAGGCCCCCAAGAAGCAGGCCGGCATCTCCTTCCTGCTGTTCCGGGTCGACACCCCGGGTGTCACCATGCGGCCGATCAAGCTGATCGACGGCGGCTACGAGGTCAACGAGGTGTTCTTCTCCGACGTGCGGGTGCCCGCCGATCAGCTGGTCGGTGAGGAGAACCACGGCTGGACCTACGCGAAGTTCCTGCTGGGCAACGAGCGCACCGGCATCGCCGGGGTGACCCGCACCAAGGTGCGTGTCGCCGAACTCAAGCAACGCGCCAAGGCGTTGGGGGCCCTCGACGATCCGCTGTTCGCCGCCCGGGTCGCCGAACTCGAGAACGATCTGCTGGCGCTCGAGCTCACCCAGATGCGGGTGTCGAGCGACTCCGCCGACGGCAAGCCGAACCCGGCGTCCTCGGTGCTCAAGCTGCAGGGCAGCCAGCTGCAGCAGGCCGCCACCGAGCTGTTCGTGGAGCTGGCCGGTCCCGATGTTCTGCCCTTCGAGGCAGGCGACGGCATCGCAACGCCCTCCTGGGCGCAGGACGCGGCACCGACGTATCTGAACTACCGCAAGACCTCGATCTACGGCGGCAGCAACGAGGTACAGCGGACCATCATCGCGTCGACCATTCTCGGCCTTTAGGAGGTATGACAGCTATGGACTTCCAACTCAGCGACGAGCAGGTTCTGCTGCGCGACACCACCCGTTCAATGTTGTCGGGCTATGACACCGAGACCCGCAACAAGGTCATCGAGACCGACCCCGGATTCAACCCCGAGGTGTGGAAGCAACTGGCGGACATCGGGATTCTCGGTCTAGGTTTCGACCCACAGGAATCCGGCCCGCTGGAAATCATGGTGGTGCTCACCGAGATCGGCCGGCGGGTGGCGCCGGAACCCGTCGTACACGGGGCACTCGGGCCGGGCGCGCTGATCGCCGAGCGCGGCACCGCCGAGCAGCGCGCGCTGCTCGACACCGTCGCCGAAGGCGAGCGGATTCTGGCGTTCGCCCACACCGAGCCGGGCATGCGGGGAACCGCAGGCAAGGTGGCGACCACGGCTGTGCAGCAAGGCGATTCGTGGCAGCTCAACGGACGTAAGAACCCGGTCCTGACCGGGGATCGCGCCGACACATTCGTCGTCAGCGCTGCGTTGCCCGACGGCGGGACGGGGCTGTTCCTGGTCGAGGCAGGCGCCGACGGCGTGACCCGTGCGCCCTACCGGACCTTCGACGGCCAACGCGGGGCCCAGGTCGACTTCGCCGATGCCCCGGCCACCGCGCTGGGTGAGGCGACCGACGCCTCGGCCGCCATCGAGCGCGCCGTCATTCGCATCTCCTCGGCACTGTGCGCCGAGGCCGTCGGCGCGATGGAAGAGGCTTTGCGCCTGACCACCGATTACCTCAAGACGCGCAAGCAATTCGGGGTCACGCTCAACACCTTCCAGACCCTGACCCAGCGCGCCGCCGACATGTACGTGTCGCTGGAGTTGGCCCGCAGCATGAGCATGTACGCGGCGATGTCGCTCGCCGACGGCAACTACGACCCGGTGATCGCGGCGCGCGCCAAGCTGCAGATCGGCCGGTCCGGGCGCCACATCGCTCAGGAGGCCATCCAGCTGCACGGCGGGATCGGGGTGACCTGGGAGTACCCGGTCGGACACCTTGCGGCCCGGCTCACCGCGATCGACCACACCCTGGGTTCGTCGCAGGATCAGCTGCACGTGCTGATCGACAACCTGAGCAGCTACGACCTGGCCAAGCTGTAGCAGCTAAAAACCGAAACCGATCTGGGCGGCGACGTCACTGGCGAACGCCGCATCCAGTCGGTGCACCAGGGCGTCGTCGCGACACCGCAGCCTGCCAGCTCTGGCGAGCGACGACGCCCGGTGTGCACCGAAGTACAGACTGCCCAGCACATCCAGGTCCAGCTCCACCTCGGCGTCCGCATCGGTCGGGGCGCACTCGGCGACTCCGTCGCGGATTGTGAGCGCGAATCGCCCACCGTCGCTGCGGAATCCGTCACGAACCGCCACGACGACGGACAGCTCGGGCAAGTCCACGGCGTAGCGGCGGGCCATCAGCACAGCGGGAATATCCATCATCCGCAGCCACAGTCCGTCCGAGCGGCCGGTAGTGGTGGCCAGCCGGGTATCGGTCAGCAGGTAAGGCATCGAATCGTCCGGATGGGTCTCGACGACGATCTTTCCCATCAGGTCCAACCCGAGCAGCGCCCGCCACAACGCGGCGTGCGCCTCCGGGGTCACCGCCCGAAACTCCTCGACTCGCACCATCTTTGGCTCGCCCGCATGCACGCGGTAGAGCACATAGCCGTCGGGATGCAGCATCGCGAGCCATTCGGTGCCGCCCTCGCGGGTGTTCTCCCGGTCGGCGAGCAGGTCATCCCAGAGCACCAACGGGCGCACCAAACCGCCCGGGACGCGCTGGCGCCAGCGCTGGTAGATCGCCGCGAACTCGTCGCGGCTATCGGCAGCTTTGACCAGCCGTACTCCGCCGGGGTCGGGTGCGTCGGGGTGCAGCTGGGCGAACCGCCGGTCGATGGTCAGCTCGTGGTCCACCGTCGCCGGGCCGTAACCGAACCGCCCGTAGATTCCGCCCTCACTGGCGGTCAGTGCCGCGATCGAATAGCCCGAATCAGCAATGCGCCGATGCAATTCGGTGTACATCATCCGGAGCACACCGCGGCGGCGGTGGGTCGGAGCCACCACGACGAAGCTGATCCCGGCCACTGGCAGCACCGTCCCGCCGGGCACGGTCAACTCCAGGTCCAAGTAGCCGGACATTCCGACCACGGCATCACCGTCGCAGACCACGATGGCGCTGTCGGGCGTAGTCAGGGTTCGCCAGGCGGCCATCGATTCGGCGTCCCAATCCTCGCCGAATCCGGTGGCGCCCAGCACCGCCATCGCGGCCCAATCGTCCTCGGTGGCGGTTCGCAGGGTCAGGGTTTGGGTTAGGGTGCCGGTCACGCCGATCGAGGCTGCCACAAACGCGCTGGGACCGCACCCCAATAATGTGGGATACACCCGTCACCGAGGAGCATGATGCCCGTTTCCACCCGCCCCCTTCGCGTCATCCAATGGACCACCGGAAACATCGGGCAGCGCTCGCTGCACGCCATCATCGGCCGGCCCGACATGGAGCTCGTCGGGGTCTACGCCCACGGCAAGGACAAGGCCGGGGTGGACGCCGCCGAGTTGGCCGGCTGGCCGGAACCGACCGGAATCACCGCCACCAATGACATCGACGCCCTGATCGCGCTCAAGCCGGACGCGTGCTGTTACAACCCGCTGTGGCCCAGCATCGATGAGTTGGTGCGGCTGCTGGAGGCCGGGGTGAACGTGTGCTCGACGGCGGCCTGGATCACCGGCGGCAAGCAGAGCGCCGAAGACCGCAAGCGCATCGAGGACGCCTGCCGGGCCGGGAACTCCACCATGTTCGGCAGCGGCGCGCACCCCGGGCTGACCAACATGGTCGGCATGGTGCTGTCCGGGGCGTGCGAGCGGGTCGACGAGATCCGGATCACCGAATCGGTGGACTGCTCGACGTACGAGTCGGCGGCCACCATGGCAGCGATGGGCTTCGCCCAAGACCCCGATACCCCCGGGTTAGCCGAAAGCGTCCGCCGGGAGAGCGAGGTCTTTGCCGAGTCCGCGGCGATGATGGCCGACGCCATCGGCGCACAGTTGGACCGCATCACCTTCGACGTGCAGTTCACCGCCGCGACCGGCGACAGCGACCTGGGTTTCATGAAGATCCCGGCCGGCACGGTGGGCAGTGTCTTCGGCTATCACCGCGGCTGGGTCGGGACGCGCAACGTGGTCAGCGTCGGCTTCAACTGGATCATGGGCGACCAGGTCACCCCGCCCAAGCCGGTGGCGCACGGCCACGTCATCCAGGTGTTCGGGCTGCCCAATATGCGCACCGTGATCAACTGCCTGCCGCCGAAGGACTGGAACGAGCCGAACTTCAACGGTCTGGGATCGATCTACACGGCGATGCCAGTGACCAACGCGGTGCCGGCGGTGGTCGCGGCCGAGCCGGGCATCGTCACGCTGGCCGAGCTGCCACCGATCACGGGCCGCACCGGCGGTTAGCGAGGCTCGACGCAGGAGAGCCGAAGCTGGACCGCCGAATCAGACCCGGCGGTTAGCAAGGTTCGACGCAGGAGAGCCGAAGCTGAACCGCCGAGTTACACCTGCCGGTTGGCGGTGACCGCCCCCGTTGCTGCGTCGACGGTGACGTCACGCTCGGCCAGTTTGTCGTCCCACACGTCGGCTTCCCAGACGACCGTGCCGTTCATGTCGAGCAGACTCAGCTCGGTGATCGAACTGTTGGGCACTGCGCGAAGTACGCGCTCCACGGCGCTGCGGTAGTCCAGATGAGTGCCGTCCACATTGGCGCGCCGCTTGGCCTTGTCGGCGTCGCTGTCGTCGGTCGCGACGGGGCCGACCAGCACAGACACCCCGTCAGAGTCGATCTTGACCTGGCGTTCGGTGCCGTCGCGAGTGACCACCCCGGCTTTCCAGGTACCGGCGTCGCTGGTCTGACTCTCGATGAAGATCAACACGCTGTCGGGCACCTGCGCGATCGCGAGGTCACCGGCGCGAAGCAGAGTGAGCGGATCGGGCGGGGCGTCGGGGCGAGTCCAAGACGCCCCGGGGGCCGACGGCTCCTCCGAGGACGCGCCCGACGTGCCCTTGCCGCTGCATCCGGCCAGCGCCAACGCTGCCACGATGACCACCGCACCGAATCGGACGACTTTTCCCAGAGCGTGCATCAGCGGCCATGCTACTGAAGTCGTGGCGTTGGTGCTGAACTCGAGTCGAGGCAGCCAGTCCCCCGCACCAACCCGCACCGAGACAGCAGATCTTGTGTTCCTTAGCCAGGCGAAGGTTATGCTGCCGAAGGGCGCGATTCGCGGAACCACCGATGCTTCCGACGAAGCCGGAGAGCAGGCCGTCCAGCGCCGACGTTCAACCGCACTATCAGCAGGCGGAAGGCGGTGAGATGGGGAGAATCTCGGTCGCCGGCATGCTCAAACGGCATTGGATTCCGCTGGTCTTCATTGTGGTCATCGCGATCTCGAGTGTGATCGTCAGCCGACTGCACAAGGTGTTCGCCTCCGAAGACCTCAATCCCCACGCCGGCGCCGGTATCGAAATCGTCCAGTTCAACCCGAAATCCGTCGCTTACGAGGCCTTCGGGCCGCCCGGCACCACCGCCGACATCAACTACTGGGACGCCGAAGCCAACGTCCATCAGCTGGTAGGCGTGCCGCTGCCGTGGACCTACACCGTGGTCACGGTGCTGCCCGCCGTCATGGCGAACATGATCGTGCAGGGCAACACCGGCGAGATCGGCTGCCGGATCAAGATCGATGACCGGCTGCTCGACGAACGCCGTGCCACCGGCCTCAATGCCCAGACCTTCTGCCTGGTGAAGTCCGGATGATCAAACGGATCAAAGAGCAGCTGGACCGCCACCAGGATCCGCACGTCAAGCGGCCGTTCTTCGCGCACATGCTGCGTATTTTCGCGGTGCCGATCATCATTGCCTGGATCGTGCTCACCGTGCTGGTGAATGTCCTTGTGCCCCAGTTGGAAGTCATCTCCGAGGAGCACTCCGCGCCGCTGGCGCCTGTCGATGCGCCATCGATGATTGCCAGCAAGCTGGTCGGCGAGAACTTTCAGGAATACAAGTCCAACAGCACCGTGATGATGGTGGTGGTCGGCGAGGACGAACTCGGCGATGCCGCCCACCATTACTACGACGAGATTGTCGCGAAGCTGGTCGCCGACAAAGATCACGTCGAACATGCCCAGGATTTCTGGCGTGACCGGCTGACCGCGGCAGGCGTGCAGAGCTCCGACGCCAAGGCGGCCTACATCATGCTCAACCTGGTGGGCAACCAGGGCATGACCGAGGCCAACGACTCAGTCGTCGCGGTCCGCCAGGCCATTGATGACACGCCCGCGCCGCCCGGGGTCCAGGCCTATGTCGCCGGGCCGGCGGCGCTGACCGCTGATCTACGCGAGATCGGCGACTCCAGTCTGGTCAAGATCACCCTGTTCACCATCGCCGCTATCGCGATCATGCTGTTGATCGTCTTCAGGTCGGTGTCGGCGATGTTGACCCAGCTGTTTCTGACCCTGCTCGAGCTGATCTGCGCCCGTGGTGTCGTCGCGGTCCTCGGCTTCAACAACGTCATGGGCCTGACGACGTTCGCGGTCAACATCATGGTGATGCTCGCGATCGCCGCAGGCACCGACTACGGCATCTTCCTCATCGGCCGGTACCGGGAAGCCCGGCTGGTCGGCGAGGATCGGGTCGATGCGTACTACACCACCGTGCGCAGTGTCACCCCGGTGGTGCTGGGTTCGGGCCTGACCATCGCCGGGGCGTCGGCGATGTTGTACTTCACCCGGCTGCCCTACTTCCACACCATGGGCATTCCGGTCTCGGTGGGCATGCTCGTGGTGGTCGGCGCCGCGCTCACCCTGGGACCGGCCATGCTGGTGGTGGTCACCAGCTTCGGTCTGCTCGAACCCAAAAAGGCTAAGCCGGGCGGGTTCTGGCGCCGGGCCGGCGTGTCGGTGGTGCGCTGGCCCGGGCCGATCGCGGTGGCCAGCCTGGCCATCATCATGATCGGTCTGGTCGCCCTGCCGGGTTTCAGACCGGGTTACGACGACCGCAAGTATCTGCCGCAGGAGACCCCGGTCAACGTGGCCTATGCCGCGGCGGAGAAACATTTCTCGGCGGCCCGGATGGCGCCGGACATCACCATGGTCGAATCCGACCACGACATGCGTAATCCCGCCGACATGCTGGTGCTGGACCGAGTCGCCAAGAACATCATGCGGGTGGTCGGGATCGGGATGATCCAGGACATCACTCGTCCCTTGGGAATTCCGCTGCAGCACAGCTCGATTCCGTTCCAACTCAGCGTCTCCAACCAACTGATGATCCAGAACATGAAGACGCTCAAGGACCGGATCAAGGACATCGACACTATCTCGCAGCAACTCGACAAGGACATCGAGTTGCTGATCCAGATGTACGGATACCTCCAGGAGGTCGACCGGACGTTCGACGACACCGCCGAGGTCACCCGAAACACCGTGGACGTCTCCGATCGGATCCGCGACCACATCGCCGAATTCGACGATCAGTTCCGCCCGCTGCGCAGCTACTTCTATTGGGAACCGCACTGCTTCGACATCCCGATGTGCAACGCGCTGCGCAACACCTTCGACGCCACCGACGGCATCGACCAACTCGCCGAGCAGCTGCACTACCTGTCCGACGACATCACCAAGACAGCGCGCCTGCTGCCGCAGGCGGTGGAACTGCTGCCGGCAGTGGTCGACACCATGCGAATCATGCGCGGCCTGGTGCTGACGGTGCACTCGACGTTCTCGGCGTTCATCGATCAGATGGAGGACCTGAGCAACACCCAGATCATGATGGGCCAAAGCTTCGACGACTCCAAGAACGACGATTTCTTCTATCTGCCCGCGGAAGCGTTCGACAACAAGGACTTCCAAACCGGCCTTCGGCTGTTCATGTCGCCGGACGGAAAGTCGGCGCGGTTCTTCGTCACGCACCAGACCTATCCGGCGACCGCGGAGGGCATCAAACGGGTTGAGCCGGAACGGATCGCTGCGCAGGAGGCCCTGAAGCAGTCGTCATTGGCAGATGCCAAGGTCTACATCGGCGGCATGGCTGCCCTCTATGAAGACATGCAGAACGGCGCCAAGTACGACCTGATGATCGCGATCGTGGCGTCGCTGACGTTGATCTTCTTGATCATGATGATGATCACCCGAAGCCTGGTGGCCGCCGCAGTCATCCTCGGCACCGCATCCAGCTCTATCGCCGCGTCGTTCGGCATCTCGGTGTTGATCTGGCAGCACATTTTCGGCCAACACATCTATTGGGTGACGCTGGTGCTGGCAGTGATCGTGTTGCTGGCCGTCGGCTCGGACTACAACCTGTTGCTGGTCTCGCGTTTCGAGGAGGAGATACACGCCGGGCTCAAGACCGGCTACATCCGGGCGATGGCGGGCAGCGGCGGCGTGGTGACCTCGGCTGGCATGGTATTCGCCGCCACCATGGGCATCATGTTCTTCAGCGATCTCAAGGCCATCGGAATGTATGGCACCACCGTGGCAATCGGGCTGCTGCTGGACACCTTCGTGGTCCGAGCGTTCTTCATGCCGTCGATCGCGACGTTGTTGGGCAAGTGGTTCTGGTGGCCGCAGGTGGTCCGGCCGTGGGGTCCCAACAAGAACATTCGCGGGATCGCAGCACACACCCCGCGTGAAGAGTCCACCGATACCGACAGATTCGCTGCCCCTACGCAGTAGGCAACGCCGGCGTTGACGCGCTCAGCTCCCACCCGGGTCGACGTCGACGCACACCGCGACCGCGCCGGCCCCCACATGCAGGGCCAACGTCGGGCACAGGCTGGTGATCACCGCTGGCTCACAGACCGGCAACCGCTCCGCCAGAGCGCCGGCCACCTCTTGGGCCCCCTGGGGATTGGCCACGTGATGCACCGCCAGCGCCGCCGAGCGATCTTCGACCACCTCACAGACCCGGTCGATCATCGACGCGACGGCCTTGCTGACGGTGCGGATGCGTTGGGCCAGAACGAGCTTTCCCTCCTCGACCGCCAGCAGCGGTTTGAGCGACAAGGCGGTGCCCAGCCAGGCCGCCGCACTGCCGATCCGGCCGCTGCGCCGCAGATTGTCGAGCCGCTGCACCACCATGTAGGCGTGAGCACGTTGCACGGCGGCGTCCGCCGCTGCCGCAACGCCGTGCAGGTCTGCGCCACCGGCGGCCGCTCGGGCCGCGGCCAAGACCGCGAATCCGGTGCCCATCGCCGCCGATTTCGAGTCGATCACCAGCACGCCGGGCCCGATCTGACCGGCTACCTGTTCGGCGGTGCCGAACGTCCCCGACAGCGCCGAGGAGATGTGCACCGCCACCACCCCAGAGCCCGCGCTGTAGTCAAGCGCATTCCGGTAGACCTCCGCCAGTTCCTCCGGGCCCGCCCCGGAGGTGGTGACGCGCTCTCGCGCATAAATGTCTGCGGGCACGTCGTCGACGCCGTCGCGCAGATCGGCTCCGTCGAGCAGGATGTGCAGCGGTACCGTGCGAATCCCCCAGCGGTCACGCGCCTCGAGCGGCAGGCAGGCCGACGAATCGGTGACAACGACAACGCTCATCGGGCGGTCACCCCAACGGGCCGGGGACGCCGGCCTCACTCAGGGCTTTGAGCATCAGGTCGGCGACCGCCCGGTGCGCTTCGAAGTTCCAATGGATGCCGTCGGGATTTGCACGCCCGCTCATGACCTCATCGCCCACCGCGGCCTTCAGGTCCACCAGCGGCACATCGTGTTCCCGCGACCAGGCCGTGATGGCGCGCACCGTGGGTTCCCGGCCCTGGTGGGCGCGGCCGTAGGTGTCGGCGATGTGCACCGACGGCAGCGAAGCCACGATGGGAATGCCCGGTCGGTTGAAGTCGATTGCGCCCCTGGTCATCTCAAGATATTCCACGGTGAGATGCGGCGGTAGGGCCGCCCGCGCCACCGGCGAGAACCGGGGCTGCAGCCAGCCGTAGCCGTCTCGGACCCAACGCCGCAGCCAGGCCGGCCGCACGTAACGGATCAATTCACGCATGGCCGTCGGCCACACCGAGGGCAGTGAGTCCATCCCGCTGGTGGCGAAGATGACCGCACCGGCCCGCGGCAGTGCCGCCCACGCCCGGGGATCCTGGGTGGACGCCCACCAGACGTCTCGGCTGGTCCAGCCGATCCGACCGATCAGTTCGACATCCCAGTCCAGCTGACTGGCAACGATGTTCGGCCAGATCCGCGGATCATCGGCAGGCAGCCCGCCGGTGGGCCCGTAGTAGGACAGCGAGTCGGCGAAGACCAGCAGGGTGGGACGCGTTTCAGAGGACATCGCTGGCCACCTGGGCTGAGGCGTTCCAGACGTCGAGACGCCACCGCACACCGGCGAAGTCGTCCTGGTCTGAATCCGCGTTGGAATCCGGGCCGTCAGAGTATCCGCTGAGCTGGGTCCAACTGGCGTTGGCCATCCCACCCAGCACCGGCCAGTTCTCCACCGGCAGCCGTAGCAAGGCCGCGGTCAGGGCGGCGATCAGCCCGCCGTGGGCGACCAGCACCACCGGCTGATCGGCGTGATCGGCTCTGCCCCAGTCCGGCTCCGCTGCCACCAGCTCGCGCACCAACGGGACGCTGCGCTCGGCCACGTCGATGCGGCTCTCCCCGCCGTGCGGTGCCCACCGGGCGTCGTCACGCCAGGCCAACCGGGCGCCCGGTGCGGCGGCGTCGACCTCTTCGTGGGTCAGCCCCTGCCAGTCACCCAGATGAGTCTCCCGCAGCCGGGTGTCGACCCGGACCTGCAAGCCGTTGTGCTCAGCCAGCACGGTGGCGGTGTCGTAGGCCCGCCACAGGTCCGAGGACACGATCAGCAGCGGGTGCCGTTTGCGCAGCACCTCCGCCGCCGCCTCCGCCTGCGCCCGGCCCAGGTCACTGAGGACGGTGTCCAACTGGCCCTGCATCCGGCTGCCGGCGTTGAACTCGGTCTGGCCGTGTCGCAGCAGGATCAACCTGCGGACCCTCACGAGGCGTCCTCGGGCGCCGACTCACCGGCTGCGTCCGCTGAGTCTTCTGAGTCCACCGGCACCAGCGGGCAGTCCTTCCACAACCGGTCCAGCGCGTAGAAGTCCCGCTCGTCCTGGTGCTGGATGTGCACGACGATGTCGACGTAGTCCAGCAGAGTCCAGCGCCCCTCCCGCGTGCCCTCTCGGCGTGCCGGCTTGTAGCCGGCCAGGCGCATCTTGTCCTCGACCTCGTCGACGATGGCGTTGACCTGGCGCTCGTTGGAGGCCGAGGCGATGACAAAGCAGTCGGTGATGACCAGCTGCGCTGAGACGTCGATGACGACGACGTCGTCGGCCAGCTTGTTCGAGGCGGCGCCGGCCGCCACGGTGGCCATCCGCACGGCCTCGGGTGTCGCGGTCATTGTTGGTCTCCGGGGGTCGGTTGATAGAGGCGGCGCTTGGACACGTACTGGACCACCCCGTCTGGTACCAGGTACCAGATCGGGCGGGATTCTGCCGCGCGCCGGCGGCAATCGGTGGAAGAGATCGCCAGTGCCGGCACTTCGACCAGCGTCAAGGCGTGCGGCGGCAGGGAGCCGAGCGCATCAGCGAGATGGTCGCCATTGAGCTCGTAGCCGGGCCGGCTCACCCCGACAAACCGCGCCATCTCGAACATCTCCGGCCAATCCTGCCAGGACAGAATGGTGGCCAGCGCGTCTGCACCGGTAATGAAGTAGAGCTCGGCGTCGGGGTTCTGTTCTTGCAGGTCGCGCAAGGTGTCTTTGGTGTAGGTGGGGCCGCCGCGATCGATGTCGGCGCGGCTCACCGAGAACCGTGGGTTTGACGCAGTGGCGATGACCGTCATCAGGTACCGGTCCTCGGCGGCCGTGACGCGACGGTCCTTGAGCCACGGCTGGCCCGTCGGCACGAAAACCACTTCATCGAGCTCGAACAGGTCGGCCACCTCGCTGGCCGCGACCAGGTGGCCATGATGGATGGGATCGAACGTCCCACCCATGACTCCAAGCCGCCGTTTTCGCACGATAGGCCAGCTTACTTGGGGTCCTCATCGGCGTGAGCGCGCTGGTGTGCACCGCTCGCTTAAGGTGTAATCGGCCGACCCGCCGAGCGGCTTTCCGCTTCGGCGTACTCTTGTCGGGAGCGCAACCGGCCCGTTGCCGCCGCGAAGCCGACGCCGATCGTGTAGAAGATGTCTGTGGAAGATTTTCCGTTGAGCTCAGTTGATCGCGCCGCGACGACCAAAGACGCCATGCGCAGGCGTTTTCACACTCGGGCGCAGATCACTGGCGAAATCAGGCTTCCGGCCGTGCCGAGCATGCTCGACGAGTACGTGTCGATGTGCAAGACCGTGTTCGCAGGTCTGGGCAAGCCCTTCAGCGACGCCGAGCTCGACCGGCTCAGAGAGGTGCTGGAAGGTCAACTGGTCGAGGCATACGCCCACTCGGTGCGCTCGCACATCATCATCTCCTATAACGCCCCGATCGGCCCCACCCTGGACTACACCGTCCGCGCCCAGTGGAGCAGCGTCGCCCAGGCATACGAGGCCTGGCTGGCAACTCGGAAACCACCGTTGTTCGGCACGGAACCCGACGCCCGGGTGTGGCATCTCGCCTGCGAGGCCGACAATCCGGCCGCCCATCGGGTGCTCGAGATCGGTGGGGGCACCGGGCGTAACGCCCTGGCGCTGGCGCGCCGTGGACACCCGGTCGACGTCGTCGAGATGACCCCGAAGTTCGCCGAGATGCTCACGACCGCCGCAGCGGCTGAATCCCTGGACGTACGCGTCATCGTGCGGAACGTATTCGCCGACGCCGACGACCTGCGCGACGACTACCAGATGATGGTGCTTTCTGAGGTCTTGACCGATTTCCGGTCCACCGAGGAGCTACGCAGCCTGTTCGAGCTCGCCGCTCGATGCCTGGCTCCCGGCGGGCGGCTGGTGTTCAACAGCTTCCTGGCGCACGACGGCTACGAGCCCGACAGCGCCGCCCGGGAGTTCTGCCAGCAGGTGTACTCGGGTCTGTACACCCGCAACGAAATGACGGAGGCGTCAGCGGGCCTACCCCTGCAGCTGCTCTCCGACGAGTCGGTCCATGACTACGAGAAGGCGCACCTGCCCGAGGGTGCCTGGCCGCCTACCAGCTGGTACATCGAATGGGTCAGCGGGCAGGACGCGTTCCGAACCACGCGCGAGGAAAGCCCGATGGAGTTGCGCTGGCTGGTCTACCAGCGGACGCGCTGACAGTCCGCAGGCGGCTAACGCCGGGTCACGCCGTCGTCGATCATCTGCTGGAAGTGCTCCACGACGGAGTCGGCAACGGGCCGGAAATCGATGGCGAGTTCGGTACGTGCGCGCGAACCGTCCAGGCATAGCGGCCAGCCGATATTGCGCTCGACGAACGGGCGAGTCAGCCCCGCCACCGGCGCAACCAGCTTCACCATGAACTTGGGCAGCTCGCGGGTCGGGAAAGACAGCCGGGCACCGAAGTGCCGCCGCAACATTCGGCTGAGTTCGAGCATGCTGACGACTTCGGAGTTCACCACGTAGCGGCCATGCGCCCCGGGCGTGTAGCCCGCGGTGATGTGTGCGCGGGCCACGTCACGCACATCGACGCAGCCCATCTGCAGCGCGGGTGCACCCAACGCCATCGACATGTCGATGAAGTGCTGCATGGTGTCCATGCTTCCCGACGCGCTGGCCGTGGTCAGCGACGGTCCCAGCACCAGGGAGGGGTGAATGGTGACCAGGTCCCAGCGCTTTTGGGCCTGCTGGATCTCCCAGGCCGCCCGCTCGGCGACCGTCTTGGAGTAGGGGTAGGGCTGGTGCTCGGGTGTGCTGGTGGTGTTCCAGTCCGCCTCGGTGAAGCACGCCTTGCCCTTCATGTCCGCATTGTCGCCGTAGATGGCCGCCACACTGCTGGTCAGCACTACCCGGGCCACCGAAGGAGTCTTGTCGACGGCGGACAACACGTTGCGCGTGCCTTCGAGCGCAGGCCGTACCAGTTGCCGGTCGGCGTCTCCGATGGTGCCGAGCAGGAACGGCGAAGCGGTGTGGATGACCAGCTGGCAGCCCTGCATCGCCTCGGTAAAACTGCCCGGTTCGAGCAGATCGGCCCGGTGCAGGCTCAGCTGCCCCGGGTGCCGTGCGGCAAGCGCGTGCAGGTGTTCCAGACCGTGGGGTTTCTCGGGATCGCGGACCGTAGCCCGCACCATGTGACCGTCCTCGAGCAGGTAGCGCACGATCCAGCTGGCGATGTAGCCGCTCCCACCGGTAACCAACACCGGCGCGCTGGGATCGATGGTCGTCATGAATCACCCTTTCTGATCGTTGTCCGGGTACGTCGGCAGGGCGCGACCTCGACGCGGGGCTAGACCGGCAGCAGGGCGTCGATGACGCCGGCCAGTTGCTTGGCCGAGCGGCATTCGTGCATCGGGATCACGTCGCTGTACCGCGGCACCGCGGAATCGCCACTGCCCCACAGATGCTGGGGCTCGGGGTTGAGCCAGTGCGCATGCCGGCTGGCGGTCACCAAGTGCGAGAGCACCTCCACCCCTGGGTTTCGGTAATTGGTGCGACCGTCGCCGAGCACCAGCAGCGCACTGCGGGGCGACACCACGTTCGGATAGTTCTCGGCGAACGAGACGAACGCGTTGCCGTAGTCGGAATGTCCGTCGCGGGTATAGACCCCCGACTCCCGGGTGATCCGCTGGATCGCCACAGCCAGGTCGGCCTCCGGACCGAACAGGTGCGTCACCTCGTCGGTGGTGTCGATGAACGCGAAGACGCGAACTCTTGAAAACTGCTGCCGCAGAGCATGAACCAGAAGCAAAGTGAAATGGCTGAACCCGGCAACCGAACCCGAGACATCGCACAGCACCACCAGCTCGGGCCGCGCGGGCCGAGGCTTGCGCAGCACCACGTCGATCGGCACCCCGCCGGTGGACATCGACTTGCGTAGGGTTTTGCGCAGGTCGATGGTGCCGGCACGGGAGCGTCGCCGGCGCGCAGCCAGCCGGGTCGCCAGGGTGCGGGCCAGCGGCGCCACCACCCGGCGCATCTGGCGCAGCTGTTCGCCGGACGCACGCAGGAACTCGACGTTCTCGCTCAGCTGCGGAATGCCGTACATCTGAACGTGTTCGCGCCCCAACTGCTCGGCGGTGCGCCGCTTGGTCTCGGCGTCGACGAGCTTGCGCAGTGCGGCGATCCGCTGCGCCGCCATCGCCTTGGCGATCTGTTCCTGGGTGGGACTGGGCTCGTCGCCGTAAGGCGCGAGCAGCCCGGCCAGCAGTTTGCCTTCCAACTCATCGAGCGCCAGCGCTTTGAGCGCCTGGTAGGCCGAGTAAGACGGGCCCCGGCTGGAGCGGTATTGCCCGTAGGCACCGACGATCGCGGCGATCATCGCCGACAAGCGGGGGTCGGTGTCGGCGAGGTCGGGATTCTCGGTCAGCAGATCGAGCAGCATTGCCCGCATGTCCTCGGCGTCCTCCGGCAGCGGCACAACGTCCGACGGATCAGCCTCCTCGCCCTCGACCACCACGGTGCGCCCGCCCAGCGCGGCCGGGAACCACAGATCGAACATGGCGTCGTAGGTGTCGCGGTGGTCGGGCCGGCGCAGCACCGCGCAGGCCAGCCCTTCCCGCAGCACTTCCCGGTCGTCGAGCCCGATCGCGGTCAGCACCCGTCCGGCGTCGACGGTCTCTGAGGGGCCCACCGAAATGCCCTGTCCGCGCAGCGCTTCCACGAATCCCACCAGGTGCCCCGGAATTCCGTGCGGGGCAAGGGGTTGCGGCGGGCGGGTGCGGCGAACCATCAGATGTCCATTAGTTCAGTCGCAGCTCTCCGGATGCCCGCACCTGATCGGATTGGTGCTTGAGCACGACCCCCAGGGTGGCAGCGACGGTGGCATCGTCGATGGTGTCCATGCCCAGGGCCAAGATGGTGCGGCCCCAGTCGATGGTCTCGGCCACCGACGGAAGTTTCTTGAGCTGCATGCCGCGCAGCACCGCGATGATGCGCACCAGCTCGGCGGCCAGATGCTCCGGCAACTCGGGTACCCGCGACAGCAGAATGCGGCGCTCCAAGTCCGGGTCGGGGAAGTCGATGTGCAGGAACAGGCAGCGGCGCTTGAGTGCCTCGGACAGTTCCCGGGTGGCGTTGGAGGTCAACACCGTGAACGGGGTGCGCGTTGCGGTGATCGTGCCCAGTTCCGGGACGGTGACCGCGAAGTCGGAGAGCACCTCCAACAGCAGGCCCTCGATCTCGATGTCGGCCTTGTCGGTCTCGTCGATCAGCAGCACCGTCGGATCGGTGCGCCGGATCGCGGTCAGCAGCGGACGCGACAGCAGGAACTCCTCGGAGAACACGTCCATCTTGGTGGCGTCCCAGTCGCCGCCCGGACCGGCAGTGTTGCCGGACTGAATACGGAGTATCTGCTTGGCGTGGTTCCACTCATACAACGCCCGGGCCTCGTCAACACCCTCGTAGCACTGCAACCGCACCAGCCCGGAACCGGTGGCCGCGGCCACCGCGCGGGCCAGTTCGGTCTTGCCGACCCCGGCCGGACCCTCCACCAGCAGCGGTTTGCCCAGCCGGTCGGCCAGGAACACCGCCGTGGTGGTGGCGGTGTCGGCCAGGTACCCCGTCTCGGCCAGCCGCCGGGCGACGTCGTCGATATCGGAGAACAGCGGCGCTTGGCGGGCCGGGGTGGCGGGAACGGCGGGCTTATCCATACGGGCTAGGGCTCCTTAGACGGGACGGGTGTGGCCGTCACCCCACACGATCCATTTGGTCGACGTCAGCTCCGGCAGCCCCATCGGCCCCCGGGCGTGCAGCTTCTGGGTGGAGATGCCGATCTCGGCACCAAAGCCGAACTGCTCGCCGTCGGTGAACGCCGTGGAAGCGTTGACCATCACCGCCGCGGCGTCGACCTGCTCGCTGAATCGCTGGGCGGCCGCCATGTTGGTGGTGACGATGGCCTCGGTGTGGCCGGTGCCGTATTCGTTGATGTGGTCGATCGCGTCTTCGAGCCCGTCGACCACCGACAGCGCGATGTCCATCGCGAGGTATTCGCGACGCAGGTGGTCCTCGGCAGCGGCGTCCTCGGCGTCACCGTGCACCGCTACTCCGGCCGCGGTCAACGCGTCCACCAGCCGAGGCACTGCGGATGCGGCGATCGCCTTGTCGATCAGCAGGGTCTCAGCGGCATTGCAGACACTGGGCCGACGGGTCTTGGAGTTCAACAGCACCTGCTCGGCGATGTCGAGGTCGGCGGCCTCATGGACGTAGACGTGGCAGTTGCCGACACCGGTCTCGATGGTGGGCACCAACGCGTCGCGCACCACGGCTTCGATCAGCCCGGCTCCGCCGCGCGGGATCACCACGTCGACGAGTCCGCGGGCCTGGATCAAGTGGGTGACGGTGGCGCGATCGACCGACGACAGCAGCTGCACCGCGTCGGCGGGCAGGTCCTCAGCCTCCAGAGCGCCGCGCAGCACGTCGACCAGGGCCTGGTTGGAGTGCGCCGCCGACGAGCTGCCGCGCAGTAGTGCGGCGTTGCCGGACTTCAGTGTCAGCCCGAATGCGTCGACGGTGACGTTGGGCCGGCCCTCATAGACCATGCCCACCACGCCAAGTGGAACGCGCTGCTGACGCAGCAGCAGTCCGTTGGGCAGGGTGTAGCCGCGCAGTACCTCGCCGACCGGGTCGGGCAGGCCGGCGACCTGACGCAGTCCGGCGGCGATTCCGTCAACCCGAGACTTGGTCAGCGCCAGCCGGTCCAAGATGGCCTCGGGCGTGCCGGCGTCACGGGCAGCGGCAACGTCGCGGTCATTAGCGGCCAAGATGTCGTCGGCGTGGGCCAGCAGCGCGTCGGCTGCGGCGTTCAGCGCACTGTTCTTGGCCGCGGTGGACAACGCCGTCAGGGAACGCGAGGCGACCCTCGCGCGGCGGGCGGCGTCGTGGACCTCTTGGCGCAGGTCGGGAAGCACGGGGACGCTCATCGTGCCAGAGTATCGGCGAACGCCCGATCAGGTAAAACGGCCCCGCTATGCAGATGCCGCCGGACGCCGCTGATCGATGATGCGGCCCAGTTCCTGCAGCAACAACGGCTTGGTCATCACCAGTTCTTCGATGTTCTCCCGGTCGATCACTACCGCGGTCACTTCCTCCACGGCGTGCGCGTCGAACAGACTGGGCTGCCGGGTCAGCGTGGTGACACCGAGAAACGCACCATGCCGCAGCGTGGCGTCCGGCCAGGCCGGATCCGCACTGGTGAGCCGGACGCTGCCCTCGGTCAGAAATGTCATCGCGGTCGGCACCTGGCCGGCCCGTTGCAGGGCCTCGTCCCTGCCGAAGCGGACCACCGTGGCGTACGGCTCCAAGGCGCGCTGGTCGTCGTCGGTCAACCTAAGCGCGGGCGCCACTACTGACCGCAGCGCCTCGGCCACTCGTTCCGGTGTCGAGAACACGTCCTCGGCTTCGTCAAGGTGCAGTCCTGCCCGTCGGGCGGCGTACCAAAGCCACCGCAGGAAGGTGGTCTGCGCCGCACCATCGTCGGCCGGCGAGCCCAGCGCAACCGTGGTGCGGTACTGGCCCCCACCGAGCGCCGCCGAATCCGGCGCCTCGCCGGTGGTGCGCATCGGCAGGGCGGTCGCAACCCGCGACAACAACGCGCACACCTGGTCTGGGGGATCCGCGACGGCGAAGGTGGTCGTGATCGATACCCGGTGGGCACCGCCGGAACGACTGACGTTGGTGAACGAGGTTCCGGCTAGGACCGAGTTCGGCGTGACCTGCAGCCCGTCGGCGGTGCTGATGTGCACCGCCCGCCAGTTCACTTCGACGACCCGGCCGCGCGCGGTGGGGGTGGAAAGCCAGTCACCGATCCGGAACGGTTGCTCGAACAGCATGAACAGACCGGAAACGATCTGGCCGACCGAATTCTGCAACATCAAGCCGATGACCACCGACGTGACACCCAGCGCGGTGAACAGGCCGCCGATCCTGGCCCCCCAGACATGGGACAGGATCAGCGCCAGGCCCACACCGATCAGCAGGAATCGTGCGACGTCGACGAAGATGGTCGGTATCCGGCTGCGCCAGGAGCCTTTTGGAGCGCTCTGGAAAAAGGTGACATTCAGCCCGGACAGCAGCACCACCAGCACCACGAAGCCGAACGCGGTGTAGATGATCCGCAGCGTCGGATCGTGGCCCGGTACGCCGGCGACCTGCGCCAGTAACACCATCAATGCGCCCAGCGGCAACAGGTAATTGCGCGCCAGAGCTACCGGTCGGGCGAGGTGGCTGCCTCTGCGCGCCAGTGCCACATGCCCTTCGGTGAGCAGTACCAGGCCCACCGGGAGGCCGATCGCGACACCGAGCGCCCAGTACAACCACGTCCCGAAGACGTTCACGGTGCCTCGGAAGATCTCGAAGACAATCGCCAGGCCTGCTCCTCGGCGTCGCCGATCGTGAGGGTGCCGGCCAGCGCGAACTCCGCGGTGCCGTCCAGCATGTCGCGCACTCTGGCGGTGACGTAGATGCCGGATTCCGGCGTGACTCTGCGCAACTGGTAGGCCAGGTTGACAGCAGAGCCCCACAGGTCATACGTGACCCCGGACCGGCCGACCAGGCCGCTGACGACTTCGCCGGTGTTGACCCCGGCCCACAAGCTCAGCCGGTAACCGGTTTTGACCTCGAACCGATCAACGATGCGCTGCATCTCGCACGCGAATTCGACGATACGGTGCACCCCATCCAGCCTCGGGGTGGTCAAGCCGCAACCTGCGAGATAGCCGTTGTACATGGTGCGAATTCGTTCGACCCCAACAGCTTCAGCCGCCGCGTCGAACTGTCTGACTAGATCGTCGACGGTCGTCACCAATTCGCTCGCGGAGAGCTCGGTGGATAGCTGGTCGATCCCATGCAGTTCGGCGTAGACAACGCTGACGTTGTGATGCTCTTCTGCGATGGCCTGCTCGCCGCCTCGATAACGCCGTACCACCGACTCGGGCATCAGCGACAGCAGGAGCTCATCGTTCTGTTTGCGCTGCTGATCGAGCAGTTCCTCCTTCGTGCGGAGGCTGTAGCTCATGTCGTTGAATGCCTTGGTCAGATCGCCGATCTCGTCATCCGTCCGGGCCGGAACCGCGGCGCTGTAGTCGCCGGCGCTGATCCGCTGGGCCGCGACCTGCAGCCGGCGGATCGGCTGCAGGAAGAGTCGCGCAAGCAGCATGGCCAGCACGCAGATGGCGAAGATGACACCGGTGGTGGCCAGCACCACCCGCTTGCTGAAGGACGTGACCGCGGCGTAGGCATCGGAGTAATCCCTGGTCGCCAGGATCGACCACTGCAGGTCCGAGTTGGGCACGGTCAGCGGCGCGTACGCAGTCAGCTCACGGTTGCCCAGATAGGCATACCCGTTGGTCAGCGTGCCGGTCTGGCCACGCTGCGCGGCCTCCAGTCCCGGCCCGCCGACCGGCTGCACCAAGGTGGTGGTTCCCAGCCGCAGCGCGCGTTCCACCGTCGCCTCCGAGGTCCCCGCCGCCACCGCCTCTCGGCGATACCGCTCCGGATCTTCCAGGAACAGTCGCGAATCGGAGCGCATCAGGTGGTCCGGGCCGGCCAGATAGGTCTCGGTGGTGTGGCCCAGCCCTGAGGCCTCCCACTCACGGTCGGCGGTCATGATCCGATTGACTTTGGCACTGGGCAGCGGCAAGGCCAACACGCCCTCGACCGTGCCCTTGGTTCCGACCGGAGATACCAGCCAGGCGGTGGGTGTGTCCAAGTTGGGTTGGTAGGGCTGGTAATCGGTGATCCACACAAAATTGACCGCGTTGGCCGCCAACGCCTTGCGGTAGGCGTCACGCAGACCGGATTCGCGGTAGGGACCGGTGAGCACGTTGGTACCCAGGTCCACGCCCTTGTTGACCGAATAGACCACATTGCCTCGGGTGTCCAACAGCAACGCATCCAGGTACTCGTTGAGCTGGACGATCTCCGCGAAGACGTTGTTGAACTGGGCATTTGCCGCCGACCAAGTACTGCCGTCACCGGAGTCGTCGGACTTTTTCGGCTCCGCGACAAAGCCTGCGGTGTACCGGGCCTGCAGGTAACGCTGCGCGTTCGCCGTGGGCAGCAACGCGGCGATGTCCGGCTGCTCGCCGGTCCGGTTGCCCAGCGCCTTGGTGAAGTGGTCCTGGTAATAAGCCTCTATCGCCCCCTGCTGGTCGGGCGTGATTGCAGCATTTGCGAGCTCGTCGAATCCAGCAGTAAATGACTTGAGTGCGGTAGCTGCGGTCACTCCCCCGCTGAAAACGACCAGGGAGTTGGTCATCTCGGCGAACAAGCCGGTGACCGCACGCCGCTGCGCCTCCCGAGCCTGAACCAACTTGCTGGTGGCCGCACGCTGCAATTCCTGTGCGCCATACTGGAACTCGACGAACCCGACCACTGCAACCGAGGCGACGCTGGTGATCAGCAGGATGAACATCAGCTTGGTCTGAATGCTGAGCCGAGACAGCAACCGCCAGTGCCGGCGGTCACCGCGCGCCGTGGCCACTGTCGATGCTGCCGAGTCCACCCGGCCGCCCCCTTCCCCGATTACCGGATGGTTCATCACCCTAGGGGATGCACGACATTCCGCGGTCGTGAATGCAAAGCTGGACTGCATGGCGACGCGGGTGTGCGTGGTGGGCAGCGTGAACCTCGATACCGTTTTTACCGTCGCCGCACTTCCGGCTCCGGGCGAGACGGTGCTGGCCACGGCGCGAAGCACCCACCCCGGCGGAAAGGGCGCCAACCAGGCGGTGGCCGCGGCACGGGCGGGGGCGCAGGTGCAGTTCGTGGGCGCGGTTGGCGACGACGACGCCGGGCTGCTGCTGCGCCGGCACCTGCAGAGCAACGGCGTCGGAACCGAGGGCCTGACGACGACGCCCGGCCCCAGCGGTTCGGCGGCCATCACCGTGGACCCGTCCGGGCAGAACACCATCGTGGTGGCCCCCGGCGCCAATGGCACCCTCACGCTGGATTCCGGCCAGCGCGACCTGATCGCGGACTGCGACGTGCTGCTGATGCAGCTGGAGATTCCGATCCCGGTGGCCACCGAGGCCGCCGAGGTGGCCCACGCGGGCGCGGCGACCGTGATACTCAACGTGTCCCCGCCGGCCACCGACGTGGCGCGACTCATCGAGCGGGTTGACGTCGCGGTGGTCAACGAATCCGAATCCGAGCGGTTCCACCACAAGGTGGCGCACCGGGTGGTCACCCTCGGCGCGCGTGGCGCCCGCTACTGCGGCCCCGGCGGCATCCGCACCGTACCGGCTCCGGTGGTGCAGGCCCTGGACAGCACGGGCGCGGGTGACGTCTTCGCCGGTGTGCTGGCGACCGAATGGGCCGGTGGCGTCGAACGCGCAGTGCAACGCGCCTGCGTGGCAGGGGCGTTGGCCACGCTGACCGCCGGTGCCGGGGACTGCGCCCCGAGCGCCGAGGCGATCACCGCAGCGCTGGATGCGTTCAGACTCCGACGTTGAATCCGAGGTCGACGTCGGATGCGGCCTGCCCGCCCCGGATGCCCCAGTTCTCCCGATCCACCTCATGCAGGGTGATCATCACGTGGTCGGCGGGAATACCCAGCGCGGCAAGATTTTCGACGATCCCGGCATAAAGCAGGCGCTTGGCCTCCAGCGACCGGCCGGAGAAGCAGTCGATCGAGATCAGGGTGCGGCATTCGGGCTTCTCGAGCTGCGCCGGAACCGCAAAACGGTGCGGCTCGTGCACGACCAGCCGCACGTTCTTGTCCTTGGCCGGGATCTGGAAAGCGGTCACGAGCGCACCATGGACGGCATCGATGATCGCGACTTCCTCGGCCGGCTCGTAGTGACGACGGACCTCGATCAGGACGGTGGGCATGATTCACACCCTGCCAGACGATCAGTACCGTTTGGCCCGCACCCGCCGGATGGTGCCGAAGTTCTTGACCCGCACGCTACTGAGACTGCCCTCGCCCCCCTACGCCTGCGGAATCTCCCGTTCGATCTCGTCGAGCCAGATCCGCGCCGACATGTCCGAGGGGGCCCGCCATTCTCCGCGGGGCGACAGGGAGCCACCGTGGGACACCTTCGGCCCGTTCGGCAGCGCTGAGCGTTTGAATTGACTGAACGAATAGAACCGCTGCACAAAGACTTTCAGCCAATGCCGAATATCCGCCAGTGAATAGGCCTGCCGCTTGTCCGCCGGATATCCGGGTGGCCAGGAACCCGCTTCCACGTCATGCCAGGCATGCCAGGCCAAGAACGCAGTCTTGGCGGGCGCGAATCCGTACCGCAGCGCCTGAAACAGCGCGAAGTCCTGCAGCGAGTAAGGGCCCACCTTGTCCTCGCTGCGCTGAATCTCTTCGCCGTCAGCCGCCGGCACCAATTCCGGGCTGATCTCGGTGTTGAGCACCGAGGCCAGTACCGCGCACACATCGGAGTCGAACTCCCCGGAGTTGATCACCCACCGGATCAGATGCTGGATCAGGGTTTTGGGCACACCACCGTTGACGTTGTAGTGCGACATCTGATCGCCCACCCCGTAGGTGGACCAGCCCAGCGCCAGCTCGGACAGATCGCCGGTGCCCAGCACGATGCCGCCGTTCTGGTTGGCGATTCGGAACAGATAGTCGGTGCGCAGGCCGGCCTGGACGTTCTCGAACGTGACGTCGTAGACGGCTTCACCGCGGGCGAACGGGTGCCCGAGCTCGGACAGCATTAGCTTCGCGGTCTCGCGGATGTCGATCTCCGCGAACGTCACTCCCAGCGCCTTGCTCAGCGCGGCGGCGTTAGCCTTGGTGCGCTCACCGGTGGCGAAGCCGGGCATGGTGAACGCGAGAATGTCACTGCGCGGCCGGTTTTCGCGGTCCATCGCCCGAGCCGCGACGATCAGGGCGTGGGTCGAATCCAGCCCGCCCGACACCCCGATGACCACCTTGGGACAGTTCAAGGCGCGCAGCCGCTGCTCCAGGCCAGAAACCTGGATGTTGTAGGCCTCGTAGCAGTCCTGTTGCAGTCGTTGCGGATTCGACGGCACGAACGGAAATCGTTCGACCACCCGCCGCAGGCCGATGTCCCCGGCCGGCGGGTCCAGAACGAACTCCACCCGCCGGAATGCCTGCACCGCATCCCGGTGGTGGCGGCGGTTGTCGTCGAATGTGCCCATGCGCAGCCGCTCCGAGCGCAGCAGCCCAAGGTCGACGTCGGCGACCGATCGGCGCGGGCCGCTGGGGAACCGTTCGCTTTCGCCGAGCAGCGTGCCGTTCTCCCAGATCATGGTCTGGCCGTCCCAGGCGAGGTCGGTGGTCGACTCCCCCTCGCCCGCGGCGGCGTAGACGTACGCGGCCAGGCATCGCGCCGAGGCCGACCGGGCCAGCAGACAGCGGTCTTCGGCGCGCCCGACGGTGATCGGACTACCGGACAGATTGGCCAGCACCGTCGCGCCGGCCAGTGCGGCCTGGGCGCTGGGCGGCACGGGGACGAACATGTCCTCGCACACCTCGGCGTGCAGCACGAACTCGGGTAGGTCGGTCGCGGCGAACAGCAGGTCCGGCCCGAACGGGATCTCTACCCCACCCAGCCGAATGAGTCCGCGTTCGTCGGCGCCGGCAGCCAGCTGGCGGCCTTCGTAGAACTCCCGGTAGGTGGGCAGATAGGACTTCGGCGCGACGCCGAGGATGCGCCCGCGGTGGATGACGACCGCGGTGTTGTAGACGCGGTGTGCATAGCGCAGCGGCGCTCCCACCACCAAGACCGGCAGCAGCTCCGTCGACGCCGCGACTACGTCGAGCAGCGCCGCCTCGACGGCACTGAGCAGGCTGTCCTGCTGGACGATGTCGTCGATGGAGTATCCCGACAGGGTGAGTTCGGGAAACACGGCCAGCGCGACGCCGTCGTCGTGGCATTCGCGCGCCAGCCGTAGCACCGACTCGGCGTTGGCGGCCGGGTCGGCGAGCGTGGTGCGGTGCGTGCAGGCAGCGACCCGCGCGAACCCATGCCGGTAGGCGTTGTAGAAGTCCCCAGAATGCTCCATTGCCCCCATTGTCGCCTGGACTGTGTCAACGTGCAGCTTTCGGGTATCACCAGGGCATGACCGATACCGCGGTGGTCGTCGTCGACATGCTCAACGCCTACCGTCACGCCGACGCCGAACAGCTGGCCGACAATGTCGCGCAGATCGTCGAACCACTGGCCGACCTGGTGGGACGCAGCCGGGCCGCCGAGGAGGTCGACCTGATCTACGTCAACGACAACTACGGCGACTTCACCGCGGGATTCGCCCAGATCGCCGCGTCGGCGCTGAACGGCAGCAGACCCGAGCTGGTTCGGCCCGTCGCCCCCGTAGCCGGCGACCGGTTGATGACCAAGGTGCGCCACAGCGCCTTCTATTCCACCCCGCTGGAGTACCTGCTGGGCCGGCTCGGCACCCGACGGTTGATTCTGGCCGGCCAGGTCACCGAGCAATGCATCCTCTACACCGCCCTGGACGCCTATGTACGGCACCTTCCGGTGGTGATACCGGTCGACGCCGTCGCCCACATCGACGCCGAACTGGGTGCCGCCGCACTGGAGATGATGTGCCGCAACATGGCTGCTGAGCGGTCGACCGCCGCGAAGTGCCTACGCTAGCCGGATGGGCGGAACCGAGCCGACGGTCTGCGACCTGCTGACGCTGCTGGCGGGCCGGCGAGTCGCGGTGCTGAGCGGCGCCGGCATCTCCACCGATTCGGGCATTCCGGACTACCGCGGCCCGGACTCCCCGCCGAGCAATCCGATGACCATCGCCCAGTTCACCGGCGACCGGGTGTTTCGGCAACGGTATTGGGCTCGCAACCACATCGGCTGGCGTCACATGGCCGACACCGCGCCCAACATCGGGCACTTGGGGGTGGCCGCGCTGGAAGCGGCGGGCGTGGTGACCGGGGTGATCACCCAGAATGTCGATCTGCTGCACACCAAAGCGGGCAGCCGTCACGTGGTGGATCTGCATGGCAGCTATGCGACGGTGGTCTGTTTGAGTTGCGGGCACTCGCTGAGCCGAGCGTCGCTGGACGAGCAGCTCGAGCAGCTCAACCCCGGCTTCATCGACCGGGTGGGCAGGCTCGGCGGTATCGCCGTGGCGCCCGACGCGGACGCCGTCGTCACCGATACCGCGTCATTCCGCTTCGTCGACTGCCAGGACTGCGGCGGGATACTCAAGCCCGACATCGTCTACTTCGGCGAAAGCGTCCCCAAAGAACGCGTCGCTCAGGCTTATTCGATGGTCGACGAAGCAGAGGCGTTGCTGGTGGCAGGTTCGTCGCTGACGGTGTTCTCCGGCTACCGGTTTGTCCGCCAGGCCGCCGCGCGCGGTATTCCGGTCGCGATCGTCAACCGCGGCCCCACCCGCGGCGATGAGTTGGCCGACGTCAAGATCGACGGCGGGTGTTCGCCGACGCTGGCGTTGCTGGCTTCGGAGCTGCCCTACGAAATTTCGTCGCGGTAAATCGTCAGTAAATCGCTGCGGAATCCGGCACGATGCTCGGGTGACAAAGCAGCGGCTCACCCCCGACCAGCGCAATTCATTTCTCGCTGCCGTATTGGGCTGGTCGATGGATGCGTTCGACTACTTCATCGTGGTGTTCGTCTACGCCGACATCGCCAAGACCTTCGGCCACACCAAGACCGAGGTCGCGTTTCTGACCACCGCCACCCTGGTGATGCGCCCGCTCGGGGCGCTGCTGTTCGGCCTGTGGGCAGATCGGGTCGGCAGGCGAATACCGCTGATGGTCAACGTGATTTTCTACTCGACGGTGGGGTTCTTGTGCGCGTTCGCGCCGACCTTCACCGTGCTGGTGATTCTGCGCCTGCTCTACGGGATCGGGATGGGCGGCGAATGGGGGCTGGGCGCTGCGCTGGCCATGGAGAAGATCCCACCCGAGCGTCGCGGGTTCTTCTCCGGGTTGCTGCAGGAGGGTTATCTGTTCGGCTACCTGGCCGCCACGGTGGCCTCGCTGCTGGTGAACGACGTACTGGGGTTGTCCTGGCGCTGGCTGTTCGGGCTTTCCATCCTGCCGGCCATGGTCAGCCTGCTGATCCGCTATCGGGTGACGGAGTCGGAGATATGGCAGGCCACCCACGATCGGATGCGACTGACCCGCACCAGAATTCGCGACGTATTCACCGATGCCAAGGTGATCCGCCGATTCTGCTACCTGGTGTTGCTGATGACGGCGTTCAACTGGATGAGCCACGGCACCCACGACATCTACCCGACGTTTCTGACCTCGCCCGACGGGGCAGGTCTGTCCCATGTCACGGCCAAATGGATCGCGGTGATCTACAACATCGGCGGGATCATCGGCGGGCTGATCTTCGGTTCGTTGTCACAGCGGTTGGGCCGGCGTTACGCGATCATCTGGGCGGCGGTGATGGGCTTGCCGATCGTGCCGCTGTTCGCGTTGTCGCACACCGCGGGCATGCTGTGCCTGGGCTCGTTCTTGATCCAGATCTGCGTGCAGGGCGCCTGGGGCGTGATCCCGGCGCACCTGACCGAGATGTCGCCGGATGCGATCCGCGGCTTCTATCCGGGCGTGACCTACCAGCTGGGCAATCTCTTCGCCGCGTTCAACCTGCCGATCCAGGAGCACTTGGCAGCCGCGCACGGCTACCCGTACGCCCTGGTTGTCACGCTGGTGCCGACACTGCTCGCCGTCATCGTGCTGACCGCGATCGGCAAGGACGCCACCGGCCGGCACTTCGGACTGGCCGAGCCTGGACCAGCCGAGTCAGAACGTACAGGTCATGGCACGGATCCCGTGAATGAAGCTGCCCGCTAGGTACTCCGGATCACCGGCCTCGATGCGCGGAAGTCGATGGAGCAACTCACCGAAGAGGGCGCGTAGCTGGGCGCGCGCCACATGGGTCCCCAGACAGTAGTGCTGTCCGCCGCCGCCGAAGCCCAGATGCGGATTGGGGTCGCGGCTCAGATCCAGGCGATCGGGGTGGTCGAACACCGCCGCGTCCCAATTGCCTGACGCATAGAACATGGCCACCTTGTCGCCGGCCCGAATCGTCTGGCCGCCCAGTTCGTAATCGGTTGCAGCGGTGCGGCGGAAGGTCATCACCGGTGTCGCGTAGCGGATGAACTCTTCCACCGCTGTCCCGATGCGACGGTCGAAATCCTCCAGCAGCCAGGCCCGTTGCTCGGGGAAGTCGGTGAGCGCCTTAAGTGCATGGCTGGTGGTCTGGCGGGTGGTGTCGTTTCCGGCCACCGACAGCAGCACGAAGTAGGCGCTCACCTCGGCGTCGGTGAGCCGGTCGCCGTCGACCTCGGCGTTCACCAGGCTGCTGAACAGGTCGTCGCCGGGGCGCTCACGGCGCTCGGCTGCCAACACACCCGCCACCTGGTGCAGGTACATGATGTTTTCGCCCATCACCGCCAACGGGTCTCGCCCGTCAAGGAACACCGGGTCGTTGGTCGATACCAAGGCGTCGGCGGCATGGGCTACCTGTACGCGCTCGGAATCCGGCACGCCGACCATGTCCGCCAGCGTGCGCAGCGGCAGTTCCTTGGCGCAGTACTCGACGAAGTCCGCTCCGCTGCCGGCGGCCTTGAGTTCGTCGACGATGGCCGTGGCGCTGGCCTTGATCGAGTCCTCGATGCGCCTGATCTGGCGGGGAGTGAACGCCGCGGTGGCCAGTTTGCGCAGTTTGGTGTGCCGGGGCGGGTCCATGGCCAAGAACGACTGCGTGGTCTCCAGTAACTCCTCGGGGAAGTTCTCGAACTGCACGCCCTTGCCGGACAGGAACACCTCGTTGGTGCGACTCACCTCGACGATGTCGGCGTGGCGGGTGACGGCCCAATAGCCGGGATCGTTCGCGTCGTTGAGCATGGCGTCTTCGACGGGCGGATGCCAGCTCACCGGACGTTCGGCACGCAGCACCGCGAACGAGCGCTCCCGCTCGGCAGCGGTGGCAGACCAGAACGCACGGGAGGACAAGTCGACCGCGTCGTAGCTGCGCAGCGCGGCGGATGGTGCAGTCACGAGACCTCCTCGGTGTATGGCCCCGGTCACACCGGGCCCCGTGCTGACAGTAGGTCTAGACATAGTGTCTAGTCAAGACGTCGGGGATGCCGTTACGCTGACCGCTGTGGCTTCTGTGACCCGCAAGCCCCCCAACAGCCGCCAGGAGCGGCGCGAGGAGATCGAACGGCACCTCCTCGACGCCACCGAGCGGCTGATGAGCGGCGGCGCGAGCTTCACCGAGCTCAGCGTGGACCGACTCGCCACCGAGGCCGGCATCTCGCGCGCCAGCTTCTATATCTACTTCGAGGACAAGGGTCATTTGTTGCGCCGGCTGGCCGGCCAGGTGTTCGGCGATCTCGCCTCAGGGGCCGAGCGTTGGTGGGGCGTGGCGCAGCGCCGCGATCCCGACGATGTCCGCGCCGCGATGGCCTCGATCATCGCCAACTATCGGCGGCATCAACTGCTGCTGATCGCACTCAGCGAGATGGCCGGCTACGACCCACTCGTGGGCGCCACCTACCGGGACTTGCTGACCGGCATCTCCGGCCGAGTGGCCCAGGTCATCGAAGACGGGCAGGCCGACGGCTCCATTCGTCGCGATTTACCTGTCGCCGCGACCGCAAGCGCGCTCACCTGGATGGTGGAGCGGGTCTGCCAGCAGAACCTGCCGGTCCGCGACGCGGACTACGATTCCGAGCTCGCCACTGCACTGACTGAAATCGTTTGGGGCGCTCTGTATCTCAAGCCGACCGATCAGTAGCTCCAGGCCGAGCGGTCATAGCTGCGCTCGATCCGCCGACGCCTCTTACGCCAGGTGGGACAGAACACATAGGTGAGGTTGTCGCGCTTGACCCAGATGTTGTCGGGGCTCTTAAGGTTGACCCGGAAATAGTTGTTGTGCACGGTCACCAGTCCCAGCAGAGCGTTTCTGACGGCCAACGAGTCGACGTGTGCCGCAGGCAAATTGGGAAAGTCGGCCATGCCGTCGTATTGGCGACACAGGTCCGTCACCGCGAACCGGGTGTCCGCCGGTATGCCGACGCCGCCGTAGTCGGGCAGCTTCATGAACGTGACCAGCTTCGGGTCGGCCCGATAGATGCCGTGGAACGGCTGCTCGGGGTTGGCCAATAGCAGAAACGACACCTTGCCGGTGGGGACCGATGAGGTCGGCCCCCGCTCGCGCAGCCATTTGCAAGCGACCTGCGCCCCCATGCTCACGGCGTAGACGAGTACGTCGTCGGCATCGGGTGAGGCGTTGAAGTGGGCGGTCAGCATGTCGTCGAGTGCTTGCGCACCCCGCTGCACCGCTTTGACCGCCGGGACATAGCGCAGTCCGTCGAAGTAGGTGTTGGGGTACTTGACGTTTTTGACGGTCTTGCCCTTGGTGACCGCGCCACGGCACATGAACCGCAGAAATCCGCTCCAGCCCGCCCCGTCGATGGTGAATACGGTGCTCATGCGGAACGAGTCGCTAGACCGCGACCAGGTCGTCGGCGTGCACCACCGGCCGACGCGCATCCGGTGCCAACTCCGCGGTGGAATGGCCGATCATGGCGTCCAACTCCGCGGCGTCGTAGCCGACCACTCCGCGGGCCACCACGGCCCCGTCCGGGCCACACAGTTCGACGACGTCGCCGCCGTAGAACCTGCCCGAGACCGCGGTGATCCCGGCCGGCAGCAGGGAGCGTCGCCGAGTCAGCACCGCCTCGACGGCCCCGGCGTCCAGCGTCAGCGTCCCGGCGGCGTCGGCGGCATGGCGGACCCAGAATTTGCGCGCCGACAACCGTTGCGTCCGGGGCGCGAAGACGGTGCCCACCGATGCGTCGGAGAGGGCGGATGCTGCCGCACTGGCGGCGGCCAACAACACCGGCACTCCCGCGTCGGCGGCCAGCAGTGCCGACGACAGCTTCGACACCATGCCGCCGGTGCCCAGATGACTGCCCTCGCTGGCAACTACGTCGGCGAGGTCATCCGGTCCGGACACCTCGGGGACCAGGCGGGCCGGGCCCTTGCGCGGATCGGAGTCGTAGAGGCCGTCGATGTCGGAGAGCAGCACCAGCGCGTCGGCGCCCACCAGATGCGCCACCAGCGCCGAAAGGCGGTCGTTGTCGCCGAACCGGATCTCGCTGGTGGCCACTGTGTCGTTCTCGTTGACGATCGCCACCGCGTGCAGGGCGCGCAGTCGGTCCAGGGTGCGGGCGGCGTTGGTGTGCGACACCCGCATCGAGACGTCCTGCGCGGTGAGCAGCACTTGGCCGACGGTGCGGCCGAACTGACCGAAGGCGGCACTCCAGGCGTTGACCAGCGCCACCTGGCCCACACTGGCGGCGGCCTGTTTGGTGGCCAGGTCGGTGGGCCGCTTGGACAATCCGAGCGGCTCCAGCCCGGCGGCGATAGCCCCCGAAGACACGATCGTCACGTCCGAGCCGGCCTTCATTCGGGCCTCGATCGCCTCGGCCAGCCCGGCCAGCCGGGCCGCATCGAACATGCCGGACTCAGTGGTCAGTGCGGTGGTGCCGATCTTGACCACGACGGTGCGCGCGGTGCGAATCGCTTCGCGCGCGCCACTGCCGGTCACTCGTCCTCCGAATGCTCTCGGCGCTGCTTGCGTGCCACCTTGCGCTCGGCGGCACCCACTCGGTCGGTGCGCTCCAGCCTGCTGTCCGTGCCGCGGCCCGACAGCGTCATGTCCCCCCCGGCCGGAGTAGTCGGCTCCCAGTCGAAGGTCATCTCCCCGATAGTCACCGCACAGCCCGGTGTGGCGCCTCGCTTGAGCAGTTCGTCTTCGACGCCGAGCCGGGCCAGTCGGTCACCCAGGTAGCCGACCGCCTCATCGTTGTCGAAGTTGGTCTGGTGCACCCAGCGCTCGGGTTGGGTACCCCGCACAAGAAAACCGCCGTAGCCGTCGGATTCCACGGTGAACCCGGTCTCCCCCGCGCGAACAGGACGGATCACCGGGCGGCGCGCCACCGGCTCCGGTTGTGCGGCCCGATACGCCGACACCATCTCGGCCAACGCAAACGTCAACGGCCGCAAGCCGGCACGGCTCACCGTCGAGACCATGAACACCGGCCAACCACGCTCGGCCGCGATGTCGTCGCGGACGAATTCCGCCATCTCCAGCGCCTCGGGCACGTCGATCTTGTTGAGGACCACCGCCCGAGGCCGGTCGACCAGGTCGCCGAGCGTCGAATCCCCTTGCATGGTCGGGGTATAGGCAGCCAGTTCGGCTTCGATCGCTTCGATGTCAGAGAGCGGGTCACGGCCCGGCTCAGCGGTCGCGCAGTCGACGACGTGCACCAGCACGGCGCAGCGTTCGATGTGCCGCAGAAAGTCCAAGCCCAGCCCGCGACCGGTCGAGGCACCGGGAATGAGGCCGGGCACATCGGCTGCGGTGAAGGTGTTCTCTCCGGCCGAGACCACGCCCAGGTTGGGCGCCAACGTGGTGAACGGATAGTCGGCGATCTTCGGTTTGGCCGCCGAGATCACTGATACCAGTGCGGATTTGCCCGCGGACGGAAATCCGATCAGCCCGACGTCGGCGACGGTCTTGAGTTCCAGGGTGAGGTCGCGGGTTTCACCCTTCTCCCCCAACAGTGCGAAGCCGGGCGCCTTGCGGGCACGCGACACCAGCGCCGCATTGCCCAGACCGCCGCGTCCGCCGGCTGCCGCCTCGAAGCGGGCACCCGCGCCCACCAGGTCGGCCAGCAGCCGCCCGTGTTCGTCGAGGACGACGGTGCCGTCGGGCACCTTGATCTCCAGGTCCGCGCCTGTGGCGCCGTCCTTGTTGCTGCCTTGGCCCTGCTTGCCGGACGCCGCGACGATGTGTGGCCGGAAGTGGAAGTCCAGCAGGGTGTGCACTTGGGGATCGACGACCAGCACGACGCTGCCGCCGCGGCCGCCGTTGCCACCGTCAGGACCACCGAGCGGTTTGAACTTCTCTCGGTGAATCGAGGCGCAGCCGTTGCCCCCGTCGCCGGCGCGCACATGGATGACAACGCGGTCGACGAACCGGGACATCGGGCTTTCCTCTCACCAATCCCACGCATCGAGCGTGTAACCACTGCGAATTTTGTCGCTCTTTTTCGCAGTCAGTGCACGTTCGCTGCGCAGGGCCGGTTGGTTAGCTCTCCGCGCGGGCGACAGGCACGATGTTGATCAACTTGCGGCCGCGCTTCACACCGAATTCGACCGCACCGGGTGCCGTGGCGAACAGGGTGTCGTCGCCGCCGCGCCCGACGTTCACGCCGGGGTGGAAGTGAGTGCCGCGCTGGCGGACCAGGATCTCGCCGGCCTTGACGACCTGGCCGCCGAACCGCTTGACGCCGAGTCGCTGGGCGTTTGAGTCGCGCCCGTTACGTGAGCTGGAAGCGCCCTTTTTGTGTGCCATCTCGCTGCCTCCTGCTGCTACTTGATTCCGGTGACCTTGAGCACGGTCAGCTGCTGACGGTGACCCTGCCGCTTGTGGTAGCCGGTCTTGTTCTTGAACTTGTGGATGCGGATCTTGGGGCCCTTGGTGTGCTCCAGGACCTCTCCGGTGACCGCGACCTTCGCCAGCTTGGCGGCGTCGGTGGTGACGGTGGCACCGTCCACGACCAGCGCGACCGGCAGCGAGACCGACGATCCCGGCTCGGACTCGATCTTCTCAACCTTGAGCACGTCACCAACGGCAACCTTGTACTGCTTGCCGCCGGTTTTGACGATTGCGTACGTCGCCATCGTTGGTTTCTACCTCTGCTTCTCGGGCGCGCACGCCATCGGGACTTGCGCAGGTGTCTGGGGTTCTGTCCGCCGAGCTGTGGTTATTCCCGCCTGGCGACAACTGGTCAAGGGTACGTGACCAGCGGCTAAGGGGTCAAACCGGCAGTACGTTAGATCGGTGGCCCGGCCGGCCGGGCCGCCGCACGCCGACGTCGTGGACGCTCGACCACCGCAACTGCCACCTCGGGCTCGTCAAAGTCCTCGGCGTCTTCTGCATCGTCGGAGTCGTCTTCATCAGATTCGTCGGATTCATCAGATTCATCGATGACATCCAGGTCGTCGTCGAAGTCTTCGTCGTCGTCATCGTCAAGATCGACTTCGTCGTCGTCGGCGTCTTCGTCGTCGTCGGCGTCCTCATCGACGTCGTCGTCGTCGACATCCGCGTCGTCGGCATCCTCATCGACGTCGTCGTCGTCGGCGTCGTCCTCGGTGTCGGCGAGGTCCTCATCGGCCACCTCAGACTCCAGGGACTCCGTGGCCACCTCGTCGGGACCGTCGGCCTCCTCGGTGCCTTCGGCCCCCTGCTCGGCGAGGTTCACCACCAGCTCGTCGCCATCGGGCGCAGTCTCGTGCTCGTCGTCCGACTCGTCGTGCCGGTCGCTGGCCGCAGCCATCGCCTTGAACATCGGGTGGTCACCGGGCGTATGCACCGGAACCTTGACGACCGCCGGTTCGTCGACCTTCGGCTTCTTCGAGCGCTTGCTGCGCCGGCTGCTGGTGGTGCCGCCGCTGCCACCCGATTCCGTCTTGCGTCCCGGCGCGGCCGAGTCCACCGGATCGGCATGCAGCACAATGCCACGCCCGGCGCAATGCTGACACGACGTCGAGAATGCCTCGATCAGCCCGGTGCCCAGGCGTTTACGGGTCAGCTGCACCAGCCCCAGCGACGTCACCTCCGAAACCTGATGGCGGGTTCGGTCGCGGCCCAGTGCCTCGGTCAGCCGACGCAGCACCAGGTCCCGGTTGGACTCGAGCACCATGTCGATGAAGTCGATGACGATGATGCCGCCGATGTCACGCAGGCGCAGCTGCCGCACGATCTCTTCGGCGGCTTCCAAGTTGTTCTTGGTCACCGTCTCCTCGAGGTTGCCCCCGGAGCCGGTGAACTTGCCGGTGTTGACGTCGACCACCGTCATCGCCTCGGTGCGGTCGATGACCAGCGTGCCGCCCGACGGCAGCCAGACCTTGCGGTCCAGCGCCTTGGCCAGCTGCTCGTCGATGCGGTGCACGGCGAATACGTCCGGACCGGCCTGGCCCTCCGGGCCAGTGGGCGCGGTGTAGCGGGTCAACTTCGACACCAGCTCGGGGGCCACCGAGCCTACGTAGTCGTTGATCGTGGCCCAGGCGTCATCACCGGAGACCACCAACTCGGAGAAGTCCTCGTTGAACAGGTCGCGGATCACCTTGACCAGCACGTCAGGCTCTTCGTAGAGAGCCACTGCGGCTCCGGCGGCTTTCCCCTTGGTTTCGGCCGCGGTGGCCTCGATCTGGGTCCAGCGTTCCTGGAGGCGTTCGACATCGGCGCGGATATCGGATTCCTTGACGCCCTCCGACGCGGTACGGATGATCACGCCGGCGTCGGCGGGAACCACCTCGCGCAGGATCTCCTTGAGCCGCTGGCGTTCGGTGTCGGGCAGCTTGCGGCTGATACCGGTCGACGACGCGCCCGGCACATAGACCAGATAGCGACCGGCCAGCGACACCTGCGTGGTCAGCCGGGCACCCTTGTGCCCGATGGGGTCCTTGCTGACCTGCACGACGACATAGTCACCGGGTTTGAGCGCCTGTTCGATCTTGCGGTTGGCGCCACCGAGCCCGGCAGCTTCCCAGTTCACCTCACCGGCGTAGAGCACGCCGTTGCGGCCCCGGCCGATGTCGACGAACGCGGCCTCCATCGACGGCAGCACGTTCTGGACAATGCCCAGGTAGACATTGCCGACCAGGGAGGTCGATGCGGCAGACGTCACGAAGTGCTCGACCATCACGCCGTCTTCCAGCACGGCGATCTGGGTGTAGCGGGCGCCCTGGTGCGGCGGCTCGGTCCGGACCCGGTCACGGACCACCATCCGGCGTTCGACGGCCTCGCGGCGGGCCAGGAACTCGGCCTCGCTCAGGATCGGCGGGCGGCGACGCCCAGCGTCGCGTCCGTCGCGCCGGCGCTGCCGTTTGGCCTCCAGCCGTGTCGAACCGGTGATGCCCTGAATCTCGTCGTCGCCGGTGCCGCGGTCGCTCTTGGCGGACCGGCTGCTCTTGGCGCGCGGAGCCCGCTCATGCACGACGGTGTTGGGCGGGTCGTCCGACGACCCGGTGTCCTCTTCCTCGCCGGCACCGGCCTTGCGCCGACGGCGGCGGCGACGACGACGGTTGCCCGCGTCCTCGGCCGAACCGCCTTCCTCGTCGGCGGCGTCGTCGGCGTCTCCGGCCTCCTCCGATTCCGCGGTGGAGTCGTCGTCCTCGGACTCGTCGTCGGCGTCCTCGGCTGCCGCACCCTCAGACCCGCGGCCACGGCCACGGCCACGGCGTCCACGGCGACGGCGCCGGTTGGCCGGCCGATCGCCGTTCTCGTCATCGGTGTCGGCGTCGGAACCGCCGAGGTCGTCGTCGCCATAGTCGTCGGAGTCGTCGTCGGAATCGACTTCGACCTCGCGCGGCACCGGGCGCTCGAAGGCGACCGGCTGCGGCGCGACGAACAACGGCATGTAGTCAGCCCGCACGGCGGCCGGCTCCGGTGCCGTCTCCAGCAGCAGCCGGGACTCCGGCTCGTCGGGGACCTCGCCGGTTGCCTGGGCCTCGCCGGCCTCCTGGAACAGTCCGGCGACAGCGGGCTCGGCGGCCGAGTCCAGCAGGTCGCGGACCCGCACCGCCTCGACACGATCCACGCTGGAGTGGGCGCTGCGCGCGCGGCCGTCCAACTCCGTCAGCGCATCCAGGACCCGCCGACTGGTGGTGCCCAGAACCCGTGCCAGCGAGTGCACCCGCAGTCGATCGGGCAACTCCTCGTGCTCGCTCGGTGCTGCTGATACCTCTGAATCAGGGCCTTTAAAAAGAGAGGGGTCTGCCACGTACGTCTCCTCAAGCCCCCGGGCGCGTCGTTGCGACGCGGCCACGCGAGGACTTCTCGTTATGGGCCCGGCTCACTTCCCCGGGCTTGTGGTGGTCTCGCTCCGAGGGGCTCGGGTTGAACCGACTCGGTGCCTGGCTGAATGAAAACCGGCGATCGGCGCCGCATCACATATCGCGACCGTCGCACTCGCCGAAGTCTTCATTCGGGTGTCGGAAACCGGTCCGGTGACGTTCACCCGTTAGTCAGTATCCCACACAATCCACAGGAGCCGGACGAAAGGCACTAACTCCGGGGTCAGGCCAGTGTCATGGGATCCGTCGACGCCGACGGCTTCAGGTCGGGGAACCACAGCGCGATCTCACGCTCAGCCGACTCCGGCGAGTCCGAGCCGTGCACCAGGTTGAACTGGGTCTCCAGGCCGAAATCGCCGCGGATGGTGCCCGGGGTGGCCTTGGCTACCGGGTCGGTTCCACCGGCGAGCTGCCGGAATGCCTCGATCGCGCGCGGCCCTTCCACCACAGCGGCAACCACGGGGCCCGAGGTGATGAAGTCCAGCAGCGAAGCGAAGAACGCCTTGCCGTCGTGCTCGGCGTAGTGCTGCCGGGCCACAGCCTGCTGCACCGGCCGCAGTTCCAGGGCCGCCAACGTCAGGCCCTTCTTCTCGATCCGGTTGATGATCTCGCCCACCAGCCGACGGTTCACGCCGTCCGGCTTGATCAGTACCAAAGTCCGCTCAGTCATGCAGCGCCGCTCCTCATCCATCGCTCCGCCTTGCTTCGTCGCCAGCGGCACGGCGACAGCGTACCGGCCCCGGTCACCCGGTCCGTCACGAGCGTCGCAAGACCACGGCACGGAAATAGGCGATCAGTGCCCACACCGCGGTGAACACCAGGCCCATGATGCCCACCCCGGGGTAAATCACGAAGCCGGCCACCAGCACCAGTTGCAGCGCCAGATTGGCCCAGATCGCCCAGCTGCGGCCCTGGATGCCGGCGAACAGCAGCAGCACCAGTGCCAGGCCGAGCAGGTACGCCAGCGAGAACGGTGTCAGACCGCCCCCGACGACGCTGACCACCGGCAGCGCCAGCAGCACCGTGATGGCTTCGAGGATCAGCGTCGCGGCCATCACGCCGCGAAAACCGCGCCATGGGTCGGGAGCATCTGGCTGGCCGGTCATGCGGGGTCCTTCCCGAACAGATAGCGAGCCGCACCGGCGGTGACCACCGAGCCGGTGATCACGATGCCGGCCCCCGAAGCTTCGCCCTCGGAATCGAATTCGTCGACCAGCGCTGTGGCGGTGTCGATCGCATCTTCAAGCGTCTCGGTGGTGACCACCCGGTCGTCGCCGAACCATCGCGCCGCCGCCACGGTGAGCGTCTCGATGTCCAGCGCACGCGGAGATCCGTTATGGGTCACCACAATTCGGTCGAACGCCGGTTCCAGCGCGGCCAAGATGCCGTCGACGTCCTTGTCGCCAAGCACACTGAGGACACCGACCAGATACCGAAAGTCGAAGTCCTCGGCCAGGGCCTGGGCCAATACGGCGGCGCCGGCCGGGTTGTGCGCGGCGTCGATGAACACCGTGGGCGAGCTGCGCATCCGCTCCAGCCGGCCGGGGCTGCGCACCGCGGCGAATCCCGCCCGAACGGTCTCGACGTCGAGCTGACGCTCGGCACCGGCGCCGAAGAACGCCTCCACCGCCGCCAGCGCCAGCACCGCGTTGTGGGCCTGATGCTCGCCGTGCAGCGGCAGAAAAATGTCGGAGTACACCCCGCCCAAACCCTGCAGCTCCAGTACCTGCCCGCCGACCGCGAGTTGGCGGCTGCGCACCGCGAACTCCGAGGTCTCTCGCGCTACCGCGGCGTCGGCACGCACCGACTGCGCCAGCAGCACCTCCATCACCTCGGGCACCTGACGGGCGATCACCGCCACGGTGTCGGTCAGTTCGTCCGACGAGCGGTGAATGATGCCGGCCTTCTCCTCGGCGATCCCGACGATGTCCTCACCGAGGTAGTCGACGTGGTCGATGCCGATGGGGGTGATGACGGCGACCGGAGCTTCCACGACGTTGGTGGCGTCCCAGCGACCACCCATGCCGACTTCCACGATGGCGACGTCGACGGGGGCGTCGGCGAATGCCGCGAACGCCATCCCGGTGAGCACCTCGAACTTGCTCATGGCCGGTCCCCCGTCTGCCTGCGAGGACGCATCGACCATCTGCACGAAGGGCTCGATCTCGGCGTAAGTCTCCACATAGCGCGCCGGGCTGATCGGCTCGCCGTCGATCGCAATGCGCTCGACCGCCGACTGCAGGTGCGGGCTGGTGGTACGCCCGGTACGACGGCTGAACGCCGTCAGCAGCGCGTCGATCATCCGCACCACCGACGTCTTGCCGTTGGTGCCGGCCACGTGAATGGACGGGTAACCGCGCTGCGGCGAGCCGAGCAGCTCCAGCAGCGCGTTGATGCGGGTCAGGCTGGGTTCGATCTTGGTCTCGCCCCAACGCTGATCAAGCAGGTGTTCGACTTGGAGCAGGGCCGCGATCTCATCCGGGCTGGGCTCGCCTGCGCCGATCGGATGATCGGTCACGTCAGGCCTGCCAGACGCGCGGTAATGCGCTCCACTTCGTCGCGGGCCAGCTGTTGGCGGGCCCGGATCTTCTCGACCACCGCCTCGGGCGCCTTGCCCAGGAATTCGTCGTTGCCCAGCTTTGCCGAGGTGGCCTCGAGGTCCTTACGCGCAGTGGCCAGGTCCTTTTCCAAGCGGCGGCGCTCCGCGACGACGTCGACGGTGCCGGAGGTGTCCAGTTCGACGACGACCGTTCCGCGAGCAAGCCGCACCTCGACGGTGGCCGACGGCGCGAAGCCCTCCCCCGGCTCGGTCAGCCAGGCCTGGGACGCCACCGCGGTCACCTGGGTGGCCAGGTCGGCGTCGTCGATGCCGGTCAGCCGGGCCGAGACTTTCTGCCGGTCACGTAGGCCCTGGTCGCTGCGGAACCGGCGCACCTCGGTCACCAGCTTCTGCATGTCGGTGATCCGTTGCGCCGCCACCTGGTCCAAGGCGATGCCCGACGGGGCCGGCCAGTCCGCGATCACCAGAGACTCCGCACCGGTGAGCTCCTGCCACAGGGTTTCGGTGACGAACGGGATCACCGGGTGCAACAGCCGCAACAGGGTGTCCAGCACCGCCGCGAGCACGGCCGTGGTGTGGGTCAGCCCCTGCCCCAACTGGGTCTTGGCCAATTCGACGTACCAGTCGCAGAACTCGTCCCAGGCGAAGTGGTACAGCGCCTCGCAGGCCCGCCCGAACTCGTAGCCCTCGAACGCCGAATCCACTTCGGCGCGAACCTCTTCCAGGCGCCCGAGGATCCAGCGGTCGGCGTCGGTCAGCTCCTCGACCGCCGGTAGCGGCGCCGGCGAGGCGCCGTTCATCAGGGCGAATCGCGTCGCGTTGAACAGCTTGGTGACGAAGTTGCGCGACGCGCGGGCGTGGTCCTCCCCGATCGACAGGTCACTGCCGGGGCTCGCTCCGCGGGCCAGGGTGAACCGCAGGGCGTCGGCGCCGAACATCTCCACCCAGTCCAGCGGGTCGATCCCGTTACCACGGGACTTGCTCATCTTGCGGCCGTGTTCGTCGCGAATCAGGCCGTGCAGGAACACATTGCGGAACGGAACCTTGCCTTCGGGCAGCGCGGCGTCGCCGCCGACGAAGGTCCCGAACATCATCATCCGGGCGACCCAGAAGAAGAGGATGTCGTAGCCGGTCACCAAAACGCTTGTCGGATAGAACTTCTTCAGCTCCGGCGTGGCGTCCGGCCAGCCCATCGTGGAGAACGGCCACAACGCCGAGGAGAACCAGGTGTCCAGCACGTCGGGGTCCTGCTCCCAGCCCTCCGGCGGGGTCTCGTCCGGGCCGACGCAGACCTTTTCGCCGTTGGGCCCGTGCCAGATCGGGATGCGGTGTCCCCACCACAGCTGCCGGGAGATGCACCAGTCGTGCATGTCGTCGACCCAGCCGAACCAGCGTGGTTCCAAGCTCTTCGGGTGGATGACGGTGTCGCCGTCTCGGACCGCGTCACCGGCGGCCTTGGCCAACGAGGAGACGTCGACCCACCACTGCATGGACAGCCGCGGTTCGATGACCTCGCCGCTGCGCTCGGAATGCCCGACGCTGTGCAGGTAGGGCCGCTTCTCGGCCACGATGCGGCCTTGCGCGGCCAGCGCTTCACGCACCGCGACGCGTGCCTCGAACCGGTCCATGCCGTCGAACTGTGTTCCGGTGCCGGTGATCCGGGCACGTTTATCCAGGATCGTCGGCATGTCCAGCTGGTGGCGCAGACCGATCTCGAAGTCGTTGGGGTCGTGGGCGGGGGTGACTTTGACCGCGCCGGTGCCGAATTCGGGGTCGACGTGGGCGTCGGCGACCACGGCGATCTGACGGTCCAAGAACGGGTGCGGCAGTGAGCTGCCCACCAGGTTGCGGTACCGGTCGTCGTCGGGATGCACCGCGATCGCGGTGTCACCGAGCATGGTTTCCAGCCGGGTGGTGGCCACAATGATATGAGGCTGTGTGTCCTCCATTGAGCCGTAGCGGAACGACACCAGCTCGCCCTCGATGTCGTCGTACTTGACCTCGAGGTCGCTGATCGCGGTCTCCAGCACCGGCGACCAGTTGACCAGTCGTTCGGCCTGGTAGATCAGCCCGGCGTCGTAGAGCCGCTTGAAGATGGTGCGCACCGCCCGCGACAGGCCCTCGTCCATGGTGAAGCGTTCGCGACTCCAGTCCACGCCGTCGCCGAGCCGGCGCATCTGGCCGCCGATGGTGCCGCCGGATTCCCGCTTCCAGTCCCACACCTTCTCGATGAACTGTTCGCGGCCGAAGTCTTCCTTGCTCTTGCCGTCGGCGGCGAGCTGGCGTTCGACCACACTCTGGGTGGCGATGCCGGCGTGGTCCATGCCCGGCAGCCACAGCACCTCGTAGCCCTGCATCCGCTTACGACGGGTCAACACGTCCATCAGGGTGTGGTCGAGCGCGTGCCCCATGTGCAGGCTGCCGGTGACGTTGGGCGGGGGCAGCACGATCGAGTAGCCGGGCTTGTCGCTGGTGGGGTCCGCGGTGAAGTAGCCGGCATCCACCCAACGCTGGTAGATCGCGTCCTCGACCGCACCCGGCTCCCACGACTTGGGTAGGTGATCGGCGTTGGCGGCGTTGGGAGTGTCAGTCACCGCTCAATTCTAGGAATGCGCTCCCGAAAGACGACAAAGCCCCCGAACCTGGTCGGTTCGGGGGCTCTGTGCTGACGCGCTACTTCTTGCCGAGCAACCCGCCGAGGATGCCGCCGATCGCCTCGCCGGTCTTGCCGCCGAGGGCATTGCCCAGGATGCTGCCCATCGACTGGTTCTTGGCGGCGCCCCCGCCAGCCATGCCGCCCAGGATGCTGCCCAGGACATCACCGAGACCGCCACCACCGGAAGCCTGCTCCTGGGCCGGCTCGGCCTTCTGGCCGCTCAATTGCTTGCCGATGTAGGCGAGCACAATCGGCGCGATGATCGGCAGCAGCTTTTGCAGCAGGTCATTGTTGCCCGCGCCGGCACCCGACAGCGCCGAGGCGACCTGGCTGGTGTCGTTGCCGCCGAAGATGGTGGAGATCACCTGCTGACCTTCGGACTGGCTGGCGCCCAGCGCATTGTCCAGCAGTCCCTGGGCCGCGAAGGTGGCCGCGGTGTTGACGATGCTGTTGGCCTGGCCCGGGTCTTGGGCGTTCTCGCTCAAGCCACCGACCAGTACCGGCACCAGGGTACGAATGGTGCTGTCCACTTCACCGGAGTCAGCGCCGAGCTGGTTGGCGATGTCCTGGATGGGGATCTGAGCGAAAAGATCGTCGAGGCCTGCCATGAGATTCCACCTTCGTCGCTGGGGTGCTGCCAGGGGCAGCGGTCGAAACCGACACTAGCGGAAAGATTCAGCAACCGGCACCGAACAATTGGCCCCGGTCAGCGCAACCGGGAAACCTCTAGCGTCACTCCCGCCGCAGGCAGTCTGGCCAGCAGCACATCGCCCATCGCGGCCGCGGGGGTGAGGACACCGAAGTGGTCGGGCAATGCGTCGCGGTCCAGCGCCAGCGCCAGCGCGCACTCGCCCAACAACACCGAGGTGGCCTGGTAGCCGGGATCACCTCGCTGCGCCATGTCCGCCCGGTAGCGGGCGCCGGTGCTGGTGGTCGTGTAGGTCTCGATGCGGTAGTAGCCGTTCTCACGGCGGCTGCGGCTGGGGCCGGTGCCCGGTTTGGGCAACACGCGCTCGAGCAATCCGGCCGGCACGAGACCCAAGAGGTGACCGCCGATCCCGAAGGTCACCTTGCCGATCCCGGTCGCCAATCCAGACAGCACCGGCGCCGCGGCCGACGAGCCGGCGCTCATGTGCTCGGCGTAGCGGAAACGACGCCCGTAGGCCCAGCCCAACAGTCCGTTACTGCGCCGTACGATGCGGGTGTTGACCGGCGCCATGGCGAAGCCGGTGGTCCAGATTCCGTCCAGTTCCGGCGCGATGTCGCGGCCGCGCCGCCAAGACAGGTCCGGTTCGGGGCCCAGTCGGGGTTCGGCGGACCGGTCGGAGCTGAGCGTGTGCGGGTCGAAGAGCTGGCGCCGGGCGTTGGAATCGTTGGCGGCGGCACTGAGCACCTCGACCATGGAAGCCGCCGTCCCGCCGGAGAGCCCGGCAGAGAATCCCCGGACAACATAGTCGGTGTCGAGCAGGTCGCCGGTGCCGTCGTCGCGGGCCGCCCGATACAGGGCGTACACGCTGATGTCCGATGGAACGGAGTCGAAGCCGCAGCCGTGCACGATGCGGGCCCGGTTGTCGGCGGCCTGCTCGTGGTGGCGGTCGATGCTGTCCCGCACGAACAGCACCTCGCCGGTGAGGTCGACGTAATCGGTGCCCGCCGCCGCGCAGGCCGCGACCAACGGCATTCCGTAGCGGGTGTAGGGGCCGACGGTGGTGATCACCACCCGCGTCCGGGCCGCCATCGCCTCCAGGGTTGCCGGTTTGTCGGCATCGGCTACCACGATCGGCCAGTCTTGGGCCGGCGATCCGAGGTGGTCACGGACCTCACGCAACCGTTCCGCCGAGCGGCCAGCCAACCCGATCCGGGCGGCGGCGCCGGTACGGGCCAGATACTCAGCGGTCAGCTTCCCGGCGAAACCGGTGGCTCCATAGAGGATGATGTCGAGCTCACGTGGCGTGTCAGGCACGCGCCCGACGCTACTCGCCGGCTGGGATCCGTTCCGACGCCGACGGCGCCGGGCGGCTCGCCCGGCGCCGTCGTCGATAGCGCTAGAGGGATGGTCAGCCGCGACGGCCGCACACCGGCCAGGCACCGATGCCCTGGCTGCGCAGAACGTTCTCGGCAACCCGGATCTGCTCGGCCCGGCTGGCGTTGTGCGGCATACCGCTGCCACCGTTGGCGCGCCAGGTGCCGGCGTTGAACTGCAGTCCGCCGTAGTAACCGTTGCCGGTGTTGATCGACCAGTTGCCGCCCGACTCGCAGGCCGCGATGGCGTCCCAGTTGACGCTGTCCGCCTTCGCGGTGGCGTCAGACAGGGCGACCGCGCCGGTGATCATGGCGCCGGCGATCGCGGCCAGGGTGAGGGGCTTGCGGACGTTCTTCAACATCGTTCCTTTCGCAGTGCGCGCGCCGAAGTGCTAGTGGGCTGACATGCCTGGGCCCCAGGCGGAAGTGGTTTTCGAGACGTGCCGTCTAGGTCAGGCACGACAGCGGGGGCAGGTGCGCCCGCCGGGATGACACCCGGCACCGCGGAGGCGTTCGAGGGGCCGCCCGCGGCCCCGCTCACACGCGGTTCCGTCGATTCAATTTGTTTGCCTTGCATTAGGGCGAGGGAAACTTACGAAATGTTCATGCGACAAGTCCAACCGCATGTCGCGAATATTTCGGACAGATAACGAAACCATCACGCCGCCGCCGCGAATGGTTATGGCAGGTCAGCACCAGCTTTAGGTGTTCTGCCGACCCGGCGGCGCGCTTCGGCGAGCGTGAGTCAGATCACGGGGTTTTTGTGGGCTGGACCACTGGAAATGAGGGGTTTGAAGTCGATCGATAGCCCGCGGCGTCGAGAATCGCCTGCTACAGGGGCATCAGAAGCATCATCTGCCTCACTTGTCGCAGGTCATCGGCCTGGAGTCGAGCGAAGCGCCTCAAGCAGGCAAAAGAACACCGACCATCGGACCGGCGAGTAATTGCCCAGGAGAAAGCAACGCCGCGAACTGGCCCGTCCCAACCTCCAGTACACATCAAGGCCCGAACCAATTGCCCTGCGCTGCAAGCGTTTCCGGCTACCCGAGGCAGGCATCCGGAACGCCGACTCGGCATCACGCCAATATTATTTGCATATCGCGCAGATAATATGACGGTTTATTTCATTATTAGCCCGCCTCGTAATGGCGTTTTATCTGATCTCAAAATCGAATTTGCTGCCGTACGACTCAGCGCAGGCCGGCGAGATCGTCTGGCGAGTTGAGGTTGGCCAGCGGGGACGCGTCGGCCAGCACGATCCGCCGGACGTCGGCCACGTCGATCAACGCACCCACCCGACGTTCCCCGGAGGCGACCAAGGCATCGACGATGTCGGCGAGGGCGGTGCGATACATCCCGGACAGGTAGTGGTCGCGATCAGCGTGCGGCAGCACGATGTCGGCCACGGGAGAAGTCAGCGCGTCGATCAAATCCGTTGTCAGAAAAGGCATGTCGACCGCGCAGACGAAGGCGCGTGGGGAGCCGGCCTGTGCCGCTGCATGCAGCCCCAGCGCGATAGCGGGCAACGGCCCCAGCCCGGGCACTTCGTCGCGCAGCACCTGCGCAGCGAGCTCCGGCAACACCTGGCCCTGGGCGGCCACCACGAAGACGGGATCGCAGCGCTGCGCCAGCAGCGAGACCTGGTGTTCCACCAGGGTCAGACCGGCGAAGCGGCCCGGCACGGTCAGAGTGGCCTTATCGCGGCCCATCCGGCGCGAAGCGCCGCCGGCCAGCACGACACCGGCCAACCGACCGGCAGTCATGACGTCAGTCGACGGTCCAGGTGTCGCGACCACGCAGCAGCGCCTGGAGTGCGGCGGTGTCGTTGGCGGTCGACTGCCGAGCCTCGGCGACCTGCGCGCGAGCCAGGTCGTCGTAGGTGGGCTTGCTGACCTTGCGGAAAATGCCCATCGGGAAGTGCGACAGGTCCTGCTCGGAGAGCCGCGACAGCGCGAAGGCGTACGAGGAGTCGGCCTGGGTGGCGTCGTGCACCACGATCTGGTCGGCCGAGACGTCAGCGGTCTTGGCGACCTCGAGCCCGAAACCGGACTTGATGACGCAGTACTCCCCCTCGGCGCCGAACACGATGCGCTCGCCGTGCCGGACATTGATGATGCGGCTTTCCGCACCTTCCTTGCGCAGCAGGTCGAAGGAGCCGTCGTTGAACACCGGGCAGTCCTGCAGGATCTCCACCAGCGCCGAGCCGCGGTGCTCCATCGCACCCTGCAGGACCTCGGTGAGACCCTTGCGGTCGGAGTCCAGGGCACGCCCGACGAAGGTCGCCTCGGCGCCGAGGGCCAGCGAGATCGGGTTGAACGGGTTGTCCAGCGAACCGTAGGGCGTCGACTTGGTGACCTTGCCGGTCTCCGACGTCGGCGAGTACTGGCCCTTGGTCAGGCCGTAGATCCGGTTGTTGAACAGCAGAATGGTGATGTTGACGTTGCGTCGCAGCGTGTGGATCAGGTGGTTGCCGCCGATCGACAGCGCGTCGCCGTCACCGGTAATCAGGAACACCTTCAGGTCTTCGCGAGCAGTCGCCAGCCCGGTGGCGAACGTCGGGCCACGGCCGTGGATCGAGTGCACGCCGTAGGTGTTCATGTAGTAGGGGAAGCGGCTCGAGCAGCCGATCCCGCTGACGAACACCACGTTCTCCCGCCGCACCCCCAACTCGGGCAGGAAGTTGCGGACGGAGTTGAGGATCGCGTAGTCGCCGCAGCCCGGGCACCAGCGCACCTCCTGGTCGGAGGTGAAGTCCTTGGACTTCTGCGGCTCGTCGGTGGTGGGGACCCCGCTCAGCGCGGTCAGGCCCAGATCGGTTCCGACGAGCGAGCCGACAGCTTCGGTGGTGGTCATGAATTCGCTCCTGCTGTACCCGCAATGGTGACCGCCGCGGCCCTGGCCAGCGACGCCTTCTCGTTCTCCCGGTCGGCCAGCGTGCCGGCCAGCGCGTCGTCGATGATCCCCTCGACCTCGTCGGCCAGGAATGCCTGGCCGGTCACCTTGGTCACCGACTGGATGTCGACCAGGTAGCGGCCGCGCAGCAGCAGCGCCAACTGGCCCAGGTTCATCTCCGGCAGCACCACCTTCGGGTAGCGCCGCAGCACTTCACCCAAGTTGGCCGGCAGCGGGTTGAGGTTGCGCAGGTGCGCCTGCGCGACCTTGACGCCGCCACGCCGGACCCGCCGGCAGGCCTCGGCGATCGGGCCGTAGGAACTGCCCCAGCCCAGCATCAACAGCTCGGCGTCCCCGGACGGGTCGTCGACGACCAGGTCGGGAACCTTGATGCCGTCGATCTTGGCCTGACGCAGCCGAACCATCAGGTCGTGGTTGGCCGGCTCGTAGGAGATCGCCCCGGAGCCGTTGGCCTTCTCCAGGCCGCCGATCCGGTGCTCCAGGCCCGGAGTGCCGGGGATGGCGAACTGGCGGGCCAGGGTCTCCGGGTCGCGCGCGTACGGCGCGAAGTCCTCGCCGGCCTTGGCCAGGTTCTGGTCGATGGGCGCCATCGCGGAAACGTCCGGGATACGCCACGGCTCCGAACCGTTGGCGATCGCGCCGTCGGAGAGCAGCACCACCGGGGTCCGGTAGGTCACCGCGATGCGGACGGCCTCGATGGCCGCGTCGAAGCAGTCCGACGGCGTGCACGGCGCCAGAACCGCCACCGGCGACTCACCGTTGCGTCCGTAGAGCGCCTGCAGCAGGTCGGCCTGCTCGGTCTTCGTGGGCAGGCCGGTGGACGGGCCGCCGCGCTGGACGTTGATCAGCAGCAGCGGTAGCTCGGTCATCACGGCCAGGCCCAGCGCCTCGGCCTTGAGCGCCAAGCCGGGACCGGAGGTGCTCGTGACACCCAGGGCACCGCCGTAGGAGGCGCCGATCGCGGCACCGATGCCGGCGATCTCGTCTTCGGCCTGGAAGGTCAGCACGTTGAAGTTCTTGTACTTGGACAGCTCGTGCAGGATGTCCGAGGCCGGGGTGATCGGGTAAGTCCCCAGCACCACCTGCGTGTCGGCCAGCTGGCCGGCGACGATCACGCCGTAGGCCATTGCGGTGTTGCCCGAGATCTGGCGGTACTCGCCCGCGGGCAGCTTGGCCGGGGCGATCTCGTAGGTGGTGCCGAACGCCTCGGTGGTCTCGCCGTAGTTCCAGCCCGCCTTCAGCGCCAGCACGTTGGCGTCGGCCACGTCGGGCTTCTTGGCGAACTTCTCCTTGATGAAGCGCTCGCTGCTCTCCAGCTCCCGGCCATACATCCAGGACAGCAGGCCGAGGGCGAACATGTTCTTAGCCCGGGCGCCGTCCTTCTTGGTCGCGCCGATCGCCTCGACCGCACCCAGGGTCAGGGAGGTCATCGCGACCGGGACCACGACGTAGTCCGAGAGTTCCTCGGTCTCCAACGGGTTGGTCTCGTAGCCGATCTTGGCCAGGTTGCGCTTGGTGAACTCGTCGGAGTTGACGATCACCATGCCGCCGCGCGGCAAGTCGCCGATGTTGGCCTTCAGCGCCGCCGGGTTCATCGCCACCAACACGTCGGGGCGGTCACCGGCGGTGAGAATGTCGAAGTCGGCGATCTGGATCTGGAACGACGACACACCGGGCAGGGTGCCCTGAGGTGCGCGGATCTCGGCCGGGTAGTTCGGCTGGGTGGCCAGGTCGTTGCCGAAAAGGGCCGCTTCAGAGGTGAAGCGATCGCCGGTGAGCTGCATACCGTCGCCGGAGTCACCGGCGAAACGGATAACGACCTTCTCGAGTTTTTGGCGACCGGGTGCCGACCCGACTCCGTTACCACTCGGCCCCACGGCCCCGCCTTCCATCACTGTCCACCCGGGCCCGCGCAGCACGGCTGGCGCACCCACAAGTTTTTCTGTCACTGGCAGTACCGATTATTGCACCGCTCTTATAGACCATACGACGCCACACCGTGTCGAAATTTGGGTTACTCAGTGTTAAATGTCGATGTCACACCGGGGTTCGAGGTCAACTTGAGCCGGAAATGTGGTTTTCATCACGTCCACCCGCGCGCCAACTCTAAGAGAAGTTCGGTACTGGCGAGTAACTTTGCGCGGCGACCAGCGCCGCCCCCGGATCAGGCGCTCTTGTCGCGACGCTCGCCGCGGGACGCCTTGCGCGGCACGATGGTCGGCAACACGTTGTCCTGCACCGTTTCCTTGGTCACGACGACCTTGGCGACGTCGTTGCGGCTCGGGATGTCGTACATGACCGGCAGCAGGACTTCTTCCATGATCGCCCGCAGACCGCGCGCACCGGTGCCACGGTGGATCGCCTGATCCGCGATGGCCTCCAGCGCGTCCTGGCTGAACTCCAGCTCGACCCCGTCCATCTCGAACAGCCGGGTGTACTGCTTGACGAGCGCGTTCTTGGGCTCCGACAGGATCTTGACCAACGACTCCATGTCGAGGTTGGTCACCGAGGCCACCACCGGCAACCGGCCGATGAACTCGGGGATCAGACCGAACTTGATCAGGTCCTCGGGCATGACCTCGGCGAAGTGGTCGGTGGTGTCGATCTCGGCCTTGGACCGGACTTCGGCGCCAAAACCCAAGCCCCGCTTGCCAACCCGGTCCGAGACGATCTTCTCCAACCCGGCGAACGCACCGGCAACGATGAACAGCACGTTGGTGGTGTCGATCTGGATGAATTCCTGGTGCGGGTGCTTGCGGCCGCCCTGCGGCGGAACCGAGGCCTGCGTGCCCTCCAGGATCTTCAACAGCGCCTGCTGCACGCCCTCGCCGGAGACGTCGCGGGTGATCGACGGGTTTTCGCTCTTGCGGGCGATCTTGTCGACCTCGTCGATGTAGACGATGCCGGTCTCGGCGCGCTTGACGTCATAGTCGGCCGCTTGAATCAGTTTGAGCAGAATGTTCTCGACGTCCTCACCCACGTAGCCCGCTTCGGTGAGCGCGGTGGCGTCGGCGATCGCGAACGGCACGTTGAGCATCTTGGCCAGGGTCTGGGCCAGGTAGGTCTTGCCGCAGCCGGTGGGCCCGAGCATCAAGATGTTGGACTTGGTCAGCTCAACCGGCTCACCGGAGCGCGAGTCCCGGCTCTTCTCGCCGGCCTGGATGCGCTTGTAGTGGTTGTAGACGGCCACCGCGAGCGTGCGCTTGGCCGTGTCCTGGCCGATGACGTAGCCCTCCAGGAACTCCCGGATCTCAGCAGGCTTGGGCAGTTCATCGAGCTTCACGTCGTCGGCGTCGGCCAACTCTTCTTCGATGATCTCGTTGCATAGGTCGATGCACTCATCGCAGATGTAGACGCCCGGACCTGCGATGAGCTTCTTGACCTGCTTCTGGCTCTTGCCACAGAACGAACACTTCAGCAGGTCCCCGCCGTCTCCAATGCGCGCCATAGTGCGTTAGGACCTACTTCCTGTTCGCCGTCTGTCGTCGGGGTGCCGGTGTCTGCTCCGACGCTACCCGTTCGTTCCGGTGCGAGGCGACCGATAAGGCCGAATCGCGTCGTTGGTATTCATCACGGGCTCCGTCTGCCTGCTCCACGAACATATAGCCCAAGGCGCCGCAGCCGGCGTGTGACGCGCTGGCGTGGCGTGAGCGTTTCCGGGGCGTTACCCGACTGTGGGACGGGCGGAGCCTTTCCAGCTCTAGAGTGGCAAACGTGGGGTTCGCCGTGCCCGACGATACCGTGCTCGTCGCCGATGGGGGGCTGGCGACGGAGCTGGAAGCCCGCGGGGCCGACCTGTCCGACCCGCTGTGGTCTGCCCGGTTGCTGATCGAGGGACCACAAGATCTTGTGGCCGTGCACGCGGCCTTCTTCGCCGCCGGCGCGCAGATCGCGACCACCGCCAGCTACCAGGCAAGCTTCGAGGGGTTCGCCGCCCGCGGGATCGACCGCCAGGCGGCCGCCGGGCTGTTGCGCCGCGGCGTGGACCTAGCCCGCCAGGCCGGCGGCGGCGCACCTGGGCGCTGGGTTGCGGCCTCGGTCGGCCCGTACGGTGCCGCTCGCGCCGACGGCTCGGAATACCGCGGCCGGTACGGACTTTCGGTCGCACAGCTGGCGGCGTGGCACCGGCCCCGGTTGGAGGTCCTGGCCGACGCCGGCGCTGATCTGCTCGCGTTGGAGACGGTGCCGGACGTCGATGAGGCGGCGGCCCTGGTGGGTCTGGTCCAGGCCGCCAACGTGCCGGCCTGGCTCAGCTACACGATCGATGGCGCGAAAACCCGTGCCGGACAGCCGCTCGCGGAGGCGTTCGCGGTGGCCGCCGGGGTGCCGCAGATCGTCGCGGTGGGGGTCAACTGCTGCACCCCGGGCGATGTCCTGGCGGCGATCGAGGTCGCCCGCGAAGTCACCGGTAAGCCGGTGATCGTCTACCCCAACAGCGGTGAGCGCTGGGACGCCGGGGGTTGGGCCGGGCCGGCGCGGTTCTCCCCCGCGCTGGTGCCGCAGTGGGTGGCCGCCGGAGCGCGCATCGTGGGCGGCTGCTGCCGGGTGCGCCCCGCCGACATCCGTCTACTGCGCGAACAGACGTGAAAGCCCCCTGTTGAAGTGCTCACAGGGGGCTTTCGCGTCTTCTCGCGGGGAGATAGCTAGGCGGTTTGCGCCGACAGCTTGCGGTACTCCAGCACGGTGTCGATGATCCCGTACTCCTTGGCCTCGGCCGCGGTGAGGATCTTGTCGCGGTCGGTGTCCTTGCGGACCACCTCCGGGTCCTTACCGGTGTGGCGGGCCAGGGTGGACTCCATGAGGGTCCGCATCCGCTCGATCTCGGCGGCCTGGATCTCCAGGTCCGAGAACTGGCCCTGGATCACTCCGGACAGCGACGGCTGGTGGATCAGCACCCGGGCATTGGGCAGCGCCATCCGCTTGCCCGGCGTACCGGCCGCCAGCAGCACCGCTGCAGCCGACGCGGCCTGACCCAGGCACACGGTCTGGATATCGGCCCGCACGTACTGCATGGTGTCGTAGATCGCCATCAGCGAGGTGAACGAACCACCCGGGGAGTTGATGTACATGGTGATGTCGCGGTCGGGGTCCAGCGACTCCAGGACCAGCAACTGGGCCATGATGTCGTTGGCCGAGGCGTCGTCGACCTGCACGCCGAGGAAGATGATGCGCTCCTCGAACAGCTTGTTGTACGGGTTCGATTCCTTGACGCCCCAACTGGAGTGCTCCACGAACGACGGCAGGATGTAGCGCGCCTGCGGTGCGATGGCTCGCAAGGTTTCGGGGTTCATGATGCGGCTCCGTTGACGTGGGCGCTGGTGATGATGTGATCGACGAAGCCGTATTCCAGGGCTTCGGCGGCAGTGAACCAGCGGTCGCGGTCGGAGTCGGCCTCGATCCGCTCGATGGACTGCCCGGTGAACTCGGCGTTGAGCCGGAACATCTCCTTCTTGATGACCGCGAACTGCTCGGCCTGGATGGCGATGTCGGCGGCGCTACCGGTCACCCCGCCCAACGGCTGGTGCATCAGGATCCGGGCGTGCGGCAGGGCGTAGCGCTTGCCCTTGGTGCCCGCCGCGAGCAGGAACTCGCCCATCGAGGCGGCCATGCCCATCGCGTAGGTGGCGACGTCACACGGTGCCAGGACCATGGTGTCGTAGATCGCCATCCCCGCGCTGATCGAACCGCCCGGGGAGTTGATGTAGAGCGAGATGTCCTTGGTCGGGTCCTCGGCGGCCAACAGCAGGATCTGAGCGCACAGCCGGTTGGCGATGTCGTCGTCCACCTGCGACCCCAGGAAGATGATGCGTTCTCGCAGTAGGCGCTCGTATACCGAGTCGACGAGATTCAGTCCGGGCTGGCTCACAGTGGGATACCTGCTTTCTCGAGATTCATATGCACCGACCCTAACCAACCGGGACGGCTCAGGGCGGTCCGAACCGGCTTCGTTCGCTTACAGCGTCACTCGTCGGATGCAGCCTCGGCCTCAACGGCCTCGTCGGCTTCCTCGGCGGCCGCCAATGCCGCGGCGGCTTCGTCCGCCTCGGCTGAGTCGTCGCTGCCGAAGAACTCGGCGGTGTCGATCTCGTTGCCCGCGGTGTCGCTGACGGCGGCCGCACGCACCGCCGCTGCCAGCGCCATGCCGCGACGCACGTCGGCGAAGACCGCCGGCAGCTGGTTGTTCTGCTGCAGGAACTGCACCAGCTGCTGCGGCGGGATGCCGTACTGACGTGCCATCAGCACCAGGTGCTGGGTGAGGTCGTTCTGGCCGACCTGGATCTCGAGCTTGTCGCCGAGCGCGTCGAGCAGCAGCTGGGTCTTCACCGACTTCTCGGCCTCGCTGCGGGTCTCGGCGTCGAACTCGGCGCGTGAGGAGCCCTTCTCGGCCAGCGACTCGGCGAACTTGTTCTCGTCGTGGTCCAGACCGTGCAGGGCGTTGTGCAGGGCGTTGTCGATGTGCGCCTGCACCACGGCCTCGGGCAGCGGCATCTCGACCTGCTCGACCAGGGTCTCCAGCGTCGCCTCGCGGACCTTCTCGGCTTGCTGGATGCGCTTGGTCCGGCTCACCTGCTCGGTGAGGTTCTCCCGCAGCTCGCCGATGGTGTCGTACTCGCTGGCCAGCTGCGCGAACTCGTCGTCGGCCTCCGGCAGCTCGCGCTCCTTGACCGACTGAACCGTGACGGTGACCTCAGCGTCCTTGCCGGCCTGCGGGCCGGCCGCCAGCTTGGTGGTGAAGGACTTGCTCTCACCGGCCGACAGTCCCACGATGGCGTCGTCGAGGCCCTCGATGAGCTGACCCGATCCGACCTCGTGCGACAGCCCCTCGGTGGCAGCGCCTTCAACCGGCTCGCCGTCGATGGTGGCGTCCAGGTCGATCGAGACGAAGTCGCCCTTGGCGGCCGGGCGCTCGACACCGGTCAGGGTGCCGAACCGGGCGCGCAGCGAGTCGAGCTCGGCGTCGACCTCGTCGTCGTTGACCTCGATGGGGTCCACGGTGATCTTGAGCTGCTCGAGGTCGGGCAGGGTGATGTCCGGTCGCACGTCGACCTCGGCGGTGAAGGTGATGTTCTCACCGTCGTCGAGCTTGGTGACCTCGATGTCGGGCTGACCCAGCGGCTTGAGGTCCGAGCTCGTCACCGCCTCGCTGTAGCGACTCGGCAGCGCCTCGTTGACCACCTGCTGCAACACCGCGGCACGACCGAAACGAGCCTCGATGAGCTTGGCCGGAGCCTTGCCCGGCCGGAAGCCCGGCATCCGCACCTGCTGCGCCAGCTGCTTGTAGGTCCGCTCGAAGTCCGGCTGAAGCTCGGTGAACGGCACCTCAACGTTGATGCGAACCCGGGTCGGGGTCAGCTGCTCGACGGTGCTCTTCACGGGTGTACTCCTCGATATCGTTGACGTGGTCGGTCGTGCCGGTGCGGCGCGCGCTGCTGGTCGGGGTGACAGGATTTGAACCTGCGGCCTTCCGCTCCCAAAGCGGATGCGCTACCAAGCTGCGCTACACCCCGCACTGACCAGGCGATCCTACGGCCCGGCATATCAGTGATCACAATGACCTGCTGCCAACGCCCCACGAAGTCACCACGGCGGGGCAATTGGATTTCGGGTCCGCCACGCCGGTACAGTCTCGCTCTAGCTGTTCATGCGGGCGTAGCTCAATGGTAGAGCCCTAGTCTTCCAAACTAGCTACGCGGGTTCGATTCCCGTCGCCCGCTCCAAAAGGACCCACGCGGAGTCCGTCGACCTGCGATTCGACGGACTCCCGCGGTGGTTCCCCCTCGTGACCAGCAACAGGTCGGAGGCGTATGCCATCCGCGGCCGGGGGCTGCTGTACTCACGCGTCACCGCGGACTTATCCTTCGAAGCAAGCTACGCGGGTCCGATCGCCCCGTCGCCCCCGCGAAAGGGGATTCTCCCTAGCAGGAAGGCACGCCATGGGCGGCACACGGCACGTCCAAATCCATGGGACGTGCTCCCCGCGCTTTGAGAAGGTGCGGTCCGAGTTCGAGCGCAACTTCACCGAGCGCGACGAACTCGGCGCGGCCGTAGCGGCCTATGTCGACGGCGAGCTCGTCGTCAATCTATGGGCCGGCTCCGCCGACGTCGACGGCCAGCGGCCCTGGCAGGAAGACACGCTGAGCACCGTGCTGTCGGGCAGCAAGGGCCTGACCAGCACCTGCGTGCACCGACTCGCCGATGCCGGGGAATTGGACCTGCGGGTACCGGTGGCCCACTACTGGCCGCAGTTCGGCCAGGCCGGCAAGGGCGACATCTCCCTGGCGATGGTGCTGGCGCACCGGTCCGGGGCGATCGGGCCGCGTGAACCGATGCACTGGCGCGACGTCACCGACTGGGATCTGGTCTGCGAGCGGCTGGCGGCGGCCGAACCGTGGTGGCGGCCCGGCACCGCGCAGGGCTACCACATGACCACCTACGGCTTCATCATCGGCGAAGTCGTGCGGCGGGTGACCGGGTTGACGGTGAGCCAGTACCTGCGCACCGAGGTCGCCGGCCCGCTGGGCGCCGAGGTGCACATCGGGGTGCCGGCCGAGCAGCAGCCCTACCGCTGCGCCGACCCGGTGGGCAAGCCGACGATCCGGGAGATGCTGTCCTCGGCCGGCGCGCCGAAACGCCCGACCTCGTTGGACGACCACCCCAAGGCGGGACTGGCGGTCGCGATGGGATTCGCCCCCGACGACGAGATCGCCACCAACGACCTGACGCTCTGGCGCCAACTGGAGTTCCCCGGCACCAACGCCCAGGTCTCCGCCCTGGGCATGGCCACGTTCTACAACGGCCTGGTGCAGGAGAAGGTGCTCAGCCGGGCCGCCATGGACCGCCTGCGGGTACTGCAGGGCGGCACCGAAACCGACCTGGTGCTCGGGCCCCGCGTCGCCGAGCACGGCTGGGGCATGGGCTACATGCTCAACGCCCAGGGGGTCAACGGGCCCAACCGGCGGATCTTCGGTCACGGCGGCCTCGGCGGATCGTTCGCGTTCGCCGATCTGGAGCACCGGATCGGCTACGGCTATGTGATGAACCGGTTCGACCACACCCAGGCCAATGCCGACCCGCGCAGCGTGGTGTTGTCCAACGAGATCTACCGGGCGCTCGGGGTGGCGATTCGACCCCGGCGCGAGACGGTGTACGACGACTGACCGTCCGCAGCTCAGCGGGGGCCGTTCCCGGACTGACCGGGGCCACCCGGGTGGTCGTAGCCACCTGGGTGCTGGGGCCCACCGGGCCCCTGAGGGCCATGGGGTGCTTGTGGGTGCGGTCCCTGCGGGCCGTGTTGGTTGGTTCCGCCGGGGCCGTGTAGATCGCCTCGGAAGTCGCGACTGTGGTCATTGCCGTCCCGATCACGGTGGTGATCGTCGTGGCATTCGTTCTTCTCCCAGTTCATGCCCCACGTTGAGTCCCAGGCTTGGCCGGGACACCAGTGGTAGGCCGGCATCGGCGACGGCAGGGCGCGGGCTTGGGCGGCAACCCCGAGACCGATCAGCCCCGTGCCGGCGGCAACGGCAAAGGTGGCAGCGGAGATTCTGCTGAGCGATTCCATGCGGTCGGTTATAACCGCGCCTCTTGCCGTCGAAACGCCCAAACCGATTGGAAATCATGGGCTTTCGCTGGGAGTTTGCTGGCCGACCTGGACATCAGGACTGGCAGGACGGACACCAGAACACATTGCGGCCCTCTAGTTCAGCGGTCCGCACGGCGGTTCCGCACACCCGGCACGGGTCGCCGGCGCGCCGGTAGACGTAGGTACGCGGCTTGCCGACCGCGTACGCCGGAGCGCCGTGGTCATCCTCGGATCGGACGACGACGATGCTGCCGCGCCGCAGCCCGACCTTCATCAGCGCCACCAAGTCGGCCCAGATCTCGGCGAAGTCCGCTTCGCCGATCTGCACACCGGGCCGGTAGGGGTCGATCCGGTGCCGGAACAGCACCTCGCTGCGGTAGACGTTGCCGACCCCGGCCAACACCGACTGGTCCATCAGTAGCGCAGCGATAGATTTGCGGGACTTGGCAATTCGCTTGAAGGCCAGCGAAGGGTCGGCGTCACCGCGCAGTGGATCGGGCCCCAGTCGCGCGATCACGTCGGCGACTTGGGCCTCGTCGAACACCTCACACGCGGCCGGACCGCGCAGATCGGTGCCGAATTCGGCGCCCACCATCCGCATCCGGACCTGACCGACCGGTTCGGGTAGGCCGCCGTCAGCCAGCTCGAACTCGGTGAAGTGGCCGTAGATCCCCAGGTGCACGTGCACGATCGGCCCGCGTGCATAGTGGTGGAACAGGTGCTTGCCCCACGCCTCGGCGCGCAGCAGAGGCTGTCCGTCGACTAGGGCGGCGCCGGATTCGAAGCGGCCCTGCGGACTGGACACCGCGACCGGCGCCCCCGCGAAGCGGCGCTGATGCAGCCGGGCCAGCCGGTGCAGGATGTGCCCCTCCGGCATGTCAGGCCAGTCTGTGCTCGGGTCAGGCGGGCGCGCCGGGCACCGGAGGTGCCTCGTGGTTGCGCTCGTAGGCGGCCAGAATGTCGATGCGCCGCTGGTGCCGCTCGGCCTCCGACCACGGCGTGCTCAGGAACGCGTCGACGATCGCGAGCGCTTCGGCGGTACTGTGCATCCGGCCGCCGATGCCGATCAGCTGGGCATTGTTGTGCTCCCGGGCCAGCTGCGCGGTCTCGGTGCTCCAGGCCAGCGCACAGCGCGCCCCGGGCACCTTGTTGGCCGCGATCTGCTCGCCGTTGCCGGACCCACCGATCACGATCCCCAGGCTCTCGGGGTCGGCCACCGTGCGGGCCGCCGCCGCGATGCAGAACGCCGGGTAGTCGTCCTCGGCGTCGTAGCTGAAGGCCCCGCAGTCGACCGGCTCATGGCCGGCCTTCTTCAGGTGCTCGACGATCGTTTCTTTCAGTTCGTAACCGGCATGGTCGCAGCCGAGGTAGACGCGCATGGCGCCATTCTCTCAGACCCCGTCTGCTCCCCCGACAGCCGTCAGTCGAACTCGGGTGCCTCGCCCCGGGTGCGCTTGAGCTCCCAGAAGTGCGGGTAGGACGCGAAGGTCACCGAGGCATCCCACAGCTCCCCCGCCTGCTCGCCGCGGGGAATGCGAGACAGCACCGGACCGAAAAACGCCACCCCGTTGACATGGATGGTCGGGGTGCCGACGTCCGTGCCGACGGCGTCCATCCCGGCGTGGTGGCTGGCGCGCAGCGCCTCGTCGTAGGCGTCGCTGGTGGCGGCGTCGGCCAATTCGGCCGGCAGGCCCACCTCGGCCAGCGCACCGGCGATGACGTCGGGGAAGTCCTTGTTGTTCTGGTTGTGAATCCGAGTCCCCAGCGCGGTATACAGCGGCCGCAGGATCTCGTTGCCGCGCAACTGCTCCGCGGCGATCGCCACCCGCACCGGGCCCCACGCGTGCTTGAGGCCCTCGCGGTACTGCTCGGGAAGGTCGTCACGCCCCTCGTTGAGGACGGCCAAACTCATCACGTGGAAGGTGACATCGATGTCACGGACCTTCTCGACCTCCAGGATCCAGCGGGAGGTGATCCAGCACCACGGGCACAGCGGGTCGAACCAGAGCTCGGCGTGCGATTTCACGGGCATGGGCGATCCTCTCAGCCAAAAATGGACACGTTTGCAAGGTCTAACGCGGCACCGAACACATCTATGCCCACCGCGCGGTCACAGGCTCAGGGCCAGCAGCGCGACCGCGACCGCCGGGAAAGCGCCCTGGACGACGGCGGCGCGGGCCTTGTCGGGCGACGACGTCACCAGAACCAGCGCCGCGGCCAGCATGGACCCCACGCCGGCGAAGATCAGCGCAAGCCCAACGGTGTTGTGGTCCAACGAAACCGCGGCGATGCCCACCACGGTGACGATGGCCAGGAACAGGTTGTAGAAACCTTGGTTGAAGGCCAGCGCCTTGGTGGTCTCGGCCTCCTCTGCGGTGGTGCCGAAAACGGCCCGGGTGCGCGGTGAGGTCCAACTCAGCGACTCGAGCGCAAAGATGTAGACGTGCAACACCGCGGCCAGCGCGGCGAAGGTCAGACCGGCGATGAGCATGGCCTCATTAAACGCGGTCCGGCGCCCGCCCGCACGGTCCGGCGGCTACTGTAGGCGGGCGTGGCACTTCCTAACCTCACCCGCGACCAGGCCGCCGAACGGGCCGCTTCGGTCACCGTCGTCAACTACCGGATCGCCCTGGACCTGACCGATGGCAGCGGCAAACCAGGCGAGCGCACATTCCGCTCCACCACCACCGTCACCTTCGACGCGCTGGCCGGTAGCGACACCGTCATCGATATCGCCGCCGAGACGATCCACAGCGCCACCCTCAACGGCCGCGCCCTCGATGTCTCGGCCTACGACGAGTCGGTCGGCGTCACCCTGACCGGGTTGGCCAAGCGCAACACCGTCGAGATCGACGCGCAGTGCTATTACTCCAACACCGGCGAAGGTCTGCACCGCTTCGTCGACCCGGTCGACGACGAGGTGTACCTGTACTCACAGTTCGAAACCGCCGACGCCAAGCGGATGTTCGCCTGCTTCGATCAGCCAGACCTCAAGGCGACCTTCGACGTCACCGTCACCGCGCCGTCGCACTGGCAGGTGATCTCCAACGGCGCGACGACCTCGGTGCGCGACGGAGTGCACACCTTCGAGACCACGCCGAAGATGAGCACGTATCTGGTTGCGCTGATCGCCGGACCGTACGCCCGTTGGGACGACGTCTACCGCGACGAGCACAGCGAGATCCCGCTGGGCCTGTTCTGCCGCGCTTCGCTGGCCGAGCACATGGACGCCGAGCGGCTGTTCACCGAGACCAAGCAGGGATTCGGCTTCTACCACAGCAACTTCGGTGTGCCGTATGCGTTCGGCAAGTACGACCAGCTGTTCGTTCCGGAGTTCAATGCCGGCGCCATGGAGAACGCCGGAGCGGTGACGTTCCTGGAGGACTACGTCTTTCGCAGCAAGGTGACCCGGGCGTCCTATGAGCGACGGGCTGAGACCGTGCTGCACGAGATGGCGCACATGTGGTTCGGCGATCTGGTCACCATGCGGTGGTGGGACGACCTGTGGCTCAACGAGTCGTTCGCGACGTTCGCCTCGGTGCTGTGCCAAAGCGAGGCAACCGAATACACCAGCGCCTGGACCACGTTCGCGAACGCGGAGAAGTCGTGGGCCTACCGCCAAGACCAGCTGCCGTCGACGCACCCGATCGCCGCCGACATCCCCGACCTGGCCGCCGTGGAGGTCAACTTCGACGGGATCACCTACGCCAAGGGCGCTTCCGTGCTCAAGCAGTTGGTGGCCTACGTCGGTCTGGAGCACTTCCTGGCCGGTCTGCGCGACTACTTCGCCGCGCACGCCTTTGACAACGCCACCTTTGACGACCTGCTGGCGGCACTGGAGAAGGCGTCCGGCCGGGATCTGTCCGACTGGGGCCGGCAGTGGCTGAAGACCACCGGCCTCAACACCCTGCGGGCGGACTTCGATACTGAAGATGATGGCGGCGACGGCCGGTTCACCCGGTTCGCGGTGACACAGGGCGGCGCTGCCCCCGGTGCCGGCGAGACGCGGGTGCATCGGTTGGCCATTGGCATCTACGACGACGACCCCTCCGGTTCCGGCCGGTTGGTGCGGGTACACCGCGAGGAGCTCGACATCGACGGGCCCAGCACGGAAGTGCCCGGCCTGGTGGGGGTTTCGCGCGGGAAGCTGATCCTGGTCAATGACGACGACCTGACCTACTGCGCGCTGCGGCTGGACCCGCAGTCACTGGCCGCCGCGACGGAGCGCATCGCCGACATCGCCGAGCCGTTGCCGCGCACGCTGGTGTGGTCGGCGGCCTGGGAGATGACCCGCGAAGCCGAACTGCGCGCCAGGGATTTCCTGGCGCTGGTGCAGCGCGGCATCGGCGCCGAAACCGAGGTCGGCGTCGCCTCGCGACTGCTGCTGCAGGCGCAGACCGCGCTGGGGTTCTACGCCGATCCGGTCTGGGCCGCCGAGCAGGGTTGGCCGGCGTTCGCCGACCGGCTGCTGGAGCTGGCCCGCGAGGCCGATCCCGGTTCCGATCACCAGCTGGCCTATGTCAACGCGCTGTGCACCTCGGTGCTCGCCGAGCGACACACCACGGTGCTGGCCGCACTGTTGGACGCCGACCCGGCCGCCCAGGGGCTGGCCGGGCTGGCCGTCGACACCGACCTGCGTTGGCGGATCGTGGTGGCGCTGGCCCGCGGCGGTGTGCTGGACTCTGCGGCGATCGATGCCGAGATCCAGCGTGATCCCACCGCGGCCGGCCAACGCCAGGGCGCCCAGGCTTTGGCGGCCCGACCGCAGGCCGCGGTCAAGGAAGCGGCCTGGCAGCAGGTGATCGAGGACGACACGTTGGCCAACATCACTGGTCGCGCGATTATCGGCGGGATCGTGCAGCCCGGCCAGGGCGAGCTGCTGGCGCCGTTCACCGCGCGCTACTTCGAGGCGATTTCGGGTGTGTGGGAGCGGCGATCCAGCGAGGTCGCGCAGACCGTGGTGGTGGGCCTGTATCCGGGATGGGACGTCAGCCAGGCCGGATTGGACGCCGCCGACGCCTTCCTGGCCGATCCTTCGGTGCCGCCGGCGCTGCGGAGGTTGGTCACCGAGGGCCGGGCCGGGGTGGAACGGTCGCTGCGAGCGCGCACCTTTGATACCGCGTGATCAGCGATATCCCCCGTCGGCCAGTCCGGCGTCCTTCTCGAAACTGTTGACACCGCCGAAGATTCGCGCCCTCGCCTCCTCGGCGAGGTAGCGCGCGGGCATCCGCACCGGCCCCAGGGCCGCCCACTGCTGGGCGTGGATCTCTTCGTGATGCAGCAGCGTGTCCAGGTCCGGTCCACCCGGCCCGAGCCGGCCTGATTCGATGATCTCGCGCAGCCGCCGGGCGGGGTCCGTGACGCGGGCGGCGGTGTTGACCAGGAACAGATCGCCCCACATGGTGCCGCCGCGGTGGCTGAACGACCCGTGAATTCGATTGCCGCCCACCACTATCAGCACCCCGTTCGGGGTGGCGGCCACGCAGCCGCCGGTGTTGCAGATGCTTCGGACCACGGTGTAGCTCCAGCGATTCGCGCGCTGGCGGTCGATGATTCGGTGCATCTCGGCGGCACCGTACGGCGTCTCGGGAAAGTCGTTGCGAACACCGTTCCGGCCGTAGCCGGTGCCGGCATTGAGCAGGTAGGTCAGTATTACCGCGCGCCGCACGGCGTCGCCGCCGGCTGTTCGGGGGATGATGAAAAAGCTCTTGCCATCCGGGTCGGTGATCTGCTCCATCACGTCCAGAGCCCGGAAGCTGTCCCGCGTGACGCCCTGCCCGCGCACGATTTCGGTCACCACGCGCGGTCCGACCGCACGTCGGTCGAGGTTCGCCAGCCAGACCCGGTGCGCCGGGGAGGGCGCAGCAAGAGCATGCGCGGAAGCGATCTCCGGTCCTGCGTGTGGACCGGGGAGGTTCACGCTCGCGACCAAGGGATCGTCCGGCAGTCGAGCCAGCGGCTAGGCCGGGGTGACGCCGGCGCTGATCACCTGCACCGCGCTGACCAGACCGTCGATCAGGTTGCCGTCGCGGAACGCTGCGGCCGCCGCGGCCACACCCTGCGGTGCGGCAGCCGGGGCAATGCGGCCGGCCACGCCGGCGCCGTAGACCACTTCAATGGCCTTCTGGTCCGGCGAGACCGCGATCAGCACGGCGTCGTTGGGGGTGGGCACCTTCGCCAGAATCTCGCGGGCCCGCGCGGCGGTGTCAGCACCCAGGTCGCCGATGTAGGTGGCGAAACGGGCCTGGGTGGCGCGCGATGCGTAGGTCAGTGCGTCATCGAGGGCCACCAGTTCCTTGACCGGGAACGGGTAGTGCAAGGACGCCTCGCCGGGCTCGGTGACCCCGGAAACACGACCGCTGTTGGTGACCACAAAGCCGTACGGCAGGTCCGCCGGATCGATCGTTACGACTTCACCAGTTGCCACTGGTTCCACCCCCCACGCTGAACTCGGAATGGCCGTGGCCGTGTCCGCCAATGGTCTCGTCGGTCGCCGACCACAGGATCGGCGGGTGTGTCCACCGATCGGACATCTGATAGGTGGCCGCGCGCGGCCCCTTCTGCGACAGGGTCCGGGCGGCCAGCAGTGCGAACATTGCCACCGGGATGCCAATGAAGATGCCGAGGGTTTCCAACACGCTCACGCCGTAGACGGTATCCCACCGCTGATCGAACGGTGCGGGAACCCGGCCCGATGGGGCGCCGCCACGGGGCAAGCGACCGTGCATCGGTGTGGCAGGGCTGCCTTGCCCCTGCTGAGCGGGCATCGATTATGGTGGCGCCATACCTTCGCACTGGCAGTCAGCGTGAGGAAGGGCTGCCCCGGCAGTCATGGGAGGCCCACGGGCCTCGGAGATAGCACGATCACCCGTTGCTGCCGTGCGGCAACGCCTTCTTCCTTCGCGAGGTAGGCGCGCCGTCGGACAGCAGGGGTCCTGCCAGTGGGAGTCCCATGAACGACGAATTGCGCGCCGACACCGTGGTCGGCCGCATCAAGACCATCTTCCGCTTCCCGATCAAATCGGTCGGCGGCCGAAGCATTACCCACACCAACATCGACATGCATGGCGCTCTGGGGGATCACCGGTACGCCTTCATCGATGTCGAGACCGGCAATCTGTGCAACGCGAAGAATCCGCGCAAGTACGGCAGCATGCTGGCATGTCGGGCCTACTACCTCGACGAACCGCAGCCCGAACAGCCGTTACCCACGCTGGAAGTCGTCTTCCCCGACGGAAGAGCCCACCGCAACATCGGCACCGACCTCGACGACGCCATGTCGCGCTATCTCGGCCGTGCGGTGAAACTCGCCGCGGCCGTGCCCAGCGACGCGAAGACCGAGTTGGTCTGGGACGCCTCGACCGGCCTGCCCAAGGAGGGGGTGTACAGCCACACCACCACGAACTCCGACGGCGACGAGGTCTTGACCTACGGCCCGCTGCAAGCCAACAGGTTCTTCGACCTGACACCACTGCATTTCATAACCACCTCAACGCTCAACCACTTTCAACGCCTGGAACCCGCCGCGAGGTTCAACCCTCGCCGCTACCGGCCCACGATGGTCATCGACACCCCGGCGCCCGGCCTCGTCGAAGACGCCTGGGTAGGCGGGCGGCTCAACATCGGAGCGGCGGTCTCAGCCAGCGTCGACTTATGCACGCCGCGATGCGTGATGTCCACGCTCGCGCACGGCAAGGACGTGCCCCTGGACCGGGCGACCCTGCGAACCATCGCCAAACACAACAGCAAGGTCGTCGGAGATTTCGGGCGGCTGGCATGTGCCGGGGTGTACGCCAGCGTGACGGCGACGGGACCGGTTCGGGTGGGCGACCCGGTGCGATTCGAGTCGGACAGCAACTAGGCAAGGAGGACAACCATGATTCAGCGGCTCACGCCCGATGTCGGCTACCTGCCGCCGGCAATGTTCGACGCGTTGGGAATCTCGCAACTGGTGATCGCCGGAGGACTGGTGCACTGGTCGGGAATCGTTGCAGCGCAGGCTGATACCGACGGGATCAGCGTTCCGGCGACTGATGTCACCGGCCAGCTGACCTTCATTCTCGACAAGCTGGACGCCATGCTTGCCGCGGTCGGATCCGATCGGACACAGATCGTGAGCATGACCGTCTACAGCACCGCGATCGACGACTTGTCGGCCGCGTTGGCGCGTGTTTATGCACCATGGGTGGGAGAACACCGACCGGCACTCACCTCGATCGGAGTCGCACGGCTGTCCCTGCCGCAGACGTTGCTCGAGGTCCAGGGCTGCGCCGTTGTTCCGGAAAGGCGATGAGCATGGTTCTTGCTGCAGCTGTCCAACTGGAGGCCGTACTCGGCGACGTTCCGGCCAACCTTGCCGCCTGTGAACGGCTGGCCGACGAGGCGGGCCGTGCCGGCGCCAGGATCATCGCACTGCCGGAGTTCTTCACCACCGGTATCGGATTCGAGCCGGCGCTGGCCACGGCGGCGTTACCGCCCGACGGTGCGGCCACCGAACTGCTAACCGCGCTGGCTCGCCGGCACCGCGCGCTGGTCGGTGGGTCCTTTCTGTGCCGCGATCCCGACGGCCATGTGCGCAATGCCTATCTGCTCGCGGACCCCGACGGTGTGGTGGGGCGCCACGACAAGGATCTGCCCACCATGTGGGAGAACGCGTTCTACACCACCGGCGACGACGACGGGGTGCTGACGGCAGGCGAACACACGGTCGGGGCCGCGGTGTGCTGGGAGCTGATGCGCACGCAGACGGTGCACCGGCTGCGCGGCCGGGTGGATCTGGTGATGACCGGCTCGGGCTGGTGGTCAATCCCCCGCTGGTCGCCCCACTTCCTGTTCGACCGTCTCGAACGCAATAACGCCGGCACCGCGCGCCAGGCGGCGGCGTCGTTCGCCCAGTATGTCGGCGCCCCGGTGGTGCATGCCGCCCATGCCGGCGCATTGACCTGCGCGATGCCGTGGCTGCCCCTTCGGTACCGCGGCCATTTCGAAGGCGCCACGCTGATCGCCACCGCGGACGGCACGGTCATCGCGGAACGGCGCGCCGATCAAGGCGAAGGGATCGTGCTCGCAGAGATCACCCCCGGCCGACAGCCGGCTCGACTCGCGCCGCCGGCCGGCTTCTGGCTGCATCGCCGCGGGACGCTGCCCACCGCGGTATGGCATTACCAACGCTGGCATGGGCGGCGCTGGTATCGGCACCACGTCTATCGGCACAACGTCGCACAGAACGTCTGAGGAGGCACCATCGTGAATTGGACCGGCGGAGCACTGGGCACCGACACGCTGATCACCCTGCTGGCGGCAGGCCTGACCTTCCTGCTTGCCCTGGGGCTGGGCATCTGGAAGTACCGGCAGATGGTCACCCGGCCGGAGCGCCACGCCCATCCCTACGTCGACATCGCACACCGCGCCGCGCTGCTGTATTCCTTCGCCACCCTGCTGTTGGCGGTTTTCGTTGAGCTCAGCGCCTGGCCGACCTGGGTGAATCTGACCGCCGCCATGGTGGTCGTGTTCTACTTCCTGGCCGCCATCGCCAGCTACATCGTGCACGGCGCCCTGCAAGACACCACCAACCAGTTCGAGCACCCCTCTGCGGGATTGCACGTGTCGATGGTGCTGCTGATCGTCGGTGAGATGGGCGGGTTTGGCGTGCTGCTCGCCGGGTTTGTCGCCGGCTGGCTTGGCCGAGGCTAATGCTCAGGCGGCGCCTTCGCCGAGGTAGCGCATCCACACCGGATCGAGATCGTGGATCACCGCCAGCAGCCGCCAATGCTGGCCCTTGGGCGAGGTGGGCACCAACCGCAGCGTCCAGCCGATCTCGGCCAGCAACCGGTCCGCCTTGCGGTGATTGCAGGTCGAGCAGGCAGCCACACAGTTCTCCCAGGAGTGGTCACCGCCGCGGCTGCGCGGCACCACGTGGTCGACGGTGTCGGCCTTGCCGCCGCAGTAGGCGCAGCTGTGCTGGTCGCGGTGCATCAGTGCGGCCCGGGTCAATGGGATCCGGGCCCGGTACGGCACCCGAACGTAGTTCCGCAGCCGGATTACCGACGGCACCGGCACCGACCTGGTCGCCGAGTGGATGACCGGGCCGGCCGGATCGTCGTGCACGATGTCGGCTTTACCGCAGATCAGCATGACCACGGCACGCCGCAGCGACAGCGCCGTCAACGGCTCGAAAGTGGAGTTCAGCAGCAAGACCCGCCGACGAGTCCAGATCGATGCGGCTTCATTGCTGGTCCCAGAACCGGAAGTGGCGACCGAATGCAGGCATGGGGCGGTGGCAAGCCCGCTCAGGCTCGCCGGTGGGGCACCGGGGGTGCGGTGGCCCCGACGTTTCATATCCGGTCTTGCAGCCGGTATAGATGTCGCACCATTGACCTCCGCCGAACAGTTCACCATGATTCGGCGCTGGTCGCACGCCTATTTGCTGTGTGTTCACCGGCAGTCACCGGCAATGCCCCACAATGGGGGGCGATGCAGCCGATAGAAGAACCCTCGTTTTATGACGCCGTCGGCGGTGCGGAGACCTTCCACGCCATCGTGTCGCGGTTTTATCAACTGGTCGCTCAGGACCCGATCCTGCGCCCGATGTACCCCGCCGACGACATGGACGGCGCCGAGGAACGATTGCGGATGTTCCTCGAGCAGTACTGGGGCGGGCCGCGCACCTACACCGAGCTTCGTGGACACCCGCGGTTGCGGATGCGCCATATCCCCTACCGGATCGGCCCGATGCAGCGCGATGCGTGGCTGCGCTGCATGGTGACGGCCATCGGCGAGATCGACAGCGACACCCTCGACGATGCACACCGCGGCGAACTGCTGCAGTACCTGCATTCGGCGGCCGACTTCCTGGTCAACGCGCCGATCTGATGGCCACCCGCGACCGCCCCGGCCAGACCCCGTGGTGGGCCGACAGCGTCTTCTACCAGGTGTATCCCCGCTCGTTCGCCGACAGTAATGGCGACGGGGTCGGCGACCTGGACGGGGTGACCGCACGCCTGGACTACTTGGCGTGGCTGGGGATCGAGGCGCTGTGGCTCAACCCGGTGACGGTGTCGCCGATGGCCGACCACGGCTACGACGTGGCGGATCCGCGGGATATCGATCCGCTCTTCGGCGACCTCGCGGCACTGGATCGGCTGGTGGCCGCCGCGCACGCGCGGGGCATCAAGCTGACGATGGACCTGGTGCCCAACCACACCAGTTCGGCGCACCCGTGGTTCGTTGAGGCACTGGCCGCCGCGCCGGGCAGTCCCGCGCGCGACCGCTACATCTTCCGCGACGGGCGCGGACCCGACGGGCAGCTGCCGCCCAACAACTGGGTGTCGGTGTTCGGCGGCCCGGCCTGGACGCGGGTCACCGAATCCGACGGCCCGGGTCAGTGGTACTTGCATCTGTTCGATGTGTCACAGCCGGACCTGAACTGGGACAACCCCGAGGTGTTCGCCGATTTCGAGCGAACCCTGCGGTTCTGGCTGGACCGCGGCGTGGACGGCTTCCGCCTCGATGTCTCGCACGGTATGGCCAAGCCGGCCGGCCTGCCGGACATGCCGGTCACCGATGTGAAGCTACTGGCCCACCAGGACGACGACCCGCGCTTCAACCGGCCCGGCGTCCACCCGATTCACCGGGCGATTCGCCGGGTCATGGACGACTATCCGGACGCGGTGAGCGTCGGCGAGGTCTGGGTGCACGACAACGATCAGTTCGCCGAGTACCTGCGGCCCGACGAACTGCACCTGGCGTTCAACTTCCGGCTGCTGCAAGCCGACTTCGATGCCCAAGAGATCCGTGGCGCGATCGACAATTCGCTGGCGGCGGTGGGGTCGGTGGGCGCCAGCGCCACCTGGGCGCTGGAGAACCATGACGTCGAGCGGGCGGTCACCCGCTACGGCGGCGGGGCCGTGGGGCTGGACCGGGCCAGGGCTATGGCCCTGGTGTTGTTGGCCCTGCCCGGCGCGGTGTTCGTCTACAACGGCCAGGAGCTGGGCCTGCCCAACGTGGAGCTGCCCGATTCGGCCCTGCAGGACCCGGTGTGGGAACGCTCGGGGCACACCGAACGCGGTCGCGACGGCTGCCGGGTGCCGCTGCCCTGGTCCGGCGATGCGCCGGCGTTCGGATTCTCCGACAATCCCAACACCTGGCTGCCGATGCCGCCGGACTGGGCACACCTGACTGTCGAGAGACAACGCAGCGACCGCGGCGCGACGCTGTCACTGTACCGGCAGGCTCTCGAGATACGCAGGAGCAGAACGGAACTCACCGGATCGCAGATCGATTGGCTAGACGCCCTGCCCGACATGCTAATTTTCCGACGCGGCGGGCTAATCTGCGCACTAAATGCCAGTAACCGCCCGGTGGATCTTCCGGAAGGGCAGCTGATCTTGGCCAGCGCGCCGGCGACCGGCGGTGTCTTGCCACCCAACACCGCCGCGTGGCTGGTCTGAACGGCCGGTCACCTCACCGTCGACCGCTTGCGGTGCTGGCGAATTCGGCGACCAGTTCTGCCAACCGGTCCGGCTGATCGATCATCGAGAACGTGCGCGCGCCGTCGATGAGTTCGAAGCGGGAGTTGGTCAGCGTGGTTGCGAGGCGCCGGCCGTCCTCGACCGGAAAGAACAGGTCATCGGCAGACCAGGCGATCAGGGCCGGCCTGGTGAACTCGTGCAGTCGCGCCCCGGCATCCAGGGCGGTCTGCTGGTTCAACGACTTGGTGAGCTGACGGAGGTCTTCGGCGATGGCGGCGTCACCCAGCGCGGGTGCGACCCACCCTCTCACCAGTTGGTCGATGTCGCCGTGCGCCAGCGCGCCGTATCCGCGCCGACGAACCATCCGCAGCCGCATCGGCTGGAGCACCCCGCGGAAGGTGGTCGGCGTCTTCGCGGCCAGCATGAACGGCTTCAGAATGGGTGGCGGGAAGTGCTCGAAGGCGTCGCAGCTGGTCAGCACCAGCGCCCCCAGCCGGTCCGGGTGGTTGACCGCGACCAGTTGGCTGATCAGGCCTCCGGTGTCGTTGCCGACCAACACCACGTCCTCGAGGCCGAGCGCTCCCATGAACGCGTCCACCATTGCAGCGATCCCGGGCAGGGTTCTGTCAGCGCCGGGCCGCAACGCCGCCGGATGCGCGCCGAGTGGCCAATTCGGGGCGATGCAGCGGAGACCTCGCGCAGCCAGGCGGGCGCTCAGTGGCCCCCATAACGAGGCGCCCATGGCGTAGCCGTGGACGAACAGCACGGGGCGGCCATCCTGCGGGCCGGCGGTGTCGTAGTGGATTGTTCCGGCGTCAATGTCAACGGTGGGCATTGGAAGCTCCTAACATAGTTACGTGCAACCTGCCGATAACTTACCGACAGCCTGTACGGAAATCAAGCGTCGGACGCAAGCCGAGCGTTCCGCCGCCACCCGTGCTGCCCTGATGAGCGCGGCCCGCAGACTGTGGGGTGCGCGTGGCTACGCGGCCGTGGGGACCCCCGAGATCGCGGAGGCCGCCGGCGTGACCCGGGGCGCGATGTACCACCAATTCCCGGACAAGGCAGCGCTTTTCCTGGCCGTCGTGGAGTCGGTGGAAGCCGACGTGATGGTGCGCCTCGGCGAAGCAGTGGCCGCCTCCGCAGCAACCACCCCCGCCGCCGCGCTACGGGCAGCCGCCGAGAACTGGCTGGTGGTCGCCGAAGACCCCGAAGTGCGCCAACTCGTCCTGCTCGATGCCCCCAACGTCCTGGGTTGGGACGGCTTTCGCGACGTGGCCCAGCGCTACAGCCTGGGCATGACCGAGCAGCTGCTCGGCGAAGCCATGCAGGCCGGACAACTCCCCCACCAGCCGGTCCGCGCGCTGGCCCACGTGCTGATCGGCGCGCTCGACGAAGCAGCGATGCTGATCGCGACCGCCGACGATCCCGAGCAGACGCGCGCCGACGTGAGCGTCGTCATTCAGCGACTGCTCGACGCCATGCTCACCGAGGGCTGAGCTGGAGGTTCGGCCGCGCTCAGCGGATGAATTTCTCCAAGTACGCGCGATGGTCCGCGGACAGCCGCACCAGCTTCTGCTCGTCGATGCTGAACGTGGCCAGCTGCGTCTCGGCGATCACGGCAGGCCGTGAATCGGGGGCCGCGTGCACCGAGCGCACCTCGTAGCCGATGGTGAAGTCCACCGTGCGCAGCCGAGACACCCACATCGTCACCTGCAGCGGTGAGTCCGTCAGCCGCAGTTGCCCCTTGTAGGCGACTTTGACCTCGGCGATCAGCAGACCGACGCTGGTGATGTCGACCGCGAACGCCGGCGACAAGAAGGGCACCCGCGCCTCTTCGAGCATCGTCACCATGGTCGCGTGGTTCACGTGCTGATACATGTCGATGTCCGACCAGCGCACCGGAACCGCTGCCACAAAGCCCACCGGCTCCCCGGTGGACTCTCCTGCCGCACTCATGATGCCGCGCCGCGTGTCATGCTGCGGATCTGCCGGGCCGCCACCGACAGGGTCGCCAGATCCCGCTGGTCGGATTCGTAGATCTGGGCCAGCGTGCGCCGCGCCCGCTCCACGCGTGAGGCGTTGGTCGACTCCCATTCGGTGATTTTCTGCATCCCGTCCTCGTCCGGTTCCCCGACCGCCAGCACATCCAGGCACAGCGACCGCACCGAATTGTAGATGTCGTCGCGGATCGCCAACCGCGCCAAGGCATGCCAACGGTCGTCACGCGGCAGCTGGGCGACCGCGGTCAGCAGCCCGTCGGTACCGAGCCGATCCATCAGCGCGAAGTAGGTGTCGGCGACCTCGTCGGCGTCGCGTTCGGTGATGTCGGCGACATCGATGATGTCGAGCAGGCTGTAGCGATAGAGCCCCAGGGCAATGTCGGACGCCAGGCCACGCGGCACGCCCTGGGCCTCGAACTCGCCGATGTGTTTGGCGACGATGCCGGCGTCGTCGCCACGCAGCCATTCCGACATCCGCGGCGAGAGCGCGGCGACCTGCTCGGCGAACCGATTGATCTCGGCGCCCACCGCCAGCGGCTGGGGGCGGTAGTTGAGCAGCCACCGGCCGGCTCGGTCGATGAGCCGCCGCAGATCCAGTGTCATTCGGTCGGTCACCGCCACCGGCAGACCGTCGCGCTCACCGGCGGCACGGATCCGGCGCCACAGGTCACCCACCCCGAAGATGGCGTCGGTCGCGACGTAGGCGCGCACCGCGTCGATCAGCTCGACGCCCGCGTCCTCGGTGATCCGGAAGGCATAGGTGATGCCCGCGGTGTCCACCACGTCGTTGATCAGCATGGTGGTGACGATTTCGCGGCGCAGTTGATGCTGGCGGATCTCGGGGCCGAAGCGCTGTTGCAGTACCTGCGGGAAATACTGCGGCAACCGGGCGGCGAACACATCCTGCTCGGGTAGGTCGGTGGCCAGTACCGCCGCTTTCAGCGTCAGCTTGACGTGCGCCATCAGGGTGGCCAGCTCCGGTGAGGCCAGCCCCAGACCGGCCTCGGCACGTCGGGCGATCTCCTTCTCCGAAGGCAGCGCCTCCAGGGCACGGTTGAGCCCGCGGTCGGCCACCAGATGGCGGATCTGATCGGCGTGCACCGGCAGTAGGCTCGCGGCGTTGGCCCGGCTGGTGCCCATCAGATCGTTCTGGGCGGTGTTATCGGCCAGCACCAGCGCGCTGACTTCGTCGGTCATCGACGCCAGCAACTCCGGCCGGTCGGCGGCGTCGACCTTGCCGACGGTGACCAGGGCGTCGATCAGGATCTTGATGTTGACCTCGTGATCGGAGCAGTCGACGCCGGCGGAGTTGTCCAGGGCGTCGGTGTTGATACGGCCGCCGGCCAGGTCGAACTCGACGCGACCCAGCGGCGTGACGCCGAGGTTTCCGCCTTCGCCGATCACCTTGGCGCGCACCTGGTTTCCATTGACCCGGACCTGGTCGTTGGCACGATCGCCCACGTCGGCGTCGGATTCGGACTCGGCTTTGACGTAGGTGCCGATCCCGCCGTTGAACAGCAGGTCCACGGGCGCGCGCAGGATCGCCCGGATCAGCACCGGCGGGGTGAGCTCGGTGATGTCCTCGTCGAGGCCGAGCACGCCGGCGACCTGCGGACTGACCGGCACCGATTTCAGGTCCCGCGCGTAGACGCCGCCTCCAGCGCTGATCAGCGACTTGTCGTAGTCGTCCCAACTGGATCGGGGCAGGTCGAACATCCGCTGACGCTCGGCGAAGGACCGGGCAGGATCGGGGTCGGGATCGAGAAAGATGTGCCGATGGTCGAAGGCGGCCACCAGCCGGATGTGTTGGCTGCGCAGCATGCCGTTGCCGAACACGTCGCCGCTCATGTCTCCGACCCCGACGACGCTGAAATCCTGGGTCTGGGTATCGATGCCCATCTCCCGGAAGTGCCGCTTGACCGACTCCCAGGCCCCCTTGGCGGTGATGCCCATCTCCTTGTGGTCGTAGCCGACCGACCCGCCGGACGCGAACGCGTCGCCCAGCCAGTAGCCGTAGGACTCGGCCACGCCGTTGGCGATGTCGGAGAAGCTGGCGGTGCCCTTGTCGGCGGCCACCACCAGGTACGCGTCGTCGCCGTCGCGGCGCACGACCTGCGGCGGCGCGCTGACCGCGCCGGTGGCGTGGTCGACGTTGTCGGTGATGTCGAGCAGCCCGGAGATGAACAGCGTGTAGCAGGCGATCCCTTCGTCGCGGGCCGCCTCGCGGTCGGCTACCGGGCTACCGGTGGGCGTCGGTGGACGTTTGACCACGAACCCGCCTTTGGCCCCGGTCGGGACGATAACGGCGTTCTTGACCTCTTGGGCCTTGACCAGTCCGAGGATCTCGGTGCGATAGTCCTCACGGCGATCCGACCAGCGCAGCCCGCCGCGTGATACGAAACCGAACCGCAGGTGCACCCCCTCGACCCGGGGTGAGTAGACGAAGATCTCGAACTTCGGCCGGGGCAGCGGCAACTCGTCGATCAGGCCCGCATCCAGCTTGAGCGCCAACACGTTACGTGCCCGAGCCGAATCATCGCGGGTGACAAAGTAATTGGTACGCAGGGTGGCTTGAATCAGGGAGGCGAACGCACGCAGCACCCGGTCGGTGTCCAGGCTCACCACCGCGTCGATTCCCGCCGCGACGTCCGCGGCGGCCGCCTGCGCGTCCCGGTTGCGATGCGTGCGCGACGGGTCGAACAGCGCCTCGAACAGCGCCACCAGGGCCCGCGCGATGTTCGGATAATCGTTGAGCACTGAGGCGATGTGGTGCTCGCTGTACGGGAACCGGGCCTGGCGCAGGTATTTGGCGTAGCCGCGCAGCACCACCACCTGTTGCCAGTTCAGTCCGGCGCGCAGCACCAGCTCGTTGAATCGGTCCGGCTCGACGCGGCCCTCCCAGATCGCGGTGACGCCGTCGGCGAATCGTTGTTCGGCGTCGACGCGCTCGGCGCCGCTCGCCGGGATCTCGATGGTCGGGTGTGCGGACACCTTGAACTTGTAGATCCACACCTGCAGGCCGTCGGCGCGGGTGACGGTGAATGGCCGCTCTTCGAGGACCGCCACTCCCATGCACTGCAGCATCGGCAGTAGGTGACTCAGCGACGCACCGTGCCCGCCGAGAAACCAGGCCAACTGACTTCCGTCGGCCGACCCGTAGTCGGAGAACACCAATTTGACCGAGTCGGCGGTCAGCCGCTCGATGATCGCGATGTCGCCGACCGCCTCGGCCGGAGTGACGGCCTGCTTGTAGATCTCGTCGAAGGCGACCGCATAGTGTTCGGCCACCTCGGCGTCGATGGAGTCCTGCGCCGCCGTCTCGATCAGCCGGTCCCCCCAGGTGCGGGTGGCCTCGACCAGCAACGCCTGAATCCGGACCCGGTTGGCCTCGCCGGTGTCGACCGACCGGGCATCGGGATCGTCGGACATCCGGACCATGAAATGCAGCAGCGCCCAGGGCGCTTCGCTGACGCGGGCGCTGTATTCCAGCCCGACCCCGCCGAACTCGCGGATCAGGATGTCCTCCATGTGCAACCGCACCGGGGTCGTGTAGCGGTCGCGTGGCAGATACACCAGGCAGGACACGAAGCGACCGGTCCGGTCGCCGCGCAGAAACAGCAGGGTTCCGCGCCGCGCACCCAGATCGGACACCGCCATCGCCATGTTCAGCAACTGCTCGGCATCGATCGCGAAAAGCTCTGACCGCGGCACTGTTTGGATGATGTCGAGCAGCAGCTGCCCGGGGTGGCCGGGCTCCTGCTCCGCCAAAGCCAGGGCGTGACGGACGGTGTGCGAGATGACCGGGATCTCGAAGACGTCGGCATTCATGGCGCCGGCGGTGAACAGCCCGACGAAGCGGTGCGCGACGATGCTGTCGCCGGTGTCCTCGCGGATCACCACCACATAGGTGTGCGAACTGAACCGCATGTAGCTGGGCACGGTGGCCTGCGCCAAGGTCAGCAGATTGTTGCCGGTGAGCCTGGGCCGCAAGGACTTACGCAGGCGCAGCACGCCAAGCCGGGCGGCGTCTTCGACCAGAACCTGCCCGTCGCGCACCACGCCGCTCTGGTAACCCAGCAGCACAAAGCGCCCGTCGGCCAGCCACTGCAGCAGCGCGGCGACATCGTGACGGTCCGGTGCGGTGTAGTGGCCCTGCGCATTGGCCTCGACGTCGGCGGCGAGCTCGTTGAGCGCATCGCGCATCGCCGCGGAATCGATGGCGACCTGACGGACGTCGGCCATCACGTCGGGCAGCAGGCGCTCGGTCTCGGCGAGGGTGTTGCGGTTGACCGTCGGTGAGAGCTGGACGTGAATCCAAGCCTCGGTCCCCGCGGAGCCGTCCGCGGATCTCGGTTCCACCGAACGTAGTTCCCCGGCCGCATCGCGCTGCACGGTGAACACCGGCGTCATGATCCCGACGTAGGCCACCCCGAGCCGGTGCAGCAGCACCGCCACCGAGTCCATCAGCATGCCGCCGTGTTCGGTGACCACCTGCAGCGCCGGCCCGAACCCGGCCGGATCGTCGGCGGGATACACCGCAACCCGGGTCTCACCGGCACGCCGGTGCTGCGCCAGCCGGGCGTGCGCGGCCAGCAGCGCCGGAGTCACGACGGCGGTGGCGGCGGCCCGGCTCGCCGGATCGGTACCTCCCGACGGCTCGTCGTCGACCAGAGAGTCGCTGTGCGACCCGCGATAGGACTCGACGTAGGCGGTCGAGACCCAGGCAGGAATGCCTTGCGGCTCAGAGGGATCGGGAAAGGTTGTCCACGCGGTCGTTTCCTTGGTGGACTTCGTCATCCCACCCCTCCCGACTGTGTGTCAGCTCCGGCAGCACGGCTACCGGACTCACACTAGTCGCGGGTGAGCCTGCGGTGGGTCACCCGATGCGGACGCGCCGCTTCGGCACCGAGTCGTTGCACCTTGTTCTCCTCGTAGGCACCGAAGTTGCCCTCGAACCAGAACCACTTGGCCTCGTTGTCGTCGTCACCCTCCCACGCCAGGATGTGGGTGCAGGTGCGGTCGAGGAACCAGCGGTCGTGGCTGATGACCACGGCGCAGCCGGGGAACTGTTCGAGGGCGTTCTCCAGCGAACCGAGTGTTTCGACATCGAGGTCGTTGGTCGGCTCGTCCAGCAGGATCAGGTTGCCACCCTGCTTGAGGGTCAACGCCAGATTCAGCCGGTTGCGCTCGCCACCGGAGAGCACGCCCGCGGGCTTCTGCTGGTCGGGGCCCTTGAACCCGAACGCCGAGACGTAGGCCCGGGACGGGATCTCGGTCTGCCCGACCTCGATGTAGTCCAAGCCGTCGGAGACCACTTCCCAGACCGTCTTCTTCGGGTCGATGCCGGCGCGATTCTGGTCGACGTAGCTCAATTTGACCGTCTCGCCGACCTTGACCGTGCCGCTGTCCGGCTCTTCCAGACCGACGATCGTCTTGAACAGGGTCGTCTTGCCGACGCCGTTGGGGCCGATCACGCCGACGATGCCGTTGCGCGGCAGCGTGAACGACAGGTCCTTGATCAGCTGGCGCGACTCGAAGCCCTTGTCCAGGTGTTCCACCTCGACCACGGTGTTGCCCAACCGGGGGCCGACCGGGATCTGGATCTCCTCGAAGTCGAGCTTGCGGGTCTTCTCCGCCTCGACAACCATTTCCTCGTAGCGCTGCAGGCGGGCCTTGTTCTTGGCCTGGCGGGCCTTAGCACCCGAGCGCACCCAGGCGAGTTCGTCCTTGAGCCGCTTCTGCAGCTTCTGGTCCTTCTTGCCCTGCACCTCGAGGCGGTCGGCCTTCTTCTCCAGGTAGGTGGAGTAGTTGCCCTCGTAGGGGTAGGCGCGGCCGCGGTCGAGCTCCAGGATCCACTCGGCGACGTTGTCGAGGAAGTAGCGGTCGTGGGTGACCGCGAGGATGGCGCCCGGGTAGGAGGCCAGGTGCTGCTCGAGCCACAGCACGCTCTCGGCGTCGAGGTGGTTGGTCGGCTCGTCCAGGAGCAGCAGGTCAGGCTTGCTCAGCAGCAGCTTGCACAGCGCCACCCGCCGGCGCTCACCACCGGAGAGGTGGGTGACGGGCTCGTCGGCCGGCGGGCAGCGCAGCGCGTCCATCGCCTGTTCGAGCTGCGAGTCGATGTCCCAGGCGTCGGCGGCGTCAAGCTCCTCCTGGAGCTTGCCCATCTCCTCCATCAGCTCGTCGGTGTAGTCGGTGGCCATCAGCTCGGCGACCTCGTTGTACCGATTGAGCTTGGCCTTGATCGGCACGCCCTCTTCGACGTTCTCCCGGACGGTCTTGGTCTCGTCCAGTGGCGGCTCCTGCAACAGGATGCCGACGGTGGCGCCGGGCGCCAGGAAAGCGTCGCCGTTGTTCGCCTTGTCCAGCCCAGCCATGATCCGCAGGACGCTGGACTTACCCGCACCGTTGGGGCCGACGACACCGATCTTGGCGCCGGGCAGGAAGTTCAGCGTGACGTCGTCGAGGATGACTTTGTCGCCGTGCGCTTTGCGCACCTTCTTCATCGTGTAGATGAACTCAGCCATGCCGGGGTGTCGCCTCCTGGTCTCGCGAATTTGCTCGCCAACCATCCTAGGGGGTCGTCCGGCAGCGCTGTCGGCTGCTGTCAGGGCGTCAGAGCCATCCCAGCCATCTCTTCACTGGCCTCGGATTCGTCGTCCGCGCAGTCCGGGCCGTCGGGGTCGTCGCTGGGGGCAGCAACCGGCGGCATGTCCGGTCCGGCGGCAATGATCTTCTCCACCCGGGCCGCGCACCGCGCCAGATCGGGGCCGACCGCGGTCGCGCGCAGCTCCACCGACGAGCGGCGAACCCCGTCCTTATCGTCATACTCGCTGGTGAAGACATGCCCCACCACGATCACCGGCAATCCCTTGCTCAGCGACGCCCCCACCCCGGTGACCAACCTGTCCCAGCAGTTGACGGTCACGAACAGGGAGTTACCGGCCTCCCAGCTGCCATCGGCGGCGCGCTTGCGCGAATTGCTGGCAAGCCGGAACTTGATGAGTTCGTGCTCGCCTACCCGGCGCCGAATCGGGTCGTTGACGATGTTGCCGATCACGGTAAGTGTGGTCTCGAACATAGAGGTGTTTCCTTCCTGGTTGCGGCGGGCCTGACGAGCTCGCCGGTGCTGCACCCATTGGGCCGGGCGGGCCCGACAAGAAAGCCGGGCCGGCCGTCACGCGCAACGGCAACTGGGGAAGAACAGCGCATTGGGGATAACCCCGGCGGATGCTTAGGTCCGCGGCCTGCCGACGGTTACCGGCGCATTCCAGTTCGAGAAGGTGATCTCCACGGCGTTGTCGTCGCTGGATGCCAGCTTCAGCGCAACCAGGTGGTGGTCACCGGTCTCCTCGATCCAGACCGTGCACGCGGTCCGTTTGGTGGCCTGCAGCTGCGGCACGATCTTCTTCGCCGCATCGGCTGATATCTCGCCGCTGATCCGCACGGTGTGTACGTCATCGATGGTCTCGCGCCCCTCGACCTCGGGATCGATGAAATCGGTCAGCAGGCCGGCCAGCCCGGTGTCGGGGCTCAGGATGCTGGCCGCGTCATAGAACTTGGCGGCCGGACCGTAGTCGACCCAGCGGCCGTGATCCTGCGACACGTAGAAGTCGCCGCCGAACACGACGAACGCGACATAGGCCGGCGCGCCCCGGTAGGCGATCTTGGCGTAGCCCTTCGCCGCCTGGTCGGGCTGCTGGGTCACTCCCCCGTCGAGCGCTGTGACCGGCATGTCCTCGATGCTGCCGGTCACCGCCAGCGACAGGTGCACGCTGTCGAGTGCCGCAGTGGTGGCGCTGGACTCCTTGAGGATCGCCGCGGCATCCGGCAGGGGCTCGGTGGACTTCTTCGGCGAGGTGGGCGACGGCGCCGCCGTGGACGCGGGCGTCGCCGAGGTCGGTGGCGTGGTCGCAGCGACGGTTGACGACGCATCCGCCGGGACCGTTGGGGAGTTGGATGAACAACCGGCGACCAGGGCAGCGGCGACGCTGACCACGGTCAGGACGCCCGGGAGCCTGCGCATGCCCGCCATGGTAGAGGCCGCCGCCCCGCCTGGCAGCTCTTACCGTGCCGACGAGAAGTGGGCGCGCGGTTGGTATACGTTGCTTGCGGTGGATACCAAAGGCCGGTCCGGCAGCGGTGAACACACCAGCCGCCGCACATGGGCACGCGACGACATCCGGGTCTCGGACCCGGCCGCCATGCAGCGCTCGATCGCGGGCACGGCCGTCGGCAACTTCATGGAGTGGTACGACTTCGGGATCTATGGCTTCCTGGCCACCACCATCGCGCAGGTCTTCTACCCCAGTGACAGTTCCAGCGCGGTGGGCCTGATCGCCACCTTCGGCACCCTGGCTGCAGCGTTCGCGGTGCGGCCGTTCGGCGGCATCGTCTTCGGCGCGCTCGGAGATCGCATCGGCCGTAAGCGGGTCTTGGTCATGACCGTCACCCTGATGGCAGTGGGCACCACGATCACGGGGTTGCTGCCGTCGTACGAGAAGATCGGGGTGTGGGCTCCGATCCTGCTGATCGTCACCAAGATCTTGCAGGGGTTCTCCACCGGTGGCGAATACGTCGGGGCCATGACCTACGTCAGCGAACACGCCCCAGACCGCAGCCGCGGCGCACTGACGGGGTATCTACCGCTGGGCACGCTCGGCGGCTACATCACGGGCGCCGCAGTGGTGACCGTGCTCAAAACCCAACTGCCGGTCTCCGACATGCTGCACTGGGGTTGGCGGGTCCCGTTCCTGCTCGGCGTGCCGCTGGCCATCGTGACGCTGTACATGCGGCTGCGCATCGACGAATCACCGGCGTTTGAAGAGCTAGAGCAGCTCAGCGAGAAACCCGACACCGACCACAGCAACGGGTGGCTGCAGTTCAAGCAGACCGTCACCGGGCAGCGCAACGGTCTGCTGATCTGCATGGGGCTGGTGTTGGCCGAGAACGTCACCAATTACATGCTCACCGGGTATCTGCCGACGTATTTCAAACAGGTCGGTCGTATCAGCGGCAGCCGCGGATTGACGATGATCGTGGTGGCACTGGTGTTCATGCTGGTCGCCGTGTTGCCGCTGGCCAAATTGTCCGACCGCATCGGCCGCAAGCCGATTCTGTGGACCGGCAGCGCCCTGTTGATCGTGGGGTCGATTCCCGCCTTCCTACTGATCCGCCAGGGCGGCAACTACCCGCTACGGCTGCTCGGTGTGCTGCTCATCGGCCTCATGCTGCTGTGCTTCTACAGCACCACGCCGTCGACGCTGCCCGCACTGTTTCCCACCAGGGTGCGCTATTTCGCGGTGGCGATCGGATTCAACATCTCGGTCTCGGTGTTCGGCGGCACCACTCCCCTGGTCGCCGAGACCCTGGTGTCGGGAACCGGCAACGTGATGTTGCCGGCCTACCTCCTGATGGGCGCGGGCGTCATCGGCGCAATCACGGTGTGGTTCACCCCGGAGACGGCCGGCAAACACCTGCCCGGGTCGGGACCGTCGGTGGCCACCGAGCAGGAGGCCGAGGCGATCGCCGAAGCGGGGTTGCACGAATAGCACTGACACTGACCCAAGGATCGATGTTGACGGCGCTTACTTCCACCCCTATGCTGACGTAAGCACTGTTAACATTGCCCACGTCCGGAGAGTGCGATGCCCGCCACCATCTTCACGCCCCTGCGTCTGCCCAACGGCACCGTCATCGATAACCGTCTGGTCAAAGCCGCCATGGAAGAGAACATGGCCGTCGCCGGTCAGCTGCCCGACGAGGCGCTCTTCCGGCTGTACCGACGCTGGAGCCAAGGCGGCGCCGGGCTGATCATCACCGGCAATGTGATGGTGCACGCCGAGGCTCTGACCGGACCGGCCGGCGTCGTGCTCGACGCACAAGCGCCGCTGGAGCCGTTCCGGCAGTGGGCGGCCGCAGCCAAAAGTGGCGGCTCACGGGTATGGATGCAGATCAACCACCCAGGCCGACAGGTGATGGCCAACATGCCCGGAGTCGCATGGGGCCCCTCGGCCATCCGCGTCGACATCGGCCGCAACAGCAAGCGACTGGCCCAGCCCGTCGCAATGACTGCCCAGCAGATCGACGCCACCGTGGCCCGTTTTGCCGAGACCGCTCGGCGCGCAGAGCGGGCCGGGTTCGACGGAGTCGAGATCCACGCCGCCCACGGCTATCTGCTCTCGCAGTTCCTCTCGCCGCTGTCGAACCAGCGCACCGATCAGTGGGGCGGAACATTGCCGAACCGGGCGCGCCTGCTGCTCGACATCGTTCGCGCGATCAGATCTTCGGTGTCCCCCGCGTTCACGGTGGCGGTCAAACTCAACTCGGCCGACTTCCAGCGCGGCGGCTTCGACGCCGATGACGCCGCGACGGTGATCCAGCTGCTGGCACCTCTGGGAGTCGATGTAGTCGAACTGTCCGGCGGCAGTTACGAAAGCCCCGCCATGACCGGCCAGGCCGCCGATGAGCGGACCCGAGCCCGTGAGGCGTACTTCCTCACCCTCGCCGAGGAACTGGCCGAGTCCAGTCCGCTGCCACTGATGCTGACCGGCGGCATCGTCCGCCGATCGGTGGCCGATGAAGTGCTCGCCGGCGGTGTCGACCTGGTCGGCATGGGCACCGCGCTGGCCGTCGATCCCGACCTACCGAACAAGTGGCGTGCCGGCGCCGACGCCGCGGTCGAACTCAAACCTGTCCGCATCAAAGACAAGGCGATCGCCTCAGCGGTCGCTCTAGCCCGTGTCCGCTACCAGCTGCGCCTCTTGAGCAAGGGCCGGCGTGCCCGCCCCGGCGTCTCTCCTTTGACCGCATACGCCCAGGAGGCCGTGCTGGGGCGCCGCGCACTTCGCCATTACCGAAGCTGGCTGCGGGCCCGCACCGCCGGCCCCCGCCTGGAGCACGGCGAATCGCTGGTCGTGCAGCCATGACCCACGTCGACTCGTCCCCCGGCCCCTTCGTACCCCCGGACACCGCAAAGGCTCTGGCGGGATTGACCATGCCGATCGCCGAGGCAATGCGCTCGCAGCGGGCGATCCGCCGGCTGCACTTCGACCCCGTCGACGAGGAGCTACTGCGCGAGGTACTCGCGCTCGCACTCAAGGCTCCTACCAGTTCGAACAGTCAGGACTGGGCATTTGTCGTGGTCAACGACCCCGAGCAGAAGCGGCGTCTGGTGCGCAGCTACCAGCGGGCGTTCAAGCTGTTCGGGTGGCTTGCCAGGCGCGCTGCCACCGATGAGCCGACGCGACGCCAGTTGCGGGTGTCGGAGTGGCAGCGTGAGCACTACCACGAACTACCGACCCTGGTGGTGGCTTGCTACCGGCGAACCCTCAAGCACCAGCCGGTCGGGTGGCCGCAGATCAGGGTTTCGTCGTTCTACGGTTCGGTGTATCCCGCGGTGCAGAACCTGCTGCTGGCATGCCGAGCCGTGGGCCTGGGCGCCTCACTGCAGACGCTGCCGTTGTGGTTGGTCCGCAGCACGCGCCGCGTGCTGGAGCTGCCACCGGAGATGGTGCCGGTGTGCATCATCCCGATCGGCTGGGCTCGCGGGCGATACGGCCCGACCCAACGTCCACCGATCGACGACGTGGTGCACGTCGATCGGTTCGGTCACCAACCGTGGCGATCAGCCCAGGCCGACGAGAGCGGCGGAGCTAGTCCATAGCCCGTCGATGAGCTTGGGGTCGTGGGCTTGCCGATTCTCGCGGCCGTTGGCGCGGTGGCGGTCGAAGTACACGCCATTGATCTCGGGGGCGGCGCCGCGATTGGCCAGTTCGATCAACGGCGTGGCGCCCTCGGCCGGGGTGATGGTCGCGAGGTGGCGCAGCGGAGTGCGGTAGAGCAGGCCGACGAACCAAGAGTCACGACCAAAGCTGGTCGCGACCGGACCGGGATGCACTGCGGCCGAGATGATCCCGTCGTCAGCCCAGCGCTGGGCGATGCCGCGAGTGAACAAGATGTTCATCAGCTTGCTGGTCCCGTAGGCCCGGGTCTCGAAGGCACGCCGGCGCCGATAGTCCAGGTCATCGAGGTCGACGTGTCCGAACCGGTTGCCGACGCTGGAGGTGTTCAGCACCAGCGCGCCACCGGCTGCGGCCAGCCGATCGCGTAGCAGGTTGGTCAACAGGAAGGGTGCGAGGTGGTTGATCCCGAAGTTGGGTTCATGCCCTTGCGCCGTACGCAGGCTCGGCGCGAATGTTCCGCCCGCGTTGTTCAGCAGGACGTCGATGGCGCCGACCTGTTCGCGGATCTGTTCGGCCAGCGCACGAACCTGGTCCAGATCGGCGAAATCAGCGGTCAGTGCGGTGGCACCGGCATCGGCGGCGACCGGCGCCAATTTCTGGGCCGAGCGGCCGACGACAACGAGGTTGACCTCCGGTCCGGCCAGGGCACGGGCTGCAACAGCGCCGATGCCGTCGCTGGCGCCGGTGATCACGATCGTTCGCGGTGAGGTCACTGCACGGTCTCCTTCGATTCGTCGCGCAAATGTTAGCGGCGCTTACTCGGCATACTGCTAACGTTAGGAGCTCATGTAAGCGGCGTCAACACGGGGTAGCCACAGATGTCAGCGTCCACCAAGACCTATCACCACGGCGACCTGCCCGGAACCCTGCTGCGCGCGGCTATGGATCTCCTTGAGGAAAACGGCGCCACCGAACTGTCGCTGCGTGCCACTGCCCGACGCGCCGGCGTATCGACCGCGGCGCCCTACCGACATTTCGCCGACCGGAACGCGCTGCTGTCGGCGATCGCCGCGGTGGGCTATCGCGAACTGGCCACCGACCTGGTCGCGGCACATCCGGCACCGAAGACGGCGGATGACCTCGCTGCGATCGCTATCGCCTACGTCCAGTTCGCACTCGACCGGCCCGGACTGTTCCGGGTGATGTTCACCGAGCAGTGCGACCCGAGCAACGCCGAGCGGGTGGACGCGGTCACCGCGATCCAAGAATATTTGAACTCCATTGTGCGCCAGGTGTTTCCGTCGGTGGATATAGAAGCAATGGCCACCGCCATATGGGGATTGGTGCACGGCCTGGCATTCCTGCATCTTGACGGCAAGCTCGACACGTCATCGGCACAGGTCGTTGCCGATCGGGTGCGCGCGGCGGTACGCGCCGCGGCCGGTCAGATCGCCTAGGCGGGTCGCCGCACCGGGCTCACCCGTCGCGGCGGGCCATCTCGGCCAGCATCGCGTTGTAGGCGGCCAGGTCGGCGTCGTCATCGCGGTCAGCGGCGCGGTCGAGCCGCTTTGCGGTGCGCCGGTCACTGCGGTGCCACTGCACCAGCAGCGCAATCATCACCATGAGCAGGGGCAATTCGCCTGCCGACCAGGTGATGCCGCCGCCTAGGTGCTGATCTCCGGCCAAATCGGTGTGCCAGGGCAGGCCCAGCGCACCGTAGAACCACTCCCCGAGCACCTTGTGCATCCCCATCAGGAAGACCCCGAAGAAGCCATGCAGCGGCAGCGCGGCGAACACCACCGCCAGCTTGGCTAGCGGTGAGATGGGCCGGGGGGTGGGGTCCACGCCGATCACGACCCAATAGAAGAGGTAGCCGCTGAGGATGAAGTGGATGTTCATCGCGAGGTGCCCGGCGTGACTGCCGGCGATCGAGTCGAAGAGGCTGCTGAAGTAGAGCCCGTAAAAACCGACGACGAAGATCACCGCCGCGACGATCGGGTTGGTGAGGACCCGCGAAACCCGGCTGTGCAGCGCGGCCAGCAGCCATTCCCGCATCCCGGGCGGCTCGCCGCGACCGGCCACCGGCAGCGCCCGTAGCGCCAGCGTGGTCGGCCCGCCCAGCACCAACAGGATCGGCACCAGCATCGACAGCAGCATGTGCACGGCCATGTGCATGCTGAACATCGCCGGCATATAGCGACCGGTGCCCGACGAGGTGGCGAATAGCAGAGTCAGGCAGCCCAGCATCCAGGCGGTGGTGCGGCCCGCGGGCCAGGCGTCACCGCGGCGGCGCAGCCGCAGCACACCGGCCAGATACACACCCGCCAGAACAATCGCGGCAGTACCGAAGACGACGTCGTATCGCCAGTCGAACAAGATCCGGGCCACGGTCGGCGGTCCGGCGAAGTCGTAGCCGACCTTGACCATCGGGACCGACGGGTTGAGCACCGTCGGCGCCGGTGGCGGGGTGCGGCCCAGCCCCACCGCGACACCGAAGGTCAGCGCGAAGACGACGGCCTCGGTCAGCGCCAGGCGGATCAGCGGGGCGCGCTTGTTCGGGTCTTCCTGCAGTGCGGCCACCCCGCGGCGCCGCTGCCAGGCGCCGAGGGCGCCGAGCGCACACAGGGCGACGAACTTGGCCACCACCAATTGGCCGTACGGCGTGGTCAGCAGATCGGCGAGGGTCAGCCGCACCAGCGCGTTGAGCACTCCCGACAGGCCCATCGCCACGAAACACCACAGCGCCACGGTGGAGAAGCGCCGGGCGGCCAGGTCGGCGTGTTCCCCGCCGCGAATCGCGTGGACCAGCAGCGCCAGCAGACCGCCGGCCCACAGGCCCGCGGCGATCAGGTGGATGAGCAGGCTGTTGGTGGCCAGGTCGTGTGACCCGCCGGCGGCCGAATGCCCGGTCAACCCCAGCGGGATCAGGGTCAGCAGAGAACCCGCCAGCAACACCGGTGTCCAGGACCAGCGCAGCACGGGCAGGCTCGCCAGTGTCACCAACGCGGCCAGCAGCGCGGTCCACCGCCAGGCCGACGCCGTGTCGACCAGCCCGGCGAACGACCAGGCCGTCGCCGGGTCGAGGAACTCCGACAACGGGTGCCCGGAGACATCGGAGATCGTCAACGGAACCAGTAGCGCGGCACACACCGCCCACGCTCCCGACGCCGCCGTGCCCAACCGCAGCGCGCGGTAGCCGGCGACGTCGAGGACCCCGCTCTGCTGCGGCGGCACCAGGAACGCCGCCAGCAGAAACGATCCCACCGCCAGCACGGCGGCCATCTCGCCGGCCGCCCGCACAAACGGCAGTCCCAGCGTGGTCACCGGGCCCGGGTCGGGCAGGCCGGTCGCGGTCAGGGCATCGGCCAACGACAGCGCCCCGATCCCGGCGGCGATGCATCCGGCCAGGATCGCCAGTCCGGTCAGCATCGGCAGCACGATCGCCGCGCGGCCGCGGGTCGCCGAAGTAGCCGTCATGGCTCCCAGCGTATGGTGCGCGCCCGCCGCACCGCATACCAGGCGGGCGACGTTGTGGCCCGCCCCGCTACCTGCTCATTCCCCGCCAATGCCGTCGCACCTCCATGTCCCGGGCGGCAAACGCCTCCCGGGCGATGCGGGCAATGTGGTCGGAGTCCTGCAGGATTCCTCGCAGTTCAGACCGGAACGCTTTGCGGCGTCCCGCCAGATCCGGCGCGGGTTCCAGCAGGCCCTGATCGGCGACCACCTGGCATGCGGTCGCAAACAGCAGGGTGGACACCGATTCGCTGCTGCGAACGCGTCCCTGCGCCACGTACTGACGGCCGACCCCCAAGGCCAACTGTGTCAGTTCGTTCTCGCCGATGTCGGGCGGTGCGTCGCAGAGCACATCGGCAACGATCGCGTAGGACTCGAAGAACACCCGCAGCATGACGTCGGAGGTCACTGGTGTCTTCTCCGAGAGAATGCCGTCGATCTCGGCGCCACCGGCGCCGACCCGGGCCTGCCAGTCACCGAACCAGGACATCTCCTCGGCGATGTTGTCGCGGAACGACGCGGAGTCGGCGAAGTAGAAGTCGAACTTGAGCAGGTCGCGCAGCCGCATCGCCTGCGTCCAGAACGCGTCCAGCCGGTCGCCTTCGCCGCGGCCGGCGTGCGCCAGGGCCAGTTCGACGATCGAGGTCTCCAGGAAGGCGTGGATAACCGAGTTGCGGTAGAACGACGCGGCGTGCTCGTCTTCGGGAGCGATCCGCCACACCGACTCACGCCCGCCGTCGACCCGGGTGACCGGGTGCCCGTTGGACAACGCATCCACCGCTGCGCGGACGCCGTCGCGGCTACGCAGCCGCAACCCGCTAGTGGAGATCGGGGTCTGCTTGCGTTCCAGGTAATCCAGGCCGGCTTGTAGCGAATGGTGGATCTGGTCCAGCGTCAACGCCAGCCCGTGCGTGGTCAGCAGCAACGCCGACACCAGGCCGGTCGCGCTGATCGGGGTGACGCGCTGGATCCGCCAGGCCACCTCGATGGCCATCTTCTGCATGGCCAGGCGCTTGGCGTCCGGGTCGGTCGCGGCCGCGCTGTCGGGGTCGCCGAGGTACTGGCGCATCGATACGGCCTCGGGGAAACGCACGTAGATCTTGCCGTAGTTGCGTTCGCCCTGCGCCTTGATGAAGCGGTAGAGCCAGCGGATCCCCTCGGGGGTCTTCTCCCCGCCGCGGGCGTAGGCGGCGTACTCGTCTGTCTCATGCAGCTGGTCGAAACTGATCGAAACACCCTGCAGGAGAACATCTTCGGTGCGGTTGTCCAGATAGGCGTCGGCGACGTAGGTCATCAGCCCGAGCTTGGGGGGCAGCATCTTGCCGGTACGCGACCGGGTGCCCTCGATGGACCAGCTCAGGTTGAACCGTTTCTCCATCACGTAGCCGACGTACTCCTTGAGCACGTATTTGTAGAGCGGGTTGTTGCCGATGCTGCGGCGGATGAAGATGACGCCGGAGCGGCGCAGCAACGGCCCCATCAATCCGAACGACAGATTGATACCGGCGAAGACGTGGACCGGAGGAAGCCGGTTCTCCTGCATCGCCACCGGCATGACTGCGCCGTCGATGTAGGACCGGTGGGAGAACAGCAGCACCGCGGGGTGGTTCTCCAGCGCGGTGCGCAGTGCCGCGACCTGATACTCGTCGTAGTCGATCTCGGGGTCGAAGCCGCGACTGAGCATCCGGGTCAAGACGGCGACCATGTCGACCGAGACCCGACTCCAGCCGGTGGACAGCTCGTCGAGCATCTTGCCGGCTTCGTCGACGGTGGCCCCCGGAATGGCTTCCAGTCCTTCGCGGAACCGGGTGGAGGCCAAGATCTCCGGTTTCACCAGCCGCGGGGACTTGTACTGCGGGCCCAGGATCCGGTTCTCGGCGCGCTCCAGCGCCAGCACTGCGCGGCGCGTGACGAAATGCGCGAAGTCCCGGGGGTTTTCACCGACGGTGTTCTCACTCCACTGGCTGCGCAGGTCGGCGACGCTGGCCGGCTCACCCACCACGACGCGGGCCAGCGACGACTCGGTCCGCAGGATCTGGCGCTGTTGGCGTTCGCTGGGTCGATACGGATTGCGGCCGGGCAGCAAGGCGGTCACCCGCTTCAGGGCGGAGGCTTCGGCGCGGGGCATCCAGAAGACCCGCACCGGCAGGATCGACCGCCGCTCGTCGCGTTCGAGGTGCCCGACCAGCCGAGCCATCGCGCCGGGCGAGCGCTGCGACGGGTCGAGCTCCAGCAGGTCGATGCGGTCGCCGCGGCGGCCCTCCCGGTACCGTTCCAGCCACTCGTGAACGAGGTCGGCCTCCACCGGCGACGACACGTAGGCCAAAACCAGGGTGTCGGCGGTTGCGGTGGACCCCGAGGGGTCGGTGGCCGGTGACGTCGTCACTGCTCCCCCTTTGAGGCCGGTGGCTTCTTGGCCGGGGCTTTCCTTGCGGCGGCTTTCTTGGCCGGCGCCTTTTTGGTGGCAACCTTTTTCGCCGGCGCCTTCTTAGCCGGCGCCTTCTTGGCCGCTGGCTTCTTGGCCGCTGGCTTGGGTGACCAGGCCGGCAACTCGTCGACCGGCCAGTCGGCCAGGGTGTCCAGGTACAGCTGGCGGACCTCCGCGATCCGCTCCGGCAGCGTGTCGATCGTCCAGTCCTCGACCGAGATCGCCGGGAACACCGCGACGTCGACGGTGCCCGGGTGAGCGCTCATCGAGTCCCGGGCGGCGACCACCTCGGCGTTGCGGATGATCACCGGCACGATCGGTATCCCGGCCGCCATTGCGAGCCGGAACGGCCCCTTCTTGAACGGACCCACCCCGGTGGTGTCCACCCGGGTCCCTTCGGGCGCGATCACCACCGACAGACCGCGCTTGGCGCGTTCTTCGACCTGTTGTAGCGACTCCACGGCCGCTGCCGCGTCGTCCCGGTCGATGAACACCATCTCGGTCAGCTTTCCCAGCGGACCGGCGATCGGGTCCCTCTCCAGCTCACGTTTGCCGACGCTGATCCAGTTGTCACGCACCAGCGAGGCGGTGATCACCGGATCGACCTGGTTGCGGTGGTTGAAGATGAACACCGCCGGCCGGGTTGCGGTGAGATTCTCTTTGCCGATCACGTTGAGCCGCACGCCATTGAGCCCCAACAGCACCTGCGGGAACAGCGCGGTGAAGAAGTTGACGCCTCGGCGCCGGCTGCCGCTCAACAGGCCCAGTCCGATCGCGCCAGCGCCCACCGGAACGATCGAGCTGAGGCCGGCCAGGTTCCGCAGTTGGCCGACGACCCCGCTGCCGCGGCTGCTGAACTGCAGGATCGGCCAGCCGCGCTTGCGAGCGACCGAGGCCATCTTGCCCTCGGGGTTCGTCGGTCGCGGATTGCCGACCAGATGCATCAGCGCGACGTCCTCGTCCCCGTCGGCGTAAAAGTAGCTGTCCTGCAGGTCGATGTCGTGTTCGGCGGCGAACTTCTGCACCGCGGCGGCCTTGCCCGGCCCCCACAGGATCGGTTCGACCACCTCTCCGGTGAGCACACCGTCCTCGTCGGTGACGAAGGCGTTGGTAAGCGTGTTGGTGATACCCAGGAAACGGGCCACCGGTTCGACCTGGATGGTCAGCGCCGAAGAGCTCAGCACCACGGTGTGCCCGCGCGCCTGGTGGGCCCGCACCACCGCACGCATCTCGGGGTAGATGCGCTTGGCGATCTTCTGGACGAACAACCGCTCACCGATCTCGTCGAGGTCGCTGATCGAGCGGCCCCGCAGTGCCGAGGACGCGGTGTTGATGAGCTCCTCGAACTCGATACGGCCGAGCTGATGGTTGAGCCCGGCCTGGATCATCCCGAATAGCTCCCCCAGCCCCATGTCGCGGCTCCGGAATCGCTCCCGGGTGAGAATCACGGCGGTGAAGCCGGCTACCAGGGTGCCGTCGAGATCGAAGAACGCGCCGATCTTGGGACCGGGCGGGCTCGCCGCGATCTCGGCCACCGATCCGGGCAGCCGCATGTCGCGCGGCGGCCGAGACTTCTCGTCGTCGGTCATGACTCACCACCGGCGGTGAAGGAGGCCGGCACGCAGTGCGGCGCGGGATCTCCGGCGAGCGCCAGCACTTCGTCGAAGCCCTCCACCAGGCACGTGGTGAACAGCCTCTCGTCGCGGACGGCTGCGCGGTCATAGCGGACCGTGATGGTGCACTCACCGCCCCGCGAGATCAGCACCACCATCATCGCGACACCCGGCAACGGGCCGATTCCGTAGTGCCGCAGCACCTTCGCGCCCGCGATGTAGGTTTCGCCGGGATAGAACGCCACATTGCTGGCCTGCACGTCGGCGCTGACCACCGACTCGGTCATCTTCTCCAGAACCGGGGACGGAAAGACGCTCAGCAGCGGCGCGATGGAGCCGAGCACGTCCATCGCCGGCTCGTCACGGCGCTGGGTCATCTGAGACCGAATCCGCTTGATCCGCTCCACCGGGTCGGCGACTCCGACCGGCGCCGCCAGGTTCACCCCGGTGAACCGGTTGCCGCCGGCGGGATCAGCGTCGGCGCGCAGGTTCACCGGGATCGCCATCGGCAGCGTCGCGATCGGCACCCCCAGTGCCCGGTGGTAGCGCCCCAGCGCGCCGGACACGGCAGCCAGGTAGGCGTCGTTGATGGATCCACCGCCGGCCTTGGCGGCCCGGTGCAGATCCGACAGCCGGACGTCGATCGCCTGCGTCCGGCTGGCCAGGCTGCGCCGGCGCAGCAGCGGCGAGGGTTCGGCGGCCTGACTCATCACCCGCGCGCCCGACCGGGCGTAGGTGATGGCGCCGGTGACCGCCGACAGCGGGTCGCGCACGGTGCGGGTCGCCATCGACAGCGCCCCCAGCAGCACATCGCGGGTGCCGCCGAGCATCGCGATCGGCAGGTGGTTGATGCCGTCGCGCATCAGGTCGTTGGACGACAAGTCCTGCGGTACCGGTTGAGGCGGCATCGACCGCGCCGGCGGATCACGCTCCAGGTCATAGATCCGGCCGAACATCGCAGCACCGCCGACGCCGTCGGTGACCGCGTGACTCAGATGCATCAAGGTGGCGGCGCGGCCCTCGGCCAGCCCTTCCACCAGGGTCGCCGACCATAGCGGGCGCTGGATGTCCATCGGTGATTGCAGGGCCACCTCGGCCAGGTCAAGCACCTCACGCAAGCCCCCGGGCTCGGGCACCCGGACCCGCCGGACATGGAAATCGAGGTTGAAGTCGGGGTCTACCACCCACCGCGGCGCAGCCGTCGGCAGCGTGGGCACCACAACCTTCTGGCGCAGCCGCAGCACCTTCCGCGAGACGTTCTCGAACAGGCTCCGGAACCGGTCCCAGTCCGGGGTGGTGTCGAGCAGCTCCAGGCCCATGATCCCCGAGCGGGTGCGCGGATTGGCCTCCCCGCGGTGCAACAGGTAGTCGAGTGCACCGAGCTCGGTGGGCAAGCCGTCGGCGTCCACGAGGTCACCCACGCCGAGCTCCCCACGCTGCAGCACTGCCCCGACTTGCTCGGCGCACCGAGGCTGTCACCACACACCACTCCTGATTCACAGACGTCACGAGCACCATTCAACGCTAGTTGTTTGGCCCCGGCGACGGGTGTCGATTGGCGCAGATCGGATGCTTGCCGACAAATCGAAATACCGTGTTGGCCGGTTGAATTGGAAACCGGCGGTTTAGCGAGGCTCGACGAAGGAGAGCCGAAGCTAGAACCGCCGCACAAGCCCCGCGGTTTAGCGAGGCTCGACGAAGGAGAGCCGAAGCTAGAACCGCCGCACAAGCCCCGCGGTTTAGCGAGGCTCGACGAAGGAGAGCCGAAGCTAGAACCGCCGCACAAGCCCGGCGGTTTAGCGAGGCTCGACGAAGGAGAGCCGAAGCTAGAACCGCCGCACGTATCCGGCCTGCGGCTTTGCTCGGTCGGCGCGGATCCACCCCTACCAGCGGATAAACTGGACCCGCATTGCCTCCGTAGCTCAGGTGGATAGAGCACATGACTTCTAATCTTGTGGTCGCAGGTTCGAGTCCTGCCGGGGGCGCAACAGCCGTGTATGGCTTCGGGTGATGCTTGACGTTTCGGTGTCGGGTGTTGCTTGACGGTGTTTCGGGTGATGCTTGACAGCGGCTTCGGTTGATCCTTGACGCAGCAGCCGGGTCGCAGAGCTCAAGTAGCGGCGATCGGCCCGGCTACCGTTACCGGATGCCACCTCGACGCAGGTTTCCGTCTGCCAAAGCCTCAGGGGCGGCTCGCGCGCGTTACGCGACGCGACGGCGACGACGGCTCGCTCGTGTCGACAATGACCTCACCGCCACCCAGTGGGACACGATCCTCGACGCGTGGGGCAGCTGCGCATACTGCCAAGTGACGAGCACGGCATTGCAGCGCGACTGCATTGTTCCGATCTCGCGTGGCGGCCGCTACACCCTCGAAAACGTGGTCCCTGCCTGCGCCGCCTGCAACGCAAGCAAACACAACCGCGAGGTCACCGAGTGGCTTCGCCGCAAGAAGCTTGACGAACGCACGTTCCTGCTACGCCACGCGACCATCTTGCGTGCCCTGCACCACAGCGATTAGCACCGGGGATTCGGCAAGCAGCCGGGCTAGCCACTAGTCTGGAGCGTCAACGATCAACCAAGGACGATCCGTCAACGCATCGAACGCCGCCGAACAGCGGCGCGTCGGCCGCGGCGGAACGCCAAAAGCCCGGTTCGCATGACATCGCGTCGCGCGGAACGACAAGGAGACCGGGCAAATCGCGAAAGGCAGATCCATGAGCCACGAACGGGCGCTCATCTTCTTCACCATGTTCATGATCGCGATGGTGGGGGTGACCGCAGGGGTCGTCACCTGGATCGGCTGATCGCTCCCCACCGCGGTAGCGTCATCGCGCTATGACACGTCCCGATCTCGTCTTATACAGCGTCACCGACCGCGTAGCGCTGATCACCGTCAACGATCCGGACCGACGTAACGCCGTCACCGGCACGATGTCGGTGCAACTGCGGGCCGCCGTAGAGCGGGCCGAAGCAGACCCCGGGGTGCACGCGGTGGTAGTCACCGGCGCGGGCCGGGCGTTCTGCGCCGGCGCCGACCTGTCGGCTCTCGGTGCGGCGACAGAGGACGGACTGTTGGCGCTCTACGACGGTTTCATGGCGATCGCGCAGTGCACGTTGCCCACGATCGCCGCGGTCAACGGTGCCGCGGTGGGTGCGGGCCTGAACCTGGCGCTGGCCGCCGACGTGCGTATCGCCGGTCCGGCGGCGCTGTTCGACGCCCGCTTCCAGCAGTTGGGTCTGCATCCCGGCGGCGGTGCCACCTGGATGCTGCACCGGGCGGTCGGTCCTCAGGTGGCCCGGGCCGCCCTGTTGTTCGGCATGCGTTTCGACGCCGAGGCCGCGGTGCGGCACGGCTTGGCGCTGCAGGTCGACGACGACCCGGTCACCGCGGCAATGAACCTGGCCGCCGGACCGGCGTCGGCGCCTCGGCAGGTGGTTTTGGCGACCAAGGCGACCATGCGCGCCACCGCCAGTCCCGGTGCGATCGAGGGCGACCAACACGAGTTCGCCAAGCAGACCGAGCTGGGTCCGCAGGCCGCCACCGTCGAGTCGCCGGACTTCGCCGCACGGCTGGCCGCAGCGCAGCGCAAATAACCGCGCCCGACTACAGATCCAGCAGCGCGATCTCGGGTTGTTCAATCAGATCGCGCAGCGCACACAGGAATTCGGCGGTCTGCGCGCCGTCGGCGACGCGATGGTCGAATGCGCACGTCAGGGTCAGCTGAGGACGCACGACGACGGTATCGCCCACCGCCACCGGCCGTGGTTTGAGCGAACCGATCCCCAGGATGGCCGCCTCCGGGTAATTGATCACCGGCACCCCGTCGTCAAGGCCGAGCGCCCCGAAGTTGGAGACCGTGAACGTCGACCCCTGCAGCTCAGCCGGCTTGAGGGTGCCGGCCCGAGCCTCGGCGATCAGCCGGGCGACGGTGTCGGCGAGTTCGCGGGTGGTTTTGCGGTGCGCGTCGAACACCACCGGCACCAGCAGGCCGCGGGGCGCGGCCACCCCGAAACCCAGATGCACGCCGTGATGGGTGCGGATCATCGGGCCCTGCGGCGCGTCGACCCAGGTGGCGTTGAGCACCGGGTGGCGAGTCAGGGCCAGGGCCAACAGCCGCAGGATCAGCACGAACGGAGTGATCGTCGCACCGCCCGTCTCGACGAGCCGATCCCGCAGCCGCAGCAGGTTGGTGCCGTCTACCTGCACGCTGCCGTGCGCGTCCGGGATCTTGCTGCGGGACAGTGTCATCCGCTCGGCCATGGCCGCCTGCACCGGGCTGGGTGGACGAAGTTCACCGTCGGGAGCCGCCTGGCCGGCGGCTGCGCGCACACCGTCGGGGGTGATCACGCCGCCCGGTCCCGGCGGCACGCGACTCAAGTCGACGCCCAGCTCGGCGGCGAGCTTGCGGGCACCCGGCTTGGCCTTGGGGCGCCCGGTGGTGGACGTGCAGGCGCGGCGGCTGGTGTCGAACGTGTCGTCGGCGCCGTAGCCGACCAGCACCGGGGCGCGCCCGACCGGTGTACCGGTGTCGATACGCACCAAGGGCGCCCCGACGGAGAGCACGTCCCCCACCGCGCCGCCCAACTCGACCACCCGGCCGGCATACGGGCTGGGAATCTCCACCTCGGCTTTGGCGGTCTCCACCGAGCACAGCGCCTGGTTGAGTTCGATCTGATCACCGACGGCGACGTTCCAGCTGGTCACCGTCACCTCTTCGAGGCCCTCCCCGAGATCGGGGACGGTGAAGGTCTGGACCGTCTCGGTACTCACGGCGCCTCCAGCACCCGTTGCACGCAGTCCAGCAGCCGATCGGGGCCGGGCAGCCACAGCCGTTCCAGCCGGGCCGGTGGATACGGGGTGTCGAATCCGCTGGCGCGCAACACCGGTGCCTCCAGCTCGTAGAACAATTCCTCGGAGATGCGCGCGGCCAGCTCGGCGCCGTAGCCGAGATTGCGGGGACCCTCGTGCAGAACCACGCATCGCCCGGTGCGCCGCACCGACGCCGCGACGGTGTCGAAGTCGAGCGGGACCAGCGAGCGCAGGTCAACCACCTCCAGGCTCCAACCATGGTGTTGCGCAGCGATATCGGCGGCGGACAGCGCGGTGGCCACTCCACCGCCGTAGGTGAGCACTGTGACGTCGGTACCGGTCCGGCGTACGGCAGCACACCCGATGCCCGGAGCCGGGTGTTCGGTGTCGACGGGCCCGCGGGCCCAGTACCGCCGCTTGGGCTCGAGGAACATCACCGGGTCGGGAGCGGCGATCGCGTGGCGCAGTAGCCAGTACGCGTCCGACGGGTCGGCGGGCACCACGACCTTCAGTCCGGCGGTGTGCGCCCAGTAGGTTTCGGTGGATTCCGAATGATGCTCGGCCGCACCGATTCCGCCGAACGACGGGATGCGCACGGTGACCGGCATCGATACCGCGCCGCGGGTCCGGGTCTGGTACTTGGCTAGGTGGCTGACCACTTGATCCAATGCCGGGTAGCTGAATCCGTCGAACTGAATCTCCGGAACCGGTACGAACCCGCGAATCGCCAAACCGATGGCGATGCCGATCACCGCCGACTCCGCCAGCGGCGTGTCGAAACAGCGTTGCTCACCGAAGGTTTCGGCCAGGCCTTCGGTCACCCGGAACACCCCGCCCTGCACGCCGACGTCGGTGCCGAACACCAGGACCTTGGACTCGGCCTCCATCGCATCGCGCAGCGCCCGGTTGAGCGCCGCCACCATGGTCAGCTCCTCGGTGCGGCTGGAGGGTCCGGTCGCCGCGATGGGAGTCGCTGCGCGGGTGGGTGGTTCGAGGATCTGGGTCATCAGCGCCCCCTGCCCAATTCGGCGCGCAGCGCGGCCCGCTGCTGCTGCAGATCCGGGGTGATCTCAGTAAAGACGGCGGCGAACACCTCGTCGATATCGGCATCGGCGGCCCCGACGGTCGCGTCTCGCAGCTCGCTGCGTACACGCTTGGCCCGAGAATCCACCCGGTCCTCTAAGCGCTGCGACCACACGCCGATATTGCGCAGATAGCTGCGGTAACGCGGGATCGGGTCGAGCGCCGCCCACCGGTCGACTTCGGCGTCGCTGCGGTAGCGGGTCGGATCGTCGGAGGTGGTGTGCGGGCCGAGCCGGTAGGTGACGGCCTCGATCAGGCTCGGTCCATCACCGTGTCGCGCCCGCTCGGCGGCTTCGGCCATCACCGCGTAGCAGGCCAACGGATCGTTGCCGTCCACCCGGATGCCCGGCATGCCGTAGCCGATCGCCTTGTGCGCCAGCGAGACAGCGGCGGTCTGCTTGCGCAGCGGCACGGAGATGGCCCACTGGTTGTTCTGCACGTAAAACACGCAGGGCGCGGTGAACACGGCGGCGAAATTGAGGGCCTCGTGTACGTCGCCCTCGCTGGTGGCGCCGTCGCCGGTGAACGCGACGGTGACGGAATCCTCGGCCAGGCGTTGGGCGGCCATCGCCGCCCCCACCGCGTGCAGCGTCTGGGTGCCGATCGGAACCGAGATCGGCGCGCAGTTCTTCTCGGTGAACTCCAGCCCGCCGTTCCAGGTTCCACGCCAAGCGGCCGCGAGGTGCCACGGCGGGATGCCCCGGGTGACGAAGACTCCCAGCTCGCGGTACTGCGGGAACAGCCAGTCGGTTTTGCGCAGACACGCGGCTGCACCGACCTGGGCTGCCTCCTGGCCCCGGCATGACGCGTACAGCCCCAGCTCGCCCTGGCGTTGCAGGTTGACCAGTTCGGTGTCGAGTTCGCGGGTGAGCACCATGAGCTCGTAGAGCCAACAGAGGGTTTCTTCGGGCAGGTCTCGGCTGTAGCGATTCTCGGTGGTGGGCGCCCCGTCCGGCGCGATCAGCTGCACAGGATCCAGGGCGACCTGCGGACCGGTAGTGCCTGGCAGCTGGCCCATGAGAGCCTCCTTGTGACGCTGATCTCATTATGCCAGCGAACACCGAGGGCCCTGGTGATCCGGTGCGGCGTGGCTATTCGTCGAGTGTGCGGTTTGGTGGTCGAAATCGGCTTGTCTCGTACGAAACCGCACACTCGGCAAGCCCTATTGAGCTGGGCTACCTCGTCACGTCGAAGATGCCGTGCGCCCCGTTTTCGGCATGCCGCATGTCGTGATCCATGAACGGATAGTGGCCCGGTTCGGGGAAGGTGAGCTCGACGAAGCCACCCTGCGCGGGCGCTAAGTCCAGAGCTTGGGAGCCGCCCGGATCACTCGCCCGCAGCAGCCAGGCGCCCTCTTTGTAGACGGTGTCGAACTGCGACCCGACGACGTGGAACGAGATCGTGTCGCCTGGGCCGGCGTTGACCACCCACATGCGCACGCGTTCACCGGTGCGCGCCGGCAGCGGGGCGTGCATGTACTGGGCGGCGGTGCCGTTGAACATCCAGCCGTCGGGCTGGCCGGCGCGGATGGCCGTGGTTTGGGCGTCGGAATCCGGTGCGCTCGCGTAGAGCTGGGCGCCGACCAGGGCGTATTCCCGGTCTACCGCCGGTAGCCCGGGCGGGTCGATGATCACCGCGCCGTACATGCCGTTGGCGATGTGCAGCGCCATCGGCGGGGTACTGCAGTGATAGAGCCAGGCGCCGGCCCGGTGCGCCGTGAACCGGTAGACCAGCCGCTCCCCCGGCGCCAAGGTGCGCATCGGTTGGTCCGGAGCGAGCGCTCCGGCGTGAAAGTCGATTCCGTGGCCCATGGTCGCGTCGTTGATCAGTGTGATCTCGAAGGTGTCCCCGACCCGGCCGTGCAGGGTCGGTGCCGGCTCGACGCCGCCGAAGGTCCAGCGGGTCTCCCGGCGGCCGGGCGCGATCTCCAATTCCCGGTCGACGGCGCGTAGTTCCACCCGATGCACACCTGGGGTCGCCGGTGCGAGCACCGCGTCACGCGGGGTCCAACCCGGGGACGGGTCAGCGGCCAGGTCCAAGACCGTCGGCGCGGGCAGGCCACCGTGTCCCCCGCCGGTGTGCTCATGCTGCCGCGGGACACCACCGATGGCGTGGATCGTCATCGTCATGCCGGCGGCCCGGTGACCGGGTACGTCGCACCACGCCTCCCGGTCCTGGTGCACCTCACCGAGATCCAGCACCGCGGTCTGGCCGCGACTCAACCGTGGGGTGTGCTCGCCGGTGTCGACGTGCAAGTCGTGTGGCAGTCCGTCGATGTTGGTGACTCGCAGTACCAGCCGGGTTCCGGCCGGCACGTTGATGACATCCGGGGAGAACCGCATGTTCTTCAGCGTGACGTCGACGGTGCGGGCCTCACCGGAGATGCCGGCGGCGCCCGAGGACGCGGGTCCGCCGATCCCGAGCCCCAAAGCGGTGGCGACCGCGGCCACCGCGGCAACGGCGACCGCCCCGGTGACCGCCCGAGAATGCGGCGCGATCGCGTCGATGTCGAGCGGGCCGCGCAGCGCCACGGGCAGCGCGAGCCGCAACGCCAGCAGCACGAAGCTGGCGACCGCGACCGCGGCCAGCACCCAGCCGATCAACGGCAGCGGCGTTCGCCACGGCCCGGCGACCAGCGGGACGGCGATGTTGATCGCGCAGACCCGGGCCTGCCAGCCCTGGTCCAAGTAGCTGATGACGGCTTTGCGAACGGGTGGGCCGTTGGCCACCAGGATCGGCAGCAGCTGGCTCAGGGCGCCCAGCAGGATCTGGGCGACGAAGCCGACCGCCAGCAGCGGCAGCAGGGTGTTCTCCACGAACGCGGGCAGCACGTCGACGGAGCGGGCGGCGATCAGACGGATTGTCTCGATCAGGACGGCGACACCGAGCCAGGCCGTCGCGCCGACCAGCATCCAGGCCGCGGGTCCGGTGAAGCTGCGTCCCGGCCACAACCCCACGATGGACAGACCGACTCCGAGCGCATAGGCGAGCAGTCCGGCCGCGGTCAGCCACCAACTGTCGGTGAGCAGACCGCCGGCCGCGACGGTTAGGCCCACCGTCAGCGTCGGCAGCGCGCGTTGGGCCATCGCGAAGCTGCGCGGGGTGATCTTCTCCCGGATTGTGGTGGGCCACAGGGTGAACAAGGTGCCCACCACCGTCAGGCCGATCCACCCGTAGAGCATCACGTGCACGTGGGTGGCCCACAGCCGCGCATACCAGCGGGCCACCCCGAAGGCCATGGCCGCACCGGTCGCCGATCCGGCCAGCAGCGCAGCGATGGCCGCCAGGTAGAAACCGACCAGGTAGTCGAAGCGCGCCGACAGGGCGCGCTTCTTCATCGCGACCAACTCGGCGCCGTGGGCGACGGCGACCGCGGCCACGGCCGTGCCACCCATCCCGGTCAGGGCCTCGGCGTTGAAGGCCACTCCGGACAGGGTCGCGATCACGGCGAGGTTGAGCAGGCACAGCTTGGCCACCAGGTGCCATTGCGGTGGGTCGGGAACGCGGCACAGCGTGGTGGTGAAGTGTCCCGACCAGATCACGATCGCGTTGGTGGCCGCACCTAGCAGCAGCGCGTGCACCGGCAGCCAGATCGGGTGCGCAACGACGTCATGCGCGACCAGCAACCCGACCGCGACGGCCAGCCAGCCCAGCACCACGATGTTGGCGCCCAGGAACACCGGCCCGCGCGGTCCACCCCGGCGGCGGGGTTTGACGACCGGCGCCGGGGTCGCCGGCCCCAACTGAATCATGTTCGCCAGGCTACGGTGGCGACGCGCTCAGCCGGAAGTGACCTTTGACATCGAAAGACATCGGTTTTGATCCCGGCGGGTCACCGGGGCCGGTCGGTGGTGACTACCAGGCGGCCGGTAGTCTGGCGAGCGGCCATGCGCTCCAAGGCATTCGGCAGGTCGCTCCAGGGAACCTCTGCGCCGACGACGGTGCGGATCTTGCCGGTGCGCAGCAACTCCAGGATCTTCGCGTGGGCTTCCAGTCCCTCCGAGCGCGCCGGCCAGTTGAAGCCCAGGGTGCGCCGAATCGCCACCGGATCGTTGACGTAGACCAGGCATACCCCGCACACGTCGAAGTTGCTGTAGGCGATGGGCCGCGGCGAGAGGTAGTCGCCGTCCTCCAGGGCGATGTCCTGGGCGAATCCCGCCATCAGGTACCGGCCGTTTAGACCCATACAGCGGAACGTCTGTACCGCTACGTCCCCGCCGACCGCGTCGAACGCGACGTCGACACCACGGCCGTAGGTCAGTTCCATGACCTGCTCGACCCAGTCACCGTTGCGGTAGTTGATCGCGTGGTCGGCACCGAGTTCCTTGCAGAATTCGACCTTCTCGTCGCTCCCGGCGGTGGCGATCACCCGAGCGCCCAGCGCTTTGCCGAGCACCAAGGCACCGGATCCGGTGCCGCCCGCGGCTGCGTGCACCAGCAGGGTTTCCCCCGGCTTGAGGCGGCCACGCTCGCGTAACGCGAACCAGCCCAGGTGGAACGGGTAGTGCAGGGCGGCGCCGTCGACGTCGCTGACCCAGTCCGGCAGATCCAGCGCGGTCGCCGCGTCGACGATCGCGTAGGAGGCGTACCCACCGAAGGCCATCACCGGGATGCCGACGATGCGCCGGCCGATGAGATGTTCGGCCCCCTGGCCGGCGCTTTCCACGACTCCGACGGTCTCCATGCCGGGCACGAACGGCGGCTGCAGCGGCAGGGTCGTGTAGCGGCCCTGGATGATGTCGATGTCATTGAAGTTCAGGCAGAACGCGTTGACCGCGACCCGGATTTCGCCGGGTCCGGGCGCGCGTACCTCGACGCTCTGGCGGGCCAGCACCTTGGCCGGGTCACCGAGTTCGGTGGCGACCCAGGCGTCAGCGGAGATCGGTTGATTCATGGTTTCTCCCATTAGTCGGCGACGAATTGATTTCGATAGGCGCGCAGTCGGTTTGCCACCTCGTCGGCATCCAGCCCCAGATCGGCCGGCTGGTAGTCGACGGCACCGTAGCGCCCGCGAGGGTGTTCGACGCAGAACTGCGTCATCGCGTCCTTGGCCCGGGTGTCCAGCGGCTGGCCCGCGAGCTCGTAGATGGCAGCGACGGTCCCGTCCTCATCCGCCATGAAGTCTTCGAACCGCACGTCGACGGACTGTGCCGCCGGCAGCACGTCGCGGTCGCGCAGGCAGCCGGTGAGCAGGTCGTCGGCCCGGTCCAGCCAATACTTCGAGATCTTGACCGGATCGGGACGGTCGCAGGCCATGCGCGCCGCGTAGGTGATCATGGTGGCCATCGACCGCGTCACCTCGACCGGATCCCGGTGGGTGACAACGAAGGTGGCGTCGGGGAAGGTGGCATACAGCGCGGGGAACTGCTCCAGATGCTGGGGCGACTTGAGCACCCAGCGGGCCCCGCCGCGCAGCCATTGCAGTGCCTGCAGCGTGCGCTTCATGTAGGCGTACGACGCGCTCTGATCGTGTGTCTTGTAGTGCTGCGCGAATGTCGGGAGGTAGTAACTACATTCGAACAGCATTCCGGAGATGTCGTTGCCCAGCAGCTGGATCTCTTCGTGCGCGTGGTCGACGGTCATGTCATGCATGCGCTTGAACTCGGGCATCGAGGTATTGATCAGATCCAGACCGACGGCGCAGCGGTCTCGCCTGGCCTGCGGATCGGGTTCGCCCGGCGTGGGAACCGGCTCCATGCTCTCCCAGTAGGGCAGGTAGCGCAGTGCCGGGTCGGCGGCGATCAGGTTGTGCAGGTGGGTGGTACCGGTGCGCGGCAACCCGCAGATGATGATCGGGCGTTCGATCGCGACGCTCTCGATCTCGGGGTTCGCCGCGATCAGATCTTCCAGCCGAAGCCGGTTGACAAGGTGGCCGACCAGTTGCTCGAACGCCATCGCCCGGCCGACACCGGACAGGTCTGCCTCGGCGTTCAGCGAACCGCACAGCACGTCGAGACGTTCGGCGAATCCGTTGTCGCCCCAGTTGTCCAGGCCTGTTCGTTCGGTCGCGGCCTGGCGCAGGGCTTCCGGTGTGAGTTGCAGGACCGCGCCATAACCGGCCAGGCCGTCGCGCATCGGACCGGCGGCCTCGGGAAACACCGGGTTGGCAAGGTCCTCAAGCCGGATGGCGGCCGGGCGGGTGGCGGCGCTCACGAGGCCAGCTCCGCGACGTCGACGACCCGACAGTTCAGCGGGGCGGGGGTGGACTCGGGAAGGAACCAGCGCAGCCAGATCAGTCCTTTCGACCGGCCCGCGGTGGACACCCAGTTCGGATGCCCGGGATCGGTTTCGCTGATCACGATCTGCCAGGACCCGTCGGGAGCGTAGGTGACGTGCGCGCCGTTGATGGTGACCCGCTCGCGGGTGTAGTCGTAGGTGTGCAGGAACGGATTCCACAGGCACAGATTCCAGAACACACACTCCGGCGAGGTTCCGTCGATGACCAGCGCCTGGCCGGGTTGCAGTTCGTAAGCGCCCATCGAATAGGCGGCATCACCAGCAGCCCAGCCCACGGTGCGGCTGGGAACCGGGTAGGGCTCCTGCAGCACGTTGGCCGGTAGCCGCACGGGCGCCATGGCGGCCTGTTCACGAATCCAGGTGCGCGCCGCGCGCATCCGCCGGCTCAGGTCGGCCCGGCTGTCGGGACGTCGCGGGGTGTCGTCCAGCGCCTCGATCTTCCACTGCACCCGCCGATCGGTGCCGGGGTCGGTGAGGTAGTCGCGGGTCAGGATGAACACGGCGTCGGGCTCAAGTTTGAGCCAGTTGCCTTGCTGCTCTTGCGCGCTGATGGTGAATTCGAAGTTGCCGTCGGCGTCGGGGGCCAAGTCGCGGTCATTGATGGTGTCGATGATGCGGTCGCTGTAGCGGCCGTCATCCGGCCCGCCGTAGACGGTCATGGACAGGTAGACCGCATCGCCGCGGTTGCCGGTGACCCGGTAGCTGCGGCTCGGGTCCACCGGCGCCAACTGATAGAAGGCATCCGAATTGTCGCCGCCCCATTTGAGATAGGGGCCGATCACGTCGACCAGGATCGGCTTGTCCGCATCGCCCCAGATGTAGGCCTCGGAGGCGACGCGCAGCAGGCTCAACGCCCATCGGTAGCCGTCGAGGACATCGGCCTCCTCCAGCGGCGGATCGGCGGTCAGCAGGCGTTGCTCGACGGCACGGACCTCGTCGAGCAGGCCAGCAAAGGCCTCAGACAGCTCGGATGGCTCGTCACTCATCACTGTTCTCCTTCTTTCTCATTCCCTGCAGCAGTAGGGAGCACAACCTGTCGGCGGCGGCGTCGACGGTCTCCGTGGCCAAGACTTGGGCGATGTAGAAGCTGGTGCCCACCAAGGCGTCATAGGCGATCTCGATATCGATGTCGGCATCGAGCACGCCTTGGCCGATGCCGGCGCGGACCAGCACACCGAACGCGGTGCGGGTCGTCTCGTCGAGCAGCTGTTGGGTGCGGATGAACAGTTCCGGGTCGCGGTGGCGGTCGGCCAGGATGCCCAGTGCCGCGGCGGCCACGTCCGGGGCGCGCCAGAACTCGAACACCCCGGCAACGAAAAGGCGCAGGTCTGCTTCGAAGTCGCCCGAGCTGGTCAGTACGTCGCCGGCCTCGGCGGCACCGAAGACCGCGTCGAACACCAGATGGGTCTTCGACGGCCACCGTCGGTAGACGGTGGGGCGGCTGACGTCTGCCTCGCGGGCGATCGCCTCGATGGACACCTGGTCGTAGCCGTCGCGGGCCAGCAGTCGGCGGGCGGCTTCGGTGATGGCCTGTTCGGTGCGCGGATCGCGGGGACGTCCGCGACCGGCCGGGGCCGGCTCTGGGCCCGCCGTCACTGTGGCATCCGCTGTCGGCGACTCACGCCCTAAACAATTACATTACGTAACGTAATTCGTCAATGGTTTCGCGGGCCGCCCTGTCTGCGCAGCTCAGAAGGCGTAGCGGTGGTACTGCGACATGTTCGCCACCGCCGGAATCAGCGACATCGCCTTGCCCAGCGCCCGGTAGGCGCGTGGCAGTTGGGCAAAGGTGGCCGACTCGAACCAGCGCTCCCATTGCAGGAGCCGGGTGCCCGGCACCGCGGCAAGAATGTCGTCGGGGCCGTTGATCGCCCAGTGCAGCTTCGCCCCGGATTTGCGCACCACCGCGTTGGACCATTGCGACTTGATGCCCAGCCAGTTGAAGGCGTCGAACTGCAGCTCGCCACGCGGGGCGTGCTCGACGACGCGGCGCAGCAACGCCACCCCGTCGGATTCGGTGAGGTACATGGTCAGGCCTTCGCCGAGCATCAATGTCGGACGGCCGGTGGGGATTTCGGCGAACCATGCCGGGTCGGTGACCGACGCCGCCACCACGTGGTTGTGTGGTTGATCGGGCAGCAGCTGCCGACGCAGGGCGGCGACATCGGGGTAGTCGATGTCATACCAGTCGATTCCATCGCCCGGTTGCAGCCGGAAGTATCGGGCGTCGAGCCCACAGCCCAGGTGCAACACCACCGCGTCGGGGTTGGCCGCCAGGAATCGGCGGGCCCAGGTGTCGAAGTGGGCCGAGCGGGTGGTCACCGACGGTGATCGAGCCGCGGTAATGGTGGTCTTACGCCAGTCGTAGTCGATGCGTGCGACCACGTCCTTGGCGTAGCGATCACCCAGGATCGGTTCGGGCAGATCGGCATCCAGCGCCTTGGCGTACAGCGTCGCGAGCATCGTCTGCGGTGACCCGCTCAGGTCCACCCGCGCCTTGTCATCGGTCATGCCAATCCACGCTAGCGCCGCCGGCGGCTACCGGGTGGAGCTGAACGCGTCTCGGCGTGGTGTTCAGCCCTGGGGCGTTGACCACTGACGTTCAACGGCCTTGACCAGCGCGGTCAGCGTGGCGTTCACCGGAACCTGCTCCCCTACCTGCGCAGCCGTGCGCACCACGGCGCCGTTGATGACGTCGATCTCGCTGACTCGGCGGGTCAGGTGATCAAGTAGCGCAGACGGTTTGGCGTTCGGCATCTGCGCGCCGAAGGCCCGGACATGCGCAACCGGGTCTGCCACATCGATGCCGATTCCGGCGGCGCGGGCCACCGTCCAAGCCTCGGTTGCGGTGGCGCGGCTGACCGGTCCCATGTCCGCGTCGTCCATGACCTGGCCCACCGTCATTCCAGTCAGTGCGCACGGCGCGCTGTAGGCGGCGTTGCAGATCAGCTTCTCCCACTGCATGGCGGCGATGTCGGCGACCGCGGCCGCGTCGAACCCCGCCTCCGACCACACCCGAGCGACCTGATCGACGATCGAAAACGGCAGCGCGGCAAAGGAACCGAACCGGACGGCGCGCATCGCGTTGTGGTGCACATGCCCCGGGGCGGGACGCGAGGCCCCGAATCCACTGGCAATACCCACCGCTACCCGCGCCGCACCAACGATGTCGGCGACAGTGTCGGCCGACCCGAGTCCGTTCTGGATGGTCAATACCGGCGTGTTCTCGCCGAGCAACGGCAGTGCCTGATTGGCTCCGGTGGCGACGTCGGCGGCCTTGACCGCCAGCACCACCAGATCCATCGGCTCGACCGGCGCGGTGGTGGCCGCGCGCATGCGAACCACTTGTTCGGGCTGCGGCCCGCTGATCCGCAGGCCGTTGGCTGCGATGGCGTCGACGTGCGCGCTCGACCGGTCCACGGCCAGCACATCATTGCCGGCCGCCGCCAACTTGGCGGCGTAGATGGAACCCATGGCGCCGCAACCGATAACCGCGATCTTCATCTGCTCATCCCACCAGGTCGGTGATCACGGCGGCCAGGTCGGGCTTCTCTTCCAACCCGAAACCCGGGGCGTCGGTCGGCGCGATGGTGCCCTCGGACAGCGCACAACCCGGCGCATAGCCGCCGAACGGTGCGAACACCCCGGGATAGGACTCGCAGCCGCCCAGACCCAGCGCGACCACGATGTGCAGATTGATCAGGTGCCCGCCGTGCGGGAAGGCGAAGCGGCGATCGAAACCATGCGCTTCGAGCGCCTCGATCATCCGGGCGTATTCGGTCAGGCCGTAGCTGAGTCCGGCGTCCATCTGGAAGATGTCGCGGCCCGGCCGCATGCCGGCATAGCGAACCAGGTTGGTCGCATCGCGCACCGAGAACAGGTTCTCTCCGGTGGCGATGGCGCCGTCGTAGGCCTCAATGACCGCGGCATTCAAGGCGAAATCGAGCGGGTCACCGGGCTCTTCGTACCAGCGCAGACCATACGGGCTCAGCGCCTGTGCCCACTGCACTGCGGCGGCCTCGTCGAACCGGCCATTGGCGTCGACGGCGACTCGGGCTCCGCTGCCGACGATGTCGATGACGGCCTCGATGCGCGCCAGGTCCTCGCTCGTCGACGCGCCGCCGATCTTCATCTTGACCGCGTCGTAGCCCATGTCGAGATAGCCGCGGATCTCGCTGCGCAGTCGGTCCAGGCCGGCGTCCGAGTCGTCACCCGGGTAGTAATAGCCGCCGGCGGCATACACCGGGACGGCTGCGGGTACGGTATCGCGGCCGAAGTAGTCAGCGATGGTGCGGTAGGCGGGCTCGTCGGCAAGTTTGGCGTTGAGGTCCCAGCACGCCAGCTCCAGTGCGGCCGCGGCACCGGCCCGGTCGCCGTGCCCGCCGGGCTTCTCGTCGGCCAGCGCAGCGCCCAGCACCCGCGCGGGGTCGATCCGGCCCGCGTCGTCAAGCAGCGACTCCGGCTTCGCGCGCAGCACTCGCGGGATCATCCGGTCGGCCAGGATGCCGCTCTGCGCGAAACGGCCGATCGAGTTGAACGCCACCCCGGTCACCGGTTTGCCGTCGCGGATCTGATCGCTGATCACCGCGACCAGTGACACCGTGTGCCGGGAGAAATCCACCAGGGCGTTGGCGACCTCGCCGCGCAGGCGCACCGGTGTCTCGATGATCTGGGTGATGCGCATGCGCTGTCAGTCCTCCTGGTGCGTCAATCCGCTCGCCGCAGGATGGCTTCGGCGTGCCGCAGCACCGGGGAGTCGACCATCTGTCCTTCGAACGCGAACACCCCGCGCTCGGTCCGCGCCGCGGCGAGCACCCTGCGCGCCCAGTCAACCCGTTCCGGGGCGGGTCGGTAGGCGTCGCGGACCACCGCGATCTGGCTCGGGTGGATGCACACCGTAGCAGCGAATCCGACCGCGGCGCCATCGAGTGCTTCGGCTTTGAGCCCGTCGAGGTCGCCGATGTTGAGGTAGACGGCGTCCAGCGCGGCCCGGCCGAACGTCGATGCCGCCAACAACACACTTGAGCGCACGTGGCGGGCCACATCGCGATACCGGCCATCGGCGTGCCGGCTGGAGCCGCCGCCCATGGCCGCGACCAGGTCTTCGGCGCCCCACATCATCGCGACGCATTGCTCTGCGGCGGCGATCTCGGTGCAGAACACCGCGCCGCGTGGGGTCTCGATCAGGGCCACCACCTGCCGGGGCGCCAGCGCGGCGACCTGGGCGGCGGATTCGGTCTTGGCCAGCATCACCGTCGTGTAGGCGGTGTCGGCCAGTGCCTCCAGGTCACGGGCCTGGTCTTCGGTGCCGGCGGGGTTCACCCGCACCACGGTCCGCTCCGGATCAAGCGGCGTGCTCCGCAACGCCTCACGAGCGGCGGGCCGATCTGCTGCGGCCACACCGTCTTCCAGGTCCAGGATCACCACGTCGGCGACCGCGGCCGCTTTTCCGTAGCGCTCCGGGCGATCCGCCGGGCAGAACAGCCAGGCCGGTCCGACGCTACTCATCGTCCGTCCTCGGTGGGCCGCTTGCGCACCAGCGTGGTGCGAACCGCGCGGGCGACGATGTCGCCGTTCTGGTTACGCCCGACGTGCTCCAACGTCACGATGCCCTCGCCGGGACGGCTCTTGGACTCCCGCTTGTTGGTGCAGACCGTCTCGGCGTAGAGCGTGTCGCCGTGAAACACCGGCTTGGGGAACGACACCTCCGAGAAGCCCAGGTTGGCCACGATGGTGCCCAACGTCAGCTGCGCCACCGACAGGCCGACCAGCGTGGAGAGGGTGAACATCGAATTCACTAGGCGCTCACCGCGGAAGCCCGGTTGCTGGGCCGCCCAGGCCGCATCCAGGTGCAGCGATTGGGTGTTCATCGTCAGCGTGGTGAACAGCACGTTGTCGGCTTCGGTGATGGTGCGTCCGGGCCGGTGCAGGTAGGTGGTGCCGATCTCGTACTCCTCGAACCACAGTCCGCGCTGCTCGACGGTCTTCCCCTCGTTGTCGGCCATCGTCACAGCCCCAGCGATCGTGCGATCAGCATCAGCTGCACCTCGGTGGTGCCCTCGCCGATCTCGAGGATCTTGCTGTCGCGGTAGTGCCGGGCCACCGGGTATTCGTTGATGAAGCCGTAGCCGCCGTGGATCTGGGTGGCGTCACGGGCGTTGTCCATCGCCGCTTCCGAGGAGATCATCTTGGCGATCGCCGCTTCCTTCTTGAACGGCTTGCCCGCCAACATCTTCGCGGCGGCGTCGTAGTAGGCGGTACGGGCGACGTGGGCACGCGCCTCCATCCGGGCGATCTTGAAGCTGATCGCCTGGTAGGAGCCGATGGTCTGGCCGAACGCCTCGCGCTCGCCGGCGTACTTGACGCTTTCGTCGACGCAGCCCTGCGCTACCCCGGTGGCGACCGCGGCGATCGCGATGCGGCCCTCGTCCAGGATGGACAGGAAGTTCGCGTAGCCGCGGCCTTCGTCGCCAAGCAGGTTGGCTTGGGGGACGCGGGCGTCGGTGAAGGTGAGCGGGTGGGTGTCCGAGGCGTTCCAGCCGACCTTGTTGTAGGCCGGTTCCACGGTGAAACCCGGTGTGCCGGACGGCACGATGATGGTGGAGATCTCCTTCTTGCCATCAGGCCGGGTTCCGGTGACGGCGGTGACGGTCACCAGTGACGTGATGTCGGTGCCGGAGTTGGTGATGAATTGCTTGGTGCCGTTGATGACCCACTCGTCGCCGTCGCGGCGGGCGGTGGTTCGGGTGCCGCCGGCATCGGAGCCGGCGCCCGGCTCGGTCAGGCCGAATCCGGCCAGGCTGCGACCGGTCACCAGATCCGGCAGCCAGGTCTGCTTCTGTTCTTCGGAGCCGAACCGGTAGATCGGCATCGCACCCAGGCCGACGCCGGCCTCCAAAGTCATCGCCACCGACTGGTCGACCTTGCCGAGTTCCTCCAGGGCGAGCGCCAGGGCGAAGTAGTCGCCGCCCATGCCGCCGTACTCCTCGGGGAACGGCAGGCCGAACAGCCCCATCTCCCCCATCTTGGCGATGACTTCGTAGGGGAAGCTGTGCTCTTCGTCGTGCTTGGCCGCCACCGGGGCGACGACGGTGCGGGCGAACTCGGCGACGGTGTCGCGCAAGTCCTGGTAGTGGCTGGGCAGGGTGCCTGCCTCGATGGTGGTCATGATTTCGCTTCCTCGGTCTCTTCCTCCGGGATCAGCCGCGCCAGCACCTGATCCACCTTCACTTGCTCGCCCACCGCTACCAACACCTGCACCCGGCCGGAAATCGGGGCGGTCAGGGTGTGCTCCATCTTCATCGCCTCGACCACGACCACGGGATCACCTTCGCCGACAGTCGATTCCGAGTCGGCACTGACGGCGATCACGGTGCCCGGCATCGGGCTGGCGATCTCGGCGCTGCGGGCCGCGCCGCCGCGGTGCACACGCACCACTTCGGCCTCCCGCAGCTGCCAGGTTCCGCGTTCGTCGCTGATCCACAGTTGACCGTCGTCCTCGGCGAACAGGTAACGGCGTTGCCGCCCGGCCACGGTCGCGATCAGTTGGTCGCCTTCGACATGGGCGTTGGCGCTCTGGATTTCGCCGTCGCCGATCTGCACTTGCGCCGCATCGGGCAGGCCCCACACCGATACCGTCTCGGTGCGCAGCGGGGTGTGCATCTCGGTGCGCACCGGCGCCGCCGCGCCGATCCGCCATCCGCTCGGGGCCGCCCACAGCGATCTCGGCGCGGTTTCGCCCGCTGAGCGAGCATTATCGCGCCGAAATCGCCCCGAGAGCGCCCACTGCCGGTAGAGGCCACCGGCGGCCAACACATCGTCGGGGGCGGGGACGGGTGTGAAATCGCCTGACCGGGCGTCCAACAGTTCGGTGTCCAGGTCACCGGCGACCACCCGCTCATCGGCCAGCAGGAACCGCAAGAACTCGACGTTGGTCTGCACCCCGAACACCGCCGTGCCGGCCAGCGCCGCATCGAGACGCGCCAGTGCCTGCGCCCGGTCGGAGCCGTGCGCGATCACCTTGGACAGCATCGGGTCGTAGTCGCTGCCGACGACGGTGCCGTCCTGCAACGACGAGTCGACCCGCACCCCGGGTCCAGCAGCCTCGTGCACCGCCAGCACTCGCCCGCCGGTGGGCAGGAAGCCGCGCGCCGGATCTTCGGCATACACCCGGGCTTCCACGGCGTGCCCGGTGAAGGTGATGTCGTCCTGGGTAAAAGACAGCTTCTCCCCGGCGGCCACCCGCACCTGCCACTCGACGAGGTCCAGGCCGGTGATCGCTTCGGTGACGGGGTGTTCCACCTGCAGTCGGGTGTTCATCTCCATGAAGAAGAACTCATCGGGGCGATCGGCGGAGACGATGAATTCCACGGTGCCGGCGCCGACGTAGGCCACGCTGCGCGCGGTGTTGCAGGCCGCCGTGCCGATCCGGTCCCGGGTGGCGGCGTCCAGCAGCGGCGACGGCGCCTCCTCGATCACCTTTTGGTGGCGGCGCTGCAGGCTGCATTCGCGTTCGCCGAGGTGCACGACGTTGCCTTGGGTGTCGGCGAGCACCTGCACCTCGATGTGGCGGGGCCGCAGCACGAATCGCTCCAAGAACAATGTGTCGTCACCAAACGCCGAGGCCGCCTCGCGCCGTGCGGTGGCCAGCGCCGGGCGCAGTTGCGCCGGGTCTTCGACCAGGTGCATGCCCTTGCCGCCGCCGCCGGCCGACGGCTTGATCAGCACCGGGTAGCCGATCTCACCTGCCGCGGCCACCAGCTCGTCGTCGGTCAGGCCGGGTTTGGCGATACCCGGAACCACCGGCACCTCAAAGGCGGTGACGGTGTTCTTCGCTGAGATCTTGTCGCCCATGACTTCGATGGCCCGGGCCGGCGGTCCGATGAAGACCACTCCGGCCCGCTCGCAGGCGGCCGCGAATCCGGCGTTCTCGGAAAGGAATCCGTAGCCGGGGTGAATGGCCTGGGCGCCGGTGGCGGCGGCGGCCTCGAGCACTTTGGGTATCGACAGGTAGCTCTCCAGTACCGGTGCGGGCCCCAGGCGCACCGCGGTGTCGGCTTCGCGCACGTGACGCGCGCCGGCGTCGGCATCGCTGTAGACGGCTACTGACCGAATGCCCATCCGGCGCAGGGTGCGGATCACCCGCACCGCGATCTCACCGCGGTTGGCTATCAAGACGGTTTCAAACATGTGCGCTCACATCCGGAATACGCCGTAGGAGACCGGGTCCAAAGGCGCGTTCGAGCAGACCGAAAGCGCAAGGCCCAGCACTGTTCTGGTGTCAGCCGGGTCGATGATCCCGTCGTCCCACAACCGCGCGGTCGAGTAGTACGGGTTGCCCTGCACCTCGTATTGCTCGCGGATCGGGGCCTTGAAGGCTTCCTCGTCGGCGGCCGACCAGGGCTTGCCGGCGGCGTCGAGTTGGTCGCTGCGCACGGTGGCCAGCACCGAGGCGGCCTGCTCGCCGCCCATCACCGAGATTCGCGCGTTGGGCCACATCCACAGGAACCGCGGCGAGTAGGCCCGGCCGCACATGGAGTAGTTGCCGGCCCCGTAGGACCCGCCGATCACGACGGTCAGCTTGGGCACCCGCGCGCAGGCCACCGCGGTGACCATCTTGGCGCCGTGCTTGGCGATGCCGCCGGCCTCGTAGTCGCGGCCGACCATGAAACCGGCGATGTTCTGCAGGAACACCAGTGGGATCGAGCGCTTGTCGCACAGTTCGATGAAGTGCGCTCCTTTGACGGCGGATTCCCCGAACAGCACCCCGTTGTTGGCGATGATCCCGACCGGGTGGCCGTGGATGCGCGCGAACGCGGTCACCAGGGTTTTGCCGTATTCGGCCTTGAACTCGCTGAACTCGCTGCCGTCGACCAACCTGACGATCACCTGGCGCACGTCATAGGGCACCCGTGGATCGGGGGGAACCACGTCGTACAGCTCGGCCGGGTCATGCCGGGGCGGGGCGGAGTCGCTGATCTCCCACGGGCTTTCGGGGCGAGGCCCGAAGGTGGCCGCGATCTGGCGCACGATGCGCAGCGCGTGCTCGTCGTCGTCTGCCAGGTAGTCGGTGACCCCGGAGGTACGGGAGTGCAGGTCACCGCCGCCGAGTTCTTCGGCGGTCACCACTTCCCCGGTGGCGGCCTTCACCAGCGGCGGCCCGCCCAAAAAGATGGTGCCCTGTTCGCGGACGATGACGGCCTCGTCGCTCATCGCCGGAACGTAGGCGCCGCCCGCGGTGCAGGAACCGAGCACCGCCGCGATCTGCGGGATGCCCGCCGCGCTCATGGTGGCCTGGTTGAAGAAGATGCGGCCGAAGTGCTCGCGGTCGGGGAAGACTTCGTCCTGGCGGGGCAGGAACGCTCCCCCGGAGTCCACCAGGTACAGGCAGGGCAGCCGGTTGCCCAGGGCCACCTCTTGGGCACGCAGGTGCTTTTTGACCGTCACCGGGTAGTACGTGCCACCCTTGACGGTGGCGTCATTGGCGACGATCACGCATTCGCGGCCAGAGACCCGCCCGATGCCGGTGATGATCCCCGCGCCGGGGCACTCGTCGTCGTACATCCCGTCGGCGGCCAGCGGCGCCAATTCCAGGAACGGGCTGCCGGGGTCCAGCAGCCGGTCAACGCGATCACGTGGCAACAGTTTTCCGCGCGCCACGTGGCGCTGGCGGGACTGCTCGTTGCCACCCAGGGCGGCCGCCGCCAGCTTGGTGTTGAGTTCCGCGACCAGCCGACGGTGTTCGTCAGCGAATGCCGGTGCGGTCATGACAGTGCCGAAAGATCCAGCGAAGCGTCGGTTTTCGCGACGACTTCGTCGACGGTGACGCCCGGGGCGGTCTCGACTAGCTGCAGACCGCGTTCGGTGACGTCGATGACGGCCAGGTCGGTGATGATCCGGTTGACGCAGCGGGCACCGGTGAGCGGCAGCGTGCACTGCTCGACGATCTTGGCGCTGCCGTCCTTGGCGGCGTGTTCCATCATCACGATCACCCGGCGCGCACCGTGCACCAGGTCCATCGCCCCGCCCATGCCCTTGATCATCTTGCCGGGGATCATCCAGTTGGCCAGGTCGCCGGCGGCCGAAACCTGCATGGCGCCAAGGACCGCCACGTCGAGGTGGCCACCGCGGATGACCCCGAACGACGCCGACGACGAGAAGAAGGATGCGCCGGGCAAAGTGGTGACGGTTTCCTTGCCTGCGTTGATCAGGTCGGCGTCGAGGTCTTCGCGCAGCGGGTAGGGGCCGACCCCGAGGATTCCGTTCTCCGAGTGCAGCACCACGCTGACACCGTCGGGGATGTGGTTGGGAATCAAGGTGGGTAGTCCGATGCCGAGGTTGACATACTGGCCGTCGCGCAGTTCGGCGGCCACCCGTGCGGCCAGCTCGTCTCTCGTGAGGGTCATGACTCGCGCACCGTCTCCCGCTCGATTCGCTTGATCGGATTGGGCACGTGCACCACGCGGTGCACGAAGACCCCCTGGGTGTGCACCTCGGCGGGGCAGATCTCGCCGGGTTCGACCAGGTGCTCGACCTCGGCGATGGTGATCCGGCCTGCCGCAGCGCAGTCCGGGTTGAAGTTGGCGGCGGCCTCGCGGTAGACGAGGTTGCCGTGCCGGTCGCCTTTCCAGGCGTGCACCAGCGCGAAGTCGGTGCGGATCGCCAGCTCCAGGACATAGGTTCGGCCGTCGAACTCCCGGGTCTCTTTCGGCGGTGATGCCACCGCCACGCCGCCGGCGCCGTCGTAGCGCCACGGCAGGCCGCCGTCGGCAACCTGGGTGCCCACGCCGGTGGGCGTGTAGAACGCCGGGATGCCGGCGCCGCCGGCGCGCAGCCGCTCGGCCAGGGTCCCCTGCGGGGTCAGCTCCACCTCGAGCTCGCCGGACAAGAACTGCCGGGCGAATTCCTTGTTCTCGCCCACGTAGGAGCTGACGGTGCGGCGGATGCGCTTGTGCTCCAACAGCACTCCGAGCCCGACGCCGTCAACACCGCAGTTGTTCGACACCGTCTCCAGATCGGTCACGCCGAGCTGTAGCAGGGCCTCGATCAACGCCTCCGGGATGCCGCAGAGTCCGAACCCGCCGACCGCCAGTGACGCGCCGTCGGTCACGTCGGCCACGGCCTCTGCCGCCGTCGCCACGACCTTGTCTATCGCCACTCACCCTCCTCATTTCAGTTAATGTTCATTAACTGATGCCAGAGAATACCATTCTCGAGCGGCCCTGTCAGCCGCCGCTCAACTGCTCGATCGCCTGCTGGCGCATCTCGTCCTTGCGGACCTTGCCGGTGACCGTCATAGGAAACTCGGTCACGACCCGTACGTAGCGCGGCACCTTGAAGTGCGCGAGCCGGCCGGTGCAGAACTCCCGCAGCCGCTCGACGGTCAACGGCGGCGCCCCGTCACGCATCATCACCACCGCCATCAGCTCTTCGCCGTAGGTTTCGTCGGGCACGCCGATGACCTGGGCGTCGCGGATGTCGGGGTGGGTGTAGAGGAATTCCTCGATCTCGCGCGGGTAGATGTTCTCCCCGCCACGGATCACCATGTCCTTGATCCGCCCGGTGATGCGCACATAGCCGTCGCCGTCCATCACGGCCAGATCCCCGGTGTGCATCCAGCCTTCGGCGTCGATGGCCGCCGCGGTCTTGTCCGGGTCGTTCCAGTAGCCGGTCATCACCGAGTAGCCGCGGGTGCACAGCTCGCCGACGTCTCCATGCGGCACGGTCGCTCCGGTGGCCGGGTCGGTCAGCTTGATCTCCAGGTGCGGGCCGACCTGCCCGACGGTCTCGACTCGCTGCACCAGCGAGTCCGCACCGCGAGTTTGGGTCGACACCGGGGAGGTCTCGGTCATGCCGTAGCAGATCGCGACCCCGGCCATGTGCATGTCGTCGATGACCCGGCGCATCACCTCGGCCGGGCACGGCGATCCCGCCATGATTCCGGTGCGCAGGCTGGTCAGGTCGTACTCGCCGAAGTCGGGCAGCGCGAGCTCGGCGATGAACATGGTGGGCACCCCATAGAGGCTGGTGCAGGCCTCATCCTGCACGGCCCCCAGCGTGGCAGCAGGATCGAAGCCGGGGCCCGGCAAGACGATGGTCGCGCCGTGAGTAGTCGCCGCCAGGCTCCCCATCACCAGTCCGAAGCAGTGATACAGCGGCACCGGAAGGCAGATCCGATCCGTTTCGGTGTAGCCGAGCAGCTCACCGACCAGGTAGCCGTTGTTGAGGATGTTGCGATGACTGAGCGTCGCACCCTTGGGGTAACCCGTTGTGCCCGAAGTGTATTGAATATTGATCGGATCCTGGGCACGCAGTGACGCAGCCACGGGCGCCAGTGCTGTCGCGTCGATCGGCGTGCCGGCCAGCTCCTGCCACCGGGAACCGCCGATGAACACCACCTCACGCAGATCCGGGCATTCGGGGCCCACCTCCCCCAGCATTGCGGCGTAGTCGGAGGTCTTGAAACGCGTAGCCGAGATGACCACCGCGAGCCCGGACTGCTTGAGCGCATAGGCCAATTCGTGGGAGCGATATGCCGGGTTGACGTTGACCAGAACCGCGCCGATCTCGGCGGTGGCGTACTGGGTTAAAACCCATTCGGCACAGTTGGGCGCCCAGATGCCCACCCGATCCCCCGGGCCGACTCCGGCCTGCAGCAGCCCGGTTGCCAGTCGGCGCACATCGGCCAAGAGTTCGGCGTAGTTCCAGCGCCGACCCGACGGAACGTCAACCAGCGCACCGCGATCGGGAAATGTGCTTGCGATCGCCGCGAGATTGGCGCCGATCGTCGTCTCCAACAGGGCGGGCTGGTCCTCGCCGCGGGCGTAGGACAAGTGGTCCTGCGCCGCGGGTACCGCAGTTGCCATCGGCCCCTCCACCGGTGCCGCCCGAAGCCGGATGTGTTCGGCGGCGACGGGTGTTACGTTAGTGGCCATTAACTGAGATGTCCACGACGGAGCGGAGGCGTGATGGCTTCTTCCATTCCGAAGTCCATTTCAGCCGACTCGACGGGCAACGACGAGCCGAGCAACCGGCGCAGCCGGCTGAAGTCCGACCGGCGTAGCCAGTTGCTCGCGGCCGCCGAACGCCTCTTCGCCCAGGGCGGCTACCCGGCGGTGCGGTTGGAGGACATCGGTGCGGCCGCAGGAGTCAGCGGCCCGGCCATCTATCGACACTTCGCAGGCAAGGAAGCACTGCTGGTCGAATTGCTGGTCGGGATCAGCACCCGGTTGCTCGCCGGGGCGCGCGCCGTCGAAGCGGGTGGAGACAGTCCGCAGGAAGTACTGGACGGCCTGGTCGATTTTCATCTCGATTTCGCCCTCGGCGAGCCGGACCTGATCCGGATCCAGGACCGTGACTTGGCGCATCTGCCGGCCGCCGCGCAGCGTCAGGTGCGCAGCGCCCAGCGGCAGTACGTCGAAGTGTGGGTGAGCGTGTTGCGCGCGCTGCACCCGGGGCTGGCCGAAGCCGATGCACGGTTGATGGCCCACGCCGCGTTCGGTTTGCTGAATTCGACCCCGCACAGCATGAAGCCCAGTGGCGCCAAGTCGGCCGGCCCGGAGCGCTCGCGAGCGGTGTTGCGGGCGATGACGATCAGCGCGCTGGGCGCGGCCGGAATTTAGGACGGCGCGCCGACGTCCCGGCCGCAGACGCCCGGCGCAGGTACCCTGCAACCCATGAGGTGGGCATGACCGATCCGTATCGACCGGAGGGCACTAATCAGCCCTGGCAGCGCGGTGGAGCGTCTGAGCCGCCGACTTCCGGCTATCCGCCCTACGTCGACCCGGCCTACGCCGGGCAGCTCCCGTCGTACCCGTCCGGCTATCCGCCGCAGGCTCCCCACCCGACCGAGCAGTTGCCGCGGCAGCACTGGGAGGCGTCGCAGCCTGCTCAGGGTGGCGGCGAGGGTGGACCGCCGGAGCCTCCGCGGTTTCCGAACTGGCTGTTTTTGGTGGCCGGTGCCGCGGTGCTGCTGGTGGTCGGCATGGTGATCGCCCTGGTGATCGCCAATGGCTCGCAGCGCAATTCGGCCACCGTCACGCCGGTGACCCCGTTGCCGAGCGCCCCGAGCACGCCGGTGCCCAAGCGCATCCCCACCACCACTCCGTCGCCGTCGAAGACCCCGGCGCCCAGCACCACAACCACGGCGCCGCCGACGACTTCGACCACCGCCGGGGTGCCCGAGACGATTGTCTACAGCGTGAGCGGGACCGGTCGGGCGCTGAGCATCGCCTACATCGATACCGGCGGGATTTTGCAGACCGAGTTCAATGTGTCCCTGCCGTGGACCAAGCAGGTGACGTTGACGCCGCCGGCGACGACGGCTGCGGCGGTCACGGTGGTCAATTTCGGCGAGCAGGTCACCTGCTCGGTATCGGTGGACGGCGCCCAGGTCCGTCAGCGCACCGGTTCGATTCTCACGGTGTGCGCAGCGGCAGGCTAAGGCGATCGCAAGCGCAGCGAAGCCGGGCGAAGCGGATCGCCGTCAAACCCTGCTGACCCGCACCGGCAGCAGCGCCAGCAGACCGAGCAGCAGGACGGTGCATAGTCCGCCCATGCCCGCCCGGTCGGTGCCGAAGACGTCGACGAAGACCGAGAACAGCCACGGCGCCAGGAACGATACCGCCCGACCGGTCATCGTGTAGAGGCCGAACGCCACCCCTTCGAACCCCTCCCGGCCTTCTTGGGCCATCCGCAGCAGCAGGGTGCGCGCCGAGGATTGGGTCGGCCCGATGAACAGACACAGCACCAGTCCGCAGGCCCAGAACGCCCCTGGGCCCGACAGAGTCATCAACGTGGTGCCGGCGGCGATCATCGCCACCAGGGAGCCGACGATGACGGTCTTGGACCCGATCCGGTCATCGAGCAGGCCCCCGGCGATGGCCCCGAGCGCGGCCACCACACTGGCGGCCACCCCGAAGATGAGCACGTCGCCAGCCGAGATGCCGTAGACGTTGACGCCGAGCACCGCGCCGAACGCGAACACCCCGGCCAGCCCGTCGCGGAAGATCGCGCTGGCCACCAGATAGAAGACCAGGTTGCGGTCGCGGTGCCATTCCGCGGTGATGTCGCGCCACAGCTGGCGGTAGCCGCCGAAGAAGCCCAGCCGCGGGGCAGACGCCTCGCTCTCGCTGGCCAAGCGGTGCGCCGTGAGCAGTAACGGCAACGCGAAAACCGTCAACCAGGCCGCGGCCAGCAGCATCGCCACCCGAATGTTGTGTCCGCCTTCGGTGGACAAGCGCAGCAGACCGCGGGTGGGGCCGCTGCCGGCGATGCAGCCCACGTAGACCAGCAGCAGCAACACCACGCTGCCGGCATAGCCCGCCGCCCAACCGAATCCGGAGATCCGGCCGGAGTTCTGCGGGGTCGACAGCTGCCGCAGCATGGCGTTGTAGGGCACGCTGGCCAGGTCGCCGCACGCGGCGGTCAGCGCCAACAGCAACAGTCCCGGAGCCAGGTAGGCGGGCTCGTCACGGATCAGGCTCATCGAGGCGGTCAACACAGCCGCGGTACCGGTCAGCACCGCCAGCGTCACGCGACGGCGGTGCGGGGCGGCCACCCAGACCCCGATCACCGGCGCGACCGCGGCCACAGTCAGGCCGGAGATGGCCAGGGTGCGGCCCAGCCAGCTGGCCGGGGACACCTCTCCGGGCAGCTCTCGACCGACGCTGCTGGTCAGATACACCGAGTAGACGAACGTCACGACGATGGCGGAAATGCCGGCCGCACCGGTGTCCCACAGGGCCCACGCCACGATCCGAGATCGCCCCGGATTGTCCGCCCCCGGCTCTCCCATGACTCGCACTCTACGATTGCCCCATGCCAATTCCTGCTCCCAGCCCAGATGCCCGCGCTGTCGTCACCGGCGCGTCCCAGGGAATCGGTGAGGCGCTAGCCACCGAGCTGGCCGCCCGCGGCCACGCCCTGATCATCACCGCGCGCCGCGAAGACGTGCTCAACGACGTGGCGGCGCGGCTGCGCGACAAGTACCAGGTCGCGGTCGAGGTACGCGCGGTCGACCTCGCCGACCCGCCGGCACGGGACGCGTTCTGCGCCGAGTTGGCCGAGCGGGAGATCTCAATGCTGTGCGCCAACGCCGGCACCGCGACGTTCGGACCGATCTCCGGCCTGGACCCGGCAGCGGAGAAGGCCCAGGTGCAGCTGAACGCGGTGGCGGTACACGACCTGGTGTTGGCGGTGCTGCCCGGCATGCTCGCACGCCGCGCCGGCGGCATCTTGATCTCCGGTTCGGCGGCCGGCAACTCACCGATCCCCAACAACGCCACCTACGCCGCGACCAAGGCCTTCGCCAACACGTTCAGCGAGTCGCTGCGCGGCGAGCTGCTCAAGTCCGGGGTGCACGTCACGTTGCTGGCACCCGGACCGGTACGCGCCGAGATGCCTGATGCCACCGAGGCCTCGTTGGTTGACCGGCTGATCCCGGATTTCTTGTGGATCTCCACCCAACACACCGCGAAGCTGTCGCTGGATGCGTTGGCGCGCAACAAGATGCGCGTGGTACCCGGGATCACCTCCAAGGCCATGTCGATGGCCAGCGGTTACGCGCCGCGCGCCATCGTCACGCCGATCGTGGGGGCGGTCTACAAAAAACTCGGCGGGGACTAACGCTTGCGCCGGCCGGTGCCCATCATGCCGCGGGTGATCTCGCGACCCATCGCGGTGCCCGCCGAGCGGGCGAAGCTCTTAGCCGCCGGGCTGGCGAAGATACCCTTGAGCCAGCGACCGAACCGCGTCCACCAGTGCACTTTCGGTGGCCGCGGCACACCGTCGTACCCCTGGGCGTCAGAGGGCGGCGCACTTCCCTCCCCCGCCGCGAGCTTGCCGGACAAGATCTCATAGGCCGATTCGCGATCCACGGTCTCGCTGTAGACCGCGTGCAGCGGGCTGGCGGTAGCCGCGGCGGTGATCGCCGCGTCACCGACGGAGGCCATCAGCGATCGCGGTGCCCGCAGTCGCGTCCAGGCGACCGGCGTCGGGGCACCCTTCTCCGACAAGACGGTGACGATCGCCTCGCCGATCCCCAGCGACGTCAGTGCCGACTCCAGGTCGTACACCTTGGTTTTCGGGTAGGTGCGCACCGTTTTGCTCAGCGCCGCCTGGTCATCGGGGGTGAATGCCCGCAGCGCATGCTGGATCCGGGCGCCCAGCTGGGACAGCACGCTGTTGGGCACATCGGTGGGCAACTGAGTGCAGAAGAACACCCCAACGCCCTTGGAGCGGATCAACTTCACCGTCTGCTCCACCTGCTGCAAGAACGCCTTCGAGGCGTCGGTGAACAGCAGGTGCGCCTCGTCGAAGAAGAACACCAGCTTGGGCTTGTCGACGTCGCCGACCTCGGGAAGCAGCGTGAACAGGTCGGCGAGCACCCACATCAAGAATGTGGAAAACAACACCGGGCGGGCAGCTTGATCGCCCAGTTCCAGCAGCGAGATGATGCCGCGGCCCTGGCTGTCGGTGCGCAGCAAGTCCTCCGGTTTGAGCTCCGGCTCACCGAAGAAGGTGTCGCCACCTTCGGCCTCCAGATTGACCAGGGCACGCAGGATCACCCCTGCGGTCTGAGCCGATACTCCGCCGATGTTCTTGAGCTGGGGCTTGCCGGCATCGCTGGTCAAAAACGTGATGACCGAACGCAAATCCTTCAGGTCCAGCAGCAGATAACCGTTCTGGTCTGCCCAGTGGAAGATCAGCCCGAGGGTCGACTCCTGGGTGCTGTTGAGCCCCAACACCTTCGACAACAGGATGGGCCCGAAGCTGGAAATGGTGGCGCGCACCGGGATTCCAAGACCGCCTGTGCCCAGCGACAGAAACTCCACCGGGAACGCCGTCGGCGTCCAGTCGTCGCCGGTCTCGGTGGCGCGCTGGGTGATCTTGCCCCCGGCCTCCCCGGCCCGCGACAGCCCGGACAAGTCGCCCTTGACGTCGGCCATCAGCACCGGGACACCGGCGGCGGACAGCTGCTCGGCGATCACCTGCAAGGTCTTGGTCTTGCCGGTGCCGGTGGCGCCGGCCACCAACCCGTGACGGTTGATCGTGGCCAACGGAATGCGGACCTGCGCGGAGGCGTCCGCGGTGTCGTCGATGACGACCGTGCCAAGTTCGAGGGCCTGGCCGTCTGCGACATAGCCCGCCGCGATCTGCTGCGCGGCGTTCGCCGCCGACTCGGGACTCACAGGTCACGACATTACTTGGCCGGTCTGTACCGCTGTGCGGCTATGGCTGCGGCGAACGGCTAACGTTGGCTCACTGTGAGTGCTGCACGAGACGAACTCGTCTGGATCGACTGTGAGATGACCGGCCTGGATCTGGGCTCGGACAAGCTCATCGAGATCGCTGCCCTGGTCACCGACGGCGAGCTGAACATCCTGGGCGACGGTATCGACGTGGTGATCCACGCCGACGACGCGGACCTGGACGCGATGAGCCCTGTGGTGACCGACATGCATACCCGATCGGGCCTGATTGACGAGGTCAGAGCGTCGACGGTCGATCTGGCTACCGCCGAGGCTATGGTGCTCGACTACATCCGCACCCACGTCAAGCAGGCCAAGACGGCGCCGCTGGCGGGCAACTCGATCGGCACCGACCGGGGTTTCTTGGCCCGCGACATGGTCGGCCTCAACGACTACCTGCACTACCGGATGATCGACGTCAGCTCGATCAAGGAGTTGTGCCGTCGCTGGTACCCCCGGATCTACTTCGGCCAGCCGGAGAAGGGCCTGGCACACCGCGCACTGGCCGATATCCACGAGTCCATCCGGGAATTGAAGTACTACCGCCGCACCGCGTTCGTCGCCCCGCCCGGGCCTTCTACCAGCGACATTGCTGCGATCGCCGGGGAACTGGGGCCGCCGGTGGACGCGCCCGACGATATCGATTCGGTCGCTGAGCGTCCTAGCGGTTAGTATCGACGACGCTGCTTGCTAGTCGGGCAGCAATGGTGGCTGTAGTTCAGTTGGTAGAGCACCAGGTTGTGATCCTGGGTGTCGCGGGTTCGAGTCCCGTCAGCCACCCCAACAGGTCGGGCCCCCTTTCGAGGGGGCCTGACTCGTTTCTGCGGGATTGCCGCAGAATCCCGCGTGAGCTCCCACCCTCCTCGGCCGCCGGGCCAGATCTCACGAGCCTTGTCCACAGATCGCATGCCGAGCGGTGTCGTTCGTGATGTGCCACCGTATGTCCCAACTACGAACCCTGGAGGAAGTCAGAGTGTTTGCTGTGCGGATGTTGACCGGAGTGGGTACAGCGTTTGTCGCCACCTTGATGGCCGTGGCGCCCCCAGTCCATGCGGACTACGACAGCTTCTACAAGTACCTCGAGGACCACGGCACGATGCGGTTCGAGTTCCCCGGTGGACTGTTCGCGAACGCCACGCAGATGTGTCAGATGCTTCGCGGCGGGGCTTCGCCGGATGATGTTCGACGTATGCCGTTCGGCGCCATGGATGTTGCGGGCGTGCTGGATGCCGCCCAGCATGAGATCTGCCCCGACACGCTTCGATAGGGGATTCTCCGTCCGCACAGACGGCAATTCGCTGCCAGTACCCCGGACCTATCAGGCGTCGAGCAGCCAGGGCAGTTCGAATCCCCCGACCGAATGGTCAGGCGCGAACAGGTTGCCGTCCCCGGTAAGGAGCCCCCACGGGTCAGAGAACTCCGAGGCACCAGGTAGCGGCAGCGGCGGGTCGGTCGGCTCGATCACGCCCGATCCGGTCAGGAACGCAACGCCCCGAGCCAGCGCAACGCTGGTGTCGACCACTAGACCGCCCACGAAATCGTTGATCTGCTGGGCGAATTGGGCCAGTCCGCTGATCAGGAAGATGTCCTGGTCGATGATCGACTGCAGGAGCTTGTCGATCTCGGTGACAACCAGATTGAGCCCATACGGGATAGAGGTGAGCACCGTGCGGATGGCCAGTTCGATGTCGTTACCAATATTGGGGTAGCCATACATCGCGAGCGCGTCGAGGAGTGCCTGCTTGAGGTCGGCGGGCGCGACGATGCTGTTCAGGATGGAGGGGTCGTCCGCCATCGAGACGCCGTCGAAGTCCGACCGCAGCGGGACTCCGAACAGCGACAAGATCGTGGGCGTGATGTCGACCGTCGAGTAGTTCAGGTTCTGACTGCCATCGGTGGCGTGATCACCGGCCTGATCGAAGATGACGAAAGACGATGTCTCGTTGGGTGATTGGAAGCCGTGGCCCAAGATGTCGTGGGACTGCTGGTGTCCGTGGTCGGTGGTGATGATGATCGACCAGTCGTCGCCGGTAAGCGCTTTGACCTGCGCGACCGCCGCCAGAATCTGCTGGATGTTGGCGCCGACGTTCACAACGGCTTGGGCATATTCGGCCGACCCACCTCCGAACGCATGCCCGGCCTCGTCGACCTGCACTTGGTAGGAGAACAAGAAGTTGGAGATGTCGTCGGGGTTGTCCGCGGTCGCCAGGATCTGGGCGATGGTCTGCGAGGTGACCAGCGCGTCGGCGTCGGCCCAGTTGGTCTCGAAGGGCACGAAGACGTTGTTGTCGACTGGGTAGCCGCCCGCGGCGGCGATGTCGTTGATGTAGTCCCAGTCGGCGATCACCGTGGTGTTGATCTCGGGCTTGTAGTACTCGAGCAGGTTGAACACCGTCGGCCACTGGTTATACGGCTCGGGGCTGAACAGATTGTTGGTCACACCGTGCTTGTCGTCCCACACTCCGGTCAGAATCGTCGTCCACGACGGGCCGGAGAAGGTGGTGTGGTTGGTCAGGCTCGCGGTTCCGGTAATGCCTTGGTCCATCGCGGTTTTGAAGCCGCTGTCTTGGTTGTAGGCGTACTCCAGGATCTTGTCCAAGTTGGTGCCGTCGGTACCGATCAGCAGTACGTGCTCGGCGGCCAGCATCCAGTCGGCAGTCACCGCAGACAGCCCAGTCTGCGTCCCTACCATCGCTCCCGTTCCGGCAACCAGGCCGGCGACGGTCGCACCGCACAGAAACCGCTTCACCTTTGTCACGATCGGATTCCCTCGTCGAAGTTTGCGCGAGACTGCCCGGCGACCCTAACAATCGCACAGGCAATGCTCAGCGTTTTAGAGGAATTCGCCAACGCACCCCGCGGTAGCCGCCGCTACTGCTTTTGCCGGTGATCGGGCAGCCGCTCGATGACCTGTTGGCGCCCGATATGGCCGACCTGGACCGGTCCGCCGTCCAGCAAGCACTCGTCGATGGCGCCCAGCAAGGTTTCCAGAACGCGATCAGCGACCTGCTCCAGCCCTGGTCGGCGCTGACGCCGCTGGCCGAGGCCGCCCCGGCTGATTTCACCGATGTGGTGTCGGCAATCGCTGCCGTGTTCGGGATCTTGTGACCTAGCGAACACTCGCACATTACGTTTGCGGCGACCGGTGTCAACTAGCGAGCTGACCTCGCCCGACGGCCGCGCAACCCGCGACGGCCCAACCGCTAGGCATCGGCTTGGGGCGCGCCATTCCGCGCGCCGGGTTGATGTGGAGATAACGTTTTGGTTACGGTGCCCTGCGTGCTCACGCAAGGACTAGTAGATCTGCGCATGAAATCCTCGGTTCTGGCCGCGACGACTCTGTTGCCGGCCGCCGTGTTCTTGGCTGGCGGCGTCAGTGCCGAGCCGGGAAACAACGACGAACCGCCCCCTCCGGCCGCCGCCGATGTGCCGCCGCCGCCCGAGGACGCGCCACCTCCACCGCCGGAAGACGCACCTCCCCCACCACCCGAAGACGGACCACCCCCGCCTCCGGAGGACGCACCTCCCCCACCACCCGAAGACGGCCCACCCCCGCCGCCCGAAGATATTCCGCCCCCTCCGCAGGACTGGGGACCGCCCGTACCCGACCTGGTGACCAATTGGTCCATGCCGGCGCCGCACGCGCTGCCGCCGGGGATCGTCAACGAGCGCGGCATGCAGGTCAAGACGATCCTCGTCGCGCGCAGCATCAGCGAAGCGTTCCCGCAGATTCACGACATGATCGGGGTGCGTCCCGACGGTCAGCGCTGGCATCCATCCGGGCTGGCCATCGACGTGATGATTCCCAACGCCGGCAGCCCGGAGGGCATCGCGTTGGGAGACCAGATCGTCGCGTACGTCCGGCAGAACGCCGGCCGGTTCGCCATGCAGGACGCGATCTGGCGCGGCACCTACTACACGCCCGCCGGGCCCAGCGGTGGCGGTAACGGCCACTACGACCACGTGCACATCACCACGTTCGGCGGGGGTTATCCCAATGGCAGCGAGGAGTACCTGCGCGAGGAAGCCGGACCGCCCCCGGCCTGACGGGGCCTAGCGCACTGGGTCTTTGGCGTTGCCGGCCTGCCACTGCGACCACGGCACGTTCCAGTCGCCGAGGCCCTCATTGCCGGGCAGCAGCGAGCCGATGGTGTTGTTGATCTGCACCACGTCGCCGCGCTTGACGTGGTCGTAGAACCACAGCGCGTTGCTGGGGCTGACGTTGATGCAGCCATGGCTGGTGTTGGCGTAACCCTGGGCTCCCACCGACCATGGGGCCGAGTGCACGAAGATGCCGCTGTAGGAGATCTGGGTGGCCCAGTCCACGTCGGTGCGATACCCGTTGGGCGAGTTGACCGGCACGCCGTAGGTCGATGAGTCCATGACGATGTGCGCGAAGCGCTCCCCGACGATGTAGGTGCCGTTGTTGGTCGGGGTGCTTTCCTTGCCCATTGAGACCGGCATGGTCTTGGCCACCTCGCCGTTGATGCGCACCACCATCGACTTGGTGTCGTCGTCGACGGTGGCGATCACCTCGTCGCCGATGACGAAGTGGCTGGTCGCGTTGTCCTGACCGTAGACCCCGTTGCCCAGGTCCACCCCATAGGTGTTGACCTGTACGTCGACGTTGGTTCCGGGCTTCCAGAAGGCCTGCGGCCGCCAGCGGACCTCGCGGTTGTTCAGCCAGTAGAACGCGCCCGTCACCGGAGGCTCGGTGGTGATGGTGATCGCCTTCTCGGCCGCCTCACGGTCAACGATGTTCTCGTCGAACCGAATCGCCACCGGCTGACCGACGCCGACGACTTCGCCGTCGCGCGGCATGACGTAGGGCATGGTCAGGTTCTGCGGCGAGTGCGTCTGGAACGTCATCTGCCGGCTGGTCACGCCACCGAGGCCCAGCGCCTTCGCGTTGACGGTGTAGCGCTTGTTGTAGCCGAGCTGCTCGGATGTCGCCCAGGTCAACCCGTCGGCACTGAGCTTGCCGTCGACGATAGAGCCGTACTCGTTGACCATGGTGACCGAATCGAGCACGCCGTCCTCGGCACTCACGGTCACCGGCGCGTCCACCGCGACCCCGACTGCCTTGTCGGTGACCGACGCAGTGACCTTGGGGATCAGCAGGTCAGCGAAGGGCGTGCCCTTGTCGGTGATGATCTTGGCCGCTTCGGCGTCGGCGTTGCTGCCGCACGCGCTCAAGCTCATTACCGCGGCCGGAACCATCAGCAATGCCGCTGCCCGGGACCCGAACCCCCGGCAGCGTTCCGCCAAACCAACCTGCCCCATAGCTTTTCCCACCTGACCGTGCTGATGCTGCTCGCAGGCAGTCTAGTGGGTAATCGAAACTGCCGCTGTGCCGTCCAGAAGAGCGCTCTGACGTCGCGATTTCGTCTCCCGGCGCGGCGCCTGTTATTGTCTCTTTCGCGGTTCTTGACCGCCCAGCGCCGTTAGCTCAGTTGGTAGAGCAGCTGACTCTTAATCAGCGGGTCCGGGGTTCGAAACCCTGACGGCGCACTTAGTTCGGAGGATACTTCGATATTCCGCTGCACCTTCGGGTGTATGCGATCGGTTCGAAATCCGTTTCCCATCAACAGACCAAGATCAGGTCTGCTGGTACCGCACAGCTGGCCGTGACGGCCGCACCCGGCTCCGACCAAGCGATGCCCTATATAGCTGCAACGGCCGGTGAATCGCACCCGCGCCCCATCGCCCACGTGCTCGACGCACAACCCACGGTCGGGACTCCTGCGGGCGACGCGCGCTCCCTGGACTCGGGACCGGGATGCTAGCTCCACCCTGCGGCAAGTCTGCCGATGTCACCAACTGTTCACCAAACCTTCGCCCAGTTAGGTTAGGTTTCCCTATGGTAATGCTTATTATCGAACTCGCAGGATTCTGCTCCCTAACCCTAGGGAATCACACAGACAAAGCTGAAGGAGTCACCTGTGGAGTTCGCCGTACATCCCGATACGACCAGGCTCGGCAACGGCCGGCCAACCCGCCTAGCGGCCGCCGGGATCGCGTTGGCGGGAGCGAGCCTGATCGCCGTCAACCCGGTTGCACCCATGCTGCAGGACACCATTCCGCAGCAGGCTGTGCAGTTGACCGGCTGGGAATCCCTCTTCGAGCGGACCAGTGAGAACCTGGCCGCCCTGATGGAGAACTCCAACGTCAACACTCTGCTGGACCAGTACGGCAGCAACTGGAGCGACTACGCCCAGCTGATCATCGGCATGGAAGACGTCCCACTGGATGCCCGGGAGGGCATGTCACCTCGCTTCATCACCTCGGGCTTCGGCGGCATCAACGAGGCGCTCGACAAGATGATCGACGGGGACGAGTCCAACCCGGTCCGGTACCCGGGGCTCGAGGTGCTGATGGAACGGATCTCCGACTACATGTCGCAGGGAGACCCCTTCAACGCATTCAACGAGTTCAACATCTGGTACCTCTACGGCATCGAGGAAATGGGCAAGTCCCTGGGCCCGGTGCTGTCCATTCCCGCCCGCGAGATGATGAACCAGTCGAGCCTGCTGAACGAATTCATCGGCCCGCTCGATGGCTGGGCCTTCATCAAGCAGGTCAGCGACGCAATGATGTCGCCGATGATCGGTGCCGTGTACCAACTGACCGAGAACATCACCGCTGCAGCGGGCGGCGACGTAGAGGCGCTGTTCAACCTGCCCGCCGACCTGCTGAACACCGTGCTCAACGGATACATCGTGCCCGAGACCGAGGACGTCTTCACCGGCATACTCACCGAAGATGGCATCTTCGACCTGCTGTTGAACCAGTGGCCGGCACGGGCGGCCGAGGCCCTCACCGTCGGCACCGCGGACCTGCCGGTCAACGCCGTGGAGGTGCCGGACCTCGGGGCGGCCGGAGCTGACCTGCTGGACGGCGGGTTGTGGGACGCCTTGGGCTTCTAGGCCTATCGGCTCCTGCAGAAGTAGAACGCAACGACGGCCGGGAGGGGCCCTGGGTCCCTCCCGGCCGTTTTGGTCTTATTGCGACGGTGTCGACCCTTCCGCCTCCTTGACGATCCGGTAACTCGGGTCGGACATGTACACCGGCCCATTGCCGTTCCGTCGCGCCTTACCGGTGAGCGCAACGACATCACCAGGGGCGATGTCGGTGCCCCGTCCCGCATGAAATGTCGCACGCAGCTCGCCGCTGCCGTCTCCGACCACCGCGACGCGCACCGGCTTGCCGCGACTGATGGTGTCGTCAACCTCGTTGACCCGCCCCTCCACGGTGGACAGGTGGCCGACGATGAGGGCGTCCACCGCGATAGCGTCCGGTGGCGGCGCCGGATGCTCGTAGCGGTCCACCTCCTGCTGGTCGTGGCGCGCCACCCATTGCTGCAGTTTGCCCACCTCGCGAACAAGGCGCTGCTCGAACAGGTCCGGAAACGCCTGCCGCACACGCGATTGCACGTCGTAGGGCACGATCGTCGCCGCCGCGTCGGGAACCACGCTCACGGCCTTGGCGATCTTGTCGGCGGTGCGATCGTGCAGCAGCCGACCCAACAGCGGCGCATAGGTCCGCCGGGGCAGCAGCACCGTCACGTGGCAGTCCGGATATTGGGCACGCGCGGTGTCGACCAGTTGCTGGGCGGTGCGCGTCAGCCGACGGTCCGGGCAGTCGACCACCCGCAGCGGGGTGTCTAGGCCGTAGTACTCCCACCGCTGCTGCAGCTGCGCGGCATGGGCGGCGTCGACCACCAGGTGCACAGCGACGAGGTCGTCGGCGTAGAGCCCTTTGCCGTAACGCAGGGCTTCGAGCACCGCCAGATCCAGCGAATGCACAAAGACCATCACCCGGTGACGGGCGTATTTGACCGAGTCAGGCCGGTCGGTGCGGAACCGCTCCAGGATCGCGGCCTCGGCCCGGTATTCCCGGTTGAGCCGGATCAGCACCACCACCAGCAACGGGAACACGACCACGACGAGCCAGGCTCCCTCGGTGAACTTCGCCACCGCGAAGATCCCCACCACCACGGTGGATAACAGCCCCGCCGAGAAATTGATGACGAGTTTGTACCGCCAACCCGATTCCCGATGCGTCACATGATGTTTGGCCATGCCGTAGCCGGCCATCGCGAATCCGGTGAACACCCCGATCGCGTAGAACGGCACCAACGCGTTGACCGACCCGCCGGTGACCACCAGCAGAGTCACGGCCAGGACGGTGAGCACGATGATCCCGTTGGAAAAGACCAGCCGATGCCCGCGCTTGGTCAACTGGCGGGGTAGGAAGCGGTCTTCGGCGACGAAGCTGGCTAGCATCGGAAACCCGTTGAAGCTGGTGTTCGCGCCGGTGAACAGGATCAACGCCGTCGCCGTCTGCACCAGTACGTACAGCACCTGCCCCAGCCAGCCGCCGCCGAACACCGCCCGGGCCACCTCGGAGAGCACCGAGGGATATCCGACCGCGTACGGCGGGGTGTGAGTGCGGTAGGCCAGGTAGGTGACCCCGGCCAGCAGGAAGCCCAGAATGCACGCCATCGTGGTGAGCACCCGCCGCGCGTTGAGGCCCTGGGGCTTCTGGAAGACGCTGACGGTGTTGGAGATGGCCTCCACACCGGTCAGCGATGACCCGCCGTTGGCGAACGCGCGCAGCACCACCAGGACCGTCGCCCCCATGATCAGCCCATTGCCCTGATGCACCGGCACCGCCCCGGGGAGATGCTCGGCGTCGTAAACCGGTAAGCCCCAGAAGATCTCGCGCACCACGCCGACGATGATCATCAGCCCGAGCATGCCTATGAAGAAGTAGGTCGGTACCGCGAACGTGCGGCCGGCTTCTCGCACACCGCGCAGGTTCGCGTAACACATCACGATCACCACTGCGACGGTGATCTCCAGGCTGTAGGGGCCCAGTGGGCGGATCGCCGAGACGACGGCCACGGTGCCGGCCGCCGATTGCACCGCGACGGTCACCACATAGTCGATCAGCAGCGCCGCGGCGGCGACCTGCGCCACGCGGGGGCCGAAGTTCTCCCGCGAGACGATGTAGGAACCGCCCGCGCGGGTGTAGGTCATCACCACCTGGCGATACGAGGCGGTGACCAGTACCAGGATCAGCAGGACCACACCGGTGATGGGCAGCAGCAGCGCGAAGGCTGCCAGGCCGGCGAACGGCAGCAGCTCGATCAGGATCTCCTCGACGCCATAGGCATTCGAGGAGATCGCATCGGGTGAAAGGACTCCTAAGGCAACCGGATTCGACAACCGCTCGGAGCGCAGCGCACCGGTGACCAGCGGCCGTCCCAGCACCAGCCGCTTGAGCGTGTAGCCGATCGGGTCAGGCCGCGGCGCCGGGGGCTGTTGGGCGCGCACCGCAATATCTTCACCCCGGCAGCCTCACGCCACCAGACCCAATTCTCGCGCCGACGCGCGGGGACCTCAGCGGTTGCGGATTCGGCGAATCGTCAGGATGAGGATCAGTCCGCCGACACCCGCCAGCGACGCCATCACCGCAGGTTGGGTGACGATCTCGATCGCCCGAGCCTTGGCGCGGTCGGCCAGGTGACGGGGGTTGGCCCGGTCCGCGAGAATATCGACCGTCGATGCCAGCTGCTCGCGGGCCTGATCAATGTCCTTCTTGATCGTGTCGGGATCGCGTTCCGCCACTGTCGTCCTCCCTGTCCGATGCTGCCCCTGTCGAACTACCCTAGAGCAGCCGGGGTTCGTCTCACGCTCCGGCGAGCAGAAAGGGGCAATTGTTGACCGACACCGCACGCCTGGCGCCCGGCGATGAAGCGCCCGCGTTCAGTCTTCCCGACGCCGACGGCAACACCGTGTCGCTGGCCGACTACCGCGGACGACGGGTTGTCGTCTACTTCTACCCGGCCGCCTCGACCCCCGGCTGCACCAAGCAGGCCTGCGACTTCCGGGACAACCTGCGCGACTTCAACGACGCCGGCCTCGACGTCGTCGGCATCTCCCCCGACAAGCCCGCCAAACTGGCCAAGTTCCGCGACACCGAGGGATTGACCTTCCCGCTGCTGTCCGACCCGGACCGGTCGGTATTGGCGGCCTGGGGCGCCTACGGCGAGAAGAAGATGTACGGCAAGACCGTGCAGGGCGTCATTCGCTCGACGTTCGTCGTCGACGAGCAGGGCAAGATCGCCGAAGCCCAGTACAACGTGCGGGCCACCGGGCACGTCGCGAAACTGCGGCGCGATTTGTCGGTCTGACCCCCGAGGTCGTAGGCGAGTTACCTGCCCGCTTCCTCAGCTCAGCTCGGCTCCGCGCCAGGTGCTGGTGCCGGAGCTAGCTCGGAGCCAGGCGGAAAGTACGTGCAGGCAGCGTCTGCAACCCGCCCGTGACCCAAATACGCATAGTGAACGACACACTCGTCCCGGCCACCGCCTGGGTAAGTGCAGGTCAAGTTAGCTCCCATAACAACACCCGTGGGACGACCCCCGTGCAGGACACGTTCGTCTTCTGGGTGCATGCCCAATACGCGTCATAGTCGGACCCCAAAGCGGTGCACGCACCGTCTGCGTGAACCGGTGCCGGTGCTGCGAGGAACAATGCGGCCGGTGCTGCGGCGAGAAGGGCTTTGAGCCACATGGCGGTCCTCACTTCGGCCCGCCAAGGGTGTCAGGGCACAGCTCGTGCTGTGCTGCATCAGTAAGGCCGCGTGCGTCGACGAACGGCAGGCCGCCTGCCCAAAATTCTTCAGGTCTCATGCCTTGCCGTAGCATCTCGCAAATTCGAAGAGCCGTCATAAAGGCCTTTGCCTCGGGCAAGTAGCCCGTGCTGATCTGGTGGTCGCGGATGTGCTGCATGAAACTGTCGCGGTCTGCGTGTGCCACCGGGGCGAATGCGATAGCCGACGCTTACGCCGCTAGGGCGAATGCGGCCCTCATCGAAGGGTTTCCGGGCACAGCTCGTGTTGTGCCGCGTCCACGATCCCACGGACGTCAACAATCGAAAGGGGCGCCGAAAACTCCTCAGGTCGCACGCCTTGCCGCATCATGTCGCAAGATTGAATACCCATCATGAAGACCTTCGCCTCAGGGGCGACCGAGGTGTTGATCTGGTGGTCACGGATGTACTGCATATAACTGTCGCGGTCTGCGTGTGCCACCGGGGCGAATGCGATAGCCGACGCTAACGCCGCTAGGGCGAATGCGGACCTCATCGAAGGGTTTCCGGACATAGCTCGCGTTGTGCCGCGTTGACCATCGCCGGATTGTCGGCCATCGAGTTCCACCCCATCGGAATGACCTCATCAACCGTCATCCCGGCACGAAGGTACTTGCAGACGTTCAACCCGTACCCAACCTCCGATCCGGGGGTCATCGCCATGATCCCGATGTTGATCCCGTTATCCCGCAGGTACTGCTGATAGCTGTGAGCGTCAGCCTGAGCCGCTGGGGCCACAACCAAAGCAGTTGCAGCAACAGCTAGTGATGCCGTCAGGAACTTGTGGAACGTCGTTGTTCTCATGGGGAGCACCGTAACCCAGTTGTGCCAGGTCTGCCCGTCAACCCAGGAGGGCTGGCTAACCGTCCTCAATGCGCTCATCCGCTTTTACCAGCTCGATCATCGTCGCCAGCAACCCCGGCTCAAGTCCTCGGTTCCGGCGTACGGCTACGGGAACGTGGTGGCCTACCCACGCGCGCTGATCGCGCATGGTGTCGTCAACGATGAATGTCTGGTCAGCCAGGACCAAGCCGGCCGAAGTCGACCACAACTGGGCCACGTCAAGCTCGACATCGCGGCGTTGGAGGCGGCAGCCGAAGGGCGTTGACGCCTATCGGTGGTGGGTGAATCCGACCTGGCCGGGCTGGCGGTTGGGGGCATACCCCAGCTTCGCCAGCGTCTCGTCCGCATCGACATAGACGGTGCCGATCTTGTAGATGTCGCGGGCCTCTTTGCCCGTCGCGACATCGCGTCCCAGTTCCCCGGCGACCCGTACCAACTGTCGAATCTGTCGGACCGACGTGATCTTCTCCCCCGGGCGGCCCCAGATCGTGTCCTCGTTGCCACACCGGGCATGCAGACCTAGGGCGATGGCCATGGTGTTGACCGGCAACACCCTGCGCATCACGGTCTCCAAGGTCAGGCACGCGCCGTCGGGAACCCGCTGGATGAAGTTCATGATGTTGTACGGGTTGGGTCCGTCGAAGCCGCCGCCGATTCCCACCCAGGTCAGGTTCAGCGGACCGGTGTAGACACCACAGCGGATGAGCCGTTCGACCGTCTCGAGCTGCGGAATGCTGGACAGCTGAAAATGTGGCTGAATACCGGCCTTTTGCAAGCGGCGCAGGTGCTCGGCGACCCACTCGGGACCAGCAGGCACAACCATCTCCCGGTATGCGGCAGCGATTTCCGGACGCTCCATCGAGGTTCCGGCGATATCGCCGGCGGTCATGAGTTCCATGATGTTCATCTGGCTGGTGTTGATCGCGATCGTCACCTGGTCCGGCGCCGGATCAAGATCGGCCAGCATGTGCCGGGTGTCGTCGGAGAGCCATTTGGCTGCCGCGCCCGCTCCCTCGGGCGCAAACGAGATCGATCCGCCCACCTGCAGGATCATGTCCGGAACCGCGTCGCGCAGCGCGGCGAGCAGCTCGTTGAACTTCGATAGCCGCTTGCTCCCCCGGCCGTCGAGCTCGCGCACGTGGATGTGCAGCACACTGGCACCGGCCTCATAGCAGTCGACGGCCTTTTGGACGTGCTCCGCCACGCTCACCGGGAGATCGTCGCGGAAGTCATCCAACTCCCACTCGGGCCCGTATGGCGCACACGTGATGACCAGCTTCTCCTGACACTCCGGGAGGAGCGAATCGTCGTGAAAATGCATTGTCTGACTCCCTTCTAGGCGTGCCGCAGCGGTTTGCATGACCCGCCGTCAGAACGGCCGATCGCCGATGATGCTGGCGCGCTCCATCTTTCGAACGGCGGGCCAGTAATCCTGGACGGCATAATGCTGAGTGGAGCGGTTGTCCCAGATCGCCACACTGTTCTTCGTCCACCGCCACCGCACCTGGTATTCGGGGATGGTGGCCTGGCTGATCAGATAGCTCAGCAGGTTGGCCGCACCGGGCGCGTAGTCGATGCCGCAGCGTATGTTGGCGGGCTTGTGGTAGTTCACCAAGTGCGTGGTGAAGGCGTTGACGAACAGGATCTTCTCACCGGTTTCCGGGTGGGTGCGCACCACCGGGTGCTCGGGGTCGGGAAACCGCTCCTTGAGCCGGTGACGGTCGTCGATGGCAAGCCGCCCACCGAAAGTGGCCTCGATACTGTGGCGAGCCCGCAGTCCGTGGATCTGGCTCTTGACCGCCTCCGGCAGCCGCTCGTAGGCCAAGGCCATGTTGACCCAGATGGTGTCCCCGCCGACCTCTGGGCCTTCCACGCACCGCAGCACGGCGCCCATCGGCGGACTCTCGCGCCAGGTGGCGTCGCAATGGTAGGCGTTCTCGTAGTGCTCAGCGGGGCTGTCCAGATCCTTGTAAATGCGCACCAGCGCCGGATATTCCGGGTCGCTGGCCATCACCGGATGGTCTTCCAGCGGCCCGAATCGCTCGGCCAGTGCGACATGCTCGGCTCTGGTCATGTCCTGGTCGCGCAGGAACACAACCTTGTATTGCAGCAACAGCGATTTCAGCTCCGCGAACAGCACGTCATCGCGGGAGACCTCGCCAAGGTTCACGTCGAATAGTTCGGCGCCGATGCTGCACGTCAGCGGCTGGGCTTTGATCCTTGGCCGCGGCGTTGTCGCGATGGATCGCCGTGCGGAGGCGGTAGCGGTGGTAGTCATTTGTCCCCTGCCTCTCAGAGTGAGAACACCGAGGACCCGACACTGCGGCCGGCCTCAAGATCCCGGTGCGCCCGGACGCAGTCGGTGAGTTCGTAGCGCTGGTTAATCTCGATTCGGATCTCCCCGGCCGCGACGTGGCCGAACAGTTCAGCGGCGAGGTCGGCGCGCTCGGCCGGTTCGGCAATGTAGTCGGCCAACGCGGGCCGGGTGACGAACAATGAACCCCTCGCGGCAAGCTGCATGGCGTCGATTGGCGGTATGGGCCCTGAGGCCGTTCCGAAGCACACCAAGAGTCCGCGGCGCGCCAGGGAGTTCAGCGACGACTCGTATGTCCGCGCGCCGACACTGTCGTAGACGACCGGGACACCCCTGCCGTCGGTAAGTTCGCGGACCCTGGCCGCGATATCTTCTCGGGAGTAGACGATGACCTCGCCGCATCCGTGCGCCCGAGCCACCTCCGCCTTGCGGTCGGTCGACACCGTTCCGATCACGTTGATTCCAAGCAGCTTTGCCCACTGGCAAAAGATCAGTCCCACTCCGCCGGCCGCCGCATGCAGGAGCACGGTGTCGCCGGAAGTCAAGGGGTGTATGCGCCGTAGCAGGTACGCGCTGGTCAGGCCTCGCATCGTCATGGCCGCGGCGGTGTCGAAGGCGATGCCCTCGGGCAACTTGATCAACGAGCCGGCCGGCATGACGCGCTCGGTGCTGTAGGCCCCGAGTGGACTACCGGTGTAGGTGACTCGGTCGCCTTCGGAAAAGCCCTCCACGCCGGGGCCGACCGCCTCGATGACGCCGGCTCCCTCAACCCCCATACCTGCTGGCAATGGGGCCGGATACAGCCCGGTGCGGAAGTAGGTGTCGGCAAAATTCAGCCCGACCGCCCCGTGCCGGACCCGGACTTCCCCCGTCCCGGGGGCACCGACGTCGACCGCTTCCCATTGCATGACCTCCGGGCCACCGGCTTCATAGAAACGGACGGCGTGTGCCACTGCGATCTCCTTCGCGTCGAATGCCGGGATTGCGTGAATTCCGTTCTCAGAACGCCACGGAGCCGCCTTGCCGGCTGTCGGGGGCCGGCTGGGCTGCGAGCTCCCGGCGGCTTCCGTGACGTCCTGTGATCGACACTAGGGATCGGCAGCCCATTCTGCTTATCTCCACGGGACACAAACATGTCATTTGGGGACATCGCGGGTGGGCGTTTCAGCACCGGCGTCGCGCTCCGGGGGTGTCAGGCGGCGACTAGCGCAACAGGCGACGAGTCACGCCCCGCCGGCACGCCGCTTCTCGTCTTGCCACTGCCGGGGACTACAGCCGAACTGCGTGCGAAACCAGCGCGAGAAGTTGCTTGGCGCGGAAAAGGAGAGCAGTTGGGCGATCTCGGTCATCGAGTAGCGGGAATTGCCCACCATCCGCTTAGCCAAGTCCACCCGGGCGGCATTCAGAACCGACGAGTATGTCTCGCCCGACTCCGCGAGGCGCCGGTGAACGGTCCTGCGATCCACACCGAGACTGCGTGCCACCTGTTCCACCGAACAACGTCCGATAGGCAGCAGCAGCTCGATCAGACTCCGGACACGGTCCACCACCACCGCATCCTTGGGCGGTTCCAACGACTGCAGGACCCGTTGCGCATACGGCCGTAACAGCGGATCGGACATCTTGTTGGCCAGATCGAGTTCGCCTGCCGCAAACTCGATTCCGGCGAACTCCTGATCGAATCGCACCATCGGCCCGAAAAACTTCCGGTGGGGCGCGATGCTCTTCGGTGGCCGATGGTGGAAATAGACCGCGACCGGCTTCCACTGGGGTCCGAGGAAGCCGCGCAGGAGACGATGCAGCGCGGCCACGGCCAGCTCCGAAGACTGCCGCTCCTCCACCGGCTCGCCGACATCCAGCTCGACGCGAAGCGTCGCTAGTTCATCGGTTTCGTACAGGCGCGTCCACACCGCCTCGTTGTAGGCGTGCTGGTACCGGGCCAACATCTGCAGTGCGCTTCGAACATCGGGCTCCTCTCGCACCGCCAGGCTCAGTGGCCCAAGGTTGGCGAACCGTCGCCGTTCGGCAAGCCGCAGGCCAAAATCCTCGCAGCCAGCGACCGCTGCAGTTGTCTCGAGCAACTCCGCGACCGTGACCGCCGGCAACCAGCGGTCTTGCAAATTCAGGCTCGCGGGATCGAGGCCCCGCTCCCTCAACAATGGAATCGGGTCGACTCCGAGGGAGCGCGTCAGATCGGCGTACCCGTAGAGCGATGCATAACGCGCGAGCGGCTTCACGGCGCACCTGATCCTGTCCCAGAATGTCGTCCTGTCCCGTGAAGATAAGCCTCGTCAGCCTGCCGCGCACCCGATCGGGAGCAGACGGCCGACTATCTCTCGGCCACAACGAACCCTTGTGGGCTAACAAGCACAAACCCCCTAGCCGCGGACTACTGTCGGGCGCAGCATTAATCCCAACGGTCGGGCTTGGGTGGCGCCTCCGATCGAGCGGCCAACAAGGCGCGTTACTCCTACCCCGTTGGAAGGCAGGAAGATGACTGAGCACAGCTGGGCAGTGATCGGAGCAGGTCCCGCGGGTATTGCCGCGGTGGGCCGGCTGCTCGACCATGGCGTCCCCGGGAGCGAGATCGTCTGGATCGATCCCGACTTTGCCGCCGGTGATATCGGCGCCAAATGGCGCGCCGTCCCGGGCAACACCCATGTGTCGCTCTTCCTCGATTACTTGAACGGCTCGCAGGCGTTCCGGTTCTCCGAAGCGCCCCACTTTGAGCTGACCGACATCGATCCCGGTCACACCTGCCCGCTCGGCCTCATCGCCGATCCGTTGGTATGGGTCTCCCAACACCTCTCAGAGCGGGTCAACGCCATTCGCGCGGTGGCCACCGAGCTCACCCTGCGCAACCGGCGGTGGTTGGTGAGCACCCCGGACTCCGAGATCGAAGCCAAGAACGTGATCCTGGCCGTCGGTTCAGTTCCCAAGACACTTCAGCATCCGCACCTGGAGGAGATTCCGCTCGAGGTGGCACTGAACCCCGACAAGCTCGGTCAGCTGGCGTTGGGCGACGCCACGGTAGCGGTCTTCGGCTCGTCGCACTCATCGATGGTGGCCCTGCCCAACCTGTTGAACACCCAGGCACAGAAGGTCGTCAACTTCTATCGGAGCCCTACCAAATACGCTGTCTACCTTGGCGATCAGATTCTGTTCGACGACACCGGCCTGAAGGGAAATGCCGCAACGTGGGCCCGCGAGAACATCGACGGAACCTGTCCGGAGCGCCTGGAACGGTATCGGGTAGACGACAAGGAGTTCTCCGAGCAGCTCCAATCCTGTAGCCACGTTGTCTACACCGTCGGCTTCACCCGACGCCAGCTCCCCGCGACCCCGCAGTGGGGTGAGCTGGAATACGACCCGGTGAACGGGATCCTGGCCCCGGGACTGTTCGGGGTCGGAATTGCTTTCCCCGAGTACGGAATCGACTCGTTCGGATCTGGACAGTATCGGATCGGACTGATCAAGTTCATGCAGCGGCTCAACGGCGCGCTGCCCCTGTGGTTGCAGTACGGCACGTAGCTTCGGCGTGTATCAGCGCAGCCGGTTGGCGCCGCCGATATGACTCAACAGGTCCCGGGCCGCACCGGCCGGCGGCGTCCGCCCACCCGCCCAGATCGCCCTAAGCTCCCGGTGCAGGTCTAATTCCGGCACCTCGACGCTGCGAAGCCGGCCGACCGCAAGGTCATCGGCGACCGCCAACCTGCTCATCACCGCCGGCCCGGCCCCGGCCAGTACGGCACCGCGCACGGCGACCGACGACGACAGTTCCAATGCCGGGCGTGCCTGTTCCACCTCGTGCCCCAGCACTGCACGTAACGCCGACGTCAGTGAGTCACGGGTGCCCGAACCTTGTTCCCGCACGACCAGCGGGGTCTGGCTGAGCTCTGCGGCGGTCACGCCTTTGGCGCGACGCACCCATTTGTGGTCGGGTGGCACGATCACCACGAGGTCGTCGTGCGCGACGACACGGCTGCGAATACCGGTCAGCGCCCCCGGACTCTCGATGAAGCCCAGGTCCGCCGATCCGTCTCGCACGCTGGCAATGGCCTGCTCGCTGTTGGTGGCGGTCAGAATGACCTCCGGTGCCTCGCGGCCGGTTCGCGTCGCGGAGGTCTGCAGTGACACGATCCAGCGAGGCATCAACTGTTCGGCGATCGTCAGACTCGCAACCACTTTCATCTTCTTGCGGCTTGCGGTCCGCAACGAAGCCAGCCCGGCATCGACGTGACTGGCGACATCCAGTAGCTGGTCCGCCCATTCCGTCACGACCGCCCCGGCCGAAGTCAACTGCGAACCACGCGCACTACGGGTTACCAGTCGCACACCGGTCTGGGCTTCCATCGCTGTCAGGCGTGCCGAAACCGCCTGCTGCGTCAGCCCCAGCTCCCGCCCCGCAGCGCCAAGACTGCCGGTTCTGGCTATAGCCACCAACATCTCGAACGCCGACAGATCGGGCATGCGGGGGCTCAGCGCCATCTCCCCATGCAATCACAAGTGGCCCTTGTGGGTCCGCCGATCAAGGATCGAGGGTCCACAACAGCCGGTAGTAGTCGATACGCTCCTGGTCTCGCCCGACTCCGTAGGCATCAAGGAGCACATCAGTCCAATCGGCACCGTAGTTCCACTCAGTGCTCCAGGTGGCCACCGCCAGATCGGCCCAGCGATCGGCAATCCCCAGTTCGCCGAGGTCGACGTGCCCCGTGGGGCGCCCCTCGTCGTTCAGCAAGGTGTTCGGTGCACAGGCGTCGCCATGGCACACCACCAGCCGATCAACCGGAGGTGGATCGGCTAGTCGCTGCAACGCCTGCGCGACGGTGAATCCGGCGAACTCAGCAGGCCACTCGGCCGGATCCAGTTGACCGGAACGGTGATTAGCGTCCGCGACCCGCCGCTCGGCGCTCCAGTCGAACGGACATTCCGCCACCGGCAAGCCGTCGTGCAGCGCCCGTAGTCCCCGCCCGATGCCCGTCACTGCTGGGCGGGGGTCGGCGATCCATCGCGGCGCGACCGCATTGGTGCCGGGCAGTGCCTCGGTGACCAGCCATTGCCCCTGTTCGTTGCGGCCGTGATCGAGTACGCGTGGCACCGGTGTGTAGTCGAGCGCCCACCGCAGTCGCGCCGCCTCGGCGGACAGGTCGATGCCGCTGTCGATCGGCGACCACTTGATGAAGCGGCGCCCGGCGGCGCCGGTGACCTCGAACGTGGTGCCGCCGACCTCGTTGAGCCACACCGGACGTGGATCATCGTCGCCGGCCAGCTGTCGTACGGCATCCGGCACGGTCTGCGGTAGTTGCGGTGGGCCAGCGATCATCAGGCGGGCTGACCGCCCAGCTTTTCCAGTAACAGCGCTTCGGCGGTAGCGGCGCGTTCCAGCACACCCAGGTGCAGGCTCTCGTTGATGCTGTGCGCCTGGGTGCTGGGGTCCTCCACCCCGGTAACCAGAATGGTCGCCTGCGGGTATGCAGCGGCGAACTCGGCGATGAACGGGATGGAGCCGCCCATGCCCATGTCTATGGGCTCGACGCCCCAGGCCTGGACGAACGCGGCCCGCGCGGCGTCGTACACCGGGCCGGTGGCGTCGATGGCGTAGGGCTGGCCGACATCGCCCGGGGTGACGGTCACCTGGGCTCCCCACGGCGCGTGCTGCTCAAGGTGAGCGGTGAGCGCGTCCAGGTGAGCGGCGGCGTCGCCGCCGGGTGCCACTCGCAGGCTGATCTTGGCGCGGGCCCGCGGAATCAGCGTGTTCGACGACGCCGCAATGCTCGTGGTGTCGATACCAATGACGGTGATCGCCGGCTTGGCCCACATCCGCTGTGGCACCGAGCCGGAGCCGATCTCGGTCACCCCGTCTAGCAGTCCGGTATCGGCACGTACGCGCTCGGGCGGGTAATCGACCGGTGCCGCAGTGCCTTCATGAAGCCCGGCGACGGCGACGTTGCCCTCGTCGTCGTGCAGGCTTGCCAGCAGCCGCACCAGGACGGTCAGCGCGTCGGGCACCACCCCACCCCACAACCCCGAGTGCAGACCGTGGTCTAGCGTCGCGACCTCCACCACGCAGTCGGCCAGCCCCCGCAGCGACACCGTCAGTGAGGGAATGTCGGTGCTCCAGTTGTCGGAGTCGGCGATCACGATCACGTCGGCGCTCAGCGCCTCGCGGTGCGCGGCAAGCAGCGCCCCCAGCGACGGCGATCCGGATTCCTCCTCACCTTCGACGAAGACCGTCACACCGACCGGCGGGTGGCCGCCGTGCGCCCGGAATGCCGCCAGATGTGTTGCGATACCGGCCTTGTCGTCGGCGGTGCCGCGGCCGTAGAGGCGCCCGTCGCGTTCGGTGGGTTCGAACGGCGGTGAATCCCACTGCCCCACGTCGCCTTCGGGCTGCACGTCGTGGTGCGCGTAGAGCAACACGGTCGGGGCACCCGGAGGCGTCGGATAGTGCGCGATAACTGCCGGCGCACCGCCCTCGGCGACGATCTGCACCTGCGGAAAACCCGCCTGGCTCAGCAGGTCTGCGACACGCTGAGCGCTGCGGTGCACCTCGGGTCGTCGCGCAGGGTCGGCCCACACCGACTCGATGCGCACCAGATCCTCCAGGTCAGCCCGCACCGACGGCAGGACGTCGCGGACTTGCTGGATCAGTTCACTACGACGAGCAGACATGAAAGCACCCTACGACGCAGCATTTTGGGGGTTTTCACGACTGCTCGGCGTCAATTGATCTCCAGGATCGCGACGGCAGCGGCGGTGTCGGCCTCGTGGGTCAGCGACACGTGAATCGTCACCTCGGCCAGATGCTGCGCGATCTCACCGGAGAGTCGCACCTTCGGACGTCCCCACGTGTCGGTGACCACCTCGATGTCGCGGTGAATCGCCTCCGGCAGCACCGGCTTCTGGGCAAACCGCGACCCCGACCATGCCTTGATCACCGCCTCCTTGGCCGCCCAGCGGGCCGCCAGGTGCCGCGCCGCCGACGAACTCTTGTCCGAGGCGTCGCGACGCTCCCCGGGGGTGAACGTCTCGGCGAACACCGTCCCGGGTTGGTCGACCTGCTCGGCGAAGTCGGGAATCGACACCAGGTCGATCCCGACACCAACGATGCCCATAACCAGTGACGCTATCCGATGTAGACGTCGCCGTCGCCGAGCCGTGCCGCGGGGTTGAGCAGCATCGCCGACTCCTGGCGCTTCTCCGGTGAGTCGTGGTCGAACCGCCGGTCCGCGGGCCGCTCGTACATCGGCTTGCCACCGGCGATCGCCGAGGCGAGTCGCCGCTGACCGGCCAGCACACGCTCACCAGCCTGCTGCTCGTACGCCGCGCGCTGGCTCGGGTCCAGCGCCGCCAGGAACGCCGCCGGGTGTACCAGGGCGACCAGACCGGAGACGTGACCGAAGCCGAGGCTGGTGACCAAACCGGCCTTGAGCGGGAACTTCTCCCCCAGCTCCAGCGTCTCGCGCACCCACACCAGGTGCCCGGCGGTGGCCAGCTCGTCGTCGACACAGTCCAGGCTGCGGTTGGGCGGGATGACCCCGTCGCGCAGCACCTGGCACAGGCCCATCATCTGGAAGACCGCCGCGCCGCCCTTGGCGTGCCCGGTGAGGCTCTTCTGGCTGATGACGAACAGCGGCGCACCGTCGGAGCGGCCCAGCGAGTCGGCCAGCCGCTCGTGCAGCTCGGTCTCGTTGGGGTCGTTGGCCAACGTCGAGGTGTCGTGCTTGGAGACCACCGCGATGTCGTCGGCACCCACACCCAGCTTGGCCAGCGAACGGGCCAGCATCGAGTCCTTGCCGCCCCGGCCCGCACCCAGGGCACCCAGGCCCGGAGCGGGGATCGAGGTGTGCACGCCGTCGGCGAAGCTCTGCGCGTAAGCCACCACCGCCAGGACCGGCAGGCCCATCTTGGCGGCCAGGTCGCCGCGGGCCAGCAGAATGGTGCCGCCACCCTGAGCTTCGACGAAGCCCAACCGGCGCCGGTCGTTGGCGCGGGAGAACTTCGAGTCGCTGATCCCCTTGGCGCGCATCATCTCGGTGTCGGCGGTGGCCGCCATGTCACCGAAGCCGATGATGGCCTCCAGGGTCAGGTCGTCGTAGCCGCCGGTGACCACCAGCTCGGCCTTGCCCAGCCGGATCTTGTCGACGCCCTCCTCGACCGAGACCGCCGCGGTGGCACAGGCGGCCACCGGGTGGATCATCGCGCCGTAGGACCCGACGTAGCTCTGGACCACGTGCGCAGCAACGACATTGGGCAGAACTTCCTGCAGGATGTCGTTCGGCTTGGCCCGCCCAAGCAGGTTGCCGTGGTACATGGTCTGCATCGAGGTCATGCCGCCCATGCCGGTGCCCTGAGTGCTGGCCACCAGCGACGGGTGCACCCAGCGCATCAGCTCGGTCGGGGTGAAGCCCGCCGACAGGAACGCGTCGACGGTCGCGACGATGTTCCACAGCGCCACCCGGTCGATGGAGGTGGCCATGTCCTGGCTGATCCCCCACACCGTCGGGTCGAACCCGGTCGGGATCTGAGCACCCACGGTGCGCGACAGCTTGCTCTTGCGCGGAACCCGAATCTCGGTGCCGGCCTTGCGGATCACCTGCCAGTCCGAGGAGTCCGGCACCGGGCGCACCACGGTGTGCTCGGGGTCGAACTCGACGAACGCTCGGGCGTCGGCCTCGCTGGAGACCACGAACGAGAAGTCCTTGTCCAGGAACACACTGACCAGCAGCGGTGAGGCGTGGTCGGGGTCGATCGCGCCGTCATCGACGAACTCGCGAACACCGACGCGTTCCACCACGGCGTCGTGGTAGCGCTCTACCAGCTCGGCCTCGTCGACCAGCTCACCGGTCGCGGTGTCGTACCAACCCGGGGTCGGGTCGTCCTCCCACTTGACCAAACCGGTGGTCCAGGCCAGCTCGAGCACCCCAGCTGCCGACAGCTCGCCGGAGACCTCCATCTCGAATCGGGTGCGCGACGAGCCCAGCGGCCCGAGTTCGGCGCCACCGACGATGACCACCAGGTCGGCCGGGTCGACGTCGAGGTCGGCCCAGGCCGGCGGGGGTGCCGGAGTGTGGCCCCGCGGCGGGCTCGGCAGTGCCGCAATGGTGTTGCCGGCGTCAGCCTCGTCGTCGGCTGCGGCTTCGCTCGTCATCTCCTCACGAGCCCGGGCAGCCAGCTCGGCCATGTCTAGGTTCGCCTCGGCCAGGCCACCGGTCAGGTCGGCCTCGATCGGGGCGTTGGCCGCGGCCACCTTGGACTCGACGTTGCACAAGCCCAGCAGCATGGCCGCCATCTGCTCGGTCGAGTAGGTGGTGACGCCGGCTTCCTCGACCGCATCGACGATGACGTCGTTGTGGCCCATCAGCCCGGTGCCGCGAGTCCAGCCGATCAGGGCGTGGGCCAGGCTGACCCGAGAAGCCCACGAGGACTCCGCCTTCCAGCGCGACACCAGCGCGTCCAGCGATGCCTTGGCCTCGCCGTAGGCGCCGTCACCGCCGAACATGCCGCGGTTGGGCGAGCCGGGCAGCACCACGTGCAGCCGGGAGGCGATGTCGCGCTCGGCGCCGATCTTCGACAGGCCGCCGATGAGGCGCTGCACCGCCCACAGCAGGACCTTCATCTCCATCTCGGCACGCGCACCGGCCTCGGACAGATCGCCGGTGACCCGCGGCGCCGCGAACGGGAACAGCAGCGTCGGGGTCTGCGCATCCTTGAGGTGGATCGACTGCGGCCCAAGGCTTTCGGCCTGCTCGGTTCCGACCCACTCGACCAATGCATCGATGTCGGAGTACGAAGCCATGTTGGCCGGCACCACCCACAGCGCGGCACCGAACCGAGCGTGGTCACGGTACAGGTCGCGGTAGAAGCTCAGTCGCTCGTCGTCGAGTCGAGACGTGGTGGCGATGACGGTCGCACCGCCGTCGAGCAGCTGCCCGACCACCGATGCCGCGATCGAGCCCTTGGAGGCACCGGTCACCACCGCCACCTCGTCGCTGTAGCGGCCCCGGCCCGGGTTCTCCGCGCCGGCGGCGATCCGGGCGTACAGCGAGCCGTGAATCTGCCGGCCCGAGGCCAGCGCCCGGGCCTGCCACCAGGACGCCTGGGTGGCGACCACGTGGCCGGCACCCTCGAAGCGCTCGGCCAGGCGCGGCCAGTCGGCGTCGATGTCGCCTTCGTCGACCAGCCACAGCTTGACCAGGTCCTCGCGGGCACTGGCCCAACGGTCGTCGAACAGCACCGCTTTGCGGCCGTCGAAGGCCGGCGCCACCAGGCGCGGCCAGTCCGAACCCAATTCGGCGCTCACCAGGTCGATCAGCTCGCTGTCGGTGGCACCCGCCGGGGCGCTTACCGCGTCGTCGAATCCGAGCTGGCCCAACACCAGCCGGGCCGCTGAGGCGAGCACACCGTCGCGGCCGGTGATCTGGGCGGTGAACTCGCCCAGCGCGGCCGCGTCCACGGTCGCGCCGCCGCCACCGCCTGCCGAGGGCAGGCTGACCGCGACACCGCGGCGTGCGGCGACGGCCTGCACGGCCGCATCGATGACCTTGTCGACGGCCGCGGCGTCGGCCAGGGCGCCCTCGTGCAACCCGCCCAGGGCGCCGCCCCGGACACTGCTGCCCTCGCGGGTCCCCAACGCCACCTCGACGGTGACGTGCTTGGCCCAGCCGTCACCGAGCTCCCACGTCTTCTTGACCCGTTCGGCGATGGCACCGGGGCGCTTGCCGGACGGTCCGAGAATGGTGCGCAGCTGATCGTTGATCGCGTCGGTCAGCACTGGGCCGTACGGCTTGTAGGTGCGGGCCAGCTTGGTCACCTGCGACTTCAGCCCGGACAGGTCGGCTTCGGCGGCGCCGTCGATGGCACCCAGGTTCAGCTCCGAGCCCAGGTCCACCAGCAGCTGGTTGCGCCGCGACGACGCGCCGTCGGTGATGGACTCGATGGAGTCCAGCTCCTCGATCTGGTCGATGCGCATCTTGGCGCTCAGTACGATCAGCGCGCAGGTGGCGTCGGCGGCGTCGAACGCAATGTCATCGGGGCGAGGTCCGCCGGCCGGCGCGGCGGGCGCCGGTGCTGCCGCCTCGGCCGGGGCGCCCTCCGCGGCGGCCTGGGCCGGTGCCTCTTCTTCTTCCGGCTCCGGCTCCGGGTCGGTGTCGGTGGCGAACAGCACCGCGGCGTCGCGCTCAGCGTTGAGCACCTCCACGGTGCTGTGGGCGTACTCGGGCAGCTTGAGCGTGTTGGTGGCCAGTCCGGCGACCGTCGGGGCGGTCTTCACCCCGATCTCGACAAACCGTTCCACGCCCAACCCACCGGCGGCCTGCTCGATGAACAGCAGGTCCTGGGTCTCGATCCAGCGCACCGGGCTGGCGAACTGCCAAGCCAGCAACTCGATGACGACCTTGCGGCACAGCTCGGCCGGCTTCTCGTTGCGCCAGGTGTCGTAGTTGGCCAGCACCTCGTCGAGCGGCTCGGCCGGCACCAGGTCGCGAATCTCCTGGATGAACTCCCGGTCCAGCGTGAACGGCTTGGGCACCAGGTTGGGGATGTAGCGGCCGACGATCAGCGCCGGGTCCTGGTCGCGCGGCATGACCCGCTCCAGCGAACGGCGGAAGTCATCCACGCCGATGCGCAGCACCTCCGAGTGGAACGGCACGTCGATCCCGGGAACCAGGATGAACGAGCGCTTGCCGCCGCTGATCTCGCGGCGCCGCTCGACCTCGGCCTCCAGCGCCTCCAGGCCGGCGACCGTGCCGGCGATCGCGTACTGCGAGCCGCGCAGGTTGAAGTTGACGATCTGCAGGAATTCACCGGTGCGCTCGGCGATCTCGGCGACGAACGCGGTGACGTCGGCGTCGTCGAGGTCGATCTGCGACGGCCGGATGGCGGCCAGTCGGTAGTTGGAGCGTCCCATGGCGTCACGTGGCACGATGTCGTGCATCTTCGAGCCGCGGTGGAACACCACCTCCAGCAGCGCTTCCAGCTCGTAGACGCCGCTGACGCAGGCCAGCGCGGTGTACTCGCCGACGGAGTGACCGCAGGCGATCGCACCCTCGACGAAGGCGCCCTGCTCGCGCATCTCGGCGACCTGTGCGGCGGCCACGGTGGCCATCGCGACCTGGGTGAACTGCGTCAAGTACAGCACGCCTTCGGGGTGCTGGTAGTGCACGCCGGAGGCGATCAGGCTGGTCGGGTTGTCGCGCACCACGTGCAGCACCGAGAAGCCCAGGGTTTCGCGGGTGAACTTGTCCGCGGAGTCCCACACCTTACGGGCGGCCTTGGACCGGGCACGGACCTCCATGCCCATGCCCTTGTGCTGGATGCCCTGACCGGGGAACGCGTAGACGGTCTTGGGCGCGGTCAGCCGAGCGGTGGCCGACATCACCAGGTCCGAACCGATCCGTGCGCTGATCTCCAGAACCTCTGCGCCCAGGTCGATCCCGACCCGGTCGACGCGGAAGTCGACGTCATCGCCGGGCTTGACCATGCCCAGGAAGCGCGCGGTCCAGCCGACCAGCCGCGCCGGCGGGCGGGCCTGGCCGTCGGTGGCGGTCACCACGTGCTGGGCCGCGGCCGAGAGCCACATGCCGTGCACGATGGGCGTTTCCAGGCCGGCCAGCAATGCCGCGGCCCGGTCGGTGTGGATCGGGTTGTAGTCGCCGGAGACCGCCGCGAACGGCCGCATGTCCACCGGCGCGGTCACGGTGACGTCGCGCCGACGGCGGCGCGGCGTGTCGGTGGCGTTGTCGGAGACCGCACCGCCGGCCCGAACCGGGTCGGTCAGTTCCGCGGCACCGGTGCGTCCGCGGATCGCGAAGCGCTCCTCCAGGGTGGCCAGCACGGTGCCGTCGGCCGCTGCGACCGTGACCGACACCGGGACGACACGGCCGACCTCGGTGTCGGTGGCCGCCGAAGCCGTTGCGGTGACGGTCAATTCGGCCGGCTCCGCCGGCAGCGCGGCGAGCAGCTGCGCCGCGTGGTCCAGGTGCACCAGGGACAGCAGGCCCTCGACAACCGGGAACCCGGCGTCGGTGGTGGCCGAGCCGATGGCGGCGAACACCGCCGGCCAGCACCGGCCGACCAGTGCGTCGGGAACGGTGGACAGTCCCGGAGCAAGCGGTGCGCCGAATGTCGCGGTCACCCCGGTGTGGTCGGCGACCTGCTCGGGGTTCCACTCCACGGTGACGGTGGCCGAGCCGTCGTGTACCGGCGGCAGGGCCTCCGGGCCGTCGACACCGGCGGCGATGGCCAGCACCGCGCGCATCGCGGCGGCGGCGTCCTCGGTGGAGACCAGCGGGGTGGCGCCGTCGACGACGGCTGCCGGCACGGTGAAGCGAATGTTGATCCAGACACCGGACAACGGCACGCTCAGTACCACATTGGCTTCTGAGGCGACCTCCAGCCGAGCGCCGGTCGACGGGTGGGTGGCGGTGCGGTTCTCGTGCACCTGCCACTCATCGGGGTCGGCGATCCGGTGCACCGGGTTGGTGGCGGTACGACCGGCCCACAGCACATCGGGGGCGTCGAGCAACACGGCCAGCGGGCCGGTCACATCGGTGCGGCCCCGACGACGCGCCGTCACCGGGGTGGGCTCCACGCCAGCGGCGAGCACCTGGTCAACTGCCGTCTGCTCGAAGCGATCCAGCAGCTCGCCGACCGGCTCGTCGACCCGGGTGATCCCGGCGACGGCGGTGATGCCCGGAATGATGCAGACCTGCTCGGCGGTGTAACGGGCGTCATGCGCCTGCCACAGCGAGTCACTGCGCCACCAACGGCGCACGTCCTTGTCGATCACCGGCACGAAGTTGACCGGCTTACCCGGCGTCTTGCAGAGCTGGGTGAAGAACGGCGCGTCGGCCGGGTGCAGCCGAACGGTCTCTGCCTCGGGGTAACGAGCCAGCAGCGCCGCAATAGCCTCTTCGGGACGCTCCAGGATCGACTGTGCGCCTTCGGAATCGGCGAACAGGGTCTCGATCGGACCGGACTCGAGTTCGTTGAGCCGCGCTTCTGCGCGCTGCAGCATCGAACCGAACCGCTCCCGCCAGGTGTCGGCCAGCCACGGGCTGTCCGGTGAGGCGGTGTCGGCGGTCGAGTCACCCGCGCCAATCGCCAATTCCACGTAGCGGCGCAACCACTGCGCGTACGTCATCTCGGCCACATCACCGAAGTAGGGCTTGGCGGTGTCGGCCAGCGCGGCGATGATCTCGTCGCGACGGGCCGCGACTGCCTCGCCGTCGCCGGCCACCTCGTCGAGCAGCCGGCCGCACCGCGAGGCGACGTTGTCGATCTCGTGGATGTCGGCCCCGAGCTGGCTGCGCGAGGACGCCATGCCGCCCTGCGCTTTTCCGGCGCCGATCCAGTGGTCGGTGCCCTTGGTGTCGACCAGCATCTGCTTGACTGCCGGCGACGTGGTGGCCTCCAGGGTGGCCATCGCCGCGGTACCGACCAAGATGCCGTCAACGGGCATCAACGGGAAGCCGTGCTGCTGCGACCAACGGCCGGACAGGTATTCGGCGGCCTGCTCAGGGGTGCCGATTCCGCCGCCGACGCACAGCGTGATGTTGGGCTGCGAGCGCAGCTCGGAGTAAGTCGCCAACAGCAGATCGTCGAGGTCTTCCCAGGAGTGGTGCCCACCGGCGCGACCACCCTCGACGTGGGCGATCACCGGCGTGGTGGGAACCTCGGCGGCGATGCGGATCACCGACCGGATCTGCTCGACGGTGCCGGGCTTGAACACCACGTGGCTGATGCCGGATTCATTGAGCTCGGCGATCAGCTCGACGGCCTCTTCCAGCTCGGGAATGCCGGCACTGATCACCAGCCCGTCGAACGGGGCGCCGGACTGACGCGCCTTCTGCACCAACCGCTTTCCGCCCACCTGCAACTTCCACAGGTAGGGGTCCAGGAACAGCGAATTGAATTGGACGGTCCGCCCCGGCTCGAGCAGCGTCGTCAGCTCCGCGACCCGGTCGTTGAAGATCTCCTCGGTAACCTGGCCACCGCCGGCCAGCTCAGACCAGTGCCCGGCGTTGGCGGCCGCGGCGACGATCTTGGCGTCGACGGTGGTCGGCGTCATGCCGGCCAGCAGGATCGGCGAGCGGCCGGTCAGCCGGGTGAACTTGGTGTCGAGCTTGACCCGGCCGTCGGGCAGCGTGACCACCGACGGGGCGTAGCTCGTCCAAGGCCGAGCGACCTCCGGGACGGCGCCGATGGTGAACAGGTTGCGCTGACCACCGCGGGTAGCCACCGGCACGATCCCGATGCCCAGGCCGCGAATCACCGGCGCGGTCAGTCGGGTCAGGATGTCGCCGGGTCCCAGATCCAGAATCCAGCGGGCACCCGCGTCGTGCAGCGTGGTGACCTCGTCGACCCAGTCGACCTCGCCCACCAGGATCGAGTCGGCCAGTTGGCGGGTCAATTCCACATCCAGACCCACCTTGGCGGCCCACTGCGCGACGATCTCGATGCCGTCGGACAGCCGCGGCGAGTGGAAACCGACCTCGACCTGGACCGGTTCGAAGACCGGAGCGAAGACCGCGCCGCCGCGCAGCTTGTTCTTGCGCTCGGCGGCCTCCTTCTCGGCGATCTGCTCGCAGTACAACTCGAAACGGGACAGCTGCTCGGGGGTTCCGGTGATCACCACGGCACGACGACCGTTGCGGATGGACAGCACCGGCGGAAGCACCGTGCGCACATCCTGGGCGAACTCGTCCAGCAGTTGCCGGATGCGCTCGGGGTCGACATTGGTGACCGACACCATCGGCGGGCGGTCGCCCAGGATCGAAATGCCGCGGCGACGGGCCACCAGCGTTCCGGCGGCACCCAGCAGCTGCGCGATCGCGAGCAGCTGCACGTCGGTGGAACCGCCGGCCTTCAGCGACTCGACGGCCAGGATGCCCTGCGAGTGCCCAGCCGCGGCGACGGGCGGGGTGGCCGAAAGGTCCAGCCCTTGACGCTCCAGGGCCCGCATTGCGGCGATCTGAGTCAGCAGTACGCCCGGCACCGACACGGCCGCCGAAGTCAGTTGCTTGGCCGACGGGATGGGGTCCTCGGCCGCCAGCGCCCGCACCCATTGCAGCGGCTCGAAGCCGATGGGCCGGACCACCACGAGTTCCTTGGCGATCGGCTCGAGCAGCAGGTCAGCCTCACCGGCCAGCGTGGCCAGCTCCGTCTCGATGCCGGCCGAAGACACCAGCTCCTCGAGCGACTCCAACCAGGCACTGCCCTGTCCACCGAAGGCGACCGCGTACGGCTCGCCGCCCGTCAACCGGTCCACCAGAGCGGACGAGGCACTGGCGAACCGCCCCGAGCCTGCACCGTCAGCGGAAACCCGGTCGTGTTCGTGGATCGTCACGTTATGTATCTCCCCTGCCCTGGTTAATGTCACGTCTTCATCGACGGGTGCCGGAATGACCGGCCATCTGCGGGTTCTCGCGTGTTCGCGGCCGCGCTACAGCCGTAAGAGTGTCATAAGAACCTGTGCCGTTTCTGCAGCAAATTGGTTACTGGTGAGTTCTACGCTCGGGTAACCCAGCCCCGGGTATCACGGGGCTCGACGGCACGCGTAAGCATCCGGGACAAACGTCCTGCATGCGTGGGGTTACGGTCGAGTAGCCATAACGGCGCAGATCAAGGCTCCATTGTTATCTAATCGTTATGTTTGAATCAGCCAGGCCAACTGGCTTCGGCGGCGCCTGAGGCCCCGAACTCGAACGAGTGCGGCGATCCCCACCCTGCACAGCCACATTCGACGCCAGTTTGCTGGCGTGATGGCGACCCGACCGCCGTCAGACCCACTGACCGAACTGGGGCGCCAGGATCTCGTTAATGTCCACTCCCACGCCGCCGACCGTGCGCCTGTCGATCTCGACCTGGTGCAAGTTGGCGGCCGGGTGGGCAATACCGCCGGGTGAACCAAAGTTGTGTTGCCAGAAGCACGAGCCCAGACCGTCCTGCAGCGCCCACTCAATGGTCTTGGAGTTGGCGTAGACGCCGGTACGCTCCGGCCCGACCACCGATTGCCAGCCCCGCAGGTAGGGAGCGACCTGCTCTTTGTACTGCTCGAAGGACGGGTTGTCGTCGATGGAGGCGTAGATCGGCGCGCTGTCCGGGCCGCCGGCCGCCGTGTGCAACTGTGCACCACGCTTGGCGTGGTCCACACCGGCGTCCTGGCCACCCAACCAGTCCGCGGTCGCCTGCTTTCCGAACTGGTAGCAGGAGACGACCGTGAGTCCGTTCTCCTGCAGGTCACGTGCCTCGGCCAGCTGCATCGGCTTGCCGAGCATCCAGTCGGCGCCGGGCCGACGGTCCGACACATAGCGGATAGCACCCGCAGCGCCGGACGCCTTGATCGCGTCGGCCGACAAGACCCCGGCCGAATAGTCCAGCAGAATGCCCAGCGGCGCCGCCTCTGCGGCCGCGGCGAGCAGCGCCGAAACGCCGGCACCGAGGCCGGCCGCCGCAGGCACCGCCGCGGCCAGCTTGAACACGTCGCGCCGTGAAATCATCACGCGACACAGACTAGGACAGACTTTGGCGCGGTTTTGGCCGGTCACCGGCGAAAACCGCGCCAAAATCGTGTGCGACCATAGCCCGTGTCCTGCAATAGACAGACCAACAGACAGACAGACAAGGTAGGCCCGAATTGCGTCCCTGGATCGTGTGGGGCACCGGCCTGCTGTCCTATTTGGTGGCCGTGCTGGACCGAACCACCTTCGGGGTCTCGGGTCTGGACGCCGCCGATCGCTTCCACGCCGGCCCGAGCACGCTGTCCTCGTTCGTGATCGTGCAGTTGATCATCTACGCCGCCATGCAGATTCCGGCCGGAGTGCTGTTGGACCGCTTCGGGCCCCGGGCGATGATCGCCACCGGCGTCCTAGTGCTCTCCGCTGCCCAACTGACGCTGTCGCTGACCCATTCGCTTCCCACCGCGGTCGGCGCGTACGGCGTCATCGGCCTGGGTGACTCGTTCATCTTCATCTCGGTCATCCGACTGCTGCCCAATTGGTTTGCACCCAAACGTGTTCCGCTGCTCACCCAGCTGACCGGCATCTGCGGTCAGTTCGGCCAGTTCCTCTCGGCAGTGCCGTTCCTGGCAATCCTGCTGCACAGCGGCTGGACGGCCGCCTACCTCTCGGCCGCGGGGCTGGGCCTGTTCGCCGGCATGCTGACACTCGCCGTCACCCGCGACGCGCCGCCGGGGGCGCCCGTTGCTGTGCACGCGCGGACCTTCCGTGATGCGTTCGGTGGGATCAAAACGGTGTGGTCGCGGCCAGGGACCAAGGCGGGTTTCTTCACCCACATGGGCAACGCGTTCTCCCCCGGCGTGTTCGCGCTGATGTGGGGGGTGCCCTATCTGACCACCGCGCAGGGACTTTCGCGTGGCATGGCGGGTGCGGCGCTGACGCTGTCGGTGCTGCCCTTCATCGTGGTGGGGCTGCTGGTCGGAACGATTTCGGGGCGCTGGCCACAGCACCGGTCGCGTGTGGCGCTGACCATGATGGCGCTGATCGCGCTGACCTGGACGGTGCTGTTGGCGCTGCCGCGCCCCGCGCCGCACTGGTTGCTGGTCGTACTGATCCTGGTGATTTCGGCGGGCCAGCCGGTATCGATGCTGGCCTTTGACTTCGCCCGCACCTACAACCCGCCAGCCGCGTTAGGCACCGCGCAGGGCATGGTCAACACCGGCGGCTTCATCGCCACCCTGCTCATCATGCAGGCGATGGGGATGGTTATCGCGACGGCCGGCGGCTACTCATTCGAGGCATTCCGGCTGGCCTGGACCATGCAGTACATCGTCTGGGCGGTGGCCGCCGTCGGCGTGGTGATCTACGCGCGAAAAGCTCGCGGCTCCGAGACGTTCGGCGAAACGCCCATACCTGTGGCCGTGTCCGAGCATTGAACGAATCAGCGCCCCGGTACGCGTAGATACGGATCCGGCAACTGTGGGCAATAGGCATCCCGGGCCGCATTGATGATGGCGTGCGCTTCGTTGGGTGACACTTCCAGATTCGCGATGACCGAGACGGGCACCAGCCGGGGCGAATCGCTCAGCGCCACGCAGACCGCGTGGCCCTCTTGCACCATCAGATTGCGCAACGGCTCGCACTTGATACTGCCGCAGATCTGCTTGGCGTAGTCGGGGTGCAGCCCCTGTTGCTGCAGTTCATCGAAGAACACCTGGTCCTCATCGGGTTGCGCCGCCGCGACCGGTATCGGGGCAAGGACACCGGCACCGACCATCGCCACGCTGAACGCGCTAGCCACCCAAATCTTCATCGCGGTGCACCAATCCACGGACGACTACATCGATCATTCTGACACCGGCGGGCGCGCCAGCGGGGCGAAGTCGAGCAGCCGAAAAACCGACCTTTGTCGTCCACTTCAGCCCGTACGCCCGCGAGTTAGCTGGAAGGGCGCTGGCAGTCCGCTGTTCGCGGCGCAGTACTCCACGCGACGGAGGCACAAAACGCCTGATTAAGGCGCGTTCCATTGCGTAACGCGGCTTCGACATCCACGACCTCGAACTTATTAGCTGGATGGGACAGGCCTATCAGAAACCCGAAGCGATCCGCAAGTTGCAGCCGCGCCCAGTACTGACGCACCAAGGCGGCCTGCATGGATCCATGTTCGGAAGGCCGGACAAAAATTGACTGTTGCGTAACATGAAATTGTTAGCTGAATTTTGGCGACATTGGACTTCGCTTTCGTGTCGGTCAGTCGAGTCCACTGCGGTATGGGGGCACGAGGCGCAGTGTGGCGGGCTCCGTCGGAGTGGGGTTGGTCAGTCTTAGGGTGAAGCTGCCCGGCTCGAGTCCGCCAGTGTCGATCGTCAGTACGTTGTCGTGCACGGCCGCACGTTGGACGACCGCGCCGTCGGAAGTGACGAGTTCTGCTTCGACGTAACTGCTTTCGTCCACGTCGAAGACGATCGGTTCGCCCGCCGGTACACCGTTCACCAGACGGTCGCCGGTGAGTTCGACGCTGTACTGCACCTCGTGGTTGACGAATTGGATGTGCGCCGGGTCGGTCCACCACTCTGGCAAGACCTCAAAAGTCGGTAGGTCGCCGACTCGGAATTCGGCCAGCATCGACACCGTGAGTGAGTAGCGGGTGGGCTCCGAGCCGGACACCTTAAGGTAACTTCTGGCTGACTCAGGCGGACGGATCTGCAGTTCCTTCTTGTGGGACCATTGCCTGATCACAGCGCGGTCTTCGTTGAACAGCGTCACGTCGACAGGGACTTCAGAGGTGAGCCCGATCCACGGCAGCACGCGGCCTTGGCGGGCGGGTGCGTCGAACACGAAATAGTCCCTGTCCATCCACCGCTTCTGCTCCCACGGCACAGTGTCGGAGCGGCGGAATTCTTCGTGCAGGGTCAGCTCGAAAGTTCCGGGCCCGTTCCCAGCGATACTGTCGAGCGGTGTGCGTCGGAAGCGCAACCAAGTGGCGGTATCGAAGGTGTCATTGGGTTCAAAGCGATCCGGCGCTGGGGACCAAGGCATGGGGTTGACGTTGAGGTGATAGGCGGTCAGGCCGGTGCTGGTGACGCGCACCGTGTAGGTACCGGGCGGCACTATCGCATCGCGTCGGCGTACGCCTGGGGCGGTGGGCACCTTCTTCAGACCAGCGACAGTTTCGCCATCGGCGTTCAGGACCGTCACCGTCATGTCGGCGAGGCGCTCGTACCAGCTCACTTCGGCTGTTAGCCAGGAGTATTCGGTCAAGGTAAGCGTGTAGTCGTCGACATCACCGGGCTCCTTGGCGATGCCGAACCCGTCGTTCAGCGGTCTGTATGCGCCGAACGACCCGAACCGGTAGAGCGGCCTCGGGGACGGCGAGTCCGTCCAGTCCGGTAGCGAGTAGTCCAGGGCGCTGAGGACGGCCGCGTAGGCATCGAGGCCCTTGGTGACTGGTCCGGCGCCGTCCCGGGCTGATTCGAGCAGCCGCTTCTTGATTTCGGCGACATCCATCGTCGGGGCGACCGCACGCATCATGGCGATCGTGCCGGCGACCAAGGGGCTGGCCATCGAGGTACCGGTCCTGGCCGATACGGCCGGATTGTCGCCGTCAGGGGCGACCGGAACATCGGTTCCTGGCGCCCAAATATCAACCATCGGACCGCGACTCGACTTCGGCCAAGCTGTCAGATTGTCACCGGCGAGCGCGCCAACGGCTATAACGTGCGGGTCTGCAGCGGGGTATGTCTTAGGCCCAAACGCGGAACCCTTCACGAGGGTCTGGCCGTCATTGCCAGCTGCTGCGACCATTGCTACCCCGCTCTGCGCGGCGAATTGCGAAGCCTTGTCCCATTCCTTGCCGGGCGAACCAAATGAGTACCCGTACCTGAAGCTCATGTTCAGCACGTCAACGCCCCACACCGCACACAGTTGGAGACCAAAAAGATCGCCCGCCAGGGACTCGGACCTGAGCAACAGCACGGGGAAAGCGACTTGACTGCCGGCCCCTACCGAACCCGTCATGTTGTTGATTACGCCTGCGGCGGCACTGGCGACGGCCGCACCGTGCCAACGACGCAGTGGGTCCGAACTCGGGCCCCCAATGCCCAGCTTGGGGTCGTCGACGTTGAGGCCAACCAGAGGATTGCGTAGATCGGGACCGCTCGCTGATCCCGGACTGGCTGTCGGACTGCCCAAATTGGGAATCCAGAAGCCATTGTCGAGGACCGCGAGCATCACGTCCTGTGGCTTCTTGGCCATGCGGTACGAATCGATCAGTTGCCAGGCTTCGATGAAGTGGGCGGCGCCGTCGAAGACGCCGGAACCGATCGGGCTCATGCCGTTGAGTTCAACGATCGAGGAAAGTGGCATCCAGCACGGACGGCTCACATAGTTCAGTCCGACGAGCCCTTCCGGGTAGCGGTCTGTCAGGGCCGCCATCGATGCTGCCATTTCGGATGAGACGCCGGATTGTTCGCGGAAGTCGTTGTCCTTTATTGCCGCCGAGACTGACTGACCGAAGACGATTCTAAGCGTCGGCGGAGGCAGGGTAATGTCGCGAGCGCGATGAGTGAGATGCCGCGGTGGCTTCGGAATCTCCTTCGGTCGCGCAATTCTGCCGCCGAAACCATGTATGAGCTCGTCGACCACATCGCCATGTTCGGAGCCGACGAGTAGCTCGTTCTCGACGAACAGCACAGGGTCAGCGGCGTTGTCGTCCAACGGACATAGTGCACCGATACGTCTGCCCATACGCAGGGTCCACAGATGAGCGGCCTTCGCCGCAAGGGTATCTGCCGAGTTCGACTTGGCGGCACCAGCGTTCACGTTGCACCATCCTTCCGACGTGCGTTCTGGCTAACTCTCCGGTGACGGCCCGATACTTATGTCACCACTTCCACGATTTTTTGTAGGGAGTGAGCGGGGGGCAGGTAATGGTGATGTTGTAGGTGATACCCGGCGTTGGGGCCGGGCGGACGAGATCGTGTTCCGCGTCCCCAGTAACGTCGAATTTCTGGTCAGGGTCAGGAAAGATTCCGTCGCTGTATTCGCAGCTGATGGCTGGCTTACCGGCGTTGTTGGTGATGCCGACGTGTCCGGTGATCGACACGAGCTGCGGGGGGTCGAAGCGAAGCGTGATCTCCGAGGGAGGCGGAGGCGGCGGTGGCTGCTGCCGAGGGGGGAACTTCGCGTAGGTCACACCGGCATTGATGAGCGGGGTGCCGTCTTTTTTGCATACCGGCACAAGATTCGGCGTGCCAATGCCGTTGTAGATTTGCAGGGCCCTGGCTTTTGCCGCCTCGGAAGTCGGCCCGAATGCGTAATTGGTGTATGAGCCCACCGTCACTGCGACACAAGGTTGGTATGCAGGCTGCCCAGTCTCATTCGGCACCGAAACGACCGAACAGCCTCCGGAACATTTTTCCAACGCCTTCTTCTCGGCGGTGACGCGAGAGGGGTAGCCATCGGCAGCAGACCACGCTTGATACGAGTACGCCACTGCCGAGAATCTCGGCGGGATTGAGCATTTAAGCGGCTTGGCTGAACGCCAGCCGTTGGTTACCCCGCTGTCATTTGTGGTCGCGCCTCTCGCGATGCCGTTGCCATCGATAGTGCCGCTGTAGTCGTTCCAATCGCTTGAGCCCTGTTTCGGGTCCCAGTCCGCTCTGAAGTAGATGTGGTCGACGTGGTAAATGTCGGCATTCTTGTCAGTGGATACGTGGCCAGTCGTCACGCCCTTCGGGCCAAAAAGAGCGGGAGAAAGGTACCGAATGGGCTGTCCTGACGCCGCGTCTGCGTTCCAGCCTTCCATCTCCACCACGATGCCGTTGTCCTGGTTGATCACAAATGTGCCTGCAGGTATCACCCAGTTGCCGCAGGCTGGTGGGGCCAGTGGAGCGGACGGTCGCGCGTCCGCAGGTGGGGGGATCATCTGGAGACCGACCGCAGCCACCACGGCCGCGAAAGCAAGAACGCGAGTTCGGTTTCGAATAGCCATGCGCGTTCTCCTCTGCCGCATCGGCCTCCTTAACAGCCGGGCCGATACAACTGATGATCGGCTGTGATACCACTGCGAGCTGCAGTAGCGCAGTACTGCACCTTCACGACGAACGCGGTTTGGCTACGCAGCGTTAAAACCGGCGGCGTCAGCACTAGTCGGTACTGGCCACCACTGCCTAATGAAGACGCCTCTACCAGTGCGGATCCGCCGAAGAACCCAACTTCCGAGGAGTGCACCTAACAGGACAACTATCGAACCCCGCACCTCTGCGGCGGCTGCTCGAGCGAAAGAGATCCCTGGTCAGTGAAAGCGCTGCAAGCCTCTGCGACGGCGCCTTCAAGATAGGGCTCGCACGGCCGTAGGGCATCTGCGACTACCAACCAACAGGCAAAGACCGCCACGCATGATGGCACCACAAACAAAAACAGACCGAACCCTGAGGGTTCGGCCTGTCCGGGATCTCCCGAGAGATCACACTGGTGCGGGCGGAGGGACTCGAACCCACACGCTCTTTCGAGCACCGGCACCTAAAGCCGGCGCGTCTGCCATTTCGCCACGCCCGCAAACGCAGTCATCGTAGCGTCCGGTCCGCCGCATCTCACAACGCGAACCCCTTCCGGACGGCCATCGCGCCAGCTCGCGCGGTACCGTCATAAGGTGTCCACTACACGGCGTCGGAGACCTGCACTGGTTGTGCTGGTGATCGTCGCTGCCAGCGCGTGCCTGTTGCTGGGCTGGTGGCAGTGGAGCCGGTTCCAAGAGGTCAACGGCACCTTCCAGAATCTCGGCTACGCGCTGCAGTGGCCGCTGTTCGCCTGGTTCTGCGTGTACGCCTATCGCAAGTTCGTTCGCTACGAAGAAGAGCCGCCCGAGCTGCACCCCGACGATACGGTGACCGAGATACCCGCTGGACTGTTGCCGGAGCGGCCCGCAGCCGCTGCCCCCACCGATGACCCCGCGATGCGGGAGTACAACGCTTATTTGGCCGAGCTCTCCGAGAACGACCGACAGAACAGGAACACCGCATGACCGAGTCACCCGCCCAGGCCGCTCCCGCCGAGAAAGTCCGCAGCGCGCTGCTGCCCTACCGGGTGATGGCGTGGGCAACGGGTATCTGGCTGATCGCGCTGTGCTACGAGATCGTGATGCGCTACGTGGTCAAGGTGGACAATCCGCCGACCTGGATCGCCGTGGTCCACGGCTGGGTGTACTTCGCCTACTTGCTGGCCGCTTTCAACCTGGCGATCAAGGTCCGCTGGCCGCTCGGCAAGACCGTGGGGGTGCTGTTGTCCGGCACCATTCCCCTGCTCGGCATCATCGTCGAGCACTTCCAGTCCCGAAACATCAAGGCCCAGTTCAACCTCTGAGCCCCGCGACGTCGTTACACCAGCGAGCGCAGCGCCGGCAGCAGCAACTCCAGCGCCCGGCCGCGGTGCGACGCGGCGTCCTTCTCGGCCGGGCTCAACTGCGCGGCGGTGCGGTCGGTGCCCGCGGGCACAAACACCGGGTCGTAGCCGAATCCGCCGTCGCCGTGCGGTTCTCGAGCGATGCTGCCGGCCCACTCGCCGCGCACCACTACCTCGCTCTCGGGACCGGTGCCCCATACCAGCGCGCACGCGGAGACGAACGCCGCGCCGCGCCGCTCGTCGGGCACGTCGCTCAACTGCGCCAGTAACAGGGCGGTGTTGGCCGCGTCATTACCGTGACTGCCCGACCAGCGCGCCGAGAGCACCCCCGGCATGCCGTTGAGCGCCGCGACGGTCAGGCCCGAATCGTCTGCGACACAAGGCAATCCGGTGGCCGCGTAGCCGTCGCGCGCTTTGGCCAGTGCGTTCTCCTCGAACGTCGCCGCGGTTTCCGGCGCTTCGGGATACGGCGGCACCTCATCGAGCGAAACCAGTTGCACGCCCGAGACTCCGGCGTGCTCCAACACCCGGCTAAGTTCGGCCAGCTTCTTGCGGTTGCGGCTGGCGACCAGCAGTTGCGTCACCGGCGCGGTCAGCTGCCGAACGCCTTCTTCGGCGCCGGCCCCTCCGGCAGCACGCCCGGATACGGCAACGCCAGCGCTTCGCGCTGCACCACGAACAACTTCTCGCAGGCGGCCAGCGCCGCGTCGAGCATCTTGTCCAGGGTCGAGCGCGGGAACGTCGCACCCTCACCCGTGCCTTGGATCTCCACCAGTGTTCCGGTGTCGGTGGCGACCACGTTCATGTCGACCTCGGCACGCGAGTCCTCCTCGTAGGGGAGGTCGACGCGGACCCGGCCGTCGACCACGCCAACGCTGACTGCTGAGATCGCGCACGACAGCGGGCGGGGGTCCGACAACTTGCCGGCGGCCGACAGGTAGGTGACCGCATCGGCGAGGGCCACATACGCGCCGGTGATCGCCGCGGTGCGGGTACCACCGTCAGCCTGCAGTACGTCGCAGTCGATCGCGATGGTGTTCTCCCCCAGCGCGGCCAGGTCGATGCAGGCGCGCAGCGAGCGACCCACCAGCCGGCTGATCTCCTGGGTCCGCCCGCCGACTCGACCCTTGACCGATTCGCGGTCGGAGCGGGTGTGGGTGGCGGCAGGCAGCATGGCGTACTCGGCGGTCAGCCAACCGCGGCCGGAGCCCTTCCGCCAGCGCGGTACACCTTCGGTGACGCTGGCCGTGCACATGACCCGGGTGTTGCCGAATTCGACCAGAACCGATCCGGCCGGGTTGGCGGTAAAGCCGCGGGTGATGACGACCGGGCGCAGCTCATCGTCGAGGCGACCGTCTTCTCGTTTGGACACGCGGATAACCCTAGCGGGGATCGCAAGAGCGGCGGAGCCGGGCGCTGGGGGCACCTCCCGCTTGCCGGGGACGGTCGCCCGCCTCAGGCGGACGCGGCTTGCGTCGTCAGGTCGAGAAAGTCGGCGACGTCAAAGGCGCGCAAGATCCGGGCTTCGAAACGCCTGACACTCGTACGAGCGGGATCGTGCACCAGCCGCGGGTCGGTCAGCGTCAAGTCCCGGCGCCTGGTGCGCAACTGGCAACCGCCCGCCGTGACAACATTTTTGACCCAGTCGGCATCGGCGCCGTAGGTCAGTGCAACCCGGACTCCGGTAGCGGTCGGAAAAACGTTGACCGGGGTTTCATACATCCGCCCAGAACGGCGGCCGCGGTGCGTTATCACACCGAATCCTGGCGCCCAGGGAGCTATGTGGCGGGTAACCCGGTTCAGCCCGACCCGGTTCCATCGGGCAAGTGCTTTCGGGAAGGTCATCGCTTCACTCCCTTCACTACCCCAGAGGACGCGATCTCATGTTGCCGGTCCGGCACCCACGCGCTGACGCGCGGAATCCACCGCGGGACGTGGCGGCGGTAGGCCTGGTACTCGGCGCCGAATCGCTTGACCAGATGGGGTTCTTCGACGAGGGGTATCGCGATGAGGACCGCGGCGCAGAAGACCGCAAACCAGCCGAGCAGCCACGGCGACGCCGCGAGCGCTGCGGCACCGAGTTGAAGGCAGAACACCGCCGTCATCATCGGGTTACGAACATGCCGGTAGGGGCCGCGCACCACCAGGTTGACCGGCGTCCCCACCGCCAGCGCGCCCTCGCCGACACGGTCGAACAGCCACACCGTCCAGATCAGAAACCACAACCCGATACCGATGAGTGCGACGCCGCCAAGGATCCGCAGCACGCCGGTCGCGGTGGCGGGGTCGGGTAGCGCAGCCCCGGTGAACGCGAGGATCGCCGCGGGGATGAACAGCGTCATGGTGGCGGGCGCGATCAATACCGAGATCAGATGATTCGCCCACAGTGGTCGCTTCGACATTTCCAGCTCCTTTCTTCAACACGCGTTCAAGATTGACCGTAGACCGCTGCGCGCTGATACGTCAACAGGCGTTGAAGTAAGCTGCCTGTCGTGACGGAGCCTGGGCGCGCCGGTCGCTGGCGCAGCGGCCAGCAGAACAAGCAGCGCATCATTGAATCCGCGCGCGACCACTTCACGCGCCATGGCTACGAGCGGGCCACTGTGCGACGTATCGCTGCCGATGCCGGGGTGGATGTCGCGATGGTCTACTACTTCTTCGGCAACAAGGAAGGCCTGTTCAGCGCTTCGGTCCTCGATGTTCCGGAGCATCCGCTGCACCAACTGGCCGGACTGCTCGAGGAGAGCCCCGACGATATCGGTGCGCGACTGGTGCGGCATTTCTTCCAACGGTCCGACGAGGGCACGCTTTTCGATCCGCTGCTGACGGTATGGCGTTCTGCGGCCGTCCAACCATTGGCACGCAGGCTGCTCCACGACACACTGGCCGGACCCGTCGCACATCGCGTAGCGGCCGCGTTCGGAGTGAAAGATGCGGTGCTACGCGTCGAATTCGTCGCGGCGCACCTGGTGGGCCTGGCATTCGCGCGCTACCAGCTCAAGATCGAACCGCTGGCCTCGGCCGGAGTAGAGGATTTGGTGACCTGGATCGGACCGACCGTCCAGCGCTACCTCTGCGAGGAGCCAGACTGACTGATCCGGCCAGCGTCAGGACCGCTTGATGTCGAACGACTCGTCGCACACCACGGCGTGCACCGGACCGTCGAACTCCGCCTTGGCCTCCCCGATCACGTCCTCACGCGAGGTCCAGGGCGGGATGTGGGTCAGCAGCAGTTGTCCGACACCCGCGGCCGCGGCGATGCGCCCGGCCTCGGTTCCCGACAGGTGCAGGTTGGGTGGGCGGTTAGCCTCGTGGGTCCACGACGCCTCGCACAAGAACACATCGGCTCCGCGCGCCAACTCGATCACCGCATCACAGAAGCCGGTGTCGGCGCTGTAGACCAGTGTCGCGCCGGACGGGTCGGTGATCCGCATCCCGTACGACTCGGTCGGATGCGACACCAGCCCGGGCTGCACACTGAGCTCCCCGAAGGTGACCGGCTCACCGTCCACCCAGGCGCGGACGTCGAAGATGTCGGTGATGTCGTCGATCTCGCCGCCGTAGGGCGAGGACGCCGCGCCCATCCGCGACCAGGTGTCGCTGGGACCATAGAGCAGGCCCTTGTCGAACGGCTTGATCGCCACCGACGGGTGATAGCGCCGCCAGACGAACAACCCGGGCAGATCCAGGCAGTGGTCGGCATGCAAGTGCGACAACAGCACATGCACCGACCCCGGATCGACATGGCGTTGCAGGGCGCCGAGGACCCCACCTCCGAAGTCGATTACCAGAGGCGGCGAGTCCGGCGCCTGCAACAGGTATCCCGATGCCGGCGAGTCCGGACCCACCACACTGCCGGAGCAGCCCAGCACGGTCAGTCGCACGTTCCCTACTGTGCCATGTTCGCCGCGAGCATGACGAAGACACCGGCGCTTTGCTCACTATTCGTCATCGAAATCACCGACTAGTGCAATGGAGCGTGGCGGTGGACGGCTCCGACACCGGTGATGGCCGGTCCCAAAAATCGGGTAGCCAGGTCAGCAAACGCCTCCGGATCACCGGTGGCCTCGAAGACCCGCGTTGCCGGGGCGGCCTCATGCGGGCGCAGCAAGTCGCGCTCGGTGAGCACCCGCAGCAGTTCCTTGGCGGTCTCTTCGGCACTGGACACCAGCGTCACCTGCTCACCCATCGCGAGCTGGATCAATCCCGACAACAGCGGGTAATGCGTGCAGCCCAACACCAAGGTGTCGACCCCGGCGCGTTGCAGCGGCTCCAGATAACCCTCGGCCAGTCCCAACACCTGCCGGCCACTGGTGATACCGCGCTCGACGAAGTCGACAAAGCGCGGGCAGGCCACCGCGGTGATCTCGGTGTCACGGGCCGCGGCGAACGCATCCTGGTAGGCATGGCTGGCGATGGTCGCCTGCGTCCCGATCACCCCGATGCGGCCGTTGCGGGTGGTTGCTACCGCCCGGCGCACCGCCGGCAGGATCACCTCGACGACCGGCACGTCGTAGCGTTCCCGCGCGTCGCGCAGGCACGCCGCCGACGCGGTGTTGCAGGCGATCACCAACGCCTTGATGCCCCGCGCCACCAGGTCGTCGCCGATGGCCAGGGCGTGCGCACGGACCTCGGGGATGGTCAGGGGGCCGTAGGGGCCGTTGCCGGTGTCGCCGACGTAGATGATGTCCTCGTCGGGCAACTGGTCGATGATCGACCGGGCGACGGTCAGCCCGCCGACACCGGAGTCGAAGATTCCGATCGGGCTCACGCAGCCGCCCCCCGACGATGTTGCCGGGTCTTGCGTTCGGGAGCGGCCAGCCAATAGGCGGCCAGCACTCCCGCCAGCGCCCCGCACAGGTGGCCCTGCCACGACACGCCACCGCACACGTTAAGCACCGGCACCGCTCCCCACAGGACCCCGCCGTAAAGGAACAGCACCACGACCCCGACCAGGATCTGCCAGATACGGCGGGTGAACCACCCGAACACCACCAAGAAGGCCAGCCAGCCGAAGATCAGGCCGGAGGCACCGATGTGGTCCGTCGGCCCGCACGACGATCCGACGTTGCCGATCAGCCAGGTCCCCAAGCCGCCGACGATCCACACGATCGCGGTGGCCAGCACAAACCGGGACAGCCCGGTCAACGTCAACAAGAAACCCAGCACAAGCGCCGGGCCGGTATTGGCCAGCAGGTGCGCCCAGTTCGCGTGCAACAGCGGGGCGAACAGCACCCCCCACAGGCCGTCGGTCTCCAGCGGCCGGATGCCGTTGCGGTCGAGCTGGTGGCCGCCGACCTGATCCACGGCTTCGATCAGGTAGAGCAGTCCGACGAACGCGATGATGGTGACCCCGCCGGTGCGCCAGACGGATTTCTCCTCAGGCCGCGGCGCGGGTGCGGTTCCCCCGCGGGGAGTCATGCCCACCTCACGGCCTTCCCGACCGGTCGCCGAGCCGCTCGGCGAATGCGCCCGGCACGGTGCCGCGGTAGGTCGGGATTCCGGCCACCGGATCAGCACACAACAACCCCGACAGCACCGCTCGGGCCAGACAGTCCGCCGCGGCGGCACCGACCTCGGCGATCAGGCCCGTCTCCGGGGACATCGCGGCCGGTGTTCCCGGCAGCGGCGGAACCTCGACGGTCCCGGTCGACAACGCGAACACCGTGTCGCCGTCCACCGGCGTGTGCGAGGGCCGGATGGTGCGCGCTAGCCCGTCCTGCGCGGCGATCGCCACCCGGCGGCAGCCCGCCGGGCTCAGCGCGGCGTCGGTGGCCACCACGGCGATGGTGGTGTTGAGCGACACGGATTTGGGTTCCAGGCCGGCAAGGATCGCCAACTGTTCCGACGGCGGCGCCGTCAGCCCGAATTCTTCGATGAGCAGGGTCGACCAGGGCAACCCAGTGGTGGGATCGATGAGTTCGCCGGTGGGATTCACCACCACGATCGCACCCACGGTGACCACGTCGTCCCCGAGCTCCAGTGTCATCGACGCGGTGCCCACGCCACCCTTGAAGACTCCGGCCCGGGCGCCAGCGCCGGCGCCGACGCTGCCCGAAGCCGGTTGTTGGCCGTCGGGCCCGGCAGCCGTGGCCGCGGCGGCGTAGCCGAATTCCGCGGTGGGCCGGCGATCCCAGCCGCCGACCGGAAGGTCGAAGATCACCGCGGCCGGCACGATCGGCACCACCCCGCCCTCCAGCGCCACACCGCGGCCCTGCTCCTCCAACCAGGTCATCACGCCGTCGGCGGTCGCCAGTCCGTAAGCGCTGCCGCCGGAAAGCACCACCGCGTCCACCCAGCGCACACTGTTGGCCGGATCCAGCAGGTCGGTTTCGCGGGTGCCCGGCGCTCCGCCGCGACCGTCGACGGCGCCGACCGTCCCGGGTGGCGCCAGGACGACGGTGACGCCGGTGGCCCAGCCGGACCCCAATGTCGCGTCCGGATCGATCCGCTGGTGGTGGCCCACCCGGATGCCGCCGACATCGGTGATCGAACCCATGCCTTTCATCGCCTGGGCCTTCCCATCAGCGCGACAACCAGGAATTCCTGCAGCACGGTGAGCCATTGATACACGTTGAGTTGACCAGCCATCGCATCACCCGCCGGCAACTGATCGGGGCCCTCGGGGCCGATCTTGAGCACGGCGCCCAGCGCGAGGCGGATGTCGTTGACCGCGGCGATCCAGGCGTTGGCCTGTTCCTCGGTCAACTCGAAGCGGCCGCCCTGTTCGGGAACGGTGGCCAGCACTTGTTGCGCCGCGCCACGTTTGGCGTCGATGATCCCCGGTTCGTGCAGACTGCGCAGGGCCGCGTTCAGGCCGTCTGCGTCGACCGCGGAGCCGTCCGCATCACCTTCCGGGCGATAGAAATCCGGCAGCAGCCGGCGTGTCGTGGCGTCTTCGGGCGGTCGGGTGTTGCCGGTTCGTATCCCGGTGATCTGTTCAAGTTCGTCTGGCGGAGAAGCGGACTCCCGTGCGTCGAGCATCCCGACGATCGAGCCGACCAGATTCCGGAGCAGCGCGGCCTCGTGAAGGGCCAGCGCAGACCGGAAGCGGGGTCCGTCGTCGGTCTCGACCCGCTTCCATTTCTGCACGGTGAAGTCCGGTTCCCTTCGGTTGAGTCTTAGCGGTCCTGCTGCATGGTCGCCCACAAACCGGCGGCATGCAGCTTGGACACGTCGACCTCCATGGACTCACGGCTTCCCGCCGACACCACGGCCTTGCCCTCGTGATGCACCTGCAGCATCAGCTTGGTGGCGTGCTGCTCGCTGTAGCCGAACAGCTTCTGAAAGATGTAGGTCACATAGGTCATCAGGTTGACCGGGTCGTCCCAGACGATGGTCACCCAGGGGGAAGCCGTCTCCTCGACCGGGTCGGCGTGCCGCTGTCCGGTGCCCTGCGGTTTCACCGGGGCGGACGTCGGTGCTGACGTGGCCATACCGGTCAGGATACCGAGCCGAGGTGGGGTGCAGTCCAGTCGATACGGTTGGCGGGTGAACCACTCGGCCCAGTGCGGCGGACTGCTCACCGACAAGTACGAGCTGACCATGCTCGCCGCGGCCCTGCGCGACGGCACGGCGGCTCGACAGGCCGGCTTTGAAATGTTCACCCGCCGACTCCCCGAGGCACGCCGCTACGGGGTGGTCGCCGGCACCGGCCGGTTCCTGGAGGCCCTGACCGGGTTCACCTTCGACGACGCCGCGCTGAGTCTGCTCTCGGAATTCCTGGATCGACAGACCGTCAATTTCCTGGCGGATTTCCGGTTCCGCGGCGACATCGACGGCTACCCCGAAGGCGAGCTGTATTTCGCCGGGTCGCCGGTGCTCAGCGTGCAGGGCAGCTTCGCCGAGTGTGTCGTGCTGGAGACCCTGCTGCTCTCGACCTTCAATCACGACACCGCGATCGCCTCAGCGGCCGCCCGCATGGTCAACGCCGCCGGCGGACGGCCCCTGATCGAGATGGGCTCACGCCGCACGCACGAGCAGGCCGCCGTGGCTGCGGCCCGGGCCGCCTACCTGGCGGGTTTCGCCGGAACCTCCAATCTGGAGGCGCACCGCCGTTACGGTGTGCCGGTGCTGGGCACCAGCGCGCATGCCTTCACCCTGTTACACACCGGCGCCGACGGCGAGCTGGCGGCGTTCCGCGCCCAGGTCGCCGCCCAAGGCGTCGACACCACGCTGCTGGTGGACACCTACGACGTCACCACCGGGGTGGCCAACGCCGTCGCGGCGGCCGGACCGGGACTCGGCGCGGTGCGCATCGACTCCGGTGAGCTGGCGGCGTTGGCCCATCAGGTCCGCGACCAGCTGGACCGGCTAGGTGCCACCGGCACCAAGATCGTGGTCTCCGGTGACCTCGACGAATTCGGCATCGCAGCGCTGCGGGCGGCGCCGGTGGACAGCTACGGCGTCGGCACCGCGTTGGTGACCGGCTCAGGCGTGCCCGCGGCAGGGTTCGTCTACAAACTGGTCGAGGTGGACGGCAAGTCGGTGCACAAGCGCAGCACCGGCAAAGAGTCGCAGGGCGGACTCAAACAGGCGCTGCGGGTCGCCCGCGAAAGCGGCATTGTCACCGAGGAGGTGGTCTACCCGGCCGGGCACCCACCGGCGGTGGACGCGCGGGCCCGGACCTTGACCGTTCCGCTGGTCCGCGGCGGCGAGGTGGTGACCCCCACCGGGGCGACGGCGCTGGCCGCAGCGCGCGAACGCGTGGTGGCCGGGCTGCACAGCCTGCCGTGGGAAGCGCTCAAACTCGCGCATGGCGAGCCGGCGATCCCGACGCGGCTGGTTCCCGGCGGCGCCTGAGCGCGCTCCTATTTTCCGTTGCGTTCGCGATGCTTGCACCCGGGCCAGCAGCACGGGCGGCGCATGCCCTCCTCGAGCTCCTCTCGCGTGCGGCGAATCCGTCGCTCGCGGGTCGCCTGCTGCTTGGCGTCTTCAACCCAGCAGATGAACTCGTTGCGCGCCAAGGGCGTAATGTCCAGCCACGCGGCCAACGCCGCGGCGCTGACGGTCAGTCCGTCGCGCAGGTCATCGGGAAGGTCGTGCACTGCGCCGCCTGGCAATCGCTGGCTGCTCATCGCCTCAGGGTAGCGGCCGATGGCGGCGTCAGTGCTGTAAGAGGTTGACGGTTAGACGAAACAGCCGTCAGGCGGCCGGGTTACCGACGTGCGCCGCAATCCGTCCAGCAACCCATGCGCGTTGGGGTCGAGCTCACCACCGGAATGTTCACGAACCGCGAGCCATAAATCGTGCGGTCAGGTAATACTGGGCCAGCCATTGAGGGCACCCCCCGGTGTGAAATGACGGAAGGGACGTGATGGGAAACATTGCGCGAGCAGCGGGCACTGGTTTGACAGCGTTGGGATTTCTGTTCGGAACTGCCGGGGTGGCTCAGGCCGATGACCAGAGTTTCTTGAACTACATCCACGACAACGGCGTGCCAATGAACGCGCCGATGGGTGTCGGAGACGCCAGCCATTTGATGGCAGGCGACATGATTTGCCGGATGCTGCGCACCGGCCACACTCCGGCCGATCTGCCGTTCCTCGGGCTGGTACAGGAGCAGTACAAACCGCAGCTGGTAGAAGGCGCTCAACACGAATTGTGCCCCGACACGCTTAAACAGGCCGCTGCTGCCGAATAAGCTTGCGACTGCCTCCCCCTTAGTCGCAAGATGCGGTCGGCTTAACTCAGTGCGTTGCCGATAGGACCGCCATGGTTTCCTGGTGGTCTTCGGCCAGAAAATCAGTCGAGCCGCGGACGCCGGTGTCGCTACCGTCCACGGGTATGGATATCGATGCCGCGACGTTCAGCCGGGACTGGGCGCGGGACTGGAACAACCTGGACATGGACGCTGTGTTGTCACACTTTCACGACGACGTCGTGTTCACCTCCCCGGTGGCCGCCCAGATGTATCCCGAGACGGCCGGAGTGATCCGCGGCAAGGCCGCACTGCGCCGCTACTGGTCCGGCGCACTGCAGCGCATGCCGGATCTGCATTTCGTGGTCGAAGACGTTTACCGGGGCATCGACACCATCGTGATCAACTACCGCAACCAGAACGGCGGACTCGTCAATGAGGTCCTGCGATTCGACGGTGACGGCTTGGTCACCGAGGGGCACGGAACCTATCTGGTGGCCCGCTCGGCCGCCACGGCCTGACGGATGAGCATGCCGATCCGAAAGCGGGCTACCGTGTGCACACCATGGCTGACCCGTCCGTATCCGAGCTGCTCGCCGCCGCGGTAGCCGCACTGGGCGGCAGCGAACGCGAGGGCCAGGTCCGTATGGCCGAGGCGGTGGCGCGCTGCTTCGAGACCGGCGAGCATCTGGCGGTGCAGGCCGGCACCGGTACCGGCAAGTCGCTGGCCTATCTGGTTCCGGCGATCGCGCGGGCGTTGACCGACGAGAACCCCGTCGTGGTGTCGACCGCGACCATCGCATTGCAGCGCCAGCTCGTCGACCGTGACCTGCCGCGTCTGGCCGGCGCCCTGGAAAAGGTGCTGCCCCGGCGGCCCACCTTCGCACTGCTCAAGGGTCGACGGAATTACCTGTGCCTGAACAAGATCCACACCGGCATCGCCGAGGAATCCGACGACGAGCCGCAGGCCGAGCTGTTCGATCCGTTCGCGGCAAGTGCCCTGGGCCGCGACGTGCAGCGGCTGACCGCGTGGGCTGAAGACACCGACACCGGTGATCGCGACGACCTCAAACCCGGTGTACCGGAACGGTCCTGGTCTCAAGTCAGCGTCTCGGCGCGCGAATGTGTGGGCGCCGTGCGCTGCCAATACGGCACCGACTGCTTCGCCGAGCGGGCCCGCGCCGTCGCTTCCGAAGCCGACGTCGTCGTCACCAACCATGCCCTGTTGGCCATCGACGCCATCTCCGACACCACAGTGCTGCCCGAGCATCGCCTGCTGGTGATCGACGAGGCGCACGAACTCGCCGACCGGGTGACCTCGGTGGCCACCGCCGAGCTGAGCGCGACCATGCTCGGCGTCGCGGTGCGCCGTGTTGGCCGGCTGGTCTCCCCCGAGCTGGTCCAGCGCCTCGATGCCGCATCGCTGACGTTCGGCTCGGCGATCCACGACGGCACCCCCGGCCGGATGGATCACCTCGACGAGGAGCTGGCCACCTATCTGGCCGCCCTGCGTGATGCCGCCGGGGCGGCCCGCGCAGCCATCGACACCTCACCTGCCGATCCCAAAGCCGCGGCGGCGCGCAAGGAGTCGGTCGCCGCGCTGACCGAGATCGCCGACACCGCGTCCCGGATCCTGACCTCGTTCGAGCCGGCCATCCCCGACCGCTACGACGTGGTCTGGCTCAGCCATGAAGACAACCGGGGCTCGGTGCGGGCCGTGCTGCGGGTCGCACCGCTGTCGGTGGCCGGCCTGCTGCGCGAGCGGCTGTTCGCCCGCGCGACGACGGTGCTGACCTCGGCGACGCTGACGGTCGGCGGGTCCTTCGACGCCATGGCCGGCGACTGGGGTTTGCGGCGCGGCGAAGATCCCCAGGCCGCGCGCTGGCGGGGCCTTGATGTCGGCTCACCTTTTGCGCACGCCAAGTCGGGCATCCTCTACATCGCGGCACACCTGCCGCCACCCGGGCGCGACGGCACCGGCACGGCCGAACAACTCGACGAGATCACCGCCCTGATCACCGCGGCGGGCGGCCGAACGCTGGGCTTATTCTCCTCGATGCGAGCGGCACGAGCCGCGGCCGAGGCGATGCGCGAGCGCCTCGACACCCCGGTGCTGTGCCAGGGCGACGACACCACCGGTGCGCTGGTCGAGCAGTTCGCCGACGACGCCGAGACCTCGCTGTTCGGCACGCTGTCGCTGTGGCAGGGCGTCGACGTACCGGGACCGTCGCTGTCGCTGGTGCTCATCGACCGCATCCCGTTCCCGCGGCCCGATGATCCGCTGCTGACCGCCCGGCAGCGCGCCATCACCGCGCGCGGCGGCAACGGCTTCATGGCGGTGGCCGCCAACCACGCCGCTCTGCTGCTGGCCCAGGGCGCCGGCCGGCTGTTGCGCGGAAACGACGACCGGGGCGTGGTGGCGGTGCTCGACTCCCGGATGGCCACCGCCCGTTACGCCGGATATCTGCGGGCCTCGCTACCGCCGTTCTGGGGCACCACCGACACCGCGAAGGTGCAGCTGGCGCTGAAGCGGCTGCGCGGCGCCTAAGCCCACTATCGTGGTACCTCATGCGCCCTGCCCGCCGACGGCACCGTGTTAATGCGGCGGCCCCAGCTTCGCCTCTCCTTCGTCGAGGCTCGCTGAACCGCCGTGCTCATGCGGCGGCCCCAGCTTCGCCTCTCCTTCGTCGAGGCTCGCTGAACCGCCGTGTTCTCGTCACTGCCTGCGCGCTGGTGTTATTGCTGAGCGGATGTGCCCGCATGCTCGACGGGAAACCCGTGTCGGTATTCGCCGACCCGTTCCGGGTGGGCGGCCTGCAGGCCGTCGACGGCCCCACCGGGCTGCGCCCCGACGCCCCGCCACCGACCCGGGAGGTCGACGGCACCGACGGCGGCCGGATCGATCAACTCGCCGCGCAGTCGGTCAGCGACCTCGAGGCGTTTTGGACCACGACCTATCCCAACACCTTCGACGGCGATTTCAGGCCTGCGAAGTCACTGCTGTCCTGGGATCCGGCGCAACTACGTGGAAAGTTCTGTGACAGTAGAACTTTCCTGTTGGTCAACGCGGCCTACTGCTATCTGGACAACACCATCGGCTGGGATCGCCGACTGCTGCTGCCCGCACTGCGAAGCGCCTATGGCGACATGGCCATCACCATGGTGCTCGCCCACGAGTACGGCCACGCGATTGCCCGCACCGCCGGCATCACCAAGCGGCGCCAGACCCCGACACTGGTGGCCGAGCAGCAGGCCGACTGCCTGGCGGGTGTCTACCTGCGTTGGGTAGCCCAGGGGGATTCCCCGCGTTTCACCCTGAGTACCGGCGACGGGCTCAACGGCGTGTTGGCTGCGATGCTGGCGCTGCGTGATCCGTTGCTCGGGCCCGACGAGTCGATTGGCAACAACGAGCATGGCTCGGCCTTCGAACGGATCTCGGCGTTCCAGTTCGGGTTCACCGACGGCGCCGGCTCGTGTAAGGCCATCGACGCCAAGGAGATCGAGCAGCGGCGCGGCGAACTGCCGGTTCAGCTGCAACAGGACGAGACCGGCGAGGTGCCGGTCAGCGAGGAATCGGTGCGGCTGGTCATCGACGCGATGAACATCGCGTTCACGCCCGACCAGCCACCGAAACTCACCTTCGACGCCGCGACCGCTTCGTCGTGCTCGGACGCGCGCCCCAGTCCGCCGGCCTCGTATTGTCCGGCGAGCAACACCATCGCGGTCGACCTGCCGGCCCTGCAGACCATGGGCACCCCCAGCAAGGACCAGAAGTTGGCGACGCTGTCCGGCGACAACACCGCCTACTCGGCACTGATCTCGCGGTACCTGCAGCGCGTGCAGATCGAGCACGGCGGGCTGGTGCTCGACAACGCCGCGGCCGCGCTGCGCACCGCCTGCCTGACCGGGGTGGCCACCACCCGGCTGTCTCAGGGCGTCACCACCTCCAACGGCGGCAGGATCGCGTTGACCGCGGGGGATCTGGACGAGGCGGTCGCCGGGTTGTTGACCAACGGCCTGGCCGCCGGCGACATCAACGGCGAATCGGTGCCGGCCGGCTTCTCGCGCATCGACGCCTACCGCACCGGGGTGCTCGGCGACTTCGATCGCTGCCTGGCCCGTTTCCCGTGACCCCGCGTTCTCCGTGGGCCGGCGAATCGTTCAGATTGCACTGAAGGTCGTCGATTTCGACGAATCGCAGCCCTGAGCGCAATCTCACCGACGGGAAAGCTCGCGCCGCCCCTTGCCGGCCTCAGGCCAGGGTCACCAGTCCCAGTTCGGCATCGCCGGACAGCAACGGATGGCACGGCAGCACCCGCACGGTGTAGCCCACCGACCCGGCCACCGGTAGCCGGCTGGTCGTGGAGAAGACTTCCGTTCCGTCCGCATCGGTGTGGGCGTGCGACATCGCCACGGTGACCGGGTCCAGCAGGGTGTCACCGGAATCCACTCGGCCCAGCACCGCCTGCACGGCCACCTCGTCCGGCCGCAGCCCGGCCAGGCGAACCGAGGCGGTCAGGGTCAACTCCGAGCCCAGCCAGGGTGCGTCCGGCAGTCCGGTGCTGTCGACGTCGGTGATCTGGATGTGCGGCCAGGCTGCTTCTGCCCGACGCCGGTAGTCGGCCAATTGACGTGCCGCACCGAAGGGCACCCCGTCAATCGGTTCGCAGGTGCGCCGCAACGACTGCGCGGCCGGGGCATAACACTGCTCCACGTAGTCATGCACCATCCGCGACGCCAGCACTTTCGGCCCCAGCGTCTGCAGGGTGTGATGCACCATCTCCATCCAGCGCGGCGGCACTCCCCGATCGTCGCGCTCGTAGAACTTCGGCACCACCGACGACGCCAGCAGGTCATAGAGCGCCGCGGCTTCCAGATCGTCGCGCCGATTCTCGTCGGCGACCCCGTCCGCGGTGGGAATCGCCCAGCCGTTCTGCCCGTCGAACCACTCGTCCCACCACCCGTCGCGAATCGACAGGTTCAGCCCGCCGTTGAGCGCGCTCTTCATTCCCGAGGTGCCGCATGCCTCCAACGGGCGCAGCGGGTTGTTCAGCCAGACATCGCATCCCGAGTACAGGCGCCGCGCCATCGACATGTCGTAGTCGGGCAGGAACGCAATGCGGTGCCGCACTTCCGGGCGGTCGGCGAACCGCACCACCTGTTGAATCAGCGCCTTGCCGTCTTCGTCGGCCGGATGGGACTTTCCGGCGACGATCAGCTGGACGGGGCGCTGCTCGTCGAGCAGCAGTTGCTCCAATCGGTCGGGATCACGCAGCATCAGCGTCAACCGCTTGTACGTCGGCACCCGCCGGGCGAAGCCGATGGTCAGCACGTCAGGGTCGAATGCCGTAGCGATCCAGCCCAACTCGGCCTCCGAGGAACCGCGTTCCAGCCCGGACTTCAGCAACCGCAACCGGACCTCGTCGACGAGCAGCGCCCGCAGCTGCGAGCGGATGGACCACAACGTCACCGGATCGACCTGCTGCAGACGTTGCCAGGCCGCCGGCTCGCTGAACGAGTCGGGCGCGGCCACGTCGCGACTGAGCTGCAGCCACGGCGGCGCCGCCCAACTCGGCGCGTGCACGCCGTTGGTGATCGAGCCGATCGGCACCTCGTCGCCGTCGAAACCGGGCCACAGGTCGTTGAACATGACCCGGCTGACCCGCCCGTGCAGCCGCGAAACACCGTTGGCGCGCTGCGCCAGGCGCAGCCCCATGTGGGCCATGTTGAACATGCCGGGATCGTGTTCGTCCCCCTGCTCCATGCCCAGTTCCATGATCCGCTCGGTAGGCACCCCGGCGACCAGGGCATCACCGCTGTCGTCGAAGTAGCGGCGCACCATGTCGGCGGGAAACCGGTCGATTCCGGCCGGCACCGGGGTGTGCGTGGTGAACACCGTCGCCGAACGGACCACGGCCAGCGCGGTGTCGAAATCCAGGCCCTGCTCGGCGATCAGCTCACGGATGCGTTCGATACCGAGGAAGCCCGCGTGCCCCTCGTTCATGTGAAAGACCTCCGGAGCGGGCATGCCCTGCAACCGGGTGAACTCGCGGATGGCCCGAACACCACCGATACCAGCCAGAATCTCCTGACGGATCCGATGCTCCTGATCGCCGCCGTACAACCGGTCGGTGATTCCCCGCAGCTGGTGGGGATTCTCACCGATGTCGGAATCCAGCAGCAACAACGGCACTCGGCCTACCTGCGCGACCCAGATCCGGGCCCGCAACCGCCCGGCGCCGGGCAACGCCACCTCGATCAGCACCGGGTGGGCGTCGGTATCGACCAACAGCCGCAACGGCAGCCCCTGCGGATCCAGCGCCGGATAGGTTTCGCGCTGCCAGCCGTCGGCGGTCAACGCTTGACGGAAATACCCGGACCGGTAGTACAGCCCCACCGCGATCAGCGGCACACCCAGATCTGACGCCGACTTCAGGTGATCCCCGGCCAGGATCCCCAGGCCGCCTGAGTAGTTGGGCAAGGCTTCGGCGACGCCGAATTCCATCGAGAAGTAGGCGACCGCCGTCGGCAGCGCCTCGCCGCCGTCCTGCTGGTGCTGGTACCACCTCGGGCTGGTCAGGTACGCCGTGAGATCGGCAGCCAGCGCATCGAGCCGGGCGGTGAACTCCTGGTCGGCGGCCAGCTCTTCGAGCCGCGCGGGACTGACCGCCCCGAGCAGCGCGACTGGGTCTCGCCCACTCCTGTCCCACAGTTCAGGATCGATGGCGGCGAACAGCTCCTGCGTCGGCTGCTCCCACGACCAGCGCAGGTTCATCGACAGCTGCTCGAGTGCCAGCAGCCGCTCGGGAAGGTGGGCGCGAACGGTGAACCGGCGGAGGGCCTTCACGCCTCACTACCTTACCGAAGCGGAGCCTGCCGAACAGACCTGACGATTCGGTTGCGAACGCCTCGCTCGGTTCCGGTGGACATCGCTGGACAGCTACCGTGGGCGCATACAGCCCGACGACGAACGGAGTGTGGTGGCTGGACGAGTCGAGGTCGACGATGTCGAACCGGTCGTCTCATGCGGCCGCTACCCGGCCAAAGCCGTGGTCGGTGAGACCGTGCCGGTCAAGGCCACTGTCTGGCGTGAAGGCCATGAGGCCGTCGCGGCGACGTTGGTGGTACGTCACGCGGGGCTCCGCTACCCGCTGCCCGGTGATCCGCCACCGACCTCCGCGGGCTCAGCGCTGCATCTGCCCATGCACACCGGGTTCGACGCCTACGTGTTTCACGGTGCCTTCACCCCCGACGCCGTCGGCTTGTGGACCTTCCGGGTCGAGGGCTGGGGCGATCCGTTGCAGAGCTGGCGGCACGCGGTGACCGCCAAGCTCGATGCCGGCCAGGCCGCAGCCGAACTGTCCAACGATCTGTTGATCGGCGCCGAGTTGTTCGCCCGCGCCGCAGCCGGGGTACCGACCGCACGGCGTGAACCGGTGCTGGCGGCGGCTGCTGCGTTGCGCGCCCCAGGCGATCCGGTGTCAAGGGCCGCGCCGGCACTGTCGTCCGAACTCGACGAGCTGCTGGCCCGCTACCCGCTGCGTGAGCTGGTCACCGCCGGCGTCGAGCACCAGGTGTGGGTGGATCGGCCGCTGGCACGGCGCGGCGCGTGGTACGAGATGTTTCCGCGCTCGACGGGCGGCTGGGACGCCGAAGGCCGCCCGGTACACGGCACGTTCGCCACGGCCGCGGCGGCACTGCCCCGGATCGCACAGATGGGTTTCGACGTGGTGTACCTGCCGCCGGTCCACCCCATCGGACGTGTACACCGCAAGGGCCGCAACAATTCCGCGACCGCCGAACCCGGCGATGTGGGTTCGCCGTGGGCCATCGGCAGCGTCGAGGGGGGCCACGACGCGGTGCATCCGGAGCTGGGCGATATCGGTGACTTCGACGACTTCGTCGCCGCGGCCCACCGGCTCGGCCTGGAGGTCGCGCTGGACCTGGCGCTGCAGTGCGCACCGGACCATCCCTGGGCCACTCAGCATCGGGAATGGTTCACCGAGCTGCCCGATGGCACCATCGCCTACGCAGAGAACCCGCCGAAGAAATACCAGGACATCTACCCGCTGAACTTCGACAACGATCCGGCCGGCCTGTACGCAGAGGTGTTGCGGGTGGTCCGGTTCTGGATGGACCACGGGGTGAAGATCTTTCGGGTGGACAACCCGCACACCAAGCCCCCGGACTTCTGGCTCTGGCTGATCGCCGCCGTCAAGAACATCGACCCCGACGTGCTGTTTTTGTCCGAGGCGTTCACCCCGCCGGCGCGCCAGTACGGCTTGGCTAAACTGGGCTTCACCCAGTCCTACTCGTACTTCACCTGGCGGACAACGAAATCCGAGATCACGGAGTTCGGTCAGCAGATCGCCGAGCTCGCCGATTTCCGCCGGCCGAATCTTTTCGTCAACACCCCCGACATCCTGCATGCCAGCCTGCAGCACGGCGGCCCCGGAATGTTCGCCATCCGCGCGGTACTGGCGGCGACACTCGGCCCGGCGTGGGGCGTGTACTCCGGATTCGAGTTGTTCGAAGACCGTGCCGTGCATGAAGGCAGCGAGGAGTACCTCGATTCGGAGAAGTACGAGCTTCGTCCCCGCGATTTCGCCGGCGCCGTAGCCGAAGGCCGCTCCCTAGAGCCGTTCATCGCCCGGCTCAACGAGATTCGCCGAATGCACCCGGCCTTCAATCAGCTGCGCACCGTGCACTTCCATCATGTCGACAACGACGCGCTGCTGGCCTACAGCAAGTTCGACCCGGCTACCGGGGACACCGTGCTGGTGGTGGTCACGCTGAACCCGTTCAGCGCCGAGCAGGCGACGCTGCACCTGGACATGTGGGCACTGGGAATGCCTGACTACCAACGCTTCTGGGTACGCGACCAGATCAGCGGAGAAGACTACAACTGGGGCCAGGAAAACTACGTGCGCCTGGACCCGGCACATGCGGTCGCCCACATCGTCACCATGCCGCCGATCAACGCCGGCACCCGCGTCGAGCTGCTGCGCCGCTGATGAGCACCATGACCCGACACCTGGCACCCCCTCCTGCCGACCTGGCCCGGCTGCTAGCCGGTGAGCACCACGATCCGCATTCCATCCTGGGCGCCCACGAATACGGCAAGACCACCATCATCCGGGCCTTGCGCCCGCGCGCTCGGCGCGTGGCGGTGCTCGTCGGTACCGAACGCTTCGTCATGCGCGACCTGGGCTCCGGGCTGTTCGCTGCGGCGCTGCCGTTCACCGATCTGATCGACTACCGATTGGAGGTGCACTACCCCGAGACGGCCGAATTCGCCGAACCCACCGGGGTGCAGACGGTCGCCGATGGGTATCGATTCGCGCCGACTCTGGGCGAATTCGACCTGTACCTGTTCGCCGAGGGACGCCACGAACGCCTCTGGGAAGTGATGGGGGCTCAGCACCGCAGCTTCACAACGCCGGACGGCGAGGTGTCCGGTGTGTCCTTCGCGGTGTGGGCACCCAATGCCACCGGGGTGAGTCTGATCGGTGATTTCAACGGTTGGGCCGGTGACAACGCGCCGCTGCGATCATTGGGCTCCTCGGGAATCTGGGAGTTGTTCTGGCCCGACTTCCCCACTGCCGGCCTCTACAAGTTCCGCATCCACGGGGCCGACGGCGCGGTCACCGAGCGCGCCGATCCGTTCGCCTACGCCACCGAGGTACCGCCGAGGACCGCATCGATGGTGACGGCCAGCGACTACATCTGGCACGACGCCGAGTGGATGGCGCAGCGCTGCAAGCGCGACCCGGTGAGCGAGCCGATGAGCACCTACGAAGTCCATCTGGGCTCTTGGCGCCCGGGGCTCACCTACCGCCAGCTGGCGGTGGAACTGACCGAATACGTTGTTCAACAAGGCTTCACCCATGTGGAACTGCTGCCGGTGGCGGAGCACCCGTTCGGCGGGTCTTGGGGATACCAGGTGACGTCGTATTACGCCCCGACGGCGCGCTTCGGCACCCCCGACGACTTCCGGGCGCTGGTCGACGCCCTGCACGGAGCCGGCATCGGCGTCATCGTGGACTGGGTGCCAGCACACTTCCCCAAAGACGACTGGGCCCTGGGTCGATTCGACGGGACCCCGCTGTACGAGCACTCCGATCCACGCCGCGGTGAGCAACTCGACTGGGGCACCTACGTATTCGACTTCGGCCGCCCGGAGGTGCGCAACTTCCTGGTCGCTAATGCGCTGTATTGGCTGACCGAGTTCCACGTGGACGGGCTACGGGTGGATGCCGTGGCATCGATGCTCTACCTGGACTATTCGCGCCCGCACGGCGGGTGGACCCCCAATATCCACGGCGGCCGCGAGAACCTGGAGGCGGTGCAGTTCCTGCAGGAGCTGAACGCGACCACCCACCGGGTCGCGCCGGGCATCGTGACCATAGCCGAGGAGTCCACCTCCTGGCCGGGAGTCACCCGCGACACCAGCCTTGGCGGACTGGGCTTTTCGATGAAATGGAACATGGGCTGGATGCACGACACCCTGGCCTACCTTGGCCACGATCCGGTGCACCGCAGCTACCACCACCACAACATGACGTTCTCGATGCTTTATGCCTTCAGCGAGAACTACGTGCTGCCGGTCAGCCACGACGAGGTGGTGCACGGCAAGGGCACACTGTGGTCGAGGATGCCCGGCGATTCCCACCACAAGGCCGCGGGCCTGCGCGCCCTGCTGGCCTACCAGTGGGCGCATCCCGGCAAGCAATTGCTGTTCATGGGCCAGGAGTTCGGTCAGCGCGCCGAGTGGTGCAACGAGCGCGGAGTCGACTGGTTCCAGCTCGACCCCCAGATCGAGCCCGACGGCTACTCCCCCGGCATCCTGCGGCTGGTCAGCGACCTCAACGCCCACTACCGCGCGCTGCCGGCCCTGTGGACCCAGGACTCCGACCCGCGGGGCTACTCCTGGATCGACGCCAACGACTCGACCAACAACGTGTTGAGCTTCCTGCGCTACGGCACCGACGGTTCGGTGCTGGCCTGCGTGTTCAACTTCGCCGGCGTCACCCACGCCGATTACCACCTGGGGCTGCCGCGCGCGGGCCGCTGGCGCGAGGTGCTCAACACCGACGCGGTCGGCTACCGCGGGTCAGGTGAGGGCAACTTCGGCGGGGTCGAGGCCACCGACGAACCGTGGCATGGCCGTCCGGCCTCGGCGGTGCTGGTGTTACCCGCCTTGTCTGCCGTGTGGCTGGCGCCCGAATAGCGCCAGCCCGCCGGGTCAGTACAGCGCGTTGGCCAGATTGCGCCGGCCGGCGACAACCTCCGGGTCGGCCGGGTCGAACAGCTCGAACAGCTCCACCAGCCGGGTCCGCACCGCGGTGCGCTCGTCACCGGCGGTCCGCCGCACCAGGGCGATCAGCCGGTCAAACGCAGCGGTGACGTCTTGGTTGAGGATCTGCACGTCAGCGGCGGCAAAGGCGGCCTCGACGTTGCCCGGGTCGGCGTCGGCCTGGGCGGGCGCATCGGGTTGCCGGCCGGTCGCGCGTTCCAGGAAGGTGAGCTGGCGCAGTGCCCCCTTGGCTTCGACATTGTTGGGGTCGGTGTCCAGCAACGCCTGATAGGAGGCTCGCGCCGCCGGGAAGTCACCGGCGTCGAGTTGCTCACGGGCCTGGGCCAGCACCGGGTCCACCTGCTCGGGCTGCTCAGCGTCACCGCCGCCGGCAAGCTTGCCTGCGGTGGCCGACACCAGTGAGTCGACCCAGCGGCGCAGCTGGTCGGGCGGCTGGGGCCCCTGGAAGCTGGTGATCGGTTGACCGGCAGCCAGTGCCACCACGGTCGGTACCGCGTCCACGCCGAACACCTGCGCCACCCGCGGGGCGACGTCGACGTTGACGGTGGCCAGCGCCCACTTGGGCGCGCCGTCGGCATTGTCCGCCTGGGCCAGCGCAGCCAGGGTGTCGGCGAGCTGAAGGCAGGCTTCGCTGCGCGGTGACCACAGCAGCACCACCACCGGCACCTGATTGGACCGGACCAGCACCTCGTCTTCGAAGTTGGCCTCGGTGATCTCGGTGGCACCCGGCGGAGCCGGGGTGTTCGCGGCGGCGCCGCCGGATTGAGCCGGCTTCTTGAGGCCGGACAAATCGACTGCTCCGGCCAACGCCGGGCCGATCGGGGGTCGAGGACGCGTCACGACGTCAAGTCTGTCACGCCACCCTCGCGGCGCCACCGACGGCCGTTTTCGCGCGCGACCACCACACTATGACCAAGATCACACTTGGGCGTAGCGACGCGGAAACCAGCCGTGCCAGCAACCTACGCAACCGTAGGCAAGCCGCTAGCCCGCACGCAGGATCAGCGCGTCGCCCTGGCCGCCGGCCCCGCACAGCGCCGCCACCGCATAGCCCGAACCGCGCCGCTTGAGCTCCAGGGCGGCGTGCAGGGTGATCCGCGCACCGGACATCCCGATCGGGTGCCCCACGGCGATCGCGCCGCCGTGCACGTTGACCACGTCGCCGTTCAACCCCAGCTCCCGGGTCGAAGCCAGCGACACCGCGGCAAAGGCCTCGTTGATCTCCACCACGTCGAGTTGGTCGACGGAGATCCCCTCGCGCTCGATCGCCTTCTTGATGGCATTGGCCGGCTGGGACTGCAGGGTCGAATCCGGCCCGGCCACGACGCCGTGGGCACCGATCTCGCACAGCCAGTCCAGACCCAGTTCCTGCGCCTTGGCCTTGCTCATCACGACCACTGCGGCGGCGCCGTCGGAGATCTGCGACGAGGAGCCGGCGGTGATGGTGCCGTCGGAGCGGAACGCCGGCTTGAGCCCCGACAGCGACTCGGCGGTGGTGTTGGCCCGGATGCCCTCGTCCTCGGTGAACTCCAGCGGGTCCCCCTTACGCTGCGGGATCTTCACCGGCACCACCTCGTCGGCGAAAACGCCGTCCTTCCAGGCCGCGGCGGCCCGGCGGTGGGACTCGGCGGCAAACTCGTCCTGCTCAGCGCGGGTGAACTTGTCCTCGTCGTTGCGCTGCTCGGTAAGCGCACCCATCGGCTGGTCGGTGAAGACGTCGTGCAGGCCGTCGTAGGCGAGGTGGTCGCGCACCGTCACGTCGCCGTACTTGTAGCCCGACCGGCTGTCGAGCAGCAGGTGCGGGGCCTTGCTCATCGACTCCTGGCCGCCGGCCACCACCACGTCGAATTCGCCGGCGCGAATCAGCTGGTCAGCCATTGCGATGGCGTTGATTCCCGACAGACACATCTTGTTGATGGTCAGCGTCGGCACGTCCCAGCCGATGCCGGCGCCCACCGCCGCCTGCCGAGCCGGCATCTGGCCGGCCCCCGCGGTCAGCACCTGGCCCATGATCACGTACTGCACCAGCGACGCCGGTACCTGCGCCTTCTCCAGCGCCCCAGCAATCGCCACGGCGCCCAGGTCGCTGCCGGAGAAATCCTTCAGTGAACCCATCAACCGGCCAATCGGGGTCCGAGCCCCAGCAACGATCACCGATGTCGTCATGACTACCTCCCGGGCGGGTCTGAAAGGCCGATCTTTCCGGTCGGCTCAGCACGATGTTTCCGCTCAGGTTACCGTTACGTTATGACCACCGAATCCGTCGCTGACCCCTGTGAGGCACGTCCCGCCCTGGCCTCGGCCTTGGTGACGGCGGTCGACCACGTCGGTGTCGCGGTCCCGGACCTGGAAGTGGCCAAGAAGTGGTACCACGACAAGCTCGGCATGATCGTGCTGCACGAAGAGGTCAACGAGGAGCAGGGCATCGTCGAAGCGATGCTCGCGGTGCGCGGCGCGCCGGTCGGCAGCGCCCAGATTCAGCTGATGGCCCCGATCGACGAATCGTCGACGATCGCGAAGTTCCTGGACAAGCGCGGCCCGGGTCTGCAGCAGCTGGCCTACCGGACCAGCGACATCGACGCGCTTTCCGAGCGGCTGCGCGAGCAGGGCGTCCGGCTGCTCTACGAGGCGCCGCGGCGCGGCACGTCGAACTCGCGAATCAACTTCATCCACCCCAAGGACGCCGGCGGCGTGCTGGTCGAGCTGGTCGAGCCCGCCGCGGACCTGGAAGCGCACTGACCTTCTAAGACCACTTCCTGGTCGGACCACGGTTGTTGCGGTTGGCCCAGCACGGCGTATGCCAATGCCGCCGGTCATCGCCCGCGGCGTCGCCGCACTCGGCGAGCCACACCACCACATGCGGGACACCGCAACGGATTTCGTGATCACAGCCCGGGCACCGGTAGACCTTGACGGCGCGCGAACCGGCAACGGCCTGAACTAGGTACTCGTAGCCGTCGGGACCGGTCTCGAGACGCTGCTGAAGCGGCAGCGGTCGCAAGGATTGTTCTCGGCGCGAAGGGCCGCGGCGGCGGGCCATGCCACGCTCAGGCAAGGGCCGCTAGTGCGGCCGCCGCGTCGTAGCCGCCGAACCCGTCCAGCTCATCGCGACGCAGGCGATTCACCCAGGTCGGGTCGGCCAGCAGCGCGCGCCCGATAGCCACCACGTCGAACTCCCCGCCGTCGAACTGTTGGACCAGCCGGTCGACCGGTGCGGACGCAATCACCTCGCCACGCTTCTCGCTGCGGAACTGCGTTTCCAGTCCGACCGACCCGACGGCGATGACCGGCAGGCCGGTGACCTTCTTAGTCCACCCAGCGAGGCTCAATTCGCTGTCATGGTCGGGAAATCCGGGGGCGTAGTGCCTGCGCGTCGAGGGGTGCAGGGCATCCACGCCGGCGTCGACCAGGGGCGTGAGTAGTTCCTGCAACTGGGTCGGGTCCTCGGCGATGGAGGCCGCGTAGTCGGTACCCTTCCACTGGGAGAAGCGGAAGATGATCGGATAGTCCGGGCCGACTGCGGCGCGCACCGCCGCGACCACCTCTGCAGGAAAACGTGTGCGAGCGGCCAGCGTTCCACCGTAGCCGTCGGTACGGCGATTCGTTCGCTCCCAGAAGAATTCGTCGAGCAGGTAGCCGTGGGCACCATGGATCTCGACCGCGTCGAAGCCGAGGTCTCGTGCGGTGGCGGCACTGGTGGCGTAGAGCTGTGCAACCTCGGCGAGTTCGGCGGTTCGCAGCGCGCGGCCCCGTGGCTCCCCGTGCCCGTCGATGCCAGACGGGCCGACCGGTTCTACCCCGTCGTCATCGCGGCGCTCCACCCCCTGGTGCCACAACTGCGCAGCGATCGTCGCCCCCTCAGCGTGGACGCTGTCGACGACACGAGTCCATCCGGCGAGCACCTCGTCGCCGGCGATCGTCGGCACGCTGGCCGGGAATCCCGCTGCCGGGTCGGGCAACCGCACGCCCTCGGTGATGATCAGCCCCACACCGCCCGCAGCACGCCGCCGGTAGTACTCGGCCACATCACTGCCCGGAATCCCACCCGGCGAAGCCTGGCGGGTCATGGGCGCCATCGCGAACCGATTAGGAACGGTCAGCGAGCGAACCGTCAGGGGCTGGAAGAGGTCATCAAGTGCCATGCGCTCCTCCAACGCACGACCGTGCGCCCCTATTCCGGCCAACGATCAGAACAGCCGGTATTCGTCGCTGGCCATGCCGCGCATCGCGTCATAATCCAAAGTCAGGCAACGGATGCCGCGGTCGGTGGCCAGCGTGCGGGCCTGCGGCTTGATCTGCTGAGCGGCGAAGACCCCGCTGACCGGTGCCAGCAGGCTGTCGCGGTTGAGCAGTTCGAGGTATCGCGTGAGCTGTTCCACTCCGTCGATCTCGCCGCGCCGCTTGATCTCCACCGCGACCGCTCGCCCTTGTTCATCGCGACACAACAGGTCAACCGGGCCGATCGCGGTCATGTACTCGCGGCGCACCAACGAGTAGCCCTCGCCGAGCAGTTCGACGTGCTCGGCGAGCAACGCCTGCAGCTGTGCTTCGACGCCGTCTTTGACCAGCCCGGGATCGACACCCAGCTCGTGGCTGGAGTCATGCTCGATCTCCTCGATGGTGATCCGTAGCTGGTCGCCGGTCTTATTCGCCACCACCCACACCGGTAACTCGCCACCGGCCTCCTCGGTGAAGCGGCACGGCGGACTCATCCAGTTCAGCGGCTTATAGGCACGGTCGTCGGCATGCACGCTGACCGAGCCGTCGGCCTTCAACAGGAGCAGTCGTCGGGCAGAGGGCAGGTGCGCGGTGAGCCGGCCGACATAGTCGACGGTGCACTGGGCGATCACGAGTCGCATCCGATCCACCTTAAAGGCCCGCGCCGAGCAATTATTCTTACGCCACGATGAAGCCGCCAAAGACGACCGCGCAACGCCTGGGTCGCGCGCTGGAGATGCTCACGCGTCAGAGCGGTCGACTGCCCGAGACACCCGAATACGGCTCTTGGCTGTTAGGCCGGGTGTCTGAAAGTCAGTACCTGCGCCGAATCCGTATTCAGTTCATCTTGACCGTCGTCATGGTGGGGACGAACCTGCTCGGCGTCGCCGTGGACGTCTTGCTGGTGGCGGTGGCGTTTCCGGTGCCGAATGTGTTCACCGACGCGCCTCGCTGGCTGACCTTCGGGCTGGTGCCGGCCTATGTGGTGATCGCCATAGTCGCCGGCACGTATGGAATTACCCGACGCACCATCCAGAAACTGCGTTGGGCCATCAAGGAACAGTCGCCGACGCGCGACGACGAGCGCAACGCCTTCCTGACCCCGTGGCGAGTGGCGCAGGTCGTGCTGGCCCTGTGGGGCGTCGCTACGGTGTTGTTCACCGTGCTCTACGGCTTATACGACAAGATCTTCATCCCGATCATCGGCTTCACGATGAGCGTCTGCGGCATTCTGGTGGCCACCGCCTGCTATCTGTTCACCGAATTCGCGTTGCGGCCGGTGGCCGCACAGGCGCTGGCCGCCGGTCCGCCGCCGCGGCGCATCCTGTCGGGCATCATGGGCCGGACCATGATGGTCTGGCTGCTCACCTCGGGCGTCCCCATTCTGGGTATCGGCCTGACCGCCTTGTTCGCGGTGGTGCTGAAGAACTTGACGTTGACCCAGTTCGGCGTCGCCGTGCTGATCGCCTCGGTGACGACGCTGGTTTTCGGGTTCCTGCTCATGTTGATCCTGTCCTGGCTCACCGCAACGCCGGTGCGTGTGGTGCGCGCAGCTCTAAGACGCGTCGAGCAGGGCAACCTACAGGGTGACCTGGTGGTGTTCGACGGAACCGAACTCGGCGAGCTGCAGAGCGGTTTCAACGCGATGGTGCACGGGCTGCGCGAGCGCGAACGTGTACGCGACCTGTTCGGCCGCCACGTCGGGCGTGAGGTGGCCGCCGCCGCGGAACGCGAGCAGATACAACTCGGCGGCGAAGAGCGCCATGTCGCAATCATTTTCGTCGATATCGTCGGCTCGACACAGATCGTGACTGCCAAGCCCGCGACGGAGGTCGTCACCCTGCTGAACCGATTCTTCGCCGTCGTCGTCGACGAGGTCGACCGCCATCAGGGGCTGATCAACAAGTTCGAGGGCGATGCCACGCTGGCGATCTTCGGCGCGCCGAACCATCTCGACCAGCCCGAGGACGAAGCGCTGGCCGCAGCCCGCGGCATCCTGTACCGGCTGGCCGACGAGGTGCCGGAGATCCGGGCGGGAATCGGTGTGGCGGCCGGGCAAGTGGTGGCCGGAAATGTCGGCGCCAAAGAGCGTTTCGAGTACACCGTGATCGGAGAACCGGTCAACGAAGCCGCCCGGCTGTGCGAGTTGGCAAAGACCCATCCGGTGCCACTGTTGACCACGGCCAAGACCATGTACGCCGCCACCATCAGCGAGCAGGCCCATTGGGTGGTGGGTGACTCGATCGTGTTGCGCGGCTACGAAGCACCCACGGTGCTGGCCAGCCCGCTGTAACGCGGTCTACTCCCCCGCCCACGTCTCGGTCACGGCCAGCGCGTCCTCGACAGTGGCGAACACCAGCCCGGCGTAGGCATCTGGGTCGGGCGTTACTGATCCGTTGGGATCGACGAGCAGACCCTGCTTATCCAGCGCCCGCAACTCCTCGGAGAGTCCCGCAAGCAGGCCGCGCGCCGGCTCGCTGATCGTGTGCAGCCGCGAGACATCGAGGATCGCGGTATCGAACTCACCACATTCCCGGGTGGCGGTGCGGGCCACCTGTTCGGCTCCGGCGAACAGCAGATCCCCGTGCACCTCGTAGACCCGAACGCCCGGACGTGGGGTGTACACCCCGCGAATCGCCGCATGCGCTTCACTGCTCACCGTCAGGAAGTGCAGGCCGAGCTGTTGGGAAAGGCTGCGGCACACCAGCATCCCGCGCACACTGTTGCCCTTGGCGTCGATCCGCGGCGAATAGACGCCGATACCGAGCTGCCCAGGCAGCACCGCCACGATGCCACCGGCCACACCACTCTTGGCCGGCATCCCGACCGAACTGACCCACGCCCCTGCGGCGTCATACATGCCGCAGGTCACCATGACCGACAGCGTGCGCCGCACCACCGCGGCATCCGTCACCTGCCGCCCGGTCAAGGGGTTGAGGCCGCCGCGAGCCAGCGTCGCGGCCATCCGGGCCAGGTCGGTGCTGGTGACCTTCAGCGAACATTGGCGGATGTAGAGATCCAGGGCATCGTCGGGGTCGGCACCCAAGGCGCCGAAACTCTCCAGCAGATAAGCGATCCCGCGATTGCGGCTGCCACTCGCTCGCTCGGACTGATACACCGCCTCGTCAAAGTCCAGGCTGCGTCCGGCGCAGGCACTGAAGAAGTCCCGGACAAGATCGAACCGGTCTTCAAGGGTCTTCCCGGGTATCAGGGAGCACGCCACGATCGCACCGGCGTTGATCATCGGGTTCTTCGGCACATTGGTTACCTGATCGACGCTGATCTTGTTGAAGCCCTCACCGGAGGGTTCCACGCCGATCCGCGCGTCGACCTCCGTCTGCCCCAGCTGATCGAGGGCGAGCGCGTAGGTGAACGGCTTGGAGATGGACTGCATGGTGAATTGCACATCGGCGTCACCGGACTCGTAGACATAGCCGTCCGACGACGACAACGCCAGGCCGAACCCCGTCGGATCCACCTCGGCCAATTCCGGGATATAGCTCGCCAGGGCACCATCGCTCACCCCGGTGTGCTCGGCAAGAATCCCGTCCAAGTACCGCTGTACCAGTGCCGCCACGCACCGATGCTAGCCCGCACCGGCGCCGACGGCCCGGCACTGTCGTGTCGCTTTTCCGCTAGTGTCGTCGGTCGGCACGTGTCATCGTTGAAACGTGCATGACGACTTCGACCGCTGCTATCGCGCCGTGAAGTCCAAGGACGCCCGCTTCGACGGCTGGTTCATCACCGCGGTGCTCACGACAGGGATCTACTGCCGGCCCAGTTGCCCGGCGCGCACGCCGCTACCACCGAATGTGGAGTTCTACCCCACCGCCGCGGCGGCGCAGCGAGCCGGCTTCCGCGCCTGCAAGCGTTGCCGCCCAGACGCCGCGCCAGGCTCTCCGGAATGGAACATCCGCGGCGACATCGTGGGACGGGCCATGCGCCTGATCGCCGACGGCACGGTCGATCGGGAGGGCGTGAGCGGGCTCGCCGGCCACCTCGGCTACTCGGCCCGCCAGTTGCAGCGGTTGCTGCAGGCCGAGGTCGGCGCCGGCCCGCTGGCACTGGCCCGCGCCCAGCGCACGCAGACCGCCCGCATCCTGATCGAGACCACCGATCTGCCCTTGGGCGATGTCGCCTTCGCCGCCGGCTTCGCCAGTATTCGGCAGTTCAATGACACTGTCCGCGCCGTGTGCGCCACGACGCCGACGGTGTTGCGCAGCAACGCTGCGGCACGCTCACGAGCTCCCTCCGTCAGCGATGCCCCCGGTTCTGGAGCCCTGTCGCTGCGCCTGCCGGTGCGCACCCCGTTCGCATTCGAGGGCGTGTTCGGGCACCTGGCGGCGTGCGCAGTGCCCGGTTGCGAGGAAGTGCGTGACGGCGCCTATCGGCGCACCCTGCGTCTGCCACACGGCAACGGCATCGTCAGCCTGCGCCCGACCCCCGACCATGTCCGATGCCGACTCGTGCTCGACGACTTCCGCGATCTCACCGCCGCGATCACCCGATGCCGACGGCTGCTGGACCTCGACGCTGACCCGGAAGCCGTCGTCGAAGCGCTGGCGGCCGACCCCGATCTGGCTCCCCTGGTGACCAAGGCGCCGGGGCAACGCATTCCCCGGACCGTCGACGAAGCCGAGCTCGCGGTCCGGGCGGTACTCGGCCAGCAGGTCTCGACCAAAGCGGCACGCACCCATACATATCGGCTGGTGGTTGCCCACGGTCAACAACTCGATGATCCCGACGGCGGGCTCACCCATGTCTTTCCGTCGGTGGAACGCCTCGCCGACATCGATCCCGAGCAACTCGCCCTTCCCCAAACCCGCCGGCGAACACTGCTCACCCTGATCTCCCGCCTGGCTGATGGCACTCTGGGGCTGAGCGCGGGCTGCGACTGGGAACAGGCCCGCCACGATCTCCTGGCGTTGCCGGGCATCGGAGCCTGGACGGCCGAGGTGATCGCCATGCGCGGGTTGGGCGACCCCGACGCGTTTCCCGTCACCGACCTCGGGGTGCAGGTCGCTGCCCGCCGGTACGGCCTGCCCGATACCCCACAGACCCTGATCCAGCACAGTGCTCGCTGGCGGCCCTGGCGCTCCTATGCCACGCAGCATCTTTGGGCCAGCCTCGATCATGCCGTGAACGACTGGCCCCCGGCCTCGAAGGAGATTGCATGACCACGCAACGCATCATCGACAGCCCCATCGGGCCACTCACTCTGGCCGGCACTGACGGCAAGCTCAGTCACCTGTTAATGCTGGATCATTCCCACGCCCCCAGCCGCACGGGCTGGATACGCGACGACTCCGCGTTTCCGGATGTGGTGGAGCAACTCGCGGCATACTTCGCCGGCGACCTCACCGAGTTCGACCTGACCTATGAGATGGCCGGCACCGACTTCCAACGCCGGGTATGGGCCGCCCTGCTGACCATCCCGTACGGACAGACCCGATCCTACGGTCAGCTGGCCAGCCAAATCGGGTCGCCCACGGCCTCCCGTGCCGTCGGGTTGGCCAACGGCCGCAACCCGATCTCGATCATCGTCCCGTGCCACCGCGTCATCGGCAGCAACGGCAGCCTGACCGGTTACGGGGGCGGTATCGACCGCAAGCGGGCACTGCTGGGCCTCGAACAACAGCACAGCCACGCCACCCTGTTCGACTGATCGTCAGTTCGAAACAGACTGGCGTGGCGGCGCTTCCAGCCCGCGACTGACCTCCTGTCAGCCCAGCAGCTCGACCGGATCGGGCATCGGATACAGGGTGGTGTCGGTGAACGCCGCCAAGAAGTTGGACAGCCCGATCAGCGCCTCCTCCAGCGACGGATGCGGCGAGTCGAGGTAGCCAGCGAGGTACCCCTCATTGACGATCCCGGCCAACGACGGGTGCTCCTGAAGGGAGTAGAGCACGTAGGTCTCAGGGTCGAACCAGCTGGAAATGGAGTTGCTGATCCCGTCGAACGCTGCCTTGCCCAGCGCGGTCACGAGTTCGCCGAAGTCAATGTTGGGCGGCAAGAGCCCACCGCCGGCAGGCCACTCGTCGACGTCGCCCGGCGGCCAGCCGTGGTCGATACTGCCGTACCCGAGGTTCACCAGGATCCGGGTGACGGGCTCCAACAGCTCGTAGAGCGGCATTCCAATGATCGGAAGCAACTGCAGCGGTGCCAGCAGCGGCAGCAGTTCGGACGGGATCATGTGGAACGTGGTCAGCGAATCCGGGTCCGCGACCGGCAGTTCGATGGCGTTCGCGACCTGCTCCGGGGTCGCACTCAGATACACCGAGTGCCCGTAGATGAAGCCGAGCGCGGAGTTGAGCTGCGACAGCGGATTATCGTAAATAGGTTTGACCCCGACAGGGTCGTACTCGTAGTTGTAAACGTCGGTGTGGTAAGCGTCGAGATCGACTCGAGCAGCGGCCATGGAACCGATCGTCACGAACCGGACAAGGTCATTGGACACGTCGTTCTCGACCAACCAATTCACCAGGTTGCCCGCGATCCCCCCACTCTGGGAGTAACCGAACACCACGATCGGGTTCTCGGCAGTCACTGTGCCGGCGTTGAGCCGCTCAGCGATCGAGTTTTCCAGTTCCTGGAGGCCAACCGCGCTCGACGTCGAACTCACGTTCTCCGGTCCCCACTGCGATACCAGGTTGCCGGTGAATCCGTGCGGCGCCAAGAAGAGCGTGTTGACCGCGTCGAGATAGGCCTGTGGTGGCTGGGGAATGCCCGTACCACCCATGATGAGCGCATCTCCGCCCCCGAGCGACGTCCCGTTGCCGGTCAGGGAGAACGCGGGCGCCGATGCCTGGGCTACCGGCGAGACCACCGGCGCGCCGACGAAGAAGCCGGCAGCAGCGAGACTTGCAACAACGGGAAGGCAAATATGAGTGCGCACCGGAATACCCCTGTTAGTTAGCTGAGTTAATACTTAACGGTAGGTCGTCCAGTCGCAGCGCGCAATACCTACGGGCCTGTCCCCCTCCAGACGAAGCAGTCCCGAGCCCGGAACCGGCCACGCCGCCAGCCCGTGCGATCCCGGGTTGTGGCGCGTCGCCGATTGAGCCGCTGCACCCGGAAACGTGCCGACGCCCGCGCTGCCGGCGTGCAATGTTCTACGGGCAGGACCATGACTATTAGTCCGGAAAATGGAAACGCCCCCCGACTGAGTCGGGGGGCGTTTCACTATGTTGTGTTCGGCGGTGTCCTACTTTTCCACCCGTGTGGGCAGTATCATCGGCGCTGACAGGCTTAGCTTCCGGGTTCGGGATGGGACCGGGCGTTTCCCTGTCGCTATTTCCGCCGTAACTCTATTTTCTTTTCCTGTGTGGTGAACGACCCCCTGGTGTGGGGGTGGTTCACTCGTGTCACCAAGTTTGTGTTTGGTGGTGGGGTGTGGGTCTTTAAGTATTTTGTGGTGTGGTTGCGGGCAACACGTTTGTTTCTTTGTGTTGGTAAGTTTTCGGCCGGTTAGTGCCAGTTCCCTGCACACCTTGCGGTGCTTCCAGGTCTGGTCTATCAATCCCGTAGTCTGCGGGGGGCCTTATCCCTCTAAAAGGGTGAGAATCCTGGTCTTGGAGTAGGTTTCCCGCTTAGATGCTTTCAGCGGTTATCCTGTCCGAACGTAGCCATCCAGCCGTGCTCCTGGTGGAACAACTGGTATACCAGAGGTTCGTCCGTCCCGGTCCTCTCGTACTAGGGACAGGTTTCCTCAAGATTCTGACGCGCGCGGCGGATAGAGACCGAACTGTCTCACGACGTTCTAAACCCAGCTCGCGTGCCGCTTTAATGGGCGAACAGCCCAACCCTTGGGACCTGCTCCAGCCCCAGGATGCGACGAGCCGACATCGAGGTGCCAAACCATCCCGTCGATATGGACTCTTGGGGAAGATCAGCCTGTTATCCCCGGGGTACCTTTTATCCGTTGAGCGACACCCCTTCCACTCGGGGGTGCCGGATCACTAGTCCCGACTTTCGTCCCTGTTTGACGTGTCAGTCTTACAGTCAAGCTCCCTTGTGCACTTACACTCAACACCTGATTGCCGTCCAGGTTGAGGGAACCTTTGGGCGCCTCCGTTACATTTTAGGAGGCAACCGCCCCAGTTAAACTACCCACCAGGCACTGTCCCTGAACCAGCTTCATGGTTCGAAGTTAGAGGTCCAATACGATCAGAGTGGTATTTCAACAACGACTCCACCCACACTGGCGTGCGAGTTTCACAGTCTCCCACCTATCCTACACAAACCGCATCGAACATCAATACCAAGCTATAGTGAAGGTCCCGGGGTCTTTTCGTCCTGCCGCGCGTAACGAGCATCTTTACTCGTAATGCAATTTCGCCGAGTCTATGGTTGAGACAGTTGAGAAGTCGTTACGCCATTCGTGCAGGTCGGAACTTACCCGACAAGGAATTTCGCTACCTTAGGATGGTTATAGTTACCACCGCCGTTTACTGGGGCTTAAATTCTCAGCTTCACCCCGAAGGGTTAACCGGTCCTCTTAACCTTCCAGCACCGGGCAGGCGTCAGTCCGTATACATCGTCTTGCGACTTCGCACGGACCTGTGTTTTTAGTAAACAGTCGCTTCTCACTGGTTTCTGCGACCCCCTCCCGCTGCCGGCCGCGAAGGCCATGACGGTATGAGGGTCCCCCTTCTCCCGAAGTTACGGGGGTATTTTGCCGAGTTCCTTAACCATAGTTAACTCGTACGCCTTGGTATTCTCTACCTGACCACCTGTGTTGGTTTGGGGTACGGGCCGTGTGTGAGCTCGCTAGAGGCTTTTCTCGGCAGCATAGGATCACCGAATTCGCCGCAAACGGCTATGCATCACCTCTCGGACTTTATGCCAGACGGATTTGCCTATCTGACGTCCTACGGGCTTGCCCCAGTATTACCACTGACTGGTACGGCTACCTTCCTGCGTCACCCCATCGCTTGACTACTACCAGCGAAGGTCCCACGCAGCCAGCAGTCGTCGCTCCCCGAAAGGATTGATCGACCACCTTTTGGGTGGTTAGTACCACTGATTCATCATGGGCGCCCACACACGGGTACGGGAATATCAACCCGTTGTCCATCGACTACGCCTGTCGGCCTCGCCTTAGGTCCCGACTCACCCTGGGAGGACTGGCCTGGCCCAGGAACCCTTGGTCTTTCGGCGGGCAAGGTTCTCACTTGCCTCATCGCTACTCATGCCTGCATTCTCACTCCCACACCCTCCACCACTAGATCACTCTGTGGCTTCACCGGATGCAGGACGCTCCCCTACCCAATACTTACGTATTGCCGCGGCTTCGGCGGTGTGCTTGAGCCCCGCTACATTATCGGCGCACAATCACTTGACCAGTGAGCTATTACGCACTCTTTCAAGGGTGGCTGCTTCTAAGCCAACCTCCTGGTTGTCTAAGCGACTGCACATCCTTTTCCACTTAGCACACGCTTTGGGGCCTTAGCCGGCGATCTGGGCTGTTTCCCTCTCGACGCACGGAGCTTATCCCCCGCCGTCTCACTGCCACGCTTACACTCACCGGCATTCGGAGTTTGGCTGACGTCAGTAACCTAGTAGGGCCCATCGGCCATCCAGTAGCTCTACCTCCAGTGAGAAACACGCAACGCTGCACCTAAATGCATTTCGGGGAGAACCAGCTATCACGGAGTTTGATTGGCCTTTCACCCCTACCCACAACTCATCCCCTCAGTCTTCAACCTAAGTGGGTTCGGGCCTCCACGCGGTCTTACCCGCGCTTCACCCTGGCCATGGGTAGATCACTCCGCTTCGGGTCCACAACACGCCACTACACACACCCCAACGGATGCGATACGCCCTATTCAGACTCGCTTTCGCTGCGGCTACCCCACACGGGTTAACCTCGCGACGTGCCGGTGACTCGCAGGCTCATTCTTCAAAAGGCACGCCATCACCCCACCACAAGGGAGGGCTCTGACGGATTGTAGGCACATGGTTTCAGGTACTATTTCACTCCCCTCCCGGGGTACTTTTCACCATTCCCTCACGGTACTAATCCGCTATCGGTCATCGAGTAGTATTCAGGCTTACCGGGTGGTCCCGGCAGATTCACAGCAGATTCCACGGGCCCGCTGCTACTCGGGAAATCATCACAAGACAGGTATCGGGTTTTCACGTACCGGGCTCTCACCGTCTACGGCAGGCCATCCCAAGCCACTTCCGCTAACCACAACACTTTCTCACTGTCCTCCGGCCAGGTAGAACCGGACATGACACTCCCACAACCCCGCACACACAACCCCTACCCGGTATCACATGCATACGGTTTAGCCATCCTCCGCTTTCGCTCGCCACTACTCACGGAATCACATTTTGTTTTCTCTTCCTACGGGTACTGAGATGTTTCACTTCCCCGCGTTACCTCCCCACTGGCTATACATTCACCAGTTGGTGACACGACATCACTCGTGCCGGGTTTCCCCATTCGGACATCCTCGGATCCACGCTCGGTTGGCAGCTCCCCGAGGCATATCGCAGCCTCCTACGTCCTTCATCGGCTCTCGATGCCAAGGCATCCACCATGCGCCCTTAAACACTTACAAATCACAAAAACCAAGAAACAAAAATTGCAAAAACAAACAAGACACAAGCCTTGCTTGCTAGATGCTCGCAACCACTATCCACAAAACAAACACCACACCCCACCACCAAGATGGAGCGACAACACACCCACCCCACACAAGGGGCGAAAACAGGCCTGTTGCCTCAGGACCCAACAGTGTGCCCAACCCAAAGGCCGGCCGACACCACCCCAAGAGGAAGCGCCGGTTGATGATCAAAGCTGTTGTTGTTTCAAAACAATCTGCACCACCGAGCACCCACTACAGGCCCCGGCGAAAAATATCCCAACCATCGGATCCCACACTCTTGCGGGGACGGGGGAAAAATGGTGCTCCTTAGAAAGGAGGTGATCCAGCCGCACCTTCCGGTACGGCTACCTTGTTACGACTTCGTCCCAATCGCCGATCCCACCTTCGACGGCTCCCTCCACAAGGGTTAGGCCACCGGCTTCGGGTGTTACCGACTTTCATGACGTGACGGGCGGTGTGTACAAGGCCCGGGAACGTATTCACCGCAGCGTTGCTGATCTGCGATTACTAGCGACTCCGACTTCATGGGGTCGAGTTGCAGACCCCAATCCGAACTGAGACCGGCTTTAAAGGATTCGCTAACCCTCACGGGATCGCAGCCCTTTGTACCGGCCATTGTAGCATGTGTGAAGCCCTGGACATAAGGGGCATGATGACTTGACGTCATCCCCACCTTCCTCCGAGTTGACCCCGGCAGTCTCTCACGAGTCCCCACCATAACGTGCTGGCAACATGAGACAAGGGTTGCGCTCGTTGCGGGACTTAACCCAACATCTCACGACACGAGCTGACGACAGCCATGCACCACCTGCACACAGGCCACAAGGGAACCGATATCTCTACCGGCGTCCTGTGCATGTCAAACCCAGGTAAGGTTCTTCGCGTTGCATCGAATTAATCCACATGCTCCGCCGCTTGTGCGGGCCCCCGTCAATTCCTTTGAGTTTTAGCCTTGCGGCCGTACTCCCCAGGCGGGGTACTTAATGCGTTAGCTACGGCACGGATCCCTAAAGGAAGGAAACCCACACCTAGTACCCACCGTTTACGGCGTGGACTACCAGGGTATCTAATCCTGTTCGCTCCCCACGCTTTCGCTCCTCAGCGTCAGTTACTGCCCAGAGACCCGCCTTCGCCACCGGTGTTCCTCCTGATATCTGCGCATTCCACCGCTACACCAGGAATTCCAGTCTCCCCTACAGTACTCCAGTCTGCCCGTATCGCCCGCACGCCCACAGTTAAGCTGTGAGTTTTCACGGACAACGTGACAAACCACCTACGAGCTCTTTACGCCCAGTAATTCCGGACAACGCTCGCACCCTACGTATTACCGCGGCTGCTGGCACGTAGTTGGCCGGTGCTTCTTCTGTACCTACCGTCACCCCAAGAAAAATCCTGGAGCTTCGCCGATACTGAAAGAGGTTTACAACCCGAAGGCCGTCATCCCCCACGCGGCGTCGCTGCATCAGGCTTGCGCCCATTGTGCAATATTCCCCACTGCTGCCTCCCGTAGGAGTCTGGGCCGTATCTCAGTCCCAGTGTGGCCGGACACCCTCTCAGGCCGGCTACCCGTCGTCGCCTTGGTAGGCCATTACCCCACCAACAAGCTGATAGGCCGCGGGCCCATCCCACACCGCAAAAGCTTTCCACCACACACCATGAAGCGCGTGGTCCTATTCGGTATTAGACCCAGTTTCCCAGGCTTATCCCAAAGTGCAGGGCAGATCACCCACGTGTTACTCACCCGTTCGCCACTCGAGTACCCCCGAAAGGGCCTTTCCGTTCGACTTGCATGTGTTAAGCACGCCGCCAGCGTTCGTCCTGAGCCAGGATCAAACTCTCCAAACAAAAACCATTTGGAAACAATCCCAAAACATCAGTCAAAAACTGACATCAAAAAACGCCACACCCCCAACACGGGGCGCCGAAGGCATGGCAAAAACAACAACAAACAAAAACCACCAAACACACTATTGAGTTCTCAAACAACACGCCGCCCGGCTTCAGGCAACCCCGCTACTATACTCTTGAGTTGAAGCTAAGTCAACTCCGAGTTTTTCGGGGCTTCCAGAAGGAGTTCCGGTCTTACTACCTGGCTTCAGGCAACCCCGCCACTGTACTCGGTTTTCGGAGTTGAGTCAACTCCGAGTTTTTCGGGGTTTCCGGAAGGACTTCCAGACTGTCGGTAGTTCCGCGGTCCGCGTCCCTCCGGCTCGACCTATATTACACGTTCTATCTCAGCGCCCAAATCGCCTAGATATTCCACGAACAACGGGTACCCGCGATCGATGTGGTAGACGTCGTGGACCTCGGTCTCACCGTCTGCGACCAGGCCCGCAAGCACCAAACCGGCTCCAGCACGGATGTCGGACGCCCACACGGGCGCACTCGAGAGCTGCGGCAGCCCACGCACCACCGCATGGTGGCCATCGGTACGCGCATCGGCCCCGAGACGGATCATCTCCTCGACGAACCGGAACCTGGCCTCGAACACGTTCTCGGTGATCATCGACGTGCCATCGGCAATCGCCGCCAGGCCGATCGCCATCGGCTGCAGGTCGGTGGGGAATCCCGGAAACGGCAAGGTCGCGACGTTGACGGCCTTGGGCCGCTCGTATTGCACCACCCGGAAGCCGTTATCGGACTGGGTGACGGTCGCCCCCGCATCGTGCAGCTTGTGCAGCACAAGCTGCAGGTGGGCCGGGTCCACCCCGGTGACCGAGATGTCACCGCGCGTCATCACCGCGGCAATCGCCCAGGTCGCTGCCACGATCCGGTCGCCGATCACTTCGTGTTCGGTGGGATGCAGTCGCGGTACCCCGGTGATCTTCAGCGTTGGAGAGCCGGCACCTTCGATCTGCGCGCCCATCTGGTTGAGCATCATGCAGAGATCAGCGACATCGGGCTCACGCGCCGCGTTATGGATGGTCGTGACGCCTTCGGCCAGGACCGCCGCCATCAAAATGTTCTCGGTGGCGCCGACCGACGGGAACTCCAGCTGGATCTCGGCGCCGCGCAGCTTCTCGGCGTGTGCAACGACACAACCGTGCTCGATATTGCAGGTGGCGCCCAGCTGCCGCAGGCCGGCCTGATGCATGTCCAGGGGGCGCGAGCCGATCGCGTCGCCGCCCGGCAGTGCGACTTTCGCCTTCAGACACCGCCCCACCAGGGGGCCCAGCACACAGACCGAAGCCCGGAACTGACGCACCGCGGCGAAGTCCGCGTCGTACTTGGGTTCGTCGGGCGAGGTGATGCGCACCGTGGTGCCGTCGAGTTCGACATTGGCGCCCAGGCCGCGCAGCACCTCCGCCATCAGCGGCACGTCCAGAATGTCCGGGCAGTTGGTGATGGTGCTGGTGCCCTCCGCCAACAAGGCCGCCGCCATCAGCTTCAGGACGCTGTTCTTAGCGCCACCGACGGCGACTTCACCGGACAATCGGTTACCTCCGGTAACCACGAAACGCTCACCCACTTGCGTAAGTGTAGTGACGAGCCGAGCCCCATCCCGACCAATCCGGGCTCCGGCCGAAGCGGGGATTGCACCGGTACCCTCTCCCGGTACGGTTTGGGCTATGGCAGTGCACATCACTCGCGTTTACACCCGTACCGGCGACGACGGTACGACCGGCCTGAGCGATTTCTCTCGCGTGCCCAAGACCGATCCGCGACTGGTGGCCTACGCCGATGTCGAGGAGGCCAACGCCGCGATCGGGGTCGCGATTGCCCTCGGCCAACCCGCCGAAGCGGTGAGCGGCACGTTGCTGCACATCCAGAACGACCTCTTCGACGCGGGTGCGGATCTGGCCACGCCGGTCGCCGAGAATCCGAAGTACCCGCCGCTGCGGATCACCGCCGACTACGTCGACCGGGTCGAGGCCTGGTGTGACGAATACAACGAACAGCTGCCCCCGCTCAACTCGTTCATCCTGCCGGGTGGCTCACCGCTCTCGGCGCTGCTGCACGTGGCTCGAACCGCGGTGCGCCGGGCCGAGCGCTCGGCCTGGGCCGCACTCGATGCGTACCCGGACGGGGTGTCGGTGCTGCCGGCGAAGTATCTGAATCGGTTGTCGGACTTGATGTTTGTGTTGTGCCGAGTGGCCAACGCCGATGGTGACGTGCTCTGGAAGCCCGGCGGCGATCGGACCGATCGTCCCGAAAAGTAGTCCGCGCCAACGGCTCCAACGACCTAGGCTTGTTCAGTAGCTCTGACGCCGGGCCCGCGGCGACGGGCGCGCCTCCAGCCAGGACAGGAAGGCGGTCCGCGCGCCGCGGTCCAGCGCAATCTCGAAGCCGGCCCGACGGTCCTGGCTGACATCGCAGAGTTCGAGCACCACGATCTCGTCGGTCATGATGTCGAATTCGTCGCCGCGGGGCCCCCGGCGGGCCACCACATCCACGCCACGCCGGCTGAGCCGACGATCCGGCCACAACCGCACGCTGGAAAGACGGTAGAAAGCCGCTTCGCCACCCCGATAGCGGACCACGCCATGACGCCAGCCATGGCCGCCTACCGCAGGAAGGTCGCGCATGATCGCGGCCGTACCGCCTTGACGCAGCTTCCACAGCCGATAGCTGAGCGCAATAACGGCGCCCAGTAAAACGCCGACGAGCACGACCATGCAGATCATGGGCGTGCTCATCGGTTCTCGAGCCTCTTAGTCGATTAGACCCAGGGCGCGCAGCCTGGCCCGTCCCCGTGCAGCCATCTTGGGGTCGCTGGACTGGGCCTCGTGCCGTGCGGATGCCTCGTCGATCTCCGAGGTGAAGTCGACGGCCTCAGCCAGGATGCTGACACCCTCTTCGGTCACCGACAGGAACCCGCCGTGCACGGCGAGCCGCAGCTCGTCCTCTTCGACCCGATCCACCCGCACCATGGCGTCGTCGACGAGCTCGGCAACCACCGGGATGTGTCCCGGCAGGATGCCGATCTCACCGACGGTGGTCCGGGTGAAGATGAACGCGGCCTTGCCCGACCACACCTTGCGATCGACCGCGACGATGTCGACGTCAAGCTCTGCCATTACCCACCACCTTTCGCCACCAGTAGATTCCGGGTCACAGCTTGGCGCCCAGGCTCTCGGCCTTCTTGGCCAGGTCGTCGAGACCACCGATCAGGAAGAAGGCCTGCTCGGGCAGGTGGTCGAAGTCACCCTTGGTCAAGCGGTCGAAGGCCTCGATGGTCTCCTTCAGCGGCACCGTCGAACCCGGCTGGCCGGTGAACTGCTCGGCGGCCATCATGTTCTGGCTCAGGAACCGCTCGATACGCCGTGCCCGGCCGACCAGCTGCTTGTCCTCTTCGGAAAGCTCGTCGATACCGAGGATGGCGATGATGTCCTGCAGGTCCTTGTAACGCTGCAGGACCCGGATGACCTCCTGGGCGACCCGGTAGTGGTCCTCGCCGACGATGGCCGGGTCCAGGATGGTCGAGCTGGAGGCCAGCGGGTCCACCGCCGGGAAGATGCCCTTGGAGAACACCGCACGGCTCAGCTCGGTGGTCGCGTCCAAGTGCGCGAACGTGGTCGCCGGCGCCGGGTCGGTGTAGTCGTCGGCGGGCACGTACACGGCCTGCATCGAGGTGATGGACCGACCCCGGGTCGAGGTGATCCGCTCCTGCAGCTCACCCATCTCGTCGGCCAGCGTGGGCTGGTAACCCACGGCCGAAGGCATGCGGCCCAGCAGGGTCGAGACCTCGGAGCCGGCCTGGGTGAACCGGAAGATGTTGTCGATGAACAGCAGCACGTCCTGGCCCGCCTCGTCGCGGAACCACTCGGCCATGGTCAGGGCCGACAGCGCCACGCGCATACGAGTGCCCGGCGGCTCGTCCATCTGGCCGAACACCAACGCGGTGTCCTTGAGCACGTTGGCGTCCTCGAGCTCGACCCACAGGTCGTTGCCCTCACGGGTGCGCTCGCCGACTCCGGCGAACACCGAGGTGCCACCGAAGTTGCGGGCGATACGGTTGATCATTTCCTGGATAAGCACGGTCTTGCCCACGCCGGCACCACCGAACAGGGCGATCTTGCCGCCACGCACGTACGGGGTGAGCAGGTCGACGACCTTCAGACCGGTCTCGAGCATCTCGGTGCGCGGTTCCAGCTCGTTGAAGGCCGGGGGCTTCCGGTGGATGCCCCAGTGCTCGAAGTCCTCGCCGTAGCCGGGCTTGTCGAGGCAGTGACCGAGGGCGTTGAACACGTGGCCCTTGACCTCGTGACCGACCGGCACCGAGATCGCGGCACCGGTGTCGGTGACCTCGGTGCCACGCACCAGGCCGTCGGTGGGCTGCATCGAAATGGTGCGGACCAGGTTGTCACCCAAGTGCTGGGCGACCTCGAGGGTCAGCGTCTTGGCCAGCTCGGAGAAGGAGATCTCCGCGTGCAGAGCGTTGAACAGCTCGGGCACCGCGCCCCGGGGGAACTCGACGTCGACGACGGGGCCGGTTACGCGCACCACGCGGCCGGCGGTTGTCTTGTCAGCGGTAACAGTCATTATCTTCTTCGCTTCCTAGTACTTACCGGGGGCTTACCGAGAGGCGTCGGCGAGGGCATTCGCACCGCCAACGATTTCGCTGATTTCCTGGGTGATCTGAGCCTGGCGCTCGCGGTTGGCCTCAAGGGTCAACGCTTTGATCAAGTCGTCGGCGTTGTCGGTCGCCGACTTCATCGCGCGCTGGCGCGAAGCCAGCTCCGAGGCCGCCGAGTCGAGCAGCGCGGCATACACACGGGTGGTCAGGTACCGCGGCAACAACGAGTCGAACAACGTCGTGGCATCCGGCTCGAAGGAGTACAGGGTCTTCGGACCGGTCTCCTCGCCCACGTACTCCACCAGCATCGGAGCGATCCGACGCGCCTCGGCGGACTGCGACAGCATCGAGCGGAAGTCGGTCGACACGATGTGCAGCTCGTCGACGCCCAGGACCCCGTCGGTACCCGGGTGGTCGCCGTCGTCGTCGACGCCGGCCAGGAAGGCCTCGACCAGAGTCGAAGCGATCGTGGCGGCGTTCTCGTACGTCGGCTGCTCGGAGAATCCGGTCCAGGAGTCGGTGACCGCCCAGTTCCGGAACGAGTAGTACGCAAGCGCCTTGCGGCCGACGACGTAGAGCACCGGGTCCTTGCCCTCCGAGCGCAACAGAGAGAACAGCTCCTCTGCCCGGCGGAAGACGTTGGCGTTGTAGCCGCCACACAGACCACGGTCGGACGACACCACCAAGACACCCGCCCGCTTGGGCTCGCTGCGCTCGACCAGCAACGGGTGGTCCAGGGCCGCCTCGGCGGCCAGGGTGGTGAGCAACCGGGTGATCTCGTCGGCGTACGGCCGTGCCGTTTCCAGCCGAGTCTGTGCCCGGCCGATACGCGAGGTGGCGATCAGCTCCTGAGCCTTGGTGATCTTCTTGATCGACCCGGCTGAGCGGATTCGCCCGCGTAGTTCGCGAAGTGTGGCTGCCATAGCGGCGTTACTTCTTCTTCGCCGGCGCGGCCTTGTGGACCTGCACCGCTTCCTTGCCGAGCTTGTCCGCGTCGAGCGCTTCGACGTGCTCGTCGGGGACCACCGAGCTGCCGTCCGAGGCGGCGAAGCCCTTCTTGAACTGGTTGATCACCCCGACCAGCTTCTCGCTGGCCTCGTCGGAGAGCTTCTTGGACTCACGGATCCCGGTCAGGAGGTCGTTCTCCGAGGCCCGGATGTGGTCCAGCAGCTCCGATTCGAAGCGGCCCACGTCCTCGACCGGCACCGAGTCCAGGTGGCCTTCGGTACCCAGGAAGATCGAGACCACCTGCTCCTCGACGGGCAGCGGTGCGTACTGAGGCTGCTTGAGCAGCTCCACCAGGCGTGCACCACGCTCCAGCTGAGCCTTCGAGGTGGCGTCCAGGTCGGAGGCGAAAGCGGCGAAGGCCTCCAGCTCGCGGTACTGCGACAGGTCCAGACGCAGCGAGCCGGCCACCTCCTTCATCGCCTTGATCTGCGCGGCGCCACCAACACGGGACACCGACACACCGACGTTGATGGCCGGGCGAACACCCTGGTTGAACAGGTCGCTCTCCAGGAAGCACTGGCCGTCGGTGATCGAGATGACGTTGGTGGGGATGTAGGCCGAGATGTCGTTGGCCTTGGTCTCGATGATCGGCAGACCGGTCAGCGAACCGCCGCCCAGCTCGTCCGAGAGCTTCGCGCAACGCTCCAGCAGACGGGAGTGCAGGTAGAACACGTCGCCCGGGTATGCCTCGCGGCCCGGCGGGCGGCGCAGCAGCAGCGAGATGGCGCGGTAGGCCTCGGCCTGCTTGGTCAGGTCGTCGAACACGATCAGCACGTGCTTGCCCGAGTACATCCAGTGCTGGGCGATCGCCGAGCCGGTGTAGGGGGCCAGCCACTTGAAGCCGGCGGAGTCCGAAGCGGGCGCGGCGACGATCGTGGTGTAGTCCATGGCGCCGCCCTCTTCCAGCGCGCGACGCACGCTGGCGATGGTGGTGCCCTTCTGACCGATGGCGACGTAGACACAGCGAACCTGCTGGTTCGGGTCGCCGGTCTCCCAGTTCTTGCGCTGGTTGAGGATGGTGTCCACACAGAGCGCGGTCTTGCCGGTCTTGCGGTCGCCGATGATGAGCTGACGTTGGCCACGGCCGATCGGGGTCATGGCGTCGACGGCCTTGATACCGGTCTGCAGCGGCTCGCTGACGCTCTGACGCTGAACCACCGAGGGGGCCTGCATCTCCAGCGGACGACGGGTCTCGGCTTCGATCTCGCCGCGAGCGTCGATCGGCTGTCCCAGCGGGTTGACGACGCGACCGAGGAAGCCGTCGCCGACCGGCACCGAGAGCACCTCACCGGTGCGCTTAACCTGCTGGCCCTCTTCGATGTTCTCGAAGTTGCCCAGGATGACCGCACCGACGTTGTGCTCGTCGAGGTTCAGGGCCACGCCCAGTACCCCGCCGGGGAACTCGAGGAGTTCCTGGGTCATCACCGAAGGAAGGCCCTCGACGTGCGCGATGCCGTCGCCGGCGTCGATGACGGTGCCGACCTCCTCGCGCGCGGTGTCGGCGCTGAAGGAGGTCACGTACTCCTCGATCGCCCCCTGAATGTCGTCAGAGGAGATTGTCAACTCTGCCATGGCTTTTCGTCTTCCTGCCTTCGAATGGGTATTGGGCTCTGAGACCGGGTGGGTCCGGGTGGGTCTTGATCAGTCGGGCAATTGCGTCTTGGCTGCGGCGAGACGCGACGACAGCGTGCCGTCGATCACCTCGTCACCGACCGAGATCGTCAGCCCGCCCAGCAGTGCCGGGTCGACGCCGACCTGCACGCGGACCGGGTGGCTGTAGATCCGGCTCAACACGGTGTTCAGCCGAGTGCGCTGAGTGGCGCTGAGCTCGGCGGCCGCACCGACGTGTGCCACCAGCTCGCCGCGACGTGCCACTGCGATCTGAGCAAGCTCGGTGATCGCCTGATGTGCGGACTGGCCACGCAGCAGCCGTACGGTCTGCTCGAGTAGCGCCACCGCGATCGGGTTGGCACCGCTGCCACTGCCGATGACGTTGCGCAGCAACCCGACCCGACCGGCGGCCGGGGTCGCGGTGTCACCGAGCAGGATGTCCAGACGGGGCTGGGCGTCCAACACGCGGGAGAACCGGAACAGCTGGTCCTCCACCTCGTCGACGGTGCCCGCACTCTCGGCCGACAGCAGCAGTGCCTGCCGGGCTACGTGCTCGACGGCGGTGACCAGGTCCGCGCCGTTGGACCAGCGGGCCGACGCAGCGTCGGTCACCAGTGTCAGGGCGGCGGCACCGATCTTGTCGGCGAAGAGGCGCTGAACCAGACGCACCTTTGGTGCGGCGTCGTCAGTCGGCACGGTCAGGTGCCGCGTGATCACGTTCTCGCGCTCGAGCAGTTCGGCGACGGCAGTCAGGTCACCGGCCAGCGCGGCCAAGCCCTGCTGGTCCAGGCCACCGGCCACCTCGCTGAACTTGTCCAGCAGGCCGGCCAGCGCCTGACGGCTGGCCGAACGCATCCGGACCAAGATCGGCGATTCGACCTCGACGGACTTCGGCGCCATGGCGTCGAGCTCGTCGAGGAAACGGTCCACAGTGGCGGACTGCCGCTGCGGGTCGGCGACGTGCGCACGAACCAGTTCACCCGCCCGCTGCACAGCCTCGGCACCCAAGCCTGACCGCAGCTCACGGATGAGTTGCGCCCGCATGAGACCGACCTGCTGTCCGCCGGTGGTCTTCACGCGCTCGGCTTCGACACCGGCCTGGCTACGCAGTTGCTCGGCGATCCGCTCGGCGTCCGAGCGGGCCTCCGCGGTGACCTGCTGTGCTTCGGCCGCGGCGTTGGCCAGCGCCGTGGAGTGCGCCTGACCGGCTTCGGTCAGACGAGCGGCGGCCGCCGCCGCCTCCTCCAGCTGCTTGCGCACCGACTCCTGCTGGTCGGCCATCAGCTTGCGCACCGGTGGCACGACGAACTTGACCAGCAGCCACACGATGACGGCAAAGCCGACCAGCTGCCCGATGAAAATCGACATCTCTGTTGCTACCGCCCCGTACTCGCCGCGGAAAGTGCCTCGGCGTCAACGCCAAGGATCCGGCTGGCCAAGGTGGCAGACAATGTCTCCACCCGGGCCTGCAGCTGCTCACTCACCGCATCGCCTTCTTGCTTGAGCTTGTCGGTGGCGGCCTGCAATGTCGAGGCCACCTCCGCCTCGGCCGCCGACCGCTGCTCGTCGATCACCTTGCGCCCCTCGGCACGAGCTTCGTCCCGTGCCGTGCTGGCCTCAAGGCGCGCCGCCGCCATCTGCTTCTCGTAGTCGGCATCGGCGGCCGCGAACTGCTCGGCGGACTCCCGATTGTCGGCGAGCGTCTTGGTGACCATGTTCTCGCGCTCCCGCAGCACCTTCATGATCGGCGGCACCACGAAGGTACTGATCACGCCGAGCACGATCAGGAAGATCGCGAGCACGACGAAGAAGGTGCCGTCGGGAATGAGGAAGCTCTTCTTCGGGCCTTCCTCAGCCGCCTCGCTCAAGGCGAGGACAGCAACGCTCATGTCACCCATCTTGTGCGTTACTGCTGTGCGGCGATCGGGGTGGCGAAGACGAACAACGCCATGAAGGCCAGGTTGATGAAGTAGGCCGCCTCGACCAGACCAACCGTGATGAAGAACGGGGTGAACAGGCGACCCTGAGCTTCGGGCTGACGGGCGATACCGGCGATCAGCGCGTTACCGGCGATACCGTCACCGATACCGGCGCCGATGGCACCGCCGCCCATGATGAGACCGCCGCCGATGAGGGCACCAAGTCCGATCAGATTGGGATCTGCCATTTCATTCCTCCTTGCTAGCTGGTAGTGCTCTACCAGGTCTGATGTGGTCGTGCAGGTGGTTCTAGTGGTGGTCTTCTTCGAGCTCCATGGCCTGGCTGAAGTACAGGATGGTCAGCAGCGCGAAGATGAACGCCTGGATCAGGCCGACGAACAGGTCGAAGGTCTTCCAGATCGCGTTCGGCGCGACCATGAAGACCGGCCCGAGCAACGCGATCAGGCTGACCAGGATGCCGCCGGCGAAGATGTTGCCGAACAGACGCAGAGACAGCGAGACCGGCTTGGCCACTTCTTCGACCAGGTTGATCGGCGCCAGGATCGCGACGTGGCCCTTGAGGACCCGCAGCGGGTGGCCGATGAAGCCGCGGCGCCAGAAGCCGGCCAGGTGGTAGCCGCAGAACACCAGCAGGGCCAGCGCCAGCACGAAGTTGATGTCGGCGGCGGCGGAGGAAATCAACTCATGGACGCCGTGCTCGTCGGCGTACTGCACGGGCAGCACCGACAGCCAGTTACAGACCAGGATGAAGACGAAGATCGTCACCGCCAGCGGCAGCACGAACGGGGCGATCTTCATCCCGATGGCGCCCTCGATCTGGTTGCGCATCTGAATGGTGATCGCCTCGAAGAACAACTGCACCCCGCCGGGGACCCCGGTCGAGGTGACCTTGGCGCGCAGGAAGAGCGCCAGGGCGATCACGATCACCGCTGCGATCGCGGTGGAGGTGATGGTGTCGATGTTGACCTCACCGACCAGCGGCCATACCGCGGTCTCGTGGTGGCCGACCTCGATGGCTCCCTCAGCCAGGATCGACTCAGTCATTTTCCGTCCCTTCAGCGCCCGACTCTGACGCTTGCGCGCGGAGCTTTTTTACCACTGGCAGCATGGTGGTCAGCACCAGCACTACCTCGAACAAGGCCAGTCCGAACAGCGCACCGAGGCCCTCTGGACGGAACTGGTAAGCGATTGCCAGGCCGATCGCGCTGATGACCAGCAGACGAGACGCCGAGTTCAGCGCCATCTTCTTCTTCAGCGGATGGTCGGAGGCGGTGATCTTCAGCGCGGACCGGCGAATCAGCAGCGCATTGCCCAGGCCGAGCGCCAGGCCCAGCCCGAAGAACACACCGAAGAGCGGTCGGCCGAATTGAGCGGCGGCAGCAATGGCGGCAGCGGTCAGAGCAACACAGATCAGTGACAGCCGAATCGGCTGGAATACCACCGACGGCAACACCAACGGCGCATCCTGCGCTGGTGTCGTCACCGCCTCACCCCAATCTGAATCTGCCCTGCGTCACTGTCGTGCAGTCGCCCGCCGAGCGTATCGGATGCCCGAACGCACTGTGGAACCACCTACAACACCATCTTAGACGGTGCTACTACCGCGTGTCGTAGGGGCCGTCTTCCGAGGCGCCGCCCCGGCGTAGCAACGGGATGAGCGTAACGACAATCGCGATGAGCATCGCACCCAACATCACCGCCCCGGTGTAGCGCGGGTCAAAGAAGATGGTGCCGGCCGCCCCGAATGCGACGATCGCCGTCCACAAGTAGATCAGCAGCACCACGCGGCGGTCGGAATGGCCGATCTGCAGCAACCGATGGTGCAGGTGCATCTTGTCCGGGCTGAAGGGGCTGAGCCCGGCGCGAGTACGACGGATGATCGCCAGCAGCACGTCCAGCGCCGGCACGCACATCACGGCCGCCACCAACAGGAACGGCGACAGCAGCGCGAAGACGTCGCGCGCGCCGTAGGCCGTTTGCGAGATCGGCCCGGCCGCGGTGGTAGACGCCGCGGCCAGCATCAGCCCGATCAGCATCGAACCGGAGTCGCCCATGAAGATCTTCGCCGGGCTGAAATTGTGTGGCAGGAAACCCAAACAAGCCCCGGCCAAGACCACCGAGATCAACGCGGGCGGGTAGAACAGCACGTCGCCGCCGTGATCCTGCAGCACGCCGACCGAGAATATGCAGATCGCCAGTGCGGTGATCAGCCCCAAGCCGGCAGCCAGCCCGTCAAGGCCGTCGACGAAGTTCATCGCGTTGACGATCGAGACCGTCAACGCCAGCGTCAGCAGGATCGACGACACCTGATCGAGCACCACGGTGCCGACGCCACCGATCGGGATGTAGAGCACGCTCCAGGCCACACCCATGGTGACAAGCACGCTGGCCGCGGTGATCTGGCCGGCGAACTTGGTCAGGGCGTCCAGGCCCCACTTGTCGTCGAGCAGACCGATTCCCATGATGACGCCGCCGGCCAGCACCACCGCCGGCATGCCGGTCGAGTAGACGAAGCCGCGGGTCAGGGCCGGCAGCTGCGAGGCCAGGAAGATCCCGGCGACGATGCCGACGTACATCGCCAGCCCGCCCATCCGCGGGGTGGGCTGCACATGGACGTCGCGTTCGCGCGGGTAGGCGACTGCGCCGATCCGGGTGGCCATCCAGCGGACGGGTCCGGTGGTGAAGTAGGTGATGATCGCGGCGGTCAAGCCGACCAGTGCGAGTTCTCGCAGCGGCACGCCGGCGCCGCGGTCGGCCAGAGCCAGCAGGCTGGTCACGGTGTTCCCGTCAGCGCGTCCGGATCCAGCCCCAGCACCGCGCCGATCTGTTCGGCGGAGACCGGTCCGGTGCGGACGATCCGCGGTGCGGGGCCGGTCAGATCGACGATCGTCGAGGCCGCACCTTGTTCGGCCGGCCCGGCGTCGAGGTAGACGTCGACGGACTCCCCCAGTTGACTTTGCGCTTCGCCTGCCGCGACGGCGGGCGACCCGCCGGAGACGTTGGCGCTGGACACCGCCATCGGGCCCACCGCCTTGAGGATCTCCAGGGCCACCGGGTGCAGCGGCATGCGCACCATGACCGTGCCGCGGGCTTCGCCGAGGTCCCACTGCAGCGACGGGGCCTGGGTGACGATCAGGCTGAGCGCGCCCGGCCAGAAGGCGCGGATCAGTTCCCGGGCGGTCTGCGGCACGATCAGGGCCAGCCCGTCGATGGAGTTCCACGACCCGACCAGCACGCCCACCGGCATGTCCCGGCCGCGTCGTTTGGCCGCCAGCAGCGCGGTCACCCCGGCGGCGTTGAAGGCGTCGGCACCGATGCCGTAGACCGTGTCGGTCGGCAGCACCACCAGGCGACCACCGCGCACAGCATCGATCGCCGCCGCGATTCCGGCCGCACGCTGGTCGGCGTCGGCGCAGTCGAAAACCTCTGTCATGGTTGATCGTTCCTGATCGCCGTCACGAACCGGAGCCGCCCAGTCAGGTCGGGCCGGGACACTACCTCGTCGAAGAATCCGGTGTCACGCACGGTTTGGACGGTGGCCGTCGGCGTGGTGTCGTCGTGTTCGACGGCGAACAGTCCACCGGGGCGCAGCAATCGCGCTGCCAGCTGGGCCAGCGGAGTGATCACCGACATTCCGTCCGGGCCGCCGAACAACGCGTGCTCCGGATCATGCTGGGCCACTTCGGGATCTAGCTCCACGCCGTCGGGAATATAGGGCGGGTTGCTGACCATCAGGTCGACTCGACCGTCGAGCTCCGACAGCAGCCCCGGCGTGGTCACATCGGCGTGGATCAGCTCCACCGACGTATCCGCACAGTTGCGCCGCGCGTAGTCCAACGCCGGTTCGGAGTCCTCGACCGCGAGGACACGGGCGCCGGGGAAACTGTGGGACAACGCGATCGCCAGTGCACCGGAGCCGGTGCAGGCATCGACGATCACCGGGTGCGTGCCGAGCGGTTGGGCCGCAGCCTGTTTCAGCACCCAGTCGAGCAGCGCTTCGGTTTCCGGCCGCGGGATGAATACGCCCGGACCGACCTGCAGCAGCACCGGGCCGAACGCCGCGGTACCGATCAGGTGCTGCAGCGGGATCCGAGAGCTGCGTGCGGCGACCAATTCCCGGTACCGCCCGTAGAACTCGTCGTCGGGTGAATCCAGCAGTGCCAGCCGGCCTCGGTCGGTACCGGCCGCGTGGGCGGCGAGCTCTTCAGCGTCGTAGCGGGCGGAATCGATCCCGGCATCAGCGAAAAGCGCTGCAGCGGAATCTATCGCGTCCCTAATTCGGCTCACGCCGTCCCCTGTAACCGGGTTTCCTTATCGGCGGCTGCCAACGCGTCGAACATCGGATCGAGATCCCCGTCGAGGACCTGGTCGAGGTTGTGCGCCTTGTAGCCGATGCGGTGGTCGGTGATCCGGTTTTCCGGGAAGTTGTAGGTGCGGATGCGCTCGCTGCGGTCCACGGTGCGGATCTGGCTGGCCCGATCGGCCGAGGCATCCGCCTGGGCCTGCTCCTCGGCAACCGCCTGCAGCCGGGCCGCCAAGACCTGCAATGCACGGGCCTTGTTCTGCAGCTGCGACCGCTCGTTCTGGCAGGTCACCACAATCCCGGTCGGCAGGTGGGTGATTCGCACCGCGGAGTCGGTGGTGTTGACGCCCTGGCCGCCCTTGCCGGAGGACCGGTAGACGTCGATACGCAGGTCCGACTCGTCGATGGACACCTCGGCGACCTCTTCGGGCTCGGGGTAGACCAGGACGCCGGCCGCCGAGGTGTGGACGCGGCCCTGCGATTCGGTCACCGGCACGCGCTGCACGCGGTGCACCCCGCCCTCGAACTTCATCCGCGACCACACGCCGTCGGCGCTGTCGCCCTTGCTCGCGATGGTCAGGGTGGCGTCTTTGTAGCCGCCGAGGTCGGAGGTGGTCTCGTCGAGGACGGTCACCTTCCAGCCCTGGCGTTCCGCGTAGCGGATATACATCCGGGCCAGGTCGGCGGCGAACAATGCCGATTCCTCGCCGCCTTCGCCGGATTTGACCTCGAGCACGATGTCGTCGGCGTCGTGCGGGTCGCGGGGCGCCAGCATGTCGGTGAGTGCGGTGTCCAGCTCGGCGACGCGCGCCTCCAGCTCCGGGACCTCGGCGGCGAACGACGCGTCGTCGGCGGCCAATTCCCGGGCGGCCTCGAGGTCGCCGCGGGCCGACTCGAGCTTGCGGTGGGTGGCGATGATGGGCGCCAGTTGGGCGAAGCGCCGACCGGCCCGACGGGCCTCGGTCGGGTCGTTGTGCAGTTCGGGATCCGACAGCTGCGTTTCCAGGGCGGCGTGCTCGGCCAGCAGGGCGTCGATTCCCTGAGTGCTTTGGGTCATCTCACCTCCATCCCCGAACGCAAACCGACGCCCGGATGACGTGCTGGCACGTTCCGGGCGTCGGTGAGGGAGCTACTTGTCGTCGGCTGCTGCAGCTGCTGCGGCACCGGCGTTGCGCTTGCCGTAGCGCTTCTCGAAGCGCGCGACGCGGCCGCCGCTGTCCAGGATCTTCTGCTTGCCGGTATAGAACGGGTGGCACTGCGAGCAGACCTCGACCACGATGTGGCCGCTCTCCTTGGTGCTGCGGGTGGTGAAGCTGTTGCCACAACCGCAGACCACGGTGGTCTCGCCGTAGGCGGGGTGAATGCCAGATTTCATGATGTCCTCTTCAATCGTCGGCCGCCGGGTCGCCCGCCTTCGAATGTGGGCGGACGTGAACCGGAACCTGAGGTGTTCGATTATGCCAGCTACGCTGTCGCCCCCCAAAACGCCGGGAGGCTCCCGCGCATTCCGGTTAGTCGTTGTCCATTCCCGGCGTGGTCTTGGAAACCTGCACCAGGAACTCGTAGTTGTTCTTGGTCTTGCGCAGCTGGCTCATCAGCAGGTCGATGGCCTGGTGCGAGTCCAGGCCGGACAGCAGTCGACGCAGCTTGTGCACGATCGCGAACTCGTCCGGCGAGAGCAGCAGCTCGTCCTTGCGGGTGCCCGACGGGTTGACGTCGACGGCCGGGAACACCCGGCGCTCGGCGATCTTGCGGTCCAGCTTGAGCTCGGCGTTACCGGTGCCCTTGAACTCTTCGAAGATCACGGTGTCACCGGTGGAGCCGGTCTCCACCATCGCGGTGGCGATGATGGTCAGCGAACCGCCGTCCTCGATGTTGCGGGCCGCGCCCAGGAACCGCTTGGGCGGGTAGAGCGCGGTGGAGTCCACACCACCGGACAGGATGCGGCCCGACGCCGGGGAGGCGTTATTGTAGGCACGACCCAGCCGGGTGATCGAGTCCAGCAGCACGACGACGTCCTTGCCCTGCTCGACCAGGCGCTTGGCCCGCTCGATGGCCAGCTCGGCGGCCTGGGTGTGGTCTGACGGCGGCCGGTCGAAGGTCGAGGCGATGACCTCACCCTTGACCGAGCGCTGCATGTCGGTGACTTCTTCGGGACGCTCGTCGACCAGCACCACCATCAGGTGGCACTCGGGGTTGTTGCGGGTGATCGCGTTGGCGATGTCCTGCATGATCGTGGTCTTACCGGCCTTGGGCGGTGACACGATCAGGGCACGCTGCCCCTTGCCGATCGGCATGATCAGGTCGATGACGCGGGTGGTCAGCTTCTCCCCTGAGGTTTCCAACCGCAGCCGCTGGTTCGGGTACAGCGGGGTCAGCTTGGAGAACTCTGGACGCTTACGGGCGTCCTCGACGGGGCCGCCGTTGACCGAGTCCAGCCGCACCAGCGGGTTGAACTTCTGCCGCTGGTTGGGCTGGTCACCGTCGCGGGGCACCCGCACGGCACCGGTCACCGCGTCGCCGCGGCGCAGCCCGTTCTTGCGAACCATGTTCATCGAGACGTAGACGTCGTTGGGGCCGGCCAGGTAGCCCGAGGTACGCACGAACGCGTAGTTGTCGAGCACATCGAGGATGCCCGCGACCGGCTGGACGACGTCGTCCTCGCGCAGCTCGGCGTCGCCGCCGGCGCCGCCACTTTCGCCGCCACGCTCGCCACGGCGACGCCGGTCACGGAACCGACGGCCACGCCGGCCACCGCGTCCTTCGTCGTCGTCGCCACCGCCACGGTTGGACTGGTCGCCGCCCTGGTCGTCGTTCTTGGACTGCGCGGCTTCGTCGGTCTTGGCGTCGGTTTTCGCGTCGGCCTTGGGCTCGCTCTTGGCGCCCTCGCGCTCGCGGCGTCCACCGGACTGCTCGGCCTTGTCGGACTTGTCGGCCTTGTCGTCGTTGCGGCCCTGCTTGCGCGCCTCGCCCTGGGTCTCGGCCTCGGCCGGCTTGTCCTGCTCTGCCGGCTTCTCGGACTCTCCGCCATTGGCGGCGGGCGAACCGGTCGCACGGCTGGCGCCACGGCGTTCGCGGCGGGGCGGGGCCGCCGGAGCGTCCGCCTCGTTGGCCGCGGCAGGCTCGGCACCATTGGCCGCGCCGTTGGCGGGTTGCTCGCTGGTCTGTGTCTTCGTCTTCGGCGCTTCGGCGCCACTGCCGCCGTTGCCCCCGTTGCCGGAGACCTCGCGGATGGCGGCAATCAGTTCGCTCTTGCGCATGCCGGAGGAGCCCTTGACACCGACGCGGTTGGCCAGCGCCCGCAGTTCGGGCAGCACCATCGCCGACAGCGAGCTGTCGGAGGGGGCGGTGGCCGCACCGTTGTCGGGCGCCGAAGCGGGAGCGGACTCGGTAGTGGCCGACGTCGCGGCGGTCTCCGGGGCGGACGGCGCGGCGTCACTACCGCCGGCGGCTGCGTCCTGGCTGGTCTCGGAAGTGCTCGGGGGGGTCGGCAGCGATTCCTGATCGGTGCTGCCTTCAGCCGTGAAGAGGTCCGTTTCGGTCACGGATTTCCTTTCTTCCCTCGTCGGTTTTCTCACGCGAGGGGCTTGGTTGCATTCAGCGGACTCGCCGAGTGCGTGTCACCGTCGACTGTTTAACGGTGTAGCCCGTATCGACGGCGTCGTAACGCAAACCGTCAGCTACGGGAAGAATTTGGTGGCATCCCGGTTGACATCACATTCTGAAAACAGGTGCTGATGCCGCGAATGCGGGACGGGACCGAGGATAGCCCGCTTCTGTGCTCGACGCAACAGATGGTTTGCTGCGCGGCTCAACCCGGTACCGCCACCCCGGAGTTCCACCTGACCGCGTCGCCGACCGGCATCTCGGTGACGTTGAACACACGAGCCTCCGGCGACTCCAGCACCGCGGCGGGCAGTTGGGCCGCTGTCGTCAGCGCGATCACCGCAGGTCCAGCGCCGGAAAGCACCGCTGCGATGCCGTGCCGACGCAGCAACTCCAGGAATGCCGCCGACTCCGGCTGCGCGGCGCCGCGCTGCGGCTGGTGCAGCACATCCTCGGTGGCCGTCAGCAGCAGGTCGGGCCGCTCGGTCAGCGCCACCACCAGCAGCGCCGCCCGGCTGACATTGAACCGGGCATCGCGGTGGCTGACCTGCTCGGGCAACAAAGCCCGGGTCTCGGCAGTCGACGAACGCAGTTGCGGGATCGCCGGGAACAGATGGATGTCGGGGTGCAGCCGCAGCGGCGCCGCCGCATAGTCGACCCGGCCGTCTGCTGCTTTTGCTGTCCACGAAACCACGGCGCCGCCCAGTACGGCGGCCGCAGCGTTATCGGGGTGGCCTTCGAACTCCGAGGCCAGCTGGATCAGCTGAGTTTCGGACAGGCCGGGCCGATCAAGTTGCGTGACAAGACCATTGACCACGGCGAGCCCACCGACCACCGCGGCGGCCGAGGAGCCCAGGCCACGCTGATGCGGGATCGCATTGCGGCAGCGCACCACCATGCCGGGTGCCTCGACACCCGCCTCGCGCATGCCGCGCAGGATGCCTTGCACCACAAGGTGATCCGAGGTAAGCGGAACCTGACCGGCGCCCTCCCCCTCGACCTGCACCACCAGACCGGACTCGACCGTCTCGACGATCACCTCGTCGTAGAGGCCCAGCGCCAGACCCAGGCTGTCGAAGCCGGGGCCCAGGTTGGCGCTCGACGCCGCAACCGCGACGCTGGCCGTCAACCCGGTCGGCAACAACTGAACCACTAGGCCAGCCCCAATTCGGCGACCACAGTGGCCGCGTCGACGGGAACCGCGGTCACCTCGGGCATGTCCTTGAGCGCGGTGTCGGGGTCCTTGAGCCCGTTGCCGGTCACGGTGCACACCACGGTCGAACCGCGCGGCACCCAGCCGTCCTCCACCGACTTGAGCAGCCCGGCGATGCTGGCCGCCGAGGCGGGCTCGACGAATACACCCTCGGTCTGCGCCACCAGGTGGTAGGCGGCCAGAATCTCGTCGTCGGTGGCGGCCAGGAACCGTCCACCCGAATCCACCTGCGCTTCAACGGCCTGCGTCCAGGAGGCCGGCGAGCCGATGCGGATCGCGGTGGCGATGGTCTCCGGGTTCTTAACCGGCTCACCGAGCACCAGCGGTGCGGCCCCGGCAGCCTGGGTGCCCAACATCTTCGGCAGCTTCTCGGTCAGGCCGTCGGCGAAGTACTCGCGGTAGCCCTTCCAGTACGCGGTGATGTTGCCGGCGTTGCCGACCGGCAGCGAGTGGATGTCGGGCGCGGTGCCCAGTGCGTCGACGATCTCGAAGGCCGCCGTCTTCTGGCCTTCGATGCGCACCGGGTTGACCGAGTTCACCAGAGAGATGGTCGGGAAGTCGGTGGCCATCTTGCGGGCCAGCTCCAGGCAGTCGTCGAAGTTGCCGTCGATCTGAATGATCTTGGCGCCGTGCATGACTGCCTGCGCGAGCTTGCCCATCGCGATCTTGCCCTGCGGGATCAGCACCGCGCAGGTGATGCCGGCGCGGGCGGCGTAGGCGGCCGCCGATGCCGAGGTGTTGCCGGTCGAGGCGCACAGCACCGCCTTTTGGCCGCGGGCGACCGCGTCGGTGACGGCCATCGTCATGCCGCGGTCCTTGAACGAGCCGGTGGGGTTGAGCCCTTCGACCTTCAGGTGCACCGTGCAGCCGGTCTGCTCGGAGATCCGCTTGGCGTGGATCAGCGGGGTGCCGCCCTCGTGCAGGGTGATGGCCGTCCAGTCGTCGCCGATGGGAAGCCGATCGCGGTAGGCGCCGATCAGGCCGGGCCAGGGGCGGTGGATCGGTGTCCGGGTGGAGCTCACTGGTCTGTTCCTTCCAGTCGTAGCACGCTGGCGATCCGCTGGACTGCGTCCAGGTCAGCCAGCGCCGCAACGGTTTTCGACAATGCTGCGTCGGCAGCCCGGTGGGTGACCACCACGATCCGAGCGCCGATCAGTTGGCCATCGTTGTCGGCCACGCCCTCCTGGCGCACCTCGGCGATGCTGACGCCGTGGGCGGCGAACTCGGCTGCCACCGTGGACAGCACACCCGGCTTGTCGGCGACGTCCATGCTCACGTAGTAGCGGGTCTGCACGTCACCGATCGGGGCGATGGCCAGCTGGGCGTACTTGGATTCACGCGGCCCGCGCCCGCCCTGCACCCGGTTGCGGGCGGCCATCACCAGATCACCGGTGACCGCCGATGCGGTCGGCGCGCCGCCGGCACCCTGGCCGTAGAACATCAGCCGACCGGCCGCCTCGGCTTCGACCACCACCGCGTTGAAGGCCCCGTTGACCGTGGCCAGTGGGTGGGTCAGCGGCACCAGCGCCGGGTATACCCGGGCCGAAACCCGCTGCTGCCCATCACTGGTGGTGATGCGCTCGCAGATGGCCAGCAGTTTGATCGTGCAGCCCAACGCCCGGGCCGTGGTGAAGTCCGCCGGGCTGATGCTGGTGATGCCCTCCCGGTAGACGTCGTCGGCGGTCACCCGAGTGTGGAAGGCGATCGATGCCAGGATCGCGGCCTTGGCGGCGGCGTCGTAGCCCTCCACGTCGGCGGTCGGGTCGGCCTCGGCGTAGCCCAGCGCACTCGCATCGGCCAGCGCGGCGGTGTAGTCGGCGCCGGTGGAGTCCATTTCGGACAGGATGTAGTTGGTGGTGCCGTTGACGATGCCGGCCACCCGCAACACGGTGTCGCCGGCCAGCGACTGGGTCAGCGGCCGGATCACCGGGATGGCGCCGGCGACGCTGGCCTCGAAGTACAGGTCCACCCGCGCGTTCTCGGCGGCCTCGGCCAGCTCCCCGGTGGACCGCGACAGCAGGGCCTTGTTCGCGGTGACGACGGATTTGCCGTGCGCGATCGCCGACAGGATCGCCTTGCGGGCCGGTTCGACCGGGCCCATCAGCTCCACGACGATGTCGACGTCGCTGCGCGACACCAAGCTGTCGATGTCGTCGGTGAGCAATTCCGCTGGCACGCCGCGGTCGTCCGCCACCCGGCGCACACCGACCCCGCGCAGCACCAGCGGTGCGCCGATGCGCGCGGCCAGATCATCAGCGCTGGCCTCGAGAATGCGTACGACTTCACTGCCGACGTTGCCCAAGCCGAGGACTGCCACCCCTATGGGGGCCCCGGACACCTGCGAACCGGACACTTTTTACCCCACCTCCAGGCTGATCAGGTCTTCGACGGTCTCCCGGCGCAGCATAAGGCGGGCTTTCCCGTCACGTACCGCCACCACCGCCGGGCGGGTGAGCAGGTTGTACCTGCTCGACATCGAGTAACAGTAGGCGCCGGTGGCGGCCACCGCGATCAGGTCACCGGGCACCATGCCTACGGGCACCCAGGTGTCACGGACAATGATGTCGCCGCTCTCGCAGTGCTTGCCGACGATGCGCCCCAACTCCGGCAACGCTCCTGCTTCTCCGAGGCCCGGTAGGCCTCGCGAGACCAGCCGCACGTCGTAGTGCGCGTCATACAGCGCCGGCCGGATGTTGTCGCTCATGCCGCCGTCGACGCTGACGTAGCGGCGATGGCCGGTGGCGCTGACGGCGACGTCCTTGACGGTGCCGACCTCATAGAGCGTGATGGTGCCCGGACCGGCGATGGCCCGACCGGGTTCGACGACCAGTTGCGGGGTGGGCAGGCCCACCGCGGCGGACTCGTCGCGCACGATCGCGGCCAGCTTGGCGGCCAGCTCGGCCATCGGCGGCGGGTCGTCCTGCGGCTGATACGAGATGCCCAGTCCCCCACCCAGGTCGATGACCGAGAGCTGCGCGGTCTTGTCGACACCGAACTCGGCGACCACATCGCGCAGCAGCCCGATGACCCGGTGAGCGGCCAATTCGAAGCCGGCGACGTCGAAGATCTGCGAGCCGATGTGGCTGTGCAGGCCGATCAGCCGCAGGTGCTCGGTGGCGAACACCCTTCTGATGGCGTCCATTGCCGCACCGCTGGCCAGCGAAAGCCCGAACTTCTGGTCTTCGTGGGCGGTCGAGATGAATTCGTGGGTGTGGGCCTCCACACCGACGGTGACGCGCACCAGGACGTCCTGAGTTGTCCCGGCCGCCTTGGCGACCGCTTCGAGGCGGTCGATCTCGATGAGCGAGTCCACCACGATGTGGCCGACGCCGGCGTTGACCGCGGTCTCCAGTTCGGCGACCGACTTGTTGTTGCCGTGCAGGGTGATTCGCTGCGCGGGGAAGCCGGCGTGCAGCGCAACGGCCAGCTCTCCCCCGGTGGCGACATCCAGGCACAGGCCCTCTTGGTCGATCCAGCGCGCGATCTCACTGCACAGGAAGGCTTTAGCGGCGTAATGCACGTTGTCGCCCCCGCCGAACGCCTCGGCGATCTCGCGGCAGCGGCCCCGGAAATCGTCCTCGTCGATGACGAATAGCGGGGTGCCGAACTCGGCGGCCAGGTCGGTGACCTTGACCCCGGCGATCTGGGTGACGCCGTCGTCGCCGCGAACGGTATTGCGCGGCCAGACATTCGACGCCAACTGCAGCAGCTGCTGCGGAGTCTGGGGCCGCGGCGGCAGTCCGTCGTGCTGGATCTCTTCGGCGTGGCGAGGGCCCGCGGGGTGGACGTTCACATCCGCTCCGGTGCGCTCACGCCGAGGATGCCCAGCCCGTTGGCGATCACCTGGCGGGTGGCCTGACACAGCGCCAGCCGCGCGGCATGCAGCTCGCCGGGTTCCTCATCGCCCTGGGGCAGCACCCGGCAGCTGTCGTAGAACCGGTGGTAGTCGCCGGCAAGGTCTTCCAGGTAGCGGCAGACCCGGTGCGGTTCCCGCAGGGCGGCAGCGGTTTCCAGCACCCGGGGGAACTCCCCGAGGTTGCGGATCAGCGCGCCTTCCTTGTCGTGGCTGAGCAGCCCGAGGTTGGCGGTGTCGGGGGCCAGGCCCAGCTCGGCGGCGTTGCGGGCCAGCGCGGAGAGCCGCGCGTGCGCGTATTGCACGTAGTAGACCGGGTTTTCGTTGCTCGCCGAGGACCACAACGCCAGGTCGATGTCGATGGGGGTGTCCACCGAGGAGCGGGTCAGGCTGTAGCGGGCGGCGTCCACGCCGATGGCCTCGACCAGGTCGTCGAGGGTGATGACGGTGCCGGCGCGCTTGCTCATCTTGACCGGCTGGCCATCGCGCACCAGGTTAACCATCTGGCCGATCAGCACCTCGACAGTGGCCGGGTCGTCACCGAAAGCGGCCGCGGCGGCCTTGAGCCGGGCGATATAGCCGTGGTGGTCGGCGCCGAGCATGTAGATACACAGGTTGAAGCCGCGCTCGCGCTTGTCCAGGTAGTAGGCCAGGTCGCCGGCGATGTAGGCGGGCTTGCCGTCGCTTTTGATGACGACGCGGTCCTTGTCGTCGCCGTAGGCGCTGGTGCGCAGCCAGGTGGCGCCGTCTTTTTCGTAGATGTTGTCGTTGGCGCGCAGCCGCTCGATGGCCTGCTCGACGCGGCCGGAGGTGTGCATCGAGTCTTCGTGGGTGAAGACGTCGAAGTCGGTACCGAATTCGTGCAGCGACTTCTTGATGTGGGTGAACATCAGGTCGACGCCGATCTCACGGAACGTCTCCTGGGCGTCCGGGCTGTTCAGGGCGTCGGGCACCTTGGCCTGGATCTGGGCCGCGATGTCGGTGATATAGGCGCCGGCGTAACCGTCCTCGGGGGCGGGCTCGCCCTTGGCGGCGGCGATCAGCGAGTTGGCGAACCGGTCGATCTGGGCGCCGTGGTCGTTGAAATAGTACTCGCGGGTGACCGCGGCACCCTGGGTGCTCAGCAGCCGGCCCAGTGCGTCACCGACCGCGGCCCACCGGGTGCCACCGATGTGGATGGGGCCGGTGGGGTTGGCCGAGACGAACTCCAGGTTGACGTTGAGTGCGCCGAGGGAGTCGGTGTGGCCGTAGCTTGTGCCGGCGCTGATGATGTTGGCGACCACGGCGCCCTGCGCGGAGGCCTCGATGCGCAGGTTCACAAACCCCGGTCCCGCGATCTCGGCCGCGGCGATCCCGTCGGCCTGCACCAGCGCCTCGGCCAGCCAGCCGGCCAGCTCGCGCGGGTTGACGCCCACCTTCTTGCCCAGCTGCAGGGCCAGGTTGGTGGCGTAATCACCGTGTTCGGGGTTGCGCGGCCGCTCGACTGTCACCGTCGCGGGCAGCGCGGCGGTGTCCAGGTCATGTTCGGCCAGCACCGCGGCGGCGGTGTTCTTGAGCAATTCGGCCAGATCGGCGGGGGTCACGAGGCCCCATCCTATGGTCTTACGTGGTCAGGCCCCGAATCCGTCCGGTTCTCGGGTCCGGGCAATCATGCGCTAGTCTGTCAAAGCCCACCTGGCGCCCGTTTGTACGTGCGCCCCCGTAGCTCAGGGGATAGAGCGTCTGCCTCCGGAGCAGAAGGCCGCAGGTTCGAATCCTGCCGGGGGCACTTAGCTCGAAATCTCTGTCTAGACGTCCTCGAAATCTCTGTCTTGACGTTCAAGTCGACTCTGACCTTTCGCTAGTGCAGCCCCAGAAAAGGGGCCCATCTACCCGTTTGCGCGCTGAGGTCATACCCGCTTACCGGCACGGTCCACACAGCAGGCGTACAGCCCACGGCTCACATCGACGGTTCCTAGAAGTAACCCACGGACCCGTTCCGAGGAATGGACGCCATGGCTTTGGCGGAGTGCACGGGAGATACACCTTGACTCCGCTTTCCGGGCCGTTAGTAGACTTCCTTCCGGCGGGCCACGCTCACGCGATTCGGCACACACAGACGAAGTGGACGGGAGACTTGCATGGTCAGCATCATCAAGCACGCTGGAGCGATGGCAACGGTTGTGTCAGCGATCAGTTGCTGTGCGTCGTTGGCGGCGCTAGCCGCCCCTACTGCGTCGGCCGACAACGAATCATTTCTCGCCGCGATGGATGCGCTTGGGGCGACTTCTGCAAAGGGAGACGATGGATTGCTGAGGACGGGCAAGTCTGCGTGCTCGATGCTGGCTCCGAGTGCCGGCCTGATGTTCGGCCGTAATCCAAACTGGGTCGCGCAGACGATTTGGGAACAGAACCCCCGACTCGAACGCAACGGGGCCGCTCTTCTCGTGAACGCCGCGATCGATAACTTGTGCCCCGGGGTGAACCCCCTCGGGTACGCGGCAGTCGACGGTCCCAGCGATCAACCTCCTCCAGCAACCCCCTAGATCACACACGGGACAACACGACCCGTCCATCGGTTCCCCAATCGACGGTATGCGCGAGTCCACGATCGGTGGCGCTATCTCAACCGTCGATCCAGTCGGTCAGCCCAACAGCGCAGGCAGGGGAACGTGCATCAAGCCGCATGCCGCACGGAGTAATTCAGCTTCCGACGCTGTCACGGTGCCGTCGTGCAGAACCGATTCCACCATCGCTTCGACGAGTGCTTGCTTCGCCCTGGGGTCCAAGGCGTCGAGGGCGGCCCAGCCTTCGTCGAGGGTCTGCTGCCAGCTCAAGCGGCGCGGGTTCTCGGGCCTGGCGGTATCGCCGTAAAGTCGTTGCAGCGCAATGTCCAAAGACTGTGCCGCCACGTTTTGGTCGGCGCCCCCCGCGACCGCGAGAGTCGCCAGCAGGGTTGTCACCACCGGACGCACACCGGTGAGCGAATCGCTGCCTACCTTGCTCCGGCGAGCCGGGTCGTTGGTATCGAGCACGTAGTTCCAGACCAGGCGGGTCAGGCAGTATTCGAACATCGTCACCTTCTCGTCGGCGACGGCGAGCGCGTTCAGCACCGCGATGAGCGCGTCCTGTTCGGCACGAGAGTGGGTGGCGATCTGCGGCAAAGCGAGCGCGACGACCGGGAGCCGAAGTTCGTGCGGCAGCGCCCGCATCCGGTCGGCGAGGGCGGCGGCTTCCCGCGCCTGCGTCGGCCCCAGACGTTCGGTCACCGAGGCGAGCTGACGGGAGTGCAGACCCCCGCCCGACGGCGCGAGGAGCAAAGCGATGACGGCCGCGGGGGCCGTGGTGGGCTGGCTGGCCAGCGCGCGGACATCGTCAGGAATCCGCGCATGCAGTGCCGCGCCGTACTTCAGGTCGGCCGGAGTGAAAGTGCCTGCACGAGACACGATTTGCTCGGGGCTGGTGCGCCAGCCGGCATTGGGGAGTTGCTCTGGTGCGGGTGTCGGACGGCCGAGCGCCGTTCCGGCTGGGCCGAAACCCGCGGCGACGTCCTCGGCCAGGCCGTCGGGTGCCTGATTGGCGTACCGCTGCTGTAGTTCGGCGATTTCGCCGGGGTCGAAGTCTGGGTTGAGCGCCCTGATCCGGTCGGTGAGTGGCGGATGCGTAGCGAACAACGACGTGAACGACCGTCGCACGCCTTCTCCGAACAGCATGTGGCTGACCTCGGCCGCATTGCGGGAGTTGCGCAGCCGCGAACCGGTCGCTATGCCGCCAATCTTTTTCAGTGCGCCTTCGAGGCCGTCGGTCTGGCGCGTGAACTGCACCGCCGACGCGTCAGCCAGCCACTCCCGTTGCCGTGATACCGCAGCCTTGATCACGTTGGCGAAGAACACGCCGACGTAGCCGAGCACCATCATCGCGAACGCGAACGCAACGAGGGGCAGTGCGCGCTTGCTGTCACTCCCGCGGCCGCCGAACTGCAGTACGCGCAGGCCGATCATTCCGATCAGCAGAATTCCGCTGAGTAGTCCGATGAGTCGAATGTTCAGCCGCATATCACCGTTGAGGATGTGGCTGAACTCGTGAGCGATGACACCCTGCAATTCGTCACGGTTGAGTTGCGCCAGGGCTCCACCTGTCACCGCGATGGCAGCATCGGCAGTCGTGAAACCCGCGGCGAAGGCGTTGATTCCGGGTTCACCCGGCATGACAAACAAACGGGGCGCAGGCACGCCGGACGCCAGCGACATCTCCTCGACGACGTTGACGTACCTACGCAACTGCGGGTCGGTCGTGGTCGGGTCCACGGGCACCGCGCCGACGGCCGCGGCGACAGCAGCGCCCCCCTGGCGCAGCGAAATTGTCTTGAACAGCGTTCCACCTGTGATGACCAAAAGCGTGATTGCGGTGACGACGATGACGATCGCAAGAATCGATGATGCATCGATCCCGTTGTAATCGTTTGAAAGATAGAGCATTGCAGTCACCGCGGCGGCATCGATCGCCGCGACCAACGCCATCACCGCAGCCCCGAAGAGAAACACCAGCTTCAGCGTGGTTCCCTTGGCGGCCCGCTGGTGCTCGAAGAAGTTCATGGCCGCCGGTCGGTCAGAACTGAACCTTCGGCGCGTCCCGCATCTCCGGGTGTTCCGGCGGGATCTCGAGCAGGGCGGCCGGAGCAAAGTTGAACATGCCGGCATAGACATTGCCGGGGAACGTCTCACGCCGGTTGTTGTAGCTCATCACCGCGTCGTTGTAGGCCTGGCGGGCGAACGCGACCTTGTTTTCCGTGGAGGTCAGTTCCTCCGACAGTTGCATCATGGTCTGGTTCGCCTTGAGGTCGGGGTACTGCTCGACCACCAGGTTGAGCCGGCTCAGCGCGCCGTTGAGTGCCTGCTGCCCCTGGGCCAACTGCTGCATCGCCGCCGGGTCACCGGGATTGGCCTGGGCAGCGGCAAGGCCGTTCATCGCGGCGCCACGCGCATTGACGACGGCCTCCAGGGTCTGGCGCTCATGCGCCATGTACGCCTTGGCGGTTTCGATCAGGTTGGGAATGAGGTCGAAGCGACGCCGCAACTGAACGTCGATCTGGGCGAAGGCGTTCTTGTATGCGTTGCGTGCCCGAACCAGCCCGTTGTAGCCCGCGATCACCAACATCGCGAGGAGCAGAAATATGACAACGACGACGATGATTCCGATGGTGAGCTCCACGAGGCATACCTCCAAAGAGTCGGCCTTGCCGCACTTGTGCGGTTTTCGGCGAAGCGTAACCGCTGAAAGACCAACGCAGGTCCGTTCGGAGGCTTCGGCCGCTTCGCTCGCCGCGACGGCTCGCCATATCCGAGCCCGGAGGAGATCTCGGGGGCCTCGCCCTCACCCGGCGCATCCACTTGCTCCTACGGAGCGCCGCCGGGCTTGGCGGCACCGCCATGGCCACCGCTGTGGGATTCGGCGTAGTCGCGATGGCCCCGAAGCCGGGTCTACCGAACCAAAGATCGCCATTCCCAGTTCGCTCACAGCACAAATCACCCCGGGAGACGCCTCCCGAAACTAAGGTCGGCTAAGTGACGATTCGCCTTGGCTTCCAGATCCCCGACTTCTCCTACGGCACCGACGTTTCGGAGCTGTTCCCCACCGTCATCGCCCAGGCCCGCGAGGCCGAGGCCGCCGGGTTCGACGCGGTCTTGGTGATGGACCACTTCTATCAACTACCGCAGCTGGGTTCGCCCGATGAGCCGATGCTCGAGGCCTACACCGCCCTGGGTGCGTTGGCGACCGCGACCGAACGGGTGCAGCTGGGCACGCTGGTCACCGGCAACACCTACCGCAACCCGGCCCTGCTGGCCAAGATCATCACCACGCTCGATGTGGTCAGCGCCGGCCGCGCCATCCTGGGCATCGGCACCGGCTGGTACGAGCTCGAACACGACCAACTGGGTTTCGAGTTCGGCACCTTCACCGACCGGTTCCACCGGCTCGACGAGGCGCTACAGATCATCCTGCCGATGATCCGCGGCGAGCGGCCCACCTTCGAGGGCAAGTGGTACCGCACCCGCGAGGCGATGGCCGAACCCCGCTTCCGCGACCACATTCCGCTGCTGATCGGCGGCAGCGGCGAGAAGAAGACGATCCCGCTGGCCGCACGTCACTTCGACCACCTCAACCTCATCACCGGATTCGACCAACTGCCTCAGAAAGTGGACGCGATCCGGCGCAGCTGCGACGAGGTCGGCCGCGACCCGGCGACCCTGGAGACGACCATGCTGCTCACGGCTGTGGTCGATCCGAGCGTCTCCATCGATCAGATTCCGGCCGAGCGGGCTCAGCGGGTGGCCATAGGCAGCCCCGAATCGATCGCCGAGCAGATCAAGACCAAGGTGCTCGATGCCGGCGTGGGCGGGGTGACCATGAACATCCCCGGTTACACCCCCGGGGTGATCACCAAGGTGGGAGCGGCATTGCGCGCGGTGCTCGACGCCTGACCATAAGTGAAGTCAACCATCCAAGTTAACTTCACTTAGATAATTAAGTGAAGTTAAACTGTACGGGTGACTTCACTTCGTCCTGTCACCTACGAGGACGTGCGTTGGGAACCCCAGGGGGTTCGCTACGCCAGCACCGCGCTGCCGCAGTACGGCACCTACCACCCCGCGGTGCCGGCCAGCATCGCCGAGTTGGCCCTGGATCTGCCGCCGTCCGTCATCGCCGAAGCCGAAGCCGCCAGCCATGCGATCACCCGCTTCGACGCCGAACTCGGAAGTGAAATCGCACCGTTCGCCGCCGTACTGCTGCGATCCGAATCGGCCGCCAGTTCCCAGATCGAGAACCTGACGGCGTCCTCGCGCGCAATCGCCGAAGCCGAACTGACCGGCCACAGCTCCAAGCGCAACGCGGAGATGATCGTCGCCAACACTGCAGCCATGCAGGCGGCAATCGCCTTGTCCGAGAAGGTGGATGCTGATGCCATCCTGGCGATGCACCGCGCGCTGATGAGTAAGGAACCACGCCATACCCCTGGCGAATTCCGTACCGAGCCAGTGTGGATCGGGGGCGGTTCTACACCTATCGGTGTGACATTCGTCGGCCCGCGCCACGAACTGATCCCCGCAGCGATCACCGACCTGATCTCGTTCGCGCAGCGCTCGGACACGCCGGCCCTACCGCAGATCGCGGTGGCACACGCGCAATTCGAGACCATTCACCCTTTCACCGACGGGAACGGACGCACAGGCCGCGCACTGGTGCACGCCCTCTTGCGCAACAAGGGCATGACCCGCCAGGTGACGGTGCCGATCTCAGCAGGATTGCTCGCCGACACCGGTGCGTACTTCGCCGCGCTCACCGCCTACCGCGAAGGCGATGCGGCACCGATTGTTGAGCGCTTTGCCGAGGCCGCCCTCCTGTCTATCGCAAACGGACGAGAGCTGGTCGCCGAGCTTCGGGTAATCCGGGAGAGCTGGAACTCTCGCATCACCGCGCGAGCCGACTCGGCAGTGTGGAAAGTCGCCGACCTGTTGACCCGCCACCCCGTCGTCAACGCGGCGCTACTGGCTCAGGAGCTGGGCATCGAATCGACCAATGCCCACCGCTACCTCAACCCGCTGGCCGACGCGGGAGTCCTCGTCGCGACCACCAGTGGCCCCCGCAATCGGGTGTGGCGTTCGCCTGAGGTGCTCGCCGCGCTGGACGCGTTCGCCGAGCGGGCCGGGCGGCGCGCCTGAACCGCGGGCTCAGCCCAGCACCGTGTGCATCAGCATCACGTCGTAGGCGTTCCACAGCGACAGCGTGAAGTACACGTCCTTGCCGGTCGACCACGGATGCACGTAGGGCGCGTAGATGCCGCCGGGGATCTGGCCGGTGGGAATCAGCGTCTGCTCGGCGCTCCACGGCCCCTGGGGGGTGGGCGCGGTACGGGCAACGACGTCGTTGCCGCCGTTGCCGTACAACGCCAGGTATTGGCGCAGGTAGGTGTTGTACTGCACCGACATCTCGCCCACCGGGCCGGGGATCACCGGCGTGGCCGCAGCCGGATTGGCCGGCACCCAGGATCCGCTGTCCCCATTCCAGTACTGGTACTGGTTCAGGTCGGGAATGGCGCGCTCGGGCACCCGCGACAGGTACGCCGAACCGCCACGGCCGGAAGGGGTTCCGTAGGAGTACAGGTAGCCGTCGTTGCCGCGTAGGTACGCGCCCATCTGGAATTTCTCGTTACCGGGGACGAAACGCGCCCGCGGGACGTTCTCCGGCGAGGTCGAGCGCACCGTGCCCGGATAGACGCCCCACGTTTCGCCGTTGTCGTTGGAGACCGCGATTGCCGAGTAGTTGGTGGACCACTCACCGTCACGCCCCCACTGCTTGATGGACATGAAGTTCATGTACTGGTTGCCGGCGATCCCGATGGCGGCGGTGGGGATCATGCCCTCCTGGTGCGGAGCCAGTTGCACAGCGGGCAGGATCTGCTTGGAGAAGTTCGCCTGCCGCAGTGGCGAACCCGAGTACTTGTTGCCCACCGCTCCGGGCCCCACCGTGATCCCGTCCGCGAGGTTGTTGTCATTGCTGCGGAACAGCACATTTTGTCGCCACTGCTTGCCCTGGATGCGGCAGTAGCCGAACGTGTCGCCGAACGCGTAGAGGACCTGACGGTTGGCGGGATCGCCATTGTCCCAGGGGATTCCGAGGTCGGTGCCGGAGATGCCGAAGCGCTGCAGGGTTTGGTTGGGGCCGTTGGGTCCGGTCACCCACTCCACCAGCGACGTCTGCGCGCCGGCGATGGCGCCGGCGGCATCGGCCGTCGCCAGCCCCGGATCTGCGGCCGGTACGGGCTGGACGGGCTGCACCGGCTGGGCGACGTTCGGCACGGCTTGCCCACCGGGATTCGGCTGCGGCGGGACCACTCCGGCCTGTTGCCGGATCGTGCCGTTCGGGTTGATCAGCGCGGCGATCAGCGGGCCCAGTTTGGGCAGCGGCGCAGAGTCGTTAGTGCCGCGGGGCCGCCGCCCGGTGGGCAGCTGACCGGCTCCGGTGGTCGGTGAGCCCGGCGGCGGGTCGATGTTGGCTTCAGGAGCGTTGCAGGTGAGCGCGTTCGCCGACGCGAACTCGCTGGCGGCGACCATCCCCAGGACGACGACCGGCACCATTGCCGCCGAGACGATTCGACGTGTCGCCGACATGTCACACCTTTCCCAGGACCCGCCCCCGGGCCTCGCACCACTGTGACGATAGTGATTTCTGGGACCTCTGTGGCTGCCGGAGAACGATAGAGACGCATCCGTGACGGTGTCGCAATCAGCGGATTGCCCGCTCAGTCGGCCCGGTTGACCTCGGCGACCACCTCGGCTACGCAGCGCAGTTGGCCCAGGTCAGAGCTGGTCGGGATGAGGTGAACCTCGTCGGCGCCCACCGCCGCAAACCGGCGCAGCACCTGCGCCAGCTCGTCCTCGCTGCCGGCCCAGCCGGTCGTCGGCGCCATCGCCTCGACATATTCGGCGGGAATCCAGTTCATGTAGCGCAGCAGGTGCCGGCGCACCTGATCGCGGGCTTCGTCACGATCACCCAACGCGAACCAGAACGACGTCGCCAGATGCGGCTTGGCCCGGCCCGCCTGCTGCCAGGCGTCGCGGGCGACGTCGAACAGTTCGTTCTGCTTGGCTACGTCGAGGTCCAGGGTGGTGCCGGCCAGGCCTTCGGCCCAGGCCGCCGCGCTGCGCAGCGTCTTGGGGCCGATGGTGCCGACCAGCAGCGGCGGCCCGCCGGGTTGGGTGGGTTCCGGTCCGACCGGCAGCACCGATTCGGTGAGCTTCTCCCCCGCCCAGACGCGCCGCATGGTCGCCACCGCGGCGGCCAACTCGCCCATCTTTTGCTTCGCCGGATCGGCGCCGACGGCCCGGTAGTCCTCGTCGCGGCCGCCGATGCCGAGCCCGACGGTAAGCCGGCCCTGGCTGAGCAGGTCGGCGGTGGCCAGCGCTTTGGCGAGCATGACGGGGTCGTGCAGTTGCGGGACGATCACCGTGGTCACCAGACGCACCCGCTCGGTCCACGCCGCCAGCGCACCCAGCAGGGTCAGGCTGTCGGGGTTGGTGAAGGCGATTCGCTCGCCCCAACACAACGACGAGAACGGCCCGTCGTCGATCGCTCGTGCCCAGTCCCGCAGCAGCGTGGCGTCGAGATCCGGTTCCATCACTGGCATGGTCATTCCCACCTGCATGACCGCGATTGTGGCACGGGCGGCCTGCGCGGCCGACACTTGAGGAATGGGCATTTCGTTCAACCACACGATCGTGGCCGCACACGACAAGCAGGCGTCGGCAGCCTTTCTGGCCGAGCTGTTCGGCCTGCCCGCGCCGCAGCCGTTCGGGCACTTCGCGGTCGTCGCACTCGATCACCAGGCCAGCCTCGATTACGCCGATGTGGCCGCCGGCGAGCCGATCCGGCCGCAGCACTACGCATTTCTGGTCTCCGAGTCCGACTTCGATGCGATCTACGCCAAGATCTCCGAGCGCGGGCTGGAGCACTGGGCCGATCCGCGAGGTGAGCGCCCGGGCGAGATCAACCGCAACGACGGTGGGCGCGGCGTGTATTTCCGCGATCCCGGTGGCCACTACATGGAGATCCTCACCCGGCCCTACGGGTCGGGCTGACCGCCGAATCAGCCCGGCGTGTGGCCGCGCTGGCGCTCCTGGGTGCGGTAGTCGGCGGCCAAGTCGGCGACGTGCGCCGGCAGATCGCCCGATGCCACGTCGGCCAGGCTGGTCTGCTCGAGCACCGAACGCATGCTGGCCCGCAACGCCCGCCACACGTCGGTCAGTGCGGCGGTCGGCCCGGCGTAGGGCAGATCACCCATGCCGATGTCACGCACGCTGGCCAGCGGGCCGTCGATGCAGCGCAACACGTCGGCGACGCTGATCGCCGTGGCCGCGCGGGCCAGTTCGTAGCCGCCGTCGCGACCGCGCTGGCTACGCACCAGCCGGTCGGTGCGCAGATCGGACAAGATGTCGACGAGGAACTGCGCGGGAATGCCCTGCGCGGCCGCTATTTCGTCGGTCTTGACCAGGGCGCCGGGCTCGGCGGTGGCCAGTTGGACCATCGCTCGCACCGCGTACTCCGCCTTGGCCGACATGCGCATTGCGAGCATTCTTCCATCTGGCGGCTCAACTGATTGCTGCGAGCACCGCTTGCGCGTATTCGGGGCGACACACCACCAGGTCGGGAAGCAGTGGGTCCGCCCGGTTGTAGACCAGCGGTGACCCGTCGATGCGCGAGGTGTGCAGGCCCGCGGCCCGGGCCACCGCCACCGGGGCAGCCGAGTCCCACTCGTACTGTCCGCCGGCGTGCACGTAGACATCGGTGGTGCCCGCCACCACCGAAGCCACCTTCACTCCGGCCGAGCCCATCGGCACCAGCACGCCGTCCAGTTTCTCGCGAACCGCTTCGGCGATCGCGGGCGGACGGCTGCGCGACACCGCGATGCGGGGCGCGCCGGCGTACCCGGGCGGGGCGGGAACCGTCGGGGTGGCCAACGTGCTGCCCCGCGCCGGCAGGGCCACCGCCCCGGCGGACAACTCGCCGGATTGCCACAGCGCCACGTGCACGGCCCAGTCGTCGCGGCCGAGTTCGCTGAACTCCCGGGTGCCGTCCAGCGGGTCGACGATCCACACCCGCTCGGCGGCCAGGCGGACCGGGTTGTCGGCGCCCTCCTCGGACAGCACCGCGTCGTCGGGCCGCTCGCTGGCCAGTGCGGCCATCAGGAAGTCGTGCGAACGCTGGTCGCCGGCGGCTTTGCGCTCCGCTTCTGTCGCGTCGGCCAGTTCCTCACGGACGCGCAGCAGCAGCCGGCCCGCCTCGGCGGCCAGGTGCGCGGCCAGCTGGTGATCGTTCACTTGCGGGCGTCGATCGCCGCGATGACCTGGCGGGCCTGCTCGTCGACACTGTTCTGCGAGCTCAACCGCACGTCGGGATTCCGCGGCCGCTGATACGGGCTGTCGATACCGGTGAAGTGCGTGATCAGTCCCGCGCGCGCTTTCGCGTAGAGCCCCTTGGGGTCACGCTGCTCGCACTCCTCTAGCGAGGTGTCGCAGAACACCTCGACGAAGTCGAACCCGGCGTCGGTATGCACCTGACGGGCCAGCTGGCGATGCTCGATCAGCGGGCTGATCGCCGGCACCAACACGATCTGGCCGGAGTCGGCCAGCAAGGTGGCCACGTGTGCCAGCCGGCGCAGGTTCTCGGCACGGTCGGCCATCGAGAAGCCCAGGTCGGCATTGAGGCCGTGGCGCAGGTTGTCGCCGTCGAGCACGTAAGCCGGCGTTCCCCTTTCGAGCAACAGCTGTTCGACGCGCATCGCCACCGACGACTTGCCCGCGCCGGACAGCCCGGTCAGCCACACGGTGCGGCCCTTGGACAACCGGTCCGTCGCGGTGACCAGCGACTCGTGCCGCACGGTGTTGGGGCTCGCGGTCCGCGGCGACACGTCGCGCAGCACCATCCCGGCGGCCACAGTCCCGTTGGTGGCCTGGTCGATCAGGATGAACGAGCCGGTGGAGTCATTGCGAGTGAACTCGTCGAGCATCAGCGGCACCTGTGAGCGCAGCGAGACGCGGCCGAGCTCGTTGAGCTTCAACGTGTTCGCGTCTTTGTCGCGGTGCAAGGTGTTGACGTCGAGGCGGTAGTCCAGCGCCATCACCTTCACCCGGGTGGTCCGGGTGGTGTGCTTGATGATGTAGTCGTTGCCCGGCTGTAGCGTCGCACCGTCGGCCATCCAACACACCGTGGCGTCGAAGTCCTGGACCACGCGCGGCTGGTTGTTGGTGCGGGCGATCATGTCGCCGCGGGAGATGTCGATGTCGTCGGTGAGGCTCACCGAGACTGCCATCGGCGGAAACGCTTCGGCGACTGTGCCGTTCGGGCCCTCGATCGCGGCGATCCGGCTCGGCTTGCCCGAGGGCAGCACGACGACGTCGTCGCCGGGGCGCAGCACACCGCTGGCCACCGTGCCGGCGTAGCTGCGGTGATCGGCGTGCTCGTGGGTCTGCGGGCGGATCACGTACTGCACTGGGAACCGCACGTCGACCAGGTTGCGGTCACCGGCGATGTAGACCTCTTCGAGGTGCGACAGCAGCGCCGGACCGTCGTAGTAGGGGGTCTTGTCGGACTTGGTCACCACGTTGTCGCCGAGCAGCGCCGAGATCGGGATGGTCGTCACGTCGTGCACGTCCAGGCGGGTGGCGAACGAGTGGAAATCGTCGCGGATCGCCTCGAACTTCTCGGCGTCCCAGTCGATCAGGTCCATCTTGTTGACGGCCAGCACAATGTGGCGAATCCCGAGCAGCGACGCCAGGAAGGTGTGCCGGCGGGACTGCTCCTGCAGCCCGTGCCGCGCGTCGACCAGCACGATCGCCAGTTGCGCGGTCGAGGCACCGGTCACCATGTTTCGGGTGTACTGAATGTGCCCCGGCGTGTCGGCGATGATGAATTTCCGCTTCGGCGTTGCGAAATAGCGGTAGGCGACATCGATGGTGATGCCCTGCTCGCGCTCGGCGCGCAGACCGTCGGTCACCAGTGCCAGGTCGGTGTAATCGTTGCCGCGCTCACGAGAGGTGCGCTCGACCGAGGCCAGCTGGTCCTCCATGACGGCCTTGGAGTCGAACAGCAGCCGTCCGATCAGCGTGGACTTGCCGTCGTCGACCGATCCGGCCGTCGCGATTCGAAGCAGCGTGGTTGCCGCACCCATCAGAAATACCCCTGCCTCTTGCGGTCTTCCATGCCTGCTTCGGAGATCCGGTCGTCGGCGCGAGTCGCGCCGCGCTCGGTCAGCCGCGACACTGCGGTCTCCTCGATCACCTCTTCGACGGTGGCCGCCGTGGACTCCACACAGCCAGTGCAGGTGACGTCGCCGACGGTGCGGAACCGGACCGAGGTCTCGAACACCTCTTCCCCGTCGACCGGGCGCAGGAACTCGTGGTCGGCCAACAGCATTCCGTCGCGCCGGAACACCTTGCGCTGGTGCGCGAAATAGATTGACGGCAGGGCGATTTGCTCGGCGCCGATGTAGGACCAGATGTCGAACTCGGTCCAGTTCGACAGCGGGAACGCCCGGATGTGCTCGCCGGCCCGATGCCGGCCGTTGTAGAGGTTCCACAGCTCGGGCCGTTGGGCCTTGGGGTCCCACTGGCCGAACTCGTCACGGAAGCTGAACACCCGCTCCTTGGCACGAGCCTTCTCCTCGTCGCGGCGGGCCCCGCCGAACGCGGCGTCGAACTTGTTCTCGCGGATGGCCCGCAGCAACGTGACGGTCTGCAGCGGGTTGCGCGACGGCCCGTCGTCCACCACCCGTCCGGCGTCGATGTCGTCTTGCACCGACGCGACCACCAGCCGGACCCCGGTCTGCGCGACGAGCTCGTCGCGCGCGGCGATGACCTCATCGAAGTTGTGGCCGGTATCGACGTGCATCACCGGGAACGGCAGCCGGCCCGGCGCGAACGCCTTGACGGCCAGATGCAGCATGACGATGGAGTCCTTGCCGCCGGAGAACAGCAGCACCGGACGCTCGAACTCCGCCGCCACCTCCCGAATGATGTGGATGGCCTCGGCCTCCAAGGTGCGCAGATGCGTGAGCTGATAGTGCCCAGCCGTGGAGGCCTCGGGGGGCGCAGTGACGTTACTGGTCATGACTTCCTTGCCAGAGATACCCGATAATCTTGGTGAGACTTACCATATTTGTTGGTTATGGCTGGCTATGCAACCAGCCGCACTATGTTGCTGTCAATGTGATCTATGCGCCCCCGCGCCTCCCCCGCGTCTTCTTGGCGCGAGCGTGCGTGTCTGTACGCCGACACGCCGCTCAGGCGCGTACCTCTGCGCACCCTCGTCGGGGATCAGTGACCTCCCACGGAGGGCCCAGGAACAGCAGCTACAACGTGACCTCGTCGAGCTTGCCGGTAGCGACGTCGAAGACGAACCCGCGCAGAGACGTGGTCTGGGTGATGAACGGGCTGGCCTTGATCCGCCGCAGCGACTGTCGGACGTCCTCGACCGGGTCCGGGAACGCCTCCGCCGACCATGTCGGGCGGATGCCGGTCTCTTCCAGGATGGAGCGCTTGAAGTCGTCGTCGGTAAAGGTAAGCATCCCGCAGTCGGTGTGATGGATCAGGATGATCTCCCGGGTGCCCAACAGCCGCTGGCTGATCGCCAGGGAGCGGATGGCGTCCTCGGAGACCACACCCCCGGCGTTGCGGATGGTGTGCGCTTCGCCCTCGTTGAGTCCCAGCACCCGGTACACGTCCAGACGGGCATCCATGCAGGCGAGGACCGCGACGTGCTTGCTCGGCGGCATGGGCAGCGGACCGGTGAAGGTCTTCGCGTATTCGGCGTTGTTCGCCAAGTAGTCATCGGTCACGGTCACGGGTCTTCTCCTCTGTCGCGGTGCAGCGGAGCCTAGTGAACGAACCCGCGGATTTCACGGGTAAAAATCACGCAAAAAATCGCCTCCCGACGACCGCCCGCCCCGCCGCGAGCGTGCGTAGACGTACAGATCTCCCCGGTGTGTCGCGGACAGACACGCACGCTCGCGGTGGCGGGAAAGGGGTGGGGATCCACGGCACCCTCTACCCTTTTGGCCATGACGCGGTTTCTGGCCGGCCGGGCGCTGAACTACCTGGTGCTGCTGGGCCTCGCCTCGTTTCTGACGTTCTGCCTGACCTCGTTGGCCTTCGCGCCGCTGGACAGCCTGATGCAGCGCAACCCGCGTCCGCCGCAGGCCGTGATCGACGCCAAGGCCGCCGAGCTGGGCCTGGACAAGCCGATTCCACTGCGTTACGCGCACTGGGCCTCGCACGCGGTGCGCGGCGACTTCGGCGTCACCGTCACCGGCCAGCCGGTCTCGGGTGAACTGGGCCGGCGCGTCGGGGTCAGCCTGCGGCTGCTGGTCGTCGGTTCGCTGGCCGGCACCGTGATCGGCGTGGTGGCCGGCGCCTGGGGGGCGGTGCGCCAATACCGACTGTCTGACCGGGCCATCACGATGGCCGCGCTGCTGGTGCTTTCCGTACCGACCTTCGTCCTGGCCAATCTGGTAATCCTCAGCGCACTACGGGTGAACTGGGCGCTGGGCGCCCAACTGTTCGACTACACCGGCGAGACCTCGCCCGGGCTGATCACCGGCTTCTGGCCCGCGCTGGCCGATCGGCTACAGCACCTGGTGCTGCCGTCGCTGACCCTGGCGTTGGGCGCGGCCGCCAGCTTCAGCCGCTACCAGCGCAACGCGATGCTCGACGTCCTCGGCCAGGACTTCATCCGCACCGCACGGGCCAAAGGTCTGACCCGCCGCCGCGCACTGTTCAAGCACGGGCTGCGCACCGCGCTGATCCCGATGGCGACGCTGTTCGCCTACGGGGTGGCCGGGCTGGTCACCGGCGCGGTGTTCGTCGAGAAGATCTTCGGCTGGCATGGCATGGGCGAATGGGTGGTGCAGGGCGTGGCGACTCAGGACACCAATATCGTCGCGGCCATCACCGTGTTCTCCGGTGGCGTGGTGCTGCTGGCCGGGCTGCTCTCCGACGTCATCTACGCGATGCTCGACCCGCGGGTGCGCGTGTCATGAGCCGCGCCGCCGACGATGCAGAGCGCAGCGATGAGGAGGAGCGGCGCTCATGAGCACCGAGATCGAGTTCGCCTCGCGGCGCACCCTGGTGCTGCGCCGATTCCTGCGCAGCCGCAGCGCGGTCGGCGCGCTGGCACTGCTGGCGGTGATGTTCGTCGGCTGCTACACCCTGCCCGGCCTGCTGCCCTACTCCTACACCGACCTCGACTACGACGCGCTGCTGGTTCCGCCGGGTGCTCGACATTGGTTGGGCACCAACGCTTTGGGCCAAGACCTGCTGGCACAGATCCTGCGCGGCATGCAGAAATCGATGCTGATCGGGGTGTGCGTGGCGCTGATCTCCACGGTGATCGCCGCGACCGTCGGTGCGATCTCGGGGTATTTCGGCGGATGGCGCGACCGGGTGCTGATGTGGCTGGTTGACCTGCTGCTGGTGGTGCCGGCCTTCATCCTGATCGCGATCATCACCCCACGCACCAAGAACAGCGGCAACATCGCGCTGCTGGTGCTGTTGCTGGCCGGGTTCAGCTGGATGATCAGCGCCCGCATGGTGCGCGGGCTGACCATGAGCCTGCGGGAACGCGAATTCATCCGGGCCGCACGGTATATGGGCGTCTCCAGCCGGCGCATCATCATCGACCACGTGGTGCCCAACGTGGCGTCCATTCTGATCATCGACACCGCGCTCAACGTCGCGGTGGCGATCCTGGCCGAAACCGGTTTGAGCTACCTGGGTTTCGGCATCCAGCCGCCCGACGTCTCACTGGGCACCCTGATCGCCGACGGCACCGCCTCGGCCATCACCTTCCCGTGGGTCTTCCTGTTCCCAGCCGGGGTGTTGATCACGATCCTGGTCTGCGCCAACCTCGCCGGGGATGGCCTGCGTGACGCCCTGGACCCCGACGCCGCGACGCTGCGGAGCCGCTGATGAGCACCCTGCTGGAAGTCTCCGACCTGGCCGTGACGTTCGGCGCCGGCCGCGACGCCGTGCGCGCGGTGCGCGGCGTCAGCTACCACGTGGACGCCGGCGAAGTGGTGGCGATGGTCGGCGAATCAGGCTCGGGCAAATCCGCGGCCGCGATGGCCGTCATGGGGCTGCTGCCCGAATATGCGCAGGTGTCCGGTTCGGTGCGACTGCAGGGCACCCAGCTGATCGGGCTGGGCGACACCGCCCTGTCGAAGTTCCGCGGCGCCTCGATCGGGATGGTGTTCCAGGATCCGATGTCGGCGCTGACGCCGGTGTACACCGTGGGCGATCAGATCGCCGAGGCCATCGAGGTGCACCAGCCGAAGGTGGGCCGCGCCGCGGCGCGCCGACGCGCCGTTGAGCTGCTGGAGCTGGTCGGGATCAACAGGCCCGAGCAGCGGGCGCGGGCGTTTCCGCACGAGTTGTCCGGCGGGGAGCGCCAGCGGGTGGTGATCGCCATCGCGATCGCCTGCGACCCGGATCTGCTCATCTGCGACGAGCCCACCACCGCGCTCGACGTCACCGTGCAGGCCCAGATCCTCGAAGTCCTCAAGACCGCGCGGGACGTCACGGGCGCCGGGGTGCTGATCATCACACACGACCTGGGGGTGGTCGCCGAATTCGCCGACCGGGCCCTGGTGATGTACGCCGGCCGGGTGGTCGAAGCCGCACCGGTAGAGGCCTTGTACTCCGACCGGCGGATGCCCTACACGGTCGGCCTGTTGGGTTCGGTTCCCCGCCTGGACGCCCCGCAGGGCACCCGGCTGGTGCCGATCCCGGGCGCACCACCGGCATTGACGGCCGGGGTCGACGCGGGGTGTCCCTTCGCGCCGCGCTGCCCGCTGGCCGCCGACGACTGCCTGGTGGCTGAGCCGAATCTGCTCAGCGTCGGGGAGAGCCATTCCGCGGCCTGCATTCACACCGACCAGGTCGTCGGGCGCAGCGCGGCCGACATCTATGGCGTGCGCACCGAAGTGGCGGCTGCCGTGACGGCGGAATCCCCCACCGTGCTGCGGGTGCGCGACCTGGTCAAGACCTACCCACTGACCAAGGGCGTGCTGCGCCGGCGCGCCGGTGAGGTGCGCGCCGTCTCTCGTGTGAGCTTCGAGTTGCAGCAGGGCCGCACGCTGGGCATCGTCGGCGAATCCGGATCGGGCAAATCGACCACGTTGCACCAGATCCTGGAGCTCACCGCGCCGCAGTCCGGGTCGATCGAAGTGCTCGGCACCGATGTCTCCGCGTTGAAGCGCGACGGCCGTCGCGCCCTGCGGCGTGACCTGCAGGTGGTGTTCCAGGACCCGGTCGCTTCACTGGATCCCCGACTGCCGGTGTTCGAACTGCTAGCAGAACCCCTGCGCGCCAACGGCTCCGACAAGGCCGCCATCCATGCCCGGGTCGCCGAACTGCTGGAGCTGGTGGGGCTGCGCCGCGGCGACGCGCTGCGCTATCCCTCGGAGTTCTCCGGCGGGCAGAAGCAGCGGATCGGCATCGCCCGGGCCCTGGCGTTGCAGCCGAAGATCCTCGCACTGGATGAGCCGGTGTCCGCGCTCGACGTGTCGATTCAGGCCGGCATCATCAACCTGCTGCTGGACCTGCAGCAGCAACTCGGACTGTCCTACCTGTTTGTGTCGCATGACCTTTCGGTGGTCAAGCACCTGGCGCACCGGGTCGCGGTGATGTACGCCGGAGCGATCGTCGAACAGGGCGAGGCCGATCAGGTGTTCCGCGATCCCCAACACGACTACACCCGGCGCCTGCTGGCCGCGGTCCCGCAACCGGTGGTGGGCTCATGATCCCGACGTTGACTCTGCGCTCACGGCGACGTTGTGCGAGAAGAGGCCGCCCTGGACGCAGAGTCAACGGGGTGGTGGCGACGCTGGTGGCATTGGGCCTGGCGCTGAACGGGTGCGCGGCAGTCGATATCACCGCGCCCGAGGGCACCGCCGCGGTCGGCACTGCCAGCGACATCAACCCGCAGGACCCGGCGAAGCTGCGGGAGGGCGGCAACCTGCGACTGTCGATGACCCAGTTCCCGCCGAACTTCAACCCGCTGCACATCGACGGCAACCTGGCCGAGAACGCCGCCATGCTCAAGGCCACCATGCCGCGGGCATTCACCATCGGACCGGACGGCTCGGCGACGGTGGACACCGACTACTTCACCAGTGTGGAGCTGACCGGCACCAACCCCCAGGTGGTCACCTACACCATCAACCCGAAAGCCGTGTGGAGCGACGGGACGCCGCTCACCTGGAAGGACATCGCCAGCCAGATCCATGCCACCAGCGGCGCCGACAGCGGGTACGCGATCGCGACCACCAACGGTGCTGAGCGGGTCGCCTCGGTGACCCGCGGCGTCGACGACCGGCAGGCCGTGATGCGCTTCGCCAAGCCCTACGCGGAGTGGCGAGGCATGTTCGCCGGCAACTCGATGCTGTTGCCGGCCAGCATGACCGGCGACCCGCAGACCTTCAACAAGGCTCAGCTGAGCAAGCCGGGCCCCTCGGCCGGACCGTTCGTACTGTCGACGCTGGACCGCACCAGTCAGCGGATCACCTTGACCCGCAACCCCGCCTGGTGGGGCCGGACCCCGAAGCTGGACACCATCACCTACCTGGTGCTCGACGAGGCCGCCCGGATGCCGGCGCTGCAGAACCACACCATCGACGCCACCGGAGTGGCCACCCTGGATCAGTTGACGATCGCGCGCCGCACCGAGGGCATCGCGATCCGGCGGGCGCCGACTCCGGCCTGGAACCACTTCACCTTCAATGGGGCACCCGGCGCCATCTTGTCCGACAAGGCGCTGCGGCTGGCGGTCATGCGCGGCATCGACCGGTCCACCATCGCCAAGGTCACCCAGCGCGGCCTGACCGCCGACCCGGTGCCGCTGAACAACCACATCTACGTCGCCGGCCAGGAGGGCTACCAGGACAACAGCGCGGTCGTGGCCTACGACCCCGAGCGTGCCGCACGCGAACTCGATGAGCTCGGCTGGACGCTGCACGGCAAGTTTCGGGAGAAGAACGGTCGCCCCCTGGTGATCCGCCACCTGTTCTACGACGCATCGAGCACGCGGCAGTTCGCCCAAGTGGCCCAGCACAACCTGGCCCAGATCGGGGTCAAGCTGCAGTTGGACGCCAAGGCCGGTGGCGGATTCTTCACCGACTACGTCAACGTCGGCGACTTCGACATCGCCCAATTCAGTTGGGTCGGTGACGCCTTCCCGTTGGCCGGGCTCAACCAGATCTCCGCCTCCTACGGGGAGGCCAACTTCGGCAAGATCGGCAGCCCCGCCATCGACGCCAAGATCGAGGAGACGCTGGAGGCGCTCGATCCGGCGGTGGCTCGGGCCCGGGCCAACGAGGTCGACAGCCTGCTGTGGGCCGAGGGATTCAGCCTGCCGCTGATTCAGACCACCGGCAATGTGGCGGTGCGCAGTTCACTGGCGAACTTCGGGGCGCCGGGGCTGGCGGATCTGGACTACACCGTGATCGGATTTCTGAAGGACTGATGACCGGGCATCAAGTAGTGATAGTCGGTGCTGGCCCGACCGGGCTGATGCTGGCGGGCGAACTGGCATTGGCCGGGGTCGACGTCGTGATCGTCGAGCGACGCGACGGCCACGACCTGATCGGGTCGCGGGCAGGCGGCATCACCCCGCGCACCATCGAGATCCTCGACCAGCGCGGAATCGTCGACCGCTTCCTGGCGCAGGGACGCATCGGCCAAATCTGCCACTTCGCGTGGATCATGTTGGACATCACCGATTTGCCGACCCGACACAACTACACCGTCGGGCTGCCGCAATACCGCTTCGAGCGCACCCTCGCCGACTGGGTGACCGAGTTGGGTGTGCGGATCTATCACGGCCGCGACGTGATCGGCTTCTCCCAGGACGACTCCGGCGTGGACGTCGAACTCTCCGACGGCACAACGCTGCGCGCCGCCTATCTGGTCGGGTGCGACGGTGGGCGCAGCCAGATCCGCAAGATGGCCGGAATCGCGTTTCCCGGTTGGGACCCGACGGCGATCTGCCTGATCACCGAGGGCGATCTGGCCGACGAGCCGCCTTGGGGCCTGCACCGCGACGAGGTCGGAATCCACTCGTTCTTCCGCCTCGAGACCGACGGGCCGGTGCGGGTAATGGTCACCGCGCCGGAGCTGGCGTCCAATGAGGATCCGACGCCCGATGACGTCAGCCGGGCCCTGATCTCGCGGCGCGGCACCGATTACGGATTGCATAACGTCCGCTGGGTCCGCCGGTTCACCGATGTGACCCGGCAGGCCGAACGCTATCGGGACCGGCGGGTGTTACTGGCCGGCGATGCCGCCCATGTGCATTCGCCGGCAGGCGGGCAGGGCCTCAACACCGGCGTTCAAGACGCGGTGAACCTCGGTTGGAAGCTGGCTCAGGTGCTTGCCGGGACCTCCCCCGAGAGCTTGCTGGACAGCTACCACGCCGAGCGTCATCCGGTCGGCGCCCGCGTACTGCACAACACCATGGCCCAGAACACGCTGCTGGAGCCCGGCCCGCGGGTGGACGCCTTGCGGGACACCCTCGCCGAACTGCTCAGCCTCGACGAGCCGCGCCGGCGGATCGCGGCGATGATGTGCGGCTTGGACATTCACTACGATCTCGGCGGCGGTCATCCGCTGGTGGGTCGACGGATGCCTGATCTGGAGGTGTCGACGCCGGCCGGCAGCGTGGGAGTCTTCACGCTGCTCCACGAGGGGCGCGGTGCCCTGCTGAACTTCGGCGCCCCTTGGGATTTCGACATCAGCCCGTGGGCTGACCGGGTCGCGACGCTCGACGCCGACTACGACGGCCCGTGGGAACTGCCGGTTCTGGGTGCTGTGGCGGCACCCGATGCCGTGCTGGTCCGGCCGGATGGTCATGTCGCGTGGGTCGGCGACGGGTCAGCCGCCGGATTGGGCGACGCCTTGACCACCTGGTTCGGCGCCCGTTAACACCCGGGATCAGGCGGTCAGGTCGATGCGGTGGGCATCGATGACGCTGCGATAGCGATCCGGGTCGCAGGTCAACACGATCACCTGGCCGTTCGAGCCGACCGCGTCGAACACCGAGCCCATCTTCTCCAGCCGGTCCGGGTCGGTGAAGCCGAGCGCGTCGTCGATCACCACCGGAACACTGTCCTCCTTGGCCACCAGCGCCGCCCCGGCCAGCCGGGTCAGGATGCCCAGCTGTTCCTTGGCGCCGCCGGACAGCGACTCGTAGGGCACGGTGCGACCACCGAGGGTGCGGGCGCAGATCTTCAGGTCGGTGTCAACGTCGACTTCGAAGTCGACGCCGAACACGTGAGCGCCCAGCCGCTGAATCTCGGCACGGAACGGCTCGACGTAGCGCCGGCGGGTGTCGTCGCGGTGGCGAATCATCGTCGACCGCAGCAGCGCCGCGGCGCGTGCCCGGCGCCCGATCCGATCATGTTCGGCCGCAGCGTATTCCCGCGCGGTCTGCGCGGCGTCGAGCTGACCCCGCCGACCCTGGGTGCCGAACACGGCGAGCTCGACCTCCACCTCGTGCAGCGCGCGGGAGGTCTCGGCGTGCCGGGCCTGCAATTCCTGCGTCGCGGCCTGCGCTGCGGCGAGTTCAGCATCGATCGCCTCGGGGGCGGCGGCGCCCAGCTGTTCGGACAGCTCGGTCACCCGCTGCTCGGCGGTGCGCAACGCCTGCGTATTGGAGTCGACGGTAGCCGCCAGCTCGTCATCGCTGACCGTTGCTCGCTGCGCGGCGAGTCGCTGGTGGACCGCCTCCAACTCACCGCGCTGCGCCGCAACCTTCTCGCGCAGCAGCGTCAGCCGTGTGGCAGCATCCGCGCGACGGGCCGCAGTCTCCTGAGCGGCGCGGCGCAGGGCTTCGCAGTCGGAGGCGGCCTGCTCCCGCAGTGCCTCCGTCTTGTCACGGTCGGCGCGGGCCTGCTCCGGTGTGATCCCGGTAGGGATCTCGCCATGCTCGTCGCACAGTCGTGTCAGCCGCGCCCGCAACGCCTCGATCTCCTCGTCACCGCGCAGCGCGGCCAGCGCGGCGGCCAACTGGTCGCGGCGGCCCTGCAGTTCCCGGCGCCGCTGGTCGGCGTGGCGCGCCTGCGTCAGATCAGGCACGCCGGCCGCCGCCAGGGCATCGGCGAGTTCAGCCTGTGCCGCAGCATGTTTGACGCTGGCCTCACGCGCGCTGTCGCCCGGGCGGACAAGCACACGCAGCAGGCCGGGCAGGTCGACCTCGATGCCGTCGGTGACGGTGGCCGACCAGCTCTGGCCGCCGGGCAGTGCCGTGGGTTCGCCGGCGATCGTCAGATCGATGTCGGCGACCGCGGTCAGTTCCAGGGTCGCCGAGATCGCGGCCAGCGACGCCTCGCTCCGGTCGCAGGCCGACGACGCCTCTTCGATCCGGCGCAGGATCGGTTCGGTCACAACGATCTGCGCCAGTTCAGCCGCCACAAAGGCGAGCTGGCCTTCGGTGGCGTCAAGCCGGGCGAGCCGGTCAGCGAGCCGGTCTGCCTCCTCGCGAGCGGCGAGTTGATCGACCACGCGGCGGGCCGATGCGGCGCGCTCGGTGGCGGCGACCACGGCTTGGGCGGCGTCGGCCGCGGCGGCGGCGGCCGCGGCGGCTTCGGTATCAGCGGTGGCCTGTGCCTGGGCCGCAGCGTCGATCTCGGTGTCCAGCAAGCTGATCGCGGCCGCCCGGGATTCGAGTTCGTCACGCTGCCGGTGCCGCTCGGCTTGGGCGCTGTCGGTCGCGGCACCGGTGGCTTTGGCCGCGGTGGCCACCAACTGTGCATCGCGAAGCTGGCCGCGTAACTCGGCGATCGCGGCGCCAGCGGCCTGCGCCGCGCTGCGCCGGGCGTCCGCGGCGGCCTGCTCGTCGGTCAACCTCGCCAATTGTTCGGACAGCTCGGTGTGCCGGTGCACGCGATCGTCGACTTCGGCGAGCATCTCGGCGCACCGCGCTACCTCGGCGTCGGCGTCGGCGAGCGCGGCAATGGCACGGGACCACTCGCCGGTGGGACGCCCGGTCCCGGTGAAGTAGCGCGCGTATTCGGTATCAATGCGCTCGATGAGCACGGGCTCGGTTCCGCTGAGGGTGGCGGTGTCGCCGGCGGCGACGTCCAACGCGCGCGACAGCGCATCGCACCCGGACAGGTCCACCGCCGCCGTTGATGACGCCTGCAGCACCCGCTGGGCCTGCCAGAGGCCGGTGTCCATGGTCTGCTCCAGCATGGCACGGACTCGGTCGTGTGCCTCGTCGCCGGTGAGCTGCTCGCGGCGCGGCTCCAGGATCGTCAATTGCGTCCGGGGCGCCTTGTGGAAGCGCTTGTGATACACGAAACGGTAAGGGCCGGTGCTGATTTCCGCGGTGACCTCAGCACCGACGTCAGCGTAGGTGGGCTTGACCTGTTTGACGTCCTTCTTGGCGGAGCGGTCCTTGGATTCCAGCAACAGGTCCAGCGCCTCGATCATCGAGGATTTGCCGATCTCGTTGGCGCCGGACACCACCACCACGCCGTGGTCGGGAAAGTCGATCACGCGGTGCGTCACACCGCGGTAGTTGGTCAGAACCAGCCGGTGCAGTCTCATGCCACTCCCCGATCGACCAGGCGCAGCAGCAGCGCCAGCGCGGCGTGAGCGTCGTCGGCGGCACTGGTGTCACCACCGCGCGCGGCGGCGACCAGCTCCTCGACCGCGTCGGCGGCGAAACCACCGACACCGAGGTCGGAGAACTCGCCGTCGGCGGGAACCACCACCAGGTGGGTATGGCGTTTCCAGGTGCCCACCCAGGCGAACAGCCGCGAATACCGGTCCAGGCAGACATCGAGGGCGGCCCGGTCGGTGACGCTGAGCGAACCCGTCAGTGCCAGCTGCACCACCGTGCGTTCCTTATCCGGCAGCTGATCGAGATTGATGTCCAGGTCGGTGACGTCACGGCCGGTGTCGAGCTGGCGGTGCAGCGTTAGGAAACGCCATCGGCCGATGTGGCGAGAGTCCACGCTCACCGCACCGTCGGCCTCGTCGATGTCGACCACCAGCACGTGGCCGGGATCGGATTCGATGTCGTCGAAGTTGGTGGTTTCCGGCGAACCGGAGTACCAGATGCGGCCGGTGTCCCCGACCTGGGTGCGAGAGTGCTTGTCCCCCAGGGCGACGTAGTGGATCGCGCCGCGGGCCAGGGCGTCCTGCAGGCCGGCCAGCCGAATCAGCGCCGGGTTGCCGGGGTCGGGGTCGAGCACGTCGACGCCGCCGTGAGCAACCAGGATCCGGATGGTGCCGTCGGCAGGCAGGCCGTCCAGTGCGGCCGCGGCCAGGTCGGTGGTGGGGCGCTTGGAGCGCCACGGCGCTGCGACGATCTCGAGGCCGGGGCGCACCCGGTGCACGCCGGCGGTGTCGAGCACGACCACGTTAGCCGGGCATTCGGCGGCGAACAACGCGCTGGTGTACACCGACGCCGCGTCGAGCGGATCGTGGTTTCCCGGTAGCAGGTAGACCGGGATCCCGATGGTGCGCATGGCCTCCAGGGACTGACTGATGACCTCGGGGGCGAGCTGGTTGTCTTCGAACACATCCCCGGCGACGACGACGAACTCCGCGCCCGTTTCCTTCGCCAGCGCCCCCAGCCCGGCCACCGCGTCACGCCGGGCCGCCGAGTAACGCGGCTGGGCGTCGCCGGCCAGGAAGTGCCGGGTCATGCCGAGCTGCCAATCGGCGGTGTGCACGAATCGCATGTCGGTCTCGTCCCTTTCCGCCGGGCCGGCGGCCGGGCATCGCGAGTGTATGGCCGGTCACCGACAACCCCGCGGACCTCGATCGGCAGGTCCGCAAGCCCGGACCGCGGGTCGTTCTCCTGCGTCACATCCGGCACTTCCGTACCACCGGGACCACCGTGGGATCGTTGCGAATCGGATAGCGCGGGCGGTATCGACCACCCCTACCCTGGAGCGGGTGAGCACCCATCGCACCCTGATTCTGCTGCGGCACGCCAAGTCGGACTACCCGGCCGGGGCAGCCGACCACGAGCGTCCGTTGGCTGCGCGCGGGATCCGGGAGGCCGGGCTGGCCGGGGACTGGCTGCGCGCCCACGCGCCGGCCCTCGATGCGGTGCTGTGTTCGACCGCCACCCGTACCCGGCAGACCTACGCGCGGACCGCACTGGCCGCACCGGTGCGCTACGTCGACGATCTCTACGACGCGGCACCCGGAACGGTGATCGCGACGATCAACACCGTCGCTGACGATGTCGAGACGCTGCTGGTGATCGGTCACGAGCCGGCGATGTCGCACGTCGCATTGGGCTTGGCAGGCCCCGGCACCGATGCGGCCGTAGCCCAACGGATCTCGGAGAAGTATCCGACGTCGGGGATCGCCGTCCTCCACGTCGCCGGCAGCTGGGCAGACGTGGAACTTGGATCGGCCGCGCTGGTGAACTTTCACGTCCCGCGGTAAGCCACCGATTCACGAAACCGGCTGACTGGAGCTCGATGTCGCGTTAGCATCGGCTGATGGCGGGCATTGTATGAGCCATCCCCGATGTAGCGACTGCGAACTTGATCCTGACGAATACCATTCGTGGCAAAACTATTTGGCAACCTCACTGCAAATGACCGCGGTGCTTGATCAACGGTTGAACGATGTCCACGAACTCTCACTGATCGAGGTGGATATGCTCGCCGCTCTGGGCGAATCCCCCACCGGCCGAATTCAAATGGGCGACCTTCCCAAGTCACTGCCGTCGCTTCCGAGCCGGTTCACCAGGCATGTCCGCCGGCTCGAAGACCGTGGCCTGCTGCAGCGGAGCGCAGACCCCCGCGATCGTCGCCGGATAGTGCTGACCATTACCACCAAAGGCCGAAAGGTTGTGGAGCAAGCCATGCGTACCTACGCAGAGTCGGTGCGGACCCACTTCATCGGCCCGCTGAGCCGCCCGCAGGTATCGGAGATCGCCGAGACCTGCGAGCAGATCAATGCTCCCCTGAAGCGCTCCTAGCGAACGCTATCCAGATCTCCATCCGGATTGCATTGCGCCGCAATACCGACCGCGGTCGCCGAGCCCGTGATGGACCCGGCGACCGCGGCTGACCCCTCGGCTCACGTGCCCGGTTGCCCGTCGGCGCCCGTAGCCCCAGTGCCACCTGGCGTACCACCAGGGCTGCCCGCACCGCCACCGGCGCCACCCGTCCCGCCGGTTCCCGGAGTTCCCGGCGTCCCGGCCTTACCGGTACCAGTGGGGACACCACTGTTCCCGGCGTTGCCGCCGGTCCCACCGACGCCACCGTCGCCGCCGTTGCCGCCGGTCCCGTCGGTGCCGCTGACGCTGGTGCCGCCAGCACCACCGGCGCCGCCGACACCGCCAGTGCCACCCGCCGCACCGTTGCCGCCGTCGAGGCCGTTGCCGTTGTCATCGACGCGGCCGTTACCGCCGGCGCCTCCGGTCCCGCCCATTCCGCCGGTCCCGCCCTTGCCGCCGGCCCCGCCGTCACCGGCCTGGGCGGTGCCACCGGCCCCGCCGATGCCACCGGTGCCACCGGTGTATCCGACTGTCCCGTCGCCACCGGCCTCCTCCGGGAAGCTACTGCCGATGTTGCCGCTGCCGCCCTTTCCGCCGGCACCACCGTTGCCGCCATTACCGGCGTCCACACTGCCGGCCGCGTTGCCGCCGGCACCGCCGGCACCGCCGTCGCCGGGGGTGTTGTACTGGGCCATCCCACCGGCGCCACCGTTGCCGCCGTTACCGGCGTGGCTGGTCAGGCCGAGGGTGTTAGTGGGCATCGCCACACCGCCGCTGTTGCCGCCCGCTCCGCCGGCGCCGCCGTCGCCGCCGACACCGGTGACATTGGCACCGAGCCCGGTAGTGGCCGTGCCACCAGCACCACCGTTGCCGCCGTTGCCGCCGCTCGCGCTGCCGTTACCGCCGGCACCACCGTTGCCGCCGGCCAGGCCATCTTTGCCCGTAACCGCGCCACCACCGGCACCGCCGTTGCCACCGTTGCCGCCGACGCCGACGGTCCCGTTCGCGGTGGGGCCGTTGCCGCCGGCGCCACCATTGCCTCCGAGTCCGCCGCTTTGGCCGTAGCTGCCGTTGCTGCCGCCGGCGCCGCCGGCACCGCCGTTGCCGCCCTTACCGAAGACGGTCCCGGCCGCGAACTGGTCGCCGTTGACGTCCTTCCAACCGGACGCGGCGCCGCCCGCGCCGCCGTTACCCCCGTCGCCGGCGCCGCTGGAGCTACCGCCGTTGCCGCCGTTGCCGCCGGCGTAGGAGCCGGTGCCGCCGTTACCGCCGTTGCCGCTGACGCCGCCGAAGTTGGCGGTGCCGCCGTTGCCGCCGGCACCGCCGGTGGCCTTGATGCTTTGGTCGGCTGCGCCGTTGCCGCCGTTTCCGCCGTTTCCAGCGTGACCGTTGACACCGTTGGTGTTGGCCAGACCCGTACCGCCGCCGTCACCGCCCCGCCCGCCGTTGCCGGCCAGGCCGCTGCCCCCGTTACCGCCGTTGCCGCCGTTGCCGCTACTGGCGGTGCCGGCCACAGGTCCGCCACCGGCGGAGCCTCCGCCACCGCCGTCACCGCCGCGACCACCGTTGATGCCGTCGCCGCCGGCGCCGCCGTTCCCGCCGTGACCGCCGCTGACCCCGTCGTAGGGGTTGCCGCCAACCGTCCCCGCCCCGTAGCCGCCGGATCCTCCCTGGCCGCCGTCGCCGAGGTAGTCGCCGGTGACCGGATCCTTGTAGCCGTCGCCGCCGGCGGCGCCGTTCCCGCCGACGCCGACCGCTCCGGTATTGCCCGCGTGTCCGTACAGCGCGGAGCCGTAGACGCCGGTGGAGGCCCGCGCTCCGGCCTCGCCGCTGAAGCCACCGGCACCACCACTGCCGCCGTTGCCGCCAGTGAGATGCTCGGCGTTCCCGGCAGCGCCGGCGCCACCGTTGCCCGCGGCACCGGCATTGCCACCATTGCCACCGCTGCCGAACATGTACCCGCTGCGGCCACCGGCGCCACCGTTACCGGCGCTGCCGCCGGTACCGCCCGCACCGGGATTGGTTGCCGCAGTCCAGGATCCGGCCGCACCGTCGACCCCGTTGCCACCGACTCCGCCGACGCCGCCATTGCCGAAGAACCACGCCGCGGAGAAACCACCGTCGCCACCGTCGCCACCGGCGCCGCCCGCGCCGATACCGGCTCCACCAGCGCCACCAGCACCGCCGTTACCCATGAAGATTCCGCCGGCCCCACCGTCGCCACCGTCGCCAGAACCGAACCCGTCACCGCCAGCGCCGCCGTTGCCGATCCAGCCAATGGCATTCCCGCCGTTGCCGCCGTCGACACCGGGGGTGTCACTGTCCCAGCCCGCGCCACCGTCTCCGAACCACAGGCCGCCCGCGCCGCCATCGGGGTTCTCCGCGGTCCCTGCCGCGCCGTCGCCGATCAGGTAGACCCCGGCTATGTCGTTGATCCAGCCGTTGACCATGGAGCCCAAGTCACTGTTGATCCACAACTCCAGGCCGGTGTGCAGCGGAGTGTAGAACCACTGGTCGATGATGCTGGCCATGTCGAAGGCGCCGCCGGCGGCAACGCCGGGCTCCAGAGCCGCCGACACACCGTCGGAGCCGGTGAGCCAGTCCAGACCGTTGGCCCACCAATCGCCGCCGCCATCGGCCGGTGATGGGTCGAAGAACAAGTCGAACAGACTGTCCAGCCCGAAGTCGTCGGCCTGGGCGGCCGGCGCACTGACCATCGGCGCCATCCCGAATGCCAGGAACACACCCACCGCGCTGCCGGCACCGATCATTCGCTTACCGCGACGGCCACTTCGGCTGCTGCTGTGCTGAGTCATGTGCGAACACCTCTCCTGTGTGAAAGCAGTGCTATCGAGTAGTTGGGTCTGGGATCGAGTCACGGAGTCGAATCAGCTGAAGAGCCCGAAGAAGTCGCCCAGCCAATCGGTGGACAGGCTCGACCCCGGGTCGGTGTCGCTGATGTCGGGGGCTGGCGCGTCGGGAATTTCGGGTAGGTCGATCCCGGCTCCGGGCGGAGTGACCACGACGGGTCCCTTGCCGTCCCAGCCGGAGCCAAGCAGCGCACCGATCGTCTGGTCCCAGGCCAACCAGGCCCCGATCGGACCGATCGCCTGGCTGGCGATGCTCAGACTGCCGAGCAGGGGCACGCCACCCAGGTCGAGGCCGATGCTGTTGAAGATCGACCCACCCACTGCAGGAACAGAATCGACGACCTGCCCACCGGTACCCAGCACCTCGTAGGGACCGACGGCCACAGATCCCGGGGTGAACAACCCACCGAACGCGATGTCGAGGTGTTCCATGCTCAGCCCCGGCGGGAAGAATCCAGCGTGGTTGATCAGCGGCAGCAATGAATCCAGACTCAGTGTCGCGCCGTTGAAGAACGCTCCGGACATGTTCGCCAGAGTGTCGGTGAAACTATCGTTCGCTTCGATGCTGTTGATCAGCGCCACCCACGGGCTGATGCCCGGGCCGATCATGCCCATGATCATCCCGCTCAGGGGCGACGACAGGAAGTTGACGATCGGTGTCACCATCGCGGGATCGATACCGGCCGGCAGGAACTGCGGCAGCAGCTGTACCAGCCCGATATGGCCAAGTAAGTCGGTTACGCCGTCTCCACTGCTGAGCATGTGGTTATGCACGGTCGCAATGGTTTCGGCGGACGCGCCCCCCAGTGAGTAGCCGGTCAGTACCTTCTCCAGGTTGTCCTGCATCTGCGCCATGACGCTGTTGAGGTTTGTCGGGTCGTCGAACACCTGCTGCCAGAAGTCGCCCTGGTTGGCCAGGAACTGCTGGAAGCTGACGTTCGGCGCCAGGTAGTAGTTCTGCAGAAGCCGGGACACGTTGTCCGAGGTTTCGTTCCACACGTCCTGCCAGGTCCCGAGCAGGCTGCCCACGATGCCGCCGTCGGCGGTCAGCGCCACATCCCGGACGACGGAGACTTCTGCCACCGGGGTGGCCACCGGGGTGACCGCGACCAAGCCGCTCCCGACCATCGCGATGCCGGCGGTGACGTAGGGGCGAAGAGTTTGCTGCACGACCGTCTCCTTATGTTGTGCTCCGCATATCGCGTGAGCCCGACACATCTCGACGGTCGCCCTGCCCGGCAACTGCCGACATGAACAAGGCGAAAGCTACTCTGCATAAACTTGTGATGTCCAGCAAAAAGTAAAAATTTCCTGATTTCATTTTCTATAGTTAGGTGACCGCAATCACATAAATCCCCTAAAATTGCAGCTCGACAGGCATATTCGTTTCTGTGCGGCTAATAATTCCAAGGAATGCCCGCATGAGAGAAGCTACCCGCAAGTAACCCATATCCTGAGGTCGCGAGGGAATTGAGCCCCGTGCCGCCCCGAAGGCGACATCCAACCAGAAGCCCGGTCTAGCTGGCCTTATACACTTAGAACGTCACACGATCCAAGTACGCGCTGAGAAAATGGACGCTGGTTCACATGTCGAACCTTCGAGAATGCTGACCAGGTCGGCACAGCGCTTCACGTTGCCCCACCTCCGCCGCACACGAGCCGCCGCCCTTCGGGAACGTTAGCTGACGTCAGCCGCCTGTGCCGTTCGGCCGAGCCCTACTGCTTAGCGGATTGCCGTGGGGGTCGTGAATTCCCCAGAAACCACGACCCCCATCGCAATGCCATCGACCACGGAGCAGGCCTCAGATCATCGCCCGCAACGCCGGTGCCGGCTCCACCCCCATGACCGTCAGGGCACTGGAGTGATAGACCGTCCCCGGGGTCTGGATGGCGTGCCCCAGTCCGACGTGGGCGTCGCGCCAGAACCGCTGCAGCGGGTTGTTCCGGCGCGCGGCGTTGCCTCCAGAGCGGGCGAAGATCGCGTCGGCGGCGGCGACAGCCCGCCAGGCGCAGCGAATCTGGTTGCGCCGCACCAGCGATCGATCCTCGAAGCTAATGTCCTTACCGGCGTCGGCGAGGTCGTACATTCTGCTGATGCCGTCCAGAAGTTGCACCCGTGAGGCGGCTATCTCCGCGGCCGCTTCGGAGATGGCGTACAGCACGTACGGGTCGTCCTTGATCTTGGTGCCGGTAGCTGCCACGCGGTCGCGCTGGTAGTCCAGATGCGCTGCCAGGGCGCCCTCGGTGATCCCGATGAGCGCGGCGGTGATCCCCAGCGGGAACATCGTCCAGAACGGCAGTTTGTAGACCGTCTCAGTGCGCCCGGCCGCCTCGGCGGCGCTGACACCGGAGGCGACGTGCTCGAAGTCGATGGTGCGGTAGTCCGGGATGAAGGCGCCGTCGACGATGATGTCCTTGCTGCCGGTGCCCGACAGGCCAATGACGTCCCAGGAGTCCTCGACAATGGTGTAGTCAGTCCGCGGCAGCACGACATGCAGCACCTTCGGGGGTCCGTCGACGCCACCGACGCGCGCCCCGAGGAAGATCCAGCTGCAATGGTCGGTGCCCGAGGAGAAGTTCCACCGACCGGTCAATCGGTAGCCGCCCTCGACGGGGGTCGCAACACCCTGTGCGGCGTAGGGGGACGCGATCCAGGTGTCGGGATCGTCGGCCCAGATTTCGGCTTGCAGCCGGCGGTCCATCAGGGCCATCTCCCAAGGGTGCACTCCCCCAACGCCACACACCCAGCCGGTGGAGCCGCAGTGCTTGGCCACCGCCATGACCGCCTCAGCGAAGTCTCGCGGGTGGGCGGCGTAACCGCCGAAATCTGCCGGCTGCAACATCCGCATCACGCCGGCTTGGCGGATCAGGGCCACTGACTCCTCGGAAAGCTTGCCGAGCCGTTCACTGTCGTCGGCAGTGCCGGCCAGTTTGGCGGCGATCTGCTCGACACGCTCGACAACTTCATGCGCCATGACCGGCACCTCCTGATCTTGCGGAGCCCACGGCGGGCCCCGTTGGTGTCAGTACCGTAACCCCAATTTGTCCAAATGGTCAATCCATATGGTCAATCCATTTGTGCAAACGGTTCTAGCCTGACTAGCCTGCCTTCATGGGCAACCGTGAGGATCTACTGGAGGGCGCCAAGCGCTGCCTCGTGGAACGGGGATGGGCCAACACGACGGTGCGTGACATCGCCGCGGCGGCCGGTGTGAGCCATGCCGCCATCGGCTATCACTTCGGCAGCCGCGAACGCCTTCTGGTGCAGGCCCTCTTCGAAGAGCTCGACGAGCTCGACGCCCGCATGTCTCCCGACGGGCAATCGACCACAGCGGTGGAGCGATGGCAGGCGGTGCTGGAGTCCTTCACCACCGACAAGGCGCTGTGGACATCGCATCTGGAAGCGATCGTGCAAGCCCAACGCAACGACGAACTGCGCGCGCGCCTCGCAGAAGGCCAACAACGTGCGCGTGCCGAACTGGGCGGCTCGGTCGCGCTGGCAGTGGTGCTGGGCATGATGATCCAGTCACTGATCGACCCCGACAGCGCACCGACAGCGACGCAGGCGGTAGCCGAGCTGCGTGAGCTGGCCGGCGGAGGGCACACCCCACAGTGACTTAGAGCGCGGCCACCAGCTTCAAGCCCGTCGCCCCGAGCGCCGCGCGAGCTCGCCGGCCGACGCTTCGTCCTGGCAGCTCTGCAGTGCGCGATTGATCCGACCACAGCTCTCCGCCATTGATGCGATCTGCGGACGGGTCAGCGCCCCAAAGAAGTGACTCCGGACCGAAGCGGAATACGTGATCATCGCTCGCTCCACACTCGTTCTCCCGAAGCTGGTAATGGTCGCCAGCACGCGCCGACGGTCAGATGGACTCACCGTCCGCTCCACCAAGCCCTGGTCTTCGAGGCGACGGATCTGTCTGGTCAGCCGACTCGGCGTGGACGCTAACGCACCGGCAAGCACACCCATCTGAACGCCGCCGGCCGGGGAGCTGTCCAAGTGAGCCAGCAGCTGCACATCGATGAGCGACAACTGGTGCGCATCATCCAATTGGCGGTTGAGCATCATCGTCACACGTAGGACGGCATTCAGATAGTTGTCCCACGACTTCCGCTCGGCGAAATCCAGATCGGGTGCGCCACCCCCAACACGTCTAGGCACGATTCCGCCCATGCCCTTGTCCCCCTTCGATTCGTTCATGACCGCGCCACCGCGCTGGACAGCGCAACCCCCGGACGATGCCGCCCCGAGGCTAACCGAGACGCGACTGTTTTGTATTGAAAACTGAGACTTCCCGGCAATCAGCCTGACAGGATGCCGCTGACCGAAGTTGTCCACGCCGTGGGTTCCATGCCAGACTTCCGTTATCCGTCCTGGTAATTGACTCCGTCAGGCATGCCTCGTGCACGGCCGAACCGGCTCGCACCGAACCACCGCGGGACACACAAAACATGAATACACGACCTCAAACGTCGATTCCGTAAGTCCCTGCTGATCGCTACGGAGGCGCCAGCCTCTCAGATTTCGCCAAAGCACGGGCGCGCCTCCCGGGCACCCGCGTGCGCAGAGAACGGCCGACCATATCGACACCCCTACCGATCACACCGGTGCAGGTCCGGCATGCCGCGGCATGCCGGACCTGCACCGGTGATCTAACCGGCCGGAGCGGGCTGAGCGCCGTTGCCTCCGGAGCCGCCGGCACCACCGGTGGTTCCGCTGGGTGCGGTCCCGGGCTGGCCGGACCCGCCAGCAACGGCGCCGGCTTTGCCACCGTCACCGCCGTTACCGCCGGTTCCGCCGTCGACGGTTCCGGCGCCGTTGCCACCATTGCCGCCGGTTCCGCCGTCCCCGCCGGGGGCATCGGCAGGGCCGCCGTTGACGTAGCCGCCGCCGGCGCCACCGATGCCACCGTTACCACCGTTACCGGCGTGGCTGGGCCCGAGTCCCAGGTCGTTGGCCGGGGTTTCCACGCCGCCGCTGGAGCCGCCGCTGCCTCCGGTCCCGCCGTTTCCGGCGGTAACCCCGGCGCCACCTGCGCCGCCATTGCCGCCGTTGCCGCCGGACGCGGTCCCGGATCCACCCGCGCCACCGGCGCCGCCGTTGCCGCCGGCCCCGCCATCGGCGAGGATGCTGCCGGCGTTGGCTCCGCCGGCCCCGCCGGCGCCGCCGTTGCCGCCGGTGCTGACCACGCCGGCACCGGTCGCGCCAGCACCGCCCGCACCCCCAGCGCCGCCGTCACCAGCGTCTGATGTGGCGTTGCCAGCGCCACCGCGGCCGCCGGCGCCGCCGTTGCCGCCTTGGCTGTAAGTAGTGCCGTCGTGCTGCCAGCCGGTGCTGCTGCCACCGTTTCCGCCGCTGGCGCCGGCATAGTTGCCGTTGCCGGCGGCGCCGCCGGCCCCACCGTTCCCGCCGGCGTAGGTGCCACTGCCGCCGTTGCCGCCGACTCCCCCGGGACCGGCGGTGAAACCGCCGCCGCCGTTGCCACCGTTGCCGCCGCGGGTCTGAATGGTGGGATCGCCGGTGGCGGCGTTGCCACCGTTGCCGCCGGCACCGCCGCCCCCGCCGCGGCCGTTAGCGCCGTTGCCGCCGTTGCCGCCGTGACCGGCGCTGGCGTAGCCGCCGTCGCCGCCGTCGCCGCCCTTGCCGCCCGGCCCGGCGCCACTGGCGCTGAGGCTGCCAGTGCCGCCGCTACCGCCATTGCCACCGTTGACGCCCGCACCGCCGTTGCCGCCGTTGCCGCCGTCGGCGCCGGTACCCGTTGCCTGGGTGTAGCCGCCGCCGTAGCCGCCACTGCCGCCGTTGCCGCCGTTGCCGAGGTAGTCGCCATTGCCGTCTTGGTAGGCGTCGCCACCGTCGCCACCTCGGCCGCCGTCGGCGGCGGTACCGAACTGCCCAGCCTGGCCGTACATCGGGCTGGTGTAGATCGTGGAGCCTCGGGCGCCTGCCGCGCCGCCCTGGCCGGCGGCGAAATCGAGCGCGACGCCACCGCCGTTACCGCCGTCGACATGCTCGGCGGTGCCGTTGGCGCCGTTCCCGCCGTTACCAGTGGTCCCGGCGTTCCCGCCGTTGCCGCCGTTGCCGAACATGAAGCTGCTGCGTCCGCCGTTGCCGCCGCTGCCGCCGTAACTGCCGTTGCCGCCATTGCCGTCTCCGCCGTTGGCGAAAGTCCCGGCCAACCCGTCTGCACCAGCACCGCCGATGCCGCCGTTACCGCCGTTGCCGAAGAACCAGGCAGAGGCGTTGCCGCCGTTACCGCCGTTGCCGCCGTAAACGCTGGCGTCCGGTGCTGCTCCGCCGTTGCCGCCGTTGCCGCCGAGGCCCATCCAGAGGCCGCCGGCGCCGCCGTCACCGCCGTCGGCGCCCACACCACCGTTGCCGCCCGTTCCGCCGTCGCCGAGCCAGCCTGCCGCGTTGCCTCCGTTACCGCCGGCTACGCCGGCTTCGGTGCTGTTCCAGCCGTCGCCGCCGTCCCCGAGCCACAGGCCGCCGTTGCCGCCGTCGGGGTTCTCGGCGGTGCCGTCGATGCCGTTCCCGATCAGGTATTGGCCGGCCATGGTGTTGATGGCGCCGTTGACCAGCTCACCGAAGTCACTGGTGATCCAGGCCTGCAGACCGTCATGAATCGGGTCGTAGAACCACTGATTGATCATGGTGGTCCAGTCGATGGCATCTACCTCGGCCGGCTCGGGGGTCAGCCATGCCGACGTGTCGAAAAGATCAGCGATCCAATCGAATTCATCGGCCTGGGCCGCCGGTGCGGTGGTTAGCGGGGCCATACCGAAGGCAAGGAATGCGCCCACGGCGCTGGCTGCGCCGACGGCCCGGGAGGAGCGACGCGTATTGGTGTGGTGACTCATGTGCAGCGAGACCTCTCTTGAGAAGTTGGGGGACAAAGGGTTTAGGGGAATCAGAATCCGAGCAGATCGCCCAGCCAACCGAACGCATCGGTGGCCGCACCGGACCCGCCGTCGTCGACCACTACCGGGTCGATGATGGGCAACTCAGCCCCAGCCAACGGTGGGGTCACCACCACCGGGCCTTTGCCGTCCCAACCCGACCCCAGCAGGGCCCCGACGGTTTGACCCCAGGCCTGCATCGCTGCGATCGGCCCGATCCCGGCACTGTTGAGATCCAGAGTTCCCAGCACCGGCACGCCACTGAATTCCAGGCCCACGCTTTGGAAGATCGACCCACCGACCGCCGGCACCTCGGCGGCGACCTCACCGCCGGGGCCCAACACCTGGTAGCTCACCGCGGCCGCACCCGTAGACAGCAACCCACCGAACGCGAAGTCCAGATGGTCCATGTTCATGCCGGCCGGGAAGAAGCCGGCCTCGTTGATCATCGGCAACAAGGCATCCAAGTTCAGGGTGGCGCCGTTGAAGAACGCACCACCCATATTGATCAGAATGTCGAACGGGTTATCGCCGTCGGTGATGCCGTTGAGCAACGCAATCCACGGGCTGATGCCCGGGCCTATCATCCCCATCAACATCGCGCTCGACGGCGAGCCCAGGTAGTCAATGATCGGCAGGATCTGGTCGGGATCAACATCATCGGGCAGATACCCCGCAACCTGACCGAACATCAACTGATGGGTGCCATCCATCGTGTGATTGAGCACCGTGGCGCGGGTCTCGGCGGTCATGTCCTGCATGGCAAACCCGGACAGCACCGCATTGAGATGCAGTTGGATCTGCTCATTGATCGCGTTGATCGAGCCGGCCGGATCATTGGCCAACTGATCCCAGTAACCCATCTGGTTGGCCATGAATTGCTGCATCCCCACACCCGGGGCCAGATACCAATTGTTCAGCATCGTGGTCACATTGGCCGAGGCGGCATTGAGCACGTCATCCCACGCACTGGTCAACGCCACCGCACGAGACTGAACATCGGACAGCGTCGGCAGCGGCGCCGACAGCGGGGTGACCGCAACAAGACCGGCGCCCACCAAAGCCACACCAGCAGTGGCATAGGGACGAAGAATCGGCCGCGCTGCCATCTCCCTTCCACGGTCTCTTTCGCTGATAGCCGTCCGGCCGGATAAATCGGGACAACCCCCCGGCAGCGCATGAGCTTCGCGTGAGCGCCAATTCCCGGTGGTGCCGTTCTGACGAGCCATCTAGGTGCCCCTTCCTGCGGGCCGACAAGTGAACTGAGGTAGGCACAGCAAACCCAGGACGACGGTGTCCGCAGGCTGTTGATGCTGCTCCGGCGAGCCGCCGGCCTGATCTCATCGAGCAGCCAACACGTGGCTGCGACGGCCCGGACAAGGAGCCACTGACGAGAGCGAACGCAACGCTACCTGTCAGCTAGCTAAGCCACACCCAGCTTTCACCCAACTTTTTGAATTCGTTCTCCTGCGATATTTTCTCGCAACCGTCCTGTGCGGCAAAACGCCCTGTTCAGCCGCGCATGACCGGCGGCTTAGCAAACCTCTCGCACATTCTTCCTGTTTCAATCCGAAATTAACGCGCGTCAGATTTTTGCAACGTGTACCTCCCGCATTTTAGGTTTGCCATAAAAGCACCTATTGCCATGCCACCAGGCAGTTATCCCATGCGCTCCGTTTGCCATGAATTGTTCACAATGAGCAGCATTTGTGCCGCGAAACAGGACCACCTGCCACTGTTGCATACTTGCAGGCCGTAACGATTATCCTTGCGGATTGAAACATCGTGCGATGGCTCCTACCAGGCCCCGAGGGCGCGCAGAAGCGCTCATCGGCATTAACGCATTGAAATCCCTACCGCCCTTTAGAGCTGAGATAACGCTGAGGCGCAGCGGGACTGGCGGTGCCCGCCGCACACGCAGCGGCCCGATGCCTAGCCGACGCTGCGACGCCTGACCTTCTGCGCTGCCTTCAGTGGGACGTTGACTCGCCGGCAACTATCGCCCAATGCGATCATCTGCGGCCGCGACATCTGGACGAGGTAGAGGGCGCGCACCGACTGGGCATAGGTGCGGGCCGCCGGCCGCATTCGAGCTCGGCCTTCGCGCGTGATGCTGGCCACCACGCCGCGCCCGTCGGTTCGGCTGCGGCTACGGCGAACCAGACCCTTCGATTCCATCCGCCGCATGAGTTCGGTCAACCTGCTCGGCGCGAGCACCATCGTGTGTGCCAAATCCCCCATCCGGGCCGAACCGTCTGCCGATCGGTCCAGCGCTTCCAGCACCAGGAAATCGAACTGACTCAGATCGTGCCGGGCGAGCAGCCGCCCGTTGATCAAAGCAAGGAGCAAAGTCGACGATTGCAAGAAGTCCTGCCAACACCGCTGCTCGATCTCATCGAGACCCGGCAGGTGATGCGCGGGGATCTCGACACCGTCTTCCTCCACGGCGGGCGACGGTATCGAACGACCCCGCCAGATTGGCGAAGAAACCTCCGCAAGTTCCGCGCCTGGGGCTGATCCATCGACCGATGACGCCGGCGGGCAACGCCTGACTGCGGACAACACGCTGGTCATGAGCCACTTCGATCCCGGCCAGAAAACGGCCGAATTGAACTATCTAGTTCAAGGCGAAAGCTACTCCCAAGTAGGTTTTATAACGCGTTCCAGCGCAATCCCGGGATAGCCGCGCCCCGTGTCAGATAGCCTAAATCTCAGCTCACGCCAGGTAAAGACCCAGTTTTTGCATTTGCCGCATCTCCTAGCAATGCAACATGTGCTAATTAGCTACCCGTAGGTGCGTAATTCACCACGCAAACACCGGCGCGGCAACGTGCTCAGACGTCCAAAACCCACACGGCCCACCGTCGTACGGAGACAAGGAGACCGCTCAGCGCGCGGCTTTCAGCCCCTTGCGGCGCCTATTTGTACTGAGCGAGTCGTTGATCCGCCGGCAGCTGTCGACCAGATTGACCATTTGCTCATGCTTGAGCTGGTTGAGGTAGTGCACGCGGATCCCTTGCGCATAGGTCTCCATCACCGCATGCAGACGCGTGTGTCCAGCACTGGTGATCCGGGGCAGAATGCCGCGCGGGTCGCCCGGGCTCGGGCTCCGGGTGATCCAACCATGGCCTTCCAACCGGCGGATCTGGGTAGACAGCTGCCCCTGTGTCACACCAAGCTCCTCCGCCAACACGCACAGCCGGTGCTCGCGACGCTTGGGCCTGCTCAGCAGCTCCAGCAGAAGGACATCACGTATCGAGAGATCATGTGCGCCCTTGAGGCATACGTTCACTGCGTCAACGACATTCAGTGAGCAAGCCAGAAACTGTTGCCAGCAGTGTTGCTCGATTCCATCGAGCCCAGGGAGCCAGGCTATTGCCTGGAGTTCATGCATCTCGTCCACGGCGCGGGATGTTATCGAAGGATGCGCCGCAGAAACGGGGAACGCGTGTCAATTCCGACATCTCATCGCGGATTCGCCTTGGCGAGATTGGCGGTCAGCTAAGCCCTGCTCGACATGACAGGGCAGGTCAACTGGACATTCCGACTCTTCTGAGAAAACCATCTTTCCGAATAAATTCGTTCAAACGGAAACTACTCGGTTTCGTTCGAGCGGAAACTATTCGTTTCGATAGCGGAGCAATGGAAAACCCGGCGCGACGGGCACAGCCACCTAATCGGTGCCACCGACTCTTTCGAGGTGCGCATGGCTCTCCAGCACTGCGTGAAGACGCACGTAGCCCTCGCTGGTGATCCGGGGCAGAAGGCCGCGCCGGTCGCGCCCGCACGGGCTCCGGGTGACCAGGCCGCGCTCTTCCAACCGACGGACTTGGCCGGCCAACGTGCCCGGCGATACCCCCAGCTTCTGCGCCAACGCGCAGATGCGATGTGCCCGCCGATCCGGCATGCTGAGCAGCTCCAGCAGCAGGACGTCCCGGAGGGTGACGCCGTGTGCACCGCGCAGGCGCACGTCCAGCGCCGCCATCAGATTGACCGAGCCACTGAAAAGCGGTCTCCAGCGACGTTGCTCGAACTCGTCCACGGCGCGGGACGCTAGCGAACGAAGGTCTACCGCACAGCCAAAAGAGCGCCATACCCGACTTGTCGCATGAGTATGTCCCGACGCCAAAGGTGTTCAGCAACACGCCGCCCGACTAGATCTCGCAGGTCAGCGAGATATTCTGGCCCGCAACAGAAAACCACCACTTTGAACCACTTGGTTCAAGGCGAAACCACCAGAATCGCCGAAGCGACAGGCAGGCTCAGGAGTTCGTGGCGAGCGTCAGTTCCATCAATTTGAGCGCCTGCTCGCACGCGTCGATCCCGGGTGCCTGCGGGTTGACCCACCAACCGACCACGCCTGCGGCGTCGCTGGCGACCCCGCAAGAGCCGTTCGGGTCGGCCGGACGCATCACGATCGAGGGCACGCCCACGATGGTCTTGTTCTCGATCTGATACTTCAGGAACTCGGCGACCTTGCGTTCGTTGTCCAAGCTGCCCTGCTCGAACCAGAACCGGGTGATGTCGATCAGCCCGGCCGGGTTGGCCGCCTGCCAGCGGCAGATGGCGCCGACGAAGGTGCTCTGGATGTCGAGCGGGTCCGCCCCCACCGTCTTGGCCAAGATGTCGGTGGTCAGTACCTCGCACTCCTTGAGCAGGTTCGGGTACTGTCGCTCGGAGTTGTTGTTGCGCTTGGTGTCGCCCGCGCCGGCCTTGACCGCGGTGCCGCCCACCTCACGGGAGCAACCCGTCAAGCTGGTCAACACTGCCAACACCGCGATCGCGCTGGCCAGAACCCGGCGGCTCACTTCGAGTTCGCAATCGACTGGCGGGTCAGCTCTTTGGCGACGTCGCACGGATCCGGGAACGGCTTCTGAGCAAAGCTCACCGACCACTCGATGAAGTCATCTTTGAATTGGATGCCGACCTCACACAGGTTGTCGCCCATCGTCGGGGCGGTGCCGATCGCGATGAAACCGCTGTGGCCGTCGATGTTGATGTCCTCCACCGAAGTCCGCGAGACCTCCTCGGTCTTGCGCTCGCGACCGATGGGGCTGCCGCGATACCAGGAGAAGGAGAAGTGCGGGCCCATGATCCCGCCGCGCAGCAGCCACTGGCAGCCCACCGAGTTCTGTGCGGTGCTGATCAACCCGGCCACCCGAGTCAGGTTGGCCATGGTCTCGTCACTGATGCCACCGCACTGCGGGAACGACGGTCCGTGATTGCTCTGCTCGGCCGTCGGCGACGCAGACTGGCTGCCGCCCTGAGCTTCAGGCGAGTCGGAGTCAGAACAGCCGCCGACCATCGGAATCAGGGCAGCGGCCGCCAGGGCCGGGACCGTCAGTTTGCGCCGCACACGATGCACTGTAGCGGCACCGCCGCCCGTCAACCACGACACAGCGGTGACCAGTCGGTTTGTGTCGCCGCCTAGCGCCACAGCAACGCCGCGACCGCACGGATGTGCGACAGTAGCCCCATGCTTCTGGCGCTGCTGCGCTGCTACTTGCTGCCCTACCGCCGACCGGTCGCGGCGGTGATGGCCCTGCAACTGATCAGCACGCTGGCATCGTTGTACCTGCCGACCGTCAATGCCACGATCATCGACGACGGCGTGGTCCGCGGGAACACCGCGATCATCGTCCGGCTGGGCGCGGTGATGCTCGGCGTCACCGGCGTGCAGATGCTGTGCGCCATCGCCGCGGTCTATTTCGGCGCGCGCACCGGGACCGGCTTCGGACGCGATTTGCGCCGGGCGGTGTTCGCTCAGGTGATCCGGTTCTCCGAACGCGAATCCACGCGGTTCGGGGCGCCAACCCTGTTGACCCGCACCACCAACGACGTCCGCCAGATCCAGCTGGTGGTGCAGCTGGGCGCCAGCACGCTGGTCACCGCGCCGATCATGTGCATCGGCGGGGTGCTCATGGCGGTGCACCAAGACGCAGGGCTGGCCTGGCTGCTGGCAGTCAGCGTGCCGGTGCTGGCGCTGGCGAATTACCTGATCGTGTCGCGGATGCTGCCGCTGTTTCGGCGCATGCAGATGCTGATCGACAACATCAACCGGGTGCTGCGCGACCAGCTCACCGGCATCCGGGTGATCCGCGCCTTCGCCCGCGAGCCTTTCGAGCGAGACCGGTTCGCCCAGGCCAACACGGCGCTGTCGGACGCCTCCCTGACGGTCGGGAACCTGCAGGTGCTGATGCTGCCGACCACCACGCTGATCATCAACGCCTCCAGCGTCGCGCTGATCTGGTTCGGCGCGTTACGCATCGATGCCGGAGCGATGCAGGTCGGTTCGCTGATCGCGTTCCTCTCCTACTTCATGCAGATCCTGATGGCCGTGCTGATGGCCACCATGGTGCTGGCGATTCTGCCGCGCGCCGCGGTCTGCGCCGAGCGGATCACCGCGGTGCTGTCCACCGAACCGACCATCGGGCCCCCAGCGCAACCGGTGTCACCGTCCTCGCCGACCGGCGAGATCCGCCTGGACGGGATCGGCTTCCGTTACCCCGGCGCTGACCGCTCGGTGCTAGCCGACGTGTCAATGACCGCGCGGCCCGGCACCACCACCGCGGTGGTCGGCTCCACCGGATCGGGCAAATCCACCCTGGTATCACTGATCTGCCGGTTGCGCGACGTGACCGACGGCGCGGTGTTCGTCGACGGCGTGGACGTGCGCGACCGCGACCCCGAGGAGCTGTGGTCGGGCATCGGCCTGGTGCCCCAGCGCGGCTACCTGTTCTCCGGCACCGTCGCCGACAACCTGCGTTACGGCGCCCCGGCGGGCGCAGTCGTCAGCGACGAGCAGATGTGGGAGGCGCTGCGGGTGGCCGCCGCCGACGACTTCGTGGCAGCCCACCCTGACGGGCTGGCGATGCCGGTGGCCCAGGGCGGGATCAACCTGTCCGGCGGGCAGCGTCAACGGCTCGCGATCGCCCGGGCGGTGATCCGGCGCCCCTCGATCTACCTGTTCGACGACGCCTTCTCGGCCCTGGACACCCGCACCGACGCCCGCGTGCGCGCAGCCCTGCGCGAGGTGGCCGTGCACGCGACGGTGATCATCGTGGCGCAGCGGATCTCGACGGTTATCCAGGCCGATCAGGTGATCGTCCTCGACGACGGCCGGGTGGTCGGCACCGGAACCCACCGCGAGCTGCTGGCCGACTGCCCCACTTATGCCGAGTTCGCCGAATCCCAGTCGGTGACTGCCGGGGTCGGTGGCCAGTGACCGACCCCGTGGCGGCGCCGACGGTATGGGCCGCGAACTTCTGGCCGACCGCGCTGCGCCTGGCCCGCCGGATGGGCCCGCAGCGCCGGCTGGTCGCGGCGGTCATCAGCCTATCGTTGGGCGGTATCGCGCTCGGTGTGGCCGGACCGCGGATTCTCGGTCATGCCACCGATCTGGTGTTCAACGGCATCATCGGCCGCGGACTGCCGGCAGGAATCACCAAACAACAAGCCATCGAGGACGCCGGCGCCGCCGGCCGGGGCACCTACGCCGAGATGCTGTCGCGGATGGACGTGATACCGGGCGCCGGTATCGACTTCGCCGCGGTGGCGCGCACCCTGACGCTGGCGATGGGCCTGTATCTGATTGCGGCGCTGATGGTCTGGACGCAGGCACGGTTGCTCAACGTGATCTTGCAGCGCACCATGCGGGCGCTGCGCCGCGACGTCGAAGACAAACTGCACCGGCTGCCGCTGCGCTACTTCGATACTCAGCGGCGCGGGGAGCTGTTGAGCCGGGTCACCAATGACGTCGACAACACCGCGACATCGGTGTCTATGACGGTCAGTCAACTGTTCTCCTCGGTGCTGACCGTGCTGGTGGTGCTGGCGATGATGCTGTCCATCTCGCCGCTGCTGGCCCTGATCACCGTGGCCGGAGTCCCGGTGACCCTGCTAGCGGTACGGTCGATCACCCGGCGCTCACAACGGCTGTTCGCCGCGCAGTGGGCGGCCACCGGGCAACTCAATGCCCACCTGGAGGAGACCTACAGCGGCTTCACCCTGGTGCGGACATTCGGCCACCGCGACTGGGCACAGCAACGGTTCGACGACTGCAACGACGAGTTGTACCGGGCCGGGTTCGGCGCCCAATTCTTCTCCGGGCTGATCGCACCGGCGACCGGACTGATCGCCAACCTCGGCTACGTCGCGGTCGCGGTCATCGGCGGAATCCAGGTGGCCACCGGACAGATCACCCTGGGCAGCATCCAGGCATTCATCGCCTATGTCCGCCAGTTCAACCAACCGCTGGGCAACCTGGCCTCGATGTTCAACGCCCTGCAGTCCGGTGCCGCCAGCGCCGAGCGGGTGTTTGCCTTCCTCGACGAGGCCGAAGAACCCCCGGCTCCGGCGACGCCGCTGTGGGGCGACCTTGCCGGCCCGCGCGGGCGGGTGGAGTTCCGCGACGTCAGCTTCGGCTACCGGCCCGGCGTGCCGGTGATCGAGGACCTGTCACTGAGCGTGGCAGCGGGCAGCACGGTGGCCATCGTCGGCCCGACCGGGGCCGGCAAGACCACCCTGGTCAACCTGCTGATGCGGTTCTACGACGTGGACCGCGGACAGATCCTGATCGACGGCGTGGACATCACAGCCGTGGACCGCTGTGCACTGCGTTCGTCAATCGGCATGGTGCTGCAGGACACCTGGCTGTTCACCGGAACGCTCGCCGAGAACATCGGCTACGGCCGGCCCGGCGCCACCGAGGACGAGATCATCGAGGCGGCCCGCGCCGCGCATGTCGATCCCTTCGTGCGGACCTTGCCGGACGGCTACGGCACCCGGGTCAACGACGATGGCGGGGCCATCAGCGCCGGCGAGAAGCAGCTGATCACCATCGCCCGGGCATTTCTGGCCCAGCCGCAACTGCTCATCCTCGACGAGGCCACTAGCTCGGTGGACACCCGCACCGAACTGCTGATCCAGCGGGCGATGCGGGAGCTACGCCGGGGACGCACCAGTTTCGTTATCGCCCACCGGCTTTCGACGATCCGCGACGCTGACCTGATCCTGGTGATGCAGGCCGGACGGATCGTCGAGCAGGGCACCCACGCCGAATTGCTGGCCCGTCGCGGGGCCTACTGGGCGATGGCCGAGGGCAACTGAATCAAGGCGCGTCGTCGTCTCGTTGTCCCCCAGCAGCCGCTCTGGGTGGTGGTAGTGGTTGGTACGGGGTTGACCTCTGTCTAGGTGGGGTGGGGGCAGGGTTTGGGTGGTGCCGTCGAGGCGCTTGCGGGTTTTCCAGCCGCCCGAGGTGATGAGTTCGTGGTGGGTGCCGCAGCGCAGGGTCAGGCCGGTGATGTCGGTGCGCCCGGTTTTGGCGTAGTCCTCGTCGTGATGCACTTCGCAGCAGTAGCCGGAAACCGGGCAGTTGGGGTGGGAGCACCCGCGTTCTTTGGCGTAGAGCACGATGCGTTGGGCCGGCGAAGCCAGCCGCTTGGTGTGGAACAGGGCAAGTTCTTTGGCGCCGTCGTAGATGCGTAGGTAGTGGTGGGCGTGGCTGGCCATGGCGATGACGTCGCGCATGGGTAGTCAGGTGCCGCCGCCGGTGTGGGCTTTGCCGGTGCCCGATTCCAGGTCGTCCAGCGCGGCCGAGACGATGATGGCGGCCGGTAAACCGTTGTGCTGCCCCAGGTCCCCGGAAGCCAGTAGGGCGCGGCCCATGGCGGTCAGGGCATCGTGATTGCGTTGGGCGACGCTGCGGGTGTCGGCGTCGATCGCGGCTTGACTGGGGGTCCCGCCGGTGCAGGGAGTCTCATCGCCCGGGTTGCACATGCCAGGGGCAGCCCAGCGGGCCAGTACGGCGTCGAGGGTGGCGCGGGCTTGGGGGTCGAGGTAGCCCTTGATCGGGCTCATGCCATCGCGGTCTTGGGGGCCGAGCACTACACCGCGGCGTTTGGCGCGATCGTCCTCGGTGTAGTTGCCGTCGGGATGCAGGTGATCGGCCAGGCGTTGGGCGAGTTTGGCGAGTTCATCGGGGCGACACTCGGCACCCAATGCAGTTAGGTGCTTTTCGGCCTGGGTCAAGGTGCCGGCATCGATCGCGTCGGGCAGGTAGGTGAAGAACGAGCGGATCACCGCGATGTGAGCGGCACTGATCTTCCCCTCCCGCTGCGCGGTAGCCACCGCGGGTAGTGCCGGTTCCAATGGTTCGCCGGTGAGGGTGCGGCGGTCACCGAGTTCGGCGGCCTCCGCCAGACGCCGCCCGGCCTCACCGCGGGTCAGATGCAACTCGTCGGCCAGCACCCAGCGGGGTTTGCCGCCCAACTCGGCGGGGTCGGTGCCGGCCAGCCGATTGACCAGAGGATGCTCCACCGCGGGAAGGCGCCGCCGCAGCCGCTCGCAGCGCCGCAGCAGCGCCAGGCATTCCCGTGGGGTCAGGGCGTCGAAGTCCAGATCCAGCGCCCGATCCAGGTCAGCGGACAGGGCGTCGAAGACTTCGACGATCTCTTCGCGACTGTTCGAACGCATGTGCTAATAGTAGCGGCGGGAGTCCGACAAGTCGCAGAACTTATCCACAACCAAAACTACTGTTACACAAGTGAATACAGTGACTACTCCATGAGAAAATCACTTGAGGCTGACCCATTGCCGACCAGTAGCTACAAGCGTAGATTCGACTGCGAAGCAGGCTCGGACATGACCGTAATCCGAAGAGCTGGACAAGAGGGTGAAAGCCAGCCGCGCTGGAAGTGTAGACGCTCCCATGTCAGTCCGGGCCTGCCCTAATTTTCGGTGACGGCCCACTCTGGAGCCACATGAATAGTTGCCCGGCTTTGGGCGATTAGCCTCAACGCGGCGCGTATCACGCACCCGCATGAGTCGCTCAAAGCCGGGCAACTTTCCAATCCCCCGGGCGCCGCCAAGCCCCCCGGGGGTCGCCCATCAGAGCTTCAGGTGCAGCACATCGGCGAGCGGCCGCCGCGGTGTCGACACCGGGGGTTTCTCCAGCGCCGGAGCACCACCGACGCGCACCAACACCTGGGGCAGACCATCGCCGCCGACCAGTCCAGCAAGCAGCGCCCGGCCTGCGGGCACCTCGGTCAGATGCGTTACCGGACACGTCGCCAAGCCCGCCATGGTGCATTCCAGCAGCACCGTCGAGAGCGCCTCACCGCAGGCCAGCGCATCGCCCGGCTCGTCGCTGGCAGTCGACAACAGCACGATCTTCGAGTGATCGTCGCCAACCTCGGTGCGTCGTTCCCGGTTGTGGGTGACCGGGAAGGTTCGCCCGATGTCAACCCGGTCGCTTTCGGCGGCCGAGACCAGAGCGCTCTCCGGAATCCCATCAGAGACCTCGAACGGTGCTGTCCACCAACCGAGTTCAGCGTGATACGACGAGTCGTACAGGCGCAATGCCTCGGCAAGCTCGGACGCCTCGGCAAGTTTCGAGCGCAGCTCATCGGCGAGCACGCTCAGCCGCACCGGGCCGGTCACCGTGTCGTACAGCACCGTCTCGAAGGGGCCCCAGTTGTTCGGCGCCATGAACGGCAGTCGATCAGTGTGGCGGGTCAGGATCGCACCGGCACGATAGCGGTCCAGATCGGTGACCCGGTCTGCGGCCGTGAATCCGACCGAGGCCAGGTGCTCTGGCTGCGCGGCATCCGGGAACCGCTCGATCTCCGCGGTCCAGCCGGCCGCAGCCATTGCGACGCGCAGGTGATCCAGCACGGCGCCGCAACTGATCAATGCCTCCCGCGCCGACTGGTCGCCGTGCACGGCGCGAGTCGGATCCAGGTACAGGTCCAGCCGGCCTCGGTCGGCCACCCATCGCCATGGCTGGCTGTTGTGCAGCGACGGCGCCCGGCAGGCCAGCCGCACCGCTTCGGTGAGGACCTCGTAATCCACGGTCGTGTCCAGCATCAGCCACCTCCAACGGGTCTGTCGCCTTCAGGCTCCCAGCCGCCTCCCAGGCGCAACAGGGGCCGTTAGTCACCGACCGGTCGGCGTTGGACCCCGCTTCAGTCGTCGGCGCGGTGGCGGACACGGAACAGATTCACCTCGCTCTTGATGCCCTTGAGGTGACGTCCGCCGGCGAACGACCATTGGAAGTCGGCAGATTCGGTCAACGCCACCCGCACCGGCTCAGCGACCAGCACCGTGCCCGGTCGGGCGACCCCGGTTATCCGGCTCGCGGTGTTCACCGGGCTGCCGAACCAGTCCCCGACCCGGCTCACCGCCTCACCGGAGGCGATACCGGCACGAAGCCGAGGCAAGGTGTCGTCGGCCTGGGCCGCCTCAACCAGCCTCAACACCGCACCGACCAGCGGCGCCGGCTCCGGGCAGACAAACATCACCGCGTCGCCGATGGTCTTGATGAAGCGCACCGGCGGCACGGCGATCTCGCGCCCCAGCACGGTCAGGCGTTCGGCGAGCTGAACCAGCTCCTCGGGGGGCACCATCTCCCCGAGCCGGGTGAAGCCGACCAGGTCGGCGAATGCGACGGTGATCTGGCGCGCTCCCGGCAGCGGTGCGCCGGCCAGGCGCTCGCTGGCGGTGACGGCGTCGATGTCGAGCTGATGACGCAGCTGCATCATCAGCATGTCCTGGACGAACGGACCCAACATCGGCGCAAGCCCCGCCACCAGATCCCGCGACCGCTGGGCGATCTGCAACTCGGTGACGCCCGGCTCGCCGATCGCAGACAACACCGTGAAGCGCATGAATTCCGCGGTGTGCGCCAGCCCATCGGCCAACAACCGAGCGGTCTGCAGGGCCTGCTCGGCGTCGATGCCGGCGTCGATGAAGCGGCGCGCATGCAGGGCGATGCTGGCGTCGGCCCGCATCTGCGCCGGGGCGTCCGGGTCGTCCATCCAGGGCAGCCCGACCGCACGCTGCAGACGCTGCAACTGTTCGAGGTCGACTCCGCTGGATTCACTGATCTCGCGGGCCGAGACGTAGGTGCCGTCGTCGCCGACCAGCCGTCGCGACGCCAACAACATCGGCGAGACGTTGCCGCGGATCTCCTCGGCGGTGATGCCCTGTCCCAGCAGCCATTCGATCAGTTCGGCACGCTCGGCACGCGCAGTGCCCTCCAGCCCGGCCAGCAAGTCCTCGATCTCAGGGTCCCCCACACCGCAAACGTATCTCGCGGCAGACTGACGGAGTGGCTGAAGTCTTCGATGCGCTGACCCCCGAACAACTCCGTGCCCGCAACACCATCAAGTGGAATCACTTCGCCCCCGACGTGCTGGCGCTGTGGATCGCCGAGATGGACTTCCCCACCGCGCCCGCGGTGCTCGACGGGGTGCGCGCCTGCGTGGCCAACGAGGAGTTCGGCTATCCGGCGCTGGGCTCCGACGCATTGCCAGTGGCACTCACACAATGGTGCGAACGCCGCTACGGCTGGCCTATCCAGCCGGAATGGGTGCGGGTGGTGCCCGACGTCCTCAAGGGCATGGAGGTGGTGATCGAGTTCCTCACCCGTCCAGAGAGCCCGGTGGTGCTGCCGGTACCGGCCTACATGCCGTTCTTCGACCTGTTGACCGTGACCGGCCGTCAACGTATCGAAATCCCTATGACACAGCAGGATTCAGGTCGCTACCTGATGGACCTGGATGCCCTGGACGCCGCGTTCGCCGCCGGCGCCGGATCGCTGATCTTGTGCAACCCGAACAACCCGCTGGGCACCGCCTTCACCGCCGAAGAGCTCAGTGCGATCGTGGACATCGCCGCACGCCACGGCGCCCGGGTGATCGCCGACGAGATCCACGCCCCCCTGGTCTACGACCGTCCCCACGTCGCGGCTGCCTCGGTGTCGCCCGCCGCCGCCGACACCGTCATCACGCTGATGTCGGCCTCCAAAGGCTGGAACCTGCCCGGGCTGATGTGCGCCCAGGTGATCCTGACCAATCCGCGCGACGCCGCCGCCTGGGACCGAATCAACATGCTGCACACCATGGGCGCCGCCACCGTCGGCATCAGCGCCAACCTTGCCGCCTACCGCCACGGTGGACCGTGGCTGGACGCCCTGCTGACCTACCTCCGAGCCAACCGCGACCACCTCAGCACAGCGCTTCCCGCGGCATTGCCGGGCCTGCGGGTCAGCCATCCCGAGGCCACCTACCTGGCTTGGCTCGATTTCCGGGCGCTGGGGCTGCCCGCCGAACCGGCCGAGATCCTGCTGGCCGACGCGCGCGTGGCACTGAGCCCCGGCATCCCGTTCGGCGGCGGACGGGGATTCGCGCGGCTGAACTTCGCGACCACCCGGGCGATCCTGGACCGGGCGATCGAGGCGATGGCCGGTGCGCTGACTTGATCGCAGCGGCGACCCGCGGCGCCCGGCTCCGCCGCGCTTGCGATCGCCTTGATCGCTAACGGCGACCCGCGGCGCCCGGCTCCGCCGCGCTTGCGATCGCCGTGATCGCTAACGTGGCGGGCATGTCTTGTGTGTTCTGCGCCGTGGTCGCCGGTGACGCGCCGGCGGTGCGGGTTTACGAAGACGACGAGTACTTGGCGTTTCTTGACATCCGGCCGTTCACCCGCGGCCACACCCTGGTGATCCCCAAACAGCACTTCGTGGACCTGACCGACACGCCGGCGCCCACCCTGGCCGGCATGCTCACCGTCGGGCAGCGGATCGCCCAGGCCGCACGCGCCTCCGGGCTGCACGCCGACGGCAACAACCTGGTGATCAACGACGGCCGGGCAGCCTTTCAGAGCGTGTTCCACATCCACCTGCACGTGGTCCCGCGTCGTGACGGGGACCGGCTGTCCTTCGCCAAGGGTCTGCTGGTGCGGCGAGACCCGAACCGCGAGGCCACCGGGAAGATCCTGCGAGCCGCACTGGCCAGCAGCGGCACCGCGCAGTCAGACTGAAGCGATGGATCATCTCCCTTGGATTGAACGGGTGGGCGTTCGAGTGCTTACCCTGCACAACCTGATCTACCAACGGACCGGCGGCCGGATCGGCCACAAGGTGCCGGGTCTGCCGCCCAACCTGTTGCTGCATACCGTCGGGGCGAAAACGGGCCAGGCGCGCACGTCGACGCTGTCCTACGCTCGCGACGGCGACACGTACCTGATTGTCGCGTCGATGGGCGGCGCGCCCCGCTCCCCTGGCTGGTACCACAACCTCAGGGCCAACCCGGATGTGGAAATCAACGTCGGGCCGAAGCGTCTGCGGGTCACCGCGCAGCCGGTGCTGCCCGACGACGCGGACTACGCCCGGCTGTGGCGAATCGTCAACGACAACAATGCGAATCGGTACGATGGCTACCAGCACCGCACCACTCGGCCAATCCCCGTGGTCAGGCTCACTCCGGTGCGCTGAACTCAGTAAGCACTATTTCTGAGAGTAGTTCGCTGTTCTCCTTTGCTCAGGTATCACTCAGCTAGTACTTTGGGGCGATGAGTCGTCAGGGTGGGCCGGGTAAGTCGAAGTCAGCACGCCGGCGCCTGGCGGGAGCCGGAGCGGCGGTCGGCACGTTCCTCGCTGTCGGGCTGACGCCCGCTGCTGGATCGGCACACGCCGACGGGATGGACTTCGACTGGCTGATCGACATGTTCACGCCGGCCGCCGGAGTGGCCGCGGACACCAGCCCATTCGACTCCGCGGCATGGTTTGACCAGCTCTTCTACGACCCGTTCCACACGTCCATCGACAACTGGATCAACAGCGACTTCGGAACGATGGTCAATGGCTGGATCAATACCGCCGCCGGCCAGATCCTGATCGGTAACGGTGCTGACGGCACCGCAGAAAACCCCAACGGCGGCGCCGGCGGCCTGTGGTTCGGCGACGGCGGAAACGGCTTCGACCAGAGCGAGGCCGGGGTGGCCGGCGGCAATGGCGGAGCGGCCGGCATGTTCGGTGACGGCGGGGCCGGCGGCGACGGTGGAGCCGGCGCGGCGGGCGGCATCGGCGGCGCCGGCGGGTCGTTCATGGGCAACGGCGGCGCCGGCGGCGCAGGCGGAATCGGTATCAACGGCGAAACCGCCGGAGTTGGCGGTGCCGGCGGCGATGCCGTCGCCTGGCTGTTTGGCAACGGCGGCGCCGGTGGCGTCGGCGGAGCGGGATTTGTCGGTGCGACTGGTGCCCTCGGCGGAACCGGTGGCACGGGCGGCGGCGGGGGCGCCGGCGGGACGAGCCTGTCAACACTGTTCGGAGACGGCGGCCGGGGCGGCAACGGCGGGGCCGGCGGGTCCGGCGGCAACGGCGGGGCCGGTACCGATGGCCACACCGGAGATTTCGCCATCAATGGCGGCACGGGAGGCAATGGCAGCGACGGCGGATACGGCGGAAGCGGCGGCCAGGGCGGCAATGGAGGGGCCGGTGGCGCATCGGGTCGCGGTACTGCCGGAGCAAACGGCGATGGCGGCGCCGGTGGCCAAGGCGGCGCGGCCGGTGTGGGTGGTACCGGCGGAACCGGAGCGGCAGGCACAGCCGCCCACCTGGACGGCGGCACGGGCGGCAACGGCGGCAACGCCGGCGCAGCAGGAAACGGCGGGGCCGGCGGGATGTCCGGGGCCGGGGGTCTGGCAGGCACCGGTGCCCAAGGTGCTGCCGGTGCCGTCGGAGTGGCCGGCCGCAGTGGGGGCAACGGCGGCGACGGCGGGGCGGGCTTTGCCGCCACCACCGGAGCCGCCGGTAACGGCGGCACCGGAGGTAACGGCGGCAACGGCGGCGTGTACGGCGACGGCGGTCACGGCGGCGCCGGCGGCGCGGGCGGGCTCGGTGCCCACGGCAGCAATGCGACCGGTAATGGTGTCGCCGGTGGTTCCGGTGGTATCGGCGGCAATGGCGGGAACGGCGGCGTAGGCGGTGCGGGCGGAACCCTCGGTGGCGATGCCGGCAACGGTGGCGCCGGCGGCTACGGCGGCATGGGCGGGACCGGCGGCACCGGATCCGACGGCGCCAACAGCAGCGTTGCCGGCGGCGCCGGCAGTAATGGCGGCAACGGCGGCACCGGCGGGACCGGTGGCACCGGTGGCAACGGCGGCGCGGGCGGCACCGCCGCACACGGCGCCGCAGGGCTTGAGGGTGCGGGCGGACGCGGCGGCCACGGCGGGTACGGCGGCAATCCCGGCGACGGCGGCAACGGCGGCAATGGCAGTGCGGCCCATCCGGATGGCGGTCGCGGCGGCAACGGCGGCATGTTCGGCACGAGCGGCTACGGCGGCAACGGCGGCCTTGGCAGTCCGCCCGGCAATGGCGGTGATGGCATCCCGGGCGGGGCCGGCAGTGATCCGTCGCCGACCGCCCCTGCCGGGAACGGCGGCAACGGCGGCAACGGCTTCAATGCCGTCACCCCGGGAGCCAACGGCGGCAACGGCGGCGCCGGCGGGACCGGCAGCCTGCACGGCAACGGGGGCAACGGCGGGGCCGGCGGCAACGGCGCGGCCGGCGCCAACGGCAACCCGGTCGTCAACAACGGCAACGCCGGAGACGGCGGCAACGGCGGCAAGGGTGGGGCCGGCGGAAACTCGCTCGGCGACGGCAACGGCGGCAACGGCGGTGCCGGCGGCAAGGCCGGAGACGGCGGCCGCGGCGTGGACCAGAGCCAGCTGCCTCCCAGCGCCACCCTGCCCGGCAGCGGCGGCAACGGCGGAGCGGGCGGCATAGGCGGCGCCGGCGGCAGCAGCGCCTACGCACAGGGAACTGGCACCGGTAATGGTGGTGCCGGTGGCGCCGGTGGGGCCGGCGGCAACGGCGGCGGCAACGGCATCGCCACGCTGGACGTGGCCAACAACGTGCAATACGGCAGCGGCGGTGACGGCGGGGCCGGCGGCGTCGGCGGCAACGGCGGGCTGGGTTACGGCGGAGCGCTCGGCGGCGGCACCGGCTTCGACGGCGGCAACGGCGGCGCCGGCGGCAGTGGCGGCGCGGGTGGTTCTGCCTACGCCGGCAACGCCGCCGCGGGTGAGCACGGCAGGTTCGGCACCAACGGTGACGGCGGTGCCGGCGGCGGGGGCGGTACCGGTGGCGGAGGCGGCACCGGCGGGGCCGGCGACAACAGCGCCGGCGGTACCGGCGGCAATGGCGGTAATGGCGGGGCGGCCGGTGGCGGCGGGGCTCCCGGCTCCGGGCTCTACGCCCAGCCCGGAATCAACAAGGCACCTGTCGGCATCGGCGGGGACGGCGGCAACGGCGGGGCCGCTGGCGCCGGCGGCTCCGGCGGCAAGGGCGACACCGGGTTCAACGGCGGCACCGGCGGAAACGGCGGCGTCGGGGGCGCCGGCGCCAACGGCGGGAGCGCCACCGGCACCTACTACGCGCAGGGCTCCAGCGGCGGTGACGGCGGACACGGCGGCGCCGGCGGTAACGCCGGAGCGGGCGGAGCCGGCGGTTTGGGCGCCCACGCGGGCAGCGGCGGCAACGCCGGCGCTGGCGGCCATGGCGGCAATGGCGGTGACGGCGGCGACGCCACCCTGACCGGAACGAACGTGCACGGTGGGGCGGCCGGTGACGGCGGCGACGGCGGGGCTGCGGGTGCGGTAGCCGCTGGCGGGCTCGGAGCCAACGGCGGCAGCGGCGGCGACGGCGGCGACGGTGGACGTGGCGGCGCAGTCGGCAGCAACGGCGCCAACGGCGCCGGAGGCGCGGGCGGGGCCGGTTCCGGCACCGGGCACGCCGGCGAGACCGGTGGCCCCGAGGGCCCGGTCAACGCCACCATTCCGCTGTACCTGCAAAGCGGCGGCATCAGCCCGATCGTCTACATCTCGATCAACGGCGGCCCACCGGTGCCGGTGCAGATCGACACCGGCTCCACCGGCCTGACGATTCTGAGCAGTGCGGTCGGCAACCCCGGCAGCCTCGGCAACGTGCTGCTGTCGGGCAATGCCAGCTACGCCGGACTGGGCAACAACAGCTACGGCTACCAGACCTACAGCACCACGGTGGGATTCTGCGAAAAGCTTGCCTGCTCGGGAGACCTTGTCACCGACCCCACCGGTGTCAACGTGGTCACTTCCGGGTCGAACGCACTGATGACGCAGTACTTCAACCAGTACGGCATCGTCGGAGTCCTGGGTATCGGTCCCAACAACGGCTATGCCGGCACGTCGACGATCATCTCGGCGCTGCCCGGTGCGCTCAACCAGGGCGTGCTCATCGACGAGCAGACCGGCCAAGTAATTTTCGGACCGAACCCACTCGATCCCGAGACCTCCGTCTCCGGATCGCCCTTCGTGGACACGATGATCTCCATCAACGGCGCTCCCCCGGTGGCCGTCACGACCTCGATCGACTCGGGCGGCATGTACGGCAGCATCCCGCAGTCGCTGTTCCCGCAACTCGGGGTCGGCACGCAGGTGCCGGCCGGGACGGTGATCTCGGTGTACAACGCCGACGGCAGCACCCTGCTGTACTCCTACACCACCACGAACAACGGTCCGTATGTGACGTCCGGTGGGGCGGCCAACAGCGGCTACTACCCGTTCTCGGTGAACCCGGTCTACATCGACTACCGGCCCAGCGGTTACGGGGCGACCATCATCAGCCGCTAGGTTCATGGCGGCGACCCGCTTCGCCCGGCTCCGCCGCCCTCGCGATCGCCGCTAAGGCCTTACAGCAGCTCCTTGGCCAACAGTTCGCAGGTGCGTTCCCGGCCGGGCGCGGTGGCCGGGTCGGTGCCGCGGTGCGCCGAAGCGACCGGGTTGATCATCACCTCGTCGACGGCGAAGTGCTCCGCCAGTGCGGTGAGCTGCTCGGCCGCTTCGGCCGGTGTGCCGACGACCGCGCGCCGCAAGCCGCTGTAGATGATGCGTTGTTCGGAATCGGAGACCGCTGCCGCCTGCGCGTCCTCGACCAGATCGACCGCTCCCAGCGGCCGCCCGGTCCGCAACCGAGCCATCATCTGCAGATTGGGCAGCATCAACGCCATTGCCTCATCACGGGTTTCGGCAACCGATGCGTTGACGGTCAGAAATGTCGTCGGCGCCGCGCACACTTCGCTCGGCGTGAAATTCTCCCGGTAGTAGGCCAGCGCATCCTCGGTGCCCTGGCCGGAGAAGTGGTGGGCGAACACGTAAGGCAGCCCCTTGGCCGCGGCCAGCCGCGCCGAATACATGCTCGACCCCAACAGCCACAACCGCGGCTCGCCGGCGGCAGCCGGAGTGGCCTTGAGCAGATAGTCCCCGTCACGCAGCTGGACCTGCACCCCGCGGCTGCTCATCATCGCCCGCACATGGTCGAGATAGTCGGGAAAGTTCTCGATGTCTTCGTCGCCACGGCCTGAGCGCAGCATGACCGAGGTGACAGGGTCGGATCCGGGCGCCCGTCCGATGCCCAAGTCGATGCGGCCGGGTGCGGCGGCCTCCAACAATGCGAACTGTTCGGCGACGGCCAGCGGGGCATGGTTAGGCAGCATCACCCCGCCCGAACCGAGCCGCACCCGCGACGTCTGCGCGGCGAGGTAGGCGAGGAGTACCGGCGGGCTGGTGGCACCTACCGAAGGCATGTTGTGGTGTTCGGCCACCCAATATCGGGTGAACCCGAGGCGGTCAGCAGTCTGGGCCAGCCGTACCGTCGCAGCCAGCGCATCAGCGGTGGACTGGTCGGTGCGGACCGGGACGAGATCAAGAACGGAAAGACGCACGCTGCTACTCAACACCGGGACTCAGCCGGATAGTCCCGCCAGCCCCGAAGCCTGCGCAAAGATGTCGTCCAGCATGGCCGGGGTCAGCCGGCCGGTGAACATGTTCTGTTGACTGGGGTGATAGCAGCCCAACAGCCGCAATGCCGGACCGAGTTCGGCGATCGCGCCGTGCCCGAACTTCGGTTTGGGTTTGGGCATCTGCTCGGCGGCGATCCGCAGCGCGATCTGCCAGGCGAAGCCGCCCAACGCGATCACCACCCGCACGTGTGGCGCGATCAGTTGCCATTCGGAGTCGATCCAGGGTGCGCAGGTGTTGCGCTCGACCGTCGTCGGAGCGTTCTCCGGCGGGGCGCAGCGCACCGGGGCGATGATCCGGATGTCGGTGGCGTGCAGGCCATCCGCAGCGTCGACGCTGGTGGGCTGGTTGACCAGGCCGGCCCGGTACAGCGCGGCGTAGAGCTGGTCGCCGGACCGGTCGCCGGTGAACATCCGTCCGGTGCGGTTGGCACCATTGGCGGCCGGGGCCAATCCGACGATCACGATCTTGGGTTTCGGGGAGCCCCAGCCCGGCACCGGCCGCCCCCAGTAGGGCTGGTCGGCGAAGGACTTTCGCTTGGCGAGTGCCACCTGTTCGCGCCAGGTCACCAGCCGCGGGCAGGCCCGGCAGACGCTGATCAGCGCGTCGAGTTCGTCGATCGACTCGACTTGCTCGGCCAGCTGCACCACGTGCGCAGCGTCGGCGGCCGGTGGCGTTTCCGGGGTTGCCGGGTCGCCGGGCCACCCGGCCCCGGGCGGCACCGGGGAGGCGAACGGCTGACCGGTGCGGGGGTGGTTGAGCATTGGTCTACTGTGCACGCTCTGGGATCCGATGCCCAGTATCGGCACGGTGCGGGCGCACGGCAACGCTTAGCGGGAGCTCTCGGACAAATTGGCGCGGACCTGCGCATAGGCGTGTGCGAACAGGTCCACGTCACGCGGACTGAGCAGATCGAAAAGGTTGCGCCGCAACGCGGCAACGTGCCCACCGGTAACCGACTCCAATTTCGCCTGCCCGGCTTCGGTCAGCTCGGCGAACCAGCCGCGCCTGTCCTCGTCGCACCCGACGCGGCGCAGCCACCCCGCTCTGGCCAATCGACTCACCGCCCCGGCGATCCCGCCACGAGTCGCTACCGCCGCCTCGGTGAGCTCACCCATCCGCAACCTGCGGTGCTGCGCTTCGGACAACAACATCAATACCTCGAAATCGGCAAAGGTGATGCCGCCGTCGGCAAATAGCTGAGCTTCGAGCTCGCGCAGTAGCAGCCGAGTGCTGTCCAGATATGCCCGCCACATGCGCTGCTCGGCTTCACTCAGCCATCGGCCCTCTTCCGTCACGACTAGCCTGCCCCTTGGTGGTTGCTCTTACAACTATGAAATGGGAGTCAACGTGGCCCATATGCCGACATCGACCAAATGTCTCCACAGGAAAAACCAGCTTCAGCGCGGACATTGGTACGCCCGCGACGCCGATGGCACCCGAGTGCAATCAGGTCATTGTAATTGTTGTATCAACTAGTTCGCCGTACTGCTTTCGAGCGTTGCCCCGTTGCGCTGCTGCCATAACCGGTAGACGTCCACCGCGTCGTCGCGCGGGTCGTGCCGCATGGGGAGTCGCCGCTGATCCCAGGGCTTGGCGAACTCGTCGTAGAAGGTGTTGAGCTCGAAGTACTTTCGGTCATCGACGTAGTACGGCTCATAGGCCTCACGGGTGGTCAAGAAGACGACCTCGTCCGGCGAGCAGTAGTACAACGCACCCAGACACATCGGGCACGGCGAGGCCAGGATGTAGATGGTGGCGCCGATCAGGTGCTCGGCGCCCAGCGCCGTGCAGGCCTGCCGAATGGCGAGAATCTCCGCGTGCGCGGTGGGATCGTTCGTTTGGGCGACCCGGTTCGGACTTTCGGCCAGAATCGCACCGTCCTTGACGATCACCGTCGCGAACGGACGCCCGCCCTCCTCGACATTGCGGCGGGCAAGCTCAATGGTGTGTTGCGCGAAATCCATGGCACCTTCAGGCTGCCCCAGCCGCCGCTATAGCGTCCAATACTTATCTCCGATGATCGTGATAGGTGTCATCAATCGATTTCGCGCGCTACTTCCGCCAGCATCCGGGTAAATGCCTGTGCCGCCGCCGAGTGATAGGCCGTGGCGCGCACGAGCGCCACCACGGTTCGGGTGGGCAGTGGCGGGACGAGCGGCACGGCGTGCACATCGTGATGCTCACGGGTGATCGCATCGGGCAGCACGGTGGTCAGTGTGCCGCCGCGCACCGATGCCAGCAGCGCGCTGATCGAATTGGCTTCGACCGTGATTTGGGGGGCGACGCCCCGGTCGGTGAAGTAGGCGTCGATCTGTAGCCGGGTGGCGAAGTCGGTGCTCAGCAGGCAAAGCGGCTCGCGGGCCAGCCGGGCAACCGGCAGCGGTGTCGCTCTCGTCGCAAAGGCGTGGCCCGACCCGACCACCAGTGTCAGCGTCTCGGTGAACAGCGCGGTGTGATCGATCCCGGCGGCATGGGGACCCGCGAAGGCGATCCCGAGGTCCAGCCGGTCGGCGAGCAGGTCCGCCTCGATGCGGTCTTGAGTGTCCTCCCGTATCGAGAGCGTGATGCCGGGATGCGCACTGTGGAATCGGTGCACCAGCGGCCCGATCAAGTAGGCGGTGAACGTCGGCATCATCGCCACCCGCAGATGACCGCGCGAGAGGTCCTGAACGTCGTGGACCGCACGTTCACCGGCATCGAGATCCCGCAGCGCCAGCCGTGCATGCTCCGCATACGCCTCGCCGGCATCGGTCAGCCGCACCGTGCGACCCGAGCGATCCAGCAGCTCCACGGACAATGCGCGCTCGAGCTGCTTGATCTGCTGCGACAGCGTCGGCTGGGAGATGTGCAGCGCCTCGGCCGCGCGGGTGAAATTCCCGTGTTCGGCCACCGCCAGCAAATACCGGATGTGGCGCAGCTCCATCGACTGACTATAGGCGCTACCAATCGAGGTCATGGGGATTACGTCTTGGACGCTATCGCCCGTGGTCAGGCAAGGTGGACCGCATGACTGCGGCATACGGATCCGGCCCGGACCGGCTGGTCGATGCGTTGCTGCCGGACGGCCGCCGGGTCGATGTAACGCTGCGCGGCGGACGGATCGCGGCGATCGATCCGCACCAGCGCGAGTCCTCGGCGCCCGGCGAGAATGCCCTCGACTGCGGCGGTGCGCTGGTGTTGCCCGCATTCGTCGACGGCCACTGTCACCTCGACAAGACGTTCTTGGGTGCGCCATGGCAGCCGCACCGGGCCGCCGGATCCCTGCGTGAGCGGATCGCGAACGAGAAGGCGCTGCGATCCCAGATCGGGGTACCGGTCACCGAACGGGCGACGGCGTTGGCCAACCGCATGGTCTCGCTCGGCACCGGCCACGTCCGCTCCCATGTCGACATCGATCTCGAGGCAGGGTTGACCGGACTGCACGCCCTGCTGGAAGTCCGTGCGGCCCTGCGTGATCGAATCTCGATCCAGCTGGTCGCCTTTCCGCAGAGCGGCGTGGTCACCGCACCGGGAGTGGCCGAGTTGCTGGACGCCGCACTGGCCGAGGGCGCTGAGGTGATCGGCGGCCTGGACCCGGCCGGCTTCGACGGCGATGTCGACGGCCAGCTGGACGTCATCTTCGGTCTGGCCGACCGGCACGGCGCCGGCGTCGACATCCACCTGCACGACCCGGGCACGCTCGGCACCGGGCAGCTGCGCGCCATCGCCGAGCGCACCCGCGTCCTCGGGCTCGGCGGCAAGGTCACGGTCAGCCACGCCTACGCGCTCGGTCAGGTCGACGGCGACGAAGTCGACCGCACCGCAACGGCACTGGCCGACGCCGGTGTGGCGATCCTGACCAACGGTCCGGCCGGCACTATGCCGCCGGTGCTGCGGTTACGCGACCATGGGGTGCGGGTGTTCGCCGGTTCGGACAACATCCGAGACGCCTGGTGGCCGTACGGCACCGGCGACATGCTGGAGCGCACCACCATCATCGGCCTGGAGGGCTCCCTGATGACCGACGACGAACTCGGTTATGCCGCCTCGCTGATCACCGACTCCGCCGCGGCCGTACTCGAACTCGATGGCTACGGCGTGCAGCCAGGGTGTCGCGCCGACCTGGTCGTGGTGGAGGCCGCCGGGTTGGCCGAGGCGGTCGCCGCCCATCCCGAGCGCCGGTGGGTGCTGCACGACGGGCGCGTCGTCGCCGGAACCCGAGCCTGAAAGCAGCGCGCATCGCCACGGGACAGCGCGACTCAGCGCAGCTAATCAGTTGGCCCACACCTCCTAGGATGGCCTGCGTGAACGCCGACGCACTGACCCAGCTCATCGCCGATCTGCCCGAGGGCATGGTGGTCACCGACCCGACGATCACCGCGGGCTACCGGCAGGACAACGCGCTGGACCCGATGGCGGGCCAGCCGCTGGCAGTGGTGCGCCCGCTGCGCACCGAAGAAGTGCAGACGGTGATGCGCTGGGCCACCGCCCATCGGGTACCGGTGGTGACTCGCGGCGCGGGCACCGGCCTGTCGGGCGGAGCCACCGCGGTCGACGGCGGCATTGTGCTGTGCACCGAGAAGATGCGTGACATCACCGTCGACCCCGTCACCCGCACCGCGGTGTGCCAGCCCGGCCTGTTCAACGCAGAGGTGAAGAAGGCCGTCGCCGCCTACGGACTGTGGTACCCGCCGGACCCGTCGTCGTTCGAGATCTGCAGCATCGGCGGCAACATCGCTACCAACGCCGGCGGCCTGTGCTGCGTCAAGTACGGCGTGACCACCGACTATGTGCTGGGCCTGCAGGTGGTGCTGGCCGACGGCACCGCGGTACGCCTGGGTGGGCCCCGCCTCAAGGACGTCGCCGGGCTGTCGCTGACCAAACTGTTCGTCGGCAGCGAGGGCACCCTCGGGGTGGTCACGGAGGTGACCCTGCGACTCTTGCCGGCTCAGCCGAAATCGGCTGTGGTGGTAGCTACTTTCGACTCGGTGACCGCCGCGGCCGAGGCGGTGCTCGACGTGTCGGGGCGGCTGCGCCCGTCGATGCTGGAGTTCATGGACTCCGCGGCGATCAACGCCGTCGAGGACCAACTGCGCATGGGCCTGGACCGCGAGGCGGCGGCCATGCTGGTGGCCGCCTCCGATGAGCGCGGCCACGCGGGCGCCGAGGATGTCGAGCTGATGGCCCGGGTGTTCACCGAGCACCACGCCAAGGAGGTGTTCTCCACCGACGACCCGGTCGAAGCCGAGGGCTTCGTCGCGGCCCGGCGATTCTGCATCCCGGCGGTCGAGGCGCAGGGCCCGCTGCTGCTGGAGGACGTCGGAGTACCGGTGCCGCGGCTGGCGGAGCTGATCACCGGTATCGAGAAGATTGCCGCCGAGCGCCAACTGCTGATCTCGGTGATCGCGCACGCCGGCGACGGCAACACGCACCCGTTGATCGTGCACGATCCGAATGACCCCGACCACGTGCGGCGCGCCGAGCTCGCCTACGGCGAAATCATGGATCTGGCCCTGGCGCTGGGCGGCACCATCACCGGCGAGCACGGCGTGGGGCGGTTGAAGCGGCCATGGCTGGCCGAGCAACTGGGTCCCGACGTGATGGCACTGAACCAGCGGGTCAAGGCCGCGCTCGACCCGCTGAACATCCTCAACCCGGGTTCGGGGATCTGATCCGCCTCAAGCCCCTCGAGTGTGAATCCGCCGACGCTCCCCCGGCGCGTCGCGTCCTGGATTTCACACGCGACCATTGACACCGAGCGGGCCGTTGTCGTATCAATGAGACATGACGACCACGCTGTCTCATCCGAAATTTGAACTCTGCAACGCCGACACCTGGCCCAACCCCTGGCCGATGTACGCCGCGCTGCGCGACCACGACCCGGTCCACCACGTGGTCCCGGAGCACGCGCCGAATCAGGACTACTACGTGCTGTCCCGGCACGCCGACATCTGGGCGGCCGCGGCCGACCACGAGACGTTCTCCTCCGCGCAAGGGCTGACCGTCAACTACGGCGAGCTGGAGATGATCGGCCTGGCCGACAACCCGCCGATGGTGATGCAGGATCCGCCGGTACACACCGAGTTCCGCAAGCTGGTGGCCCGTGGCTTCATGCCGCGGCAGGTCGAGTTGCTCGAGCCCAAGGTGCGCGAGTTCGTCGTCGAGCGCCTCGAACGGCTGCAGGCCAACGGCGGCGCGGGAGATATCGTCGCCGAGCTGTTCAAGCCGCTGCCGTCGATGGTGGTCGCGCACTACCTGGGCGTGCCCGAGGAGGACCGCAGCCAATTCGATCGCTGGACCGAGGCGGTCGTCGCGGCCACCGTCAGCGAAGACGGCGTTGCCTCGGCCGGCGACGCGATCGGCGAGATGATGGCCTACTTCAGCGGCCTCATCGAACGCCGCCGCACCGACCCGCAGGACGACACGGTCTCACATCTGGTGGCAGCCGGAATGGGTGCCGACGGCGACGTCACCGGACTGCTGGCGGTGCTGGCGTTCACCTTCACCATGGTGACCGGCGGCAACGACACGACCACTGGAATGCTCGGCGGCTCAGTGCAACTGCTGCAGCAACACCCCGATCAGCGTCAGCTGCTGGTCGATCAGCCCGAGCTGATCCGCGACGCCGTCGAGGAGTTGCTGCGGCTGACCTCTCCCGTTCAGGGGCTGGCCCGCACCACCACCCGCGATGTCACCATCGGCGAGACCACCATTCCGGCGGACCGCAAGGTGTTGCTGCTCTACGGCTCGGGCAACCGCGACGAGCGCCAGTTCGGCCCGGACGCCGCCGAGCTCAACGTGCGCCGCAAGCCGCACCAGATCATGACCTTCAGCTACGGCGCGCACCACTGCATCGGCAACCAGGCGGCCCGGATGCAGGCGCGGGTGGCGTTGGAGGAACTGCTGGCCCGCTGCCCGAACTACACGGTCGACGAATCCGGGATCGTTTGGGCCGGTGGCAGTTACGTGCGACGTCCGCTCTCGGTTCCCTTCACCGTCGGATCATGATGGCCGGGCGGGCCTGGCTGTCCGATCAGCGCGGTGAGCTGGCCGCCGAGAAGATTCTCGATGCGGCCGAGAAGCTGTTCGCGCAGCAGGACCCCGCCTCGGTGGGCATGACTGAGATTGCCCGCGCCGCAGGCTGTTCCCGCGCGACGCTGTATCGGTACTTCGAGAGCCGCGACGCGCTGCACACCGCCTACGTGCACCGATGGGCTAATGCGCTATATGACGAGTTGACCCGACGGCTGGCCGGCATCGATGACCCGGCGGATCGGCTGGTCGCCGGGATCACCGAATCGCTGGCATTGGTGCGCGGCAATCCGGCGCTGGTGTCATGGTTCGCCGAGACCGGACCACCGATCGGTGCCGCGATGGCCGCCCAGTCCGATGTCATCACCGTGATGGTCGCGTCGTTCCTGTCCGCGTTGGACACCGAAGACAACGACGCCGTTCAGCAACGCGCCCGCTGGGTGGTGCGGGTGGTGACGTCGATGCTGAGCTTCCCGGGGCGCGACGCCGACGACGAGCGGGAAATGCTGACGCAGTTCGTGGTGCCGGTCGTGGTCTCGCCGGGGCGGCTTAACTCCGCACCCGGGTGAGCCGGTGCAGCAGCCAGGACACCGGCACGGTGACCAGCATGGTGACCACAAACAGCGCCAACATCGAGCCGGTGTAGACCGGGGTGTGCAGCACCTCCACCATCACCACCTCCATCAGCACTAGGTGAACCAGGAAGATCTCGTAGGAGATCTCCCCCAGCCACACCATCGGCCGGCTCGCCAGCAGCCGCGCGTACCAACCGCGATTGCCCAACGCCAGCGGGGCCACCATCAGCGCGGCGATCACCGCGTAGAACCCGGCCTTGACCAGCGCCTCGGACAGTTTCGCCGGCGAGGTGGTGGGTTCCCCGGCGATCGGTGTGGACGCGATGAGATAGCAGATGAGCGCCAACGGAATTGCCACGAAGCCGTAGCAGCGCACGCCCATCGCCTGCAGCACCGTGAGCATCATCCCGGCGACGAACCACGCCAGATAACCCGGAAGCCACAGTCGGGCGCCGTCGGGCAGGAAGTCGGTCGTGTGTACCAGCGTCAACCAGGCCGGCGTGATCGCCGCGGCCGCGACTAACCCGGCCAGCAGCAGCCCGGGCCGCCACCGCCGACGGCACAGCCAGACCAATGTGGCATAGGCCAGCAGGGGCAGCACCACGTAGAAGGCGACTTCGACTGCGAGGCTCCACATCTGGGTGAGGCCTTGGTGCAGATAACCGAACATGTAATTGTCGGTGTAGATCTGGGTCAGCGTCAGGTTCCGCAGCAACCCGATCCAGTTGTGGCCGGGGTTCGGTCCGGCGGTGCGGTAGTGGTAGATCACATAGGCCAGCAGCACCGTGACGACATAGGCGGGCATGATCCGTCGCACCCGGTGCCAGGCGTAGCGGCGCACCGACGGGTCCGGCCGGCCCAATGCGGCAGCGCGCACCCACGGCTGAAACAGCAGAAAACCGGACAACACGAAAAAGATCGGCACGCCGATCTCCATCCGAGAACCCAGCAGCCCCGCATAGCCGTGGGTGTACTTGCCGGTGGTGTAGGCCGCATGCGTACCGACCACCAAAAGCGCGGCCACCGCACGCACACCGGTCAGCGACGCGACCCGATCGACCTGGGCGACCTGCTCGAGCCCGCCCTGGGCCACGTCGTCGCGCGGCAGGGTCATTCGGTCCGTTTCCGGTACCCGCCCTCGCCGCGCCGATCGGGTTTACCAGACGGCCGTTCGCGACGCAGGTTGATCAGCTGACCTTGAATCCTGGTCTGCTCCAACGCCTTGAAGGTCTTGCCGGATAGTTTGGCGGGCAGCTCGACCAGCGAGTGGTCCACCTTGATGCTGATGTTGCCGAAATCGCTGCGGTGCAGTCCACCCTCGTTGGCCAGTGCCCCGACGATCGCACCGGGGTTGACCTTGTGGCGCTTGCCGACCGAGATCCGATAGGTGGCGAATCCGTCTTTCGGTGGGCCCTTGCGGTCACCTTTGCGGTCGTCCCGGCCGCCGTCGCGATCCGACTTGGCACGTTCGCGTCGCTTGTCCGGCGGCGGTTCCACCATCAGGAACGCCTCGCCGTCGCGGGACTGCAGCGCCAGTGCGGCGGCAATGTCGGCCATCGGCACGTTGTGCTCGCGGCTGTAGTCCTCGACCAAGCGGCGGAACAATTCGATGCCCGACGCACCGAGGTGATTGGTGATCGCGTCGGCGAACTTGGCGACCCGCTGAGCATTGACGTCCTCGACGCTGGGCAGCTCGGACTCGATCAGCTTCTGCCGAGTCACCTTCTCGATCAACCTGAGCAGGTGGCGTTCCCGCGGGTTGACAAACAGCAGCGCGGTTCCCGAGCGCCCGGCTCGTCCGGTGCGCCCGATCCGGTGCACATAGGCCTCGGGGTCGTTGGGAATGTCGTAGTTGACGACGTGCGAGATCCGGTCCACGTCCAGTCCGCGGGCGGCGACATCGGTGGCCACCAGGATGTCGATGTTGCCGTTCTTCAGGGCGGTGATGGTCCGTTCCCGCTGCGCCTGCGCGATGTCACCATTGATCGCCGCCGCGGAAAATCCTCGGGCGCGCAGTTTTTCGGCTACCTCTTCGGTGGCCTGCTTGGTGCGGACGAAGACGATCATCGCTTCGAAGGGTTCGACTTCGAGCACCCGAGTCAGGGCGTCCATCTTTCGCGGCCCGGCGACCTCGATGTAGCGCTGCGAGATGTTCTCCGCCGTGGTGGTTTTCGCCTTGACGGTGACTTCGACGGGGTCGTGCAGGTAACGGCTGGTGATGCGGCGAATCGCCGAGGGCATGGTCGCCGAGAACAGGGCCACCTGCTTGTACTCGGGGGTGTCTGCCAGGATGCGTTCGACGTCCTCGGCGAAGCCCATCTGCAGCATCTCGTCGGCCTCGTCGAGCACCAGGTAATCCAGGTGCGACAAGTCCAGGCTGCCGCGTTCCAGGTGATCGATGACCCGGCCCGGAGTACCGACCACGACCTGCGCCCCGCGCTTCAGACCGGACAGCTGCACGGTGTAAGAAGCACCGCCGTAGATCGGCAGCACGTTGATCCGAGGCAGATGCGCACCGTAACGCCCGAACGCCTCGGCGACCTGCAGCGCCAACTCGCGGGTTGGCGCGAGCACCAGCGCCTGGGTGGCCTTGCTCGTGGTGTCGATGCGCGACAGGATCGGAATGGCGAACGCGGCGGTCTTGCCGGTTCCGGTCTGGGCCAGCCCCACCACGTCGGAGCCCTCCAGCAAGGCCGGGATGGTGGCGGCCTGAATCGCCGAGGGCGTCTCATAACCGACGTCGGCGACGGCCTTCAGCACCGAGGGGTGGATCTGCAGGTCAGCGAAAGTTGGGGCAATCGGGTCAGAAGGGGACCCGGTGGTGTCCGGGAAAGGTTCAACGGGGGCATCAGGCGAGGTCATAGCGCCTAGCAGTCTACGGGCAAACAGGTCCGCCTCACGCCACAGTTGAGCGCCCGGACCACGGCGACCGACATCGGTGCTCGGCCGCGCCTCCCCGGGCAGCCGGCCGGGCGGCGGTACGGTGCCCGGTGTGCCGAGTGCCGCCAAATCCTCAGGACTGATCGCCGCACTGGCCGCAGCTCTGCTGGCCGGTTGCGGTTCGGGCGACTCCACCGTCGCCAAAACCCCGGAGAACACCAGCCCGGCCGCCGCGCCGCCGGAGGCGCCCCCCGCCACCACCGGGCCCGCCACGTCCGACAGCCCGGCCCCCGCCGACCCGTGCGCGGTCAACCTGGCCGCGCCGGCGATCGCCAAAGCGGTCTCCGAGCTGCCCGCCGATCCGCGCAGCAAGCAACCTTGGAGCCCGGAGCCACTGGCCGGCAACTACAACGCCTGCGCCGATATCTCGGCGGTGATCGTCAAGGCCAACACCAATGCCGAACACCCGAGTACGCGTGCGGTGCTGTTTCACCGCGGCGAATTCCTTCCCCAAGCCGTGCCGGACACCTATGGGTTCAGCGGAATCGACGTGGCGCAATCCACCGGCGACACGGTGGTGCTGCGAAACGCCAGCGGCATACCGGGGTTGGCCGGGATCGTGAAATTCCACTGGAACGGCAATGGGGTGGACATCATCGGCAACACCACCCGGTAACCGGTCGCGCCCTGAGAAGCCCTTAGAACCAACTGTCGCGCCGCGAGTGCCGCCCGAAGGCATCGGTGTCGTCGGGGTCCTCGCGATAGTGCCGATTTCGGCGGGTCGGACTGTTGCCGGTGATCCCGAATTTGGCCAGCACGTCGGGCACCGCAGCCCCGTTGGTGAGCGGACGTAGCCGGTGTCCCGCATCGACGTCAAAACCGTTGTGGTGCAGTGCTGTCGGCTCGGGCTCGGCAATCACCGCCGGCACCGGCGGAATCTCGACAGTCAGCGGTTCGGTGGCGGGGTCCGGCGCACGACGGGCCTGAGGAGTCCGCGGGGCGACAACCGGGATCCGGTCAGTGCGTTCGTCGACCTCAGGTTCGGCGTTCAGGGCATGGAAGCGTCGGGACACGCTGACGCGTTCAGGGGCTCTGGCGTTACCGGGGCCCTCAACGAGGTTGGTGAAGTCGTCGAAGTCGTCGGAATCATCGAAGTCGTCGTAGTCACCGAAATCGTCGGCATCGGTGCCGCCGCCGCTCCGGCTGGTCGTCCGGCGGCCCGGGTCGATGACATAACCGACCATGAACAGCGCAGCTACCACACCGAACAGCGCCACAAATGCCGGCAGCAGCGTCGCCTCCGACATCGCCGCCGCGAACGGCTCGTGCAGGAACTCGGGCAGCTCCAGGACTGCGGAAGCATGCTCGGGGTGCGGGCCACCCGGCATCGGCGGCAGGTCGGCGGCGATCCGCGACGTCATGAAGGCGGCCATGCCCGCGCTGCCCAACACCGCCCCGACCTGGCGCGTCGCGTTGTAGACCCCGGAACCGGCACCGGCCAGATGCGGCGGAAGGTTGCGGGTGGCGGTGGCCGCCAGCGGCGACCAGATAAATGCCATTCCGACCCCGATGACCGCAAACGGCAGCACCAGCCGCCAGATGGGGGTCACCGGTGTCATCTCGATGGACAGCCAGGTGAGCCCGATCGCCAGTACCGAGAAGCCGAATCCGACCACGGCCCGGGGATGAGCGCGGTCGACGATCTTTCCCACAATCGGTGCCAGCACTCCGCTGGCGACCGCCATCGGGGCGGTCAGCAGCGCGGAACGGGTGGGTGACATGTCGCACACCGCCTGCGCGTAGAACATCACCGGCAGCACCATCCCGGTGACCGCGAAACCGATGACGGCCACGCCGACGTTGGCCAGCCCGAAGTCGAGGTCACGGAAGATATGCAGAGGTACCAACGGCTCACCGTCGGTGACGGCCTGCCAGTAGACGAAAACCGCCATGCAGCAGATGCCGCCGAAGATCTGCGCCCAGATCCACGGCGCCCATCCCTGCGACTCACCTTCCTGCAGGGCGAAGACCAGCAGGAACATTCCGGCCCCCGACAGCGCCACGCCGAGGATGTCGAAGCGATGACGGTGCACCGGCAGTTCGGGGATCAGCACGATCGCCAGAACGAGGCCGATGGCACCGATGGGGACGTTGACGAAGAAGATCCACTCCCAGCCCAGCCGGTCGACCAGCACGCCGCCGGCCAACGGCCCGACCAACGTGGCTACCCCGGCGGTCGCGCCCCATACGCTCATGGCCGCGCCGCGCCGTTCCGGAGGGAACGTGCGGGTGATCACCGACAGTGTTTGCGGGGTCAACAGGGCGGCACCGACGCCCTGGACGGCCCGGGCGGCGATCAGCATCTCGATGCTCCCGGCCAAACCGCACCACAGCGACGCCGCGGTGAACACGGCCAGCCCGATCAGGTACAGGTTCTTGGGTCCGAACTGGTCGCCGAGACGACCGGCGACCAGCAGCGGTACCGCGTAGCCCAGCAGGTAGGCACTGGTAACCCAGATCACCGTGTCGTAGCCGATGTCGAGCGCCGACATGATGCTCGGGTTGGCGACGGCCACGATCGTGGAATCCACCAGGATCACGAAGAAGCCGAGCATCATCGCCCACAGGGCGTTCCACGGGTTGACCGGATCAGCCGAGCGCGCCGGACCGGAACGCGCGATATCAGCGCGTTCCGGGTCGTCATACGTGCTGCTCAAGCGCCGCCCTCCCGTCGCTGCGCTGTGCTGTTCGGGGCATCAACCCACCTCCCTGCGACGCTACGGACAGATGATGCCGGGAACAACTCGGAGCGCCGTGGTGCTGTTCGCTGCGGGATGACGATCGCGTCCGTTGAAACGGGTAACCAATCACCAGCGCGTTAGCCTGAACACCACCGAGTCCAAACGGGAGGCAGCCATGGGCATCTTTCGACGGCGACGCCCGGCGCAGGCCCCGGCGCCGGCCCCCGGTGGTTCAGCGAGGCTCGACGGAGGAGAGGCGAAGCTGGGACCGCCGCATGAACCCGACGAGGAGCAGCCGAGCATGGCGGCCCGGGTGCTGGCGCGGGTCATCGAGCGCAGCGAGCGGGTGCAGGGTCCGGCGGTGCGGGCTTACGTGGAGCGCCTGCGGCGAACCGATCCCGATGCCGACCCGGCCCAGGTGATAGCAAAGCTGGAGAAGCGGTACCTGGCAGCAGCGACAGCCAGCGGCGCTGCGGTGGGCGCCACCGCGGCGGTGCCGGCGATCGGCACCCTGATGGCACTGTCGGCGGTAGCCGGGGAGACCGCGGTCTTCCTGGAGGCCACCGCGTTCTTCGTACTGTCCGTCGCGGAGGTACACGGCATTCCCGTGGACAACCGGGATCGGCGCCGCGCGCTGGTGCTGGCGGTGTTGGTGGGCGACCAGGGCAAGGGCGCGCTCGCCGACCTGCTCGGCCCGGGCCGCACCAGCGGCGCGTGGCTCGCCGAGGGTTCTGCGGGTGTCGCGGCGCTGCCGCTCCCGGCGGTCAAGGAGTTGAACTCTCGGCTGCTGCGGTACTTCGTCAAGCGCTTCACCCTGCGCCGCGGGGCGCTGGCGTTCGGCAAGCTGTTGCCGGTCGGCCTGGGAGCTGTGATCGGCGCCATCGGGAACCGGCTGATGGGCAAGAAGATCATCGGCAATGCCCGCAAGGCGTTCGGCACGCCCGCCCGCCGCTGGCCGGTGAACTTGCATCTGGTGCCGGCCCTGCACGACGGCGATGCACACTCCGCATAATCGTCAGCGAGACCGGGGCCGCCGGACAAGCGGCCGCGAGCCTGGCGGAATATCTCCGAGAGGCTAGCCTTTATGAGGCAGGCGGGCGCGGGCGCAAGTGCCACGCCGAACGACCAGGAATCGAGGCGAGAAGCTGTCGTGAGCGGTATCAGTTCACCCTTCGGTCAGAACGAGTGGCTAGTCGAGGAGATGTACCGCAAATTCCGCGAGGATCCCTCCTCTGTGGATCCCAGCTGGCACGAGTTCCTGGCCGACTACTCCCCCGACGCGCCCGGCGATTCAGCGAGGCTCGACGGAGGAGAGTCGAGGCTGGGATCGGCGCATGCACCCGGCGTTGACGGTGCGGCCCGACCGGCTGCGCCAGCGCAACCGGCTCCCCCCGCTCCTGCAGCTCCCGCCCCCGCGGCACCGGCCGCTGCCGCCCCGGCCCCCGCCGCTAAACCGGCCCCCGCCGCCAAGCCTGCCCCGGCCGCCAAGCCTGCCGCCTCGCAGGCTCCCGCGCCGCTCGCCGACGACGAGCTGCAGGTGTTGCGTGGAGCCGCCGCGGCAGTGGTCAAGAACATGTCCACCTCCCTGGAGGTGCCGACGGCCACCAGCGTGCGCGCCGTGCCGGCCAAGCTGATGATCGACAACCGCGTCGTCATCAACAACCAGCTCAAGCGCACCCGCGGCGGCAAGATCTCGTTCACCCACCTGCTGGGTTACGCGATCGTGCAGGCGGTCAAGCAGTTCCCCAACATGAATCGGCATTTCGCCGAGGTCGACGGCAAGCCGAACGCCGTCACACCGGCCCACACCAACCTGGGGCTGGCCATCGACCTGCAGGGCGCCGGCGGCAAGCGCTCCCTGGTGGTGGCTGCCATCAAGGGCTCGGAATCGCTGCGCTTCGCGCAGTTCGTCGACGCCTACGAAGACATCGTGCGTCGGGCCCGCGACGGCAAGCTCACCGCCGAGGACTTCGCCGGGGTGACGATCTCGCTGACCAACCCCGGCACCATCGGCACCGTGCACTCGGTGCCGCGACTGATGGCCGGCCAGGGCGCGATCATCGGCGTCGGCGCGATGGAGTACCCGGCCGAGTTCCAGGGCGCCAGCGAGCAGCGCATCGCCGAACTCGGGGTGGGCAAGGTCATCACCCTGACCTCGACCTATGACCACCGCATCATCCAGGGCGCGGAATCGGGAGACTTCCTGCGCACCGTGCACGAGATGCTGCTCTCGGACGCGTTCTGGGACGAGATCTTCTTCGAACTGTCCATCCCCTACGAGCCGGTGCGGTGGCGCACGGACAACCCGGACTCGGTCGTCGACAAGAACGCCCGCGTCGTCGAGCTGATCGCCGCCTACCGCAACCGCGGCCACCTGATGGCCGACATCGACCCGCTGCGTCTGGACAACACCCGATTCCGCAGCCACCCCGACCTGGACGTGCAGAGCCACGGCCTGACGTTGTGGGACCTGGACCGGGAATTCAAGGTCGAGGGCCTGCCCGGCGGCGACATCCGCAAGCTGCGCGAGATTCTGTCGGTGCTGCGCGACGCCTACTGCCGCCACGTCGGCGTGGAGTACACCCACATCCTCGAGCCGGAGCAGCAGCAGTGGCTGCAGGAGCGCATCGAGGTCAAGCACGTCAAACCGACTGTGGCGCAGCAGAAGTACATTCTGAGCAAGCTCAACGCCGCCGAGGCGTTCGAAAGCTTCCTGCAGACCAAGTACGTCGGCCAGAAGCGGTTCTCCCTGGAGGGCGCCGAGACCGTCATCCCGATGATGGACGCCGCCATCGACCAGTGCGCCGAGCACGGCCTCGACGAGGTGGTCATCGGGATGCCGCACCGCGGCCGGCTCAACGTGTTGGCCAACATCGTCGGCAAGCCCTACTCGCAGATCTTCACCGAGTTCGAGGGCAACCTCAACCCGGCCGAGGCGCACGGCTCCGGCGACGTCAAGTACCACCTGGGTGCCACCGGTGTGTACCTGCAGATGTTCGGCGACAACGACATTCAGGTGTCGCTGACCGCCAACCCGTCACACCTGGAGGCCGTCGACCCGGTGCTGGAGGGACTGGTCCGGTCCCGCCAGGATCTGCTGGGCCGGGGCGCCCTGGGCACCGACGAAGACCCGCCATTCTCGGTGGTGCCGATGATGCTGCACGGCGACGCCGCGTTCGCCGGCCAGGGCGTGGTCGCCGAGACGCTGAACATGGCACTGCTGCCCGGCTACCGGGTCGGCGGCACCATCCACATCGTGGTCAACAACCAGATCGGTTTCACCACGGCGCCGGACTACTCGCGTTCCAGCGAGTACTGCACCGACGTGGCCAAGATGATCGGTGCGCCGATCTTCCACGTCAACGGCGACGACCCGGAAGCGTGTGACTGGGTGGCGCGGCTGGCGGTGGACTTCCGGCAGAAGTTCCACAAGGACGTCATCATCGACATGCTGTGCTACCGCCGCCGCGGGCACAACGAGGGCGACGACCCGTCGATGACCAACCCCTACATGTACGACGTGATCGGCACCAAGAACAGTGTCCGCAAGAGCTACACCGAGGACCTGATCGGCCGCGGCGACATCTCGATGAAAGAGGCTGAGGACGCGCTGCGCGACTACCACGGCCAACTGGAGCGGGTGTTCAACGAGATCCGCGAACTGGAAAAGCATGCCGCGCTGCCCAGCGAGTCGGTGGAGTCCGAGCAGCAGGTGCCGCGCGGGTTGAATACCGCGGTCGACAAGGCGATGCTGGCCCGCATCGGCGACGCGTTCATGGCGATCCCCGAGGGCTTCACCGTGCATCCGCGCGTGCTTCCGGTGCTGGAGCGCCGCCGCGAGATGGCGTACGAGGGCAAGGTGGACTGGGCATTCGGCGAGCTACTGGCGCTGGGCTCGCTGGTCGCCGAAGGCAAGCTGATCCGGCTGTCCGGGCAGGACACCCGCCGAGGCACCTTCTCGCAGCGGCACTCGGTGATCATCGACCAGGCCAACGGCGCGGAGTTCAGCCCGTTGCAGCTGCTGGCCACCAACGCCGACGGCACCCCGACCGGCGGCAAATTCCTGGTCTATGACTCGCCGCTGTCGGAATTCGCCGCCGTCGGTTTCGAGTACGGCTACACCGTCGGCAACCCCGACGCCCTGGTGCTGTGGGAGGCGCAGTTCGGCGACTTCGTCAACGGCGCCCAGTCGATCATCGACGAGTTCATCAGCTCCGGCGAGGCCAAGTGGGGCCAGCTGTCCAACGTGGTGCTGCTGCTGCCGCACGGCCACGAGGGCCAGGGCCCCGACCACACCTCCGGGCGTATCGAGCGCTTCCTGCAGCTGTGGGCGGAGGGCTCGATGACGATCGCGATGCCGTCGACCCCCTCGAACTACTTCCACCTGCTGCGCAGGCATGCCCTCGACGGGATCCAGCGGCCGCTGATCGTGTTCACGCCGAAGTCGATGCTGCGCAACAAGGCCGCGATCAGCGACGTCAAGGACTTCACCGACGTCAAATTCCGCTCGGTGCTCGAAGAACCCACCTACGAGGACGGTGTGGGCGACCGCAGCAAGGTCACCCGGGTGCTGCTGACCAGCGGCAAGCTCTACTACGAGCTGGCCACCCGGAAGGCCAAGGACGGCCGTGACGACATCGCGATCGTGCGGATCGAACAACTGGCGCCGCTGCCCAAGCGCCGCCTCGCCGAGACGCTGGACCGCTACCCCAACGCCAGGGAGTTCTTCTGGGTGCAGGAGGAGCCGGCCAACCAGGGCGCGTGGCCGCGGTTCGGTCTGGAGCTGCCCGAGCTGTTGCCGGAGAAGCTGACCGGGGTCAAGCGGATCTCGCGGCGGGCGATGTCGGCACCGTCCTCGGGGTCGTCGAAGGTGCATGCGGTCGAGCAGCAGGAGATCATCGACTCGGCATTCGGCTGAGCCACCAGGCCGGCGAATGTGCGTGTTTGTGCGCAACACGCCGTGTCGTGCTGAGCAACTGCGCACGCTCACCGAGGGCACCTAATCCAGTACCCGCGGTACCGGATAAACTCGGTATTCCACCAACCGTTGGGGAGAGCACATGCAGGGATTCGCCGGGAAAGTCGCCGTCGTCACCGGTGCCGGATCAGGCATCGGTCAAGCGCTGGCCATCGAGCTGGCCCGCTCTGGAGCGCAGCTGGCGATCAGCGACGTCGACACCGAGGGGCTCGCCCAGACCGAGCGGCGGCTGAAAGCGCTGGGGGTACGGGTCAAGGCCGACCGCCTCGACGTCACCGAGCGCGAAGCGTTCCTCGCCTACGCCGAAGAGGTCAAAGAGCACTTCGGCAAGGTCAATCAGGTCTACAACAACGCCGGCATCGCGTTCAGCGGCGACGTCGAGGTCAGCCCGTTCAAGGACATCGAGCGGGTGATGGACGTCGACTTCTGGGGCGTGGTCAACGGCACCAAGGCTTTCCTGCCGCACCTGATCGAATCCGGCGACGGACACGTCATCAACATCTCCAGTTTGTTCGGGCTGCTGTCCATACCCGGCCAGGCCGCCTACAACGCGGCGAAGTTCGCGGTCCGCGGCTTCACCGAGGCGTTGAACCAGGAGATGGCCATCGCCAAGCATCCGGTCAAGGTCACCACGGTGCACCCGGGCGGCATCAAGACCGCTATCGCCCGCAACGCCACCGTCGCCGAAGGGCTGGACGCCGCGGCCATGGCCGACTTCTTCGACCGACGGCTGGCCTCTACCACTGCCGAAGAGGCCGCCCGAGTGATCCTCCACGGCGTCAGCAAGAACCGGGCCCGCGTGCTCATCGGAAACGACGCGCGGATTTTGGACCTGCTCGTGCGCATCCTGGGCTCGCGCTACCAACGCCTGTTCTCGTTTGTTTTGCCCAGATTCAGGCCCAGCTAGGGGGCAGGGGCGCCTAGTCGGAAGCGGCCCCTAGCGCCCCAGCGGGTGCTCGTCCAAGAAAGCGTCGACGACAACCTGTGGGTCGGCGCCGTCGGCCACCTGTCGATGCATGTCGATCAGTGAGTCGGTGTCGAGCACGCCGGCCACCTGATTGACCGCCAGGAGTTGGGCCTCGGTCAACTCGTTTCGGCGATACAGCGGCACCACATTCTCGGCGCGGACCAGTGCGGGGCGCGCGTCGGTGAGCAGCACGGTCCCTTCCGGCACGTCGGGGTCGGCAGTACTAGACCATGCCGCGGTGATCTGGCGGCCCTGCAGCGCGGCGAACAGCGCTGCGTCATCAGGGAATTCGCGCACCTTCGGCAGCTTGCAACGGCCCACCACATTCGGCGCCCGCGCGCCCGCGACAGCGCCGACCGTCAACCCGGTGCAATGTTTGACGAGCGCGGGCAAGTCGGTGCCGCCCCACGCGGTCGCGGTCGCCTTCGTCACGGCAAATGTGGGCTTGTCTTCGGCGGTCATGGCGTAGTCACCGACCGCGAGACCCTCCGGCAGCGCGCCGGCCAACGCCCAGTAGACGCCCCGGTCGGAGCGGGCCGCGGAATCACGTGCGAACGTCGCCAGGAAGCGGCCGGTGAAACCGGGAACGACAGTCAACTCCCCCGCATCCAACCCGGCGACCGGATCGGCGACAACCTCAAGCCGCACCGCGGCACCGGTACCGCGCAGGGCGCTCGCATACAGATGGCCCAGGACCTGCGACTGCGGATCCGGCGACGTCCCCACACTCAACGGCGGCGACCCCGGATGGGCAGCACAACCGGCGATCAGCACAGCCGCGCATCCGAGCGTCAGGCGGCGCAGGTGATGTCCTAGCGGCCTGGGCACCGTGCGCTCTACGACGCGGAGTCGGCGGCCGCCGCAACAGCGGCCGCAACGGCCGGCTCGACCCGGGGGTCCAGCGGGCTGGGCACGATACGGTCTGGCGCCAGCTCGTCGGCGACGACGGAGAAAATCGCCTCTGCTGCAGCCAACTTCATCGCCTCGGTGATGCGGCGCGCACCGGCGTCCAGCGCACCACGGAACACCCCGGGGAAGGCCAGCACGTTGTTGATCTGGTTGGGGAAATCGCTGCGACCGGTCGCTACCACCGCCGCGTACTTGGATGCCAAGTCGGGGTGGATCTCGGGATCGGGGTTCGAGAGCGCGAACACCACACCACCCGGCGCCATCGACGCGATCAGCTCCTCGGGCACCACGCCACCCGACGCGCCCAGGAAGACGTCGGCGCCGGCCAGAGCCTCGGCCAGGCCGCCGGTCAGACCACGCGGGTTGGTCCGCTGCGCCAGCTCAAGCTTGACGTCGTTCATGCCGGAACGCTCCGGATGCAGCACGCCCTGCGAATCGAGCACGATCATCTCCGAGACGCCCCGCGACAGCAGAATGTTCGCGCAGGCCACCCCGGCGGCGCCGGCACCGGAAACCACCACCCGCAGCGACGCGATGTCACGGTCGACTACCTTGGCCGCTCCCAGCAGCGCCGCCAAGGCCACGATCGCGGTGCCGTGCTGGTCATCGTGCATCACTGGGCAGTCCAGCGCCTCGATCACGCGCCGCTCGATCTCGAAGCATCGCGGGGCGGAGATGTCCTCCAGATTGACCGCCCCGAACGACGGGCGCAACCGCACCAGTGTCTCGACGATCTCGTCCGGGTCCTTGGTGTCCAGCACGATCGGAATGGAGTCCAAGCCGGCGAACGTCTTGAACAGCGCGGCCTTGCCCTCCATCACCGGCAGGGACGCCGTCGGGCCAAGATCACCCAGCCCCAGTACCGACGTTCCGTCGCTGACCACGGCCACCAGCCGGTGCGCCCAGGTGTAGCGGGCCGCCAGCGTGTGGTCCGCGGCGATGGCGCGACTGACCTGCGCCACCCCGGGGGTGTAGGCGATCGACAACGCGCGCTGGGTGTCCAGCGGGGTTTTGAGGTCGACGGAGATCTTCCCGCCCGTGTGGGCTTCGAAGATCTCTTCGTCTCCGATGACGATCGGCGAGCTGTTCATCGCAAGGTTCTCGGGCATCGATAGTCCAGGGTACTTCGCTGGCTTTGCATTCTTTCGATCGGCTGGGGCAGCCAGCGCATCCCGCGTACGCATCTACGCGCTTTCGCTGATGTTTTGCCGGCCTGGCGGGTCGCATGCTGGCTAGCATGAGCGAACGCACGGACACGCCTGCGGTGAACTGGAGTGAGTTGGGTGTGAGCGAACTCCCGACCGGAACGGTGACGTTGCTGCTGGCCGACGTCGAAGGCTCCACACGGCTCTGGGAGACCCAGGCCGAACAGATGACGGCCGCGATCGCGCGCCTGGACCACACCCTCGCCGAAGTCCTCGCCGCCCATGACGGGGTGCGCCCCGTCGAACAGGGCGAGGGCGACAGCTTTGTGGCGGCGTTCGCCCGGGCCAGCGACGCGGTCGCCTGCGCCTTGGCGCTGCAACGTGCACCGCTGGCACCGATTCGGCTCCGCATCGGTCTGCACAGCGGCGAGGTGCAGTTGCGCGGCCAAACCAGTGAGGCAGGCAACTACATCGGGCCGACCATCAACCGCACCGCCCGTATCCGCGACCTGGGGCATGGTGGCCAGACCGTCCTCTCGGCAATCACCGAAGCCCTGGTCGTCGACCGGCTTCCCGCCGATGCCTGGCTCATCGAATTGGGCAGCCACCCGCTGCGCGGGCTGCCCCGTCCCGAACGCGTGCTGCAGCTGTGCCACCCGGATCTGGGCAACGACTTTCCACCACTGCGGGCATCCACGGCCGTCGCGGCCACCAACCTGCCCGCTGTGCTGACCAGCTTCATCGGGCGTGGCGCCCAGATCGATGACGTGCGGGCGTTGTTGGGCGACAGCCGGTTGGTCACGTTGACCGGTTCGGGTGGCGCAGGCAAGACCCGGCTCGCGGTGCAGATCGCGGGCCTGCTGGCGGACCAATTCGCCGATGGCGTCTGCTATGTCGATCTGGCGCCGATCACCGATCCGGAGCTGGTGCCGATGATCGCGGCTCGGGCGCTGGGCCTGCCGGATCAGCCGGATCGCTCCGCGCTGGACACGCTGATCCGCTGGATCGGCGAGCGGCATCTGCTGATGGTGCTGGACAACTGCGAACATCTCCTCGATGCGTCCGCAGTGCTGCTGCTCGGCCTGCTCGGCACCTGCCCACAAGTGACCTTCCTGGCCACCAGCAGAGAACCGATCGCGGTGGACGGTGAAGTGGTCTGGCGGGTGCCCTCGCTGTCGCTGGCCGACGAGTCCATCGCCTTGTTCACCGACCGAGCCCGCCACGCCCGTCCGGACTTTCATGTCACCGACGACAACGCCGCCGCGATAGCGGAGATCTGCCGGCGCCTGGATGGCATGCCACTGGCGATCGAGCTCGCGGCCGCGCGGGTGCGCGCGTTGTCGCTCGAGGAGATCCTCGAGGGGTTGCACGACCGGTTCCGGCTGCTCACCGGCGGTTCGCGCCGCGCGGTACGTCGCCAGCAGACGCTGCACGCCTCCGTCGACTGGTCGCATGCCCTGCTCACCGATCCCGAGCGGGTGTTGTTCCGGCGACTCGCCGCGTTCATGGATGGCTTTCATCTCGACGCCGCCCAGGTCGTGGCCGGATGCGGAGCCATCGCGAGCCATCAGGTACTCGACCAACTCACCCTGTTGGTGGACAAGTCGCTCGTGATCGCTGAAAACACAGGCGGCCGAACGCGATACCGGATGCTGGAGATGGTGCGCCAGTACGCCATGGAAAAGCTGGGCGAATCCGGTGAAGCCGACGCCATCCGTGCCCGTCACCGCGACCACTACACCGCGATGGCGGCCGCACTGGACAACCCGCCCCATGACGGGCACGAACTGATGCTGGCGCGAGTAGATGCCGAGATCGACAATCTCCGGGCCGCTTTCGCGTGGAGCCAAGAGAACGACGAGCCAGAGCAGGCTTTGATCCTGGCCTCATCACTCCTTCCGCTCTGGCTGGGACACGGCCGCATCGCCGAAGGCGTGGCCTGGTTCGAACCCGTATTGAGCGGTGATTCCGGGATCGCCCGTCCGGTCCGAGCACGGGCCTTGGCCGATCACGCGCTGCTGAACGCGTGGGGCCTGGCGTTGAACAGCCTGGACGAGGCACAGGAAGCGGTCGCGATCGCCCGTGAGCTCGATGACCCGGCGCTGCTCGCCAGGGCGTTGACCGCCTGCGTGAGCATTGCCGCCTACAAGGCGGAAGTGGCGGCGCCGTACTTCGCCGAAGCGATCGAGCTGGCCCGCGCACTGGGCGACCGCTGGCGGCTGAGCCAGATCCTCGGTTGGCAGACCTACGCGGCGGCGGTGACCGGCGACCTCAATGGCGCCTTCGCGATCGGCCAACAGGGGCGCGAACTAGCCGATTCCATTGGTGACCAGTTCCATTCGCGTTACTGCCGCAACTGGCAAGGGATGGCGCGCTACATGCAGGGCGATCTGGCCGGGGAGATCGCGCGTTGTCGCGAGATGATCGTGGAGGCGGACGGCGCGGCAGACCTGCTCAACCGGTTCCTGGGCTTGCAGAACCTGGCCCTGGCGTTGGCTTTTCGGTGCGAGGCCGGCCAAGCCGACGAGGTGTTGGCGGCGCTGATCGAAACCGGCTCCGAACTCAGCGGCGTGCACGAGGGCGTCGCCCACATGGCGGTGGGCCTGGCGGCATTGGCCCGAGGCGACGTGGCCGCAGCCGAGTCGGCCCAGGAGCGGATGTGGCATCACATCGGTGTCTACGACCAGATCGCCGCCATATTCCGCTGGTGCAGAGCCGAAACGGCGCTGGCGCTAGGCGATCTGCCCGCCGCACAGCGATGGGCCGACGACGGTGTCGCCGCGGCCACTGGGTGGTACCGGATCATGAGCCTCGTCCCGCGTGCGCGCGTTGCGATCGCCCGAGGCGAACCCGAGCGGGCCGAGCGCGATCTCTACGAAGCACTCGCGATCGCCGCCGAGTCCAACGCCCAGATCGGGATCGCCGAAGCCTTCGAGTGCCTGGCCGCCACGGCTTCGCGCGCCGGCAGCGCCCAGGAAGCCGCCCGCTTGTTCGGTGCCGCCGACGGCATCCGGGCGCGTACCGGCGCTGTCCGATTCAAGATCCACGACGCCGACTGGCACGCCTGGCTGACCGCACTGCGGGAGTCGTTGGACGACAACGCCTTTGACTCCGCTTGGGCCGATGGCGCCGCGCTGTCCACCGCGGACGCCATCGGCTACGCGCTGCGCGGGCGCGGCGAGCGCAAGCGGCCGTCGAACGGGTGGGGCTCACTTACCCCGACCGAGCTCGACGTCGCCCGGCTGGTCAGCGAAGGACTGCCGAACAAAGACATTGCCGCTCGACTCTTCGTTTCACCGCGCACCGTGCAGACGCATCTGACCCACGTCTACGCCAAGCTGGGGCTCACTTCCCGAGTGCAGCTCGCACAGGAAGTCGCCCGCCGGGCCTAACGCCTCAGATCAGGCCCAGGCCGGTGACGGCCTCGCGCTCCTCGGCCAGCTCAGCGGTCGAGGCATCGATCCGGCTGCGGGAGAAGTCGTCGATCTCCAGCCCCTGCACGATGCTCCAGTCACCGCCGGAGGTGGTGACCGGGAACGAGGAGATCAGGCCCTCCGGCACACCGTACGAGCCGTCGGAGACCACTGCCATCGACACCCAGTCGTTGTCCGGGCTGCCCAGCAGCCAGTCGCGGGCGGCGTCGACGGTGGCCGACGCGGCGGAGGCCGCCGACGAGGCACCACGGGCGTCGATGATCGCCGCGCCACGCTTGGCGACGGTGGGGATGAAGTCGTTCTCGATCCAGGCCTGGTCGCCCACGACCTCGGCGGCGTTACGCCCGCCGACCTCGGCGTGGAACAGGTCCGGGTACTGGCTCGCGGAGTGGTTGCCCCAGATGGTCATCTTCTTGATGTCGGTGACCTTGGCGCCGGTCTTGGCGGCCAGCTGCGAGATGGCCCGGTTGTGGTCCAGGCGGGTCAGCGCGGAGAAGCGCTCGTTGGGGATGTCGGGGGCGTTGGTCATCGCGATCAGCGCGTTGGTGTTGGCCGGGTTGCCGGTCACACCCACCCGGATGTCGGAGGCCGCGACCGCATTGAGGGCCTTGCCCTGGGCGGTGAAGATCGCACCGTTGGCCTCGAGCAGGTCGCTGCGCTCCATGCCCGGACCACGCGGGCGGGCGCCGACCAGCAGCGCCAGGTTCACGCCGTCGAAGATCTTGTTCGCGTCCGAGCCGATCTGCACACCCGACAGCAGCGGGAAGGCACAGTCGTCGAGCTCCATGACGACACCCTCGAGCGCCTTGAGGGCGGGCTCGATCTCCAGCAGGCGCAGTTCGATCGGCCGGTCGGGGCCGAGCAACGAGCCGCTGGCCAGGCGGAACAACAGGCTGTAGCCGATCTGGCCGGCGGCGCCGGTGACGGCCACCTTGAGTGGGGTTTTGCTCACGTCAAGTGCTCCTCGAACGAGTTCGGCTGGTCTGGCTTTGGTCCGGGTCGAAACTAGCGCACCGGCGTCGTCGCCGAAAGTTCGGGACCTCCCGCCCCCGATCGCGCTCACCGTGCACGTTGACGCCAAACGCGTAGCATTTGACCGGCACCTGCGCCGGAGGGAGAGCGGCCATGACGGCGTTGCAAGACCCGACACCCCGAGTGCTGGTCGACTGCGGTGTCTATGCAGACGGCGAGCGGATTCCCGGCGACTTCACCCCCGCCGGAGCGCGGGCCAAGGTGCGCGAGATCGAGGCCGGTGGCCGAGAAGCATTCGTCTGGGTCGGCCTGCATGAGCCAGGCGAGGCCCAGATGCAGGGCGTGGCCGCCACCTTCCAATTGCACCCGCTGTCCGTCGAAGACGCTGTTCAAGCGCATCAACGGCCCAAGCTGGAGCGCTACGACGACACGTTGTTCCTGGCGCTGAAAACCGTCAACTACGTGCCGCACGAATCGGCGGTGCTGCCGCGCGAGATCGTCGAAACAGGCGAGATCATGATCTTCGTCGGCAAGAACTTCGTGGTCACCGTCCGGCACGGTGAGCACAGCGGCTTGTCCGATGTGCGCAAGAGGATGGACACCGATCCCGCGCAGATGCGGCTGGGCCCGTTTGCCGTGATGCACGCCATCGCCGACTACGTGGTGGACCGCTACGTCGAAGTGACCAACCTCATGGAAAGCGACATCGACGTCATCGAGGAGACGGCGTTCGCGCCCGGCACCCGCACCGACGTCGAACCGATCTACCAGATCAAACGCGAGGTCGTCGAGTTGCGGCGCGCGGTCGCGCCACTGTCGGTGCCGTTTGAGCGGATGCAGACCGACTACCGGGATCTGATCTCCAAAGAGGTGCGGCGCTATCTGCGCGACGTCGCCGATCATCAGACCCGCGCCGCCGAGCAGATCGCCGGCTACGACGAGTTGCTCAGCTCGCTGGTGCAGGCCGCGCTGGCGCGGGTGGGCATGCAGCAGAACACCGACATGCGCAAGATGTCGGCCTGGGCCGGCATCATCGCCGTCCCGACCATGATCGCCGGCATCTACGGCATGAACTTCGACCGAATGCCTGTGCTGCACTGGGCGTTCGGCTATCCGATGGTGGTGGCGGGCATGTGTGTGATCTCCGCGGTGCTCTACCGCGCGTTCCGCCGCAACGGCTGGCTCTAAGCCGCGGTTTGCCCTGCGCCCCGGCCCCCCGCCCCGCGGGTGAACACGGCCTTCCGGGCGATCCGGCCCCTGAGCGGGCGTGCGCAGTTGCACACCAAACGGCGGCGTGTCTGGCACAAACACGCACGCTCGCGCAAGAAGGGAGCTAGAGGGGCTGGGACGCTGGACGGCCCGGGTCGAAGACGTCCACACCGTCGGCGCGCCACGCCTCGCGCATCGCCTCGGCGCCCTTGAGCCGCACCCACGCGGCTTCGGTCGCAGTGATCGGGGTGGCCGACAAGAACCGCACCGGCTCCCGCGGCGGCTCCAGCGCGAGTTCGGCGATGTCGCTGTCGCCCAGCAACACCGCGGTGAACGGCACCGGACCCGACGGCCCAGTCCACAGCGGGCCGCCGAGGTCGATCAGCGCATCGGGCGCCAGCACCACCCCTTCGACGACCGGCGCGGCCGCCACCGCGGCAAGGCTGCGGGCCAGCCCGGTGTCAGAACCAGAGGAACGCAGGCTCACCACGATTTCAGCCCGGGGACCGTGCACCGGATCGGCGAGCAGCTCGCCGGGGTCACCCATCGGGTGGCGCGAGCAACCGGCCGAGACGTAATGCACCATCCGATCGGGTCCGGGGCCGAACCGCAACACCTCAATGGGCTCGACGCCCAGAAACGTCACCCTCGCGGTGTCGGGCTCGGCAGCGACGCCCGCGAAATGCCGCCGGACATGCTCACGCACCCGGTCCAGATGTTCACTCACCGGCGGGTCACCGCCCAGCCGGTGCGACGCTGAGGTTCACCCCGGTCTTGGCGTCGAACACGACCACCTTCTCGGGGTCCAGCGCCAGCTCGATCGGCTGCCCGCCGGCCGCTTTCGACGCAGCGGGAACCCGGGCCACCAGATCGTTTTCGGCTGGCGCATCGCCGGTTTCGTTCGGGGTGAAATACAGGTACTTGTCGGCGCCCAGCGATTCGACGAGGTCCACACGGGCCGCGAACTTCACCGCGCGACCACGCTGCGCGTCATCGAGCAGCGCGGCATCGCCCAAATGCTCCGGGCGTACCCCGATGACCACCTCACCGCCGGCCGGTGCGGGATGCCTGCCGATCGATTCGCGAGTCACCGCGTCGAGCGGTACCTCACCGATGGGCAGGCGTGCGCCGGTCGCGGTCAGCGTGCCCGGGAAGAAGTTCATCGCCGGGGAACCGACGAAACCGGCGACGAACAGGTTGGCGGGCCGCTCGTAAAGCTCGTCGGGTGTGCCGACCTGCTGGGCGATCCCACCGTGCATCACCACCACCCGGTCCCCGAGCGTCATCGCCTCGGTCTGGTCGTGCGTGACGTAGACGGTGGTGGTGCCCAGCCTGCGCTGCAGCCGGGCGATCTCACTGCGCATCTGCACGCGCAGCTTGGCGTCGAGGTTCGACAGCGGCTCGTCCATCAGAAACGCCTTGGGGTGCCGCACAATCGCCCGCCCCATCGCGACCCGTTGACGCTGGCCACCGGAGAGCTGCGAAGGCTTGCGATCCAGCAGCTCAGTCAGATCCAGGATCTTGGCCACCTCCGCCACCTTTTCGGCGATCTGCGGCTTGCGCATCTTGGCCAGGGTCAGCGGGAACGAGATGTTCTGCCGCACCGTCATGTGTGGGTAGAGCGCGTAGGACTGGAACACCATCGCGATGTCGCGGTCCTTGGGCGCGCGCTCGTTGACGCGTTCACCCCCGATCCGCAACTCCCCCGACGAGATCTCCTCCAGGCCGGCGATCATGTTCAGCGTGGTGGATTTTCCACAACCCGACGGCCCCACCAGAATGATGAACTCACCGTCGGCGATGCTCAGCGACAGATCTTTCACCGCCACAGCGCCATCGGGGTAGCTCTTGGTGATGTGGACGAGTTCGATATCTGCCATCGGCCTATCCCTTCACCGCGCCGGAGGTCAGTCCCGCCACGATCCGTCGTTGGAAGATTAGAACAAAGACGATGATCGGCACGGTGATCACCATTGCGCCCGCCGCGATCGATCCGGTCGGCTCCTCGAATTGCGAACTGCCGGTGAAGTTGGCGATCGCGACCGGCGCGGTGACCGAGGCTTTGGTCGCCGTCAGCGACAACGCCAGCAGCAGGTCGTTCCAGGCGAAGATGAACACCAGAATCGCTGCGGTGACGATACCCGGGGCCGCCAGCGGCGCAATCACCTTGCGGAACGCCTGCCCGGGGGTGGCACCGTCCATTTTGGCGGCCTTCTCCAGATCCCACGGGATCTCAGAGAAAAACGCCGAGAGAGTGTAGATCGCCAGCGGCAGCGCGAAGGTGATGTAGGGAATGATCAACCCCAACCAGGTGTCAAACAGCCCGGTGGCGCGCTCGATGTTGAAAATCGGTGTCACCAGGGATATCTGGGGGAACATCGCGATCAGCAGGGCCGCCCCGACCAGCAGCCGCTTGCCGGGGAACTCCAGGCGAGCCACCGCATAGGCGGCCATCGCCCCGATCACCACCGCGATCACGGTGGTGATCAGACCGATGCCCACCGAGTTGATCAATGCCGAGCCGAAGACGTCACCGGCGAAGATCCCGCGGTAGTTGTCCAGGGTCACGGTGGACGGAATCAATCTGCCGTCCTTGACCGTTGATGTCGGTTTGAGCGACAACGAGAAGATCCACAGCACTGGCACCAGCGCGTAGAGCACCACGGCCAGGTCGATGATCAGCCACGCGGTGCGGCGGCGAAGCTCGGTCATTTCTGGCTCGATCCCGGTGCCGCGGCGCCGAACACTTTGACGAACACCCACGCGATCAGCGCCACGCAGATGAAGATCAACACCGAGATCGCCGACCCCAAGCCCACGTTGAATCCCTTGAACAGGTTGTCGTAGCCCAGGATCGATACCGAGCCGGTGCTGTTGGAGCCGTTGGTGAGCACGTAGATGTTGTCGAAGATCCGAAAAGCGTCGAGCGTGCGGAACAGCAACGCCACCAGGATCGCCGGTTTCATCATCGGCAGAATGATGGTGACCAGTCGCCGCCAGGCGCCGGCTCCGTCCATCTGGGCGGCCTTGAGCAGTTCGTCGGGCACCAGTGCCAGCCCGGCCAGCAACAGCAGCGCCATGAACGGCGTGGTCTTCCACACCTCGGCCAGCACCACGATCCCCAGCGACGGCAGTTGGTGGGTCAGCGGCGCACTGCCGGTCGGCAACAGATTGGCCAGGTAGCCGGTCCCGGGCGTCCAGGCGTAGTACCAGCTGTAGGCGGCCGCGACAGTGACGATGCCGTAGGGCACCAGCACCGCCGTGCGCACCATGCCCTTGGCGAACAGGCTGCGGTGCATCACCAGGGCCAGCGCCAGGCCGAAGACGAATTCGAAGACCACCGAGACGACGGTGATGCCCAGCGTCACCGCGAACGCGGTCCACCAATAGGAGTCGGTCAGGGTGGTCTGATAGTTGGCCAGCCCGACGAACGCGGTGTCGTCCGGAGTGGCCAGGTTGTAGCGCAGCAGACTCAGCCAGATCGCGTAACCGATCGGATAAGCCGTCACGGCCAGCATCAGGATCACCGCCGGCGCGACGAGCGCCACCGCGAGCCGGCGCTGGGAACGGACGTCATCGGCGCGGGAGCCGGCGCGAGTCACGGGATCAGTCCCTTGCCGTCGATGGCCTTTTGCACCTGCACGGTGAGCTCATCGGCGGTGCGCTCGGGGTCGATGGCGCTGATCGGCGCCAGCGTGGCCGATATCCGGGTCGACACCGCCTGGTAGACCGGTGTCACCGGTCGCACCGCAGCGTCGGTGAGCTGCTGACGGATCACGTTGTGCTGCGGGTATTTTTCCTGGAACTGCGGGTCGGCGTACACCGAGGCGCGCACCGCGGGCAGCCCACCCTCGATCGCGAGATACTTCTGGTTCGCGGCGTTTCGCAGACAGCGCACCGCTTCGAACGCTTCGGCGCGATGCCGGGTGGTCTTGGCCACCGCCAGGTTCAATCCACCGAGGGTCACTTTGGCCGGATGCCCCGGCAACACCGCCGGATACGGCGCATATCCGAGCACGTTGCGGCTGGCCTCGTAGGCGATGCGGTACTGCTCGTCGCTGGGCGCAAAGGCGCCGATGCCGTCGATACTGCCGGCCAGATCCGAACGCCCTTGCAGCGGAAGGAACCCCACCCCGCCCTTGACGGCGTTCTCCAGCATGGACGGCAGCACGAAGGGCCAGTTGACCTCCAGCGCCGCCTTGCCCTGTTCGAAGGCCAGCCGGGCGGTGCCCTCATCGGTCTGGGTGATCGACGGGTCGGCGCCCGGAGCGGTCGCCACCGCCTTCATAACCCGCAGCGCGGCAACAGTGGCGGCCCGGTGCTCACCGGTGTCGGTGAGGGTGACCGTCTTGCCGTCGTCGCCGAGGACCCTTCCCCCGGCGCTTTCCAGCAGCGTGTTGAACCACACCACCAAACCCTCGTATTGCTTGGCCTGCACCGCGATCCAGCTGGGCTGGCCCGCGCTGTGCAACCGGGCCGCCTCGGCGATCATCTGCTCCCAGGTGGACGGCGCGGACTTCATCAGATCCGGCCGGTACCAGAGCAATTGGGTGTTGGTGACCAGAGGTGCAGCATAGAGCCGATCGTGCCAGCGGCCGGTCGCCAGCGGGCCCGGCAGCGTATCGTCAGCGGCGTCGGCCTCGGCCTTGCCGGCCGGATCCTCAGCCAGTGGCAACGCCCAGCCGGCCTCGGCGAACTCGGCGGTCCACACCACGTCCAGGCCCATCACGTCCAAGGTGCGGTCGTTGCCGGTCAGGCGACGGGCCAATTGCAGGCGCTGGTCGTCCGCAGCGCGCGGCAGGCTGAACTGCTGCACCCGGTACCGGCCACCGGCCTCTTGGGTGCAGCGCGCCGCGATCATCCGGAACGTCGCGGCGTCGTTGGCCGGGGTATAGACGCTGATCACCGGGACATCGGTGGACGGCCCGGACGAACCGCACGCCGATCCCGCCGACGCAACGGCCAGTGCGGTCAGTGCAGCCGCGCCCAGCCGCCGTACGCGACCGCGCCGACTCGCCACGCCACCCGCCTCCCGTTGCCGTTTCGTGCCACGACGGTAAGGCCGCCTGACCGCGCTACGCAACAACGCAGAGTCAGAGCGTCAGCTTCGCCAACAGATCCCGGCCCTGCTCGGCGCTCTGCGGGTCGCACAGCACGTCGTAGCGGCCCGCGACCAGTTGCATGGTCGAACTGAAATCCCTTGTACCACGGGCCATCGCGTAAGGGACCGATGAGGTGATCAAGCCGAAGAACACCCCGGCGATCAGGCCGGTCACCAGTGCCTGGGTCGGGTTGTCGCTGAAGATGCCCAGCACCAGGCCGATGAACAGGCCCAGCCAGGCTCCGGTCAGCACGCCACCGCCGAGCACCTTGGGCCAGGTGAGCCGGCCGGTGACCCGCTCGACCTGCATCAGGTCGACACCGACGATCGTCACCTGGTGCACCGGGAACTGCTGGTCGGACAGGTAGTCCACCGCACGCTGCGCCTCGGCGTAGGTGGGGTAGGAACCGATCGGCCAGCCTTTCGGCGGGGTCGGCAGCCGGCCCACATCACGGCGTCCCGGCGCACCTGCAGCGCCGAGTGGATCGGGAGTCTGTCCGGGCTGGAACGGGCTGGTCATGGGATTTCTCTCTCCTTGCTCCGGAAAGCGGCTGTCGGACGACAGGCCGGTCGCGGCGCATCGGCTAGGTTGAACAGCATGACAGCTCACGGCGGGGATTCTGGCGAGAATCCACGAGGCAATGCCGACCAGCCCTGGGCGGACCCGGGTGCGCCCGCGCCCGACCAGGGCGGCTGGCCGTACCCGCCGAGCTTCGAGGGCTACCCGCCGGGCCCCGGCTATCCCCCGCCGAGTTTCCCGCCGCCGCCCCCGGGTGCGGGCGGTTACCCGCCGCCCCCGCCGCCCGGCAACTATCTGCCGCCCGGCGGTTATCTGCCGCCCACCCCGCCCGCCCCGGGCGAGTACCCGGGACTGGGCGCCCCGCCCGGATACCCTCCCGCCGGCTATGGCAATCCCCCCGGTTACCCGCCGTCGGGCTACGGCGCGCCGTATCCGGGCAGCTACTTCAATCCGGGTCAGGCGCAGAAGACCAACGTCTTGGCGGTCAGTTCCCTGGTGGTCTCCCTGCTCGGCCTGGTGTTCTGGCCGCTGGGGGTCGCCGGCGTCATCCTCGGCGGCGTGGCATTGAGCCAGATCAAGTCGACCGGTGAGGCCGGCCACGGCATGGCGGTGGCCGGAACCGCGATCGGTGGTGTCGCCGTGACGCTCTCGCTCATTCTCGCGATGATCGCCCTGAACTAGGCGGCTCGAACGGCGGTGCCTCACGGCGCATTCCGGCCGCACGGCCCTTGCCCGCCACCACCAAAGCCATCTTGCGGCTGGCCTCGTCGAGCATCTCGTCGCCGAGCATCACCGCACCGCGGGCTCCGCCGGCGTGCGAGGTGTGCCACGCATAGGCCTCCAAGATCAGCTCGGCGTGGTCGTACTCGGATTGACGCGGGCTGAAGATCTCGTTGCCCGCCGCGATCTGGTCGGGATGCAGCACCCATTTGCCGTCGTAACCGAGCGCGGCCGAGCGGCCCGCCACCCGCCGAAACGCCGCAACGTCACGCACTTTCAGATACGGCCCGTCGACCGCAGCCACCCCGTGAGCGCGCGCCGCCACCAGGATCGTCATCAAGACGTGGTGGTAGGCGTCGCCCTCGGTGTAGCCCTCGGGCTGCTCGCCGACCTCCAGGGTGCGGGTGTTGAGGCTGGCCATCAGATCGGCCGGTCCCAGCACCAATGCCTGCACCCGAGGCGCTGCGGCAATCGCGTTGATGTTCATCAGGCCGCGGGCGTCCTCGATCTGGGCGTCGATACCGATCTGGCCGACCGGCAGCCCGTGGATGGTCTCCAGCTGGGTCAGCAGCAGGTCGAGTGCCTGCACATGCGAGGCGTCAGACACCTTCGGCAGCACGATCACATCGAGTCGGGTACCGGCGGCACCGACCGCCGAGACCACCTCGATCAGGTCGGCATGGGTCCACGGTGTGGTCCAGTCGTTGACCCGCACCCCGAGCAGCGGCGCCGTCCAGTCGCGCGCGGTCAGCGCTTGGGCGACCAGGGTCCGGGCCTGCTCTTTTGCCGCTGGAGCGACAGCGTCCTCCAAATCGAGAAAGACCTCATCTGCGGACAGGCCCTTGGCCTTGTCGATCATCTTCTGGCTGCTGCCAGGTACCGACAGGCAAGTACGGCGGGGGCGATACACGTTGGTCACCTAAATACTCCTACCCTTTCAACCATGGCGTCGAGCAACAGGGTTTACGCAGCGCGACTTGCGAGGATGCTGGTGCTAGGCCCGTTCGGCGAATCTGTCGGCCGGGTCCGCGATGTGGTCGTCAGTCTTAGCATCGTGCGTCAGCAGCCGCGCGTCCTGGGACTCGTGGTCGAACTGCCCACCCGCAGACGCATCTTCGTGCCGATTCTGCGGGTCGCGTCGATCGAGCCCAATGCCGTCACCCTCAACACCGGAACGGTGTCCCTACGCAAGTTCAATCAGCGGCCCGGTGAGGCACTCGTGCTCGGTCAGGTCCTGGACACCAAGGTCCGGGTCACCGACCCGGAGCTGCCCGAGCTGGCCGGCGTCGATGTGGCGATCACCGACTTGGCCATCGAACAGAGCCGTACGCGTGACTGGCTGGTGACCCGAATCGCGGTGCGGCATTCCCGACGGTTGGGCCGGCGCGCCGCCGTACACATCGTGGACTGGCACAACGTGCAGGGCCTGACCCCGTCGGCGCTGGCGATGCCCGGACAGGGCGTGGCGCAACTGCTGCAGCAATTCGAGGGCTGGCGGCCGATCGAGGTCGCCGACGCCATCCGCGAGCTGCCGCCTAAGCGCCGCTACGAGGTGATCAACGCCCTGGACAACGCCCGGCTGGCCGACATCCTGCAGGAGCTGCCCGAGGAACGTCAGGCCGTCGTGCTGGGCCAGCTGGGCACCGATCGGGCCGCCGACGTGCTGGAGGAGATGGACCCCGACGACGCCGCGGACCTGCTGGGCGTGATGAACCCCACCGAGGCCGAGACGCTGCTGGCACGGATGGACCCCGACGACTCCGATCCGGTGCGCCGCCTGCTGGAGCACTCGCCCGACACCGCCGGCGGGTTGATGACCTCCAATCCGGTGGTGCTGACCGCCGACACTTCGGTCGCCGAGGCGCTGGCCCGGGTCCGCGACCCCGACCTGACCCCGGCGCTGTCGTCGCTGGTTTTCGTGACGCGCGCACCCACTGCCACCCCGACCGGCCGCTACCTGGGCTCCGTCCCGCTGCAGCAGCTGCTGCGGGTGCCACCGGCCGAACTCATCGGCGGGTTCGTCGACTCCGACCTGCCGGCATTGAACCCGGACGTGTCGCTGGCCGAGCTGACCCGCTATTTCGCCGCCTACAACCTGGTGTGCGGACCGGTGCTCGACGAGCAGAACCACCTGCTGGGTGCGGTGACGGTCGACGACGTGCTGGACCACCTGCTGCCCGATGATTGGCGCGAAACCCCCGAGCCGGACCTGGGGCCGAAACTCGCCGGGAGGCAGTCGTGACCGACCGCTCTACATCACAGCGGCTGTCCACGCCCCGCACCTCGCGGCTGCCCAGCCTGAACCTGGATCCCGACGCGCTGGGCCGGTTCACCGAATCGGTGGCGCGGTTCTTCGGCACCGGGCGCTACCTGGCCATTCAGACCGTGCTGGTGGTGGGATGGATCCTGCTGAACGTCTACGCGGTCAGCCTGAAGTGGGACCCTTACCCGTTCATCCTGCTCAACCTGGCCTTTTCCACCCAGGCCGCTTACGCCGCTCCGCTGATCCTGCTGGCCCAGAACCGGCAGGAGAACCGTGACCGGGTCAGCTTGGACGAGGACCGCCGCCGCGCCGCGCAGACCAAAGCCGACACCGAGTACCTGGCTCGGGAACTGGCGTCCCTGCGCCTGGCGGTCGGCGAAGTTGCCACCCGCGACTACCTGCACCATGAGCTCGAGCGGGTCCGGGAACTGCTGGAGTCCCTGCGGCCCGAGCCCGGCTCCGCCGCCTCGGAATCGCCCCACCGGCAGTCCTGACAGGCGACGCAGACCAGATAACGGTCATCCGCAAGACACGTGTTGGGTATGGTGACCTAGTTCACGAAGCCCGAGCGGTTTCACGAGACTTTTTCGAAGCGGACAAGGGGCGGTCGAGTGCCAACAGGGGGCGGCGCACCGGAACGCGTGTCCCGCGCTGCCAAGGTGCGGCGGGCGGCCCGTTCGGCCCTGCGACCTGCCTTCGGCCTGGCGTTCATCACCCCGCTGGTATTCGCCGGCGCCGTGGGTGCCACCCCCCGATCGCCGTCGACCTCGCTGCCGCTGCGCAACGCCGCCATCACCCCGCTGGCGGCTTCGGTGCACACGTCCGGCCGCTACTCGGGCCCCTCCGTCGTCGCGATACCCCGCTCGCAACCGAATCTGCACGTGGCCGCCGGTGCCCCGTCGGCGCCACCGGCCGCCGTCGTCTATGCACCGGGCACCTTGGGAATCCCCAAGTCGGCGCTGGCCGCCTACCAGAACGCCGAGCGGCAGATGGCGGTCGCCGAGCCCGAATGCGGGATCAGCTGGAACCTGCTGGCCGGGATCGGACGTATTGAGTCCGGGCACGCCAACGGCGGGGCCACCGACGCACGCGGCAACGTGCTGCAGCCGATCTACGGGCCGGCGCTGGACGGCACCCTGCCAGGGAACGAAGTCATCGTCGCCAGCAGCGCCCCGGGCCGGGTGGTCTACGCCCGCGCACTGGGCCCGATGCAATTCCTGCCCGGGACCTGGTCGCGATATGCCGCCGACGGCGACGGCGACGGTCGCGCGGACCCGCAGAATGTCTACGACGCGACGTTGGCGGCAGCGCGGTACCTGTGCAGCGGTGGGATGAACCTGCGCGAACAGTCGCAGGTTCTGACCGCGATCCTGCGCTACAACAACTCGATGGCCTACGCGGAGAACGTGATGGGTTGGGCGGCGGCCTATGCCACCGGGGTGGCTCCCGTCGACCTGCCGCCGATCGTGGGCCCGGCGCCGCCGATCGCGGACCTGCATCTGGAGCACCTGGAACACCCGGAAGGGCTCGGGCCGGAATCACTCAGCCTGCACGGGATGTCGCGGCTCGATCACCCGGCCGAATCGTCGCTGATCGACCTGGGGCAGCCGAGCTTGCAAGACTGGGCATCCCAGGCACCGCCGTGGCTGCCCCCCTGGATGACCTCGCCCGAGCAGCAACAACAACAGCAGTTGCCGCGCCCCTCGGCGGCCTGCCGGATGATCTGCCTAGAGCCCCAAGCCGTACCGGCCCCGCCAGCACCCAACGGCGTCCCGCCGGCCCCCTTCGGCCAGCCGGAGGCTCCGCAGGTCCCGCCCGCGCCGATGCCGGCCTACGCCGTCGCACCGGCCCCGCTGGACGTACCGGGCGCCCCGCCGCCACCGGCGCCGGCCGGTACACCGCAGGATGGGCCGCAGGCCGTCCCGCCGGCCTGACGTATCTCACAGGCAAAGGCCCTGCCGTACTGCCTTAGACTCGGTTGCGATGTCCGAGAATCACGATGACACTGCAGCCCTGCACGACGCCATCTATGCAGCGTTGGGCACCGTGCTGGACCCCGACATTCGGCGTCCGATCACCGACCTGGGCATGGTCAAAAGCATCGAGATCGCGGACGACCGCAGCGTCCACGTCACCATCTACCTGACGATCGCCGGCTGTCCGATGAAAGCCGAGATCACCAACAACGTGACTACGGCGATCAACGACGTGCCCGGCACCGGACCGGTCAAAGTCAGCCTCGATGTTTTCAGCGACGAACAGCGCGCCGAGCTGCGCAAACAGCTGCGCGGCGACGCCAAGGAACCGGTCATCCCGTTCGCCCAGCCGGGCTCGCTGACCAAGGTGTACGCAATCGCCTCCGGCAAGGGCGGGGTCGGCAAATCGAGTGTGACCGTCAACCTCGCGGTCGCGCTGGCCGAACGCGGGATGTCCGTCGGGGTGCTCGACGCCGACATCTACGGCCATTCGGTGCCGCGGATGATGGGCGTCACCGCCCTGCCCACCCAGGTCGACTCGATGATCATGCCGCCGATCGGCTACGGCGTGAAGGTGATCTCGATCGCGATGTTCACCCAGGGCAACACGCCGGTGGTGTGGCGGGGACCGATGCTGCACCGGGCGTTGCAGCAGTTCCTCGCCGACGTCTACTGGGGCGACCTGGACGTGCTGTTGCTGGATCTGCCCCCGGGCACCGGCGACATCGCGATCTCGGTGGCCCAGCTGGTGCCGTCGGCCGAGATCCTGGTGGTGACCACGCCGCAGCAGGCTGCCGCGGAGGTCGCCGAGCGCGCCGGGGCGATCGCCCTGCAAACCCGCCAGCAGGTTGTCGGAGTGGTGGAGAACATGGCCGGACTGGCCATGCCCGACGGGTCCACCATGCACCTGTTCGGCGAGGGCGGCGGCGAGCGGGTGGCCGAGCGACTGACCCGGGCGATGGGCCGGGATGTGCCGCTGCTCGGCCAGGTGCCGATCGACAGCGAAATGGTGACCGGCGGCGACTCCGGCTCCCCGGTGGTGCTCTCGCCGGACTCGGCAGCGGGCAAGGAGCTGCGTCAGATCGCCGATCAGCTGGCCACCCGCCGACGCGGACTGGTGGGTATGTCACTGGGTCTGGACACCGGGGGCTCCCGGCGCTGAGCCACTGGGCCTACGGAGACGCCCGATCTTCCGGATCTAGGTGGCGTCGGTGTCGAAGGGAGCCGGCCCACCCGGCTCGGGCACCACGGCCGGTACCGGCGGCATCGGACGAGGCTCTGCGGCCAGCGACCCGACCGCGGTGAACAGCGAATCGTCGCCGTCGAGCAGATGCCGGGTCAGCGCGGCGCGCGGGGTCATGCCACGCAATTTCTGCAATTCGCTCAGCGGAACCCGCAGGTCATCGAACTCCGGACCGATCTCGTCGCGCAGCTGATCGGTGGCGTTGGTGACGTAGTCCCGGGCCTGGCGCAGTGCACCTGCGGTCCACCGGATCGCTCCCGGCAACCGCTCCGGGCCCAGAATCACCAACCCGAGCACCACCAGGACCAGCATCTCGCCCCAGCCGACATTCGCGAACATCGAGGCGGACTCTAACCGTCGGGGGTGGGGGTCACCGTCAGTGTCACGTGCCGCCCATCCCGGACCACCTCGACGGGCGCTTCCTTGCCGATGGTCAGGTTGCGGACCGCCACGACGAATTCGTCGGCGTTGGCGACGCTGCGGTCACCGATCTTGACCACCACGTCGTTCTCCAGGATGCCGCCCTTCTCCGCCGGGCTGCCCACCTTGACGTTGGCGATCTGCGCGCCCGACGCGATGGCGTTGCTGACCGAGCGAGCGCTCACCCCCAGCGTGGGGTGCACGATCTTGCCGTCCTTGATCAGCGCCTCGGCCACGGTCTTCATCTCGTTGACCGGGATCGCGAATCCCAGGCCGCTGGCGCTGTCGGACAACGACTTTCCGGCGGTGTTGATCCCGACCAGCTGCGCGTCCATGTCGATCAGCGCACCGCCGGAGTTGCCGTGGTTGATCGAGGCGTCGGTCTGCACCGCGTCGATGACGGTGTCGGTGTCGGAGTCGTCGCCGGACAGCGGGACCGGTCGGTGCACGGCGCTGATGATGCCGTGGGTCACGGTGCTGCGCAGACCCAGCGGAGCGCCCGCTGCGATCACCTCATCGCCCACCCGGATCTTGTCCGAGTCCCCGAGACGGGCCACCGACAGGTTGTCGACGTTGTCGACTTTGAGCACGGCCAGGTCGGTCTTCGGGTCGCGGCCGACCAGGTTGGCCAGCACCTCTTTGCCGTCGTTGAACACCACCGTCGTCTTGAACTTGCTGGGGTTGTTGGCGGCTTCGGAGATGACGTGGTTGTTGGTGACGATGTAGCCCTTGCCGTCGATGACAACGCCCGAGCCCTGCATGCCCTGGTCGTCGCTGACGGACTCGATGGTCACCACCGAGTTGGCGATGGCCTCGGCGACCTTGGCGAATCGCCCGGCCGGCTCCTCCGCGTTGCCCTTGGTGGACAGCGTCACCTTCGACGTCGTGAAAGCCTCGACGACCTGCGCGGTGGTACGTCCGACCCAGCCGCCGACCATGCCGATCGCCAGCGCGATCGCGGCCAGCGTGGCCAGCGCACGGTAGGAGATCCGGTCGCCGAACAGCACGTCGCGCACGCCGAGGCGGCCACCCAACTCGCCGGCTGCCCGCGGTACGGGCGGAACCACGGCCGGCGAGCCGAGCGCGGCACCGGCGGCGGGGTCACGCCACGGGTCACCGGTGTCTTCCAGCCCGTCCGGTTTGCCGTTGCGGCCCAGCGCGCCGGCGTCGGCGGGATGGCGCTGCAACGAGGGTCCGGTGCCGTAGGGCCGGCTGAAGGCCTCCTTGAGCACCGGGTCCGGCGGCAGGTCACGCGGCGTGAACTCGCCCTGCTCGCGGTATTTCTTGGGCCGTACGTCGGCGGGAGTGAAAGAACCAGGCACCCCGTCGGGCCGGCCGAAGGCCTTCTTGGACGCATTGTCCACGGGGGGCCGGTAGACGGGTCGCGGAGCCAAGCGGTTACCGCCGGCGTTCTCGTTGTTGGAGCTCACCTATTCCTCTTCCGGGTCCAGCCCTGGGGCGCTTCCAGGCTCCGCGAGCACAGCATCACCGGGCGCTGACGCCGCTGGAGATCCACCTTACCGACGTTTGCGGCGTTCTTGAGGTTTGCCGTCGTCGAACCGGGCAGGCATCGGCCTGGTGGGCTCGTCAGGCGCACAATCGGCCGGGGATTCGGGGATCTGGGCCAGCAGGCCGAGCAGCGCGGAGGGGATCCGGATCGGATGCGAATCGCGCAGGGCCGAGCGCGCCCGGCCCTGGTATTCCACCTCGGCCGCGCAATCGGGACATAACGACAGGTGGTGGGCCGCACGCAGGTGAGCGTTCATCCGCAGCTCGCCGTCGACGTAGGCGGTGATCGCCTCGCTGCAGAGGTGTTCGGTGGACCCGAACTGCCGCGGGGCACCGACCGGCGCGTCACTTTGCGAGGCGAACTGAGCGGGCAGCCAGGAGAACGCGCGACGGAAGACACCTCCGCGGTCCGTCACACCGGACTCCTCTCCTGTCGCATACCCACATCAGCACTCGATCGGGCCGAATAAAGACCCAATAAGAATGTAGCGCGATACCGCGTACAGACGTGGAAACCGAGGCGGCGTTGACGCACCGGTCCCAGCTTCGCCTCTCCTGCGTCGAGCCTCGCTGAACCGTCGGCCGAAACTCAGCCGGCCGCGACACCGCCCAAGGCCGAACCATCACGCTGGGCGGTTCGAGCGGCCAGGTAGTCCCGCAGGGCCTGCCGGCCCCGGTGAATGCGGCTGCGCACGGTGCCCAGCTTCACACCGAGGGTAGCGCCGACCTCTTCGTAGGACAGACCTTCGATGTCGCACAGCACGACGGCGGCCCGGAACTCCGGCGCCAGCGCGTCCAACGCCGCCTGCAGGTCGGGATCCAGCCGCGCGTCGTGGTAGATCTGCTCGGGGTCCGGCTCGTCGGCGGGCACCCGGTCGTAGTCCTCCGGCAGCGCCTCCATGCGGACCCGGCCACGCCTGCGCACCATGTCCAGGAACAGGTTGGTGGTGATGCGGTGCAACCAACCCTCGAAGGTCCCGGGCTGGTAGTTGTGCACCGACCGGAACACCCGAATGAAGGTCTCCTGGGTGAGATCCTCTGCGTCCTGCTGGTTTCCGGAGAGCCGGTAAGCCAGCCGGTAAACCCGGTCGGCGTGCTGACGCACCAATTCGTCCCAAGACGGCATGGCCGCCACATCTCCGGTGGCATCGAAGACCGCGGTGCCTTGCGGCTCCTCGGACGGTTCGACCCATTCGGCGTCGGAGTAACGCTCCGAGTGGGTGGTCGGGTGCGACATGGCGACCGGGGGCAGCAAAGTGGTTATGGCTGTTATGGCTGCGTCCTCTAGCTCGGGTCCGCCGTCAGGCGACGGCAGCGCACTATCGCGGTCAACGCGCAACGGGCCCCTCGTATTCCGAGCGTCTCGAGGCCGGTTCATACCTCGTTCCATGCCGATACCGTTGCCTATCGCTGTATGTCAGCTCTGTGCTGTCACTGAACGCCGACTGTGAACCTGTGTTCGAATGCGCCGAGCACTGCGGTTATACGTCCAGGTAACAGTTCGGACACGGCCCCCGGCCCGGGCGTGTCGGGCGGGCGCGCCGGTGCGCGGGCCGAAACGGCTTTGTCCTACGCTGCGGTCATGGCCAGCACCGACGACACTCCCGGGGAGCCGCGCAGTCGAGCCGACGCACTGTTGGCGCACGCCGAGGACTCCATGACCGAGGACGCGGTTTTGGCGGCCGCCCGCGACCGAGCCGGTGAGATCGGCGTCGGGTCGATCAGCGCCGCGGTCGGCGCGCTGCTGAGCCTGCTGACCAAGCTCAGCGGCGGTAAGGCGGTGGTCGAGGTGGGCACCGGCGCCGGCGTCAGCGGACTCTGGCTGCTGTCGGGTATGGGCGAAGACGGTGTGCTGACCACGATCGACATCGAGCCCGAGCATCAGCGCACCGCCAAGCAGGCGTTCGGTGACGCCGGCATCGGCCCCGGCCGGACCCGCTTCATCAGCGGCCGCGCCCAAGAAGTGCTGACCCGACTGGCCGACGAGTCCTACGACCTGGTGTTCGTCGACGCCGACCCGATCGACCAGCCCGAATACGTGTTGGAGGCCGTGCGGCTGCTGCGGCCCGGCGGCGTGGTGGTGGTGCACCGGGCCGCCTTGGGCGGCCGGGCGGGAGATCCGACGGCCAACGACGCCGAGGTGATCGCGGTGCGCGAAGCCGCCCGACTGATCGCCGTGGACGAGCGGTTGACCCCGGCGCTGATTCCGCTGGGAGACGGCCTGCTGGCCGCCGTCCGCGACTAGTAGTCCCCCGCGTATCCCTTCCGCGAGCGTGCGTGTTTGTACGCGACACGCCGCGTTCTGACGTACAAACACGCACCCTCGCAAGCGGGAGGTACCCCCACCTCGCGCCCATAGAAACCAAGGTCTTGACACTCGACTGAACGCGTGTTTAGCGTATTGAACATGCGTTCAGCGGACCTGACGGCTACGGCGAAAATCCGCGATGCGGCCATCGACCAGTTCGGGCGGCACGGTTTCAGCGTGAGCATCCGGGCCATCGCCGAGGCGGCCGGAGTCAGCGCCGCGCTGGTCATCCACCACTTCGGCTCCAAGGAAGGGCTGCGCAGGGCTTGCGACGAGTTCGTCGCCGAAGAGATCCGCAGCGGCAAATCCGAAGCGATGCGCTCGGCCGACCCGGGAACCTGGTTCGCCGCCATGGCCGAGATCGAGTCCTATGCGTCGATGATGGCGTACCTGGTCCGCAGCATGCAGGCCGGCGGCGCTCTAGCGGACACGTTGTGGCGCAGGATGATCGACAACGCCGAGGGCTACCTGGATGAGGGCGTACGCGCCGGCACCCTCAAACCCAGCCGCGACCCGAAAGCCCGGGCTCGCTTCCTGGCCATCAACAACGGCGGCGGATTCCTGCTGTATCTGCAGATGCACGAGAACCCGACCGATCTGCGCGCCGTGTTGCGTGACTATGCCCGCGACATGGTCCTACCCGCACTCGAGCTGTACACCGAGGGCCTGATGACCGACCGCACCATGTACGACGCTTTCCTGGCGAGCGAACAAGGAGGAACCGATGCGACCTGACAACCATTGGACGGCAATCGAAATCCGGGACCTGGAGAAGAGTTTCGGCCAGGTCAAAGCGCTCGATGGATTGGATCTGACCGTCTACGGCGGTGAGGTGCATGGCTTTCTCGGCCCCAACGGCGCCGGCAAATCCACCACGATCCGCATCCTGCTGGGCCTGGTGAAGGCCGACAGCGGGACCGTGCGGCTACTGGGTGGCGACCCGTGGACCGACGCGGTCGAGCTGCACCGCGAGATCGCTTACGTGCCTGGCGATGTCACCCTATGGCCATCGTTGACCGGCGGTGAGATCATCGACCTGTTGGCGCGAATGCGCGGCGGCATCGACGAGCGCCGCCGCGACGAGTTGATCGAACGCTTCGACCTAGACCCCAGCAAGAAGGCCCGGACCTACTCCAAGGGCAACCGCCAGAAGGTCTCGCTGATCTCAGCCTTCTCCTCGCACGCCCGACTGCTGGTGCTCGACGAGCCCAGCAGCGGCCTGGACCCCTTGATGGAGAACGTCTTCCAGCAGTGCGTCGCCGAGGCGAGCCGGCGCGGTGCCACCGTTCTGCTGTCCAGCCACATCCTGGCCGAGACTGAGACACTGTGCCAGCGGGTGACGATCATCCGGGCCGGGCGCGTGGTCGAGAGCGGTTCACTGGAATCGCTGCGGCACCTGCGCCGCACCTCGATTCAGGCCGATCTGATGCGCGATCCCGGTGATCTAAGCCGTATCCCGGGCGTCGCGGACGTGCGCTACACCGGGACCGTGCTGCACGCCCAAGTCGACAGCGCCAGCCTCGCAGAGCTCATCGCGGTGCTCGGCGCAGCCGGCGTGCGCAGCCTCACCAGCCAACCGCCGACGCTCGAAGAGCTGTTCCTGCGTCACTACGACACGGTCCGGGCATGACCACCCTCGTCGCACAGCCCGCTTCCCCGCAATACCGCCGGGGCGGCTCGAATCTTGTTGGCACGCTGGGGTTGCTGCGACTGTGCCTGCGCCGAGACCGCATCGTACTGCCACTGTGGGTGCTGCTGTTGTCGCTGCCGCTGGCCAGTGTCTACATCGCGAGCATCGAGGCGATCTATCCCACCGCCGCCGACCGCGCCGGCCTGGCGGCCACCATCATGGCCAGCCCGGCACAGCGCGCGATGTACGGCCAGGTCTACAACGACTCCCTCGGAGCGGTGGGCATCTGGAAGGCCGGGATATTCCACCTTCTGATCGCAGTGGCGGTGATTCTGACCGTCATCCGGCACACCCGCGCCGACGAGGAGACCGGCCGCACCGAGTTGATCGACTCGACCGCGGTGGGCCGCTACGCCGGGCTGACCGGTGCGCTGCTGCTGGCGGCGGGCGCGTCGGTGGCCACCGGTGTGATCGGGACGGCGGGGCTACTGACCACCGAGGTGCCGGCAGCCGGATCGTGCGCGTTCGGGGCGGCATTGGCCTGCTCCGGGCTGGTGTTCACCGCCGTGGCCGCGGTCGCCGCCCAGCTGTCCCCCAGCGCCCGGTTCGCCCGCGGCGCCGCGTTCGGTGTGCTGGCCGGCGCCTTCACGCTGCGCGCCGTGGGCGATGCGGGATCGGGTGGGCTCTCGTGGCTGTCGCCGCTGGGGTGGTCGCTGCAGGTCCGGCCTTACGCCGGTGACCGCTGGTGGGTGCTCCTGCTGCACCTGGCGACGACGGGCGCGCTCATCTGGCTGGCTTATCACCTGGCGGCCCGCCGTGATGTCGGCGCCGGGCTGCTGGCCGACCGGCCGGGCCCGCGCCGGGCGGGGCCGATCTTGTCGGGTGCGTTCGGCCTGGCGTGGCGGCTCGACCGCGGGGCGCTGCTGCTGTGGACGACGGGCCTGGTGCTCTACGGACTGCTGGTCGGCAGTGTGGTGCACGGTATCGGCGACGAGGTGGGCAGCGACCGCGCCCGCGACATCGTCATTCGGCTCGGCGGGACCGCGGCATTGGAGCACGCCTTCGTCGCGGTGGCGTTCACCATGCTGGGCATGGTCGCCGCCGCGTTCGCGGTGTCGCTGGTGCTGCGACTGCACCAGGAGGAGACCGCGACACGTGCCGAGACGCTGCTGGCCGGAGCGTTATCGCGAAACCGTTGGCTGGCAAGCCATCTGGTGGCCGCATTGGCCGGGGCGACGTTCGCGATGCTCGCGGCCGGGCTGGTGGCCGGAATCGTCTACGGAACGGCGGCCGGTGACATCGGCGAGCAGTTGCCGGTAGCACTGGGCAGCGCCGCTGTGCAACTGCCGGCGGTCTGGTTGCCGGCGGCCGTGGCGGTCGCGTTGTTCGGGCTCGTCCCTAGAGTCGCTCCCGCCGCGTGGGCGGTGCTGACCGGCTTCGTCGCGCTGTATCTGCTCGGCTCCATCTCCGGCCTGCCGCAGTGGGTGCTCGACCTCGAACCGTTCGCGCACATCCCGCTGGTCGGCAATGGCACGTTCCGCGTCGTGCCACTGATCGTGCTGTTGACCATAGACGCCGCACTGATCGGCCTGGGCTTGCAGGCTTTCCGACGCAGAGATCTCACGACGTGAGGAGGACGACGTGAAAACCATTGGTAAGGGCTTGTTTTCAGCAACCTTGGGCCTGGCAGCCTTCGGACTGCTGCTGTTCGTTCCCGCCGGGACACTGCACTACTGGCAGGCCTGGGTGTTCCTCGCGGTGTTCGCCGCGTCCACCTGGATTCCCAGCGTCTACCTGATGCGCACCAATCCGGCCGCCTTGGATCGGCGGATGCAGGTCGGCCCGCGGGCAGAAACACGGCCCCTGCAACGGATCGTCATCACGGCCATCTTCATCTGTTTTCCGGCCCTCTTCGTACTCAGCGCAGTGGATCACCGCCTCGGATGGTCGACGGTCCCGACGGGGGTCTGCCTGCTCGGCGACATCCTGGTGGCAGCCGGACTGAGCCTGGCGATGGTGGTGGTCATCCAGAACGGTTATGCGGCCGCCAATGTCACGGTCGAAGCCGGCCAGACCCTGGTCTCCACCGGCCTCTACCGGCTGGTGCGCCACCCGATGTACACCGGAAACGTCGCATTGATGGCCGGTGTCCCGCTGGCGCTCGGCTCCTACTGGGGACTGGTCTTCCTGGTGCCCGGGCTGATCGTGCTGGTGGTGCGCATCTTCGACGAGGAGCAGTTGCTGACGCAACAGCTGCCCGGATATCGCGAGTACACCGAGCGGGTGCGTTACCGCCTGCTGCCCTATGTGTGGTGAGACGCAGAAGGAGACGCGCATGAACGTCAAGGCAATCGGTCAAGGCGTGGGCTACGGGCTGATCGCGGCGGTCGTGTACGGCCTGCTGTTGTTCTGGCCGGCCGGCACCTTCGACTACTGGCAGGCCTGGGTATTCCTGGCGGTCTACGCCGTCATCAGCACCGCGTGCTGCATCTACTGGGGCCTGACCAATCCGGCGGTGCTGCAACGGCGGCTGCGGGGCGGACCGAAGGCCGAAACCCGGCTCGCGCAGAAGCTGGCCAGCACCGCCCTGATCGCGGCATTCGGTTCGGTGTTCCTGGTCAGTGCACTGGATCACCGTTTCGGTTGGTCCGCGGTGCCGACGGCGGTGTCGGTGCTGGGCCAGGTCGTGGTGGTCATCGGACTGTGTCTCGGCATCCTGGCCGTCGTCCAGAACGGCTACGCCGCGGCCAACATCACCGTCGAAGACAACCAGCCGGTGATATCGACCGGCATGTACGGCCTGGTCCGGCACCCGATGTACTTCTCACTGCTGGTCACCATGGTCGGTCTCGCGCCGGCGCTCGGCTCGTACTGGGGATTGGCCGGCACGGTGATCAGCGTGCCCATCCTGGTGGTGCGAATCCTCGACGAAGAGCAGTTGCTCGTCCAGGAGCTCAGCGGCTACCGCGAATACACCCACCAGGTCCGCTACCGATTGGTGCCCTACCTCTGGTAGTCGCGACTCCTGGCTCGCTCCGATACCGCGGGCCGCGCAATTGGCTTATAGTTCCCTGAGCTCTAGCTGTTAACGGGACTCAGGGAGGTCGGTGGCCATGCGCTCACGCGTGCGAGGCGGCAGCGGCGGTCGCACTCTCTCCCCCACCCGGACGGCGGCTGCGGCAGCAGGTGCCCTGGTCGTCGGCCTCACGCCGATGCTGGCCGCCGCCCCGGCGCAAGCGGATTGGGACTGGCTGCTCGATGCCGCCGCGCCGGTGGAGGTTGCCGGCAGTGCCGCAGGCGGGTTCGACCTCGGCAGCCTGATGGCGCTGGTCCAGTCCTTCACCGACCAACTCGATCCGGCCACCAACAAGCTGTTCTCCGACGTCATCGACGCGGTGCTGGCCCTGCCGGGCCCGAATCAGTCACTCGACACCGCCGAGTTGGTGAACCAATACATCTACGCACCGCTGCACGCCGGATTGCAGCAGTGGATTTCCAGCCCGTTCGGCGAGCTCAGCCTCGGCCTTATCAACGCACCGTTTGCCACGCTGTTCGGCCGCGACCTGATCGGCGACGGCATCGACGGGTTCGACGGCGTCAACACCAGCCTGTTCGGTCAGTGGGGCTGGTTCGGCGACGCCGGTGATGGCGGGTTCCTGTTCGGCGACGGCGGCGCCGGCGTCGTGGGTATCGACGGCATCGGCGGTACCGGCGGCGACGCGGGATTCTTCGGCAACGGTGGCGCGGGCGGCCTGGGCGGTGTCGGTGCCGCCGGCGGCGACGGCGGGGCCGGCGGCTGGTTCATGGGCCTGGGCGGTACCGGCGGTGCCGGCGGCGCGGGCGCGGCCGGCGGCACCGGCGGCGTGGGACTCGGGATGCTGTTGGGCACCGGCGGCACCGGCGGCGCCGGTGGCACCGGTGTTGAGGGCGACATCGGCGGCGACGGCGGAGTCGGCGGCGCCGGGGCCTGGTGGCTGGGCCGCGGCGGCGACGGCGGCGCCGGCGGTGCGGGCGACGAGGACGACAACGGCGGCGCCGGCGGTGACGGCGGCGCGGGCGGGTGGGCGTTCGGGCGCGGCGGCAACGGCGGCCTCGGCGGTGAAGGCGGCGCCGGTGGCCTGGGCGGCTCCGGCGGCTTCCTGGGGGCCGCGGGCATCAGCGCGGCGCCGTACGTCGCGAACACCCAGTGGGTGACGTACGGCGATGACCAAAAGGAGAGCCTGCGGGTCTATCCGACCGAGACCGGCCGAACCGAGGCGGGCGAGCCCGGCACCCTGCGCCAGGGCGAGCAGGCCTGGGCGGAGGTCGTCAAGCGCAACCCGGAGGCCAACAACGCCGGGATGCGCGCGCAGTTCCTGTGCCACTGGCAGTTCGCCGAGTTCATCCAGCCCGGTAAGACCAGTTGGAACCTAGAGCCGTGGCGTCCGGACGTGAGCTCACTGAACCTGCTCGCCAACGGCTGCAACCCTGGCGGCGCCGAAGAGCCGTTCTAGTCTGCTAGCCCGGTGGTGGCGGCCCGCTAGATCCAAACTCCCTTGCCGACGGCAACCACACCGCCGGCGCTGATGGAGAACCGCTCCCGGTCCTTCTCCAGGTCGACACCGATCATCTCGCCGGGGCCGACCACGACGTTCTTGTCGAGGATCGCGTGCCGCACCACCGCGCCGCGCCCCACCCGGGCCCCGGGCATGATCACGCTGTCCTCCACGATCGCGCCGTCATCGATCACCACATTCGACGACAGCACCGAGTTGCGCACCGAGCCCGCCGAGATGACGCTGCCGGCACCCACCACCGACTCCTGTGCCGAGCCCCCGTTGACGAACTTCGCCGGCGCCAGATTCTCGGTCGCGCCGTGAATCGGCCAGCGGTTGTTGTACAGGTTGAACACCGGGTGCGCTGACACCAAGTCCATGTGCGCGTCGTAGAACGCATCCAGGGTTCCGACGTCACGCCAATAGCCGCGGTCCCGCTCGGTGGCGCCGGGCACCTCGTTGTCGGAGAAGTCGTAGACCGCGGCCATTCCGTCGGCCACCAGGCGCGGCATGATGTCGCCGCCCATGTCGTGGTCGGAGTGGTCATCGTCGGCGTCGGCGCGGATCGCATCGATCAGCACCTTGGTAGTGAAGACGTAGTTGCCCATCGACACATACGTGCTGTCTGGATCATCGGGTGTGCCAGGGGGGTTCGCCGGCTTCTCCAGGAAACCGCGGATCCGGCCGGACTCGTCGGCGTCGATGCACCCGAACGAGGACGCGTCCGCGCGCGGCACCCGGACCCCGGCGACGGTCGCCCCGGCCCCGCTGGCGATGTGGAAGCGGACCATCTGCTCGGGGTCCATCCGGTACACGTGGTCGGCCCCGAAGACCACGATGTAGTCCGGGTCCTCGTCGAAAATCAGGTTGAGCGACTGATAGATGGCATCGGCGGACCCGGTGTACCAGCGCGGGCCGAGGCGCTGCTGGGCGGGTACCGGGGTGATGTACTCCCCCGCCAGGCCGCTCAACCGCCAGTTCTGCGAGATGTGCCGGTCCAGCGAATGCGACTTGTACTGCGTCAGAACACAAATCCGCAGGTAGCGCGCGTTGACCAGATTCGACAGCACGAAGTCGATCAACCGGTAGGCACCCCCGAAGGGGACCGCCGGCTTGGCGCGGTCCGCGGTCAGCGGGTGCAGCCGCTTGCCCTCCCCACCCGCCAGGACGATGCCCAGCACATGCGGCGCTTCCCTCATGGCCACAAACCTATCGGCCACTTCGAACCCCTGCCACGTTGACCGCACGATTGGCGAACGTTCTTTACAAAAAAATCCAATCGATCCGCTGCGCGGCCGGTGATCGGCGACCGCTACCGTGCCGGTTATGCGGGTGGCGATGCTGACTCGGGAATACCCTCCGGAGATCTATGGCGGCGCGGGCGTCCACGTCACCAACCTGGTCGAGGCGCTACGACGGTTGTGTCACGTCGACGTGCACTGCATGGGTGCGCCCCGGCCGGGCGCGCACGCGCATCAGCCCGATCCGGCGCTGCGCGACGCCAATCCGGCGCTGGGGACACTGTCGGCCGATCTGACGATGGTCGACGCCGTCAGCACGGCCGATGTCGCCCACTCCCACACCTGGTACACCGCGCTGGCCGGCCGGCTGGCGGCGCTGCTCTACGACATTCCGCATGTGCTGACCGCGCATTCGCTCGAGCCGCTGCGCCCCTGGAAAGCCGAACAGCTGGGCGGCGGCTACCGGGTGTCGTCGTGGGCCGAGAAGGAGGCGACTATCGCCGCCGACGCGGTCATCGCGGTCAGCTCGGCCATGCGCGACGATCTGCTGCGGGTCTACCCGGAGCTGCGCCCGGACCGCGTACACGTGATCTACAGCGGCATCGACACCGAGGTCTGGCGTCCCCAACCCACCGGCGCCAATTCGATGCCGGCCGAACTCGGTGTCGACCCCGACCGGCCGATGGTGGCCTTCGTCGGGCGGATCACCCGCCAGAAAGGGGTGGCGCATCTGGTGGCCGCCGCCCACCGGTTTCACCCGGACGCGCAATTGGTGTTGTGCGCCGGCGCCCCTGACACACCGGAGATCGCCGACGAGGTCAGTGCCGCGGTAGCCGATCTGGCGGCCACCCGCAGCGGGGTGTTCTGGATACAGGAGACCCTGCCCGCTCGGCAGATCCGCGAATTACTGTCGGCGGCAACGGTTTTTGTGTGCCCGTCGGTCTACGAGCCGTTGGGCATCGTCAATCTGGAGGCGATGGCTTGCGGCACCGCCGTGGTCGCCTCCGACGTCGGCGGTATCCCTGAGGTGGTCACCGACGGCGAGACCGGCACCCTGGTCCACTACGACGCCGCTGATCCGGACGGCTATCACGCCGAACTCGCCGAAGCCGTCAACGCGTTGATCACCGACCCGGGCCGTGCGCAGCGCTACGGCGACGCCGGCAGGCGTCGTTGCGAGGAGGTGTTCTCCTGGGCGCGGGTGGCCGAGCAGACCTTGGCGGTCTACCGGCAGGCGGGCCGCTAGCCCCCGACCGTCACGAGTTAGCTGGTGACGGCTTTGAGTTCGTCGCCGAGCGCGGCGGCCTCATCGGGAGTCAACTCGACGACCAGTCGTCCACCGCCCTCAAGCGGTACTCGCATCACGATGCCTCGCCCCTCTTTGGTCGCTTCCAACGGACCGTCGCCGGTCCGGGGCTTCATCGCCGCCATCGAGTGCTCCCTCCAGGTACCAGCCCGCAAGCCGTGCCCATGATCTGCGCCGGGTGTGCACGGCAGTCGCAGCGTCCGGCATCGAACTGCAAATTCACTCCGCCATTCTCCCCTATCGGCGACGGCGCGTGCACAAGACCCGATTCCGTAGTGCATTTTAGTGGATCTAGACGGCTACCGGTGGCACCCAACATGCCCGGACGTGGTCGTCGACCATGCCCGTGGCCTGCATCAACGCATACGCGGTGGTAGGCCCCACGAATCGGAACCCGCGACGCTTCAATTCGCGCGCCATCGCCGTCGATTCCGGCGTGACCGCCGGAATTGCCGACAGGTCCGCCGGGCGCGGACGCGGCGGCGGGGCGAATGACCACAACAGGTCCGCCAAATCAGTGGCGCCCAGGTCAATAGTCGCGCGGGCGTTGGCGATCGTCGCCTCGATCTTGGCTCGGTTGCGCACGATGCCGGCGTCGTCCATCAGCCGGGCCACGTCGGCGTCGGTGAAACGCGCGACGGTCTCCACGTCGAAGTCGGCGAACGCCCGCCGGAAGTTCTCCCGTTTACGCAGAATCACCAGCCACGACAGTCCGCTCTGGAACGCTTCCAGACTGACCCGCTCGAACAGTGCGGCCGAGTCCCGCACCGGACGTCCCCACTCCTGGTCGTGGTAGTCGCGGTACAGCTCCGAGGCGCTGTCGACCCAGCCGCACCGGATCTGCCCGTCGTCGGGCGCGCTGCTCAACGCGACTCCTCTTCGGGCGCAGCGACCGCTTGAGCCGCGGCGAGCTGACCGCGGAGCTGGTCGAGCTCGGCGCCGAGGCGCTCCAGCACCCAGTCGACCTCACCGGTGTTGTAGCCGCGCAGCACCTGGGAGAACTTGACCGCGTCGACATCGGCACCGGTGACCCCGGAGGCCGGCAGCATGGTCGCCGTTGTCGCCCGGGGCAGCGGCGGCAGCTGCTCACCCCGGCCGAACAGCGTGCTGGCCACCCCGAACAGCAACAACGCGGTGAGCACGAGCACAACGAGATACAGCAAAACCAATGTCACGGCATCGATAGTGCCTCATCGCACCGACATGAGGGGCGGTGCCGACGGGATCAGCGCTGGCGCAGGGTGTTCATCGGTGGCCGGTCGACCAGCGACAACGGCGTGGTGCGGGGCAGATAGTCCATTCCGTCCGGGCCATCGGCCACGAACTGGGTGAGGCCCACCCCGGAATCCGGGACGCCGCACCGTGACAGCAATGTGGCGACGACTTGGCGGCTCATCACGGCCAGCTCGGCCAACGGGCGATTGCGGTGCGCCCGTACGCCCAGGTTGACCTGGGCGATCGCCTCCAGCCCCAACCGGTCGTAGGTGTCGATCAACAGCCCGATCTCCACCCCGTAGCCGGGCGCGAACGGAACCGACGCCAACAGCTCACGACTGCCCGCGTATTCCCCACCCAGCGGCTGGATCACCGCACCCAGATCCGGGCGCAGCGCGGTCAGCAGCGGTCGGGCCACCAGCTCGGTGACCCGGCCACCGCCGGTGGGTTCCTCGGTGCCGTTGACCTTCAGCGGCCGCCGATAGAAGCCTTTGACGAGGTGGACGCCGTCGCCGGTGAGCAGGGGCCCGACCAGGTTGGGCACGAACATCGGGTCGGGGTCGATCAGGTCGGAGTCGATGAACACCACGATGTCGCCGCTGGTGGCCGCCAGCGACCGCCACAGGGCTTCGCCCTTGCCGGGCTGCGGTGACACCTCCGGGACGGCCTGTTCGCGGCTGACGACGCGGGCGCCGGCGGCGATGGACCGGATCTCGGTGTCGTCGGTGGAGCCGGAGTCCAGCACGATCAGTTCGTCGACCAGGTTGTCGACCAGCGGCGTGATGCTGTCGATGACCGATTCGATGGTCGCCTGCTCGTTCAAGGCGGGCAGCACCACCGAGACGCTGCGACCGGTCTTGGCCTTGGCAGCCAGCAGCTCGGCCACCGTCCACTGCGGCCGGGTCCAGGTGCGCCCGGACAGCCGGGTGTCGTCCGGCGCCGAGACCAGGTCGGTCATGCGAGTCCCCTTACTGTGCGGGTCGGGGCCCGCACGCCCTGGATCGATGCCACCATCTCCAGTACGCGCCGGGTCGGCCCGACCTCGTGAACCCGAAACATCCGGGCTCCGGCGGCCGCCGCCAACGCGGTAGCCGCCAATGTTCCATCCAGTCGTTCGGTGAGACCCACTCCAAGAGTCTCCCCGATGAAGTCTTTGTTGGAGAGCGCCATCAGCACCGGCCATCCGGTACCGACCAAATCCTCCGTATGTCGCAACAACGCTAGCCCGTGGAAGGTGTTCTTGCCGAAATCATGGGTGGGATCGATCAGCACCCGATCCCGCGCCACCCCGGCCGCCACCGCCCGCTCGGCGGCCGCGGTGACCTCGCTGATCACCGCTTTCACCACCCCGTCGACGCTGGTGCCGTAGCTCACCCGGAACGGGCGGGTGCGCGGTTTCGCCCCTCCGGTGTGCGAGCAGACCAGCCCGGCCCCGAACTCGGCGGCCACGGCCGGCAGGTCCGGGTCGATCCCGCCCCAGGTGTCGTTGATCAGGTCGGCACCTGCCGCGCAGGCGCGTTTGGCCACCTCCGCACGCCAGGTGTCCACGCTGATCAGCTGCTCGGGGTAGGCGCTGCGCAGCCATTCGATGAACGGCACCACCCGAGCGGTCTCCGCGTCGGCGTCGACGGTCTCCCCGGGCCCGGCTTTTACCCCGCCGACGTCGATCACATCGGCGCCGTCGGCCACGGCGCGGTGCACGGCGGACTTGGCCGCCTCGTCGGTGAACGTGGCGCCCGCGTCGTAGAACGAGTCGGGGGTGCGGTTGATGATCGCCATGATCAGCGCTCGATCAGCCGCCACCGGACGACCGCAGAAGTGGGACTGCACTGCTCCATGGTGCCTGGTGGATGTGGGACCGCAATCGTCAGCCCTGACCCGCCGAAACCGACGTTTTGCAGAGAAAGTCCGAGTAGCGGCCTGCAAAACGTCGGTTTCGGTGCAGAAGCAGAAGAGTCAGCCCTTCGGTCGCTGACCCGCCGCTACTTCGCCGGGGTAGTCGGCGTAGAAGGGCACGTAGCCTTCGCCGCGGCCGGCCAGCACGTACAGCGGGTCCTCGATGACCGCACCACCGCCGCCGTAGCCCTGCTCGCGGAGCTCCACCTTGCGACTCTTGAACGTGGTGGTGTGGGCCATCGACGGCACCACCCGCACGAACAGCGGCACCGCATAGGAGGGCAGCTGGTCAAAGACCACCGCGGCCAGCCCCGGCCCGTCGAAGGTCGCGCCGTCGCGCAGTTTGACCGCGGCCATCCCGGCACGGCCACCGGTCCCGGGCACCTCGACGCCGTAGACGGCGCACTCCTCGATCGCGTCGTCGGCGCTCAGCGCGGCCTCGACCTGCGTGGTGGCAACGTTCTCGCCCTTCCATCGGAAGGTGTCGCCGAGCCGGTCGACGAACGCGGCATGCCCCATGCCCTGGGGGCGCATCAGATCACCGGTGTTGAACCAGCAGTCGCCGTCGCGGAAGGCGTTGCGCACCAGCTTCTTCTCGTTGGCCTCCGGGTCGGTGTAGCCGTCGAACGGCGAGAACCGGTTCACCGGGCTCAGCAACAGCCCGGGTTGGCCGGCAGGCACCCGTTGTACCCAGCCGTCCGCGCCGCGCAGCGGCAGGCCGGTGTCGGGGTCGTACTGCACATAGGCCAGCGGCAGCGGATAGACGCCGGTGCTGCGCGGCACATTGAACACGTTGAGGAACGCGCTGTTGCTCTCGCTGGCGGCGTAGAACTCGCAGACCCGCTTGATGCCGAACCGATGGGTGAACTCGTCCCAGATCTCCGGCCGCAGCCCGTTTCCGGCGATCACCCGCACGTTGTGCGCACGGTCGGTCGGTTTGGCGGGTTGGTTGAGCAGATACCGGCAGAGCTCGCCGATGTAGACGAAGGCCGTGGCGTCCGCGGCGATCACCTCGTCCCAGAACCGCGAGGCCGAGAACGACTTGCCCAGGGCCAGGGTGGCACCGGCGTTAAGGACCGACGACACCGCGACTGTCAGCGCGTTGTTGTGGTACAGCGGCAGGCAGCAGTACAGCGTGTCGTTGCCGCGCAGCCGCAGCCCGACGCCGCCGAAGGTCGCCAGCGCACGCAACCACCGGTAGTGCGTCATCACGCTGGCCTTGGGGTAGCCGGTGGTGCCGGAGGTGAAGATGTAGAACGCGGTGTCCTTGGCCAGTACCGCGTTGACGGAGGCGGGGTTGCCGTCCGGTGCGGTGGCGGCCAGCCGCCGGAACTCCTCGATGGTCACCGGCGCGTCGGTGCAGCCGCACTCCTTGACGGCATCGACCAGGTCGGACTCCGCAATCAGCAGGGTGGAACCCAGCACGCCCAGGCTGTGGGCCAGCACGTCAGCGCGCTGGTGGTAGTTGAGCATGCCGGCGACCCCACCGCATTTGGCGACGGCCAGCATCATCAGCACCGCGTCCGGCGAGTTGCGCAGCATGATCCCGACGACATCGCCGTGGCCGACGCCGCGCGCGGCCAGCACGGCGGCGTAGCGGTTGACGGTCTCGTTGGCTTCGCGGTAGGTCAGTTGCTGCTCGCCGAACCGGATGAAGACCCGATCACCGACTTGGGCCGCGCGGTCCTGGAAGACCTTGCCGATCGAGGCCTTGGAGGTGGGGCGAGCGCGCAGCCCGGTCCACAGCCCGCGCAGGATGGTCGGCCCGTCGGCCAACAGGCGGGGGGTACGGGCCAGAACGTCGACCAGTCCCACCTGGGTGACGGTGCCGGAGTCGTGGTCGGACACGTTATCGCCTCATTTCGCCGAAAATCGAGAGCTTAACCGGTACCGGCGGTACCGGGTGAACAGGCGTCCAGCGCCGCCTCCATCTCGCCGAACACCAGCAGACGATCCATCGCACGCCGGGCCACGAAACCGGTGTCGATCAGTCCCGACAGCCACGTCCACAGCCCCTCGTAGTGGCCGTCGGGATCGAGTAGCACCACCTCTTTGTCGTGCATGCCCAGATACCCGGCGGTCCAGGTCTCGAACAGCTCTTCCAGCGTGCCGATGCCGCCGGGAAGGGTCAGGAACGCGTCGGCGCGGTCATCCATGACCTTTTTCCGCTCGCGCATCGTGTCGGTGACGATCAGCTCGTCGGCGTCGACATCGGCCACCTCGCGATGCAGCAGCGCCTTGGGGATCACCCCGACGGTGTGCCCGCCGCGCTCGCGGGCGGCCACGGCGAGCGCGCCCATCGCCGAGACGTTGCCGCCTCCCCACACCAGCGTCCAACCCCGCTCGGCGATTGCCGCACCGACCTTGGCGGCCAACGCCAGCAGTGCCGGATCACTGGGGCCCGACGCGCAGTAGACACAGACCGCCCATTCGCTCGACCGCACACCGAAAGGCTATCGGGCCGTTGGCTCAGACCGTAAACTCTCGGCGATGCCGATCCGGTGGAACGTCCCCGAGCATTCGGCGGCGTTGCATCGGCTCACCGCAGCGCTCGACCCCGGCGGGGCCCGGGCCGGCGCGGTGGTGCTCGGTCCCGACGGGTGCGGCAAGTCCACCCTGGCCCGGTTAGCGGCCGAGGATTACGCCGACCGCCATCCCGGGACCCGGGTGTGCTGGGTGATCGGCACCCCCGCCGAGCGCGATGTGCCGTTCGGCGCCTTCAGCCATCTGGTTGCGGTGGCCGACATCGGCAAGCCCGCCGCGCTGCTGCGGGCGGCGCGCGCGTCGCTGGTCGAGGCGCGGGACCAGCTGCTGCTGGTGGTCGACGACGCCCATCTGCTCGACATCTTGTCGGCGACGCTGGTCTACCAACTGGCGCTGACCGGGACGGCCCGGGTGATCGTCACCGGGCGCGCCGACTGCTCCCCTGCGCCTCCGCCGCCGATCACCGCACTATGGGGCGACGATCTACTGACTCGCATCGACATCACCGCCGTAGATGAGGCGAATGAGGCCGGCGGCGACGTGGACGCCTTCGTGGCGGGGTTGCCGGCCGACGCGCGTGCGGCGCTGGACTACCTGGCCGTCTTCGAGCCGCTGCCGCTGGTCGACCTGATCAACCTCACCAGCGCCGACGCGGTCCGCCACGCCGAGGAACTGGGCGCGGTGGAGACCCGCACTCGCGGCGGCCGCGAACCGGACCCGGTGGTCTACACCGCGCACCCGCTGTTCGCCGAGCGGGCCCGCGACGCACTGGGACTCGACGATGCGCGTGCCCGACGTGGCGAAGTGGTCGGCGCGCTGGCAGCCCGGCCCTGTGCACACGTCGGCGAGCAGCTGCGGCTGGCGGCGCTGGCCGCCGACAGCGATGCGCCTCAGCCCGCCGCCGAGGTGGTGGACGCCGCCCAGCAGGCGTTGCGGCTGGGCGACCTGCAACTGGGTGAGCGGCTGGCCCGTCACGCCCTGGATCGGTCGGACGGGCTGGCGGCCCGCCTGGCGTTGGCGCACGCACTGGGCTGGCAGGGCCGCGGGCGCGACGCCGACGCGGTACTGGCGGCCGTCGACCCGGCCGGTCTGAGCGAGCCGGAGTTGATGGCCTGGGCGCTGCCGCGCGCCGCCAATCAGTTCTTCATGTTGGGCGAGCCCGAACGCGCCACCGCATTCCTGGCGGCCACGCGCGGTCGGGTGACCGGCGCGGCCCCGCGCATCACCCTGGACGCGCTCGGCGCCACCTTCGCGATGAATGCCGGCAACATCGGCCGCGCCGTCGAGGCCGCCACCGCGGTCCTGGCCGACCCGGCCGCCGACGACATGGCGGTGGCCTGGGCGGGCAGCGCCGCGGCCCTGTGCGCGGCGCGATCCGGCCGCTTCGCCGACGTCGGCCCCCTAGCGCGCCGGGCGCTGGAGGCCGAGCATCCCGGGGTGCTGCGGTTCACCGTCGGGCTGGCCGAGATCACCGCCCTGCTGATGGCCGACCGCCTCGCCGAGGCGCGCGAGCAGGCCTGGCAGTTCACCGATTTCGCGGAGCTGTCCCAGCCTGGCCGGGCGATCGGCGAGGTGCTGGTGGCTCAGGTGCTGATCGCCGCCGAAGAGTACGACGCTGCGACCAAAATGTTGGCACCGGCCGCGGCCACCCTGGAACGTACCGGCTACTCGTGGGGACCGCTGTCGCTGACACTGCTGGCCACCGCATTGGCCCGCCAGGCCGACATCGCCGGCGCGGCAAAGGCGTTGAGCCGGGCCGAATCCCGGCACGGCACCAAATCGGCATTGTTCGCTCCGGAGCTGGGGGTGGCCCGGGCTTGGCAGCGGGCCGGCATGCGCGATCAGCATGGGGCGATCGCCGCGGCCCGGGAAGCCGCCCGGATGGCCGAGCGCACCGGGCAATCGGCGGTGGCGTTGCAGGCCTGGGACACCGCCGCTCAGCTCGGCGATGCCCGCGCTGTCGACCCGCTGAGCCGGCTGTGCGACGAGGTCGACTGCGCGTTTGGCCGGACCGCGCTGGACCGGCTTAAGAGCTGAGGTAGCCGCGCAGCAGCCCGGCCACGGCGCTGATCTGCCCGACCGGCACCCGCTCGTCGACGGTGTGGGCCAGGTTGGGATCACCGGGGCCGTAGTTGACCGCGGGGATGCCGCGCGCGGCGAACCGCGACACGTCGGTCCAGCCGTACTTGGCCCGCACCTGACCGTCGGCGACGGCCACCAGCGCGGCGGCGGCGGGTGCGGTAAGCCCCGGCAGGGCGCCCGCGGCGGCGTCGGTCTGCTCGATCGTGACGTGCAGGCCGTCGAATACCTCCTGCACGTGGATCAGCGCCTCGTGCGGCGTGCGGTCCGGGGCAAAGCGGAAGTTCACGGTCACGCTCGCGGCATCGGGGATGACGTTGCCGGCGACTCCACCGTCGATGCGCACCGCCGACAGACCCTCGCGGTAGACGCAGCCGTCGATGTCGATACTGCGCGGCTGGTAGGCGGCCAGCCGATTCAGCACCGCCCCCAGTTTGTGGATGGCGTTGTCGCCCAGCCAGGACCGCGCCGAATGCGCCCGCGTGCCGGTCGCGGTGACGACGACCCGCAGGGTGCCCTGGCAGCCGGCCTCGATGAAGCCGCCGGTGGGCTCGCCGAGGATGGCGAGGTCACCCGCCAGCCATTCCGGCAGGTTGCGTTCGATGCGGCCCAGCCCGTTGGCGGCCGCTTCGATCTCCTCGCAGTCGTAGAACACGCAGGTCAGATCGTGCGCGGGCTCGGTGAGGGTGGCCGCCAGGTGCAGGAACACGGCGACCCCGGATTTCATGTCGACGGTGCCGCAACCGTGCAGCACGTCGCCCTCGTCAGCGGTGATGGTGCGCCGGCTGGGCAGGTTACCCGCCACCGGCACGGTGTCCAGATGCCCGGCCAGCAGCACCCGGGTCGGGCGTCCCAGATTTGTGCGGGCCAGTACCGCATCGCCGTCGCGGACGATCTCGAAACCGGAAGTCTGCGCCCGCAGCGCGGCTTCGACCTCGTCGGCAATACGCGCTTCGTGCCGCGACTCGCTGGGAATGTCCACCAGCGCTGCGGTCAGGGCGATCGGGTCGGAGTGCAGGTCCAGCACGGACTCAGCTTAGTGGGTGCGTTTCCCCGCCGAGCAGACGTGAAAGCCCCCAATTTTCGGGTCCGCAGGGGGCTTTTGCGTCTTCTCGCGCGGAGAACGTAGCCTGACCAGCGTGACTGGAGCTTCGGGCGTCGGGGTAGCGACGCTGGCCGCAGACGGATCCGTGCTCGACACCTGGTTTCCCGCACCGGAGTTGGGCGGTTCGGGCCGAGCCGGGACCACCCGCCTTGGTGCGGGCGACGTTCCCGCCGACCTGGCCGGACTGCTCGGTGCCGACGAGGACCGCGGCACCGAGACGGTCGCGGTGCGCACCGTGATCGGCGCACTGGACGAGCCCGCCGCCGACGCCTACGACGCGTACCTGCGGCTGCACCTGCTCTCGCACCGCCTGGTGGCGCCGCACGGCCTGAACGCCGGCGGCCTGTTCGGGGTGCTGACCAACGTGGTGTGGACCAACTACGGGCCGTGCGCCGTCGAGGGCTTCGAGTCGACGCGGGCCCGGCTGCGCCGGCGCGGCCCGGTGACGGTCTACGGGGTGGACAAGTTCCCCCGCATGGTCGACTACGTGCTGCCCTCCGGGGTGCGCATCGCCGACGCCGACCGGGTGCGCCTGGGTGCGCACCTGGCGTCCGGGACCACGGTGATGCACGAAGGATTCGTCAACTTCAACGCGGGCACGCTGGGTGCCTCGATGGTCGAGGGCCGCATCTCGGCGGGCGTGGTGGTCGGCGACGGCTCCGATGTCGGCGGCGGCGCGTCGATCATGGGCACGCTGTCCGGCGGTGGAACCCAGGTGATTTCGATCGGCAAGCGCTGCTTGCTGGGGGCGAACGCCGGGCTGGGCATCCCGCTGGGCGACGACTGCGTGGTCGAGGCCGGGCTGTATGTCACCGCCGGCACCAAAGTCAGCCTGCCCGACGGCAGCACCGCCAAGGCCCGCGATCTGGCCGGCGGCAACAACCTGCTGTTCCGCCGCAACTCGCAGACCGGCGCGGTCGAGGTGGTGGCCCGCGACGGCCAGGGCATCGCGCTCAACGAAGACCTGCACGCCAACTAGACCAGCGCCTGCTCCTCCTTCGCGGGGTCCCGCTGGATCGGCTGCGGCCAGGGCTGCGGAACCGGCCGCGGACGCACGATCTGCGGCCACCAGAACCAGCGCCCAAGCAGCGTCGCAATCGACGGTGTCATCAGCGACCGCACGATCAAGGTGTCGAACAGCAGGCCCAGCCCGATGGTCGTGCCGACCTGGCCGATCACGATCAAGGCGCTGACCGCCATGGAGGCCATGGTGAAGGCGAACACCAGACCCGCGGCGGTGACCACGGCACCGGTGCCGACCATGGCGCGAATCAGCCCGGTGTGCAGGCCCGCGTGGATCTCTTCCTTGATCCGCGAGACCAGCAGCAGGTTGTAATCGGCGCCGACGGCGAGCAGCACGATGACCGACATCGGCAGCACCATCCAGTGCAGCGGGATGCCCACGATGTGTTGCCAGATCAGCACTGACAGGCCGAACGCCGAACCGAGACTGAGCACCACCGTGCCGACGATCACCGTCGCGGCGACCACGGCGCGGGTCAACACCATCATGATGATGAAGATCAGGATCAGTGCGGCCGTCGCCACGATCAGCAGGTCGTAGTTGGCGCCCTGCTGCATGTCGTAGAACATCGCCGCGCTGCCGCCGAGGTAGATCTTGGCCCCCTCGAACGGTGTTCCCTTGATCGCATCGGCCGCCGCGACCTTCAGCGATTCGATGCGCGATATCCCCTCCGGTGTCAACGGGTCACCCTGGTGAATGATGGTGAACCGCACCGCATGTCCGTCCGGCGACATGAACAGCTTGATGCCACGCTTGAAGTCGGCGGTGTCGAACGCCTCCGGCGGCAGGTAAAACGAATCGTCGTTCTTCGCGGTGTCGAACGCCTCGCCCATGGCCGTGGAGTTCTCCTGCATCGCCATGTTCTGGTCCTGCTGGGCCTTCTGCACCTGGTACTGGTTGAGCAACGTCTGCTTCTGATTCTTCATCGACTGGATCTGCGCCGGCATCACCGCAACCATCCGCGGCATCAGTTCGGCCATGCGCTGCATGTCGGGCACGATCTCGTCGAAGTCGGCAGACATGGTGTCGACTCCGTCCAGGGCGTCGAAGATCGACCGCAGAGCATGACAGATCGGGATGTCGAAGCAGTGCGGCTCCCAGTAGAAGTAGTTGCGGAACACCCGGAAGAAGTCGTCGAAATCGGCCATGTGGTCCCGCATTTCGCCAATGTCGACGGCCGTGTTGGACATCTTGTCGGCCATCCGCTGCGACACTTCGGCCAGATCCTGCTGGATGTTCATCATCTCGGTCATCGAGTCGATGCTGGCCTGCAGATCATCGGCCTGGCTGAGCAGGTTCTCCAGGTTGGTCTGCATGTAGTCGTTGTTCATCAGCTGGGCCGTGCCGCTTTGACCGACGGTGTACGGGATCGTGGAATGTTTGATCGGGTCCCCGTCGGGGCGGGTGATGGTCTGCACCTGGGCGATACCGTGCACGTTCTTGAGGGCCTTGGCGATCTTGTCGATCACCAGGAAGTCCGCCGGGTTACGCAGATCCCGATCGGTTTCGATCATCATCAGGTCCGGGTTCATCTTCGCCTGGGAGAAGTGCCGGAACGCCGCTGAGTAGCCCACGTTCGCCGCGACGTCATCGGGCAGGTAGATGCGGTCGTTGTAGCTCGTGTGGTACCCGGGCAACGTGAGCAGGCCGATCAGCGCCGCCGCAACGGCGGCCACCAGGATCGCTCCGGGCCAGCGGACGGTGGCCGTACCGACCCGGTGCCACCCGGTCGACCGCGTGACGCGCTTGGGTTCCAGAATCTTGCCGAAGCGACTGCACACCGAGATGACTGCGGGCCCCAGGGTCAAGGCCGCGGCGACCACGATCACCATGCCGATCGACAGCGGGAAGCCCATCGTCTGGAAGTACGGCAGCCGCGTGAAGTGCAGGCAGAACGTGGCCCCGGCAATGGTCAGCCCGGAGGCCAACACCACATGCGCGGTCCCGTGGAACATGCTGTAGTAAGCGGTTTCTCGGTCCTCGCCGGCTTTGCGCGCCTCCTGATATCGACCGATCAGGAAGATCGCGTAGTCGGTGGAGGCGGCGATGGCCAGCGTCACCAGCATGTTGGTCGCGAACGTCGTCAGGCCGAACAGGTTGTGGAATCCCAGGAATGCCACCAGTCCCCGGGCGGCCGACAGCTCGAAGACGACCATCAGCAGCACGATCAGGGTGGTGATGATGGATCGGTAGACGCCCAACAACATCACCGTGATGACGGCGAAGGTGAGCATCTCGATGGTTTCCATGCTCTTGTCGCCGACATGGTTCTGGTCGGAACTTGTTGCCGCCGGCCCCGTCACGTAGGCCTTCACGCCGGCGGGGGCGGGCCCTTCGGACGCGATGCGGCGCACCGCATCCACCGACTCGTTGGCCAGCGTCTCCCCTTGGTCACCGGCGATGTAGACCTGAACGTAGGCGGCCTTGCCGTCGGCGCTCTGGGCGCCCTTGGCCGTCAGTGTGTCGCCCCAGAAATCTTGGACGTGCTGCACGTGGGCGGTGTCGGCACGCAGATCGCGCACCATCTGGTCATAGAACTCGTGCGCTGCCGCGCCCAGCGGCTCTTCGCCTTCAAGCACGATCATCACCGAGCTGGAGGTGTCGTACTCCTGGAACACCTTTCCGACGCGCTTGGTGGCGATCATCGACGGGGCGTCGTTGGGGCTCATCGACACCGCACGCATCTTGCCGACTTCCTCGAGCTGAGGCACGACGATGTTCAGTACGGCAACGAAGGCGATCCAGGCCAAGATGATCGGCACCGCGAACTTGCGGATGAATCGGGGCAGCCCCGGGCGGGCGGCGTGACGCGCGGCCGGAATGGGTTCGGTCGGCGCGCCGGCCGTCGGCGCGCTCATGCGGCCTTCACAAAGCAGAAGGTTTCGGCGTTCACTCCGGTAGCCGTCCTTTCCTGTTTGACCTCGTCGTCGACGGTCACCCGGCAGCTGATGCTGTCGCCGTCGCCCTGGGCCAGGATGTTGGGCATCACCGAGGGCAAGGTGGTCTGCAGAGTCAGAGTCCACGGCAACGCGACATCGGTGACGCGCTGCGGCTTGCCTTCGAGGTCCATGTAATTGATGACGGCAGTGGTGCCCGAACCGAAGATCTCGTAGGTCACGAACTTCGGGTTGAAGTCCTCGGCGTTATCGGAGGACAAGTCGGTCACGACGACCGGATGCGCACCGAACACGGTCCGCAGCTGTGCGACGGTGACGGCTCCCGCCACCACCGCCATCACGATCAAAGCGGGCAGCCAAACCCGGCTGATCAGCCTTTTCATCGTCCGCCCTCCCCGACGTTGACCAGGCCGGTCGCCGTCTCCGCTCCAGGTAGCTAAGCTAACTATGTAAGCGGATTAAGTCAATCCGGTTTGATGTTGCGCCCATTACACTTGGCAGGTGAACGTGAGTGAGACGACGGAGCGCCCGTTGCGCAAGGACGCCGAGCGCAACAGGAAGCGCATCCTGGAAGCGGCCCGCGACCTGTTTGCCAGCAAGGGATTGGAGCCCAACCTCAACGACGTCGCACACCATGCGGGCGTCGGGGTGGGCACGGTCTACCGACGGTTCGCCAGCAAGGAGGAGCTGCTCGAGGCGATCTTCGAAGACGGCCTGAACCAGCTGGCGGATTTGGCGCAAGCAGCTCTGCAACAACCAGATCCCTGGCAGGGGTTCGTCTGGTACGTCGAGCAGATGTGTGAGATCACCGCGACCGACCGGGGATTGCGGGAGATCGCCTTCAGCAAGTCATACGGCGGCGATCGCGTGACAGCTGCCCAGGAGCGACTCATTCCGGTTCAGAAGCGCCTCGTCGAACGGGCGCGCAGCGACGGCCGCCTGCGCCCGGAACTGTCCGATACCGACATGCCGATCTTCGGTCTGCTGGCCGGCACCGTGAGCGAGTTCGCCGGCCATGTCGACGCACACCTGTGGCGTCGTTTTGTGGCCATCCTTATCGACGGGATGCGCTGTCGCAGTGATCAATTGCCGCTGCCGGTGGCCGCCCTCAATGACGACGCAGTCCAGTGCGCAATGCGAAGCTGGGAACCGGCAGGCCCCTGCGGCGACCGCAGCCGCGAATGAGCTGAGCGCTACAGCATCGCCCTGCTGATCTTGTCGCTGTCTTTCCCGATCGTCTTGCAATAGGCGCTGACCGCCACCTGCGTTCCCGACAGCTCCAGGTTCGAGGGCTCGCCGCCCTTTCGGTCCTTGAGCATCTTGGCGATCTCGGAGCGCTGCTTCTCGTCGGTGTGGCCGTTGAACTCTCCGCAGGTGGTGTCGCCACCCTTGTTGATGACCTTGTCCACCGCCGAGCACCCGCCAAGCAGGACCGTCGCGCCGGCGAGAACGGTGACGGCGACGAGACTGAATCGGTTCCTAGGCTTCACGGGGCCCACCCTTCTGGTTGCGATTCGCCCAAGCGGAGCCTACGTCAGCAGCGCTTTCTTGAGCACCTTTCCCATCGCGTTGCGCGGCAACGCATCCACGATCCGTACCTCGCGAGGCCGCTTGTGCGCCGACAGCTGTTGACCGACATAGTCGATCAATTCGCTGGGTTGCGCAGCGCCGCCGGCCGAGGGTACGACGAACGCGACGATCCGCTGCCCCAGGTCTTCGTCGGGCAATCCGACGACGGCCACTTCAGATACCGCGGGATGGCCCAGCAACGCCGTCTCGATCTCACCGGCCCCGACCCGGAAGCCGCCGGTCTTGATCAGATCGACCGATTCGCGGCCGACGATCCGATGCATGCCGTCGCCGTCGATCACCGCCACGTCCCCGGTGCGGTACCACCCATCGGCGTCGAACGCCTCGGCAGTGGCGTCGGGCCGGTTGAGATAACCGTTGAACAGCGTCGGCCCCCGCACCGCGAGCCGGCCGATCGTCGCGCCGTCGTGCGGCACCGGGCCGCCGTCATCCGCGACGAGCTTGGTCTGCACCCCGTGCAGCGGCAGGCCCACCCATCCCGGGCGCCGTTCGCCGTCGACCCGGGTGCTCAGCGTGATCAGCGATTCGGTGCTGCCGTACCGCTCGATGGGGGCATGACCGGTCTGGGCGACGAGGGCTTCGAACACCGGGACGGGAAGCGCCGCGCTGCCCGAGACCAGCAGCCGCGCGGGCCGCAGCGCTGCGGCAGCACTCGCATCGGCCACCACCCGCGACCACACCGTGGGCACCCCGAAATAGAGCGTGCCGCGTGCCGCCGCGTATGCCTCCGGCGTCGGCTTGCCGGTGTGTATGAAGCGGTTGCCTACCCGCAACGAACCCAACAGACCCAAGACCAAGCCGTGAACGTGGTACATCGGCAAGCCGTGCACCAGCACGTCATCGGGACTCCACTGCCAGGCCTGTGCCAGTGCGTCCAGGTCTGCGGCCAGCGCCCGCCGGCTCAGTTGCACACCTTTGGGCGGGCCGGTGGTGCCGGAGGTGTAGATGATCAACGCGGTGTCGTCTTCGCCGCGTGAATCCGGTTCGGGCAATTGGTGCGACGATCCGGCGCGCGCCGGGAAATGCGGTAGCCCGGCAAGGTCGTCGGGCCGCTCCCCCAGCCAGGCCTGCGCTCCCGAGTCACGCAGGATGTGCTGGCGTTCGGCGATGCCGACGTCAGCGGGGACCGGTACCACCGGGACCCCGGCGAGCAGACAGCCGGTGACCGCCAGCACGGTCTGCGCTGTGGGGGTGGCCAGCACCGCGACCGTCGACGCCCCGGCAAGGTCTTCAAGCACTGCCGCGGAAGCGGTACTCAGCTCGGCACGGCTCAGTAGGGTGTTGTCGATACGCACCGCATCGGCGATGTCCGAGGCGTTCGAGCCGTCGGCAGCCAGCGAGGTCAGCAGCATCTGGGGGACGTTACCCGGTCCGCACCGCTGGCCCAGCCGACCGACCGGACGGCGGCCGACCGCCACAAGTGGTATCAACGAGTCAGTTCCCTTAATTTATGGGCAACTCCTCAAGGAGAGGTACTCCCATGCACGACCAGTCCGTCCAGCGGCAGGGCACCGCTCGCAGTCAGCGGTTGCCACGCAACCAGCAACGGGACCGGGTGCTGCGGTTGGTGGGCGCCGCCAGTGGAGCGGTCGACGCCGCCGAGCTCGCCGAGCGGATGAACCTGCACGTCACCACGGTGCGCTTCCACCTCGATGCCTTGTGCGAGGAAGGGGCGGTCGCCCGGACCCGGATCAAACGTGACGGCGTCGGGCGGCCCCGCACCGGCTACGTGGCGGTGCGTGACCGCCTGGATTACCGCAGCCTGGCCGAGATATTGGCCATGGAGCTCGGCGAGACCGCCGCCGAACGCCAGGAACGTGCCGAACGAGCGGGCCAGCGTTGGGCCGACCGGATCTTGGCCTCCGACGACACCGCCGCCGAGGGCCCCGCCACGCCGAACGGATCGGCCGCCGACGCCGGCATCGACGAGTGCGCCGACCGGATCGCGGGGATCTTCGCGCGGATGGGGTTCGGCGCGGAACTGACCGCGGCGACCGAGGACGGCGAGCGCCGGCGCACGATCCTGCTGCACGCGTGCCCGGTTCGCGACTTGGCCCGAGCACACCCCGAGGTCAGCTGCGCCATGCACCGGGGCCTGCTGCGTGGGCTGCTCAACGCCGAGAACGCTCCCGGCGGCAGCGCAGAGTTGGAACCGTTCGTCGAACCGGAACTGTGCATCGCCAGGGTGATCGGCAGCTGACCCGGCCGGCTCGACGCAGAATCGTTACTCCGCGTCGTCGGCGAATTCGCAGAACGCCGTGTAGGCACGAGCCCCGTAAATGGTGGCCGGACCGCCGTGCATGAGAATGCTGACGCCGATGGCCTCGGCGGCCTCCTGCTTGGTGGCCCCGGCGCGTGCCGCCGCCCGTGCGTGTGAGGCGATGCATCCGTCGCAGCCCTGCACCACACCCATCGCCATCGCCATCAGCTCTTTGACCTTGCGTTCCAAGGCGCCGGATTCGAAGGTGGCCTTGCTCATCTCGCCGAACGCCTGGTAGACGCCGGGAATCTGTTGCCGAAGGTCACGGTGCTGCGGGTTCAGTTCGTTGAGGACTTCCTGGTAATGACTCATACCCCCTAGGGTATCAGGCTCACGGCGTCGCCATGTGCGGGTAGCCGTGCTCGGTGGGCGGCAGAAAGGTCTCTTTGATCGTTCGCGCCGACGTCCAGCGCAGCAGGTTCAGCGGTGAACCCGCCTTGTCGTTGGTGCCCGAGTTGCGCGATCCGCCAAACGGCTGCTGCCCCACCACTGCACCGGTCGGTTTGTCGTTGACGTAGAAGTTCCCGGCGGCAAACCGCAACCGCTGCAGTGCGGTACGCACCGCGTGCCGGTCCTCGGCGATGACCGCCCCGGTCAGCGCGTAGCGCGATCCGGTGTCGATGAGGTCGAGAATCTGCACGTACTGCTCGTCGGCGTAGACGTGTACCGACAGCAGCGGGCCGAAGTATTCCGTGCTGAACATCTCGTCGGCCGGATCATCGGAGAGCAGCACCGTGGGCCGCACGAAGTAGCCCACGCTGTCGTCATAGTCACCGCCGACCGCGATCTCGACTCCGGTGGCGGCTTTGGCGCGCTCGATGGCGCGCACGTTCTTGGCGAACGCCCGCCCGTCGATCAGCGCGCCACCGAAATTGGTCAGGTCGGTGACGTCGCCGTAGCGTAGCTCCGCCGTGGCGGCCAGCAGGTCGTCGCCGAAGCGCCGCCACAACGAGCGCGGAATGTATGCCCGGGAGGCGGCCGAGCACTTCTGCCCCTGGTAGTCGAAGGCACCGCGAATCAGCGCAGTACGCAACACGTCCGGCCGCGCCGAAGCATGCGCCACCACGAAGTCCTTGCCGCCGGTCTCGCCGACCAGTCGCGGATAGCTGCCGTACCGGTCGATGTTGGCGCCCACCTGACGCCACAGCGCGCGGAAGGTCTCCGTCGAGCCGGTGAAGTGGATTCCGGCCAGCCGCGAATCCGCCAGCGCCACCTCGGAAACCGCGTAGCCGTCCCCGGTGAGCAGGTTGATCACCCCCGGTGGCAGCCCGGCCTCCTGCAGCAGCTGCATGGTCAGGTAGGCGGCGAGGGTCTGGGTGACAGACGGCTTCCAGATCACCGTGTTGCCCATCAGGGCCGGGGCGGTGGGCAGGTTGCCGGCGATCGAGGAGAAGTTGAACGGGGTGATGGCGTAGACGAACCCGTCCAGCGGCCGGTAGTCGCTGCGGTTCCACACTCCCGCGCTGCTGATGGGTTGCTGCGTCAGGATCTGGCGGGCGAACGCGACGTTGAATCGCCAGAAGTCGATGAGCTCGCACGGCGCGTCGATCTCGGCCTGATAGACGGTCTTGGACTGGCCGAGCATGCCCGCGGCGGCGATGGTCTCCCGCCACGGGCCGGCCAGCAAGTCGGCAGCGCGCAGGAAGATCGCCGCGCGCTCGTCGAACGGGGTTGCCGCCCAGTCGCTCTTGGCCGCGGCTGCGGCTTCGACCGCGGCGGTGGCGTCGGCATGGGTAGCGTTGGTCAGCGTGCCCAGCACGGCGGCGTGCCGGTGCGGCTGGACGATGTCGATGCGCGCACCATCGCCCATCCGATGCCGGCCGGCAATGATGTGCGGCAAGTCGCGGGGTTGGTCGGCGAGCGCAGCCAGCGCGGTGCGCAGTCGGGTGCGTTCCGCCGAGTCCGGCGCGTAGTCGTGGACCGGCTCGTTGACCGGAACCGGTACTTCGGTGATTGCGTCCATAAACCAGGATGCGCCCAGATACGCTGCCGCGCTCGGTCACCCGGCGGCGTAGGCCACGGCAACCTCAGCGGCCACCCGCGCATTGGCCAACACCAGGGCGACGTTGGCGGCCACCGATGCGCCGCGCGTCTCGCGGTGGAAATAATCCAGCAGGAACGGGGTGACGTCCTTGCCGTGGATGTCCGCGGCCCGCGCGGCGGCCAATCCATCGGCCAGCACCCGGTCATGCAGTTCGCGGTCCAGCTCGGCGTCGGCGGGAATCGGGTTGGCCAGCACCAGGCCGTAGCCGTCGGTGCCCAGCCGGTCGCGAGCCCGCAGCACCGCGGCAGCCTGTTTGGGCGTCTGGACCCACCAGTCGAGTGGGTGGCCAGAGTCGGCGAGGTAGAAGGCCGGAAAGCGGTCGGTTCGGTAGCCGATCACCCCCACCGACAGCGTCTCCAATCGCTCCAACGTGGCACCGATGTCCAGGATCGACTTCACGCCCGAACACACCACCAGCACCGGGGTGCGCGACAGGGTGGTCAGATCCGCGGACTCGTCGTAGCTGTGTTGTGCGCCGCGATGCACACCGCCCAATCCGCCGGTGGCGAACACCGTGATTCCGGCTGCCGCCGCCAGGTGCGCGGTCGCGGCGACCGTGGTCGCACCGTCCCCGGCCACCGCGGCCAGCATCGCGATCTCGCGGACACTGACCTTGATCGCCGTGCCACCGATGGCGATGCGATGCAGCGCATCGTCGTCGAGGCCGATGTGCGGCTGGCCGTCGACGATCGCGATGGTGGCCGGTACCGCACCCGCCGAGCGCACGGCATGCTCGATGGCGCGCGCAATGCGCAGATTGTCCGGACGCGGCAGACCGTGGCTGATGATCGTGCTCTCCAACGCCACCACGGCCCGCCCGGCGGCCAACGCCTCGGCGACCTCGGGATGGATGCGCATCCGCTCAGCCTATGGCGCGCGGCGATCGGCGCGTATCGATCGTGTCGGGGCAGCCTGGTAGCGTCCGCGACTGTTCACCGGACTGGAGGTGCCGTGGTCGACCAGCGACGCAGGTGGCCAGCCTGTTTTGCCGCGCTCACCGCGGCCCTGCTGATCGTGGCGCCGGCCGCCACCGCGGACCCGGTTCCGGTCGGGGCCGCCGACGGATCCGCCGAGCTGGCCATGCTCGACGCGCTGCCGATCAAGGGCCGCGCACCCAAGACCGGCTACTCGCGCGCCCTGTTCGGCCAGGCGTGGAGCGACGACGTCACGGTCCCCGGCGGGCACAACGGGTGCGACACCCGCAACGACATCCTGCGCCGCGACCTGCTCGACATCGAGACCAGGCCGGGCACCGCTGATTGCGTGGTGACATCCGGTGTCTTGAACGATCCCTACACCGGCACCGTGATCGCGTTCCAGCGCGGTCGGGCTACCTCCCAGGCGGTGCAGATCGATCATGTCGTGGCGTTGTCGGATGCCTGGCAGAAGGGCGCCCAGCAGTGGGATGAGCTCACGCGCCGCAACTTCGCCAACGATCCGCTGAACCTGCAGGCCACCAGCGGGCCGGTCAACGAGCAGAAGGGCGACGGCGACGCAGCCACCTGGCTACCGCCCAACAAGTCCTATCGCTGCGCCTACGTCTCGCGGATCGTCGCGGTGAAGTCCGGCTACGGCCTGTGGGTGACCCAGGCGGAACACGACGCGATCGAGCGGATTCTCACCGGCGAATGCGGCGCGCCGGGCCGCTAACCCAGCCGGGCCGCCGCCGCGGCGATCCGCTCGTCGGTTGCGGTGAGCGCCACCCGCACGTACTGCGCGCCGGCCGGGCCGTAGAACTCGCCGGGCGCCACCAAGATGCCGCGCTGGGCCAGCCAGTCGACGGTGTTGCGGCACGCCTCGCCGCGGGTGGCCCACAGGTAGAGCCCGCCCTGCGACAACTCGATGGTGAAGCCGGCCGCCTGCATCGCCGGCAGCAGCGTCGCGCGGCGGCGGGCGTAGCGCTCACGCTGCTGCTGCTCGTGGGCGTCGTCGTCGAGGGCGGCGACCATGGCCGCCTGAATCGGGGTGGGCACCATCATCCCGGCGTGTTTGCGGACCGCGAGCAGTTCGGCCACCACCGCGGCGTCCCCGGCGACGAAACCGGCTCGGTAGCCCGCCAGCGAGGAGGTCTTCGACAGCGAATGCACCGCCAGCAGGCCGCGGTGGTCGCCGTCGCAGACCGCCGGATGCAGCACCGACCGCGGCTCGGAGTCCCAGCCCAGGCCCAGATAGCACTCGTCGGAGACCACCAGGACGTCGTGCTCGCGGGCCCAGCCCACGACAGCGCGCAGCTCGTCGGCGGTCGCGATCGCCCCGGTCGGGTTGCTCGGCGAATTCAGGTACACCAGGGCCGGCGGCGGACCGTCGAGCAGCTGCGGGGCGTCGCTGCGCACCCACCGCGCCCCAGCCAGCCGAGCGCCCACTTCGTAGGTCGGGTAGGCCAGTTCGGGGACCACGACCGCGTCCTGATCGCCGAGGCCGAGCAGGCTTGGCAGCCAAGCGATGAGTTCTTTGGTGCCGATGACGGGCAGCACCGCCGACTCGGCCAGGCCGGTGATCCCGTAACGCCGTTGCAGCGCGGCGACCGCCGAAGCGCGCAGCGCCGCAGTGCCGGCAGTGGTGGGATACCCCGGCGCGGAGGACGCCGCAGCCAGTGCCTCGCGGATGACCGGGGCCACCGGATCGACCGGGGTGCCGACGGACAGGTCGACGATGCCGTCGGGATGCGCCTTGGCCAGTGCCGTCGCCTCGGCCAGGGTGTCCCAGGGAAATGTCGGCAGTGCGGCCGATCTGCCGCCGCGCACGGGACTCACGAGGCTGCGGCGACGCAGGGCGGATTCATCGGTCCTGATAGTAGAGGCCGCTGCGGCGTCGCGACCACCACGGCCCATCGGGGCTAGGACCGGCTATGCACTCAGTTGTTGTGCAACAAGTTGCATAGGTGGTGCCCGGCTGCCTATGCTCCCCGCGTGGCACTTCCGCACGCGATCCTGGTGTCGTTGAGCGAGCAGTCGGGTTCGGGCTACGAGCTCGCCCACCGCTTCGACCGCTCGATCGGCTATTTCTGGAGCGCCACCCACCAGCAGATCTACCGGACGCTGCGAGCCATGGAGGCCGACGGCTGGGTGCAGGTGACCGAGGTAGCCCAGCAGGGCCGCCCGGACAAGAAGGTCTACACCGTCGCCGAGGCCGGTCGCGCGGAGCTGGCCCGCTGGATCGCGGCCCCACTGGCCGGGCGCGGAAGCTCGGTGGTGGACAACCGGCTGCGCGAACTGGCCGTCAAGATCCGCGGCGCCGGCCACAGCGACCGCGCCACGGTGCGCGCACAGGCCGTGGACCTGCGCGCCGAACGTGGCGAGCGATTGGACGTCTACCGCGCACTGGAGAAGAAGCAGTTCCCGGATCCCCGCTCCCTGACGGGCGCCGCGCTGCATCAGTACCTGGTGTTGCGGGGCGGCATTCGCGCGGAGGAGAGCGCAATTGACTGGCTTGACGAGGTTACCCGGGCGCTGCAGTGACCGGGACACTGCGATGAAGGGACCGCTGTGACAACAGAATCCATCAATCCCTACCCGCTCTTGATGACCCCGCTGGACCTGGGTTTCACGACCCTGCCCAACCGGGTGGTCATGGGTTCGATGCACACCGGCCTGGAAGACCGCGCCGGCGACACCGCCAAACTGGCCGAGTACTTCGCGGCACGCGCCCGCGGCGGCGTAGGGCTGATCATCACCGGCGGATACGCCCCGAACCGGTCAGGTTGGCTACTGCCGTTCGCCTCAGCAATGACCACCCGCGCCGACGCGCGACGCCATCGGCGCATCACCGAAGCCGTGCACGATGCCGGCGGCAAGATCGCGCTGCAGATTCTGCATGCGGGACGCTATGCCTACCACCCGTTTTCGGTCAGCGCCTCGAGCATCAAGGCACCGATCAATCCGTTCCGGCCGCGGGCGTTGACCACCCGCGGGGTCGAGTCGACGATCGCCGACTTCGCCCGAGCCGCCGAATTGGCCCGCGAGGCCGGTTATGACGGGGTGGAGATCATGGGCAGCGAGGGCTACCTGCTGAACCAGTTCCTGGCAGCGCGCACCAACCGGCGCACGGACGGCTACGGCGGTAGTGCGGCCAATCGGCGCCGCTTCCCGGTGCAGATCGTGGCTCGCACACGCGCGGCCGTTGGCGACGACTTCATCATCTGCTACCGGATGTCGATGGCCGACTACGTCGAGGATGGCCAAAGCTGGGAGGAGATCCTCACGCTGGCAACCGAAGTCGAGGAAGCCGGCGCCACCATGATCAACTCCGGCTTCGGCTGGCATGAAGCGCGGGTGCCGACCATCGTGACGTCGGTCCCGGGCAACGCATTCGTCGACATCAGCAGCGCCGTCGCCGATCACGTCACCATCCCGGTAGTGGCATCCAACCGGATCAACATGCCGCAGGCCGCCGAACGGGTCCTCGCCGAGACCTCGGTGCGCTTGATCTCGATGGCCCGCCCGATGCTGGCCGACCCGGACTGGGTGCGCAAGGCTGCCGACGGCCGCGCCGATGAGATCAACACCTGCATCGCGTGCAATCAGGCCTGCCTGGACCACGCCTTCGTGCACAAGAAGGTCTCCTGCCTGGTCAACCCCCGAGCCGGTCACGAGACCACGCTGGTGCTCAGCCCGACGCGGCGGCGCCGGCGCATCGCGGTGGTGGGCGCCGGGCCGGCCGGGTTGTCCGCGGCGGTGTCGGCCGCCGAACGCGGGCACGAGGTGACACTGTTCGAGGCGAACGAGGTCATCGGCGGCCAATTCGACTTGGCCAGAAGGATTCCCGGCAAGGAAGAGTTCGCCGGGACGATCCGCTACTACACCACCATGCTGGACAAGTACGCGGTTGCGGTACGCCTGGGCAGCCGCGCCCACGTCGACGAGTTGATCGGCTTCGACGAGGTGGTGCTGGCCACCGGGGTCAAACCGCGGATCCCGCAGATCCCGGGCATCGAGCATCCGATGGTGATGTCGTATGCCGAGGCGATCGCGGGCCGACCGGTGGGTTCCTCGGTGGCGGTGGTGGGTGCCGGCGGAATCGGTTTCGACGTCAGTGAGTTCCTGGTACTGGACTCCCCCGACTCTTCGCCGACGCTGCATCTCAAAGAGTGGAAGGCCGAATGGGGCGCCGCCGACCCTTGGGAGGCCAGGGGCGCGTTGCTGCCGCCGGACCCGGCGCCGCCGGCCCGCCAGGTCTACCTGTTGGCCCGCACCGCGGGCGCCCAGGGCCGCAAGTTGGGCAAGACCAGCGGCTGGGTCCATCGGGCATCGTTGAAGGCCAAGAACGTGCAGCAGCTCTCCGGGGTGAACTACGACCGCATTGATGACGACGGGCTGCACATCAGCTACGGCCCGAACAAGTCGCGCCCGCAGGTGTTGGCCGTGGACAACGTGGTGATCTGCGCCGGGCAGGAGTCGGTGCGCGACCTCGAGGACGGATTGCGTCAGCACGGCGTGAGCCCGCACATCATCGGCGGGGCGGCACTGGCGTCCGAGCTGGATGCCAAGCGGGCCATCAAGCAGGGCACCGAGCTGGCCGCGCGACTGTAACGAGCGTCACTGCGGACGCGATCGACGAGCCCATAGCATATGTCCTTGCGCAGCAGGGAAATAGGCCGAATGACGCGCAGAGCCGAATTCATATCTTGATGCGTATAAATCTAATCCTGCTGTCCACCAGCATAATCAGCCTCCCCTAGGCCGATCTGAACGACCGGTCGATTTGACGCCGTAACGCCCTGGCAGATTTCTCTGCATCGGCGCCCTGCGCATTTCTTTCATGGTGATGCATTGGGTGGACACGGTTTTCGACATCCGGTTCCCTTAGCGCAACTTGAGGCGTTCTCAGGTTGATTTGCGGTTCTGCAGCTCGGAGGGAGCGGTGTCATGGCGCGTCGGCAGGGCGTGAAGGGTGATCCCAGCGTTGGGTGGGTTGGTGCGCGTGGGAGTGCCCGGCGCGGGTGCGCTGCGGCGGGTGTGGGCGCGTTTTTGGCCTTAGGGTCGGCGGTAGCGCCGCCAGCCCAAGCCGATGAACTGGACTGGTTGTCCGATCTGTTCGATCCGACCCTGTGGACCGCATCGGGGTGGGAATCAACACCCTGGTGGGACAGCCTGGATCTGACATGGACTGACCCGTTGGCGGGGGCAGCCTTCGGTAGTTCCCTGACCGATTTCGACCAGTGGCTAGTCGAGACCGTCAACGGAGTGGGCCAATCGGTGTTGGCCGATCCATTTGCCTCCCAGATCATCTCGGTCGTCAACGACCCGTTCGTGTACCTGTTCGGCCGCGAACTGCTCGGCAACGGCATCGACGGCTTCACCGGCACCAACGACTCGGTATTCGGCAGCTCAGGGATCTTCGGGGACCTCGGCGACGGCGGCTTCCTATTCGGTGACGGCGGCGCCGGAGCGGCCGGCGCCGACGGCGGCAACGCCGGATGGATCGGCAACGGTGGTGCCGGCGGCGCCGGGCTGGACAGCACCGATGCCGCGGTAGCCGGCGGCAACGGTGGCAACGGCGGCGCCGGCGGCTGGCTACTGGGCAACGGCGGCATCGGCGGGGCCGGCGGAACCGGATTTGACGGTATCGACGGTGCCGGCGGCGCAGGCGGCGCAGGCGGCAACGGCGGCGCCGCCGGCTACCTATTCGGCGACGGCGGCATCGGTGGTGCCGGCGGTGCCGGCGGGCGCGGCGCCGACGGGATCGCGCCAGTGCTCGACGGGCGCGCCGCCGACGGCACCGACGCCGGGACACTGCCCGCCCTCAACACGGCGGGTCTGGCCGGGGGCAACGGCAGCGGCGGTGCGCTCAGCGACACCGGCGCCCAAGCCGGTGGTCACGGCGGCGCCGGTCAAGACAGCCTCAGCGACGACGGCATCACCAACGCCCTCGGCGGAAACGGCGGCAACGGCGGCACCGGAGCAACCGGGGCAGCCGGCGGCAACGGCGCCGACGGCGGATCAGCACAAGCCATCACCGGCACCACCGCCACCGGAGGCGACGGCGGTAACGGCGGCAACGGCGGCAACGGCGTGGCGGGTTTCGCCGGCGGCGCCGGCGGCGACGGTGGTGCCGGCGGCCGCTCGGGCCTGTTCGGTGCCGCCGCCATCGGAGGTATCGGTGGCGCCGGTGGAGCCGGCGGCGCGGGCACCGCCGGCGGCGACGGCGGCAACGCAGGAAACGGCGGCAACGCCGCCGGAACCACCGCCGACCACACCACCGTCGACAGCACCGTGACCGCCACCGGCGGCAACGGCGGTCTCGGAGGTAACGGCGGCATCGGAGGTGCCGGCGGCAACGGCGGCGCAGGAGGCAATGGCGGCGCCGGCGGCAAGACCGGCATCTTCGGACTGCGCCCGCCAGCCGCCGACGGCAACGGCGGCGCCGGCGGCGCAGGCGGCGACAGCGGAACCGGCGGAAACGCCGGCAACGGCGGCAACGCCGGCGACGCAACCACCCAAGGCGGCAACGGCGGCGCAGGCGGCACCGGCGGCGACGCCGGAGCGATCGGCCTCGGCGGCCAAGGCGGCCACGGCGCCACCACCGGCGCCAACGGCACCAACGGCCGCTACGGCGGATCCGACGACGCCCTCAGCGGCAACGGCGGAAACGGCGGCGCAGGCGGAAACGGCTACCTCACCACCCTCAACCCCGCCTCCACCGGCAACGGCGGCACCGGCGGAAACGCCGGCAACGGCGGCGCAGGCGGCAACATCGGCAACGGCGGCAACGGCGGCACCGGCGGAAACGGCTCCGCAGGCACCAACGGCATCAATCCCGCCTTCAACCAGACCGGCGCCGCCACAAGAGGGACCAACGGCAAGTTGAACGGCGCGCCCGACGGTAGTGGAGATGGCTCAAGCGGCACAGCCGGTGCCGATGGCAGCACCGCCGGCCAACGCGGCGGCGACGGCGGATACGGCGGAGCCGGGGAAATGACCCAGTTCTGGCCTGGAACCATCAACGGCGGCAACGGCGGTGACGGCGGTAACGGCGCCGACCACGCCAACGGCGGCATCGGTGGGCGCGGCGGCGACGCCCTCGCCGACACCGTCAACTACGGCAGCACCGCCCACGGCGGGGATGGCGGAGACGGCGGCAACGGTGGCGCGGGCGGCAACGGAGGTGCGGGCGGCAACGGCGGTGACCAGGGCAGCGATTTCGGTACCGGCGGTGACGGCGGCAACGGCGGCAACGGCGGTGCCGGCGCCAACGGCGGCAACGGCGGCAGGGGCGGGTACGCCCTGACACTGGGCTATCCCACCAGCAATATCGGTAACACCGGCGGCTACGGCGGAAACGGCGGCACGGGCGGAGACGGCGCCGCCGGAACGGCTGGCGGGGCGGGCGGAGCCGGAGGGACCGGTGGAGCCGGCGGTGTGATCCGCGGCGACGGCGGCATCGGTGGAGCCGGCGGAAACGGCGCCGCAGGTGGAAACGGCGACAGCGGCGGCAACGGCGGCAACGGCGGCAACGGCGGCGACGGGAGGGGGATCTGCGGCTGCTCCATCAGCGGCAACGGCGGCGACGGTGGGGACGGCGGAGCCGGTGGGGACGGCGGCGCCGGCGGCGCAGGCGGCAACGGCGGCGCAGGCGGGATCGCCCTCGGCGCCGGCAACGATGGCGCGCACGGTGCCGGCGGCACGGGCGGCGTAGGGGGAACCGGCGGCGCAGGCGGAAACGGCGGAGCCAGAGGCGCTGCGGGCGAAATACCCTCGGGCGGCTATAAGGGCAGCGTCGGTGAACTAGGCCGCAACGGTGCCGACGGCGCGACCGGTACCACCGGATCTAACGGCTTGTCGGGTCCGCCGGCCGCCTGATATCAGGCGATTTCGGCGCGGTTTCTCCCGCTCAGCGGGAGAAACCGCGCCGAAATCGCAATAGGGTCAGATCGCTAGCGGTGCGTAGTCCGTGGTGCGCTGACGAGCCGGACGGCCGATGCCTTCGGCGATCGACGTCAGCTCCGCGATGGTCTTGGCCGAGCCGTGCTCGGAGCCGGCCATCCGCGAGATGGTCTCCTCCATCAAGGTGCCGCCCAGGTCGTTGGCGCCGCCATTGAGCATCACCTGGGTGCGCTCCACTCCCAACTTGACCCAGCTGGTCTGGATGTTGGGGATGCGGCCGTGCAACATGATCCGCGCCAACGCGTGCACCGCGCGGTTGTCGCGATGACTCGGGCCGGGCCGCGCCCCGCCGGCCAGGTACAGCGGCGAGCTCTGATGCACGAACGGCAACGGCACGAACTCGGTGAAACCGCCTGTGCGGTCCTGGATGCCACGCAACACCCGCATGTGTCCGATCCAGTGCCGCGGGGAATCGATGTGGCCGTACATCATCGTCGAACTGGACCGCAGCCCCACCTCGTGCGCGGTGCTGACCACCTCCACCCACATCGAGGTCGGCAGCTTGCCTTTGGTGAGCACCCAGCGGATCTCGTCGTCGAGGATCTCGGCGGCGGTGCCCGGAATGCTGCCCAGTCCCGCCTCACGCAGACTGATCAGCCAATCCCGAATACTCAAGCCGCTCTTGGACACCCCGTTGGTGATCTCCATCGGAGAGAACGCGTGCACGTGCATCGACGGCACCCGCGCCTTGACCGCGCGAACCAGATCGGCGTAGCCGGTGACCGGCAGCTCCGGGTCGATGCCGCCCTGCATGCAGACCTCGGTAGCGCCGGCCAGATGCGCCTCGTAGGCACGTTCCCCGACCTCGGCGTTCGACAGCGAAAACGCGTCGGCGTCCCCTTTGCGCTGGGCGAAGGCACAGAACCGGCAACCGACGTAGCAGATGTTGGTGAAGTTGATGTTCCGGTTGACCACGTAGGTCACGTCGTCACCGACGGTGTCGCGGCGCAGCGAGTCGGCCAGTGCGGCAACGGCATCCATGGCCGGCCCGTCCGCGGTGGCCAATGCCAGATACTCGGCGTCGGTGCAGCCGGCCGGGTCACGCTCGGCTGAACGCAGCGCGGCCAGCACATCGGTGTCGACGCGTTCGGGCGCACGAGCCGCCAGTTGGTGAATCTGCTCGCGGATCGACTCCCAGTCCCCGAAAGCGCTGCCCAAATCACTGCGCGTCTCGGTGGCCCGGCCGTCGACGTCGATCGCGGTGTGCAGATCCACCCGGCCGGCGGACTGCACCTCATCGGGTTCCTGCCAGGCCAGCCCGACCGGATTGATGTCGCGGGCCCAGCCAGTGTCCGGATCGGCCAGCGCCGCCACGTGCGGGCGCACGCGCGGATCGATCCACGCCGCACCGGCCAGCACGTAGTCGGGCTGAGCGGTAAGCCGCTGCACCAGGTCGTAACCGGCTTGCTCGGTGATCGCGGCCAGATCGTCCAGTGCCGGCCAGGGCCGCTCCGGGTTGACGTGGTCGGGGGTCAGCGGCGACACCCCGCCCCAGTCGTCGACCCCGGCGCCGATCAGCGCCAGGCATTCTTCGGCCGACACCAGATTGGGCGGTGCCTGCACCCGCATCTTGGGGCCCAGCACTAGCCGGGTCGCCGCCACCGTAGCCAGGAAATCCTCGAAACCGGTGTCGGGCACCGCCGCCATCGCGGTGTGCTCTTTGGCCCGGAAGTTCTGCACGATGACTTCCTGGATGTGCCCGAACTCTTTGTGCACCTTGCGAATCGCGTGCAGGGTGTCGGCACGCTCGGCGAGCGTCTCGCCGATGCCGACCAACAGTCCGGTGGTGAACGGGATCGAGAGTCGGCCCGCGTCGGCCAGCGTGCGCAGGCGCACCACCGGATCCTTGTCCGGGCTGCCGTAGTGCGCCAGGCCCTTGGTCTCGAACAGCCGCCGGGAGGTGGTTTCGAGCATCATGCCCATCGACGGCGCCACCGGCTTGAGCCGCGACATCTCCGACCAGCTCATCACCCCTGGGTTCAGGTGCGGCAGCAGGCCGGTCTCCTCCAGCACCAGGATGGCCATCGCCCGTACGTAGGCCAGCGTGCTGTCATAGCCGCGCTCGTCGAGCCACTGCCGCGCCTCGGGCCAGCGGTCCTCGGGCCGGTCGCCGAGCGTGAACAGCGCCTCCTTGCAACCCAACTCGGCGCCCCGGCGGGCGATGTCGAGGATCTCATCGGGACCCAGGTACATCTGTTTGCCCTGCGCACGCAGCACGCCGGGCACGGTGACGAAGGTGCAGTAGTGGCAGGTGTCGCGGCACAGATGGGTGACCGGGATGAACACCTTGCGCGAGTAAGTGACCGGCAGCCGTCCGCCCGGTCCGCGTCGGCCTCCCGACACCAAACCGGCGTCTCGGACCCGGGCGGCGCTCGCACATAGGTCGGCCAGGTCACTGCCACGCGCGGTCATGGCGATCGCGGTTTCCTCAACATTGAGGAGCACGCCGTCGCGGGCGCGTCGCAGTACGCGGCGCAGTGCCGACGAGTTCGTCATCCGCGCGTCACCCGCATCCGGAATCTCGCGCATGCCATAAGCGCCACAGTAGCCGCCGCGCCAACCGGGCTGGCGAGCGCACACCAGGCCAGACGGTCCGCCCGGGTCACCCGGCCGTCGCGAGTGCAGTCAGCGCTTGGCGACGCCGCCACAGCACCCACCCGGGCGGCGCGCTGCCCAGCACGATCATCAGCAGCACGCCGTAGGCCATCACGCCGCGGTCGGCGAAAATCAGGTCGTCACCCGGACCACCGAAGGTCATCAGCGCGATGGTCAACAACCAGGTCCACAGCGGCAGCACCGCCAACCGCAGCGACTCGGTGCAGCGCTGCGCCACCCACACCAGGCCAGCGTTGACCAGGCCCCCAATCAGGGCACTGAGCGGAAAGGGGACGGCACCGATGTGCGCAGGCAACAGCAGCGCGGTGGCCACGGCGCAGAGCGCGCCGTCGAGGGCGAGCAGCGCCAACACGACGAAGTTGAATGCCGGCGCATCAGTGGGCATCGCGGGCTCGGTGAGCGACGCGACGGGGCTCAAGTGGGGATGCTCTCCAGCTGGCTGACCAACGAACCGACCATCCACTGGTAGCTGTCGAGCCACCACTGCCAGTGCTCCAAGTTCGGGTCCAGATCGGGATCCATGCCTAAACCACCTAAGTCCTTGCCTCTACAAAACTGCTCAGCAGGAGCCTACCTTGTGACCGTCGTCATCGAGCTGAAGTCCGGCCAGGAGATCGGTTTCCCATCCCCGGTCGTCGCGTGGACCGGGTTCACCGGCCACCAGGACGTAATGTTCAGCATCCAAGATCGGCTGGACCACGTTGTTCGACAACGCGAACGCCCGGCCGGTCGGCCCGACGGTGATCTGGGTGGCGTGGGCGTTCATGGCTGCCACCTTGGCCGCGCGTGCCTCCGCAGCCTCGATCACCGCATCGATCCGGTCATCGGAGAAGTCCCCGACCGCCGGCTGGTCCGGCGCATCGGCCGCCGTCCAATGCGGCAGCCGGTCGGTGTCTCGCAGCTCTTCCAGGGCGGTCCGTCGGGCGCTGCCGGCGGTCACCGTCCAGTAGAACTTCGGCGTGGCCCACCCCGGTTCGGAGCCGTCCTCTGCCGCCGCGGCCAGCGCCGCGGTGGTGACGTGATGGGCGTGTATGTGGTCGGGATGACCGTACCCGCCGTTCGGGTCGTAGCTGACGACCACGTGCGGGCGTAGCTTCCGGACGATGGCCGCCAGCGCCCCGACGGTCTCGGCGTCGGCGGCGTCTATGAACCGCTGCTGGCGCCGCGCCGGCGTGCCGGTCATCCCCGAGTCACGCCAGCGTCCCGCGCCGCCGAGAAACTGCGGCGGGCCGACTCCCAACGCCTGCAGCGCCGCAGTCAGCTCACCGATCCGATAGCCGCCCAACTGGTCGGCCCCGTCCACCGCCAGGCGCGCCCACCGGTCCCCGATGACCTCGCCCTCCTCCCCCAGCGTGCAGGTGACCACATGCACGTCGGCGCCGCGGGCGGCGTAATGGGCGATCGTCGCCCCGGTGGTCAGGGTTTCGTCATCGGGGTGGGCATGCACGAACAGCAACCGTGGAATCGGATCCGACACGCCAAAACCCTACCGCCGCACGCCGAATGGATCGGCGTCCTTCGCACCGATCAGAACAGGCCGCCGAACAGCCCATCCCAGTCGATGCTGCCCAACAGCAGCGCGAGGTTGTCACCCTGAATCGCGTTGACGATGTCGTTGAACTCGTCTGGACCGAACCCGAGCAGGGTGGTCCAGTCGGTGTCGAGGATCGCCGGGTCGAAGTGGCCGAGCAGGCTGTCGTGGGTATCGAAGCTGATCCCAAACAGCTCGTTGAACGCGGCCTCATTCTGCGCCAGCACCGTGTTGTTGATGCTGAAGATCCAGTTCACGACGTCATTGAATTCAGGGTTGTCGCCGAACAGCCGCTCGGCGGCGGCCTGCTGTGCGGCGACAAGCGCACTGTTGAACTCCGCCTCCATCGCGATGATGGCGGAGTTCATCGCCTGCTGCGCGTCCGGGATCGCCTGCAGGAGGAGGCTGAAGCCGGTTGCCAAGTCAGCCGCAGCAATGTTGGCAACCTGCGCGGTTCCACCGCTGAACGCCCCGACACCCGGGATCTCTGCCGCACCCAGGTCAGGCGTGAAAGAAGACAACCCGATCGGCAGGTTCTGCGGGTCGAAGCTGCCCCCGGTCAGCTCGTTCAACACGCTCGCGTCCAGCTCGCCCCCGTGGAACGTCGAGCCGAGTCCGTAGGCGCCGTCGCCGCTCTCGAAGAGCAGCGAGCCCAGGTTGATCTCCTGGACGTCGGCCCCGCCGCCGACGATGTCCGGGCGGACGTGGTTCTCGATGACGTCCAGGCTCGGGCTCACGTCGACGTTTGCCGCGGCCAGGTCGACGTCGCGAATCTGCACCTCTGGCAGGGCCGGGGTCATCGACGTCAGTACTGCGACCAGACCTCCGACACCAAGAGCTGCGGCCGCGACAGTGGCGCAGCGGTGAGCGAGGTGTTCCATTGACAAATCCCCCTCCGACGAGTCCAGCGCAGGTTTGCTTAATCTTACCCAAGAATTGCCTGTGCGCAAGACTTCGTTAATGCCGATTCCGGCTGGCGTTCACCTGTTGCTCCCCCGTGGACCTCCAGCCTGGGCAAGCCTAACGCCTGGGTATTTCGCTAGGGCAGCTTGACCCAGTTTCCGGCTTCGCCAACGATGCCCACCGGTACTGCGCCGGTCAGGCTGACGTTGGTCACGCTCGGACCGACTGCCACGATCGTGGTGTCTTGCAGGATCGGCAGCACCGTCGCCATATTCCACAACCGGGGTTCGACGGAGGCGATCACTTCGCCGATGGACTTGCTGCCATCGATGGCCGCATCGATCTCGGCCTGGATGGCATGGTCGCAGACGCCGGTGATGTTCGACGGAGCCTGAATCAGCGCCCCGGGCGCGGCGGAGCGGGGCGGAACCTTCGAGGTCGTCGTGGCCGGTGCCGGCGCTGGCGCTGGGGACTGCGAGGCCGGAGTCGCCGACGGCCCCGGCACCGGGCTGACCGAAGTGGGTACGGTCGTGGGAGCCATCGCACCGCAGCCGTAGCGCGAAGCCAGCAGCGTCGCCAGGTCGCCGCCGGCCTGCTGCCAGCCGACGATCGCATCGACCTGGTGGGTGACCAGCGCTTCCCGGTAGAGCTTCACCGGGTCCAGCGCGAGGACCGTGGCGGCAATCCCGACGTTGCGCAATTGGTCGGCGGCGGTGTTGGCCACGGCCTGCGAGGTCGGATCGTTTGCCGCCACCCCGATGACCAGCGACAGCTGTTCTCCGCCCTTGCTGATCCGCCCCCGGGTGATCTCCGGCGGGTGCGGCACACCAGTGGCGGAGCCGGCCGGGGGAACCAGCGCGGAGGGCGGCGCATCCTTCTCGACTCGGTAGCCGGCCGCCTGCAACAGTGCCAGCGCGGCCGATTCGGACATCGCCGGCGGCGCGGTGGGCACATAGCCGGGGTCGCTGGGAGTGCGGATCTGGGCCTGGTCCAAGGTGACGGTGTTGTCGCTGCCGGCGCCCACCGTGGCCAGCAGGCCGACGTCGAGCAGGCCCAGGATGGCCCGGCGAACCCGCACATCGGCCAACTTGGGTTCCGCTGCCCGCAGCGCGAGCTGCATGATTCGGGGCGTGACCACCCGGGTGGTCTGTACCCCGGGGATCACCGACAGCTGCGCGAACGCCGCCGAGCCGCCGTGCACCTGAGCCACCTGGGTGTCCCCGTTACGGATCGAGTCGGCCAGCGCTGCCGCTGACCCGGCGCGGCGGAACAGGACCAGGTCCGGCTTGGCCGGCGGGCCCCAGTAGCGGTCGTTGCGGGCGAGCAGGATCGCGTCGCGCTGCGGGTCGATGTTCTCCACCCGGAACTGACCGCCGGTGACCGGCAGGGCACGAGCCAGGCCGGCCGGGAAACCGCCCGGCACGTCCTTGACGATGTGCGCCGGAACGATGTTGTTGAACAGTTCCCGCCACGCCGGGTACGGCTTGGCGAAGGTGACCACCACCTGCTTGCCGCCTTCGACGGAGTGCACACCGGTGATCAGGTCATAGCCCGCCGGGTCGACGACACCGGGCTGGGTGACCATCTGCTGCCACAGGTACCAGAAGTCGTCGGCGGCGATCGGTGCGTTGTCGGTCCAGGACGCCTCGGGCCGGATCCGGTAGGTCACCGTGAACGGCGCCTCGGAAGTCACGGTGGCCGACACCAACAGCGTCGGGTCCATCTCCCACCGCGAGCCGGTAGGCGTACTGGAGTCCGGAATGGGCCGAAACGCGCTGGGCAGCACCAGTGCGCTGATCGCCGCGGTAACTGCCGACAGGTCCGACCGCAGGTGGGGATTGAAGCCGGCCCCGATGGAATCGATGCCCATGATGATCTGGCTGATTCGCGGTGGCGGCGGCGCTGCGCTCTTCGGCGTCTCGGTGCTCTGCGGTGCCGGCGGCGGGTTCACCGTGCACCCCGAGATCGCCTGCGTCAGCACCAGCATCGTTGCCGAAACCAGTGCCCCCGCCGTGACATGGGCGCGGCGGGCTGGTCTCGGCACGGCCACCAGGGTATCCGGGCGGCGTTTTCGGCGCGAAGACCGTCGAGCAGCGCGCAAAACCGCGCCCAAACCTAGAGGTTCTTGGCCCGGGAGCGGCTGCGTGCCCGCAGCGTGGAGTCCAGTTCGACCTTGCGGACCCGGACCACTTCGGGGGTGACCTCGACGCACTCGTCGGCCGCGCAGAACTCCATCGCCTGCTCCAGATCAAGCTCGATCGGACGGGCCAGCGTCTCCATCACATCGGCGGTCGATGACCGCATGTTGGTGAGCTTCTTCTCCTTGGTGACATTGATGTCGAGGTCCTCGGCCCGAGGATTGATCCCCACCACCATGCCTTGGTAGGTGTCCTGGCCCGGCTCGACGAAGAACTGCCCACGGTCGGCCAACTGGATCAGCGCGAACGGGGTGATGGACCCGGCCCGGTCGGACACCAGCGACCCGGTGTGCCGGGCGCGGATCTCGCCGGCCCACGGCTGGTAGCCCTCGAACACCGCATTGGCGATACCGGTGCCGCGCGTCTCGGTCAGAAAGTCGGTGCGCCAACCGATCAGGCCGCGGCTGGGGATGATGAACTCCATCCGCACCCACCCGGTGGTGTGGTTGGCCATCTCGGTCATCCGGCCTTTGCGGCCGGCCGCCAGCTGGGTGATGGCGCCGACGTACTCCTCGGGGCAGTCGACGGTCAGGTGCTCGAACGGCTCGTGCACCTTGCCGTCGATCTTCTTGGTCACCACCTGCGGCTTGCCGACGGTCAGCTCGAAGCCCTCTCGGCGCATCTGCTCGACGAGGATGGCCAGCGCCAGCTCCCCTCGGCCCTGCACCTCCCAGGCGTCGGGGCGGCCGATGTCGACCACCCGGACCGACACGTTGCCGATCAGCTCGGTGTCCAGACGAGACTTGACCATCCGTGCGGTCAACTTGTGGCCGGAGACCTTGCCCGCCAGCGGCGAGGAGTTGGTGCCGATCGTCACCGAGATCGCCGGTTCGTCGACAGTGATGCGCGGCAGCGCGACCGGAGAGGCCAGATCAGCCAGGGTGTCGCCGATCATGATGTCGCTGATACCGGCGACGGCGACGATATCCCCGGCGCCGGCCTCTTCGGTCGGGTTGCGTTCGACTCCCTCGGTGACCAGCAGCTCGGTGATCTTCGCGGTGGTGGTCACCGGTTCGCCGTCGACCTCACGCATCCAGGCGACCTGCTGGCCCTTGCGGATGCGGCCGTTGTAGACCCGGATCAGGGCGAGCCGGCCCAGAAATGGCGAGGCATCGAGGTTGGTGACCAACGCCTGCAGCGGCGCCTCCGGGTCGCCCGACGGCGGCGGGACGTGCTCGAGCAACACGTCGAACAGCGGGTCGAGGTTGTCGCCGTCCGGAATCTGACCGTCGGCAGGCGCGGTGGTGCTGGCCACCCCGGCCCGGCCGGAGGCGTACAGCGTGGGCAATCCCAGGGCGTGTTCCGCAGCGGCCTGCGCCTCGTCGTCGAGGTCGCTGGCCACGTCGAGCAGCAGGTCGTGGCTGGCGTCGACCACCTCGGCAATGCGGGCGTCGGGCCGGTCGGTCTTGTTGACGACCAGGATCACCGGCAGGTGCGCGGCCAGCGCCTTGCGCAGCACGAATCGGGTCTGCGGCAGCGGCCCCTCGGACGCGTCGACCAGCAGGACCACGCCGTCGACCATGGACAGCCCGCGCTCCACCTCGCCGCCGAAGTCAGCGTGGCCCGGGGTGTCGATCACGTTGATGACGGTGACGGTTCCATCGGGGTGGTGGCGATGCACGGCCGTGTTCTTGGCCAGGATCGTGATGCCCTTTTCCCGCTCCAGATCCCCGGAGTCCATGACGCGCTCCTGCGCCTCACCGCGTTCCTGCAGGGCGCCGGACTGGCGGAGCATGGCGTCGACCAGAGTCGTCTTGCCGTGGTCTACGTGCGCGACGATGGCGACGTTACGAAAGTTCACCGGGCGATTCTGCCAGCGCACCCTGTCAATCGCGAAAACGTGAAGCCTAGAGCAATGAAGGTCACAGCCCCAGCGGGGACTCCGCGGAGAACCTCTCGAGCTCCTTGAGGTGCAGTTCGGTCAACGATTGCAGGCATTGTGCCGCCGTTTCGGTGAGCTGAAGCCGGATCACCCGCTGGTCGCCGCTGTCGCGGACCCGGGTGACCAGGCCGGCCGTTTCGGCCCGCTGAATCAGCTCTCCGGCACTGTGGTGGCGCAACAGCAGGTATTCCGCGATGTCGCCGACCGTCGGCCCCCGCGAATCGCTGTGGCCGCGCACCGCCAGCAGCAACTGGTGCTGCGCAGGGGTGAGTCCGGCCGCTTGCGCCTGGTCGGCGCTCCACCGCTCGAAGCGCCGCAACCGCGTGCGGAACGCAAGCAGTCGGGAATAGACCTCGTCAGGCAGTGGCACGTCTGTAACTTTATGCCGAGCCCCGCCGGCGCGCGCAGCTCAGCTCAGCTGTGCGGTGATCCGAATTTCAACCACTGCCCCCGGGATGGCCAGTTCGGAGATCCCGACGGCTGTCCACGCGGGGTACGGGGCGGAAACGTAGGCGTCCTTGACGGCGATGAATCGGTCGATCTGCGCAGAGAGCCCGACGTGGTAGGTGGTCATCTCAACGACGTCGGCAAAGGTCAGGCCCACCTCGCCGAGCAGACCGCGCAGATTCTCGAAGGCCAGGGTGATCTGCTCCGCGGGGTCCTCCGGCACCGAAAGGTCCGGCCGGATGCCGATCATGCCCGAGCAGCGCAGCTGATCTCCGACGATGACGGCCGGCGCATAGTGAAAATTGGCGTAGATCGGCTTCATCCACTCGGGAATCACGACCTTCATGGTTGCTCCGTTCTAGGTGCCGTTGCGCACCAGCTGATCGGGGCAGTACACCTGGGCGGCGATCCCCACGAACTGGGTGCCGTGTTCGGTCGTCAGGCCCGGGTTTCGGGCCTTGAGGCCCTCGAGCACCTGCGGGCTGGGCTGGCCCTCGGCGATGAACCCGCACACCATTTTCGCGGTGATGATGGCCTGGTCAGCGTTGTTGTAGGTGATGCCGGCCGCCCGCAAGGACACCAGGAAATTGGTGTCGGTTTCGGAGGGCTCGGCCAGAGCCGGCGCCGCGAAGCAGACACAGCCGAGCGCGCCTAGCAGCGCCGCGCGGATTCTCACCAGCCCCTCCGTTGCGGTCGTGAACCCATCGGCTGATTCCTCCTAGCGACGTCGCGGCTGCGGTAGACGATGTACGGCCGAAACAGATACCCGATCGGCGCGCTGAATGCGTGCACCAGACGAGTGAACGGCCACAGCGCGAACAAAGTCAACGCAATCATGACGTGAACTTGGAAATACAGCGGCGCCTGCAGCATCAAATCGCCCCGTGGATCGAGCGTAAAGATCGACCGGAACCAGACCGAGACCGTCTGCCGGTAGTCATGTTCCTCGCCGTAGGTCGTGGTGCCCATCAGGGTGCAGCTCATCCCGACCACCAGCGCGCACACCAGCACCGCATACATCAGCTTGTCGCTGACGCTGGTGGCGTTGAACACCGAGCGCTCGGTGCGACGCCGGTAGATCAGCAGCCCGACCCCGATCAGGGTGGCGATACCGGCGGGCAGTCCCAGGATCAGTGCCTGTAGGTGATAGAGCCGGTCGCTCATGCCCAGCGCTTCGGTCCACGACTCCGGGACGAAGAGCCCCATGATGTGTCCTGCGATCACCACGAAGCTGCCGAAGTGGAACATCGGGCTGCCGATCCGCAGCAGCTTGGATTCGTACAGCTGCGACGAGCGGGTGGTCCACCCGAACTTGTCGTACTTGTATCGCCACCAGGTGGCGACGCCCGCGATGGCCAGCACGAAGTACGGCACGATGTCCCACCACAGCTCCGCGGGGCTGGTGAGGGTGACGTCGGTCATCGGGTCGGCACCGTCGGCATCCCGAGCGAAACGGCTGCCGTGAAGGGTTGAAGCCCAACAGCTTCCGCGGGCGGCCCGGACGCCATCAGCTGACTCACGTTCTGCACCTCCTGATCGGTTGCCGCCGGGAGCGTCTCGCAGACTGCCCCTACGGCGAAGGCATACGGTGACCCCGCTTCGCTCAACGCACGGTGCAGGACATCGATCGGCGTGCGGTGCGCCAGCAGCAGCCGACGGCCGGCCTGCGGATCCACCGTCGCGGCGAACTCCAGCACCACCGGCAGGTGATCAGGCGCCTCCCCCACGGGCGGCTCAGCGCCGGCCTCGCGGTAGGCGGTGGCGAAGGCCAGCATCTGCATCCCGCGGTTGCGGGTGTCACCACCGGTCCAGTAGGTCAGAAACATCGTCGAGCGCCGCCGCATGTCGAAGGTTTCGACGTACTCGACGGCAGCAGCCATCGGGTCGGCGGAACGCAGCGCGGCAACTGTGCGCCGCAACAGATTCGCCGCCGCCGCGTCGGCGTGGGCGATCAGTGCTTCGACGGTGTCGAGCCGCCGGGACAGGTGCTCGTCGGGGTAGGCCAGCAGCAGCGACGCCGCCTGCCACACCGCCCGGTCGGCGGGGCCACCGGCCGGGCGTCGCAGGGAGTGAATGAATCGCCTCACTGATGCTCCGGGAACATCTCCGGCACGGCCCGGTCCCCGCCACCCCAGTTGAGCAGGTTGGTCCGGCCCCTCGGCCGCTGCGCGTGCCCGTTCTCGACCAGATGGAACGACGTCTTCGCGACGTCATCGGCGCCGACGAAAGGATCCTCTTCATGGGCCTCGGGCCCACCGGTGATCGAGCAGCCCAGGTGTTCGAGGTCGTGCGCCTGCTGACTGTAGGCGGTGGGAATCACGTAGCGCTCTTCGTATTTCGCGATCGCGAGCAGGCGGTACATGTTGTACATCTCTTCCTCGGTCATACCGACCGAGGCGGGTATGTGCGGCTGGGTCTCGCGGCCCAGGCTGATGTCGCGCATGTAGGAGCGCATCGCCGCCAGCCGGCGCAGCACACCCTCGATCACGCCGGTGTCGCCGGCGGTGAACAGCTCGGCGAGATAGGCCATCGGGATACGCAACGCGGACAGTGCCCCGAACAGGTTGCCCAGGTCCTCGCCGTCGTGGCCGTCGCGGCTGACGGCGTCGACCACCGGCGACAGTGGCGGGATGTACCAGACCATCGGCATGGTCCGGTACTCCGGGTGCAGCGGCAACGCCACCTGAAAGGTGTTGATCAACGCGTAGATCGGCGACCGCTGCGCGGCCTCGATCCAGGCATCCGAGATCCCCTCGGCACGTGCGCCCGCGATCACTTGCGGATCGGTCGGGTCCAGGAACACGCCGCGCTGCGCCTCATACAGGTGGGTGTCGTCGTCGACCGAAGCGGCCTCGAGCACCTTGTCGGCGTCGTAGAGCACCAGGCCGATGTAGCGCAGCCGGCCCACGCAGGTCTCCGAGCACACCGTCGGCAAGCCGACTTCGATACGCGGGTAACAGAAATGGCACTTCTCGGCCTTGCCGGTCTTGTGGTTGAAGTACACCTTCTTGTACGGGCATCCCGACACGCACAACCGCCAACCACGACAGCGGTCCTGGTCGACCAGCACGATGCCGTCTTCTTCACGCTTGTAGATGGCCCCGGTCGGGCACGACGCCACGCACGACGGATTCAGGCAGTGCTCACAGATCCGCGGCAGGTAAAACATGAAGGTCTCTTCGAACTCGCTTTTGACCTGGTCGCTGACCTTGGCCAGGATCGGGTCGTTGACCAGGGTCTCCGGCGCCCCAGCGAGGTTGTCGTCCCAGTTGGGTCCCCACTGGATCTTCATCGGCTCGCCGGTGATCGAGCTCTTCGGCGCCGCAACCGGAATGGTGTCTCCCAGCGGCGCCGAGGTCAGGTTCTCGTAGTCGTAGGTCCACGGCTCGTAGTAGTCCTTCAAGCCAGGCAGGTTGGGGTTGGCGAAGATGTTCAGCAGCTTGTGGAGCCGGCCGCCGGCCAGCAGGCGCAACCGGCCCTTCTTGTCCAGCGTCCAACCGCCCTTCCAGCGGCCCTGGTCTTCATAGGTCCGCGGATAGCCACCGCCGGGGCGGGTTTCGACATTGTTGAACCAGACGTACTCGGTGCCCTCGCGGTTGGTCCAGGCCTGTTTGCAGGTCACCGAACAGGTATGGCACCCAATACATTTGTCCAGGTTCATCACCATGGCCATCTGCGCCATTACTTTCATCGCGCTAATACCTCACGTCCTGGCTGCGGCGGCGCACCACCGTCACTTCGTCGCGCTGATTGCCGGTCGGTCCCAGGTAGTTGAATGCGAACGCGTGCTGGCCGTAGCCACCGGCCAAGTGACTGGGCTTGACCCGGATCCGGGTCAATGAGTTGTGCGTGCCGCCACGCTTGTTGTTGGTCTCGGCCCGCGGGGTGTCAACGGTGCGCTCCTGGACGTGGTAGACGAACACCACCCCATCGGGCATCCGCTGACTGACGATCGCGCGGCCGACGAACACGCCGTTGACGTTGACGGCTTCGATCCAATCGTTGTCCTTGACACCGATTTTCGCGGCATCGCCCGGGCTCATCCACATGGTCGGGCCGCCGCGCGACAGCGACAGCATGTACAGGTTGTCCTGGTAAGTGGAGTGGAACGACCACTTCGAGTGCGGGGTCAGATACCGCACGGTGATTCCGATGCCGTCCCCGGTCTCGCCGAGTTCGGGCGCGTCGAACAGTCTCGCCATGTCCAGCGGCGGGCGGTAGACCGGTAGATGTTCGCCGAGTTCCTCGATCCAGTCGTGCGCGGTGTAGAAGTGCATCCGGCCGGTCAGGGTGTGGAACGGCTTGAGGCATTCGATGTTGATCGTGAACGGGGCGTAGCGCCGTCCCCCGGTCTCGCCGCCGGACCACTCCGGGCTGGTGACCACCGGTACCGGCCGCGCCTGGGTGTCGGCGTAGGTGATCCGCTTCTCCTCGCTGCCCTCGGACAGGTGCGCCAGTCGCTGGCCAGTGCGTTTCTCCAGTTCCCGGAAACCCTCCGTCGCGATCCGGCCGTTGGTGGTGCCCGACAGTGCCAGCACGGTGTCGGCCATCCGGGTCGCGGTGGTGAGCGCGGGGCGCCCGGTTCCGGCGCCGGATTTCATCACTCCGAACTTGGCGGCCAATTCCTCGACCTCTTCGTGCGGAAACACGGTGTAGCCCTTGGTGGTCAGCCCCAAGGTGTCCACCAACGGGCCAAGGGACTGCCACATGTCGCCGATGGCGGTGTAATCACGCTCCACCACAGTCACTTTGGGCATGGTCTTGCCGGGAATCGGTGTCTCGCCGTTACGCAACCAGTCACGCTCGGTTCCGTCGGGGTAGGCCATCGCATCCGCGGTGTCGTGCTGCATCGCGGTCAGCACGACGTCGTTGCGCACGCCCAGGTGCTTGACCGCCAATGCGCTGAACGTCCGCGCGATCGCGCCGAACGCATCGAAGTCGCTGCGGGTCTCCCACGGCGGGTCGATCGCCGCGCTGAACGAGTGCACGTAGGGGTGCATGTCGGTCGACGACAGGTCGGCCTTCTCGTACCAGGTGGCCGCCGGCAGCACGACGTCGGACATCAGAGTGGTGGAGGTCATCCGGAAGTCGATCGACATGAGCAGATCGAGCTTGCCCTCGGGGATGTCGCCGTCCCAGCGCACATCGGCCGGCTTCACCCCGCCGGCGGGCGGCTCGCCGATCACGCTGGCGTCGGTGCCCAGCAGGTGCTTGAGGAAGTACTCTCCGCCCTTGCCGGACGCGCCGATGAGGTTGGCCCGCCACACCGTGAGCACGCGCGGCCAGTTCACCGGGTTGTCCGGATCGGTGATCGACAGCTTCAAGTCACCGGCGGCGAGTTGCTCGGCGACGTACTCCCCCGCGTCGCGGCCGGCGGTGTCGGCCTCGTCGGCCACATCCAGGCTGGACCGGTCGAACTGCGGATAGAACGGGCTCCAGCCCATCGCGGTGGCCGACGCCAGGATGTCCATGGTGTGTCGGCCGTCGAATCGGCCGCGTCCGAGCGGGGTGGTCAGCTTCTCCGCCCCGTAGGCGTCGTAGCGCCATTGATCGGTGTGGGCGTACCAGTAGGAGGTACCCGGCACCTGGCGCGGCGGACGCGTCCAGTCGCTGCCCGCGGCCATCGTCTGCCATCCGGTCAGCGGGCGCACCTTCTCCTGGCCGACGTAGTGCGCCCAGCCGCCACCGTTGCGTCCCATCGAGCCGGTGAGCATCAGCAGCGCGAGCACCGCCCGGTAGGTGGCGTCGCCGTGGAACCACTGGCAGATGCCGCTGCCCATGATGATCATCGACCGGCCGCCGGATTCTTCTGCGTTGCGGGCGAATTCGCGCGCGATCCGGATCGCCTGCGAGGCCGAGACCCCGGTGATCGACTCCTGCCATGCCGGGGTGTTGACCTGTGTGTCGTCGTCGTAGCCGGTCGGCCATTCGCCGGGCAGCCAGGGCCGGCGCACCGAGTAGTTGGCCAGCATCAGGTCGAACACCGTGCAGACCAGGTGCTCACCGACCTGTCGCACCGGCACCCCGCGCTCGACGACGGTGCCATGGCCGGTCACGGTGTCGAAGCCGGGCAGCGAAACCAGCGCGGCGGGCTGATCGCCGTTGCGGAGCTTCGGGTTCTTGACGGTCAATGCCGGCCGCAGCTCACCTAAGTCGAGGTTCCATTTGCCGATGCCGTCGTCGCCCCAGCGGAAGCCGAGCGAGCCGTGCGGCACCACAACGGTGTCGGTGGCCTCATCCAGCAGGGCCGGTTTGAACGCCGCGTTCTCGACGTTTGCCTGGTCCCCGCCCAGGTCGGCGGCGGTCAGGTTCTTTCCGGGGACCAGTCGGCCGTCGCGTTCCTCCAGCTTGATCAGGAACGGCAGGTCGGTGTAGCGGCGCACGTAGTCGGTGAAGAACGGCACTTCCTGCTTGACGTAGCACTCGGTGAGGATGACGTGGCCCATCGCCATCGCCAGCGCGCCGTCGGTGCCGGCCGCACACGGCATCCATTCGTCGGCGAACTTGGTGTTGTCGGCGTAGTCCGGGCTGACGGTGACCACCTTGGTGCCGCGGTACCGGACCTCGGCCATCCAGTGCGCGTCGGGCGTGCGGGTGATCGGGACATTGGAGCCCCACATCATCAGGTAGGCGGCGTCCCACCAGTCCCCGGATTCCGGGACGTCGGTCTGGTCGCCGAATACCTGGGGTGAGGCGACCGGCAGGTCGGCGTACCAGTCGTAGAAGGAGGTCATCACCCCGCCGAGCATCTGGATGAAGCGTGACCCGGCGGCGAACGACACCATCGACATCGCCGGAATCGGGGAGAACCCCGCCACCCGGTCCGGGCCGTAGGCCTTGATGGTGTGCACATGGGCGGCGGCGATCATCTCGGTGGCTTCGGCCCAGGTCACCCGGACCAGCCCGCCCATGCCGCGGGCCTGCTGGTAGCGCCGTCGACGCTCGGGGTCTGCCTGGATGTCCGCCCAGGCCAGCACCGGGTCGCCCAGGCGGGCCTTGGCCTCCCGGAACATCTCGACCAGCGCGCCGCGCGCGTAGGGGTAGCGCACCCGGGTCGGCGAGTAGGAGTACCACGAGAACGAGGCGCCGCGCGGGCAGCCGCGGGGCTCGTACTCGGGACGGTCCGGGCCCACCGAGGGATAGTCGGTGGCCTGGTTCTCCCAGGTGATGATGCCGTCCTTGACGAAGATCTTCCAGGAACACGACCCGGTGCAGTTGACCCCGTGAGTGGACCGGACCACCTTGTCGTGGCTCCAGCGGTCCCGGTAGAACGTGTCGGCCTCGCGTCCGCCCCGGTGGGTGACGGTGCGCAGATCCGACGAGACCTGTCCCCGGGTGAAGAACCGGCCGCTGCGTTCCAGCAGTTCCTCGAGTGGGCCACCGATTCCGGTGGTTCGGCGAGGCTCGCCGGAGTCGGCCCCCGGGCCGGCGGAGGCGAGGGGAAGCCGGGACCGCCGTAGGAACCCCGTGGCGGGCGGTCGCGCTGCGCGTGTCATCTCCGAATACTCCTTCGCGGGTCGCCGCGCTCCGACGGACTTCACCTAGGCCGGAGCCACCGCCGCGCGCCATATCAGGCCCGAAACACCAGCGTAGCGGGATATATCGCTCGACGAGCTAATCCGTCGGGAAGATTTAACAGAGCCTTTTCACCAGAGTGCCTGAGCCAGCTCCGGCAGCCAAGCGCGATCAGCAGGTACCCAGTCAACGTCGGCCAGTTGCACAGCGGTCACCCAGCGAAGGGCCTGATGGTCATGGGCCTGGGGCTCGCCGCTTGTCAGCCTGACCAGGTAGGCACGCAAGATCATGTCCGGGTCCGTACGGCGGTCCCAGCTTCCGCTCTCCTGCGTCGAGCCTCGCTGAACCGCCGGGCCCAACACCACATCAGCGCCGAGGCGCTCCCCCACCACGATGGCGCCCGCGTCCAGCCCCAGCTCTTCGCCGAGTTCGCGGGCCAACGCGGCGGATTCACTCTCACCGGGCATGACCTTCCCGCCGGGCAGTTCCCAGCGGCCGGCCAGCTCCGGCGGGCGGCGCCGCTGCGCGATCAGCACCGTGCGCCCGGCCGCCGATTCGGCGAGCACGGCCCCGGCGACGACGATCTGGGGTGACATGGCGTGTGAGGCTATACCGTCCTACCGTCGGGTATGGCTTTGTTGACTGACGATCAGGTGAATACGGCGCTGCCCGAGCTCGAAGGCTGGGAGCTCGCCGACGGAACGCTGCGGCGCTCGGTCAAGTTCGGCTCGTTTCTGGCCGGGATCGACGCGGTGCGTCGGGTCGCCGAACGTGCCGAAGCGGCCGATCATCATCCCGACATCGACATCCGCTGGCGAACTGTGACGTTCGTGCTGGTGACGCACTCCGAAGGCGGGATCACCGACAAGGATGTGGCGATGGCGGGCGAGATCAACCGGCTTCTTGCGGCGTGACCCGCGTGGTCGCCATCCAGCCCAAGGTGACCAGCGCGCCGACGATGTAGACCAGGCCAGCCCATGCCAGGTACCAGGGCCGGCCGTCCTGCCAGATCGTCGGCTGGAAGAAGCTCAGCAGCCACGGGACACCGACGAGGGTGAGCGTGAGCCAGACCCAACCCAGGATGCGGGCGCCCGGGCGATCCGAGTGGGGCCCGTAGAACAGCCAGATCATCAGCGGCAGCAGCCACACCCAGTGATGGGTCCAGGAGATCGGTGACGCCAGCAGCCCGAACAGCTCGACCACCAGCAACGAACCCAGGACATCGGGTCCGGCGGGAGTACTGTTCAGCGCCCGCCAGGCGAGCACGCCCAGCACCGCGGTGACGACGATCGCGATCAGCACCGGCAGGCTGTAACCGGCGTCGTGGCCGAGGATGCGGGATATCCCGCCCCGCCAGGACTGGTTGAACGACGTTCCGATCGGCCCTACCCGATGAGCGTCACCGAGTAACTCGGTGAAGTAGCGGCGAGCCTGATCGCCGGTGGCCCACACCGAAACTGCAATGGTGCCGGCGAAGACGACGGCCGAGAACACCGCGGCGGCCCAGCGCCGGGCCCCGGCCAGATAGACCCCGGCGATCGCCGGGGTCAGCTTCACCCCGGCGGCCAACCCGACCAGCAGCCCCGACACCCACCACCGCCGGCTGTAGACGGCACAGAGCACCGCCAGCACCAGGATCACGTTGATCTGGCCGTAGTCGAAGGTGCTGCGCAACGGTTCGGTCCAGATCCCGGCCGCCGTCCACAGCATCGCGACCCGGCGGTTCAGCGAGGCTCGACGAAGGAGAGGCGAAGCTGGGACCGCCGCATCAGCTGAGCGGTTCAGCAAGGCTCGACGAAGGAGAGGCGAAGCTGGGACCGCCGCATCAGCTGAGCGGTTCAGCGAGGCTCGACGAAGGAGAGGCGACACTGGGACCGCCGCGCCGAGGAGTCGCTGACACACGCGCACCACGCCATACAGGGCGGCCACCGTGCCGATCTGCCATAGGAGCGCGACCAGCCCGAACGGCAGGAAATGCAGCGGGTAGAACACCACCGCGGCGAACGGCGGGTAGGTGAACGGCAGCGGGAAGTCCGGGGTCTGGTCGGCGTAGACGTAGTCATACAGCGCGCCGGGCTGGGCCAGCGCGGCCGCGCCATTGATGTAGACGTGCAGGTCGACGAAGTTGGCGCCGTGCGGGGTGAGGTAGGTCCAGGCGAGTCGCGCAGCAACGCTGATCGCCAGCAGCACTGGGGCCCAGGCAGTCAGGCGAGTCGTCAGCGAACGAGCAGGCGGGGTGGCCCCGGTGTTCAAGGTGGTGTCTACCGGCACGACTCTAGCGAATGGCCACCAGATCACCGTCGCGGTTCGGGTCCGTAACGGTTCCATAAATGACACACGTGTCACTTGAGCCTCACCAGCAACAGGCTAGCTTCGGTTTTCAGCAAGCCATTGCCGACGATTGGGGAAGTCATGTCGCGCCTGAAGACGCTGTTCGCCACGACGCATTTCAAGACGCAGCGTGCCACCGCCGCCAAGGCGGTCGTCGCCGCCGGATCGTCGGCCGTGCTGGTCTTCGGCAGCCTGGGGGTGGCCAGTGTGGCCTCAGCCGACCCGGCCATGCCGGCACTGCCGCTGCCCACCGCCGGATTTCCCGGGCTGCCCGCTATCGAGCAGCTGAGCCCGGTGATCCAGCAGGCCGCTGCCGACCCCGCCGGGGCGACCTCGCTGCTGATGGCCGCGGCCGCCGCCTTCACCGGCAACTCCAACACGCCCGCCAACTCGCGGCAGGTGGCCGACTCGGTCGCGCAGTTCGTGCAGTCGCCGCCCGAGGCGCTGCCGAGCAATCACGTGCCGACGGCCGGCTCGGCACCCGGGCTGGTGGCCCACCTGCCCAGCGGCGTCGACCCGGCCAAGTCGGTGGGACCGGCGCCGCAGGCCGCCCCCAACGCGCCCGAAGCCCTGCCCGCGCCCGCCGACGCCCTCCCCGAGGCGACCCCAGCAGCTCCCGAAGCCGCATCGACCGTCGCGGCACCCGACGCGGCCACGGCTGCCACGGCGGCCACTCCCGGTTTCGGCCCCGACGCCCCGCCGACCCAGGACTTCATGTACCCCTCCATCGGCCAGAACTGCCAGGCCGACGGCGGCAACGTCATCGCCACCGCGCTGTCGGTCGCCGGCCCGGCCACGATTCCGACCCCCGGCCCCAAGCCCGGCCAGACCGCCTACGTGTTCACCGCTATGGGAACCCCCGGCCCGGCCGAAACGCAGAAGCTGCCGCTGAACGTCACGTGGGTGAACCTGACCACCGGCAAGTCCGGCAGCGCCACCCTGCAGCCGCGCACCGACATCAACCCCGAGGGGCCGACGACGTTGACGGCGATCGTCGACACCGGTTCGGGCAGCATCATGTCGACGATCTTCGGTCAGGTCAGCACCAAGGACCACCAGTGCAACTTCCTGCCGACCATCGGCTCGACGGTGGTGCCCTGACGGCCATGACCGTCCCCCGCACGTCGGCACCGTGGACGTTGTTGATCGGCTTGGCCGCGGTGTTGCTCCTGGCGATCAGCGGTTGCGCCGGCGAACGGCCGTCGCCGGAACGGTCGCCATCCGCGGACGCGGTCTCCGCGCCGGCGCCGATGAGCCCGCCTACTCAGCAGCCGCAACGGGACATCGTGACCACCGGCAGCCTCAATATCGCGGTGAGCGACGTCGCCACATCGGTGGACCGACTCATCGGCCTGGCCACCGGGCTCGGCGGCCGCGTCGATGACCGCACCGAAAGCACGGCACCGGGTCAGTCCCACACCGCCGAACTGACCCTGCGTATCCCATCCGCAAAGGTCGACGAATTCCTCGACGACGCAAAGCAACTGGGGGATGTCTCGTCGATCGCGTTGCGGCACGACGACGTCACCGGACAGCGTGTCGACCTCGATGCGCGGGTTGCCGCGTTGCAGGCATCGGTGGACCGATTGACGGCGCTGATGAAGTCCGCCTCCACCACGGCCGATCTGCTGCAGGCCGAGAAGGAGCTGACCTCACGACAGGCCGACCTCGACAGCCTGCGGGCGCAGCGCACCCAGCTCGGTGACCAGATCAGCTACGCGACGCTCACCGTTTCGCTGGCCTCCGAGTTCGAGTCGACCTCGCCCGGATTCGTCGCGTCGGTTCGCCACGGCTGGCATGCCCTGCTGTCGTTCAGCCACGGCCTGATCTCGGTCATGGGTTTTCTACTGCCCTGGCTGCCGGTGATCGTGGTGATCGCGGGCGTCATAGTGGTCCTGCGCCGCAGGACCCGACGGCGGCGTCAGTAGGCCATGAACAAGATGGCGTCCCGGTCGTACTCCATACCGGGGTGCACATCGGCGAGGTGCTTCTGCACCACCTCGACGAGGTTGTCCTCGTCCGTGCCAGTCATCGCCTCGCCGCACGGACAGTTCAGGTGAGTTTTCACGTCGTCGCCTTTCCCTTGCTTTCTTGGGCCTGTTTCGCAGCCAGTTTCTGGGCCTTCTTGGTGGACCGCACCTGCTGCAGCGACGACGCATCCACGACGTCGGCGATCGACAGATGTGTTCCGGGCTCACCGTATGCCCCGGCAGCCTCCCGCCATCCCGACGGGGTCACGCCATATTGCTTGCCGAGCAGGGCCAGAAAGATCCGGGCCTTCTGCTCGCCGTAGCCGGGCAGCGCCCTGAGGCGCTTCAACACTTCAGCGCCATCGGGCTCACCGACCGTCCACAGTGCGGTCGTGTCGCCGCCGTACTGATCGACGATCGCTTTGGCCAGGGCCTGGACCCGACCCGCCATCGAGCCCGGAAACCGATGTACCGCAGGCTTTTCGGCGAACAATGCGGCGAACTCGTCCGGGTCGCGCACGGCGATGTCGTGCGGGTCCAGCCCGCCCATCCGTTCCGCGAGCTTCTGCGGGCCGGCAAACGCGACTTCCATCGGAATCTGCTGATCGAGCAACATTCCGACCAACAGCGCGAACGGGTCCCCCGAGAGCAGTTCGTCGGCCTCGGGGTCTTGAACGAGGCAGAGTTTCGGAGTCACCAGCCACCTCTCGACAGAGTGCGGACGGTCCAACGTCCGCGTTACACCACCATAGGAGAGCTTAACTGTGCCGCCTACAGCTCAGCCGACCATGAAGGGCGGGGCTTAACCCATGGGTCACGCTTCGATAGCCGATGCCAAGTTTCCGGTCGAGAACTCCTCGGTCGTCAACAAACCTGTGTCGGACTCAATACTGTGCCGGTCAATCGTCGCGTTGACCGGCATCAGCTCAGCGCTATGGTCCTCCCCCGGCATGAACACGCTGCGGGTCATCGGCTCATCGTCTCGGTGGTAGGAGAACCACAGCCCGATCGGCAGGCCGAGGTTGCCGATCGGGTTAGCATCCTGTACCCCTACGAAAGGCTGGTGCGGTGAAGATTCTTGCAGGCTCGTTGGTGGCGGCAGGTCTGCTGCTGGGCACAACCCCTGTGGCGCACGCCGACCAGGCGTCGTACATCCAGTACATCAATGATCACAACCTGCGTATCCCGCTCTGGACTGATGGACAGTTGTATGGAATGGGAGTGAAGATCTGCATGTTCTTGCACGAGGGCATGTCTCCACAGGAGGTATCAGACGCTCAAGGTCCGACGATGTTCCTCGACAACATGGGTGTGATCCGAGCATCGCAAGAGACCATCTGCCCGGACACCCTTCGATGAGGCCTACGTTCGCCCTAGCGACGCAAGCAACGGCGATCGCGCTCACCCCGGGTTGATAGACGTGGGGACCCCCGCGGGCTGTGGCCGGCACCCCAGCCAACTAAACCGTTCCGCAGGTCTGTGTCAGTGGAGTGTGCAACCGTGTAGACACCCCCGAGCGGATGCATCTCCAGGAGAAGGACCATGAGACGTGTAGTGGCAGCGCTGTTCGCAGCAATCGCTACGGCTGTATGCCTGGCAGCCACGGCCGGTGCGATACCGGAGCAGGGCACCCCGGAGTTCGACACCTACATGCAGGGCCTGGAACGCAACGGGTTCAACCTGAACCCCGACACCGCCTGGCGCCTGGCCCACCAGGCATGCGAAGGCGGACTTCCGGGCTATATCGGGTTGGAACTCGCCGCGCAGGGGGTCGTCGGGCCCGGCGCGAACCAGCGGGTGATGGACGTGGCCCGCAAGTACGCCTGCCCGGTGCAGTAGCTAGCCGCTCTTGCGGCGGAATTCCCGACGGCTCTCCACCGGCCCGTGCGACCGCGACTGCTTGGCGCCGCCGTCCTTGTGGTCGGAGCCACCCGCCGACTTCGCCTTCTTACGCTCCAGCGCCTCCCGGAACTTGCGCTTGTTCTCGTCTGCGGCGGAATCTGATTCGGGCATACCGGGAGCCTAGCTCAGCGCACGGCGTACCGGTGGGAGATGTTCAGCGCACGCCCGGTGGCATGCCGTAGAGGTGATGGATCGGCAATGTCAGCAACACCCGACGGTCGGTCACCATGGCCTGGCGGTATTCGTCCCAGTCCGGATGCTCCCCAGCAATGTTGCGGTACAACGCAATCAGCGCCTCGACGGTGTCGTCATCGGGCGCGGCGGCCGGCGGCGTCAGCTTGGCATCCCCCTCGGCGACGGCATAGGACCAGCCGTCGTCGGAATCGACCAGCAGCGACGCCCGGGGATCCCGGCGCAGATTGCGGGTCTTGGCGCGCGGTTCGGTGACCGACACCTGCACCACCAGCGACCGCGGGTCGAAGTAGTACTGCACGTTTGACAGTTGGGGGCGCCCGTCTTTCTTGAGCGTGGCCAAGACACCGAGCGAGTTCCCGCTGATCACGGCAAGCAACTTGTCGTCGAATACCTGGCGTCCCATGATCGAAGCCTACCGACGCGTCCGGTTATTGCCATCGTTCTTGCACCGATTGGAGGTCGCCTCATGACCCAGTACGCCCTGCTGCTGCGCGGCGTGAATGTCGGCGGAGTCAACCTCAAGATGACCGAGGTCGCCGCCACGCTGACCGCTGCCGGCTTCACCGAGGTCCGCACACTGCTGGCCAGCGGCAACGTGCTGCTGGATTCGCCCGCCGCCGCCGCGAAGGTGCGTGCCACCGCCGAGGCGGCGTTGCGGGAGCGCTTCGGCTACGAGGCCTGGGTGCTGGTCTACGAGGTGGCGACGCTGCGCGACATCGTGGCGGCGTATCCCTTCGAACCCGAGGTCCCCGACGTGCACTCCTATGTCACGTTCGTCGCCGACGACGCGGCGCTGACCGACCTGTCGAAACTGGCAGCAGATGCCGACGAGAAGATCGCCGTCGGTGACGGGGTGATCTACTGGCAGATCCCCAAGGGCGACACCCTGACCAGCACCGTGGGCAAGACGATGAGCAACAAGCGGTACAAGTCGGCCACCACCACCCGCAACCTGCGCACCCTGAACAAAATGCTGCGCTAAGCCGCGCACCGGTAAGGTCGCAGACGTGAGCCAGGCACAGAAAGTCACCCTGACCGGGGTCTCCGAAACCGCGTTGCTGACCTTGAACGCGCGGGCGCGAGAAGCCCGCCGCTCGGACCGGATCATCGATGACCCGATGGCGATCAGCCTGGCCGAGTCGATCGACTTCGACTTCGCGAAATTCGGGCCGACACGTCAAGACATCGCGCTGCGCGCCTTGGCTTTCGACGATCAGACCCGGCAGTTTCTGCGCCAGCACCCGTCGGGGACCGTGGTGGCCCTGGCCGAGGGTTTGCAGACCAGCTTCTGGCGGGTGAGCTCAAGTGTTCCCGACGCCGCGTTCCGCTGGCTCACCGTCGATCTCCCACCGGTCGTCGACATCCGCACCCGGCTGCTGCCGGCGTCGCCGCAGGTTTCGGTGTGCGCCCAATCCGCCTTGGACTACAGCTGGATGGACCAGGTCGATCCGGACAAGGGCGTGTTCATCAGCGCCGAGGGCCTGCTGATGTACCTGCAGCCTGAGCAGTCGCTCGGCCTGATCGCCGAGTGTGCCCGCCGCTTCCCGGGCGGGCGGATGCTCTTCGATGTGCCGCCGCCGTTGATGGCGATGCTGATTCGCCGCGGGGTGTGGACCTCGCTGCGGTACAAGGCGCCGCCGATGCCGTTCAACCTGTCGGTGAGCGAGGCTGCAGATCTGGCGAACACCATGCCCGGCATCCGAGCCGTTCGCGATCTGCCATTGCCGGCCGGGCGCGGGTGGTTGTTCAACACCCTGCTCTCGAGCGCCTATCGGCTGCGCTTCCTGGATCCGGTCCGTCCTTCCCTGACCCTGCTCGAATTCGGTTAAGGAGCACCGCTTCCCGTGCTGTCGAACGCCGCATCGAGGTAGTGCAGCGCATCCGTCTTGCTCACACCGACCGCGCGGGCCGCGGCCGCGAAAGCGCTGGCCGCCTGGGCCATGGCCGCATCGGCCGGGTCGCTGCTTGCCACGAAGGTGCCGAATCGGCCCCGGGTCTCGACCACACCGCCGGCCTCCAGCTCGCGGTAGGCACGCGCGACGGTGTTGACCGCCAGACCCAGTTGCCTCGCCAACTCGCGTACCGTCGGCAGCCGGGTTCCCGCGGGCAAGGATCCGGCCCGGACCGCCTCGATCAGCGCAACCCTGATCTGTTCGAACAGCGGCACGTCGGCATGCACGTCGGTTACCAGCAGGTCCGCGAAGTCCATTTGGCCAGTATCCCGCTATCTTGGTGGCGTGCGGGTGGTGGTGTTCAGTGGCGCAGGAATCTCAGCCGAGAGCGGGATACCTACCTTCCGCGATGACGAGAAGGGGCTCTGGTCGCAATACGACCCCTACGAGGTCTCCAGCATCGATGGCTGGAATCGGCAGCCAGAACTGGTCTGGGGCTGGTACGTATGGCGCTGCCAGCTGGCCCGCCGCTATGAGCCGAACCTGGGCCATACCGCGATCGCGGACTGGGAGCAGCACGCCGATGTCCAGGTCATCACCCAGAACGTCGACAATCTGCACGAGCGCGGCGGCAGTTCGACGGTCCACCATCTGCACGGCCGGATGTTTACGTTCCGGTGCTCGGACTGCGAGCGACCGCACGACACGCAACTGCCCGAGCTGGCGGAGCCCGTCCTCGAGATCATGCCGCCGCAGTGCGAGTGCGGCGGCTTGATCCGCCCGGACGTCGTCTGGTTCGGCGAACTACTGCCCGACGAGCCGTGGAACGCAGCGGTCGAGGCTGTCGACGCCGCCGATGCGCTGATCGTGGTCGGCACGTCCGGGGTGGTTTATCCGGCGGCCAGCCTGCCCGAACGGGCGCTGGAGCTGGGCAAGACCGTCATCCAGGTGAACCCGGAGCCGACGCCGCTGTCGGAGCGGGCCACGGTCTTTCTGCAAACCACCGCCTCGGCAGCACTGCCGGGAATGGCACAGCGGTTGCCGTTCCTGCTGGGCTGACTTGCGATTCAGGCCGGGCGGCTGGCCGAGCCCAGCGCGAACTCCGACACCGGTACCGGCGCCCACGCCGGGAATTGATGCCCGCGCCGCGCCCTGTCGACGACGAAGCCGGCAGCGGTGATCATCTGTTCGGTCTCTCGGTGGGTGTGGCAGTTGCCGAACAGTCGGGGCCAGAAGGTGGCGTCGGCCAGCCGTTGCAGCCCGCCGCGCACCCCGGCGCTGGCGACATGCTCGAAGTAGCGCAGCTCGCCGCCGGGCTTGAGCAATGCGAACAGCTGGCGCAGCACGTCCTCGGGGCGGTCGACCGAACACAAGACCAGCGAGCACACGATCGCGTCGAACGGCTCCCCGGCGTCCAAGGCCTCCACGGTGCTCGCCACCACGGTGATCGGCACCGACGCCGCCGCAGCAGCAGCCACGGCGGCATCCCGCAGCCGTGACTCAGGTTCGGCCGCCACCACCTCAGTCACGCTGTCCGGATAGAAGCCGAAGTTGCTGCCGGTGCCTGCTCCGATCTCGAGCACGCGCCCGGACAAACTCTCAAGATTCTCTCGGCGGCGGTCCCGCAACCAGTCGGTCTCGCGGCTGGACATGAAGGTCCAGATCCGGGCGAACAGCGGGTTGTCCAGGGTGTCCGGTGCGCTCATGGCAGCCACCCTAGCGGCGATCGCAAGCGCGGCGGAGCCGGGCGCAGCGGGTCGCCGCCATCAGCACAGCGGCGATCGCAAGCGCGGCGGAGCCGGGCGCAGCGGGTCGCCGCCGTGACGCTAGCTGGGCGGAGCGGGTTGCAGGCACGTCCCCGAGCACCGGCCGGGCAAACGCTACCCGTCAGTAGTATTGCCACCATTTCCCGAAACGTGACTCAATGATTCCTTAATAGTGACCAATAGGCTCAGGGCCATGTGGATCGACGACTCAAGTGCCGACGTCATCAAGGTTGACTTCGAGGCCCTCTACCACGGCGATTTCCTCGTCGAGGGCGACACCTCGGAGCAGTTCGACGGCTTGCATTCGCTGGCCAGCTGATTGATCGGCGCCGCGGCAGCGGCGCCTTTCAATAGGTGCGGTTGCGCGCAGGTCGCCGCCTTGCGGACGACAACTCAGCTTTGACTGATCATGCGCGCCAGGGAACGCACAACGTGACGACTGGCCGAGTGCCGCAACCTCTGCATCACCGGCTGACGGATCGCAGCGGCACCGATGCCAAACCGAGGAAAAAGCGCCACAGCATTTGTCCGGTCGATCGCATCGCGACCGGCTCGATCCAGACCGGCATACGCCTCCAGACCAGCAGCGAACAATCTCCCGGCAGCGGTCGGCGCAAACGGCCAATCCGAGCCGAAGGTGACATGCCCGGGTTTCGCGAAAGCCAACAGCGTCGGCAGCGCAGCGGCGCTGGATGACAACGCAGTATCAAAGTAGAAGCTGGCGAAATCGTCGAGGCTGTCGGCGGGACTCCGGCCGGTTTCCCCCATGATCGCGACCGCCATCCGATGACTCGCATACGGAACGAAACCCCCGGCGTGGCCCAACAGGAAACGAATCTTTGGATAGCGGCGACGAATACCGTTGCGCACCAACAGGTAAGCAGCCCGCGTGGTATCCAACAGGAAATCAGTGGCGAACGGGGCGACCCCCGGCACGGCCGGACCAGGCAGATCCGCGGGGTGAATGAACACCACGGCCGCACGCTCATTCAGTGCGGTGAACAGCTCATCCTGCCCGTCTTGGCCCAGGTACACGCCGGCACTGTTGGCCAGCAGCACCACACCATCGGCGGCGAGCTTGTCCAGCGCGCGGATGGTTTCGGCCACTGACGCATCCAGATGCGGCATCGGGATGGTGGCGAAGAAGCCGAACCGGTCGGGATACGCGGCAACCAGGGCCGATGCGTAGTCGTTGAGGTCGCGCGCCCACGCCGCGGCGTCGTCCGGGCCGGACACGAAGGTGGTGCCCGGGGTCGACACCGACAGGATCGCGGTACCCACATCAAGGTCGGCCATGGCCTGTAACGACGCGTCCGCGCTCCATTCCGGGAGCGCCCGTCCACCGGCTTCGTCGATCCCGGCTTTGCGCAGCGCATTGCGGTAATCGGGTGGGATCAGGTGGTGATGGGTGTCGATTCGCAGCATCGGGGCTCCTTGGATCAGTTGTCGGGAAGGCCTGCCCCTGACAGGGCTGCGACCATGTCTTCGCGGTGGAGCAGCGACGCCGCGCCCGCCCCGAACTGCCTGAGCTTGTCGATGACGGTGTGGCCTTCGGGAGTGTGGCCCCAGATGCTGATTCCCTGATGGGTGGTCGGCTCCCAGGTGGTTTCGTCGACCACGAGGGGGTTCCACCCGACTTCCCATTCGAAACCGGACGGCGTCTTGGCGTAGAAGGACAACTCCCGGTCATTGGTGTGCTGTCCGACGGCCAGTGCCATGTCGAAACCCAGTTGCTTGACCCGCTGATACGACGCGGTCATGTCGTCCAACTCCGCGACCTGGATGTTGACGTGCTGCACGCGGGTGCGGATCGGGTTGAACGGCAGGCGGTTCACGGCGGCGATCGCCACCGAATGGTGGCGTTGGTTGACCCGCAGGAAGCGGATCTTGACCTTCACCCCGCTGATCGTCTCGTCGATGAAATCGGAGAGCCGCGCGTCAAACACCGTGGCGTAGTAGCCACGCATCTGGTGCGGCCGCTTGGTGGTGATGGCGACGTGGCCGATACCGCCTTCTCCGGTGACAAATCCGCCACGCACCGCGGCCTCCAACGGCACGTCGGCAGCTCGGGGCCGGGTGAAGATCTCCTGGACCAGACCGTTGGGTCCGGGGAATCGCGCCAGCCGCTCCACCCCGCGCAGCGTGGCCTCCTCCGCGGTTCCCTCGACAACCGGCACGCCGTGCCGCGCCACCCGGGCGGCGACCTCGTCGAAACCGCTGTGGTCATCGAGTTCCCATCCGAGCGCGGCGACGTCTTCGGCCGGGCCGCGCCGCAGCAGGAATCGGCATGCATTGTCGTCGAGCCGGAACCGCATCACGTCGGGCAGCGTGTCGTCGACGTGCATGCCGATGGCGTCGCGACCGAATCGTCGCCAATCGGCGAACCGTTCCGTCTCGACGACGACGTACCCCAGGCGGACGTTGCCGAACAGCGACGGTGCGGCGACGGCCGTCATGGCGCGAGGAACTCGGTGACGATGCGGTTGAACAGTTCGGCGCGTTCCCACTGCATCCAGTGCCCGGTGCGGGCGGTCATCACCAGATCGGCGTTGGGCATCAGGTTCGCCAGCAGCGGGCCGCCGGAGGGCCGGTTGACCTTGTCGTCGCGTCCCCACAGCACCAGAGTCGGCGTGGGCAGCTTCCTCAGCCGTTTGTCGCGGGTCAGGTCCATCCGCCACAGCGTGCGCGGTCCCGAGGGCCGGCGAAGCGGCGGGTTGGCCACCACCTCGGGATCGATGGAGGCGGCATAACGCAGGTCGATCAGATCGTCGGGAACCGAGCCGCCGTCGTAGACCAGATAGGTACGGATGAAGGCTTCCAGCTTGTCGCGGCTGGGGCCATCGCCGCCGTAGTAGGACAACAGACTTCGCAACCCGGGAGTCGGAAGGCCGCGGGTGGTCCCGATACCACCCGGGCCCATAAGGATGAGCTTGCCTACTCGTGCCGGGCTGTCCAGGGCCAGCCTCAGCGCGCATGACCCACCGTAGGAGTTGCCGACCAGGTGCGCGGTGTCGATTCCGAGCTCATCAAGCAGGCCACGGACCGTGGCCGCGAGATAGCCGAACGGATCGTTCTGGTCGACGTGTTTGTCCGAGCGCCCGTAACCGGGCATGTCGGGCACGATGACGTGGAAGTTCTGGGCCAGTGCGTCGATGTTGCGCGAATAGTTCGACACCCCGGTAGCTCCCGGCCCCCCGCCGTGTAGCAGCACCACCGCGGGCCCGCTGCCGGCCTCGGTGACGAAGATCGGCCGGCCGTCCACGGCGACGGTCCTCTCGATGACGTCGGTGGCGGTCATGCGGCTACCTCATTTCTTACTGCGACGGTGTAGCCGTCCGGGGGCGCGGGCAGCGATTCCCCGGATCCGGCTGCGGCATAGACGAATCCGTCTGGGCGAAGGACCACCGTGGTCGCCTTTTTCCTGCGCAACCAGCGCACCAGGCCTGGATCGGAGATCCGGTGGGCTGGGATACCCAGTTCCGTCCAGGCGTCCGCCCCCGGTGGCAGCTGGCCGGTGTGCAGCATGGCCCAGCCGCCGCCCAGCAGTTCGTCGAGGCGGACGCTGCCGCCGTCGCTGCCGGTGATCCACGGCTGCGGGATCTGCCATCCGACCGCCCGATGCCGATTCTTGGCGAAGAAGCCCTCCGCATAGCGGGCCTCGGGAACCCACATCAGCCGTTGCGAGGTGGCCCGTACACCGGGCACCCGGGTCAGCATGCGCATCACGCGGTTGCGCACAGCGGCAATCGCTCGGTTGCGTTCGGTGATGACTCGCCCGACGATCCGGGCACGCCGGGTGGTTTCGGTGACGTGCGGTTTGCGTTCGGCTTGGTAGGAGTCCAGCAGCCCTTCCGGCGCCTGCCCGTTGAGCACCGCCGCAAGCTTCCAGCACAGGTTGGCCACATCACGCACTCCGGCGGACATGCCCTGCCCGATCCACGGCGGCATGGCGTGCGCGGCGTCGCCGGCCAGAAAGATCCGGCCCACCCGCCAGCGGTCGGCGACGCGGACATGGTGGCTGTAGATCACTGCGCGAAGGATCTTGACGTGTTCGGGGGTGATGCCCTGGACCCCCAGGACCTTCCAGATCTCCTCCTCGCGTAGGAGTTTCTGCTCGTCTTCACCGGTTCGGGCGGGAAACTCCCAGCGGTGGTGGCCCAGCGGGGTGGGGCAGTCGACCATCGGCCGGGCGGGGTTGCAGTGGAATCGCAATCTGTCGTGGGCTTCCCATTCCTGCAGGACTTTGGTGTCGATGACCACCCAGCGCTCACCGTAGGTGCGGCCCGAATAGCCGATCCCCAGCTGTCCCCTGGTCGGCGACCCTCCCCCGTCGGCGGCGATCACATAGCGGGCGCGGACCCGCTTGAGAGCGTCGTGACTGAGATCGGCACAGAGCAGTTCGACGTCGTCGGCCGAAGGCAGCAGCCGCAGGCATTCGTGCTCGAGCAACACCTCGACATTCGCGAAGCGCTGCACGCCCTCGCGTAGGACGCGATCGACTGCCGGCTGGTACAGGAATTGCTGTGGCGGGTGTCCACACCCACGCGGCGTGATCTTCAGATCGATGAACGGGACACCGGCGCTGTCAACGAAATTCAACGGGAGGTCCGGCAGCATGTCCTGCTGCAGTCGCTCGGCCAGACCGACCGACTGCCACACTCGCATCACTTCTTCGTCGGTGGAGATCGCGCGGGCGCGGCCATATATGTCCGGATCGCGCTCGATCACAATCACTTTCAGACCGAACCGGCCCAAGAGGTTGGCGGCCGTGGCCCCGGTGGGCCCATAGCCGATCACCGCCACGTCGTAGGTGTCTGTAGTCACGATGCCCGCTCTCGCCTCCGAGAAACTTGTTCTGTAGTGATCGCTACGGTAATGTAGCGATCACTACAGAGTCAAGACCCGAGGAGAGGCGCGATGGCGAAAACCAGCCAGCCGCAGCGACGCAAGCGGGTTGACGGCGAGCTGTCACGCGAGCGCATCCTCGATGCCGCCTCCGAGATCGCCGCCGAACGCGGCTACGAAGGCACCAGCATCGCCCTGGTCAGCGCCAAGTGCGAGCTGCCCGCCAGCTCGATCTATTGGCACTTCAAGAACAAGGACGACCTGATCGCCGCCGTCATCGAACGCAGCTTCGCCAGCTGGCTCAACGCCTGGCGGGTCCCCGACGAAGGCACTGCACACGAGCGGGTTCAGGGGCTGGCGATGCAGATCGCCAAGGCCCTACTGGAATCGCCGGACTTCATCCGCCTCGGCCTGATGCTGGCACTGGAACGCCGGCCCATCGAGGCGCGGGCACGGGCGATGTTCATCCAGGCCCGCACCCAGACGGCCGTCGCCCTGACCCAGACGCTGAGCGAACTCACCCCGGGCCTCACCCAGACCCAGATGCGCCAGCTGGTCACCTATGCCATCGCCGGCGCCGACGGCCTGTTCATCGCCAACGAAGTCGACCACCAGGCCCTCGATCTCATCGAGATGTTCGACATGCACGCCAATGCCCTCTACAGCACGGCGCTGCGGCTACTCTCCGAGAACGCTGGACAATGACGCTGCACAGCACCCAGGGCGCACACCGAGGTGAACACCTCGGCCGGTCAACCAAGCCGATCATCAAAGTCGACGACCTAGCCTGGCTGGAATTCGACAAGCCCGACTTAGCGCGGGCCGAGGAGTTTGCCCACGCATTCGGGTTCGCCACCGCAATGCGGACCGAGCAGGAACTGCATCTGCGCGGCGCGGATGCCGCCGAGCCGTGCGTGATCATCCGGCGAGGTAGCCGAAACCGTTTTCACGGCATGGCTTTTCGCGCACAGGATATGGCGGACCTGACTCGGCTGGCAGCCGCCACCGACGGCCGAATCAGCCCGCTGCCGGAATCTCTCGGCGGAGCGAGCGTGGACCTGCGCGATCCCACCGGCATGGCGGTCCGGGTCGTATCGTCCGCCCACAAGCTCGACGCCCTACCGGCGCAGACCCCGCAGAGCTTCAACGTCGGCCACACGGTGCTGAGGTCCAACGCCACCCAACGCCCCAGGCGTACACCGGCGATCGTGCAACGCCTCGGCCATGTGGTGCTGCAGAGCACCCGATACCTTCAAACGCTCAACTGGTACCTGGACACCCTCGGGATGATCGTCAGCGACTTTCAGTACTTCCCCGGGCAGCGCGATCGCGGACCGGCCATGAGCTTTATCCGCTGTGATCGCGGCACCACCCCGGCCGACCACCACACCTTGGCGATCGCGCTGGGCCCAGCTGACCGCTATATGCATTCGGCGTATCAGGTCTGCGACCTCGATGCCCTTGCCGCCGGCGGCGAGTACCTCAAAGAGCTGGGATATCAGCGATCTTGGGGCGTCGGCCGCCATATCCAGGGCAGTCAGATCTTTGACTACTGGCGCGATCCCGACGGTTTTTTGGTGGAACATTTCACCGACGGTGACATGTTCGACAACACCGTGGAGCCGGGCTGGGCGCCCTTCACCGCTTCCGGGCTGGCCCAGTGGGGCCCGCCGGCCAGCAAGAACTTCCTCGGCACCGAGGTGCGGACGGCGCCCCATGAGGCGCGCGCGATCCTGGCCGCACTGCGTAGCGACAACGAGTTCGACATCCGCCGTCTGGCCGGCCTACTGAAAGTTGCCTCCTCATGACCGTTTCCGTACTTCGCACCGCCGACGGCTGGTGGGTGCGCACGCCGACCGGAGCCGCCCGGATCGATACGCGCGCCACAACCACCGGACAGCTGTTGGTCGATCGTGCCGCCATCGAAGACGCTGCCAACACACACGGCACCGAGCCCGTGGCGGGCCTCGCCCTGCTCTCCCCGGTGACAGCGCCGTGCCGGGTGATAGCCCAGATGACCAACTTCGTCTCGCACATCAAAGACGCCGGCATGAACCCCGCGTCGGTGCCGCTGACCTTCTTCCGCAAGTCCTCCGCGTCGATCACCGGCCCGTTCGACGACGTGGTCAAGCCCAACCATGTCCGCCTGCTCGATTACGAAGTCGAGATCGGCCTCGTCGTCGGCCGTGACATCCCGGTCGGTGCAACGATTTCCGAGGCCGACCTGCCGCAGCTGATCGCCGGCCTGGTCGTCACCAACGACGTGTCGGCCCGCGACGTCCAACTGCCGCAGACCCAGTTCTACGAGGCCAAGTCCTATCCCGGATTCACCCCGGTCGGGCCGGCCCTGGTGCTGCTCGACGCGGCCGACTGGGCACGTTTCGGTGAGTTGCGCCTTCGCCTGGCGGTCAATGGCGAGATCCGGCAGGACAGCACTGTGGACGGCGACATGGTGTATCGGCCCCTGCAAGCCCTGCAGAGCCTGACCCGGTTTCAGCATCTCGCCCCCGGCGATCTGATCCTGACCGGCACTCCGGTCGGCACCGCGCTCAGTGCCCCACCCAAGCCGATCGAGATCCTGGGCTCCTTGCTGCCGCCGGCACTGAAGTGGAAGGCCTTCTTCAAACGGCAGGCCGGCAATCCCCGCTACCTGCACGACGGTGACATCGTCGAAGCCGCCGTGGCAACCGACGACGGCGCGATCGACTTGGGCACCCAACGCAATACCGTGCGCTACGCCGCCGCGGCAGCCGGCCGATAACGCAAAGGGCTGCGACCTCCCAGTGTCGTTGAACGACAACGCCGAACGTGCAACCAGTGCGGAATATCTGCGGGATCTTCGCACCAGATGCACGTTCGGCGCGGGTAAAGCGTCAGGCCGACGGCCTAAACACGACTAGGCGACGTTCTCCTCGTCTTCGTCTTCGACCATGCTGCCCAGGCGCCCGAGGATGATCTCCTCAGCCTCGGACACCATCCGCGACACCAGCTCGTCGACGGTCGGGATGTCGTTGATGAGCCCCATCGCGGTGCCCACCGTCCAGATCCCGGCGTCGACGTCGCCTTCGTCGAAGACGCGACGGCCGCGCACGCCGGCCACCAGCTCTTGGACGTCGGGGAACTGCCCGCCGTTCTTGAGGATCTCCACAACCTCGCGCGACACCGCGTTGCTGGCCACCCGAGCGGTGTTGTGCAGCGAGCGGAAGATCAGCTCGGTGCCGCGCTCGTCGCCGGCGACGATGGCTTCCTTGACGTTCTGGTGGATGCAGGACTCCACGGTGCACATGAACCGCGAGCCCATGTTGACGCCGTCGGCCCCCAGGGCCAGCGCCGCGACCAGGCCGCGGGCGTCGGCGAATCCGCCGGAGGCGATCATCGGGATCTCGATCTGCGCCGCGGCAGCCGGGATCAGCACCAGGCCCGGGATGTCGTCCTCACCCGGGTGACCCGCACATTCGAACCCGTCGATGCTGATGCCGTCCACGCCCAGGCTCTGCGCCTTGACGGCGTGCCGCACCGAGGTGCACTTGTGCAGCACCTTGATTCCGTTGTCGTGAAACATCGGCAGGTGCGGCGCCGGGTTGGAGCCGGCGGTCTCGACGATCTTGATGCCGGCGTCGACGATCACCTGCCGGTACTCGTCGTAGGGCGGCGGGTTGATCGCCGGCAGGATGGTCAGGTTCACCCCGAACGGCTTGTCGGTGAGATCCCGGGTCTTGGCGATCTCGTTGGCCAGGTCGGCCGGCGTCGGCTGGGTGAGCGCGGTGAGGAAACCCAGCGCCCCGGCGTTGGCGACCGCCGCCACCAACTCCGCGCGGCCCACCCACTGCATACCGCCTTGGGCGATGGGGTGCTCGACCCCGAATGTCTCGGTGAACTTCGTTGTCAATGCCATATGGACTCCTTAGCTGTGCTCAATGCTCTTCGCGCAAGCGCTCATCGCGGGGCCATCCGGATCGCACCGTCGAGGCGGATGACCTCGCCGTTGAGCATCGGGTTGTTGATGATGTGCTCGGCCAGGGCGCCGTACTCGTCGGGGTCGCCGAGCCGCGACGGGTGGGGCACCTGCGCACCCAGCGACTTCTGCGCCTCCTCGGGCAGCGAGCCCAGCAGCGGCGTCTTGAACAGGCCCGGAGCGATGGTGCAGACCCGGATCAGGTCACGCGACAGGTCACGGGCGATCGGCAGCGTCATGCCGACCACGCCGCCCTTGGACGCCGAGTAGGCGGCCTGCCCGATCTGGCCCTCGAACGCCGCCACGGAGGCGGTGTTGATGATGACGCCGCGCTCGCCGTTGATCGGCTCGGTCTTGGCGATCCGCTCGGCCGCCAGGCGCAGCACGTTGAACGTGCCGATCAGGTTGACCTGGATGATCTTGGTGAAGGCATCCAGCGGAAACGCGCCGTCCTTGCTCAGGGTCTTGATCGCGTTGCCGATTCCGGCGCAGTTGACGTTGATCCGCACGGGGCCAAGAGATTCCGCGACATCCAGGGCCGCGCCGACCGCCTCGGGGTCGGCCACGTTGGCCTCCACGAAGCGCGCCCGGTCACCGAGCTCGGCGACCACGTCCTCGCCCTTGAGGTCGATCACCACGACCTGGCCACCCGCGTCCAGCAGGCGTTTGGCCGTCGCCAATCCCAACCCGGAGGCACCGCCGGTGACAACGGCTACCGCGTCCTTGATCTGCACTCTCTTGGCCCCTCTCAATCCCAACCGTCTGGTTGGTCGGGACTATACCCAGTCGCTCAGGATGGACTCGTTGTCGGCTCCCAGAACGGCAGGCGGCGTCGGGACGTCGGGAACGCTGCGGGAGAACCGCGGCGCCGGCATCGGCTGCAAGTAGCCGTCGACGTCGTAGAAGGTGTCGCGCTCGGTGATGTGCGAGTCGGCCTGCACCTCGTTGAACGCCAACACCGGCGCCACGCAGGCATCGGAGGTGGCGAACACCTTGGCCCAGTGGTCACGGTCGTGGGCGGCGAACGCCGCGGTCAGCTTCTCCCGCAGCACCGGCCAACCGCTGACGTCGTTCTGCGCCGGCAACTCGGCGGGGTCCAGCTCCAGCTTGGCCAGCAGTTCGGCGTAGAACTGCGGCTCAATCGAGCCGACCGACACGTACTTGCCGTCGGCACATTCGTAGGTGTCGTAGTAGGGCGCGCCGGTGTCGAGCATGTTGACCCCACGTTCGTCGCTCCACAGCCCCTGCGAGCGGAAGCTCCACATCATCGCCGAGAGCACGCTGGCCCCGTCGACCATAGCTGCATCGATCACCTGGCCCTTGCCGGAACGCTGCAGCTCCCACAGCGCAGACAGGATGCCGACCAGCAGGAACATCGACCCACCGCCGAAGTCACCGGTCAGGTTCAGCGGCGGCACGGGGCGCTCCCCCTTGCGACCGACGGAGTGCAAGGTGCCGTTCAGCGAGATGTAGTTGATGTCGTGGCCGGCCTGCTGAGCGCGCGGGCCGGTCTGCCCCCAGCCGGTCATCCGGCCGTAGATCAGCCGCTCGTTGACCTTGGCGCAGTCCTCCGGGCCCAGGCCCAGTCGCTCGGTGACGCCCGGCCGGAAACCCTCGATCAGCACATCGGCCTTGGCGACCAGCTGCAGCACCAGGTCGCGGCCCTCCGGCGACTTCAGGTCGGCGGTCACCGAGCGCCGGTTGCGCAGCATGGTGTCCTTGCTGGCCCCGCCACCGAATTTCGGCGGCCGCTCCACGCGAACCACGTCAGCGCCCAGGTCGCCGAGGATCATCGCTGCGTGCGGTCCCGGTCCGATCCCGGCCAGTTCGATGACCCGCAGCCCCGCCAGTGGTCCCGCCATATCTGCCTCCTCGTCGTGTGCCTGTGTGATGTGCATCCTAGGGTGAGGGCCATGACTGCAATCGACTCCGGCATCGACACCCTGGCCCCGGTGGCGGGCGTGTCCGTCACCCTGACCGACGGGGTGCTCTCGGTGATCATCGACCGCCCCGACAGCCTCAACTCGGTGACCACCGGTGTGCTGGCCGGTATCGCCGACGCCATGGAAGCCGCCGGCCGCGACCCGCGCGTGCGCGCGGTTCGGTTCGGCGGGGCGGGGCGCGGCTTCTGCTCCGGCGCCGGGATCAGCGCCGAGGACGCAACCGATGAACTGGCGACGGAGATCATCGTCGAGGCCAATCGCGCGATCCGGGCGATCGTCGCGTTGCCACGGCCGGTGGTGGCCGTCGTGCAGGGGCCGGCGGCCGGTATCGGCGTGTCGCTGGCCCTGGCCTGCGACCTGATCGTGGCCTCGGACAAGGCCTTTTTCCTGTTGGCGTTCACCAAGATTGGGCTGATGCCCGACGGTGGCGCCTCCGCGTTGGTCGCCGCGGCCGTGGGCCGGACCCGCGCTATGCGGTTGGCGCTGTTGGCCGAACGACTGTCGGCCGCCGACGCCCTGGAGTGGGGCCTGATCAGCGCGGTGTACCCGGCCGAGGAGTTCGACGCCGAGGTGGACAAGCTGCTGGCCGGCTTGCTGGCCGGGCCCGCCGCGGCGTTCGCCAAGACCAAGCACGCCATCAACTCCGCCACCCTGACCGAGCTGGATGCCACCTTGGACCGCGAATACGTCGGGCAGTCAATCCTGTTGAACGCCCACGACTTCCGTGAAGGCGCTCGTGCATTTCAGGAGCGGCGCTCCCCCAATTTCACCGACCGCTAAGCGGTGACGAGCGTGCGCAGAATGCCACGCTCAGCGGCGTGTCGCCGCGCAAACACGCACACTCGCGCAAAGTTTGGGGGCTCTTACATCCCGAAGATCGGGGGCAGCGCCAGCACCATCACCAGTCCCCACACCAGGTGGGTCAGTACCGGAGCCAGCACCCCACCGGTAGCGCGCCGCTCGAGGGCGCAGACGGTACCGAGCACCAGTGCGGCCACACCCACCATGAAGTTGCCCGCGGCCATCATCGCCGCGACGTAGAGCAGGGTGGAAAACACCAGCGGGGAGCGGCGACCGAACGCACTGAACAGTGCGCCGCGGAAGAACAACTCCTCGGCGATCGCGTTGACCAGAGCGATCAGCACCACCAGTCGCCAGGAGACTTCGGTGGTGTAGGCCAAGATGGCGACCACCTGGTCGGCCAACGGCGGAATGTCTTGCACGGCAAGCCCGCCCAGCAGGAACACCCCGCCGAGCACCAGGCCCACGCCGGTGCCGGTGAACACCGGCCGCTCGTTGCGTCCGCGGAACCGCAACACGCCCAGGTGCAGCGGTCCGGCCACCACCGCCCCCACCGTCCAGACCACAGCCAAGACCAGCGACAGCCAGTAGAACGCCGCATCGCCTGGAAGCTTGCTGTGCATGGCGGCCAGTACCGCGGCGCCGATCACCACGACCACTCCGACGACGGCACGCCGCCGCTGCACCACTGCCCGTGGCTCGTGATAGGGCAGGGCAACCCTGGTCATGATGTCGGTGATCTCACGCAGCAGGCCGGGGCGGGTTGGACTGATCTGGGTCATACAGGACGTCCCCTCAGCGGCGGGTTAAGCAACGTCCCTAAAACGTAGCGGCGAAACGGCGGCCGGTGGCCCAAATGCGTTAGTTCGCTCGATGGACTTCGATCAGTCGCCGGTACGCCGCGGCGTTGTACCGATTGTTGCGGACCTCGGCCTCGCTCAGGTCTCGTCGCACCCGGCCCGGTACCCCCGACACCAGTGACCGGGGCGGCACCACCATCCCCTGCGGGATGACGGCGCCCGCCGCGACCAGCGAGCCCTCCCCCACGACGGCACCATTGAGGACGATCGCTCCCATGCCGATCAGGCAGTCGTCCTCAATGGTGCATCCGTGTAGCACCGCGTTGTGCCCGACGCTGACGTGCGCCCCCACTCGACAGGGAAACTCCTTGTCGACGTGGACGGTCACGCCGTCCTGGATGTTGGTGTCGATGCCGATCTCGATCGGCTCGACTTCGGCGCGCAGTGTCGCCGAGTACCAGACGCTGGCCCGAGCGGCCAGGCTGACCTGGCCGATCAGGCTAGCGTTGGGCGCCACCCAGGACTCCGGGTGTAGCTGCGGGGCACGCCCGCGGATGGAGATGAGAAGCGGCTCGGGCACGCCGCTCAACGCGCCTTCCACACTGGCGCGCGCTTCTCGGCGAACGCCCGGGGTCCCTCCTTGGCGTCCTCGGACCGCAGCACAGCGGAGAATTCCCGGCCGGTGCGCGCCCAACCGTCCACTTCGCCGGGGATGGCGCCGTCATCGACGCCGTAGGCGATCCGCTTGCTGGCCCGCACCGACAACGGCGCGTTGCCGGTGATCCGTTCGGCCAGCTCGAGGGCTGCCTCCAGCGCTCCGCCATCCTCGACCACCCGGTTGACCAGACCCCAGCGGGCCGCGTCGGCCGCCGAGATGGGCTCGCCGGTGTAGAGCAGTTCCAGGGCGATCTTGCGGGGCAACTGGTCGACGATGCGGAACACCCCGCCGGCACCGGCGATCAGGCCGCGCTTGACCTCGGGCAACCCGAATTGGGCGCGCTGTTCGGCGATCACCAGGTCGCTGGCCAGTGCGATCTCGGTGCCGCCGCCCAGCGCGGTGCCGTTGACCGCCGCGATGACGGGCTTGTCGATGAAGTGCTGCACGAAGCCGGCGAAACCCCACTCCGGGTGCTCCGGGTGGTAGATGTTCTCCCGGTTGGCGATCGCCTTGAGGTCGGCCCCGGCACTGAACGACTTGTCGCCGGCGCCGGTGAGCACTACCGCGCGCACCTCGTCGTCGTCTTGAGCCTGCGCCAAGGCGTCGCCGATGCCGGCACTGACGGCGCCGTTGATCGCGTTACGGGCTTCGGGCCGGTTGATCGTGATCAATAGGACGTTGCCCAGCTGTCCAAGCCGTTCTACCAGAACGGCCCCGTCACTCACAGCAGCTCCAGGATGGTGGCGTTGGCCTGGCCGCCGCCTTCGCACATGGTCTGCAGACCGTAGCGAATTCCGTTGGCGCGCATGTGGTAGAGCATGGTGGTCATGATCCGGGCACCGGAGCCGCCGAGGGGGTGACCCAGCGCGATCGCCCCGCCGTTGGGGTTGAGCTTCTTCGGGTCGGCACCGAGTTCGGCCAGCCAGGCCATCGGCACCGGGGCGAATGCCTCGTTGACCTCGAACACCCCAATGTCGTCGATGCTCAGGCCGGAGCGCTGCAGCGCCTTCTGGGTCGCCGGGATCGGCGCGGACAGCATCATCACCGGGTCGGCGCCGGCCAGCGTCGCGGTGTGCACCCGGGCCAGCGGGGTCAGGCCCAGTTCGCGTGCCTTGGCCGCCGACATGAACAGCAGCGCCGCCGAGCCGTCGGAGATCTGGCTGGAGTTACCGGCGTGGATCACGCCGTCCTCCTTGAAAGCGGGCTTGAGCTGGGCCATCTTCTCCAGGGTAGTACCGCGGCGGATGCCCTCGTCCTCGCTGATGACGTTGCCCTCGGGATCCGTGATCGAGACGATCTCGTCCTTGAAGGCGCCGGCGTCCTGTGCGGCACCGGCCTTTTCGTGCGATGCCAGCGCGAACTCGTCGAGCGCGGTGCGGCTCAGGCCCCACTTGGTGGCCATCATCTCCGCTCCGATGCCCTGGTTGGGGGTCTGGGTGTAGCGCGCCTTGAAGGAATCCCCGTACGGGCGGCCGCCGTTGGCCAGCGAGGAACCCATCGGGGTCCGCGACATCGACTCGACACCACCGGCGACCACGACGTCGTAGTGTCCGGCGACCACACCGGCGGCGGCGAAGTGCACCGACTGCTGGCTGGAACCACACTGGCGGTCCACGGTCACCGCGGGCACCGTCTCCGGCCAGCCCGCGCTCAGCACCGCCGTGCGGCCGATGTCCAGGGCCTGCTCACCGGCCTGCATGACACAGCCCCAGATCACGTCGTCGACCAGGGCCGGGTCCACGCCGGCCCGGTTGACCAGCCCGTTGAGCACCTGGGCGGACAGTTCGGCCGGGTGTACCCCGGACAGTCCGCCGTTGCGCTTGCCGATCGGCGCGCGCACCGCTTCGACGATGACGGCTTCAGCCATGGGTGCTCCTTAGTTGGTTCGGGGTCTTGTTACTTCGATTGTCGACGGGCGCGCTCGGGCGGCGTCAGCGGGGGTCATTCCGCGCTCCCGCGTAACGTCGAATCCATGGCACGCATCGTGATCGTCGGCGGCCACGGCAAGATCGCCCTGCTGCTGGCCCCCACCCTCGTTAGTCGCGGCGACCAAGTCAGCTCGGTGTTCCGCAACCCCGACCACGCCGAGGAGGTCGCGGTCACCGGCGCGGTCCCGGTGGTGGCCGATATCGAACAGCTCGGCACCGACGGCCTGGCCCGGCTCTTTGCCGATCATGACGCGGTGGTGTTCTCCGCCGGCGCCGGTGGCGGAAACCCGGCACGCACCTACGCCGTCGACCGCGACGCCGCCATTCGCAGCATCGACGCCGCCGCGAAAGCCGGTGCGCGGCGATTCGTGATGGTGTCCTATTTCGGCGCGGGACCCGATCACGGCATTCCCGAAGACGATCCGTTCTATCCGTACGCGCAGGCCAAGGCCGCCGCCGACGCCCATCTACGCGCCAGCGACCTGGACTGGACGGTGCTGGGGCCCAGCCGGCTAACCCTGGATCCAGCCAGCGGAGAAATCGCCGTCGGTCCCGACACGGCCAAAGGGCAGGTCTCCCGCGGCAACGTCGCGTTGGTGATCGCTGCCTCCCTGGCCGACAAGTCGACCATCGGCCGCACCATCGAGTTCAACGACGGCCCGACCCCGATCCCGGAGGCACTCGCGGCCGGTCGAGCCGAGTAACCTCGATCACGCAACTGGTTTGCCGTTGTCGCCGCCAGGCGGCTTCGGCATCGAGCGCACCGCGGTTTACGTAGTTTTCCGCGGAGCGCGAGAGGGAACCCGGTGAGAATCCGGGACTGTCCCGCAGCGGTATGCAGGAACGACCGCCGTCATAAGCACTGGTCATGGGTTCGCCCGCCGACTGGGAAGCGACGGCCACTAGGAGCACCTCGGTGCGCGCCTGCGAGTCCGAATACCTGCCCGTTGTGCTGGGCGCGCCGCGCCCGGCGGATCAACGCCTCGCGGAATGGGCGTCTGGTTTTGAGGGTTATAGTGCTTTATATATAGGCACGGGACCGGATCAGCTGGGCGGCTGCTGGCGTTGACCCACCCTCGTCAATTGAAGGATCAAATCGTGACCGTTCAAGCCTTTACCGCCACCGTTCTCGGCTCACCACGAATCGGACCGCGCCGCGAACTCAAGCGCGCCACCGAAAGCTACTGGGCCGGCCGGATCGACCAGGACGAGCTCAAGAAGGTGGCCGCCGGCCTGCGCCGTGACACCTGGGCACAGTTGGCCGCCGCGGGGCTCGACTCGATACCGGTGAACACGTTCTCCTACTACGACCAGATGCTCGACACCGCGGTGCTGCTGGGCGCACTCCCGGCCCGGGTGGCCGGCGTCGCCGACGAGTTGGACCGCTACTTCGCCGCGGCCCGCGGCAACGCCGACATCGCTCCGCTGGAGATGACGAAGTGGTTCGACACCAACTACCACTACATCGTTCCCGAGATCGGGGCGGACACGACGTTCTCGCTCAACCCCGCCAAGGTGCTCTCCGAGCTCGCCGAGGCCAAGGAGCAGGGCTTCGGCGGAAACGCAGCCCGGCCGGTGATCATCGGTCCGGTCACGTTCCTGTTGCTCAGCAAGGCCGTCGACGGTGCGCCGGCGCCGATCTCGCGCCTCGACGAGCTGACCGACGTCTACGCCGAGCTGCTGGGCAAGCTGGCCGACGCCGGCGCCGAATGGGTGCAGATCGATGAGCCGGTGCTGGTGACCGACATCTCCGCGGACGCCCCCGCCCTGGCCGAGCAGGTGTACAAGCGCCTCGGCGGGCTGAGCAAGCGGCCGGCGATCTTCGTGGCCACCTACTTCGGTGACCCCGGGGCCGGGCTGGCGGCGCTGGCCCGCACCCCGGTCGAGGCGATCGGCGTCGACCTGGTTTACGGACCCAACACCGCAATCGCGTCCGTGCCGGAGCTGGCTTCCAAGGTTCTGGTCGCCGGCGTGGTCGACGGCCGCAACATCTGGCGCACCGACCTGCAGGCCGCCCTGGCCAAGCTGGCGTCGCTGTTGGGTTCAGCGGAGGCCGTTGCCGTATCGACGTCGTGCTCGACGCTGCACGTGCCCTACTCGCTGGAGCCCGAGACGGGTCTGGACGACGCGCTGCGCAGCTGGCTGGCGTTCGGCGCCGAAAAGGTGGCCGAGGTGGCCACCTTGGCCCGCGCGCTGCGCGAGGGACGCGAAGCCGTGGCTGCGGAGATCGAGGCGTCCAACGCCGCAGCCGCGTCCCGCACCTCCGACCCCCGCCTGAACAATGCGGCGTTGCGCGCGCAGATCGCCGAGATCCGGGCGGCCGGCAGCCAGCGCGGTTCGGCCGAGGCACGCCGCAGCGCCCAGGACGAGCGGCTGCACCTGCCGCCGCTGCCGACCACCACCATCGGGTCGTTCCCGCAGACCGTGGAGATCCGCAAGGCCCGCGCCGCGCTGGCGGCCGGGGAGATCGACGAGGCGCAGTACACCGACCGGATGAAGGCGGAGGTCGCTGCCGTCATCAAGTTGCAGGAGAACCTCGGGCTCGACGTGCTGGTGCACGGCGAGCCGGAACGCAACGACATGGTGCAGTACTTCGCCGAGCAGCTGGAGGGCTTCTTCGCCACCAGCAACGGCTGGGTGCAGTCCTACGGCAGTCGCTGCGTGCGCCCGCCGGTGCTGTTCGGCGACGTGACGCGCCCCAAGCCGATGACGGTCGACTGGGCCACCTACGCCCAGTCGCTGACCGACAAGCCGGTCAAGGGCATGCTCACCGGTCCGGTGACCATCCTGGCCTGGTCGTTCGTCCGCGACGACCAACCGCTGGCCGACACCGCCTACCAAGTGGCGCTGGCGATCCGCGAGGAGACGGTGGATCTGGAGGCCGCCGGCATCGCGGTGATCCAGGTCGACGAACCCGCCCTGCGCGAGCTGTTGCCGGTGCGCGACGCCGACAAGGCGGCCTACCTGGACTGGGCGGTGGGTTCGTTCCGGATGGCCACCTCGGGCGTCTCCGACGCGACGCAGATCCACACCCACCTGTGCTATTCGGAGTTCGGCGAGGTGATCGGTGCGATCGCCGACCTGGACGCCGACGTCACCTCGATCGAGGCGGCGCGCTCGCACATGGAAGTGCTCGATGACCTCAATGCGATCGGCTTCTCCAACGGGGTGGGCCCGGGTGTCTACGACATCCACTCGCCGCGCGTGCCGAGCGCCGACGAGATGGCCGCGTCGCTACGCGAGGCGCTGGATGCCGTTCCGGCCCAACGCCTCTGGGTGAACCCGGACTGCGGCCTAAAGACCCGCAAGCCCGACGAGGTGACGGCATCGCTGGCCCATATGGTTGCCGCGGCTAAGGAAGCCCGCACCGGCCTGTGACCGCCTGACATGTTGCGCCCCAGAGACGTCTCTGGGGCGCAACATGTCCGTTCAAATTTGATCGGAGTCCCCTGGTGCCGCTGAACACCATTGCCCTGGAACTAGTGCCGCCCAACACCGATCGCGGGGTCGAGCACGCCCGCGAAGAGGCATACAAGGTCCTGCAGCTATCCGCTCAAGCGGGTATCGCGGGCCGGATCGGTCACGTCATGATCCCCGGATTGATCCCCGAGGATGACGATCGGCCGATCGAGATGAAACCCAAACTCGACGTCCCCGACTTCTGGTCGATAATCCGCCCCGAACTGCCCGGCGTACACGGATTATGTACGCAGGTAACCGCATTCCTCGACGAGTCGGCGCTGCGGACGCGACTTGCGGGCCTGCGCCAGGTCGGGTTCGACGGAATCATCTTCGTCGGTGTCCCCCGCACGCTGAACGACGGCGAGGGCGGCGGCGTCGCACCCACCGACGCGCTCTCGAAATTCGACGATCTCGTCGACAACCGGGGTGTCATCCTCATCCCGACACGGGACGGCGAGCGGGAACGCTTCGACTTCAAATGTGACCGCGGCGCCACCTTCGGGATGACGCAGCTGCTCTACTCCGACGCGATAGTCGGATTCCTTCGCGACTTCAAGAACGTCAGCGATCACCGGCCCGAGGTCCTGTTGTCGTTCGGCTTCGTGCCCAGGATGGAGAGCAAGGTCGGACTGGTCGATTGGCTGATTCAGGACCCTGGCAACGAGACCGTCGCCGCCGAGCAGGCCTTCGTCCGGACTCTGGCCGTAAGCGAACCCGACGCCAAGCGCCGGCAGATGCTCGATCTGTATAAGCGGGTCATCGACGGCGTGGCCGAGTTGGGCTATCCGTTGAGCCTGCACTTCGAGGCTCCCTACGGCATTTCGAAACCGGCTTTCGAGACGTTCGCCGAGATGCTGGCCTACTGGGCGCCGCGCGCTTGAACGAAACCGTCTGCAACGCAGAGCATTCACCGGCATTTCAAGTAGGGTCTCGCCGGCGTTCAGCTGGACGCCGCCTACCTGCCCTACCTTCGATCGCGAAGGGGAGTAGTTCCTACCCACCACACCGGTGGTGGATGTGAATGGTCGTCAATACGGCGGTTCAACCCGCCCGGTCATTCAGCGGACCCAGGACTTTCGCGAGCGAGACCTTCGGACGATTGACCATGTCGACCGAAGGCTCCAGAGGCTTTCTTTGCAGATTCGGTCGCCGAGCGAAGGAGACCGATGCCCCCCTCGATACCTGCCCTAATCGACGATGCCGAACCGGCACTGGATGAGCCTCTCGATACCATCACCGCCGTCCCGCTGATCGACGACGAACTCGATGATGTCGCCGACGGTCGCGCGCCTCGCGGCACCCCCGCGCCAGGCGACGGGTTGTTGGCGGTCTCCACCGCGGCGATGGCAGGTATCAGCGCCGTCGGCTTGGGCATCGCACTGGCCGGACGTGTCCTGCGATTTCCGCGCCTGCCGGCCAGTGTCCAAGGCGCCGTGGTCGCCCTAGACCACCAGCCGCGGCTACGCCGTCTCCTCGAGGAACGAATCGGTAAGCGCGCGACCGACACCGCGATGGGGTTGGCCTCCACCGCCGCCAACGCGCTCGCCGTGGCACCGTCGATTCTGGCGGTCGACCTGGCGATCAACACCTTAAAGGCTGCCGAGGCGCGCGCCGATGCCCGGGCATGGTCGCGGCGCGAACCGGAATTGACCCGCCCCACCGCGGGATCGGAGACGCAGCCGGACTCACGCCCGGTGCCACCGCCCGTCGGCGGAGTCGAACAACACCTGCAGCGCGGCACCTGGGTTCAGGCGATCGGCGCGGCGGCGGTCGGTGCCGCCAGCCGCGACCCGAACCTGGCCGGCAACGCCGCGTTGGTCGCCGTGCCGAAAGCCGCCCGCTCCACCCAGGAATCATTCGCGGCGACACTGGGTCGCGGACTGGCCAACAACGATGAGGCGCTGCAGATCGACCCGGACAGCCTGCGCCGCTTGGATCGGATCGATGTGGTGATTCTCGATCCGCGGGTGCTGCGCAGCGAATCGTTGCGCTTGGTGCGGCTACGCGGTGGCGACGAGAAGGATCTGACCACCTGGGAGCGCGCCCAGGCGATGCTGGCAGCCGGCGACCTGCAGCCCGGCTGGCATCCGGTGCCCGGCACGCGCCGCAGCAAGGGGCGCCCGGTCACCGAGGCGCTCTTCGCGCCGGCGCCGCATCCGCTGGCGGCCGCGACGCTCGCCGAGACACAGCGAGCCGATGTACAGACCATCACCGTCGATGACTCCGTCGGTCTCGCTGAGCTGCGGCCCGCGTTCGACGAATTCGCCTCGATGACAGGCGATTCGGTCGACGACGCACTCTTCGATGCGGTGCACGACTACCAACAGGAAGGCCACACCGTCGCGGTGATCTCCTCGGCGGCTGCCCGGGCACTGTCGGCGGCCGATCTCGGGGTGGGCATCCGGCCCGACCACAGCCACTCGCAACCGCTGGAGGCGGACCTGATCGTCGATGACCTGGCCGGGGTGTGGCGGATTCTGCATGCCCTGCCCGCGGCGAAGGCGGCCAGTCGTCGCGGTGTCGAATTGTCTGTCGGCGCTTCGGCGATGGGTTCGCTGCTGCTGATTCCCACCGTCCGGGGCCGCGGGCCCGAAGCGGTGGTGTTGGGAGCGGCGGCGGGTGTGGCGTCCGGCTACTGGTCGGCGCGCAAGGTGGTCAACGCACCGCTGCCCCGGCCGGTTCCGGTCGACGAGTGGCATGCCATGTCGGTGGAGCAAGTGCGTGCCGCGTTGGCCGAATCGGCGGAGCCCCTCTCCACGCCGCGCACTGCCGACAGCGCCGAACGACCGGTGATCTGGCAGTTCCTCGACGCGGTGCGCGACGAACTGTCCGACCCGCTGACCCCGGTGCTGGGTCTGGGCGCCACGGCCACCGCGATACTGGGCTCCCCCATCGACGCCTTGCTGGTCGGCACGGTGCTGGCCAGTAACGCCGTGCTGGCCGCCGGCCAACGCCTGAGCGCCGAGCTGCGGCTGAATCGGCTGCTCGCCGACCAGATCCCGCCCGCCTGGAAGGTGACGATCCGGCCCGACGGCACACGGGAACGGGTGCAGGTGCTCCCCGAGCAGTTGCAGCGTGGTGATCTGATCGAGGTGGGCCCCGACGACGTGGTGCCGGCCGACGCCCGCGTGATCGAGCTGGAGAAGCTGGAGGTCGACGAGGCGTCGCTGACCGGTGAGTCGCTGCCGGTGACCAAGCAGCTCGACGCCACCCCGGGTGCAGAACTAGCCGAACGTCGCTGCATGCTCTTCGCCGGAACCACCGTGGCCGCCGGGACGGGCCTGGCGTTGGTGACCGCGGTGGGACCCGACACCGAGGTGCGGCGCGCCGCCGACCTCGTCACCAGTCGGCACGGCGACATCGGGCTGGGCCATCAGCTCGGCCAGATCACCAACCGGACATGGCCGCTGAGCCTGATCACCGGCGGATTGGTCAGCGCGCTGGGGGTGCTGCGCGGCACCCGGCTGCAACAGGCGGTGGCCCAAGGTGTTTCGGTGGCCGTCGCCGCCGTCCCCGAGGGCATGCCGGTGGTGGCGACGCTGGCTCAGCACGCCTCGGCGCAGCGTCTCACCAAATCCGGTGTGCTGGTGCGGGTGCCACGCTCCGTGGAGGCGCTGGGCCGCGTCGACGTGGTGTGCTTCGACAAGACCGGCACGCTGAGCGAGAACCGGTTGCGGGTCACCGAGGTGCGGACGGCAGCCGATCACTCCCGTGACGAGGTGCTGCGGTGCGCGGTACGTGCGACGCCGTCGGCGAAGGGGCAAAGCCATGTCGATGCCACCGACGCCGCGATCGTGGCGGCGGCTGCGTCGGTGCCCGGCGCCATCGCATCGGGGGCAGCAGACGCCCATCTGCCGTTCCGCTCCGGGCGGCCGTTCGCGGCATCGGTGTTCGGGACCGAACTGACGATCAAGGGTGCACCCGAGGTGGTGCTCGCGGCCTGCGAGAACGTCGCGGCCGACATCGACGACGTGGTGGAGCAGCTGGCCGACGAAGGCCTGCGGGTGCTTGCGGTGGCACGGCGTGAGCTCAGTCCCGCTGAACTGCAAACGCTTTCGGCTGATCCCGACGATCCCGAAGCCCAGCTGGCGGCAATGGCCCAGCAGTGCGCCGACGGTTTGACCCTGGTCGGATTCGTCGGTATCTCCGACACCCCGCGCGCCGGGTCGGCCGGCCTGCTGGCCGAGCTGCACCGCCGGCAGGTGCCCATTCGGATGATCACCGGTGATCACCCGACCACCGGTCGCGCGATCGCCCGCAAGATGGGCTTGCAGCTCACCGCCGAGCAGGTCATCACCGGCTCGGAATGGGAGACGCTTTCAGGCAAGGAGCAGGAGCGCGCGGTGGCCGAGCGGGTGGTGTTCGCCCGGATGTCACCGGCGAACAAGGTGCAGGTGGTGCAGGCGCTGGAACGCAGCGGCAAGGTGTCGGCGATGGTCGGCGACGGCGCCAACGACGCCGCCGCCATCCGGGCCGCCACCGTCGGGATCGGCATCGTCGCCCAGGGCAGCGACGCCGCCCACACCGCGGCCGACGTGGTGCTGCTCGATGGCCGCATCGAGACCCTGCTGGACGCCCTCAACGAGGGCAGCCAACTGTGGCAGCGGGTGCAGGCTGCGGTGGCGGTGCTGCTGGGCGGCAACGCCAGCGGCGCGGTATTCGCGATCATCGGCAGCGCGCTGACCGGTCAGGCACCGCTGAACACCCGGCAACTGCTGCTGGTCAACATCGTGACCGACGCGTTCCCGGCCACCGCGCTGGCGATCAGCCAACCCCGGCGCCCCATGCCCTTCGGGGGGCGCGGGCCCGACGAGAAGGCGTTGTTGCGGGCGGTGGCGCTGCGTGGCACGACCACAGCCAGCGCCACTCTGGCGGCCTGGTTCATGGCGCGCGCTACCGGCTTTCCCCGACGCGCCTCCACGGTGGCGCTGGTCGCGCTGGTGACAACCCAGCTGGGCCAGACCCTGCTGGAGTCGCGCTCGCCGGTGCTGGTGGCTACCGCGGCCGGCTCGTTCGCGGCGATGGCACTGTTGATCAGCATCCCGGGGATCAGCCAGTTCATGGGCTGCACCCCGCTGGGTCCGATCGGCTGGGCTCAGGCACTGGGATCGGCGGCGATCGCGACCACCGCGGCGGGCATCGCGCCTCGCTTCTTCTCGCGTGCCGATGCAGAGGGTGCCGCTGTCGCGTGACGGCGGGATTCACCGGCGGCGGGCGCGATACTCCTGTTTCAGCTCCCAGGTGCGCCCGTCGTCGCTGCGTTCGTCGCGCCAGCGAAACGAGTCCGGCCCGATGTCGCGGAAGCTCCATCTGATGGCGGAACCGTCCGGCAGCGTGCCGTCCTGCACGATCCCGTCCGCGTCGGCCCTGCCCAGTTGGTGCAGACGAAGTCCCAGTTGCGGTTCCGTCCACTGGATGTGCCAGGCATCGATAGCCGGGTCGTAGACGCGCAGCGTCGACCCGTGAAAGAGGCCTTCGGCGTGCCAGACGTCCTGGACGGCCCGACCGTCGAGCACCCAGTCCGCGACCATCCACCCGGAAAGCTGGCGGGTGCCGTCGTCGCCGAACCAGGTGATGTCCAGATCCCACTGGCCACCCACCAACCATCCGTAGCGGGCCATCGCCTCGCGATGTTCGGCGACGGGCCCGGCGGCGACCAACGCGTCTGTCAGCAATGACATCTCAGGCCGCCACGATGTCGAACTCGTTGCCCTCGGGGTCGGTCAAGGTGGTCCATCGGTAGCCGCCGTCGGCGTGATCGCCCAATCGGGCGGCGCCCAGGTCCAGGGCCCGCTCGACCGCCGCGGCCAGGTCCGTCGCGACGAGGTCGACGTGCACCCGGTTCTTGACCTGCTTGGCCTCCGGCACCTGCACGAACACCAGGCGTGGGGGCGTCGGCGCTGAAATGCCGATTGAGGCGATTTCGGTGCTGGCGCCGGCGTCGAGCGTTCGGCCCAGCAGCTGCGACCAGAAGCGCGCCAGCTTGTCGGCGTCGGCGCAGTCGAAGGTGACGTTGTGCAGCGTGATCTCCATGGGTGAACTCCTTGTCCGTTGACGTGGGTCAGGATTTGGTGCGAAAGATCGGCCAGCACACCTCGGTGCGATGCGCTTCCTCGTCGTCGGTGTCATAGCCGGAAACCAGGTAGTACTCGCGAATCGGTCCGTCGACACCCAATTCGCGTTCGGCCACGTGGGTGCCCAGCGCGGCATAGGTGCGATCCAGCTCGCCGAACGCCCCGCGGTGCACGGCCACCGCCAGTTCCGCCGCGGGGATCTCCAGCGTTCGCACCCTGCCGCGGGCCGTGGCGGCGCTCACCGGCCGAAACGCGATCACCTCTCCCCCACCGGCTTCGAAGAACTCCGCCGAGTACAGGGCAGCGCGAATCCCGGGAGCGTCGTCGGCGACCGCGGCATCGAGCTCGATGAAGGCTTGCGTCCACCAGTCATCGATGTCTGCCATCGCGACCTGATCGACGACTGCGGCCGCCAGCATCGCCGGCACCGACCGGTAGGCGACGTCACAGGCGTCGCCGGGGTCTTCGAGCAGCGCCCGCAGCGACTCCACGCTGGCCTGCGTCTGCGCCAGCCGGTCTTGAAGTCGTTGCAGATGCGCCACGATGGCCCGGTTGCGGTCGGGGACCTGCTCGGCGCGGACCACCGCGGTCAGCTCGTCGAGCGGCATGCCCAGATCGCGCAGCCGGCGGATGACTTGGGCGATCGGCACCTGGTCCGGGCTGTAGTAGCGGTAGCCCGATGACGGGTCGACCTGCACGGGCGCCAGCAGGCCGCGCTCGTGGTAGAGCCGCAACGCCTTGACGGTCAGATAGGTCATCCGGGAGAAGTCCCCGATGGGCAACAGTGTCGGCATGCGTTCCAGTGTTGAATCTCCCCCGGGGGCAGAGTCAACAGGTCGGGGCAATCCGCCCAGTGCGTCTCAGGCGCAGGCCGGGTCCGGTGCATCCCATGCGACGGTCGCCGAGACCCAGTGGGTGATCTGCTCTTCCTGATCGTTGCGATGCAGGTGTCGCGGCGGCTGAGCGAATGTCGCGTAGGGGCGGCAGCGAACGACCACGCGGTCCTCTTCAAGGCGCATGTTATCGATGTACGGGCGAGCTTCATCGGGGAGAGCCTCGCCCGACATCCGGCCACCGACCGCCATCATCACGTCGCAGACCAGACCCGGGTCGTCCTCGATCACCGCGTCGGCATACACCTGCAGATAGGCGAAGGGCCAGCGCTCATCGAGCACGCAGAGGCTCACCTTGCCATCACGTGCGACGGCTCGGGCCTTACCTCGTCCTGACATCGTCGACACCAGCAGCTCGTCGTCATCGGTAGGGATGTAGTACACAACCGACATGGCCGGACCGTCGCTCTTCCGGCGGTATCCGAATACGCAGGTGCGGTGGGTGCGGACAAACTCTCGTCGCTCCGAGGGAAGCATGTCGCGGTCGGTGGGAGCCGTGAAGGGCTCCGCAGCAAGTGGGAGATGCATGAGCAACCTTCTTTCCAGCAGTAGCAATTATCGGATACATCGTTGCCGTTATTGCGTGCGGCTGTCAAGGGCCGCAATACTGTGGCGGTGAGCACTGCACGCCCCCGGGGGCGCCCACCGGTCCCGCGGGACCGAATCATCGACACGGCACTGCAGATCGTGGATGAAGACGGCGTGGACGCGTTGTCGATGAGGTCCCTCGCCCAGCGACTGGAGTCCGGCACCGCCACGCTGTACCGCCACTTCGCCAACCGTGGCGAGGTGATCGCGCACGTCGTGGACCGGATGTTCGCCAAGGTCGAAATCAATGCGGAAGATCTCGCCGGTATGGGATGGCAGCGGGCATGCCAGTCCTTCGCCCTAGCCACGTTCGAGGTACTGCGGCGCCACCGCAATGTGGCATGTCTACTGGCCGAACAGGCGCCGATCGGCCCGCAGGCGATGGCACACCGGGAACGAGTCTTGGCCACCCTGCTCGACAACGGGTTCAGCCCGAAGCTGGCGGCACAAACCTACGCAACTCTGGCCCGCTACATCCTGGGCTTCGCCATCCAGCTCACCAGCAGTGAATCCGACGATGCGCAGCTGGCCAAGCACTTTCACGCGCTGGACCCCGAGTCCTTCCCCGCTACCCGCACCGTCGCGGACCACTTGCCGGTGCCGCTGGAGCAGGAATTCATGCTCGGGCTCGAGTTGATACTCGACGGCCTGGCCAAGGTGCGCCGCCGCGGCGAATGAGCAGCTACACCGGGCCAGCGTGCCGAGCCTGCGCCAGCTGCGAAAGAATCGTCGAAATCTGGCAGTCAATGCACGTTCCGTGCATGCGGAAGGGGAACACATGGAGTTCAACACGCTGCGCCACGAGGTCGAAGACGGCATTCTCACCGTGTACCTGGACCGACCGGACAATCTCAACGCGTTCACCGTCGAAATGGCCGAGGAACTGGAGCGCACGTTCGTCGACGTCAACGACGACGACACCGTGCGTGCGGTGATCGTCACCGGCTCCGGGCGTGCGTTCTGTGCGGGCATGGACCTGTCCAGCTCGGGCAACGTGTTCGGACTCGACGAGACCAAGTCACCGTCGCTGGCCGACATGGCCGACCTCGACGATCCGGAGCTGGCCCGGGTGCGCGACACCGGCGGGCGGGTGACGCTGGCGATCTATGGCTGTCGCAAGCCGGTGATCGCGGCGGTCAACGGCGCCGCGGTGGGGATCGGCGCCACCATGATGCTGGCGATGGACGCCCGGCTGTTTTCGACCAAGGCGCGGTTCGGTCTGGTGTTCGGGAAGTTGGGTATCACCCCGGAGGCGTGTTCGACGTGGTTCCTGCCCCGGATCGTGGGCGTACCGACGGCGTTGGATCTGCTCTACCGTGCCGACATCCTCGGCGCCGACGCCGCGCGCGACTGCGGGATCGCCCAGTCCATCCACGAACCCGAGACTCTGCTGGCCGAGGCGCGGGCCGTCGCCGACGCCTGGACCAAGGGCCGTTCGCCGGTCTCGTTCGCGTTGATCCGGCAGATGCTCTACCGCAATTCCGCGCAGCCCGACCCGGTCGAGGCGCACCGGGTGGACTCGCTGGCGATGTTCTACACCAGCATCGGCGACGGCGCCGACGGGGTGCGTGCGTTCCTGGAGAAGCGCGACGCGCAGTTCAGCTCCCGGGCCTCGGCGATGCCGCCGTTCTACGACGAGTGGGTCAAGCCCGGCTCTTAACCGGCGGGCTGCCACCCCGGGCCGCGAAAGAGGTGGCCCCACACCGCACGCCAACTGCGGGCCGCGCGGATGTCGCGCCAGATCGCGACGTACTCGTGGGTGGCCACTCGCACCGGATTGAACGTGTCGATGTTCTTGGTCAAGCCGTAGACGACGCGCTCGTCCTCGGGTTGGAAGGTGCCGAACAGCCGGTCCCAGACGATGAGGATTCCCCCGTAGTTCTTGTCGAGGTATCGGGCGTTCGCCCCGTGGTGCACGCGGTGGTGTGACGGGGTGTTGAAGATGAATTCGATTGGCCGCCATAGCTTGCCGACCCGCTCGGTATGAATGAAGAACTGGTAGAGCAGGCTGACCGATTGCTGCAGCAGGATCATCCACGGGGCAAATCCGGCGAACGCCAACAGGATCCAGAACGGCACCGAGGTGAACGGCGTCCAGGTCTGGCGTAGCGCCGTCGACAGGTTGTAGTGCTGGCTGGAGTGGTGCACCACGTGGCTGGCCCAGAACACCCGGATGGTGTGGTGCGTGCGGTGATACCAGTAGTAGGCGATGTCGTCGGCGACGAACAACGCGATCCAGGTCAGCGGGTTGGCCGCTGGCAGGTGCACCGGCGCCAACAGGTAGACCCCGCTGAAGACCGCCAGTACCACGAGCTTCCAGCCGATGTTGATGATCACGTTGCCGATGCCCATGGTGAGGCTGGTGCCGGTGTCGCGCAATTCGTAGCCGCGTTCATCGTCGTCGGGCCGCACCGCGAACGACACGGCTTCCAACAGCAGGCAGAGCACGAAGACCGGGATGGCGTGCGCGATGAGGTCGAACATGCGGCTACTCCTCTCCCTCGCCGCCGGCCTGGCAGGCCGTGACGAACCGGGTCAGCAATTCGTCGGCGAGGCGGTACGCCGCGCCCTCGTCGGCGGCGGCGATCGCGGCGGCAAGGTCGATGTGGGAGCGGCGATCGGCGAACTCGGCGGCGCCCAGCGCGTAGATGGCGTCGCGGCCGATCTCGTCGTAGGCGGCGACCAAGGTGTTGAGCGCCAGCCGATAAGCAATATTGCCGGAGGCGTCAATTATGGCAATCCAGAACACCAGGTCGGCGTCGCTGACCGCCGCGAGGTCCCCGGAGATCGGGTAGTCCGCGGCGGCCGCGGTGATCGCGGCGCGCTGGTCCTCCGAGGCGTTCCGGGCGCAGAGTCGTGCGGCGTCCGCGGCGATCGAGCGGCGCATCACCGCCACGTCGCCGATGATCTGGCGTGCCGGAATCGCCCCGGCGACAGCCAATCCGGTCAACGCGTCCAGGCCGGCACTTTCCCGCCAGTCCAGCACCCGCGTCTTCCCGCCGTGGCTGATCCGGACCAGTCCCGCCTGCTGCAGCCGCTTGAGCGCTTCACGGACGGCGTGCCGGTTGACCTGCAGGGTCAGCGCCAGTTCGCGTTCCGAGGGAAGCGGCTCACCGGCAGGCAGGCGTCCGGTCAGGATCTCTTCGACAAGCCGCACGAAGATCGTGTCGGAGAGTGCGGTGCGGGAGATGGGCGCCAGATCCATGGTCTACATGGTCAGGCACCCAACCTCACTGGTCAACTGGTTGTACCAGTTATCTGGATCACACCGTGGCGGCGCCATCGACGTACACCGGCAGGTCGTCCTGCCAGGGCTGGCGCTCCAGCATGTCGGCCACCTTGACGTGGCCGCGCTCAAACTCACCGGTGGCGGCGTCCACCAGCCGGTAGGCCTGGGTCTGCCGATGGATCGGCTGCGCATCGAGAATCACCACCCGCACCTCCCCCGGCTCGAATCCGCAGCGCTGTTGCAGCGCCTCGATCAGTTGCTCATTGGTCATGTGGCCATCACCGAAGTTCCAGCCGATGGCCGTCGAACAGATCCGCTCGCCGTCGGTCAGCGAGTAGTCGCTCTCGTCGCCATCAGCCATCGCTCGGTGCGCCAGGCTGAACAGCGCTCGCCCGTGAGTGTTGAAGCCGCGGAACGCATATCCCATGTAGATCGGGATCTGCGCGGCCTCGGCGCTGCCGTAGAACCGTTCCAGCTGGGCGGCGGGCATGCTGGCGATCGCGACGATCCCGCGCGCGAACTTCTCCTCGGCCGACGGCTTCAGGCACCACAGCGTGGTGTCCCAATTGCCGGCGTAGTACCGCATGCCGGGCAGGAAGGAAACCTTGTGCGGGAAGAGGTTGCCCACCACCACCGTGCCCGCGCTGACGGCGAACAGCAGCGCCACCGCCAGCGGGTTGTTGAGGTCGGACAGCCCGAGATCGGCGTGTGCAACGAACAGCGACAGCACCCCGAAGATCATGAAGACGTTCCATTCCAGCGGCACCCCCATCGGGATCGCCGCCAGGATGCCCAGGTGGAAACAGACCATGACGAAGGCGGCGATCGCGGTAGGCAGACCGCCGTGGCAGAAGAACAGCGGCAGTGGCACCAGCATCTCGATCGCCGTGCTCACATGCGCCAGCGCCTTGGACGGACCACCGGGGCGCAGGTCTTCGGGAAAGTTCTTGAAGAAGGCACGTTTGAGCGCCTTCGGCCGGATGAGCGGGTTGTTGCTCATCATCGTCGAGATGACGAACGGGAAATGGTGGTTGAGCTTTGAGGTCGCCGCGCCCATCCAGATCACCATGAAGATCGCCTTGGCCGCGATGATCATGTCGACCCCGGTGAACAGGAACGCCGCCGCCAGCGGGGCGTAGACCTCTCCGCGGGCCGCCAGGAAGATCACCTTGTCGCGCAACCCGATCGCGGCCAGGATTCCCAGAATCGTCAGGATCTGCCAGTGCGGCAGCACCCCGACTTCGGTGTGCAGCGCGGCGATGGGGCCGGTGCCGTCGGAGACCAACGCGACCACCAACATCACCAGTAGCGCCGCATACAGGGCGGCGTCCACCGGGGTGCGGCCGGTTCCGCTGGTCAGCGGAATGCGCCGCGGCCACGGGGGCAGTCGGATGGTGCCCGGCCGCAACCAGTACAGGATCGATCCCATCGGCGGGAAGAAGCGGTTGTTGAGCGGGCCGAAGCCGCAGCCCAGGCCGATCACCTCGAACAGCATCGTGTAGAGCACGACCTTCTCGAAGACGATCGGTTCGCTCCACCACTGCCGCACTTGCGCGAAGCCGTCGATGCCGGCGGTGCTCAGCGCAAACAACCAGGCGCCCAGGATGTAGAGGCCGATCTTGAGCACGTAGAACAGGTGCAGCACCACCGGCGTGCCGAAACCCACCTCGGCCCAGTGCCGGGCCATCGGCCGGATCTTCTCGCTGCGCGTGCCCTTGCTCCATTCGGCGAAGTCGACAACGGGCAGTTCAGGTTTGAGAAATCCCATGACGGCCAGACTAGAACGTGTTCTAGGTCTGCGCGGCGAAACCGTCCCCCATGAAGGCGGGGGCCACGAAGCGCTCCAGAATCTGCTGCTCGGCCGCGGCGTCCTCGATTGGCCAACACAACAGCGACAGCACCACCCGCACGACCCACTGCGCGGCCTGTCGATCGTCTTCGCTGAGGCCACCGAGGTCGCGGGCGAAACCGGCGACCATGGGCGATGCGGCCAGTCGGGTCATCTCCTGCGCGCCGCGCACCGAGCCGACCATCGGTTGGACGAGCGGATCCGAGCGGATCCGTTGCAGTGCCGCCGCTATCGCGGCCACCACCCGATCGGCACCGCTGCGCCCGGCGACCGCCTGCCGCACAGTGTCCACAATGCGCGCGGCCGCCCGGGCCAGAACGGCGTCGCGAATCTCGGCCTTGCCGCCGGCGTGCCGATAGATGGTGGCGCGCGAGCAATGCACCCGGGCGGCCAAGACGTCGATGTCGAGGGCATCGATCCCGTCGCGAATCACCAGATCCAGCGCGGCGGTGTAGATGCGTTCGGCGCCGGCGGCACGGCGGTCCTCTCCCACCAGCCAGTCATGCCCCGTCATCGCAAGCTCCCTCCGCGTGGAAACTTTATCTCAGCCTGAGACAAAAGTAGGCGGAATTCTCACCGTGTCTGCAGGTCCGCGACGCGCTCTGAGACAATCCCCGGCGCTCGGGTCCATCGGAGGCTTTCAACTTTGCGTAGCGCATTGACGCAGGTAGCACGCCCTGAGCAGCCTAGAGCCATGCCAGTGGAGACAGACCAGATCGGCCTGCGCCTGTTCGACGACGCGTGCATTCAAGACCCGTACCCGTTGTATGCGCGGATGCTCGCGCAAGCGCCCGTCCATCCGGTCGGCGACTCGGGGTTCTATGCGGTGTGCGGCTGGGATGCGGTCACCGAAGCCGTCGCGCGGCCGGAGGACTTCTCCTCAAACCTGACCGGGACGATGCTCTATCAACCCGACGGCACGGTGGCCACGTTCCCGATGCCCGGACTCGGCGACCCCACCCATGTGCTGGCCACCGCCGACGACCCGGCGCACGCCGCGCACCGCAAGATGCTGGTACCGCAACTGGCGGCCAAACGCATTCGCGCGCTGGAGCCCTTCATCTCCGAGACGATGGACCAGCTATGGCAAGACGGGGTCCGCGACGGACACATCGAGTGGATGAGCGCCGTCGCCAACCGGCTGCCGATGATGATCGTGGCACGGCTGATCGGTGTGCCCGACGAGGACGTGGATCAGCTGACGGCATGGGGCTACGCCGGCACCCAAGTGGTGGAGGGGCTGGTCGACGCCGACCAGCTCGCCAGCGCGGGGGTCGCCGTGATGGAGCTCGCGGGCTACATCAACGACCACTTCGCGCGGGCTGCGCTCGATCCCCGCGACAACCTGCTCGGCGATCTGGCCACCGCCTGCGCCACCGGCGCACTCGACACCCTCACCGCCCAGGTCATGATGATCACCCTGTTCAGCGCCGGCGGTGAATCGACGGCATCGCTGATCGGGTCCGCTGCTTGGACGTTGGCAACGCGCCCGGAGATCCAGCGTCGGATCCGTGAGTCACCGGAGCTGTTGGGCCCCTTCCTCGAAGAGGTGTTGCGGTGCGAGTCGCCGTTCCGCGGCCACTACCGCCACGTCCGCCGCGACACCAGCCTCGGCGGGGTGACCGTGCCGGCTGGATCCCGGCTGCTGTTGCTGTGGGGCGCGGCCAACCGGGACCCGTCGCGCTACGGCGAGCCGAACGAATTTCGCTTAGACCGCCCGCCGCAAAGCCACCTGGCCTTCGGAAAAGGCGCGCACTTCTGCGTCGGCGCCGCCCTGGCACGGCTGGAGGCCAGGATCGTGATCGGCGAGCTGCTGGCACGCACATCGCAGTTCGGCGTCGCCGAGGCCGGCCGATGGCTGCCCAGCCTGCTGGTGCGCCGACTCGAGCGCCTGGAGCTCACAGCGACCGGCTGATGATCTCTTTCATGATCTCGCTGGTGCCGCCGTAGATCCGGTTCACCCGCGAACCGGTGTACATGTTGGCGATCGGGTATTCGGCCATGTAGCCGTAGCCGCCGAAGATCTGCAGGCACTTGTCGACGATCTGATCGGATTTCTCGGCGGCGAACAGCTTGGCCATCGACGCGGTCATCGGGTCGTTTTTGCCTCCGACGTACTGGCTGATCGCATAGTCGACCAGGGTCTTGATCGCGAGCGTGTCCGTCTTGCATTCGGCCAGCACGAATTTGGTGTGCTGAAAGTTGCCGATGGGCCGGCCGAACGCCTCACGTTCCTTGGAGTAACGGATGGCTTCCAGCACGGCCGCCTCGGCCAGCGCCGCGCACAGCGTCCCGATGATCAGCCGCTCCCGGGCCAGCTGGTCCATCAGCTGGTAGAAGCCCAGACCTTCCTTCTCCCCGAGCAGGTTGGCGACCGGAACCCGCATATCGGTGAAGAACAGCTCGCGGGTGTCCTGGCCGTGCTGGCCGATCTTCTGCAGCACCCGGCCGCGTTCGAAACCGGCCAATCCGTTGGTCTCGGCGACGATCAGCGACACCCCGGCCGCCCCCTGGGACGGGTCGGTCTTGGCGACGATTACCAGCAGATCGCAGTGGGTCCCGTTGGAGATGAACGTCTTCGAGCCGTTGATGACGTAGTGGTCGCCGTCGCGCACCGCGGTGGTGCGCACCGACTGCAGATCCGAGCCGGTGCCCGGCTCGGTCATCGCGATCGCCAGCACGGCCTCGCCGCTGATGACCTTGGGCAGCCAGCGCTTGCGCTGCTCGTCGTTGCCGTAGGCGTAGAGGTAGTGCGCCACGATCGGCGAATGCACCGAGAAGCCGAAGCCCTGGTCATGGGCGTAGACGAGTTCTTCCTGGACCACCGCGTGCATGGCGTAGTCGCCGCCGGCTCCGCCGAACTCCTCGGGCAGATCCAGCCCCAGCAACCCGGCGTCACCGGCCTTGTTCCAGAATTCGCGGTCCACCCCATGTTGGGCGGCCCAGCGCTCCTGGTGCGGGGTGGCCTCCTTGCGCAGGAACTCCGCGGCGTGCTTGCGCAGTTCGCGGTGCTGGTCGGTCTCCCAGAGCGGGCGGTAATCGGGGAACAGTTGCGACATTCCCGGATGGTAGCCCGCCGGCCGAACCTCAGACCGCGCCGAGGACGCGCTGCGGGCTTCCCGAATAGGCACTCAGCGGACGGATCAGCGCGTTGGACGCGGTCTGTTCGATGATGTGCGCGGTCCATCCGGTGATTCGGCTCATCACGAACAGCGGGGTGAACATCGGGATGTCGAAGCCCATCAGGTAGTAGGCCGGCCCGGTCGGGAAGTCCAGGTTGGGCAAGATCGCGGTGGCGGCGAACATCTCGGCCTCCAGGATGCGGTAGATGTCCAACCAGCGCTGGCCGTCGCGCGCGGCCGCGACTTGCTCCAGTGCCGCCTTCATGGTCGGCACCCGCGAGTCGCCGTGCTTGTACACCCGGTGACCGAACCCCATCACCTTGTCCTTGCGAGACAGCTTGCCGTGCAGCCACTCTGCGGCCTTCTCTGGTTCACCGATCTCGATCATGTCGTGCATGACCGCCTCGTTGGCCCCGCCGTGCAGCGAGCCCTTGAGCGCGCCGATGGCCGCGGTGACAGCACTGTAGATGTCGGACTGGGTGGAGGTGACCACCCGTGCGGCGAAGGTGGACGCGTTGAAGCTGTGCTCGGCGTAGAGCGTCATGGATTTCTCGAAGGCCTCCACGATCACCGGGTCAGGCACCTCGCCGAAGCACATCCGCAGGAAGTTCTCGGAGTAGCCGAGGTGGCTGTGCGGTGCGATCGGCGCCAGGCCCCGGCGGCGGCGCATGTCGGCGGCGACGATGGTCGGCAGCACCGCGAACATCCGCAGCGCCTTGGCGAAGTTCGCCGACTCGCTAGGGTCGTCCTCTTCCGCGTCCTCGGCGCCCAGGTAGCTGATCGCGGTGCGCACCACGTCCATCGGATGGCAGTTCTCCGGGAGCTTTTCCACCAGCGACAGCAGCGACCGGTCCACCCGTCGGGCGGCCCGCTCCCGCTGGCAGAACAACGCCAGCTCGGCGTCGGTCGGCAGCTCACCGTGCCAGAGCAGGTACGCGACCTGCTCAAAGCTGCAGTTGGCGGCCAGGTCCTGTACCGGGTAGCCGCGGTAGGTCAGCGAGTTGGTCTCCGGCACCACTTTGGAGATGGCGGTGGTGTCGACGACGACGCCGGCGAGTCCCTTGTGAATGTCCGCGGTGGTCACCGTCTGCCTCCTTGAATGGTGAAGTTGAAGATGTCGTCGTCGAACTGGTTGTACTCGGCGTAGCGCAGCAGCTCGTAGAGCCGACTGCGGTGCTGCATCTGGCCCAGCAGCCCGGATTGCGTTCCGGCCGTGTCGATCTCGCGCAGTCCTACTTCGACGGCGAACATCGCCAGCCGCAGCGTGGTGACCGGATAGATCACTGCGTTGTAGCCGAGGTCGGACAGTTGCGCGGCGGTCAGCAGCTCCGATTTGCCGAACTCGGTCATGTTGGCCAGCAGCGGCACGTCGACTGCAGCGCGGAAATGTTCGAAGTCAGCCGGCCCGCGTAGTGCTTCGGTGAAGATCAGGTCGGCTCCGGCGTCTGCGTAGGCCTTCGCGCGATCGATCGCGGCGGGAAGCCCTTCGATGCCGGCGGCATCGGTGCGGGCACAGATGACGAAGTTCGGGTCCCGGCGCGCGGTGACCGCGGCCCGCAGCCGTTTGACCATCTCGCTTGCGGGCACCACGGCCTTGCCGTCGAGGTGTCCGCACCGCTTGGGGTTGACCTGGTCTTCGAGGTGGCACCCGGCCAGCCCGGCGTCTTCGAGCACCGCGATGGTGCGGGCAGCACTCATCGGCTCACCGAAGCCGGTGTCGGCGTCGATCAAGGTCGGCAGGCTGGTGGCGGCCGCGATCTGGGCGCCGCGCCCGGCCACCTCGGTCAGCGTGGTCAGCCCGATGTCCGGCAGCCCCAGGTCGGCCGAGAGCGCCGCACCGGAAACGTAGACGCCCTCGAATCCGATCTCGGCCACCAGCTTGGCGACCAGCGGCGAGAACGCACCCGGGAACCGTTGCAACTGCCCGGAATTCAGGCCCGAGCGAAACGCCGCCCGCTTGTCCGACGGGGCCGCGGCAGCCCCGAGCAGCCCACTCACCGGAAGATCCCGTCGGGAGTCGCCGGCGCCTGGTCCAGTACCGCGGGCTCGACCACGATGTTCAGCCCGCGCAGTTCGGAGCCCGCCAACCCCCCTAGGCCTTCCGCGGCAGCCAGGAACCGCTCCTGCTCGGCGGTGGTCACGATGCCCTCGGCGAGTTCGGTGAACTTGCCGATGTACTGCTTACGCTCGAACGGCCGGGCTCCCAGCGGGTGTGCGTCGGCGATCGCAAGCTCGTCGGTGATCACTTCCCCGCTGGCCATCGTCACCTCGGCGCGGGCACCGAAGGCCTTCTCATTCGGATCGCTCGAGTGATAACGCCGGGTCCACTCCGGGTCCTCGACGGTGGAGATCTTGTGCCACAACGCGATGGTGTCGGGACGGTGGGCACGCTCCGGGGAGTACGACCGCACGTGGTGCCAGCTGCCGTCTTCCAACGCGACGGCGAAGATGTACATCACCGAGTGGTCCAGGGTTTCCCGCGAGGCATCCGGGTCGAACTTCTGCGGGTCGCCCGAGCCGGTGCCGATCACGTAGTGGGTGTGGTGGCTGGTGTGCAGCTTGATGGTGGCCACCTGGCTCAGGTCGCCGATGCGCTCCCGGAGCCTCTTGGCCAGGTCGATCAGCGCCTGGCTCTGGTACTCCGCGGAGTACTCCTTGGTGTAGGTGTCCAAGATGGCGCGCTTGGGCTCGCCGGGGCCGGGCAGCGGCACCTGATAGGTGTGGTCTTTGCCCGACAGCATCCAGGCGATGACACCGTCTTCGCCCTCCCAGATCGGGGCCGGAGCACCTTCGCCGCGCATCGCCCGGTCCACGGCCTCGATGCCGACCTTGCCGGCCCAGGCCGGCGCGTAGGCCTTCCAGCTGGAGATCAAGCCCTTGCGGGATTGGCGAGTCGCGGTGGTCAGGTGCAGCGCCTGGCCGACCGCCTGGTAGATCACCTCGGGGTCCAGCCGCAGCATGGTGCCGATCCCCGCGGCCACCGACGGTCCGAGGTGCGCGACGTGGTCGATCTTGTGCTCATGCAGGCAGATGCCCTTCACCAGGTCGACCTGGATCTCGTACGCCGTGGCCAGGCCGCGGATCAGGTCGGCACCGGAGAGCCCGAGCTGCTGGGCGACCGCTACCAGCGGGGGGATGTTGTCGCCGGGGTGCGAGTACTCCGCGGCCAGGAAGGTGTCGTGGAAGTCCAGTTCGCGCACCGCGGTGCCGTTGGCCCAGGCGGCCCACTCGGCCGAGTAGCTGCCGTCGACACCGAAGACCGTGGCTCCCGGGTTCGAAGGATGCGCCAGGGCCTGGCGACGGGCTACGGTCACCGGCCGGCGCAGCACCGAGGCCGCGCTGACGGCGGCGTTGTCGATGATCCGGTTGATCACCATTGCCGCGGTGTCGTCGGGAACCGCCACCGGATCGGCGGCCACTTGCGCGATCTTCCAGGCGAGGTGCTCGGAGCGAGGAAAGTCATCGGCACTGCGGCGGGTCTTCACGTCGTGTAGCTGCATATTCCACACCCTACGCACGGCAGGTAAACCCCGGTATGCATGGAAAATGCGTATTAATGCGTCCTAGTTCGGCCGTTATTGCAAACTTTGCGAATAGGTCGACGGGTTACGCTCACCCCATGGCTCCCACCACCACCCGGACGTTCGCCGGGGCCCGGCTGCGACGCCTGCGTGAGGAGCGTGGCCTGACCCAGGTGGCCCTGGCACGCGCGCTGAACCTGTCGACCAGCTACGTCAACCAGCTCGAGAACGACCAGCGGCCGATCACCGTGCCGGTGCTGCTGGCGCTCACCGACCGGTTCAGCCTGCCCGCGCAGTACTTCTCCGGGGACGCCGACGCCCGGATGGTGGCCGACCTGCGTGACATGTTCACCGCAACGGCCGGCGAACACGCTGCCAGCGACAGCCAGATCGAGGAACTCGTCGCGCGCATGCCCGACATCGGCAACAGCCTGCTGACCATGCACCGCCAACTACGCGGGGCCACCGAGGAATTGGAGTCCTACCGGTCACAGATCTCGGGCGACTCGGCGCAGACTGTGGCGCGGCCGATGCCGTTCGAGGAGGTCCGCGATTTCTTCTACGACCGCAACAACTACATCGGTGAACTCGACAACGCCGCCGAGAGACTGTTCGTCGAGACCGGGATGCGCTTCGGCGGCTTGGATATTCAACTGTCGGCGCTGATGGCCGAACGATTCGACATCACCGTGGCGATCGTCGACGACCTGCCCGCCGGAACCAAACGGGTCTTCGACCCGGCGACGCGGGTGCTGCGCATCGCGCATTGGTTGCTGGCCGGCCAGCGGGCCTTCCAGATCGCCACCCAACTGGCACTGCTGACCCAGCAGGAGCTGATGTCGGAGATCGTGGCGCAAGACCAGTCGTTGAGTCCGGAGTCCCGCGGGGTGGCCAAGATCGGGCTGGCCAACTACTTCGCCGGCGCGTTCCTATTGCCGTATCGGCAGTTTCAGCGTTCCGCCACCGATCTGCGCTACGACATCGATCTGTTGGGACGCCGCTTCGAGGTCGGCTTCGAGACGGTGTGCCATCGCCTGTCGACCCTGCAGCAGCCCGGACGTCGCGGGGTGCCGTTCATCTTCGTGCGTACCGACAAGGCGGGAAACATCTCGAAGCGCCAGTCCGCCACCGCGTTTCACTTCAGCCGAGTCGGTGGCAGCTGTCCGCTGTGGGTGGTGCACGACGCGTTCAGTCAACCGGGCCGAATCGTCACCCAGGTGGCGCAGATGCCCGATGGCCGCAAGTACTTCTGGATCGCCACCACCACGCCGCCCGAGGGGCGCGGCTATCTAGGCCAGCACAAGACCTTCGCCGTCGGCTTGGGTTGCGACCTGGCGCATGCCGACAAGCTGGTGTACTCCACCGGCGTCGCCCTGGGTGACGCCGCCACGGTGGTGCCGATCGGAGCGGGTTGCAAGATCTGCGAACGCGAGGCGTGCCCGCAGCGCGCATTCCCCTATCTGGGCCGGCGGGTGGTCGTCGACGAGAACGCCGGCAGCGGACTGCCCTACTCGCCGGTCGCGTTGGTTCCGCCCGGTCGGTAGAACAGTGCCAGCTGACCGATGGCGCCCGCCAGCCCGAGGCCAAGCGAGATCCACAGCCCCGGCCAGCCGTTCTTCCAGCAGTGGCAGAAGATCTGGTGGTCGGCGCTGAGATAGCCGGGCCCGAGCATCGCCACCACGACGGCGCCGGTGGCCAGCACCAGGTTGTACTCCCAGCCGTTGGTCAGCACGAAGAAGCCGTTCGTGCGGTGCACGGTCCACACCGCCACCGCCATCAGGGCCACGAATCCGGCGGCGGCGATCGGGGTCAGCAACCCCACCGCAAGCCCCAGTCCGGCGGCGATCTCGGCGGTGGCCGCCGTCACCGCCTGGAACTTGCCGTACTTCATACCGATGCTTTCGAACCATCCCGCCGTGCCGGGGATTCGTCCTCCACCGAAGAACTTGTTGAACCCGTGCGCCGCCATGGTCAGACCGAGAACCAGGCGCAGGAGCAGCAATGCGACATCAGCAGCAGTGACCATCTGCTCAAACTACAACGCGGCGTCCAGCAATCGCAGATATACCTCGATATCCTCGACCGCCGACTCGGCGGAATGCACGCTCACCACCACGGTGTCTCCGATGCCGTGCACACCGTGGGTCAGTCCCATCGCCGGGGACAGTGCCGGGAACCCTGCAGTCAGCAGTACCGGCACCGCACCGAAGCGCAGATCCGCGGCGCCGCGGTGCACGCTAGAGACCACGGTGTTGCCCGTAACCCGCTCCGGCCGGACGTCGGGGTCGAAATTGGCTACGCCCCAGCGCAGCAGCGCCGCGGGCGTCGCGGCGAAGGCCCGATCGGCCGCCGCCGAAGCCGGGTGTCGGCCGCGAAGCCTGCCCCCGGCGATGTCGACGGCGATCCGCTCGCAACGTGAATCATGGCCCAGGCGCGGGTACAGCCCGACCGGAATATTGCCGAAGTGGTTGTGGGCCTGGCGCTCACCGGCTTTGGCCATCGGTACTTCGGCGCCCAGTTCATCGCAGGGTTCATCGAGATACTCCGACAGCGCCGCCGACACCGCCGACAGCACTGCCACGGTCACGGTCGGCCCGCTCAGTTCCCTGCGCTGCCGCACCAGGGTGCGTACTGTTCGGCCGCCGGCCGGCCGGTTATTGGTGGCCAACACCGGACGGTCGCGCACTGGGGGCGGCAAGAGTCCCGCCGCCGTGTCATCGACTCGGCGGCGGTGGGTGCGCGCCGCGACAACCGCGCGCCACGGCAGGAAGCCCCGGCCCGGTTTCGTCACCCGGGGAACCGGCGCGGCCCGGCCGAACAGCCAGGCGGCCAGCGCGGAAGCCCGCCCGCCGTCGGCGAGGGCATGCGCCACCTGCAGCACCACCACCGTGCCCGCGCCGCGGTGCCCGGGAATGTCGTGCACCGGCGCGAACACGTGCAACCGCCAGGGCGCCACCCGCACGTCGAGCTGGTCGTCGGTCAGGCGCGCGACCGCATCCAGGCAACCAGCCCAACTGTCACCGGGGGCCCGGATCGCGGCTACCGCCTCGCGGGGCTCGGTGAACGGCACCCACCGCGGGTAGCGCAATGCGCCGGCATCGGCGATCCGGATGGAAAGGTCCGGGATCATTCGGGCTCGGTCGAGCACCTCGGCGATCGCGTCGTCGAGATCGGCAGGCACCCCGGCGAAGGCGTACAGCAGAAACTGGTCGCTGGGGATCTTCGCGGACATCCAGTAGAACTGCGCGTCGATCGCCGTCATCGGACGCCCGCGCATCACATCAAACCCTGCTCATCGGGACAGAAAGGGCAGCACCCGATCGGCGACCTCGTCGGGCTGCTCGAGTTGCAGGAAGTGGCCGGCGTTCTCGACGACGGCCACCGCACTGCCCGCAGGCAACGCCGGCTGCACCCACTGTGTGAACCCCGGCGACATGCAGCCATCGGTGCGCCCATGCAGGTACAGGGTCTGCAGGCGTGGGAGCTGCAGCCAGTGCCGGTGCAGCTCGGCGTAGGGATCGGGGGCCCGCAGGCTGCGTAGCGCCCGGTACGGACCGAGCGCGGCACGCCAGCCCTCCGGGGTTCCGATGGCCGCGTCGACGTGCCGCAGATCTTCCTCGGCGGCATACCCGGGCGACCAGCGCCGCCACAACAGTGGCAGCACCCAGGAGGCGGATCGGTCGGGCAGCCACGGCAGTTGGAAGTAGCTGATGTACCAGCTGCGCAGCAGTTGCGCCGGCAGGTAGCCGGCCAGGGTGAGCCGGTCTTTTCCGCGGACCGCGCGCAGCGACGCCGGCGGCGGCACCGACATGATCACCGCCTTGGTGAACGGGCTGTCGGGCAACGCGGCCAGGCCCGTGGCGGCCATCGCGCCCCAGTCATGACCGATCACCACGTCGCGACCGGTCGCGCCGACGGCGGCGTGCACACGCAGTGCGTCGTCCATCAGAGCGCCGATGTGGTAGCTGCCGTCCGAGGGAATCGACGACGGCGCGTAGCCCCGCATGAACGGCGCCACCACATGCCAACCGGCCGCGACCAACTGCGGCGCCAACCGACGCCATCCGTAGGCGGTGTCGGGAAACCCGTGCAGGCACAACGCCACCGGGTCACCCGGTGTCCCCCAACTCAGTGCCTTGAGCGCGACCCCGGGCGTAGACACGTCGATCCACCGCGGTTCAGTCATCACATACCCCCAGACCGGGCCAAGCAGGCGTTTTAGTCCGCCCTGTCGTCCAAACTATCTACCATCTTGAGATGCGCACAGCCCAGACCGTCCAGTACGACGGCGTCGGCGGAGTAACGCTGGTCGCCGACGAGTGGAACCGGGGCGCCACCGAAGCCGCCGAGCATCCGACGATCGTGATGCTGCACGGCGGTGGACAGAATCGGCACTCCTGGCACAAGACCGGCCAGATCCTGGCCGACCGCGGCTACCACGTCGTCGCCCTCGACACCCGCGGCCACGGCGACAGCGACCGCGCACCCCACGCCGACTACGCCATCGAGACGCTCACCGCCGACGCCGTCGCCGTGATCGACGCGATCGGCCGGCCGGTGGCCCTGATCGGGGCCAGCATGGGCGGACTGACCGGCATTCTCGTGGCCGATGAGGCCGGGCCGCAGCGGGTCACCAAGCTGGTGTTGGTCGACGTGGTGCCGCGGTACGAGAAGGACGGCAGCGCCCGGATCCGCGACTTCATGTTCAGCCACATCGACGGCTTCGACTCGCTGGAGCAGGCCGCCGACGCAGTGGCCGCCTACCTGCCGCACCGGGCCAAGCCCCGCAGCCCCGAGGGGCTGAAGAAGAATCTGCGGTTCCGCGACGGCCGCTGGTACTGGCACTGGGATCCGGCGCTGATGACCAAACCCGGCGACGATCCTGCGCTGCGCACCGAGAAGATCGAGGCCGCCGCCATGGGGCTGCAGATCCCGATCCTGCTGATCCGCGGCAAGCTGTCCGACGTGGTCAGCGCCGAGGGTGTCGCGGACTTCCTGTCCAAGGTCCCCGGCGCGCGCCTGGTCGAGTTGTCCGACGCCGGGCACACCGCGGCCGGCGACGACAACGACGCCTTCAGCGCGGCCGTCGTCGAGTTCGTGTCCGGCTGAATGTTCGGGATCGGATGGCTGACGCCGACGCTGCTGGCGGCCGGTGTGCTGGCAGCGGTGGCGCTCACCGAGGCCGTCGCCCTGGCGGTGTTGACCCGACAGTTGCGGACGACTCAAGCCGAGATCGAGGCGCTGCGCGGTCGGGTCGACACCCGCAACCTGTTGCTGGCCGGCGGACGTGAGGCCGTCAAGACGGTGTGGCAGACCGCGAACCTGGTGCGCAAGCAGGGGTTTGGTGCCGCCGTGCGCAGTTCGATCGAAGACCTCGCGGACTGGGCGGAGGTAGAACGGCCCGATCTGGCCCGCCTGACCCCCAACGGGCATGTGGTGGTGCTGTTCACCGACATCGAGGGGTCCACCGCGCTCAACGAGAGGATCGGCGATCGCGCCTGGGTGAAGCTGATCGCCCGGCACGACGAGATGGTGCAACGTCTGGTGACGCAGCACTCCGGGCATGTAGTCAAGAGCCAAGGCGACGGCTTCATGATCGCCTTCGCCCAACCTGATCAAGCGGTGCGCTGCGCCATCGCCATCCAGCACGCGCTGGCTTCGCGACGCGGGCGCAAACCGCAGCACCCGATCCGGGTCCGAATCGGGGTGCACATGGGCCGCTCGGTGCGCCGCGGTGACGACCTGTTCGGACGGAACGTGGCGATGGCCGCTCGGGTGGCCGCGGCCGCCGAGGGCGGCCAGATCCTGATCAGCGGACCGGTACGGGACGCCGTCAAGGAATGCGACGACATCGCCGTCGGCGCCGGCCGCGACGCCGAGTTGAAGGGCTTCGCCGGCACGCACCGCCTCTATGCCGTCGACGTCACCACGGACTGACGGGCGCTACTCCTCGCCGCCGGCCTCGGCCAGCCGCTCGTGCAGCCGCGCGCGGATCTCCTCGGGTGTGTAGGCCCGTCGCCGCCGCTGGTCTCGCACCACCAGCACTCCCCCGGCGGCAACCCCGACCACGCCCGCCAGGCCGATCCATTTCCAGATGCTGCGCACGCTCACACTTTATGGTGCTGAGCGTGGACGAACACACCGTGACCTTGGAGCGGGCGCTGGCTGAAACGCGTACCGGCGACATCTGGCTGTTCCGGGGCCGTTCCGGCCCAGACCGCGCCATCCAAACGCTGTCCAACTCTCCGGTGAACCACGTCGGGATGACGGTGGCCCTTGATGACCTGCCGCCGCTGATCTGGCATGCCGAGCTCGGGGACAAGCTGCATGACTTCTGGACCGGCACCAATCACCGTGGCGTGCAGCTCAACGACGCCCGGGCCGCCGTCGAACAGTGGATGGGCCGCTACGAGCAGCGCTGCTGGTTTCGCCAGCTCAGCGGGACCATCACCCGCAAGCAGGAGAACCACCTGCTGCAGGCGATCGCGCGGATGGACGGAACCGCGTTTCCCACCACCGCGCGGCTGACGGGCCGGTGGCTGCGGGGCCGGCTGCCCACGGCCAGCGACTGGACCCGCGGCATCCCTTTTCTGGACCGCAAAGTCCATGAGATCAGCCAGCGACGCAAGGCCCGCAACAGCAAAGTCGCATTGCAGACCGCCTATTGCGCCGAGACGGTGGCCATCACCTACGAGGAGATGGGGCTGCTGTCGACCGACAAGAATTCGAACTGGTTCGACCCCGGGTCGTTCTGGAGCGGCGACATCCTGCCGTTGACCCCCGGTTATCAGCTGGGCCGGGAGATCGTCGTGGTGCGCTAACTGCGATTTCGGCGCGGTTTCGCCCGCTCAGCGGGAGTTATCGCGCCCAAATCGCTAGACGGTCAGCTCACCCATCACCGACCAGTCCGTCGCGTCGATCTGCTGGCTGATGATCTTCGGCGTCGACACCAGCGCCTGCGGCATGTCGGCCATGGCCTGCTTGAAGTGGTCGCTGTTGACGTGCGCGCCGCCGGCCTCGCCGTCGCGGAAAGCCTCGACGAGCACATACTCGTTCGGGTCCTCCAGGCTGCGCGACCAGTCGAACCACAGGTTGCCCGGCTCGGCGCGGGTAGCCGCGGTGAAGTCGGCCACCAGCTGCGGCCAGCGCTCGGCCCACTCCGGCTTGACCGCGAACTTGACGACGATGAAGATCATCGCCGCTACCCGATTTCCAGCGTGCTGCGCACCGGAGTGACGTTAGTGGTCAAATCCAATACCGGGCAGTGCTTTTCGACCACCTCGTGCAGTTCCCGGTACCGCTCTTCGGTTTCCGGGCCGGTCACGGTGACGACCACCCGCACCTCTTTGAAGCCGGGGCGCACCGAGTCGTCGAGGCCGAAGAACCCGCGTACGTCGAGGTCTCCCTCGGCGCGGCCGGTGATCTCGTCGACCGCGATACCGAGCTTCTCGGCCCAGTACCGCCAGGTGACCACCTGGCAGGACAGCAGCGATCCCAAGTAGTACTCGACCGGGTTGGGGGCGGTGTTCTCACCGCCGAGCGCCGGCGGTTCGTCGACCTCAACGCTGTAGCGGCCCATGGTGATGGTGCTGGCCACCGCGTCGTGCGCGACGGCCGAGGCACGGAACACGACCTGGGAGCCGGCGGGGTCGGCGGCAGCCGGGTCACTGGTGGCGGCGACGACGGCGGCCAGGCGAGTTGTCGAAGAAGTCATGCCGGTAAGGGTAGAGACCCGCCGACAGCTCGGCGAACGACGCGACCATCGGGTCGTCGGAAGGAATACCATTTGCCGCCGCCAGGGGCTAGCCTGAGCGACGTGGAGGTACTACGGCACGTAATAGTTCTGCTGCACATCGTCGGATTCGCGGTGACGTTCGGTGCTTTGATCGCCGAAGCCGCGGCACGGCGCTTCCAGCTCACCCCGGTGATGGACTACGGCGTCGTGCTGTCGTTGCTGACCGGACTGGCGCTGGCCGCGCCCTGGCCTGCCGGCGTGGTGCTCAATTACCCCAAGATCGAGATCAAGCTGGTGATCCTGATCGCCCTCGGTGCCGTGCTGGGCATCGGACGGGCCCGGCAGCGCAAGTCTGGCGGGGAAGCCCCTCGCGCGCTGTTCTACGCCGCAGGCGCCCTGGCCCTGACGGCCGCGGGGCTCGCCGTCATCTGGTAGCCGTCACTTCACGCTGGTTTCGATCAGCGTGATCGGGCTTCCCGGTTTCAGCCACTGGACGCGATGTCGGCGGCCTGTCGGATCAGCCCGACCAGTGTTGGAACCAGCGCCACGACGTGCTCGTAGTGGTCGCCCCAGTTCACGTGGGCGAGCCCGAGGTAGTCCTGCCCGGCAAGCTCCAGCAGCGCACGATCTTGTCCCGTCAGTCTCGGTGCGACACGTTGCGCGGCAACGTCCTTGGGAACAATCTGCCCGGTCTCGATCGTGACCAGGATGCGGGCCAGGGTCAGCAAGAAGAATCGTTCCTCGCCCGCCGGGTCGTTCAGGAGCTCGGGCAGCAATGCGAGCTGGGCCTGGCGCAGAAGCTCGGGCGGTACCGGGGCGACGAGAGCGTCGAGAGGCTGGCCGCGCAGCACCCGGTGAGCGCTCTGCGCGGTGGCCAGCAGCACGACCACATCGGGATCGGAAACCGCAGCCGGCATCTGGCCGCCCAGCAGCTCCGCGCGCAGCCATTCGCCGAATTGGAAATCGCGGCGGGGCGTCTGCGGCAATGGAGCAACGTCGGCCACGACGAGGCTGGTCAGTTCCAGCGGCCGGCGGTCGGCGACCCCGGGAAATTGGGCGGCGTGCCCGCGCCACCCCGACACACTCAGCAGCATGGACACCAGCGACGCCCGCTCGGACTCCGACAGCGGGGTGCGCGTGAGAACCAGCAGATCGACATCGCTGTCCGGCCGCAGCCCGGCGGTTGCCGCCGACCCGTAGAGATACGCCCCGACCAGATCTCCCGGCCGACACTCGTCCAGATAGCTCAGGACCGGTGCGAGCAGTGCCTCCATGTGCAGCAACGGGTATGGCCGACCCGCATCGTCAAGCTCGCTGCGGCCCGTGGCGACGAACCCGCGCCGCACGTAGAACCTGACGGCCTGCTCGTTCTGCTCGTTGACGTCGACCAAGCGGATTCCCTGCTCGGCGATCGCGTGCTCCAGAAGTGCGCTACCGACCCCGTGACCACGCGCATCGGCGTGGACGAACAACATCTCCAGGCTCTCCCCCGCCGTGCCGGCGAAACCCACCGGCTCACCGTCGATCTCAGCGACGGTGAGACGAACACTCGGGAAGTAGGCGTCGGCCAGTTGGCTCTCGATGTCCGCGCGGTCGGCTTCTGCCAGAAAGTGGTGTGTCGCATCGACGGCGCTACGCCAGATCGCCACCAGCCGGGGATATTCGGCCGGACCGACGCTCTCTCGAATCCGCACCGACTACAGGCTACCGGGCAAGCGCGGCCGAAAGCGCTTTGGTATCAGGAAGAATGATCTCCTCAACGACTTTGCCCCACACCACGCGCCCGAAGTAGACGCCGCGATAGACGAGCCGGCCGTCTTGTTCGGTGTGGTAGCGGGTCGCCACACGGGTCGACCAGGGCCCGCCTTCAACCACGGTCTCGTCGACCACGAACCGCAGGTCCGGCAGCCGGGCCAGCAGCTGATCGCGCAGCCAATTGCGTACCGTCTCGGCCCCGCGAAGGTCGGCGGCCAATTCATGGTCGCCGAGGAAGACAAAGTGCATGTCATCGGCGAGTGGAGTTTCGTCGAACCGCTGCTCGGACAGTCGTTGCCACCCAGCCGCAGCCTGCCTGCGTACCAACCAGCGATAGATCATCGTGCGAGCGTATGCCCCGCGCCGCTCCGTCACGGGGAAAACGGCAGTCCGCCGGGAATCGCTACCCTTTAACCGATGGACTCGATCGATGACGAAGGCCCGTTCTTCCACGGCACCAAAGCCGAGCTGGCGGTTGGCGACCTACTGCTCGCGGGCTTCCGGTCCAACTACCGGCCCGAAATCGTCATGAACCACATCTATTTCACCGCCCTGCGCGACGGTGCCGGGCTGGCCGCCGAACTCGCCGCCGGCGACGGCACGCCGCGCGTGTATCGGGTCGAACCGACCGGTGCGTTCGAGAACGATCCGAACGTCACCGACAAGAAGTTCCCCGGCAATCCGACCCGTTCCTACCGCAGCAGTGAACCGCTTCGGGTCGTTGAAGAGATCGACGACTGGCCGCGACTGACGCCCGAAGCGCTTCAGGAGTGGCGTGATCGGCTTGCCGCGCTGCGCGCTGACGGGCTCGACGTAATCATCAACTGAGCGACGCTCCCGACGACACCGATTCCGCTGACCACCCGCTGAAGAACGGCTGCACCGCCGGCCGCCAGTGCCCGGTACGGGCCGATGATTCGCTCGATGGGCAGCCGCACGGTGTCGATCAGCCCGGTCACGCGGCGCCGCCTGGCACGAAGTTTCACCATGTAGTGGCCTCCGATGCACGCGGCGGCCACCACAATGACAATCCACAGCATCGCCGCCACCAGATAGATCACCTCAACCACCGACATGAGGACGAGCCTCCCCTATCGCCGTCGCGGTGAGGTCACCGACGAGACACACGTCGGCGACTTCTCTTTGGTGTCACGACGGGGACCGGCGGTTCCGTAGAGGCGGACACCGATGGCCTTGCGGAAGCGTCCTGTCAGCAACGAGCGAAGCCAAAAGACTAAACCGCTGTCGACCGCCATCACGCAGACGCGAGGGTCGCGGTCGAGGTTACCTGCAAGGCGTTCGGTGTACTGGTCGAAGTAGGCGCCGGTGCAGTCATCACGCAATACGGCGAGCGGACCGGTGTAGCGTCGCACGACATCGCGGACCACATCCCATTGACGCGCAAGCTCTTCTGTCACCGCAATACGCCGACAATGAGGAGAGTGCTGGCGACGATCATGGCGGGAGCCAGCGACACCAGCAGGAAGTTGACCAGGGCTTCCTTTGCCGCAGATGCCACATGGTCGCCTGCCGCGCCCGGCGCGAACTTCCGACCTGCACCCCATATCGCTGCCAGTTGCGTCGCCAACCAGTTTGCATATGTTCCGTACGCCAGCAGGGCCACGGCGACGACCTGCCAAACGTGCGCCAGATCAACATGTGGCCACAGCAGACCGATGACGATGAGGAACGGGCCGTTCGTCATGCCTTGCAGGTGGCTGGCCAGCCCCATCCGCGGATTCCGCACCGCCGGGACCGCTAGCCCTGTCACAAGACCGAGCAAGAAGAGGACCAGGCCCAGCGCGAACAGAAGGGTCTGCATGCTCAGATAGTAGAGAACGAGCAGCCGCCGAAATCCACTCTTGCTCGTAGACGTTTAAAGGTTCAACCGGAATCCGCTGGCACGGAATCCGTGGGGTCAGGTGGCGCTGCGGCTGTCCGTCAACGCGCGCAGCAACTCCTTGTCCGGATCCGCCGCCCCTGGGTCGGCCGCTCCGTCGGTGAGCAGCCGACGCCACCGTTCCAGGTCGAAATCCAGCGGCACCGTGTTGGTTATGAAGTCGTCGACGAGGTCAGCGAACCGCAGCGGGTCGTCACGGAACGGGAAATGACCGGAATCGACGAAGGTTTCCAGCCGCGAATGCGGCATGGCGGCGTGTGCCAGCTTGGCGTGCGAATACGGCAGCACCAGATCGTGGGTGCCCCAGACGATCATGATCGGGAGCCGTTCGGTGAGATAACTGCGGTCGAGCATGGTGACCATCTGCCCGCGCCAATCCACCACGGCGCGCAGCGTCCGCACGAACGCCGCCCGCTTTTTCGGCGAACTCAAATCACCTAGCACCCGCAGGATCTCGGGCAGATCGACCAGAAGCGCCGGCAGGTTCACCTTGTCGATCCGCCCTCGAACCATCCGAAGCGCTGTCTGCAATCCTGGCACTGAAAGTGCGGCCAGCGCCTGCGGTGCGGCCGGCAGCGACGCCAGCCGCAGCGCGGGGTTGACCTCGCGCTTCACACCGCCGGCGGCCACCAACACCAGCCGCTCAACCATCTGTGGGTACTGGTAGCAGAACTGCATCGCCACCCCGCCACCCAAGGAGTGCCCGATGACCGTCACCTGGTCAAAATTCAAGACCGACAGCAGATCTCGCATACCGTTGGCGAACGCGGCGACGGAGTAGTCAGCGCGCGGCTGATCCGAGAGCCCGTGACCGAGCAGATCCGGGGCGATCACCGTGTACTTCTGCGCCAGCAGCGGAATCAGCGGCGCCCATGTCGACGAATTGTCTCCGATCCCGTGGATCAACAACAGCGGCGGCCCGTCCCCGGCCAGCCGATACGCCCGGCGATATCCGTGCACAGTTCGGTATTCGACTCGGGCCGGATCATTCGAGACCGGCCGCAATCGCGGCTTTTGCGCAGCCATCCGGCGCCCCCTCTGTCCGCAGTTACCGACAGCTAACCGCCTACCGGCCCGTCGCGCACGCGATGTTTCAATGATTTAACGCGCGAGGTGACTACTCATTGAGTAGTCAGGTTATTGGTGCGTCTGCTCTATATCGTTTGTAACCCAGACCAGACCTTGCGTGGAACAGGGACTCCAGGCCGTCGCCATATGCCAGTTCTGCACGGCATCATTTTCGGTATGACGCGGTGCTTGAACTGCACCAATTCCCCAGCCTTGCCGACAGACGTTGCTTGAAAAACGGAACTCCACCACGTCGCCGTCGACCAATGCGACGACTGCTGCCCCTCCAACAGGTGAGCATACGGGTCTGCTTCGGCCCCAACGGATTCCGGCATCGGATAGTACGTCTTGATCAGCAAGTTGCCGTCGTCGTCCCAGGCGAAGGTCTCGATGCTGAGTGCAACCGCTACATTCGGCTCCTTGCCGAAGCGGTTCTCGCACACCCAGGCCATCTCATTCCCGTTGACCTGGGCGGTGATCATCTTGATCTTGAGCATCGATTGGAACATGTCGAAGGCGTCAGAGGTGGCGGCGGCGAAGCCGTGCTTCTCCTCGGTCCCCACCGGATCGAACATGCGAACCTCGCCCGGGCAGATTGTGCGCCACGACGCCACCCACTCGTCCTTCTTTCCCGCATTCCACAAATCTGCGTGCTTGGACGCATGTGCCAAACGTGCCTGACGGCTCGGAACCTTGCTCATCTCAGCCTCATCCCACTCAAGTCGATAAAGACCGTGGTGGTCACGATAGCTGGACACCTGTCCAGTTGAAAGGGCTACTCCTGAGGCTGTTGCCTACACGTTGAACCGGAGCTCCATCAGAAAATGTCGCTGTACGACATCATTTATGGCCCGCGTCCCGTCGGTAGCGGATTACCACGCGGGTCGACACCAGCGGATGGTCCCCAGGAAAACGATGTGCGCGCCGCCCCGCCCTGGCGTCGCAAACGTGCATTTTGGCCTAACGAGTTTCCGTCGTCAGACGACCTTTTTCACCACACTCGACTTGAGCTGCATGCGACCGAACCCTGGAACGTTTGCGTCGATGTCGTGATCGCCGACGCCGTCGGAGATGAGCCTGATTCCCCGGACCTTCGTCCCGGCCTTGATGACACCGCCTCCGCCACCCTTGACCTTGACGGTCTTAACGACGGTGACGGTGTCGCCGTCGGCGAGCGGATTGCCCACGGAGTCTTTGATCTCGCCACCGGCCTCCCGGGCCGACTCACTGTCAGATGCCTGATCGACCGACCATTCGTGACCGCACATCGGGCACACCAGGAGCGCGCCCTGCTCGTAGGTGAACGCCTCACCGCACTCCGGACACGGTGGCAACTGATCAGACATTGAACCGGAACTCCACCACGTCCCCGTCGGCCATGACGTAGTCCTTGCCCTCCATGCGCACCTTGCCGGCGGACTTGGCGGCGGCCATCGAGCCGGCCTCGACCAGGTCGTCGTAGGAGACCACCTCGGCCTTGATGAAGCCCTTCTCGAAATCGGTGTGAATCACCCCGGCCGCCTTGGGCGCGGTGTCGCCCTGGTGGATGGTCCAGGCCCGCGCTTCCTTGGGCCCGGCGGTCAGATAGGTCTGCAACTTCAGGGTGTGAAAACCGGCCCGCGCCAACGCATCCAGGCCGCGCTCACTCTGACCGATCGATTCCAGCAGCTCCATCGCCGACTCGTCATCAAGCTCGGCGAGTTCGGCTTCGATCTTGGCGTCGAGGAACACCGCGTCGGCCGGGGCCACCAGCTCGCGCAGCGCGGCGACCCGCGCGGCATCGGTGAGCACCGACTCGTCGGCGTTGAACACATACAGGAACGGCTTGGTGGTCAGCAGGTTCAGCTCGCGTAAGGGGGCGGTGTCCACGCCGGCGGCGAACAGGGTCTTGCCGGTGTCGAGGATCGCCGCGGCGGCCACCGCGGCCTCGTGCATGGGCTTGCGGTCCTTGTTGTTGCGGGCTTCTTTCTCCAGCCGCGGGACCGCCTTCTCCAGGGTCTGCATATCGGCCAGGATCAGCTCGGTGGCGATCACCTCGATGTCGGCCTCGGGGTCCACCTTGCCGTCGACGTGCACCACGTCGTCGTCGGCGAACACCCGCACCACCTGGCAGATGGCGTCGCACTCGCGGATGTTGGCCAGGAACTTGTTGCCCAGGCCGGCCCCCTCCGAGGCGCCCTTGACGATGCCGGCGATGTCGACGAACGTCACCGGAGCCGGCAGGATCCGCTCGGAACCGAAGATCTCGGCCAGCTTGGTCAGCCGGGGGTCGGGCAGTGGCACCACGCCCTCGTTCGGCTCGATCGTCGCGAACGGGTAGTTGGCGGCCAACACATCGTTGTGTGTCAGCGCGTTGAACAGGGTCGACTTACCAACGTTGGGCAACCCCACGATTCCGAGACTCAGGCTCACGGGTAGCCAAGTCTAAGGCCCGGGGCGTGCCGCCGTGCGCCCCCGCCGCCGCCAGCCGGTACCGTCAGTGTGTGGCAGTAGCGCGGGAGAAGTCGGCAGTGGCCGCTGACCACCGTTCGATCTTGCCGAGCATCGCCGGTTTGCCGTGGTGGAGTGCCGTGGCGGTGGCGGTGGTCGCGACCGCGATCGGAGTGGCGTTCGACGCCGGCTCCGGCGACAAAGAACTGACCATCGTCTTCTCCGCCCTCTACGCGATGGGCTGCATCGCCGCGGTGCTCATGGTGCAGCAATCGGCGGTGTTCACGACGGTGGTCCAACCCCCGTTGATCCTGTTCGTGAGCGTGCCCGGCGCGTACTGGATGCTGCGCGGCGGCGGGTTCCCCGGCCTCAAGGCCATCGTCATCAACTGCGGCTATCCCCTGATCGAACGATTCCCGCTGATGCTGTTCACGGCCGCGGCCGTGCTGCTGATCGGAATGGTCCGCTGGTATCTCGGGATGCTGGGCGGAACCGCCAAGCGCGAAGCCCGCGATACCGAAGACGACGCCACCCCGAAACCGGCCACACTCAGCGACCGTATCGGCGCCATGCTCACCGCCGCCCTCACCCGCAACCCCGCGCACGCCATCGAGAAGCCGGCTTCCCGCGAGGAGCGCCCGGGCCAGCGTCCCCGTCGCGCCACCGCGGAGGCCCGCCGGGCCGCGCGCCAGGGTTCTGGGTCCCGATCCCGGACCCGCTCCACCGAGCGCCGCGCCGCGGCCAACGGCTCGGCGCCGACGCGTTCCCGGCACGTCCGGCCGGACATCGACGCCGCCCGCGCCGCAGACCACCCACGCCCGCGTCGCCGTCCGGCCGCCGAGGGACGCGACGAGCCCATGCAGCGGCGGCGACGCCCCGCTCCCGAGGCCCACGACGAGCGCCAGCCCCGCCGGCGTCCGGCGCCCGACTGGCAAGACGAGCCGCGGCGGCGTCCGCGGCCGCCCCAGGACGGGTCGCGCTCAGCTGACCCACATTCGAGGACTAATCGGGATCCGCATCCGCGCAGCTACCGCCCCTCCGATGCACCCGAATCGATGCCCCGGCGCCGACCGGCTCCGACGGGCGCCGAGGGCCGCGGCAACGGAACCGGCACTCGCCACCCCGTTTCCCAGGTGCGCTACCGCAGGTCAGGAGCCGACGAGGCCGACGCGGCGCCCCGGGCCGGCTCCCGTCCACCGCGCAATGAAGTCGACTCCTGGGAGTACGACGTCTAGCCCAGGTGACTTAAGCCGCGGCACTTAAGCCTCGAGCCACCGATGAAACGGGGGCTGCAGAGGTGTTGAAACGACCAAAAATTCCTACTGGGCCGGGATGAGCCATCGACACCCAACTGAAACTGGCTCGCGCAGCTATACCGGCGCCTTGAGAAAAGCCCATTCCGATGTCTCGAACACCAAAACTGCTCACTTGCTGTGAACTTAGCTGCCAACTTGCTGTGAATGCGATATTGCGGCCGCGCCCCGCGCCCAAGTCCGGAATGAACGTGCTCAAACGGGCGCTGACGGCCTGCAACCGCTGGGTTGACCGAGGGCCACAGGCGGGATCTGCGCATGTCAACCGATGTATTCGGCACGGGACACCATGATGACCCTCAAGCTGGCGCCGGTGCGGGCCGGGTTGGGGTCGGTCGTCGTATCAACCCGACAGTTCGGCGTTACTGCAGGACGGATTTTCCGGTGACTGCCGTCCAAGTGGCGAATTTTGAGGTAACGGCTATCATGCGATTTGTCCGCCCCCGCCCCCGTATTGCCGTCCTCCCGTCATGAATTCGGGTTGACGCTGCGCGTATTTCGGCAGCGCTTTACCCCCACTCTTTAAGCCGCCGCCGGAGAGCTGATCCATGCCCCAGAATCTGACCGTTCCTACCGAAAAGCCGCGCAATGGCCTGGCCGGTCTCAAACATTGGCGCTACGATCTGCGGTCGGGTTTCACGGTGGCCATGATCTCGCTGCCGTTCTCGATGGGAATCGCCATCACCTCGGGAGCGCCGCCAATCTGCGGGATTGTGTCGGCGATCATCGCCGGTTTTGTCCTGCCGTTTTTGGGCGGCTCGTATGTGACCATCAGCGGCCCGGCGGCGGGACTGGCGCCGGTCCTATTCGCCGGCATGATCACGTTGGGACAGATCCGCCTGGGCGAGGGCGCCTCGGAATCCGAGTTGCTTGCGGTGGGATATCCCCTGGTTCTGGTTGCCATCGCCATCGCGGGCGTGGTGCAGTTGATCCTTGCCAGGTTCAAGGTGGCCCGCCTGAGCGCCATCTTCCCGGCGGCGGCCATTCAGGGCATGCTGGCCGCGATCGGCCTGATGATCATCGCCAAGCAGATCCCGCTGTTTATGGGTGTGCCGTTCGGGGCCCGCGAATTCTGGGCGATTCTGGCCGAAGTTCCCCGCCATGTCGGGTCGATGAACGTTCAGGTCTTCGTCCTGGGGATCGGTTGCCTGGCGGGGCTTTTCGTGCTGACGGCGATGCCCGGGCGAATGCTGAAAGTGATGCCGCCTCCGGTCTGGGTGTTCTTCGCCGGCACGCTCGCCAGCGTATTCATCCTGAAATTGGACAGGCACTACCTGATCAACGTCCCCGATTCGGTAATGGACGGGGTTGTCATGCCTCAGTTCGGAACCGTGTTCGCCCATCCCGAACTTTGGCTGGCGCTGGCCTACCTGGTCGTCACCCTGGTCTTGATCGACGGGGCCGAGTCACTGGCCACGATCGCGGCCGTGGACAAAATCGATCCCTTTCGCCGCCGCTCGGACCCGGATCGGACCCTTCAGGCCATGGGCGCGTCTAACGTCGCCTCCAGCGCGCTCGGTGGATTGACCATCATCCCCGGCATGATCAAGAGCACCGCCAATATTCTGGGCGGCGGCCGGACCCAGTGGGCCAACTTTTACAACGCCTGCTTCCTACTGATTTTCGTGCTGCTGTTCAGCAACCTGATCAACATGGTCCCTTTGACGGTGTTGGCCGCCGTCCTGGTGTTCATCGGCTACAAACTGTGTAAGCCCGCGGTTTGGCTCAATGTTGCACGGGTCGGTGCGGAGCAGTTCGTCGTCTTCGCGGTCACCTTGCTCGTGACGTTGACGACGGATCTGCTCGTCGGCCTTCTCGCCGGCGTCGCCGTGAAATTGGTGCTGAATCTGTGGTTGGAGAGCCTTTGGCACACGCTGCGCAACCGCTCGGATTCCGCCAATTCGAGTCTGGTCAGCCGCTTGCTCAGTCTCTTCCGCAATCCCGTGTCGCATAGGGATTTCGATGAGGGTGCCTACCACCTGTATCTGGACGGTTCCCTGGTGTGTTTCAACCTGTTCCACGTAATTCGGGAGTTGGGGCAGTTTCCGCCGGACACACAGACGGTGCAACTACACCTGAGCTGGCGCGTGCCCCTCGTCGATCACACGACGAGTGAGACCCTTCGATATTTCCTGGAGGAGTTCAGCGGCCAGGACGACAGTCCGACGCTGGTGATCGAGGGGTGGGACCACATGCGGCCCCTTTCCAATCACGAGACAAGTACGCGGATCGCCCTGGCCAACGTCGATGCGTTCGAGAGCCCCAAAACAACGGATTGACTGCTGACATTTCCGGAGCCGATGGCGCCGACCAGTCCCCCGCAAGCGGGAGGTGCCCCCAGCGCCCGGCTGACGCCGCGCTTGCGATCGACGCCGCCCGATGGCGCCGACCCGCAGCGCCCGGCTGACGCCGCGCTTGCGATCGACGCTAGCGGCGATCCGGCCGGATCTCGCGAGGCAAGGCGAACACCAAGGTCTCGTTGGCGGTGGCCACCGGGTACACCGTGCCGTAGCCGTACTCGGCAAGGCGCTCGAGCACCCCACGGACCAGGATCTCGGGCACCGAGGCACCCGAGGTGACGCCGATGGTCTGCACCTCGCCTGCTTGCGGAGCCAGCCACGCCGGGTCGATGTCGTCGGCGTAGTCGACCAGGTGGGCAGCGCGGGCACCGGCGCCCAGCGCCACCTCGACCAGTCGGCAGGAGTTCGAGGAGTTCCGCGAGCCCACCACGATCACCAGCTCGCACTCGGGGGCCATCGCCTTGACCGCGGTCTGGCGGTTCTGGGTGGCGTAGCAGATGTCGTCGCTGGGCGGATTCTGCAGGTTCGGGAAGCGCTCACGCAGCTTGAGCACCGTCTGCATGGTCTCGTCGACGCTGAGCGTGGTCTGCGACAGCCACACGATCTTGTTCTCGTCGCGGACGGTCACGGCGGCTACAGCATCTAAGCCGTCGACCAGCTGCACGTCGTTGGGGGCCTCGCCGATGATCCCGACGACCTCTTCGTGGCCGGCGTGGCCGATCAGCAAGATGTCGTACCCATCGCGGGCGAATCGCTTGGCTTCGTTGTGCACCTTGGTCACCAACGGGCAGGTCGCGTCGATCACCCGCAGGCTGCGTTCGGCGGCCGTCTCATGCACCGTCGGGGCCACGCCGTGGGCGGAGAACACCACGATCGCGCCTTCGGGCACCTGATCGGTCTCGTCCACGAAGACCGCACCCTTATTGGTCAGGGTGTCCACGACGTGCTTGTTGTGCACGATCTCGTGCCGCACGTACACCGGGGCGCCGTGCTTCTCCAGGGCCCGCTCGACGGTCTCGACCGCCCGGTCCACGCCCGCGCAGTACCCGCGTGGCTCCGCCAGCAGCACCCGCTTGCCGGCGGGGGCGCCGCCCACCCGCGCGGCTGAACTGTAGGCGATCTCCACGTCGACGGTTTGCGGCATGGCAACCAGCGTACGGTCTGCCGACACGCAACCGCCAGCTCGCGTCATGCCGGTCAATACTTGGAGATGACCGGCAGGTAAGGCAGGCTGGGGGCCATGGCAACTGCACCCTTTGGAGTCCGGCTTCTGGTCGGCGCGGCCACCGTCGCGGTCGAGGAGACCCTGAAGCTGCCGCAAACCATCCTGACCTACCCGATGACGCTGGCCAGCCAGGCCGCGCACGCGGTGATGCGCTGGCAGCAGGGTGTCGCCGAGCTGGTCAACAAGGGAGACACCACTCTCGAGTCGCTGTTCCCGCCGAAGGATGAGCAGCCGGAGTGGGCAACCTTCGACGACGACATCGAGGACAATTTCGACGGTGGTGCCGCGACCTTCGACGACGACGACACCGACCCGCGCACCGAGGGGCGCTTCGCCCTCTATTCGTTCAGCGAAGACGGCGCTGCTCCGCCGAGCGCACCCGCCGACAACGAGGCCCCGGCCGGGCGCAATGGTGCCGCGGACCCGACGGTGCCCACCCCCGACCTGGTCGACGAGCTCGACTACGGCTCGCTGACCCTGGCCCAGCTGCGGGCCCGGCTGGCCTCGCTCAGCCTCGACGAGCTGGAGACCCTGCTCGCCTACGAAGAGGCCACCAAGGCCCGGGCACCGTTCCAGACGCTGCTGGCCAACAGGATCACCCGCACCACCGCGAAGTGACCGCCCCCGCGCCGGGCGAATCCGCCGAAAACCCGTTCCCGGTCCGCGCGGTTGCCATCCGGGTCAAGGGCTGGATCGACCGGCTGGGTTCGGTGTGGGTGGAAGGGCAGCTCACCCAGATCAATCTGCGCCCGGGCGTGCGGACCGTGTTCATGGTGTTACGCGATCCGGCCGCCGACATGTCCCTGACAGTGACGTGCAGCCCGGAAATGGTGGCTTCGGCGCCGGTCAAGCTGACCGAAGGCACCCAGGTGGTGGTCTGCGGCAAACCCAACTTCTACACCGCCCGGGGCACCTTCTCGCTGCGACTGAGCGAGATCCGCGCCGTCGGCATCGGTGAACTGCTGGCCCGCATCGAACGGCTGCGCCGACTGCTGGACGCCGAGGGACTGTTCGATCCGCGCCTCAAACGGCCGCTGCCGTTCCTGCCGGGCACCATCGGGTTGATCACCGGGCGCGCCAGCGCCGCCGAGCGCGATGTCATGACGGTGGCCGGCACCCGGTGGCCGGCGGTGCGCTTCGCGGTGCGCAACACCGCCGTGCAGGGACCGACCGCCGTTGCCCAGATCGTCGAGGCGCTGCGCGACCTGGACGCCGACGAAGCCGTGGAGGTGATCGTGCTGGCCCGCGGCGGCGGCAGCGTCGAGGACCTGCTGCCGTTCTCCGACGAAACCCTGTGCCGGGCCATCGCGGCGTGCCGGACCCCGGTGGTCAGCGCGATCGGCCACGAACCCGACAGCCCGTTGTGCGATTTGGTCGCTGACCTACGCGCGGCCACCCCCACCGATGCGGCGAAGCGGATCGTTCCGGACGCCGCGGCCGAACAGGCGCTGGTCGATGACCTGCGGCGACGCAGCGCGCAGGCGGTACGTAACTGGGTGGTGCGCGAGGATCGGGTGCTGATGCAGCTGCGCAGCCGACCGGTGCTGGCCGACCCGCTGCGCGCGCTGACCGAGCGCGGCGAGGAGGTACGGCGTGCGCTGGCCGCGGTGCGCCGTGACGTCACCCGGCTCATCGCCGTGCAGAGCGAACGGGTGGGGCATCTGTCGGCGCGGCTGGCTACCCTGGGCCCGGCCGCGACATTGGCGCGCGGCTACGCGGTCGTCCAGACTGTCGGCGCAGCGGGGCCGCACGTACTCCGGTCGGTCGACGATGCGGCGGCCGGCACCCGACTGCGAATCCGGGTGGCCGATGGGGCCGTGGCGGCGACGAGTGAGGGGCGACTTCTTGAAGGACGACTTCTTGAAAGACCGAGCGATGGCAGCTGAGCAAGCCGATCCGGTGACACCCGTTAGTGAGCTTGGTTATGAGCAATGCCGCGACGAGCTGATCGAGGTGGTGCAGCGCCTGGAGCAGGGCGGGATGGATCTCGACGCGTCGCTGAGCCTGTGGGAACGGGGTGAGCAGCTGGCCAAGCGGTGTGAAGAGCACCTGGCCGGAGCCCGGCGCCGGGTGCAAGAAGCGTTGGACGCCGAGCCCGGCGACGACGACCGCGCGTGACTTCCCTCTTTACAAGACCACGGGAACTGAAACACGTTCAGTTATGCTCGCCCGATGGGTGATCCTTCACTGACTACTGAACTCGGCCGGGTACTGGTCACCGGGGGCTCCGGCTTCGTCGGAACCAACTTCGTCAAAACGCTGCTGGAACGCGGCTACCAGGTGCGGTCCTTCGACCGCGCGCCGTCGAGCCTCCCCGACCACCCCAACCTGGAGAAGCTCGAAGGCGACATCTGCGACCCGCAGACCGTGGCCGCGGCGGTCGCCGACATCGACACCGTGTTCCACACCGCCGCCATCATCGATCTGCAGGGCGGTGCCAAGGTCACCGACGAGATCCGCCGGCGCAGTTTCGCGGTCAACGTCGACGGCACCAAGAACCTGGTCCAAGCCGGACAACGGGCCGGGGTGAAGCGGTTCGTCTACACCGCCTCCAACAGTGTTGTGATGGGCGGCAAAGCCATCTCGGGCGGCGACGAAACCATGGCCTACACCACCAAGTTCAACGACCTCTACACCGAGACCAAAGTGGTCGCCGAGAAGTTCGTGCTCGGCGAAAACGGTGTGGACGGCATGCTGACCTGTGCGATCCGGCCGTCGGGCATCTGGGGCGACGGGGACCAGACCATGTTCCGCAAGCTGTTCGAAAGCGTGGTCGCCGGTCACGTCAAGGTGTTGGTCGGCAGCAAGCATGCCAAGCTCGACAACTCCTACGTGCACAACCTGATTCACGGCTTCATCCTGGCCGCTCAGCACCTGGTGCCCGGCGGATCAGCGCCCGGCCAGGCCTACTTCATCAACGACGGTGAACCGATCAACATGTTCGAGTTCGCTCGCCCGGTCATGGAGGCGTGCGGCGAGCATTGGCCCAAGCTGCGGGTGTCCGGCCGGATGGTGCGCGACGTGATGTTCGCCTGGCAGTGGCTGCACTTCCGGTTCGGTCTGCCCGAGCCGATGTTGGAACCCGGTGCGGTGGAACGGCTTTACCTGAACAACTACTTCTCGATCGCCAAGGCCGGCCGCGATCTCGGCTACCAGCCGCTGTTCACCACCGAGCAGGCGATGGCCGACTGCCTGCCCTACTACAAAAAGCTCTTCCAGGTCGTCAAGGCCGAGGCGCATCCGCACCTGGCGACCGTGGTCGCCGAACCGCACCCGGAGTAGTCCCAGGTTTTCTTGCGGACGCGGTATCCAGCTACGGTCCGCGGTGACACGATAGCGACGTGAACGGCGTTGGGCCGCTGTCGGAACTGCCAGCCTTGGTGTGCAGTTCGTGCGGCACTGGGCTGCCCGCAACCTTCAAGTTCTGCCACGAGTGCGGAACGGCGGTTGCGACGGCCCCGGCACCGGCCGAATACAAGCAGGTGACGGTGCTGTTCGCCGACGTGGTGCATTGGATGGACATCGCCGCGGCGGTGGGTTCCGAGCGCTTACGCGAGATTATGGCCGACCTCGCCGACTGCTGCGCGGCGGTGGTACAGCGCTATGGCAGCACGGTCGCACAGTGGACGGGCGACGGGATCATGGCCGTGTTCGGTGCTCCAGTCGCCGTGGAAGACCACGCCGTGCGGGCCTGTCTGGCGGCTTTGAATGTTCAGGAGGAGTCCAAGCGGCTTGGTGTCGAGGTCGCCGAACGCGACGGCATCGAGCTGCGGCTGCGGGTCGGGTTGAACTCCGGTGAGGTGATCGGGGGCGGCATCGGCTCGGGACCGTTCGGCTACGCCGCGGTGGGTGAGCAGGTCGGGATAGCCCAGCGGATGGAGTCGGTCGCGCCGCCGGGCGGGATCATGCTGAGTATGTCGACAGCCGGTTTGGTCGAGGGTACGGCTGCGTTGGGTGATGTCGAGTGGGTTCGAATCAAAGGCACCCAAGAACCCGTAGCCGCCCGACGACTGTTGGGCATGGCCGAGCGGCATCGCGCGGTCCGGCGTGCGGAGTCCAGCCTCATCGGCCGGCGTGGGGAGCTGGCCGCAGTAGCGGCCATGGTGGACCGCGCGATCCACGGTCACGGCAGTGTGGCCAGTGTGGTGGGGGCGCCGGGCATCGGGAAGAGCCGGATGGCCCGGGAGGTCGCGGCGGCCGCAGCCGGTCGAGGAGTGAAGGTGGTGTGGACGTTCTGCGAGTCGCATGCCGGTGACATCCCGTTTCAGGCCGTATCGAGGCTGCTGCGGGCGAGCGTCGGTGTGGATGATCGGCGCGGCGAGGATGCCCGCGCGCGGGTCCGAGATCGCTTTGGGCATGCCTCTGCCCAAGATCTGCTGCTGCTCGATGATCTGCTGGGTATCGCCGATCCCGATGTGGCACTGCCCCAGATCGACCCGGATACGCGCCGCAGCCGGCTGACCGCATTGATCAACGCCGCGTCGTTGGCCCGCACCGAACCAACTCTGTTCATCATCGAGGATGCGCACTGGATCGACATCGTCAGCGAATCGCTGATCGCCGACTTCTTGGCGGTGCTCCCCCGCACCCCGTCGATGGTGCTGATCACCTATCGTCCCGATTACCGCGGCGCGCTGACACACCTACCCCGAACAGAGACAATAGTCCTTGCCCCGCTGGATGATTCGGATATTGCGACGCTGATCGGCGAGCTATTGGGTTCGGACCCGTCGGTCGACGAGCTGGCGGCGATCATCGCCGGGCGAGCTGCCGGTAACCCGTTCTTTGCCGAGGAGATGGTGCGCGAGTTGGCCCAGCGCGGGACACTGGCCGGCGAACACGGCGACTACGTCTGCCGCACGAGGGCCGCGGACGTCACGGTGCCGCCCACGGTGCAGGCGACCATTGAGGCGCGCACCGACCAGCTCAGCAGCGGGGCCAAACGAACATTGAACGCGGCCTCGGTGATCGGAGCACGCTTCGACGCAGCGTTGCTGCCCACACTGGGCGTCGATGCGGTGTTCGACGAGTTGCTCGAGGCGGAGCTGATCGACGAGGTGCATCTCACCGCGAGTGCGGAGTACGCCTTTCGGCATCCGTTGATCCGAACGGTGGTCTACGAATCGCAGCTCAAGTCCGATCGCGCTCACTGGCACCGCAAGCTGGCCGCCGCGATCCAAGAGCGTGCGCCTGGATCGATGGACGACAACGCGGCGCTGATAGCCGAACACCTGCAGGCTGCGGGTGAGCTGCATGCGGCGTATTCCTGGCACATGCGCGCCGGCGCGTGGTCCACCAACCGCGATCTGGTCGCGGCCCGAGGCAGCTGGGAGCGCGCCCGCCGCATCGCCGACGCGCTGCCGGTCGAGGACACCGACCGATTGTCGATGCGCATCGCTCCACGAACCATGTTGTGCGCCACCGATTGGCAAGCCCGGGAGGTCCAAGAAAGCCGGAGTCGCTTCGAGGAGCTGCAAGAGTTGTGCGCCGCGGCCGGGGACCAGATATCGCTGGCCATCGGGATGACCGCGCTGGCCACCGAGCTGCTCTACGCGGGCCGCTCGCGTGAGGGCTCGCAGCTAGCATCGCAGCAGATGGCGCTGTTCGAGTCGATCGGCGATCGCTCCCCGACCATGGGCTTGGCGTTCATCGCTTTCGTCAACTGGCTCTGCATGGGCGAAATCGACGCGATCCTGCGGTGGTCGCAGACCATCGTCGACCTGGCCGAGGGCGACCCGGTCAAGGGCGCCAATTTCGGTGTGGGATCCCCGCTGGCGATCGCGCTGGCATGGCGGGGCACCGCTCGGTGGTGGCTGGGCCGTCCCGGATGGCTCCAAGACCTCCACGATGCCCTCGCGATGGCCCGATGCAGCAACGCGGAAACCCTCGGCAGCACCGTCGCCTGGACCTACGGTTTCGCGTTGCAGTACGGGGTGCTTCGGCCCAGCGCCGCGGCGGAACGCGCGTGCCGGGAAGCGGTGCAATCCGCCCAACAGGCCAGCAGCGATCGCGCCCTGGGTTTGGCCGGGTACGCGCTGGCCGTCGTGCTGCTCAATCGGGACGCCGCGACCGACCGTCATCGCGGGCTTGAACTGATGGTGCAGACCCGCGACATCTGGCTGCGCAAGCGCGCTCTCTTCCTCATCCCGGTCACCGACGTGTGGACCGCCCGGGAAACGGCCCTGGGCGGCGATCGCAACGCTGCCATCGCGGTGATGCGCCAAGCTGTCGTCGAATTGCGCCACGCCGAGAACCTCTTCTATGGCATCTGGGCCACCGGCATCCTGGTGGAGACGCTGCTGGAGCGCGCCGCCGACGGCGATCTGGCCGAAGCAGACGAAGCAATCCACTGGTTGGAGAGCCTTCGGCCAGGTCAACGCTCGGCGATGTGCGAGATCGTCCTGCTGCGACTGACTGCCCTGCTGTGCCGGGCACGCGGTGATGTCGTCGCCGGCGCCGAAGTGGTGAATCGCTATCGCGCCCTTGCGGAATCGTTCGGCTTCGAACGGCATATCGACTGGGCCGAGGAACTGCTGGCTAAGAGAACAGCCCCATGAAGTTGTCCAACGTGCCGAGGACCGCGAACAGCGCTGGTGCGACACCCATTAGCGCGTCGAAGGGGATCAGTCCGGTATTTGCGGCCAGCGGGAGCCCGATCGCGTCCGCAAGGTCACCCGCCTGCAACTGATCGGCGAAGATGTTCGCCACGTAGGCGGGAAGACTGGTCAACAGGGTATTGATCGCATCGGCAGCGGGCACCAATGTCGAATAGTCGTAGGCCAGGGTGCTGCTGATCATGTTGATGATGTCTGCCGGCGACGAACTCAGCGTCACGTCCGAGACCGGGAAACCGCCGAGCCCGAGCATTCCTTCCACCACGTCGTTGAACGACGACGGTTCAGAATCGAGAAAGCCATGGGTGTAGAACGAGTTCGCAAACGGCATCCACGGGGCGATCTGGTCTTCGTAGCTGACCGGATTCGCAATTGCGTTGAGCGCGTCGCTGATTCCCTGCTGCCATCCGTTGCCCAGCGCCTGGGAAAGCTGCGCCGGATCGACCTGTGGAAACAGCCCGAAGGTGGTGGGGACATTCGCCGGGCCCTGATTCCAGCCCTCGGTGATATTGCCGTAGCCCAGGTTCACCAGGATCCGGGTGACCGGCTCCAGCAGGTCGTAGAGCGGCTTCCCGACCCCCGGAATCAACAGCAGCGGCATCAACAACGGCAGATTCTCGTTCGGAATCATGTAGTAGTCGGTCAGCCCGTCGCCGGTGAGTGTCGCCGATCCCGGCAAGAGAATGGCGCTGGCGATCTGCTCTGGGGTGAGGTCGGCGTAGATGAAGTGCTCCGTGAAGTTGCCGACCAGCGCGTTGAGCACCGACAACAGGTTGATCGGGTAGTGCGGGAAATCAGCGGTGGCGTCGTATTCGATGGTGTAGATGTCGGTCGGATACGCCTCTGATGGTGTCGCGGGGCCGAAGGGGAAGTCCACAGGGGTGAGCGCCCCGGTATTGCCGGACGGAAAGTCGAACGTGGTCAGGATGCCCCCGTTGGGATTGCTCGGGTCGCCCAACAGCACGAAATGCACAGCGTCGCTGGGGACACCCGCTTCCTGAAGCTGCGGCATCACCAACGAGGCGACCGTCGAGGTCTGTGAATAACCGACAACCACGAGGGGGTTCTCGGAACTCACGCCACCGGCGGCAATCTGATTCTGAATGGCGGACAACATCATCGGCTGGCCCTGGCCCAGCGACGTACCGAATCCCAGGCTCCTGATGCCGGTTATCGGATACAGCCCATCGGGCACGAATCCGGGTTGCACCGTCCCGGTGAAGCCATTGGGCTGCAGGTACAGCGTGTTGACCGCGTCCAGGTATTGCGCGGCCGGTACCGGGCCACCGCTACCGTCATACACCAACGCTGTACCCCCGCCGGTGAGCTGGATATCCCGGACCTGCGGGGCGGATGAATTCGCCACTGGGGGGACTGCGATCAGGGAGGCGCCGAGTACTGCTGCGGCCGTGGTGAAATGCGATCGCCGTATTGCCTGCATGGCCATCCCCGTCCTGGTGAGGAACGCCCGATTGGCTTGGCGCCCCGCTGTCAGGATCGTCACTCACATTGCGGTAGGTCGCGCTCAGTATCGAGCTACTGCAATCTCACGGCCTCCACGGCCGTGCCACTCAGTGGAGAGTTGAGCTGCCCGGCCACCGCCCTGGCCGATGCACTACATGTCAGGCGGTTCGCAGTACCTCAGCAGTCTCCAACCGCCGCGCATGGATCGCCGGATAAACCGCCGCGGCCAACACCAGCACAGTCACCGCGGCCACTCCGGTTCGCAGCGGCAGGCCCAGCACATCCCAGTCGATCTTGATGCCGTAGTACACCGGTGAGCCCAGCGACCAGAGATAGGTGAGGCCCACTCCCCCTAGCCCACCGAGAACCGCGACCAGCAGGCCCAGCAGTCCAGCGTGAGCGATGACGACGGCCTGCTCCTGCCCGGGATTCGCGCCGATCGCCCGCAACACGGCGCGCTCCCGCTTGCGTTGCACGAGCCCCAGCACGAAGACGTTGAGCACGCTCAACCCGGCTGCGGCCATCACCACGTACGCGGAAACGGTGAAGGGCTCCAGGAATCGCGTGAGGCCGACTGTGGCGGCGGAGCGCCACTGCTGGTTGTCGTACACGGACAGTCCGGCGCCAAGCGCCAGAAAATCAGCACGATGGGCGGTCGCGTCGGCGGCGGTCGGATAGCGCACGGCCACTTGGTCGCGCACCGCCGCCCAGTCCGAGCGGGTCAAAGGCTCCGAGGCCAGAACGATATCGCCCACCGCGGTGTCGTTGATCATCCGCGGTTGGACGATCCCGGCCACCCGGTATCGCTTCGAGCCTGCCACGGTGGGCAACTCGACCATCCCACCCCTGCCCACGCCGAGCCGGCTGGCGGCGACCTCGCTCAGGCCGATCTGCCCGTCCCGTAGCTCCTGCCAGAACGCGTCGGCGTCACCGGTCGGCTGATACAGCCCCTGGCTGTACCAGTCACCTGGCGTAACGCCGATAACAAGGCGCGACGACGTCCCCGACGAGAGCATCGATCTCCACCGCGACGACACGCTGTGCCCGCCGGCCGCGTCGGCTACCAGTTCGAACGTGGCATCGGGCAGCTGGCCGTCCCGCTGGTCGAGGATCGATTGGGCACTGATCAGCAGGGAGTCGGGCAATCGCTCGGCCTGCTGCGCGGCGACCTGCTCGGCGCCGAGCAACTGCATGCCCTGCGCTGCGATGGCCAAGCTGGTGCCGGTAGCCAGTATCGCCGCGGAGATGGCGAACAGCAGCGCGTAGCGCCGGACATCGGCTCCCAACAGACGCCCGACGTCGGGACGGGCAACAGTCAGCAGTTCGATCAGCAGTCCGGCGCCACGCGGAGCGAGCCACACCGTCATCAACGCCACCCCGAACTGCCACAACGACATTGCGTTGATGCCCACATTCAGAGGCAACGATCCGTGTTCGAAGATCATCATCACGACCACCGCGCCCACCAGAATCGCAGTCCCGGCCAGCAGCGGCCAGATCGGGATCGTCCGGGCGCGCTGCACCCCGCCGGCACTCGCCATCGACGCCAGCGGCCCTTCGCGGGCCAATCTGATGGTCGGCCCGATCATCGCGAGGATTCCGCAGACCGTCCCCGCAGCCGCGCCGATCAGGATCAGGCTTGGTGTGAAGTGCGCTGTCACGGTGCCACCCGAGCCGGACAACATGGACCGCCCGAACCGGTCCACCAGGTAGCAACCCAAGAGGAAGCCGCCCGGCACCCCCGCCAGTCCCCCGAGCAGGCCCACCACGGCGCCCTCGCCGAGCATGCCGCCGAACAGCCCGGCCGGCTTCGCGCCGATCGCGCCGATAGTCCCCAGCACCGCCCGCCGATCCTCCACGGCCAACAGAATGGTGTTCATCGCGATGAGGAAGCCGATCAGAACGCCGCACAGCGCGGTCAGGTCGAGGCTCTGTGTGGCGTTGGCGAACACGGCCGGCTGGTGCGGCCGGGGCGGGCCTGCCGTCGCGACGCCGGCGATGACGCGGTCGATGCCGGCGGTGATGTCAACGTCCGGTCTCGGCACGACGAACGCGGCGGTGACGTAGCCGCGCGCCGAGAGCAGTTCAGCGGCGATGTCCGCCGAGGGCGCCAGCAGGACGTAGCCGCCGTTGATGCCCGCCACGCGGTCGAACTCCGGGAAAGTCCACCCCACATGGGCCGAGCCGGGGGGCAGACCGGGGATGCGCAGCTCGGCGCCGAGCTGCAGGTGATGCCGCTGGGCGATCATCGCCGGAATCTGTAGTGGCACACCGGGTCCGTCCGCAGGCTGGTCATTGGCCCGCTGCTCGCAGTTGAACGAACCGACCAGCAGCTCGATCTGGCAGGACCCGCCGAGCAGGAAGAAACCCGGCGGCGGCTGAGCGGGACGGGTGCCGCTGCCTCCGGTGATGTCCACCGGCGTCAAGTTGGCGACGATCGGGATCACCGCCTGCGCTCCGGTGACCTCGGCGCGCAGCCGGTTCACCGTCTCGATCGGTAGCCGGCCGTTGACGTTCGGAGTGACCTCGACCACCCCACTGCCGGCGGCGTGGGCCAGCGACGGGCCGAATGCGTCGAACGGGCGGACCAGCTCGGATTTGAGGACCACCACTCCGAGTACCACCGTCACCCCCAGCGCCACCCCGATCACGCTGAGTAGCGTGCGACGCCAATCCGCGGCCAATGCGGCGAGGTGGATTCGCCGAAACGACAGCCATCCGGCCGACCGGCGCTTCATCATCGCCGCGTGCCGGATACGCCGGCGACTGCGTAGGCGCGCCCGTCGACCAGGTGCACCTCCCGGGTGCCGTAGCGTGCCGCGGCACGGTCGTGTGTCACCACCACTACCGCGGTGCCGTCTTCATCTGACAGCGAGCGCAGCAGCTCCACGATCTCCGTCGACGAACGCCGATCGAGGTTCCCGGTCGGCTCGTCGGCGAGGATGATCGACGGCCGGGCGGCCAGCGCACGCGCCACTGCGACCCGCTGCATCTGCCCGCCCGACAATTCGGCCGGCCGGTGTCGAGCCCGATCGGCCAGCCCGACCCGGTCCAGCAGCTCCTCGGCGCGTGCATCCGCGGCCCGGGCCGACACACCGTCGAGCACCAGCGGCAACGACACATTCTGGACGGCGGTCAGCATCGGGACCAGGTTGAAGAACTGGAACACGAATCCGAGGTGCCGGCGCCGGAACTCGGCGCGGGCCCGAGCGCTCATCGCCCACACGTCGTGGCCGGCCACGACGACCGTGCCGGTATCCGGAGCATCCAACCCGCCCGCGACGTGCAGCAGGGTCGATTTACCGGCCCCCGACGGTCCGGTCACGACGACGAATTCTCCCGCGTTGACGTGGAAGTCGAACTCGACAAGCACGTTCACCTGCTCGTCTCCCCGCCGGTATTGCTTGGAGACTCCCTCGAGCTGCAGTGCCGCCGGCTTCGGAGCACCGCGAAGGCGGTGTCGGCCGGAAGCACCCTGGTCACCGGCTGGCGCGGGTTGCACCGTCATAGGTGGCGCATCTCTCGCGCCATGGCAGCGTCCTCGAGCAGGAAGTTCAGGGGTGGTGGATAGTGAGCCCGTTCCGGCCGCCTCGCCGGGTGGAACAACGCCCGCACGACGTCGACAACGACGACCTCGAAGTGCTTCAAGTGCGGCGTCAGCAGCGGATGGGCGTGTACCGCAGACAAAGTGGACATGATGTGCGCCTTCTTTCTCCTGCGCTGTGATCTTGAAATCGTTGCTCGCACCTGGCACGACGAGCGCAGTAGCGGACCACTGCAATCTCGCCCGGTTTGCAGTACTGCACTACCGAGGTCGTCGCACGGCACACGCGCGACGATTCCCTCGGGCGCAGCAGCACATCACCGGTGGAGGAACGCATGACCGATCTGGCCATGGTCAATCCCGACACAGACGCGATGACGCCTGGCTCGGACCCACCGCCGGTTCGCCTACCCAAGCTCGTGCAGGGGGTTGAATTCGCCTTCTTCCGCCGCGCGGCGATGCGGCACTGGGTCACGCGGCACGGACGCGTCTTCGAGATCAACGTCCCCTTCTTTGGCCGATCCATCGTCGTTTCCGAACCCGCGCTGGTGAGGTCGGTCTATACCGCGAGCACCGACCAGTTGGCCAACGTGCAGCCGAACCTCAGCAACTGGTTCGGACCCGGATCCGTCTTCGGACTCGACGGCGGTCGGCATCACGATCGGCGCCGGCTGCTCGCACCGGCATTTCACGGCCGCAGCCTGGAAAACTACGAGAAGGTTATCGAGGAAGAAACCTTGCGCGAATGCGCAAACTGGCCTGAGGGCAAAGAATTTCGGATTCTCGAACCGATGAGCAGGATCACCCTGAACGTGATACTGCGGGCCATCTTCGGTGCTGATGGGACCAAAGCCGCCGACCTCAACAAACTACGTGAGATCGTCCCGCCCTACATGCGACTAGGGCAGATCATGGCCTTTGTACCGGCGCCGCCATTGTGGGCCGGACGCCGCGGCCCGTGGGCCAAGCTGGACGAGTTCCGCCAGGCAATCGACCGAATCATGCTCACCCTGATCGCTCAGGCCAATGCCGACCCGGATCTCGGCGAGCGAGCGGACATCCTGGCAATGTTGCTGCGCAGCAGGCACGAGGACGGAACGCCGATACCGCGACGCGAGCTCTGTGACGAGCTGCTGACCTTTATCGGTGCGGGACACGAAACCACGGCAACGGCATTGGGCTGGGCGTTCGAGCGGCTGCGTCGTCACCCCGATCTGCTGGCCGACCTGGTCCGAGAGGCCGACGAGGGGGGCAGTGACCTTCGCCGCGCGACGATCTTCGAGGTGCTGCGAGTACGCACCGTCGTCGACGTGATCGGCCGCCGGGTCAGGGCGTCGAACTTCGCCCTCGGCCCGTGGCGGATTCCTCAGGGGCGAACAGTGCTCGTGCGCATCGCCGATCTGCACGGGAATTCAGAAATCTTCCCGCACCCCGAACGATTCGACCCGTATCGCTTCCGCGACACCAGGCCGGTTTCACCGGCATGGCTGGCGTTCGGTGGCGGAGCACGCCGCTGCCTCGGCGCTGATTTTGCGATCGCCGAAATAGATGTCGTACTGCGGACGGTGCTACAGCATTTCTCGATCCAGACCGACGCTGCCGCCGACGAGAAATCGTACTTTCGCGGAGTCGCTCATACCCCCAAGCTTGGCGCCCGCGTAACAATGAACCGGCGAACGTAGACCGTCATGTCGACCCAGATCATCCGGCCACTAGACCCACGACGTTTCGAAATCCGCTGCAACGTAGGCGATGCCATCGTCGCGAACCTGGCGGTCCACATTGTCTTCTTCTTCAAACGTCAGCTCGACGTGCGGGCGCTCAGCGGCGCATTTGCCCAGGCGCTCAACCATCTTCCCATCTTCGCGGGACGGATCGCCATGAGCCGCGGCAGGATGCGGATCCGATGCGAAGGGCAGGGGGTGCCGTTCAGCACTGCATCATCGGACCGCACGCTGCGCCAGGCGATCCGCCGCGCCTCAGACGATGCCGGAGGCTGGCTCGTCGACCCGGTGCACGGCCCCACGGCTCGATGGGCGCGCGGTCCGTTGTGCAAGGTGCGTGTCACGCAACTCGCGGACGACGCGACGGCGATCGGTTTCTCATGGCACCACGCGATCGGCGACATGCAGACGGCGATGCACTTCATGAACGCGTGGGTCGCTGCCGCCGCCGGCAAGCCGGTCGCGGAGCCGTTGATCGTGGAGGATCGCGCCGCCTACCTCGACGACCATCTGCCCGCCGACGGCGCTCGGGAGCCCGGGGTGCGTTGTCTCGGGCTCGCAGAACTTGCCCGCAGTGCGCTGTACCTGGCCAAGGATGCCCGGATGCAGCGGACTCTGAATCTCTACTTCAGCGACGACGAGATCGCCCGTATGCGTGACGCCTACGGCAACTGGATGCGTTTGTCTGCCAACGACGTTGTGTGCGCGCACGTGTCCGAAGCGCTCATGAGCGCGGATCCCGCGGTGGATCGTCGCAGTCTCGCGATCACCGTGAACACGCGGAAACGTTGTGGCCTCGATCCGATGCTTGTCGGCAACATCCTCACGACGCTCAACCTGGACCTACGACGCGGAGAGACTGCCAGTTCGATCGCCGAACGCATCCGCCACAGTGTGGACCACTTTGCCGACGAACACTGCGATATGCGCATCAACCAACAGTTTCTGGACGCTGCAGGAACATGGCGGGCTGCCCGCTGCGTATCCGCTGCCTTCAATCCGGCCCGGTGGAATCCGATAATCACGAACTGGAGCGGCTTCGGTGTCTACCGCATCCACTTCGAAGACACCATGCCGTCCTACTGCACTCCGTTGATGAGATTGCCTGTAGCCGGACTCGGCGCCCTGACCGAAGGGGCCGACGGCCGCGGACTGGTCTTTCAGATGTCATTGCCGCCCAGGGAATTCGACGCCACATCAAGCCCTGCAGTTCGGGAATACCTGCACCGCTTTCGCTATGCCGGCGATGTCCTTCCAGGATTGAACCGTGAGCTTCACGGCTGACCGGAGTCAGGCGATCACTGCGCCCACCGCAATGCGGTTTGGTGCACGTCTTCAACGGAGCCCCTGAACAGCTGGATGACTTGCAGGTTGAGGTCATAATGCGTCGCGACCCAGCCGATGCCGGGTTCGCAGTCAACGCGCAGCAAGGTGCCGTCTTTGGCCCAATCGTGACCGGACGATCGTGGGGCAATCATGTCAATCCTCCCCGCTTGGTGCCTGATAACAACCCTCCATACCAATCATCACGGGCCTGGGGCGGGTGTAGTTCAGTGGTGCACTACTGCAGTCTTCGGATCTACCGGCGGCGGGGTCGCAGCGCTGCGAGTTCGTCACGGCCGTTGGTGTCCGTCTTCAACATGGCCCGGTAGATGTGGCTTTCGACAGTGCGAACGGAGAGGGTCAGTCGCTCAGCAATCTCCCGATTGGACAAGCCCGCGCCGATCAACATCACGATCTCTTGTTCGCGATCGGTGAGCGGCAAAGGCTGTGCGGCCTGGCGCAGCGCCGGGGTGCTGGCGCCACCGCATTGTTCGGCCAGGGCGGCGGCGCGGGTCGCGCAGACCAACGCTGTTCCCCGCAGGTCCTGACGGCGATACCCGATCGCGGCCTGGGCGGCAGCATCGACCGCGGCAACCAGATCCCCGATACGCTCGAAGTCCACCGACACCACGGCCATTTCCGCGGCGTCTCCGTCGCGTAGCGCAGCGGCGAACCGGGCGGCCAGACCTACCCGCGGCCCCTCGACGACAGCTTCCAGTTCGCGCAGCCGGGCCGCACCGGTGCGATCCCCGAACTGGGCGGCGGTCTGCAGACAGATCACCTCCGCTGCGAATTGCCCTTTAGCCGCGGCTGCCTCGGCCGCGGACCTTACGACGGCGATCGCCTCCCTGACTGCGCCCTGGCCGGCGACCACCCAAGCCCGGGCCAGGCTCCGGTCACAATCGAGCAAGCGGAACGGGCGTGGCAGCTTGTCGAGCGTGGCGAGGGCAGCGGCAGCCTCGTCCGTTGCACCACGCATAGCCAATGCGGTGATGCCCGGCACGCGATAGCGATATCCCCAACCGATGGCGTGGCTGGCGGACAATCCTGCTTCCGCCTGCTCCAGCAGTCGGCACGCGGCGTCGAGGCGGCCGGCGCCCAGGGCCGCCAGGCCCGCCACGGCGGCGCCGAGTGATTGCGCAGCCCCCGGTAGCTGGGCGGCCTGCTCGCTGACCCGCTCGGCCGCCTCGACGGCATCGCCCACCCTTCCCGCCATCAGCAAGGCGCCGATGTGTGCATCGGCGATGTTGAAACTCATCTGCGGAGCGTCAAGGGAACGGGCGGCGACGCTGTACCCGGCCTCGGCAGTGGCTACGGCCTCGGCCGTTCGGCCCGCGTCCGCGGCGATGGCGGCAAGCACCCAGGCAATCTCAGCGCCGACAACGGCGGGCAACTCCTGCATGTCGAGCACTTCGGCGGCCTGCCTAGCCGCATCCGGGCGGTCCACGGCAAACCAGTACACCGTGAGGAAGGCATCGATATAACTGCGCGCCTGCTGCGGTACGGTGCGCGCCGCCTCGTCGATGATGTCCTTCGCCTGCGCGGGCTCACCGAGCGCCCAGAGCATGTTGCTGGCCCGCAGAAACGCCAGCCTGGCCCGCTCGCCGGCGGCCAGGTCGCTGACGGCGATCGCGGCGAGCACACCGTCAGCCTCCCGGCCACGGCCTAGCCACGACAGCGCGTGTGCACGAACGAAACTCGCCTCCGGGTCGCCACCGGCACGGATCGCCGCTCCGGCAAGTCGTTCGGCGAGGGCCAAGTCCGCCAGCCAGACGGCGCCGCGTGCCGCCCTGACCAGCAATTCGGCGTCGGGGGCGAGGTCGGAGTCAAGACTCAGCGTGGCGCGCCGCACCACCACCTGGATGTCGTCTCGATCATCGGCTACGGCGAGTTCGCCGGCCACCACCCCGCGTAACCGCCGTAGCCGGGTGGCCGGCGCGCGGGTGCGGCGCACTTCACCGTAGAGCGGATGCGCAACCCGTACCTGAACACCGCCGACGATGGGCTCCAGCGTGATCAGGCCACGGGTGTCGGCCTCCTCGACCGCGGCAGGATCGGTGATCCGGGTCAGGACGGCCAAATCGATTGGCTCCCCAACAGCCAAGGTGTCGATCACATCGCTGATCGGCCCCGGCAAGGTTCCGAAACGAGATTCGATGAGCTCGACCAGGCTGAGCGGCATGATCGGATCCCCAATCCACCGCCAGTAACCGCGCTGTTGCACGATCCGGCCGTCGGCAACCTCCTGCTCGACGATATGTCGCAGGTACAACACGTTGCCGTGAGTCAGCTTCCAGAGCCGCTGAACCGCGTCAGGATCCACCGGTCCCGCCAGCGCCGCCGATAGCAGCATGGTGGTCTCCTCGATCGACAACGGCTGCAGGTCGAGCCGCTCGAATCGGCCGGTCGTCCAAATCTCGTGCACCGCAGCGGGAATCGGCTCGCCTTCGCGGACGGTGAGAATCACCTTTGCCATGCCCCGCTGCACGATCTGCTGCGCAACGAAAGCAGAAAGGTCGTCCAGCAGATGCGCGTCATCGACGCCCACCACAACCGTCGCGTCGGTAGGGGCGGCGACCAGCGAATCGATCACCCCCCGCAACAACTGAACCGTGTCGGTGACACCCGGTGGCGTCCACGCCGCGAAGGCGCCCAGTGGAATTGCGCGGGCCGCAGATGTGCCTACTGCCCAACGCGTTTCACTTCCCCGCAACTCGGCGGCCGACAGTACCTCACGTGCGATCCGGCTTTTCCCCACACCCGAGGCACCATGGACGACGATTCCGGCGACATCGGAGGCCACGATGGCCGTCTCGATTGTCCGCATCTCCGCTGGACGGGCGGTCAGAGGCCACGACAAACGCACGATCCCCGCCTCACCTCATCGCCTCTGCCAACGCGATGTGACCTTCGTAGCCAATCTCGGTGGCCCTCTTGAGGTACTGGTCGGAGAGATCACGGAAGCCGTCCTGGTCGCCGTCCGCGCGTGCAAGCAATGCCCGCATCCGGAGTAGCGGGACATCGAACAGCGCATAGCCGGCGTCGGTAGGCACCGCCGCCAATCGGTCGATGGCGACCTTCGCCTCCCCGGGGTCACCGTTGTTGCCGCGCTGCAGCAGTGCTTCCACCAGCACTCTCGTCGCCTCGCCGCGGCTGATCATGTCGCCGGTCTCGTACAGGTAGTCGACGGCGGTGCGGGCCAGCTCGACAGCATCGTCGACCTCGCCGATGCGGGCCTTCTCCCGCGCAAGCTCGGCATCAAAAAAGCGCACCGCTCGTTGCGCGTAGCCGTGCCGCAGATAGGCGTCCCGGTACTGGGTGAGCAGCGCCAAGCCGGCTTGCCGCTGGGAACCGCCCAGGGTGAGCAGGACAAGGCCGCGAGCCAACCGTGCGGTATCCACCGTGTAGTCGTCGCCGGACTGCTCGGCCATCTCCAGCGCCCGAGCGGTATCTCGATCGGCTGCCGCGTCGGGCAACAACACCCGGGCGTGGACGGCAAATCCGTACTTGCCCAACACGGCCGTGACGTAGGTCCTGGCGTCGACGCCGCGGGCCATCGTTAGCGCCTGCTCGAGGTCTTCTTTCCAGCCTGGCAGCCCAAGTCCGTATCGGCAGGAGCCACGGAACATGATCGCGATCGCCAGCGGTGAGCCGATCAGCAGATTGCCCTTGTCCAGGTCGCCGTCGGCCAGGTCGATGACGCGCTGCGCCAAGCGCAGACCTTCGACCGCCTCGCCGGCCTGCACCTTGATGTTGCATGGCGCGATGGCCAGTGCCACCGTCATGGACGGGTCGCCGATCAACTCCAGCAGGCGGCTGCAATCCGATGCGACGCGTGACGCCTCGACGTACCGGCTATGGAAAATCAGTACCGTCATCAGACCGGCCATGCCCACCGCCAGCGACAGTTTGTCGTCGACTGCGGTGCACAGCTCGTGTAGCTCGCCAAAGCCCGCATCGGCGACGCTGCCACTGACCCAGCTGGTGCTCGCGCACAGCAAGGTGCGCGGGGTGATCCGCTGCGACTCCCGCCCCGGGTAGTCGGTCGGCAACCGGTCAGCAATCGCGCGGGCGCGCTCCCAACTGACCCGCGCGGCCCGGATGTCGCGGTGCTGCGCCCAGGCCCCGGCCCGCATGCGCCAGCCGTACGCCGCGGGCAAGTCGCCGGCGGCCTCGAGGTGCTCGGCGATCAGCGCCGCATTCTCGTCGATCGCATCGGCATGGCGTTGTTCGATTGCGGTGGCCAAGCGCCGGTGCAGGTTCGCACGCTGCGCCTTGAGTTGTGATTCGTAGGCGACGATCCGAACCAGCGGATGACGGAACGCGTACTCCGCATGACTGGTGAATCGCACCTGCTCCACGAGTTCGGCGCTGATCAACCCATCCAGCTGCGCACCGCCGTCGAGCACCGCCAATTGCTCTGCGTCGAAACGCAGTCCGATCACCGCGGCGGCGTTCAGCGTCTGTTTGGCGGCCGGTTCGAGCCGATCGATACGGGCGGCGATGGCAGCTTGCAATGTCGCCGGCACCGCGATGTCGGCATCATCGACCTCGCAGACATAGCCACCGCGAGACCCGCTGAGCACGCCGCGCTCGGCCAGATTTCGCACGATCTCCTCGGCGAAGAACGGGTTTCCGGCCGCCCGCTCGACGACCCGCCGGCACAACGTCGACACCGACGGGTGCGAGCCCAGCAGTTCGGTTACCAGCGTTGCGGATTGGGAGGCATTCAACGGTGCCAGCGTGATGGTCTGAGAGTTCGGTATCCGGGTCAGTACACCGTGGTACTCAGGTCGGTAGGTGATCACCACCAGCGATGCAGTCTGCGGGATCACGGCGAGAAAGTCCGCCAGCAGCAATTCGCTGACCTTATCGATCCAGTGCACGTCCTCGATGACGTAGACGACCGGCTCCTGCCGGGCTAGCGAGACGTTATTGACCAGCCGCGTCAGCCGGCGGCGCCGGGCATCGGGATCGATCGCGGCCAGCTCAACGCTGTCGCCTCGAATGCCGAGAAGATCGTCGAGCAGGAGCAGGTCGTGCGGATCGGCGTCCGGCGCGCGACTCCTGATTCGCGCGCGTGCCGCTTCGTCACCGAGCCCGCTGATCCCGAGCGCGGTGACAAGCAGTGCGGTCACCGCGTGGAACGGGACCTCAGCGGCGTGCGACTCGCAGTAGGCGGCGAACACCTCCACACCCCGGCCCTGCGCGATGCCGCTGACCTCGCGGGCAATACGGCTCTTACCGATGCCGGGTGGCCCCACAACACCGATCACGCAACCAGTACCGCTGATCGCCTGCTCCAGGATGCCGGTCAGTGCACCCATCTCCCAGCCGCGACCGACCAACGTTGGATCCTGTCGAGCGGTATGCCGATGCTCGGGCGACACCCCCAACAACCGATGCGCCCGTACCGGCTCCGCCGCACCCTTGATCTGCACCCACTCCGAATCGGCCAGTACCACCCAGCCCGCGACCAGGCGTGCTGTCGAATCGCTGAGCAGGACCCCACCCACTGGCGCAACCGATTCCATCCGCTGCGCCAGACCGACCTGCTCACCGATCGCGGTATAGCTGCCCGGCCCCGAACCGATCTCACCGGCAACCACCTCACCCGAGTTCAGGCCGACTCGTAGTTGCAGCCCACCATCGCCGGTCGCGGCGTTTACGCGCTGGATCTCCAACGCCGCCAGACAAGCCCGAAAAGCATGGTCCTCCAACGCCACCGGCGCACCGAACACCGCCATCACGGCATCGCCGATGAACTTCTCCACCCGCCCGTCGTACCGCCGCACCACCGCCGCGCACCGGTCGAACAGCTCGGTCATGATCTCGCGCAACCGCTCCGCTCCCACCGCGGCGGCGATGTCCATCGAATGGACCACGTCGGCGAACAGCACCGTGACTTGCTTGTATTCGGCGGGCGCAGGCGCCGCGACTGGAGCGCCACATTCGAAACAGAACTTGGCGTTCTGCAGTAACTCGGTGGCACACGCGGCGCAGGCGGTCATGTCAGCGCCGCCGCACCACCGCCGACGCGCGCATCCCCCAGCGGTTGCCTGCCGCACGTCCGGCACGTGATTGTCGCGCTCATCGCTACGCCGCCGATCCGGAATTTCATCCGACCGGAAAAGAATAGACTTATCCATCCTGACCAGCTACGTATTGCAAAATCGCGAGAACACTTTCCAATAGAGGGGTCTCATGGACACAGTGCTCGTCACTGGCGCGTTCGGGCTGGTCGGTTCGGCGGTGGTGCGGCAATTGGCCGCCGAGGGCCGTACCGTGGTCGCGACCGACCTCGACATCCCGGCCAACCGCAAGGCGGTCGCCGCACTGCCGGCATCGGTGCAGGTGCGCTACGCCGATCTGACCGATCCGGTGGCCGTCAACGCTCTGGTCGGCGCTGTCCGGCCAGCCGCGATCATCCACCTGGCCGCAGTGATCCCACCGTTCATCTACATGCGTCGTGACCTGGCGCGCCGCGTCAACGTCGAGGCAACCGGGCACCTGTTGGCGGCCGCCGCCGCCCAAACCGAACCGCGGGGTTCATCCGGCGGTTCCAGCATCGGCTCTCCTCCGTCGAGCCTCGCTAAACCGCCCAGATTCGTGCAGGCCTCCAGCATCGCGGTGTACGGGTCACGCAACCCACACACCGTCTCGGGCGTGCTGACCGCCGACACCCCCACCAATCCCGCCGACGTCTACGGCGACCACAAACTGCAGGCCGAACAACTGGTGCGCGCCTCGCCATTGGACTGGGTCATCCTGCGGTTGGGCGGGGTGCTCACCGTCGACCCGGGCTCCTACATGAAACTCGACAACCTGTACTTCGAGCAGCTGCTCCCCACCGACGGCAGGCTGCAGACCGTCGATGTGCGCGACGTCGCCTCCGCATTCGTCGCCGCCACCACCGCGCCCGTCATCGGGGAAGCCCTGCTGATCGCCGGCGACGACTCGCACCGCCAGGCCCAGGGCGACGTCGCGCCGGCGATGGCCGGCGCCATGGGGCTGGTCAATGGCCTGCCCGCCGGTCTGCCGGGCAACCCCGACCGCGACGAGGACTGGTTCAACACCGACTGGATGGACACGAGCCGCGCCCAAGAGGCACTGGGCTTTCAGCACCACTCCTGGCCGGAAATGCTGGCCGAGACGGCGGCCCAAGCCGGCGCACAGCGCTACCTGCTGCGCGCTGTCGCTCCCCTGGCCCGCACCATACTGCGGACCCGCTCCCCCTACTACCGCACCGGCAAGCGGTTCGCCGACCCGTGGCAGGCCATCGCCGACAAGTGGAGTGACCCACGCCCATGAACCACGAATTCACTCCCACCCAACGACGGGCGCTGGCGGTTTTCACCGTGATCGCGCTGATGTTCGGCGCCTATTTCCTGCGCACCTACTTCGTGCTGATCGTGGTGGCCGCAGTCGGCGCCTACCTGTTCAACCCGTTGTTCCGGCTGCTCAACCGCAAAGTGTCTACCGGGCTGGCAGCCACCGGGACCCTGCTGGCGGCCCTGGTCGCCGTCATCGTCCCGGTCGGGTTGTCGGGCTTTCTGGCCGTCGTACAGATCTCCCGCACCGTCGGTGAGGTCGCCGAATGGGTGCAGGCCACTGACCCCAACGCCCTGGGCGACAAGGTGCTGAAGTTCATCAACAGCGCGCTGACCAAGGTGCCGTTCGTGCACGTCGAGCTGACCATGGAATCGCTGCGCGGCGCGATGGTCAACGTGGCGCAGAAGGGCGGCGAGCTGCTGCTGCACGTGTTGCAGGGTGCCGTCGGCGGGGTGGTCGGCGCGGTCACCTCGGCGATCATCTTCTTGTACGTGTTCCTGGCGCTGCTGACCCACCGCGAAGAACTGCACACCCTGATCCGGCGGCTCAACCCACTCGGCGCCGAGGTGACCGATCTATACCTGGCCAAGATGGGCTCGATGGTGCGCGGCACCGTCGGCGGCCAGTTCGTCATCGCGTTCTGCCAGGGAGTCGCCGGAGCCGCCTCCATCTACATCGGCGGATTCCACCAGGCGTTCTTCATCTTCGCGATCGTGCTGACCGCGCTCTCGGTCATTCCCCTCGGTGGGGGCATCGTGACCATGCCGTTCGGCATCGGCATGGCGCTGTTCGGCAACGTCATCGGCGGATTGTTCGTGTTCTTCTTCCACCTGATCGTGGTGACCAACATCGACAACTTCCTGCGCCCGGTGCTGGTGCCGCGCGACGCCCGACTCAATTCCGCGCTGATGCTGCTCGCCGTTTTCGCCGGGATCGCCATGTTCGGCTTCTGGGGCATCGTGATCGGTCCGGTGCTGATGATCATCATCGTCACCACCATCGACGTCTATCTGGCGGCGTTCTCCAGTGATGAGACCAGCGAGGAGCTGTTGACCGACAGTTAGCGCGTCGCCGCGCGTTTTCCCACGCTGATGCGCATTCCTGGTCGCAACCACGGCCTTATGATCCGTCCGTGGGGTCGGTCGATTCGCGCGTCGGTACACACTTCGGGCCATACCAGCTGACCCACCTGTTGGGTCGCGGCGGTTTCGGCGAGGTCTATGCGGCTCGCGACACCGAGAAAGACCGCATGGTCGCGCTCAAACTCATGACCGCCGAGTACTCCGCCGACCCGATCTTTCGCCAACGCCTCTTCCGCGAAGCCAGCACCGCCGGACGCCTCAACGAACCTCACGTCATACCTATTCATTCCTACGGCGAAATCGACGGCCAGCTCTACATCGACATGCGCCTCGTCGAGGGCACCGACCTGCAAAAACTGCTCGCCCACACCGGCCCTCTAAACCCCGATCGGGCTGTGTGGATCGTCCGCCAGATCGCCTCAGCACTCGACGCAGCCCACGCCGCCGGCCTGGTGCACCGCGACATCAAACCCGCGAACATCCTGCTCACCGGCGACGACTTCGCCTACCTCGCCGACTTCGGCCTGGCCAACGCCGCCACCGACACCAAACTCACCAACACCGGCACCACCATCGGCACCATGGCCTACCTCGCCCCCGAACGCTTCACCCATCTCGCCACTCCGGACCACCGCGCCGACATCTATGCGCTGGCGTGCGTGCTTTACGAATGCCTGACTGGCACGCAGCCCTACCAGGCCGCGGACCTACCCGCACTGATGGGCGCCCACCTCAATGCGCCTGTCCCGCAACCCAGCACCCACGGACCCGGCGTGCCGCCCGCATTCGATGAGGTTGTCGCCATCGGGATGGCCAAGGACCCCAGCAATCGCTACCCCACTGCCGGCGCACTGGCCACGGCGGCGCACTACGCACTCTCATCACCACAGCTCAACCCACATCAGAACGAAACCCAAACTTATCGGCCCACAACAACATCCACACCACTATCGCCATTAAAAACATCAGAACGCCGACGCCCCAGCCGCCGCGCCGTGCTCACGACCGCACTGGCGCTCATCGGCGTCGTCCTCGCCGTCCTGGGCATCAAGGCCCTACCCCACCCGACAGCACAACCGAAAGCCCAGGAGCGCAACGGAACCCAGCAATCCGACTCGCACCAGAAGGGCCCCCCGGGACAAACCCAACTGCAGTTCGACTTCCTCACACTGCTCGGCGTGACGGCGGACGGGGACGGCAACGTCTACGCCGTCGGAAGCCCGTGGAACACCATCACCGTGATGAAACTGGCGGCCGGGTCCACCACGCCGACCGAACTGCCGATCTCAGACCTGAAGAACGCGTCCGACATCGCGGTGGACAGCACTGGGGCCGTCTACGTCACCGACGTCATGAGTAAACGGGTGCGGAAACTCCCCGCCGGGTCGAGTTCGACGATCGATCTGCCCTTCCCCGAGCTCGCCGGCCCGGTCGGTGTGGCCGTGGACGCGGACGGCACCGTCTACGTCAACGACCAGGTGAATTACGGGGACAACAACATCTGGAAACTCGCGCCCGGGTCGGACTCTCCGGTCAGGCTGCCGATCAGCGGACGGTTTGTTCTGCCGTCGTTGGCAACAGACCCAGCAGGCAACCTGTACATGTGTCAGTTCTCCGGCCAAGTTGTGAAGCTAGCGGCCAGCTCATACGCCGAGACCGTGGTGCCCTTTACCGGCCTCCAGCGCCCCGAAGGCGTCGCCGTCGACAAGGAGGGCAACATCTATGTCACCGACACGAGCGCCAACAAGGTAGTCAAACTGCCCGCCGGCTCCGCGAGACAGATCGAGTTACCGTTCACCGGCCTCCAGAACCCATCGAATATCTCGGTCGATGCAACCGGCAGCGTTTACGTTGCCGACCTTGGTCAGGTTCGCATCAGCAATGGCTACGAGGGGCGAGGCCGCGTCTTCAAGCTGGTGACGCAGTAGTCCCCTACCGCGTCGCCGGCAGCGGCGGCTGCGATTGCACGCCCGCCGCCATGGTCCGGAACAGCTCGGGGCCGCCCGCACCGGAGATCGCCAGCTGGGCCGCCCCGGCCTTTCCGGCCAATCGGGTGGTCCACACCGGATCGCCGTCGCCCTGGTACACCACCCAGCGGGTGCCGTCGACGTCCTCGGTCCCGGTCGGGTGTAGTCCGGGGCTGATGGAGGCGACCAGCGGGACCTCGTCGGCGTTGCTCTGGGTCAAGCTGACATACATCCCGGTCGGGCTGACGTAGCCCACCCGCGAGGTGACCGCCCGCAACCGCTGGCCTTTAGTGTCGCTGCGCCCGTCGGTGATGCTGCCGCGGGTGCCGGAGTTGGGCTGCCAGCCCTCCGGCAGCTGCGGCAGGCGGACCGGGAACCCCAGGGTCTGCGCATCGGCCTTCAGCGCGGCAGCGGCGTCGTAGGACGGTACCGGCCCGGCGGTGATGCCACCCGGCCGAAACGCGCACGTCCCGGCCAGACCAGCCAGCGCGACGCAGGCCAAGACCAGCGGCACCAGCGACCAGAACATGTCGCGCCAGTCCTGCAATATGCGTGGTTTGGCAGGCTTGGGTGCCGGTTGGGGCTCTGTGGTCACGGACGCCAGTATCCCAGCTCGCTGGTGCTGATCTGGTTCTGGGAGAATCAACAGCCGTGACTGGCATGACGGGACCCACGCGACGCGAAGCCCCAGACCGCAACCTGGCCTTGGAGCTGGTGCGGGTGACCGAGGCCGGTGCCATGGCATCCGGCCGCTGGGTGGGCCGCGGCGACAAGGAAGGCGGCGACGGCGCGGCCGTCGACGCGATGCGCGAACTGGTGAACTCGGTGTCCATGCGTGGCGTGGTGGTGATCGGCGAGGGCGAGAAAGACCACGCGCCGATGCTCTACAACGGCGAAGAAGTGGGCAACGGCGACGGCCCCGACTGCGACTTCGCCGTCGACCCGGTGGACGGCACCACCTTGATGAGCAAGGGCATGCCCAACGCCATCTCCGTGCTGGCGGTGGCCGAGCGCGGCGCGATGTTCGACCCGTCGGCGGTGTTCTACATGAACAAGATCGCCGTCGGCCCGGAGGCTGCCGACGTACTCGACATCACCAAGCCGATCGCGGACAACATCGCCGCGGTCGCCAAGGTCAAGGGCCTGTCTGCCCGGGACATGACGGTCTGCATCCTGGACCGGCCCCGGCACGCCCAGCTCATCGCCGACGCACGGGCCACCGGCGCCCGCATCCGGCTGATCACCGACGGCGACGTGGCCGGCGCCATCTCGGCGTGCCGGCCCAACTCGGGCACCGACATGCTCGCCGGGATCGGCGGCACCCCCGAGGGCATCATCGCCGCCGCCGCGATCCGCTGTATGGGCGGAGCGATCCAGGCCCAGCTGGCGCCCACCGATGACGCCGAGCGACAGAAGGCCCTCGACGCCGGCTACGACCTGGACGCGGTGCTGACCACCGAGGACCTGGTCTCCGGCGAGAACGTCTTCTTCTGCGCCACCGGCGTCACCGACGGCGACCTGCTCAAGGGTGTGCGCTACTACCCCGGCGGCTGCACCACCCAGTCGATCGTGATGCGCTCCAAGTCCGGCACCGTCCGGATGATCGAGGCCTACCACCGGCTGTCGAAGCTCAACGAGTACTCGGCCGTCGACTTCACCGGCGACTCCCACGCCGCCTACCCCCTGCCCTAACCGTCAAGCGAGGACCGGAAAAGCTATGAGCGAGATCGAATACCGCATCGAACACGACACCATGGGCGAGGTCCGGGTGCCGGTGACCGCGTTGTGGCGCGCGCAGACCCAGCGCGCGGTGGAGAACTTCCCGATCTCCGGGCGCGGCCTGGAGCGCACCCAGATCCGGGCGCTCGGCCTGCTCAAGAGCGCGTGTGCGCAGGTGAACGCCGACCTGGGTCTGCTGGCCCCGGAGAAGGCCGCCGCCATCAAGGCCGCCGCCGCCGAGATCGCCGACGGTAAGCACGACGACCAGTTCCCCATCGACGTGTTCCAGACCGGCTCGGGCACCAGCTCGAACATGAACACCAATGAGGTGATCGCCTCGATCGCCGCCGCCAATGGCGTCACGGTGCACCCCAACGACGACGTGAACATGTCGCAGTCGTCCAACGACACCTTCCCGACCGCCACCCACATCGCGGCCACCGAAGCCGCAGTGCGCCACCTGATTCCGTCGCTGCAGGTGCTGCACGACGCGCTGGCCGCCAAGGCCGTCGAGTGGCGCACCGTGGTGAAGTCCGGCCGCACCCACCTGATGGACGCCGTCCCGGTCACCCTGGGTCAGGAATTCTCCGGCTATGCCCGCCAGATCGCCGCCGGCATCGAGCGTGTGCAGGCCACCCTGCCCCGCCTGGGTGAGCTGGCCATCGGCGGCACCGCCGTCGGCACCGGGCTGAACGCCCCGGACGGTTTCGGCGCCAAGGTGGTCGAGGTGCTGGTCGCCGAGACCGGGATCACCGAGCTGCGTACCGCCGCCAACTCGTTCGAGGCCCAGGCGGCGCGCGACGGCCTGGTCGAGGCATCCGGTGCGCTGCGCACCATCGCGGTGTCGCTGACCAAGATCGCCAACGACATCCGCTGGATGGGGTCGGGGCCGCTGACCGGCCTGGCCGAAATTCAGCTGCCGGACCTGCAGCCGGGCAGCTCGATCATGCCGGGCAAGGTGAACCCCGTTCTGCCCGAAGCGGTCACCCAGGTGGCCGCGCAGGTCATCGGCAACGACGCGGCGATCGCCTGGGGCGGCGGCAACGGCGCCTTCGAGCTCAACGTCTACATCCCGATGATGGCCCGCAACATGTTGGAGTCCTTCACGCTGCTGTCCAACGTCTCGCGCCTGTTCGCCGAGCGCTGCATCGTCGGGCTCGTCGCCAATGAGGAGCACCTGCGCGAGCTGGCCGAGTCCAGCCCGTCGATCGTGACGCCGCTGAACTCCGCGATCGGCTACGAGGAGGCCGCCGCGGTGGCCAAGCAGGCCCTCAAGGAGCGCAAGACCATTCGTCAGACCGTGATCGACCGCGGCCTGATCGGCGACAACCTGTCGGAGGCCGAGCTGGACAAGCGCCTCGACGTGCTGGCCATGGCCAAGGTGAAGGACTAATCCGCCTAGGCCGCGGATGAACCCTGACCCCGCCGCGGCTGCGCTGGGCCGGGCGACGCTGGCGAAAGTCTCTCGTCGGCTCATCCCGTTCCTGGCGCTGCTGTTCTTCGTCAACTACCTGGACCGGGTCAATATCGGCTTCGCCGGGCCCAACGGCATGAACGCCGAACTCGGCCTGACCGCCACCACGTTCGGGTTCGCGTCGGGGATCTTCTTCTTCGGCTACCTGTTGCTGGAGATACCCAGCAACATCGCGCTGCACCGGTTCGGCGGTCGACGCTGGCTGGCCCGCATCATGTTGACCTGGGGGATCGTCAGCACCGCAATCGCTTTCGTGCCCAACGCAGCGACGCTCGTCGCGCTGCGGTTCCTGCTGGGGGTGGCCGAAGCCGGCTTCTTTCCGGGCATCATCCTCTACCTCACGTTCTGGTTCCCGGAGAAGCACCGATCCCGGGCGGTGTCGCTGTTCATGGTGTCGGTGCCGGTGTCGACGGCCATCGGATCCACCCTGTCTGCGCTCGTCATCGATTGGGGCCACGGCGTTCTCGGCCTGGCCGGGTGGCGGTTCATGTTCCTCGTCGAAGGACTGCCGGCCATTGCGTTGGCGTTCGTCTGCTGGCTCTACCTGACCGATCGCCCGGCTCAAGCCGACTGGCTGGACGCCGACGAGCGGCACTGGCTGGAATCCACCTTGGCCGACGAGCGTGCCGCGGCCGAGGCCGGTCAGCACTGGCCGCTGCGCAAGGCGCTCAGCCACCCCAGGATCCTGGCCCTGGCGTTCATCTATTTCGGGATCGTCTACGGGCTGTACGCCGTTGGATTTTTCCTGCCGACCATCATCGCGGGGTTTCAGCAGCAGTACGGCAGCCACCTGAGCGTGATCGCGCGCGGTCTGGTGACCGCCATTCCCTACGCCATCGCCGCGGTCGTGATGGTGCCCTGGGCGCGCCACGCCGACCGGACGAGCGAACACGTCTGGCATGTGGCGATCCCGGCGATCATCGGCGGGGTGTGTATTCCGGCGGCGCTGTATATGTCCAACCCCTATCTGGCGATGGTCGCGATCACGTTGACGACGTGCTCGATCATGTGTGCCATGCCGGTCTTCTGGGCGCTGCCCTCGACGTTTCTCACCGGAACCGCGGCAGCCGGTGGCATCGCCTTGATCAACTCGCTCGGCAACATCAGCGGTTTCGGTGGTCCCTACGTCACGGGTTGGCTGACCGATCTGACCGGCGACGGCAAGGCCGCGCTATGGGTGGTCGGGGCATTCTCGCTGGCCTCGGCAGCCGTTGTTCTGCGGCTCGGTTCCGCCCCAGCGGCTACCAGACCAGTGGCGCCAGATACTTATTCGCGTAAGCGCTGACCGCCTGGTCGTCGGCCGGGTCGAGCACCGACGTCGACACCTGGGCGATCGATGCAGCCAGGCGCACATGCAATTCGGCGGCGGCCACCAAGTCCGCGTCGGGCATGGTGGCGCCGGCGGCGCGCAGCGCCTTGGCCATCGCGCTCGACGCGCTGTCCAGGAATGCTTCGGCCTCCTGGTACATCCCGGCCATCATCGGTACACCGGCATCAAGCCGGAGCAGCTTTCGCACGACCGGATCGGTGGTCAGTAGCCGCAGCCCGGCGCGAAACGCCGCAACCGCCGCGTTTTTCGGCCCGGAGTCCACCGCAACGGTGCGCAGCTGAAGCATCGCGTTGTCGAAGGCCCGGCGACCGAGCTCGGTGATCAGTGCGTCGCGAGTCGGGAAACGCCGGTACAAGGTACTGCGGCTCACCCCCGCCTGACGGGCGATGACATCGAGGCTGGCGCGGCCCACACCGACCAGGCCGACTTCCTCGGCGGCCGCTTTGAGGATGGCCGCCTCTTGCTCGGCTGGGCTCGCGGTACTGCGTCGCGATGTCATCGGCACCAGTGTGTCATCCCACCGGGCAGCCGGGTGGCGCAAAGGATTCCAACGCGACCGAGCGGTGCATCTTCACCAGCTTCTCGTACTGCAACCGGTTGTAGGCCAGCGGCACGAGCACCACCCGATCAGGCAAAACCCGCCATGCCATCTGCAGCAGCTGGGTGTAGAAGTTGAATTCGACGTCGTGGTGCGGCTGCCACCGGAAGCCGGTCAGCTCCCGGACCCCGGGATGCATGATCCCGAACGAACAGATCTTCACCACGCGGCCGGCCCCCGCACTGACGACCGACCACAGCGGAGCAGCCGCGGCCCGTACCGGGGCGGGCAGTGCCGACGGCAGCGGCAGCTTGCCCAGGCCCGCGGTGACCCGATCCAAGAACGGGTTAGCCGCCAGGTCGGTCTGCACCATCTGGTCGTAGTATTCGGCAGCGTCAGCGTAGGTCGCGGGGAACTTGCCGGCCTTGCCGGGCAGCTCGAGCGCGCGGAATGCCTCGACCAGTTGCTGGTAGGCCGCCTCCCGCTCGGCGTCGTTCCATTTGATGCCGGTGACCGGGGTGAACGAATTGAGGGTCACGAACATGCCGCTGACGGCAATCCAGTTCCACAGGCGCGGATTCAGCGCGCTGTAGCGCACATCGGCGAAGTCCCCTTTGCCGCGGCCGTGCACGTCGCGGTGCATCCGCTGTAGGCGTTCGCCTTCGGCGGCGCGGTCCTCGGCGTCTCCCCAGATGGCAAGCAGCGCAGAGAATCCGCTGCGGATGGCGCGGTCGGTGAAGTTGCGTTCGAAACGCCCGGTCTTGTCCACCGCGGCGGCCACCGGTACCAACGCCACCTCGTCGAACGCCGCGGCGCCGAACAGGCCCGACAACACGCTGCCGGAGTGCCGACGGAACTGGGCCATCACCTCGGGGCGAACTCGAGCGGCAGGGTCGATGCTGGTGACGCGATTGATCACTGCCGTCATCTCAGGCCTCCTCGGCTCGTTTGACACAAAGAATAGTTTTTTGTGTCAAGGTGTCAAGGTACCCCAGCTGGTTCCTGAAGGAACTCAGCGAGTAACCCATCCACGATCTCGGGTTGGTCTTGGAGGATTCCATGGCCCGCGTCGTTGACGAGCTCGATCCGCGCTTCAGGCAATTCCCGCCGGAAGCGAATCGCGGTCTTTGGCCCATTTTGAGCAGATTCTTCTCTACCGATGATCGCCAGAACCGGAATCTGGGCGGCCGCCACTCGTCGCAGGTCACAATCGCTGGTCAGCGGCCATGGCCTGGGTTCAGCGTTCCCGAGGGACATCTTGAAATGTTTTGTCCCACCGACGAACTGCTGATAAATCGGCCGCCAAGGATTCTGGCGCAGTAATCCGCGGTTGCCCGGGCGAACCAGGCTGTCAAGCAACGACCAGACGCGCCGTTCGGTGGGCCACACAGCGATAGCTGTCAGGCCACGAATCAGAAAACGTGGACTCATCCCGGACACAATCCCGACCGGACAGACGAGCGCCAGTCGCTCGACCCGTTCGGGAAATGCCGTCGCATAGTGAGTTGCCATCCACGTACCGCGCGACGCGGCGACCACTGCGGATCTCTGAATTTCGAGTGCACATAACGTCTCATCGAGCCACGCCACCAGATCCGTGATCTTGGACGTTGGCTTGGCCTGGATGCTCTTACCCACCTCATCGATGGCATCGATCATCGTCACGCTGTGATTGGCCGTTAGGACCGGCAGATTTGGCACCCACATCGTGGAGCTAATGGACGACCCGTGGAGTGCGACAAGCGGAGGCTTCGATGGGTCGCCCGCGCGTAGCACATGCGTGCGCCCGAAGGATGTCTCAACGTCAGCCTCCGTAACGGGGATCTCGCTTGTCGCAAGCACCGCGTCGTAAAGCTGGAGGTAGGCGACGCGTGCATCATCCGACCGAAATACCGAGATTCCAGCCATAACTGCCTCCTCGTTGGCCGCACCGGATCATAAACACGGTCCGCGCTGCGAGAATGCCGTTTTGCGGTCAGGCGCCGTTGTTAGGCCCCCCGGAATTCGCCCCGGCAATGTCGGTGATCGGGAAGTTCGGCATCGGCGGCGGCGACGGCGTCGCGGGCAGCCCGGGGATGTCCGCGGGCGGGATGTCCTGCAGCGCGTTCACGGGCGGGCCGTTCTCCCGGCCGCCGTACACGCTGCCCGGTGCGCGCGAGCCGAGCAGCTGGCTGACCGTAACCACGTGGTAGCCATTGGCTTTGAGCACCGGCAGGAACTGGTAGACCAGATCCACGGTGGACGAGTAGGTGTCGTGGAACAACACCACCGACCCGGGCTTGATCTGGGTCATCAGCATGTAGCGGGTGGCGTTGGTGTCGGCGTCGTTGATCCAGTCGAACGGGATGACATCCCACAGGATCGCGGCCTGTCCGGCCTCGGCGGCCCGCGCGTTGACCGCCGCGTCGGTGAGCCCGCCGGGTGGGCGCCACAGCGTCGGCGTGATGCCGGAGGCGGACCGGATCGCGTCGGTGGCCTTGGAGAACTGCGCGGGCACGTCCGCGGCCGGGATCGTGGTCATGTTCGGGTGTTCCCAGGTATGACTGCCGATCTCCATGCCGGCGTCGGCGATCCGCTTGGCGCCCGCAGGGTCGGCCGCCACTTTGTTGCCGATCAGGAAGAACGTGGAACGGGCGCCGGCGTCGTTCAAGATCCCCAACAGCCGGTCGGTGTAGGGCGAGGGTCCGTCGTCGAAGGTCAGCGCCACACACTTGTCCACAGCGCAGTCCACCGGCTCGGCCGACGCCTCATGGACATGGCTGGTGCAGGCGCCGAGCACCGCAACGGCCATCGCAACAACACCGACATGCCAGGGTTTTGCCACCCCGGCAGCCTACCGGGGGTTCAGCCCAGGTCGGGTCCGCTGATCTCCTCGAGCATCTCGGTGACCAGGGCGGCGATCGGCGAGCGTTCGCTGCGCAGCAGGGTGATGTGCGCGAACAGGGGGTGGCCCTTGAGCTTCTCGATCACCGCGGCGATGCCGTCGTGCCGGCCGACCCGCAGGTTGTCACGCTGCGCGACGTCGTGGGTGAGCACCACCCGCGAGCCGGTGCCCAGGCGCGACAGCACGGTCAGCAGCACGTTGCGCTCCAGCGATTGCGCTTCGTCGACGATCACGAACGAGTCGTGCAGCGAGCGGCCCCGGATATGGGTCAGCGGCAGGACTTCGAGCATGCCGCGCGACAGCACCTCTTCGAGCACCGCCGGGCTGGCCAGCCCCTCGAGAGTGTCGAACACCGCCTGAGCCCAGGGCCCCATCTTCTCGTTCTCGCTGCCCGGCAGATAGCCGAGTTCTTGGCCGCCGACGGCGTAGAGCGGGCGGAACACCACCACCTTGCGCTGGGTGCGCCGCTCCAAGACCGCTTCCAGGCCGGCGCACAGTGCCAGCGCGGACTTGCCGGTGCCGGCCTTGCCGCCAAGTGAGACGATGCCCACCGATTCGTCGAGCAGCAGATCCAGCGCTACCCGCTGCTCGGCGGAGCGTCCACGCAGGCCGAACGCTTCCCGGTCGCCGCGCACCAGCTGCACCCGCTTGGCCGCGTTGACCCGGCCCAAGGCGTGTGAGCTGCCGGCCAGAAGCCGGATCCCGGTGTGGCACGGTAGATCCCGAGCCACGGCCAGGTCGATCTCGCCCTCGTCGAACAGCGCGTCGACGTCTTCGACGGACGCCTCAACCTCGTCCATCCCGGTCCAGCCGGAGACAATGACATCCTGGGCGTGATATTCGTCGGCAGCCAGACCAAGAGCGGAGGCCTTGACCCGCAGCGGAATGTCCTTGCTCACCAACGTGACTCGGCGTCCCTCTGCTGCCAGGTTGGCCGCACAGGTCAGGATCCGAGAGTCGTTGCTGTCCGTGCGGAACCCGGTCGGCAGCACCGCCGGGTCGCTGTGGTTGAGCTCGACGTGCAACGTACCGCCCTGTGTCCCAACGGGAATGGGCTGGTCAAGCCGTCCGTGCTCTAGTCGCATGTCGTCGAAGATGCGCAGCGCCTGGCGGGCGAACCAGCCGAGCTCATGATGGTGGCGTTTGGCCTCCAACTCGCTGATGACCACCAGTGGGACGACAACCTCGTGTTCGGCGAACCGGGTGCAAGCCCACGGGTCCGACAGCAGTACGGAGGTGTCGAGCACGTACGTCCGGATTTCAGGCACTAAGCGCTCCAGCGGTGAGGGCACGCGCGACCCCGCGCGAACATTTCGACGGGGGGCACGGCACAGAACCGGGGCCGGTCCTGTCGTAATCACGACCGGTGGTGCCGATGAGACAGCGAAGCGTGTGGCTAGCCATCGATTGCGACGGTACCCCCGTCGGCGCGTGCGCGCTGCGCAGGCGCGCCGGAGTTTTCAGCCGATGACGAACGGCTTCAGGTCGGGGTTGGCGGCCAAGCCCCAAGCGCTGATTCGGTCGGAGATCACCCGACGCAACTGGTCGGGCCCGAAGATGCCGGCCTCGGCAAGTGCGGCCTGCCGGTCGGCGTAGGCGTCGATGTCGGCGCCGACGACCTTGAGCTCGCCGGCCCGGGCTGCGATCGCGGCCACCGTCTCGTCGTGCACGAAGTCCAGGCAGTGCGCGACCAGGTTCGCGAAGAACTCCTCGTGACGCTCCTCGTCGCCGGCGATCCGCCCGATCAGCCCCTTGAGCACCGGCTCGTCGGTCTTGTCGGCCAGATTGCGGCAGAACTCGGCGCAGGCACGCTCGTAGAAGGCCATGAACACCAGCGTTTCGACCTGGCTGTAACGGTCGGCGCGGTAGCCCTTCTGCACGTGCTCCATGCGCACCCGCTCGTTCTCGTCGGGGTCGATCTCCCGCGTCACGATGAGGTACTCGCGCAGCGCGATGGCGTGCAGGTGCTCTTCGGCGGTCCATCGGCCGATCCAGCGCCCCCACTTGTCCTCGAGGATGAAGTGCTCGACCAGCTCACGGTGGTAGCCGGCCAGGCTGTCCTTCTCGACGAGCAGGATCTCGCAGGCGTCGGTGATCAGCTTGGGCAGGGTGACCTGCGACGGGTCCCAGTCTTTGCCGCCCAGAAACGCGAAGTTCTGACCCTGCTCGAACGGCACGAAGTCGTGCGCGTACCACGGGTCCACCGTGTCGATGTGTCGGACCAAGTTCGCGTCGACCACCGGCTCCAGCTCGCGGATCAGTGCATTAGCAACGGGACGTTCAGCCATGAAAGTAACTGTAACCCGAATTCACACTATCCTGTCAACTCGGGGTACGGCGTGTCAGTCGCTGTCTAGGCGAGCTTCCAGTCCTCCAGGCCGTCGTACAGCGGGAAGTCCTGCGCCAGCTTGGCAACCCGGGCCCGCAGCGCCGGCACGTCAGCGGCCGAACCGGCCGCCAGCGCGGTGGCGATGACATCGGCGACCTCGGTGAACTCGGCGTCGCCGAAGCCACGGGAAGCCAGCGCCGGGGTGCCCACCCGAAGCCCGGAGGTGACCATCGGCGGCCGCGGGTCGTTCGGGACGGCGTTGCGGTTGACGGTGATGCCGACCTCGTGCAGCAGGTCCTCGGCCATCTGGCCGTCCAGGGGGGAATCCCGCAGGTCGACGAGCACCAGGTGCACGTCGGTACCGCCACTGACCACCGAGACACCGGCCTTGGCCACGTCGGCCGCCAGCAGCCGCTCCGCGAGGATCTTCGCGCCGGACAGCACCCGCTGCTGCCGCTCGGCGAACTCGGCCGTGCCGGCGATCTTCAGCGCGACGGCCTTGGCGGCGATGACGTGCATCAGCGGACCGCCCTGCTGGCCCGGGAAGACCGCCGAGTTGATCTGCTTGGCGAACTCCTTCTTGCCGACGATCAGGCCGGACCGCGGGCCGCCGAGGGTCTTGTGCACCGTCGACGAGACGACGTGGGCGTGCGGCACCGGCGAGGGGTGCAGCCCGGCGGCCACCAGGCCGGCGAAGTGTGCCATGTCCACCCACAGCGTCGCGCCGACCTCGTCGGCGATCGAGGCGAAGGCTTCAAAGTCGAGGATGCGCGGGTAGGCCGACCAGCCGGCGATGAGCACCTTCGGTTTGAACTCCAGCGCCTGCGCCCGGACGACGTCCATGTCGATGCGGTGACTGACCGGGTCGACGCCGTAGAAGGCGTTCTCGTAGAGCTTGCCGGAGAAGTTCAGCCGCATGCCGTGGGTCAGGTGTCCCCCGTTGGCCAGGTCCAGGCCGAGGAGGCGGTCGCCGGGCTCCATCAGCGCCTGCAGCACCGCGGCGTTGGCCTGCGCACCCGAGTGCGGCTGGACGTTGGCGAACTCGGCGCCGAACAGTTCCTTGGCCCGGTCGCGGGCGATGTTCTCCACCACGTCGACGTGCTCGCACCCGCCGTAGTAGCGCCGCCCCGGCAGGCCCTCGGCGTATTTGTTGGTCAGCACACTGCCGTGCGCCTGCAGCACCGCCCGCGGCACGAAGTTCTCCGAGGCGATCATCTCCAGCGTGTCGCGCTGACGCCCCAGCTCCTTGCCGAGCAGCTCGGCGATGTCCGGGTCGAGTTCGGCCAGCGGCGTCGACATGGTGGATGCGGGGCGGGTGTTCGGTGCGGCAGTCACGCCCTCCAGTTTGGCACGCGGACCTTCGCTCGATTGCCGCAGGCCAGCGAACGCTCCCCCGACGCCCACCGTGCGGATTTATCCGCAAATCACGAGGTCCGGTGTGTAAAACCGCACACTCACCCGACCGGCCCGGCCCGGTCCGGTCCGGGGGCGTCAGTCGGCCCGCAACGCCGATGGGGTCAACGGTTCGTCGAGCAGCCGGCGGAACCGCTCGGTGAGACTCACCCCGGGAGGCGCGGCGTCCAGCCAGCCGCGCAGCAGCCGGTAGCCCTCCACGTAGGTCGAGGTGTAGGCCCGCCACAGCGGCGAGGACAGGAACCGCAGCGACTGGCGGGCCCGGTCATCGGTGACCAACAGCCAGCGGCGCAGGTAGTCGGCCACCTCGTCGGCGTCGCGATGCTCGTCGTGCAGCATCAACGCGGCATCCTGCCGAACTTCGGCCAGCGCGGCGGCCGCCTCGGAGATCGCTTCGGCCCGCACACCGTCGAACTGCAGACCCAGGTCGGCGTAGATCTCCGCGGCCCAGGCACCCCAGCCCGGCCCGACCGCGGCATACAGCGCCAAGTCGGCCAGGCCCTCGGCCATCAGGCACTGCGGCGTGTTGACCAGGAAGATGGTCTGCTCGGCCTGGCCGAGCTTTTCGACCAGCCCGGCCTCCTTGCGGCAGTGCTCGGTGTGATGGCCCGGGTAGGACTCGTGGGCCACCAGCCGCGGCAGGTTCGACATCAGCTGTTTGAGGTCGGCATTGACCGCCACCGTGGATTGGTAGTCGCCGCGGTAGTAGTTGAATCCCGACCACGGCTTGTCGGTGACCACCTCGTAGGTGATGGTTTCCGACTCCGGCAGCGGGAAGTCCACCCGCACCCGGTCGCGCAGTGCCGAGGAAAACGCGTGGATGGCCGCTTCCAACCGCTCCGGCGGAATCTCCTCGGCCCGCCGGTGCGCCGCCATCCGCTCGGCCAGCGGACCCGTGCCGCCCAGCGCTTCGTCCAGCCGGGCGTGGGCTTGGCGATAGCGGTCGGTGTCGCCTTTGACAATGACCGGCAGGTCAAAGTAGGCGCTTGCCTCCTCGACGAAACCGACCTGCTCCCCGGCGAACTTGCGCCCGGCGCACGCCAGCGCCCGCAGGTGCACCCGCAGGTACTCGGCACGCGCCGGATCGAGACCGCCGGGCAGCGCGGCGGCCAGCTTATCGGCCTGGCGGGCCAGGTCGGACGGGTTGGGCATCGGCTCGTTCGCGACAAGCCGCTGCAGCTCGGGGTCGCCGGTGAAGGCGTCGACATAACCCTGCTCGATGCGGTCAAAGCGCAGACCGAGCAACAGGTATTCACGGATCAATTCGGCGGGCTCCATACCCGATCAGGCTAACCGCCGCGGCTACTGCAAGACTGTATGGTCATGCGGCGGCTTAGCGAGCCGACTCCCTACGTGGAGTTCGACCGACGTCAATGGCGGACACTGCGTATGTCTACGCCGATGCCGCTCACCGAAGCAGAAGTCGTCGCACTGCGCGGCCTCGGCGAGCAGGTCGACCTGTTGGAGGTCGAAGAGGTCTATCTGCCGCTCGCGCGTCTGCTGCACCTGCAGGTCGCCGCCCGCCAGCAGCTCTTCGCCGCCACCGCGGAGTTCCTGGGTGCCGAAAACGACCAGAATCCCGATCGCCCGGTGCCCTTTGTCATCGGTGTGGCCGGCAGCGTGGCAGTCGGTAAGTCGACGACGGCCCGTGTGCTGCAGGCGCTGCTGGCCCGCTGGGACCACCACCCGCGGGTGGACCTGGTCACCACCGACGGGTTCCTCTACCCCAATCACGAGTTGCAGCGCCGGAACCTGATGCACCGCAAAGGGTTCCCGGAAAGCTACAACCGCCGCGCGCTGATGCGGTTTGTCACTTCGGTGAAGTCCGGCGCCGACTACGTATGCGCGCCGGTCTACTCACACATGAGTTACGACATCGTGCCCAGCGCCAAGCAGGTGGTCCGCCACCCCGACATCTTGATCCTCGAAGGTCTCAACGTGCTGCAGACCGGGCCGACGCTGATGATCTCCGACCTGTTCGACTTCTCGCTGTACGTCGACGCCCGAGTGGAAGACATCGAGCACTGGTATGTCTCGCGCTTCCTGGCGATGCGCTCCACCTCGTTCGCCAACCCCGACTCGCACTTCCACCACTACGCGGCCCTGAATGACCAGCAGGCGGTGGCCGCCGCGCGCGACATCTGGCGTTCGATCAACCGGCCCAACCTGATCGAGAACATCCTGCCCACCCGGCCCCGAGCGACCCTGGTGCTGCGCAAGGACGCCGATCACTCCATCAACAGGCTGCGGCTGCGCAAGCTCTAAAGCGTGTCGCTAAGCCGCGGTGCTAGGGCTGCGTCGCGGTGCCCGGCTGCGGCTGTCCCGGCGGGGGCGCCGGCTCCCCCGGTGGTGGCGGCAGCTCCCCCGCGGGTGCGGGCGCCGGCTCGGGCGGCGGCGGGAAACCCGGAGGCGGCGGGAAGTCCGGCGGCGGGGGAAAACCCGGCGGGGGAGGGAACCCCGGGGGCGGGGGGAAGCCCGGCGGCGGTGCCTGGTCGGCCGGCGGCGGAACCTCAGGCCCCGGCGACGGCGGTTCGCCGGCACCCGGCGGCGGCACCGCCGGCGTCGGTGTCGGGTTGGCGGCGGCCGCCAAGGTGTCCGGGCACATTTCCCGTTGCGCCCCGTCGATCATGACCTTGGTGACGCCGTCGGCGACCTTCGTGCCGAACCGGTCCTTGGCCGGGCGACCCTTCCGCAGGTTCTCGCAGATGATCTTGCCGAACTGCACCGCCCCCGACGGGGTGGTCAGGCCAGGACTGTTCTGGTACTTGAAGCCGTGCGACTCAAGGTAACTGAGGTAGGTCTTCTCGTCGGCCTGCGCCGGCGCCGCGGCGTAGATCAGGATTCCGGGGATCAGCGTCGTCGCCGCCAGCCGCCACTTCATGGGAGTGAACTGTAGACGGTGACGGCCGCAGCGACACGTTGAGTGGGCCGCGAGTCAGCCCAGGCGGCGCAGCCCGCGGTACTGCACCCATCCGATGAACGCCGTGTAGGCCGCGCTGACCAACGTCGCCGCCACACCGATTCCGGTCAGCGGCAACACGCCAGCCTCCACCACCGCGATGGCCGCAACGGTGCACACCACATTGGCGGCGATCACTGCGATACCCGGGCGGCGCAGGTCCGGCAATGCGGACAGGAAATACACGACGGCGCCGTAGAGGACGCAGAATGCGGCCAGGGCGTATTCGTGGGCCGGGGTCAGGCCCTCCAGCGCCGCCATCGGCCGGGCGGCGATCACTCCGAGGAGACCGACGGCCCCGATGATGGCGGCGTCGGCGCGGAGTGCGAAGCGCAACAGCGAGTCGGTCGAGTCGGACAGCGCCGGGGTGGTGATGGCGGTCATGAGGAAACTCCCTTCGAGTGTGGTGCGGACACCCCCGACCCTGCGGCGCAGCCGCTGCCACATCGACCCGTGGCACTGCCAAGCACTGCCAAGCGCAGGTCAGAGGGCTGGCGACACCGTCATCCGGCCCCGCAGGTCGGCGGCGATCACTCGGGCCCCGGCGTTCTGCCAGTTGTGCAGCGAACGCTGCGGTACCTCGGTGACCAGCCACTGCCAGGCCTGGCGCGCCGTGGGGTCCAGTCCGGCAGCGGTGGCGTTCTGCGCGTAGGCACGCACGCCCACCACGTAGGGGAAATACAGGGCGTTGTAATGCCGCCACTGTTCGGTGGTGCCGAACTCGCCGCAGTCACGGGGCTTGAGCGCGGCGATCCGGTCGGCCAGCAGAGCTTTGAGTTCGTTGGCTCGTTCCAGCGGCGCATCGGGCGCACCGCGGGCAGCCAATCGCTCGTCGATGACCGGTAGCGCGGTCAGCGGGCTGGCGACGAGCTTCGACAGATCCCCATAGTGCCCCAACGCCCGGCGGGTCAGCCGGACGAAGGTTTCCTCGTCGAGGTCGTCGAGCGGGCCGGTCGAGCGCAGGGCCAGCGCCGCCTCGGTGCCGCGCAACACGGCGCGGTCGGCGCGCAGCGCCGGGGAGCGCCAGAACGCCAGCCGGTCCCAGAGCCCGGCCAGCCGGTCGACGAACACCTGGACCTCGATCCCGACTGCGATCGTGGTGAACAGCAGCACCGTCAGCGCGGTCTGCGCCACGGGTTCGGGCCGGGTCAACCACAAGCCGATCAGCGCCTGCCCACCCAGCAACGCCGCCATCGCGACGCAGGCAAGAAACGACCTCAGCATGTCCAGCCGCAGCGCCTGGCCTTCGTCGAAGGCATCCCAGAGCGCCACCGCCAGGCCCAGCAGAAGCACGTCGACGCCGGTGCTGGCCAGCGCGATGCCGCTGGGCACCACGCCCAGCGGGATGATGAGGATCGCGTTGGCCAGGGCGAAGAACAGCGTCGCGACGGCGGCCACCCCGAGCACCGAACCGGGCTGCGCGGGCCGGATCAGCGCCTTGACCATCGCCGCCAACGTCGACACCGAGATCACCACGAACAGCAGCCAGTGTCCGGCCCCCGGCGGGCCTTCGACGCTGCCGGCCCAGGTCGCTCCGACCAGTGCCGCGGCCGCAACCACGCCGATGAACGTCACGTCACGCGCCCTGCCGGTCCAGCGATCACACGGCCGGGCCAGTTCCAGCAACACCGCGAACCAAGCCACGCCGGGAACCACCGCCAGGTAGATCTCCACCCGTCCGAGCAGCACCGGATGCCACACTGCACGGACCGCGTCGGCGGCCACCACGGCGGCGAAGCCGCACAACCCGACCGCGGCCAGCACCAGCACCGGTTTGCGCGGGTCGCGCGCCAACAGGTACATCCCGAGCCACCAACTCAGGGTGAAGACCAGCGCCGACAACACCACCACGGCTCGCTACCGCCCGAATCTCCGGTGCCGCACGCTGTAGTCGCGCAGCGCGCGCAGGAAGTCGACCCGGCGAAACGCCGGCCAGTGCGCCTCGGTGAACCACATCTCCGAGTAGGCGCTCTGCCACAGCAGGAAACCGGACAGCCGCTGCTCCCCGGACGTGCGAATCACCAGGTCTGGGTCGGGCTGGCCCGAGGTGTAGAGGTTCTCCGAGATGCCCTCGACGGTCACCGCGTCGACGAGTTCCTCGGCCGTGGCGCCGTTGGCCAGCTGTTTGCCGAGCAGGCCACGCACGGCGTCGACGATCTCCTGGCGGCCCCCGTAGCCGACGGCGACGTTGACGTGCAGGTTGGAGCGTCCGCGATCAGCGGTACTCACGGTGCTTTCGACGGCCTCACGCAGGCGACGGGCGGGTTCTTCACCCAGCAGCGCCAGATCCCCCACGGTGCGCACGCTCCACCGGTTCGCTGGCGCGCAGATCTCCTCCACCACATCGGTGATGATCTCGATGAGCGCAGCCAGTTCGGCGGGGTCACGCTGCAGGTTCTCGGTGGACAGCAGGTAGACGGTGGCCATCTCGATGCCCGCATCGGCGCACCAGCGCAGCATCTCGGCGATCTTGGCCGCGCCCATCCGGTAGCCGTAGCTGACGTCGTCGTAGCCGGCATCGCGCGCCCACCGGCGGTTACCGTCACAGAGCACGGCGATGTGGCGGGGCAGGTTCGACCGCGACGCCGCCAAGCCCTGCCGGAGGCGCAGTTCGTAGATCCGGTACAGCGGCTCTTTCAAGCGCGCCGGGATGATTGCCACAAAAACCCAGACTACTGTGATCTGAAAGCAATGACGGGAATCAGTCCGGGATCCGCGTGGAGTTCAGGAAGGCCCATGAGCACCCACACCGACACCATCGCCGAGCCGAATCCGAACGAGCTGCCGGCGGACATCACCGCGCCGCACACCAAACCGCGGGCACGCGGGTGGATTCACCTCGTGTCGGCAATCGTTGCCGTCATCGCCGGGATCACCCTGACCGCGGTGGCCTGGTCGCTGGCCGGCCTCGAGGCCGGCCTGGCGACATTGGCCTACTCCATCTCGGTGGTGGGCATGTTCGCGGTCAGCGCGACCTATCACCGGATCACCTGGAAGTCTGTCGCCGCCCGAATCCGCATGAAGCGGCTCGACCACGCGATGATCTTCATCTTCATCGCCGGCACCTACACCCCGTTCGCGCTGCTGGCGATGGACCACGGCGCTCAGGAACGGCTGGTGATGGCGATCGTGTGGGGTGGCGCACTGGCCGGCGTGGTGCTCAAGCTGTTTTGGCCGACCGCCCCGAAGTGGGTCGGGGTGCCGCTCTACCTGCTGCTGGGCTGGGTGTCAGCCTTTTTCATCGCAACGATCATGCACAACGCCGGTGTCGCGGCGATGGTGCTGCTGGCCGTCGGCGGCGCGCTCTACAGCATCGGGGCAATCATGTACGCACTGAAATGGCCGGACCCGTGGCCCGCGACGTTCGGCTACCACGAGTTCTTCCACGCCTGCACCGCCGTGGCCGCGATCTGCCAGTACATCGCGATCTGGTTCGCGGCGCTGTAGTGGCCGCGCGGGCCTACAGCTGGGTGATGTTCTCCGCGGACCAGTAGGCCTTCATCCCGGCGATCTTGCCGTCGCCGTCGAACACCATCACGTCGATCGGCTCGATGCGCATGCGGTGGTCACCGTTGGTGATGGTCAGCGCGAAGTGGAACGCCGCCTCGTTGCCGGCGACCCGCAGCGTCACCAGCTCGGACTTGCGATCCAGCCCGGTGATGGCCGAGTAGAAATTACGAATGGCCTGGTGGCCGATGTGCACCTCGCCGCCGACCGGGTCCTCCAGGGTGGCGTCGGATGCGTAGAGCTCGACCAGCGCATCGGCGTCGCCGCCGCCGACCAGCTCGATGTAGCGGTGGACGGTCTCGGTGATGGCCTGTGCCCGCTCGGGTGCGCTCGTCATGTGCCGCACGTTACACGGATGCCGGATTCGCGGGCACCCCAAGGGCAGCTGCCAACTCGGCCGCGCTGCGCACCGGCAAGTCACACACCGGACCGCGACAGACGTAGGCGGCGTCGGCGCCGTTGACCCGGTCTCGCCCGGCCAGCAGTTCCGAGGAGCCGGCCGCCCCGCCGACCACGATCGTCCCGCCGGGGGCCAGCCGGCGCGCCTGCTCTAACAGTGCCGAGTCGGGGCTGTCGCAGGCCACCGCGATCTGCAGCGGACCGCGCACGGAGGCCTCGGCGATGCCGAGCCAGTGCCCGACCGCGCGGGGTACGCGCTCGAGCAGCGCGGCATGCGCCGACAGCGCGTCGGTGGCCGCCTGGCGGTAGCGCTCGCTGCGGTCGGCGGAGACCAGGTGGGCCGCGGTCAGCAGCGCCTCGGTGATCAGCGACGCGCCCGACGGGGTGGCGCCGTCCATCGGGTCGCTGGGGCGCAGCATCAGGGTTTCGGCGTCGTCGGCACTGTCGAACCAGCGCCCGGGTGAGTCCGGATCGGCGAAGTGGGCCAGCGCGGTGTCCAGCAGTCCGGCGGCGGCATCGAGCACACTCTGCTCACCGCTGAGCTGGTGCAGGCTGAGCAGTCCGGTGGCCAGCGCGCCGTAGTCCTCCAGGATCGCGGCGCTGTCCCCCACCCGGCCGCCCAGACTGGCCCGCCGCAGCCGACCGTCCACCAGGTGCAGGTCGAGCAGCTTGCCGGCGCACTCCTTCGCCGCGGCGGCCAGGCTCGGATCTCCCAGCGCTACAGCCGCTTCGGCCAACGCGGTGATCGCCATGCCGTTCCAGGCGGTCACCACCTTGTCGTCGCGTCCGGGCTGGGGCCGAAGCCGCCGAACGGCCAGCAGTCGCTGGCGCACCCGATCGAGGCGCTCGGGATCATCGGGATCGGTCAGTAGCTGCAGTACCGAGGCGCCGTGCCCATTCGGCGGTCCCAGCTTCCCCTCTCCTTCGTCGAGGCTCGCTGAACCGCCGGCTTCAAACGTGCCGCTCGCCGTGACCCCGAAAACCTCTGCCGCCCAGGCCCCGTCGTCGGCGCCGAGAACTTCGGTCAGCTGCTCGGGCGTCCACACATAGGTCAGGCCCTCGCGGCCGTCGGCGTCGGCGTCCAGCGACGAGATGAACATCCCCCCGTCGGAAAGATCTTCCAGCAGGAAGCGGGCCGTCTGCTTGGTCACCCGCGTGGCCAGCGGGTCGCCGGTGCGCCGGGCCCAGTGCGCGTAGACCCGTAGCAGCAACGCATTGTCGTAGAGCATTTTCTCGAAATGCGGTACCACCCAGGCATTGTCGACGCTGTAGCGGGCGAAGCCGCCGGCGAGCTGGTCGTAGATCCCACCGCGAGCCATCGCCGCACCGGCACGTTCCACCGCCTGCAGCGCCGGGCGGTTCGCGGTCCGTTCGTAGTGCCGCAGCAGCGTTTCCAGCAGCGCCGACGGTGGGAACTTCGGCGCACCGCCGAATCCGCCGTGGGTGCTGTCTTCGTCACGTAGCACCGCGGCCACCGCGGCGTCGCAGAGCATCGCATCCACCGGCGGCCCCTCCCCCGGCAGTCCGGCGGCCATCGAGCGCAGCTCGTTGGCGATGTTGTCCGAAGCCTCCTCGACTTCGTCACGGCGTTCGTTCCAAGTGGCGGTGATCGCCGAAAGAAGGTTCAGGAACGCGTCTTTGGGGTAGTACGTGCCGCAGTAGAACGGCCGGCCATCGGGGGTCAGGAAACACGTCATCGGCCAGCCGCCACGCCCGGTCAGCGCCTGGGTGGCGGTCATGTAGATGGCGTCGATATCCGGGCGCTCCTCCCGGTCGACCTTGATGCACACGAAGCCCGCGTTCATGGCCGCGGCGACTTCGGCGTCCTCGAACGAGCCGTGCGCCATCACGTGACACCAATGGCAGGCCGAGTAGCCGACCGACAGCAGGATCGGCACGTCGCGTTGCGCGGCCTCGGCCAGCGCCTCGGGTGTCCACTCCCACCAGTGCACCGGGTTGTCGGCGTGTTGACGCAGGTAGGGACTGGCGGACGCGGCGAGACGGTTGGCCATTCATCCACGCTAATCCTGTTCGGCACCAGGTGGCGCTGAGACCCACACGCGGACGATGTCCATACAACTCATGGCCAGTTCGAAAACGGTTGCTGAATTCTTGAATTCGCCTGTAGAGCACCATAGTTGCCGGGCCTCGCCATTGCTAGCATTCGCCGGTGAGACGACCCGAGGGATGTGATTGACATCAATCGACGTGCCGTACCGATCTTGCTGGCCGCGGGGGCTGCGCTGCTGTCCGGCTGCGGCGGGGGCCATGACACGACAGCTCCGAGCCACGCCGCCCCGGCGTCCGGCGTGGACTGTGGCGGGCACCCGAACCTGAAGGCCAGCGGTTCCACCGCTCAGGCCAACGCGATGACGCGGTTCGTCGCATCGTTCAGCCAAGCCTGCCCCGGCCAGAGCCTGACCTACCAGCCGAACGGATCCGGCGCGGGCATCGACGAGTTCATGGCCGACCAAACAGATTTCGGTGGATCCGATTCGCCGCTGAGCAAGGGTGAATACGACCGCGCCCAGCAGCGCTGCGGCGCGCCGGTATGGAACCTGCCGTTGGTGTTCGGGCCCATCGCCATTGCGTTCCGCCTGAGCGGTGTGACCTCGCTGAATCTAGACGGCCCCACCGCAGCCAACATCTTCAACGGCATCATCACCAGCTGGAACGATCCCGCGATCGCCGCCCTGAACACCGGCACCGACCTGCCCGCCCTGCCGATTCGGGTGATCTCACGCAGCGACGCCTCCGGGACCACCGACAACTTCCAGCGCTACCTGGACACCGCGTCCGCGGGCACGTGGAGCAAGGGAGCCGGGCGAACCTTCAACGGCGCTGGCGGACCGACCGCCCACGGCAACGAGGGCGTCGCCGCGGCCGCGGCCGACCTCGAGGGGTCGATCACCTACACGGAGTGGTCATTCGCCCAGAGCCATCAGCTGGGCATGGCCAATGTCATCACCTCGGCCGGCCCGGCTCCGGTGTCGATCAATGCGGAATCGGTCGGCAAGACCATCCTGTCGGCTTGGTTCATCCGCGAAGGCAATGACCTGGCGCTAGACACCATCTCCTTCTATCGGCCCAACCAGCCCGGTGCCTACCCGATCGTGCTGGCCACCTACGAGATCGTCTGCTCGAAGTATCCCGACCCACAGGTCGGAACCGCGGTGCGCGCCTTCCTGCAGAGCGCGATCGGCGACGGCCAGAACGAGCTGGCCGACTACGGCTACGTCCCCATCCCCGATGCGTTCAAGTCACGCTTATCGGCCGCCATCAGCGCGATCGCCTAAACGAGCCACCACCACGGGAATGCAGTCCATAACCGCGCCCCCCGAGGTCACCTCCGCGCTGGTTCACACCGGCCCCGGCGCGCGATCCCTCGTCGAGGCGTCGGGGGCGTGGCGAAAGCTTGGCACCTACCTGGACGAATACGCCGACGACTACGTCGCAGCACTGTCGTCGTTGGTGGACTCGTGGCGTGGCGGGTCCGCGGCTGCGATGGTGCAGTCCGCTGAGCCCTACCTGGTGTGGCTGCGCGCCACGGCACAGCAGTGCCGGCGGACCGCCGCCGCAATGCAGCAGGCCGCCGCGGCTTTCGAAACGGCCCGCGCGGCGGTGGCCCCGACTGCGGCGATCAAGACCAACCGCACTCGCCGAGTGCAACTGCTGGCGTCCAATCGATTCGGGACCAACTCAGCGGCCATCGCGGAGAACGAGAGCCAGTATCTGGGCATGTGGACGAATAACACTGCCGCGATGACCCGCTACCGGGCGGCCGCTGCGCAAGCCACCACACTTCCCGCGTTCAGCTCCCCTAAGCTCGCCACAAGTGGAACTACTTCCGCTGCTTCCACTTTGGCGTCATTGGAGCAGTCACTGCCGGCATTCGATCCCAACGCCAGTTGGACGGGCCTGGCGAACACCTATGCCAACCAGTTCGTGTCGTCCGGCTTCCCGATCAACCTGCTCAGCTACCTCGCCCAGAACACCTCGGCGCAGGCGTTGCAGAACGTCAACACCGCCATGGCGCAGGGCCTGGCCGAGGGCGAGTCCGCCTTGATCCCGGCGATGCCGCTCGGGGGACTGGGCGCGCTGGGCGCCGCCGGCCTTACCGAAATGCCCGCGGCGGCAATCGGTGTCGGGGTGAAGGTGGGCCCGCTAACCGCGCCACCCGCCGCGGCGGGGTTCCTGGCCGCGACACAGGCGCCGGTCCAGTTGGCGTCGTCGGCCACACCGCTGCCGGCAAATCAGTCCACGACGTTCGCCGGCGTCCCACCGATCATGCCGCCGATGGTGCCGCCATCGAATTCCGCAGGCAGTGGCTGGCGCAAGCGCAAGCAGCAGAAGTACGAGGACCTGGAAGTCGGTTTGGAGCTGCGGGGTCCGGTCATGCCCAAACCGCCCTCCGCGGGCTGAGCAGAATTAGCCGTGATGCCGCGGGCAGAACGCGCTGACACTGACCCCGACGAAGAAGCCGGCGTGATAGCCGTCGAGCTGGCTGCTCTGCATCACCTCGGACACCACGTCGTTCTTCTGCCGACCACTGTCGAGCTCGTCGCAGACCTCATGCCCGGCGATGACCGCCGATTGGCCGTTGGCGAAGTCGATGCCCTTGGAGTTGAGAGCGCCCAGAAACGTGGTGTCGACCGCGTCGGCGTGCACGGCCGGAACCTTGATCAGGCCGACCAGTAACACCATCAAGATGACCGGCGATACCGCCAACCCGGGTGAGCGATCTGCGAGCATGGCCAACCCCGAACCTTTCTCCCAAGCCGCGGGCACGGCAATCATCTCACGCAGCGCTAGAGTCGGCGATAGCCGCGATAGTGACGAAACCCGAAGGGGCAAAGGTTAATCCGGCAGTCGCAAACGCGAAACCCGGCGTTGGAGAACTGTTAGCGCTACGACTGCCGTGGAGGCGATCCCGGGCCGTCATCGCCCGGGAGATCGTCGGGCGAAGCGGACCCGACGGTCCCCTCGTCGGCGGCTTGGTCGGCGGCCGGGTGGTCCCGGTCGAACGATTCCGGCAACTTCTTGAGCTGCCGGTTCATCGACCACACCAGCGCGAATGTGCCGAGCATCAGCAGCACGATGACCAACAGCCCGAACGGGCTGGCCTTGCCGAAGTCCGGCCCGGTGTCGCGCGGCACGCCATCCGCCAAGATGTCGTCTGCCGCCATCCACAGCACGGTCAGCACAGCATGGTTCATCCGTTGTCCTCGATCCCGGCGAACAGGTCAGTCTCCGGCAGAGTAACCGGCACCCGGGACCGAGCCAGCTCGAACTCCTCGGTCGGCCAGAGCCGCTGCTGCCACTCGATCGGCGCGGCGAAGAAGTCGCCGTTGGGGTCGATCTGCGTGGCGTGCGCACGCAGTGCGTCGTCACGCTGGCTGAAGTAGTCGGCGCACTCGACGCGGGTAGTCACCCGGTCGGCGAACACGTCGTGGTCGGGCTGCCAGTGCTCGAGCCATTTGGCGAACGGGCCGACCTCGCCGTTGCGGGCGAACTCGTCCTGCAACAGCTGCATTCGTTGCCGCAGGAACCCGTGGTTGTAGTAGAGCTTGGAGACACTCCAGGGCTCACCGGCCTGCGGGTAGCGGCGGTAGTCGCCGGCGGCCTCGAACGCGGCCACCGACACCTGATGGCAACGGATGTGATCGGGGTGCGGGTAGCCACCGTTCTCGTCGTATGTGGTCATCACGTGCGGACGGAACTGACGTACCGCGCGCACCAGGGCTTCGGTGGACACCTCCAGCGGCACCAGCGCAAAGCAGTCTTCGGGCAGCGGCGGCAGCGGGTCGCCCTTGGGCAGGCCGGAGTCGACGAAGCCCAGCCAGTGATGCTCGACCCCGAGGATCTCAGCGGCCTTCGCCATCTCGTCGCGCCGGACCGCGGCGATGTTTCCGTGCACATCGGGCAGGTCCATCGCGGGGTTGAGAATGTCGCCGCGCTCGCCACCGGTCAGGGTCACCACCATCACCCGGTGCCCAGCGGCGGTGTAGCGGGCCACCGTGGCCGCGCCCTTGCTGGACTCGTCGTCGGGGTGGGCGTGCACCGCCATCAGCCGCAGTCCACTCATGCGCACATTCCCCGTTCCCTCCAGGTTCCTCCTGCCGGAACCCCGGACCGGACGCCTATAGTTCCAGATGGTTTCCGGCCCCCATCGTTACACCACCTGCGGCGGGCGCGGTAATCGCTCCCGAATCCACCGTTGACCATGGGACACACCTCACGATGACCGACTCCAAGCCGGCCCGATACGGGGATACCCAGGGCAGTGCCCTGCCCCGTCGGTTGCTGGCGATCGCCCTGGGTGCGATGGCGATCGCCATTGTCGCCGCCATCGCCGTACTGGGCTACCAGCGCTTCGCAACCGCCGAGGTCAAGGGCGAGTTGTACGGCTATGAGGTGCTCGACGACCAGACGGTCTCGGTTAAGTTCAGCGTGACTCGATCAGACCCGTCGACTCCTGCGGCCTGCATTGTGCGGGTCCGATCCAGCGACGGCAGCGAGACTGGCCGCCGCGAAGTGCTGATTCCACCGTCTGAGTCGGCCACCGTACAGGTGACCACGACCGTGAAATCTTCCCAGCAACCTGTCATGGGCGACGTCTACGGTTGCGGCAGCGACGTCCCCGATTACTTACGATCGCCATGATGCCGCGGTGGTACCCTGTACGGATACACGGTTCCAGCTGGGACCGTGTATTGCTGCATTAGAACGATGTCGCCCCCGCTGCCCAATGGCGCCGGATCCGACGACACAAGGAGCACAGTGAGATGACGGACACCCAGGTGACCTGGTTGACGCAGGAGTCACACGACCGGCTCAAGGCGGAGCTCGACCAGCTGATCGCGAACCGTCCGGTGATCGCCGCGGAGATCAACGACCGCCGCGAAGAAGGCGACCTGCGCGAGAACGGCGGCTACCACGCCGCACGTGAGGAGCAGGGCCAGCAGGAGGCCCGCATCCGGCAGCTGCAGGAGTTGCTCAACAACGCCAAGGTCGGTGAGGCTCCGACGCAGTCCGGCGTGGCATTGCCGGGCTCGGTGGTCAAGGTCTTCTACGACGGCGACAAGTCCGACACCGAGACGTTCCTGATCGCCACCCGCCAGGAGGGCGTCAACGACGACAAGCTCGAGGTGTATTCACCGAACTCGCCGCTCGGCCACGCCCTGCTGGGCGCCAAGGTCGACGAGGAGCGCAGCTACACGGTGCCCAGCGGCAAGACCGTCAAGGTGACCCTGGTCAGCGCGGAGCCCTACCACTCCTGAGCCCCTGAGCCCCGATTCGGGGGCTCGTCGCTCAGTCCAGCGCCTGCTTCAGGTCGGCGATCAGGTCGTCGATGTCCTCGATGCCCACGGACAAGCGCACCAGATCGTCGGGAACCTCGAGCTGCGAACCCGCCGTCGACGCATGCGTCATCGCGCCGGGTAGTTCGATCAGCGACTCCACCCCGCCCAACGACTCGGCCAGGATGAAGATCTCGGTTCCGGCGCACAGCTTCTCGGCGGCAGCCCGGCCACCACGCATCCGGACCGACACCATGCCGCCGAACCCGCGCATCTGTGCCGCGGCGACATCATGGCCGGGATGCTCCGGCAGCCCCGGGTAGAGCACCCGACTCACCGCGGGATGCCCGTTGAGGAATTCGGCGACGGCGGCGGCGTTCTCGCTGTGCCGCTGCATCCGCAACACCAAGGTCTTCAGGCCGCGCAAGGTGAGGTAGGCGTCGAAGGGTCCCGGTACGGCGCCCGCCCCGTTCTGCAGGAACGCGAAAGCCGCGTCGAGTTCTTCATCGTCGGTGACCAGCGCACCACCGACCACGTCGGAGTGGCCGCCGATGTATTTGGTGGTCGAATGCAACACCACGTCGGCGCCCAGCGTCAGCGGCTGCTGCAGCGCGGGCGAGGCGAAGGTGTTGTCCACCAGTACCTTTGCGCCCGCGCCGTGGCCTATCGCTGCGATGGCTTCAATATCAGCGATCGACAGCAGCGGGTTGGTAGGAGTCTCGACCCAGATCAGCCTGGTTTTGTCGGTGAGCGCCCCGCGGACCGCGTCCAGGTCGGATAGCGCCACCGGGGTGTGCGCCACACCCCATCCGGTGAAGACCTTGTCGATCAGCCGGAAGGTGCCCCCGTAGGCGTCGTCGGGAATGATCAGGTGATCGCCGGGGCGCAGGATCGACCGCAACGCGCAGTCCGTGGCAGCCATCCCCGAACCGAACGCCCGACCGAATCGGCCGCGCTCCACCGCGGCCAGCGCAGTCTCCAGTGCGGCCCGGGTCGGATTGCCGGTGCGCGCATACTCGAATCCGCCGCGCAGGCCGCCGACGCCGTCTTGGGCGAAGGTGCTGCTGGCGTAGATCGGTACGTTGACGGCCCCGGTTGCCGGATCCGGACGGAACCCGGCGTGGATCGCCGTGGTGGACAGGCCCGTATTGCTGTGGGGTTGCTTCTGACTCAACGGATCGGCAAGCAGACGGTGGTCATGATTTTGTCAGCGATCGTCTGGCGTTTGGCGTCCCACAGCGGGAACAGGTAGCCGATGCACAAGATCGCGCCGTCGATGATGTGTGCCAACTGGCGCACGATCGACATCCCGAACCCGATGGGCTGGCCGGTGGCTTCGGAGACCACCTTGAACTTCAGCACCGACTTACCGATGCTCGATCCCGTGGTGCCCTGCCGATAGCCGAAATTCCAGATCCCGTAGGCGAGCGCGGCCAGCCAGCCGACGAACATCAGCGCCGCGCCGGTGCTCGACGGCGTGACCGTGCAGGCGAATCCGTCGGAGCTGGTGATGCACTCCCGGTCGGCGGTGGTTCCGGCGATGATCGACGGAATGCCGTAGAGCACCAGGATCGGAAGGAAGTCGATGAAGTAGGCGCCGACGCGAGTCAGCCATGAGGTGTAGGCCTCTTGCGGCAGTTGGCCCACCGGGTTTCCGACCGCACCCGGATACGCGCCGTAGCCCGGAGGCGGGGGCGGGTAGTTGCCCGGCGGCGGCGGGGGGTAGTTCCCGGGAGGCGGCGGCGGGTAATTGCCAGGGGGCGGCGGCGGGTAGTTACCCGGAGGCGGCGGGTAATTGCCGGGAGGCGGCGGCGGGTAATTGCCCTGCGACGGGAAGTCACCGGACGGGGGTGGGTAGTTGCCCTGCGGGGGCGGCGGAAAGTCGGTCATCTCCACCCTTTCGGGTCGTGTCGGTGAACGGTCCAAACGCTACCGCAGGACAGTGAACGTGAACGCCTTATCGGCGGCGTGGCCCGTCGGACAAAAAGCCCAACAGGTCGTGGCGAGTGATCACGCCGACCGGTTTGCCGTCCTCGACCACCATCACCGCGTCGACCTCGGCCAACGTGGTGGCGGCGACGCCCACGACCTCGCCGGATCCGATGAGCGGCAGCGGCGGTCCCATGTGCTGCGATACCGCGTCGGCAAGCTTCGCGCGGCCCTCGAACACCGCGGAGAGCAGGTCGCGTTCGGACACGCTGCCGGCCACCTCTCCGGCCATCACCGGCGGTTCGGCGCCGACGACGGGCATCTGCGACACCCCGTACTCGCGCAGGATCCCGATGGCGTCGCGCAGGGTCTCGGCCGGATGGGTGTGCACCAGGTCCGGCAGCACCCCCGACTTGGCCCGCAGCACGTCGGCGACCGTGGGTTGCACCGTCGAACCGTCCAGCCGCGAGCGCAGGAACCCATACGACGACATCCAGGAGTCGTTGAACAGCTTCGACATGTAGCCGCGTCCGCCGTCGGGCAGCAGCACGACGACCAGTGAGTCGGGGCCGGCTTTGACGGCGGTCTCGACGGCCGCCACCACGGCCATCCCGCAGGAGCCGCCGACCAGCAGCGCCTCCTCCCGGGCCAGACGCCGGGTCATGTCGAACGAATCCGCGTCGGAGACCGCGATGATGCCGTCGGGAATGCTCGGATCGTAGGCGGCCGGCCAGAAGTCCTCGCCGACCCCTTCCACCAGATACGGGCGGCCGGTACCGCCGGAATACACCGAGCCTTCGGGGTCCGCACCGATGATCTGCACCCGGCCTTGCGACACCTCTTTGAGGTAACGGCCGGTGCCGGTGATAGTGCCGCCGGTTCCAATCCCGGCGACGAAATGGGTGATCTGGCCGTCGGTGTCGGCCCAGATCTCCGGACCCGTAGTCTCGTAATGACTCTCGGGCCCTGCGGGGTTGGAGTACTGATCCGGCTTCCAGGCGCCGTCGATCTCCTCGACAAGCCGGTTGGAGACGCTGTAGTAGCTGGCCGGGTCGTCCGGCGGTACCGCCGTCGGGCACACCACGACTTCGGCGCCGTAGGCCCGCAACACGTTCTGCTTGTCTTCGCTGACCTTGTCGGGGCAGACGAACACGCACTTGTAGCCGCGGCGCTGGGCCACCAGCGCCAGGCCGACACCGGTGTTGCCGGAGGTGGGTTCGACGATGGTTCCGCCGGGCTTGAGTGCACCGCTGGCCTCGGCCGCGTCGATCATCTTCACCGCGATGCGGTCCTTGGAGCTGGCACCTGGGTTGAGGTACTCGACTTTGGCCACCACCCGGCCCGCGCCGGGGGGAACGATCGAAGTCAGCTCGACAAGTGGCGTGTTGCCGATGAGTTCACTGATGTGGCTCGCTATCCGCATGCCTGCCATCGTCTCAGGTTATTTGCCCGGGCGGTTCAGCGAGGCTCGACGGAGGAGAGCCGAAGCTGGAACCGCCCCATGAACCCAGCGGTTCAGCGAGGCTCGACGGACCTTATATACCGGGCGGTTCAACCGGTGGCTTCCCGGATGTATTCGCCGATCTGGCGCAACGAGCGGGTGGCCTCGGGCACGAACGGGGCGGCGATCTGGAAGACGTGAATCTGGCCGGGCCATACCCGCAACTCCACCGGTACACCGGCGGTCGCGAGGATATTGGCGCCCAGCCGGGCGTCGTGTAGCAACACCTCGGAGCCGGAGACGTGGATCAGGGTGCGCGGAAGTCCGGGCCGGACGTGCTGCAGCGGCTCGAGGACTTCACTGCCGTGGGTACGGTCACGGCGGGCCGCGGATTCCACCAGTTCCACCAACGCGTCAAATGCCTTGGGCGGGAACATCGCACCGGTGTGGATGTTGGGGTGTGCCTTCTTGGCTTCCTTGGCGATCTCCAGCAGCGGCGACATCGCGACGATCGCGGCCGGCACTTCCTCGTCGCCTTCATCCAACAAGCGCTCGGCCAGCGCCAGCGACAGGTAGCCACCGGCCGAGTCGCCGGCCAGCACGATCTGGTCCGGTTCGTATCCCTGACGGCGCAACCAGCGGTAGGCGTCGTAACAGTCGTCGACCGCGTCGGCGATGGAGTACTTGGGGATCATCCGGTACTCCACCACCAAGACCGGACTGTCGGCGTACTTCGACAGCTTGGTGACGAGCCGGCCGTGGGTGTTGGCCCCGCAGGCCAGAAAGGCCCCGCCGTGCATGTAGAGCACGACGCGACGGGTGCCGTCGGCGGGCAGGACACCGGCAGCGCGCACCATCTGCGCCTTACAGTGCGGCAGCCGGATGGTGGCGCGGATGGTGCCCGGCGCCGGCAACATCGCCTTCGCGGCGAAGTCGAGCAATCCGAACGGCCACGGCATCCGCGGAAGGTAGCTGCCGACCGAGAGAACCGGCCGAATGGTGGCTCGGGCCGCCAGCCACGCCATCCGCCCCTCGACGCTGGTCGACTCCTCGGAGACCTCGACGGGAAGCCCGTCGTGACGGCCGTAACGGTAGGGTCGCGGACTGGGATACAGGCGGGTGCGAACACGTAACGAGCTGGGCATTGTGTCGGGTGCGGTCATGATGGACACTCCCTCCAGCCGGCCCGGGCCGGCACAGCCAACGCGGTACCAGTTATCGTCACACGCGAAAAATTGAGAAGAAATCTTATGATTCGTTCCGATACTGCATCGGTTCCGCTTCGTGACCATATTTGTTTGCTGCGCTCAGGTGACATGGGCGTCCTTTCCCTAGAATCACCGACATGGCGATCGGGGCAACGCGACGTTCGGCGGTCACGCTGGCCACTGCGGGCGTGTTCGCTTTTGGCGGCACCCTCTATCTGGGTGTGCGCAATCTCCTGGCCGGCCAGGCCGACCGGGCCCGTCAGACGATCCCCAAGGCTTGGGATCTTCCACCGCGTGCTGACGGTTTATACGGTCCCGACGACGCGCAAGTTCAGCCTTTTCACCGCGGGGCGAATGTCGATCTGCAGCTGATGGTCTTCGGCGACTCCACCGCGACCGGCTATGGCTGCCGTTCGGCGGCGGAGGTTCCCGGCGCGCTGATCGCCAGAGCATTGGCGGAGCGCACCGGGATGCGGATTCGGTTGAGCACTAAGGCAATTGTGGGCGCCACCTCCAAGGGCCTGGCCGGGCAGGTGGACGCGATGTTCGTCGCGGGTCCGCCGCCGGACGTCGCGGTGATCATGATCGGCGCCAATGACGTGACCGCACTGCACAGCATCGCCGGCTCGGTGCAGCGGCTGCGCGCCGCGGTGAGGCGACTGCGCGCCAGCGGCGCGGTGGTGATCGTGGGCACCTGCCCCAAGTTCGGGGCGATCAGCGCAATACCGCGGCCGCTGCGCTGGGTCGCACACGCCCGCGCCTGCCAGCTGGCCCGGGCGCAGACCCTGGCGGTCAAAGCAGCCGGCGGTATCGCCGTGCCCTTCGCCGACTTCCGGGCCCGGGAGTTCCACGACAGCCCCGAACTGCTGTTCGCCGCGGACCAATACCACCCGTCGGCGGCGGGATACGCCCTGGCCGCGGGCCAAATGATCCCGGCGCTCTGCGCTGTGCTGGACCGGCCCGATTCCCGCGTGGCGGCCCCGTCGGGCTAGATTCGGCTCTATTACCCGATCTCAAGGAGCCAGAAGTGCCTGAAGCTGTAATCGTCTCAACTGCGCGTTCGCCGATCGGCCGGGCCGGTAAGGGATCCCTGGTCACCATGCGGCCCGACGACCTGGCCGCCCAGATGGTGCGCGCCGCCCTGGACAAGGTGCCCGCGCTGGACCCGCGCGAGATCGACGACCTGATGATGGGCTGTGGCCAGCCGGGCGGCGCCGCTGGCTACAACATCGGGCGCGTGGTCTCGGTGCTGCTCGGCTACGACTTCCTGCCCGGCACCACGGTGAACCGGTACTGCTCGTCGTCGCTGCAGACCACCCGGATGGCGTTCCACGCGATCAAGGCCGGCGAGGGTGACGCATTCATCTCCGCCGGTGTGGAGACCGTCTCGCAGTTCGCCATCGGTGCCGCCGACGGCGCCCCGAACAGCAAGAACCCGCTGTTCAACGACGGGATGGCTCGCTCGGAGGCCGCCGCAGCCGGTGCCACCGAGTGGCACGACCCGCGCGCCGACGGCCTGCTGCCGGACGTCTACATCGCGATGGGCCAGACCGCCGAGAACGTAGTGCTGCACACCGGGATCAGCCGCGAGGACCAGGACCACTGGGGCGTGCGCAGCCAGAACCGCGCCGAGGAGGCCATCAAGAGCGGCTTCTTCGAGCGCGAGATCTCCCCGGTCACGCTGCCCGATGGCACGGTGGTGAGCACCGACGACGGCCCGCGCGCCGGCACCACCTACGAGAAGATCAGCCAGCTCAAGCCGGTGTTCCGGCCCAACGGCACGATCACCGCCGGTAACGCCTGCCCGCTGAACGACGGCGCCGCCGCGGTGATCATCACCAGCGACACCAAGGCCAAGGAGCTGGGTCTCAAGCCGCTGGCCCGGATCGTGTCGACCGGGGTGTCGGGCCTGTCGCCGGAGATCATGGGCCTGGGCCCGATCGAGGCCGTCAAGAAGGCGCTGGCGAACGCCAAGATGTCGGTCTCCGACATCGACCTGTTCGAGATCAACGAGGCCTTCGCGGTGCAGGTGCTCGGCTCGGCTCGCGAGCTGGGCATCGACGAGGACAAGCTGAACGTGTCCGGCGGGGCGATCGCCCTGGGCCACCCGTTCGGTATGACCGGTGCCCGCATCACCGCCACCCTGCTGAACAACCTGGCGACCCACGACAAGCAGTTCGGCGTGGAGACCATGTGTGTCGGTGGCGGCCAGGGCATGGCCATGGTGGTCGAGCGGCTCTCCTAGCTCCGTTTCATTGACTCTGCGCTCAGGGCGGGAAAGTTCGAGTAACCCCCGCCCTGGGCGCAGAGTCATTTTCGCCTCAGGGCGTCCCATGACTGGCGGACGCGTCGAACGACGTCGTAGCCCCGGTGTTCGGCGAGCACCGTGATGTGCGACCAGCCCGCCTGCCGGATGTATTCCAGACGCTCGACGTCCTTGACGAACTGTGGGCGGCTGGTGCGGTGCTGGTCGCCGTCGTATTCGACCGCGAGCATGATGTCCTCCCACCCCAGGTCAAGGAAGTAGCGCGGACAGCCGTCCGCCCCGAGAACCGGGATCTGGGTCTGCGGCCTGGGAAAGCCGGCGTCACTGAGCAACAGCCGCAGCCAGGTCTCCTTCGGTGACTGCGCGCCGGCATCGACGAGGTACAGCGCGGCTTCCAGTTGGCGCAACCCGCGGGTGTGCCGATGCCGCGACGCCAGCCGAGCCACATCTTCGATCTTGAAATGCGTGGCGTTGGCCAGGGCGTCGAGCCTGGCGACCGCCTGACGTAACGGCCCGCGTCGGCCCAGGTCAAAGGCGGTGCGCTCGGCAGTGGTGGCGACGACGCCGCCGCGATGCTCGGATTCGCCGTCCAGGATGAGGTCAGCACGGGTCTTGACGCCGTGCGGGGGTCGCGCGTTACGCCAGATCAGTTCGACGATCGCGTCATCCCCGACCCAATTCGCCCCGTGTAGGGCGGACGCCGCCAAGCCGGACACGACCGCCTGGCGCTGCGACCACAGCCAGGCGGCCTGCGTCCGGTGCAGGAGCGTCGGTTCGGCGCGCTTTTGCTGGTAGACGTTCGGCAGGACTGCCGTGTGGAACTGGCGCAGCTCATGGCGGCTCAAAGTTCCAGCGGCTAACGCCTCGCTACCGATGAATGGTTGTCCCATGTCGGCATGTTGCCCAGGGCCACCGACACAAAAAATGACTCTGCGCTGAGGGCGTGTGCTACTCGCACTTTTGCGCCCTCAGCGCAGAGTCAACGGGGAAAGCTAGCGGGTCACTCGCTCTGGAAGTAGCTCAGCAGCCGCAGGATCTCCAGGTACAGCCAGACCAGGGTCACGGTCAGGCCAAGTGCGATACCCCAGGCGGCCTTCTCCGGCGCGCCTGCGCGGATCAGCTGGTCGGCGGCGTCGAAGTCGATCAGGAAGCTGAACGCGGCGATACCGATGCACACCAGCGAGAAGATGATCGACAGCGTCCCGCCGCTGCGCAGGCCCAGGCCCTCACCGCCGCCGACGCCGAACAGCGACAGCACCAGGTTGCCGATCATCAGGGCCAGCACACCGAACATGCCGGCGACGAGCATCCGGGTGAACTTGGGGGTGACCCGAATGGCGCCGGTCTTGTAGACCACCAGCATGCCGCCGAACACCCCGAGGGTGCCCATCACGGCCTGGCCGATCATCGAGCCGGCGTTGCCGGTGCCCACCGTGAAGGCGGTCAGCACCCACGAGATGGCGCCGAGGAACAGGCCCTCCAGCACGGCGTAGCTGAGCACCACCGCCTTGTTGTCCTGCTTGCGGGCGAACATGGCCACCATGACCACGGCAAGGCCACCGAACGCACCGACGAAGGTCAGCGGCCCGGCCAGCGCCTGATTGGCCGACACCATGAAGAAGGAAATGATCGCCGCAACGCTCAGCACGCCCAGCGTGATGCCGGTCTTGGTGACGACGTCATCGATGGTCAGCGGGCGAGTGACCTCCCGCTGCTGGTACTGAGCCATGGGGTCGATCTGGTAGGTCTGGCCCACCTGCTGAGTCGCACCGGCCATACCGGTTCCGAACTGCGCATAGCCGCCGCCCTGCTTGGGCAACGAACGAAATACCGGGTTGCTGGTCTCCCGCACCGTCCCGATCCTCTCTTGGGGCTGTGAAGCGAAGGGTTACGAATACTCAAATCAACGTTTCCCGACCCGCCGGAGTTCCCGACGGCGTTCAGGCCGCTCTGCTGCCAAACCTTACCCGCGGATCAGTGACCGCGCGTAGGGATCTACATTGCGAAGGCGTGACAGGTGAATCTGACGAGGTCCTGGCCCACGTTGACAACGGGGTCGGCCTGCTGACACTCAACCGTCCGAAGGCGATCAACTCGCTGAACCTTCCGATGGTGACCGCCATGACCGCGTCGCTGTCCACCTGGGCCGAGGATCCGGCGGTCACGGCGGTGGTACTCACCGGTGCCGGCGAACGCGGACTGTGCGCCGGCGGCGACGTGGTCGCGATCTATCACAGCGCCAAAGCCGACGGGGCGGACGCGCGCCGCTTCTGGTACGACGAGTACCTGCTCAATGCGCAGATCGGCGGATACAAAAAGCCGTACGTGTCGTTGATGGACGGCATCGTGATGGGCGGCGGCGTCGGAGTCGGGGCGCACGCCAACACCCGGGTGGTCACCGACACCACCAAGATGGCCATGCCCGAGGTCGGTATCGGCTTCATCCCCGATGTCGGCGGCACCTACCTGCTCTCGCGCTCCCCCGGCCGGCTCGGTCTGCACGCGGCGCTGACCGGCGCACCGCTCTCCGGCCCGGACGCCATCGCCCTGGGCTTCGCCGACCACTATGTGCCACACGCGACGCTGGAGGCCTTCACCGCGGCGATCATCGCCGATGGAGTGGACAGCGCCCTGGCCGCACATGCGACCGATGCGCCGGCGAGTCAGCTTGCCGCACACCGCGACTGGATCGACGAATGCTACGCGCACGACACCGTCGCCGCGATCGTGGATGCGCTGGCCGGCCACGCCAGCCCCGACGCCAACGCCGCCGCCGAACTGATCGGCACCCGCTCCCCAGTCGCCTGCGCGGTGACGTTGGAGGCGGTGCGTCGGGCGGGCCGGCTCGCCACCCTGGAAGACGTGCTGATCCAGGAATACCGGGTTTCCTGCGCTTCGCTGCGCTCGCATGATCTGGTGGAGGGCATCCGCGCCCAGTTGGTCGACAAGGACCGTAATCCGCAGTGGTCCCCGGCGACGCTGGCCGAGGTGAGCGCCGCCGATATCGAGAGCTACTTCGTGCCCGCCGAACCCGACCTGACCTTCTAAGGAGAACCCATGACGTACGAAACCATTCTCGTCGACCGCGACGGCCGCGTCGGCACCATCACCTTGAACCGGCCGCAAGCGCTCAATGCGCTCAACAGCCAGGTGATGAACGAAGTCACTGCCGCCGCAGCCGAATTCGACGCCGACCCCGGCATCGGCGCGATCATCATCACCGGTAGCGCCAAGGCGTTCGCCGCCGGAGCGGACATCAAAGAGATGGCCGATCTGAGTTTCGCCGAGGTGTTCGCCGCCGACTTCTTCGCCGCCTGGTCCAAGCTGGCAGCGGTCCGCACCCCGACCATCGCCGCGGTGGCCGGGCACGCCCTGGGCGGCGGCTGCGAACTAGCCATGATGTGCGACCTGCTGATCGCCGCCGACACCGCCAAGTTCGGCCAGCCGGAGATCAAGCTGGGTGTGCTGCCCGGCATGGGCGGCTCGCAGCGCCTGACCCGGGCCATCGGCAAGGCCAAGGCGATGGACCTGATCCTGACCGGCCGCACCATCGACGCCGCCGAGGCCGAACGCTCCGGTTTGGTGTCCCGTGTAGTGCCCGCCGACGACCTACTGGCCGAGGCCGGCAAGGTCGCCGCCACCATCGCCGGGATGAGCCTGTCTGCTGCCCGGATGGCCAAGGAAGCCGTCAACCGGGCCTTCGAGTCCACCCTGGCCGAAGGGCTGCTCTACGAGCGTCGTCTGTTCCACTCGGCGTTCGCCACCGACGACCAGACCGAGGGCATGGCGGCGTTCACCGAAAAGCGCGCACCGAATTTCACCCACCGCTGAGTAGCTCCCGATGAGCGCGACAGCCACCGACACCGCACCTGCGGAAACACCTCCGGAGGCGATCGCGCGCGCACCCTGGTGGGTCCGGCACTACACGTTCACCGGCACCGCGATGGGCCTGGTGTTTCTGTGGCTGTCGCTGACACCGTCGCTACTGCCGCGTGGGCCACTGTTCCAGGGTTTGGTCAGCGGCGGCTCGGGCGCCATCGGCTATGCCCTGGGGGTGTTCAGCGTCTGGCTGGTCCGCTACATGCGCTCGAAGGACACCAGCCCGCCGGCCCCGCGGTGGGCGTGGCGGGTGCTCATCCCGACCGCGGCGATCATCCATCTCTGGGTGGTGTGGACGATCCACGGCTGGCAGGACCAGATGCGCGACCTGATGGGTGTGCCGCGGCTGACTTGGTACAACTACCCGCAAGCCGGCGCGATCGCGGTGGCCACGCTGTTCATCCTGGTCGAGATCGGCCAACTGATCCGGATGCTGATCCGCTTTCTGGTGCGCCAGCTCGAACGCGTTGCGCCGCCACGGGTTTCGGCCGTGGTCGCCGTCTCGTTGTTGATAGCCCTGTTTGTGGCGGTACTCAACGGTCTGGTGCTCAAGCCCGCGATGCACCTCATGAACAGCACCTTTGCCTCGGTCAACGAGGAGACCAGCCCCGACCGGGCCGCCCCGTCGACCCGGCTGCGCTCGGGCGGACCGGGGTCGCTGGCGTCCTGGGAGTCGCTGGGCCATCAGGGCCGTATCTTCGTCGCGAATGGACCCACCGTCGCCCAGCTCAGCGCGTTCAACGGCACACCGGCCACCGAACCGATTCGCGCCTACGCCGGCCTGAATTCGGCCCACGGGATCAAGGAGACCGCTGAGCTGGCCGCGGCCGAGCTGGCCCGTACCGGCGGGCTGAGCCGCGCGGTGGTGGCGGTGGCCACCACGACGGGCACCGGCTGGATCAACGAGGCGGAGGCCTCGGCCCTGGAATACATGTTCAACGGCGACACCGCGATCGTGAGCATGCAGTATTCGTTCCTGCCCAGTTGGCTGTCCTTCCTGGTCGACAAGGAGAACGCACGCCAGGCCGGCCAGGCCCTGTTCGAAGCCGTCGACAAACAGGTGCGCGCCCTGCCGGAAGCCCAGCGCCCCAAACTGGTGGTGTTCGGCGAGAGCCTCGGGTCCTTCGGCGGCGAGGCCTCGTTCATGAGCCTCAACAATGTGCTGGCGCGTACCGACGGTGCACTGTTCTCCGGTCCGACCTTTCAGAACACCATCTGGACCGACCTGACCATCAACCGCGATCCTGGTTCCCCGCAGTGGCTGCCGATTTACCACGACGGGCGCGCCGTGCGGTTCGTCGCTCGCCCGGAAGACCTGGCACGCCCCGACACCCCTTGGGGCGCACCGGATACGCCGCGAGTGGTTTACCTACAGCACGCCTCCGACCCGATCGCCTGGTGGCATCCAGATCTGCTGTACCACAAGCCCGACTGGCTGCGAGAGCCACGCGGCTACGACGTGCTGCCGCAGGTGCACTGGACCCCGATCGTGACGTTCCTGCAGGTCTCTGCCGACATGGCGGTGGCGATCGACGTACCCGACGGCCATGGCCACAGCTACGTCGCCGACGCCGCCGATGCGTGGGCGGCGATCCTACATCCAGCGTCGTGGACCCCGGAGAAGACTGAACGACTCCGCCCCCTGCTGCACTCCAACGCTTAGCGCGGCCAGCGGGGCCGGCTCCACCAGCTCCCCGACCGCAGCCAGGGCCTGATAGCCGCCGATGACATCAGTGGCGCGGTGCAGCCCCAAGTCCTGCAGCGCCGCCGCGGCCAGGCTCGAGGTGTAGCCCTGCGAGCACAAGATGATCCACTGCACGTCGTCGTCAACCGCCTGCGGCAGCCGCGCGTCGCTGGTCGGGTCGCAGCGCCACTCCAGCACGTTGCGTTCGATCACCAGCGCGTCCGGCACTTGGCCTTCCTCCGCACGCTGGGCCGCCGGCCGGATGTCGACCAGGTATGCGCCGTTGCGCAGCGCCTCGGGCACCTCATCAGCGGTCAGCCGGTGCAGCTTGGCTCGAGCCGATTCGAGGACTCTGTCGATGCGGCTGGTGACGTGCGTTGCGGTCATGACGCCTCCGGGTGCTGGGTGAGTTCGGTGCGCTGCCTCCTCAAAGTATGGTCCTGCGCGACGTCGTAGTAGGACATTTCCACCAGGGGCGGCGAGTATGCGTGCACGCTCAGCGTCGGCGCGGCCGGTTCGAGCTGGGTTGTCGGCGGTGCCCAGACGACGTCGTGCACCCAGCCCTGGGTGAACGCGGCCTGGTCCCCGGCGTCCAAGCGTCGTTGCGCCAGCTCGCGACCATTCCAATGGAACTCATCCAGCGAGCCGGACAGCACGGTCAGCGCACCCAGCGAGTCGCCGTGATCGTGCAGTTCGGTGGCGTGCCCCGGGACCCAGCTGATCAGCCAGATGTCGAGCCGCTCGTCACCGTGGATTCGGGCGAACCACCGCTGGTCGTCGGGCAGTCCGGAGGCGGGCAGCAGGTGGTTGTAGCGGCCTTGCAGCACCGCGTCGGCGGCCAGGTCGGTGGTCTGCAACAGGTCGGGCAGGCGCAACGCGCGCGGCCGGGCGGCCGGGCGCCGCAGCGCGATGGGATCGGCGATAACCATGGTGAGAACTCCAAAGAAGATGGGCTGGATTTGAGAAAGGGTCGGCGGCAGCATTCAGCTGCGGCAACAACAACCCTGAAATCCGACGTGCTCCATCACAGCGGCCATGCTATCCGGGTGCCGCGCCGGACGCATCGGCGCGTCAGTCGCGGGGCCGAAGTTCCGGCCCACCCAGCACAGCAATACCCGCTGTGACCTGCCGTTTCCTGCCGGTATTACCGTTGTAATCGCAATGACGGAAAGAACCGGCGCGGTTGAGCCCGCAAAATGGTGGATATGACCTCTGCTGCGGAATCCCGCGCGCACCGGGCGCCCCGGGTGGCGCTGGTGCTGGGCAGTGGCGGTGCGCGCGGCTATGCCCACATCGGGGTGATCGCCGAGCTGCGCGACCGCGGCTACGACATCGTGGGGATCTCCGGATCGTCGATGGGTGCGCTGGTGGGCGGGCTGCAGGCTGCCGGTCGACTCGATGACTTCGCCGAGTGGGCCAAGTCGCTGACCCAGGGGGCGGTGCTGCGGCTGCTGGACCCGTCGTTCACCGCGGCGGGGGTGCTGCGGGCGGAGAAGATTCTCGATGTCGTCCGCGACATCTTGGGCGACATCGACATCGAAGAGCTGCCGATTCCCTACACCGCTGTGGCGACCGATCTGATCGCGGGCCGATCGGTGTGGCTACAGCGCGGCCCGGTCGATACCGCCATCCGCGCGTCGATCGCCATCCCCGGGGTGATCGCACCGCACGTGGTCGAGGGACGCCTGCTCGCCGACGGCGGCATCCTCGACCCGCTGCCGATGGCCCCGCTGAGCGCGGTCAACGCCGACCTGACGTTGGCCGTCAGCCTCAACGGCGGCGACCCGACTGCCGCCGGCCCGGCCGCCCAGGATTCCGAGCGGGACGTGCCGGCTGGACGCTTGAATCGCATGTGGCGCAGTACGTCTGCGCTGCTGGACACCAGCGGAGCACGGTCTCTGCTGGACCGGCCGACGGCACGGGTGATCCTGGACCGGTTCAGCAGTGGCGAGTCCGAACCGCATGGGCCGGGCGAGGACGAGGAGTCCACTCCCGAGGTGTTGCCCAAACTGGGCAGCTTCGAGGTGATGAACCGCACCATCGATATCGCCCAGGCGGCGCTCGCCCGCCACCAGCTCGCGTCGCACCCGCCCGATCTGCTGATCGAGGTGCCTCGCGTGGCCTGCCGCAGCCTGGACTTCCACCGCGCTGCGGAGTTGATCGACGTGGGCCGCGAGCTTGCCGCCCGCGCTCTCGACACCGCGAAATCGCTTTAGGCGCTAGCCCATGGCGACGACCCGCAGCGCCCGACTCCGTCGCGCTTGCGATCGTCGCTAGCCGTTAGCCAAGAACTCGGCGATGGCGCCGGCCTGCCGGCGGCCCTGTTCGCGGCCGGCCTGCGCCGACGGCAACCGGCACGCCGGGTCGAGCGGATTGCCGCCGAAGGCGCGTATCGCGTCATCGTCGGCCAGCACCGCGCACACGCGACCGGCGAACGCCGCGATCTCCCCGTCGACGCCGCCACCGGTGGGCACCAGCAGCACCGCCTCGTCGCAGTCAGCGGCCACATCGAGGTTGACCGTGCTGCGCACCCCGCCGTCCATGTAGCACCGCGTACCCAGCACCACCGGAGGCCACGCACCCGGCACCGCACAACTGGCCGCCACCGCGTCGATGAGTTCCACCCCCGAGTCGCGGTCGAAGACCGTCAGCTCCCCGGTGTCGATGTCGATCGCAGTGATGCGCAGCGTGCGCTCCGGCCAGTCGTGTGACGGCAGCCGGTCGGCGATGATGCCCCGCCGCACCGGCGCGGCAACTGTCTGCGCTGCCAGGGCAACCGCGCCGATGCCTTGCAGTTTCTGCGCGGTGGTGGTGTTGGGTTCGGTGATCGCCGCCACGAACAGCTCGGTCAGCTCATCGGCACCGACACCGGGATCGATCTCCGAGGAGGTCTCGGTGACCTGGCGGGCAAACAGCTGCTCCAGGCCCAGCCCGCTGCCGATCTGGGCGGCCACCGCTGACCCGGCCGAGGTTCCCACCAGCACCGCGGATTCGAGCAGTTTCCGTGCGGTGTCGGGTGATTCGTCGGCGATGCCGCACAAGACGCCGGTCTGCCAGGCGATGCCCGCTACCCCACCGCCGCCGAGCACCAGGGCGCGTTTGACTGTCATTTCCGTCCTTTCCATGGATGTTGAGCCTCCTGGGCGGCGGCGGTCAGTTCTTCCCGGCGCAGTTGCCGGTCCGGAGTATCGGGGAAGGCCAGCTCGGTGGTGATCGTCAGCGCGGCGTCGACGTGGACCAATTCCCCGGGGGCGATCAACCGCCAGCGCGGGTCGGTGCCCATCGGCTCACTGGCGAACACCACCGCCGGGCGGCCTCGCAGCTGCGTGGAGTGCGCCCGGATCCGCGGGGTTTGCAGGTCCAGACCGACCGGTGCGGATCCATCACGGCGGTCCAGCAGATACAGCTCGTGGGTCTCGGGGTAGCGCAGCGCCCACATGTCGGTGGCCGTGGCGAGCAGGATGTTGAGCGCATAGATCGGCATATTGGCTGCCAGCCAACCGACCGCGTCGCGCAGGCCGGCACCGACGTCGCCGTCACGCGCCCGCACACAACCGGTGATCAGTGCGAAGATCCGCTCGGAATCGGTCTGTCCCCCAACTAGATCCGCGGTGCCGATTTCGCGAAGTCGTTCCTCGATGGTGTCGAGGGCACGCAGCACGCCGTTGTGCGCGAAGATCCGGTCGTCCTGCAGGAAGGGATGGGTGTTGGCGACGTCCCGTGCACCGGTGGTGGCGTAGCGCACATGCGCGACGAACGTCGTTCCGGTCAGTTCGTTTGCCTCGGTGGAGAATTCAGCATCCTGCCAGGCCGCTATCGGCTCCTTGTACAGGTGCGGCACGCCGTTGGCGTCGAAGACGCCGATTCCGGTGCCATCCGGGTTGCGTCGACTCTGCTCGGCGAGGTTGTCCGGGGCGTCGAGCAGCCAGAACGTGGCGGTGACGGCGTCGGTCCCGGCGTGCAGCCCGAAAAGTCGGCACATCGGCGGACTCAGCCCTCCAGCAGCGCGGACAGTCGCGCCAACGCCTGACGCGCGTAGCCCTTCCACAGCCAGCCCAGTACCGGCAGCAACGGCGCGCCCAGCCGAGACCGCGGGTGGATGACCCAGCTCCAGGTGACCGTGGTGCCCGAACCAGCGGGAGCGAACTGCCAACGGCCCTCGACGTAGGCCACCAATGGGGCCATGGGGCCGGTGATGTCGGTAAGCCGGTATCCGAACGCCCGGGGCGGATCGACCTCGGTCAACTCCTCGCGCATGCTGCCGCCGCCGGTCAGCAGGACGGTGCGGGTCTGCCCGACGCTGCCCCACTCGCCGGTTTGGTCCCGGACCTCTTTGATCGGCGGGATCGGCCCGTACCAGCGACGAAAGAGCTCGGGCAGCGGCAATGGCAATGTTCCGGCAAACGCGTCAGCGACGGTCACAGGTACCGTCCGAGACTGTTCGACAACCAGGGCCATCAGCCGAGGGTAGCGCTCAGCGCGCCAGGTGCGGAGCGGCCCGGCCCGTGATGAGCGGCAGGTCGAAGAACCCGGCGATACCCGGCGGGGCCGCGCAGGTCGCCGGGATGGCGTTGACGCAGTGCGCCGCGGTTGCCACGACGCCGGGGTTGCTGATCAGGCCCTCTTCGACGGTTTCGGGCTGCCAGCCCTTGACGGTGACGAAGGTGTCGGGATTGCCCCGCACCTCCATCTCGTAGCGCTCACCGGCCGGCCCGAAAGTCCATGGCGGGTCGAGGTTCTCCTCGCCCATCAGCCAGTTGACGGTGACCCGGACCACCACCTCGTCGCCGACGGTGGCTTCCCAGTGGAACCGCCGCCCCGCCACCTGGCCGGGTTCGATCGAACCGATCGGCGAAGCGATCGGCGCGGTGGCCACCGCCACCTCCTGCGAGGAACGAATCTCCTCGTCGGCAGCGAATCCCAGCCGGTCCACGCACAGCCGCACCGATTGGCGGAACCCGCCGTCGAGCAGCTTCTGCATCGGACCGCTCAACGCCTTATCCGGGGTCCCGCCGAAGCCCATCACGTGGCGCACCACATCCGGGGCGTCATAGGTGCGCAGATCCGAATACTCTTCGCCGCGAATGAATGTCACGCCGGTGGACATCACCGACAGCAGCAACGGGAACAACTCGGTCGCCGCGCCCGGGCCGATACCGGCCCCGTGCAGGGTCACTTCACCCTCGCGCGCCGCAGCCTCCAGCGGGCCGGCCTCCTTCTCGGTCGGGTAGAACCAGCCGACCGGGGTGACCACGTTCTTGCCCGAACGCAGCAACGCCGCAACCTCGTCGGGATTGGGCAGAAGCGGCGCATAGATCACCGCGTCGGCGTCCAACGCCAGGATCTCGTCGACGCTGTCGGTGGCCGTCACGCCCACCGGTTCAGTTCCGATGATCTCCCCGACGTCCTTGCCGCTCTTGGACTTCGAGTGCACCCAGCAACCGACCAGCTCCAGGTCGGGATGCTCGAGCACGCCCTTGATCGCGGCGATTCCAACTCCGCCGGTTGCCCATTGGATGACACGCAGGCTCATCAGTTATGCACCTCGCTCACTTGGTATTGCTCCTCGGCGTACCGGGCACGGATGGTCTTCTTGTCGTACTTGCCGACGCTGGTGCGCGGGATCGCCTCGACGAACGTCCAGCGCTCCGGCAGCCACCACCGAGCGACCTTGTCGGACAGGAAGGTTCGCAGTTCGGCACCGCTGACCGAGGCACCGGTGCGGATCACCACCACGGCCAGCGGCCGTTCCTGCCAGCGCTCGTCGGGCACCCCGACCACCGCGGCCTCGACGACGTCGGGGTGGGCGATCAGCTCGTTCTCCAGTTCCACCGAGGAGATCCACTCCCCGCCGGACTTGATCACGTCTTTGGCCCGGTCGGTCAGCGTGATGAAGCCCTGCGGGTCGATGCGGCCGACGTCACCGGTGCGCAGCCAGCCCGAGGAGAACTTGGACTCGTCCTGGCCGCGGTAGTAGGCGCCGGTGATCCAGGCGCCGCGCACCTCCAGCTCACCGACCGCCTCGCCGTCGTTGGGCAGCACCACGTCCTCGTCGTCGACGATGCGGGTCTCGACCCCGCACACCGGCCGGCCCTGGGTGCCGCGCAGCGCCCAGTGCTGCTCGGGTGGGGTGCCCGGCGGCGGCCAGGCCATGGTGGCCATCGGCGAGGTCTCGGTCATGCCCCACAGCTGCCGCACCTGAACGTTGTGCCGCTGCTCGAATGCCTGCATCAGCGAGACCGGAACCGCCGACCCGCCACAGGCCGCCAGCCGCAACGACGAGATGTCGTGGCCGGGTTCACGTTCCAGGTAATGCATGACGTCGTTCCAGATGGTCGGCACCGCACCGGCCACGGTGGCCCGCTGCGATTCGATGAGGGCGACCAGCGACTTGGCGTCCAGATGCCGGTCGGGCATCGCCAGATCCGCACCCGCCATCAGCGCCGAATACGGCAGGCCCCAGGCGTTGGCGTGGAACATCGGCACGATCGGCAGCACGCAGTCGACCGCGCCGATGCCGGTGCCGTTGGTGGTGCATCCCGCCATGGCGTGCAGGTAGCTGGACCGGTGGCTGTACACCACGCCCTTGGGGTTACCGGTGGTGCCGCTGGTGTAGCACATGGCGGCCGCCGAGTTCTCGTCGATGACCGGCCAGTCGAAGTCGTCGGACTCGGCCGCCAGCAGCTCGGCGTAGCGCAGCACGGTCTTGCCGGAGGCCTCCAACGCCGCGACGTCGCCGTCCCCGACGAGGATCACGGTGTGCACGGTCGCCAGTTCCGCCAGCACCGGCGCGAGCAGTTGCACTAGTGACCCGTCGACCAGGATCACCCGGTCCTCGGCCTCGTTGGCGACGAAGACGATCTGCTCGGCGAACAGCCGGATGTTCAGCGTGTGCAGCACCGCACCCATCGACGGCACCGCCAAGTAGGCGGCCAGGTGTTCGGTGTTGTTCCACATGAAGGTGGCCACCCGCTCGTCGCCGGTGATACCGAGGCGCCGCAGGGCATTGGCCAACTGGGCCGCCTGCCGACCGAGCTCGCGATAGGTGGTGACCCGATACCCGTCGTCGGCCACGGTGGTGACGGTGCGATCACCGTGGACGGCGGTGACGTGGTTCAAGATGGCACCGACCGTCAGCGGCCAGTGCTGCATGGTGCTGTGCATCGGCCTATTCGATCACGCCACCATTCCGAACGTGGCGTGGGTTACACCGCGGGTTCGAGTTGCAGCATGCGGGTGACGGCGTCGTCGAGTTCCAGCTGCTCGTGCAGCAGCGCCGACGGGGCCGGCAAGTCGGCCAGCGACGCGATGGTCACCTTGCCGTCGAATCCGGCGATGTAGAGCCGGCTGCCGTCCGGGCTCTCCGCGGCGCAGGACGGCGCGGTGATGCCGGGCAGCGTGCCGAGGGGCTCGTTGGTGCGCGCACACAGCACCAGGACGGCGCCGTCGGTCACCAGGTAGACCCGCTGGCCGTCGCGCCCGGCGATCAGCTGGATCAGCTGGGCCTCCAGGACGCGGGTGGCGCTGACCGCGTGGGTGCGGGCGTCGACGACGTGCACGCGGCTGCGGCCGTCGGGGCCCGACGTCGCCACGTACAGGCGGGCACCGTCGGGGCTGACCGCGACGTCGATGATGCTCGCGCCGATCCGGATGGTGTCGACGATGTTCAGGTCGCGGTCCAGCACGGTGACGATGTCACCGGTGGGCTGGCGGACCGCCGCGTACAGCCGCCGGCCGTCCGCGCTGATCCGCAGGCCGGCCGCTGCCGCCCCGGGGTGCCCGGACACCGCGGCGGATGCGGCGGGACGCATGGCCGCGTCGAGCGCGAGCACGTCGACGCCCGCGGAGCCGGTGCGGGTGAGGTAGACGCGGCTGCTGGTCGGGTCGGCGACCAGGTCGCCGATGTCCATGGCCACCGGGTAGCACCCGGCGACCTGTGCGGTGTCGACGTCGATTGCGAGCACGGCGTCCAGCGCGGTCGAACCGGCGGTGACGTAGGCCCAGCCGGTGCCGGCGGGGCCGGCGGCGACCGAGAACGGCTCGTCGGCCTGGAAGACGGTGTTGACGATCTTGCAGCTGACGGTGTCGATGATCGAGACGGTGTCGTCGCCGTAGTTGGTGGCCAGCAGGCGCTGGCCGTCCGCGGTGACCGCGATGCCGCCGATCGGGCCGCGGTCCAGTGTCACGGTGTTCGCGACGCGGGAGGCAGCGTTGGCCAATCTATAAGCCGGCACGTCGTCCACATCGCTCCTATCAACCACTGTTCGCATCGCTTCGTTCGTATCGTCGTTCGTATCGTCACTGCCCTCGCGCCCCCGCGGCTGCCGCAGTGCGGCCGGGTCGAGACCGGGGTGCCGGGGCGGGGCGTCCGGTCGATCCTAGCGGTGAATTCGAGGTAACAGGAAAATGACCGAATTATTGTGATCGACGTCGCAGACTAATCCCAACCGTCCCACGTCACATCGGGTAAAACCGCAGATCAGAGCCGTTCAGCAACCGCCGCTGTAGCCCTTGACCAGGCCTTCTTTCATCTCCAGACAACGTTCGTTGCGACCCGCGATTAACGTTGAATAAGAAATTAAGAACTCCCACCAGGAAATTCCGCACGTCTTGCCAAAGACTCTTGCAAATTCCCAGACTGGCGGGTATGAGCCGGACAAAGGTGCCGGTCAAGCGGTGAAGCGGGGCCGGCAGAGGCCCCACAGACCTAGGATTCGCACGCCACACCATCGCCGTCTCGATCAAGTTGGTAGATGTCGTTGCCGACGACCGTGACGGGGCCTTGAACGTACGCCGGGCCGTTACCGCCCTTGCCATCGCCGGTATGTCCCCCTCAGTGGAACGTGCTGGGGACAGCTACGACGCCGTCGCCGCAACCATCAACGGCCTCTACAAGACCGAACTGATCAAAACCCGCGGCCCGTGGCGCACCATCGACCAAGTCGAAGTAGCCACCCCGGAATGGGCGGACTGGTTCAATCACCGCCGCATCAACAGCTACTGCGCCGACACACCACCGGCCGAGTAAGAAGCCCTTTACTACAGTCAGGTCCGAACCCAGCAAACTGCTGAGTTGTCAATCCCCTGAGCGTCCGGAAACGCCGGGGATTCAAGATGCTCGTTGCAGCGCAATCGACGTCAACTGGAGGTGGCACCGATGACCGTGTCTGCAGACTCGCGATCCGAGCCGTCGCCCCCACAGCGTCGCGACCGAACGCACTGGCTCTACATCGCAGTCATCGCGGCCGTCGTCGTCGGCATAGCGGTCGGGCTCGTGGCACCCGAGGTCGGCAAGAGCGTCGGGGTGCTCGGCACCATGTTCGTCAACCTCATCAAGATGATGATCGGCCCCATCATCTTCTGCACGATCGTGTTGGGGATCGGCTCGGTACGCAAGGCCACCACCGTAGGGAAGGTCGGCGGCCTGGCCTTCGTTTACTTCCTGGGCATGTCCACGGTCGCATTGGCCATCGGTCTGGTGGTCGGCAACCTGATTCACCCCGGCAGCGGCATGCACCTGGCCGAGAACTCGACAGGTAAAGGCGCCGAACTCGCGGAGAAGGCACGCAAGTCAGGCGGACTCATGGACTTCGTGCAGGGCATCATCCCCGAGACGCTCTTCTCATCGCTGACCGCCGGAAGCGTGCTTCAGGCACTGTTCGTGGCACTACTGGTCGGATTCGCGCTGCAGGGCATGGGCAGCTCCGGTGAACCGATCCTGCGTGGCATCGAGCACCTGCAGAAGCTCGTCTTCAAAGTGCTCATCATGATCCTGTGGTTGGCACCGATCGGCGCCTTCGGTGCGATCGCCAACGTCGTCGGACAAACCGGCTGGACCGCCGTCACCCAACTGCTGACGCTGATGCTGGGCTTCTATGTGACCTGCGCGCTCTTCGTGTTCGGCGTGCTCGGCGTTCTGCTGCGCGCGGTGTCGGGGGTGTCCATCTTCAAGCTGGTGCGGTACCTGGCCCGCGAGTACCTGCTGATCTTCTCGACCTCCTCGTCGGAATCGGCGCTGCCGCGTCTCATCGCCAAGATGGAGCACCTGGGCGTCGACCGAAGCACCGTCGGTGTCGTTGTGCCGACCGGGTATTCGTTCAACCTCGACGGCACCGCGATCTACCTGACCATGGCGGCGCTGTTCATCGCCGAGGCGCTGAGCGCCCCGATGTCCGTCGGGCAGCAGATCGGCCTGCTGGTGTTCATGATCGTCGCCTCCAAGGGCGCCGCCGGTGTGACGGGCGCCGGGTTGGCCACGTTGGCCGGCGGCCTGCAGGCCCACCGCTCCGATCTGCTCGACGGGGTCGGCCTGATCGTCGGGATCGACCGGTTCATGTCCGAGGCCCGGGCGGTGACCAATTTCTCCGGCAACGCCGTAGCAACCCTGCTGGTCGGCTCGTGGACACACACCGTGGACAAGGCAAAGGTCGATGCGGTGCTGCGTGGGCACGATCCGTTCGACGAGCTCACCATGGTCGACGACCACTCCTCGGCAATCGCGCAACCTGCGCGCGTCTAGCTCTGGTGGCACCAAGGGCTCCCCCCCGGGTGAGCCCGGGCCATCAACCCTTTGACCAGCACAAACACCGTGCCCCCAGTCGGACTCGAACCGACACTGTGCGGATTTTAAGTCCGCTGCCTCTGCCAATTGGGCTATGGGGGCTCGCGGCGAATCTAACGCGAAGGCCTCACCGGCGCCCTACCGGCACTCCGAAACGGTGACGAAATCAGGCGTGCTCGGGGCAGTAGTTCTGCGCGGCGATACGCGCAAACTCCGCGGCACGCTGCAGCGTGAAGCCGGGGTTGGTGGTCTGTACAGCGACCACGGTGTCCATCGGGGTGAGCCCGGCGTCCATCAGCTGGCACACCGAGTGGCCGGCCGAGATGGCGACCTGGTCTGAGCCCTTGTGACTCAGACCGGCGCCGGTCAGCTGGGTGAGGAAGGCAGCGTCGCTGCCGACTGGTTCTGCGTGCGCCGGGGCCGCCAGACCGACCATGGCGGTCAGGCCCGCCAGCAGCAGAAACCGATTCATAGCTCGTAGTGTGCTGAGCATTCGTTAATAGCGTGTTACGCACCGTTTACTCCCCCGGATCTGGATGTTAAATCCGCGTTACCGCCCCCTCACCGCCCCGAAACGAGCGGCCGGCCCGGTGGACCGAGGCGGACTAAAAATGTTGTCCATCAAGCCAATTGACATCCCGCCAGGCGGGGCCGAAATCGCCGCGCCCACACCCAGGACGTCACTGTGAGCTGGACCACGCCACTGCGACGCGAAAGCCCTTCGGCGAACGCCCAATCCCGCCACGCACGGCTTTTGCATCCAAGCCGTCGTTCGGCCTTGGACCCGCGAAATCGTGACGCCTCACACAGCGCGAACATGCCTCCACTGAGGTGCATGTAAAGAGTTCCGACACCGCGGTTAAGAAGCGGTTAACCAGCTTTCACAATCGCCCAGTCATAGGCAACGGTGGTGCCAGGAGCCGGTTTGTCATCGGGCTCCGTAAGGAGAATCCCATGTCTTTCGTGACCACCCAGCCGGAGGCGCTGGCGTCGGCGGCCAGCACCCTGCAGGCGATCGGCGCGGCGCTCAACGCGCAGAGCGCCGCGGCGTCCGCCCCGACCACCGGCGTCACCCCCGCGGCCGCTGACGAGGTCTCGGCACTGACCGCCGCGCAGTTCGCCGCGCACGCCGGCCTGTACCAGACGGTCGCCGCGCAGGCCTCGGCCATTCACGACATGTTCGTAGCCACGCTCAAGATCAGTTCCGAGTCGTACGCGGCCACCGAGGCTGCGAACGCAGCGGCGGCGGGTTAGGCGGAGATCATGTGGGATTACGGAGCATTGCCCCCCGAGATCAACTCCGGGCGCATCTACACCGGACCGGGCTCGACCCCGATGATGACCGCCGCCGCGGCCTGGCGCGGACTGGCCGCCGAGCTGACCGCGGCCGCCCACTCCTACGAGACGGTGATCACCGAGCTGTCCGGCGAGGAATGGCTCGGCCCGGCTTCGTCATCGATGGCCGCGGCCGCGGCGCCCTACATCGCCTGGATGAACGACACCGCCGCGCTGGCCGAGCAGGCCGCAGTCCAGGCCACCTCCGCCGCCGCCGCTTTTGAGACCGCACGGGCGGCCACGGTGCCCCCGGCGGCGGTCACCACCAACCGGGTGCAGCAGGCGGCGCTGGTCGCGACCAACATCCTCGGCATCAACACCCCGGCGATCGCAGCTCTCGACGCCCACTACGCGCAGATGTGGGCCCAGGACGCCGCGGCCATGTACGGCTACGCCAGTAGCTCGGCCGCCGCGACCCAAGTCACCCCGTTCAGCGAGCCGGCCCAGAACACCAACCCGGCCGGGTTGGCCAACCAGGGTGCTGCGGTCACCCAGGCCGGCGGCTCCAGCACCGCCAACAGCACCGCGCAGACGGCGCAGATGATTTCGTCGCTGCCGAACGCCCTGCAGAGCATGGCCTCCCCGGCCGCCTCGACCGACTGGCTCGAGCAGGTCATCGAGTTCCTCTACAACGACCCGGTGAACGGCTACGCGTTCATGCTCGGCACCCCGTTGTACAACCTGTTCAACACCGCGGGCACCGGTGCGGCCTTCATTCCGTCTGCGCTGCTGCCAGCCCTGATCGGTTTCATGACCGGCGGCGGCTTCAGCGGCACCACCGGCAGCGCACTCGGAACCGGTCTGGGAGCGGCGTTGAGCCCCGGCGGTGCCCTCGGCGCCCTGGGTGCGCTCGGTGGAGGCCTGTCCAGCGGCGTCAGCAGCGCATTCGGGGTCAGCGCGGTCACCCCGGCCGTCACCGCCGGCATGGGCAAGGCCTCCCTGGTCGGGACGTCGTTCTCGGCGCCGGCGAGCTGGGCGGCCGCCACCCCGGGTGCTGCGGCGCTGACCAGCGGCCCCGGCGGTTGGGCGGTGCCGACCGAGACCCACAACAATATGGCCTCCATGCCTCCTCCGGTGCCGACCGGCGTCGGGCAGCGCGGCATGAACTACGGCACGCCGCGTTACGGGTTCCGGCCCAAATTCATGCCCAAGCCGATGGTGGTCTAGGAGCGACGATGATCGACTACGCACTGCTGTCGCCGGAGATCAACTCCGGGCGTCTGTACGCCGGTCCCGGCTCCACGCCGATGATGACCGTCGCCTCCGCCTGGCGCGGACTGGCCGCCGAGATCTCCTCCGCGTTGACGTCGTACGAAACGACGATCACCCAACTCGTCGACGAAGAGTGGATGGGTCCGGCATCGGCTTCGATGTCTGCGGCCACCAAGCCGTATCTGGCGTGGATGGCCGACACCGCGGCCAAGGCCGAGGAGGCGGCCACCCAGGCCACCTCCGCGGCAGCGGCGTTCGAGGCGGCCCACGCGGCCACCCCTCCCCCGGCGGTGATCGCCGCCAACCGCGCCCAGCAGAAGCAACTGGTGGCGACCAACGTGGTCGGCCAGAACTCGGCCGCGATCATGGCAAGCGACGCACAGTATTTCGAGATGTGGGCTCAGGCCACCGACGTCATGTACAGCTACGCCGCGTCTTCGGCGACGGCGACCAAGGTGACACCGTTCAACGAGCCCAACCAGACCACCAACCCGGACGGGACGGCCAACCAGGCCACCGCGGTCGGGCAAGCCACCGGCAACACCGCTGCCAACAACACCGCGCAGACCGCGCAAGCGATTTCGTCGCTGCCCAACACGCTGCAGACGCTGACCTCGCCGGGCACCGCTGACGCCGGTCTGCCCCCGCCCACGCTCGCCGGACTGCTCGAAGCCATCGGCCGCAATGCCTCGATCAATGGCGTTGTGTCCCTAGTGACTTACCCGCTCAACGGCCTGATGAGCTTCACCGGAACCTCCGCAGCGTTTACCCCGGCAAGCTTGATCCCGACCATGACCACGTTCTTCTCCGGCGGTGGTTTCAACGCCCTCGGCGGTGGTGCGGCAGGCGCCGGCATCGGCGCCCTGCTGGCCCCGGGTGGTCCGTTGAGCAGCCTGGGCGCACTGGGCGGCAGTGCTGCATCGGCCTTCACCGCCGGCGCACCGGCTGTGTCGGCCGGCGTGGGCCAGGCCACCTTGGTCGGCGAGCTGTCCACGCCACCGACCTGGGCCGCAGCCGCTCCCGCCGCCAGTGCCGTCGACACCGCCAACGCCTTGCAGGCCAGCAGTTGGGCAGCCGCCCCCGAAGAGATCGAGTCGATGGCGGCCATGCCCGGCGGGATGCCGATGGGCGCAGAACGCGGCGGCTTCGGTCTGAGCACCCCGCGCTACGGTTTCAAGCCGACCGTCATGGCCCGCCCGGTAGTTGCCGGATAAACCCCCTCACCACAAAGCGGAACCCGCAGAAAAGGAGACACAACAGTGGCAACACGTTTTATGACTGATCCGGACGCGATGCGTTCGATGGCGGGCCGTTTTGATGTGCACGCGCAGACGGTGGAGGACGAGGCTCGTCGGATGTGGGCGTCGTCGACCAACATCTCCGGCGCTGGCTGGGGTGGTCTGGCGGAGCGGACTTCGATGGACACCATGGGTCAGATGCAGACGGCGTTTCGCAACATCGTGAACATGCTGCACGGTGTGCGTGATGGTCTGATTCGCGACGCTAACCACTACGAGCAGCAGGAAGCTGCTTCCCAGCAGATCCTGTCCGGCAGCTAGGCAGAAGGAGAACCACGACCATGTCGATCAATTACCAGTTCGGTGATGTGGACGCTCACGGTGCGTTGATTCGTGCCCAAGCTGCGTCGTTGGAGGCGGAGCACCAGGCGATCGTGCACGATGTCCTGGCTGCCGGTGATTTCTGGGGTGGTGCGGGTTCGGTGGCGTGCCAGGAGTTTGTGGCGCAGTTGGGTCGCAACTTCGCGGTGATCTACGAGCAGGCCAACAGTCACGGTCAGAAGGTGCAGTCGGCCGGCAACAACATGGCCAACACCGACGCTTCGGTCGGCTCCAGCTGGGCGTAACGTCAGCCCAAGACCCGGGAAACCCGACGCAGCAGAGGGGGCTGCGTCGGGTTTTTCCGTTTCTAGACATCAAGGACTCATCAAGGTTCGATTCCGCTCCGTTAAGAGCGTGTAAGGGCAACAGCTAACCGAGCACCGTTGCGTCACGGTGGATCTCGTGGCCGGCACCGTGCCGGCTCGATCGGTTAGGAGATGGTGATGTTGATGTCGTTCGTGAGCGCGCAGCCTGTAGAGCTGACGACCGCGGCCGGCGAATTGACCGGTATCGGCTCGGCGATGGCTGCCCAGAATTCTGCGGCCGCCCCGGCGACCACCGGTGTGATCCCCGCGGCGGCGGACCCGGTGTCGGCGTTGACCGCCGCACAGTTCGTCGCGCACGCCGGCCTGTACCAAGCGGTCAGTGCCCAGGCGAATGCGATTCACCAGATGTTCGTCACCACTCTTACGACCAGCGCGGCAGCGTACGAGGCGACCGAGGCCGCCAACGCGATCGCAGCGCGCTGAGTCAAGCAAAACCAAGCAAGACAAAGGAACTCAAGAACATGATGGAGTTCGGTGCGTTGCCACCGGAAGTCAACTCCGCGTGGATGTACACCGGGCCGGGAGCGGCGCCGCTGATGGCCGCCGCAACGGCCTGGCGTGGGCTGGCCGCCCAGCTGGGGTCGACCGCCGCCGCCTACCAGGCGGTGATCACCCGGATGGCCGGTGAGCTGTGGGCCGGACCGGCGTCGGCGGCGATGGCCGCCGCGGCGGCCCCCTTCGTGGCGTGGATGAATACCACCGCCGCCCAGGCCGACCAGGCCGCCACCCAGGCCACCGCGGCCGCGGCCGCATTCGAGACCGCGTTCGCCATGACGGTTCCCCCGCCGGTGATCGTGGCCAACCGCAGCCTGCTGATGGCCCTGGTGGCGACCAACTTCCTGGGGCAGAACACCCCGGCGATCACGGCCACCGAGGCGCAGTACGCCGAGATGTGGGCCCAGGACGCCGCCGCCATGTACGGCTACGCGAGTGGTTCGGCCGCCGCGACGCAGGTGACGCCGTTCGCCGAACCCGCCCCGACCGCCAACCCGGCCGGGTTGGCCGGCCAGGCTGCCGCAGTCTCCCAGGCCGCGGGCAGCTCGGCGGCAGGCAACAGCCAGGCCAGTCAACTGATCTCGGTGCTGCCCAGCGTGCTGCAGGGTCTGGCCTCGCCGGCCCAGGGCAGCTCGTCGTCGGCCTCGTCGAGTTTGTCCGGGATCCTGGGCAGCCTGTTCGACAACAGCCAGATCACCGACAGCATCAACGGGATGGTGAACACCGGTGCCTGGAACGTCGCCAGCACGCTGTCGACCGCGGTCGGCTTCTTGAGCAGTCTCGGCAGCAGCGCGGGATCCTCGCTGGGGACGGCGGGCTCCGCAGCTGCCGGGGGGCTGAGTTCAGCCGGTTTCGCCGGACTGGGTTCCTTGGGCGGTGCGCCGGTGTCGGCGGCCCTCGGTCAGGCCGGTTCGGTCGGCATGCTGTCGGTGCCGCAGAGCTGGGCTGCCGGAGCCACCGTCAGCACCGTCTCGGCACTCCCAAGCACCGGCCTGAACGTGCCCGCGACAACCGGGACGTCGGCCGTACCGGCCGGCTTGCCGATTGGGGCGGGGGCCGGTCGCAGTGGCCCCAGCGGGAATCTGCCTCAGTACGGGTTCAAACCCAGTGTCGTCGCACATCCGGTCCTGGCCGGCTGACGCCGGAAGACCAACCAACAATCAAGGAGCTACACCAATGACCACACGTTTCATGACCGACCCCGACGCCATGCGTTCGACGGCGGCCCGATTCGATGCGCACGCCCAGACCGTGGAGGACGAGGCTCGACGGATGTGGGTATCAGCGACCAGCATCTCCGGCTCCGGCTGGGGCGGGCTGGCCGAACGCACGTCCTACGACACGATGGGCCAGATGCAGACCGCGTTCAGCAACATCGTCAACATGCTGCATGGCGTACGCGACGGACTTGTCCGGGATGCCAACCAGTATGAACAGCAGGAAGCCGCCTCGCAGCAGATCTTGAGTAGCTAACACAAGGAGTGATGATTCAGATGTCTATCAACTACCAGTTCGGCGACGTCGACGCCCATGGCGCGTTGATCCGCGCCCAGGCCGCAGCCCTTGAGGCCGAGCACCAGGCGATCGTGCACGACGTGCTCGCCGCCGGGGACTTCTGGGGCGGCGCCGGCTCGGTGGCCTGCCAGGAGTTCATCACCGCGCTCGGGCGGAACTTCCAGGTCATCTATGCCCAGGCCAACGCCCATGGTCAGAAGGTCCAGTCGGCGGGCAACAACATGGCCAATACCGACGCCGCGGTGGGCTCCAGCTGGGCCTGAAAGCAAACCGTCAATAATCCGAGCGAGACCGTAAAGAACTCGTTAACGACCTCTGACCGTCGGGAGTCCGACGAAACAGTGGACGGTGACCGAGCCCAGCTGGGGTCCGGCTCGTATCCGCCGAGGAGATGTCATGTCGTTCCTGACCACGCAGCCCGAGGCGCTGGCCGCGGCGTCCGGCAATCTAGCGACGATCGCCGGTGCGCTGAACGCCCAGAACGCGGCCGCGGCCGGCCCGATCACCGGGCTGGCCCCAGCCGCCGCCGACGAGGTCTCCGCACTGCAGGCCGCCCAGTTCTCCGCCTACGGCACCCTGTACCAGCAGATCAGCGCGCAGGCCGCGGCAATGCAGGAGATGTTCATTCACACCCTGCGCGTCAGCGCTGATTCCTACGGGGAGACCGAGACCGCCAACTCGGCAGCGGCCGGATTGGGCACCGCCACCTCCGGTCTGGGGAGCACCGGCTCGGGGGTCGCCGACCCGACCTTCGGGCTGGGCGGAGTCGCCAGCAACTCCGCGATCCTGGCCACGATGAACGGCACGAACATCGGCTCCGCCGCCTCGGCATTCACCGGCCTGGGCACCGGCTTCATCACCAACCCGTCCGGCGTCATCCACCACGTCGAGGGCGTCAGCCAGGGCAACCTGGTCTCGCAGAGCACGACCGGTGCCGCCACGGCCGCACCGGTCGCCGGGGCCGCCGGCCAGGGCAGCGGCCTCAACAAACTGTCAACGCCGCCGGGGTGGGCCGCTGAGGCGGCACCGGCCGCCGAACCGCGCCCGCTGGTCGCGGCAGGCCCGACGCCGACCGAGCCGCACGGCGCCGCCACGGTGCCTGCGGGGGCACCGGCAGTCGCCTCTTCCGATCGTGGTGGCCCCGGGTTCGGCCGGCCTCGCTACGGCGTCAAGCCGGTCGTGATGCCGCGCAAGCCGATCGTCTAGCGGCGACCCGCGCCTCGCCGAAACCGACTAGAGGAAACGGACTTCCACGACATGGACTACGCAGCTTTGCCCCCTGAGATCAACTCCACTCGGATGTACTCGGGCGCCGGGGCCGCGCCGATGACGGCTGCCGCAACGACATGGAACTCGCTAGGCGCCGAGCTGGCCACGACAGCGGCCTCCTATGAGTCAGTGATCTCGACGCTGACCGACGAAGAGTGGCGGGGCCCGGCCGCAGCGGCGATGGCCGCCGCAGTCCGGCCCTACGTGGCGTGGCTGAACACCACGGCCGCCGCCGCCGAGCACGCCGCCGCCCAGGCGTCGGCATCGGCCGCCGCCTATGAAGCGGCGTTTGCAATGACGGTGCCCCCGGCGGTGGTCGCCGCCAACCGGGCACAGTTCGCGGCGCTGGTTGCGACGAATTTCCTGGGGTTCAACACCGCAGCAATCGCGGCGGTGGAGGCGCAGTACGCCGAGATGTGGGCACAGGATGCCTTGGCCATGTACGGCTACGCGGCCTCCTCGGCGCTTGCCGGGACGCTACAACCGCTGAACTCACCCGCTCCCAGCACTAACCCGGCCGGGATCGCCGGTCAGGGTGCAGCTGTCGCCCAGGCGTCTGCCGGCAGCGCACAGAACGGGTTGTCGCAGCTGGTGTCGGGGTTGCCGACCGCCATGCAGGCCCTGGCCGCGCCATTGGCCGCCGGGCCCGCCCAGGGCGGGCTGACCGACTTCCTGTCCAACTTCATCAACTCGACCCAGAACATCGGCATTTGGAACGGGATTCAGACCTACAGCTCGGCATTGACCAACGCCGGTGCGTGGCACGCGTTCGCCGGCATCGCCAGCGCCATCGCCATCGCGCACGGCGGTGCGGCGGAGGCGGTGACTTCACCGTTACTGGTGGACTCGGTCGGCACGCCACAGGGGACGGCCATCGGCCGCGCCCCGGTGCTGGCAACCAGTGCCACAGCCGCCCCGGTGGGCGGCCTGTCGGTGCCCCAGAGTTGGCCGGCGGCCGTCCCGACAACGGCCACATCCATCCCCGAGAGCAACGCCACTCTGGTCAGCCACGGCTGGACCGAGGCCGAGGAGGCCGGCACCGTCAACACGGTGGGGGCCGGTGTGCCAGGTGTGGCGTCGGCCGGCCGCAGCGGCTCCGGCCTGAGCAACCCGCGGTATGGGTTCAAACCCACTGTGATGGTGCGGCCTGTCGTCGCTGGCTGATGCCGTCGGTTGCCGCGATGATGGTCTGGTGAGTCTCGTGAGACAAGCCGGGCAGCCTGCAGAACCACGGGGAGAACTCCGCATCTACCTCGGAGCCTCGCCGGGGGTCGGTAAGACCTACGCAATGCTCGGTGAAGCGCACCGCCGCACCGGCCGTGGCACCGACGTCGTCGCGGCCGCGGTCGAAACACACGGGCGCAACCAGACCGCGGAGCTGTTGCAGGGCATCGAGATCATCGGCGAGCCCGGCGGGGAACTAGATGTCGACGCGGTGCTGACCCGCCACCCGGAGGTGGTGTTGATCGACGATCTCGCGCACACCAACCCCGCGGGCAGCCGCAATCCCAAACGCTGGCAAGACATCGAAGAGCTGCTTGCCGCCGGTATCACCGTGGTCTCCACCGTCAACGTGCAGCAGCTGGAGAGTCTGAGCGACGTTGTCGCCAAGATCACCGGGACCACCCAGCACGACACCGTCCCCGACGCGGTCGTGCGCCAAGCCGCGCAGATCGAACTCATCGACGTCGCACCGGAGGCATTGCGCCGCAGGCTGTCCCACGGCAACGTCTATCCGCCGGAGAAGGTCGATGCGGCGTTGGCCAACTACTTCCGCGGCGAGACGCTGACCGCGCTGCGGGAATTGGCGCTGCTGTGGCTGGCAGGGCAGGTTGACGCGACACTCACTCGCTACCGTGCCGACAAGAAGATCACCGAGACCTGGGAGGCACGGGAACGCATCGTCGCGGCGGTGACCGGTGGCCCGGAGTCTGAGGCCCTGGTCCGGCGAGCCTCGCGAATCGCGTCGAAGGCCGGCGGTGACCTGTTGGTGCTGCATGTCCTGGGTGACGACGGGATCTCAGGTGCGCCGGCACCCCGGGTGGGCAAGATCCGCCAATTGGCGATCAGCCTGGGCGCCTCGCTGCACACCGTGATCGGCGACGACGTGCCGGCCGCGCTGCTGGACTTCGCCCGCGACGTCAACGCCACCCAGTTGGTGATCGGCACTTCGCGCCGCTCCCGTTGGGCGCGCATCCTCGACGAGGGTGTCGGTGCGGCAGTGGTGCAGCAGTCCGGCGACATCGACGTCCACATCGTCACCTACGAGGACGCCAAGCCGAGCTTCCGCGGAGTGTCTATCTCGGCGCGGGAGCGGCGTGCTGCCTCGTGGCTGGCCGCCGTCATCGTGCCGTGCCTGATGTGCGCGATCATGGTGGGCTGGCTGGACCGCTACTTCGACGCCGGCCAGAGCGCGCTGTTTTTCGTGGGCGTGCTGGTGGTGGCTCTGCTCGGCGGTATCGCTCCGGCCGTGCTGTCGGCGTTGCTGTCCGGAGCCTTGCTGAACTACTTCGTGCTCGCGCCGCGGCGTGACTTCACCATCGCCGAGCACGACGTCGCGGTGACCGAAGTCGTCCTGCTGTTGGTTGCCGTCGCGGTGGCTGCCCTGGTCGACGGCGCGGCCAAACGAACCCGGGAAGCCGGCCGCGCGTCCCGAGAAGCCGAATTGATGACGCTGTTCGCCGGGTCGGTGCTGCGCGGCGCGGACCTGGACACCCTGCTGGAGCGGGTTCGCGAAACCTACGCGCAGCGGGCGGTGAGCCTGGTCCGCGTCCCGACCAGCAGTGCAACTCCTGAAGTCGTCGCCTCGGTCGGCGAAAATCCGTGCACTTCGGTAGATCTCGCGGATACCTCGATCGACGTCGGCGACGACGAGTTCTGGATGCTGATGGTCGGCCGGCAGTTGGCCTCCCGTGACCGCCGGGTGCTGTCGGTGGTGGCTCGGCAGGCGGCCGGACTGGTCCGTCAGGAGGAGTTGGCCGCCGAGGCCGGTAGGGCTGACGCGGTGATGCGGACCGACGAGCTGCGCCGTTCCCTGTTGTCGGCGGTCAGCCACGACCTGCGCACCCCACTGGCGGCAGCCAAGGCGGCGGTGTCGAGTCTGCGGGCCGACGACGTGGACTTCTCCCCCGACGACACCGCCGAACTACTGGCCACGGTGGAGGAATCAGTCGATCAGCTCACCGGCCTGGTGGGCAACCTGCTCGACTCCTCGCGCCTGGCCGCGGGTGTGATCCGGCCGGAGTTGACCAAGGTGTACCTGGAAGAGGTAGTGCAGCGCGCGCTGATCGGAATCGGCAAGCGCAGCAACATCTTCGGACGCGGCCTCGACCAGGTGAAGGTCGAAGTGGGTCCGACCGTCGCGATGGCCGACGCCGGCTTGTTGGAACGCGTGCTCGCCAACGTGATCGACAACGCGCTGCGCTACGCCTCCGACAGCGTGGTGCGGGTGACCGCCGGCCAAGTCGGCGACCGGATCCTGATCAACGTTGCCGACGAGGGGCGCGGACTGCCCCGCGGCGGCGAAGCGCACGTGTTCGACCCGTTCCAGCGCCTCGGCGACCGCGACAACACCAGCGGCGTCGGTCTCGGGCTATCAGTGGCACGGGGTTTCACCGAGGCGATGGGCGGCACCATTTCGGCGACGGAGACACCGGGCGGCGGGTTGACCATGGTGGTCGACCTGGCCGCACCGGCGGGAGAGAGCTGATGAGCACACGAGTCCTGGTAGTCGACGACGAGCCGCAGATACTGCGCGCGCTGAAGATCAACCTGTCGGTGCGCGGTTACGAAGTCGTCACCGCGGCCACCGGCGCCGGCGCCCTGCGTGCCGCCGCCGAGCAACGCCCGGACGTGGTGATCCTCGATCTGGGGCTGCCCGACATCTCCGGCATCGAGGTGCTGGCCGGACTGCGGGGCTGGCTGACCGTGCCGGTGATCGTGCTGTCCGCTCGCACCGACTCGGCCGACAAGGTGGAGGCGCTCGACGCCGGCGCCGACGACTACGTGACCAAGCCATTCGGAATGGACGAATTCCTGGCTCGGCTGCGCGCCGCCGCACGACGCAACGCCGCGACCGCCGAAACCGACCAGCCAATAGTGGAAACCGCTTCGTTCACCGTGGATCTGGCCGCCAAGAAAGTCACCAAGAACGGCGGCGAGGTCCATCTGACTCCCACCGAATGGGGCATGCTGGAGATGCTGGTGCGAAACCGGGGAAAGCTGGTCGGCCGCGACGAGTTACTCACCCAGGTATGGGGCCCGGCATACGCAAAGGAAACTCAATATCTTCGGGTCTATCTGGCGCAGTTGCGCCGCAAACTCGAGAACGATCCGTCGAACCCCAAACACCTGCTCACCGAGGCGGGGATGGGCTATCGATTCGAAGTGTGAATTTTTGAGGTTTTGAAATCCGCCGGCGCGGATATGCCTGGGAGAACCTAGCGGAAGGAGTTTTACCGTGATGTTCTCCCAGATCGCCAAGAAGACGGCAGTAGCAGCGGCCGGCCTCACGACGGCCGGAATGCTTGCGGTGGCACCGGCTTCTGCGGACCCAACGGTCGTCGGATTCGGCCAAACGCAAGAGATTCAGAGCCCAGGTGGGGCGATCGACTACACCGTCAGCGACCTGCAACCCAGCGGACACAACGACGGCATTTGGTACTCGGATGTGACCGCCCGGGCGGTAAGCGGTTCGCCCACTCCGAACATCGCTGACTTCAACGCACGTGCCGTCAACAGCTCGACGTTCGCGGTGATGAAGGGCAATGAGGTCGACGGCCTGCCCAACGCGCCGATCGCCGCAGGCAGCCAGGCCAGTGGGCGGCTCTACTTCGATGTCAAGAACGGCACCGCGCCCGACAGCGTCGTCTACCGTGACGCCGCTGGAGTGGACAAGGTTGTCTGGAAGCACGCGTAACCCGTAGTCACGTCGCCGGGGGTGCGGCCAGATCCACCACCATGGTGAGGCCGCCACCCGGCGTCTCGGTGGCAGATACCGTTCCGTCCATCGCCTCGACGAACCCCCGCGCCACCGATAAGCCCAGGCCGATCCCGGTGGTGTTGTTCTGGTCGCCGATCCGCTGAAACGGCTCGAAGAGGCGCTCCCCGCCCGGTGGTAGGCCGGGCCCCTGATCGGCGACATTGATCAGCACTCGATCACCGACCCGACACGCACTGACCCGGATCGGTCCATCGGGTGCATAGCGCAACGCGTTGTCCAGAAGATTGGCCAGCACCCGTTCCAACAATCCGGCGTCGGCCAACGCCACCTCGTCACCAACGTCGACTTTGACTCGGTCAATGCCTGAGCGGAAGAAGCCGGTGTTGCCCCGCCCGATGCTGACCAGGGCGCGTTGCACGACTTCTTCCAGGTACACGCGGCCCAGCTCGGGATGCACCACTCCGGCGGCCAACCGGGACGAGTCGAGGAGGTTTCCGACCAGAGCGGTGAGTTGGTCGATCGACTCTTCCACGGTGGCCAGCAGTTCGCTGGTGTCCTGCGGCGAGAATCCGACGTCGTCGGCGCGCAGGCTCGACGCCGCGGCCTTCGCCGCCGCCAGCGGCGTACGCAGATCGTGGCTGACCGCCGACAGCAGTGAGCGGCGCAGCTCGTCGGCTCGCATGACAGCCTCGGATCGGCTCGCCTCGTCGGCCAACTCACGTTGCCGGATCAACCCGGCCGCCTGCTTGGCCACCGCGGACAGCACCCGTCGATCACGCGCCGCCAACTGCCTGCCGGCAACCAGCATCCAGAACTCGTCGTCGCCGACGTCGATGGCGGTGTCCGCAGCGTCGACAGTGGTACACGGGTCATTGCCCGCGGCCGCGATCACCGCCTGACCAGCCTGCTGGCCGTCGATGGTAGGCCTCCGCAGGATGCTCACCGCCCGTAGGGAATATGTCTCCCGGACACGTTCCAGCAGCGTCTCGAGGTCGGCGCCCCGCAACACCGACCCGGCGAACAAAGCCAGTAGCTCGGCCTCCTGGGATGCACGCCCGGCCTCCCTGGCGCGTTCGGCGGCACGGTCCACGAGCACCGACACCGCGACCGCAACCAACAGCAGCACGATCTCCGTGACCGCGGAATCGGTTTCGGCGATGGTGAAGCTGTGCCGGGGATCGATCAGGTAGTAGTTGAGCAGCAGCCCGGAGATCAAGGCCGAAAGAATCGCTGGGGCGACACCGCCAAGTAAGGCCACCGCCAGCACGCTGACGAAGAACAGCGCACTTTCGCCTCCCAGGCGCAGGACCGGATCCAGCCATGTCGCGGTGATCGCGCAGACCGCCGACGGCACGAGCAGCGCAGCCAGCCACGGCAGCAATCGGCGTTGCCGCGGCGATATCGCTGTGACTCGGAAGCCTTGCTTGGACTCTTCATGCGTCACGATGTGGACGTCGATCTTGCCCGACCGTCGCACCACCATGGCGCCGATGCCCTCGTCGAACAAGTGCGCCCAACGGGATCGCCGCGACGTCCCGATCACCAATTGGGTGGCGTTGACTTCTCGGGCGAAGTCCAACAGTGCGGTCGGCACGTCGTCGCCGACCACGACGTGTAGGGAGGCACCCAGACTGGCCGCCAGCTCACGGATCTTTCCCATCCGTGCACTAGGAACGGCCGAGTGTCCGTCGCCGGCCAGCACGTGAAGTGCCAGCAACTCGGCGCTGGACTTCGATGCGATCCGCGAGGCACGCCGTACCAGCGTCTCCGATTCCGGGCCACCGGTCACGGCCACCACCACCCGCTCGCGGGCTTCCCAGGTGGCGGTGATCTTCTTGTCTGCACGGTACTTCGCCAGCGCGGCGTCCACTTGGTCAGCCACCCATAGCAGTGCCAATTCCCTTAGCGCGGTGAGGTTTCCGCCGCGGAAATAGTTGGACAACGCCGCGTCGACCTTCTCCGGCGCGTAGACGTTGCCGTGGGCGAGCCTTCGGCGAAGCGCCTCCGGATGGATGTCGACGAGCTCGATCTGCGAGGCCTGACGGACGAACGAATCCGGCACCGTCTCCTGCTGCTCAACTCCGGTGATCTGCGCGACGACGTCGTTGAGGCTCTCCAAGTGCTGCACGTTGACCGTAGAGATCACCGTGATTCCCGCGGCGAGCAGTTCCTCGACGTCCTGCCACCGTTTGGGGTTCACGCTGCCCGGCGTATTGGTGTGAGCCAACTCGTCGACGAGCACAACCTGCGGCCGTCGCGCCAGCACCGCGGGAACGTCGAGTTCGGGAAAACTCCTCCCTCGGTAGGCAATCCAACGTGGCGGGACGACCTCGATTCCCTGCAACAGTTCCGCCGTCTTTATGCGACCGTGCGTCTCCACCACCGCGGCCACCAGGTCGGCGCCACGCTCCAGCCGCCGGTGAGCCTCACCGAGCATCGCGAACGTCTTGCCGACGCCGGGCGCCGCACCCAGATAGATGCGCAACTCCCCACGTCTGCCACGCGAACCATAAGCAGTCACGGGTAGATCATCCATCGGAACAGCAACCCGGAACAGGATGCTCGTGGTCCAGTTCCAAGTTCACTGCGACCACATTGACGCGCGCCTCACCGAGGAATCCGAGCAGCCGCCCGCGCTGGTGGGCGCGGACCACGGCGCGGACCTGCTCGGCGGGAATCCCCCGGGCCTTTGCGACCCGGTCGACTTGAAGCTCGGCGTAGGACGGTGAGATATCGGGGTCCAGGCCGCTGCCGCTGGCGGTGACCGCGTCGGCGGGAACCCGCGGGTGCTCGGCCGCAGCGCCCCGGATCGGGACGATCTGGCCGGCCGAGTAGTCCTCGCCGGGCCGGGCGCATGCCACCCGAACGCCGCGATAACTGAATACAAATGGCTCGCGGCCGGGGGCACACGGCTCGTTGACGCTGACCACACTGGTCGGGCGGGCGACGGTGCCGTTTGGGCCACGTGGGCCGAACACCGCCAGCACAGCGCCCCGCCCACTGGCAGTGCAGAACGGCCGCGACGCGGCCCCCGCATCAAGGCCTTCGGTCTTCGCAACGGCCACACTGCGGGCGCAGATCTGGGTCAGCAGGCTCGGCCGATCGGGCAGGTCGACGATGCTCTCCGGGCCCAGATTGCTCGCTCCGCTAGCCAACGCGTCGTAGCCGATTCCCGCTCCCGACGGCCTGCCCTGAAAGTACTGCGGCAGCGACAGGCCCGCAGGGTCGGTGAACGATTGCCCGATCAGTGCGCTCGCTACCGGTCGACCAGCGGGGTCGGTGATCAACGAGCCCTCCGCACGACTGTGCAGGCCCGGGATCTGCGCCACCAGCCAGACGAACACCGGGTAGCCGATACCGAGGACGGCCGTCAAGACGAGCAGCGCACGCAACGCGGCCCAGTGGCCTCGAATCAAGCCCGCGAATCTCATGTCACCTCATCCCAGGCAGGAGTTGAACCAGCAGGTCGATGAGTTTGATCCCGACGAACGGGGCCACGATCCCGCCCAGGCCGTAGACAGCGAGGTTTCGGCTGAGCAGCTTGGACGCGCTGCCCGGAACGTAGCGGACCCCACGCAACGCGAGCGGAATCAGCGCCGCGATCACCAGCGCATTGAAGACCACCGCCGAGAGGATCGCCGACTGCGGGCTGTACAACCTCATCACGTTGAGCAGCCCCAGGCCCGGGAAGATCGTTACGAAAAGCGCTGGGATGATGGCGAAATACTTGGCGATGTCGTTGGCGATCGAGAACGTGGTCAGGGCGCCTCGGGTGATCAGCAGCTGTTTGCCGATCTCCACGATCTCGATCAGCTTGGTGGGGTCAGAGTCCAGGTCCACCATGTTGCCCGCCTCCTTGGCGGCGCTGGTGCCGGTGTTCATCGCCACCCCGACGTCGGCCTGCGCCAGCGCCGGTGCGTCGTTGGTTCCGTCGCCGGTCATCGCGACCAGTCGGCCACCCTGCTGCTCGCGTTTGATCAGCATCAGCTTGTCTTCGGGTGTGGCTTCGGCGAGGAAGTCGTCAACGCCGGCCTCGTCGGCAATCGCCTTGGCAGTCAACGGGTTGTCCCCGGTGATCATCACGGTCCGGATACCCATCCGGCGCATCGCGTCGAACCGCTCCCGCATACCCTGCTTCACCACGTCCCGCAGATGAATGACACCGAGCACCACGGCGGGACCGCCGACGAGCACCTCGCCGACCACCAGCGGCGTTCCGCCGGCAGCGCTGATGCCATCCACGATCCGGCCGAGCTCCGAGGGGATGTCCCCGCCGTGGCCACGCACCCAGTCGCTAACGGAATTGGCGGCGCCCTTCCGCAATTGGCGACCGCCGATATCGACACCGGACATCCGGGTCACCGCGGTGAACTCGACCCAGGACGCCGTGGTGAGCTCGCCCGGTGTCCGGGTTCGCAGCCCGTAGGCCTCCTTGGCGTAGACCACGATGGAACGGCCTTCGGGAGTTTCATCGGCAAGGCTGGATAGTTGTGCGGCGTCGGCGAGTTCGGCGGCGGATACCCCGCATACTGGCAGAAAATCGGATGCCTGCCGATTACCCAGCGTGATCGTGCCGGTCTTGTCCAGCAGCAATGTGTTGACGTCGCCGGCGGCCTCGACAGCCCGGCCGGACATGGCGAGCACATTGCGCTGCACCAGCCGGTCCATGCCTGCAATTCCGATGGCCGACAACAGCGCACCGATCGTGGTAGGGATCAGGCAGACCAGCAGCGCCACCAAGACGATGCCGGTGACACCGTTGCCGTCGAGCGCCGCCGTATCCGCGACGCCCGGGTTGTTGGCCTTGGAGTAGATCGCCAATGGTTGCAGCGTTGCGACCGCCACCACGAAAATCAGGGTCAGGGCGGCCAGCAGAATGTTCAGCGCGATCTCGTTCGGGGTCTTCTGCCGGTTGGCGCCCTCAACCAGCGCGATCATCCGGTCGACAAAGCTCTGCCCTGGCTTCTGGGTGATTCGGACTACGATCCGGTCCGACAACACCAGTGTCCCGCCGGTGACCGCGGAACGGTCGCCGCCGGATTCGCGGATCACCGGGGCCGATTCACCGGTGATCGCCGATTCGTCCACCGACGCGATGCCCTCCACCACGTCGCCGTCTCCCGGGATGATCTGGCCCGCTTCGACGACGACGATGTCGCCCCGTTGCAGCAGCGGCGCGGCGACCGCCTCTTCGGCGCCGGGCGTATTGGGCGTCCAGCCACGCAGCCGACGTGCGATGGTGTCGGACTTGGACTTTCGCAGCGCGTCGGCCTGCGCTTTCCCGCGGCCTTCGGCGACCGCCTCGGCCAGATTCGCAATGACCACGGTCAGCCACAACCAGCACACGATCAGCCAGCCGAACCAGGTCGGCTCGCCGATAGCCAGCATCGTGGACCACACCGCGCCGACCTCGACGATCAGCATCACCGGGTTACGCCACAGGGTGCGGGGATCGAGCTTGCGCAATGCCGCGGGCAGTGATGCCAGCAGCATGGTGGAGTCGAGCAGCCCGCCCGACACCCGCCCCTGAGCGGCTAGCGCCGACGGCGGCGATACAGTTGTGGCCGAGCGCATTTCAGTGCAGCCCTTCAGCGAGTGGCCCCAAGGCCAGTGCCGGCAGGAAGGTGAGGGCGACCAGAATAAGCGTCACCCCGACGACCATGCCGACGAATTGGGGTTTGTGGGTGGGCAGCGTGCCAATGGATTCCGGCGTCTGACCCTGCGCCGCGAGCGCCCCGGCCAGTGCAAGCACCAGGACCATCGGCAGGAACCTGCCGATGAGCATCGCTACCCCCAGCGCGGTCTCGTACCATGTCCCGTCGGCTGCCAAGCCGGCGAACGCGGAGCCATTGTTGTTTGCCGCGGAGGTGAATGCGTAGAGCACCTCGGAAAGCCCGTGCGGTCCGGTGTTGGCCATTGCCGAGCGCGGGCCAGGCAACGCAATCGAGATCGCCGTTCCACACAGCACAACCACCGGTGTCACCAGGAAATAGCTTGCCGCCAGCTTGATCTCGCGTGGACTGATCTTCTTGCCCAGGTATTCCGGGGTCCGCCCGACCATCAAACCCGCGACGAACACGGTGATCACCGCGAGGATCAAGATGCCGTACAGGCCAGAGCCGACACCTCCGGGGGCGACCTCCCCAAGCTGCATGTTGACCATCGTCAGCAGGCCGCCCAGGCTGGTATAGGAGTCGTGGGTGGAATCCACTGCGCCGGTGGAGGTCAGCGTGGTCGCCGCGGCGAAGACCGCCGAGTCGGCCACCCCGAGCCGCTGCTCGATCCCTTCCGTCGCCGCCCCCACGGCGGTCGGGACGGTGCCGTGATGCGCCAGCTGCGACCAGCTGAGCAGGCTGACGCTAAGGAGGGCGATCACGGCCATGACGGCGGCGATGGCGTGGCCTTGCTTGGTGTTGCCCACCATTCGGCCGAAAGTGCGGGGCAGCGAGAACGCGATGACCACCAGCAGGAAGATCTCGATCCAGTTGGTCCACGCGGTCGGGTTCTCGAACGGATGCGCGGAGTTGGCGTTGTAGAAGCCGCCCCCGTTGGTGCCGAGCAGCTTGATCACCTCCTGGCTGGCCACCGGACCGCCGGGAATGGTCTGAGGTGCACCGGTCAGGGTCGTGATCGTCTGATCGTTGAGGTGAAAGTTCTGGACGACCCCGCCGGCGATCAACACCGTCGCGCCGACGAGCGCGATCGGCAACAGAATCCGTAGCGTGCCGCGAACCAGATCCACCCAGAACGAGCCCAGCACTGCGGTGCGCCGACCGACGAACCCGCGAACAAACGCGACGGCGACGGCCATGCCGACCGCGGCGGAGACGAAGTTCTGCACCGCCAGGCCGGCCATCTGCACCAGATGCCCTTGCGTCGACTCGCCGGCATAGGCCTGCCAGTTGGTGTTGGTGACAAAGCTGACCGCGGTGTTCCACGCCAACCCGGGCGTCATCGATGTCGCCGGCTCATGCAGATGCAGGGGAAGCTTTCCCTGGATGAGCTGCAAAACGAACAGAAACACCACGCACACGGCCGAGAACGCCAGAACACTGCGCGCGTAGCCGGCCCAGGTCTGCTCGGACTCCGGGTTGACCCCGATCGACCGATAGACGAATCGCTCACTGCGGGAGTGCGTTTCGCGGGTGTAGACCCGATACATGTAGTCGCCCAGGGGTACGTGCACCGCCACCAGCGCCACGACCAGTGACGCCAGGAACAGCACGCCCGCCGTTGTGGTACTCAACTAGAACCGTTCCGGGAACAGCAGTGCGGCCACCAGCAGCGCTACCACCGCCAGGGCCAGCGTCAGACCGACGGCATTGGCCGTGTTCACAGTCGCTCGACCAACTTCAACGCCCCGCCCAGCAGGGTGAAGATCACCACCGTCAACAGTAGGTAGGCCAGTACAGCCACGTGTTCTCCGTTCTCGAGAACCCGATCGGGTCTGACCTGAAGTTAGACCCGGCCACCAGGCACGATGGAGACCGTTGACGTTTTCTTTACGCTGGACGAGGCGACCTTTACGCCTTTACGGCTCGCCGGCAGATCGCTACTCGATCGACAGCACAATGCCGTCCAGAATGTCGTGTTCGCTGACCACTAACTCCGCGATTCCGGCGCGCTGCCCCAGGACGCGGGCCAGCTCCTGAACCACGATCGCCCCGCCGCCGATCACATCCACTCGGCCGGGGTGCATCGGGCCCAGGCCGGCTCGGTCGGCGCGGCTCATGCCGATCAACTGATCGCAGACCGCCGTCAGATCAGCGAAGCTGACCCGCGACAGATGTATTGCAGCCGAGTCGTATTCGGTCAGGCCGTGCGCCAGGGCCGACAGCGTGGTCATGGTGCCCGCCACCCCCACCCACGTTCGAGCGTGCTGCACCGGCACCGCCTGCACCGCCTCGCCGAGTAGTTCACGGGCCACAGCGCGCGCAGCGGCGACTTCGTCGGCGGTTGGCGGGTCGGAGCGCAGGCAGCGTTCGGTCAGCCGGACACAGCCGATGTTGGCCGAGTAACTTGCCGACACCCCGTTGTCCGGATCCCCCAGCACCACCTCGGTGGAACCACCGCCGAGGTCGACGACCACGAACGGCCCGTCGGCACTGTCCAATTCAGCCACCGCGCCGCGGAAGGACAGTTCGGCTTCCTCCTGGCCGGTGATCACCTCGGCGACCGCCCCTGCAGCGGCGCGTCCCAGCACCTGTGCCGTCATGTCGAAGAACACGTCACGGTTGGCCGCGTCCCGGGTGGCTGAGGTCGCCACCATCCGCACGCGTGAAACACCGTGGGCCACCAGCAACTCGGCGTAGTCGTCCAGTGCCGCGCGGGTGCGCTCGATCGCCTCGGGGGCAAACTGCCCGGTGGCGTCGACGCCCTCGCCCAATCGGACAATGCGCATCTCCCGGTGGATGTCGCGCAGCCGGCCATCGACCGGCTCGGCGATCAGCAGGCGAATCGAGTTGGTGCCGCAGTCGATTCCCGCCAGCCGTTTCACAACCAGTCCTGCGGTCGGAGAATTCCTGCCATCGCCGGCTCGGCGGCCAGGATGGCCAGCGCCTCGTCACCGAACGGGTTGACGCCACGCCCCTTTGCCAGGGAATGCGCCATCAGCACGTGCAGGCATTTCACCCGATCTGGCATGCCCCCGCCGGTGAACGTGGTTCCCAACGTTTCGATGGCATCCCGCTCGGCGAGATAGGACTCGTGAGCGGCCCGGTAGCCGGCGGCGAGCGCTGGATCCTGCTTTAACCGCTCGGTCATGTCGGCCATCAGGCCCGACGATTCCAATCGGCTGGCCGCGGCGGTCAACGCCGGGTGCGTCAGGTAGTACAGGGTGGGAAACGGTGTGCCGTCCGGCAGCTTCGGGGCCGTCTTGACCACGGCGGGTTCGCCATTGGGGCACCGATAGGAGATCTCCAGGACGCCGCGCGGCTCTCGGCCCAGCTGCCGGCCCACCGCGTCCAAGTCGGCGGGATCAACCAACGGGCACCACCGGTGCGGGCGGAGCCGGCACCCACGGCGGTGCCGGCGGCGGAGGCGGAGGGTGCGGCACGTCGGCGATGGTGTGCCACAGCGCCGTGTACCAGGGATCCCCGCTGGGTGCGGCCAGGGGTTCGACCCCCGGCTCGCCCGGCACCTCGGCCGGGGCAGGCAGCTGGACCTGATACGGGATCTCCCCGGGCATGACGAAGCCGAGCCGCTGACGGGCCTGCGCCCGGATGTGCGCGGGGTCGTCCAAGTTGGCTTTCTGTTGCTGCAGGTCGGTGATCTGGCGGTGCAGTGTGGTCTCCAATTGGGACTGCTGTTTCATCTCCGCGTGTTGGGCGAAGAACGTACGGACCGGCCCGGCGACGGTCAGCGTGAGGACGCACATCACTGCGGCCAAGATCACCGCCCGCCGGGCGGTGAAGCCGACCCGCAGCTCCGAGCTCTGCTCGGCCGCCGCTGCAATGGCTCGTTTGACCGCACCGGCCGGTGACGGCGGTGGGGTCCGCGCCGCGCCAGCCCCCCGGCGCACCGGCGGAGTCCGGCGCGGGTGCGCACGTCCGTTCTCCCCGCCCCGTCCCGGCCGCGACGTCGCGGCACGCCGCTTAGCGTCAGGCCGTTTCGGATCGGACATGGCAGCGGCCCCTAGCGGCTACTTGCTCTCCGGCGCGTAGCGGGGGAAGGCCAGCTCGCCGGCGTAACGGGCGGCGTCGCCGAGTTCCTCCTCGATTCGCAGCAGCTGGTTGTACTTGGCCACCCGCTCGCTGCGGGCCGGGGCACCGGTCTTGATCTGGCCGCTGCTGACCGCCACCGCCAGGTCGGCGATGGTGGTGTCCTCGGTCTCGCCGCTGCGGTGGCTCATCATGGTGCGGTAGCCGCTGTGGTGGGCCAGGGTGACCGCGTCCAGAGTCTCGGTCAGCGTGCCGATCTGGTTGACCTTGACCAGCAGTGCGTTCGCCGCGCCCCGCTCGATGCCTTCCTCGAGCCGCTCGGGGTTGGTGACGAACAGGTCGTCGCCGACGAGCTGTACCCGGTCCCCGATCGCGGAGGTCAACGAGACCCAGCCGTCCCAGTCGTCCTCGGACAGCGGGTCTTCGATCGACACCAGCGGGTAGCTGTCGAGCAGCTTGGCGTAGAACTCGGCCAACTGGGCCGCGGTGCGGTTCTGCTTCTCGAACGCGTAACCGCTGCCCTCGGTGTAGAACTCGGTGGCCGCGACGTCGAGGGCCAGCGCGACGTCGGTGCCCAGCTTGAGCCCGGTGGCCTCGATCGCGGTGCTGATCAGGTCGAGCGCCGCGGTGGTGCCGGCGACGTCGGGGGCGAAGCCGCCCTCGTCACCGAGCCCGGTGGACAGCCCCTGCTTCTTCAGCACTGCCTTCAACGAGTGGTAGACCTCGGTGCCCCAGCGCAGCGCCTCGGCGAAGTTGGGGGCGCCGATCGGGGCGACCATGAACTCCTGAACGTCGACACCGGTGTCGGCGTGGGCGCCACCGTTGAGGATGTTCATCATCGGCACCGGCAGGATGTGGGCGTTGGGGCCGCCCAGGTAGCGGTAGAGCGGCAGCGCCGCGGAGTCCGCGGCCGCCTTGGCCACTGCCAGCGAGACGCCGAGCATGGCGTTGGCGCCCAGCCGAGACTTGTCCGGGGTGCCGTCGAGGTCCACCAGCGCCTGGTCCACCAGCCGTTGGTCGTCAGCGCTGATTCCGATGACTGCCGGCGCGATCTGGTCCAGTACGGCGGTGACCGCCTTCTGCACGCCCTTGCCGCCGTAGCGGGCGCCGCCGTCGCGGAGTTCAACGGCCTCGTGCTCGCCGGTGGATGCACCAGAGGGCACCGCGGCCCGGGCGAACGTGCCGTCTTCCAGCGCGACCTCGACCTCGACCGTGGGGTTGCCGCGGGAATCGAGGATCTCGCGGGCGCCGACCTGCTGGATGATGGGCACTGACTTCTCCTTGAGCGTGGGTGGGGCTGGCCGTCGTGGTCTATCGGAGGCCTGTTGGGAGCCTAGCTGTACCTCGCCGTACTCCGTACCGGACACCTCTACAGCGGGCGCCCGGCCGCGTACGCGGCGGCCCAATCCCGGACTGCGCGGGCGTAGATCTCCGACTCGTTGTAGGCCATCAACGCCGTCATCCAGCCCTTGGGGGTGGCCAGGTCTTTGCCGCGCCAGCACAGATAGCCGGCTGCCGACAGGGCGGCGTCGTCGATGTTGTCGGGGCTGACGACGCCGTCGTTGTTGGCGTCGACGCCGTAGAGCCGCCAGGTCTCCGGAATGAACTGCATGGGGCCCATCGCGCGGACCACGCCGTCGTCGTCGGCCAGGTCCGGTTGCACCTCTTCGACGATGTGCAGATTGCCTCCGGAGCCGTCGAGCCGGACCCCGCGGATCTTGGGCCGCACGTCTCCGTTACGCGCCACCGTGGCGTTGTTGTAGTGGCCGTGATGACTCTCGATCTGGCCGATGCCCGCCAGCGTGGTCCAGCCCAGATGACAGTTGGGGTTCTCCACCTCCGCGACCCGCGCGGCGTAGGCGTAGGCCTCCAGCGCGGTGATCGGGATGCCGAGCATCGGGGCACGCTCTGCGGCCCATTGGTAAAGCTGGTCGGCGGGCCGGCCCGAGGCGACGTCAGTACTGACCGGCGGGACCGGATCGCCGGGGGGCGGTGGCACGCCCTGCGGGATGGGATTACCGAGCTGCCAGCTGCAACTGGATGCCAGCAGTACGGCCGTCGCGCCGACGACGGCGGCCGTCCGCAGCCAACGTAGCGCCGACACCGCTCTCCCCAACCTCGAAGCTATGGTTTTGCGTCCATCGTTCCATGACTAGTCGACGGGCGAGACGCCACCGACCGACCGTTTCGCCCCCGTGTGCCGCAAAAACTGGCTCTGCCAGCGCGAATTCAGTTGGCTAACCGGTCAGCTCGCCGCGTTCCGGATCGGCCAGCAGCGCATCACGTGCGCGCGCGACCCGGGATCGAATGGTGCCCACCGGGCAGCCACAGACGGCGGCGGCGTCGGAGTAGGACAGGCCGAACAGCTGGGTCAGCAACAGTGCCTCGCGCTGATCGGCCGACAGGCCGGCGATCAACTCGGTCACCTCGACCACGTCCTCGAAACCGCGGGAAGGCCGGTCGCGGTCCAGCAGCAGCTCGGGATCGGCGCCCGGCGCGGTGCGCGGACGCGCCTTGAGGTAGCGAATGTGGTCGGCCACGACCCGCCGCGCGATAGCCAGCAGCCAGGTCCGGGCACTGGAGCGGCCGGCGAAGCGCGGGATCGCGCCGATCGCCCGCAGGTAGGTCTCCTGGGTCAGGTCGTCAGCACTGACACCGTCGAAAAGGTAGGCCACGAATCGCCAGACATCGTGCTGAGTGGCCTTGATGAAGGACTCCAGGGCACGGGCATCGCCGGCTGCGGCGGCAACGGCGAGGGCGGTGACAGCATCGTCAGGGTTGTCTTGGACCCGGTCAGCTCCCGCCATGAACATCAACCTTAGACCGGGGACCGCGGCGCTATTACGACGCATGGTCGTAGAGCTGTCGGCGTGGTTGACCGACCGCAGATGACGCCGGCGACCGCGACCGGCGGCCGCCGCCGGGGCCGCCCCGTCAGCGGCGCCCTCGACGTCCCAGCGCGCCGGACGCGGACCGGCGCCACCGATGCGTTGGCGCGCCACCAGCAAAGCGAATGCCAAGCCGATCAGCACCGGCAGGTGGCTGGCGATCCGAGCTGCCGTCACCTGACCGTGGTAGGCATCAACAGCCACATAACCGCTCAAAGCCAGGGCATATACCCCTGCGATCGCGGCAACACCGGCCGCCACCGACGGCCAGATACCAGCGGCGATCATCGCGCCACCAAGCGCCAACAACCATGCGGTGGACTCGTGCAGCAAATGCGCTCCGGTGGCCGCGCCGTGCCCGTGGCCGTGCGCCGACACCATGCCGAAGTCCACACCGGCAATCTGGATGGCCGCCATCGCCACCTGGAGCACGCCGACGGCAACCAGCGCCGGACGTCGAAATCCCCACCGCGACCAGAAGCTGTCGTCGGCGTTCTCGGCGGTGATCGATGTCACGCCGGCAGCCGCCAGGATCTGGGCGGCCAGGTCAGGGGCGTCGGTGTCGGTGTCGCTGTTGATGTCGGTGAGCCGGCGGGCCTGGGCGGCAGCGCCGACCAGCCAGCGCCGGCAGCCGCGGCATGACGCCAAATGCGCATCGACCTGCTGCGCCGGCAGCTCCTGCTGCTCGCCGTCGAGCAGCGACGACAGGGTTTCGCGCACCACCTCGCACCGCATGCCGACATAGTCGCCTATTCGGCGCCCGGATACAAAGGTTCCTCGGCAGGGAACCAAATCGGCACACAACGCGACTACTGATTGACCACTTGAGATCGAGCTTGCCGGGAATCGGGGAAGGAGGTGTATTCGATGACCGCACCGGTCTGGCTGGCGTCGCCGCCGGAGGTGCACTCGGCGCTGCTCAGCGCCGGTCCCGGACCCGGTCCGCTGCTGGAGTCGGCGTCGGCGTACTCGGCGATGAGCGCGGAATACGCCGAAGTGGCCGCCGAACTCGACGCGGTACTGGCCGGAGTGCAGAGCGCCTGGCAGGGCCCCAGCGCCCAGCAGTACGCGGCCGCGCACGCCCCCTATCTGAGCTGGCTGGCCGAGAGCGCCGCCAAGAGCACCGCCGCGGCCGGCCTGCACCAGACCGCGGCCGCGGCCTACACCGCCGCACTGGCCGGCATGCCCACCCTGGCAGAACTGGCCACTAATCACGCGGTGCACGCCACGCTGGTGGCTACGAACTTCTTCGGCATCAACACCGTCCCGATCGCGCTGAACGAAGCCGATTACGCCCGCATGTGGGTGCAGGCCGCGGAGATGATGACCGTCTACCAGGGCGTCGCGGGAGCGGCGCTGGCCTCGGTTCCTCCTCCGACGCCCGCGCCACCGGTCGTCGCCCCGGGGGCTGCCGAGGCCGCTGCCGCCCCCAGTTGGGAACAGCAGCTCAAGGACCTGATCACGCAGTTCAACATGGGCTTTGCGGACCCGATCGCCAAGTGGTTGTGGGCACAGTTGGGCGTCGACGGATATCCGATCGAGGCGTTTCCGTTTGCCAGCTCGGTCACCCAGATGCTGCTGGGGATCCCGGGGATGTCCCCGATTCTGGCCGGGGCCCTGGGCTGGTTCACCTTTCACACGCTGATGCTGTTGTGGCCGATGGGCCAGATTGCAGTAATGATGGCGATCCCGATCGTGATGGCCGCGGCGCCCGCACTCGCCGCGGCCGCCGGGCTCGGCGCGCTGGGCGCGCTGGGCGCGCTCGGTGCGGTCGGGCTCGAGCAGACCGTCGAGCCGACCCCGCCGATGCCGGTGGGCGGCAGCGTCGGCGCCCCGGTCGCCGCGGGCGCCCCGGTGCCCGCAGGAGCCGAGGCGTGCGCCTGCGCGGACCCGATCTCCTCGGCCGGCCCCACCGCACCGGCCACCGCGGGCGCCGGCATGCCGGCCGGCGGCGCGGCGGGTGGCGGACCGGGCGTCGGATTCGGGCCGACCTCCTGCCTTTACCTGGTGAGCAGCGTCTCCTCGTCGGCGCGAAGCTCCAGCGGCGCCCGGCGTTCCCGCAGTGCCGACGAAGAGGCGTCCGAGAGCCAGGGCGCCCCCGGAGAAGCCACGGCGCAGGCCCTGGCCGCCAAGCGCCGGCAGCGGCAGCGCGCCAAGCAGCGCGGGTTCGGCGACGAATACATGGATATGAACATCGGTGTGGCGCCGCAGTGGGATGGCCCCCCGGGCGCGGCAAGCGCCTCGGATTCCGGTGCCGGCCCGCTGGGCTTCGCCGGCACCGCGGCCGAGACCAGCCGTCAGGCTTCCGGGATCGCTGTGCTCACCGGTGACGGGCTCGACACCGAGCCGCGAGTCCCGATGCTGCCGGGCAGTTGGGGCGAGAACCCGAACTGATCGACTCCGCGAGCCCGACGTTTTGCAGCGAAAGTACGAGTAGGCCCCTGCAAAACGTCGGTTTCGGCGCGAGGGTGCGGGGCCGCGAACGCTAGGGCTGCGGCCAGTGGGCGCGCCACTGCTCTTCGGTGGGCTCGCCGATGACCGCCTTCTCCACCGCCCGGACGGTGTCCATGAGTTCCAAAACCGCTGCCCGCAAGTCGTTTTCGGCATCGATGTCGGCGGCCACCGTGACGGTGGTGACCGTCTCGGGGATCAGATCTGCCGGCACGCCGGCGCGGGCGAGCCGCTGCAGCACCTTTTGAGCCAACGCCAAGGCCGGCTGCGCGGTCGGCACATCGTCGAGAATCGACTCCCTGAGCTTGATCGCTGCTTTCTCTAGAGCCTTGCGCTCTTCCCACTGCGCCACCTGCTCGGCCAGCGAGATCTCTTCGCCGGCGAGCACCGCGGGCGCCCGATTGCTCAGCTTGCGCAGCAGCGAATCCGCGACGTCGTCGATGCCGAACGCGTTCTCCAGCGCATCCTCGGCGATCCGGGCGTGGAACAGCACCTGCAGGAGCACGTCGCCGAGCTCCGCGCACAGTTCGTCGGCATCGCCGCTGCGGACCGCGTCGAACAGTTCGTAGGTCTCCTCAAGCAGAAACCGGCGCAGCGAGTCGTGGGTCTGCTCGCTCTCCCACGGGCCCGTGGTGCGCAGCCGGTCCATGATCGCGACCGCGTCGATCAACCGCTCCCCCGGCGGCGCGTCGGGCGCCGCGATCAGCGCCTCCCCGGCCTCCAGGCGAGCGACGACGTGAGGATGGTTGCGGTCCGAAGACAGCAGCACCGGGGCTTGCACGTCGGAGGCACCGACGAGCACCGATCGTGCGGCCGGCAACGACCACGGCACCACGATCGGCAGTTCCTCGGTGTAGACGACCTCACCTGCGAGCAGCGCGAGGGCTTCGACCGGGACAAGCGAGGGCCGGCGGGGGTCGACCAGGACGACGGTCATCGTGGTTACCGTACTGCGGGCACCGCGCCGGTGACGTCGATAAGGCCCTGCGGCTTGCCGTCCAGTGCCGAGATCAGATCGGCCACCATCTGGACGAGTTCGACGTCGCGGATACGGGGCGCACCGACGGGCGCGCCGGCACCCCCGGCACGCGGGATCGGCACCTGCACAGTGGCGGTGGTGGCGCGGTAACTGGCCGATGGGTGCATCCGCTTGAGCCGCAACTGGGCGGAGTCCGGCAGCGTCATCGGGGCCAGCCGCAGCGTCGTCGCCGACGCTGCGGACACCTCGGTGATCCCGGCGGCGCGGCACAGCAGCCGCAGCCGGGCCACCGCCACCAGCCGGCCGGCCGGCTCGGGAAGCGGCCCGTAGCGGTCGGTGAGTTCCTCTACCACTGCGGCGATCTCGTCGTCGCCGGGGGCGGCGGCCAACCGCCGGTAGGCCTCCAGCCGCAACCGGTCGGAGTTGATGTACTCCGGCGGCAGGTGGGCGTCGACCGGCAGGTCGATCCGGACGTCCTTGACCTCTTCGGTGGTGATCGTCTCGCCGTTGAAGGCCGCCCGATACGCCTCGACTGCCTCACCGACCAGCCGCACATACAGGTCGAAGCCCACCCCGGCGACGTGCCCGGACTGCTCCACCCCCAGCACGTTGCCGGCGCCGCGAATCTCCAGGTCTTTCATCGCCACCGCCATGCCGGCGCCCAACTCGTTGTTCTGGGCGATGGTGGCCAGCCGGTCGTGGGCGGTCTCGGTCAGCGGGCTCTCCTTCGGGTAGAGGAAATAGGCGTAGCCGCGTTCCCGGCTGCGTCCCACCCGGCCCCGCAGCTGGTGCAGCTGCGAGAGCCCGAAGGTGTCGGCGCGTTCCACGATCAAGGTGTTGGCGTTGGAGATGTCCAGGCCGGTCTCGATGATGGTGGTGCACACGAGGATGTCGTATTCCCGGTTCCAGAAGCCCTGCACCGTGGTTTCCAGCATTTCTTCGGGCATCTGACCGTGCGCGACGACCACCCGGGCCTCGGGCACCAGGCCGCGCACCCGGGCGGCGGCCGCGTCGATCGAGCTGACCCGGTTGTGCACGTAGAACACTTGGCCGTCACGCAGCAACTCGCGGCGCAACGCGGCAGCGACCTGCTTGTCATCGTGGCCGCCGACGTAGGTCAGGACGGGATAGCGGTCTTCGGGCGGGGTGAGGATCGTCGACATCTCCCGGATGCCGGCCAGGCTCATCTCCAGGGTGCGCGGGATCGGGGTGGCGCTCATGGTGAGCACGTCGACGTGGGTGCGCAGCGCCTTGATGTGTTCCTTGTGCTCGACGCCGAACCGCTGTTCCTCGTCGACGATCACCAGGCCGAGGTCCTTCCAGCGCACCCCGGTCTGCAGCAGCCGGTGGGTGCCGATCACCACGTCGACGGACCCGTCGGCCAGGCCGTTGACCGTCGCCTTGGACTCTTGTGCGTCGGTGAACCGTGACAGTCCCTTGACGGTGACCGGGAAGCCGGCCATCCGGGTGCTGAAGGTCTGCAGATGCTGGTCGGCCAACAGTGTGGTGGGCACCAGCACCGCGACCTGTTTGCCGTCCTGGACCGCTTTGAATGCCGCGCGCACCGCGATCTCGGTCTTGCCGTAGCCGACGTCGCCGCAGATCACCCGGTCCATCGGGACCGGCTTTTCCATGTCGGCCTTGACCTCGCTGATCGCGGTGAGCTGGTCCATGGTCTCGGTGAACCCGAACGCGTCTTCCATCTCGGCCTGCCACGGGGTGTCCGGGGCGAACGCGTGGCCGGGCGCGGCCTGGCGTTTGGCGTACAGCGCGACGAGTTCGTCGGCGATCTCACGGACCGCTTTGCGGGCCTTGGTCTTGGTCTGGCTCCAGTCGCTGCCGCCGAGCCTGCTCAGCGCCGGGGCCTGGCCGCCGACGTAGCGGGACAGTTGATCCAGCGAGTCCATCGGCACATAGAGCTTGTCGGTACCGTTAGCGCCGCGCTTGCCGGAGGCGTACTCCAACACCAGGTATTCGCGCCGCGCCCCGCCGACGGTGCGCTCGGTCATCTCCACGAACTTGCCGATGCCGTGCTGGTCGTGCACCACCAGGTCGCCGGCGGTCAGTGCCAGCGGGTCGACGGCGTTGCGGCGCTTGGCCGCCAGCCGCTTGCCTTCCGGCCCGCTGACCCGGTTGCCGGTCAGGTCGGCCTCGGTCACCACCACCAGGTTGGCGCCGGGGATGACCAGGCCCTCGTGCAGCGGTCCCTTGAGAACCCCGACCACCCCGGGAGGCGGGGTGGCGCCAGCCTCCAACAGCGTTGCCGCAGTCTCGGATTCGGCCAACTGCTCGACGATCCGCCGGGCCGTGCCGACGCCGGGGGCAACCACTGCCGCACGTCCCCCGGTCGCGATGTGCGCCCGCAGCATGGCGAAGATCTCGTCGATGTCGCGTTGCCGGCCGCGGGCCGACGGCGACGGGCGCACGTCGAGTTCGGTCGCGTCCGGGTCGGGCAGCTGGCTCAGCGTCCACCACGGATGGCCGGTGTCCAGCGCCGCCTGGCGCACCTGCGCGAACTCACGGAACCCCGACCCACCGAGCTGTTCGATGTCGATCGGGGCCTCGCCGCCGATCGCCGCGACCGACCACGACGCCTCCAGGAATTCGCGTCCAGTCTTGATCAGGTCGGCGGCGCGGGCGCGGATCTTCTCCGGATCACAGACCAGCACCGGGGTGCCCGGACGCAGCTGATCGGTCAGCAGCGCCTGCGGGCCGGGCCGCAGCACCGGGCCCAGCGCCTCCATGCCGTCGACCGGGATACCCTCGGCCAGCTTGGACAGCATCTCGCCGACGGTGCCCAACACGGCGTTCTCGGTGTGCGGCTGATCGCGGGCCAGCTCGGCCGCACGCGCCCGCACATCGTCGGTGAGCAGCAGCTCCCGACAGGCCACCGCGACCACGGTGCCGACCTCGACCTCGGGGATGGAGCGCTGGTCGGCCACCGAGAACGGCCGGATCTCGGTGACCTCGTCACCCCAGAACTCGATGCGCACCGGATGTTCGGCGGTCGGCGGGAACAGGTCGAGGATGCCGCCGCGGACCGCGAACTCGCCGCGCTTGCCGACCAGGTCCACCCGGGTGTAGGCCAGCTCGACCAGCCGGGCGATCACCGCTTCGAACGGGATCTCGTCGCCGACGGCCAGCATGACCGGCTCGATCGCAGCCAGTTGGCCGGTCATCGGCTGCAGCAGCGACCGGGCCGTGGTCACCACCACCCGCAGGGGCGGCCCCAGCCGGGCGTCGTCGGGGTGGGCCAGCCGGCGCAGCAGCAGCAGGCGGGCGCCGACGGTGTCCACCCCGGGCGAGAGCCGCTCGTGCGGCAGCGTCTCCCAGGACGGGAACAGGGCCACCGTGTCGCCGTACACGCCGCGCAGCTCCGCGGTCAGGTCGTCGGCTTCGTGGCCGGTGGCGGTGACCACCAACAGCGCGCCGGTGCGGGCCAGCGCGGCGGCGGTGAAGGGCCGGGCACCGACCGGACCCACCAGCGCCAGCTCGGCGGGCGGATCGCCCGCGCGGTCGATGAGTTCGGCGAATGCCGGCGCGGTCAACGCCAGGTCTACGAGCCCCGCAATCGGGTTTTGGACAGTCTGGTACCCCGGTGCGGTCATGATGTGGGCAATTCTAGGCGGTGTGGCGCAGGCCGACGATTTGCGTTGCGGTACAGGCCTTATTCGTCATGCAGGGTCGGGTCGGACTCCAGGTGAGTCAGTCCGTTCCAACACAGGTTGACCAGGTGCGCGGCCACCACTTCCTTCTTGGGTTCGCGGACGTCGAGCCACCACTGGGCCGTCATCGACACCGAACCGACCAACGCCTGGGCGTACAGCGGAGCGGTCTCCGGGTCCAGCCCGCGCTTGGCGAAGTCGCCGGCCAGAATCGACGACACCTGGCCGATCGCGTCGTTGAGCAGGGTCGAATAGGTGCCGGAGCTGATCGACGCCGGCGAGTCGCGGATCAGGATGCGGAATCCGTCGGTGTGCTCGTCGACATAGGTCAGCAATGCCAGCGCGACGCGCTCCACCCGCAGCCGGGACTGGTTGTTGGTCGCCTTGGTCAATGACGTGGTGATGCCGTCCAGCAATGCTGACATCTCGCGGTCGACCACCACGGCGTAGAGGCCCTCTTTGCCGCCGAAGTGCTCATAGACCACCGGCTTGGACACGTTGGCGCGCTGCGCGATCTCCTCGATGGAGGTGCCCTCGTACCCCCGTTCGGCGAACAGCGAGCGGGCGACATCGATGAGTTGGTGACGGCGCTCGCTACCTGTCATCCGGGCTCGAGGCGCCCGGCCGTCCTTGTCCAGACCAGCCACGCGACCAGGGTAGTCCGTTGGACTAGACCGGATTGTCCGACTTCTTACTCGGGCCGCGGGCAGCCCTCGCCGTCGTCGGACTAAAGTCACTGCGGAACACCGATCCGTCGTGGTGTAATCGGCAGCACCTCTGATTTTGGTTCAGATAGTTCAGGTTCGAGTCCTGGCGACGGAGCTCAGATTTGTCCACCCCTTTGCCGCGAGCGTGCGCAGAATGACAGGCTAGGCGGCGTGTCGACGCACAAACACGCTCCCTCGCGCCAAGAAGACGCCCACGACGCCGTCATCGTATTGGCGGCCGGAGCCGGCACCCGGATGGTCTCCGACACCCCCAAAGTGCTGCATGAGCTGGGCGGGCGCAGCATGTTGGCGCACTGCCTGCAGGCGGCCGCCGGCGTCGAGCCCCGCCACCTGGTGGTGGTGTTGGGCCACGAGCACGAGCGCATCACCGGGCCGGTCGCCGAGCTGGCGCAAGCCCTGGACTTTCCCATCGACATCGCCCTGCAGGACCAACAGCTCGGTACCGGACACGCGGTGCTGTGCGGCCTGGCAGCCCTGCCGGACGACTTCGCCGGCACCGTCGTGGTCACCTCCGGCGACATCCCACTGCTGGACACCGCCACCCTGCAGGCGCTGATCGACACCCACCGCACCGCCCCGGCCGCGGTCACCGTGTTGACCACCACGCTGGCCGACCCCACCGGCTACGGCCGCATCCTGCACACCCAGGACGGTGAGGTCACCGCAATCGTCGAACAGGCCGATGCCACCGAGTCGCAGCGGGAGATCCGCGAGGTCAATGCCGGGGTGTACGCCTTCGACATCGCCGCGTTGCGTTCCGCGCTGGGCCGGCTGGGCTCCGACAACGCCCAGCACGAGCTGTACCTCACCGACGTGATCGGCATCGTCCGCGGCGACGGCCAGGTGGTGCACGCGCGCCATGTCGACGACGCGGCATTGGTGGCCGGCGTCAACGACCGGGTGCAACTGTCCGCGCTGGCCGGCGAGCTGAACCGACGCCTGGTGGCCACCCATCAGCGGGCCGGCGTCACCATCGTCGACCCCACCACCACCTGGATCGACGTGGACGTGACCATCGGGCGCGACACCACCGTCGCGCCCGGAACCCAGCTGCTCGGCCGCACCGTCGTCGGAGCGCACTGCACGATCGGCCCCGACACCACCTTGACCGACGTCACGGTGGGCGACGGTGCGTCGGTGATCCGCAGCCACGCCACCTCCTCGGCGATCGGCGCCGGTGCGGCGGTCGGGCCGTTCACCTACCTGCGTCCCGGCACGGTGCTGGGTTCCGACGGCAAGCTGGGCGCGTTCGTCGAGACCAAAAACTCCACCATCGGCACCGGGACCAAGGTTCCGCACCTGACCTACGTCGGCGACGCCGACATCGGCGACCACAGCAACATCGGCGCCTCCAGTGTGTTCGTCAACTACGACGGCCAGACCAAACGGCGGACCACGGTCGGCTCGCACGTGCGCACGGGCTCGGACACCATGTTCGTCGCACCGGTCACCATCGGCGACGGCGCCTACACCGGCGCCGGGACCGTGGTGCGCCACGATGTGCCGCCGGGCGCACTGGCGGTGTCGGCCGGCCCGCAACGCAACATCGAGAACTGGGTGCAGCGCAAGCGGCCCGGCAGCCAGGCCGCCTCGGCGGCCGAGTCGGCAAATAACGCCGAAGAACCCGGCGAGACTCCACCCGATCTGTCATCGTGAGCTTGATCGCGTTGAGGCAGCCCGAGGCGAAATCACACGCCGGGCTACGTACCATAAGGCCCGAGTTAACTCGACCGAAATCCACAATCTCCTACTGCGGGGGCAGCACGTGAGCCACGACTGGACAGACAATCGCAAAAACCTGATGCTCTTCGCTGGTCGTGCGCATCCGGAGCTGGCTGATCAGGTCGCCAAAGAACTGGATGTCCCGGTTACCGCGCAGACCGCCCGCGACTTTGCCAACGGCGAGATCTTCGTGCGTTTCGACGAATCGGTGCGTGGCTGCGACGCCTTCGTGCTGCAGTCGCACCCCGCGCCACTGAACCAGCACCTGATGGAACAGCTGATCATGATCGACGCGCTCAAGCGGGGCAGCGCCAAGCGGATCACCGCCATCCTGCCGTTCTACCCGTATGCCCGTCAGGACAAGAAGCACCGCGGCCGCGAACCGATTTCGGCCCGCCTGGTCGCCGACCTGCTCAAGACCGCCGGCGCCGACCGGATCGTCACGGTGGATCTGCACACCGACCAGATCCAGGGCTTCTTCGACGGCCCGGTCGACCACATGCGGGCCCAGCCGCTGCTGTGCGGCTACATCCGGGACAACTACCTCAACAACGGCAAGGACGTCGTGGTGGTCTCCCCCGACTCCGGCCGGGTCCGGGTCGCCGAGAAGTGGGCCGACTCGCTGGGTGGCGTGCCGCTGGCCTTCATCCACAAGACCCGTGATCCGCGGGTGCCCAATCAGGTCAAAGCCAACCGGGTGGTCGGTGAGGTCGCCGGCAAGACCTGTGTGATCACCGACGACATGATCGACACCGGCGGCACCATCGCCGGGGCGGTCGGCCTGCTGCGCGAAGCGGGGGCCGTCGACGTGGTGATCGCCGCCACCCACGGCGTGCTGTCCAGCCCGGCGTCCGAGCGGTTGGCGGCCTGCGGCGCCAGCGAGGTGATCGTCACCAACACGCTGCCGATCACCGAGGACAAGCAGTTCCCACAGCTGACCGTGCTGTCGATCGCTCCGCTGCTGGCCAGCACCATCCGGGCCGTGTTCGAAAACGGCTCAGTCACCGGACTTTTCGACGGGGACGCCTGACATGGCTGACGCGGTGGTCTATCACAACCCGCGCTGCTCGACCTCGCGCAAGACGCTGGAGCTGCTGCGCGACAACGGTATCGAACCGACCGTCGTGGAATACCTGAAGACCCCACCATCGCGTGCGGAGCTGGCGGAGATGATCAGCGCCGCCGGGATCGGTGTGCGCGACGCGGTGCGTACCGGTGAAGGGGTGTACGCCGAGCTGAACCTGGCCGATGCATCCGATGACGAACTGCTCGACGCGATGGTCGCCAACCCGATTTTGATCCAGCGGCCGTTCGTCGTCACCGGTAACGGCACCCGGTTGGCCCGTCCGATTGACGCGGTCCGCGAGATCCTGTGACCCCGCTGCGCTTGACGGTCGCGGCATTGGCGTGCGCGGCCCTGGCCAGCACCACATCCGGATGCGGCGCTAAAACCCCTGACTATCAGTCGATTTGGGGCAACGACAGCACGACCACCACGTCGTCGGAACCGGAGGCTCCGGTCAGCGTGGGACGCTACCTGGAAGACCAGGGCGTGGCCGCGGAGGCGGTGGCCCCCAACGCACCGACCGACCTGACGGTGTCGATCCCCACGCCGCCGGGCTGGACGAAGAAAGAAAACCCGATGCTGCCGGCCACCACGCTGGTCCTGGGCAAGGGCGAGAAGTTCCCCCGGGCAATCTTGAGTGTGGTCAAGCTCAACGGGAACTTCGACTCGAAAGAGGCCATCCGGCACGGGGTGGTCGACGCCCAGCTCTCGCCGAACTTCCGGCTGCTGGACGCCTCCAACGAGGACTACCAAGGCTTCCCGTCATCGATGGTGCAGGGCACGTACGACATGGATGGTCAACGCCTGCACAGCTGGTTTCGGATGGTGATCGCCACCGGTTCAGCGCCGGCCGAACAGCGTTACCTGGTGCAGTTAGCGGTCACCGCGCCGGCCGACGAGGCACCCAAGAACGCCACCGACGTCGAGGCAATCATGAAGGGCTTCACCGTCGCCGCGAAGTGACCCCCACCGGCCTCGGGTCTTGTTAAAGTGACGCACCCGCCTGAAGGGAGTTCCGTCATGTCCCTCGTTCGCCTGTCCTCGCTGAGCCTTACCGGTTTCGGCGTAGTCGCCGCCGCGACCGGCCTGCTGGCGCCGGCCACCGCGCTGGCCGACCCGCAACCCGGCTGCACCGCCGCCGACATGGCCAATGTGGCCACCGGCGTTGCCGCCTCGACGTCGGGTTACCTCTACGCGCATCCCGACGTCAACGAGTTCTACACCGGCCTGCACAACCGACCCGACGACCAGGTGCCCGAGGCGGTTCGCAGCTTCTTCGCCGACAACCCGCAGGCCCACTCCGACCTGCTGGGGCTGCGCCAGCCGCTGGCCGACTTCCGCGCCCGCTGCGGATTGCCCCAGCCCGAGCGCCCGCTGCTGGACCAGTGATGACCCGCCGGATCTGGGTCGTCGCAGCACTGACCCTGACCAGCCTGCCGGGGGCGGTGGTCGTGTTCACCCCGGCCGGCACCGCCACTGCGGGCTGCGTTGGCGTGGGCCGCCGGGTGTATGTCAGCGGATGCGCCGACCCGGTGCCACCGCCGGCCTACTACGCACCGCTTCCCGAGGACGTGCCACCGCCACCGCCTCCGCCGCCTCCGCCGATCAACACCTGCGTGGGCTACAACGGCCGCTGGGTGCACGCCAACAACTGCAACTAGTTCTTCACCGCCTTCGGCGGGGTCCAGGTGCCGCCCAGCGCTTCTTCCTTGGGCCAGTACAGCCGCAGGATCATCTGGAACGGCCCCTGCGGTGCGGGCAACCAGTTGGATTCCTTGGCCGCGCCGGGAGATTGGTTCTGCACGTAGACGGTTATTCCGCCGTCGGGATCGCGGGTCAGGTCCGGCAGCATCGGCGAGTTGATCAGATACCGGTTGATCGGGTTGGCCACCAGCAGGCTTTCGGGCATCTTGTACATGGTCAGCGACCAGAACGAGTTGACCGGTGGCAGCGCATCCGGGGCGAACCGCAGGCTGTAGCGTCCTGCCCCGCTCAGCGGCGCGCCGTCGGAATCCACGGCCACCACCGGGTAGATGGCCTCCTGCTGGGAGTTGCCGTAGATCCCGAGCACCGCACCGGCCATCCGGTAGAGGTAGTTGCCGCCGAGGAACTCCCGGGTGCCGAACAGCTGCCCCGAGGTCACCTGGCCGGTGTCCAACTTGTCCTTCTTGAACGCGTTGAGTTCCGCCCAGGCGTCGGCCATCCCGGCCTGCACGGCGTCGCGGGCCTCGGCGCTGAGTTCATCGGCGCTGAAGGTGCCGTCGGGGCCGATGCCGATACCGGCGAACCGGGTCCGCAGGTCCTGCTCCCCCGGCAACACCGGCGCGTACTTCAACAGGAAGTTCAAGATCTCGAAGAACTTCGGTGAGGTCTTCTGCGCGTCGGGCGTCAGTGGCGCGATGAAATCCACCGGCGGGGCGCTCACCGCGGGTTGCTTGAGGTAGGCCGACAGCGGCTCCACGGTGTAACCGGCCTGGATCTTCTTGACGTTGTCGATGTCCGCCGGGTCGAACAGCTGGGTGCGGTAGATGACCAGTGCGAAGTCGGTCTCGGAGCGGATCACCTCGTCGACGCCCTCGGGCTTCTCGCCGCCCCATCCCGGTCCGGCCAGCAGGTACGTGCCGCCGCGGTTGCCGGTGGTGCGGCTGCCCACGTAGGCAAAGTTGTAGGTATAGGCGTCGATGAACTGCAGCGAGTAGTAGCGGCCGGCCTCGATCGGCGGCACGGTGAGCACCAGCGGCTCGGCCCGCAGATCAGCGCCCAGCATCGTGTAAGGCGTGTCGGAGTTCGGCGTCTGCACGGTGGTGTCATCGGGGGTGTAAACCCTTGCGGCGCTGTGGGTCTGGTTCCAGTCACCCTTGTACTGCGGACCCGCCTTGTCGACGAAGTAGGCGTGCTGGATGCGGTAGGAGTCCACCATCGGGAAGCCGTAGACGTAGGCCTCCTTCGCGATCTGACGGACCTGATCGGCGGAGGTTGCCGGCGCCGGACCGACCGGTTCGGCCGACTGCCTGCTACCGCAGCCGCCGACTGCGGCCAGCATCACGACGATCAATCCGAGGGTGGTCCACTGCTTCACGTCGCTCCTGAATCCGTTCGGCATCCCGGCACACGGGGGCGCGCCTCGTTAGAGTGTCAGCCATGGCCTCCTGGTCCGCTACCGATCTGCCGTCGTTCGCCGGGCGGTCCGTCATCGTCACCGGAGCCAACAGCGGTTTGGGCGCCGTGACCGCACGGGAATTGGCCCGTGTGGGTGCCGCCGTCACACTGGCCGTCCGCAACACCGCCAAGGGCCAGGCCGCCGCGGCGGGGATGCCGGGTGACGTGACGGTTCGCGCCTTGGATCTGGCGGACCTGTCCTCGGTGCGTCGGTTCGCCGAGGAGACCGCGGCCGTCGATGTGCTGATCAACAACGCCGGCATCATGGCGGTGCCCTACAGCAAGACCGTCGACGGTTTCGAGAGTCAGATCGGCACCAACCACTTGGGACATTTCGCACTGACCAACCTGCTGTTGCCCAAACTCACCGACCGGGTTGTGACGGTGTCCTCAGCCCTGCACCGGATGGGCTACATCAGCCTCAAGGACCTGAACTGGGAGTCGCGGCGGTATTCGGCGTGGTTGGCCTACGGCCAAGCCAAGCTGGCCAATCTGCTGTTCACCAGCGAACTGCAACGCCGGCTCGTGGCCGCGGGTTCACCGCTGCGGGCGCTGGCCGCCCATCCCGGCTATTCGAGCACCAACCTGCAGGGCCAGACCGGCAATCGGATCGGCGACCTGGTGATGCGCACCTTCGGCAACGGCCTGTTCGCCACCAGCCCCGACTTCGGGGCGCGCCAGACCCTCTACGCGGCGTCGCAGGATCTGTCCGGCAATACCTTCATCGGTCCGCGCTTCGGCATCGTCGGCCGCAGCGGGCCGGTGGGCCGCAGCCGGTTGGCCAAGCGCGGCTCCACGGCCGCCGAGCTGTGGGAGCTGTCTGCGCAGCTCACCGGGGTTCAATTTCCGCTCTGAGCTGCCGATGCGCTAGCCTGACCAGGCGTCACGGCGAGGGCGGCCCCCATTCGGCCGCCGTTATCGACGAGGACCTCCTAGATGGTTGTCGCGATCTGGCCGTGCCTCATGCACGCCGTAGCAACCAAGGAGTTCCCCATGGCTAAGAGCCCGACCACCAACCAGCTGACCGTTTCGGTGCGGACCGAGACCGGCAAGGGCGCCTCGCGCCGGGCCCGCCGTGCAGGCCGCGTCCCCGCGGTCCTCTACGGCCACGGCACCGAGCCGCAGCACCTGGAGCTTCCGGCCCACGACTTCGCGGCCGTGCTGCGCCACTCCGGCACCAACGCCGTGCTCACCCTCGACATCGAGGGCAAGGAGCAGCTGGCGCTGACCAAGGCTCTTGAGATCCACCCGATCCGTCGCACCATCCAGCACGCCGACCTGCTGGTCGTGCGTCGCGGTGAGAAGGTGACCGTCGAGGTCAACGTCGTCATCGAGGGCGACGCGGCGCCCGGCACGCTGGTCACCCAGGACGCCACCGCCGTGGAGATCGAGGCCGAGGCACTGTCGATCCCCGAGCAGCTGACCCTCTCCATCGAGGGCGCCGAGGCCGGCACCCAGTTCACCGCCGGCGGCCTGGAGCTGCCCAAGGGCGTGACGCTGATTTCCGACCCCGAACTGCTGCTGGTCAATGTGATCGAGGCGCCGTCCGCTGAGGAGCCGGCCGAAGGTGCGGGCGAGGAAGCCGGCGCGGAGGCGGGCGAGGCCGCAGCCGCCGAGTCCGAGTAAGCCGAGCACCGCGTGGCCGAGTCACCACCGGTCCTGGTGGTCGGCCTGGGCAACCCGGGCCCGAACTACGCACGCACCCGGCACAACGTCGGCTTCATGGTCGTCGACCTGCTCGCCGAGCGGATCGGGTCGGCGTTCAAGCTGCACAAGAAGTCGGGTGCCGACGTGGCCACCGGGCGCCTGAGCGGGCGCTCGGTGGTGCTGGCCCGGCCACGCTGCTACATGAATGAGTCGGGCCGCCAGGTGGGCCCACTGGCCAAGTTCTACTCGGTGCCCACCGGCGGCGTCGTGGTGATTCACGACGATCTCGACCTGGACTTCGGCCGGATCCGGCTCAAACAGGGCGGCGGCGAGGGCGGTCACAACGGCCTGCGCTCGATCGCGACCGTGTTGGGCAGCAAGGACTTTCAGCGGGTCCGTTTCGGGATCGGCCGGCCGCCCGGCCGCCAAGATCCGGCGGCGTTCGTGCTGCAGGCGTTCACCGCCAAGGAGCGCGACGAGTTACCGACGATCTGTGAACAGTCCGCCGACGCCACCGAGTTGCTGATCGAGCTGGGGCTGGAACCGGCCCAGAACGTGGTCCACGCCTGGGGCTGACCCGGCTTTCGCCCCCGTTTCCTCCGGCGAGCGTGCGCGCTTGTACGCAAAAGCCCGGCGTGTCGCCTACAAACACGCTCCCTCGCGGAAAAGGGCGGCCTAGGTGACCAGCGCGACGGAGTTGGCCCGGCGCAGCTTGCCCGACGGCGTCTTGGGGATACTGCCCGGCCCGAGCACCACCACGTTGCGGGGCCGCATGTCGACCTCGGTGACCACCTCATGGGCGACCTGGTGCTCGATACGGCGTACCTCGACCGGGTCCTGCCAGGCGTTGGATTCCACCGCGACCGCGAACGTCTCCCGTGAGTGCCCGGCGTCCAGGCGCACCGCGACCGCACATCCCGGGCGCACGCCCTCGACGCGGCCCGCGGCCCGCTCGATGTCGGTCGGGTAGATGTTGCGGCCCGCCATGATGATGACGTCTTTGACGCGGCCACACACCACGACGTGGCCGTCCTCCATCTGATAGCCCAGGTCGCCGGTGTCATACCAACCGTGCTCGTCCTGCGCCGGCAGGAAGCCCGCCATGGTCAGGTAGCCCGGGGTCACCGGCTCACCGCGCAGTTGGATCACTCCGACCCCGCGCGGCGGCAACGAATTGCCGTGCTCGTCGACGATCCGGATCTCGATGCCTTCCAGCAGCGGCCCCAGCGAGGCCAGTCGCCGGGTGTTGCCCTTGGTGGCGGGCACCGCCTGGCGCAGCGCGGCCAGCAGGTCGGCGTCGACCTCGTCGACCACCAGGCCCGCACCGCACTTGGAGAACGACACCGCCAGAACGGTTTCGGCCATGCCGTAGGCCGGCAGGATGGCGGCCGGGTTCAGCCCGAATGGCTTACCGGCGTCGATCAGGTCCTCGACGTCGGCCGGCTCCACCGGCTCGGCACCCGAGAGCGCGAACCGCAGGGTGGACAGGTCGAACTGGCCCGGCGTGGCCTGCTTGCGCAGTCGCTTGGCGAACAGCGCGTAGGCGAAGTTCGGGGCCGCGGTCATGGTGCCCTTGTACTTGTCGATCAGCTTGGCCCACAGCAGGGTGTCCCGCAGGAAGTCCATCGGGGTGATCTTGACCAGTTCGGCGCCGAAGTACATCGGCACGGTCAGGAAGCCGATCATGCCCATGTCGTGGAAGCAAGGCAGCCAGCTGATCATGACGTCCTTGTCGACGTCGTACTCAGCGCTGATGAACATCGCCTCGGCGTTGGAGTAGATGTTGCGGTGGGTGATCTGCACGGCCTTCGGCGACCCGGTCGAGCCGGAGGTCAGCTGCATCAGCGCCAGATCGTCTTCACCGGCTTCTTCCGGATCGATCGGTTCGGCGGCCAGCAGGTCAGCGACCGTGACGACTTTCAGGCCCTTCTCTTCCAGCACCGGGGCTGCCGGCATGAACGGGTCGGAGATGATGACTGCCTTGGCGTCGATCATGTCGACGACGGTCATGGTGTCCTCGGCCCACACCGCCAAGTCGGTGCGCGGGGTGGGCTGATGCAGCATGGTCAGGCTCGCGGCGCGCATCCATACGCCCTGGGCGGTGGGAGCGATTTCGACCGGGGCACCGGCGAGCACGCCGACGGCGTCGCCCGGGCCGACGCCGGCCGCAGCCAGTCCACCAGCGATACGCCGGGCGCGTTCATGGACTTCGGCCCAGGTGTGCCGGACGGGTGTGTGCGGCTCACCGGTGACCATGCCCTTGGACGACTCCCGGGCACTACGGAACATGTTGTCGGTAAACCTGCTCACGACGGCCTCCTAGCCGGCACCAGTACTTTCCATACGGGCTCAGATTTCATGTTCCACCTGCTGTTGACCACTCCGCGAGAGGCACACGCACACAATTCGGTGGCGGTTAGATCTCGATACCGTAATGCGCGGCCCACCAGAGCGGCGAGCGTCTGGGTGGCAAGGTTGTCCTGGCCGCAAATAATCACCGCGGGCCATCTTAAACTCCTCTTAATCCGCGGGCAAATCTGCCAGCGGAGCGGGGTGACGGTCAGGCCCCACTGACCGACGACGGCACCACCCGGGCGCCGTAGACCGGACCGCTGGCCACCCGCACCGCCCGTCCCGCGCCGAGCGCCGACAGTTCGACGGCGACGTCGGCCGCCGACTGCGCCGAGCTGCACAGGAATGCGCACGTCGGACCGGATCCGGACACCACCCCGGCCAGGGCACCCGCCTCCACGCCGGCGCGCAAGGTGCGGCGCAGGTCGGGGTTGAGGCTGATCGCCGCCGCCTGCAGGTCATTGCCGAGCAATCCGGCCAGCCGTTGCGGGTCGCCGGCGGCCAACGCGGCCAGCACCGGCTCGGGATCGCCCGACTCGGGCAGCTTGCGCCCGGAGTCGCGCAGCCGGTCCAATTCCTTGAAGACCGCCGGCGTCGACAGCCCACGGTCGGCGAACGCCAGCACCCAGTGGAACGTCTCGCGGGTGAGCACCGTCGCCAGTTCCTCGCCGCGCCCGGTGCCCAACGCCGTGCCGCCGTGCAGCGCGAACGGCACGTCGCTGCCCAGCCTGGCGGCCAATGAGTGCAGGTCGCGGCGCGGCACGCCCAGTTCCCACAGCACGTTCATGCCGACCAGCACCGCCGCGGCGTCGGCGCTGCCCCCGGCCATGCCACCGGCTACCGGAATGGACTTGTCGATGCTGATCGCCACGTCCGGGGCCCGGCCCACGTATTCGGCCATCAGCTCGGCGGCCTGCCACGCCAGGTTGCGCTCATCGGTGGGCAGCACATCGGCACCCTCGCCGCTGACCCGCAACGACAGCACGTCGGCGTCGCGGACGGTCACCTCGTCGACCAACGAAACCGCATGGAAGACGGTGGTCAGCTCGTGGTAGCCGTCATCGCGACAGTCACCGACGGCCAGGTAGAGGTTCAGCTTGCCCGGTACCCGCACGGTGACCGAACCGGTCGGGGACCACTCGGTCGCGGCATTGCCGTCGGATGCGGTCACGCCGATGAGACTATCGGTCCGCGGCGCCCCAGTACCCGGGCTCCGGGCCGAGAATCCCGCCCGATCAGGAGAACAGGTCGGCGAAGTCGGCGCTGATCGCGCTCAGCGCGCTACTCATCACCATGAACTCGAACCCGCCCGCCATGGTGACCAGACCGGTGGTGGCAGCCAGCGGCATCCCGATCGCACCCAGGAGATCACCCTGCATCAATTCGTTGAAGAACAGGCTCGTGCCGTAGGCCGGCAGCGTGGTGACCAACGAATTGATGATGTCGGCCGTCGGCAGCAGCGTCGCGTACAAGCTTGCCGCGGCACTGGTGAGGGTGTTGACCACGTCCATCAGGCTCGGCATGCTGAAGTCCGCAGGACCGCCACCGTCCAGACCGAACAGGTCAGTCGCGCTGCCGGAACCGATGTTCTGCAAATCTGCGATGAAGTCGTTCCAGCCCTGCTCGGCGCCGTTGGCCAGGGCAGTGAGCACATCCATCGGGTTGACGTCGGGGAACACGCCGAACGGCGTGGAGACGTCCGCCGGCCCCTGGTCCCAGCCGTGCTCGATGTTGCCGTAACCGAGGTTGATCAGCACCCGCAGGGCCGGCTGCAACAGATCGGCGAACGCGTTGCCGAATGCATTGCCGCGCAACAGCTCCAGCAGCGGCAGGTTCTCGGTGGGGATCATGAAGTACTGGTTGTTGCCGGTGTAGTCGCCGGAGGTGTCCAGCTCGATGGCCGTCGCCAGCTGAGCGTCGGTCAACGACGGGTAGCCGCCGTGGACGAACATGATGCCCAAGAAAGCGTTGATGTCGGCCAAGAAGTTCAGCGGGTACTTCGGGAAGTCAGCGAACCCGTCGTACTCCCGGATGTAGTTGACTGTCTCCCAAGGCGTCTCAGACGGCGCACCCCCGCTGAACGTGACTCCGAGGGCAGGCATGCTCAGCGGAACACCGGGAACGTCGAAGCGGGACAGCAGTCCGCCGTTCGGGTTGGCCGGGCTGCCCAGCGACACGAAGGACAGCTCGTCAGATGTCGGGCGCTCGTCCTCGGGCAGGGCCAGCAGCTGGTCCATCACCAGCCCGTTGATGACACTGCTTTGCGAATAGCCCAGCACCACAAGGTCATTGCCCTTGCCGGTCTCTTCCATGATCTTCTGGAACAGAATCGTGGAGCCCTGCTGCAGCGAGGTGTCCAGCGGTAGCGTCTTCACACCGGTGAGCGGGTAGAGGCCTTCCGGGGTGAACAGCGGGTTGGTGGCGTCCACGTGGAAGGTCGGCTGGCCGTCGAACTTCGGCGTCACCGGGGAGATGAACCGCTCACTGAGGGCGGCCAGATACTGCGGCGGCGGGATCGGCAGCCCACTGCCGCCCATGATCCACGACTCGGTGTCCAGCAGAGTGGTCTCGGCGACCACGGTCTTGGCGGTCGCGGCGAGTGCGGGCGACACCACGGGAGCGACACCCAATGCCGCAATGGCGGCCAGGGTCAGAGGCACCGCGCCGATGGAACTCAGGTTGCGATGGGACAGAGTTGTCATGGCGGCCTCCTGGATACTGATGCAATCGGGTCGATTATTCACCTCGCGACAGCGAAATGTCATCGCTTTATAGCTAAGCGATCATGTTACTCTCAGTTTTCTGCGAGGTAGCTGTGCGCGCCCTAACCTGAGGTCATGAACGCAGCCGGCGACTACGGCGGCTACCTGATCGAGCGCGAGGTCGGCCGCGGCGGGCACGCCGGGGTGTATTTGGCCCACCACCGCAGCAGCCCCGACGTGCCCGTGGCGCTGAAGGTCCTCGACGAGTCGCACCGCTCCCCCGCCGAGCAGGGCCGGCTGGACCGTGAGTTCGCGTTCGCCAGCGCCCTCAAACACCCCCACATCGTCGCGGTGTACCGGCATGGGCCGTTCTGGTTGGCGATGCAGTACGTCGACGGCGGCAAGGCGACCGGCCTGCGCACGCTGCAGGACCGCCTGGCCGCGCTGACCCAGATCGCCGCCGCGCTCGACTACGCGCATCGTCGCGGCATCGTGCACAGTGATGTCAAGCCCGCCAACATCCTGATCCATGCCGACTTCGGCCGGGCCGGTGCGGTGCTGACCGATTTCGGAGCGGCCCACGCCGTCGTCGAAGACGTATGGCACCGGGCCCGGCATTCGGAAAACCCCGAAGTCTCGTTGCCCTACACCGCGCCAGAGATCCTGCGGGGCAAGGCCCCGTCGGCGGCCAGCGACGAATACGCCTTGGCCTGCACGGCGGTCGAGCTGTTTACCGGAGCGCCGCCCTTCCCCGCTCAGTGCGCAGCCGATCTGGCCGATGCACACCTGCGGCTGCTACCGCCGCCGCTGTCCGACAAGCTCGGTCCGGCGGCGCGAGCCGCCGACGTGGTGGTGCAACGTGCGCTGGCGAAGTTTCCGGCGCGCCGCTACGAGTCCTGCGCCGAGTTCGTCGAGGAGTTGTCCCGCGCGCTGCTATCGCACGCCGGGCCACCACCGAAGCCTGTCGAGACCTGAAGCAGGCGCACGAAATCGTCGATCGCCAGTGTCTCGCCGCGACTCATCGGATCAATGCCCGCGGCCTCCAACAGCTCGGCAGACCGCGCTCCCGATCCCGCCCAGTCGGCGAACGCGTTGCGAATAGTCTTGCGGCGCTGCGCAAACGCGACGTCGATCAGAGTGAAGACCTGTCGGCGAAATGCATCATCGATCGGCCACGCGGCGGAGTCGTACCGGTCGATACGTACCAGCCCGGAATTCACCCGCGGCACCGGCCAGAACACGCTGGGCGGCACCGTGCCGCAGCGGCGCACCGCACCGAAGAACCGCGCCTTGGCGCTGGGCACCCCGTAGTCCTTGCCACCCGGCTCGGCGGCCAGTCGCTCGGCTACCTCCAACTGAACCATTACCGTCACGGTGCGGATGGAATCGAACTCCGACAGCAGGTGCAGCAACGCCGGAACCGCCACGTTGTAGGGCAGATTCGCCACTACCGCCGTGGGCGCGGTCGCCACCTCGTCGCGGCGCAGGGTCAAGACATCGGCGCCGAGCACCTCGAGGCGGGCCGCGTCAGCGGGTGCGTGTTCGGCGATGGTCTGCGGCAATCGGGCGGCCAGCACCGGATCCTTCTCGACGGCGATCACCGTCGGGCCGTGCTCGAGCAACGCCAGGGTCAACGAGCCCAGCCCGGGCCCGACCTCGAGGACATGGTCGTCAGCGGTGATACCGGCGCCGTCCACAATCCGGCGCACCGTGTTTGCGTCGTGAACGAAGTTCTGCCCCAGCGATTTCCGGGGCCGCAGGTCGAGTTCGTTTGCCAGGGCCCTGATGTCACCGGCCCCGAGTAGCCCGATGGTCAGCGCCTCCCGCTGCACACCGGCCAGGCGCCCCAGCCTTGGCGGGCCTGGGTGACCTCCGCGATAGCGATCTGCTCTTCACGGGTAGCCATATCCGCGCGCGGCGCGTACTTCAGACCGCCGTTGGCTACCCACGTGCCGTAGTCGAACTGCACGCCGCCGTAGAAGCCGTTGCCGGTGTTGATCGCCCAGTTTCCGTGCGACTCACAGTTGGCGATGCGGTCCCAGGCCGCTCCGTACACCGACGGCGGAACCTCGGTGCCAGGCTTGGCGCCGACTCGCAGTACCGAGTCGCGGGCCGGGGCCACCACCGCGTTGGCGACCGGCAGGCGGCCGGTCTCGGCGCCGTTGACGGTGGCCACCGAGTAGGTCACGTCCTGGGTTCCCGGGGTGCCCGGGTCGTCGACGACCTGCCGGCTGATGTTCATGGTCGGGTCTTCGATGCGACGGGCCGGCGGGGGCAGCGGCACCCGCTCGGTGACCTGCTTGACCCGGATCCGCGTCACCTGGATCGCCATGCCCTCGGTGACCGGGGCCGATGCCGCCGGGATGACCTTGTCGGCCTGCTCCAGCGGGGCGCCGTCGGCGGCCAGCAGTTCGGCGACATTGGGCGCGGCGAGGTGCACGGTGCGCACCACACCACCGTCGTCGATCGTGACTGTCTTCGCGCTGACGACCGGCAGTGCCATTCCGGCCAGCGGGACGCGGCTGCCGCGCGACGCCGCAGCGGGGGCGGTGTCGGTCATCGAGAGCTGGGCCAGTGCCTCGTCCACCGAGAGCGCCGTCGTCCACACCTGCTGGGGCTCGCGCCCGTCCAGCGACACCTGTAGGGGCCGGCCGCGGCGGACCATGATCGTGTCGGAGTCGCGCACCTGCGCGTTGCGGGCGGGGGTCACGTCGTCGCGCTCGCCGAGGTTGAAGCCGTTCTCGGAGACGACGTCGATGACTCGCGACCGCATGGTGGTGACGGTGATCGGGGTTCCGTCAACGTCCAGCGTCACGGTCTTAGCGCTGGCGACCGCGAAGCCGCCGGCAAAGGTCAGCACCAGCAGCAAAGCGCCGACCAGAAGCCGCAGCATCGGCGATGGCGCCTGATGCAGCCTGGTCAAAGCATTCAAGGCAAAAACCTCACGACGTTGAAGGCACGGCAATGGGGCGTCATGCGCCCCAGGTTCGATAACGGAACGGTAACGAACCGACACGCGGTCGGCAACCAAATGTGACCTGCTCGACCGTCACCCCAGCCCATACACCCGCCGGGCGTTGCGGTTCGTAACCTGCGCCAGCTCGGCTGCCGGTCTGCCCAACAGCTCGGCCAGCGCTCTGACAGTGTATGGCAGACAGTAGGGCTCGTTCGGTGAACCACGGTACGGATGCGGAGTCAAAAATGGCGCATCGGTCTCCACCAGAAGCTGCGCATCCGGAATCAACGCTGCCGCTTCCCGCAGGTCACGGGCGTTTTTGAAGCTGACGGTGCCGGACAGGCTCAATATCCAGCCAGCGTCGATGCAGGTGTGAGCCATCTCCGGGCCCGACGAGAAACAGTGGAAGATCACCGTCTCCGGGGCGCCTTCGGCGCGCAGCACATCGAGCACGGCGGCGTCGGCGTCGCGGTTGTGGATCATCAGCGGTTTGCCCGTGCGTTTGGCTAGGTCGATATGCCAGGCGAACGCCTCGCGCTGGGTGTGCGGGTCCGCACAGCCCTCCAGACGCCCGGGCCAATACAGGTCCATGCCGGTCTCCCCGACCGCCACCACCCGAGGATGGGCGGCCAGCGCCTCGATCTCGGAGCGGGCCGCGTCGGTGAGCGCATTGGCGCGCGTGGGATGCAGCGCGACCGCTGCGTAGACCCGGTCATCGGCGTCGGCGGCCTGGGTCACCCAGCGAGCCGACGCCAGGTCGTCGGCGACGGTCACCGCCGCCTGCACCCCGACCGCGGCGGCGCGGTCCATGATGGCGTGCACCGACGAAGCATCGGCGCCGCCGCACGCGTCGAGGTGGGTGTGGGCGTCGACCAGCGGACTCAGCTCCTGCGGTGCGGGCGGCGGAGTTTTGGCTGATCGTTTCGAGCTCACCCGCACACAATAAGGTGGCGAGTGATGAGAAGAACGCAGCCTTTCTACGTCACCACCGCGATCACCTACCCCAACGGTGATCCGCACATCGGCCACGCCTACGAGTACATCGCCACCGACGCGATCGCCCGATTCCATCGGCTCGACGGGTTCGACGTGCGGTATCTGACCGGCACCGACGAGCACGGGCTGAAGATGGCCGAGACCGCCGCCGCCGAGGGCATTCCGACCGCGGAGCTGGCGCGGCGCAACTCCGATGTGTTCCAGCGGTTGCAGCGCAAGCTCAACATCTCTTTCGACCGGTTCATCCGCACCACCGACGCCGATCACCTGGAGGCCTCCAAGGCGATCTGGCAGCGGATGGTCGACGCCGGTGACATCTATCTGGACGCCTACTCCGGCTGGTACTCGGTGCGCGACGAGCGGTTCTTCACCGAGGGCGAGACGCGGCTCACCGAGGACGGTTCGCGGGTCGCCGCCGAGACGGGTGCACCGGTGACCTGGACCGAGGAGCAGACCTTCTTCTTCCGGCTGTCGGCCTATGCCGACCGGCTGCTGGCGCACTACGAGGCGAACCCGGACTTCATCGCCCCCGACGTGCGCCGCAACGAGGTGGTCAGCTTCGTCTCCGGCGGGTTGCGGGATCTGTCGATCTCACGCACCTCATTCGACTGGGGCGTGCCGGTGCCCGGACACCCCGACCACGTCATGTATGTCTGGGTGGACGCGCTGACCAACTACCTGACCGGCGTCGGCTACCCCGACACCGACTCGGAATCGTTCCGCCGGTACTGGCCCGCCGACCTGCACATGATCGGCAAGGACATCATCCGGTTCCACACCGTGTACTGGCCCGCCTTTCTGATGTCGGCCGGAATCGAGCTGCCGCGCAGGGTGTTCGCGCACGGCTTTCTGCTCAACAGCGGCGAGAAGATGAGCAAGTCGGTGGGGAACGTGATCGACCCGGTCGAGTTCGTCGACAAGTACGGCGTCGACCAGGTGCGCTATTTCCTGCTGCGCGAGATCCCGTTCGGCCAGGACGGCAGCATCTCCGACGAGGCGATGATCGGCCGCGTCAACGCAGACCTGGCCAACGAGCTGGGCAACCTGGCGCAGCGCTCGCTGTCGATGGTGGCCAAGAACCTCGACGGGGTGGTGCCCGAGCCGACGGCCCAGGCCGCGGACGGCGAGGAACTGCTGGCACTGGCCGACGCCCTGCTGGAGAAGATGCGGTCGGCGTTCGGCACGCAGTCCATGCACCTGGGGCTGGAGGCGATCTGGCAGATGCTGGGCGCCGCCAACCGGTACTTCTCGGCCAACGAGCCGTGGAAGCTGGCCAAGAGCGAGTCGGCGGCCGATCAGGCCCGCTTCGGCACGGTTCTGTACACCACGCTGGAGGCGGTGCGGATCGCCGCGCTGCTGGTGCAGCCGGTGATGCCGGACTCGGCGGGCAAGCTGCTGGACTTGCTGGGCCAGACCAGCGAGCAGCGGATGTTCACCGCCGTGCCTGAGCGCCTGACACCGGGCCTGACGCTGCCGGCGCCGTCCGGGGTGTTTCCGCGTTACCAACCCTGAGCGCGAACGCGGGCCAGTGATCTGGGCCACAAGCTGTCACATCGCGGAGGCGCGCGGTGTCTTGAGGGCATAACCCCGAAGAGACAGGAGCACCTCATGGCCCGCATCCAGGTCGTCATCATCGGCGGCGGCTACGCCGGCACCCTGGCCGCCAACCGGCTGCGCCAGCACCCGGACGTCGACATCACCCTGGTCAACCCGCGCCCGGCATTCGTCGAGCGGATCCGGCTGCACCAGTACGTGGCCGGCACCGGCACGGCCACCATCGACTACCCCGAACTGCTCGGTGACGGAGTCCGGCTGCTGGTCGACTCCGCCACCCGCATCGACGCCGCCGATCGGCGCATCCAGCTGGCGTCGGGCACCGTCCTGCGCTACGACTTCCTCATCTACGCGGTGGGCAGCACCGGAGCGATCACCCCGACGGTTCCCGGCGCCGCCGAATTCGCCTACTCCATCAGTGAATTCGAGTCCGCGGCTCGGCTGCTGACCCGGCTCGGCGAGCTGGCACCCGACGCCCCGGTGACGGTGGTGGGCGGTGGACTGACCGGAATCGAGGCGGCTTCCGAGCTCGCCGGACAAGGTCGGCCGGTGACCCTGGTCTGCGGCGAGATGCTGGGACCGTCATTGCACGCGGCGGGCCGGCGCTCGGTGGCCAAGGCGCTGCGCAAGCTGGGCGTCGAGGTGCGCGAGGCTGCGGTCGCCGCCGAGGTGCGCGCCGACGCTCTGGTGTTGCGTGACGGCACCGTACTGCCCAGCGCGGTGACGGTCTGGACCGCCGGCTTCGGCGTGCCGGACCTGGCCGCGGCCAGCGGACTGGCCACCGACGCGTTGGGCCGGCTGCTCACCGACGAAACCCTGACCAGTGTCGACAACCCGTGGATCGTGGCGGCCGGGGATGCCGTTGCCCCCTCGGGCCAGCCGCTGCGGATGAGCTGCCAGGCCGCACTGCCGCTGGGCGCCCAGGCCGCCAACACCGTGTTGGCCCGCATCGCCGGCAGCTCACCGGTCGCGGTGGACCAGGCGTTCGCCGCCCAGTGCATCAGCGTGGGCCGCACTGCGGCGACCGTGCAGTTGTCCCGCCGCGACGACACCCCGACCAAGGCGTTCGTCGGCGGCCGGCTTGGCGCCGTGGTCAAGGAGTCGATCTGCAAATACACGGTCAAGTGGATTCGGGACGAGGCGGCCAAGCCGGGCTCGTACCGTTGGATGAAGGCCGGCACCCGGGCGGCCCGGAGCGAGCAGGAGGCGGCGGTGTGAAAAGCGAACAAGCCCAACGGTTCACCGAGCTGCGGCCGTTGCTGTTCACCATCGCCTACGAAATCCTCGGCTCGGCAACCGAATCCGATGACGTGCTGCAGGACAGCTACCTGCGCTGGGCCGAGGTCGATCCGGCCGACGTGCGCGACGCCAAGGCATACCTGGCTCAGCTGGTCACCCGCCAGGCGCTCAACGCGCTGCGGGCGGGTGCCCGGCGCCGCGAGGAGTACGTCGGGCCGTGGCTGCCCGAGCCGCTGCTGCTCGACGAGCGCGAGCCGGACGCCGATCTGCTATTGGCCGAATCGGTGTCGACGGCCATGCTGGTACTGCTGGAGACCCTGAGCCCCGACGAGCGGGCGGTGTTCGTGCTGCGCGAGGTGTTCGGGTTCGACTACGACGAGATCGCCGCCGCGGTGGACAAGTCCGTGCCGGCGGTCCGTCAGGTGGCGCATCGGGCCCGCGAACATGTGCAAGCCCGGCGGCCGCGCTTCACCCCCGCCGACCCGGCGCAGACCGATCGGATCACCGCCGAGTTCATGGCCGCGGCGGCCGGCGGCGACCTCGCGACGGTGCTGTCCATGCTGGCACCCGATGTGGCCTACACCGCCGACGGCGGCGGCAAGGCGAGCGCGGCCCGCCGGCCGGTGGTCGGAGCCGACAAGGTGGCCCGTGCCGTCATCGGGCTGCTGCGCCAGGGCATGCAGTTGCCGGAGGTCCGGGTGGAGATGGTGGTGTGCAACGCGGCGCCGGCGGTGCTGTTCTACAGCGCCGGACGCCTGGAGGGGGCCATCACGGTCGAGATCGTCGACGGGTTGATCACGAACTTCTACGCGATGCGCAACCCGGACAAGCTGGCGGCGTTGGCGGCCGCCCGCGAGATCACCCGGGGCGCCGACGTCTGACAAGCTAGTGCGGTGCGGATCGAGCGGCTCGGCGACTTGGGAGCGGCACCGGAGGTGCTGCGTCGGGTCGGCGTTGCCACCGACCGCCATGGGCTGCCGTCGCCGGCCGCACTGACCGGCGAGTGGTTCGGGTCCACAGCGGTGATCGCGCCCAGCGTGACCGTCGAGCCGGTCGGCCCCGGCGAGGTGTTCGACGTGCCGAATGGCCCCGCCTCCAGTGCGCAGTCCGGTGTGGTGGGTGGCGGCTGGATCGGCTATCTGTCCTACCCCGATGCCGGCGCCGACGGCCTAGGGCCACGCATCCCGGAGGCTGCCGGCGGCTGGACCGACTGCGTGCTGCGGCAGGACAACGCCGACGGGCAGTGGTGGTTCGAAAGCCTGTCCGGCGCGGCCATGCCCCGCTGGCTGGCCGAGGCGCTGACGACTCCCGCCCCGGCCCGGGGATGCCGCATCTACTGGGAGACCCCGGACCGCCAGGCGCACCGCGCCGGAGTCCTGGCCTGCCTGGAGGCCATCCGGTCCGGTGAGGTGTATCAGGCCTGCGTGTGCACCCGATTCACCGGAACCGTCACCGGCGCCCCGCTGGACTTCTTCACCGACGCGGTAGCGCGCACCGGCCCGGCGCGTGCCGCCTATGTGGCGGGCGGCTGGGGCGCGGTGGCCTCACTGTCACCGGAGCTGTTCCTGCGGCGCCGCGGTCAGGTCGTGGACTCCAGCCCGATCAAGGGCACCCTGCCGCTGTATGCCCGCCCGTCGGCGCTGCGCGCTTCGACCAAGGACGTCGCGGAGAACATCATGATCGTGGATCTGGTCCGCAACGACCTGGGCCGCGTGGCGGTCACCGGCACGGTCACCGTGCCCGAACTGTTGGCGGTGCGGCCCGCTCCGGGGGTGTGGCATCTGGTTTCGACGGTCTCGGCCCGGGTGCCCGAACAGCTGGGCATGGCGGAGTTGCTGGCTGCCACGTTCCCGCCCGCGTCCGTGACCGGAACCCCCAAACACCGCTCCCGCCAATTGCTTTCGCAATGGGAAATGTCGCGGCGCGGCGCCTACTGCGGCACGGTGGGATTAGCGTCACCGGTGGCGGGCTGTGAACTCAACGTCGCGATCCGCACCGTGGAGTTCGACGCCGCCGGCGGCGCGGTGCTGGGAGTCGGCGGGGGGATCACCGCGGATTCCGATGTCGACGCCGAGTGGCAGGAGTGTCTGCACAAGGCCGCCCCGATCGTCGCCGACGGTCAGTCCCGGGAACGCAGCACCGCGTCGTAAAGCTCGCGTCGCGACACCGCGGCGGGAACCTCGGCGATCACCTGCGCGCAGGCGTCCTTGACCCGCATGCCCTCGCCCGCCAGCCTGTTCACCTCGGCCACCAGCGTCGTCAGGTCGGCGCGCGGGGTCGCCCCGGCCAACACCACGGTGATCTCCCCCAGCACGCCGTCGACGGCCCAATCGGCCAGCTCGGCCAGCGTCCCACGCAGCACCTCTTCGTGGGTCTTGGTCAGCTCCCGGCAGACCACCGCGCGACGGTCCCCGCCGAGTTCGTCGACCGCGTCACGCAGGCAGTCGGCCAGCCGCCGCGGCGATTCGAAGAACACGCACGTGCGCCGCTCGTCGGCCAGCGAGGCCAGCCACGCCCGTCGCGCCGCCTGCTTGCGGGGCGCGAAGCCCTCGAAGCAGAACCGCTCCGAGGCCAGCCCGGACAGCGCCAGCGCGGTCGTCACCGCCGACGGCCCGGGCAGGCAGGTCACCGCCAGCCCGGCCTCGGCGCACGCGGACACCAGGCGGTAGCCCGGGTCGCTGATCAGCGGCATCCCGGCGTCGCTGACCACCAGCACGGTGGCCCCGGCCGCTATCTCGGCAAGCAGCGTCGGCACCCGGGTCGCCTCGTTGGCGTCGAACAGACTGACCACCCGGCCGGCGATCTGCACCTCGAGGGACTTGGCCAGTGCCCGTACCCGCCGGGTGTCTTCGGCGGCCACGACATCAGCGGTGCTCAGCGCTTCGACCAGCCGCGACGAAGCGTCCCCGGGTTGGCCCAACGGGGTGGCACCCAGCAGCAATCGACCATCGGGCATGGCGCACAGCCTACGATCGTCGGAATGAGCGCTCCGACCGCTACCAGGCCCGCGGCCGTGCCGGAGCGCTCTGCTCCGGTGATCAGCCCGGGACTGCTGGTACCGGTCGCCGATTTCGGCCCGACCGACCGGGTCCGGGGCTGGGCCGTCACCGCCGCGGTGACGCTGTTGGCCGCGGTGACCCGTTTTTCGAACCTGTACACCCCGACCGACGCCGGCACCCCGATCTTCGACGAGAAGCACTACGCGCCACAGGCCTGGCAGATGCTGCACAACCATGGTGTCGAGGACAATCCCGGCTACGGCCTGGTGGTGCACCCGCCGGTGGGCAAGCAGCTGATCGCGATCGGTGAGGCGCTGTTCGGCTACAACGGGCTGGGCTGGCGGTTCACCAGCGCCCTGCTCGGGGTGCTGGCGATTGCGCTGTTGGTGCGGATCGTGCGGCGGATGACCCGTTCGACGCTGGCCGGCGGGATCGCCGGGCTGCTGCTGGTGGGCGACGGGGTCAGTTTCGTCGCCGCGCGCACGGCGCTGTTGGACGGCTTCCTGACGTTTTTCGTGGTGGCCGCGTTCGGGGCACTGATCGTCGATCGCGACCAAGTGCGAATGCGCATGCACACCGTCTTGACCGACGGGCGCTGCGGCGCGACCCCGTGGGGCCCGCGTCTGGGGGTGCGTTGGTGGCGCTTCGGCGCCGGGGTGTTACTCGGCTTGGCCTGCGCCACCAAGTGGTCCGGCCTGTACTTTGTGGTGTTCTTCGGCGCGATGTCGCTGGCGTTCGACGTGGCCGCCCGCCGGCAGTACCGGGTGCGCCGGCCGTGGTTGGGGACCCTGCGCCGCGACGTCGTCCCCACTGCGTACGCGATGGTGCTCATCCCGTTCGGCGTGTATCTGGCGTCCTATGCGCCGTGGTTCGCCTCGGAGACCGGCGTGGACCGCCACGAGGTCGGCCAGTCGATCGGATTCGAGAGTCGGTTCCCGGTGCCCGATGCGCTGCGCTCGCTGTGGCACTACACCTATCAGGCGTATCACTTCCATGCCGGACTGACGAACGCCGCCGGCAACCACCACCCGTGGGAGTCCAAGCCGTGGACGTGGCCGATGTCGCTGCGCCCGGTGCTCTATGCGATCGACCAGCACGACGTTCCCGGCTGCGGCGCGCAGTCCTGCGTCAAGGCGGTGATGCTGGTGGGCACGCCGGCGATGTGGTGGCTGGCGGTGCCGGTGCTGGGCTACGCGTTGTGGCGCAGCCTGGTGCGCCACGACTGGCGCTACGCCGCGGCGCTGGTGGGCTACTGCGCGGGCTGGCTGCCGTGGTTCGCCGACATCGGTCGGCAGATGTACTTCTTCTACGCGGTGCCGATGGCGCCGTTTTTGGCGATGCTGCTGGCCCTGATCTGTGTCGACATCATCAACGACGGCAGAACCCGTACCGAGGAGCGCTGGGCGCTCGGGCTGCTTGCGGTGTCGGGCTATGTGGCGCTGGTGCTGACCAACTTCGCCTGGCTGTATCCGATACTGACCGGGGTGCCGATCTCCCCGGCGACCTGGAACATGGAGATCTGGCTGCCCAGTTGGTCGTAGCGCCATTGGCCAGTGCCCGGTCCTCGAGATTGCGCCCAGGGCTGCTACTGAGGCTGATCCACAGCCGTGTGTGCAATCTCAACGCGCGGGCCCGCGGATGTCGGTGGCGGTCATCACCATCGAACCATGTTCGAGGTGTTCAAGGGAACCGAGGCGCTGGCCGGCGGCCTCACTCGTGGCACCCTGCGGTGGAACTACTCCGCGCTCTTTCCCGACGTCTACCGGCCAAAGGACGTGCCACCGACATTGCGCGCCAATACCGTTGGCGCCTGGCTGTGGTCGGGGCGCAAGGGCGTGATCGCGGGCCGTGCCGCGGCGGCACTGCACGGCGCCCGGTGGATCGACGCTACTACGCCGATCGAGATGATCTGGCGCAACGGACGGCCACCGACGGGAATCATCGTGCGCAACGAGCGCATCGACGCCGACGAGCTAGTCGACATCGACGGGATGCTGGTGACCGGCCCGGCGCGTACCGCTCTGGACCTCGGCCGGCATCTACCTCGTGACCTGGCCGTACGGCACCTCGATTCGTTGAGCCGTGCCACCGGAGTTCAGGCTCGAGACGTCCTGGTGCTGATCGAGCGTCATCGCAAGGCGCGCGGATTGCGTCGAGCGGTGCTTGCACTCGACCTGATGGACCCCGGCGGCGAGTCGCCCAGGGAGACTTGGCTGCGGCTTCTGCTCATCGATGCCGGGCTTCCGCGGCCCAGGACACAGATCCGCGTGAGCGACGGCTTCAACAACGCCTTCATCGACATGGGATCCGACGAGCCGAAGATCGGCCTGGATTACGAGGGCAAACACCACAGTACGGATCGGGCGCAGTACGTCCACGGCATCGGGCGTGCTGAGCTGCTCGACAGCCAGGGGTGGATAGACCTGCAGGTGGTGGCCGAACATGGCCGGAGGTTCATCCTGCATCGGCTGTCGGAGGCATTCGTCCGCCGCGGCCAGCCGTTGAGTTTGCGTACTGGGTCGTGAAAACCGGCCGCCAACAGCCGTAGACGCAATCTCGACGAATCGAACGGATGTGCGATAGGCTGCGGGCGTGGCGATACCGGTACAGGAGTCGCTGTTCGACCTCAGCGAACGCCGACAGCTCGGTGCGGGCGCCTGGCTCGACGTTCGCCCGGGCTGGCTCTCGGAGGAAAGCAGCGAACTGGTCAGCGAGCTGCAGTCGGTCATTCCCTGGCGGGCCGAACGCCGCCGGATGTATGACCGGGTGCTCGACGTCCCCAGGCTGGTGAGCTTCCACGACCTGTCCACCGGAGAGGTGCCGCACCCGGTGATCGCCAAGCTGCGCCGCCGGCTCAACGACATCTACGCCGGGGAACTCGGCGAGCCGTTCACCACGGTCGGGTTGTGCCTGTACCGGCACGGGGGCGACAGCGTGGCCTGGCACGGCGACACCATCGGCCGCGGCGCCAGCCAGGACACCATGGTCGCGATTGTCAGCGTCGGCGCTACCCGCACGCTGGCCCTGCGCCCGCGCGGGGGCGGCGCGGCCCTGCGGTTGGCACAGCACCACGGCGACCTGGTGGTGATGGGCGGCTCGTGTCAGCGGACGTGGGAGCACTCGATTCCCAAGACGGCGACGCCCACCGGCCCGCGGATCAGCATTCAGTTCCGCCCGCGTGGCGTGCGCTAGCCGAACGCGCTAGTTGCGGATCGCGTCGACCGCGGCCACCAACAGCTCGCGGGCCCGGGCGGTGTCGACTGGGGCGATGGGCTTGCCCGGCTGCACCAGGGGGTTGGCGGTGACGAGCACCTGGTAGGGGCCGAAGTAGGCCGAGTAGTTGTAGAGCTCACCGATGCGCGACTTGCCGGCGGCGACGGCCTCGATCACCCGGTGCACGCCCAGGGTCTTGACCCCGTCGATGTGCGGCGCCTCGACCGTTTCGATCAGGCCGCGCATCGCGCCCCCGGAGAAGCCGATCCGCCGGCAGGTGCGGCCCGGCTCGCTGACCGAAACCGGCTCGGAGGTCTCCAGCGCGATGGTGATGAACCGGTTGCCCTGGCCTTCGGCGGCGACAGCGGCCATGTTTCCCTGCACGCCCTGCGGCAGCTGCTGACTGATGGCGAACTTCGAGCAGTCGGCCGGATCAAAGGTCAAGCCCGGGGGCAGTGCGGTGCCCGCCAGGAGCTTGGGGTCGATCCCGGTACGTGGGATGGCCTTAGCCTCGAATTCGGGGCCGAAGGACGACTTGAGGTCGACCACCTTGTCGATGTCGGCGGACACCTCGGCAGGGCTGGAGTTGCAAGCGGCAAGCAGGCAGACGCAGCCGAGGGCCAGTACCGCGCGAAGGGTCAACATCGCAGCCAATTTACCCAACGCGACCTGGGCCGTTGGCAGCGGTTACCCCACGGATTGGATCGCTTGGCGGCCAACCTCTTTGATCTGATCGGCGGTCGCACGGTCGAACGGCAGCCGGTCCTCGCCGGGCACGTCGAGCACGGTGGTGACGACACCCGGGTCGTCGCGCTCCCAATAGGCGCCCAGATGATCGAGGATGGCGCGCATGGGCGCGTTCTCCGAGAGCACCCGTGCGGTGAACTTCTCGATGCCCTCGAGCCGGGCGATCACCGCCACCGCGCCCATCAGATAGGTACCGATGCCGCGGCCCTGGTAGCTGTCGCCGACGATGAACGCGATCTCGGCGAAGGTCGGGTTTTCGGGATCGCGGACAAATCGCCCGTCGGCGACGAACGAGCCGTCGAGCTCGGTGATCACCCACACGAAGTGATCGACGTAGTCGACCTCGAACAGGTAGTGCATCAGCGCCGGGTTCGGGGTCCGGGTGGTCTGGAACCGCCGGTAGAGCGTCTCGCCGGAGAATTCGACATGGCCCGTCACGGTTCGGGCGCTGTCGCCGGGCAGCACCGGCCGCAGTAGCAGTTCGGTGCCGTCGCGGGCCCGGATCGGCACGGCGGTGAGGTAGGCGGCCAGGCGCTGGCGCGCGATGCGCACCAGCCGACCCATGACCTCGGGGACGTGCACCATCTGGTGGAAGGCCTGCTCGTCACCGATCCAGCCCGTCAGGGGCGTCGAGGTGGTGACGGTTGCCGTGCGCAGGCCCTTGCGCAGCAGGGCGATCTCACCGACCACCATGCCGGCCGTCACCTCGTTGACTACCACGACGCCGTCGTCGCCGATATGCTTGACCTGGGCTGATCCCGATGAGATCAGGAGGAATGACAGCGCTTGCTCGCCTTGCCGCATCAGTTCGGCACCGGCGGGAGCCTGCAGGGGGCGCAATCCGGCGACCAGCGGCGCCAGATCAGCCGCGGAACACCCGGCGAAGATCTCCATCTCCGCGAGGTCAGCGGCGGGTAATGCTCCATCGGGTGCTGCGGTAGTCGGGTCCCACCGCGACATCACCATTGAAGTGCTCCGCCCCTAGTCCGCCAACCTAGGTTAACCGGTACCCCGCGAATGTTAATGATTTAACAATGATGTAACGGCCAGGATTCGGCGTTAGCGATTCGGGCCGCTAGCCTGTGGCCGCTGACTGCGACACGCGAGGAAGAGATCATCCAATATGACCGAACTGAATCCGAAGCTGCACGACATCTACGACGAGGTGCTCCGGCGCAACCCCGGTGAGGCCGAGTTCCACCAGGCCGTTTTCGAGGTGCTCAGCAGCCTCGGCCCGGTGGTGACCAAGCACCCCGAGTACGTGGATCGCGCCGTCATCCGACGGATGTGCGAGCCCGAGCGCCAGATCATCTTCCGGGTGCCGTGGCTGGACGACAACGGCGACGTGCAGATCAACCGGGGTTTCCGGGTGGAGTTCAACTCGGCTCTGGGCCCCTTCAAGGGCGGCCTGCGCTTCCACCCGTCCGTGTACCTGGGGATCATCAAGTTCCTGGGCTTCGAGCAGATCTTCAAGAACTCCCTGACCGGTCTGCCCATCGGCGGCGGTAAGGGCGGGTCGGACTTCGACCCCAAGGGCCGCTCCGACAACGAGATCATGCGGTTCTGCCAATCGTTCATGACCGAGCTCTACCGCCACCTGGGCGAGTACACCGACGTCCCGGCCGGTGACATCGGCGTGGGCGGTCGTGAGATTGGTTACCTGTTCGGCCAGTACAAGCGCATCACCAACCGCTACGAGTCGGGCGTGCTGACAGGCAAGGGCCTGAGCTGGGGCGGGTCGCAGGTCCGCACCGAGGCGACCGGTTACGGTGCGGTGTTCTTCGCCGACGAGATCCTCAAGACCTCCAAGGACTCCTTCGAGGGCAAGCGGGCCGTGGTCTCCGGTTCGGGCAACGTGGCGATCTACGCCATCGAGAAGATCCACCAGCTCGGCGGCACCGTGGTGGCCGCTTCGGACTCCAGTGGCTACATCGTCGATGAGAAGGGCATCGACCTGGAGCTGCTCAAGGAGATCAAAGAGGTCAAGCGCGAGCGGATCGAGGCCTACGCCAAGGCCCGCGGCGGGGCGACCCAGTTCGTCAGCGACGGCTCCATCTGGGACGTGGCCTGCCAGATCGCGATCCCCTCGGCCACCCAGAACGAGCTGGACGGCAACCACGCCGCCACGCTGGCCCGCAACGGCTGCAAGATCGTCGCCGAGGGTGCCAACATGCCGTGCACCCCGGAGGCGGTCAAGCTGTTCGGCGAGGCCGGTGTGACCGTTGCCCCGGGCAAGGCGGCCAACGCCGGTGGTGTGGCCACCAGCGCGCTGGAGATGCAGCAGAACGCCTCGCGGGACTCGTGGAGCTTCGAGTACACCGAGCAGCGGCTGGCGGCGATCATGCAGAGCATCCACCACCGCTGCCTGGTCACCGCCGACGAGTACGGCGCCCCCGGCAACTACGTGCTGGGCGCCAACATCGCCGGCTTCATCCAGGTCGCCGACGCGATGACGGCACTGGGCCTCATTTAGTCCCTGTTGACTCTGCGTCCATGGCGGGGTGCTCTCGCACTTCTCCGCCATGGACGCAGAGTCAACGTGCTTTCGCCCCCTTATCGCTTAGCATCGCCGGTATGAATCGGATTCTGGGTGCAGCCGTGTTCGTCGGGAGCGCCGCCATCGCCTTGCTCGGTAGCGCACCGGCGTACGCCGACGACGCGAGCTATCTCGCGGCACTCGACGCCAACGGCGTCTTCAAGTCCGGTCCGCCCAACGCACGGCTGTCGGCCGGACACCGGTTCTGCAACCAACTGCGCGCCGGCTCCACCCCCGACCAGGTCGTCAACGATTACGTGCGGCGCCCGTCATTCGGTGGACCGTCCATGGTCGACGATCTGACCGTCAACCTGCGCCCGGTGATCGACATCGCGCAGCACGAACTGTGCCCTGACACCCTGCACTGATTCGTCGGCCTAGACAGCCTTACGTTCGGCGGCGGCGACCAACTTGCGCGTCAAAGTTCCGAGCACCACTCGCAGCACCAGCCAGTAGGCCATACCCGCGGCGCGCCAACGCGTCTCGTACTGGCCGCGCCATGTCACTTCGGTGCCGCCGCTGCCCTCGACGAACGTGACTTCCGCCTGATAATCGCGGATCGGACCGTCGACGAGCATGGTGTAGCCGTGGCGGCCGGGCGGCTCGTGGATGGTGACCATCTCACGGGTCGGCCGTTTGCGCCGCCCGACGGCCCGGATTGCGCCCACGCCGCTGTCGCCGGCCGGGCTCAGCGACTCCCAGCGCGAATACGGGATCAACGGCGCGGCCCACTTCGACCAGCGGGCGCCGTCGGAGACGAGATCGAACAGGGTCTGCGGCGCGGCCGTCGTGCGGCTCGAGATGACGCATTCGTAGCGGTGAACCATGGCCGACACGATAACAGAACGTTGTTCTATTATGTGGTGGTGTCAGCATCCCCTCCCCTGCCGTTCGCCCGCGCCCGCAACGAGGCGCAGCGCCAAGACCGGTTGACGCAGCTCACCGTCGCCACCCGCGAGCTGCTGACCCACACCCGGGCCACCGCACTGACGCTTGGCGACGTCGCCGTGGCGGCCGGGCTCGCGAAATCGGGCATCCTGCGCTACGCCGGGTCGCGTGAGGCGCTGCTGCTGCGGGTGATGCATGACGAGCACCTGGTCTGGATCGAGGCGTTGGCCGGCGAGCTGCCGTGTACCGCCCCGGCGACGGCACTGGCTCGCACCCTCGCTGCTCACCCCGTGCTGTGCGACCTCATCGCGGCCTCGCCCGCGCTGATCGCCAAGCTCAGCCCCGACGAGATGCGCGTCCTAGCGGCCCAGGCCGACGACGCACAACGCCGCCTCGGTGCGGCGCTGCGGCCCTCGCTGCCGCTCTCCGACGACCAGCTCGGCGCCCTGACTGCGGCGGTGCACGCCTTCACGGGCACCGCGTGGGCCTGGACGAACCCGGATTCGACTCAGCAGATCGTCACCGACTTCGAGTCGACCGTCCTACGGCTGCTGGAGATCTTCATCGCGGGGCTGGAGTCGACGAGGTGACCGGTCAAGGATCTCGTCGACCAGCGGAATATCGACGTCGCCGTCGGAGACCACCGCCGGCGCCCACAGCCCGGCGTCCAGGTCGTACTTCTCGGTGAGAAACCGCAGCCGATAGGCCTGCTGGGCGCGTTCGAAGGTCTGCTGCGCGATACGGGCGTTGAGCCCGCCGTTGACCACCGCTCCCAAGATCGGAACCGCCTGCGCCAGCTTGCGTTTGGCCAGCCGGAACCCCAGCGCCATGGAGACCTGGCTGATCACGTTGTCCGCCTGCTGGGGCTGCAGTTGGTGCCAGGACTCCTGACGCATCATCTGCTGCGTCAAGCGCGACAGCGACGCCAACGCTGCGGCCTTCTCGGCGGAGTTGCCGGCGGTGGAATAGGCGATCACGCCCGACGCGAACGCCTGTTCGTCGGGCTCGCGAACGTCGTAACCGTAATGCGCCGCAACCAATGCCACGATCCGGCCCATGCCGACCAGCACCGCGGTCACGTCCGCCACTACGGCCGAGGCAGCAACGGTCATGGTCGTGCCGCCGGTGACGGCGCTGGTCACCGCCGAACCCGTCACCGCCAGCGAGGACGCCGCACCTTCGGCAATGGCCAGGGCGACGTAACGCTCCTTGCGGCGCGGGACCGAGCGGTCGCAGTGTTTCAGGTCGAGGCTCTTGACCTCGCCGTAGGACCGCACCGTGAGGCCTTCATCGGCGAACATCGCAAAGACGTTGGCCGGCTTGACCGAATTGAGCCCGCGCTCGACCAACACGGCGTGTAGGGCTTCCAAGGCCTTAGTGGTGATCTGGTCCACCTTGCCGATTGCCGCGGTGGCGCCCGGGACCTGCTCGACCCCGGAACGAACTTGGGAGACCACGTCTTTGGCGCGATCGGCGATGCCCTGGCTTAGGCCCTCGAACCATCCGGGCGGTTCGGCGGCGATGGCCGCCTCCAGCAGCGCGTCCCATTGCTTGCGCTCGTAGGAGGACATGACCGGCCGACCAGACTGAGCCACGTGGGAAATCCTACCGCTCACGACCGGCCGAGGAGTGGGCGAAGATCAAGGCCCATCGGCGAATCGATCGGGATCTCGCCGGCCGCGACGACGGCCTGGGCCAGCGGCTGCAGGGCACCGATGAGGTCGTGTCGTTCGGTATCGGTCAGCGCCTCATATGCCGGGGCGGCGAGCCGGTCGGTTTGTTCTTCGATCTGCGCCTTGATCCGGACGCCGTCCGGGGTGAGCCCCTCGGCTCCGGCAAGACCCTTGTCGCGCAGTACGTTTGTCAGCCGGTTCCACTCGTCATCGGTGAAGTCGCGGGCGACGGTGTAGGTCTGGCGCGGTGCGCGCGAGGCCAGGGCGTGGAAGACGTGGGATTCGCGGCCTTCGATGCCGGCAGCCAGAAGTGCCGCGATATGGCCGTCACCGCGATGCTCACGCAGCACGGTGGCCGCCTGCCACAGCCTCGCCAACGGCGGATCGGGCAACGGCAGTGCATGATTCGCGGCACCCAGCACCCGGCCCGTGATGGGGACCGCCGACGCCGCCCGTGCGGCGAGTTCGGCCGCGCGGGCCACCGCCGGGCCGTCCGCCAGGCCCGCGAGGTGGCGCCGCAGCGCGGCAACGGCGCCCGCTTGGCGTGCCCCGAGGGCCGCTTCGGGGGGCGCGAAATTCCACGCGGCGGGCAATGCCTTGGCGACGCGTTCGAAGGAGAAGTTGTAGAACGCCGCATGCACGACTTCGGCGCCGACCGCACCCAGTGGCGCGGCGCGGCCCGCGAAGTAGCCCATCCAGAATCCGCGATAGCCGGCGGCGTCGAGTGCGGCCAAGGGTTCCGGTGAGAAGTAGACAACCGCGTGCAGTGGCTCTAATAAACGCCAGGCGTCACGAGCGCTCGGAACGGTGGCCCCCACTTTGCCTGTCGCGATGCCCATCCTGGAAGGAAAGCACACCAGCACCGCCATTTTCCGTGCATTCGTTGACGCATGTCATTGACGATCGTCAATGACAGTTGCTAGCGTTCGACCATGACGACCCCCCGGGCAGTCAAGAAGACCCGATCGCCAGCCAGCGGTGCCCGCGAAGCCCGCCGCCTCGAAACGAGGTCGCGCCTGTTCGAGGCCGCGGTGTCAGAGATCCGCCAGTACGGACTCGCCGGCGCAGACGTCAGCGCCATCGCCAGCGCAGCAGGCGTGGCCCGGGGCACCTTCTACTTTCACTTTCCAACCAAGGAGCACGTCCTTATCGAGGTCGAACGCAACGAGGAGCGGCGGATCATCGGCGAACTCGCCGACGCCGACGGCGACCTGGCGTCGGTACTTTCCCAGCTTGTCCAACATGCCCTGCGCGCCAAGCAGCGGTTGGGCGCAGAGGTCTTCCAAGACATGCTCGGCCTGCATTTCTCCTCGACCCGTCCGGTCGAGGACGAGTTGACACAGCATCCGCTCGCGGAGTTCCTGGTCGACCTCATCGAGCGGGCGCAGGCCGCAAACCAGGTTCCCCAGGAAAGCGACGCCGCCGAACTCGGGACATTCTTCCTTACTGGGCTTTTCGCATTGTTGTCCACCGGAGCCCACGACCCGGCGCTGCTGGATCGGTACGTGTCAACGATCGTCAAAGGAATGGAGATCCGATGAACGGCACCGGAATTGACGGCTACCGCGACTACTTGCGTGAGCGCGACGGGGAGGCAGACCTGCTCAACCGGCGATTGGCCAATCGCGAAGAGTTCTTCGGTCGCCTTGAAGCCAATCCCGTCCGGTCAGCGAAAGCCATTGACCGACCGACCTTTCTTCGCAACCTACGCAGCAGGCGGCCCGAGCCCGGCTTGGACCGCACCATGCTGTTTCTGCTGGCGACAGCGAAACTCAACCAGGCCGAACGATTCGGCGTCGGTCTGGGCGAGACCTATGGACGCAACAGCGACCACGATCGACCACCCGAGAACGTCTACCTCGAACTGGAAGAGCACTACCACACCAGACTGCTGGCGTACGCGCTCGACGTTTTCGGCCTGCCCTTTCAAGTTGTTCCCCCGCCGTTCGTCATGCGGCAGTTCGTCAAAACCGGGGTGTTCACCCCCGAGCGACTCGGCTTCCTGTTCGTCGGCGCGGCCGAGATGGCGGGCTGCATCATGTTCGACGAGCTACGTCGTGCCGGCACCGCGCTGTTTGCCGACGAACCCGACGTGGCCGAACGAATCAACTTGCTCTACAGCGAGATTCTGACCGACGAGATCGGCCATGTCGGCTACTGCGCTTCACGCTGCACGGCCGGAGAGCGGGCGATCATGCGCCGTATCTACCCGCTGATCGGACGGCTGATCGCCCGACAGACGGCCGAGATTGACCTGCTGATCGATCCCACGGCGCTGCGTGCGCGGCTAGATCGTCCCTTCGACCTCACAGAACTCAGCTCCGAACTGAACAACCCGACGTACGTCGTCGCACACCCGTAATACCACCCGGATCCGGCGGGAATAGCACACCGATCCGAACCCCGGGACCGTCACCGTAGCGGATCAGCTGCAGAACTGTAACGGCCGGCAAACAGTTCTGTTGTGCTGACCAAGATTGGTGATAAGCACTTGACCACCCGTGCTACTAATGCAGCGTGACCGACCTGCACCGACCGTCACCGCAGCTGCCCGATTGGGACGCTGCCGGCACGGAACGGGGTTCGCATCGGCGTCCGAATCGGGCAGGCGCGCACCGGATTGGAAACGAGGCGAGCCGCCGTCCCCGCCGCTATTACCCGATCTCCGAAATCCTGCATATGCCGGATCTGCCCGAGCCACGGAAAGCCGTACCGGCCTCCGGCTGGCGCCGATTCGTTTATGCCGCCTCGTTCCACGGCATCAATGCCGGGGAATCGCCTCTTGAACAGCATTTCCGTGCACTCCGCGACCAGATCGGTCAGCGGATGCACAAAAACTTGGTGATCGGCGTGGTCTCCGGCAAAGGCGGCGTCGGCAAGACCACGATGACCACCTGTATCGGCGGCATATTCCGGGAATGTCGATCGGACAACGTCGTGGCGATCGACGCCACACCGGGCTTCGGGACGTTGGCCGACCGGATCGACACGCGCTCACCTGACGGCTACACCGAGATCATCACCAAGATCGACGTTCGGGGCTACACCGATATCCGGGAACATCTCGGCCACAACAACATCGGTTTGGATGTGCTGTCGGGCAATCGAACGTCCGACCAGCCGCGTCCGCTCTTTCCGTCGATGCTGAACGAAGCGGTGGCCCGTCTTCGCCGCACTCACCAGGTCGTCCTGATCGACACATCGGACAATCTGGAGCATGCGGTGATGAAGGCGGTATTCAATACCTGCGACGCGTTGATCTTTGTGTCCGGACTTACCGGCGATACCGCACTGCCGGTCGCCCGTTCCATCGATCTGCTGCGCGCCATGGACTACGACGACCTGTTGGCGCGTTCGATGGTCATCCTCAACAACAGCCGGAACCACGCCACGCCGAATGCGCGACGCTACCTCACCGATCTGTTCACCGAGGCCGAGATCCATGCCGAATACATGCCGTACGACTCGCACCTTGCCCAGGGCGGCATTATCGACACGCAGAACGGGCTTCGCCCCCAGAGCCGGCTACGACTGTTCGAAATCGCGGCGATGTTGGCGGATCAACATGTACGCAAGGCCGATCGGCTGAACTGACCGGGCGCGACGACCTGATCTTCACAAACTCTGTGGAGCTAAGGGGAATCGAACCCCTGACCTTCTCGATGCGAACGAGACGCGCTACCAACTGCGCTATAGCCCCTGACCGCTAGGAGATTACCAGCCCCTAGCCCGTGCCCTGAAACCGAGACCTATTGACCGGACGCGCGCGCCAGGTCGGCGCGCCATCCGTACCGGTCGGCACTGGATGTGTACTCCAGGTGCTCGAACACGGGGTCCTCGTCGTCGATCTCCAGCACCGCCACACCCGGGCGGCGCAGCCGTGACGGCACCACCTCGAACGCGTCGGTGTGGACACTCTCGCGCTGCATACGCGGCCGCTGGGCGCGCCGCGCGCGGCGCGCCCGCACCTGCTGCTCGATACGGGTCTGACGGCGCAGGTAGGCCAGATAGAGCACCGTCGCACCCGCGGCGCCACCACAGATCCACCACGCGGTGGGCGCCACGGTGAAGGCGGTGAGCGCCGAGAGCACCAGCACGACCGCGAGCGACATCAACACCCGCTTGCGGAACTCGTACTTGCGCGCGCTGACGGCCGCAGCGGTGTCGATACGGGGCCGACGACCGCGGGCCGACAGACCCGCTGCGCCCGCCCGGGTGGATTCCGCCGCGGGCTCCAGCCCGGAGCTGTCCTCGACGTATTCGTACTCGTAGCCGTCGGCTTCGGCTTCGGCTTCGCCCTCGGCAGCAGGCTCTTCGGCGGCCTCTTCGCCGGCCTCTTCGTCTGCTTCGGCTTCCGCCTTGGCCGCCAGGGCCTCGGCCGCCATGGCGGCCTCCTCCGCAGCGCGGGCCTCCGCCTCAGCGGCGGCCCGAGCTTCAGCTTCGGCACGCGCCTCGGCCTCAACCTCGGCGGCCAGACCCGCGTCCGACAGCGGCAGCTCGTCGGAGTCGTCGGCCACAACGTCGACGTCCAAGTAGTCGAGTTCAGCCTGCTCGCCGACCTGCGGCTCCGACGAGGCGACGAATACCGCGGCAGCGGCGACGAACACTCGCGAGCCACCCTCGGCGGGTTCGCCCTCGACCTCGTCGACGTCATCGATGTCGTCGGCCTCGTCGATATCGTCGACGCTGTGCTGCCAATCGGGGTCGCTGCGGTGGCCGGTGGCCGGGCCGCCGCGCTTGAGCAGCCGGGCGCTGGACCCACTGGTCAATACCCGGGTCGCCAAGGCCACGTCGCTGGTACGACGGACCGCGTCACGCTTGCTGACCAGCATCGGCACCAGTACGAACAGCCAGAGAACGACCAGTGAGATCCAGAGCAAAGATTGCGGGATGCTGGGCATGGTTGGCCTGCTCCTTTCCGAGCCAAGGCTAGGTGTGAGAGCCACACGACCTCGGACGACGCGCCGAACCAATTACACAGTTGTAATTTACTCGCTGACCTCGTCAGTCACAACTACCACACGGGTAACAGGTCGCCCGAATATCGTCAGGCCCGCGCGGCCCGGCCGGACTGAATCAGCGCCGAGGTCACCGATCCGTTGACCTCCTCCATCGTCATCGCCACCAGCAGGTGGTCGCGCCACGCCCCGTCGACGTCGAGGTAGCGCTGCAGCAGCCCTTCCTGGCGGAAGCCGACCTTGGCCAACACCGCCCGGCTGGCCGCGTTCTCCGGCCGGACGGTGGCCTCCACCCGATGCAGCCGCACCGGCCCGAAGCAGTGGTCGAGCCCGAGCGCCACCGCCCCGGTGGCCACTCCCCCGCCGGCCACCGCGCTGGACACCCAATAACCGATCCAGGCCGAGCGCAGCGCCCCGTGGGCGATGTTGCCCACCGTCAGCTGGCCGCAGAATCGGCCGTCGAGCTCGATCACGTACGGCAGCATCCGCCCATAGCGGGCCTCGGTGCGCAGACTCGAACACAGTGGCGGCCAGGAGGCGCTGCCGTGCCGGGTCACCCAGTCCACCTCCACACTGGGTTCCCACTGCTCCAGGTAGGCGCGGTCGGCCAGCCGAATCCGGCTCCACGCCACACCATCACGCATCCGCACCGGCCTCAGCCGGATGACGCCCGCCGGGACCCGCAGGGGCCCAAGCACACTCGGCCAGCCGGGGTGCTCAACGGCTTTGAACGGCCACAGATTGACCAACATGGACTCGGGCTCAGCCCCGCTGAGCCAGGAAGGCGACGTCCACCAACTCGCCGGCGCCGATCTGCTCGACCTCCTCGGGAACCACCACCAGACAGTTCGCCTCGGCCAACGTGGCCAACAGATGCGACGCGGTGCCGCCAGAGGCCCCGAGCACCTGCACCAGATACTCGCCGGTGTCCTCGTCACGCATCAGCTGGCCGCGCAGGAACCCCTTGCGGCCGGGCATCGAAGCGATCGGCCCGAGGGTGCGGGCCTGCACCATCCGGCGCATCGGCTCACGCTTGCCCAGCGACAGCCGGATCAGCGGCCGGATCATCACCTCGAACACCACCAGCGCGCTCACCGGGTTGGTGGGCAACAGGAACGTCGGTACCCCTTCGGGGCCAAGCTGGCCGAAGCCCTGCACCGAACCGGGGTGCATCGCGATCCGGGCGACCTCCATGTCACCGAGATCGGCCAGCACCGCGCGCACCTCGTCGGCCGCGGCACCCCCGACCCCGCCGGCGATCACCACCACCTCGGCACGGTTGAGCTGTCCCTCGACCGTCTCGCGCAGCTTCTTGGGGTCATTGCTGACGATGCCGACCCGATTGACCTCCGCGCCCGCGTCCCGACCGGCCGCGGCCAGCGCGTAGGAGTCGACGTCGTAGACCTGCCCGTTGCCGGGTGTGCGATTGACGTCGACCAGTTCGCCGCCGACCGCCATGACCGATAGCCGGGGGCGCGGGTGGACCAGCACGCGATCACGGCCCACGGCGGCCAGCAGCCCCACCTGGGCCGCCCCGACCACCGTGCCGGCGCGCACCGCGACATCGCCGGGCTGCACGTCGTCGCCGACCCGACGCACATAGTCGCCCGGGCGTACGCCACGCAGCACCCGCACGCGGGAGGTCCCGCCGTCGGTCCAGCGCAGCGGAAGCACCGCGTCGGCGAGGGTGGGCATGGGCGCCCCGGTCTGGATCCGGGTGGCCAGCTTGGGTTGCAGCCGAGTCGGTGTGCGGGCACCGGCTTCGATGACGCCCAGTACCGGCAAAGTGACCACGGTGTTGGAGGCACCATCGCGGCCGGCCCCGTCGGAGCTGTCGCCGATCGCATCGGCGCCCAGGACATCGACGCTGCGCACCGCGTAACCGTCGATGGCGGCCTGGTCGAATGCGGGCATCGGCCGCTCGGCGACCACTTCTTCAGCGCACATCAAGCCCTGCGCCTCGGCGATCGCCACCCGGACCGGGCGGGGCGCCACGGCGGCAGCCGAAACCCGGGCCTGCTGCTCCTCAACCGAACGCACGGTGTGCCTTTCTCCATTGCAGCCGAGGCCCGATTCTCCGCAGACGTCGGCTCAGTTCTCCGCCAAGCCCAGCCGCGCCACCAACCACCGGCGCAGATCCGAACCGTAGTCATCGCGGTCCAGGGCAAAGTCAACCGCAGCTTTGAGGTAGCCGCCCGGATTTCCCAGGTCGTGTCGCGACCCCCGGTGCACGACGACGTGTACCGGATGGCCTTCGGCGATCATCAGCGCGATCGCGTCGGTGAGCTGCACCTCGCCGCCGGCCCCGCGGTCGATGCGCCGCAACGCGTCGAACACGGCCCGGTCCAGCACGTAGCGGCCCGCCGCGGCATACATCGACGGTGCGTCTTGAGCCTTGGGTTTCTCGACCATCCCCTTGACCCGCATCACGTCCGGGTTATCGCCATCGGGCAGCGGCTCGACGTCGAAGACGCCGTAGGCGCTGACCTCCTCCGGGCTGACCTCGATCGCGCACAGCACGGTGCCGCCCCGGCGAGCACGCACCTTCGACATGGTCTCCAGCACACCGGTGGGCAGCACCAAGTCGTCGGGCAGCAGGACCGCGACGGCATCTTCGTCGTCGGACAAGGTGGGCTCGACACAGCTGATGGCGTGCCCCAAGCCCAGCGGCTCGGCCTGCACCACCGACTCGACCTTGATCAACTGCGGGGCGCGGCGCACCTTGGCCAGCATCGCCTTCTTGCCGCGAGCCTCGAGCGTTCCTTCGAGCACCAAGTCTTCGACGAAGTGCGCGACCACGCCGTCCTTGCCTTCGGACGTGATGATCACCAACCGCTCGGCACCGGCTTCGGCCGCCTCGGCAGCGACGAGCTCGATGCCGGGGGTGTCCACAACCGGCAGCAGCTCCTTGGGCACGGTCTTGGTCGCGGGCAGAAAACGGGTGCCCAAACCTGCCGCGGGCACAATGGCGGTGCGCGGAATCGGGACCTTCGGCGTGGGCATTGCTCACACGATAACCGCAATCCACTTCACCTCTTCGGCTGGCGGTGGGCGAGCCGTTGCTGACAGTCTGGTTGCCGTGACCGACGACGCGGTGGTGGCCGCCAAGTCCGCGTTGCGGGCGCGGCTGCTCGCCGACCGACGCGCGGTACCCCCAGATGTGCACGATGCCGAGGCCGCAGCGCTGGCCGAGCACCTGGAACGGGTCGCGGGCGACGCCACCACGGTCTGCGCCTATGTGCCGGTGGGCAGCGAGCCCGGATCGACCGCGATGCTCGCCGGCCTGGCCCGTCGCGGCGCGCGCGTGCTGTTACCGGTGGTGCGCACCGAGCACGACGGCACCCCGATGGCGCTGCTGTGGGGCGAGTACCGGCCCGAAAACCTCACCACCGCCCGGTTCGGCCTGCTCGAACCACCGGAACCGTGGCTGCCCGCCAACGCGCTGGCCGAGGCGGACCTGATCGTGGTGCCGGCGGTGGCCGTCGACCGCCGGGGCGCGCGGCTGGGGCGCGGCGCCGGTTTCTATGACCGCTCGCTGCAGTGGCGCAGGCCGCAGATTCCGCTGGTAGCGGTGGTTCGCGACGCGGAGCTTCTCGACGAGCTGCCCGCGGAGGCCCACGACGTGCCGATGACGCATGCCGTGACGCCCGGACTGGGTCTGGTGGCACTGGGCTGACGTCGCGGGGGCCCCGAAAGCCTTGGAATGAGGAAGGCCACATAGTGGTTCTAGCACTTAGCACGGTAGAGTGCTAAGCCGATTGTTCGATCCACGGAGGTTCACGTGCCCACCTACAGCTATGCCTGCACCGAGTGCAGCAACCGCTTCGACGTGGTCCAGGCCTTCACCGACGATGCGCTGACCACCTGCGAGGACTGCAACGGTCGGCTGCGCAAGATCTTCGGCAAGGTCGGCGTGGTCTTTAAGGGCAGCGGTTTCTACCGCAACGACAGCCGCGAAGCGGGCAAGTCTGGGAAGTCAACGTCCAACGGTTCCAGCAATGGCAGCAGCTCCGCCAGCTCTTCGACGTCGAGTGACTCGGGCAGTAGCTCGGGCGACAGCGGCACCAAGTCGGCCGATAGCGGCACCAAGTCGAGCGACAGCGCCAAGGCCAGCACCACGTCGTCGGCACCGGCGACCACCTCGGCGTAGTTCGTTATCCACAGCCCGGCCCCCCGGCCGATGATCCGTTATGCGCCGGCCGCCTAGCGTGACGGGATGGGCGACTCGCTCAACCCCACCCTGATCAGCCGGATCTCACTGGCACTACGTCCGGACTGGACTCGCACCGTGCGGGCGCGGCGAGTGGCCGCAGGAGCCCTCGTGGTGTTGGCCGGCGTCACGGCGTTGCGCTCCAACCCGCAAGGCGACCGGCTCGACGTCGTGGTGGCAAGCCGCGACATCGCGCCCGGCTCAACGCTGACTCTCGACGACGTCTCCCTCGAAAGTCGTTCGGCTCAAACAGTTCCCGACGGTGCGGCCACTGATCTGACCGCGGTGGTGCAGTCCACGCTGGCGGCTCCGGCCCGCCGCGGCGAGATACTCACCGATGTCCGCGTGCTGGGCCGCCGGCTCACCGAGGCCGCCGCCGGGCCCGACGCCCGCATCGTGGGCGTGCATCCGGCCGATGCCGCACTGATCGATCTGGTGCGCCCCGGCGACGTGGTCGACGTCGTGACGGCCGCCACCGAGGATGTCGCCGGCCCGCCGGGTGCCGCCCGGGTGCTCGCCAGCGGCGGGATCGTGGTGCTGGTGTCCGACAAGCACAATCACGACGATCGGGTGGTCCTGGTGGCGTTGCCGGCCACCGCGGCGGTGGCAGTGGCCGGCGCCACGCTCGGTCAGGCCGTCACCCTGACCCTGCGCTGAAACCGCTATGCGGCGGTGGCGGGCTGCACGCTGGCGCAGAACTTGCACTTGTTGGCGTCGGCGGCGATTTCGGACTTGCACTCCGGGCAGGTCTTGGTCGGTGCCGGGTCGCCGAACACGGTGTTCCCGCGGCGCTTCTGGATGTGCTTGTAGGGCAACACGATCAGGAAGTAGATCGTGGCCATGAAGACGATGAAGTAGATGATCGCGGAGATGAACGCCCCGAGGTCGATGAACGTCGCCTCGTTGCCTTCGGCTCCCAATTGGTAACCCAGCCCCAGCCCGGACGTGTCGGGCTGCGCGGCCGAGACCAGCGGGTTGATCACGCTGTCGGTGAAGGCCTTGACCAGGTTGGAAAACGCCAGCGCCACCACCAGACCGATGGCTACCGTGATGACGTCATCGCGCATCAGGAAATTCTTGAATCCCTTGAGCACCGCAACTCCCCTTCCGTACGGATGCACTGCGAAGCGGCGCCACGCCGCCTACGGCGAACCGTAATAGCCGCTGCGGAGTCCGTACGGGGGATTTCGCGAAGTCGAACCTCAACCGTGATGCGGCGGGATGTTGTCCCGCAACCAGCGCTCGCGTTCTTCGGCCTCGCGAGCCTCGTCGGGATCGCGTTCGTCCGACGACGACTGGTGCTCTTCGAGTCCGGGCATGGTCGCCTAGATCTCCAGACTGGACAGTTGGCCGATGATCGCCGCTGCCAGCGGGTTCAGTGTCGCCATCCCGTCGCGGACCGCCGCCCGGGACCCAGCCAGGTTGACCACCAGGGTGCTGCCCGAGACGCCGGCCAGACCACGCGAGAGCCCCGCGTCGGCGATGCCGGCGGACAGCCCCGAGGCCCGCAGCGCCTCGGCGATGCCGAGGATCTCGCGGTCCAGCAGCTCGCGGGTGGCCTCGGGGGTGACGTCGCGCGGGGTGACCCCGGTCCCGCCCACCGAAACGACCAGGTCCACCCCGCCGATCACCGCCGTGTTCAGCGCGTTGCGGATCTCCACCTCGTCGGCGGCGACGGCGACGACACCGTCGACCATGAATCCACCTTCGGCCAACAATTCGGTGACCAACGGGCCACTGTGGTCCTCATCGCCGTGGGCGGTGCGGTCGTCAACTACGACGACGAGGGCGCGGCCGGCGAGTTCTCGGGACTGCTCCATGGGTGCAACCGTATATCCGGATTCCGACACCGGAGTCACCAACCCGTCACTGCTGCGCTTTACCCAGCGTGACCTGCGCGGTCTTGGATGCTCCGCCCGCGTCCAGGTAGGTCAGAGTCACCTGGTCGCCGGGCGCCTTGGAGCGCACCGCGGCCACTAGCGCGTCAGCGCTGCCGATGGGGCGCTTGTCGAACGCCGTCACCGTCGCCCCCTCGGGCAGACCGGCCTTAGCGGCCGCCTCCCCGGGCACCACCTCGACCACCTTGGCGCCGTGCAGGCTGCGCTCGCTGGTGACGCGCACCCCCAGCGAAGCGTGCGACGCCGTGTGGTCCGGGGAGTTGATGAGTTCGTCGGCGATCCGCTTGGCCTGATCCACCGGAATCGCGAAGCCGAGCCCGATCGAACCGCTCTGCGCTTCGGCGGAATCGCCGCCCATGGTGGCGATCGCGGAGTTGATCCCGACCAGGTCGCCGTTCATGTTGACCAGCGCACCGCCCGAGTTTCCGGGGTTGATGGCGGCATCGGTCTGGATGGCGTCGAGCACCGTGTTCTGGTTGCCGGCTTCGCCGCTGGTGGAGACGGGCCGGTTGAGGGCACTCACGATCCCGGTCGTCACGGTGCCTTCCAGGCCGAGCGGCGACCCGACCGCCACCACGTTCTGGCCCACCCGCAAGTCCGCTGAGGAGCCGATCGTGATCGGGGTCAGGTCCGAGACGCCTTGAACGCGCACCACGGCGATGTCGCTGGCCGGGTCCGTGCCCACCACGGTGAACGGCGCGGTGCGGCCATCGGCGAAGGTCACCGTGGTCCTCGGCGCGCCCTTGGGAGCTCCGTCGGGCTTGCCGCCCGGGTCAAGCTTGGTGCTCGGGTCGGGCTTGGCGGCAGCGGCCGCCACCACGTGGTTGTTGGTCAGGATCAGCCCGTCGGCCGACAGGATGATGCCCGAGCCCTCCTCGGACTGACGGCCCAGATCGGTCTCCAGCATGACGACGCTGGGCACCACCTTCGCCGCGACCTTCTCCACCGAGCCGTCCGGCAGATTCACCGCAGCCGGCACACCCGGGGCCTGAATGCTCGGCATGTGGCTTCCGGTGGCGGCCGGCTTGTGATCGGAGTGCAATGCCGAACCGACCACACCGCCCATCACGCCGGACATCGCCGCGATCGCTACCGCCCCCACCACCAAACCGGTGCGGGAACGCTTCGGCTGTGCCCCAACCGGACCACCCGGACCACCCGGACCACCGGGACGGCCATAGGAGGCGTCATAGGCGGATCGATAGGCGGACTGCTGCTGCCCCTGGTGCGGGGCGTAACGCCAGTCGTAGGGCGGCGGGTACGAACCCTGCGCGGGCCGACCCGGGTAACCGGACTGTCCGCGTTGGTCCCCCGCCGCCGCGCCGGCCGGGTTGGACCGTTCCGGTTGCTGAGGCGGCGGGAGGTACCCGGGGTAATTCGTCATGTTGGTTGCCTACTCCTAGGGACACGACTGCGGCGACGTTGCCTCACCACCATGCCTACGTGGACTGAGAAGCGCCTGTGACTGCTCCGACAGGCATTTCCGCCGATGTCGGACCGCCGGGCAGCACCATCCGGAACGATGTCCCGGGCGGATGCCCGCCGGGGATGGTCTCGCCGATGGTGATCGACCCACCGTGTTTGAGCACCACCTGTTTGACGATCGCCAGCCCCAGCCCGGATCCGGGCATGGCGCGTGCGGAGTCCGACCGGTAGAAGCGCTCGAAGACCAATTCCCGTTGGCTCTCCGGGATTCCGGGCCCCTCGTCCGACACGACCATCTCCATGTGCGTGGGGTCGAGCTGTCGCATTCGCAGACCCACGACTCCGCCCGCAGGACTCCACTTGGCCGCGTTGTCGAGCAGGTTGAGCACCGCACGCGACAGACCCGCGGCGTCGCCGTACACGTGCCAGGGAACGACCTGGATGTCGAACTCGATATCGTTGCGGCGCCGCCGGACCCGCTCCATGCTGCGGTCGACGACCTCAGTGATGTCGACCTGCTCGTAGGCGACCTCACGTTGGTCGTCGCGAGTGAGGTCTACCAAATCGCCTACCAGCGTTGATAATTCCTCGATCTGACCGATTGCGTCGGCACGCAGTTCGGCCATCTCCTCCTCCGGCAACTGCGGGGCCCCCGGAGCCGCGGACGCCATCAGCAGCTCGACGTTGGTGCGCAGCGAAGTCAACGGGGTCTTGAGCTCATGTCCGGCGTCGGCGACCAGTCGCGCCTGCCGCTCCCGCGACTCGGCCAGGGCCCGCAACATGGCGTTGAACGCCTCGGTGAGGCGAGCCAATTCGTCGCTGCCGTAGACCGGGATCGGTCTCAAGTCATCGGTGCGCGCCACACGTTCGGCCGCTTCGGTCAGGCGGCCCACCGGTCTGAGCCCGGTTCTGGTGACCATGCCGCCGGCCACCGCGGCCACCACGACACCCACCCCGCCGACGACCAGCAGCACCCACCGCAGCTTCATCGTCACCGCCCGAGTGGGCGCCAAGCTCTTGGAGATCAGCAGCGTGCTGCCATTGGGCAGGTGCACGGCCAGCACCCGCTGACCGGATGCGGTGCGGCGCGACAGGAACAGCTCGCCGCGGATGACGGCCTTCTCCTGCTGTCCGACCGGAAGCCGCTGACCGGGCTGATTGGCCGTGTAGATCGACCGGCCCGGGTTGACCAGCATGGCGTTGACGTCGGAGTAGGCGGTGCCCTCGATCGCCTTGCGGGGATCGGCAGCCAGTGAACCACTGGCGATCAGCATCTCCGCGCGGCTCTGCAACTGGTTGTCGATGTCGTTGTAGAGCGCAGCCGAGATCACGGCGTAGACGGCCACCGCCATCAACACCACCACCAATGCCACCATCGACATCGCCAGCAGCATCACCCGCCAGCGCAGCGACAGGGAGGTCTTCTTCGCCTCTTCACCCTGTCGACGGCGGAAGGATTGCATCAGGGAGGAGTCTCGCGCAGCACGTAACCCACCCCGCGCACGGTGTAGATCAGCCGCGGCTCACCTTCGGCCTCAGTCTTGCGACGCAGGTACCCGATGTAGACCTCCAGCGCGTTGCCCGAGGTGGGGAAGTCGAAGCCCCACACCTCCTCGAGGATCCGGCTGCGGGTCAGCACCCGACGCGGGTTGGCGATCAACATCTCCAACAGGGCGAACTCGGTGCGGGTCAGGCTGATCTGCCGGTCCCCGCGGGTGACCTCGCGGGTCACCGGGTCCAGCGTCAGGTCCTCGAACGACATCGCGACGGACTCGGACAGGTCCTCGGCGGTGGTGCGGCGCAGCAGCGCCCGCATCCGCGCCAGCAGTTCCTCCAGCGCAAACGGCTTCGGCAGGTAGTCGTCGGCGCCGGCATCGAGGCCGGCGACCCGCTCGGACACCGAGTCTCGGGCCGTCAGGACCAAGATCGGCAGGTCGTCACCGGTGCTACGCAGCTGACGACAGACTTCCAGTCCGTCCAGCCGCGGCATCATGACGTCCAGGATCATCGCGTCCGGACGGTCGCTGGTGATCGCCTCGAGCGCCTCGACGCCGTCAGTGGCCAGCGAGACCGAGTAACCATTGAACGACAGAGACCTGCGCAACGACTCGCGCACAGCGCGATCGTCATCAACAACCAGTACCCGGGTAGCCATGGGTGCTATCCAATCATCCGAAAGGCGATCTGGAGGGTCAGGAGCCGGTCGTGTCGGTACCTATTTAGCGGCGATCGAGGTCGATGAGGCCCAAGCGTGCGGCTTTGAGGAGGCGACGCGGCACCTTGTGCGCGCGGCCAGCGACCGTCACGTTGACCAGGCCGGTTGCCTCAGCCTTCCACTGCGCGCGGCGACTACGAGTGTTCGCACGCGACATCCTGCGTTTCGGCACGGCCATGGTCGAGCCTCTCCTGTTGTTGGCATAGTGCCGCTTCGATACCAGCGGCGGGACTATCCGAAAGGATAGCCGGTGACCAGCGTCGGCTCCAAAATAGCTCCGATCGGTGACGATGCGCCTTGACGCGGCACCGTCGGTACCGGCTAACCTACCGGTTGGTTGAGGGATGGGATTTGGGGATGACAGCAGCCGTTCGAATCGGTAACTGCTCGGGGTTCTACGGCGACCGCCACGCCGCAATGCACGAGATGCTCACCGGTGGGGAGCTGGACTATCTCACCGGCGACTACCTGGCCGAGCTGACCATGCTGATCCTGGGCCGCGACCGGATGAAGAACCCGGAGCGCGGTTACGCCAAGACCTTCCTGACCCAGCTCGAACAGTGCCTCGGACTGGCCCTCGACCAGGGCGTTCGCATCGTTGCCAACGCCGGCGGCCTCAACCCGGCCGGCCTGGCCGACGCGGTGCGCGAGCTGGCGCAGCGCCTGGGCGTTCCGGTCCGCGTCGCCCACGTCGAAGGTGATGACCTGCTCCCCCGTGCGGAAGCGCTGGGACTGGGGACCCCGCTGACCGCGAACGCCTACCTGGGCGCCTGGGGCATCGCCGAGTGTCTGACCGGCGGCGCCGACGTGGTGATCACCGGTCGTGTCACCGACGCGTCGGTGATCGTGGGACCCGCCGCCGCGCACTTCGGCTGGAGCCGCACCGACTACGACCAGCTCGCCGGTGCCGTAGTCGCCGGCCACGTCATCGAGTGCGGCATCCAGGCCAGCGGCGGCAATTACTCCTTCTTTACCGAGATCCCCACCGGGCAGATGCTGCACCCCGGATTCCCGCTCGCCGAGATCCACGCCGACGGGTCATCGGTGATCACCAAGCACGCCGGCACCGGCGGGCTGGTCAGCGTCGACACCGTGACCGCCCAACTGCTCTACGAGGTCACCGGCGCCCGCTACGCCAACCCCGACGTCACCGCCCGCATGGACAGCATCGAACTGTCGGCCGATGGCCCGGATCGGGTGCGGATCTCCGGCGTGACCGGCGAGGCGCCCCCACCGACCTACAAGGTGTCGCTGAACAGCATCGGCGGCTTCCGCAACTCCACCACCTTCGTGCTGACCGGCCTGGACATCGAGGCCAAGGCCGCACTGCTGCGCACCCAGCTCGAGGCGGCCATGACCGTGCGGCCGGCCGAACTGGAGTGGACGTTGTCGCGCACCGACCACCCCGACGCCGACACCGAGGAAACCGCCAGCGCGCTGCTGCACTGTGTGGTGCGCGACCCGGACCCGGCCAACGTAGGCCGCAAGTTCTCCGCAGCCGGCATCGAGCTCGCACTGGCCAGCTATCCCGGGTTCTGCGTCACCGCCCCGCCCGGTGACGGCCAGGTCTACGGGGTCTTCACCCCCGGCTATGTCGATGCCACGCAGGTGCCGCACGTCGCGGTGCACGCCGACGGCACCCGGGTGGACATCCCATCCGCCGCGCAGACCCTGGAACTCGCACCGGCCGCCGAGCCGGAGCTGCCCGAGCCGCTCCCAGCCGGCCCGAGCCGTCGGGTGCCGCTGGGGACGATCGCCGGCGCCCGCAGCGGCGACAAGGGCGGCTCGGCCAACGTCGGGGTCTGGGTGCGCACCGACGCGCAGTGGCGCTGGCTGGCGCACACGTTGACCGTGGAAAAGCTGCGCGAACTGCTGCCGGAGACCGCCGAGTTGCCGGTCACCCGGCACCTGTTGCCGAAGTTGCGCGCGGTGAACTTCGTCATCGAGGACATCCTCGGGCAGGGCGTGGCCTACCAGGCTCGATTCGATCCGCAGGCCAAGGGGCTGGGCGAATGGCTGCGCAGCCGTCATCTCGAGATACCCGAGCAGCTGCTGTCAGAAGGGGAACTGTGAGTATCTGGAATACCGCCGAGCGCCAGGCTCTGCGTAAGACCGTGCGTGGATTCGTCGAGCGCGAGATTCTGCCGCACGTCGATGAGTGGGAACGCTCCGGCGAACTGCCGCGCGAACTGCACCGCAAGGCTGCCGAAGTCGGCTTGCTGGGGGCGGGTTTCCCCGAGGAAGTCGGCGGCAGTGGCGGCGACGGCGCCGACGCGGTGATCGTCTGCGAGGAGATGCACCAGGCCGGGGCGCCGGGCGGGGTGTTCGCCTCCCTGTTCACCTGCGGTATCGCGGTACCGCACATGATCGCCTCGGGCGACGCTCGGCTGATCGAGGAGTTCGTCCGCCCGACGCTGGCCGGCGAGAAGATCGGTTCGCTGGCCATCACCGAGCCCGGCGGCGGCTCGGATGTCGGGCACTTGCGCACCACCGCGCGCCTGGACGGCGACCACTACGTGGTCAACGGCTCCAAGACCTTCATCACCTCCGCGGTGCGCGGCGACTATGTCGTCACCGCGGTGCGCACCGGTGGGCCGGGGGCGGCCGGGGTGTCGCTGCTGGTGGTCGAGAAGGGCACGCCGGGGTTTGAGGTGAGTCGCAAGCTGGAGAAGATGGGCTGGCGCTCCTCGGACACCGCCGAGCTGTCCTACGTCGACGCCCGGGTGCCGGTCGCCAACCTGGTCGGTGTCGAGAACACCGGCTTCGCCCAGATCGCCGCGGCATTTGTCTCCGAGCGGGTAGGGCTGGCCGCGCAGGCCTATGCCAGCGCGCAGCGCTGCCTGGACCTGACCCTGGCGTGGTGCCGGGACCGGGAGACGTTCGGCAAGCCGCTGATCTCGCGGCAGGCGGTACAGAACACCCTGGCCGAGATGGCCCGCCGCATCGATGTGGCCCGGGTCTACACCCGCCACGTCGTCGAGCGGCAGCTGGCCGGTGAAGCGTTCCTCATCCCGGAGGTGTGTTTCGCCAAGAACACCGCGGTAGAGGCCGGTGAGTGGGTGGCCAACCAGGCGGTGCAGCTGTTCGGGGGCATGGGTTATATGGCCGAGTCCGAGGTGGAGCGTCAGTATCGGGACATGCGCATCATCGGCATCGGCGGTGGAACCACCGAGATCCTGACCTCGCTGGCCGCCAAGACGCTGGGATACCAATCGTGAGCACACTCAGATCCACTCTCGATCCGACGTCCTCCGCCTACACCGAGGCGGCGGAGGCGCTGAACGACAAACTCGCCGAGATCGACGCCGAGCATGCCAAGGCACTCGCCGGCGGCGGACCCAAGTACGTCGAGCGCCACCATTCCCGCGGCAAGCTCACCGCCCGGGAACGCATCGAGGCGCTGATCGACGCCGACTCACCCTTCCTGGAGCTGTGCCCACTGGCTGCCTGGGGCAGCGCCTTCCAGGTCGGGGCCAGCCTGGTCACCGGGATCGGCGCGGTCGAAGGCGTGGAGTGCATGATCGTCGCCAACGACCCGACGGTTAAGGGCGGCACGTCCAATCCGTGGACGCTGCGCAAGATCCTGCGGGCCAACAAGATCGCGTTGGAGAACCGGCTTCCGGTGATCTCGCTGGTGGAATCCGGCGGAGCGGATCTGCCCACCCAGAAGGAAGTCTTCATCCCGGGCGGTCAGATGTTCCGCGACCTGACCCGACTGTCGGCCGCCGGCATCCCGACCATCGCGCTGGTGTTCGGCAACTCCACCGCCGGCGGGGCCTACGTGCCCGGCATGTCCGATCACGTGGTGATGATCAAGGAACGATCCAAGGTATTCCTGGCCGGACCGCCGCTGGTGAAGATGGCCACCGGCGAAGAGTCCGATGACGAATCACTCGGCGGCGCCGAGATGCACTCGCGCACTTCAGGACTGGGCGATTACCTCGCCAACGACGAGCTTGACGCGGTGCGGATCGGTCGACGGATCGTGGCACGGCTCAACTGGGTCAAGCAGGGCCCGAAACCACAGCCGGTGACCGAGCCGCTGTTCGACTCCGACGAGCTGATCGGCATCGTGCCCGCCGACCTGCGCGTCCCGTTCGACCCGCGCGAGGTGATCGCCCGGATCGTCGACGGCTCCGACTTCGATGAGTTCAAGCCGCTCTACGGGTCATCCTTGGTGACGGGTTGGGCACGGCTACACGGATATCCGATCGGCATCCTGGCCAACGCTCGGGGCGTGCTGTTCAGCGAGGAATCCCAGAAGGCCACCCAGTTCATCCAGTTGGCGAACCGCTCCAACACCCCGTTGTTGTTCCTGCACAACACCACCGGCTACATGGTGGGCAAGGACTACGAAGAGGGCGGCATGATCAAGCACGGCTCGATGATGATCAACGCCGTATCCAATTCGACGGTCCCACACATCTCGCTGCTGCTGGGCGCCTCCTACGGCGCCGGGCACTACGGCATGTGTGGGCGCGCCTACGATCCCCGTTTTCTGTTCGCGTGGCCATCGGCCAAGTCCTCGGTGATGGGCGGGGCGCAGCTCGCGGGCGTGCTGTCCATCGTGAACCGGGCGGCCACCGAGGCCCGCGGACAGCAGGTCGACGAGCAGGCCGACGCCGCCATGCGCGCCATGGTCGAAGGCCAGATCGAAGCCGAATCGCTGCCGCTCGTGCTGTCGGGGATGCTCTACGACGACGGCGTGATCGACCCGCGCGATACCCGCACCGTATTGGGAATGTGTTTGTCCGCCATCGCTAGTGGCCCGATCGAGGGGACGTCGAACTTCGGCGTCTTCCGGATGTGAGGACTCCGATGATCAGCACCGTTCTGGTGGCCAATCGCGGCGAGATCGCCCGACGGGTCTTCGCCACCTGCCGTCGCCTGGGCCTGGGCACCGTCGCGGTCTACACCGACCCCGATGCGGGTATGCCGCACGTGGCCGAAGCCGACGCGAAGGTGCGTCTGCCGGAGACCACCAGCTACCTGTCCGCCGAGGCGATCATCGCCGCGGCTCAGGCCGCCGGCGCCGACGCCATCCACCCCGGCTACGGATTCCTTTCCGAGAACGCCGACTTCGCCGCCGCCGTGCAGGCCGCCGGTCTGACCTGGATCGGACCGCCGGTAGCCGCGGTGACCTCGATGGGTTCCAAGATCGAGTCGAAGAAGATGATGGCCGCCGCGGGCGTGCCGGTTCTCGAAGAACTCGACCCGGCCACCGTCACCGCCGCCCAACTGCCGGTGCTGGTGAAGGCCTCCGCCGGCGGCGGTGGCCGCGGCATGCGGGTGGTCAGCGAATTGTCTGCCCTGGCAGGCGAAGTGGAAGCAGCCCAGCGCGAGGCCGCTTCGGCGTTCGGTGACCCGACGGTGTTCTGCGAGCGCTATCTGCCGACCGGGCACCACATCGAGGTGCAGGTGATGGCCGATCAGCACGGCACGGTGTGGGCGATCGGCGAGCGGGAATGCTCGATTCAGCGCCGCCACCAGAAGGTCATCGAAGAGGCGCCGTCGCCGTTGGTGGAACGCACCCCCGGGATGCGCGCCAAGCTGTTCGAGGCCGCCCGGCTGGCTGCGAGCGCGATCGGTTACACCGGCGCGGGCACCGTGGAGTTCCTGGCCGACTCCCGCGGTGAGTTCTACTTCCTGGAGATGAACACCCGGCTGCAGGTCGAGCATCCGGTCACCGAGGAGACCACCGGCCTCGACCTGGTCGAATTGCAGATCGCGGTGGCCGACGGGGCCCGGTTGGACGCTGAACCACCGGCCGCCCAAGGTCATTCGATCGAGGTACGCCTCTACGCCGAAGACCCCGCGCACGGCTGGCAGCCGCAGGCCGGGCTCGTGCACGCCCTCGAGATCCCGGGCGTGGCGGCACAGTTCGAAACACTGTCCCGGCGCACCGGCGTCCGGCTGGACTCCGGCATCGTCGGCGGGTCGACGGTGTCCATCCACTACGACCCGATGCTGGCCAAGGTGATCAGCTACGCGCCGACCCGCCGGCAGGCCGCAACCGTGTTGGCCGGCGCGCTGACGCGAACCCGGCTGCACGGACTTCGCACCAACCGCGACCTACTGGTCAACGTGCTGCGCCATCCGGCCTTCCTGGACGGGCTCACCGACACGGCGTTCTTCGACACCCACGGTCTGGCGGAACTGTCGGCGCCACTGGCCGACGCCGCCACAGTGCAGACCAGTGCGATCGCGGCCGCACTGGCCGACGCCGCGCACAATCGGGCCACCGCGCAGGTGTTCGGCTCCATTCCCGGCGGTTGGCGCAATCTGGCCTCGGGTTTTCAGTCCAAGGGCTACCTCGACGACGCCGGCACCGAGCACCGTATCGAATACCGTTTCACCCGAACGGGATTGATTGTCAACGGCGCCGAAGTCACCCTGGTTTCGTCTGCTCCCGATGAAGTGGTGCTGGCCGATCCGGCCGGCGTCGCCCGCACGTTCACCGTCGCCCGCTACGGCTCGGATGTCTACATCGATTCCCCCGCCGGCGGTGTCCACCTGGTGGCGTTGCCCCGATTCGGAGATCCAGAGTCGGCGGTCGCGCAGGGATCGCTGCTGGCGCCCATGCCCGGCAACGTGATCCGGCTGGGTGCCGCGGTCGGCGACCAGGTGAGCGCGGGCCAGCCACTGATCTGGCTGGAAGCCATGAAGATGGAGCACACCATCAGCGCGCCGTCCGACGGCGTGCTCACTCAACTCGACGTCAAGCCGGGCGACCAAGTAGAGGTCGGCGCCGTGCTGGCCCGTGTCGAACAATCCGAAATAGCGCAAGCAGAAGGAGATCCACTGTGACCGATTCCAAGAGCGACACCAGCTTCATCGAAAGCGACGAACGGCGCGCACTGCGCGAGTCGGTCGCAGCGATGGCCCGCAACTACGGCCAGGACTATTACCTGGAGAAGGCCCGCGCCGGTGAGCACACCGACGAACTGTGGAACGAGGCAGGCAAACTCGGCTTCATCGGCGTCAACCTGCCAGAGGAGTACGGCGGCGGCGGCGCCGGAATGTACGAGCTGTCGCTAGTCATGGAAGAGATGTCGGCGAACGGCTGTGCGCTGCTGATGATGGTCGTCTCACCGGCCATCAACGGCACCATCATCTCCAAGTTCGGCACCGACGAGCAGAAGAAGCGGTGGATCCCCGGTATCGCCGACGGCTCGCTGACCATGGCGTTCGCCATCACCGAGCCCGACGCCGGATCGAACTCGCACAAGATCACCACCACCGCGCGCCGCGACGGGTCCGACTGGATCCTCAAGGGCCAGAAGACTTTCATCTCCGGCATCGACCAGGCGCAGGCCGTGTTGGTGGTCGGCCGCAGCGAAGACGCCAAGACCGGCAACCTGCGGCCCGCGCTGTTCGTGGTGCCCACCGACACCCCCGGACTGACCTACACGCCGATCGAGATGGAGTTGGTCAGCCCCGAGCGCCAGTTCCAGGTGTTCCTTGACGACGTCCGGCTGCCGGCCGACGCACTGGTGGGCTCGGAGGACGCCGCCATCGCGCAGCTGTTCGCGGGCCTGAACCCCGAGCGCATCATGGGCGCGGCCAGCGCGGTCGGCATGGGCCGCTTCGCGATCGGCAAGGCCGTCGACTACGTCACCACCCGCCAGGTGTGGAAGACCCCGATCGGCTCGCACCAGGGTCTGTCACACCCGTTGGCCCAGAACCACATCGAGATCCAGCTGGCCAAGCTGATGATGCAGAAGGCGGCGACGCTCTATGACGCCGGCGACGACTTCGGCGCGGCCGAGGCGGCCAACATGGCCAAGTACGCCGCAGGCGAGGCATCGACGCGGGCGGTCGACCAGGCGGTGCAGTCACTGGGCGGCAACGGCCTGACCAAGGAGTACGGCATCGCCGCGGCGGTCACCTCGTCCCGGCTGGCGCGGATCGCACCGGTGAGCCGGGAGATGATCCTCAACTTCGTCGCGCAGACCTCGCTGGGCCTGCCTCGAAGCTACTGAGGTCGTACTGATGGACACGCTGGTCTCCTACTCCGGGCCGGAAGACACCGGCGACGGTTCGGCCCGGCTCACCCTGGACTCCCCGCACAACCGCAACGCGCTGTCGTCGAAGCTGGTCGCCCAGCTGCACGCCGGGCTGCGTGACGCGGCGGCCGACCCGAACGTGCGGGTGGTGGTGCTCGGGCACACCGGCGGCACGTTCTGCGCCGGTGCGGACCTCAGTGAGGCCTCCGGGGACCCCGACGCCAGCCCCGGCGAGCTCGCCGCGGACCGGGCGCGCGAAATGGCGGCACTGCTGCGGGCGATCGTCGAGTGCCCGCGGCCGGTGATCGCGGCGGTCGACGGCCACGTGCGGGCCGGCGGCATGGGGCTGGTCGGCGCCTGCGACCTCGCGGTCGCCGGGCCGGCCAGCACCTTCGCCCTGACCGAGGCCCGCATCGGCGTGGCGCCGTCGATCATCTCGCTGACGCTGCTGCCCAAGCTGGCGCCGCGGGCCGCGGCCCGCTACTACCTGACCGGCGAGAAGTTCGGCGCAGCCGAAGCCGCGGCAATCGGGCTGATCACCCTGGCGGCTGAAGATGTCGGAGCGGCGGTCGCGGACCTGGTGGCCAACCTGCGGCTGGGGTCCCCGCAGGGGCTGGCCGCCTCCAAGGCACTGACCACCGCGGCGGTACTGGCCGGGTTCGACCGGGACGCCGAGCCGCTCAGCGTCGCGTCAGCGCGGATGTTCGTCTCCGACGAAGCCAGGGAAGGAATGCTGGCGTTTTTGCAGAAGCGCCCACCCAGCTGGGCTCAGTAACCGCACTTTGGGGAACCCAGCTTGCGGCAAACGCGGTTAGTCGTAGGCTACGTATCCGATGAGGAACTCAACCCGGCGTGGCGTCGACTCAAACGGCACCCAGTCGCGCGCCGCTGACACCGACCGGATCCAGTTGGCGCAGGTGCTCGGCGACGCCGTCGCGCAAGGCCAGTTGCCCATGAGCGAGTACGAGGCGCGGCTCGCCAAGGCCTACGCGGCGCAGACCTACGACGAGCTCGACGGCCTGCGTGCCGACCTGCCGGGCTCCTCGGTGTGCCCGCATCGCGGTGGCGATTGCAAACCCGCGCCGTCGACGTTGCTGCTGGCGATCATGAGTTCCTTCGAGCGCCGCGGCCGGTGGAACGTGCCCAAGCGGCTGACCGCCTTCTCGCTGTGGGGCGGCGGCGTGATCGACCTGCGCTACGCCGACTTCACCTCGCCGGACGTCGAGATCAACGCCTACTCCATCATGGGCGGGCAGACCATCCTGCTGCCGCCCGAGGTCAACGTCGACATCCACGGTTACGGCGTGATGGGCGGCTTCGACCAGCATGTCGAAGGCACCGGTACCCCCGGCGCACCGACGGTGAAGGTGCGCGGCTTCTCGCTGTGGGGCGGGGTCGGCATTCGGCGCAAGAGCCGCAAACGTCGCGGCTGACCTCGGCCCGCATCGGCCTCGACACGTGCGCTAGAGCAGGCGCACACTTTGGGGCATGGAGGCACCCCGCCGCTGCCTGAACGGCATCTCCGACGTGCGCGCGTTCTTCCACACCAACACCGCACCGCTGTATTTCATCTCGCCGACCCCGTTCAACCTGCTGGGTATCGATCGCTGGGTTCGAAACTTCTTCTACCTGACCTACTTCGACTCCTTTGAGGGGACCCACTCGCGGGTATTCGTGCCCCGGCGACGAGACCGCCTTGATTTCGATTCCATGGGCGATGTGTGTAACCACCTGCTGTCCGATCCCGAGACACTCGAGTTCATCGCGGGCCGGGGACCCGGAGGCAGGGCCTGCTTCGTGATGATGGACGAAGAAACCCAGACGCTCGCGCGGCAGGCCGGCCTGGCAGTCATGCACCCCTCGGTGGAACTGCGCAATCGTCTGGGCTCGAAGACCGTCATGACGCGCCTGGCCGACGCGGCCGGCGTGCCGAGTGTGCCGCACGTGATGGGGCGAGCCAACTCCTACGACGAACTGCTGGCACTGGCGCGGGACGCCGACTTAGGAGATGACCTCGTCATCTCCATCCCGTATGGCAACGCCGGCAGCGGGACATTCTTTGTGCGCGGTCAGGCCGACTGGGACCAGCACGCCGCTGAGCTGATCGCGCAGCAGGAATTCAAGGTCATGAAGCGCATCCGCAATGTCGAGGTGTGCATCGAAGGTGCGGTAACGCGCCACGGCACCGTCATCGGCCCCGCGATGACCAGCCTCGTCGGTTATTCAGAACTGACTCCGCATCGCGGCGCCTGGTGCGGCAACGACATCTGGCGAGAAGTGCTCCCGCCAGAACAGACCCACGCCGCGCGAGAAATGGTGCGAAAACTGGGCGACATCTTGAGCCGGGAGGGTTACCGGGGCTATTTCGAGGTGGACCTGCTGCACGACTTGGACGCCGACGAGCTCTACCTCGGCGAGGTCAATCCGCGGCTGTCCGGCGCTAGCCCGATGACGAACCTGACCACCGAGGCCTACGCCGACATGCCGCTGTTCCTGTTCCATCTGCTGGAGTACATGGACGTGGAGTATGAGCTCGACATCGCCGATATCAACTCGCGCTGGGAGCGCGGCTATGGCGAGGACGAGGTCTGGGGCCAGGTGATCATCAACGAGATCTCGCCGGATGTCGAGCTGTTCACCGCGACGCCACGCACCGGGGTGTGGCGCATCGACGACGACGGCCGGGTGTCCTTTGCGCGGTCCGCCAACGACTGGGCCACCTTGCTCGACGGGTCCGAGGCGTTCTACATGCGCGTCGCCGCGCCCGGCGATTTGCGCTCCGAAGGCGCCCAACTCGGCGTACTCGTCACCCGCGGACACCTGCAGACCACCGACTACCGGCTGAGCGAACGGTGCCAACGTTGGGTCAAAGGCATGCGAGCGAAGTTTGTCTCAACACCCCTGACACCGGCCACGCCAATCGTCTCCCGGCTCGTCGCGCGGGCGTGAGCGTGAGCGTCCCGGCCGGGATCTCCCTGGACAACTGGCTGTCGGAACCTTACTCGCAGTGGTCGTTCCAGCACGTCGAAGACTTCGTGGCGACCGCGGTGATTGCGCGTGGGACCGGGCCCGTCGCGGCGTTGCCCGCGACCGGCGCCGAGCTGGCCGCGGTCCCGGTGACCACCACCGAGGGGGCCGTCACAACCGTCGGCGCCGTCATGGACGCCACCGCGACCGACGGGTGGGCCATCGCCCACCGCGGCGCGCTGGTGGCCGAGGAGTACCGCGGCGCAATGCGCGCACACACCCGGCACCTGCTGTTCTCGGTGAGCAAGTCGATGGTGGCCGCCGTCGTCGGCGCGCTGCACGGTTCTGGGGCGATCGCACTCAACGCACCGGTCACCACATACGTGCCCGCCCTCGCCGACTGCGGCTACGCCGGCGCGACGGTGCGCCACCTGCTGGATATGAGATCGGGTATCGCCTTCTCGGACAATTACCTGCACCCGACCGCGGAGGTACACGCCCTCGACGGGGCGGTCGGCTGGGCCCCCAGGTGCAGCGAGGCCGGTCCGGCCACCCTGCGAGACTTCCTGCTGACGTTGCGGCAGAAGTCGAAGCACGGCGGCCCGTTCGAATACCGGTCATGCGAAACCGACGTGCTGGGCTGGATCTGCGAGGTCGCCGGCGGCCAGCGGATGCCCGATCTGATGTCGGAACTGCTGTGGAGCCGCATCGGTGCACAATGTGACGCCACCATCGGCGTGGACTCGGAAGGCACTGGATTCTTCGACGGCGGCATCAGCGCCTGCCTGACCGACCTGATCCGGTTCGGGTCGCTGTTCTCCCGCGACGGTGTCTCGTTGACCGGCCGGCAGGTGGTGCCGGCGGCGTGGATCGCCGACACGCTCGACGGCGGTCCCGACTCGCGTCAGGCGTTCGCCGCCAGCCCGGACGACACCGGAATGCCCGGCGGGATGTACCGCAATCAGGTGTGGTTCCCCTACCCGGACAACACCGTGGTGTTGTGCCAAGGCATGTGCGGCCAGCTGATCTACGTCGATCGGGCCGCGGAGGTGGTCGGCGCCAAGGTGTCCACCCAGACCTACGCAGCCGACTCGCGAATGCTGTCCGACACCCTGCGCGCCTTCGATGCGATGGTGCAGGAGCTGGCTGGAATTGCAGGCTAGCCCCGGAACAGGGCCGGATCGTCGAGTTGGCCCAGCAGCGCGGTCAGCTGGTCCACCAGTTGGTCCGGCGCCAGGTTGACATCCCCGGCCAGCCAGGCACTGATTGTCTGGGCCACGCCGCCGACCACGAAATGCGCGACCGCCTTGATGTGGTCGTTGCCCGGCACCCGCAAGACGTTCTGCATGTGGCGGCCGGACAACATCGCGAACAGTGCACTGGATTCAGCGCGTTTGCGCACCAGCAGCGCATTGGTCAGCTGCGTGCTGAACAGCATTCGGCCGACGCGGGCGTCCCCGGCAATGGCAGACACCAGGTGGGCCATGCCGGCCCGGGTCTGCTCGGCATAAGGCACCGCGGCCACGGCGGCCTGGGTGCTGGTCGCCAGGTCACCGACCACCCGGTCGAACACCGCGGCCACGAACTCGTCCTTGTCGGCGAAACTCTCATAGAAATACCGGGACGCCACACCGGCTCGGTGGCAGATGCCTCGCACGGTCAACTCGACCAACTCGCGGGCTCCCAGCACGTCGAGACCGGCAGCCAGCAGGCGTTCCCGGCGCTCGGCCAGTCGGTCTGCTGCTCGCACACCTCGGTAGGGACGCTCGGGAACGGCGGAAACCACGTCCACCATCTTGACACCGGGCTCTCAGCTGGGCAATATCAGGAAACCGACGTTCTCACAATCAGCGAGGTGCAGCAATGACAATCAGCGAGCCGGTTCCCTTGGTGGAGCGTTCGGTGAACGACTCGCTGGGTGCGCACCCCGCCCCTCAGGGGCGTTCCAGACGTTCGTGGCTGCCACAGGTCACCTGCGACGACAACATGATGATGGGTGTGGCGTTGTTGGCCGGCCCCGCCAACGTGATCATGCAACTGGCGCGGCCCGGGGTGGGCTACGGCGTGATGGAGAGCAAGGTCGAAAGCGGCCGGGTGGACCTGCATCCGATCAAGCGGGCTCGCACCACGTTCACCTATCTGGTGGTTTCCACCCAGGGCAGCGACGCGCAGAAGGCCGCCTTCCGCGAAGCGGTCAACAGTGCGCACCGCCAGGTTCGCTCGACCGCCGACAGTCCGGTGAAGTACAACGCTTTCGACCGTGACCTGCAGCTGTGGGTGGGAGCATGCCTCTACAAGGGCAACGTCGACATCCACCGCATCTTCCTCGGTGAGATGGACGACGAGCACGCCGACCGGCATTACCGCAACGAGGGCAAGGCGATGGCCACCATGCTGCAGGTGCCCGAGGACATGTGGCCCGCCGACCGGGCCGCCTTTGACCAGTACTGGCAGGAGCAGCTGGACAAGGTCCACATCGACGACGCCGTTCGCGAATACTTGAAGCCGATCGCGGCGAGCCGGCTGCGGGGCCTGACCCTGCCCGGCCCGTTCCAGCGGGCGAACGAACGGCTCGCGCTGCTGATCACCACCGGTTTCCTGCCGCAGCGCTTCCGCGACGAGATGCAGCTGCCGTGGGACGCCGACAAGCAACGCCGGTTCGACCGGTTGATGGGCGTTCTTCGGGGAATCAACAACCTGCTACCGCAGTTCTTGCGCGGCTTCCCGTTCAACCTGATCCTGTGGGACCTCGACCGTCGTATCCGGACCGGTCGCCCGCTGGTGTGACGACGTTCCCGGCCAGGGTGTTCTGTCGCGGACGTTGAGACAAGGTTTTACCTTGCTTCGGGCCGAATCTGCCGCGAGTGAATTGACGGTTGAGCCCGCGTCGGTAGGCTTTGACCTCGACACAAGCGGACGGAAGGTGGCAGGCGATGCACGTCAACCCCCATGTGTTGCGCACCGGAGCAAACGTGTCCGACGACGCCGGCGGGCACGCCAATGACGGTGCTCAGCGCCTCGACGTGGCCGGCGTGACCGCCAAGATGTTCGGCGATTTCGATGACGCGCACGGTTTCCACGCCGCGTTGGGCAGCGCCAAGGACAGTCATCGCGACGCCCTGCAGGGCCACCACCAGAACCTCACCGGCATCGCCGAGAACGTGCGCACCGCTGCCGCCGGCTTCACCGAGATGGACAACCACAACGCCAAACTGTTGCGAGACGTCGCCGGCCCCCAACAGTGAGTCGGCCCACCCTGCAGCACCTGAACGTCGACGACCTCGTCGCGCAGGCTGGGGGTGATCCGTGGGCGATCGACGACAGTCTGCAGGCCGGCAGCCCCACCCAGATCAACTTCTTGGCCCAGGCCTTCCACTCCGCCGCCGGTTCGGCCACCGCCGCCGAAGAGTCCTTCCGCACCGCCCAAGAACACTTCACGCAGTACAACCGCGAAAACGGCGAGCAGCCCATCAACAACGGCGCCGAGGTGCAGCGCGTCAAGGACAGCCTGCACGCCACCAACGAGCAGCTCGGCCAGATCGCCGCCGACCTGGAGACCATCGCCGCCGCCCTGGCTCAGGCCCGCGCAACCTCGCGGGGCAACATCAAGTCACTCAATGAGAATCTGCAGACCGCCGACTATCTGATCGGCCACTACCTGGACCTGGAGAGCCAGGGCCTGGATCGCGACGCCGATATCGAGAATGTTCGTCGGGCAGCCAAGGCCGACACCGAGACGGCGCTGCACAACGAGACGTTTTTCCGCAACGACTACTCCAAGACCCTGAAACAGGCCCTGACCAACCTGCGGGTCAAGGACGGCTACGACCCAGACGTCGCGGTACGCAAGTTCGATGCCGACAGCGAGCCGGCCGCCGGCAACGGCAAGCCGGGGACCGCCAGCCCAACCAACGGCACGCCCAACGGCCAAGCCGACGGTGGCGCCGGGCAGACACCGCCCGCAGGCGGTACCCCGGCGGGAGCCGACGGCGGCGCCGGCGGCAATGGCGGCGCCAACGGCCAAGCCCCCGGAACGCCGGACGGTAAAGCCGGCGACGGCGGCGCCGGGGCAGCCCAACCGCCGTGGGTGCCACCGGGCACGCCGGTGATGACCCGGCCTCAGGGCCCGCCACCTACCCCGACCAAGCCGACGGAGATCAACGGCAAATGGGGGAACGTCGGGGACGGCCTCGCCGCGGCCGGTGGCCAGGCAAATGCTCCCTGGGTCCGGCCAGACCTGCCGGCCTTCGCTCCGGGCGGGTCACCGAACCCGGCCATGCCCGGCGGCGGCGTCCCGATGTCGCAGGCCATGGAGGGCGTCGAGAAGTTCGGTAAACGCCTAGGAATGGCGGGCAACGTCATCACCGTGGCGAACGGGGCCATGGAGATCCAGAACGATCTGAACAATGGGGTCTCCTTGAGCACCGCCTTGGTGGACGTTGTCCCCAAAACCGCCGGTGATGTCACCGGCGGTCTGGTGGGCGCGGGACTGGGCGCCCAGACCGGCGCGGAGATCGGGGCCGTGGTCGGTACCTTCTTCGGCCCGGGACCGGGAACCGCCATTGGTGCGGTCCTCGGTGCCGGCACCGGAGCGGTGGTCGGCGGGCTCGTCGGCAGCGAGTTCGGTAAGCATGTGGGCGAGGGAATTTCGAATGTCTGGCATGGCTTGTTCGGCTGAGCTGGGCACACCGGTAAGGGAGATCGATCATCAGTAGCGCAAACGGCATCATCGGGGTCGCCCTGCTGGTGATGCTGCTCATCGCGGTCCCGGTGGACCCCCGCAAGGACGCCATGTCGAAGTGGCTCTTTTGGCTCATCGGACCGATGGCGTCCGCCACCTTGCTTGCGATCGCGTTTTACAGCTCGATGAAGAGCCCCGAGACGACGGACCTGATCGGTGCGGTCGCCGCCGGAGCGATCTTTTCCTACCTCGGCTTCGGCGGCGCCTACCTCCGCAAGCTCTGGCGGCCCGGGCGATAAGGAGTTAGCAGTGGAAAATTCCGGTCGCTCACCCGGCGAGGGGTCGATAACGTTGGCTCCCCGCGACATCGACGAACCGACGATCACCCTCCCGCGGCCCCCGGGTTGGGAGTTCCTGCCCAGCAACGAATCGCCGCCGGTGCGCGGCGTGCTCTACAACCAGGAACTGCGGCGGCACGGTTTCACCCCCAATGCGGTGGTGACGCTGGAGGACCTCACCGGCCAGGTCGGGCTGCCGGCGCAGGCCTTGGCCAAGGAACGCGCCGCGGTGACCACCGTCATCGGCGAGCTCGACAGCGACATTGCCGGAACGGTGTCGGGCTTTCCGAGCAGAACGATCACCTACAACCTGCAGGGCCGACCCGCGACCGGCCTGCTCATCGCCGTGCAGAACACCAAGGCGAGGATCTGGGCGATCACGGTCACGCTGCAGACCACCGACGCCGACAACCCCCACTACATCGCCGCCAAACAGGCCCTACTGGATTCGGTGGAAGTCCGCCTGCCCGCCCCGTGACGCCCCTGGGAGAATGCACTCATGGTCGAGCAGAGCCTCTGGATGCAGAAAGTCGCCGCCGATCCCGGGCATTCGCAGTGGTATATCGAACGCTTCCGCGAGATGGCCCGCGCCGGTAACGATCTGGCCGGCGAAGCACGCCTGATCGACGCGATGGCGTCCCGCGGCGCCCGCATCCTCGACGCCGGCTGCGGCCCCGGACGAGTCGCCGGTGTCCTGGCCAAGTGCGGTCACGACGTGGTCGGTGTCGACGTCGACCCGGAGCTCATCGAGGCCGCCGAGCAGGACTATCCCGGACCGCGCTATCTCGTGGGCGACCTCGCCGAGCTCGACCTGCCCGCCCGCGGCATCTCCGAGCCGTTCGACCTCATCGTGTCGGCGGGCAACGTCATGGCATTTGTGGCCCCGAGCACGCGCGCGGAGATCCTGCGCCGGTTGCGCGTCCACTGCGCCGACGACGGCCGGACCGTGATCGGCTTCGGCGCCAACCGGGACTACGACTTCGATCAGTTCCTGCGCGACGCGTCGGCCGCCGGTTTCGCGACCGATCTCCTGCTGTCCACCTGGGACCTGCGCCCCTTCACCGCGGACTCCGATTTCCTGGTCGCGGTGCTACGCCCCGCTCACAGCGGCAGCTGATCGTCCTCGGTCAGCTCCCCGAGCTGGTCAACGCTCAGCACCTCGGTCATGTCCTGCTCCTGGTAGGCCAGCCGACCCACCCGGTGTGCGACCACCGGCGCGGTGATCAGGGTGAACAGGATGCTCACCGTCACCATTCCCGCGTCGTGGCTGCCGCGTAGCCGGATCAACGCACCGAACAGCACCAGCAACAGGCCCAACACCTGCGGTTTGGTGGCCGAGTGCATCCGGGCCAAGGTGTCGGGGAACCGCACCACGCCGATGGCCGCCGTCAGCGCCAGCACCGAACCGGCGAGCACCAGCACCCCGGCGAGCACGTCGAGCAGGATCACGGTTGCCTCCCCAAATCGGGTGCGTCGTCGGGCACCCGGAAACGTGCCACGCTCACCGACCCGATGAAGCCGACCAGCGCCAGCGCCGCGAGGCTGTAGGTCACGGTGGTGTCCCGACTGACCGCAGCCCAGATACCGATACCGCACATGGTCATCGCGGCCAGCGTGTCCAGCGCCACCAGCCGGTCCAAGGTGCTGGGTCCGGCCAGTAGCCGATACATGGTGATGACGGCGGCGAAGCCCAACAGCACACCCGCCGTTCCCCAGATCACGTTCATGCGTCTACCCCCGCCGGCAGCCACTCGTCGTCACGCTCGAACGCGGCGATCAACAACCGCTCCACCTGCGCGACCTGCTGAAAGAAACGTTCGACCGCTGGCGCAGACCCGACATCGATCACATGGCAATACAGAATCCGGCGCACCTGATCGATCTCCAACACCATCGATCCGGGAATCAACGTGGTGATGTTGGCGGCCAACACCAAAACCAGGTCGGATTTGATGGTCAGCGGCACCCGTAGCACCCCGGTGAGCGGCGGCGGTCCGGGTCGGACCGCCAGCCACATCAACTGGATGCTGGACTCCATCAGGTACCAGGTGAACAACCCCAATAGCCTCACCAGCGGCACCAGATGCACCCGGCCCTGGACGGGCACGGGCGGCATCGGCAGCAGAACCATGATCACGGTCGCGACCACGATTCCGGTGGCGATGTTCGGGATCGTGAAGCGGCCCCACAACAACACCCACACGGTCGCCAGCGCCGAAACTGCGAACACCCGCAGCGCGAAGGCCCTCATGGTGTACCCACCGACAACACGGTCGAGATGTATTCGCCCCGGTCCAGAACCTCGGCTGCCGCCCGTTCGGTGTAGGCGAAGATCGGGCCGGCCCACACGCTCAACGACAAGCCCAGCGCGATCAGCGCGAGCGTCGGGACCACCATCCACGTCGGCATCTTTCCGACGTCGTCACGATCGTTGTAGGCAACGTCACCGACGTCGTCAAGCAGTACCGGCGGAGCGGCGAGTACCAGCTCTCCCTCGGGCGCGTCGACGCGGCGCCGCCAAAACGCCATGGTCCACACCCGCGCCAGCACATACAGCGTCAGCAGACTGGTCACCACCGCGCCACCGACCAGGAACCAGGCCAGCACCGACCCGTCGCCCACACCGGCCTGCAGCACAGCGGTCTTGCCGATGAAGCCCGAAAAGGGTGGAATACCACCAAGATTGAAAGCCGGAATCAAAAACACAAAAGCCAACAGTGGATTGGCGATCAAACCACCCAGCCGCTGCAGCGACGAGGCGCCGCCCTGGCGTTCGATCAGTCCGGCCGCGAGGAACAGCGTGGTCATCACGATGATGTGGTGCATCACGTAGAAGATGGCGCCGGACATCCCCCGCTGGCTTGATAACGCGATCCCGAACATCATGAAGCCGATATGGCTGACCAGCGTGAACGACAACACCCGCTTGATGTCGCTTTGCGCGATGGCGCCGAAGATCCCGATCAGCATGGTCAACAGCGCCGCGACCAGCAAGACCGAGTCCAGGCCGCCGTCGGGGAACAGCAGTGAGTGCGCCCGGATGATCGCGTAGACACCGACTTTGGTCAGAATCCCGGCGAACACCGCGGTGATCGGGGCCGGCGCGGTGGGATAGGCGTCCGGCAACCACGCCGACAGTGGGAACACCGCGGCCTTGATGCCGAACGCCACCAGCAGCACCGCGAACACCGCGCTTCGGGTGCCGCTGGGCAGGGCACCGGTCCGCGTCGCCAGCTCGGCGAGGTTCAGCGTTCCCGTCGAGGCATAGACCAGGGCGATGCCCAACAGGAAGACCAACGACGAGGCCATCGAGACCATCACGTAGCCGATACCGGCGCGGATGCGTTCGGCACTGGCGCCGATGGTCAGCAAGACGAAGCTCGCCGACAGCAGCATCTCGAACCCGACGAACAGGTTGAACAGGTCACCGGCAAGAAACGCCAGGGAGACGCCAGTGGCCAGGGTCAGATAGGTGGGCAGGAAGATCGACACCGGCTGGCGGTCGTCGCCGTCGCGCACGCCCTGCCCGATGGCATAGACCATGACCGCCAGCAGCACGACCGCCGACACCACCAGCATCAGCGCCGACAATCGGTCGACGACAAGGCTGATGCCCAGCGGCCCCACCTTCTGCTCGGTCGGACCCCAGCCTCCGACATGCAGCACCAGGGTGCCGTTGCGGTCGGTCAGATACAGTAGCGCCGCACTGACCGCGGCCACCGCACACAGCACACCGATGGTGATCGGCCGCTGGAGCCGAGGGCGACGACCGACGATCAGCGTCAGTGCCGCGCCCAACGTGGGAAGCAATACCGGCAGCGGCATCAAGACAGCGGCAAGACTCACCGTGACACCTCGCTTTCGGGGACGGCGTCGAGGTCGCCAGCCGCCACCGGCACGCCCTGTTCCGGTTCGGCCGCGATGACCTCTTCGTCGGACAGCTGCGAGACGCGGGTGGCTTCCTGGTCGTCGCCGATGTCGTCGGTGGTCGTCAGGTTGTAAGAGCGGTAGGTCAGGGCCAGCACGAATGCGCCCACGCCCATGGTGATGACGATGGAGGTCAGCACCATGGCCTGAGCCAGCGGGTCGGCGTCGGTTTCCTTACCGGAGCTGGCCCAAAGGATCGGCGGATTCCCGTCAGGACCGCCGACATCGATGATCAGCAGGTTGATGGCATTCCCGATCATCATCAGGCCCAACAACATTCGGGTCAGGCTGCGCTCCAGCAACATGTAGACGCCACACGAGGTGAGTCCGGCGGCCATCAGCAACGGAATCAGATGGGCGGTCATGACACTCCTGCCAACGGTCGGGTCGGGGGATGCGATTCAAGCTCCTGGTCCAATCGCACGCCCAGGCTGCGCAGCACATCGAGCACCATGCCGACCACAACCAGATACACGCCCAGATCGAAGAACAACGACGTCACCACATCGACGTGCCCCACCACCGGCAACGTGAAGCTCAGCACCGCCGAGGACAGCACCGGCGCCCCCAGGAACAACGACGCCAGCGCCGTCCCTCCGACCAGGGCCAGTCCCACACCCAGGATCTTGCTGGAGTCCAGGGGCAGCGTCTCGCCGAGCTCGTATCGTCCGCCTGCTAGATAGCGCAACGCCAGACCCAGCCCGGCGGCTAGCCCGCCCGCGAAGCCACCGCCCGGATAGTTGTGCCCGGCGAACAGGAAGTAGATCGAGACCACCATGATCAGCGGGAAGATGACCCGCGTCGCGACCTCCAGGACTAGCGACCGCTCGTTGGGATCGTGGTAAGCGCTGCCCCGCAGCCAGGTGGTGGACCCGATCGCCGGGCTGTAGGGGGTGGTGATGCCCGCGGTCTTGCGCGGAGTGCCGGCGTCGGCGATCCGTGGGGCTCGGCCGAACCGACGGTTGCGGAACACCATCGAGGCCACCCCGGTCGCGGCGACGAGCAGCACCGAGATCTCACCGAGCGTGTCCCAGGCCCGGAGATCGACCAAGATCACGTTGACGGTATTGGCGCCGTGGCCGCGGACGTAGGCCGCCTCGGGCAACGCCTCGGCCACGCCGTCGCGGGCGCGCGCCGCCATCGCGAAGGCCGCCAGCACGGCGACGCTGATGCCTACCGCGGCGGCCAGCACTATGCGCGGCAGCCGGTTCAGCGCCATGGTGGGTCGCTCGGCCTCCGCCGGCAGCGTGCGCAACACAAGCACGAAGATCACCAAAGTCACGGTCTCGACCAGCAGCTGAGTCAGGGCCAGGTCGGGCGCACCGTGGAAGGCGAATGCCGCCGCGCACCCGTAACCGGTCACTCCGACCATCAACACCGCGGACAGCCGGTTGCGAGCCATGGTCGCGCCGATCCCGCCGGCGACCACCAGCACCGCGACGGTCAACTGCAGCGGGGTGTCCCACAGGTGCAGTTCGACGTGGTTGCGCGCACCCAACGCCAGCGCCGTCAGCGGGAGCACCACCAGCGTCGCGAAGATCATCCCCTGGTTAACCGGCAGGGAGCCCCGCTGGGTGATGCCGGTCAGCCGCACCGCTGCCACATCGAGCAGCCGAAGGACCTCGTCATAGATGCGATCGGCCTTGCCTATCGGCAGCCGGCGCAGCCGGGACAGGCCCAGCGGGCCGCGGGCGGCGAACACACCGGTGCCGACCACCAAGACCAGCGCCGACAGCAACACCGGCAGACCCACGCCGTGCCACAGCGCCAGGTGATAGCCGGTTCCGCCGGGCATGGTGTCGGCGTAGCTGCGCAACACGGTGTCGAGGGTGAGCGCACACAATCCCAAGACCAGGCTGGCGCCGGCCAGCACGGCCGGAGGTGCCAGGAAGGACACTTCCGGTCGGTGCAGTCCGGCCACGGAAGCACTCGGCGCGGTCCGGCCCTTGCTGGCGAAGCCGCCCCACACGAACCGCACGCTGTAGATCACGGTGAACATCGAGGCGAGCACGCCGGCGGCCAGCACGTATGGACCGGCAGAGCCCAGGACCGGGGACTGTGCCTCGGCCCCGAAGATGGTCTCTTTGGCGATGAACCCCACGAACGGCGGCACTCCGGCCATGCTGGCGGCGGCCGCGGCCGCGATCACGAACAGCCCCGGACAACGGCGTCCCAATCCGGCCAGTTCACGCAAATCGCGGGTGCCGGTGGCGTGGTCGATGATCCCCACCACCATGAACAAGGTGGCCTTGGCCGCCGCGTGCGCGCACATGGCGGTCAACCCGGCCAGCATGAGATCACCGGTGCCGGCCCCGACCAACACGATCATCAGACCCAGCTGGCTGACGGTGCTGTAGGCCAGCAGCAGCTTGAGGTCGTACTCGCGCACGGCACGCCATCCCGCCAGCAGTGCGGTGGTCAGTCCGAGAACCATCAGCGTCGGCCGCCACCCCGGCGAATCGGCGAACCCCGGCGCCAACCTGGCCACCAGGTAGATCCCGGCCTTGACCATCGCCGCGGCATGCAGGTAGGCACTGACCGGAGTCGGTGCCGCCATGGCGCCGGGCAGCCAGAAGTGCAGCGGCACGATCGCCGACTTGCTGAGTGCGCCGACCAGGATCAGCAGCACCCCTACGGTGACGACGGTCCCCGATGGGGGATGGGCCACTAGCTCCGACAGCAGGTACGTGCCGCCGGCGTTGCCCAGCATGATGATTCCGACCAGCATGGCCAGCCCGCCGGCAGTGGTCACCAGCAACGCCTGGATGGCGGCACGGCGATTGACCGCACGTTCGGCGTAGTGACCGATCAGCAGGAACGACAACACGGTCGTCATTTCCCAGAAGACGTAGAGCACCAGCGCGTTGTCGGCGACCATCAGCCCGAACATCGCTCCGGCGAAACCGACCATCTTCGCGGCGAAGCTGGGCAGCCGCGGATCGGTCTCGTGCGCCCCGACCGGCCGGAAGTATGCCGCGCAGTAGAACAAGACCAGGGCGCCTATCCCCAGCGCCAGCACGCACATGATCGCGCTCAGTGAATCGAACCGCAGCGCGATGTCCATCGACAGTCCGGGCACCCAGGGCACCGTGACGCGGTGGTCGGCGGCCGGACCGGCCGGCCAGTTCGCCACCACCCAACCCAGCGATACCAGCGGGATCGATCCCAGCGGATAGAACGCCGCCCTGCCCCACCTGCGCACCAACGCTGGTGCGGCAGCGGTGCCAACAACATGGGCAAGCAGTATCGCCAGCATCACGCTCCACGGGCCGTTTCGTTTAAGTCGATGCGTTCAGTCGTGGCCAATCGTGAGGAGACCGCGGACGCGCTCAGAACACGGCCGCACCCATCTCCCACCACCACTGATTCCAGTTTGTGTGGTGCAGCGGCCGCGCGCCATGGAATACAACCCCCATTCGGCGGGGGGTGAAACACCCATAGCCGACGGCGTCAGCCTAGGCTCCCGGCGGCGTCCCGCTGCGCCCGGCTCCGCCGCGCTTGCGAACGCCGCTACGGCTCGATCAGTCCCGTCCGGATTGCATACCGGGTGAGCGCCAGGCGGTCGCGCAAGCCCAGTTTCTGCAGGGTGTTGGTCCGGTGGCGGTCGACTGTCTTGGCGCTGATGCCGAGCGTCTTGGCGATCTCCCGCGCCGAGAAGCCCTCGGCGATCAGCTTGAGGACTTCCTCTTCCCGGGGCGTGAGGATGGTCTCGGGCAACGTATTGCCGTGCCGCGCCCGGTGCAGGTAGTCGCGGATCAGGGCGGTCACCGCCCCGGCGTATAAAAACGGCTCACCGCGAATCGTCGCCCGGCACGCCTCGAGCAGGTCGCGGTCGGCGACCGACTTCAAGACGTAGCCCGAGGCACCGGCCTTGAGGGCTTCGAAGAAGTACTGCTCGTTGTCGTGCATCGACAGCATCAGCACCCGCACGTGGGGATGATTGCGGTTGATCTCGCGCGCGGCCTGCAATCCCGTCATCCGCGGCATCGCAATGTCCAAAATGGCCAGGTCGACGGGCGTGTCCTGCAACGCTGCGAGCGCCTCGGCGCCGTCGGCGGCCTCGGCGACGACGGACAGGTCGGGCTCGGCGTCCAGAATCATCCGCAGCCCACTGCGCATCAGGGCGTGATCGTCGGCCAGCAGGATGCGGGCCGGTTGCGTCGGCATCATGGCCGTCCCACCCCCGGTCGCGCCGGTACCACCAGCCGGATCTCGGTGCCTTGCTCGGCTGAGGAAGTGATGGTCAGGGTGCCGTGCACCAGCAGGGCGCGCTCGCGCATCCCGGTGATTCCGGCACCTTCGGCGCTCATCCCGCCCGTGCCGTCATCGGAGATCCGCAGGGTCAGCTCCCCCGCTGCATCGACGTGCAAATCCAGCCACACCTTCTGCGCGCCGGAGTGCCGGGCGATATTGGTCAAGCTCTCCTGCACGATGCGGTAGCACACCAACTCCACGTTGGGATTCAACCGTTCCGCTTGCGGACCAATGTCTTTGACGACGTCGATGCCGCTCGCCTGGGTGAACTGGTTGCATAGCGCCTGTAGTGCACTCGGTAAGCCGAGGTCTTCCAGGGCGTCCGGGCGCAGCCGGCGCGCAATCCCGCGGACCTCGTCGAGACTGGCCCGCACGATCTCCTGCGCGTCCTCGAGGTCACCGCGAATTCCGTCCGGCGCCGCGTCGACGGCTCGTTTGAGGGTGAGCAGGGCAACGGTGAGGGTCTGGCCGATCTCATCGTGCAACTCCCTGGCGATCCGCTGCCGCTCGTTCTCCTGGGCGACCAGCACCAAGGCACTCGATGAAGCTCGTTCGGTTTCCAGCCGGTCCAGCATGGCGTTGAACGATGCCATGAGGTGGTGCAGATCACTGTCGCCGGTGTCGTCCACCCGGTCGGTGTGCCGGAGCAGATCAACCCGGCGCATGGACGCGGCGAGGCGGTCCAGCGGGGCCAGGCTTGACCGCAACAACAGGGCGTTGGCCCCCACCACGACTGCCAGGCCAATGACCAGCACCGGGATCTCGGTCAATCGGACGGGGCCGGAAACGGTGGCGGGCGACATGGCCAGCACCAGGGTGCCGAAGGTGAAGACCAAACCGTTGATCAGAACGACGCGCCGAATAAACCCCCGCGCGGGCGCGCTCGCCCGCCGCCGAAATCGGTCGACGAGCCCAGTCCAACGGCTCATACCACCACCCTGGTCTGCCCGGCACACAATGTCCATACGGGTCACCGCAGCGCACGATTGGGTGTCAAACACCATGGCGAGTCACCGGTTCTGGCTCGGAGAATAGTGGTACGCCCAGCGCATCGTCGGCTTCGACGCCATGGTCCAGGTGTTTGCCGCCCCGGAGTGTCGAGCCGCCTGTGGAGCGCCGGGCGAGTTAGATCGACGGATCACACCACCACCGACCCGTGACCGGAGGGATGCAACTGCGATGGACCGCTGTACCCGAGCGCGGCGTCCCGCAGCGCCCGGCTCCGCCGCGCTTGCGAACGCCGCAACCCGAGCGCGGCGTCCCGCAGCGCCCGGCTCCGCCGCTACCGGCGTGCAGCCCCAATGAACTTCGCTGCGTTGCCGCCGGAAGTCAACTCCGGTCTCATGTACCTCGGCGCCGGCTCGGGGCCGATGCTCGCCGCGGCGACTGCCTGGAGCGGACTGGCGGCCGAACTGCATACGGCGGCAGCAGGTTACGAATCGGTGATCGCCGAGTTGACCAGCTCGGCGTGGTCGGGTCCGTCCTCGGCGGCGATGGCGGCTGCGGCTACCCCGTTCACGACGTGGCTGAACACCACCGCAACACAGGCTGAACAGACTGCCCTGCAAGCCAAAGCGGCGGTGGCCGCTTACGAGGCCGCGTTCGCCTTGACGGTTCCCCCGCCGATCATCGCGGCCAACCGGGCACGGTTGCTGACACTGTTGGCCACCAATGTGCTGGGCCAGAATGCCGCGGCAATCGCGGCCACCGAAGCCGAGTACGGCGAAATGTGGGCCCAGGACGCCACCGCGATGTACAGCTACTCGGCCCTGTCGACGACCGCCAGAGAGCTGGAGCCCTTCGCGCCGCCGCCGCAAACCAGTAACCCGGCGGGACCAGTCGGCCAGACCGGCGCTCAGGGCAATCCCGCCGCCAACCTCGCGCAGACGGTGTCGTCTCGACTGGCCTCCACGCTGACCGGACCCGGCTCGGCGGAAGCCGCCCAGGGGTTGCCTGGCGTGGCGTTGCCGAGCGACATCCCGTCTGGATTCTTCGACTGGATGGCCGTCATCGCCGACGAGACCGCCCTCGGGATCGCCCTGCCGATGTCGATCCTCGGTGTCTTCCTGGCGGGCGCGGCAATGCATTTCGCCGAGCAGGACTCCCAAGAGATCTTCGACACCCAGGACATCCTCCGCGCCGGCCAGAAACGCATCTTGAATGCGCTGGACCAATTGGGAGTGCACGAGGAACTGCCGTCGATGGAGAACCTCCGAATTCCCCACGAAGCCGTCGTGGTCGCCATGGGCGAGGCGTTCCCGCTCGGGACGCTCTCGACGCCGATCAGCTGGGCCGAGCTCGCCCCCGAGATCCGCCATGCCAGTTACTCGACGCCGCTGGGCGCCGCCCCCGCCACGACACCGGCTGGGCTGGGCACGGCGTTCGGCCAGATGGCACTGGCCGGTATGGGCGGCAGCGCGTTGGCCGGCGCCATGAACCAGCGCCGCGGGGACGGCGGGAAGGCGACTGTTGCCGCCGCGTCCGCAGGGTCCGGCAAGCCGTCTTCGGATTCGGCGGAGCAGACAGCGGTGGCGGCGGCGCATTCTCCGCTGACCTCGGTGGTGGAGCTGGCGGCCGGGATCCGCGAACTCGGCGAACTGCACGACGCCGGCTATCTGACCGGCGAGGAGTTCGCCGCACAAAAGCGCCGGCTGCTGTCCCGATAACTTCCGAGGCCGAGTGCCGCCTAGCGGCGGCGCGACCTCAGGTAATCTCCGACCACCGCCGCGCCCAGACCGTCGAGTTCCGGAACCACCACCCGGCCCTGAACTCGTCGCGCCACCTGGTCGATGAAACGGGCCAGCCCGGGATCGTCACCGAGCCGGAAGATCGTCACCTGCGCACCGAGCCGGGCGACGTCATCGAAGCCCCGCACGGTGTGAGCGATGGTCCGCGGGTGTGGCGGGTAGTCAAAGAACACCGACGGGCCCGCCGTACCGCGGCCGTCGTAGTCCTCCAAGTGCGCCGTCGGCTCCCCGTCGGTGACCACCAGCACCACCGGCTGGGCGTTGGGGTGGCGGCGCAGGTGCCGACTGGCCAGCGCCAGCGCATGATGCAGGTTGGTGCCCTGCTCGTAGACGCCTTCCAGGCCGGTCAGCTCCGCGGCGGTCACCGTGCGCGCATAGCGCCCGAAGGCGATGATCTGCAATGCATCTGAACGGAACCGGGTACTGATCAGGTGGTTCAACGCCAGCGCGGTGCGCTTCATCGGCAGCCAACGGTTGTCCATCACCATCGAGAACGACGTGTCCACCAGCAGCGCGACGGCGGACTGAGTGCGCGTCTCGGTCTCGGAGACCTCGACGTCCTCCACGCCGATCGACAACCGCCCGCGGGTGGCGGCCGTGCCGGGCTCGAGTCCATGCGGCGGTCCCAGCTTCGCCTCTCCTACGTCGAGCCTCGCTGAACCACCGGCTACCTGCCGCAGCACCGTGTTGGTCAGGGTCCGGGTGACGTTCCACGGCTCGGTGTCGCCGAACTGCCAGGGCCGGGTCGCCCCGGTCAGCTCGCCGGCCGCCCCGGCCCGACGGTGATCGCGTTCGCCCCGACGCCCCGAAAGTTGCCGCGCCACATCACGTAACGCCGTTTCGCCGAGCCTGCGCATCGCCTTCGGCGACAGCCGCCACTGCCCGTCGGAGCTGCGGTCCAGGAACCCTTGGTTGAGCAGCGCACGTTCCAGCTCGGCCAGCGTGCGTGCATCGACGGCGGCTTGGTCGCCGAGTTGACGGGCCAGCGCGTCTAGGTCGACGTCGTCCATGCTCGCGCCCGGATACGCCTGCGACAGTTGCTCGGCCAGCTGCTCGAGCTCGGCGATATCGGACAGGGCCTGGGCGCCCTCCCCCATGCCGAGCGGGTTGTTGCCGGAGAACTCCGACGAGCCGGTCCAGTCTTCGCCCGGCCGGGCCGCCTGCAGATGCGCGTCCAGGCGGCCCAGCGCTTGCTGCAAGGCCGGGGAGCCGAATGCCTGCTCGGCCAACGCATCAAGCTCGGCACGCTGCTCGGCGCTCAGGCTGTTACGGAAGCGCTGCGCGGCGGCGGCCCGCTGAGCCAGCGAATCCAGCAGCTCCTCGACATTGCGCGGGTTCTCCGGGAAGAATTCGCCATGGGAATCCATGAACTGCTGGAAATCCTGCGCGGTGTCCTCGCCGCGAGAATGCTTGTCCAACAGGTCATTGAGATCGTCGAGCATGTCGCTGACCCGTTGCCGGTCGGCGTCGGTGGCGCCTTCCAGCGCCTGCTTCATACCGGCGAAACGCTGGTCGAGCATCTCGCGGCCGAGCAGGTCCTTGATCTTCTCGTAGGACTCGCGGGCCTCGCCGCTGCGCCAGTTGTAGTCGGCGAGCTCCTGCACCGCTTTGGCCGGCGACGGGGACAGCCCCTCGATCTGCATCTCGGCGAAGCGGGCGTCGTCGTCGAGCGCGCGGGCCAGCTCTTTGCGTTCAGCGAGCACCGCTTCGTCGAGCAGCCTTTTGACCTCGGCCAGTGTTCCGTCCAAGTTGTTGCGGCGCAACAATTCCCGACGCCTACGTTGCGCCTCAGCAGCCAGCTGATCGGCGCCGGTCAGGCTCTTGGTGCCACGGCGCAGCAATTCCTGCAGCGCCCGCCGCGGCGACGTCCCCTCCATGACGTCGCGCCCGATCTCCTCAAGTGCCTCGGCTAGATCAACCGGCGGCGCCAACGGATCCGGCCCACCGCTGTAGGCCGAGTAGCGGGAGGAGTGGCTTCGTGACGATCGCAGACGCGGCGAAGCCGGGCGCGGCGGGTCGTCACCATCAAATCTAGCCATAGACGGTTTCACCCTCGTCTGAGGTCTTGTCGATCCGCTTGGCCAAATACAGTGCTTCCAAGGCCAACTCGAGTGCCGCGGCGCGTTCGCCGTCGGATTCGGCACCGAGGCGTCGCGCAACGGCGTCGATCACCGGCAGATCCGGCAGCGCCGCCAGCACCGCTTTGGCTGAAATCCGCTCTCCCGTCGTCACCGTCGCGTCCTCGACCGCCGCCACCAGCGGTCCCACGTCGATCCCGCCCAGTGCCCGCGATGCGGTATCGGCGATAGCCCGGCGCAACAGGTGCTCCAGCACTGCCTGCTCGCGCCCCTCCTCGCCGGATTCGAACTCCAGCTTGCCGCGCAGCACGTCGACGATCGTGCTCAGGTCCACCACCCGGGCCACCGGGTCGGTTTCGCCCAACACCGCTCCGCGGTGGCGCGCCGAGGCCGCCACCGTCTCCGCGGCGGCGATCGCGAAGCGCGCCGAGACGCCGGAGCGCTGGTCCACCGAGCGGGACTCGCGCAGGTAGCGGGCGAATCGGGCCAGCACGGCGAGTAGGTAGTCGGGCACCTGCGCGCTCAGGTGCGCCTCTTGGGCGATCACGCCGACCTCGGCGTCGAGTTCCAGCGGGTAGTGGGTGCGGATCTCGGCGCCGAAGCGGTCCTTGAGCGGGGTGATGATGCGGCCGCGGTTGGTGTAGTCCTCCGGGTTGGCGCTCGCGACCACCAGCACGTCCAGCGGCAGGCGCAGCGTGTAGCCACGCACCTGGATGTCGCGTTCCTCCATCACGTTGAGCATCGCCACCTGGATGCGCTCGGCGAGGTCGGGCAGTTCGTTGACGGCGACCACGCCGCGGTGCGCCCGCGGGATCAGGCCGTAGGCAATGGTTTCGGGGTCACCCAGACTGCGGCCTTCGGCCACCTTGATCGGGTCGATGTCGCCGACCAGGTCGGCGACGCTGGTGTCGGGGGTGGCCAGTTTCTCGGTGTAGCGCTCGCTGTGGTGCCGCCACGCCACCGGCAGGTCGTCGCCGAGCTCGGCTGCCCGGCGAATCGACTCGGGCGTGATCGGCGAATACGGGTGCTCGCCGAGTTCGGCTCCGGCGATCACCGGGGTCCATTCGTCGAGCAATCCGCTCAACGCGCGCAGCAGCCGGGTCTTACCCTGGCCGCGCTCGCCCAGCAGCACGATGTCGTGACCGGCGATCAACGCGCGCTCAAGTTGCGGCAGCACGGTGTCCTCGAACCCGAAAATGCCTGGCCAGATGGCTGCGGCGTCGTCACCGTCGCCGAGTCGGGCCAACAGGTTCTCGGCGATCTCCTGTTTGACCCCCCTCTCACGGTGGCCGGCAGCACGCAGCTCACCGAGAGTCTTGGGCAGATCGTGCGGGGCATTCGGCGCGGTCACCACTCCACGCTACGACGGGCGTCAAAAGTCCGTCACGATGTCCCGGTTTATCCGGGCGCCCAATACCCGATACCCTGGGTACTGTGAACTTTCCGGAATGGCGCGAACGACCGGCTCAGACCTACTTCGGCCCGGCATCCTGGCAGGCGCGGCTACTGGCTGCGGCCGCGGCGATCTTTTTGCGCACCTCGATCGCGGTGCTGACGCTGGTCGGCATGGTCGTCAACCGGTTCTGGCCCGCCGGTCTGCAGCGGGCACGCCTTGACCTCATCGACCAGCCGATGCGCTACATCCGGGCGCTGCCGGGCACCGAGGTGACACCCGAGCGATTGACCGACTGCCCGGCGGAGTGGGTGGTGGCACCGAACGCACGCGACTCCAACCGGGTGATCGTCTACTTCCACGGTTCGGCACTGGTCACACTCGGCCTCAATTCACATCGCCGCTTCGCCAGCAAGCTCTCCGCGGTCACCGGCGCGAAGGTGTTCAACGTCGGCTACCGGTTGGCCCCGCTGGCCGGCATCGACGAGGCCGTCGCCGACGGTCTGTGCGCCTACCGCCGGGTCCTGGACGCTGGATTCACCGCCGATCACATTGTGGTGGCGGGAGATTCGGCCGGCGGCCTGATGGCGGTGAACACCGCCATCGCTGCACGCGATGCCGGCCTGCCGGCGCCGGCAGGTCAGGTGTTGATGTCAGCGCTGACGTCGTCGGACATGGAGATCAAACGCGAGGCCGCCCGCACGCACCGCGACCCGTTCTTCCCGTTCATGGCGTTCATGTTCATCTACCGGGTGTTCGCCACCGTGAACGGCACCCGTGAGCTGCCGGTCATGCCGCCGGAGGCGGAGCTGCGCGGGCTGGGTCCGTTCCTGCTGCAGGTCGGCAACAACGAGATGCTGCGCAATGACACCTTCGTGCTGGCCGACAAGCTGACCGTCGCCGGTGTGCCGAACTGGGTTCAGGTCTGGGACCGTGCGTTGCACATGTTCCAGCTCACCTTCGACTTCAACCCCGACGCCCGCCGGGCGGTCGCCGAGATCGCCGACTTCGTGGACCACGTGACGGCGGCCGCACCGAGAGATGCCGGCTCTGCGCCCGTCAGCGGCGAGATCGCTTAAGACGTCCGGCGTTCACTCCAGCCCTCAAACAGCTTCAGCAGCAACGGAATGCGGTTAGCCTCGATCTCGGGCTGCGGCAGCACTGTCCGTACGATCGCGGCGCCGTCGAAGGTGTTGGTGAGCAGCGTTACCACGTTGGGGAACAGCTCCTCGGGAAAGGCGTCGGCCCCGGGGAACCCACGGGCGGTGTCGTAGATCTTCGCGCGGTATTCGTCCAACACCTCCGAGAGCGTGGACCGCAGCTTCTCGTCGGTGCGGGCGGCGATCAGCAACTCGTAGACCACCGCGTTGTTGGAGTTCGCCGTCAGGTCACGCAGTACCGTCAACACCGCTTCCAGCGCCGAGCCGTTGGCCGGGATCTCCGCCACTTGCTTGGCGATCAGCTCCAGCTGACGGCGCAGCACCTCGCGGGCGGTGGCCGCCATGAAGTCACCCATGGTGCCGAAGTGGCGGAACAACGCTCCGTCGGATACCCCGGCGCGCGCGGCGATCACCTTGGCCGACGCCCGCGCGTAGCCGATCTCGGAGATGGTGGCGATGCTGGCGTCGAGCAGTCCGGCGACGGTGGTCTCGCGGCGCTCCTGCTGGGTTCTGGCCATGCGCTAGACCGATTGCAGCTCACGGGATCCGGCGCGCAGGAAACGGCCGGACTTCACGGTGGTGCCGTAGCCGTCGCAGAACTGCCCGTTGCGGAACACCACGGTGCCGCCCACGCCGGTGGCGACTACCGCGTCGTCGTTGCGGTTGACCATCCGGCTCAGGTCGCCGTAGAACGGTACCTTTTCCTCGTGGTAGCCGTCGACGGCGTCGGTCAGACCGGCCGGGTCGATCACCACGAAGTCCGCGCGGTCGCCGCGGCGCAGCGTGCCGGCGTCGAACCCGAACCAGTCGGCGACTTCGGAGGTCAGCCGGTACACCGCCCGCTGGACGCTCATGAACGGCCGCCCGGCCGCCTCGGCGTCGCGGACGCGCTTGAGCAGGCGCAGCGAGAAGTTGTAGAAGGCCATGTTGCGCAAGTGCGCTCCGGCGTCGGAGAACCCCATGTGGATCACCGGTTCGTTGGCCAGCTTGTCCAGCTGCTTAGGCCGGTGGTTGGCGACGATAGTGGTCCAGCGGACGTTGCGTTCGCCGTTGTCCACCAGCACATCGAGGAACGCGTCCAGCGGGTGCAGCCCGCGCTCCTCGGCGATCTGCCCGAAGCTCTTGCCGACCAGGCTGGCATCCGGGCATTCGACGATCACCGCATCGTGGAAGTCGCGGTGCCACAAGGACGGGCCCAGCTTTTTGCGGTCGAAGGCCTTGCGGAACCGGCGCCGGTACTCGGTGTCGGCCAGCAACGCGTTGCGCTCCAACTGGTCGCGCAGATGCAGCGCGGCGGTTCCCGCGCCGAATTCCTCGAACACCGGCAGATCGATTCCGTCGGAATACAACTCGAACGGCACCGGCAGGTGCTGGAACCGCACGCTGGATCCCAGCACGGCGTTGAGTAGCCGAGCACCGGGACCGAAGACCCGGACCGCGCCCGGCGCCGACTTGGCGTCCGCAGAGACCAGCAGGCTCATCCGAACCCCGCGTCGCCGACCGAACATTCCACTGCTTGTCAAGAAGAAGTTCAACGCCGTCAACGGGTTTCGGACGTCGGGAGCGCTCTGCAGCATCCGGCCGCGCTTGCGCAGCACCTTGATCAACCGCCGGCGCTCCCGCCAAGTGGCGAACGTGGACGGCAGCGCCCGAGACCGGAACCGGTCGCCGTCGAGCTTGTCGATCGGGGCGTCCATCCCGGACATGCCCAATAGTCCAGCGTCGAGGCCCGCATCGAGCAGGGCGGCCATCTTCTCCAGCTCGGCATCGGTCGGGACGACGCCGTCGGTGGTGGCGCGGTCCAGGCCGAGCACCGCGGTCCGCAGGTCCGAGTGGCCGAGCATGGAGCTGATGTTGGGACCGAGCGGCAACCCCTCGAGGGCGCGCACGTACTCAGCGGGCGTGGACCAGGTCCTCTTGGACTCAAGCGCGCCCAACACGAACTTGCGCGGGACCGCCTCGACCCGGCTGAACAGGTCGGCGGCATCCTCAGACTCGGCGTACACCGTCGACAGCGAGCAGTTGCCCAGCAGCACCGTGGTGACGCCGTGACGCACCGATTCCCGCAGACCCGGGTCGAGCAGCACCTCGGCGTCGTAGTGGGTGTGCACGTCGATGAAGCCCGGGACTACCCACTTGCCGGCCGCGTCGATCACGTCCGGGCAGCCGGTCTCATCCAGCTCCCCCGCAACGATGTCGGCGACGACGCCGTCGCGGATGCCCAGGGTGCGGACCTGGGGGGCGTTGCCCAGGCCGTCGAACCACAGTCCGTTGCGGATGATCAGGTCATAGCCCACTACGTCTCCCAGCCTCGAGGTTGAGATAGATAGTGAGTGCCTACAATCTTTCTGTCAAGGGTTTGGCCTCTCCGGGCGGTTATCCCCAGTTCGGACTTACTCCACAGATTCGCGTTCTACCGGCGCCAATGCCCGCCAGGGCGCAATAGCATTAGCACATGCGTTCGAATTCCCGGGAACTGATTGTCGAGGTGTTCGACGCGCTGGCCGCGGATCTCGATCGAGCGCTGGAACTAGATTTCGATGCGTTGACCCCGCGGGAATGCGTGGCGCTGTTGAGGCGCTGCGAAGTGCTACGGCGCCGGCTCCCGGCAGTAGAACACCCCCTGGTCAACCAGATCGTCGCTACCGACCCGGCCGAGTTGGGCGGCAAGCCCCGCTGGGTGCTGGCCGACGAACTGCACATTGCCCGTGGGGAGGCCGGCCGTCGCATCACCGAAGCCGCCGAACTAGGGCCCCGCCGCACCCTGACCGGCGAACCCTTGGAACCGGTGCTGCCGGAACTGGCGGCAGCGCAACGGGAGGGGCGGGTCGGGGCCGCCCACATCGGCGTGATTCGCTCGTTCTTCCATTACCTGCCCGACGGTATTGATGCGGGAACCCTGACCCAGGCCGAGCACCAGCTGGCCGAGTTGGCCGGGCAGTGCCGCCCCGACGAACTGGCCAAACTGGCCCAACGCCTCGCCGACTACCTGCACCCCGACGGCAACTACAGCGACGACCAGCGCGCCAAACACCGTGGTGTGGCGCTGGGACCCCAAGGCCGTGACGGCATGACCCCCATCAAAGGATTCCTCGATCCCCAAGCCCGCGCCACGTGGGACGCGGTGCTCGCCCGCTGGGCCGCCCCCGGCATGTGCAACCCCAACGACGACACCCCGTGTACCGCCGGCACGCCGACTCAAACCCAGATCGACGCCGACACCCGCAGTGCCGCACAGCGCAACCACGACGCCCTCACCGCAATGGGCCGCGCCCTGCTCGCCGCCGGAGAATTGGCCCAGCACAACGGATTACCAGCCACCATCATCGTCTCGACCACCCTGGCCGAACTGGAAGCCGGCACCGGCAAAGCCCACACCGGAGGCGGCACCTGGCTACCCATGCGCGACGTCATCGCCATGGCCAGCCACGCCCACCACTACCTGCGGATCTACGACGGCGCCAAAGAACTCGCCCTGTTTCACACCAAACGCCTGGCCTCACCGGCCCAACGCATCGTGCTCTACGCCAAAGAACGCGGATGCTCGCACCCCAACTGCCCCGTCTCCGGCTACTGCTGCGAAGTCCATCACGACGAGGACTACGCCACAACGCGTCGCACCGACATCACCGACCTGACCCTGCGCTGCGGCCCCCACCACCAACTCATCACCTCAGGCGGCTGGAAAACGCGCAAGCGCCACGACGGCACCACCCAAACCCTGCCGCCGCCACATTTAGACCACGGACAACCCCGGGTCAACTATTACCATCACCCCGAAAAACTGCTGGGCGTCAACGGTTCCGGCGCCGACGAAGACGACGGGCCCTAGCTCAGTGCGCGAAGTGTCGTGCCCCGGTCAGGTACAACGTGATCCCGGCCTCGGCCGCCGCCGCGGTCACCTCATCGTCGCGCACCGAACCGCCCGGGTGCACGATCGCCTTCACCCCGGCCGCGGTCAGCGTCTGCAGGCCGTCGGGGAACGGGAAGAACGCATCCGAGGCTGCGACCGCACCGGCCACCCGCTCGCCCCCGCGCTCCACCGCCAGCCGGGCGGCGTCGACCCGGTTTACCTGGCCCATGCCCACGCCGATAGTGGCACCGTCGGCGGCGACCACGATCGCGTTGGACTTGACCGCGCGGCAGGCCCGCCAGGCGAAGACCAGGTCGGCCAGGGTGGCCGCATCGGCCGGTTCGCCGGTGGCCAGCGTCCAGTTCGCCGGGTTGTCGCCCGGCGCGTCGAGACCGTCGCGGCTCTGCATCAACAGCCCACCGCTGATCTGGCGCCATTCGGTGCCGCCGCGCAGCGGCTCGGACGCCAACAGCACGCGGATGTTCTTCTTACGCGACAAGATCTCCACGGCCCCGGCTTCGTAGGCCGGGGCGATGATCACCTCGGTGAAGATGGTGCTGACGTACTCGGCCATCTCCACGCTGACCTCGGTGTTGGCCGCGATAACGCCGCCGAACGCGCTCAACGGGTCGCACTCGTGCGCCTTGCGGTGGGCATCGGCCACCGAGGTCGCCGAGACCGCGATGCCGCACGGGTTGGCGTGCTTGATGATGGCGACACACGTCTCTTCGTGATCGAACGCCGCCCGCCACGCGGCGTCCGCGTCGGTGAAGTTGTTGTAGGACATCTCTTTTCCGTGCAGCTGCTCGGCCTGAGCCAAGCCCGGCCACGCACCGGCGTCACAGTAGAGAGCGGCCTGCTGGTGCGGGTTCTCGCCGTAGCGCAGCTGCGCCGCGCGGCGGTAGGTGCGTCCGTACCATTCCGGCAGTGCTTGGCGCGGCTCTTCGGGCGCCAGCGTCGACGACATCCAGCTGGCGACCGCGACGTCGTATTCGGCGGTGTGCCGAAATGCCAGTGATGCTAAGCGCTTCCGCTCTTCGAGGGTGAAGCCGCCGGCGTTGACTGCAGCCAGCACACCGTCGTAGCCGAGCGGGTCGACCACCACGGCGACACTGGGGTGGTTCTTGGCGGCCGCCCGGATCATCGAGGGCCCGCCGATGTCGATCTGCTCGACGCACTCGTCCTCGCCAGCACCGGACTCCACGGTCTCGCTGAACGGGTACAGGTTGACCACCACCAGCTCGAACGCTGCGATCTCCAGCTCATCGAGCGCCGCGGCGTGCTCCGGCTTGCGCAGGTCGGCCAGCAGGCCGGCGTGCACCCGGGGGTGCAGAGTCTTGACTCGGCCGTCGAGTACCTCGGGGAAGCCAGTCACCTGCTCCACCGGCGTCACTGGAATGCCCTTGGCCGCAATCGACTTGGCGGTGGATCCGGTGGAGACGATATCCACGCCGGCGGCGTGCAGGCCGGCGGCCAGGTCAACCAGTCCGGTCTTGTCGTAGACGCTGATCAACGCCCGACGAATCGGTCGCTTGCCGTCGGTCATCCTAGGGTTGCCTTTCGTCCGTTCCAGGTCACGCCGCCGGTCGCCAATGCGGCCAGTACGTCAACCAGGAGCTTGCGCTCCACTTTCTTGATGCGTTCATGCAAAGAATCTTCGTCGTCGCCGTCGAGCACGGCGACCGGTTCTTGGGCCAGCACCGGGCCGGTGTCGGTGCCGGCGTCCACCAGGTGCACGGTGCAGCCGGTGACCTTGACCCCGTAGGCCAACGCCTCGGGCACCGCGTGCGCTCCCGGGAAGGAGGGCAGCAGCGCCGGATGGGTGTTGACGGTGCGCCCCAGAAAACGGGACAGGAAGTGCGAGCCCAGGATTTTCATGAAGCCCGCCGAAACCACCAGATCCGGACTGTGGGCCGCGGTGGCCTCGGTCAGCGCGAGATCCCATGCTGCTCGGTTCGGATAGTCACTCATCCGGACGGTGAACACCGGCAACCCCGCCGCCGTGGCGATCTCCACCGCCCGGCAGTCGCGGTCCGTGCCGACGGCGACCACCCGCGCGGGGTAGTCGTCTACCGCCGCGGCCAGCAGGGACTCGAGCAGCGACCCGGTGCCCGAAGCCAGCACCACCATGCGGGCGGGGACGCTGGGAGCCACGTGGATCGGTTGCACGGTGACTGAGCCTAACGCGGTGATCGCAAGCGCGGCGAAGCCGGGCGCCGCGGGTCACCGCCATCGGCGGCGCGGTGATCGCAAGCGCGGCGAAGCCGGGCGCCGCGGGTCACCGCCATCCACAGTGGAGATTGCGAACGTAGCGAAGCTGAGCGCATGAACCCCGGCGGTTCAGCGAGGCTCGGCTCGATCCCGGGCGACCCGAAGTGCAGCCGCCACACCGTCGGTCCAGATCTCGACCATGTCCCAGTTGACCTCGGGATGGCCGATCGGCTGGGTCATCTTGCCGAGCTTGCTGACCCTGCCATACGCCAGGTCCTGAAAGTCGGGGTCGTCCAACTCGGGAAACTCGTCGTATTCACTGCAGAAACCCGCGCGCTCCAGCTCGTCGTAGAGGGACTCCGGCAGGTCATCGGTCAATCCGAGGGTGCGCGACCGCGGCAACGGCTCGGTCATCTGCATCCCGGCCTCCACGCCGTCCACCCAGATCAGGACCACCACGTCGAGCACCCGCTCATGGCCCGGCGGCAGGATCAACCCGGTCAGCATTTCGGCCCGGACGCCGGCCAGCATGTGCAGGTTCCGACGCCTGGGCACGCCAGACGGGCCGTTTTTGCCGGCGGGCTTGGTGCTCACGACGTCGGTCATGTCGTCCCCCTGGAGTTCGGACGGTCGGCACTACCATCCGATCAGCCAGAAGCGACATATATAAGGGACTGAAGTCCTCGATTTAACGATCGTATCCGTCGTCGTCGGTGAACATCAGGTCTTCGGGGTCCTCCAGCGGCCCCGGCGGCTGCGTCGGCGCGTGCGACCGAAACGGTCGCGGCGGCTCCGGTTCTGGCGTCCAATTCAACTCGCCGCCATCGTTGACCTCGTCTGGCTGGAAGCCCGGTTCGAAGGCGGCGTCGAACAGCTCGTCGGCCTCGAAGGGCTCCCCGACTATTACGAGGTCCTCGGGATCGACGTCGGCGGTGGGCGCCGCACCCGGTTCGGGGGCCACTTCGGGCTCCACGGGCCGCTGCGGGGCGGGTGGCAGCACACGCTGTTCGCCGACCACCGCATCGGCCCGGACCCCGCCGATCATCACCACCGTCAGCGCTCCGATGGCGGCGAACCAGCCGAACACCGCGGGCCCGAACGTCAGCTGATCGACCCCGACATCGCCGAAGTTGCCCAGCCGTCCCCCGCCGGCCAAGCCGAGTACGGCCATCGACACCGCCGCGATGAAGGCCGCCACGGCCACCTTGGCCAGTGCCGGAAGCAGCGGTAGCGGCCGGCGGGCGCACTGCTGCCCGACGGCCACTCCGGACGCCGCCCCGATGATCAACAGCGCCACCCACGCGGGACCCAACGGCGGGGCGGGCGCCGCAGCCAGGATCGGCAGCGCGGGGATGTCGCCGCCGAGAACGGTGAAGGCACTGAACAGCGCGGGGCCGATGTGTGCGCTCGATCCGACCGCCATCGCCGTAGCGCCGACGAGGACATTGGGCACATACAGCAGCGCCAGCAGGGTCAGGCTGAGCTGGCCGAAAGCTGAATCGGTGATGGCGTAGAGATCGTGCATGGTCCCCCAGTGCCAGAGCAGGGAGAGCACCGTCACCGCCCCCGCCAGGCCGAACAGCGCCAGCATGCCGGTGATCGCAGCTCGCACCGAGTCCGCCAGCCAGTCCGGCAGCCGGGTCTCGGCCAGCGCCCGCCGGCCCACCCGCGTCCCCACTCCCAGCGCCGCGCCGATCGCGTGCACGAAGAAGACGTGCGCGAAGGCGCTCAGGGCATGCGGGGTCTGCAGTTCGGTGATGACCGAGGCCGCGTCGTGGATGACCGCCAAGGAGACCGCTGCGATCAACAGCGGTCCACCGACCGCGGAGGCCACGATCCAGCGGATGACGAACCAGGAGGCCCCACGGGCGGTGGCCTGCGCGGTGGTTCGGGCCGTCCCGGCCACCATGAGCAGCACCGGCAGCAGCGGCAACGCACCGAGGTCACGGCCGCCGATCGAGATCGGCACCTGGTGCACGCCCAACCACATGCTGGCGATGGCACCCGAGGCACCGGTCATGTCACTGTTGGCGATCAGCAACTGCAGCAGCGTCACCGCTGCGATGACCGTCAACGCTACGACGGACGGGCCGAATGCGACCCGTAGCAGGTCGCGGGTCGGGTTCGAACCTGGTTTGCCGCCGGTCACCGATGTCACGCTACGAGCACGTTCAACTCGGCGCGCGGACGCGGGTTAGGGCTGCGCCGGCCCCGACGAGGTGGAGCCGCCCTGCGACTGCTGGCCACCCGTCGAGCTCTGATCCGAACCGGCTGCGCTGTGTCCACCGGTCGACGCACTCCCCGACCCACCGGACGACGGCGAGTTGTAGGAGGGGAAGCCGGTCGGCGGGGTCGGCGGCCCCTGGGGTGCCGCCTGCTGTCCGCCGGAGTTAAACGAGCCCGTCGAAGGGGAAGCGGGTGCCTGCTGCGCGCCGAAGCCGCCACTGGACGGTGCGGACGGGTAGCTGCCGTACGACGACGGGTAGCCGGGCTGCTGCGGGGCCTGCTGGCCCTGGTGTCCCTGGTGGCCATAACCCTGCTGGCCGGGCTGAACGTAGTAGTTACCGCCCGGCGGCAGGCCGTACTGGGCGTAGGGGTCGTACTTGGGACGCGGCGCCGGCGCGGTGACCACGCCGGCCTCCAGGAGCAGCGATCCGACAGCGGCGGCAGCCTGCAGGACGCTGAAGGTCAGGATCAGCCACAGGCCCCAGCCGATGGTGTAGCTGCCGCTGGCATCGGCGACGGTCGAAATGGCCAGCAGCGCACCCAGCGCCGAGACCACGGCGACCACCGCGGTGTAGCTCTTCGCCTTGGGCAGCAGGGCTGCACCGGCCAGTAGTGCGGCCAGCACCGCCAGCGGAACGGTGTGGCCGGCGTCGCTGAGGATCAGGGGGTAGTCGACGTCGGTGATCGTCACGATCGGGCCGAAGTTCGCCAAATAGACGCCCAGGCCTAACGCAACTACTGCGATTCGGAGGTATTGCGGCACTTTGCTCTCGACTTCGCCACCCGATTTCGCGAACGACGGGGTCGGTTGTCCGTATGAGCCTGATGGTTGAGAAGGCTGGAAGCCGGGATTCCCGGGCGAGTAGGTCATGACCTCTCCTGTGCTTGTGGGCAGGGCGCTGGTGGGCGGTGCGGCGCGCTTCGACCATCCACGCTAGCGCACTTGCGGGCCGAGTCGGTGGGTCAACACTGCGCGACAAGGACCCCCCCGTTGCCGGCCGAACAGGAACACGTTCTAATCGGGGCTATGGATTACGGGCTCGTGCTATTCACCAGTGACCGTGGAATCAACCCGGCAGCGGCCGCCAAACTCGCCGATGATCACGGCTTCACCACCTTCTATGTACCGGAACACACGCATATTCCGGTGAAGCGGCAGGCCGCTCACCCGACCACCGGCGACGAGTCCCTGCCCGATGACCGTTATATGCGCACCCTTGACCCGTGGGTCAGCCTGGGTGCCGCATGTGCGGTGACCTCACGAGTGCGGTTGTCGACCGCGGTGGCATTGCCCGTCGAGCATGATCCGATCACCCTGGCGAAGTCGATCGCCACCCTGGATCACCTGTCCGGCGGGCGGGTGAGCCTGGGCGTCGGATTCGGTTGGAACACTGACGAACTGGCCGATCACGGCGTCCCCGCCGGCCGTCGGCGCACCATGCTTCGGGAGTACCTGGAGGCGATGCGGGCGCTGTGGACCCAGGAGGAAGCGTCCTTCGAAGGCGAGTTCGTGAACTTCGGCCCGAGTTGGGCGTGGCCCAAGCCGGTGCAGTCACACATTCCGGTGCTGGTCGGTGCGGCCGGGACCGAGAAGAACTTCAAGTGGATCGCCCGCAGTGCCGACGGCTGGATCACCACGCCGCGCGATTTCGACATCGACGCGCCGGTCAAGCTGCTGCAGGACACCTGGGCGGCCGCCGGCCGCGACGGCGCACCGCAGATCGTGGCGCTGGACTTCAAGCCGGTGCCCGAGAAGCTGGCGCACTGGGCCGAGATCGGTGTCACCGAGACGCTGTTCGGCCTGCCCGACAAGTCCGAGTCCGAAGTGGCGGCTTACGTGGAACGCCTGGCCGCCAAGCTGGGCCTCAGCGCCTAAGCAAGGCCCCAGCAAGGGACCCCACCCGCGCGAAGGTGCGTGTTTGTCTGCCGACACGCCCTTTGCGCTGGCATTCTGCGCACCCTCGCGGCGTGGCGGCGACTCAGCGCGGGGAGCAGCGGTTGCCGTAGTCGAAGGCGTGCACCGTCACCGGGGCACCCAGCGGGTCGCCGTCGGACAACAAGGCCACCAGGTCTTCGTCTTCGGTGGTCGCCAGGAACCGGGTGCCGTCGGCGTCGAGTCGGCCGATGATGATTCCGGTCCGGGTGTCCCAGTCGTAACGGACGCTGTAGGTCTCGATGGTGGCCGGGCCTTGGGCACTCTCGGTGACCGGCACAGCGGGTGCCGTATCGGCCTGCGCCTGCAGTTCGGCGCTGCGATCGGCCTTCCACGGCACCGGGGTGGTTGAGTACACCCCGGCCGCGTACTTGCTCATCATGCCGCCGTTGGCCCCGACGAACGTGAATTGCCCTGGGGCACTTCGCGCTGAGGCGACGGCCTCGGCGATCGCATGCATCGAGTAATTGTTGCCGGCGCCGCCGAAGAACGGCAGCCCGCCGGTCAGAGTCAGGCCGCGCGGGTCGTCGGCGGACAGTCCGAAGGCATCGCAGATGGCGAACACCGGGACCGGGAAGCAGCTGTAGAGGTCCATGGCCGCGACGTCGTCGAAGCCGATCCCGGCCATCTCGAGCGCCTCGGTGGTGGCCGTGATGGCGGCCGGATAGGCGCTGAGGTCAGGCCGCTCCAGCAACCGTTGGGCACGCTGGTCGGCGTGCCCGTGCAAGTACACCCACCGGTCTTCGGGCACCCCCAGGCGGCGGGCGGCCTCCACCGCCATCACCAGCACCGCGGCGCCCTGGTTGACCTGGTCGCGCGCCACCAACAGCCGCGGGTAGGGGTCGCAGATCATCCGGTTGCCGGCGCTGATGGTGGCCAGCTCGTCGACCGAGCGCTCCACCGGCGAGGCCGAGAACGGATTCTTGGCGGCGATCTTGGTCATCGGCGCGAATAGCTCCGCCATCGCCTGTAGGTAGTCGGCGGTGCTCAGGCCAAGTCGGGCACGCCGGGCGTTCTCCAGCAGGCCGTACTGCACCGGGGCGCCGGTCAGGCCATGGATGACGGTGTAGTGCTCGACGAAGTCCTCGAGTCCGTAGCCGCGGTCTTCGAGCTGCCCGTCGATGGTCTCGGTGAAGTCCGGCTTGTTCTCGGCCTTGGCGAAGTGGCGCAGCGTTGAGGTCGCGTCGGACCCGCACAGCAGCACCACATCGGCGGTGCCGGCCACGATCTCGCCGGCGAACTCGGTGAGCAGTTTCTGCGGCCCCTGGCCGCCCACCTTGTCCAGCACGGCCCGGGCCGGATCAGCACCGATCAGCCGCGCGACCGACCGCGGGAAGTTGTTCGACTTGCCCAGCGGCGCAGGCGCTTTCGGGATCGAGTTCTCGAACGCCCGGGTGGCCACCACCGCGTCGATGGCCGATGCGACCTGCTCTGAGCTCGCCCCGCAGTCGGCCAACGCTGCCTGCGCCGCGGCGGCGGCCAGCTCCACCGGCGACATGCCGCGGTAATCAGCGTCGTCGATACGCTCGGCGGCCTGCCCGACGCCGACGACGACGGGTGTGCGCGGATCGATGCTCATGGTTCACCTTCCGAAGGCGAGCAGACGCGAAAGCCCCCAATTTCAGGCTGAAATGGGGGCTTTCACGTCTGCTCGGCAGAAAATTGCTACAGGCTCTCGAGGATCTGTCGAGCCAGGGCCGCGGTGGCCGACGGGGTCTTGCCCACCTTCACACCGGCGGCCTCCAGGGCCTCCTGCTTGGCGGCCGCGGTGCCCGACGAGCCCGACACGATGGCGCCAGCGTGGCCCATGGTCTTGCCCTCCGGCGCGGTGAACCCGGCCACGTAGCCGACGACCGGCTTGGTGACGTTGGCCTTGATGTAGGCCGCGGCCCGCTCCTCGGCGTCGCCGCCGATCTCGCCGATCATCACGATCAGCTTGGTGTTCGGGTCCTTCTCGAACGCCTCGATGGCGTCGATGTGGGTGGTGCCGATCACCGGGTCGCCGCCGATACCGATGGCGGTGGAGAAACCGAAGTCCCGCAGCTCGTACATCATCTGGTAGGTCAGGGTGCCCGACTTCGACACCAGACCGATCGGGCCGGTGCCCGAGATGTTGGCCGGGGTGATGCCGACCAGGCACTCACCCGGGGTGATGATGCCGGGGCAGTTCGGCCCGATGATCCGGGTCTTCTCACCCTTGTCGACGTTGTAGGCCCACGCGTAGGCGCTGTCCTGCACCGGGATGCCCTCGGTGATGACCACCAGCAGCGGGATCTCGGCGTCGATGGCCTCGATCATGGCGTCCTTGGAGAAGGCCGGCGGCACGAAGGCGATCGACACGTCAGCGCCGGTCTCCTTCATGGCCTCGGCGACACTGCCGAACACCGGCAGCTCGACGTCGGCGCCGCCGGAATCCTTGTGCGACACCGTGGTGCCGGCCTTGCGGGCGTTGACACCACCGACGATCTGGGTGCCGGCGGCCAGCATCCGCGCGGTGTGCTTGGTGGCCTCAGCACCGGTGATGCCCTGGACGATGACCTTGCTGTCCTTGTTGACGAAGATCGACATGACTTATGCGTCCTTTCCGGCTGCGAAAGCCAGCTCGGCGGCCTTGTCGGCGGCCTCGTCCATGGTGGCGACGACGGTCACCAGCGGGTGGTTGGCCTCGGCCAGGATCGCCCGACCCTCCTCGACGTTGTTGCCGTCCAGGCGCACCACCAGCGGCTTGGTCGCGGCGTCGCCGAGGATGCCCAGCGCCGACACGATTCCGTTGGCCACCGCGTCGCAGGCGGTGATCCCGCCGAACACGTTGACGAACACGCTCTTGACCTGCTTGTCACCCAGGATGACGTCCAGGCCGGCGGCCATGATCTCGGCGGAGGCGCCGCCCCCGATGTCGAGGAAGTTGGCCGGCTTCACGCCGCCGTGCTTCTCACCGGCGTAGGCGGTGACGTCCAGCGTCGACATGACCAGGCCGGCGCCGTTACCGATGATGCCGACCTCACCGTCGAGCTTGACGTAGTTCAGGTCGTGCTCTTTGGCCTTGATCTCCAGCGGGTCGGTCGCGTCCAAGTCGGCGAACTCGGCGTGGCCGGGCTGACGGAACTCGGCGTTGCCGTCCAGGGTGACCTTGCCGTCCAGCGCCAGGATCTGGTCGTCGGGGGTGCGAACCAGCGGGTTGACCTCGACCAGGGTGGCGTCTTCGGCGACGAAGACCTCCCACAGCTTCTGGATGGTCACCGCGGCGGCGTCGAGCACCTCGGCGGGCAGGTGGCCCTGCTCGGCGATCGAGCGAGCGAACGCCAGGTCGACGCCCTTGACGGCGTCCACCGGCACCTTGGCCAGCCGCTCCGGCTTGGTCGCGGCGACCTCTTCGATCTCCATACCGCCCTCGACCGAGCACATGGCCAGGTAGGTGCGGTTGGAACGGTCGAGCAGGAAGGAGATGTAGTACTCCTCGGCGATGTCGCTCGCCTCGGCCACCAGCAGCTTCTTGACGATGTGCCCCTTGATGTCCAGGCCGAGAATGTTCTGGGCGTGGGTCAGGGCGTCGTCCGGGGTGGCGGCGTACTTGACGCCACCGGCCTTACCGCGGCCACCGGCCTTGACCTGGGCCTTGACCATGACCGGCCGACCGATCTCGGTGGCGATGGCCTTGGCGTCCTCAGCCGAGGTGGTTACTCGACCAGGAGTGGTGGGCACGTTGTGCTTGGCGAACAGCTCCTTCGCCTGATACTCGAAAAGATCCATGGGCTCACTGTCTTATTACGGGTAGCCGGAAGGCCGGCACTGTCGGATTGTGAGAGATTTAGCTCCCGAGGCACTGTATCGAGAGTGCGGCGGGGTTCCCTCCTCGCGTACCACTGCTGTGGCACATCTCACCGCCAGAAAAACGTGATTCGTTTCACATTAACGGCGGGATTTGGCCGATAGCTTGCCACGCCCCAGCGGGAGTGGTTACCGTCACCAGGTCCAGGTCTTTATAACGTTCTGATCACGACCAGAGGAACTTCCAGGCTGATGCAGCACGGTGCACCGATGCGTCCGGTTTCCGGTGGGGCTCTCCCTCGACGTCGAAACGGCGCTACGGCAGCTGTGATCCGCTCGTCGGTAGCCAGCCCCACCGAGGTCACCGACATCATTCCGTTCAACGAGTTCGGCTGGCCCGAAGACGCATTCAGCGAAGACGTGTTCGACGAGGCGTCCGACGTGCTGCTGGCCCCTGAACTGGACGACATGACCGACACCGACAACATGCCGGTTCTGCAGCTGGCGTTCCCCCGCGGTGGCTACTCGGACAGCTACTACCGCCCGCACGAGGCGGCCCAGCTGCCCCCGCGCCGCGGAAAGCACCGCAGCCAGCCCGCCAGCGCTGTCAAGAGTCGCGTGATGATCGCGGCGATGGCCGCCGGGGCGGCCGCTGCCGCCGCGCACGCCGCCACCCACCAGTCCGGCGAGACCGTTGCCCGGCCCGCCGTACTGGCGGCCAGCAAGACCACGCTGAACGACGGCACCACCACCACGTCCAGCCACGGCTTGCAGATGATCACGGTCAAAGCTGCGGCCAACGTAGTCGTGCACAACGAGGAGCTGGCCAAGGGCGTGGCGTTCGCGCAGGAGCGCGCCGAGCGTGAAGCCCGGCTGCAGCGCCCGCTGTTCGTCGCACCCACTCAGGGTGCGTTCACCTCGAACTTCGGCTACCGCTGGGGCGTGCTGCACGCCGGCATCGACATCGCCAACGCCATCGGCACCCCGATCCTGGCGGCCTCCGACGGCGTGGTGATCGAATCGGGCCCCAGCGCCGGCTACGGCATGCTGGTCAAGCTGCGCCACTCCGACGGCACGGTGACCCTCTACGGCCACATCAACCGGTCGCTGGTCAGTGTGGGCGAGCGGGTGATGGCCGGCGACCAGATCGCCGAGATGGGCAACCGCGGCTACTCGACCGGCCCGCACCTGCACTTCGAGGTGCTGCAGAACGGCACCAACCGGATTGACCCGGCTTCCTGGCTCGCCAAGCGCGGGATCAATTTCGCCTAATCTGGAATGGTGAGCGACCGCCACCAGCCACCGACCGGCGCCAGTTCTTCCAGACCCGCCGGGACCGATCCGGTGAGTTCTCCCAGCCGCATCATTCGCCGGGCACCCACCGGCGCCATCCCGATCGTCACCGGCTCAGGGCGGATCCCGCCGGCCATCCAGCCCAGCCCGGCGGTATTGCCGGCGCGATTCCCGTCAGCCGGCGTAGCGATCGGTGCTTGCGTGCTCGCCCTGATCGGCTGCTGGGCCACCTCGGTGGTCTCCACCGATCTGATCGCCAGTTGGTGGCACACCGACCGGCTGTTCTGCGTCGCAGTCGGCTTCTTGAGCCTGGTATTCGCCGGGACGACGGTGTCCGGCGTGATCATGCTGCTGCTGCGGCGCCCAGTCGGCCGCTACCTGATTGCGGTCGGCGCGGTGGTCGCCCTGCTGACTTTCGGCAGTCTGTTCCTGGCGGGCGCCCGCGTGCCGGGGATCGTGCACGTCATCCCGGTCATCCAGATCGCCACCGTCGCGACAGCGTTGCACCCGGCCACCAGACGCTGGCTCTTCGGCAGTTAGCGAGCTTCGACGGAGGAGAGGCGAAGCTGAACTGCCGATTCAAGCCCGGCAGTTAGCGAGCCTCGACGGAGAAGAGGCGAAGCTGAACTGCCGATTCAAGCCCGGCAGTTAGCGAGCCTCGACGGAGAAGAGGCGAAGCTGAACTGCCGATTCAAGCCCGGCAGTTAGCGAGCCTCGACGGAGGAGAGACGAAGCTGAACTGCCGATTCAAGCCCGGCCCGTAAGCCGACGGCGCCGCTAGAGTTTGGTCACCGGCGCATGGTTGTGCATCAGCTTGACCCGCCCGGAACTGCCGAAGTCGATCAGCGACATCGCCGACTCGCCCACCCCGGAGACTTCCTCCACCCGGCCCAGGCCGTACTTGTCATGCGTGACCCGATCCCCCGGCGCCAACACCAGCAACGGCCGGTTGCCCGATCGGCTCGGCGCCGGTCTCGGGGTCCCGAACCGGCCGGCGCCGCTGACCGGGGCGCTCGGTGCGGCCGTGACATCGGTCCGGCGCCAGTCGATGAGCTGCTGCGGGATCTCCCGCAGGAATCGCGACTCCGGGTTCAACATGGGCTGGCCCCACGACGAACGCACCTTGGCCCGGCTCAGGTACAGCCGTTGCCGCGCCCGGGTCAGCCCTACGTAGGCCAGCCGGCGTTCTTCGGACAGCTCGCGGGCATCCCCCAGTGAGCGCATGTGCGGGAACATGCCGTCCTCCCAGCCGACGACGAACACCACCGGGAACTCCAGCCCTTTGGCGGTGTGCAACGTCATCAGGGTGACCATGCCTGACCCATGCTCGGGGATCTCGTCGGTGTCGGCGATCAGCGACACCCGCTCCAGAAACGCCGCCAGCACCCCGACGTCAGGCACGTCCTCCTCCTCGAGGGTGCTGTCCTGGTCGGCGAGTGCATTGGCCCGGTCAATGCTGAATTCGTGTGCGACGCTGACGAGTTCGTTGATGTTGTCGAGGCGGGCCAGATCCTGCGGATCGGTCGAGGCCTCCAGCTCGGTGCGGTAGCCGGTGCGGTCCAGCACCAGCTCCACCAGAGAGCCGAGGTCGTCGTCGCAGGTGTTCAGGTGCGCCCGCAACTCCTCGAGCATCGCCACGAAGGCAGCGATCGCGTTCTGCGAACGGCTGTTGAGCATTGGCACGCCGCCCTCGGCGGCGGCAGCCAGCGCGGCGGCGAATCCGGTACCGGTGTTCTCCGCGTGCACCGATACGCACGCCTCCGCACGGTCGCCGATACCGCGGCGTGGGGTGTTGAGGATGCGTCGCAGGCTGACCGCGTCGCCAGGATTGTCGAGCACTCGCAGGTAGGCGATGATGTCGCGGATCTCTTTGCGTTCGTAGAAGCGCACGCCGCCAACGACTTTGTACGGGATACCGCTGCGGATGAACACCTCTTCCAGCGACCGCGACGCGTTGTTGGTGCGGTAGAACACCGCGACGTCGCTGTAGTTGACCGCGCCCGAATCGGTCAGCTCATCGATCTCCTGCGCGACGAACCGCGCCTCGTCGTGTTCGTTGTCGGCGACGTAGCCCACGATCAGCTCGCCGTCACCGGCGTCGGTCCACAGTCGCTTCTCCCGGCGCCCGGAGTTGTAGGCGATCACCGCGTTGGCTGCCGAGAGGATGTTCTGCGTGGAGCGGTAGTTCTGCTCCAGCAGGATGGTGGTCGCGTTGGGGTAGTCGCGCTCGAAATCCTCGATGTTGCGGATGGTGGCGCCGCGGAAGGCATAGATCGACTGATCGGCGTCACCGACCACGCACAGTTCCGCCGGGGGGATGTCGTCGGACTGCCCGCCTTCGACGGAGTGCCCCGCCAGCTCGCGCACCAGCATGTACTGGGCATGGTTGGTGTCCTGATATTCGTCGACCAGGATGTGCCGGAATCGGCGCCGGTAGTGCTGGGCGATTTCGGGGAACGCCTGCAGAATCGCGACCGTCTCACCGATCAGGTCGTCGAAATCCAGCGCGTTGGCCGACCGCAGCCGGCGCTGATACTCCGCGTAGACAGAAGCCACCACCCGGCTCAGGTCATCGGAGCTCTCGGTGAGGTCGGCCAGCGCCCGGTCCGGGTCGATCAGTTCGTTCTTCAGGTTGGAGATCGCATTGGCCAGCAACCGCGGCGAGTGCCGTTTTACGTCGAGGCCCATGTCGCGACCGATCATCAGTAGCAGCCGCCGCGAATCGTCGGCGTCATAGATCGAGAAGTTCGAGTTCAGGCCGGGGACGACCGAGGCCTGGTTACGCAGGATCCGCACGCAGGTGGAGTGAAACGTCGATACCCACATCACCCGCGCCCGGGGTCCGACGAGACTCGACACCCGCTCACGCATCTCGGCGGCGGCCTTGTTGGTGAAGGTGATCGCCAGGATCTGGCCCACCGAGACGTCGCGGGCGGCCAGCAGGTAGGCGATGCGCCGGGTGAGCACCGCGGTTTTGCCCGAGCCGGCTCCGGCCACGATCAAGAGCGGGGAGCCCTCGTGCAGCACGGCCCGCCGCTGCTGCGGGTTGAGCCCATCGAGGAGGTGGTCGGTCTGCGGACTGGCGTGCACTGTCATATCGCAACCCAACGTACCGCCGCCCGGCGACAGTCTTTGCGCTGGCACGACCCTTAGTGGCAGACTCGGTGCGTGCTCGACATGCAGCGTCGATTTTTTTACGGGTACCGGTCAGCGGTGCCCGTGGTTTAGCTGCAACGCCAAGCCCCGCGGTCCGCTTCGCCGACCCGGGGCTCGTCTGTTGTGTGAGGCCGGATCGCCGATGGGACCAGAAACCACCAACAGCGAGAACCTGGAGTTTTGATCATGTCTGCCCAACCCCAACAGCTGCCCGACATTGACGAGCTGCGCCACGAGATCGACCGGCTCGACGCCGAGATCCTGGCCGCGGTGAAGCGCCGCACCGAGATCTCGCAGGAGATCGGTAAGGCCCGGATGGCGTCCGGCGGCACCCGCCTGGTGCACAGCCGCGAGATGAAGGTGCTCGAGCGCTACAGCGAGCTCGGCCAGGACGGCAAGGACCTGGCGATGTTGTTGCTGCGGCTCGGCCGCGGCCGACTCGGCCACTAGGCCTTAGCGCTTGCGATCGCCGCGCTTGCGATCGCCGCGGGGCCGATGGCGACGACCCGCTGCGCCCGGCTCCGCCGCGCTTGCGATCGCCGCTGTACGTCCGGCGCCGCACCGGCGCCGGCGACCCGCCGCTAATGTCGGGGTATGAGCCCCGTTTCCCAGATCCCGGACATCTCCACCACCCCGGCCTGGAACGCGTTGCGCAAGCATCACCAGCAGATCGGCGACACCCACCTGCGTGAGTTCTTCGCTGACGATCCCGAACGCGGCTCACGGTTCACCGCCACCGTCGGTGATCTCTACATCGACTACAGCAAGCACCGCATCACTTCCGAGACCGTGCGCTTGTTGGTCGATCTGGCCCGGACGGCCGGTCTGGAGGACCGGCGCGATGCGATGTTCGCCGGGGTGCACATCAACACCTCCGAGGACCGGGCGGTGCTGCACACCGCGTTGCGGCTGCCGCGCAACGCCGATCTACACGTCGACGGCCAGGATGTCGTGGCCGACGTCCACGCGGTGCTCGACGCGATGGGCGATTTCACCGACCGGTTGCGCAGCGGCGAATGGACCGGTGCCACCGGCAAACACATCCAGACCGTGGTCAATATCGGTATCGGCGGCTCGGATCTGGGTCCGGTGATGGTGGACCGGGCGTTGCGCCACTACGCCGACGCCGGCATCTCGGCACGATTCGTGTCCAACGTCGATCCGGCCGACCTGACCGCCAAGCTGGCCGGCCTGGATCCGGCCACCACACTTTTCGTCGTCGCCTCCAAGACATTCTCGACCCTGGAGACGCTGACCAACGCCACTGCGGCGCGCCGCTGGCTTACCGACGCGCTGGGCGACGCCGCGGTGTCCAAGCATTTCGTAGCGGTCTCCACCAACGCTGCGCTGGTCGAGGAGTTCGGCATCGACACCGCGAACATGTTCGGCTTCTGGGATTGGGTCGGCGGCCGGTACTCGGTGGACTCGGCGATCGGACTGTCGGTGATGGCCGTCATCGGCCGGGAGCGCTTCGCGGAGTTCTTGTCCGGTTTCCATATCGTCGACGAGCACTTCCGTACCGCGCCTTTGGAATCCAATGCGCCGGCGCTGCTGGGCCTGATCGGGGTGTGGTACTCCAACTTCTTCGGCGCCCAGTCCCGCGCGGTGCTGCCCTACTCCAACGATCTGGACCGCTTCGCGGCTTATCTGCAGCAGCTCACCATGGAATCCAACGGCAAGTCGACCCGCGCCGACGGCACACCGGTCAGCACCGATACCGGTGAAATCTATTGGGGCGAACCAGGAACCAATGGCCAGCACGCGTTCTATCAACTGCTGCACCAGGGCACCCGGCTGATACCTGCCGACTTCATCGGCTTCTCCCAACCCGTCGACGACCTGGCCACCGCGGACGGTACCGGCAGCATGCACGACCTGTTGATGAGCAACTTCTTCGCCCAGACCCAGGTGCTGGCGTTCGGCAAGAACGCCGAGGAGATCGCCGCCGAAGGCACCCCCGCGGATGTCGTGCCGCACAAGGTCATGCCCGGCAACCGCCCGACGACCTCGATTCTGGCTACCCAACTGACGCCGTCGGTGCTGGGCCAGCTGATCGCGCTCTACGAACACCAGGTGTTCACCGAGGGTGTGGTGTGGGGCATCGACTCCTTCGACCAGTGGGGTGTGGAGCTGGGCAAGACGCAGGCCAAGGCACTGCTGCCGGTACTCACCGACGACGCCGCCCCACAGCCCCAGACCGACAGTTCCACCGACGCGCTGGTGCGCCGCTACCGGGCGGAGCGGGGCCGGGCATCGTCGTAATTCCTACTGCCCGAGGGTGACTAGGTCGGCTGTTGCCCGCCAGCCTTGGCCCGCAGGCTGGGCAGCAGCACCTCGTCGACCACAACGCGGACCGTTTCCTCCGTCGGCGGCCGATCGGAAACCAGTGCCCGAAACACCAGGTAGCCCGGCAGTAGATCGTAGATCTCCTGGTTGATCGCCGAGGCCTCGATCTCACCGCGCGCGACGGCATCGGCCAGCACGGTGTCCATCACGAGGTTGCGATGCTGGATAAATTTCTGCTGCATCGCCTCCTGCAAGGCGGGGCTGTGTGACATCTCGTTCAGCACCGCGCGCATAGTGCGCATGTGTTCCAGCGCTTGGCCACGGGTCCAACTGCCGATCTCCAGCAGGTCGCCACGCAGTGAGCCGGTATTCGGCGGGCTGGCCGACGCGCGGGTTCCTTCTATGAACGCTGCGAGTACCAGGTCCGCCTTCGTCGGCCAACGCCGATACATGGTGGCCTTACTGGCTTTGGCCCTGATCGCGACGGCTTCGACAGTGAGTCGGTCGTATCCATGCTCCTGCAGCAACTCCAGGGTGATCGCCAACAGCTCGGCCTCCCGCTCGCTCCACGGGCACACCGAGCCGTCGCCACAGTCTTTGGAAATCGTCGTCCCCTTACCCAGCGCGCCGCGGTTGTTCCGCGAGAGCAGCCATTTGCGCAGATGTCAAACAAGTTGCGATCCATCGGCACGGTACCGTACCGTTTCCATCCTACGCGACAATTTCACCGCATCGCATTCGGCGGGATCGTCAGCGCGGCGTCGAAAGGCTTTGTTGTGAAGAAGTTTTCGGTAACCAAATTGGTCCGCCGGCAGTGGGTGGCGATCGTGGCGATCGTGGTGGTCGCTCTGGTCGGGTTCAGCGTCGACCGACTGCGCGGCATCTTCGGCTCGAACAACGAGATCTCGAGGCCCGGCTCAGAGGCCTTGGAGAACACCGGCTACAACCCTAAACAGGTGTTGTTCGAGGTGTTCGGTTCGCCCGGATCCGTGGCCACCATCAACTTTCTGGACATCAACGCCCAGCCGCAACGCGTCGAAAGCGTCCCGCTGCCGTGGTCACAGGCGCTGACCACCGACGACCCGACTATGTACGCCGACCTTCGCGCACAGGGCGACGGCAACACCATCGGCTGCCGAATCACCGTCAACGGCGTCGTCACGGATGAAAGGTCTACGAACCACGTGAACGGATACATCGCGTGCCTGGACAAGACGGCATGAGCGGCCAGCACGCCGACACCGCTCTCGACGCCCACGACGGCAGCCTGCCTGCCCGGCTCATCCGGAGGATGTCCGTACCGATCCTGTTCATCTGGATCGCCATCGCTGCCGTTTCGAACGCCATCGCACCCCAGCTCGAGGTCGTCGGCTGGGAACGCTCAGTCGGGCAGAACGCGCCCGACGCGCCGGGCATTCTCGCGATGCGACACATCGGGCAGGTCTTCGGCGAATTCGATTCCGACAGTGCGGCCATGATCGTGCTTGAGGGCGATCAGCCACTGGGGCCCGAAGCACACGAGTACTACGACGGCCTGGTGAAGAAGCTGCAGGCCGACACCGAACACGTCGAGCACGTCCAGGACTTCTGGGGCGATCCGCTAACCGCCGGCGGCTCACAGAGCAAAGACGGCAAAGCGGCCCTTACCCAGATCTATCTGCGCGGCAATCAGGGCGAAGCGATGTCGAACGAATCCGTCGACGCCGTCCGCAAGATCGTCGACGCCACGCCACCCCCGCCCGGCATCAAGGCCTACGTCACCGGCGCGTCGCCGCTGGTGACGGACAACTTCGAGGTCGGCAGCGCCGGTACCCACGAGGTCACCGCGATCACCTTCCTGGTCATCGGCCTCATGCTGCTGTTCGTCTACCGCTCCGTTGTGACGATGGCGATCGTCTTGCTGACGGTGGCCGTCGAGCTCATGGCGGCACGGGGCGTCGTCGCGGTCCTCGCCCACTCCGGCGTCATCGGCCTGTCCACCTACGCGACGAATCTCTTGACGCTCTTGGCTATTGCAGCCGGGACCGACTATGCGATCTTCGTCGTCGGGCGCTACCAAGAGGCGCGTGGCAAGGGGATGGACCGGATCGCGGCGTATCACGACATGTGGCGCGGCACCGTCCACGTCATGGTCGGATCGGGATTGACCATCGCCGGCGCGGTCGCGTGCATGGGCTTCACCCGGCTCCCCTATTTCCAGACACTCGGGATCCCGGCTGCCATCGGTGTTCTCGTGACCTTGGCGGCCGCCCTGACGCTGGGGCCCGCCGTGTTGTTGATCGCCACCCGATTCGGGCTGATGGAGCCCAAGGTCGCTCAACGGACGCGGGGCTGGCGGAAGATCGGCACCGCAATCGTGCGCTGGCCCGGGCCGATCCTGGTGGTCACCGGCATGGTTGCGCTCATCGGCGTGTTCGCCTTGCCCGGCTACCAGACCAGCTACGACAACCGGCCCTACATCCCCACCAGCGCACCCGGTGTCGTCGGAATGGAGGCCGCCGAACGCCACTTCACCGAAGCGCGGATCAATCCCGAGTTGGTGATGATCGAGACCGATCACGACATGCGCAACCCGGCCGACATGCTGATACTCGAACGTGCGGCCAAGGCAGTGCTCCACACACCGGGAATCGCACTGGTGCAGTCCATCACGCGACCGCTCGGAACGCCGATCACGCACAGCTCCATTCCGTTCCAGATCAGCGCATCGAGCGCGAGCCAGATCATGAACCTCGACTACCAGAAGGACCGAGCCAACGATCTGCTGAAGCAGGCCGGCGAGATCGACAACACGATCGCCGTACTCAGGCAACAGCTCGCCCTGCAGCAACAGAGCGCCGCGGTCACCCACGAACAAACCGAGGCGTTCCACGACACCGTCACGACGATGAACGCGCTGCGCGACAAACTCGCTGATTTCGATGACCAGTTCCGCCCCCTGCGCAACTACTTCTACTGGGAGCCGCACTGTTTCGACATTCCGATGTGTTGGGCGCTGCGCTCGGTGTTCGACTCGCTGGACGGGATCTCCGAGCTATCCGAGAAGTTCGGCAACATCACCGCCAGCCTCGACAGCCTCGACGCCCTACAACCACAGCTGGTGGCACTGTTGCCGCCGCAGATCGCGATTCAGGAGCGCAACCGCGAACTGACACTGTCGAATTTCGCGACCAACGGCGGCATCAATGCCCAGAGCGAAGAAGCGTTGAACAACGCCACTGCGATGGGCAAGGCGTTCGACGATGCCAAGAACGACGACACTTTCTACTTGCCGCCGGAGGCCTTCGACAACCCTGACTTCAAGCGCGGCCTCAAGCTGTTCTTGTCGCCCGATGGCAAGGCGGCGCGGATGATCGTGACCCATCAGGGCAATCCCGCTAATCCCGGGGCGATTCCGCACATCAACGCCATCAAGGAATCGGTGTTCGATGCCCTCAAGGCGACACCGATGTCAGACGCCAAGATCTATGTCGCGGGTATCGGCTCGACCAATAAAGACATCCAAGAGGGAATGAAGTACGACCTGCTGATCTCGGCGTTGGCCGCAGTCGCCCTCATTCTGCTGATCATGGTGGTTGTGACGCGCAGCCTTGTCGCCGCCTTCGTCATCGTCGGCACCGTCGTCCTCTCATTGGGGGCATCGGTGGGTTTGTCGGTCCTGGTGTGGCAGTACATCTTCGGGATTCATCTCTTCTGGGTCGTGGTGCCACTGGCCATCATCTTGCTGCTAGCGGTGGGGGCGGACTACAACCTGCTGTTGGTGTCCCGCTTCAAGGAGGAGATGCACGCGGGCCTCAACACCGGCATCATCCGCTCGATGGGCGGCACCGGTTCTGTGGTCACCGCCGCCGGTCTGGTGTTCTCGGCAACGATGGCAGCCTTCATCTTCAGCCCCCTGGTGATCCTCGGGCAGATCGGTACGACCATTGGTCTGGGCCTGTTGTTCGACACCTTGATCGTGCGGTCGTTCATGACGCCGTCGATCGCGGCGTTGCTGGGCAAGTGGTTCTGGTGGCCGCAGCTGGTGCGCCAGCGGCCGGTTCCCGCGAAGTGGCCCGATCCCGTCCAACGACAGCCCGAGGAGGCCCTGGCGTGAAATATGCAGTCCACCTCGGCATCGCCGCAGCAGCCCTGATCGGCGCCGTGACCACCGCCGGTGTCGTTGCCGCCGACGCTACCGACGACTACCCGATCCCCAGCCGGATCCTGCGCACCCCCTGCTCGGCCGAACAGGTCATGGCCGCAGCCCGCGACGTCGCGCCGGTCTACTACGAGCGCTACATGATCGACTACAACAACAAGCCCGCCGCCGACCAGCAAGGCGCCCGGGACCGCATCCACTGGTTCTTCGCCATGGACTACGCCGGCCGCCGCCAGTATTCCGAGGACACCGCCACCAATGCCTTTTTCGAAACCATGTCGTGGCGCTGGCCTAACTGGGCCAAGCTGTTCTTCAACAACAAAGGCGTGGCCGCCCGCACCACCGACATCTGCATGAACTATCCGGCAGGCGACATGTCGGTCTGGGACTGGAAGTAGCCACAGCCTTCGGAATTTTCCTCACGCTGACTTTTTGCCGCCGGGCGTCGATGTCGGCCCTGCTGAAGTGCGAGAGATTGCAATCCGGCCGGGAAACCTATCGCGGCACGACAAAGATTTCGACGTCCAGGTTTCCTTAAGCTACGCGCCATGCAGATGCCATTCCGTGTTGGGCAGAGCGCCGCAGGGGCGTTCGGCCGTCGCGGCGCCCTCGGCAGTGGCTTCGCGGGCTTTGTGCACTGTTGTCGCTGACTCCCCCGCCACTTGCTAATTCTCGGTAGTCACTTTCGGTGACCGGTGCCGAACATCTCGGGCATTGGAAGGCCAGCATGCACTCTTCTTTCGGATCCGGCCGATGACAGTCGCGACTCCCCTCGACCCGGCGCAGCGTGTCGACCCCGGCACGGAGGTGGTGGACGGCGCCGCTGCCCTGCCCGCCGGCCCGAGCCGGTCCGTCATCACGCCGCTGCGCATCGGCGTGACCACGCTGTGGCTGTCGGTGATCGTGCTGCTGCCGTTGGTCGCCATCGCGTGGCAGGCCGGCGGTAGGGGCTGGAACGGCTTCCGGCTGGCCGTCACCTCGCACGCGGCACTCGAATCGTTCCGCGTGACATTGACGATCTCGGTCCTGGTCACCGTGCTCGACGTGGTGTTCGGCTTGGCGACCGCCTGGGTATTGGTGCGCGACGACTTCGTCGGAAAGGGAGTGATCGATGCGCTGATCGATCTGCCGTTTGCGCTGCCGACAATCGTCACCAGCTTGGTGATGCTCGCCCTCTACGGCAACTCCAGTCCGATCGGCATTCATCTGCAGCACACCCCGCCCGGCGTCGCGATGGCACTGGCCTTCGTCACGCTGCCGCTGGTGGTCCGTGCCGTCCAGCCAGTGCTGATGGAGATCGACCGCGACGTCGAGGAGGCGGCCGCGGCACTCGGCGCGACTCGGCTGGTCACCTTCAAGACGGTGGTGCTGCCGTCGTTGCAGCCGGCGTTGTTGACCGGTGCCGGACTTGCGTTTTCGCGGTGCGTAGCCGAGTTCGGCTCGGTCGTGACGATCGGCGGTGCCGTGCCGGGCAAGACCGAGGTGTCGTCGCAGTGGATTCGCTCGCTGATCGAAAACGACGACCACACCAGCGCGGCGGCGATCTCGATCGTGTTGTTGGCGATCTCATTCGCGGTACTGGTGCTGCTGCGGACCGTGGGTGGGCGTGCGGCCAAGCGCGAAGAGGAGGCCGAGTGACAGCGCGGCCGGAGAAGCGCCACCTGCTGCGCTTCACCGTCTTGACCTATATCGGTGTCATGCTGATCGCCCCGGTGTCGGTGATTCTGTACCGAACGTTTGAGCACGGTTTCGCCCAGTTTTGGGCCTGGATCAGCACCCCCGCGGCGATCTCGGCGCTGAAGCTGTCGCTGCTACTGGTGATCATCGTGGTGCCGCTGAACGCCTTGTTCGGTGTTTCAACGTCGATCCTGCTGGTGCGCAACAAATTCCGGGGTCGATCAATCCTTCAGGCGATCCTGGACCTGCCGTTTGCGGTCTCGCCGATCATCGTCGGGGTCGCCCTGATCGCATTGTGGGGGTCGTCGGGGGCGCTGGGCTTCGTCGAGAACAACCTGGGATTCAAGATCATCTTCGGGCTGCCCGGGATGGTTCTGGCCAGCATCTTCGTCACGCTGCCGTTCGTGGTGCGCGAGGTCCAGCCGGTGCTCGTGGAGATCGGAATCGAACAGGAGCAGGCCGCAGCAACGCTGGGTTCCAATGCGTGGCAGACGCTGTGGCGGGTCACGCTGCCGTCGATCCGGTGGGGACTGACCTACGGCGTGGTGTTGACCACGGCGCGCACACTCGGCGAGTTCGGCGCGGTCATCATGGTGTCGTCGAACCTGCCGGGACACTCGCAGACCCTGACCCTGCTGGTCAACGATCGCTACCACCGCGGGGCCGAGTACGGGGCCTACGCCGTGTCCACGCTGCTGATGGGGGTGGCCGTGGCGTTCTTGATCGCCAAGGCGGTGCTGCTGATCTACCGCCGCCGGGCCAAGGCCCTGGAGTGGATGACCCGCTGACCCGAGCGGGAACCGATCAGGCGAAGCGTTTGGTGTACTGCGGCGGCAAGCGGCGCAGCAGCCATACCAGCGGGGCCCACGGCCAGGACGGAACGACAGCCCGGCCGGTTTCGCGTTCGATGGCACGCACCATGGCCTTGACCCCGGATTCGGTGTCCACCATCAACAGGGTGGACGCCGATTTGGCGGTCATCTCCGATTCGATGTAGCCCGGTTCCAGCACGGTCACCTTGATCGGTCCGCGCGAGTACTCCGCCCGCAGCGATTCCCCTAGCGACGAGACCCCGGCCTTGCTGGCGGCGTACGCCGCCTTGACGCCGGGAACACCCTTGTTGCCCAACACCGATGAGATCAGCACCAGGTGGCCGCTGCCGGCAGACTTGAATATCTCCAGCGCGGTCTCGATCTGCACCAGCGCGGCCACCAAGTTCGTTTCAATGGTGGCCTTGTTGGCCCACAGCTTGCCGGATCCGAGCGGGGCGCCCTTGCCGATGCCGGCATTGACGATGACCCGGTCGATTCCACCCAGCTCGTCGACGAAGTGGTTGAACACCTTGGGTATTGCGTCGTGGTCATTCACGTCGAGTGCAGCCACCACAACATTGATTGCTGGAAATTTTTCTGTCAGTTCGATTTTCAGTTCATCAAGCCGGTCCGTCCGGCGGGCGCACAGGGCCAGGTCACGTCCCCGCGCAGCGAAAACGCGAGCCATGCCCGCACCCAGCCCTGAACTGGCACCAGTGATGAGGATTCTCTGACGGGTCACCAGGGCAGCTTAACGACGTTCGCAGCCTGCCGAAATCAGGTCGAAGAATTACTTGAGCAGTCGCGACATCCGTCGGTCGGCCAGCACCTTGCCGCCGGTCTGGCAGGTCGGGCAGTACTGAAATGACTTATCGGCGAAAGATACTTCCCGAACCGTGTCGGCGCATACCGGGCACGGCAGCCCGGTTCGGGCGTGAACCCGCAGACCCGAGCGCTTCTCCCCCTTCAAGGTGGCGGCCTGCTGGCCGACCGAGCGGGTGACGGCGTCGGTCAGCACGGTGTGCATGGCGTCGTGCAGTGCGGTCAGCTGAGCCGTCGACAGTTTGCCGGCGGTGGCGAATGGCGACAACCGGGCGGTGTGCAGGATCTCGTCGCTGTAGGCGTTGCCGATTCCGGCGATCACCTTCTGATCGGTCAGGACGGTTTTGATGCGACCGGTATTGCCGGCCAGCAAGCCAGCCAGCGCGTCGGCGTCGATCGCCAGCGCATCCGGCCCCAGTGTGGCGATGCCCGGCACCTTGACCGGGTCGTCGACCAACCAGACCGCGAGCCTCTTCTGGGTGCCGGCTTCGGTGAGATCGAAGCCGGGTGCCTGCCCCGGGACGCCCAGGTGCACCCGCAGCGCGATCGGTCCCTTCCCCGGTCGCAGCGGCGCGGCCGCCAGCTGATCCGACCAGCGCAGCCAACCCGCCCTAGACAGGTGCGCGATCAAGAACAGCTCACCGGCCTGCAACCCCAGATACTTGCCCCAGCGGTGCGCACCGGTCACCTGCTGACCGTGCAACGCCGTCGGCGGCGGATCGAATGTCTTGAGCACCGACAGCGCCGCCACGTCGATCCGGCCGATGGTGCAACCAGTGGCGTGCCGACGCAGATGATCGGCGAGTGCTTCGACCTCGGGCAGCTCCGGCATGCCCCCGAGTCTGCCCGTTTATCTGGCAATACGTCCGGCGACTAGCGACAATACCCAGCCCACCAGTGACAAAACGATCGCCGCCCAGATCGCGTCCCACCAGAAATCGGCGATGTAGAGGCCCCAGTGTTTGGCCGTCTTGTCGGTGATCCACGCGGTGATCCAGAGCATCAGCGCATTGACCACAATGTGGAACAGCCCCAGCGTGATGATGTACAGCGGTATCGACAGCAGCTGCACCACCGGCTTGATGAAGGCGTTCACCAGCCCGAAGATCAAGGCGATGACGAAGATGATGCCCACCCGTTGCAGCGTGGTGTCGCCACCGACGATCTCGATCCCCGGAACGATCTGAGTGACGATCCACAAGGCGAGTCCGGTCAGCGCGGCGCGGAGCAGGAAGGGTCCCATGCGCAGATCTTGCCACGGGGCAAACGACGAGAACCTGACTTTCCCAATTGCGTCGGGCCGGAATCCCGGGACGACCAAACCCAACTAGAGCCAGCTCCCGGCAGCCCCGGCGCGGGCCCGCACCCCACAGATACGGCCAGGCCAGGCCGCGTGACGGGCATCACACAAAGAACCGGCGGTATCCGGTACCGTCGGTATTGACATGCCTTGGTGCGGCTCCTAGTTTTTACAAGTCCGAGCGAGAAGGGATTGCGTCATGACCACTGCGGTGCGGCCGAGCGAACCGACCCGGGAGGAATTTGCCGAGCGTCTACTGAAGGGCTCGGTGAAAAGGTCCTACGCACCGGTCGTCGACATCGACTGGAACGCCCCGCTGGAGGAGGACAAGTTCTTCCTGCCGCCGCGGATGTGCACCCTCTACGGCACCGGCCTGTGGGAGTCCATGTCCCGCGAACAGCAGATCGAGATGTCACGCCAAGAGCTGGTCAATGTCCTGTCGGCCGGCATCTGGTTCGAGAACATCCTCAACCAGGCACTGCTGCGCGACATGATGCACAAGAACCCCACCGCACGCACCACCCACTACTCGCTGACCGAACTGGGCGACGAGACCCGCCACATGCTGATGTTCGGCAAGACCATCGACCGGATCGGCGGCGTGCCGGTACGCCCGCGCCTGCATCAGCGCATCGTCATCAACGCGCTTCCATTCCTGTTCCGCGGGAGCATCTTGTGGGGAGCGGCACTGGTCGGCGAGGAGATCTTTGACGCGCTGCAGCGCCAGATCCTCGACGACCCGGACCTGCAGCCGATCGTGCGGCGGGTGATGCGCATCCATGTCACCGAGGAAGCCCGCCACATTCAGTACGCCCGCGACGGTCTGCGGCGCAGCGTCCCGGCGATGCCCCGCTACCGCCGGATGCTGTTGGCCAACCTGCAGGGCGTCGGCGGACCGTTCTACCGCCACCTGTTCACCCTGCCGGTCGTCTATAACCGCGTCGGGCTGGACGGTCGCGAAGCTCGCCGGGTGGCGCGGGCCAACCCGCATTTCCACGCGGCGTCCCGCTCGTCGTTCGCGCCACTGGCCGCGTTCTTCACCGAAGTCGGACTGATGGGCGGGCTAGCCCGGCGGATGTGGCGGCGGGCCGGATTCCTGTGAGCCGCAACGGCATCCTCGACGTGGTGGTGCTGGGCGACCCGGCACCCCTGCACGGATTGATCGACGGTGTTCGCGCCGTCGATGCGACGAACGTGACCACCAGATTCGACAGCGGTACCGACACCTGGACGGTGACCACCGCCGACGGTGAAGAGATGGCCGCCCGCACGCTGATCGGCACCGCCGCCTCAACCGACGACACTGTCGCCAGGCACGGAGTCCCCAACCGCTTCCACATCCCCGGCCCGCACACCCATCGGCAGGCCCGGTATGTGGCCGGGCTCATCGATGCCCTACGCCGTAGCGGGGCCAGCCGCATCGAGTCTCGCTCGCCTCGGCTGCGGGTGCATCCGCTGCTGCCGACGCGGGGGATCTCCCGGTTCTACCTCACCGGGTCGGTGCGCGTTGATGACGAAACCTACGATGGCCCAGCGGTTCTCACCCACAACGGCGCGGATTACCCGACGCAGGTCCGCCTGACCGGCCACTTCGATCCGATTGATGGCCAATACCATTGGCAGGGAATGTTTTTCAACGACCTTCCGGGCGCGGGCATCACCGGTTCGAAGGTCAGCATCCGGATTGGCGATCACACGGCCGAAGGGCGCGTCGCCGAGCGGACACCCTGGGGCACGCTGACCGTGATCGGAGCCGCTGGATATCCGCCGTATCCCTTGGAGGACGTCGAGGTCGTGATGCCGCCGCGTATGTGAACGCACTCCCCCCACTCCGGTCGCGGCGGGCCAGTCTGCTATGCAGAGAACAGCGCCCCACCACCGAAAGACCGAGGAGACGACGTGCGGTTCACCTACGCCGAAGCGATGACCGACCCGAGCTATTACATTCCGCTCGCCAAAGCCGCCGAGGCCGCCGGGTACCACAGCATGACGATCCCCGATAGCGTCGCCTACCCGTTCGAATCGGACTCGAAATATCCCTACACCCCCGACGGCAACCGGGAATTCCTCGACGGCAAGGCCTTCATCGAGACCTTCGTCTTGATCGCAGCATTGGGCGCGGTCACCAGCACGCTGCGGTTCACCCCGTTCGTGGTCAAGCTGCCGATCCGCCCGCCGGCCTTGGTCGCCAAGCAGGCCGGCTCGCTGGCCGCGATGATCAACAACCGGCTGGCACTGGGCGTGGGCACCAGCCCGTGGCCGGAGGACTACGAGCTGATGGGGGTCCCGTTCGCCCGGCGCGGCAAGCGGATGGATGAGTGCATCGAGATCATCCAGGGCCTCACCACCGGCGACTACTTCGAGTTCCACGGCGAGTTCTACGACATTCCCAAGACCAAAATGACCCCGGCCCCCACGCAGCCGATCCCGATCCTGATCGGTGGCCACGCCGAAGCAGCACTGCGCCGCGCGGCACGCCATGACGGCTGGATGCACGGAGGCGGCGACCCGGCCGAGCTCGATGGACTCATCACCCGACTCAGGCAGCTCCGCGAGGAAGAGGGCCGCGCCGATGAGCCGTTCGAGATCCACGTGATCTCGGTCGACGGATTCACCCTCGACGGCATCAAGCGCCTGGAGGACAAGGGCGTTACCGACGTCATCGTCGGCTTCCGGGTGCCCTATATCGTCGGTCCCGACACCGAGCCGCTGGACACCAAGATCCGCAACCTGGAGCGGTTCGCCGAGCACGTCATCGCCAAGGCGGGGTGACGCCCGTCACGTCTTCGCTCACACGTGTGCACCCTCACCGTTTTATTCGGCTGAATCGGGATCGTTTTCGCCGCCGCCGGCGTTAACCGATATGTGCGCCGACCGCCCACCCACAGCGGTCGGGTACTGCAGTTCTCGTTGCGTGACCTGCAGGGGGTATTCACACATGAAGACACAGAAGTATCTACCGGTTGAGCCACAAATCGGCCACGGTGACCACCAGCGGATAATCCGCCTGCTTCGCGCCGCAGCAGCTGAGGCCGGGCAGAGCGAAGCTCGTCGCCAATGGATCCGCGCCGCGACCCAGTGCTGATCGGGCTTTCGAAATAGTTGTCGCCGCGAACTATCGCGCGATTTCATTCGTGACGGCGTTGCAACGCGCCCACCAGCTATAACCGCTAGTCCAGCCGCGGCACGGAGGCGCCAACCGGGCACCGAATCGCATCCCTTTTCCGCCACACCCTTGCGCGTTGTTAAATAATTCATTTAGCTTCTCAGACAGGGCTCAGAAACAGGCGTGTCAGGGAAGGTTTGTCGAGATGTCTCGTCACCGCAGCAAGGTTGTGGGCAGCAAGGTTGTCGGAATCGCCGCGTTCTTGGCGATCGCTCCCATAACGCCGCCGGCCCACGCCGACCTCGACGACATGATGGACGTGCTGTTCACGCCGTTCGTCACCACCGAAGGCACCCTGGACGGTGACGCCCTGTTCGACGCGACCGCCTGGGACACCTTCTTGTCCTCCGGCCACTGGGACGCCGCCTTCGCCGCACTGGCCGAACCCAGCCCCGCGCTGGCCTTCGACTTCTACGCCGGCCTACACGACATCGCCGAGAAATGGATCGACAGCGACCTGGGCATCCAGGTCAACGGCGCCATCAACACGCTGTTCGGCTCCACGGTCATCGGCAACGGCGCCGACGGCACCGAAGAGCACCCCGACGGCGAGAACGGCGGCTGGCTCTTCGGTGACGGCGGCGCCGGCTGGAACAGCACCACCGACGGCGTCGCCGGCGGCCACGGCGGCTCGGCGGTCGGGCTCTTCGGCAACGGCGGCGCCGGCGGCGAAGGCGGTGCCGGTGCCGTCGGCGGCGACGGCGGCACCGGCGGCTGGCTGTGGGGCAACGGCGGCCACGGCGGCGACGCCGGCGACGGCGCCACCCTGGCCGGACTGCCCGCACTCGGCGGCGTCGGCGGGGTGGCCGGCCTGCTCTATGGCACCCACGGCGACGTCGGCCACTACGGCGCACTGCCGGGCGGGATCACCGGAACGGTCGCCCCGCCGGTGGAGGTGTCCAACGGCTGGCTCACCAACTCCGACGGCCAGGTCGTCATGTGGCACGGGCTCAACCAGGTCTACAAGATCGCCCCCTACGAACCGTCCGCCGGCGGGTTCAGCGACGACGATGCCGCCTTCCTGGCCGCAAACGGCTTCAACGCGGTCCGCCTGGGCGTGATCTGGGCCGGGGTCGAACCCGAACCCGGCGTCATCGACTACAGCTACCTCGCGTCGCTCCAACAGACCGTCCAGATGCTGGCGAACCACAACATCGTCGCCATCCTCGACATGCACCAAGACCTGTACAGCGGCAGCCTGGGCGGCGACGGCGCGCCAGACTGGGCCGTCTTAACCGGCGGGCTCCCCAACGTCGAGGCAGGCTTCCCGGGCAGCTACTTCGTCAGCCCGGCACAGAACTACGCCTGGGACGCGTTCTGGGCCAACGACAAAGCACCCGATGGGATCGGGTTGCAGAACCACTACGGTCTGATGTGGCAGGCCGTTGCCAACTACTTCAAGGGCGACCCCAACGTGGCCGGCTACGAGATCATGAACGAGCCGTGGTCAGGCACCCATACCCTGGGCAGCCTGTTGGGCAACCCCTACTTCGACTCCCAGCAGCTGACCCCGTTCTACAACCAGATCACCGAAGCCATCCGCTCCGTCGACCCGAACAAGACGGTGTTCTTCGGACCCACCACCCTCGAGGCCAGCCTGCCGGTGCCGAACCACCTGGGAACGGTCGACGACGACAACACCGTCTTCTCGTTCCACCACTACTGCATGGTGAACGCACTGTTCCCGACCATGAGCTTCGGTTGCGATTGGAATGCCGACCTCTCGTTCGGGTTCGCGATGGACTACGCGCAGGAGCACAACATTCCGGCGTTGCTCAGCGAGTTCGGCGCCACCAACAACATCCCGGCCATCACCGCCGGAATGAACGCCGCCAATCAGCACCTGATCGGTTGGACCGAGTGGGCCTACACCGGAGGCGACATCACCAGTACCTCACCGAACGATCAGGCTCTGGTCTACGACCTGACCAAGCCTCCGGTCGGCGACAACGTCAACTGGGACAAACTCGACGCCCTGTCTCAGCCCTACCCGCAGCTGATCTCGGGCACCCCGAGCTCCTGGTCGTTCTCGGGCGGAGTCTTCTCGTTCAGCTACTCCACCGACCAGGCCGACGGTACCGGGACCTTCGCAGCCGGATCGCAGACCACCATCTCCGTCCCGACCAGCCAATACCCCAACGGCTACACGGTGAATGTGACCGGCGGACACGTCACCTCCGGACCCAACGCGCCGGTGCTGACCATCGCGTCTGACTCCGACACGGCCACCACCATCACGGTGACCGTGAGGGCGTCCTAGGCGGCGAAATGGCGGATCACTTCGGACTGGGCGAGCGAGCGAAGCCCGCACCTCCCCTACCGCACCCTTGCGCAGGCTAAGTAACTCGTTTACCTTCTCAGGCAGACTTCAGCATCGGCCGTTGTCCATGAGAAGGGTTTGTCGGGATGTCTCGTCACCGCAGCAAGGTTGTGGGCAGCAAGGTTGTCGGAATCGCCGCGTTCTTGGCGATCGCTCCCATAACGCCGCCGGCCCACGCCGACCTCGACGACATGATGGACGTGCTGTTCACGCCGTTCGTCACCACCGAAGGCACCCTGGACGGTGACGCCCTGTTCGACGCGACCGCGTGGGACACCTTCTTGTCCTCCGGCCACTGGGACGCCGCCTTCGCCGCACTGGCCGAACCGGGCGCAGCCTTCGGCTTCGCTTTCGACCCCTATGCCGGGTTGTACAGCCTCGCCGAGAAGTGGATCGACAGCGACCTGGGCATCCAGGTCAACGGCGCCATCAACACGCTGTTCGGCTCCACGGTCATCGGCAACGGCGCCGACGGCACCGAGGACCACCCCGACGGCGAGAACGGCGGCTGGCTCTTCGGCAACGGCGGCGCCGGCTGGAACAGCACCACCGACGGCGTCGCCGGCGGCCACGGCGGAGCCGCCGGCGGAATCCTCGGCAACGGCGGCGCGGGCGGCGACGGCGGTGCCGGTGCCGTCGGCGGCGACGGTGGAGCCGCCGGTTGGCTGTTCGGCAACGGCGGCCATGGCGGCGACGCCGGTGACGGCGCCACCCTGGCTGGACTGCCCGCGCTGGGCGGCGTCGGCGGGGTGGCCGGTCTGCTCGATGGAACCCACGGCGCCGTAGGCCAATTCGGTGCCCTGCCCGGCGGTATCACCGGCACCGTTGCCCCTGTGGTGGAGGTGTCCAACGGCTGGCTCACCAACGCCGACGGCCAGGTCGTCATCTGGCACGGCCTCAACCAGGTCTACAAGGTCGCCCCATATGCGCCCTCTGGCGACGGCTTCAGTGACGACGATGCCGCCTTCCTGGCCGCCAACGGCTTCAATTCGGTGCGCCTGGGCATCATCTGGGCCGGGGTGGAGCCCCAACCCGGTGTCATCGACTACGACTACCTGGCGTCGGTCAAGGAAACCGTGGACATGCTGGCGCGGCACAACATCGTGGCGGTTCTCGACATGCATCAGGACCTCTACAACGAGGAGTTCGGCGGCGAGGGCGCTCCGGACTGGGCCACCTTCAACGGCGGGCTACCTCACATCGGCTTGGGTTTCCCATTCACCTACCCCGTGAGCCCGGCGCAGAACCACGCCTGGGATACGTTCTGGGCCAACACGAAGGCCTCCGACGGGATCGGGCTGCAGAACCACTACGCGTTGTCGTGGCAGGCCGTCGCGAACTACTTCAAGGGCGATCCCAATGTCGCCGGCTACGACATCATGAACGAGCCGTGGGCCGGCACGCACTGGCTGGGCAGCATCTTGGGCAACTCGTACTTCGAAGCCCAGCAACTGACCCCGTTCTACAACCAGATCGACGCGGCCATCCGATCCGTCGACCCGAACAAGACCGTGTTCTTCGAACCGCCCGCCCTCTTCGGCAGCCTGCCGGTGCCGACGAATTTGGGCACGGTGGACGACCCGAACTCGGCCTTCTCGTTCCACCACTACTGCCTCACGGCTTCACTGTTCCCCGGGACCAGCTTCGGTTGCGACTGGAACGCCGACGTCGTCCTCGACTACGCGATGGACTACACCCAGGCCCACAATATCCCGGGCTGGTTCAGCGAATTCGGCGCTACCAACAACATTGGAGCCATCGAAGCGAGCCTGCAGGCCACCAACCGGGCGCTGTTCGGTTGGGCCGAATGGGCCTACTCCGGCAAGGACATCACCAGCATCTCACCGGAGGACCAGGCGCTGGTGTTCGACCCGAGCAAGCCACCGGTCGGAGACAACGTCAACTGGGACAAACTCGACACGTTGGCCCAGCCCTACCCGCAGCTGATCTCGGGCATCCCGACCTCGTGGTCGTTCTCGGGCGGTGTCTTCTCCTTCAGCTACTCCACCGACCAGGCCGACGGATCCGGCACCTTCGGCGCCGGCTCCCAGACCACCATCTCGGTTCCCCCCAACCAATACCCCAACGGCTACACCGTCGAAGTGACCGGCGGACATGTCACCTCCGGACCCAACGCCTCGCAGCTGATCATCACCTCAGACGGCGCCTCGGCCATCACGGTCACCGTCAAGGCGTCCTAGGCACCCTAGGCACCCTAGGGGCGCGGGCGCTCCGCCAACGGTATCGGCGGAGCGCTGGCACGCACCGTCTGACGCACCTCGCCGAGGCCCTGCACCTGCAGGGTCACCACGTCACCGTCACTCAGCCAACCCGGAAACGGTTGCGGCAGAGCGGGATCGAGGTGCTCGAGCAGGGTGCAGGTCGGCACTGTGCCGGATCCGAAGACGTCACCCGGTTCCAGCGGCACCCCGCGCGACGCGTAGCTGATGATCTCGCCGAAGCTCCAGTCCATGGCCTCGGTCGACCCGATACCCACGATCACGTCGTTGACGATCGCGGTGGCGTGCAGGCTGAGTCTGCCGTTGCGACGGTAGGGCTCCAGCTCGTCGGGGGTGACCAGGTAGGGACCCAAGGTGACCCCGCTGTCCTTGCCCTTGGCCTGCCCGATCGCCAGCACGCCCTCCTGGGCCTGCAGGTCCCGCGCCGACCAGTCGTTGAAAATCGTATAGCCGATGATGGCCTGCTCGGCTTGCTCTACCGACAGGTTCGCGCCGGGCGTGCCGATGATCGCGGCGACCTCCAACTCGAAGTCTTGGCAGACACTGCCGGGCGCCATGGGCGCATCGTCATAGGGCCCTAGAACCGTTGCCGGGCAGGCGAAATAGAACGCCGGGATTCGGTACCAGGTGTCGTCGAGGTCGCGGCTGCGGCCGGTCGCGGCCAGGCAGTTGCGCATGTGGTCCAGGAAGCACAGGCTGTCGCGGATCGACGGCGGACGCGGGATCGGCGCCATCAGCGTCACCTGATCGGCCCGCACCGTCGCCGCCGGCGCGGCCAACGCCCGTTCGCCGGCGTCGCGCAGACCATCTGGCCCGAGCCGGATCAGCTCCAGTAGCGTCACACCGGGCGGCAGCGCATGGACCACGTCCCCGTCCAGGACCCCCGTGCGCTCACCGTCTTCGCTTCGATAGGTCACCCACCGCACCGGTCAATCCTCACCCACCACCTCATCCGGGGTCTTGTCGGGCCGCAGTCCGCGCCAGCTGGGCTGGCGCAGCCGGCCATCGGCCGTGCGTTCGCTGAAGCGCACTTCGCCCACCACCGTCGGTTCCACAAACGTGACGCCCTTGGCGTCCGGCGCGGGAAGCGGTGCCCCAAACGGTGATTCGCCGGCGCGGAGCGGCACCAGCATCTTCTTCAGGGCGGCCAGCTGGCGCTCGGTGAAACCCGTACCGACCCGGCCGACGAAACGCAGGCCGGCATCACCCTCGGGAATGCCCATCAGCAGCGACCCGATCCCCCCGCTCGTGCCTTTCCGAGCGCTCTCCCTTCTGGCCCGCCAGCCGCCTATCACTACCTCCTGGGTTCGCCAGTACTTCTCCTTGACCCACGCCGCCGAACGGCGCCCCGGCTGATAGGGCGAATCCCATTTCTTGGCGATCACCCCTTCCCAGCCCAGCTTGCGGGACTGTTCGAGCGCCTTCGCCCCGTCGGGCGCCAACAGATCTTGGACCACTAGATCGGTTCCGCGCGCAAGGGTTTCCAGGAGACGGCGCCGATCCCGATAGGCCACCCGCAACAGCGGGCGCCCGTCGAGATAGAGCAAGTCGAAAGCCCAGAACTGTAGGCGGGCCGCACGGGCGCTGTTCTGCATCGCAGCGAAGCTGGGGTCACCGTGGTCGTCGAGCGCGACGAGTTCGCCATCGAGCACCAGATGGTGCTCGGCCAGGTCGGCGGCCGGAAACGGCAGCTGCGGGTATTCGCCTGTCACGTCACGTCCGCTGCGGGCGCGCAACCGCAGCCGACCGCGATCGGCTTCCACCAGCAGCCGGTAGCCGTCCCACTTGCCTTCGAAAGCCCACTGGCTTGGGTCCAGTCGCGCCACCGAGCCGTGCGTGGCCAGCATTGGGGCCAGCTCGTTGAACGTGAATGCCTGCTGGTCTTTCATCCGGTGCGCCAGCCACTGGTCACCGCCGGTGCGGATCAGCGCGTATCGCCCGGAGATCCGGCTGCCGGTGAGCACGACGATCACCTCCCCTTTTTCGGCCCCGTCCTCGAACTTCTCGGTCACATAGGTGCCCGAATCCCAGATGCGCACGGTGCCCGCACCGTACTCGCCCTTGGGGATGGTGCCTTCGAAGCTGCCGTATTCCAGCGGATGGTCCTCGGTGCGCACTGCGAGATGGTTGACCGACGTGGAGTCCGGAAGGTTCTTGGGCACCGCCCAGCTCACCAACACCCCGTCGCGCTCCAGCCGAAAGTCGTAGTGCAGCCGGCGGGCGTGGTGTTCGTGGATGACAAAGCTGTTGCCCTCACCGGGCGCCGGCGCCGCGGCCGGAACGGGTTCGGGGGTCCGGCCCGCGTCACGTTTGGCCCGGTACACCGCCAACCGGTCCGGTGCCTGCGGCGGTGGGTCCAGGGCGGCCAACAGGTCGCCGTCGCGCTCAACGCGGTCCAGCACTTCGTCAAAGCGCAGCTGCCGCAGGCCCGGGTCGTCCAGCTCGGCCCAGGTGCGTGGAGCAGCGACCGTCGGCTGGTCTCGGCCGCGCAGCGAGTACGGCGCAATGGTCGTCTTGGCCGCGTTGTTCTGGCTCCAGTCGAGAAACACCTTGCCGACCCGCAGCTTCTTGGCCATGGTCGCGGTCACCAGTTCGGGCATCTCGGTTTCGAGCTGTTGCGCAATGCGTTTGGCTAATGTGGCGGCTCCAGCGCTGCTCACCGGGCGCTCGAGGGCGGCGTACAGGTGCACTCCCTTACTGCCGCTGGTGACCGGAAAGGTGTCCAACCCCAGCTCGGACATCAGGTCCCGGATAGCTCGCGCCACTTCGGCGAGCTGACTCATCGCCACGCCCTCGCCAGGGTCGAGGTCGAACACCAGACGCGTTGCCAGTCCGGGTGCGAGCACCTTGCCGCCGTGGCTCCATTGCGTTTCGAACCGCCACTGCGGGACGTGGACTTCCAGCGCGGCCTGCTGGGCGATCCAGGCCAGGCCGTCGAGGTCCTCGATGATCGGATAGGTGGTGACGCCGGAGCGATGCTGAATGTCCGCGCGAGGCACCCAGCCCGGAGCTGAGGAAGCGAGCTGCTTTTCGAAGAAGGATCCCTGTTCAACACCGTTGGGCCAACGTTTGCGCGTCGCCGGGCGCCCGGCGATGTGCGGCAGCATTACCTGGGCGATCCGGGTGTAGTAGTCGAAGACATCGGCTTTGGTGGTGCCCGTGGCGGGGTAGAGCACCTTGTCGGCGTTGGTCAGCGTGACCCGGGTCTGCACGGACTCAGCGGCCATGCAACCAACCTACGTCGCGCCAATGCAGGTTATCGGCACATCTGGGTGGGCATACTGGCCCTATGCGTTCCATCTGGAAGGGTTCGATCGCATTCGGTCTGGTCAACGTGCCGGTGAAGGTCTACAGCGCCACCGAAGACCATGACATCAAGTTCCGCCAGGTGCACGCCAAGGACCACGGGCGAATTCGCTACCGGCGGGTGTGCGAGGAGTGCGGCGAAGTCGTCGACTACGGCGACATCGCGCGGGCGTACGAGTCCGACGACGGGCGGATGGTGGTGATCACCGACGACGACATCGCGAACCTCCCCGAGGAGCGCGACCACGAGATCGCCGTACTGGAGTTCGTCCCGACCGCTGACCTGGATCCGATGCTGTATGACCGCTCCTACTTTCTGGAGCCCGCGTCGAAGTCGATCAAATCCTATGTGCTGCTGGCCAAGACGCTGGCCGAAACTGACCGGGTGGCCATCGTGCACTTCACGCTGCGCAACAAGACCCGCCTGGCGGCGCTGCGGGTCAAGGACTTCTCCAAGCGCGACGTGATGGTGGTGCACACCCTGCTGTGGCCGGACGAGATTCGCGACCCGGACTTCCCCGCGCTGGACACCAAGGTGGAGATCAAGCCGGCCGAGCTGAAGATGGCCGGGCAGGTGGTCGAGTCGATGGCCGACGATTTCGACCCGGACCGCTACCACGACACGTATCAGGAGCAGTTGCACGAGTTGATCGCGGCCAAACTCGAAGGCGACGAGGCGTTCACTCCCGAGGAGCGTCCCGCCGAACTGGATGCGACCGAAGATGTTTCCGACCTACTGGCCAAGCTCGAGGCCAGCGTGAAGAAACGCTCGTCCGCCGAGAAGGCCCCGGCCAAAAGGGCACCGGCCAAGAAAGCTCCGGCGAAAAAGGCTCCCGCCAAAAAGGCGCGGGCTTAGGAGCTCGCGGCTACCGCGGGCCGTTGACGCACCCGTTGCGGCCACCAGAACCAGCGCCCGAGCAGCGCCGCGATGGACGGGGTCATGAACGACCGCACGATCAGCGTGTCGAACAGCAGGCCGAGCGCAATCGTGGTGCCGATCTGGCCGAGGATCCGCAGGTCACTGAAGATGAACGACGCCATGGTCGCGGAAAACACCAGCCCGGCAGCAGTCACGACTGAACCCGTGCCGCCCATTGCCCGGATGATCCCGGTATTGATACCCGCGCGGATCTCCTCGGAGAACCGCGAGATCAACAGCAGGTTGTAGTCCGAGCCCACCGCCAGCAACAGAATGACGGCCAGGGCCAACACGATCCAGTACAGATGGATGCCGAACAGGTACTGCCACACCAGCACCGACAGACCGAATGAGGCGCCCAGCGAAAGCGCAACGGTGCCCACGATGACGATCGCGGCGACCAGGCTGCGGGTGATGATCATCATGATCAGCAGAATCAGGGTCAGCGCAGCGATCCCGGCGATCAGCAGGTCGTATTTGGCGGCGTCGGCGATGTCCTTGTAGGTCGAGGCGGTGCCGGCGAGGTAGATGTGCGAACCCTGCAGCGGGGTCCCTTTGACCGCTTCCTTGGCGGCGTTGCGAATCGAGTCGATGTGCGCGATGCCCTCCGGGGTCGCCGGGTCGCCCTCGTGGGTGATGATCATCTGCGCCGCTTTGCCGTCCGGCGACATGAACAACTTCATCCCACGTTTGAATTCGGCGTTGTCGAATGCTTCCGGCGGTAGGTAGAAGGAGTCGTCATTCTTGGCTTCGTCGAAGGCCTGACCCATGGCGGCCGGATTGTCGTTGGCGGCGGCGGACTGGTCGCTGATCCCGGAGTTGGTGGCGTAATTGTTCAGCGCCAGATCGCGGTTGACTCGCTGGCTTTCGATCTGGGACGGAATCAGCTCCACCAGCTGCGGTTGCAGGGCGTCCAGCTTGTCCAAGGTGGTGGTGAGCTGTCCGAGCTTCTCGCTGAGCTTGTCGATGCCGTCCTGCAGGTCGAACACATTGCGCAGCGCAGCACACGCCGGGATGTCGAAGCAGTGCGGTTCCCAGTAAAAGTAGCTGCGGATCGGCCGGAAGAAGTCGTCGAAGTTCGCGATCTGGTCCCGCAGTTCGTTGGTGAGGTCGACGGTGTCGTGAAAGCTCTGGGTTTCCGAATGGGTGGCGTCGGCGAGCTGCTGCTGTAGCGCATATTGCTGCTCCAGCGTGTGGATCGACTTCTCGGCTTCAGCCGCCTGTTTGAGCAGATCGGCCGCCCGGTCCATCTGATACTTCAGATTCTGGGTCTGGGCGACATTTCCCTGGCCGACCGAGAACGGTATCGACGTGTGCTTGAGCGGGGTGCCCAACGGGCGGGTCATCGACTGCACTTTGGCAATACCCGGCGTGTGAAACACGGCTTTGGCGACGCGTTCCAAAACCAGGAAGGACGCCGGGTTGCGCAGGTCGTGGTCGGCTTCGATCATCAGCAGTTCGGGGTTCAGCCGGGCTTGCGAGAAATGGCGTTCGGCTGCGGCATAGCCGATGTTGGCCGGGGCACGATCCGGCATGTAGATCCGGGCGTCGTAGCTGGTCTTGTAGCCCGGCAGGGCGAGCAAGCCGATCAGGGCCACGCCGCAGGCCACCACCAGGATCGGTCCGGGCCACCGGACGATGGCGGCACCGATCCGGCGCCAGCCGCGGGTCCGCATCGCGCGGGTGGGTTCGAAGAATCCGAACCGGCTGCCCAGCGTGAGCACCGCCGACGTCAGGGTCAACGCGGCGATCAGCGCGACGAATATGCCGATGGCAGCGGGCAGCCCCAGGGTGTGGAAGTAGGGCAGCCGGGTGAAGGTCAGGCAGTACACGGCGCCGGAAATGGTCAGGCCCGAGCCGATCACGACGTGGGCGGTGCCGCGGTACATGGTGTAGAAAGCCGTCTCCGGGTCTTCGCCGGCCGCGCGCGCCTCCTGGTAGCGGCTGATGATGAAGATCGCGTAGTCGGTTCCCGCGGCGATCGCGAGCAAGGTCAGCAGATTCGTTGAGTACGTTGATAATCCGATGATCTCGTGGTAACCGAGGAACGCGACGAAACCACGCGCGGCGGCCATCTCGATGGCGACGGTGAGCAGCGCGAGCACAGTGGTGCCGATCGAGCGGTAGACCGCGAACAGCATGAGCGCGATCACCAGGAAGGTGATCGCGGTGACCTTGTTGGTGCCCTCACTGCCGACCGAGAACTGGTCGGCGACCAGCGGGGCCGCGCCCGTCACATAGGCGTGAACGCCGGGCGGTGCCGGTGTGCGCTCGACGATGTCACGGACGGCGGCCACCGACTCATTGGCCAACGTCTCGCCCTGACTTCCGGCCAAGAACACCTGCGCCAGTGCGGCTTTGCCGTCGTTGCTCTGCGATCCGGCGGCGGTCAGCGGATCGCCCCAGAAGTCCTGGATGTGTTGGACGTGGCGGGTGTCGTCCCGCAGCTTGGCGACCAGGGTGTCGTAGAACCGGTGCGCTTCGGCACCAAGTGGCTGATCGCCTTCGATGACGATCATCGCCGCGCTGTCGGTGTCGTACTGCTGGAACACTTTTCCGATGCGCTTCGCGGCCTGGTACGACGGCGCGTCGTGCGAGCTCATCCCCACGTTGTGGGCTTCGGCCACCACCTCAAGTTGGGGCACGAGACTGTTCGTCACGGCGGCCAGCGCCACCCAGAACAGCACGATCGGCAGTGCCAGGCCGCGGATGGTGCGTGGCCAGAAGGGCCGTCGGCCGGGCTCGCTCATCCGGACTTGTCCAAGCAGAAGATGTAGGCGCTCACGGCGTCGGAGGTCCTTTCGTCCTTGAGCTCGCCGTCGATCACGATGCGGCAGCCCAGGGTGTCGCCGTTGCCCTGGGCCCGCAGATCGGCGATGACTGCCGGTTCCGTCGTCGTCGCCTGGTATCTCCAGGGCAGCGGGGCGTCGATGACCTGCTGCGGAGCGGCGTTGACATCGAGATAGTTGATGGTGGCTGTAGCCCCCGGGGCGCCGAAGACCTCGTAGACGACGTCCTTCGGGTTGAACGGGACGATGTCCTCGGCGGCGTCACTGCTGGTCGATGTGGTGTCACCCGAGCCGAAGATGCCGTGCAGTCGATACACGCAGAACGCGGCGACGGCGACCACCGCGACCGCCACCAAGACCATCCACCCACGCCGGACCAGGGGAAAAAACGACGGTCTCTTCACCGGAAGCCTCTCGGTATCCGTGGACAGCTCGAATGAAATAAACCGTACGGTACGGAACCGTACGGTTCAATAGTGCGCGGCGGCACGATTTCGTGAAACGCGAAGTCAGTGGGCGAGGCGGGTGAGAGCCGGCAGGACCACCTGATCGACGAGGTTCGCCACGGTGTGCGTGGTGGGCACCCGACCCGAGACCAGGGACCGGAAAATCAGATATCCGGGCAACAGATCCCAGAGGTCGTCATCGATGGCATCGGCTTCGATCTCTCCACGGTCGACGGCTTGCCCCAGGATGTGGAGGACCAATGCCTTGCGCTGATCAACGAAATGACTCTGCATCACCTCGTTCAGCGCTGGGTTTCGCGATACCTCCACCAGCACCGCGCGCAGCGTGCCGGCGTGCTGCGCGACCTGTTGGCAGACCAGCTCCCCCAGCCGCAACAGATCACCGCGCAGCGTGCCGGTGTCGGGCGGGACCGCGACCTGGCGGATGCCCTCCGTGAACGCGGCCAACACCAATTCGGCCTTCGACGGCCAACGCCGGTAGACCGTAGCCTTGCTCGCTCGCGCGGTGGCCGCGACCGCGTCGACCGTTAACCTGTCGTAGCCGTTTTCCTGCAGCAGCTGCAAGGTGATTTCCAACAGCTCGACTTCGCGCGGCGACCAGGCCGGGGCGCCGGGAACGTCGAGGTTCGAAGTCACGGCATCAACCATAGAATGCCGCCGATTCAAAAGACGGTTTCAGCTCATAGTCGATATCGCCAGACTGGCGGCAGGAGTGTTGCACTCCTGACGTGGCTTCGACTGCTCATCGGCGTCAGGGCGGGGTTTTGTTGAGGGTGCGTTCGGCCTCGATGCACCGGAGCCGGTCTTGGATTCGGGTGCGCTTGCGTGTGGGCATCATCAGGGTGCGGTCGCCGGTTGATGTCGGTGGTGACGGTGGTGACGGTGGTGCGGTGGTCGGCAGGCACAGGGCGGGGAATAGCAGCATGCTGCCGGGCCGTGTGGTGTAGGTGTGGCCGGTGGGGCTGGTCCATTCGATGGTGCCGTTGGGGTGCTGACGGTCGGTCCAGCCCCCGCGGCCGGTCCAGAAGGTCTTGAGTAAGTGGTGTTTTCGGCAGAGGCAGCGCAGGTTGGCTGGGTGGGTGGCTCCCTGCGGGTGGGCCACGGCGTGGTCGATGTCGCAGTGGGTGGCGGGCTGGTCGCAGCCGGGGAATCGGCAGGTGAGGTCGCGGGCCCGGACGAAGGCGGCCAACGCTGTCGAGGGCCGGTAGTGCGGTTCGGCCGGCAGGTCGGCCGGGTTGCGCAGCGGTTTGACGGTGGCGCCGTTATTGACCAGCTGGGCCAGCAGCGGCGCCGGTATGGTGCCGCCACCGATGATCTGCCCGGAGGGCGCCGGACGCGTCTGGGGTGCCGGCGTGGTTGCCGCACCGGCTGGCGTGGAGGTTTGGTCGGGGGCGCCGGCGCCGAACCTGGGGTCGGCCGGGTTGTCCAGGGTGGTTTGGTCGGCGAGGACGTAGACGGTGACGTTGGCCGCGCGGGCGTCGTCTGCCCCGGCGGCGGGGCAGTCGGTGTTGCCGCAGACGCAGGCCAGGGTGTCGGCTCCGTTGGCCAGGGCGCCGAGGGCATCGGCGCGGCGTTGGGCCAGGGTGCGGGGATCGTCGTCGCAGACAGTGCGGGCCAGTTGGGTCAGGCGCCGTTCGAGTGCGGTGGCATCGGTGGCAAACAGTCGGCCCCACAGGCCGGTGGTGCCGTTTTCGCTGTTGCGGGTGTCGACGACAATTTCGCGGCCGCGGGCGTCGCGCTCCTGGCGCCGGACGGCGTCGGGGTCATGCCGCTCGATCAGGGCGTCGATGGCCGCCGCGGTCTTGGCCGCCGACAGGGGCCCCAGGCCGGTGGCGATCGCGGCGAGTTCGGTGTCGACGGCGTTCAGTAGGTACGGGTTGGTGATCAACGTGGTGCGCCAGACGATCGTGGCCACCAGCCGGCTGTTGATCGCCCCGTCGAGAAACAGTGCGGCCACCTTCGGCAGCCGTTCCCGCAGTGCCGTGGCCAGATACATCTGCGAGGACGCCATCCCGTGGCTGATCTGCTCGGCAGCGCCGACCTCGCAGGCCGCGGCGTCCCAGTAGTCACAGGACCAGCGTGACCGGTTCACCGCATCGGACCCGCGGGTGCGCCGAGCCACCAACTCGCCGATCGCCGCCAGCCGGCGCGCCGAGGCCGCGGCCTCCACCCGGGCCCACTCCGAGATGGCCGCCACCAGGGCCTTGTCGTCGGCCCCCGCCAACGACCCCGGCCCCGGCAGACCTTCATCGAACATACGTTCGAATATACGCCGATCCACTGACTCAAACTTTCTGACAGGGCCGCGTTATTCACAACGCGGCCGTGAGGAGGTTGAGTGGGTCATGGTCCGATCACGACGAACGAAGATCCCTGCGGAGGAGAAAACCCGGCTGGTGCTGGCGGTACTGGCCGGGGAGATGACCGGTGCCGAGGCCGCCCGGCGGGGCGGGGTGTCCTCGACCCAAGTGACGAAGTGGAAGCATCAGTTCCTTGAGGCCGGCGCTCAACGGATGCAGGAAGTGCCCGGTGGAGCCCCAGGGCAGGCCGGTACCCCTGAACAGCGCCGACTCCGGCGCGAGAACGAGGAACTCAAGCTCGCGCTCGCCGAGGCGACGGTGCAACTGCGGATCTGGCAGCGCGGCGCCGCGCTGATCAATCAGGTCCCTTCCAGGACCTCGAAGCCCTAAGAGAGGCAGCTCAACTGCCGGTTTCGAGGTTCGCCTTGCTCGCCGGCATCCCGGAGCGGACCTATCGACGCCGCCTGGCTCGGACGCGCGCCGGTAACCCACCCAAAGGCCCCTGGCCGGCGCCTCAAGTCGACCGTATTGAGGCCCTGGCCGCCAAATACGCCGAAGCCTGGCCAGCCTGGGGCTACCGCAAGATCGCCGCCTTAATGCGTGCCGATGGCCACGAGGTCACCAATTCCTCGGTCCAACGCGCGCTACGACGCCGCGGCCTGCTGCTGCCTCAAGGCTTCCGAGCCGACCGCAAATCATGGGCCGCGTTGCGTCGACAGGTGTTTCACGATCCGCCGACCGAGCGCAACCGGGTCTGGCAGACCGACTTCTCCGAGTTCGAAACAGCCCACGGGGGGATCTGGCGGATCAGCGCCGTGATCGACTACGTCTCCAAGTACTGCCTGGCGATCACCGTCACCCCCACCGGTCGCGGCGTCGACGCCGTGCACTGCATCCGACTCGCGGTCGAGGAAGCCGCCCGCGTACTGAACCTGGCCGACCTGCGGCTAGATCGCGGGCAGATGGCGGTCCTCGACACCCAGGACCACGTCATCGGCTACATGCCCGCCCCCATCGCCGTCGTCTCCGACAACGGGCCCTGCTACCGCGGCAAAGACTTCCAAAGCCTCTTCACCGGGCACGATCCACTACTGCGCCACATCCGCACCCGAATCAAAGCACCGCAGACCAACGGTGTCATCGAGCGCTTCTTCGGGACCCTGAAATACGAGCACCTCTTCCGCGGCTACATCGGCGACGGCGACGCACTCGACATGGAAGCCCACCGCTTCCGCATCATCTACAACACCATCCGGCCACACCAAGCCATCCAAGACCGCACCCCGCAGCAGGCCTACCTGAACCCAATCACCCAAACAAACCTGCCAACTTCTTGACTCAAGACACCGATCCACTGCCTCGTGCAACGGACTTCGCGGGTCCGACCAAACTCAAATTAGAACGTGTTTCAGAAAAGAGGTTCAGCTGGCAGCCGATCCTTGTTAGCGTGCCTACGTGATACTCGACAAATTCCGAATCGATAATCAAACAGCCGTCGTTACCGGTGCTGGCCGGGGCCTGGGCGCCGCCATCGCCGTCGCGTTCGCCGAGGCGGGCGCCGACGTGGTGATCGCGTCACGTACCCAATCTGAACTAGAGGCCGTCGCGCAGCAGGTCCGCGCAGCGGGGCGTCGTGCCCACGTCGTCGTCGCCGATCTCGCTCATCCCGAGGAGACGGCGAAGCTGGCCGCCGAAGCGGTCAAGGCGTTCGGGAGGCTCGACATCGTCGTCAACAACGTCGGCGGAACGATGCCCAACACGCTGTTGACCACGTCGACCAAAGACCTCAAAGACGCGTTCACGTTCAACGTCGCCACGGCGCATGCCCTGACCATCGCAGCGGTACCGCTGATGCTGGAGCACTCCGGCGGCGGCTCGTTCATCAACATCACCTCCACCATGGGGCGGGTGCCCGGGCGAGGTTTCGCCGCCTACGGCACGGCCAAGGCCGCACTGGCCCACTACACCCGGCTGGCCGCGCTGGACCTGTGCCCGAAGATCCGCGTCAACGGCATCGCCCCGGGATCGATCATGACCTCGGCGCTGAACGTGGTGGCTGCCAACGACGAGCTGCGCACCCCGATGGAGAAGGCCACACCGCTGCGTCGACTCGGTGACCCCGAGGAGATCGCGGCCGCCGCCCTGTATCTGGCGTCCCCGGCCGGGGCCTACCTCACCGGCAAGGTGCTCGAAGTCGACGGCGGCATCACCTTCCCGAACCTTGACCTGCCCGTCCCGGACCTGTGAGGAACAGCTGACCTATGACCATTCGTGTTGCTCAGATCGGCACCGGCAACGTCGGTGTCCACGCACTCAAAGCGCTGATCACCAACCCTGAATTCGAGCTGACCGGGGTCTGGGTGTCCTCGGATGCCAAGTCCGGCAAAGACGCGACTGAACTGGCCGGGCTGGCCGGGGTGAACAAGCCCAGCGGTGTGATCGCGACTACCGACCTGCAGCAGGTGCTCGACGCCAAACCCGACTGCGTGGTCTACACCGCGCTGGCCGACAACCGGCTCGTCGAGGCGCTGGAGGACTTCAAGCGCATCCTGTCCGCCGGTATCAACGTGGTCGGCAGTAGCGCGGTGTTCCTGCAATACCCGTGGGACGTGATCCCAGCGGAGATGCTGACCCCGATCGAAGAGGCTGCGCGCCAAGGCGGTTCGAGCCTATTTATCAACGGCATCGACCCTGGCTTCGCCAATGATCTGCTACCGCTGGCGTTGGCCGGAACCTGCCAGAGCATCCAGCAGATCCGCTGCATGGAGATCGTCGACTACGCCACCTATGACAGCGCAGCCGTCATGTTCGACGTGATGGGCTTCGGTAAGTCGATGGACGAAACCCCGATGCTGCTGCAGCCGGGTGTGCTCAGCCTGGCGTGGGGTTCGGTGGTGCGCCAGCTCGCCGCCGGCCTGGGCCTGGAACTCGACTCGGTCGAACAGTCCCACATTCGGGTGCCCGCACCGGAGGATTTCTCCATCTCTTCGGGTGACATCGCGAAAGGCACTGCCGCGGCATTGCGGTTCGAGGTGCGCGGCATGGTGGACGGCAAGGCCGCCGTGGTCCTCGAGCACGTCACCCGGCTGCGCGAAGACCTGTGCCCGGACTGGCCGCAGCCGGCCCAGCCCGGCGGGTCTTACCGCGTCGAGGTGACCGGTGAACCGTCGTATGCACTGGACCTGTGCCTGTCCAGCCCCAACGGCGACCACAATCACGCCGGCCTGGTGGCGACCGCGATGCGGGTGGTCAATGCAATTCCCGCGGTGGTTGCGGCCGAGCCGGGAATCCGGACCACGCTGGACCTGCCGCTGGTTACCGGCCGCGGCCTCTACAGCGCCGGCTGACCCGGCGCCGCCTGGACCGCGGTCCGGCGGCGCAATTGCGGCTACCCTGATTTTTCTGTTCGCCAATCCGGATGGAAAGGGTGTCGGTGGCCGCAGACACCGCGGTTCGACTGAAGCCGGGCTGGGCATTGCTCGGCCCGGCTTTCGTCGCTGCCATCGCCTACGTCGACCCGGGCAACGTGGCCGCCAACGTCAGCGCGGGAGCGAAATTCGGCTTCCTGCTGGTCTGGGTCATCGTCGCGGCCAACGTAATGGCCGGGCTGGTGCAGTACCTGTCCGCCAAGCTCGGATTGGTGACCGGACGCTCGTTGCCGGAGGTGATCGGTGCCCACAGCCGTAAACCGGTTCGGATCGCCTATTGGCTGCAAGCCGAATTGGTGGCCATGGCAACAGATCTCGCCGAGGTGGTGGGCGGCGCGATCGCCCTGAACCTGATCTTCGACCTACCGCTGCTGCTCGGCGGCCTCATCACCGGGGTGGTGTCGATGGCGCTGCTGACAGTCGGCGACCGGCGCGGGCCGCGGGTTTTCGAGCAGGTGACCAGCGGCCTGCTGATCATCATCGCCATCGGGTTCCTGACCAGCCTGGTGGTCTCGCCACCGGCGGCCGCGGACGTCGCAACGGGCCTGTTGCCGCGCTTCGACGGCACCGAGAGCGTGCTGCTGGCTACCGCAATCCTCGGCGCGACGGTGATGCCCCACGCGGTGTACCTGCACTCGGGCCTGGCCCGCGACCGGCACGGCCAGCCCGAACCCGGCCCGGCGCGACGGCGACTGCTGCGGGTGACCCGCTGGGACGTCGGCCTGGCGATGCTGGTGGCCGGGACGTTGAACCTAGCCATGTTGGTGGTGGCCGCGAACAATCTGCGTGGCCTGGACGACGCCGGTTCCATCGAGGGGGCGCACACTGCGGTCGGCAACACCCTGGGCCCGACCGTCGCACTGTTCTTCGCGATCGGACTGCTGGCCTCGGGATTGGCATCCACCTCGGTGGGCGCCTACGCCGGCGCGATGATCATGCAGGGCCTGTTGCGGGTATCGGTTCCGCTGCTCTGGCGCCGGCTGATCACGCTGGGCCCGGCGCTGGCGATCCTGGCCCTCGGAATCGAACCCACTCGGGCGCTGGTGATCTCGCAGGTGGTGTTGTCCTTCGGCATCCCGTTCGCCCTGATACCGCTGATCCGGGTGACCGGCGACCGGGCGCTGATGGGCCCCGACGCCAACCGGCCGCTGACTGCCGCCCTCGGCTGGGCGATCACCGTGGTGATCGGCTCACTCAATGTGGCGCTGATCTATCTGACGTTGCGCTAGCGACGGCTCGGCCCGCGGACGGGAACCATCGACCGGCCTGTACCGTTTATTAAGTGCACTAATTAATTGCTAGACTAAGCAAATCGCCCCGTCCATCCACTTCAAGGAGCGCTCATGGCACGCACCGACAACGACACCTGGGACCTCGCCACCAGCGTGGGAGCCACGGCGACGATGGTCGCCGCCGCCCGGGCGATCGCCACCAAGGCCGACAATCCCCTGATCGACGACCGCTTCGCTGAGCCCCTGGTCCAGGCGGTCGGCGTCGACTTCTTGACCAGGTGGGCCGCCGGCGACCTGACGGGCACCGATCTCGACGACCACGAATCCAGCTGGAAGCTCGGGCAGATGCCCGACGCGATGGCCGCTCGCACCCGCTTTTTCGACGCGTTCTTCGCCGACGCCACTCAGGCCGGGATTCACCAGGCCGTGATCCTCGCATCGGGTCTGGACGCGCGGGCCTACCGCCTGGCGTGGCCCTCCGGCATGACGATCTTCGAGATCGACCAGCCGGCCGTGCTGGCCTTCAAGACCGCGACGCTGGCCGACTTGGGCGCCGAGCCAACTGCCGACCGCCGTGGCGTCCCCGTCGATCTGCGTGATGACTGGCCGGCCGCGTTGATCGAGGCGGGATTCGACCGCACCCAGCCCACCGCCTGGATCGCCGAGGGGCTGCTCGGCTATCTCCCGCCGGAAGCACAGGACCGGCTACTGGACAACATCACCGCACTGAGCGCCGAGGGCAGCCGGCTGGGCACCGAGGCCATTCCGAACATCTCGGCCGCCCAGCACGAACAGGCCCGGGAAATGATGCGCAGCGCCACCGAGAAATGGCGGGCGCACGGTTTCGACCTGGAGTTCTCCGAACTCGGCTACGAGGGCGACCGCAACGACGTCGCCGCCTACCTCGAGCCACTGGGCTGGACCTCGACCGGCCAGACCATGAACGAGCTGCTGACGCAGTACGGGCGTCCGACACCGGCGCGGGGCGCCGACTCAGTGTCGATGGCTGATACGACCTACTACACCTCGATCAAGCGGAGCTAGCCCATCGAGCTAGCGGGCTAGCTCCGTCATCGATCAGGCGGAGACGCTCTCGCGCGCCTTGGCCTTCTCTTCGTAGTAGGTGGCGCGCTCGTCGACCATCTTCATGAAGCCGACGACCTGCTCGCGCGCCTCCTCGCCCACAGCACCGAAGTCGTTGCGCTCGTGGATCTTCCAGAAGCGCAGCACCGGCTGCACGACGTCATCGTGGTGGATGCGCAGGTCGTAGATGCCGGCCTTGGCGATCATGATGGCGTTCTCCTGGAAACCGGGCATGTTCATCCCGGGCATCGAGAAGCCGAGCACCTCGTCACGGATGGCGCACATCGCCTCGTCCGGGGCAATGTCCAGGGCGGCCTGCATCAGGTTCCGGTAGAACACCATGTGCAGGTTCTCGTCGAGTGCCACCCGGGCCAGCAACTGATCAGCGAGGGGGCATCCAGAGGCCTTGCCGGTGTTGCGGTGCGACACCCGGGTAGCGAGTTCCTGGAAAGACACGTACGCCAGCACGCCCAGCGCTGACTTACCGCCAGAGTCATAGCCGGCGACGGTGTGCTGCATCCGCATGTTCTCAAGGTTCACCGGGTCGATGCCGCGGGTGACGATGAGGTAGTCACGCAGCGCGATGCTGTGGCGGCCCTCCTCGGCGGTCCACTGGCCCACCCAGGTACCCCACGCGCCGTCCCGACCGAAGGTGGTGGCGATCTCGCGGTGGTAGGACGGCAAGTTGTCCTCGGTCAGCAGGTTGACCAGCAGCGCAGCCTTGGCGACCGGGTCCAGCGGCGAGTCTTCGGGAACCCAGTCTTCGCCCCCGAGGAACGCGAAGTCACGCCCCTTGCTCCACGGCACGTAGTCGTGGGGCAGCCACGGCTTGGCGGCCTTGAGGTGGCGATTCAGGTTCTGCTCGACAATCGGTTCGAGCTCGTGAAGCAGTGCCGTCTGGACATTCACCATAGTTTTTTGGTCCCCTCCCTGATCGACAGGTGGGCTGTCGATTGGCCCCCCAGCCAAACCTACGGTCCCGTAGGTTTCGTCCCACGTTAGGCAGTCGCGCCGACGCGTGTCAACCGTTAACTTAGCTGTTTCGGTACATCCCGCGGTGAAAATCCGCTTTCCGTCGTCTGCTGCGGCTGCCGACCCTGGGTAAATGACGACCAGCCGCTTAGGGCGCCGCGTGGCCTTCCGAGCGCCGCTTGAGCCCGTCGGCCTCCATGTCGACGTAACGACGAATCCGGCCACCGGCGAGCAGACCGGCCAGCCAAGCCATCGGACCGGTCACCGTAAAAGTCAGCACCGCCCGCACCCCCGACCCGGTCGGCGTCAGCTCATGAGAGCCGGTGAATCGGATACCGGCCGTCGACGCCGTCCAGGTGAAAGACCGCTCGTGGACCAGGTCGGTGACGGTCCAGACCATCGGCCGGCCGGTGGGTTGCCGGACTCGGGCAGTACTGCCGACTCGCAGCGGACCGGAGTCGAGCCGGACGATCTCACGCATCGATGCCGTCCAGTCCGGCCAATGCTCGACGTCGGTCAGGACGGCCCAGACCTCGCTGGGACGGGCCGCGATGGGATCAGTGCGGGTGTAGTGCATCGGCGCCCCCTTGCCCTCAACGGCACGCTACCCAAGTTCGGCGGCCACCCGGGCGCGTTCCCGCATCGAGGCAACCACTCCCCCGTCGGCGAGGATGTCGGCGCCGGTGAGATAGGCGCACTTGTCTCCGGCGCAGAAGGCGAACAGCTCGGCCATCTCCTCGGCCGTACCCCACCGGGGGATCAGCGCGTCTGGCATCATCATGCCCACCCCGGCCTTCTCTTCGCGCCGCCCCATCTCGGTGTCGATGTTGCCCGGCGACACCGAGACGATGCGCAGCCCGCGACCGCCGAACCGCTCGGCCTGCGAGGCGCAGTACCACTTCACGAAGGCCTTACTGACCGTGTAGGAGAAGCCCGAACGCATCTGCTCGGGTGCGTTGTTGCAATAGGCCGTCATCGCGGCCACGAAGGCGTCGCCGTCGCTGTACGCCAGCGGGAACTGTTTGGTGGGGTATGCCTTGTCGGGCAGCAGCTGCGCGGCCATCGAAGCCACGTTGACGATCACCGCGCCGTCGCCGGCGACGTCATAGAACGCCTCGTTGACCACGACAGTGCCGAACGCGTTGGTCCGCATGACGAATTCGGCATCGCCCATGCTCGGGCTGACCCCCGCGGTATGGATCACCGACGCCAGCGTCCCGAGACCGGCGGCGGTGTCGAACAGCCGAGCCACCGCGCCACGGTCGGTGACATCGCAGTTGACGGCGGTCGCAGCGATGCCGAGCTCTGCAAGGGCGGCCTGCGCCGAGTCGAGCCGCTCCTGCCGGACATCGCACAGCACCACGGTGTGGTCTCGTCCCAGGATCTTGGCCGTCGCCAGACCCATGCCGCCCGCGCCTCCGGTGATCACCGATACTGAAGCCATAACTGGACGGTAGACGGCTGTGCCCCGGTGCCGGTCGACTGGGTGATGCGGAGAGTCGAAATGACCGATCTGTCAGGCAAAGTGGCGCTGGTGACCGGTGCGTCGTCGGGGCTGGGCGCGGCGACCGCCCAACTGTTGGCCCGGCGCGGCGCGACGGTGTTCGGGTTGGCGCGTGACGCCGAGCGGCTGGCCACGGTATTCGCCGACGTACCCGGCGGGCAGTACGCTCCCACCGACATCAGCACCGCGGCGGCCTGTGCGGCGGCCGTCGAGCAATGCGTCGCGCAGTTCGGTCGGCTCGATGTTCTGGTCAACGTCGCCGGCGCCCATCAGATGCGCCACACGCTGGCCGTCACGGACGACGAGTGGGCCCACGATCTGGCGGTCAACCTCAACGGGCCGTTCTTCTTGTGCCGTGCGGCGCTGCCACACCTGCTGGAGACCGCCGGCAATATCGTCAACGTCGCCTCGATCGCCGGCGTGGAAGGGCAGGCGTACTCGGCGGGCTACTGCGCGGCCAAGCACGGACTCGTCGGGCTCACCCGCGCGTTGGCCGTGGAGTTCACCGCGGAGAAGCTGCGGGTCAACGCCGTTTGCCCGGGCGGGATGCTGACCCCGCAGGTGACCAACTTCCAGCTTCCTGAGGGCGCCGACGTCAACCTGATCATGCGGGTTGCCTCGCCGCGCGGGATGAGCGCCCCGAGCGACGTCGCCGAAGTGATCGCCTTTTTGGCCAGCGATGCCGCTGCCGCAGTGCACGGCGCGGTCTACATGACCGACAACGGGAAAACGGCCGGCTAGGCGGCAGCGGTACCGCCCGTTGTCGGACGGCAGAGCTAACGTGCGGGCCATGGAACCGAAACCCGGCCCTACCGCGACCCGTCCCGCCCTGCCCGAGGGTTACGGGTTACCGAGTTCGACAGAGGGTTTGTTGAGCTGGTCAGAAGTCGAACAGCATTTGACCGCGGCACAGCACTATTGGCTGAGCACGGTGCGTCCGGACGGCACCCCGCATTCGGTGCCGCGTTGGGGCGTGTGGCTCGACGGCCGGTTCTACTACGACGGCGCACCGACCACCCGCCACGCGCGCAACCTGCAGGACAACCCGGCCTGCACGCTGACCCTGGAAAGCGGCACGCAGGTGGTGATCGTCGAGGGAGTCTCCACTGCGACCTCGGCAGACCCGGAAGACCTCGGCTCCCGGTTGGCGACCGCGTTTGAGAAATACCACCCGCAATATGCTCCCGGCCCCGACGCCTGGGCGGGGCCCGACGGTGGCGGGTTGCGCATGATCATCCCGCGGCGAGCATTGGCCTGGTTCGCGTTCCCCACCGACTGCACCCGGTTTGCCTTCTGATCGATGAGGCGCGTTCTGCGTCTGTGACACGGCTATCGGATTAGCATCCCCTGGTATGGCGCAGCGAGCACGGGTGCGCACGGCGTTGGCCGCCACGGCGGCAGCGCTCATGGCGCTAAGCGGATGCGGTTCTGGTTCAACGCCGTCGGGAAAGGAATCCGCGGCACCGCCCACCGGGTCAGCAGCCAACCCGTATCTGTCGGCGGCAAAGTACGGCATCACCCACATCGACTCCGCACAGTCGGACAGCTTCGATGATCCGATTCCGCGTGGCACGTTTCACCTCGACCCGACCCAGTTGGCCCGGGTCCCCGGCGGCCCGGTCAACATCATCACGCTGGCATCGACCGATCCGAGCCACCGGTGGGTGTCCTCGAGCTCGGGTGTGCGCTACGTCGATGTCGCCGACGGCGAATTCAAGCAGGTCGCCGCGCTCGATGCTCCTGGGGTGCAACCGATTTCCACGCAGCAGCTCGACGCCGTGTTGAACCAGACTTTCACCGACGTCGGACAGATCGAATCAGCGATCAGGGACCATTGGGCCGGGGCCAATTGGCAGCGGATCAGCAACGGGGTCTACAGCCTGGTCGATCGTGACAACTTCGTCTATTACGTGACGCAGCAATCGGAGATCATCAAGTTCGCTCTAAAAAACGCCGAGCGGCCCGAGGACGGCATCACCATCGCTTCGCGCATCGATTTCAAGCCGTACTTGACCGGCAACATCACCAGCCTGGGCATCCCCGAGAACATCGTCGGCACCTCGATGACCTACGACGGTCACCTGCTGGTGCTCAGCACCGGATCGCTATCGGTGGTCGATCGCGATCTGTCAGCGCCGCTGCAGCAGATCAAGTTCGGCGACGACGAGACAGTCTCGAACTCAATGGCTGTCGATCAGGACAACGGAATCTACGTAGCCTCCGACAAGCTGATGCGCAAGATCGTGTGGACCGGATCCAAGCTATCCGAGGCCGAAGCAGACGGTGCGTGGTCATCGCCATATGACACCGGCCGACAACCCCCAACCATCAAGTTCGGCACCGGCACCGGCTCCACGCCGACGTTGATGGGCTTCGCCAAGGGCGATGACGAGCTGGTCGTCATCACCGACGGCGCCGATCACATGAAGCTGGTGGCTTTCTGGCGCAACAAGATTCCGGAAGGCTTCCGGCAGAAACCCGGCACGAAATCGAACCGGATCGCCGATCAGATCGGTGTGACCGCGGGCCTGCCGGAGCCGTTGCCGGAATTCATCCAAAGCGAACAGTCCGTGGTAGTCAATGGGTACGGCGCGTTCGTGGTCAACAACATCGGAGCGGGCGGAACGCCGGACCGACTGGTCGATGTGCTGGCCAGCGGCCCCGTCGCGCCGCCCCCGCACGGTGTGCAGCGCTTCGAATGGGATCCCACCGCCCACCAGTGGAAACCAACGTGGGCACGCGGCGACGTGGTGTCCACATCAATGGTGCCGGCGGTATCCGCCACGTCGGGGATCGTCTTCCTCAACGGCTACACCAAGGCCGACGGCTGGGAGGTGACCGGGCTCGACTGGCAGACCGGGGAGACGGTGCACCGCACCATTTTCGGCCAGTCGAATCTGGGCAACGGCGCGTACGCCCTGATCGAGGGCCTGCCCAACGGGGACCTGCTGTTCAACAGCGTGGGCGGACCACTGCGCGCAACGACCGCGAAGTAGCCGACCGGGCTGGTCAGCGCAGCGGCAATCCCGTCAGAGCCCGCGCAATGACCAGCCGCTGGATCTCACTGGTGCCCTCGAAGATGGTGAAGATCTTGGCATCGCGGTGCATTCGCTCGACCGGGTAGTCGCGGGTGTAGCCGTTGCCGCCCAGAATCTGGATCGCCTCGTCGGTGACGTAGACGGCGGTCTCGCTGGCGAACAGCTTGGCCATCGAGCCCTCGGCGTTGTCGAAGGCCTTGTTGTTGCGTCCCATCCAGCCCGCGCGCCACACCATGAGCCGGGCGGCGTCGATGCGGCTCTTCATGTCCGCCAGCTTGAACGCCACCGCCTGGAACTCGCCGATCTTGCGACCGAATTGCTCACGCTGGCAGGCGTATTCGAGGGCGTACTCGTAGGCGGCGCGGGCCACACCGACCGCCATCGCGCCGACGGTCGGGCGGGTGCGCTCGAAGGTCTTCATCGCCGCCTGTCCCCCGGCCGAGGCGCCGGACTTGACCCGGGCGACGCGCTCCTCGAACTTCTCCCGGCCACCGAGGATCATGTCCTCGGGCAGGCGGACGTTGTCGAGGACGATCTCGGCGGTGTGCGAGGCCCGGATGCCGTGCTTTTTGAACTTCTGTCCCTGCGCCAGGCCCGGGGTGCCGGGCGGGATCACGAAGCTGGTCTGTCCGCGTGAACCGAGTTCGGGATAGACCGAGGCGACCACGATGTGCACGTTGGCGATGCCGCCGTTGGTGGCCCAGGTCTTGGTGCCGTTGAGCACCCATTCGCGGGTCGCTTCATCGAAGCGGGCACGGGTGCGGATCGCACCGACGTCGGAACCGGCGTCGGGTTCCGAGGAGCAGAACGCCCCGAGCTTGGGGTCCTCGGCGGTGCCGAACATCTCCGGCAGCCACTGGCCCAGCTGTTCGGGGGTTCCGTTGCCCGCCAGGGCTGCTGCTGCCAGACCGGTGCCCAGAATCGACAGCGCGATGCCCGCGTCACCCCAGAACAGTTCCTCGAACACCGTCAGCATGCCGATCCCGCTGGGTTCTGCGGCCTGGGTGGCGAACAGTTCAGGTGAGTAAAGACCGATCTTGGCGGCCTCGGCGATGATCGGCCACGGTGTCTCTTCCCGCTCATCCCATTCGGCGGCGGCCGGACGAACGACGTCAGCGGCGAACTGATGCACCCAGTCGCGGACCTCGATCACATCATCGCTGAGCTCTACCGAGAACGACATGGCTACTCCTGGATGGACTGGGCGGACGCCACCGGACACTGTCGGGCTCGATTGTGGCACCTCGTCCTGGAAGCTGTTGCGCAGCGTCGCCTAACCGCAGAACAGTCAGGCCCAAATCGCTTGTGCCGCGACATTGCCGACGTAATAGGCACTCAGCCCACAGCTCAAGGTGAGCACCAGGTTGGCCAGCGCGTACAGTCGCGCGCCGACGCCAACCAGCTGCAGGGTCTCGTAGGAGAAGGTCGAGTAGGTGGTCAACGCGCCGCACAGGCCGGTGCCGATCAACAGGTGTAGTCGTTGGTCGCCGGCACTGATCGCGCCGGTGAGCACGCCCAAGATGAGGCTGCCGAGCACGTTGGCGGCCAGCGTGCCCCACGGGAACGTGGAATCGTGGCGGGCTTGCACAAACCGGTCCGTCAGGTAGCGCAGCGGCGCCCCCACGGCGGCGCCGGCCATGACCAGCAGCCAGGTCACTGGCCGGCGGGGGATCGCCCGACGTGCCGAACGACTTCGACCTCGTCCAACAGGATCAGGCCCTCGGTGACCAACTCGTCCAGCTGCGGCAGGAAGGCCCGGACCCGCTCGGGGGCGTCGACGATGATGACCGAGACCGGCAGATCTTCCGACATGGACAGCAGCCGGGTGGTGTGGATGGCCGAGGACGCGCCGTAGCCCTCGATGCCGCGAAACACCGTCGCGCCGGCCAGACCAGCACGCCGAGCCCGGTGCACGATCTCGCTGAACACCGGCTTGCGATGCCAGGTGTCGCTTTCTCCGAGGAATACCGTCAGACGTAGTGCACGTCCGGTGAGTTCGCTCATGCTGTCCTCCTGATGACCAGACGGCGGGTGAGGCTGGCAGCGGTCCAGGTCGCGATCAACACTGCCACTGGTGTGGCAAGTAGGTAGACGAATGCCCGCGCGGGCTGTCCGTTGGTGATCAGGGTGTCGACGTCGCCGGCGAAGGTGGAGAACGTGGTGTAGCCGCCGAGCACCCCGGTGCCCAGCAGCGGACGCAGCAGTCGATGTCCGACCCACAGCTCGGTGATCGCGACCATCAGCACACCCATCAGCGCACACCCGCTGACGTTGGTTACCCATGTGGCCCAAGGAAATCCATCCTTCGGGGTGGGCAGTGCCAGTGCGACAGCGTAACGCGCGCAGGCACCGATCGCCCCGCCTACGGCGACGGCCGCGACTACCGGTGCCTGCTCACGCACCGGAGCCGTCGTGTCCCTGCGACGCGGCGGCCTCCCGGGTGATCTGCTCGAACTGCTGCGCCATTGCTTCGGCCAGCGCGGTGGCCGCCGACAGCGGCCGGACCATCACAACGAAGTCGTCGATCTTGCCGTCGTCGTCGAAATGCAGGAAGTCGCATCCGGTGATCCGTTTGCCGTCCACCAACGCTTCGAAGATCAGGGCATGGTCGCGCCCTCCGGCGTCGCCGATCTCCCGCACGTAGTGGAAGTCCTCAAAGACGCGCATCACCGCGCGCAGGATGGCCGCGGTGACCGGCTTACCCGGGTAGGGCTTGAACGCCACCGGGCTGGTGAACACGACATCGTCGGACAGCAGCGCCTCGATGGCCGCGGTGTCACGGGCCTCGACGGCTTGCCGGAATGGGTGCATGCCACGCCTCCGCTGGTCAGTTGGTACGGCTGACCCTCACGGTAGACCCACCCACGGCCGTCACCTCGGCGACCTCGGCGCTTGCCGGTCGCAGCACCTGCACCGTGGCCAGCGGGCCCGACGTGCTCTCGGTGCTGGTCTCCGAGGCCTCGCGCAGCCGGGCCGGCAGCACGTGCGGCGCCGCGGCGATCGCCAGGACGGCGGCGCCGGTGGCTCCCAGAGCCTGCGACCAACCCAGCGGTCCGACCGGGACACAACCCAGCAGCTGGCTGATTCCGGGCAGGCTGATCATCGCCGCGAACGCCGCGAACGAACCGGCGGCGGTGAGCAAGACCAACGGTGCGTGGGAGTCGACGAGGGTCTGGGCCAGCTCCGTGGTGACCAGGGTGATCAATGCGACGGTGGCGGCGCGTTGGGGAGCGCCCGGTAAGACAGAAAGGCGAGCCATCCCCCAGGCGGCGCTGGCCGCGGCCCCGGTGATTGCCCCGCGGACCGCGACGGCGCGCATCAGGCTGCGTTCGTCGATGCCGTGCACGACCCGATGCGAGGAGCCGGCGGGGGTGCTGACCGCGACCGCGGTGGCCGGCAGCGCGTCGGTCAGCATGTTCATCAGCAGCAGTTGGCGATTGTTCAGCGGCGATGTCCCCGACAGCGCGGTGCCGATAACGCCGAAGATCACCTCGCCGACATTGCCGCCGAGCAAGCCAGTCACCGCCAACTGCACGCCGCGCCACAGTCGCTGGCCCTCGTCGATTGCATCCACCAGGGCACCGATGCGCCCGTCGGTCAGCACGATGTCGGCGGTGAGGTGCGCCGAGTCGCTGCCGCGCGCAACCACACCGAGGCCCACGCTGGCGGCCCGAATCGCCGCCGCGTCGTTGGCGCCGTCACCGACCATGGCGCAGACCCGTCCGCTGCGCTCGAGGGTCTGCACGACCTGCACCTTGTTCTCCGGGGACATCCGGGCGAAGATCACCCGATCTGCGACCGCGCGTTCCTGATCCTTGCGCGACAACGCATTCCACTCCGTTCCAGTGATGACCTGATCGGCAGCGACCGGTACCCCCAACTCCGCGGCGATCGCGGTGGCGGTGACGGGGTGATCGCCGGTGATCAGCCGGATCCCGACGCCCCGGTCCGCGAGGTCGGCGAGCAGTTGCGGCGCTTCGGCGCGCGGGGTATCGGAGATGCCGAGGAAACCGGTGAGGGTCAACCCAGCCCGGCACAACCCGGCGAGGGAGTCCGGGTCGTCGGCCAGCGACTTCACCTGTGCGGCCGTGAGCCGGCGCTGCGCCACCGCGATCACCCGCAGCCCACCGGCCGCCAGTTCGGCAACCGGCGCGTCGCTGTCCGGCCCGAGGCCGGTGCAGGCGGCCAGCACCACTTCCGGGGCCCCCTTGATCATCAGCTCCTTGCCCAACACCGACGCCGAGAACGCCCGGCCGGAGCGGAACGGCAGGTGCGCGTCCGTGATGGTCCACAGCGGTGCCCCGCCATCGGATATCGCGGCCGCCGCCTCGGTGACCGCCTGATCGGTGGCATGCGCGTGCGGGTCCCCCTCGGGCGCCGGCGCCGCGTTGGCCGCGGACCGCAGCACGTCGTCGTCGCTGTAACCCACGACCGGATACACCCGGGTGACCCGCAGCCGGTTCTCACTCAGCGTGCCGGTCTTGTCGAAGCAGACCACCTCGACCCGGCCCAGGGCTTCCACCGAGCGGGGAATGCGGACCAGCGCACCGGAGTCGGTCAGGCGCTGGGCCGAGGCATGTTGGGCCAGGGTCGCCATCAGCGGCATGCCCTCGGGCACCGCCGCCACCGCGACCGCGATCGCATTGCCCAGGGCCAGGCGCAGTCCTCCGCCGCGCAGCATCCCCAGCAGACCCACCATCAACCCGCCGCCGGCACTGGCCGGGAAGGCACGACTCATCAGCTGGCTGAGCTGGTGCTGCAGGCCGACCACCGGCAGATCCCCGGCGGCCAGCTCGGAGGCACGCCGGGCCTGGGTGTCGGCACCGACGGCGGTCACCACGGCGCGTGCGGTGCCGGCGATTACGGTCGTACCGGCGTAGAGCATGCAGCGGCGTTCGGCGAGTTCGGCGCCGGGCAGCACAGCCGCGGTCTGCTTGTCCACCGACAGTGATTCGCCGGTGAGCGAGGATTCGTCGACCTCGAGATCGGTGGCCTCGATCAGCCGCGCGTCGGCGGGCACGACCTCGTTGCTGCGCACCTCGATCACCGTGCCGGGGATCAGGCGGTCCGCGACGATCTCGGTGTAGCGGTCGGTGCCCGGCTCGACGGTGCGAGCGGGCGGAGTCTGTTGGGCCAGCAGCCGGTTCAGCCGGTTCTCGGCCTGCAGCTGCTGGGCTGCCGCAAGCATGCAGTTGCCGATCAGCACCGTGCTGACCATCAACGCGTCCACCGGCGAGCCCAGCATCGCGGTGGCCACCGAACTGAGCGCCAGCACCGGCATCAGCGGATCGGACAGTTCGCCGCGCACCGCCTTGATGAACTGCCAGGCCATGTGCGGCGGGGCGGCGTCGGGTTCGGCGGCGGCGGCGACGTCGGGGACCGGCAGGATCGCGCGGACCTCGTCGAGCGACATCGCATGCCATTCGTAAGCCGGTGCGGGTCGCGGCGCCGGCGTCCGAGCCACCTGACGAGCCAGCAGGTATCCCGAGAGCAATCCGGAGGCTGCCCCAGCGGTGACCGGACCAGGGCCCCGCCCACCCCGCACGCCAGGAACCATCAGCAGTGCACCGATCGTCGATGCTCCGGTGGACAACGAGATGCCGCGCTGGGCGGCCGTGCGCGCCGCCGGTATCGCGTGCAGCACCCGCCAGGCGCCGGCGAGGTCGGCCAGCAGCAGGTCCGCTTCCCACGGCGGTGCCGTCGCCGCGTCGTCGAGCAGGATCCCCAGGCCCACGTCGGCGCAGGCGAGTGCCTGCGCGCCGGTCGACGTCAGCACCGCAACGGTGCGGCCGTCTTGCTGCCGTGCCGCCAACGCGGCGGCCAGCGCCTCGTCGAGTTGTTGGTCGTCGGCGGCGATATCGACCGACGCCAGTTCGTCGAACGCGGGCCGCAGTTCGCCTAGGGCCTCCACGTCGAGGGTGACCAGTTCCGCGCCGGAGGCGCGCGCCTCGGCCAGCAGCGCCGCGGCCAACGGGTGGCGTGCGCTGCCATCGGAGAGCAGCCGCGGATCGATGAGGACGGAGTCGACACGATCGAGTCGGCGCACGCCCTCGGGGCGCAACGGCAGCGCCGAGTGCTGTTCGACCAACGCCCGGCTCAGGGTGGCGGCGAACGATTCGGTCGTGGTGCGCATGGCTTTCGGGCCGGCGACTACGGTTGCGGTGGCCGCCGTGGTGACGTTGCGGGTGAGTACTCCCACCAGGCCGGCCCCGAACAATTGGACGTAGCCCGCTCGCCGTCCGTGCCGGTCGACGACGCCCTCGGGGAGAGGCACCGGCCGCGACGCTACGTAAACCTGCGCTTGGTCGGCGTGCCGGGCCAAGTGCGGCTCATGGCGGATCCAGGCCTGCGCCGCGGCCTGAGATTCGGCGGCCTTGACGCCCTGCAACGCCAAGTCCACGGCCAGCGTGGCCGGCGACAGGGTGGCGATCCGCGCTCCGGCGGAGATCAGCGACAGCACCGTGTCGGCCGGACCCCGGCCGATTCGCTCGGCGAGTTGCTGGCGCAGCCACGGCTGGTAGTTGGCCAGCGCCGCAACGGCGTCGACGGTGATCGGCGCCTGCGGTAGCCGCAGCGCGCGCCCGGCGACCGCGATGGCCAGCCCGGCGGCATTCACGCCGACCATCACGCCCCGGGCCATCAGCAGCAACCCGTCGCCGGGCAGGACGGTAGCCGGTGCCCCGCCGCTCGGAGCCGGCGTGTCGTCGGAGCGGCGGTGGCCGCGTTCGACCCCGGCGATCAGGCGGCACAGGTCGTTCAGTGATACCTGCTCGCCATCGACTGCCAGCTCCACCACGGCCCGCGACAAGGGGCGGTTCAGCCGCGCCGACACCACACCGGGTTCGGCGACAAGAGTGTCGAGCACCCGCTGCCCGAGTTCGGGGGATTCACTCAAGCCGCGAACCTCGATCCAAGCGCGGTTCTCACCGCGCCAGCACCTGCGCGTCAGCGTCGCCGCGGTGGATTCGCCGGACAACACCCGACTGGCTTCGCGAACTGGCAGCGCGGCGACCTGCAGTCCTGCCGAGGTGATGGCCCCGACCGCCTCGGTGGTGGCCGATGCACTGCGGGCGGCGGCGCCGACTACGGCTGAGGCTGCACGGAGTCCCAGGGTGGCCGGGCGCAGCAGCAACGAGGTCGGAATCAATTCGGCAGCAACCCATCCTGTGATCTGACAGCGGGTTTGAGTCGCACCCGCCGGGCGGCTTACACGCCGCGTGGATTGCCCAATTCTGGCGACACTTTGGCGATTGCGCAACTATATGAATGTGTCGTTCGGCGAATCCCGTCATGGGAGGTGGGACAAAATGAATGCCGACATGGCTAAAGATGAAGAACGGCCGCCCGAAGAAATCAGTTCAGTCAACCGGCCCGACGAACCGACCCCACCCCAACTGGCCTCCGCCGCGAGTACGTTCGCGCTGCTCAGCAGTCCGGCACGCCTGCACGTGATGTGGCTGGCCGCCCAGGATGCCTACGACGTGACAACCCTGGCGCGCCGAGCCGGCGTCAATGTCGCCACCATGAGCCAGCACCTGACCAAGCTGCGGCTGGCCGGGCTGATCAATGCGCGGCGTGACGGGCGCCACCACATCTACACCGTGGACGACCCGCACATTTTGACCCTGCTCCAGCAGATCTTCGCCCACATCGCGCCGGACGGCAGCCTGGCGCCCGACCCGCCCCGCGGCGGTTCGAGTAGCTGAACGGCCCGCGGCATACGACGATGTCTTCGATGCCGTAGACGGTGCAGCCGAGGTGAGGAGACTGGCGTTGGGCGATCAGGTAGTGGCTCCGGTGTTGCCCAACGGCGCGGTGTTGCCTTTCCCTCCGATCGGCTCGGGCAGTGTCGCGGGCCGGACCCTGCAGGAGTCGACCTACAGTCCGCGGGCGGTCCCGCAACGGCTGCACGCCGATGCACCCAATGTGGTGATCGTGCTTATCGACGATGCGGGCCCCGGGTTGCCGTCAACGTTCGGCGGCGAGGTGAACACCGCGACCCTCGACCGGATCTGCGGCCAGGGTGTGTCCTACAACCGGTTTCACACCACGGCCATGTGCTCGCCGACCCGCGCGTCATTGCTCACCGGTCGCAATCACCACGAGATCGGCAACGGCCAGATCGCGGAATTGGCCAACGACTGGGACGGCTATGCCGGCAAGATCCCCGCGTCGAGCGCCACGGTGGCCGAGGTGCTCAAGCAGTACGGTTACGCCACGTCGGCTTTCGGGAAGTGGCACAACACTCCCGCGGAGGAGACCACCGCAGCAGGCCCCTTCGAAAACTGGCCCACCGGTTTGGGTTTCGAATACTTCTATGGATTCTTGGCCGGCGAGGCCTCGCAGTATGAGCCCAACCTGGTCCGCAACACCACCGTGGTGCCCCCACCGAGGACACCCGAAGAGGGCTATCACCTGTCCGAGGACCTGGCCGACGACGCCATCTCCTGGCTGCGCCGACACAAGGCCTTCAACGCCGGCAAGCCGTTCTTCATGTACTGGGCCAGCGGCTGCCTGCACGGCCCGCATCACGTTATGAAGGAATGGGCCGACAAGTACGCCGGCAAATTCGACGACGGCTGGGACGCCTATCGCCAGCGGGTGTTCGAACGCGCCAAGACCAAAGGCTGGATTCCCCAGGACTGCTCGCTGACCGAGCGCGACGAGACCCTGACCGCCTGGGACGACATCCCCGAGGATGAAAAACCGTTTCAACGCCGCCTGATGGAGGTTGCCGCCGGTTACGCCGAGCACGTCGACGTCCAGGTCGGACGCATCGCCGACGAACTGGAAACCCTCGGCTACGCCGACAACACGCTGTTCTTCTACATCTGGGGCGACAACGGCTCCTCCGGCGAAGGCCAGAACGGCACCATCTCGGAACTGTTGGCCCAGAACGGGATCCCCACCACGGTGCGTCAGCACATCGATGCCCTCGACGCACTCGGCGGCCTGGATGTGCTGGGGTCTCCCCTGGTCGACAACCAGTACCACGCGGGCTGGGCCTGGGCCGGATCCACCCCGTACAAGGGCATGAAGCTGCTGGCGTCGCACCTGGGCGGCACCCGAAACCCGATGGTGGTGCGCTGGCCGGCCAAAATCGCCGCCGACCCGGCGCCGCGGGAGGTTTTCTTGCACTGCAACGACGTGGTGCCGACCATCTACGAAGTCGTCGGGATCGAAGCGCCGCAGACGGTGCACGGGCAACCGCAGATGGCTTTGGCCGGGGCAAGTTTCGCGCGCACCCTGGCCGACCGCAACGCGCCAGGCGGCAAGAAGACCCAGTACTTCGAGATCATGGGCAGCCGGGCGATCTACCACGACGGGTGGATGGCGTCGGCTCGCGGCCCCCGACTGCCGTGGGTGCCCGGCCAACCGCCCGGCATCGCCACCTGGACCCCCGATGCCGATGCGTGGGAGCTCTACAACCTGGACGAGGACTGGTCACAAGCCCACGACCTGGCCGAGCAGCTGCCCGATAAGCTCGCCCAGCTGCGCGAAATGTTCATGGTGGAGGCGGCCCGCAATGCGGTACTACCCGTCGGCGGCGGCCTGTGGGTGCCCGTCTATCACCCCGAACTACGCATCGCCCCGCCCTACACCGAGTGGGACTTCACCGGCGACACCGTGCGAATGCCCGAATTCTGTGCGCCCGCGCTCGGCAACAAGAACAACGTGGTCACCATCGATGCCGAGATTCCGGCCGATGCGAACGGGGTGCTCTATGCCCTCGGGGCCGGCGCCGGCGGCCTGACGTGCTACTTCGACGACGGTCATCTTTGCTACGAGTACAACCTGTTCATCCTGTCGCGCACCAAGGTCCGCACGGCAGGCAAGGTGCCGCCCGGCCGCACCACCATCACCGTGACCACGCAGTACGCAGAGCCGCGCCCGGCCGGACCACTCGACATCACCGTGGCCGTCAACGGCGAAACCGTTGCCGAGGGGCAGGTGCCCGTCAGCGCACCGTTGTTGTTCACCGCCAACGACTGTCTCGACATCGGCACCTGCCTGGGCTCGCCGGTGTCCCTGGACTACCGGGAACGTGCCCCATTCCCGTTCGAGGGCCACATCCACCGAGTTCATGTCGCCTACACCTGAGCCCGCCATCGACACCGGTGACCGCGGTCACAGACCAAAGTCCCGAGATGGCGTGATCGGCAACACTTTTCCCTTTTTTACAAGCACCGGCTGTATAACGTCTCGGTCCATGAAAGACCCAGTACTTATCCTTCCGGTGCTCGCCGGAATCCTCGGGATGCTCGTCTTCGGATTCCTAGCCCTAGAGGTGGTATTCCACATCGGCTGAGAGCCACCGACCGCTAAGACCGGGTGTGCTGCCCGACAAGCTCTTTGAGCAGCTGCCCCGTCCGCAGCAACGGCGCCGCCGATTTGGCAGCCAGCGACATGATCACTGCGCCTTCAACCGCAGCGATGGTGGTGGTGGCCAGCTGTTGGGCGGTCTCGGGCGCGACATCGGCCCCTTCCAGCCGATCGGCCAGTAGGCGCTCCCAGTCGGCGAACACTGCGCCGGCGACATCGGCCGCATCGGGCGCTTCAGAGCGTCCCAACGCTGCGGCCACAATCGGACAGCCCGCGCGAAACTCGCTGCCGATCAAGGCCTCCTTCCACACCGCAATGAACGCCTCGACGGCCGTCACCGCATCCGCCTCGGCGAGCAACCGCCGGATCATGTCTGAGGTAGTCCGACCAGCGGTTCTGGCCGCATTGGCAACAAGTTCGGCTTTGCCACCGGGAAAATTGAGATACACCGAGCGTCGCGCGATCCCGCTATGCGCGAGCAGTTCGGAAATGCCGGTACCTGCAACACCTTTGCGCTGCAGTAGTGCGATTGCACTGTTGATGAGCCGGTCACGCGCCGCCATCACCATCACCCTTCCCGACCCCGACTGTTTGCGATATACCGATCAGTCTACTAGCCTCGCAGCACACGAGTAGACCAATTGGTATACCGCGGTCGCCGAGCTGGTTCATCGGCACAGGGGGATGGGGAGTCAGCCATGACACGAAGCGCCGAGCAAGCCCTACGCAAGTTCCGCACCGAGCGACGAGTGGAGCGCTACATCGCCAACCCCCTGGTATCGGCACTGGCCCGCCTGGGCATCAGCACCAGACTCGCCACCGAACTACAGACCGTCGGCCGCATGACAGGAAAAACGCGGCACGTTCCGGTCGCCGCCTGCTTCGACGACAGCGGCGCCTGGGTGATCTCCCAGCACGGGTCACGGTCGGGGCGGGGCGCCAACATCACCGCCAATCCACAAGTCCGAATACACCAGGGCAAGCAATGGCGCAGCGGACTCGCACGGTTCCAACCCGACGACGACGTGACGGCCCGCGCACGCACCTTCGCGTCCCGGCCTGCCTTCGCCGGCTTGGCCGTGGCCACGCTTCGCGCGCTGATGAGCACGCCAGTCTCCGTGCGCAGTACCTTCACCGACGGTGCCGCGTGAGATGCGTTCCGCCTGGGTGTATCTGGTCGTGGCAGCGACGCTGGGCGCCACTGGGGTGTTCATCGCCCATCTCAGGCTCGGCGACATCCCCGACCCAGCGGTTGGCCACTCACCGCGCCCTCCGGCGGTCGGCCGGCTCAAAGAGAAGGTCGTTGAATACCGCGTGGACGGTCCGGAAGGCACCCCCGTATTCGCGTCCTATCTCGACGTCGACGGCTCGGTGCGCCAGGTATCGGCGACCCTGCCCTGGCAGACCACCCTGCGCACCCAGCGCATCACCGTGCCCACCGGGGTGATGGCGCAATCCGAGAACGAACCGTTGTCCTGTCGCGTCGTCATCGACGGGCAGGTACGCGATGAGCAGTCGTCCATGTCGTCGGCGGTGGCATGCAAGGAGCCGGTCGCATGAAAGTGCCGGACAGCCGGCCCCCGATCGCCCGGCTGCTCTATCGGTTCGCAGTGCCCATCATCGTGCTGTGGGTGGGCGCCGCCGGCGCGCTCAATCTCGCTTTCCCGCAATTGGAAACGGTCATCAAGGAGCACGCGAAATCGTTTCTGCCCGACGATGCCGCGTCGGTACAGGCCATCGTGAAGCTGGGCGACCACTTCGGCGGCGCCGGCACCAACAACTTCGTCTACCTGTTGCTCGAAGGCGACGAACCCCTGGGCCCCGACGCCCACCGCTACTACTCGACATTGCTGGATCGGATCACCGCCGACACCGCCCACGTCAACTCGGCAATGGACCTCTGGTCCGATCCCCAATTCGCCTCGGCGAATGAGAGCGCCGACGGCCATGCCGCCTACGTCTTGCTCAATCTGAGCGGCAACATGGGCACCGCCCTGGCGATGTCCTCAACCCAGGCCGTTCGCGACATCATCGCCACCACCCAGCCCCCTCCGGGGATCACCGCACACCTGACCGGTCCGTCAGCGGTCGTCAACGACGAATTGGTGTCGATCAACGACTCGATCCTGCTGCTGCTGATCGCCTGCGGCGCGCTCGTCGGCGCCATCTTGCTCTGGGTCTACCGCGCACCGATCACGGTGGCGATGCCGATGCTGGTCGCCGGAGCCGGACTCGGCGTCGGCCGGCCGGTGGTCGCGCTGCTGGGCAGCCACCACGTCATCGGTGTCTCCATCTTCGCCTCAGCACTGATGGCCGTCATGGTCCTTGGAGCCGGAATCGACTACGGCATCTTTCTCTTGGGTCGCTACCAAGAGGCACGCCGGGCCGGAGCCGACCCGACCTCCGCGTACTACGCGGCGCTACGCGGTGTGCAACACATCATCATCGCCTCGGGCCTGACCATCGCCGGGGCGACCGCATGCATGACATTCACCCGACTGGCGATCTTCAGCACCTCCGGATTGCCGTGCACCATCGCGGTCGTCATCACCCTTGCCGCGGCACTGACGCTGGGGCCGGCCATCCTCGCGGTCGGCAGCCGGTTGGGGTTCTTCGAACCGCACAAAGGCCGCGATCAGAAGTCGCTACGTCGCTGGCGGCGGATCGCCACCTACGTGGTGCGCTGGCCAGGCCCGGTCCTGGTGGGCTCGCTGGCGGTGCTGAGCCTGGCCCTGCTGGTGCTGCCAACGTTTCATCCCAGCTACAACGAACGCATCGCCCAGCCCAGCAACTCACCGGCCAACCTGGGCATCGCCGCGGCCGACCGCCACCTTCCGCCCAACATCATGTCTCCCAGCGTCTTCCTGGTCGAAGCCGATCACGACATGCGCAATCCGTCGGACATGATCGCCCTGGCCAAACTGGCCAACGCGGTGCTGGCTATCCCCGGAATCTCCAACGTTCAAGGCATCACCCGCCCGCTGGGCACGCCACTGCAGCAGGGCACGTTGACTTCCCAAGCCGGCTACCTCGGTCAACGACTGACGCAGATGACCGATGTGCTCAGCCAACGCGCTGATGACCTGCTGATCCTCAGCGGCGAGGTGGGACGACTCCAACTCACGATCGCCGGGATTGAGCAGGCCCTGCATAGCGGGCGCGCCGGGAGCGATGAGATCGACAGCAGCGCAACCGAACTCCAGGCCGCCCTGAACGGCGTCGTAACGAAGATGGATTCGCTGCGCGACGCCACCGCGCCCGCCCGCATGTTCATCGATTCCATCCCCAACTGCCGGGACAATGAACCGTGCCGGGCGGCACTCACCAGCTTCTCTCTCTTCGAAGACCTTCATCGTTTCGACGGACTGGTGGACCGACTGGCCGGCGGAACCCAGTCCGTCGCCCGCACCCTGCCCGAGCTGTCCGCACAGCTCGACAGCCTGAAAGGCTTCGCAGCCCAGGTCCATGCCGCGACCGAACCGGTGCGCGCCACCCTGCAGACGTTGGTTCCCCAGATCGCCGAAATCACCACGTTCACCGAGGAACTCAGCCAAAGCTTTTCCGGCGGCGACCCCAACGGTTCGTTCTTCCTGCCCAGTCAGGCCTTCGACAATCCGCTGTTCAAGAATGCGATGCCCTACTTCTTCTCCCCCGACGGCATGATGACTCGCATGGTCGTCACCCCCGAGATGGAGGGGTTCAGCCGCGAAGCGATGGATGTCAGCGCCAACGTCATCCCGACCGCACTGCAAGCGATCAAAGGCACATCGCTGGCCGGCAGCACGGTAAGCCTCGGTGGCCCCGGCGGCACCCTGCTCAATATCGAGGCCTTCGCGCGGGAAGACTTCATCACCAGTGCGGTAGCCGCGTTCGCGTTCGTGTTCTGCGTGATCCTGATCCTGCTCCGCAGTCTGGTCGCAGCGATCGCGGTGATCGGAACCGTAGCCCTGTCCTATCTGGCGGCACTGGGATTGACCGCTTTCGTCTGGCAGGACCTCATCGGCAACCCGCTGCACTGGTCGGTGGCCCCGGTCTCCTTCGTGTTTCTGGTCGCGGTGGGCGCCGACTACAACATGCTGCTGGTCGCCCGGTTCAAAGAGGAGCTCGCGGCCGGAATCAAGACCGGCATCATCCGCGCCATGGTCAACACCGGCGGGGTGGTCACCACCGCCGGGCTGGTGTTCGGGTTCACCATGTTCGCCATGCTGGCCGGCTATGCGCACAACATCGCCCAGACCGGCACTGCTGTCGGCCTGGGGCTGTTGCTGGATACGCTGCTCATCAGGTCCCTGGTCGTCCCAGCAGTCGCGACCCTGGCCGGTCGCTGGTTCTGGTGGCCGATCGTGGTCCACGACCGACCCACCAAGCAGCTACCGGCGTGATCCGGCCCGGCATCGTCAGCCCTCGACCGTGGGCCCCGGATATGGCAGCAGTGCCATTTCCCGCGCGTTCTTGATGGCACACGCGACCTGGCGTTGTTGACGAACGGTGAGTCCGGTGACGGCCCGTGAGCGGATCTTGCCGCGCGGCGAGATGAAGATGCGCAGCGTGGCGGTGTCTTTGTAGTCGACAACCGTCAGGCCCAGCTTGGCAAGCAGGTTCGGCTTGGCGCCTCTGGCCAGGCTTTGCGGAACACGCCGTGGCCCTTTGGATTTGACCGTCATCTACCAGCTCGCTTTCCGGACGCCGGGCAGGTGACCCTGATGCGCCAGCTGGCGCACGCGCACTCGCGAGAGTCCAAACTTGCGCAGGTAGCCGCGGGGACGCCCGTCGGCGCTGTCGCGGTTGCGCAGCCGCACCGGGCTGGCGTCGCGCGGCTGGCGCGCCAGCGCCCGCTGGGCCGCCAATCGCTGCTCCGGGCTGCTCGACGTCGATCGAATGATGTCCTTGAGCTCAGTGCGCCGCTCGGCGTAGCGGGCCACCAGCACACGACGCTGCTCGTTCTTCACGATCTTGGACTTCTTGGCCATAACTCAGCGCTCCTCGCGAAAATCGACATGGCGACGGATGACGGGGTCGTACTTGCGCAGCACCAGGCGGTCGGGGTCGTTGCGCCGGTTCTTGCGGGTGACATAGGTGTAGCCGGTGCCCGCGGTGGAGCGCAGCTTGACGATGGGGCGGATATCGGTGCGCGCCATCAGATCCGCTGCCCTTCGCGTCGCAACCGGGCCACCACGGCCTCGATGCCGTCCCGGTCGATGACCTTGATGCCCTTCGCGCTGACCCGTAGCCGGATCCGACGGTCTTGCGAGGGCAGATAGTAGGTCCTGACTTGGATATTCGGTGACCAGCGGCGCCGGGTGCGGTGATGCGAGTGCGACACCGCGTTGCCGAATCCGGGCACCCGGCCAGTGACTTGGCAGCGTGCAGACAACAGAACCCTCCTCAACCTTATTGAAAATGATTGTCGACAAGCGATGCGCTGGAGGCTACCGTAGAGACGGCCTTAATGACAATGATTTTCAATAGGAGGGTGATGCGGACTCCGGTGATCCTGGTGGCCGGGCAGTACGGCACCGACGCAGCGACCAAAGCCCTGCAGGACAAGGCGGGCACCGTGACCGTCGCCTACGGCCTGGACGGTCATGTCGTGGTTCGCGAGACCACCAGCACGACCGCGCCCGCCACGACGTTAGCCCTTGAGTTGGCGCACGGCTGCGTGTCCTGCACGCTGCGTAACGACCTGCTGGTCCTGTTGCGACGACTGCACCGGCGCGCCGGCGTTGAGCGCATCGTCGTGGTGTTGCCCGATTGGCTGGAGCCGCAGCCCATCTGCTGGGCGATCCGCAACGTCCGGGTCCGCGTCGGACCGGGCTACATCGACGGCCCGGCCGGCCGCGATGTGAGCGTCGCCGCGGTCGTCACCTGTCTCGATGCCACGGCATGGCTGCCACAGGCGCTCGGCGACGACGAACTCGACGACGGCCGCACCGTCGCGCAGGTGGTGGTCGGCCAGGCCGAATCCGCCGACGCTCTGGTGGTTTACCACCCGGATCCGACCGCGCTGGCGGTACTGCGCCGGTTGGCGCCGCTGGCACGCATTACCGCCGGCACCGATCGTCTCGAACAGGCGCTGACCCATCTCGACGAGGGCGCTCGCCGCGGTCGCGGCGATGATCCGCACGCCCCTTTGCTGGCCGGCCAACCGCCGCTACGGGCCGAGGGCCCGGTCGAGCTGATCGAATTCCACGCCCGGCGGCCGTTTCACCCGCAGCGCCTGCACGCGGCCCTCGATGCCCTGCTCGACGGCGTGATCCGGGCACGTGGGCGGCTGTGGTTGGCCAACCGGGGCGAGCGAGCGATCTGGCTGGAGTCGGCGGGAGGTGGGTTGCATACCTCCGCGGTCGGCAAGTGGCTGGCCGCGATGACGGCCGAGGAGGCCGCCCGCGTGTCGGCCGAACGCCATGCGTTCGCCGATCTGATCTGGGACCACCGCTACGGCGATCGGCACACCTCGCTGGTGATCTTGGTCTGCGGCGCCCGCCCCGAGCAGATCCGCGAGACGCTGTCGGAAGCGCTGCTCACCGACGACGAGCTACGCAGACCGAACCGGTGGGCCGACTTCCCCGACCCGTTCGGCGACCACCACCAGGAGCCGTGCGACGAATCACCCACGGCCACCGCAGACATCTCCCTGTACCGCACCCGAGACGGAGACCAACGATGAAACCCGGCATCCACCCCGACTACCACCCCGTCGTCTACCAGGACGCCACCACCGGGGAGACGATCCTGACCCGCTCCACCGTGACCAGCGACCGCACCATCGAGTGGCCCACCCCGACGGGAACTCGCAGCTACCCGCTGGTGATCGTGGAGATCAGCGCTGCGTCGCACCCGTTTTGGACCGGAAACAGCCGGATCGTCGACTCCGCCGGTCAGGTCGAGAAATTCCGCCGCCGCTACGGACAGCGGTAGACCTGAACTGCCAGAACGTCACTGGCAGCCAGCACCGCATCACGCCGCTCGGCGGCATCGGGTCGATCGAGCTCGCGCGCCTCGGACTAACCGGCGCGCCACACCCGCAGTGCCGCGACGATCATCGGAATCTGCAGCGGCAGGCGGGCGATCGCCCCCGCTCTCAACCAGGGCTTGGCCCAGAACAACCGGACCGAGTGGATATTCGCCGGGTACACCGCAATGAACAGGGCGGCCGCGGCCAGCCCGGCCCGACGGCGGGTGCGCGGGAACAACAGCAGGGCACCGATGACCAGCTCGGCGACTCCTGAGGCGTACGTGTACACCCGGGCGCTGCCCGGCAACTCCGGCGGAACGATCGCGTCGAACGGTTGGGGGAACACGAAGTGTCCCGCCCCGGCACCCAGCAGCAGCCCGGCCAGCCCTCGCGCAGCGGTGACAGCGCTTCGCTGTCCCGACGGTGCGGCAGTCATCGTTCGATCGTAGCCAGCGCGGTCGACCGCGGTCACCGGATGCCGCTGCCGAACAGCACCGCCGCCATCAAGGCATGGATCCGGGACCGCTGTTCGTCTCGATCATCGAAGTTAACCAGGCGTCCTATATCGACGACTAGAGCAAGCGCGGCGTGGACACGGAACACCGCTTCGGTGTCGGCTGCGCCGACCTGGCTCACCAGATGCGCCCATTCGTCGACGTTCTGCCGCTGCAGACCGCGCAGCTCGACCCGGTCAGGCTCGGGCAGGTTGGCGAACTCGGCGAAGTAGATGTTGATCAGCTCGGGCGCGGCAAATGCCAGTGCGGTATAGCGCTCGGCGATGCGCAGGGCCGCCTGCCGCGGACTGGTCGACTCGGCCAGGGAATCGGTGATGGCCATGAGCACGCGGGCGCTGGCCCGATGGAAAGCAACCGCCAGCAAGGCGGCCTTACTCGGGTAGTAGCGGTAGGCACTGGAGCCGTTCAGGCCGGCGGCGGTGGCGATCTCTTCGATGCTGACTTCGTAGAAGCCGCGCTGGCCGAACATACGGATGGCCTCGGCGAGCAGCCGTTCCCGTTTGGACGTGCTGGGCAGGCCCCGCCCCGGACGTCGCTGCGCGGGGCCCGACGGCGCCGGCGGCAGCTCGACGGTGAGCACCGCCCAGCACAGCTCGCCGAGCAGGTCCGCAAGTGCGGCGGCCGGCAGCCGGGTTCGGTGCGCGGAGATGCTGCCGATGACGCTCAGGGCCGCGGCGGCCAGGATCGCGGTGTCGGCCTCGGGAAGCTCCGGGCGAAGCACCGCCAGTGGTTCGGCGATCGTGGCGTTGAGCGCGTCGTAGCCGGCGCGGATGTCCTTGCGGTCCGGTAACTGCAGGTAGCGCCGTTCCCACCGGTAGAACGCGCCCTCGCGGCGCGTCCCGATCGTGGTCTCGATCAGCGCGGCGGTGATCGCGCGCAACCGCTCCGCCGCCGGACGGCTCGGATCGTCGGCGGATTGCGCCGCGGTGACCAGTACCCCGGCCGTGTACTGGGCGGTCGCGACCAGCAGTGCGTACTTGTTGGCGAAGTGCCGATACAGCGCAGGGCCGGAGATACCGACCTCTGCGGCGATCTCGTCGACCCCGACCGCGTGGTAACCGCGATCGCTGAACGCACGGGCTGCGGCGCGAACGATCTGCGCCTTGCGGTCCTTGGGGCGGCGCTGCACCGCAGTCGGCGATCCCGCCGCCATGGCCGCAACCATTTTCACCCCCGTGTTGACTGTTGGACTCGCCACCCATACGTTAACCACAATTTACGTTTTCATCCACGGAGGAAGTTTCGTGTTGCAATCCCGGTTCATCGAAGGGCGGGTCTGACCGTGTCCGAGAACGCCAGCTCCGCCAAACTCACCGCGACCCGCGACGGTCGGGTGCTGCGGGTGACGATCACCAACCCCGCCCGGCTCAACGCGATCGACTACGCCACCATGGCGGGCCTCGGTGACGTCATCGCCGGCGCGGCCGACGACCCCGGCGTGCGGGCCATCGTCATCACCGGCGAAGGCAAAGCTTTCTGCACCGGCGCCGACCTGTCGGCCACGGCCGGTGGCGTCAGCCCCGAGGAGGTCATGGACTGCGCCTCCCGGCTGGTCACCTCGGTCGCCCAGACTCCGGTGCCGGTGATCGCACGGATCAACGGGCCGGCCGCCGGCGTCGGCGTAGGTCTGGCGCTGGCCGCGGATCTGATCTACGCCGCCGAGAACGCCTACTTCCTGCTGTCATTCACCAACATCGGCCTGATGCCCGACGGCGGTACCACCGCTCTGGTCGCGGCCGCCGCCGGACGGGCCGTGGCCAACGAGATGGCACTGCTCGGTGAGCGCCTGTCGGCGACCGCCGCCCGCGATGCCGGCCTGATCAACGCGGTGCTCGGCGAGGCGGAGCTGGACGCCCGGGTCAACGAGGCCGCCGAGAAACTGGCCCACGGACCGCGTCGCGCCATCGAATTGACCAAACGCGCGCTCAACGCCACCAACCTCGCATCGTTGGACGCCGCCCTGGCTCGCGAGAAAGCCGGCCAGGTGGAGCTGCTGGGCTCCCCCGACTTCTTCGAAGGCGCCACCGCGATGCTGCAGAAGCGGAAGGCGGTGTTCGGCGAATGATTGCTCAACCACTGCGGTCTCGCCGCAACCACTGGATGAATCAGGTGGCAACCCACGCCGAAATGCGCCCCGACGCCGTTGCCTTCCGCTGTCGTGGCAACGACACCACCTGGCAGCAGCTGCACGATCGCTCCGAGCGCCTGGCCGGGGCACTGTTCCGGCGCGGCATCTCCTTCGGCGACCGTGTGCTGATCGTGATGCTCAACCACACCGAATACATCGAGGCGACCTTGGCGATCAACGCCCTGGGCGCCATCGCCGTACCGGTCAACTTCCGGCTCACCGACCCCGAGATCAGCTACATCGTCTCCGACAGTGGCGCCAAGGCTGTCATTACCGATCAACTGCTCGCACCGCTGATCGAGGCAGTCCGCAAGAACACCCCCGGACTCGATGTCGCCGTGGTTCTCGGCGATGACTACGAATCGCTGATCGCCGAGCCCGGCGACCCGCACCCCGGCGCCGACGTCCCCGAAGACACCCCGGCGCTGATCATGTACACCTCGGGAACCACCGGAAGTCCCAAGGGCGCCATCCTGTCCCACTCGAACCTGCTGGCCCAGTCGCTGACTTGCATCCAGGCGCTGCAGATCAGCCCGGACAGCGTGTACTTCTGCGCCGCACCGATGTTCCACATCGCCGGCCTGGGCAGCATCGCCCCAAACCTGATGCTGGGCACCAAGACGGTGATCCACCCGCTCGGTGCGTTCAACGCCACCGACACCCTCGACGCCTGGGAGAGCGAGCGCGCCACCTCGGTGTTCCTGGTGCCGGCGCAGTGGCAGGTCATTTGTGCCGATCCGACTGTGCCGCAACGAGACCTGGCGCTCGAAGTGATCAGCTGGGGGGCGGCCCCGGCGTCCGACACCGTGCTGCGGGCCATGGCGGAGACCTTCCCGGACGCACTCAACGTCGCGGTGTTCGGCCAGACCGAGATGTCACCCATCACCTGCGTGCTCCAGGGCAAGGACGCGATCCGCAAACTCGGCTCGGTGGGAAAGGTGATCCCGACCATCTCGGCGCGGGTCGTCGACGAGAACATGAACGACGTGGTGCCCGGCGAGATCGGCGAGATCGTCTACCGCGGGCCGACCATGATGCAGGGCTACTGGAACAAACCCGAAGCGACCGCCGAGGCGTTCGCCGGCGACTGGTTCCACTCCGGCGATCTGGTCCGCGTCGACGACGAGGGTTTCGTCTATGTCGTCGATCGCAAGAAGGACATGATCATCTCCGGCGGCGAGAACATCTACTGCGCCGAGGTGGAGAACGTCCTGTTCGAGCACCCACTTATCCAGGAGGCCGCCGTGATCGGGCGTGCCCACGACAAATGGGGCGAGGTCCCGGTGGCAATTATCGCCACAGAGGCGTCACTAACGCTGGAGGACCTCGAGCCCTTCCTTAACGAGCGCCTGGCCCGCTACAAGCACCCGAAGCAGTTGGTGCTGGTCGACGCCTTGCCCCGCAATGCCAGTGGCAAGGTGGTCAAGCCGCAGCTGCGCAAGCAGTACGGCTAACGCGGCCGCGGGCTGCTCGATCCGGGTAGCGTCGGGACATGGGTCTGGTCTATTCCAGCGAGATCGAGGCACCGCGTGATGAGGTCTTCGCCTGGCATGCCCGGCCGGGAGCCTTCACCCGCTTGAGCCCGCCGTGGCAGGCGATGCGCTTGCGACGCGAAGCAGAATCGCTGCGCGACGGCACCGCCGAGCTGGCCCTGCCCGGCGGGCTGCGTTGGGTGGCCGAACACCAGCCCAACGGCTATGACCCGCCCCGGCAATTCGCCGACGAACTCGGCAGCCGCGGTCTGGCGTCGCTACCGGCGAGGTTGGTGATGAAGTGGCAGCACATCCACGAGTTCGACGAGCTCGGTGACGGCCGGACGCTGATGACCGACCGGGTCGACACCACGGTTCCGGGAGCGCTGCTACGGCCGATGTTCGTCTATCGGCATCGCCAGCTCGCCGATGACCTCGCGGCACACCAGCGCGCCAAAGCCCATGGCCTACAGCCACTTACGGTGGCAGTCAGCGGCGCATCCGGGCTGGTGGGTTCGGCGCTGACGGCGTTCTTGAGCACCGGGGGCCATCGGGTGATCCGGCTGGTGCGGCGCACCGCAGCCAATCCGGGCGAGCGGCAGTGGAATCCCGACGATCCGGATCGTGATCTGTTGGCCGGCGTCGATGCGGTGATTCATCTGGCCGGCGCGTCGATCGCGGGACGCTTTACCGCCGAGCATCGCCGGGTGATCCGCGACAGCCGAATCGGCCCGACGCGCAAACTCGCCGAGCTGGTCGCCGCCACGGCCGCCGGGCCTAGCGCCCTGATCTGCGCCTCGGCAGTCGGCTATTACGGCTACGACCGCGGCGACGATGTTCTCACCGAAGACAGCCCACGAGGCGACGGCTATCTGGCCGATGTCGTCGCCGACTGGGAGGACGCCCTGGCGCCGGCCGAGCAGTGCGGGGCGCGCGTCGTTCGTGTTCGCACCGGCATTGTGCAGTCGCCGCGCGGCGGGACGCTGCGTCTGATGCGGCCACTGTTCGCCGCGGGCCTGGGTGGACGGTTGGGCAGCGGCCGGCAGTGGCTGCCCTGGATCGGGATCGACGACTTGATCGACATCTATCACCGAGCCCTGTGGGACACCGGATTTTCCGGACCGGTGAACGCCGTCGCTCCGCATCCGGTACGAAACAGCGACTACACCAAGACACTGGGACGCGTGCTGCGCCGGCCCACCATTCTTCCCGTGCCGGACCTGGGGCCGCGCCTGCTGCTCGGCGCCCAGGGTGCACAGGAACTTGCCTGCGCGAGCCAGCGCGTGCTGCCGGCGCGCCTGGGCGAGGCCGGACACCGGTTCCGTGCCCCCGAACTCGAGCCGCTGCTTCGGCATCTGTTGGGGCGTGCGGAGAAAGAGTAAGTGTCGATACCCCTCAGGCCGGTGACAGCGGCAACCGCAGCGCACCGGGGGAACCGTCCGGAACCGTCGGGTGGCGCGGTGCCACCGCCACGATGCGCCGATACGGCTGGCCCAGCGCCGGGCGGGGATCGGGCTCACCGTTGTTGGGCCACAACGCCATCGCCCGTTCGGCTTGCGCGGTGATGGTGAACGACGGGTTCACGCCCAGGTTGGCGGTGATCGCCGACCCGTCGACCACGTGGACGCCGGGGTGCCCATAGGCGCGCTGATAGGGGTCGATGACCCCGGTATCCGCGGATTCACCGATCGGACAGCCGCCGATGAAGTGCGCCGTCAACGGAATATTGAGCGCGTCGAGGTAGGTGCCGCCCGCTATTCCGCCGACCTTTTCGGCCATCCGTCGTGCCACGTCGTGGGCGGTCGGGATCCAATCCGGATTGGGTTCGCCCACACCTTGTTTCGCGGTCATGCGGGTGCCGAACACGCCACGCTTGCGGTAGGTGGTCAGCGAGTTGTCCAGCGACTGCATCACCAGCACGATGATCGAATGCGACGAGGCGTTGCGCGGGAACATGCTGTGCAGCAGCATCGCCGGGTGGCGGGCGATGGTCAGCATCAGCCGGGCGAATCGCCACGGTCCGCCATCGATCAGATGGGTGCCCATCATCGACAGCAGGTTGGAGCCCTTGCCGTAACGGCACACCTCGACATGGGTGTTGGCTTCCGGGTGGATCGATGAGGTGATCGCCACGCCTTGGGCGAAGTCGTCACGATCGGGTGTGAACACCACCGGCACCTCTTCGGAATTGGTGCGGGTCAGTTCACCCAGACGCGGCGAGAGATGCGGCAGTGATCCGGTGTCGCGCAGCTTGTGCAGCAGCCGCTGGGTGCCCAGCGAGGCCGCGGCGAACACCACCTGACCGGCGGTGAAATCTCGCTTGCGCTTGCGCACCCACCGGCCGGTGCGCACCGTGCTGACCACATAGCCGCCATCACCGTCGGGCCGCACATCGGTGACCATCGTCATCGGATGGATCTGGGCGCCGGCATGCTCAGCCAGATACAGGTAGTTGGTCTCGGTGGTGTTCTTCGCGTTGTGCGGGCAACCGGTGAAGCACTGCGCGCAGCCGATGCAGCCTGTGCGGTCGGGGCCTGCCCCGCCAAAGAACGGATCCGGCACGGTCTTGCCGGGTTCGTCGCCGAAGAAGACCCCGACGTTGGTGGGGTGGTAGGTGTCCTCGACCCCCAAGTCGCGGGCCACCGCCAGCAACACCTCATCGGCCGGGGTGGTGTGCGGGGTGGGCGTCACCCCGAGCATCCGGCGGGCCTGTTCGTAATACGGTGCCAGCTCAGACTTCCAGTCGGTGATGTGCGCCCACTGCGGGTCATGAAAGAACCGTTCCAACGGCTCGTAGAGGGTGTTGCCGTAGATCAACGATCCGCCGCCGACGCCGACGGCGCTGGCGATGAACGTCTTGCCCAGCACCGTCAGCCGTTGTGGGCCGAAGCAACCCAGTTTCGGTGCCCACATCGCCTTGCGCACGTGCCAGTTGTTGGGTGGGAAATCGGTGGGCGCCCAGCGGCGCCCCATGTCCAATACCCCGACGCGATAACCCTTCTCGGTCAGCCGCAGCGCCGCTACGCTGCCGCCGAATCCCGAACCGATCACCACAACGTCGTAGTCATATGTCATGCGTGGTCCTCGGTGGCGGGGATGCGTGCGGGGATGAGCAGGATCAGCGACAACGCCAGCAGCAGGCTGAGGCTGACGACGTTGAGGACCGCATCACGCGGGCCGTACATGTGCAGCATGCCGACGTGGTAGATCAGGTGCAGCACATTGAAGATCGACCAGCTGACCCCCGTGATAACGACGACGGGCCGGTTGCGCAGGTAGTACAGCGCCAGGGCGCTGAGTACCGCGAGCCCGGAGAACAGGGAGCCGACGTCTTTCACGAAATGCTCGTTGTACGGGCCGAGCACCGGCAACCAGTGCATGCCCATGCCGGGGAATGTGCTGTACCAGTTCAGCGGGGCGAAGTATGCCCACACTCCGAGGCTGAGGCCCACGATCGTCAGCAGGAGCAGGCATATGCGATGCACGATGAGGTTCATGCTCGGTAGACGGCGCGGCGGGCGCGTTTGTGACATCCGCTTTCCTTACCTGTTGTCCGGTGTGAGCGCGGCCAGCCACTCGGCATAGGTCTGGTGGCCGCGGGGTCCGGGCTGGGTCGGCAGCAGCGCGCCGTTGGCCATGCCCTTTCCGGCCGCCCCCGGGATCCGCAGTCCAATGACCGGCCGGTGCTGCCCGCGCCGTCGGATCAGCTGCCGAACCATGTCGACGACCGATTCCACACGGGGGCCGGCGAGTTCGGGCGCCATCTGCTGGGGTTCGCCGGTGACGAGGCCGCACAGGTGCGCGGCGACTTCGCTGACCGCGATGGGCTGCGACTGCATTTTCGGCACCAGGGCGATCGGCCCGGGCACCTGCGCCAGGACTTGGTCGGCGAACTCGTGAAACTGGGCGGCCCGCAGGATCGTCCACGGGACGGCGCCGGCCTTCACCACTTCCTCTTGCCGCAGCTTGCCTTGGTAGTAGCCGCTGGTTGCTCGGTCGATGCCGATGATCGAGAGGGCGACGTGGTGGCGAACTCCGTTGCGCTGCGCGGCGGCCAGCAGATTGGTGGTGGCTGCGCCGAAACAGGCCTGTGCCTTCTTGGCGTTCATGGTCGCGAAGTCGACGACATCGATGATGGCTTCGACACCGTCGAGCGCGGCGTCGATTCCGGTGTTTTCCAGGAGGTCGACCCCGCGGGCGCGGGCGAGAATCACCGGGTGGTGGCCCTGGCTGTGGAGATGCTCGACCACCTTGCGTCCGGTCTTGCCGGTACCGCCGGCAACCGCGATCTTCATGGGTGCATCCTTCTACTTGCCTGGATGTCAGTCGACCAATACCACCATTTTGCCTCCGGCTTCCCCGACTTCCATGACGCGATGCGCTTCGCGGATCTCATCAAAAGCGAAGACGTGGGAGGGTGCGGCTTGCAGGCGACCATGGCGCACCTTGTCGGCGATGTCCTGTAGCGGTACATCCGCTAACGCAAAGCCGGGCGTGCCGAACACGAAGCTTCCGAAGAAGCTGAGGTTGACTCCGCTGGCCATCTGCAGCAATGGGTTGAAGTCAGCGATCGGATCCAGTCCTCCGAGCCAGCCGGCCAAGCACGCCGTACCGCCCCGGCGCAGCATGTTCAGGGAGTCCAGGATCGTGCTGTTGCCGACCAGGTCGAGGACGGCGTCGATGTGCTTGGCCTTCGCGATGTGTGCACTCAGATCGGGGATCTCGAGTTCGGCACGTTTGACGCCGAGGGCGGCTAGCAGGCCAAACCGGTCCCGTCTGCGGGTGGTGGCGATCACCCGAGCACCGGCCTCCACGGCCAGCTTTACCGCCGCCTGACCGAAAGACGATGTCGCCCCGCGGATCACGACGGTCTGTCCGGCAGTCAGGTCGAGGTTGCGGAACAGACAGGTCCATGCGGTGGCGTAGGTTTCCGGCAGCGCGGCCAGCTGATCCCACGGCAGCTCCGCCTCTATCAGCGCGACGTTCTCGGCGCGCACCCGAGTGAATTGGGCGTAGCTGCCGTTGATGGTGCGACCGAGCCCGCCCATCAACGCCGCGACTTTGGCACCGATCGGGAATTCACCTCCCGGGCAGGCGTCGACGATGCCGACGCATTCGATACCACTGACTTCGGCGGCCTCGGCCCACTCGCCGCGACGCATGTGCATTTCGGCGTGATTGATGCCGAATCCCTTGACCCTGATCACGACCTCACCCTGTTTCGGCAGCGGCTTGGGGATGTCGGTGTAGGTCAAGACGTCGAGGTCGCCGAACCCGTCGAGAATGATGGCCCGCATGGTCGGGCCGCCTGCGGCTTCTCGCACCGCCGCGGGCGCAGTGGGGAGAGCCGGCGTCTTGGTTGTAGTCATGTCATCTCCTGGTGAATATTGCTGGTGTGGTGGGTTTCTCGAGTTCTTCTTGTCACTGACCGGCCCGACTCAAGAAGTCCTTGATCAACTCGGCGACTTCGTCGGCGGCGGTCTCCAGTAAGAAGTGGCCGCCGTCGAGTAGATGAATTTCGGGGTTGCGCGCGTCCCTGGCGAACGCCCGAGCCCCCTCCAGGCCGAAGATCGGGTCGTCTCGTCCCCAAACGGCCAGCACTGGAACTCCGCTGGTGCGCAGGTAGTCGTGCAATGCCGGATACATCGGCGGGTTGGTGGCGTAGTCGCGGAACAGTTTGAGCTGGATCTCGTCATTGCCCGGGCGGGCCAGTAGCGCCGCATCCAAGGTCCAGGTGTCCGGGCTGACCAAGGACTCATCCGGTGCGCCGGTCAGGTACTGCCATTTGATCGACTCGACATCCAGCGCTGTGCGGATGGCCGCCTCGGTCGCCGCGGTCTGCTCATGCTGGTAGGCCCAGACGGTCCTCCAGAAGTCCTCGACGAAGCCCTCGTCGTAGCCGTTGCCGTTCTGCGTGATGATCGCGCTGATGGATTCTGGCCGGCTCAGCGCCAGCCGCCAGCCGATCGGCGCTCCGTAGTCCTGGACGTAGATCGCGTAGCGCACCAGCCCGAGGTGATCCAACAGCCCCTGGGTGAGTTCCGCGAGGTTGTCGAAGGTGTAGTCGAATTCGGTGATCAACGGCATGTCCGAATAGCCGAAGCCCAGGTAGTCCGGGGCGATCACGTGGTAGTCGTCCGCCAGGCGGCCGATCAGATCCCGGAACATGTACGAACTCGTCGGAAAGCCGTGCAGCAGAACGATCGCGGGCGCGCCGGCGCTTCCCGCCTCTCGGTAGAACAAGCGTCGCCCGCCGACCGTGGCGTACCGGTGCTCGGTGGAAGAAACCATTGCTAACCCCTTAAATAGATTTTGATAGTTAGGAGTCAAGCACTCATGGTGTAACCTGTCAATAGCTTTTTGGAGGTTATGTGGAAATTGTTGCGGCTGGGCCCGTCGATGAGGCCCTGCTCCTGGACCTGCTCAACAGCACTCCGGTCATCGATGGCGTGCCACACGATGAGTTCGACGATCAGTCCAGCGCGCAGGCCTGGCTGACCGCGCACGGCATCGCGCTCACCGGGGGGCAGCTTCAGGAACTCCGTGAGGTCCGGGACGCGTTGCAGGCGGTGGTGCGTGGCGAGCTGGCACCGCAGACCTTGCAGCCATTCCTCCACGGCGTTGCGCTATCGCCCGTCATGTCTGACGACGGCATCGCCTGGACCTTGTCCGCGCGCGAGAACTCCGAAGCCGTCGCGCGCGTAATACTCGCGTGGGACGGCCTACGGATCTCCAGTCCCGGCCGGCTGCGCCCCTGCGCCAACTCCGAATGCCAGCTGTTCCTGATCGATCGCAGCAAGCCCAACACTGCCCGGTGGTGCTCGATGGCCATCTGCGGCAACCGCATGAAAGCGCGCCGGCACTACCAGCGGAGCAAAACCACGGCCACCGAGTGACCTCCGGAGGCACGAAAGTCGCGAGCCCAATACCTACAAACGCCCGCTCGCCGACTACCATGAGCTGTCCCTATGGGTTCCAGCGCCTACATGGCTAGGCCCCGCCCCCGTAGCTCAGGGGATAGAGCACGGCTCTCCTAAAGCCGGTGTCGCAGGTTCGAATCCTGCCGGGGGCACCAAAGTCGTGTATGGCTTCGGGTGATGCTTGACGTTTCGGTGTCGGGTGTTGCTTGACGGTGTTTCGGGTGATGCTTGACAGCGGCTTCGGTTGATCCTTGACACTCCCTAGATGAGGGAGTTGAGCGTGGTCGAGCAGCGGTATCAGGCCGTGTTGGCGGTGATCAGTGATGGTTTGTCGGTGTGTCAGGTGGCCAGCAAGGTCGGGGTGTCACGGCAGACGTTGCATGCGTGGTTGGCCCGCTATGAGGCCGAGGGGTTAGAGGGGTTGGCGGACCGGTCGCATCGGCCGGTGTCGTGTCCGCATCAGATGCCGGCGTCGGTGGAGGCGGTGGTGCTGGAGTTGCGGCGCTCGCGCCCGTATTGGGGGCCGCGGCGGCTGGTGTTCGAACTGGCCAAACGTGACGTGTCTCCGCTGCCCTCGGCGTCGGCGGTGTATCGGGCGTTGCTGCGGGCCGGGTTGATCGACCCGACGTTGCGGGATCGGCGTTCGCGTAAGTGGAAACGCTGGGAACGCGGGGCGCCGATGGAGCTGTGGCAGATGGATGTCGTGGGTGGCTTCCCGCTGGCCGATGGCACCAGCGCCAAAGCGCTGACCGGGATCGACGATCACTCACGGATGTGTGTCTGTGCCCGGTTGATGGTCCGCGAGCGCACCGGTGCGGTCTGCGAGGCACTGCGTGATGCGTTGGCGACCTACGGGGCTCCCGAGCAGATCTTGACCGACAACGGCAAGGTCTTCACCGGGCGGTTTAACCATCCGCCGGTGGAGGTGCTCTTCGACGCGATCTGCCGCGAACGCGGCATCGAGCACTTGCTGACGCAGCCGCGATCGCCGACTACCACCGGCAAGATAGAGCGGTTTCACCGCAGTTTGCGAGCTGAGTTCCTCAGCAATGCAGCGCCTTTCCCCACGTTGAAGGCGGCCCAGCGGGCGTTGGATGCATGGGTGGCCCAATACAACACTGTTCGTCCGCATCAGTCGTTGAAGATGGCCACCCCGGCCGAACGCTTCATCACCGGCGCGCGTGGTGTCCGTCCCAGCGCGACGGCGACGGTCTCCAGCAACGACCGCACCGGGGATGACTGGGTGTCGCGGACGGTGACCACCAACGGGGTGGTGTGCGTGTCCTGGCAGCAGGTCAGCGTGGGTCGGCACTACGCCGGAGCCCGCTGCGATGTCCATGTCGACGGACAGCTGCTGCGGTTCTGGATCGGAGACCAACTCGTCAAAACCGCCGCCCGCACCAGCACCGGCAAGGTACGAAACAAACGGGCCTTGCGCACCAGCGCACAGGCCTAAACCACAACACAAGAGTGTCAACGATCAACCGACACAGATCCGTCAACCATCAACCGACACTAAACAGGGGCACCAAAGTCGTGTATGGCTTCGGGTGAATTCCGGCTACTTCCAGAACGCGTTCATGGGTGTGGCGTAGGTGTCGTTGTCGGTGAGCGGGGCCAGCCCCAAGGCCTGTTCGACGGTGGCCATCAGGCTGTACTCGTTGTAATAGGCGTCGGTGGTGAAGTTGCCGGATTGCATCCCGCCGTACGTCACGGCGCCCCCGCTCGGGATGACGATCATGGGAACGTTGTTGCCCTGGTTACCGAAGCCCAGTGAGAGGTTGTTGTTGTCCTCGTCCGTGACGATGATGATCGCGTCCTTCTCGTTCGGGTCGGTCCACGTCTTCGAGCTCTCGATGGTGGAGACCTCCTGCTGGACGAACTGGTCGGCGGCCGCGACGTTGTACTGATGGTCACCAAGCTGAGTGGCGATGAACTGGAGAACGCCACTGAGCGTGTCGACCGGGCCTTCCCCGTTGTTGTCCTCGTTGGCGGCGATCCAGGTGAATCCGGGGAACTTGCTCGGGTCAGCGAGGTCGGTGGACAGCTGCGTCAGCGGAAGCAGGTGGTCCTGCAAGTAGTCAGGGGTGTTGCCGTAGACGTAACCGAATTGGGCGAATGGCAGTTCGTCGGCGGAGTAGTCACCGGATGACACGAGGTCACCGGCGCTCGGCATGCTCTGCGCGTAGCCGGCCCACGAGATGCCCGCCAGATCCATTTCCTGCATGAGGTTCGGTGCGTCAATGGAGTTCAAGGCGGAGTTGTAGTCGATGCCGAAATCCGATCCCCCCAGGATCCGGAAGTAGTTGGGGTCGCTGGGGTGGCCCAGCGCGTAGTAGTTGTCGTCATATCCGTAGGTGTTGATCAGGCTGTTCATGTACGGCGCGTTGGGACTGCCGACGATGTCGGCGGCACCCTTGTTCTCCATGTAGATGACGAACACGTGGTCCAGTTGGCCGACGTCGGATGCCGGCGCCACCAGCGGCGCGGCGGTAAGGCTGGGGTCGCCGACGGTGAACGACTCGTTGTCGGCGTAGGCGCCGTTGTAGTTGCCGAGGTACTGGTTTTCGTCGGTGAAGGTCGTGGTCACCTTGGCGGAGACGGCGCCTTCAGGGACAGTCCCGGTGATCTCACGTTGCTCAAACCCGGTGAAACCCCAGCGATCCCATACCGTGACGGGGTTGAGCGAGCCAGTGCCCACCACGTTGCCGTGGGCGTCGAGGAAGCTGACCTGCACTGAGGCATACGACGGGTTCCATGTTTGGCCACCGAGATCCGCACTGAGCGCATACGGCGTTCCGGCCGCACCGGTGAGGTCGACCGTTTGGCTGACGGTGGACGTGCCCACCGGTCCGCCGCCGGCGAAGTTGTCACCGGCGCCCGGTGGCGCGGTCTGCGGAAAACCGAACAATCCCGACACCGTCGGCAACGGAAACGACACCGGGGACGGATAACCGACCGGGGTGCCGTAGGCGATCACGGTCGGGGTGCCGGACTCGGTCCAGCCCGGGATGGTCACCCCGCTGTAGCCCGACCCGGACGGATCGGCCGTCTCAAAACTGGGGTTCACCAACAGGTTCTGGCTCATCGCCTGTGCGTCGGCGCTGGCGGCGCCGACCGGATCAAGGCTGCCCAGCCAGCTGACGAGTTCGCTGTCCACCTGCGGACCCAACACCGTGCTGACCGAGCCCATCTCCAGGAAACTCGTCATCGCATTGAGAACCTGGTCGATGAGCATGTCGAAGTCGTCGGCATGGGCGTCGGGCGCAGACGCCAACTGCCCCAGCCCCAGCGCCACAAACGCGCTGGCCGCGCCCGTCATCCCCATCCTCAGACGCCGAAGAGCCATGGCTCTGACAGTCCTCAGGCATCGCTAGGCCGTCAAGAAGCTCCAGCTAATACATTTCAGAGCCACAGCAAGTCGACAGACTCGCACACCGGTGTGGGATCAGCCGAACAGATCCGCCAGGCTGAAGCTCGGGGTGTTGGCGATCAGGTCGGACATGTTGGCCCACTGCTGGGCCGCCTGGGCACTGAGTTCGGTCGGCCAGTCGTCGTTGCCGCTCAGGATCACCGTCGCGAAGTCGTCGCGAGCGTTGAGCAGCCCGGCCAAGATGCTGGTGTTCGGGTTGAACAGCGCGTCGTCGATGGCCGTGATGAACATCTGCGGCATCAGCACCGACATGGCGGTCTGGGCCAGCGCCAACGTGATCGGCAGAGTGATGTCGCTGGTCAGCACCGGCAGGGCGTTCCACACCGAGGTCAGACTCTCCATCGGGTGGTCCATGATGCTGCGCATGACGGCATCCCAGTCCGGGCTCAGCGCGTCGGTGAACCGCAGCTCGATCGGAGTGGAGGGCTGGCTGCCGAACACCAACTCAAAGTTATCGCGGCCCATCAGCGCCGACAGCGCGTTGAGCTCCAGATGCTGCAGCACCCAGGCGGGCTGGGCGTGGATCCGGGACACGTCCATGCCGTAGTCATACGACATCACCCGCCGGAGCATGTCGGCGGCGAACTCCTCCGGGCTGACGGTCGGGGTGTCGCTGGGCAGGTACTGGGCGATGTCGCCGACCGGCACCACCTGCGCCGTCACCCCCAGGCCGATCGCGGCGTCCCGATCGTCGACGTTCTCGAAGCGCGCGAAGATCTCACCCGTGGCGAGTCCGCCAGTGTCGAGCCAGTTGGCCACGCCCGGATTCGTCGCGCTGATGACGTAGTAGGTGTAGCCGTCGTCGGAATGGAAGGTGGTGGTGTGGTTGAGGGTGGTCTGGGCCATGACGTAGGGCAGCGCACCGCCGTAGACGTTCATCAGCTCGATGCCGCTGTAGGCCGCCTCCACGTTCGGCACCTTCAGGATCAGCGCCTCACCGGAATCCAGATCCCAGTTGCCGCCGGTGACGACCGCAGACTCCAGACCGACTCCGTAGCTGGTCTCCGGTGCCAGCGTCATCATCGTGTTGGGGGGCACCTCCATACCCACCGATGCCCCACCTTCGATGCTGCGCTGGTTGAAGGGCACGACGATCTGGGCGAAGGCGTTGAACAGCATGTTCAACACGTCGTCGACGGAGCCGATCTTGGCCGGCTCGGTCGGCACGTCGGTTCCACCACCTTCGGTGGGGAAGAATCCGCCGGCCGGGATGGAGAAGAACGGCGGGCAGTCGGCCACGCACTGCAGGCTGATGGTGGCCGGACCCTTGGCCCAGTCGCCCGTCATATCGCGGATCAGCAGGGACGCGGCGCCGCCGACGGTGGCGTCGGTGGAGTCCAAGAAGTTGACCGCACCCGCTGGCGCTTCCGGCCCGATGTAGATGGTGAAGTTGCCCTTGTCGTCGACAACCAGACCGTGGTTGAGTTCCAGGTCCTCGATGGTGTGGGCCGTGGCGCCGGTGACGGCCATGGTGCTGATCGACATGTGCTCGGTTGCCCCGCCGAGGGTTCCGGTGAGCACGTAGGTCGCACCGGGAGCCAGCCCCGCGGTGACGTGGTAGTTGATGTCGGGGGTGAAGTAGTCGAAATATTGGCGCGAGTCGGCGACGTTCCCCGCGACCACTTCGGGCGATTGGAAGAACACTCCGTTGAACAGCTCGGTGACCCGCGACAATCCGGTGGTGATCAGCTGGTAGTTGGTGTTGCGCAGCATCGTCATCAGCGTGTCCGCGTCGCCGGGCGAGGCATAGGGAAGTGACAGGTCGTAGGCCTGTGCCTGCTTCATGGCGTCGAGCAAGGCGTCGAGGGCCTGCTGATACCCCGCGGTCAACGTCACCGCAGGTGCGGCGCTACCGGCCGTACCCAACGGGGTGCCCAGCACCATCGACAGCGCGCCGCCGACCGCCACTGCCGCGGTCCCCAATCGCCGTGCGCGACCCGAGGAGCGGAGCCAGGACGAAACCCGCGACGGGCGTCGCGCTTCGGTGTTACCGGTCATGTCCACGGCCACTACTCTCCCGATCTCGTTAACCATTTTCTCTTTTTACTCACGGCTGATTTTTATTGGGACCATACGGCCGGACTGGAAGAGGTGCAATAGTCGTCGCGCAGTTTGAGGCGATCGTGTCGCCAAACCCGTTGCCGACATCAACCGGTATCGACCGGTAGGTTGCGCTGCATGTCCATGCGATGGCTTTCTGCGTTCGGCGCGGTGACGACGGCATTGGTCCTGGGCGGATGCGGGCTGACGGTGACGAAGACCGGCACCGACCCGGTGGCGAACCTGGCCCCCCGCAGCACCCCCAACGGCATGGTGTTGGTGTCGCCGGACAATTTCGTGCGGGCCGTCACCGACCAGGAATTCACCAACATCGTCAACGAGAACGGCTTCGGCCGTTTCTTCCACATGCGCGACGTCACCCCGGTTGACAGGCAACTGGTGGTGCGCTCCAACCGGGACACCTTGTACTCGGCTGCGGTGTTCGACCTGCAGGCCAGTCCGGTCACCCTGACACTGCCCGATCCCGGTCAGCGATACATGTCGGCGCAGGTGATCAACCAGGACGAATACGTCACGGACATGTTCTACGGCGGCGGCGAGCACACCCTGGACCAGCAACATGTCGGAACCCGCTATGTGGCCGTCGCCATTCGTATCCTGGCCGATCCCAACGATCCGGCCGACCTGGCCGCAGCACACCGCCTGCAGGACGCGATCACCGCGCAACAAGACGACACCGGCAGCTTCGACGTGCCCCGCTGGGACCCAGTCAGCCAGAAGAAGGTCACCGACGCGTTGTTGGAGCTGGCCCAGACCATCCCCGACACCCGGGGCATGTTCGGCACCGAGGCCGACACGGACCCGGTACGGCATCTGATCGGGGCGGCCGCGGCGTGGGGCGGCAACTCCGAGAAGGAGGCGCTGTATCTCACCGTCACCCCGGCCCGCAACGACGGCAACACGGTGTACCGCCTGACCGTCAAAGACGTTCCGGTGAAAGCGTTCTGGTCGGTCACCGTCTACAACAAGAACGGTTACTTCACCGAGAACCCGCAACAGGCGTACTCGGTCAACAACATCACTGCGGACAAAGCGGCAGACGGATCGGTGACCGTGCAATTCGGGGGTTGCTCGGACGACAACACAGCCAATTGCCTGCCCACCACACCGGGATGGAACTACATGGTCCGGCTCTACCAACCCGACAAGGACATCTTGTCGGGCAAGTGGGTCTTCCCTGCAGCGCAACCAGAAGAGTCGGCGAGCGGCGAGACCCGGTCTCCGGCACCCAGCCCAGCGCCCGCGCCGTCGCGGCCGGCACGCTGACCGCAGGGGCCCGCACTCGGCAAAGCCGGTTGAGGAGGTAGTTGGTGGAAAAGCAGTTTCGCTTCGGCGTGGGCCTGAACCCGATCCGGTCGGCGACCGAACTCGCCGAGACCGCGCGGCGGCTGGAGGGCTTCGGCTTCGACGTCCTGCACGTGCCCGACCATCTTGGCGCCCCGGCACCCTTCCCGGTCCTGGTCGCCGCTGCCGCGGCCACCTCGACGATCCGGGTGGGCACCTACGTGCTCAACGCCGGCTTCTACAAGCCGGCGCTGCTGACCCGCGACATCGCCGACACCGACGTACTCTCGGGCGGGCGACTGGAGGTGGGTCTGGGTGCGGGCTACGTGCGCGCGGAGTTCGAGGCCGCCGAGCTGCCCTTTCCCAGCGCCGGTCGCCGCGTCGAATACCTCGAGCACGTGACGAAATACGTAGCGACACACCAGCCGCGCGTGCCCATCCTGATCGCCGGCAGCGGTGACCGGCTACTGACCACGGCAGCGCGCCACGCCGACATCATCGGATTGACCGGGTCGCGGGTGGACGGCGCCGACGATTCGCTGGCCGAGCGAATCGACTTCGTCCGCGCGGCCGCCGGCAACCGGTTCGATGCCCTCGAACTGAACCTGGCCATCACCGCAGTGCCGACCGACGGCTCCGGGACACCCAACCTGTCGCTGACCCGCCGGTTCGCGCCGACACTGTCGGATGAGGAACTGCTGGCCTCACCCGCGGTGCTGTCCGGATCGGTTGACGAGATGGCCGACACGCTGCGCGAACGCCGCCACCGCTACGGGATCAGCTACTTCACCGTTCAGCAGCAACACGCCGAGGCCTTCGCGGAGGTCATCGCCGCGCTGCGGTGACCAGCGCCCACTGACCGTGCACGAGAGTGATTTGGTTACAAGAACTTTCGCAGCCGGGCAGCATCCTCGATATCGCTGCGGAACTTGTCGAGCGTGCTCAACGTATACATGCCGTCGATCGCCCGATCGTCCCAGAGCTGATGGATCTTCCGCAGGTCCGAGACGCGATTCTTCCAGCCGATCCCGTCAATCACTGCGATCACAAACTGCCGTGGCGAGCGAACCTCTGCCATCTCCTCGATTTCCCGCACCGCGTCGGTGAGCTTGCTCCCCGTCGAGTCGTAGCCCTTTGCTGCGACCACGATCTCTGCGGCACTGCCGTTAGGGATGACCAGGTCACACGGAGCGGTACGCCCGCTGCGCCCTACGAAACGCGTGCGCGTCTCATAAGGCAGGCCGAGTCCCTTGACGACGGCTTCGATCTCGTCTTCTACGTGACGGCCCTGCTGTCCGGCAGCTGCAGCCGCGGCCCGAGTACCTGCACGCGCTATGAGTACATCCGCGGCCCCGTACTGCGCGTGTAGTTGCGCAATCGTCTGCGGCACCAGAAAGTACGCATCGTCGAGCCAGTCGATCAGCTCCGAAGCTCGGGTGCGGGCAAGCCGCACCCACCCCGAGGTATCAAACTCATGTTTGAGCGCATTCTTGAGCTTCTCCTGGCCAAGGCCGGTAAAGAGTGCCAGCACTGGTACGTCGTGGGGGTTGGCGGTCACCCACGCGGTGAGCGACGCGCGATCGATCGTTGGCAGGGCAGCCAGCGACACGACCGCGCGACGGATAGCGTCGGTCTCGGGCGTAGCGGCGAGCGGATCGATGTGCGCGCTCAAACGGCCGAGCGCACCGAGATAGTCAGGGAACGGAACGGCGTCGCTCATGCATTGGTTCCGACAAACAGGTACTCGGACACGTCGCGGCGGGTGGCCGCCGAGTGCGTTCCGAAGCTGTACTTGTGGTCGACGGCGATTTTCCGTACGTCAGTCTTCACCTTGCCGAGCAAGTCGACGATCCGGCTGGCATCGGGAAGCGCGTTCGAGGAGTAGGACAGCACGATCGCGCCCGCATCCTCGAACCGCTCAAAGGTCCGCAGCAGCGCGTCCTCGATCGTGCGCTTGTAGGCAAACGGGGTGAATCGCTTGGCTATCTTCTTGGTCTTTGTCTCTTCCATGATCGTGACATCGCGCCAGTAGACGCTTAGCCCTTCGAGGAAGTGATACCGCTTCATGTAGTCGGCGTCGTCACGCGGCGGCGCGTAGGGCGGGTCCAGATACACCAGGTCCGGGGTCTCGACGTCCAAGTCGAAGATATCGCCGGTCGCCGTGCGGCTCTTGCTCCCGTTCCTGAATACGACGGCGTTGTACTCCGCGGCAGCACGACGAAAATGCTCCCGCAGTGTCATGCGGAGATCGCGGCGGCCGTCAGCGTATTTGGTGGAGTCGGTGAAGGTGAACACCCCGCGAGGTTGGCGTCGAGCAGCGGAGAGCACCAGCGCGGAGATCGCGATGTCTCGCTTGAATCCGGTCAGCTGATCGATGTGCGACCACGCCGAATCGAGGAACGCACGATCCTCCGGGGTGTAGTAGAGCCCGTCGAACTTGGTCTGGATGAAGTCACGGTCATCGGCAGCCGGTCCGCAGATCAGGTCAATGTCCGCAGCGGTGAGTCGCACAGACGAGTTAGCAACAGTCGCGCGGGTGATCATGCCGGGGAACGCGAGAAAATCGTTGCTCGTCACCGAGAACCCTTGTGCCTTTAACAGGTACGAGACCACCCCAGAGCCGGAGAACGCATCTAGGGCCGTTTCGCCGCCAAGATCGGCAAACAACCGCTCCAGGTGCGGCAGCAGTTGGTATTTCGAGCCCATGTAGCGCAGCCGAGGAAACCTTTGGGCCCGTTCAAGAACCTCGGCCGTCGTTACCGACCTCGACTGCGTCATGACGTCACCATGACACAGCATTACGACAGTCCCCGGCAGGCCCGGCACGTGTCCGGCTCACGAACACGCCGAGGCCTTCGGCGAGGTCATCGCCGCACTGTGGTGACCAGCGCCCACACCGAAAAGGCCAGCGCACCCACTACGGCGACGGCGCCGATGTAAAGGCCGTAGCCGGCGGTTATCGGCGCCGCGACGTTCAACCGGTAGTACCAGATGCCCAGGGCAGCGATGAGCGCAGAGTCCAGCACCGCGATGACCGCGGCCAGCCGGCTGAAGAGTTCCCGGGCCACCATCGCGCCGGCCACCAGCAGAACGGAGGCGAGCAGCACGATCAGCTGGCCGACACCAAATCGGGGCGGCAGCGCGATGGCACCGGCGCTGCCGCCGATCGCACTGGCATGCCCGCCGCCGCTGGCCGACGTGGTCAGCCACGGCAGCCATGCGCTGACCGACAGCAGGGCCGCGCACAGCGCAATCAGCCAACCGGGACGCGAGCGAGTCATGTTGTGACACTAGCTCGCATCGACCAGCTCACCGCTGCGCGGCATCGTCAACGTTCGCCTCAGGCCGAGCCGTGCCAGGAAGTCGTCGTCGTGACTCACCACGATGAAGGCTCCCCGATAGCCCTCCAGTGCGTCGACGAGCTGACCGACGCTGTCCAGATCGAGGTTGTTGGTCGGCTCGTCGAGCAGCAACAGCTGCGGCGGTGGATCGGCGAGCAGTAGTTGGGCCAGCGCGACGCGGAAGCGCTCACCACCGGACAGGGTGCCGATCGGCCGGGCCACACAGTCGGCGGTGAGCAGAAACCGGGCCAGTTGGGCCCGTACCGCCTGCGGCTGCCTGCCGGAGACCGCCGACACCGCGTCGAACGCCGACACCGCGTCGTCCAGGTGGTCCAGGCGTTGCGGCAGGTATCCGACCCGGTCGGTCAGCAGTCGCCCCGCATCGCCCGTCAGCAGCGCTTCCAGCAGCGTCGTTTTGCCCACCCCGTTCGGGCCGTCCAGGGCGATGCGTTCCGGTCCCTGCACGATGATCGGTCCGTCGGCTCCCGGCAGCTCGGCCAGCCGGCGGCTCTTGGGCACCTCTGGATCGGGCAGGTCCACGCGAATGTGTTCCTCGCGACGGACCCGAGCGGATGCAGCGTCCAGATCGGCTTGGGCGTCACGGACCCGACCGTCAAGATGCCCGCGCAGCTTGCCCGCCGAAACCTGGGCATTGGCAGCGTTCTGGTTCATCACGATCTTCGCGGCGCGCTTGTTCTGTTGGGCGACCTGGGCCGCCCGGTTGCGTCGGGCAAGTTTGGTCTCGGCTTCCACGCGCTGGCGCTTCTCCACCTTGACCACCTGTTCCGCGGTGCGGGCAGCCGTCCGGGCGGCGGCCTGCTCGGCCTCCAGATGGGCCCGCCAGCCGCTGTAGGGGCCGCCGAATGTGGTGAGTCGCCCGTCGTAAAGCTCAGCGGTGCAGTCCATCTGCTCCAGCAGCGCGGTGTCATGGCTGGCCACGATGAGTGCACCCGGCCAGGTATCGACCAGCCGCGCCAGCCCGCTGCGCGCGGCGCGGTCCAGGTTGTTGGTCGGTTCATCGAGCAGGGTGATCGGTGCGGCCGCCAACCGCAGCCCGGTCAACGCCACCAGCATGACCTCCCCGCCGGAAAGTTCGGCGACTCGGCGATCGAGGTCGCCCGAGGAAAACCCGATGTCGCGCAGTGCCGCATCGGCGCGGGCTTCGATGTCCCAGTCGTCACCGACCACCTCGAAATGGGCCTCGGCGGCATCACCGCCTTCGATGGCCCGCAGGGCGGCGAGTCGATCGGCGACGCCGAGCAGCTCGGCGATCGAGGCGTCGGTATCGAGGGTGAGCAGCTGCGGCAGGTAGGCCACCTGCCCCGCAGTGGTGATGTGCCCGGTTGTCGGCCGCAGTTGCCCGGCGATGAGCCGTAGCAGGGTGGATTTGCCGGCGCCGTTGGCGCCCACCAGGCCGGTGCGGCCGATGCCGAACGAGCCGGTGACGCCGGCCAGCGCGGCACTGCCGTCGGGCCAGGTGAAGCCGACATCGGTCAGGGTGACGACAGCCTGAGAGTCAGAAAAAGGAAGGGACATGGGGTCTCCGGGAAGGTCAGCGGAAGCGCTGACAACCGGGACCGGACTACGGCAACTCGGCGGTGATCAGCGCGCGGACAGCGGCGTGAGACCGACGATGCCTGTCATTCCATGACCTCCTGTGCAGGGACGTCCGCCACCATAGCGGCGGGATGGCGCGGCGTGCAACCGATTAACTCGGCGCGAAAACCGTGACGAACTTGCGCAGCGACTCGTTGATGTCGCCCTTGAGCGCGGCGGCCACCAGCATGCCGATCGGGCCGAACAGGGCCGGACCACCCAGGTGCACGTCGAAACTGACCTTGGAGCCGTCGCCCTCCGGCGCGACCTTGGCGAGCAGCTTGATCTTGACCCCGCCCTTGCCGTCGCCGTTGAGGGTCATGCCGGTGGGCGGCTTGTAGTTCACGATCGTCCACCTGACCTTGTTGAGCATGCCCTTGACCTCGACGATCGACTCCAGCGTGGTGCCTTTTTCGAGGGTCTCGGGCAGCACACTGCGCCATACCCGGTGGATGGTCAGCCACTCTTTGTAGCGGGACAGATCCGAGGCGTGCGCCCAGGCCTCTTCGGGAGGCAGCGGGACGTCGATGGATCCGGAGAGCTTGGCCATGTCGTGCTTTCCCCTTGTGTCGCGGTTTATCGCTGGGTCATTGTGGTCGTTGCCGACTCCCGCCACAACTTCGGCCGCTCACCGAGCACGCCGCCCCGGGCCCACCACATCGCCTCGATGGCAGCCGCGCCGAGCACGCCGATACCGAGCGCCTCCAACGTCAGCGCCACGTTGGAGGGGTCCAGCAGGAACTTCTCTCGGGTCAGCGGCATCGCGAAGATCGCCACGTAGGCCAACCCGCAGCTGATCACCAGCAGCAGCCGCCACCATTGATAGGGCCGCGCCACCACGGCCAGGACCCATCCCGCGGTGGTCAACAAAGTGATCAACGCACTGGTGGAAGCTTGGATCTGCTGGACCGCGGTGGCTTCGCTGCCCCGGTAGGCCACCAGGTAGGACGCGAATGTGGCGATGCCCACTACCACGCCGGCCGGCAGCGCCCCGCTCATCACCCGTCGTACGAAGCCGGGGTGCGCCCGCTCATTGTTCGGCGCGAGCGACAGGACGAACGCCGGGATGCCGATGGTGAACCACGCCGCGACCGTGACGTGGATCGGCTGGAACGGATATAGCAACGGCTTGGTGCCGAACAGAGCCGACGCCAGCCCAACCAGCCCGACCAGCAGTGCGAGCAGTACGGAATACACCGTCTTGGTCAAGAACAGGTTCGCCACCCGCTCGATGTTGCCGATCACCCGACGCCCCTCCCCCACCACGTACGGCAGGGTGGCGAATTTGTTGTCCAGCAACACGATCTGGGCCACCGAGCGAGCCGCTGAACTGCCCGCCCCCATCGCGACACCGATGTCGGCGTCCTTGAGTGCCAGCACATCGTTGACGCCGTCGCCGGTCATCGCCACCGTGTGGTCGCGCGCCTGCAAGGCGTGCACCATGGCCCGCTTCTGATCGGGGCGCACCCGGCCGAACACGGTGTGTTCCTCCAACGCACCGGCCAGTCGGTCCGGTTCGGTGGGCAGTTTGCGGGCGTCCATCGCGTCTCCGGACAACCCCAGCTCGGCGGCCACCGCGCCCACCGAGACTGCGTTGTCGCCGGAGATGACCTTCACCGACACGTCCTGCGCGGCAAAATAATCCAACGTCTCGCGGGCGTCCGGTCGCACCTTCTGCTCGAGCACCACCAGCGCCGCCGGAGTCACCTGTCCCGGCGCTTCAGGATGGTCGACGGGTTGGTCGCAGACCCCCAGCAGCAAGACACGCAGGCCGCGCGCGCCGATCCGTTCGGCCTGCTCGGCGGCCGACGAGGACGGTTCGAGCAGGACATCGGGCGCCCCGATCACCCAGTTGCCGTGCTCGGAAAAGGAGACACCGCTCCATTTGGTGGCCGACTTGAACGGCGCGCAGGCGCTCGACGTCCAGTCCGGCGATGTCGGGAACGCCTCGGCGATGGCCTGGATACTGGCGTTGGGGCGGGCGTCTTCGGCGGCCAGCGCGGCCAGCGCTTGGTGTACCGGAAGGCCTTCGGCGCCATCGAGTTCGGCGACCTCCGACACCCGCATTCCGTTCTCGGTGAGGGTGCCGGTCTTGTCTGCGCAGACCACGTCGACGCGGGCCAGCCCTTCGATCGCGGGCAGTTCCTGCACCAGGCACTGCCGTTGCCCCAGCCGCACGACACCGACCGCGAACGCCAGCGACGTCATCAGCACCAGACCCTCGGGAACCATCGGTACCAGGGCACCCACCATCGCCAGCACCGATGCCCGCCAGCCCACGTCGGTGGTGAACAACTGCGTGTAGATGATCAGCAGCCCGGCCGGGATCAATAGGTAGGTGATGAATTTCAGGATCTGGTTGATGCCGCTGCGCAGTTCGGATCTCACCAGGGTGAACTTGCTGGCCTCCTCGGCCAGTTTGGCGGCGTACGCCTCGCGACCCACTCGGGTGGCCCGGTAGGCGCCGCTGCCGGAGACCACGAAACTGCCCGACATCACCTGGTCGCCCAGGTCTTTGCCGATCGGGTCGGCTTCACCGGTGAGCAGCGACTCGTCGACCTCCAGGTCGGATGACTCCAGGACCTCGCCGTCGACGACGATCTGGTCGCCGGGGCCCAGCTCGATGACGTCGTCGAGCACCACCTGTCCCGGCGGGAGCTGCAGCGTCCCGGACTGCCTGCGCACCAACGGTTTCGCTTGGCCGACGATGGCCAGCTTGTCCAGCGTCTGTTTGGCCCGGATCTCCTGCACCATTCCGATGACGCTGTTGAAGACGATGAGCAAACCGAACAGCCCGTTGATCAGTGAGCCGGTGGTGAGCACAATGGCCAACAGCACACCCAGGATCGCGTTGATCCGGGTGAAGACGTTGGCTCGGATGATCTCGAGAACGCTGCGCGCGGCGCGGGCGGGGATGTCGTTGGTCTGGCCCTGCGCGAGCCGCTGGGCGACTTGCGCGTCGGTGAGACCTGCGGTTCGCGCTGTCGTCAACGGGTGAACCTTCCCAGCTCGTCGTGATCGAAGTACTCCAGCTCCACCGCGTCCTTGCTGAAGGTGGCCTTGGATATCGTTCCGTCCGCAGCGTTCTCGCCCTGCAGGACGAAGGTGAAGGTGTCACCGTCGTAGTGGCTCAACCGGAATCGTTGGTGTTGCGGCCCGAGCGTCACCTCGAGCGCACCGTGGTCCTCGGTGACCGTGGCCGGTCCCCAATAGCGGTTGGCGTACTCCCCGACGTACTGCGACAGTGGCCGGGAGGGAGCCGGATGGGCCGGTGGTGGGGCACCCACCAGCGCGCCTTCGGGTTGCGACATCGGCGCCAGCGCCTGTCGGTACAACGTCGGCCAGTTCTCGCGGATCTCGCCGTACTGGACCAGGTCGAGGAATTGGGCGATCAAGGTCTCCGGGACCCCGATCGGGGTGGCGTTGGTCAGCACGACGATTCCGACGTCCTGCGATGGCAGTGCCGAAAACGCGGTCGCGGCGCCCAGCAGGAAAGCGCCCGAGTGGCCGTACTGGGTGCGCCCCGATGAGGTGATCGACACGTTGAATCCCTCGCCGTAGAACCCTGGCCGGGCGGTGCCGACCCCGGCGGGGGCGCTGATCACCTGCGGCGTGATCGCGGGGAGCAACGCTTCGGGCGCGATGATCTGGGTGCCGTCGTAGCTGCCGTTGGCCAGCACCATGGTCAGCCAGCGGGCCATGTCGTTCACCGAGGAACTGACTCCGCCGGCCGGTGACTGGGCGTCCGGATTGCGTTGGTATCGCGGCTGATAACTGTCGTCGGTCTTGACGTGAGTGAGTGCGCGGTTGGGTCGGGCCAGAAAGTCCGCGTAGCGGGAGCTGGTCGACGTCATCCCCAGCGGTCGGTACAGCACGTCGGCCGACAGCTGCTCCCAGGGCACGCCGGCGCCGGCGGCCACCGCCTCGGCGGCGGCGGTCAGTCCGAAGTTGGTGTAGTCGTAGTTGTTGCGGAACGGGGCCAGCGGCAGATATCTGAGCCGCTGCAGCACTTCCCGGCGGTCGTAGCCGAGGTCTTCGAGCCGGTCGCCGGCATGATCGGGCAGCCCGGACCGATGGGCGTACAGGTCGGCGATGGTGATGTGGTCGGTGACGTAGGGGTCCGACAGGGCGAACCAGGGCAGCTGTGTCACCACCGGCGTGTCCCAGCCGATAGTCCCCGCGCTGATCTGCTGTGCCACCACGGTGGCGCCGACGGGTTTGGACATCGAAGCCAGCTGGAACACCGTGTCGGCGTTGACCGCATTGTCCGGCCCGTCACCGTTGCGCGCGTCGCGCAGACCAAAGCCTTTGGCGTACACGGTCTTCCCACCGTGCACGACCGCGACCGCCAGCCCGGGTATTCCGGTGCTGGTCATCAGGTCCTGCGCCAGGCCGTCGAGTTTGGCAACTGCGGCGTCGACGCGACCCGCGGGAATGTCCACGCCGGACACCTCGTTGGGCGGGGTGTCGTGCTGCGCCGCCGGAGTCGCCGCCGGAGTGCACGCGCTTAAAGCAACGGCCAGCACAGTGGCCCCGGCCGTAGCCGCCCACCTGGTCATGGCGCTAGAGCCTCCACCACGCCGTGGGCGCGGCGGCGCCGGGCTGCACCCGGCCACCGGGCCTGGGCACTGCCGTCGATATCCCCGCGGCGTCGGCGGCGACCAGCAGCCGTTCGACCGGCTCGGCCCAGCGGTGCGGCGCCAACCGGAAGGTGCCCCAGTGAATCGGCACCAGCAGGCCCGACGGCGAAGCATTCAAGTCGAGGTGCGCCTGAACCGCTTCCTCCGGGTTCATGTGGACGTCGGGCCAGGCGGTGTTGTAGGCCCCGATCGGCAACAGCGTGGCATCGAACGGGCCGTGCTGGGCGCCGATCGTGCTGAAGCTGCCGGTGTAGCCGCTGTCTCCGCCGAAGTAGACCCGGTGGTCGGGACCGGCGATCACCCACGACGCCCACAGGGTCTGGTTGCGGGTCAGGAATCGTCCGGAGAAGTGCCGAGCCGGCGTACAGGTCACAGTCAGCTCGCCCAGTGTGGTGTTCTCGTCCCAGTCGAGTTCGACCACCCGCTCCGAGGGAATGCCCCACGCACGCAGGTGCGCTCCGACGCCCAACGGGACGACGAACGGTGCCCACTGGCTGCGGGCGAGCGCGATGACGGTGTCGATGTCGAGGTGGTCGTAGTGGTCGTGGCTGACCACGATCGCGTCGACCGCGGGTAGCGCGCCGAACCCCACCGGCGGGGGGTGCAGCCGTCGCGGCCCGACCGCATCCGACGGCGAGCAGCGTTCACTCCACACCGGGTCGGTCAGTACGCGATAGCCGTCGATCTCCACCAGTGCCGTCGCGTGTCCCAGCCAGGTGATCGCCAGCGGCTCGACGGCGACACCGAAGTCGGGCACCTCCAGCGGGATCGGCGCGGAGGGCCGTCGCCCGATGCGATCGGCGAACAGCTCACGCACCATCAGCCGCTGCTGTTCCCGGTCCATGTTGACCATTGCGGCGCGTTCGATGTTGTGGAAGATGCCGTCTCGGTAGTTGCTGGAGCGGGTGGCCACCGCATTGATCGCGGTGGGTGCCGCGCCCAACGCGGCGGGCGTGCCGCGCAGCGCACGAAGCGTCCAGCCACCAGCGGCCAGCGACGCTGTAGTTCCCGCCAGTCGAAGTGCCCCACGCAGCATGACGACGAGTCTATGGTGGCGACCCGCGGGCTCCGCCGCGTTTGCGGTCACCGCGCCGGTCCGCTCGTTAGGCGCCCTGGAACTTCGGCGGCCGCTTCTCCACCCGCGCCACCTGAGCCTCGATGACGTCCTGGCTACCCCAGGCCTTGTCGAACAGCTCCTTGTGCACCGGCTGCTGCTCCTCGTAGGCGCCGTCGTCGTTGAGCACCCGCTTGGCGTGCTGCAGCGCCAGCGGCGCCAGTCCGGCGATCTCGTGCGCCCAGGCCTGCGCGTCGGCAAGGGTGCCGATCCGGTTGGCCATCCCCGTCAGCAGTGCCGCGTCGGCGGGCAACTTCTCCGCGGTCAGCATCATCGCCCGGGCCCGCCCGTAGCCGACCAGTGAGGTCAGCCGCCGGATGCTCCAGTTGTCCAGCGCCAGACCGTACTTGGCGACCGGGAACTGGAAGAACGCTTCGGGGGCCGCTACCCGCAGATCACAGACCATGGCCAACTGCAGGCCTGCGCCGATCGCCGCGCCGTTGATGGCGCCGATCACCGGCACCGGGACGTCGGCGATGCTCTGGTGCAGCGCGACCAGCTTGTCGGGGTAGTCGGCGGCGAACGCGTCCCCGGACAGGTCCGCGCCGGCGCAGAACACCGTGCCCTGCCCGGTCAGCACGATGGCCCGGACGTCGTGGGTGGCGGCGTCCAAGACCGCCTCCCGCAACTCGGTGACGAGCTGGGAGTTCAAGGCGTTGCGACGCTCGGGGCGCTGCAACTCGATAGTCGTGACGGCTTCATCGCGGGTAACACCGATCATGAGGTCCCAGCCTATTAGCCTCGATCTGTGAGCCGGACCGGGGCCGATGAAGTGCGCGATGCGGTGCTCGATCGCGGCTCGTTCCTCAGTTGGGACGCCGCGCCGGTGGCCGTGCCGACCAGTGCCGCTTACGCAGCCGAGCTGGCGGCGGCCCGGGCTGCCAGCGGCCGCGACGAGGCGGTCCTGACCGGCGAGGGCCGGATCAACGGCCGCCGGGTAGCGGTGATTGCCAGCGACTTCGACTTCCTGGCCGGCTCCATCGGGGTCGCGGCCGCCGAGCGGATCACCGCAGCAGTCCAGCGGGCCACCGCCGAACGCCTGCCATTGCTGGCGTCGCCGAGTTCGGGCGGCACCAGGATGCAGGAGGGCACCGTCGCATTCCTGCAGATGGTGAAGATCGCCGCCGCAGTCGAGCTGCACAAGCGCGCTCACCTGCCCTACCTCGTCTACCTGCGCCACCCCACCACCGGCGGGGTGTTCGCGTCGTGGGGTTCCCTGGGGCACGTCACGTTGGCCGAGCCGGGGGCATTGGTGGGTTTTCTGGGCCCGCGGGTCTACGAACAGCTCTACGGTGCCCCGTTCCCGCCGGGCGTCCAGACCGCCGAGAACCTGCAGGCCTACGGCGTGATCGACGGCGTCATCCCGCTGAAGTGGCTGCGACGCACCTGCTCGCGGGCGTTGAAGGTGATGCTCGACGATCCCGGTCCGGCTCCCGCGAAACCGGCCCCAGAGCCGATTCCCGACATCGCGGCGTGGGACTCCGTCTGTGCGTCGCGGCGTCCGGATCGGCCGGGCGTCGGGTTTCTGCTGCGGCACGGCGCCACCGAACGCGTCTTCCTCTCGGGCACCGGCAGCACCGAACGCGGCGCCACGATCCTGCTGGCGTTGGCGCGCTTCGGCGGCCAGCCCGCCGTGGTGTTGGGGCAGCTGCGGGGCGCAGATCGGCTGACCGATCCGGTGGCGCTGCGCGATGCCCGCCGCGGCATGGCGCTGGCCGCGGGCCTGCGGCTGCCGCTGGTGTTGGTGATCGACACCCCGGGCCCGGCACTGTCGGTGGAGGCCGAGCAGGGCGGATTGGCCGCCCAGATCGCGGCCTGCCTGGCCGAGCTGGTCACCCTCGAGGTGCCGACGGTGTCGGTGCTGCTGGGTCAGGGCAGTGGCGGGCCGGCACTGGCGATGGTGCCGGCGGACCGGGTGCTGGCGGCGTTGCACAGCTGGTTGGCGCCGCTGCCGCCGGAGGGCGCCAGTGCCATCGTGTTCCGCGACACCGACCACGCCGCGGAACTCTCCGCCGCGCAGGGCATCCGTTCGGCGGATCTGCGGGCGCACGGGATCGTGGATGTGATCGCGGGCGAGCACCCGGATGCCGCCGAGGAGCCGATCGACTTCGCCAAGCGCATGTCGCGGGCCATCGCCGCCGAACTGTCAGCCCTTGGCAGGGTGCCCGCCGAGCAGCGGATGGCGGCCCGGTTGGAGCGCTACCGCCGGATCGGGTTGCCGAATCTCAACGAAACCGACGTTTCGCAGTGAAAGTGCGAGTAGCGGCCTGCAAAACGTCGGTTTCGGCGGTTAGTGTCGGCGACGGGCCGAACCAGGCCGAACTAGCCGGTAATCATCGCTACGGCCACTCCTGCCAGCACCATCCCCAGCACCTGCCGCAGCCGCACCCGCTCCCCGAGCAGGACGACCGCCAAGATCACCGTGGCGGCCGGGTACAGCGAGATCAGCACGCTGGCCAGCGACAGCAGCGCGAGCTTCAACGCGAACAGCATGGTGACATTGGCGGCGGTGTCGAGCAGTGCGATCAGGAACGCCAACCGCAATGGTGTTCCCGTCGGCACGCTGAGATTGCGGCTCATCGCCGCGACGGCGATCACCAGAACCGTGGCGGCGGCACGCGCAAACAACAGGGGCCACAGCCCCGAATCCGATGGGGTGCGGTCCAGGAAGACGAAGTTCAGCCCCAGGGCCACCCCCGAGGCGACCGTCAACCAGAGCACGCGGTGACTGAGCCCCGGCCGATGGACGCCGTCGTCGCCGGCGTGCCAGCTGATCAACACCACCGCACCCAATGCCACCGCGATACCCGCGCTGGCGAGCATCCCGGGCCGCTCCCCCAACATCCGCCCGACGCACACCGGCACGCTGGCATCCACGACCGCGGCCAGGGGCGATACCACCGAGATCGGGCCGGTGGCCATGGCGGCGTAGAACCACCAGATACCCAGGGCCTGGCTGAGTCCACCGAGCATGCCCAAGACGACGGTGCTCGTCGTGATGTGGCCGCCGCCGATCAGGGCGAGCATTCCGAGCATCACCATGGAGACCGGGGTGGACACCAAGACCACGCGAAGCGCGGCGACTCGCCGCGACGCGACCCCGCCCACGAAGTCGCTGATCCCGAAGCTGGTGGCCGACGCCAGCGCCAATCCCTGTGCGGTGGGTGAACCGATCACGCAGCTGCCTTGGCAGCTGCAGCCCTCTTGGCGGCCTTAACGTTCGATGTGACGATCACGTCGGAAAGCCTAAGTGGGCATTTAGCTTGGAAACGCTGGCGTTTGCGGGATCTTTGCGCCCGACGGCCCGATGTTCGCAGGTCGGTGCATTTAAATTCACTTGGATTTAACCCCGCCGCCGAGCGCTCGCGCCCGCCGTTCAGGCCAACGAGCGCAGCCACGCGTCGTGCAGCGCGGCGTAGTGGCCCTCGGCGCGGATCAGCTCGGCCGGCGGCCCGTCCTCGACGATGCGCCCGCCCTCGATGACCAGAACCCGGTCGGCGATCTCGACGGTGGAGAGCCGGTGGGCGATCACCAGCGCGGTCCGCCCGGCCAGCACGCTGCGCAGCGCCTTCTGCACCATCCGCTCGCCGGGGATGTCCAGCGAGGATGTTGCCTCGTCGAGGATCAGTACCGCCGGGTCCGCGAGGAAAGCGCGCGCGAACGCGACCAGTTGACGCTGGCCGGCCGAGAGCCGCCCACCCCGTTGGGCGACATCGGTGTCGTAACCGTCGGGCAGGGCGGCGATGAATGCGTCGGCGCCCACGCTTCTCGCCGCGGCGGCCACCTCGGCGTCGGTCGCACCGGGACGCCCGAAGCGGATGTTGTCGGCGACGCTGCCGGTGAACAGGAAGTTTTCCTGGGTGACCATCACCACGTGGCGCCGCAGCGTCGCCTGGTTGAACGCACGCAGGTCGACGCCGTCCAGCGTCACCGCTCCCGATAGCGGGTCGTAGAACCGGGCAATCAGCTTGGCGATGGTGGACTTGCCGGCGCCGGTGCTGCCGACCAGTGCCAGGGTCTGGCCGGCCGGGATGTTCAGCGATAACCCGTCCAACACCGACTGGCCGCCCCGGTAGCCGAAATGCACATCACGCAAAGCGATCTCACCGCGCACCGCAGCGGGAACGGTCTGCCGCCCCGCCGGGTCGGTGACGGCGGGCGTTTCGGCGAGTACCCCGGCCAGCTTCTCCAGCGCGGAGGTGGCCGACTGAAAGGTGTTGAGGAACTCCGAGATGCTCTGCATCGGTTCAAAGAACATCCGCAGATAGAGCAGGAACGCGGTGAAGGTCCCGATCGTCATGTGCCCGTGTAGAACTCGCCAGCCCCCGTAGAGCAGCACCACACCGGTGGTGAGGTTGCCGACCAGCTTGACCCCGGGGCTGAAGACCGCGACCAGTCTGAATGCCTTCTCGTTCACCAAGCGGTATTGGTCGGCGACTCCCGTGAAGATCTGCTGATTGCGGGCCTCTCGGCGATAGGCCTGTACCGCCTTGATCCCGGTCATGGTCTCGGTGAACTGCACGATCACCCGCGCGGCATGCTCGCGCACCGCGGCGTAGTTCTTCGACGATTCGCCCCGGAACCATCTGAGCAACGCCACCAGCACCGGAAAGGCGATCAGGCACATCAGACCCAACCGCCAGTCCAGCACGATGAGCAGCACCGCCGTACCTGCCATCGTGAGCGCTGCACCGACCAGGCCGTCGAATCCGGTGAGCAGCATCTCCTGGATGGCGTCGACGTCGTTGGTCAACCTGCTGACCACTCGGCCCGAGGTGTAACGCTCGTGGAATCCGACATCCAGGCGCTGAAACTGGCGGAACACCCGCCGCCGCAGCTCCAACAGCATCCGCTGCCCGATCTTGCCCGACCACTGCAGGAAGAGCATCCGGCTGATGGCTTGCGTGAAGACCACCACCGCGAGTGCGGTCACGATCACACTCAGCTGCCGGATCGAGCCGTCCTCGGCGATCGGCGGGATTCCGCGGTCGATTCCGCGCTGCGCCAGGATCGGAACCGCAAGCCGGGCAGCGTTTTCCACCACAACGGCCACCGCCATCAGCAGCGCCGCAAGCCGATACGGGCGCAACAGTGACCAGAGCAGGGCCCGCGCCGCGACCCGGCCCGGCTCGACCGTCACCCTCGCACCCAGTCGACGAGGTGTTCGGCGCCGTCGTCGAGCTCGTCGTCCGCCGCCAGCAGGTAGCGGTACCGCGGCACCTCGGCCAGCAGCTCGGCGTGGGTACCGACCGCGGTGATGGTCCCGTCCTCGACCAGCGCCACCCGATCGGCCAGTGCCACGGTGGACGCCCGGTTGGCCACCACCAGCCCGGTGATCGGCGTGCGGCCCGCGGCGCCGCCAGAACCCAGTACCCGGCGCAGCGCGTCGGTCACAGCGGCCTCGGTGTGCACATCCAGGGCCGACAGCGTGTCATCGAGCACCAGGATCGTCGGCGCCGCCACCAGGGCTCGGGCCAGCGACAGCCGCTGCCGCTGCCCGCCCGACAGGCTCATGCCCTGCTCCCCGATGCGGGTCTTCAGCCCGGACGGCAGGTCATAAACGAAGTCAGCCGAAACTGTCGATATGGCGCGGGCCAGCTCCGCGTCGCTGGCATCGGGTCGCCCCCACCGCAGGTTCTCGGCCACCGACATCGAGAACAGGGTGGGGTCGTCGAAGGCCGTTACCACCGCCGAGCGCAACGCCGCCAAGGTCAGTGTCCGGATGTCCCGGCCGCCGATGAGGATCTGTCCCTCGGTGACGTCGTAGAGCCGGGACAGCAACATCGCCAGCACCGACTTCCCGGAGCCGGTAGCGCCCACCAGAGCGACGGTCTCGCCGGGTTCGACGGTGAGATTGACCCCGCGCAACACCCAGGGGCCGGCATCATCGAAGCGGAATCCGACGTCGCGCAACTCCAACCGGCCCGCCGGTGGCACCGGGTCGTCACCGTCGGTGATCTCGAGGGGCGCCCGGAATATCTCGGTGATCCGATCGGCGGCGGTCATCGCCTCCTGGGTGGCCGACAGCAGGAAGCCCAACGAGGACAACGGCCAGACCAGCGAGAGCATCAGCGTGACGAACGCGACCAGAGTTCCCATCGTGACCATGTGGTGCCCGGCGGCGTACGCGCCGACCGCGAGCACCCCGATCAGCGTGAAGTTCGGGATCACCTCCAACAACGTCCAGAACTTCGACGACACCACCACCTTCTCCACGCCCAGGTCGCGCAGCTTGGTGGCCTGGGCGTCGAAGCGTGCGAACACGTAGTCCTCACGCCCGAACGCCCTGATGGTGCGCAGACCTGCCGCGGACTCCTCGACGACGGTGGCCACCTGGCCGGCCTGGTCCTGCGCTTGGCGCGTCAGCCGGGTGTACTGGCGCCGGAAGTATGCGATGGCAAGCATCACCGGTACCAGCGACGCGCACACCACCACGCCCAGCGGCCAGTAGAGCACCAGCAGGATTGTCGTCACCGCCAGGATCTGCACCGTGTTGAGCACCAGGAACACCACCACGAACGACAGGAAGCGCCGCACGGCGGACAGGTCGTTCATGATCCGCGACAGCAGCTGTCCGGACTGCCACCGGCCGTGAAAGGTCATCGGCAGAATCTGCAGCCGGGCGTACAGATCCTTACGGATGTCGGCTTCCACGCCCATGGTGGTGGGCGCGACCAGCCAGCGCCGCACGAACAACAGCAGCGCCTCGCTGACCCCCAGTGCGGTCGCCGCCGTACCCAGCACCCAGAGCCCGGGCTGGTCCCGGTGCAGCACCGGCCCATCGATGACGGCCTTGGTCATCAGCGGGATCACCACGGTGGCGATCAGACTGAGCACGGCCGCCGTCACCATGGTGATCCACCGCGCCCGGTAGGGGCGCAGGTAGGGCAACAGGCTGCGCAGCGCGGACGCCGGTTTCACGCAGTCGACCCTAGATTGATGGCGGCGACCCGCGGCACGCGACTACGTCGCGATTGCGATCGCCGCGAGATTGATCGGAGCGACCCGCGGCGCATCCCGCGCTTGATGGCCATGTTCAGGCAAAATGGCCACCATGGACAACCCCGCTGCCTCCCCCCGAGTCTTGGTCGTCGACGACGACTCCGACGTGCTCGCCTCGCTGGAACGCGGACTGCGCCTGTCCGGTTTCGAGGTGGCGACGGCAGCCGACGGCGCCGAGGCATTACGCAGTGCCAAGGAAGCCCGTCCCGACGCCATCGTGCTCGACATCAACATGCCGGTGCTCGACGGCGTGAGTGTGGTGACGGCACTGCGGGCCATGGGTGACGACGTTCCGGTCTGCGTGTTGTCGGCGCGCAGCTCGGTCGACGACCGGGTCGCCGGGCTCGAGGCCGGCGCCGACGACTACCTGGTCAAGCCGTTCGTGCTCGCCGAGCTGGTGGCCCGGGTTCGGGCGATGTTGCGGCGGCGCGGGTCGGCGGCCAGCTCCTCCTCGGAGACGATCACGGTGGGGCCGCTGGAGGTGGACATCCCAGGCCGCCGCGCCCGGGTCAAGGGTGTGGACGTGGACCTGACCAAGCGAGAGTTCGACCTGTTGGCCGTGCTCGCCGAACACAAGACCGCGGTGTTGTCGCGCGCGCAGCTGCTCGAGCTGGTCTGGGGCTACGACTTCGCCGCCGACACCAACGTCGTCGACGTGTTCATCGGCTACCTGCGACGCAAGCTGGAGGCCGGTGGCGCACCGCGGCTGCTGCACACCGTGCGCGGGGTCGGCTTCGTCCTGCGAACCCAGTGAGTGCAGACGTGAACGTCATGAAGCTGCTGCGGCGCATCTTCGCCAGAACACCGTCGCTGCGGACCCGGGTGATGCTGGTGACGGCGATCGGCACCGCGATCGTGACGGTCATCATCGGCGCCATCGTGTGGGTCGGTATCACCAACGACCGCAAGTATTGGCTGGACCGCCGGCTCGACGAGGCGGCCGGGCTGACCGTCCCGCTGATCGGCCTGGGTGAACTGCCCCGGTCGGCCGGCGCCACCGACGCCGTCATCACACTGCGGCGGGCCAACCAAGTGACCTCGAACTCCTCCGTGGTGCTGCCGGAGCTGGAGCCGGGCTACGCCGACACCGAGATCGACGGCGTGCGCTACCGGGTGCGCACCGTCGACATCCCCGGACCGGGGCCGCGGTCGCTGGCCGTCGGCGCCACCTACGACGCCACCCTCGCCGACACCAACAACCTGCACCGCCGGGTGATCCTGCTCTGTACCGTCGCGATCGGAGCGGCCGCGCTGCTGGGCTGGCTGCTGACGGCATTCGCGGTGCGGCCCCTGCGACGGCTGGCGCAGCAAGCGCGATCGATCGACGCCGGTGATGAACGGCCCGACATCGAAGTGCGCGGCGCCACCGAAGCGGTGGAGATCGCCGAGGCGATGCGCGGCATGCTGCAGCGGATCTGGACCGAGCAGGACCGGACCAAGGAGGCCCTGGCCTCCGCACGTGACTTCGCCGCGGTCTCCTCCCACGAGCTGCGCACCCCGCTGACCGCGATGCGCACCAACCTCGAGGTGCTGACCACCCTGGATCTGCCCGACGACCAGCGCAAGGAGGTGCTGCACGACGTCGTGCGGACCCAGACCCGGATCGAGGCGACACTGTCGGCCCTGGAGCGGCTGGCGCAGGGCGAACTGTCGACCTCCGACGATCATGTGCCGGTCGACATCACCGATCTGCTCGACCGGGCCGCCCACGACGCGATGCGGGTCTTCCCCGACCTGAACGTCTCGCTGGTGCCGTCGCCGACCTGCATCATCGTCGGACTGCCCGCCGGACTGCGGCTGGCAGTGGACAACGCGATCGCCAACGCGGTGAAGCACGGCGGCGCGACCCAGGTGCAGTTGTCGGCGGTCACCTCACGCGAAGGCGTGGAGATCGCCATCGACGACAACGGCGGCGGGCTTCCCGAGGAAGAGCGCCGCATCGTCTTCGAGCGGTTCTCCCGCGGGTCGACGGCATCGCATTCGGGGTCCGGTCTCGGCCTGGCCCTAGTGGCGCAGCAAGCCGAACTGCACGGCGGCACGGCGTCTTTGGAAGACAGCCCGCTGGGCGGGGTGCGTCTGCTGCTGCGGCTCCCACCACCGAGCTGAGGGCACTAGTCCCGGCTCGTCACTTCTTTTTCTTCGTCTTGTCCTTGCGCCAGGTGTCCCAGCGTTGGAAGCCGGCTGCCGCGGCGGTCTGCTCGTCTTTGAACCACACCTCGGCGATCGTCGCATCGTAGGCCGGGCTCGCCGGAGCGTGGTAGAGCATCGAGTCCTCGTTGCCCTTGACCGTCCAGCCCGCCGGGCCGCTGCCGCCGGGGCCGGCCTTGGCCGAGCCCGGACCGAATGGGCCCGGCGGCACCTCCTCGACTTCGACCAGCTTGGCTCTACCGTTGAGGCCGCGCGCGGCCGTGCCCTTGTCCCACCGAGTGAATCCTGCTGCGGCGGCGGCACTCTCCTCGGCGAACCACACCTCGGCGATCGTCTGGTCATACCAGGGACTGTCCGTGGTGTGGTACAGCATCGAGTCCTCGTTGCCCTTGATCGTCCAGCCGGTCGGGCCGACGCCGCCGGCACCGGCGCGTGCCGAACCCGCGCCGTAAGGTGCTCCGGCGAGCGCCATCGCGCTGGTCTCGGTCTCCGAGGGAAGCGTGCCGCCGGCGGCACCGGGTGTCGCCGATACCGGCACCTCGCGTTTGACCCGCCGGATGGTGAAGGCGAATGTCAACAGCAGACCCAACAGAAATGACAGTCCCATCAGCCAGCAATTGACGCCGTGCATCAGTGGGCTCCTATCTCACGCGAGCCGGGAAGCGCCGCCACGGCGTCTTCCTTGCTGGTGCGGCGGAGCGAGACGACGGTGAGCAACCAGGCCACCGCCGAGCCGACCGCGAATGCCAGCAGGTACCAGAGCCAGTGAATGACGAAATCCATTGCAGCTTCTCCTTAGCTCACGGTGATCACGACGCGACGGTTTTGGGCACGACCGTCGGGTGTCGCGTTGCCGGCGATCGGGTCGGCCGAGCCGAATCCCTTGGACGTGACGCTGTTGGCAGGGACGCCGTGGGATACCAGGAAGTCGGCGACGGACTTGGCGCGGGCTGCGCTGAGCGGCACATTGATTCGGTCGTTGCCGGTGTTGTCGGTGTAGCCGTTGACCGCGACGCGGGCGTTGTGGCAGCCCTTCACCTTGTCCGCCACCCGGGCCAGTTGCTCCTTCGTGGCGACCGAGAGGGTGTAGCCATTGGTGACGAACCTGACCGGCGTGCTCATCAGCGCGGTGATGTCGGCCTGCAGAGTGCCGCAGTCGCCGTCCGGGCTCGGGGTCGGCGCCCCGGTCACACGCGGGCCCCCCTGCGTCTCACCATCCGAGACGCGAATGTCGTTGCGCAGCTTCAGGCTCGGCCATGCCGCTTTCACTGCCGCCTCGACAGCAAACTTGACCGCGTCGGACGCCGCGGTACCGAGCACAGTGACGGTGTCGTCGACGATCTTGAATTTGAAGTCCGGCACGGACACTGCGGCCTTGAACACCGATCCCAGGCCGGACAGGTCGGGTGCGGTGACGCCGGCCTTGAGGTTGAGATTGTCGACCAGCTGCACACCACTGCCGAACACTCCATTGAGCATGTCGAGCAGTCCGGTTCGCGTGGCAATGTCAGGCAGATCCCCATTGAGGGTGATGACATTGCCGTTGCGCAGAATCGCCAGCGGGGCGAAGGACCACCCCGGCGGGCTCACACTCGGTACCGACAGCGACAGCGTCGGCGCGGCGACGTTCGGCGTACTGACGTTCGGACCGTTGCTGCCACGTTCGGAGCGATCGGTTACTCCGTAGCCAATCAGGGCCAGTAGCAATGGAATTGCCGCCAGGGCTACGAGCCAGCCGATACCGGGTGGCCGGCGGTAGAACCGCGAGACCTTTCGCCAGCCAGTCACGGTGGGGCTTTCTGAGCCTGGCATGGATCCTCCTTGACAACCGAAAAACACCCGCGAGTCCAGGACACCGCGAGTGTAGGAGTTTCGATTTGCCAATGGAGGCAATTAGTCGTTTTTGGTGGACTTTTCCCCGCTCTGGGAGCTGGTTACGAGCTCGTTGACGATGCGGGTCCGCCCCCAGGCGTCTTCGGCTGCGGCCTGCACGGCGGCCACCTCGTCCGCCTTCGCCGCGGTCCCGCCCAGCGTCACGGTGTCGCCGGTGATCGCAAAAGTGAAATCGCCGATGCCCGCGGCCGCCTCGAACACCGGGGCCGCGCCCGAGAAATCGACGGTCACCGCTCCGGGCACCACCCCGAGGCGGTCGATGACGGTGACGTCGTCGCTCGAGGTGATCACCGCGTCCAACAGCTCTCGTTTGGCTGCCGGATCGGCCACGTCCCCGGCCAGGGTGAATTCAGTGCCGTGCCGGATCACCGACACCGGCACCGGCGCGGCAGGCTGCGAGGCAGCGACGGGTTGGCGCGCGCGTTCCAGTAGGCCGTAACCGATCGCAGCGAGCAGCGCCGTTACCAGCACTGCCCCGATCAGCCGGGCACGCACTCAGCGGGTGCCGAGTAGGTCGATCACAAAGACCAGGGTCTTGCCGGCCAGCGGGTGCCCGGTTCCGGCGGGCCCGTAGGCCAGCTCCGGCGGGATCACCAGCTGACGACGGCCGCCCACCTTCATGCCCGGGATGCCGTCCTGCCATCCGGCGATGAGCCCGTCCAGCGGAAATTCCAGGGATTCGCCGCGGTTCCACGAGCTGTCGAATTCCGCGCCGTTGTCGTAGTCGACGCCGAGGTAGTGCACGTTGACGACCCCGCCGGGGACGGCCGCGGGGCCTTCCCCGACGACGATGTCCTCGATGACCAGGTCGGCGGGTGCCGGGCCGGTCGGAACGGTGATCTGTGGCTTGGCCTGATCAGTCATGGTGGTTACCGTCCGCCGATGCCGACGTAGTCACGCTCGGTGTAGCCGGTGTAGATCTGGCGGGGCCGGCCGATCTTGCTATCGCCCTCGTCGTGCATCTCACGCCAGTGCGCGATCCAGCCGGGGAGCCGGCCCAGCGCGAACAGCACCGTGAACATCTGGGCGGGGAAGCCGATCGCGCGGTAGATCAGGCCGGTGTAGAAGTCGACGTTCGGGTAGAGCTTGCGCTCGACGAAGTAGTCATCGGTCAGCGCGGCCTCTTCGAGGTCCTTGGCGATGTTGAGCAGTTCGTCGTCACCGCCGAGCTTGCCGAGGATCTTGTCGGCCTGTTCCTTGACGATGCGCGCCCGCGGGTCGTAATTCTTGTAGACCCGGTGGCCGAAGCCCATCAACTTGACGCCGTCTTCGCGGTTCTTGACCTTGCGCACGAAGTCGGTGACGTTGCCGTTCTGCTGGTCGCGGATCTGCTCGAGCATCTCCAGCACCGCCTGGTTGGCGCCACCGTGCAGCGGGCCCCACAGCGCGTTGATGCCACCGGAGATCGAGGTGAACAGGTTGGCCCGCGAGGAGCCCACCAGCCGCACCGTCGACGTCGAGCAGTTCTGCTCGTGGTCGGCGTGCAGGATGAACAGCATGTCCAGGGCGCGGACCACCTCGGGGTCGGCCTCATAGGGCTCGGCCGGCAGGCCGAACGTCATCCGCAGGAAGTTCTCTACCAGGCTCAGCGAGTTGTCCGGGTACAGGAACGGCTGGCCGGCCGACTTCTTGTAGGCGTAGGCAGCGATGGTGGGCAGCTTGCCCAGCAGCCGGATGGTCGACAGTTCCACCTGGTCGTTGTCCGACGGGTCCAGCGAGTCCTGGTAGTAGGCACTCAACGCGTTGACCACGCTCGACAGCACCGGCATCGGGTGGGCGTTGCGCGGGAAACCGTCGAAGAACCGCTTCAGGTCCTCGTGCAGCATGGTGTGCCGCTGAATCCGGCCGGTGAACGCGGCCAGCTGGTCAGAGGTGGGCAGCTCGCCGTAGATCAGCAGGTAGCTGACCTCGATGAAGGTCGACTTCTCGGCCAGCTGCTCGATCGGGTAACCGCGGTAGCGCAGGATGCCGGCGTCACCGTCGATGTAGGTGATGGCGCTCTTGACCGGCGAGGTGTTGGCGTAGCCGTTGTCGAAGGTCGTGTATCCGGTCTTGGCGAGCAGCGAACCGATGGCGAGAGCGTCGGACCCCTCGGTCGCCTTGACGATCGGCAGTTCTAGCTCGCCGCCCGGATACCGGAGAGTGGCGGTTTCGTCGGTTGCGGCCACAAGGAACCCCTTTGCGCTATTCGGCTAACCAGATTGGGCGTGTATAGGAAAAGGTAGTCGGTTCCAGGCCAGCGCGCCCGCCCGGGGCCGAGGTATCTCCTATCGGCGTGACGGTGGCGGCTCCCGGTGTACATCGGCGGGCCGCCGATAGCGCAGGAAAGCGGGCGCTGCCAGGGCGGCAAGCACCACGCCCACCACCACCAGGGCGCCGCCGCCGGCGGACGCCGCCGCCGTCCCCACCACCGCCCCGGCGGCGCCGTGCACCGCATCGGCGAGCCGCGGGCCGCCGGCGACGATCACCGTGAACACCCCCTGCAGCCGGCCGCGGATCTCGTCAGACGCAGCCTGCTGCAGCATCGTCGACCGGAACGCCGCCGAGACCATGTCCGCGGCACCGCCGACCGCCAGGAACACCAGCGCCACCCACAGCGCTCGGCCCGCGTGCCCGCCGCCGTGCCCGACCGCGAGCCCGAAGCCGATCATGGCCACTCCCCAGACCACGATCGCAACCACGACGGCCAGGCCCTGACGGGTGATCCGCGGCAGCCACCCTGAGAACACCCCGCCGAGCACCGCCCCGGCCGACATCGCGGCGGCCAGCAGCGCCATGGTGGTGCCGCCCTCGACCGGCCCGCCGAAGTCCGCGCTCGCGATCTGCGGGAACAGCGCCCTCGGCATGCCGAGGATCATCGCGATCAGGTCCACCACGAACGACATCAGCACCACGGTGTTGCCGGCCAGGTAACGGAACCCGTCCAGCACGGCCGCGATCGGCGAAGCTGACGGTCCGGCCGACTCGACCGGTGGCATGGGCGCCAGCCGAAACGTCGCCCAGATCGGGAAGATGCACGTCGCCGCGTCGATCAGATACAGGGTGGACAGATCCACCCAGCCGAGCAGCAGCCCGGCCAGCAGAGGCCCGACGATCGCGCCGAACTGCATGACGGTCATGTTGAGCGAATTGGCGGCAGGCAGATCCTTGCCGGCCACCAGCCGCGGAATCGCCGCGGATCGGGTCGGCGCATTGACCGCATAGAAGCCCTGCTGCACACCCAGCAGTACGAGCACCACCCACACGTTCTCGAGTCCGGCCGCGGCTTGGATCCACAGCAGCAGCGAGGCCGCCGCCAGCCCGCAGGAGGCGATGATCAGCAGCTTGCGGCGGTCCATGGCGTCGGCCCAGGCGCCGCCGAGCAGACCGAAGACGACCAGTGGCACCAGCGCGAACAGACCGGACAGCCCGACGTAGGCCGAGCTGCGGGTCAGCGCATAGATCTGTACCGGCACCGCGAAGATGGTCAGGTTCGCCCCGATGACGGTCGGGATTCCGGCCACCCACAACCGCCGAAAGTCGGGGCTGCGCAACGGGGTGGTGTCGGCGAGGATCCTCACCGCGGCGAGACGGGACTCACGGTTGGAGTCGCTCCACCCGCCCGCCGGTCACCCGAATCCGGTTGTGCAACCGGCCTTCCCGGCCCTGCCAGAACTCCACCACCTCCGGGGCGATCCGGTAGCCGCGCCAGTTCGGCGGCGCGGGGATCGACTCGGTGCCGGAGAATTGGGCCGTCACCGCGTCCAACTGCGCCAGCAGTGCGGCCCGTGACGCGATCGGCTGCGACTGCTGCGAGGCGCAGAAACCCAACTGGGACGCCCGCGGTCGGTGCGACCAGTACTCGGCGCTGACCGATTCGTCGAGCTGGGTGACCGGTCCGCGGATGTGGACTTGGCGGCCCAGCTGATACCAGGGAAAAGTGGCCGATGCGTACGGTGTCGCGGCCAGCTCGGCAGCCTTGGCGGAGTCGGTGTCGGTGAAAAACGTCACACCGTTCTCGTCGAGGTTCTTGCACAGCACCGAGCGGCTGACCGGGCGGCCGGCTTCGACCGTCGCCAGCACCATGGCGTTGGGTTCAGAGACCCCTGCGCGCTCGGCGTCGCCGATCCAGTTGCGCAGCAAAACCTCCCAGCCGTCCTCGAGCCAGTCCGCATCGAGGTCGCCGCTGTTGTCCTTCTCCTGGTATTCCACTCGCATCGCCGCCAAGTGCTCGTTGTCGGGGCCGGTCCTGTGCACCGCACAACGCTACGCCCAGCCGCAGACCAGTCGTCGTTACCGGCCGGTAGCAACGACTGGGCGCCGGGGTGGGAGAATCCCCGGTATGACTGCTGCGGTACCGGAGAACTTTGTCGCCGGCCTGGAAGGCACGGTTGCCTTCACTACTGAAATCGCCGAACCGGACAAGGATGGCGGCGCGCTGCGCTACCGCGGCGTGGACATCGAGGACTTGGCCGGCAAGGTCGGCTTCGGCGATGTGTGGGCCCTGCTGGTCGACGGCGACTTCAGCCGTCCGCTGGCGCCCGCCGAGCCGCTGGAGCTGCCGATTCGCACCGGCGACGTCCGGGTTGACGCCCAGGCCGGCGTGGCGATGCTGGCGCCGCAGTGGGGCTTTGAGCCGTTGCTGGACACCGATGACGCCACCGCCCGCGACCAGCTGGCGCGCGCGTCGGTGATGGTGCTGTCCTATGTCGCGCAGTCGGCTCGGGGCCAGGAGCCCGCGGTGTCGCAGCAAGCGATCGACGAGTGCTCCACCATCACTGAGCGGTTCATGACCCGCTGGCGCGGCGAGCCCGACCCGCGGCACACCGAGGCGATCGACGCCTACTGGGTCTCGGCGGCCGAGCACGGCATGAACGCCTCGACATTCACCGCCCGCGTGATCGCTTCGACCGGCGCCGACGTCGGCGCGGCGCTGTCCGGCGCGATCGGCGCGATGAGTGGCCCGCTGCACGGCGGCGCCCCGGCGCGGGTGATCCCGATGATCGCCGAGGCGGAGCGCACCGGTGACGCGCGCGCGGTGGTCAAGGGCATCCTGGACCGGCGCGAGAAGCTGATGGGCTTCGGACACCGGGTGTACCGCGCCGAAGACCCGCGCGCCCGAGTGCTGCGGGCAACCGCCAAGCGCTTGGATGCCCCGCGGTTTGAGGTGGCCGCGGCACTGGAGCAGGCGGCGCTGGCCGAGCTTCGGGAGCGTCGCCCCGATCGGGCCATCGAGACCAACGTGGAGTTCTGGGCGGCGGTGATCCTCGACTTCGCCGAGGTGCCCCCGGCGATGATGCCGGCGATGTTCACCTGTGGCCGCACCGCTGGCTGGTGCGCCCACATCATGGAGCAGAAGCGGCTGGGCAAGCTGGTGCGCCCGTCGGCGATCTACGTCGGGCCAGGGCCGCGCAGCGCGGAATCCGTTGCGGGCTGGGAACACGTCACCAAAGCCTGACGCTTGTGCCCCGAGACCGACGTTTTGCAGTGAAAGTGCGAGTAGCGGCCTGCACAACGTCGGTTTCGGCGCAATAATTCAGCTGCGCCGCAGTGCGCGGAGCAGGTTCTGCAGCAGCGGCAGATCCGAGTGGTCCTTGACCTCATCGAGCATGTCCGGCACCCGGGTGAACTTCACCCGCGGGCGGTCTTGCGCTTTGCCGCGAGCGATTTCGGCTTTGTCGATGGCCTTCCAACCGGCGGCGTCGATGACTTCGGGCTGCTGGGCGTGCACCATCCGGGCGACTGCCCGCGGGCCGGCAATCGGCTCCGTCAGCAGACCTGCGTTGTAGTCGGCGGCCAGTGTCTGGATGGTCTTGAGCGAGTCGGACTTGTTGGAGCCGATAAATCCGTTGGTACCGCGCTTGATCCAGCCCGACACATACGCCCCCGGAACGCGCGCGCCGGTCGCCGGGTCGATCACACGGCCGCCCTCGTTCGGGACGACGCCGGCAGCGTCGTCGAATGGCAGGTCGGCGATGGGCGTTCCGTGGTAGCCGATCGAAGTCAGCACCAGGCCGGCGTCGATGCGTCGCAGCTGATCGGTTCCGGTGACAGTGAACTCCACTGCGCTGCAACGATCATCACCGAGAACTCGCGCCGGGGTCAACTCATAGGCGAATCGAATCCGGGGACGGGTGATCGGTGTCGACGCGTCACCCAGCTTGCTCAAAATCTCCAGCTTCTGCCGGGTCAAGGTGTCCTGAACCGTCGCCAGGTCATCACGCACCCGGGCATGGTCCTCGGCGTCGAGGACCACCTCAGCGGTCTGCGTCAGCCCCACCAGCTCGGGCAGGGTGAACGCAGAAGATGCGGGGCCGCGTCGGGCGACGATCACCACTTCGGAAACAGCCGAGTCCCGCAGCGCTGCCAGCGCGTAGTCGGCGATGTCGGTGCGAGCCAGCCGATCCGGGTCGGCGGTGAGCACGCGTGCCACGTCGAGGGCGACGTTGCCGTTGCCCACGATCACCACCCGTTCACAGCTGAGATCGACTGGCAGGTCGGCGAACTCGGGATGCCCGTTGTACCAGCCGACGATCTCGGTTGCAGTGCCCGTCCCGGGCAGCCCCATCCCATCGATCTCGAGGCGCCGGTCGTGCAGCGCACCCGAGGCGTACAGCACGGCGTGGTGGTGCTGAAGCAGGTCCGCGTGACTCAGATGCTTGCCCACCTCGACGTTGAGGAAGAACTGGAAACCACGGCGTGAGGAGATCTCGTCGAACAACCGGGTGGCCAGCTTGGTGCGCTGGTGATCCGGGGCGACGCCGGCCCGCACCAACCCGTAAGGGGTGGGCAGCTTCTCGAACATATTCACCAGCACACCTTGCTGGGTCAGTAGTTCGTCGGCCGCGTACATGGCCGCCGGGCCGGAGCCGACGATGGCCACGGTCAGCGGATATTTGCCGCGCTGATGCAGCTCGGCGGCCGGCAGGATGGGTGCCAGCTTGGAGGTCGGCGGCAGCTTCACCCCGGCAGGCCGTTCCGGGTAGAACGACTTGTTGATCTCCACGAACGGCAACTGTTCGCCCATCACCTTGCTGTGCGGGACGATCGCGTCGACCGGGCAGGCCCGCACGCAGGCTCCGCAGTCCACGCACGCATCGGGGTCGATATAGAGCATCTCCGACGTGGCGAACTCAGGCTCGTCCGGCGTGGGGTGAATGCAGTTGACCGGGCAGGCGAACACACACGACGCGTCGTTACAACACGCCTGGGTAATTACGTGCGGCATGACCTGAGAGCGGCGCTATGCGACCGAGGCGGCAACGGGCGTCAGATGCGCACGCTGCGGCTGGCTGCGGAACCGGGACGGTGCGCCGTGGATCCGGCAGATCCGCCACACCAACTTGGCGATCGGGTTCATCAGACCGGTGTCGTGGCAGAGCATCCGGACGTCGCCGAACATGTCCTGCAACATCTGTCGGGCCTCGACCGACCGGAAGAAGATGTCCTTGCGGACCTCGCGCGGAATGCCGAACTCGGTCCAGAACGCCTTGGGCGGCACCACGATCGCCGAGCACAGGATCCGCATCACGATCGGCACGTACAGCGACAGCCAGAACCGCTTACGACGAGGCAGGTTCGGAATGCGCTTGTGCAGATATTCGTGCGCGAACGAAATGTGCCGCGCCTCCTCGGCCACGTGAATGGCCATCACCCGTTCCATGATCGGGTGCAGGGTCTTGCCTTCGCGCAGGATGGCCTTCTGGATGTGGTCGATGGGCTCTTCGCCGGCGAGGATGCCGAACCAGAACGGGATCGGCAGCGGTCCGGCGACCAGCGGAATGAACGGCTGCACCCACTTGAGCAACCGCGGCATGCCGGGCACGTCAGCGCCGATGTGGTTCACCATCTCCTGGAACATCATGGTGTGGTTGCACTCTTCCACCGCCTCGTGCAGGCAGTAGCGGTACTCGGGTGAGCCGTTGGGCGTCCAGAACGCGTATTCCATCAGGCCGCGGATCAGGATCGACTCGAAGTGCAGTCCGACCTTGGCGACGTTGGCCTGGCGCCACATGCCGATTTTGATCTGGACGTCCTCGGGCTGCGCCTGGTACCACCAGTGCCGACCGATCGGGTCGGTACCCGGCAAGATCCAGCGCGGGTCATTCTCGGTGACCTTGAACTCCGGAGTGTCCCAGTCGATGTCGGTGTACGGATTGAAGTTCCGGCGCACCGACCCTTCCGACAAGGTGTTGAGGATCTCGACGTAGTTCGCGTCGTCCGTCACTTCCATGTTGGCTCGCCACCGGCGCACGATTCGGGTTCGAGCGGCTTTTTGAGCCATTGGAGACACCTCCAGCAGTCGTTTACATTTAGTAGGCTTATGTACAACGGTACCGCAGGTACTGGGTACCCGTCCAGACTCCGGATCAACACTGTGGGCGTGACAGGTGTCGAGCACCTCGGGTGATGCACGTCACAATAAACCTGCCCTGCGAGGTCGCGCCGCCGGCTGTCTACGCTAGAGACCATGGCTGAGCAGCTCACGATCCCGGACAACATCAAGCCCGCCGACGGACGGTTCGGCTGCGGGCCGTCGAAGGTCCGCCCCGAGCAGCTGAACGCGCTGGTCACCACCGCAGCGCCGCTGTTCGGCACCTCGCACCGCCAAGCGCCGGTCAAGGACTTGGTCGGCCGCGTGCGCTCCGGGTTGCGTGAACTGTTCTCGGTGCCCGACGGCTACGAAGTAGTCCTGGGCAACGGCGGGTCCACGGCCTTCTGGGATGCGGCGGCGTTCGGGCTGGTCGACAAGCGGTCGCTGCACCTGACCTACGGCGAGTTCAGCGCGAAGTTCGCCTCGGCGGTGGCCAAGAACCCCTTCGTCGGCGACCCGATCGTCATCAAGGCCGACGCGGGCAGCGCCCCCGAGCCGCAGTCCGACCCGTCGGTCGACGTGATCGCCTGGGCGCACAACGAGACCTCGACCGGAGTGGCGGTGCCGGTGCGCCGGCCCGAGGGTGCTGGTGATGCCCTCGTCGTGATCGACGCGACGTCGGGCGCCGGCGGCCTGCCGGTCGACATCACCGAGGTCGATGCGTACTACTTCGCGCCGCAGAAGAACTTCGCCTCCGACGGCGGGCTGTGGCTGTCCATCATGAGCCCGGCCGCGCTGGCCCGTATCGAGGCCATCGCCGCGTCCGGCCGGTGGGTGCCGGAGTTCCTGTCGCTTCCGATCGCGGTGGACAACAGCACCAAGAACCAGACCTACAACACCCCGGCGATCGCCACCCTGGCGCTGTTGGCCGAGCAGCTGGACTGGATGCTGGGCAACGGCGGGCTGGACTGGGCGGTCAAGCGGACCGCGGATTCGTCACAGCGGCTGTACTCGTGGGCCGAGGAGCGGTCGTTCACCACGCCGTTCGTCGCCGACCCGGCGCTGCGCTCGCAGGTCGTGGGCACCATCGACTTCGTCGACGAGGTGGATGCGGCCGCCGTGGCCAAGGTGCTTCGGGCCAACGGCATCGTCGACACCGAGCCCTACCGCAAGCTGGGCCGCAACCAGCTGCGGGTCGCGATGTTCCCGGCCGTGGAGCCCGACGACGTCAGCGCCCTGACCCAGTGCGTGGACTGGGTCGTCGAGCGCCTCTGAGCTCGGCTCTGCACAGTGCTCTGAGCCCGACAGGTCCGCCGTATTCAAGCGGCGGTCCCATCTTTCACCTCTCCTACGTCGAGGCTCGCTGAACCGCCGTAATCAGATCGTTATAACGCCCGCGTGTCACGACGGGCGGGGCCGTTCACTGGACTAGAGTCCGCACGTAACCGGGCGTTCGCAAGGAGAAGTCATGCGGGAACTGAGGGCCATCGGCCTCGACGTCGACGGCAAGCACATCATCTGCGAAAGCGCCGGAGACGGCGAAGACCACACCGAGATGTTCCGGGTGCGTATCGACGACCGGTTGCGCGGCGCCGTGCGCGGCGAGGGCCATCGCGTCGGACAGAATCCGGCCGATGCGGGCAGCAGCATGCTGCGCCCCAAAGACATCCAGGCGCGCATCCGCGCCGGCGCCTCGGTCGAACAGGTGGCTGCCGCCGCCGGTGTGGACGTCGCCCGGGTCGAGCGCTTCGCCCACCCGGTGCTGCTGGAGCGGTCCCGGGCCGCGGAACTCGCAACCGCTGCCCACCCGGTGCTGTCCGACGGCCCGGCGGTACCGACCCTGCTGGAGGTCGTCACCTCCGCACTGGTGACGCGGGGCTTGAGCTCCGACAGCAGCAGCTGGGACGCGTGGCGCAATGACGACGGACGCTGGACGGTGCAGCTGGCCTGGAAGGCCGGCCGTTCGGACAACGTCGCGCACTTCCGGTTCACTCCGGGGGCGCACGGCGGGACGGTGACCGCTGTCGACGACGCGGCCATGGAATTGATCGACCCCGGTTTCGGGCGTCCGCTACGGCCGGTCGCCGCGGTGGCCGAACTGGACTTCGAGGCTCCGGCCGCCCCCGCGGTGGTCGAAGAGGAGCCGGTGCAGCAGCGCGCGGGGACCCGCGCCCGCCGCAGCAAGCCCGAAGTCCCGGGCTGGGAGGACGTCCTGCTCGGGGTGCGCTCGACCGGTCAGCGCTGACCAGCCAGCGCCAGCAGCACCAGCCACGCGCCCGCCACGCCGATTCCGGCGCCCAAGGCCAACCATCGCAGCACCGGAGTGCGGCGCCAGCCCCATACCGTGGGCGCCAGCCCGCCCACCGCAATCAGGTTGAGCGCCACCGCCAGTGCCGGGTGGACGCGCAACAGGCCCAGGCTCAACACGGTGATCGCGGTGCCGGTCACCGCCGCAACGAATCCCGCCACAGTCAGACCCGTCCCCCACGGCGTACTGGAGGTGGACGTCATTCCGGCAGCCTAATGCGCTCGTAGAACGCCAGCGCGGCGGCCGTGGCGACGTTGAGCGAGTCGGTTCCCCGCGACATCGGGATGCGGACCCGCATGTCGCTGGCGCGCATCGCCCGCTCGGACAGGCCCGGCCCCTCCGCACCAACCAGCACCGCCACCGGCTCGTCGCGCACCTTCGTCATCGCGCTCGACAACAGCTCGGCCCGCGGGTCCGGCGTCATCGCCAGCAGCCGGAAACCCTGCTCGCGCAGCATCGTCAGATCACCGGGCCAGTCCGTCGAACGGGCGAACGGCACCAGCAGGGCATGCCCCATCGAGACCCGCACCGAGCGCCGGTAGAGCGGATCGGCGCAGCCACTGCCGAACACCACCGCGTCCACCCCCAACCCGGCACCGTTGCGAAAGATCGAACCCAGATTCTCGTGGTCGTTGACGCCTTCGAGCACCGCGATCGTCCGGGCCCCGGCGACCAGATCAGCCACCGACGGCTCGGGCACCCGCGAAGCGGCGGCCAGCACACCGCGGTTGAGGTGAAAGCCCACCACCTCGGCCATCACCTCGGCGGACACCCGGTAATACGGGACGTCCGGGGCGTCGGGTGCGGTCAGGTCGGGCGTCAACTCCGTCAGCCGCCGTTCGGTGCCCAGCAGCGCCCGCGGGGTGAACCGCGATGCCAGCATCCGCTGCACCACCAGCACGCCTTCGGCGATCACCAGCCCCTTGCCGGTGGGCAAGTCCGGGCGACGATCGATGCTGTTCAGATCGCGGAAGTCATCCAGCCGGGAATCGCTGGGGTCATCGATATCGACAACATCGACGTCCCTGGGCACTGCGGGAACTTTACCGGCGACGCGCTAACGTCAACGGCGATGACCCCTCAGCACTCCCCGGAGCCCTCCCTTCAGCCGCCACCGCTGCCGACCGCGCTACTGCGGGTCTGGCCGGTGATCGGCGCCGGCGTCGCCGGTTTCTGTTGCGCGACCATCGCCGCGTTCACGGTGCCCGCACTGGAAGGGTGGCGGCCGGTGAGCCTGGCGGGACTCGGCGTCGGGATGGTGGGCACCACAATTTTTCTGGTGCAACGCGGGGCGGCACGACGCGGCGCGCGCGGAGCCCAAACCGGGCTGGAACACGAATAGAGTTACGAACCGACGATTCGAGGAGGAACGCCATGGCAGCCCCACTGTTGACGGCACAGGTCGACATCGATGCACCGGTGGCCAAGGTCTGGGCACTGATCTCCGACTTCCGGCGGATGCCCGAGTGGAGCCCGCAGTGCCGGTGGATGAAGCCGCTCGGTGCGGTGCGCCAGGGCACCCGCACGATCAACTTCAACCGGCGCGGACGGATGTACTGGCCCACCAGCTCCGTCATCACCGAGTACATCCCGGAGCGCAAGCTGGCCTTCCGCGTCACCGAGAACCGCAGCGTGTGGACCTACGAACTCGAACCGACCGCCACCGGCACTCGGGTCGTCGAGAGTCGGCACGTCGAAAACGGCAACACCACCGCGGTCTCCGCGTTTTTGGTGGGCAAATTCATGGGCGGCACGCCCACCTTCGAACGCGAGCTGGTCGAGGGTATGAACGCTTCACTGAGCAAGATCAAGGCCGCCGCAGAGAACGCCTGACGCCCCTGCGGCGGCGGAGTAACGTCCCCTGAAACGGGCAGGATACTGGGAGGAATCCATGGAAACCGTGAAATCCGCAGTGCGACTACCGAGCATCGCCATCGCAGCGACGGCCCTGGCGGCCGCCGGCCTGACCCCGGTGGCGGCGGCACCCGAAATCAGCACGCGCGCCGTGGCCGCGGTGTCGGCCGAGGTGACGCTGGCCGCCAACGCGATCGTCGACAGCTTCGAAACCCTCGCCGGGCTCGCGCCTTTCGACATGTCCAGCATTGCCGAAGAACTCGCCGTTCCGGACACTTTCGACCTGTCCGAAGTCCTGCCCGGCGCGGCCAATGCGTGGGACGTTCCCGGCGCTGCCGATGCCTTCGACATCGTCGGCCTGTTCAACGCGGAAGTGGCAGCCGCCGTAGGCCTGTTCAACCGCTTCATCAGCCTGCCGTTCACGTTGTTCAACGACTTCGAGAACTTGTTCACCAGCCTGATCAACCTCGACTTCGGCATGGCTTTCAGTCAGGCGGCCACCATCCCGCTGGACATCGTCAACTACGTGGTCGGCCTACCGGGAGCGGTGGTCAACACCGCCTTCAACATGCTCTTCGTGCTCCCGGGCGAGTACCTGTTCAACTTCGGTTAGGACGTCTCCGGCTCGCCCGACTCCCCGGATTCCCCTGGGGCATCGGAGATGTCGGCGGACGCTTCGGTGACAGCCTCTGCTGCGTCAGCCTCGGCGTCGGTTCCGGTTTCGGCCGGTTCCGGCGCCGCTGCTGTTTCGGCGGGAGCCTCGGTCGCTGCTTCGACGACGGCCTCAACCGCTTCGCTCTCGGCGTCGGCTTCGGCTACCGGCTCAACCGCTTCAGTCACCTCGGCCACGTCTTCGGTCGCCGGAACCGTTGTGACGTCGACGATCTCCAGCACGCCATCGTCGTAGGGCTCGTATGCCGGGGAACCGGTGCCCGCGGGCGCCGGGGTGTCACTGTGCGCGCCGCAGCCGTACCGGTTGTCGACCACGTGTCCGTCAGCGGACATTTCGTTACCGCAGACGCCGAAGACCGTGCCCAGCTCACCGGCGAGCGGCAAATAAAAGCCACAGTCACGGCAGACCCGTTTGGTGGACCGCGCCATCGCCGAATCCGGGCCGTGCTCGCCGTCGTGCCAGCGCTGCGCCGCCTCGGCGCGGCCCACCGGACTCATCAGCCAGCGTCGGCCCAGGCCGATCTCGCCGGCCACCTCGTCGAGCTGCGGGTCGCCGCTCGAGGTGTAACCGGGCACCAGCCGCGGGTCGTCGGCGGGCGGCGCCAGCAGATCCCCCGGCCCCAGGTCGCCGGGACGCACCCGCTGGTCCCACGGCACCCACTCCGGCGCCAGCAAGGCCGTGGGGCCGGGCACCAGCACAACCTCACTGACCGTGGGCTCGGTGGCACCCGGGATCGCCGCGACGACGACAGCCCACTGCCAGCCCTGATAACCGGGCAGCACCGCACCGAACCGGTGGGTGGCGGCGGTCGGGTCTTCGTAGTCGACCCCCAGGTGCTCGCCGACAGTTTCGGCGCCGCTGAACTCGGCGACCGCCGAGCGGGCGTGCTCGACGGCCTCGGCCAGCACCGTGGGCACGGCGATGGTCGCAGTGGCTGATTCTGCGCTGGGTCCGGTCACGCGGGTCCCTTCCGTTCAATGACGTCCCTATACTGCCGCAGCGCGGCTCCATCAGCCACATGCAGGCACGATCACGGCCTACGCGGTCGCGCGGCGGACATAGGGAAGAATCGCGGATGTGTCTGCACGGCGTCGCGATCTCCCCGAACCGGGCCGGCGCAGCCGTCCGTCACCGGTCTCCGGCCGAGGTACGCGCAACGGCTCGGCCGGACAGCATCCCGGCATGGCCAACTACCCCAGCAACAGCACCGGTGACCAGCGGCAGCGCAAGCCCATGCCCAGCGACAACCGGTACCTGCCACCGCTGCGCGAACACACCGGCGCGCCTCGTCGCCCCGAGGCTCCGGGTGGTTCGGGCGCCAGCGATCGCGTCACGGTCACCCGAGCTGCCGCGGCGCGTAGTCGCGAAATGGGCTCGCGGATGTATGGGCTGGTGCAACGGGCCGCCACCGCCGACGGCGCCGACAAATCCGGACTAACCGCCCTGACCTGGCCGGTGGTGGCGAACTTTGCGGTGGACGCGGCGATGGCCGTCGCGCTGGCCAACACCTTGTTCTTCGCGGCAGCCGCCGGCGAGAGCAAGGGCCGGGTGGCGCTGTATCTGCTGGTGACAATCGCGCCGTTCGCGGTGGTCGCGCCGCTGATCGGTCCCGCCCTGGATCGCGTCCAGCATGGCCGGCGCGCGGCGTTGGCCATGTCGTTCTCGCTGCGGACCCTGCTGGCCCTGGTGCTGATCGCCAATTACGACGGTGTCGCGGGCACCTTCGGCTCTTGGGTGCTCTACCCGTGCGCGTTGGCGATGATGGCGCTGTCGAAGTCGTTCACGGTGTTGCGCAGCGCGGTGACGCCACGGGTCATGCCGCCGTCGATCGATCTGGTGCGGGTCAATTCCCGGCTGACGATGTTCGGTCTACTCGGCGGCACGATCGTCGGCGGCGGTGTCGCCGCGGCAGCCGAGTACATCTTCACCGGGCTACTGCAGCTGCCGGGGGCATTGTTGGTGCTCGTGGCGGTCTCGGTGGCCGGGGCGGTCCTGTCGATGCGGATCCCGCGCTGGGTGGAAGTGACCGCCGGCGAGATCCCGACCACCTTGAGCTACCGCTTCGACGAACGGCCCCGGAGCTGGCCCGAACAGGTCCGGCGGGCCGGCGGTGCGCTGAGCCAGCCACTGCGGCAGCCGCTGGGCCGCAATATCATCGCTGCACTGTGGGGCAACTGCACCATCAAGGCCATGGTCGGGTTCTTGTTCTTGTACCCGGCGTTCGTGGCCAAGCAGCACAACGCCGGCGGTTGGGTGCAGCTGGGCATTCTCGGGTTGATCGGAGCGGCCGCCGGCCTGGGCAACTTCGCCGGGAACTTCACCAGCGCCCGACTGCAACTGGGACGCCCCGCGGTGCTGGTGGTGCGCTGCACCATGGCGGTGACCGCCGTCGCGCTGGCGGCAGCGGTGGCCGGGACCCTGGTGATGGCGGCGATCGCCGCATTGGTGACGTCGGGGGCCAGTGCGATCTCGAAGGCGTCGCTGGACGCAGCACTGCAGGACGACCTGCCCGAAGAGTCACGGGCATCGGCATTCGGCCGCACCGAGTCCACCCTGCAACTGGCCTGGGTGTTGGGCGGTGCACTGGGCGTGTTGGTATATACCGACTTGTGGGTGGGCTTCACCGCGATCACCGCTCTGCTGATTCCGGGTCTGGCCCAGACCATCCTGTCGTTCCACGGCGACTCGTTGATTCCCGGCCTGGGGGGCAACCGGCCGGTGCTGATCGAGCAGGACGGTGCCCGCCTCGATCCGGCAAGACAGGGGTGATGTAGGAGTGAAACGCTCGACGGCCGTGCTGGTGTCAGCGCTGACGGTGGTGACCGCGGCGCTTGCCGGATTCGGCACCTGGTGGTTCACCCGAGCCGAGGAGCCGCTGCCGCCGCAGATCAGCGCGTACTCCAACGGGCATCTCACCCGCACCGGGCCGTACATGTACTGCAACGTGCTCAACCTCGATGAGTGCCTGCTGACCGAAGCGCAAGGCACATTGACGGTCGATTCGCGTCATCCGGTGCAGCTGTCGGTGGACGAGAACATCGGGCGAGCTCCGTGGCAGCTGTGGCGGCTCTACGACAACCCGGCCGACACCACTAAAGAGACCTATCCGGCGGGCAGCACCCTGGCGGTCACCGTCCCCACCGTGGATCCGCAGCGCGGTCTGCTGCGCGGGCTAGTGGTGCAGCTGCCCACCCTGATCGTCGACGCCAGAACCGGCGAGCTGTTCACGGCATCGCACGCCGAGTGGGCGGTCGGCACGCGCTGGGGCCGAAGCGACCATCACTGATTCACCGAACGTGTAATGAGTGCGAAAAATCGCGACGAATCTCGCACTCATTACACGTTCGGCGCGCCGTGGCCGGCCGGCACCTGCTCGCCGTCCGGCACCGGCCCCGGCGGCGTTCCGTCCCCGAACGGACTGCCGCCCAGTGCTTCTCGTCCATGCGGCGACAACCAATTCGCCAGATCCGGCCCGTCCGGGACGATCTGCGACGGATTGATGTCGGCGTGCACGATGTAGTAGTGCTGTTTGATCTGCACGAAGTCGGTGGTGTCGCCGAACCCGGGCGTCTGGAATAGATCCCGGGCATAGGCCCACAGCACCGGCATCTCGGACAGCTTCTGCCGGTTGCATTTGAAATGTCCGTGATAGACCGGGTCGAACCGGGCCAGCGTGGTGAACAGTCGCACGTCGGCCTCGGTGATGGTGTCCCCGACCAGGTATCGCTGATCGGCCAGACGGACGCTGACCCAGTCCAGCGCGGTGAACAGCCGGTCGTAGGCGGCGTCGTAGGCCTCTTGGGTACCGGCGAAACCGCACCGGTAGACCCCGTTGTTGATCTCGGTGTAGATCCGCCGGGCCACCTCGTCGATCTCGTCGCGCAGCGGTTCGGGGTACAGCTGCGGCGCCCCGTCGCGGTGATAGGCCGTCCACTCGGTGGAGAAGTCCAGGGTGATCTGGGCGAAGTCGTTGGTCACCACCGCACCGGTGGGCACGTCGACCATCGCCGGGACGGTGATCCCCTTGGGGTAGTCGGGAATGCGTTTGAAGTACGCGTCTTGCAGCCGTGGGATCTGCAGCACCGGGTCGACGCCACCGGGGTCCAGATCGAAGGTCCAGCTGCGCTGATCGTGGGTCGGACCGCAAAAACCAATGGAGATAACCTTTTCCAGGCCGAGCAGCCGCCGGACGATGATGGTGCGATTGGCCCACGGGCAGGCCCGCGCGACCACCAGCCGGTACCGGCCCGGTTCGACGGGATACCCATCACGGCCGTCGGCGGTGATCCGGGTGGAGATGTAGTTGGTGTCACGCTGGAAATCGCCGCCGGCGAGGTAGCTGGCCATGCCTACCAGAGTGCCACGATGCTGATCTACGGGGTGGGCAGGAACCGGCGTGCCAAGTTCGACTCGGTGGAGGCGCCCGGTTCCCAGTGGGCAATCCACGGCCCGGTGACCTCGGACGGATCCAGGATGCCGTCCTCCAGCCAGAGGTAGCGGTCCTGCAGCACTGCGTCGGCCAACCGGGTGTCGGCGCGGTCAGTGTTGGTCCACAACGCGGCAAACAACGCCTCGACCCGGAGCCGGGACTGCTCGCAGAATGCGTCGGCCAGCTGATAGGCCTGCTGACCTTCGGTCCGGTCGGCCACCCACTGCGACTCAGCGCGCACGCACACCGCGGCCATCGCGAACAGCTCCGCCCCGATGTCGACGACCCGCCCCAAAAACCCCTGCCGCTTCTCCATGCCGGCCTGCCAGCGGGCCATGCCATAGAAGGTGTTGCGAGCCAACTTGCGCGAATGGCGTTCGACAAAACGCAGGTGTGTGGCCAGCTCGCCGAATTCGCGGTACGCCATGGGGCGTTGGCCTTCCCCGAATACCAGTTGCGGCAACCACTTTGCGTAGAAGCGGCTGGCCCCGGCCGCGGATCTGGCTTTCTGCCCCAGCCCGGCCTTGGGGTTGGCGAGCTCCCCGGCGGCACTCAGGTGGGCGTCGACGGCCTCGCGGGCGATCAGCAGCCGCATGATCTCGCTGGACCCTTCGAAGATCCGGTTGATCCGCAGATCCCGAACCAGCTGCTCCACCGGTACCGCACGCTCGCCGCGCGCCGCCAGCGACTCGGCGGTCTCATAACCGCGGCCGCCACGAATCTGCAGCAGCTCATCGGCGATGACGCACGCCATCTCGCTGGACCAAAGCTTGGCCAGCGCCGCCTCGATCCGGATGTCGTTGCGGCCCTCGTCCGCCATCTGACCGGACAGTTCCAGGACCGCCTCCAGCGCGTAGCTGGTCGCGGCGATGAACGCGATCTTCTTGGCCACCGCCTCGTGCTCGCCGACCGGCCTGCCCCATTGGACCCGCTCGCGGGACCACTGTCGGGCGATCTTCAGAGCCCATTTGGCCGATCCGGTGGCCATCGCAGGAATGGCCAGGCGGCCGGCGTTGAGCGTGGTCAGCGCGATCTTCAAACCGTCGCCCTCGCGTCCCACCAGGTTCTGCGCGGGCACCCGAACCTTGTGCAGCCGGGTCACGCCATTCTCGATGCCGCGCAGCCCCATGAACTTGTTTCGACGTTCGACGGTGATGCCGGGAGTATCGGCTTCGACCACGAAGGCGCTGATGCCTCCTCGGTGACCGTTGCCGTCGGGCACCCGCGCCATCACCACCAGCAGCTCGGCCACCACGCCGTTGGTGGTCCACAATTTGACCCCGTCCAGCTCGTAGGCGGCACCGTCCTCGATCGGTCTCGCAGTCGAGGCCAGCCGAGCGGGATCGGAGCCCACATCCGGTTCGGTCAATAGGAATGCCGAGATGGCCCCGGACGCACACCGCGGCAGGAACATCTTCTTCTGTTGGTCGGTGCCGGCCAGTTTGAGTGGTTCAGGTACGCCGATCGACTGATGGGCGCTCAGCAGCGCCCCGAGGCTGGGGTGCACGCTCGACACCATCATCAAGGCCCGGTTATAGGCGACCTGCGACATGCCCAGCCCGCCGTACTCGGCGGGGATCTTCAGCCCGAAGCAGCCCAGCCCGGCCAGTCCTTTGACGTATTCGTCGGGGATCTGCGCGTCACGCTCGATAACCGCGCCGTCCATGGTGTCGAGAAGCTCCCGCAGCCTGCCCAGAAACTCCTCGATGCGCGCGCCATCCTGATCGGACGGCCGCGGAAACGGGTGGATGAGCGGCAAGGGAACCTTCCCGAGGAACAGCCCCTTGGCGAAAGATGGTTTTTCCCAGCCGCTTTCACGAGACTCTTCGGCAACGGCTCGCGCTTGCTCCTCGCTGACCTGCATCTGCTGCGTCATGTCGGACACCTCCTGATCCAGCAACCGCCGGAGAACCGCTGCTGTTCGCAGGATTAACCAGTTGGTGCCAAACCAAACGCCGGTGGAGGGCCGCCGTCACCGGCGGCCCGGCTGGTCAACCACTTGTCGACGCTGCGTGCAGGTTTCGCACCGTCGGCGACGATTCCACCGCGCGCGGATCCGGATAGGTGCCCAGCAGTCGATCGGCGGTGCCGGAGCTGGTCACGGTGAACCAGTAGTTCTCGTTCTTGAAGTGGTGGTACCGGTGGTTGCGCCACACTGCGCGGTAGATCGCACGGCGGGGCTTGTAGTCGGTGTGGACGAGGTAGTGAATCCATTCGTAGAACACCAGGAACGTCGCGACGGTCAGGACGAACGTCAGCCCTTTTCCGATGTCGCCGAAGGCGAGCAACACCAGGGGCGTCAGGGCGATGATCACAATCAGGCTGGGCCACGGAATGAAGATCAGCGGGATGTCGCGCGGGTCGCGGTGATGCAGACGATGGTCACGGGACAGCCGCGAGTCGATCGTGACGCCCGCCAGGGTGCGCGGACGCCAATGCAGGATTCCGATGTGGATCAACCACTCCCCCACGGGTGAAAAAGCCACCAGCGCAACAGCAATGACCGCATCACCCACCGACCAGCCGCCCACCGCCAGGCGCGCTACCCACAGTGCGCCCGCCCACGTGATGAGCATCCACGGGCTGGGGTGCCGGACGAATTCCGCGAAGGCCGCACCCAGCGTCAGCTGCTTGCGGGTCATTGCCGACCCTCCAACTGGTCGGCGAGCGCGCTGAATGCGGCGGTGCCCAACTCCAGCATCGCCGCAGCGGCCAGCCGCGCAGCGTCGGCGTCCCCGGCGACGATGGCATCGGCAAGCGCTCGGTAGTGCTCGATGTCGTTGACCTCGGCAGCCATCACGTTGACGAGCGCGTCGAGTGCGGGCACGTATGCCTGGTTCAGCGTGTTGAACAGCAGCCGAAACGCGATGGACTCGGCACTGTCGACGATGAGTTCCCAGAATCCCAGAGCACGCCACATCCGTTGCACGGGTTCTGATTCGGCTTCCAGCTCGTCCACCATGGCACGCAGCCGGGTGCGAGCGTCGTCGCCGGCACGGGCCGCCGCCAGTGCGGCCACCTGCGGACCGATGATGGCGCGGGCCTCGACCAGGCTGGCCAAGGTGGCGCGGTCGACGTCGCCGCCGTGCACGAGCAGCAACGGCAACACGTCCAACCCGGCCTCGGCGCGGAAGTCGCGCACCACTGTGGACCCGCCCTGGCGGACCTGGATGAGACGCGCCCGGTCTAGACGGCCCAGCGCCTCCCGGACCGCGGCACGCGATACGCCGAGCGCTTCGGACAGGGTTCGCTCACTCGGCAGGGTGTCGCCGGGCGTCCGGTCACCGGAGAGCACCTGGCCGGCGAGTTGGGCGAAGATCTCGTCGGGGATCGACTGCCGGGAGATCGGCTTGAGGGTCATACCGCGCACCCTAGCACCAAATTGGCCGGAGGTCTGGTGGTCAGACCAGTTGGTTCGGCGATGCGATGCCGCTGCTGCGTTTTCAGTAGTCAGTCAGCGACGATCGCCATTACGGGCCTGGGCTCAGGCGTCGAGCTCGCGCGCCACGGCCTTGACCACCTCGGAGATCTGCCGAGCGGTCTTGCGGTCGGGGTATTTGCCCTTGCGCAGCTCCGGCTGCACAGTGCCTTCCAGCAGGGTGATCATGTCCTCGACCATGCCGTGCAGCTCGTCGGGAGTGTGCCGGTGCTCGACAGCCGGCGCCGCCTCGCGTCGGGTCCGCGACAGGCTCGGCGGGGGGTCGATCAGCTTCACCGTCAGCGCCTGCGGCCCGCGACGTCCGGCGGCGACGCCGAACTCGACCCGCTGGCCTGCCTTGAGACCCTCTACGCCGTCCGGCAGGGCCGAGGAGCGGACGTAGACGTCCTCACCTTCTTCCTGGGACAGGAAGCCGAAGCCCTTCGCGGCGTCGTACCACTTCACCTTGCCGGTCGGCACTGGTCTCACCTGCTTGTCTTGCTTGGTCACGTACGTGGGGACATAAAGGAAGCGTCCCGCCTGCGCAGGACGCGTCAGCAGCCGATCTTACTAGGACAGAGACCCGCAAAACACCCAGGTTTCCTCGGTAGGCTGGTGCAGCCGCTGGAGGAGACCAGGACCGGACGCCGAAGTCGATGCGGTCGCTCCCCGGCCGACCGAATCGGATACGGATATGACGTTGAGGCAAGCGGGTCTGCGCACTCCGCCACCGGATGCGGATGCTGCCGACGCGGACCACCAGGAGGCGGCCCGAAAGGCCGCCTTCCACGAAGCCGTGGAGCGTGCCGTCGCCACGCAGATGCCCACCGCCGGGCCGCTGGTGGACACCTTCGGGCGAGTGCACACCGATCTGCGGATATCTCTGACTGACCGCTGCAACCTGCGCTGCACCTATTGCATGCCGGCCGAGGGACTGGACTGGATTCCCAGCCAGCACCTGCTGAGCGACGATGAGCTGATTCGACTGATGCGCATCGGCGTCGACCGACTTGGCATCACCGACATCCGATTCACCGGCGGCGAGCCGCTGCTAGCCCGCCATCTCGAAGGCGTGGTGGCCGGCGCCGCAGCACTGCGCCCGCGGCCCGAGATCGCGTTGACCACCAACGGCCTGGGTTTAGCACGCCGGACCGGCGCCCTGGTGGCGGCCGGACTGGACCGCATCAACGTGTCGCTGGACACCGTCGACCGCGCCCACTTCGCCGAGATCACCCGGCGCGACCGCCTGCCCGACGTCCTCGCCGGCCTGGACGCGGCCGCACAGGCCGGGATGCGGCCGATCAAGGTCAATGCCGTGCTCGATCCCAAGATCACCGGCGACGACATCATCAACCTGCTGCGCTACTGCCTACTGCACGGCTACCACCTGCGGGTGATCGAGATGATGCCGTTGGACGCCGACCACAACTGGGACCGTGACGCCGGGCTCAGCGTCGAGCAACTGCTCGAGACGGTGCGGGCCCAGTTCACTCTGCGGCCCGATCCGAAACCGCGCGGCTCGGCGCCGGCCGAAGTCTGGCTCGTCGACGAGGGCCCGGACACACCGGCGGGCACGTTCGGGATCATCGCATCGGTATCGCGGCCATTCTGCGGAGACTGCGACCGGACGCGACTCACCGCCGACGGCCAGATTCGCAACTGCCTGTTCGCCACCGAGGAGTACGACCTGCGCGCCCTGCTGCGAGACGGTTCCGATGACGACGCCATCGAGCAAGCGTGGCGGGCCGCGATGTGGACCAAGAAGGCCGGCCACGGCATCAACGATCCGGATTTCATCCAGCCGGACCGCCCGATGAGCGCGATCGGCGGCTGATCCATGACCCATCAGACCGACGCCACCGATACCGGCGTCGCGGTGACGGTCCGCTACTTCGCCGCGGCACGGGCCGCGGCCGGAGCCGAATCGGAGACCGTCAGCGTGCCCGCCGGGGGCGGAGTGGGCGCCTTGGCGCAGACCCTCGCCGCCCGCAATGAGCGGCTGGCGGCGGTGTTGAGTCGGTGCTCCTACTTGCGTGACGGAGTCGCGGTGCGCGACCACGAGGCGGCGCTGCAACCCGGCGAAACCGTCGACGTACTGCCGCCGTTTGCCGGCGGTTAGCAAGGCTCGACGAAGGAGAGCCGAAGCTGGACCGCCGAATCAAGCCCGGCGGTTAGCAAGGCTCGACGAAGGAGAGCCGAAGCTGGACCGCCGAATCAGACCCGGCGGCTGAGCATGATCTACGTCACATAACGAATTGATTACGAGCCGACAACAGCTTGATGGAGTGGCCTTTGACCTGCGCAAACGCGGGCGGTTCCTGGCGGTTTGAGAAGAACCAGCGAGGAAAACACCCGGGAGCGTCCTGGGTGACTCAGCGGGTAGGAGCGGCTACGGTACATCTCCGGGTGTATCGAAAATCTTCCGATCGATCCACCTTTCTTCACCCGTAGCGCCGAGCTCCATCCAACGGGCGAAGAAAACCACAAATACCTGATGGATGGAGGCGGGGGACCCACCGGGTCCGCCGAGAGCGGCCCTGAGGCCTTAACGGCCTCTCGGGGTGAAGCCGACGACGCACCGCGTGCATCAAGGCCGGGCAGTCCCCCCTGTCCGAACCCGACGCTGACCTCGCAGGCGTAGACAGAGAGGAATTCACCACCGTATGAGTGGACGGCATCGCAAGCCCACCCAATCGAACGTCAACATCGCGAAAATCGCTTTCACCGGAGCTGTGATCGGTGGCGGTAGCCTGGCCCTCGCCGGAACCGCAGCCGCGGCTACCGATGACGAATGGGACCACGTAGCCCGGTGCGAATCCGGCAACAACTGGGGTATCAACACCGGTAACGGCTACCAGGGCGGGCTGCAGTTCTCGCCGAGCACCTGGAGCGCGCACGGTGGTGGCAAGTACGCCCCCTCGGCACACCTGGCCAGCCGCGAGCAGCAGATCGCTATCGCCGAGCACGTGCTGGCAACTCAAGGCCGTGGCGCCTGGCCGGTTTGCGGCCGCGGGCTGTCCGGCGCATCGCAGCGCGAGGTTCCGGCGGCGCCGCCGGCCGACGCCCCGATCGACAACCCGGATGTTAACGGCGAGACCGTCGCCATGGACAACCCGATCGCTCCCCCGCCCGCTCCCGAGCCCGCGCCGTGGTGGGCTCCGCCGGCCCCCGAGGCTCCGGCTCCCGCCGAAGGCGCCGCACCGGCGGCTCCCGCAGGCTGGTTCCCGGAGGCTCCGGCCCCCGAAGCTCCGGCACCCGAGGCCCCGGCCCCGATCGCCGAGGACCTGCCGCCGGCTCCCGAGGCTCCCGCTCCGGAAGCTCCGGCACCCGAGGCTCCGGCCCCGATCGCCGAGGATGTCCCGCCGCCGGCCCCCGAGGCTCCCGCGCCTTGGTGGAACCCGGAGGCTCCGGCCCCCGAGGCCCCGGCGCCCGGCGACGAGGTCGCTCCGGCTCCAGCTCCGGACGGCAACCGCCAGGAAGCGGTCTCGGTCGGCTTCCACCAGCAGCTGTGGCAGGCCGTTCGGTCGGAGAACATCAGCGGCAACGACGCGCTGGACGCGTTCGCGCTGCAGCCCAGCCGGGTTATGTAGTAACAAACTCCTACGAAAAACGGGGGCCGGATAACCGGCCCCCGTTTTTCGTGTTCACACGACCATCAGGCCGAGCCGACCCACTCCTCGGTGTCGTCGGCGAAGAACTGGTGCTTCCATACCGGCAGCCGCGCCTTGATGGTGTCGACGAGCAGCGCGCAGGCCTCGAACGCCTCTCGGCGGTGATCGGCCGCCACGGCGGCCACCAGTGCGGCGTCACCGATGTGCAGCACGCCGATCCGGTGGCTGGCGGCCAGCGCGCGGACCCCGACGGCCTGCTCGGCAACCTCGGCCAGCACTTCGGCCATCACCTGCTCTGCCGACGGGTGGGCGGAGTACTCCAGCCGGGTCACCTGTTGCCCGTGGTCGTGATCGCGGATCATGCCGACGAATCCGACGACGGCCCCCGCGGCGCGGTGCCCCACTAACTCTTCGTGTTCGGACAACACGATGGGCGCCTCGGTGATGGCGGCACGCAGCACCACCGCGCCCGAGCCTGTCACCGGTGGTCTCCGCCGGCGAGCTGATCCAAGGCATGATCCAAGACGTCGGCCAGCACGCCCAGCCCGTCGCGCACTCCACCGGACGACCCGGGCAGGTTGACCACCAGGCTGCGGCCGGCCACCCCGCACACCCCACGAGACAGGATTGAGGTCGGCACCTTCGGCAGCCCGGACCGGCGGATGGCATCGGCCAGGCCGGGGATCTCGTAATCGAGCACCGTGAGCGTCTGCGCCGGGGTGTCGTCGGTCGGTGAGATACCGGTTCCCCCGGAGGTGATGATCACGTCCACCCCGTCGGCCACCGCGGCGCGCAGCGCGGCGCCGACCGGCTCGCCGTCCGGCACGACCTCCGGCTGCACCTCGGCGAAGCCACGCTGCCTCAGCCAGTCGGCGACGATCGGCCCGGTGCGGTCGGTGTACACCCCGGCCGACGCTCGGGTGGACGCGATGATGATTCGGGCGGTCCGGACGCTCACGAGCGCTCCCAGGCCCCGGTACGGCCGCCGTCCTTGCTCAGCACTCGGATGTCGTCGATGACGGCGGCGCGGTCGACGGCCTTGATCATGTCGTAGAGGGTCAGGGCCGCCACGCTGACCGCGGTCAGCGCCTCCATCTCGACCCCGGTACGGTCCGTGGTGCGCACGGAGGCGGTGATGTCGATCTGGGATTCGCCAATGGTGAAGTCCACGTCGACTCCGGTCAGCGCCAGTTGGTGGCAGAGCGGCACCAGATCGCTGGTGCGTTTGGCGGCCATGATGCCGGCCACCCGGGCGGTGGCCAACGCGTCCCCCTTGGGCAGCCCGCCGGCCGAGATCAGCTGGATCACTTCAGCGGTGGTGCGCAGCACGCCACCAGCGACCGCTACACGCTTGGTGGTCGCCTTGGCGCTGACATCGACCATGTGGGCCGCGCCCCGGTCATCGAGGTGTGAAAGCGGCCCGGTCATGGCGTCACCGCTACCGGTTGACGACGGTGACCGGATGCAGGTAGGGCAGCTCGTCGGACGGCAGCGGGAACACCAGGTCCCCGAACGGCGACAGTGCGCCAGTCCGATCGGTGCGCAGCTCGCTGACGGCGGGTTCGCCGTCGGTCTTCGGCCAACCGTTGTCGACGTACCGGTTCTTGTTGTCCTGGTTTCCAGCCACGGCACCATTCTGACAGGTCGCGATCGACGACGTTCACCGGTTGGGCCTTACGCTGGTCGTCGATGACCGAACGCGCCCGGGGTGTCCCACTGGGGTCGTGGCTGGCCGACCTGCCCGACGAGGATCTGATCCGGCTTCTGAAGCTACGGCCCGACCTCGCCCAACCCCCGCCGGGCAGTATCGCCGCGTTGGCCGCGCGGGCCCAGGCCCGCCAGTCGGTTCGCGCCGCCACCGACGAGCTGGATTTCCTGCGGCTCGCCGTCCTTGATGCGCTGCTGGAATTGCATGCCGACGGCACCGGCGTGCCGGTCGCCGATCTGCTGGCCCTGCTCGACGAGCGCGCCCCCGCCGACGCGGTGACCGAGGCGCTGACCGACCTGATCGATCGGGCGTTGGTTTGGGGCGCGACCGAACCCGGCGGTTCAGCGAGGCTCGACACAGGAGAGGCGAAGCTGGGACCGCCGCATAAACCCAGCGCAGTGTTGCGCGTGGTCGCCGAGGCGGGCGCAGGCCTGCCCTGGCATCCGGGTCAGGTGACCCGAGAAGAACCGGCACACGGTGATGCCGACATCGCCGCACTCCACGAAGCCATCGCCGATCTGGACGCTTCGCAGCGTGACCTGCTGGACAAGCTGCTGACCGGCTCCCCGATCGGGCGCACCCGCGACGCCGCCCCCGACGCGCCCTCGGAGCGTCCGGTGCCCAGGCTGCTGGCGGCCGGCCTGCTGCGTCGCGTCGACGACGAGACGGTGATCCTGCCGCGGCTCGTCGGCCAGGTACTGCGGGGCGAGCAGCCCGGCCCGATCGCGTTGCACGAGCCCGACCCCGTGGTGTCGCAGACCACCGCGGCCGATGTCGATGCGGCGGCGGCCGGCGCGGTGATCGACGTGTTGCGCGAACTCGACGTGATCCTGGCCAATCTGGGCGAAACGCCGGTGCCGGAGCTGCGCAGCGGCGGGCTGGGCGTGCGCGAGGTCAAACGACTGGCCAAAGCCACCGGGGTCGACGAGATCCGGCTGGGCCTGCTGCTGGAGGTCGCCGCAACCGCGCGGTTGATCGCAGCCGATTTCCCCGACCCGGCGAGCGTCGATCAACGGGACTGGCCCGACGCCGACGGCCCCTACTGGGCGCCGACGGTGCTCGCCGACCGGTTCGCCGAGCAGTCCACCGCGGAGCGCTGGCATCTGCTGGCCGCCACCTGGCTGGATCTGCCGGCCCGGCCGGGTCTGATCGGCAGCCGCGGCGCCGACGGCAAACCCCGGGCGGCGCTGTCCACCCCGTTGTTCTCCACCGCCGCCCCGCTGGATCGCCGGCTGCTGCTGGGCATGCTCGCCGAGCTGCCCGTGGGCGCCGGGGTCGACGCGGCGACCGCGTCGCAGGCGCTGGTCTGGCGCCGGCCGCGCTGGGCCAACCGGCTCCAGCCCGGTCCGGTGGGCGAGCTGCTCGACGAGGCCCACGCCCTGGGTGTGCTGGGCCGCGGCGCGCTCAGCTCCCCCGGCCGGATCCTGCTGGCCGCCGGCGCCGACGGCGCTGCCTCCGACGCCGATGATGCCGCCGCGGTAGCCGCGATGGCCAAGGCGCTACCCGAGCCGATCGACCACTTCTTGGTGCAGGCCGACCTGACCGTGGTGGTGCCGGGACCGCTGAAACGTGAACTCGCCGAGGAGTTGGCCGTCGTCGCCACCGTGGAATCGGCCGGCGCAGCCATGGTCTACCGGGTCTCCGAACAGACCATCCGGTCCGCCTTGGACGTGGGCCGTACCGGTGCCGGACTGCGGGCGTTCTTCGAGAAGCACTCCAAGACCCCGGTGCCGCAAGGGCTCAGCTATCTGATCGACGACGTCGCGCGCCGGCACGGGCAGCTGCGGATCGGGTTGGCGGCCTCCTTCGTGCGCTGCGAGGACCCCGCGCTGCTGGCCCAGGCGGTCGCCGTTCCGGCCGCCGAGGCGCTGTGCCTGCGGCTGCTGGCCCCGACGGTGGCGGTGGCGCAGGCTCCGCTTGCCGATGTGTTGGCGGCGCTGCGCGACGCCGGTTTCGCCCCGGCCGCCGAGGATGCCACCGGAACGATCGTCGACATCCGGCCGCGCGGGATGCGGGTGCACACCCCCGCGGAGCGTCGCGGACACCGGCAGCACGCCGGTCCCGGTGACGACAGCCTGACCGCGCTGGTCCGGGTGCTGCGCACGGTGACGTCGGCGCCGTTCGACAACATCCGGCTGGACCCGGTGACCGCGATGATCATGCTCAAGCGCGCCGCGCTGGAGCGTGCCACGGTGATGATCGGCTACGTCGACGCCGCCGGGGTGGCCACCCAGCGCGAAGTGGCTCCCACCCAAGTGCTGGGTGGACGGCTGGTGGCGTTCGATTCGACGTCGGGGCAGATGAAGGATTTCGCAATCCACCGCATCACGTCGGTGTCGTCGGCGGGCGAGGACGACGCAGCGCACTAGCGACGCATGTCGGGACCGTCCGGATAATGGGCCCCATGAGCACTGACGGGCCGTTGATCGTCCAATCCGACAAGACCGTGCTGCTCGAGGTCGACCACGAACAGGCCGGCTCGGCGCGCGCCGCGATCGCGCCGTTCGCCGAGCTCGAGCGCGCCCCGGAGCACATCCACACTTACCGCATCACGCCGCTGGCGTTGTGGAACGCCCGCGCCGCCGGCCACGACGCCGAGCAGGTGGTCGACGCCCTGGTCAGCCATTCTCGGTACGCGGTGCCGCAGCCGCTGCTGGTCGACATCGTCGACACCATGGCGCGCTACGGGCGCCTGCAGCTGGTGAAGAGCCCGGTGCACGGCCTGACCCTGGTCAGCCTGGATCGCGCGGTGCTCGAGGAGGTGCTGCGCAACAAGAAGATCGCCCCGATGCTCGGTGCCCGCATCGACGACGACACCGTGGTGGTGCATCCCAGTGAGCGCGGCCGGGTCAAGCAGATGCTGCTCAAGATCGGGTGGCCGGCGGAAGATTTGGCGGGGTATGTCGACGGCGAGGCCCATCCGATCGACCTGGCCCAGGACGGCTGGCAACTGCGCGACTACCAGGAGATGGCCGCCGACTCGTTCTGGTCGGGCGGTTCGGGGGTGGTGGTGTTGCCCTGCGGGGCCGGCAAGACATTGGTCGGTGCCGCGGCGATGGCCAAGGCCAAGGCCACCACGCTGATCCTGGTCACCAACACCGTCGCGGGCCGACAGTGGAAGCGCGAACTGGTGGCGCGCACGTCACTGACCGAAGAGGAGATCGGCGAGTATTCCGGTGAGCGCAAGGAGATCCGGCCGGTCACCATCGCCACCTATCAGGTAATCACCCGGCGCACGAAGGGTGAATATCGGCACCTAGAGCTGTTCGACAGTCGCGACTGGGGGCTGATCATCTACGACGAGGTGCACCTGTTGCCCGCGCCGGTGTTCCGGATGACCGCCGATCTGCAGTCACGCCGCCGCCTCGGATTGACCGCGACGCTGATCCGTGAGGACGGCCGCGAGGGTGACGTGTTCTCGCTGATCGGGCCCAAGCGTTACGACGCACCGTGGAAGGACATCGAGGCGCAAGGCTGGATCGCCCCGGCCGAATGCATCGAGGTGCGGGTCACCATGACCGAGACCGAGCGGATGAACTACGCGGTCGCCGAACCCGAGGAGCGCTACAAGTTGTGCTCGACGGTGCACTCCAAGATCGCGGTGGTGCGCTCGATCCTCAAGCAGCATCCCGGCGAGCAGACTCTGGTGATCGGCGCCTATCTGGACCAGCTCGAAGAACTCGGCGAGCAGTTGGACGCCCCGGTGATCCAGGGCTCGACGCGTACCGCCGAGCGCGAGAAGCTGTTCGATGCCTTCCGCCGGGGTGAGATCTCCACCCTGGTGGTGTCCAAGGTGGCCAACTTCTCCATCGACCTGCCCGAAGCATCGGTGGCCGTGCAGGTTTCGGGCACCTTCGGCTCGCGTCAGGAGGAGGCCCAGCGGCTGGGCCGGCTGCTTCGGCCCAAGGCCGATGGCGGCGGGGCGGTGTTCTATTCAGTAGTTGCCCGCGACAGTCTGGACGCCGAGTACGCGGCACACCGGCAGCGGTTCCTGGCCGAACAGGGCTACGGCTACATCATCCGCGACGCCGACGACCTGCTCGGTCCGGCGATCTGAGGCAACCCACCGGCACGGCACCGGTATCGCGGTTAGCCTCGAAAACATGGCCCTGTCCAAGGACGAACGCGAGCAGTTTCTGGCCGAGCCGCACATCGCCGCACTGTCGGTGAACGCCGGCGCCGGGCGCGGCCCCCTGACCGTGCCGATCTGGTACCAGTACGCCCCCGGCGGCGAGCCCTGGGTGTTGACCGGGGCCGGGTCGCGCAAGACGAAGCTCATCGAGGCCGCTGGAAGCTTCTCGCTGATGGTGGAGCGCACCGAGCCGACACTGCGCTACGTCGCCGTCGACGGCACCGTCAGCCGCATCGAGCCCGGCAGCGAAGAGCTGCACGTCGAGCTGGCCCACCGCTATCTGCCGCCGGAACGGGCCGAGAAGTTCCTCGAGTACGCGCTGGCCGAACTGGGCGAGCAGGTGGTCATCTATCTGCGTCCCCAGCACTGGATTTCGGCAGACCTGGGGGCGATCTAAACCCGGTTTCGCGGCTCAGCGCGCGCAGACGTCGGCCGGCAGCAGCAGCATCACCGGCCACAGCGCCACCGAGGTCACCGTCGCCACCTCGTAGACGCTGGACGGTGGTATGCCGTACTGCCGCTCGGCCTGCGCTTGGAGCCGTTCGACGCCGTCGGGGTGCAAGAACAGCCACACCACGCCGGCGATCACATAGACCAGGCCAAGCCACAGCGCCGACTCGATCAGCGCCCCGACGCTCACCTGGCGGTCGAGAAAACGCAGAATCCCCCGAAACCGCGGGGTTTCGGGGGATTCCACGTTGTCCAGCTGACTAGAGAAGCGACGCCGGCGGGTTGAACCGGTCGCCGTAGGCGGCGGCCAGCTCCTTGGCCCGGGCCACGAAGGCGGCCTTGCCGCCCGGGTAGCCGGTGATGAACTGCGCGGTGCCACCGGTCCAGGCCGGGAACCCGATGCCCATGATCGCGCCGATGTTGGCGTCGGCGGTGGAGGTCAGCACGCCCTCGTCGAAGCACTTCTGGGTTTCCAGCACCTCGGCGAAGAGCATCCGGTCGATCATGTCCTGCAGCGGCGGGGTGGAGCTGCCCGAGTTGAACGTCTCCCGCAGGCCCGGCCACAGACCGGTGCGCTTGCCGTCGACGTACTCGTAGAAGCCGGCACCCTTCAGGCGCGACGGACGACCGATCTCGATCATCTTGTCGACGACCTCTTCGTTCCGCTGCTTGGCCAGCGTGCCGCCGGCCGCCTCGACGCCCTCGCGGGTGGCGATGGCGATCTTCTGCATCAGCTCCAGGTTGAGCTCGTCGCAGAGCTGCAGCGGAGCGGCCGGGTAGCCGGCCTGCAGACCGGCCTGCTCGATGCTGGCCGGCTCGACGCCCTCACCGAGCATCATCAGCGCCTCGTTGACGAAGGTGCCGATCACACGCGAGGTGTAGAAGCCGCGGCTGTCGTTGACCACGATCGGGGTCTTCTTGATCGCCAGCACGTAGTCGAACACCCGGGCCAGCGCCTCGTCGGAGGTCTTCTCGCCCTTGATGATCTCGACCAGCGGCATCTTGTCGACCGGGGAGAAGAAGTGGATCCCGATGAAGTCCTCCTGGCGCTTCACGCCGGTCGCCAGACCGGTGATCGGCAGCGTGGAGGTGTTCGATCCCAGCAGCGCGTTGGGCTCGACGATGTCCTCGATCTCCTGGAACACCTTGTGCTTGAGGTCCTGGCTCTCGAAGACGGCCTCGATCACGAAGTCGACGCCGGCCAGGTCCTGCGGGTCGGCCGTCGGGGTGATCTTGTCCAGCAGCGCCTGCGACTTCTCGGCGGTGGTACGACCCCGCTCGAGTGCCTTGGCTTCCAGCTTCTCCGAGTAGCCCTTGCCGCGCTGGGCCGCCTCGAGCGAGACGTCCTTGAGCACCACGTCATAGCCGGCCTTGGCCGACACGTAGGCGATGCCGGCGCCCATCATCCCGGCACCGAGCACACCGATCTTGCGGATCGGGGTCTGCGCAATGCCCTCGGGCCGGCTGCCGCCGCCGTTGATGTGCTGCAGGTCGAAGAAGAACGCCTGGATCATGTTCTTGGCGACGTTGCCGGTGACCAGCGAGATGAAGTAGCGGGTCTCGATGCGGCTGGCGGTGTCGAAGTCCACCTGCGCACCCTCGATCGCGGCGGCCAGGATGGCGCGCGGCGCGGGCATGTTGGCCCCCTTGACCTGCTTGCGCAGCAGGGCCGGGAACGACGGCAGGATGGCCGCCAGGGCAGGGGTGGCCGGGGTGCCGCCGGGCATCTTGTAGCCCTTGGCATCCCACGGCTGTACTCCGGCGTCCGGGTTGGCCTTGATCCACGCCTTGGCGGCGGGCACCAGCTCCTCAACGGTGGGCAGCACCTCGTCGACCAGGCCGATCTCCTTGGCCTTGGCCGGCTTGAAACGGGTGCCCTGCGCCAGCACGTTCATGAAGGCGTTCTGGATGCCCAGCATGCGCACCGTGCGGGCGACACCGCCGCCACCGGGCAGCAGGCCCAGGGTGACCTCGGGCAGGCCGAGCTGGCTGCCCTTGGCGTCGGCCGCGATGCGGTGGTGACACGCCAGCGCGATCTCCAGGCCACCGCCGAGAGCGGCGCCGTTGATGGCGGCCACGACCGGCTTGCCGAGGGTCTCCAGGGCGCGCAGGTCGGCCTTGATGCCCTCGCACTGGTCGAAGACGGCCTGGGCGTCGGCCGGACCGACGTGGATCATCGCCTTGAGGTCACCGCCGGCGAAGAAGGTCTTCTTCGCGCTGGTGACGACCACACCGGTGACCGAATCCTTCTCCTCGATCAGGCGCTGCACCGCGTTGTGCATGGACTCGCGGTAGTGCTCGTTCATGACGTTGGCCGACCCGGTCGGGTCATCCAGGGTCAGCGTGACGATGCCGTCGGCGTCCTTGTCCCACTTGATGGTGTTCTCTGCCATTTTTTACAAACCCTCTCAGACGCGCTCGATGATGGTGGCCACGCCCATGCCGCCGCCGATGCACAGCGTGATCAGGGCACGCTTGGCACCGCGACGCTCAAGCTCGTCGACCATGGTTCCGGTGATCATGGCGCCGGTGGCGCCCAGCGGGTGACCCATCGCGATGGCGCCACCGTTGACGTTGAGCTTCTCGTTGGGGATGTTGAGGTCCTTCTGGAACTTCAGCACCACCGAGGCGAACGCCTCGTTGAGCTCGAACAGGTCGATGTCATCGACGGTCAGCCCGGCCCGGTCGAGTGCCTTGACGGTGGCCGGGGTGGGGCCGGTGAGCATGATGGTGGCGTCGGCGCCGGTGGTGGCGGTGGCCACGATACGGGCGCGCGGGGTCAGGCCCTGCGATGCGCCGGCCTTCTCGCTACCGATCATCAGCAGGGCGGCACCGTCGACGATGCCGGAGCTGTTGCCGCCGGTGTGGACGTGGTTGATGCCCTCGACCCAGTGGTACTTCTGCAGCGCCACATCGTCGAAGCCGCCCATCGCGCCGATGCCGTCGAAGGCGGTGCGCAGCTTGCCCAGGCCTTCCAGGGTGGTGTCGGGGCGCATGTGCTCGTCGTGGTCCAGGATCAGCAAGCCGTTCTGGTCACGCACCGGGATGACGGACTTGGCGAAGTAACCGCCCGACCAGGCAGCGGCCGCCCGCTGCTGGCTCTGCAGCGCGTAGCTGTCGACGTCCTCGCGCGAGAAGCCCTCGATGGTGGCGATCAGGTCGGCGCCGATGCCCTGCGGGGCGATGTAGTTGTCGTAGGTGAAGGGCACGTCGGAGAACATCGCGCCGCCGTCGGAGCCCATCGGGATCCGGCTCATCGACTCCACACCGCCGGCCAGCACCAGGTCGTCCCAGCCGGAGCGCACCTTCTGCGCGGCAACATTGACGGCCTCGAGCCCGGAGGCGCAGAACCGGTTGAGCTGCACGCCGCCGACGGTGTCGGGCAGGCCCGCGGCCAGCACCGCGGTGCGGGCGATGTCGCCGCCCTGGTCACCCACGGGCGAGACACAGCCCAGAACGACGTCGCTGATCAGGCTCTCGTCCAGGTCGGGGTGGCGGGTGCGCAGTTCATCGATCAGGCCGACGACCAGGCTGAGCGGCTTGACCTCGTTCAGCGCGCCGCCGCGCTGCTTGCCGCGCGGGGTGCGAATGGCCTCGTAGATGAAGGCTTCTTCGGACATGGGCGATTCCTCTTCAGTATTTGGTATTCGATGCGGATCGACTGCGTCTTGGTCGGAGCGTAGTCCCCGAATTCCCAGCCTAACAGGGCGGCCTATCAACCGGATGGTTGGTCCAGTTGGAGGCCTGCTTCCAGCCGCTCCTTCGGGCTCGTCGCCTGCGCTTTAGGCTCGAGTCCCATGACGGCGCGGATGGTCTCACGGCTGGAGCCTTATGCCACCACGATCTTCGCCGAGATGTCGGCGTTGGCCGCACGGATCGGCGCGGTCAACCTCGGCCAAGGCTTCCCCGACGAGGACGGACCGCCCGCGATGCTCGAGGCCGCGCGGGCCGCGATCACCGACGGCGTCAACCAATACCCGCCCGGGCCCGGCATCCCCGCCCTGCGCGAGGCCATCGCCGGGCAGCGCGCCCGCAAATACGGGATCGACTACGACCCCGACACCGAAGTCCTGGTGACCGTAGGGGCTACCGAGGCCATCGCCGCCGCGGTGCTCGGGCTGGTGGAGCCGGGTTCCGACGTGGTGCTGCTCGAACCGTTCTACGACTCTTATTCTCCGGTGGTCGCCATGGCCGGGGCGCGACGCGTCAGCGTGTCGCTGGTGCCCGACGGGCGCGGATTCGCCTTGGATGCCGACGCGTTGCGACGGGCCATCACCCCGGCGACCCGGGCGCTGATCGTCAACTCACCGCACAATCCGACCGGCACGGTGTTCACCGAATCCGAGTTGGCCGAGATCGCGCGCATTGCGGTGGAGGCCGATCTGCTGGTGATCTCCGACGAGGTCTATGAGCACCTGGTCTTCGCCGAGCGGACCCACCGCCCGCTGGCCGCCTTCGAGGGGATGGCGGAGCGCACCATCACCATCTCCAGCGCGGCGAAGATGTTCAACTGCACCGGCTGGAAGATCGGGTGGGCGTGCGGACCGGCGGAGCTTTTGGCCGGGGCGCGGGCCGCCAAGCAGTACCTGAGCTATGTCGGCGGTGCGCCGTTTCAGCCGGCGGTGGCGCTGGCGCTGAACACCGAGGACGCCTGGGTGGCGGCGTTGCGCGCAACCATGCAGGCCCGCCGCGACCGGTTGACCGACGGCTTGCGGGGCATCGGATTCGAAGTGCACGACAGCTTCGGCACCTATTTCCTGTGCGCCGATCCCCGCCCGCTGGGCTATGACGACAGCACGGCGTTCTGCGCCGAGCTGCCACATCGGGCCGGGGTGGCCGCCATCCCGCTGTCGGCGTTCTGCGTGCCCGGTTCGGAAGCGACCGCCCCCGATGTCTGGAATCACTTGGTGCGGTTCACCTTCGTCAAGCGTGAGGACACCATCGACGAGGCGATCCGGCGACTGGAGACGCTGCGCGACGGGCCGGCTACGGCGCGGTAGGGGCGTCGTCGCCCATGATTTGCTGACGCAGCCGTTCGGTGGCGATGCTCAGCACCAGCTTGCTGGCGCGCCGCACGATGAACTCCGGTATCGGCCCGGACGGCTCGACGGTGATGTCGAAGCGCACCCGGGTGCTGTCGGGACCTTCACGAGTCAGGGTGTACTCGACGTGCTGGGCGCGCTGCTGGGCCGTCGCCTTGGCATCCCAGACCATCCAGTCCGGACCCCAGTGGTATTCCAGGATCTCCTTGTCCACCAAGCCCAGAATCTTGATGGTGGCCAGGACGTGATGGGGACGGCCGTCCTCGTACTTGTCGAGGACTTCGATCCGCTTGTGCACCGGCGACCACGAAGCCAACTCGGACACATCGGCGAGCGCGTCGAGGATTTTCTCCGGCGGCGCGTCAATCACAATTTCCCGCGATGCTCGAACAGCCACTAGATCGAGCCTAACGCCGTGCCCTTCCGGCGGCGGGATTTCATCGCAGGTGGCGTCAGCGACTCTTCTTGATCTTGAGCACCTGGTCGCGCAGGCCGTCGGTGGCGGTCTTCATGCCGCCCTTGAGCGTGCTCTTGAGCAGGAACCCCGGGATCGGGATCGACGGGTCGACATCCATGTCGAACCGCACCTTGGTCTTGTCGCCCTGCGGCATCAACGTGTACTTGGCGTCTTGCGCCTTGAGCTGACCGGCCGACACCAGGGTCCAGCCGACGCTGTTGTCGGTCCAGCTGTATTCGACGACCTGTTCATCGGTGAGGCCGGCCGCCTTGATCTTCATCCGCACCCGACGCGGACGACCGTCGTCGTAGGTATCGAGCACCTCAGCACTCTGGTACTGCGGCGACCATGACGGAACAGACTCGACGTCGGCGAGGACGTCGAAGATCTCCTCCGCGCTCGCTTCGATAACCACCTCGCGGGAATCCTTGACTGCCATGGCAGGCACCCTAACCACGCGGGCGGTGATGTGTGGGGATTTGGGCCCACCGAGAGTCGCCCCATCGCCGGGTGGCGGTGGCACGATGGAGGTCATGCATGTGACCGTCCGGATTGCCGCACCCCTGCTGGCCGCCGCGGCACTGACCGCCGCGCCGGCCGCCCACGCCGATGACGCGAGCTATCTGGCCCGGGTCAACGCCGCCCCGGTGGCGATCCCGGTCGCCGACCACGTCAAAGTGACCTCAGGGCACTACATCTGCGCCGAGTTGCGGATGTATGGCCATACCGGGACCTACCGCTCCGGCATCTCGCCGGGTGACCTGGTGCGCCAGCTGACCAACACTTTCTATTACAGCCCCGAAGCCGCCGACGTTCAGATTCAGGCGGCGCAGGCCGAGATCTGCCCAGAGACGTTGCGGCCCTGAGGCTTAGCCGAGGCCGAACCCGGCGCCCGGGCCGCCCTTGGCGTTGAGGTCCTCGAGGATCGCCTTGAACATCACGATCCCGGGGCCCGACTGGTCCAGCGGCGCGGTCGGGAAGCTTCCGTCGCGGACCATGGCGATCAGCAGGTTGTCGATGGTGATCGGCGACCCGTCATCACCGGGCTTCCACCACTCTTCACCGGCGGAGTCCACGCCGGCCGGCCCGATGTCGTAGCAGTTGAGGCCGGTGCCGCGGCCGAGCTTGCAGGCCTGTTTCGGGGCCGGAGGTTCCGCAGCGACGGGTTCTTCGGTGGCAGGTTCTGGGGCGGGTGACTCTGAGGCGGCAGGTTCTGCGGCGCCGGGTTCCGGGGCGGCAGACTCTGGGGCGGCAGGCTCCGGGGCCGCGGGCTTCGGCTCTTTCGGGCCCAGCCCGAAGATCCCAAAGCCTTCGTAGTCGCCGATCGGCTTAACCTTGACCGGATCGAACTCGATCACCGCGTAGCCCAGTCCCTCGTCGGCGGCCACCACCGTGCCCACGCCGCCGTGGTCTTCGGCTCCCTCAACGACCACGGACGAGCCCGGCCCACCGCAGTTCGCGGCGGTAAAACCGATCAGCCGGCCGGCACTGTCGTGCCCCATCGCGGTCAACGTGCACAGCGTGTCGTCGTGGAGCACGATCGCGGCACCGCCGCCGAGCTGGATCTTGTCACTTACCGCTGCGGCGGTCGGCAGCCCGACGGAGGCGACCACGGCGGCAATGACGATCACCGACGCGCGTCGAGTCAAGGCAGGGTGCACAGCGGGCCAGTCTAGGGGCCTGATCCGGCAACACACGGTTCGACTCGGCGTGGGTTGATGGGAATGTGATGTCCAGCTGGTCGGTTGCTGAAATGGTCTGTCCGCCAATCGGAAGGTTCTTGTTGTGGCCCTTGAGCGCTTCGTTCCCGGCGTGGTTCCGATGGTCCGAGCCAACGAGCGCGAGGTACTGCGCACGGCGTCGGGCGCCTCGACCGGATTAGTGGTGGACTCCGATGCGACCGGCGGGGCAGCGAGCGTCTTGGACATATCCCTCGCCATGGGGGCTGACGGCGCTGCCCCGCACTTTCACACACGCTCGTCTGAACTGTTTTTCGTCGTGTCGGGTCAGATCGATTTCCTCGCCGGCGATCACGTGGAGACGTTGACGGCCGGCGACACCGCGATAGTCCCGCCGCTGATGCATCACGCGTTCGCCGCCAGCGCGGGAAACGAGGCGCACCTCTACACCGTGCTGACGCCAGGAGTGCAGCGCTTCGGCTACTTCCGGCTGTTGGACGATATCTTCAACGGCAGAGTCGACCGCTCACAGCTGGAGGCGGCGCAGGCCGACTACGACAACTGGTTCGTCGACAGTCCCGTATGGGGCGAGGCGCGGGGTCTGACGACGCGCGGATAACCCCCAGATAGCAAGAGAATCACCATCGAACCGGCGACCTTCCCCTGTTGGGTAGGCGAGTTGCCGAAATGTCCGAGCAATTGTCAACGTTCTTGGCTCACAGCATTGTTCACACTCGAACAATTGTCGCTAATGCCAGGCGGCCGCCGGCACGTCGCGGGCATATCCGACGAATTGAAGTCGCTTCGAAAGCCCATCGGGCAAGCTCACGTGGTGCAAAGTTCGGCGCCGTTGGCAACATTCGAATCCAATCGCATATATGTTTGCCTGCGCCCGCTGCGTCGGCCCTCGGGCCAAAACGCTGCAAGGGCGAACAACGACTACGGAAGAGGTCGCCATGGAGGGCACACCGTTCGGCCGCTACCGGTTGGTAGAGGTACTCGGGCGTGGCGGCATGGGAGAAGTTTGGCGGGGATTCGACACCGTGACGGAGCGGACGGTGGCCGTCAAGGTACTGCCCGTGCATCTGGTAGATGATGACGGATTCCAAAAGCGGTTCCTGCGGGAAGCCAAAGCCGCGGCCAGCCTCGATGAGCCCCATGTGGTGCCAATCTATGACTTCGGCGAAGTCGATGGCCGTCTATTCGTTGCAATGCGGCTGGTCGATGGTCAGGACCTCCAGACCCTGCTCACCCAAGGCCCACTCGATCCCAACCGTGCAGTGGCGATCATCGAGCAGATCGCCTCGGCGTTGAACGCCGCGCACCGCATCGGGCTGATCCATCGTGACGTCAAACCGTCGAACATCCTCGTCATTGAGGACGACTTTGCCTACCTGATCGACTTCGGGATCGCACGGGTCACCGGGGAGACCGGACTTACCAGCACGGGCATGACACTGGGCACGTGGTCGTATATGGCCCCCGAACGGTTCCGAACCGGCACGGCTGACGCGGGTGCCGACGTATATGCGCTGACCTGCGTGCTGCACCAAGCATTGACCGGGCAGCAGCCCTTCCCCGGCGAAAGCCTGGAGCAGATCGCAACAGGCCACCTGTTCGATCCGCCACCTCGCCCCTCAGTTCTCCGGGTCGACGTCCCCCGTGCGATGGATGCCGTCATCGCCACCGGCATGGCCAAGGATCCCGGCGAGCGCTACGCCACCACCAGGGACCTCGCACGGGCAGCACGCGCCGCGCTCTCGGCACCCGCCAGTCCGGCAGCAAGCGTCGCCGCCGGGGCCGAAACACTTGCAGCACCCGCGCCAGCACTCAACGATGCACCTACCCAGTACGCGCCCGCCGAAGCCGCGGCGGACCCCATCCCGACATCCCCGGAGGTCCAACTACCCGCCGGACCAGCAAGGCGCCCAAACACAGTGACCGCCGCCTTGATCACCACCTGGTTCGCGGTGGCGATAACGACCTTGGTCGGCGTGTCTGGCCTCTCGGTTGGCGCTTCGCGCGTGACATTCGACACCGAGTGGCGGCTCTACACCATGGCAATCGTCGTTGGAGCTGTGTGCGTAATAGTTGCCGCTCTCGCAGGTCGGGGCGCGGTGACCGCACTCAGAGGTGCCACCCCGAAGGGACTTCTCCGCGCACCTGCAACCCTCACCGTGCTCTGGACTCTGGCGTACCTTGTCGGCAAGGCGATCGGCGGAGACTCGTGGCAGGCGGCAGGCTTCCTGTCCGCCCCGCTTTTCCTTTTACTACCGGGTTCGCTATTGCTCACCAGGCAGTCGAGTAAGGACTACTTTCGTAACATGGCGGTTGCGCCAGAAGACTGACTCCGGAGGACACCCAACCTTCCACCTTCCAGCCTGCAGGCCCAAGTCACCGTCGCATCCATAGCTTCTGGAGGTCATGGCGGGCTTATCGGCGCGGCCTACAGACCTTAGGCCCATTCGGAGCCTTACGACAGCGGATACCACGATGGGGTCGGCCAAAGTTCTTGAACGAACTACTCACCGAGCACTGCGATAGAGCCCCACAAAAATTTGCGCGGCATCCCGGACGGCCGACAAGGCCCACTCTGAGGGGCATTCCACGACCGACTCAGCACTTGGAGGTCGCCGAACACTATGTACTGGAACCGTGGCCGATTGCACACCAAGGTGGCCGATGCATTGGACTGGGAAGTGGGTCTGAACGACGAATAAGCGTGGAGTGGTCTTGGGCGCCAAGAAAAACAGCCTCAGAAGTGGCCAGGGCCGGGATCGAACCGGCGACCTTCCGCTTTTCAGGCGGACGCTCGTACCAACTGAGCTACCTGGCCGGAAGGCACCAGGTGCCTCGCCGTAAAAAGCGACCCTGACGGGACTTGAACCCGCGACCTCCGCCGTGACAGGGCGGCGCGCTAACCAACTGCGCCACAGGGCCTTGCTTGTACTGCTTCACTCCCGACGTTTCCGCCGGATGCGAGTACCCCCAACGGGATTCGAACCCGTGCTACCGCCGTGAAAGGGCGGCGTCCTAGGCCACTAGACGATGGGGGCCAGAACCGAATCTCTCCGAGGCACTCACAACGCTTCACGTTGGGAGCTTGGTTAGCTTAGGGCACAGTGGCCCGAATCCTCAAACCCGGCCCCCATCGAGCCCCGGCGGGCAGGCAGTATTCTGTTCCAGCACGGCCCCTATAGCTCAGTTGGTAGAGCTACGGACTTTTAATCCGCAGGTCGCAGGTTCGAGCCCTGCTGGGGGCACCGCCAGTCCGGGTCAAGCATTGGTCCAGCTCCAGTGAGCAGCCAGTCCCGGAGGATGCCGGCCGCGTCGGCGATGGAGTCGATTTCATCGAGATCCATCGGCAGATGCCCGTTGAGTCGCTTCGAGAACGACGTGACGTTCATCTCAACCCATGCGGCGACATCGCTCTTTTTGATGTTTCGGGCCGCGATGGCCTGCCGGAGGCGCGCTGCGACTTCCGCCCGGAACGTTCCCTGAGGGACCAGATCCACTACAACACTCATGGCGAATATGTTACTCGCTGAGCGAATGCATGAAACCCAGGGAAGGTAATTTCCCTCAGCGCAACGTCCATTACGCCCAGATCCTTGCGTCGCAATGCTCCATGGTCTAAAACTTTCTCTGTGAGCAACGTTCAGTCTGCAAGCGCTAAGTCCGACATCACGTCCGTGATCCGCGCGGAGCTCGCCCGCAGGCGCCTGACCCAGGGCGACCTCGCTCAGCACCTCCGACTGTCACAGACGGCGATCCACCGTCGCCTGGCCGGAAAGGTTGCTTGGCGCCTCGACGAACTCGACGCGGTTGCGGCCTTTGTCGACATGGCGGTCTCGGACCTTCTCGGCGAAGCAAAGGCGTCAGCGTGAGCCACTGGTGGGTCCCGGATGTTGATGCGCAGACGGCCGCGGTTGGCGGGGTGCTCGTGGCGGCCTTCCTGGCCATGGTGTGGCTGATCCTCCGAGGCGGCACAGGGCAACTGACACCTAGGCACGACCGACACGGCTACTTCGAAGGTGCGCTCGTCGACGTGACGCCGTCGACGTTGACTGACGGGTTCAACCAAACGGCGGGGTTCGCCTCTCGCACCGTCGGTCGCCATCGCTTACCGAGGCGCCGACGTTGGCGTCAGCGGCTCGCTAAGCCAGCACTGGCCACCATGGGCGACGAGCTGTGCCGTGCTTCCCAGCTGCGTCACGAGCAGTACTGGGCGGAGTCCCCGCTCTATATGCGTACCGCTGAGGCGCTGGGCGTCAGCCAGCTCCCCGGATTCGCCGCATGAGCACCCGGCTCCTGCGCGCCGCCGCCAAGTAGATGGCCCCGCCACCGTTGTGCGCGGAGCAGGGCCAGACACCACAACCGAAAGGACCAGCAGTGCCAACACCAGACCGTACCGGACGAGACCGACAATGCTGGCGCGAGGCGCTCTACCCCCTGCTCTGGTGGGCCACGTTCATCGTGGGCATGTTCCTGGTCGTCGACGCCAGCATCGCAACAACAGACGCCGCACCGGTCAGCCTCGAGGCCGACGGGCCGTGGGGGTGCCGTTGTGATCGTTGATTTTGCGGCAGATAACGACCTTGACCGGATCGCCGATATCGCCATCGGCCTGCATGATCGGATGATCGAAAACCCCGACAAGCTGTACGGGGAACTCGTTGCTTTGGCCGCCCAGCATCCGGCCAAAGCCGCCCAGGTGACTATGTGTCTGGTCGCATGGTTCGACCCCGACCTTCCATGCTCGGTCCTGTGGCAACGAGTTGAGCACCTCGCTGCATTAGCTGGGCGGAGAGCCTCATGATCGCCGCCACCCGTAGTGCTCAGATCCGCTGGCGGGCAAAGGCCGCCGGTCTAGGTGCGGGGGTCCGATGAGTCTGATCTGGCGTTCCCACCCGGACATGCATGCCACGCTCATCACTTCCGGCGTCCGCGGGCACTACCGCATCATTCGCGTCGGCGCCGAGTGGTGGCTGGCCGGACTGGGGCATGACCGCCTGGATATCTGGGGATTGGAGCCTGGCGGAAGGCCCTTCCCGACATTGGAGTTGGCGCAAGAACACGCCGCACGTATCGACGAGACAGCCGTGCGTGAGTCGCAGATAAGTGGGACGTGATGAACCTCTGTTGGCACAAGAGGCGGACCGAGGCGCTCTGTTTCTTCGACCGGATCGCCGGACATCATGTGTACCTAGCCGAGACGCGGTGGTTGACCACGGCGCCGCACGCAAAGTCTGCAAACGCATGAGTGCCGACCCCGACCGCGTCGAGAATCGAGCCGAGCTTGCCGTCGCCGATATCGGCGACAGCATCGCAAACCTCGCCGGCAGCATGTTCGTCGACGGTGTACGCAACGGCCTAGAAACGGCTTCCCGATTCGTCGGCGAGGTAGCCGGATGGGCTCGAGCCGACTACACCCTGGACTCATTGACCCGCGATGCAATCGTGGTCATATGTGAACGCCTGCAGGAACAATTCCAGCTCAGCGCCCACTCGGTACCAGAGCTACCACCGCGACCGACAGCGGCTGGGCAGTAGGGCCACTAGGTGACGGAACGCTGCTGCCCACGCCGGCGGAATCTGTTGCCTCAGCCAACGCTCGTCGGCCGCCGCAAGACCGCGGCTCGACGAGCACTCCGCCACACCCTCTACTTCCGAAGAAGGGAAACCCATCCCGCATGAGACTTGCCGCCTCGGCACCCGCCTCATCAGAAGCAGTCTCAAAAAGCGCAATCCCATGCTGAACAAGGAGGTGCCGTAGCACCGTGGCTACCCTGCCTTGGATCCGACTCGACACCACCATGTTCGAGAACCCGAAACTGCTGTACCTCCAAGAGGACAAACACTATCGGGCCATCGTTGCTCACCTACAGGGCATGTGCTACTCCGCAAAGCACGGCCTGTCGGGCTTCATCCCAAAGGTCGCCCTGCGCGTAATCGGCGCCACGACAAGTGATGCCAACAAGCTCGTGACAGCCGGATTGTGGATGCCCGCCCCAGGAGGATGGGACATCAACGGTTGGGCCGAGTTTCAACTCGCCGGTGAAGAAGCCGCCCGCCGAACCGAGAAAGCCAAGAAGGCCGCCGCCGCCCGATGGGCCAAGCGAAGCGGGCAAGCTTCCAATGCCTGAGCAATGCTTGAGCATATGCCGCCGCAGCATGCTCAGAGCAATCCATGCGGAGCAATGCACGTACGTAACGGAACGTACGAACGAAACGAGCACTCGCCTTGATAATCAGTGGTTACGAAGGCCAACGCGCGCAGGGGGGCAGCTCGCCGAGACACTCCTGGAGCGCCTGCAGCAACGAAATCGCCATCACCGCAGCACTACCCGCGCCGCTAATACTGGCGTGGCTGCACTGGTCCGCTGCGATAGCCGTCCGGACACCATTGCTGGTAACGGTTTGGACTCGGAAGCGTCGTCGTTGCGGTCACAACGGGACACTTCGGCCTATGTTCAGGCATGTGAGGACCTGCAATGTGTTCCCGCTCGGGAAGATCGGCGGGCCGCTCACATGCGATGCAGTCTCGCGGTGTTGCGGCTAGCCGGGTTTGCATGTTGACGTCGACGCAGCCTGAGCGCTGGGAACCCGACCCCCTCATGGTGGCGGCCGTCCTATCAATGCCCAAGGCGTCCCGCAAGATGACCGAACTCTCCGGGCCGGATCGATCATGGCTCGTCGCCGGCCTCACCAATGCCGGCATGACCGCCGATGAGATCGCGGAACGTTGTGGCTGTTCGCGGCGTCTAGTTATGGCGGTCCGAGCCGAGGACATGACGCAGGTCTGCAAGATTGCCCAGCAACAGACCGACGAGCTAAATGACCAGCTGAGCGCCGAGCGGAGCGGGCATTCGGTGACGCGTCGCGATCTGGCGGAAAAGGTGGCGGAGGCGGAGCGGCTGCGATTGCAGCTAGATCAGATCGTCAACGCGCACCTGGCCGGCACGTTGAAGCTGTTTCGCTGCGGGCATCCCAGAGTCAGGTACAACACCTACACGCACGGTGGCAGAAGCTGGTGCCGGGAGTGCGGCAGGATCCGTAAAGCCGAGCAGCGCAAGGGTAAACGCGCAGCCTGACATCGACTGTCCCAACTCGTGTGGACAACATTCACCCGGAATAGCTTGCACTACAAAGTCATAGCTTCCCCCACTAATGAACGACAGCTTCGGACACACACTCCTGATCCTTGCCATCTATGTGCTGGCCGTCGCACGGCTGACTCGGCTCATCAACTTCGATATCGTGCTGGACCCACTGCGGATGTGGATCTCGGGCCGCGCTGCAACCGCGAAGCAGGCCAGCAACGACGCGTCGGTCGCAGAGCAGAAGGTAGCGGCCGACACTGCCATCAGGCGGATGATCCGGTGGAACACCCTCGCATCGTTCTTGAGTTGCCCGTGGTGCGTGGGGTTCTGGATCTCGCTGGCCGGCGCCGCCGTGCCAGTGAGGCTGCTCGGCTGGCAGTGGTGGTGCGTGATTCCGGTCGCGTTCGCCTGCTCTCACCTCGTCGGCGTCGGGGCCTCGCTGTCCGAGGATGAAGACTTTGAGCTCGCCTGACTCAATGGCAGTTCCGGCAGCACGGTTGCCGCACCCACGAAGAGGAAATTCAGTTACGCACGAGTGCAGTCAACGGTTAGCTACGTGTAGACGGGACAGTCTCGAGAATCTGATGACCGTTGGTTGAGCTGGTCAGAATGAACAGGAGCACACGACATGACGGATTCCACGGCGACGTCCGCAGCTAGTGAAATTTCCCGGCCTGACCGGGGTTCTCTCGAGACGTTGTTGGCTCGTGTTCATCAGGCTGCGGCCGATTCGTCGACGGAGCCGATTGCCACCGATTTGGTCGGGCGGCACTTCACCACGTCCGCCTGATGGGTTGCGGTTGCCGCGGTGGCGCCCGGTCACGTAAGCCGAAAGCGAGCGGCGTAGCGGTGTTGGGCTTTGAGATCACCTATCCCGACGGAACGGTGAAGCCAGACTTGGTATTGACGACTGTGGAAGCACGCATGGAGATCCGGCGTGCCGGGGGCGGCAAAGTCCGCCAGATCATCAGCGAATCCTAACCACGGTTGAGCCTGCATGCCCGATTTCTACGGTCCTCGGCCAACACCCCCTCCCCCAGCTCTATGTGCTGCTCTCAGCGAGCGCCGGCCGGGAACCGCATGAGACGAGGCGGGCGGCGTGAGCACATCCGAGGCGTTCACGTCCGCCCGTCTTCTCAGTAGAGGGCACCGTCCGACATGTAGGCCGCCGTGCCGGAGAGCGCTGCGATTGATCATGCACCCACCCGCCTTACTGTTCGAACCGACCTCGGAACCGGTCGGCGCGGTATGCGCCCTATAGCAGGAGGACAGCCAGCACATGGCTCGAACCGCAGTTGTAAAGGGCACTCGCCTTCGCGTCACCAAGACCGACGCGTGCGGGTTGCCGCTCGCCGGCAACGCCAACCGGCTTGTCACCGACGGCTTTGTCACCGTCACCTTGACCCCTGAGCTGAAGGCACGCCAGGACCTGGAGCTGCAGAACGCCCAGGGACAGGCGGTGGTGACTGATTCCGTTCCTGCTGAACGCAAGTGGTGGAATGTTGCACTCGAGCTGTGCGATGTCGACCCGGATCTGTTCTCGATCATCGCGACGTGGGCCCGGGTGCTGGACTACGACGGCAACCCGATCGGTTTTCGTGACCGCGCCCAGGTCGACTCGGAAACCGGCGTGGCGTTCGAGCTCTGGACCGGCGGCCAGGGAGACGACGACTGCCTGCCGCCGACCGATGACTCGGTCTTCAGTGCCGCCGCCGCCGGAAAGAACCACGGTTACCTGTTCTTCGCCGGCAAGGAATTCGTCTCGGGCGACATTGGCGTGCAGATGAACCCGACGACGTTCAAGATGAACGGACAGACCTTCGGACCCAAGCGGTGGGGACGCGGCCCATACAACGTGGCCGCCATCGACAGTTCGGGGACCGCCGGCCGCCTGCTGGTGCCGGCCTATGACAAGGACGACGACAACCACATCGTGTTCTTCCGCACTCCGGTGAAGCCGCCGGAGGTGACCGAGGGTGCCTGCGAACTGGCCACCACGTCGATCTTCACTACCCCCGACTTTTACTTCGGCGGCGGCGGCGGCGAACCGGCAGCAGATGTTGCTCCGCCGCAGCCGATGTGCGACCCCAAGAGCTACACCGTCACCGTCACTGGCACGGCCGGCAACTGGAAGGCAAAGGTCGGCACCGAGGAAACCGCCAACATCGCCTTCGACGCAGCACCATCGGCGGTTCAGGCGGCGATCGAAGCATTGGCCAGCGTGGCGGGTGGGCAGGTTGAGGTCTCCGGTTCAGCCGGCTCCTACACGGTGAAGCTGGATCGGTCGTTGGGCGCGCTGACCGCCGACGGCACTGGCCTCACTGGCGGAACCGTGACGGTCACCCAGATCTAGCCGTACGACGAACGAAACCCTCCGGGCCGACCGCGGTACCCGGGGGGTTTCGTCATCTCTGGGGGTAGCACCGTTGCTGTCTACCGTGTGGCAAGTGAGCCGTTATCGGACTGTCGACCCCGGACACCTCCCGGTGTCGCCCCTCTCCTTGGCTGAGGCACCGGTGGTCATATGAGCGCCCCCGATCCGTGCCACGACGCGGCCAGCGATGTCGTCGACGTCTTCATTACCGCGTTGCGGCAGGGATTCGCCCCGGCCAGCGAGTGCCCGCCGCTTGGCGCCGGATCGACGCAGGTGTTCTTCCTCGTCGGCGACGAGGACAGGCCGGCATGGAATCCGGACTGCGACCACGCATTTCTGTGGGTACGCGTCGCCAAGCGCTACCGAGCACGGATCGGCGAATTCCCCAAGGCCTATCTCGGCGACTTGGATTGCAGCAAGACGGATGTGAAGCGTGTGCTGGCCGTCGAGGTCGGCGTGATGCGTTGCGCCGTCGTTGAGGAGCATCCCAATTGGGAAACGCTCACTGACGCGGCGAACATCAGCCTGGACGACTCGTGGCGCATCGAGCGAGTGTTGTCGGCGGCCGCGGCGCGCCTGCGGACTCCGGAACGCGCAGTCGCCATCGATACGGTAGCCCCGTTTGGGCCTAAGGATGGAGTCACTGCATGGGCCGGAGTCGCCCACGTGCAGTTCTGAGACGGGATGAGGTCATGGGCCTTCGTGTGACGGTTGAAGGTTCGGTCACGCCGAGCGACTGGCTGGGTCGGGGTGTGCGTCGCACCGTGGCAGTCACCGATGAGATCCGAAAGCTGCTGAAGATCGGGGCGGTGGTGGTGATAGCCGGCGACCTCGACGCCCCGGACACGGACCACGACGGGTTCCACGCCTAGACCCATCAGGCTGCGCGGTCTTCTGCCGACAACGGTTGTGCACCGCGGGTAGGAACGCTACGCAGCCATGACGATCTTCGCCTCGGACGGCACCACCCAAGACATCGACCCCGCCGCGCAGGATGCGGCACCGGCGACGCTCACCCCGACCCATCCCGCCCCAGAATCCGAAGCTCGTCTGGAAGTGATCGAGCCGGAGTTGATCGGGCCGGATCCCGAAAACGACGGCACCACAGCGGGACAGACTCTGCCCGCAGTCCGCGAAACGAGCGACGCATCGGCTACCACCGATGCGACGTGGACACACCCAGCAGGCTGGCAGTACGACTGGCTGGAGTTCAAGGGTGACAAGCTGGCGATCCGCATTCCGAAGGGCGCCGCGCTCGTCGCGCTGGAATTCGCCAGATACCGCAGCGAAGAAGCACAAGAGCAGGCGTTCGGCCGGTTCATCGCCCGGCACGTCTCCGATGAGACCTTCGACCGGGTTCTGGACCGGATGTCGAATCCTGATGACGAGGAGTACGGCACCACTTCGCTCGGCGAGCTAGCTGGGCTACTAGGGAAGATCGCCGGCGAACGTATCGCCAAGGACGCCAAGGCGCTTGATGAGGCGAAGCAAGGCAAGGCGCGCAAAGGAAATTCGTAGCACCCGGCCTAGATAACTTAGGCCGGTGACCACGTCTGCCGGCTCGATCCGCCTCGATTTGCTGATCAACGGGCCGAGTCTCCCTGCGGAGGTGTTGCGCGAGATCAAGACGGCTTTGGAACCGACTCTCGTGGCGCTGCGCCGCGAGATGAACGAGCTGCAACGTGACTACGACAAACTCGGGCGCGATGCCCTGCGGTCCGGTGAGAAGCAGGTAGCGTCGGCAAAGGCCACAGCGGCGGCCGTTACCGAAGTCGGCGAAACGTATCGGCGGGTGGCGCGGCTGGCCACAGAGTCCGCGGACGAGCAGGTCTCGGCGAATCAGCGGGTCTCGGCATCACTCGATGGGCTCAGTAATGCCTACCTCGCAGTGGCTGCCACGGCAGTTGCATCCTCGGCGGCGCAGGTTTCGGCGCTGCACGACGTCACCCGCGAAATCGACCAGCAGACAGCGGCTTGGGGCCGTTTGACTGACGCGCTGAAGATAGCGGCGGCAGCTCCGACTCCGCGCGCTCCGTCGCCTCAAGGTGTTGGTGGTGGCTGGACCGGCGCTGGCGGCGGCGGGGGCGGTGGCGGTGTTGTCGGCGGTGGCGGTGTTGTTGGCGGTGGCGGTGTTGTTGGCCGCGGTGTTGGCGGTGACGGCGGTGCCGGCAGCTACCTTGCCGGCCGCCCCGAAGGCAGTGTCCTCCCCCGCCGGGCTACCGGCAGCGGTGTTGGCCTTGATGGCGGTTCCGGCAACGGCAGCACTATCCGTCCCTGGGTCGGCGGCAGCGGCCTTACCGGTGATGGTGGTGCCGGCGGGGGCGGCCTTGTCGGCCTCGGCGCCGGTGTCGGCCGCGGTGTTGGCGGTCCCAGCCAATCCAACAGTGCTAGTGCTGTGAGCGATGAGCCGGCGTCGTGGTGGGGCCGGTTGGAACAAACGATTGACAATGTCGCAACTGGTATTGCGTCCGGGGCCACTATCGAGAAGCTGTTTGGGAAGAACCGCAGCGGAAGGCGCGGTGGCCTGCTCGGTAGCGCATTGGGCCTCGTCAAGGACCTCACGGACGGGGATCCGGCGAAACCCAACGGCGATGAGCCACGGTCGTGGTTGGACGTGGGGATAGACGCAGCATTCAACCTCTGGAGCAAGACGGCGGCTGGGGCAGAAATCGGATCGTTGGTTGGCCCTGCAGGCACACTTCCCGGCGCCGTGACCGGTTTTGGTTGGGCCGGTGTCCAATCCCTGGTCGACATTTTCGACGAGATTGACCGGCGGGAAGAGTCGAAGAGCTACTCCGTGCCAGCGCATGGTCAAGTCTTGCCGAACCGTGAAATTGAGCAACTGGACTTGTCGCCGTCGGCGTCCGGGTCCCTGTCCGGAGACCTGGCCGAATTCATGCCGGCAGCTCCCTCGCCATTCCCGGACAATGACATGCTGCCGTCGACGGACTACGGGTTCCTATACGGAAACGCACCGGACGCGCCGCAGATCCCAACTGGACCGGCTGCGGGCTTCCCGTCGTCCACGGACTACGGGTTCCTGTACGGAAACGCACCGGACGCGCTGAAGATCCCAACAGGACTCACTCCGGGCTTTCCGCCATCAACGCAGCAGGCAGACGCGGCTTATGGGGCGGCCGGCCCACTCGGGGGCTACCGCAACGGTGGCGTGTCCGGCTTCTTCGACGGAGGCGTCCTACCCCCCGGAATGTCGCCGTTAGCGGCCGATGCCGCGGCCGGCGGCCTCTCGGCCATGGGCACGATTATCGCCTTGCTGACCGAAATCCGGGACCTGCTGCGGGCTGTACTCCCGGCACCGCAAGTCCCCGGCGCTGGGGTCGGCGACAACGCCTTGGGTGCACCGGGGCTAGAGAGCGGGCAGAATTTCCTCGGCGAGCTCACCCAGGGCTTGCCGGGCGCTCTGCCGATCAGTGACGCCATCAAGGCGGTCGGTGGCGTAGGCAGCCGGCCCCTGCCCACCAGAACCGCCGGCGCCTTCGATTTGCTCAACGAAGGCAATCCGATGGCGCTCGCCGCCATTTTCGGCTATGCCGTCGGTGACTACAGCCGTGCCGGCGGGCAGGGCAGCGGCGTCATCACGGCCAACGACGGGCCCGATTTCAATGCCAGTGGTCAGCTTTACAGCGACACCGCGGCGTTGGTCGACCGGTCGTTCACCAGTCTCGATGCGTCGATGAAAGCCGGTTTCGACCAGCTGATGGATGTGATGGCGCAGATCCGCGACCAGCTGGTCCAGATTTCCGCCGATTTGGTTGGTACCGCGGCCAACGCTGCGGTGAGCTTGGCGGGCGGCCCGGCGGGGGCAGCAACGGGTTCGGGCATGGCGTTCGGCGGTCCCGTTATCGGCGGCGTTCCCGGCAAGGACTCGGTTCCGTTGTGGGCCATGCCCGGCGAACACATGCTGACCGTCGCTGACGTGAACGCCATGGGTGGCCAGGCTGGCGTCTATGCCTTCCGTCGAGCACTACACACCGGCAGCGTTCGTGGATTTGCGGCCGGCGGCGCGGTCAACGCCAATGCCACGGTCGGCGCCGATTTCTACGGGCTGTCGCAGGTACCGGTCATCGGCGCGATCGTCAGCATGCTGACCAGTGTGTTGCTGTCGGTCATCGGTGTGCAGGTCCAGGCCCGCGACACAATGGTGCGATTGTCGGATGAGTTCCGCCAGTTCCGTGGCGACTTCCAGGCGTTCAACGCCGAAGGCCGTCTGCTCAACGACACCAGCGGCCTGATGGACCGCTCGGGGACGAGTACCGAGGAAGCCGCCGATGAGCGGGTGCGGATCCTCAAGATCGTCATCAAGGAGCTGGTCGAATACATCGTTCACAACTTGATCGTTCCGATCGCGAAAGCCGTCGGTAAGGCGGCGGTCGCTGCTGGTGCATCTGCGGCGGGCACGGCGATCTCGAACGCGGGAGGCCCAGGAACAGGTAGTCCAGTCGCTGGCATCGTGACGGGTCTTATCAACGCCGGTGGCGACGCTGCGGTCGACATCGGCGCGCAGGTATTCGAGGACTTCGCGATCGGCCTCACTGACGTACTTACCGACGGCATCGCCGCGATGCTCCAGTCTTCCGCACCCGGGCTGGTCCAGGGCATCTTCGGGCAAGGCCTCTCCGGGCTGTTCCCCACCGGTTCGCTCATGGCCCCCGCCATGGGCGGTGGGATCGCCGCCGTCCTCGCCGCACTGTTCGGCACAGCCGCAGTCTTCGACGACGGTGGCCTTGCCGTCGGCACAGGGCTCATGCCGAAGGCCACCGTCGCCCCCGAACGCGTCCTGTCGCCGCGGCAAACCGAGTCGTTTGACCGGCTGGTCGCGGCGATCACCAACAGCAATGCCGGTGCGCCGGCGGGCAACCGCACCATCCACGCACCCATCGCCGTCTACGGCAGCGAATCGGCAGCCCACGAGATCCGTGACCTGCTCGAAAAGATCGACGTCTAAGGGGCAAGACACATGGCTTTCAGAGGGTGGCTTGACCTCAACGGCGTCGAGGTCGCCAACAGCTCCCGCGTCATCGCACACCTACGCCCCCCGTTGCCGACCGACGATTCCGTGTTCGCCCAAGCCGGCGAGCCGTGCGGATGCGGCGGCAGTGTGGCCTACGACGACTCCTGGCCCGACTTAGCTGACTGGCTCGGCGCCACCGGCTACGAGGACATAGCGACCGCGCCGTGGTATGACCCCGCCGTCCCCGAATCGGCCGAGTTCCGGGGCATCTGGCCCATGAAGATCGACGGCCTCGACGCGGCCCCGCTGGACCGCAAGGTCACCGAGCTCATCGGTGACGGCGCCGTCTCTCCGATCAAGCGGATCACCAGCCGCCGTATCACCGTCGATGCCTTCCTGATTGCCTGTACCAGCGCCGGCTTGCAGTACGGCATCCGCTGGCTGACGGGCGCCCTGAACACCGCATCGGCGGGCAGCGGCGGTGTCTTGTCCTACCTGGACGCGCACCCTGGCCACAGTGCCGCCGACCCCGACAGACTGTTGCGCAACCTGCACAGCGTCGTCCTCACCGACCCGCCGCGTAGGGATCAGGAATTCGCCGGCGGCATGGCCCGGAACCGGGAGGCCACCAGCGCCCGCGTTACCTGGACGATGACCGCGCTGGTGCCGCACGCCTACCGGCCCGGCACCGCAGTACACGTCGCCTGGGATTCGGTCAGTACCGACGAAATCAGCTGGGTCCACGCCACCGACTGCGCGGATACCACCAGCTGCCCGGACATGCCGGTGCTGTTCTCCACCGAATGCGTCCCGCAGGCATGGCCGCGCGCCACCTACCAGCCCCCGGTCTGCGGCGGCTGCATCCCCGTCGGCGACATCAAGACCTACCGCTACCTGCTCCCCGACCCGACCGGCGCCGCGGACGGCGGCGACACCGCGGTGAGCGTGCGGATCGTCAACACCGGCGGCGCCCCGCTGAGCCTGCAGGGCTGGTTCGAATCGCGTGCTCCGGGCGCGTGCCCCGGCGAACTGTTCCCTTTCCAGATCGCCGGATTGCCCACCGCCACCGAGCTGGTCCTCGACGCCGTCACCGGCCGCAACTACGCGGTGACCAACGGCGTCAAGGCCCGCACCTCCGGCATCTTGTCCACCCCGCGCGGCCGGCCGTGGCGACCCGCCCTCATCGACCCGAGTGGTGGCTGGGAACTGGTCGTACGCGCGGCGGCGTCCGCGGAGTTCGAGATGGAACTGACCCTGTCGGAGCGTGACAAGTGATCATCTCCGCCGACCAAATGGTCTCGGTCCGCACCCGCGACGGTGTGCAGGCCGCGCAGTTCACCGGCGCCCAGCTGACCTCCCTGAGATGGGGGTGGGAAGGCGGCCAGACCACCAAGTGCACTCTCGCGGTCTCGGTCGATGACGTCGCGGGACTGGACATCACCCCGTGGCAGCACTGGATCGACGTCTGGACACCTGAGGTCAACTACCCGGTGTGGTCCGGACCGATCCAAACCGCGACGAAGGGCCGCGACACCGCTGGCATCACCGCGGCCGACCCCTCGGTGTTTGGGCGCCGCACACGCTGCCCCATCACCAAAGACTGGGACAACACCGCGCCGGCGAAAATTGCCGCCGAACTGTGGACCGCCATGCTCGCCCGCCACGGCATCACCGTCGACCCCATTGTCCTCACCGGTGTGGACAGTATGCGAGTGGCCGACGGACACGGCGACTACGTCGACTTCAGCGTCAGCGCCGACGAGGCCATGATGGACTCCGTATTCGACCGCCTCACCCAGGTAGGTCTGAATTGGTCCGTGATCGGCGGGGTTCCGTTCTTGGGCGTGATGCCCCGCCAGCCGGTCACCACCCTGGGAGAACGCGACTTCATCGACGGCGGCTTGCAATTGGTGCGCGACGGCGCGACCACCTTCAACGATGTGGTGCTGCGTGCCGCCGACACCATCGCCCGCGGAACCGTGCCTCTGGGTGAACACAACCTGCAGACTCTGATCCACATCGACAACATGTTCGGCGTCAGCAACGCACAAACCGGGCTGCGCACCTATCTGGCCTACATGGCCCGGATCCGCGACGAGGTCCGGGTGCCCGCCGGCGCCCGACTCAGCCCGGACGCTCCGGTGCTGCTCGAGCAATTGGTGCCCACCACCCGGATGGTGGTGGATGCCTTCGATACGGCAACGCTAACAACGGTGGGTTCGATGGATGTCACCCTGGCAGCGGGCAATTGCGATGTGGCGGTGAGCCTGGCGACGGCCCGCGATGATCTGCCTGAGTTGGCGAAGATCAGCATGCAGGACGCCTCATGAGCGGGGCGCACGAGCTGGAGCCGCTGCCGTCCAGCTCCCCGGAGTGGGCCCGGCAGGTGCAGCAGCGGCTGCGACGGCTGGAAGGCCCGAGCCGATCGGTACGTGCCGGCGACTGGGTGCTTGTCAGCAAGGGCGGTGTCCTGACCGCTAATAGGGCGGGTGTACCGCCGGTCACTCTGGCAAGCGCGCCCGAAGATGATCCCGGCAGTGCCCCGCGATCGGTCAGTGGCCTTCCCGCGGTGATGCCCGAGGACTGGTGGTCCCAACTTGTCGCGACCATCACGGGCTTCCCGGGCACCCTCAATGATCTGGGCCAGTATCTGGACGCCCAGTACTACGCGTCCACGCATGGGCCGGGCGCGTTGTTGGCCGGGGCGAACATGCTGTGGAACCCCGACTTCACCGGCATTGAGTCGCTGGCCGGCGGCGACGATTGGGAGTGGGACCACACGGTCTACTTCGATTCGTCGGGGTCTGGCGCCGCTGCGGACCAGGGGTCAGCAAAGACCGTCTGCAATGGGACGCGGAAAGTACTGCGGTCCAACCTCGTTGAGGTCAGCGAGGGGCAGGTGCTGCAGCTGTCAGTGCGATGCGCCGCCTTCGGGCTCACCGGCGGTGGGGTGAATCTTGGTATCACCGCCTACGGCGCTGATGGTTCCCGCGAAGAGCACGTGATCGAACCCGAAAATGTGGTGCCGGCGGATCCGACGACAGACTGGTACGGCGTTCCCGTCGGTGCGAAAACCGTTGTGGCGTCGGGGTCGTGGACGGTGGAGCACGGGGTGACCGCGGTGCGGCAATACGTCGACACCAGCGCAACCGCCGGCACCCTGTGGGTGGACCGCGGAGCGTTCGAGCTCGGCGGCCTGTTGAGCCTGCTGACGCGGCAGGTGCTGTGGGATGACATCGCCGTGCTGACCCGGACAGCGGTTACCTACGTCTTCGGGGACGGCACTGTCACCCCGTTCAGCCCCGAGGCGACCGCCGCGATGGCCGCAGCGTTCCAGCGGGTGCTGACCGATCTAGGCCTTACCGGCCCGGACAAGGACATGGAGCAGTTCTGGCAATCGATCTGGGATGGCGCGATCGCCGCGGTCGTACCCAAGGCATTGACTGACGTGCCCGGGTTCTTCACCGCAGGGTGGGGGCTGATCACGGGTCTGTGGAACTACCTATTCGGTCGGACGGGGGCTGCGCCGTTCGGCAAGGTGGTCGCCGGTGAGCTGGGGGACGCGTGGGAGACCTTTGTGTCGTTCCTGAAGCCAGCTAACGCGCAGATACCGACGTCATCGCGCGAAAATTTCTGGGGTGGGATCGCCGGCAATGCGTTCGCGTCGCTGCCGGTCAGTGGATCGTCAACTATCGGCGATGCGCTGCAGAAATTTCTACATCCGACGGCGCCAACTGTTCCTGGTTGGCTTTTGGCTTCGGCGTGGCCGTCGTCTTCGACGAGTGTCCCATTGGGCTCGTTGTACTACGTGGTGACTGCGGTCAAAGACGATATCGAGTCAATGCCGTCCAACGAAGCTTTTGTATACATCCTGTTTGGGCCGGCTGAGGTTCGCCTGACGTGGACAGCAGTGGAGGGTGCGACGGAGTATCGGATTTATCGCGGCACGAAGTCGCGCGGCTGGGACGTGCTGGTCGGTACGTCGCCCACGAACAGTTTCACCAACCGGGCCGCGACGATTGGGCCGGGCGAGCCGCCAGACATTGGATCGGCTGCCGTCGCGGCGGTGGGGTCGGCCCAGGCCACAGCGGCCGACACAGCGGCAGCGGTACACAACGGTTGGTACGGCTCTGGCGGTACTGGCGATCCGACTGAGGCCAAACAGGCGGTGGTCGCCATCAAGGATACGATCCTGGCGGGCTATAGCGCGCAAGGGTTTTCGGCGAACGGTGTATGGACCCGCCCGGAGAACTGCATCGAGTGCATTGTCGTGGCAATCGGTGCCGGAGTAGGGGGCGCCCCTGGACAATTGGAGTTCGGCGGCGAAGGCGGGCTCAACGGCGGCTACGTGGCGAAGACCTTGCCGCGTGACGGCATCCCAGAGACGCTGACCATCTCTGTCGGAGCCACCGAGGCCGCGACTACAACGATCACTGGGCCGTGGGAGCCGGTGGTCTCGTCGGTCTACGGCAGCGCGGGCGGCATCGTCAACGCCTCGGGTTACATCTACTCGACGAGCAAGCCGGGCCGCGGCGGTACCGGGGGAATGGCCGGGCAGCAGGCCGGGCAGAACGGCAATCGGGGGGAATCGTCGGCGCTCGCACTGGGCGGTCCTGGTGGGCGCGGAAACTCGGCGTCGCAGATCAGCACCGACGGTTCCGCCGGGGCAAACGTGTCGATTGAGAACAGTGTTCCCTGTGGGGGCTCGGGCGGCGGCGGCGGTGGCGGCGGTAACGGGTCATCAACGTTGCCGGGTGGCCGCAACGGCCGCAACGGCGGCCCGGGCGGATTCCCCGGCGGAGGCGGAGGCGGCGGCGGCGCCGGTGCACTCAACGGAGCACTCGGCAATGGCACTCCTGGCAACGGTGGCACCTTCGGAAAGGGCGCGGCATGGATAATCTGGCGGACGGGCCAAGCATGACCACGATTTCAGCGGTATTGCGCGCTCAGGACGTGCCCGGGTTCTGCCCGGTCACGAACTTGTACGAGTGTTCTGATGGGCGTTGGCTTTTAGTGCAGTACGGGCAGATGTCCGCATCGGCGGGAGTGAACACGGCGCTCGGCGGTATCGAGATCAGCCAGGTCTTGGGAGCCGCAGCGACCGTCTACGCCAGTGATTCTGATGGTGTGGTGCGTGACCCCGTGACCGGGTTGGCGACCGATGAGATGGCGGCGTTGGCGGTGTTTGATGATGCGGTCGACCATGCCGACGCTCTAGCCCGCCTCGGGTACACGGAGTCACCCTGATGCCGGTGTCGTGGCTGCCCGCCGCCACGCGACCCGCCCGCGGCTGGTGGGCCGACCTCAATCTCACACCGACCGGGATTCCCTCTGCGGAGGCCTTTGGACGGCCGTCGGTAGGCGTGCAAAACATCGCCCTGAAGGGCATCGGCTCCGCTGAGGTCATCGGTATTCCCGCACTGCCATACTCACAGCCGATCCGGCTGGTGGGCATCCCGTCAGCAGAATCCGTCGGCCGCCCGGAGGTGGTGCCCGCCGCGGTGTCGGTCCAGCTCACGGGCGTCCCGTCAGCAGAAGCGGTCGGTCAGCCGGACATCTCGCGCCCGTTCGCATCAATTCGCATGCTGGGGGTCGAGTCCGCAGAAGCGGTTGGCACGCCGTCTGTTACCACCGGGCCGGTCAGTGTCAACCTGGTAGGCGTCGAGTCGGCCGAAGCGATCGGGCAGCCGCTGTTGTTCATCCCAAGCGGCGAGGCTTACCCCTCCGAGTACCTATTCCCATCCGAGCACCTGTTCCCGGCCGAAGGAGACTAACCGCGATGGCATACGAGCCGCAGGTATGGGTAAATGAACCCTCCACAGACACCCCGCTCAGCGCGGACCGGCTGGCATACATTGAGGATGGGATTTCCTCCGCGCACGCCGGGGTGGAAAACTTCGAGCTGATCAGCGGCGATTGGAATGATTTTCCCCTGGGCTGGTGCATTGGCCTCCCGGATGAGGACAACGCTCCTAGCAACGGCGTCGCCGTTGTCCTCACCCAAGAGGGCATTGGCTATGCCGAGGGCGCCAAGGTTCAACGCTGCCACTGGGTCGATCCCGCGACCACCGATTTGCGTGTCGCGCAACGGTTTTTTGACGACAGCGCCTGGGGCGACTGGGCGTTTCTTCGATCCAGCAACGACGAGAGGAAAAGTTCAGTCCTCATTACGGCCGCTAGCACAGTGTCAGCTGGGAGCGTGGGACTCTGCATCTTTGGCAACTATCAGGTCGATGTCGCTGATGGCGAATCCCCCGGGGACACGGTAACGCTGCTCAGCGACTACGGCGCCACTACGAATCCCACCGACGTTCGTTTCTTCGATTTGATGAGCCAGAGTTATGACACCGCCCCGCTTCCGGCATGGGGAGCGCAAATGACGTTGTACTACTTCAAGGATGTTGAGTTCCCCGGAGTCACAACAGAGCCCATCTCTGGTTGGCACGCGATTACAACTTTGCGCCATGCCCCACCGTCCTGAGACAAGCCACACGTCGTTAGCACCCCACCTCGTTACCGTGCGACGCCATGACGAGCTTCGTGTACGACAAGGCCCGCGAAAAGTTCCTCAATGGGGGCATCAACTGGACCACCGACACCATTAAAGCCGTCCTCGTCACCGCCGCTTACTCCCAGGACGCGGCTACCCATGAATTTCTTTCCTCGATCACGTCCGGGAATCGACTCTCCGTCAGCGCGGAGCTCACCAGCAAAACCTCCACGGCTGGAGTTGCCGACGCCGCCGACGCCGTCTTTGCCGCCGTCAGCGGCAGCCAGGGCGTCGCTGTCGTCTTGTACAAGGACACCGGCACCGACACCACCAGCCCACTGATCGCCTACATCGACCAGGCCACCGCAGGTTTGCCCGTGACTCCCAACGGCGGCGACATCAACTGCGTCTGGGACAACGGCGCGAACAAGATCTTCAAGCTGTAAGGGAGCGCCGATGGGCACCGTCCCCGTCTGCCTGTCGGAGAACCTGACTACCGACCCGGCCGGCCGACTCCAACTGCAACCGTGGTCTTCGGTGCGGCTCGTCGCCGACCAGATCGCCGAATCGACCGGCGACACGGACGGCGTCACGGACAACCTCCCCGAACTGTCCACCCTCCCCGGCCGACTGCTCATCGACAAGCGCATGTCGTGGACCAACGACGCCCCCATTCCCCAAGGCATGCTCGTCAGGGTCACCCGCGGCCCGAAAGAGTGGATCGTCAGCAATCCCAATGCGATCCAGTTCCGGGACCGCTGGACCACCGCCGTCGATAAGACCCCCGTCCCGCCGATCACCACCAGCATCTTCAACTCCCAGTGCGGCAGCTCGCTGGACGTGGCGACGAACTGGGTGGCCGAGCCGAACCCTGGCGTCCAGTACATGTGGACAGACGCATCCACTGCTGATGAATGGGTCGACCCCGTCCCGCCCGGCGCCACCTTCGAACTCTGGTACCGCCTCTACGTGTGGACGCCACCGCCGTGGTCGAACAATGCGAACCTGAACAATCCGCAGCACGCCGCGGCCGCCCACTGGACTCGCCTGCAGCTCATCGCCCACCCCTTGGCCGATCCGGGATTCGCCCGATGATCCGGCCGTGCACCTCCGAGTTCCTCCTGTCGACCGCTGACGGGCTCGGCCTCAGCGACACCTGGTTTCCCCGCGTCGTCGCCGAAGCGTTCCTCAAGTCCACCAAGGACGGCGAGATCAAATACGCCTCCGACGCCGTCACCATGATCGACGGCGACCTCACCTGGTACAACCAAACCCCTGACCGGCAAGCCATCGTCGTCCAGGTCATCCGCGCCCCCCGGTCCGTGGTCTCCCAATCCCCCAGCACGGTCGTCATCCACGACGCTTGGAGCTTCGACGTCGGGAAGTCCCCGTCGGCGATCCAGCCGACCGTCGTTCAAGACAGCTTCGGCGGCAAATGCCAGATCGACCGCGACTCCGTCGCCGCCTCCGATCTGATCTACGGGAGGGTCTTCTACGACCAGGACGCCACCCAGTCCTGGGTCAACATTGGCTTGGTCGAGCCGGGCGAGTCGCTGCACTTCCGCTACCTGGCTGCCGTCCAAACCCCGGGAGTGTGGACCGAGGCCAACAACGACAAATTCGTGTCCCGCTGGGAAGCGAAAGCCCGCTACACCCGTCTCGTCGCCTATGCCATGCCCTGGTCCATCACCGACAATGCGCTCCCCAACCACCCGACCAGCATCGACGTCAAACACCCCGCCGGCGTCTACTCCTACTTCGCGCCCGATTCACTGGGCCCCGGCAACGCCCTCGACGTCGTAGTGCTCGGTGCTGGCGGCGGCGGGGAAGGCGACCGCTGGGACACCACCGCCGCTGGTGGCCTCGCCACTACGTGGAACGCCCAGACGCTCGTATTCGGAACGGACTTCGACGAATCCACCCGTTTCGACATCATCGTCGGCAAGGGCGGCCGCGGCGGGGAGTACAACACCGCGGGCGGCGACGGTGGCCCTACGAGCGTCGCGTGGACCGACCCGTCCGGCACGCTCCGCAAACTGTCCTCCGCGGGCGGCCGCGGTGGCGACGCAACCAACGGCGACATCGCCCCCACAAACCCGAAATGGGGGCAGTCGCCGGGCAACAAGCTGTTCAACTCCCGCATTTACCCCGGTGGATCGACTGTCCAGCCAGCGATATTCCAGAAGCCGGGCAGTGCTCCCGGTGGCGGCGGCCCCGCAGGCAACTTCCTCCAGTACGGCATGCCCGGCGCCGACGGCATCGCGATATTCAACACCTCACCCACCTCGGCGCCCCAGGAAATCCAAGAGCACAAGTTCACCACCCCAGGCACTTACGACATCCCGGTCCCCGCGTGGGCGTCGAAAGCCGACCTGGTCGGTGTCGGTTCCGGAGCCGGCGGCGGCGGCGGTACCGCAGGCACGATCGATGTGCCGGAAAGCGATCGCGGTTCAACGCTTAGTGCCGCCCCAACGTGGTTCTGGGTCGATGGCGTAACAGAACTCATCGCTGAAGGAGGGACTGGGGCTCCCGGCGGCGGTGTCGAGTTGGGGTCGACCGCGTACAAGGGCCAGGGGTCCGGAGATTTCACCTTCAACGATATCCACTACGCCGGCAGTGTCGACGTCAACGCCAAGCAGCGCGGCTCCTGGCCGGGCGGTGGCGGTGGCGGCGCGGAGTTCGGCGGATTCTTCGGGTTCGGGGGCGGCGCCGGGCAGTGGAACGGCAAGACCATCAACGTCACGCCGGGCAGCGTCATCCGGGTAACTGTGGGCGATGGCGGCCTCCCGAACGGCTACAACGCCGACCTGGATCGCGGTATCTGGTTCTGTCAGCAAGGCGCGCCCGGCGCGGCATGGGTGAGGTTCCGAGGATGAGCGTCGACGCGGACTATTTCTCCAACGACGGCGGGGTCTTGGCGCCGCGCACCTGGAATCAACTGCGCCAGGTCGCGACGGGCTACGCCGACTCGGTGACCCGGAACTATCCGCCGAGGAACTCCGGCTCCAACTACGACGATGAACTGCAGGATGTCCTCGTCTCCTGGACCAACGACTCCCCGATCGACCAGAAGGTCTACGGGCTCGTCACCCGGGGTGGCTGCCAAATCACGTTGCAGGCGCGGACGCGGGGGTGGCTGCTGTCCCAGCATGGCTACACCCTCAACACGGGTGCGGTTCCCCCGCTGACCTCGGTGTCAAAGGTGGGGTGCGGCGTCGATCTGGCGCTGGGTGGAATCCTGGCCGGTGGTGTCGCTTACGCACAATCTGAGTACCGGCAGAATAGTGTGACAATGCCGTTCCTTCCCACGATGGCGGACTGGATCACCGTCCCCGCGGGCGAAACCATCGTCGCCCGCGTCGCACTACGATTCCAGTCGCAGCAGTGGGAAACCGGAAGCATCGCCGGCGGCACCGCATTCACCAAGTCCCTGATCGTCACCGGCGATACGCGGTTGGACCTGTTCGCCTTGCCGGCCCGCTCGGTGCTCCCCTCGGGCCGCGTCACTCCCACGGTGGTCAGCACGTCCACCGAATCCGGGACGGGATTGTCGGTGACGGTTGGCGCGGTGCCGGGTGTGCAGCCGGGCGACAAGCTGGTGGCGTTGGTGGTCAACCAGTTCGATGCCGGTGAGCGGATCAAGGCCCCAGCAGGGTGGACACTGACCGCCGGCGCCGGGTTGGGCTTCTGGTTCGCCAACGATGTCCACTTGGCGGTCTTCACCAAGACCGCCGGCAGCAGCGAGCCCGCCGAGTACAAGTTCAGCAATGGGCTCGGCGCCGAGATGTTCGTCAGCCTGACCGCTGTCCGGGACGCCTCAATGCTGATGTCGGAGTGGAAATTCGCGTCGCAGATGGTGCGGCCCCAGATGTGGCAGTCGGCATCGCCCCGGCAGGTCGTTCCGTCGATTGACGGCGAGGGGCAGCTGCTGATCGCGCTGGCGTACCTGAATCACGGCACCTGGCAGGACAACCTGTACCACAGGTACCCGCCGTCGCTCAGCCCGTTGTCGATATTCATCGGCGAGGCCTCGAGTTTCGCGGCCGGTTATCTGCGGAATCCGTCGCGGCCCACGCCGGAACTGGTGTTCACCGCCAGCGAGGCGCCGGACTTCGGCGGACACTCGCTCACCGCAGCGCTTCTCATTCCCGGGCGCTGGGCGTAGGTGTTCGACCCGCCGCCCGGCTACATCGACCTCGCGGCTGACGCCGCCGACGCCCCACCGTTCGGTGAACCGGCCCCGCTGGAGGTGCCCGGAATCGGCACCGTACTGACCCGCCGCACGCGACCCGCCAGTATCGCCGCGCTGGCAATGGCCGCCAACCCAGACCTCAAGACCGCGGAACGATCCCAGCACCTGGCGAGGTTTGTCGCCGACCACCTCGGCGGCGGCGAATACGAGCGCGTCACGCTGGAGATGATCGACGGCGACCTGCCCGACGACACCTTCTTTCAGATCGGACGGGGGATCGCGACGCAGGGCACGGCACGCCCGTATGTCGCGGTGATCTCCCTGGCCGTCCAGACCGCCTATCACTGGCGGGAGATCCGGCGTCGTATCAACGCGGGCGGGATCGTCGACCCCATGCAGCTGCCTTCGATGCACGCGGTTCTCGACGTCACCGAACGCGCGGTCATCGAGTCGATGAACGGCGACGACGGGGAAGCCCGGCGAACTCAGTTCTACGACCGCCTCTATGCGCCATCGCCGGAGGTTACTGTGCTGAACGGTCCAGGGTATTCGCCGCCACCGCCGGGATTCTCGCCGGAGGAAGTGGAGGCGCAGTTCGACGCGTTCCGCGCGGCGATGCGCTGAGCTGGAGGTTGCACGCTCCGCGCTTAGCGTCGCGTGCTGTGAAGCGCTGGTGTGCACTGCCGATTGGTCTGGTCGCCCTCTTGGCGATCGGACTGCTGACGCTCTACGCGGCCGGCGCCCTGGTCGACGGCATGGAAGCTTCATGGTTATTCGGGCCTTTGCTGCGATCTTGACTGCCCTGGCGGCGGTGGGGGTACCGCCGGCCGATGCTGGTCCGTTCCACAACGCCCGTCGGTACGCATGAGCTCTGCGGTTGTCCGCTTCTGGCCCCTGGAGTCTGGCCGGATCATCACGTCCCCATTCGGCATTCGGTCCGGCGAGTTCCACACCGGCTGTGACTTCGGTTTCCCGGGAGGCAGTGGCGGAAGACCGGTGTACGCGGTGCAGGCCGGGACGGTGATCTTTGCCGGCGCCGCGCGGGGTTACGGCGGCCCGGATCCGGCGGGCTGGCTGGTAGTCGATTCCAGTGCCGAACAGGGCGGTGGATGCCTGGAGTACGGGCACATCGTCCGCGAAGTCGCGGTTGGCGAGACGGTGGCGGCCGGTCAGCGCATCGGCCGCGTCAATCCCAGCTCCGCTAGTAACGGCGGCGTTGCGCCCCACCTGCACCTGGCTGACATGCCCCACGCCTATAACCCGGCCGCCAAACAAGACCCGCTCCCGCGACTCGCCGGAGCGCGCGAACCCACGCAACCCCAAGGAGACGACGTGACGCTCTTCTACCCGGACGTCTCGAACAACAATTGGCGTACCACGACTGACGCGGTCAACTTCCTGTCCCGGCTGGCCGGCGAGGGCTTCTCGGCGGTCTGCCACAAGGTCACCGAGGGGTCCAGTTACCGCGATCCGTTCTGGCCGGCGGTGCGGGACTGGTGCACCGCCAACGGCATGCTGCTCATCGGATACCACTACGTACGTACGGGCGATCCGGCGGTGCAGGCACGGCTCTACCGTGATCACGTCGGCGACCCGCGCATCCCCTGCATGCTCGACTTCGAAGACGGCAGCGGCGACATCGCGCAGTTCTGGGCTGTAGTGAAAGCCTTCAACAAGGTCGACGTCGAGGTCGCCTTGTCCTATATCCCGCGCTGGTACTGGCGGGACCATATCGGCTCACCATCACTCGTCGGTGTGCCCGGCCTCGTTTCGTCGGCCTATCCCGGCGGCACGGGCTACGCGTCCAACATCTATGAGTTCGGCGGCGGCAGCCAAGGTTCCGGGTGGTCGAGCTACGGCGGCGCTGCCCCGGTGGTGTGGCAGTTCACCGACAAGGCCACGGTGGCCGGAATTCCGGTTGACGTCAACGCCTTCCGCGGCAGTCTCGACGACTTCAAGCATCTACTCGGTATCGCCAGAGGAGGAATGATGGCCGCCCCGTCGAACGACGACAAACTGAACTACATCTATGGGCAGCTGCAGCCCTACCCGCAGCTCACGGGAAAGCCAGACGCACTCGCTGCGCTCCGAACGAAGATCGCCAACGACGTCGACCTGACCCTCGTCGACGCCGTCGCCGCTCACATCCACGGGCTGTTCCCCAATCGGGCAGGAAACTGAGATGGCCAACGCCGATGACGTCATGAACGCATTGTTCCCCGCCAATCCCGGCCCTGGCGACACCATTACTGTTTATGACGGCGCCGATCCGCTCAAGAACGGCTTCGCGCCCTGGCGGGCATGGGATTTGCGCGGCTGGGTCCGTCAGCTGACGTGGGACTTGCTGAGGTTCCGGCCAATCGAGGATGGCCGGCCGAACGCTGACCGAACGATCAAGTTCGGATTGTTCGACGCCGTCATGCGCGTCGCCTACCAAACCGACCAGAACAACCAGATCCTGCGTCGGCTCGCCACGAAGCACGGTGTCGATCTCACGGATCTGCCCAGCTAAATGCGTCCACTGCTGATCACCGGCAACGGAACCGGCGTCCCGGACCCGTTCGGCCCGGGGTTCTCCACCGACGTCGCCCGGATTCTGACCGACCCGTGGAACAACGTGTGGGCGCAGTTCTGGGGCGGTGCCGGCAACATCATCGATTGGCAGCCCATCGGCTACCCGGCCGCGATGTTCCCGATGAGGCCATCCATTGACGCCGGCCGGGCCGAGGTCTGCCGCCAGATCGGCCTCCGGCCGCGAGGAACCCCGCTGTTCTTGTCCGGCTACAGCCAGTTCGCCATCGTCGTCGGCGAGGTGTGGGTGTTTGACTTCCTTGCCCCCAATGGCCGCTTCCACGACCGGATCGGCGATGTCCTCGGAATCATCCAGTTCGGCGATCCGCTGCGCTGCCCAGGCATCGCAAACGGCAACCTGGTCGCGGAGCTACCGGTTCCCAAGCGGCTCAACGGGCAGGTGACCGGCGGCATCGCCGGCAAGAACTGCCTCACACCCGACCAGACGCCCGACTTCCTGCTGTCGTGTGCACTCGACGGCGACCTGTACGCCGCGGCCCCGGTCGGCGCTGACCCCTGGTCGCACCCGGCCGACGTGGGACTACTAGAAACGATGGTCTACAACCTCGTGCTCGAGCTCGGCGTCAACTCCGTGGCGGAGATCGCCGGCATTGTCGCCGATTTCTTCGAGCGCCCACTCGAGATGGTTATCGCCACTGTGCAGGCGATCATCAACGGCCTCACATTCGCCGTGCAGGGCCCAGCCGCGGCCCACTGGCGCTACGAACCGTTCGTGCAGCCGATAGCCGACTGGATGATCAATCGCGCTGCTGCAACCGCACGGGCTGCCTAGGGGGCCGGTGGGACGCGCGACCGATCTGCACACGCAGATCCTGCAACACCAGCCCGCGCGCCGGTGAGCACAAGGGATGGCTGACCTGCGGGTTTCACCACACCTCGATAAACCATCCCCGACAGAGACGGAACACGCCCCATGACCCATCGCGCCAACAACTCACCCGGCTTGCGTGACCGACTCATCGCAGCGTGGGGCGGCCGCGCCATCATCCGCCGCAACCTGGCGATCGCCGTCTCGGACACGCTCGCGCTCACGCTCGCCCTACAGGCTGCCCTGCACGTCGCCGGCGTCAACCTCAGTGTCGGGTGGACCGGGGCCTTCTCCACCCTCTCCCGCGTCCTCACCGGCCTGGGCATCTGGCTTGTCTCCCGCGCCTGGCTCCGTTTCACCGGCGAACTCGCTCGGGACGACGAAGGGGACGCGGGTGCATGAGCTGAACGCGGAGACCATCCAGGCTGCCGGCGCAGTCATCGTCGCCTTGCTCGGTGCGTGGCAGGCCCGCACCGCATCGCAAGTCAAAGACCTCACCGACCGGTTGCGGGCCGTTGAAGGCCAGCGCGACGAGTTCAAGCACTTGTTCAGGGCCGCCGTCCGCCACATCCGCGAGTGGATGACCTGGGCAACCAACCACGCGCCCGGCGCGCCGGCCCCGCCCGTGCCACAGGAGCTCCGCGACGAGGTCTGATCCGCCGGACCAAACTCGGTACGCCGCTACTCAACGACTCGCAGCGGCGGGGTGCCGCCGTCCGGGTTGTCTCGGTGAAACGCCTCGCGGGCAATGCGATCGGCGAAACTCTGCACCCACTCATCAGTGAGGTACCGCTTGGCTGACTTCCGCTCGATCCGCAATCGTTCAGCAACTCGATCGAGCTGGCGGGAGATATCCTCGCGTGCCACGTCCTCGGCGATCGTCAGTCCGTGCCTTGCCAGGAGTTGCAGCAGCAGTGCAGTGCGATCATCGAGCCATGGCGATCGACGAGCCATGGCATGCACGTTACGACACCGACTGCAGGCTCGAAAGCTGTTCCGCGGGAGACTTCAGCCCGCGCCACGGGTCGAGCACACCGATCGCTTCTTGCCGACGCTCGGTAGAGACCTTGGTGTAGATCTGCGTCGTCGCCAGCGACTTGTGCCGCATCAGCTCTTGCACAACCCGAATGTCGACGCCCGAGTCGAGCAGCGTCGTGGCGAACCAGTGCCTCAAGCAGTGGGCCGTACCGCGAACACCCGCTCGGCGCATGGTGCGGCCGATGATGTCGGACACTGATTTCGCCAAGATGTGGTCACCCTCGTAGCCACGCATCGGGAACCACCAGCCGGCAGATGGCATTTCCGAGGCTACTTCCACGAGTAGTGGATGAAGGGGCACTGACTTCAATCTGCGGCCCTTGCCATTCACCCACAGAAGCCCAGCGGACAGGTCAAAGTCCTCGCTGCGGATCTTGGCGATCTCGTGGACGCGTAGGCCGGCGAGAAGAGCCAGGAGAATCATCCGTCTGGTGGTGTCCCACATACGGGTCTGTAGGAGCTTGATCACGTCAGCATCGGTGATGGGCCGCGGTTCCCGGTCGGGTGTGCGTGGAGTACCGATCTTGACCATGGGGTTGTCGAGGCGGCGGTCGGTGATCTGGAGCCACTTGAACCATGCCGACAGATATGACGTGTACGTACAGTTCGTGCCATCAGACCAGTCGTCGTGGTTGGCGAGCCAACGGACAATGCCGGCAGCATCGATGTGCAGTGGTTGTTCGCCGGTCTCGGCGTGTAGTCGGCGCACGACACGGAGTCGTTCGTCGATAGTTACACGTGAAAGTCGCTGAGCGGTTTGCCAGATCTCCCAGTCGATGAGGGCGAGTGTGGATGTCATGCCGCCAGATCTTGCTGGTGCCAGCCTGCATACAGCCGATGTTGGAGCCCCCGCTCCCTAAAAGTGGCTGTTTTCATGCCATGCCGTAACCAAAGTCTCCCGGATCGGCGAGTAACTTACGGAAACGGAAGGGAAGAACCACGGACTTGTAATCCGCAGGCCGCAGGTTCGAGCCCTGCTGGGGGCACCACACCACCGTCGCGCTAGTACCGCGGATTCCCGTCGCCCGATCCCCGACCTGTGACCCTTTTCATACCGCGGGCCCAGGCAAAACTGCACTCAAGTAGGTCATGTCGTCGAACGCGATCGCCAGTTCGTCATCGCCGTACTCCAAGCCGCACTCGGCGTAGAGGTCGCGGACTTGGCGGCCCGTCACCGTCCAGCCCGCGCCGGTCAGGTACTCGATGATGTGGTTGCGCTCGCCGTGGTAGACCAGGTCGCCGATTTCCACTTCGAACCCCAGCGCCGACATCTTCTCCCGGTGTTCACGCCACGCGGGGCTGGCGAACACCGACGTGTCGCTGATGAACTCGCAGGCCACCCGGCTGCCCGGTGCACTCAGCGACTTGATGGTGTCGAAGAGGGCGTCCTGGGCGTCGGGCTGCAGGTAGATCAGCAGGCCCTCGGCGCTCCACACGGTCGCGGCCTGCGGGTCGAATCCGGCGGCCTGCAGGGCGGCCGGCCAGTCGTCGCGCAGGTCGATGGCGACGGTGCGGCGCTCGGCGGTCGGCTGCGCCCCCAGGTCACGCAGGGTGGTGGTCTTGAACTCGATGACTTCCGGCAGGTCGACCTCGTAGACCACGGTGCCCGCCGGCCAGTCCAGGCGGTACGCGCGGGAATCCAACCCGGAGGCGAGGATGACCGCCTGGCGGATCCCGCTGCGGGTCGCCGACAGGAAGTGCTCGTCGAAGAATCGGGTCCGCACGCCCATGCCGTGGCCCATCCGGATCGGGTCGAACTCGCCGCCCTCGACGACCGGGATGTCACCGTCGACCATCCGGGTGAAGAAGTCGATGCCCACCGCGCGCACCAGCGGTGCCGCCCAGGGGTCGTTGATCAGCTTGTCCGGTCCCGAGGTGGCCAGGGCGCGCTGCGCCGCCACCATGGTCGCGGTCGCCCCCACACTGGTGGCCAAGTCCCAGCTGTCACTGTCCGTGCGCGTCATCGATGCCTCTCTCGAAATTCGCAAACTATCTAGCCAGGCTACCGACCGCCGTGGACCACGGCACCGGCGACGATCGTGAACGCCACCAGACCGGCGTCGAGGGCAAGCGGATCACCGCTGAGCACACATAGATCGCCGGGCTCACCGACGGCGATACTGCGCGGCGTGGCGGGCCGATCGGCGTGGCCGGTGAATCCCTGCAAAGCGGCTCGAGCCGAGATCCGCTCCCCCGGCCCCAGCACGGCGCCGCTGGGCGTGGTCCGGTGGACAGCGGCGCGCATGGCCGCCCACGGGTCACCGTCGCCGAATGGCGTGTCGGTGGACAATGCCACCGGAATTGCGTTGCGTTGCAACGACGCAACCCGCCACAGTTCGTGATGACGCGCGGCTTCGATGGTGGCGAGGTAATCGTCGCCGCGCTCGGCGACGAAGTTGGGTTGGGTGACGACGGTGATCCCGAGTGCGGCGAGGTCGACCAGCCGGTCCTCGGGTACCACCGCCGCGTGTTCGATGCGGTCGTCGGGGTGCGCGCCGGCGGCCTGCCAGGCGGCGATGGCGACGGTGAACTGGGCATCGGTGACGCAGTGCAGTGCCACGCCGTGGTCGCGGGAGTGGTTGTCGGACACGGTTTTTACCAGCGCCTCCAGGTCCAGGGTTTCGTCGTCGAGGATGATCTTGGTCGGCCCGATGGTGACCCCGGGCGCTGCCGTGGCCCCGGCCGGTGCCAGGCAGTGCAGCCGCTGCAGCAGCGCGCCGTCGTCGCGGGCGGCGGCGAACGCGGCGATGTCGGCGTCGCCATGGCCTGGTGTGGCGTCGGTGATTCCGGTGACTCCGCGCGCCGCCAGCTGCCGGCTCAACCGGGCCAGCGAGGGTTCGCGGTGCGGGAGTCGGGGCGCGGGATCGCCGTGGGCGCGCAGCAGTCGCCCGTCAGGCCGGTCGGTCATCCCGATGCGTGCCAGGCCGGCCGAGTTGAGCACCCACAGCGCGCCGCTGCGATGCGCCACCCGCACCGGCAGCTGCGGTGCGAACCGATCCAACAGTTTGGCGGTGAGTTCGCCGGCGACGGATTCGTGGTAGCCGTAGCCCCGCACCCAGCCGTCGGAGTCGGGGGTAGCGGCCCGCAGTGCGACGGCGAGTTCATCGAGGGTGCGCACCAGCGGCGGACCCAGGCACACCGAATCGAGCGCCGCGGCCGCCGACCGCAGGTGCACGTGATGATCGTGCAGTCCGGGAATCACGGTCGCGTCGCCCACGTCGAGGACGTCTTCGCCGCGGTGCGCCGTCAACGCCGGTGCGATTTCCTCGATGGTGTCGCCGAGCCGGATGTCGAGCCGCGACCCGTCGAGCAGTACCGCTCGCTGGATCAGCACCGCGCCGCCATGAGTTCGCGGATGCTTGTGTTGTCGGCGCCCAGCGCCGGCCCGGCCGCCTCGATGCGGGGACGGGGCGGCGGCAGGGCCGGAGCCTCGCCGGCCGGAGCATGTTTGGGCAGGGCGGCGTAGTTGGCGGCGACGGTGGCCAGCGCCACCGTGATCAGCTCGCCGCCGCCGCGGGCCAACGAATCGGCAACCGCCGCAGCGGCTTCGATGCCGGTCAGCGGGTCGGCGATGGCGTCGCCGCAGAACACCGGGCCATCACCCACCAGGGCGCCGGCGACCGCGGCATCGTCGCCGAACCCAACGTAGCCGCGCTCGGCACCGTGGGCGGTGATCTGCAGCCATACCCGCCCGGGCCGGCCGGCCACGTCGAGCGGTCCTAGGCCGCGGCGGGCCAGGGCGGCCGGCCGCGAGCCCTCCAACACCACATCGGCGGCGGCCAGCAGCTCGGCCAGGGCCCTGGCATCGCGGTCGAAATCCAATGCACAGGAAAGCTTTCCGCCGTTCATCCAGTCGAAGAAGGTGCTGGACCCGGCGCGGGTGCCGTCGGGGCGCGATGAACTTTCCACCTTGATCACCGTCGCCCCGGCCCGCGCCAACAGTTGCCCGCACAACGGGCCGGCCCACAGTGAAGTCAGGTCGACGACAAGCGCTCCGCGTAGAACACAGGCCGGGCCCGCCGGGCCGACTCGGCGCACCGCCGGCGCTCCGGGGGCGGTCTCGCCCAGCGCGGCGGCGGGCAGATCCAGCAGCCGAGCCCGCCCCACGACCTCGGCCACCGGCCGCGTCGAAGACCAGCCGACGACCCCCGCCCATGGATCGCAGCACTCGGCTTCGATCAGGGCGGGCACGGCGTCGAGGTCGTCGGCGCGCGAAAGCGTGAGCGCCCACCAACCGTCCGCGCCGGCCAACAGCCGCGAGGCTCCCCCGGCCGAAATCCGCCCGCCGCGCGTCCAGCCCAGCAGCCCGGCCCGCCCGGCCAATAGCTCCGCGGCGTCGGCCTGCACACCGGTCGCAGCGGTGAAGCTTCCCAGCACGTGCGTGGCGCGCTGCAGCACCGCGGCCCGGGAGAAATCCGGGCGGCCGTCGGGCTGACCGGTCAGCCAGGCCAGCCCCGACGCACCCCAGGCTTGCTCGGCAGTCACGACGCGATCTCGTCGACCAGGCCCCAGCGCAGCGCGGTCGCCGCGTCGATGGTGCGGCCGGACAGGATGAGATAGGCGGTGCGCCACCGGCCGATGCGGCGGGTGACGCTGACCGTGCCGCCCGCGCCCGGGATCAGCCCGAGGCTCAGCTCCGGCAGGCCCAGCACCGTGGCGGGGTGCGCTCGTATCCAGCCGCAGAAGGCGGCCATCTCCAGCCCGCTGCCCAGCACCTGGCCATGGATCTCGGCGCGGCACCGCGCGCCCAGCCGAGCGGTCAGCGCGTCCAGCGCCAGCGCGGGGCTGTGCCGGGTGCGGGCCAGATGGGCGCTGGGCACATCGGTGAACCCGCCGAACTCGGCGAGGTCGCCGCCGCTGCAGAACGACGGTCCGACTCCGCTGAGCACCACCTCGTCGATCGCGGGGTCGGCGGCGGCCACGGCCAGTCCGTCGAGCAGAACGGCCCGCGTCGCGTTGTCGAACGCGTTGTGGCGCTGCGGCCGGTTGAAGCGCAGTCGCAAAATGTCGCCGTCGCGGTCGAGCAGCAGGGGGTCGGCGGCCGTCGGCACGGTGGCCGGGCCGCGCGCCGCCAGCCAGTCGGCGAACTCCGGGCCGGCTTGCAGCACCGAGTAGGCCAACGATTCGGTGACCACCCCGGACCAGGCCGGTGCCGCCGGGTCCACGGCGCGCAGCACGTCGTCGCAGATCGCCGCGGCGTGCGGCCAGCGGGCGCAGCGGTCGGTGATCTCGGCCAGCGCCTCGGGCGCCGAGGCGACGGTGATCACCCGGCGATCCATGGTCTCGGTCTCGGTGAGGGTGAAGGTGGCGTGCTGTAGCCAGTGTTCGGCGTGCGCGGTGTCGAAGCGAGCACCTGTCGCGATGGTGATCCCGGCGCCGGGCGCGGCGTCGGGCCCAGCGGCTTCCAGGTCGACCGTTTCGATCATGTCGCACGTCAGCGTACCCAGCGGCGGTGTTGGCACAGCCCGTACGGTATCGAAACTACCGAAAAATGATAATGTCGTTCTCATGGCTGTTCGGAGGGCGCAACGGTGAGTATTTCGCTGCTGCTGGAGATGGCGGTGTCCGCCGCCCCGGATCGGGTCGCGGTCGTCTCCGAGACCGCCCGCTACACCACCGCGGAGCTCAACGCCCTCGCCGACGCCGGCGCGGGAGTCATCGAGGAGACCGGCGCCGGCAGCGTGGCCTACGTCGGGATGGGTGGCGCCATGCTGCCGCTGCTGCTGTTCTCCGCGGCGCGGTCCGGGCGCCCGTTCGCACCGCTGAATTACCGGCTCAGCGGCCAGGCGCTGCGGGAGCTGATCGAGCGACTGCCGCAGCCGCTGGTCGTGGTGGATAAGGAATACCGCGACGTCCTCGGCGATATCGGTGTGGCAGTCATGGATTCCGACACCTTCTGCGCCCGCGCCCAGACCGCCACGCCCACGGTGCAGTGGCCCGACCACGACGATGTGGCGGTGGTGCTGTTCACCTCGGGGACCACGTCCAAGCCCAAAGCCGTTGAGCTGACCCACAACAACCTGACCAGCTATGTAACCCAGACGGTCGAGTTCGGCTCCGCGGAGCCCTCGGATGCCGCGCTGGTCTGCGTTCCGCCGTATCACATCGCCGGTGTCGGCGCGGCGCTGAGCAATCTCTACGCCGGACGCAAAGCGGTTTATCTGCGCCGGTTCAGCGCCTCGGAATGGATCCGGCTGGTCAACACCGAGGCGGTGACCACCGCGACCGTGGTCCCAACCATGTTGGAGCGCATCGTCTCCGAGCTCGAAGCCCGCCCGACCCCGCTGGCCACCCTGCGCAACCTCGCCTACGGCGGCTCCAAAGTGGCATTGCCGCTGGTGCGCCGCGCCCTGGATCTGCTGCCCGAAGTGGGCTTCGTCAACGCCTACGGTCTGACCGAAACCAGTTCGACGGTCGCGGTGCTGACTCCCGAAGACCACCGGACCGCCTACGCGTCCAGCGAGGAAGCCGTCCGCAAGCGGTTGGGATCGGTCGGCCGCGCGGTGCCCGGGATCGAAGCCGTCATCCGCGACGACGAGGGCCGAGTGCTGCAAGCCGGACAACCCGGCGAGCTATACGTGCGCGGCGAACAGGTTTCGGGCAAATACACCGGTATCGGATCGGTGCTCGACGCTGAGGGCTGGTTTCCCACCCGCGACCTTGCCGTGCTCGACGAGGACGGCTACCTGTACATCGTTGGACGCTCCGACGACACCATCATCCGGGGCGGGGAGAACATCGCCCCCGCCGAGATCGAGGACGTACTGGTCGAGCACCCCGAGGTTCGCGACGTCGCGGTGGTCGGCGCACCCGACCCGGAGTGGGGACAGATCATCGTCGCGTGCGTGGTGCCGGCACCGGGTGCGTCACCGGATTCCGAGGCACTGCGCGAGTATGTTCGACAGCAGCTGCGAGGATCCCGCACCCCCGACCGGATCGTCTTCCGGTCGGAGTTGCCGACCACCCCGACCGGCAAGGTGTTACGCCGGGAACTCGTCTCTGAAATCGACGTACTGCAAACCGCCAATGCCGAAGGGGCGCAATGATCAAGTCCGGCACCCGCCTGAAGAGTCAGGTCTGCGACACCCAGGTCATCGTCGTCAAGACCGCCGACAGCCTCGACGATCTGCGCGCCGGCGGCGCCCCGATGGTGCCGCTGGACGACACTACTTCCGGTGGGGCAACACTGGACCCGGACTTCTCGGGCGGTGCGGTGATGGGCAAGCGCTACGTCGATGAGGGCGGCGCCGAGGTGCTGGTGACCAAGGCCGGCGCCGGAACCTTGAGCATCGGCACCGTGCCGCTGAGCATCAAGGAAGCCAAGCCGCTGCCGGCCAGCGACTAAGCGCTCAACTGGCCGGCTCGTCGGCCGTTTCGGATTCGTCGCCGACGCGCATCAGGTGCGCCAGGCGACCGACGAACACCGGCGGATAGATCCCGACGCCGGCGCGGGTGATCCACTCGGAGGCGAATTCGGGTTCGTTGATCCACTGCCCGGCGCCGAGTTCGTCATCTGCTTCCTGCAGCATGAAGATCTCGCGGGGGTTGTCGAAGGCCTGGAATATCAGGATCTTTCGGATACCGGCCGCGGTGAAGTGTTTCTCGGTGGCATGAACGTGGGAGATCAACGCCTGGGTGTCGCCGACTTCGGCCACTGCTGCGACGACGACACCCGGCGGGTCGGCGGCGGACACATGCGGTGCAAGATCGATGCGCTCCACCAATGATCCGGCGAACACCGCCGGGATGTCGCTGACGCCGACGGCGTCGAACCAGGCCATGAAGGCCTCATCGCGCAGCAGGTCGACCACCGGCTGCGCGGCGTGGATCGCCATCACCGCCAGCACCCGGCCCGAATCCACTGTCGAGGTATAAACCAGCACGTGATGGGCGCCCAGGTGGGCAAGCCTGTCGCGGTGTCGCTGCATCAGCGGCCAGACCCTGGCCGGATCCGGCACCCGATAGTCCGTCACCAGCACCAGGGAGCGTGCCAGCGGGTCAGGCATCATGTCGGTCGCGCGCCGCCCGTGCCCCTCAACTGGCTGGGCTCAGGTCCGCCGCGACCGAGGTACATGCCGCCGGCCCACAGCGGAACGTCTCGATGTGGGCGTCCCAGGCGTGCGAACTCGCCGGGTCGATGCCGGCCGCGCGCAGCGCCTGCGCCTTGAAGGCGCGCGCGGCCGCGCTGAGCCGGTGGTGGCGGGCGTCGACGTCGCTGTCCAACTCGGCCGGCACGTCGCCCCACAAGGTCACCTCGGTGCTGCTGTGCTCCAGCGCGTCGATCACGCCCTGGCGTACCTGGGCGTGGCCGTCGTACATCTCGGCGCACACCGCGATGGTCTGCGGGTGCGGCCAGTGCTCCCACTGGGTGAGTACCGACGCCAGGTCCAGCACCTTGGCGCCGAGGATCTCCAGGGGGCGGGTGTCCTGCCCCTTGGAGGCATCATCGATCAAGACCGTGACGTCCCAGCCGGCCGTCGCGCGGTCATAGAGCCAGCCGCCGGCGGCCATCACGACGTCGACGACGCTACGGCCCACGATGTCGAACCGGTAACGCATGTCCTGCTCCCCGGCCCCGCTCACCGCTGGGCGTCCTTTTCCTGCGGAGCGAAGTCGCGGGCCAGCGTTTCCGCGTACCCCGCGAACACTTCGGTCAGAGGTATTGAGGGATCCAGCAGCCATGACATCTCCATTCCGTTGATAAAGGCGATAATCTCCGCGGCCTTGACGGTCGCGTTGAGGTCTGTGCGGTAGCGGCCGTCGTCCATACCGCGCCGGATCAGGTCGGCCACGATCTCCAGCGCGCTGCGGTACCGGTGCAGCATCCGGTCATGCAGCGGCGCCTCGGGCAAGACGTTCTCGGCGAGCAGCACGGTGAAGGTGCCGACCATTTCGGGTGCCCGGGTGAAGCGCTCGGCCACCCGCTGGATCTCCTCGATGAGGTCGCCGCTGCGGTCGGCGTGAATGTCGTCGTCGGCGTCGCGGGCATCGAGCACCGCGTGCAGCAGCTGTTCCTTGGAGGCGAAATGGTGCAACAGGCCGGCGGCGCTGACGCCGGCGTTGCGGGCGATCTGCGCCAGTGAGGTGTTGCGCCAGCCGTTACGTGCCAGCAGGTGCTCAGCCGCCAACAGAATCCGCTGCCTGCGGTCCTCGCCTTTGGCGAGAAGTGTGGCGTACGGCCGGGGTGACGTCACCGGTCTCCTTCGCTTAACCAACCAAGTGAACACACAGTAGGTTGGTTAGGGCTGCTGTGACAAGGGTCTCATCCAACAAATTTTGGTTACGGGCTTACAAACGGGGGATCCCGGTCTACAAACCCAGCGACTTGGCGACGATCATCTTCATCACCTCGCTGGTCCCGGCATAGATCCGGGCCACGCGCGCATCGGTGTACAGCCGGGCGATCGGGTATTCCATCATGTAGCCGTAGCCGCCGAACAGCTGCAGACAGCGGTCGATGACCCGGGCCTGCATCTCGGTGCAGAACAGTTTGGTGCGGGCGGCGTCGGCGCCCGACAACGCTCCCTCGACGTGGTCGGCGACCGCCCGGTCGAGCATGCACTGGGCCGCCTCGATCTCGGTGGAGACCGCCGCCAACTCGAACTTGGTGTTCTGGAATGACGCGACCGGCGAACCGAACACGTTGCGGTTCTGGACGTAGTCGATGGTCGCGGCCAGCGCTGAGCGGGCCTGCGCCACCGACCCGACCGCTACAGTGAGCCGCTCCTGGGCGAGGTTGTGGCCCAGGTAGCTGAAGGCCTCGCCCTCGGCCCCGAGCCGGTTGGCCACCGGAACCCGCACATCGGTGAAGGACAACTCGGCGGTGTCTTGGACCTTGCAGCCCATCTTGTCCAGCTCGCGGCCGCGCTCGAAGCCGGCCATGCCCTCCTCGACCACCAACAGGGTCAGCCCGTGGCGACGGTTGTCGGGGTCGGTCGAGGTGCGGGCCACCACGATCACCAGGTCGGCCTGGATGCCGCCGGTGATGAAGGTCTTGGCTCCGTTGAGGATGTAGTCGTCGCCGTCTCGCACGGCGGTGGTGCGCATCCCGGCCAGATCCGATCCGGTGCCGGGCTCGGTCATCGCGATCGCGGTGAGCAGCTTGCCGGCCGCCATACCGGGGAACCAGCGCGCCCGCTGTTCGTCGTTCGTGTAGTGCAGGAAATACGGCAGGATCACCTCGAGCTGGGTGCGCACCGTGGAGAGCGTGACCAGGGCACGCGCCGCCTCTTCTTGCAGCACAACGTTGTAGCGGTAGTCCTCGACGCCCGCACCGCCGTACTCCTCGGGGATGGCCATGCCCAGCATCCCCAGTGATCCCAGGTGCTCGAACACCTCGCGGGGCATCCGGCCGGCCTTCTCCCAGTTGGGGTATTCGGGCACCACGTGCTTCTCGACGAAGTCGCGGGCCAGGGCCCGGAATGACTCGTGGTCCTGGGTGAACAGGTCGCGCCGCATGAACAGTCCCCTAACCGACCAGCTCGACGATCGTGGCGTTGGCGGTGCCGCCGCCCTCGCACATGGTCTGCAGGCCGTAGCGAATCCCGTTGTCGCGCATGTGGTGAATCATCCGGGTCATCAGCACCGCGCCCGATGCGCCGAGCGGGTGCCCCAGGGCGATCGCCCCGCCGAGCGGGTTGAGCCGCTTGGCGTCGGCGCCGGTGTCGGCCAGCCACGCCATCGGCACGGGGGCGAAGGCCTCGTTGACTTCGAATACGCCGATCTCATCGATGCCCAGTCCGGCACGCTTGAGCACCTTCGCGGTCGCCGGGATGGGCCCGGTGAGCATCAGCACCGGGTCGGCGCCGGTCACCGCGCCGGCGGTGTAGCGCACCAGCGGGGTCAGCCCGCGCCGGGCGGCCTCGTCCTCGCTCATCACCAAAAGCGCTGCGGCGCCGTCGGAGATCTGCGACGAGTTGCCGGCGTGGATCAATCCGTCGTCACGAAAAGCCGGCTTGAGCCCGGCCAGCTTCTCGGCGGTGGTGCCGCGACGGATGCCCTCGTCGGCGTCCACCACGCCGCCGTCGGACGCGACCGGGACGATCTGATCGCGGAACGCACCGATGTCCTGGGCGGCGGCGGCCAACTCGTGGGAGCGCGCCGAATATTCATCGACCTGGGCGCGGTCAAAGCCCCATTTCTCGCAGATCATCTCGGCGCCGATGCCCTGGTTGAACTGAAAACCGTCATAGCGGGCAAGCGCTTTCGGGCCGAAGGGTTCGCCGGTGGCGCGGGCGGCGCCCAGTGGCACCCGACTCATCACCTCCACACCCCCGGCGACCACGATGTCCTGCTGGCCCGACATCACGGCCTGCACCGCGAAGTCCAACGCTTGCTGGCTGGAGCCGCAGGCCCGGTTGACGGTGGTTGCCGGGACGTGCTCGGGCCAGCCCGCGGCCAGCACCGCGTACCGGCCGATGTTGGAGGACTGATCGCCGACCTGCGACACGCAGCCCCACACCACGTCGTCGACGATGCCGGGGTCGGTTCCGGTGCGCTCCATCAGTTCGTTGAGCACGATCGCGGACAGGTCCGCGGCATGGGTGCCGGCCAGCCCGCCGTTGCGCTTTCCGACGGGGGTGCGCACCGCTCCGACGATCACCGTGGGTCGCATCTGACTACTCCGATCTGGTTGACTTCGGCGGCCATCCGCCGGTGAAGCGCGGCGGACGTTTCTCGGCGAACGCCGCATAGGCTTCCGCGGCATCGGTGCCCGCGAAGTTCACGATTTGGGCCCGCGCCTCATTGGCCAGGGCCTCGGGCAGGGTGGCGTCGGCACCCTGATTGAGCAGCGCCTTGGTCTGCGCCAGCGCCCGCGGCGGGCCGGCGGCCAGCCGGTCGGCGAGCTCGTCGACGAAGTCGTCGATCTCGCCGGCACCCACCACCCAGGTCACCAGGTTCAATGCCTGCGCCTCGCCGGCATCGATGGTCTCGGCCAGCAATGCGAGCCGCTTGGCCTGTTGCAGTCCGACAAGTTTGGGCAGCAGCCAGGATCCGGCCAGGTCGATCGAGAGCCCGCGCTTCGAGAAGATCTGGCAGAACGTCGATTCCGGTGTCGCCACCACCAGGTCGCAGCCCAGCGCCAGGTTCCAGCCGGCCCCCACCGCGACGCCGGCCACCTTCGCGATGGTGGGGATGGTCAACTCGTGCAGGGCCAGCGCGACGTCGGAGAGCCGGCGCAGCTTCTCCACCGGGTGCACGTCATCGGGTGTGCCGATGTCAGCGCCCGAGCAGAACGCCCCGCCGGCGCCGGTGATCACCAGGGCCCGCAGGTCGGGGTCGTCGGCGGCGTCGCGCAGCGCGTCCCGCAGCGCACGCCACAACTCCGGGTTGATCGCGTTCTTGCGGGCGGGCCGGTTCAGCGTCAGCGTCCGCACGCCGTCGCGGTCGGCGCAAAGCAGTACTTCGTCGGAAGCCATCAGCGCCCAGCCTGCCGGATGACACCGTCGGCGCGCAGGGCGACGATCTCCTCGCCGGTCAGACCCAGTTCGTCCAGCACCGTGTCGGTGTGTTCACCCAGGCCCGGCACCGCCCCCATCGGCGGCTGGTAGCCGGAGATCACCGGCGGCGGCAGCAGCGACGGGATGGGGCCGGCCGGGGTGCCGATGGTGTGCCAGCGGTCGCGTTCGGCCAGTTGCGGATGCGCCAGCACGTCGCTGGGTGTGTTGTAGCGGGCGTTGCCGATCCCGGCGGCGTCGGCGGCGTCCTGGATGTGGGCCAGGTCGTGACGGGCGCACCACGCGGCGATCGCTTCGTCCAGGATTGCCCGGTTCGCCACCCGGTCGGCGTTGCCGGCGAAGCGGGGATCATCGGCGAGATCGTTGCGGCCCAGCAGTTCCCGGGCCAGCCGCTGCCATTCGCGGTCGTTGGTGGTGCCCAGTACCACGGTGTGGCCGTCCGCGGTCGGGTACGCGCCGTAGGGCGCCACCGCGGGTGAGCTCATGCCCAGCGGCTGCTGGTCGATGCCGGAGTGCCGGGCGTAGGTCAGGTGGTAGCCCATCATCTCGGCCATCGTGTCGAACAGGCTGACGCTGATCGACGGTGCCGGTGAATCAGCTTGGGCACCTGCTCCTTTGCGGCCGACCAGCAGCGCCATGATCGACAGTGCCGCGTACAGGCCGGTGGTGACGTCCGCGACCGGCGGACCGGGTTTGGCCGGGGCGCCCGGGTTGCCGGTCACCGAACACACTCCCGATTCGGCCTGCACCAGTAGGTCGTAGGCCCGTTTGTGCGACAGTGGTCCGCCGGTACCGTAGCCGTCGATCTCGACGGCGATCACGTTCGGGTGCCGGTGCGCCATCTGCTCGGGGGAAAGACCCAGCCGTGCGGTGGCACCCGGTGCGAGGTTGGACACCAGCACGTCGGCGCGGTCCAACAGCCGGTGCAGGACCTCGCGTCCCGCTTCGCTTTTCAGGTCCAGGGTCAGCGACTCTTTGCCTCGGTTGACCCAGACGAAGTGTGCGGCCTGGCCGTGCACCACGTCGTCGTAGTAGCGGGCGAAGTCACCGCCGTCGGGGTTTTCCACCTTGATGACCCGGGCGCCGAAGTCGGCCAGGGCGCGGGTGCACATGGGCGCCGACACCGCCTGTTCCAGCGCCACCACCGTGATGCCGGCCAGCGGTGCGGTTGAGGGCTGCGGCATCACATCACCATGCCGCCGTCGACCGGCAAGACCTGGCCGGTGACGTAGGAGGCGGCATCGGAGGCCATGAAGACGAACGCGCCGGCGACCTCGCTGGGCTCGGCCCAGCGCTTCATCGGGATGCGGTTCATCATGTTGGCCGCAAACTTCTCATTGGTGCGGATGGTCTCGGTCATCGGGGTCGCGGCCAGCGGTGCCAGCGCGTTGACGCAGATCTGTTTGGTCGCCAGTTCCCGGGCCAGCGACTTGGTGAAGCCGATCAGTGCCGCCTTGGCCGCCGAGTAGTTGACCTGCCCGAGGGTGCCGGTCAGGCCCGCCGCCGAGGTCACGTTGACGATGCGGCCGGTGCCGTCGGTGGGGATGTAGGGCAGCACCGCGTGGGTGCAGTTGAAGGCGCCGACGGTGTGCACGTCGAGCAGCAGTCGCATCGACTCGGCGGTGAGCTTGTCGAACATCGCCGGGCGGGTCACCCCGGCATTGTTGATCAGGATGTGGATCTTCCCGTCGGCCAGTTCCGCGGCCTTGCCGGCGGCCGCCTCGGCCGAGTCCTGGTCTGTGACATCGAGCGCCGCCGATGCGGCCCGGCCACCGGAGGACGAAATCCGTTCGGCCACCGCGGCTGCCGCATCTCCATCAACGTCGGTGACCAGCACCGCCGCACCGGCTTCGGCGAGGGCGGCCGCGACCGCCGAGCCGATGCCGCCGGCTGCCCCGGTCACCACCGCGCTTCGTCCGGTCAGGTCGAAGTAGCCGGCCATCAGTAGCTCCTCGGCAGGCCGAGCACATGGGAACCCAGGAAGTTCAGGATCATCTCCTGGCTGACTGGTGCGATCTTCATCAGGCGGGACTCGCGGAAGAACCGGGAGATGTTGTATTCCTCCGAGTAGCCCATCCCGCCGTGGGTCTGCAAAGCGCGGTCGGCGGCTGCGAACCCGGCATCGGCACAGAGATACTTGGCCATATTGGCCTCACGACCGCAGGACTTGCCGTTGTCGTAGAGCCAGGTGGCCTTGCGCAGGATCAACTCGGCGGCGTCCAAGCGGGCCAGCGAGTCGGCGAGCGGGAACTGGATGCCCTGGTTCATGCCGATCGGCCGGTCGAACACCACCCGCTCGTTGGCGTACTTGACCGCACGGTCGAGTGCGACCCGACCGATGCCCAGCGCCTCGGCGGCGATCAGCATGCGCTCCGGGTTGAGCCCGTGCAGGATGTAGGAAAAGCCCTTGCCCTCTTCACCGATCCGGTGTTCGGCCGGGATGCGCAGGTCGTCGATGAACACCTCGTTGGACGACACCGCGTTGCGGCCCATTTTGGTGATCGGCCGGATGTCGACGTGGTCGCGGTCGATGTCGGTGAGGAACAGGGTCAGGCCGTCGGTGGGTTTCGCCGCTTCGTCGCGGGGCGTGGTGCGGGTCAGCAGCAGGATCTTCTCGGACTCCAGGGCTTTGGAGATCCAGACCTTGCGGCCGTTGACCACGTAATCGCTGCCGTCGCGCTTGGCGAAGGTGGTGATGCGGGAGGTGTCGAGGCCCGCGGTCGGTTCGGTGACGCCGAAGCACACGTGCAGGTCGCCATTGACGATGCGGGGCAGGGTTTCGGCCTTCATCTCGTCCGAGCCGAAGACCACGACCGGCTGCATGCCGAAGATCGACATGTGGATCGAGCTGGCGGCGTTCATCCCGCCGCCCGATCGCGCCACTTCCTCGGCCAAGATGGTGGCCTCGGTGATGCCCAGGCCGTGGCCGCCGTATTCCTCGGGGATGGTCATGCCCAGCCAGCCGCCGCCGGCGATGGCGTCGTAGAACTCCTGCGGGAATTCGTGCCCCTGGTCCTTGGTCATCCAGTAGTGGTCGTCGAATTTCGCCGCGAGTTCGGCGACCGACTGCCGGATCAGCTGCTGATCCTCGGTCAGTTCGAAGCTCATTCCGCCGGACATGGTTTCCTCCAGCCCATCAGCGCGTGCACGTTGTTAGCCGGAAACGAGAATAGCATTCTCGTTTACTGGGTCCCTTCGGCGTACCAGGTACGGAACTCGGCATAGTTGGGCATCTCTTCGGAGTTGGCCTTGGGGTCGATGCAGACGTGGATCACCGCGGTCCCGCCGGCGGCGAAAGCACGCTCGATGGCCGGCCCGATCTGCGTTTCGTCGTCGACGAACTCCCCGCGTGCGCCCATACCCTCGGCGATCTTGTCGAACCGGACGTCCTTGCCCCAGTGCACGCCGGGCTGCGGCGAGGGTTGCTCGAAGGTCCGCTTGTAGACGCCGACTTCCAGACCCCATTGGTGGTCCACACCCACGACGCAGACCAACGGCAGGCCCAGCCGGGCCGCGGTCTCCAGCTCGGCGATGTGGAACAAGAAGGCCGAGTCGCTGGTCAGCAACATCACCGGTCGCTTGCCGCCCTCGGCGACCGAGGCGCCCACGGCATAGGGCAATCCGGTGCCCAGGTGCCCGAAGTTCTGATTCCACATCACGTCGTGCGGCTTGGCCTGCGAATAGGTCCATTGGAAGATCACCGTCGCGCCGCCGTCGCGCACCATGATGCCGTTGGCCGGGAAAGCCCGAGTGGCCTCGACCACGAAGCGCGCCGGATGCACCGGGGAACGACCAGCCGGTGCGGTTTCGGCCAGTTCGGCGAGCTGGTTGGCGTCCTGTTTGATCCACCGGTCCAGATCCGCGGAAGGGACGCGGGGATTGCCCTTGAGCTCCTCGACCAGCTGCGGAACGATGCCCCGCAGGTCGCCCACCAAGGCTACGTCCACCGGCCGGTTCACCCCGATCGCCAGCGGGTCCTGTTCGACGTAGATCCACTTGCGCTCGCCGTTCTTGTCGGCCCAGTGCCGGGTGGTGCCGTAGTGCACCGGCTCCCCCAGCTCGGTGCCCAGCGCCACGCAGACGTCCGACCCGGCGACGGCCTCGACTGCCGCGGTGGAGAAGCCGTAGGGGAACGTACGTTCTTCTAGGCAGGGAATGAAAGCGGTGCCGCCGGAGGTCTGGATCACCGGGCAGGCCATCAGCTGAGCCAGCTCGGCGACCGCGGCCGCACTGCGCGAGGTGTGTACGCCGTGGCCCACCAGCAGGATCGGGCTGGACGCCTTGCGGATGATCTCGGCGGCCTGCGCCACTTCGGGCGCTCCGGCCCGCTGATTCACCAGCCGATAGCGGTGTGGCTCGGGCGGGTCGGCTACATCGAGCTCTTCGAGGATGACGTGCGACGGGTATTCGATATAGGCCGGTCCGGGGGTGCCGGACATGGCGCGGCGGATGGCCTCGTGCACGATCTCGTCGGTCTGGTCGGCGTATTCGATCGACGCGCTGTACTTCACCGACGGTGTGAAAAGCTCTTCCTGGCGGACGAATTGGATGCGTCCGCGCCGCACCCGCCGCTCGGTGATGCGGGCACGCTGGCCGCCCAGGAACACCACCGGGGAGTTCTCCACCTTCGCGCACATCATCGCGCCGGCGATGTTGGCCACCCCCGGGCCCAGGGTGCCGATGCACAGGCCCGGTCGGCCGGTCATCCGTGAGGCGGCCTCGGCCATGAACCCGGCGCTCTCCTCGTGATGCGGCGCCACCACCGACCAGCCCCGTTGTTCGGCCTCGACGAACATGTGCACGAAGTTGGGGTCGGGGATGCCGAACAGCGTGTTGACGCCTTCGGCCTCGAACAGTTCCAGGATCCGGCGATAGACGGGCACACCCACTTCTCGAAACTCCTTGCTTGACTTGTTAATACCGTTGAGCGAGACGACGACGGTGCGCTGCCGGGGATCCGAACAGCGACCGATTGAACGTGGCGCGTTTGAGGTAGACGTGGATGCCGCTCTCCCACGTGTAGCCGATGCCGCCATGCAGTTGCAGTGCTTTGCCGACCACGTCGACGGCGGCCGCGCAGGCGTAGGACTTCGCCATGGCGACGGCCGTGTCGGCGTCGGCGTCTGATGCATTGACGGCCTCGCGGATAAGGGCCCGGGCCACCGAGGTCTTCACCAGCATGTCCGCGCAGGCGTGTTTGACGGCCTGGAATGATCCGATCGGCCGGCCGAACTGGGTGCGGGTCTTGGCATAGTCCACGGTGGCGGCCAGCATCGCCTCAGCCAGCCCGAGGCTGTCGCAGGCCACCGCCAGCGCAGCCCGATTATGCAGCGCCGCTGTTCCGTTGGCGCGCAGCACCCGTTCGACCTTGATGCCGTCGGCGGTCACCGTGGCGACGCTGCGAGTCTCATCGAGCAATGGTTGCGCGGTGATGGTCAGGCCTTCGGCCACCACTATGACGTCGGCGCCGCCCGGGTCGGTGGCCGCCACCAGCAGCCGGTCGGCGCCGGCGGCGTCCGGCACGAAGTCGGCCTGTCCGGTCAGTCGGCGATCGGTGTCGAGGGTGAACGATCCGCCGATCACCGCAGCAACACGGGCCCGTCCGGCGGCGACGTCGGCCAGCAGCCCGTCGCGGACCTCGCTGTCCTGCAGGCTGTTCAGCAAGCCCACCGTCAACACCGCAGAGCCCAGATAGTGCGACGCCGCGGCGGCGCGACCCAGTTCCTGGCAGATCACCGCGACTTCGGCGAAACTGGCCCCCGCGCCGCCGAGGGCTTCGGGAACCTCCAAGCCCACCCAGCCGGCGTCGACGACGGTGGACCAGTCAACCACGGGGTCACGGTCCAGTACGTCGGCCGCCACCGCGCGCAGGTCATCGTGCAATTCGGCGAAATCGGTTGTGGTCACGGCATGCTCGGCTCTCTCGGCAGGCCGAGACCACGTTCGCCGATAATCGTGCGCTGAATCTCGCTGGAGCCGCCGGGGATGGTCCACTCCCAGGAGCCGATGAAGTCCAGCACCCACGATCCCGACTCCCAGCCGCTGGACAGCGGTTTGCCCAGCACGGTGTGGGCCGCCGGCCCACCGATCTCAGCACCGAAATCGGTGAGCCGCTGCAGCAGCTCGCTGTAGAAGAGCTTCACGATCGAAGCGTCGGCCGGCCCGGCGATGCCGGCTTCGACGTCGTGCACCAGTTGGCGGCACATGCCGCGCAGTCCGGTGATCTCGGTCTCCAGCTGCGCCAGCCGATCGGCCACCACCGGGTCATCGGTGGGCGCGGCTTGCACCAGCCACCGAAAACCGGCGCAGCCCAACCGCTCGGCGAGCTCGAGCATGGTCATCCCGCGCTCGGCACCCAGGGTCGCCTGCGCCACCTGCCAGCCGGCGTTCTCCGCCCCGATCAGGTTGGCCGCCGGGATGACCACATCGTCGAGGAAGATCTCGCAGAAATGCTGGTCACCGACGGCATTGCGGATCGGGCGCACCTGCACGCCGGGGGTGGCCATGTCCAGCAGGAAATATGAGATGCCTTTGCGTTTGGGGGAGTCCGGGTCGGTACGGGCCAGCAGCAGACACCATTGGGCGTGGCTCGCACCGCTGGCCCACAGCTTCTGGCCGTTCACCACCCAGTCTTTCGAGCCGTCGCCCACCCGGCGCGCGGTGGTGCGAAGCGATGCCAGATCCGAGCCGGCCTCCGGTTCGGAGAAGCCCTGCACCCAGATCTCGCCGTCGAGGATCGCGGGCAGATGCCGGCTGCGCTGCTCCGGTGTTCCGGCGGCCAGCAGGGTGGCGGCGGCGTGGTGGATGCCGACGAAGGCCAGCACCAGCCGGGGCGCGTCGTGGGCGGCGAGCTCCTGGTACAGCACGGCCTGGTCGGCCACGGACATCCCGCCGCCCCATTCGCGCGGCCAGTGCGGGACCGCGAACCCGGCGCTGTGCAGGGTGGCGAACCAGCCGCGCTGGAAGTCGACGAACTCCTGCTCACTCACGCCGGTCTGGGCGCGGCGCCAGTCCGCGGGGATGTTGTCGCGGCACCACTGGCGTACGTGCGCGCGGAAATCGGGGGTCATCGCCGCTTTGACCGCTCTGCGAAGGCCAGCAAACGCTGCCGGTGTTCGTCGGACTTCATGGTCGTCACCTCGGCGGCGAACCCGGCTTGCAGCGGCCCGGCCAGCATCTGCGACAGGTACATGTTGACCACCCGCTTGGTGCCCTGCAGCGCCTCGGGCGGCTGCGCCGCCAGGCGGTCGGCCAGCTGATGTGCTTGCGGCAGCAGCTCTTCGGGGGCCACCGTGCGGCTGGCCAGTCCCAGCTCGACGGCCGTGGCCGCATCGATGCGATCGCCGGTGTAGAGGTATTCGCGGGATCGCAGGATCGGGGTGATCAGCGGCCAAAGGGCGGCTCCCCCGTCACCGGCGACCAACCCAACCGCGACGTGCGGATCGGCGAGATAGGCGCTCTGCGAAATCAACACGATGTCGCAGAGCACCGCCACGCTGCAGCCCAGTCCGACGGCGGGGCCGTTGACGGCCGCGATGATCGGCAGCGGGAACCGCAGCATCTCTTCGACGATCTGCGCTCCTTCGCGGATGCTCTCGTCCCGGGCGGCTTCGTCGTCGAGGAAGGTGGTGATCCAGTTCAGGTCGCCGCCGGCGGAGAATGCCCGCCCGGCGCCGGTCAGCACCACGACCCGGACCGCCTTGTCGGCGGCCAGTTGGCGCCACACGTTGGCCAGGCCCCAGTGCAGGTTGGCGTTGACACTGTTCAGCTCGTCGGGCCGGTTGATCGTGACGGTGCGGACCGGGCCGTCGCCGGTCACGGTGATTTCTTGGGGCAGATCGTATTTCATGCGTAGAGTCCCGCCAGTCCGGTCCGCTGAGTGCGGCGGGCCAGCCGATCGCGGGTGGCCGACAACCCCCACGGCAGGCGGCGCAGCGGCTGGCTGTAGCGCGACAGCCACGACAGGGCGGTCTCATCGCAGAACCCGACGGCGCCGTGCAGTTGGTGGCAGACGCGGAACACCACTTCGGCGGCTTCCAGCGCCGCCGATCGCAGCGCCAGCGCGTCATCGGTGGCTTCGGGTCGCCCGGTCGCGATGCTCCACAGCGCGTATTTGGCCAGCATGTCCACCCCGGCGCGCTCCACCTCGGCGTCGGTGAGCTGGAACTGCACGCCCTGAAACGCCGACAGCGCCTGGCCGAACTGTTCGCGCAGCCGCACGTGGGCGATCGTCAGATCCATTGCCCGGTCCAGCATCCCCAGCAGCGTCCAGCAGGGCAGCGTCAGCGCCAGCGCGACATCCCCGACGCCGGCGTCGTCAAGCCGCGCCAGGCTCAGCTCCGCCACCAGTGCAGGCCGGGCCTCCGACTGCCCCACCACGGTGCTGCGCACCCCGGCCAGCGTGACCGCGGCCCACCGCTGCGACAGTCCCGCCACCACGCCGGCGGGGGCATGATCGGCCACCACGATCAGCCCGTCAACGTCGAGATCGTCCGGTGCAGAGAGGCATTCGGCCACCGGGTACGGCAGCGCCCAGTAGCCGGCGCTGCGGCACAGCGCGGCGGCGGCCTCGAGTTCGTCGGCGTCGGCGCGGGGCTTCAGCTCGAATGCTCCCAGCCCCCGCAGGATCGGGCCGACCAATTGCTCGCGCAAGCCGGGGTCGGCGTCGGCGCGCAGCACCAGATCGTCGCCGCCGGCCGCTTCGAAGGCGCGACGCGCCGCCTGCCCGAATTCTTGTGCGTCCCCGCCGAGTTCGAGATTCATCGCGCCTCCGCCAGCAGGGCGCGCGACAGCAGGATGCGCTGCATCTCGATGCTGCCAGAGGACACCGTGGCCGCTTGCGAGTAGCGCCAGTGGTCTTCGACCTCCTGGCGATACCACTGTGCCTGTGGGCTGTCGGGGGCTTCGGCGGCGATCTCCATCAGGACCTCGGCACTTTCCTGGTCTAGCCGGGTGACCGCGATCCGGTAGGCGGCGGCGTCACCGGGCGCTATGCGGCCACTGGCCTGCAACGACACCACCCGGTAGGCCATCAGCCGGGCCCGGCGGCAATGCGTGAGCATCCGCACCCATCGCGCGATCACCTCGCCGGGCAGGGTCTCCCATCGCGACCCGAGGGCATGCGGCGCCGCGGCAAGCAGCCGTTCGCAGCGCGCGTAGCGTGCGATTCCGACGCGCTCGAAGGCCATCACGTCGGCCACGATCGACCAGCCCGCGTCGAGTTCGCCGAGTACGTCGGCGTCGGTGACGCGCAGGTCGTCGAAGAACACCTCGTTGAGGTGGTGCGGGCCCATCATGGTGCCCAGTGGCCGGACGGTGATGGCGGGGTTGTCCATCGGGACCAGGAACACCGTCAGGCCCTGCTGCTTTTTGGTGACCGATCCTTCACCGACCCGGGTGGTGCGCACCAACAGGAAGCACCACTGCGCCATGGTCGCGTAGGAGGTCCAGATCTTCTGCCCGTTGATCAGCCAGCCGTCACCGTCACCGCGGGCGTGAGTGCGCAACGAGGCCAGATCGGACCCGGCTTCGGGTTCGGAGAAGCCCTGGCACCAGATCACCTCGCCGGCCGCGATCGGCGGCAGGTGGCGGCGCTGCTGCTCGGCGGTGCCGTGCCGCATGATGATCGGTCCGACCCAGTTCACCCCCATGTACTGCGCCCCGCGCGGCTCATGATGCGCCCACATCTCCTCGCGCACCACGGTCTGCTCCCACACCGAGGCGCCCGCCCCGCCGAACTCCTCCGGCCAGGACAGACACAGCAGATCCTGCTCCGCCAGCACCTGGCAGAACCGTTGTGCGGCAGCAAGATCTGCGGGGTCGTCGGTGAACGCACCCGGGAAGCGTTCGGGCAGCTCACGTCCGATCAGCTCGCGCAGCTGGGCCCGTAGCTCGCCCGCGCGTGTCCCCATGTCGAAGTCGAGGGTCATGCCGTTTCCTGCTCGAGTCCAAGTTCGGCGAACACCGCCGCGGTGTGCGCGCCGAGTTCCGGGGCCGCGCCGGCGACCCGGCCGGGGGTCCGCGACAGCCAGGTGGGCACCCCGGGGAAGCGGACCGGGCCGTGGGGGGTGTCCACGGTTTCGAACAGACCCACGGCGTTGAGGTGCGCATCGTCGAACAACGCCCCGGGCGAGTTCAGCGGGGCCGCTGGGATTTCCAGCTCCTCGAACAGCGCCAACCACTGGGCGGTGGTGCGCTCTTTCATGGTCTGCGCCACCAGCCCGTAGATGGTGTCGATCTGCCGGGCCCGCTGCGCCAAGGTGGCGTACTGCTCGGAGGACCAGGGCGGCTGCACCGCACCGATAAAGGCGTTCCAGTGTTTGTCGTTATAGATCAGCGCGGCGATCTGGCCGTCGCTGGTGGCATAGGGCCGCCGGTTGGGCGCCACCGTGCGCGGGTAGACGGCCGGGCCCAGCGGCGGGTCGAACATCGCACCGTTGGCGTGCTCGACGAGCATGAACGAGGCCATGGTCTCGAACATGGCGACTTCGACTTCCTGGCCCTGTCCGGTTCGTTCCCGGTGGAACAGCGCCATCATCGTGGCGTACAGGGCGGTCAGTCCGGCGATCTTGTCGGCCATGATGGTGCCGACGTAGTCGGCCCGGCCGGTGAGCTGCTCTTGCACCGCGGGCAGCCCGCACTCGGCCTGAATGGTGTCGTCGTAGGCGGGGCGATCGGCGGCCGGGCCGCGGCGCCCGTAGCCATAGCAGTTGGTGTAGACGATCCCCGGGTTGAGCGCGGCCACCTGCGCGTAGCCCAGGCCCAGTTTGGCCATCGCCTTGGCCCGCATCGAGTGAATGAACACGTCGGCCCGGCCGATCAGTGCGGTGATCGCGGCCCGCCCGGCAACGGTGCGCAGATCCAGCACGACGCTGCGCTTGCCCCGGTTGACGTTGACGAACACCCCGCTCATGTCGGGTGCCGGACCGGCCGAGATGTAGCGGGTCGCGTCGCCCTCCGGGGGCTCGACCTTGATGACGTCGGCACCCATGTCGGCCATGATCTGCGTGCAGTACGGGCCCATCACCATGGTCGTCAGATCGACCACCCGCACCCCGCTCAGCGGTCCGTACCCCGGAGCCTCCCCCGCCACCCCGTGGCCCCCCGCCATCATTTGTTCGGACAAAATACTCCGTTCTGCGTAATGCAGAACACTATTCCGCAGCGGTTATTCATGCGTCAAGGTCGGATAGCCGCCATTCTGCGAACTATTGTCTGGACTAACTGGGCTTGATAACGTCCGGAGTCATGACTGCCTCCCTGCCACTCCCTCGCGAGCTGGCCGGCACCCCCGCCGCGGCGCCGGGCTGGCGACTGGAACGGCTCACCGAACCGAGCCGGCTGTTCGGGGCCAACGGGCTGCGAACCGGACCGGACGGGCGGGTCTACATCGCGCAGGTAACCGGCAGTCAGATCAGCGCACTGAACGTGACCACCGGCGAGTTGACGGTCGTGAGCGCGCGCGGCAGCGACGTCGTCGCCCCCGACGATGTCGCCTTCGACGCGAGCGGCACCTTGTACGCCACCGAGGTAATGGACGCCCGGGTCAGTGCGCTCGATGCCTCCGGCCGCAGCCGTGTCCTGCGCGACGACCTGCCCTGCGCCAACGGCATCACCGTGCACCAAGACCGGCTGTTCGTCGGCGAATGCCGCGAGGGCGGGCGCCTGATGGAACTTGACCGGGCCACCGGCGGCAGGCGCATCCTGGCCGAGAACCTGCCGTCGCCCAACGCCATGGAGGTGGGGCCCGACGGCCTGCTGTACTTCCCGGTGATGACTGCCAACGAGATCTGGCGCATCGATCCCTTCGCCACCGATGCCGCGCCGCAACGGGTCGCGGGCGATCTGGGCGTACCGGACTCGGTGAAGTTCGACGCCGACGGCTTCATCGTGTCCACCCAGGCCGCCAGCGGACAGGTACTGCGCATCGATCCGCGCACCGGTACATCCACCGTGCTGGCGCAGCTGCATCCCGGACTGGACAACTGCACCTTCGTCGACGGGCGGCTATTCGTCTCCAACTTCACCGGCGAGATCACCGAAATCGCCGGCGACGGGCAGACATCCACGGTGCTGCCGGGCGGGCTGAACTGGCCGCTGGATCTCACCATCGATGAGACCGGCGCCCTGTTTGTCGCCGACGGCACCTACTTCTATGCCGTCGACACGGGCGGGCGGCTGGAAGCCTTCGGAATGCTGTTCAGCCCCGGCTATCCCGGATTCGTGCGGGGCGTGGCCGCCGTCGGCCCCGGCGAATTCGTCGTCACCACCTCCGGCGGGCAGGTCGCCCGCTATGTGCCGGCACATTCGTCCAGTGAGGTGCTGGCCGACGGTTTCGACCAGCTCTACGGGGTGGCGGTAGGACCCGCCGGTATCGCGGTCACCGAGTTCGGCACCGGCCGGGTATTGGGGGTGCGCGCCGGCGCGGTGGAAGTGCTGGCCCGCGACCTGGACGGTCCGGTCGGGATCGAGGTCGCACACGACGGGACGCACCTGGTGGCCGAATCCGGGGCGGGCCGGGTGCTGCGCATCAGCGGCTCGGGGGCTGCGCCGGTAGTCGACGGACTTGTTCGGCCGCAAGGGATCACGCTGGCAGACCGCACGCTCTACGTCGTCGACGCCGGAACCCGCCAAGTGCTCGCCGTCGACCTCGACACCGGGACACCGCAGGTGATCGCCGAGGGGCTGCCGATCGGGCCGCCACCGGGCGTGACACCGAAACCACTCAACGGAATGCCGCCGTTCTCCGGCCCCCAAGGCCCGTTCGCCGGCATCGCGCGCGGTCGCGACGGCGCCCTGTTCGTCTCGGCCGACGGCGACGGCAGCGTGCTGGCACTGCACCCGGTCGGCTCGTGACCGACCACCGCTATCTGAAGGTCGCGCGGGCGCTGCGCAAGGAGATCGCCGACGGGGTCTACCCGATCGGTTCGCAGCTGCCCACCGAACATGAACTGTGCGAACGGTTCAACGTCAGCCGCTACACGGTCCGCGAGGCGCTGCGACGACTGCGGGAGGACAACCTCGTCGTCTCGCGTCCCCGCGCGGGGACGGTGGTGATCCCCCGCGCCGCGACCAACTGCTACGCCCAAGACGTGGTCTCGATCGATGACCTGGTGGCATTCGCGGCCGGCGCACGGTTCGAGATCGACTCCAACGCCATGGTCACCCTCGACGCAGATGTCGCCGCACGCACCGGCCTGCCCGTGGGCACCGAATGGCTGGCCGTGCGCGGCAACCGCCGCACGCAGGGGCAGGCCACGCCGATCTGTCGGACCGAGTATTACATCAACCGCGCGTTCGCCGGAGTCGGCCGGCTGCTGCAGCGCCACTCCGGCCCGATCTTCCCATTGATCGAGGACGTGTTCGGGGTCAGCATCGTCGAAGTCCGCCAACACATCCGGGCAGTGATCATCACCCCGGAACTCGGCACTGCCCTGGCCGTCGATCCTGGCACCGCCGGGCTACAGATGCAGCGCAGCTACACCACCTCCGAGGGTGAGATCGCCCAGGTGACGGTGAACACCCATGCCGGCGACGACTATCGCTACTCGATGACGCTGCACCGGGTCCCGGGACCGAGCGGCCCGTGACACCCCGCCTCACCGCCGCACAGGCCGCTGACGCTTACGCTGCGGGCCTGTGGGTCTCAACCACCTTGGCCGACACCCTGCGAGAGGCGGCCGAACAGACCCCGGACCGCGTCGTGGTGATCGACGGCGAGACCCAGTTGACCTGCCGGGAGCTGCACATGCAGGCGACGGCGCTGGCCGGCGCGATGCTGGAGCGGATGGCCCCCGGCAGTGTGGTGTCATTCATGCTGCCGAACTGGCATGAAGCCGCCGCGGTGTATCTGGCCGCGACGCTGGCCGGGATGGTGGTCAACCCGATCCTGCCGTCGCTGCGCGATGCGGAACTGACCTTCATCCTGGCCGATTCGAACACCCGAATGCTGTTCGTGCCCGAGCGGTTCCGCGGCCACGACCACGCGGCGATGCTGACCCGGGTGACCGCGGACCTTGCCGATCCGCCCGACGTGGTGGTGGTGCGTGGGGCCTCGACCGGGCACACCGACTTCCGCACCCTGCTGCACGGCATTGGGCAACCCGTCGCGCTGCCGGCCGTGGATGCCGATGCGGCCCGCATGCTGCTGTACACCTCCGGCACCACCGGACATCCCAAGGGTGTTCTGCACAGCCATAATTCGATCAACGCCTTGATACGCCAGCTGGGGCGGCACTGGATGATCGAGCCCGGCGACCGGTTCCTGGTCCCGTCCCCCATCGCCCACATCGGCGGATCGATCTACGCATTCGAAGTCCCCCTGCTGCTGGGCACTACCGCCGTGCTGATGGACACCTGGAATCCCGATGCCGCGGTAGCGCTCATGCTCGCCGAGCACTGCACCCACGTGGCGGGAGCGACGCCGTTTCTGGCCCAGTTGCTCGCCGCCGCACGCGATGCCGGCACCCGCTTGCCCGATCTCAAGCTCTTCGTCTGCGGCGGAGCGTCGGTCCCGGCGTCGTTGATCCGCGACGCGGCGGGCTACTTTCACACCGCCGTCGTCACCCGGGTGTACGGGTCCAGCGAGGTTCCGGTCAGCACGGTCGGATCGTTGGGCGCCCGCGACCTTGCCCACGCCGCGAAGACCGACGGCAAGGCCGGGATCGCCGACATCAAGCTGGTCCCTCACCCCGGCGCTCCACCGGGCGAAGGACAGATCTACGTCCGCGGCCCGCAGATGCTGCTGGGCTACCAGCACCGCGACGACGAACTCGGCTGCTTCGATGAACAGGGCTACTTCGCGACCGGCGATCTCGGCCGGTGGGTCGACGAGGACTACCTGCTCGTCACCGGGCGACTCAAGGACGTGATCATCCGCAACGGCGAGAACATCTCCGCGCGCGAGGTGGAGGACATCCTGATCGGTCATCCGCAGATCGCCGAGGTCGCGGTGGTGGGGATCCCCGATGCCCGCACCGGCGAGCGTGCCTGCGCGGTGATCGTGCCGGCCGGCCCGGCCCCTCCGGGTGTCGCCGAGCTGCGCGCCATGCTGGCCGACCGCGGCGTCGCGCGGTTCAAAACCCCTGAGCAGGTGCTGATCTGGGATGCGTTGCCTAAAAACGATGCCGGCAAAGTGGTCAAGGCGCAGATCCGGGCAGAGCTGTCCCACGCAGAGGTAGGTGAGTAGATCATGCAGGTGGCGATCGTGACCGGGGCCAGCAGCGGAATCGGGTTCGGCTGCGCGGCAAAGCTTGCCGAAGCCGGGATGGCGGTGCTGGCGACCGGCCGCGACACCGAACGCCTGGCCGGTTTGGCGGCCGAGCTACAGGAGTCCGGCATCGATCCCGACCGAATCGCCACCGTGGCGGTCGACCTGACCGCCGATCAGGCGCCACAGCAGATCCTCGACGCCGCCCTGTCCCGATGGGGCCGGGTGGACTATCTGATCAACAACGCCGGTATCGGCAGCCCCAAACCGCTGCACGAGACCGACGACGACACCCTGGACCAGTTCCTGAATCTGATGCTGCGGGCGCCGTTCCGGCTAACGCGTGACGTGCTGCCGCACCTGCAGCCCGGATCGGCGATCATCAACATCACCTCCACCTTCGCCGTGGTGGGCGGGCTGCGCGGCGGGGCGTACTCGGCCGCCAAAGGCGGGCTGACCGCGCTGACCACCCACATCGCCTGCCAGTACGGCGCCCAGGGCATCCGCTGTAACGCGGTGGCCCCCGGAGTCACCGTGACCCCGATGGTGCAGCAACGCCTGTCCGACAACCGGTTCCGCAAGCTCAACGCCGAGATGACGCCGTCGCCGCGACTGGGCCGGGTGGACGACATCGCGGGCACCGTGGCGTTCCTGTGCTCGGAGGCCGGCTCCTTCATCAACGGCCAGACCATCGTCGTCGACGGGGGTTGGAGCTCGACCAAATATCTCTCCGACTTCGGCCTCGACTCCGACTGGGTGCAACGGTGAACCTGTTCACGTTGCTAGACCAGGCCGCAACCCGGTTCGGGGAGCGGGGCGCGGTGTATCACGGCGAGCGTGAGCTGCACTCCTGGAGCGAGCTGGCCGATCGGGCACGGCGGCTGGCGACCTCGCTAGGCCGGGTGGCGGGAGCCGGCGCCCGGATCGCGATCGCTAGCGAGAACCGGCCGGAGATCATTGAGCTGATGTTCGCCACCTGGGCGGCCGGTTGCGTTGTGGTTCCGCTCAATTACAAGCTGCACCCGCGGGAGATGGCCCAGATCATCGACGACGCCGGTCCAGCGCTAATCTTCGCGTCGCCGAAGCTGGCGCCAGGGCTGGTAGGCCTCGTTGCTGCGCCCGTCGAGACCATCGGCGGCGCAACATACCTGGACCGGATGGCTTGCCCTCCCGCCCGCGAGGTCAACCCGGATCCGTCCCGGCTGGCGTGGCTGTTCTACACCAGCGGCACCACCGGGCGCTCCAAGGGCGCCATGCTCACCCACCGCAACCTGATGGCGATGACGCTGGCGCATCTGGCCGACCTGGATGACCCCGACGCCGACTGCAGCCTGATCCACGGCGCGCCGATGTCGCATGGATCGGGGCTCTACATCGCGCCCTACGTACTGCGTGGAGCCCGCCAGGTGGTACCGGCATCGGGCTCGTTCGACGCGACCGAATTCCTCGACCTGTGTGGGCATCATCGCGGCGCCACCGCTTTTTTGGCGCCGACGATGGTCAGCCGACTGGTAGCCACCGGCCGCGGGCGCCCGGCCAACCTGCGCACCATTGTCTACGGCGGCGGGCCGATGTATCTCGGGGACTTGAAGCGGGCGATGACCGCGTTCGGGCCGGTGTTCGCCCAGCTCTACGGCCAGGGCGAAGCGCCCATGACGATCACCGGCCTGCGCCGCGCCGATCACCTGGGCAACGACGCGATCCTGGGGTCGGTCGGCTGGCCGCGCACCGGCGTCGAGGTCGCGGTCCTGCGCGAGGACGGCAGCCGAGCACTCGCCGGCGAGGTCGGCGAGATCGTCTGTCGCGGCGATGTCGTCATGACCGGCTACTGGAACAACCCGGCCGCCACCGCCGAAGCCATCCGGGACGGATGGCTGTTCACCGGCGACAAAGGTTCGTTCGACGCCCGCGGATGCCTCACCCTGCGCGACCGCTCCAAGGATGTAGTGATCAGCGGTGGCAGCAACATCTACCCGCGCGAAGTCGAAGAGGCACTGCTGAGCCATCCCGGTGTCAGCGAGGCCGGCGTGGTGGGCGCCCCCGACCCCGAGTGGGGCGAGATCGTGGTCGCCTTCATCGTGGGCGACGCCTCGGTTGCCGAGTTGGACAGTCACCTGCTGGAACGTATCGCGCGATTCAAACGGCCCAAGCGCTACGAATTCGTCGACGCACTACCCAAGAACAGCTACGGCAAGGTGCTCAAACGCCAGCTGCGTTCCCAGCTGCGGTGAGGTCGGTGACCACCGGCCCGCCGGTGTCGCGCCGGTGCACCACCGCCAGACCGCCGCGTCCCGCGGCGGTAGTGACGCCTCGGGAGTGGTGACGCTCCCCCTTGGCCGTGGTCGGAACGAGCTCGTAGTGGCGCAAGAGCGTACGTAGCGTGACCAGCATCTCCATGTTGGCGAACGCGGCGCCCACGCAACGGTTCACCCCACCGCCGTAGGGGATCCACAGTGCCGTGTCGGGCGGATTGCCGACGAACCGATCCGGGTCGAAGACCTCGGGATCGGCGAAGTTGCCCTCGGCGAAGTGCACCAACCGGAAAGCCACCACCACCGCGTGGTTCTCCGGAATGACCCACGGGCCCAATTTGATCCGCGTACGAGTGATGCGCCCGGTCCCCTCGACGACAGATCGGGTCCGCTGCACTTCCCAGATCACCGCCTGTAGCAGGTCCGATCCGCCGGAATCGACGTCGGTCACCAAGCGATTCAAGACATCCGGATGGCGGCGGAGTCGCTCCACCGCCCACGCCAGCGTGGTCGCCGTCGTCTCGTGACCGGCAGCCAACAACGTCAGCAGCTCATCGGCGATATGCACGTCACTGATCGGCTGCCCGTCGTCGTAGCGGGCCGTCAGCAGCAGGGACAGGACGTCGGTACGGTCGGCAAAGTCAGGCGAATTGCGCGCAGTGTCGATCAGTTTCGTGATCAGCGCGTCGTAACGTCGTCGATAGTCTCCGAAGCGCCCGCCCGGGCTCAGTCGGCCAAAATCGCGTCGTGCCCGCGGCGGCAGCACCGCCAGCCGCGACCCCAACTCCACCAAAGTCGGCAGCACCTCGCGCAGTTCGTCGAATTCGGCTCCTTGAGCACCGAATACGGCACGTAGGATCACGTTAAGCGTGATGCGCATCATCGACGGTTGGGTGGCGAACTCGCGGCCTTGCGGCCACGTTGCGATCTCGCGCAGCACCTCCTCTTCGACGATGGATTCGTAGCCGCTCATCCGTTTGCCGTGAAACGGGGGCACCAAGAGTTTGCGGCGCCGAAGATGCGGGGCACCGTTCAGACTGAAGGTCGAGCCCGGCCCCAAGACCGCCCCCAGATTGCCGGGTCGACCCACCAGGTCGCTGTGGGTGGTGAACAGGTTTTTGACCAGCACCGGATCGCTGAGCACCACCGCGTGTCCGACGATCGGCAGACGCAGCGAGAATGCGCCACCGTAGCGCTTCCCCAGTGCCCGCATCGCGGTCTTGCGAGCGGTCAGAAACAGCAGTGCAGCCAGCGGCTTCGGGATCGGCGCTACCGGCGGCAGCCGCACCGGCTCGGTCGTCTTCTCGGCCACTCCAACACCTTCCACACGTCGGTACATGTGGGTACCACGGTGCCATCAGGTGCCGCTCGCCTCAATCGTTAGATTCCCCGAGAACCAAACCGCCGGGCCGGATCCGGCGGAGCGACTATTTGACCTGAGACTTCATCTCGTCCAGGTTCACCAGAATCGGCCAACCGCATACCGACAGCGCATTGCCGTGACCGGTTTCGTGGATGTCGAACGCGGACTGGATCGCCGAATGGAAACCCTGCACGTCGAGGGTCTGGTTGACCGCACGTTTGGCCTGGCGCAGTGCGAACGACGGCATGGTGGCGATGTGCTCGGCGAGTTGGCGGGTCTCGGCGTCCAGCTGCTCACGCGGAACCACCCGGTTGACCATGCCGGTCTGCTCGGCTTCCTGCGCGGTCATCGCCCGACCGGTGAACAACATCTCTTTCGCTTTGCGTGGACCCAATTCCCAGGTGTGCCCGTGGTATTCGACGCCGCCGATGCCCATCAGCACCACCGGGTCGGAGAACTGGGCGTCGTCGGCGGCGATGATCAGATCGCAGGGCCAGCACAACATCAGCCCACCGGAGATGCAGCGGCCCTGCACCGCGGCGATCGACGGCTTGGGCACATTGCGCCACCGCAGCGTGTACTCCAGGTAGCGCTTGCATTCGTGCTTGTAGATGAACTCCAGGGTGATCTTGTCCGGCACCGGGCCGCCGCCCTTGAGGTCGTGACCGGCCGAGAAGTGTTTGCCGTTGGCGCGCAACACGATGACGGCGACGTCATCGTCGTCGGCGGCGCGCGTCCACGCCGCGTCGAGCTCGTCGAGCAGCTCGGTGTTCTGGGCGTTGGCGGCGTCGGGTCGGTTCAGGGTGATCGTCGCGATCCGATCGGCGACCTCGTAGTCGATGTACATGGGGTCCCTCCGCCCGCGCCGGCAATTGGCGAGAATGGTCTTCTCGTTCCAGGAAAGTTACCATCTTCTCCACCGGGATGGCAGCGCCGCAATAGCCGACGTCGATCCGGGCCTGTTCTCCGGTAGGGTGCATTCGTGTTCTCCCAAAAAGGCAACCCTCGGAGCCGCTGGTGAGTAACCCGGAAGAAGAGCCCGTCTGGAAGCAGCGGGCGGTCGAGCGGTCGATCAAGACCGCTCGGTTGCGGGCCGCCCAGCGCGTTCAGCGCTTCCTGGACGCAGCCCAAGCCATCATCATCGAAAAGGGCAGCACCGACTTCACCGTCCAAGAGGTCGTCGAGCGCTCCCGGCAGTCGTTGCGCAGCTTCTACCTGCAGTTCAACGGCAAGCACGAGCTGCTGCTGGCACTTTTCGAAGACGCCCTGGTGCGCACATCCGACCAGATCCGTGCCGCCACCGAGGGCCAGAGCAAGCCGCTGGAGCAGCTGAAAGTGGCGGTCGAGCTGCTCTTCGAGCTGTCTCGGCCGGACCCCTCGGCCAAGCGGCCGCTGTTCACCGATTTCGCACCGCGCCTGCTGGTCTCGCACCCCACCGAAGTGCGAGTGGCCTTCACCCCGCTGTTGACGCTGCTCACCGAACTGATGGAAGCCGCCGACGCGGCCGGTGAGCTGCGCAAGGGCGTCAACGCCCGGCGCATGGCGGCCATGATCATGCAGACCGTCATGTTCGTGGCACAGTCCAGTGCCGAATCCGACGATCCGGCGGCCCACCCGATCACCGCCGACGAGGTCTGGGACTTCTGCGCCCACGGCCTCGCCAAGTAGTAGACCCTTTCCTGCGCGAGCTGGGGGCACGCCCCCGCAAGGGGGGGACCCCCACCCGCCTGAGCGTGCGCGTCTGCACGCGACACGCCGCAGAAAACTGACATTCTGCGCACCCTCGCGCGCCCGGTTCCGCCACCGCACGCGCCGGATGGTCCGTTCAGGCTTCCCTAGCAGTACGCACGTATGCTCTAATCGAGAATGTGATTTCCACTTTGTGCGTGTCCGCCTGGAAGACCGCCGCGGATGCGTAAGGCCCTCGCTCCCGACGTCACGAATTGGCCCGACGAGAACCTGGCTCTGATCGGCAGCCAGTGCGCGGATTGCCAAGCCACGGTGTGGCCCCGCCAGGATCATTGCCCGCGATGCAGCGGCCCGCAGATGCAGGACCTGTTGCTTCCCCGCCAAGGCATCTTGGAGGCCTGGACCACTCAGGGCTTCGTCCCGAAGCTGCCCTACGCCGGCGGCGAGACTGCCGAAGGCTTCACTCCCTACGGAGTTGGGCTGGTCCGACTCGGTGATGTGGTCCAGGTCGAGGCTCGCCTGACCGAATCCGACCCCGCCAAGCTGAAATTCGGCATGAACGTCGAACTGACCATGGTGCCGTTCTACGTCGACGACGACGGAACCGAGATTCTCACCTGGGCATTCCAGCCCGTCTAAGGAGACCTGGACCATGACGGTAGCGAACAACGATGTGGCGATCATCGGGGTCGGCCTGCACCCCTTCGGCCGCTTCGACAAGTCCGCGATGCAGATGGGCGCCGAGGCCATCCACTTGGCCCTGGCCGATGCCGGGGCGCAGTGGAAGGACATCCAGTTCGGCGTGGGCGGCAGCTACGAGATCTCCAATCCGGATGCGGTGACACGGCTGGTCGGCCTAACCGGCATCCCGTTCACCAACGTGTTCAACGCCTGCGCCACCGCGGCCACCGCCACGCAGGTCTGCGCCGACAACATCCGGTCCGGCAAGTACGACATCGGCATCGCAATCGGCATGGACAAACACCCCCGCGGTGCGTTCACCGACGACCCGGCCAAGCTGGCCCTGCCGGCCTGGTACGCCGAGAACGGGCAGTTCGTCACCACCAAGTTCTTCGGCATGAAGGCAAACCGCTACCTGCACGACCACGGCATCTCGGCGCGCACACTGGCCAAAGTCGCCGCCAAGAACTTCCGCAACGGCGCGTTGAACCCCAACGCATTCCGGCGCAAGCCGATGTCCGAAGACGCCATCCTCGACTCGACGGTGCTCAACTACCCGCTCACCCAATTCATGTTCTGCGCACCGGACGAGGGTGCGGCCGCAGTGGTCATGTGTCGCGCCGACATCGCACACCGTTTCAGCGGTAAGCCGGTCTACCTGCAGGCCACCGAGATCCGCACCCGCACCTACGGCGCCTACGAGGTGCATGCGACCTCGGCTCCGATCACCGAAGACGTGTCACCGACGGTCTACGCGGCCCGCGCCGCCTTCGAAAAGGCCGGCGTGACACCGGACGACGTCGACGTGGTCCAGTTGCAGGACACCGACGCCGGCGCCGAGATCATCCACATGGCCGAGTGCGGCTTCTGCGCCGACGGCGACCAGGAGAAGCTGCTGGCCGACGGGGCAACCGAGATCAGCGGGTCACTGCCGGTCAACACCGACGGTGGGCTGATCGCCAACGGCGAACCGATCGGCGCCTCGGGACTGCGTCAGCTGCACGAGTTGGTACTGCAGCTGCGCGGCCAGGCCGGTGACCGTCAGGTGCCCGGGGGCCCGAAGGTGGGATTCGCGCAGGTCTACGGCGCACCTGGCACGGCGTCGGCATCGATCGTCACGGTCTGAGCCGGCGCCGGAGCGCTAATCACCCAAAGCCGGCGGCGGCCGGTAGGACGGTTCGTACCCGGCGACCCGGATCGGGCTGCCCACCAGGCGGAAATCACCTGCGGTGACGACCATTTCCGGATGCTCCTTGAGGGCTTCGGGCAGGGTGCGCACCGCCGCCGCCGGGATGCCCAGCGGACGCAGCCGCGTCTCCCAACCTACCGCGGTGTCACCGGCAAGCGCGGCGGTGACCACCGCCAGCACCTCGTCACGGCGGGCCGCACGCTCGGCCATCGTCACGAAGCCCTCAATACCAGCTTCCGTGGCAAAGGCCTTCCAGAACCCGTCATGGGTGACGAACAACGCCAGATACCCCTGGGCGGTCGGGAAAAGCTGCGCGGGAACGTAATACGAGTGCGCACCATGCGGGTTCCGCTGCGGTTCGACACCGTCGTTGAGGTAGGCCGACGCCCGGTAGTTCAGCTGCGACAGCATCACATCCAGCAGCGATACCTCCACCTGCCCGCCGCGGCCGCTGACGATCTGCGCCAGCAGACCCAGCGCCGCCGTCAGCCCGGTGGAGTTGTCCGCCGAGGAGTAGCCCGGCAGGGTCGGCGGCGCATCCGGGTCGCCGGTCATCGCGGCGATCCCGGTGGCGGCCTGGATCACGTAGTCGAAGGCCGGTTCGTCACCGCCGTCCAGGCCGAACCCGGTCAGCGCGACGCAGACGATCCGCGAATTGAAACGCCGCAACGACTCATAGGTCAGCCCCAGCCGGCGGATCACCGACGGCTTCATATTCACCAGCAACGCATGGGATTCGGCAACGAGCTCACCCAGTGCGGCCTGCCCGGCCTCCGACGCCAGATCCAGCTGAATGCTGGTCTTGTTGCGGTTGAGGCTGGCGAAGTAGCTCGGGCCGACCTGGCGGGAGATCTCCCCGCCCGGCGGTTCGATCTTGATGACCTCGGCACCGAGGTCGGCCAGCAGCATGGTGGCGTACGGGCCGGCCAGCATCACCCCCACTTCGAGGATGCGGATTCCGGCAAGCGGTCCGCTCACCTACACGGCCTTGGCTAGTTCGGCGATCACCTCGCGGGTGCGGTACTTGGAGGCGATCAACTCATCCCGGGTGTCGCCGATGGGCAGCAGCCGCACCGACAGATCGGTCACTCCGGCGTCGGCGAACTGCTTGAACCGCTTCAGGATCGATTCCTCATCGCCGGCCGCGCACAGGTCGCCGACATTGCGGGCCGAACCGCGGTCCAGCAACCGCTGATAGTTGGGCGAAGTCTCGGCTTCGGCCAAGATGCGGTTGGCACGATCCTTGGCGGCCTCGATCTCGGAATTGGCGCACAGGGTGACGGGAATGCCGGCCACGATGCGCGGTTGCGGTTTGCCCGCATCGGCCGCGGCCTTGTTGATCTTCGGGGCGATGTGCTCGGCGATCGCCTTCTCGTCGGCCATCCACAGCGACGTGCCGTCGGCGTGCTCGCCGGCGATCTGCAACATCACCGGGCCGAGGGCGGCCACCAGCACCGGCATCTTGGTGTCGGCGCCCAGTGCGGTCGGGTTGTGCACGGTGAAGTGATCGTTCTCGACGTCCACCGGTCCGGGGCCGGCAAGGGCGGCGCCCAGCACCTGAAGATAGTCGCGGGTGTAGGCAGCGGGCTTGTCATACGGCAGACCGAGCATGTCGCGGATGATCCAGTGATGCGACGGCCCCACACCCAGCGCCAGCCGGCCACCGGACACGGCGTGCACCGAAAGTGCCTGGCGGGCAAGAGCGATGGGGTGCTGAGCTTGCAAGGGCACCACGGCGGTGCCGAGTTCGATTCGGGTGCTGTGCGATGCCATCAGCGCCACCATGGTCAGCAGGTCGAAGTCGTCGGGCACCTGCGGCATCCACGCGGTGGACAGCCCCGCCGTGTCGGCCCATTCGATGTCGGAGATCAGCTTGGCGACCTTGCGCGCCATATCGCCGCGTTCGGCGCCGATCATCACCCCAAGTCGCATGGCTAGCGCGCCTCCGCCTTCTCGACCACCTCGCGCACCCCGGTCACCAGATCATCCAAGGACGTTCCGGTGGGAAAGACCGCTGCGGCACCGGCTTCCAACAACTTGGGTACGTCGCCCTGCGGGATGGTGCCGCCGACCACGACGGCGATGTCCCCGCCGTCCGCGGCGCGCAGCGCGTCGACGATGCGACCGGTCAAGGCGACGTGCGCGCCGGACAGGATGCTCAGCCCCACTACCGCCACGTCCTCCTGCAGGGCCGTGGAGACGATGTCCTCGACGCGTTGCCGGATGCCGGTGTAGATGACCTCGAAGCCGGCGTCGCGCAGGGTCCGGGCGACGATCTTGGCCCCGCGATCATGGCCGTCGAGACCGGGTTTGGCGACCAGGACACGGGCCGGGACGGCTGCTGCGGAGGGAGATTGCGGAGAAGTCATCAGTACACCACCGGTTGCTGGAACTCGCCCCAGACGTCCTTGAGCGCCGAGACCATCTCGCCGACCGTGCAGTAGGCGTTGGCGCAGTCGATCAGGGGATGCATCAAGTTGACGTCGCCCTCGGCGGCGCGCGACAGCGCTGCGAGTTTGGCGGCGACGTCGTCGGCGTTGCGTTCGGCCTTGACCCGCGCCAGCCGCTTGAGCTGGACGTCACGGCCTTCGGCGTCCAGCTCGTAGGTGGCGATCTCCGGTGCCGGCTCGTCGGACGTGAACTTGTTGACGCCCACGACCGGCCTACTGCCCGACTCGATCTCGTGGTGGATCTTGAACGCCTCGTCGGCGATCAGGCCCTGCAGGTAGCCGTCTTCGATGGCGCGGACCATGCCGCCGTGGTTCTCCAGGTCGGTCATGATCTCGATGATGCGTTCTTCGGTGGCGTCGGTGAGCGCCTCGACGAAGTAGGAGCCGCCGAGCGGATCGGCCACCCGGGTCACTCCGGTCTCGTAGGCCAGGATCTGTTGGGTGCGCAGCGCCAGCGTCGCGGACTCCTCGCTGGGCAGGGCGAACGGTTCGTCCCAGGCGGCGGTGAACATTGACTGGACTCCGCCGAGCACTGCGGCCATCGACTCGTAGGCCACCCGAACCAGGTTGTTCTGGGCCTGCGGGGCGAACAGCGATGCACCGCCGGCCACGCAGCCGAATCGGAACATCGACGCCTTGTCGCTGTCGGCGCCGTAGCGTTCCCGCACGATCGTGGCCCACCGCCGCCGGCCGGCCCGGTACTTGGCGACCTCTTCGAAGAAGTCGCCGTGGGTGTAGAAGAAGAACGAAACCTGCGGGGCGAACTGCTCGATGCTCATCCGGCCGCGCTCCACGACGGTGTCGCAGTAGGTGACGCCGTCGGCGAGGGTGAAGGCCATCTCCTGCACGGCGTTGGCGCCCGCGTCCCGGAAGTGCGCGCCGGCCACCGAGATCGCGTTGAACCGCGGTACTTCGGCGGCGCAGAACTCGATGGTGTCGGCGATCAGCCGCAGTGACGGTTCGGGCGGCCAGATCCAGGTCCCGCGGGAGGCGTACTCCTTGAGGATGTCGTTCTGGATGGTGCCGGTGAGCTTGGCCCGTGGCACCCCGGAACGCTCGGCGGCCGCCACGTAGAACGCCAGCAGGATGGCGGCGGTGCCGTTGATGGTGAAGCTGGTGCTGATCTTGTCCAGCGGGATGGAATCGAACAGGATCTCGGCGTCGGCCAGGGTGTCCACCGCGACACCGACCCGGCCGACCTCCTCGCCGACCTCGGGGTCGTCAGAGTCGTAGCCGCATTGCGTCGGCAGGTCCAGCGCCACCGACAGTCCGGTGCCGCCCTGGCTCAGCAGGTACTGGTAGCGCCGATTGGACTCCTCGGCGGTGCCGAAGCCGGAGTACTGACGGAAGGTCCACAACCGTCCGCGGTAGCCGGACTCGAAATTTCCGCGGGTGAAGGGATACGTCCCCGGCGCCGGCGGCTCTTCGCGCCGGTCGTCCGGCCCGTACACCGGTTTCAGCGGGATCCCTGAGGAGGTTTGCACTGGGTCGCTCATCGATGGATACGGTACTTGCAAAAAAGGAGAATGCCAATACCACTACCGCGACGTGCGGAAATGCCGACAGCTACCCGGCCAGGTTGAAGTTGCCGCTGGCCCCGTAAACCGACAACGAGACCAACAGCGTCACCGAGACGACGACGATCAGCGAGGTCCGGACCGCATTGCCCACCGCGACACCGACCCCGGCCGGACCCCCTGCGGCGAAGTAGCCGAAATAGGTATGGATCAACAAGATGGTGATCGCCATCAAGAAGGCCTGCAGGAACGACCACAACAGGTCGATCGGATTGAGGAACGTACGGAAATAGTGGTCGTAGAGGCCGGCCGACTGCCCAAACAAGAACACCGTGGTGAAGCGACTCGCCACGAACGACAGGATCACCGCGATGGCATAGAGCGGAACGATCGCGACCAACCCGGCGACGATGCGGGTGCTGACCAGGTAGGCGATCGGGCGGATGGCCATCGATTCCAGCGCGTCGATCTCCTCGTTGATCCGCATGGCGCCCAACTGCGCCGTGACACCGGCGCCGAAGGTGGCGGCCAGACCGATCCCGGCGACCACCGGGGCCGAGATGCGCACGTTGATGAACGCGGCCAGGAATCCGGTCAGGGCCTCGATGCCGATGTTGCCCAGTGAGCTGTAGCCCTGCACCGCCAGCGTGCCGCCGGCCGCCAGGGTCAGAAAGCCGACGATCACCACGGTGCCGCCGATCATCGCCAGCGTGCCGGTGCCCATGCTGATCTCGGCGATCAGCCGGATGACCTCGCGGCGGTAGTGCGCGAACGCGAACGGTGTGGTGGCGATCGCCTTGCCATAGAACAGGGTGTGGTCGCCGATGCGCCCCATCGCGGCGATCGGTCGCCGAAGCTGCCGGGTGACACCGGGATAGACGGCGGCCAGGGCACGAAGCGCCACGGCTCAGCGCGCCGTCATCTTGATGCCGATCGCGGTGACCACTACGTTGACCACGAACAGCGACATGAAGGCGTACACCACCGTTTCGTTCACCGCATTGCCGACGGCCTTGGCGCCACCGCCGGAGATCGTCAGGCCGCGGTAGCAGGCGACCATTCCCGCGATCAGCCCGAACAGCGCTGCCTTGACGCAAGAGATGACCAGCTCGGGCACCCCGGTCAACAGGGTGATGCCGGCCGCGAAAGCGCCCGGGTTGACGTCTTGCACGAACACCGAGAACACGTAGCCGCCGAGAATGCCGATGATCACCACCAGGCTGTTGAGCAGCAACGCCACCAGCCCGGCGGCGAGCATCCGCGGTGTGACCAACCGCTGCACCGGGTTGATACCCAAGACCTCCATGGCGTCGATCTCTTCGCGAATGGTGCGCGACCCCAAGTCGGCACACATCGCGGTGGCCCCGGCCCCCGCCACGATCAGCACCGTCACCATCGGTCCGACCTGGGTGACCGCGCCGAACGCCGCGCCGGCACCGGACAGGTCGGCCGCACCGAGCTCACGCAGCAGGATATTGAGGATGAAGCTGACCAGGACCGTGAAGGGAATGGCCACCAGCAACGTGGGCGCGAGCGAGACGCGCGCAACGAACCAGGACTGCTCGATGAATTCCCGGGCCTGGAACGGGCGCTTGAACAAGAACCTGACGGCATCCACCGACATGGTGAAGAGCCCGCCGACCGCCTCCATCGGCCCCGCCAGGCGAACCATCGCCGATTCCGGGGACCAGCGGATCAGGTCCTTCATGCCCATATGGACAGGCTCCTCCCGAGACAGTGCGCGTGAATCGTATCCGATTCATGGATTCTGCGATACTCGATTCTGATTTTTGTGCACACCGATTCTCGTTTGGAGCAAACGATTCATCTATAGCCTTCCGTCAACCCGTAGATCGGGATGCACCCACGCCGGTGACCTGCGTTCTTTGAAGGCGCGGAACCCTTCGACGGCCTCCGGCGCGCCCAGGCTGGTGTTCATCCCGATCCGGTCGAACAGACCGAGGTAGGCGTCCAGGCTGGACTTGACCACGGCGCGCGCGGCCGGCGCGGTGCGGCAGCACTGCGCCAACACGTCGCGCGCGGTGTCGGCCAGCTCCTCGTGCGGAACCACACGTGCCACCATGCCCCAGTCGAGGGCTTCCTGCGCGCCGAAGGTGCGGCCGGTGAACATCAGGTCGCGGGTTCGGACCGGCCCGACCACCCGCGCCAGCATCTGGCTGTAGTAGGTGTCGGCGATGCCGCGGAACAGCTCGGGCACCCGGAAAGTGGCCCGGTCGCTGACTACGGCCACATCGCTGCAGAGCGCGATCTGCAGTCCGCCGCCCTGGCACAGCCCGTTGACCGCGGAGACCACCGGTTTGACCGAGCTGCGCAGGGTGTCGAACGGGGTGATGTCCATGCCCAGTGCGGCCCCGAACGTGAGCCAGTCGTCCGCTCCCCCGCCGCCCATGTCGCCGCCGGGCGCGAAGACGTCTGCGGTCCCGGTGATCAACAGCCCGGCCAGCTCCGGATCCTGATTGACCCGGCCCACCGCGTAGCGCAGGCCGAAGTACATGGCCGGCGTCATCGCATTGCGGGCCTCGGGGCGATCCAGGATGCAGACCGCGATCGGGCCCTCCCGCCGAAACGTCAGGTACGGCGTTCCCAGCCAATCACCGTCGGGCGGGCCCGACGAGGCCTGCCCCTGCGCGTGAGCATCCATCAGACCCCGACCTCTCCTTGTTCGGCGTGGACGAGCCGGGCTCAGCCGGCCAGCTCGCCCACCAGCTCCAGCGTGCCCAGATCGCGGATGGCCTGACATCCGCGCTGCAGCATCGTGACGAACATGTCGTCGCCGCGATCGGTATCGGTCGCGAACACCAACCCGAGCGCGCAGATCAGCGGCACCTGCAGCGCGCCGAATCGGTAGTCCCGCCAACAGGTTTTCCGGTCGTAGTCGCTGACGCCGTGGCTCAGCAGCGCGCGGTGATAGTCGGTGACGAGGTCGGCTTCGATCTCTTTGCGCAGGTCGGGCGCCAAGCTGGTGCCGGTGAAGAACGCCAGGTCGCGCGCCGGTAGTCCGACACCCAGCGTCTGCCAATCGACCACCCAGATCTGGTCTCCGTCGGGGCTGAACAGCATGTTGTCCAGGCGATAGTCGCCATGGATCAACGCGAACCGGCCCAGCGGCGCCGTCACCCACGGGGTGATCAGGTCCAGCGCGGCGGTCAAAGTCGCGCAGTCGGCGTCGCCGAGCTGGGCGCCGAGACGCTGCACGCATGCCTCGGCGCACATCCGGGCGATGTCCCCCATGCCCTTGGCGCCGGCCTCGTCCAGCTGGGTCATGGCCAGGCCGGGGAAGGTCAGCCAGCGCTGGTCGCACCAGGTGGGCGCATGCAACCCGGCCAGGGCGGTCACCGCCAGCCGGGCCTGGCGTTCACCACAACCGGCGAGCTGATCGCCCTGGACCGCCGGTGCTCGATCGGAGAGCAGCAGGGCGTACTCGGTTGCGTCATCGGTGATTTCGCAGTGGAAGCACTGCGGTATCGGAATCTTGACGCCCTCGGCCACCTCGCTGTAGAAAGCGCACTCGCTGCGATAGCCCAGCACGACGCGATCGCGGACGGCGTCGTCGCCGGCCGGCAGCTTGATCACGAAGCTGGCCGGCAGGTCGCCGGGGTTGTCGGTGTAGCGGGCCGCCACCCGATAGGTGGCCCCGGTCTGGCCGGTGCCGACCGGGGTGACATCGACCGAGGCCACCTCGACCGGTTCACCCCGAGCGCTCAACACGGCCGACAGCCACTGGCTGGTCACGTCGTGCGGATGGCGCGGTATCTGTCGTACGGAAGTCATCGGTCGCACTCCGGCGCAAGGGAACTCATAGTCAATGCCCGTCCGGGCGGCCAATTCCGCCCACGCCGGGAGACGCTACAGTAAGAATTTCAGTATGGTCAACGAAATGAGGCGCCGCGGATGACGAACGGCTGGCAGGAGACCCTGGAGGACCTCGACCGGCGGCGCCAGCACACCTGGGCCATGGGCGGCCCGGAGCGGGTGGCCAAACACCGCGGCAAGGGCAAGCTCGACGCCCGCGCCCGAATCGGGCACCTGCTGGACCCGGGTAGCTTCCGCGAACTGGGCACCATGGTCGGCGGGCAGATCGCCGCGGACGGCATCGTGGTCGGCTCGGGGCTGATCAACGGCTCCCCGGTGATGGTGGGCGCCGAGGATTTCACCACCCTGGCGGGCAGCATCGGTCCCGGTGGCAACGCCAAGCGTTACCGGATCGCCGAGCTGGCACTGCGCGACAAGATCCCGTTGGTAATGCTGTTGGAGGGCGCGGGATTCCGGCCTACCGGTGAGCACTATGGGCGTACCCCGACCGACCTGCTGGCCCAGGCGCAATGCTCGGGCAAGGTGCCGACCGTCGCCGCGATACTGGGTCCTTCGGCCGGGCACGGCGCCCTGGTCGGTCCGGTCTGCGACTTCCGGATCATGAGCCCGCACGGCGCGATCTTCACCGCCGGTCCGCCGGTGGTCAAAGAGTCCACCGGCGAAGACATCACCAAAGAGGAGCTAGGCGGTCCCGAGGTCGCACTGAACAGCGGTGTGGTGCACAACTTCGGCGCCGACGACGAGACGGTGCTCGACGACATCCGCCGGTATCTGTCCTACTTCCCGTCCAGCGCATGGTCCTACCCCACGGCGCTGTCGCCGGACTCGGCCGCGCAATCGCGGCCCACTCCCGAACTGCTCGACATCGTGTCGCGTGACAACCGTCGGGTCTACGACATGCGGTCGGTGCTCGACGTCGTCTTCGACCGGCCCGACTGGTTCGAGGTGCAGCCGCAATTCGGTCGGGCGATCATCTGCGCGCTGGCCCATCTCGGCGGCCACCCGGTCGCGGTGGTGGCCAACCAGCCGCAGGTGCTGGCCGGATCGATCGACACCGACGCCGCGGACAAGGCGGCGCACTTCATCATGGTGGCCGATTCGTTCCATCTGCCGATCGTGTTCTTGGCCGACAACCCCGGCATGCTGCCCGGTAGCCGCTCCGAGCGAGCCGGGGTGCTGCGTGCCGGCGCGCGGATGTTCGCCGCCCAGACCGCGGCCACCACGATGAAACTGCATCTGACGCTACGCAAGGCCTACGGCTTCGGTTCCATGGTGATGTCGCTGCTGGGCTTCGACTCCCAGGTGGCAACGTTCGCCTATCCCGGGGCGACGATGGGCGCGATGAGCGCGGCCGCGCTCAGCTCGGCCACCCACGCCGGGGAAGATCTGGCCGCCAAACTGCGTGACACCGAACTGCAGGCGTCGTATCACTCCGCCCAGCAGCTCGGCTTCGACGAGCTCATCGATCCCCGCGAGACCCGCGACGCGTTGCTGTCCGCCCTGCAGCGCGGGCTGTGCAGCCGCCAGGCCGCCGCCGAGCCGGTGACCCGAACCGTCATCATGCCCTGATGAGCACATTGCGCGAGGCGCTGCTGGGCGGCTGGGAGCTGTCGTCATTCCATTCGGTCGACGCCGCCACCGGCGGGGTGTCCCACCCACTGGGCACCGCGCCGCGCGGGCTGATCCTCTACACCGCCGACGGCTATATGTCCGCGCAACTGACCGGCAGTGCCGACGCCGCCCTCCCCGCCTACATCGCCTACGGTGGCCGATTCCGCGTCGACGAGGACACCGCGACCGTGCATCACGAAGTCAGCGTCTCGATGCTGCCGGAGCTGCTGGCGAGCCCGCAGCTGCGGCAGGCACGCGTGGACGGCGACCGGCTGACGCTGTCGGCGACGACCACCAACGACGGGGTGACGACACACAACATGTTGATCTGGGTCAGACGTCGATGATGACCTTGCCGACCGCTTTGCGGTCGGCGACGTAGCGCAGTGCGGTTGCGGTCTCGGCGAGCGGGAAACGGGCACCGATGTAGGGGCTGACCTTGCCCTCGGCGAACAGCTGCTGCAGTTCGGCCAGGTCGCGCTCGTTGCACGCCGGGAAGTCGGAGGCGAACGTGCGGATCTCCATGCCCTGCACCGTGATGCCCTTGAGCATCACCAGGTTCAGCGGGATCGCCGGAATCGATCCGGCGGCATAGCCCAAGGTGATGAACCGGCCGCCGCGGGCCAGGCTGCGCAGCGCCGGCTCCGCGTAGGAACCGCCGACCGGGTCGAGCACGGCCTGCGCGCCGTCGCCGGTGATCTCCCGGATCCGCGTCTTGAGGTCTTCGCGGTCGTAGTCGACCGTCGCGGCCGCACCGCGCTGGCGGCACACTTCCAGCTTCTCCGGGCTGGAGGCCGCGGCAAGCACTTTCGCGCCCATCGCCACCGCCAGGTCGACGGCGGCCAGCCCGACACCGCCGGCGGCACCCAGCACCACCACCCAATCACCCTCTGCGACTTGGGCAACCGAGCGCAGTGCGTGATATGCCGTGCGGTAGGTGACTCCGAATCCGGCCGCTGCCGCGTAGTCGATGCCGTCGGGGATGGCGCTTACCGCCGCGGCGGGCACCAGCGCCTGCTCGGCGAAACCTCCCACGAACGACGTGCCGACCACCCGATCGCCGGGCGCGAAGGGCACCCCGTCGCCGGCGGCGATCACATCACCGGCCAGTTCGCTGCCGGGCGTGAATGGTGCCGGGATCTTCAGCTGGTACTTGCCGTCGATCAGCAGCACGTCGGGGAAGTTGACCGCCGCGGCCCGTACCCGGACCACCAGCGTGCCGGGTCCGGGCGTCGGGTCGGGCAGCTCTCGCAGCACCAGGTCTTCCGGCGGCCCGTACTGCTCGCAGACGATCGCACGCATCAGGCCGCCCCCAGCCCACGAAGGCAGAACGACACCAGGTGATCCACATCGGCCCGCTTCGGTCGCCGGCCGGCATTGAGGTAGCCACGCATGGTCGACAAGGTAGCGCCAAAGACCAGATCGGCATCCCGGCGGGGGTCGTCGCCACCGAGCGCGCTGATCGGCGCGGTGAGCAGATCACGCAACGGCGCCAGGATGTCCTCATCCGAGCGCGGCCGGTCGGCACTGACCGCCAGCTGGGTGCTGGCGGCGCGGCTCAGGCTCAACAGGTGCGGGTCGGACAGCTGCGCTAGGGCTCCCCGGATCCAGCACGCGACCTTGGCTTCCGGCGTGGGCTCCTTGGCCAGTTGATGCTCCAGGTAGGACACCACGAGCGCGACACCGCGCTCCATCACGGCCAGGATCACGTCGTCCTTACCGGCGAAGTAGCGGTAGAACGCCTTGTTCGACGAGCCAGCCTCGGCGACGATGTCCGACACCCGCGGCGGGTCGGGCGCACTGCGCTGCAGCACCGTCACCGCCGCGGCCAGGATCCGTTCCACCTCGGCGGTGGCCTCGCGCTGGCGGTCGTCGAGCGCGCGGTGCACCGCGGCGTCGACACGTGTGGTCATGGCACGGCCGGAATCCGGTCAACCAAGTCGCCGTACTTCGCGCGCGCGGCCTCGATGCGGTTGTCCAGGAATTCGCTGGGCCACTCCGGGTCCTCGGCGTCGTAGTCCTTGAGCAGCAACCGGGCCAGGTTCACCTTGTGCGCCTCGGTCGGGCCGTCGGCCAGACCCAGCGCCACCCCACCCAACAACACATTGGTCAGCGGCAACTGTTCGGTCAGACCCATCGCGCCGTGCACCTGGATCGCGCGCAGACCGATCGACTTGAGCACCTGCGAGGCCAGGATCTTGCAGACCCCGATCTCGGCCCGGGCCGCCTTCTCGTCACCCGAGTCGATCAGCCACGCCGCGTGCAGCACCGTCAGCCGAAACGGGATCAGCTCGGCATAGGAATCGGCGATGAACGCCTGCACCAGCTGCTTGTCGGCCAACGAACTGCCTTGGGTGAAACGGCTTTTAGCGCGGCGGGCCATCATGTCGATGGCCCGCTGGGCCACCCCGATCGAGCGCATGGCGTGGTGCAGACGCCCGCCGGCCAGCCGGCTCTGCAGGATCAGGAAGCCCTGACCGGGCTCGCCCAGGATCGCATCGGCCGGGACCCGCACATTGTCGTAGCGCACCAGTGAATGGCCGGCCTCGTGCGGATGCGACCCCACCAGATGATGGGTGGCTTCGATGACCAGGCCCGGGGTTCCGGCCGGGATCAAGAACGTCGAAGCACCGCGGTGCACCGGCACGTCCGGGTCGGTGATGGCCACCACGATGAAGAACGAGGCCACCGAGGCGTTGGAGGAGAAGTACTTTCGGCCGGTGATCACCCACTCGTCGCCGTCGCGCACGGCCCGGGTGGTGAAGACCCGCGGGTCGGCGCCGCCCTGCGGCTCGGTCATGGAGAAGCAGGAGAAGATCTCCCCCGACAGCAACCCGGCCAGATAGCTGTCCTTTTGCTCTGGCGTGCCGAACCGGGCCAGGATCTCGGCGTTGCCGGTGTCGGGGGCCTGGGTGCCGAACACGATCGGAGCCCAGCTCGACCGGCCCAGGATCTCATTGATCAGCGTCAGTTTGACCGCCCCGTATCCCTGGCCGCCGAGCTCCGGCCCCAGATGCGGCGCCCACAGGCCTTGTTCGCGCACCCGGGCCTTGAGCGGGTCGACGATCCGGCGGCGTTCCTCGGTCAGCGGCAGGTATTCGCAGCCGGGAAACAGCACCTCCAGCGGTTCCACCTCGTCGCGCACGAACGCCCGGATCCAATCGAGCTTCGCCTCGAACTCCGGTTCGGTAGAGAAGTCCCACGACACTTTCCGCTCCTTTCACGGTGAGTCAGACACTGCCGCCGTCGGCCCGAACGATCGAGCCGGTGGTGAAGCTGGAGGCGTCCGACATCAAAAACAGTGCCGCACCGACGATCTCCGGCGGATTCCCGGCGCGCTGCAATGCGGCGGCGCCGAACGGGTTGTCGGCTTCGCCGAAATTCCACGCCTTGGAGATGTCGGTCAAGAACGGCCCGGGCATCAAGGTGTTGACCCGCACCGTGGGGCCGAACGCCTGGGCCAGCGCTTCGGTCATGACGTTGAGGCCGGCCTTGGACGCGGCGTAGGGGATGAACGACGGGTGCGGGCGCAGCGAACCGTGGGTGCTGACATTGATGATCGATCCGCGGCCGGCAGCCATCATCCGTTCGCCGATCAACGCCGACAACCGAAATGGGCCTTTGAGGTTGAGGTTCACCACGGCGTCGAACATCTTCTCGGTGACGTCGGTCTGCTTGCCGTAAACCGGCGACATACCGGCGTTGTTGACCAGGACGTCCACCCGGCCGAACCGCTCGTAGGCCGCATCGACCAAGCCGTCGAGCTGATCCCAGCGCCCGACGTGCACCGCGTAGGGCAGGGCGAAGCGCCCCGTCTCGGCCTCGATCTCGGCGGCGGTGGCCTGGCAGGTCTCGAGTTTGCGGCTGGCGATCACCACGTCGGCGCCGCACCGGGCGGCCGCCAGGGCCATCTCACGCCCCAGGCCGCGGCTGCCGCCGGTGATCAGCACCACCCGGTCGGTCAGGTCGAAGAGTGAATCCGCGTAACCCATCTCAGGATCGCTTGGCGGGTAGGGAGCGGGCGAGTTCGGCTGCGGCGCCGATCAACTGTGGGATCATCGGGCCCATGGCGGCAGCGATCGTCGGGTCGACCCGGTTACCGGTGACCGAGGCGGCGTAGGTCTTCTCCAGCACGATTCCCAACTTCCAGTTGGCCAGTACCAGGTAGTAGTCGATGTTCTCGGTGGACAGGCCGCTGACCTGCTCGTAGCGCTCCAGCAACTCCGATCGGGTCGGCATACCCGCGAGGTCGGCGTAATAGCCTTGGGTACGCGGGTTTTCGCCGTCATAGCCCAGCAGCGCCCAGGCCAGGTCGAGCAGCGGATCGCCGATGGTCGTCATCTCCCAGTCGATGATCGCGACCAGTTTCGCGGGGGCGCCGTGGGCGTACATCACGTTGGCGAATTGGTAGTCGCCGTGCATGATGCCCGGCGAATAGTGCGCCGGCCGGTTGCGGCGCAGCCAGTCCGCGGCCTCGTCCAGGCCCGGCAGATCGCGTACTCGGTAGCTGTCCAAGAAGGCCAGCCAGCGGTCCACCTGACGCTCATGGAAACCGTCCGGGCGGCCGAACCCGTCGAGCCCCTGCGCCCGCCAGTCCACTCGTCCGAGGCGGGCGGCGCCCTCGACCAGTTCGAAGGCTAGGCCGCGGCGCGCACTCAGATCCGCGTCGTACGGCGGCGGCCAGGCGTTGCCGGTCGAATTCCACCCGTCCACCTCGGCCATCACGTAGAACGGTGTGCCGAGCAGCTCGCCGCTGTCGTCGGCGGCGATCAACCGGGCGTGTGGGACGTCGGTTCCCGACAGCGCCCGCACCAGGCGGATCTCGCGCCGTAACCCGTCGATGCGGGCGGCGTCGGCCCGCGCTCCCGGCATTCGCAGCACCATCGTGGCCTCGCCGCGACGAACCCGGTACAAGGTGTTCTGCGAGCCGCCGCTGAGCGGTTCCAGCTGCGGCAGCTCGCCCTGGCCCGGTGAGTCGGGGGCACCATGGGCATCGAGCCATCGCCCCAACGCGCCGCTGTCGTGCCGTGCCGCCTGTCCATCGGCCATCGTATGCACCTCGCAATCTCGTGACAGAGAATAGCGTTCTCCACGGAGAGGTTGGCCGGATTCAGCGGATTCTCTACGGGATCGGCGACAGGAGCCCAGCAATGTAGAGCGCGTGAGCGTGCATGGTTGTACGCGCAACGCGGCGTGTTGGTGTACAAACACGCGCGCCCGCGCGACGGAAAGGAGCTACTAGCCCAGCACGTCGGAGATCGGGGCACCCGCGGCGATCTTGGCGCGCGCACCCATCACCTTGCCGGGCCGCCCCGCTCCCACCACACCGGCGAGCACGCCGTCGCGCTCGTAGTAGGCCAGGAACTTGTGGCCGTCGTCCTCGACCAGGTGCACGGTGTCGGTGGCCTCCGGCTCGCCCAGGCACTGGATCTTCACGTCGTACTGGTCGCTCCAGAAGTACGCCGGCACCGCCACGTCATGCAGCGACTCCCGGCCGAGCATCGTCGGCACCATCGCCCGCACCTGGGTGACGACATTGCTCCAGTGCTCGACGCGCACCTGATGCCCGTCGCGCCCCCGCCAGAACGCCACGTCGCCGACGGCCCACACATTCGGCGCACTGGTGCGCCCGGTCGCGTCGCACACCACGCCGTTGTCGACATCAACCCCGCAGCCGTCCAGCCACTCGGTCGCCGGCCGCGAACCCACACCCAGCACCACCACGTCGGCAGCCAGCTCGGTGCCGTCGGTGAGCACCACGGTCTCGACGCGGCCCGCGCCGCGAACCTCGGCGACGCCGACGCCGCTGCGGACATCGACGCCGTTGGCCCGGTGCAGCCGTGCCACCAGTTCGCCGATCTGCTCACCGAGGACGGCGGCCAGCGGGGTGGGCTGCGGTTCGACCAGCACGACGTCCACACCCAGCTTGCGCAGGCTGGCCGCCGCCTCACAGCCGATGAATCCAGCGCCGATCACCACCGCGCGACTGGCGCCGGCCGCGTCGTCGCGCAGCGCCAGGCTGTCCTCGAAGGACCGGACCACGCGGATGCCGTCCAGGTCACCAAAGCTCGGGATACGCCGCGGCACCAGTCCGGTGGCGATCACGAGTTGGTCGTAGCCCAGCACGCTGCCGTCTGCCAGCGTCACCGATTGCGCCGCGGTGTCGACACTGCGGGCACCGCAACCCAGCCGCAGGCTGATGTCGTGGGAGGCGTAGAACTCCGGGGGCTCGAGCGTGGTGTCGTCGCGTTCGCCGCGCAGCACCTCTTTGGTCAGCGGCGGCCGGTCATAGGGCGGGCGAGTCTCATCAGAGACGATCGTGATCGGCCCCGCGTATTCCTCGCGCCGCAATTCCTCGGCCGTGCGGACAGCCGCCAAGCCGCCGCCGACGATAACGATCCCGTTGTCGGGCACCACGATCCCCCTGTTTCTCCCGGCCAGGGACGATCAGTACTTGAGCGCGCCCTTGTCGACCTGGATCTGGACTCCCGTCAGGATTCCAGAGCCATCACCGGCCAACCAAACCACCACGTCGGAGACCTGGTCAGGGGTCATGAACGACTGCGGGTGCAGCGGCATCGGGGGGAAGGCGTGCAGGTAGTCGGGGCGCTCGGTGAAGATCTGGGCCATCACCTGCGGCTCGATCATCGGGGTGTCCACCGAGTAAGGGTGAATGGAGTTGACCCGGATCCGGTGTGCGCCGACCTCGAGAGCCAGCGTGTTGGTCAGACCCACCAGGGCATGCTTGCTCGCCGCGTAGTGACCGTTGCCCGGCGTGGCCTTCAGTCCGGCCGACGAGCTGACGATCACGATCGAACCGCCGTTGTCGGCCTCGATCATCGCCGGAACCGCAGCCCGGATGGTGCGCCAGGTCCCGGTCAGGTTCACGTCGATGACGGTGTTCCACTGCTCGTCGGTGAGCTCCCACAGCCGGCCCCAGCTCAGCACGCCGGCGTTGGCCACCACCACGTCGAGGCGTCCGAACTGCTCGACACCGTCGTCGACCAGCTTGCGCAGCCCGGCATCATCACGAACGTCGACCGTGCGGGCCAGCACCTTGCGCCCGTGGGCCTCGACCGCGCTGACCATCTCGGCGAATTCCTCGGGCGTGGCTGCGGGATAGGTGATGCAGTCCGACGCCGGGGCGCAGATGTCGGCGGCGATGATGTCGGCGCCGGCGGCCGCCAGCCGGATCGCATGCGAACGGCCCTGGCCGCGCGCCGCACCGGTAACAAAGGCCACCTTGCCCTGCAGATTGTGGTTCTGGCTCTCGCTCACTCGACGAGGCTAGCAGCTGCATATGGAACGTGTTCTAGTTCCGTGCCGTCAGAGGTCGGCGATGATCTGGGCCCGCTTCTGCGCGTACTCTTCGTCGGTCACCGTGCCCGCCGCGTGCAGTGCCGCCAGTGCCTGCAACCGCTCACCGACGGACGGCCGCTCTGCGGCAGGCACGGCTGCCGGCTCGGCTGCCGCCGACTGCTGGGTGACCGCTCGGCGCACCACCGCGCTGATCTGCTGTCGCAGTTTGGGATTCGACCGCACGTCCACCATCTGGTTGAGACCCACGCCGTGGGACTTGAGCAGCTGCAAGATCTCCATCAACGGGCCGGACTGGCCACTCAGGTCGTAGGTCTGGCCGTCTTCGGCAACGTTGAACTGCGCCGGCACCAGCCCGTTGACCACCGCGCTGCGTTCCCAGTCGATCAGGTGCTTACCGCTGACCGGGTCGACCTGAACCACCAGCTTGCGGGCGGTGATGTTGCCCAATCGGCTGACACTGGCGATGACCCGTTCCTCGGTGTCCATCGGCGTCAAACCCGGACCTGCGATGTGCAACTGCAGCTTGACCAGCGGTTGATCGTTGATCCGGGTACCGGTCTCGCTGATGCCGTTGATCTGCGCGAGCGCCAACACCCCGTCGCGTTCGAGCAGCGCGGCATCGCTGGCCGATCGCGCGCCGAAATAGGTCAGTGCCAGGGCCACCAGCACATCGACCACGGTGATCGCGATCCCGCTGTAGTACATCCACTGCGTCATCTCGTATTCGCCGATGGCGTAGTAGGCGATCAGGAAAATAGGGCCGACCATGCCCCCGCACAACAGGACGAGCAACTGCGCCTTGACGTATCGCCACAACATCACGTCACCAGCGTCTAACACTGCGTTGCCGGGCAAACGCAAAATCCCCCTTTTCCTCCGAGGAAAAGGGGGACTTTACGTCTGCTAGCGCAGGTACTACTTGATGATCTTGACGACCCGGCCGGCGCCGACGGTACGACCACCCTCACGGATGGCGAACCGCAGACCCTCGTCCATGGCGACAGGCTGGATCAGCTTGACGGTCATCTCGGTGTTGTCACCGGGCATAACCATCTCGGTGCCCTCCGGCAGGCTCACCACACCGGTCACGTCGGTGGTGCGGAAGTAGAACTGCGGACGGTAGTTGTTGAAGAACGGCGTGTGGCGACCGCCCTCGTCCTTGGACAGGATGTAGGCCTGGCCCTCGAACTCGGTGTGCGGGGTGGTGGTGCCGGGCTTGACCACAACCTGGCCACGCTCGACGTCCTCACGCTTGATACCACGGATCAGCAGACCGACGTTGTCACCGGCCTGACCCTGGTCCAGCAGCTTCCGGAACATCTCGACACCGGTGACGGTGGTCTTGGTGGTCTCCGGACGGATGCCGACGATCTCGACTTCCTCGTTCACGTTGATCACGCCACGCTCGACACGACCGGTGACCACGGTGCCACGACCGGTGATGGTGAAGACGTCCTCAACCGGCATCAGGAACGGCTTGTCGGTCTCGCGGACCGGGTCCGGGATGGACTCGTCGACAGCCTCCATCAGGTCCTGGACGGACTTGACCCACTTCTCGTCGCCCTCGAGCGCCTTCAGAGCCGACACCCGGACCACCGGGGCCTCCTCGTCGAACTCCTGGGCGGCCAGCAGTTCGCGGACCTCCATCTCGACGAGCTCGAGGAGCTCCTCGTCGTCGACCATGTCCGACTTGTTCAGCGCCACCAGGATGTAGGGCACACCGACCTGACGGGCCAGCAGCACGTGCTCGCGGGTCTGCGGCATCGGGCCGTCGGTGGCCGCGACCACCAGGATCGCGCCGTCCATCTGGGCGGCACCGGTGATCATGTTCTTGATGTAGTCGGCGTGGCCCGGCGCGTCGACGTGGGCGTAGTGCCGCTTCTCGGTCTGGTACTCCACGTGGGAGATGTTGATCGTGATACCGCGCTGACGCTCTTCGGGAGCGTTGTCGATCTGGTCGAACGCACGCGACTCGTTCAGGTCCGGGTACTTGTCGTGCAGAACCTTGGTGATAGCCGCGGTCAGCGTGGTCTTGCCGTGGTCAACGTGACCGATGGTCCCGATGTTGACGTGCGGCTTCGTCCGCTCGAACTTCGCCTTCGCCACTTCTTGTCCTCCTGGACTTGTTGGTGCTGGGTTACAGCAGGATTGATCTTTTTTGGTTTGTGCCACCGTAGCGGCACGGGCGGGAAGCTAGTTACTCGCCCGTTGCCTTCGCGATAATCTCCTTCGCCACCTGCGCCGGCACTTCGGCGTAGGAGTCGAACACCATGGAGTAGTTCGCCCGGCCCTGGGTCTTCGACCGCAAGTCTCCGACGTAGCCGAACATCTCCGACAGCGGCACCTGCGCCTTGACGACGCGCGCACCGCTGCGCTCCTCCATGGCCTGAATCTGGCCACGGCGGGAGTTCAGGTCGCCGATCACATCGCCCATGTAGTCCTCGGGCGTGGTGACCTCAACGGCCATGATCGGTTCCAGGATCACCGGCTGCGCGGCAGCGGCAGCCTTCTTCAGCGCCTGCGAGCCGGCCACCTTGAAGGCCATCTCGGAGGAGTCGACGTCGTGGTACTGACCGTCGGTCAGGGTGACCTTGATGTTGACCAGCGGGTAGCCGGCCAGCACGCCGTACTGCATGGCGTCCTGGGCTCCGGCGTCCACCGCGGGGATGTACTCGCGGGGCACGCGGCCGCCGGTGACCTTGTTCTCGAACTCGTAGGTGGCACCGTCTTCGCCGGTGAACGGTTCGATGTCGATGAGGACCTTCGCGAACTGACCCGAGCCACCCGTCTGCTTCTTGTGGGTGTATTCGACCTTCTCCACCTTGCGACGGATGGTCTCCTTGTAGGCCACCTGCGGCTTGCCGACGTTGGCCTCGACCTTGAACTCGCGGCGCATGCGGTCCACCAGGATGTCCAGGTGCAGCTCGCCCATGCCGCCGATCACGGTCTGACCGGTCTCCTGGTCGAGGTGGACCTTGAAGGTCGGGTCCTCTTCGGCCAGCTTCTGGATGGCCAGGCTCAGCTTCTCCTGGTCACTCTTGGTCTTGGGCTCGATGGCCACCTCGATGACCGGAGCCGGGAACGTCATCGACTCCAGCACGATCTGGTTGTTCGGGTCGCACAGGGTGTCGCCGGTGGTGGTGTCCTTCAGACCGATCATCGCGTAGATGTGGCCGGCGAACGCCGAGTCGACCGGGTTCTCCTTGTTGGAGTGCATCTGGAACAGCTTGCCCAGCCGCTCCTTCTTGCCCTTGGTCGAGTTGACCACCTGCGTGCCGGACTCCACCTTGCCCGAGTACACCCGGACGTAGGTGAGCTTGCCGAAGAACGGGTGCACCGCGATCTTGAACGCCAGCGCCGAGAACGGCTCGTCGATGCTGGGCTTGCGGCTGATGACCTCGTCTTCCTTGCCGGGCACGTGGCCCTGCACGGACTCGACGTCCAGCGGCGACGGCAGGTAGTCGATCACCGCGTCCAGCATCGGCTGGACACCCTTGTTCTTGAACGCGCTGCCGCACAGCACCGGGTAGAGCTCGGAGGAGACCGTCAGCTTGCGGATGCCGCCCTTGATCTCCTCGGTCGAGAGCTCCTCGCCGCCGAGGTACTTCTCCAGCAGAGCCTCGTCGGTCTCGGCGACTGCCTCCAGCAGAGCGGTCCGGTACTCGTCGGCCTTGTCGGCCAGGTCGGCCGGGATCTCGATGGTCTCGTAGGTCTCACCGAGCTTGGTCTCGCCGCGCCACACCTTGGCGTTCATCTCGACCAGGTCGACGATGCCCTCGAAGTCGTTCTCCGCGCCGATCGGCAGCTGGATCACCAGCGGGCGAGCACCGAGGCGCTCTTCGATGGTGCGCACGGTGAAGTAGAAGTCCGCACCGAGCTTGTCCATCTTGTTGACGAAGCAGATCCGGGGCACGTCGTACTTGTCGGCCTGCCGCCACACCTGCTCGGACTGCGGCTCCACGCCCTCCTTGCCGTCGAACACGGCGACGGCGCCATCCAGGACACGCAGGGAGCGCTCCACCTCGACGGTGAAGTCGACGTGGCCCGGGGTGTCGATGATGTTGATCTGGTTCTTGTTCCAGAAGCAGGTCACCGCGGCGGAGGTGATGGTGATGCCGCGCTCCTGCTCCTGCTCCATCCAGTCGGTCGTGGAGGCACCGTCGTGCGTCTCACCGATCTTGTAGTTGACGCCGGTGTAGTACAGGATCCGCTCGGTCGTCGTCGTCTTACCAGCATCGATGTGCGCCATGATGCCGATATTGCGGACCTTGTTCAGGTCAGTCAGCACATCCTGTGCCACAGCAGTCTTCCCACTCTTTCGGTTACTTCAATTGCTTGTTGTCGCAAGTGCGTCGGCTCCACTAATCGGGAGCCGACGTGATCACCAGCGGTAGTGCGCGAACGCCCGGTTGGCCTCGGCCATCTTGTGGGTGTCTTCACGACGCTTGACGGCAGCACCAAGGCCATTGCTGGCGTCCAGGATCTCGTTGGCCAGGCGCTCGATCATGGTCTTCTCCCGGCGAGCCCGCGAGAAGCTCACCAGCCAGCGCAGCGCCAGCGTGGTGGAGCGCTCGGCGCGCACCTCGACCGGAACCTGGTAGGTGGCACCACCGACGCGGCGGCTGCGAACCTCGAGGGCGGGCTTCACGTTGTCCATCGCACGCTTGAGCGTCACGACCGGGTCAGTACCGGTCTTGTCCCGAGCCTGCTCGAGAGCGCCGTAGACGATGCGCTCGGCCAGCGACTTCTTGCCGTCCAGCAGCACCTTGTTGACCAACTGGGTGACCAGCTGCGACCCGTAGACGGGGTCGTTGACCAGCGGACGCTTGGGAGCGGGACCCTTGCGCGGCATCAGCTCTTCTCCTTCTTCGCGCCGTAGCGGCTGCGGGCCTGCTTGCGGTTCTTGACTCCCTGGGTGTCCAGCGAGCCGCGGATGATCTTGTAGCGCACACCCGGCAGGTCCTTCACACGACCACCACGCACCAGCACCATCGAGTGCTCCTGCAGGTTGTGACCCTCACCCGGGATGTAGGCGGTCACCTCCACCTGGCTGGTCAGCTTGACGCGCGCCACCTTGCGAAGCGCCGAGTTCGGCTTCTTCGGGGTGGTGGTGTACACGCGGGTGCACACGCCCCGTCGCTGCGGGCTGCCCTTGAGGGCCGCGGTCTTCACCTTGGCGACCTTGTCGCGGCGGCCCTTACGGACCAGCTGCTGAATGGTTGGCATCTACCGGCTTCCTGTATCGCTGTTCAAACTCTGTAAATCCTGCGGTCTGTGCCCCACCGCTACCCCGCGGTCGGGCGTGTCGCATGGGCCGCCGCGGATCACTCCGCTGCATAATGGACATGCGAATTGGGCCAGGCGCGCGCGTTATGTCACCAAACGCGCCTCGGTGGCCAGGCACGAGCTACCACAATACCCGGCAGCACTCCGGCAGGTCAAAGCGCGTGCCCAGCCTCCCCTGCGGCCCCGCCCACAGCTGCGCGACTACTGGGTGCGGCTGTCCATCGCCGAGGCCAACCTGCGCACCATGTCGGAGAAGACGGCGTCGGTGTCCACGTCATCCATCACGCCTGTCATCTCCAACAGGACGAATCCGTGCATGGCCGCCCAGAACTCCAGAGCCGCGTGAAACGCCCGGTCCCCTTCGAGTCCGTAGGACGCCAACACCTCGATGACCGGGGCGGCGGCCCGGGTGGCCGCGGCGGTGTATTCCGGGTCGTCGCCACCCAGCGGCATGCGGGTGAACGCCGAATACCGGCCGGGGTGGTGATGGGCATAGCTGCGATAGGCGCCGGCCATCACCAGCACCGCATCGTCGCGGGCGCGGCCCTGCCCGACCTGGGTCAACATCTCCAGAATGTCGTCGATGACCCGCATCCGCATGGCGCGACGCAGGTCACCCAGGCTGTGCACGTGGTTGTACAGCGACGGGCCCTTGGTACCCAGCTGGGTGGCCAACGCGTTGATGGTCAGCGCGTCCCAGCCCTCGCGGTCCAGAAAATTCAAAGCCGCGTTGACGATGACATCGCGACTCAGCTTGACCGGGCGCGCCCCCGCTTTGCCGTTGGCGCGCGAGCGACCCCCCGCGGCAGGCGGGTCTGGTCGAGCTGACATGGCGTAGGCCCTTCGTAGGGTGCGGCAGGAGGAGATCAGCACAGAACTCTAATCGACCGATTAGTAGGGGAACCCGAGTACGCGCCAGCCGGTGCGACGTAAGCTTTGCCGAGATTGCGTCCGGTGAGAGGGGCTCGGAGATGAAATGGACCGCGCTGGCGAGTGCGTTGCTGGGTCTGGCCGCCGGTTCACTGGGGGCAGCCGCGAGCGCGCACGCCGTGCCCGGCGACATCCACATCTACGGGGTGCATGAGACCCACACCCTGGACTGCAACGGCGGGACGCTGTTCATCAACGGCGTCAACCTCACCATCCACGCGATGGGCACCTGCTGGGCGGTGACCACGCAGGGCTCGCAGAACACGGTGATCGCCGAGACCATCGTCAACGACGTCACCGTCTACGGCAACGACACCACCGTGTACTACCACAATGGTGACCCGCTGCTGTTCGACCGCGGACGAGAGCTGGGGATGACCAACCGGCTCCAACGCGTAGCGGCGTGACCCACGTTCTCCGGGTAAATCTCTGCTCGCTGCTGGCCGGCGGAATGACGCTGCTCGCAGTCGCGCTCACCGGCTGCGAGTCGGAGGCGCCACCCAAGTCCTCACGGATCTCGCAGAACTACGACGGTCGGTTCGCCAACACGATCAGATACGAGTCGTTCGGCGCGACATCGGCATTGGACTGCGCCGACGGCAAATCGCTGAACGTGGCCGGTTCGAACAACAAGCTGACGGTCCGCGGCCGCTGCGAGGCGGTGAACGTAGGCGGTGCCGACAACCGCATCACCATCGAGCGCATCGACAAGACGCTGACGATCACCGGGCTCAACAACTCCATCACCTATCGCGGCGGCGACCCCAAGGTCGACAACCGCGGGTCGGGCAACACCATCGCCGACAAACGCTGACGGAGTATCAAGCCTTAGCGCCGTGGCGGCCGGCCCCGCCTGCGAAGCGGCCCGCCCCGCGCAGCGCCTCGTCGGCCACTCGCTCGATGCTGTCGAATTCGGAGTCCATTGCGTGGGATTCGGTCATGCCCCACTGCCGCAGCGCCGACAACCGATCCGAGCGCAGGCAACCCTGCGGCAGCTCGGCGAGTTCGAGGGCCAGCTGCTCGGCTGCGCGCCGTGCCTCTCCGGTGGGGACAACACGATTGGCCAGTCCGATCGCCAGTGCTTCCTCGGCGTTCACCGCTCGGCCGGTGAGGATCATGTCCATGGCGCGACTGTGGCCGATCAGTCTGGGCAATCGCACGGTGCCACCGTCGATGAGCGGAACGCCCCAGCGCCGGCAGAAGACGCCGAAAGTCGCGTCGGCCTCGACCACCCGCATGTCGCACCACAGCGCCAACTCCAGGCCACCGGCCACCGCGTAACCGCTGACCGCGGCGATCACCGGTTTGGACAACATCATTCGGGTCGGTCCCATTGGCCCCGGCCCGCTGCGATGGGTCTGATTGGTGTTCGGTGTACCCAAGGCTTTGAGATCGGCTCCGGCGCAGAAGGTTCCGTGGTCTCCCCAGAGCACGGCCACCGATGCGCTCGCATCGCGGTCGAATTCATCGAAGGCCTGATAGAGCGCCGCGGCGGTCGGGCCGTCGACGGCGTTGCGGGCATGCGGCCGATCCAAGATCACCGTGGTGACCGGGCCACTGCGCTCCACGCGCACCGCGTTCATCGCAGCACCGCCTCTCGGTCCGCGTCGCGTCGCGCGACCAGTTCATTGGCGAACTCCGCGTAGCGACTGCGGATTTGCGCCCCCGGCCAGTCCGCCGGAAGCAGTTCGGGCGGCAGCACCGGGTCGCGGCGCAAATGGCGGACCATGGCCGCGGCGACGACGAAGCGGCTTGGTATGTCTTCGGCGTCGGCCATCGCGGCGAGCAGTTCGTGGCCCGTCTGCGCCCACCCCGCAAGATCCCACAGCGTGGTGGCCAATTCGGCGGGCTTCTCGTCACGCGCTGTGAGCAGCCGGGTATAGCCCACGAGACTCTCACCCAGCTCGACGTCGATGTTGTCCGGGCGCATCCAGAATCCCTCGCGCAGCTCGGCGAACCGCCGCTCTGCCAGCCCCGAGCGCAAGGCGGCCCGGGTTCGCGCGTCGCTGCCGATGGTGGTGATCACCACGGCCAGCCAGTCGCCGTCCCAGCTCCTGGTCTGCGGATTCAGCGCCGCGTCCTGTAGCCGCTGACGCTCCAGCAGACGCTCAGACAGTCCGTATCCTTCGACCGATCGGACCAGGTCTCCGGCAGCGACCAGCCGCGTCAGGGCCACCCGCAAGGCCGTTTCTTTAATCCCGAAATCTGTTGTCAATCGCAGTAATTCGGCGGCAGTGGCCGACGCGGGGTGGGCGCCCAGGAGCACCGACAGAACTACCGAGCGGGCCGTCATACGCACTGTTTCGGACATCGGGTGACCGCCTAAACCCCGGAGGTCTTTCGGCCGTAATCCCCGAACGGCTCGTCGCGGTGCCGCACCGCGTCACGGAATCCGTGCTGCACCGCGTCGGCGACGAAGGCGTGCCCCTCCGGCGTGTGTCGCGCCACCCCGTCGAACACTGTGCTGACCATGCGGCTGGTGGCCACGCCCTGTTGCAGCAGTGCGGTGTTGAGGGCGAGTTTGGCCATGATCAGTTGGTTGACCGGCATCGCGGCGATACGGGCCACCAGGCGTTCGGTGCGCTCGTCAAGATCAGCGGGATCGGGAGCCTCAATCGCCAGACCCCACTCGGCGGCCTGAGCTCCGGTGATGCAATCTCCGGTCAGCAGTAGGCGTTTGGCGCGCTGGTCGCCGAGCCGGTGCGCCCACAGCCCGGCCGCCGGCACCCCCCACACCCGCATCGGCGGGTAACCGATCTTGGCGTCAGACGCCGCGATCACCTGATCGGCGTGCAGTGCGATGTCGGTGCCGCCGGCCACGCAGTAGCCGTGGATCTTGACCACGGTGGGCTTGTCGGCGTGCATCAGCGAGGCGAAGCCGCGGACGAAACGGCTCATCATCTGATAGTCGATCATCGGATCCCAGGGCTGATCCGGACGGTGGTTGGTGGCCTGCGTCTTACCGTCGAGCACACTGCCGCGGTAGTTCTCCCCGCCCGCCGACGACGAGCCTTCGGCGTAGGCGCCCAGGTCGAAACCGGCGCAGAATCCCTCGCCGCGGCCCGACACCAGGATCACGTGCACGTTGGGATCCAGATCGGCACGTTCCACCAGCGCCGACAATTCCAGCGGGGTGTCAGCGGTGATCGCGTTGCCGTGTTCCGGGCGGTTGAAGGTGATCCGGGCGATGCGGTCGGTGACCTCGTAAGTCATCGTCCGCAGGTTGTCGAACTCGACCGGGGCGATGTGATGGCGCATGCCGGGTCAGCCCTTGACCAATGCGCGCTCGATGATCGGCCCGAGGTCGAGGCCGGCCGGCAAAGTGCCGAACGCACCACCCCATTGGCCGCCGAGCCGCGTCGCCAGGAACGCCTCGGCGACGGCCGGGTGGCCGTGGCGCACCAGCAACCCGCCCTGCAGCGCCAGGCAGATGTCCTCGGCGATCTTGCGCGCCTGGTACTGGGCGGCGACCACGTCAGCGCCCAGGCCCGCCAGTCGGCTCTTCAACGCGTCGACATGCGCGTCGAGCCGGCGATCCTGCCCGGCGGTCTCGGCCAGCTCATCGAAGAGCACCGCCACCGATTGGGGCTGGGTGGCCAGGGCACGCAGCGTGTCCAGGGCGCTGACGTTGCCCGACCCCTCCCAGATGCCCATCAATGGCGCCTCCCGGTACAGCCGCGGCATCAACGAATCCTCGATGTAGCCGTTGCCGCCCAGGCACTCCATCGCCTCGGCGGCGTGCGGGGTGGCGCGCTTGCAGACCCAGTACTTGGTGGCAGCCAGCCCGATGCGACGCAACAGGCCCTCTCGCTCGTCGCCCCGGACCGCCTTGTCGGTGGCACCGGCCATCCGCATCGACACCATCGTGGCGGCCTCGGCCTCCACGGCCAGATCGGCCAGCACGTTGCGCATCAGCGGTTGATCGATCAGGTAGGCGCCGAACGCCTTTCGGTGCTGGGCGTGGTAGATGGCGCGGGCCAGGCCCATCCGCATGCTGGTGGCACTGCCCAGCGCGCAGTCCAGGCGGGTGAGGTTGACCATCTCGATGATGACCGAGACCCCGCGGCCCTCCTCGCCGACCAGCCACGCGGTCGCGCCGTCGTACTCGATCTCGCTGGAGGCGTTGGCGTGATTGCCGAGCTTGTCCTTGAGCCGCTGCAACCGCATCCGGTTGCGGGTGCCGTCGGCCAGGACCCGGGGCAGGAAGAAACAACTCAAGCCGCCGGGCGCCTGCGCCAGCACCAGGAACACGTCGCACATCGGCGCGGACGTGAACCACTTGTGCCCGGTCAGGGTGTAGCTGCCGTCGGAGTTCGGGACCGCCTGGGTGGTTCCGGCGCGCACGTCGGAGCCGCCCTGCTTCTCGGTCATCGACATGCCCGCGGTGATACCGGCCTTGGCGGCGGGCACCTTCAGCTCGGGGTCGTAGACCCGGCTGGTCAGCAGCGGCTCGTAAGCCTTGGCGAGTTCGGCGTTGTTGCGCAGCGCGGGCACGATCGCGTACGTCATCGAGATCGGGCACATGTGGCCCGGCTCAGCGGTCCACACCCCGGTTTGAGCAGCGCGCACGACGTGCGCGCCGGGGCGCGGGTCGGCCCACGGGGCGGCGTGCAGGCCGTGAGCGATCGCGGTCCGCATCAGCTCGTGGTAGGCCGGGTCGTATTCCACTTCGTCGATCCGGTTACCGACGACGTCGTGGGTGTGCAGCACCGGCCGGTTGCGGTCGGCGAGCTCGCCCCAGCGTTGCACCTGCTTGGATCCGGACATTGCCCCGAGGTCGGTGACCTCGTCGACGCCCCATTGGCCGCCCTCGCGGATCAGCGATTCAATGAGGACCGGGGACGACGCCGGGTTATAGCCTTCCAGCGGAAGGACCTGGTTGGTGACGATATGCGTGTCGGCCATAGCCGAATATTACAGTTTTTGCACGCACGCACAATAGGTGTAATCAAATTGGTAGTCGGCAAACAAAAAACGGCGGTCACGGCCCGGAGTCGGGAGGTTCCTGGCTGTGACCGCCGTCGTTTTGGGGCGCCGGACTAGGGACTACACACTCCCCCCACACCATGCTGGTGTCGCTCAGGCATTTGGACCCCCTCCAGACCTGAGTCGTGTGTGCAGTTGCCGCGGTCACGGCGCCTAGCAAAGTTGTAGCACATTACCGACCCAATGTCGCCTGCAACGCGATAAATGAGTCAAAACGGATGTTTTCTAGGGGGGTCGCATGTCAGCTCAGCCGATCCCGCCGCCGGGGTAGAACTCGTGGTCTACCCGGGCGTGCCGGCTTCGCCGGGGGTGCCGTCGGCGCCGCCGGCCCCGCCTGCCTCGCCCGGCGTGCCGGCGGGGCCGGGGCCGGGGCCGGCCGGGCCGGGACCAGTTCCGCCGTCACCGCCGCGGCCGCCGGCGCCGTCGCCGTTGGGACCGACCAGCCCGCCCTGCCCGCCGGCGCCGCCTTGGCCACCCGGGCTGGGTCCGAACGCACTGCCGCCGGTGCCCCCGGCCCCGCCGACGCCGCCGACCGTCCCGGCACCCTCGGCGTCCCCGCCGGCGCCGCCGACGCCGCCCAAGCCGCCACTGGCCCAGCTTTGCCCCCAATCGGCGTATTGCAGGTAATCCGCGCCCCGGCCGCCGCCACCGCCACCACCGCCACCGCGACCGCCATCGGTGCCGACGCCCCCGGTGCCGCCGGCCCCCTGGGGTAGGTTGCTCAGCCGCCCGCCACCGTTGCCGCCGTGGCCGCCCTGGCCGTTGATCCCGCCGGTACCACCGTTCCCGCCGGTACCGCCGCGGCCACCCGGGCCGGTGTTGTGGTCGCCCGGCTGCCCGGCTGCGCCACCCGAGCCGCCTGCCCCGCCGTCGCCGCCGCGGGCACCTTCTCCGCTGCCGCTGCCGCCGTCGCCGCCGAGTCCGCCGTCGCCGCCGGGTCTGCCGTTGCCGCCCGCAGCGCCATTACCGCCGGCCCCACCCGCGCCCCCGGACTGCACACCGTCGGCACTGGCGGGCGCCCCGTCGCCGCCCTTCCCCCCGTTGCCACCGCCGCCCCCGGCCCCGGCGTTGCCGGCCTGACCGTCGGGAGCCCGGGTTCCGTTTTGACCTATGCCGCCGTGGCCGGCGCTGCCGGCGGCCCCACGGACCTGACTGCCGGCTCCGCCGTTGCCGCCGTGACCGGCGGTTGCACCATTGCCGCCGCCGGCCCCATTACCGCCGTCGCCACCGTTGCCGGCATCTCCGCCGTCGCCGGCGTTACCGCCGCGCCCGCCGGAGCCGTGGCTGGCGTTGCCGCCCTGCCCGCCGTTGCCGCCGACGCCGCCGTTGCCGCCGACGCCGCCGTCGGTGCCGTCGCCGCCGGAGCCGGCCTGGGCGTCGGTGCCGTCCATGCCGTTGACGGTTCCACCCGTCCCGCCGGTCCCACCGGCTCCGCCGTTGCCGGCCTGGCTGCCTCCGGCCCCGCCATTTCCGCCGGTGCCTCCGGCCCCGCCGTGCAGGCCGTCCCCGGTGCCGGAGCCGCCGGTACCACCGGCTCCGCCGGTGCCGCCGTTGCCGATCGCCGCGGCGTCGCCGCCGTTGCCCCCGGTCCCGCCGGTCTGAACGATCGTGTTGCCGGCGGAGTCGGTGATGATCTGGCCGTCGCCACCTTTCCCGCCGGTGCCACTTACACCGTCCTGGCCCACCGCGCCGGTACTGCCGGCCGGGGCCTGACCACCGTTGCCGTAGCCGCCGGGCGCCCCGGCACCGCCGTCGCCGCGAATCCCACCGGTCCCGCCGACGCCGCCACTTCCGGCGCTGGCACCGTCACCGCCGCCGGCGCCGGCCCCGCCGTTCCCGCCGACGCCGCCGGCACCGCCTTGGCCACCGGTCCCGCCGATGCCGCCTGCGCCGTCCGCGGCCTGAGTACCGCCGATCTGACCGCCGGCCCCGCCGCTGCCGCCGGCGCTGGCCGCGCCACCGACACCGCCGTTGCCGGCCGTACCGCCGTGGCCGCCGTCGCCGCCGCTGCCAGTTGCGGCATCGGCACCGTTGACGCCTGCGCCGCCGGCACCGCCTTGCCCACCGACGCCGCCACTGCCGCCGACACCGCCCACACCGGCCATCGGAATGCCGAGGATGTATTGGCTGGTGCCGCCGGTCCCGCCGTCACCGGCGGCACCGGCCTGACCGCCCGCGCCGCCGTCACCGCTGACGCCCGCGGTGCCGTTGGTGGCGCCGCCGCCCTGGCCTCCGGTACCGCCCTGGCCTCCGGTACCGCCGGCGCCACCGGCTCCGCCGGCGGCGCCGGGGGCGAGGATGACCGAGTTCACGTTGTTGAAGCCGTCACCGCCGCGGCCACCGCTGCCCCCGGCACCACCGACGCCCCCGGTGCCGCCCGCCCCGCCGTTGCCGGAGATGGAACCGCCTGCGCCGCCGGCACCCCCGGCACCACCGATACCGCCGGTGCCGCCGTGCCCGCCGTCAGCCCCCTCTAGGTTCAGCATGGTTCCGTCGGGACCGCGCTGGCCGGCCGTGCCGGTGCCGCCGCTGCCACCGGTGCCGCCCGCCCCGCCGTTGCCGAACGACCCCGCCGCCCCGCCGGCGCCGCCGGCTCCGCCGTTCTGCGGGCGGCTAGGCAGCAACTGCCCGTCCCCGCCCCGGCCCCCGGCCCCGCCGTCGCCGCCGGTACCGGCATGTCCTGCGGCACCATTCTCGGCTGCGCCGGTGGCACCGGCGCCGCCGCGCCCGGCCAGTCCGGCCTGCCCGAAATCGGCGCCGTTGCCGCCGGTCCCACCGGAACCGGCGGTGGGACCGGTACCGCCGCCGGCCCCGGCACCCCCGGTGCCGGCCACCCCGGCATTGCCCCCGTCACCGGCGTTGCCGCCTCGGCCGCCGACGCCACCAGTCGAGGCGCCGCCGGTACCACCGGAACCACCGGCACCGCCGGAGCCGGCGTCACCCCCGGCACCACCGGCCGCCCCCGACCCCTGCGCCGCGTCCCGGCCGGCACCGCCGTCGCCGCCACGGCCGCCCGACCCGGCGTGACCGCCGGCACCACCATTACCGGCGGTCGCCGCACCGCCGGCACCACCGTCGCCGCCGCGTCCGGCGTCAATACCGGCACCACCGTTGCCGTCGGTACCGGTCACCCCGTTCGCCCCGTCGGCGCCGGCTCCACCAGCACCACCGGCACCACCGTTCGCGCCACCACCGGCGGAACCCCCGGCACCACCGGCACCACCGTTCTGGGCGATCACTGCACCGCCGACGTCGGTGATCACCGCGCCGTCAGCGCCCCGCCCGCCGGCCCCGCCATCGGAATCCGCACCGGCCGACCCCGCGGCACCGCCGTCGCCGGCCGTGCCCGCCGCACCACCGGCGGCACCAGCACCGCCCTTGCCACCGGCCCCGGCGGTGTCACCGGCACCTCCGGCGGCACCGGCACCACCGGAGCCCGCAACACCGGCATCTCCCCCAGCACCGGCGTTACCGCCCTGGCCGCCGACACCCTCAGTCGAAACTCCGCCGGCACCACCATGACCGCCGGTACCACCGGACCCGGCGTCACCGCCAGCACCACCAGCCGCCCCCGAACCCTGCGCCGCATTCCGGCCGAGACCACCGTCGCCACCACGACCACCTGCCCCGGCGTGACCGCCCGCACCGCCGTTACCGGCGACACTGCCGCCGGCCCCGCCGGCACCACCGTCGCCGCCGTGCCCGCCGGCCCGGCCCGCGGTGCCGTTGCCATCGGAACCCGTCGTCCCGTTCAGCCCGTCAACTCCGGCGCCACCGGCACCACCGGCACCACCGTTGCCGTGATCCCCTCCGGCACCGCCGACACCACCGGCCCCGCCGTCGGCCGGAGTGCCGTCGGACAGCAGGCTGGTCCCGGCGATACCGGCGCCACCGGCACCACCGGCACCACCGTGGCCGCTCAGGACGGCGCCCGGCTGCGCGAAGCCGGCGGCGCCGATGTCACCGCCGCGGCCACCGGCCCCGCCATTGCCGCCACCCAACAACCCGTCGCCCCCGGCACCGCCGGCGCCGCCGTCGCCAGCCAGGCCGGAATAGTTGCCACCTTGGGCGAACATCGCCGGGCTGGCGCCTAGGTGCAATCCAAAATGTCCGCTGCGCCCACCCACGCCCGCGTCACCGCCAGCGCCGCCGGCCCCACCGTTGCCGCCCGGACCATCAGGGGGCGACGCGCCCGCACCGCCGGCGCCACCGACACCACCGTTGCCGCCCAGCCCGCCGGTGCCGATGATCCATCCGGCGCGACCACCGTCGCCGCCATTGCCGGCGTCGCCGCCTGCGGCACCGCTGGTCCCGGCCAGGCCCGCGCCTCCGGTGCCGCCGGTGCCTCCGAACCCGAACAACGCCCCGGCGTCGCCGCCAGCACCACCGGCACCACCGGACAGCGCATTGGTGCCGACGCCGCCAGCACCGCCGATACCACCGTCACCGAACAGCCACCCGCCGGCGCCCCCCGCACCGCCAGCCGCTGCAGCGGCCCCGATACCGCCGGCACCGCCGTTGCCGAACATTCCGGCCATCCCGCCGACGCTGCCGGCGGCGCCGTCGACTCCGGCCGCCCCGGTTCCGCCGTCGCCGAACAGGAATCCGCCGTCACCCAGGTCGCCGAACAGCCCCGAACGGCCCAGGATCGACTCGTTGGCTCCGGTGAACCCGTCGATGCCGTCGCCGATCAGGCTGCGCCCGAACAGCTCGATGAACGGCATGTTGATCAGGCTGAGCAGTTGCTCGTTCTGGTCGATGAAGTCGGCGACGAGGTCGTGCAGCGGCAGGTAGAAGACATCGTGGTACCAGTTGGCAACCGCCACGTCGAACGCACCGAGCGGATCCGACCAGTCGATGTCGGCCGCGCCGAATCCGGGCGCCGCGGACGGCTCTGCGGCGGCGACGATTCCGTCGAGAACATCATCGGCGATATCGGCGTGCGCCATCGGCGTCATCCCGAACGCCAGGAACGCGGCAACCGCCGAGCCCGCGCCTACCCCACCACGCAGCCTGCGCAACTGCCCCTGACGACCGCGACCACCCGAGAACCGACCTACCGGACGTGACATTCCGAGCCTCCCGTCAGGGCTGTGAACAGGCGGGGCCTCGACACAGCAAACTGTCAGTATTTTTACCTAGTTACATAACCTCACTTATATAGTTTGCACAACAGATTGCTTGAAATCGTCGTAAAACATGCGATGACCTGGACAATCAGTCGCGTTACACAATGGTTCACCCAAGCTCCCGCCGCGACGACTTGCTGAACGAAAACTGAGTGCATTTACGGGTTTTGAGCCCCGCAGGCCCCATCAGGTTGATTTGCGTCCACCTACGCGGAACCGCCCGCGGCCGGCTCACCGGCGTCCACCACGCGCCCAGGGCGCGGTTAACGCAGTCGGTCTTTGAGGAACGCGATGTCGGCCTTGCGGCCCTCTTCGGCGGTCTCGCAGATCACCGGGGCGTCGGCGGCCTTGACCACCGCGACCAACAGATCCGGGTCGATCTGGCCCTCACCGAAATTGGCGTGCCGGTCCCGTCCGGAGCCGGGCGCGTCCTTGGAGTCGTTGCAGTGCACCAGGTCGATGCGTCCGGTGATGGCCTTAATGCGCTCCGCGGCGTCGGGCAGCGATTCCCCGGCCGCCCAGGTGTGACAGGTGTCCAGGCAGAACCCGACGCCGGTGTCGCCAATGTGGTCCCACAGTTTGGCGATGGTGTCGAAGTGCCGGGCCATCGCATAGTCACCACCGGCGGTGTTCTCCAGGTACACCGGGACGGTCGTCTCCAGGCGGTCCAGCGCCTTGCGCCAGCGCGCGAACCCGGCCTGCGGGTCGTCGTCATCGGCGGTCACGTGACCGCCGTGCACGATCACCGCGGCCGCGCCGATGTCAGCGGCGGCGTCGCAGGTCTGCTGCAAGATGGTGCGCGACGGAATCCGCACGCGGTTGTTCGGGGAGGCGACGTTAATCAGGTACGGCGCGTGCACGTAAATCGGCAGCGCCGCCGCGCGAAGCTGCTCGGCGTCCTCGCGCGGTTTGGGAGGCTTCCAGCTCTGCGGGTTGCCGAGGAAGATCTGCACCACGTCGGCGCCGTCGGCTTCGGCGGCAGCTAGCGGATTCTGCGGGCGCACATGGGATCCGATCAACACGGCGGCCAGCCTAGTCCGGTGACGATGCGGGCGAGGGACGAGCCGGCTGAGGAGCCGGACAGTCAACCCAGTTCGGTCGGCCAGGTGTGCACCGGCTCGTTGGTGTGCATGTGTGCGCAATAGCGGCTCAGCATCTCCGCCAGCGCGGCCGGCCGGCTCAGGCCCTGCGCCTGCAACGCTCGGACCATCGACACCTGCCAGGTGGCGCCGTTGCGTCCCGTTGTCACCCGGTCGGCGATGATGCCGAGGAAGCGGTCGATCACCTCTGCGGCCACGCCCCACTCCTCGAGTCCTTGACGGGCGAGCGGTAACAACTCGCGCCGGGTCAGTTCCGCCACGCTCACCTCGCCCAGCTCCGGCCAGAACAGCCGGGCATCCAGACCGAGGCGCGCGGCCCGGCGAAAGTTGTCGTGTGCCACCGCAAAACTCATCTGGGTCCACAGCGGGCGCTGGTCGCGGGCCAGTCTGCGCAGCAACCCGTAGTAGAACACCGCATTGGCCACCATGTCCGCCACCGTGGGACCCGAAGGCAGCACCCGGTTCTCCACCCGTAGGTGGGGCCTTCCGTCGACGACGTCGTATACCGGGCGATTCCAGCGGTACACGGTGCCGTTGTGCAGCCGTAGCTCGGCAAGTTGTGGGGTGCGTCCCTGGGCGAGCTCGTCCGCTGGGTCTTCCTCGGAGACCTCGGGCAGCAGCGACGGGAAGTAGCGCACGTTCTCCTCGAACAGGTCGAAGATCGAGGTGATCCACCGCTCGCCGAACCACACCCGGGGCCGCACCCCCTGGTTCTTCAGTTCGTCGGGCCGCGTGTCGGTGGATTGCGCGAACAACTCCACCCGGGTCTCGGCCCATAGCCGGTGCCCGAAGAAGTAGGGCGAGTTGGCGCCGATCGCCAGCTGCGGGCCGGCCAGCACCTGGGCGGCATTCCAGTGGTTGGCGAAGTCAGCCGGCGAGACCTGCAGGTGCAACTGCATGCTGGTGCACGCCGATTCCGGTGCGATGTTCTCTGCATGCAGATTCAGCGGCTCGGGGCCGTCGATGTCGATGTCGATGTCTTCGCCCCGGGCGGCGAAGATCGAGTCGTTGAGTGCCGCGTACCGCGCCGAATCACTCATCCAGTCACCGGCCAGATGCTCGGGCATCAGGGTCGGCAAGATACCGATCATCACGATGCCTGCGTCGTTTGCCCGGGCTTTGGCCTGCGCGTCATTGAGGCTGGCACGCACCTCGGCTTCCAGATCCAGCGCCGCACGCGCGGTGAACTGACGGGGCGGCACGTTGAATTCGATGTTGTAGGAACCCAATTCGCGTTGGAACGCCGGATCGTCGATCGCGGACAACACACCGGCGTTCGACATGGCCGGGTGATAGTCGTCGCCGATCAGGTTGCCCTCGATCTCCATACCGGTCAGCGGCGGCTCACACTCGAAGCTGGCCTGCGCCAGCATCGTCTCGAAAACATCCAGGCACTGCTGAATCTTGTGCCGATATTGGCGGCGCTGGGTGCGGGAGTAGGCGGTGCGGTTGACTTCGTCCCCCATCTCAACGATGCAACCCGCTCTGCTGGCGGGCCGCAACCCGGCGGGCCTGCCTCCCCCAACCCGCGAACAGACATGAAAGCCCCCGATTCCAGCGGCCAAAGGGGGCCTATATGTCTGCTCAGCCGAAGAAATCACCCGGCCAGACGCTGGTCCAAGTGCATATTGATGCGCGCCACCAGCCCCCACGGATCGCCGCGAACATCGCCTACCGTCATGGGAACCGATAGCCAACCGCATTCCTGTAATCGCGCGATCTTCAAGCGGTCGTGCAATAGGGCCTTCGGCCCCATATGCCAGTCGATACTGTCGTACTCGGCGGCTAATCGCGCCTCCGGCCAAGCGAAATCGACACGCCAGACGTCACCGCAGCGGTCGGCGATCTCGTACTGCAACTCGGCCTTGGGCAGGCCACCATCAATGAACACCAGCCGGGCCTCGCTTTCCATCGCGGACTCGGACCGTCCGTCGATGTATGCGGACAATTCCCGGACTTGGACGATGCCCCGACGGCCCTTCTGCTCCGCGAGCGCGTACGTCAACTCCGATGGCGTGCATGCCCCGATGCGCACCGCGGTGTCCAAGGTCGCAAGAGCGCGCGGCCGCCTTAACGTCCGCGCCACTTCGATCGCCGTCCACGCCGGAGCGGTGGCGAGCCGCCCCCCAATCCTCCGCAACGGGGCGCCCAGGCGCTGATGGACCATGATGTCGGCCGTGGGTCGTAGACGAATGCCCGGGTCGAGGACGTGCAACCGAGGATCGGCTTCGGTGTCAAAACCGTAAAGCGCCGCTGCGGTGCCCAGACAAGCGACGATCCGCGTCCCGGTGGCCAGGTCCAAGGCGGCGAGCTGACCGAACACGTCGGGTTGGGCAGCCGCGTAGACGCCGCGGCGCGCCCGCACTACCCGGCCCGCCCGCACGTGGCACTCAAGGGTTTTGCGGCTGACCACCTCGAGGAGCTGGCGGGTGGTGGCCAGACCGCCATGGGCTGCGAAGACGTCGTCAATTGCCATCCGCCGAGGTTGGCCCGATCGCGACCAACGAGAAAGTCACCCCTGTGGATAACTGCCGCACCCCGCCGAGCAGACACAAAAGCCCCTCATTCCGGCACGGAATGGGGGCTTTTGTGTCTGCTCGCGCTACAAAAAACTAGCGGTAGTCGCTGTACCCGTAGTCGTCCAGCGGAACCGCGGCACCGGTGGCGGCGCCGAAGTCCGGGCTGTAGTACTGATCCTCGTAGGACGGGATCGTGTACGCGGCGGCCCGGGCCTCTTCGGTGGGCTGCACGGCGATGTTGCGGTACCGGTTGATGCCGGTGCCGGCCGGGATCAGCTTGCCGATGATCACGTTCTCCTTCAGGCCCTGCAGCTTGTCGCTGCGGCAGTTGATCGCCGCATCGGTCAGCACGCGGGTGGTCTCCTGGAAGGAGGCCGCCGACAGCCACGAATCCGTGGCCAGCGACGCCTTGGTGATACCCATCAGCACCGGACGTCCCGCCGCGGGCTCCAGGCCCTCGGCCACCACACGACGGTTCGCGGTCTCGAACTCGGCCCGCTCGGTCAGCGAACCGGGCAGGAACTCCGTGGCGCCCGAGTCGATGATGGTCACCCGGCGCAGCATCTGCCGGACGATCACCTCGATGTGCTTGTCGTGGATCGACACACCCTGGGCCCGGTAGACCTGCTGGACCTCGTTGACCAGGTGGATCTGCACCTCGCGCGGGCCCTGCACACGCAGCACCTCGTGCGGGTCGGCCGAGCCCTCCATGAGCTGCTGGCCGACCTCGACGTGGTCGCCGTCGGACAGCAACCGCTCCGAGCCGTCCTCGTGCTTGAACACACGCAACCGCTGACGCTTGGGCAGCTTGTCGTAGACCACTTCCTCGCCACCGTCATCCGGCACGATCGTGATCTTGTAGAACTTCTCGCCCTCTTCGAGCTGCACCCGTCCAGCGACGTCGGCGATCGGCGCCTTGCCGCGCGGAATCCGGGCCTCGAACAGCTCCTGCACACGCGGCAGACCACCGGTGATGTCGTCACCGACACCACCCTGGTGGAAGGTACGCATGGTCAGCTGAGTACCGGGCTCACCGATGGACTGGGCGGCGACGATGCCGACCGCCTCACCGATGTCGACCAGCTTGCCGGTGGCCATCGATCGGCCGTAGCAGGTGGCACAAACCCCGGTTCCGGTGGCGCAGGTCAGCACCGAACGCACCTTGACGCCTGTGATGCCGGCAGCCAACAGAGCCTCGATCGACGGGTCGCCGAGGTCGTGACCGCGCTCGATGACGACCTTGCCCTTCTCGTCGACCGCGTCAACGGCCAACGTGCGGGCGTAGGCAGACGTCTCGATGAACGCGTTGCGGATCAGCGACCCGTCAGCCTGGGCCTCGGCCAAGTCGACGATGATGCCGCGCTCGGTGCCGCAGTCGTGCTCGCGCACGATCACGTCCTGCGAAACATCGACCAGACGACGCGTCAGGTAACCCGAGTCGGCGGTACGCAACGCGGTGTCCGCCAAGCCCTTTCGGGCGCCGTGGGTGTTGATGAAGTACTCCAACACCGTCAGGCCCTCACGGAAGGAGGACTTGATCGGGCGCGGGATGAACTCACCCTTCGGGTTGGTCACCAGACCCTTCATGCCCGCCAGCGTCCGGGTCTGGGTGAAGTTACCCGTAGCACCGGAGTCGACGATCGTGATGATCGGGTTGTCGGCCGGGTAGTGGTCACGCAGCGCCTGACCCACTTCCTCGGTGGCTTCCTTCCAGATCTCCACCAGCGCCTCGTTGCGCTCCTCACGGTTGAGAGCACCACGCTGGAACTGCTTCTCCAGCTTGTCGGCACGCTCCTCGTAGGAGTCGAGGATCTCCTTCTTGCGCGGCGGCACCAGCACGTCGGCCATCGAGACCGTGACTCCCGAACGGGTGGCCCAGTGGAAGCCGGCGTCCTTGAGCTTGTCGACGGTCTGGGCGACCACGATCATCGGGTAGCGCTCGGCCAGGTCGTTGATGATGACGGCCTGAACCTTCTTGTGCATCTGCTTGTTCACGAACGGGTAGCCGGTCGGCAGCAGCTCGTTGAACAGCACCCGGCCCAGCGTGGTCTCGGCGATCCAAGACCCGCCCGGACGCCAGCCGTTCTCGCCGAACAGCTCGGTCTCCACCTCGGCCGGCGGCCGCAGCTGGTCCAGACGCACCTTGATCTTGGCCCGCACGGACAGCGCACCGCGGTCGACGGCCATGATCGCCTCGGCCGGCGAGGAGTACACGCCGGTCTCCGGGCGGTCCTTGGCAGCCGGGGTGTATTCGCCTGTGTCACCCTCGATCTCGGTGGTCAGGTAGTACAGACCGGTAACCATGTCCAGTCGGGGCATGGCCAGCGGACGACCCGAGGCCGGCGACAGGATGTTGTTGCTCGACAGCATCAGGATGCGGGCCTCGGCCTGCGCCTCGGCGCTCAGCGGCAGGTGCACGGCCATCTGGTCACCGTCGAAGTCGGCGTTGAAGGCCTCACACACCAGCGGGTGCAGCTGAATGGCCTTGCCTTCCACCAGCTGCGGCTCGAAGGCCTGAATACCCAGGCGGTGCAGCGTAGGTGCACGGTTGAGCAGCACCGGGTGCTCGGCGATGACCTCTTCGAGGACGTCCCACACCTGGGGGCGCTGCCGCTCCACCATCCGCTTGGCGCTCTTGATGTTCTGCGCGTGGTTGAGGTCAACCAGTCGCTTCATCACGAACGGCTTGAACAGTTCCAGCGCCATCAGCTTGGGCAGGCCGCACTGGTGCAGCTTGAGCTGCGGACCGACCACGATCACCGAACGGCCCGAGTAGTCGACACGCTTACCGAGCAGGTTCTGACGGAACCGGCCCTGCTTGCCCTTGAGCAGGTCGCTCAACGACTTCAGCGGACGGTTGCCCGGTCCGGTGACCGGCCGGCCGCGACGGCCGTTGTCGAACAGCGCGTCGACGGACTCCTGCAGCATTCGCTTCTCGTTGTTGACGATGATCTCGGGGGCGCCGAGGTCGATCAGTCGCTTGAGGCGGTTGTTGCGGTTGATAACCCGGCGGTACAGGTCGTTGAGGTCGGAGGTCGCGAAGCGACCACCGTCGAGCTGCACCATCGGACGCAGCTCCGGCGGGATCACCGGCACCGCGTCGAGCACCATGCCCATCGGGGAGTTACCCGACTGCTGGAATGCGGCGACCACCTTGAGGCGCTTGAGAGCACGAAGCTTCTTCTGCCCCTTGCCGTTCTTGATGATGTCGCGCAGCAGCTCGGCCTCGGCATCGATGTCGAAGGTCTCGATGAGCTTCTGGATCGACTCGGCACCCATGGCACCGGTGAAGTACTCGCCGTAACGGTCCACCAGCTCGCGGTAGACGGTCTCGTCGACGATCAGCTGCTTGGGAGCCAGCTTGACGAAGGTGTCCCAGATGTTGTCGAGGCGGTCCAGCTCACGCTGGGCACGGTCGCGCAGCTGACGCATCTCGCGCTCGCCGCCGTCGCGAACCTTACGGCGCACATCGGCTTTCGCACCCTCGGCCTCCAGCTCGGCCAGGTCGGCCTCGAGCTTCTGGGCGCGGGCTTCCAGGTCGGCGTCGCGCTGGTCCTCGACAGCCTTCTTCTCGACGACCATCTCGGCTTCCAGCGTGGACAGCTCGTTGTGGCGCATGTCGGTGTCGACGCTGGTGATCACGTAGGCCGCGAAGTAGATGATCTTCTCGAGGTCCTTGGGCGCCAGGTCCAGCAGGTAGCCCAAGCGCGACGGCACGCCCTTGAAGTACCAGATGTGGGTGACCGGAGCGGCCAGTTCGATGTGGCCCATCCGCTCACGACGCACCTTGGCGCGAGTCACCTCGACGCCACAGCGCTCACAGATGATGCCCTTGAAGCGCACGCGCTTGTACTTGCCGCAGTAGCACTCCCAGTCGCGAGTCGGTCCGAAGATCTTCTCGCAGAACAGGCCGTCCTTCTCGGGCTTGAGCGTGCGGTAGTTGATCGTTTCCGGCTTCTTGACCTCACCGTAGGACCATTGCCGGATGTCCTCCGCGGTCGCCAGGCCGATGCGGAGCTCATCGAAGAAGTTGACGTCGAGCACGTAACTCCCTTTCCCCTTGCGGGTTTAGTAGCTAATAACTAAGCGAGGTCTTCCACCGAAGCGGATTCGTTGCGGGACAGGTTGATTCCCAGGTTGGCGGCTGCCCGCTCCAGGTCCTCGTCCTCGCCTTCGCGCAATTCGATCGCCGCACCGTCCTTCGCCAGCACCTCAACGTTGAGGCACAGCGACTGCAGCTCTTTGAGCAGCACCTTGAAGGACTCCGGGATACCCGGCTCGGGGATGTTCTCGCCCTTGACGATCGCCTCGTAGACCTTGACACGGCCGACCGTGTCGTCGGACTTGATCGTCAGCAACTCCTGCAGCGTGTACGCCGCACCGTAGGCCTGCATGGCCCAGCACTCCATCTCACCGAACCGCTGGCCACCGAACTGCGCCTTACCGCCCAGCGGCTGCTGGGTGATCATCGAGTACGGACCGGTGGAACGCGCGTGGATCTTGTCGTCCACCAGGTGGTGCAGCTTCATGATGTACATGTAGCCAACGGTCACCGGGTACGGGAACGGCTCACCGGAGCGACCGTCGAACAGCATCGCCTTGCCGTCACCGTTGACCATGACCTCGCCGTCGCGGTTGGCCAGCGTCGAGGACAGCAGGCCCTGCAGCTCGGCCTCGCGCGCACCGTCGAACACCGGGGTCGCGGTGCGCGTGTCGGGCCCAGCGGAGTACAGCTCCTCGGGGAGCTTGTCCGCCCAGTCCGGCACACCGGCCGCCACATCGATGTTCCAACCGGTCTTGGCGATCCAGCCCAGGTGGGTCTCCAGGATCTGACCGATGTTCATACGACGGGGCACACCGTGGGTGTTCAGGATGATGTCGACCGGGGTGCCGTCCGGCAGGAACGGCATGTCCTCGGCCGGCAGGATCTTGCCGATGACGCCCTTGTTGCCGTGACGACCGGCCAGCTTGTCACCGTCGGAGATCTTGCGCTTCTGCGCGACGTAGACGCGCACCAGCTCGTTGACCCCGGCGGGCAGCTCGTCGTCGTCCTCGCGGGAGAACACCCGGATGCCGATGACCTTGCCGGACTCACCGTGCGGCACCTTCAGCGAGGTGTCGCGGACTTCGCGGGCCTTCTCGCCGAAGATCGCGCGCAGCAGCCGCTCCTCGGGCGTCAGCTCGGTCTCACCCTTGGGGGTGACCTTGCCGACCAGGATGTCGCCGTCGCGGACCTCGGCGCCGATGCGGACGATGCCGCGCTCGTCGAGGTCAGCCAGCACCTCGTCGGAGACGTTCGGGATGTCCCGGGTGATCTCCTCGGCGCCCAGCTTGGTGTCGCGGGCGTCGATCTCGTGCTCCTCGATGTGGATCGAGGTCAGCGTGTCCTCCTCGACCAGCCTGTTGGACAGGATGATCGCGTCCTCGTAGTTGTGCCCTTCCCACGGCATGATCGCCACGAGCAGGTTCTTGCCCAGGGCCATCTCGCCGTTGTCGGTACACGGACCGTCCGCAATCACCTGGCCGGCCTCGACACGCTGGCCGGCGTCGACGATCGGACGCTGGTTGGCGCAGGTGCCGTGGTTGGACCGGTTGAACTTGCGCATCCGGTAGGTCTGCCGGGTGCCGTCATCGGCCATCACCGTGACGTAGTCGGCGGACACCTCCTCGATGACACCGGTCTTGTCGGCGACGATCACATCGCCGGCGTCGATCGCGGCACGCAGCTCCATGCCGGTACCCACCAGCGGTGCCTCGCTGCGCACCAGCGGAACCGCCTGACGCTGCATGTTGGCACCCATCAGGGCACGGTTGGCGTCGTCGTGCTCGAGGAACGGAATCATGGCCGTGGCCACCGACACCATCTGGCGCGGCGAGACGTCCATGTAGTCGACCTCGGACGACGACACGTACTCGACTTCGCCGCCCTTACGACGGACCAGAACGCGGTCCTCGGTGAAGCGGCCGTCGTCCTCCAGCGGCGAGTTGGCCTGCGCCACAACGTGGCGGTCCTCCTCGTCGGCGGTCAGGTACTCGATGTCGTCGCTGACCACACCGTCGTTGACCTTGCGGTACGGGGTCTCGATGAAGCCGAACGGGTTGACCCGTGCGTACACCGACAGCGATCCGATCAGACCGATGTTGGGGCCTTCCGGGGTCTCGATCGGACACATCCGGCCGTAGTGGGACGGGTGCACGTCACGAACTTCCAGGCCGGCCCGCTCACGCGACAGACCACCCGGTCCCAGCGCCGACAGACGGCGCTTGTGGGTCAGACCCGACAGCGGGTTGTTCTGGTCCATGAACTGGGAGAGCTGGCTGGTGCCGAAGAACTCCTTGATCGCGGCGACCACCGGGCGGATGTTGATCAGGGTCTGCGGCGTGATGGCCTCGACGTCCTGAGTGGTCATCCGCTCGCGGACCACGCGCTCCATCCGGGACAGACCAACCCGGATCTGGTTCTGGATCAGCTCACCCACGGTGCGCAGACGCCGGTTGCCGAAGTGGTCGATGTCGTCGACCTCGACGGGAACCTCGACGCCGCCCGGCACGGTCATGGTGGCCGATACGCCATCCTGAGCGGCCTGGTGCAGACGCACCAGGTACTCGATGGTGGCCACGATGTCCTCTTCGGTCAGCGTGGTCGGCTGCGACTCGCCCGGGTTGGCGGTCAGGCCCAGCTTCTTGTTGATCTTGTAGCGACCCACCCGCGCCAGGTCGTAGCGCTTCTCCTTGAAGAACAGGTTCTCCAGCAAAGTCTGCGCGGATTCCTTGGTGGGGGGCTCGCCCGGACGCAGCTTGCGGTAGATGTCCAGCAGCGCCTCGTCGGGGCTGGCGGCGTTGTCCTTCTCCAGCGTCGACATCATGATCTCGGAGAAGCCGAAGCGCTCCCGAATCTGCTCGGAGGTCCAACCCAGCGCCTTGAGCAGGATGGTGACCGGCTGGCGGCGCTTGCGGTCGATACGAACGCCGACCAGGTCGCGCTTGTCGACGTCGAACTCCAGCCAGGCGCCACGGCCCGGGATCACCTTCACCGAGTGCAGCGTCTTCTCGGTGGACTTGTCGATGTTGGCGTCGAAGTACACACCAGGCGAACGCACCAGCTGGGAGACCACCACCCGCTCGGTGCCGTTGATGATGAAGGTGCCCTTCTCGGTCATCATCGGGAAATCACCCATGAACACCGTCTGGCTCTTGATCTCGCCGGTGTTGTTGTTGATGAACTCCGCGGTGACGAACAGCGGGGCCGCGTAGGTCATGTCCTTGTCGCGGCACTCCTCGACCGGGGCCTTGACCTCGTCGAACCGCGGGTCGGAGAACGACAGCGACATCGAGCCGGAGAAGTCCTCAATCGGAGACAGCTCTTCGAGAACCTCTTCGAGGCCACCCTTGGGCGCAGAACCGGTCTGCGCGGTCATCTTCTCGCGCCACTCCGACGCCCCGATCAGCCACTGGAACGAGTCGGTCTGTACATCGAGCAGACCCGGAACCTCGAGAGGTTCACGCAGCTTGGCGAAGGAGACCCGGTTCGGGGCTCCGGGCACAGAACTATTGGGAGAATTCTGGGTGGTAGTACCTGAAGCGTTCTTTTTGCTCTGGCGGGAGACTGCCAAGATGCATCCTTCCAGCACCTAATGCGGCCAGCGGATTCCGGCTCTCACCGGGCCCCGTTCGCTGCGAATATTCGACCGTTGGTTCGGCTGGCGAACGTTCTGTCCGGTCTCACGCACAGCCAAACCACGAGGTGACAAGCCAAAGCGAGCCAATGAACGTGACTCAGGCTGGTACTGCGGTGTTCGGGTGCGGGTAAGGGATGGGCAGGAGGAAGCCAGCGCAACGTCCAACAATAGCGCAGGCTGACGCAATCCTCAACTGCGATATCCCGGGGCCCTATCGGTGCTGGCTGATCTCCGCCGGGCTCTCCGCACGTGTGCTGGTGACCAGATTGGACCGTTTAGGTCCGTCCGTCAAGAGCTGACACGGCGCAGGACCGGCAGGGACGGCAAAGTCTCAGCCAGGCGGGGTCGGGATTGACGCGGTGGGGGCCTCTTCGTCTGCCGGGAACTCGTGGACGGCGTACTTGTGAGTGCCCTCCAGCTCGTCCCGGATGGCGGCCTGGGCGTTCGGCGGCAGGGTGTGCAGGATCTCGCGCACCCGCGCCTTGCGTCGTGCCACGCCCTTGCGCTCCGGCAGGCCGGGGGTCGCGCTGAGCTGGGGCGGCACGCCCTCGATCTCTTCGACGCCGCCGTCGCTCTGGCCGGCGGCCAGCATGGCCTCCTCGGCTGCCGCGGTCGCCTGGTCCTTCTCCTCGGACATACCGATCGGGCCGATACGCCGGCCGTTGAGGAACTGGCGCACCACCGGCTCGTCGGAGGTCAGCAACACCTCGCGCGGCCCGAACATCACCAGCTCCTTGCGGAACAGCATGCCCATGTTGTCCGGCACGGTGCGCGCGATGTTGATGTTGTGCGTAACGATGAGGATGGTGGCGTCGATCTGGGCGTTGATGTCGATCAACAGCTGGCTCAGGTACGCCGTACGGACCGGGTCCAGACCGGAGTCCGGCTCGTCACAGAGGATGATCTGCGGGTCGAGCACCAGGGCGCGGGCCAGGCCGGCACGCTTGCGCATACCGCCGGAGATCTCGCCCGGGAACTTGTAGCCGTCGTTGGGCATACCGACCATCTCGAGCTTCTCCATGACGATGTCACGGATTTCCTTCTCGGACTTCTTGGTGTGCTCACGCAGCGGGAAGGCGGTGTTGTCGTAGATGTTCATCGACCCGAACAGCGCGCCGTCCTGGAACAGCACGCCGAACAGCGTGCGGATCTCGTAGAGCTCCTTGGCCGAGCACTGCAGGATGTCGGTGCCGTCGATGACGATCGAACCGCGCTCGGGGCGCAAGAGGCCGATCAGCGACTTCAAGAACACGGACTTGCCGGTACCGGAGGGCCCGAGCAGAACGCTGACCTCTCCCTCGGGAATCGTCATGGAGACGTCTTCCCAGATCCGGGCCGATCCGAAGGACTTGGTAAGCCCCTGTACCTCGATGGCGACGCCCATTAGTGAGGTCCTTCCGCAACGTCTGTTCGTGCCACGACTGGCTTGTGGCTTGGGCCACTGTAGCGCACAGGTGCGACCCTTATCGGCGGTCCGCCTCAGTCGGTGGGTGTCCAATTGCCATGGAAGCCCATCGGAACCCGTTGCGGCAGGTGCACCGTGGCCAGCGACTCACAGGTCGCGGCGTCGAGGATCACCAGTTGCCCCTCCTCATCACCTCTGTGGTGACCCATTCCCATCAGGATGCCATCGTCCTCGTCGCGACCGCCAGGTCTCGGCACGAACGACATCTCGCCGAGCACCAGCTGCGGGTCGATCGGGGCGGTGATACTCGAGCCGGTCAGGTAATCGTGCTTGTAGAGCGTGGTCGACATCTCCGCCTGGACATCCCCGATGAACCCGCCGTTGATCCCGACGGCGTACCCGAAGCGGTGCTTGGACCCCAGCAGAGAGTCGTTGATCCGGGGGAATTCCTGCGGCCGATCGTCGCGCGCCTCGGTGTGTACCGCGCCGGTGTCGAGGTTGATCGTCCAGCGGTCCAGGGTGGGCGGGGCGTCACCGGGGCCGCGCCGGTCGACGTCGAAGACCTTCGCGTAGCGCACCACGTCGAGCACCAGCAGTTCCTGCCCGGTCGGCGAGACCTCGGTGTAGGCGTTGAGCGGGTGAAAGACATAGCAGGGTTCGACGTCGAACCACCGCACCTGCGCTTCCCCCGCCCGGACCCATCCCTGGGCGCCACCTTCACGCGGCATCACCCCGATGCGCGCCGGGTAGTCGGCATTCCATGAGTACGGCAGCCCGCCCGGCGGCCGGCTGTCGCGATTGACCATCGCGGTGATCGGACTGGGCATCCGCACCCTGCCGACCAGGCTGCTCAGCATCATCCGCGCAGGCGCCTTGAGCCAGCGCGGCATGCTTACCGGCAGCACCTGCGCCGAGTCGAACGTGACCGGCAGGTCGTAGACCACGACGTATTTCTCGGTGAGCGAGAAGTCGTGCATCATCGGCGACCCGGTCACCTCGATATCGACGGTGCGCCGCGCCCGCCCGGCGGTGTCGATCACCGAGTACTGCACGGTCTTGCCCCGCGCAAACGAATAGGACACGGCGTGCAACTCACCGGTGACCGGGTCACGGTGCGGGTGCGCCGTGTAACCCCCGGCCAGGGTGCCGTCGAAGTCGCAGGTGCCCACCGTGTCGAGTTCCTCGGTGAGCTCGTAGTTGGCGACGCCGCCTTCCACCAGCGCCAGCGTCTTGCCGGCATGGCCGAGCACGTTGGTGTTGGGGCCGACGGACTGCATCCCGGCCCGCACGTTCAACCGGACCGGCCGCGGTTCGCCCAGCGCAGCACAGACCGCCGGCGTGCGCACCCAGCGGTTGCGGTACCAGCGGGCCTGGCCGTCGCGGAGCGCCACGCCGTGCACCATGGGATCGCCGGTGAACCAGTGGTAGGCGGCCGGATCGACTTCGGCCACCGGGTTCGGACCATTGCGCAGGTAGCGGCCGTCGAGATAGTCCGGGATCTCGCCCGTGACGCGGAGGTCGGTGGCGGTCAGCTCGGTCTGCACCGGCCCCATGACGCCCTCCAGATAGGGATTCGCGGCGGGTGTTTCCTGGCTGGTAGTCATACCAACTCCTATAACATTGTTATTTCAACGTTATGGGTACCGTACGCGGACTGTGAAACGATGGCAACCGTGACTTCGCAGCCCGAGCGGACCGTACGCGGGGATCTGCTTACCGCGGCCCTCGGGCTGCTCGACGAGCACGGACCCGACGCGCTGCAGACCCGCAGAGTTGCCAGCACCGCTGGGACTTCAACGATGGCGGTCTACACCCACTTCGGCGGAATGCCGCAGCTGATCGCCGCGATCGCCGAGGAGGGTCTCCGCCAGTTCGATGTGGCGCTGACGATCCCCGCCACCGACGATCCGGTCGCCGACCTGCTGGCCACCGGGATCGTGTACCGCAATTTCGCGATCGAACGGCCACACCTCTACCGGCTGATGTTCGGCAGCACCAGCGCGCACGGCATCAACGCGCCGGCTCACAACATGCTCACGCTCGGCACCGCCCAGATCGATGTCGAGGTGCCCAGCTTCGCGCACCTGGTCCGGGGCGTCCACCGATCGATACAGGCGGGCCGGCTCACGGTGGCGCAAGACGATACCGCCGTGGTGGCGGCCGCCGCGCAGTTCTGGACGGTGATGCACGGCTTCATGATGTTGGAGCTGGCCGGATTCTTCGGCGACGTGAACGACGGGCTGGCCGCGGCGATACAGGTGCTGAGCCCGATGACGCTCAGCCTGCTGGTCGCCCTGGGCGACACCCCCGAGCGGGCGGCACAGTCGCTCGCCGCGGCGGGCGCCCGGGCCGGGCTGAACAGCGCCGAATAGCAGAAGCCCCCGGAACCTCGCGGGTTCCGGGGGCTTCCCCTGTTCAGTGCCGTAGTCGAAGCTACTTGACGGTGACGGTGGCGCCGGCCGCCTCGAGCTTGGCCTTGGCGTCCTCGGCAGCCTCCTTGGCGACCTTCTCCAGCAGCGGCTTGGGAGCGCTGTCGACCAGGTCCTTGGCTTCCTTCAGACCCAGGCCGGACACGACCTCGCGGACAACCTTGATGACGCCGATCTTCTTCTCGCCAGCCGACTCCAGGATGACGTCGAACTCGCTCTGCTCCTCGCCAGCCTCAGCGGCGGGGGCAGCGCCCGCGACGGCGGCCACGGCGACCGGAGCCGCAGCGGTGACGTCGAAGGTCTCCTCGAACTGCTTCACGAACTCCGACAGCTCCAGCAGGGTCATCTCTTTGAAGACGTCGAGCAGCTCTTCGGTGGAAATTTTGGCCATGATTTCGGTCCTTTCTGATTCCGGTTAGGGAAGTTGGGTTGGGGTTGTGCCTAGTTATTCGGCGGCGTCGGCCGGAGCCTCGGCGGTCTCCGCCGGAGCCTCGGTCTCGGCCGGGGCCTCGGCCTCCGCGGGAGCCTCGACAGCAGGTGCTGCAGGGGCGGCTTCCGAGGCGGGCTTCTTCTCCTGCAGTGCGGCTGCCAGGCGGGCCATCTGCGACGCCGGGGCGGCGAACAGACCGGCGGCCTTGGACAGGTTGGCCTTCATGGCGCCAGCCATCTTGGCCAGCAGCACCTCGCGCGACTCCAGGTCGGCGATGCGCTCCACCTCGGCGACGGTCAGCGCGCGACCGTCCATGTAGCCGCCCTTGATGACCAGCGCCTTGTGGTCCTTGGCGAACTTCTTGATCGCCTTGGCGGCGTCAACCGGCTCGCCCTGAACGAACGCGATGGCCGTCGGGCCCGCGAACAGCTCGTCGAGCCCTTCGACTCCGGCCTCGGCCGCGGCCAGTTTGACCAGGGTGTTCTTCGCCACCGCGTAGGTTGCCGCACCGCTGAGCGAACGCCGCAGCTCCGCCAGGTTCGCAACCGTCAGACCGCGGTACTCGGTGATCACGGTGGCGGTCGAGCCGTTGAACTGCTCGACGATCTCCGCGACGGCGGCGGTCTTGTCAGCCCGCGCCATGCATACCTCCTCGGTGTCGCTGTTGTTGTCTCAAGTTTTGCTCCACCCGGGAAATAACGAACGCCCCGACGCAGGATGCGGTCGGGGCGTCACACTGTGTGCCGGCGGTGCCGGTGCCTCGTCCTCCTGCGTGGGCCGCCGGGATGTTCCCGGACCTTCAACCGATTGCTCGGTGACCGACGGTCTGTGGTGGATCGCCACACACCATAGCGTGACGAGGGCCGATCAGCCAAAACGGCGTCCACCGGCCCGGCTGCCGCTAGGCATTCACGACGCCGATCGCGAGCAACACGAAGATCACCGCCAGCATCGCCACCCGCAACCAGTGCAACCGATCCCAGCGCGCGGCCAGCCCTCGGGACACCTCGTCGGCGGTGCGCCACGCCGCGATCTTGTTGTTGATCGGCACCAGCACCAGCACTGACAGCAGCACGACCGCCACCATCAGGCCTGCGCCGGCACCGATGAGCCAGCGCTGCGAGCCCGCGACGACGGCGACCCCCACCAACAGCGCGAATGAGGCCAGGTACCAGAACGGCATCACCTTCCCCAGCAACCCCGCGCCGTCACCGCGGGCGGCCCAGAAGGCGTCATCGGGCAGGCGCCCAAGGATCGGGCGCAAGAACGCCGCCACCGCGAACTCCGAACCCACCAAGGTCCCGACCACCAGCAGCGCAAGTGTCTCCAGAATCTCCTTCACAACAATCGACTGTGATATCTATGCTGACAAAAAACAAGGTACTGACAAATTAGTCAGCATAAGGAGCGCTGGTGGCGGCATCGAAGACAATCGTCAGTGACTGCCCGATCGACGCCGCACTGTCGGTCATCAACGGCCGTTGGAAGGGCACCATCCTGTGGCGGCTGGCCGACGGGCCCCTGCGCACCGCGGAGCTACGTCGCAGCATCCCGGGCATCACCGAACGAATGCTCATCCGCCATCTGCACGAGCTCGTCGCCGACGGGATCATCGAACGCCACGACGCCGGCACCGTGCCGCCCTGTGTGCACTATTCGATCTCTGAGTACGGGAAGACATTGGCCCCTGTGCTGGGCCAGCTGTTCGACTGGGGCCGCATCCACCTTTCGCGTTGACTCGGGGCTCGACGTGACCAACCAATCGCTTGCTAGGCTCCTGTGATGAGCGACACTATCCCCACCCTCGTCTGGGGCACCGGGAACGTCGGACGGCTGGCCATCCGCGCCGTCGACGCCCACCCCGCACTCGAACTCGCCCACGTCATCGTCCACGATCCGGCCAAGGTGGGCCGCGACGCGGGCGACCTCGGCGGGCTCGGGCGCACGGTCGGCGTCGCCGCCACCGACGACATCGAAGCCGCTCTCGCAGCGGGCCCGCGCGCCGTCGTCTACGCCGCCTCCGGCGACATCCGCCCCGACGACGCCCTCGCCGACATCTGCCGCGCGATCCGCGCCGGTGCCGCCGTCGTCACACCGTCCCTCTACGCCCTGTACGACCACCGAAACGCGCCGCCCGAAGTACGCGAACCCGTCGAGAAGGCCATCGCCGACGGCGGCGGATCGCTGTTCGTGTCCGGCATCGACCCCGGCTGGGGCAACGACATTCTGCCGCTGCTCGTCAGCGGGCTCGCCGCCCGCGTCGACGGGATCCGCTGCCAGGAGATCTTCGACTACACGACCTACGACCAGCCGGACTCCGTCCGCCACCTCGTCGGTATGGGGCACCCGCTCGACTACGAGCCGCCGATGCTGATGGCGACCGTCCCGTCCATGGTGTGGGGCGGGCAGATCCGGCTGATGGCCCGCGCGCTGGGCATCAAGCTGGACGAGGTACGCGAGCACGTTGAACGCCGCGCCCTCGACGCCACCGTCACGACCGCCGCGATGGGCGACTTCGAGGCGGGCACCCAGGGCGCCGTGCGGTTCGAGGTCCAGGGCATCGTCGACGGCGAGGCCCGCATCGTGATCGAACACGTCACCCGCATTGACCCAGCCTGCGCGCCCGATTGGCCGCAGCCGCCGGACGGCGACGACGGCGCGCACCGCGTCATCATCGAAGGCCGCCCCCGGATAGAGGTGACCGTCGAGGCCACCGAGAACGGCAACCGCTCCGAAGGCGGCAACGCCACCGCGGTGGGTCGCATCGTCGGCGCCCTCGACTGGCTGGTTGCCGCCGACCCCGGGCTGTACGACGCCCTCGACGTCCCGCTGCGCTGGATCCCCGGCCGAACCTTTGGAGGCACGAAATGAACATCGACATCCCCGAGGGCCAGGACGCCATCGAGTACGTCTGGGGCTCCTTGGTCCCCGGGATCGGCCCGGCGGCGGCGAACTTCTCCCTGGCTGTCTACGCCCACTCGACGCTGGGCCTGCGCGAGTTCGAGGCCGCCCGACTGCGCATAGCCCAGTTGAACGGCTGCCTGTTCTGCCAGGACTGGAGGACAGAACGCGACGGCCTCAAAGTGGAAGAAGAGTTCGCCGAGGCAGTCGAACAGTGGCGCACCACAGACCGCCTGGACGACAGGGCACGTCTGGCCGCGGAGTACGCCGAACGCTACGTCCTGGACCATCACGGCCTGGACGACGAGTTCTGGACCCGCTTCCAGGGCCACTACGACCAGCGTGAGGCCGTGGAACTGACGATGTCCCTGGGTGCCTGGCTGGCCTTCGGCCGACTGAACAGGGTCTTCGGCCTGGACGCGATCTGCTCTCTCCCCAGCCACGCGACAACCCAAGCCCCCTAAGCCCGAGTCAGCCCAGGGTGGCCAGCACGGCCGCCCCCACCAACCCGGCGTCGCCGCCGAGTTCGGCGGGCACCACCTGGAGGCCGACCAGGAAGTCCAACCCGGCACGCTGCGCCAGCGCGGCCCGCAGCGGGTCGAACAACAAGGCACCGGAGCGGGCGACTCCCCCTCCGATCACCACCAGATCCAGGTCGCACACCGCCGCCACCGAGGTGATCATCACCGCCAGCGCGTCGGTGCCGCGCCGAAAAGCCCGTAGCGCCACCGGGTCACCGGCCTCGGCGGCTGCGGCGAGCGCTTTTGCGTCTGCTGACGATGCTTCGGGCGTCCAACCGTTGGCCAGCGCCCAGCGCACCATCGCCGGGCCCGAGGCGATGGTTTCCACGCAGCCGCGGCCACCGCAGCGGCACCGCTCCCCGTCGGGATCGACGATGACGTGCCCGACGTGGCCCGCGTTGCCGGTACGGCCGTGCAACGGCGCACCGTCGACCACCAGACCACCGCCCACGCCGGTGGAGACCACCATGCCCAGCATGGATCGGGTGCCGCGCCCGGCGCCGTGCCGGTATTCGCCGAGCGCCATGCAGACGCCGTCGCCGCCCAATCGGACCGGAACCCCGGGCACCGCGGCGGCCACCCGGTCACGCAGCGCGAACCCGCGCCAGCCCGCGATGTTGACCGGGCTGACCGTTCCGGCGTTGACGTCGATGGGTCCGGCCGAGCCGATGCCCACGGCGGCCACCCGCCCACCGGCCCGTTCCAGGGCGTTCTCAATCAGCTCGGCCACCACCGCCCACACCACCTCGGTGCCCTGATCCGCCCGGGTGGGCAGGGTGGCGGCGTAAGTCAGGGATCCGTCGGGTTCGACGAGGCCGGCGGCGATCTTGGTGCCACCGACATCCAGCGCGAGGATCGCGGCCATCAGTCGACACCCACCGTGACGGGTGCCAGCACCGCCAGTGGCACCGCGGAAGAGTAGGCCAGCGCACCCGCTCCGCCCACCCGGACCAGCGCCCACCAGGTTCCTGGTGTCGCCCACACCGGCGGGGCGACCTCGAAGCTCAGCTCCACCTGGCCACCAGCCGGCACCACCGCACCCCGCGCCGGCGGCCCCGCCCACTCCCAGGTGCCCCAGGGGCTGACCAGGTGCGCCTCGACCGCCAGGTCGGCGTGCGCGTCGGTGCCCACCAGGACGGTCAGCCGGGCGGAGCGTCCCGCGGTGACTTCAATGGCGGACGGGTCGCCCACATACAGCAGCCGGTCGGAGCCCGGATCGCCGACGCGCACCACCGCCACGTCTTCGACCGGCTGGCGCCAAGCCCGCGGCACGTCACCGGAGAGGTCGAGTCGAGCGCGCAGCGGATAGAGCCCCGGATCAGCGTCGGCGGGAACCGTCACCCGCACCGGGATGCGCACGTGGTCCCCGGCCGCCAATCGCACCGGTTGTTCGGCCGGCGTCACCGCCCAGCCGGCCGGACACTGCCACGTCACCGCGCCGGACAGGGCCGCGTCGACGCAGTCACTGGCCACGGTCAGCTCCAGGTTCAGCGGTGCGCCCGCATCCGCGTCGACTCGGTGCGGGTGCAGCGCCGGGGTCACCGGCAGGCCGCCCAGCGGTGCCGGCCCGCGGTTGTGCAGCCAATAGCGGGCGTAGAGCGGTTGGGCTGCCTCGGATTCGGTCCCCAAAGATCCAGCGGCTCCCACGTTTTCGACATCGAGGCGGGCGGTGACGGTGGCGATCTCGTAGCCGTGCAGCCGGTCCGGCGCGGGGTGCTCACGCGGCTGCTCCAGTAGGTCGGCCCGGCCCAGCACGGTCACCGGGCCCAGGTCGCTGCGCAGTGTGACAGCGGCGTCGCCGCCGCGGGTCTCGACCAAACGCAGCGTGACGGTGTTCGGGTCGACGGGCTGCACGCTGCCACGCGCCATCGGGTTGCCGGCCGCCTTGAGCGCCCCGAGACCGACCCCCTCGGCGGGGTCGATGCGCAGCAGCGAGCCGCTGGCCGGGAGCCGACCTTCGCCCCCGGTCACCGCCACGGCCTGCAGCGGGTCGGCGAATTCGGCACTGCGCTCGGGCATCGCCACCTGCCGCCAGTCGCCGTCACCGGCCACCAGCGCGTAGTCGAAGGTGTGCGTCCAGTGCTGCAGTTGAAAGGCGCTGCCGTCGGGCGCGGTGCGGCGCGGGTCGTCTTCCCAGGCCGCCGACGGCCAGCTGGTGCAGGATCGCAGCAGGGCGGTATGCAACGTGCCCGCGGAGTCCACCGCGAAACTGGGCGCGCCGCGGTTGATCAGGGCGACGGTACGCGCCTCGAAGGGCTCCATCTCGGCGCGGACTTCCTGCTCCACCACGATCTCGGCGTCGGCCAGGTCGTCGGCCACCCGGGCGATCTCGGCCATCAAGGCTTCGTCGTCGCGGCCGGCGATCACCAGCACCGGCAGGGCACGCGGGCCGGTGAGGTCCGCCCCGGGCACCCAGACCTCGGGCAGGGGCTTTTCGGCCGGCACCCACACCCGGGCCCGGCCGCGCCGATCGAGCTGGCGGTGCAGCTCGGCGGTGTAGGCCGGATCGGCGACGTCCAGTACGGCTCGGGTGAAGGCGTTGCGGTCCGGCCCACCCAGCGCGATACGGGTGTCGGGCAGGTTGGAGTCGACGTCGAGGTTGCCGTAGCGCGGTCCGTCGGCCGCCGAACAGGTGGCGGTGACCCCGGCACGCACCAGCGCGACCATCAGCTCCCGCGTCCGCGAGCCAGCGGTGACTACTTCGGCTACCGCGACCGCCCGGCTGCCGTCGCCGACGCTGATCCGCGCGGTTGCCGACAGGCCGAACCAGCGGTTGGCGGGGGTGTCGAGGGTCCGCGGGTGTTGCGCGGTGTCCACCGAGCGCCCGCTGGGCTCGTGCAGCAGCCCGAAGCCGCGGCCGATGACGGCGTCGGCCACCTCAGCGACCGGCAGGGCGCCGGGCACCGGGCACGGCCAGCGCAGCCGCAACAGGTGGTCGGCGCCGGTGAACTCATCGATGGTGGTGGAGCAGTCCACCCGATCCACGCCCTGCCACAGCGTCAGGGTCTGGGTGTAGGCCAGCACGTTGCGGATCCGCCCGGACACCACCAGCCGCTCCCCCAGCGGCCCGCGGAAGGCCTGCACCGTCACCTCGCGCGCGACCGCGGAGGTGAACAGGTTGCCGCTGGGCACCAGGTGCCATGGGCCCTCACCGGACTGCGGGTGTTTGGGGTATTCGTCGTAGACGGCGAGCTGGTTGCCGAGGCCCCCCTCGATGATCATTTCGCGGCCGTGGTGGCGCCACGAGGTGATACCGCCGCCGCGATCCCGGTCCGCGGTCAGCTGATGGTGGTCGTTGCTGATGCGGGTGCCTATCACCGGTTGCCAGCCGTCGGCGTCGGTGGTGGGCGTGAGCCGGTAGGCCTGCCAGCCCAGCGACGGCACGTCGCGGGCCAGCCAGCTGACGGTGCTGCCGCCGTGTTCGACGTGGGTCGGACATTCGGTGCCGTCGGGAGCAACCACGCGGGCCCCGGCCGACAGCGGTGTCTGCAGGTGCACGGTGACGATGTCGGTGCGGTCGCGGGCCATCGGATTCCACACCACTGCACTGTCGCCTTGGCCGGTATCGACCAGACCCGACAGCACGGTCAGTGCGCTGTCGCGGGCGTCGGCGCCCAGTTGCCAAGCATCGCGCCAGCCGGTCAGCAGGTCCAGGTAGACCTGGTCGGCTTCCGAGCCGGTGATGGCGTCGTGGTGGGCGCCGTAGGACAGTTGCGCCCAGGCCTTGGCCAGTGCCGCCTCCGGGTAGTCCACCCCGGTCAGCGCCGCGGCGAACACCGCAAAGCGCTCGGCGCCCAGGACCGCCCGCTCGGCGGCCCGGTTGGCCTGCTTGGTGTCGATATAGGAGACGTGGCAGCCGGTGTAGATCGGGTTCATGTCCCGGGTCTGCGGAGACGGGGACACCCCGCGTTGGTCCAGTTCGGCGCGCACCGCGGCGAAGAACTCGCTCGGCACGGCGCAGACGAACTTCGGCCAGGTGTAGCGGGCGTTCCAGTCCCGGTGGATCTTGGTGATCCAGCGGTTCGGCGGGGTGAAGTCGGTGCCCACCGGCAGCAGCACGTTGCGGGTGGCGGCGACCTTCTTCATCTCGGTGAACAACCGGTAGACGTCGTCCTCGGCGGCGGCCAGGGTCGTATTCGCGTCCATCCACCAGCCGGCCGCGTAGTGCGCGGGCATGTAGTGGGTCAGCAGGCCGCGCCCGGACGGCGCGATCCATTCGAACTCGGATGCGAACTGCATGCGGCGCGGATCGCCCCGATCGGCCATCGGCCCCCACTGATGAAACGGCCCGCGCGCCCAGGCGCTGGAGGACAGTCCGGCGTCGGCGACCAGCCCGGGGAACTGCGGGTCATGCCCGAACACGTCGAGCTGCCAGGCCGTGGCCGGTGCGGCGCCCATGATGTCGCGCTGAAAGCCGATCCCGGCCACCAGGTTGCGGATCGTGGTCTCGGCGTCGGTGAGGTTGGTCGACGGCTCGTTGTAGGTGCCGCCCATCACCTCGACCCGGCCTTGGGCGATCAGCCGGCGGAGCTCGGCCCGGTCCTGCGGGTGGGTGTCCCAATACGGCTTGAGGTAGTCGACTTCGGCCAGGACGAACTTGTACTCGGGGTTGTCCCGGGCCCAGTCCAGGTGCCCGCGCACCAGATCGAAGCCGTTGGTCTGCCGGCACGCGCCGAGCGGGCTCTCGGTCCACACGCTGGTGTAGTGGGCCTGGGTGTTCCACCACACCGGGTCGTAGTGGAAGTGACCGATCATGAACATGGTCCAGCCGGGTTCGGCGACGGTGAACGTGAAACGGCTGCCGTTGACCTGGGCGGCCCGCTGTTGACCCGGCACCGGATTGTCGACGATCACCGGCACCTCGACGACACCGTTTCCGGGCTCGGCTAGGGCCTCCCCGGCCAGCCCCTCGCCGTCGATCCGCAGCGGGGTCGCCACGTCGGCATCGCGGTAGTCGACCCGGACCAGCTGCACGGGCGCGTCGGCCGGCCCCACGAACTTCTCGGTCGATTCGACGTCGAGGATCCGCATGACACAAACCTACGGATGCGCGCCCGCCGAGCGGAGCCTTTCGGTGACCGACCGCAATCGGTGTGCGTGGCTAAATGTCGTACCCGACTGGCAGGCTCGGGTCATGCCCGCCTGGAGCGAGTTGCTGGCCGACCAGCTCGACTGGCACTGGAAGAACCTGCTGCGCCCGCGGCTGGACGGCCTCACCGACGAGGAGTACTTGTGGGAGCCGGTGGCCGGCTGCTGGTCCGTACGCCGCGACGGCATCGACTTTGCCTTCCCGGCGCCCGAGCCGGCGCCGTTCACCACCATCGCCTGGCGGATGGCGCACCTGATCGTCGGGGTGTTCGCCATGCGCAACCACCACCACTTCGGTGGGCCGCCGGCCGATTACCAGAGCTGGCCGTACGCCCTCGACGCCGCCACCGCGCTGCGCCAACTCGATGACGCCTACGCAGGCTGGATTGCCGGGGTGCATGGCCTCGATGAGTCCGTGTTGGCCCGGCCCGTCGGCCCGGCGGAGGGACCGTGGGCCGAGCGCACCATGGCCGAGCTGGTCTTGCACATCCACCGGGAAGCCATCCATCACGGCGCCGAAATCGCCTGCCTGCGAGATCTGTACGCGCACCGACCCGATCGAAAGGACTGACCATGCCCGGACTTGCCCCGCCGGTGGCCGACGAACGCCACGCGCTGCGCGAATTCGTGTCCTACCACCAAAGCGCCTACTTCGCGGTGGCGTACGGCCTGACCGATGAGCAGGCCCGGGCCACCCCGACGGCCAGCGCCTTGTCGATCGGCGCGCTGGTCAAACATGCCACCGGGATGCAACACACCTGGATGTCCCGGGTCGCCGCCGCACCGGACGCGCCGCCCGCGGACAACCGGCCGGGCGAGCAGAGGGCCCGCGAATATCAGGACCAGTACGTGCTGCGTCCGGATGAGACCCTGGCCGGGGCGTTGGAGGCGTTCGCGGCGCAGAACGCCGAGACGCTGCGCCTGTTGGAGTCCGCCGACCTCGACGCCGCGGTGCCGGTGCCGCGCGACGCACCATGGTTTCCCACCGATGTCGACGCGTGGACGGTGCGCTGGGTGTTCCATCACCTGATCAACGAGCTCGCCCGGCATGCCGGGCACGCCGACATCATCCGGGAGAGCATCGACGGCGCCACCATGTACGAACTGATCGCCGGGTTCGAGGGCGCCGAACCGACCGCCTGGCTGCCCCCCTGGCGACCGGGCGCCACGGCGTAAGGCGGTGCGCTGGCGGAGAACTTCCGCCGGTGATTTGGCAGACTGCAGCAATGAGTTCGACCCCACCCCGCCAGGTGGCCCAGCTGGACCGGGTGCCGTTGCCGGTTGAGGCGGCCCGCATCGGCGCAACGGGCTGGCAGCTCACCCGCGCCGCCGCCCGCGTCTTCACCCGGTTGCTCGGGCCCGGGCCGATCCAGCAGAAGGTGATCCGCGAGCTGCCGCAGACGTTCGCCGACTTGGGCCCCACCTACGTCAAGTTCGGGCAGATCATCGCCTCGAGCCCCGGCGCGTTCGGCGAACCGCTGTCTCGGGAGTTCCGCGGACTGCTGGACTCCGTGCCGCCCGCCGACCCGGCCGAGATACATGCCCTCTTTGTCGAGGAACTGGGCGCCGAACCGCAGGAGCTGTTCGCGAAGTTCGACGAGACCCCGATCGCGTCGGCCTCGATCGCCCAGGTGCACTTCGCCACCCTGCACAGCGGCGAGGAGGTCGTGGTCAAGATCCAGCGGCCCGGCATCCGCCGACGGGTCGCGGCCGACCTGCAGATCCTCAAACGCTTCGCCCAGCTGGTGGAGCTGGCCAAGCTGGGCCGGCGACTGTCGGCCGGCGATGTGGTCGCCGACTTCGCCGACAACCTCGCCGAGGAGCTGGACTTCCGTATCGAGGGCCAGTCGATGCAGACCTGGGTGTCGCACCTGCACGCCTCCCCGCTCGGCAAGAACATCAAGGTGCCCGACGTGCACTGGGACTTCACCAGCGAGCGGGTGCTGACGATGGAGCGCGTGGCGGGCATCCGCATCGACGACGCCCCCGCCATCCGCAAGGCCGGTTTCGACGGCGTGGAGCTGGTCAAGGCGCTGCTGTTCTCCACCTTCGAGGGCGGGCTGCGGCACGGGTTGTTCCACGGCGACCTGCACGCCGGCAATCTGCTGGTGGACGACGAGGGCCGGGTGGTGTTCCTGGACTTCGGGATCATGGGCCGTATCGACCCCCGCACCCGGTGGCTGCTGCGCGAGCTGGTCTACGCGCTGCTGGTCAAGAAGGACCACGCCGCGGCCGGCAAGATCGTGGTGTTGATGGGCGCGGTGGGCACCGTCAAACCCGAGGGCCAAGCCGCCAAGGATCTCGAGGCGTTCGCCACCCCGCTGACGATGAAATCGCTGGGCGACATGTCCTACGCCGACATCGGCAAGCAGCTCGGGGCGCTGGCCGATGCCTACGACGTCAAGCTGCCGCGCGAGCTGGTGCTCATCGGCAAACAGTTCCTCTATGTCGAGCGCTACATGAAACTGCTGGCGCCGCGCTGGCAGATGATGTCCGACCCGCAGCTGACCGGTTACTTCGCCAACTTCATGGTCGACGTCAGCCGCGAGCACAAAGACAACGACGACCCGGGAGTCTGACCGTGGTGGAGATGCGCAGCGGCACGGCCCGCTCGGGCGATCTGGAGATCTTCTACGAAGACCTGGGAAACCCCGAGGACCCGCCGGTGCTGCTGGTGATGGGCCTGGGCGCTCAGCTACTGCTGTGGCGCACCGGGTTCTGCGAGAAGCTGGTCGCCCACGGCCTGCGGGTGATCCGCTACGACAACCGCGACGTCGGCTTGTCCAGCAAGCTGGGCCGCGAGCGCGCCCGTGGCGCACTGGTTCCCCGGATGGCGCGATTCTGGCTGGGTAAGCCCAGCCCGGCCGTCTACACCCTCGAAGACATGGCCGACGACGCCGCCGCCCTGCTGGATCACCTGGGGATCGAGCAGGCGCACGTCGTCGGCGCATCCATGGGCGGCATGATCGCGCAGGTGTTCGCCGCACGGTTCGCGCCCCGGACCCGTTCGCTGGCCGTCATCTTCTCCAGCAACAACCGGCGTTTCCTTCCCCCTCCGGCACCGCGCGCACTGATGGCGCTGCTGACCGGTCCGTCACCGGACTCCCCCCGCGACGTCATCATCGACAACGCGGTGCGGGCCAGCCGGATCATCGGCAGTCCGCGCTACCCGGCACCGGAAGAACAACTTCGGGCCAACATCATCGAGGCCTACGAACGCAGCTACTACCCGTGGGGCATCGCCCGGCAGTTCGGCGCCATCCTGGCCAGCGGCAGCCTGGCTGCCTATGACCGCTTGATCACGGCGCCGACTGTGGTCATCCACGGCCTGGCCGACAAGCTGATGCGGCCCTCAGGAGGCAAGGCGGTCGCCGACGCCATCGATCGCGCCCGGCTGGTGCTGTTCGAGGGCATGGGTCACGACCTGCCCGAAGAGTTGTGGGACCCGGTGATCAGCGAGCTGACCACGACATTTGCCGCCGCGAGATAATCTCGCTCAATGGCCACTCAGTGGTCAAGACCACACCGAAGTGCTCGTAACAGATGAGCAACGGTAGTCTGTGCACACTCTCCCCCCAATTTTGAGAAGATCGCGAGTGAACTGAGCCATGCCCAAACTGGAACCGAAGTACGAGGAACTGCAGTCGATCTACGACATCTCTAATGAGTTCTACGAGTTGTTCCTAGGTCCGACGATGGGCTACACCTGCGGGTTCTACCCGGACAAGGACACCACCTGCGACGAGGCGCAGATCGCCAAGTTCGACCTGGCGCTGGGCAAGCTGGGTCTGGAGCCCGGCATGACGCTCCTCGACATCGGCTGCGGTTGGGGGGCCTGCATGCAGCGTGCCCTGGAGAAGTACGACGTCAACGTCATCGGGCTCACTCTCAGCGGCGAGCAGCGCCAGTACGCCATCGACAAGCTGGCCAAGGTGGAGACCAGCCGCAACGTCGAGGTGCGACTGCAGGGCTGGGAGGAGTTCACCGACAAGGTGGACCGGATCGTGTCGATCGGCGCGTTCGAGCACTTCGGCCGCGACCGCTGGCCGGCCTTCTTCGACATCACCTACAACGCACTGCCCGACGACGGCCGGATGCTGCTGCACACCATCACCGCGATCAGCGGGCAGGACGAAGCGCAGGCCAAGGGCATCCCGATGACGATGAACCTGGCCAAGTTCACCCTGTTCATCATGCGGGAGATCTTCCCCGGCGGACAGCTTCCGTCGGCGTGGCTGCCCCGCAAGTACGCCGCCGACGCCGGTTTCACCGTGACCCGGGACGACGAGATCGGGCCGCACTACGCACGCACCCTTCAGGACTGGGCGGCGATGCTGGCGGCCAACAAGGAGCGGGCGATCGAGGTGCAGGGCCAGGAGGCCTACGACCGCTTCGACAAGTACCTCAACGGGTGCGTGGAACTGTTCCGCAACGGAAACACCAGCGTCCACCAGTACACGCTGCAGAAATAGTCGGGATCGGCCTGCCGCGGGTTCCGGCTTGGCTACATTTCACGTCAACCGATTCACCCCCGACCCGCTAAGCTGCAACAGTTGACCGGCACGGAACGACAAGGCGGTTATCACGGCCGGTCACAGCGGGTTTCATCAGGAAGGCAACCAGTCACAGATGGTGGACAAATCGACCCGGACCGCAGACATGCGCCCGAAATTCGAAAACATCCAGGCCCACTACGACCTGTCCGATGACTTCTTCGCGCTGTTCCAGGACCCGACCCGGATGTACAGCTGTGCGTACTTCGAGCCGCCGGACGCCAGCTTGGAAGAAGCCCAAATCGCCAAGCTCGACCTGAACCTGGACAAGCTGGACCTGCGCCCGGGGATGACGCTGCTCGACATCGGTTGCGGCTGGGGTGCGACCATGAAGCGTGCCGTCGAGAAGTACGACGTCAATGTCATCGGCCTGACCCTGTCGAAGAATCAGCACGCCTACTCGCAGAGTCTGCTGGATGACATCGACACGGACCGGTCACGGCGGGTCCTGCTGCAGGGCTGGGAGCAGTTCGACGAGCCCGTGGACCGAATCGTCTCGATCGAGGCGTTCGAGCACTTCGGTTTCGAGAACTACGACAACTTCTTCAAGAACAGCTACGACATCATGCCGGCCGACGGCCGGATGACGATCCAGAGCAGCGTGAGCTTTCACCCCTATGAGCTCAACGCGCGCGGCAAGAAGCTGACGTTCGAGACCGCGCGGTTCATCAAGTTCATCCTGACCGAGATCTTCCCGGGCGGCAGGCTGCCCACCACCAACATGATGGTGGAGCACGGCGAGAAGGCCGGTTTCACTGTGCCCGAGGCGCTTTCGCTGCGACCGCACTACATCAAGACGCTCAAGATCTGGGGCGACGCACTGGAGGCCCACCACGCCGAAGCGGTGGCCATCCAGTCCGAAGAGGTCTACGAGCGCTACATGAAGTACCTGCGCGGCTGCGAGTACTACTTCACCGATGAGTCGCTGGACGTCAGCCTGGTGACCTACGCCAAGCAAGCGCCCTAGCCGGTTCCACCGGCGCCAGAAGCCACACGAAAAAGCCCCCGCCACGCCGAAGCGTGCGGGGGCTTTTTCGTGGAGTCTTACTCAGCCGCGAAGTTGCGGGTGACGGCCGGGTCCACCGGGATGCCGGGGCCGGTGGTCGTCGAGATGGTGACCTTCTTGAGGTAGCGGCCCTTGGACGACGACGGCTTGAGCCGCAGCACCTCGTCGAGGGCCGCGCCGTAGTTCTCCGCCAGCTTTGCCTCTTCGAACGACGCCTTGCCGATGACGAAGTGCAGGTTGGCCTGCTTGTCGACACGGAAGTTGATCTTGCCGCCCTTGATGTCGGAGACGGCCTTGGCGACGTCGGGAGTGACGGTGCCGGTCTTCGGGTTGGGCATCAGACCACGCGGGCCCAGCACGCGGGCGATGCGGCCGACCTTGGCCATCTGGTCCGGGGTGGCGATCGCGGCGTCGAAGTCTAGAAAACCACCTTGTATCCGCTCGATCAGGTCGTCGCTGCCGACCACGTCGGCGCCGGCGGCGATGGCCTGCTCCGCCTTCTCACCCACCGCGAACACCGCCACGCGGGCGGTCTTACCGGTGCCGTGCGGCAGGTTGACGGTGCCGCGGACCATCTGGTCGGCCTTACGCGGGTCAACACCGAGCCGGATGGCGACCTCGACGGTGGCGTCCTGCTTGGTCGAGGACGTCTCCTTGGCGAGTTTGGCCGCCTGCAACGGGGTGTAGAGGTTGTCGCGGTCCACCTTCTCGGCGGCGGCGCGGTAGGCCTTACTGGTCTTGCTCATTGGTTATCCAATCTCAGGTGGTTGGTTGTGGTTGGCGGGCCGAAGCTGGCCCTCCCACGTTTCCGTTTCTCTCCGAATACTCCTTCGCACTCCTGCGCTGGGCCTCGTTCCTCGGCCCGCTTCGTCGTGCTCAGGACATTCGTCGAGTGGGGGGGTACTACTCGACGGTGATGCCCATGGAGCGGGCGGTACCGGCGATGATCTTGGCGCCGGCCTCGATGTCATTGGCGTTGAGGTCGGCCTTCTTGGTCTCGGCGATCTCGCGCACCTGGTCCCAGGTCACCTTGGCGACCTTGGTCTTATGCGGTTCGGCCGAGCCCTTGGCGATACCGGCGGCCTTGAGCAGCATCCGTGCCGCGGGCGGGGTCTTGAGCGCAAAGGTGAAGCTGCGGTCCTCGTAGACGGTGATCTCCACGGGGATGACGTTGCCGCGCTGGCCTTCCGTCGCGGCGTTGTACGCCTTGCAGAACTCCATGATGTTCACGCCGTGCTGACCAAGTGCGGGTCCGACCGGCGGCGCGGGGTTGGCCTCGCCAGCCTTGATCTGAAGCTTGATCAGCCCGGCGACCTTCTTCTTCGGGGCCATGAGAGGGTGTTTCCTTTCCTACGTACTAAATCTTGGAGACCTGGTTAAAGGCCAGTTCCACTGGTGTCTCGCGACCGAAGATGGACACCAGCACCTTGAGCTTCTGCTGCTCGGCGTTGACCTCGCTGATCGAGGCGGGCAGCGTGGCGAACGGACCGTCCATGACGGTGACCGACTCGCCGACCTCGTAGTCGACCTCGATGACCGGCCGCTCCAGACCGCCTTCAACGGCGCCGCCGGCGGCCGCGCCGGCCGCCGTGCCACGCGCCTGCTTCTTGGCCGCACCCTGCGGCAGCAGGAACTTGACCACGTCGTCCAGCGGCAGTGAGGTCGGTCGCGAGGTGGCGCCGACGAATCCGGTAACGCCTGGGGTGTTGCGCACCGCGGACCAGGAGTCGTCGGTCAGGTCCATCCGAACCAGGATGTAGCCCGGCAGCACCTTGCGGTTGACCTGCTTGCGCTGGCCGTTCTTGATCTCGGTGACCTCTTCGGTGGGCACTTCCACCTGGAAGATGTAGTCGCCGACGTCGAGGTTCTGCACGCGGGTCTCGAGGTTGGCTTTCACCTTGTTCTCGTACCCAGCGTAGGAGTGGATGACGTACCAGTCGCCCGGCTTGGAGCGCAGCTCGGCTTTCAGCGCCACCGCGGGGTCGAGTTCCTCGGCCGGCTCGTCCTGGGCCGCCTCGGCAACCTCGGGGGCGCCGGAGTCCTCGGAGTCCTCAGTGGCCTCAGCCTCGGCGGACTCGGTGGCCTCCACCGCGGAGTCCTCAGCGGGAACCTCAGCGGCCTCCGCCACGTCGACCGGCTCGCCCGCGGGCGTGTCGCCGTCGAAGGTAGTCACGGTTGTCAGTCCTTCCTATAACTTCACTCGCCGAACACCAGCAGCACCAGCCGAGCGAATCCGAAGTCTGCCCCGGCGACCAATGCCACCATGAAGACCAGGAACGCCAGCACCACCGCGGTGTAGGTGACCATCTGCTTGCGGTTCGGCCAGATCACCTTGCGAAGTTCGCCGACGACCTGCTTGAGGAAGTTCAATACGAAGACGAACGGGTTGCGGGAAGGCCCTTCGGCCTTCTTCTTCGCCTTCTTCTTGGCCTTCTCGGCATCCGCGGCGTCTTCCGCGTCCAATTCGGTAGCCGTGGACTCCACGTCGGCGCCGTCACCGGCACCACGACGCCGCGAACGCTTGCCGGTGGGCCGCAGCGGGTCGCCGACCTGCCTGCTCACCACGGCCGTGCGACTGCTGCTGCCGGATTCGGCATCGCTATCGCCGTCGGCTGCGGCGTCGGGACGGTCGAGCTCGTCGGTCACCGCATGCTCCTTCGTTGTTCGCGCTTACCTCATTGCCGTACCGCGCATGGTGTCCAGTGTCCACCATGGCACGTCAGCAGGGGCGACAGGACTTGAACCTGCAACCTGCGGTTTTGGAGACCGCTGCTCTGCCAGTTGAGCTACGCCCCTTCGCGGTTGGCGTACCAACCTCTGGGTTCGGAAGCCTTACCCGTGCGCCGTCTCCGGCTCACACAATTCGCGCGCCCCCCGTTCGCCTCACGGAAAGCGCGCTAATGCTGGGAAAACCCCGAAGTCCGAGTGTACCTCGCCGCCTGGGCCAGTTACTAATCAGGCTGTTCGGACGACCTGACCGGATTCGGCATCCCACCGGAGGTTGACCGAATCGTCGCCGTCGTGGCCCATCATCGTGGTGAACGCCTCCAGCACGGTGTCGCCGTCCTGGTTGGTCACGATGTTGCGGGTCGTGACGATGTCAGCGCCGAAACGCTCGTTGACCGAGGCGATCTCCATCCGGGCGTAAAGCTTGTCGCCAGCCTTGATCGGCTTGAGGAACCTGAAGCCCTGATCGACCTGGACCATCTGCATGGTCGTGTAGCCGGTGTCGACGTGGCGGAAAAAGTCGGACTGCACCAGCTTCGCCAGGATGGCCACGAAGGTCGGCGGCGCCACCAGTGCGTCATAGCCCAGTTTGGCCGCTTCGGCCTCGTCGAAACAGGCCGGGTCCTCAGCCTTGACCGATCGCGCGAACTCGCGGATCTTTTCGCGGCCCACCACAAACGACTCCGGGTACCGCCAGATCATCCCCCTGATGTCAGTTTTGATCGCCATCGCTGCGCTTTCCCCTAAGCCAGCTTGGCCGAAGCGACCGCCCGCCCGAAGATCTTCTTGCCACCGGTGGTGGCGGTGAGCGCAATGGTCACCGTCTTCGTTTCGGGATCCACCGATTTCACCCGGCCGCTGAAGGTGATCTCAGCACCCTTGCCGTCGTTGGGCACCGGCACCACGGAGGTGAAACGCACGTTGTACTCGGTCACCGCGCCCGGGTCCCCCACCCACGACGTGACGTAGCCGCCGCCGAGGCCCATGGTGAGCATGCCGTGAGCGATAGCGGTGTCCAGACCCACCTGCTGGGCGATCTCGTCGTCCCAGTGGATCGGGTTCAGGTCGCCGGACACGCCGGCATAGTTGACCAGGTCCTGTCGCGACAGCGGGATGGCCCGCTCGGGCAGCTGATCGCCGACCTTGACCGAACTGAACTCACGCAACGCCATCGGTGAAACCCTTATCTCCATCGCCGGCGCGACCCGCCAGCGTCGTAAACGTCTTTTGCACGATCTCACCGGCGTGATTGGTGACGACCTGCTTGGTCATGATGATGTCCGTACCGTGCGCACGGCGGATCGACTCCACCGATATGTCGCAGTAGAGCCGGTCGCCCTCTTTGATCGGCTGGTGAAATTCCAGCTTCTGGTCGACCTGGACGATCTGGGCGTCCGAGACCTCGACACCGCAGTGTTCGAAGAAACCCGAAATCGCCATGTGCCCGAAAACCGAGATATAGGTCAGCGGGGCAACCAGGCCGTCATAGCCAAGATCGGCGGCCGCCCGCAGGTCGAAACTAGCCGGATCCGCCGCCTTGACCGCGCGCGCGTACTCGCGGATCTTCTCCCGGTCCACTTCGTAGAAGTCGGGATAGCGGTACTGCGCCCCGGCGAGACGGTCTGCCAACGACACGGCTCGGCCTACTTAGCGAGATTCGCGGTGCGACTCGTGCTTGCCGCAGTTGGGGCAGAATTTCTTCAGCTCCAGCCGGTCGGGGTCGTTACGGCGGTTCTTCTTGGTGATGTAGTTGCGGTGCTTGCACACCTCACAGGCCAAGGTGATCTTCGGCCGCACATCAGTACTGGAGGCCACGTCTGTCGTCCTTCTTCACATGTCGTATTGCTTGCAGTAGCGGTGGGGAGGCTCGATCTCCCGACCTCACGATTATGAGTCGTGCGCTCTAACCAGCTGAGCTACACCGCCCCGATCGGCGCTAGTCGGCGCACCGACTGGCGTCCACCGAGCCCCCTAACGGAATCGAACCGTTGACCTTTTCCTTACCATGGAAACGCTCTGCCGACTGAGCTAAGGGGGCCTTCGCCTACAGCGACCCTTTCCGGTGCTGCAAGCCTGTAGAAGGTTACAACCTCGGCCACGAGGTCACCAAACCGCGACGACAGGCGCTGGCCAGAGCCCGTTTGGCTTGGTGGTCGCCCGGCTCCGCCGCGCTTGCAATCGACTCCCGCAAATAGCGGCGACCTGCGTCGCCCGGCTCCGCCGCGCTTGCAATCGACTCCCGCAAATAGCGGCGACCTGCGTCGCCCGGCTCCGCCGCGCTTGCAATCGCCGCTGCCTTAGGCTGGAGGGCGTGCCCGAATCCGACCGGCTGTATTTCCGCCAGCTGCTCTCCGGACGCGATTTCGCGGCCGGCGACCCGATGGCCGCCCAGATGCGCAACTTCGCCTACCTGATCGGCGACCGGCAGACCGGCGACGCCGTCGTGGTCGACCCGGCTTACGCCGCCGGCGATCTGCTCGACACGCTCGAGGCCGACGGTATGCACCTGTCCGGCGTCCTGGTCACCCATCACCACCCCGATCACGTCGGCGGCAAGATGATGGGCTTCGAACTCAAGGGCCTGGCCGAACTGCTGGAACGGGTCAGCGTTCCGGTACACGTGAATACCCATGAAGCACAGTGGGTTTCGCGGGTGACCGAGATTCCGATGTCGGATCTGACCGCGCACGAGCATGGCGACAAGGTGAGCATCGGCGCCATCGAGATCGAGCTGCTGCACACGCCCGGACACACGCCGGGCAGCCAGTGTTTCCTGCTGGACGGTCGGCTGGTTGCCGGCGACACCTTGTTCCTGGAAGGCTGCGGCCGAACCGACTTCCCGGGCGGCGACTCCGACGAAATGTATCGCAGCCTGCAGCAGTTGGCGGCCCTGCCGGGCGACCCGACGGTGTTCCCCGGCCACTGGTATTCGGCCGACCCGAGCGCGGCACTTTCCGAGGTGAAGCGATCCAACTACGTATTCAGCGCCGGAAGCCTGGACCGGTGGCGCATGCTGATGGGCGGATGAGGGGATAGCTGATGGGATCAGTTGAGGACCGCTTGTACGACGTCGCGCACGTGGGCGCGGATACCTGGCTGGCCTGGGCCGCCTGGCTGGCCATCGTCATCACCGTGCTGGCGCTGTTCTATTTGAACCGGCAACTGCAGCGCAACCGCCGGTTGGCCGCCGAACAGACCCGCCCCCACGTGGCGATGTTCATGGAGCCGCACGCCGCCGATTGGCACGTCATCGAGCTGGTGGTCCGTAACTTCGGCAAGACCGCCGCCTACGACATCCGGTTCGCGTTCGACCAGCCACCGACGGTGGCCCGCTACGAAACCGCCTCGGACGGCTATGCCGATGTCGTCGCGCTGCAGCTGCCCGAAGAACTGACGGTGCTGGCGCCGAACCAGGAATGGCGCACGGTGTGGGACTCGGCGATCGACCGGGCCGAGCTCGGTGAGGGCATCGAGTCCCGGTTCACCGGGACGGTCAGCTACGCCGACAGCCCCGACGAGCCCAAGGGCTGGTTCGGGCGGCGGGGCAAGCAGCCTCGGTACGAGAACAAGGTGGTCCTCGACTGGGGTGACCTGCCCCCGGTGCGGCGTGTCGAGTTGATGACGACACACGACCTGGCCAAGCGCGAGAAGCAGAAGTTGGAGCTGCTGCGCAGTCTGCTCAGCTACTTCCACTACGCCAGCAAGGAGACCCGCCCGGACGTGTTCCGCGGCGAGATCGAACGGATCAACGGCGCAGCCCGCGAGATCCAGGACCGGTTGCGCGGTCGCGAGCAGCTGGAGGCGGCCGGCAACACCGACATCACGGTGCGGCTCGGCGACCCCAGCGCGGAGTTGGGCAAACACCGCAGCTGAGCCCGAAGCATCAGTCGCTGTTAGCTGAACCCTTGCTTGGGTAGTGCGATGCCCTAAAACGCCGCAGGTAGGCCGGCCAGTCCCAGCTCGACAGAAACTCACTCGCCGCGGCGTAGCCGTTCTCGTAGAGCTTCTCCAACCGGTCTCGGGAGATGTCGAAGTCCAGCACGCTGACATCGGTGGAGTTGACCTTGATGGCCCGCACGCTGACCCACGGCTGGTTCAGGTAGGTCTGGTCGTGGCCGACCAGCATGGTGCTGATCAGGTTCTCCAGCAGCAGTGACTGCCCGAACAGCCGCAGCGGCCGCAGCACCGGAACCATGGCACCGATGCCGTCGGACACCTCCGGGACCACGGTGACCCCGAACGTGGGCCACAGCGGTGCGCGGCCGTCGAGCCGATCGAAGGTGTAGATCGGGAAGTTCGACAGCACCCCGCCGTCGACCAGGGTGGAGCGCAGCCCGGCGGCGCTGGTCAGCGTGACCGGCCGGTAGAAGAACGGGACAGCCATCGAGGCGCGCACTGCGTCGGCGACGGACTGCTCGTCGGGATCGAGCCCGTACACCCGCCGGTAGTCCCACGGCAGCCGAACCAGCTGCCCGGTCGTCACGTCGGTCACGGTGACCACCGCACGGTAGCGCCGCTCGGGCATCAGGTTCTCCGCGTGGTAGCCCAGATCTCCCCAGGTGCGCACCCCGAGATTCGCCAGCTCACCGCGGATCCAATCGTGGGCGACGTCGCCGCGGTACAGGGCGCTGTCGCGCAGGAACCCCCACACCGGCCCGACCAGCGGGAGCGGCCCCGCGTCGCGCCAGGTATGCAGTGGCACCGACAGCGCGAGGTCTTTGACCTGCGCCGCGGTCAGCTGGTCGCCCTGGGCGGCGGCAGCCAGAATCGTGCCCACCACCGAGCCGCCGGACACCCCGGAGATGCGCTGCACCGAGTAGCCGGCGTCCATCAGGGCGACCACCGCTCCCACCAGCCCGACGAAGCGCACTCCCCCGCCCGACAGCACCAGGTCGGCGGTCAGCGGGTGGGTGTCGCGGGCTCGACGGGTGGCCATCGACCGGCGCTCAGTCCGCTGAATTCCATTCGTAGGGAAGGAATTTACCGTCGAAGGTGATCACCACTCGGTCGCCGCCCGGATGGGGCTTGCGCTCGATGTCCATGCTGAAGTTGATCGCGCTCATGATGCCGTCGCCGAACTGTTCGTGAATCAGTTCCTTGATCGCCGGGCCGTACACGCCCACCGCCTCATAAAGCCGGTAGATGGTCGGGTCGGTGGGCGGCCCCGTAAGCCCGCCGCGCACCGGTACCGCGGCCAGTACCGGCACCACCTCCGGGTCCAGCCCGAGCAGGCTCGCGAGGACCTTGCCCGACTCGGCGGGAATGGGATGCTGGCCCAGCAGTGCCGAGGTGGTCCACACCACCGGCTTGTCGATTGCGTCGGCCAATTCCTGCCAGGTCAGTCCCTTGGCGAGGCGGGCGGCGATGATCTGCTCGGTGATCTGGCTTCGGTTCATGGCTTCCAGCATGCCCGCCTCGCTCACTGTTCGAAATAGCGACGCAGGTTGTCCCACATCGCGGCGTGGGAGCTGCCGCCGTCACGCAGCACGGTCTTCATCAACCACCTTGGCGCGCTGATGTCGACCAGTTCGTGCAATCTGGTGCCGCCGGCATGCGGGCGAACCGTCATGGTCGACCACATCTCGATGCCGGGCCGCTGCAGGGTGTGGGTGCGGATTTCGCCGGGCGCGCTTTGGCGCAGGTCCACCCGGCAGGTGAACCGAATCGGTATTCCGTAGAGGCGCATGCGATGCGGAGCCAGGTATCGGGTGACGCCGTCGGCGCCGCCGGGGAGTTGCCGCACGTCCACCAGCATCGGGTGCAGGGCTTCGTAGTTGACCAGATCGGCGAGAAACGCCGCAACGGTTTCGGGCGGCGCAGCGATGTCGGCGGTGTGCTCCAGGCGTCCGCGTGCCATGGCAGCACCTTAGCCCCGCAGGTTGCGGTGGCATACTCGCCGGTATGCCGCGAGACAAGGCCTCTGGGCGTCGCCAATCGGCCGTACTGCTCATGGCTGTGGCGGCGATAGCCGTACTGCTCTTCGGCTGCGGTTCGCAGACCCGGGCCGAGAACACCCAACTTGATTTCGCCGCTCAAACCCTCGACGGCCGACCGTTTTCCGGTGCGAGCCTGGTCGGCCGACCGGCCGTATTGTGGTTCTGGGCGCCCTGGTGTCCGCTCTGCCAACGGGATGCACCGATGGTCGCTCGACTGGCCGCCGCACACCCCAAGGTGACGTTCGTCGGCGTGGGCGCGCAGGACCGGCTCGATGCGCTGCGGGCGTTCGTCGACAGGTACGGCGTCGACGAGTTCACCGAGTTGGCCGATACCGACGCCGCGGTGTGGGCCAGGTTCGGGGTGACGCGACAACCGGCGTACGCCTTCATCAGGCCGGACGGCCGGATCGAGGTGGTGACGGGCTCGCTGGCCGAAGCCGAGCTGAACCGGCGGCTGCAGGCCCTGACGGGTTCGTGATCGACACCGCCGCACTCAGTTTTGCCCTGGGGGCAGGGCTGGTGGCGGCGCTGAACCCGTGTGGATTCGCGTTTCTTCCCGGCTATCTGGGCCTGGTGATCGCCACCAGCCGAGACGCCTCGCGACCGGCTGCACTGGGGCGGGCAGCGCTGGCCACCATGGTGATGGCCACCGGATTTCTGACGGTGTTCGGCATCTTCGGATTGGCCGTCTCGCCGTTGATCGCTTCGGCGCAGAAGTATCTGCCGTTCGCCACCGTGGTGATCGGCGTGGCGCTGCTGGCGATGGGCGCCTGGCTGTTGGCCGGCCGCGAGATCCCACTGCTACTGCCCGGCACGGCGGGCGGGACGCCCACGGCACGTCTGGGGTCGATGTACGGCTACGGCGTCGGCTACGCCGTAGCGTCCCTGTCCTGCACGATCGCGCCGTTTCTGGCGGTGATCAGCACGACGTTTCGGCAGGGTTCGACGTTGGCGGGGGTGTTGGCGTTCATCGCCTACGCCGCGGGCATGAGCATCACCGTCGGCGTTGCGGCGCTGGCGGTGGCACTGACGGGTTCTAGCGCCAGCTCCGCGATGCGGCGGGTGCTGCCGTACGTCGGACGCATCGCCGGGCTGATCGCGCTGCTGACCGGGTTGTACGTCAGCTATTACGGCTACTACGAAATCCGCCTGTACTTCGCCGAGGGCGACGCCGATGATCCGGTGGTCGGCGCGGCGGGTGCCGTGCAGTCCTGGTTGGCCGATCAGGTCGACGCACTGGGTGTTTGGCCGCTGCTGGGGGCGATCGCCGCGCTGGTGGCCGGCGCACTGGGTTGGCGAGCCCTGCGACGCCGTTATCGGCTCACCCGCGGATGATTGTTTCGATTGTTTCAATCTTGGGCAACGGCGGGTAGTATTGGGCGCATGCCCACCGCCGTCGCCCCGATCGCCCGTCAGGTCGCCGAACGCGCCCGCGCCGATGCCGGGTTCGCCCTCGTCCTCGACGCGCTGCTGGAGGCGCCCACCGCCCCTCAAGGGACGTTGGAGCGCATCGCCGCGCACGCCCTCAACGACCAGCGCCGCGCAGCCCTCGTCGATGACTTCGTCGCCGGGGCGCTGCCCACCCCGAAGGTCCAAGATCTCCTGCGGCTGGGCACACCGCAGGCGGTGCACCGGCTACGCAGCCGCGGCAAGCTCATCGGCGCGGCCGTGGGCAACCAGACCTGGTTCCCGGCCTGGCAATTCGACGACGCCCGGCTGCGCCCCGACCTGCCCGACATCCTGGAGCAGCTGGGCCGGTTCACCACCGACCCGCTGGCTGCGGACCGCATCATGCGGCTCACGCATGACGAACTGGGCGGCGTCTCGATCGCCGAGGCGCTGCGCCACAGCGAGACCGCGCCGGCCGCGCGGCGACTGCTCACCTCACTCGGTGCCTGAACTGCCCGCCGGCTATCGGGCGCCCCTGCCCGATGCCCGGCCCAGCGGGCTGCGCCGCCGACGGATCGCCGCCGGCTCACAGCTGTGGCGCCTCGATGCCGAGCATCCCGACCAGTGGACCTGGGGCGGTTTCGGCCAACCGCGCTTTCGCTTCGATCCGCCGTCGGGTGGGTTCCGTACCCGTTACGCGGCAACCGATCTCGTCGGCGCGTTCCGGGAACGCTACCGGTTGACCGGACTGATGATCCCCGGCGATCACGCCCGCCACCACCTGGTGCGCCTGTCCTCCTCCCGGCACCTGCGGGTGCTCGATCTGCGCACCGAGCGCAACCTGGATGCGCTCGGCGTCGACGACCAGATCAGCACCGGCCAGCACGACGCGGTGTGGGCCACCTGCCAACACCTGGCAGATGCCCTGCGGCGCTGGTGGCCCGAGCCCGACGAGTGCCCGGACGCGATCGTCTACCGCTCGCGCACCACCCCGGAGACTTCGGTCAACTATGCGTTCTTCGACGTCGGGGCATTCACGGTCGAGTGCTGGCCGCTCGCGGAACGCCCGGATGTGACCGCGGATCTGGTGCTGCGGCACGGGTTTACCGTCGCGTACTGAGCCTCCCGCCCGCCGAGTGGGAACCACACGACGCATCGGCGGCGTGTCGCGTCGTGGATTTCACACTCGGCGGCTCCCCGGCGCTCAGCCCGGCTTCGTCGCGGTAACCAGCCGGGTCGACGTCCACGGCCCGCCGTACCACATTCGCCAGCCCAGGTTGCGCCATGTCACGTCACGCCAACCCATTTCACGCAGTTGGGCGGCGTGGTGGCGGATCTCCCACAGGTCGGCGATGGCCAACCGGCCTCCGGGCCGCAGCACCCGGGCCGCCTCGGCCAGCGCACGCCGGCGGCCCTCGCGGGACCCGATGTTGTGGATCGCCAGGTTGGACACCACCACATCGACGCTGGCGTCGGCCAGCGGCAGCTCGGTCATGTCGCCGGTGCGCACCTCGATCCGGTCGGCGACGCCTTCCAGTGCGGCGTTGGCCCGGGTCGCATCCGCCGAGTTGTCGGTCTGATCGGCCTGCCACAGGTCGACTCCGATCGCCCGGCCGTCAGGCAATCGCTTGGCCGCGGCGCACAACACCGCGCCTCGACCACATCCCATGTCCAGTACCGTTTCGTCGCCGCGCAGCCGCAGCCCGTCGAGGACGTCGTCCCACACCTTGAACTTGCCGGCCCGCGTCGCATGCCAATACAGCCCGACCTGGGCCAGGATGGCGGCGTCGAGGACCAACGCCGCCGCGCCGGCCCACAGCGGACCGCGAGCCACCGCGAAGACGCCGTAGATCGCCAGCGCGGCGCACCCGATCACCAGGGCGGCGAGCTGCCCGCGGAGCGGCACCCGGTGAAACGATCCGTCGATGCCGTAGTCGCCGCGATGGCGTGACGCCTCAGTCATGGCGCAGGCTCTCGTCACCGAACCTGATACCCAGGTCTCGGGCGGTCTGGATCGAATCACAGTCCACTGGAACGGTTTTCTGTCGACGGGTGGCTTCGGCCAACGGCACGTAATCCACCGTCGGCGGGTTGAGCGCCACCATCACCCCGCTGTGCCCCTCGTCGAGGGCCCGCACCGCCGCAGCGCCGAACCGCAGCCCCAGTAGCCGGTCCACCGACGACGGCGAACCGCCACGCAACAGGTGCCCGAGCACGACGGCACGCGACTCGCGCCCGGTGAGCGCCTCCAGTTCGGCGGCAACCTTGGCGCCCACACCGCCCAGGCGTTCGGCCTGGCCTACCGCCTTGCCCGCCACGGTGAGTTCGCCACCCACCGGCTTGGCACCTTCGGCCACGCAGACAATGGAGTACGTCGAACCACGTTGCGCGCGTTCGCTGATCAGCTCGGCCACCGACTCCAGCCGATAGGGGATCTCCGGAAGCAGGATGGCATGCACCCCGGACGCCAGCCCGGCGTGCAGCGCGATCCAACCGGCGTAGCGGCCCATCACCTCCACCACGATGATCCGGCTGTGCGAGGTCGCGGTGGGAAACAATCGATCGATGCACTCCGAGGCGAAATCGACCGCGCTGTCGAAGCCGAACGTCGCCGCGGTGCCCTCCAGATCGTTGTCGATGGTCTTGGGCACCCCGACCAGCCGCAGCCCGGCCTGGTGCAGGTGGTGGCCGATCGCCAGAGAGCCGTCGCCGCCGATGGTGATCAGCGCGTCGATCTCGTGCTCTGCGATGCGCTCGAGCAGTTCGTCGGTGCGGTCCTGTTCACTCCAGCTGCCGTCGGGCTGTTGCACCGGGTACGCGACTGGATTGCCGCGGTTGGTGCTGCCCAAGATGGTGCCGCCCTGGTGGATGATGCCGCGCACCCGGTTACGGGTCAGCTCGATCAGTCCGCCATCGGGGTATTCGTCACCCAGCAGCAGCCCGTTGTAGCCGTCGCGGATCCCGACCACGTCCCAGCCTCGCCTTCCAGCGGCCAGGGTGGCGGCATAGATGACGGCATTGAGGCCGGGCGCGTCACCACCACCGGTGCTGATCGCGATGCGCTTGATGCCCGCGGTCACCCCTGGACCTCCTGCACCGGGCTTTTGGGATCGATCAGAACCTTGGCGTGCCGGGCCGGGTCCGCCAGCGCGTCGAACGCGTTCGCCACCCCGCCCAGTCCGACGGTGCCGGTGATCAGCGGCGAGACGTCGACCTTGCCCTCGGCGATCATGTGCAGGGTGTCTCGGAATTCCATTGGCGTGTATCCCAATACGAACCGCAGATCGGTTTCCTTGTTGATTGCGATCGCCGGCCGGATCGCGTCGGTTCCCATACAGACCCCGACCACCACCACCCGGGAGAACAGTGGCGCGCCGGCGATGATGCCGTCGATGACACCCGGCACCCCGACGCACTCGAAGATCACCGGGCGGTTGGGGGTGGCGGCGCCGACGGCTTCGGCGGCCCGCCAGACATGCCACCAGGGCAACCGCGCCTTGTACAGCTTTTCGACGGTGCCCACCGCCAGGCCCAGCGCATCGGGCGCTTTCTCCAGGTGGCCGTGGCCCGCTGCCGCCGCATATGGCGAGTCCTGTGCCGGGTCGACGACGATGTCGGCGCCGCATCGGGTGGCCAGCGCGCGCCGGCCGGGCGAGAAATCGCTGGCGATCACCGTGCGCACGCCGCGCGCCTTGAGCATGCACACCACCGCCAGGCCGATGGGTCCGCAGCCGATCACGATCGCCACGTCGCGTTTGCGCACCTCGCCGCGCCGCACGGCATGCCAGGCGACCGCCATCGGCTCGGTGAGGGCGGCCGCGTCCACCGACAGCCCGTTGGGAACCGGCAGGGCCAGCGACTGCTCGACGAGCATCTGCTCGGCGTAGCCGCCGGGCGCCGATTCCGACAACCCGACCGCATGGACGTCCTCGCCGCGCCGCAACAGTGGGATCGCGACCACCCGGGTGCCGGGCCGCGGCGCCTTTCGGGTGCGGGGACCGTGATCGAGTACTTCGCCGCAGACTTCGTGCCCGAGCACCACCTGCTGGTTCGAGCGCATGAAACCGTCGTATCCGGTCACGGCCATAACATCGGCGACCTCGTCGCAGTGCTGGCGGGCGTGCAGATCAGATCCACAAATGCCGCACCGCAACACATCGATGAGGAGCTGGCCTCTGGCCGGGATCGGAGTAGGTAGGTCGACGAGCTCGAGTTCACTGTTGCTGCAGCTGACGGCTTTCACGGTTTCCAGCCTACGAGGGTGCCCGGCCGGCGGGGTGTCAACGACCGGGGCGGCGAGCCCGCAGCAAGGCTCCCACCAGGAGGATCGCCATCACCGCCAGCCACGGCCAGGCCCCATACTGGTGCACCCATCCCGCGAGCGTGCCTTGCAACCGGCCGGCGGCGGCCAGTACCGGATCGTCGGCGCTGGCGCCGCTCTCGAACAGGCGAACTTCGTGGTAGCCGTAGTAGCCGACGTAGAGTCCGACGGCCACCAGCAGCGCGCCGCTGATCCGGCTGGCGTAGCGCGTGATTCGGCGCATCCGGTCGATCAGTGCGGAGCGAGCCAGCGCCACCGCGATCGCCAACACCCCGACCAGTAGACCGAACCCGGCCGCATACGCCAGATAGGCGATCACGGCGTCGTGGCCACCACGCAAGGCCGCCCCGGTGACCGCCAGAAACGGGCCGATCGTGCAGCCCAGCGACGCGCAGGCGTAGGCCACCCCGTAGCCGAGCATCGACCCGATCCGGGCGGTGGGAGCCCATCGTCCGCCGAACGGGGTGACCGCGAGCCGACGTCCCGCCAGCAGCCAAACACCAAGCGCCACCAGCACGATGCCGATCACCACCGTGGCGTAGGGCAGATAACTCTCCACCCGCGTGGCCACGGTGACGGTAAGCAGCCCGAAGGCGCCGAACACCGCCAAAAAGCCCAGGGTCATCGCGGCGGTGGCCGCCAACGCCCGACCCACCGCCGCCCACCCGCCGGCCCGCTCACCACGCACCACCAACGCCAGATAGGCGGGCAGCAGCGCGAACCCACACGGATTCAGGGCTGCCACCAAGCCTGCGGCGAAGGCCAGTCCCGGCAGATTCTGGTTCACCTACGTCAGCGCCGCGACGCGGTCGGACAACTCCTGTTGCGACATCGCCGACGTCGGATTGTTTACGAAGGTCGAGGTGCCATCGGAGCGCTCGAAGACGTATGCGGGCTGCCACGGCACCCCGAATCGCGCCCAGATCGAGCCGTCGGCGTCGTTGAGATTGGTGAAGTTCAGGTGGTACTTGGCCGCGAAGTCCTGCATCGACGCGACATCCGCGCGGCCCGCGACCCCGATGAAGGTCACCCGGGGGTTGGCGGCCGCGACCTGGCTCACCGACGGCGCCTCGGCGTTGCAGAACGGGCAACTCGGTCTCCAGAACCACAGCACCGCGGGTTTGCCCTGCAGGCTGGCGCCGTTGAACGGGGTCCCGTCAATGGTGGTGGCGGTGAACTGCAGGCGGTCGTCGGCGGCGGTGGCGGCCGGTGGGGCGGCCAGCCCGATAAGCAGTGCGGCGACAGCGGCCATTACCAGCGTGTAGATCCTCATGTAAGGCACCACGAACCCGACCGGCCGATGGTTCAGCCCGAGCGTCGGGGCCGCGGTTTAGGGTGGCCGCGATGGCACTGCACCTGCACCGCGCCGAGCGCACCGACGTCCTCGCCGACGGCCTCGGTGCCCTGTTGGCGGCGCCGCCGGCCGACCCGTTCGCCCAGGAGTTGGTGCTGGTGCCGGCGCGTGGGGTGGAGCGCTGGCTGTCCCAACGCCTGTCCCATGTGTTGGGTGCCGGTCCCGGAGGCGACGGGGTGTGCGCCGGCGTGGAGTTTCGCAACCCGACCTCGCTGATCGCCGAGATCACCGGCGCCGGCGACGACGATCCGTGGTCCCCGGATGCCATGACCTGGCCGCTGTTGGCGGTGATCGACGCGAGCCTGGACGAGCCCTGGTGCGCCACGCTGGCAAAGCATTTGGGCCACGACGACCCCAGCGGAGAAGGTGAGCTGCGCCGCGGCCGCCGCTATGCGGTGGCACGCCGGCTGGCCGGATTGTTCGCCTCGTACGCCCGGCAGCGCCCGCAGCTGCTCGTCGACTGGAGCGCCGGCGTGACCACCGACGGTGCCGGTGGATCGTTGCACGACGACTTGGGTTGGCAGCCGCCGCTGTGGCGGGCGCTGGTGGCTGCCGTCGGGATCGATCCCCCGCACGTTCGGCACCGCGATACGGTCGAGCGGCTGCGCCGGGCGCCGACCGAAACGCTGCCGGCCCGGCTGTCGTTGTTCGGCCACACCCGCTTGGCGTGCACCGACATCGAGTTGCTGGACGCGCTGGCCGCCCATCACGACCTGCATCTGTGGTTGCCCCATCCCTCCGATGCGCTGTGGCGCGCGCTCGGCGACGTGCACGGCACCGTTCCGCGTACCGATGACCAAACCCGGCGCCTGGCACACCATCCGCTGCTGGAGACCCTGGGCCGCGATCTGCGGGAGTTGCAGCGCGGCCTGCCCGCGGCACCCGCCAGCGATGAATACCTCAGTGCCGCAACATATCCCGATACGCTCCTGGGTTGGCTGCAATCCGATCTGGGCGCCAACGCGCTGCGCCCCGAGGGCCGCAACCGCGCCGTATCCGACCGCTCGGTGCAGGTGCACAGCTGCCACAGCCCGGCCCGGCAAGTCGACGTTTTGCGCGAAGTCCTGCTGGGGCTGCTGCACGACGATCCGACACTGGAGCCGCGCGACATCGTGGTGATGTGCCCCGACATCGAAACCTATGCGCCGTTGATCGTCGCCGATTTCGGTCTGGGCGAGCTGGCCGGCGACACCCACCCCGCGCATCGGCTACGGGTGCAGCTCGCCGACCGGGCGTTGACCCAGACCAATCCGCTGCTGGCGGTGGCGGCCGAACTGCTGGAGATCGCCGGCAGCCGCGCTACCGCCACCGCCGTGCTCAACCTCGCCCACACCGATCCGGTGCGGGCGAGGTTCGGCTTCACCGACAACGATCTGGCCCAGATCACCACCTGGGTGCGGACCGCCAACATCCGCTGGGGCTTTGACCCACACACCCGCGAGCGCTACGGCCTGTCGCACATCGTGCACAACACCTGGCGGTTCGGCCTGGATCGCATCCTGACCGGAGTCGCGATGTCCGATGATTCGCAGGCCTGGCTGGACACCGCGCTCCCCCTCGACGACGTCGGCAGCAGTCAGGTGGAGCTGGCCGGGAAGCTGGCCGAGTTCGTCGCCCGGTTGCAGTCGGCGGTCGACAAGCTGGACGGCACGCGCCCGCTGGCGGAGTGGATCACCGCGCTGCGCGACGGGGTCGCCGAGTTGGCCGATGCCGGCACTGATGCCTGGCAGAGCGCGCATCTGCAGCGGGAGTTGGCGCAGGTGCTCGACGATGCCGCGGCCCGCAGCGACACCGCACTGCGGCTGCCCGATGTGCGCGTGCTGATGGCCGGGCATCTGGCCGGGCGCCCGACCCGGGCCAACTTCCGCACCGGAACGCTGACGGTGTGCACCATGGTGCCGATGCGGTCGGTGCCACACCGGGTGGTGTGCCTGCTGGGGGTGGACGACGGGGTGTTCCCCCGGCTGGACCTGCCCGACGGCGACGACGTGCTGGCCCGGCGCCCGATGACCGGGGAACGTGATATCCGTTCTGAGGACCGGCAATTGCTGCTGGATGCGATCACCGCCGCCACCGACAAGCTGGTAATCACCTATACCGGTGCCGACGAACACAGCGGCCACGCCCGCCCGCCCGCCGTCCCGTTGGCCGAGTTGATCGACGCCCTGGATCAGACCACGCCCGAACCGGTGCGGCAGCACCTGGTTGTGGAGCATCCGCTGCAGCCGTTCGACGTCAAGAACGTCGAACCGGGCCGGCTGATCCCCGATGTGCCGTTCACCTTCGACCCGACCGTGCCGCTGGCCGCCAGAACCGCCGCCGGAACCCGGCGTGCCGCGCGGGAGTTCATCGCCGAGCCGCTGCCTGCACCGCCGCCGGGAGACGTCGCGCTCGTGGACCTGCTGAGGTTCTTCAAGGATCCGGTCAAAGGCTTTTTCAGTGCGCTGAATTACACGCTGCCGTGGGAGGTCGACGAGGTCGACGACGGTATGCCCGTCGAGATCGACGCGCTGGGCGAGTGGGCGGTGGGCAACCGAATGCTGCACGACATGCTGCTGGGCACCGACTCCGCCAATGCCATCGCGGCCGAGTGGCGGCGCGGCAGCCTGCCGCCTGGGCAACTGGGCTGGCGCGCCGCCAAACAGATCCGGGACCGGGTGGTGCAATTGGCAGCCGCGGCGCTCGAGCATCGCCGAGGTGCTCCGGCGACCTACGACATCGATCTGGATCTCGGGGGTGGGCGCCGGCTGACCGGCACGGTCACCCCGGTGTTCGACGCGACCACGGTGGCGGTCAACTACTCCAAGCTGCGGGACACCCACTTGTTGCAGGCCTGGATCCCGCTGGTGGCGCTGGCCGCCCAGCGTCCCGACATCGAGTGGACCGCGCGCTGCATCGGCCGCGACCGAGGCGGGGAACGCGCCCTGCAGCGGGTGTTCGGGCCGCCACCCAACCCGGTCGAAACGTTGCGGGAGCTGTTGTGGCTCTATGACATCGGGCGCTGCGAACCGCTGCCGCTGCCGATCAAGACGTCGTTTGCGTGGGCCGAGAAGCGGCACGCCGGTCGCGACCCGGTCTGGTATGCCAGCAGCAAGTGGGCCACCCAGCGCTATCCCGGTGAGGACGCCGAACCCGCGAGCGTCCGGGTCTGGGGACCACGCGCGCCGTTCGACGTGCTGCAGGGACCGCCGCGCCCGGGTGAGGAGACCGACGGCGAGGACACCCGACTGGGCGCGCTGGCGGCCCGACTGTGGCTGCCGCTGCTGCGCGCGGAACGGCGGGTGCGCTGATGGAACGCTTCGATCTGCTCGGCCCGCTGCCGGCCCGCGGCACCACCACCGTCCTGGAGGCCAGCGCCGGCACCGGTAAGACGTTCACGCTGGCCGGTCTGGTGACGCGCTATCTGGCCGAGGGCCACGCCACGCTGGACGAGATGCTGCTGATCACGTTCAGCCGCGCAGCCACCCGGGAGCTGCGGGACCGGGTGCGCCGCCAACTGGTGGAGACATTGGCCGCCCTCGACGGCACCGACACGCAGGAACCCAATGATCTTGTCGCGCATCTGTGCAGCGGCAGCGCCGACGAGCGGGAGTTGCGCCGGCGCCGACTGCGTGATGCGTTGGCCGGCTTCGACGCCGCGACTATCGCCACCACCCACCAGTTCTGTCATCTGGTGCTGAAGTCACTGGGCATCGCCGGTGACACCAGCGCCGGCGTCGAGTTGGTGGAAAGCCTTGACGACCTGGTGATCCAAGTGGTCGACGACCTGTACCTGGCGAAGTTCGGCACGCAGCGCGACGAGGTGGCCCTGAGCTATGCCGACGCGCTGAAACTGGCGCGGGTGGTGGTCTCCGACCCGTATGCCCAACTGCGCCCGCAGGATCCCGAACCCGACACCGTGGCCGAGGTGCGGTTGCGCTTCGTCGACGCGGTCTGCACCGAATTGGAGCTGCGCAAACGCCAGCTCGGCGTGTTGGGGTACGACGACCTGCTGCGCCGGCTGGCGGGTGCCTTGGAACCCGAGAATTCCCCGGCCCGCAAACGGATGCGGCAACGCTGGCCGATCGTGATGGTCGACGAGTTTCAAGACACGGACCCGATCCAGTGGCAGGTGATCGAACGCGGCTTCGTCGGGCATTCGGCGGTGGTGCTGATCGGCGATCCCAAGCAGGCGATCTACGGGTTCCGCGGCGGCGACATCTACACCTATCTGCAGGCGGCCCGCACCGCGGGGCAGCAGCGCACCCTGGCGGTGAACTGGCGCAGCGACGCGGCGCTGGTCGACGCGCTGCAGACCGTGATGGGCGGTGCGGCGCTGGGCGATCCGCAGATCGTGGTCCACGAGGTCGAGGCCGCGGTCGGCGGAACCCGACTGGCCGGTGCGCCCAGCACCGCGCCGTTCCGGCTGCGGGTGGTCGGCCGCGCGACCTTCGGCGTCAGCGCCGATCGTGTCGTCCCGATGCCCAAGCTGCGACGTCACATCCCCGATGATCTGGCCGCCGACGTCGCCGCCTTGTGGGCCAGCGGCGCGACTTTCGACGGCCGGACGATCAGCCCCGGCGACGTGGCGGTGATCGTCGAGAACAGCAAGGACGCGGCCGCCTGCCAAGAAGCCTTGCTGCGGGCCGGGATTCCCGCCGTGTTCACCGGCGACGCCGACGTGTTCTCCTCGGCCGCGGCCGCCGACTGGTTGTGTCTGCTGGAGGCGTTCGAAGCAACCCATCGCGCTGGGCTGGTGCGGGCCGCCGCGGCGACGGTGTTCTTCGGCCATACCGCCGCCGCACTGGCCGACGGTGGTGACGCGTTGACCGACCAGGTGGCGTCGACGTTGCGGGACTGGTCCGATGAGCTGCGGTTGCACGGGCCTGCGGCGGTGTTCGAGGCGGCGCAGCTGGCCGGGTTGAAGCGCCGGCTGCTCGGCGAGTACGGCGGGGAACGCACCATGACCGATCTGGCGCATGTGGCGCAGCTGCTGCATGAGGCCGCGCACCGGGATCGGCTGGGCCTGCCGGCGTTGCGGGATTGGTTGCGTCGCCAGTGCACGGAAGGAAACGGTGGCGGGCAGCACAATCGTCGACTGGATTCCGACGCCGCCGCCGTGCAGATTCTGACGGTGTGGGGTTCCAAGGGTTTGCAGTTCCCGATCGTGTACCTGCCGTTCGCGTTCAACCGGCACATGTTCGACGAGGCCATCCCGCTCTACCACGAAGCCGGTGTCCGCTGCCGGCACGTGGGCGGCCCGGACAGCCCCGATCACACCGACGTGCAGCGGCTGAGCCTGGCCGAGGCTGCCCGCAACGACATTCGGCTGGCCTATGTGGCGTTGACCCGCGCGCAGTCGCAGGTGGTGGCGTGGTGGTCGGCGTCCTACGACGAACCCAATGGCGGTCTGTCCCGGCTGCTGCGGGGCCGGTGCCGTGGCGAGGCGCCGGTGCCGGATCGCTGCGAGCCCAAGCCGTCCGATGACGAAGCCCTGAGTTGCTTTCGGGAGTGGGAGGCCGCCGGCGGTCTGGTCATCGAGGAGTCGGTGATCACCCCGTTGGCCCCGGTCGCCCCGGCACAGCCTCCGGATGACTTAGAAGCACGGCACTTCCACCGGCACATCGACACCGGCTGGCGGCGCACGTCGTATTCCGGGCTGATCCGGCATGCCTCTGAGGGGGTGGCAGACGGGGCGTCGGGGGTGCACAGCGAACCGGAGCTGACCGCCCGCGACGACGAGGCCGACGACATCCCGGTGGCGGTGGCGGCGCCGCCGGTCGGCGCGGATCTGGTCTCGCCGATGGCCGAGCTGCCCGCGGGGGCGGCGTTCGGTTCGCTGGTGCACGCGGTGTTGGAGACCGCCGATCCGTTCGCGGCCGACTTGGTGGCCGAGTTGGAAGCCCAGGTACGCGTGCACGCCGCCTGGTGGTCGGTCGACGCCGAGCCTGCCGCGCTGGCCGCGGCGCTGGTGCCCATGCACGACACCCCGCTGGGGCCGCTGGCAAACGGGCTGACCCTGCGCGGCATCGGCACCCGGGACCGGTTGCGGGAGCTGGACTTCGAGATCCCGTTGGCCGGCGGCGATGTTCGGGGCATGGCACCGGACGTGCGGCTGGCCGAAGTCGGGACACTGTTGCGCGAGCATTTGTCCGCCGACGATCCGTTCGCCCCGTATGCCGACCGGCTGGCCACCGAGGCACTGGGTGGCCAGCCGCTGCGCGGATATCTGTCCGGGTCGATCGATGTGGTGCTGCGGGTGCCCGAGCAGCGCTTTCTGGTGGTCGACTACAAGACCAACCGGCTCGGTGACACCGCCGCCGACTACGGCTTCGATCGGCTCACCGCCGCGATGCTGCATTCGGATTATCCGCTGCAGGCGCTGTTGTATACCGCGGTGCTGCACCGGTTCCTGCGATGGCGGCTACCCGGCTACGACCCCGAGCAGCATCTGGGCGGGGTGCTGTATCTGTTCGTGCGTGGGATGTGCGGGCCGGACACCCCGGTCATCGACGGGCATCGCGCCGGGGTGTTCGACTGGCGGCCGCCGACGGCACTGGTGGTGGCGTTGTCGGACCTGTTGCATGCAAGGCGGGCGGCATGAGCGAGTTGTTGGAGTGGCGAGTGGCCTCCGGCGCCACCGGGCTGTTGCGGGAGTTCAATCGGGCCGGCGTGCTGGATGCCGCCGATGTGCATGCCGCCCAACGCATCACGGCGTTGGGCGGTGAACCCGATGGGACGGTGGGCTTGGCGCTGGCGCTGACCGTGCGGGCGCTGCGGCACGGGTCGGTGTGTCTGGATCTGTCGTCGGTGGCCGCCGATACCGACGACGCCCAGGTGCCCTGGCCGGAGCCGGGGGCGTGGTTGGCCGCGGTGCGAGACAGCCAACTGGTGCAGGCCCGGGTGCTGCGGCTCTACGACATCCCTTCTGGCGCGCTGCTCTACCTCGACCGATATTGGCGCGAGGAGGAACAGGTCTGCGCCGACCTGCTGGCGCTGTCGGCGCCGGGGACGATACCGGCGGAGCTGCCCGCCTTTGAGCGACTTTTTCCGCCCGGCCAGTTCGATGAGCAGCGTGCGGCCGCCGAAATCGCGCTGTCGCAGCCGGTTACGGTGCTCACCGGCGGGCCGGGCACCGGCAAGACGACCACGGTGGCGCGGCTGTTGGCGCTGTTGGCCGAGCACGCCGAACGGTTGGGGACGCCAGGGCTGCGGATCGCGTTGGCCGCCCCGACCGGTAAGGCCGCGGCCCGGCTGACCGAGGCGGTCGCCGCGGAGGTGGCCGAACTGGAGCCGGTGGACCAGGCGCGGCTGGCCGGGCTGGGTGCCACCACGCTGCACACGCTGCTGGGTTCGCGGCCGGACAGTTCGGTGCGGTTCCGCCACGACCGGGCCAACCGGCTGCCGCACGAGGTGATCGTCGTCGACGAGACGTCGATGGTGTCGCTGACGCTGATGGCCCGGCTGTTGGAGGCGATGCGGCCGGATGCCCGGCTGATTCTGGTGGGCGACGCCGACCAGCTGGCGTCGGTGGAAGCCGGTGCGGTGCTGGCCGATCTGGTCGACGGGCTGGCGGCGCGGCCGGACACCCGGGTGGCGACGCTGCGGACCTCGCACCGGTTCGGCGAGTCGATCGGCGCGCTGGCGGTGGCGATCCGCGACGGCGACGCCGATCAGGCGATCGCGCTGCTGGCCGCCGGCGGCGAGCACGTGGAGTGGATCGACACCGACCACGCGGGCGACGTGGCCGAGCGGTTGGCGGCTCTGGTGGTTCCCCACGCGCTGGCGGTGCGCCAGGCGGCGCTGCTCGGTGATGCCACGGCAGCGGCGGCCACGCTGGACGAGCACCGGTTGCTGTGTGCGCACCGGGAGGGCCTGCACGGGGTGCGGCACTGGAATCAGCAGATCCGCCGCCTGGTGGCCGAGCAGACCGGTGATCCGATGTGGACCGAGTGGTATGCGGGGCGACCGTTGCTGGTGACCGCCAATGACTACGGGCTCGGGATGCGCAACGGCGATACCGGGGCGGTGGTGGTTCGCAACGAGGGGCTGCGCGCGGTGATCTCGACGGCGTCGGGGCCGCTGGAGTTCGCCACCAGCCGGCTCGCCGAGGTCGAGACCATGTATGCGATGACGATCCACAAGAGCCAGGGCAGCCAGGCCGGCGAGGTCACCGTGCTGATGCCGCCGGTCGAGTCGCGGCTGTTGACCAGGGAGCTGTTCTACACCGCGGTGACCCGGGCCAAGTCGAAGGTGCGTGTGGTGGGGTCGGAAGCTTCGGTGCGGGCGGCGCTGGGCCGCCGGGTGGTGCGGGCGTCCGGGTTGGCGTTGCGGCTGCGGGAAGCGTGACCGCGTTGTACTACAAATTCGTAGTACCATTTTTCTATGGCCGAGGTGCCGGTACGCGAGCTGAATCAGAACACCGCCGGCGTGCTCGCGCGCGTCAAACGGGGCGAACAACTTGAGATCACCGAGCGGGGCGCGGTGATCGCTCGCCTGGTCCCGGCCAAGGAGGATCCGTTAGCCGAGATGGTCAAGGCCGGGCGACTTCATCCCGCGACAGTCAGCGGGCCGGTGCCTCGTCCCTCGGGTCCGATTCGTACCGATCATGAGGCCGGAGAAGTGCTCCGCGAGATGCGGGATGACGAGCGCTACTGATGTTGTATCTGGACACGTCGGCGCTGGTGAAGCTCATCCGGCGTGAGCCGGAGACCGACGCGCTCGCCGATTGGCTCACCGCACAGGAGTCCGCGCCGTGGGTGTCGTCAATGTTGATCGAGGTCGAACTGCCCCGCGCCATTAGGCGGATGGATCCCGCCCGCCTGCCCGACATCCCCGCACTGGTATCCCGGATCTCCCGCTACGAGGTGGATGAGGTGGTTCGGACCGCCGCTGCGGCGTACCCCGACCCGACGCTGCGATCCCTGGACGCAATCCATCTGGCGACCGGTCACGCAGTGTTCGGCGCCAGGTTGACCGCGTTTGTCGCCTACGACCAACGTTTGCTCGAGGCCGCCGGAGCCCTCGGTCTGCCGACCACCTCCCCGGGTCGCTAGTAGCCCCCGGGCTGTCGTACCCCCGGATTACCGTCGCGACCATGGGGAATCGCAAGCAGTCGGGCAGCACCGGAACGGGCTTGGCCATTCTGCTGTTCATCGCGCTGCTGTGGTGGCTGCGCTGGCTCATTCTCGCCGGTGCCGTGGTCGCCCTGCTGGTGGTTGTCACGCGGCGGCTGATACGCAGCTACGCCGCGCACCGCGCCGCCGAGCTGAACCGGCTGCGCGAAATCCGGCAGCGCGCCGACGTGCAGAACGCCCAGGTGTTGCGCGGGGATCCGCACGGGTTCTTCGGGCAGTACCCGCTGCCGGACCCGGAGCTGATTCCGCGTTGGTACCGGGCCGGTTAGGCGCCTCGCCGGCCCGGACCATGTGGACCCTTGCCCGCCGAGGCGTTATGGATGGGGCCGGTGGTGCGCCACACTGGGACCATGACGGAATCCGGCGATACCCGGGTCGCGGTCTACCTGGACTTCGACAACATCGTGATCTCGCGCTATGACCAGGTCAACGGGCGCAGTTCGTTTCAGAAGGACAAGTCCAAGGGCCTGTCCAAGCATCCCGAACGCCTCGCCCGGGCGACCGTCGACGTCGGGGCGATCATCGATTTCGCCTCGTCGTTCGGGACGCTGGTACTCACCCGCGCCTACGCCGACTGGTCGGCGGAGGTCAACACCGGCTACCGCGCGCAGCTGGTGGGGCGAGCGGTCGATCTGGTGCAGTTGTTCCCGGCCGCGGCCTACGGCAAGAACGGCGCCGACATCCGCTTGGCGGTCGACGCGGTCGAGGACATGTTCCGGCTGCCGGATCTGACCCACGTGGTGATCGTGGCCGGCGACTCCGACTACATCCCGCTGGCCCAGCGCTGTAAACGGTTGGGCCGCTATGTCGTCGGCATCGGCGTGGCCGGCTCGACCAGTCGCGCCCTGGCCGCGGCCTGCGACGATTTCGTCAGCTACGACGCGCTGCCCGGCGTGCCGGTGTTCGAGCCCGCGCCGGTCACCGCCGACGCAGATGCCGAACCGAAGCGCCGCACCCGCCAGGCCAAAGAGGAGCCCGAGGAACCACAACCGGATCCCCAGGACACCGCCACCGGGCTGCTCATCCGCGCCCTGAAGATCGGCCTGGAAAAAGACGACGTCGAGTGGTTGCACAACTCGTCGGTCAAAGCACAGATGAAGCGAATGGACCCGTCGTTCAGCGAGAAAGCCCTGGGGTACAAGTCATTCAGTGATTTCCTGCGGTCCTACTCGGACCTGGTGGAGCTCGATGAGAGTTCGACGACGCGCATGGTGCGGCTGCGCACCTAACGGCCGAGCTAGCCCTCGGCGGCCACCAAGGACCGCAGCTTCACATCGGGGTTGTCGCGCTGGAAACCCTGCAGCCGCCATGCGTTGGAGAACAACACCAGGTGCACCCCGTCGGTGCGGGTCAAAACTTCCGCCAGCGACTGTTTGTTCACGAAGTCGACGTCGTCGGCGTCCACGATCCGGGCGACCTGATACGGCAGCGGCTCCAGCGTGATCGGCGCGCCCATCTCGCTGGCCATGCGGTGTGCGGCCACTTCGAACTGCATCGGGCCGACCGCGGCAAGCACCGGCGCCTGCTCACCACGGCGATCCGAGACCAGCACCTGCACCACGCCCTCTTGATCCAACTGCTCGATGCCGCGGCGGAACTGCTTGTGCTTGCTGGGATCGACGTTGCGCGCCACCGAGAAGTGCTCGGGCGAGAAGCTCGGGATCGGCGGGTACTGCACGGGCACATCGCAATACAACGTGTCGCCGGGGCGCAGCGCGGCGGCGTTGGCCAGCCCGATCACATCGCCGGGCCACGCGGTGTCCAAGGTGGAGCGCTGCTGGCCGAACACCGACTGGGCGTACTTGGTGACAAACGGCTTGCCGCTCGCGGCGTGGGTGAGCACGTCGCCACGTTCGAAGGTGCCCGAGTACACCCGCGCGAAAGCGATGCGATCGCGGTGCGCGGAGTCCATTCCGGCCTGCACCTTGAACACGAAGGCACTGAACGGTGCGTCGGTGGCGCGCCGGCCGCCGTCGACGTCGAGCGCCCCGCCGGGCGCCGGCGCCAACTCGGTGAGCACGTCGAGCAGCTGATTCACGCCGAAGTTCAATGCCGCCGAGGTGAACAGCACCGGTGTCGCCGTGCAGTCCAGGAACGCCTCGCGGTCGAAGTCGGATCCGTCGGCGCTCAGCAGCTCGCACTCTTCGACCGCGGTATCCCAGTCATCGCCGGCAGCGGCATGCGCGTCGGCCGCGGCGATGTGCTCCTCGGGTGCCGCGGTGGCGCCGCCGGCGGTACGGGTGAACCGAATGAAGTTTCCCGACCGGCGATCGAGCACCCCGTCGAATTCTCCGGCGATGCCGACCGGCCAGGTCAGCGGGGTGGGGCGCAGCCCGATGCGGGTGTGGATCTCGTCCATCAGTTCCAGGGCGTGCCGGCCGGGCCGGTCCCACTTGTTGATCACCGTGATGATCGGGATCCGACGATGGCGACACACCTGGAACAGCTTGAGGGTCTGCGGCTCAAGGCCTTTCGCGGCGTCGATGAGCATGACCGCGGAGTCGACGGCGGTCAGCACCCGGTAGGTGTCTTCGGAGAAGTCGGCGTGACCCGGAGTGTCGAGCAGGTTGATGACGCAGTCCTGCCCCTTGGGGGTGCGGTACGGGAACTGCAGCGCCGTCGAGGTGATGGAGATGCCTCGGGCTTTTTCCATCTCCATCCAGTCCGAGACCGTGGCACGACGGCCGGATTTGCCGTGCACGGCGCCGGCCTCGGTGATGGCCTTGGCGTGCAGCACCAGGGCCTCGGTCAAGGTCGATTTGCCGGCGTCTGGGTGGCTGATCACGGCGAAGGTGCGGCGGCGGCCCGCTTCAGCGGAGATCTCGGTCATTGCGCCAGCGATTGTATTTGCGACCTGGAGCGAATCACTAATCGGCGCTCGCCGCCAGGACGGCGGGCAGCACCAGCGTGTCGATGACCTGCCGGGCGAACTTCGCGTCGAAGCTCTGACCGCTCATGACTCGGATCAGACCCACTCCGGCCAGCACATCGGCGATCAGCGACCAGTCACGGCCGGGTGCCACCTCGCCACGGTCGGCGGCCCGCTGCAAGATGGTGGTCACCACCCGTCTGCCCTTGAGCAGAAGCATGTCGTCGAGCGCCGTGGCGAGGTGTGGATCATGGGCGGCCTCGACCGCAACCCGCAGCACCACGTCGTTGGGGATCAGCGCGTCGTCGGTGCGCGCCATCCGTCCCACCAACGCGTCGAAATCGCCGGCAAGGCTGCCGGTGTCGGCGACGTCGTTGTCCATCAGGTCGGGCCGCCAGTACACCAGCGCATCGGCGATCAGCGCGGCCTTCGACGACCAGCGGCGGTAGATGGCGGCCTTGCCGACACCGGCTCGCGCCGCGATGTCGTTCATGTTGGTGTCGTCGTAGCCGTGCTCGGCCAAGGCGGCCAAGGCGGCATCGAGGATCGCGGGGTCACGCGACCGGTCGAGTCGCCCATCGGTGCGCCTGCGCAACTTCGATTCGGTGTCTGCCATCGCTGACACCTACGACGTGGGTTGCGGAATGGGCGCGGTGTTGTCTTCGGCCGGCTGCGGTTCGGGTCCGCTGCGGCCTCGCCTGGTGATCTCAAAAGTGTTGAGCGGCCACCAGAACCAGCGACCCAGCGCCGCAGCGATCGACGGTGTCATGAACGCCCGGACGATCAACGTGTCGATGATCAGGCCGATACCGATAGTCGTACCGAGCTGTCCGACCACGCGCAGGTCACTGACGATCATCGCCATCATGGTGAAGGCGAACACCAAACCCGCCGCGGTCACGACACGCCCAGTCGCCCCCACACCTCGGATGATGCCGGTGTTGAGCCCGGCGGCTATCTCTTCCCGCAGGCGCGAGACCACCAGGAGGTTGTAGTCCGAACCCACTGCCAGCAGGATCACCATCGACAACGGGATCACGATCCACTGCACGCCCAGGCCCAGGATGTCCTGCCAGAGCAGGACCGACAATCCGCAGGCGATACCCAAGGATGCCGCCACGGTGCCGACGATCACCAGGGCGGCCACCACGCTGCGGGTGATGATCAGCATGATCGCGAAGATCAGGATCAGCGACGCGATAAGCACAATCATCAGGTCGATGACGACACCGTCCTGCATGTCGGCGTACAGCGATGCGGTACCGGCGAGCGAGACCTTCGCGCTGGCCAGCGGGGTGCCCTTGAGCGCGTCGGCGACAACGTCTTTGAGGTCCCGGACATGTGCGATGCCCTCCACCGAGGCCGGGTCGCCCTGGTGGGTGATGATCATCCGGACCGACTTGTGATCGGGCGACATGAACATCTTGATGCCGCGCTTGAAGTCTGGATTGTCGAACACATCCGGCGGCATGTAGAAGAAATCGTCGTTCTTGGCCTGATCGAAGTACAGGCCTATCTCCGTCTCGCCTTTGGCCAATTCCTGTTGCTGGGCCTGGGTTCCGGCCATGGTGCTGTGGGTCGCGAGCATGAAGTCGCGCATCGTGGTCATCGAGTCGATGGTGTTCTGCAGAACCGGCAACATCTGCGGCAGCAACTTATCCAGACGGTCCATGTCGACGGTGAGATTCTGGATCTGTTCGTCGAGTTCGTCGATGCCGTCCATGGTGTCGAAGATCGATCGCAGTGAGTTGCAGATCGGGATGTCGAAGCAGTGCGGTTCCCAGTAGAAGTAGTTGCGGAACACTCGGAAGAAATCGTCGAAATCGGCTATATGGTCCCGCAATTGATCGGTGGTGTCCGCCATGTCGTGAGTCCTGGCGACCATACTGTGCGTGACTTCGGTCATGCGCTTGGTGATGTCGTACATGCGTTCCATGTTGGCGACGGTCTTGCTCATTTCGTCGGCCTGTTCGAGCATCTGAGCCGAGTTATCGTTGTTGAACTTCGCGGCCTGCAGGGTGCCGGCGTTCTGCGCACCGAGCAGGAAGGGGATCGAGCTGTGCTCGATCGGTGCGCCCAGCGGGCGGGTGATGGTCTGCACCCGATCGATGCCCCGCATGCGAAAGACGCTCTTGGCGACCTTCTCGATCACCAGCATGTCTGCGGGGGTGCGCAGGTCATGATCGGTTTCGAGCATCAACAGTTCGGGGTTCATCCGGGCCTGGGAGAAATGCCGGTCCGCGACCGCCATGGCCAGGTTGGCCGGCATGTCGGCGGGAGTGAACTTCTGGTCGTTGTACTGCGGCACATACGTCAGCAAGCTGATGAAGCCCACGACGGCAAGCGCGCTGCTCATCAAGATGACCGGGACGGGCCAGCGGACTGTGACGGTTCCGACCTTGCGCCAGTTCCGCGTCGACAGTTTCTGTTTGGGGTCGAGCAGCCCGAACTTCGATGCGACCGTGAGTATCGCCGGGGCCAGTGTCAGTGACGCGGCGATGACGACCAGGATCGCGATCGCGCAGGGCGGACCCATGGTCTGAAAGTAAGGCAGCGTGGTCATGCTGAGGCACATCAAGGCACCGACGATGGTCAACCCCGAACCCAGGATGACGTGCGAGACGCCGCTATAGGAAACATAGAACGCCTCTTCGGGATCGAGGCCCTTCGCTCGCTCTTCGTGATATCGGCCGAGGAGAAAGATCAGATAATCCGTGATCGCGGCAATGGACAACATCGTCACCATGCTCACCGCATACGGGGTCAGGCCGACGATGTTCATATTGCCGGCGGCGGCCGTAACGCTCATGGCGGCAAACAGTCCCAGGCCGATGGCGACCATGGAGATCAGCATCGTCACCACCGAGCGGTAGATGGCGAGCAGCATCACGATGATGATGGCGACCGACACGAACTCCAGCCGATGCATGCTTTGGTGGCCGGCGACACTGGTGTCGGCATTGAGGACCGTGTTGCCCGCGACATGGGCCTTGATGCCCGGCGGCGGGGTGACCGACGCGACGATGTCGCGCACCGCCGCCACCGATTCGTGGCTTTCGGTGGTGCCCTGCGAGCCATTGAGGAAGATCTGCACGTAGGCGGACTTGCCGTCCACACTCTGTGAACCCGCGGCGGTCAGCGGATCGCTCCAGAAGTCCTGAACGTTCTGCACGTGCTCGTGATCGGCCTCGAGTTTGGCGACGATCTGGTCGTAGAACGCGTGCGCGGCCTCGCCGACCGGCTCATCGCTCTCGAGCACGACCATCGCCGTGGAGTCCGAATCGTACTGCTGAAATACCTTGCCGATATTGAGCATTGCCGCGTACGACGGCGCACCGGTAGGGCTGATCGGGACCGACCGGGTGGCCGCGACCTCGCCCAGTGACGGGATCACCGCCCCCAGGACGATCACCAGAAGCACCCAGAACAAGATGATCGGCAGCGAGAAGACCCGGACCATCCGGCCTAAGAAGGGGCGGTGGGCCTGCGGCTCGCTCATACGGATTTCACCAAGCAGTAGATGAACGGTTTGATGGTGTCGTCGCTGGCCCGCTCGTCGCGCACTTCGTCGTCGACGGTCACCCGGCATCGAAGGTCGCGGGTGTTGCGATCGCCCTGCGCCATGATGTTGGCCGACATCGACGGCAACGTCGTCACGATCGTGAACGACCAGGGCAACGACGCGTTTTCGATGAGATTCGGTTGCCCATTCTCGTCGAGGTAGTTGAGGTTCGCGGTCCCACCGGTCCCGGTGATCTCGTAGGTGATGTGCTTCGGATTGAAGTTCTCGGTGATTGCGGAACCCTCCGCCAGATTTGGGCCTTGGTGGCCCAGAGATGCGCGAATCCGGGATATGGCATACCCGCCCAGTGCCACGACAACCACCAGCAGTAGCGGAATCCAGAACCGCCTCATTAATCGGAACACCGGGTGCATGCCTCTCGGTCGTTCGGGTCGATCAGATCCAGACGGGGCAACCCGGCTCACGCGACGCCAATTCAGGCGAAGAAACCATGTCGCCAACCGATACGGAACCCGAGTTCCGCGTGTAGAACGATCGTCAGAGTACCTGACGAGCTGGCCGTGTGGCACTACCTTGATCCCGTTCGCGGGTCTGTCGTGTTCTGGCCGGTCATTACGGGGCCGTACCCTTACCAGGCGTGACCGTCATCGACCCGGAGAAACTCGCGACCTGCCTGCAGGTGTTGTCCGAGATCGACTCGCTGCCGCCCGAGCACCCCGACGCCGTCGCGGTGCGCCGGGCCACCGCGCGCATGTTCAAGGCGGTCAAGAAGGCTCGCCGGACCGCCCGACGCGACGCGGTGGCCGCCGCCGATCAGGCCGTCATCGCCGCCACGGCCACCGGGGCGCCGGGCCGCATCGATGACGAGACGCAGGGCATTCCGCTGGTGTCTGCCGCCGTCGGGGCGTCGGCGGGCACGCTGTTGCGCTCGCGGGCCTGCTACATCTGCAAGACCCACTACACGCAGGTCGACGCGTTCTATCACCAACTCTGCCCGGGCTGCGCGGCGATGAGCCGGGCCAAGCGTGACGCTCGCACCGACCTCACCGGACGACGGGCACTGCTCACCGGCGGGCGCGCCAAGATCGGCATGTACATCGCCCTGCGGCTGCTGCGCGACGGCGCGCACACCACCATCACCACCCGGTTCCCCAACGATGCGGTGCGCCGGTTCGCGGCGATGCCCGACAGCGCCGACTGGCTGCACCGGCTGCAGGTGGTGGGTATCGACCTGCGCGACCCGGCACAGGTCGTCGCGCTGGCGGACACGGTGGCCGCCCAGGGCCCGTTGGACATCCTGATCAACAACGCCGCGCAGACGGTGCGGCGCGCCCCCGGCTCGTATGCTGCCCTGGTCGAGGCCGAGCGCACCCCCGCAGGCGAGCTGGTCGACGTGATCACCTTCGACCATGTCAGCGACGCTCACCCGGCGGCCCTGGCCGGCAGCCTCGCCGAGCACCAGACACCGCACGCGCTGACCGAACTGGCCCTGACCGCCCGTAGCGCGTCCCCCGAGCGGATCGCCGCCGGTACCGCGATCGACGCGGGTGGGTTGTTGCCCGACACCGCCCCGATCAACAGCTGGACCCAGCGGGTGCACGAGGTCGACGCCCTGGAGCTACTCGAGGTGCAGCTGTGCAACCAAACCGCGCCGTTCATCCTGGTGAGCCGGCTTCGCCCCGCCATGGCGGCGGCCAGCGCCCGCCGTAAGTACGTGGTGAACGTGTCGGCGATGGAGGGACAGTTCAGCCGTCGCTACAAGGGTCCGGGCCATCCGCACACCAACATGGCCAAGGCCGCGCTGAACATGCTGACCCGCACCAGTGCCGGCGAGATGCTGGAGAACGACGGGATTCTGATGACCGCGGTGGACACCGGCTGGATCACCGATGAGCGCCCGCATCCCACCAAGCTGCGCCTGGCCGAGGAGGGCTTCCACGCCCCGCTGGATCTGGTCGACGGCGCCGCCCGGGTCTACGACCCGATCGTGCGCGGGGAAGCCGGCGAAGATCTGTACGGGTGCTTCCTCAAGGATTACGCGCCGAGCAACTGGTAGCCGGTCAGTACAGCGGCCCGCCGCCGAACAGTTCGCGGTGCGAGTCCGGCTGGTTTCCCTCGAGGTCGGTGATGCCGTAGTCGAGCGCGGTCTCGGCGGTGATCAGGGTGTGGCCGCTGCGGGCGGCTAGGTCGGGGTCATTGGCCAGGGCAGCGACGACGCGGCCGATGAACTCCGGGGTTTCGGCGTTGGCCAGCGGGAAACCTTGGAAGTTGTCCAGGCCACGGGCCATAAAGCCCTGCATGACTTCGTTTTTCACCAGACCCGGCCATAGCGATACCGCGCTCACCCCGGTTCCAGTCAGCTCGACGGCCATGTCGGCGGCCATCTTGTCCAGCCCGGCCTTGGACATGCCGTAGAGCACCGAGTGCAGGTGTCCGCGGGTCCCGAACGACGAGATGTTGGTGATCAGGCCGGCACCGCGCGGGACCATCAGCTGCGCGGCGTGCACCGAGGCGACATAGTGGGCGCGCAGGCCCACCCCGATCAGGGTGTCCCAGTCCGACAGGGGACGCTGCCAGAACTTCTCGGTGAATCCGCCGAACCCCTTGGGTGCCGCCCAGACGTTGTTGACCAGCAGATCCAGCCGGCCGTTCTGCTCGTCGGCGATGCGGGCGAACAGCGCGGCGATCTGGTCGTCGTCGCGGTGGTCGCACTGCACGGCGATGCCGCGCCCGCCGCGTTCGGTGACGCTTTGGGCGGCCTCGTCCAGCGGGCCCTGGTGCCGCCCGGTGACGTACACGGTCCAGCCGTGCGTGCCGAGCGCCAACGCGATGCCCTTGCCGACGCTGCGGCTGGCGCCGGTGACCAAGGCGATGCGGGTGGTCATCTCTAGGCCTCCACAATCGTGTCGTCGCCGAGCGGTCGGGTGATCACCCAGAGCTGACGGAAGTGGCTGCGGGCCATTTTCCAGGCGCCGTCCTCGATCACGTAGTCGTCGTCGTATTCGCCGGTGAGCAGGCGTTCGGTGCGCTCAATCATGTTGAGCTGGCGGAATTTCAGCGTCCATCGTCCGGTGGCCGTGCCGGGCCCGGTGATGGCGATGTCGGGGTGCATGCCGTGGTGCATGTCCAGGATCGCCGGTTTGCCGTCCACCTTGTGCAGCGCGATCCGGGTGAACACCTTCGCGATCTGGTCGGCGTCGTCGAACCCGCCCAGCGGTCCGTAGTGAATGTCGGCACCGCGGGCGATGAAGCAGGCCCGGAAGGTCTCGGGGTCTTTAGCGTCGCAGGCCCGGAAGTAGCGGTGCTTGAGGGCTTTGATCGCCTCGATCTGTTCGAGCGCGGTCAGCCGCTCCTCGGGTGTCATCGCTCGACGATAGTTGTCGGGTGCCCGGGCGGTGAGACCGTCCCCACCCGCCACAGGCGTACCGCGACTCGCGGTATGACATGAGTTCAAATCGGATAGCGCCGGGGATATCAGCCGGCTAGATCTTGCAGCTGGTCAACCGCCCCGTAGTAGACGTGACTCTGGGAGCGGCGGCTACCGCAGCCAGGTGGAATCAGCAGATTTGGCCGGCGAAGAAGGCGGCCGACACCAGACCGACGCACAACGCCAGGGTGGCATGACCCATCATTCCGGCGCCGACAGTCGCGGTGGCAGCGGTAGCAGCCAAGCCGCTCAGAAAAGTGGTCATTGCCCATCTCCTGTGGTGTACGTCACATTTATGTTTCCAACGTGGTCTACACCACATCATACCTCTAAGGAAAATGCCAGTCCCGTCCTATTCACCGGAAAGTCGGCGGATTGTTGTGGGGTTCGGCAGCCGGCGGGATAAGACCGCGGGGTGGCCTTGCGAGCGTCGGGCGCTTGTGGATAGACAGACTTCTCATGCCGCCGGTTCCGCGTACGCTGCCACCATGCCGCCGAAGGATCTCGAGTCACGGGTCAGCGCCCTGGAGGTGCAGGTGGGCGAGTTGCGCGGCCGGGTCAGCGCCAGCGAACGCGACGCCGCGGCAGCCCGGGTGCTCGCCGGTGGGGCTGATCGCGACGTGGGCGAGATCCGCGGTGAGATCCGTGACTTTCAGCGGGCCACCATCGGGAGCTTCAACGCGTTGCGCCAGGACATGGTCGATGGCTTTCGACAGATCGACGAACGGTTCGCGCAGGTCAACGAGCGGTTCACGCAGGTCAACGAGCGGTTCGCGCAGGTCGACGGAACGTTCGGACAGGTCGCTACCGGCTTCGCCGAGATGCGCGCCAAGTTCGACATGACCGCGGCCGGACAGCAGCGCATCGCCGAGCTGATCCAAACCGTCATCGACACGCAAGCCGGCAACGGCTCGGAGTGACCGATACTTCGAATGCGGTAGAGGTTTCTTGCGGCGATCGAGCCGTTCTGGACCCTGGCGTAAACGCTGTTTCACAACGGCTCGGGCTGACGCTTCGATCGTTGGCCGGCTCACGGCCGCCTCGGATAACCACTTCCGCCTACAACTCGATGACACTCCCGTCCTCGACCCGCCACGTGCGGTCCAACCGGACGTTCTGCAACATCCGGCGGTCGTGGGTCACCAACAACAGCGCACCGTCGTAGGTGTCCAGCGCCTGCTCAAGCTGTTCGATGGCGGGCAGATCCAGATGGTTGGTCGGTTCGTCGAGAACCAGCACGTTCGTGCCGCAGGCCTGCAGCAACGCCAGGCCGGCGCGAGTGCGCTCCCCGGGCGAAAGGTCGTCGACCGTGCGCTCCACATGGTCTGCGGTCAGCCCGAACTTCGCCAGCAGGGTCCGCACGTCGGCGGTCGACCAGTCCGGGACCCGCTGCTCGAAGCGATCGACCAAGCGTGCCGGGCCGGTGAAATCGGCGCGGGCCTGGTCGATTTCACCGATAGCGACGTTGGCCCCCAGACTTGCGCGGCCCGCGTCGGGCTGCTGACGGCCCAGCAGCAGGCGCAGCAACGTCGACTTTCCCGCCCCGTTGGGGCCCACGATGCCGATCCGCTCGCCGGCATCCACCTGGAGCGACACCGGCCCGAGGACGTAATCGCCTTGCCGCACTACGGCGTTGTCGAGTGTTGCAACCACTGAACTCGACCGTGGCGCCGCCCCGATGGTGAACTGCAGCGTCCATTCCTTGCGGGGTTCGACGACCTCCTCGAGGCGGGCGATCCGGCTCTCCATCTGACGCACCTTCTGCGCCTGCTTCTCACTGGACTCGGTGGCGGCGCGGCGGCGGATCTTGTCGTTGTCCGGGGCCTTACGTATGGCGTTGCGGACGCCCTGACTGGACCATTCCCGCTGAACGCGGGCCCGCGCGACCAGGTCGGCTTTCTTCTCGGCAAACTCCTCGTACTGCTCGCGCCGGTGCCGGCGGTTGATCTCGCGTTCCTCGAGATAGCTGTCGTATCCGCCGCCGAAGACGGTCGTGGTGTTCTGCGCCAGATCCAATTCCAGGACACGAGTGACGCTGCGGGCCAGGAACTCCCGATCGTGGCTGACCAGCACCACCCCGCCACGAAGATCACGGACGAACTGCTCCAGCCGGGCCAGCCCGTCCAGGTCGAGGTCGTTGGTCGGCTCGTCGAGCAGGACGATGTCGAAGCGCGACAGCATCAGCGCGGCCAAGCCCACCCGGGCGGCCTGCCCACCCGACAGCCCGGTCATCAGCGTCGACTCGGGCCGCACCGCCTCGGAGTCCAATCCGAGGTCGGCCAGCACCGCCGGCACGCGGTCGTCGAGGTCCGCCGCGCCGGTGACGAGCCAATGGTCCAGCGCAATGGAGTAGGCCTCGGCCGGATCGGTATGTGCGGGAGCCAGATCCGGGTCGGCCAGGGCCGCGGCCGCGGCGTCCATGGCCTGCGCCGCCTGTGCGCAGCCGGTCCGGCGAGCGATGTAGGCGGCGACGGTCTCGCCTTCCACCCGCTCGTGTTCCTGCGGCAGCCAACCGACGAACGCATCGGCCGGGGCGATGGTGACCGCACCGTCGAGCGGCTCCAGGGCGCCGGCCAGGATCCGCAACAGGGTGCTCTTGCCGGCGCCGTTGGCGCCCACGACGCCGATGACGTCGCCCGGTGCCACGGTCAGGTCGACGCCCTCGAACAGCGTGCGGTGCGCGAAGCCGCCGGCGACGTTCTTGGCGACGAGTGTTGCGGTCATCGGTACATGGTCGCAGGGGCTGGACGCGGGGTGGAGGGATGGCGGTGCGCGGCGTTCTCCAGTTCCCTCCCCTGTTCACCCTCCGCGTAACCGCCCCACCTGCACACCCGCCGCACCCTCGGTACCCTCGCCTAAATGGCCGCCTTCCGACGACCCCCGCCCAAAACCCTGCTCAAGCGCGTGTCCATCGCGGCTGGCGTAGTAACAGTCTTGGCGGGCATGGTCTGGGTCAGCCGCGCCCAGCCGGTGCAGCAGCTCATCCCGCAGCCGCCGGCCGAGGCGATCGGTCCAGGTGTCGGCATCAATGTGTCCTCCACCGGCAGCTCCGAGGCCACCAGCTGCACCGCGGGTTTCCTGGTACGCAGCAAGGACGGCCGGCCGGGCCTGCTGTCGGCGGGGCATTGCAACAAGCCTGGGGGCTCCGGGACAGTGTCCATCCACAACGGCGCCCTCTATCCCACCGTCGGCGCCTTCACCGAAAGCGTCTACGACGGCAAGGACGGCGACAACATCGGCCTGATCACCTTGGATGACCCGGACAAGTTCCCGCTGTCCTCCGAGGTCGACGGACACCAAATCAGCGGCGTCACTGACAACATCAAGGTCGGCGACACGCTCTGTCATTTGGGCGTCCGCAGCGGTGAGCCGATGTGCGGACCGGTTTCCGCCAGCGAGAAGGGCAAGGTCAGGTTCGCCGCGGCTACCACCTGCGGCGATTCCGGTGGCCCCGCCTACCGGATGCGCCCCGACGGCACCGCCGAAGCGGTAGGCATCCTCACCGCAGAGTCCGACGGTGAGGATCCCGAGACGGCCTGCGCTGAGCCGCGCGAGTCCTCCGTCGCGCAGCTGATCAAGCCGTGGCTGCAGGCCTGGCAGCTGACACTGGTCACCACGACCTAAAGAGCCTCTATCGCAGCCGCCCGGCGCGCGCGACACTGAACCGGACGGGACGCTGCCCCGTGTCACTTCCGGGAGGCTGGTGCATGGGTAGAGGAAAACCAGCGGCAGATCGACACTCGACCGCGGGCACACCGCGGCCGGACAATTCTGCGCGTGCGGGCAGGGCCTGAACCGCCATGACCACCGACGACCAGGCCCGGCCCCGCTTGAACAGCGCTTCCAGCGCCATGCACCGCGACTTCGCGCCGAATCGGGCCATGGTCGCCGACGCGCTGGCGCAGCTCTCCTCCGAACACCGGGCCCTGCTTCGTCGCGCCTATTACTACGGATGGAGCACCGAGCAGATCGCGGTCGACCTGGATATTGCGGAACGCAGCGTGAAGACCCAGCTGCACTACGCGCTACGGACACTGCAACAGACACTGCGAGATATGGGAACGGTGCTATGACGACGTCTCACCACGAGTACGGCATGTGGGATGCCGCCTACGTGCTGGGGTCACTCTCGGATTCCGATTATCGCGAGTTCGAGACGCACCTCGACGAATGCCTGTTGTGCCAGGACGCCGTCACCGAACTGTCCGAGATGCCGGCTGTCCTCTCGTTGTTGGATGAAGACGACTTCACCGAATCCAACGACGTGACAGCCGCCGTCGTCGGTGGGCTGGGTGCGGGTCTCGTCGCCGCCGGTGTCGCCCGCCAGGTCAACGGCCACGACTCCGGTGCTGCCGTGGCGGTTCTTCAGCCGCCCGAGACGGTCTTCCCGGTCTTTCGCCCGGGCAACTACGCTCCGGTCCCCGACGAGCTCACCGAGTTCGATCTAGCCGTCGACGGCAGCATCCCGCCGGAGTTGAACGGCTGGTATCTGCGCAACGGCCCCAACCCCCGCGAGGCGGGCGGGCACTGGTGCACCGGCGACGGCATGGTGCACGGGGTTCGGCTGGAGAACGGCCGGGCCGCCTGGTACCGCAACCGCTGGGTGCGCACCGAGAGCTTCGAAGAGCCCCTGCCGCTACTCAACCCGGACGGCAGCCGCAATCTGCACTCCAGCGCGGCCAACACCCACGTCATCCGGCACGCCGGCAAGACCCTGGCACTGATGGACACCGCACTGCCCTACGAACTCACCCCCGATCTCGACACAGTGGGCGCCTACGATTTCGCCGGCAAGCTGACCGATTCCATGGCGCCACACCCCAAGATCTGCCCGATCACCGGCGAGTTGCACTTCTTCGGGTACGGCGACCTGACCCACCCGCACATCAACTACTACCGCGCCAGCGCCGACGGGGCCGTCCAAGTCCGGCGTCCGATCGACGTCCCCGGGCTGACACTGATGCACGACTTCGCGCTGACCTCGCAGCATGTGGTGTTCCTGGACCTGCCGCTGGTGTTCAATCCGCAAATTGCGCTCACCCGACGAATCGAACGCGACCCGCCCTACCGGTGGGACGACAACTATGGCGCCCGCCTGGGTGTGCTGCGCCGCGATGACCCATACGGCCCGGTTCGCTGGTTCGACATCAACCCGTGTTACGTCTTCCACGTCGCCAACGCGTTCGACGTGTCGTCGGCCCAGGGCGACGCGATCGTGATGCAGGTGGTCCGCTACCCGGAAATCTGGCGCGACAACAGCGATTTCGAGACCGACGCCTCGCTGTGGCGATGGACCATCGACTTGGACGCCGGCATCGTGGCCGAGGTTCAGCTCGACGACCGTGATATCGAGTTCCCCCGCGTCGACGACCGGCGGGTGGGCGCCGCGGCCCGCTACGCGGTCACCGTCGGAACAGACGGCCTGGTCCGCTACGACTTGGCGCGCGACAGCGCCGAGGTCCACCGGTTCGGCGTCAACGGCATGGCCGGCGCGCCCGACGAGGCGGTGTTCGCTCCAGCGCCGGGGCAGACCGACGAATCGGCCGGCTGGTATCTGAGCTATGTCTACAGCCCGGTCCGCGAGTGCAGCGAACTGGTGATCCTCAACGCGTCGGAGTTCGACGCCGAACCCGTCGCCCGGGTGCGGCTGCCGCGGCGCGTTCCGCACGGTTTTCACGGGAGCTGGATCCCTGACTGAGGGGCCAAAGCATGAACCCGACAAGCCCCCACGTCGTGTCATTAGGCAGGAGGTGATCAGCTTGCCTCGCATCGGCATACCGCCAGACCACGAAGCCGCGCTGATGAAAGCGCTCTACGACGAGCACGCCGCGGTGCTGTGGCGCTACGCCCTGCGCCTGACCGGCGACGCCAGCCGCGCCGAAGACGTCGTGCAGGAGACCCTGCTGCGCGCCTGGCAGCACCCGGAGGTCATCGGCGACACCGAGCGCTCCCCTCGGGCCTGGATGTGCACCGTGGCGCGCAACATGATCATCGACGAACGCCGCAGCGCCCAATACCGCCACGTCGTGGCCACGCTCGACGAGACGACCACGCCCGAGCAGCCCACCCGTGATGAGGTGGACACCGCCCTGGACCGGATGTTGATCGCCGACGCCATGACCCACCTGTCGGCGGAGCACCGGGCGGTGATCGAACGGTCCTACTACCGTGGTTGGAGTACGGGGCAAACCGCCGAAGACCTGGGGATCGCCGAGGGAACGGTGAAATCACGCCTGCACTACGCGGTGCGGGCTCTGCGACTCGCCCTGCAGGAGATGGGGGTGACACGATGACGTCGCCGCGCGAATTCGGCTCGGCCTGCGGGCCGGTCGAGAGTGAGCACCCTTACGCCATGTGGGATGCCGCCTATGTGCTCGGTTCGCTGTCTGCGGCCGACCGCCGAGAATTCGAGGGGCACCTGGCCGGTTGCCGGCAGTGCCGGGAGGCCGTCACCGAGATCAGCGGAGTGCCCGCCCTGCTGTCGCAGCTCGACGGCAACTGTGTGGCGGCGATCAACGAGTCCGACGGGGCCCAGCCGCTCCCACCGGTCCACCTGCTGCCGGCCCTGCTGACCGAGGTGCACCGGCGGCGCCGGCGTACCCGGCTGATGACGTGGGCGGCGTCGGCTGCGGCAGCCGCAGTACTCGGGATCGGTGTCCTGATCGGCATCACCTCATCGACCACGCCGTCCCCGCAGCACGATGCGGTGCCGATGGCGCAGGTGGGGACGACGGCGCTGGCCTCGACGGTCGCGGTCAGGGACGAATCCTGGGGCAGCTACATCGATTTGAGCTGCGTCTGCCTGGCACCGGTGAACGCTCACCACGACACCCTGGCGTTGGTGGTGGTCGGCCGCGACGGCAGCCAGACCCGGCTGGCCACTTGGGTTGCCGAGCCTGGGCACACCGCGACGCCGGCCGGCAGCATCTCGACACCGTCGGATCAGATCGCCTCGGTCCAAGTGGTGTCAGCCGACAACGGCCAAGTCCTGCTGGAGCGCACGCTGTGAACTAATGCCCGCCGCAAACCGTGTCAATGACATCGTCACGAGTTAGGCGGGCAGATGTCCAGGATCGCTTCCGTGGTCGATTTCATCGTCGCCCAACTGGCGGCTATGGGAGTCGGTCATATCTTCGGCGTCGACGGCGCGAACATCGAAGACCTATACGACGCAGCGTATTTTCGTCCCGACATCACGGCGGTGCTGGCCAAGCATGAGTTCTCGGCCGCCACCATGGCCGACGGTTACAGCCGCAGTGGCGCCGGGTTGGGGGTGGTCGCCGCGACGTCGGGCGGAGGTGCCCTGAACCTGGTTGCCGGACTGGGTGAATCATTAGCCAGCCGAGTTCCGGTGCTGGCACTGGTGGGCCAGGCCCCGACCACCTTGGACGGTCGCGGCAGCTTCCAAGACACCAGTGGACGCAACGGTGCACTCGATGCGCACGCGTTGTTCTCGGCGGTGTCGGTCTTCTGCGAGCGGGTGGCCGACCCCGAAGACATCGTGGAAGCGCTACCCCGGGCGATCGCCGCGGCACGCAACGGCGGGCCCGCGGTGCTGTTGCTGCCCAAGGACGTTCAGCAGGGGTTCGTCACCGCCGGCCCGTACCGCAACGGCGGCGATCCCATCGTGATCAGCGATCCGCATCCGATCATCCACGCGCTGCGCAACGCCCACGGCCCGGTCACGATCATCGCCGGTGAGCAGGTGGCCCGCGACGACGCCCGCGCCGACCTCGAGGACCTGCGGGCACTGCTGCGGGCTCGGGTGGTGTGCGTCCCCGACGCCAAAGACGTCTCGGGCACTTCGGGTTTGGGATCGTCGTCGGCGCTTGGCGTGGCGGGCATCATGGGCCACCCCTCGGTCGCCGACGCGCTGACCGGCAGCGCGGTGTGCCTGGTGGTGGGCACCCGGCTGACGCTGACCGCCCGCGCCGGACTCGAGGCGGCGCTGAGCTCCATTCGCACCGTGTCGATCGGTTCGGCACCGCCATACCTTCCGTGCACGCACGTACAGACCGCTGACCTGCGAACGTCCCTACGAGCGATCTGCCGCGAGCTCTCGGGAGCCGGGCGCCCCCGGTGGCTGCGGGTGCCCGAGACGGTGCCGCACACCGAGTTGATTCCCCCGCCCTACGCCGGCCCGGGGGTGCGCTATCGCGACGCAATGGCCGTGCTGGACCGCGCGTTGCCTGCCGGGACCGACATCGTCGTCGACGCAGGCAACACCGGCGCCGCGGCCATCCACTACCTGCCGCCGCGGCGCGACGGCCGTTTCCTGGTCGCACTGGGCATGGGCGGAATGGGCTACAGCTTCGGCGCCGGGATCGGGATGGCCTTCGGCCGCGGACGGCGCACCGTGGTGATCGCCGGCGACGGTGCGTTCTTCATGCACGGCATGGAGATCCACACCGCCGTGCAGTACCGCCTACCGATGCTGTTCGTGCTGCTGAACAACAACGCGCACGCCATGTGCGTCACCCGCGAGCAGCTGTTCTACGACGGCTTCTACAGCTACAACCGCTTCACCCCCAGCCAGCTCGGTGACGGCCTGGCGTCAATGTTCCCCGGGCTCAGCGCGATCGACGTCGACGACCCGGTCACCTTCGGCGCGGTCGTGGAGTCGGCGTTGGACCGTGAAGGGCCCTCGGTGATCAGCGTCGAGTGCGCCGCCGACGAGATACCGCCTTTCGCACCGTTCCTCGCCGCCATCGAGTCACCGAAAACCACTACTCCAGTACGTCGTAACGGCAAAGTTCCAACCCACGAGGAGGATCAATTCGATGTCGCTACCAGCCCTCGCTGATATCAGCGTCCACGCCGGTACGCCCGGGCCCATCGACGGCCTGGTGCGGGTCGAGACCAGTCCCCGGGAGGTCGCCACCCCGATCATCATGGAGATGATGCATTCGGTCTACCCCCACGACGTGGTGTTCGGCGACTACTGCACCGTCAACGACTACATCGACTGTCCGCCCGACGAATTGTTCGACTACCTCTCCGATACCCGCTGCCTGGAGGAGTGGACCTACAGCCTGCGCGGCTTCACCCCCACCGAAGAATCAGACCTCTGGCTCGCCTACGACCGGCTGGGTTCGGAGACCAAGATCTACACCCGCACCGTGTCCAACCGGGAAGCCCTCACGGTGGACTATCACTGCGCCTGGGATCAGCCCGACCACCTGTGGATGATCTACCTGATTCGGGTCGTCGACGCCCAGGTCGTGCTGAACAAGCCCGGTTCGGTTGTGCTGTGGACCAATTGCCACCACCCGTTCTACGACCACAACCCCTACCCGGACACCGCGCCGCCCCAGCGCCCGGTCTGGGTCGGCGACTTCTGGGACATGTTCAGTGCCGGTCACCTGCTGGAACTGAAGAATCTGAAGGCCATTGCCGAGTACCGACACCACAACGGCCTGCCGGTCACCCCGTTCTGGATGCGCTGAGGCGATCATGGACCAATCCGCCGTTAGTTTGATTGACGTCTCCAGTTATCTTCCCGGCGAACCCATCGGCGCCGACTACTACACGCAGTACGCCGAGTCCGATGCGTTGCGCGACAACCTGATGTTCCGCGCGCCCCGATTCCGCCATCACGTCGGCGAGGACGAGACGGCGGCCGACATGATCGAGCAGGCGGCGCAGGGAATCATCGAACGCCACGGACGCGAAATCATCGAGAACGTCGATATCTTGGTCACCCACACCCAGTTGCCGGACATCCCGTTCTGCGGCGCGGGCGGCGGCATCGCCCACCGGTTGGGGATGCAACCGTCTACGGTGCTGGATCTGCACAACGGTGGATGCGCCGCTTTCGTGCTGGGGCTGGGGCTGGCCCGGCAGTTGTTGGCGGCCGGAGCGGGGCAATCCGCGTTGATCGCGATCGCGCAGAACGCCGCCGGCCAGGTCTTCGATCAGCCCGCCGTGCGCGGCAAATCGCAGGCGTCGGTTCCCGGTGATGGCGCCGCGGTCGGGTTGCTGGCCCTATCGGATCGGTCGCCGATCCTCGATGTCGAGTGCCGGACCTACGGCCAGTACGCCGGCGACATGACCTACAACACCGACCCGCCCCGCAAGTGGTGGCAGCCCGGGCCCGGTGCCGCCTACATCGGTTTCACCGAAGACAAGATCACCAAGGTGCTCGCACGCGGTAACCGGCAGGTTCCCGAAGTCGCCCTCGCGGTCTGTCATCGCAACGGCCTGTCCCCGGCGGATATTGGGCTGCTGGTTACCAACCAGCCCAACCGGGTCTTTCTGCGCAATTGGCGCGAAGCGCTCGAAGTGCCCGAATCACGACACGTCGACACCTTTGATGAGTGCGGCAACCTGTTCGGCGCCGGGATCCCGATCAATCTGGATCGGGCGATCACCGGCAACCGGGTGCAGCCGGGCCAGGTGGTGGTGATGGCCGGCTTTGCGCACGCCGGCGACTTCGCCGGCGCGGCGGCCATCCGCTGGGGCGGACGACCGCAATGACCTCGGCAGCGCAAGCGGATTCGGCCACCACGCATCCTGACAACGCACTCCCGGCGGCCGTCGACCCGTATGCGTTGGCCCTCAACGAGAACCCGCTACCGCCGCTGCCCGCGGTGCATGCGGCGCTGGTTGACTTCATCGGCGCCGCCAACCGGTATCCGGAATTCCTGCCCATCCGGCTGCGCCGACTGGTGGCCGAGCATGCCGGGGTGGCCGAGGACAACGTTGCGCTGGGCCCGGGGGCGTCCGGGCTGGCCATGCGGGTGCTGCAGACGGCGGCGGCTCCTGGCGAACGGATCGTGCTGAGCAAGCCCACTTTTGAGGGCTATCCCGCCTTCGCCCAGATGGCCGGTCTGACCGCGGTGGACGTCCCCCTCGACGGCTATGGGCATCTCGATCTGACCGCGATAGCCCGCGCCGCCAACGATGCCCGGGTGGTAGTGGTGTGCCGTCCGCACAATCCGACCGGGACCTTGGAGACCGTCGCCGACGTCGAACAGCTGGTTGCCGACGTTCCTGCCGACACCATCGTGCTGCTCGACGAGGCCTACATCGAATTCGTCGCACCGCACCAGCGCATCGACGTCCCGCGGCTCATTGCACGCTTCCCGAATGTGATTGTGCTGCGCACCTTCTCCAAGGCCTACGGCCTGGCCGGGCTCCGAATCGGTTACGCACTGGCGGCACCGGAGCTGGCCGGCCTGCTGTGGTCGATGCAGCTGCCGTTCGGTATCAGCGCCGGCTGCACGGTGGCGGTGGCCGCCTCCTACCAGGCAGAAGCACAACTGGAGCAGCGCATCGCCCATATCGTGGCAGAACGCAGCTACCTGCGGACCCGGCTGCGCGCATCCGGGGTGTACACCACCGATTCCCACGCGAACTTTGTATACCTGCCGGCGGCGGGCCGGCCGTGGAGCCAGGTCTTCGCCGACAGCGGACTGCGGGTGCGGAACTATCCCGACGGAGCCGTGCGCATCACCGTCGGCTCCCGCGGCTCCACTCAGATGGTGCTGTCCGCCATCGAGTAACGCCTCAATGCGGACACTCAATGCGCCAGCAGATGCACCGCGCGGTCAAACACCGCCGGCAGTGCACAACAGGCGGGAACCACAGCGCGTCGAGCCGGCTGCCACGCGCTGGCCAGCACCAGACCGCGGGTGAGCAGGCGATAGCGGCGCGTGATCGAGTGCCAGGCGCGCTCGTAGGACATGGGGTTGTCATCGACGATCGCCGCCACTGCGGCGGCGGCCTGTTTGACGGCCAGGCTCACGCCCTCACCGGTCAGCGCATCCTCGTAGCCGGCCGCGTCACCGACCAGCAGCACCCGGCCGGCGACGCGGCGTGAAACCAGTTGCCGCATCGGTCCGCACCCGCGCGCAGGGCCGCGCTGAAAGTCGGCGAGGCGGGCGGCCAGGGACGGAAACCAGTCGAGCTGCGGGCGGTGCGGCGACAAGATGGCCACCCCCACCAGGCCCGGCTCCACCGGCGTCACGTAGGCCTCACCCCACCGTGACCAGTGCACCTCGACGAACTCCGACCACGCCGGTACCTGGTAGTGCCAGCGCAGCCCGTAGCGCCGCGGAGAGCCCGCGACACAGGAGATCCCGACGGCGCGGCGAACGACCGAGTGCAGCCCGTCGGCGGCGATCAGCCATCTGGCCCGAATGCCGCCCGCCGTGACGCCCTCGGCGTCTTGGACTACATCGTCCACCTTGGTCGCGATCCAGTCGACGTCGTTCTGCTTGGCCTGATCGGTCATGGCGGCATGCAACGTCGTACGTCGCACGCCGCGCCCCGGGCCGTTGCGAAAAGGCGCCTCGGCCCGGCGCTGCTCGTCGAGATAGTTGATGCCGCGCAGCGGCATACCGACCGGGTCCACCCCGAGCGACTTCAACACGGCCAGCCCGCCCGGCATCAGGCCCTCCCCACAGGCCTTGTCGATCGGGCTGGCCCGGGGATCGGCAACGACTACCGAAAGTCCCTGCTGTCGAGCGCATAACGCGGCGGCGAGTCCCCCCGGCCCGCCACCGACGATCAGCAGGTCGGTGTCGAAGCCGATCACCGGTACCCCAGCGCGACGTTCTCCACCCGAATCCGTTCCCGCAACACCGCCGCGTTGGCCAGGCCGAACCAGAGCGCGGTCAGCCAGGCGGTGTGGATCAACGGCAGCGCCAACCCCTCGAGTACCACTGCCACATAGTTGGGATGACGGATCCAGCGATACGGCCCGCCTTGCACCAGTGGGCTTTCCGGCAGAACGATCACCTGAGTATTCCAGCGCCGGCCGAGCGTGCGCACGCACCACCAGCGCAGCACCTGACTCAAGACCGCGACCGCAAACATCGGCCAGCCCAGCCAGGGAATGAACGGCCGGTGCAGCACCCACACCTCGGCAACGCAGCTGACCAGCAGCGCCGAGTGGATGCTGACCATCACCGGGTAGTGGCTGTGCCCGAACTCGACGCCGCCGTTGGCGAACGCCCACCGCGCGTTGTTTTTGGCCACCACCAACTCGATGAGCCGTTCAACGCCCACCGCCAGGACCAGTAAGTAGTACATGCCTACCACTCCAACAGTACGAGTTCGGCGGAGAAGCCCGGCCCCATCGCGATCATCAGCCCCAGTGATCCGGGCGGCGGCGGATCGGATTCGATGCCGTCGAGGATGTCCAGGACCGATACCGAGGACAGGTTCCCGTGGTCACGCAACGATTTTCGGGTCGGCGTCAGCGCCTCGGACCGCAGGTGCAGCAGGTTCTCGATCGCATCGATGATCTTCGGGCCGGCGGCGTGCACGATCCAGGTCGAGATGTCATCGCTGACCAGACCGTGATCGGCCAGGAACTCGCGGACGTTGTCGCCGAGGTATTTCTCGACGATCGTGGCGATCTCCACCGACAAGACGATGCTGAACCCCTCGCTGCCGATCTTCCATCCCAGGACGTCGTCGGTGTCGGGGTAGGTCTGGCTCCGGGTCGCCAACAGCCTCGGCCCGCGCGCCGCGCGTCGGGCACCGGTCGCGATGACCGCCGCGGCGCCGTCACCGAACAGGCTGGCGGCAACCAGGTTTGCCACCGAGAGGTCTTCGCGCTGAACCGTCAAGGAGCACAGTTCGACGGCGACCAGGGCCGCCACATGGTCGGGAAAGGCGCGCAGGTAGTCGTGGACCCGGGCCAGGCCCGCCGCGCCGGCGACGCAGCCCAAGCCGAACAGCGGGATGCGTTTGACGTCGGAGCGAAGGCCCATCCGCGTCACCAGCCGCCCCTCCAGCGAGGGAACGGCCAAACCGGTGACCGTCGTGGAGAACACGACATCGACCTCGGACGGGGCGATTCCGGCGCGATCCAGCGCCGCCTGCAGTGCTCGTTCGCTCAGATCCAGAGCAATGTCAAGGTATTCGTCGTTCGCCTCGCTGAATCCGCTGAGCTTGGGGTAGCGCGCCAACGGCAGCGCCAGCTGGCGGGTGGCGACACCACTGTGGGCGGCGAAGCGCTGAAAATCTGGGCCGGCGAAGTCCGACAGGGCGGCCATCACCTCGCCCTGACGGTGCTGGTGAGAAGGGAATTCCACGGCTACGGCGGCCACGGTCGGAGTGTTGTTCATGTCGAGGTCACGGTGCCGCCGCGGCCGTGGTTCAACGGCAAGGCATAGCCGGCGAATATTGAACGCCCGCGCCATCCACTACGTATCTTGTCGTTAGGGGTGCCGTCGGTACCTCCGGTGGACCATTTCGGCGGAAGGTCACTACGTGCTGCACCGGATCGCCCTGCTGGCCCTCGCCGCTCCACGCCGCGTCCTGGTCCTGGCCGGGCTAGTGATGGTCGCCGCCGCGGTGTTCGGGATTCCGGTGGCCGACAGCCTGTCCGCGGGCGGCTTTCAGGACCCCGGTTCGGAGTCCGCGCAGGCCACCCAGTTGCTGACCGAAAAGTTCGGCCAAAGTGACCAGCAGTTGCTGATTCTGGTGAGTTCGCCCGACGGAGCCGACAGCGAGCGGGCCCGCAAGGTAGGCACCGAGATCGCCGGAGTCCTGCAGCGCTCGCCGCACGTCTTCAACGTCGCCTCGCCGTGGACGGATCCGCCGTCGGCGGCCGCCCGACTGACCAGCACCGATGGCTCTGCCGGTCTGATCGTGGCCAACCTGCGCGGCGGCGAGAACGACGCGCAGAAATACGCCCGCACCCTGGCTGACCAGGTGGCCCACGATCGGGACGGGGTCAGCGTTCGCGCCGGGGGCGGCGCGATGGTCTACGCCCAGATCAATCACCAGAATCAACATGACCTGCTGTTGATGGAGTCGATCGCGATCCCGCTGAGCTTCGCGGTGCTGGTGTGGGTCTTCGGCGGTCTGTTGGCGGCGGCGTTGCCGGTCGCGCTCGGTGGGCTCGCGATCGTCGGCTCGATGGCGGTGCTGCGACTGATCACCCTGGGCACCGACGTGTCGATCTTCGCGATGAACCTCACCACCGCCATGGGTTTGGCGCTGGCCATCGACTACACCCTGTTGATCATCAACCGCTACCGCGACGAATTGGCCGACGGCGTCGCCCCCGATCGAGCGCTGATCCGGACGATGACCACCGCCGGTCGCACCGTGCTGTTCTCGGCGATCACGGTGGCGCTGTCGATGGCGGCCATGGTCTTGTTCCCGATGTATTTCCTCAAGTCGTTCGCCTACGCCGGGGTGGCGACGGTGACGTTCGTGGCGATCGCGGCCATCGTGGTGACCCCGGCGGCGATCGCCCTGCTGGGGCCCCGGCTCGACGCGCTGAACCTGCGTCGCCCGATTCGACGGCTGCTGCGGCGGCCCGAGCCCGTCGCCAAACCGATCGAAAAGGGATTCTGGTACCGGTCAACGAGATTCGTTTCCCGCCACGCGGTTCCGATCGGTCTCGCGGTGGTCACCCTGCTGGTGGCGGTCGGAGTGCCGTTCCTCGGGGTGAAGTGGGGCTACCCGGACGACCGGGTGCTGCCGCGAAGCGCGTCGGCGCATCAGGTCGGCGACGCGCTGCGCCAGGATTTCGCCGACGACTCCGACCGGGCGGTACCGATCGTGGTTCGCGACGCGAACGGCATCGCGCCCGAGGAGCTGAATCGTTACGCCGCGGAGCTGTCCCGGGTCCCGGAGGTGTCCTCGGTGTCGGCACCTACCGGGACCTTCGTCGGCGGCGACCGGGTGGGCGATCCCTCGGCAGCCACCGGCATCAAGGACGACACCGTGCTGCTGACCGTGGCCAGCACCGCCCCGCTCTTTTCGCAGCGTTCCGAAACCCAGCTCGATCTGTTGCATCAGGTGCCGGGCCCGGACCAGCGACCGGTGCAGATGGGTGGGCTGGCCCAGATCAACCGGGACAGTGTCAACGCGATCACCGACCGGCTGCCGCAGGTGTTGGGCCTGATCGCCGCCATCACCTTCGGGCTGCTGTTCCTGCTGACCGGCAGCCTGGTCTTGCCGATCAAGGCGCTGATCCTCAATGTGTTGTCACTGTGCGCCGCATTCGGGGCGCTGGTCTGGATATTCCAGGACGGGCACCTGGGGGCGTTGGGCACGACCCCCACCGGGATGTTGGTCGCCAACGTGCCGGTGCTGCTGTTCTGCATCTCGTTCGGGCTGTCGATGGACTACGAGGTGTTCCTGGTTTCCCGGATCCGGGAGTACTGGCTGGCCTCGGGACGCACCCGCGCCGACAACGACGAGAGTGTCTCGCAGGGCTTGGCGCATACCGCGCGGGTGATCACCGCCGCGGCACTGATCATGTCGATCTCGTTCGCGGCGTTGATCGCCGCGCAGGTGTCGTTCATGCGCATGCTCGGCCTCGGTCTGACGCTGGCGGTACTGGTGGACGCCACGCTGATCCGGATGGTGTTGGTGCCGGCGTTCATGCACCTGATGGGCAGTTGGAACTGGTGGGCACCTCGTCCGCTGGCGCGGCTGGCGCGGCGCTTCGAGATCAGTGAGAACGGCGGCTCAACGGGCCGCCATGCGGCGCCGCCGGGACTGCGGACCCCGCACGTGCCGTCGCATCATGGCGCGCATCGGGCTGCTCACGGAAGTACGCACAAGGCCGCGCTGTCCACCCCGGATTGATGGGCCGCGACCGTCAGGTCCCGCAGAACGTGCGGTAGGCCCCGAATTCCGGCGGTGCCGGCGCGGCGTATGCCTCCAACCCGTCGCGCGGCCGGTAGGGCTCGGCGATCACGTCCAGCAGTTTTTCCACCGGCGGCAGGTCGCCGCGCATCGCCGACGTCAACGCCTGCTCCACCAGGTGATTGCGCGCGATGTAGACCGGATTGATCTGGTCCATCGCGTTGACGTCGGGCTGCATGGCCCGCCAGCGCCCCAGCCAGTCGCCGAACACCGCGGGCAGTGCGTCGGTGTCCCCGCGCCCGGCAGCGGCCAGCTGCCGGAAGAACGAGGTGTAGTCCACCTGGTTGTCGGTCATGAGCGCCAACGCCTGGTCGATCAGCGCGGCGGCCTCCACACTGGCCGACAGCCCGAACTTCGCCAGCATCCCCGCCGACCAGAGGCCGTGGTAGCGCGGCATGAACCCTTCGAGGGTTTCCACCGCCACCGACAGCGCCAGCTCCTCGGTGGCGGCGAACAGCGGCAGGATGGTCTCGGCGAATCGGGCCAGGTTCCACTGCGCGACCAGCGGCTGGTTGCCGTAGGCGTAGCGGCCGGCGTGGTCGATGGAGCTGAACACCGTCGCCGGGTCGTAGGCCTCCATGAATGCGCACGGCCCGTAGTCGATGGTCTCCCCGGAGATGGTCATGTTGTCGGTGTTCATCACGCCGTGCACGAAGCCGACCAGCATCCAGCGGGAGATCAGCGACGCCTGGGCTTCGACGACCGCTTGAAATAGTGCGAGGTAAGGGTTTTCGGCCTGCGCGACGTCGGGGTAATGCCGGGCGATCGCGTAGTCGGCCAACCGGCGCAGCAACCCCAGGTCACCGGTGGCGCGGGCCTGCTGGGCGACCAGCTGGAAGCTGCCCACCCGCAGGTGGCTGGCGGCCACGCGAGTCAGTACCGCCCCGGGCACCGGCGCCTCGCGTTGCACCTGGGCTCCGGTGGCCACCACGGCCAACGACCGAGTGGTGGGGATCCCCAGTGCGTGCATGGCTTCGCTGATGACGTATTCGCGCAGCATCGGGCCGACGACGGCCAAACCGTCGCCGCCGCGGGCGAATGGGGTCGGCCCGGAACCTTTGAGGTGGATGTCGCGGCGGTGGTCGCCGTCGAGTTCGCCGAGCAGCAAGGCGCGGCCGTCGCCGAGCAGTGGCACGTAGTTGCCGAACTGGTGTCCGGCATAGGCCTGGGCCACCGGGGTGGCACCCGCGGGAATATCAGTACCGGTCAACAGCTGTAGGCCCTCGGCACTTTTCAGCCAGGCCGGATCCAAGCCGAGTTCGGCGGCCAGCTTCTCGTTGAGCACCAGCAGCTTCGGATCCGGTGGAGTGGCGGCCTGCCAGGGCTGGGCGAGTTCGGGGAACTCGCGGGCGAAGTCCGCGGTCAATATCGGGGACGCCATCTGGCCAGCCTACGCAACCGCTACCGTTGCCACGGTGACGGAACGGCGCCGCTGGGAGACGCTGAAGACGGCGGCATGGCGAATCGGGACCGCCGTCGTCGTCGCCGCGATCTTCATCGGCCTGTACCACGTGAACCGCACCCACCCGGCGCACCCACTGATCCCGATCCCGATGGCGCACGCGATCGGGCCTGGCATCGGCATCAACGTGTCCCCCGGCGGTGACGCAGCGGGCACCAGTTGCACCACGGGATTCCTGGTGCGCACCCGCGACGGCCGGCCCGGGCTGCTGGTGGCCGGGCACTGCAACCCGGGTGGCGGGCCCGGGCAGGTGGTGATCCGCCACGGCGGCGCTTTCGCCTATCGCACCATCGGAACCTTCACCGAGACCGTCAGCGACGGCAGCAACTGGGATGACTACGACATCGGGCTGATCACCGTGGAAGATCCAGGCAAGATTCCGTTGACTTCGACCGTCGATGGGCATCCGGTGATCGGGGTAGCCGAGTATGTATCGGTCGGTGATGTGCTGTGTCACTATGGAATCCGCAGCGGCGGGCCGGTGTGCGGTCCGGTGGTGGCCAGCGAGGCGAACAAGGTCCGGTTCGAAGCCGGCGGTACCTGCGGCGACTCCGGCGGGCCGGTGTACCGACTGCGCGACGATGGTGCCGCCGAGGCAGTCGGCATCTACATCGCGGTGTCCGATGGCACCTACTCCGAACCCAAGTGCGAGGACCCGCATCCCTTCTCGATCGCCCAGACCATCACCCCGTGGCTGTCGGCGTGGGATCTGACGCTGGACACCACCACCGGCCGTTGACGCGGCACACAATGTTCGTAACCTGGTGAAACAAGGTCCAGGAGGGCAGCGCGATGAGTGTGTCAGAGCAATCTCAGGCCCGGACGCGGATGTTCGCCCGCGTGATCGGTCCGTTCCTGGTCATCGTCACCGCGGCGGCCCTATCTGGTGCCCCGCAGGTGTGGGCGCAGGCCTCGGACTTCGGACCCGATCCGTTGTTGCTGTGGGAGGCTGGGGCGTTCACCCTGCTGTCCGGATTGACGGTGGTGACCCTGCACCGGCTTTGGCGCGGCGCTGCGGCGATCTGCGTCTCGGTGACGGGCTGGATCACCCTACTCAAGGGGCTTGCGTTGACGGTGTTTCCCTACGCCGGTTTGTCGAGCGCGACCATCGCGATGCGCGCCGACGGGTGGCCGCGCGCCGGCTACGTGCTGTTCGCACTGGTCGGGCTGTACCTGACTTACGTCGGGTGGGCGCCGTTGCGAGATCGGCCGGATCTGCGCTCGGCGGCGTGATCGGCGAATGCGACTTCTATCCGGTTGCTACGGCGGCGCGAATCCCGCGCAACAGGTAGTTCGTGGCGACGACGTGCATCCGTGTCCCGATAACCAAGGCGCGATAGATGCCGCCGTGCAGTCCGGGGAACGCCGCGTAGCTGTGGGCGTGCACGCGCGTCGCACCTGCCTGATCGTCGGTGAGCTCGAACACCAGCCGGTAGCGCGAAAAGCGATGCTGTCCGGCCAGTTCGAGCCGTTGCGACTCAACGCGTTCGGCCACTGCGAAACCGGCGCGGGGTTGCAGGCCGAGCGGCGCGAGCAGCGGATTGCGTTCGTTGTCGCGCAACATAGCCTCGACATAGCGTTGCAGGGCACTCCATACCCGGTTGCGGGGCGCGTCGATCCGTAGCGTGTGCTCGTCGATGTAGGGCAGGTCGCTGGTCATGGAATCACCTTGTCTGCTTTGGAGTGGCTTTCTGGAAGTCGTCGGACGCCAGGCAGCGGGCCTGTTCGGTGACTGCCGCTCGTAGGCTGGCGGCGTCGTCGAGGGTTCGGCCGGCCACGATGGCACGTCGTGCCCCGCGGATCGCGATCGGCGGTTGACTGGCGAGACGTTGGGCGAATTCACGAGCCGCGGAATCAAGTTCGTCGTCGCCGACCACGCGGTTGGCCAGTCCGATGCGCAGCGCCTCGGCCGCGTCGATGACTTCGCCGAGCAGGATCAATTCTCGTGCTCGCCCCTCCCCGACGAGGCGTGGGAGTCGAAACGTGGCGCCCATGTCGGGCAGTAGGCCGTAGCGGGTTTCGGTCAAGCCGACCCGGGCGTCGTCGGTGAAGATGCGGAAGTCGCAGGCCAGCGCCAGCTGCAGGCCCGCCCCGTAGGCGTGGCCCCGGACCGCTGCGACGCTGGGACAGCCCAGCTGAGGAATCCATTCGAAGGTCCCGGCCACGCGGAAGCCGAGCTCCACGGTTTCGTCGTCGAGGGGTCGCTCGGCGAACGCGGTCAACGTCCCGGCCATGTCTTCGACCAGGTCGATCCCGGCCGAGAAGGAGGGCCCATCACCGGCGACGATCAGACAGCGAAGGGTCTCGTCAGTCAGCAATTGGCTGGCGAGGTGGTCCAACTCCGCGCGCATTGCCGGGTTGATCGCGTTGCGCTTCTCGGGTCGCGACAACGTCACGGTTCCGACGTGTTCGCTGCGGTCATAGCGAATGGTCTGATACCTGCTCATGTCATGTAGACGATTCCGCGCGGTTGAGTGTGACACCAGCGAACTGTCGCATTCGCCGGCCTCTTTCCGTCCTAGCAGATGAAGGCCCCAAACAGGAAGGGTCCGCCTTAGAAGGTGTCGACGAACCGCCGCGGTGGCACGTCTCGCCCGAACCCGGTCGACGCCGCCAGCGTTGCGACGATCAGACCGCGCGTCTCTGCGGGGTCAATGACGTCGTCGATCTCGAAAAGTGTTGCGGCGTTGAGCGCTTTGGCATTCTCCTGCGCGACGGCGGTGGCCTGGCGGACGCGTTCCTCCCGCTCATCGGGATCGGCGATGGCGTCGAGTTCCTTGCGCAACCCCAACCGGACCGCACCTTCGAGCCCCATCGGCCCCAGATGCGCGCTCGGCCAGGCCACGGTCAGCACCGGTTCGTGGAGACTGCCGCCCATCATGGCCTGGGCACCCAAGCCGTAGCCGCGCCGCAGGATGACCGCGATCAGTGGCACCCGCAGCGCCGCGCCGGCCACCAGCAGCCGAGAAGCCCTCCGTACCAGTGCTTCTGCTTCGGCGGCGGGCCCGACCATGTAGCCGGGGCAGTCGACCAGCGACACGATGGGCAGCCCGAAGGCGTCGCACAGCTGCAGGAAACGCGCGGCTTTGTCGGAGGCGGCGGCGGTGATGGCCCCGGCCATCACCATGGTGTTGTTGCCGATGATCCCGACTGGGCGGCCGTCGATCCGCGCCAGTGCAGTGACCATCTCGGGTGCGAATCGCTCCCGCAGGAACGTCACCGAGTCTGCGTCGGCGATGGTCTCGATGATCGGCTTGAGCGGATAGGCCCGCCGTGCCCGCTCGGGAATCATGGTGCGCAAGGCGTTCTGGTCTGCCGCCGAGCCGGGGGCGGTAGTGCCTTGGAAATAGCCGAGGACTCGCTTGGTCACCGCGACGGCCTCGGCTTCGTCGGCCACCACAACATCGACGACGCCGTTGGGTGCCTGCACGGACAGCGGGCCCACGTCATCCGGCGCGACGTGGCCCAATCCGCCGCCGGCGATCATCGCCGGGCCCGCCATGCCGATCGAGGTGTCCGCGGTCGCGATGATCAGATCCGAGACGCCCGCGATCACAGCGTTGCCGGCAAAGCAGCGGCCCTTGACCACCGCAATACGCGGCACCAGCCCGGACAGCTTGGCCCACAAGGCAAATGCCGGCACATCGAGTGACGACACCGTCGGATAGTCGGTGTCGCCGGGCCGGCCACCGCCGCCTTCGGCAAAGAAAACTGTCGGCAGGCGCATCCGTTCGATGAGCTCGAACAGGCGGTCCTTCTTGAAGTGGCCGATCGCGCCCTGCGTGCCCGCCAACACGGTGTAGTCGTAGGACAACACGGCGCAGGCGCCGCGCTCGGGTCCGAACAGTGCGCCGTTGATGGTGGCGGTGCCCCCCAGCAGGCCGTCGCCGGGGGTGTTGGCAATGAGGTCGTCGACGTCGCGACGGGCACGTTGGGCCGCGATCGCGAACCGTCCGTATTCCACGAAGGTCCCGGGATCGACCAGGTCGGCGATGTTCTCGCGGGCGGTACGGCCCCCGGCATCGTGTCGGCGTTGCACCGCGTGCGGTCGGGCTGCGTCCTCGGTCAGCGCACGACGGCGCAGCAGCTCAAGGTGATCGTCACGCAGCGGAGCGTCGGGCATGTGAGATTCCTTCGCCGGGGTGTTGACCTAGAACAACATCATGGGCCGCGCGCCATCCACCCTGACTTTCGGCCCCTACTCTGAGGGCATGGCGAACGAGGAACAACAGCAGGCCTGGGCGGCCCAGGGCATCGACTGGGTGGACAACGCGGCGATCTTCGAGGCGGTGCTGGCACCATTCGCCGAAGCGGTCATGCGCGCCGCCGGCATCACCGCGGGCGAGCGGGTGCTCGACATCGGCTGTGGCTCAGGCACATTGCTGCAGCGCACCGCGGCCCTCGGCGCCGTTCCGTTCGGCGTGGACATCTCCGAGCCGATGGTGCAGGCGGCGCTCCGGCGGGTCCCCGAGGCCACCGTGGTCCTCGGCGACGCCCAGACCCTGGATTTGCGCGCGGCCTCGGGCGGGGCATCGTTCGACCGGGTCATCTCCCGGTTCGGGGTGATGTTCTTCGACGATCCGGTGGTCGCATTCACCAACATCCGCCGGGCGGCGGCCCCGAGCTCCCGGCTGGCGTTCGTGTGCTGGCGCGAAGGCGACAATCCGATGTTCACCGCGGGCATCGACGTCCTGGCCGCCAAACTGGAATCACCTCCGGCAGCGCTGGATCCCGCCGCGCCTGGTCCGCTGGCATTCGGCAATCCCGAGCGGGTGCGAACCATCCTGACCGACGCCGGCTGGCACGACATTGCGTTGGAAGCGTTCGACGGGATCTGCAACTTCGGGATCGGCGGCAGCGACGGCGTCGAGGAACGGCTGGCGTTGATCCTGGCCAACCGCACCGGCCAACAGGCCCGCGCCGAGCTGGAGGCCAGGCTGGGTGCCGACGGCTGGGCCGCCGCGGTCGAGGAGCTGCGTGACGAGTTGCGCCGCCAACGGGTCGACGGTGTGGTGCAATTCCCGGGCCGCACCTGGGTGGTCACCGCGATAGCGTGACCGGGACCGCTTCGATCACCGGTAAGGACTTCCGTGACTTCACACCCCTTCGACCGCGCCATGCAGCTCGAGACCGTCGACGCCGGGACTTTTCGTGGCGCGACCCACCCGAAGTGGGCCAACATGGTCGGGCCCTTCGGCGGGATCACCGCGGCGGTCTTGCTGCGCGCGGTCGAGTCCCACCCCGAGCGCATCGGCGACCCGCTGGCGCTGACCGTCAACTTCGCCGCACCGATCGCCGACGGCGAGTTCGACATTTCGCTGCGCGCCGCCCGGACCAACCGCAGCAACCAGCACTGGGTGCTCGAGTTGCGCCAGGGCGACGAGGTCAAGACCACCGCCACCGCGCTGTTCGGCCTGCACCGTGACACCTGGGCCGACGACGAAAGCCACCCACCGAGCGCGCCCGCTCCCGAGGACGTCGCCCCCGGCACGTTCGTCGACGCCATCGTCTGGGCCAAGCGCTACGACATGCGCTTCACCGACGGCCCGGTGCCGCTCAAGACGGTAGAACCCAGCGCATCGTCGACCACCACGTTGTGGGTGCGCGACGCCGAAGATCGCCCGCTGGACTTCGCGGCGCTGGCGTGCCTGTCCGACGTGTTCTTCCCTCGGGTGTTTCTGCGCAGCGGCCGCTTCCTGCCGGCCGGCACTATCTCCCTGACCACCTATTTTCACGCCGACCAAGGCGAAATCGATACGCTCGGAAGCGATTTCCTGCTGGCCAGCGCACACGCCAACCGGTTCTCGCGCGGCTACTTCGATCAGAGTGCGCACCTGTGGTCACGGGCGGGACAGCTGCTGGCGAGCACGCATCAGCTGGTGTACTTCAAGGACTGACGCTCAGGACGCGACCTCGGGCGAATACCGGGATGGCCGTCGCTGAACTAGCGTCGCCGGTATGCCCGAGGAACTCGGCGCCCACGCCGATGCCGCGCGAGCGCGCGAGGATGTCCTGACGCGGCGACTGCAGAGGTCCATGCAGGCCGACCGGGCTTTCCTGGCGACGGTGCGCAGCGCCGCGCAGGTGGCCCTGCTGGGCCGCAAGCGGCTCGACAGCATCGAGGCCGAGATCCGCGAAGCGCTGGCCCAGCACCGCGCGCTGGCGTTGGACACTCCCGCCGGTGCCCGCCAGTTCCAGCGGTTCTTGACCGCCAAGACCCACGATATTCATCAGGTGATCGCCGACACCGTCGCCGACAGCCAGGCCCGCGCGCGGTCAGTGCGTTCTCTGAGTGGCGGTTACTCGGCCGAGGACCGCCAGCGGCCGACCATCCAGGCCGTCGACCACTCCTTCAAACGGGGTCCGGGCACCGCTGACACACGCCGGCTCAACCAGATCGACGCGTTCCGGGAGGTCTTCGGCCGCGATCCAGTGTCAGTCTCCGATTGGACGACCGCGGCCGCGCTGGACGCGCACACCTACGATCCCAAGTTCCAGGGCGTGGACTCCGAAGTCCGGGTGGCCCGGATCGATCCGGTGCCTGGGCAAGGCGTGGTGCGTACGTCGCAGTGGATCCCCCAGCGCGATGTCTCTAGCGTTCCACCTTGGAAACGTGACTTCGGCAACGAACGCGGCCCCAACTCGCGTTTCGATCCCGAGGACACCAAAGTCACGACGTATATCGACTACGACAATGGCATTGTCGTGATGCGGCAGAACCCTTCCGTCGAACTCAATTCCGATGGATCGTCGGGGCGGGTGAAAGTCGGTGTCCCGCAAGGCAGCGTCGCTCAAGCCGCGGACGGGTCGGTACGTATCAAGTACGACGCGGGTAACCCATTCGCACCTGGTGCCTTGACCGACGCGCACGGACCATTCGGCAACCACCGCCTGAGCGTCAACGGCGACTTGGTGTTCACCCCCGGCCCGGGTGGGGTGCGCGTAGACGGCACACGCACCGACTATCCGTCGCTGGAGGTCTACCAAGATCTGCCGAACGGAACTACCCGAACGGTTTTGATCGATCCCGCACAGTCCGGCAACAGCGCGGGCCCGGCCCTGAACCTTCCGTTCCATCACGAAGTAGGCGTCGGCGGCAAGGCGTTTATGCCCTTCGATGCCACCGAATTCGTCCCGATCACTTCCGTGCCGTCGGTACCGTCAGCTTCGGGCAGACCGGGCGGCGCCCCCGCGTGACCAGCGAAAGGACCTAGATCCATGCCGATTGCAACGCTGGCCCGCATCCGCAGCAGCGACACCACCGTCTGGCGGGCCGCGACATGGGCAGCACCGCTCGTCGTCCAAGTCGTGTTCGCAGCAGCCTTGGGCGTCGGCTGGTTACTCGGTCGTTATCCGACCAATAGCGATGCCGGGTATTCCATCTTGATCGTGGCCACGGTCATCATCACCACCGTCGCATCGCTGCTGATCGGCGCGAGGCTGCTGCGCGCTGAGTCACCACGTCGACGCAGCCTGGGATTGGCCCTCGGGGGAGCCGGTCTGGCCGCCGCCGCCGTGGGCTTGTCATACGCCCTGATTTTTCTACCAATGCTCACCGCATGAGCGCCCCGCCCGCCGAAGATCGCTACGGTCCGTACGGTTTCGTCGCCGCGCTGGGGACAATAGCGATCGTCGAGACCGCGACGTGGGTGTTGGTTCCTTTTTGGCTCGCCCAGCTGTACCTGTTGGGCGTCGCGACCCTGATCCTGGTGCCTACCGGCTTTTTCATGTGGCAGACCGGTGGCGTCAAAACTGCTCAGGTGGGCCTGGGCATCCTGATCGGCTACCTGGCGACGCCACTGACGATCGCCCTGGTCGTCATCCCGTCAGTTGTCATCACCCAGCTACTGCGCCTGGCGTGACCGTTGCCGGCAGGTACGGTGACCAGCATGTCTTTCAGAATCACCGACACCCCAGATCAGTCCGGCCGCACCTTCGTGGTGACCGGCGCCAACGGTGGTCTCGGTGAGGTCGTCACCCGCACCCTGGCCGCCAAGGGTGCCAGCGTGGTGATGGCCTGCCGCAACACCGCTAAGGCCCAGGAGATCGCCGACGGCATCGACGGTGACGTCCGGGTGGCGGCGCTGGATCTGGGCAGTCTGGCCTCGGTGCGCGATTTCGCCGCACAACAGGGCAGCTTCGACGTGCTGGTCAACAACGCCGGGATCATGAATATCCCGATGCGACGCACGGTGGACGGCTTCGAGACGCAGTTCGGGGTCAACCACTTGGGCCACTTCGCGTTGACCGGCCTGCTGCTGGACCGGATCAGCGACCGGGTGGTGACGGTGTCGAGCATCGCGCACAAGCAGACCCCCAAGTTCTGGGTCGACGACCTCAACTACGAGCACCGCCCCTACCAACGCAACCTGGCCTACGCACAGTCCAAGCTGGCCAACCTGATGTTCGCCCGCGAGTTGCAGCGGCGGCTGGTGGCGGCGGGTTCGCCGCTGCGGTCCTACGGAGTGCACCCCGGGGTGTCGACCACCGACCTGTTCGACAACGACAAGACCATCGTCGGGTTGATCGCCAAGTACGGCCTGCCGCTGGTCGGTCAGCCACCAGAGCGGGGCGCCGAGTCGACCTTGTTTGCCGCGACCGTGCCCGACGCCGACCCGGACACCTACTGGGGCCCCACCAAGCTGAACCAGTCCCGCGGCCCGATGGGGCCGTGCCCGTCGAACAAGCTCTCGAAGGATCAGCGGCTGTGGCTGCGGCTGTGGGAGGAGTCGGAGAAGATGACCGGGGTCAGCTACCCGCTCTAGTCGCTGCAAGCTGGGCACACCGCATGCCGGCCCCGGCGGTGACGGGTGTGGCGCATGGGACTCAAGCGGGCCGACGCGGCCCCATGTCGCCGACAATCCACCGTGATACCGCAGCTCACCGGTTAAGTTGTGGCGAGCCGCCACGCGTGCGGCATGAGACGGACCGAAAGAGATCATGCGAGTTGAGGGGCGCGACGTCGCCGTCACCGGCAACCTGCTGCAGCCGCTGACCCGACGCACCAACGACATTCTGCGTCTGGTGCTGGCCGCACTCTTCCTCGCGACCGTCATCACCAGCTCGTTGGTCACCCGCTACGAATGGGTGTCACTCGAGCGGTCGGTTTCCCAGATCGTCGGGGTGCTCTCCCCCGTCCACGCCAACCTGGTCTACCTCGCCTACGGCATCGCGATCCTGGTGTTGCCGTTCGCGATTCTGATCGGGCTGGTGGTCTCCAAGCAATGGAAGCTGCTCGGAGCCTACGCCGTGGCCGGACTGCTCGCCGTGGTGTCCCTGTCGATCCGCAGCACCGGAATGGCCGCACCGAACTGGCATTTCGACCTCTCCGATCGGCTGGCCACCACGCTGGCGCAGTTCCTCGACGACCCGCGGTGGATCGCCATGCTCGCCGCCATGCTCACCGTCTCCGGCCCCTGGCTGCCGGCCCGCTGGCGACGCTGGTGGTGGGCCTTGTTGCTGGCGTTCGTACCGATCCACCTGGTGGTCAGCGCGATCGTCCCGGCCCGCTCCCTGCTCGGGCTGGCCGTCGGGTGGTTCGTCGGGGCGTTGGTGATCCTGATCGTCGGCACGCCCGCGCTGGAGGTGCCGTTGGACGGCACCGTGCGCGCCCTGGCCCGTCGCGGTCACACCGTCTCCGAACTCGCCGTCATCCGGCCGGCGGGCCCCGGGCCGCTGGTGCTGTCCACCGTCGGCGACCAGCCGGTGATCATCGAGTTGTACGGCCCCAACCAACGCAGCGGCGGCGCGCTGCGACAGCTCTGGCGCAAATTCCGGTTGCGCACCACCGAGACCGCGCCGCTGCACGCCTCGCTGCACCGTGCGGTGGAGCACCGCGCACTGATGGCGATCTCCATCGCCGATACCGGGTTCGCCAATACCAACACCGTCGCGGTCGCCTCCCTCGACCGGGGCTGGACGCTGTACGCCCACACCCCGCCCCGCGGCACCCCGATCGCCGACTGCACCGCCACCACGCCGGTGGCTAAGCCCTGGGAATCCTTGCGAAGCCTGCACGATCAGCAGATCTCGCACGGCGACCTGCGCGCCAAGGAGATGACCGTCGACGACGGCCAGGTGCTGTTCGGCGGCTTCGGCAACGCCGAGTATGGCGCCACCGACACCCAACTGCAGTCCGATATCGCCCAGTTGCTGGTCACGACATCCTGGCTGTACGACGCGGCCGCGGCGGTGGCAGCGGCGATCGAATACTTCGGCCGCACGATGGTGCTGGCCGCCTCGCGACGCCTCACCAAATCCGCGGTGCCCGCACGCCTTCGCAATGCCGTCCCCGATGTCGGCACGGTGATCGCCGCCGCCCGCGAGGAGGTGAAGCGTCAGACCGGTACCGATCAGATCCAGACCAAGACCATCACCCGATTCACCCGCAGCCAGCTGATTCAGCTGATCCTGCTCGTTGCCCTGGTGTATGTGGCCTACCCCTTCATCAGCCAGGTGCCCACGTTCTTCTCCCAACTGCGGCAGGCGAACTGGTGGTGGGCGTTGGTCGGGCTGATCGTGTCGTCGCTGACCTATGTCGGCGCCGCCGGCGCCCTGTGGGCCTGCGCCAACGGCTTTGTCAGCTTCCGCAATCTGGCGATCATGCAGGTGGCCAACACTTTTGCGGCTACCACCACCCCGGCCGGGGTCGGCGGCCTGGCGCTGAGCACCCGGTTCCTGCAGAAGGGCGGCCTGAGCACCCTGCGTGCGACCGCCGCCGTCGCGCTACAGCAGTCGGTGCAAGTGATCGTGCACGTGATCCTGCTGGTCATCTTCACCACCGCTGCGGGCGCCTCGACGGACCTGTCCCACTTCGTGCCCGGCGCGACCATGCTGTACCTGATCGCCGGTGTGGCGCTCGGCTTGGCCGGCATCGTGCTGCTGGTGCCGAACCTGCGCCGGTGGTTGACCACGGCGCTGCGGCCACGCCTCAAGGAAGTCACCAGCGATCTGATGGATCTGGCCCGCGAGCCCAAGCGGCTGGCATTGATCGTGCTGGGCGCGGCCGGCACCACATTGGGTGCGGCGCTGGCATTGTGGGCCAGCGTGGAGGCCTTTGGCGGCAACACGTCATTCGTCACCGTCACGGTGGTGACGATGGTCGGTGGCACCCTGGCTTCCGCGGCGCCGACGCCCGGCGGGGTGGGGGCCGTGGAGGCCGCCCTGATCGGTGGGCTGGCCGCGTTCGGTGTGCCCGCCGCGCTGGCGGTCCCGTCGGTGCTGCTCTACCGGGTGCTGACCTGCTGGCTGCCGGTGTTCATCGGCTGGCCGGTGATGCGATGGCTGACCGAAAACGAAATGATCTGAGCGGCAACACTATCCCGCCCCCGCCGCCGCGTACACCCGGCTCACCTCCGGTTCGGGGTATCCCGCGTCGGCGACCGCGGCCCGCACCGCGTCGCCCACCTTCAATGTGAGCTGGGCTGGCACCAGCGCGATCACACAGCCACCGAACCCGCCGCCGGTCATCCGGGCGCCGAGCGCGCCGGCGGCCACCGCACTGTCGGCGATCAGGTCGATGTGCTCGGTGGTGATCGCGAAGTCGTCGCGCATCGAGGCGTGCGACGCGGTGAACAACGCACCGGCCGCGGCGAAGTCCAACTCGTTGCACGCGGCAACGAAATCGAGCACTCGTTCGTTCTCGGTCAGTACGTGCCGAGCTCGCCGGGCATCCATCGGGTCGGCGAGCACCTCCAGCGCCTCCACGCCGCGGTGCTGGATCTCGCGCAGCGATACGACCCCCAACGCGGCGGCGGCTCGCTCGCACGATGCCCTCCGGGCGGCGTATTCCCCGTCGACGTGGCCGTGCCGCTGACCGGAGTCGAGCAGCAGCAGAGTCACCCCGGAAGCGTCCGGGTCGAACGGCACCGGGTGCACGGCGATGTCGCGGAAATCGATCAGCAGCGCGCTGGACACCTCCCCGAAGAGCGACGACAGCTGATCCAGCAAACCCGTTGGCGCGCCGACATAGTCGTTCTCGGCGCGCTGGCCGATCCGGGCCTGCTCGATCCGATCGATGTTCAGGCCAGCGGCCGAGGCCAAGGCGCCGAGCACCGCGCATTCCAGCGCCGCCGAGGACGACAGGCCCGAGCCGATCGGTACGTCGCTTCGGATATCCATGGTGCCGCCGGGGACCGCAAACCCGCTGTCGCGCAGCGCCCAGATCACCCCGGCGGCATACGCGCCCCAGCCGGTGGTCTGCCCGGGTGTGGTGTTGAGCGGAATGCTGACCGGTGCGTCGGCGCGGTCGCTGAGCACGGTGAGTGTGTCGGTCTCGGCCGGGGTAAAGGTGACACTGGTGCGTTGCGGCAACGCGATGGGCAGCGCGAAACCGCCGTTGTAGTCGGTGTGTTCGCCGATCAGGTTGACCCGGCCCGGCGCGGAGTAGGTGATCACAGCTCACGCAGCCTAGCCGCCACGGACTCCGGGGTGACGTCGGCGATGAACGCATCCATCGCCGACTCCGAGGCCGCCAGAAACTTCAGCTTGTTCGCGCTGCGCCTGATCGACATCAACTCCACGTGAAAGTAGCCGTCGGCCTGCGCGCCGTCGCTGCGGTACTGGTGCAGTGCGGCCATATAGGGCAGCGGGGCGTCGTAGATACGGTCGAAGCGACCCAACAGGTTTCGGTAGAGGCTCGCGAAGTCGTCGAGTTCGTCCTCAGACAGGTCGGTCAGGTTGTGCACCCGCCGGTTCGGATACAGATGCACCTCGACCGGCCAGCGCGCGGCGAACGGCACGAACGCGGTGAAGTGGTCGGTCTGCGCCACGATCCGAGTGCCCTCGGCACGCTCGGCCGCCAGCAGATCGGCGAACAGATTCCCGCCGTGCGTAACTCGATGCGCGCGCGCTTGATCCAGCATCGCGGCGGTGCGCGGGGTCAGGTAGGGGTAGCCGTAGATCTGGCCGTGCGGGTGAGCCAGCGTCACCCCGATCTCCTCGCCGCGGTTTTCGAAGCAGAACACCTGCTCGACGCCCGGGCGGCCCAGCAGGTCGGCGGTGCGATGCCGCCATGCCTGCACCACCAGCCGGGCGTGTGCCGCCGGCAGGTCGGCGAACGAACCGGTGTGATCGGCGGAGAAGCAGATCACCTCGCAACGACCGTTGCCCGGTGCGGAGATGAACGATCTCAGCGCGGTTTCTCCCGCTGAGCGGTCATAATCGCGCCGAAATCCCGCCAGACTGGGGAACCGATTCTCGAAGACCACGACGTCGTAGTCGGCCGCCGGCACCTCGCTGGTCTCACCGCTCGGTCCCGGGCACAGCGGGCAGGCCTCGGCGGGGGGCTTATAGGTGCGGTCCTGGCGCTGCGCGGCGATGATCACCCACTGACCGGTGGTGCGGTCGAAGCGCAACTGCGACGGCTCGGGGTCACGAGGCGACAGCGGCCGCAGGTCTGCCACCGGCGCCGGGGCACGGCCGGGCAGCGCGAAGAACAGGAGGTCGCGGCCGTCGGCGAGCGTCCAGCGAATCGGGGCGCTCACGCGACCAGCCGCGGATGCAGCCGCTGAGGGGCGATCTCGACGCCGGCCGCCAGGTCGTCGGCCAACTGCGCGGCGAAACCCAGCAAGCCGGCGAGATCGATCCCGAACGGGGCCGGAGGCTGCACCGTCGCCAGATGTTCGGCGCCGCGGCGCAACAGACTGACCGCTCCGGCGACGTTGCCCCGCTGAACGTGGGTGACGCCGACGGCCAGTTGCGCCAGGCCCTGCCACAGTTCACGCTCGGCGGCGGGCCGATGCTTCCAGGCGGCTTCCAATACCTCGTGGGCGTTGAACGCCAGCCCGTCATCCAGCAACAGCTGCGCGTAGGCGAGCATCTGGGCCGGCGGCAGATCGAGGTCGTCGGGCACACCTTCGACCCCGCCCTGGCTGCCGCGGGGCAGCGGGCGGCCCAGCCGATCACGCGGGCGGGCGTTGCGGGGGCGGCCCGAATCGTCGCGGTCGCGGGTTGTCACCTGTCCATCATGGCAAGCCGGTCAGGCGGGCTTGGCAGCAATCACCTCGATAGCGGCCATGTTGTTGCGGTGGCGACGGAATGTCGCGCGCATGTTGAGCACCCGGGCGCGCGCGTCCGAATCGCGCAGCACGTTGAACATAAAGCGCAGCGCCCCGACCAGACCCTCGTCGGCGATCAGCCGGTGCGGCTCCAGCAGCGCCATCGGTGCGTAGGAGATCTTCTCCACGGTGAAGCCGGCCTCGGTGAGCAGTTCGGTCCACTCCGCGGCGGTCAGCGGGCGGGCATTGACCTTGATGGAGCGGGCCAGCGCGGTGCGGACCTCGTCCTTGACGGCCTCGGGCACGTCGATGGGCTGCAGGACCATCTCGTGGATGGCGTAGCGGCCGCCGGGGCGCAGCACTCGGTAGGCCTCCCCCATGATCTCGGCCTTGTGCGCGTTGGTCTGCATGGTCAGCATCGCTTCGCCGATGACGACGTCGGCGCTGTCGGCGTCCAGGCCCGTCTGCGACGCCTCGCCGGTGACCACTCGGCCCCGTTCGCCGACCACCGAGCGGACCACGCCGGCGGCGTTCTCGTCGGCCTCGACGCCGGTGTAGGTGCCGGGGCTGTTCTGCAGGATGTCCTTCGCGGTGCGCCCCATGCCGGGTGCGAGTTCCACGACGTCGGCGCCGGCCAGCTGCGCATCGGCCAGCATCCGGTGGGTCAGTTCCAGCCCGCCGGGTCGCAGCACGCGTTTGCCGAGACGGGCGAACAGCCAGTGTCCGGGCAGATCAGCGGTTTTGCGGTCGGGCATCGGCAGGCTCATGCAACGAAGGTTAGCCTTACCAGCCTTGGCCCGCTAGAGGACTTTAGACCCCTATATCTCCTTTAAATAGCCGGATGGCCGGTCGTTTCAGACCACCTGGCGGCCGGCCAGGAAGGTGGCACGCACCTCTAGATCGGCGATCGCTTCCGGGGCGACGGTGCGGGGGTCGGCCGACAACACCACCAGGTCGGCATACTTGCCCACCTCAAGGGAGCCGGTCACGTCGTCGGCGAACAGTTGCCAGGCCGCATCGAGGGTTTGCGCCCGGATCGCCTGCTCGACGGTGAGCCGCTCTTCGGGCGCCAGGACCCGACCACTGGGGGCAACCCGGGTGGCGGCGACGCTGATGTTGCGCAACGGCTCTTCGGGGGTGACCGGCGCGTCGTTATGCAGTGAGATGCGCATGCCCGTCGCGACGGCGGACGCCGCCGGCATCCACCGCGCGCCGTGTTCCTCCCCGAACAGCCCGTCGACAAGAACATCACCCCAGTAGTGCAGGTGGTCGACGAACAGGCTGCAGGTCACGCCCAGCGCGGCGGCACGGCGCAACTGCTCGGGGCGGATGGCGCCGCCGTGTTCGAGGCGCAACCGGTGATCGGGGCGCGGGTGCCGCGCCAGCACGTCTTCATAGACGTCGAGGATGGTGTCGACCCCGTTGTCGCCGTGCACATGGCAGGCCATCTGCCAGCCGTGCGGGAAGTACGCCTCGACGATGCGGGTCAGCTGCTCGCCGGTGTAGTTGGCGTGCCCGCACGATCCGGGCTCGACGCCGATAGTGCGGGTGGCGTCGGTGTCCAGGTACGGGAACGACAGGTCGATGTTGCCGATCCACGGCGAGCCGTCCACCCAGATCTTGATGCCGATCTGGCGCGCCATGTCGTCGCCGTCCCCCGGCGACGCATCGGTGTGCAGGGCCTCGTTGGAGATCTCGTAAGTGCGCAGTCGCACGGTCAGCTCATTGCGCAGATGATCAACAAGCGGCCGAAACTGCGGCGAGAAGGCCATCTCCGAAATTGTCGTCAGCCCCGCCCGGTTGAGCCGCGCGCATTCGGCGCGCAGCATCGCGGGATAGTCGCCGAGCATCATCGCCTCGCCCATCAGCGGCATGAGCGCGGCGGTCTCCTCGGCGGTGCCGTCCAGTTCGCCGGCGGCGTCGCGGCCGTATTTCGCACCGATCGGGTCGGGGGTGTCACGGCTCAAGCCGGCCTGTCGGGCGGCCGCATTGTTGAAGTAGGCCTTGTGCCCGGAGTTGTGCACGATCACCAGGGGGTGCTCCGGGGCGAGGGCATCCAGCCAAGCCAGCGTGGGTTCGGGAAGTCCGGGCTGCAGCAGCGCGTCCCAGCCGATCGCGTAGGCCCCGTCGGCGCCGCGGGCGGCGACCTCCTTGCGGATCAGTTCCACCACGGCGTCAGCGTCGGTCAGGGTGACCGGCCGGATATCGACCATCCGACCGGACAGCACGACGGACTCCATCAGCGGATGCCCGTGCGCCTCGACGAAGCCGGGCAATACGCAGCCGTCGCCGATGTCCAGCACCCGGGTGTCGGGACCGATGAGGCCGTCCATGTCCTTGCGGTCACCGACCGCGACGATCCGCCCATCGGTGACGGCCAATGCCTCGGCGGTCGGTTGCGCGTCATTGACCGTGAGCACCGTGCCGATGACAACGAGATCCGCTACGGGCATTCCGGGCTCCTTCTCGGCAGGCATCGCCGGAGTGTAAGCCGGTGAAGGCACCTTGGCCGGAGAGCCGCTCCGCAACCCGGCGGAATAGCCCGGGGGCGACCGCTGTTCGAGCCGATATGCCCAAACCCTTTACCGAGACCGAGCGTCAGCAGTTTCTCGCCGACAAGCACGTGGCCGTGTTATCCGTGGCCGCCACCGACGGCCGCCCGCCGGCCAGCGTCCCGATCTGGTACGACTACACCCCCGGCGGCGACATCCTGGTCAATACCGGAGCCGGCCGGCGGAAGGCCAAGCTCATCGAGCAGGCCGGTGCGGTGACGCTGGTGGTGCAGCGCGAAGAACTGCCCTACCAATACGTGATCGTCGAAGGCACCGTGGTCAATGCAGTCACGCCGGCCCCGCTGCCGCAGCGCGAGGCCATCGCGGTCCGCTACCTGGGCCAAGAAGGAGGCCGCGCATTCGCCGCCAACATGGATGGCGCATCCAGCGTGCTGTTCACCATCCGGCCCGACCGCTGGCTGACCGCCGATTTCTCCGGCGACCTGTAGCGCTTGGCATTTGGCGCCTGATACCGAAGGCTCGTTGTGATGCTGCCTGTGCTGGACCTGTCTGACGCCGCTACCGACACAGCGGCGTTTCGCCTGGCCTTGCGGGAGGCCACCCACAGCTTCGGCTTCTTCTACCTCACCGGCCACGGCATATCCGACGAGCAGATCACCGAGATCCTCACGCTGGCCCGGCAGTTCTTCGAGCTGCCCGAGGCGGAGAAGAACCAGATCAGCCAGTTGAAAAGCCCGCATTTCCGGGGCTATTCACGTCTGGGCGGCGAGCTGACGAACGGGCGCGTGGACTGGCGAGAGCAGATCGACATCGGTCCTGAGCGTCCCGTAGTACCCGAAGCGGAGGGCTACTGGCATCTGCAGGGCCCGAACCTGTGGCCCGCGCGACCCGCATCCTTTCGCTCGGCGTTCGAAGCGTGGGACCGGTCGCTGTCTGCGGTGGGCCTGCAACTGCTCCGGCACTGGGCGGCGTCGTTGGGCGCCGCCGAAGACCTGTTCGACGACGCATTCGCCGCATCGCCGGCGACGCTGATCAAGGTCGTTCGCTACCCGGCAAGCCCGCAGGCCGGCCAAGGGGTCGGCGCCCACAAGGATTCGGGCGTGTTGACGCTGCTGCTCGTCGAGCCGGATTCCGAAGGGCTTCAAGTGGAAAGCTCACCCGGTGAATGGGTCGACGTTCCGCCCATGGCCGGTACGTTCATCGTCAATATCGGTGAACTGCTCGAAGTCGCGACCGACGGCTACCTGCGGGCCACGCGTCACCGAGTGCGCTCGCCTGGGCCCGGCACCGACCGGATCTCTGTTCCGTATTTCCTCAACCCGGCACTGGATGCCACCGTCCCGCGGATCACCCTGCCCGCTGAGCTGGCCGTCCTGGCCCGCGGCGTGGAGACCGACCCGAACAACCCCATCTTCGACACCTACGGCGAGAACGCATGGAAGTCCCGCACCCGCGCCCACCCCGACGTCGCCGAACTGCACCACGGGATCAGGCCCGCCAGTTCTCGGTGAAAACAATCAGGCCCCCTCGAAAGGGGGCCTGATCAGGTGTGGCAGGTACAGGATTCGAACCTGTGTAGGCTTCCGCCGACGGATTTACAGTCCGCTCCCATTGGCCGCTCGGGCAACCTGCCGTAGTGCGCCTAGCAGACTACAACGAGGATGTACCTCAGACACAAACGGCCAGCACAACTCAAGGAGAGGACAGGTCTCGTGGCGGACTCATCGTTCGACATCGTCAGCAAGGTCGACCGGCAGGAGGTCGACAACGCCTTGAACCAGGCCGCCAAGGAGCTGGCCACCCGGTTCGACTTCCGCGGCACCGACACCACCATCGCCTGGAAGGGCGAGGAAAGCATCGAACTGGTCAGCTCCACCGAGGAGCGGGTCAAGGCTGCCGTCGACGTGTTCAAGGAGAAGCTGATCCGCCGCGACATCTCCATGAAGGCGTTCGACGCCGGGGACCCGCAGCCGTCGGGCAAGACCTACAAGGTCAGCGGCAGCCTCAAGCAGGGCATCGACGCCGAGCACGCCAAGAAGATCAACAAGCTGATCCGCGACGAGGGCCCCAAGGGCGTCAAGTCCCAGGTCCAGGGCGACGAGATCCGGGTGTCGTCGAAGAAGCGCGACGACCTGCAGGCCGTGATCTCACTGCTCAAGGGCGCCGACCTGGACGTGGCCTTGCAGTTCGTGAACTACCGGTAACCGGTACCGCTGGTCCGGCCGCCGCTGCGTGCTTAGGCTGGGGCTCGTGACTACCGAAGAGGTCGTGGACGTCGTCATCATCGGAGCCGGCATCTCCGGTATCGGCGCGGCGTACCGCATCGCCGAGCGCAACCCCGGCACCCGCTACGTCATCTTGGAACGGCGTGAGCGCATCGGCGGGACCTGGGACCTGTTTCGCTATCCCGGGGTGCGCTCGGACAGCAGCATCTTCACGCTGTGCCTGCCGTATGAACCGTGGACCCGCCGCGAACGGGTCGCCAACGGCGACGAGATCCGCGACTACCTGACCGACACCGCGCGCAAGCACGGCATCGACGACCACATCCGGTTCAACCACCACGTCACCGCGGCCGACTGGGATTCGGCGACCGACACCTGGACGGTGACGGCGGACGAGAACGGGACGCAGCGGACCTACCGCGGCCGGTTCGTGTTCTTCGGCTCCGGCTACTACAACTACGACGAGGGATACACCCCCGACTTCCCGGGATCGGAGACGTTCGCGGGGACGCTGGTGCACCCCCAGCACTGGCCCGAGGAGTTGGACTACACCGGCAAGAAGGTGGTGGTGATCGGCAGCGGCGCCACCGCGATGTCACTTGTCCCGGCGTTGGCGCAGCGCTCCGGCCACGTGACCCTGCTGCAGCGCACGCCCACCTATCTGGTCTCGGCGAGCATGTACAGCCGCTTCGTTGACGTGGTCGCAAAGCTGTTGCCCCGCAAACTGGGTCACCCGATCATCCGGTTTGTGATGGCCCTGTTCGAGGGCTACGTCTGGTTCCTGGCACGCAAGACTCCCCCGTTGTTGAAGTGGATCCTGCGTCGCACGGCCGTGCAGAATCTGCCGCCGGGCTATCCCGTGGACACTCACTTCAAGCCGCCGTATCAACCGTGGGACCAGCGCCTGTGTCTGATTCCCGACGCCGATCTGTACGCCGAGATCAGCGCCGGGCGGGTCGAGATGGTCACCGACCGGATCGACCACTTCGACGCCACCGGGATCGCCTTGCAGTCCGGGTCGCATCTGGATGCCGACATCATCGTCACCGCCACCGGCCTGCAGTTGCAGGCACTTGGCGGAGTGCGGATCAGCTTGGACGGCACCGAGATCAAGTCCACCGACCGATTCGTCTACAAGGCGCACATGCTCGAAGACGTGCCGAATCTGTTCTGGTGCGTCGGCTACACCAACGCCTCCTGGACGTTGCGTGCCGATATCACCGCCCGGGCGACCGCCAAACTGCTGGCGTACATGGCTTCTCGCGGCTACACCCACGCCTACCCGCACCTCGGCGACGAGCCGATGGCCGAGAAGTCGGCGTGGGACATCCAGGCCGGCTATGTGCTGCGCGCGCCGCATGCGCTCCCGCGGTCGGGCACCAAGCGGCCGTGGAATGTGCGGCAGAACTACTTCGCCGACGCCCTGGACTTCCGGTTCGACCAGATCACCGAATCAATGGTGTTCGGGCGGGCCGGGGAGGCGATCCCGCTGGCCGGATAGCACCGAGTTCACCAACTGGCGGTGCAGCGGCGGCGACGGCAATACGCTGTCGCTCATGCCTGCTGCTACTCGTACACCCAATGTTGTCGTGCTCGGAGGCGGATCGTTCGGTACCACGGTGGCGTCCATCTGCTCGCGCCGTGCACCGACGCTGCAGTGGGTGCGATCGGAGGCGACCGCCGCCGACATCAACGACAACCACCGCAACAGCCGTTACCTGGGCAACGATGTCGAACTGTCCAGCACGCTGCGCGCCACCACCGATTTCGCCGAGGCCGCGCACTGCGCTGACGTCGTCGTGATGGCGGTACCGTCGCACGGCTTCCGCGGAGTGCTCGAGGAGTTGGCCACCGAGCTGCGCCCCTGGGTGCCGGTGGTATCGCTGGTCAAGGGTCTTGAGCAGGGCACCAACATGCGGATGTCGCAGATCGTCGACGAGGTGTTGCCCGGGCATCCGGCCGGCATCCTGGCCGGCCCGAACATCGCCCGCGAGGTCGCCGAGGGGTATGCCGCGGCGGCGGTGCTGGCCATGCCCGACCCGGGCCTGGCCTGCGAGCTGGCGTCGCTGTTCCGCACCAAGCGATTCCGGGTCTACACCACCGACGACGTGGTCGGGGTCGAGATGGCCGGCGCGCTGAAGAACGTCTACGCGATCGCGGTCGGCATGGGCTATTCACTGGGAATCGGGGAGAACACCCGGGCGCTGGTGATGTCGCGCTCGGTGCGCGAGATGGCGAAACTCGGCGAGGCGATGGGTGGAGCCCGCGACACTTTCGCGGGCCTGGCCGGGATGGGCGACCTGATCGTCACCTGCACCAGCCAGCGCAGCCGCAACCGTTATGTCGGCGAGCAGCTGGGTTCCGGCAAGCCGATCGACGAGATCATCGCGTCGATGAATCAGGTGGCCGAGGGGGTGCGGGCGGCCAGCGTGATCATGAAGTTCGCCGCACAGTATGGGCTGAGCATGCCGATCGCACGCGAGGTCGACGGGGTGATCAACCACGGTTCGACGGTGGAGCAGGCCTACCGTGGGCTGATGGCCGAGGCGCCCGGACATGAGGTGACCGGCCCTGGCTTCTAACTGTACGGTTCCTGTGGATTCGCTCCCAATGTGTAACTTATGTTTACTTCCTGGACATGTCGCATTCCGTATTTGGCAATAAGGCATGAATAACTTCTCTGCATCTCAGCAATATCTTATGAGGGCAGGGGAACTACCGGATGCTGACCGCGCAAGCCAACGTCAAATCACGAATCAAGTCACGAACAGCCTGGTCCCGCTCGGTTCTGCGGTATGACCTGCCTGCCTCCCTGGTGGTGTTTCTGGTCGCTCTGCCACTGTCACTGGGTATCGCCGTGGCTTCGGGCGCACCGGTGCTCGCCGGTCTGATCGCCGCGATCGTCGGCGGAATCGTCGTCGGCGCCCTGGGCGGCTCACCGCTGCAGGTCAGCGGGCCGGCGGCCGGGCTGACAGTCATCGTCGCGGATCTGGTGGGGCGCTTCGGCTGGAAGGTGACGTGCGCTATCACCGTCGGCGCCGGGGTGCTGCAGGTCCTCCTGGGGCTGAGCCGGGTGGCGCGGGCCGCCCTGGCGATCTCGCCGGTCGTGGTGCACGCGATGCTGGCCGGAATCGGCATCACGATCACCCTGCAGCAGCTGCTCGTCCTCCTCGGCGGCCGGTCGGCGAGTTCGGCCTGGGAAAACCTCGCCAAGCTGCCGGAAGGGCTGATCGAGTCGCATGGGGCCGAGCCGATCCTGGGCATCCTGGTGATCATCATCATGCTCGCCTGGCGATCGGTGACGGGTCCGCTGGGCCGGATTCCCGGACCGCTGGTCGCGATTGCCGGAGCAACGGTGCTGTCCTTGGTCTTCTCGCTCGAGGTGCGTCGCATCACCCTGGACGGATCACTGCTGGATGCCGTGCAACTGCCCGCGCTGCCGGACGGCAAATGGGCTGCCGCCTTGGTCGGGGTGGTCACCGTGGCGTTGATCGCCAGCGTGGAAAGCCTGCTCTCGGCGGTGTCGGTGGACCGGATGCACACCGGGCGGCGTACCGATTTCAACCGTGAACTGATCGGGCAGGGCACCGCAAACGTCGCCTCGGGCATGCTGGGCGGGCTGCCGATCACCGGGGTGATCGTCCGCAGCGCCACCAACGTCAACGCCGGCGCGAAGTCGCGGGCGTCGGCTTTCCTGCACGGCGTGTGGATTCTGCTGTTCGCCTTGCCGTTCGCTGGCTTGGTGCAGCAGATTCCGACTGCGGCGCTGGCGGGCCTGCTGATCACCGTCGGGGTCCAACTGATCAAGATGATTCACATCGAGACGGCCTGGCGCAGCGGCGATCTCATCGTCTACGTGGTGACGGTGGCCGGCGTGGTATTTCTCAATCTGCTACACGGGGTGCTCATCGGGTTGGCGTTGGCGATGGCCTTGACCGGGTGGCGGGTGATCCGGGTGAAGGTCACCGCAGTGGGCAGCGGCGACGACTGGATGGTCACCGTGTCGGGCACGTGCACCTTCCTGGCGCTTCCCCGGCTGACCAACGTGCTGGCACAGATTCCCGCCGGCGCGCACGTCACGCTCGCCATCAAGACCACCTACATCGATCACGCCGCCGAGCAGGCCATTGAAGATTGGCTGCGGCAGCACTGCATTACCGGCGGTACGGTGCTGGTTCCCAGTGAATCCGACTCCACGGCGGACGCAGCCAACCCGTGCGCCTCGTGCGCACCATCGAGGCGGGGGTGAGATGAGTTCGATTCAGGAAGGGCAATTCCAGACAGCGGCCGATGTTCGCGCGACCCCCAAGCGCGGGTGCGAAAGCGGCAAGTGGGGCACCGGGGTGTGGGGGCCAGCAGGCGGACCGCGTTAGCCGCGGGCCATGTCCTCCAGGCGCCGAATCCGGTCGGCCATCGGAGGGTGGGTGGCGAAGAGCTGACCGACCTTCTCCCCCGCGCGGAACGGGTTGGCGATCATCAGGTGTGACTGGCTGGCCAGTTCCGGCTCGGGCGGCAGCGGGGCGGCCTGGACACCGTCGGAGATCTTGCGCAGCGCGGACGCCAGCGCCAGCGGGTCACCCGAGAGCACGGCACCGGATTCGTCGGCCTGGTACTCGCGCGACCGCGACACAGCCATCCGCACCACCGAGGCCGCCAGCGGACCCACCAAGGCGACCAGCAGCATCGCCAGCGGATTGCCGTCGCGGCGGTTGCCCATGAACATCGCCATGTTGGCCAAACCGGTGATCACCGAGGCCAGCGCGCCGGCCACACACGAGATCAGGATGTCGCGGTTGTACACGTGCGACAGCTCATGACCGAGCACCGCGCGCAGCTCACGCTCGTTGAGCAGCCGCAGGATTCCGCTGGTGCAGCACACCGCGGCGTGGCGCGGGTTGCGGCCGGTGGCGAAGGCGTTAGGCGCGTTGGTGTCGCTGACGTACAGCCGGGGCATCGGCTGGTGGGCGGTGGTGGCCAGCTCCCGGACAATCCGGTAGATCTCCGGCGCCTGCACCTCGGTCACCGGCTGGGCCCGCATGGCCCGCAGCGCCAGCTTGTCGCTGTTGAAATAGGTGTAGGCGTTCATTCCCACGGCGAACAGCACCGCCACCCACATCATCTGCGGACCGAACGCCCGGCCCACCAAGACGATCAACGCCGACATCACGAACAGCAGAAAGAACGTCTTCGCCGTGTTGTGGTGCGGGTGCCAGGTCATCGACTTCCTCCTTGGAGAACGACCATCGTGCTCATTAAACGCCGCCGAGGGCGCACGAGTTCCGCAATCGTGGTCAGCCGTGCCGGTTGACGGTGTAGTCGACCAGGCTGGCCAACGCCGCCCGCCCAACGCAGTCGGGCAGCTCAGCGAGCTCCGCGCGGGCCTGCGCGGCATAGTCGGCGACCGTCTGCTTGGCCTTGACCATGCCGGCCGACGCCCGCAACAACCCCAGCGCCTCTTCGACCGCCTCGTCCTCGGTGACCGGGCCGGCCAGCAGCACACGCAGCCGCTCGGCGTCGGCACCGGTGTCCTGCAGCGCGTAGAGCACCGGCAGGGTGTGCACGCCCTCGCGCAGATCGGTGCCGGGCAGCTTACCGGACTCATCGGGATCAGAATCGATGTCGATGATGTCGTCGGAGATCTGGAAGGCGGTGCCCACGATCCCACCCAGGCGGGCCAGTCGCTCGACCTGGCCGTCGTCGGCCCCGGAGAACGTCGCACCGAAGCGGCCCGACGCAGAGATCAGACAGGCCGTCTTCTCGTAGACGACCTTGAGGTAGTGCTCTATCGAATCCACACCTTCGGCCGCCCCGCGGGTCTCGCGCATCTGTCCGGTCACCAGCTGAGCGAACGTCTCGGCGATGATCCGCACCGCATCCGGACCCAGCCGCGACACCAGCCGTGATGCGGTGGCGAACAGATAGTCACCGGCCAGGATCGCGATGTTGTTGCCCCATCGAGCATTGGCGCTGGGCGCCCCGCGGCGGATCTGCGCCTCATCCATCACGTCGTCGTGGTACAGCGTGGCCAGGTGCACCAGCTCGATCACCGCGCCGGCCACCGTCACCTGCCAGGCGTCCGGCTCGGGCCCCAGCTGCGCCGACAGCACGGTGAACAGCGGACGGAACCGCTTTCCGCCGGCGTCGAACAAGTGCGTCACGGCCTCGGTCATCAGGCCGTCGCCACCGCGCAACTCGGTGTCCATCAGCTCCTCGATGCGGGCAACCCCATCGCGGACCCGGTCCGCGAAACCCGGGTCCCCCAAGCCGCTGAAATCCAACCCCGCCACCACGTTCGCCGGTGTCCTCACGGCTCCAACATACTGGTCACTGTGAGTTCGCAGGCTGATGTGGTGGTGGTCGGTGCGGGACCGGCGGGGTCGGCGGCAGCCGCCTGGGCGGCGCGAGCGGGCCGCGACGTGCTGGTGGTCGATTCGGCGGCCTTCCCTCGGGACAAGCCGTGCGGTGACGGACTGACCCCGCGAGCGGTCGAACAGCTGGAGTTACTGGGGCTCGGTGAGTGGCTGGACAGCCATATCCGGCACCGGGGTCTGCGGATGTCCGGCTTCGGCGGTGAGATCGAAGTGGACTGGCCCGGCCCCTCGTTCCCGTCGACCGGCAGCGCGGCGCCGCGTACCGAACTCGACGAACGCATCCGCAAGGTCGCCGAGGAGTCGGGTGCCCGAATGTTGTTGGGCGTCAAGGCCATCGGCGCGCACCACGACGCGGCCGGACGAGTGCGGTCGGTGGCGTTGGCCGACGGCACGGAGGTCGCCTGTACGGCGCTGATCGTTGCCGACGGGGCGCGCTCCACGCTGGGCCGCGTGCTGGGCCGCCAGTGGCATCAGGAGACGGTGTACGGGGTGGCCGCCCGCGGTTACCTGGCCTCGCCGCGCAGCGACGAACCATGGCTGACATCGCATCTGGAGCTGCGATCCCCCGAGGGCGAAGTGTTGCCGGGCTACGGCTGGATCTTCCCGCTGGGGAACGGCGAGGTGAACATCGGCGTCGGCGCGCTGGCCACCGTCAAACGGCCCGCCGATGTGGCGCTGCGGCCGTTGATGTCCTACTACGCCGACCTGCGCCGCGAGGAGTGGGGATTCGAGGGCCCGGTGCGTGCGCCGGCCAGCGCGCTGCTGCCGATGGGCGGCGCGGTCTCGGGTGTCGCCGGGCCTAACTGGATGCTGATCGGCGACGCCGCCGCCTGCGTCAACCCACTCAACGGCGAGGGCATCGACTACGGCCTGGAGACCGGGCGGCTGGCCGTCGAGCTACTGGAGAATGCGGGCAGCGCCGACCTCACCCAGGCGTGGCCGGAGTTGCTGACGACCCACTACGCGCGCGGGTTCTCGGTGGCACGACGACTGGCGCTGCTGCTGACGTTCCCCCGGTTCCTGCCGGCCACAGGCCCGCTGGCGATGCGCTCGACGATGCTGATGCGGGTGGCGGTGCGGGTGATGGCCAACCTGGTCACCGACGACGACGCGGATCTGGTGGCGCGGGCCTGGCGCGGCGGGGGACGGCTGTCCCGGTTGATCGACCGCCGCCGCCCGTTCTCCTAGCGCATTTTCTCCCTGCGAGCAGACGCGTAGGCCCCTGAATCAGCGGGTTCTAGGGGGCCTACGCGTCTTCTCGCCGAATATCAGGACCATTGACATATATCAGGGGCGTTGATATACCGGAGTAATGAGCGATTCATTGGATCTCCAGTTCGACGCCGCCTACCGTGGCGAATCCGAGCAAATGGGCTTGGGCGCCAAACCACCGTGGAGCATCGGGGAACCCCAACCCGAGCTGGCCACACTGATCGAGCAGGGCAAATTCCACGGCGATGTCCTTGACGTCGGCTGCGGCGAGGCCGCCATCTCGCTGTATCTGGCCGAACACGGGCACACCACCGTGGGCCTCGACAGTTCACCTACCGCCATCGACCTGGCCCGACGCGAGGCGGCCAAGCGCGGCTTGACCAACGCCTCCTTCGAGGTCGCCGACATCAGCGACTTCTCCGGCTATGACGGTCGCTTCGGCACCATCGTCGACAGCACGCTGTTCCACTCGATCCCGGTGGCAGCGCGCGAGGGCTACCAGCGCTCCATCGTGCGCGCCGCCGCGCCTGGGGCGTCGTACTTCGTGCTGGTCTTCGACAAGGCCGCCATCCCCGAAGGCCCGCCGTTCGCGGTGACCGCCGACGAACTGCGTGAGGTGGTGTCGAAGTACTGGGTGGTCGACGAGATCAAACCGGCCCGGCTGCATGCGGTCTTCCCCGACGAGTTCCCCGGATTCGGCGGCGTCCCACTGCGCGACGAGCGAGGCGGGCGCAAGTCGGCCGCGGGCTGGTTGCTCTCGGCGCACCTGGGCTGACGGGGGGCGCCGCCATGAGTGACCCGAAGCCGCCGCGCTGGCTCAAACCGGTCAACAAGGTGATGATCGGCCTGCAGAAGCTGGGCATCCCGACGGGGCCGCCAATGGTGTTGACGGTGCCGGGCCGCAAGTCTGGCCAGCCGCGCAGCACCCCGATGACGCCGTTCACCGTCGACGGGCAGCTCTACACGGTGGCGGGGTTCCCCAAGGCCGATTGGGCACTCAACGCCCGGGCGGCGGGGGCGGGCCTGCTGCGCCACGGTCGCCGAGAACGGCCGGTGCGCATCGTCGAGCTGTCGGCGGAGGCGGCGCGCCCGGTGTTGCGGGCGTTCCCAGTGCAGGTCCCCGTCGGCGCCCGCTTCCTCAAGCAGGCCGGCCTGGTGGACAAGGGCACCCCCGACGAGGTCGAGGCACTCGCGGGCCGGATCGCGGTGTTCCGGTTCGACCCGGCGACTTAACCCGCGAACAGACGCGAAGGCCCCCAAACCAGGCGCTTTTTGGGGGCTTTCACGTCTGCTCGGCGAAATTAACCGGACTTGATCGCCGAGTGCAGCGCGACGATGCCCCCGGTGAGGTTGTGCCAGCTCACGTCCGTCCAGCCCGACGCGCCGATCTGCTGGGCCAGCGCGGCCTGATCCGGCCAGGCGCGGATCGATTCGGCAAGGTAGACGTAGGCCTCCGGGTTCGATGACACCGCGCGTGCCACCGCCGGCAGCGCCCGCATCAGGTACTCCTTGTACGCCGTGGCGAACACCGGCACGGTCGGGGTGGAGAACTCGCACACCACTAGCCGGCCTCCGGGCCGAGTCACCCGGGCCATCTCCCGCAGGCCCGCCGTGTGGTCGACGACGTTGCGCAACCCGAAGCTGATCGTCACGGCGTCGAACACCTCGTCGCCGAAGGGCAGCTTGGTGGCATCCCCGGCGACCTTGGGCACGGGCCGGCCGGCACCGGCGGCGAGCATCCCCACCGAGAAGTCCGCGGCCACACACCAGGCACCCGAACGGGCCAACTCCACCGTCGACACCGCGGTGCCGGCGGCCAGGTCGAGCACCTTCTCCCCCGGCTGCAACTCGAGCGCTTTCCGGGTGGCCTTACGCCAGGAGCGGTCGCGTCCCAGCGACAACACCGTGTTGGTCAGGTCGTAGCGGCGGGCGACGCCGTCGAACATCGACGCCACGGCGTGCGGGTCTTTGTCCAGGTTGGCGCGGCTCACCCGGTCGACGGTACCCGCCTCCGATAGGGTTGCTGGAATGCGGTCTTGGCTGGGCACATTGGCAGCACTGGTGGTATTCGGCGGCGCGTTAGCGGGGCCGGCTTTCGGCGAACCCAGCGTGCCGGGCGCCGCGCTAAGCCCCGACCACTTCGGCGTGCTGGTCGGTACCACCTCGGCCCCGGTGCAGCTGGAGATCTTCTGCGATCCGCAGTGCTCCGAGTGCGCCAAGTTCGAAGCAGCCTCCAGTGACGCCCTGAGCCGGCACCTGACCGCCGGCGACGTCGCGGTGACCTACCGGTGGATGACGTTTCTGGATGCCCGGCGCAAAAACGACACCTCTGCGCGCGTCAGCAACGCGTTGATGGCAGCGGCCGATCCGGCTACCTCGGCCGGTGCCTACCAAGCGTTCGTGACCGACCTGTACCGCCACGGCGGCACACCCACCGTGGAGGACATCGCGACCACCGCGCGCGAAAGCGGCCTGCCCGACCACGTGGTGGATCGGATCGCCGCCGGGCAGCAGGTCGTGGACGCCACGTCGATGAACGCGTTCAATCGCGTACAGCTGCTGTCGGCGAACCCGGAGAGCCCCGGCACCCCGACGGTCTACGACCTGACGACCAAGACCGTGGTGGACACCGACGACGCCGGCTGGCTCGACCGGCTGGTGAATGAGCGCTAGCCGGTCAGCGCTGCCCACCGCTGTTTATTCGCAGGCGATTCCGTCACCATCGCGGTCCAGCGCCCTGCGGTAGCCGGGCTCGCCCTCGCGAATCGGCGCCGCACCGGCCTTACGGGCCTCAGTGCAGTTCTTGTAGTACGGCTCTGCAGCGGCGACGGGAGTGGTTGCGATACCCACCCCGAACGCGAAAATGCCTGCAAGCACCACAGCGCGACGGATCATTAAACGTCTCCTCACCGTTGAGGGCCATCGTGTGGCAGTAAACGAACAACGCGAAATCCGCAGCAGCCTAACAAGCACTTTGGCGATCGTCAGCAAAAATCGGCGTTCGCGTGAATTTGAGGACTTTTGGCCCAACCCCGCGTTACGACTGAGTTCTGGCCCACCGTCGTTCGACGACATTGCATCCCGCCAACGCCGCGATCCCGATCAGCCAGGCGATCACCGCCACGGATCCGGCCGGGATGACCGCCAGTACCGCGGTACGGTGCTGGACCCGCACCAGATCCGGATCGGACTTGTCATATTCGACGTAAATCCGCATCCCCGTTGCCAATTCGGAGGGATACAGGACACCGAGCTCGGGGCGGTAAGTGATCCGCTCCGGCGTGACGAACTCGATGGTGGAGCGCCGAAAGCCCGCGTTGAGCACCTCGGCCTCGGCCACGCCCATGTCGCGCTCGATGGTGATGTCGTTGCGCCACGCCCCCGCCACCAACAACACCGACTGCAATGTCACCAGCGACACCAGGATCACCACTGCGGTGCGCGCCCACCGCAGTAGGCGTGCGGGCCAGGTGTTGCGGGGCAGTGCGCCGTTGCCGCGAACCAAGGTGCGCAGCAACGGCTTCAACGTTCGATAGGCCCTATTGGACCGGTAATCGGGCAGTCTCACAACGCGGCCTTGATCGCGGCGTGCAGTGTCCGCAGGGATGAGCGGTCGGCCTTGACCTCGAGCACCCGCACGCCGCCGGCGGGCTCGGCGAGCGCGGAGGCCAGGTCGTCGGCCTCAACCTGCTGGAATTCGACGTGATAGGCATGGCACAACGCCGCGATGTCGACGTCATGGGGCGTGCCGAAGATTCGCGACGAGACATCGGCGAACCGTGGATCTCCTTGCTCCAGCAGCTCGAAGATGCCGCCGCCGTTGTCATTGGAGACCACGATCGTCAGCTCCTGGGGCCTCGGTTCGGTAGGCCCGATCAGCAGTCCGGAGCTGTCGTGGACGAACGTCAGATCCCCGATCAGCGCAATGGTGCGGGCGTCGGGGTTCTGCTGCTCGTGAGCCAGGGCCGCACCGATCGCGGTGGACACCGTGCCGTCGATGCCGGCAACCCCGCGGTTGGATCGCACGGTGACGCCGCGGGCGCTCGTGGCATTGCCCAGCCCGACCAGGGCGGCGTCGCGTACCGGGTTCGAAGCGCCCAGCACCAACTGATCCCCGGGGCGCAGTGCGTCGGCCACGGCGGCGGCCACGTGCAGACCGGTGGTGAGCGGATGCGCCGCCAACTGTGCGCGCACCGCGACATTGGCCTGGGTGTTCAGCTCCGCGCAGCGGCGCAACCAAGCCGGATCCGGTTCCCCGGAAGTGACGGCCCGGGTGCCGGTGGCCTGCGAGTTACCCGACACGTCCGGCCAACGAGGCCCGGTGGTCAGCGCGTACACCGGCACGCTCGGGTCGGCCAGCAGCGTCGACACCGGACGATGCAGGGTGGGCCGGCCGGCCATGATCACCTGGTGCGGGCGCAGCAGCGGCAGCGCTAGCGGGTGCAACGGATTCTCCGGTATCGGGGCCGTCGGCTCGGCGACGGTGGGCAATGCCGCCAGGTTCGGGTGCGGCCCCGCGCCGTGCCCGGCGATCACCACGGTGTCCGGAGACAGGTCGATGTCCAGCGGCTGGTCGAAGCTGACCGGCGGCGTCAGAGTCCAGGGACGCCCGTGTGGCCGGCCCGGCGGCAGCGATCCCGTGTCATCAGGATCGGGCACCAGCGGCTCACGCAACGGGATGTCGAACTGCACGGGGCCAGCGTTCGCGGTCCGAGATCCGGTGGCAGCGACCAACACTCGGCACACGGCCGAACGCCAGGTGGCGTTGAGGGCATCCATCCGCTCAGGGGCGTCCTCGGCCAGCCCCAGGCTGATTGCGGCGCGCACCTGGGTGCCGAAGTAGCCGAGCTGCTCCATAGTCTGGTTGGCGCCGGTACCCAACAGCTCGTAGGGACGGTTGGCGCTCAGCACGATCAGCGGCACCCGCGCGTAGTTGGCTTCGACCACCGCCGGCCCCAGATTGGCCACCGCGGTGCCCGAGGTCATCGCCACACACACCGGGGCACCGGCGCTCACCGCCAGCCCGATCGCCAGGTACCCGGCGGTGCGTTCGTCGATGCGCACATGCAAACGCAGTCGGCCGGCCCGGTCGGCGTCGTGCAGCGCGAAGGCCAGCGGCGCATTGCGTGATCCCGGGCACAGCACCACGTCGCAGACACCGCCGCGAATCAGCTCGTCGACGACGATGCGGGCCTGTGCCGTCGAGGGGTTGGTCATTGGTACCAGGTTAGTCGTGCGCCGCAGGCATCGGCGCCCACCGGAAGGGCTTGCCGTCGACCTCGGCGAGGAACTCCAGGGCTGCCTTGTTGACCTGGTCGGGCTTCTCGATGAAACCGAGGTGCCCGGCGTCCGGGATTTCCAGGTAGCGCGCGCCCGGGATCGCGTCGGCGACCTCGCGGCTCAGGTGCGCCGGGGTCACGACGTCGTCGCCGAAACCGATCACCAGCACCGGCTGGGTGATGTTGGCGTAAGCGGGCAGCCGGTTGGTCAACGGCGCCACGTCGAGCTGACAACGCAGCCCCGGGGTGTTTTTGACCGGCCACATGGTGAACATCGCGATCCAGTCCTTGATCGCGGCGTCATCGCTGAGCGTCTTGGGTGAAAAGCTCTCCAGCAGACGCACTTTGGCCTCATACTCGGCGGGAAGCTCGACACGGGCCTCGGCGAGCTTCGCCTCGGCCTGATAAAAGAACTCCCGGGCGCGATCGTGGCGACCACGGGTGGCCATCAGGACAGCGGATTTCACCAAGTCGGGCCGGGCCAGCATCAATTCCTGGGCGATGAACGAGCCCATCGAGACCGCAACGATGCGGACTGGGCCGATGTTGAGCGATTCGATCAGCTGGGCGGTATCGGCCACCATGGTTTCGGTGGTGAACCCCGAGGCGTTCTCGGTAGCACCGATGCCGCGGTTGTCGAAGGTGATCGGGCGGTATCTGGCGAGCTGGAATTCGCGCACCTGATGCAGGTGCCAGCCGCGACCGGCGCCGCCACGCCCGGCGATGAACAGAACCGGCTCCCCATCCTGATTACGGTCGTCGTAGGCGAGGTTGGTCACCAGAGTGAAGGTACGCGACCCGTCGACGCTTTATGGTGTCAGGATCGCAACTGCGCAGCTGGGGGACGGTGATGCGAATACGGAGCCTGGGGCTGGCATGCGTGCTGGTGCTGGCAGCCGCCGTCATGGCCGACTGCGCACGGGTGACCGGCGGCGTGGCGGTGCCAGCCGACCAGGACGGACCACGCCCCGTGACAGCTGCGATGCTGCCGGAACTGTTACTGAAGGCGACCACGGTCAGCGACATCATGGGCGCACGCGGTATGCGCATCAAAGACTCCCGGACGCGGATGTTCGATTCCGGCCGCCAGTTTCCCGACCACGGCTGCCTGGCGGCGTGGATGCCGGTCGAGAAGTCGGTGTATACCGATGCGGACTGGACCGCGACCCTCACCCAAACCCTCAGCGAGAGTGCACAAGACCACTTCGTGATTCAAGCCGCGACGGTGTTCGCCACCCGCGATGCGGCACGCAGTTTCTTCGATGCGACCGCCCGCGGTTGGAACTCCTGCGGCGAGCGGACATTCGCGACCGCCAAGGACGGCTACCCGGACACGTCTTGGACGTTCGACACGGTCGCCGATGTCGACTCAACGGTGTGGATGACCCAGCACCAGGACGACAGCGCGGGCTGGTCGTGTCAACGGGCCCTGCGGGTGACCAACAACGTTGCGATCGACGTGCTGGCGTGCAAGCTCTACGTCAGCGACGAAGCCGTCACGATCGCCAACGGGATCGACGCGCGACTGCCCAGCGTGTGAGCCTCTGGCCGCAAGCCCGTGCCGTGCACCGCGCCGAGCGTGCGGTTTAGTAGGCGTTTCCGCGGTTCTGCCTACCAAAACGCACACTCGACGAACGATTCAGCGGTCACCCAGCAGCGGGTGGCAGGCGCGGACCCGGTCGATCCACCACTGGCGTCGCTGCGGCGAAGCGGCCAGGGCATGTAGGCGAGCGGGGTCCGGAGCTACGGGCTGTACCGACAGGTAGCCGTCCTGTTGTGCCGGTGTCTCGGCGATGTCGTCGACGAACAGCGACCCGGTGCCCAGCCCGCAGGCGTGCCGCAGTTCCGGCAGCGCGGCCGCTGCCCGCAGGCCGGTTGCGATGCCGACCGCCGAGTCGATCGCGCTGGAGACCACCACCGGGATGCCGATCTGCTCAGCGATCTTCAACAGCGCTGAAATGCCGCCCAATGGTGCGACTTTCAGCACCGCGATATCGGCGGCCCCAGCCTTCAAAACAGCCAGGGGATCGGAGGCTTTGCGGATGCTCTCGTCGGCGGCCACCGGCGTATCGATGCGACGACGCAGCTCCGCGAGTTCGGCCACGGTGGCGCAGGGTTGTTCGAGATACTCCAATGCGCCCAATACCTTTGCCGCCTCAACCGCCTGATCGAGCGTCCAGCCGCCGTTGGCATCGACGCGCACGATGGGGATGAGCGCGCGGACGGCTTCGACGCGGGCGACGTCGTCGGCCAGGGTTTGGCCCGGTTCGGCGACTTTGACCTTGGCAGTGCGGGCGCCAGGGAACCGGGCCAGCACCTCGGGAACTCGTTCGGCGTCGACGGCGGGCACGGTCGCGTTGATCGGAATGCGGTCGCGGAGGGGTTGCGGCAGTTGGCAATAGGCGCTCTCGAGTGCGGCAGCCAGCCAGTGCGCCGCCTCGGGCGGTTCGTATTCCGCGAAGGCGCCGAACTCTCCCCAGCCTTCCGGGCCGTCGATCAGGGCCACTTCGCGCACCGTGATGCCGCGGAACTTGACGCGCATCGGCAGCGCCACCACGTGTAGGCGGTCAAGGATGTCGTCTAGAGGCGGCGGCATCGGTCTATGGTGCCGGTCGGGTGGTGAGGTGCGCTACTAGCCGTCGTTAGTTCGCAGTCCGACTGGGATGGAACGGACTCCGAGCTCCTCGGACAGCCGATCGATCTCGACCTGAAGTTCACGGAGTTGCCGTCGAATGAAGGGACCACTTCATCAACTCTGCACGATACCCGTGCGCGCCGAATCCAAGTCCTCTGCTATGCGCCGAGTAAGCCATTCGAGGCGTTTCGACGTCGTGTCGCAGGCTGCACGCTCCTCGCGAAGCTTCCGCACAAGCACCTCTAGCGGCAGATCAGCTGTGTCTGCGAAATCGCTGAGGTGGCGCCACTTTTTCGATCGACCGTAGGCGCCAAGCTCATTCGGTGCGCCCAAGGGAGCGATCATCGCATTGATTTCCCCCTCGCGTGAATAGTGGTAAACCTGAATCTTGCAGTCAGGACCGCGGTAATAAGCAACCGAGCTCGTCAGCCCCCCCTCGTCAACGACCTCATCAACCTCTTCGACCGCGAATCCCAGTCCCGAGAGGAAAGGATCCACAATTCTCCGGACTTCTTCTATGAATTCGTTTACCAACATCAACCCTTCACCCATGCGTTGCCAACTCGCTGATAGCCGTACTCTGGCGCGTTCACTACCAGGAACTCAATCTCTCTCGCGGAGAACGAGTCTGGAAACTTCAGAAGAACGGACTCAAGTGACGGGCATTCGTCACTCAGGACGTATTCAATGCGGGACACGCCGCTTTCCATTTGGGTAAGCAGGAACTGTTCGTTTACTTGCCACGCAAGGTTGTCCGCTTGGGACGTGCCGAGCCCACTGGTGAGCGCGTCCCATGTCGAACTCCCGGTGTCGAAGTAGATCCCACCGTTGGCCCTAGCCTCGCCGATGTAGCCGCCCTCCTGACCGTCGAATCTACCCAGGACTACCCGGTCCGGATTGGGGCCGACGTAGTGGGTCGACATGCCAGCGACTTCCTGACTGAGACCTGCCGTCGGCCCTCCGTGCAGACTTGCATGATTGAGGTCCATCGCCGAACCTTCCGCCCAGGGATGGTAGGCGGCCGAGGTATCGAGACCGATCTCCGCGTACGACGAAATGGCTGGCCCGGTGTCGAGTACGCCAGGGCCGATGTCGCCGAGCCCTGCCCGGACCAAGGCACCCTCCCCAGCGAACGGAAGGGTGACCGCGGCGGAACCGGCGTCGAAGGTCTTCTCGCCGAGGTAGTAAGCGAGGCTGGGCGCCTCGAGCGCCTCCTTGATTTCTGCCACACCGACACCGACGGGGTTGATCATGGCACTACCCACGCCCTTGGCCATTCCGCCCCAAGATTCCAGAACACCCGGGGCGCCCGGCCCACCCTGACCCAGCAGGTTCTTGACGGCTTGTTCGGTGGCTCTCCAACGGTCACCGAGTCCGTCGCCGTAGCCGGGTGCCGCGGCCCGCTGCGTTTCCGGGGGGATATAGCGCGGCAGTGGCTGTTGGGCGGCGACCACGGCCGCGTTGATCCGCGCCTCGATCTGATCCGGCGGAACCCCGTCATTCGTCAGCACCTGCCGGGCCAGGACTTTGAAGGACTCCACGTCCGTGGGATTCGACGGCACTGGAGGGACCGAGCCACCGCCCTGCCGCGTCTGATTCAGCAGCCACGACAGACTTCCGGCCGCCGCATCACCGGATGCGCGAACCTCCCTTCTCGGCATCGGCGGGCCGAATATCGCGCGACCGTCCGCGTTGACCTTGGTGTCGCCGACCACTGCCCGGATGGCGGTGGCCAGATCCTGATCGGTCCTGCTGGCGTCGGCCATCAGCTTGGTCAGCCGACGTTGCAGGGCGTCGAAGACGCTACGCTTCTTGTCGGTGACCTGCTCGCTTAACCGTCCATCCGAACTGATGGACCAGTTGTTGCTCGCCGCAGTTGATTTGATGGATGACCATTCCGCCTTGCACGCCGAGACCTCAGCCCGTGCGGCATGGAAAGCGCTGGCGATCGCGGTTGCCTCTGTCTGATGCTCGGTGATGTCAGCGCGGTGTTTGCCCAACTCTCGGCGGAAGGCGTCGCCGCCGTGGCCCTCCCAGTCCTTGAGCCCCTTGCCGGCATCGCCCAACGCCCCGCCGAAGTCGGCCTTACGCGCGGAGCGTTCCGTGGCGATCTCGAATGCCGTGTCCAGGGTTTCGAGATTCCACTTCTCGATGCCGTCGGTGGTGATCGTCATGCGCTACGAAGCGCCGGTTCCTTTGGGAACGAGCACGGTGAACATCCTGGCGTGCTCCTGCTCCATCGCCGTATAGCGACGACCGCCCTCACGCATTACTTCGGAGAACGCGCTCACCCGCCCGTGCAACCCCGCGTCGGCCGCCTCCCAGTGCGCAGCCAACTCAGCCAGAGCCTCCGCCGAGCTTCCGGCCCATGCCGTGGCACATTCCCCCAGGTAACCGGCGTGCCGGGCCGAGAATGTGTTTGCCACATCGGTCGCGTCGGCCACTCGCGAGGCGTGGGTATCCAGCAGCGCTGGTTGCACTGAGATCATGGCGGGATCAATCGGCACCGAAGCCATGCTCACACCTCCCGTTGGAGCCCCGAGCAAAAGCTAGCAAGTTAACCGCAATTACCGCCAGTCACCTGCACTGCCGCGTTCTCACCACCCAGCTTGAACACCCGCTCGGCGTTTCCGCCCAGATAATCCACCCGGGCCTGATCATCGAGGCCGAGCTCATCCAAGCCGTCCAAAGCATGGGCGTGCATGATCATCGGATAGTTGGTGCCGAACAACACCTTTCGCTGACCGGTGCGGGTGCGCATGAACCGGATCAACTCATCCGGGAGCCGTTTGGTGGTGTAGGCGGAGGTGTCGATGTAGACGTTCTCGTGCTTGCGGGCGACCGCCACCATCTCCTCGGTCCACGGATAGCCGACGTGTCCGCACACGATCACCAGCTCCGGAAAGTCCAGTGCCACTTGGTCGATGTAGGGAATCGGGCGACCGGTTTCCGACGGTCGCAGGGGGCCGGTATGCCCAACCTGGGTGCAGAACGGCACGCCGAGTTCTACGCATTCAACGAACAGTGGGTAGTAGCGCCGATCGGTGGGAGGCGCATTCCACAACCAGGGCACCACGCGCAGTCCGACGAATCCGTCGTCGCGGACCCGGCAGCGCAGTTCGCGGACGGCCTCCATCGGACGGTCCAGGTCGACGGCGGCCAGTCCCGCGAACCGATTCGGGTGCGCTCGAACCCATTCGGCGACTTCCTCATTGGAGACCAGGTCCATGCCGTTGGGACCGCGCCAGGCACTGAGCAGCCCGAAATCCACGCCCGCGGCGTCCATCGCCGACACGGTGGCCGCGATGGGGATCTCCTCGTCGGGCATCGCGCCGCCGGTCCAGCGTCGCAGAGACGCCAGCATGTCGTGGTCGAGGAACCGCCGGGTCGGGTGCTGCATCCACACGTCGATAGTCATCGTCCCCACCGTAGACAGCTCGGGCTTATGCGGCGGTCCCAGCTTCGCCTCTCCTTCGTCGAGCCTCGCTGAACCACCGGGTCAGCCGGTGGCGGCCACTCCGGCAACGAGCAGATCCAGCAGGCGCCCGGTCTGCTCGGGTGAGCCGCTGGTCAAGAAGATGCCGATCAGGCTCGACACGACGTCGTCGGCTCGCACGTCAGCGCGCAGACTGCCGTCCTGCGCGCCGGCCCGCAGCAGCAGATCGACCGCGCCGACGATGCGCTCGCGTGTCTCATTGGGCTCCATCGCGCCGGACTCGACGATGGCGCGCAACGACTCGGCCATCCCCCGCTTGGCCGCCACGAAGCCGGCGTAGCGATCCATCCAGCGGCGCAGCGCCACCTTCGGCGGGTGGCCGGTGACCAGCTGTTCGGCGACGGCCGCGACGTCCCCCAGTTCAGCGCGGTAGACGGCCTCGACCAGTGCCTCGCGATTGGGAAAGTGCCGGTAGAGCGTGCCGATACCGACACCGGCGTCGCGGGCGATCGATTCCAGCGGAACCGGGCTCCCGTCGGAGCCGCCGAACGCGGCGGCGGCGGCCGCCAGCAGCCGCTCTCGGTTGCGGCGGGCGTCGGATCTCCCAGCCAAAGCGGAGGAACCTCCGTTTCTGTTACGCTGCCTAAGCGGAGGGACCTCCGCATCTCTACGAGTGTCTCATTAGGAGCACCATGACAGACCAACTCCAGCCCGGCGGCCTCGGCCGAATCGGCACTCCGGCCGTGGCCCGCGTGGGCTACGGCGCCATGCAGCTCGACGAGAACATCTCCACCGAAGACGCCCTCGCGGTCCTGCGCCGTGCGGTCGAGTTGGGCGTCAACCACATCGACACCGCGTCCTTCTATGCCGGCGGCGAGGTAAACCACCGCATTCGTAAAGCACTGGCGCCCTACCGCGACGAGCTGGTCATCGTCAGCAAGGTCGGTGCCGCCTACACCGGCGTCGGCCCGGTGCCGCTGACCGCCGCCCAGAAGCCCGCCGAACTGCGCGCAGCGGTCGAGAGCGACCTTCGCCAACTGGGTCTGGACACCGTGCCGGTGGTCAATCTGCGGCGCTACGACCTCGGCCCCGCCCCGGCGCCCGAGGGCGATCAGAACGTCGACCTCGACGACCAGCTGGCCGAGATGATCGCGTTGCGCGACGAGGGCAAGATCGCGGCCATCGGTATCAGCAGCGTGGGACTGGAGGTGCTGCAGCGGGCCCTGCCGGCCGGGATCGTCTGCGTGCAGAACGCCTACAGCCTGCTCGACCGCACCCAGGAAGACGCGCTCGACTTCTGCGCCGACGAAGGCATTGCCTGGGTCCCGTACTTCCCGCTCGGCTCGGCGTTCCCCGCCTTCCCCAAGGTCACCGACCACGCCGTCGTCCGCGAGATCGCCGACGAAACCGGTGCCACCCCGGCCCAGATCGGGCTGGCCTGGCTCTTGACCACCTCGGACAACACGCTGCTGATTCCCGGCACCGGATCGATCGCGCACCTGGAAGAGAACATGAAGGTGGCCGACATCGTGCTCAGTGACGACGCCATCGCCCGACTGGACGCGATCACCGCTCCCGGGCAGGGGCCGGACTACGCCGCGAGCCTGCGTGAAGCGTTCCGGCAAGCTCCGGCAACCTGACGCCGCCGCCCCGGTACGGTCGCAGGCGTGAGCAGCAACCCTTTTGACGAGAGCATCTGGCGCACGGTCGACGGCTTCGCCGACCTGACCGACATCACCTATCACCGCCACGTCACCGACGCAACGGTCCGGGTGGCGTTCAACCGCCCCGAGGTGCGCAACGCATTTCGGCCGCACACCGTCGACGAGCTGTACCAGGCGCTGGACCACGCCCGGATGTCCCCCGACGTCGGCGTGGTGCTGCTGACCGGTAACGGGCCGGCCCCCAAGGATGGCGGCTGGGCGTTCTGCTCCGGCGGGGATCAGCGCATCCGCGGGCGCAGCGGCTACCAATACGCCGCTGGAGAAACAGCGGAGACCGTCGACCCAGCCCGCGCCGGCCGGCTGCACATCCTGGAGGTGCAGCGGCTGATCCGGTTCATGCCTAAGCCGGTGATCTGCCTGGTCAACGGCTGGGCGGCCGGCGGCGGGCACAGCCTGCACGTAGTGTGCGACCTGACCCTGGCCAGCCGCGAACACGCCAGGTTCAAGCAGACCGACGCCGACGTGGGCAGCTTCGACGGCGGCTACGGATCGGCGTACTTGGCGCGGCAGGTGGGCCAGAAGTTCGCCCGGGAGATCTTCTTCCTGGGCCGCACCTACACCGCCGAGCAGATGCATCAGATGGGCGCGGTCAACGAGGTCGTCGACCACGCCGAGCTGGAAGCCACCGGTGTGCAGTGGGCCAAGGAGATCAACGGCAAATCGCCTCAGGCCCAACGCATGTTGAAGTTCGCCTTCAACCTGCTCGACGACGGGCTAGTGGGCCAGCAGCTGTTCGCCGGCGAAGCCACCCGACTGGCCTACATGACCGACGAGGCCGTTGAGGGCCGGGATTCCTTCCTAGAGAAGCGCGATCCGGACTGGAGCAGGTTCCCCCGCTACTTCTGAGCCCGCAAATACCCCGCATAGACTGGCTAACCATGAGCCGAAGCCCGCTGCGCCGCCTGACCGACCAGATCACGCTCGCCACCATGCGTCCCCCGGTCGCCGCGCAGCTGATGCACCGGCCCGGCACCAAACCCGTCGACCTCGCCGGCAAGCGGGTGCTGGTGACCGGGGCGTCCTCGGGCATCGGGGAAGCCGGCGCCGAACAGTTCGGGGCAGCGGGCGCCACCGTGATCGCGGTGGCCCGCCGCCAGGAAAACCTCGACGCACTGGTTCAGCGGATCACCGCCGCGGGCGGCACCGCCCACGCCATCGCGTGCGACCTGTCGGACCTGGCAGCGATCGACGCCCTGGTCAAGGACGTCGACGAGCGGTTCGGCGGGGTGGACATCCTGGTCAACAACGCCGGACGCTCCATCCGCCGTCCGCTGGCCGAATCCCTGGACCGCTGGCACGACGTCGAGCGGACCATGCAGCTGAACTACTACTCGCCGCTGCGGCTGATCCGCGGGTTCGCCCCGGCGATGCGCGAGCGCGGCGACGGCCACATCATCAACGTCGCCACCTGGGGCGTGTTCACCGACTCCTCCCCGCTGTTCGGCGTCTACAACGGCTCCAAGTCCGCACTAAGCGCAGTCAGCCGGGTCATCGACAGCGAGTGGGCCCGCTACGGCGTGCAGTCCACCACGCTGTACTACCCGCTGGTGAAGACCCCGATGATCGCACCCACTGCGGCGTTCCAGGGCAAGCCCGGGCTCACCGCACAGGAGGCCGGCGCGTGGATGATCGACGCGGCCAGATACCGCCCGGTCCGCATCGCGCCGCGGCTGGCGCTGGCGTTCCGCGCATTGGACAACCTCAACGCCGGTTGGGCCACCGCCATCGTCAAGCGGAACCGGATCGAGCCAGTCGAGGACTGATGGAGATCCTCGCCAGCCGGGTGTTGCTCCGGCCCACCGACTATCAACGCTCGCTGCGGTTCTATCGCGACAAGCTCGGGCTGGCGATCGCCCGCGACTACGGCGCGGGGATGGTCTTCTACGCCGGGCAGTCGCTGATCGAACTCGCCGGGCACGGCAACCCCGAACACCTGGCCGCGAACTTCCCGGGGGCGCTGTGGCTGCAGGTCCGTGACGTCGCCGCCACCCAGGCCGAACTGCAGAGCCGCGGGGTCCCCATCACCCGGGAGGCGCTCCGCGAACCGTGGGGGTTGCGTGAGATGCACGTCACCGATCCCGACGGCCTGACCTTGATCTTCGTGGAGGTTCCCGAGGACCATCCGCTGCGCCGCGATACCCGCCAGGATCGGCCCGGGAAGCCCTGAGGTTAACGACGGGGAAACAGTTCGAAACGTCTCGACATACACCGGCGTTTCGCGAGGGTGATCGTTAGACAACGGCCCCATCGAGGCCTCAGAATCAGTGCCGTGATGCTCTCGTGAGCCTTGATCTGTTCCTCTTAATCATCGTGGTGATCACGGCTTTGGCCTTCGACTTCACCAACGGATTCCACGACACCGGCAACGCGATGGCGACCTCGATCGCGAGCGGTGCGCTCAAGCCCAAGGCAGCGGTCACCATGTCGGCCTGCCTGAACCTGATCGGCGCCTTCCTGTCGACCGCGGTCGCCGCAACCATCGCCAAGGGACTGGTCGACGCCCACCTGGTGACCCTCGAGATCGTCTTCGCCGGCCTGGTCGGCGGCATCGTGTGGAACCTGCTCACCTGGCTGCTCGGTATACCGTCGAGCTCCTCGCACGCCCTGATCGGCGGCATCGTGGGAGCGATGATCGCCGCAGTCGGCGGACACGGGGTGATCTGGCACGGCGTGGTCTCCAAGGTTCTGGTCCCGGCCGTGGTTGCCACCGTGATCGCCACGGTGATCGCCTCCGTCGGCACCTGGCTGGTCTACCGCATCACCCGCGGCGTCGACGAGAAGAAGTCCGAGAGGGTGTTCCGACACGGTCAGATCGGCTCGGCCGCGCTGGTGTCACTGGCGCACGGCACCAACGACGCGCAGAAGACCATGGGCGTGATCTTCCTCGCGCTGATGTCCTACGGCGCGGTGAGCACCTCGGCCACGCTGCCGCCGCTGTGGGTGATCGTGAGCTGCGCGCTGGCCATGTCGGCGGGCACCTACACCGGCGGCTGGCGGATCATCCGCACCCTGGGCAAGGGCCTCGTCGAGATCAAGCCGCCGCAGGGCATGGCCGCCGAGTCGGCCGCTGCCTCGGTCATCCTGCTCTCCAGCCACTTCGGTTACTCGCTGTCGACCACGCAGGTCGCCACCGGATCGGTGCTGGGCAGCGGCGTCGGCAAGCCGGGCGCACAGGTGCGCTGGAGTGTTGCCGGACGGATGGTGGCTGCCTGGCTGGTGACGCTGCCGATGGCCGGCGGCGTCGGTTCGGGCGCATACGGCCTGGTGCACGGCATCGGCGGCTACCCCGGCATCACCATCGGTGTGGTGCTGCTGATCACCGCGGTCCTGGCGATCTGGCTGCGGTCGCGCCGAGCGCGCATCGACCACAACAACGTCAACGCCGAATGGGACGGCACGCTCACCGGCGGTCTCGACGCCCCCGGCGTGCAGCCCGAAGAAGCGGGCCGCGAGGTCGAGAACGCCCTCAGGTCGGCATTCGAGGCCGGCCCTGCGGGAGCCAAGCTGACTGTCGTCCCCACCGACGACCCCAACTCACGTGAGGTCATCCGGTCATGACTCAGTGGTTCAACCTCGCAGCCACCCTGAAAATCCTGGTATTCGGACTGCTGGTCGGCGGGCTGTTGCCGGCGCTGTTCGCAGTGGGTGTGCGGGTCAACGTGGCAGGTAACAGTGTTCCCGCAGTCGCCGGCACCGATGGCGGGCGCCGGCCGCTGTTGCTCGCTGCCAGCTGGGCGATCTTCCTGGTAGTGCTGGCCGTGGCGGTCGTCGGTGTGCTCTTCATCGCCCGCGACTTCCTGGGGCACCACCTGGGCTGGTACCTGCTCGGGGCCAAGCCCGCCTAACCCGGTTCGACAAGGTCGCCGTGCGGCTGCAAAAATCCGCACGGTGACCTTGGAGCTGTTCCTGTTGATCACGGTCGTGATCACCGCCCTGGCTTTCGACTTCACCAACGGCTTCCATGACACCGGCAACGCTGTCGCCACCGGAATCGCCAGCGGTGCGCTCAAGCCGAAGACCGCGGTAACGCTCTGCGCCACCCTCAACCTTGTCGGGGCGTTCATGTCGACCCAAGTGGCGGCCACGGTGGCCAAGGATCTGGTGGTCACCAACCTGGTGACGCTGGAAGTCATGTTCGCCGGGTTGGTCGGCGGCATCGTCTGGAACCTGGCGACCTGGTTGTTCGGCATCCCGTCGAGCTCCTCACACGCCCTGATCGGCGGGGTGGTCGGGGCCATGCTGGCCGCGGCCGGCACGGCCGGGGTGCGCTGGCCCGGGGTGGTCTCGAAGGTGCTGGTGCCGACGGTGATCGCCGTGCTGGCCGCGACCCTGGTCGCGACCGTCGGAACCTGGCTGGTCTACCGCCTGACGCGGGGAGTCGCCCATGGGCGCACCCTGCGAGACTTCCGGCGGGGCCAGGTTTTCTCCGCCGCCCTGATGTCCCTGGCGCACGGCACCAACGATGCGCAGAAGACCATGGGCGTGATCTTCCTCGCACTGATCTCCTACGGCGCGGCCTACAAGACCGACGTCACGCCGCCGCTGTGGGTGATCGTTTCGTGTGCGGTGGCGATGGCCGCCGGCACCTATTTCGGTGGATGGCGAGTCATCCGCACCCTGGGCAAGGGGCTCGTCGAGATCGAATCACCCCAAGGCATGGCCGCCGAATCATCCTCGGCGGCCATCATTTTGCTGTCCAGTCACTTCGGCTACTCACTGTCGACCACCCAGGTGGTGACGGGATCGGTGTTGGGTTCGGGCCTGGGGAAGCCCGGTGCCAATGTGCGCTGGGGTGTTGCCCGCCGGATGGCGACCGCCTGGGTGATCACCCTGCCGCTGGCCGGGGCCATCGGTGCGGGCACCTACCAACTGATCCACCGGATCGGCGGCTACCCCGGCACCATCACCGGACTGGCGTTGCTGGTGGGTGTCTCCGCGCTCATCTGGCTGCAGTCCCGCAAGGTCCCGGTCGACCACACCAATGTCACCGCCGATTGGGGTGCACATATGACCGATGGCCTCGAAGTGATTGCACCGCAACCGACTCCCCGTATTCCGTCTCGCGAGATCGGCACGGAGGGGGGCGGTGCGTGAACACCGTGAGTACCTGGTTCGACTACGTGGCCACCGCCAAGATCCTGATCTTCGGCCTGCTGGTGGGCACCGCGCTGCCGGCCTTGTTCGCCATCGGGGTGCGCTTGGGTGCCGCAGCCGATGGTCCGACTGAGCACCGCCGGGAATTGACCCTGCTGCGGTGGATGATCTTCGCGCTGTTGCTCACCGTCGTGCTGGCCGGCGTGCTGTTCATCGCCCGCGACTTCATCGAGCACCGTATCGGCTGGCAGTGGGATGACTGGGGCCATTGGGACGAGGTGTTTGGCCTTGAATAGACGTAATATTGCAGCTGACATGTTCCTTCCGGTGTCGGCGCGGGGAAGTTGACGCAGTATGAACAAATTTCTCACCTCGATCGTCGCCTGGCTGCGCGCCGGGTATCCCGATGGTGTGCCACAGAACGACTACGTTCCGCTGCTGGCGCTGCTGTCGCGACGCCTGACCAACGATGAGGTCAAAGACGTCGCCCGTGAATTGATCGGCCGCGGCGAGTTCGACCGCATCGACATCGGGGTCCTGATCGCCCGCTTGACCAACGAACTGCCCGCTCCGGAGGACGTCGAACGGGTGCGAGAGCGGTTGGCGGCAAAGGGTTGGTTGCTAGACGACGCCCCCACCAACGGAGGAAACCCATAGCAGGCCTGCGTGCGCTGGCCATCCCACCCGGCGATGCCCTCTCCACGCTCCTGCCCGCCTTGCAGGGCGTTCTGGACGGCCACGACGCCGCGTTCACGCCAGTAGGCCCCGACGCCGACCCGTCTGCCCTGACCGCGCTGCGGGTGGGCGATCCCATCGGCGATGACATCGCGCTGGTGGTGGCGACGTCGGGAACCACTGGAGCGCCCAAAGGCGCTCTGCTGACCGGGACGTCACTCGTGGCCAGCGCCACGGCCACCCATGACCGGCTGGGCGGGCCGGGCCGTTGGCTGCTGGCGCTGCCCCCGCACCATATTGCTGGAATCCAGGTCCTGGTGCGCAGCCTGGTGTCTGGCACCGCGCCCGTGCAGCTCGATGTTGCAACGGGTTTCGATGTCACACGGTTGCCCGCGGCGGCGGCGGCACTCGGTTCCGGCCGGCGCTACACCTCGCTGGTCGCCACCCAATTGGCCAAGGCGCTGACCGTTCCCGAGGCCGCTGCTGCACTGGCCGAGTTGGACGCGGTGTTGTTGGGCGGAGGTCCGGCGCCGCAACCGATCCTGGATGCGGCAGGCGCCGCCGGAGTGCGGGTGGTGCGCACCTACGGCATGAGCGAGACTGCCGGCGGTTGTGTCTATGACGGGGAGCCGTTGCCGGACGTCCGGCTACGCATCGGGGACGACGGGCGGATCGCGATCGGCGGCCCGACCCTGGCGCAGGGTTATCGCAATCCCGTCGAGCCGGACCCATTCGCCGAGCCAGGCTGGTTTGTGACCAACGACTTTGGCGCCCTTGATCCTTCGGGACGCCTGACGGTGCTGGGTCGCGCCGACGACGCGATCAGCACCGGCGGATTGACGGTTCTTCCCGGTCCGGTGGAGGCGGTGTTGTCGACGCATCCCGCCGTGGCGGAGTGCGCGGTGTTCGGGATCGACGACGAGCGGCTGGGGCAACGTGTCGTCGCCGCGGTCGTCGTCGCCGGTGCGACGCCACCGACGCTGGAGTCGTTACGCGCGCACGTCGCGGAGTCTCTGGACAGCACGGCGGCGCCACGCGAGCTTCACGTCGTAACTGAACTCCCCCGCCGCGGAATCGGCAAGCTAGACCGAAAAGCATTGGTACAACAATTCTCCGCCGAGGGTATTGCGCAAAATTAGACCATTGGTCTAATTTATAGACCGGTGGTCTAATAGCTTCGCCGCTGCTGGCGAAAGGGGACGCAACCATGCACACACCCACCACGTCCGTCGAGCGCACACGGTCCTTTGCGCGTGTCCTGGGACCGTTCATCGCCGTGGTTCCAGCCATCATCGCGGTGCGGGCCGGCAGCATCGGCAACCAGCTGTCGAGTTTCTCGAGCGACCCGATGTGGCCGTGGACGCTGGGCGCACTGCTGTTCGGCGGTGGGCTATTCATCATTGCGTTTCACCAATATTGGCGCGGCGTGGCCGCGGTGATCATTTCGCTATTCGGCTGGTTCCTGTTGCTGCGGGGATTCGTCTTGCTCGCTGCCCCGCAGTTGATCGCCAAGGGAGCCGAAGCCGCCACCGACACGTCAAACGGGGCCATCGGTGCGGTGCGGGCCGGATTCGGGCTGCTTGCCCTGTGCGGCGTCTACCTGACCTACGTCGGATGGCTCAAGAAGTCCGACTGATTCAATACCGTCATGCGCCGTGCCGTGAAACCCCGGGAGATCCGACGGGCCGAGCTGCTCGACCAGGCGCTGGCGCTCTTTCTGGTACGTGGCTACGACAATGTCAGCCTCAACGAGCTGCTCACAGCGACCGGTATTCCGAAAGGTGCTTTCTACCACTATTTTCCATCCAAGGATGCGTTGGTCGTCGCGTTGGCCGAGCGCAGCGCCGACGCAGCGTTGGAGGCGCTGCGCCCGGTCTTCGATCAGCCGGGGACGGGCGCGCTGGAGCGCCTCAATGGCGGGCTGGCGGCAAGCTACGACGTCAAGATGGCGACGGGGGCTCCCGAGCAGATCGCGGCGATGACGGCGCTCTTCGCGCCGCACAATCGGGGGCTGTTCGCCAAGATCGCGGAGACCTGGGAGGACCTGTTCCGCCCGGTGCTGACCCAGCTCATCAGCGAAGGGGTCGACGAGGGCGTGTTTGACACCTTCGATCCCGAGGGAGTCGGCGACATGATCCAGGGTTTTGCGGCCAGCTTGCGCAGAAACCTGATGCAGGTAGTCGATGCGCCGGACGCGAAGGCACGTCGTCGGGCCATCGACGACTGCGCGAAACGGGTCAAACTGCACGGCATCGCTACGGACCGAATCCTCGGATTGCCTGACGGGTCAACGGTTGTGCTCGATCGCAAGCAGATAGCGGCAATGGTTGCGCGTATCAGGCCGTGATCGATGCGGGAACCGCGACTCAGTCGCCTCCACCGCCGGAGCCACCACCCGATCCACCCCCGGAGCCGCCACCGGACCCACCGGACCCGCCACCCGATCCACCACCGGACCCACCGCCCGAACCGCCACCGGACCCTCCGCCCGACCCGCCGCTTGAGCCTCCGCTCGACCCACCGCCGGAACTGCCCCCGGAGTCACCGCTCGAACCCGAGGAGCTGGACCCGCCGCCGGAACTGCCGGCAGAACCGCCGGAGCTGCCACCGGAACCGGCGGAAGCACCTCCAGAGCCGCTGCTCCCGGAGCCTCCGGAATCACTGCCAGATCCGCCCGAACTACCGCTGCTCGACCCCGAACCGCCTGAGCCGACACCGCCAGATCCACCGGCGTCGCTGCCGGATCCACCTGAACTGGGCCCGCCCGAGTCACTGCCCGCTCCAGTGCCGCCCGAACCGCTCTCGTCGGATCCTCCCGAGGTGCCGCCGGACCCGCCGGAATGACCGCCCGAGCCGCTATCGCCCGAACCACTACCGGATCCGCCCGGATTACTGCCGGAGCCACCAGTACTTCCGTCGCCCGCGCCGGTGCCGCCCGAATGCCCACTACCGGAGTCGCTGCCGCCGGAATGGCCACCGGTGGAACCGTTATCGCCGGAACCCACACCGCCCGAACCCGTGTCACCGGAACCATTGCCGCCTGTGCCACCCGTATCAGTGCCGCCGGTGCCCGTGCCACCCGAACCGGCATCGCCGCCGGAATGACTGCCGCCGCCGTGATCACGACCCGATCCGCCACCGCCGCTACCACTGCCACCCGACCCGGGAAGCCAACCGCCGCCACCACCAACAGGTCCGGTGATGATCGGGATCGGAATCGGGAACGGAATCACCGCTGGCGGTGCGGGCGCGGGCGCCGCCGGAGGCGCCGGAAGAACCGGTGCCGGGGCAACGATGGCCGGGGCCGGATTCGCCGGGGCTACAACAGGATTAGGGGCGGGAGCCTGCACAGCGGGCAGCCGCACCGGCTTCGGAGCGGGCAGCACCGGCATGAAGTTGCCGGGCACCGGCTGGGCCTGCGGCGGCTGCGCCACCACCGGTGGCTGCGACGGCGTGGACGCGGCCGTCGGGCGAATGCCGATCGTCACGGCGACGGCCAACGCCGCGCACCCGGCCACCAGAATCCCACCGACCGAACTGCCTACCAGCAGTGCCCGTCCCACCGGCGGCGGTGGCGCAGGCTGCTCGCCGGCTTCAGCGCCGTCTCCCCCGTATTCGGAGCCGTAGTCGTCGTAGCCCTCGTAGCTTTCATAGTCGCCCTCGGCGTCGGCGTACTCCACCGGCAGCAGTTCGGAGTCATCGTCAGTCATCGAGTACGCGAGCTGCTGTTCCTGTAGTTCTGGCTGCTCGCCCTCAACCGCCGGGGCCAGCACCGTGGACGTTCCGTCCGGGACGCCGGCGTCCGCTAGCGCGGGCGCGGCCATCGTCGCGTCGCCGGCCGGGGTAGGCAGCCACGTCGTCTCGCCGTCCTCGCCCGAGGCGTTGCGCGCCAACGCCACTGCCGAACGCGCCTGGGGCTGCTCGGAAACGTTCTCGACTCCCGCATCCTCGAGGGCGCGGCGAACCTCCGCCAGCAAATCCGAGTCCGACCAGCACAGGCGGGTAGCGGCCAGCCGGTGGCCCTCGTCGGCCAACATGCGGTGGGTTCCGGTCACCGTCTCGATCAGGGTTTCGACCGGATTGCGCGTCAGATCGAGCATGGATTCGTCGAGCACGGCATCGCCGTAGGCGTCCGATTCGACGAGCGCCAAGCGGGCGAGCGCGCCGGTAACCGACACTCCGAGCGCGACATCCATTGCGCGTCTCCTTCCGCGGCCACTCCTTGGACACTCTAGCCGCGCGGATCGATCATCGAGCGGACCGATCTGCGCAGTTCAATGGCGTATGCCTCTCCCGCGGTTAGGGTGAGCAGGTGATCGCCGAGTCGACCAGGAGCTGGAATATCGGCCGCGATGCGACCGCTGCGGCACTGCTGCTCGCGGCGCCAGCGTTGCCGTGGAGCCTGTACTTCGGTGTCGGCATTCCGACTGGCAAGCCCGGACTGTTCGTCGCCCTGGCTGTGGCCACCGTGCTCGCGCTCACCGCGATCGCCGCGACCTACGTCGGGCCCTGGGGGCTCTTGCGCGTGCCCAACAAGCCCGCCGTCGCGGGACGGCTGCGGCTGTTGCTCTGCGCTCCGTATCTGGTATTGCTGCTCGGTGTAGTGGCCGCCGACGTGGTGCAGACCGTCCGCTACGGCGGCAGCCCCCGGCCCCCGGGCGGCGTCGGGCCGGGCGCGTTGGCCGGCGCCGCAGGGGCGTTGCTCGCTGCCCAGCCGGTGCTCGCCGGGCCGGTGCGCCTGTGGCGGCGCGCGGTCCGGACGCTCGGCTACGCAGCGATCGTCGGTGCCACGTTGAGTGTGCTGTTCAACTTGTATTGGCGGGTGCGCTACGCGCTACCGGACGCCGATTCCACGACCGGCTTCGGTCGCCAGCAAGTCGCGATCATTGCGACCGCGCTGATGTACGGCGCGGTGGCGTGGGCCACGGTAGTTGTCGCCTCGAGGTGGGTTCTGCAGCGCGACAAAGCGTCCCAGCTCGCTGTTGTCCTGCTCGGCGGGACCGCTCTAGTCGCCGGGATCCTGGTGTGGGTGCTGCCGGTGGGCCGCGACATCGACGGCTTTCACGGGATCGCGCAGAACACCTCCACGGCCGGGGTCGGCTTCGAGGGCTATCTGGTGTGGGTGGCCGCCGCGGCACTATTGGCGGTGGCGGCAGCGCGCGACGCTTCGGCGACGACGTGGCTGGGTGCCATCCGGAACACGTTGTTGCTGATCGCGATCTGGAGCCTGGGGTCGGCACTGATGCGCGTGGTCGATCTCAGCGTCGCGGTCGGCCTGGACCTGCCGTATTCGCCGTACGACAGCGCGGCGATGGCCTCCTTCGATGTGGTGGCCGCGGTCATCGCGATCTGGCTGCGGCTCAATCTGGGCAATCACTCCGTGCCTGCGGCGGCCGTCTGGTCGGTGAGCGCCGTCCTGTTCGGTTTCACGATCGCCCGCGTCGTGGTGGGTGTCGGTCTGGCTCCGCGGCTCGCGGAGGCCCAGCGAGCCAGTGCATGGGCGAACCCGGTGTACGGCAACGGACTCGCGCAGCAGATCACCAGCACGTTCGACGTGCTGCTGTGTGGCCTTGCACTGTGCGGCCTGGTGGTGGCAATCGTCGTCGGACGCTTGACGGTGCCCACCGACGACCGCCCCAAGCCCGGCGAGCCCGGCACACCCCGCATCTTCCGGTCCGCGGACTCACCCGCCGTCGCCGCCGCGGGCGGACCGAAGATCTATCGGGGAAGCGACGATTCGGCCGGAAACGGCGAAGTCGTTCAGGGCAGCTCGAACGGCAACTGAGCCCCTCCCTGCGGCACACCCAAATACGGCTGCGCCAAGGCGTTTATCGGGAGCCGACGACGGGTAGCCGAAACTGCGTTTCAGCTCTTGAGCCCGGGTCGGGTGAACGATACGAATGAGGGTCACGATGTACATCACTGCATTGGCCGCAACGACGGCTCGGCGCATCACCCGATACCTGGCTACAGCGATGGTGCTGGGCGCCGCACTGCTGTCCCCCGGCGTCCCGTCCGCTTCAGCGCAGCCCTGTCCCGACGTGGAGGTGGTGTTCGCGCGCGGCACCGGCGAGCCACCCGGCGTCGGCGGCATCGGTCAATCCTTTGTCGATGCGCTGCACGCCAAGGTGGGTGAGCGCTCCTTCGAGGTGTATCCGGTCAACTACGCCGCCAGCAACGATTTCGGCGGTGGGGTCGACTTCGCCCGCACCGTCGTCGATGGTATCCGCGACGCCGGCACCCACATCGAGAACACCGCGGCGAACTGCCCCAACACCCGAATCGTGCTGGGCGGCTTCTCGCAAGGTGCGGCGCTGGCCGGCTACACCACCTCGGCGGAGATCCCCAAGGAAGTCCCCGCCGACTACCTCGCCTACATCCCCAAGCCGATGCCGTCGTCGGTGGCCGACCACGTTGCCGCAGTCGTCTTGTTCGGCACTCCCTCCGCGGAGTTCCTTTCACCCAACGGTGCGCCGCCGGTGCGGATCGGTCCGCGGTATGCGTCCAAGACCTTGGAACTGTGCGCCGACGGCGACACCATCTGCAACGGCGCCCCGGCCGGCGGACCGCCCTTTGCGCACGCGTCGTACGGCGTCAACGGCATGACCGAGCAGGGCGCCGAGTACGCGGCCGCCCGCCTTTGAGCGCGCTACGTCGATTCAGGGCAGCTCGAACGGCAACTGAATGCCCTCGTGCGGCAAGCAGTGCGTGCAGGTCCGCTCTTCGTCGATCCGCTCGATGGCGTCGTGCACCAGCTTCTTGAACGGTTCGATGTTCTTCTGGAACTCCGCGAACACATCGACGGCCTTCACCCCACTGCCGACATCGACACCTGCATCCAAGTCGGTGACCAGAGCTACTGCGGCATAACACATTTCCAGTTCACGAGCCAGCACCGCTTCGGGATATCCGGTCATGTTGATCAGGCGGAATCCCGCCGCGGCGAACCATTGGCTTTCGGCGCGGGTGGAGAACCGCGGGCCCTGGATCACCACCATGGTTCCGCCGTCGACCACGTCGGGCAGGGCGGTCACCACGTTGCGCAGCGTCGAGCAGTACGGGTCGGCGAACTCGACGTGCACGCCGCCGTCATCGAAGTAGGTGTCGGCGCGGCCCCGGGTGCGGTCGACCAGCTGATCGGGCACCACCACCGAGCCGGGGGGCAGTTCCGGGGTCAGGCTGCCGACTGCGCAGGGCGCGAGGATCCGTCGCACCCCCAGCGCCCGCAACGCCCACATGTTGGCCCGATAAGGCACCGTGTGGGCCGAATACTCGTGGGCGGCCCCGTGCCGCGGCAGAAATGCCACTTCGTGGCCGCCGACGGAACCGACCGTGATCTCTGCACTGGGCGTCCCGTAGGGAGTGTCGCAACTGACGCGGCGTGCATCGTCACCGAAGAACGAGTAGAAACCGCTACCGCCGATCACGCCCAACATATCGCGCCGCTTCCTCCTCATCGCTTCGCTCTGCATCGTCAGCGCCGAGCAACTTCTGCTCCTCCCGCATGCAAGGATCGTGCGGTGGCCAGCTTCGCACAGTGGATAGAGGGGGCTCGTCCCCGCACCCTGCCCAACGCGATCGCTCCGGTGATCGCCGGAACCGGCGCGGCAGCATGGCTGGGCGCCGAGGTGTGGTGGAAGGCGCTACTGGCGCTGACCGTCGCGGTGGCGCTGATCATCGGGGTGAATTACGCCAACGACTACTCCGACGGCATCCGCGGCACCGACGACGACCGGACCGGCCCGGTGCGCCTGGTGGGTGCCCGCCTGGCAAGCCCGCGCGCGGTGCTCACGGCGGCGATCGCCGCGCTGTCGGTCGGAGCGCTGGCCGGTTTGGCTCTGGCCCTGGTCAGCGCGCCGTGGCTGCTGGTGGTGGGGGCGGCCTGCATCGCCGGCGCCTGGTTGTACACCGGCGGGTCGAGGCCGTACGGCTACGCCGGCTTCGGTGAGATCGCGGTGTTCGTATTCTTCGGGCTGGTCGCGGTGCTGGGCACCCAGTACACCCAGGCCCTGCGAGTGGACTGGGTCGGCGGCGCGCTGGCGGTAGGGGTCGGCGCCCTGTCGTCGGCGGTGCTGGTGGCCAACAATCTGCGCGATATCGCGACCGACAAACCGGCCGGCAAGATCACCCTGGCGGTACGTCTCGGCGACGCCCGCACCCGGGTACTGTTTCAGCTGCTGGTGGGGCTGGCCGGGGTACTGACCCTGGCCCTGATGCGGGCCACCCCGTGGTGCGCGGTCGGGTTTATCGCCACGCCGCTGGCGCTGCGGGCCGCGGCCCCGGTGCGCTCCGGGCTCGGTGGCGCCGCACTGATTCCGGTACTGCGCGACACCGGGTTGACCATGCTGGTGTGGGCGATCGCCGAGGCCTTGGCGTTGACGCTTGGCCCGTAGGTCGATAGTCGCTAGGCCGCCCGTTCCAGCAGCGTGCTGACCGCTGCTGTCAGCGTTGCCGGATCGGCAGACTCGGTAACTATGTCCATCACGACCGGATCGGCATCACGCAAGATGCCCAACATGATGTGCTCGCAGCAGATGTCTTTGCCCTTGCGTGCCACCGCTTCTCGCAAAGCGAGCTTCAGCGTCGTCTTGGCGGCCCGGGTGAAGGGCAGATGTCCTCGACGACGGCTACCGCGGCCGGTCCTCTGTACCGCACGGTCGAAAGCCTCTGCACCGAAGTTGTCCGCCACGACATCACGCACGGCACGCAGGTCGATCCCAAGGAGCCGCAGCACGTCCGCATCAGCGTCGAACGACGCGCTGGTTTCCCGCCCTTCTGCCAGTCGTGTCCGCACCCCATCGATGGTCAGCCCGTAGTTCCCCAGCGTCGCCGACAGATCGCCCTCGGCGGTCCGGAGCACTCCGAGAAGTAAGTGCTGTGGCCCGATACCGCCGGCGTCCAAGTCCCGCGCATCCCGCTGAGCTTGTATGACCGCGGCCCGGGCATCGCGGTTGAACCGTTCAAAGACCATGGCTCATCTCCTCCGGTTGTACTTCTGATGCACGGCCTGGCGGCTCACCCCGAGCGCCTCGGCGATTGCCTGCCAACTCCAGCCCTGCTCGCGAGCATTGGCGACGTGGATGGCCTCCAACCGCTCCTGCAACCGCTGCAAAGCACGCACGCCACGCAGGCCGACGGCCGGGTCCGCACTGGTCGCCGCGTCCGCAGCGGAAACCAGGGAGGCGTCCGGCAGTTCATTCATGACGTCAAGGTAACTTGACACATCGCGCCTGTCAACAAACGTTGACAAGGCCGAGGCCTTGGCGTTGACGCTGAAGGGGTCAACGACGGGCGGTTACTCCCCGCGCAGCCGGGCCTGCAGTTTCTCGCGTTCCTGGCGGCGGCGTTCGCCCGCCACGGTCAAGCTCTCAGTCGCGCGTTTGCGCAGCGGCGTGAAGAGCCACATGCCCAACGGCAGCGCGACGATCAGCGCCAGCATCGCCGCGATGATCGGCGGAAAATCGCTGAGCCCGAGCAGCCGGCCCACTCCGTAGATCACCCCCGTCAGCACAACCACCAGCGCCAGCCGCGCCGCCGTATACACCGCCACATCGACTACCGCACGGCCCAACGGGGCCCGACCTGTCGCCACGGTCATCAAGCCTACTGGCGGGCCGGACCGGCGCGAACGACGCTAACGGTATATTCGGCGCCAGGAGGTGTCGCGAGTGCTCTACCTGCTCCTCGTCCTGACTCTGGGAACGCTGCTGTACCTCAGCCTGCGCGCCATTCGTGCCCGGCCGAAGACCCGTGTGATCGGACCGGACGACGACCCGGAGTTCCTGTGGCGGATCAGCCACGGCGACAACCAGCCCTAGGGCTGCCACCTCCGAATCAGGCCCCGATTTAGACGAAGTGCTGGTTGAATCGGTCGTCGCCGGGGAACGCCTCGGCAACCACCGCAGCCAGCTCGACGAGCGCCTCGCGGGTCTCGCGCTTCAGCCGCATCAAGTCGATCTCCGCGCCTTCTTCCAGGTGCGGGTCGAACGGCACCAACCGCACGGCGCGGCAGCGCCGGGAGAAGTGGTCGACCACCTTCTGCATGTCGACCTTGCCCGAGCGTGGCCGCACCGCATTGATCACCGCGATCGAGTTGCGCACCAGGTCCTCGTGACCGTGCGCGTCGAGCCAGTCCAGTGTCGCCGAAGCACTGCGGGCGCCATCGACCGAACCGGAACTGACCACGATCATGGTGTCGGCCTTGGCGAGCACCGCTGACATGGCGGAGTGCATCAGACCGGTGCCGCAGTCGGTGAGTACGAGGCTGTAGAACCGCTCCAGGACCTGCAGCGTGCTGGCGTAGTCCTCGGCGCTGAACGCCTCCGAGACCGCCGGGTCGCTGTCGGAGGCCAGCACCTCCAGGCGGCTGGGACCCTGGTTGGTGTAGCTGCGGACATCGCTGTAGCGCTGGATGCCGTCAGCGTCGCGCAGCAGATGCCGCACCGTCGCCGAGGTCTCCATCGGCACCTTCTGGTTCAGCGTGCCGCGGTCGGGGTTGGCGTCCACGGCCACCACCCGGTCACCGCGGATGGAGGCGAAGGTGGCCCCCAGGGTCGCGGTGATGGTGGTCTTGCCGACCCCGCCCTTCAGCGACAGCACCGCGATCCGGTGGCAGCCCTGCAGTGGCCGGTTCACCTGGACCACCAAGTCGTTGAAGCGGATGGTGCGCGGGCTCTCGCCGACGTTGATCAGCTGGCCGGACAGCACGTAGAGCAGGCGACGCCAACCCGAGGTTGGCGGCGGCTTGACCTGTCGCAACAGCGACGTGGTGGACAGATCCGAGAACGGGGCGATGGGCTCGGAGGCGCGATACGGCGCCTGACTGGAACCAGCGCCGGCGCTGCCGCCGAAATACACCGGAGCGGGGTTATCCATCGGCTGCGGAACCCAGGTGGTCGATGCGCCCGCGTTCCAGGACTGCTGCCCAGACGGGGCTTCCGCAGCCGCCGGCGGCCACGGGTCGACCGGTTCGGAGAACCGGCGCTCGGTGCGGAAACCGCCGAAGGAGCGGGTCTCCTCGCCTTCGGGCCGCTGGTTGAACGTCCCGGTGGCCCCGGACTCCGCAGCGTCCGCTGGGCCCTCAGCCGCCTCGCTGACGTGCTGCAGCGGCCGGAACTGGGTGGTCGGATGATCCGTCACGTCATGGCTCGCAGTGACATCACCGGGTGCATGGTCGGACACTTGTATCTCCCCTGTCACACTGGTTAGGACGTCAATGGACGTCGGTAACCGCAGGGTAGCGCAGCTGTCATAAAGGAATCTGTCAGCTGGATTAGCCGACTCCGGCATACGAGTGCAGGCCGACGGTCACCAGGTTGACGAAAAACAGGTTGAAGATCATCGCCGCGAACCCCACGACGTTGATCCACGCCGCCTTGTAATCGCGCCACCCGGCCGTCGACCTGGCGTGGAGATAGGCGGCGTAGACGACCCAGGCGATGAACGACACCGTCTCCTTGGGATCCCAGCCCCAGTAGCGGCCCCAGGCTCCCTCGGCCCAGATCGCGCCGAAAATCACACCGAAGCCGAACACCGGGAAAGCGAAGATCGTGGTCCGGTAGGCGATGCGGTCCAGGGTTTGCGCATCGGGCAGCCGGCGCACCAGGCGCGCCAGGGCCCCCGGGGCGTCGGGGTCACTCAGGCGCGACGAGCGGATGAGAAACAGGATGCTGGCCACCCCGGCCACCAAGAAGACCCCGGAGCCGATGCTGACTACCGACACGTGGATCGGCAGCCAGTAGGATTGCAGCGCGGGCATGACCGGCGCGGCGGTGGCGTAGAGCCAGCGCCCCGAAACCGTCAGCAGGATCAGCACCGGCAGCAGCACGAACACCCACAGGCTGCGGTGTTGTGGCCGGCGCAGCGCAACAGCGGAAGCCACCAGCCCGGAGAAGCAGGTCAGGTTGATGAACTCGTACATGTTGCCCCACGGCGGGCGCAGCGTGGCAGCGCCGCGGAACACGATGCAGGCCAGCAGGAGAGCGATCCCCAAATAGACCAGGGCCAGGCCGGCGCGGCCCACCCGCTCACCCAGGGGCCGTCGCTGCGCGGGCACCACCACCCCCGGCGTGGAGCTGTCGGAGCCCACACCGCCGGCGGAAACCAGCTCGCTCTCGGCGGGCGTACGGGCGCGGCTGGAGGCCAGTTCGACGGCCAACAACAGCAGCGCGATGACCAGCACGATCATCGCTGAGGTGAACGCCCAGTCGGAGTAGCGCGCCAGCCCGATGTCGATATGACTCGTATTCACCTACGTCTCCTTGCCGAAGAGCTTCGTGCTCAATCGCTCGAACTCGTCACCCCAGCCGGAGTTGTCGGTGCGAGCCAGCCCGCCCAGCTCGACGTTCACCGTACCGGCCTGCCCATTGGGCTCCGTTGGCGTGATCCGGATCCAGATCCGGCGGCGGCGCACCACCAACGACACCACCAGCCCCGCCATCATCGTCATCGCGAACACCAGCACCCAGAGCTCGGCCGGATCGTGTGACACCTGGATGTTGACGAACGGCACCGCACCGTCGAAGCGCACCTTCGTGCCGTCATCGAGGCGGAGCTGTTCGCCGGCCTTCAGGTTGGACCGGGCCACCTTGGTCAGCCGCCCCTGGTCGATCAACCGGGAATCCAGCGTGAACAGGCTCTGCGGCCGGCCGGTGTCGAGCCCGGTGTCGCCGCGGTAGACGTCGATCGCCACCGCGGGATCGTTCATCGCGGGGAACGCCGACGACAGCAGCCGGTTGTCGAGCTGTTCGGTCGGAGCGAACAGGCCCTGGATGCCGATCTGGTGCTTGCGGCGCTCGCTGGCGTCGGGGTACACCCCGGCCGGGGGGTCGATGCGGATCGCGCCCGAGGACAACAGGGTCAGCGGGTTGTCCGGGCGGAACTGCACCGTCTGGGTGCGGGTCTGGCCGTCCGGGAAGGTCACGGTGAAGGTGGGCGCGTAGCCGTGCCCCTGCAGGTATGCCCGCACGCCGCCGACCCGCAGCGGATGGTTGACCTCCAGCAGGTAGGGCCGCCACTGGTCGGTGCGCAGGTCCTCGCCGGCCTGGTAGTCGATATGCGCGGTGAAGGCGGTCGCCAGACCGGTGACCAGGTAGTCGGCGGTGAAGTCGTTGACCCGCACGCACAGCGGGTGCAGCTTGGTCCCGTCGACGGTGGCGCCGGCCCGGAAGGAGTCGAACGCGGCCGGCGACGCCGAGCAGAAGCCGGGCCCGCCGTCGGCGATGACCATCACGTTGCCCTCGTAGCCGAACATGCGGCCGAGGGCGACGGCGGCCAGCAGCCCCAGCAGCGCGAAATGGAAAATCAGATTGCCGAATTCGCGCAGATAGCCCTTCTCCGCGGAGATCTCAATGCCACCGGCTGCGCCTTCCGGTGGCGACCCGCTGCGCCCGGCTTCGCCGCGCTCGCGATCGCCACGGCCTTCCGGTGGCGACCCGCTGCGCCCGGCTTCGCCGCGCTCGCGATCGCCACGGCTGTCCGAGGAGCGGGTGATCCGACGCCAGCCGCGCAACTCTGCGGCCATCTGGGCGCCGAGCTCGTCGGCGTCACCGACTAGCTGCGTCGTGGCGTGCTTGGGCAGCCGAGACAGGTTGCGTGGTGCGGCCACCGGGGTGGCACGCAGGTTCCGCAGATGTTCGAAGGTCCGCGGGGTCAAGCATCCGATCAGCGACACACACAGCAGCACATAGATGGCGGTGAACCAGAAGCTGGAGAAGACGTCGAAAGCCTCCAGTCGATTCAGCCAGGGCCCCAGTGTCGGGTGCAGCGCCAGGTACTCGTCGACCTTGGCGGCGTTGAGACTGCGCTGCGGCAGCAGTGCTCCGGGGATGGCGGCCAGCGCGAGCAGCACCAGCAGCACCAGCGCGGTGCCCATCGAGGTCAGCGCCCGCCAGGTGTTGCGGGCCTTGCCGGCGAGCAGACGCAAAGTTCCCCCAAAGCGCGCCTTTTGGGGCCGTTTTGGGTTTGTCGGCGGTGCAGAGGTAGTGGTCATCAGATCGGCAGCCTGACATCAGAGACCAAGCCGTCACGAACCGCGGCCACGAAGTGGTCCCACACACCGGTGACCAGGGCGAGCCCGACCGCGATCAGCAATACCCCGCCCAGGACCTGAATCGCCCGGGTGTGCCGACGCAGCCAACCCAGCCCGGCCACCGCGCTGGCCGATCCGAACGCCAGCGCCACGAACGGAATGCCCAAGCCCAGGCAGTAGGCGATCACCAGCACCACGCCGCGGGCCACCCCGGCGCCGTCGGTGGTCGAGGCGACCGCGATCACCCCGGTCAGGGTCGGCCCCAGGCAGGGTGTCCAGCCAAGTGCGAACACCGCGCCCAGCAGCGGTGCCCCGAACACGGTGGACAACTGTTGCGGGGTGAAACGCAGCTGGCGCTGCAATGCGGGAACGAACCCGATGAACACCAAGCCCATCAGAATCGTCACCGCGCCGCCGACCCGTTGCAGCAGCACCTGGTTCGTGATCAACGTGGTGGTCATGCCCAGCACGGCCACCGAGCCCAGCAGGAACACCGCGGTGAACCCGGCAACGAACAGCGCTGCCGACCCGGCGACGCGCCACCTCGCGCCGGGCGGGGGCTCGAGTGCACCGGCCCGTGGAGTCTCATCGACACCCACCACGGCCGCCAGGTAGGACAGGTAGCCCGGCACCAACGGCACCACGCACGGCGAGGCGAACGACACCAGCCCGGCCAAGGCCGACACGGCGACGGCCAACAGCAACGGGCCGGTGGTGGCGGTGGCGGTGAAGCCGCTCACGGTGCCGCCTCGGTGCTTTCGGCGGCCAGCCGCTGCACGACGGGCTGCAGGTCTTCGGCCAGCACCTCCCGCAGGAACACCGCCGCGACCCGGTGCTGCCGGTCGAGCACCATGGTCGCCGGGATCACCGACGAGGGATAGCGACCACCGAACGCAATCATGGTGCGCATCGCCGGGTCGTAGATCGAGGGATAGGTGATGCGGCGGTCGGAGATAAAGTCGCGGGAGGCCTGCGGCTCGGGGTCGCGGACGTCGATGCCCAGGAACGCCACACCCTGGGCGCGGGTGTCGTCGTAAACCTTTTGCAGTTGGCTGATTTCGGTACGGCAGGGTCCGCACCACTGCCCCCACACGTTGACGACGACGACCTTGCCAACGAAGTCGTCGACGCCGATGGTGCGCGACGGGTCCATCAGGTCGGGTCCGGAGATCGGGCCGGGCCGGCCGCGGTCCTCCGGCGGGTCGTAGAAGATGTCGGTCTTGCCGCCGGGCGAGACGAACTCGAAGGTGCCGCCGTGGGTGACGGCGTCGTCGCCGACCGAGCAGCCCGAGATCAGCGCGGCCAGCACTGCCCCGACGATCAGCCCTGCCCGCATCGTCAGCCGCCGGCCGGAACCTGGTAATCGACGTCGACGAGACGATCACCGTCGTAGATCAGCGTGGTCACCGAACCCACGCCGCATTCGCGCCGGCGCGGGTCGTGCCAGAGCCGGTTGCCGGTGAGATGCTGGCGCGCGGTCCAGACCGGCAGCTGGTGGCTGACGCACACCACCTCGTGCCCAGCGGCGCGAGCGCGGGCCTTGCTTACCGCGGTGGCCATCCGGGCCGCGATCTGGTCGTAGGGCTCGCCCCACGACGGAGTGAACGGGTTACGCAGGTGCCACCAGAACCGTGGGTTGCGCCAGGCGCCGTCGCCGGGTGAAACCCGCTTGCCCTCAAAGAAGTTGGCCGACTCGATCAGGTCCTCGTCGGTGTCGATGGCCAGGTCGTGTCGGGCGGCGATCGGGGCGGCGGTCTCCTGGGCGCGCTGCAGCGGCGAGGCGATCACCGCGACGATGTCGCGGTCGGCCAGCAGGTCGGCGGCGGCGACGGCCTGGGCGCGGCCGGTGTCCGAGAGCCGGAAACCGGGCAGCCGGCCGTAGAGAATGCCGTCGGGGTTGTGGACCTCGCCGTGGCGGATCAGGTGGACGCGGGTCTTTTCTGCCATCAGGGTTTCGGCTCTCCGGTGGTGGCGGCGGCATGGGCCGCGGCAGGTAGCGCCGCGGCGATCTTGTCGAAGGCCTCGTCGGTCAGGGCCGCCGAGACGAACCAGGCTTCGAAGGCACTGCAGGGCAGGTAGACGCCGGCTTCCAGCAGGGCATGGAAGAACGCCGGGAAGCGCCAGGTCTGGCTCGCGCGGGCGGCGGCGAAGTCGGTGACGGGCTGCTCGGCGAAGAACACGCTGAACATGTTTCCGGCTCGCGGAATCTGGTGCGGCACACCGGCCTTGGTCAGCGCTTCGGCCAACATCGCGGTCAGCCGGTCGGCATTCTTGTCCAGTGCGGCGTAGACGTCGTCGTCGGCGGCGCGCAGCGTGGCCAGGCCGGCGGCGGTGGCCACGGGGTTCCCCGACAGCGTGCCAGCTTGGTAGACCGGCCCCAGCGGCGCCAGTCGGTCCATCACCTCGGCCCGGCCGCCGAACGCCGCGGCCGGCAGACCACCGCTGATCACCTTGCCGAAGGTGAACAGGTCGGCGGAGATGGGATCGATACCACCTTCTCCACACCAACCGCTTCGGCTCACCCGGAAGCCGGTCATCACCTCGTCGATGATCAGCAGTGCCCCGTACTCGGCGGTGATGGTCCTCAGTTCGGCGTTGAAGCCGGGCGCCGGCGGCACCACGCCCATGTTTCCGGGGCTGGCCTCGGTGATGACGGCGGCGATCTCGTTGCCGAATTCGGCGAAGGCCTTACGGACGGCGTCGATGTCGTTGTAGGGCAGCACGACCGTGTCGGCGGCGGTGGCGCCGGTGACCCCCGGAGAGGACGGCAGCGCCAGGGTGGCCACCCCGGAGCCGGCGTCGGCGAGCAGGGCGTCGACGTGGCCGTGGTAGCAGCCGGAGAACTTGACGACCTTGGCCCGGCCGGTGAAGCCGCGGGCCAGCCGCAGCGCGCTCATGGTGGCTTCGGTGCCGGAGTTGACCAGCCGGACCTTGGCCACCGCGGGCACCCGGGCGATGATCTCGGTCACCAGATCGGTCTCGCTGCGGGTCGGCGCCCCGAAGGACAGGCCAGTCCCGACGGCATCGCGGACCGCTTCGACCACCGCGGGGTGGGCGTGGCCCAGGATCATCGGCCCCCAGGAGCACACCAGGTCCACATAGCGGTGCCCGTCGGCGTCGGTCAGCCAGCAGCCTTGCGCCTCGGCGATGAAGCGGGGCGTACCCCCCACCGCCGCGAAAGCCCGGACCGGTGAGTTGACGCCGCCGGGGATCACCGCGCAGGCCTCGGAGAACAACCGCTCCGATACCGCCGTGGTCCGATCCGCATTACCCACGACGACCAGTGTCCCAGCTCGCGCGGCTCCGGCGACTACAGGGTGTAGTTGTTGGGGGTTGAGGTGACCCAGGTCTCGGAGTTGGATGGCAGTCATGCAACTACCGCAGCGGCTGGCCCGGTTCAACCGGCATGTGACCAACCCGATCCAGCGAATGTGGGCAGGCTGGGCACCGACGTTCGGAATCCTCGAGCACGTCGGGCGGCGCTCCGGCAAGCCGTACCGGACTCCGCTGACCGTGTTCAGTACCGACACCGGGGTGGCCATTCTTCTCACCTACGGCCCGGATCGAGATTGGTTGAAGAACATCACCGCCGCCGGCGGTGGCACCATGCGCCGGCACGGCAAGACCATCGGTGTCACCGAACCACGAGTGGTCAGCAAGGCAGAGGCGGCCGAGCACGTGAGTCCGCGTACCCGCAGGATCTTCGCTCGGCTGCCGTTCGAGCAGGCGGTACTGCTCACCAGGCAGGGCTGACCGGTGCAGTTCTCCGAGCGACGCGCCCGGTTCAACCGGGTCGTGACGAACCCGCTGTTCCGCCCGATTTCCGGCTGGGTGCCGATGTGGTCGATCGTCGAGCACACCGGCCGGCGCTCCGGCGCGGCCTACCGCACCCCGGTCTCGATGTTCCACACCGCCGACGGCGTCGCGGTGCTGCTCCCGTATGGAACCGGCCGCGACTGGGTGAAGAACCTGCAGGCCGCCGACGGCGGCCGGGTCAAGGTCGGCGGGAAGACGTTCGCTGTCACGAACCCACAGGTGGTGGCGACCGAGGAGGCGGTGGGTCTGCTGAAGGCGCCGTGGCGCCAGCTGCTCGGACGCGCCGGGGTGCCGCACACCTTGTTGCTGACCCGCGCTTGAGGCCGGTGTCGGGCTTCGACGTTCCGGAGCTCCCGGAAGCCCCGCTCGCCTGGCTGCTGGCACCGGTGACGGTGCAGACCTTCCTTGACGAGCTGTGGGGCGCCGCCCCGCACCACATCGCCCGGGGCCGCACCGACTACTTCGAGCGCCTGCTGGCCGGCCCGTTGGCGCTCGATCAGCTGCTGGCGGCATTGGCCACCGAGCCGTCGGCGGTGCGCCTGGTGCGCGGCGCCGATCACCTCGAACCCGAGCAGTACACGCTGCCCGACGGCACTCTGGATGTGGCGCGGGTGCGCGCCGCAGCCGACGGCGGCTACACGATCATCTGCAACAACATCGAGAAGTACCTGCGCACCATGTCGACGCTGACCCACGGGGTGGAGGTCGAGCTGAATTTTCCGACCCACGTCAACGCCTACCTCACCCCGCCGGCCGCCACCGGCTTTCTGCCGCACTACGACCACCACGACGTGCTGGTGCTGCAGATCCAGGGCAGCAAGACCTGGTATTTCTACGGCGACGATCCGGTGCCACCCCACCGGATGCAACAGATGTACGAGGTCGACCCGGCCGGTCTTCCCGACCCGACGAGCCTGCGCCTGGAAGCTGGGGACACCCTTTATCTGCCGCGAGGCCGAGTGCATTCCGCCGAGACGGGAGGCGAACCGTCGGTGCACCTGACCGTCGGCATCCACGTCCCGACGGTGCTCACGCTGCTGACCCACGCCCTGCACCTGTTGAGTCTGCGCGACGACGTCGTGCACACCCGGTTGCCCGCGAAGCACCTGGACGACCCGCAGGTACGGGCAAGCCTGAGCACACTGATCCATGCCGGGCTGTCCGCGGTCGAGTCCCCCGACTCCCTCGCGGAAGGTCTTGGCGCCATGCAGGATTTCTTGGTGCGGCGTGCCCGCTGTCCGGTCGTCGGACAAGTCGCCGACACCGTCGCGCTCGACGCCGAGACCTGGGTGCGCAAGCAGCAACCGCTGTATTCGCGGGTGACCACGACGGCCGACGGTGTCGGCCTGCAGTTCGCCCAGCTGATTGTCACCGCCCGCCCGGACCACGAGGCCGCGATGCGATTCGTGTCCGAACGCACCGAGCCGTTCCGGGTCGGCGAACTGCCCGGACTGTCCGTGGCGCAACAGATTGAGCTGGTCCGCAGTCTGATCATGAGCGGCTTTCTGGTGCGTCCGCCCGCCCGATAAACCCGCCGAGGTACATGACATTCCATAAATACGGAGGAATCTGCGACGGATTCCCGCATTCCGAGGAAACTTCCAGGGAATGGCCATGATTTGAGGTTTAGGCTTTCGTTACTTCACCGCGCGAAAGGCGGCAATGACGGAGCCGATCTGGATGGCGTCACCACCGGAGGTGTACTCAGCCTTGCTCAGTAGCGGTCCGGGCGCGGGCCCATTGCTGGCGGCTGCCGCGATGTGGGATGCGTTGAGCACGGAATACACCGAAGTGGCACAGGAACTTTCCACCATGCTTTCGGCGGTGCAGGCGGGATCGTGGCAGGGCCCGAGCGCGGAATCCTATGTGGCGGCGAATGTTCCGTATCTGTCCTGGCTGGCGAAGGCCGGCGCCGACAGCATGACGCTGGCGACTCAGCATCAGACCGCGGCCACCGCCTATACCTCGGCGTTGGCGGCCATGCCGACCCTGGGCGAGCTGGCTGCCAACCACACCCTGCACGCCGTGCTGGTAGCGACGAACTTCTTTGGGATCAACGCGATTCCGATCGCTCTGAATGAGGCCGACTACACCCGGATGTGGGTCCAGGCGGCCACCACGATGTCCACGTATCAGGAGGTGGCCGGCGCCGCGGTGGCGTCGTCGCCGGCGGCCTCGACCGCGCCAACGGTGCTCAATCCCAACCCCCCGACGCATCGCGACCACCAGCACCGGACCGGCCAGGCACCCACCCAGGACTTCGGCAATATCTACCAGGAGAGCTGGTGGACCACTCGCATCGCCGAGATCAACGAGGCCATCCAGGCCGATCTGGCCAGCAACAATCCACTCACCAGCCTGATCAGCGATCCGGTGTTGATGACGATCGCGCCGCACTACGCGGGTGAGATCGTGCTGGGGATGGCACCGGCTGTCACGGCGCTGACCGAGACCATGCTCGGTTTGGTCGCGCCCGTGTCGCCGCTGGCCGGGTTGGTCGGTGTCGCCGGGTTGGCCGGCTTGGCTGGCGGCTCCGCTCCCGCCGCGCCGGCGCTGCCCGCCCTGAACCCACCACAGCCCGTGCCGGCTGCCGCCGCGGCAGCACCAGCACTGTCGGCGCCGCCGGCTGCCGCGCCTGCGGCTCCCCCGGCCATGGCTCCGCCGACGCTGGCCCCGGCCGCTGGTGGAGCCCCTGCTCTGCCGCCGCCGTTCACCGGATCTGAGGCGGCGTTCGTCCCCTACCTGGTGGGTGCCGGCCCGGCCAGCGGGGCGCGGATGAAAGCGCGCGCGAGCACGCCGGTGCAGGGTCGGCGCCGCGACGCGACGGAGGTGGCGGCGGCCAGCGCCGCTCCTGCGGCTCAGGTACGCCGCCGCCGGCAGCGCAGGGCACTGACCGACCCCGGCAACCGCTATGAATACCTTGCCTCGGCGGACGGCCTGGGCGCGGAACTCGGCGCGGGCCAGGTGGGGTTCTCGGGCACCGTGCGCCATGAGACCGACTCTGCGGTCACCGGTTTGACCACCGTGACCGCGAGCGCCGCGGGCCCCACCATGCCGATGCTGCCGCAGACCTGGGAGGCTCCCGCAGAACGGGATCAGCTCGACTGACCGGCTCTGGTCACCCACTTCGGCTGCCGGGTGCCCCGGCCTGCCCGGCGCCGCCATCGGGGTCACCTGCGCCGCCGCTACCGGCCTTACCGCCCGCCCCCGGCGTGGGAGCCTGACCGCCCGTGCCGCCATTGCCGCCGTCGCCGCCGCGACCGACCGACCCACCGGGGCCGGCCGCGCCCCCGGCGCCTCCGGTGCCCCCGTCCCCACCGGCCGCGGCGGCGTTGCCGTCTCCGGCAGTGCCCCCGTTTCCGCCCGTCCCGCCGGCTCCGCCATCGGGGTGAGCAGCCGTTCCGGCACCACCGGCCCCACCGGTGCCGCCCTTGCCGCCTCCGCCGGCTTCGCCTCCGTTGGGATGGCCGCGCATGCCGTCACCGCCATTGCCGCCGTCACCGCCGTTGCCTGCGCGGGCCGTGGCCGATCCGGCAGCTCCGCCGTTGCCGCCCGCGCCGCCGGCACGAGCGTGGCTCGGGTTGCCGCCGTAGCCGCCGGAGCCGCTGTCTCCGCCGCGGCCGCCGTTGCCGCCGTTGCCGTCGGCCGATCCGGCCAGGCCGTCTCCGCCGTTGCCGCCGGGAGCGCTGAAGCCGCCGGGTCCCGCGTTGCCCATGAACACTAGGTTGCCGGCGTTTCCGGAGGCGCCGCCGTCGCCACCGTTACCGCCGCTCGGGTGCTCAGCGGTGCCGGCGCCGCCGTTACCGCCGTAGCCTCCGGAACCACCGGGGCCACCGAAGCCGGCCACCGCATTGCCGCCATCACCCGCGGCGCCGCCATTGCCGCCATCACCGCCGTCGTTGCCCCAGCCGCCGTCACCGCCGTCACCACCGCGGCCGCCCGCGCCGAACAGCGAGATGGCGTCGCCGCCGAGCCCGCCGTCGCCACCGTTGCCGGCGGTGCCCGAGACACTGTCGAGCCCGTCTCCGCCCCAGCCGCCGTCACCGCCGTTGCCCATCAGCCAGCCGCCGATACCACCGACCCCGCCGTCGGCGCTGGCCCCACCGTCGCCGCCCCAGCCACCGTTGCCGATCATCTTCGCGTCGCCGCCGTCCCCGCCGCTGACACCGAGTTCGGCGTCTTCGGAGGCGCCCGGGTTGTAGCCGCTGCCACCGTCGCCGAACAGCCAGCCGCCGTCGCCACCGTCCGGGTGATCGACCGTGCCATTGACACCGTTGCAGATCAGGCCGCACGCGCCGTCAAAAGCGAAGAGCGGGTTGATGATCGGGTCCAACAGCACACCTGGGCCCTGGATCCACATCTCGCCGAGATCGTGAACGGTCGCGTAGAGCTGGTTCTGGAACAGCCCGGCGAAGACGACCTCGACCACCGATGCCCAGGTGTAGATGTCGTCGCCCACCACCTGCGAAAGATCCAGCGCGTCGGCGGCATCGGCCGGGTCGGGCAGCGCGGAGGCCCCCAGACTCGCGGCGTCGAAGAGCTGGTCGAACCCGAACAGGTCGTCGAAATCGGCGGATGCCGGTGCCGCAGGCGCCAACCCCAGCGCCAGGCAGGCCCCCACCAGGGTGTGACGGTTCCTGCTCAGACGCCCCTGACTGCCCCGATCGATCATTTCCCGCCCCTTCGCCTGCCCTGAGCAACTACTGAGTGGCCGGAGCTTAGCCACCGAGACTTGGAGCCACAAGGGCGGCATTTGAGCGGAAAAATCACCGCTAATGCGGAAATGGCTTAACGGCCTAACAGGCGCATCTTCTGTTCGTTGTACTCGTCGTTGGTGATCAACCCACGGTCACGTAACTCGGCGAATTCGCGGATCTCCGCGGCGATGCCCATCATTGACGGGCCGGGGGCGCCCTCGGTATCACCGGCCTGCGAATCAGCCGTCGCGTCACCCGCCGCGCGCTGCGGCATCTGCACTTTCGCAGACGATGCCGCATCGGCGCCGCCGCGGCCGCGACTGACCGAGCCCGCCAGGGCACTGCCGCCCATGCCCGCCAGCGCCATCTGGCTGAACGCGGTGCCGGCAGCGCCCAGCGACGCCGGCGGCGCGCCGCCGAAGCCCGGTCCGGCCAGCGGCTTGGAGTAGGACAGGCTGCGAATCTCCGGGGCATTGGCCGCCCAGTTGATCGGCACCGACAGGTTTCCGGCGGTGATTGCCTCGCCCATCGCCGCCGACATCGACGCCGCCCCGGGCACCATCGGCCGCGACGGAGTCAACGGGGAGAACAGGTCGATGTTGCGCAGGATCTCGTACTCCACCATCTGGAGCTGATCCTGCTCGGCCAAGATCTCCCGGGTGCTGGCGTCCGCCGCCGTCCAGGCGCCGGCCGATATCCCGATGCCCACGGCCGAGGCGGCCAGCGAAGTCGCCGCGATCAGGTTCAGCCCGAGCAGGTCGGGTATCGCCGGGGTCTCCTGGGCCACCCCCACCGCGGCCGCCGCGCCCGCCTGCAGCAAGGTGCTCTGCGGCGCCCCGAAGATCCCCGAGGCCAGCTGGCTGAGCAGGGACCGGACGTCGGACGACGACGAGGTGGCCTCGGCGGACCCGACCGAGGCGGCCTGACTGGCCGGTCCGGCGGGATTGCTGGTCTGCGGTGGCTTCTGGAACTGCGTGAGCCCGGTGGCGGCCGCCGACCCCGCGGCGTAGGCGTACATGGCGGCCGCGTCCTGGGCCCACATCTCGCCGTATTCGGCCTCGTTGGCCGCGATCGCCGCGGTGTTGGTGCCCAACACATTGGTGGCGATCAGCAGCAGCAGGCGAGCTCGGTTGGCCGCCACCACCGAGGGCGGCACCGTCGCGCTGTGCGCCGCCTCGTAGGCGGCCGCCGCCGCGTTGGCCTGGGCGGTCGTGTGGTCGACCTGGGTTGCGGTGGCGGTCATCCAGGCCACATACAGCGCGGCGGCCCGAGTCAGTGCCTGGGAGGCCGGCCCCAGCCAGGCCTGGGCTGTCAGCTCGGCGATCACCGATTCGTACGACGCGACCGCTGAGTGCAATTCGGCGGAGAGTCCGCCCCAGGCGGCGGCGGCGGCTCGCATCGGCGCGGAGCCCGGCCCGGTGTAGATCCGCAACGAGTTGATCTCCGGTGGCAGGGCAGCGTAATTCATCACCGACCCCCTCCCTGGGGCGCCCGGGCGCACGAAAGCGGCGTGTGTGTGTATTTGTAGCCCAAAAGCTAGCGGTTGACAGGGCATTCCGGATTTGCGGAGGCCCTTCCGGCCTCACGCCGCGATGGCGATCACAGCCGCACGCTGCGATAACATGCGCGCGTGCGGATGTTAATCACCGCGTTTCGCGATCTGCAGTGGCGACTGCGCCGGTTCATCGTTGCCGCGGTGGGCACCGCGATGGTGTTCGCCCTGACCCTGGTGCTGGCTGGGCTGACCCACGGATTCCGCGTGGAGGCGGAGCACGTCGTCGATTCACTGAACATCGACGGCTACCTGATCCAGACCGCGGCGGTAGGGCCGTTCATGGGTTCGTCGCGCTTCCCGCAGGCCGAAGCCGGCGATGTCGCCCGAATTTCCGGCGTGGACGCCGCACTGCCGGTGGTCTACGGCAACACCATCCTGCAGGACGGTAAGGCGCCGCTGAACGTGAATATCTACGGTGTGCCCAAGGCCGCGATGCCGCCCCTCACCGAGGGGCGAGCTCCGACCGAACCCAACGAGATCGCGATGTCGACCACGCTCAAGCGCGCTGTCGGGGATGAGATCGAACTGGGCGCGGACAAGCTGCGAATCGTCGGTCTGGTGGAGAAGTCGACCACGCTGGCCGGCCAACCCAATGGCTTCCTGACCGTGGCGGGTGCTCAACGTCTGATGTATTCGGGTCAGCCGGTGGTCTCCGCGATCGGCGTGCGGGGCGCGCCCGCGCACGTGCCGAAGGGCTACCGGGTGGTGGACCGGACCGCCGCCGTCGACGACATGGTTCGCCCGCTGGCAGGTGCCCAGATGGCCCTGTCGTACATGTCGGTGTTGCTGTGGGGGGTTGCGGCGCTGATCGTGGGCTCCCTGATTTACCTGTCGGCGCTGGAACGTACCCGCGACTTCGCGGTGTTCAAGGCACTCGGGGTCACCACCTGGATGGTGCTGGCCGGACTGGCCCTGCAGGCGGTAGTCGTCGCGGTGGCCGCGGCGGTGCTCGGCGGCATCTTGGCGGTGTCGATCGGGCCGCTGTTTCCGATGCTGGTGGCGGTAACCGGGTCGTCGTTCGCGCTGCTGGTCCTGACCGCGGTGGGGATCGGCCTGTTGGCCAGCCTGGCGGGTCTACGCCACGCGGTCGCGGTGGATCCGGTGCTGGCGTTCGGAGGGCCGTAACTCATGGGAGACCTGCGGATCCGTGATCTGGTCATCGAATACGCCACCGGCGGCGGAGAACCGATCCGTCCCATCCACGGCCTGAGCCTGGACGTCCCGGCCGGCTCGCTGGTGGTGGTGCTCGGTCCCAGCGGCTGCGGCAAGACCACGCTGCTGTCATGCCTGGGCGGGATCTTGAGCCCGACCAGCGGTCAGATCCTGTTCGGCGCCACCGATGTGACCACGCTAGGCCGGCGCGACATCACCTCCTACCGGCGGCGCACGGTCGGCATCGTCTTCCAGGCGTTCAACCTGGTACCGAGCCTGACCGCGTTGGAGAACGTGATGGTCCCGATGTGGGCGGCCGGATGGACTCAATGGTCCGCCCAAGAACGCGCCCGGGATCTGCTGACCCGAGTCGGATTGGCCGATCGGACTGCCCACCATCCCGGGCAGCTCAGTGGTGGCCAGCAGCAGCGCGTGGCGGTGGCACGCGCCCTGGCCCTGGATCCGCCGCTGATCCTGGCCGACGAACCCACCGCGCAACTGGACTACGTCCGTGCCGGCGAAGTCGTGCAATTGCTGCGGGTGCTGGCGGCCGGCGATCGCGTTGTGGTGGTCGCGACGCACGACACCCGGATCGTCCCGCTGGCCGACATCGTCATTCAGCTGTCGCCGACCGCCGTACCGACCCGCCCGCAGCAGGCGCCGGTCCTGCTGGGGCCGGGTTCGGTACTGCTGGAGCAGGGCACGGTCGAGGACCTGATCTACGTCGTCACCGAAGGCGAGGTGGAGATCGCCCCCGACTCGGCGGGCACCGGCGACGGGCTGCTCAAGATCGGCAAACCGGACCAGTACGCCGGCCAGCTCGGCCCCATGGTGCGGATCCCCCGCTCGGCGACGGTCCGTGCGCCACGGGAGGCCACCGTCGTGAGTTACACCGTGGACGCGTTTCGCCAGCAGTTCGGCCGCCCGCCGGTCCCCGATGTTCCTAACGAACCGGCATCAACCTGATCAATACCGCGGCGTGCCGGGGCAAACCGGGCATGCGCCACGCGATGATGCTGTACATGGCAGATTTGACCCGCCGGGCTGCTTTGCGCCTCGGGGTCGGTGCCGCGGGGGCTGTAGGCCTGTTCGGCGTGGGTGCGGGGCGGCACCCGGCCGAGTCGCGGGCGACCGGCACTACCTACCCGACCCGCGAATCCGGCTCGTTCGTGTCCGCGGCCCGCGGCGGGGTGGAGACCAACTGGATCATTGCCCGCCCGCCGGGACAGACCGCTCCGCTGCGGCCGGTGATCGCCCTGCACTGCAAGGATGGCGACGCGGCCTGGGTGATGGATCTGGGCGTGGAAGAAGAGCTGGCGAAGCTGACCGCGGCCGGCCGGCCACCGTTCGCGGTGGTGGCCGTCGACGGCGGCAACACCTACTGGCGCCGGCACAGCTCCGGTGAGGACGCCGGCGCGATGGTGCTCAACGAGCTGATCCCGATGCTGCCCGAGAAGGGCATCGACATCACCCGAGTCGGGTTCATGGGCTGGTCGATGGGTGGCTACGGCGCGCTACAGCTGGGCACCCGCCTGGGTCCGTCGCGCACCGCCGGAATCTGTGCCATCAGCCCGGCGATCTACATGACCTACTTCGGCGCGCCCGCCGGCGCATTCGACAGCGTCGACGACTGGCGGACGAACTCGGTGTTCAATCTGGTGCCGCGGCTGGCCCCGTTCCCGCTGCGCGTCGACTGCGGGACCGCGGACAGCTTCGCGTACGCGACCAAGAGCTTCATCGGCCAGCTGAATCCGCCGCCGGCGGGCGGGTTCTCCCCCGGCGGACACGACGTGACCTATTGGCGGGAGCAGCTTCCGGCCGAGTTGGCCTGGCTGGATTCCTGATCTCCCCGCATAGCCCCGGCGCTCCCTCGCCGAGTGTGCGTTTTTGGGCGCGCTCACGCGCGCAAACCGACTAAAACGCACACTCGTCGGCAGGCCTACGGCACTTAGGCCTGATTCATCGGGTTCATCGGGCTGGCCGGGTTCGCAGGATTCATCGGGTTCATCGGACTTTCCGGGTTCGCCGGGTTCATCGGATTGGCCGGGTTGTCCGGGTTCGCCGGGTTCAGCGGGCTGTTTATGTTCGCCGGATTGGTCAGGCTGTCGGGGCCGTAGGGACCGGCGTTACACACCGCATTCGCGTTGGCGATGCAGTCGCTCGGGCTGAACGGGTCGGGATTGGCCGGATCGGCACCGGCCGGCCCGGATACCGCCAGAGCAAACGCCGCCAGGCCGGCGCACACCGCCCCTGCCTTCGCGATCACACCGTGTGAAACGTTGCGTGCATACATAGAGCAAACCCCCTGTTCGACGACTTTTCGGACCTTACCGCCCGAACCGTCGAAGCCGCAGGCTATTGGTCACCACCAGAACCGACGAAGCCGCCATTGCCGCGCCCGCGATCATCGGGTTGAGCAGCCCGGCCGCCGCCAGCGGGATCGCCGCGATGTTGTAGCCGAACGCCCAGACCAGGTTCTGCCGGATGATCCGCAGTGTGCGTGCGGACAGCCGCAGCGCTGTCGGAACCGTGCCGAGGTCACCGCGCACCAGCGTCACGTCACCGGCCTCGATGGCGGCGTCGGTGCCGGTTCCCATCGCCATCCCGATATCGGCGGTGGCCAGCGCCACCGAGTCGTTGACACCGTCGCCGACCATGGCCACCCGCCGGCCCTGCGCCTGCAGCCGTTTGACCGCCTCGGCCTTGTCCGCGGGCAAGACATTGGCGATGACGTTGGCCGGATCGATTCCGACGTCGCCGGCCACCAGGCGCGCCACCGCCGCACCGTCACCGGTGAGCAGCATCGGAGTGATGCCCATGGCCCGAAGCTCCGCCACCGCGGCAGCGCTGGTGGGCCGCACGGTGTCGGTCAGGGTGATCGTCCCGCGCGCCTGACCGTCCCAGGAGACCTCGACGGCGGTCCCGGTTTCGTGCGCGGCGGCCGATCGGGTGACCTCCACCCGTACGCCGTCGACCACACCGATCACGCCGTGACCCGGCTGGCTGGCGAAGTCGGTCACCTGGCCGATCTCAAGGCCGCCTGCCTTGGCTCCGGCGACGATGGCCGCGGCGATCGGGTGCTCGGACCCCGACTCGACGGCGGCGGCTCGGGCCAGCACGGTGTCGGGGTCCTCGCCGCGAGCGACCGCGAGACCACCGACAGCCATGACGCCGGTGGTGACCGTGCCGGTCTTGTCCAGCACGACGGTGTCGATGTCCTTGACGGCCTCCAACACCTGGGGGTTCTTGATCAGAATGCCGAGCTGCGCGCCGCGGCCGGTGCCCACCAGGATGGCGGTCGGGGTGGCCAGCCCAAGCGCGCACGGGCAGGCGATGATCAGCACCGCGACGGCCGCGGTGAACGCCGACGCGACAGATGCACCGGTCAGCAGCCAGGCAGCCAAGGTGAGCGCGGCGATCCCCAGCACGGCGGGCACGAATACCGCCGAGACCCGATCGGCGAGCCGCTGGACTGACGCCTTGCCGGCCTGGGCATCGGAGACCATCGTGGCCATCCGGGCCAGCTGCGTATCGGCACCGACCTTGGTGGCTCGGACCAGCACCAGCCCGGTGGTGTTGAGTGAGCCGCCCAACACCTCGGCGCCGACTCCCACCTCGACGGGCAGCGATTCACCGGTCATCGCCGAGGTGTCCAGCGCAGTGGCGCCGTCGATGACCACACCGTCGGCGGCGACCCGCTCCCCCGGCCGGACCACGATGACGTCGCCCACCCGCAGTTCCGCGATCGGCACCCGGACCTCGGTCAGCACACCGTCCTCGCGCCGCATGACCGCGGCGTCCTTGGCCCCGAGTTCCAGCAGTTCCCGCAGCGCTGCGCCCGCCGACCGTTTGGCGTGCGATTCCGCGTAGCGGCCGGCCAACAGGAAGACCGTGACAACCGCCGCCACCTCGAAATACAGATGTCCCGCCCCGGTGAAGACCGCAACCGCCGACCACAGATAGGCCGCAACAGTGCCCAGCGAAACCAGGGTGTCCATCGTGGCGGCGCGATGGACGGCAGTACGCAGCGCGGCGAGGTGGAACGGGTAACCGCCCCACGCCACGATCGGGGTGGTGAGTGCGAACACCACCCACTGCCAGCCGCTGAACTGCCAGGGCATCACCATCGACAGCGCCACCACCGGCAGGGCCAGCAATGCCGAGACGACCAGCCGGGAACGTAGTTGGGTCGCCGGGAAATCGGCATGTTCGTCCGAGTGATCGTGGGCCGCGCCGACCACCGCGGCCTGATACCCGGTGGACTCCACCGCGCGCACCAGATCCGCTGCCGAGACGTTCGGATCGTGTTCGACGCGGGCCCGTTCGACCGCGAAGTTCACTGTGGCATGCACCCCGTCGAGAGCGTTCAGGCCGCGCTCCACCCGCGCCGCGCACGACGCACAGGTCATTCCCCGCAACTGAAGGTCTGTGGTGATCACGCCGTCGACTATACCCCCGTGGGGTATATGGGCTCCGCTGCGCGGCGGGCTCGGCGCAGCCGGGCGACGCCGACCACTGCCAGCACCCCGGCGGCCGTCGCCAACACCCACGCCAGCAGCAGCATGCGTGGGTGGTAGGTCACCGAGGTGGTCGCCGGTTCGCCATCGATGACCGGCGCGACCAGCACCAGATAGCGCACCTGCAGCCAGCTCATCGCGCAGCCCACCGCCGCGACGGCGGCCAAGGCCAGCTCGACCACGGCCCGCAGAATCGGAGCTGTCGCCCTCACCAGGACGATCCGTCCTCGACATCGGTTTCGGCAGGCCCACCGGGCGGGACCGTCTCTGGAATCAGTTCACTGAGCACGGCGCGAAACCTGCGATGATCACGCGCCCAGGCCTGCACCGTGCGCCGCCCGGTCAGCCTCAATCCGATGCCCACCCGGCGTCGGGGCACCCCGCTCAGCTCGCCCAGCGCGCGGGATTCCTGCCACTTCTTCGGTTCCTGCTTGCCCCAGCCGGTGGGCCGCTCGGCCTCGGGGTAGATCGCCAGGATGTCGGCCACCCGAATGGTCTCGGTGCCCTGCCGCAACGTGTCTGCCGTCAGCTCGACGGAGGTGTGAATACGCGCCGCCTTCACCTGGATGGCGAGCATCGTCGAGACCAACACCAACAACACAGTGGGAACCAGGGGCTGAAAGCCGTAGCCGCCGGAATTCTGAATCAGCACCAGCAGTCCCGCGGAGATCGGCCCGAACAGCACCCAATACCAGCTGGCACCGCGCTCGAAGAACAGCGGTGCGGCTTGCGGCTGGGGCTCAGACATGTCGGGTCAGCCTAACGCGGCCCGGAAGCTCCCAGCACCTGGCCGCAACCTCCGGCCGGTTTTGGCGATTCTTAAGTTACGCGCCAGTAGGCAGAGTTAGATTTCCGCCTACATACATGTTTTACACAGGTTTGCCGCGAACTTGGAGATGAGGACCAGGATGATGCGTCACCGCAGCCCCGCCGCAAATCGCCTCCTGAGCAGCCGCGTCAACGGTGTTGCCGCGACCGCCGCGGCAGTCCTGACCTTCGGGCTGGCGCCACTGGCCACCGCGCCCGCGGCGCAAGCCGACTTCGATGACGCGATCGACGCAGCCCTCGCCCCCTTCCTGGACGCCAGCACTAACTCCCTCGACTGGGACGCCGTACTCTCCCCTTCCGCTTGGGACACCTTCCTGGCCCCGGCCCACTGGGACGCCGTGCTGAGCGAACTAAGCGGCTCGGCCCTGGCCGGCCCCGCGGCCGTCGACCCGGCCACCTGGATCGGGCAGTACTTCTACACCCCGATCCACACCGGCATCGAGGACTGGATCAACAGCGACCTGGGCCGACAACTCAACAACCTCATCAACCAACCCTTCCTCGCCCTCACCGGGCGTGCCCTAATCGGCGACGGCGTCGACGGCACCGCCGAACACCACGACGGCACCGCCGGCGGCTGGCTGTTCGGCGACGGCGGAAACGGCTGGAACAGCAACGAATCCGGCGGCGCGGGCGGCGCCGGAGGCAACGCCGGCATGTTCGGCAACGGCGGCCAGGGCGGCGATGGTGGCGCCGGTGGCCTGGGCGGTCACGGCGGCACCGGCGGCAACGGCGGCTGGCTGCTGGGCTACGGCGGCAACGGCGGCAACGCCGGTGACGGCACATACACCGGCCCCCGAGACCTGCCCGCTCTGGGCGGTGCCGGCGGCAACGCCGGCATGCTCGGCGTCCACGGCACCGTCGGCCACTACGGCACCCTGGACGGCGCCCCGGCCGTGACCAACAGCGGACTGTCGACCACGGGCACCTGGATCACCGACAGTGCCGGGCGCGTCGTCATCCTGCACGGGACCAACCAGGTCAACAAGGGCGAACCATTCTACCCGTCCGCGCAGGGGTTCGATGAGGACGACGCCGCGTTCCTTGCCGCCAGCGGTGTCAACGTCGTGCGGGTAGGCGTCATCTGGGAAGCGGTAGAGCCGCAACCCGGCGTCATCGACTACGACTACCTGGCGTCGATCAACCAGACCGTCCAGATGCTGGCCAACCGCGGCATCTACAGCCTGATCGACATGCACCAGGATCTCTACAGCGCCTCGATCGGCGCCGATGGTGCGCCGGAGTGGGCGGTGCAGACCGGCGGGCTGCCCAACCCCGACTGGGGATTCCCGTTCAGTTACCTCGGCCCAGCGCAGAACCACGCGTGGGATGCGTTCTGGTCCAACGCCAAAGCACCCGACGGCATGGGGCTACAGGACCATTACGCGCTGATGTGGCAACACGTCGCCAACTTCTTCAAGGGCGACTCGTACGTACTCGGCTACGACATCATGAACGAGCCGTGGCCCGGCTCCTCGTGGCTGTCGACGATCTTCGGCAGCACGCAGTTCGAGGCTCAGTCGTTGACCGCCTTCTACGACCAGGTGGGATCGGCCATCCGATCGGTCGACCCGCACACGACGTTGTACATCGAGCCGAGCACGCTGGTCGGCAACCTGCCGATCCCCACCCACCTGGGCTCGATCGACGACGACAACACCGTGTTCTCGTTCCACGACTACTGCACGTCCACCGCGCTGTTCGGCGACACGATCTTCGGCTGCGGACTGTGGGAAGACATCGTCATGGGGAACGCCGCGTCGTACGCGCAGGCAAACGATATGCCCGCGGTGATCACCGAGTTCGGCAACACCAGGTACGTGCCCAGCCTCACCACCACATTCGATGAGGCCAACCGTCAGGGATTCGGCTGGATGTTCTGGAACTACGGACTCGCGCTGAACCAAAACCTGCACGATCCATTGACCGGCGATCAGGCCGACAATCCTGTCGTGGTCGCCCTGTCTCAGCCCTACCCGCAGGCGACCGCCGGAACCCCGGAGTCCTGGTCCTTTGCGGACGGCACCTTGAACTTCAGCTACTCCACCGATATGGCCGACGGCTCAGGCCAGTTCGGCGCCGGCGCGCAGACCCAGATTTCGGTGCCGAGCATCGTCTACCCCGACGGCTACCAGGTCACCGTCACCGGTGGGCACGTCGTCTCGGCCCCGGACGCCCCGATCCTCGTCATCGCCGCCGATGGCAGTTCGACCACCGTCCACGTCGTCGTGACTCGCGCAGGCTAGGAGGAACACGTCACCATGAATGCCCGTCAGAACCATCGCGCTGTCGGACTCGCTACTGCCACAGGCGCGTTTGTGGCGTTCGGGTTGGCGCCACTTGCCGCCCCGGCGGCCCAGGCGGACTTCGATGACGTGATCGACGCCGCCTTCGCGCCCTTTCTGGACGTCAGCACCAACACTCTCGACTGGGATGCGGTGCTCTCGCCGTCGGCCTGGGACACCTTCCTGGCCCCCACCCATTGGGACACCGTCCTTGCCGAACTGTCCGGCACCGCCCTGGCCGGCCCCGCCGTCGCCGACCCCAACACCCTGCTGCTGCAGTACTTCTACACCCCAATCCACAACGGCATCGAAGACTGGATCAACAGCGACCTCGGCCAACAACTCAACAACCTCATCAACCAACCCTTCCTCGCCCTCACCGGCCGCGCCCTGATCGGCGACGGCGTCGACGGCACCGCCGAACACCACGACGGCACCGCCGGCGGCTGGCTGTTCGGCGACGGCGGAAACGGCTGGAACAGCAACGAATCCGGCGGCGCGGGCGGCGCCGGAGGCAACGCCGGCATGTTCGGCAACGGCGGCCAGGGCGGCGATGGTGGCGCCGGTGGCCTGGGCGGTCACGGCGGCACCGGCGGCAACGGCGGCTGGCTGATGGGCAACGGCGGCACCGGTGGCGACGCTGGTGACGGCACCTACACCGGTCCCGGCGACCTCCCCGCCCTCGGCGGCGCCGGCGGCAACGCCAGCATGCTGCTGGGCACCCACGGCGACCACGGCCATTACGGCACCCTTGATGGCGCCCCGGCCGCCGTCGCCGGGATCACCACCGCCGGCACGTGGATCACCGACGCCGATGGTCGGGTCCTCGTGCTGCACGGTTTCAACGAGGTCTACAAGATCCCGCCGTACGAGCCGTCCGCCGGCGGGTTCAGCGACGATGACGCGGCGTTCCTGGCCACCAATGGCTTCAACTCGGTACGGCTGGGGGTCATCTGGGCGGGAGTGGAACCGCAGCCAGGTGTTATCGACTACAACTACCTGGCCTCGATCAACCAGACCGTGCAGACCCTGGCCAACCACGGCATCGTCAGCATCATCGACTTCCACCAGGACGACTTCAGCCCCGTCTTCGGCGGCGAAGGCGCACCGGAGTGGGCCACCCAAACCGGCGGGCTGCCCAACCCCGACATCGGATTCGGACTCAACTACGCACTCAATCCCGCACAGAATCACGCCTGGGACATGTTCTGGTCCAACGCCAAAGGACCCGACGGCGTGGGACTGTTGAACCACTACGCGCGGATGACCCAAGCCGTCGCGGACTACTTCAAAGACGATCCCAACATCGCCGGCTACGAGATCATCAACGAGCCCTGGGCCGGTTCCACTTGGCTGTCAACGATATTCGGCAATTCTTTCTATGAAGCTCAGCAGCTGACCCCGTTCTACAACCAGGTGAGCGCGGCGATCCGGTCGGTCGACCCGACCACGCCGTTGATCTACGAGCCGAACACCCTGTTCAACGAGGCAGTACCGACTCAGCTTGGTCCGGTGGACGACCCGCACGGCGTCTTCGCATTCCACGACTACTGCATGTTGACCAGCATCAGTGCGGCCCTCTCACCGCTGTGCCCGGGATACATCGAGCTACTGGCCGAGAACGGCGAGGCATACACGACCACCTACGGCGTGCCGGGACTCATCTCGGAGTTCGGATCCGGGAACGGCGCCGCGGAAGCGATCATGGTGATGAACGCCGCCGACCAGCGCATGTGGGGCTGGTCGCAGTGGGCCTATAACGGGGTGCCGGCCATCACCGGCACCGCCCCCGGAAATGCGCTGGTCTTCGACCCAAGCAAGCCGCCCGTCGGCGACAATGTCGATTGGTCCAGGTTGGAAGCCACGTCAGCGCCATACGCGCAGGCCGTTGCCGGCACCCCGACCTCATGGTCGTTCGACTCCGGCACCTTCGCGCTCAGCTACTCCACCGAAATAGCCGGCGGCACAGGCCATTTCGCCGCCGGATCGCAGACCGAGATCTCGGTCCCGCCGATCCAGTACCCGGACGGCTACCAAGTCTCCGTCACCGGCGGGCATGTGGTTTCGGCCCCTGGCGCACCGGTGCTGATCATCGCCTCGGACAGCGGCGCCACCACCGTCACCGTCACCGTGACCGGCGCTGCGGGCAGCCCACCCGCGTAGCTTGCCCCCCCGAAACAAGCCGCCCGAGCTATGCTGAGCCCCATCGAGATCAACACCCGCAAGTTGGGCTACTTCGTGGCCGTGGCCGAAGAGCTGCACTTCAGCAAGGCCGCGGAGCGCGTCCACCTTGCCCAGCAGGCCCTCAGCCGGCAAATCAAGGAGCTCGAGAGCCTGGTCGGCGCCAAGTTGCTCGAGCGCACCACCCGCAAGGTGACGTTGACACCCGCAGGCGAAGCCTTTCTCGAGGGAGCGCGCACGGCGCTCGCTGTTCTGGATGAGGCTGCATCCGCAGCCCGACGGGCCGCACGCGGGCTGGCCGGCACTCTGCGGCTGGGCTACGTCCCCGGCGCTGCCCTCGAACTGACACCGTTGATCCTGACCGAGTTCGCGGAACGCCACCCTGCCGTAGTCGTTGAGATGCAAGAGTTTCCGGTCCATGACTCATCGGCGGGCCTGGCATCAGGCGCCACTGACGTTGCGTTCGTGCGGCTACCGAAGGGCCTTCCCAACATCGAGACGGAGGTTTTGTTCGTCGATCCGGTCGTGGCGATGGTGTCGAGTTCGCACCATCTGGCCGGACGCGGTTCGGTGTCCGCGCGGGACCTCGTCGATGACCCGATCACCAACGGGGACACCGTGGACGAGGCCTACCGTGCATTCTGGTGTTTGGAGGCGGCACGCGACGAGTCAACCAAGGCCCGCCTCGTTGCCATCAACTCGATCACTGAGGAAGCCCAACTGGTCGCGACTGGAGCGGCCATTGCGGTCACCAGCGCGGTGGTCATGAACTTCATGCCGCTCCCGGGCGTGCAATTCCTGGGGATCAACGACTGGCCCGGCTCGGCGGTCGCCCTGGGCTGGCACCGCGATGAACGCTCACCCCTGGTCGCCCAGTTTGTCGAGGTCGCGCTCGCCGTGCGGGACCGCGAGGCCGAGCTCGTCCACACCATGGAGAGCAGGCCGACAACCAGCTGAATTCAGCACGCCGACGTTGTCAATCCGGCGGCCGTTTGGTGTTTCAGTTCGCGGCTGACGATTGCCAGGATTGACGCAGGGAGTTATTAGAATTCCTGCTCAGGGTCATGACTACCTGAGAAAATCCGTCGCCAGGGGTTGAGGTTATGACTCGTCAGCGTTCCGTCACGCGTACCCACCGGCTGGGCAAGAACCCGGCACGACGCCGCCTAGTCGGTTTCGGTGTCAGTGCCGGGGCGTTCGTGGCGTTCGGGTTGGCGCCGCTTGCGGCCCCGGTGGCCGGGGCCGACTTCGATGACGCGATCGACGCAGCCTTCGCGCCCTTCCTGGACACCACCACCACCAACGCCCTCGACTGGGACGCGGTGCTCTCACCGTCGGCTTGGGACACCTTTCTGGCCCCCGCACATTGGGACGGTGTGCTGGCCGAACTGGGTGCCCTTGCGGTGCCCGGAGCGGCCAGCTTCGATCAGGCGGACCTGGCTGACTGGGTGCAGCAGTACCTCTACGCCCCGATCCACGCCGGGATGCAGGCCTGGATCACCAGCGACTTGGGCAAGTCGGTCAACGACGTGATCAACACGGTGTTCGGCTCGCTGGTGATCGGCAACGGTGTCGACGGAACGGCAGCGATCCCCAACGGCACCGCGGGTGGATGGCTGTTCGGTGACGGCGGCGCCGGCTGGGACAGCACCGAAGCCGGCGTTGCCGGCGGTGATGGCGGCGCGGCCGGGCTCTTCGGCACCGGAGGGGCCGGCGGTGACGGCGGCACGGGCGCCATCGGTGGCCACGGCGGTGACGGCGGATGGTTGATCGGCATCGGCGGTGACGGTGGCGACGGCGGCAGCAGCGACAGTGGTGTCGGTGGCTACGGCGGTGACGGCGGTAGCGCAACTGGACTGTTCGGGATAGGCGGCAACGGCGGCGATGCCGGCGACGGCGTCTACACCGGTGGCCGAGAACTGCCCGCCCTCGGCGGAGCCGGCGGCAACGGCAGCTCGCTACTGGGCAACCACGGTGTTCACGGGCAATTCGGCTCCCTGGAGGGCCTGCCACCCGGCGGCGTCGCTGACCTTGGCACCACCGGCGCTTGGATCACCGACAACGACGGACGGGTGGTCGTCCTGCACGGATTCGGCGAGGTGAACAAGCGGGCGCCGTTCTATCCCGCCGCTGAGAACGAGGGATTCAGCGATGCCGACGCGGCGCTGCTGGCCGCCAACGGCTTCAACGTGGTGCGGGTGGGCATCCTCTGGGAAGGCGTGGAACCCCGGCCCGGCGTCATCGACTACGACTACCTCGCCGCCATCAACCAGACCGTTCAGACGTTGTCCAACCACGGCATCTACACCGTGCTCGACATGCACCAGGATCTGTACGCGGCCGGACTCGGCGGCCCCCTGGGCTACGGCGACGGTGCCCCGGACTGGGCGGTGCAGACCGGTGGGATGCCCGATCCCGATACCGGCTGGCCGTGGACTTATGCGCTCAACCCGGCGGAGAACCACGTCTGGGATGCCTTCTGGCGGAACTCCGACGCGCCCGACGGCGTCGGTCTGCAGAACCACTACGCGCAGATGTGGCAAGCCGTTGCGCATTACTTCAAGGACGACCCGCACGTTGTCGGCTATGAGCTGATGAATGAACCGTGGGCGGGTTCGACGTGGCTGTCGACCATCTTCGGCAACTCGTTCTTCGAAGGCCAGCAACTCACCTCGTTCTACGATCAGGTGGCTTCGGCGATCCGGTCCGTCGACTCGACCACCACGCTGTACGTCGAACCGAGCACGCTGTCCGGCAACTTGCCGATCCCGACGTACCTGGGCGAAGTGGACGATCCGAACGTCGTCTACGCGTTCCACGACTACTGCACCATGACGGCGCTGTTCGGCACCGACTTCGGCTGCTCGCTGTGGGAGACGATCGTGCACGGCTACGCCGACGCCTACGCATCGAAATACGATGTGCCGGTTGCGATCACCGAGTTCGGCGCGTCCACCAACACCGGTTCGATCACCGACACCATGACCGAGGCCAACCGCTATGGCTACAGCTGGATGTTCTGGGACTACACCCTGATTCGCTACCACGACCTGCACACCCCGATAACCGACGACACCGTCGACTATGCGACCTTGACCACGCTGGCCCAGCCCTACCCGCTGGCGGTGGCCGGCACCCCGGACTCCTGGTCGTTCTCGGACGGCACCTTCCACTTCAGCTACTCGACCGAGATGACTGATGGCTCAGGACACTTCGCCGCCGGCACCCACACCGAGATCTCGGTACCCGCACTGCAATACCCCGATGGCTACCAGGTCAGCGTCACTGGAGGACACGTCGTCTCCGCGCCGGGCGCCCCTGTCCTGGTGATCGCCTCCGACAGCGGAGCAAGCACCGTCACCGTCACCGTCACCCCCGCGATCTAGGAGATGCGTCTCACCATGACAGACCGCATGAGCGGCCGAACCATCGGATTTGCCACTGCCACAGGCGCATTCCTGACCTTCGGACTGGCGCCACTGGCCGTCGCGCCCGCGGCCCAGGCCGACTTCGACGACGCGATCGAAGCAGCCATCGCACCCTTCGTGGACACCACCACCAACGATCTCGACTGGGACGCGGTGTTCTCCCCCACCGCCTGGGACACCTTCTTCGCCCCCGCGCACTGGAACACCATCTTTGGCGAACTCAGCATCCCGGGTGCCGCTGCCGGACCGGCGGCCTACGACCCGGCCGACCTGACCGCATGGATCCAGCAATACATCTACACCCCGATCCACACCGGCATCGAAGCCTGGATCCACAGCGACCTCGGCCAACAGGTCAATAACTTCATCAACGAGCCGTTCCTCGCACTGACCGGGCGCGGCCTGATCGGTGACGGCGTCGACGGAGATCCGTTGCACGTCAATGGCACCGACGGCGGCTGGTTGTTCGGCGACGGCGGCGTCGGCTGGGACAGCACCGTGGACCACACGCCCGGCGGCAACGGCGGACACGGCGGACTCTTCGGCATCGGCGGTGCCGGCGGCGACGGTGGCGCCGGCGCCTCAGGTGGTGCCGGCGGTGCCGGCGGCGTGATCATGGGCATCGGTGGCGTCGGCGGCGACGGCGGTGACGGCGACCTCGGTTTCAATGGCGGTGCCGGCGGGGCCGGCGGCGCAGGCGGCGACGCGACGGGCTGGCTCTTCGGCCTCGGCGGCAACGGCGGCCATGGCGGCGACGGCGCTGCCGGCGGGTCCGGCGTCGCGGGTGGTCACGGGGGTGACGGCGGTAGTGCTGTCGGGCTGTTCAGCAGCGGCGGCCACGGTGGTGATGCCGGCGACGGCGTCTACAGCGGCCCACGCGATCTACCCGCCCTCGGCGGAGCGGGCGGAGGCGGAGGCCTACTCGGCGCCCACGGCGACCATGGCCACTTCGGCACACTCGACGGCGCCCCGGCCGGCGGCCTCTCCGACATCACCACTGCCGGCAGCTGGCTGGTCGACAACGACGGGCGAGTCGTCATCTTGCACGGATTCGGCGAGGTAGTGAAAGACCCGCCGTTCTACCCCGCCGCCGAGGGATTCGGCGACGCCGACGCCGCGCTGTTGGCCGCCAACGGATTCAACGTGGTGCGGCTCGGCATCCTCTGGGCCGGGGTCGAGCCCGAACCCGGCGTCTACGACTACGAGTATCTGGACCTGATCAACCAGACCGCACAGACGCTGTCCAACCACGGCATCCGCGTTGTCCTGGACATGCACCAGGACAACTACGGCACCACCTTCTGGGGCGATGGCGCGCCGGCGTGGGCGGCGCAGACCGGCGATCTGCCCAACCCCCACACCCCATTCCCATTCCGCTACGTCATGAGTCCCGCGGAGAACTACGCCTGGGACGCGTTCTGGGCCAACGCCGACGGGCCAGACGGCGTCGGACTGCAGAACCACTACGCGCTGATGTGGCAAGTCGTTGCGAACTACTTCAAAGACGACCCCAACGTGATCGGCTACGAGCTGATGAACGAGCCGTGGCCGGGCTCGACATGGCTGTCGACCATCTTCGGCGGCTCGTTCTTCGAAGGCCAGCAGCTGACCCCGTTCTACAACCAGTTGGCCGCAGCAGTCCGCTCGGTCGATCCGGCCACACCGCTGTACATCGAACCCAGCGTCCTGTCGGGCAACCTGCCCATCCCGACCTACCTGGGCGAGGTGGACGATCCGCGCGTCGTGTTCGCATTCCACGACTACTGCACCACAACGGCTTTCATGGACAGCAACTTCGGCTGCTCACTGTGGGAGACGATTGTGCACGGCAACGCCGACGACTACGCATCAAGATACGACCTACCGGTGGCGATCACCGAGTACGGCGGAACCACCCACGCCGGCTCGATCGCCGACACCCTCAACGCGGCCAATAGCTACGGCTACAACTGGATGTTCTGGGACTACACCATGCTCCGGTACTGGGACCTGAACCAGCCGATGACCGAAGACAACATCAACATGGACCTACTGACGCAGCTGTCCGAGCCGTACCCGCTTGCGGTGGCCGGCACCCCGAACTCCTGGTCGTTCGAGGACGGCACCTTCGAATTCAGCTACTCCACCGAGATGGCCGGCGGTACAGGCCAGTTCGCGGCCGGAACCCAGACCGAGATCTCGGTGCCGAACATCGTCTATCCGGACGGCTATCAGGTCAGTGTCATCGGCGGGCACGTGGTCTCGGCGCCCGGTGCACCGGTGCTGATCATCGCCTCGGACAGCGGCGCCACCAGTGTCACCGTCACCGTGACGGCTGCGGGCGGCAGCGGATAACCGGCTATCGGACGAAGTAGGCGTGCGCCTCGGATCGGTGCAGCAGAACGGTGCCCGCGGCGATCAGCACCGATCCGACAATGCCGGTGACCGCCACCACAATCGCCACCGCGGGCCTCGCATCGGCGTGCCACAGCGCACTGACCGCATTGACCACCGCGGCGATCCCGCCGCCGGTCAACACGGTGCGCGCCCAGCGATACCCGGAGCGCATCAGCAGCAGAAAGGTCGCCACCACCACGACCACCACGATCGCCGTCAGCGCGACGATCGGGTAGGTGACCGCCGACGCGGGGACCTCCGGGGCGGTCAGCAGGTTCACCACGTATCCGCACGTCATCAACGGCAGGGCGGCCAGCCACAGCCAGAACCCGGTGTCGACGTCCGCGGGACGGTCAGGCGCAGCCGCGGCCGGGGGCCGCGGCCCCTCGGGTGAAGCCGTCACGCCAGCCAACCGGCCGCTTCGGCCGCCCAGTAACTCAGCACAATGTCGGCGCCGGCCCGCCGGATCCCGATCAGGGACTCCAGCGCCGCGGACCGTCCGTCGATCCAACCGTTGGCAGCGGCCGCCGCGATCATCGCGTACTCGCCCGAGACCTGGTAGGCGGCAACCGGAACCGAGGACACCGCGGCGGTCGCCGCGATCACGTCCAGGTAGCCCATGGCGGGTTTGACCATGACGATGTCGGCGCCCTCAGCGAGATCGAGGGTGACCTCACGCAGCGCCTCACGGGCGTTGCCGGGTTCCTGCTGATAGGTGCGACGGTCCCCGGCCAGCGTCGAGGCAACCGCGTCACGGAAGGGGCCGTAGAACGCCGATGCGAACTTCGCCGCATAGGCCAGGATCACCACGTCGCTGTGCCCGGCGGCATCCAGCCCGTCGCGGATCGCGGCCACCTGGCCGTCCATCATTCCGCTCGGACTCACCACATGGGCTCCCGCATCCGCTTGGGCAACAGCCAGTTCCACGTAGCACTTCAGGGTGGCGTCGTTGTCGACCCGACCTCGCTCGTCAAGCACCCCGCAGTGGCCGTGATCGGTGAACTCGTCCAGGCAGGTGTCGGCCATCAGCACCGTGGCATCACCGAGATCGGCAGCGAGATCGCGCAGCGCGGTGTTGAGCACGCCGTCGGGAGCCGCGCCGGCCGATCCTGTGCTGTCTTTGTCCGCCACTGTCGGAACCCCGAACAACATCAGCCCGCCCACTCCGGCCGCCACCGCCTCGGCGGCCGCGGCGCGCAGCGAATCACGGGTGTGCTGATACACCCCGGGCATGGAAGGGATCTGCCTCGCCTCGTCGATCCCGTCGGCGACGAACATCGGCAACACCAGATGCCTTGGCTCCAGCGATGTTTGAGCTACCAACCGGCGCATCGCCGGAGTGGAACGCAGCCGGCGCGGACGCTCTCTCATGCGTTGACTCTGCGGTGAGGGCGGACGTTACTCGCACTTTTCCGCCGTGGACGCAGAGTCAACGCGAGAGAAGTCACCGTTAGCGCCTGCGGCTCTTCTTACGCGGCGGCGGCAACGCACCCTCTGCCCGCAGCCGCGCAGCGTGCTCGGCCAGGGCGTCGACCAGCGGACCCACTGCCGCGGTCTCCGGCTGCACGTCCACCCGCAGCCCGAATTCGGCTGCCGTCTCGGCGGTCTTGGGGCCGATGCAGGCCACCAGGGTCCGGGCGTGCGGCTTGCCGGCGATGCCGACGAGGTTGCGCACCGTCGAGCTCGAGGTGAAGCACACCGCGTCGAACCCACCGGTCTTGATCATCTCGCGGATGGTCGCCGGTGGCGGAGCGGCCCGCACGGTGCGGTAGGCGGTGACGTCCTCGATCTCCCAGCCCCGCTCGCGCAGCCCTTCGGCCAGCGTCTCGGTGGCGATGTCCGCACGCGGCAACAGTACTCGGTTCACCGGGTCGAAAACATCGTCGTAGGGCGGGAATTCGTCCAGCAGGCCCAGCGAGGACTGCTCACCCGACGGCACCAGCTCGGGGCTGATCCCGAACGCCCGAACACGCTCTGCGGTGGCCTCGCCGACGCAGGCGATCTTCACTCCGGAGAACGCACGTGCGTCCAGACCGAACTCGGCGAACTTCTCCCAGACGGCGCGCACCGCGTTGGTCGAGGTGAACACCACCCACTGGTAACGGCCGTCCACCAAACCCTTGACGGCCCTTTCCATCTGGGCCGGGCTACGCGGCGGCTCGACGGCGATGGTCGGAACCTCGATCGGTGAGGCGCCGTGCCCGATCAGCCGGTCGCTCATCTCCCCGGCCTGGTCCTTGGTGCGCGGCACCAGAACCGTCCAGCCGTACAGTGCGCGGCTCTCCCACCAGTTCAGCTTGGCTCGGTTGCTCACGGTCTTGCCGATGGTCACCACCAGCGGCCCGGCCGAAGTCTCCTGGCCGTTGGGCAGGATGACCGGGTCGATGCTCGCCAGCGCCGACGCCTCCGTCAGGCCGCCGAGACTGGACTCGATCGAACGCTGCGCGCAGGTGGTCCCCGAGGTGGTGACCACGCACGGCGTGCCGTCCGACAGGCCGTACTCGATCAGGGTGCGGGCCGCCTCCGGCAGGTGAGAGGTGGTGGCCTGCAAGATCAGCGGCCCCGGAGCGGCAGCCAGCGCACCCCAATCCACGTTCGGGTCGCGGACGTCGGCCACGGTGTGCGACGAGCCGAGCGGCAGACCTGCGTAGGTGGGCACCGCACTGGTGGCGGGCAGGCCCGGCACGATCTCGAAAGCAATGTTGGTGCGGGCCACCGCGTTTACCTCGGTGATGACCGCGTCGATCGACAGCGGGTCACCGGCGACCAGCCGCACCACGTCGGTACCCGAGCGCGCCTCGGTGGCCAGGATCTTGGCCACCTCGGCCGGCTCGCCCAGCGCCGGACGGATGTCGGGGCCGCCCGGAACGATCGCAGCAGCCTCGTCGGCAGCGTCATCGTCGGCGTCGGCGGCGTTGTCGGCCGCGTCGTCACTGGCCTTGTCCGCCTTGGGGGCCGGCGGCATCGGACCGGCGATCGGAGGCAGGTCCGTGCCGATCAGCGCCAGCACCGCCTCGGGCACATCCGGGTCGATAAACACCAGCGCGGCATTCGTCAGCGCCGTCCGTGCCCGGGTCGTCAGCAGACCCGGGTCGCCGGGACCCGAGCCGACGAAAACGATGCGGCCCGGCTTGGGCTTCTGCCCGCGCACGCTCACCTGGCGAGACATTCCGTACTCCCCGTCACTTCTCACTCACTTCCGACGCACGTCTTCACCGTGCGTCCGCCATCAGCTCGCGCGCACCCAACTCGAACAGTTCCGCCGCGACCGACACGCCCAGTTCCCGGGCTCGGTCCGGACTGCCGATGCCGGACGCGCGGATCACGTCGGATCCGTCCAGCGCCGCCACGCAAGCGCGCAGCGACAGCTCCTCGAAGACCCGGCCGTCCTCATCGATGGACTCGACCACTTCGGCGATCGCGCCCACCGGTGCGGAACAACCCGCCTCCAGTTCGGCGAGCAGGGTCCGCTCGGCAGTAACCGCCAGGCGGGTGTCGGTGTCGTCCAACTCCGCCAGCAGCTCCGCCAGTGCCGTATCACCGGCGCGGCACTCGACCGCCAGTGCCCCTTGGGCCGGAGCCGGCAACATCTGTACCGGTTCCAACGTCTCGGTGACCGCGTCGAGGCGTCCCAGCCGGGCCAGACCCGCCCGGGCTACCACGATGGCGTCGAGTTCGCCGCTGCTTACCCTGTTCAACCTGCTATCTAGGTTGCCTCGTAGGGGGCGAATTTCCAAACCGAGACCCAGTGCTCTAAGCTGTGCCGCCCTTCGCGGCGACGATGTGCCCACCACGGCACCCGCCGGCAACTCCCCCAGCACCAATCCGTCACGCGCCACCAGCGCGTCCCGAGCGTCCTCCCGAGGCGGATTTGCGGCGAGCCGGAACCGGGAGTCGGCAGCGGTCGGCAGGTCCTTGTGCGAGTGCACGGCAGCATCGACACGGCCGTCCAGAATGGCCTCCCGCAGCGCAGCGGTGAACACCCCCACGCCGATGTCGGCGATAGGACCGGACGTGACATCCCCGGCGGTGCTGATCACGACCAGTTCAGCGGGGTGCCCAGCAGCCACCAAAGCATCGCGAATGGTCCCGGCCTGGGTGGTGGCCAACAAGCTACCCCGGGTACCGATGCGGATTACTTCACCCAAAACGTCTACCCGGCCGACCCGGTTTCGGCGCTGACATCAAGTCCTCCCGGCACTACTGGCAGTTCACCGGCGGTCGCGACGGCGTCCACGGCGGTCGGATCGAGCTCGAACAGCTCGCGTAACGCCTCGGCGTAGCTGTCGCCGCCGGGCGAGCTGGCCAGCTGTTTGACCCGCACCGTGGGGGCGTGCAGCAGCTTGTCGACGACGCGACGCACGGTACGCGCCACCTCCTCGCGCTGGGCGGCCTCCAGGTCCGGCAGCCGGTGATCCAGCCGCAGCAATTCGGCGGTGACCACGTCGGCGGCACGCTGGCGCAGCGCGGTCACGGTCGGGGTGACCTCGGCCATCCGCTGGCCGGCCAGATAGGTGGCGACCTCGCGGGCCACGATGTTGCGCGCGGCCTCGGTGTCGGCGGTGGCGACCTGCGCCGAGGGCTCGCGCTGGATCCGTTCCATATCGATGACCCGCACTCCGGGCAAGCCGGCGACCGCAGCGTCGACGTCGCGTGGCATGCCCAGGTCGCAGATCACCAGCGGTTGGGTCGCCTCGTCGCGGGTGCCCCCGGCCAGCGCGTGGTGCACGTCGGCCAGTGAGACGACGGGGCTGACCGCTCCGGTGGACGACACCACGATGTCGGCGCTGGTCAGGCTGGCAGCCATCCGGTCCAGGGCGACCGCGTCGGCCGTGACACCGCTCTCGCGGATCTTGCGGGCCAACCGTTGAGCGCGCGGCAGCGAACGGTTGACGACGTGGATGTGTTGGACACCGGCGCGCACCAGATGTGCCGCGGACAGCGCGCCCATCGACCCGGCACCGATCACCACTGCGGTCCGTCCCTGCAGCGCGTCGTCACCCCACTGCTTGGCCGCGATACCCAGGGCGACCGAGACCACCGACGCACCGGCGGCGTCGATTCCGGTCTCGGAGTGCACCCGCTTGCCCACCGACAGCGCGCGTTGCGCCAGTTCGTGCAGCACCCGGCCGACACTGCTGTTGGCCTCGGCGGAGGCGTAGGAGCGCCGTACCTGGCCCAGGACCTGCTGTTCGCCCACGACCGCGGAGTCCAGGCCGCTGGCCACCGAGAACAGGTGCTCGACGGCGGCCTCGCTGTAGCGGACGTAGGCGTACTTGGTCAGGTCGGCCATCGACATGCCGGAGTGTTCGGAGAGCACCTGTCCGATCGCCGACAATCCGGCGTGGAAGGCGTCGACGACGGCGTAGATCTCGACCCGGTTGCAGGTCGACAGGATCATCGCCTCGGTGACGAGCGGCGATTGCAGCACCTGCTCGACGATCTTGATCTGATCGGATTCAGCGGTGCTGAGTTGCTCGAGTACGGAGACGGGGGCGCTGCGGTGCGAGACCCCGAAGAGCAGGACGCTCACGGCAATATCACCTGGTCCGCTCCTTGCTGTCACCCGTGAAGAAACTTCTCTCCACGGTAGAGGCTAAAGCGCTGGCCTACCAAATTCGGCGGTTCAGCGAGGCTCGACGAAGGAGAGGCGAAGCTGGAACCGCCGTATGAGCGAGCGGTTCAGCGAGGCTCGACGAAGGAGAGGCGAAGCTGGAACCGCCGTATGAGCGAGCGGTTCAGCGAGGCTCGACGGAGGAGAGGCGAAGCTGGAACCGCCTCATGAACCCGCCAAATCTGCACGTAGGCGGGCCTCGTCGACCTCCCAGTAACTGTGCTCTCGTCCGTCGAGCAGCACCACCGGCAACCGGTCGCCGAATTCGGCTCGCGGGCCCGTGTCCCCGGCCGCCGCGGCGGCGTCGACGTCGACTGTCTGCAGGTCGAACGCGAGTTCGGCCGCCAGCTGGAGCAGCTGGTCGTGCACCTGCACGCAGACCGGGCAGCCCTCGCGGGTGAGCAGCTGTACCTGGTGGCGGGTCATGGCTCCAGTGTTGCAGGGCTGTCACCGGCCCGCCCAGGCCACCGGGTCCATGCGGCGGTTCCAGCTTCGCCTCTCCTCCGTCGAGCCTCGCTGAACCACCGGGCCCATGCGGCGGTTCCAGCTTCGCCTCTCCTCCGTCGAGCCTCGCTGAACCACCGGGCCCATGCGGCGGTTCCAGCTTCGCCTCTCCTCCGTCGAGCCTCGCTGAACCACCGGGTTCTCTGGATTGTCGCGACGACCCCAGCTGCATTGAATTACGGTGTGACCGGCCACAAGCCGCATCTCCCCTAACCCCGGCGGACAGAGCAAGCCATGAACCCCAGCGCGGTGTCGATCACCAATCTGCTGTATCGCTATGCGGAGTTGATGGACTCCGGTGACCTCGACGGCGCTGCGGCACTGTTCGCCCACGCCCGGATCAAGGCCGACCCCGAAGGCACGGTCATCCTCGACAGCGCCGGCATCCTGCAACTGTGGCGCGGGCTGGTCACTCTTCACGCCGACGGCACGCCACGCACCAAGCACGTGATCACCAACCCGATCCTCGATATCGACGAGGTCGCCGGGACCGCATCCTGCCGGTCCTATTACACGGTGCTGCAGCAGACTGAGGCGGTAGCACTGCAGGTGATCGCCGCCGGGCGCTATCACGACACGTTCGAGCGGGTCGATGACGTCTGGCGGTTCAGTTTCCGCGACTACTCGATGTTCGACCTCAAAGGTGATCTACGCGATCACCTGGGGGTCATCGGCCCTGCAGCCGGATAGGGTTGATGACGGCCGGAGCACCGGCCCTGAGCCCAGACGCGGAAGGAGTCGGGTGATGGCATCACCGGGCCCGGCCGACGGGGTATCCGCGGCCGAAGTGGCATCGCTGACCGACGCCAACGCAGAGCGGGCGCTCGCCGATGTGGCCGAGGCCGAGACGCCCGCACCGGTCGACCTGACCGCCGCCGCGTTCTTCGACGTCGACAACACCCTGGTCCAGGGCTCCTCGATGGTGCACTTCGGCCGTGGGCTGGCCGCCCGCAACTACTTCACCTACCGCGATGTCATCGGGTTCGTCTACGCGCAAGCCAAGTTTCAGCTCACCGGCAAGGAGAACAGCGACGACGTCGCGGCCGGTCGGCGCAAAGCGCTGGCGTTCATCGAAGGCCGACCGGTGTCCGAGCTGGTCGATCTGGGCGAGGAGATCTACGACGAGATCATCGCCGACAAGATCTGGCCCGGCACCCGCGAGTTGGCCCAGATGCACCTCGACGCCGGGCAGCAGGTGTGGCTGGTCACCGCGACCCCCTACGAGCTGGCCGAAACCATCGCCCGCCGGCTCGGATTGACCGGCGCGCTGGGCACCGTCGCGGAGTCGGTCGACGGGGTGTTCACCGGCCGGCTGGTCGGCGAGATTCTGCACGGGCCCGGTAAAGCCCACGCGGTGCGGTCCCTGGCGATCCGGGAGGGGCTGAACCTGCGCCGTTGCACCGCCTACTCCGACAGCTTCAACGACGTGCCGATGCTGTCGCTGGTCGGCACGGCGGTGGCGATCAACCCCGACGCCGCGTTGCGGGAGACGGCACGCAAGCGGGGATGGGAGATCCGCGACTTCCGTACCGCGCGGCGGGCGGCGCGGATCGGCGTGCCGTCGGCGCTGGCGCTGGGGGCTGTCGGAGGGGCCCTGGCTGCGGCCGTGGCGCACCGGAACGAGCGCGCCTGACCTGCTCGCTGATAGGCTTCCGCCGCCGAGCACCACGGCGAGCGGAGGGGTAAACCGGCATGTCAGTACACACCGAATCGCAGGGAGTCATCGGAACGCACTACCGGTTCCCGGACTATTTCGAGGTCGGCCGGGAGAAGATTCGCGAGTTCGCCCGCTCCGTCAAAGATGACCACCCAGCCCATTTCGACGAGGCCGCTGCCACCGAAGCCGGGCATCCGGGGCTGGTGGCTTCGCTGACGTTCCTGGCGGTTGCCGGGCGTCAGGTGCAGCTGGAGATCTTCGAGAAATTCGACATTCCGATCAACATCGCCCGGGTGTTGCACCGCGACCAGAAGTTCACCTTCCACCGGCCGATCGTGGCCGGTGACAAGTTGTTCTTCGATACCTACCTGGACTCGGTGATCGAGTCGCACGGCACGGTGGTCAGTGAGGTCCGCAGCGAGGTCACCGATGAGAACGGCGAGCCGGTGGTGACCAGCGTGGTCACCATGCTCGGCGAGTCGGTCAACCAGGACGCCGACACCGAGGCCGCGACGATCGCCGCCCTCGAGGCGATGCGCGATCGGGCACTGGGCAAAAAGTAGGCGTCCAAGCACGTTGAGATTGCGTCCAGGGTCGTGGACGCGGCGACATGCACAGCCCTGACGGCAATCTCAAGGAGCGGCCGCGCCTATCGGTGCTGGTGAGGTGCAGAGTCGCGGTGCTCAGCCGAAGAACATGTTGCGGCGACCGGCGAGCAGCCGGTACAGCGTCTGCTGAATGGTCTCGCGCACCTGGTCGGTCAGCTCGAAGGTGACCATCGGGTCGTCGGCGGCACCCGCCTCGTAGTCGGTGGTCTCAATCGGTTCACCAAAGGCGATGTGCCACTTCGACGGCATCGGCACCAGCCCGGCCGGACCAGCCAGCGGAAACAGCGGCGTGATCGGGAAATAGGGCACGCCCAGCAATCGGGCCAACAGCTTGACGTCGGCGATCATCGGGTAGATCTCCTCGGAGCCGACGATCGAGCACGGCACGATCGGCGCCTGGGTGCGCAGGGCCGCCGAGACGAAGCCGCCGCGACCGAACCGCTGCAGCTTGTAGCGGTCCTTGAACCGCTTGCCCAGGCCCTTGTAGCCCTCCGGGAAGACGGCGGTCAGCTCGCCGGCCTCCAGCAACCGGTTGGCATCGGAGGTGCACGCCATGGTGTGGCCCGCCTTACGGGCGGTCGGGCCGATCACCGGCAGGTCGAATACCAGGTCGGCGGCGAGCATCCGCAGGTTCCGCTGCGCGGGGTGATGGTCACGCACCGCCACCGAGAGCATCAGCGCGTCCATCGGTAACACTCCGGCGTGGTTGGCCACCACCAGCGCCGGCCCATCGATCGGAAGGTTCTCGATGCCGCTGACCTCGACGCGGAACCAGTCGTTGAAGAACACCCGCAGCAACGGCAGCACCACGGCTTCGTTGAAGTGCGGGTCGAAACCGAATTCGTCGACCTGGTAATCCCCGGTGATCCGCTCTCGCAGGAACGCGGCGACCGCGCTCACCCGGCGGGCGAATTCACTCGGGGTGGGCGCGGCGGCACCGGTGGTCCCCGCGGTGCCGCGACGCTCGCCGAGTTCACGGACGACCGCGGCGACCTGATTGGCCGAAGCCTGTTCAGCGGGACCCGCCAGCGCCGACGGATGCCTGCGCAGTGAACTCGAATGCTTGTGCAGCGGAATGACTTTCGCCTTCGAATCATCAGCCATAGCGCTAACCTCCCCGCACCCTGGTGAAGCTGATATCCCCCATGCGCTGCGCTGCGCTCACTGTTCGCCGCTCCACCGAACGGACCCACTTGGGATCGACGATCGGGTTCAGCCCCCGACCCCGCACGTAGTCATCAAAAGCCTCGGCGGTGGTCCATTTGGCGCTGTACCCGAGTTCGGTTCGCATTCTAGTCGTGTCCATCACCCGGCCAAAGCTCAAATAATCCAGCTGCTCCCGGTTGATCTCGGTGTAGTTGTTCGCCCGGCGCAGCGAATCCATGACCCACAGCCCGACACCCGGCAGTGGCATTGGAACGCGCCCTGACCTGCGGATCGCCTGCGACATCATGATGATCCCGTCGGCGCCGACGTTGAACGTGCCGGCCTTGCCGGCCATGGTGGCCCGTTCCAGGGCGCCCAGCGCGTCCTGCTCGTGCAGCAGCTGCAGGCGTGCGTCTCGGCCCAGCACCATCGGGACCAGGGGGCCGGCGAGGTAGCGCGACAGGGCGGTGTCCATGGCCGGACCGATCATGTTGGCCATCCGCAGGATGGTGACCGCGATGTCGGGCCGACGCCGACCCAGCCCCCGGGCATAGCCCTCGATGTCGATGCTGTCGCGGGGGAACCCCTGCGTCGGAGGACGGCGACTGGTGCTGTCCTCGGAGAACAACACCGGGTCGCGCGAGCACGACCCGTAGACCTCCGAGGTCGACTTGAGCACCACGCGCCGCACCGAAGGCGCCTTCTGACAGGCGGCGAACAGCTGCATCGCGCCCATCACGTTGAACTCTTTGAGCGCCGCCCCACCACCGGACCTCGGCACGTACGACGCCGCCGCTGCGTGCACGACGGTGTCGACCTCGCTGTTTCGAATCACCTTGGCGATAAAGGGGTTACGGATGTCGGCACGGACGAACTCGGCGCGCCCCATCCGGCGCAGCATGTCCTTGCTCGGCATGACCGCATCCACAGCGATCACCCGATTGATCAACGGGTTCTGCGTGAGCCTTGCGGTGAGGAATCCACCCAGGAACCGGCACGCACCGGTGACCAACACAACCTTGGGGTAATGCCGGGCGTCACTTCGCGTGCCGTCGCTCGGGGGTCCGGCCTCGTCCACCCCGTCAGCCTAACGGCCACGCCGGAAAAGCAATACCGACGAGCGGCCCGTTGTCGAGCGTGCAGCCAACGTCACACCCGGTGCGCGAGCGCGAAGCTAACTTCACGCTCGGCACGGCTCGGGGGGCCTGGACAGACCCGGGCGGAGTTACTTACCGAGTTTTCTGCGCTGCACGCGGGTACGGCGAAGCAGCTTGCGGTGCTTCTTCTTCGACATGCGCTTGCGCCGCTTCTTGATGACTGAACCCATGAACTCCGCTATCTGCTTCTGCCCGCGCCGCCGAATGGGCGCTGCTGAACTTGATCGACCCGGTTACTTTACCCGTAGGCAGGCACGGACCGGAAAACCGCACCTGGCCCCGACCACAAGGCCACCAAGACAGCCGACCCCGGGCGTCGCCGTGCGGCGACGCCCGGGGGGCGCTTACCGGTCGACCGGCTCTTTAGCCCGCGTCGAAGAAGGAGGTCTCCAGTAGGTCGTGCACCGCCTTGGCGTGCACCCGGAAGGACCGTCCCACCCGTACCGCGGGCAGCTCGCCGTTGTGCACCAGGCGGTACACCGTCATCTTGCTGACCCGCATCAACGCAGCCACCTCGGCCACGGTGAGAAATTGTGTCGTGTCACGCGCCGAAGGCCCGTTCGCAGACGTCATCGTTACCCATTTCAATCAGGCACGTGCAGTCTCAGCGGCTTCCCCTCCGCTGCGCCCACACGCACAGACATAGAGGAGAATAGCGGGACGGATGGGGTTCCTGCGACTAGTGAGAGCCAATATGTGAAAAATAAGTGAATTACTCTGATGTAATTCTTAGCTGCTCAGAGCGTGTTTTTGCGGCCTGCACCGCCCGATCGATCGAGGTCCGCAGGCCACCGGCCTCCAATTCACGCAGTGCGGCCGCAGTGGTCCCTCCCGGCGAAGTCACCATCGCTCTCAGGTGGGTCGGGGCGGTGTCGATACCCGCATTCGACGCCCCCTCGCTCTCACCGCGCTCCTCCAGCAGCATCTGCGCCGAACCGGCCATCGTCTGCACCGCCAAGTCGGTGGCCGCCTGCCGACTCAATCCGGCCGCCACCCCGGCATCCACCAGCGCCTCGACCACCAAGAAGAAGTAGGCCGGCCCGGAGCCCGATACCGCGGTGACGGCGTCCATTTGCTCCTCCGGAACGATCGCCACCGTCCCGACGCACTCGAACAGCGCAGCGACCTCGCTGACCTGCTCACTACTAGCGAACCGGCCCTTTGCCAGCGCGCTGGCGCCGGCGCCGACCTTGACCGGGGTGTTGGGCATCACGCGCACCACCGCAGCTCCGGCCGGGAGCTTGGACTCCACGTACCCGGTGGTGAGTCCGGCGACGATCGTGACCAGCACCTGCTCGGCGTTGTCCCCGGAGGCGGCCGTGACGCTCTTGGCGAACTCCTCGACCACGGCGTCCACATCCTGTGGCTTCACCGCGACGATCACGACGGAGGCGTTCTCGATCGCGTCGGCGACCGTGGTCACCAGGACCGAGTACTTCTCGGACAGCTGCCGGGCCCGCTCGCCGTACCGCTCGGCGACCACCAGGTCCTTGACCGGGCGGCCCGCAGCCAGCAGCCCCGCCAGCAACGCTTCGCCCATATTGCCGCCACCGATGATCGCGATTCTGGTCATGGCGACAGCATTTCAGACCCGGCCTGCCAGCGCGCTGAAGCCCAGTCCGCAGGCGGGTCGCCCCGCTACCGCGCAGGCACCATCGCCAACTGGCGGGTCTGCACCACGATGCGGCCCTCGCAGTCGACCACGGTGTGGTCCTCGTCGAACCAGTCCTGGCCGATCTGCACGCAGCTGCAGATCACGCGCAGCCAGCCGTCGGCCGGGATGGCCCGCAGGTAGGCGGTGAGCTGCACGGTGGGCGCCCAGCCGTTGCGGTTGACCGCGAATGTCACCGGAGCCGACACATCGCCGCACAGCAGCGCGAAGAGCACGTCGGGCGCGGCATCCTTGGGTCGCACCCACATCTCGATCACCGGCGGGCCGCCGTCCGAGCGGGGGCCGAGCGTGGTCAGCGCCGGCCGGATATCGCAGCCGTGCGCCAGGTGCACGATGTGTTCCATCGGGTGGCCCGGACCGATCGGCTCCAGGCCCGGCGGAGGCTCCGGCGTCATCAGCGGCACCACCGGGTTGAACGACAGCAGTGGCGGCGCCTGGTGCTCCGGCTCACTGAGCGTGATGGCGGCACGCACCGCGGTGCGCTCGCCCTGGTTGAGTTCGACGTCGACGAGGCTGACCCGGCGGCCACGCTTGCGGATCGTGGTCACCAGCTGCATCGGGCCGGGATCGGGTGCCCACAGATAGCTGGCCGACACCGCGACCGGTTGCAGTCCGCCACCGTGGGCAGTGCGGGCGGCGTTGGCGCACAACGCCAGCATCGCCCCACCGTGCACCTTCGGGCCGATGGTCCAGTGCTCGTTGAGCTCACCGGTAAACGACGCGACGTCGTCACTGTCGTCCTGGCCGTCGATGCGCACCAGGGTCATGGCATCGGTGAACAGCGTGGAAGAGGTCACGCGTGGGCTCCTTGTATCTCAGCGATCAGGCGATCAGCGCAGCAGATGCGTCCGGGCGAACTGCAGCGATTCGGTCAGCAGCGCCTCGCGCTCGTGCGGCGAACGCGCCTGCGAGGTGGTCACTTCCAGCACCACGTGACCGGTGAAGTCACTGGCGGCCAGCAGCTGACACACCTCGGCAGTCGGCTGGTCACCGCGGCCGGGCACCAGATGCTCATCGGCCGGCAGGCCGGTGCCGTCGCACAGGTGCAGGTGTGTCAGCCCCGAGCCCATCCGGCGCGCCATCTCCAACCCGTCGGCGCCAGCGGTCGCGGTGTGCGACAGGTCCAAGGTGTAGTGCGCATGGTTGCCGTCGAGTGGATCGTGGGACGGCGCAAACGCCGAAATCCCCGCTCCCGGACCGCCTCCGCGGCGACGCATTCGTTCGCGGGACTGATCGGCCCCGAAGAACCGGTCGGCGCGGAACGGGAACATGTTCTCCACCGCCACCGCCACATCACTGGTGGCCTCCAATTCGGCGACTTGATCGCTGAAGCCCTCGGCGTAGCGTCGCTGCCAGCGAAACGGCGGATGCACCACCACGGTCTGGGCCTCGAGCTGCTCCGCGGCCCGGACGCTGCGCTCCAGCTTGGAGATCGGGTTGGAACCCCACACCCGTTGTGAGATCAACAGACACGGTGCGTGCACCGACAGCACCGGCACCCGGTACTTGTGCGACAACCGCCGGACGGCGCCGATGTCCTGGCTGACCGACTCCCCCCACACCATCAGTTCGATGCCGTCGTAGCCGAGCCGGGCCGCATACTCGAAGGCAGCCTCGGCCCGTAGCGGGTAGACCGAAGCGGTCGACAATCCGACCTTGATGGCAGGGCGCACGAAGTAATAGTGAACGGCTAATTAGCGTGCAACGCCAGCGGCCCCAACGTAACCAGCAAACCGACCGCGACCGCGATCAACGTACTGACGATGTCGACGGTCTTGCGGACTGCCTGCACCGCGGCCACCAGACCGAGCGTGACCAGGACCGTGAGCACCAAGGCCACGATGCTGTTCCACCGCCACAGTTGGTCGAAAACGATGAACAGGCCGCCGCCGAACGCCACCGCCAGGATCGACTGCAGCACCACCAGCAAGCCGCCCACCACACCCGGACGGCCGACGTACTCGTCGGCCGGCTCGGCCTCAGCGGCCGCCTCGGCGCTGTCGGCGCCGTCAGCCTCGGCGTCCCCGTCGGCGTCGGCAACCAGGGCGGAGCCGCCCGCTCGTCCGGTCGAGCGTCCCTTGGTCAGGAACGACCGTACGAATGCGGAGTCCCCGGTCGGTAATTCGGCATCGCGAACGTCGCCCTCCATGACGTCGACAGCGATATCGGTATAGGTATCAACCGGATCGGGCCGCATCCGTTCGGCACCCGAGCCGGTCGGCCGGGTTTCGTCCGGCTGGCCGTTCTCTGCCGCGGGCGGTGGGTCGGTTCGACGCATCGGTCGGGGGTAGGCACTTTGCTCAGGTCCGCTGCCACGTGGCACCTGTGGCGAGGACTTGGGCCAGCGCGGCTCGGCTGCCGGCCGCTTGGCGGGTTCCACCCGCTGCACGGGACGCGGCCCGGTCGCCGGTCGGTCCTCCTCGACGAAGCCGGGTGCCGGACCGACGGGCAGAGCGCCACTCGGCTCACCGTCGGTACTTGCCGACGGCGGAGGCGCGGCCTCAACCTCGGGCGGAGCCTCGTCGCGGATGATCGGGATCTCGCCCGTCAGTTCGGCGACCGTCACGGCGTCGGCATTGCCGCGCCGGCGCCGGCGTCGCCCGGTGACCGGCGGGGCACCGATATTGCCGTTCTTGGCGAGCAGTTCGGCAACCGAGATGGGTCGCGTCTCGACGTCGCGGGGGTCAGGCTTGGGTCCACTCATCGGTGCCCTCCCTTTGACCGCGCCGCGGCCATATCCGCCGCCGGGGATCCGAACAGGGTGACACCGTCGGCTTCACTGTCGAGTCTGCGCAGGATCAAGCCCTCCCGCAGCGCCCACGGGCAAATCTCCACCGTTTCGATCGACAGCGCTCGCATGCTCGCTTCCGCCACCAGAGCACCCGCCACGATCTGTGGCGCTCGCTCGGCGCTCACCCCTTCCAATTCGGCCCGATCAGCCGTGGTCATCCTAGAGATGAATGATATGAGCTGCCTAAGGCCAGTGGCGGTCAATGTGCGCCGGACGCGCGGGCCGGCGGCCGACGGCGCCGCCCCGGTGAGCCGCGCCAGCGAACGAAACGTCTTGGAGCTCGCGACCGCCAGATCGGGCGGCCCGGCCTCCAACACGGCCGCTGCGGCACCTGCCAACTCGGTGTCCAACCAGTCCCGCAGCATGGCCACCCGACGCCGGCCGGGCGGGTCTTCGGTCAGCCACTCCCGGGTGAGCCGCCCGGCACCCAACGGCAGGGACAGCGCCACGTCCGGCTCCTCGTCGACACCGCTGGACATCTCCAGCGAGCCACCACCGATGTCGAGGTTGTTGATCCGCCCGGCACTCCAGCCGAACCAGCGCCGCACCGCCAGAAACGTCAGCCGGGATTCGTCCTCGCCGGCGAGCACCTGCAACTCGACACCGGCCTCCGACCGCACCCGCGCCAACACTTCCTCGGAGTTGGACGCGTCGCGCACCGCCGAGGTGGCGAACGCCACTAACTCGGCACAACCCGAACTCGCTGCGATCGTGGCGAATTCGCTCACCGTCGACACCAGTTTGTCGGCTCCGCGCCGAGTGATCTTGCCGGAACTGTCGGTCGCCTCGGCCAGGCGCAACGTGGCCTTGGTCGAGCTCATCGGGGTCGGGTGACCACCACGGTGGGCATCCACCACCAACAGGTGGACGGTGTTGCTGCCGACGTCGAGCACCCCTAATCGCACGCACCCAACTTAGTGGGGCGAGGCCCGGACATGGTGAGGCAACGTGAATTTCTGGTCTAGCGTGGAGTTTCGTGACCCCCGCGCAGCACCGCTCCCATCCCGGTGAAGTCGATCTGGACTTCCCCCGCGAATGGGTGGAGTTCTACGACCCCGACAACCCCGAACACCTGATCGCCGCCGACCTCACCTGGCTGCTGTCCCGCTGGACCTGTGTTTTCGGCACCCCCGCCTGCAAGGGCATCGTGGCCGGCCGCCCCGACGACGGGTGCTGTTCACACGGTGCGTTCCTCTGTGACGACGACGACCGAGCCAACCTCGATGACGCGGTCGCCCAACTCACCGAGGACGACTGGCAGCTGCGCGACAAAGGTCTGGGCCGCAAGGGTTACCTGGAATACGACGAGAACGACGGTGAGCAACAACTGCGTACCCGCACCGTCAAGGGCGCCTGTATCTTCCTGAACCGGCCGGGATTCGCCGGCGGTGCGGGCTGCGCACTGCACATCAAGGCCGTCCGGCTCGGTGTGGAACCCCTGACGATGAAGCCCGAGGTGTGCTGGCAGCTGCCGATCCGGCGCAGCCAGGATTGGGTCACCCGCCCCGACGACACCGAAATCCTCAAGACCACGATCACCGAATTCGATCGGCGCGGCTGGGGCCCGGGTGGTGAGGACCTGAACTGGTACTGCACCGGCGACCCGGCGGCACACGTCGGCGCCCGGCAGGTCTGGCAGAGCCTGGCGCCCGAGCTGACCGAGTTGCTCGGGGCCAAGGCGTATGCCGAGTTGGCGGCGATCTGCGAGCGACGTAACGAACTCGGCCTGGTGGCTGTTCACCCCGCCACCCGGGCGGCTCGGCGCACCTGACCGGAGCAACGTGCACTTGGGTGGCCGCAAATTCATGACTCGGATCGCCGCAGGTCAGCTGGCGCTTTTTCGCCGGCACGAGGTTGCCGGGCGCGCGAGCTGACGGCGGGATCAGCCAGGTAGCGCGACGGCCGCCGGTGGTCGGGGTCACGACCGAACGATTTTCGGCAGGCGACCCACGCCGGTATGATCGGCCCATAGCGCCGCGTAGCGCACCAACTTCGCGGAGTGCGTACTGAATTGAGAAACGCGCCCAACGCGGGCATGATCGGTATTTTACGACGCCCGCCGGAGATTCATGATCAGGACCGAGATGCATACCGTGGATATGGAGCTCAACCGGAACGGGCACACGCCGCCGGTCGTTCTTAGGCCTCCCGTGGTCCTTGAAGCGCGCAAACTCAACAAACAGTTCGGTGAGGGCGATACCGCCACGCCGATTTTGCGCAACATCGATATCCAGATAACTCGCGGCGAATTCGTCGCCATGGTCGGCCCGTCGGGTTCGGGCAAGTCCACCCTGCTGAGCATCCTCGGCCTGTTGGACATGCCTACCAGTGGCGACGTCCTCATCAACGGCCAGAGCGTCTCGCAGCTCTCCCGCAAGCAGCTGGCCACCGTGCGATGTCAGACACTCGGCTACGTCTTCCAAGCCTTCAACCTTCTGGCGGGCCTTTCAGTAGTCGAGAATGTGATGCTCCCGGGCCTGCTGGCAGGCAAATCCGGCCGCGCCCAGCACGCGCATGCGATGAGCCTGCTCGACCAGGTCGGCCTGGCCGCCAAGTCCAAGCGCGTCCCGTCGGAATTGTCCGGCGGCGAACAACAGCGCGTGGCCGTCGCCCGGGCGCTTTTCATGAAACCCGACGTGATTCTCGCCGACGAACCGACCGGCAATCTCGACACCGTAAATGGCCAACGGGTTATTGACGCGTTGTATAACTTGAATGCGGCCGGCCAGACAATTGTTTTGGTGACCCACGACCGGAAAATAGCTGACGACGCTCCTCGTCTGATTTCATTGCTCGACGGTGAAGTTGAGACCGACAGCGGAATGGCTCACGCGGCAAACAATGTGACATGGCTCGCGGAACATTAGCCGCGACATTCGGCCTGCTGCGGATAATCAACTTCCGCGCCGTCCGTAAACACGCATTCCGGGCCGCACTGGCGGCATTCTCACTCGGCGGCGGTGTGGCAGTCGTCGTGGCCGTCATGATCGAGGTCACCAGCGTCTCCAAGGCCGTCGAAGACGTCGGCTACCAGATCGCCGGGCCCGCCCCGCTGCGCGTCGTGGGGGCGGCCACCCGCGGCGGCATCAGTCCCGCCGTCGTCGAAGACTCCCGGGCCGTGCCCGGGGTGGCGGCCGTGGTGCCGGTCATCCGGGGTGTGACCATGATCCGCAACGACGGCAAAGAGAGTTTCGGGCTGGGCCTGGGCGTGGACTGCTCCGCTCAGTGGATCGTCGACCCGAAGGTCTGCCAGACCGGGCAGGCCGAACCCCCGCCGGCGATCTCGAAGACCCTGGGCGACTCCCTGGACGCCTCGGCGACCCTGGTCACCGATGTCGGGCAGCTGTCGGTGGAGAAGTTCCAGCGGGTGGCCGACCTCGACGACGTCAACAACGGCCTGGTGGCGGTGCTGCCGCTGAGCATGGCCAAGGTGCAGTTCGCCCGCGGCGACCGGGTGGACATGCTGTACGTGACCCTGGACTCCGGCGCCAACGCCGATGAGGTCCAGCAGCGGCTGAAGACCACGCTCGGGCCCACGTACAGCGTGCAGCCCCGCAGCGAGCCGGCGAAGGGCTACAACGTCAACGACGTGCTGCTGCCCCTGCTGGGGATCTTCGCGCTGATCTCGATCGGCGTCGGGGTCATCCTGATCACCCAGATCACCCGGCTCTCGGTGGAAGAGCGCCGACGCGAGATCGCGATCGCGTCGGCATTGGGGGCCTCGCCGGCGTCGATCATGACCGGATTCCTCAGCGAGGCTGCACTGTTGGGTGCGGTGGGCTCGGCGATGGGCGTGCTGACCGGCATCGTGATCTCCGAACCGATCGTGGCCAGCGCCAGCGAGCTGACCGAGCGCTTCGTCGGCGTCACCGTCCCGGTGATCCTCAAGCCGGCGATCCTGGTGGTCGGCGTCCTGGCCGGCATCCTGCTGGCGGTGGGCGCCGCGATCGGCCCCGCCCTGTCGGCGTCCAACACTCCCATCGCGGCCGAGCTGTCGGGGCGCGCAGCGCAGGAACAGACCACGCAGCGCAAGATCTGGTTCAAGGCGCTGCTGCTGCTCGCGATCGGGCTGTCCGGCGTCATCGCGGCTCGACTGGCCACCCTGTCCGGGGCTCTGGTCGCCTGGCAGGCCATGATCGCCGATGCCGGCGCGGTCGTCGCCCTCGTCGGTCTCCTACTGGCCACGGCGTACTTGAGCGCGCAGGCGATCACCAGCCTGCGCCCGCGGCCGGACAAGGCGAACGGGGCCACGCTGACCATCGCGCTCAACGCGCTGCGCTCGGACCGGTCACGCACCGCGGCCATCTCCGGAGCTATCGCGGTGCCCGTCGTGGTCGCGATCCTGCTGTCCGGATTCCTGGTGGCGATCCACATCGGCGCCACCAAGGTCGCCGAATCGCAGGCGGACGGCCGCATTGCCATCACCACGACACAGTTCGCCGACTACGGACCCATTGACGCCCGATTCGCTCCGCAGACGGTCAACAAACTGAACTCCGTGGCCGGGGTGGAAAAGACCGAGCGGATGGCTGAAATCGAGATCAGTCTCAAAGACGGATCGTTGGCGCATATTCAGGCGCAGGATCGGCCGACATTTCCGTTCGGATTACTCGCGGGGCAATCCCCGGAGGCAAGCCAGAAAGCCAATCAGGTCGTCATCGGCAGCGTCCTGGCGCGCGAGAAGAATCTCCACATCGGTGACACTCTTGTATTTGGAAGTGGACTCGACGCGCAAGCCATGAGCATCGGCACCATTGTGGCCACGCCCGAATACGGCGGACGCCGGATATACATGCCCTACGCGGTCGCCGAGCAAATCTACGGTCCTCAGCCCGCCGGCCTGATCTTCGCCACCCCCGAGTCCGGGTTCAGCGCCGATCAGGTCATCGAAAACATCAAGGCCGCGCAGTTCGACCAGCCGCTCACCGCGGTGGACACCGACGGCTACGCAGCCGACATCGCAGCCTCCATCGGCCGCTACCTCACGCCGCTGAACACCCTGAAGTACGGGCTGCTCGCGATCGCCTTCATCTCGGTGCTGTCGACGCTGTTGCTGGTCGGAATCCGCCGCAGACGCGAGGTGGCGCTGATCCAGGCGCTGGGTGCCACCCGGCTGCGCGTGTTCAGCATTACCACCATTGAGGCCGTCGTCGCCGGCGCCGCCGGCGGACTGTTCGGCGCGGTGCTCGCCATCGCGATCTCCGAGGCGGTGCGGCGGGCAGCCGTCGTCAACGTCGGGCTGGTCACGCCGCTGGTGTTCCCCTGGACCGACGCGGTGGTCTACGCCGTGCTGGCCACCGTCGCCGCGGTTTTCGCGGCCATCATCCCCGCCTGGAAGAGCACTCGGTCCACTCCGGCGACTGAACTCCGCGACGAGTGAGCTCGCCGCGCTGACCCGTTAAGGATGCGATGACAGCCACCACCCCCACCGTCCCAGGCTTCACCGGCGACGCCGTCTACCCGGGTGATGCTCGCTACGACGAGGTGCGCCAAGTCTTCAACGGTCTGATCGACAAGCGCCCGCGCGTAGTACTGCAGTGCCGCTCGCAGGACGACATCGTCGCCGCTGTGCGCTATGCCGTGGAATCGGGTGCCCAGATCGCGGTGCGCAGCGGCGGTCACAGCGTCGCCGGCCACTCGGCCACCGACGGCGGCATCGTCATCGACCTGACGCAGATGCGCGGAGTGCGGGTCGACGCCCAAGCCCGGATCGCCTACGTCGACGCCGGCGCCACCTGGGGTGACGTGGACCCGGTCACCAGCAAGCACGGCCTGGCCTGCCCCGGCGGGGTGGTCTCGACCACCGGCGTCGGCGGATTCTCGCTCGGCGGCGGCATCGGGTGGCTCTCCCGCGCCCACGGCATGACCTGCGACAACCTGATCGGCGCAACACTGGTGACCGCATCCGGCGAGGTATTGACGGTCAGCGAGACCGAGAACGCCGACGTGCTGTGGGGCCTGCGCGGCGGCGGCGGCAACTTCGGTGTGGTAGCCCAGTTCGTGCTGCGCCTGCACCCGATCGGCGGCGTGGTGGCCGGTGTGCAGTCCTACCCCGATGCCGATGCCGAGGCGGCCCTGCGGCACTTCCGTGCCCAGATGGACAACGCACCCGACCACCTGGCGTCCATCCTGGATTTCTCCTCCGACTTCACCACGGGCCAGTCGCTGGTCAACGTGCTGGCCTGTTCCACGCGCACCGATGCGATCGGCAGCGACGACGTAAGCGCCCTGCTCAACGTTCGCGGCGTGGCGGCCAAGCCGGTGGTGGCCGTGCAGCACAAGCTGGACTACTCGACCTGGCAGCAGGCCCTGGACTACACGGCGCCCTACGGCTGGCTGAACTACTGGAAATCGCTGTTCGTCACCGAGCTCACCGACGAGGCGATCCGGCGCATCGCCCTGCTGGGGCGGTCGCGCCCCTCGGCGCAGACCCGGCTGCACCTGATCCGGCTCGGCGGGTACGCCAGCCGGGTTCCGGAGGAGTCGACGGCCATCGTCGCCCGCGAACACCCGTACATCATTCATCTGATGGCGACGTGGACCGACGCGGGCGAAAGCGCACGCTGCACGGCGTGGGCCCGGCAGGCCTTCGAGATACTGCGGCCACTGGGCCCGGACAGCGCCTACCTGAACTTCGTCGGCGACGAAGGGCAAGACCGCATCCGAGCGACATTCGGTGACGCCGGATACCAACGTCTCGCCGAACTCAAGGCACGCCTGGACCCGGCCAACCGATTCACCTTGAACCACAACATCGAGCCTGCGGCGGGGAACTGACCACTCGGTAGTTCTCAGTGTGTCGCCAACGCGGACACACGTTTACGCCAGCGCACGGTAGGTATCGTTGTCCGCGGGGGAAAGGACGCAATGATGTCTGCCGCGCACGATGATGACTTGGCCTTCGCCGGCGTCGCGCGCTTGGCGCAGTTGGTGCGCGCGCGTGAGGTGTCGCCGCGCGAGCTGGTGACCCTGTACCTGGATCGAATCGCCCGGCTTGACCCGGTTTTGAACGTCTTTCGCACCGTGATGGGTGATCAGGCGATGGCCGAAGCGGCGCACGTCGAGCAGCGACTGGCGGCCGGCGAGGCACTGCCGTTGGCGGGTGTGCCGATCGCGGTAAAGGACGACACCGACGTGGCGGGTGTTTCCTCGATGTGTGGCACCGGAATTGACGTCGGCCCGGCGAGCGCCGACAGCGCAGCCGTGCGACGGCTCCGAGCTGCCGGCGCGGTGATCATCGGCAAGACTCACCTCTCGGAATTCGGCGCCTACCCGGTGAGCGAATCGGCGACCTGGGGAGTGACCCGTAACCCGTGGGATCTCTACCGGACCCCGGGCGGCTCCAGCGGCGGCTCGGCGGCAGCAGTCGCCTCCGGCATGGTGCCCGGTGCTACCGGCAGCGACAGCGGCGGCTCGGTCCGCATTCCGGCCGCCTGCTGCGGGCTGGTAGGCCTGAAGGGCCAGCGCGGCCGGATCAGTACCAAAGAGTCACCGGAGCGGGCGTATCGGTTCCACGGGCTCAACCACATTGGGCCGTTGGCCCGCAGCGTGATGGATGCGGCGCTGCTGCACGACGCGATGACCGGTCCCGAACCCGACGACGAGATTCCCTCGCCGCCGACGGCGCCACCACTGATGGAGGCACTACTGGCGCATCCGCGACGGCTGCGGATCGCGATGTCCTTCAAGCCCGTTGTGCCGGTGCCCGTCAGCGACGAGGTGCGCCGCCCCGTGCTGGAAACCGCAGAACTGTTGCGTTCGATGGGCCACGAGGTCATCGAGCGTGACCCGGTCTATCCGGTCATGGGGATCGCGGCAGTGCTCGCACTGTTCATGAACGGGTTCGCTCACGAGATCGAGCGGCTCCCGAAAACCGAACTGCTGGAACGGCGTATGCAGGCCGAGGCTCGCACCAGCAAACTGGTCCCGGATTGGCTGGCTCGCCGGGCCGTCGCCGCGGAGCCGCGAATCACCGCCCGCTCGCAGCGCAGGATCGCCGATTTCGACATCTTGATGACTCCGGTGCTGGCGATCCCGCCGGTGCGGGTGGGCTATTTCGAGGGCCTCGGGCCGACCCGGGCGATGCTTCGGATGCTCAAGTTCATCCCGTTCACCTTCCCCCAGTGCTACAGCGGTCAGCCGGCCATCTCCGTCCCGACCGGGATCGCCGCCGACGGCCTACCCGAGGCGGTGCACCTGGTGGCCCGGGCCAACGACGAGGCCACCCTGGTCTCATTGGCAGCGCAGATCGAGTCGGTGCAGCCCTGGACGCAGCGGCGTCCGCCGACCGAAGCACTGATCTCGCAGGTCGGCTAGGCCGCCCCGAACCCAGCAAAACGTTGCGGGAACAGGAGTTTCGAGTCAAAGACCACGAAACTCCCGTTGCCGCTAACGGATCCTCCTGGCAACGTTAGGCGTCGCTCAGCCGTCGAGTCCCGGTGTTCCCTGCGAACCGTCCTTGCCGCCGGGGCCACCCTTACCGCCGGGTGCGCCGGTCGCGCCACCGGTACCGCCGGCACCGCCGGTGCCATCACCGACGCGCCCCTTGTAGCCACCGACGCCGCCATCTCCGCCCCGCCCGTCGCCGTTCGGTCCGACGATGCCGCCGTCGCCGCCCGCACCGCCGCTTCCGGGGGCGTAGACCCCGCCTGTGCCCGCGGCGCCGTCACCTCCGTTGCCGCCGTCACCGCCGTCGCCTTGCTCGGAGCCCGCGTGACCCTGCCCACCGACACCGCCACTACCGCCGTACTCAGCGCCGCCCTTGCCGCCATTGCCGCCCGCGCCACCGTCGTTACCGCTGGAGCCGATGCCTCCTACGCCGCCAGCACCGCCGGGGCCGGCACTGCCGTTGCCGCCATTGCCCGCGCCGCCGCCACCACCGTAGAGACCGTCGCCACCGTCGCCGCCGGAACCGCCCTTGCCGCCGAAGACACCCGGCCCGCCCAGACCACCTGTACCGCCGTGGCCACCGGTGCCGTTGACCGCGTCGCCGCCGGTTCCTCCGGTTCCTCCGGTGCCTCCGGCGCCCTTGTAGCCCGTGCCGCCATCGCTACCGTTCCCGCCGTCACCGCCGTACAAACCGGCGTTGCCGGCGTCACCGCCCCGGCCGCCGTTGCCGCCGGCATACCCATCGGCACGCCCGCCGGCTCCGTAGCCACCGTCGCCGCCGTCGCCGCCGTTTCCTCCCGGGCGCGCAGCCACGCCGTCGTTGCCGCTGGCCGCCCGCGTGCCGTCACTGTTGTCGCCGCCGGCTCCGCCCTTCCCAGCGGTGCCGTTGTCGCCGCCGTTGCCGCCGGCACCGCCGTTGCCGCCGGCCCGTTCACCCATTTCAGTGGGCCCTCCGGCGGTACCCCAGGCACCGTTGCCACCGTTGCCTCCGTCGCCGGCCCGGCCTGCCGTACCCCCGGCGCCACCGGCGCCGCCGGTACCGTTGCCGCCGCTCCAGAAGTTCTGCGCCGTACCTGCCGCACCACCTTGACCACCTGAGCCACCGCTGCCGCCGGATCCGCCATCTCCCCCGGCGACACCATTACCGTCGCCGCCCTCGGCAAAGGTGCCGTCCGCACCGTTGGCGCCAGCGCCACCGGACCCGCCGCGGCCACCGACGCCGCCGGCACCGCCGCTACCGCCGTTGCCGATCAAGAACGCACCGCGGCCGCCACTGCCACCGTTGCCACCGCTGGCACCGGCCGCACCCGATTCACCGTTGCCCGTTCCGTTGCCCTCGAACGTGCCATCCGAGCCCCACGTTCCCGCGCCGCCATTGCCGCCCACACCGCCGGCACCGCCGTTACCCGTGTGAATACCCGCGCTGCCGCCGCTGCCGCCGTTACCACCGACGGTGGCCTGTTGGTCAGGCGAAGCATCCAGGCCCTGGCCGCCATTGCCGCCGTTGCCGCCGTTGCCGATGCCGAACCAGGTCCGCCCATCACCGCCGTTGCCACCGTTGCCCGCAGCGACCACATTGCCCAACGTGTCGATCCGTGCGGCCGCACCGGCACCGCCAGCTCCGCCGTGGCCCATCAGCAGACCGCCCACACCACCGTCACCACCGTCGCCGGTCACGACCAGGCCGTCGATCGTCGCGGTGGCGCCCGCGCCGCCATCGCCGCCATCACCGAAGATCCCGGCCGCTCCACCGTCGGAACCGTCAATGCCGTTGCCGCCGTTACCAAACAGCCAGCCACCGTCCTGCGCCCCGACCAGCTGACCGCTGTCGGTATCGATGTAGGCGTCGGCACCATTGCACGCGATGCCACACGAGTCACCAAAGGCGAACAGGCCGTTCAACGGCTCCAGCCACCAAGCGTTGGCCGAGTTGTCAATGATCGCCTGAACCGGGTCATAGATGGCGCTGTACAGCTGCTCATCAAAGGCCGTCCAGGCCGACCTCAACCAATTTCCCGCGGACTCAGCGCTGCCCGCCGCCAGCATCTCGGCCATGCCATCGGCTTCCGGGCCGAAAAGCAATCCCTCGTCGCCGGCATCCGCACCGAACCAAGACAGCGGATCCCACAGATCGAAGTCCGCCTGCGCAGGAGCCGCCACCACCGGCGTCATCCCAAACGCGAGAAACGCCCCCACCGACGTCGCGGCACCCAACACCCGACGACCACGACCAGGACGCACTCCCCCGTTGCGGCTACGCTCCGACACTCCGGCTCCTCTAGCTGAGATATGGCGCACTGGAAACCAGGTGCGACCTGAATCAACCCTTAGATTTTCAGCAAAGCGGACGTTAGCACCGTTTTTGGGAGTCGATATCGGCAATCGGCGACTTCCCGCCAATATTTCTTTCGAAGCCGGATCATCAACCGCGCCACGTGAATTGGGGCACGCAAGTGAACGTCAGTTCAGCAAACGCGGGCGCTTCAGCGGCCAGCCGGCCATTTCCGAGTTTCAGGCGCGTCGCTCACCCATTGGCGCCGTTGGTTCCGTGGGAGCCGTCGGCGCCACCGGGACCGCCGTTGCCGCCGCGCGTGCCATCGCTGCCGCCGGCGCCGCCGGTGCCGCCGATACCGTAGCCGTCCGGCCCCTGGTAGCCACCGGTACCACCGTCACCGCCCCGGCCGTCACCGTTCGGTCCGACGGTGCCACCGTCACCGCCGATACCACCAATTCCCGGTACACCGGGCTTCTCGTCCCCACCTGCGGCGCCATCACCGCCGTTACCGCCCGCGCCGCCGACGCCGTTTGCCGAACCGGCATGGCCGCTGCCCCCCATGCCGCCGGGAGCGCCATTGTTCGCGCCACCGTCACCACCGTTGCCGCCCGCGCCGCCGTGGTTACCGCTGGAGCCGTTGCCTCCCGAACCTCCGGCCCCTCCGCTTGCACCAGCACCATTGCCGCCGTTACCGCGGCCACCTCCGCCTCCGTACAAACCGTTGCCGCCGTTGCCACCATTGCCACCGGCGCCGCCCTTGACATCCCAGGCCGAGGGCCCGCCACCGCCGGCGGAACCGCCGTCGCCTCCGGTCCCGTTCACGGCGTTGCCGCCGTCGCCACCATTGCCACCGACTCCGCCGACGCCATCCTCTGCGTAATAGCCGGCGCCCCCACCGCCCCCGTAGCCGCCGTCACCTCCATACAATCCGGCATTCCCGGCGTCGCCGCCCCGGCCGCCGTTACCACCGGCATACCCGTCGGTCTCCCCGGCCGCTCCAATGCCGCCGTTGCCGCCACGACCGCCGTTTCCGGCCGGTCCTGCATCCGCACCGGCGGCCCCGCTGGCCGCTGTCGTGCCATCGCCATTGCTGCCACCGGAACCGCCGGCACCCGCAGTCCCGTTCTCGCCCCCGTTGCCGCCACGGCCGCCGTCGCCGCCGGCAGTGTCCCCGATGACGCTGGCGTTTTCACTACCGTTGGCGCCGTTGCCACCCCGGCCACCGTCGCCGGCCTCGCCCGCGGATCCACCATCGCCGCCGACTCCGCCGACTCCGCTGACGCCGCTCCAGGAATGCTGTGCCACACCGGCCGCACCGCCCCGGCCGCCAGCACCGCCATTACCGCCGGAACCGCCGTTACCGCCGGCACCACCGTTGCCGTTGCTGTCATCGGCAAAAGTGCCTGCCGCGCCCCTGGCACCGTCGCCGCCGGACCCACCGTTGCCGCCGAGGCCACCGGCTCCGCCGCTGCCGCCGTTGCCGATCAGGAATGCTCCACGGCCACCGCTACCGCCGTTACCGCCTTCGGCACCGGCGGATCCATTTTCACCGGAGCCCTCGGATCCGGTCAGGCCAGCGCCACCGTTACCTGCTATCCCGCCGTTGCCGCCATTGCCGGTGTGAACGCCGGCATTGCCGCCGTTGCCGCCGTTACCGCCGATGGTGGCCTGGTAGTCGGAGGAGGCGTCGAGTCCCTGACCACCGGCACCACCGTTGCCGCCATTACCGATACCGAACCAGGTCCGACCGTCGCCGCCATTGCCGCCGTTGCCCGCGGCGACCACATTGCCCTGCGTGTCGATTCGTGCGGCGGCACCGGCACCGCCAGCGCCGCCGTGCCCCATCAGCAGGCCACCCACGCCACCGTCGCCACCGTCGCCGGTCACGACCAGGCCGTCGATGGTCGCCGTGGCACCCGCGCCGCCGGCCCCGCCATCGCCGAAGATCCCGGCAGCGCCACCGTCGGAGCCGTCGATACCGTCACCGCCGTTGCCGAACAGCCAGCCGCCGTCCAGCGCCTCGATCAGCTGGCCGGTGTCGGAGTCGATGTAGGCGTCGGCACCATTGCAGACGATGCCGCACGAAGCGGCGGTGGCGAACAGGCTGTTCAACGGGTCCAGCCACCAGGCGCTGGCCGGGTTGTCGATGATCGCCTGGACCGGGTCGTAGATGGCGCTGTAGAGCTGCTCATCGAACGCCGTCCAGGCGGCAGTTAACCAGTTTCCCGCCTCAGCGCTGCCGGAAGCCAACACGTCGGACACGACATCGGCTTCCTGGCCGAGCGGCAGTCCCGCATCGCCGGTGTCCGCACTGAACCAGGACAGCGGGTCCCACAGGTCGAAGTCCGCCTGCGCAGGAGCCACCACCAGTGGCGTCATTCCGAAGGCGAGAAACGCCCCCACCGATGTCGCGGCACCAAGCGCCCGACGACTACGACCCGAACGCACTGCCCCGTTGCGGTGACGCTCCGACACACGGCCTCCTTCGTCCACGGCCCGCAGGAGACACGCCGCGCGGCAACCCCTTTTGCTGAGCTAGACCTTAAATTTTGGCAAACCCGACCTTAGCATCGGGGCCGGGGGGTTGGTTCGGATTTGCGTCACTAATTGACGCCGTGGCCTATTTTGAGCCGCCGACCTGGTCGGCTAGTCCAGGTAGCCGTTGTCGCGGTACCAGTCGTGGGCAGCCCGCAGCGCCGTCGCGAAGGGCGTGAACGGTACACCAAGTTCCTGCCGGGACTTGCTGGCATCGGCGAAGATCTCGGCCGTCGACAGCCGCATCTGACGGGCATCGATCGGCAGCCGCGGACCCACCACGGCTCGGGCAACGCTGACTCCAGCCGCGGCCACCGGGATAAACCAGCGCGGCAACATCACCGACGGCCCACGACGCCCGAAAAGTTCGCAGGCGCCGGTGAATGCCGCACGAAACGACAGGTTCTCACCACCGAGGATGTAGCGCTCCCCGATCCGGCCGCGTTCGGCGGCGGCGATGTGTCCCGCCACCACGTCGTCGACCGAGACGAAGTTGGTTCCACCGGGAGCGGCGAACCACAGCCGGCCCTGCTTGGCCTCGACAAGCATCGCGCTGGCGATGCGGTTGACGTCGCGAGGGCCGATGACCACCGACGGATTGACGATCACGACAGGCAGACCGGCCGCGGCGGCCTTCTGCAGCTCAGCCTCCGCCAGATGCTTGCTGTGCCCGTACGGGAACTGCCGCGGGCGGATGTTGAACTTATCAGTCTCGACCAGCTCATGCCCCCGGACCGGGACGCCCAGTGCGGCAAGCGAACTGGTGTAGACGAAACGCTTGACTCCGGCGCGCGCGGCGGCGGTCGCCATATCGCGGGTGCCGTCGACGTTGGTGCGGTAGAGCCGGGTCTGCGTCCGGTAGCGCCAGTAGTCCGAGATCGCCGCGGTGTGAAACACCCAGTCACAGTCGGCCATTGCCTCGGTGAGTGCGTCGACGCCGTCGTTGACGTCGCCGATCCGGGTCTCGCAGTCCAAACCCTCCAGAGCGGCCATCGGCGAGGTCGAACGGCGCAACACCCGCACCTGGATTCCTCGCTCGAGCAGCGCGGCAACCAGGTTCGAGCCGACGAATCCGGTTCCCCCGGTGACGAATGCGCGCATGCCGATCAGAACCGGTAGGTCGTGCAACCGACCTCGACGCCCGAGCCGACCGCCATGATCAGCGCGACGTCACCGGGCTTCACCAGGCCGCGCCGGCGGGCGTCGGCGATCTGGTAGGGCAGCGTCGAGGTGAACGGGTCGCTGGCCTGGCCCTGCGCCTCGAGGTCAACGAACCGCGAGCGGTCCACGCCGATGTGCGCGGCCAGCTCATCGAGCGCAGCGCCGGGCAGGTACGGCGGGAACACGACCGCGATGTCCTCGGGCGCCAACCCCTCCAGCGTCAGCAGCTCCTTGACCGACGACGGCAAACAGCTCACATAAATCGCGGCCAGGTTCGGATCGCGGTCGATCCGCAGCCACATCCGACCGTCACGCTCCTGGGTGTAGGTGGCCAGCGCGCCCCGATACTCCGGATGGTGGCCGAAGACGAACCGGCCGAAGCCTTCTGGCCCGGAACTCGGGCTCAGCATGATTGCCGACCCGGTCTCGGAGATGCCGTTGCGCGGGTAGCCGCTCTCCGAAGTGTTGTTCTCCACTTCGGAGGCCAGCACCATGGCATGCCCGGTCCGTCCGGCCCCGATCATGCCGGCCGCGACATGGCAGCCGTTGAGGAAACCGACCGCCCCGTTGAGGACGTCGAACGCGAAGGTCTTGGGGGCGTCCGCGGACTCCGGCTCGGCGTTGATCCCGACCTCACCGGCGACCAGGGTGGCCACCGCCGGCTCGGACAGGAAGTCGTCGCGGTATATGCCGGCGTGAATCACCAGCCCGACGTCGGTGCGCTCGACACCGCTGTCGGCCAGGCAGGCGGTGGCGGCGTCGACGGCGAACTGGATCGAACTGGGCTCGGCCTGTCCATCGGGGGCGAACCCGATCCCGTCGATGCGCACCCGCGGTGTCGCCGGCAGCTCCCGGCGCCCGCCGGACCGGCTGCCGCGGCCGGCCTGGCCGTTGCCCGCCCGGCGCATCCGGTCGGGCAGGTCGTCGAACGTGTAGAGACCAGTTCCGATGGTCTGCCCCGAGCCGGTTATGGACAGCACGACGTTGTCGCCGGAATTGATCCGGCCCGCGTTGATGTAGTCATACAGCGCGACGAAATGCGTTGTGGTAGCCGTGTTCCCGCGCTCGGCGAGGTTGCAGATGGTGTTGGCCCGGCTTGCGGCACCGGCACCGAACACCCGGTTGATGGTCAAGATGGCGTCGTTGATCGACGCCTCGGAGGTCTGGTGCATCAGCAGCTGATCGGCCGTCTCGGGCCGCCAGCCGTGTCGCTGCATGACGGCCGCCACATAGGGAACCGAGTGCTTCACCGCGATCGCGGTCTGGGTGACCGAGTCGGTGACCATGATCGCGCCGCCGTGCGGACCGTCGGTGGCCTTGGCGATGCACAGCTTGGCGAACTCACTGAAGGTGGCCAGGTCCAGGTCGTGGAAACCGACCCGGTCGTTGGGCCCGAGTTCGAGCACTGCCGCCGCGCCGGCGTCGCCGACGGTCAGGCAGGCCAGCCGCGGGTCCATCGCACTTTCGATCTCCTGCTGGGCGGTTTCGGTGATGTGGCTGATGTATTCGCCACTGACCACCAGTGCGTTGCGCACCAGTCCGGTCTTCAGGAAGTCCTGGGCCACACTGACGCCGGTGAACATGCCCGCGCAGGCGTTGTTGATGTCGAAGCAGACGGCGCCCGTCAGCCCCAGCTGGTCACGGAACTGCGAGGCGGTGCTCGGTTCGAAGGTGAACATGTGCTCCGGGCCGTCGCAGCGCGAGATGTTGCAGGCGATGACCAGGTCGATCTCTTCGGGGGCGTAGCTCGACCGCGACAAACAGTCGGCAATCGCCTTGCGACCCAAGTCGATCGAGAACTCGTCTTGGCCGGCCATCCGTCGGTTCTTGATACCGGTGAGTCGCTCCAGCGGGATCTTCACCTCGTTGACGCAGTCGGCCAGCACCTGCTCGGTGGAGACCGCCCGCGGCGGCAGGTACACGCCGAGGCTCTCGATCACGATGTTGCGCGCCGGACCGTTCTGCACGGGTTTGATTACCGGTGCCGGTGCGGGTTTGGGCGTGGCAGCCGGCTGGGGCGCGGCCGCCACGGGTTCGGGCTGCGCCGCGGGCGGCTCGGTCTTGGCGGCCCCGCCGATCGGGCCGAACTCGGCGGCCAGTTCGGCGATGGTGCCGTAGACGAACAACGACTCCGGCCGCAGTTCCAGGCCGAGCTCCCCCACTCGCACTGCAACTTCCAACGCTTGAGTGGAGGCGCCACCGAGGGCGAAAAAGTCGTCGGTGACGCCGACCCGGTCCACATCGAGGACCTCGCGCCAGATCTCGGCGAGCGCCTGTTCGGTCTCGTCGCGGGGCGCAACGAATTCCACCGGTGCGGCGTCCAGGTCCTTGTCGAGGGCGAGCAGCGCCCGGCGATCCACCTTGCCGCTGGCCGACAACGGCAGCAGATCGCTTGCGCGGAACACCGCGGGAATCATCGCCGCCGGAACCAGGTCCAGCAGGAAGCGACGCAGCTCGGCGGTGCCGGGAGCCGCCGCGACCGGCACGATATGTGCGATCAGCTGGGTGTTGCCGGAGGCGTCTTTGCGTGCCACCACCGCGCTCTCGGCGATACCGGGATGCTGGGCCAGCGCGGCCTCCACCTCACCGAGCTCGATCCGGAAGCCGTTGATCTTCACCTGGTCGTCGCGGCGGCCCAGGTACTCGATGTTGCCGTCGGGGCGGTAGCGGGCCAGGTCGCCGGTGCGATACAGCAACGCACCCGGAACGGAACTGAACGGGTCGTCGAGGAACGCCGCCGCGGTGGCCTCGGGCCGGTTCAGGTAGCCGCGGCCCACGCCCACGCCGCCGATGTGCAGTTCGCCGGGCACTCCGACCGGAACCGGGTTGCCCGCCGCGTCCAGCAAGTGGATCGCGATGTTGGCGATCGGCCGGCCGATCGGGATGACTGGATCGGTTTCCCCACGCACACAATGGAAATGGGTGACGTCGATGGCGGCTTCGGTCGGGCCGTAGAGGTTGTACAGCTCGGCAGGCAGCGCGGCGAAGAAGCTGTCGCGCAGGTCTGCGGTGAGCGCTTCGCCGCTACAGAACACCTTGCGCAGGCCGGTACAGGCGGCCGCCTGGGGCTCCGCGAGAAAGCGGCGCAGCATCGACGGAACGAAATGCATTGTGGTGATGCGCTGTTCGACGATGGTATGCGCCAGGTACGCGGCGTCTTTGTGACCCTCGGGTTTGGCGATCACCACCCGGGCGCCGACCGTCAACGGCCAGAAGATCTCCCAGATGAACGGGTCGAAGTTGATCGGGGTCTTGTGCAGCACCCGGTCTTCGGCGGTCAGCTGGTAGGCGTCCTGCATCCACAGCAGCCGGTTGCGAATACCGGCGTGACTGTTCAGCGCGCCCTTCGGAGTTCCAGTGGAACCCGAGGTGTACATCAGGTAGGCCAGGTCTGCCCCGGAAGACGGAGTGCCCGCCTCGGGCGCCGTGGCTTCCTCGGCGGGAGCCGTGGACGGCTGGTCCAGGCACAGCCGGGCTCCGGTGAAACCCGTTGGCACGTGCGGTAAATGTTCACGGTGCGTGACACAGACCGGTGCCTCGGGGATGTCGGCGAGCATCGCCTCCATCCGGCCGGTGGGCTGCGCGGGGTCCAGCGGCAAAAAGACGCCGCCGGCCTTGAGCACGCCGAGCAGCGCGATCACCAGGTCCTCGGAGCGCTCGAGCAGCACCGGAACCACGGCGGGTTCCGGGCCGGCGCCAACACCGAACTGGCGCAACCGGTGTGCCAGGCCGTTGGCCCGCCGGTCCAGTTCGCCGTAGCTGATGTCGCGGCCGTCGTAGCTGACCGCGACGGCGTCCGGTGTGCGCGCGGCGCTGGCGGCGACCATCTCGTGCAATGTCCCAGGGGCCGCCGAAGAAACCGCGTAGTCGACCGCGGTGTCGTTCCAGGCCGCCAGCGCGGCGCGCTCGGCGTCGGTGAGCAGTGTCAGCTGCGAGACCGGGGCTTGCGCCGCCCCGGGCTGGGCCAACCCGGTCAGCAGCAACGTGAAGTGCTGCGCGAGAGCCTCGATGGTCGCGGCGTCGAACAGGTCGGTGTTGTATTGCAGCGCAAGCTGAAGTTCGCCGTCCTGCTCGCCGACCTGCATGGTGATGTCGAACGGTGAGCCGCCCTGGCCGATGTAGAGGGTCTCCAGGTGCAGGACGCTGGGGTCACCGGAGCCGGCACCGTCTTCGAACAGCCGGACCTGCTGCCAGGCAAACGACACCTGGAACAACGGGGTGCGCCCGGCGTCGCGCACCGGCCGTAGCCGCTCGACGAGCAGCGGCAGCGGGTACTCCTGGTGGCCGATCGCGCCCAGCACGGTGTCTTTGACCTGACCCAGCAACGCAACAAAGCTCGGGTCGCCACTCACGTCGACGCGCAGCGGCAGCGGGTTGGTGACATAGCCGACCATGCCCATCAGCCCGGCCCGGTCGCGGCAGGCGAACGGCGAACCGATGACCAGGTCGTCCTGCCCGCTGTAGCGGTGCAAAAGCACCGCATAGGCCGCCAGCAGGGTCATGTAGGGCGTCGCTCCGACGGTCCGCGCCACCTGCTTGATCCCGGCGGTGACCTGGGCGTCGACGCTGAACCGGTGCAGCGCACCGTCATAGGTCTGGATCGCGGGCCGCGGCCGATCGGTGGGCAGCGCCAGGGTCGGCAGTTCGCCCCTCAACGTCTCGTGCCAGTAGCCCCAAAGCCGCTCGCCCTCGGGCCCGGCCAGCATCCGGGACTGCTGCGCGGCGTAGTCGACGTAGCGGTCCGCGGTCACTTCTGGCGTGTTGGCGCCGTGCTCATGCGGCGGTTCCAGCTTCGCCTCTCCTTCGTCGAGCCTCGCTGAACCGCCGTGCTCATGCGGCGGTTCCAGCTTCGCCTCTCCTTCGTCGAGCCTCGCTGAACCGCCGTGTTCGGCGGCGTAGAGCGCACGCAGCTCGTCGAGGATGATGTCGATGGACCAGAAGTCGACGGCGATGTGGTGCACGGTCAGCAGCAGCACGTGGTCGTCCGGGCGCGCCAGCAGAGTCAGCCGCAGCACCGGGCCGGTGCGCAGGTCGAAGGGCCGGTCGATCTCGGCCTGCACCCATTGGTCGAGTTCAGACTCATCCGCACCGATGCTGTGCGTGGCGATCCGCAGCGGCCAATGCGCGTGCACCAGGGCGACCGGCTGGCCGTCCCGTTCGGTGTAGGTGGTCCGCAGCATTGGGTGCCGGTCCACCAACGCCTGCGCGGCCCGCTCCAGGGCCGGCACATTCAGGCTGCCGTCGATGCGTCCGGCGTAGGCGACGGTGTAAGCCGCGCTGTCGGGCGCGAGCCGGTGCATGAACCACATCGAGCGCTGCCCATAGGACAGCTCGTGCTCGGATGCCGCGTCCTGCGCCTTGGCCCTGAGCAACTGGGCAAGCAGCTCGCGCTTTTTCTCCGGCGACAGGCTGGAGAGGTCGGTGGGCACGTCCGGACGATCCGTCACGCGCTGCCCCCATCTTCGGCCATCATTTTCGCCAGCAATGCATCCACCGCTTCGTCGGAGAGTTCGGTGACCTGCGCCAGCAGCTCTAACTCCTGCGCGGGGGCCGCGGCGTCCGGGGCGACATCGGGTGCTGCGGATCCTTGGTCAGCCACGGACTGGTCGAGTCCGGAGGCCAACTGCTCACCGAGCCAGCTGGACAGACTCACCACGCTCGGCCCGTCCAACAGCCGGGCAACGGGGACCACGATACCGAGCTCCCGCTCGACCTGGATGCGAAGTTCCAGGGTGATCAGCGAATCCACCCCGAGGCTGTTCAGCGGTGCGTTGACGTCCAGGCTGGCCGGGGCCAGGCCCAGCTTGCCCGCGACCAAGTCACGCAGGTAGGTCTCCAGCAGCCGCTGACGCTCCTGCGCGTCGGCGGCCTGCACCGCCTCGAACAGGCCCCCAGACAGGCCACTGCCGGACACGCCGACACCCTGCTCGACATCCGCCGTGACCTGCAGGTCGCGCAGCAGCGGTGACTGTGCGCTCGGGCGCCACCGCGACCAGTCGATGTCGAGCACCATCGCTTCGGTCGCGCCATCGGCCAGCAGCGCCGCCAGCGCCGCGAAGTAGCTCTCCGCCGACAGCCCTTCCACGCCGTAGTGCGAGAAATGCCGGTGCAGCTCCGAGTTGGTGAACATGCCCAACCCGGCCCACGGGCCGAAGTTGACGCTCAACGCCGGCCGGCCCGTCGCCTGGCGATGCCAGGCCAGCGCGTCCAGGAAGGCGTTCGCGGCCCCGTAGTTGGCCGCACCGGGCGAACCCAGCACCGAGGCCGCCGAGGAGAACATCACGAAGAAGTCCAGCTCCGCATCGGCGGTCAGGGTGTGCAGGTTCCAGGCACCCTGAACCTTGGGCGCCATCACCGAACGCAGCTTCGCCGCGTCCAGGCGCGCCAGAATCGCGTCGTCGACCGTGCCGGCTGCGTGCACGACACCGCGCAGCGGCGGCATCGATGCACCGATGACGGCAAGTGCCGCGGCAACGTCGGCGGACTTGGTGACATCGCCTTGGGCGATAGTCACCTCCGCGCCGGCGGCACGCAGGCCCTCCAACGTCGCCTGTGCCGCCGCCGAGGGCGCGCTGCGGCCCATCAGGACCAGGTGGCGAGCACCTTGCTCGACGAGCCAGCCGGCCACCTTGCCGCCGACCGCACCGAGCCCGCCGGTGACCAGGTAGGTGGCTTGGTCGTGGATAGCACTGGCACGCTGCTCGCCCGCCGGCTCCGACGGCGCCGTGTAGGGCTCCAGCCGCGCGACGTAACGGCGCTGACCGCGCAGGGCCACGTCCGTCTCGGCATTGGCCGACCAAATCTCGCTGAACAAGCCGCGCAGCTCTTCGGGGCCACCGTCAGCGGACAGGTCGACGCCGGTGGCGTGCAGCTCGGGGTACTCGTGGTCGATGGAACGGCTCAGCCCCCAGACCGGAGCCTGTGCGACCGACAGCGGGCAGGACTCAGATTCTTCCCACCCGGCCGACTGCGCCCCGCGCGTCACCAGCCACAGCCGCGGCGACTCCGGCCAACCGGCCAGCGTCAGCGCCTGGATCAGGTGAACCACGCTCAGCGATCCGACATCGGTGGCAGTCGCCAGCGACTCTTCTGTCGTATCAGCCGGCGCTGCGGCCAGCAGGTTCCACAGGTGCACCACGCCCCGGCAGTGCGGCCGGTCGCCGCCGAACGCGGCGCGCAGCAGCTCGGCGAAGTGCTCGGGCCGGGCCGGATCGACCCGGTAACTGTCAGCGCTGATCCGCTCGATCTCGGGGAGACCGACGACCGGTTCCACGAGCACACAGGACTGCGACTGCGCCTCGAGATGGTCGCGCAGGGTGTCGGCGACCGGACCGTCGGACAGGATCAGCCAGCTGCCGGGCTCGACGGGCCGCCCCTCACCGTCAACGGGCAGAGACGCCGGCTGCCAACGCATCCGGTAGCTACGGTCCCGCGGATCCGCCGGAGCGGTGATGACGGTCGGCGCATGCGACTGGTCGGCGGAAAGAGTGCCAGTGGCCAGCAGCGACCAGTCCGCCCCGGCGCTGCCAAAGCAGTCGAACGCGTCCCCGGTCAGGGCGAACTGCACGGTGCGTGCTTGGTCTAGACCGTCACGCAGGGTCAACTCGGAAACCGAGCGGGTGCCGGGACCGAATGCGACCTCAGCCGCGGCCACTGCCAACTCGCCCAGCTGCTCGGCCGACAGCGCGGTGACGGCCGTGATGTCAATTTCGGCCAGCACCGTTCCGGGCTGTGCGGCCGACCGAATCGGTCCGCGCCAGCCGCCGCCGTTGCCACCGGCGCCGCCTCGCCGCGGCGCCGCGATGGAGCCGGCGTTGAGCCAGGAGTGCACCCGCTGCCAGGGATAGGTCGGAGCCGGAACGCAGCGGCTGCCTTGCGGGTAGATCCGCTCCCAGGCCACCCGGTGCCCCAGGGTGTACAGAGTGCCCAGCGAGCCGAGCATGGTGGAGCGGCCGTCATCGTCGCGGCGCATCGAGGGCAATAAGGTGCAGATGCGCCTCATATCTTCAACGTCTTCGCGGGCCGCCGTCAACAGAATGGGGTGCGGGCTGAGTTCGACGAACGTGTCGTGCCCGGTCTCGAGCAGCCGCCGCAGCGCCGGCGAGAACCGCACCGGCGAGCACAGGTTCGCCACCCAGTAGTCGGCGTCCAGCAGCCTTTCGCCCACCAGTTCGCCGGTGACCGTCGAGTACATCGGCACGGTCGGCACGGTCGGCTTCAGCTTCACCAGGCTGCCGCGCAGGCCGGCGCCGAGGGCCTCCATCTGCGGGCTGTGCGAGGCGACATCGACGTCGATCCAGCGGCAGAACCGATCCCGCTGCTGCAGTTTCGCCATCAGCTGTTCGAGCACCTTGCGCTCACCGGCGAGCACCGTCGATCGGTGGCTGTTGCTCGCGGCGACGGCCACCTCGCGCTCGTGGCCGGCGATGAGGTCCTGCGCTTCGGCCATGGTGGTCTCGGTGACCATCATCGCCCCGCGGCCACGAACGCCGCGCAGCATCCGGGCACGGGCGCAGATCACCCGTGCGGCGTCATCGAGGCTCAGCGCGCCCGCGACATGGGCGGCCGCGGCCTCGCCGAGGCTGTGCCCGACCACGGCGGCGGGCTCGACGCCCCAAGACCGCCACAGCGCCGCCAGGGCCACCTGAATCGCGAAGATCGTCGGCTGCAGGATGCCGATGTCTTTGAGCTTGGAACGTTCCTCGGGACCGTCCTGGGCGGCCAGCTCCTTGAGGATCGAGTGACCCAGATGCGGGAACAGCGCGTTGTCGCAGGCGGCCAGGGCGTCGGCGAACACCGGCTCGTCGGCCTGCAGTTGTCGCGCCATGCCGTGCCACTGCGAGCCCTGGCCGGAGAACACGAACGTCACACCCGGGCCGGGTCGGCTCGGGGCGCAGTGGCCCACCGACAATCCGGGCCGCGATTCGCCCAGCCGGTATGCCGACAGCGACTCGAACATCGCCGCCGGGGAGTCACCGACCACCGAGAGCCGGTAGTCGTGGTGGCCGCGGCGAGCGCCAGCGGTGTAGCAGAGGTCGGTCAGCGCGGCGCCGCCCATGAGTCCACCCGAGAAGAGCGCCATCTCGTACTCGCCGACCAACGCCGTCAGCGCCTCCGGCGATCGCGCGGACAGCGCCAGCAGCTCGGCGCGCGGCGGCGCGGTGTCGTCGTGGTAGCTGCTGCGGGCCTGCGGAGCCTCGGTGAGCACAACGTGGGCGTTGGTGCCACCGAACCCGAACGAGCTGACCCCGGCGATCGCCCGGCTGCCCGACGGCCACGGGGTCAGCTTCTCGACCACCTCCAGCGGCAGACGGTCGAAACCGATGTGTGGGTTGGGCTCGCTGTAGTTCAGGCTGGCCGGAATCTCCCGGTGCTGCAACGACAACGCCACCTTGATCAGGCCGGCGATACCGGCGGCCGCCTCCAGGTGGCCGATGTTGGTCTTGACCGAGCCGACCAGGCAACGACTGCCCTCCGGCCGGCCTTCGGCCAGCGCGGTGCCCAACGCGTTGGCCTCGATGGCGTCGCCGATCGAGGTGCCGGTGCCGTGCGCCTCGACGTACTGGACCGCGCCGGCCGGCAGGCCCGCCCGGCGGAACGCCTCGGCGACCACGCTCTCCTGCGCCCGCCCGCTGGGGGCGATCAGGCCGTTGGTCCGGCCGTCGGAGTTGGTGGCACTGCCGCGGATCACCGCGTACACCGGGTCGTTGTCCTCCAGCGCCTTGCTGAGCGGCTTGAGCACGACCACCCCGGCGCCCTCGCCGCGGACGTAGCCGTCGGCGTCGGCGTCGAACGTCTTGCAGCGGCCGTCGGGAGCCATCACCCGGGCCTTGCTGAAGTTGATCGCCAGCGCCGGCGACAGGATCACGTTCACCCCGGCGGCCAGCGCCATGGAGCACTCGCCGTCGCGCAGACTGCGGCACGCCAGGTCGACGGCCACCAGCGAGGACGAACACGCGGTGTCGATCGACATGCTCGGCCCGTGGAAGTCGAACGTGTAGGACAGCCGGTTGGCGGCGATGCTCAGCGCGTTGCCGGTGCCGGTGTAGGCGTCGACGAGCTGCGGTTGGCCCAGCCGCAGGAAGCCGTAGTCGTTGGTCGAGATCCCGACGAACACGCCGGTGCGACTGCCGGCCAGCTCATCCGGTACCTGACCGGCGTCTTCCAGGGCCTCCCACGCCACCTCGAGCAGCAGCCGCTGCTGCGGGTCCATCTGCGCCGACTCGCGCGGCGAGATCCCGAAGAATTGAAAATCGAACTGGTCGACCTGGCCCAGGAACCCGCCCCGCCGCGTCACCGCGGTCCCGGGAACCGAGGGGTCGGGGTTGTAGAAGGCGTCGACGTCCCACCGGTCGGCCGGCACGTCGCTGGTGGCGTCCGCCCCGCCCGACAGCAGCCGCCAGAACCCCTCCGGGCCGTCCGCACCCGGGAAACGGCAGCCGATACCGACGATCGCAATCGGCTCGTCGGCGGCGGGCCGCTCGGCGCGCTCGGTGGTGGCGGCAGCACCCGGAGCCACCGGAGTTTTCGCGGCCACCCGGGCCAGGTGCGCGGACAGGATGTCGATCGAGGGGTATTCGTAGGCGATGGTGGGGGCCAACTCGCAGCCCAGCCACTGCTCGAGGGCGCTGGAGAGCCGCACCGCATGGATGGAGTCCAGGCCGTAGAACGCGAACGGCTTGGCCGGGTCGATCTCGGCGATCGGCAGCTCGAGATCTTGGGCCAACCGCTCGATAAGCCAGGCACTGATCTCGGCGGCGCTGTGGGCGCCCGATTCGGTCGGCGCCGCCGCCGCGGCCGGCTCGGCCGGAGCCTGCGGCTGCGGCACTGCGGCGGTCTCGGGGGTGTTCACCGGCCACTGCGCCACCACCGGCAGCGTGCCGTCGAGATACTGCTGCTTGCACGCGCTGCGCTGGATCTTTCCGCTGGAGGTGGTGGGCAGCTGCAACGGCTGGACCAGCACCACGGCGTGCGTGCGGACCGAGTGGTTGGCGGTGACCGCGGTGCGGATGACCTGCATGGCCTCGTCGGTCTGCTCCGCGTTCAGGCGGCTGGGGTCCACCTCTTGGACCACGACCAGTTGCTCGGCCGCGCCCGGTTCCGGGGCGATCGAGAACACCGCACCACGGCCGCGCAGCAGCGCCGGATTGGTGTTCTGAACGGTCAGCTCGATGTCGTTCGGGTAGTGGTTGGTGCCGCGGATGATGATCAGATCCTTGCGGCGGCCGGTGACGAACAATTCCCCGGAATGCAGGAAGCCCAGGTCGCCGGTGCGCAGGAACGGGCCCTCACCGGTGTCGGCCAGCGTTGCGGAGAACGTCTCCGCCGACAGTTCCGGCGCTCCCCAGTAACCGTGCGCCACGCTGCCGCCGGCGACCCAGATCTCGCCGACCTGGTCTCCGGCGCACTGCAGACGGGTCTCGGGGTCGACGATGATCACGCGCTGGCCGCCGCGCGGCTTGCCGCAGCCGACCATGGTCGCCACGTTGGGGTCGTCGGCGGCGACGTCGATCACCCGGTTGTCGCCCAGTGCGACCCGATCGATGTGCTGCACCATCGGCACCGGCAGGTCCGACCCACCGGACACCAGCAGCGTGCCCTCGGCCAGCCCGTACACGGGGTAGAACGACTCGGCCCGGAATCCGGACGGTCCGAACAGTTCGGCGAACCCGTCCAGGGTGGCGGTGCGCACCGGTTCGGCACCGCACAGCGCCACCGTCCAGTTGGACAGGTCCAGCGCGGCGCGTTCCTGCGGGGTGCTCAGCTCGACGCACAGGTCGAAGGCGAAGTTCGGTGCTGCGGTGATCATCGCGCGGTGCCGCGAGATCGCCTCCAGCCACCGCATCGGCCGTTTGATGAAGGCCGTCGGCGGCATCAGGATCGAATGGCCCGCGACGTAGATCGTCTCGAGCAGGCCGCCGATCAGACCCATGTCGTGGTAGGGCGGCAGCCAGAACACGCCGGTCACGTGCGGCATGTCGGGGTTGGCGTCCCAGGCCTCGGCGATGGTCAGTAGGTTGTGCACCAGGTTGCCGTGGGTCAGCACGACGCCCTTGGGCGCGCTGGTCGACCCCGAGGTGTACTGCAGCATCGCGATGCTGTCGCCATCGATCTGCGGCGCCACCCAGGACGCCTCGTTGCCCGTGGTGTCGCTGTCGGTGATCGTCCAGCGCAGTGCCTGCCCGCCGGGCAGGCCGTCGATCGCAGGCTTGATCTTGGGTTCGATCTCACTGGTGGTGAGGGCGTAGCCGGGCTGGACGTCGGCGATGATCGACTCGACGCGCGGCAGCAAGTGCTCGCGCATGGGCGGATGCACAGGGATCGCGATGGCTCCGGCGTACAGACAGCCGAAGAAGCTGGCCAGGAAGTCCAGTCCCGGGGGACACAACACCAGCACGCGTTCGCCGACGGCGCCCTGACTCTGCAGGTCAGCGGCGATCTGGCGGGCACGCCGGTCCAGCTCCCGGTAGGTCACCTGGCTGGTCTCGTTCTCGTCGCCGTCCCGCGAGAAGGTGAACGCCAGGTTTTCGCCGTACTTCGCCGCGCGCTGCGTCAGCAGATCAACCAACGTGCGCAGGGTGTGCACTGTGCCGTCCGGCCCGCTCATCGATCGCGTCTCCCGTGTAACTGACGAAGAAGGGTTCTGGATGGGGCCCAAGGATTCCGTAGGCAACCTTGATTAAGGCTACCTTAAGAAGTCGGACGTCCAGTCCGTGATTTTCGGCGACGAAGACCCCGCCGAGCAAGTTAGGAGACCCCATCAAGGGGCTACCGGGGAGCGCCGGCGGGTTAGCCCTCCAGCTTGTACCCGAGTCCGCGCACGGTAACCAGGTGCACTGGATTGGCAGGGTCGGCCTCGATCTTGGACCGAAGTCGTTTGACGTGGACATCCAATGTTTTGGTGTCGCCGACGTAATCCGCACCCCAGACCCGGTCGATCAACTGGCCGCGGGTCAGCACGCGGCCGGTGTTGCGCATCAGGTACTCGAGCAGGTCGAACTCCTTGAGCGGCAAGGTAATCTGCTCGCCGTTCACCATGACCACGTGCCGTTCGACGTCCATGCGCACCGGGCCGGACTCCAGCACACCCTCGCCGACGCCGCCCTCGTCGTCACCGCCACGGCGCAACACCGCCCGAATCCGGGCAATCAGCTCGCGGGCCGAATACGGCTTGGTCACGTAATCGTCGGCGCCCAACTCCAGGCCGACGACCTTGTCGATCTCGCTGTCGCGGGCAGTGACCATAATCACCGGCACACTGGAACGCGCCCGCAATTGTTTGCAGACGTCGGTGCCCGACATCCCCGGGAGCATCAGATCCAGCAGCACGATGTCGGCGCCGGCCCGGTCGAACTCGGCCAGGGCGGCGGTGCCATCGCCGACCACGGTGGCCTCGAAACCCTCTTTACGCAGCAGAAATGCCAACGGGTCGGCCAGCGATTCCTCGTCCTCAACGATCAAGACGTGTGTCATCGATGCTGCCCTTCCCCGTAGTTACCCTCTGCGTGATCAACAGCGGGTGCCATCACTGCTCCTCCTTCTCTGGGTTCAGACTGCCCTGGTAAGCGGGAATCGCCAAGGTAAATGTCGAACCGGTGCCCGGCTGGCTCCACAACGTGATGGTGCCGTTGTGGTTGGCCGCCACGTGTTTGACGATCGCCAACCCCAGCCCCGTACCCCCGGTAGCCCGCGAGCGGGCCTTGTCGCTGCGGAAGAACCGTTCGAATACGCGCTGCTGGTCCTTGGGCGCAATACCGATGCCACGGTCGGTCACGGCGATCTCGATGAAACCCTCCCGGCGACGCCGGCTGATCGATACCGGCGAACCGTGCGGCGAGTAGGCGATCGCATTGGACACCAGGTTGGCCAGCGCGGTGACCAGCAGTGGCTCATCGCCGAGCACGCACAACCCGCTCGGGGCATCGGTGGTGATCGTGATCTCGGCGTTGTCGGCGGCCACCTTGTGCCGGGAGATCGCTTCGTTGACCACCGCGTCGACGTCGACGACGCCGAGGTCCGGCAGCGGGTCGGCGCCCTGCAGGCGGGACAGCTCGATCAACTCACCGATCATGCTGGCGAGCCGGTTGGCCTCCACCAGCACGCGCTCGGCAAACGGCCGCACCGCCTCGGGGTCGTCGGCCGACGCCAGCAGCGCCTCGGCGAGCAGCCCCATGGCCCCCACCGGGGTTTTCAGCTCATGGCTGACGTTGGCCACGAAGTCGCGCCGGCTGGCCTCCATACGGGCCTGCTCGGACTGGTCGTCGACGATCACCACGGCGAACCGGCGATCCTCTTCCGACAGCAGCCGGGCATAGCCGCGCACGGCGGACAGATCCGACCGGGTGGCCCCCGGAGCCCGCTTGGCCACCGTCAGATCGAAGACGACTTCGTCGTCGCCGGCCAGCGCGCGTTGCGCGGCCGCCCAGGCCTCGTCGTCGAGCAACCGGCCGTGCACCAGTCCCAGCTCAGTGGCGCGCTCGTTGAGGTAGACGACGTCACGGTGGGAGTCGACGACCGCGATCCCCAGCGAGGCGTGCGACACGATCTGCTGCAGCATCTCCGCGACGGTGATCCCGGATCGCTCGGTCGCCGCCTTGCGGCGTCGCTCGGCCAGCCGCGGCGACAGCCACACGCCGGCCGCCAAGCCTGCCGCCAGCGCAGGAATCGCCGACGCTGCAGCAAGCGTCAGCGCCGAGGTCGCAGCCACGGCAAAATCGTACGCAGTCCGGCACCGTGAGCTGACCAGCGTTCGTCCGTGACGTGCGCCGAATGTGAATTCAACGCGAAGATTTCACCCGGGCTCCACCCGGCATTCACACTGGGCGGGCCAAAACCGCTACTTGGCGCCCTGGCTCGCGACCGCTGCGGCCCCGGCAGCCGCAGCCGCGGGGTCCAGGTAGACACCACCGGCAACCTTCGGGCGCAGGTCGGCATCCAGGTCGTACCGCAACGGGATGCCGGTCGGGATGTTCAGCCCGACGACTTCCTCATCGGACATGCCGTCGAGGTATTTCACCAGCGCCCGCAGCGAGTTGCCGTGCGCCGCGATCAGCACCGTCTTGCCGCACCGCAGGTCCGGGATGACGACGTCGGTGAAGTACGGCAGGAAACGCGCCACCACGTCGGCCAGGCACTCGGTCAGCGGGCCGCCGCCGATGTCGGCGTAACGGGGGTCGGTGTCCTGGCTGTAGCGGCTGCCGGCTTCGATCGGCGGCGGCGGGGTGTCGTAGCTGCGCCGCCACGTCATGAACTGGTCGTCGCCGTAGCGCGCCTTGGTGGCGGCCTTGTCCAGGCCCTGCAGCGCACCGTAGTGGCGCTCGTTGAGCCGCCAGGTGCGGTGCACGGGGATCCAGTGCCGGTCGGCGGCGTCCAGCGCCAGGTTCGCGGTGGTGATCGCCCGGCGCAGCAGCGAGGTGTAGAGCACGTCCGGCAGCAGATTGTGCTCGACCAGCAGCTCACCGGCACGGACCGCCTCGGCGCGGCCCTTGTCGGTCAGGTTGACGTCCATCCAGCCGGTGAACTGGTTGCTGGCGTTCCATTCGCTTTCGCCGTGGCGCAGGAGCACCAGGGTGGCAGTGTCAGACATGGGCGTCAGTGTCTCACGGGCGCCGATTGGGGTTACCGTCGAAGGAAGGTCCGTCAACCGGGATCGGGGGTGTGGTGTGCACGTGTCCCGCCTGCGGCCGCTCCCCCGCCTCCTCACCGCCGCGCTGCTGACGGTTTCGGCCGTACCGATGACCGTGGCGTCGCCGGCCGCGCACGCCACGCCGTGCGCCGACGTCGAAGTGGTCTTCGCCCGTGGCAGCGAGGAGCCGCCCGGTGTCGGCAAGGTCGGGCAGGCATTCGTCGACGCCCTGCGCTCCAAGCTCACCGACCGGTCGATGGTGGTGTATCCGGTCAACTACGCCGCCGCCAGCGGTTTTTCCAGCGGTCTCGATTTCGACCGAAGCGTGATCGCCGGGATCCGCGACGAGGTCAGCCACATCGAGTGGACAGCGCTGGACTGCCCGGATACCCAGATCGTCCTGGGCGGCTACTCCCAGGGCGCGGCCGTCACCGGTTACGCGACCGCGCAGTCGGTGCCGACCGGGTTACCGGACGAGCTGGTGCCGGATCTGCCGCGGCCGATGCCCGACGTGGTGGCCGACCACGTCGCGGCGGTGATCCTGTTCGGGAAGCCCTCGGCGACGTTCATCCGGCGCTACGACGCGCCGCCGGTCCGGGTCGGCCCGCTGTATGCGGCCAAGACCCGCGAGTACTGCGCTCACAATGACGCCGTCTGCGACGGCACTGACGGCATCCCGTTCGGGCATCTGGATTACCCGACGAACAGCATGCCCGCCGACGCCGCGGCGGTCGCCGCCCGCCGCATCGAAGCCAACGCGAATCGCGACGTCACCCTGCACTGACCGGTGGCCCTCAATCCGCGTCGTCGCCGTCCTTGTCGATTAAATGCTCGAACGCCCGCAGGTTCTTCAGCGACTGCCCGGTGGACACCCGCCAGTCCCATTCCTTCTGGATCGAGGTGGCAAATCCCAACTCCAGCAACGTATTAAAGTCGAAGTCGACCGCTTCGAGCACCTGTCCGAGCACCCGGTCGATCTCCTCGGCGGTCACCGAAGTCAGCGCCATCCGGCCGACCAGGTAGATGTCGCCGACGTTGTCCAGCGTGTAGGCCACCCCGTAAAGCCGGCGGTTGCGCTTGAGCAGATACCGGTAAACCCCGGCGTGGTTCTCGTCGGGCTTGCGGCAGACGAACGCCTCGACGCGCACCGAGTGCTCCCCGACGCTGAGGATGGTGTTGGTCTTGAGCTTGCGCTCGCCGGGCAGTTCCACCACCAGCCCCGGCAGCCCGCCGTGTGAGCCCGGCGTCGGCGAGTAGGTCAGCTCGGCGGATTGCAGCGTGCGCTCGATGAGCTCTTGGACGTCGCCCCGGTTCACGCCCACGCCTGCCTCCCGTGCGCGTCGAGTGTGCGGTTTACTCGGCAATACACCGGTGCAGACCTCGTAAACCGCACACTCGGCGCCGATAGAACGCGCGGTGTTGCCATGCGGCTCACGCGCGTGCCCCGCGCCGCGTCGGCCAGCGGCGTGGCCGGCGCGCCGATCCGAGCACCCGCATCCGGCCGGCCCGGGCCGTGGCGAAGTCTTCGATCGCGTGGGTGTAGCTGGCCAATTGGGCGTCCACGGTGCGCTCCCAGGAGAACTGCGTCGCATGGTTGACGGCGGCCCGGCGCATCGCCCATCCGCGAGGCCCCGAACCCAACCGCAGCAGCTCGTCGAGAGCCGTTGCCCACGCCTCGATCCCGTGCCCGTCGACCAGTCGCCCGGTGACCCCGTCGCGCACCGCCACCGGCAACCCGCCGACGGCCGCGGCAACCACCGGCGTCCCGCAGGCCTGCGCCTCCAGCGCCACCAGACCGAACGATTCGGAGTAGCTCGGCACGGCCACCAGATCGGCGGCTTGGAACAGCGTCGCCAGATCCGCACGAGACTGCGGCGGCAGGAATGTCACCCGGTCACTGATACCCAGTTCGGCCGCCAGCCGAACCAGACCGCCCGGTTCCGCCAACCCGCTGCTGCCCGACGGTCCGCCGGCCACCACGACGCGTACCCCGGGCAGTTTCGCGGCCGCGCGCAGCAGGATGTCGGGCGCCTTGAGCGGCTGGATGCGGCCGACGAAAGCCACGATCGGTTCGCCTGCCGACAACCCCAACGCCTGCCGGGCCGCCACCTTGTCGCCGGGCACAAACACCTCTAGGTCGACGCCCGGATGCGCCACGTCGATGCGGCGCGGGTCCGCCTCGTGCAGGGCGATGAGTTGCTGTGCTTCGTCGTCGGTGTTGACGATCAACCGGTCCGCGGCATCAACCACCTGCTGCTCGCCGACCGTGCGCAGCGGCGGTTCCGGGGCGTCCCCGGCGGCCAGCGCGGCGTTCTTCACCCCGGCCAGGGTGTGCGCGGTGTGCACCAGCGGCACCGCCCACCGATCCGCGGCCAGCCAGCCGACCTGGCCCGACAGCCAGTAGTGCGAATGCACGACGTCGTAGTAGCCGGGCTCGTGGGCGGCCTCGGCGCGCAGCACCCCGGCGGCGAACGCGCACAGCTGGGTGGGCAGGTCGTTCTTGTCCAGGCCTTCGAACGGTCCGGCCACCACGTTGCGCACCAGCACGCCGGGCGCGACGTGTTGCACCGGCGGGTCGACCGACGACGTGGCGCGGGTGAACACTTCCACCGCCACTCCGCGGCGCGCCAGATGCAGCGCGCTCTGCAGGACGTAGACGTTCATTCCGCCGGCATCGCCGGTGCCGGGCTGGGCCAGCGGCGAGGTGTGTACCGACAACAGCGCTACCCGGTGCACATCGGCTCTGCTGCCTCCGACCCCGCCGACGCCATAGCCCACCCCGCCATCTTGACAGGTGTGGTCAGGCGGACACTTCCGGGACCACGCGGGCCACCGGCCCGCGGGAACGCCGCATCGCCCCGACCGGGTCGGCGTAGAGCCCGCCCAGTGCCACGGTGCCGGCACCGGCCTCTTGGACCCGGTTGCCGAACGCGGTGACGCGGATGCTGCGCGGCGACAGCACCGAGCGCTGTGTGAAGGCCCGCTCCACCTCGGCCATCCCCTCGGGGTATTCGGTGAAACCCTGGCCGCCGACCACCAGGTCATCGGGGTTGAGTACGTCACGCAACAGCGCGACCGCTTCGCCCAGTGCGCGGGCCCGCTCGGTCAGCAGTGCCGCCGCTCGCTCATCACCGCCACGCGCCTCGCGCACCAGGGTGGTCACCGCCGCCGACACGGCGCCCTTGCCCTCCGGCAGCAGCCGCAGCCGACGAGCCGCGGCCAGCACCGCCTCGTCGCTGACGGTGGACTCGAGATGTCCGGAGCCCCCGAGCAGTTCGGAGTACACCGGCAGACCGGCGATGGTGCCGGGACCACTGGCCGGGCTGTGCACCCGGCCGCCGATCACCAGGGCGTAGCCGACCGTTTCGCGGGCGTAGACGTAGAGGCTGGTGGTGCTGTTCGCCGTCGGCCGCCGCACTCCGAACAGCAGTTCCGCCCCGGCCATCGCGTCCACGTGCGAGGCCACCGATACGGGCAGGCCCAGCTCCTCGGCCAGCACGGGTCCGACCGGCGCCGCCGTCCAGCCCAGCCGCGGGTGGTCCACGTGGCCGGTCGCCCCGTCCACCGCGCCACCGGTCGCCACGCCGACCCACAGCGGCCGACGCTTTTGCCAGCGGGTCAAGTACCGGCTGGCGCTGGCCGCCAGCGATGCCAGCGCCGGCGTCGCGCCGTTGTTCGGCGTCGGGGTCTCGACGACGTCGAGCGTGCGGCCGAGCAGATCGGTGGCCACGATGCTGGTGGTCTTGGCCCCGATGTGCAGGCCCAGCGTGAGGAACGGTTCGTGGTTGACCACCACCGGCCGACGCGGCCGCCCGATCGCCCCGGACGTGGCCAAGTCGGCGCGCTCCAGTAGCAGGCCGGCTTCCAGCAGCGCACTGACCTGCCGGTTGACCGTTGCCACGCTGAGCGAGGTGGCGCCGGCGATGGCCTCACGGGCGACCGGACCGTGCTGGCGAACCGCGGCGAAGACCTCGGCGCCGGCGCTGTCGGCGAGCTGCAGGGCTGGGGCTACCACGCGCGGGTGGGAGCGGAGGCGACCGTTGCGGTGGCTGGCCAGGTGAGCGGTGAGAGAGGTAGTGCGCACGAGATGTCCTTGTCTGGAGAAAAATCCGAATGAGGGCCGTTTACGCCTACGACCCGGCGGATTCTCCTAAGGAGCGCTACTCGCAGCAGGTCAGGCGCAGCAACACGCGCGACAACACGCGCCGTGGGCGACCAGACAGACCGCTGTCAGAAAGCGGGCACTGCGAGACATAGCTGAGAATCTATCACGATCACTAAGGTTGACGCGATGACGACATCTGCGCGCGATCAGCGCATTGCCGTGGTCACCGGCGCCAGCTCAGGCATCGGCGAGGCGACCGCGAGAACCCTTGCCGGACAAGGCTTTCACGTCATCGTGGCGGCCCGTCGCGCCGATCGGATCGCCACGCTGGCCGACGAGATCGGCGGTACCGCCGTAGTGACCGACGTCACTGACCCAGCCGCCGTCACCGCACTGGCCCAGGCCTGCGACCAAGTCGGCGATTCGGTAAACGTGCTGGTCAACAACGCCGGGGGCGCCAAAGGTCTGGCGTCGGTGGAACAGGCCGACCTCGAGCACTGGCGCTGGATGTGGGAGACCAACGTGCTGGGCACCCTGCAGGTGACGCGCGCGCTGTTGCCCAAGCTCGTCGCGTCCGGGGACGGCCTGGTGGTCACGGTGACTTCGATCGCGGCGTTTGAGATCTATGACGGCGGCGCCGGCTACACCTCGGCCAAGCACGCCCAAGGCGCACTGCACCGCACGCTGCGCGGCGAATTGCTGGGAAAGCCGGTGCGGCTCACCGAAATCGCTCCCGGCATGGTGGACACCGAGTTCTCGCTGGTGCGCTTCGACGGCGACCGCGACCGCGCTGACGCCGTCTACTCCGGCCTGACTCCGCTGACGGCGGCCGACATCGCCGAGGTGATCGGGTTCGTGGCGTCGCGGCCGCCGCACGTCGATCTCGACCAGATCGTCATCCGCCCACGCGACCAGGCATCGGCGACCCGGGCTAACCGCCGGGACTGATGCGGCGGCCCAGCTTCGCCTCTCCTTCGTCGAGCCTCGCTAACCGCCGGGCCGACTAGGGCTCGTCGTAGTCGTGGGGGTGCCCGACAGCGTCGGCGCATCGGTCGGGGTGGCCGGCGCGACGCTGGGCAGTGAGGTCCGGGTCGGTTCGGAACTCGACAAAGCCGACATCGAGACCCAGGTGTCCCAGTCGACGGCCCAGTCCCAGATATCGCCGTCGGCGTAGGACAGCTCGATCGAGCTGCCGGTCACCTCGACCGGGTCGCCGTAGATCGCGCTATGGAAATACTGCTCGGCGTCGTCTGTCGATAAGTTGATGCAGCCGTTGGTGACGTTGGTGTTGCCCTGCGCGCCCGCACTGGCCGGGTTGGCGTGGATGAACTCCCCGTTGTTGGAGATGCGGACCGCCCAGCGCTCATGGATGTTGCTGTAGCCGGCGGCCGGGTTGGACATGTAGAAGTCCGCGTACTTCTCGCTGACCACGTGGATGCCGTTGCGGGTGACGTTGCGCGGCTTGTCGGCTTCGCCGTAGCTGCAGGGGAAGTCCATGATCACGCCCTCGTCGCGGACCACCTGAATGCGGTGCGACGAGACTTCGGCGCGCACCACCTGGCGTCGGCCGATCGCGAAGTCCAAGGACATGTCCTGGGCCCCGTAGGCGCCGTCGCCGAACGCCAGTCCGTAGAGCTTGGCGTTGACGCTGACCTTGGTTCCGGCCGGGAAGTAGTCCCGGCTGCGCCAGTGCACCCGGGCCCCCTGCACCTCGTCGGGCAACCAAGCCCAGCTGCCTTCCACCGGTGGCTCGGTGACGACGGTCAGGGCCCGCTCGACGGCCGCCTTGTCGGCGATCGGCCCGTCGAACTGCAGGATCACCGGCGCGGCGACCCCCACCGTCTGCCCATCGGCCAGCTGAAAGCCGCCGTCGATGACGACGGTGGGTGCGACCGTGGTGATGCTGCCGCTGACCGGCACCGCGTTGCCGTCGTGGCCCACCACCGACCCGCTCCAGGTGTAGACGGAGTCATAGCCCAACGGTTCGGTGACGGTGTAGCGCGTGCGTTCCCGGTTGAAGGTTCCGCTGAGCACCTTTCCGGCCGGGCTGGTCAGCGCCACCCGCTGAAACCAGCCGTCGCGGACCGTGACGCCGACCGCGGCGGTGGGCAGCACGTCGGTCACCGCTCCGCTTTTCAGGGCTGGCTCGAACGTCAGGGCGGGCGCTGACGGTGGTGCATTCTCGGCGCTCTTTCCGGGCCGACCGAAACATCCCGCCAGCGTGGTGGGTGCCACCACCCCGGCAGCCAGCGCCGCCAGCGCACGTCGCCGGTTCAGGGTCACGGCATTCCAAGATACCGGCCCAGGCGCCTGACCACCTGCGACGGAAATTACACCCGGTTTACAGCGCGCACCCGACCAGCACCGGCTCGGGGTGCAAGGTGATACCGAACGCGTCCTGCACCCCGGCGCGCACGATACGGGCCAGGGCCACGATGTCGGCGGAGGTGGCCCCGCCTCGGTTGGTCAACGCCAACGCATGTTTGGTGGACAGCCGCGCCGGCGCCTCCGGCCCGGGATAGCCCTTGCCGAAGCCGGACCGCTCCACCAACCAGCCAGCCGCCAGTTTCACCCCACCGGGAGCGTCCCAGTGCGGCACCGAGCCGCTTTCCCGATCAGCCAGACTCCGATAGGTCCCTTGCGGCACAACCGGATTGGTAAAGAATGAGCCGACACTCCAGGTGTCGTGATCGTCGGCGTTGAGGACCATGCCCTTGGCCGCCCGCAGCGCTAGCACCGCGGCGCGGACCGCTGCCGGGTCGCGGTACTCGCCCTCGGCGGCCTGCAACGCAGCGGTCAGCTCGCCGTAACGCAGTGGCGCGCTGCGCCCGGATGGATCCAGTTCGAATTCCACCTCCAGCACCACCACCGCATCGGAGTACTTGAGCACACTGGTGCGGTAGCCGAGCTCCAGCTCGGCCGCCGGTGTCCAACGCACCTCGCCGCTGCGCCGATCCAGCAGCAGAACCCGGGTCAGGCGGTCGGCGACCTCGACACCGTAGGCCCCGACGTTCTGTACCGGGGTGGCGCCGGCCGAACCGGGAATGCCCGACAAGCACTCCAATCCGCCCAGGTTCGCAGCGACCGCCCGGGCGACGACGTCGTCCCAGACCGCGCCGGCTTCGGCGCGCAGTAGATTGCCGTCGATGGTGATGTCGTCGTTGGCCAGCACGACGGCGGTCAGGTCCTCCAGGTCGTCGGCGATCAGCACGTTGGAGCCCCCGGCGAGCAGCAGCGGACGGTCGCCGGCCGCATCGAGTTCGCCCAGCGTTGCCACGATCTGCTCGGTATCGGCGCACGTGATCACCCGTCGGGCGACCGGTCCCACCCGCAGGGTGGTCAAGGGCGCCAGCGGCACCGCCTCAGCGACACGCGCGCCCGCGAACTCGGAACCCGCCACGGCCGGTAACGGTAGCGTGACCAGCTATGCCGCGTACATTCACGCTCTCCGAGCACTACTCGGCAACCGTCGAGCAGGTGTATGCCGTCTTCGCCGACGAGCACTACTGGCGCGCCCGGCTGGCCGACTCCGGAGCCGACGTCGTCGCGTTGGACTCGATGACCGTCGGCCCCGATGGCGGCGTCGACGTCGCCACCACGCAGGGCATTCACCGGGAGAAGTTGCCCGCGCTGGCAGCGCAGTTTCATCCGGGCAATCTGGACGTGGCACGGCACGAGACGTGGCATCCGGTGCGCGACGGGCGGGCCCGCGCCCGGGTGACCGGCAAGGTCGTCGGCGCACCGGCCAAGTTGTCCGGCGATGCGATCCTGGCGCCGGCGGCCGGCGGCTGTGAGCTGCGGCTGACCGCGACCGTGCAGGTCGACATCCCGCTGGTGGGCGGCAAGATCGAGAGCTTCATCGGCGGGCAGTTGGCCGAGCTGATGACCACCGAGCAGCGGTTCACCTCGACGTGGCTGCGGCAGGGCGGCGCAACACCGACGGCATAGGCTGGGCCCATGCGGATTGCGTGTGCGCAGATACTCAGCGGCGCCGACCCGGCCGCGAATCTGCAACTGGTGACCGACTACACCCAACGGGCCGCCGACCAGGGGGCATCGCTGGTGGTGTTCCCGGAAGCGACGATGTGCCGGTTCGGGGTGCCACTGGGCCCGGTTGCCGAGCCGCTCGACGGGCCGTGGGCCACGCAGGTTCGCGAAGTCGCCGCGCGGGCTCAGATCACCGTTGTAGCCGGGATGTTCACCCCGGCCGATGATGGCCGCGTCACCAACACGTTGTTGGCGGTCGGCCCCGGAACCGACACGCACTATCACAAGGTTCACCTCTACGACGCCTTTGGTTTCACCGAATCACGCACGGTGGCACCGGGATTCGAGCCGGTGGTGATCGATATCAACGGCGTCGGTGTCGGGTTGTCGACCTGTTACGACGTCCGGTTCCCGGCGCTGTACACCGAACTAGCCGACCGCGGCGCACAGCTGATCGCGGTCTGCGCCTCGTGGGGCGCCGGCCCCGGGAAGCTGTCGCAGTGGGAGCTGTTGGCCCGGGCCCGGGCGCTGGATTCGACCAGCTACGTCGTGGCGGTAGGGCAGGCCGACCCAGGCGTTCCGGAGGATTCCTCGGGCGCGCCGACCGGGGTGGGCCACAGCATGATCGCCTCGCCGTGGGGTGAGGTGATCGCCGCGGCCGGCGCATCGCCGCAGCTCCTGGTCTGCGACATCGACCTCGACGCGGTCTCGGCCGCCCGCCGGACGCTGGCTGTGTTGAGCAATCGTGCGACCTTCCTTCAGGTCGGTAAGGCAGAATCGCGCGGGTGAGCAATCCGCCCGGACCTCCCCACGGCGAGTCACCCTGGGCTCGCCCCGCCGACCAACCCGAAACGCAAGACGGCGCCGCGCCGTCTCGTCCACCGGAGCCGTCCGCGTCGCCCACCCAGCAGATGCCGGCTGGCGGTCGTGAAGAGTCCACCACCCGAATCCCCGCGGCGCCCGCACAGCCCGCCGTGCCGCCGCAGGCCCCGCCTCCCTCGCAGGCCGCCGTGCCGCCGCCGACGAACCCGGTGCCGCAACCGCCACAGGCGCCCGCGCCCGCCGGCGAGGCGCCCACCACCGTGATCGAAGCCCCGGCGGCCCCGTCACGGTCGGCTTCGGTGCTGCGTGACCCGCTGGCCCTGGTGCTGATCCTGGTCACGGTGATCGCGCTGGCGCTGGCCGGGGTGATCGGCGCCGAACTGATCGCCCGCCGTATCGGTGACAGCAAGGTGGCCAAGGCAACCGAGTGCGTGGTGAACGACAAAGCCAGCGCCTCGTTCGGGGTGACACCGCCGTTTCTGTGGCAGCACATCACCGGCAACTACACCAACATCTCCATCCATACTGCGGGCAACCAGGTCAAAGACGCCAAGCAGATGACCGCCGACCTGAGCATCTCCGATGTCGATCTGCACGGCACCGGCGACTCGCGGGGCACCATCGGTTCCCTGCAGGCGACGCTGACCTGGCCGTCGGCTGGGATCAAAGAGACCGTGCAGAACATGGTGCCGATCCTGGGCAACCTGGTCTCCGACCTCAAGACCAATGCACAAGACGGCACCGTCGAGCTGCGCGGTGCGTTCGGTCTGGCCACCGTCGTGGTCAAGCCCGAAGTCGTCAACGGCGGCCTGTCCCTGCAGGTGCAGAAGCTGACCGGCCTGGGCGCCCTGACCCTGCCGCGAGAGTCGCTGCAGCCCGAGTTGGACCGGTTCGCCTCGGAGCTGACCAAGCGTTATCCGCTCGGTCTGCGCGCCGACAGCATCGAGGTCACCGAGACCGGTGTGGTGGCGCGGTTCTCCACCCGTAACGCCTCCATCCCGCGGACGGATGACCCCTGCTTCGCTCATCTGTAACCTTGCACAATGAGCGCACCCGGACCCACACATCGGTTTTCCGGCCTGCCGGCGATCATGCTGGCCTTGACCGCGGTGCTCGCAATAGCACTGGTCGGGATGCTCGGCGGTGAGCTTTACGCCCGCCACCGGGCGAACAGCCTGGTCGCCGAAGCCGTCCAATGCGAGGCGCAGGACAGCGCCACCGTGTCCTTCGGGACCACGCCCCCGGTGCTGGCGCAGTACTTCAACGGCGAGTACTCCCACATCTCGGTCAAGACCGCGGGCAACCAGATCCGGCAGGCCAAGGGCATGCAGCTCGATCTGGACATCCGCAATGTGCGGCTGAACAAGGGCGCTTCGGACTCCAAGGGCACCATCGGGTCCTTGGATGGAACCATCACCTGGCCCGCGGACGGCATCAAGCAGTCCATTCAGGAAGTGGTCCCGGTGATCGGCAGCATCGTCACCGGAAAGGTCACCACCGACCCGGGCGCCGGCACCGTGGAGCTCAAGGGCCTGCTCAACAAGGCCGTCGTCAAGCCGCAGATCGTGAACAACGGGCTGCAGCTGCAGGTGGTCGACCTCGAGGCGCTGGGCCACGATCTGGACACCGACACCGTGCAGCGTAACCTCGATGACCTGACCGGGAAGGTGACAGGAGACCTTCCGCTGGGAATCCACATCGACAGCTCGCAAGTCACCGATTCTGGTGTGGTGGTCAAGTTTTCGACGCGCGACGCCACCATCCCGTCTTCGTCGTCTTCGTCGAACGGGTGCTTCGACTCGCTGTAGGCGTCAGCTTCGGGCGAGCCGGAAATATCCGTAGAGCTGGGCGTCCGGGTCCGGACCGCGGTTGAACCCCGCGACCAGGATCAGGTCGTTGTTGAACCAACGCCGAAGCCCGCCGCCGTGTCCGTACACGCTGTATTCGATGGCGAAGTCGCTCGAGAAACCGTCCGCCGTCAGCCCATAGCCGGACGGGGCGAGGCACGGCCCGATGAAGTGCCGCAATGCATCCCAGACCAGCGGTGCCCCGGAAGCGAGAAACCGTTCGTCAGCGACGCGGTAGCCGGGCTGTATGCCGTCGGCGAACTCCCGCAACCGCTTCTCGGCACCGGCGTAATCGGGCACCGACGTGACGGGGATGTCGGTGCTCTGGGCGTAGGCCCGAATGTCCCCCAGCGCGGGCGGCGCAGCGCTTCGGTACTGCCAGAAGCCGTATCCGGCAAGGACTATGACGACTCCCACGAGAACCGCTGCGCTTATCACCATCGCCCTGTTTGCCTTCATCCGAGTGAACCGATGTTGACGCACGACATCGGGTGCGTGCCGAGCGGGCCGGGCAGCCCGGACCCGATAAGGTCGCCGAGCCGAACGGTGACCAACGCCTCGGGGGTGTCGATCGGCGTGCCGGCATTGGTTTCCCACGGATTCCGCAGGGTCACCACGGCATCGCTGCCGGTGCCGCTGATGCCTTCGACCACATACACATGGCTTTGCGTCAACGGTGTTCCCTGCGGTGTCGTCGAGATCGTCACCGGCTGATGATCGGCCAGGGCGCCGGAAATCGCTTGGTCGATATGCTGATTGGTGAACCAGACGCTCTCCGGGTTGATCACGGTGCCGCGGTTGCCGGACAGCGCCTCCATCGCGTCCTTGGCGTAGCCGCCCTGCCCGATCCCCACGTCATTGCCGAGGGCATCGGCGAGATCCCGTCCCGGATATTTGAGTTTCGCGTATGCCGACTCCAACACCGCCGGCCACAGCGCCGCATCCGGCCGGCCGTTGTCGAGCCAACTTGCACCGTTGTGTCTGATGTCGGTGTCGATGTCGGCCTGCGTGACATCGATGTGCTTCCACTCATGGCCGTCCCAGAGGGTGACACCGAAAGTCCCAGTCTGGTCGTCGAATCGAATGCGGTCTTTGATCCATTGCGGGTTGGCGTTGGCGATGGCACCCATGGTGGCAACCAGATAGCAGTCCCCGACACTGTCCTGTTTCACGTCCGCGGCGGTTGGGTCATGGGGGTAGAGACCTTTATCGGTCCACCGGCGTTCGTCGCCGAGGGTGTCGATCGGAGGAGCCAACGGCACACCGTCGCCCGTCGGATACCGCAGCGCCCGCAGCAGCCCCGTTCTGCTCGTGCTGTCGGCGGAGACCTCGTCTACCACCAGGTGGATCTCTCTGGCCTTGGTGGCGAGGAATGCCTGGAACTGCCGAGCGCCCGCCGGGGTGTCGGGGCCCCGTACGCCGTGGCGGGCAACGACGTCGCTGATCTCGACCTCAATGGCATCCAGGCGCCGACGCCCCCACACCGCCTTTCGGCACGCCCCACGCAGCGCCTCGCCGAAAACGCGATCCACCTCGACAGCCGTCGCCAGGCGTTGCACCAAATCCTGCTCGCGCGCACGCGCGGCATCGGCGAATGCACCACGTACATCGGGCATAGCCGCAAAGGCTATCGGCGGTCTGCAGACTTGGGTAGTCACCCAGCCGGGCTACACCAGTCCGTCGAGCACCGCCCGTGTGCCGGATAGCCCCAGTCGAGTCGCCCCGGCCGCGATCATGGCCAACGCATCGTCGGCACTGCGGATACCGCCGCTGGCCTTGACCCCTAACCGGCCATCGACGGTGTCGGCCATCAGTGCCACCGCGTGCACGCTCGCCCCACCGGACGGATGAAATCCGGTGGAGGTCTTCACGAAATCCGCGCCGGCGTCTTCGGCGACCCGGCAGGCGGCGACCAGAGCGGCGTCGCCCGCGAACTCCAGCAGAGTGGCGGACTCGACGATCACCTTGAGCACCGCCTGGGGCACCGCGGCGCGCACGGCGGCGATGTCGGCGCTCACCGCGGCAAAATCACCTGCCACTGCCGCGCCGACGTCGATAACCATGTCGATCTCGGCCGCCCCATCGGCTGCGGCCAGTGCGGCCTCCTGGGCTTTGACCGCCGACCGATGCTTGCCGGACGGGAACCCTGCGACCGCGGCGATTGGGACGCCGGAGGGGTTGGCCCCAGCCGCAACGGCCACCATCGACGGCGATACGCACACCGCGGCCACACCGAGTTCGGCGGCTTCGGCGACGACGGCAACCACCTGCTCGGCGGTGGCTTCGGGTTTGAGCAGGGTGTGGTCGACCAGTTTGGCCACCTGGTCGCGGCCCCATCGGGTGGTGGGCATCAGAAGGCCTCCTCGGCGGCACCAGGATTGCATCCGGATTCGAGCATGGTCACGCCGTCGACGACGGGGCGCCACGGCTCAAGGTTCCAGCTGGTCTTGCCGGGTCGGGCGAACTCGGCGTAGCTCCAGTGGCAGAGGAATTGGTCGCGCATGCCGGGAGTATCGGCGTCGGGGGCGCTGGCGAGCACCTCCCGCCAAGCCTGTTCGCCCGCACCGTCGGCGTCGAGCCGCAGGGCCGCCGCCCGGGCAGCGGGGGTCGGGTACACCCGCAGACTCGACCGGCCGTCGTAGCTGACCCACTCGGTGTGGTCGACGTAGCCGAACAACCCGGTGTCGGCGGTGGCCGGCGCCGCACCCAACACCGCGGCCGTGGCACCGGAGGCCGCAAGGACGAACGCACGCAGCATGGGGCTAGTGGGACTTGCCTTGGACCTCAAGGAGTCGGGGCCGCACGTCCACCAGGTAGACCCCGGCCGCGCAGGCCGCGATCGCCATCCCCATCACCTGCAACACCAAAGCCAGCAGCCCGCACACCCCGAGGATCACCAGCCAGACCGGCTTGGTGAGCTTGTCGGCGGCGGTGTAGGCGTCGGCTCGCTGCATCGCGGCGTGGACGAAGGCGTACACCGACGTCGCGAAGACGGCGATCTGCAAAACGCCAAGGACGGTACCCACCAGGTTCGCAGCGATCACGCTGCAAGCCTAGGCGGGCACCGTCCCGGGCGTCGAACTGCGACTACTTCTGGGTGACCTTCTTGGCCGGAGCCTTCTTGGCGGCCGGGGCCTTCTTCGCCGGAGCCTTCTTGGCAGCCGGGGCGGCCTTCTTGGCGGCCGGAGCCTTCTTGGCGGGAGCCGGCGCGGGCTCGTCCTTCTTCGGCAGCTCGATGCCGACCAGCTTGGCGGCGCGCTCGCCGACCTCACGAGTCTGCGACGCGACGTTGCCCAGCACCTCCTGGGTCAGCTCGACGGCCTGGTCGACGTAGCCCTCCACCTGCGCCGAGGCGTCGTCCAGACCAGACTGGTTGCGCAGCCGCACCAGGGCGGCCTCACCGCGCGCCACCAGGTCGTTGTACCGGTCGCTGGCAGCCTCCACGTAGCCCTCGGCAGCCTTGCGCAGCTCCTCGGCGGTGAAGCGCTCCCGCAGCTCAGCGAGCTGCTCGGGCAGTTCCTCCTGCAGCTTGGTCAGGCGAGCGCGGCTCTCCTCAACGCGGGTGCTGGCGTCCTCGCGGGCTTCGCCGGCGCGATCGCGCAGGTTGGCGACGAGGTCGTTCACGGTGGCCAACGCCAGGTCGGCGGCGCCGAGCGCGGCGAGCAGCGGGGCCTTCAGTTCATCGATGGTCGGGTTCTCGGCCATGTCGGGTTCCTTTCGGGTTGAAATCGTGTGTAGGTAATTCGGTCAGGAGAACGACAGAGGATCAGTCAGGTGGCGTCTCCTCACCGTCGGCTTCGTTCTGCTGGACGAAGGAGGTGTAGATGTCGAGCAGAACCTGCTTCTGCCGTTCCGTGATCGCCGCGTCGGCAATGACGGCGTCACGGACCTCGCTCTTCTCGCTCGGCTCCAAAATTCCCGCCCGGACATAGAGCACCTCGGCGGAAACCCTGAGGGCCTTGGCGATCTGGTTGAGGACGTCAGCGGAAGGCTTACGCAGTCCACGCTCAATCTGGCTCAGATACGGGTTGCTGACGCCGGCCTTGTCGGCCAGCTGACGCATGGACACCTGCGCGGCTTCGCGCTGGGACCGGATGAAGCTTCCGATATCCGCCGCTGCCGTGGAGACCACCGCGGCGAGCTTGTCATCCTGCGACACCGGTGACCCCTTTCGTGGACTGGCAATTGCTGACACGTGCCACGATACGGCTCAGTGCTAACTTTTGCAAGCACTTGCTAGCGCAGGTCAGAACATAAGTTGAGCTATGGCGTAGATCGCCAGGCCGGCCAGCGAGCCGACCACCGTGCCGTTGATCCGGATGAACTGCAAATCACGCCCGACGTGCAGTTCGATGCGCCGACTCGCCTCGGCGGCATCCCAGCGCTCGATGGTCTCGGTGATGATCGCGGTGATCTCCACCCCGTAGTGGCCCACCAGATGTTGGGCGGCCCGCACGATCCAGTTGTCGACCTTGTCACGCAGTTCTGCCTTGTCCCGCAACGATTCTCCAACCTGGACCACGGTCGCGGCCACCCGCGTGCGCAGCGCGCTGGATGGGTCGTCGACCCCCTCGAGCACCAGTCGCTTGAGCGTCCGCCAGGCCGTCGCCGCGGCGTTGGCGACTTCCTCGCGGGCCATCAGCTGCTCTTTGACCGCGTCGGCCTTCGCGATGGTCGCCTGGTCGTGCTGCAGATCGTCGGCGAATTCGAACAGGAATCGGGTCGCGCTGCGCCGCAGTTCGTGATCGGGATTACGGCGCACCTTGTCGGTGAAATCCATCAGTTCACGGTGGATGCGGTCGCCCACCAGGTGGTCGACGAATCGCGGCGACCAGGTCGGCGAGTCACGCTCCACTACTCGCTGGATGACTTCGCCGGCATTGAGCGACCACTGGAAGGCCCGGTCGGCCAGCAGCTGGATCAGCGCCTCCTGCCGGTTCTCCGCCAGCAGCGAACCCAGCACCCGGCCGACCGGCGGACCCCAGTGCGGCTCGGCGATGCGTTGCACGATCATCCGGTCGATCACGTCCTGGACGTCGTCGTCGCGCAGCATCTCGATCAGGACCCGCAGCACGGTCGCGGTCTCGGCGGCCACCCGTTCGGCGTGCGTCGGCTCCGACAGCCATTTACCCACCCGTCCGGCGATCTGCGCGTCGCGCAGCTTGGTCTCGATCACCGGAGGCGACAGGAAGTTCTCCCGCACGAAGGTGCCCAGCCCCTCCCCGAGCTGATCCTTCTTGCGCTTGATGATCGCGGTATGCGGGATGGGAATGCCCAGCGGGTGCTTGAACAGTGCGGTGACCGCGAACCAGTCCGCCAGCGCACCGACCATGCCGGCCTCGGCCGCAGCGCCGACGTAGCCCACCCAGACCGGAGCGGTGCCGTCAGCCTGCGCCCATCGGCACAACAGGAAGACCACCGTCGCGCCAAGCAGGAAACTCAGCGCCACCACTTTCATCCGGCGCAGATCGCGCAATCGAACCGCGTCCGCGTCCGGATCGGCGCCCGCGAACGACTCCGCCAACGACTGCACGGTTTGCGCGGCACCCGGCCAACTCGACGGGTTCTCTGGATGCACCACTACACCATCATCCACTGTCGAGACCGCCGGTAACTGTTACCAGCTCACAAAGTTTGCTGTACGGGCCCGTATTATCTATAGCGTCTAGCGAATGGGAATCGGCAATGGTGGCAAATCAGCTCCGTACCGGTGCCGCCAAGACCGACGGTCGTAAGCGGCGTTGGCACCAGCACAAGGTCGAGCGCCGGAACGACCTGATCGACGGCACGATTGAGGCGATCCGGCGCCGCGGCCAGTACGTGAGCATGGATGAGATCGCCGCAGAGATCGGCGTGTCCAAGACGGTCTTGTACCGGTATTTCGTTGACAAGAACGACCTCACCACCGCGGTGATGATGCGCTTCACGCAGACCACGCTGATCCCGAACATGACCAAGGCACTCTCGTCGAATCTGGACGGCTTCGACCTGACCCGCGAGATCATCCGGGTGTATGTCGACACCGTCGCCTCCGAGCCCGAGCCGTACCGGTTTGTGATGGCCAACAGCTCCGCGGCCAAGAGCAAGGTGATCGCCGACTCCGAACGGATCATTGCCCGGATGCTCGCAGTGATGCTGCGGATCCGGATGAACCAGGCCAGGATGGACACCAGCGGTGTCGAGCCGTGGTCCTACATGATCGTCGGCGCTGTGCAGCTGGCCACCCACTCCTGGCTGCTAGGCCCGCGGATGACCGCTGACGAGTTGATCGATTACCTGACCATGTTCGCTTGGAGCGCGTTGTACGGCATCGTCGAGGTGGGCGGGTCACGGGAGAAGTTCAATGCCGACCCGCACCCGTCGCCCGTGCTGCCGTGGCGCCGGGCGACTTGACCCGCACCGCGTCGCCGTTCGACTCACCCGTGGAGGGCAAACCGTGCTGGTTCGCGTTCGGCGTGAGCCCCACGCACTAGCGGATCAGTAGGTGTAGAAGCCCCGACCGGACTTCTTGCCCAACTGGCCGGCCTCGACCATGCGCAGCAGCAGCGGCGGCGCGGCGTAGAGCGGCTCCTTGAACTCTTCGTACATCTTGTCCGCGATCAGCTTCAGCGTGTCCAGGCCCACCAGGTCGGACAGCCGCAGCGGGCCCATCGGGTGCGACAGGCCGGCGACGATCGCCTTGTCGATGTCCTCGACGGTGGCGAATCCGGACTCGAGCATGCGAACCGCCGACAGCAGGTAGGGCACCAGCAGGGCGTTCACCACGAAGCCGGAACGGTCCGAGCAGCGCACTACCTGCTTGCCCAGCACCGCGCTGGCGAACTGCTCGGTGCGGTCGGCGGCGGCGGGGTCGGTGACCAGCGTGCTGACCAGCTCGACCAGCGGCAGCACCGGGACCGGGTTGAAGAAGTGCAGGCCCAACACCCGCTGCGGGTTCTGCGTGGCAGCGGCGATCTTCATGATCGGGATGGACGAGGTGTTCGACGCGAGCACGGCGTCCGGGTCGGTGATCACCCGGTCCAGCTCGGCGAAGATCTTCGACTTGACCGTGTCGTCTTCGATGACGGCCTCGATGACCAGCTGGCGGTCCGCCAGCTCGCCGAGGTCGGTGGTGAAGGACAGGTTGCCGACGGCGTCGTCGCGCTCGCGCTCGGTGATCTTGCCGGCGCTCACGCCGCGCTCGAGCGACTTGACGATCCGGTTACGGCCCGCCGTGACCAGTGCGTCGGTGGTCTCGAAGATCTTCACCTCGACGCCGGCACGCGCCGACACCTCGGCGATTCCGGCGCCCATCTGCCCGGCTCCGATAACACCTACTCGTTGGATCGACACGGTCTCCCTTTCAGTCAACGCCCAGCAACAGGCCCCGCCCAGGCTGGCTGGGCGGGGCCTGCGCTGTCAACTCCCCCGCGGTGCAATCCGACTTCCACCCCGGGAAATCTCTTCCTTGCGCGAGCGTGCGTGTCTGTACGTCGACACTCCGTGTCGGGGCGTCCAACTACGCACGCTCGCGGCAAGTCAGTGGCCTAGTGGCTCACGCCTTCGGTTCCACCTCGCCTCGTGGCTGGCGCCACTCGGCTCAGTGGAACTGGCCCTCTTCGGTCGAGCCGGCCAGCGCCGTGGTCGATGAGGTCGGGTCGACGGTGGTGGCGATCCGGTCGAAGTAGCCGGCACCGACCTCGCGCTGGTGCTTGGTGGCGGTGTAGCCCCGCTCCTCGGCGGCGAACTCACGCTCCTGCAGCTCGACGTAGGCGCTCATCTGCTTGCGGGCGTAGCCGTGGGCCAGGTCGAACATCGAGTAGTTCAGGGCGTGGAAGCCGGCCAGCGTGATGAACTGGAACTTGAAGCCCATGGCGCCCAGCTCGTTCTGGAACTTCGCGATGGTCGCGTCGTCCAGGTGCTGCTTCCAGTTGAACGACGGCGAGCAGTTGTAGGCCAGCATCTGGTCCGGGAACTCAGCCTTGACGCCCTCGGCGAACTTCTTGGCCAGCTCCAGGTCCGGGGTACCGGTCTCCATCCAGATCAGGTCGGCGTAGGGCGCGTAGGCCTTGGCCCGCGCGATGCACGGCTCCAGACCGTTCTTGGTGTAGTAGAAGCCCTCCGCGGTCCGCTCACCGGTGATGAACGGCCGGTCGCGCTCGTCGACATCGGAGGTGATCAGGGTGGCGGCCTCGGCGTCGGTCCGGGCGATCACCACGGTCGGCACGTCGGCGACGTCAGCGGCCAGACGCGCCGAGGTCAGGGTGCGGATGTGCTGCTGGGTGGGGATCAGCACCTTGCCACCCAGGTGGCCACACTTCTTCTCCGAGGCCAGCTGGTCCTCCCAGTGCGAACCCGCGACACCGGCGGCGATCATCGCCTTCTGCAGCTCGTAGACGTTGAGCGCGCCACCGAAGCCGGCCTCGCCGTCGGCCACGATCGGGGCCAGCCAGTTGTCCACCGAGGTGTCGCCCTCGACCTTGGCGATCTCGTCGGCGCGCAGCAGCGCGTTGTTGATCCGGCGCACCACCTGCGGCACCGAGTTGGCCGGGTAGAGGCTCTGGTCGGGGTAGGTGTGGCCGGACAGGTTGGCGTCACCGGCGACCTGCCACCCGGACAGGTAGATGGCCTTCAGGCCGGCCCGAACCTGCTGGACGGCCATGTTGCCGGTCAGCGCGCCCAGGGCGTTGATGTAGTCCAGGTCGTGCAGCTGCTCCCACAGCACCTCGGCGCCGCGGCGGGCCAGGGTGTGCTCCTCGACGACGTGGCCCTGGAGCGCGACGACATCCTCGGCGGAGTAGGTGCGGGTGACACCCTTCCAACGCGGGTTGTGGTCCCAGTCGTGCTGGATCTGCTCGGGGCTCTTCGGCGTGCCAACGGTCGACATAGGATGCGCTCCTTTGCGTTCTCGATCGGCCGGGGTCGCCGGACCCGAGAATTGCTTCCCGGCTTTGCTAACACCCCGATCGATTCACTGGTGTGTTAATGCGACCTTGACACAGGACATCTCCCCAGGTCCAGCCGTTTCCGTTGCCAACTTCAGCCATGCATCGCGAACAATTTGCAAAGTTTGCGAAGAACCGTAGGGAAACCCCGTCGCGAAATCGACCCAAAAGCTACCGGCCGGTAACATATCCACACTGGTCAGCGCAGGTTTTAGCAGTACGCCCGTACTGACTAGAACGTGTTACAGCGGGAAGATTGCGGCGAGGGCTTTGACCTCTTCGCCCACCAGGTATGTGAGCGTTCTAACAGTGCGATCGACCAGTGCAGGCCCGAACTGATCGGTCGATCCAGCCGGGTGGACGTGGGAGACGATCTCTAGTTTGTCGCCCAGTGCGACCGCAGCGTCGTGTTCCAGCGTGACCCGCAGCGGCGCGTCGAGCAGCTCCGGGTAACCCGACAGGTAGTCCTCGACCACGCTCCAGTACACCGAGTTGTTCATGTGGTCGAACAGATCGATGTCGGTGAACCGGATCGGGTATTCGTGGATCTCGTCCGCATCCTCACGACCACCGGCCTTCAGATAAGCCTTCCAGCGCAGCCGATCAACGGTGGTGGTGCGCTTGAGCCCGGCCAGGAAGTCCTCGGACATCCGCGCCGGCCCCTGCGTCTCGCGGTTGATGTTGATCCAGAACGCTTCGGATTCGACCAGCCCGCCCTTGCGGCCATCGATGCGAACCCGCATCTCACACCAGCGGTTGGAGGTGCCCGAACACCAACGCCGCATCCGCAGCATGTCCTGGAATTCGATCGGACGGATCAGGTCCATCATGGTGCGCCGGACGATCCACAGCGGGTGGGTCTCCTGATAGCCGCCCTCGCGCAACTGGTCCTGGCCGATGTCCTGGATGTGGCGAGCGGCCGCATCCATCCGCAGGCGGCCCAGGCGGTCGATATCGGCGACCCGCAGCGGCCACTGCCGGTCGAACACGTCGGGATGTGGGTCCGGCACCGGCATCAAGACCTTGGCCAGGCCGACCGGCTCCTGCATCTGCTGCATCGCTGCTCCCGTGGTCTTTCCCTGAGCGGATCATGCCATGCCAACAATGCGAATGCCGCCTTCGCAGCAGGTAGGCTCGATGAGGTGGCCAAGACGTATGTCGGCGCCCGGGTGCGCCAGCTACGTAGCGAACGCGGGTTCAGCCAGGCTGCGTTGGCCCAGATGCTCGAGATCTCACCGAGCTACCTCAACCAGATCGAGCATGACGTTCGTCCGCTGACCGTCGCGGTTCTGCTGCGAATCGCCGAGGTCTTCGGTGTGGACGCCAGCTTCTTCGCCTCCCAGGACGACACCCGGCTGGTCGCCGAGCTGCGCGAGGTCGCCATGGACCGCGACCTCGACATCGACGTGGACCTGGCCGAGGTCGCCGAAATGGTCAGCGCCCACCCGAAATTGGCCCACGCGATGGTCAACCTGCACCGCCGCTACCGCATCACCACGGCCCAACTCGCCGCGGCCACCGAGGAGCGCTTCTCCGACGGCAGCGGCACCGGCGCGATCACCATGCCCCACGAAGAGGTCCGGGACTACTTCTATCAACGCCAGAACTACCTGCACGAACTCGACACCGCCGCAGAAGATCTGGCCACCCGAATGCGCAGGCACCAGGGCGAATTGGCCGTCGAGCTGGCCAATCGGCTCACCGAGGTGCACGGGGTGCACATCAACCGGCGCATTGACCTAGGCGAAACGGTGCTACACCGCTACGACGCGGAAACCCGCACGCTGGACATCTCCAACCACCTGTCCTGGGGGCAGCGTGTGTTCAAGATGGCCGCCGAACTGGCCTACTTGGAGTTCGACGATCAGATCTCGGCCATGGTGGAAGAGGGAAAGTTCACCTCGAAGGATTCCCGCACGCTGGCCCGGCTCGGGCTGGCCAACTACTTCGCGGCGGCGATCGTGTTGCCCTACGGTCAGTTCCACGACAGCGCCGAGACGTTCCGCTATGACATCGAACGGCTGTCGGCGTTCTACCGAGTCAGCTACGAGACCATCGCTCACCGGCTGTCCACCCTTCAGCGGCCCTCGATGCGGGGCGTGCCGTTCTCCTTCGTCCGGGTCGATCGGGCCGGCAACATGTCGAAACGACAGTCAGCCACCGGCTTTCATTTCTCCTCCAGCGGCGGTACCTGTCCGCTGTGGAACGTCTACGAGTCGTTCGGCAACCCGGGAAAGATCCTGGTGCAGATCGCCGAGATGCCCGACGGCCGCAAGTACATGTGGGTGGCGCGCACCGTCGAACGCCGCGCCTCCCGCTGGGGCCAGCCGGACAAGACCTTCGCGATCGGGCTCGGTTGCGAACTGCGCCACGCCCACCGGCTGGTCTACTCCGAAGGCCTGGATCTGGCGTCCGGCCACGACGTCCCGGCCACCCCGATCGGGGTGGGCTGCCGAGTCTGCGACCACGACAACTGCCCGCAGCGAGCCTTCCCCGCGTTGGGCCGTGACCTGGATCTCAACGAACATCGCAGCACCGTCTCGCCGTATCTGGTAAAGCAACAGCGGTGACTGTTCGTATCCCCGATTCTCCCGGCCTGCGCGACCTCGGCGTCACGAACTGGCTGGTCTGCAAAGTCGTCGCCCTGCGCCAGCACGTGCCCCGGGCGCACCTGTTCACCACCCTCGGCCAGCACCGGCGGCTGATGTGGTCCTGGCTGCCGTTCGGTGGGGTGCTCATGCGCGGCGGCAAGCTCTCCAACCGCGACACCGAGTTGGTAATCCTGCGGGTGGGGCACCTGCGCGACAGCCAGTACGAACTGCAACACCATCGCCGGATGGCCCGGGCGGTCGGTATCGACGACGCCACCCAGACACTGATCTTCGAAGGCCCCGACGCCGACGGGCTCACCGACCGGCAGCGGGTCTTGCTGACCGGCGTCGACGAACTGGTTCAGACCCGCACGCTCTCGGATGCCACCTGGGCGCAGCTGGCCGAACATCTAGATCGTCCCCGGCTGATCGAATTCGTCATGTTGACCAGCCAATACGACGCACTGGCCGCCACCTTGAGCGCACTACGGGTGCCGCTGGACTTCGATGAGTAGTCCTGCGTGACAGCGACCGTGAGCCACGACCTGGCCGTCGCCGGGGGCGGGGTGCTGCTGATCGCAGCGGTCCTGATCGTGGTCGGGCGCGCACTGGCACGACGGGGGGCCAGCCCGTTGGTCACCCGCAAGATCCCACACGCGCTGTGCGGGTTGTTCGCCGCCCTGGCGGCCTTCCAGTTATCGCACGGCGTGGTGGTGGCCGGCGTGCTGGCGGCGGCGACGGTGGCCTTGACGGTCATCGTGGAGCGCGGACTGATCCCGGTGCCCGGTGTCTTCGACGGCACCCGGTCGCGCGACTACGGACTGGTGGGCTTCGCCGCCGGGGCGTTGATCGCGGTACTAGCGTTCTGGCCGGATCGGGTTGCCATCGCAGCCGGCGTGGTGGTGCTGGGGCTGGCCGACGCCGGTGCGGCGCTGATCGGGGACCGCTACGGCAGGCACCGGGTCGAAGCCGGTGGCGGGGTGCGCTCACTGGAGGGCTCGGTGGCCTTCGTGGCCATCGCGTTCGCCGTCTCGTGGGTGTTCTGCCGGGTCGGTCTTGAACTGAATACGTTTATGGCGGTGTCGGTTTCGCTGTTCGTCGCGATGACCACCGCCGCTGTGGAACTTCTGGTGCTGCCCGCGGCGGACAACCTGCTGATCACGCCGTGGGTGGCGCTGCTGCTGCACGTGGCGCGGGAGCTGTCGACCGACGACGCGCTGCGGTGGCTGGCCGCGGTGGTATTCGGCTGCGCCATCGTGCCGTTCATGCTGCGGATGCGCTGGCTGGATCTACCTGGGGCACTCAGTGGCGGCCTGATCGCGGGAGTGGCCGTCGGCCTCGGCGGGTGGGCGTGGATCATCCCTGCCGCGTTGTTCTTCTCGCTGACCAGCCTGCTCACCGCGTATCGCCGCCCGGTCCGGACCGGGGGCATGCGCACCATGAGCCAGGTCGCGGTGAATGCCGGCCTGCCGGTGCTGGTTCCGGTGATCGGCTATGCGTTCACCGGAAGCCCGCTGTGGTACGCCGTGTCGATCGGCGGGATCGCGGCCGGCATCGCCGATTCCTGGGCCTCGGAGATCGGCCGGTTCTCCTCCCGTGAGCCGCTGTCGCTGCGTACCTGGGCCCGGGTGCCCAAGGGCACTTCGGGAGCGATATCCCCGCTGGGTTCGGGCGCGACGGTGCTGGGGGCGCTGGCCGTCGGCGCGTTCGGCGCCCTGTTCGGCGGGCTCGCCATGGTGCCGGTGGGTCTGGCGGCCGGCGTCGTCGGCTCCCTGGTCGACACCCTGATCGGCGCCACCGTGCAGGCCCGCTTCGTCTGCGCGACGTGCGGCGCCACGGTGGAAGACGACCTGCACTGCGGCGCGCCGACGCAGCCTTCCACCGGCTGGCGGTGGATGGGCAACGACGCGGTCAACGCCTGTGCGAATGTGGCCGGAATGGTCACCGGGCTGGTTGTGTTCGCGCTGATGCAATAGCCGCGGAACCCTAGACCGTCACCGTCAGCGGACAGAATCGAGAGGGTTCATGGAGAAGAAGACTCACCTGCAGTCCGTCGTCCCGATCTTGTTCGTTCGAGACGTCACAAACAGTGCCGAGTACTTTCAGGCCAAGCTCGGCTTTGAGATCGACTTCCTCCATGGATCACCACCCTTCTACGGAGCGGTGTCGCGCGACGATGTCTGCCTGCATCTTCGCTTCGTCGCTCAGCCAAACTTCGCCCAGCTGGCCGCTTCTGAAACTTCTTTGATTCTGGCCACGATCGAAGTGCCAGACGTGCAGTCGCTGTCTGAGGAATTCACCGGACGCGGTGCGACTATCACCCAGGACCCGACTCAAAAACCCTGGGGCGGCACAGACTTTCATGTCTGCGACCCCGACGGCAACGTCGTGTCCTTCGTCAGCTACGGGTAACGCCCCTGGCCAACCAGCCCCGGGCCCGCCGTGCCGCCGTCAGAAGTTGATCATGTGGCCGGTCAGGCCGTGGAAGCATTCCTGCAGCGCCTCGGACATGGTCGGGTGGGTGTGCACATTTCGGGCCAGCTCGCCCGCCGTCAGATCCCACTTCTGCGCCAGGGTCAGCTCCGGCAGCAACTCCGACACATCGTGGCCCACCAGGTGCCCGCCGATCAGCTCGCCGTAGCGGGCGTCGGCGATCAACTTCACGAACCCGCTCGGGTCGCCGACGCCGTGCGCCTTGCCGTTGGCGGTGAACGGGAACTTCACCACCTTGACGTCGTAGCCCTCGGCCTTGGCCTGCTCCTCGGTGAGCCCGAAGCTGGCCACCTGCGGCTGGCAGAAGGTGGCCCGCGGCATCATCCGGTAGTCACCCAGCGACATGGTTTCGGCGCCGCCGATGGTCTCGGCGGCCACCACGCCCTGCGCCTCGGCGACGTGCGCCAACTGCAGCAGTCCGGTGACGTCGCCGATGGCATAGATGTGCGGCACCGAGGTCTGCAGGTACTCGCCGACACCGATGGCGCGGCGCTCGGTCAGCGCGACACCCGCCGCCTCCAGCCCATAGCCGTCGACGTTGGGGGCAAATCCGATGGCCTGCAACACCTTGTCGGCTTGCAGCGTTTCGGTCTGACCGTCCTTGCTGACCACCACCGACACCGTGGATCCGTCATCGGTGATGGACTCGACCTTGGTTCCGGTGCGGATCTTGACGCCCAGCTTCTTGAACTGCTTCTCGATCTCCTTGGACACATCGGCGTCCTCGTTGGGCAGCGCGCGCGGCAGGAATTCCACCACGGTGACGTCCACGCCGTAGTTGGCCAGCACGTAGGAGAACTCCATGCCGATCGCCCCGGCGCCGGCGATGATGATCGAGCTGGGCAGCTCCCGGCTCAGGATCAGTTGCTCGTAGGTGACCACGTTGTCCGACAGCGAGGTACCGGGCACCAGGCGGGTGCTCGACCCGGTGGCAATGATCGCGTTGGCGAACGTAACCGTCTCGGTACCACCGTCATTGAGCGCCACCGACAGCGTGTTCGGATCGGTGAACGTGCCGTAGCCGTGGATCTCGGTGATCTTGTTCTTCTTCATCAGGAAGTGCACGCCGGCCACCCGGCCCTCCGCGACCTTGCGGCTGCGGTCGAACGCGGCACCGTAGTCGAAGGTGGCGGTGCCGCTGATCCCGAACGTGGCGGCCTCCCGCGAGAAGATATGCGCCAGCTCGGCATTGCGCAGCAGCGCCTTCGAGGGAATGCAGCCGACGTTGAGGCAGACCCCGCCCCAGTACTTCGGCTCGATGATGGCGGTGTTCAAGCCCAGCTGGGCGGCGCGAATGGCCGCTACATATCCGCCGGGACCAGCTCCGAGAACGACGACGTCAAAGTGGGTCACGTGCCCCACCCTAACGGGCCAGCGTCGCGGTGGCTCAGTACGGGATGATTCCGGCGACGCAGCGACTCACATGCTGGCAGTAGTAATGCCCGTAGAGCGGCGCCGCGGCGACCGCGGCGGCGAACACCGCCGACATCAACGCGATTGCCACCGCAGACACCAGCGGTTTCTCCCCCACCATCGCCACAATCAGCCCGGCGACCACACACACCACGGCAAAGATCAGCGTCACGAAGACGGCCGGCGTCTTGTCGGCCAGGCCGTACCACCAGGAGAACAGTCCCAGGCCGATCCCGGCAGCCGGAATCCACACCGCTAACAGCATCAGGGCCAGCTGCCACCACTTCAGAAATTGGTATTGGCCGGTGAGGACCACCGGTTTGGGTGGTTTTGCCGGCGGCAGCGCGGATGCCGGCGCGGGGCTGTCCGGGTCGGGCCACGGAATCGGCTCGTCACCGGCGTTGGGTTCGTCCAGCGTCTCGGCCGGCCCGGGCAGCGGGACCGGGTGCGGCCCGGTGTCGAAGATCGGCGCCATATGCGGCTCGGTCATGGGCAGCGAACCGGTGTCGGTGGTCTCAGGCACCCGACACCGCCTGAATCGCGGCCAGTGCGCCGAACCACCCGACCGCCATCGCGAGCAGAAACGCACCCAGGGCGGTTACCCACCGGCGCGAGGAGACGAACACCAGCACCAGGCCCGCGATGCTGGGCGCGCCGAGCACCAGCGTGATCGCGACGTCCGGGCGCAGCGGAGCGGTGATGACCAGGCTCAAGCCGATCCCAGCCAAGACGCCGACCGCTACCCCGACCAGCATGGCGCTGCTCAACAACCAGGGGCGTGGCAGCGGAATCACACCACCAGATTTTACGGCGATCGCGCCGGTCAGCGCGGTAACGACCCGGTGATCACCGGGATTGTTTCCAACAGCGTGTTCTCGTCGTCGGTGAAGGCCCGGCTGCGCGTCAGGAACCGGATGCCCTCGGGTGCCTCCAGGCTGAACCCGGCCCCGCGGCCCGGGACGGCGTCGATGATCAGCTGGGTGTGCTTCCAGGCAGCGAACTGTGGACCGGAGATCCAGACCGGCACTTCGATGCCGACTCCCCCGTTTTCCAGGTCCAGGACGCCCAGCAGCACGTCGTGGTCACCGATGATGAAGTCACCGTCGGGGTAGCACATCGGTGCCGACCCGTCGCAGCAGCCGCCGGACTGGTGGAACATCACCGGACCGTGGCGCGCCACCAGCCGCGCCACCAGTTCGGCGGCCGCGTCGGTGATCAGCACCCGGTCCGGTGCGCCCATCAGGCCGGTGCCTCCATCAGTACGGGCCCATCAAAAAAGCCCCTGCGCCGACTGGGAGTAGGACACCAGCAGGTTCTTGGTCTGCTGGTAGTGGTCGAGGACCATCTTGTGGTTCTCCCGGCCGATGCCGGACTGCTTGTAGCCGCCGAACGCCGCGTGCGCGGGATAGGCGTGGTAGCAGTTGACCCACACCCGCCCGGCCTGGATGTCGCGGCCGGCCCGGTAGGCGGTGTTGCCGTCGCGGCTCCACACCCCGGCGGCCAGCCCGTAGATGGTGTCGTTGGCGATGGCGATGGCGTCGTCGTAGTCGGTGAACGACGTCACCGACACCACCGGGCCGAAAATCTCCTCTTGGAAGACGCGCATCTTGTTGTGGCCGGCGAAGATCGTCGGCTGCACGTAGTAGCCGCCGGACAGCTCACCGCCCAGCTCGGCGCGTTCGCCGCCGGTGACGGTGGTGGCGCCCTCCTCCTTGCCGATCGCGATGTAGGACAGGATCTTCTCCAGCTGGTCATTGGAGGCCTGCGCCCCGATCATCGTGGTGATGTCGAGCGGGTCGCCCTGGCGGATCGCCTTGGTGCGGATCGCGGCCAGCTCCAGGAACTCGTCGTAGATAGGCGCCTGGACCAGCGACCGCGACGGGCAGGTGCACACCTCGCCCTGGTTGAGGGCGAAGCCCGCGAATCCCTCCAAAGCCTTGTCCTGGAAGTCGTCGTTGGCCGCCAGTACGTCGGAGAAGAAGATGTTGGGACTCTTGCCGCCCAGCTCCAGGGTGACCGGGATGATGTTCTGGCTGGCGTACTGCATGATCAGCCGGCCGGTGGTGGTCTCGCCGGTGAAGCCGATCTTGGCGATCCGGTTGCTGGTCGCCAGCGGCTTGCCCGCCTCGACACCGAATCCGTTGACCACGTTGACGACTCCCGCCGGCAGCAGGTCGCCGATCAGGCTCATCAGGAACAGGATCGAGGCGGGGGTCTGCTCGGCAGGCTTGAGCACCACCGCGTTGCCGGCAGCCAGGGCCGGCGCCAGCTTCCAAGCGGCCATCAACAGCGGGAAGTTCCACGGGATGATCTGTCCGACGACGCCCAGCGGCTCGTGGAAGTGGTAAGCGACGGTGTCGTTGTCGAGTTGGCTCAGCGCACCCTCCTGGGTGCGGATCGCCGCGGCGAAGTAGCGGAAGTGATCCGCGGCCAGCGGGATGTCGGCGGTCAGCGTCTCGCGGACCGGCTTGCCGTTGTCCCACACCTCGGCGACCGCCAGCTGCTCGCGGTGTTGGTCGATCCGGTCGGCGATCTTGGTGAGGACATCCGCCCGCTGCGCCGGGGACGCCTTGCCCCACGCCGGGGCGGCGGCGTGCGCGGCGTCGAGCGCCAGGTCGATGTCGGCCGCCGTGGAGCGGGGGATCTCGCAGAACGGCTGACCGGTGACCGGTGTGGTGTTCTCGAAGTACTCACCGCCGACCGGTGCCACCCACTGCCCCCCGATGAAGTTCCCGTAGCGGGACTCGTAGCTCATCAGCGCGCCTGCGCAACCCGGACGTGCGAAAACGGTCATCGATGCTGCTCCTTAGCCGTGGGTGTTACTCACCTCACACTACCGTCGTGGTCACAATGACTTCCATGCCTGCGCATCCTGCCCGCGACTTTGACGACCCGTACCTGTGGCTGGAGGACGTTACCGGCGAGCAGGCACTGGACTGGGTGCGCGCCCACAACGATCCGACCGTCGATGAGTTCGCCGGCGACGACTTCGAAGCGATGCGCGCCACCGCGCGCGAGGTTCTCGACACCGACGCCCGTATCCCCTACGTGCGACGTCGTGGCGAATACCTCTACAACTTCTGGCGTGATGCCACCAACCCGCGCGGCTTGTGGCGACGCACCACCTTGGACAGCTACCGCACCGACAACCCGGAATGGGACGTGGTCATCGATCTCGATGAGCTGGCCCGCACCGACGACGAGAACTGGGTCTGGGGCGGCGCCAATGTGATCGAACCCCACCACACCCGGGCCCTGATATCGCTGTCCCGCGGCGGATCCGACGCCGTGGTGGTGCGTGAATTCGACATGGCTACACGGGAATTCGTCGGACCCGACGGCCACGGCTTCGAGCTGCCCGAGGCCAAGACCCGGATCGGCTGGGAGGATGACGACACCGTCTTGGTGGGCACCGATTTCGGCGCCGACTCGCTGACCGAGTCCGGATACCCCCGGATGGTGAAGCGATGGCGCCGCGGCCAGGATCTGGCGCAGGCGGAGACGGTGTTCACCGGGTCGGCCACCGATGTGGTGGTCGCCGCAGGCCGCGATCGCACCCCGGGATTCGAACGAACCATGGTGTCGCGGGCGATCGACTTCTTCAACGACGAAGTCTACGAACTGCGCGAGGGCGAGCTGATCCGCATCGACGCGCCTACCGACGCCTCGGTGTCGGTACACCGGCAGTGGCTCCTGATCGATCTGCGCACCGACTGGGTCACCGGCACCGCGACATATCGGGCCGGCTCGCTGTTGGCCGCGGACTACGACGAATTCCTTGCCGGCACAGCGCAGTGCAGCGTCATCTTCGAACCGGACGCCCACACCGCACTGCACCACTACGCGTGGACCCGCGATCGACTGATCCTGGTCACCCTGCACGACGTGGCCAGCCGGGTGGAGGTGGTCAGGCCCGGCGATTGGCAGCGGCAACCCATCGCTGAGGTACCTGCCAACACCAACACCGTGATCGCGGCCGCCGACGACACCGGCGACGAGATCTTCTTGGACTCAAGCGGATTCGATCGCCCGTCGCGACTTTTGCACGGCCCCGTGGACGGGACACTGACCGAGATCAAGTCCGCTCCGGCGTTTTTTGATGCCGACGGACTCGACGTCAACCAGTACTTCGCCACCTCCAAAGACGGCACCGCGATCCCGTACTTCGTGGTGCGCCCGGCAAACGCCACCGGCGCCACACTGCTGGGCGGCTACGGCGGATTCGAGGTGGCGCGCACACCGGGTTATGACGGCGTGCTGGGCCGGCTGTGGCTGGAGCGGGGCGGAACCTACGTGCTGGCCAACATCCGGGGCGGCGGCGAGTACGGGCCGGGCTGGCACACCCAGGCGATGCGCGCCGGACGGCACCTGGTGGCCGAGGATTTCGCTGCGGTGGCAACCGATCTGGTAGACCGCGGCATCACCCGTGTCGAGCAGCTCGGCGCGGTGGGCGGTTCCAATGGCGGGCTGCTGATGGGCATCATGCTCACCGCCTACCCACACCTGTTCGGCGCACTGGTGTGCCAGGTGCCCCTGCTGGACATGCGCCGCTACCATCTGCTGCTCGCCGGGGCGTCCTGGGTGGCCGAGTACGGCGACCCGGACGACCCCGACGAATGGGACTTCATCAGTAAGTACTCGCCGTACCAGAACATTTCAGCCGATGCCGACTACCCGCCGGTGCTGATCACCACCTCCACCCGAGACGACCGGGTGCATCCGGGGCATGCCCGCAAGATGACAGCGGCACTGCAGGACGCCGGGCATCGGGTCTGGTACTACGAGAACATCGAGGGCGGGCACGGCGGCGCGGCCGACAACGCGCAGGCGGCGTTCAAGTCAGCGCTGAGCTTTTCGTTCCTGTGGCGGATGCTGGGCAAGCAAGGCTGACAACGCCGTTCACCCGGCAGCAGACTTAAAAGTCAGGACTTGCGCAGGCCACCGACCAGCGCGATTCCCACCCCGACCAGTACCAACACCGCACCGGTCGCCAGGGTCAGATTGAGCCACAGGTGCAGGCTGCCCTCGGCCACATCGGCCAGGGCATCGGCGATCCGGCGAATGTCGCCGGTCGCCTGGCGGAGCACTTGGTCAAGGAGGCGCCGCACCACTTCAACTCCCGACCAGCCGACCGCGCCCACCAGCAGCGCCGAAACGCCCAGGCTCGCCAAGGCCCTGCCGCGGTGCCGTGCCGAGATCAGCGTCAGGATCGCGCACAGTCCGGCCATTGCGCCCAGGACGACGGTGAGCAACGGCCCCCACACCGCGAGTCGGTGCAACCCACCGGGACGCATCACCTCGGTGGACGTCGAGGTCAGTGGCACCGTCAACGAGGCCGGCAACGTAATGGGGTAGTCGGACAACAGCGATGCAAACGCGTCGTCGCGCAGCATCGGTATCACGTCGATCTCCCAGGGACCGGGATCGCCGACGTTGAGCAGCCACGCGTGCCCGTCCCGGTTGACCCGGACGAACTGCGCCGGAAACGACGGCCCGGCGGTGTATTGGCGGGCCGCCTGCCGTACCTCCGACGGGTCGATGTTAAAGCCGCTCCCCCGAATCAGCTGCACCGTCTGAGCGCTGAGTTCAGCCGCCACCGCGTCTTGTAGGGCCGGTTGAGCCGCGGCACGGGCCGCCAACCGCGCGTACCCGTCGGCATCGATGAGGTTGTACTGCGCCCACGCCGTCGGCAGCGCCACCGCAAGGGTTGCGGTGGCGAGCAGCCAGAACAGCGTCGCGGTGAAGACGCGCACTATTTCGCGGTGCGGCGCGGCCGCGCCAGCGCCAGCTTGGTGAGCATCCGGTTGGTTCGGGCCAGCGTCTTCAGCGAGTTGTGGTAGAAGTTCCCGCCCGCGCCGACGTTGGTGCGCGGCACGACAACGGTCTCCTGCCGACAGAACTTGCGGATGCCGTCCGCACCGCCGAAGCGTGCTCCGATGCCCGAGGTCTTCCAGCCACCCATCGGCGCCGTGGTGCACATCAGGTTGGAGATCACGTCGTTGACGTTCACCGCTCCGCAATCCAGCTGCAGGGCAATGTCTTTGGCCCGCGCAACGTCACGAGAGAACACCGATGCGCTCAACCCATAGGCGCTGTCGTTGGCCAGTCGGATCGCCTCGTCGACGCTGGCGACCTTCATGATCGGCAGGGTCGGGCCGAAGGTCTCCTCGGTCATGCAGGCCATCGAGTGGTCGACGTCGACCAGCACGGTGGGCGGGTAGAAGCTGCCCGGACCGCCTGCTCGTTCCCCGCCGGTCAGTGCGCGCGCCCCGGCGGCCACCGCCTCCTTGACGTGCCGCTCGGTGATGGCGAGTTGCTGGTCGCTGATCAACGCCCCGAAGTGCTTGCCCTCGCCGGTGCCCATCTGCAGCGCCTCGACATCGCGGACGACCGCGGCGACGAACTCGTCGTAGACAGGCTCCAGCACGTACACCCGCTCGACCGATACGCAGGTCTGCCCGGCGTTGAACATCGCGCCCCACACCGCGGCGTGCGCGGCCAGGTCGATGTCGGCGTCCTCGCACACGATCATCGGGTCTTTGCCACCGAGTTCGAGGCTGACCGGCACCAGCCGGCTGGCGGCCCGCTCGGCGACCTTGCGCCCGGTGGCGGTGGAGCCGGTGAACTGCACGTAGTCGGAGTTGTCGATCACCGCTTCGGCCACTTCGCGCGCACCCTGCACCACCGCGAAGACGTCCGGGGCGCCGGAGGCCAGCCAGCCCTGGCGCAGCACTTCGGCGGTGAGCGGGGTCTGCTCGGACGGCTTGAGCAGCACCGCGCAGCCGGCCGCCAAAGCGCCGATAGCGTCCATCAGCGCGTTGGCCACCGGGTAGTTCCACGGCGCGATCACGCCGACCACCGGCCGGGGCCGGTAATGGATGGCGATCTTCTTGATGCTCATCACCGGCAGCGGCGCCGGCCGGGTCTCCGGGGCCACCGCCTTCTCCATCACCTTGATCACGTACGACAGGATCATGATCAGCAGCGGCACCTCTTGCGCGGCGTCGGTGCTGGACTTGCCGGTCTCGGCGATCAGCAGCTTCTCGATCTCGTCGCGGTTGTCGCCGAGCCACAAGGCGAAACGGGCCAGGGCCTTGGCCCGGCCCTTGGCGCCGCGGTGCTCCCACTCCCGCTGCGCGGCGCGCAGCCCGGCCGCGATCTTTTCGACGTCAGTAGGGTCGGTCCACTGGACCTCGCCGGCAGTCTCCCCGGTGGCGGGGCTGAACACGGTTCCGGTGCCGGTGAAGGCGGCAACTGAGTTGGTGGCGGTCATGGCGCCATGCTAGTCCGAGCTGTGACCCGGATCGCACCGGGCCTCGACACGTGTCAAGTCTGGGGAGAGCCCTAGCTTTTTAAGCCCCGCAGGTATGCGGCCTGCCCCAGATGCTGGGCGCAGTCATCGATGATGCTGACCAGCCGGACCCCCGCCGTCACCGGCGGATCCCAATGGGTGTCGACAATCCGAGCCAGCTCGTCGGCGGTGACGCCGTCGAGGTAGCCCAGGGTCAGCTGATGCACGTCGCGGTAGTAGCCGGCCAGCAGGTCTGCCGGGGCGCGAACCTTGGCGACATCGTCGGGGCTATGCCCATAGCCGCTGTCATCGCGCGGCAGGTCCAGGCCGAACCGGTCCACCCAGCCGTCCCGGGTCCACACCTGCTCGACGCCGGCTACCTGGGCAATCTGAATGTCCTGCACGCGCGCGCTGTGCCAGAGCAGCCAGGCGATGCTGTTGGCCTGCGCCGTCGGCCGATAGTCGGCCACCTCATCAGTGAGCCCGTCGGTCAGTTCGTCGGCGTGCTCGATCAACCGGGTGAATGCGTCGCGGAGCAGCACCTGCAGAGCGGCGTTTGGGTCGTTCTCCGTCATACCGCCCGACGCTACGCCTGGTGGCAGACCGCCTCGACGTTGTTGCCGTCCGGATCGCGGACAAAGGCGCCGAAATAGCCGGGGTGGTACTCGGGCCACAGCCGCGGGGCGTGCAGCGACTCGGCACCCAGTTGCAGGGCGGTGTCGTAGAACGCCTGCACCTGCTCGGGGTCAGCGGCGCTGAATGCGACGTGGACCTCGCGGTTGGGGCCGGAGGCATCGCCCGCGTTGGCGTCGGCGATCCAGAAGTCGGGGGCGCAGTCGCCACTGCCGTAGCCGATGGCCACGCCGACATCCATCTTCCGGCTGTAGCCGAGGACGCCGAGCACCGCGTCGTAAAACTCCTGCGATTTGGCGTAGTCCGTGCAGTTGATGCCCAAGTGGTCGATCACGGAATACATCCTGGCATGAGATACCGCCGGGTCGTAGATTAACGAGATGAGCCCCGACGTCGTGGTCCGCAACGGCACGATTGTCGACGGACTGGGCGGGCAGCCCTACGTCGGCGACGTTGCGATCCGCGACGGCCTCATCACCGAGATCGGCGAGATATCCGACGATTCCCGCCACGTCATCGACGCCACCGGCCTGCTGGTCACACCGGGATTCGTCGACCTGCACACGCACTACGACGGACAGTCCATCTGGTCGGATCGGCTCAATCCCTCCTCGGCGCATGGCGTGACGACGGCCCTGATGGGCAATTGCGGAGTGGGTTTCGCGCCGTGCCGGATCGGCGACCACGACGTGCTGGTGGATCTGATGGCCGGCGTCGAAGACATTCCCGGCGTGGTGATGACCGACGGGTTGCCGTGGACCTGGGAGACCTTTCCGCAGTTCATGGACGCCGTCGCCAAGCGTCCGCGCGATATCGATGTCGCAGCGTTCCTGCCGCATTCACCGCTGCGTGTTTACGTGATGGGCCAGCGCGGTGTGGACCGCGAACCGGCTACCCCGGCAGATCTGGCACAGATGCGCCGGCTGGCCCAAGAGGCCGCCGAGGCTGGCGCACTGGGGTTCTCGTCGTCACGGTTGATGACCCACCGCACCAAGACCGGCACCCAGATTCCCAGCTATGACGCCTCCTATGCCGAGATCCTCGCGATCAGCCGCGGCCTGGCCGACGGCGGGGGCGGGCTGATCCAGTTCGTCCCGGATCTGCCCGAAGGCACCTACCAGCCTGTCCTGCAACAGGTTTTCGACGCGGCTACCGAAGCAGGACTGCCCGTCACGTTCAGCTTGCTGATCGGCAACGCCGGCGCACGGCTCTGGCGTGACGCGATGACCATGGTGGAGAAGGCCAACGGATCCGGAGCCGCGATCACCGCACAGATCTTTCCCCGCCCGATCGGCCTGATGATCGGACTGGACCTGAGCATCCACCCGTTCGTGCTTTACCCGAGCTACCAGAAGATCGCTTGCCTGCCGCTGGCGGAACGGGTCGCCGAGATGCGTAAACCGGAGGTGCGGCAACAGATTCTGTCCGACGGTCCGACGATCGTCCCGACCAACCCGCTCGCCTACTTGGCCCAGTCCTGGGAGTGGACTTTCCCGCTCGGAGACGACCCCGATTACGAACCGGATCGAGCGAAAAGCATTGCGGCACGGGCCAGGGAACGCGGCGTCCCCCCGGTCGAGGAAGTATACGATCGGCTGCTCGACGACGGCGGGCACGCGATCCTGCTCGATGCACTGGCCAATTTCGAGAACAATTCCCTGGACACCGTCGGTGCTCTGATGCAGCGCGACGACGTCGTGCTGGGCTTGGGAGACGGCGGCGCGCACTATGGGATGATCTGCGACTCCAGCTTTCCCACCTATGTGCTGACCCATTGGGCCCGCGACCGCGCATCCGGACGACTCAGCATCGAGGCGGCGATCCGCGAACTGACGTCCACACCGGCCCGGATCGCCGGACTCGACGACCGGGGTCGCATCGCGGTGGGCTACAAGGCCGATCTCAACGTCATCGACCACCAGAACCTGCGGCTGCACAAGCCGGTGGTCACCTATGACCTGCCGGCCGGTGGACGCCGGTTGGATCAGACCGCCGACGGTTATGTCGCGACGATCGTCTCCGGCGAGATCATCGCCGAGAACGGCAAGCCGACCGCGGCCCGGCCCGGCAAGCTGGTGCGCGGCCGCCAACCCGCGCCGGCCTGACGGCCCGCGAGGTTCACCGGCGTACCGTCTGAAGTTGTGACTGAGCCCGCAGAGCCCAAATACACCCACGGCCACCACGAATCGGTATTGCGCGCCCACCGCACCCGCACGGCGGAGAACTCCGCGCCCTATCTGCTGGGCTCGCTGGCGCCGGGCTTGCAGCTACTCGATGTCGGCTGCGGACCCGGAACCATCACGGCGGATCTGGCCGCCCTCGTGGCGCCGGGGCGGGTGACCGCCATCGAGCCGGTGCCCGAGGCACTGGATCTGGCGCGCGCCTTCGCAGCCGAGCGAGGGCAGCACAACATCGACTTCGTGGTTGCCGATGTGCACGCTTTGCAGTTCCCCGACAACAGTTTTGACGTGGTACATGCTCATCAGGTGTTGCAGCACGTTGCCGACCCGGTGACCGCGCTGACCGAGATGCGCCGGGTGTGCAAGCCAGGTGGGTTGGTGGCCGTGCGCGACAGCGACTATGCGGCGTTCACCTGGTATCCGGCGTCGGCGGAGCTGGACGACTGGCTGCGGCTCTACCGCGACGCCGCGCGAGCCAACGGCGGCGAGCCTGACGCGGGCCGGCACCTACTGGCCTGGGCACATGCGGCCGGGTTCACCGACATCACCCCGACGACGAGCGCGACCTGTTACGGCACACCTGCCGACCGGGAGCACTGGGGCGGCATGTGGGCCGACCGGATCCTGCAATCGGCCATCGCCGAGCAACTGCTCGACAGCGGTGCTGCCGATCAGGCTAAGCTGCAGGCGATTTCGCAGGCCTGGCGAGACTGGGCTGCCCACCCCGACGGCTGGCTGGCGCTGTTGCACAGCCAGCTCCTGTGCCGGGTATGACTCCTTAGATCAGCCGGTTCGGAGGGGTGGAACGCGCGACCAGTTCGGCGTCGCTGGTCACCGCGTCGCCCAGCACCTGATCGATGCGCGCCAACAGTTCCTCGGGGATCCGCACACCGGCGGCCTTGACGTTCTCGGTCACCTGTTCCGGGCGCGACGCCCCGACCAGGGCGGCGGCGACGTTGTCGTTCTGCAGCACCCAGGCGATCGCCAACTGCGCCGTGGTCAGGTCCAGCTCCGCGGCGATCGGCGCCAGCTGCTGGACCCGGGTCAACACATCGTCGGTCATGAACCGTTTGATGAAGTTCGCGCCGCCCTTCTCGTCGGTGGCCCGCGACCCGGCCGGCGGCGGCTGGCCCGGCAGGTATTTGCCGGACAACACGCCCTGGGCCATCGGCGACCAGACGATCTGGCTCAGGCCGAGTTCGGCGCAGGTCGGGACCACCTCGGGTTCGATGATCCGCCACAGCATGGAGTACTGCGGTTGGCTGGAGATCAGCGATATGCCGATCTGGCGGGCCATTCCGTGGGCTTGGCGGATCTGGTCGGCGGTCCACTCGCTGACACCGATGTAGAGCGCCTTGCCCGCCCGGACGATGTCGGCGAAGGCCTGCATGGTCTCCTCCAGCGGGGTGAAGGAGTCATAGCGGTGCGCTTGGTACAGGTCGACGTAGTCGGTCCCCAGCCGGCGCAGCGAACCGTCGATGGCCTCCATCATGTGCTTGCGGGACAAGCCGGTGTCGTTGCGGCCCAACGGCGCCGGCCCGACCGGCCAGTACACCTTGGTGAAGATCTCCAGCGATTCGCGCCGGCGTCCCTTCAGCGCTGCGCCCAGCACCTCCTCGGCGCGCCCGTTCGCGTAGACGTCGGCGGTGTCGAAGGTGGTGATTCCGGCATCGAGCGCGGCGTGCACGCACGCGGTGGCGACGTCGTTCTCGACCTGTGAACCATGGGTGAGCCAGTTGCCGTAGGTGATTTCCGAAATCTGCAGGCCCGAGTTGCCCAGGTAGCGAAAGTCCATGAAGCCATCATGGCTCACGACACTGGGACGTGTCTCCTGTCGGATCACTATCCTGGACACCATGGCCCGCTCCGTCGACCTCGCGCGCCTGGCCGAGCTGCTGCGCGGTTATCGGTTCGCATTCTTGGTAACCGTCGGCGACGACTACCGGGTCCGCACCACCGCGATCACCCCGAGCTTCGACGGCACCCGGCTGAACATCGGGCCGGTGGGGTCGCACGGCCGGGCGAACCTGTCGAGCCGGACCGCCGTCAGCCTGGTCTGGCCCGCCCGCGACGTCGGCGAATACTCGTTGCTCGTCGACGGCCAAGCCGAGCTTCCCGAGGATCCGGCCGGCCCGGTGCTGGTGACCCCGACCAAGGCGCTGCTGCACCGGCCGGTGTTCGAACCCGGCACCCAGCGGGCGGTCGGCACCGCCCATGACTGCGTGCAGCTCAAGGCAGATTGACAGCCAGCGGGTTTAGTGTCGAATTCATGAGTTCTACCGTGGATTTCGATCGACTTACCGAGAAGCTGGCGGGCCGCGACTACGCCTACCTGATCACCGTCGACGGTGAGAATCGTCCGCATCCGGTGCCGGTGATGCCGGTGCTGCGTGGCGACACCGTGCACATCGGAGCGCTGGGTGGTCGGCGCAGCCGGGCGAATCTGGCGCGTACCGCGGAGGTGACGGTGATGTGGCCGCCCCCGGTTCCGGGCGGCTACACCGTGATCGTCGACGGCACGGCGCAGGTGTCCGATGCGGGTGAGCTGGCCGCTGTGACGATCTCCCCCACCCGTGCTGTGTTGATCCGGGTCGCCACGCCCGAATCACCGGGCGAGACACCCTGTTACAGCGATTGCGTCGACCTCAAGGTCAGTCCGCAGGGAGCCTGAGCGGTCGCCCGGCCACCATCAGCACGACCTCCTCGGAGACGCCGGCGATCCGCGCGTTGAGCACTCCCAGCAGGTCGCGGAACAGCCGTCCCGACGCGGTGGCCGGGACTACCCCGCTGCCCACCTCGTTGCTGACCGCCACCACCGGAGCCGGGCAGGCCTGCCAGGCCGACACCAGCTCGTCAATATCGGCCGAGACGGCGTCCAATCCGTCGCCGCCGTCCCATACCTGGTGCAGATCCATCCGCGCGGTGAGCCAGGTGCCGAGGCAGTCCAGCAGCAGGGCGTGGGGGGCTGACCGCAGTTCCTCGGCGACATCGGTGGTCTCGATGGTGCGCCAGGAGTCGGGCCGCCGCGCCCGGTGCAGCCGCACCCGTTCGGCCCATTCCGGATCGCCTTCGCGCACTCCGCCGGTGGCCAGATAGGTCACCGCCGGCTCTCCGGCCAGCAGCGCCTCGGCGTGTGCGGACTTACCCGAGCGCGCGCCGCCGAGCACCAGGGTGCGGGTGGCACCACCGTCTGCTGCACCCACTCGCACCACCTCACCGTCACGCCCCGGTCGGGCGCCTGAATCTGACAGTACGGCAGTCAATTCCGGCTCGGAAGGATTGTGGTGGCTCAGGTGTACCGCGATGACGTCGGTGGTGTCGGTGACGGCGCCACAGTCACGCAGGCGCGCCACTGTTGCCGCAAACGCCGGCAGGTCATGGTGTTCGGTGCCGTGCTCGGTGTAGGTCCCGAACGTCTCCTCCAGAAACAGCGCGTCGTAGCCGGCCCCGGCCACCGCGGCGTGTGTCTCCTCGGACAGCGGCCCGGTATCGGTGGCCCACAAGATCCGGCCGCCAACCGATGCCAGGTCGTAAAGCACTGCGTCACCGCCTATGTCGGCGCCGTGGGCGGCGGCCAACACCCGCACGTCGTAGTCACCGAGCCGAATCCGGTCACCGGCCCGCACGGTCACGAATCGGACCGGATCGTCGGGTCCAACCCAGTGCCGGCACTGGTCGATAGCGCTGGGCGGCCCGACCACATCCAGGTTCTCGCTAGCCCCGGCCCACATCCGCATGAGCAGCGCCATCGGCCCGACATGGTCCCAGTGGCCGTGGGTGAAAAGGATGTGGCGAACGTTCGCCAGCGGTCGCCGCAAGCGCATCGCGGCGCGCGGTGCCTCCGGGCCGCAGTCCAGCAGCAGCACATCGTCGACCAGCGCGGCGGTCTGGCCGCGAACCTGCGTCGCCGAGGAGGTGCAGGACGCGCAGCGGCAGAACGGATTCGGCCAGCCGTCGGCGCTGCCGGTGCCCAGCAGCAGGATCTCCATGCACCCATCCTCGCGCACGGCCGGCACAGGTACGAAAAAGCCCGGCCCCCACCGCGGGGAGCCGGGCTCTTTCGTGCAACCAGACTTAGAAGTCCATGCCGCCCATGCCACCGGTCGGGTCGCCCGCGGGTGCGGCCGCCTTCTCCGGCTTGTCGGCGACAACGGCCTCGGTGGTCAGGAACAGTGCCGCGATGGACGCCGCGTTCTGCAGCGCCGAGCGGGTCACCTTCACCGGGTCGGCAACGCCGGCCTTGAGCAGGTCCTCGTACTCGCCAGAGGCGGCGTTGAGGCCGGTGCCCGAGGCGGAGTTGGTGACCTTCTCGGCGACAACGCCGGGCTCCAGGCCCGCGTTGAAGGCGATCTGCTTCAGCGGAGCCGACAGCGCGACACGCACGATGTTGGCACCGGTCGCCTCGTCACCCTCGAGCTTGAGCTCGTCGAGCGACGGAGCGGCCTGCAACAGGGCCACGCCACCACCGGCGACGATGCCCTCCTCGACGGCGGCCTTGGCGTTGCGCACGGCGTCCTCGATGCGGTGCTTGCGCTCCTTGAGCTCCACCTCGGTGGCAGCCCCGGCCTTGATCACCGCAACGCCGCCGGCCAGCTTGGCCAGGCGCTCCTGCAGCTTCTCGCGGTCGTAGTCGGAGTCGCTGTTCTCGATCTCGGCGCGGATCTGGGCCACCCGACCGGCGATGGCGTCGGAGTCACCCGAGCCCTCGACGATGGTGGTCTCATCCTTGGTGATGACGACCTTGCGGGCGGTGCCCAGCAGGGCGACGTCGGCGCTCTCCAGCGACAGGCCGACCTCTTCGCTGATGACCTGGCCACCGGTGAGGATCGCCATGTCCTGCAGCATCGCCTTGCGACGGTCACCGAAGCCCGGGGCCTTGACGGCAACGGACTTGAAGGTGCCGCGGATCTTGTTCACGACCAGGGTCGACAGGGCCTCGCCCTCGACGTCCTCGGCGATGATCAGCAACGGCTTGCCGGACTGGATGACCTTCTCCAGCAAGGGCAGCAGGTCCTTGACGGTCGAGATCTTGGAGCTGACCAGCAGGATGTAGGGGTCCTCCAGGACGGCTTCCTGACGCTCGGCGTCGGTGACGAAGTAGCCCGAGATGTAGCCCTTGTCGAAGCGCATGCCCTCGGTGAGCTCCAGCTGCAGCCCGAAGGTGTTCGACTCCTCGACGGTGATGACACCTTCGTTGCCGACCTTGTCCATGGCCTCGGCGATCAAGTCACCGATGGTCTGGTCGCCCGCGGAGATACCGGCGGTAGCCGCGATCTGCTCCTTGGTCTCGACCTCCTTGGCCGTTGCGAGGAGACCTTCCGTGATCTTCTCGACGGCCTTCTCGATGCCGCGCTTCAGACCCAGCGGGTTGGCGCCGGCGGCCACGTTGCGCAGGCCTTCCTTGACCAGGGCCTGGGCCAGCACGGTGGCGGTGGTGGTGCCGTCACCCGCGACGTCGTCAGTCTTCTTGGCGACCTCTTTGACCAGCTCGGCGCCGATCTTCTCGTACGGGTCCTCCAGCTCGATCTCCTTGGCGATGGACACACCATCGTTGGTGATCGTGGGGGCGCCCCACTTCTTCTCCAGGACGACGTTGCGGCCCTTGGGGCCCAGCGTCACCTTGACCGCGTCGGCGAGGGCGTTCAGGCCCCGCTCGAGGCCACGACGGGCCTCTTCGTCATACGCAATTTGCTTAGCCATTGCGAAGTGATTCCTCCGGTTAGGGGGTGCACGTCTTGTCGGCCGGGTGCAGTGCCCGCGACGGACGGCTGTGGGTGTGCTCCGCAGGTGCGGCCCTGTGCCTCACCGTCCCGACCTAGCACTCGCTGGTCGCGAGTGCCAACGTCATTTTTAGCACTCGCCTATGGAGAGTGCAAGGTCAAGAGGTCCGGTCATTGGGGAGCTGACCGGGGCTCACGTCACGTCGAGCAGCTGCTCGTAGAAGCCGCCGAACCCGCGGGCCCGGTTCACCAGGTGCACCTCCAGGATCCAGTGACAGACCCGGCCGGTGGGGTCGGTTCGGCGCATCGGCTCATCGGACCCGGGCGCGACGTAGAACCGGGCGTCGTCACCGGAGATCTTCTTGTGCGGAAACTCCCCGAGCAGGTGCCCGGCGATGGGAGCGCCGAACTCGAAGCCCGCGTCCTGGGCCAGGCCGACGACGTGGTCGAACAGCTGCGCGCCGGTGATCTCGGCGTGTGCCTCGAAGAAGGCGCGACCCGCGCTCCACACCCCAGGTAGCGCGTCGCGCAGCGCCAGCTTGTCCGGGTCTTCGCCGAGCACGAAGGTGCGGCCGAAATCGGCCTCCCACTCCTCGAAGATCGGCCCCAGATCGAGGTAGGCGATGTCGTCGTCGGCCATGACTCGGTCGGGCGGATCGGCGTGGAACGGCAGCAGGCTGTTCTCCCCTGCCCTCACCACCCGCCGATGCCAGTGCCTCGTCACCCCGAACATGTCGGCGGCCAGATCCCGGATCTCATCGGAGAGCTGCCGCTCGCCGACCCCGGGCCGGACCATGCCGCGGCGTTCGATCTCATCGAACAGTGCGACGGCCTTGGCCTGCGCGTCGCGAAGCCGCTCGACACGGACGGATTCCGGCTCGCGCGGGGTGGACACGCCAGCGATCCTATCGGCTTGCCCTAGACTGCATCTCGATCAGATAGGAGACCGGGTGCGGGCTGAAGCAGCGCCCAGCACCCGGGCTTTGCGGGGCTGGCAACGCCGGGCTCTGGTGCGCTATCTAACCGCCAAGCCGCGAGATTTCCTGATGGTGGCCACCCCCGGCGCCGGTAAGACGACGTTCGCGCTGCGCATCGTGGCCGAACTGCTCGCCGACCGCACCGTCGAGCGCATCACCATCGTGGTGCCCACCGAACACCTCAAGGTGCAGTGGGCCTCGGCCGCCGCCTCCCACGGCATCGCGCTAGATCCCCGGTTTTCCAACTCCGACTCGCAGACCAGCTCGGAGTACCACGGCGTCGTCGTCACCTACGCGCAGGTCGCCAGCCACCCCAGCCGGCACCGGGTGCGTACCGAGGCCGCGAAAACCCTGGTGATCTTCGACGAGATCCACCACGGCGGCGACGCCAAGAGCTGGGGCGACGGCATCCGCGAGGCATTCGACGACGCCACCCGCCGGCTGGCGCTGACCGGAACCCCGTTCCGCAGCGACGACAGCCCCATCCCCTTCGTCAACTACGAACCCGACGGCGCCGGCCACCTGCGCTCGGTGGCCGACGACAGCTACGGCTACACCGACGCGCTGGCCGACGGCGTGGTGCGCCCGGTGGTGTTCATGGCCTACTCGGGCGAGGCTCGCTGGCGCGACAGCGCCGGGGAGGAGCACGCGGCCCGACTCGGCGAGCCTTTGACCGCCGAGCACACCACCCGGGCATGGCGCACCGCGCTGGACCCGGCCGGGGAATGGATGCCGGCGGTGATCACCGCCGCGGACACTCGGCTGCGCCAGCTGCGCGAGGGCGGCATGGCCGATGCCGGCGGCATGATCATCGCCACCGACCAGAAGGCGGCGCGCGCCTACGCGGTGCTGCTCAAACGGCAGACCGGCGAGGAACCCACCGTGGTGCTCTCCGACGATCCCAGCGCGTCGGACAAGATCGCCCAGTTCTCCGCGGCAACCAGCAAGTGGCTGGTGGCGGTGCGGATGGTGTCCGAGGGTGTTGACGTCCCGCGGCTGGCGGTCGGGGTCTACGCCACCAGTGCCTCTACCCCGTTGTTCTTCGCGCAGGCGATCGGCCGGTTCGTGCGGTCCCGGCGCCCCGGCGAGACCGCCAGCATCTTCTTGCCGTCGGTGCCGTCGCTGCTGGGTCTGGCCAGCGAACTGGAGCAGCAGCGCAACCACGTGTTGGGCAAGCCGCACCGGGAATCCGAACGCGACGAGTTCGCCGAGGCCGAGCGCCGGCGCGACGAGCCCTCCGAGATGGAGAACAAGTTCGAGTCGCTGGGGGCCGACGCCGAGCTGGACCAGGTGATCTTCGACGGCGCCTCGTTCGGCACCGCAACCCCGGCCGGCAGCGAGGAGGAGGCCGACTACCTCGGCATCCCCGGGCTGCTCGACGCCGACCAGATGCGGGATTTGTTGCGGCGCAGGCAGGAAGAACAGCTGGACCGGCGGTCCAAGGCGGTCAACGACGGTGGGATTCCAGTGCCGGTGACCACCCACGGGCAGCTGCGCGAACTGCGTCATGAACTCAACGCGCTGGTGTCGGCGGCCCACCATCGCCTCGGCAAGCCACATGGCTGGATTCACAACGAGCTGCGCCGGCGTTGCGGCGGCCCCCCGGTGGCGGCCGCGACCTCGGATCAGCTGCGGGCGCGGATCGTCGCCATTCGGCAGCTCAATCGCGAGTCGTAGCCCGTCTGGCTCCGCCCCCGTCCCGCCGAGTGTGCGGTTTGGTTGCCGATTCGCTGATATTGCCGAGCAAACCGCACAGTCGACGAAAGCGTGCGGCCGAGGTTCAGCCCTGTCGAGTCCAGGCGCTGCCCGCCACCCAGGGCGATGCCTGCGCGGCCACCGACCACGCCCACTCGGCCGGCACGTCGATCACCCGGTACGCCTTGACGCCCGCGGCGGTGCCCGCGATCAGGGTGGCCACCCCGGCGCGACGCTGAAACCAGCTCTGGCGCACGGTCCAGCCGACGATGCCCGCGGTTTCAATGCAGTAGCGGCGCTGCTCCCAACTGCCGGTGCGGGCCGTCAGCCAGTGCGCGTCGACGCGATGCCCCAGGGCGCGCGCCCGGTCGACCGCCAGCAGCGCCGCGCCCAGGGTCACCGCCGCGCAGGCCGGCCAGCACCACTGCGGTAGTTCAACGAACGCCGTCGCGATCGCCAGCCCGGCCCCGGCGGCCACCGGCAGCAGCAGCGCCCGAGTCCAGCGTCGGCGGGTCGCCGCCGGACCGTGCTTGCGCAGCGGGCCGGTGACGACCACAGGGTCGGCTACCAACCCGGTCAAGACTCCCTCGGCGGTGGCCCGCGGGCAGGGCGGCAGCAGGATCGACGACTCGCCTTCCCCGTTGACCCCGGTCATCGCCGCGTCCAGCCGCGCGCCGCCGAACAACCGCACCAGCAGCGGCCGACGCAGCGTTCCGCCGCGCAACCGGCGCATGTCGTAGTTATGTTCGCGCACCCGCAGCAGGCCGTAGCTCAATGCCAGGACGTCACCGCCCGCCCCAGAGCTGCGGGACAACACCAGGTTTCCGTAAGTCACCAGCGAGCGCAGCACCGCCAACAGCATGGAGACCACCACCAGCAGGGCAGCGATCAGCGTCAGGCTCTGCTGGACACCGAACTGCTCCGTGGCCTCGAGCCAGGATCGGCTCACCGGCGAATCCTCCAGCGCCGCCCACACTCCGCTCTGATACAGCGCACCAACCGCGGCCCCGACCATCACCAGCCCGGACAGGCTCAGCGGGCTGTAGCGCAACCACGACGGCCGCCACCGCGCCAGCACCGTCGCTGGGGCGGGCGCCGATCCGGTGGCAGCAGCTGCGGTTTGTCCGGTGTGGGACAGCAACGTCGCGCGCAGTCGAGGGACCTCGCTGCTCTCGACCGCGTTGAGCTCGAAGGCGCTATCCGCGGCGGCATGCTGACCCGTGCTGACTCGCAACACCGTCAGTCCCAGCATCCGATGTAACAGCCGGGCGTCGGTCTCCACCGAGCGAATCCGGTTGCGGGGCACCGAGAGCACCTTGCGGCGCAGCAGCCCCGAGCGCAGCTCGACCCGGCCGGTCTCGGGGTCGGGCTCGATGCGGTAGGTGGTGGTGAACCAGCGCGTCACACCCACCACCGCAATCACCGACACCACCGCCAGCACCCAGGGCCGGTTATCGGTCGCCGAACCGAACACCACCACCGCGATCAGCAGCGGCAGTTCGCGCAGCACTTCGTGCAACGGATGCACCAGCAGCATCCGGGGGCTGAGCCGATGCCAGCCAGGCTCCGCGGTACTCACGTGGCGTCCTCGGCACCGAGCGCCGCGATGTCGGTCAGTTGGGCCACGATGCGGTCGGCGACGGCGGCATCCAGCGCCACGATGTGCACCGCGCCCGCCGACGAGGCGGTGGTGACCCGCACATTGGCCAGCCCCAGCAGACGGTCCACCGGGCCCCGGTAGGTGTCGACGGTCTGTACCCGCGAGATCGGCGCGATCCGGCGCTCCTGCACCAACCACCCGGTGCGGGTGTAGACCGCCTGGTTACTGACGTCCCACCGGTGTACCCGGTAGCGCCACAGCGGCGCGATCACCGCCGACACCAGCAGCCCCACTGCGGTGACCGCGAGAGCAGCGCCGTGCAGCCAGGCCAGCCGCTCGTCGGCTATCGCCCAACCCACCTGCAACAGCGCCAGAAACAACCAGGGCACGGCACCGACCAGCGCCCAGACCAACGGCGCTCGGGAGCTGGGCGGATTGGTGGGATCGACCAGGCTGATCGCCGGGGACCCGTCTGCGTGCTGCGCCATGTAGGAGAGGATGTCAGGACCCAAGCCCCGCCGCACCGTCGACCGCACGACCGGCGAAAAACCATCCGGCGCACGATGCGTCACGTGAGTATCGTTTGTCACATGAGTAGCCGGGATAAGTGGGCTGCGGAAGACGTGCCGGATCAAACCGGCCGCGTCGCGGTAATCACCGGCTCCAACACCGGAATCGGCTATCACACCGCGGAGATACTCGCCGGGCACGGCGCGTTGGTGGTGCTGGCGGTGCGCGACCTTGAGAAGGGTGACGCCGCGGCGAAACGGATCCACACCGCCAACCCGCAGGCACGCGTCGAGGTACAGGAACTCGATCTCAGCTCGCTCGCGTCGGTCCGCGAAGCCACCGAGGCCATCAGCACCGCCCATCCCCGCATCGATCTGCTGATCAACAACGCCGGCGTCATGTACACCCCTAAACAGCGCACCGACGACGGCTTCGAGCTGCAGTTCGGTGTCAACCACCTGGGGCACTTCGCGCTGACCGGCCTGCTGCTGCCGCGGATGATGCGGGTGAAGGGGTCCCGCGTGGTGACCGTCAGCAGCATGGCGCACCGGATCATGGCCGCGATCCACTTCGACGACCTGCAGTGGGAGCACGGCTACAACCGGATCTCCGCCTATGGGCAGTCCAAGCTGGCCAACTTGATGTTCACCTACGAACTGCAGCGCCGACTGGCCGCCAAACGCCGCCCAACCATCGCCGTCGCCGCGCACCCCGGCACCGCCAACACCGAACTGAACCGGCACCTGCCGCCCCTACTGCGTCCCGCCGACCGCTTGCTGATGCCCCTGGTCGTGCAGAGCGCAGCGATGGGCGCGTTGCCCACGCTGCGTGCCGCCACCGACCCATTGGTGACCGGTGGGCAGTACTACGGTCCGAGCGGCATCGGTGAACAGCGCGGATATCCCAAGCTGGTGGACGCCAGCAAGCAGGCGCACGAAGTCGAATTGCAGCAGCGGTTGTGGGCGGTCTCGCAGGAGCTGACAGGAATCACCTTCCCGGTCTGAGTCAGACTGTCGGGATGCGATCCGTCGAAGAGCACCAACGGGCCGTCACCGACCTGATCCAGGCCCGACCACCGGTCACGGTCGCACTGGCCGATGCCGAGGGACTGGTGCTGGCCGCGGACGTGATCGCACCGATCTCGCTGCCGGTCTTCGACAACTCCGGGATGGACGGCTATGCCGTGCTCGCCGACGACATCGCCAACGCGACACCCGAATCGCCAGTGAGTTTGCCTGTCACCGAAGACATTCCAGCCGGACGGACCGATATTCCCACGCTGACACCGGGCACCGCTCACCGCATCATGACCGGGGCACCGATCCCGTACGGAGCCGACGGGGTGATTCCCGTCGAGGCCACCGACGGCGGCGTCGACGTGGTCCAGATCAACGCCGCCACCGCCAAGGGCCGCCACATCCGACGGGCCGGTGGCGATGTCGCCGAGGGCGCCACCGTGCTCTGGGCGGGGCAACCCGTCAGTGCGCCGGCGGCAGGCCTGGCCTCGGCGCTGGGTCTGGCCGAGCTGACGGTGCGGCCCCGGCAACGCGTGCTGGTGATCTCCACCGGTTCCGAACTGATCAAACCCGGCACTCCGCTGGCACCCGGCCAGATCTATGAGTCCAACGGGGTGATGCTGTCGGCCGCGGTACGTGACGCCGGTGCAGAGGTGGTGGCCGCCGTGACGGTCGCCGACGACACTGCCGCGTTCACCGACGTCCTCGACCGCTACGGCGTACGGGACGGGGCGGTGGATCTGGTGATCACCAGCGGCGGAGTCAGCGCGGGCGCCTACGAGGTGGTCAAGGACGTCTTCGGCCGCGACGGCGACCAGGGCGTGCACTTCGTCAAGGTGGCGATGCAGCCTGGGATGCCGCAGGGCATCGGCCGCGTCGGCTCGCCTGGGTCCGGAGCGGCCATCATCACGCTGCCGGGCAACCCGGTCAGCGCCCAGGTGTCCTTCGAGGTCTTCGTCCGGCCCGCGCTGCGCCGCGCCATGGGTCTGGCCAAGCCGGATCGCCCGCGCCGCACCGCGGTACTGAGCGAGAAACTGGTCTCACCGGCCGGCAAGCGGCAGTTCCGGCGCGGGCTGCTCGACTACGAAACCGGGACGGTCACCAACTATGGGCCGCCGGCTTCGCACCATCTGCGCTACCTGGCTTCGGCCAACTGCCTCCTGGACATCGCCGACGAGGTGACCGAGCTGCCGGTGGGCACCGAGGTGGAAGTCTGGGACCTCACCGGCTGAACCGCCCAGCTTCTAAGATGGCCCAATGGCCAGACGCCCCCGCGCAGCAGATGATCCCGGCGGTCTTCGGCACCTGATCGAGCTGGTGCGCTCGACGGTGCCGCCGATGCACAGCGCCGGGCTGCCGTTCGTCGGCAGTGCGCTGGGCGTGGCGCTGCTGGGCCGCAAGCAGCCTTGGCTGCGCGGCGCCGGGTTGCTGGCTGCGGGCGCCTGCGCCGGGTTCTTCCGGCATCCACACCGGGTGCCACCGACCCGTCCCGGTGTGGTGGTGGCCCCCGCCGATGGCGTGGTCTGCCTGGTCGACTCGGCACCGCCACCACCGGAGCTGGATCTCCCCGATACGCCGTTGCCGCGGGTGAGCATCTTCATGTCGGTGTTCGACGCGCACGTGCAGCGGGCTCCGGTCGCCGGTGAGGTGATCGAGGTGCTGCACCGGGCCGGCCGGTTCGGCTCCGCCGACCGCGCCGAAGCCGCCGAAGACAACGAGCGCAACAGTGTGCGGATCCGCACCGCCGACGGCGCCGAGGTGATCGCCGTGCAGGTCGCCGGGCTGGTGGCGCGGCGGATCCTCTGCGAAACCCGCCCCGGTGACCATCTGGCGATCGGCGATACCTACGGCTTGATCCGCTTCGGTTCACGCCTCGACGTGTACCTGCCGGTCGGGACGCAGCCGCTGGTCGGCGTCGGCCAGCGCATGGTCGCCGGCGAGACCGTCCTGGCCGACCTGTCATGACCACTCCTGCCCAGCAGGCCCGCAGCCGGGGCCCGGTGGGCCTGCACATTCTGCCCAGTTCCATGACGGTGCTGGCGATCTGCGCCGGACTGACCTCGATCAAGTACGCGCTGGATGGGCAGCCGCACCTCGCGATGGCCCTGATCGCCGCCGCCGCCATCCTCGACGGCCTGGACGGCCGGGTGGCACGCATCCTGGACGCGGAGTCGCGGATGGGCGCCGAGATCGATTCGCTGGCCGACGCCGTCGACTTCGGGGTGGCTCCCGCGGTGGTGATCTATGTGACGCTGCTGTCGACACAGCCGGCGGGCTGGATCGTGGTGCTGCTGTATGCGGTGTGCGTGGTGCTGCGGCTGGCCCGGTTCAACACCCTGCTCGACGACGCCACCCTGCCGGCCTACACCCGGGAGTTCTTCGTCGGCATGCCCGCCCCGGCCGGTGCCATCACACTGATGGGCCTGTTGGCCGCCAAGCTGGAGTTCGGCGACGGATGGTGGACGTCGCAGTGGTTCACCTGTATCTGGGTGGTGGGCACGTCGATGCTGTTGGTCAGCCGAATCCCGATGCGCAAGATGCACGCCGTCTCGGTACCGCCGCACCTGGCCGCCGTGCTGCTGGCGGTGCTGGCACTGGTGGCCGCGGCGGCGTTCCTGTTCCCCTACGTGCTGGTGCTGGTGCTGATCGGGGCCTACCTGTGCACCATTCCGTTCTCGGTCCGCAGCCAGCGCTGGGTTGCCGCACACCCGGAGGCGTGGGAAGACGCCCCCAAGGAGCGCCGGGCCGCGCGGCGGGCGATCCGCCGGGCGCAGCCGAACCGCCGTCCCGGCGTGCGGCGCGGCATCCGACGTCCCAGTGGGCAGTCGATGGCCCGGCTGCGGCTGCGCAAACCAGGTCGCTGAGCTACCGCGGGCAGTAGTCTCGGGTCGCCGTCTCCAGCGCCCGCCGGTAGAACTCGTCGAGCTGGCGTGTAACGCTGACGGTTCGGGTTGCCTCGCCGAGTTCCCCGGCGCAATCCGGTGAGTGCAGCAGCTCCCAGCGCTGGCCGATCTGGGCCAGCATGACCTCGTTGAAGCCGTCGATGCGCGCCCGCGAGACCGCCAGTTCGGGCGCGGTGGATGGGGCGGCCGCCGGGTCCAGCTTCCACTGGGCGAACCGGTAGTGCTCAGCGGCCTCGGTCGCGGCGATCTGGTCGGCGAAGATCCGCCGCACGTAGTCGGGGTCGAGGTTTTTCCCAGCGGCCTCGGTCGCCAGCTTCGCCAACTGCTGCCCGACTCGAGCCGGGTCCTCGATGGCGCCGCCGGTCTGCCATTTGATCGCCGCCACGTCGTCGGCAACCTGCAGCCGCTGGGCGGCGGCGTCCACCAGGTCGGACAACGGGGATACACCGTCGGCCCCGGCCGGGGCCGGGACACTCAGGGTGACCGCACAGATCGCCGAAATCAGCACGCCGGACCGCATGGCTCTATTCAAGCGTTCGCAGACGATCCTCCTGTTACCGGGGAGGCCGCCCGGTGCTATGCCGATAATGTCCGGGTGGGTTCCACGCAAGAGCGCGAAGAAGACCGCCGGGTCGACACCTCCCGGCACCTGACGCTGATCGCCCGACTCAACACCTCCGCCGTCGACGCCCGCCGTGGCGTGGTACGACTGCACCCCGAAGCCGTTGCCGCCCTGGGCATCCGGGAGTGGGATGCGGTCTCGCTGACCGGTTCGCGCACGACGTCGGCGGTAGCGGGGCTGACGAGTCCGGGCGCCCCGGCCGGTGTGGCGCTGCTCGACGACGTGACACTGTCCAACGCCGGCCTGCGCGACGGCACGCAGGTCGTCGTGGCCGCGGTGACCGTCTACGGCGCCCGCTCGGTGACGCTGAGCGGGTCAGCGCTGGCCTCCCAGACGTTGTCGCCCACCACATTGCGCCAGGCGTTGCTGGGCAAGGTGATGACCGTCGGCGATGCGGTCTCCCTGCTGCCCCGCGACCTCGGGCCCGGCACGTCCACCTCGGCGGCCACCGCCGCATTGGCATCGGCCGTCGGCATCAGCTGGACCTCGGAATTGTTGACGGTCACCGGTGTGGATCCGGCCGGGCCGGTCAGTGTGCAGCCCAACTCGCTGGTCACCTTTGGTAGCGCCCCCACCGCACCGGTGACGACCGTCGCCAAGCCGCCCGTCCCGGCCCGCATCGCCATCGACGAACTCAAGGGCTGCGAAGCGCAGGCCGCCAAGCTCGCCGAATGGCTCAAGCTCGCGCTCGATGAACCGCAGCTGTTGAAAACCCTGCGTGCGGGGACGAATCTCGGCGTGCTGGTATCGGGGCCGGCCGGGGTGGGTAAGACGACCCTGGTCCGGGCGGTGTGTGAGGGGCGCCGGCTCATCGAGCTGGACGGTCCCGAAATCGGGGCGCTGGCCGCCGATGAGCGGCTGGCCGCGGTGCGGTCGGCGGCGACGCAGGTGTGCGACGGCGGCGGGGTGCTGCTGATCGCCGATGTCGACACGCTGCTGCCCGAACCGTCGGAACCGGTGGCGACGCTGATCCTCGCCGAATTGCGCAATGTGGTGGCCACCGAAGGGGTGGCGTTCATCGCGACGTCGGCACTTCCGGACCATGTCGATCCTCGACTGCGGGCGCCCGAATTGTGCGATCGCGAGATCCGGCTGAGTCTGCCTGACGGCGCGACCCGGGCAGCGCTGTTGGCAACCCTACTCATCTCGGTTCCCACCACGGAGCTGACCTTGGGTGAGATCGCAGAACGCACACCGGGTTTCGTGGCCGCAGACCTCGCCGCACTGGTTCGCGAGGCGGCACTGCGGGCGGCGTCGCGGGCCAGCGACAACGATGAGGACCCGAAGCTCACCCAGCAGGACCTGGTCGGAGCGCTCAGCGTGATCCGGCCGCTGTCGCGCTCGGCGGCCGCAGAGGTGTCCGTCGGATCAGTCACCCTCGACGACGTCGGCGACATGGTCGCCACCAAGCAGGCACTGACCGAAGCGGTGCTGTGGCCGCTGCAGCACCCGGACACGTTCACCCGCCTAGGCGTCGACCCTCCGCACGGCGTGCTGCTCTACGGCCCGCCCGGCTGCGGCAAGACCTTCGTGGTGCGCGCCCTAGCGGGGTCCGGTCGCGTCAGTGTGCATTCCGTCAAAGGCGCGGAGCTGATGGATAAATGGGTGGGCAGCAGTGAACGAGCGGTGCGGGATCTGTTCCAGCGCGCCCGCGATTCAGCGCCATCGCTGGTGTTCCTCGACGAGATCGATGCCCTGGCACCGCGGCGTGGGCAAAGCTTCGATTCCGGGGTCACCGACCGGGTGGTGGCCGCGCTGCTCACCGAGCTTGACGGCGTCAACCCGCTGCGCGACGTGGTGGTGGTCGGTGCCACCAACCGGCCCGAGCTGATCGACCCGGCGCTGACCCGTCCGGGCCGGCTGGAGAAGCTGGTATTCGTCGAACCGCCGGATGCCGATGCCCGCCGCCAGATCCTGCGGGTGTCCGGCAAATCCGTTCCGCTGCATGACGACGTCGACCTCGACGTGCTGGCCGCGGATCTGGAGGGTTACAGCGCCGCGGACTGTGTGGCACTGCTGCGCGAAGCTGCCCTGACTGCGATGCGGCGCAGTATCGACGCCGCCGACGTCACCGTGGCCGACATCGCCACGGCACGCGAAAACATCCGCCCCTCACTGGATCCCGCACAGGTCGACGCACTGCGCTCGTTCGCAGACAACCGCTGAGCTCGGAATGCCGGAGGTCAGGAGACTTCGACGAGCGCGGCAAGCCGGGACAATGAGGCCGCGAGCTTGCCCGCGGTGGTGGCCCGGGCGCGAGCGAGACGATTCGGGTCGGACAGCTCCGACCAATCGTAGGTGTGGGTTACTCGAGTGCGCGCCGGCCCGAGCGGCTCGAGCTCCCACCGCCACAGGTGCCCCGGCGGGTCACACCCGGGGGCCGCTGGGCGCCAGGCGATACGGCGTCCCTCCTCGAACTCCACTACATGGTTCTCCCGGACCGTTCCCATGGTCAGCGTCATGGTGAAGACATCCCCGACGGCATGAACCCGTTGGCCGGGTGCGGCTTCGGCCAGATTCGCGTTGCCGTCCCAGCGCGGCTGCCGGGCCGGGTCGGCGATGAAGTCGAAGATCAGCTTCGCCGGCGCCGCGATCACCCTGCTGGCGCTGACGACCTTCGCCGGCAGTGACGACCCGACCCGATGCAAGGTGCCTTCGGGGTCGATATAGGCGAATTCCCTGAGCTGGTAGTCGGTGTCGACCGGTTCGACGAAGCGCCCCGGCACGCCCGACGCCGACCATTGCGCGTAGAGGGCGTCGGCGTCGTCGACATAGAAGTACACACTGGCGGCGGTGCGCAGCGGATCGTGCTCGGCCCACTCGGAAAGGTGCAACGAAACCGGTCCGCGATCGGCGAATCCGTATCGGGCCGGGCCGCCGTAGTGGTTGACGGTGAAGCCGAGCCGACGGTAGCGGTCCAGTGCAGCGTCGAGGTCTCGCACGGGAATGATCGGTGCGACCGAGGTGAACTCGATGTCGGCCATAGCGTCAGCGTACGTCGAGGCGCCACCAGCTAGCGGCCGCTCTGTTGCTCGTATCCGCTGGTGAGCCAGTACAGCGCTCGATCCAGGCTGGGCAGCATATCGGTGATGGCGATCTCGCCGGCGGCGAACCGCGCGGACAACCCGTACACCAGGTTGGAGATGATGACGTCCAGGTCGGCGATGAAGGCTTCGTCGACGTCGGACATGGCCGCCCGCATTGCGGGCCCCACCACGTCCAGGCCGCGGCGAACCAAGGCGTCACCGCCGGGGGCCGACCGTGCCCGAACGTAGGCCGTCAGCATCGCCGGATGCCGCTCCCAGGGCTCGAAGATGGTGCGGTACAAGCTCATCAGCGCCGCATAGATGGATTCGCCTGGCTCGCGTGCATGCGGCGCGATACCCGAGTAGCGGTTCTGCTGCATCCAGCTGTCCAGCGCCGCCAAGATCAGTTCGTCGCGGGTTGCATAACGCTTGTAGATGGTCGCCAGTGACATCCGGGCGCGGCGGGCCACCTCACGCAGCTGGACCGCTTCATAGCCCTCGGTCTCCAGGATCTCGACCACGATGGCCAAGATCCGGTCTTCCGCACTGTCCACTAAAAACTCCTTGCCGCCGTTGAGTAACCAGGTTACCGTAGCCCGCATGGGTTCACTGAATGGGCAGGTTGCGTTCATCACCGGCGTTGCGCGTGGGCAGGGCCGCAGCCATGCGGTGCAGCTCGCCGCCGAGGGCGCCGACATCATCGGGGTCGATATCTGTGCCGATATCTCTTCCACCGGCTATCCGATGGGCTCGGCCGAAGAGCTCGACGAGACCGTGGCCTTGGTGGAAGCCCAGGGCGGCAAGATGCTCGCCTCGATTGCCGACGTCCGCGACTTTCCGGCCCTGAAGGCAGCACTGGATGCCGGCGTGGAGCACTTCGGCCGCCTCGACATCGTCTGCGTCAACGCGGGTATCGCGACGATGGCGTTTCGCGAGCTGACCGACGACGAAGATCTGCAGTTGTGGACCGAGGTGCTCGACGTCAATCTCGTCGGCGCGTTCCACACCGCGAAGGCCGCGATTGGGCACCTGATCGCCGGCAATCGGGGCGGCTCGATCGTGTTCACCAGCTCGACTGCCGGGCTGATCGGATTCGGCGGCATGCAAGGCGGCGGCCTTGGCTACGCCGCCTCCAAGCACGGCATCGTGGGCCTGATGCGCACGCTAGCCAATGCTCTGGCCCCGCACAGTATTCGGGTCAACAGCGTGCACCCGACCGGAGTGAACACCATGATGGCGGTCAACCCGGCGATGACCGAGTTCCTCGAGAACTATCCCGGCGGCGGGCCACACCTGCAGAATCCACTGCCGGTGCAGTTGCTCGAGCCCGAGGACATCAGCGCCGCCATCGCCTACCTGGTGTCCGACGCCGGCAAGTACGTCACCGGGGTGACGCTGCCCGTCGACGCAGGGTTCTGCAACAAGCTATGAGCGGGCGGGTCATCGGCAAGAAGGTGTTGGTCACCGGAGCGGCACGGGGAATGGGGCGCAGTCACGCGGTGCGGCTGGCCGAGGAGGGCGCCGACCTGATCCTGGTCGACGTCTGCGCATCTCTGCCCGAGGTCGACTATCCGCTGGCCACGATCGACGATCTCGACGAGACCGCTGATTTGGTGCGACAGCTTGGCCGCCGCGCCGTCACCCGCGTGGTGGACGTGCGTGACGCCGCGGCCCTGGCCGCCGCAGTAGACGAGGGTGTCGCCCAGTTGGGCGGCCTGGACGCCTCGATCGCCAATGCCGGCGTGATCACCGCGGGGACCTGGGACACCACCACCTCGGCGCAGTGGCGCACCGTGGTCGATGTGAACCTGATCGGCACGTGGAATACCTGTGCGGCGGCGCTGCCGCATCTGGTTTCCCACGGCGGCAGCCTGGTCAACATCAGCTCGGTGGCCGGGCTGAAGGGCAGCCCGTTGCACACGCCCTATACCGCCTCCAAGCACGGTGTCGTCGGCATGAGTCGGGCGCTGGCCAATGAGCTTGCCGCGGTAAATGTTCGGGTCAACACCGTGCATCCCACCGGGGTGGAGACCGGGATGCGCCCGGACGGGCTGCACGGGCTGCTGGCCGAAACCCGCCCCGATCTGGCCCCGATCTTCAGCAACGCCTTGCCGATCGTGATGACCGAGGCGCGCGATGTCAGCAACGCGGTGCTGTTCTTGGTCTCCGACGAGTCCCGGCACGTGACCGGGCTGGAATTCAAAGTCGATGCCGGCGTCACCCTGCGGTGAGGCGGGGCGCGGTGCCCACGCCTTCGCCGAGCTGCTGAAGCTGCCGGTGCCCGCCGACACCACGACCGCCGCGGCAACCCTGCTGGATTTCGTGTTCGCGCAGGTCTGGCAACGGCCAGGATTGGGTCGCCGGGATCGGTGGTTCGTCGCGCTGCCATGCGTCGCCGCCGCCGACACCGAGCAGCCGTTGCGTGACCACATCTACGCCGCCCTGATCAACGGCGACGTGACGATCGAGGAGATGCGAGAGACCGTCCTGCATTTCGCCGTGTATTCGGGCTGGCCCAAGGCATCACTGTTCAACATGATCGTCGACGAGCAGTGGGCCCGCATCCATGGCGACCGAGGCGAGCCGGTTCCGCCTGCGGCTCCGCTGCTGCCGCTGACCACGCCGAATGACCCCGAGGCGCGACTACAGACCGGCGAGCAGGCCTTCCGCGACGTCAACTGCCTGCCCTTCGCCCCGGTACGAGACGACCCGTATTCGGGTGCGGGCATTCTGAATTTCGTGTTCGGTGAGATGTGGCTGCGGCCTGGGCTGGGCCGCAAACAGCGGCGCCTGGTGACCGTGGCGTGTGTGGCGTTTCAGGACGCGCCGTACCCGATCCTCAGCCACGTCTATGCCGCACTGAAGAGCAGGGACATCTCGTTCGACGAGATGGACGAGGTTGCACTGCATTTCGGCGCCTATTACGGCTGGGCGAAAGCATCGCGGCTGATGCAGGTGATCGAGGAGCAGAAGCAGCGCGTTACGCAGGAGTGGGCCGCAGAGGGCTAGCCCACCGGGTCGAATTCGATGTGCAGCTCTGTGAGCCCGCGCAGCAGGAAGGTGGGCTCGTAGGAGTAGCGTCGCTGTCCGGCGGGCCCGTGATGGGCCTCGCTGATCCTGAGGTCACGCATCCGGTCCAGCATCCGGTGAATCGTGATGCGACCCTCGACCCGGGCCAGCGGAGCGCCGGCGCAGGTGTGGATGCCACGACCGAAGGCGATGTGCTCACGCACGTTCTTGCGGTCCAGACGGAACTCGTCGGGGTTGGCGAACTTGCGCGGATCCCGGTTCGCCGCACCCAGACACAGCATCAGTACGGTGCCGGCTTTGATCGGCACCCCGCCCAGCGTGGTGGTCTTACGGGCGAGCCGAAAGTCAATCTTGGTGGGACTCTGGATGCGCAGCGCCTCCTCAATGAAGGCCGGGATCAGTGCGGGGTTGTCGCGCAGCGTCTGCTGGAACTCTGGTTGATCACCCAGGGTTTGCACCGCCGCCCCCAGCAGCTTGGTGACGGTCTCCTGACCGGCACCGAACAGGAAGGTGGCCGGGCGAACCACCTCCAGCAGTTCCGGCGTGGAACCGTCGGGGTAGGTCGCGGCGGCCAGGGTACTGAGAACGTCGCCACGAGGCTCCCGCCTCCGCTCGGTGAGGTAGCCGCTGAACTTTTCATCGAGGTATTGCAGGGGATTGAGCCCCACTGGTGTGCCGTCGAGGGAGCCGACGTGTTGCCCCTCCTGATGCCCAGCACCCAGCGCGCTGCGGAACTCGGCGCGATCCTCCTCAGGAACCCCGAGCAGATCGGTGATGGCCAGGGTTGCATAGGGTTTGGCGTAGTCGAACAGGAACTCGCAGCGGCCCGTCCCGATGAATTCGTCGAGCTGCGTATCGGTCAGCTTCCAGATGAACTCCTCGTTCTCCTTCAGCCGCTTAGGGGTCAGCAGCCCGCTCAGCAGCGAGCGGGCCCGGGTGTGCGCCGGCGGATCCATCACCACGACGTGCTCGAAGATCGGAAATTCGTGCCGGTGCGCCTCGATCTGTTCGGTGATGTCGTCGCCCTCGGGCTCGAACGGCAGTGGGGGAAACGGCCCGCCGATGGCATTCACCGCAGAGAATGAGTCATGGTCTTTGAAGGCGGCGAGCACCTCGTCGTAGCCGGTGACGGCAACGACGCCGTGATGCGGCTCGGCGAACACCGGCCCGCACCCACGCAGGTATTCGTAGTAATCGTAGGGATCTTGGGTGACGGCTTGGTCGGAGAAGTAGTCCACCGCCGCGAGATCCACCATCACCCGATACGCCCTTCGCTCGCCCCGCGACCTCGTCGCGCTGATCGATCGATCAAATTGCTAGAATGGGTCATGCCTACCACGCGCGGCGCCGGACGGTCAAGCAATTGCAACCCCGGGCCGGCCTGAATGGCGGCTCCGCGCAAAGCCAAATCAACCGACAACGCCACCCGACGCCGCCTGATCGAGGCGACGGCACGATTGATGCGCGACGAAGGCTATGCCGCCGCGACCTCGCGGCGGGTCGCCGCTGAGGCCGGCGTGCGCCAAGCCCTGGTCTACTACTACTTCCCCACCATGGATGACCTGTTCGTCGAGGTGCTGCGGGCCGGCGCCGACGTCGCGCTGGACCGGATGCGCGCCGCCCTGACCGACGACGATCCGCTGCGCACACTATGGACGATCAATAGCGATACCCGCATGACCAGCCTAAATACCGAGTTCATGGCACTGGCCAATCATCGCAAGGCCATTCGGACCGAACTCAAGGCCTATGCCGAGCGAGTGCGCGATATCGAGACCGCAGCCGTCACGGTGGCGCTGCGCGCCAACGGCGTCGACCTGGAGGAATACCCCCCGATCGCGATCTCGATCCTGATCGCCCAAACCGCGCGCAACCTGTGCAACGAGAGCGCCGTCGGCGTCACTCAAGGGCACGATGAACTGCGCGCACTGATCGATCGGCAACTGGGCCGGCTGGCACCGCCGCCCGCCGCCTCCTAACCCGCGCCGCCGCGACGACTGTTGACAACCCCACCTGATTGGTGTCACCGTTGCCACCGTTGCTGATCGATCGACCAATTATTCGGAGGTGCGGATATGAGCGGAAGAGTCGAAGGCAAAGTCGCCTTCATCACCGGTGCGGCACGCGGCCAGGGCCGCAGTCACGCCGAACGGCTTGCGCAAGAGGGCGCCGACATCATCGCCGTCGACATCTGCGGGCCGATCAGTGCCGACAGTCCCATCGCTCCGTCGACACCCGACGATCTGGCCCAAACCGTGGACCTCGTCAAGGGATTGGGCCGGCGCATCGTCAGCGCCGAAGTCGACGTACGTGACTTCGACGCGCTGGCGGCCGCGGTGAACAGCGGCGTCGAACAGTTAGGCCGGCTGGACATCATCGTCGCCAACGCCGGGATCGGAAACGGCGGCGCTACCCTGGACAAGACGTCTGAAGCCGACTGGACCGACATGATCGACGTCAACCTCTCGGGCGTGTGGAAGACGGTGAAAGCCGCGGTACCACACCTACTTTCGGCTGGGCAGGGCGGCTCGATCATCCTGACCAGCTCGGTAGGCGGCCTCAAGGCCTACCCGCACACCGGCCACTACATCGCGGCCAAGCATGGCGTCGTCGGCCTGATGCGCAGCTTCGCCGTCGAGCTCGGGCAACATTCCATCCGGGTCAACTCGGTGCACCCCACCAACGTGAACACGCCGATGTTCATGAACGAGGGGACGATGAAACTGTTCCGACCGGACCTCGAGAACCCCGGCCCCGACGACCTCAAGGCGGTCGCGCAGTTCATGCACACGCTGCCGATCGGCTGGGTCGAGCCGGTGGACATCAGCAACGCCGTGTTGTTCCTGGCCTCAGACGAATCCCGTTACATCACTGGGCTTCCGGTCACCGTCGATGCCGGCAGCATGCTGAAATGATGCATTGACTCTGCGTCCAGGGCGGTAGCTACTCGCACTTTGCCGCCCTGGACACAGAGTCAACGAGGGATGTCGAATTCGACTCGCGCCGAAACGGTCTCGATCGCCTCGTGCAACGCCGCCAAGCGGTCGGACAGCGACGGCGCTGCCAGCACCGCGTAGCGGTCGGCCTCCCCCATCGGGACCCGGCAGGCCAGCGAGTACAGCCGCTGCACCGGATCCAGCGAGCGCAGCCGCCGGCCACCCAGCAGGCTGTTGCGCCCCGGCATCACCCACCGTCGCTGGGCTTGGGCCATTCGCTTGTGCAGCGCGACAATGCGGTCTTCGAGTGCACTGAACTGCTTGTCACTCACCGGTTCTGACGGCTCGTCGGGCCACACCTCGGTGATCGCCCGCGGGTAGGGATCGTCGGCGAGCCATTCACGCACCCGGATCCGCTCCCCGGTCAGACAACGCAACGCGTACCGGCCTGCCCCGAGTTCGGTGCACTGGGTGATGCTGGCCATCGCGCCGACATCGTTGCGCTGCTCACCACCGCCCACCTCCCGGCCACGCGCGATCAACACCACCCCGAAACGCGGGTCGCCGCTGCGCATCAGATCGCCGACCAACACCGTGTAGCGCAACTCGAAGATCCGCAGCGACAGTTCCTCGCCGGGCAGCAACACCCACTCCAGCGGGAACATCGGCAGTTCCATCACGAGATATCGAGCTCGCCCACCAGTGCATCGACCACGGCACGCAGATCGCCGTCGTGTTCCTCGGCGACCCGGCGCTGGCGCTGATACGACGCGCCCGTGCGATAGATGTCGGCGACAGCGGCCAACTCGTCGGCGCAGTGCAGTCGCGCGGCGACCGGTTCCAGCCGGTTGAGCAGCTCATCGAGGTCCTCGGTGACCAGCCGCTCGTTGCTGTCGGCATCGAGGATGATCTCGGCGTCCAACCCGTAGCGGGCCGCGCGCCACTTGTTCTCCTGCACATGCCAGGGCGGCATGGTGGGCAGGGATTCGTCGGCTTCCAGCCGTCGGTCCAGATCGACGATCAGGCAGTGCGTCAGCGCCACCAGGGCGCCCAGCTCGCGCAGGTTGGACACCCCGTCACAGACCCGCACTTCGATGGTGCCCAGATGTGGTGATGGCCGGATGTCCCAACGAATCTCGTTGGTGTGATCGATGATCCCGGTCTTCTTCTGGTCGTAGACGAAACCCTCGAACTCTTCCCAAGTCTGGAATTGGAAGGGCAGCCCCGCGGTGGGCAACTGCTGAAACATCATCGCGCGGTTGCTGGCGTAACCCGTGTCGTGGCCGTCCCACCACGGCGACGACGCCGACAACGCCAGCAGGTGCGGATAGTGCTGCAGCAGCGACGAGATGATCGGCATCACCTTGTAGGACGAGGAGACACCGACGTGGACGTGCACTCCCCAGATCAACATCTGCCGTCCCCACCACTGGGTGCGTTTGATCAGCTCGGCGTAGCGCGGCGCGTCGGTCAGCTTCTGCGCCGACCACCGCGCGAACGGGTGGGTACCCGCGCCGAACAGCTCCATGCCCCGGGCATGCACGATCGGCCGGGTCGTGGTCAGCGTCTGACGCAGATCCTCGATGGCCTCGCCGGTGTTGTCGCAGATACCCGTGACAAGCTCGACGGTGTTGCGCAGCAATTCCTTGTGCACACGCGGGTTCTCGCCAAGCTCGGACAAGACCGCGCTGGCTTCGTTGCTCAGATCACGCGTCTGGGCATCGACAAGAGCCAGCTCCCATTCCACGCCGATGGTGGGGCGGGCGCTGCGAGCGAACTCGATTCGGGCTTCCGACCTCGATGAAGCCCAGTTCGGCGGACTATCCTGCGCCGATGACACCACACGCAATCCGCTTTCCGGCATCTCCGGTGGTCAGCGTGGTCTGGTCCGGGCCGGGCGTGCCGTTGACCTGGGTGTAGCGGTCCGCCGGAATGTTGGCGAAGTTGTCGTCGTCGGCGTGGACGATGATCGAGGTCCCGTCGCCGGCCAGCAGTTCAGCTTTGGTGAACGAGTCGGTGGTGGTGACCAACAGCCCAGTGCCGTCGGAGCGCACCTGCAGCGACGTCAGGTCGCCACTCTGCGGGTGCTCGTTGTGGCCGGGCGCCTGGAAGTGTCCACCGGCCGACAGGAAGGCGCCGGGCGCGCCGCCGGTGGGGGCCACCGACTCTGCTTCGCACTTACCGACGGCGTGGATGTGCAGGCCGTGGAAACCGGGCGACAGCACCCCGCTACTGGTGGTCCGCACGGTCACGGTGGCGAACTCCTTGCCGCCGGACTTGCTGAACTCGAACGTCGCGGTGGCGACCTGGCCGCCGTCGGGGGTCGTCAGGTGCGCGACGAGATTGTCCGAGCCGCCCGAGCCACCCGATTCGGACTCGGTGGCCGACGGCGCCGCCGACCCGGTCCAAATGGCCGGCGTGGTACCGGGCGCGTCGGAAGGCAGCTGGTTGGGACTGCACGCCGCCAGCAGCATGGCCGGGGTGGCGAAGAAGACGGCGGTGAGAGCTCTGCGGTGACCTGTGACCATGCGAGGAGCTTAACCCGCGACCACCACGATGACGCCCGGTGGTTGCTCGGCCACGTCGGGGATGCGCGGCTCGACGGCGGCTCCCAGCACCTGGGCCACCGAATGAGCCGCGTCCTGCTCGCCCTCGGCGTCGCTGAAGTAAACGGTGGTCTGGGTGACCTCGGGCAGCTCGAGGTTCCCGATCTCGGTCACGTTCCAGCCGGCTTCGCGCAGCCGGTCAGCGGTGTGCCCGGCCAGCCCCGCCTGTTCAGAGATGTTGAAGACCCGCACGTCGGACTTGTGGGCCGGGCGTTCGGGTTTGGCCGGCGCCGAGGTCGTGGTGACGGGCTTGGCGGTCGTCGAGTGGTCGGCGTCGTCGTCGGTGCTCGACGATCCGAGGGCTTGAAACCCGACCAGCAGGAAGACGGTGCCCAAGAACAGCAGCACCATCACCATCGCCCGCAGCGGGAGTCGAGAGGAGTCAGGAACGTGGTCGTTCATTGCGCCCACTGTATCGAGGAGCGCGCCATGACCTAAAAACGCCCGGCAATCAAGGTGTCAGGCAATCAGGTGATGTCGAAACCGAGCCGGCGCGCGGCACGCGCCTTCTGGCGACTGGACCGCAGCCTGCGCAGCCGCTTGACCAGCATCGGGTCGGCCGCCAGGGCCTCTGGCCGGTCGACGAGCGCGTTGAGGACCTGGTAGTACCGGGTCGCAGACAGCGCGAAGCGTTCCTTGATGGCCTCTTCCTTGGCGCCGGCGTATTTCCACCAGTCGCGTTCGAAGGACAGGATGTCGTGTTCGCGACGGCTCAGACCGTCTGCGGGTTCCGAATCGTCCCCTGAGCGATTCGCCTGCGCCATGGCGCCGTCCATATCGATTCCTGGACCCTTCCGGAAAGTTCTCTCGCTGCAAACGTTCGGTTGTTTTCGGCGGAGTGTTCTGAGCGAATATTGAATCACGGCAGGCTGTGTTGAACCGGGAGCCCGCCCCGCGCGTCGCCGTGGCCGCTGCACTTGACGCCCACCGGCCATCAACCCGGCGGTTCCAGCTTCGCCTCTCCTCCGTCGAGCCTCGCTAAACCGCCCACCTAAGATTTGCGGTCATGGCCGTCCTACCCATCCGCATTGTGGGCGATCCCGTCCTGCACACTCCGACCAGCCCGGTGCCCGTCGCCGCTGACGGCTCGTTGCCGGCTGACCTCGGTGAGCTGATCACCTCGATGTACGAGACCATGGACGCCGCTAACGGCGTCGGCTTGGCCGCCAATCAGATTGGCGTGGGGCTGCGGGTCTTCGTCTACGACTGCGCCGACGACCGCCGCTCCACCACGCGGCGCCGTGGTGTGGTGGTCAACCCGGTCCTGGAGACCTCCGAACGTCCCGAGACCATGCCCGACCCCGACGAGGACGACGAGGGCTGCCTGTCGGTGCCCGGCGAATCGTTTCCGACCGGTCGGGCGCAGTGGGCGCGGGTCACCGGGTTGGATGCCGACGGCAACCCGGTCACGTTGGAGGGCACCGGGCTGTTCGCCCGGATGCTGCAGCACGAGACCGGCCACCTCGATGGGCTGCTCTACCTGGACATGTTGGTGGGCCGGAACGCCCGCGCCGCGAAACGGACGGTGAAGGCCAACGGCTGGGGTGTGCCCGACCTGTCCTGGATGCCGGGTGACGTGCCCGATCCGTTCGGTCACTGACGAACCGTTATGTCCCCACCACCCGAACTCCCTGAGATCGGCGTCCGGGTGAGTCTGCGCTACCTGCGCGCCCCGGGTTCCGAGCCGCCGATGGGCGATGTGATCGGGCATCTGGTGCAAGCCGGACCGCTGGTGCGGGTCCGCTCGGCCGACGGGGTGGTGCACGAGTGCCGGCACGCCGACGTGCTGTACGTGCGCCGGCTGACCGACCGGCCGGTGAAGAACTCGGCGATCCGTTCCGTCGAGCATGCCGCCGCGCTGGCCTGGCCGGGCAGTGCGTATCAGTGGCTGGACGGCTGGTTGCTCCGGGCGGGCCCTGGCGCCGACCTCGCGGCCAATTCGGCTGTGCCCCTCGACATGTTTGCCCACGCGAACGCCATCCCGGCGATCATCGACTGGTACGCGCAGCGGGGTCTGCCACCGACGCTGGCGGTCCCCGAGCGACTCCTGCGGCTGCCGGAGGACGTCCCGACGCGATACGAGACCCGCACCCTGGTGTGCGACCTGGGCGCTGCCGGCACGTCCGCTGGTGACGTGGTGATGGCCGCCGAGCCCGACACCGACTGGCTGGCGGTGTTCGGTCACGACGTGCCGGTAGAGGTGTTGACCGCGGTGGTCGACGGCGAGGTGATCTTCGCCTCGATTCCCGGGGTGGCGGTCGGGCGTGGCGCGGTCACCGAGGGCCCGGACGGGACCCGCTGGCTGGGGCTGACGGCGGTTCGGGTGGCCGCCGACCGAGGTCGGCAGGGCTACGGGCGGGCGATCGGCGCCGCATTGCAGGCCTGGGGGGCCGAGCGCGGTGCCACCCGCGGTTACGCGCAGGTGCCGACCACTGCCGGGGCATTCGAGTTCTTCGAAGCGATCGGATTCACAGGCCAGCACCGCAGCCGCTATATCGATGCCCGGCTGCTGGCCAGCGGGTCGGCGCCATCGAACGAGCTTTAGGGTGGCTGCGTGACTGCTCTGCGACTGGCCACCTGGAACGTCAACTCCATCCGCTCTCGGGTGGACCGGGTGACCGACTGGCTGGCGCGCGCCGAAGTCGACGTGCTGGCCATGCAGGAGACCAAGTGCACCGACGCCCAGTTTCCGGCGCTGCCGTTTCACGAATTGGGCTACGAGGTCGCCCATGTCGGGCTGAACCAGTGGAACGGCGTGGCGATCGCCTCGCGGGTCGGCCTGGACGACATCGAGGTCGGGTTTCCCGGCCAGCCGGCGTGGGCCAAGGCCGACGCCGATCCCGCCGTGGAGGCGCGCGCGCTGGGCGCTACCTGCGGCGGGGTGCGGATCTGGAGCCTGTATGTGCCCAATGGTCGCGCCCTGAACGACCCGCACTACACCTACAAGCTGGATTGGCTTGCGGCGCTGCGCGATACCGCCGAAGGGTGGTTGCGTGACGATCCGTCGGCGCCGATCGCGCTGGTGGGCGACTGGAACATCGCTCCCCAGGACGACGACGTGTGGAGCATGGAGTTCTTCGAGGGCGCGACGCACGTCTCGCAACCGGAGCGCTTGGCCTTCCAGGCGATGGCCGACGCGCAGTTCCTCGACGTGGTGCGGCCCTTTACACCCGGCCCCGGCGTCTACACCTACTGGGACTACACCCAGCTGCGGTTCCCGAAGAAGCAGGGCATGCGCATCGACTTCATCCTGGGCTCTCCCGCGCTGGCGACTCGCGTCGCGCACGCCGAGATCGTCCGCGAGGAACGCAAGGGCAAGTCACCGAGTGACCACGCGCCGGTGCTGGTCGAGATCCGCCGGGACTGATTCACCCGCAGTTCTATGAATTCGGTGTGGATTTCGGACCGATCTCGAAATCACGCATAAGATAGGCGGATTATCCAATTTGCTCATTTGAAGGGCAGGGAATTCCCATGAACGCCGTCGCAGGGACGGTAAGAAAGGTGGCCGGAGCGGCGAACCGCGCGGTCACCATGACAACTGAGGCAGCCGGAGCGATCGGCGGGGCCGCAGTCAACGGGGTAATCGGCGGCGTCAAAGGGGCGGCCGGCGGCGTGCAGCGTGGGCTGCGCACCGGCAGCCACTCGACTCCCGCGGCCGCGCTGACCCTGGGTGCCCTCGGCGTGACCGGACTGGTCGAGTGGCCCGTGCTGGTCGCGGTGGGCGGCACCGCACTGGTGCTCAAGCAACTGACCAGCCGGTCCGATGACAGCAAGGCGCCGGCCAAGGCCCCCGCTGCGTCGGTGCGGCCGCTCAAGGCGGCGCCGCCGGCGAAGGCGACCAAGCCGGTGAAGTCGGCGAGCTCGTCGACGTCGTCGCGTCGCAGCGCGCAGCCGAAGAAGACGGCGGCACGCCAGTCACGCAGCGGCGCCAGCAGCACCCGCACCCGTACCCGCCACTAGTCGGGTACCGAGTGAATTTAGACTCTCCGCTGCGTGCCGTCCGCCGCTCATGGCCGCTGCGCGCAGCGAATTTCGGTGTCCAACTGACCTCAGCGCTGATCGATGCCTCAGTCCAGACCGCTGCCGGGGTAGCCGGCGCGGTTCTGCCGAACGGCGACGGGGGCCCGGTGCTGTCCCGCCGCTGCTTCCGCGGTGAGGGACGGGCCTGGGTCGAGATCCGTGGCCTCGACGGCCCCGCGGCTGACGAGCTGGCGACCGCCGTCCTAGACGCTGCCCGCGCACTGCCCGGGGTGATCTCGGTCCGCCTGAACCACCCACTGTCGCGCCTGGTGGTCGGGCTCGACTCAGCCGCCGCCGACGTCGTCTCTGTCCGCGACCTGTGCCAGGTGGTGGCCGACATCGAAAGCCAGTACCGCACGGATCGGATTCGGGCGGAATCCCACGGTCATGCCCCCGTGAGCCTGCCCGGCGATGGGATGACAGAGACGCTGCGCGCCTTGACTGTCGGGGCCAACATCGTCGGCTTGGGCGCGGCGACGGTGGGCCGATTGCTGCGCCTGCCGGGCCTGCCGCTCGGCCTGGAAGCCGGCGTCGTCGTCATCGACTACCAGCCTCGAGTGCGCCGACTGCTGGAGGACCGCATCGGCAAGCAGGCAACCGATGCGCTGCTGGCACTGGCCAGCGCCGGCGTGCACACCCTCAACACCGCGCCGACCACGCTGGCGGTGGACTTGTCGGTGGAGGCGATGCGCGCCGGGGAAGAACGCGCCGAGGCACGGGCCTGGCGCCGTCACGAGCCGGAGCTCGCCCAGCACGCCGATCATCCGCCGGTGACCGTTCCGGAGCGGCCGGCGCCACGACCGCCGGGTCCGGTGGAGCGCCACCTGACCCGCAGCGCCTGGGCGCAAGTCGTCGGCGCCGGGGTGATCGGCGCCGCGACCCGGAATCCGGATCTGGCCGGCACGGCCGCCGCGGTGACCGCACCGAAGGCCACCCGCACCGCCCGCGAATCGTTCGCCGCCACCCTGGGCCGCGGTCTGGCCGATCAGCACGGCACGGTGGTGCTGCGGCCGGGCAGCCTGCGTGAGCTCGACCGCGTCGACACCGTGATCATCGATCCGCGCGTGCTGTGCGGTGAGGCGTTGCGCGTGATGCAGGTGCGCGGCGCCGACGACGACGAACTGCGCGCCGTGTGGGCGCAGGCCCAGGCTCGACTGGCCGACGCCGACCTCACACCGGGATGGCACCGCATCGGGCCGCGCTCCGGTGTGCAGGCGTCGTTCCAGCCCGCGCTCCTACCGCTGGCCGCCGCGGTGGTGACCGAGGCGCGCCGCGCCGACGTCGAGGTGGTCTCGGTGGAGGCCGATGCACTCGGAGAGCTGCGGCCGGTCTTCGACGAGATCCGGCCCCTGGACGGTGTCCCGGTAGACCAGGCGCTCGCCGCCGCGGTCACCGCCTATCAGGCCGAAGGCCATGACGTCGCGGTGCTGTCCGCGGTTGCCGTCGACGCGCTGGCCGCGGCCGACGTCGCGCTGGGCATGCTGGGACAGGGCGTCCCGCCCTGGTGCGCCGATGTCTTGCTGACCGACCTGGCTGCCGCGTGGCGGGTGCTGCATGCCTTGCCGGCCGCCCGCTCCGCCAGCCACCGTGGCGTCGAGATCGCTACCGGCGCTACCGCGTTGGGCTCACTGCTGATGCTGCCCGGGGTCCGTGGCAGCGGGCCGGGCCCCGTGACCACGGGCGCGGCGGCCGGCGCACTGTCGGGGTACTGGCTGGCGCGCCGTGCCGTGGATGCCGCGGTACCTCGACCGGCCGCGGTGCACGAGTGGCACGCGATGTCGGTCGACCAGGTGCGGGCGGTGTTGCCGCCGCCGGAGTCCGAAGAGCCGACCACGACCCACCATGCGCCGGCCGCGGCGGCTGCGCTGGCGGCGGTGGATCTGGCCCGCCGCGGGGCGCAGGCAACCGCGCCGCCGCGCTTACTGCGGCAATTCGCCCAGGCCGTGCGCAGTGAGCTTTCCGACCCGATCACGCCGGTGCTGGCACTGGGGGCCGCGGCCAGCGCGGTCCTGGGTTCACCCGTCGACGCGATCCTGGTCGGTTCGGTGCTGGGCGGCAACGCGATGCTGGCCGCCGCACAGCGACTCATCGCCGAGCGCCGGCTCAGCGTGCTGCTGAACGAACAGATTCCGCCGGCACGCAAGGTCCTGCCCGACGGCAGTCACTGCGAAATCCCGGCCGAGGAGCTGCTTCCCGGCGATGTGATCGAGGTGCATGCCCATGAGGTGGTGCCCGCCGACGGGCGGCTGATCGAAGCGATCGATCTGGAGGTCGACGAGTCGTCGTTGACCGGTGAGTCGCTGACGGTGGTCAAGCAGGTTGAGGCCACCCCGGGCGCCGATCTGGCCGACCGCGAATGCATGGTCTACGCCGGGACCACCGTGGTGACCGGGACCGCGGTGGCGCTGGTGACCGCCACCGGCGGCGACACCCACGGGCGCCGGGCGGCCGAACTGGTGGCCGGCGACCAGTCCGCGATCGGGTTGCAGCATCAGCTGAGCCTGCTCACCAGTAAGGCCTGGCGGATCAGCCTGGCCGGTGGTGCACTGGTGACCGGCCTGGGCATGGCCCGCCGGACCGGGTTGCGTCAGGCGGTGGCCAGCGGGATCGCGGTCAGCGTCGCGGCCATCCCCGAGGGGCTTCCTTTGGTGGCCACCCTGTCCCAGCAGTCTTCGGCCCGGCGGTTGACCAAGGCCGGGGTGCTGGTGCGGGTGCCACGTTCAGTGGAGGCCCTCGGCCGCGTCGACGTGGTCTGCTTCGACAAGACCGGCACCCTGAGCAAGAACCGGCTTCGGGTGTCGCAAGTGCACCCGGCAGCCGGTTTTACCGACCACGACGTGCTGCGCTTCGCCGCAAGCGCGGCGCCGGTGTCCAACGGCACCCGCCAGGTGCACGCCACCGACACCGCCATCGTGGAGGGCGCTGACGCGGCCGGCGCGTCGGCGCCGGCCGGGCTTGCCGCGCACCTGCCGTTCCGCTCCGGGCGCCCGTTCTCGGCGTCGATACGGGGAACCGAACTGACCCTCAAGGGCGCCCCGGAGATGGTGCTGGCGTGCACCGGGGCCGGCCCAGCCGTCAGGCAGTCGGTGGCCGCCTTGGCCGGCGACGGCCTGCGAGTGATCGCGGTGGCCCGCCGGGAGCTGACTTCCGCGCAACTCACCGCGCTGGGCGAGGACCCCGAACCCGAGGAGATCGCCGAGTTCTGCCGCGAGGGACTGACATTCGTCGGTCTGCTCGGGTTGTCCGACACCCCGCGCGACGAGGCGGCCGAGCTGCTCGCCGATCTCAAGCGTCGCCAGATCCCGGTGCGGCTCATCACCGGCGACCACCCGTTGACCGCCACCGCAATCGCCCGGGAGCTGGGCCTGGAGGTCGACAGCGACCAGGTGATCAGTGGTGCGCAGTGGGATGCGTTGTCCCGCAAGGGCCAAGAACAAGCGGTAGCCGATCGGGTGGTGTTCGCCCGGATGTCTCCGGAGAACAAGGTGCAGATCGTCCAGACCCTGGAGCGCACCGGCAAGGTGTCGGCGATGGTCGGCGACGGCGCCAACGACGCCGCGGCGATCCGGGCCGCCACGGTCGGGATCGCGGTGGTGGCGCACGGCAGCGAATCGGCCAGCACCGCTGCCGACGTGGTGCTGCTCGACGAGCGGGTCGACACCCTTCTCGATGCGCTGGACGAAGGCCGCGAGCTGTGGCAGCGGGTGCAGGCCGCGGTGGCGGTGCTGCTGGGCGGCAACGCCGGCGAGGTGGCATTCGCGATCATCGGGAGCGCGCTGACGGGGCGCTCGCCGCTGAACGCGCGCCAGCTGCTGCTGGTCAACATGCTGACCGACGCGCTGCCGGCCACCGCGCTGGCGGTCAGTTCGCTCAACGAGCAGGCCGCCGCCGGTGGGCACGGTCCCGACGAGCGCGCGCTGTGGCGCACGGTGGCCGTGCGCGGCGTGACGACGGCGTCGGCCGCGGTGGGGGCCTGGGGGCTGGCTTCGGTCACCGGGCGCCAGCAGCGGGCCTCGACAGTGGCGTTGGTGTCGCTGGTCGCTACTCAGCTGGGGCAGACGCTGCTGGATTCGCGCGATCCGCTGGTGGTGGCGACCGCTGTCGGCTCGCTGGGCGTGATGGGGACGTTGATCACCATCCCCGGTATCAGCCAGCTGCTGGGCTGCACGCCGATCGGGCCGCTGGGCTGGGCCCAGGCCCTGGGTACGGCGACGGTGGCCACCGTCGGCGCAGCCGTGGTGCCGCGACTGTTGTCGGGGTCGCAGGACGACACGGCCAAGCCGAAGGAGTTCATCGTTCCCGGGCCGCGCCAACCGGGCCGCCCACAGGCATCATCCAACGGTCACCCGGCGCCGCGGTTGCGCCTTGTGCACAATGGGGACACTGACTCTCGCCGCGGAACGGTCGCGGCTCGATCATCCGGCGACCCGTCGCCACCAGGAGGCTCATGATGGCGGACAAGCCGCGGCGCAGCGCATCTCAGCGAGAGGCAGTTGCCCACATTCGCGAGGCAGAGGGATTCGCCGTTGAATTGCCGCTGTTCGGCAAGGTGACGGTGCCGCGGCCTGAGCAATTGGCCTATTACGGCGGGTTGGCGCTGCTGGCGGCTTTCGAGATCATCGACTGGCCGGTGGCCGTGGCGGTGGCTGCCGGCCACATTCTGGCCAGCAACCACCGCAGCGAGGTTCTCGAACAGCTCGGCGAGGCTCTAGAAGACGTCTAGACGCCGCCTGCCTCAGTCGCTGACGGTCAGCACTCCGACGCGCCACAGGAGTGCGTACATCTGGTGCAGCGGACCACTGAGCAACCGGCTGGTCATGTCGACCAGCGGGTCCGAGGTAGGTGCGGCAGGACGGCGGTCCAGCTTCTTCGGCGCGCTGATGGTACGCGGGGCCGGAGCCGTGATGTCGGTGTAGGCGATTGCAACCATGATGGCCTCCTAGTCGCGTAACGGTGCTACGCGCTCAGCTGGAGGCCGGAGTCGTGGCTCAGCTGGAGGCGGTATGCGACCGTTCGGATGGGGACGGAACAGATGTCGAATATCGGCTTGAATATCGGGATGGACTATCACCGGAACTCATTCGTCCCTCACCTCCTCTCGGTCGCGGGCGCGCAGAGGCGCGCCGGTTTCACCGCATGCTTAGGAGGGCAGCTCCGACGACTGTCGGGAGACCGCACCCCTCTCGTCAGAGCTTTGGCACTGCACGGCGTGTCCCTATTCAGGAAGCCACTTGGGCTCAACCCTTAAGCCGGGAGGAGCTGTCCTGACCCGGGGCGTCTTTCGACGTTCGGGGTCAGTGGCCTATGTCCGTGCAGACGCCTCACCTAACGAGGTGCTTGCAGGCTCCATAGTGCCTCACCGATGGGGTGCGGTCAACTCGACCCCATTCAGGTGTGTCGAGGGTCTCTGACGTGCAGCAATGCCACCAAACCCCCCGCGCACGAGTTGTCACACCCGTCACTTTGGTATCAGATCGAGACCGCGACGGCCCGGTTCTGCAACCGACGCGCAGAACCGGGCCGTTGGGCTTCACGGAGTTTCGAGTCAGCCGGCCAGCGACGCGAACAACGGTCCCGTCAACTGCAGTCCAGTGCTGGCACCGGCGGTGACAAAGAAGCCGAACAACGCCAGGGCGCCGCCGGCCAGCGACACGTCCTTGTTGAAGTGGATCTGCTCGCCGGCCTTGGCCTCCGGGTCCCGCTCGTTCCAGAACGGATGCATGAGGAACGCGGTGGGCAACAGGAAGACCGCCAACATCAGTGCGCCGAGATCCGCCCAAGCGCCCACGATCACCAAGGCCGCGCCGGTAAGCATCCAGGCGCCCGAGCCCAGCACCGCCAGCTTGCCCGGCTTGATGCCCTTGCTCTCGGTAAACGCCGCCATCGCGGCGGTCTGGGTGAAGTGCCCCAGCGCTCCGCCGACGAACACGGCACCGAACAGGATTCGGCCGATCAGTATCACGATGTCCATGACGGACCCCTCTCCCAAGTTTTGTAGTTGCGTAGTCAACTACATCAGAGCCTAGGGGCGCTCTCGTTGCATTGTCAACTAAATCTGTTTGGCGGCGCCTCATCGCAGGGACGTAGCCGATCCAGCGATAGGGATTCCGGCCAGGATTCCCGCGGCATCCAGGCAATGGCGACCACATCCGGTGGTTGTCGTCGAAACTAGTTGCGCGGACCCTGCGGCGCGGCGGTTGGCGGGTGTCAGTCCCTCAGCTTCAGCGGCTCGACGGCGTAGCGTCCCGGCGTCCGCCAGGACGCGAGCGCCCCGAGCAGCATCATGACCGCCGCAGCGGTAAAGACCACCGCGAGACCGGTATGGAACGGCCCGGAGATGAGCTGCGGGAAGAAGCTGTGTCCGGTCAGCGCCTCGGCGTCAACACCGGGCGCGGCCAACGCACCCGACGGCGCCAGCAGCTCGGCAATCGGGTTGTAGCCCAGGAACGCCGCGAACAGGCTGCCCACCGGTGGGGTGTTGGCCACCTGGTCGGCGACACCGGCAGAGACGCCCTGCTGCTGCAATCCGGCGCCCAGGGCCGCCGGCAAGGTGTTGGCCAGCCCGATCACCATCAGCGAGAAGAAGATTCCGATCGACAGTGACGTGCCCGCATTGAAGAACGTGGCCCGCACGCCCGACGCCGCACCACGCTGGTCGGCCGGGACACTGGACATGACCACGGCACTGTTGGGCGCGGCGAAGATCCCGCCGCCCAGGCCGTTGAGGAAGACCAGGGCCGCGAACACCCGGTAGTCGAAGTTCACCGGAAGCAGCACCAGCCCCACGAACGTCGCCGCCATCAGCACCATGCCGCCGACCGTGAACGGACGGGCGCCGCGGCGGTCCGACAACGAACCGGCCACCGGACCGGCCAACAGGAACCCGGCCGTCATGGGCAGCAGATAGATACCCGCCCACAACGGCGTCGATTCGTAGCTGTAGCCATGCAGCGGCAGCCAGATGCCCTGCAGCCAGATGATCAGCATGAACTGCATGCCGCCGCGCCCGATCGCCGACAGCAGGCCCGCCGCGTTGGCCATTCCGAACGCCGGAATCGTGAAGAGCCGCACGTCCAGCAGTGGCGCGGCAACCCGTAGCTCGATGAAACAGAACAGCACCAACAGCGCCACGCCGAGCCCCAGCGCACCCAGCACGGCCGGGCTGGCCCAGCTGGTCGGCGAAGATCCGTGCGGCTGAATGCTGTAAGTGATGGCGGTCAGCACCACGGTCAGGCCCAGACCAAGCGTCGCGGTGCCCGCCCAGTCCAGCTTCGCCTGAGCCCGTTCACCGAGTTCGTGCAGCGAGCGCACCGACCAAATGGTGCCCAGCACTCCGATCGGCACCCCGACCCAGAACACCGCCCGCCAGTCCCATTCGGACAGCACGCCGCCGATCAGCAGGCCAACAAAGGACCCGGCGACGGCGGCCACCTGGTTGACGCCCAGCGCCATGCCGCGCTGATTGGCCGGGAACGCGTCGGTGAGGATCGCTGACGACGACGCCATCAGCATCGCCCCGCCGACGCCCTGCACCACCCGCCACGCGATCAGCCACTGGGCACCGCGGCCCATGTCGAACGGATCGATCGACAGCGCGATCGCCGCCGCGGTGAACACCACAAAGCCCAGGTTGTAGATGCGCACCCTGCCGAACATGTCGCCAAGCCGGCCGAAGAACACCACCAGCACGGCCGACACCAGCAGATAGCCCATCAACATCCACAGCAGGTAGCTGACGTTCGCGGGCTCCAACGGGTTGAGGCCGATACCCCGGAAGATCGCCGGCATCGAGATCAGCACGATCGAGCCGTTGATGGTCGCCAGCAGGACACCCAGCGTGGTGTTGGACAGCGCGACCCACTTGTAGCGGGGGTGGTCGCGGTCGTAGCGCAGCCGGCGGCGAGCGGTGGCAAATCCCTTCGAGGCGCCCGGGTCCTGGACGTCGGTGTTCACCTGCTCTATCTGCGCCGTCATGACTCTCCCAGCTAACTCTGTCCCGAGCGCATATGTTAGCTAAGCAAATGATCAGTTGCCTAATCCTTTTCCGGCCCCCGCAGCGCCTTACGCCGGCTGCTGCGCTGCGATAGCGTGGCAGTGCACGAATCGCCAGTACAGAAATCGCAAGAACCGCGGGAGCGCAGCCTGTGCGCTGAGAGGACGGCCGGGGCCGTCGACCGTACGAACCTGACCGGGTCATGCCGGCAAGGGAGAGGAAGAACTATGACTGACGTTGCAGTGGAGCCGCAGGTCACCACCGGGCCCATCCCCTACAGCGAGAAGGCCTACCGCGAGATCGAAGCTCCCGGCGGCGTCACGATGAAGGTGCCGTTCCGGCGCATCAACCTGACCACCGGTGAGCACTTCGACGTCTACGACACCTCCGGTCCCTACACCGACGCCAATGCCGAGATCGACTTGCACCGCGGCCTGCCGCCGCGGCCGGGGGTGGTGACCGATCGCGGCACCCAACTGCAGCGCGCCCAGGCCGGTGAGATCACCGCCGAGATGGCGTTCATCGCCGCCCGCGAAGGCGTTTCCGCGGAGCTGGTCCGCGACGAGGTCGCCCGCGGGCGGGCGGTGATCCCGGCCAACCACAACCACCCCGAGCTCGAGCCGATGATCATCGGCAAGGCGTTCAAGGTGAAGATCAACGCCAACATCGGCAACTCCGCGGTGACCAGTTCGATCGCCGAAGAGGTGGACAAGCTGGTGTGGGCGACCCGCTGGGGCGCCGACAACGTCATGGACCTGTCTACCGGCAAGGACATTCACGAGACGCGGGAGTGGATTCTGCGCAACTCGCCGGTGCCGATCGGGACCGTCCCGATCTACCAGGCGCTGGAGAAGGTCAACGGCGACCCGACCAAACTGACCTGGGAGCTGTACCGCGACACCGTGATCGAGCAGTGCGAGCAGGGCGTGGATTACATGACCGTGCACGCCGGGGTGCTGTTGCGGTATGTGCCGTTGACCGCCAAGCGAGTCACCGGCATCGTGTCGCGCGGTGGTTCGATCATGGCGGCTTGGTGTCTGTCACGGCATCAGGAGTCGTTCCTGTACACCAATTTTGAAGAACTGGCCGACATTCTGGCCAGCTACGACGTCACGTTCTCCCTCGGCGACGGGCTGCGGCCCGGTTCGATTGCGGACGCCAACGACGAAGCCCAGTTCGCCGAGCTGCGCACCCTGGGCGAGCTGACCAAGATCGCCAAATCTCGTGGTGCGCAGGTGATGATCGAGGGCCCGGGCCACGTCCCGATGCACAAGATCGTCGAGAACGTGCGGCTGGAAGAGGAATGGTGCGACGAGGCGCCGTTCTACACGCTGGGACCGCTGGCCACCGACATCGCGCCGGCCTACGACCACATCACTTCGGCGATCGGTGCGGCGATCATCGCCCAGGCCGGCACCGCGATGCTGTGCTACGTGACCCCCAAGGAGCACCTGGGGCTGCCCGACCGCAAGGACGTCAAGGACGGGGTGATCGCCTACAAGATCGCCGCACACGCCGCCGACCTGGCCAAGGGGCACCCCGGCGCCCAGGATCGCGACAACGCACTGTCCAAGGCACGCTTCGAGTTCCGCTGGTATGACCAGTTCGCGCTGTCGCTAGACCCGGACACCGCACGCGAATACCACGACGAGACGCTGCCCGCCGAGCCGGCGAAGTCCGCGCACTTCTGCTCGATGTGCGGCCCGAAGTTCTGCTCGATGCGGATCAGCCACGACGTGCGCGACTACGCCAACGAGCACGGCCTGCAGACCCAGGACGACATCGACGCCGCCATCCAGAAGGGTATGGACGAGAAGTCAGCCGAGTTCGCCGACCACGGCAACCGGGTGTACCTGCCCATCACGTCCTAGTGGTGATCGCAAGCGCGGCGGAGCCGGGCGAAGCGGGTCGCCACTCATCCAGCACCGTGGGTTTCCTGCCACTGGCCCCGCCGGGGGCGACGCCGCTGCGGGTACTGACCGTTGCAGGGTCAGACTCCGGCGGCGGCGCGGGCATTCAGGCCGACATGCGCACGTGCGCGCTGCTCGGCGTGCACGCCTGCGTCGCGGTTACCGCTGTGACGGTGCAGAACACCGTGGGAGTCAAGAGCTTTCATGAGGTTCCCGCCGACACTGTCGCCGCCCAGATCACGGCGGTGGTGCCCGACATCGGGATCCAGGCCGCCAAGACCGGGATGCTGGCGTCGGCGCAGATCATCACCGCGGTGGCCGCGACATGGCGTGAACTCGGCCTGACGATCCCTTTGGTGGTCGATCCGGTGTCGGCCTCCATGCACGGCGACGCACTGCTGGCGTCATCGGCGCTGGACGCGCTGCGCGACAGTCTTTTTCCGCTCGCAACCCTGGTAACCCCGAACCTGCACGAAGTACGGCTGCTAGTCGGTATCGATGTGGTCGACGCCGAGTCCCAGCGTGCGGCCGCACGCGCGCTGCATGCGTTGGGTCCACAGTGGGCACTGGTCAAGGGCGGGCATCTGCCGTCGGCGGAGCACAGCCCGGACCTGCTCTACGACGGCAAGGATTTTCTGGAGTTCCCCGGGCCACGGGTGGCCACCGGCGACGACCACGGCGCCGGAGACACGCTCGCGGCGGCCTCGGCGGCCGCACTGGCCCACGGGTTGTCCGTTCCGGACGCGGTGGCGTTCGCCAAGCGCTGGGTGACCGAGTGCCTGCGTGCCGCCTACCCACTGGGCCACGGCCACGGCCCCGTCTCGCCATTGTTCCGGTTGAGACCCGGCGCCTCGTGAGCCTGGAGGAGATAGCCGGTTTGGCCGGGCTAGCCCACCGCCCGGACCGCATCCCCGCCGGCGTGGTGTTGCTGACTCACGGGGCCGGCGGAGATCGCGATTCACCGATGCTGCAACGGCTTTGCGACGAATGGTCGCGTCGCGGATTCCTGGCGATCCGCTACAACCTGCCGTTCCGGCGGCGCCGCCCCAAGGGGCCACCGTCGGGGTCGGGCACCGGCGACCGGGAGGGCATCACCGAGGCGATCGAGTATGCCCGCGACCTGGCCGAAGGTCCGCTGATCGTCGGCGGGCACTCCTACGGCGGCCGGCAGACCTCGATGGTGGTGGCGGCCGGCGACGCTGCGGTCGACCTGCTGACCCTGTTTTCCTATCCGCTGCACCCGCCGGGGAAACCCGAGCGCACCCGCACCGAGCACCTGCCCCAGATCGGCGTGCCGACGGTGTTCACGCACGGCAGCTCGGACAGCTTCGGCACGGGCGCCGAGATTCGCGCTGCCGCCGGGCTGATTCCCGCGCCGCATGAGGTCGTCGAGATCACCGGCGCCCGTCACGATCTGGCGTCTAAGACGTTGGATGTGCCGGTATTGGCCGTCGACGCGGCGCTGCGACTGCTGGGCTGAACCCGCGAACCCCTGCCACCGGCACGACAACGCTCGAGTGGCCTGAAGAGTGGGCCTCCGAAATCGAACGTCGCGAAAGTCTCTCAGATTCCTTATAAGTTACTTTCCAGTATGTTAATTTCGCCTCTGCGGTTCAAAATATGTATTTAAGTTTCCGGAACGACAGAAGGAAGGGTTCAGCATGCGACGTCACGTGGCATGGGCGGCAGGTTCCGCCGGCTGTGGGTTGCTGACCACGGTATTTCTTTCGACAGCCGTTGCTTTCGCCGATAGCGGAACCGGTAGCACAATCACCGATAACGCCTTCAGCATCGGCGGCTTCACCTTCGATCCCGGCGCCGACGGATACACGACGATCGGCCCACTGTCTCAGCTTTCGCCGCTGTTGGGTATCGGTGGCGCCTCGATCAGCAAGGCTCTGACCTCAGCCGGGCTGGCCCGGCAGGAGTTCGACGTATACGGCAAGGACGGCAGCGCACTCGGCACCGTCAACACCAACGTCAACGTCCAGAACCTGTTGGGCATCGAAGCCGTGCAGCTGCGGGTCATCGCCGCCGACGGCGGCGCTGGCGCTGCGGGCCTGCCGCCGGTCGGGAGCGTCTACAGTGTCACCGACCTCGGTGGCGGTTTCCAGAACATCTACATTGCCACCCCGGGCGCCGACGGCGGCGAGGCCACCGTCACCGACGTGCTGGTGACACCGCTGGGCAACATGAACCTGGACTGGCTCTTCGCCGGTTATGACGCCACCCACGGGCTTAACCCCGGTGACGCCTTGGCCGGGCTGGGCGCCGGCACCGGCGAGTTCAGCGAGAATGCCTTCACCATCGACGGAGTGACGTTCGACCCCGGCGCGGCTGGGTTCGCCGACGCCAATGAGCTCTTTGGGATCGCACCGTTGATGAACCTCGGCGGCGGCATGGCCTCGTTCGGCACGATCCAGCTCCCGCTGTACACACAGAACTTCGACGTGTACGACGGCACCGACCTGGCCGGGACGGTGAAGACCAACGTCAACACCCTCAATCTGCTGGGCATCGAAGCCACCCAGTTCACCGTCGCCAGCAGCAAACTGGCCGATGGTGCCGACGCCGCTGACCTTCCGGTCAAGGGCGCCGTCTATTCCGTCGTCAATCTCGGTGGTGGCATCCAGAACATCTACACCGCGGTGCCCGGCGCCGACGGCGGCAAAGCCACGATCACCGACACCTTGGTGACGCCGTGGGGCAATATCGACCTGAGTTCGATGTTCGCGGGCTTCGACGCCAGCAAGCCCCTGGACCCGGGTGCGGCGCTGACAGGCCTCGACGGCGGTGCCGGGAATCTCGGCGAAAACGCCTTCACCATCGGCAATCTCACCTTCACGCCCGGCGACGACGGCTTCACCGCCATCAACCCGATGTTCACGGTTGCGCCGCTACTGTCGATCGGCGGCGGTGTGCTCTCCGGCGTGCCGCTGGCGCCCCAGGACCTCGAGGTGTACGGCGCCGACGGGAACCTGCTCGGATCGGTCGACACCGCGGTGAACGTCTCGAACCTGTTGGGCATGATCGAGACCACCCAATTCACCATCACCGGCGGCGAGTTCGAAGACGGCGTGACCGCCGGCCTGCCCGCAGACGGCACCGTCTACTCGGTGACCGACCTGTTCGGCTGGACGAACGTCTACCAGGCCATCCCCGGGGCCGACGGAGCTGCCGCGACCATCTCCGACATCCTGGTGACGCCGTTCGGCAACCTGGACCTGAGCTGGATGTTCGGCAACTTCGACGCCACGGCGGTGTTCAATCCGGGCGACATCCTGGCCGGTCTCGACCTCGGCGCGCTCTAGGCCGTCGGCAACATAAATCCCCGCCTGGCAACCACGGTCAGGTGGGGATTTGTGTTGCGGCTCAGGGCAGGACGACGACGCTGGCCGCGTAGCTCAGTCCGGACCCGTAACCCAGCAGCAGGGCCAGCTGACCGGACTTGGCGATGCCGGCCGACATCAGCTGCTCCATCGCCAGCGGGATGGACGCCGCGGAGGTGTTGCCGCTGTTCTCGATGTCATTGGCGATGACGACGTCGGAGCGCAGCTCAAGACTCTTGGCGATCAGCGCGTTGATCCGGCTGTTGGCCTGGTGCGGAATGAACACATCGATGTCGTGGGCGTCCAACCCGGCTGCGGCGATGGCACGTTTCCCGACGTCGCTCATTGCGTATGCTGCCCAACGGAATACCGTGCTGCCGTCCATGCGCAGGAAGGGACGCTGGCCGTCCGGCTGTTCGGTGTAACTGATCCAGTCGATGTCTTGGCGGATCGCGTCACAGTTCGAACCGTCACTGCCCCAGACCGTCGAGCCGATGCCATGCACCGGGGCCTCGCCGACGACAACCGCGCCGGCCCCATCGCCGAAGATGAAACAGTTCGAGCGGTCCTGCATGTCGATCGTCGGGGAGAGCACTTCAGATCCGATGACCAACGCGGTGTTGATGGTCCGGCCGCGAAGCAGATCGGCGGCTACCCCCAGCGCGTAGCCGAACCCCGCGCATCCGGTGGCCACGTCGAAGGCAGGCACGCCCTGCGCGCCGAGGGCGACCGCGACGGCGGGCGCACACGACGGGGTTTGGCGGAAGTTAGTGCTGGTCGCGACGATCACCGCATCCACCGCAGCGCCGTCGAGCCCGGCCTGGGACAGCGCGTTGCGGCCGGCCTCGATGGCCAAGCCCGCCACGGTGTCGGTCTCCCCGGCAAACCGGCGTGTCTTGATTCCGGTGCGGGATTGGATCCATTCGTCGGAGGAGTCGATGTGCAGGCAGATCTCGTCATTGGTAACCACCCGCGACGGGCGAGACGCGCCGACGCCGAGCAGACCGATCGGTCGGGTTGTCGCAGGATGGCGAATCTCGCTCAAGAAAACGTCTCTCGGTGGTAGGCCAACAGCTAACTAAAGCGTCTAACCATAACGTTCCTTGTGCGCCGGGGGCCGCCCCGCACGGCCGAGCCCTCAGCGGTCGTAGTCGTCGTCATCGGTGGGCACACCCCGGTGCTGCTCGACCACATCGGCGATGTTGGCATGGTCGTCGGCGGAGATCTCGGGGCCCGGCGTCTCGTCGTCGACCTCCAGCGCCGGGGCCGCCTGGCCCGCCAGGTCTGCGTCGCTGGCTTCAGTATCGCGGCTGGTCATGGCTGCCCTCCCGAAATCTCCGAACAGAGTGCAAGCCCCATTGTCTCCCATCCGCAGTGGGCCCGGGAGCTTCGCTGGTTACCGGTGAGTCAGGTACCTTAATTTTCATGAGTATGGAGCAGTTTGACGTCGTCATCGTGGGTGCGGGCTTCGGTGGCATGGGCGCAGCCATCGAGCTGAAGAAGCTCGGCTACGACGACATCGTGCTGCTCGACCGTGAAGCGGATCTAGGCGGAACGTGGCATGTCAATCACTATCCCGGCCTGGCAGTCGACATCCCGTCGACTACCTACGCGTACTGGTTCGAGCCGAATCCGTACTGGTCGCGGATGTTCGCACGCGGCGAGGAGATCAAGCGCTACGCCGAGCACGTCGCCGACAAGTACGACGTGCGCCGCCACATGCGGTTCAACACCACGGTCGCCGGTGCCCAGTGGGATGAGGACGCCGAGCGCTGGCTGGTGGCCCTGGGCGACGGGACGACGCTGAGCGCCCGATTCCTGATCACCGCCACCGGGTTCCTGTCCCAGCCGCGCAACCCGGACATCGCCGGGATCGACAGCTTCGCCGGCAAGGTGGTGCACACCGCCGCGTGGGATCACGACTACGACTTCACCGGCCGTCGGGTCGGGCAGATCGGCACCGGCGCAACCGCGGTGCAGCTGATTCCGGAGCTGGCCAAGACCGTCGCCGACCTGACCGTGTTTCAGCGCACCGCGATCTGGGTGGCGCCCAAGATCGACTTCCGGATCCCGGCGTGGCTGCAGAAGCTGTTCGCCCGGGTTCCGTTCACCCAGCGGGTGATGCGCTTCATCAGCGACTACCTGCTGGAATTCATGACGGTGACCGCGGTGTTGAACTACCCCGCATTCCGCCGGCTGTCGATTGCCGGAATGGACGCGTGCAAGATGCACCGGTTCGCCCAGATCCGCGATAAGGAACTGCGGGCCAAGCTGACCCCGACCTACGACATCGGCTGCAAGCGGCCCAGCTGGTCCAACGACTACTACCGCAGCTTCACCAAGCCGCATGTGCACCTGGAGACCACCGGCATCGAACGGATCGAGCCGGACGGCATCGTCACCGTCGATGGCCGCAAGACTGTGATCGACACCCTGGTGCTGGCCACCGGCTATGACCTGTGGGAGGCAAACTTCCCGGCGATCGAGATCGTCGGGCGGGACGGACGCAACCTGGGTAAGTGGTGGCGGGAGACCCGGTTCCAGGCTTACCAGGGCCTGTCGATGCCGCACTTCCCGAACTTCCTGAGCCTGGCCAGCCCGTACGCGTTCTCCGGCCTGTCGTTCTTCAACACCATGGAATACCAGATGCGGCACATGGGCCGGCTGTTCGGCGAGATGCGGCGGCGCAACGCGACGACGTTCGAGGTCACCGAGGCCGCCAACACCCGGTTCCTGGACGCCATGACCAAAAGGCTGGACCACACGGTGTTCTACGCCGGGGACTGCACGACGTCGCGGTCCTACTACTACAACCCCAGCGGCGAAGCGACCCTGCTGCGGCCCACCACGGTGCGCAATGCGGTGCGCGACGGCTCGCATTTCCCGCTGGAGGACTACGAAATCGCCTGATTTATCAGGCGGTTCAGCGAGGCTCGACGCAGGAGAGGCGAAGCTGGGACCGCCTCACAAGCCAGGCGGTTCAGCGAGGCTCGACGCAGGAGAGGCGAAGCTGGGACCGCCTCACAAGCCAGGCGATTTCGTAGTCTCCTCAGTTGTCCTTGACCCCGGCGAACACAATGGACTCCATCAGGCGACGCAAGCAGGCCTGCGCATAACCGGGTCCCCCGGCCAGAAAGCCAGCACCCGGTATCTCGCCGCCTCGGGCAACCCGCCCCAAGTCGTCCACGAGTGCCGCCAAGGCGTGCACCAAGAACTTGGCGTGCATCGCGTCCAGGTCCGGCCTGATCGCCATCAGCGGTCGGGCCCAGGTTTCGATGAACGCGCGCTCGGAATCACGCAGCAGTTCGCGTTCCGCCGGCGCCAAGTTCACCCGCTCGGTGTCATAGACCGATGCCAACTCGGGATTGGCGAACACCGTAGCCACATACGCCTCGATCAACCGGCGCAGTGCCTCGTCCGGCTCGGCGAAGACACCGGCGATAGCCGCCATCTCCCCGGCTATCCGGTCCACAGCGCGCTGCAACCCCGTCGTCAAGATGTCGCTCTTGCTCGAGAAGTAGCGGTACACGCCGGACGCCGGCACACCCACGGCGTCGGCGATCTCGGTGACGCCGGTCTCGGCATATCCTTGCTTGCCGAACAGCAGGACCGCCGAGTTCAACAGCGCCTCATAGGGTCCGGCGTCCGGCGTGAAGATACGCCACACCGAGGGCCTATTGACGCCGATGTCGTCGGTTCCGGGTAGCTGCGCGGTGACCACCGATCGTGACGCGTCGATGAGCAACGGCTTGATCTCGTCGTCCGGGAGCTGCAGCCGGTGTCCGATGATGCTGCCGGCAACACTGACCAGCGCTACCGTCAGCGTCCACTGCTCCAAGGAGTTCAATTCGGGACGCATGACACTGATCGGCCGTTTCAGGCGCGCACCGACGGTGTGCATCTGCGCCATGAGCTTGGCCTGGTCTTCCGACTGCAGGTAGCGAGCCTGCCACCGGAACAGCCCACTGGCCTCGCGGTTGAGGATCGACGACGTGATGAGCCCGTCGACGACCTGGTCCAACACCGCCGGCGCGTTGCTGTGTACCTCAGCATCGGACAACTCATCGACAAAAGCAGTCGAGTCGACCAGCTGCTGGCCGAGCGAGCCGACGACAACCGAGAACATCTCGTACTTGCTGGGATAGTGCCGGTACAGCGCCGGCGCGGAAATCCCGACCTTGGAAGCGATCGCCTCCATGCTGGTCGCGTGGTAGCCCTGGGCACTGAAGGTTTCCGCGGCAGCACGCGTGATCTGCGCCTTGCGGTCCTTGGGGCGCCGCTTTATGCGGGCACCGTTGCGTCCGACAGGGTCGTTCGTGGCACCAAGCGAGGTCACCACCCCCGATCAACTCAGGCCAGCTCTGTCACGTGCACAGCATTACTAACACAGCTGGGTAAACGGGCTACAGCGGATTCAATATAGAGCCCGCCCGTACTTGTACGGATGCCCGCCCAATGCGGGACTACGGCCCCAGCGGAGCCCGGTGACGCTTATCGCGCGCCGGGACTCCATTGGGACCGCCGATGGACTGCGCATAGTTTGCCACTGCGAACGCCACCGCGGCACCGGTTAGCGCCAATGCGTGCTGATTGATCTGTGCGACCGTGTCACCGGGGCCGTGGTAGTTCGGGTCGAACGCCGCTCCAGGCTTTCCACCCCACAGTCGGGCCTGAGCAGTGGTCTTGAGTTGGGAAGCACCGGTGGTGATGCCCCCGATAGGCACCCCGGCCACCACGAACGGGCTGTAGTCGGTGTCGCTGCTGAGCGGCATATCGGCGGGTCGCACGCCCACCAGGTTGAGGTAGCCGGCCAGGGTGCGCTCGATACCGCCCGATCCCACCGGCACGTCCGCGGGGGTGATGTCACGGCTCGGCAGCGCGGACTGGTCTCCGTCATAGGTGAAGAAACCCGGATTCGGAGAGGCGAGCATGTCGAAGTTCAGGTACAGGGCGATGTCGTTGAGCTGGTCGCGGTCGAGTCCGAAGACGTAGTCGCTGGAACCACCGAGCTGTTGTTCCTCGGCACCCCAGAAAGCGAACCGGACCGCGTTGGCCACCGCCGGCTCCGGACCGAGCTGCAGCGCGGTCTCCAACACCGCGGCCACCCCCGAGCCGTTGTCGTTGATACCGGGGCTGCCGGGCGCACTGTCGAGGTGTGCGCCAACCATCACGACCTCATGCGGCGAACCGGTTTTCGTCTGCGCCAAGATATTCCGCGAGGTGACCTTCGCGGTGTGGCCGTCCAGGACCAGCCGCACCGTCCCGGTCGTGCGCCGCAACGCGTTGTCGCCGTCGCGTCCGGCCACCGCGACCGGCATGGTGAGTTGGTCGTAGTACTCCGGAGGGAACAACCCGGCGGGCGCTCCGTTGCGGCTCGGCAGGCTCACCACGACCAGCGCGGCGGCGCCACGCTCGGCGGCCACGTTCTGTTTCACCACCACCGAGCAGCCGGCGTCGCTGACCACGGCGATCCCCCCACGGGGCACCTTCGGCGGGTAGTCGGCCGCTGCGCAGCCCGACGACCGCGTCGGACGGACCACCGGACCGCTGACCCCGCCGGTCGGTGTGCGCACCAGCAGCGAGGCCTGATCGACCGGGTAGCCAACCCCGGCCACGGTCAGCGTGGGCTTGCCGGCCGAGACGGTGTCCAACCTGATCAGCTCGGGTGTCTCCACCTCGAAACCCTTGTCGCGCAGGGCGTTGGCCACATAGTCGGCACTGGCGTCAAACCCCGGCGTGCCGTCGGCCCGATTCCGTTGGTGAGTGTCGGCAATCTCCTGCAGTCGCTGCAGATGCGTAAGCATCCCCGCGACGGTGACCTGGGTCGCCAGCCGATTCGACAGCGGCGGCTGCACGGGCTCCGGCGAGCAGCCCGCCAGTACGCCGACAGCGGCCAGCAGGGCTCCCGCCGGACGGATCATGGCTGGGTCAGGATGTGGCGGGTGCGGTCGTCGCGCACCGGGACCCCGTTGCGGCCACTGAGATCCTGGGCATACAGCCCGACGGAATAGGGCACTCCTCCGCCGTTGATTGCCAGTTCGTCTCGGTCGATGTTCTCGATGGTGTCGCCCTTTTGGTGATAGTTCGGGTCGAACGGCTCGTCGGCGGCGCCACCCCACAGCTTGGCCTCCTCGGGCGACTTCTTCACCTCCGCACCGGAGAACAACCCGCCGGACGGGATACCGGCCTGGGTGAACCCGTCGTAGTCGGAGCGGCCGTCGAACGAAGTGTCGCGCGGCTCCTTGCCGGCCGACTTGAGGTAGCCGACCATGGTCCGCTCGATGCCGGCCGAACCTTCCGGCACCACCGGCTGGCCGCGCTTGTCCGCCGGCAACGACTGGTCGCCGTCGTAGGTGAAATAGCCGGGATTCGGCGAACCCAGCATGTCGAAGTTCAGGTACAGCGCGATGTTCTTGAGCTGCTCCTCATCGAGCGACTCGACGTACTTCCGTGAGCCGATCAGCCCGAGCTCCTCGGCGCCCCAGAAACCGAACCGCACCGAGTTACGCACCTGGGGCGAATCTCCCAACTGCAAAGCGGTTTCCAGCACCGCGGCAACACCGGAGCCGTTGTCGTTGATACCCGGGCCTTCCGGAACGCTGTCCAGGTGGGCTCCGAGCATGACCACGTTCTCGGTCGATCCGCTCTTGGTCTGCGCGATCACATTGCGTGACGGGATGTTGTCGGTGTGCGCGTCGAGCTTGACCGTCATCGCCCCGTGTCCGTCGCGCAGCATCGCGCCGTCTGCCTTGGTCACGCTCACGACCGGAACCTTGACCTCGGTCTGCTCGCCGAGGGTGCCGCCCATCTTCGGTTCGTCGACGCTGTCGGCCACCACCATTGCCACCGCGCCCAGTTCGACGGCGACGGCCATCTTCTCCTTGAACGGGCAGGTGCCGCGGTCGACCAGTACGACGGCGTCTTTGACCGTGAGCCCGTCGTAGTCCTCGGCGCTGCAGCCGGGGCTGTCGTCGGCCGGCGCCGCGACCAGCGGGCCGGTGACGCCCTCGGGTGGGGTGCCGAGGCTGTACATCAGCGCGCGAGCTTCGACCGTCTTGTCGCCGAGATGCACCGAGCCCGGCTCGGATTTGAACACCCGCGCGGTGAACTCCGGGGTCTGGACGTCGAAGCCGTGGTCCCGCAGGGTGCTGGCCACGTACTCGACGCTGGCGTCGTAGCCCGGGGTGCCGATGGCACGAGTGCCGTTGTTGGCGTCGGCGATGTCCTGCAGCTTCTGCAGGTGGGCCATCATGGCGTCGACGGTGACCTTGTCGCGCAGGCTGCTGGCGAATTCAGCGGCCGCGGCGGGATCTGCTCCCTGCTCGGTGTTTTCCGGGGTGCGGCTGCAGCCGGCGCTGAACAGCGCACCGACCAGCACGGCGCCGAGGGCAGGGATCAACTTCGACTTGTAGTCCACCGACCCCACGTTAGTGGGTAGGCAACCGATGCGAAGTCAGGCCCGGCCGCCCCACTGCACGGCGACCAACTCGGCGACCGCGGCCATACCGGCGGCGTTGGGGTGAAAGGGCCATGGCCGCCACGGCAGCGGCAGGCCCGCTCCCACCGTCCAGGGCTGCGGCGACCAGGGATGGTGCTCCCGGCTGGCATCGCCGGCGCGGACGAGCTCACAGCCGGTGGCGGCGGCCGCCGCGGCGGTGTGGCGCTCCAACCCGTCGGCGACGTGACGGGCCAGGGTCACGACGTCCCGCGGTAACCGCCCGGCCCGGACCCCGGCCGGAGGTAGCAGGGTCAGATAGTCGACGAAAAACACCCGGGCCTGCGGTGCGCGGTCCCGCACCGCGGCGCCGACGGCCCGTAGCGCAGCTTCGACCTCGCCCAGTGCCTGCTCGCGCTGCCGAGGGTCCAGCAGTGCGGCGACGGCTGGCAGCCGCTGCAAGACACCCGGCAGCGTCGCGGCCATCAACAGCGGCACGTAGCCGACGTCGTTGCCGCCGATGGTGATGGTCACCAGGGATTCGGAACCGTCGAGGGCATCGATCTGCGGTAGCGCACCGTGTTGGCGTTCGCTCAGCAGGTGGGCGGTCGTAGCGCCGGAGAACGTGACGTCAACCAGATCGAGGTTCAGCGCATGGGCGACCAGGTGCGGGTAGTTGCGCGCCGAGCGCCCCGACGCCCGCGGAGCGCCTGCGACACGGGGCCGGATTCCGGGGCCGGCCGCCATCGAACTCCCCAGGGCGACATAGCGGTTCACGCCCGGCGACCTATCACAGGGCGGGGCTCGACGCCTGCGCCCAGAACCGCTTCGGGATTCGCCCGGCACGGCGCGCCAGATATCCAGCGGTGACCGCGGCCGCCATGGCCGCGGCCATCGCCGGCGGGTCGGCGGCCCGGGTCACCGCGGTGGCCAGCAGCACCGCATCGCAGCCCAGTTCCATTGCGAGCGCGGCATCGCTGGCGGTACCGATGCCGGCGTCGAGCACCACCGGCACCCCGGCGGCGGCGACGATCATCTCGATGCTGTGCGGGTTGGCGATGCCCAGTCCGGTGCCGATCGGCGAGCCCAGCGGCATCACGGCGGCGCATCCGGCGTCCTCGAGCCGGCGGGCCAGCACCGGGTCGTCGTTGGTGTAGGGCAGCACCACAAACCCGTCGTCGACCAATTGTTCGGCGGCCCGCACCAATTCAATGCCGTCGGGCAGCAGGGTGCGCTCGTCGCCGATCACTTCCAGCTTGACCCATTCGGTACCGAGTGCCTCACGCGCCAGCTGGGCGGTCAGCACCGCTTCGGCGGCACTGCGGCAGCCGGCGGTGTTGGGCAGCGGGGTGATGCCGAGCCGGCTCAGCAGATCCAGCATGCCGGTTCCGCCTTCGGCGTCGACGCGGCGCATCGCGACCGTGGTCAGCTCGGTGCCGGAAGCCACCAACGCCTCTTCCAGCGACGTCAGGCTTTGCGCCCCACCGGTTCCCATGATGAGCCGGGAGCTGAACTCCCGCCCGGCGATGGTCAGCTTCGCGTCGTCAACCACCTTGCACCGCCGTCACCACATCGAGACAGGCACCGTCGGACAACGCGGTGGCCCACCGCGATTTCGGCAGCACCGCCTGGTCCACCGCCACCGCGATACCGCGGTCGGGATAGCCCATCGAAGCGAGCAGCGTCGCGACCGTAGTCGCCTCAGCCACTTCGACCTGCTTCTGGTTGACATTGATGATCATTGCTGCACTCCAACCGGAAGTAGTTCGGACACAACATGTTCGGCGGTCCACGGCGCCAGCAGGAACCCATTGCGGCCATGCCCGGCAGCGACATAGGTCCGGTCGTCGAGACGATGCACCAGCGGCATGTTGTCCGGCGTCATCGGCCGCAGGCCCGCGGCGCATTCGGCCAGCTCGTACTCCCCCAGCGCCGGAACCAGCGCGCAGGCGTCGTCAAGCAGGTCACGCACCCCGGAGACCGCCGGCGCGGTGTCCCGGCCGTGCTCGTACTGGGTCGCCCCCACCACCACACCGTCGGGACGCGGCACCAGGTAGACCGCGCGACCGTGCACCCGGGCCCGGATCACCCGCCGCGGAGGCGGCAGGCAGCCTTTGCGCCAGCGCAGCCGCAACACCTCCCCCTTGACCGGCCGGATCGGCAAGCCGGGCCACAGCGCCGGGGCGTCGATGCCGTTGGCGATCACCACGGCATCGTCGGTAGCCACCTCGGCGAGATCCCCCACCGGCGGGGCCCAACTGACGCCGAGTTCCTCGCAAGCGTCAACCAGGGCGGTGACCACCGCGCGGTTGTCCACCGCCAATTCGGTAGGGGCCCGGAAGCCGTGCCGGATGTTGCCGGCCAGCAGGGGTTCGATGTCCCGGGCGGCGGACTCCCAGATCACCGGGTGGCCCTGCGCGGACAGCCAGTCGGCGACGGTGCGCAGGTCTGCGACGTCGGCGCGGTCGGCGGCCACCACCAGCGATTCGCGGGCCGTGACTACCTGAACCGGCAGCCCGTCGAGGAAGTCGTGCCACAACTCAAGGGAACGCAATCCCAGCCGCAGTTGCCGGTCTTCGCCCGGCCATCCCTCACTGTGCGGGGCCAGCATGCCACCGGCCACCCAGGAGGCGCCGGGTTGATACGGCGGTCCCAGCTTCGCCTCTCCTGCGTCGAGCCTCGCTGAACCGCCGGGTTGATACGGCGGTCCCAGCTTCGCCTCTCCTGCGTCGAGCCTGGCCGAACCGCCGGGTTGATACGGCGGTCCCAGCTTCGCCTCTCCTGCGTCGAGCCTGGCCGAACCGCCGGGTTCGCCGGTGCAGTGCACCCGCACCGTCCAGCCGGCCCGGGCGGCCTGCCGGGCCACCGACAGCCCGATGACGCCGCCGCCGATCACGGCCAGCGAACCGAGCGAGGGTCCGGGCATGTGCTGCTCCCTTCCACCTGCTCGCGTGTCAACACACCAAGCTAGCCGCTAGCGTCTCGGTGTGCACAAACGCTCCGACCGTCTCGCCCGACTCGCCGATGCCCGGCTCTACCTGTGCACCGATGCCCGCCGGGAACGCGGCGACCTGGCCGAGTTCGCCGACGCCGCGCTGGCCGGTGGCGTCGACATCATCCAACTGCGCGACAAGGGTTCTGCGGGCGAACAGCGGTTCGGTCCGCTGGAGGCCCGCGGCGAACTGGCGGCGTTGGAGATCCTGGCCGACGCCGCGCGACGGCACGGGGCACTGCTGGCGGTCAACGACCGCGCCGACATCGCCCGCGCCGCCGGCGCCGACGTGCTGCACCTGGGCCAAGACGACCTGCCGCTGCCGGCGGCGCGCGACGTCATCGGACCCGAGGTACTGATCGGCCGGTCGACCCATGACCGCGATCAGGTCAGCGCGGCCCTGGCCGAGCCGGTCGACTACTTCTGCACCGGGCCGTGCTGGCCCACCCCGACCAAGCCGGGCCGGACTGCGCCGGGGCTGGAACTGGTGCGATTCGCCGCCGACACGGGCCAGGCCAAGCCGTGGTTCGCCATTGGCGGCATCGATATCGAGCGGTTGCCGCAGGTGCTGCAGGCCGGCGCCAGCCGGGTGGTGGTGGTGCGCGCGATCACCGCTGCCGAGGATCCGCGGGCCGCGGCGGCGGCGCTGCGGGCCGGGTTAGGCGCCACCGGACCGGTGTAGCCGTCGAGTGTGCGTTTTGGTTGGCAAAACCGCGATTTCGGCGACCAAACCGCACACTCGACGGTTTGAGGACGCGTCAATAGCCGCGGAGCAACTCCCAGCTGGCGGCGAAACCCGGGTGCAGCGGCAGCTCGGCGACGTCGTGTTCGTCGACCCACCGCAATTCGGTGCTCTCCCCGTTGGGCACCACCGGCAGCAACTCCTCGGCGTCGGCGACCACGGTGGTGTAGGTCCAGCTGGTGCCGCTGGCCGACGCGGTCACCACGGCCGCGCGCACAACGATCCGATCGGCGGGCAGACCGGCTTCCTCCTGCGCCTCGCGGATCGCGGCCTCTTCAGCGGTCTCGTGGCTGTCGCGGGCACCACCGGGCAGCGCCCAAGTACCGCCCTGATGACTCCACCAGGCGCGATGTTGCAGCAGCACGGTGCGGGCGCCATCGGGGCGAGGAGCCCGCAGTAGCAGCCCAGCTGCACCGTGCCGGCCCCAGAAGCGGACGCCGGTATCGGAAAACGCCCACCCATCGCCGTCACCACGCACGCTTGGAAGCGTATCGGGACGGGCAAGGTCTCGGTTCTGGCGAGATCACGCGACGTTTTCGACAACAACCGGCGCGAGAGGCCACGCAGACGCCGCCCTCGCTCTTAGAATCCCTTTATTATCGTTGGTGCCGCGATCAGCCGCAGGGATGGAGCCTGAACAGACGTGACCGTTGAGTTGGCGCACCCGTCAACCGAGCCGGCGGGGTTACGGTCGCCGACCGAACCGGCCAGACCCCGCTGGTGGTTCTTCACCACCACCCCCGGCCGCATTCTGGCCATCGGACTCATCCTCGCCGCCCTCGGCGGCATCAGCGCCTTCGCCACCGCCACCACGATCAACAACCGGCAGAACACCCTGACCACGGTGCTCGACCACACCGAGCCGCTGGCCTATGCCGCCGGGCAGCTCTACACCACACTGTCGGTCGCCGACGCCGCAGCAGCCACCGCCTTCATCGCCCAGGGCGAACCGCGGGCGGTGCGGGAACGCTACGAACAGGCCATCACCGCCGCCGCTGTGGCGGTGACCAGGGCTTCCGGCGGTCTGGACGACGAGCCGCTGCTGCAACTGCTGGGACGAATCAATGCGCAGCTGGCCGTCTACACCGGGCTGATCGAGACGGCCCGGACCAATAACCGCTCCGGCGATCCGGTCGGCTCGTCATACCTGTCGGAAGCCTCCGAGCTGATGCAGCACACCATCCTTCCCGACGCCCAGCGCCTCTACCAGGCCACTTCGGCGACCGTGGACGTGCAGACCACGGCGTCGACGAGGGTGCCGGCCCCGGTGATCCTGGTGGTGGCGGCCACTGTGCTGTTCGGCGCGTTTGCACATCGCTGGTTGGCCCGCCACACCCGGCGCCGGATCAACCCCGGGTTGGTCGCCGGTGGCCTCGCGATTCTGCTGATGATCATCTGGGTCGGAACGGTGCTGGTGATCTCCACCGCGGGCAGCCGCACCGCCAAGGACACCGGCGCCGAGTCACTCAAGGAGATCACCAACCTGGCGATCACCGCGCAGCAGGCCCGTGCCGACGAGACCCTGTCGCTGATCCGGCGCGGCGACGAGGAGACCCGTAAGCAGACCTTCTACCAGCGCATCGACACCATGCAGGAGCAGCTGCAGGAGTATCTGGAGCGCGGCGACGCGGTGGACAAGGCCGACCTGGCCAACGCCGGGCAGCTGCTGGCCCGGTGGCGGCAGGCCAATGACCGGATGAACGCCTACATCAGCGTCGGCAACTACCGGGCCGCCACCCAGGTCGCGCTGGGCGGCAGCGGCGACGACTCGACGCCGGCGTTTGACCAGCTCGACGCTGCCCTGGACAAGGCGCTGCAGCACAGTCGCAATCAGCTGCGCGGTGATGTCCTCAACGCCCGCCGGGTACTGTCGGTGGCCCCGGTTGGGGGCGCGGTACTCAGCATGGGTGCCGCGATCGCGGTCGCGCTCGGGTTGTGGCCTCGACTGAACGAGTACAGATGATGATCCACCGACGGCCCCGGTTGCTGCTGTGCGCATTGAGCACCGCATTAGTGCTGTCCGGCCTGACCGGCTGCGGGCGAACCGAATTCGTGACCGCCACAGCGATGCCGACACTGCCACCGCCCACCCCGGCCGGTATGGAGGAGTTGGCGCCGGAGGCACCGCGACCGCCCGAACCGCGCACCAAGGACTGCGACGCCACCGCCAGCCTGCGCCCTTTCCATAACAAGGCCGAGGCTGATGCGGCGGTAGCCAAGATCCGCCATCGGGGCCGGCTGATCGTCGGACTGGACATCGGCAGCAACCTGTTCAGCTTCCGTGACCCGATCACCGGTGAGATCACCGGCTTCGACGTCGACATCGCCGGCGAGGTGGCCCGCGACATCTTCGGCACCCCCTCGCAGGTCGAGTATCGAATCCTGGCGTCGGCCGAACGGATCGCGGCCCTGCAGAAGTCCGAAGTCGATATCGTGGTCAAGACCATGAGCATCACCTGCGGCCGACGTGAGCTGGTGAACTTTTCGACGGTGTACCTGGTGGCCAATCAGCGGCTGCTGGTCCCGCGCGACTCCGCGATCCGCCAGGCCGCGGACCTCTCGGGCAAGCGGGTCTGTGTAGCGCAGGGCACCACCTCGCTGCGGCGGATCCGCAACATCACCCCGGCCCCGATCATCGTTTCGGTGGTGAACTGGGCCGACTGCCTGGTGGCGCTGCAACAGCGCCAGGTCGACGCCGTCAGCACCGACGACTCGATCTTGGCCGGCCTGATGGCGCAGGACCCGTATCTGCACATCGTCGGACCGAGCATGGACGAAGAGCCCTACGGGATCGGGATCAACCTGAACAACACCGGGCTGGTGCGTTTCGTCAACGGAACGCTGGAGCGCATCCGCCGCGACGGCACGTGGAACACCTTGTACCGCAAGTGGTTGACGGTCCTGGGGCCGGCGCCGGTGCCACCGACACCGAGGTATTCGGACTGATGGCGCGCCACGACGATGCGGAGCGCAGCGACGCTGAGGAGCGGCGCAATAAGCAGGGCCACGACGATGCGGAGCGCAGCGACGCTGAGGAGCGGCGCAATAAGCAGGGCCACGACGATGCGGAGCGCAGCGACGCTGAGGAGCGGCGCAACAAGCGGGACCACGACGATGCGGAGCGCAGCGACGCTGACCAGCCCGCCACCGAGCTGGACGACGACGGTCCGGTCACCCAGCGGGCGGACGTGCTGGCCGAATCGTCGTCGGTACGCCGGCCGATGTCGACCCAAGCGATCTTCCGCCCCCGCGAAGGCCCGAACTCCCCGGGCACGGTCGAATCCCACGACACGACGGCGGTGCGCCCCGTCGCTCCGCGGCGGCGGTTGGGCGGTGGCCTGGTCGAGATCCCCCGGGTTCCCCCGATCGACCCCCTCGCTGCGCTCATGGACAATCCTGAGGTCGCCGAGTCCAAGCGCTTCTGCTGGAACTGCGGTCGGCCGGTAGGCCGATCCACCGGCGACGCGAAGGGTGCCTCCGAAGGCTGGTGTCCGCACTGCGGAAGTCCGTATTCCTTTCTGCCGCAGCTGAAACCCGGTGATATGGTGGCCGGCCAGTACGAGATCAAGGGCTGCGTAGCCCACGGCGGTCTGGGCTGGGTGTACCTGGCGGTCGACCACAACGTCAACGAGCGTCCGGTGGTGCTCAAGGGCCTGGTGCATTCCGGTGACGCCGAGGCGCAGGCCATTGCCATGGCCGAGCGGCAGTTCCTCGCCGAGGTGACCCACCCGTCGATCGTCAAGATCTTCAACTTCGTCCAGCATCCGGACTCCCACGGCGACCCGGTCGGCTACATCGTGATGGAGTACGTCGGCGGGCAATCGCTCAAACAGCGCCGCGGCACCCGGCTGCCAGTGGCCCAGGCCATCGCCTACATGCTGGAAATCCTTCCCGCCCTGGGCTATCTGCATTCATTGGGCCTGGTCTACAACGACCTCAAGCCGGAGAACATCGTGCTCACCGAGGAGCAGCTGAAGCTGATCGACCTCGGGGCGGTAGCACGCATCAACTCGTTCGGATACCTCTACGGCACGCCGGGATTTCAAGCGCCCGATATCGTTCGCACCGGCCCGACCGTGGCCACCGACATCTACACCGTGGGCCGGACCCTGGCCGCGCTGACGCTGAAGCTGCGCACCCGTGACGGCCGCTACGTCGATGGACTGCCCGACGACGACCCGGTGCTGAAGAAGTACGACTCCTACCGCCGGCTGCTGCGCCGGGCCATCGACCCCGACCCGCGCCGGCGGTTCATCTCGGCCGAGGAGATGTCCGCGCAGCTGATGGGCGTGCTGCGCGAAGTGGTCGCCCGCGACACCGGGACACCGCGACCCGGCCTGTCGACGGTGTTCACCCGTTCGCGGTCCACCTTCGGCGAGCACCTGCTGGTCGCGCACACCGACGTCTACCTGGACGGGCATGTGCACTCCCAGAACCTGACGGCACGCGAGATCGTGACCGCCTTGCAGGTGCCGCTGATCGACCCGAGTGATGTTGCCGCCCCGCTGTTGTCGTCGATGGAGCTCAGCGAACCGGTGCAAACCCTGGATTCGCTGCGCGCCGTGCGAAACAGCTCGCTGGAGTCCGATGGCATCGACTTGTCGGAGTCCATCGGACTGCCGCTGATGGAGGTGCGGGCACTGCTCGACCTCGGCAACATCACCAAGGCCACCAGCAAGCTCGACGAGTTGGCCGAGCAGGTGGGTTGGCGATGGCGGCTGGTCTGGTTCCGCGGAGTGGCCGAGCTGCTCACCGGCGACTACGAGGCGGCCCGCAAGGATTTCACCGAGGTGCTCGACATGTTCCCCGGCGAGCTGGCCCCGAAGATGGCCCTGGCCGCCACCGCCGAGCTGGCCGGTACCGACGACGAGCGCGGCTTCTACGAGTCGGTGTGGCACACCGACGACAGCGTGATCTCGGCCGCCTTCGGCCTGGCTCGCGCCCTCTCCGTGGAAGGCGACCGGACCGCGGCGGTTCGCACCCTCGACGAAGTTCCTGCCACCTCAAGGCATTTCACCACCGCGCGGTTGACCAGTGCGGTGACACTGCTGTCGGGACGTTCGTCCAGCGAGATCACCGAAGCCCAGATCCGTGATGCCGCTCGACGGGTGGAGGCGCTGCCGGACACCGAACCGCGAGTGTTGCAGATCCGGGCGCTGGTGCTGGGCGCGGCGATGGACTGGCTGACCGAGCACGAGGCCAGCACGAACCACATCCTGGGCTTCCCGTTCACCGAGCACGGGCTGCGCCTCGGTGTGGAGATGGCGCTGCGGGCCCTGGCCCGGCTGGCGCCCACTCAGGAGCATCGCTACCGGCTGGTCGACACGGCCAACGCGGTGCGGCCGATGAGTACGTTCTAGATTCGGTGACCGTGACCAGCCGGCTTCGGGCAACTTCGGCGGTATCGGTAGCGCTTGCGGTCGCCCTCACACCGGCCGTGGCTCCGCCGGCGACCGCGACACCGAGCGACCAGACCAACGGGATCACCTTGTCGCAGACCGCGGTCGACGGACGCGACTACTTTCTCCGCGAGATCACCATCGAACCCGGCGGCAGCACCGGCTGGCATTGGCATGACGGCACCGTGTTCGGCGTCGTGCGACAGGGCACCTTGACGCACAATCGCGCCGACTGCAGCCTCGACGGTGTCTACGGACCCGGCGATCCGATGACCGAACCCGGCGGCCCCGAGCACGCGCACATCGGCCGCAATCTGGGATCGACCCCGGTGGTGCTGCAGGCCGTGTACCTGCTGCCGGTCGGCGCACCGCTCTTCGAGGATGCGCCCGACCCCGGTTGCGGTTACGCCTGACCGGCCCCTGAGGCGGCTCAGCCCAGCCGACGCAGCCGCGGCTCCAGGTCGGTCTGGAACAGCTCCAGGAAGCGGCGCTGGTCGTGGCCGGGTGCGTGGAACACCAGGTGGTTCAGGCCCCATCCCACGTACTCGCCGACCTTCTCCACGGCCTCGTCCGGGTCCGAGGCGACGATCCAGCGCTTGGCGATCTGGTCGATCGGCAGCGCGTCGGCCGCCTTCTCCATCTCGATCGGGTCATCGATGGAGTGCTTCTGCTCGGCAGTCAATGACAACGGCGCCCAGAATCGGGTGTTGTTCAGCGCCAGGTCGGGATCCGGGTCATAGGAGATCTTGATCTCGATCATCTTGTCGATCGCGGCGGCGTCTCGCTCGGCGGCGGCCGCACCTTCCAACACCGCCGGCATCAGCTTCTCGGTGTAGAGCTCCTCGCCCTTGCCGGAGGTGCAGATGAAGCCGTCACCGACGCGCCCGGCGTACTTCGCCACCGCCGGCCCGCCGGCCGCGATGTAGACCGGCACACCCGACTCCGGCACGTCGTAGATCGAGGCGCCCTTGAGCTTGTAGTAGTCGCCGTCAAAGTCCACTCGGTCACCGCGCCACAGCTCACGCATCAGCCGCACCGACTCACGCAGCCGCCCGAACCGCTCCTTGAACTCGGGCCACTCGCCGGTGAAACCGGTGGCGATCTCGTTCAAAGCCTCGCCGGTGCCCACACCCAGGAAGATCCGCTGCGGATACAGGCAGCTCATCGTCGCGAAGGCCTGCGCGATGACGGCGGGGTTGTACCGGAACGTCGGAGTCAGCACGGAGGTCCCCAGCTGGATTTTGCTCGTCCGCTCGCCCACCGCGGTCATCCAGGCCAGCGAGAACGGGGCGTGCCCACCTTCATGCCGCCAGGGCTGGAAGTGGTCGCTGACGGTGGCACTGTCCATGCCATGCGCTTCGGCGGCGACGCCGAGCTCCACCAGTTCCCGCGGTCCGAACTGCTCTGCCGATGCCTTGTACCCGAGTTTTAGTTCCGCCATTCCACCTTTTCTACTCTCCCGCCGCCTTTCTAAACTCACGGGCATGGGTGAGAAGCTCGTGGAGCTCGTTCCGGTGACCGAGCGGGTGTACTTGGCCCGCGGCGAAGCCGTCAACTGGCTGCTGGTCACCGATAACAGCGGAGTCATGCTGATCGATGCCGGCTACCCCGGCGATCGCACCGACGTGTTGGCGTCGCTGGGCGCCCTGGGCTATCGCCCGGCCGATGTGCGAGCGGTGTTGCTCACCCATGCCCACGTCGACCATTTCGGGGCGGCGATCTGGCTGGCCAAGGCGCACGGCACCCCGGTGTACTGCCACGCCGACGAAGTCGGCCACGCCAAACGCGAGTATCTGGAGCAGGTTTCGCCGCTGGCGTTGGCTCCGCGGCTGTGGCGGCCGAGCTGGGCGCTGTGGAGCGCGCACGTGGTGCGCAGCGGCGGCCTGAACCGGGAGGGCATCCCGTCGGCGCAAGCGCTGACCGGCGAGATCGCCGCGGGGCTGCCCGGGCAACCGGTCGCCATCCCCACCCCCGGCCACACCCGCGGGCACTGCTCATATCTGGTCGATGGCGTGTTGGCCAGTGGGGACGCGTTGATCACCGGTCATCCGGTGTTGTCGCACACCGGGCCGCAGCTATTGCCTGAGCTCTTCAGCTACAGCCAGCAAGACTGCCTCCGCAGCCTGAGCGCACTGGCGCTGCTGGAGACCGAGGTCTTGGCGCCCGGTCACGGCGATGTCTGGCATGGGCCGATCAAAGAGGCCGCTGAGGCCGCAATCGACCGGGCGAGCAAACATTAAGGTCACGATCGGATAAGCGCTGATCCCGCAGTTTAAGAGCGGGCCTTACCGAAACGCTCCGCACTGGTGGAGCATTTGCCGCTAGAAGGTGCGGCAGGTGCGGAAACGATGGCCGCGAGCGTCAATGGCTGTGCTCCAGGACACACGGCGTGCACTCGCACCGCGCGTACCTTGGGCTCCGGACGGGAATTGCATTCACCACCCCGGAAGGAAACTCCATGTCGAAAGCCCACGGCTTCACCATGATTCGCCGATTCGGCCTCGGCGCCGGACTGCTGGGCGCCACCACCGCCGCTCTAGTCGTCGCCCCGTCGGCGTCGGCGGCACCGGACTGCAGTCCGGCTGGCGTGTCCAACACCGTGAACTCGGTGACGGGTTCGGCGCAGCAGTACTTGGCCGCGCACCCCGGCGCCAACGCCGTGGTGAATCAGGCCATCGGTGCACCACGACCGCAAGCCGCCGCCGACGTGCGCAGCTACTTCACTGCTCATCCCCAGGAGTACTACGAGCTGCGCGGAATTCTGGCACCCATCGGGGAGACGCAACGGCAATGCCAAACCACGGGCCTTCCGCCCGAGTTGGCTTCTGCCTACGCCGAATTCATGGCCGGATAGCGTCGGGCGGTCAGCGCCGGGTGGCCGCAACGTAGCGGATAGCCGCCGGAGCGCCATCGAGCTCACGGTCGGACAACCGGGGCAGCCGAGCCGCCGCGAACAGGTCAGCGATACCGGATTGAGTGGTGGCCCAGCCACTTTCGGTGAGATGGCGCACGACGTCGGTGTGCTCCCCGGAATAGAACGGTCCGGGACCGGTGAGGCTCAGGCCACGCCGGCGCCACCGCTCGACGAGTGATTCGTGATGTACGGCCTGCGGCCGGCTCGGCGGCACCGCGTGATCGGCGGCGAGCCGGCTGCCCGGCGCGCTGAGCCCGGTGACACCGTCGAGCAGGCGGTTCTGGGCGTCCGAGGGGACGTACCAGACCAGCAGCCCCTCGATAACCCACACGGTGGGGGCGGCGGCGTCAAAACCCACCCGGCGCAAGGCAGCCGGCCAGTCGCCGCGTAGGTCGACACCGACCGCACGTCGATTGACGCTCGGCATAGCGTCCCAGGCCCGCATGGTGCTGGTCTTGAAGTCCATGACGTGCGGATGGTCGACCTCGTAGACGATGGTCTCCGGCGGCCACCACAGTCGGTAGGCGCGGGTGTCCAGCCCCGAGCCAAGGATCACCGCCTGGCGGATGCCCGCGCGGGCGGCATCGGTGAAGAACGCGTCGAAGAACAGGGTCCGTGCCGCGGAGAACTCCGCGAACCGGGGAAATCCCCCGTCTTTGCCGAGCCGGCTGATGTCGAGGTCTCCATCGGCCACCCGAATGCAGAACTCCAGGCCCACCTTGTGCACCAAGGGCGCCGCGAACGGGTCGTTGATCAGCTCGCGCGACACCGCCGCGGCCCGTGCGGCCGCCAACACAGTGGCCATGACGCCGGCGCCGCTGGCCAAGCTCCCGGCGTCGTCCTGCTCGTTCGGCGCCGTACTCACGGGTCCCCACCGCGGCGGCACGACGTCAGTGTGCCCTTCTGCCGGCGGGTGCGCCGTGCACCACCGCCCGGACCTCGTCGTCGATCCCGCTGGCCGCGGCGAAGAGCATCTCGTCGCCGGCCTGCAGCGCCTCGGTCGCCCGGGGCAGGATCACCCGGTCACCGCGCTGAACCGCGACCAGCGCGGCGCCCTCGGGCAGCACGATGTCACAGACCTGCCTACCGATCAGCGGGTTGTCGTCGGGCAGGGTGAGTTTCGTCAGGCTGGCCTGACCGCGCCGCAAGCCCATCAACGGGACCAGGTGGCCGACATCGATGGCGCCCTCCACCGCGGCGACCATCGCCCGCGGGGTGGACACCGCCACGTCGATGCCCCACTCTTCGGTGAACAGCGGCTCGTTGCGAGCGTTGTTGACCCGGGCCACCACCCGGGCCACCCCGAACTCGGCCTTGGCCAACAACGCGGTGGCCAGGTTGGCCTTGTCATCACCGGTGGCAGCGATCACCACGTCACAGATCTCGATGCCGCATTCCTGCAGCGCGCTCAGCTCACAGGCGTCGGCGAGCAGCCACTCGGCTTCCGGGACGGTGTGGGGCTGATAGTGCGCCGGATTGCGCTCAATCAGCAGCACCCGGTGGCCGTCGCCGATCAGTTCTCGTGCGACGGATCGCCCCACCGCGCCGGCGCCGGCGATCCCGATGCGCATGATGGCTCCCCTCGTCCCTGCCGCTCCGGGCGTAACACGGTCGTGACAGCGCTACTGATTTACTGACAGATAACACGAACCCGCCGACTTTGAGCGAATCATATGGGCGGGTCCGACCGCCACCAACAGCCCGAACGGGGATCAGATGAGCCTGGAACAGCTCTACCTGGCTCTGTTGATCGGGGGCTTGGTTCTGCTGGCCAGCATCATCGCCACCCGCGCGGCGGATCGAGTCGGGCTGCCCAGCCTGTTGCTGTTCCTGTTGGTCGGGGTGGTGATCGGCAATGACGGGCTGGGTCTGGACTTCTCCGATGTGCAACTGGCCAGTGACTTGGGCACCACCGCGCTGGCGGTGATCCTGGTGGAAGGTGGTTTGACCACCCGTTTCGCCAACATCCGCCGATTGCTGGCGCCAGCGGCCGTGTTGGCCACCGTCGGTGTCGTGGTCAGCATGGCGGTGATCGCGGTGGCCGCGCATCTGCTGCTGGGCATCAGTTGGCAACTGGCGTTCCTGCTGGGGGCGATCGTCTCGCCCACCGACGCCGCTGCGGTGTTCTCCATATTGCGGGTGCTACCGCTGCCGCGGCGCGTGGCCGGCCTGTTGGAGGCGGAGTCCGGTTTCAACGACGCGCCAGCGGCGATCGTTGTCCTGATGCTGAGCACGACGCCGCTGGTGATCGACCCGGTCCACGCCATCGGCGGGGTGTTCTATGAGTTGATAGCGGGCTCGGCGATCGGCCTGGTCGTCGGGCTGTTCGGTGCGATGATGCTGCGCCGCGCCGCCTTGCCGGCATCCGGGCTGTATCCCCTGGCGACGTTCGGGCTGGCGATGGTGGCTTTCGCGGCGGCGTCGTCGTTGCACTCCAGCGGGTTTATCGCCGCCTACCTGTCGGGTGTGGTGCTGGCCAACTCCGGCCTGCCGCATCGCGCGGCCATCCGCTCGTTCGCCGAGGGGCTGGGTTGGCTGGCGCAGATCGGGCTGTTCGTGTTGCTGGGCTTGTTGGTGAGCCCGAGCCAGTTGTCCGGCGAACTGATCCCGGCGCTGATCATCGGGGCGGTACTGCTGCTGTTGAGCCGGCCGTTGTCGGTGGTGGCGTCGCTGATCTGGTTCAAAGTGCCCTGGCGTGAACAGATCTTCCTGTCCTGGGCGGGGCTGCGTGGCGCGGTTCCGATCGTGCTCGCGACCTTCCCGATCGTCGAGGGCGTCCCCGACAGCTACCGGCTGCTCAACATCGTGTTCATCCTGGTGGTGGTCTACACGGTGGTGCAGGGCCCCAGCCTGGGGCTGTTCGCGCACTGGCTGCGGCTGATCCCCCGCGACACCACCCGCGAGATCCAGGTCGAGGCGGCACCGCTGGACGTCTTGGAGGCCGAGTTGCTGACGATGACCGTGCAGCCGGGATCGAAGCTGCACAACGTCTCGGTGCTCGAGTTGCGACTGCCCGACCCGAGTGTGATCACGTTGATCATCCGCAAGGGCGACACCTTCGTGCCCCAGCCCGACACCCGGATCACCGTCGGCGACGAGCTGCTGATCGTCACCACCAGCAAGACCCGCCTGTCGGCCGAACGTCGACTGCGGGCGGTCAGCCGGCGCGGCAAGCTGGCCCACTGGTTCGACGAGTACGGCGACAAGGAGTAAGCGCCCCACGTTCACTCTGCGTCCAGGGCGCAAAAGTGCGAGTAACCAACGCCCTCAGCGCAGAGTCAACGGGAAAAGGCGATCAGCGGGATCGCTGTCTCGGCCGGGGTGAGCCCGCCGTGGAAGCCGACCAGTTGCGCCGTCTGCGGCGGTTCGTGTTCGGTCGCCAGGACCGCGGTGTCGCCGGTACATGTCACGACAATGTCGCCGATGCGTGCCAGATGCCCGTCCCGCACGGGTCCGAATACTCCAGCGGCAACGGCTTGTTCGCGGGTTTGCACCAGGGCTCGCCCGGCCAGGAGTTCCGTCCAGGTCGCCAGCACGTCGGCTGTGGCGCCGGGCTCGGTATGCAGGTAGCGCACCCGCGGCTCGCCGGCGACCACTCGGATTCCGGCGCGCAACGCCGGGTCGGCGTCGAGGTCGATGCGAGCCTCCTCGGGCACGTTGAGCCCGCCGTGGTCCGCGGTGACCAGCAGCGCCGTGTCTGCTGGCAGTTCCTCGAGGAGATGCCGCAGCAGCGCATCGACTTTGGCGGCGGCGGCGTGCCAGTGCTCCGAGCCGATTCCCGACACGTGCGCGGCGTGGTCGAGTGCTGCGGTGTAGCCGTAGACCAGGCCCGGGGATGCCAGCTCCGCGACCACCCGTTGGGCGTAGCGCTCCCCCTTGGCTACCGGGCAAAACTCCGCGCCTCGGTAGGCGGACTCGGTCAGCCCACTGCCGACGAACATCTGGGGCAGCACGGCGCGGGCAGCCACGCCGGCGTCGCGCAGCCGCTCGAACCAGGTGGGCACCGGCTGCCATACCGCCGGCGGCGGCTCGTCACCCCAGAAGATGTGCGTGAGCACCTGATCGGTTCCGGGAACGTTGACGGTGAAACCCAGCACGCCATGCTCGCCCGGCGGCACGCCGGTGCCCAGCGAGACCAAGCTAGTGGGCGTGGTGGAGGGGAACGTACAAGACAGTTCGGTCAGTTGACCGGTGGTGCCGGCCAGCACCGAGGCCAGCAGGGGTGCGTCCTGCGTCAGTTGCGGCAACAGGTGATAGCCCAGCCCGTCGACGAGCACCACCGCCACCCGCTGCACGTCACCGACGCGCTCGCGCAGACCGAGCGGGTCGATCGCGCCCCCAACTCCCAGCAGCGCGGCGGCGGACGGCAGGATGTCGCAGATCGAACCGGGCACCGGTTCAGCCTGCCATCGATCGGCGCCGCGGCGCAGCCCAGGCGCTAGCCGACGCCGTCGCCCTCGGCTTTCGGCAGATCCGCCCCGGGCTTGGCGGCGCTGGTGTTCGACTTGGTCTTGGTGTTATTGGCGCCCGGGGCACCCGAGCCGTTACCGCCACCGCCCGAACCGCCGCCGCCGTTGCCGCCACCGGGCATGCTGAACTTCGGGAAGTTGGTGGGATTGTTGGAGTTTTCGGAGTTTCCGGCTTGATGCTCGCCGTTTCCGGGAGTCGAGTTGGTGTCGCCGGGTGCGCCCGAGTTGGTGTCGGGCGGAGTGCCCGAAGTGGCCTCGGCAGGCGTGCCCACGGTGGCCGGCTCTGGACTGAGTTGCCCTGGCTCGCCGTGCAACAGCTGATCGAGCTGTGCCAGCGGATCCTGCAGAACACCGGAGGCATCCAGATCCAGTGAGCCCGCGGGAAGGTCGGCAATATCGACTGGGTCGGGGCCCGCGCTCGCCGCGCCGATCACCGTGTCGAGTAAGTCGTCGAGGTCGGCGTGCGCCACCGGTGCAACCAGGAGGCAGAATCCGGCTGACACGATCGTGGCCGTCACACGGGCGGCCGCCCGCTGCACTCGGCCTAAAGCGCCACCTCGGGGACCGCTCATCCGCCCTGACCTTCCTCACTGAACCTCGCCCCGGCGATGCTCCGCTCGGGCGAAGACGAACGTAGCCGTTTCTCGCTCAATTAAGCGACCCCAAAGCCCTGTGAATAACAATGTTCAAAGACCGTTCACTTTCCGTCACCGCTCTAGTCACCAGCTTCGGGAAACACAGCATTTCCCCAGGTCGAGGCCGCAATTGAGATCGGCGTCACAATGGCTCGGATCGAACGCACGGCGAATAATTCAACTTTCCACATAAAAGCGCCCGCGACTCCTATCTTTTATTGAAGTGCGGTCGCCTGCGGGATAAAAAAATCACTGCGATCGATAAATCACGGCAACGCCACTCAGGGCGGCCCTGTTGCGAACCACCCCTGCGTCGACGGCCAGCGGGTTAGCGTTCGTGAGGTGGACACACCCCCCATCGATCTCGGCTCCTGGATCTCCCGGCGGGCCGCAGCAACGCCGAACCTTCCCGCCATCACCTACGGCGAAATCACTTGGACCTACCGGGATTTCGCGAATCGGATCGACAGGCTGGCAGCCGAACTGGCCGCCGGAGGTATGCAGCGCGGGGATCGGGTCGGCTACGCAGGCCTAAACCACCCGGACTTTCTGGTCACCCTGTTCGCCGCCGCACGCATCGGCGCCTCGTTCGTGCCGCTGAACTGGCGACTGACCGCCGACGAGCTCGGCTACATCCTCGGCAATGCGCAGGTGCACACCCTGATCACCGACGCCGAGCGCGCCGCGGTGATCGATCCGGTACGCGCGCAGGCCGGGCTGCGCCGGGTGATCGCGCTGGCTCCGGTCCCGGGCTGGGAGGTACTCGACGAGCTGCTGGCCGGGCGGGCACCACTGACCGACCTGGTGTTCGCCGAGCCCGATGACATCGCCGTGATCATGTACACCTCCGGAACCACCGGGCACCCCAAGGGGGCCATGCTCACTCACGCAAACCTGTTCTGGAACAACATCAACGCCCTATTGACATTCGACACCAGCCAGAACGACGTGTCGCTGGTCTGTGCACCGCTGTTTCACATCGGAGGGCTCAACGTCACCACGCTGCTGACCCTGCAGAAGGGCGGCCGGATCGTGCTGATGCCCGCCTTCGATCCAGCCGAAGCCCTGCGACTTCTGGCCGAAGAGCGGATCACCACCATGTTCGGGGTGCCGGCGATGTTCTTGTTCATGAGCCAGCGACCGGAGTTCGCCGACACCGACCTGTCCAGCGTGCGCAGCTTCGTCTGCGGTGGCGCACCGGTGCCCGAGCCCCTGATTCACCGCTACGCCGAGCGCGGCATCCCGTTCGCGCAGGGGTACGGGCTCACCGAGACCGCCCCGCTGGCCTTGGTGCTGCGCACCGACGAGGTGGGCGTGAAGATCGGCGCCGCGGGCAACCAGGTACTGCCACTGTCGGAGGTGCGGCTTGTCGATCTCGAGAACCAGCCGGTACCTGCCGGCACGCGCGGGGAGATCTGCGTGCGAGGACCGCAGGTGATGGCCGGCTACTGGCGCAACCCCGAGGCCACCGCGGCGGTGATCGATGGCGAGGGGTGGTTTCACACCGGCGATATCGGCCAAGCCGACGACGAGGGCTACGTGTGGGTGCTCGACCGGGTGAAGGACATGGTGATCTCCGGCGGCGAGAATGTCTATCCGGCCGAGGTCGAAGACGTGCTCTACGGACACCCGGCCGTCGCAGAAGTGGCGGTGCTGGGCACCCCGCACGAGAAGTGGGGCGAGGCGGTGACGGCCGTGGTGGTACTGCGGCCCGGCGCAACGTTAGAGCTCGATGAGCTGCGCGAGCACGCCAGGGACAAGCTTGCGGCGTTCAAGCTGCCGATCCGGCTGGAGTTCGTCGACGCCCTGCCGCGAACGCAGTCCGGAAAAGTGGTGAAGTACCAGCTCCGCGACGTGCTGTCGGACCGACCAGACCGACAGTGACCTCACAGGCCCTGGGCAGACGGTGCGCAGTGAACCCACAGTGGACTGCAGCCTTTGTTAAGTTACGGTAAATTTCGGATCGCAGACCCCTAAATCTGGTGCGGCGTTATGGCCGCGACCGCTGCACCGAGAGGTACCTGAATGTCGCGCCAGCGCAAATCCGTTGCATCCCAACGCCGTCACCGCACCCTGGCAGCGGGTGCCGTACTGGCATTGGGGCTGAGCCCGCTGGGTTTCGCGCCGGCCGCCAGTGCCGATCTGGAAGACCTATTCGACCCGAGCTTCTGGTTGGACTCGACCAGCTGGTTCGAGCCGGGCGACGTCGGCAGCGCGGTTTTCGACCCCGCTGCCCTGGGCCTCGGGGATCTGTCGACCTGGTTCGACGGTGTGGGAGCGGCCGACTTCAGCTTCTCGGCGTTCAGCTTCGATGACTTCGCGCAGAGCATCTACCTGGATCTGCACGCCGGCATGCAGGACTGGATGTCCAGCTCATTCGGGCAGCAGTTCGGCGACCTGATCAATCCGCTGTTCGCCTCCGACTCCGTGTGCGGGCTGATCTGCAACGGCCTGGCCGGCACCGAGGACGACCCGACCGGCGGCGGAGGTGGCTGGCTGTTCGGTGACGGCGGCGCGGGCTATGACTCCGATGTCGCGGGCGTGGCCGGCGGAAACGGCGGCGCGGCCGGGTGGTTCGGCAATGGTGGTGCCGGCGGAATCGGCGGTGCCGGAGCCGACGGTGGTGACGGCGGCACCAGCGGAACGCTGATCGGCATCGGCGGCGCGGGCGGCGAGGGTGGCGCGGGCCTGTTCGGCGGTAACGGTGGCGACGGCGGCGATGGCGGCGGCGCGGCCGGAAAGTGGTTCTCGTTCGGCGGCGTCGGCGGAAACGGTGGGGCCGGCGGCAATGGCACCGACGTAGGTGGCGCAGGCGGCATCGGGGGTAACGGGGGCACCGCTTTCACCAACTTCGGCGGTATCGGCGGCGCGGGCGGTCGCGGCGGCAACGGTGGTGCGGTCGACGCCGACGAGGGCATCGCTGGGGCCGGTGGCAACGGTGGCAACGGCGGCGGCGCCGGCATCCTGTTTGGCGGCCAAGGCGGCGCCGGCGGCAACGGCGGCCAGGGCGGCGCCGCGACCGGTGCCGAAAGCTCCGCCGGCGCCGGGGGCAACGGCGGAACGGGCGGACTCGGCGGGATGATGTTCGGCGGTACCGGCGGTCGGGCTGGCGACGGTGGTATCGGCGGCGCTGCAAGCGGCGACAACAGCACCGCAGGCGCAGGCGGCGCGGGAGGTTTCGGCGGACTTGGCGGCCTGATGTTCGGCGGGCAGGGCGGCACCGGAGGTACTGGCGGCGTCGGCGGCGCCGTCACCGGCATCAACAGCTTCGCCGGCGCGGGCGGCACCGGCGGGAACGGCGGACTGGGCAGCATGGTCAGCGGCGGGAGAGCCGGGGCCGGCGGTGACGGTGGAACGGGTGGTGCCAGCAGCGGAGCCGGCGGCGTCGCCGGTGCCGGCGGCGACGGCGGTGGTGCGGGCTCATTGATCAGCGTCTTCAGTTCACCCAATCCGTTTGGTGTGGCCTTGAGCCAGGACATCCTCGACAAGCTCGCCGGGCTTTCCGGCAATCCAGGGCTCCCGTTCACCTCAATCACCGGCATTCTCGGTGGTGCGGGCAACGACGGCGGCGCCGGTGGGGCCGGGGGCATCTCCAGCGGTGCTGACAGCCACGCCGGCGACGGCGGCCACGGTGGCGACGGCACCGGCGGCAGCATGCTTGGCGGCGCGGACGGGCGACCCGGCGGTGGCGGAGCCGGCGGAAACGGTGGCGAAGCCAGCGGTTTGGGTTCGGTCGCCGGCAACGGCGGAACGGGTGGCGACGGCGCCACGGCCGGCCCCTTCGCTGGCAGTGGCGGCAACGGCGGCCAAGGCGGTAACGGCGGCAACGGCAGCAATGGCGCATCCGCCGGGTACGGCGGCAGTGGCGGCAACGGAGGAACTGGTTCCCTGCTTGGCGGCGGCGGCGGCACTGGCGGTGCCGGCGGCGCCGGGGGCACCAGCGGCGGCGGTGTCGCCGGCCAGGGCGGTGCCGGTGGGACCGGCGCCATCGGCCTCGGCGGCCTTTTCGGCGCTATTGGAACCATCGCCAATGGCGGCGTCCGGCCAGAAGTCGGTTCAGGCGGGGGCGGCGGTGGCGGCGGTGGCGGCGCTGGAGACGCCGGCACCGGCGGCAACGGTGGTGCCGGCGGCACGGGTGCCGCGTCCGCCGGCGGCCAGGGCGGTACCGGTGGCGCCGGAGTCGATGGCGGGACCGGAGGCACGGGCGGTGCCGGCGCTAAGGGCGGCTCGCTGCCTTCCCTGACCGGTGGCCTCGCCGGCGGTGCCGGCGGCAACGGCGGTGCCGGCATCGGTGCGGGCAGCACCGGCGGCAACGGCGGCACCGGCGGCACCAGCACCACGGTGCAGGGCGGTAACGGCGGTAACGGCGGCACCGGGCTGGACGGCGGCACCGGCGGCAACGGCGGTACCGGCGGCAACGCCGGCACCAGCGGCGCCAACCATGTCACCCCAGGCGACGACTCGACCGATTCCACCACGCAGCCCGGAGGTACCGGTGGCGCCGGCGGAAACGGCGGCACCGGCGGCACCGGCACCGCGGCTGCCAACGGCGGCGACGGCGGTGCCGGCGGCAACGGCGGTAAGGGCGGAGACGCCACCGAGACTGGTCCCGGCGGTGCCGGTGGCGCGGGCGGCACCGGTGGCACCGGTGGCCAGATCGGCCCGAACGGCGACGGTAGCGGCGGCGTCGGAGGCAACGGAGCCAACGGCGGTGCGGACGGCGAGGCTGGTCAGGCCGGCGGGACCGGCAGCAACGGCGGCGCCGACGGAACCCCGGGCGCGCCCGGGACGCCCAGCGCGAGTCCCGACAGCGCAAGCTGACCTGATCCAAGCCACCCGCCGGGTGGCAGGATGAACGAATGGCAACCGGTAGCACCGCGCCCTTCGACCCGATCGATCCGCTGAGCCTGGACAGCTTGCTCTCCGACGACGAGATCGCGCTGCGCGACACCGTCGCCAAGTTCTGCGCCGAACATGTCATGCCGCACATCGCCGAGTGGTTCGAGATCGGCGACCTACCGGCCCGTGAACTGGCCCGGGAATTCGGCAAACTCGGACTACTGGGCATGCACCTGGACGGCTACGGCTGCGGCGGGGCGTCGGCGGTGCACTACGGATTGGCCTGCGTGGAGTTGGAGGCCGCCGACTCCGGCCTGCGCTCTCTGGTGTCGGTGCAGGGCTCGCTGGCGATGTATTCGATCTACAACAACGGTTCCGAAGAGCAGAAGCAGCAGTGGCTGCCGGGTATGGCCGCCGGTGAGCTGATCGGCTGCTTCGGGCTGACCGAGCCCGACGTCGGCTCCGATCCGGCCGCCATGACCACCCGGGCCAAGCGTGACGGATCCGACTGGATTCTCAATGGCCGCAAGATGTGGATCACCAACGGCTCCATCGCCGACGTCGCGGTGGTGTGGGCGGCCACCGACGACGGCGTCCGCGGTTTCATCGTGCCCACCAACACCCCCGGGTTCAACGCCAACACCATCCACCACAAGCTGTCGCTGCGCGCCTCGATCACCAGTGAACTGGTGCTCGACGACGTGCGTCTGCCCGCCGAGGCCATGCTGCCCAAAGCCCGCGGCGTCAAGGGCGCATTGGCCAGTCTGTCCGAAGCGCGTTACGGAATCATTTGGGGCGCAATGGGTGCGGCCCGCTCGGCCTGGCAGGCGGCCCGCGACTACGCCACCCAGCGCACTCAGTTCGGCAAGCCGATCGCCGGTTTCCAGCTCACCCAGGCCAAGCTCGTCGACATGGCCCTGGAACTGCACAAGGGACAGTTGCTGTCCCTGCACCTGGGCCGGCTCAAAGACAGCGCCGGGCTGCGCCCCGAGCAGGTCAGCTTCGGCAAGCTCAACAACACCCGCACCGCGTTGGAGATCTGCCGTACCGCCCGAACCATTTTGGGCGGCAACGGGATATCGCTGGAATACCCGGTGATTCGGCACATGGTCAACTTGGAGTCGGTGTTGACCTACGAGGGCACCCCCGAAATGCACCAACTGGTGCTTGGTCAGGCGTTCACCGGCCTCGGCGCCTTCCGCTGAGACGCGCGAGCTGCGGGCGGCCCGTCGGAGCCCCGATTCGCGGACCTAAGACCCTCGGCGTTCAACGACCAGCCAGGACCGAGGCCCGACGACGACTCGATAATTCTCACATGGCAGTGTTGTGAAAATGACGAGTCACGAGGTTCTTGGACAACAGGCGGCGGCCTTCCTTGCGCTGCACCAACCGGGCAATCCGGTGATCCTGCCAACCGTGTGGGACGTGTGGTCGGCAAAGCTGGCCGTCGGCGCCGGATTCGCCGCGCTGACCATCGGCAGCAAGCCGGTCGCCGAATCGCTGGGCAAGACCGACGGCGAGGGTATGTCGTTCGCCGAGGTCCTGGACCGCGCACGCCAGATCACCGCCGCCGTGGACGTGCCGGTGTCGCTCGACATCGAGTCCGGGTACGCCGAGTCGCCCGCCCGGCTGGTCGACGGCCTGCTGGATGCCGGTGTGGTCGGGTGCAACATCGAGGACTCGGTGCACAGCGAAGACAAGCGGCTGCGGTCGTCGCCCGAGCATGCCGAGTACGTGGCCGCGCTGCGGGCAGCCGCCGACGCCGCAGGCCCACACCTGGTGATCAACGCCCGCACCGATCTGTTCCTGCGCAAAGACGGTGACGACGCCGACCGCGTCGATCGGGCGATTGCGCGGCTGACCGAATGCGCGCACGCGGGAGCCGACGTGCTCTACCCGGTCGGTTTCCATGACGCAGAGACCCTGCGCATCCTGGCCGAAGCCTTGCCGAAGCCGGTCAACGCGCTCGCCGCACCCGATACCGCCGATCCCGCCTCGTTCGGCCCGCTCGGTATCGCGCGGATCAGCTTCGGACCGCTGTTGCAGGCCACCCTGGGCAAGCACGCCGGGGAGGTCCTGGCCCGCTGGGCCTGAGCCCAGCCTTCCCGTACCGTCGACACCGAATTTGACACCTGTTAAGTTCGTCGTCGTGGACAACATTCGCGGTAAGACCATTGCCATCACCGGCGCCGCCCGTGGTATCGGGCTGGCCACCGCCACCGCCCTGCTGGCGCGTGGCGCTCGGGTCGTCATCGGCGACCGTGACGTCGCGGTTCTCGACAAGGCGGTAAAGCAGCTCAGCTCGGGCGGTCAGGTCAGCGGCCACCCGCTGGATGTCACCGACCGCGAATCGTTCTCGACCTTCCTCGACAAGGCCCGTGCCGACGGCGACGGCCACATCGACGTGCTGATCAACAATGCCGGCGTCATGCCGGTCGGGCCGTTCCTCGACCAGTCACCCGAATCCATCCGCTCGGCGACCGAGGTCAACTTCTACGGCGTGCTCAACGGCTGCCAGCTGGTGCTCCCGGAGATGATCAAGCGCCGTAGCGGCCACATCATCAACATCGCCTCGCTGGCCGGCGTCGTGGCCGTACCCGGTCAAGTGCTCTACGCCGGAACCAAATTCGCCGTCGTCGGCCTAACCACCGCGATGTCCGATGAGTTCGCACCGCAGGGCGTCAAGGTCTCTGCCGTGCTACCCACCTTCACCAACACCGAATTGATCTCGGGCACAACGCCGTCGGCAGCCCAGAAGCCGGTCGAACCCGAAGACATCGCCGCCGGGGTGGTCAAGGTGCTCGACAAGCCCAAGACACTGGTCTCGGTGCCCAGCTTTGGGCGTCGCGTCTCGATCCTGGCGAGCCTGCTGCCCGACCGGGGCCGTCGCTGGCTGAACAAGAAGACCCACAACGACACGGTGTTCTTGCAGTTCGACACCGCGGCCCGCAAGGCGTACGAGGACCGCGCGCAGCACGCCACCGGCGTCGTCGAAGGCGACTGAGCACCCGGGATCACTCCCCAGAGTGATCCCGGGCGTCTGCCTATCCCAGCGCCTGGTCCAGGTCGGCGATCAGGTCGTCGGTGCCTTCCAGCCCGACGGAGATCCGCACCACCCCGTCGCCGAGTCCGATCGCGGCACGCCCGTCGGGCCCCATCGCCCGGTGGGTGGTGGTGGCCGGATGGGTGATCAACGACTTCGCATCCCCGAGGTTGTTGGATATGTCGATCAGTTTCAGTTTGTCCAGCAGCTCGAATGCCCGCTGCTTGGCGCCACTTTGGGGCCCGTCAAGTTCGAAGGTGATGACAGTGCCGCCGCCGGACATCTGTTTGCGCGCCAAATCGTATTGCGGGTGCGACGCCAAGAAGGGGTAGCGAACCCAACTCACCGCCGGATGCTGCTGAAGGAACTCCGCTATCCGCAGCGCCGCGGAATTTGCATAGTCAACCCGAATCGCCAGCGTTTCAAGGCCTTTCAACAAGATCCACGCGTTGAAGGCGCTCAGCGCGGGTCCAGTGTGCCGCATCAGGGTTTGCACCGGGCCGTCGATGTAGTCCTGGTCGCCCAGGATCGCCCCGCCCAGGACTCGTCCTTGCCCGTCGAGGTGCTTGGTGCCGGAGTACACCACCACATCCACCCCGAGCGGTAGCCCCTTTTGCAGCAGCGGGGTGGCGAACACGTTGTCCAGCACCACTTTCGCGCCGGCGTCGTGCGCCAGCTCGGTGACCGCGGCGATGTCCACCAGCGACTGCATCGGGTTGGACGGTGTCTCGAAGAACACCGCCTGGGTGGGTACCGAGAGTGCCTGCTCCCACTGCGCCAGGTCCTCGCCGTCGACGAACACGGTTTCCACGCCCCAGCGGGGCAGGATCTCGTTGCAGATCACGAAGCAGGATCCGAACAGACTGCGCGCGGCCACCAGGCGATCGCCGGCCTTCAACAGCGCGCCGAGTGCCACGAACACCGCCGCCATGCCGCTGGCCGTGGCGAACGCCGCCGGTGCCCCTTCGATCAGGCGCAGTCGTTCCTCGAACATCGACACCGTCGGGTTGCCGTAGCGCGAGTAGACGAACCGGTCGACCTCGCCGGTAAACGCCTGCTCCGCGGCGGCCGCCGAGTCGTAGACGTATCCGGAGGTCAGGAACAGCCCCTCGGCGGTCTCCTCGAACTGGGTGCGCAGCAGTCCGCCGCGCACCCCGATGGTGGCCGCGCTGACACCGTCCGGCAGCGGTTTCGGGATGCGGACCGACGGTTCAGTGAGGCTCGACGAAGGAGAGCCGACGCTGGGACCGGCACATCTACCCGAGCGGGTCGGTTGCGAGTCGCTCATGACTGCGTCCAGGGCAGGCCGACGGCCCGCCAGCCCGTGCCACCCCGGTGGGCGTGCTCGTCGAGGTGGCCCTCGAAGCCGTCCAGCACGTTGTAGGACGGGGTCAGGCCCAGCGCGGTACCGGCTTCGGCGGCCCCGATGGAGCGGTTGCCGGAGCGGCACAGGAAGATCACCGGCCCGCCGGCGACGCGCGCGGCCAGTTCACGGGAGAAGTCGCGGTTGGGAGTTCCGTCGGAGTGAACCCACTCGATGCAGACCAGTTCGCGGCCCAGCCCGGAGACGTCGGGCAGTCCGACGAAGCGCCATTCGGCGTCGGTGCGCACGTCGATGAGCGTCGCCGCCGAGTCATCGCGCAGTATCGCCCAGGCCTGCTCAGGTGTGATATCTCCTGCGTAGCTCACCTGCGGAAGTCTTGCACCTGAACCCGGTTCACGCCACGGCGGGTCACGGCCAGAGCTTGCCCAGAACGGTCGCCACCTGCGCCGCACGGTCGCGGGCGACCGCGACGTCTGGCCCGGTGGCCAGCGCCAAGCCCAGCCGCCGACGCGGGTGCCCCTCGTGGTGGGAGAACACCACCACATCACTTTCAGTCACGCTGAGTGCATCGGCGACCACCGCCACGCTGTCCGGTGTGGTCTCGACGGCGGTGCCGACGGGACGGCGCGAGTAGATCAGCCGGGCCGCCCCGGGCGAGACCATGATGGTGTCGGTCGCCAGCCCGAGGATCCCGCGCGCCTGCAGCTCGAACCCCGAGAGCCGCTGGGTGCGCAACGTCAGCAGGTTGGCGTCGTACGGACGCACATTGACCCCGGCGAAATACACCTCATCGCCGTATACCAGCAGCTCCACCCCGAACAGCCCGCGTCCTCCGAGTGCGCGGGCGACCCGTGCGGCGATCGACTTGGCCGCATCCAGCGCGACCGCACTCATCGGGTGCGGTTGCCAGAACTCCACTGTCAGTTGGCCGTTCGGCTCCTCGACGCTGCGGTGACCGATGGGTGCGCAGAAGTCCAATGCCGGCCCGTTCGGGCCGTCACCGTGGACGGCCAGCAGGGTGACCTCGCTGTCGAACTCGACCACGGTCTCGGCCAGCACCCGCGGCGGCGTCTCCGACGCGCTGGCCGCTACCGCGCGCTGCCAGGCGGGCTCGATGTCGCTGTCGCGGACCATCACCGAACGGCCCTCGCCGAGCGAGCCGCTCACCGGTTTGACCGACATCGGGTAACCGGCCCGCTGCGCCACCTCGCGCAGTTCCTCGACCGAGCCGGCGAACCAGAACGGTGCGGTGGGCAGCCCCAGCTCCTCGGAGGCCAGCCGCCGCATGCCCTCGGGGTCTGCGGCCAACCGGGCCCCGCGGATGCCGGGCACCAATTGGGTGAAGCCGGTGTCGGCGGCGGCGGTCAGTGCGTCGGTTGCCACCACCTCGGAGGCAACCACCACGAATTTCGGCTGCAACCACCGGATGGCCGCCGCCAATTCGTCCTGGTCGCCGAGATCGACCACCACCGAGCGGTCAACGATGCCGTGCAACGCGGCGTCGGCGTAGCGATCGACAGCGATCACCTCGGCGCCCAGGCGCTGCAGCGCCGTCACCAGCTCGCGGCTGAGATCACCGGAACCGAGCAAGGCGACCCGGGTACGGCTGGGACCGTCGACGGGCAACCGCTCGGTCGCCAACTCACCCGCCTCGCCGTTCACCGCCCCACCCTCCCCGTGCCACGGCAATGTTGCATGCTGCTCCAGGATAGGGGGAAAGCGGATGGAGGTGCAGCGACGATGAACGCCGCACTGTTGGGGCCCCTGGTGGCCGCGGTGCTGGTCGCGGCCATCGCGCGGCATCGCAGACTGTCCGCGCCCCTGGTGTTGGTGATTACCGGCCTGCTGGTCGGACTGATCCCGGCGGTACCGGAGATCGTCCTGCGGCCCGAACTGGTGCTGTTCGTGATCCTGCCGCCACTGCTGTGGTCGGCCGGTTTGGAAAGCTCCGTGATCAGCATGCGCCGCAACCGGCGCCCCATCATCCTGCTGGCCGTCGGACTGCCGCTGGCCACCACCGTCGCCGTCGGCGTGGTCGCCTACTACACCGTGCCGGAACTGACCCTGGCCGCGGCGCTGACTCTGGGCGCGATCGTGGCGCCGCCGGACGCGGTGTCGGCGACTGCCGTCGGTCGCCGCGTCGGGTTGCCGCGGCCGATCATGACGCTGCTGGGCGGCGAGAGCCTGCTCAACGACGCGACCGCGCTGACCGTCTACAAGGTGTCGCTGGCCGCGGCGATCGGCGTGGCCACCGGCTGGGGCACGGGCCTGCTGACCTTCGCGCTGGCCGCCGTCGGCGGCGTGGCGGTCGGGGTGGCGTTCGGCGCCGTCATTGTGTTCATCCGGGCTCGGCTGACCGATCCGGTAGTGGAAAGCGCGGTCGGGCTGCTGGCCCCGTTCGTGATCTATCTGGCGGCCGAGGAGATCCACGGTTCCGGGGTGCTCGCGGTGGTGGTCGCCGCGCTGATCCTGGGGCAGCGCTTCACCCGCGCCCACTACGCCACCCGGCTGCAGGATCAGGCCGTCTGGCGCGCCGTGCAGCTGGTGCTCGAGTCACTGGCGTTTCTGCTGATCGGGCTGCAGCTACCCGCCGTAGTGCAGAACCTGCATGGCGTGCGTTTCTCCACGCTGATCGTGGCGTCGCTGGCGGTGTTCGGGACGCTGCTGGCGGTGCGAGCGGTGTGGGTGGTGACCTTCGCCTACGCACCCCGAATCCTGTCGGAGAAGGTCCGGCAACGAGAAGCCGCGCCGACCCCGGGTCAAGTGTTCGTGCTGGCCTGGGCCGGCATGCGGGGTGTGGTGTCGCTCGCGGCCGCCTTCGGTGTGCCGTTGACGACGCTGTCCGGGGACCCGTTCCCGGGGCGTCCGCAACTGGTGTTCTTGACCTTCGTGGTGGTAGTCGGCACCCTGCTGCTGCACGGGCTCACGCTGCCCTGGGTGATCCGCCGGCTGGGCGTGCCCACCAACCAGGACCACGCCGACGCGATTGCCGCGGCCGCCGCGCAGGACAAGGCCGCCCTGGCCGCTGCCCAGCGCCTCGACGAAGTGCTCGCCTCGACGGAGCCGTCACCGGCCAGCGAGCGCGCCGCCGACGCTTTGCGCGGCCTGAACACCCGGCGGCGCAACGCGGCCCGGGAACGGCTGCGGCGCTTCGACCCCGCCCACGACGACAGCGACGAGACCGCCGCCGCGGCGTTTCGCCGGCTTCGGCTGGAGATGCTGGCGGCCGAACGGGTGGCACTGATCAAGGAACGCGACATTGGCCGCATCGACGACCAGGTGCTGCGCAATGTGCTGCACCGGCTGGATCTGGAAGAGGCGACGCTGAATCTCGACTGACCCGCGGGCCCCTCGCCGAGTGGGAATTCCACGACGCCTCAGCGGCGTGTCGCGTCGTGAGATTCCCACTCGCGGTGGGCGCTATCCCGCGGCTAGGGTCGGATCCATGAGTGTCCTGACATCGCCGAAGACCTACACGGGGCTGGCGGCCTTCCAAGTCGCCGACGCGGTGGCCTGCGCCATTCCGGTGCCCTACATCGCCACGGCGCTTGACCAGCTGGGCTGCTCACCCGAGGTCCGCAAGGTCCTGCCGATCGTCAAAGCCGCTTCGGCGGTCGGCCTGCTGTCGGTGCACCGGTTTCCGGGATTGGCACGGCTGACCACGGCGGCGTTGACGTTGTACTTCGTCCTGGCGGTCGGCGCGCACATCCGGGTGCGCGACGCCGTCGTCAACACCGTGCCGGCCGCAACATTGCTGACCCTGTTCGCGGCGATGACCATCAAGGGCCCAAGCTCCGGCTAGGGCTGCCCCGGCAGCAGCCGCACCATCAACCCCTGCGCCTCGGCCAGCACGGTGCCGTCGGTGTCGGTGAGTTCGGCGCCGATGAACGCCTTACGCCCCTCGGCCCGCTCGATCCGGGCATGCACCAGCAGCGGGGTGTCGATCGGAGTGACCTTGCGGTAGTCGACGTGCAGGAACGCCGTGCGGCTGATCGGGCGATTGGCGGCGTGCACCACCATCCCGAACATCCAGTCGAACAGCAGCGGCAGTACGCCGCCGTGCACCGCGGAGTTGCCGCCCACATGGAATCGGCTGAACGACCCCGTCATCGAGACGCCGTCGGGCTCGAACCGGCTGATCCGCCACGGCGGTAGCAGCAGGCTGCCCATGCCCGGCATCGACGGCGCCCGCCCGGCCGGGGCGACAGCCTGCGACGCCGGGAACTTCTCCAGCAACCCCACCAACGCTTCGACGCGATCGGCGGCGTCGTCCCAGGTGGCGTCGTCGGGGTCGGTCGACACCGCCAGGTCCTGCAGCCGCCGCATGGTGGTGACGAACCGCTCGAAGCCCGGGCTCGGGTCGACGACCGCGTAGTCCGGGAAGCCACCGTGGCTGGCGTAGTCGGGGTCGACTGCGGTGTCGTCAGCGCCCTGCGCGGACTGCTCCTCGCTCACGCGCCGCCCCTCACCACATCGCGTCGCACGATGGTCTGCTCCCGCCCGGGACCGACCCCGATGCACGAGACCTGCGCGCCGGCGATCTCCTCGAGCCGCGACACGTAGTCGCGCGCGTTGGCCGGCAGCTCCTCGAAGGCGCGGGCACCGGAGATGTCCTCCCACCAGCCCGGCAGTTCCTCGTAGACCGGCTCGGCACGAGCGAACTCTTCCTGGGTCATCGGCAGCTCGTCGGTGCGTTTGCCGTCGACGGTGTAGCCGACGCAGACCGGCACGGTCTCCAGGCTGGAGAGCACGTCGAGCTTGGTCAGGAAGTAGTCGGTGATGCCGTTGACCCGGGTGGCGTAGCGCGCGATCACCGCGTCGAACCAGCCGCAGCGCCGCTGGCGCCCGGTGGTCACCCCGACCTCACCGCCGGTCTTGGAGAGGTATTCGCCGTAGGCGTCGAACAGCTCGGTGGGGAACGGTCCCGAACCGACCCGGGTGGTGTAGGCCTTGAGGATGCCCAGCACCGTGGTGATGCGGGTCGGACCGACACCGGAGCCCACCGCGGCGCCGCCCGCCGTGGGGTTGCTCGACGTCACGTAGGGGTAGGTGCCGTGGTCGACGTCGAGCAGGGTGCCCTGCGAGCCTTCCAGCAGCACGTTCTCACCGCGGTCCAGCGCGGCACCCAGCAGCAGACTGGTGTCGGCGATGCGGTGCTTGAAGCCCTCGGCCTGCTCCAGCAGATCTTCGAGAACCTGCTGGGGCTCCAGTGCCTTGCGGTTATAGATCTTGACCAGCACCTGGTTCTTGAAGTCCAGGGCGGCCTCGATCTTCTGGGCCAGCGTTTCGTGGTCGAGCACGTCGGCGACCCGGATCCCGATCCGGGCGATCTTGTCCTGGTAGCAGGGCCCGATGCCGCGGCCGGTGGTGCCGATCTTCTTGCTGCCCATGTAGCGCTCGGTCACCTTGTCGATGGCCACGTGATAGGGCATCAGCAGGTGCGCATCGGCGGAGATCAGCAGCCGCGAGGTGTCCACGTCGCGGCGTTCTAGGCCGGCCAGCTCCTCGAGCAACACCCCCGGATCGACCACCACACCGTTGCCGATGACGTTGGTGACGTGCGGCGACAGGACCCCGGACGGGATCAGGTGCAGTGCGAAGTTCTCCCCGGTGGGTAGGACGACCGTGTGGCCGGCGTTGTTGCCACCCTGGTAGCGCACCACCCACTGCACTCGTTCACCGAGTAGGTCGGTCGCTTTACCTTTGCCCTCGTCGCCCCACTGGGCGCCGATGACGACGATTGCCGGCATGGAATTCTCGCTAACTGTCTTGGCTTACTGTGGTCCAGCCGGTGACTGAGCCTATCTGAAGAGATTCACAAGGAGCGTGTTGAACGCCACTAACGGCACGGAGAGCCTGAAGATGCCTCCCGAAACTGTCGTCCTGCTGTTTGCCGGACGGCCGCTGCCGCGCCCCTTGCACGGGCTGCCAACGGTGCAGGTCGGCGCCGATACGAGCACCGATGACTTGAACGCTTTGGACGCCGCGATCGCCCGCTACCGCCGCTTGGTGGTCGTCGGCGCCGACGCGGACCTGGCGCGAATACTGACCCGGCTGCTCCGCACCGATCGCCTCGATGTCGAGGTCGGGTACGTGCCGCGACGGCGCACACCGGCCACCGCGGCCTACCGGCTGCCGTCCGGGTGGCGGGCCGCGCGGCGGTCCCGGCGGGGCGCCGCTCGGCCGGTGCCGCTGGTCCGCGACGATGCCGGCACTGCCCTGGTGGGTGTCGGCCGGTGGCTGCCGGTGGACGGCGCCGCGGTGCTGCACGGTGAGGGGATCGTCGACGACGCCGCCCTCTTCGACGGGGATGTGGCCGAGGTGTTGATCGAGCCGATGGGCACCGCACCGGGCGTGCGTGCCGGTGTCCCGGTCCGGCGCGGCCGGGTACGACGCTGGGTGACGGGCCGCGCGGCCCAGTTGGGCACCACCGGCGCGCTGGTGGTGCGCGACGGCATCTACAGCAGCCGAACGGTCAAGCGGTCCACCTTTTATCGGCACGTCGAGGACTGGTGGCTGGTCGGATAGCTTCTACTGCGTGAACGTGCATCCGCTGCGCGGGCAGGCGGTACGGCCCAGCCCGGTCTTCCTGGCACTGCTGGCCGTGACGGCCCTCGGCGGTGCACTGGCGTGGCAGGCCGGTGAAGAGATCCGGCCGCTGGCCTACGCCGGGGTGTTCGTGTTCGTCATCGCCGGCTGGCTGGTCTCGCTGTGTCTGCACGAGTTCGGTCACGCCTACACCGCGTGGCGGTTCGGTGATCACGGCGCCCAGATGCGCGGTTATCTGACCCTCAACCCGCTGCGCTACACCCATCCGGGGCTGTCCCTGGTGCTGCCGATGCTGTTCATCGTCCTGGGCGGCATCGGGCTGCCGGGCGGGGCGGTCTATGTGCAGACGTCGTTCATGACGCCGCGGCGCCGCACCCTGGTCAGCCTGGCGGGCCCGGCCGCCAACCTGGTGCTGGCCGTGCTGCTGCTGGGCGCCACCCGCGCCCTCTACGACCCCGCCCACCCGGTGTTCTGGTCCGGGGTGGCGTTTCTGGGCTTCCTGGAGTTGACCGCAGTGGTGCTGAACCTGCTTCCGGTGCCGGGCCTGGACGGCTATGGCGCGCTGGAGCCCCACCTGAGTCCGGCCACCCAACGCGCCGTGGCGCCGTTCCGGCAGTGGGGCCTGCTGGTGCTGCTGATGTTGCTGCTGGCGTCGCCGATGCTGAACCAGAAGTTCTTCGGAATGGTGTTGTGGTTCTTCGACCTGTTCGATGTGCCGCGCCTGCTGGTGTCGTGGGGTTTGAGCCTGACGCAGTTCTGGAACTCCTGGTTCTGAGTTCCTCGTCGCCGAGCGTGAACCCGACTTCGCGCCCGACAGCGGACCGGTCCGCCTATATTCACCTCCCATGGGCGCCGGTCACGATCACCGTCATACCGACTCCCGACTGTCTCGAATGGTCGTCGGCGCCGCCATCCTGAGCGCGTTCTTCGTCATCGAACTGACCACGGCGATCACCATCAACTCGATGGCGCTGCTGGCCGACGCAGGCCATCTGCTGACCGACCTGGCCGCCTTGTTCATGGGGGTGGCGGCGGTGATGTTGGCCCGGCGCGGCAGCACGTCACCGTCGCGCACCTACGGCTGGCACCGCGCCGAGGTGTTCACCGCGGTCGCCAATGCGGTGCTGCTGATCGGGGTGGCGACGTTCATCCTCACCGAGGCGGTCCGCCGCATCGGCACCGCGCCGGACGTGCCCGGGGTGCCGATGATCGTGGTCGCCCTGGCCGGACTGACCGTCAACATCGGCGTCGCCCTCCTGCTGCGATCGCACTCGACCGAGAGTCTCGCGGTGCGCGGTGCCTACATGGAGGTGGTCGCCGACACCGTCGGCAGCGTGGGCGTGCTGATCGCCGGCGTGGTCACCATCACCACCGGATGGCCCTACGCCGACGTGGTGGTCGCGGTCTTCGTCGCGCTGTGGGTGCTTCCGCGGGCGTTCGCGCTGGCCGGCGCGGCCCTGCGGATCCTGTCGGAGGCATCTCCCAGCCACATCGACGTCGCCGAGCTGCGCGCGGCGCTCGCGGCCGTCGACGGCGTCACCGACGTGCACGACCTGCACGTCTGGACGTTGGTTCCGGGCCAGGACATGGCCACCGCCCACCTGGGCACCAGCGCCGACGCCGGCCGCGTATTGGCCGACGCTCGGGCCGTGCTGGCCGCTCGCGGGCTGACCCACGCCACCGTGCAGGTGGAACCTGCCGGACAGGGTGGTCGTTGCCCACTCGGATGCTGATGCCCTAGGGCGCGCCGTGGGTCAGCTCAGCCCCAGCGCAGCGCGGGCACCGGAGTCGCAGTCGTCGAGCAGAGCCAGGCAGCGCGCCTGCTCGTCGGTCTCCCCGATGCTGGTGGCGGCACGCGCCAGCGCGGCCACACACCGCAGGAAGCCACGGTTGGGCTCATGCGCGTACGGCACCGGGCCGTAGCCCTTCCACCCGTTGCGGCGCAGCTGGTCCAGGCCCCGGTGGTAACCGGTGCGCGCGTAGGCGTATGCGGTGACCGCCTTGTCCTCGACCAAGGCCGCTTCGGCCAGCACCGCCCACGCCACCGAGGCCGCCGGATGCGCGGCCGCGACAATCTCGGGGTCCTGGTTGGCCCGCAGGGCGGCCTCGGCGGCGGGGTCGCCGGGCAACAAGGTCGGATCGGGCCTGAGGAGATCACCGGTGTGAGTCACATCGTCCATTCTGCCGTGCCGTCCGTGGCCAGCCACTCCGACAATCCGCAGCCTCGCTCAGTAAACTAGCGCCAGCCGATCCGAATCAGCCGGCGCGGACATTGGAGGATCAGCCACACATGCCGAACCCACCGGAACCGGACAACACCGAGCCGACCGACGACGGAGCCAACACTCCCAGCGAGCAGCCCGACGGCGACGATCAGGTCACCCAAATCCAGCCTGTCGCATCGGCGGACGACGAGACCGCGACGGCCGTCCTGGCGGAGACACCGGCCGAAGCCGACGCCGTCACCGAGGTGATCACCACCGAGGCCGCCCCCAAGGAACCCGGACCCGACGGATCCCCGGAACGCCGCTTCACCGCACCCGGATTCGACGCCGGGCACACCGAGGTCATCCCATCGGTGGGCGATGCGGACACCGAACTGATCGCTCAGCAGAGCGATGAGACGGGAAAGGCGATACCGCAACAGATCCCGGCTCGAGTCGGCGGCAAGCTGCCGTCCACCGTGTCCCGCAGCTGGGGCTGGGTGATGGCGGTGATCCTGATCATCCTGGCGCTCGCGGCCATCGCGGTGCTGGGCACGCTGTGGCTGACCCGCGACACTCGGCAGGCCGCCTCGCAGGAAGAGCATGTGCGGGCCACCATCCAAAACTTCGACATCGCCATGCAGAACGGTGATCTGGCGGCACTGCGCAGCCTCACTTGCGGCGACATTCGCGACCGCTACGTCAACTACGACCAGAAGGCCTGGGACGACACCTACCAGCGCATTGCGGCGGCCAAGCAGTACCCGGTTGTCGCCAGCATTGACGAGGTGGTGGTCAACGAGGGGCAGGCCGAAGCCAACGTCACCGCGTTCATGGCCTACGAGCCGCGGGTTCGCTCAACCCGCAGCTTCGACCTGCAGTTCCGCGACGACCAGTGGAAGATCTGCCAGTCGCACGGCAGCTAGCGATCCTCGACGAAGGAGAGGCGAAGCTGGGCTGCCGAATCAGGCACGGCAGCCAACCGCGCTTCGTTGACTCTGCGCCTACGGCGAGGGTTACTCGAACTTCCCCGCCGTGGACGCAGAGTCAACGACTCAGGCCAGGCTCTTGCCGGCGCTGTGCAGGTCGTTGCAGGCCTCGATGACCCGCTCGGTCATGGCGGCCTCGGCCTTCTTGAGGTAGCTGCGCGGGTCGTAGACCTTCTTGTTGCCCACCTCGCCGTCGACCTTGAGCACGCCGTCGTAGTTGGTGAACATGTGCGCGGCGATCGGGCGGGTGAACGCGTACTGGGTGTCGGTGTCGACGTTCATCTTCACCACTCCGTAGCGCAGCGCCTCCTCGATCTCGGACTTCAGCGAGCCCGAGCCGCCGTGGAAGACGAAGTCGAACGGCTTGGAGCCGTCAGCCAGGCCCAGCTTGGCCGACGCCACCTTCTGGCCCTCGGCCAGGATGTCCGGGCGCAGCTTGACGTTGCCCGGCTTGTAGACGCCGTGCACGTTGCCGAAGGTGGCGGCCAGCAGGTACTGGCCCTTCTCGCCGGCGCCCAGGGCGGCGACGGTCTTCTCGAAGTCTTCGGGCGAGGTGTAGAGCTTCTCGTTGATCTCGGCTTCCACACCGTCCTCTTCACCGCCGACCACGCCGATCTCGACCTCGAGGATGATCTTGGCGGCCACGGCCTGGGCCAGCAACTCCTGGGCGATCTCCAGGTTCTCGTCGATCGGCACCGCCGAGCCGTCCCACATGTGCGACTGGAACAGCGGGTTCTCGCCGGCCTTGACCCGCTCCGCCGAGATCGCCAGCAGCGGCCGCACGAACCCGTCCAGCTTGTCCTTCGGGCAGTGGTCGGTGTGCAGGGCCACGTTGATCGGGTACTTGGCGGCGATCACGTGGGTGAACTCGGCCAGCGCCACCGCGCCGGTCACCATGTCCTTGACGCCCAGTCCGGAGCCGAATTCGGCGCCGCCGGTGGAAAACTGGATGATGCCGTCACTGCCCGCGTCCGCGAAACCCTTGATCGCCGCGTTGATGGTCTCCGACGACGTGCAGTTGATCGCGGGGAACGCGTACGCGTTCTCCTTGGCGCGGCCCAGCATCTCGGCATAGATCTCGGGGGTGGCGATGGGCATGGGAAATCTCTCCTCTGAGCTGACCGAAACTGCCCTCGAGTATCGCAGGGGCGGTTTCACCGGTGGCCCCCGGTATGTTGGTGCGTCATGAGCACCACCGCGGTCGCGATGCCGGGCCTGCTGGACCCGATGTACTGGCTCGGTGCCGGGGGCATCTTCCACGGCGCCGTACTGCCGGCCATCCTGGTGGTGGTCTTCATCGAGACCGGACTGCTGTTCCCCCTGCTGCCCGGTGAATCACTGCTGTTCACCGGCGGTCTGCTGGCCGCCAAGGGGCTGGCTCCCGACATCTGGATATTGGCGCCCGCGGTCGCTGTCGTGGCGGTGCTGGGCGATCAGTGCGGCTACTTCATCGGCCGACGGATCGGGCCGGCACTGTTCAAGAAGGAAGATTCCCGCTTCTTCAAGAAGCACTACGTCACCGAGTCGCACGCGTTCTTCGAGAAGTACGGGCCGTGGGCGATCATCCTGGCCCGCTTCGCGCCGTTCGTCCGGACGTTCGTGCCGGTGGTGGCGGGGGTGTCCTACATGCGCTACCCGGTGTACCTGGCGTTCGACATCGTCGGCGGCATCCTGTGGGGTGCCGGGGTGACGACGCTGGGTTACTTCCTGGGCAACGTGCCGTTCGTCCACGAGAACCTGGAAAAGATCATCCTGGTGATCCTGTTCGTGTCGATGATCCCGGCGTTCATCGCCACGGCGAAGGCTTACCGCAGCCGCCGCGGCGGCGCAGCACCCGCCAACGCCACCGCTGACGCTGCGCTCACGGCGCAGAATCCCGAGTAGACCGGCGCCCTCAGCGCAGGGTCACCGGGCCGGCACCGCGGCCGCGACACAGTGCGCGGCCTCCATCAGCATCCAGCCACCCAACTGCACCGACAGGTCCCGTTCGGGGATCTCGGACTCACGCACCGCACCGGCGATGGAAGTGGCCACCGCGCCGTCGGCTCGGGGCACCTCGGCGGCCTGGTCCCAGAACGCCCCGAACAACGGCAGCCCGTCGACCGTTTGCCGGTAATCCCAAGCGGATTTCGCCGACGACAGCACCAGCTTGCCGGCGGTGTCGCGTGCCTCGGCGTCGGCATCAGACTCCCCCGGCAACGCGGTGGCGACCAGCGCCAGGTAGCGGGCGGTGATTCCGGCGAACAGCCCGCCGTCGCCGCCGCCGGCGCCCTTGATGACCCCGCCCGGGGCCATCCGCTTGCTCACCGCGGCCACCAGTCGGTGCACCCGAGCGGCGTGACGGGGTTCCCCGGTGCGCGCCGCCAACTCGGTCTCCAGCCCAAGCACCACGCCCTGGCAGTAGGTGTACTCGGCGCGCACCAGCGAGCCCCCCCTGATGCCGTCGAACACCAGGTCGGTGTCCGGGTCGATCAGGGTGGCGTCGATCCAGTCGCCCATTTGCTGGGCACGCTGAAGCCACCCGGGTTCACGGGCCAGAAAGATGCCGGCCGGACCGTTGGCGGGGGCATTAAAAAAGGGCAGAAGGTCCTCTTCGTCCTTGCGCCAGGGAATGCCGCCGCCGGCCTCCGGCATCCACGAGTCGGTCAGCTGCCGGGTCAGGGTGCCCAGCGCGCGGTGCCGGTCGAGGCCGGTGACCAGGCAGGCCCGCTGAATCGCCAATGCCAGCCATGCCATGTCGTCGTAGTAGGCGTTGGTCCAGCGGCCCACGTTGCGCAGCCGGTGGGTGCGGATCTGTCGCTTGATTCCGGTCACCCGTTGGGGTTGCGGGTCGCGCAACTGGGCGTCGACCAGGCAGTCCAGCAGGTGCGCCTGCCACCAGTAGTGCCAGTGCGGGGCGCGCCGGATCGGTGGCCAGGCCACCACCCCCAGCTGGGTGCCCGGCAGGTGCCAGAGCGACTTGAGGTGTCTCGCTGTGACGGCAGCTTCGGCGCTCTCGGCCCGGTTTGCCCAGAGGAGATCCATAGCCGTTGATCCTGCCCTACCAGGCCTGGTCCAGGTGGCCATGACGGCTGATCCAGGCGTGCATCACGATCCCGGCAGCCACCCCGACGTTGATGCTGCGGGTCGAACCGAACTGGGCGATGGACACCGTCAGATCCGCGCCGGCACGGGCTTCGTCGCTGATGCCAAGGCCTTCACTGCCGAACACCAGCAGGCAGTCGACCGGCAACGCGGTCTGCTCCAGGCGCACCGCCCCGGCCACGTTGTCCACCGCGACGACCGTGAGCCCCTGCTGCGCGGCGAAATCCAGGAGTTCCGAGGCGGTTTCGTGATGCAGCAGTCGCTGGTAACGATCGGTGACCATGGCGCCGCGCCGATTCCATCGCCGCCGGCCGACAATGTGCACCGTGTGCACGGCGAACGCGTTGGCGGTGCGCACCACCGAGCCGATGTTGGCGTCGTGGCCGAAGTTCTCGATCGCGATGTGCAGCCGGTGCCGCCGCCGGTCGATGTCGGCGACGATCGCCTCGCGGGTCCAGTAGCGGTAGGCGTCGACGACGTTGCGACTGTCGCCCTCGCGCAGCAGCTCCGGGTCGTAGTGGGAGTCGCTGGGCAGTGGCCCCTGCCAGGGGCCGACACCGTTGGCCGGCGAGAACCACTCGGTGGGGCCCGGCGGTTCAGCGAGGCTCGACGAAGGAGAGGCGAAGCTGGGACCGCCGCATGAATCCGGCGGTTCAGCGAGGCTCGACGGAGGAGAGGGCAGGCTGGGACCGCCGCATGAATCGGGATGGTGCGACGAGTCGGTCACGACGTGGTCCACACGGCGGCGTGCGTGCCCACTACCGACACCGAGGGATACAGCAGCGCGGCGTTGATCTCCCCGTGCGTGCACAGTGAGGTCGGCACGTGCACCGAGTTGAGTGACGCCTCCGGCAGGATCAACACCGACGATCCGGCCGCGACGCAGTCCGCGCCCAACCCTGGTATCGGCGTCGACGGTCCGGCGATCAACATCAGCGGTCCGCCACGGTCTTTCGCGTCGTCGCGGTACTGCGTGGCGACCGCGTCGACCGACAGGTTGAGCACCATGTAGCCGGCGCCGGTGAACGCCTTCGGGTCGCCGAGGGCCGTCGGCGCCAGCGGCACGCCGTCGGCCCGATAGGCCGCCACGCCTTGGGTGGTGAGCTGCAGACCGGTGTCGCCCGGATTGACCGGCGCCAGCCCCACCGGGAACGCCGCGGCGTAGGCCACCGTGGTGTCTTTGATCCGGTCGGCAGGCGAGTAAACATACAGCCCGCGCAGCGCGCTGCGCTCCTTGAGCGGACCCAGGCAGACGGTCCCGTTCAACCGGTCGGACTCCTTGGCCGACAACGGCGTGGGCACCAATTCCCCCAGCATCTTGCAGCTGCCCAGTCCGGTGGTCTCGATCGGGTGCGCCGGGGTGCCGTACACGCCAAACCGCAGATCACCGGCGGCGGCGTGCGGAGCACCGGCGTCGGCGACCTGAGCCTTGACGTCGACCAGTGCGTAATCGACTTCCCACCGCAGGTTGGACAGGGTCATCTCCCAGCCCAAGATGGTGAGCGCCGAATCAATCGGGGCGCTCTGGGCACCGTAGGGTCCGGCCGCGCCGGAACCCGAGCAGGCCGCGGCGCAGGCGACGGCCAACGCTGATATCAGCGCGATCAGACTCCGCACAACCGTCCTCGGGAGTTCAGTCCAGGCCCAGCTCGGCCAGGCCGAGCACACTGCGATACGGCACGCCCTCGGCCTCGATGGCCTCGGCCGCGCCGGTGGCACGGTCGACTACGGTGACGACTCCGACCACCTTGCCGCCGGCCTCCCGCACGGCGCGCACCGCGGTCAGCGCCGACCCGCCGGTGGTGCTGGTGTCCTCCACCACCAGAACCGGTTGGTCGGCGACGTCGAATCCTTCAATAAGACGTTGCATGCCATGGGCTTTCACCGATTTGCGCACCACGAACGCGTCGATCGGGCGTCCCGGAGCGTGCATGACGGCGGTCGCCACCGGGTCTGCGCCCAGCGTCAGGCCGCCTACGGCCGCGTAGTCCCAGTCGTCGGTGAGTTGGCGGACCAGCCGCCCGATCAGCGCACCGGCGCGGTGGTGCAATGTGGAACGGCGAAGGTCGACGTAGTAGTCGGCTTCGGCCCCGGAAGACAGCGTCACGCGGCCGTGCACCACCGACAGCTCGCGCACCAGCGCGGCGAGCTCATCGCGTTCGTCGTTGTTAAGTGCGGCCACGGCCCCTCCCGAATGTGTTGGTCAGCGTGCGCGACAGCCCGCGCGGAATCAGTCGACTCACGGTGGTCAATGCCTTGTACTGCAGGCCCGGAACGCTGACCACCTCGCCGCGGGCGATGTCGGCCAGGCTGGCCGCGACCACGTCGTCGACCTCCATCCACATGAAGGACGGCAAGGTGGCCATATCGATTCCGGCGCGCTCGTGAAACTCGGTGTGGACGTATCCCGGGCAGACGACGTGGATGCCGACGCCGGTGCCGTGCAGGCCGCCGGCCAGTCCTTCGGTGAACGACACCACCCAGGCCTTGGACGCCGAGTAGGTCGAACCGCGTCCGGATAGCAGCCCGGCGACGCTGGCGATGTTGATCACGGTGCCGGCACCCGCCTCGACCATCGCGGGCAGCGCGGCGCGGGTCAGCTGCATCACCGCGGTGACGTTGACGTCCAGTTGCGACTGCAGCAGGGCGGGGTCGGCAGTCCAGAACTCCCCGGACGTGCCGAACCCGGCATTGTTGACCAACACCCGCACCCCGGCGCGCAGCCGCTCGGCGACTTTGGCGCGGCCGGCGGCGTCGGCCAGGTCGGCGGGCAGCACCTCGACGGCTCCGCCGTGGCTGCCCCGCAGTTCGATTGCCAGCGCCTCCAGGCGTTCGACGTCTCGGGAGACCAGGACCAGGTCATAGCCGTCGGCGGCGTAGCGGCGGGCATAGCCGGCACCCAACCCCGAGGTGGGCCCGGTGACCACGGCAACGGGGCGAGACATGCCCGTCAGCGTAACGAAGCCGCTGGTGCCAACCGTCGTCGGATGTCAGCGCTGATAGTGCGCGGTCTGCCGACCGTTGCGACCGCCGGGCGCGTGCAGCACGTCGGAGGAACTCTCCCGGCTGCTGCGGCGGCGCTGCTGCGGTTCGGCGGCCGCGGAGGCGTTGCCCGGCGCCGGCGCAGCTGCTCGCGTCGCCGACGGGAGCTGCTCGGCCTCGCTCTCGTCCGCGGCCTCAGCTGCGCCCGACGAACCCAGCGGACGGCTGGGTTGGCCGTTGCGGCGCCCCGTTGCGGCGGCCGCGGCTTCGGCGGGCTGGCGCCGGGGGCTCGGCGGCAGCACCCGGAGCAGGTCGTTGAATTGGCGAACGCTGCGCAGGCCCTCGTCCCACTGGGCGCGGGTGCTGGTGATGGGCATGCTCACCAGGGTCCAGTTCGCCTCGTTCCACATGATCTCGGCGCAGTCCGGGGCGGTGTGGGCGAACGTGACCATCCGCCGGTCGCAGGCCCGCCGCGCCGCATCCAGGTTGGTGGAGTACACCATCCGCGGGCCGATCGCACCGAGCAGCCAGATGTCGTTCTCCCGCGGCTCCTTGAGCCCCTTGAGCCGCACATCGACGACGACGTTGGTGCTGACTTTGCGGTGCAGGGCGATCACCGTCGCCACTTCGTCCAAGTCAAAGATGTAGACGGCCTCGCCGCGGATCTGGCCGAGTACGACGTTGCGCACCGGCGCCTCGCCGACCGTCGACATCACGCCGCGCTTCCAGCGGTGCAGGATCTCGGCGGATTCCGGCTCGAAGTCGAAGCCGTGCGAACGTGCCCAGGACTTACGGCGCCGGCTGCGACCGCGCCGCTGGTCGATGTCCACGTACAGCAATACCGCCGCGCCGACAAAGCAGAGCGCGGACAGCGTGAACCAGAGCGGGACCATTGCGCCTAGCGTATCTGTTCTCGGCCGTGATCGACGAATGTCCTCAGGTCACAACCCTGTATCACCGCGAAGCTAGGGCGTCACGACGTTGTTTGGAACGATGTGCATGGACCCGTCGCCGCTCGTCGAGACGTACACCTCGTTCTGCTGGAACAGCCAATTGCCGGTGTTCATCGAGGCGCCCGACACGATCGCCGGACGGTTGGAAGAGTCCGAGTTGACCGTGTAGTCGTACAGCAGCGTACCGCCCTTGGTGGGGTCGCCCGAGTACACGCTGACCTGCTGGCCGGCGGCCAGAACGTCCCCGGCGCTTCCGTTGGTCAGGCTTGCCGGGATCGTCCCGTTCACCCCACCGGAATCCATGATTGAACCGACCGGGCCGGCGGTCTTGCCGCCGTCGAACGACACGTACAGCGTCGAGTTCGGCGAGCCGTCGACCGTGACTCCGCCGGTCAGCGGATCGGCGCCGAATGTCAGGGCGCCGTCCTTCTGGTCGATCAGGACGCCGTCGCCGAGCGCACCGGGCAGCGCCGTGGTCGGGATGCTGTCGGGCGTCGGTCCGACTGCGTTCGCCCCGATGCCTAAGACACCGTCGGCGTTATCGCCGAGGTAAGAGCTGATGTTCCAGCCGGTGAACAGTGCCGAAAGGCTGACCGGGAAAGAGAACAACACGGCATCGACATCGGTCGTGCCGGTGGTGACCGTGGCGCCGGCGGCGTCGGTGAACGTGACCGTGGTGGGCAGTTCGGCGTAGACGTAGTCCACCGCATTGCCGAACTGACCGATGTTGATGCTGGTGGGCAGGCCGGTGATCCCGAACGGGTTGATGTCCCAGATCGGCATGACCAGACCCGCCGAGCCAGTGTCGACCAGCACCGACGACTCCGGGCCGCCACCCACCGAGACGTTCACCACCGGTTCGGTGCCGCTGTTGACCTGCAGCGGAATGGTGAAGCTGTCCGGGGTGGTGACGTCTGAGCCGGAAGCGGCGGCACTGCCGGCCACGCTCGCGTCGGCGGCCCCACCGAAGATCCACTGGTCGAGATCGTTGATCGGGGTGTTGACGAGATTCTGATACCAACCGTCGAACATGGTGTCCAGCGAGGCCAGAGCCAAGCCCGGGTCGGTGTCGGCAGCGACGCCGGGATCGAACGCGCTGAGGGCGTCGATGACGGGCTGGAACAGATCATCGATGTCGGCGTGGGCCGTCGGCGTGGGTGTGCCCAGCGCGACAAACGCCCCGACCGCCGCGGTCGCGCCGATCATGCGTCGACGAGCTGCCATCTGCGAAACCTCCCCGCATGAGGTCACGGACATCCGCTGAGCCGTAACCAACCGCGGTCAGCTAACCCACTCAGGGGCGCAGACCACCAGGGGATTTAGCCAAGAAAGCGCCAAAAATCGCTTTGGGCCGTCTAACGGGCGCTCTGGCTCCTTAGCTCATCAGGGTTCGATGGGGGTGCCACCGATGATGGTCCGCCCAATGCCGTCCGGGGTGTAGGAGATGTAGACCGGTTGCTGGCCGAAGAGCCAGTTGCCGGTGTTCATGTTGTTTCCGCCGACCACGATCGGGCTGCGAGTGGCGTCATCAGTTGGCGCCGGGAGCGTCGAGTCGACTTTGTACTCGTACAACAGCGTGCCGTCCTTGGTGTAGACGGAGATCTCCGTGCCGTTGGGCAACTTTCCGTCGATCGGAGTTACGCCCGCAGCGTTGAGCACCGAGGACGGCATGGTGCCGTACACACCGCCGGAGTCGATCACCGCCTTGACCGACGTGGGCGCCTCACCGTTGATGCTCACCTTCAGGTCACTGACATTGGTGAGGGTCCACGGTGCGCCCTGGATCACGGTTCCACCCTCCAACGGATTGTCCCCGAAGACCAACCTGCCGCCCGGCTGGTCGATCAGCACGCCGTTACCGAGATTGCCCGGCAGATCGGCGGTCGGAATGTGGTCGGGAGTAGGTCCGAGCGCGTTGGGTCCGATGCCCAAGATCCCGGTGGACGAGCCGGCCAGGTAGCTCTCAATGGACCACGCGCCCGTGAGGCTGAAGTCCGCCGGGAACGCGAACAGCACCGCATCCACCGTGGTGTCGGCGGTAAGGGTGTCGCCGTTCTCACCGGTGAAGGTGACCGTGGTGGGCAGCTCCAGATAGAAGTAGTTCAACGCACCGCCGAATTGGCCGATGTTGAAACCGGTGGGCAAGCCGGTGATGCCGAACGGGTTGATGTTCCAGATCGGGATGACCAGCCCGGCGGCGCCGGTGTCGACCAGCACCTCGGTCTGCGAGCCCCCGCCCACCGAGACGTTGATCACCGGTTGGGTGTTGAGATTGACCTCCAACGGGACGGTGAAGCTGTCGGGAAGGTTGTCACTGTCGGGGCCGTAGGCAACGGCACTGCCAGGAAGACCGTCGCCGAACAGCCACGGCGCGATGCTGTTGAGCGGGCTGTAAATGAGGTCCTGGTACCAGCCGTTGAACAGGGTGTCCAGCGAGGACAGCGCAGAACCCGGGTCGGTGTCTGCGGCGAGGCCCGGGTCGACCCAGCTGATCGCGTCGATGATGGGCTGGAACAGGTCGTCCCAGTCAGCCTGAGCGGCCGGGGCGGGTGCGCCCAGCGCCAGGACCGCTCCCACGGCACCGACGGCGCCCACCAGGCGATGGCGACGAGCTGACATAGCTACCCCTCCGGATGAATAACGGCGCAGGAATACACCGGAATTTCTCAGTAATGGTTAGGCTAACCGATCAGCTTCAACACCGCATCCGCAAAGGAGCGCCGGCCGACGACAAGGCCCCCGGAACTGCTTCCGAGGGGCCTTGCCGTGAGGGAAGTCTCAGCCCAGGACCAGCGACTCGCCGTCCGCGCTGATGTTGATCGGCACGATGTCACCGTCGTGCACCTCACCGGCCAGCAACATCTTGGCCAACTGGTCGCCGATGGCCTGTTGGATCAACCGGCGCAGTGGACGCGCCCCGTAGACCGGGTCGAATCCGCGGTGGGCCAACCACTTCTTGGCCTCCAGCGACACCTCGATGGTCAGCCGTCGCTGCGCCAGCCGCTTGGCCAACTGCTGCAGCTGGATGTCGACGATCTGCACCAGTTCCTCGGGGTTGAGGCCCTCGAAGATCAGCACATCGTCGAGCCGGTTGATGAACTCCGGCTTGAACGCCGCCCGCACCGCGGCCATCACCTGCTCCTCGGTCCCACCGGACCCCAGGTTGGAGGTCAGGATCAGGATCGTGTTGCGGAAGTCCACCGTGCGGCCCTGGCCGTCGGTGAGCCGGCCCTCGTCGAGGACCTGCAGCAGCACGTCGAACACGTCCGGGTGGGCCTTCTCCACCTCGTCGAACAGCACCACGGTGTAGGGCCGGCGGCGCACCGCCTCGGTCAGCTGACCGCCCTGGTCGTAGCCGACGTAGCCCGGAGGCGCACCGACGAGGCGAGCCACCGAGTGCTTCTCGCCGTACTCGCTCATGTCGATGCGGACCATGGCCCGTTCGTCGTCGAACAGGAAGTCGGCCAGCGCCTTGGCCAGCTCGGTCTTGCCCACGCCGGTGGGGCCCAGGAACAGGAACGAGCCGGTCGGCCGGTTGGGGTCGGCGACCCCGGCCCGGCTACGCCGCACCGCATCCGAGACGGCTTGCACGGGCTTGCGTTGCCCGACGACCCGCTTGCCCAGCTCCTCTTCCATGCGCAGCAGCTTGGCGGTCTCGCCTTCCAGCAGCCGGCCGGCCGGGATGCCGGTCCAGGCGCTCACCACATCGGCGATGTCGTCGGGTCCGACCTCTTCCTTGAGCATGACGTCTTCACGGGCCTGCGCGTTGGGCAGTGCCGCTTCGAGTTTCTTCTCCACCTCGGGAATGCGGCCGTAGCGCAGCTCGGCTGCCTTGGCCAGGTCGCCGTCACGTTCGGCCCGGTCGGACTCGCCGCGCAGCGCTTCCAGTTGCTCCTTGAGCTCACGGACGATGTCGATGGCACCCTTCTCGTTCTGCCACCGGGTCGTCAGCTGCGCCAGCTTCTCCTTGTAATCGGCGAGCTCGCTGCGCAGCTTCTCCAACCGGTCCTTGGACGCGTCGTCGGATTCCTTGCTCAGCGCCATCTCTTCGATTTCCAGCCGGCGAACGAGTCGCTCGACCTCGTCGATCTCCACGGGCCGCGAGTCGATCTCCATCCGCAGCCGCGACGCGGCCTCATCCACCAGGTCAATCGCCTTGTCCGGCAAGAACCTTGCGGTGATGTAGCGGTCGGAAAGAGTGGCGGCAGCCACGAGCGCGGAGTCGGTGATGCGCACACCGTGGTGCACCTCGTAGCGGTCCTTGAGTCCACGCAGGATGCCGATGGTGTCTTCGGCCGATGGTTCGCCGACGTAGACCTGCTGGAAACGACGCTCCAGGGCAGCATCCTTCTCGATGTACTTGCGGTACTCCTCCAGCGTGGTGGCGCCGACCAACCGCAGTTCACCGCGCGCCAGCATCGGCTTGATCATGTTGCCGGCGTCCATCGCGCCCTCACCGGTGGCACCGGCGCCCACGATGGTGTGCAGCTCGTCGATGAACGTGATGATCTGCCCGGCAGAGTCTTTGATCTCGTCCAGCACGGCCTTGAGGCGTTCCTCGAACTCGCCGCGGTACTTGGCGCCGGCCACCATCGAGCCCAGATCCAGGCTGACGACGGTCTTGTCGCGCAGGCTGTCGGGGACGTCGCCGGCGACAATGCGCTGGGCCAGGCCCTCGACGATCGCGGTCTTGCCGACGCCGGGCTCACCGATGAGCACCGGGTTGTTCTTGGTGCGCCGGCTCAAAACCTGTACCACTCGGCGGATCTCGGTGTCACGACCGATCACCGGGTCCAGCTTGCCCTCACGGGCTCGCGCGGTCAGATCGGTGGAGTACTTCTCCAACGCCTGGTAGCTGGCCTCCGGGTCGGGGCTGGTTACCCGAGCGCTGCCGCGCACCTTGACGAACGCCTCCCGCAACGCTTGCGGCGAAGCACCGTGGCCGGTCAGCAGCTTGGCGACATCGGAGTCGCCGGTCGCCAATCCCACCATCAGGTGCTCGGTCGAGACGTACTCGTCGTCGAGTTCGGTGGCCAGCTGCTGGGCCACGGTAATCGCGGCCAGGGAGTCGCGGGACAACTGCGGCTGCGCGTTGGAGCTGGTGACCTGCGGCGCAAGATCAATCAGACGCTGGGCTTCGTCGCGGACTGTCGCCGGGTTCACCCCGACCGCCTCCAGCAGCGGCGCAGCGATCCCGTCGTTCTGGGTAAGCAGGGCCTGCAGCAGATGGGCAGGCCGGATTTCAGGGTTGCCGGCGGCGGTGGCCGTCTGCAAAGCCGCGGTCAGAGCTGCCTGCGTCTTGGTGGTCGGGTTGAACGAGTCCACGACACCTCCATTCGGGGTCAGAGCGGGCCTACACGGGCCCGCCAAAAATGCTTGTCGTGTTGTCCAACGTCGTCAAGGTTGAGTCTGTTCCGCTCAAGTCTATTTTTCTTGCCGGGTAGCGGTCCGCTTCAGCCCAGGCGCAGCGTGCGGCGCGCGTTCTGCACCAATCGGGGCAGCCGGGAGGCGCCCATCAGGGCCCGGAACAGCCAACTGTCATCCGACGGCAGCACGCCGGCCGACTGGGTGGCATCGAGCAAGTCGAACAGCGTCTCGCCCTCATACATCAGTCCGTCGGCGTTGAAGTGGTACCGGTCGACCGCGGTGCACTGCACGAAGGTACCGACGCCGTGGATGGCCGGGGCCGACTCGTCGTAGGGGTAGAAGCGCAGCGTGCCGCTGAAGTGCCCGCTGCCGATGTAACGAACGATGACCCGGGTCTCGCCCTCCGGCGTGACGTCGATATAGACCTGCCCGGGCAGCGGGTCGTAGCGCCAGTCCGGGATGGCGTCGAGGAACGAGAAGTTGTAGCGCTCGAATTCTTCGAGCCCCACGATGATCCGGCCGAAGGTGGTGGGGTCCTTGTAGCGCAGGTCCGGGGTGTAGAGCTCGTGATTGAGCGACATGTCCCGCATCAGCCAACTCCACCAATACTTTTTGGCCCATTCGGCCGCGAAGGCTACGTCGATCCCGCGGTCGGCGTAGTGGGCGATCTTGCGGTCCAGGTCGACGAACCACTGCTGCGTCATGGCGTTGAGCTCAGACTCGGTGAGCACCTTCGCCCTCCCGCCCGCCAACCCGTCGCCTATCCCGCCCGCCCGGTTGCCGGGAAGATATTCCGGCAACGGCTGGCGCAGCCTCGGCTTGGCGATGGCCTCGCGAAATCGCGCTTCGTCGAACATATCCCAACCCTCCGGCCAACTGGAATCGCCTGATTCCTCTATGTAAGCAGTCACAGGAACGTATCCTCAAGCTTCCCCACGATTCGGAGGTGCACATGGGTGGCGGCCAACGGGCGCCGCGGGTGTGGCGCGGCCAGACCCACGATGTCCGGTCCCAGGCACGTCGGGCTCAGCTGATCGAGGCGGGGGTGGAGCTGCTGGGCACCGGGGGCACGGCCGGCGTCACTATGCGCGCGGCGTGCCGCGACGCCGGGCTCAGCCTTCGTTACTTCTATGAAAGCTTCAGCGACACAGACGAGCTGATCCTGGCCGTGTACGACCGGTGCAATGCCGAGCTGCTCGCCACCATGGCCGGCGTCGCAGGCAAAGCGGCGCCGATCAGCGTGGCACTCGACAGGGCGACAGCCTATTTCGAGGAAGATCCACGTCGGCTACGAATCCTGCTGCGGGAGCCGCAGTCCAGCAGCCTGTTGGCCGATCATCGCGCCGACATCCTGCCCGGACTGCTGGGTGCCCTGATCGGCCCATCCGGCATCGGCAATTCTTCTCCCGTCACCGCCGCACAAGCCATGAGTGCCAGCGCACTGTCCGGAGCGCTCACCACGCTGGTTCTCGATTGGGCCGATGGCCGTCTGCGCGTCAGCCGTGCCGAACTGGTGAAGTTCGCGGCCGACCTGGTGCGCGCCGAGCTGAGCCTGGCAAGCCCGTCACAGCGTTGACTTCTGGCATGAGCCGGCATCGCGCCGTGGACGTGTCCACAGGTACAACGCGATCCAGGCGCCGTAGCCCAGCGCCATCCCCGCATACATCACGGCGGGATCACCCTGCCCGTGCACGCTGAGGTAGAGCACCACACCGGCGATCAGCGCCGGCAGCACTGCCGCACGACGCCGCAGCGCGAACGCCACCGTGACGAGCACGATCGACACGATCAGCAGCACAGGACTGATCCGGTGTAGCACATCGAGCAGCGTGGCGAACCACCCGGAAGATCCGCCGGTGCCGTGTCCAGCGTGGCCCGCGCCGGCCGCGGCCGACGCCCCGACGCCAAGCGCCACCAGGATCGCCGGCAGGCAACAGGCCAGCGTGCAGGTCAGCGCCGCAACAACTCCCGCCGCCCCGAACCGGCGTCCGGTGGGCCTGCTCCAACGGGGCCGGTCGCGACATTCTGACGTGGGTGACATGTCCGCCCTTCGTAGGTATTTCTGCGAACCTATACCCCGTATAGGTATCTAGCAAGGACGGCGCTCTGCGCGGCCCGGTCCGTGCCATCCAGTCGGCTACGGTGCTGCTATGACGACCAGCCTGGCTTCGGTGTGGACGGCGTTGATCCCGCTCGCGCTGGTGGTGGCGCTCTCACCTATCACCGTCATCCCGGCCGTGCTGGTGCTGCACACCGCGCGCCCACGCGAGACCGGACTGGCCTTCCTCCTCGGTTGGCTGGTGGGCCTGGCGGCACTGACCGCCGCCTTCATCGCCGTATCCGGACTGCTGGGCGGCTTACACACGACGCCGCCGACCTGGGCATCGTGGTTGCGTATTGTCGTCGGTGCGGTGCTGATCGGGTTCGGCGTCTACCGGTGGGTGACCCGGCACGGGCACGGCGAGATGCCGCGCTGGATGCGCTCATTCACCTCGATGTCCCCGCTGCGCGCTGGCCTGACGGCCGCGGCGCTGGCCGTGATTCGACCGGAAGTGCTGTTCATGTGCGCAGCGGCCGGACTGGCCATCGGCAGCGCTGGCCTGGGTAGAGAGGACAGTTGGCCGGCGGCCATATTTTTCGTCCTCCTGGCCGCATCCTCGGTCCTGATCCCGATTCTGGGCTACCTGGCGGCCAGCGACCGCCTGGACCCGGCGCTGAACCGGCTCAAGAACTGGATGGAGCAGCAGCACGCCGCGCTGGTCGCAGTCATCCTGGTACTCATTGGTGCGATGGTGGTCTACAACGGGATTCACGCGCTATAGCCGGGGTCGCCGCCGGCCCGCATTAAGATCGCGGCCGTGGGATTGGACGATCGCGACGCGCTGCGCGTGCTGCACGACGCGTTTGCCGTGCCGTCCGACGGTTCCGGCGTAGTCGCCCAGTTCTTCACCCGATGGTTCGGCACCGACCCGTCGGTGCGTGACCTGTTCCCCGCCGACCTGACCACCCAACGGGCCGCTTTCGCGCATGCCATGAGCTGGGTGCTCGGCGAGTTCATCGACCAACGGGCGCAGGAACCCGTAGCGCTTCTAGCCCAACTGGGCCGTGACCACCGCAAGTACGGTGTGACGCAACGTCATTACAACGTCGTAGGCCAAGCGCTGCTGGCCACCCTGCGTGACGAGTTAGCCGACAGCTGGACCGCAGCCGTCGACGACGCGGCCCGCGAGGCGGTGAATCTGATCATCGGGGTGATGGGCGGCGCCGCCGATGCCGAAGAGGGCCCGGCATGGTGGGACGGCACCGTCGTCGAGCACCTGCGGGTCTCCCGCGACCTCGCCGTCGTCCGGATCCAGCTGGACCAACCGCTGCCTTATCACCCCGGCCAATACGTCAAAGTCGAGGTGCCGCAGTGCCCGCGGTCATGGCGCTACTTGAGCCCGAGCATGCCCGCCGACGAGACCGGTGCCATCGAATTTCACGTCCGGGCAGTCCCGGCCGGCCTGGTCAGCACCGCGATCGTCAACGAAACCCGGCCCGGTGACCGGTGGCGGCTGTCCAGTCCCCACGGCGGACTGCATGTCGATCGCGATGCCGGTGATGTGCTGATGGTGGCCGGCAGCACCGGCCTGGCCCCGCTGCGGGCGATCATCATGGACCTGACCCGCTGGGGCGTGAATCCGCGGGTGCACCTGTTCTTCGGTGGCCGCTATCCCTGCGAGCTCTACGACCTGCCCACGCTGTGGCAGATCGCCGCACACAACCCGTGGCTGTCGGTGACCCCGGTGTCGGACTACGCACGCGACCCGGAATGGGCCGCCGACTATCCCGACGTAACCCCACCACGCGGCTTGCATGTGCGGCAGACCGGACGGTTGGCGGAGGTGGTCACCGGCTACGGCAGCTGGGGTGACCGCCAGATCCTGGTCTGTGGCGGGCCGGAGATGACGCGAACTACCGTGGCGGCGCTTATCGCCAAAGGGGCTCCCCCACAACGCATTCAACACGACCCCTTGTCGGAGTGAGAAGTGACTGATCTCGAGCCCTGCGAGTTGATAGATCCGACATCGTCGCTGACGGCGACGTTTGTTCCTGGCGCGGGGATGATCGGGACGTCATTGTGCGACGACGGCGTGGAACTGCTCGGCCAGCGCCGGGGCGTGCCCGCCTACGTTGCCGAGCAGAAGACCATGGGCATTCCGCTGCTATATCCGTGGGCGAATCGCTTGAGCGGCAACGACTACCAGGTAGATACCACGAAGGTAACGCTTACTCCTGGGGTCGGCGGGGTGCACGCCGACGAATACGGCGCCCCCATCCACGGCACCCTGGCCGGGGATGCCGGTTGGCGGGTGAGCGCGCGATCGGCATCGGCGTTGACCGCGGAACTCGACTTCGGAGCCCGACCGGATCTGCTGGCGACGTTCCCGTTCCCGCACCTGCTGGAGCTGGCCATCACACTGGCGGACCGCACCTTGACGGTGCGCACCACGGTCACCGCCACCAGCGAGACAGCCGTGCCGCTGTGCTTCGGCTTTCACCCCTACCTTTGGCTTCCCGACACGCCCAGGGAGCAATGGCACATCGAGACCCCGACGATGCGGTCCCGGATCGTCGACGCACACAACATCCCCACCGGCGCGCTCGCGCCGCACCCGGCGTCGACAGAATTGTTGGGCGACACCGTGTTCGACCATGGTTTCGACGAGGTGGCACCCGGAGCGGTGTTCGCAGTCTCCGGCGGCGGTCGGCGCATCGAGGTGCAGTTCGACCAGGGCTATCCGGCGGCGCAGATCTATGCGCCGGCCACCGAAGACGTGGTCTGCTTCGAGCCCATGGCCGCACCCACCGACGCGCTGCGCCGCGGCGGCTACCCGGTGGCCCGGTTGGGACAGCCCGGCGTAGCCCAGTTCTCGATCAGAGTCAGCTAGATTCCGGCGAGCGGTCCCCCGCAAGCGGGAGGTGCCCCCAACGAAAGCCCCCATTTGGCGCCCAGACAGGGGGATTTCATGTCTGCTCGCGCCAGAAGGGACTACTAGCGGCGCGGTTGCCAGACCACCACGGCGGTGCTCTTGGGCACCACCGCGATCTCGCGACGCTGGTTGGCGCGCAACATCTCCAACTCCGCCGCCATCTCCTTGACCCGCGACTGCAGCGCCTCGACCTGGTTGGTCAAGTCGATGATCCGCTTGATGCCGGCGAGGTTGACGCCTTCGTCGTGCGAAAGCCGCTGGACCTCGCGCAGCATGTCGACGTCACGTTCGGAGTAGCGGCGTCCGCCGCCGGAGCTGCGCTGCGGACTCACCAAACCGATCCGGTCGTAGGTCCGCAGCGTCTGCGCATGCATCCCGGCCAGCTCGGCGGCCACCGAGATCAGGAAAGTGCGGGCATTGTCCGATTTGCTCATGAGCGATTACCCGCCCATCCGGCCCGCGGGTCGAACCCGCTGGCCTGCTCGGCTGCCGCATACGCTTCGAGCGCCTCTTGCGCCTGGCCCTCCAGATTCGGTGGGACCGCGACCTTGACGGTGACCAGCAGGTCGCCACTTCCGCCGGCGCGCTTGGGCACGCCGCGCCCGCGCACCCGCAGAATCCGGCCGTCGGCGGTTCCCTTCGGCACCCGCACACCGACCTTGCCGTCCAGTGTCGGGACCGAAAGCGTGGTGCCCAAGGCAAGCTCGGAGAAGCTCACCGGAATGGTGACCGTCAGGTCGTCGCCGTCGCGCCCGAAGACCTTGTCTGGGCGCACTCGCACCGTCACATACAGGTCACCCGAGGGCGCGCCGCGCAAACCGGCCTCGCCCTGGCCCGCCAGCCGAATCCGTTGACCGTCTTCGACACCGGGGGGAATCCGCACATTGATGGTGCGGGTTCGGGCTGCCCGCCCGGTTCCCTTGCACTCCGAACACGGGTGCTCGATGATCGACCCACTGCCACGGCAGTCGGTACACGGCTCCGAGAATCCGAAAGCTCCCTGGTTGCTGCTGATCACCCCGGATCCGTTGCAGGAGACGCAGACTCGCGGGCTGGTACCTGGCCGGGCACCGCTGCCATGACAGTTGGTGCACGGCGCGGCACTGGTCAGCCGCAACGGCATCTCGACGCCCTTGGTGGCTTCCAGGAAGCTCAGCTCGGAGTCGGTCTCGAGATCGTTGCCGCGCCGCGGCCGGCTGGGCCGTTGCTGCGCGCCACGCCCGAACAGGCCGCCGAAGAGATCACCGATGTTGGCCCCACCGGTCTGCCCGGCAGCGCCGAACAGGTCGTTGAGGTTGAATTCGTTGCCGTCGCCGCCGGTGGAGAACCGATCGAAGTTACCGCCGCCGAATCCACTGCCACCGTTGAAGCGCCGCCCGAACCCGCCACCGGCGAACAGCCGACGGGTCTCGTCGTACTCTTTGCGCTTGGCCTCATCGGACAGCACGCTGTAGGCCTCGGAGACCGCCTTGAAGCGGTCGGCGGCCGCCGGATTGTTGGGGTTGCGGTCCGGATGCAGTTCGGAGGCCAACTTGCGGTAGGCGCTCTTGATCTCTTTCTCGCTGGCGTCGGAGGAGACGCCCAACTCCTTATAGAAGTCCTTTTCGACCCATTCGCGCTGAGCCACGCCGCGTCACCTCCTTACCTGTCAATTCTCTTCAGCAGTGTCGCCGTCGACAACCGCTCCGTTGGCACCGGCGTCCGGGATGGTGTCGACCACACCGACCATCGCGTGCCGCAGGACCTGCTCGCCGAGCTTGTAGCCCTGCCGCAGGACGGTGCCGATCACCGAGTGCGTCCCGTCGCCCTCATGCTGGACCGCCTCGTGCAGCGACGGGTCGAACTCGTCGCCCTCGGCGCCGAACGATGTCAGGCCCATTCCGGTGAGCACGCTGGTCAGCTTGTCCGCCACTGCTTTCAGCGGACCCGCCTCCAAGTCACCGTGGCTGCGAGCGCGGTCCAGGTCGTCGAGGATCCCGAGCAATTCGGTCACCACTGCGGCCTTGGCCCGGTCCGCGACACCTTGCTGATCGCGCAGCGCCCGCTTGCGGTAGTTGGCGAAGTCCGCTTGCACCCGCTGCAGGTCGGCGGTCAGCTCGGCCACCTGGTCGGCCTCGGCGGCTTGAGCGTCGTTGGCGGCCGGCTCCTCCGGCGCCGGCCCACTAGGGGCCGGCCCGGAGGAACTCTCCCGCACTTCACCGGTTTCCGGGTCAATGCGCCGCTTGTCGGTGACGGTGATGGTTTCCGGAGACTGTTCGCGTGAGTTTTCTTCGCTCACTTGGTGTCTCCGTCGTCGACCACCTCTGCGTCCACGACGTCGTCGTCGCCACCGGACGGCCCGCCCGCGTCACTAGCGGCCTGCTCAGCCTGAGTGGCCTCGTAGATCGCCTGACCCAGCGCTTGCGACTCGACGCCGAGCTTCTCCATCGCGGTCTTGATGGCGCCGATGTCGGTGCCCTCCAACGCCTTCTTGGCATCGCCGATGGCTGCGTCGACCTTGCCCAGGGTGTCCTCGGGAACCTTGGAGCCACCTTCGGCCTCACGCTGCTCCTTGACGAACTTCTCCGTCTGGTAGACCAGCGACTCGGCCTGGTTGCGCACGTCGGCCTCTTCGCGACGCTTGCGGTCCTCCTCGGCGTGCGCCTCGGCGTCCTTGATCATCCGGTCGATCTCCTCCTGGGACAGGCCGGAGCCCTCCTGGATCTTGATCGTGTTCTCCTTGCCGGTGCCCTTGTCCTTGGCGGTGACGTGCACGATGCCGTTGGCGTCGATGTCGAAGGTGACCTCGATCTGCGGGACACCGCGCGGGGCCGGCGGGATGCCGGTGAGCTCGAACGAGCCGAGCAGCTTGTTATGCGAGGCGATCTCGCGCTCACCCTGGAAGACCTGGATCTGCACCGACGGCTGGTTGTCGTCGGCGGTGGTGAAGGTCTCGCTGCGCTTGGTCGGGATGGTGGTGTTGCGCTCGATCAGCTTGGTCATCACGCCGCCCTTGGTCTCGATACCAAGCGACAGCGGGGTGACATCAAGCAGCAGAACGTCTTTCACCTCGCCCTTGAGCACGCCGGCCTGCAGCGCGGCACCCACGGCGACAACTTCATCGGGGTTGACGCCCTTGTTGGGCTCCTGGCCACCGGTCAGTTCCTTGACCAGTTCGGTGACCGCGGGCATCCGGGTGGAACCACCGACGAGCACCACGTGGTCGATCTCCGACACCGAGATACCGGCGTCCTTGATCACCGACTGGAACGGCTTGCGGGTGCGGTCCAGCAGATCCTGGGTGATCTTCTGGAACTCCGAACGAGTCAGCTGCTCGTCGAGGAACAGCGGGTTCTTGTCGGCGTCGACGGTGATGTAGGGCAGGTTGATCGAGGTGCTCTGCGAGCTCGACAGCTCGATCTTGGCCTTCTCGGCCGCTTCACGCAGCCGCTGCATGGCCATCTTGTCCTTGGTCAGGTCGATGCCCGACGTGCCCTTGAACTTGTCGACCAGCCAGTCGACGACCCGGTCGTCCCAGTCGTCGCCACCGAGGTGGTTGTCACCGGAGGTGGCCCGCACCTCGACCACGCCCTCACCGATCTCCAGCAGGGAGACGTCGAAGGTGCCGCCGCCGAGGTCGAAGACCAGGATGGTCTGCTCTTTGTGACCCTTGTCCAGGCCGTAGGCCAGCGCGGCCGCGGTCGGCTCGTTGACGATGCGCAGCACGTTGAGGCCGGCGATCTGGCCGGCTTCCTTGGTGGCCTGACGCTGGGCGTCATTGAAGTAGGCGGGCACGGTGATTACCGCGTCGGTGATGTCCTCACCGAGGTAGGCCTCGGCGTCGCGCTTGAGCTTCATCAGCACGCGGGCGCTGATCTCCTGCGCGGTGTAGTCCTTGCCGTCGATCTCGACTTTCCAGTCGCTGCCGATGTGGCGCTTGACCGAGCGGATGGTGCGGTCGACGTTGGTGACCGCCTGGTTCTTGGCGGGCTGGCCGACCAGCACTTCGCCGTTGCGGGCGAACGCGACGACCGATGGGGTGGTGCGCGAACCCTCCGAGTTGGCTACGACGACGGGGTCGCCGCCCTCCAGCACTGCGACGCACGAGTTGGTGGTCCCGAGGTCGATTCCGACCGCACGAGCCATTGTGGTTCCTCCCTGGTAGACGATATCCCTAGTCTGAGCGGACTGCGCTCAAGGATGCTCCTTCGGCGGCTTGGCTGTCAACCCAGACTTGAGTGCTTGTGACTCAACTTGTCGAAGGGGTCAACGGGCCGGCTTCGCGGTTTGTTCCCGCGCCGGCATCCTGCGCCGGCCGGCGGCACCGCGGCGGTGCTCAGGTGGTGGCCGGGATGTGCCGGAAGCCATGCAGGGTGGCCAGCCCGCGAGGCGTCGGGGGTCCGTCGAGCTGCAGGTCGGGGAACCGTTCGAACAGCGCTTGCAGCGCGATGGTGGCTTCCATGCGGGCCAGGTTGGCGCCGAGGCAGGCGTGGATCCCGCTGCTGAAGGACAGATGTTCTTTGGCGTTGGCCCGGGTGACGTCGAATCGGCCGGGATCATCGAAGACGCCGGGGTCGCGGTTGGCGCCAGCCAGTAGAAGTGCCACCGTTTCGCCCGCGGCGACGTCGTATCCCGCAAGCTCGAGGTCGCAGAGGGCGTTACGCGACGTCATCTGCACGGGGCTGTCGAAGCGCAGGACTTCCTCGACGGCCCCCGGCCACAACTGGGGGTCCTCGCGTAGTTTCGCCAACTGTTCTCGGTGGCGCAGCAGCAGCACGATCGCGTTGCCGATCAGGTTGATGGTGGTCTCGAAGCCCGCGCCGGCGAGCAGCAGTGCCGTCACCCCCAGTTCGCGTCGGTCGAGGTCCCCGTCGCGGATGATCTGGCTGTAGATGTCGTCACCGGGGTTGGTGCGCAACCGTTCGATGTGGTCGCTGAACTCGTGATCGTTTTCCCGCAGGGACTGCATGGCACATCGAAAGGTGCTCCACGACACCCCGATATCGAGCAACGGTGCGCCACGGTCACCCCGGTCGAGCATCTGTGACCGCTGTTCCTCGGGGATTCCGAGAATCTCGGCGATGATCAACGCCGGTAATGGTCCCGCGAAGTCGGTGATCAGATCCGGGCGCGCTGCCGACTCCATACGATCCAGCAGCTCATGGGTGATCTCGACGATCCGGGTCCGCAACTTGTCGATCGCACGAGGCGTAAACGCGCGGACCACCGCGCGCCGGTAACGCGTGTGATCGGGCGGATCGACTACCAGCATCGAGGGCGGCTCAGCGGGATTCGGCAGCCCCGGGTCCGTTCGGGCGATCAACCAGCGAGTCGTTTTGGGCAGATTGATGTTGGCCGGATTACTCGCTCCGAACCTGTCGTCACGCAGGATTGTCCGGCACAGCTCATGGTCGGCCGTCACCGAGACGAACGGCGTGCGCGTCAATCGGCCACGCGCACGGATCTGTTCGGTCAGCGGTTCCGGGTCGCCGCCACGCACTGGGCCGATGAGCAAGCGTGCCATCGGGTCGCCGCGCCGCGCCTGCACTGCAAGAAAAGCGCGTGGAAATCCCTGCAGCAGTGCCCACCGAAGCCACAACCCTGGTCTCATCGCGACACTCCCGCCGCCGGCAGCACAAACGCCGACCCTGCGGCGATCGTTGCCAGGTGCCGCATCAGCAGTGTTTCTGGAATCAGACCGGTGGCGCGGCTGGCGGCGGCGCTGAGGAAGCCGGGCCGCGCGTTGACGACTTTCCCGAACCACGCCGACTCCCGGACCAACGGGGCTACCCGCGGCCGACGGAAGGCGACGAAGCGGGCGAAGGCGGTGGGCAGATCGGGTGCCTGGTCGACGAATTCAGCCAGGATGGCGGCGTCTTCCAGGCCCTGGCAGCCGCCCTGGCCCAGATGCGGACGCATGGGGTGGGCCGCGTCGCCGACCAGCACGATTGGGCCGCGCGCCCAGTGCCGGGCGGGCTCGCGGTCGTAGAGGTCGTCGCGCAACACGTCGGCGGGTGAGGTCGCGGCCAGCATGCTCGGGATGGGCTCGCACCAATGGGCGAACTTGGCCCGCAGGTAGGCCAGTTCCCCCTCGGGCGCTCGTTGTCCCTCGCGGACCCGCTCGGTGGCAAACCAGTAGGTCAGATCCGGTGCCATCGGCACGTGCCCGGTTTCGATTCCAGGCCCCATAGTCTCGCCCGCCAGGTCGGGATCCAGGGCGTAGGCAGCGATTCCACGCCAGGCGGTGTAGCCGACGTAGCGCCGGCGCAGCGGGCCGTTGAGGTGGCGAGCCAGCACCGAATGGATGCCGTCGGCGCCCACGACAGCATCGAATGTACTGACCGTGCCATCCGAAAGTTGTAGCGCTACACGGTCTCCCACCATCGTCACGTCCGTGGCGGCCAGCCCGTAGTGCAGGCTGCCCGACGCCAGCGCTTCGGCGAGGATGTCGCGAAGCACCGAGCGCTGCACCACCACCAGCGGTTCACCCAGGGCCCGGACCATCCGTTCGGCCGCGGGACGGCGCAGCCACGACCCGTCGTACCAGCGCGCCGCGCCCGCGGTAATCCGGCCGCCCGCCGCACGGACCTCTTCGCCCAGGCCGAGGCGATCCAGGGCGGCCAGGGCATTAGGCCAGATGCTGATGCCGGCGCCCGATGAGGTGTCGGCCCGTTGTTCGACAACGGTGACCTCGTGACCGCGACGCTGCAGCCCGATCGCGGTCGCCAGCCCGGCGATGCCCGCCCCCACCACGCCGATTCGCTTGCTCATCGGGCCGGACCGTCGGTGCCGTGGGCAGCCAGCCAGGCCGCCCGCCGTCTATTCGAGGCTCGAGACAGCCAGGCATCCTGGACCACTTCGGCCAGTTCGCTCTTGCTGATCGCGTGCAGGTCTGCCTCCCGAACCAGAACGGACAGATGACCGTTGAAATGATCGGTACTGAAGAACGGTGTTGTGGGGTCTTGGATGAGGGCCTGTTTGTCGGCGTCGGATTCGACCCAGATCACGATGACATCGGGGTAGGGCTCACCCGTAGCGGGGTCCTTGGCGTCGGGCCGCGGGGTACGGAAGAACACGAACGACTTGCCGCCTACCTGATAGATCGAATTGCCTTTCGGCCCTTCGATTCTGGTGGCATGGGGCATCGACGCGGCAATCTCGTGCACGTCTGCGACTCGCGCGGGTCGATCGGCCATAACCGCAACCGTAGTCACCCATCGAACAGCAGGCGCTCGATCCGCTCGACCGGGTCCATCGGATCGGCGTAGGGGCGTCGACGAACCGGCCTGCGCTAGGAGGCCGGGGTCCCGGGCGTGCCAGGGCTGCCGGGTGTGCCATCGGCGCCACCAGCGCTGCCGTTGCCACCCGGCCCCCCGACCTTGCCGATACCGCTGGCGGAGCCACCTGCACCGCCCGCGCCACCTGCACCGTTGCCGTTCGAACCCGACGTGCCGCCGGCGCCTCCCGTACCTCCGGTACCCCCAACACTGTTGGGCAGATCGCTGCCGCCCTTACCACTGTGGTCGACATCGCCGCCGGCACCGCCGGCACCTCCGACGCCACCGGCGTTACCGGCCGCACCGACACCGCCGCCACCGCCGCCGCCACCACCACCGCCGATTCCGCCGTATAAGCCGCCCTGCGTGTCGCGCACCCCGCCGGCGCCGCCGGCTCCACCGGTGCCGCCCGGAGCGGTGCCATCGCTGCCACCCTTGCCGCCGGCACCACCGTGCGCACCTGGGCCGTAGTGGGCGGCTCCCGTGCCGCCGTTGCCGCCGACATTGCCGGCGGCGCCGTTGGTGCCGTTACCGCCGTCGCCACCGTCGCCACCGTTGTGGCCGTCACCGGAATAGACCGCGCTGGGGCTGCCACCCCCACCCCCGTTTCCGCCGGCACCGGCGATTTGGCCGGCCCCGCTGGCGTCACCGCCGTTGCCACCCCGTCCGCCGTTGGGCAGCGCACCGTCGCCGTAGCCATAGCCGGCGGTACCGCCATCACCGCCGGCGCCGCCGTTGCCGATCACACCGGAGTCGCCGCCGTCACCGCCGTTACCGCCGTTCGGCGAGTAGGTGCCGTACGTGGTGGAGCCGTTGCCGCCGCGGCCGCCGGCACCGCCGTCCCCACCGGTGGTCGCGTCGGCGCCGTCTGCACCGGTGGCGGCATGGGTTTCGCCGGCACCGGCGCCGCCAGTGCCGCCAGCACCGGCGGTCCCGCGATCGCCGCCGTCACCACCGGCGCCCCCGTTGCCGCCTTGATCGGCTCCAACGGCATCGATCCCGTCGCCGCCGCGCCCGCCGTTGCCGCCGTTGCCGGCGTTGCCGGCCGCGCCACCTACGCCGCCGGCACCGCCCGCTCCGTGGGCCGCATTCCCGCCGGAACCACCGGCGCCGCCATTGCCGCCGGAACTGCCGTCACCGCCGCCGGTTCCGTTCGCGCCGCTGCCGCCTGCGCCGCCGGCGGCTCCGTTCGCCCCGTTGCCGCCGCCCCCACCGTTGCCGCCGGCCCCACCGTTGCCCGCAGTCGACCCGCCGTCACCACCGGCGCCGCCACGCCCGCCGGTGCCCGCGTCGACACCACTCTTGCCTCCGGCAGCTCCGCCGATGCCGTCTTTACCGTCACCGCCGTTGCCGCCGGCACCGCCATTGCCGTGGCTGCCGCCCGCGCCGCCGGCACCACCGTTGCCACCGGCCGCACCGGCCGCCGCGGCGGAATCTGTTGCCGCGTCATAGCCATCACCGCCACGACCGCCATTGCCGACACCGGTTACGGCTGTGCCAGCCGCACCGTCTTGGCCTGTTACCCCGGAACCGGCCACACCGCCGCTACCGGCCGCCCCGCCGACACCGCCGGCACCGACCGCACCGGCATCGCCGCCGCGACCACCGGCACCGCCATCGGGATGCGCCGCATCCCCATGACCGCCCGCACCACCATTGCCACCTACACCGGCATCACCACCGGCACCGCCAACGCCGCCGTCGCCATTGGCGCCCGCCGCACCGTTGGTAGCGCTGCCCCCGGCACCACCGCCGCCGCCAGCACCACCATTGCCGCCCGCGCCACCATTGCCGCCGGCATCACCGACACCGCCAGCGACACGGGCGGCCGCGCCCTCGGCGCCTGATCCGCCGTCGCCACCGACGCCCCCGGTTCCGCCGTTGCCACCGGTACCACCATTTCCGGCCAGCGAGCCGCCAGCACCCCCGGCACCACCGGTGCCGCCGCGCCCGCCGACTTCCCCCGCCCCAGCCGGCTTGGACAGATCACTGCCGTCCGCAGCGCTGCCGCGGACTCCGTCCGCCCCGCTACCGCCATCGCCGCCGGCACCGCCATTGCCGTGGCTGCCGCCCGCACCGCCGGCGCCACCATTGCCACCGGCCGCACCCGTACCGTCGACCAACTGGCCGGTGCCGGCACCACCGGCACCTCCCGCGCCGCCGGCACCTCCAGCCACGTTCGGCGTGGCACCCGTGGCCCCGGCCTGGACGGTGTTGGCCGAGAGCACGTCGAAGAACTTCTCGCCCCCGCCACCACCGTCGCCGGACGTGCCAAGTTCGCCGCCGACGCCACCGGCACCGCCGTTGCCACCACCGAGGTCACCGTCGCCACCGCGCCCACCGGCACCACCTTGACCCGCAACACCCGCCGCACCCCCGGCGCCACCACTGCCACCGGCGCCCAGGTGCCCACCGGTGCCACCAGCACCACCGGCGCCGGCAGCACCACCGTTGCCACCGTCGCCACCGGACATGCCGGCGGCACCGACACCATCGAGACTGTCCTGTCCGTCAGCGCCGTCGCCGCCCCGTCCGCCCGCGCCACCGGCACCGCCGACACCGCCGTTGCCACCGAGCCCGACGAGGATTCCGGCGCGCCCGCCGACGCCGCCGTTGCCGCCCACGCCACCTTGAGCCCCGGCGCCACTTGCCGACCCGGCCGCTCCGTCGGCGCCGGCTCCACCGGCGCCGCCTGTGCCACCGAATCCGAACAGGAATCCGGCCGCGCCACCGGCACCCCCGAGACCACCCACCAGCGCCACATCGGTCGAGTCGCCACCGCGACCACCGGCACCGCCATCACCGAACAGCCAGCCACCGCTGCCGCCCGCACCACCTGCAGCCCCGGCAGCACCATCGCCACCGACACCACCGTTGCCGAACATTCCGGCCGCACCGCCGACACCGCCGACCCCACCAGCGACCCCGGCCACCCCGGCCGCCCCGCTGCCGCCGTCGCCGAAGAGGAAGCCGCCGTCACCCAGGTTCCCGAACCACCCCGACCCGCCCAACAGCGAGGTGTTGGCCTGATCGAACCCGTCCAGCCCGTCACCGATCAGACCCCGACCGAACAAGGCCACAAAGGGCTGATTGAGCAGGTCCACCAGCTGCGCGTTCTGGCTGACGAAGTCATCGAACGCGGCGTGCAAAGCCAGATAGAAGTCGTCGTGGTAGCCGGCGGCTGCCGCCAGATCGAAGGCCTGCAACGACTCCAGCCAGTCGGCGGGCGCGCTCGCGGCGCCTCCGACGTCGGCACTCGTCAGGTCTTCGATCCACCCGAACAGGTCCGGGTCGGCCTGCGCAACCGGCCCCGTGGCCAGCGGCGCCACCCCGAACGCCAGAAACGCGGCCACGGCACTGCTAGCAGCCGCACCGCGACGCCCCCGCCCCGGCTTGACTGGACGTCCGGACCCGCTACCGACGCGACGCTGCACCGACGTACCTCCTGCTGTGGGGAGCAATGTTGATCTGACTCACATACCGACGAATGGATTAGATATCACACATGTGATCAACAGCTAACAAAAAGGATAAATACAGTCGCAATATTTGCAACGATGGTTGTTTTACGCGGAAATTAGACCTGCAGCGGCTACCATCGACTGCCTTGTCTCACAATGGTATAACGCCTCGGCGGTTGGCGGATCATCGCGGAAATAGGCCGCGCTACCCGGAATTAAACAGGGCGTATCGCTAATATTGACACCCAGGAAACAACAGCCGCGGGGGAAATATGCTGTGACAAACCTGAGCGTCGCGAACGTCAAAGCTGGCCTACGCGTGCCAGCCTCTGACACCATGGCACGAACCTCACGACGACAGGCACGGTAAATAGCGCGATGGCACACGCCCCCAATTCCCACCTTGCTCCCCCCGCTGCACTGACCCGTGAGAACGAGGGCTACCACAAGGACCTAGCCCCGCGGCAGCTGCAGATGATCGCCCTGGGCGGAGCCATCGGGACGGGACTGTTCCTTGGCGCCGGCGGCCGGCTCGCCTCGGCCGGGCCGGCCCTGTTCATCGTCTACGCGATCTGCGGCGCCTTTGCCTTCCTCATCCTGCGCGCGCTCGGCGAGCTGGTGCTGCACCGGCCGTCGCCGGGATCGTTCGTCTCGTACGCTCGCGAATTCTTCGGCGAGAAAACCGCCTACGTCGCGGGGTGGCTGTACTTCCTGAACTGGTCGATGACCGGCATCGTCGACACCACCGCGATCGCCAGCTACTTCCACTACTGGCACCTGTTCGAGGTGATCCCACAGTGGACGCTGGCCCTGATCGCCCTGTTGGCGGTGCTGTCGATGAACCTGATCTCGGTGAAGCTCTTCGGGGAGCTGGAGTTCTGGGCCGCGCTGATCAAGGTTCTCGCGCTGCTGACGTTCCTGGTGGTCGGCACCATCTTCCTGGGCGGCCGATACCGGGTCGACGGCCAGGAGACCGGCCTGCACCTTTTGACCGAGAACGGTGGACTCTTGCCGACCGGCCTGCTCCCGCTGGTGTTGGTGACCTCCGGAGTGGTGTTCTCCTATGCCGGAGTCGAACTGGTCGGCACCGCCGCCGGCGAAACCCCGAACCCCGAGAAGGTCATGCCGCGGGCGATCAACTCGGTGGTGGCCCGCATCGCGATCTTCTACGTGGGCTCGGTAGTGCTGCTGGCACTGCTGCTGCCCTACACCGCTTTCAAGGAGCACCAGAGCCCCTTCGTCACGTTCTTCTCCAAGGTCGGTTTCACCGGCGCAGGCAGTCTGATGAACCTGGTGGTGCTGACCGCCGCGTTCTCCAGCCTCAACGCCGGGCTCTACTCCACCGGCCGGATCCTGCGCTCGATGGCGGTCAACGGCAGCGGCCCGGCGTTCACCGCCAAGATCTCGAAGAACGGGGTGCCCTACGGCGGCATCCTGCTGACCAGCGGCGTCGGCCTGCTGGGCGTCCTTCTCAACGCGCTGCGACCAGGACAAGCCTTCGAGATCGTGCTCAACATCGCCGCGGTCGGAGTCATGGCGGCATGGGCGACCATCGTGGCCTGCCAACTGCGGTTGCTCCGGCTGGCCAATGCCGGGGTGCTGAAACGGCCGTCGTTCCGGATGCCGCTGGCGCCCTACAGCGGATATGTGACGTTGGCGTTCCTGGCCGGCGTGCTGGTCCTGATGCTGTTCGATCACCGCAGCGGCCCGTTCGTGTGGGGAGTGTTGCTCATCGGTACGCCGGCACTGATCATCGGCTGGTATCTGGTGCGCGGACGGGTGCAGGCCGCGGCCGCACTCGCCGAGACACCTCCCGGACAGATATCGGCTGTGGCCCTGCAGCCGGATCGCGACGAGTAGAAGGCCCGAAAACCTATGGCCCGCAACCGTTACGCAGCCAAGCCCCCGCTGTATGGAATGGTGCTGGTCTTCTGCGCCATCGCGCTCGTGACTGTCACCGCCTACCTGCACGCCGGCTGGTGGTCGCTGGTCGGTTATGCGCTCGCCGCGGTGACGGCGGTCGCCGGTACCGCGCTGGCCTTCCGTGACCTGTCCTGACCGCAGGCCCCTCCCGAGCGCCGGACGTCGCACCGGTAGTACCGCGCGTCACTACAGCCACTGAAGTCACTGCATGCGTACGCTGGGCCGCAACATATGTCAGCGGGGGAATCAGTGCGGGTGCCAGACCAGTCGAAGCGCAGGACGGCAGGACAGCTGACGCTGGCGGCCGGGCTGCTGCTGACAGGTTGCAGCACCACCGTCGACGGTCACCCGACCGCCGCACCCGGCGGAGGACCACCGGAGCCGTCCTTCCGGCCACCACGCACCAGTACCGCGCCGCCGAGTCCACCGAGTCCGACCAGCCCCACCAAGCCAGCCACACCCAACCGGCCTGCCGACGCCATCCCGCTGCCGCCCGACGACAACGGCTACGTCTTCATCGAAACGAAATCCGGCCGGACGCGCTGCCAGATCTCGTCACCACAGGTCGACTGTGAAGCGCAGTTCACCAACACGCCCCTCAAGGACGGACAGCACGCCAACGGCGTCAGTGTCAGCGCCGAGGGCACCGTGCAGTGGGTGTTGGGCAACCTGGGCGATATCCCGGTCGTCACCATCGACTACCTCACCTACCAGGCGCAAGGCTGGACGATCAACGCCGATATCAACGGCACACGGTTCACCAACGACCGTACCGGCCACGGCATGCTGGTCAGCGTCGACAACGTCGATACCTTCTGATTTTTCGCCCCAGTCGCCGGCCAGAACTTTCCGATACGATCGGTGAAATGGCGCGCTTCGGATCTTCGGACGGCTCCGGCAAACCCAGCGAGGACCAAACACGGTCCATGCCCTACGGTCAACGCGGCCCGCAGCCCCCCGGCCCCCCTCCGGCCCCGTTCGGGCCCTCCAACCCGGGGCGCAACCCCGGCTACCAACCCGGCAACGCCCCGACCCAATACGCCTCGTACAACGCTTTCGACGAGCCAACCGACCCGCAGGGCACCGATTTCGCTGCGTTGTCGGACACTCCGTGGTTTCGCCGCCGATCGGTGCTGATCGCGTGGTTCGGACTTATCGCGGTGATGCTCGCGCTGGTGGTCTGGGGAATCATCCAGCTCACCAGCCGCGGACCCGGCGGCGGCACCACCCCGGCAACCAGCTCGTCGAGCACCACCAGCACTACGAGCAGCACCACCAGCAGCACGACAAGCTCCTCGAGTGCGCCCAGCACCACCGCGCCGACGGCGGCCCCGCCCCGGCAGGCCCCGCCGCAGCAGCCGCCGGCACAGCAGGCACCGCCCGCGAGCGAGCCTCCCCACCGCCACCTACCCCATCTGCCGTCGGTGATCACCATCCCGCCGATTCCCAAGGTGCCCGAGCTGCCGACGGTCATCACACTGCCGCCAAGGCGGTAGATCACCGGCCCGGTACTCTCGCCGCATGCAATCACCGCGCAAGCCGGGTTGGCTCGGCATTGATGTGGTGGCCGTGTTGATCTTCTGCGCTCTCGGCCGACGCAGCCACGATGAGGGCATCACTCTCAGCGGATTGGCGATCACCGCCTGGCCGTTTCTGAGCGGGACGGTGCTGGGCTGGCTGTTGTCGCGCGGCTGGCGCAGGCCCACGGCGCTTTGGCCCACCGGAGTGGTTGTCTGGATCTCGACAGTGCTGGTCGGCATGCTCTTGCGCGAGGCGACGTCCGCCGGCGTGGCGACGAGCTTCATCCTGGTCGCTTCGACGGTCACCGCCGTGTTTCTGCTCGGCTGGCGAGCTGTCGTGGAGCTTGTCGCCGGCCGCCGTTTGGACAGCTGACGGGTTTCAGCCAGCGTCGTCGCGGGGTTTTGTCAGGCGCGGCACGTACCCTCGGCGCGTGTGAACCGCTCGCCGGACGACCCCAACAACGAGCCGACCCAAATGGCCGGCTACGACTACGGCGGCAACGGTAACTACGGCGAGCCGGCCTACTACAGCGAATACCGCGAGCCCACCGGCCGCCAGTCCGAGTGGACCGAACCGCCGCCGCCACCAACCCCCTGGTATCTGCGACCAGTCGCGTTGGTCGGCCTGGGAGTGCTGACCGCAATCCTGATCGCCCTGTTGGTGTGGGGCATGGTCCGGCTGGTGAACAAGGAACCGATCCCCACCGCCCCGGCAACCAGTTCGGTGACGTCCACCGCACCCGTCGAAGAGCCCCTCGCCCCGGCCCCGCGACAGGCCCCTTCCCACGCCGCCACCGACGAAAACCCGCCGCCGGCGACGGAATCCGAGCCGCCCCCTTCCACGACCGAGGCACCGAGCACCACCACGACCACCGCGCCGCCCACGACCACCACGGCGCCACCGACCACGACCGAGGCCCCCACGACGACTGCACCGAGCACCACGGCCGCCCCCGCCACGCCTACGCCGGGACGCCGGCCACCGGAGATCGTCATCCCGCTGCCCGGGCTCTGAGTTCGGCATTGCCTCACCGCGCGCGAAAGCCCGCTCGAACGGTCGCTCGCCGATACAGTTAGGCCAGCCTTTGTCGCGCTGAACCGCCTCGGAGTGGCACTATGAGCGAGCACCGAGTAGGGCTTGAACTGGTGCTGCGCAAGATTGGCGGTAAGTTACCCGTCAGTAACCATAGCTAAGTTACTGAACGGTAACTTGTGGATGGGAGAGGCTCTCCGTGACCGAAAATACCCAGATGCTGATCAGGCTGGTGGTCGGCCTGTCCATGACGGGGCTTGTTGGCCTGCTGGCCGCGCGCCGGGTGTTCTGGCTCTTCCGACTCGTCATGTCTGGCCAGAAGGTCGGCGCCGAGCGGACGAACGACATCAAGACCCGGATCGAGACCCAGATCCGCGAGGTCGCCGGCCAGGCCAAACTGCTGAAGTGGAACATCCCCGGGATCGCCCACTTCTTCACCATGTGGGCATTCTTCGTCCTGATCACGGTCTACATCGAGGCCTATGGCCAGATGTTCAACCCCCACTTCGCCATCCCGCTCGTCGGGCACTGGGACTTCCTGGGCTTCATGCAGGACTTCTTCATCACCGCGGTCACCTTGTCGATCTTCGTGTTCATGGTCATCCGGGTCCTGCGCAACCCGACCGAGCACGGCCGATCCTCCCGGTTCTACGGCTCGCACAACGGCGGCGCCTGGCTGATCCTCGTGATGATCCTCAACGTGGTCTGGACCTTCCTGCTGCTGCGCGGGGCCGCAGCCAACACCGGCACCCTGCCCTACGGCAAGGGCGCCTACCTGTCGCATCTGATGGGCAAGGTCATGGCGCCGCTGGGGCTCGCAGCCAACGAGAACATCGAGACCGCCGCGCTGCTGCTGCATGTTGCGGTGGCGCTGGGCTTCCTGCTGATCGTGCTGAACTCCAAGCACCTGCACATCTTCTTGGCCCCGATCAACGTCACCTTCAAGCGACTGCCCAACGCCTTGGGCCCGCTGCTGCCGATCGAGTACCAGGGCGAGCCGCTGGACTTCGACAACCCGCCGGAAGACGCGGTGTTCGGGCGCGGCAAGATCGACGACTTCAGCTGGAAGGGCATGCTCGACTTCGCCACCTGTACCGAGTGTGGCCGCTGCCAATCGCAGTGTCCCGCCTGGAACACCGGCAAGCCGCTGAGCCCCAAGTTGCTCATCATGGACCTGCGTGACCACTGGATGGCCAAGGCGCCCTACCTGCTCGGCGACAAGCCGATGCCGACCGGCGAGGTCGACCTGGCCGACGCCAAGCCGCTGCCCGGCCACCACGTGCCGGAGAAGGGCTTCGAGCGTATCGGCGGCTCCGGCCCGGAGCAGGCCGTCCGCCCGCTGGTGGGCACCGCCGAAGAAGGCGGCGTGATCGACCCCGACGTGCTGTGGTCGTGCACCAACTGCGGCGCCTGCGTCGAGCAGTGCCCGGTGGACATCGAGCACATCGACCACATCGTCGACATGCGCCGCTACCAGGTGCTGGTGGAGTCGGAGTTCCCCTCCGAGTTGGGTGTGCTGTTCAAGAACCTGGAGAACAAGGGCAACCCGTGGGGGCAGAACGCCAAGGAGCGCACCTCCTGGATCGACGAACTCAACTTCGACATCCCGGTCTACGGCCAGGACGTCGACAGCTTCGACGGGTTCGAGTACCTGTTCTGGGTGGGCTGCGCGGGCGCCTATGAGGACCGCGCCAAGAAGACCACCAAGGCGACCGCGGAGCTGCTGGCCGCCGCCGGCGTGAAATTCCTGGTGCTGGGCACCGGGGAGACCTGTACCGGTGACCCCGCCCGCCGTGCCGGCAACGAGTTCCTGTTCCAGCAGTTGGCCTCGCAGAACGTCGAGATGCTCAACGAGGTGTTCGACGGCCTCGACAAGCCGGACCGCAAGATCATCGCGAGCTGCCCGCACTGCTTCAACACGATCTCCCGCGAATACCCCCAGCTGGGCAGCGAATACACGGTGCTGCACCACACCCAGGTACTCAACCGGTTGGTGCGGGACAAGCGACTGATTCCGGTCGCTCCGGTGTCGCGGGAAGTCACCTACCACGACCCGTGCTTCCTGGGCCGCCACAACAAGGTCTACGAGCCGCCGCGTGAGCTGGTCGAGGCGTCGGGTGCCAACCTGGTCGAGATGCCGCGTAACCGCGACCGCTCGTTCTGCTGCGGCGCCGGTGGCGCTCGGATGTGGATGGAAGAGCACATCGGTAAGCGGGTGAACCACGACCGCGTCGACGAGGCGCTGGCCACCGGTGCCACCACCATCGCCACCGGCTGCCCGTTCTGCCGGGTGATGGTCAGCGACGGCATCGACGACCGCATCGAAGCCTCCGGGCGTTCCGATGTGGACGTGCGTGACATCGCCCAGCTGCTGCTGGAGTCCCTCGACATGGACGCGGTGACGTTGCCGGCCAAGGGCACTGCCGCCGAGGCCGCCGCTAAGGCCGGTCCGAAGAAGGTCGAGGAGAAGGCCCCGGCACCGGCTGCGGTGGCCACCGCGACGGCGGAGAAGCCGGCCGCCGAGGCCAAGGCCGCGGCCCCGGTGACGGGCCTGGGGATGGCCGGTGGCGCCAAGCGTCCGGGCGCCAAGAAGGCCGCTCCGGCCGCTGCCCCCGCCGCCGAGGCCAGCGCTGCAGCACCCGCGGCACCGGCAGCCCCGGTGAAGGGGCTGGGCATGGCCGGTGGCGCCAAGCGTCCGGGCGCCAAGAAGGCGGCCCCGGCCGCTGCCCCCGCCGCCGAGGCCGCCGCTGCAGCACCCGCGGCACCGGCTGAGCCGGCCGCACCCGCGGCGGCTCCGGCCGCCCCGGCTGCTCCGGTCAAGGGCCTGGGCATGGCAGCGGGCGCCCGCAAGCCGGGCGCTAAGAAGGCGGCTCCGGCCGCCGCGGAACCGGCGGCTGCGGCCGCTGAACCGGCATCGACCGCCGCCGAGCCCGCCTCGGCCGCCACCGAGCCCGCGGCAGCTCCCGAGGCCGCTCCGGCAGCGGAGGCGCCCAAGGAACAGCCGCCGGTCAAGGGGCTGGGCATCCAGCGCGGGGCGCGCCCGCCGGGCAAACGCTGAGATAACAGGTTGGGGCCGTATGGGTGCACATACGGCCCCAACTTGTTTCTCGAGCAAATTTTAATTGGACAGCTATGGGATTATTGCCAACGTGACCGCTCATTCGTTACCGCACCAGATGCCCTGGCCTGCCACCGGCAGCCAGCCACGGCAGCGTACGTTCGCGCAGTCGACCAAACTGCAGGATGTCCTCTACGAGATCCGCGGTCCGATCCACGCCCAGGCCGCCCGGATGGAGGCCGAAGGGCACCGCATCCTCAAGCTCAACATCGGCAACCCGGCACCGTTCGGGTTCGACGCGCCCGACGTGATCATGCGGGACATGATCCAGGCGCTGCCGTATGCGCAGGGCTACTCGGACTCCCAGGGCATCCTGCCGGCCCGGCGCGCGGTGGTCACCCGCTACGAGCTGGTTGAGGGATTCCCCCGCTTCGACGTCGACGATGTCTACCTCGGTAACGGCGTATCCGAGCTGATTTCGCTGGTGCTGCAGGCACTGTTGGACAACGGCGACCAGGTGCTGATCCCCGCCCCGGATTACCCGTTGTGGACGGCATCGACCTCGCTGGCCGGTGGCACACCGGTGCACTATCTGTGCGACGAGACCCAGGGTTGGCAGCCCGACATCGCCGACATGGAATCGAAGATCACCGAACGCACCAAGGCGTTGGTGGTGATCAACCCGAACAACCCGACCGGGGCGGTCTACAGCCGCGAGGTGCTCAGCCAGATCGCCGAGTTGGCCCGCAAGCACCAGCTGTTGCTGCTGGCCGACGAGATCTACGACAAGATCCTCTACGACGACGCCGAGCACACCAGCCTGGCCACCCTGGCGCCGGATCTGTTGTGTCTGACCTTCAATGGCCTGTCGAAGGCCTACCGGGTGGCCGGCTACCGCTCCGGCTGGCTGGCGATCACCGGCCCCAAGGAGCATGCGACCAGCTTCCTGGAGGGCATCAACCTGCTGGCCAACATGCGGTTGTGCCCGAATGTGCCGGCCCAGCATGCCATTCAGGTGGCGCTGGGCGGCCACCAGAGCATCGATGATCTGGTGCTGCCGGGTGGGCGGCTGCTCGAACAGCGGGATGTCGCCTGGAGCAAGCTCAACGAGATTCCCGGCGTCTCTTGCGTGAAGCCCCGCGGTGCGCTCTACGCGTTCCCGCGCCTGGACCCCGAGGTCTACCCGATCGACAACGACGAGCAGTTGGTGCTGGACCTGTTGTTGCAGGAGAAGATCCTGGTCACCCAGGGCACCGGCTTCAACTGGCCGGCACCGGATCACCTGCGTATCGTCACCCTGCCGTGGGCCCGCGACCTGTCCAGCGCGATCGAGCGTCTGGGCAACTTCCTGGTCAGTTACCGGCCGTAGTTCTTCGCGCACACGCCCCGACGGGAATCGCGTGCGAGGCGATGCCGATGCCCCACCCAAGGATCGGCCAGACGGGCCAGAAGTACCACGCGCCGGCGAACACCGCGGTCAGCAGCCAGATGCCGATCATCAACACCGACGCCGCCAGGTAAGCGCCCAGGTGAATGCGGAAGCCTCGTCGGGCGGCGGCACTGCGTTGCGCACGACGGCGCGGGTCTCGCCTGATGATCTGCGCGACAGGCAGATCGGCGAGGAGATCCCTGAGCGCTCCGGCGGTTTGCGCCTCAAAGGCCCGGGCCAGTCGTGTCTCGTATTCCTCCATCGACAGGTATCCCTGGGTGAACGCCTGACCGAGATGATCGGCGGTATCCCCCCGCTCCGCGTCACCGACTCGTACCGCAGAATCCGATGGCGTAACGAATCTCGTCGTCATGTCGGCCCCCTATTGACCGGTCGGCACCCAGTTGCCGTGGAATCCGGCGGGAACACGGTGCGGTAGGTGGATGCTCGCGACGTCCGCCAGCGTGGCCGCATCCAGGATCGCCAGTTCGGTGGTGTCGGTCGCGCTGTCATAGACGAAGCCCATCAGGACGCCGTCATCTTCGGCCGCGCCCGCTGTCTTCGGATGAAAGACGAACTCGCCTAACTGTTTTCCATCGCCGAATGACCGAGTCGCTGTCGACCCGCCGACCAGGTCATGCTTGAGCAGCGTCGCGTCGGGCACCACGCCGTTGCCGATACTGACCGCGTAGCCGAACCGGTGCCGCTTGCCGACCAGTCGTTCGTCAACGCGCGGGAACTCCTGACCACGGTCGTCCACCCGGGATTCGCGAACCTTGCCGTCAGCCAGATCGACGGTCCACCGCTCCAGCGTGGGCAGTCCCTCGGCGGGGCCACGCATCTCGGTGTCGAACATCTTCGGATGCCGGACCACGTCGAGTACGACGGTGCCACCATCGTCGTAGGCATTCATCGGATGGAACACGTAGCAGGGCTCCACCTCGAACCACCGAACATCCGCATTGCCCCCCTCACGCGGCATAACCCCCACCCGCGCTGGGTATTTCGGGTTCCACCGATATGGCATGGTGCGCACGCTGTTCTTGGGCATCGGCAACCGGGCCATGATCGGGTCCGGGATGCGCACCCGCCCGATCAGAGCCGACATGATCAGCCGCACCGGTAGCCGCAGACCCGGCGGTGCCGCGCCCTGGGCGACCTGGCGGGTGTCGAAGGTGACCGGCAGGTCATAGAAGACGACATGGTTCTCGGTCAGCGAGAAGTCATGCATCATAGGCGATCCGGTGACCTCGACATCCACGGTGCGCCGCGCCCGACCGTCGGTGCCGATCACCGAGTACTGGACGCTGTTTCCGCGGTTGAACGCGTACGAAACGGCGTGCAGCTCACCGGTATCGGGGTCGCGCTTGGGATGCGCGGTATAGCCGCCCGACAGGGTGCCGTCGAAGTCGCAGGTGCCGACGGTGTCCAGCTCGTCGGTCAGTTCGTAGCAGGAGATGCCACCCTCGATCAGCGCGAGGGTTCGCCCGGCGTGGCCGATCACGTTGGTGTTGGCGCCGATCCCGGAGGCCCCGCCGTGCCGGCCGGGGCGCGACGGTTCGCCCAGCGCGGCCGCGGTCTGCGGGCCCCGCACGTAGCGGTTGCGGTACCACTCGGCCTTGCCGTCGCGAAGGCGCACGCCGTGGACCATGCCGTCACCGATGAACCAGTGATAGAACGCCGGATCGATTTCGCCGACCGGGTTGGGTCCGTTACGCAGGTAGCGCCCGTCCAGGTAATCCGGGATGGTCCCGGTGACCGCCAGCTCGGTGAGGGTGTATTCCTGTGCGATCGGCGCGAATCCGCCCTGCAGGTAGGGATTAGTCATCGGACACCTCCGGTCCATAACGATGTTATGGACCATGTATAACACTGTTATGGCACTATGGCAAGGGTGGATTTGAGCCCGCGTGACCGTCTGATCGAGGCCGGTACTCGCCTGCTGGACAGTGCCGGACCCGAGTCATTGCAGGCCCGCAAGGTCGCCGCCGAGATCGGGGCCTCCACCATGGCCGTCTACACCCACTTCGGTGGGATGAACGGCCTGCTGGAGGCGATCGTCTCCGCCGCGTTCGAGCGTTTCGGCGCCGCCCTGGCATCCGCCCCCAAGACCGACGATCCGATGGCGGACTTCTTCGTGATGGGTCACGCCTATCGGCAGTTCGCGCTAGCCAGTCCGCAGCGTTATCGGCTGATGTTCGGGCTCGCCGCACCGCAGAAGTTTCACGCTCCCGAGATGCCGGTGGCGACGGCGACTTTCAACCAACTCGTCACCGCGGTTGAGCGGATCGTCTCCACCGGCCGGATCCGCGCGGACGATCCCGTCGAACTGGCCGGGCGAATCTGGAGCATGATCCACGGTGTGGTGCTGCTGGAACTTGTCGGCACGTTCGAGCCGGACGGCCGGGCGCTGACCCACATTCTCAGTCCGATGACCATCGACATGTTCGTCGGGATGGGCGACAGTCGGGACAGCGCCGAGTTGTCGCTGCGGCGGGCGGCCGACGCGATTCGTCAGTGAGCCGCCCACATCACCGACGATCCAACAACCCCATCAGGTAGTCGCCGTAGCCGGACTTGCACAGCGCCGCGGCGCGGTCGGCGAGTGCGGCGTCGTCGATGAAACCCATCCGCCAGGCCACCTCTTCGGGAACGCCGATCTTGAGGCCCTGGCGGCGTTCGACGGTGCGGACGTAATCGCCGGCGTCCAGCAGCGAGTCAAAAGTCCCGGTGTCCAGCCATGCGGTGCCCCGAGCCAGTGTCTCGACCGTGAGCCGGCCCTGATCGAGGTAGGTCTGGTTGATGTCGGTGATCTCGTACTCGCCGCGCGCGGAAGGCTTGAGGCCTTTGGCGATCTCAACGACGTCGTTGTCGTAGAAATACAGCCCCGGTATCGCATAGTGCGAGCTGGGTGCGCTCGGCTTCTCCACCACCGATACCGCAGACCCGTTCGTATCGAACTCGACCACACCGTAGGCCGAGGGGTCGGCCATCCAGTACGCGAAAATAACCCCACCGGAAAGGGATTGATGACGCCGCAGGCTGGTTCCCAAACCGGCGCCGTAGAAGATGTTGTCCCCCAACACCAGCGCGACGGAGTCGGTGCCGATGTGGTCGGCGCCGATCACGAAAGCGCGAGCCAAACCATCGGGCTGCTCTTGGATGGCGTAGCTGATGTCGACTCCGAATGCGCTGCCGTCGCCCAGCAGACGCTGGAAGGCAGGCGCGTCGTGACCGGTGGTGATCACCTGAATGTCCCGAATCCCCGCCAACATCAGCGTGCACAGGGGGTAGTAGACCAGCGGCTTGTCGTACACCGGCAGCAGCTGCTTGCTCACGCCCATGGTGATCGGATGCAGGCGGGTGCCGGAGCCACCGGCCAGGATGATCCCGCGCATGCCGCTTAGCCTAACGGCGATCGCAAGCGCGGCGGAGCCGGGCGCAGCGGGTCGCCGTCTTCAACACAGCGGGCTAGTCGACCTGATCGGCTTCGGAGAGGTCGGTGGCGGCCAGGGCGTGGCCCAGATCGTCGTGGCGGAACACCGCGGTGACGTGGTCGCGCACCACCCGGAAGGCGACCGCCTGGGCTGCACCCGCCCCCGCGGGGATCAGCTCGGCCACCACCACACCGTCGTGCACATACATCCGGCCGATTCCGGCGCTCACCTGTGCCGACGCGGCCCACTGGCGCAACGCCTGATGACCCTGCCCAGCTCCGCTTGCGTCGGCCACCTCGATGTCGTCGCTGGACAGCTTTTCCAGGGTGTCCAGATCACCGGCGGCCAGGGCGTCGTGCCAGGCGAGGACCGTTGCGATCTCCGATGTGCTCATGGTCGCCAAAACTACCGCTCGATCAGAAGGCGGTGTGGTCGACCCAGTTCTGCCACACCGTGGCGTCTCCGAAGATCGCGATGTCGGTATCGGCTACTGGTACCCGGCGCATCACCGCCAAAAACAAGTCGCGCGCCGGACCACGCAGGGCCACCGAGCCTTTGCCATGCTCGTGCGACCAACTCACCGTGTCGGTCCCGGTCGGCCTGCTGATGGTCCACTCCCCTGCCGACCCGAGGCCGTCATCGGTGGCGTGCAGGTGCACGCTGTGGCCGTCTGCCAGCGGCAGCGTTTGTCCGTTGCGCGCGATCAGTGCGGGAATCAGGTCCAGTAACTCGCCGATCCCGTCGGCGGCCAGCTCAGGTGACAGCGCGAAGTCAGCCCCGAGCGCCAGCGCGGCATCGGCACGGTGCACGGTCGCCTCGTGCAGCCGGCGGCGCACCCACCAGGAGGCCGGGCGGGGACCCAGGAACGTCCACGCCGGCGTGTCCGGCCCGCTGTGGGCGACCGCGTCCAACACCCGATGCGCGCCGTCGTGCAGCCAGTCGATCGCTGCGTCCGGGTCGGCGGGCGGCTTGCCGTCGACGACCTCGCGCGGGTCCAGGGGACCGTCCATACGATCGGCGATGATTTGTGCGGCCCAACGGTTTCCGCGCCCGAAGTGCCGGAACAGTTGGGTGAGGTTCCACTCCGGGCAGGTGGGGATCGCCAACTGCGGATCACCGGTGCGGATCAGCTCCCCGAACGCGCGCGTCTCATCGAGCAATGCTGCGGCGTAGTCCACGCCGTCAGGCTAGTGGATTCTGGGCGGGCTCAGAAGGGCCAGCCACCCTTGCCTCCACCACCGCCATGGCCGCCGCCACCGCCGAGACCCGGGAACCAGGAACCGCCGCCGTTGCCTTTACCGCCGCCACCGCCGCCGCCGAGGCCCGGGAACCACGGGTTTCCGCCGCCGCCATTGCTGCCGACACCGGGCAGCCAGGGTGAGGGGTTGCCGCCCTTCTTGCCGCCGCCATCGTTATCGGGGAGCCAAGACGGGTTTCCGCCTTTCTTCCCGCCGCCATCGTTGTCAGGCAGCCAAGACGGATTGCCGCCCTTCTTCCCGCCGCCATCGTTGTCGGGCAGCCAGGACGGATTGCCACCCTTGTTGCCGCCGCCGTTGTTGTTGCCCGGCAGCCAAGACGGATTGCCGCCGTTGTTGGACGGCGGCCGGAAGATCGGCGGTAGCTCGGGTTGCTGGATCGGAGGTGGCGCGGGAACCGGTGCAGCCGGAGCCGGTGCCTCGACCGGCGCGGGCACCTGGATGGGCACTGGAATCGGTATCGGCACCGGGGCCACCGGCGCGGGAGCCGGAGCCGCGGGTGCAGGAGCTGGAGCCGCCGGGGCGGGAGCCGGAGCCGCCGGCGCAGGAGCAGGCGCGGCCGGTGCCGGCCGCGCGACCGGGACCTCGGTGACGGGCGGGGCCGCCGGTGGCGGCGCTGGCGCAGGTGGAGGCGCCGCTTCGGGGACGGGCGCCGGGGCCGGCGCCTGCTGAGTGGGGACCACGATGTGCCCGGTGGGCGGCGGGCGATCTGCGGCGGTGGGCCGGATGCTTACCGCCAGCGCCACCACCAGGCTGGAGACCCCGACGACGAAGAACGCCGCCAGCCCGCTGCCGGCCAGCAGGAAGGGCCTACGGCGCCGCGCAGGCTCGCCGTCGTCGAATTGGTGCGCACCGGAACTCGGTGCGTAGCCGTTGTCGTCCTCGATGACGGTGCCGTCATAGCCGTCGGCGGCGACCAGGTTCAGGTAGCCGCTGTCGGTGGTGTCATCGGAAACCGCACTGTAGGCCAGCGCGTACTCGCCCATAGTGGCGTCATAGTCGGCTTGGTAAGCGTAGCCAAGCGCGACCAGATCCGGGTCGATCACGCCGGTGCCCGGGTCGCGGGCCCACGCCAGCGCCGACGTCGAGGAGTCGAACAGCGGCGCGTGGGCACTGGCCAGCGCCGCGCCCCGCGCCAGCGCGGTCTCGGGCTCCTCGGGCACGCTGACCGGGATGGCACTCGCCGCGTCCAGCTCGGGCTTGACCATGCCGACGTTGACTCCGGAACCGATCACGAACAAGCCGTCGGGTCGCGACGACAGCCGGCCGGCCTCGGCGGCCAGCCGGGTCAGCGCGCCCATCGCGGCGGCGTCATCGGAAGGCAGGGCCACCCGCTGCACCTCAGCGATCGAGCCATCCGACGAGTCGACGACGGCCAGGGTCGCCCCGTCCGGCTCGACGAACATCAGCGCGGTCCGCTCGTAGCCGACCGACCCGCCCACGGTCTGCGCCAGTGCGGCCGCAGCCAAGAACGCCGACACCAACATCACGTTCTCGACCCGGTGACCGGCCAGCGCGTCGCGCAGCTGGCCCGCTTGCAACTGGTTGGCGACGGTCACCCCGGTTGAGGCCAGCCGGTAGCCGCTCTCGCGGGCACTTTCCTGGGTGCCCAGGATGGCCGACACGACCTGGTCGGGGAACGCCATCGCGTCGGCGTCCACCTCGAATCCGTCTTCGTCGACGGTCACGCCACCGGCGCGCTCTCCTTCGACAAGCACCATGCGTACCGATGGCGGTGCCATCGAGACCCCCAGAACGATGTCCACCGCACCTCCTCCACTAGGGCCGGCGAATTATTAGCCCATCTTACGACTGTTGGATGCGCGTGCCCACTCAGAAATGAAGGCCGGGGATCTTGAACGGGAACCCGCCACCACCGCGGCCGTGACCGCCACCGTGACCGCCCCCGCGACCATGTCCGCCACCGGGACCCCAGTCGTCGTCTCCCCAGCCGCCGCGGGGCGGGCCGAACAGCGGCGGACCGCCGGGCAGGCCCGGAATGCCCAGGTTGGGCAGCGGGGGCGGCGGCAGCGCCGGTGGCGGGGGAGGCGGTGCCACCGGCAGGGGTGCCGGCGCCGGTGCCGGCGCCCGCGGGGCTGGTGCCTCCGGGGCCGGAGCCGGAGCCCGCGGCGCCGGCTCGCCGACCGGGGCGGGCGGCGCTGCCGGAGGCGCAGGGGCCGGGGTGACGACGGCCGCCGGCGGATGGCTGACGACGTTGGCCCGCACGTCGGGACGGTGCTGATTGGCCGCCCGCATTCCCACGGCCAACGCGACCGCCAAGCCCAGCACGCCGATCACGAATAGCGCCGCGACACCGCCGGTGACCAGGATCGGCTTGCGCTCCCGCGGCTGGATCCCGGTGCTGAAGTCCAGCATCCGGGAGTCGACGAGTTCGGGATCGTCGACGAGATCCGGCAGCGCGGCGCCCAGAACCACGCCGCTGTCCGGAAGCGCGCTGTAGGCCAGCGGCTCGTTGTCACTGGTGGCGTTGTAGTCCACCTCGTCGTAGTTGACGCCGTCGGGCGCGATGTAGGCGTAGCCGGCACTCGCCAAGGCCGGGTCCAGCTCACCGGTGCCCGGGTCCTGCGCCCAGGCCACTGCCCGGGTGGAGGACGAAAACAGCGGGGCATGCGCGCTGGCCAGGGCCGCGCCGCGGGCCAACGCCATGTCCGGCTCCTCCGGCACGCTGACCGGCAGCGGAGTGGCCTTGTCCAACTCCGGTTTGATCATCGCCACGTTGACGCCGGAGCCCACCACGAACAGGCCTTCGGGGTTCGACTCCAGCCGTTGCGCACCGGCCGCCAGTTCGGTGATCTCACCGACCGCGCTCTCGTCATCGTTCGACAGTGGCTGGCGGTGAATCTCGGCGATCGAGCCGTCGTCAGAGTTCACGACGGCCAACGTGGCGGCTTCGGGCTCGACGAACAGCAGAGCGGTCCGGGCGTACCGCGTCGCACTACCCACCGACTGCGCCAGCGCCGCTGCGGCCAGAAACGCCGACACCAGCATCACGTTCTCGACCTTGCGGCCGGCCAGCGCCTCGCGTAGCGCGTTCGCCTCGGCCGGGCTACTCCAGGTCACGCCGGTGGAGCTGAGCTCATAGCCGCCCTCGCGGGCTCCCTCACGGGTCCCCAGGATCGCCGACACCACCCGCTCTGGCGCGGTTTGGGCGCCGTCAACGACGTCAAAGTCGTCGTGTTCCACGGTGACCCCGTCGGCGTTCTCGCCTTCCACCAACACCATGCGGACCGTCGAGGGTGCCACCGACACCCCTAGAACGATCTCCACGAAACCTCCCCTATTACTGCTTATCGGCCAGGCATGTGGGCCGAACCCCCACCAGGGCTGGCCGATACCGGCTTCATCGCAGCCGCCGGGCGGCCGTCAGGTCCGAGGGCTAACCGGACTTGATGAAGTTCTGGTACGAGCGGGACGGCGTCGGCCCGCGCTGGCCCTGATATTTCGACCCTACGCGCGTACTGCCGTAAGGGTGCTCCGCCGGACTGGTCAATCGCAGCAGACACAGCTGACCGATCTTCATCCCCGGCCACAACGTGATCGGCAGATTCGCCACGTTGGACAGCTCCAACGTGATGTGCCCGGAGAAGCCGGGGTCGATGAAACCCGCGGTGGAATGGGTGAGCAGGCCCAGTCGACCCAGGCTCGACTTGCCCTCCAGTCGGCCGGCCAGGTCCTCCGGCAGGGTGCAGCACTCCAGCGTGGAGCCCAGCACGAACTCGCCGGGGTGCAGCACGAACGGCTCCCCGGGTTTGGGTTCGACCAGCGTGGTCAGCTCGTCTTGCTGTTTGGCCGGGTCGATGTGTGTGTAGCGGGTGTTGTTGAACACCCGGAACAGGCTGTCGAGGCGGACGTCCACGCTGGACGGCTGTACCAGCGCGTCGTCGAACGGGTCGATGCCCAGCCGGCCAGCAGCGATTTCGGCCCGCAGATCGCGATCGGAGAGCAGCACGGCACGAGCGTATCGCCCGGCCCGCCGCCGGGCCGGATGACCAAGCCCGTGGTGGCCGCCGAGTGTGCGGTTTGATTGGGTTTTCGGCCGTTCGGCCAACGATTCCGCACACTCGCGGAGCGGGGCGGGGCCCGGATGCTAGCCTGCTAGCGCACCAGTGCCGATGTAGTTCAATGGCAGAACATCAGCTTCCCAAGCTGAATACGCGGGTTCGATTCCCGTCATCGGCTCCACGTTTGACCAGTACCGAACCCGCTCACTTGAGCGGCGGCACGATGGGCACAAACGGCCGGTTGGCGTCGTGCCAGAAATGCTCCAGCGCGGTCACCGCGGTGTCGTGAGTGATCAACCAATGCCCGCCCTCGTTAACCAGGCCGATTGGCTCGGGCGCGCTTTCTTCGTGAAAGCCCCCCACCGAGGTGACAGTCGCTCCTGCGGAATTGTCCGGCGCGGGCTGAATGTCGGACACCACGAAGTGGTAGGGCAACAGTCCGGCCTCTTGGGTCTCGCGCAGTCGCTCGTCGATGGTCTGGGCTTCCTCGGGGGTGAAGCCGGGGGTGACGATGTTGGTCTTGTTCGCCGCGGGGGTGTTCGGGTCGGTCAGCTCGGCCATCGCGGCGAGCACCTCATCGGCGGTGGGTACGGGCTCGGCCGCAGCGGCCGTGGCGGGCGCAGCCACGCCCGTGAACGTAGTAGCCAGCAATACCGCTGTGACGGCGATTCTCATAGCGCGAACGCTAACGGCGTCATGTGTCAACGATGTTTTCCGTTTGCAACGGCAGATGAACGAACCCTGGCGAGACAAAGGCGCGGCCCCGCTCTACTAGCGCTCCGCCAGTCGGCCCTCGATTGCGCGTACCACGTCGACCTCCCGGTCTCGAACGGCGCAAGCCACCTCGACGAACCGCGCCACCAGCGGGCTGGGCTCATCGCGCAGCCAGGCGACCGCCACCACAGATCCCGGCCAGTCGTCGATCGGCAGGCAGCGCACTCCCGGCGCCGGCAGGTACTGCGTGACCGCCGCACTGGTAATTGCGACCGCCACCCCAGCCTGAACCAGCTGTGCCTCCTCGGTGACCGAGTTGATCGGGAACCGCCGGGCCGCGGTCGCATCTTCGCGCACGGCATCCAGACACCAGAAGGCACGGTGACTCTCATCGGTGGTGTCGGTGACCGTGATCGGTTCGTCGATGAGATCGAGCACCGATACCGAGGAGCAGGCGGCAAGTCGATGGTTGGCGGAGACCATCGCGACGACCGGGTCGACGAACAGTGATTCCGTCTCAATATCGGGGGTGCTCACCGGCAACCGCAGTAGCGCCACATCACTGACTCCCGACGCCAGCCCAGCCGACGGATCGCCGATCGGGAACTCACGCATGGTGACATCGACGCCGGGATAGCAACGACGGAACTCGTCGACGATCAGGCCGGTCAACTCCAGTGCGCCACCGGGGCCAAAACCCAGCCGCAGCGTCCCCGACAGTCCGCGGACCGCCCGTGCGATATCGGTGGTGGTGGCGTCCAGCGTCGCCAGCATCTCCCGCGCCCCGGCCAGGAAGATCTCGCCGGCCGGGGTGAGCGTCACCTTCCGGGTCGTGCGGTTCAGCAGTTTGGCACCGGCCGACGCCTCGATTTCCTTGATCTCGCGGCTAAGCGCCTGCTGGGTCATACACAGGCTGGTGGCGGCGCGGCTGAAATGCAGCTCCTCGGCAACCACAACGAAGTGGCGCAGCTTGCGGGTGTTGATGTCGATACCAGCGAATATAGACGCACATCTTGTTGCTTCGACTCAAATCTTGCATCACCCGGCGCCATTAACTAAACTAGTCGTACAGTTTAGTTAGGGAAGGGTGAGAGCATGAGCGTTTGGTTCATTACAGGAGCTTCCCGCGGGTTCGGCCTGCAGATCGCACGAGACCTGCTGGACCGCGGACACCAAGTGGTCGCGACCGCGCGCGACGCGGCAACGGTCACCGAAGCGCTCGGCGAGAACGCCAACGTGCTCGCCGTAGCCCTGGACGTCACCGACGAGACGCAAGCCCGTCAGGCCGCGCAGGCTGCCGTGGACCGCTTCGGTCGCATCGACGTGCTGATCAACAACGCCGGCCGCGGACTGTTGGGCGCGGTCGAAGAGGCCACCGACGCTGAGGTTCGCGCCGTCTACGAGACCAACGTGTTCGGCCTGTTGACCGTCACCCGCGCGGTCACACCGGTACTGCGGGCGCAGCGGTCGGGCACCATCGTCAACATTTCGTCGGTGGGTGGCTTCGTCAGCTCACCAGGATGGGGCGTCTACGCATCCACCAAGTTCGCCGTCGAAGCACTCTCCGAGGCGCTACATGCCGAGCTGCAGCCCCTGGGAATCCACGCCATGGTGGTCGAGCCCGGCTACTTCCGCACGGACTTCCTCGACTCGTCCAGCTTGCAGGTCCAACAGCACACCATTGACGACTACGCCGACGGTCCGGCCGGCAAGATGCGCATCACCGCGGGCGAGCGCAACCACGACCAGCCCGGCGACCCCGTCAAGGCGGCAGCAGCCATCATCGACGTGGTCGAATCCGAGCGGCCCCCGGTGCGTCTGCTGCTGGGCAACGACACCATCGCCGCGGTCGAGGGCAAGCTCGCCCACGTCCAAGCCGAATTGGCCCAGTGGCGCGACGTCTCGTCCTCAACCGACTTCGACGATGTCGCCTGAAAACGTCGGTGGGGCAGCCGAATACACCTTCGCCCGCCCCACCGGCGCTCGCAGCGATCGCATCCACCAGGCGATCCTGGATGCGACCGCACAGCTCCTCGACGAGGGCGGTTATGCCGTCACGACCGTCGACGCGATCGCGGCCCGGTCCGGGGCCAGCAAGGCCACCATCTACAAGCACTGGCCGTCGCGCACTGCGGTGGCCGCCGAGGCTTTCGGCGCGATGATGGCCCAGGATCTACCCTTGCCGGACACCGGAAGCGCCCTCGGCGATCTCACCGAACAGGTGGTGCGGGTTTCGGCGTTCTACGCCAGCGACCGCGGTGATGTGTTCGCGCAGTTGCTCGCCGCCTGCGTAGAGGATGCGGCGGGCGCGGCCTATTTCCGGGAGTACTTTCTCGACGGTCGCCGCGCCGCCATCACCGAACTGTGGCAACGGGGAGTCGCTCGCGGAGATGTCGATGCCGACATCGCTATCGACGACATCATCGATCTGCTGTTCGGACCGCTCATCTTTCGCCGCATGACCGGTCATTACCCACTCACCGAGGACCACGCGCGGCGGCTGGCTGAAGTCGCGCTGCGCAGCGCACTCGCGCCAAACGCCCCCCACGCCGGCTGATCCCGCCACAATCATCGGTATGGGTCTGTTTCCGAAGCCGCACGCCACCCTGACCGACGCCGAGGTCGCTGATGCACTGGGCCGCGCCGTCGCGGTGATCGATCCGCTGCTCGACCTGCTCGCCGAGGCTGATCCGATCGGGCTGCGGAAACGCTCTCACCGGCTGCTGCGGCCACCGCATGGCCTCACCCACCGCATCCGGCGGTTTCGACTGCGCCGGCGCCGTCACGAGGCCGGTCGCGGTCCCAGCGCCACCAGTCGCGCCTTGAACGCCGGGGCACAGCTCATCAACGCCGCGGATCTGCCCGGCACCGCGGCCTGGGAGCGGATGAGTCGCGAGCAACGCGTGCACTGGTGGGTGCACCGGGTCGGTGCGATCAACACTCTGGTGGTCGCCTCCCCCGGGGCGTTCGGGTTGCTGGCCAGGCTGGTCCCGGTGGGCGAGCTGGCGGGATTCGTCAATCACGCGATCGTGTTGTGCGCGCTGGCCCGCGAGTACGGCGTCACCGACCGGCGTGAGCAGGTGCGGTTGCTCGCCGAGGTGCTGTGCGGGCGGCATCTGCCCGAGACCGTCGAGGTACCAACGCAACCCGATCCGGCACCGCTTCCCGTTACACCGCCGCCGGGGTGGAAGCCGCTGGCGTCGATCACGTCGTCGACTCCGGTGGTGATCACCCGGACGGTCTGGCAATTGGCCGGCATCCTGCGGGCGACCTTCGACGAGGTGAGCAAGCGCCCGCACCCGAAGAAGCTCTATCAGCGCTTAGGCGCTTTGCCCGGCTTCGGTTTGATTGCGGGCTATTTCGGCGAGCGAGGTGCGCTGATCCGAGCAGCCGAACAAGGCGTTACTTGGCTCGAAGCCCGCGAACGTGGTGCCGATCCCGGCGGGACCGGAGAGGCAAGCCCGCTTTAGGAAACTCGGATCCAGTCGACGAGCATCTCTGCGGGATAACTGCCCGGTCGAGGATCGCCGCCGCCTGAACCGGCCACCGCTAGGTTCAGCACCGAAAATACCTGGTAGCCAGGATTATTGAATGGCCAGTCGGCGATCGAGTTCGCCGGAACGGTGAAGTAGGGCGCGGCACCTTCGACATAGTCGCGCCAGAATCGGATGCCGTCGGTGTCCCAGCGGCAGCGCCAGGTGTGCCAGGCGGAGTCCATCGAAATCTGTTGGGTCGCCCATTCGGCACCGTTCGCTCTCGTGTGGACGGTGGTCGCCGACGGCCAACTGCCGTTGCCGTACCACTCCAGCACGTCGATCTCGCCTTGATCTTCGTTGCCCATCCACCAGGCGGGCCAAGCCCCGGCGGTGAGGCAATTCAGCTTGATCCGGGCTTCCCAGGTGTGCCCGATACCGCCCATCCACTTGCTCTGGATTTTGCCGCTGTAGTAGGTATCGCCATCTTTGGCGGCGCGCAGCACAAGGTTCGACTTGCCGTCGACGAACACGTTCTTGCGATCGTCACGGTATTGGCCGACGTTCTCGGGACGCTCCCAAAACGTCGGGTCTTTCATCGATTCCCGGGCCTGCGCCACCGCCCACTTGGACGGATCCGGCGCGGAACCGGCCGGGCCATCGAACTCGTCGCTGAAGATGTAGGTCTGCGACGGGGCGGCGGGCAGTGGATCGGCGGGCCCGGGCCGTGCCCATGCCTCCGGCAGGCGCATCGCGGCGGCGAGCATGCCGATTCCCGTGGTCAACATCAGGTTGCGTCGATTTATCTCGGCCACCTTCGCATGAAACCACTACAGCGGCCTGGGCATCAATGGCACGCAATGGCGGAAGCCCCGCACGCCGGCAGGCGTGCGGGGCTTCCGTTGCGTGTTGTCGCGAACGACTAGCCGGCTGCCGGAGCAGCGCCGGCGCCGCCCTGGCCACCAGCACCCGGGTTGGTCCCATTGTTGTCGGCGCCTGCGGAGCCCGGTGCACCAGCGGTCTCGCCGGAGGCGCCACCGGCACCGCCGTGGCCACCGTCACCGGCGTTGAGCCCGCCGGAAGCGCTGCCGCCCGTACCACCGGTACCACCGTTGCCACCGGTAGCGGTGGCGCTGTCGCCGCCCGCGCCACCGACGCCACCCGTACCGGACGCCAGACCGTTCGAGCCGCGAGCTCCACCGGTGCCACCGGCACCGCCGTTGCCACCGTTGCCCGAAGTCGACTCGCCGCCGGCACCGCCGGTGCCACCGGTACCGGCAGTCGCACCGAACCCAGCAGTACCGCCGGCGCCACCGACGCCACCGTTGCCACCGTTGCCGATCGTGCCGGCGCTGCCACCGAGGATGCCCGCGGTTCCGGCCTTCGCACCGGCCGCACCGCCCTCGCCACCGACGCCGCCGTTACCACCGTTGTTGTTGAACGTGGTGTTGACGAGGGAGCCGTCGCCACCGGCGCCACCAGTGCCGCCGACACCACCGGCGCCGGAGTTGCCGCCGCTACCGATAAGCGAGCCACCGTTTCCACCGTTACCGCCGTTACCGCCGTTGCCACCCTTGGCACCGGTCTCTGCGGCCGTCGTGTTGGTTGCGTTGTCCCCCTTGGCTCCAGTGCTGCCGGCACCGCCGACGCCACCATCGCCACCGGCACCCAGCAGCGCCGCAGCGCCACCGTTGCCGCCGTTGCCACCGTTGGCGGCGCCGACGCCACCGTTGCCACCGTTGCCCAGCAACGAACCACCGGCGCCACCATCGCCACCGTTGTTGGTGCCGACGATCACGTTGCCCTCGGCGTCCTTGAAGGCGCCCAGCGCGCCAGCGCCGCCGTCGCCACCGTTGCCGATCAGGCCGGCGTCACCACCGGCGGAACCGGCGATGCCGTTGCCGCCGTCGCCGAACAGCAGACCACCGTTGGTGGCCGCGATCAGCACACCGTCGTCGTTGACAGACGCGTCAACGCCATCGCACACCAAGCCGCAGCTGTCACCGAACGCGAACAGCGTGTTGATGCCGGTCGCATCGAAGATCGGAATCAGCATGTCACCCATCGAGTGGATGCCGCTGTAGAGCGAGTCGTAGATGCCTTCCAGCCCAGTGCTGTCTGCGGCGCCGGGCAGGGCCAAGTCGAAGCTCGAGCCGTCAAAGCCCGCAGCGCCATCGGACGAGGCGTCCCAACCGAGCGCGCTCAGCACATCGCCGAAGTCGAAGTCGAAGTCCGCGTTGGCGGCCGGAGCTGCGGCGAGCGGGCTCAGGCCCAGGGCCAGGAATGCACCCACGGCGCCCCCAGCGCCCACCACGCGCCGACGCGCGCCACCGTTGTGACGTTGACTCATCAAAGAAATCCCCTCCTGTGGACTTGCCGTCAGGCAGTCGTGTCTCCCTCAGCATCGCCTTAGATGGCGAGCGAATGGGACGCTACCTCAGCGATACTCATTCCTGCCGGACCTTGCTCCAGCTTGACGGGTGTCGAGTTGTTCGCCAATGCCGCTGAGCTGCAACGGTTTCCACGCACACATCGGAGAATATGACGCAAATCACATACCGATTCACCGTGCCGCACACGGTTGCCGAAGCCCTACTGGCCAGTAGCCACGGCGGCGAACGTGATCGAGATCCTGTGAAAGACAGCCGGTTTCGTTAACGTTTCCGGCAGGGGGCGGAAACAAAAGAACCTGCGTCGCGATTAGTGCACGAACTCCCCGCCGGCCGAAGCCCGCGCGCAAGGCACGCGGGTAGACGCCTCTAGAACACTTGCGCCGACTCGATCAGGACGTCCGCCGGGCAGCTGCCCACCCGGGAAGCGGGCTGCTAGCCGGGACCGCCGATACCCAGGAGCTCGAGACAGCGACGTCTTAGAAGACCCGCACCCAGTCGATCAGCATGTCCGCCGGGTAGCTGCCCACCCGGGCGTCGCCGCCGCCGGATCCGCCGATGGCCAGGTTCAGGATCGGGAACACCGTGTAGCCGGGGTCGTTGAACGGCCACTCCCGGCCCGGCTCGTCGATGTTCTCGATGCCGACCGCGGGAACGGAGAAGTAGGGCTCCATGCCCTCGACGTAGTCCTGCCAGAAGTACATCCCGCTCTGGTTCCAGGTGACGCGCCAGTTGTGCCAGTTGCCGTCAACCGGGATCGCGAAGGTTTCGAAGGCGGTGCCGTACGGGTTGGCGTGCACGGTGGTGCCCGAGGGCCACTCGCCGTTGCCATACCACTCCATCAGGTCGATTTCACCCTCGCGGCCCGGGTCGTCGTTGGACAGCCACCATCCGGGCCAGCAGCCCGCGGTCTGGCAGTTCAGCTTGATACGGGCTTCCCAGGTGGTGCCGATGCCGCCGCGCCAGTTGCCGTGCACCAGGCCACCGAAGTAGGTGTTGCCTTCTTGGGTGCCCCGGATCACCAGGTTGGACTTGCCGTCGAGGAAGACGTTCTTGCGGCTGTCGCGGTACTGGTAGAAGTACTCGGGCCGGTCCCAGCCGACCGGGCGACGGATCGGGGTGCGGTGGTTCGAGATCGTCCACTTCGAAGCATCGGGGGCCGATCCGGCCGGGCCGTCGAACTCGTCATGCCAGATGAAGCCCCCGGGCTTGGCGGTGGCCGTCGGCGCAGCAGGCGCAGCGGGGTCGGCCGGGGCCGACGGCGGCTGCGCCGGGTCGCCCGGCGCTCCAGGGACCGCGGGAACGGCTCTGGCTTGGGGGGTGGGGGCTGCGGCGGCCAATGCGCCGGCACCCAGCATCATCATGACCTGGCGGCGGTTCATCTCGGGCACGGTGGCAATCTAACCCACACCGCAGCGGTGTCAAACAAGGCAAGCCCGCCCGCGTGGCCTATTTCACCCCTAGGTTGTCTCGCTGCCGTCGGCACTGTCGTCGAGCACGCCGACGGCGATCCCGTAGGGCAGGAACCGCACCCGGCGCTTCGGGTCGGGATTGCGCTGACTGGCCCGCAGCGCGTCGATCTCGGTGGCGTAGACCTGCTCGACCCGCGCCGCCCCGTCCTCGCCGACGGTATAGATAGCCCAGACTCCGTCACCGGTCTCGCCGGCGGTGGCGGGCTCAGCCCGCGCGGCCCGGGCCAGGTCAGCGAAGATCGCACCCCAGCCCGCCCGGTGGTCCCCGGCGGAGCCGAACGTGCCGGAGAACCGGTCGAATGCCGCACGTAGACCCTCGCCGGCCTCACGCATCATTCGGTCCAAATCCTCGGAATCGAATCCGAAGGCGCCACTGTCGCCCATTGCGAGCCCCTTTCACCCTGGTCGCCACACCCCAGTGTGCCTGCGCAGGGCGGATCCGGCCACGGTCTCGGGCGACGCCGGCCGGCGCGGCTAGTTCTGCGGAACCGTGATCGGGATCGGGATCGGCACCAACGGAATGTGCAGGTATTCGGTGGTCATCGGCACGGTGGTGGTCGGTGGCACCGTGGTGCTGGGCGGTTCGCTGGTCGTCGGCGGAACCGTCGTGGTCGGCGGCGTCGTGGTCGTCGTGGGTGGAGCCGTCGTGGTTGTCGTGGTGCTGGTCGGCGGCGTCGTGGTCGTCGTGGTGGGCGGCGCCGTCGTCGTAGTCGGCGGCGGCGCCGTGGTGGTCTGCGGCGGCGGCGTTGATGTCGTGGCCACCGGCGGCGGTGCGGGAGCGCTGGTCTGCGGCGGCGCGCTGGGAGTCGGGGCCGGCGGCACCACGGCGCTGGTTTCGGGAACGACCGGCGTCTCGTCGTCCTGGCCGCGGGTCAAGCTGTAGAGCGCCCCGGCAACCGCGATCAGCGCCACCACGATCCCCAGCCCGAGTGCCAGCCGCGGCAGCCGCGAAGGTGCCCGACGGCCTGGGATCGGCGCGGCAGGCACCGAAACCGTCGGACGGCGTCCGGTACTCAGATCCTGCTCGTAGTAGGGGTCCTCGGCAAAAGGAACGTAAGGCACCGGTTCGGCACCAGCACTGCCGTCCTCCTGCGACCAGGCGAACGCGTCCACGACGCCGGAACCCGCATCCGGGGGCACCGTCGGCGCCATCACGGTTGCTCCGATTGCCTCGGCTTCCTGGGTGGCATCGTCGGCCTGCGGGTCGTACATATGCTGCTTACCTTGCATCGACAACGGCGGTCGTGACCACGATAGGGGGACGGCGGGGCGTGCCACTACCGCCGAGACCATAGGGTTATACAACCGTTAGCGGCAAGGACTTTCGGGTGCGGAACACGAAATCTGCGCCGCTGCTGACCTTGGTCACCATCACCTCGGGCAGTTCTTTTGCCTCACTGTCGGTCTCGGTCAGCCGAGCCGTCCACTCGTTCTCAGACCCCTCGACCTCGACCCGCAGCAGCGGGTTCACCGCGGTCGCGATGGCTTGCAGCGGATTGACGTCCTGCGGCGAGCACAGCGCGATCCAGGCACCGTCGTCATGGGCGGGCGAGGGGTGCAGCGCGACGGTGTTCCCGCCGATGTCGGCGCGCACGTAGCCGATCGGATTGAGCAGCGGGTGCAGTTCAAAGGTGCGCAGCGCGCCGTCGATGTCTGCGGGAAGCTTCAGCGCGTTTTTGATGCGCTGGGCGCCCAGCCCGGCCAGGCCGGTGAGCTGGCGCCGGCCCACGGATGCGGCCAGCTCGTCGGAGTTTGCCCGGGCGCGCACCGCGAGCGCGAAGGACAGGTAGAGCAGGTGCATCTGCAAGCAGACCTCGTCGGCGATGCGGACCAGCGCCGAATGGGAGAAGGCGGTGAAGTCGACGTCGGTCAACAGCGGTCCGGAGTAGTCGGCCAAGCCTTCGTCTGCAGCATCGATGTCGTCGAGTTGCCAAGTGGCGGCTTTGCTTTCACTGACCTCCGCCAACGCGGGAATCGGTTGGGCCGGCGGATAGGACTCGTCGATGATGACGGTCCAGTGGCAGTGCGGTTGCCGGTCCGACGGCGTGCGGGGCGGCCGGTGCACGGGGCGGACCTGGGCGTGGACGTTGGTGGCCACCGCGGTGGCGTCGAAGGTCGGGTCCTCGATGGTGTGGCACATGCCGAAGACGTAGTCGTCGCCCATCGGCTCCACGTCGAGCAGCGCGCCGCAGCTGGCCAACTCGAACTCGCCGTTCCAGCGGTCATGGACGGTGAAGCGAAAGTCCATGAACTGCGGCGGGGAACCGATGTCGAACTGCAGGCCCTTGAAGATGGTGAACACGTCGTTGCCGGTGTAGCCCAACGCGCGCTGCATGCGCTGGGTGTAGATGGGGCTGGCGCCCGCCCACTCTTCGATGGCGATCTGCACCATTTCCTCGCGGCCGAACTCCGAGATGCACCAGGCCATTCCGGAACGGTCGATCATGTGCCCGATCAGCAGCAGTTCGGGCACGAGCACAGCCAACTCGTCACGGGACAGCGACGCATACCTGGATTCGGTCACGCGCTAAAAAATAGTTGGGTCTATGTTATAAAGTCAACAATGACTATTTCTGCTGGTCCCCCTCGGGCTTCAGGCCCCTCGGGGCCGACCCGGCGAACCAGCGCGCCCCGCAAACGCGGCGATGACACCCGTGCCCGGATCATCGACGAGACGGTGCGCTGCATTACCGAAGAGGGGTTCGGCGCGGCGACCGCCAAGCACGTCGCCGAGCGGGCCGGGGTGACCTGGGGGGTCATCCAGTACCACTTCGGGGACCGCAACGGCCTGTTGATGGCCGTGGTCGACGACGGGGTCGCCGAACTACTGACAAGCCTGTCTGCCGTCGAGGTCAGCGAGCTGGGGCTGCGGGAGCGCATCGAAGCCGTCGTCGACACCGCGTGGCGCTGCTATGCCAGCCCGACTTCGCTGGCCGCGTTCGAGATACTGCGGGCCACTCGCGGCAGCTTGGGCGAGCAGTCCCACGAGCACCTGATTCAGATGAACACCGCGATCAACAGGTTGGGCCGGCTGGTTTCCGACGACCCCGCGGATTCCGGTGTAGCCGAGGTGATCTGGGCAGCGCTGCGGGGAATTGTGTTGGCGCAGATGATTATGGGCGGCCCCGTCGACTGGCAGACCGAGCGGCGGGTGTTGCTCGACATGGTCACCCACTACCTGCAACGCGATCGCGGTTAGCCGATCAAGCGCTACCCGGTTCGCCAGTGCGTCGGCAGAGGCTGACCTTCACGCTGCCGGGTGTGATACGCCCACGACGATGCCAGCCATCCACTGCCATTGGTCAGCGTCGTGATCGGCTTGCCGTCCTGATCGTCGTTCTTGCCGTTGGTCTTCTGGTTGCGGCGACTGGTGTTGTCGGGCGTCGCGCCTTGGCCCGCCGTCGTTCCCATCATCGCCTCCTGGCACGCCATTCCCGGCGGTAGTCCGGCGGCAACCGGCATAGGGGTCTCGGCGGCGGCCAGCGTGACGGCGATGGGCTTCATCTGCGGGGCCGCGGTCGCCCAGCTCGGCGGCACCGACAGTCCACCGATCGGGATCGCCCTGCCCACGCCCGGACCCGTCACCGGGGTGGTGGATGCCGACAACACCCCGCGCGGCCCGATCCCCTCGAAGGTCAACGCACCCTCGGTCCCACCACGGACGTACACCAGCCGTCCCCAGCCGGCACCGTTACTCACCACGGTGTACAGGCTGGAGTCGAAACTGAGCCCGCTGGAAGCGATACTGCTGAACGGCGTCAGCTGGCCCAGTTCGGAGGTAAAGGTCTCCCACCAGGTCGGCGGGTCCGATGCGGCCGCCGGATTCGCCAACTGCTGCAGCGCCGTCTGGGCCAATGTCTGGCCGTTGCCGGCTGCCGCGTGCGATACCACCGCGGACTGGGCGCCGGGCCCGGCCGGGTTGGTGGTCTGCGGCGGCTGTTCGAGTTCCGGTAGTGCGCTTGCCGGCATCGCCGTCGCCGCGTAGCAGTACATCGCGACGGCGTCTTGGGCCCACATCTCGGCGTATGCCGCCTCGGTCGCGGCGATCGCCGGAGTGTTCTGGCCGAAGAAGTTGGTGGCCACCAGGGTGGCCAGCAGGGTCCGGTTGGCGGCTATCACCGTCGGCGGGACAGTGGCGGCGAAGGCGGCTTCGTAGGCGGAGGCAACCGCTTTGGCCTGGATCGCGGTCTGCTCGGCGTTGGCTGCGCCAGCCTGCAGCCACGCCACGTAGGGAGCCGCCGCTGCCGCCATCGCCACCGATGTGGGGCCGGACCACGCGTGCCCGATCAGAGTCGAGATCGCCTCGGAGTAGCCGATCGCGGCCGTCTCCAGTTCGGCGGCCACGGCATCCCAGGCGGCCGCCGCGGCGAGCATCGGTGCTGCCCCCGGGCCGGTGTACATCCGGCCGGAATTGACCTCCGGGGGGAGGAAAGCGAAGTCCATGTCGGTGGCGGATTAACCTGCGGCCGGCGGGCGGGGCACCACGGTGCGGCGATGAGCGGCCGCACGCGACGTCGCCGCTCCCAGACCGCGACCGGCCAGGGTGCCGAGCATAGTCTCACCGAACGCCCCGCCGGGCATTCCTCCGGCCAGGGCCGGCGCCGCCGGCACAGCGGAGGCCGGTAACGGCGCGGCCGCCGAGGTCAGCGTGACCGGCATGGCCCAGCCGTGGGGCACCGACAACGCCCCGATCTTGAGCGCAGTGCCGGCGCTCGCCGACGACCCCGCACTGCCCAGCCCGGCGCCCAACCCGGCACTGCCGAGCCCAGTTTTGCCCAGTCCCAGGCCGCCCAGCCCCAGACCGGCCGGCCCGATCTTGGGCGGGTGGAGGATTTCGTCGAGACCGCCGGGGTTTTCCGCCTGAAACGCCGCCAGGCCGATCCCGTTGTTGACGTTGCTGAGCATGTTCGCCGTACCCGACCAACCAGTCATCGTGGCGCTCAGCCCCTGGGTGGCCAACCCCGTGAACGGCGATATCTGGCCGATGATCGAGATCAATGAACTGAAAATATCGGTGGCCGCACCGTTGCCGGCCGCGGCGACTCCGGCCTGGGCGACCGCAGCGGACTGGGCGGACTGGCCAGCCGCATTGGTGGTCTGCGGCGGCTGGTTGAACGCGGCCAACGCCGACGCGGCCGCCGAAGAGCTGGCGTAGCGGTACATCACGGCCGCGTCCTGGGCCCACATCTCGGCGTATTGGAGCTCGGCTTCGGCGATCGCCGGGGAGTTCTGCCCGAAGAAGTTCGTGGCAACCAGTTGCTTGAGCAGAACGCGGTTGGCGGCGATCACCGGTGGGGGCACCACTGCCGCGACCGCCGTCGAGTAGGCCTCCGCCGCGGCGGTCGCCTGACGAGCCGTGGTTTCGGCCTGAGCGCCGGCGCCCCGCAGCCAGGTCACGTACGGGGCCGCGGAGGCTGCCATCGCCGTCGCTGCCGGGCCGGTCCAGGGGCCGGCAGCCAGGCCTGAGGTGACCGAGTCGTAGGACGCCGCGGCGGTGTTCAGCTCGGCGGCGAGGTTCTCCCACGCGGTGGCGGCGGAAAGCATGGAACCGGATCCGGGGCCGGCGTACATGCGTCCCGAATTGATCTCCGGGGGCAGCACCCCGTAGTCCAGGTACACGATGTCTCCTCGCTCATGGCGCTGGCACTAGGTACGCCAGCGGCCTGCAGCGGTTGCGAACGGCTATTCCGATCCTTACGAAACGGCATACAGGTGAACCGGAGGTTAAGGCAAAGTGGTCGGCAGGGTGGCGAGTAAATGAACTGTTAGGCGGCCGTCTACCGGTTCGACGCATCCGGCGCACACCGTACCGATGGTGTTCACCGATGGTTCATTTACTTGCCGCTAGCGGTTAATTCAGGTCAGTAATGCTGTTGACACTGTGATAAATCCACGTTGGGCTTTGGTCGCGATTGGTGCTACGGCGCTGGTCAACGCCGCGCCGGCATACGCCGACCCGGACCCCGACGCCATGTTCATCAGCGCGATCGAGCAGGCCGGGATCGAATACACCAATGCGGCTGACGCCGTCTCCGTCGGCCGTGAGGTCTGCGCCTACTTGGGCGCGGGGCATCGCTCAGATTCCGCGGCACGCGCCGTGCGGATCTCGAACCGCAGCATGTCGGTGAAGAACGCCGCCAGGTTCGTGACGTTCTCCCAAGCGGCGTTCTGCCCCGACTCGATCACCGATTGATGGAAGGAAGACGATGACGATTCGCCTACCCGGCACACTGGCAGTGAGTGCCTTCGCGGTGGCCGGTCTGCTGGGTCTGGCCGCACCGGCCGGTGCCGATACCGATGACAACGGCTTCCTCGGCGCCCTCGACAAGATGGGTATCTCCTACCCCGATGCCGCCGACGCGGTCGCCGGCGGGCATTCGGTGTGCGAATACCTTGCTGGGGGGCACTCGCCCAATCAGGCCGCCAAGGCCGTGAAGAACGCCAATCCCAGCCTGACCTTGACCAGGGCGTCGCAGTTCGTCAGCATCGCGCGAGCGTCGTACTGCGAAGAGGGCTGACGAACTACTTCGCGATCGCGATGACCGCGCCCGGGCGCAGCCACTGAATGATCTGCACCAGCTTGGCGTCGTCGATCGCGACGCAGCCCGCGGTCGGGCCGCCGTCGGTGGTGTGAAAGAAGAAGGCGGCGCCGTCCCCGGGGGTACGGGCGGTGTTGACCCCCATCACCACGGCGTGCTTGTACTGCGGGATTTCCAGGTTCTCGCTCTCACCGGTGTCGAATGCGCATTGCGCCTTCTTGCACACCTGCATGGTGTTGAACGTCGGGCTGTGGTCGTCGCCGTTCCACCAGTGGTCCGGCCCGACCTGTACATACTGCAGTCCGCCACCGGGGTTCGGCGCGGTGCCGAACGCATACGGCAGCGTGAAGACGCCCATCGGGGTGGCCGGATAGCCGCTCTTCGCCTTGGCTGCCATGCCGGCCGAGCCGACGTGGGTCGGAATCCCGGCGGCCACCGGTTGCCAACCCGTCGCGCTGCGCTGGTAGACGTCCATCTTCGCGTCCGAACCGCCTACCCCGACAACCGAAATCACCTGGTTGGCGTTGCCTACCGAACGGGCAAACCACGGAATGACGTCGGCTTGGGCTCCCGGGGCCGCGGACAGCGCCGCGGCAACCGTGCACAGGGCAGCGCTGAACAAGCTCACAAGTCGGCGCATTCACACATCATCTGTGCATGTCAGGGGCGGGTCAAACACCGCTCACGGCGTGCCGGGGTTCGGGTGGCCGCTTTCACGACGCCTCTTTCACGACGCCGCTTTCAAGGCGCCGCATTCAAGACGCGGTGTTCACGGCCCCTCTCGGCGCGGCAGCTCTTCGACCGGTGCCTCGGCCTTGAGCAGGCCGCGTGACGACAGGTAGTCACGGAAGTACTCGCGGTGTTCGGCACACGTCAGCCAGACCTTGCGACGTTCCGGTGTGTGCAGCTTCGGGTTGTTCCACAGCATGCCGTACACCGCATCAGCGCTGCAGCCCTTGCGGGAGCAGATGAGTGCATCGACGGGGTCGGCGTTACTGCTGGTCATCCTGGCCATCTTGGGGCGCGCCGGCGGACCCGGTCAACTCCGGTCGCCGCCACGGTTGCAGGACCAGAGCCCACGCCGTCAGGTAAGCCCAGCCCAGCGCCCAGCCGGCCAGTACGTCGGAGGGGTGGTGGACGTTGAGCGCTACTCGAGAGACCCCGACCGCAGCCACCACCAGCACGCCGACACTCACCGCCGCCAGCCTGGCGTTGCGCCGCAGCGCGGGCAGCGCCAGCAGCAACAGCGCGCCGACCCCGATCGTCACCCCCAGCGCGTGCCCGGACGGAAACGAGGTCGAGGTCGCCGAGACCAGGGCCGTCACCGGCCGCGGCCGCCCGACGGAGCCCTTGGCCACCACCGTCAGCAGCCCGGTCGCCTCCACCGAGACCAACAGGAACAGCGCGGCGCGCAGCCGATGCCGCAGCACCGCGACCAGAGCCACCACCATGCCGACCGCGCGGAACACCGCCGGCTCGAAGACCGTGGAGATGCCATCCCAGAACCGGACCCAGATCGGGTGTTTGACCGCGACGTCGTAGCTCGCGTCCAAGGCGGCGGTATCGACTTCGGCCAGCCAGGTCCAGCCCTGCCGATAGCCCACCAACATCAATACGTAGACCGCCACCGCGGCCGCCACCGAGATCAGCGCCGCCGCACGCGCGGCCGAAGGCGACACCACTTACTTACCGCCGCTGGAAGTTCCGCCACCCCGCAAATCCGGCCAGGGCGGGCGGCGCAGTACCGCCAGAGACGCGATGACGGCGGACAGCAACCCGGTGAGCACCCCGACCAGTGCGATCCGATTCGCGTCGACCGCGGCCACCCACTTGGCCTGCTGGCCGCGGATCACCATCACCCCGAGGGGTGTCGCGTTCACCTTCGAACCGTCCGGGCCCGACGCGGTCACCCGTGCGGCGGTGATGACCGTCGCCCCGTCCGCGGTCTGGTGGGGCTCACCGTAGACGAGGTCTGCGGCGGCGCCGGCGGTGAAGTGGTCGAGCAGTTGCGAACGTTTCATGACGAGCGTCCCTTCGTGTGGCTCCTACCATGATCCCGTGGCTGATCCATCGTTCACCGCGCAGGAGCGCCAAGCCGTGTACCGGGTGATCGCCGAGCGGCGCGACATGCGCCGATTCGTACCCGGCAGCACGGTCGACCCCGACGTCCTGACGCGGCTGTTGGCGGCGGCCCATGCCGCACCGAGTGTGGGCCTCATGCAGCCGTGGCGGTTCGTCCGAATCACCGACGACGTCCTTCGGCAGCGGATCCATGCCTTGGTCGACGAGGAGCGTCATCGCACCGCTGAGGCGCTGGGCCGTCGCGAGCAGGAGTTCCTGGCCTTGAAGGTGGAGGGCATCCGCGAGTGCGCCGAACTTTTGGTGGTGGCGTTGCGAGACGGCAGACAGGCACACATCTTCGGTCGCCGTACCTTGCCGCAGATGGATCTGGCGTCGGTGTCGTGCGCGATTCAGAACCTATGGCTGGCCGCCCGCGCCGAGGGGCTGGGCATGGGCTGGGTGTCGTTGTTCGAACCCGCTCCCCTGGCACAGTTGCTGGGAATGCCCTCGGATGCGGAGCCCGTGGCGATCCTGTGCCTGGGCCCCGTCCCGGAGTTCCCGGACCGGCCGGCGCTAGAGATCGACGAGTGGGCCTACCGCCAGCCCTTGGGGGAGTTTGTATCCGAAAACAGCTGGGAGACCCCATGACTCAGGACGATGAAGCCACCGCAGTCCGCGAGGTCTGGTCGGATCTGGGACTGCCGGGAATCATCGACGTCCATACCCATTTCATGCCCAAGTCGGTAATGGACAAGGTGTGGAAGTACTTCGATTCGGCCGGCCCGATGGTCGGCCGGCCGTGGCCCATCAACTACCGCATGGATGAGTCCAATCGGGTCGCTACGCTGCGCGCTTTCGGGGTACGCCGGTTCACTTCGCTGGTGTATCCGCACAAGCCGGATATGGCGGCGTGGCTCAACCAGTGGGCAGCCCAATTCGCCCGTGACACACCGGATTGTCTACCCACGGCGACGTTCTATCCGGAACCCGGCGCGGCGGACTACGTTAAAGCCGCCATCGATGGTGGAACTCGAATATTCAAGGCACACATCCAGGTCGGTGACTATGACCCGACCGATCCGCTGCTCGACGACGTCTGGGGCGTGATCGAGGACTGCGGTGTTCCGGTCGTCATCCACTGCGGCTCCGGCCCGCAGCCCGGCCGCTTCACCGGGCCTGCACCGGTTCGACAGCTGCTGCGCCGCCACCCGCGGTTGGCTTTGATCATCGCGCACATGGGCATGCCCGAGTACGACGAATTCCTCGACATCTGCCTGGAATCGCCAAGCGTGTACCTGGACACCACGATGGCTTTCACCGCGTTCGTCGACGAGCTGATGCCGTTTCCGACCGGTGAGGATCCGCGCTTACGCAGCGCGGGTGAACGGATTCTGTTTGGCAGCGACTTTCCGAACATCCCATACGGCTACCGTGAGGCGCTGGACGCGATCACCGCGCTTCCCGGCATCGACGACGCCTGGCTGCGTGGGGTTCTGCACGACAATGCCGCGCGGCTGTTCGCAGCCGAGTTACCATCCGGTTGACGTCGCACCGGGGTCCGCAGGGCCGGGGCGACCAACACCCGCGAAAGGCCGGCGACCGTGAGCACTGACGTCACCCCGCTCAATCCGCCCATCCCGATTCCCGATGTCCCCGGTGCCGATGCCGGCGAACACGGCCTGCCGCACCGCAGCGAGTTGTCGTTGCGGGAGAAGGCGATCGTGGACGCGTCGGCTTTCGCCGATATCGGCTTGCGCACCGCGGTCGCCTCCATGGTTGCCGCGGCCATGATCCCGTCGGTGCTCACCACCGCGTTGGGCCGCAAGCAGTCTCGGCAGGAGCGGGAACGACTGGCGTTCTACGCCGAACTGGCCTCCCACCACGACCCGCTCCGATCCTTTCCCGCACCTACGGAGCTGCCGAGGGTTTCGGTCCGGCGGGCAAATCCGATCGCGGAGCGGATCGCCCGCGGCACGGTCGAGAACGTCTCTTTCCGGAGCGGTTTCGAAGCGGTCAATCCGGCGATGCGCGACTCGTGGACTGCCCTGGGGAACAACAACACCGCACGGTTTCAGCATTGGCGTCACGACGACGGGCCGCGCCCGACGCTGTGCGTCATCCACGGCTTCATGGGGTCGCCCTACTTGTTCAACGGGCTCTTCTTCTCGCTGCCGTGGTTCTATCGAACCGGATACGACGTGGCCTTGTTCACGTTGCCTTTCCATGGGCGGCGGGCTGAGAAGTACTCGCCCTTTAGCGGATACGGCTACTTCTCGCACGGCATGTCGGGCTTCGCCGAGGCGATGGCCCAGGCGGTCCACGACTTCCGATCGATGATCGACTACCTGGAGTCCACCGGCGTCGACCGCTTCGCGTTGACCGGTCTGTCGCTGGGCGGTTACACCAGTGCCCTGTTGGCTGCCGTCGAACCCCGACTGCAGGCGGTGATCCCGAATGTTCCGGTGGTTTCCGTCGAATCGGAGATCCGCGACTGGTTTCCGGCCAATCTGATACTCCAGGGCGGGCAACGGCTAGGGCAGGTCGCCGGCGACGATTTCGTCGCAGCGACCGCCTACCACTCGCCGCTGAACTACCGCCCGCTGATGGCCAAGGAACGGCGACTGATCATCACCGGCCTAGGCGATCGGCTGGCACCGCCGGAGCAGTCCGAAATGCTCTGGCACCACTGGGATCAGTGCGCATTGCACTGGTTTCCGGGAAACCATGTGCTACACGTCAGCCAACCGACCTACCTACGCAGGATGACCGCGTTCCTGCGGCCCTACATGTTCTAGCCCGCTAGCCCTACCGCGGCGACCCGCTTCGCCCGGCTCCGCCGCGCTTGCGATCGCCGCTAGCGCGCGGCCGCCGCTACCGCCGTGACAGGCCACCGCAGGCCGGCGAGCTCGTCGCCAGAAACCGGGGTGTGCCCGTCCAAGCGGACGCCGGACAGCGGATGCAAGCCCAGCAACGCATTGCGGTGGTTGCCCTGCTGCGGCAGCAGCCCGCCCAGCGGGGCGCCACCGTCGGGCGCCGAGCCGGTACGCAGCGCACAGGCCGCGGCTACAGTCTGCTGGCCGTCCGCTTCGGCGACTTCCAACACCGTCCAGGTCTCGTTGGCGTTGACGGCCTGGATTCGGCTGATCGTGTCGGCCAGCGCCGCGTCGATTCCCACCTGGTAGGCCGCGACGTGGTCGCCTGTGCCGTCGACCACCGACCGCCATGCTTCCCGGGCACCCGCATCGATCAGCGACGGAATCTCGCCTTCGGCGACAATCGCGGTGTCCCAACCGATTTCACGGAGATGGTCGGCGAGGCGCCGCACGGCGATGTCAACGGTCCGCTGCAGCGGGATGGACGCCGAGCGGGCCTGCAACGCTGCCAGGTTCGGCGCGGCCGCGTACGTCACTCCGATCCAGGTGTCGATTGCTCCTGCACCTGCGCGGCTGGTGATGCGCACCGCGTCGGCCCGCAGGCCGTACCGGTTCAAGTAGCTCGCGATCAGCGACAGCGGTAGAGCGTTCCCGGCCGCCGAGGCCGTGATCCGCAACACCGCGGTCGCGCGCGCGCCGGCAGCGTCCCGGCGGTCGGTGTGCGCGCCACCGCGCGAACGCAGCATCGACAACCGGCGACGGGCGATCGTGGTGAAGTGCAGGCCACGCCACCAGCCGAGCAGCAGGACCGTCACGATGATGCCCACGGCGAGCGCCCAGCGCTGCGCGGTGGTCTCCCACGGGTTCGCCATCACCGCGGGCGTGGCGGCCAACAGCACCAAGGCGATCCGGGCCGGCCCGGGCCGGGGAATGGTGGTTCGGTGCGTGCTCACAGTTGGTTTTCCTTTCGTCGGCGAGCGGCCGCCGCGGCGCCAGTGGCGACGGCGACGACCAACCCGGCCAGCAGCGCGGTTCCGGCGAAGGCCACGATCCGCGGCGCCGGGTCGTCGGGTTGCGGCGCCGGGGGTGGAGAGATCTTCTTCGCGGGTGAGGCAGCCGGGTCCGCGGCCGGGGTCAGTTCCCAGGTCAGGGCGGCCACCGGGTCGATGGTTCCAGCACCCACCACATCCGATGGCGCGCGCGCGGAGTTGTGGGCGGTGGAGACGATCCGGTGCGCAGCCTGCATCGCGTTCAGATCGGGGTATCGACTGCGGACCAGAGCGGCCACACCGGCCACATAGCCGGCGGCGTAGCCGGTGCCACTGAGTGGCACCAGCCGACCTTGGTTGCCGGGCAACGCGTTGGCCAATCCGCCGTCTTCGCGGTTGCTCACCGAGACGATGTCCTCACCGGGGGCGGCCACGCCGACCCACGGTCCGGCCATGGTGAATCCGGACGGTCTGCCGCTCGACGACAGCGAGGCCACCGACAGCACGTAGGGGTGCCACCACGACGGCACCGACACCGACGTCACCCCGGCCCAGTTCCGCGGGTCCTGCGGGCGGCTCAGGTCGGTGAGCGGATTGGACTCGCACGCCTCCCCACCGCCGCCGACCGACCCGGTCTGGCCGGCGTCGCCGGCGGCCGCCACGATCAGCGCATCCTTTTCCACCGCCGCGTAGCGCAGCGCCGCACCCAACGCCGTCTGGTCGATGTTGCGGTCGGCGGGCAGGCAGGTGGTGGTGGAGATGGTGATGACCCGCGCACCGAGGTCGGCGGCGTGCACGATGGCCCGCGACAGCGCGGTGATGTCGGTGATCACGCGAGTCGCCCGGGGGTCGTCTCCGCCCAGCCGCGGCGAGATCGTCGCCGAGGCGGTCCGCAGTGACAGCAGCCGGGCGGCCGGAGCCACGCCGGTGAAGCCGTCATCGCCAGGCTGGCCGGCCACGATCCCGGCAACCAGCGTTCCGTGTCCATCGCAGTCGGTCAGCCCGTCGGTGGTCCCGATGTAGTCGCCGCCCGGTTCCACCGCCCCAAGGCGCGGGCCCGGCCGTACACCGGTGTCGATGACGGCCACCGTCTGGCCTTCGCCACGGGAGAACTGCCACGCGGTGGGCAGGTCGAGCATCCGCTGTCCAGCCGTCGCGGCGCTGAGGTTGCTGCCGGGCAGCAAACCCGAACTGGCGCAGTCGGCGCGCTGTTCCATCGCCGCGACGGGGCCGGGCGCTCCGCTGGGCGGCGGCACTGTCGGGTCCACCGTCGGCGGGGTGATCGCCAGGGCCGGCGCGCTGGTCAGCAAGGCTGCCAGCACGACGATCCCGGCCGCCCGGACCGCTGACCGACTCCGGCTGCGCTCCTCGGCAACGATCATCGAGACAGAACCCAGGCGAAGATGCCGACCAGGTAGGCCATGACCGGGATCAGGGTGGCGTCGACGCCGGAAGCCAGGAAGCCCACCAGGCGGCGCACCGGCAATGAGTAGCTGTCCGGCGAGGCCACGGACGGGCTCAACGAGACCACTGCCCACACCGCCACCAAGGCAGCCAGGACCAGCACCGCGCCGAAGGCGGCCGTGTAGCGGCCGGTGGCGGCGTAACCGACCAGCAGGGCAATCGCGGTCAGGTGCGGCTCGGCCAGCAGCCAGGCCTTGCACCATGCCGAGTCCCACACCCGGGCCCGCAGCACCGAAGCCACCGCGATGCCCGCGACCACGTACCAGGCCCAGCCCGAAAGCCCCTCGGGCGCAAAGGCGATGGCAACCGAACCGAGCACAGCGAGCAGCACCGAGCCGGCGATGAAGCCGGTCTGGTGGGCGTCAGTGACGCGGACCCGGCGAGGCAGGTCGGCAAGCACACTCTCCGGCAGCGCGGACGGCGTCGGGTCGCCCGGTGCCGGGATCACCGGCAACGGCAGCCGCGCCCACAATGCCGAAACCTGCGGCGCGGCAACGGTCAGCAGCAGGGACGCGGTGATCAGGCCAGAGCCCAGGGTGACGAACGGCAACTCCCAGAAGGTCTTGACGGCCGCCGCCGCAAGCACCCCGACACCCACGACCACCGCGGCGGTGAAGAACGCGATTCCGCGCTCGCCACGACCGCCCGGCGGCAAGATCAGGCAGATCAGCGACCACGCGCTAACCGCCGCGGCGCCCAGCACGATGTGCGCCGGACTAAACACCCCGGGCACCGCCAGGGTGCCCGCCGCGGCGAGCGGTACCAGTGCCGCGATCGACAGGGTCAGTGCGGCTTCGGCCGAACGCGTACGGCACAGCAGCGCGGCGAGCACCGTGAGCAGGGCGATGGCCCCGGCCGCGAACAGGCCGGCGGGCTCGCCGGTGACCGCGCGGTGCGCGGCCGCGAGTCCGGTGGAGGCGAAGATCAGAGCCGTCCCAGCGGCCAACGCCGCGCGTTGAATGTGCTTGGCGCCCCAGGGCTTACGCCGGGAAGCCGAGAAGATGACAGCGGCGTCGGCGATGTCCTCGACAATGCCGGGGGCAGCCGGGCCGACCGGCACCGGGCGCAGGGCCAGCAGGTCGCCGTCCACCACCCCGACGGTGTCCAGGCTGGCGTCCAGGCTGAACGGTGCGCCGCCGACCGGCGCCAGGCTCAGCCGCGTCGCACCGGCAGGCTCGGCCGAATCAGTGGAGTCACCGGCGTCCGGGGCGACCAGGCGTTGCACCGCCGGCAGGATTTCGCGCAGCGGCAGCTCCGCCGGCACGGCGATCTCGGTCAGCCGACTGTCGGCCAGGACCGCGATGCGGACAATCGGCATGACGGCGCTGGTCAGCACCGGGGCTTCGGTCATTGGTGTTCCCTATTCTTCTTCTCTGCGAGGACGTTCTCTTCGCTGCCTTTAGGACAGCTGGGTGGTGAAATCTCTGGATAGTCGCTGACCGGGGAACCACGTGCCCTCGGGCAGGGTGGCGGTCAGCTGTTCAATCGCGACAGCAGTCGCAAAGTCGGTTCCAGGGCGGAAGGTCGAGACCCACTCGCCGTCGAAGGCCTGCGACGGGGTGACCAGGATGCGGCCCGCATCGGCGTCGACCAGGCTCATACCGACTTCTGTGGTGGTATGTCGACCGTCTCGCGCGCATCCCGCGACGACCTCGACATAGTGACGTGATCCGGTGAACACCGATTCCACGATCGGCCGCGCCGAGGCGGGAATGCCCAGGTAGTCAAGCACTTCGGCGAGCGGAGCGCCGGCGCGCAGTCGCTCGTCAGCGCGGGCACCGACCCGGGCCGGCAGGGTGAACTCGTCGAACCTGGCCGGCGGGCGCTGCCGCAGACCTGCGCCGAGCACCGGGACCAGCAGGCGCGGGTCGTCGATGTCCATCACGGTGAACGTGACCAGTTGCGCATTGCGCAGTGCCACAACCGTCCGGGCGGGCTTGCCGGCGTTCTGGTCACGGCGCGCGACGATGCCGCGCAACATCTCGGGGGCCCCGCCGGCGGCCGAACCCACATAACGCAGGTCCAGCCACCGGTCCGGGAAGCACACCACCCGGATCCATTCGGCCACGGCCGGATTGACCGCGCCCTCCGGCGAGACAACTCCCATCCGGGTGAGCTCGTCGCGCTGACGCGCCATGAACGCGCCCCGCTCCCCGGCGTCCGTGTAGGGCATGGTGATCGCCAAAACCCACGGAAAAGACCCGGCACCAACGGTTTCCGCGATGTACCAGGCTTGCTCGACGGTCAGTTCGGCGGCGTTGGGCTCAGTACCCATCACTGCCTTCCCTCATCGAGCCGATCATTAGGGTCAGCCCCACTTGGCGGCTTCGGCGGTGTCCCGGGCGTTCATCATCAAGGTGTTGGTCTCATGCGTGGAAGCCATCGCACGATAAGCAAGCACCAACTCCTCCATCGCCTGATTCCACTGCGCCTGCCACGCCTGATACGTCATACCCGTATCGCCCTGCCACGCCGCCGACAACGCCGCCTGCTCACTGGCAATGTCAGCACCCACAGCCTGCAACGTCCCCGCATACCCATTCATCTCAGCCGCATGGGCCAACATCGCCGGGTAGTTGTACATAATCTGCGACATCAGTCTGCTCCTTTTCCCTGGCCCGCCAGCTAAACCCCGGTATAACCAGACGCCGCAGCCGCATCAGCGGCCACATACGTCGAACCGGCATCCGCCAGATTCACCTGCGCCATATCCAGCAACGCATTCACCCGCGCCGCCATCGCCACAAAACGCGCATGCGACCCCTGAAACGCCGCAGCCGCCTCACCCACATGAAACGCCTGCGCCGACATCGCCGCCTGCTCCGCCTGCGCCATCGTCGACCGCATCAACGCCGCCTTGGCACCAAACGCCGACTCCGACGCCACCAACTGCGGAATATGCGCATCCAACATACTCATCGCTGCACTCCTTTCCTGACTTCTACTTCGGTTCCGATTCCGACTCCCCAACGGAGTCGCCAAGATCTTTTTCGCCCCAGGTATCGGGCAACATCGGCATATTCGGGCCGCCGCCGAATCCGTCACCGGTCAAGGTGGTCAGCCCGGATGCCGCACTGCCGGCACGCTTTTCGACCGTCCCGGTGAATCCGAGCGGTCCGGAGCCGCTGTCCGAGCCAACCGTGGCCGACGGCGCCTGCCCTGCGGGATCGGCGGCGGGACCGGAATTCATGTCCATGAACTCGTCGGCGTGATCGTGCAAGACGGCCCTGCGGCGCCGGCGCGCCCGAGACCTTTCCTGCGCCGAGCTGCCCACCGCCGCCGCGGCGGCGGGCACCCGTGAGGACGGGGCCTGCGCCTTGTTGCGGTCGGTCAGGGTCGGGCCGAGTCCGGTGCCCGGGTCGGATCCTCCGACCAGGTAGCCGAAGCCCATCGCACCGGCCGCCGGTGCGGGAGGTGCCGCCGCCGAGGTGGGCGGCGCTGCCGGAACGCTCGCCGCACCGGATGCGGGCAACCCGGGACCAAAGCCTGCCACCGCGACGGTCGGCCGATCGGGCGACGAGACGACTCCCGGCGCCGGTTTGGCGACCTCGTCCATAGTCCAGTCGCCGCCCAGGAGGTCGGCCAGGTAGGCAAGCCCGACGCCGAGGACGATCGGCACCATGATCGTCGCGCCCAGCATCACTCCCCAGAAGGTGAAACCGAACGGGATGAAGAATGCCTCGTAAGCGATGAAGAACAGCAGCGGGAACCAGGTGACCAGGGCTCCGGGGGTACTCAGGATCTCCCGAATCACGCCGATCGGGTCGGCCAAGAGCTGACCGAGCTGGTCCAACAGCTTGGTGAAGAAATCCCCGATTCCCCCCGAGGAGGTGTCCGCGGCGGGCAAGGCCGAATCGGACTTGACCACCGGGGGCGCTTCCACCGCACGTGGCGCCGACGCCAGGGCCGCACCGGAGACCGCGTGATAGGTACTCATGGTGGTGGCCGCCTGGATCCACATCCGGACATAGTCGGCTTCATTGAGCGCGATCGGGATCGTATTGATCCCAAAGAAGTTGGTGCCGACCAGCACCCCGTGCATCATGTGATTGGTGGCCAATTCGGCCAGTGTCGGCATCGACGCGAGCGCGCTGGTGTACGCCGTGGCGGCCACCTCATGTTGCGCGGCTACCCCGGCGCTGTCCGCGCTGGCCTGGCCCAGCCACGCCAGATACGGCGCGTGCGCGGCCAGGTACTGCTCGGCGCTGGGTCCCTGCCATGCGCCGGTCTGCACTGCCCCGAGCAGCGCGGTGAGTTCGTCTGCGACCGAGGCGTACTCGACGCTCAGCGAATTCCACACCCCGGCAGCCGACAACAACGGACCCGGTCCGGGGCCGCTGCTCAGCAATGCTGAATGCACCTCCGGCGGGGAGGCGATCCAGACCGGGGCGGAAATCATCAGCCGCGCGTGCCCAAGAAGTATGTCGAGGCACCAGCGGCGTCACCGGCGGCGTAGTTGACACCGGACTCCCCTACACCGACACCGGCGCGGCCCAACTCGATGGCGCCCTGCGCTGCCACCGCGGCGTGCTCGCTGCCCTGGGCACTGAAACCGGCAGCGGTCTGCAGCGACACCGGATCCGCAGCGGGCGGAACCACCGCGGTGATCAGCGGGGCGGCGCTGGCCTGCGCGGCCGCCAGACGGGCGGTCAATGCCTCGACCGCTGCACTGGCGGCGGCGAGACCTTCCGGAACCACATTGAGCGTCATGACAATTTCCCCTTCCGTAATTCGATACGCGTCAGCGCGTCAGACTCTCGCTGAATTGTGGGTTGACGAGTTGTAGGTAGGTGGGTTCGTCGTTGTCGGCCAGCAGGATTGCGCGTCCTGCGGGTAGGCGTGCGAAGCGTTGGCCGCGGATTTTGCCGCTGTCGGCGGGGTTGCCCGAGAGCATCAGGGTGGTGGCTTGCAGGTCGTTGAGGCGGCGCAGGAGCGGGTTGGTCATCAACGCGTGTGCTGAACCGGTGGCCCGTGCGGTGACGATGACCCGCAATCCCAGATCGCCTGCTTGCGACAGCAACTCGATCAAGGTGGTCCACGGCCGCTGCCCGGCATACGGGCCGGTCAGGGCCGGGGTGTCCGGGATCGAGTCGACATCATCGATGATCAGGTAGTGGGTGTGACCGTCATAGCTCCACCCAGCTAGATCGGCTGCCGACAATCCGGCCGGGGGCCGGCGGGATCCGATCAACGCCGACAATCCGAGCATGGCCGGGATGACCCGATCCACATTCGCGGTGTACTCATTGTCCGGATACAACGGTTCATCGACAAGGTGCAGGCGCCGATCCAGCACGGTGAACGCCACCTGTTCGGCACTGGAGTGCTCGCGCACGGTGCGGATGATGTGCCGCAGCAAAGTGGTTTTACCGGACTTGGCGTCCCCGAGCACCAGCAGCAGCGGGTTGGTGGTGAAGTCCACCTGCACTGGTGCCAGGTCCTCTTCGCGGACCCCGATGACCACATGATCGACCGCCGGATAGCTGACCCCGACTTCTTCGGGAGCCAGGTTGGTCGGCAACAACCGCACCGGCGGCGCCGCCAGACCGGGGTGGCGGGCATTGATGGCCTCGATCTGGCCCAGATCGGGTTGGGCGATCAGGAAATGCTCGGCGGCCATCGTCAAACCGCGACCCGGTTGATTGGCCGGCACCGCTTCGGCCGGACGGGTGAGGGCTCCGGCGACCCGCACGTTGCTGTCGCGGGCATCATGGAGCTTGAGCTCGAGGCGCAGGCCGAGGCCATCGCGCATGGCCAATGGCACTTCCAGCCAACTCGGCGTGGTCACCACCACATGGATGCCGTAGGCCAGCCCGACGTTGACCAGTTCGGTGACCTTGGCCAACAACGGGTTGCGGGTGTTGAACGCATCAGTGTTGTCGCGGCTGAAGGCATACAGGTTGTCGATCACCAAAAAGACTTCGCCGTAGCCATCGTTAAGGGAGCCGATGCTGCCGTCCCGGAACGCTTCACGCTGCTGACGTGCCGCCAACAGTTGTTCGAGTTCCCCGAAGGTGCGCCGGATCCGCTCAGGCTCCAGCCCTGAGGCGACACTGCCGACATGGGCCAGGTCTTGCAGGGCCCGCAGTTGGCCGCCGCCGTAATCGAGGCAGTAGAAACTGACCTCCCGCGGCGAATGCAGACTCGCCGCCGAGACGATGAACGTCTGCAACGCGGTGGTCTTCCCGGACTTGGGGCCACCATGGATCAGCAGGTTCCCCGAGGCGGAGCGGGCATCGAAGACCAGCGGGTCCCGCCGCATCTCGAAGGGCTTGTCGATCTGTCCCAGCGGCCACCGCAACGCCCGCTCGGAGATCCCGGCATCGGCCAGGGTGGTCGCGAGCGGGATCGGCTCATCCAGGGGCGGCAACCACAAGGCGGGGGCGTGGGGCCCGTAGTGGGCCAGCTGGTCGCCGATCGTGGCGATCAGCTTGCGCGGCGGACCCAACACCTCCTCCTCGACCTCACCCACGATCGTGGTTTCCTGCCCGGCATCGACCACACCGGCGGTAAACAGTTTCGGCTCGGGCAGCGCATGCATCACCACGGCCCGTGATTGGCGGGGCGGGTCGTAAATCCCGTCGACATAGGTGGAGCGGAACTTGATCGGCGCCGCACCCGGGGCCGGCACCAAAAAGCCCTCACCTTTGTGCTCTTTGCCCGACTCGATGTGATAGGCGTCCTCGACCCCGATGATCTGACGCGACACACTCGGGCTCGCGACTTTCAACCCGATCCGGTACGAGGTGTTCTTGTCGATGTCCTTGATCTTGCCCACATCCAAGGTCTGCGAGGCGAACAGAATGTGGATGCGAAACGAGCGGCCCTTACGCGCCACGTAGTCGAACAATTCGGCGTACTCGGGGTGATCAGCCAGCATCAACGTGAACTCATCAGCGACGATGAACAACGTCGGGATCGGCGCCAAATCATGGCCGGCGGCGATCGCCGCCTCATACTCGGTCACCGAGTTAAAGGCACTGCCCTGAACACGGCGGCCCGCCTCCCGCAGCAGCAACTCCCGCCGCGCCACCTCACCACGCAACGTGTCGGCGAACCGATCGGCCAACGATTTCTTTTCGGCCATGTTCGAGATCACCGCAACGACCTGCGGGAAATGCCGGAAAATATCGGCGCCGGCCTCCCCCTTGAAGTCGGCGTAGATCACGATCAACCGATCCGCCGAATGCGTCGTCAACAACGACAACAGAATCGACATCAACGTCTGCGACTTACCCGAGCCGGTCATGCCGATCATCAACCCATGCGGCCCCATCCCGCCCTCGGCCTCATCCTTGAGGTCAAAGAACAGTGGCTCGCCGGTCGCGGTCACCCCAATCGGCACCCGCAACTCCTCCTCACGGCTGCGGGGCGCCCACAACGCCGGCACATCCAACCGCGACGCATCACTGATCCCCAACAACGTGGTGAACGTGGCCCCACGCGTGCCCGCCGAGCGCAACCCCGCATGGGTCGGGTTGGAATCCCACCGCGACAACCGCCGCGCCACATGCGCCGCCTCCGCCGCGCCGAGCTGGTCCGCGGCGTCGACGTAGCGTTGCCAGCCGCCGGACTGCCACCGATCAATCGCCGCCCCACCCGCGCTGATCCGCAGGATCGGGCGCTCCGGGTCGCAATACTGCTCCCGATTCGGGGCGACCGTCCCGCGAACAATCACCGTCACCCCCGCCCGCGCGGCGCCCAACGCTGAAGCGGCCACATCAAACTCGGGATCATCGATGATCACCAACACATGCCGACCCGACTCACCGGCATCACCGGTAAACGGCGGGCGGCCCGCCAGCACCGGGGCCAACAAGCCCACCAGTTCCTCACCACTGGCCGCCAAATAGCGGGCCGGACCCACCCCATCGACCTGGCCGGCGATATCGGTGTGCGGCAACCACTTCAACCACGACCACGCCGGCGTCTCCAGCTCCGGTGACGCCAACGCCACCCCCAACATCGTCGGGTCATGCCAGGTCACCGCTTGAGCGATCCACGCCCGCAGCGCCGCCCGCACCTCATCAGCAGCCGCCTCGCCCTCACCCAGGACCGTGATCCGCGACAGCTTCGTCACATCCACACCGACGGGCACATCACGCACCGTGCGCTGGGTATCGAGCAAGCTGCGCAACGCACTGTGCGACACCGGCTCCAAATCAATCTCATCAGCGGTATCAGCCACCCGCACCGCACTGGCCAACGCCACCGCATGCCGCCCAGTGCGCACCACCAAGAAATCCTCATCATGAGGATCGCGTTCCCACTGCCGACGCGAACCCGGCACCGCCACCAAATCCGCCGGATCGGGATGCGACCACTGCGCCGCCGCCCGCTGCTTAGCCGCCGAACCACGAATATTGTCCCGAACCACCGACAAATACCGCAGATAATCCGCCCGCTCGGCATCCACCTCAACGGTGCGGGCCTTCTTATCCCCACCCCGATAAATACCGGCCGCCGCCACCAACAACGCAAACGGGAAGAACAACATCACCGGAGACACCAACCGCATCCCCGTCGCGACCATGGCAATCACCATGCCCACAATCAACACCACAATCACCACCGGCAACGCCCGCTGCAAAAACGACGCCGGAACCAACCGCGGCAACTCCGGCGGCGGCTCAATCGTGATCGTGCCCCTATCCACAGGCGGCACCGGAAGCCGGCGACGCGCCTCAAAAATCAAACGACTCATCGCGACTCTCCAACACTAGAAACGCCACCCAACTCACCAGCAACACGACGACCCGGACGCGCATCCGGCGCCAACCCGTCATGCGCCAACAACGCATCACTACGCGACAACGCAGGCCCCACAGCAAACTGCGACAACACCGACCACGGAATCGGCACAGCCGGCTCACTCAAACCCAGTGCGGCGATGGTGTCTCCCTCGCCACCATTGGTGCCGGCCTCGGTGTTAATGCCATACCGCACACCGGTGTCGGAGATCCAAAACAGCGGGCCCGCACTCGCATTGGCCGCCGGATCACTGTTGACGCTCTGCGCGAAGTAGCCCGACCCCGGCGCCAGCGCGACGCGTGCGGCGGTACCGCCCACTCCCGCACCCACCAAATCCAAAGTCCGCACACCCTCACGCAACGGCAACGTCGAACCCGACAACAACGTCAACGAACTCGTACTGGCCCCCGCAGGCTTACTCCACTGCGCGCACGTCACCGGCGCCGACACCGCATCAACCACCTTGACCGGCTGCTCCGGAAAACGCGACACATCCAACTGCCGCGAAACCGGCAACCGCGCAACATCATCAGCACCCAACACCGGCGGCCGATCCAAACCCTGCGAATCCGTATTACGCAACACCGCCGCCAACACCCCAGAAATCGGCTGCAACCCGTCCTCCAGCACCGCGTAGTAGCGCAGGGTGCCTTGCGTGTTGCCGTCTAGGGAGTGTGCCGCCACAACCGCGCCCACCGGCGCAGCCACGCGCAGGTCGTATGCCGGCTTGCCACCGGCCCCGGGGATTACCGGCGCAACCAGCGCGGGTGCCTCTGGGATGGCGTTGAACAGTCCGGTGGCGATCGGGCGCGGGGTGGGCACCGCCGAACCCCGCTCGTTGAGGCCCAGGGCTCCGGTGATGGCGTGGTCGGCCAGGTCGATCCGGCTGCGCTTGCCGTCCCACAGCAACCACGCGCCGGCACCGTTGTCGGCCAGCACCGCCTGCTGCGCATCCAGCGCACTCGCACGGGATCCGCTGTAGGCCAATGGGCCGCCGATCACCGTGACCCCGGCGGTCGAGCCGGTCACCGCGTCGCACGCCGTCCAATCGGCGTCATGGGAGCTGCTCTGCACCATGCGTTCCGGGGCTCCCGGAATACCGATCAGGTTGCCTCGGGCGAACTTGTCCAGTGCAGTGCTTTTCACCACGGTCGGGTTGACCGGCCGGCCGGCAATCAGCCGCGCGGAAGTCAGGTTCAGCACCGGGTGCAACTGGTCCCCGACCCGCACATACAGCGCGGAGGTGGAGCGGTCCGCCAGCACCGGGTCGTTGTTGGCCGCACTGTTGGGCCAGATCAGGGTGAAGACGAAGCAGCCGCCCGCGACGGTGGCTAGCACCAGCAGACCCATCAGCACGGCCCGCGCCTGGGATCGCAACGGCTCCACGAGCATCCGGGTGTCATGCAGGGCCACGCCGGAGGCGATGCGCCGCATCACGAATCGCCAGCCGCTGACCTGATGCTTGGTGACAAAACCGCGCCGGTACTCGACCCGGTCGGGATTCTCGTTGACCGGGGTCCGTGAGGCGAACGAGCGCCGCTCGTCATCGGACCGGTCGGGCTGAGCCGCGCTCATGCCTTGGGCTCCAGGCCCAGGCCACGCAGCAACGGCGCCACCGAGTTACGAACATCTTCGGTCGTAATGGTCATGAGCTCCTCATCGGTGAACAGCCCGGTGCCGGACTGTTCGGAATGGTCAAGCCGGAATTCGCGCTCCTCCTCGGAGCGTTCGACGAGGTTTCGCACGAACCGGCCGTTGCCGGCGATGTCCAGGCTGCGCCGCGCGACGCCGTTGGCGTCGGGGTGCGACGCCTCGGCCAGCTGACCGAACAGCGACTGCATCTCCTCGAGTGCGGACTGTTCGAAACGGCTGTCGCGCTGCTCGGCCATCTTGTGCGCGATCTCGACCAGCTCCGGCGGCTGGTAGGACGGGAAGTCGATGCTGCGGGTGAAACGCGACCGCAGACCCTCGTTGGTGTCCAGGAACCGGTCCAGGTCAGCCCGGTAACCGGCGACGATCACCACCAGCCGGTCGCGGTCGTTCTCCATCCGCGCCAGCAGCGTGTCGATGGCCACCAAACCGAAGTCGTTCTTGGCACCGGTGGCCACCAGGGCGTAAGCCTCATCGAGGAACAGCACACCGTCGAGTGCGCTGTCGATGATGGCGTTGGTCTTGGCCTCGGTCTCACCGATGTGCTGACCGATCAGGTCGGCACGGTGCACCTCTTTGATGTTCTCTTTCTTCAGCAGGCCCAGGCCGCAGTAGATCTTGGCCACCACGCGGGCGATGGTGGTCTTACCGGTCCCGGGGGGACCGGCGAAGACCAGGTGGTGGGTGCGCTGGCCGACGGCCAGGCCGTGCTGCTTGCGCACCACTTCCATGGCCACCGAGCTCTTGAGTCGCTGCACCTGGTTTTTGACCTCGGACAGCCCGATGAACTCGCCGAGTTCACGCTCGGCTTCGGCCAGCAGTTCGGCCTTGCGCTCATGGGCTGACGGGTCGACGAAGTCCTCGGCGCTCGGCTCGGTGTTGGGGTCCCACGGGTCGGTCCGGGCCTCTATCCGGGCCGCGGTGGTCGTGACGATCCCGAAACTGTGGTCCAACAGCGCCTGCTGGACCTGCTCGTTCTCCGGGTTGGCGGCATAGAGGTCCTGCAGCACCTCGGCCGCGGATTCCTCATCGTCTTGGGCCCGCAGGATCAGTCCCTTGGCCAGGGCGCCGTCGGTGGCGGCAACCGCGATCGGCCCTTCCGGCTCCTCCAAGTACGACAGCGCCGGGGCGTACATACCCAGCCGCGCCAGGGCGATACCCAGGGCGATCTTGGCGGCGTGGGTGAACAGCTCGTCGCGATCAGGGTCGTTGACGATCGGAGTCAGCAGCTTGACCATGTCCGACCAGCGGCCGGCGTGGTGGTTCACCGCGATCGCCATCCAGCGAACGTCATTCCAATCGGGACGCCGCTGGGCGATCTCGGCGACCACCGCGTTCGCCTCGGCGCACCGGCCGGCCATCGCCAGTTGCGCGGCGTGAGCGAGGTGGAAGTCGTCGGCTTCGGTGGCGCGCAGTTTCAGGTACAGCCCGGTGTCGTAGTGGAACCCGAGAGCACCCTGCTGGAGGTCCAGGCGCCGCTGCAGGGCGCCGGCGCCCGCGGCAGTCTGCGAGATGGCGGCCAGCACCCGCGGCGACTGATCCCCGGCGGCAGCCAGGCCGATCCAGGCGTCGCACTGCTCGTGCGCGACCCGCGTCAGCGCCGCGAAGCCGGTACGCGCCGCCGTCAGGTCTGCCGGACGTTTGCGCTGGTAAACCTCGATACCGAGGGCGCGGCAGCAGGTGGCGAACCGGCTGAGGGTTTCTTCGTCAACGCGCGGTTGTGGGGCGAGCAGAGCCGCATCACCGTTGTTCATGCGTGGCTCGCCCCTTCACTGTTTTTGACTTCACCAACCCGGCTGAAGTTAGCATTGCATAAGCTAACTGTCGAGATCGATCGAGACGATCGGCAGGCGACTTCCATCACTCCCGCAGGCGGCTTTACAGCCCACAAACGGGGCGCTGGCGCGCCGACGTCGTTCCAACCCATCACCGACTCCTTATTGAAAATCATTTTCGATTGTCCCGCACGCTACCGCATACCGGGTTCGTCTTCCACAGCGGTTCTCGGCCGCGGCCACCGACCGCTCCTACCCCTTGACCGCCCACATCAGCGAGTTCCGCAGGATCATCTGACCGGCTTGGGTGTCCGGCTCCGGAACCGGCCGGCCCAACCGGCCCAGACAATCGGCCAGCGGCGTCACCTCCGCGGTCCAGCCGCGAGCACCGAACCACTGACCGGCGGGAGCATGCTGCTCGTTGTAGACCAGCCGATGGAAGTTGCGGGTGTCGTCGCCTGCCTCGACTTCGGCCGCAACCGCGGCTTCATACGCGTCCTGAGGCATGGGGGCGCCGTCCTCAACCGCGACGTGGCTGCCCGAAGCGGCAAGGCCGTCGATACCGGCGAACAGTTGCTCCTGAGCCACAGCAGGCAGGTAGATCAATAGGCCCTCGGCGATCCATGCCGAGGGCCTCGTCGGATCGAAGCCGGCGTCACACAGCGCCTGGGGCCAATCCTCACGTAGGTCGACGGCGACCTCACGCCGTTCGGCCGTGGGACGGATGCCGCGCTGCGACAGCACGTAGCTCTTGAAGCCGAGCACTTGCGGCTGGTCCAACTCGAAGATCGTCGTTGCGTCCGGCCAGGCCAATCGGAAGGCGCGGGAGTCCAGTCCGGCCGCCAGAATCACCACCTGGCGCACCCCTGCTTCGACGACACCACGGAAGTAGTCGTCGAAGTACCGGGTGCGCGCGCCCTGGAAATTGACGAAGTGCTGCCCGAATTCACTGGACAACAGCTCGTGGTCGGGCCGGTTGCCGTCCAGCACGGCCGCCCAGTCCCCGCCGGCAGCCCGGCAGAACAGCTCCGCATACGGGTCGACCGCCACTGGATCGGGTTTGGCGGCTTCCAGGGCCCGGGCGGTGGCCACGAACAAGGCCGTCGAACCGACGCTGGTGGTGATGTCCCAGCTGTCACCGTCACTACGCATTAGAGGCATTCCACGGACCCTACGCCGGGGTGAACGTGGCGGTCCGCCCGAAGAATGCTGCCGAAACCCGCCGGGACAGGCCAGAGCTTGCGCTCTGTCAGCCCCACTTGGCGGCTTCGGCGGTGTCCCGGGCGTTCATCATCAAGGTGTTGGTCTCATGCGTGGAAGCCATCGCACGATAAGCAAGCACCAACTCCTCCATCGCCTGATTCCACTGCGCCTGCCACGCCTGATACGTCATACCCGTATCGCCCTGCCACGCCGCCGACAACGCCGCCTGCTCACTGGCAATGTCAGCACCCACAGCCTGCAACGTCCCCGCATACCCATTCATCTCAGCCGCATGGGCCAACATCGCCGGGTAGTTGTACATAATCTGCGACATCAGTCTGCTCCTTTTCCCTGGCCCGCCAGCTAAACCCCGGTATAACCAGACGCCGCAGCCGCATCAGCGGCCACATACGTCGAACCGGCATCCGCCAGATTCACCTGCGCCATATCCAGCAACGCATTCACCCGCGCCGCCATCGCCACAAACCGCGCATGCGACCCCTGAAACGCCGCAGCCGCCTCACCCACATGAAACGCCTGCGCCGACATCGCCGCCTGCTCCGCCTGCGCCATCGTCGACCGCATCAACGCCGCCTTGGCACCAAACGCCGACTCCGACGCCACCAACTGCGGAATATGCGCATCCAACAAACTCATCCCCGGACTCCTCTCACCTATCGATTAGTCGCGACCCACGCCGCCCGGGTTCCATGGAGGCCACGACCGCCCGTTGCTCGCATCGCTGAGAGCGGCTACGGCACTCCCGGACCAGAACGGCGCGGAGTCAGTCCGTTCGATAACTGAGGATAAATGCTACGGTATCTACCCAGTTCTACGAACCGTTAATCGAATAGACATCCGCGAATGCGGATTAACTTTTATTCGGTTCGTGGGGGTCCGTCCTGCGGTTCCCAGGACGTGGGCAGCATCGGAAGAGTGGGGCCTCCGCCGTAGTCGTCTCCGGTCAGGTCCGCCAGTCCGGCGGCGTGCGCCAACCCCGTCTTGCCGAGCGTCCCGGTGAAACCCGCCGCGCTGGGGCGGGTCTGCTCGTCGTCCTCGAGGTATTCGTAGCGGTAGCCGGGGTCGATCAACCTGCCGCGCCGACGGGCGCCGTGGCGCGCCGGGGCGGTCACCGATTCACCCGCCGTCACGGCGGCGGCAACATCGGCGGCTGGCTGGGCCGATTTCACGCCGGCACGCCCCGTGGCGCCCTGCGACGAGGGAAGCCAGCCCACCAGGTAACTGTGGAAGGCGCCCTCGGTCCCGATCAATGGGGGCGCCGCCGGTGGTGGCGGTGCGGGACCGGCGGGCGCAGCGGATGCGGGCAACGTCGCCGCCGGGGCAGGAGGTGCCGCCACAGCCGGCACCGTCGCGGGGTTCGGCGCTGGCGCGGGCACCCCGGTCGGGATGACCGGTGCCAACGCGGCGGGAACCGGCGGTACCGGTTCCGGCACCGCCGGTGCAGGGATACCGGCGAGCCCTGCCAGGCCGGCCGGTGGCGCCACCGCAGCCAGGCTGCCGATCGCCAGGTTCAGCCCGACGCCCGCCAACAGCGGGGACAGTTGTAACAGGAATCGCAGGCTACGCAGCGTCCAGTTGACGGCGCGGTAGGTCTGCCAGGCGACGAAGTAGCTTGTCAGCTGCCACCACTGGGCGGGAGTCAGCACGCCCCGAAAGTTTTGTTGCAGCCAGGCCAGCGCCTTCTCGTTGCCGTTAATGAAATTGGACAGGTTCTGCAGGAATTCGGCAGGACTCCAGTTGGGCTGCCCTTGCCCGGGCACCTGCTGACCGTCGGAGCCGAACAGCATCTGCCAGATCTCGGCCGGTGTGGGCAGGTCGAAGGATCCGCCACCGCCTCCGCTGTTGCCGCCGTTGCCTCCCCCGCCACCACCGCCGCCCCCGGTGCCGTCTCCGGCCGCCGCGACTCCGGCTTGTGCGCTGCCGCTGGTGTGCCCCAAGTTTCGCGCGGTCTCGGTGGTCGCTTGGTAAGCGCTCATGACGGTGGCGGCCTGGGTCCACATCCGGGCGTAGTCGGCCTCGTTCACCGCGATCGGCACCGTGTTGATCCCGAAGAAATTGGTCGCCACCAGGACCGCGTGCGTGACGTGGTTGGCGGCCAGCTCGGCGAGGGTGGGCATGGCCGCCAAGGCGCTGCTGTACGCCGACGCGATCACCTGGTGCTGGGTGGCGGTGCGGGCGCTGAGCGTGCCGGCCAGTTGCAGCCAGGCCACATAGGGCAGGTGCGCTGCCGCGTACGCATCGGCGGTCGGACCGGCCCAGACCTGCTGCGAATCGCCGAGGGCGGCAGTGAGATCACTTGCGGCAGTGAGGTACTCATTGCTCAATGTCGCCCACGCCGTCGATGCGGCCAGCAGCGGCCCCGGCCCCGGCCCGGTGCTCAGCATTGCTGAATGCACCTCCGGCGGGGCCGCCATCCAGGGGGCGGGGGCCGCCATCACCGCACCGCTAGCGCCCAAACACCGACGCCGCCATGGTGTCTGCGACCCGGTAGTTGACCCCGGCTTGAGCGACCCCCACTCCGGCGCGGCCCAGCACCTCGGTACCGCACGCAGCAACGGCCTCGTGCTGAATGCCCTGCAAGCTGAGTTCCGCCGCGGCCTGCAGCGACACCGGATCGATCGCGGGCGGTACCACCGCGGTGATCAACGGAGCCGCGGTCGCGTGCGCTGCCGCCAGTGCAGCGGCGATTGCCTCGACCGCCGCACTTGTGGCGGCCAAGCCCTCGGGTACAACGTGCAGGACCATGGCGGAACCCCCTTCCGGCCGATACGTCGCTAACCATACCTGCGGATAATTCGGCTGATGCAGTCACGATATGCCTAGTAATGCACTCAATGCTCCCGTAGCTGCGGATACACCTCAGTGTTTCTTGACCACCGACCGTGGTGCGGTCCGCCAACGCCGATGGCCGTCGGCGTGGTGCACGGGCGGATCCAGGAGCAGCACCGCGCGCCCTTCCAGCAGAACGGGCCGGACCCAGTCACCCAACTCGATCAATTCACCGGGCGCGGGTCGATGGCCGCTGCCGTCACGGGCGTCGTCGATGGGCACGCTGGCCAGAAGTTCGTCGACGGTTGCCTGGTTGGGCAAGTTCCCGAGTCCGGGCAACGTGATGAACAGACCGTCGTTGCCGGACAGTTGCAGACCGACCGCCGCCAAAGCACCCAGAACCCCGTCGTGGGTGCCACCATGTCCGGACACGTGCACCCCGAGTTCGTCGCCGAGTCGGCGGGCCTGCGCTCGCTGCAGCACTTCTCGTTTGGCCCGCCGACCGAACTCCACCAGCGGGACGGTGTCGGTCAGATCCGCCGGAATCGCCACCGCCAGGCCGGGATCCGCGGCCGGCGGGCAGACCCGTTCCAGAAATCCGGCGACAAAGCCGATGATCTCGTCGCGCACTGCGTGTGGGTCGGAACCGGGGCTGCGCCAGGCCAGGCAGGCGCTGGAGTTGTGCGAGGTGTAGGGGACCCGGTCGTCGACGAGGAGTTGATGCCTGGTGGCGCCGGCCTCGCTACCCAGGCCGGCGGCGGCCAACTCCCGCAACAGCGCTCGGGCGCGCCGGCCGGTGCCGGGACTGAACTGGTCATCGGTGTCGTCGATGCCGATCAACAGATCGACCCCGGCAAAGACCGTCACGGATTGACGACCACGGTACTGACGTCGCGAACCCACCGATCGCGCTCAAGGTCGACGCCCGCCAGCTTGAGGGTGTCGCGTTTGGTGAAGCTCAACAGGACCTGACCGGTGAGCTCGGCGGCGGTCAGTGTCTGCGCCGGGCCGCGTCCTTCGAACCGAACGCTATCGACCGCCGTCGCCCCGGCAGCGTCCAGAACCGCGCGCACCGCAGGGCCTCGCTGCACCGGACTTCCGTGCGATTGCGGCGTGGCGATCTCGGTCTGCGGCAGGCTAGCCAGTCGGGCCAGGTCGAACTCGTCCAGCACGCGGCCGTCCTGCCGGACCACCAGGTGAAACCCGGTCGCCGCGCCTGGGCCGGTGTCGGCGCCGGTTTCGGTGTCGGAACTGCACCCTGTCACGCCGACGCCAACGACCAGCGCCGCCAGACCCAGTCCGAATCGGCACCCAACAGATGACCGCATGTGCATGACCGTAAGCATGCATCGATACGTATTCAAGCTGCGTTCGGCCGATCCGACCCTCAGATGAGGTTGTGCGCCCCGGCCGTCGGGCCTACCTTGAGGCGATGACCGTGATGCCGTGGACCACGCCGCGACCGTCCACCCTGGCACTGGCCCGCGACGTCGTGTTCCCGGCTGCCGCTGCTGTGGTGATCACCTTGACCTCGGACATGCGGATGCCGCTGGGATTGCCCGGGCATCGCGGCCTGGTGTGGCTGAGCCTGCTGGTGGCCGTGGCCCTCACCGCACGACGGTCGCAGACGGTGCTCGCGGTCGGTGCGGTGTCCACGGCAGCCGCCGTACTGCTGCAGTCCGGTCCCGGCCCCTGGACCGGGGTTCGCTATCTGGGCGCCGCCGCGTTTCTCTACCTGCTGACAAACCGCCCGGCCGCGCAAAGCCGCCGGTGGCTGGTCGCGCTGGCTGCGGCTCCGATACACCTTGTCGCGCTTGCTGTTCCGATTGCGACAGGGATCATGGGCGGCCACCATGCGGCGGTGGTGGTGGGCATCGGCGACAAGGCGCTGTTCCACCTCGGGTTCGGCCTGGTGGCCGGAATCCTCGGCTGGGCGATCGCCGCCGCGATCGACTGGGCTGTCCCGGAGACGTCGCGCTAGGAATTACAGCCCGTACCGCTGCCCGGCCCGCCCGGGCCGCCACCACCGGGGTTGGGGACGCATCCGCCACCGCCGCCGCTATGGCTGCCGGGCGTATTCCCGGTAGTGCCGGTTTCGCCGTTGCTCCCGCCGATGCTGCCGGCTCCGCCTTGGCCACCGACGCCGCCTTGGCCGCCAGGGCTGTCGGGACCTCTGATCCCGGCGTAGCCGCCGTTGCCACCGTCACCACCGTTGCCGCCGTTACCGGACATCAAGGCGGCACTGCCACCCGCGCCACCACGACCGCCATTGCCGCCCGCGGTATTGGTGCCCGAGGCACCGCCGCCGCCGCCCCCTCCGCCGGTTCCGCTGCCACTCACCGCGGCTCCGTTGCCGCCCGTGCCGCCGGCACCGCCATTACCACCGTTGCCGTAGCCCAGGGATGCACCGTTTCCGCCGGCGCCACCGTTACCGCCGCCGCTCCCGGCCCCAGCAGACACACCCTGGACGCCCAGCAGGCCGAGGCCGCCGTCGCCGCCATTTCCGCCGTTGCCGAACCAGGAGCCGGCGTTACCGCCCGCGCCGCCGTCACCGCCGGGGACCGCGACACCGGTGGAATCACCACCGGCGCCCCCATTGCCGCCGTTGCCGAACATGCTGCCGCCGTCGCCACCGGCACCACCCGCCGCGCCGGCCGCACCCGCACCGCCATCGCCGCCGTCACCGAATATCCCGGCCGAGCCGCCCGCCCAGCCGACGCCGCCGTTCACACCGACCTCACCCGCGGCCCCGGCCCCGCCGTTGCCGAATAGGAAACCTCCGTCGCCGAGGTCACCGAACATGCCCGTACTGCCCAGCAGTGAGGTGTTCGCGTCGGTGAAGTCGTCGAGGCCGTTGCCGATCAGGTCGCGGCCGAACAGATACACGAACGGCTGGTTGATCATTTCGGCGATCTGCATGCCGGAGGCGCTGGCGAGCCATTCCTGAAGCGAGTCGTTGATCGACTGCCAGAAGTCAAGCGGGCCCGCCTCGGCACTGCCCAGTCCCAGATCGCCGAAGTCCCCGAACGGGTCGGCAGCCGGCCCGCCGTCGACGACATCTGCTATCGGGTCGACGAACAGATCCCACAGGTCGGCGTGCGCGGGCGGCGCCAGGCTGATCGGCGCTAGTCCGGCAACCAGCAACGCACCGGCCGTCGCGCCGGCGCTGATCAGGCGTCTGTCGGTCCGGCAACTGCGGTCCTGACGGTGGCTGGTCATCGGGACTCCTCGCGTTTCCGACCAGGGCTTACTCAGTCCGCTCACACTAATCGCTTTATCGAAAAAGCGACACTAATGAGGCTCTAACGACCGCCGTTGCGGGATAAATGCCTGAAATATGGCATGACTGCGTGTTACGCCAGAATCGCTGGGTCAGTCGATGATGCGGTCGGCTCGGCTGTAGATGTTCATCGAGTCACCGCGAAGAAACGCGACCAAGGTCAGCCCGCATTCGCCGGCCAAGTCGACCGCCAACGACGACGGCGCCGAGACCGCGGCCAGTACGGGGACACCGGCCATCACCGCCTTCTGGGTCAGCTCGAACGACGCCCGCCCGCTGACCAGCAGCACAGTCCCCGTCAGCGGTATCCGGCGCCGCTCGAGCGCCCAGCCGATCACCTTGTCGACGGCGTTGTGCCGGCCGATGTCCTCGCGCACCACCAACATCGCGCCGCCGGCGGTGAAGTCGAACAGTGCCGCGGCATGCAAGCCGCCGGTGCTGGCGAAGACGTCCTGCGCGGCGCGCAACTGATCGGGCATCGCGGTCAGCGCCGCCGCGGAAACCTGTACCGGGTCATCGCCCGGGTGATACCGGCTGGCGAGGCGGACCGCATCCAGTGAGGCCTTGCCGCAGATACCGCAGGAGGAGCTGGCGTAGAAATTCCGGGAGATGTCCACCACCGGGGGCGGCACGTTCGGCGCCAGCGTCACATCGAGCACGTTGTAGGAGTTGGGTGCCTCCGAATCGTCGCCGCAGTAACGCGCGCTCACCACATCGTCACGCCCGCCGATGATCCCCTCGGAGAGCAGAAAGCCCTGCGCCAACTCGACATCCGAGCCCGGTGTGCGCATCGTGACGGTGAGCGGCGCGCCGCCCAGCCGGATCTCCAGCGGTTCCTCCACCGCCAGCGTCTCGGGCCGCTGCGTCACCTCCCCTGCGACAAGGCGGCTGACCCGCCGACGCTGCGTTATCCGACCCATCGCTCCATCATCGCCGGTCTGGTTCTCAGCCGTGCCAGGTTGCCGCCGAACAGCGCGTCGCGGAGCGCGAACGGGACTACGCTGCAAGGATGGTTCAGCGAAAATTCCTGGAGTGGCCGGTAATCCGGCAACTGCGCACCGGTGACGTGTTCGGCCGCGGGCCGGCGGTCACCTCCGAGCACACCCGCAACATCGCGCCGCGAACCGCCACCGCCGACCGAGTGGTGAGCAGCGTCTGCCCCTATTGCGCGGTCGGCTGCGGCCAGCGCGTCTACGTCAAAGACGAGAAGGTCGTGCAGATCGAGGGCGATCCCAATTCGCCGATCTCACGGGGGCGGCTGTGCCCGAAAGGGTCGGCGAGTGAACAGCTGGTCAACTCGCCCGGCCGGCAGATCACCGTGCTCTACCGGGCGCCCCGCGCCACGGGCTGGCAGCCGCTGGAGCTCGACACCGCGATCGACATGGTGGCCGAGAGGTTCATCGCCTCGCGGCGCAACGCATGGCAGGACCACGACGCCGATGGGCGGCCGTTGCGGCGCACCATGGGCATCGCCTCGCTGGGCGGCGCGACACTGGACAACGAAGAGAACTACATCATCAAGAAACTCTTCACCGCCGCGGGCGTGATACAGGTCGACAACCAAGCTCGTATTTGACACTCCGCCACGGTTCCCGGTCTGGGAGCCTCCTTCGGTCGCGGTGGAGCGACGCAAACCCTGCAAGACATGGCGAATGCCGACTGCATCGTCATCCAGGGTTCGAACATGGCCGAGTGCCACCCGGTGGGGTTCCAGTGGGTGGAGGAGGCCAAAGCCCGCGGCGCGGTGGTAATCCACGTCGACCCGCGGTTCACGCGCACGTCGGCGGTGTGCGACAAGCACATTCCGATCCGGGCCGGCTCCGACGTGGTGCTGTTGGGTGCGCTGATCAACCACGTGCTCACCCACGACCTGTGGTTCCGTGAGTACGTGCTCGCCTACACCAACGCCGCGACCCTGGTCAGCGAGGACTTCCGCGACACCGAGGACTTGGGCGGGCTGTTCTCCGGCTTCGATCCGCAGACCGGGCAGTACGACCCGTCGAGTTGGGCCTATCAAAGTCGAGGAGCCGGCGAGGAGGACATCGAATCACCCGGAGGCGGCCACGAGCACGGGGCCAGTGCGTCGGCGCGCTCGGTCGGTGAGACGTTCGGCAGCGGTGGCCCCGCCCTCGAACATGCCCGCGTGCAGCGCGACGAAACGCTGCAACACCCGCGTACGGTGTTCCAGATCCTCAAGCGGCACTACGCGCGCTACACACCGGAGATGGTTCGCGACGTCTGCGGTATCGACACCGCGATGTTCGACTATCTGGCGCGCGCAGTGACGGCCAACTCGGGGCGCGAACGCACCACGTGTTTCGCCTATGCGGTGGGCTGGACGCAGCACACCCTGGGCGCGCAGTACATCCGCACCGCGGCCATCCTGCAGCTGCTGCTGGGCAACGTGGGCCGGCCGGGCGGCGGGATCATGGCGCTGCGCGGGCACGCCAGCATTCAGGGCTCCACCGATATCCCCACGCTCTACGACATGCTGCCCGGCTATCTGCCGATGCCCAAGGCCGGGCGGGACGACACCCTGCGCCAGTACCTGGACCGTGTCGGGTCGAAGAGCCAGAAGGGGTTTTGGGCCAACGCCGACGCCTATCTGGTCAGCCTGCTCAAGGCGTGGTGGGGGGACGCCGCAAGCGCCGACAACGACTGGGCGTTTGACTACCTGCCCCGGCTGACCGGACCACACGGCACCTATCAGGCGGTGACCGGAATGCTGAATGACGAAGTGGAGGGCTACTTCCTGCTCGGCCAGAACCCGGCCGTCGGTTCGGCCAACGGCCGGCAACAACGATTGGGCATGTCGCACCTGAAGTGGCTGGTGGTGCGGGATCTGAACCTGATCGAGTCGGCCACCTGGTGGAAGGACGGCCCGGAGATCGCTTCCGGTGAGCTGTGCACCGAAGATAACGAGACCGAGGTGTTCTTCCTGCCGGCGGCCAGTCACGTGGAGAAGGCCGGGACGTTCACCCAGACCCAGCGTCTGCTGCAGTGGCGCCATCAAGCCGTCGCCCCGCCGGGGGACTGCATCAGTGAGCTGGAGTTCTTCATCAAGCTGGGCAACCGAATTCGCGCCCGCCTGGCCGGGTCCACCGATCCGCGGGACCGCCCGCTGTTGGATCTGGTCTGGGACTACCCGGTCGATGAGCACGATGACCCCGATCCGGAGTTCGTGCTGGCCGAGATCAACGGCCATCAGTTGGCCGGTCCCGATGCCGGCCGGTGCATCTCGGGTTTCACCGAGCTGCGCGCCGATGGGTCCACCGCCGGCGGCTGCTGGATCTACTCCGGGGTGTACGCCGGCGGCGTCAACCAGGCCGCCCGCCGGGTGCCTCGTGGCGGGCCGAGCCCCAGCCAGTCCGAATGGGGCTGGGCCTGGCCGGCGGATCGGCGAATCCTCTACAACCGCGCCTCGGCGGATCCGGACGGGGTGCCGTGGAGCGAACGCAAACGCTACGTCTGGTGGGACGAGCAACTGCGCCGATGGGTGGGCAACGACGTGCCCGACTTCGTGGTCGACCGTGCGCCGGGCGCCCGACCGGATCCGGCGTTGGGCGGTCCGGATGCGTTGGCCGGCGACGACCCGTTCGTCATGCAACCCGACGGCAAGGGTTGGTTGTTCGCACCCAAGGGCGTGGTGGACGGGCCGCTGCCCACCCACTACGAGCCCCAGGAGTCGCCGGTCGCCAACGCGGTCTATCGTCAGCAACGCAACCCCGCCCGAATCACGTTCCCCCGCAAAGACAACCTGTCGGCACCCAGTGCCGGTGAGCCGGGAGCGGATGTCTATCCCTACGTGTTCACCACCTACCGGCTCACCGAGCATCACACCGCCGGCGGCATGAGCCGCTGGCTGCCGTACCTGGCCGAGCTGCAGCCGGAGATGTTCTGCGAGGTCTCGCCCGCGCTGGCCGCCGAGCGGGGTCTGGAGAACTTCGGCTGGGCCACCATCATTTCGCCGCGGGCGGCGATCGAGGCCCGGGTGTTGGTGACCGACCGGATGACGCCACTGATCGTGGGTGGACACACGGTGCACCAGATCGGGCTGCCGTATCACTGGGGGGTCGGCGGCGACGCGGTGGTCAGCGGCGACGCCGCCAACGATCTGCTCGGGGTGACCCTGGACCCCAACGTGCAGATCCAGGAATCCAAAGCCGGCTCGTGCGATATCCGGCCGGGTCGACGGCCGCACGGCGAGGCGCTGCTGCGCCTGATATCTGAGTATCAAAGCCGTTCCGGCACAACACCGGAGACCGGCAATGCCGCTATCGATCCAGAAGGGCGGGACTGATGGGCCAACTGTCCGGACCGACCGACCCCGCCGCCGACGCCAAGTGGTCGCCGCAACACCCACGCAAAGGGTTCTTCACCGACACCTCAATCTGTATCGGCTGCAAGGCCTGCGAGGTGGCGTGCAAGGAGTGGAACCACAACCCGCAGGACGGCCCGCTGGAGTTGCTCGGGTCGTCCTACGACAACACCGGCGCGCTGGGCGCCAGCACCTGGCGGCATGTGGCGTTCATCGAGCAGAGCCGTGACCGCATCGAGGAAGCCCGCGAATCCGGCCGACGGTTGGTCAGCCTGGGTCTGCCGACGATGCCCGGTGAGACGGCGGAGGCCGCTCCGCCCGACACCGATCAGTTCCGCTGGCTGATGGCCTCGGACGTCTGCAAGCACTGCACGCACGCGGGGTGCCTGGACGTGTGCCCCACGGGCTCGCTGTTCCGCACCGAGTTCGGCACGGTGGTGGTGCAGGCCGACGTCTGTAACGGCTGCGGCAACTGTGTGCCGGCATGCCCGTTCGGAGTGATCGAGCGCCGCACCGACGGCACCGCCGCACCGAAGACCGGCCGCGGCCCAGAACCGGTGCCCAACACCGGGGTCGCCCAGAAGTGCACGCTCTGCTACGACCGGCTGGTCGACGGGCAGACGCCGGCGTGCGCGCAGACCTGCCCGACGGAGTCCATCCGGTTCGGCGATCACAACGACCTGGTGCAGCGGGCCCGGCAGCGGGTGGCCCAGTTACATGCTCAGGGCCGCACCGAGGCCCGGCTCTACGGCGCCAACGAGCATGACGGTGTCGGCGGCACCGGCTCGGTCTTCCTCTTGCTCGACGAGCCGGAGGTCTACGGGCTACCGCCCGACCCGCGGGTGGGCACCGCCGACCTGCCGACGATGTTCAAGCGCTCGGCACTGGCCGCGGCCGGCATGCTGGCCGCCGCGGCGGTCGCCTTCTTGGGGGGACGCTGATGAGCACGGTGTCCGAAGGCCCCCGCCGCGGCGGAGGCAGACGCCGACGCCGCGGCGGGGGCGACGGTGGCCGTGAGATGCCGATGGTCCCCGACGTGCAGTTCAGCTCCTACTACGGCCGTCCGGTGGTCAAACCCGCACCGTGGTCACACGAGATCGCCGCCTACCTGTTCCTGGGCGGACTGGCAGGCGGCTCCGGTCTGCTGGCCGCCGGCGCCCAGCTGACCGGCCGAAAAGTATTGCGGCGCAACTCCCGGCTGGCGGCACTGGTCGCGATCGTGTTGAGTGCGGCGGCCCTGATCAGCGACCTCGGCCGTCCGGAGCGCTTCGTCAACATGCTGCGCACCATCAAACTGACGTCGCCGATGAGCCTGGGTTCGTGGATCCTGTCGGGGTTCGGCGCCGGGGCGTCGGTGGCGGCGGCCGCCGAGGTGGATCGGTTGACCGGCCAGCGGTTACCACTGGGCCCGCTGCGCGGCGTGTTGCACGCGGCGGAGGGGCCGGCCGGATTGGAGGCTGCGGTATTCGCGGCGCCGCTGGCCGTCTACACCGCGGTATTGCTAGGCGATACCGCCACCCCGACCTGGCATGGCGCGCACCGCGATCTGCCATTCGTGTTCGTCAGCTCGGCAAGCCTGGCCTCGGGCGGCCTGGCCATGCTGACCACCCCGGTGCGCGAGGCCGGCCCGGCCCGGCGCTTGGCCGTGCTCGGGGTGCTCGGTGATGTCATCGCCACCCGGGCCATGGAACATCGGATGGACCCGATCGCCGCCGAGCCGCTGCATGAGGGCCGGGCCGGGGCAATGCTGCGATGGAGCGAACGGTTGGCAATAGCCGGAGGTGTCGGGACGGTCCTGGGCGGACGCCACCGCGGCGTGGCGGCGTTGTCGGGGCTGGCGCTGCTGGGCGCCTCGGCGCTCACTCGTTTCGGGGTGTTCGAAGCCGGCATGGCCTCGGCGAAGGACCCGCGTTACACCATCGAGCCGCAGAAGCGCCGGCTGGCGGCGCGGCAGGCGGCGGGGATCACCGGGGATTCGATCACCACAGTTGATTAACGCCTGCCGGGATGTCTCAGCCGAGCTGGTGTAGCTGAAATGGCCTGGAAGACAGGGCGCTTCCCGGGCACTCGCCATCGGAGCTGGTCGTGACCACACCGTTGAGAGACGTCGGGTCGATCGATACCCGGATGATCGCCGGCGCGTAGCTACCGTCCGCGCAGATCCCGCCATCCGGCTTGGTGACGCTGAACTGCCAGTGCCCGTCGACCAGGTTCATGGGACTGGTCCAGCCCTGGTTACTGGAGACGGTGCCGTTGCAGTCGGACTGGCTACAGCTGGTGGCGATGGTCCAGGCGAACTCCTGGTCGGCACCCTGGTATTCACCGTTGAGTAACGGCGGATCAGCGTAGGCCGGCCCGGCGGAGATAACTGCGGCCGCGCACACGGCCACCGCCCGGAACGAGTTGCGAACAGTGCGCTGAGAAAGGTTCATGGTGATCGAGGAACCTATCAGAGTTCCAGCTCACACGACGTCAATTCCGCTGCCCGCCACGGTATGTCCGATCACCGGGTGGCCGGGCAGCTCTCCGACGACCAGCAGGCCCCCGGAGGTCTGGGCGTCGGCCAGCAGCAGCAGGTCGTCCTCGGTGACCCCGGGGCCGGGGCGCAGGTGCGGACGCACCCAATCCAGGTTGCGGCGCGTGCCACCGGAGACGTAGCCATCGCGCAGCGCTTCGTGTGCGCCGGCGATCATCGGCACCGCAGATCGGTCGAGCACCGCGCCCACCCCCGACGCACGGCACATCTTGTACAGATGGCCGAGCAGCCCGAAACCGGTGACGTCGGTGGCCGCCCGCACCCCGAGCGACAGTGCGGCTTCGGCGGCGTCGCGGTTGAGTCCGACCATGGTCACGATCGCGTCGTCGAACACCTCGCCGGTGCGCTTGTGCCGGTTGTTGAGCAGCCCCACCCCCAAGGGCTTGGTCAAGGTCAGCGGTAGGCCAGGCTGCGCGGCGTCGTTGCGCAGCAACTTGTTCGGGTCGGCCACCCCGGTGACCGCCATGCCGTACTTGGGCTCGGGGTCGTCGATGGAATGGCCGCCGATCACCGGGCAGCCCGCCTGCTGCGCCACCGCCAGACCGCCGCGCAGCACCTCCGTCATCAACTCCAGGGGCAGCGTTTCCCGCGGCCACCCGACCAGATTGATCGCGACCACCGGGCGTCCGCCCATCGCATAGATGTCCGAGAGCGCATTGGCGGCAGCGATCCGGCCCCAGTCGTAGGCGTCGTCGACGACGGGGGTGAAGAAGTCCGCGGTGGACAGCACCGCGAGGTCGTCGCGCACCAGCACGGCCGCGGCGTCGTCGCCGTCGTCGAGACCGACCAGAACGTTCTCGCCGGACTGTCCGGTCAGGCCGCGCACCGCCTCCTCCAGCTCGCCGGGGGGAATCTTGCACGCGCAGCCGCCGCCGTGCGCGTAGCCGGTCAATCGCAGTTCGGTCATGCGTCAATGATCAGGTGGTCGCCGGCCGCGCGGGAGATGCAGATCAGCATGTCTCCGTCGGCACGTTCGGTATCGGTCAGGGTCTGATCTCGATGGTCGACCTTCCCGCCGAGCACCCGCACCCGGCAGGTGCCACAGAATCCCTGTTTGCACGAATAGGGGGTGGCGGGCTGGACCTGCAAGATCGCGGCCAACGCGGTCTGCTCGGCGCCGACGGCAACGGTGGTGTCGCTCTTGGCGAGGGTGACGGTGAACGGTTTGCCGTCGAGAACTGGTGGGGCAGAGAACCGTTCATAGTGCAGCTCGACATCGGTACGGCCGATCAGCCCCTGACGGAGCACCTCAAGCATGGCCGGCGGACCACACGCGTACAGCGCCGTCGGCACCGGCGCGTCGCCGATCAAGTCGGCGGCGGTCGGGAGCCCGTGCGCGTCGTCGGTGCGTACGGCCACCTTGTCGCCGAACTGTTGCACCTCATCGATGAACGGGATGGTGTCGGCCGAGCGGCCGGTGTAGATCATCGACCAGTCCAGACCCAGGCGCTCAGCGGCGCGCATCATCGGCAGGATCGGTGTGATCCCGATACCGCCGGCGACGAAGCGGAGACGCTGGGCCGGCGATCCAAAACCGGGAACGGCCATCGGCATGCCGTTGCGGGGCCCCTTGATCGTGACCGTGGCGCCGGGCTGCAACGTGTCGTGCACCTCGATCGACCCGCCGCCGCCGTCGGGGATACGGCGCACCGCGATGCGGTAGCTGTCGGAGTCGGCGGGATCTCCACACAGCGAGTACTCCCGCATCTTGCCCGAGGGCAGCAGCAGGTCCAGATGCGCACCGGGTGTCCAGCGGGTCAGCGGCTTGCCGTCGGTGGCCACCAGGGTCAGCGCGACCACGTCTTTGTCGTGCGCCACGATCTCACGCCGGGCCACCCGTAACTCGCGCGTGCGATCAGGCTCGGCCAGCTTCCAGCGCCGCATCAACACGCTGAACGCCGGGAACGCGATCTTGGCCAGCAGATTCGAGACCCGCAACAGGGGGTCGTGGCGCCACCGCCCGTACAGCTGCGGCGGAACGTCGGTCGGGATCTCGCCCAGCGGCCGAAATCGTGATCCCGCGTCGTGTCCCGACGTCGTCAACGCCGCGCCCTGCGTGCTGCCGGCGACGTCGCCATGTAGGCGACGGCCTGCGCGGTGGAGCCGATCGACGCCGGGTCGAACGACGGTTTGAAATAGACGACGGTGTATTTGAGCACCTGCCGCAGCTGGGGCAGGATGTTGCGCCGCGACCCGCGCAAGTACTGCCGCCACAACCAGAAATAGGAATGGCTGATGGTGTCATCGGAGCGGCACATGAAGCCGATCGCCCGGTGAATCATCAACACCAGGTAGGCCAGGCTGACCACCATCGCACGGCACCGGTTCAGGTAGCCGGGGTGAAAATAGTTCGCCACATCGTGTGCCACGCAGCGATGTTCGATCTCCTCGGCACCGTGCCAGCGGCAGATGTCGGCCATCGTCGGGTCCACGTCGTAGTCGTCCCACGCGCAGTTCAGCACGAAGTCGCCCAGGATCGCGGTGTAGTGCTCGATCGCGGCGATCAGCCACAGCCGCTGCACCATGTCGTTGTATCGGGTGCGGGCGAACCGCTGGCTGCGCGGCGCCAGCAGCTTGCGGAACAAGTACTCGAACTGCCGCAGGATGGGCCCGGTGTCGACGCCACGCGCTTCCAGGAACTCGGTCACCGCCTTGTCGTGGGACTCGGCGTGCATGGCCTCCTGGCCGATGAAGCCGCGCATGGCCCGCGCCAGATCTTCGTCTTTGACATACGGCAGCGCCTCGTTGAAAACCTCGCAGAACCACCGCTCGCCCTCGGGCAGGATCAGGTGCAGGATGCTCACCACATCGGAGGCCACCGGCTCGTCTTTGATCCAGTGCAGCGGGGTCTGTGACCAGTCGAACTCGACATTGCGGGCGTGGATCTCCACGCCGGCCGGCTCGTAGATGTGCCCGCCCACCGCAGGCTTTGTTTGGCTCGTCATGATCACGGCCTCCTTCGGGGTCATGCTACCCACGATTTCGGCGCGTTTTTCTCCGCTGAGCGGTCATTACCGCGCCGAAATCGCTGAAGGTTTAGGTTGATCAGCGGAGGCGTCTGAGTCCTGGTGGGTTCCCCGGTCTTCAAAACCGGTGAGGCCGAGTAGCTCGGCCTGGCGGGTTCGATTCCCGTCCGCCTCCGCCAGCTGCGTATCGCCAGGAGGAGCCGTGACCGACGCCGATCCGCGCCGTGCCATTCCGCGTACCGATGCGCTGTTGATGCTGCCTCCGGTTCGCGCGGCCCGTGCCCGGCTGGGCGAGCATGTGGTCCGCGGTTTGGTACGTGACGCCCAGGATCGAGCGCGACGCGGCGATCTGGCACCGGAACAAGTCGAAAGCGCTGTGCTAGAAAGCCTTTCCGGCCAGAGGGGGACGACGTTGCGGCCGGTCCTCAACGCCACCGGAGTGGTGGTGCACACCAACCTGGGCCGGGCGCCGCTGTCAGCCGCGGCGGTCGAGGCGCTGGTGGCGGCCAGCGGCTACGTCGACGTCGAGCTGGACCTGGCCACCGGCGCACGCTCCAAGCGGGGGGTCGCGGCCCGGGCCGCGCTGCTGGCCGTCTGCCCGGCCGCCGAGGACGCGCTGGTGGTCAACAACGGTGCCGCCGCCCTGGTGCTGGCCACCACAGCCCTGGCCGCCGGCCGAGAGGTGGTGGTCAGCCGGGGCGAGCTGATCGAGATCGGGGCCGGCTTCCGTCTCCCGGACCTGATCGCCTCCACCGGGGCGAGGCTGCGGGAGGTCGGCACCACCAACCGCACCCACCTGCGCGATTACGCCGAGGCCATCGGGCCCGCGACCGGCTGCATCCTCAAGGTGCATCCCAGCAATTTCGCCGTGCACGGGTTCACGGCATCGGTGGGGTTGGCGCAATTACGGCCACTGGCAACCGAACACGAGGTGGCCTTGGTAGCTGATCTGGGCAGCGGACTGCTGTCCCCCGATCCGCTGTTACCCGACGAACCGGATGCGGCGACCACGCTTGCCGACGGCGCCGATATCGTGACCGCCAGCGGCGACAAGCTGCTCGGCGGGCCGCAGGCCGGACTCGTGCTGGGCCGGACCGCGATCATCGCCCAGCTCGCTCGACACCCGTTGGCCCGCGCGGTTCGCGCCGACAAACTCACCCTGGCCGCCCTCGAAGCCACCGTGTCCGGTGCCGCCGCCCCGGTGACCCGAGCGCTACACGCCGACCCCGACCAGTTGCATGCGCGCGCCGACCGACTGGCAGCCGCGGTCGGCGCCACCGTCGTCGTCCACGACGGCCGCGTCGGCGGCGGCGGCGCTCCGGGAGTTCCGCTGCCGGGCTGGGCGGTCCGGCTGCCCGAAGCGGCGGCCGCCGCGCTGCGCACCGGCGATCCCGCGGTGCTGCCCCGAGTGCACGACGGCGCCTGCCTGATCGATCTGCGCTGCGTGCCGGAAACCGACGACGGACGGCTGCTGGCCGCGGTGCGGGCTGCACTCGACCGGATCGGGTGAGCGTGTTTGTCCATGTTTGTTATAGCCACCGCCGGCCACGTCGACCACGGCAAGTCCACCCTGGTGCGGGCGCTCACCGGGATGGAACCCGATCGTTGGGCCGAGGAGCGCCGACGCGGACTCACCATCGACCTGGGTTTCGCCTGGACCGCACTGCCATCGGGCCGGCGAGTGGCTTTCGTCGATGTCCCGGGTCACGAACGGTTTCTACCCAACACCTTGGCCGGCCTGGGACCGGCTTCGGTGGTGTGCTTCGTGGTCGCCGCCGACGAGGGCTGGCGCGCGCAGTCCAATGATCACCGCGACGCCATTGCGGCCCTAGGCATTACGCACGGACTGGTGGTGCTGACCCGCATCGACCGGGCCGGCGATCAACGTGTCGCCGAGGTGTCCGAACAGGTCCGCACCGAACTGGCCCAGACGGGTCTGGCTGACGCCCCACTCGTCGCCGTGTCCGCGCTGAACGGTACGGGCCTGGACGCACTGCGTGCTGCGCTCGACGACCTGCTGGCCGAGATCCCGGAGCCTTCGAGCACGGGGCGTGTTCGGTTGTGGGTGGACCGCTCGTTCACCATCACCGGGGCCGGGACGGTGGTCACCGGCACCCTGACCGCGGGCGCGTTGGCCACCGGCGATCACCTGCAGGTGCTGGATCGTGGGCATGCGCGTGCGGTGGTGATCCGCGGGCTGCAGAGTTGCGGCGAGACGCATTCGGCACTGCGCCCCATGGCGCGGGTGGCGGTCAATCTGCGCGGGGTGTCGTCTGGCGAGGTGCGCCGCGGGGACGCCCTGGTCAGCTCCGATGCGTGGCTGACCACCACCGTGGTCGACGTTCGACACCGCACCGGTTGCCCCCTGCCCGAGGCACCCGAGCGACTCGTGGTGCACCTGGGCACGGCCGCGGTGCCCGCCCGGCTGCGAGTCCTGGATGCACAGCATGCCCGAATCACTTTGGAAAGCCCGCTGCCGCTGATGTTTTCGGATCGTCTGGTACTGCGCGACCCGGGGGGCCGTCGAGTGCTGGGCGGGGTGGTGGTGCTCGACGCCGATCCGCCTGCCTTGCGGCGACGCGGTGACGCGGCCCGGCGAGCCGACGAGCTGGCCGGCACCGATCCGACCGACCAGGCCGGCCGGGTCCTGGCCGAGGTGGCCCGCCGCGGTGCGGTGGCGCCACGCCAACTGCAGTTGCTTGGGTACGAGCTCCCCCCGGTCCCGCCGGAGGTGACGGTGATCGGCGGCTGGTGGGTGCACGCCGCGGCACATGAGGCGTGGCGGGACCGGCTGCGGAGCGCCGCGGGTGAACTGCGGGAGCGCGATCCGCTGTCCGCCGGGCTGTCCCGGGGCGCGGCGGCCGATCTGCTCGCGCTACCCGATCTCGCACTGCTTGACGAACTGGTAAACGCCGCGGGGCTGGAACAACATGGCGGATTGATTCGGTTGCCGGACGGCCATGGTGATCTCGGCCCTGTCGAGGACGCGATCGCCGAGTTGGAGTCTCGGCTGGCGGCATCGCCGTTTCACGCCCCGGAAGCCGACGATCTGGCCGCGCTGCACCTGGGGATACGGGAGCTGGCGGCTGCCGAACGCGTCGGGCGGCTGTTACGCCTGGCCGAGAATCTGGTGCTGCTGCCGACTGCTCCGGCGTTAGCGATGCGTGAATTAGCAGCGCTGACACAGCCTTTCACCGCCACGCAAGCCAAGCAGGCGCTGAACACCACCCGACGGGTGGCGATCCCCTTGCTGGAATATCTCGATGCGCGCGGCTGGACCCGCCGGATCGATTCGGTCCACCGGGAAGTGGTGCGCTGATCGGCGACATACGGTTTGCTATCACCATGATCGGCACGTCGCGACTGCGAGCCACCCTATGGGCGATCCTGCAGACCGCGCTCGCCGCGGGCATGGCTTGGTACTTGGCCCGCGACGTGCTCGGCCATACCGCCCCGTTCTTCGCGCCGATCGCTGCCGCGGTGTGCATGTGGGCGACGAACGTGGTCCGCGCCCAGCTCGCAGCCGAGATGGTGGTCGGGGTGGGCCTGGGAATCGGAATAGGCAGCTTGGTAAACATGCTGCTGGGCACCGGACCGATCGCGATGACCGTGGTCGTCCTGGTCGCGCTGTCTGCCGCGTTGCTGATCGGGCGAGGTTTCCTGCAGCACCGTCCCATGTTCGTCAACCAGACGGTCATCTCGGCCATCCTGGTGTTGGCGCTGCCGCACAGCGGTATCGGAACGGAGAGGCTGTTCGACGCACTGGTCGGCGGCGGGATCGCGGCGATCTTCAGCATCGTGATCTTCCCCAGAAACCCGGTAGCTGTCCTGGCCGATGCCCGAATCGAAGTCTTGGCATCCGTGCACGACATCCTCACTCAGACGCATTGCCGCACCGGCGATTCCGACTGGATGCTGTCAGTCGCGGCTGCGCTGCACGACCGTCTGGCACGCCTGACCGAAGCGCGCGGTACCGCCGAACAGTTGGCGCGAGTATGCCCGCTTCGCTGGTCGCTGCGGACCGCGACCCGCACCGCCGACCAGCAGGCCGCGCAACTGTCCCTGCTGGCCACGTCCGTCGTGCAACTGGCACGCACCATCATCGGGACCGCCGAACCGCTCGACGCACCGGTCCAGCAAGCAGTCGGCGAGCTTGCCACGGCGGCCGCTGCCCTCACCCATGACGAGCCCGCTGCCGCGACGGCGCACACGACGGCGGCCCGCAGTCACCTGGTGGTCGCACGGTCCAGCAATGCGGCGTTGCTGGCCGCCGCCATCGACACCTGCATCGACGAACTCGACCGCGTGATCGGCCTCGCGCCGCAATGACGCAGTAGTTAGGTGCTGGCCGGAACCCGCCGGTCAGCTGCCGTCCTGGGCGTGACGTGCTCTTCGTCGCCGGTGAATTCCTTGGTCCAGCAGGCGAATTCCAGCGTGATGCCGTCGGGGTCCTGGAAGTAGAAGGAGCGGACATACACCCCCGGGTGCAACGTCGGGCTCGCCTGCCACTCGGACTCGTCGTGGTTGAGGACCGGGCCGACTCGCACGCCTTTTTCCTTCAGCCGCTGACGGTAGGCGTCGAACTTGTCCGCCGGCACATGGAAGGCCAGGTGGTTGAGCGTGCTGACGGCGCTGGTGATCTCGCCGATTCCGGGGATGGCCGCCGGCGAGGAGATACCGGGCACCCGATCCGGGGCATCGCGGAACCAGAAAAAGGCCACGCAGTCGCCGTTTCCGGCATCGAAGAAGAAGTGCTGACCGATGCCCGCGGGCAGATCCAGCGACTTGATCAGGGGCATGCCCAGGGTGTTGCTGTAGAAATCGACGGTGCGTTCCATGTCGGAGCACACCATCGCAACGTGGTTGATCCCGCTGATTTCAAATTCGGTGTTGACGCCGTGCGGCTTGATCATGGGCGGACACTCCTCTGGTCAAGATCTGAAACTGAATCTAACATCAGATTCAGGTTTGATCCAGCCCTACCAAGACAGGAAGTGCGTTCCGGTGTCGACCAGCCCCGAGCAGCCCGGCCACCGCGACCCGTTGCCCACCCACCGGGGTCGACGCACCCAAGCCGCGATCGATGCCGCGGCACGCGCGGTGATCGCCCGCAAGGGAGTGCTGGCGGCCACCATCGCCGACATCGCGGCCGAGGCAGGTCGATCGGCAGCATCGTTCTACAACTACTACGACTCCAAAGAGGCGATGGTCCGCGAATGGGCGCTGCGCTTCCGCGACGAGGCCGGCGAGCGCGCATCCAGCATGGTGCGGCACGGGCTGACCAACCGCGAACGGATCGAGCAGGCCACGGCCGCGCATTGGTACACCTACCGCAACCGGTTGGCCGAGATGGTCGGCGTCTCCCAGTTGGCGATGGTCAACGACGACTTCGCCCGGTATTGGGCGGAGATCTGCGCGGTTCCCGTCGGCCACATCACCGAAACGGTGAAGCGCGCCCAAGCCGAGGGGTATTGCACGAATGACGACCCGGCGCTGCTCGCGGTGGCGATCGTGTCGATGCTCAACCAGTTCTGTTATGTCCAGCTGGCCACGCCCCGCGACGACGACGGTCCCGACGACGCAGCGTGTATTCGCACGCTGGCCAACGTGTTCTATCGGGCTATCTACACCGAGGAGAATCCCTGAGCATGGCGTTGAGAGTCCTGGCGCACTTTATTCCTGGTCCTAAGGTCGAGGAATTCGTTGCACCCGAGTCTGATTGGCTGGACATCCGGTGGTGCGCCGCCGACGACGACGTCACGTTCCGCCGCGAACTGGCCGACGCTGAAGTGCTCTGGCACGTGCTGCGACCGCTCTCGGGCGACGACCTGCGCAGCGGGCCTCGGCTTCAACTGGTGCACAAGTTCGGCGTCGGCATCAACACCATTGACGTCGACGTCGCAACCCAGCGCGGCATCGCGGTGGCCAATATGCCCGGTGCCAATGCCGCGTCGGTCGCCGAGGGCGCCGTGCTGCTGATGCTCGCCGTGCTGCGCCGACTGCTGCCGCTGGATCGCGCCACCCGCGAGGTTCGTGGTTGGCCGACCGACCCCGATCTCGGCGAGCGCTGCCGCGACATCGGAGGCTGCACCGTCGGCTTGGTCGGCTTCGGCAGCATCGCCCAGCGAGTGGCCGGGATCGTGGCCGCCATGGGCGCGCAGGTGCTGCACACCAGCACCCGCGACGACGGCACACCCGACTGGCGGTCCCTGCCCGAACTGCTGGCCGCCTCGGACATCGTCTCGCTGCACGTTCCGCTAACCGACGCCACCGAATGCCTGATCGATCGGGCTGCCCTGGCGCGCATGAAACCCGATGCGGTGCTAATCAACACCGCGCGCGGACCGATCGTCGACGAAGCCGCGCTGGCCGACGCGCTACGCGGCGGGCGGCTGGCCGGGGCCGGGCTCGACGTGTTCGCCGTCGAGCCGGTGACCGCCGACAATCCACTGCTCGGGTTGGAGAACGTGGTGCTGACCCCGCATGTCAGTTGGTACACCGCCGACACCATGCGGCGTTACCTGACTGCCGCCGTCGACAACTGCCGCCGGCTGCGCGACGGGCAGCCGTTGACCCATGTCGTCAACCGACCGTAGTAAACCAACCGACTGGTTGTTAGATTCACTACACGTACACACCGAAAGGCGTCATCAATGCCGATAGCGATCACTTCTGAGCACCAGGACCTCGCCGATTCCGTGCGATCCTTCGTGGCCCGCGCCGTGCCATCCGAGATGCTGCACGCCGCGATGGACACCCCGATCCAGAACCCGCCGCCGTATTGGCGGGCGGCCGCCGAGCAAGGCTTGGCGGGTGTGCATCTGGCCGAGGATGCCGGCGGCCAGGGTTTCGGAATCCTGGAACTGGCGGTGGTGCTCGCCGAGTTCGGCTACGGGGCAGTGCCCGGACCGTTTGTGCCGTCGGCAATCGCCAGCGCCCTGATCGCCGCAAACAATCCGTCCGCCGCCGAGCTGAGCGGGCTGGCCAGCGGAGAGGTGATCGCCAGCTACACGATCAATCCGGGGCTGACCGGCACCGCCGCGGGGTCGGGCCTGGTGATCCGCGGTGAGGCCCGTGCCGTCGCAGCCGCTGCTGAAGCGTCGCTGCTGGTAGCCCCCGTGGCGGTCGACGGCGCCGAGGTGTGGGTGGTGCTGCGCGCCGACCAGCTCGAGATCGAGCCGGTGGCAAGCGTGGACCCGCTGCGCCCGATCGCCCATGTGCGTGCCGACGGCGTGGAGGTCGACAACGCTGCGGTGCTGGGTGACCTCCCGCCGGCGCGTGCACACGCGCTGATCTCGACGCTGCTGTCTGCGGAGGCGGTCGGGGTGGCACGCTGGGCCACCGACACCGCGGCGGATTACGCCAAGATCCGCGAGCAGTTCGGCCGGCCGATCGGCCAGTTCCAGGCCATCAAGCACAAGTGTGCGGAGATGATCGCCGACACCGAGCGGGCCACCGCCGCGGTGTGGGACGCCGCCCGCGCAATCGACGAGGCGAACGAAAATGGTTGGGAGGCTGCGGGTTCGACGGTCCAGTTCGCGACGGCCGTGGCGGCCACCCTGGCGCCCAGCGCCGCGCAGCACTGCACCCAGGACTGCATCCAGGTGCACGGCGGAATCGGCTTCACCTGGGAGCACGACGCGGGCGTGTACTACCGGCGGGCGCTGATTCTGGCGGCTTCCTTCGGCTCCCGTTCCGCCTACCCCCAACGGGTGGTCGACACCGCCACCGCCGGTGGGATGCGCAAGATCGACATCGACCTGGACCCAGACACCGAGAAGCTGCGCGCTGAGATCCGGGCCGAGGTCGCTGCCCTCAAGGCCATGGCGCACGACGAGCGCACGGTCGCGATCGCCGAGGGCGGCTGGGTGTTGCCCTACCTGCCGAAGCCGTGGGGTCGGGCCGCCGAGCCGATCGAACAGATCATCATCGAACAGGAATTCTCCACCGGTCGGGTGCGTCGCCAGGCGATGGGTATCGCCGCGTGGCTGATCCCGTCGATCGTGGCGTTCGGCACAGAAGAGCAGAAGCAACGTTTCCTGCCCGCCACGTTCCGGGGCGAAATGATCTGGTGCCAACTGTTTTCCGAGCCCGGCGCCGGTTCAGACCTGGCCAGCCTGACCACCAAGGCAACCAAGGTCGACGGCGGCTGGCGGATCAGCGGCCAGAAGATCTGGACGTCGGCCGCGCAGTTCTCCTCGTGGGGAGCCCTGCTGGCCAGGACCGACTCGAGCGCCCCGAAACATGACGGCATCACCTACTTCCTGCTGGACATGAAGGCCGAGGGCGTGACGGTCAGCCCGCTGCGTGAACTCACCGGCGGGGCGATGTTCAACACAGTGTTCATTGACGACGTGTTCATCCCGGACGAGTTGGTGCTCGGCGAGGTGAACCGCGGCTGGGAGGTCAGCCGTAACACGCTGACGGCTGAGCGGGTGTCCATCGGCGGTTCCGAGATGCCGTTCCTGGCAAGCCTCGACGGCTTCGTGGAGTTCATCCGGGATGGCCAGTTCGATGGCGGCGAACAGCGCCGGGCCGGCCAGTTGATCGCCGAAGGGCACGCCGCCAAGCTGCTCAACCTGCGCTCGACGCTGCTGACCCTGGCGGGCAAGGACCCGATGCCGGCAGCGGCGGTCTCCAAGCTGCTGTCGATGCGCACCGGGCAGGGCTACGCCGAGTTCGCGGTGGGCACGTTCGCCGGTGATGCCGCGATCGGCGACCGGGAGCAGCTGCCCGGCAAGTGGGCCGAGTACCTGTTGATGAGCCGCGCCACCACCATCTACGGCGGCACCTCGGAGGTCCAACTCAACATCATCGCCGAGCGTCTGCTGGGCCTCCCCCGCGATCCGTAGTTCCGCGAGAAGTCGTGAAAGCCCCCAAATCTACTGGAATTTGGGGGCTTTCGCGTCTGCTCGGCGCAAGGGGATTGCGCTGCTAGCATGGCGGCGAGATCACCAGGACCGACTGCCTCAGGACTGCTACGTGACCGCTGACGCTGCTGACGAAACCAAGATCCCCGAACACCAGTTCAATACCGCCGCACTTTTCGCACTGCCCGTCCGCCTGGTCATCGGCTGGACATACTTCTCTGCCTTCTGGAGACGAGTCGGCCTCGAAGACAAGTTGAATCCGGACGTCCCTGGCTATGTCGGCGAGAAGTTCAACCACTTTCTCCCGAATGCGCTTGGCATCGGCCCGATCATCGAACATCTCCTGACCCATCCCGGCCTGCTCGCCGTGGCCATGACGGTGTTCACCATCGTGGAAGGCATCGTCGGGATCTGCGTGATCATCGGCTTGTTCACCAGGATCATGAGCTTGGCCGTGCTGGGGTTGGCGTTCGGCATCCTGGTCAGCGCCGGCTGGCTGGGCACCACCTGCCTCGACGAGTGGCAGATCGGCATCCTGGGCGTGGCCAGCGGATTCATGCTGTTCTTGAGCGGCGGCGGACGCTATTCGGTGGATCGTGTCCTGTCCGCGAGGTATCCGCGGCTCGCACAGCGAACGTGGCTCAACTGGCTCACGTCCGGCGCGGTCACCGTCAAAACGCCAGCGGCGCTCGTCGGTTCGCTGGTCATTCTGGCGTTGGCATTGTTCACCAACCAACAGTTCCACGGCGGGGTGTACGGCCCGCTACACAATAAGTCGGTCGCGCCGAAAATCGAGGTCTCCGAAGCCCGGATCGCCGGCAACAGCCTGCAATTCCAGCTCTACCGAACCGAAGGCGCGGACGTCTACGGCTCATTCCTGATCGGCGTCAGCGTCGTCGACGACACCGCCGGCAATACCGTCGTGCAACTGGACGGTGCGCAGCTGAGCCGACTGCCCGAGGCGGCGATCGCCAACCGCTACGTGGCCAAGGTGAAACCCGGTGCGCACAGCCTGATCGTCCCGCTGGGCGCCAAAGCACAGCTGACCATCGACACCGGGCCGACACGGTGGGACGGCGCGCATTCCTACACGCTCGTCCTCACCGATATCAGCGGCGCCACCTGGAAGCGGAAGATCGAAACCGTCTCCTGAGCGAACGCGGAAGGCGCGCGCCCTACAGGTCGCGGAGTTCGCGCTTGAGGATCTTGCCGGTGGGATTACGCGGCAGCTCCTCGAGGAAGACCACCTCCCGGGGCACCTTGTAACGCGCCAGGTGCTCTTTGACGTAGACCTTGATCGTGTCCTCGTCGACGCTGGAGCCTTCCTTGCGCACCACGAAGGCCCGCAGCCGTGCGCCCCACTCCTTGTCCTCGACGCCCAAGGCGGTCGCCTCGATCACGTCGGGGTGTCCGCTGATCAAGTCCTCGACTTCGGCAGGGAAGACGTTCTCGCCGCCGGAGACGATCATCTCGTCGTCGCGGCCGCTGACGTAGAGCAGGCCGCGCTCGTCGAAGTAGCCGACGTCGCCCGAGGACAGCAGGCCGTCGATGATCTGCTTGCCGCCGCCACCGGTGTAGCCCTCGAACGGGAAGAAGTTGCCGACGAAGATCCGCCCGACCTGACCCCGCGGCAGTTCGTTGCCGTTGTCGTCGAGGATCTTGACCTTGACGCCCTTGACCACCGGCCCCACCGTCGCGGCGTTGTGCTGCAGGTCGGCGGGACCCGCGATGGTGGCAAACGCGACCTCGGTGGAGCCGTACATGTTGTAGATGACCGGCCCCAGGTCCTTCATGGCCCGCGTCGCCAACTCGGCACCGAGCTGCGACCCGGAGACGAACACGATCCGCAGGCTCGACAGGTCCGGCTTGGGACTGGTCTTCTCCAGCTGGTCGAGGATCCGGGACAACATGACCGGGACGACGACCATGCCGGTCACCTTGTGCTTTTCCAGGTCCTCCAGCACGGTGGCCGGCTTGAAGCGGCGCCGCAGCACCAGCGTCGAGCCGAAGAACATGGCCAGGGTGCCGTGCAGATAGCCCAGCGCGTGGAACATCGGCGACGGCAAGGACGTCACTTCACCGGCACGGAACGGAACGTGCGACAGGATGCCGCCGATCGGCGCGAGCGTGGGCGGTGTACTGCGGTTGGCGCCCTTGGGGGTACCGGTGGTGCCGGAGGTCAGGATGATGATCGAGGCGTGCTTGGTGATCTTGGGGGCGGGCGCCTTGCTGCTGCGCGCGATCAGCTGCGCCAGCGTCTCGTCGGTGCTTCCCGAAGGCTCCTCGGTATCCGGGTTGACGCCCAGGGCCCGCAACTTGCCCAGCGTCGGTTCGGCCTGCGCCACGGCGGCGGTGTATTCGTCGTCGTAGATGATCAGCTTGGCGCCTTCGCGTTCGGAGACGTCCTTGATCTGCGGGCCGGAGAATTCGCTGTTCAGCAGGATCAGCCGCGCGCCGACCCGGGCACAGCCGTAGTTGGCGATCAGGAACCAGCGATGGTTGCGTGCCAGGATCGCCACGCCGTCACCGCCACGCACGCCCATCGCGAGCAGGCCGTTGGCCACCGCGTTGACAGCGTCGTCCAACTCCTTGAACGTGATGCTGCCGTCGTCGTCGATCACGGCGACGCCGTTCGGGTTACGACGGGCGTTCAGCGCGGGAATCATCCCCAGCTCGCCCCAGCGCGCTCCGTCGGCGAGTGCACTGGCGATGACCCGTGGGGACTCCAGCTTCAACGCGCCGGACTGCAGGATCTTGCGCAGGTAATGCAACTCGGCGCCACCGCGTTCGAGATAGCGACCGAGCTTGTTCGCAGCCTGACTGGGCAGGTCAGTGAGCTTAGCCATGGGACAACCTTATGTGACGCAGATCGCCGTCGGGCGGCGGATGGCGGCCTCTCATTAACATGACCTCATGGCCGGCGGGATGTCGCTGGAGGTTGCGGGACACCGGGTGGTGGTCACCCACCCGGAAAAGTTGGTGTTTCCAGGTGGACGAGGTTCCACCCCGCGCACCAAGATCGAGCTGATCCGCTACTACCTGTCGGTGGCCGACGGTGCGCTGCGCGGGGTGGCCGGGCGGCCAATGATCCTCAAACGCTTCGTCGACGGCATCGACGCCGAGGCCATCTTCCAGAAGCGGGCACCGGCCAACCGGCCGGATTGGGTATCGGTCGCAGAGTTGCACTATGCATCGGGCCGGTCGGCGCAAGAGGTCGTCGTCGACGACGCGGCCGGGCTGGCCTGGGTGATCAACCTGGGTTGTGTGGATCTCAACCCGCACCCGGTGCTCGCCGGCGACCTCGATCATCCCGACGAGCTGCGGGTCGACCTCGATCCGATGCCGGGAGTCGGCTGGTCGGAGATCGTCGAGGTGACCCTGCTGGCTCGTGAGGTACTGGCCGACCACGGGCTGACGGCGTGGCCGAAGACGTCCGGCTCGCGAGGCATGCACATCTACGCACGGATCGCTCCACGCTGGGAGTTCTCGCAGGTGCGGCTTGCGGCACAGGCGGTGGCCCGCGAGATCGAGCGGCGCGCACCGCGGTTGGCCACCAGCCGGTGGTGGAAAGAGGAGCGGCACGGCGTCTTCGTGGACTTCAACCAGAACGCCAAGGACCGCACGGTCGCCTCGGCGTACTCGGTGCGGGCCACCGATGACGCCCGGGTGTCGACGCCGCTGCGTTGGGATGAGGTCGCCGAGGTCGACCCGGCGGCGTTCACGATGGACACGGTGCCGGATCGCTTCGCCCAGATCGGCGACCCGTGGGCAGGCATGGACGACGCCGTCGGCGGGCTGGAGTCACTGTTGGAACTGGCCGAAGCGCAGGGCCCGGCGGAGAAGGCGCCGCGCGGCGCACGCAAGAGCGTCGACGGCCGGCGGACGTCACCGCTGCCGTTGATCGAGATCGCCCGCACCAAGACGCGCGGCGAGGCGATGGCTGCCCTGGACGTCTGGCGGGAGCGGCATGCCGACGCGGCGAAACAGCTTGCCCCGGAGGATGTTCTGCTCGATGGCATGCGTGGTCCGAGTTCGATCTGGTACCGGGTCCGCATCAACCTGCAGCACGTCGAAGAGGCGCAGCGCCCACCCCAGGAGGAGTTGATCGCCGACTACAGCCCGTGGGGCCGCAAGGACGCGAAGGGCTGACCCGCGGTCAGGGCACGGTGATGCCGGCGGCCAGGTTCGCCGCGACTTCGGACTCCCAACAGCTGAACGCATGGGTGGTGTCAACTTCCACCTCGAACCGGTCGGTCATGTCGGGGGTGACGTCCGCGGCGTCGACGTAGAACTGCTCATACCACCGGCGCAGCTGGTACACCGGGCCGTCGTCTTCGGTGAGCAACGGGTTCTCGACGGGTGCCTTGTGCCGCCAGATCTCGACGTCCTCCAAGAATCCCGCACCGAACGAGCGGCTCATCGCCGCGGCGAGTTTGGCGGCCTTCTCCGCCGGCAGGTTCGGCATCTGTTGGACGGCGACGCCCCACTGCAGCATGAAGGAGTTCTGCGTGACGGGATAGTGGCAGTTGATCAGCGCGATCTCGGCGGTGAAGTCCGGCGCGAGGTCGTTGTGCAGCCAGTTGATCATGTAGGCCGGCCCGAAGTAGGTCGCCTCGGAACGCAGGTAGGTGCCCTCCCACAGCTTGTCGGCGCCCGGGGAGTCAGGCCGAACCTTGCTCTCCATGTACTGGCTAGCGCAGCTTCCCTCGATGACGTTCTTGAAGTAGGTCGGATACGAGTGGTGGATGTAGAAGAAGTGCGCCATGTCGACGATGTTGTCGATGATCTCTCGACAGTTGGCGCCTTCGATCAGGACCGAATCCCATTGCCACGGCGACCACTTGCCCGCGTCCATTCCTTCGATCTGAGGCGGCGTCAGTTCCGCCGGGGGCGTCGAGCCCTCCGGGTCGTGCCACATCAGTAGTTGGCCATTGACCTCGCAGGTGGGCCAGCGGCGGGTGCGCGCCGTCCGTGGCGGCCGCTTGGCGTAGGGCACGTCAACGCACCTGCCGGTCGCGCCCTGCCAGTGCCAGTCGTGGAACGGACAGGCCAGGGTGTCGCCCTTGATGGTGCCCCGGGACAGGTCAGCGCCCATGTGACGGCAGTAGGCATCGAGCACGTGCACGTCACCACTCGAGTCGGCGAACACCACCAGCCGAGTGCCAAACGCGTTGATGCCGTGCGGCTTACCGTCCCGGAAGGTCTCGGCCAGCCCCAGGCAATGCCAGCCGCGGGCATACCGATTCTTGGGGGTACCGTGGTCCAACTCGCGGATCGCGCATTCGCTCATCGCCTCTACCCTTCGCCTCGCAGGTAGCTTTGCCGACCGTAGGACGTGAATTCGGCGTCCAGTGCCCGCTTGTCGTCGTCGGTCATGCGGGTGTACTCGGGGGTACCCCGCCCGACCCAGCGGTATACCGGTTCGTCGGTGTGCCAGCGCTTCGCCTGCAGTTCGCGTTTGAGTACCTTGTTCGAACCGGTGACCGGCAGACCGGCCGAGATCCGCAGAAATCGCGGGAAGCCCTTGCGACCCAAGTCAGGCTGGGCGGCCAGATACCCGGCGAAGGCCGCCGCGTCGAAGCTGTCGGGGTGGGCAACCTCGATGGCGCCCATCACTTGGTCGCCGGAGCGAGGGTCGGGCACCGCGTAGACACCGGCACTGATGACCAGGGGATGCCGGCGCAGCACCTGTTCGATGGTCAGCGCGGAAGTGTTCTCGCCGTCGACCCGGATCCAGTCGCCGCGGCGGCCGGCGAAGTACAGGAAGCCGGCCTCGTCGCGATAGCCGAGATCGCCGGTCCAGTACCAGCCGTCGCGGATCTTTTCCGAATCCGCGGCGTCGTTCTTGTAATAGCCCTCGAAGTCGCGGGCTCCGGTCCTGTCGACGATCTCACCGACGGCGTCGTCGGCGTTGGACACCCGGCCGTGTTCGTCGAGGATCGCCGTGGCGCATTCGGCACGGGTCTGCGGGTCGACGATCGCGATGCCCGCGTGCGCCGGACGGCCTAGCGCGCCTGGCGGGGCCGCCGGGTCGGGTATGGCCGCGTTGCCGCCCTCGCTGGAGCCGTAGCCCTCATGCAGGACGGCACCGAACCGGCGGAGGAACTCCGCTTGATCCTGCGGCGAGGCCTCGGTTCCGAAACCGCGGACCAGTGCGTTATCGGCGTCGTCGGGCTGTTCGGCGGTGGCCAGCAGGTAGCCGAGCGCCTTGCCCACATAGGTGAAGTAGGTTGCGCCGAAGTAGCGCACGTCGGGCAGGAACTGCGATGCCGAGAACTTGGGTGTCAGACAGATAGTGGCTCCGTTGGCCAGCGCGGGTGCCCACAGCGCCATGATGGCGTTGCCGTGAAACAGCGGCATGCAGCAGTAGTCGACGTCGGTGCGCACATGCCCGAATTTGGTGGTGGCCATTTCGGCGATCCGGACCAGCCGGCCCTGGCTGCACTTGACCGCTTTGGAGGCACCGGTGGTGCCCGAGGTGAACAACAGCAGCAACAACGATTCCGGCCCCACGCCCGTGGCGGCGGCCGGCTCCACTCGGTGTTCCTCGACCAGTGCGGCGTAGCCGGGGGTGTCGACCACTAGGAAGCGCTCGGGGTCCAGCCCGTGGTCCAGGCCGCGCAGCCGGGCCATCCCGGCGGCGTCGGTGACGATCAGCTGGCAGTCCGCGTGGCGGATCTCTGCGGCCATCTCGGCATCGCCTCGGGTGGGGTTGATCCCGACGATGACCCCGCCACCCAGCGCGCCGGCGCCGAGCCAGAACACGAAATCTGGGACGTTGTCCAGCAGTACGCCGATGTGAAACGGCCCGTCCCGACGCAACGACGAGGCCAGCGCGGCGCGCGCAGCGGACTCGCGCACCACGTCGTCCCAGGTCCAATCCCGTTGCCGGGTGCGCAATCCCAGATGCCGGTCGCCGAGGCGGTCTAGCAGCATCCCCGCGATATCGGTACTCATTCAGGCAGGCGCGTGAACGAGATCGATGTACTGCTGCGGGAGGTCTTCACGAGCCACCGGGGTTACGCTGCGTACGCCGGCGAAGTAGGAGTCCTCACCGACGATCTTGCCGTCGGCGTCGAGCGGCCACAGCAGCACCTGCCGGTACACCACCAAATAGTCCGCGTCGGGATCCTCGACCTCCACTCCGAGAATGGCGGTGGCCAAGGCGCCCGGGTACAGCTGCTTCATGTCGCCCTCGGTCACCACACAGTCGTCGTCGACTACCAGTCGGTCGATGGCGAACTCCAGCACGTTGGTGCGGGTCGCCATGAAGTTCGTGTAGTAGGTGTGCACGCCCTCGGTGGTCTTGGGGCCGACATCCTGACCGCCCATCCAGAAGTGGTAGTCCGGCTCGGCGCTCAGCGTCCCCATCACCTGGTCGAGGTCGGGCGACGCCTCGCCCTTCATGTGCTCGATCACCACTTCCAGGGCGGCCCGGTGCCGCTCGTTGGTGGTTTCGGCCAACCGCTTCTCCAAGGGGGCCCAGGTCCGGCTGGGGTCGATGACGGCCACGATTCTCGCTCCTTCTTTCCGGTGGTGATCATCATCACTGCAACCGCCGACGCCGGTCATCCGCCATACGTCTGACGAATTATGGATTCTTCCCGACGCTTGTCGGTCCGGTGCCGGTGAGCTCGGCCGATGACAGTGCGATCCGGCGCACGAAGAGCACCAGGGTGGCGGTGAACCGATCGATCGGGTCGGCCAGATCCCAGCCCATCGCGGTCTCGACGTGGGCGATGCGCGCCGCCACCGTGCTGTGGTGCAGGTGCAGCTGGGTGGCGGTTCGGCGCAGCGAACCGAGCACGCAGAATGCCTCGGTGGTGTCGACGTCGTGCGCCCCGGCGGGTTTCGCCGCGATTGCGTTGATCCGCGCCACATCGTGGTGCCGCAGCACCTGCTCGCGCGGCAGGTCGGCCAGCAGTTCCAGGACACTCAGCCGTTCGTAGGCGACCGCTCGCCGTCCGTAGTGGGTGGACGACGCGAATCGCAGTCCCCGCTGCGCCTGCTGCCAGGAGGCGGCGGCCCCGAACACGGTGGCCTTGGCGCCGATCCCGACCCACGGCCCGCGCCCCACCTGCGCCGGCAACGGTGGGGGAAAGGCCGCGATGATCGCCGCATCGAGCCGGTCCGACAAGGTCCGGGCGTCTTCGGAGCTGTAACACAGCAGCGCCGTGTCGGCGCCGATCGTGACCGAGCGGACCGGTTGGTCGCCCAGTTCGCGCACGACGACGCGCAACGCCTCGGCAGGTGACCCCGCCGACACCGCCAGCACCCGGACCTCACGGGTCTCATCGAGACCCAACAGCCGGATCGCGCGGGCCCGCTCCGCGGGTAATTCGTTGTCGGACAACACCAGTTCCAACAGCGCGGGGTCACCCAGCTGGACGGTCGCACCGGCCCGCGATGCCGCCATTCGTAGCGCGTGGCGCACTCGGTCGATCAGTACCTCGTCGAGCGGAAGGACTGCGCGGCCGGCGCGCTCCAACCGGACCTCCGGCTCGGTTGCCGAGGTCCACCGCACATCCACGGGGCATTCGGCAATCGCTTCGGCGGACAAGATCACCGCCTCGGCATCGGCCGATGACTCCAGGAGCGCATCGAAGTGGGCGACCAGCTGCAAGACGGCGGCCGGGTCAGTGCCCAGCTCCGACAGCCGAATCGGGGTGACGCTCACCAGCGCAGGCTACCTGCATCGGCATGCCGGAGATCGGCTTACGACGAGGGCGCCGAGCCGATGAACGCGACTGCGGCGCGCACCGCCTGGGGGTTACGCATGATGCGGTAGTGGGCCAGGCGCCCAAGGCCGTTCGTCGCGGTCACGCTTGCCCCCGGCCACGCGGCTGCCAGGTCCTCGCTGGCGGCAAAGGGACTGTCTGGGTCGTCCGGATCGTGCACGATCAGCAGCGGAGGCGGATCTTCCAGGCGTGACGCCAAATGTGAGAGGTCTGCGTGCAGCAGCGGGAACCCCAGCCGGCGGTCAAGGCGGCGGTGCAACGCGTCGCGGATACGCGGCCCGAAACCGTGCCGCTGGGCGAACCAGTCCAGGTAGTGGGCGAAGCCGCCCATCGGCGCCAAGAAGACCAACCGCTCGGCAGGTGTCCCCCACGACATTGCCAGTGCGGTGGCCTTCGCCCCGAGCGAGTGCGCGATTATCGCCCGCGCGGGTCCGTGGGCGTCCACCATCGCCTGCACCGCTCGCCCGCATTCGGCAATCGTGGTGCGTCCCGGTGCCAGCTCGCCCGGGCCGGATTCATGGTGGCTCGGCAGATCAAAGGCGACGACACGATGCCCGGCCGCAACCAGGGGTTTGACGAAGACGCCCAGGTGCGCTCGACATCCGCCCCAGCCGTGCACGAGGTACACCGTCGGTCCCTCGCCCCATGATTCGCCCACGATGCGATGGCCTGACCAAGAGGCTTCCACGGCCTCGCCCACGCCCGTACCGGGTGGCATGCGCGTCGACTTCGCCTCCGGCGGCGTACACCACAACTCGATCGCCCAGCGCGCGCCCAGTCGTGGCGCCAACCACTCCAGAACACCAAAGGCCCTGCGGACCGAGCGTGAGACGTCGGGCTCCAGCCCGGACCCTTGCGTTGCGTGCACGGCATCGACATCGGTCACAAATGCAGGTCCTCTCGGGCACCAACGGCACTGCGCCTCGTTGGCCACCGATCACCTTAGAACCTGCCAGGGGTGGCGCCCTTCGGCTGACCGGCGCACCGAGCTAATTGATCGTGAAGCCGCCGTCGACCGCGATGGTCTGTCCCGTGACGTAGCCACCGGCATCCGAGGCGAGCCACAGCACCGAGGCTGCGAGATCCTCCGGGTCTCCCATTCGCCCCAGCACGATCCGGTGCGCGACGCTGTCCAGGTAGCCGGGGCGGTACTGATCGGTCATCTCCGAGGCGAAGAACCCGGGCGCGATCGCGTTGACCCGAATGCCTTTTCGGCTCCCCCACTGCTGAGCCAGGTCCCGCGTCAGACCGATCAGGCCGGCCTTGCTGGCCGCGTAGGCCGCCTGCGGCAGCCCGGCCGTGGTCAGGCCCAAGACGCTGGAGATGTTGACGATCGACGAACCCGGCTGCATCACCCGTCCGCAGGCCTGCGCCGCCCAGTAGGCCCCGTTGAGGTTGATGTCGATGACCTCCCGGAACTGCTCCGGAGTCTCCCGGGTGGCGGGGTGCGCCGTGCCGATGCCCGCGTTGTTGATCAGCACGTCGACCCGGCCGAACCGCTCCATCGCGGCCTCCACCATAGCGGTAGCCGCAGCCGGGTCGGCGACATCGGTCGCCACCGGAAGAGCTGCGCGTCCGGCAGCGGTGACGAGTTCGGCCGCCTCTGCGAGCTTCTCCACCCGCCGCGCTGCCAGCACGACGTCCGCGCCGGCCTCGGCGAAGGCCCGGGCGAAATACACGCCGAGGCCCGAGGACGCCCCGGTCACCACCGCGACCTTGCCGTCCATGCGGAACTTGTCCAGTACGCTCACCCGACTCACCTTTCTCGACATTCTCCGCTTATTTCAATGCATTTCGCGCCGCAGCGATGAATTCCGGCGCAGCCTGTGCCGCCTCACCGGCATTCTGCACGTCTTTCGCGCCATGCTGGGCTCGGTGGGTGATCCCTTCGGCGATCACCCCGATCTTGAAGTTCGCCAGCGCCAGGTAGAAGTTCCAGTCGCTCAGGTCCCGGCCGGACAGCCGCGCGTACTCCTCGGCGAGGGCGTCGGCCGAGGGCAGGCGTGCACTGGTCCACGCGGCGGGGTGGCCGAACACCAGGTCGAACGCCGGTGACCGGTAGACGCACATCAGGGCGATGTCGGTGAGCGGGTCGCCGAGGGTGGAAAGCTCCCAGTCCACCACCGCCCGGATGACGTCCGCCCGCTCCGGATCGCAGATGGTGTTGTCGATGCGGAAGTCGCCGTGCACCACCGAGGGTTGCGGTGTCTGCGGGATCGCGTCCGCCAGTGCTGCGGCCAGCTTCGTGACATCGTCGGACAGCGCGGCATCGTTGCCGGGCGTTTTGACCAGTTCCCACTGCCGAGCCCACAGACGCACCTGCCGCTCCAGGAAACCGTCTGGCCTGCCGAAGGTTTCGAGCCCGACGGCGCGGTAGTCGACCGCGTGCAGATCCACCAGAATCCGCACCAGCGCCGAGGCGTTGGCCGCCAGTTCGGCGTCGGACAGGGTGTCCAGATCGTCCTTGTGGCGGTAGACCCGACCGGTCACGAATTCCGTCACGGTCAACGGCGCACCGCACACGGTGCCGTCGGCGTCGAGAGCCACGGGCCGCGCGATCGGAACACCGGTGCCGTAAAGCTTGTCGGTGACGGCGAATTCCCGGCCCACATCGTGAGCAGACGGGGTCAGGCCGCCGAGCGGAGGCCGGCGCACGACCCAGGCCGACGATTCGTCGCTGACCTTGAAGGTGAGGTTGGACCGGCCACCGGCGATCAATTCGACGGTGAGTTCTCCTTGAACCGAAACGTCGTTGGCGACGAGGTATCGCCGCAGGGCAACCGGATCGAGGGCTTCGGCCGTCACTGCGCGGCGTCCTTGCGAGCGCGCCGGGCAGCCCCGACCCGCCGCTTGGCGATGGCCCAACGGTGCACCTCGGAGGGGCCGTCGTATACCCGGAACGGACGCACCTCGCGGGAAAGCCGCGCCGGGGGCAGGTCCTCGGTGACGCCGAGCGCACCGCACATCTGCACGCTGCGGTCGACGATCCGGAAGATCGCTTCGGCGGCGAAGGTCTTGGCGATCGAGGTCGCGTCGCCGGCGCTGGAGCCTTGATCGAGTTCCCAGCATGCGCGCACCAGCAGCGCTCGGGTGGCCGCGATGTCGATTTCGTTGTCGGCCACCATGTTCTGGATCATGCCGAGATCGCCGAGCGTCGAGCCGAAGGCCTGACGCTCGACAACATGCGACAGTGCGGTGTCGTGGCCGCGACGCGCGGCACCGAGCCATCGCATGACGTGTGTCATGCGCGCGGGCCCGAGACGCACCTGGGCGTATTCGAAGCCGCGGTCCACCTCGCCGAGCACCGCTTCCTCGGGAACCCGAACGTCGTCGAAGAACACCTCACAGTGGCCGCCCACCATGGATCGGTCCAGCGTCGGGATGTGTCGGCCGACGGTCAGCCCCGCAGTGTCGGCGGGGACCAGGAACATGGTGGCGCCGCCGCGCTGGCCGGGCTCCCCGGAGGTGCGGGCCATGACGATGAAGAATCCCGCGCCGTCAGCGCCGGTGATGTACCACTTGCGTCCGGTGATGTACCAGTCGCCCGAACGGCGTTGCGCCTTGGTCGTCAGCGCCGCGGGGTCCGAGCCCGCGCCAGGCCCCGGCTCGGTCATCGCGAACGCGGATCGCACGTCGCCAGCCGCCAGGGGCGCGAGGTAACGCGCCTTCTGTTCGGGGCTGGCCACCTCCGCCAGCAGGTGCACGTTGCCTTCATCGGGTGCGGCGATGTTCACCGCAGCCGGGCCGAACAGTGAATAGCCGGCGGCCTCGAAGACCGGCGCCCGGTCGGACATGTTCAAACCCAGCCCGCCGTATTCGACGGGAGCGTGCGGCGCAAACACCCCCGCATCGCGAGCAGCGGCTTGCAGTTCTTTCACCGCGGCGTCGCCGCCCGCGGCGGCGATGTCCCCGCCGAAGCGGTCCTCCACCGGCAGCACCACGTCCTCGATGAACGCTCGCGTCTTTTCGACGAGCGCCGACACTTCCGCCGAGTAGCTCAACTCGATCGCCATGACACCCCATCACCACTCTCGCAATGACCGACCGATCACTCGGCCCGAACACTACGGACTGTGACACAGGAGTCCATTTGCCGTCAAAATCGGCCATCGGTCGATGTCATTCCCTGCGGTATAGTTCAGAATTCCTGAACAAACCGGAGGTGGCCGTGGCGGGATCGCCGGAGTGCGGCACGGCGATCCGCGCCGCCCGACGGGCCAGAGGTCTGACCGTCCGCGACCTTGCGCAGTGCCTGCAGGTCAGCCCCGCCACAATCAGCGCCATCGAGAACGGCAAGACCGGGGTCTCGGTGTCACGCCTCCAGGCATGCGCCGGCGCGCTGGGCGTCACACCGGCCCAGATCCTGGCGGGCACCGTCTCCGCAGCGTCGGCCCGCCCCGCGCACCCACGCACCGATGTGGCCGGTTCCGTGCAGCGCGACTGGCGACGGTTTCCGCCGCTGGCCCTGGACAGTGTCTTGGCCGCTGCCATCGATGCGTTCGTCGACACCGGCTACCACGGCAGTTCCATGCGGGATGTCTCTGCGCGCGCGGGCATGAGCGTGCCCGGGATCTACCACCACTACCCCGACAAGCAAACCCTGCTGGTCGCGATACTCGACCTGACCATGAGCGAGCTGCACTGGCGAGTCACCGCGGCCCGCGCGGAGGCCACAACCGGCCTGCAGGAGGTGCGGCTGGTTGTTGAAGCCCTTGCCCTGTTCCACACGCACCGCCAGAAGCTGGCCTTCATCGGCGCCAGCGAGATGCGCAGCCTGACAGCGGCGAATCGGCAACGTATCGCCGACTCACGAAATCAACTGCAGCACACCCTCGACGCCGCCATCGACCGCGCCGCGCGCGAGTCGGACATCGACGTCGCTGATGTCCTCGACCGCCGCATCGCCGGACGCGCCATCACGACCATGTGCACGTCGCTGCCGCAATGGTTCAACGCCGACGGTCCTGCCACCCCCGAGGAGACCGCACGCACCTACGCCGACTTCGCGATCTCACTGCTCACCAAGCCGCGCAGTCCCGGACTGGCTTCCCCACCATCGGCAGCCGACGGCAGAATGTGACCCGTGGCGGGTACCTGGCAGTTCTGGATCGACCGGGGCGGCACGTTCACCGACATCGTGGCGCGCCATCCCGACGGGCGCCTACTCACCCACAAGCTCCTCTCGGAGAATCCCGAGCAGTACCGCGATGCGGCGGTGGCCGGAATCCGCGCCCTACTGCAGATCGAGGGCGGCGCACCGATTCCGGTCGGGCTGATCGAATCGGTGCGGATGGGCACGACGGTAGCCACCAACGCCCTGCTGGAGCGCGCCGGTGAGCGGACCCTGTTGGTCATCACGCGGGGTTTCGGCGACGCGCTGCGCATCGCCTATCAGAATCGGCCACACATCTTCGACCGGCAGATCGTGCTGCCCGAGCAACTCTACGAACGCACCGTCGAGATCGATGAACGCATGACCGCCGACGGGACCGTGCTACAGGCACCGGACCTGGAAGCCTTGGCCGCACAGCTACGGGCAGCCTATGCCGACGGTATCCGCGCATGCGCGGTGGTATGCCTGCACAGTTACCGAAATCCCGTGCATGAAAGGGTTATCGGTGAGCTGGCCCGCGAGATCGGCTTCACCCAGGTCTCGTTGTCGTGTGAGGTCAGTCCCCTGCCGAAACTGATCCCGCGTGGCGACACCGCGGTCGTCGACGCCTATCTGTCACCGGTACTGCGCCGCTATGTGGCCCAAGTGGCCGACCAGCTCACCGGCGTGCGGCTGATGTTCATGCAGTCCAATGGCGGGCTGGCGGCGGCAGATCATTTCCGGGGCAAGGACGCGATCCTGTCCGGTCCGGCCGGCGGAATCGTCGGCATGGTTCGGATGTCGGCGTTGGCCGGCTTCGACTCGGTGATCGGTTTCGACATGGGCGGAACCTCCACCGACGTCTCGCATTACACCGCCACCCACGGATACGAGCGGGTGTTCACCACCGAGGTCGCCGGGGTACGGCTGCGCGCACCGATGCTGCACATCCACACCGTCGCGGCCGGGGGCGGCTCGATCCTGCACTTCGACGGCAGCCGCTATCGGGTGGGCCCAGAGTCTGCCGGCGCCGACCCGGGACCGGCCTGCTACCGCCGCGGTGGACCGTTGACCGTTACCGACGCCAACGTCATGTTGGGGCGCATCCAACCAGCACATTTCCCCGCAGTGTTCGGACCGGCCGGCGACGAACCACTGGACGCAGCCACGGTCAGGCGCTCCTTCGCCGCTATGGCCGACGAAATCCGTTCCGCCACCGGCGATGACCGCAGCCCCGAGCAGGTCGCCGAAGGATTCCTGCGCATCGCCGTGGCCAACATGGCCAACGCGGTCAAGAAGATCTCGGTGGCCCGGGGACACGACATCACCCGCTACGCCTTGACCACCTTCGGTGGTGCCGGCGGACAGCACGCGTGCGCGGTCGCCGACGAGCTCGGCATCCGTACGGTGTTGGTGCCGCCGATGGCGGGCGTGCTCTCCGCGCTTGGAATCGGGTTGGCCGACACCACCGTGATCCGCGAGCGCGCCGTCGAGACCGAGCTGGACTCCACCACCCTCGCCGGATTGGACGAGGTCGCCGACGACCTGGAGCGCCAAGCTCGCGGCGAGCTCGCCGCCCAGCACATTTCGGCCGACCAAACCCACGCGATACGCCGAGTGCACCTGCGCTACCAGGGCACCGACACCTCGATCCCGGTCGAGCTCGGTGGCATCGCTGCGATGACGGCGGCATTCGAAGAGATCCACCGCAGCATGTACTCGTTCCTGATGGAGCGTGCGCTGATCGCCGAGGCGGTTTCGGTCGAGGCGACCGGGCTCACCGAGCAACCCGAGCTGTTCGTGCGAAGCGACGCCGACACATCCCGCCACCCCGTTGAAGGGGTGCGCCTGTACACCGGGGGCGCCTGGCATGACGCGCCGCTGCACCAGCGGGACGCAATCACCGACGTGGTGGTCGGGCCGGCCGTCATCGCCGAGGACAACGCCACCACCGTCGTCGACGACGGTTGGCAGGCCCAGCTCACCGCCGACGGTCAACTGGTGCTGCAACGGCTGACCACGACCGCGCCGGTTGCCGCCGGTACCGCGGCCGATCCGGTGTTGCTGGAGATCTTCAACAACCTCTTCATGGCCATCGCCGAGCAGATGGGAACCCGGCTGGAGGCGACGGCCCAGTCGGTGAATATCCGTGAGCGGCTGGACTTCTCCTGCGCATTGTTTGACGCCGACGGCAATCTGGTGGCCAATGCACCCCATATCCCGGTGCACCTGGGATCGATGGGCGCCACCGTCAAGGAGGTCATCGCCCGCCGGGCCGGCACGATGCGGCCCGGCCAGGTCTATGCGGTCAACGACCCGTATCACGGCGGCACGCACCTGCCCGACATCACCGTGGTCACTCCGGTGTACGCCGAATCCGCGGGCGAGGGCGATCCGGTGTTGTTCTTTGTGGCCTCGCGCGGTCACCACGCCGAGATCGGGGGCACCACACCCGGTTCCATGCCCGCGGACAGCCGGTCCGTGGTCGAGGAGGGCGTGCTCTTCGACAACTGGTTGCTGGTCGACAACGGCCACTTTCGCGAGACACCGACCCGCGACCTACTCACCGCGGCGACATACGCCTCGCGCAGTCCCGACACCAACCTCGCGGATCTGCGTGCGCAGGTCGCCGCCAACCAGAAGGGCATCGACGAGATCCGGTCGATGATCGCCCATTTCGGTCTGGATGTCGTGCAGGCCTATATGCGCCATGTCCAGGACAACGCCGAGGAGGCGGTGCGCCGGGTCATCGATTCCCTCGACGACGGCGAGTACCGCTATGAGATGGACTCCGGCGCGACGATCGCGGTGCGGGTTACCGTCGACCGCACGGCACGCGGTGCCACCATCGACTTCGCCGGGACATCGCCACAGTTGGCGACGAACTTCAACGCCCCGTCCTCGGTGGCCACCGCCGCGGTGCTCTATGTGTTCCGCACGCTGGTAGCCGACGACATCCCGATCAATGATGGCTGCCTGCGCCCGCTGAAGATCACGATCCCGGACGGCACCCTGCTGTCGCCGGCCTACCCGGCCGCGGTGGTCGCCGGCAACGTCGAGACCTCCCAGGCGATCACCGGTGCACTGCTGGCCGCACTGCGAGTGCAGGCCGAAGGCTCCGGGACGATGAACAATGTCACGTTCGGCAACTCCGGCCACCAGTACTACGAGACGCTCGGCTGTGGGTCGGGCGCAGGCGAAGGTTTCGACGGCGCGTCGGTGGTGCAGACCCACATGACCAACTCGCGGCTCACCGACCCCGAGGTACTGGAGATGCGTTTCCCGGTGTTGTTGCGCGAGTACACGATCCGGCACGGCAGCGGCGGGTCCGGACGCTGGCACGGCGGCGACGGCGGTGTGCGCAGGATCGAGTTCCGCGAGCCGATGACCGTCAGTGTGCTGACCGGACACCGGCGAGTTCCGCCCTACGGTATGGCCGGTGGCCACACCGGCGGCTTGGGACGTAACCGGGTGGAACGCGCGGACGGCTCGGTGACCGAGTTGGCCGGCTGCGATTCCACCGACCTCGGGCCCGGCGACGTGCTGGTGATCGAGACGCCCGGTGGCGGCGGGTATGGCGAGCCCGCCTGAGGGCGGGTTAATCTCACGCCATGCGAGACCAGTGGAGCCGGCGCGGTTTCTTCGGCCTCTGCGGGGCGGCCGGTGCCACCGCGCTGCTGGCGTCCTGCTCGTCGGAGGAGCACCCCCACGACGGCGCACCCGGGCCGGTCACCATCGCCCACATCTTCGGCGAGACCACTGTCCCGGAGCCACCCAGCCGGGTGGTGTGTGCCGGCTATACCGGTCAGGACGACCTGCTGGCACTCGGTGTCGTCCCGATCGCGGTGACGAACTGGTTCGGCGATCAGCCGTTCGCGGTGTGGCCCTGGGCGCAGCGACAGCTCGGGGATGCCAAACCGGTGGTGCTGGACCTGGACAACGGGATCGCGGTCGCACAGATCGCCGGCCTCAAGCCGGATCTGATCATCGCGACAAATGCCGGGGTGGATGCCGACACCTATCAGAAACTGTCGGCGATCGCGCCGACCGTGCCGCAGTCGGGGGGTGACGCCTTCTTCGAGCCCTGGAAGGTTCAGGCCGCCGCCATCGGCAAAGCGGTACATCGCGGTCAGCAGATGCAGTCGCTGATCGACGGGGTCGACAGCGCGTTCACCGACATCGCCGCCGCACGCCCCGGCTTCAAGGGCAAGAAGGTGCTGCTGCTGGCCGGCCGACTGGACCAGGGCAATGTCAGCGCCGCCACCGGCTGGCGAACCGCGTTTTTGACCCAGATGGGGTTGACCGTTGCCGAGGCGCCCACGGTGATCGAGCATGAGCGGATCGGATCCACGCTCGGCGGCGCGGATGTGCTGATCTGGACCACCGAGAGCGACGACGAGCGCACCGCGCTGCTGGCCGATCCGGACATCGCCGGGCTCGAATCACGCAGCATCTTCACCACCAAGGAACAGGCCGGCGCGATCGCCTTCGCCTCCCCGCTGAGCTACCCGCTGGTGGCCGGCCAGCTACCCGCGCTGATCGCCAAGATCACTGGTTAGGGCCAACTCTGCGCGTTCAGTAAGACCCCTCTGGCATACCCCGCAGAATTGTGTTCTACGTCACTATTTGGCGTCATTCGGGGCTACGGTCGTGGCATGAGCGTGGCATTGGATTTCCAGGATTTCACCAAGACCGACGTGGTCCTCGACTACGGCGACAGCGCCTTGCTGATGCAGTTCGACTCCACCACCGACGTGCTGGCATGGACCGCGGCGCTGCATTCCGCCGCACTGCCCGGCGTTGTCGACATCGTCCCGGCGTCCCACACGGTATTGGTGAAACTGGCCGCCCCCAGGTACCGGGCCGGTGTCCGGCGCCGCCTGACGACCCTGGCCGTCGACCCGGACGCAGTCCGTACGCGCGCCGGCGATGGGCCCGCAGACGTGGTGGTCGACGTCATCTACGACGGGCCAGACCTGACTGAGGTGGCCGAACACACCGGCTTGAGCGTCGCCCAGGTCATCAATGCCCACACCGCAACGCCCTGGTTGGTGGGGTTCGGCGGTTCCACTCCGGGCTTCGCCTACCTGCTCGGCGGCGACCCCCGGCTGCGGGTGCCCCGCCGCGCCGAGCTGCGTCCGGTTCCGGCCGGCTCGGTGGCGCTGGCCGGCCAGTTCAGCGGCATCTATCCGCGGCAGTGGCCGGGCGGTTGGCAGGTGATCGGCCATACCGACGCCCGATTGTGGGACCTGGACCGTCCCGACCCGGCGCTGTTGACTCCGGGCCTGTCGGTGCGATTCCGGGCTGCGTGACCGCCATGACAACCACCCTGGAAGTTCTGCACACCGGCCCGCTGGCCCTGATCGAAGATCTGGGCCGGGCGGGGATGGGTCACCTCGGAGTCAGTCCGTCCGGCGCCGCCGACCGCCGCTCACACAAGCTGGCCAACCGGCTGCTGGCCAATCCCGACGATCGAGCCACCATCGAGGTGGCCTTCGGCGGATTGTCCGTGCGAGTCCACGGCGGAGACGTCGACATCGCGGTCACCGGCGCCGACACCGACCCGAATGTCAACGGAGTCAGCTTCGGCACCAACAGCATTGCGCATGTCCGCGACGGCCAGGTGGTCTCCTTGGGCAGGCCGCGCTCCGGCCTGCGCAGCTATCTGGCCGTGCGGGGCGGCATCGATGTCACCCCGGTGCTGGGTTCCCGCAGTTACGACGTGATGGGCGAGATCGGCCCCGCCCCGCTGCGTGACGGCGACGTGCTGCAGATCGGCGAACGGACCGGCCACTTCCCCGAGATCGACCAGGCGCCGGTGGCAACCATCCCCGACGACGTGATCGAGTTGCGGGTGACACCCGGTCCACGCGACGACTGGTTCGTCGACCCCGACATCATGGTGCGCACCAATTGGCTGGTGAGTAACCACAGCGACCGCGTCGGCATGCGCCTGGTGGGAATGCCACTGGAATACCGTTGGCCGGAACGGCAATTGCCCGCCGAAGGAGCCGACCGGGGCGCAATCCAGATCCTGCCGAACGGCTTTCCGATAATCCTGGGTCCCGACCATCCGGTGACCGGCGCCTACCCGGTGGTCGGGGTGGTGGTCGACGAGGACATCGACACGTTGGCCCAGGTTCAGCCCGGGCAGACCGTACGAATGCACTGGTCTCGGCCCCGCCAGCACCCCGCGTCGCGCTCGGCCTGGTAGGCCCGTCGGGTGCCCGGCCAGGTTCATACCGCCCGCCTGATCCACACCAGCGATCTGGACGATGAGACCCGCCGCGGCGCCCATCGGCTGGTCACCGAAGCCTCCGGCGGCACACTTTCCGACGCCGATTGGCAGCACGCGCTCGGTGGCATGCACGCATTGATCTGGCACCACGGCGTCCTTATCGCCCACGGCTCGGTGATCCGGCGTCAACTGCTCTATCGCGGCAGATCTCTGCGGTGCGGCTATATAGAGGCCGTCACCGTCCAGGCCGATCACCGGGAGCGTGGCCTGGGCACCGCGGTACTCGAGGCATGCGAACAGGTGATCCGCGGCGCGTTCGAACTCGGGGCGCTCAGGTCGCCAAGTATCAGCCGCCGGCTCTACACCGCGCGGGGATGGTTGCTGTGGCGTGGACCCACGGCTGTCTTAGCGCCGACCGGTCCGGTGCGCACCCCCGAGGCGGACGGAACCGTGTTCGTCATGCCGGTGGGTACCGACCTAGACGTCACCGCCGAGCTGACATGCGACTGGCGAGACGGTCACGTCTGGTAACCACACGGTTAACGGACCGTGGACAGTCGGTGTATGCCCGGTAGCCGATCGGGACCTCAGTGAGGCGGCTCACAATCCCTGCAGTGTTCATAAGAATCAGCCGTGCGATTCAAGCGGCGCCAAGATTGATTGTTAACTTAATATTGCGTCACCCTCACAGGCCAACCGGCGCGGCGATGCCGCTATTGCGTCCGTTCGCCGCCGACTGGAAAGTATTCGGGGCTTTGACCTGGACATACCGGGTGCGCCGGCCGTGTCCGCCCCCCGAGTCCTACACGGAGACGGTTCGGGCGCAGGGCCGAATTTTGCGGCTCCCTGCCACTCTGCTGCCAATCGTCGCGGGGGCCTGACTTCGGGGCGACTCCCCACGAAAGTGGCCTTATGGTGTGACCGTCACGGCTTGCCCCGGCCCTGCACGGCCCCCCTCTCGAAAGACGCACCCTCATGCTGTACGAGTTCTGGCACAACTTCACCCACAACTTGTTCAAGCCACTGTTGCTTTTCTTCTACATGGGCTTCCTCATCCCCCTGCTGAAGATCAAGTTCGAGTTCCCCTACGTCCTGTATCAAGGCTTGACGTTGTATTTGCTGCTGGCCATCGGCTGGCACGGCGGTGAAGAGCTCGCGACCATCGACTCATCGAGCATCGGTGGCGTCCTCGGCTTCATCGTGCTGGGCTTCGCCACCAACTTGATCATCGGATTCGTCGCCTACTGGTTGCTGACCCGGATGACCAAGATGAGACGCGTCGACCGGGCCACCGTCGCCGGGTATTACGGATCGGACTCCGCCGGCACTTTCGCCACCTGCCTTGGCGTGCTCGCCACACTGGACATCGCGTTCGACGCCTACATGCCGGTGATGCTGGCCGTCATGGAGATTCCGGGCTGCATCGTGGCCCTGGCCCTGGTGTCACGGTTGCGGGCACGCGGGATGGACGCGAAGGGCAACATGCCCGACGAGCCCGGTTACAACAGGAAGGCCCGCCGGCAACTCGTCGCCGCCGCCCGGGTGAACGGAGCGCACGCCACGACGGGGCACGACCAGGGCATCCAAGACGAGATCGACCTCGCACTGGAAAGGCAGGAGCACGTCCAGTCGAGCGCTGCGACGTCGACTACCTCCTCGGCACCGCCCAGCGGAGCGCTGATGCGAGAGGTGCTGCTCAACCCGGGGCTCTACCTACTGTTCGGCGGGATCCTCATCGGCTTCGTCGGCCGCCTGCAGGGCGCCTCGGTCATCGAAGACGGTGACCACGTCTTCGTCACCGCATTCCAGGGAATGCTGTGCCTTTTCCTGCTCGAAATGGGGATGACAGCCTCCCGCAAGCTCAAGGACCTGCGGTCGGCAGGACGCGGCCTGATCGCCTTTGGGTTGTTGGCGCCCAACCTCTTTGCGATAGCCGGAATCTTCATCATCCACACCTACTCGCAAATCACCGGCACCCATTTCGAGCCCGGCAGCTACGTGCTCTTCGCCGTACTGTGCGGCGCCGCCTCCTACATCGCCGTGCCGGCGGTGCAGCGAATGGCGATTCCCGAGGCCAGTCCGACGGTTCCGCTGGCCGCATCTCTGGGCCTGACGTTCTCCTACAACGTGACCATTGGGATACCGCTGTATCTGCAGATCGCGAAGGCCGTCAACCTCTGGCTTCCAGTGAGCTGACAGAAGGTTCTAACCGAACGCAACGCTTCTCCACTCGGTCGATCAACCAGGCGAAATGCCCTGTGCGCGCGGCTAATACGTGATGTGGGCCACTCACAGTCGGTGAGCCCACCGCATTTTCAGGTTCTGCTCTGCCACTTGCCAGATCGGGTCGGTAGGTTCGCACACCGTCCATCGTGATGCGAGATTCTGCGCGCAGCGGTGGCCCAGAGCCCGAGGAGATCGCATGACGAACGGCCACATCACCAATTTCGATCCTGAGGACAGCGCAGCCTGGGAGGCCGGCAATGCCGCCATCGCACGCCGCAATCTGATCTGGTCCACCGCCAGTACGCATGTCGCATTCTCCATCTGGTCGCTGTGGTCGGTGGTGGTGCTGTTCATGCCCGAGCCGGTCTACGGCATCAAGGCCGGCGACAAGCTGCTGCTGGCCGCGGTCGCGACTCTGGTCGGCGGATGCGTCCGCGTGCCCTACGTTCGGGCGACCGCGAAATTCGGCGGCCGCGACTGGGCGGTGGCCTCCTCGCTGATCTTGCTGATCCCGACCGTCGGGACACTGCTGCTGCTCGTCAATCCCGGTCAACCACTGTGGATGTATCTGGTGTGCGCTGCGCTGACCGGCCTGGGCGGCGGCAACTACGCCGCCTCGCTGGCCAACGTCGACGCCTTCTACCCCCAGCGCCTCAAGGGCGTCGCCCTCGGACTGTGCGGCGGTATCGGCAATCTCGGGGTGGCAGCCATCCAGCTCGTCGGCCTCCTGGTTCTGGCCACGGTCGGCAACACCAAGCCCGAATTGGTTTGCTCGGTGTACCTAGTGCTGCTCGCCGTGGTGGGCACCTGCGCGGCGCTGTGGATGGACAACCTCGACCACGGCATGGAAGAGGTGGGCAGCATTCGGTCGATCCTGTCGGTCCCGGACAGCTGGATCATCTCGGCGCTGTACTGCGCAGCGTTCGGCTCGTTCATCGGCTTCGCATTCGCGTTCGCGCAAGTGCTGCACGTTACTTTCGAAAAGGCCGGCCACAGCCCCGCCGAGGCGGCGCTCTATGCCGCGCGAATCGCGTTCCTGGGCCCACTGTTGGGCGCCTTGGCACGGATCTACGGTGGCCGGGTGGCCGACCGCCGCGGCGGGGGCCGCGTCACCCTGGTGGTGTTCCTCGGCATGATCCTGGCGTCCGCCGTGCTGGTCGCGACCAGCACCATCGACGACCACACCACCCGCGCAACCACATCGACCATCGCGGTCTACATCGCCGCATTCATGGCGCTGTTCATCCTTGCCGGGATGGGCAACGGATCGGTGTTGAAGATGATCCCGTCGATCTTCGAGGCCCGCAGTCGCTCGCTCGACGCCGACGAGGCCGAGCGCCGGCATTGGGCGCGCTCGCATTCCGGCGCCTTGATCGGGTTCGCCACCGCGGTCGGCGCCCTCGGCGGCGTCGCCATCAACCTGATCCTGCGTCAGGCCTACGCCAGCTCCGGGTCAGAGACGCCCGCGTTCTGGGTATTTCTGGCGTCATACTGCGCCGTTGCGGGTTTGACCTGGGTGATGTATGTCCGCCGGCCGCGAGGCACCCGCGGTGCCCGGGTTCCGGTCGACACCCAGAAGGTCTCGGCGTGACCTGGAACACGGGGCCATATAGGGCAACGGTTCCGAAATCGCGCGGTAACACAGATGAAATCGACTGAGGCTAAATCTTATACATGAGTACCGCCGTCTACGCCGCCGGTCACCGTATCGAGATCGAGGAGAGCCGGGTCCTCGTGGATGGGATGGTCAAGCCGGTCTCTCCAGCCGGTCTGGCCGCCCTGCGTGTCCTGGCGCACCGTCCGGGCAACGTCGTCGCCCGGGACGCTCTGCTGCGTGCACTCCCGGGACGCGGCAACAGCACGCACGCCGTCGAGTCTGCCGTGCTTCGACTGCGAACAGCGCTGGGCGACAGCCAGATCGTCGCCACGGTGGTCAAGCGCGGGTACCGTCTCGCCGTCGACGGTGAGCAGGGCGCAGCATGATCCCCGTCCTGGTCGCGCACGGCACCCGTCAGCCCGACGGGGTCGTCATGATCGGCGAACTCGCCGAACGGGTCAGCACCCTGCTGGCACAACCGGTCAGAGTGGCGTTCGTCGACGTACTGGGACCCAGCCCGGCCGAGATCCTTGCCGCTGAAGCCGAAAACGGCTGCCCGGCCATCCTCGTCCCCGCCTTCCTCGCCCGCGGCTACCACGTCGGCGTCGATGTTCCCACGCAGGTTGCCACCAGCGGTCACCCCGACGTCACGATCACTCCGGCACTGGGGCCCGACGCTCGTGTCGCCGCGGTGGTCGCTGCTCGGCTGACCGAATCGGGCTGGCGCCCCGGCGACTCGGTGGTTCTCGCCGCGGCCGGCTCCTCAGACCCGGTCGCGCAGAACGACCTCAAGCACGCAGCGCAGATGGTGTCCGGCATGATCGGAACGCCCGTCACAGTGGCTTTCGCCGCAATCGGCGGGCCCAGCGTTCCCGAGGCTGTCGCCGACCTGCGCAGCCAAGGCGCTTCACGCGTCGTGATCGCGTCGTACTTGTTGGCCGACGGCCTTTTCCAGCGGCGCCTGCGCGATGCCGGAGCGGACATGGTGACCGAGCCACTGGGCACGCATCCCGGGATCGCGCGAGTCGTCGCCGACCGGTTCATCACCGCCCACACGCGGATTCCGGTGCGATAACGCTTTTTCGGCAACAATCCGCGTCCGTGCAAGCCCTCCGGCCGACGCGGGCATCGTGAATTCCTTTCTGTCCCCACCGTGTTGATCGGCGACCCGCGCTGCCTCCCAACCCTCCCCGACCCCGCTGCGCCTCACACCCGGCCTTCAGCGCCGTGAGGAGAAGTTCACGGCTGAGTCATCTCGTGCAGCATTGCGGTAACGAAAGATTTCTACCGTGACCACATGGCTCGCTCACACCTGATTACCCAGTGGGATCCCGAAGACACCGTGGCCTGGAAGGCCGGCAACGACAAGATTGCGCGGCGCAACCTGATCTGGTCGACAGTTGCTGAGCACGCCGGTTTTTCGATCTGGTCGATCTGGTCGGTCATGGTGTTGTTCATGCCCGAGTCGGTGTACGGCTTCAGCGCCGGCGACAAGTTCCTGCTGGCAGCCACCGCCACCCTTGCCGGCGGCCTGCTGCGCATACCGTACTCGCTGGCCACCGCGGCCTTCGGCGGGCGCAACTGGACGATCTTCTCCGCGCTGGTGCTGTTGATCCCGACCATCGGGATGATGGGCCTGCTGGCCAACCCGGGGCTGCCGCTCTGGCCTTACCTGCTCTGCGCGGCCCTGACCGGCCTGGGCGGGGGCAACTTTGCCGCCTCGATGACCAACGTGAATGCCTTCTACCCACATCGACTCAAGGGCTGGGCGCTGGCGGTCAATGCCGGAGGCGGCAACCTGGGCGTTCCGCTGGTCCAACTGGTCGGGTTGGCGGTGCTGGCCACCGTAGGTAACCGCCAGCCGTATTGGGTGTGCGCGATCTATCTGGTGGTCCTCGCGGTTGCCGCGATCGGCGCAGCGCTTTTCATGGACAATCTCGACGGCCAACGGGCAGACCTGACGGCCATGCGTGCGATCCTTCCCGAACTCGACACGTGGATCGTCGCACTGCTCTACATCGGCACGTTCGGTTCCTTCATCGGGTTCTCGTTCGCCTTCGGCCAGGTGCTGCAGATCAGCTTCGTGGGCGGCGGCCAGAGTCCCGCTCAGGCCTCGTTGCACGCTGCCCAAATAGCATTTCTGGGACCGCTTTTGGGGTCGATATCGCGGATCTTCGGCGGGCGCCTCGCCGATCGACTCGGCGGCAGCCGCGTCACGCTGGCTGCCTTCGGTGGCTTGTTCGCAGCCTCGGGATTGCTCGTCGCCGTGAGCTCCCTGGACAGCAGTCGCATCGGCCCCACGTCCGGCGCCGCCATGGTCGGCTACGTCATCGGCTTCGTGGCGCTGTTCATCGTGTCCGGAATCGGCAATGGCTCGGTGTACAAGATGATTCCATCGGTCTTCGAGGCGCGCAGTCACCGAATGGGTATGCACGAGGGCGATCGTCGGCACTGGGCGCGGGCCATGTCGGGGGCGCTGATCGGGTTTGCCGGCGCAATCGGCGCGTTGGGTGGCGTAGGAATCAATCTGGCCTTGCGCCAGTCGTATATCACCAGCGGCTCGGCTACCACGGCGTTCTGGATCTTCCTGGTGGGCTACGTCGGAGCTGCAGCGCTGACCTGGCTGAGGTACGTACGTCGGCCGTTCTTCGCCCCGCAATCCGCCCAGGCCGCGTTGGCGCCGGCGTAAGGTGTCCACTTCGCTGAGCGGTTATCGGGTCGCGGTGACGTCAGCGCGCCGCGCTGACGAGCTCTGCACCCTGCTGCGGCGCCACGGTGCCTCGGTCTGCGCAGCGCCGGCTATCACCATGATCGACTTGACCGACGACGTCGTCTTGCGCGGGCGTACCGAAGCATTGATCGAGACACCGCCCGATGTCCTGGTGGTGACGACCGCCATGGGCTTTCGCGGCTGGATCGCTGCGGCCGAAGGGTGGGGCATCGCCGACCGGCTGATCGCAGCCTTGACCACCGCCCGCATCGTGGCCCGGGGGCCGAAGGCAGTCGGCGCGTTGCGCACCGTGGGCCTGCCGGAGGAGTGGTCGCCCGAATCCGAGTCGTCAGAAGCGATGGTCGATTATCTGAGGTCCGATATTGCCGGTGCTCGCATGGCGGTACAGCTGCACGGCACCACCGGCGACTGGGATCCCGCTCCCGAGCTGCTCGACCAATTTCGCAGAGCGGGAGCCGAAGTGCTTTCCATCCCCGTCTACCGGTGGCGGCCGGCGCACCCAGGCGGGGAATTCGACCAGCTCACCTCGCAGATCGCCCAGCGCCAGTTCGACGCGGTCAGCTTCACCTCCGCTGCCGCGGTGATGGCGACACTCGCTCGTGCGGCCGACCTCGGTATCTCCGACGCGCTGCTTCTGGCTCTGCGGTCCGACGTACACGCGATGTGCGTCGGCCCCTTGACTGCCCGGCCCCTGACACTGCTGAACGTCCCGACTTCGTCGCCGCGGCGAATGCGCTTGGGGGCGTTAGCTCGTCACATCATCGACGAGCTGCCGCGGCTGCGCACCCACACCGTCCAGGCCGCCGGCCATCGCATCGAACTCCGTGGCAGTTGCGTGATAATCGACGGTGTCGCCAAGCCGATGTCGCCCTCAAGTATGGCCACCCTGCGGGCGCTGGCTCACCAGCCCGGGCGTGTCGTCTCGCGGCAGACCCTGCTCGAAGCGCTGCCCGGCAACGGCGCCAGCACCCACGCGGTAGAAACCGCGGTACTGAGGCTGCGAACCACCTTGGGCGACAAGAACATTGTCGCCACCGTTGTCAAGCGGGGGTACCGCCTGGCCGTGGACCAGGTAGATCAGGAAGCCGGCTAGGACCGACTAGGCAACGGCGCGTTCCGCGACAGCCTGTCCGACCTGCACATAGCCGTCCTCGGTGAGCCGAGTCGGGTACACCCGCACCGACACGCTCGGGTCATCCAGGCAGCTGCCGTCGTCGAAGGCGAACGCCTGCTTCTTCAGCGGGGAGATCACCGAAAGCCGGCCGCCGCGGTCGCCGACGATCCCGCGGGACATCACCGCTGCCCGGAAGAACGGGTCGATGTTGCACACCGCGCGCACCGAGCCGTCGTCAAGCCGGAACAGTGCCGCTTGCTCACCGTTGGGAAGCAACACCCCCACGCCGAGCCCGGGAATCAGACTGTCGTAGCGGCAGGCGGTGGTCCAAGTGTCGATGTTGCTGGTGCTCATGATTCCTCCTTAGATGAGCGCACGACCGGGACGGGTAACGGGATCTTGCGGCCGTCGCGCACGGTGAACGCGACGGTGGGGTCTTCGGCGTCGGGGGCGTTGACGAACGAGACGAACCGCGACAGCTTCTCCGGGTCGTCCAGGACGCCCTTCCACTCGTCGGTGTAGTTGTCGACGTGGCGGGCCATCTCCGCCTCGAATTCCTCTGCCAACCCGAGGGAGTCGTCGCAGACGACCTCGCGGACGTGGTCGAGTCCACCGTCCATCGCCTCGATCCACGGCGCAGTGCGCTGCAACCGATCGGCGGTGCGGATGTAGAACATCAGGAACCGGTCGATGTAGCGGAACACGGTCTCGGTATCGAGGTCACTGGCGAGCAGCTGGGCGTGCTTGGGCGACATACCGCCGTTGCCGCCGACGTAAAGATTCCAACCGATCTCGGTCGCGATCACACCGACGTCTTTGGCGCGCGCCTCGGCACATTCGCGCGCGCAGCCCGAGACGCCCATCTTGATCTTGTGCGGGGCGCGCAGGCCGCGGTAGCGCAGCTCCAAATCGATGGCCATCTTCACCGAGTCCTGCTGCCCGTAGCGGCACCAGTCGCTGCCCACACAGCTCTTGACGGTCCGCAACGACTTGCCATACGCCTGACCGGATTCCATGCCGGCGTCCACCAGCTTGCGCCAGATCGCGGGTAGCTGATCCACCCGTGCACCGAACATGTCGATGCGCTGCCCGCCGGTGATCTTGGTGTAAAGGCCGAATTCCTGGGCGATCTGGCCGATCAGGATCAGGTGCTCGGGCTTGATCTCGCCGCCGGGCACCCGCGGAACCACGGAGTAGCTGCCGTTGCGCTGAATGTTGGCCAGGAAGTGGTCATTGGTGTCCTGCAGGGCCGCCTGTTCGCCCTCAAGGATGTGGTCGGATCCAGTGGACGCCAAGATGGAGGCGACGGTGGGCTTGCAGATGTCACAGCCGTGGCCCGTGCCGAACCGCTCCAGCAGTTCGGAGAAGGTGCGAATCCCGGTGACCTGGACGATCTCGAACAGCTCCGCGCGCGACTGGACGAAGTGTTCGCACAGCGCCTTGGACTGCTCGACGCCCTCGGCGACCAGCAACTCCTTGAGCAGCGGAATGCAGGATCCACACGAGGTTCCCGCCTTGGTGCAGTCCTTCAGGCTCTGCACGTCGTGGCAGCCGCCGGCGATCGCGTCGCACAGCTGGTCTTTGCTGACGTTGTTGCAGGAGCAGATCTGCGCCGCCCCAGGCAACGCGCTGATTCCCAGTGCGCTCTTGTTGTCGCCGGAGCCGGCCGGAGCGATCAGGTCCAAGGGATCGCCAGGCAGCTCGGCGCCGACCATCGGACGCAGCACACCGTAGGAGGAGGCGTCGCCGACCAGGATCCCGCCGAGCAGGGTCTTGGCGTCGTCGGAGAGCACCAGCTTGGCGTAGGTCCGCTTCACCGGATCGTTGATGACGACCGACAGCGAGTTCTCGGTCGCCCCCATCGCGTCGCCGAAGCTGGCCACGTCGACACCGAGCAGCTTGAGCTTGGTGGACATGTCCGCCTCGCCGAATTCGGCCACACCCTCGAGCAGGCGGTCGGCGACCACCTCGGCGCTGGTATAGCCGGGCCCGACCAATCCGTAGCAGACACCCTCGATGGCGGCCACCTCGCCGATCGCGTACACGTCGGAATCACTGGTCCGACAGCATAAATCGGTCAACACACCGCCACGCTCGGCGATCGCCAGGCCGGCCTCACGAGCCAGTTCGTCGCGCGGGCGCACCCCCGCGGCGAAGATCACCAGTCCGGCCTCAATCGCGTTGCCGTCGGAGAGTTTTACCCGCAGGGTCGGTGAACCGTATTGGTGGGTCAGTTGCTCGATGGACTCGGTACCCACGCCGACGTGGACCGCGATGCCCAGGTCCGAGATCATCCGGCTCAGCAGGACACCGCCGGCGTCGTCGAGCTGTTGCGGCATCAGCCGCGGCGCCATCTCGACGATGTGCGGTTCGATCCCCGACGCGCGCAGCGCGTTGGCGGCCTCCAACCCCAGCAGCCCGCCGCCGATCACCACTCCCGCTCGGGTGTTACCGGCTTCGAGCATGCACTCGATGTCGGCCCGGATTCCGTCCAGATCATCCAGGGTCCGGTAGACGTGGCAGCCGGGCAGATCGTGGCCCGGCACCGGGGGGACGAACGCGCGCGAGCCGGTCGCCAGCACCAGGGTGTCGTAGCCGTAACGCTGTCCATCCACGGCGAGCACAGATTTGTCGGCCAGGTCGACCTTCTCGACCCGGGTGCTCAGCAGCAGCCGCACCTGCTCGTCGTCGGCGTAGTCGTTGCCCGGCAGCGCCAGCCGGGACCGGTCCCACCCGTCGGTGTAGGAGGTCAACCCGACGCGGTCGTAGGCGGGGTCGGACTCCTCGGCGAGCACTGTGACCCGCCAGTTTCCGCCGCCGGACCGGCTGCGCAGAGCCTCCACGAAGCGATGCCCCACCATGCCGTGTCCGACCACGACAAGGTCTTTCACGGCGCGGGGGGTCTCGATCGTGGTCATGAAAAAGAGGCTATGAAGCCGATATTGCCGGAATATCGCCATACGTTACAAGCGTGTGACGGTCTGCTCACGCGACTGTGAGACCCCTCACCACCGCCCCTTCTGAAGTGCTCGTTCACCCACGGCGAACACGGAACTTTAGCGCAGTCGACTCAAGTTCTACCGGGTGACGGACCGGCACCAGACCGGCACGCAGCAATCACCACAAGGAGACATCCATGAGCACCCTGACTCTGTGGCAGCGTCCATTCAAGGCCCATTCAAGCCACCCCTTCAGCCCCGCCTTCGACACCGACCGTTGGGTCCGCGACTTTTTCAGCCCGGCCACGGCCAGCGACTGGCGGGCGCCCGCCGCGACCGGATTCCGGCCGGCCGCTGAGATCACCAAGGACGGCGACGACGCGGTGGTGAAGCTCGAACTGCCGGGCATCGACGTCGACAAGGACGTGACGGTCGAACTCGACAGCGGTCACCTGGTGGTGCGCGGCGAACGCCGCGATGAGCACGCCGAGACCGACGCCGACACCAACCGGACACTGCGCGAGGTGCGCTACGGCGCGTTCCGCCGCTCGTTCGCGGTTCCGGCACACGTCACCGGCGAAGCCGTGACGGCGACGTATGACGCCGGCGTACTCACGGTCCGGGTAGCGGGCGTGTACGCGGGCACTCAGCCGCAGTCCATCGCCATCACCAAGTAAGCCGCCTAGACACCGTCCGACCCGAAAACCCCTGCACACGCCCGTGTGTGGGGGTTTTCGGCGTCCAACACGTCATGCGCACAACGTGATCTGTCTCACGTTCCGTTCCTCATGTGATTAGCATCGGGTGAACGTACTGTGATCCGTACCACCCGAGGAGGTCTGGTGTCGAGCACTACCGAACTCGCCGAACTGCACACCCTGATTGGTGACCTGCGGCGTTGCGTGCTGGGGCTGAAGACGCGCTTCGGCGACATCCCTGGAATGCGCCGCATCGAACTGGACGCCGAGCGCATCCTCACCGACGTTCAACTCCTCGAATCCGACGCCGGAGAAATGGACTTGGAGCGCTGGGCGGCCGAGCGGTCGCACGAGAAGATCACCATCCCTGACACCGAATACGACAGCGAATTCTGGCGCGACGTCGACGACGAAGGCGTCGGCGGCCAAGGCAGGTACTGACCCAACACCGGGTGCTGCTTGCGGCCAAGGGGCGCCCTCCGACGAACTGAGCCGAAGGGAACCCCACCAGAATGAGCGCACCCGCCGTGAACCGTCCCGGCGTCTTCTCGGCGACTCGCGCACGGATCGCGAATCGCACGCTGCGCACCGACCGCTGGTGGCTGTCGCCGCTACGGGTGAACCTCGGACTGGACGCGTTCATCATCTACGCGACCATCCGATCGTTCTGGGGCAGCGCCTACTGGGTTGACAAGTACCACTACCTGACGCCGTTCTACTCGCCGTGCATCAGCGCGTCATGCGTGCCCGGCTCAAGCCACCTGGGCGTCTGGTTACCGGAGTTCCCTCGGTGGATTCCCTTGGGGGCATTGGTATTGCCCTTCCTGCTGTGTTTCCGGCTCACCTGCTACTACTACCGGAAGGCCTACTACCGTGCCTTCTGGCAGTCGCCGACGGCCTGCGCGGTCCCTGAACCCCGCGCCCACTACACCGGCGAGACCCGCTTCCCGCTGATCCTGCAGAACAGCCACCGCTACTTCTTCTATGCCGCGTTCGCGCTCGCCGCGCTCAATACCTATGACGCGTTCGCCGCGCTGCACTCCGACGACGGGCCTGGCGGGTTCGGGTTGGGCGTGGGCAACCTCGTGCTGTTCGCGAACGTGGCGATGCTCTGGGCCTATACCGGCGGCTGCCACTCCTGCCGGCACGTCTTCGGCGGTCGCCTCAACCACTTCTCCAAACACCCGGTCCGCTACTGGTTCTGGACGAAGATCAGCTGGTTCAACGGCCGCCACCAGCAGTTCGCCTGGATCACCCTGGGCACGCTGGCGTTCACCGACCTCTACATCGCCCTGGTGTCCAGCGGCGTCATCACCGATTTCCGGTTCGTCGGCTAAGTGCCGCGATCACACGAAGGGTTAGCGAGAATTCATGGTTGAAGTGCAGCGGCACTCCTACGACGTGGTCGTGATCGGTGCCGGGGGCGCTGGCCTGCGCGCGGTGATCGAAGCCCGCGAGCAGGGCCTGAGCGTTGCGGTGGTGTGTAAGTCGCTGTTCGGCAAGGCGCACACCGTGATGGCCGAGGGGGGTTGTGCGGCGTCAATGGGCAACGTCAACTCCAAGGACAATTGGCAGGTGCACTTCCGCGACACCATGCGCGGCGGGAAGTTCCTCAACAACTGGCGGATGGCCGAGTTGCACGCCCGGGAAGCACCCGAACGGGTCTGGGAGCTGGAGACTTACGGTGCGCTGTTCGACCGCACCCCCGACGGAAGGATCAACCAGCGCAACTTCGGCGGTCACACCTATCCGCGGCTGGCCCACGTCGGTGACCGCACCGGCCTGGAGCTGATCCGCACCATGCAACAGAAGGTGGTCTCGCTGCAGCAGGACGACTATGCCGAGTTCGGTGACTACGAGGCCCGGATCAAGATCTTCCACGAGTGCACCATCACCGAACTGCTCAAAGACGAAGCGACCGGGGCTATTTCGGGCGCGTTCGGCTACTGGCGTGAAAGCGGCAACTTCGTGTTGTTCGAAGCGCCGGCCGTGGTGCTGGCCACCGGCGGCATCGGCAAGTCGTTCAAGGTGACGTCGAACTCCTGGGAGTACACCGGCGACGGCCACGCGCTGGCGCTGCGAGCCGGCGCGACGCTGATTAACATGGAGTTCGTCCAGTTCCACCCGACCGGGATGGTGTGGCCGCCCAGCGTGAAGGGGATCCTGGTCACCGAGGGCGTCCGCGGCGACGGCGGAGTGCTCAAGAACTCCGACGGAACCCGGTTCATGTTCGACTACATCCCGCCGGTGTTCAAGGGTCAGTACGCCGAGACCGAGCAAGAGGCCGATCAATGGCTCAAGGACAACGACTCGGCCCGCCGCACCCCGGATCTGCTGCCCCGTGACGAGGTGGCCCGCGCCATCAACTCCGAGGTCAAGGCCGGACGCGGGTCGCCGCACGGCGGGGTGTTCCTCGACATCGCCTCTCGGCTGACGCCCGAGGAGATCAAGCGCCGGCTGCCGTCGATGTACCACCAGTTCATGCAGCTCGCCGAGGTCGACATCACCAAGGACGCAATGGAAGTCGGCCCCACCTGCCACTACGTGATGGGTGGCATCGAAGTCGACCCGGACACCGGCGCGGCAGCGGTACCCGGGCTGTTCGCCGCTGGCGAATGCTCCGGCGGGATGCACGGTTCCAACCGACTGGGCGGCAACTCCTTGTCGGACCTGCTGGTGTTCGGTCGTCGCGCCGGTTTGGGCGCGGCGCAGTACGTGCAGGGGCTGAACGCTCGACCCGCGGTGACACCGGCAGCGCTGGAGGCCGCAGCCGAGCTGGCACTGGCGCCCTTTAACGGTCCGGCCGGCGGCCGCACACCGGAGAACCCCTACACCTTGCACTCCGAGCTGCAACAGTCGATGAACGACCTGGTCGGCATCATCCGCAATGCGGGCGAGCTGGAGCAGGCCCTGGTGCGCCTCGAGGAATTCAAGGCCCGGTTCGCGGCGGTCACCGTCGAGGGCGGCCGGCACTACAACCCGGGATGGCATCTGGCCGTCGACCTGCGCAACATGCTGCTGGTCAGCGAATGCGTGGCCAAAGCCGCGCTGCAGCGCACCGAGAGCCGAGGCGGGCACACCCGCGACGACCACCCGGGGATGGATGCCAATTGGCGCAAGACCCTGCTGGTCTGCCGAGTCGCGGATAGTAGCGCGGTTCCCGACATCACGATCACCCCGGAGCCTCAGACCGGGATGCGCGAGGACCTGCTGGAGCTGTTCGAGCTCTCCGAACTGGAGAAGTACTACACCGACCAAGAGCTGGCGCAACATCCGGGACGGAGAGCGTAATGACACACAACGCCCACCTGCGAGTCTGGCGTGGTGACGTTGACGGCGGTGGACTTGAAGACTTCGAGGTCGAGGTCAACGAGGGCGAGGTGGTGCTCGACGTCATCCATCGCCTGCAGGCCACCCAGACCCCGGATCTGGCGGTGCGCTGGAACTGCAAGGCCGGCAAGTGCGGATCGTGTTCGGCGGAGATCAACGGATTCCCGCGCCTGATGTGTATGACGCGGATGTCGATGTTCGACCCGGCCGAAACGATCACCGTGACCCCGGTGCGGACCTTCCCGGTGGTTCGCGACCTGGTCACCGATGTCTCGTTCAATTACGAGAAGGCCCGCGAGATGCCGGCTTTCAAGCCGCCGGCGGATCTCAAGCCCGGCGAGTATCGGATGCAGCAGGTCGATGTGGAGCGCTCCCAGGAGTTCCGCAAGTGCATCGAATGCTTCCTGTGCCAGAACGTCTGCCACGTCATTCGGGACCACGAGGAGAACAAGCCACGGTTCTCCGGGCCGCGGATGTTCATCCGGCTCGCGGAGTTGGACATGCACCCACTGGACGCCGCCGACCGGCGTGACTTCGCCCAGGACGACGCCGGTCTCGGACTGTGCAACATCACCAAGTGCTGCACCGAAGTCTGTCCGGAGCACATCACGATCACCGACAACGCCATCATCCCGATGAAAGAACGTGTGGTCGGGAACCGCTACGACCCGGTCGTCTGGCTCGGCCGAAAGATCTTCCGCCGCAAGGCCGACTGACGCTAGGTTCCCAAGAACGTCATCGGGTCGTGCAACACCCGGGTGCCGTCATGCAGGCTGTCCAGGGTCGCCATGTCGGCCTCGGACAACTCGAACTCGAACACGTCCAGGTTCGCCGCAACCCGCTCCGGATTCCCGGATCGTGAGATCACCGCGTTGCCACACTGCAGATTCCACCGGATCAAGATCTGCGCCGGTGTTCGCCCGTGGGCGCTCGCCAGTGCCGTCACCGCGGGGTCATCGAGCAGCCGTCCCACGCCCAGCGGGCTGTAGGACTGGGTGACGATGTCCCGGTTGGCATTGACGTCACGGAGTTCGGCCTGGTTGAGCCGGGGATGTAGTTCGATCTGGTTGATCGCCGGAGTCACACCGGTCTCGTCGATCACCTCGGTCAGGTGTTCCTCGGTGAAGTTGCATACCCCGACCGACTGCACCATGCCGGCGTCACGGGCCTCGATCATCGCTTGGAAACTCTCGACGTATTTGCCCAGTTGCGGCGCCGGCCAATGGATGAGGTACATGTCGATGTAGTCCAGCCCGAGCTGTTCCAGGCTGCGTTCGCAGGCCAGTTTGGCAGCCGAGTAGCCCTGATTTGAGGTGCCCAGCTTGGTGCTGACAAACAACTCCGAACGCGGCACACCCGAAGCCTCGATCGCCCGTCCCACCACCGCTTCGTTGCCGTAGGACGCGGCGGTGTCGATGAGCCGGCAACCGCTTTCCAGGGCTGCCAGCACCGATGCCTCAGTCTGCTCGTCGGACAGTTTGGCGACTCCCAGACCCAGCACGGGCATGGCCACCTCGTCATTGAGGGCCACCTGGGGAATCGACATGGAAGTAGCTGCGGCGGATTCCAACTCGAATGAAATCGTCATATCTTCGACCTACACGCTCCGTTACGTTGCCATCACTAGTTACGTGTCAATCAGCCGGGAAACCAGCTGCTAATAGCCAGATTTCATCCATCTGGCGATTGCCGCGCCGATCCGGCCGCGGAAGCTTCAGCGCTTCTGCACGTCCCGTTCTACCGACGCGGCTGAACGGTGGTCAACAGGTGATAGGCAATAAACCGGCCGCGAAGTGAACTCGCTCACAAGAATCCTCGCACGACCCGGCTACTGCGGAATAGCGGCCCAGCCACCTTCACGCTGCAGCATTGCGATCAAGGCATCGGCGACGCCGGGTGCTGCGGCGACGCACACCTCGCCGCCGTCGATCTCCGGGCCGGGCAGCACCACCCGCGCCCCGGCCTCGACCGCGATCAGCGCTCCGGCGGCGTAGTCCCACGGCTTGATCCCATGCTCGTAGTAGGCGTCCAGCCGCCCGGCAGCGACCATGCACAAATCCAGCGCGGCCGATCCGATCCGGCGGACATCGCGCACTTCCGGTAGCAGCCGGGCAAGCAACGCCGCCTGGGTGGCCCGGCGCCGGGGCGAATAGCCGAACCCGGTGCCCAGCAGCGCCAGCGACAGCTCACTGACATCGGTGCAGCGCAGACCGGCGGTTCCCTGCCGGTCGGTTACTCGGGCACCCAATCCGGCCCCGGCAGAATAGATTCGGTCACCGACGACGTCGGCGACCGCGCCGGCCACCGAGACCCCGCCGATCTGCGCTGCCACCGAAACCGCGTAGGCCGGGACGTCGTACATGAAGTTCACCGTGCCGTCGATCGGGTCGACTACCCAGGTGACGACACCCGGTTCAGCACCGGAGGCGTCGCCGGACCCTCCGCCTTCCTCGCCCAGCACCGCATCACCGGGCCGCAGCCGGCTCAGTCGACCTCGGATGAAGCTCTCGGTCTCGGTGTCGACCACGGTCACCGGATCGGTCGGACTGCTTTTCGTCTGGATCAGGCCGGAGGATGACTCGACCCCTTCGGCGCCGAACACCTCAGCGCGTCGACGCCGGACGAAGGCGGCGGCTTCGGCCACCAGTGTCTCGGCGATGGTCCTCAACTGCACGGGGTCGCTACGCACGGGCGCCATCTGCCCATAGCAACACATCGGCGGGGTCATCGCACCCCCGGCACGCTCGCAGCGGCTCGGGCCTTAGCCTCCGAGCCGGCGAAAACCGCTGCGGTGGAATACGATCGGTGCGACCTCCGGATCGACGGTCAATTCGCAGACCCGCAGCACCACGATGGTGTGGTCCCCGGCGGGCACCAGCTGTTCGATCGAGCTGCCCAGCCATACGCCGGTGCCCTTGATGAACACCGCGCCGTCGTTGGTCACGGTCTCTAGTCCGGCGAACCGATCACCGGTCTTAGCGGCCAGGGTGCGCGCCGCGACGTCGTGCGATTCGCCGAGCACACTGATGCCCAGCCGGGGCGAGTCCTTGAGCTTTGGCCATGTCGTCGAGGTGTTCTGCACACAGAAGGACACCAACGGCGGCTCCAGCGAGACCGGCACGAAGGTGCTGGCCGCCAGGCCGACCCGAACGCCATCGATCTCGGCCGCCACCGCCACCACTCCGGACGGGAAATGCCCGAAGGCCTCCCGCAACGACGACGGGGTCAACGGGGTCAAGTTGCTCGCGGAACTCATGTGGGGATTCACCGGGACTCATTCGCCTCGTCTGGTCTGGTCGCCCAGAACCCTACTCGCCGCCCCGCACCTCGGTAGATCGGCCACTAACGGCCCCAATGCGAGCCAGAGACCAACCGGTTGGTTACCCGCTTAAAGGACGTAGCTCACATCAGCTTGCACTATGGCTACTGGCGAGTATATTTCAGGTTACGTTACTGGTGGGTAACTTAAGCCTGAGTACCCAACCACAGGTGGCATTCCATGAGGAGGAAGTAGTGAGCCACTACAAGAGCAATGTCCGTGACCAGGTGTTCAACCTGTTCGAGGTGCTGGGCTTGGACCAGGTCTTCGGCGAAGGCGACTACGCCGACCTGGACGTCGACACCGCTCAAGAGATGCTCGGCGAGATGGTCCGCCTGGCCGAGGGCCCGATCGCGGAGTCCTTCGTCGACGGCGACCGCAACCCGCCGGTGTTCGACCCGGCCACCCACTCGGTGAAGCTGCCCGAGTCCTTCAAGAAGTCGGTGCGCGCCCACCTGGAAGGCGGCTGGGACCGGGTCGGGGTCATCGAGGAGCTCGGCGGCATTCCGATGCCCAAGGTCCTGATGTGGGCCCTGCAGGAGCACATCCTGGGTGCCAACCCGGCGGTGTGGATGTACGGCGGTGGCGCCGGCTTCGCCAACATCTTCTACAACATCGCCACCGACGAGCAGAAGAAGTGGGCCGTCCTCGCCGCCGAGCGTGGCTGGGGTTCGACCATGGTGCTGACCGAGCCGGACGCCGGCTCGGACGTGGGCGCCGGCCGCACCAAGGCCGTCCAGCAAGAGGACGGCTCCTGGCACATCGACGGCGTCAAGCGATTCATCACCTCGGCTGACTCCGACGACCTGTTCGAGAACATCTTCCACCTGGTGCTGGCCCGCCCGGAGGGCGCCAAGCCCGGCACCAAGGGTCTGTCGCTGTTCTTCGTGCCGAAGTTCCTGTTCGACTTCGAGACCGGTGAGCTCGGCGAGCGCAACGGCGCCTTCGTGACCAACGTCGAACACAAGATGGGCCTGAAGGTCTCGGCCACCTGTGAGCTGACCTTCGGTCAGCACGGCGTACCGGCCAAGGGCTGGCTCGTCGGCGAGGTGCACAACGGCATTGCGCAGATGTTCGACGTGATCGAGCAGGCCCGGATGATGGTCGGTACCAAGGCCATCGCGACGCTGTCCACCGGCTACCTCAACGCGCTCGAGTACGCCAAGGAGCGGGTGCAGGGCGCCGACCTCACCCAGATGACCGACAAGTCCGCACCGCGGGTGACCATCACCCACCACCCGGACGTCCGCCGGTCGCTGATGACCCAGAAGGCCTACGCCGAGGGTCTGCGCGCGCTGTACATGTTCACCGCCACCTTCCAGGACGAAGCCGTCGCCAAGGCGCTGCACGGCGTCGATGCCGACCTGGCGGTCAAGATCAACGACCTGATGCTGCCGATCGTCAAGGGTGTCGGCTCCGAGCAGGCCTACGCCAAGCTCACCGAGAGTCTGCAGACCCTGGGCGGCTCGGGCTTCCTGCAGGACTACCCGATCGAGCAGTACATCCGTGACGCCAAGATCGACTCGCTCTACGAGGGCACCACGGCAATTCAGGCGCAGGACTTCTTCTTCCGCAAGATCATCCGTGACAAGGGCGCCGCACTGGGCCACGTCGCGGGCGAGATCGAGACGTTCATCAAGAACGAGACCGGCAACGGACGGCTCAAGGCCGAGCGGGAACTGCTGGCCACCGCGCTGGCCGACGTGCAGGGCATGGCGGCGACGCTGACCGGCTACCTGATGGCCGCGCAGGAGGACATCTCCAGCATCTACAAGGTCGGCCTGGGTTCGGTGCGCTTCCTGATGAGCGTCGGCGACCTGATGATCGGTTGGCTGCTGACCCGCCAGGCCGCGGTGGCAGTGGCGAAGCTCGATGCAGGCGCCGAGGGCGCCGACCGCTCCTTCTACGAGGGCAAGATCGCGGTGGCGTCGTTCTTCACCAAGAACTTCCTGCCGTTGCTGACCAGCACTCGCTCGGTGATCGAGAACATCGACAACGACATCATGGAGCTCGACGAAGCGGCGTTCTAAACGCCAAGCACAGACCGCGCAGGCCCCCGGGGAGACCCCTTGGGGGCCTGCTGCATTTCCGGGGCTGGGCCCGGGCGACGCAGCTTGTCCTGATTTGTGGGATGTATGTCGTAGACGCCACCTGCGCGGGCGGATGACACTGATGGCATGACACGCACCGTCGTCATCCTCGGCTATCCCGGCATCCAGGCGCTGGATGTTTTCGGTCCCGCGGAGGTGTTCGCCACCGCGACGCTCGTCCTACTCGGTCAGGGCCGCAGCGAGGACGGCTACCAGGTCGCGGTGGCCAGCGTCGACGGCGCACCTCTCGCCACCAGCAGCGGCCTGGCTCTTGCACCGAGTCGCCTACCCGAACCGAACACGCCCCTCGACACCCTGGTGCTGCCCGGCGGCGTCGGCGTCGGGGCAGCGCAGGCCGACCCGGAAACCGTCGAATGGGTCCGGCGCGCCTCGGCCCAGGCCCGGCGTGTGGTCAGCGTGTGTACCGGCGCGTTTCTGGCCGCGCAGGCGGGACTGCTCGACGGGTGCCGGGCCACCACACATTGGGCCTTCGCCGACGCGCTGGCCCGCGAGTTCCCGGCGGTCATCGTCGACCCGGAGCCCATCTTCGTGCGCAGTTCGGCGACGGTGTGGACCGCGGCCGGGGTCACCGCCGGTATCGATCTGGCGTTGGCGTTGGTGGAAGAAGACTACGGAACCGAGGTGGCGCAGACCGCGGCCCGCTGGCTGGTGCTCTATCTGCGGCGGCCCGGCGGCCAGTCCCAGTTCGCCGTGCCCGCTTGGCTACCGCGTTCACGTCGCGCGCCGATCCGTGATGTCCAGGAGCTGATCGAGTCCGAACCCGGTGGCCCACACCGAATTACCGAGCTGGCCTCGCGGGCCTCGATGAGCCCCCGGCACTTCACCCGGGTCTTCACCGACGAGGTGGGCATGGCGCCGGGCGCGTACGTCGAGCGGGTGCGCACCGAAGCAGCGCGCCGACAACTCGAGGAGACCGACGACACCGTCGTCGCGATTGCCGGGCGCTGCGGATTCGGCACCGCGGAAACCCTGCGGCGCACCTTCATTCGCCGGCTCGGCATCTCGCCCGATCACTACCGCAAGACCTTCGCCTGAAAGGAAATACCCATGCAGATCGCAATTGTGCTCTACCCCGGATTCACCTCGCTGGACTTCATCGGCCCCTACGAGGTGTTGCGCTGGCTTCCGGATGCTCAGGTGCGCTTCGTGTGGCACGAGCCGGGGCCGATCACCGCAGACTCCGTGTACTGGTGGTCGGGGCAACCCATTCGTTCGACGAAACGCCGTCCCCTGACGTGATTCTGATCCCCGGTGGGATGACGACCATGGAGCATGCCCGTGACGAGACGCTGCTGGACTGGGTCCGTGCCGCCCACCGGACGGCGACGTGGACGGCATCGGTGTGCTCGGGTTCGGTCGTACTGGGCGCCGCCGGCCTGCTCACCGGCAAGCGCGCCACCTCGCACTGGATGGCGCTACCCGCGCTGAAGACGTTCGGCGCCACCGCGGTCGGCGACGAGCGCATCGTGCACGAGGGAGACATCGTCACCTGCGCGGGAGTGTCGGCCGGCATCGATCTCGGGCTGTGGCTGGCCGGCCAGATCGGCGGCGAGGGCCGCGCCAAGGCCATCCAGTTGTCGATGGAATACGACCCGCAGCCGCCGTACGACTCCGGGCACACCTCGAAGGCATCGGTGCAGACCAAGGCGGCGGCCACCGCCCTGATGGCCAGGGAACTCGCGAAGCCGGCCCAATTGAAGGCCAGCGCACTGCTGCTGTGGGATCAGGCGATCGGCGCGGTTCGCAACCGGCGGACCCAAACGGTCCGCCGCTGAATCCCCTCAGTTCAGCGGCGGACCGGGCAGGTTGCTTCGCGCTACCTCCGGGGGCGCGCGGCCACGCGAAGCGAACCGATGTCTCGATTACCCGGCAACGGCGCGCGTCAAACGTGAACGCTTAGCCCGCTGCGCTACCCCTCGAGGATGGCGGCCACGCCCTGGCCGCCGGCGGCGCAGATCGAGATCAGCGCGCGCACCGGCTTGTTCTTCGCGGCCCCCTTCTTGGCGGCCTTGGCTTCAGCGATCTGCTTGGCCGCCTGCGCCACGATCCGCCCACCGGTGGCTGCGAACGGGTGACCCGAAGCCAGCGATGAGCCGTTGACATTGAGCTTGGCCCGGTCGATGGCGCCCAGCGCCGAATCCAGACCCAGCCGGTCCTTGCAGTATTCCTCGGACTCCCACGCCGCCAGGTGGCACAACACCGTGGCGGCGAACGCCTCGTGGATCTCGTAGAAGTCGAAGTCCTGCAGGGTCAGGCCGTTGCGCGCCAGCAGCCGCGGCACCGCGTAGGTCGGGGCCATGAGCAGCCCGTCGGCGCCGTTGACGTAGTCCACCGCGGCCGTCTCGGCGTCGACGAAGTACGCCAGCGGAGTCAGCTTGTGCGCGGCCGCCCACTCCTCGCTGGCCAGCAGCGCCACCGACGCGCCGTCGGTGAGCGGGGTGGAGTTACCCGCGGTCATGGTGGCGTCACCGGCCTTGGCGCCGAACACCGGCTTGAGCGTGGCCAGCTTCTCCGGGCTGGACTGGGGCCGCAGGTTGTCGTCCCGGTAAAGCCCCTGGAACGGCGTCACAAGGTCGTCGAAGAAGCCGCGGTCATAGGCGGCGGCCATGTTGCGGTGACTGGCTGCGGCCAACTCGTCCTGGTCGACCCGCTTGATGCCCATCTGCTTGGTGGTGATGGCCTGATGCTCGCCCATGGAAAGGCCGGTCCGCGATTCTTTGTTGGCCGGGATCTCCACGCCCAGCGCGGCGGGCAGTTTGCCGGCCAGCTTGAGGCGCTGCAGGTTCGACTTCGAGCGTCGCAGCGCGAGCAGCGTGCGGCGCAGTTCGTTGCCGATCGCCAGGGGCGCGTCCGAGGTGGTGTCCACCCCGCCGGCGGCGGCCACCTCGTAGCGACCGGCGGCGATCCCGTCGGCGGCGCAGATCGCCGCCTGCAGCCCGGTGCCGCAGGCCTGCTGCAGGTCGAACGCCTGCGTGTAGGGCGATAGCGCCGAGCCCAGCACCGATTCGCGGATCAGGTTGAAGTCACGGCTGTGCTTGAGCACCGCCCCGCCGATCACCGCGTCCAGCTTCTCGCCGGCCAGGCTGAACCGATCGATGAGGCCGCCCAGCGCCGCGGTGAACATGTCCTGGTTGGACGCGTTCGCGTAGGCACCGTCGGAGCGTGCGAACGGAATGCGATTGCCCCCGAGGACGGCGACACGGCGTCGCGTGCCAGCGGTTGCCTCGGCAGGTTTAGCAGCAGATGCAGATGCCACGATCTCTCGTCTCTGGTGGTGGGCCCCCCGCATTGCCGGGGACCGTCGTGCTGATACTACCCAGTATTCTTACTCTGGAGTAAGTTCGTTGTCGACACCGCGGCCCGCACCAGGCACGTACCCACATGGAAGGCAGCACTATGGCTCCGAAGGCCCCCCGATTCTCCTCGGACCTGTTGTCCCAGATCCTGGGCTCCGCCCCCGGATCGTTCTTGGCCAAGCAGCTCGGCGTTCCGCAGGCCGAGACGCTGCGTCGGTACCGGGTCGGCGAGCCGGCGCTGGCCGGCCCGCTGCTGATCGGCGGGTCGGGCCGGGTGGTCGAGCCGCTGCGGGCCGCACTGGCCGACGACTACGAGCTGGTCGGCGACAACCTGGGCGGCCGGTGGGCCGACTCGTTCGGCGGACTGGTCTTCGACGCCACCGGCATCACCTCACCCGCCGGGTTGACCGCACTGCACGAGTTCTTCACCCCGCTGCTGCGCAACGTGGGCCGCTGCGGCCGGTTGGTCGTCGTCGGCACCACCCCCACGGCCACCGGCAGCGCCGACGAGCAGATCGCCCAGCGCGCCCTGGAGGGCTTCACCCGCTCTTTGGGCAAGGAACTGCAGCGCGGTGCCACCGTGCAGCTGGTGTACCTGTCGCCGGACGCCAAACCTGGGGCCACCGGCCTGGAGTCGACGCTCCGATTCATCCTCTCGGCCCGCTCGGCCTACGTCGACGGCCAGGTGTTCTACGTGGGCGCCGACGACGCGACCGCTCCCGCCGACTGGGATCGGCCGCTGGAGGGCAAGGTCGCGATCATCACCGGCGCGGCGCGCGGCATCGGCGCCACCATCGCCGAGGTCTTTGCCCGTGACGGCGCCAAGGTGGTGGCGATCGATGTGCCGGCCGCCGCCGAGGCGCTGGAGAAGACGGCCTCCCGAGTGGGCGGGACCGCGCTGGCACTGGACGTCACCGCCGACGACGCGGTGGACCAGATCGCCGCGCACCTCGCGGAGCACCATGGCGGCAAGGCCGACGTGCTGGTCAACAACGCCGGTATCACTCGCGACAAGTTGCTGGCCAACATGGATGATGCTCGATGGAACGCAGTTCTGGCTGTCAACCTGCTTGCCCCGCAGCGTCTTACCGAAGGGCTGGTCGAGGGCGGCAGCATCGGCGAAGGCGGCCGGGTGATCGGCCTGTCGTCGATGGCCGGGATCGCGGGTAACCGCGGCCAGACCAACTACGCGGCCACCAAGGCCGGCATGATCGGCCTGACCGAAGCGCTGGCTCCGACGCTGGCCAAGAAGGGCATCACGATCAATGCCGTCGCCCCGGGGTTCATCGAAACCGAGATGACGGCCGCGATCCCGCTGGCCACCCGCGAGGTCGGGCGTCGGCTCAACTCGCTGTTCCAGGGCGGTCAGCCCGTCGACGTCGCCGAGTTGATCGGCTACTTCGCCAGCCCGGCGTCGAATGCGGTCACCGGCAACACCATCCGGGTCTGCGGCCAAGCCATGCTGGGGGCGTGAGTCGCATGTCCCAACCCAGTGGCATGAGAAACATGGTGCGTGCGGTCGCCGGGGCGCTGCCCTTCATTTCGCGCACCCAAACCCTGCCGACCCGGACGCTGCGAGTCGACGAGCTGACCATCGACCCCGACCACGTCGCCGCCTACGCGGCCGTCACCGGGCTGCGCTTCGCAGATCAGGTCCCGCTGACCTACCCCTTCGCGCTGACGTTCCCGACCGTGATGGAGCTGGCGACCGGGTTTGACTTCCCGTTCGCCGCGATGGGTTCGGTGCATACCGAGAACCGGATCACCCGCCACCGCCCGATCGCGGTCACCGACACCGTCGGCGTGACGGTGCGGGCCGAGAACCTGCGGGAGCACCGCAAGGGCCTGCTGGTCGACATCGTCACCGACATCACGGTGGGCAACGACCCGGCCTGGCATCAGGTGACGACGTTCCTGCACCAGCAGCGCACCAGCCTGTCCGACGAGCCGAAGCCGCCGCCCGCCAAGCAGCCCAAGCTGGGCCCGCCCAGCGCGGTGCTGCGAGTGACCCCGGGCCAGATTCGGCGCTACGCGTCGGCCGGCGGCGATCACAACCCGATCCACACCAGCTCGATCGGCGCCAAGCTGTTCGGCTTCCCCACCGCGATCGCGCACGGGATGTTCTCGGCGGCAACGGTTCTGGCCAACATCGAAGGCACGCTTCCGGACGCGGTGGACTACGCCGTGCGGTTCGGCAAGCCGATGCTGCTGCCGGCAAGCCCCGGCCTCTACATCGACAAGGTCGACGGCGGCTGGGATCTGGCGCTGCGCAACGTCGCCAAGGGCTACCCCTACCTGACCGGGGCGGTGCGGGCGCTGTAGTCGGTGCCCCACGAGCACCTCGTAACACCCCCATCAAACTAGTTGACACCGCAACTAATAGCGCTATGCTTTGAGTTAGTTGCTGAGTCAACTAGTTGGGGTGGTTAGAAATGATGGACTTCGCGCTACTGCCGCCAGAGATCAATTCTGCGCGGATGTACACCGGGCCAGGAGCGGGGCCAATGCTGGCGGCTGCGGCCGCCTGGGACGGCCTTGCATCCCAGATGTCGGCCACCGCGACCTCCGGTGCCGCGGTAGTCGCGGCATTGGCCGCAGGCTGGAGCGGCCCGTCGTCGACGACGGCGATGGCGGCCGCCCAACGAACCCTCGCCTGGATTCACCTCAGCGCAGCCGAAGCCGAACAGACCGCCGCGCAACAGCGAGCCGCCGCAGCCGCGTACGAGACCGCGTTCGCCGCGACGGTGCCCCCGCCGGCGATCGCAACCAACCGCAGCCTGCAGGCCTCGCTAATTGCCACCAACTTTCTGGGCCAGAACACCGCTGCCATCGCGGCCCTGGAGGCGCAGTACCTGGAAATGTGGGCCCAGGATGCCGGCGCGATGCTCAGCTACGCCGCATCCGCGGCCAGCGCCTCCCAACTGGTGCCGTTCAGCGACCCGCCGCAGACCACCGCCGACCCCGCCTCTTCCCCGGCCGCCTCCGACCCGTCGCCGGGGCTCTCGATCCTGAGCGGCCTCACCGGGCCGTTCTCGCCGCTTTCGTTACTGAACCCCGCCCTCGGCGGCTACCTGTTCGGCACCGAGATGTACGGCCTGCCCTCCGTCTCGGCCAACGTCGCTGAGCTGACCCAGAAAGTCGCGGCCCTGCCGTCACCGGCCACCGGCTTGGAGTTGGTCCACGGCGCGGCCCGACCGCAGGTCCAGCCGGTGGCCGCGTCGACTGCGGCTTCCGTCGGCCGCGCCGGAACCGTTGGGAGGCTGAGCGTTCCGCCGAACTGGATCGCCACCGCCCCGGCAATGAGCCCCGCGACGGAAGTGGCGAAACCCGTGGCAGTCACGCCGATCGGCGACACGGCAACCGGTCGCGGAGTTCTGGCGGGCGAGCTGGCGCTGGCCGGGGCGTCGGGCGGCGCAGTGGCTGCCAATGGCGCCACCACCCGCGTCGTCGCATCCTCCGGCGGCACCCGGGCCAGGACGGCGGCCGGTCCCACGATCTTCGTCATCCACGCCGCCGAGTGGCCCGAAGCACGAGAAGCCTGAGGAGCGGACATGCCCTTCGTGATCACCCAACCCGACCTGCTCACAACGGCCGCCACCCAGTGGGCCGGCCTCGATACGGCGATGCGGGAGGAGAACTCGGTCGCTGCCGCCCCGACGCTGGGGGCACCTCCCCCGGCCGCCGATGAGGTCTCGGCGATGACCGCGTCCCGCTTCGCCGCCCACGCCCAGCAGTATCAGGCGATCAGCGCTCGCGCCGCCGCCCTGCAACAACTGTTCATCGATACGTTGCGAGGCAACGCCGACTCGTACGCCACGGCCGAGGCCGCCAACGCCGCCGCTGTCGACCCGTCCAGTCTCACGACGGTGGTGGGCGCCGCGCAGTCCATCGGTGGCTTCGTCACCGGGCCGGGGCAGGCCAGCGCCGTGGTCAGCGTCATCTCCGGCCTGTCGTCCCGCGCCCAGCATCTGGACGGAGTGTTGAAGGCGACCGACACTGCGGCAGTGTCGAATCCGGCCACCGAAATGGTCTCGGCGCAGACACCCGCTGCGGCCGGCTCCGGTCCGGTCGCCACCGACGCCGCCACGGCGGGCGCTCCCACGCGACTGGCCTCGGCCAGGCTGGCCGCGACGGGCTGGGCAACCGCCGCTGCGGGCGCCGGCCCCGCGCCAGCGATGGCGACCGACGGTGCAGCGACGTCGGTCGAGCCAGGCGCCGGTTCGCTGGTCGGACACGCCGCTGTGGGCGGCGTGGTCGGCGCCGCCGGGGCAAGCAGCGCCTTCGGCTCGGCGAATGTAGCGGTCACCACCGTCACCCCGGACCGCGAGGCGTCCGACCCGCTCCGGCAAGCATTGAAGTCGGTCTCCGAAAAGCCGGAATCCGTGCAGCACTGGCACACCGACAAGGCGCAGCTGGAAAGTCTGCTGGATCAGCTGTCAACCACACCGGGCGTCCACGCCGTGCATCTATCCGCCGGCGACGTCTGATGCGACGGTCAGCCCGGGGCAGACAGGCCGGCCGCCTTCAGCAGCGTCGCCTTGCTGACCTCCCAGCGGGCGCTGACGACCTCGATACCCCAGACCGGAATCGACATCACCAGCCCACGGACGACCACCATCACGGTGTCCATGTAGGCCCGCGCGGAAAACCCTGGGCTAGGCGCATGTAGCGCCTCGGCGGAGGCGACCGCCAGGCCGTAAATGTGTTGCTCCAGCGACTTCACCGTCTTGGCCAGTTGCGGGTCGGTCCAACACGCCACCCACAACTGGGCGACCGAAAGTGCTTGGGGTGTAGTGAATTCGCGCCAGATCAGGTCGAGATATCCGCCCAGGTCGAGCGTGGCGGTCGCGGCCGTCTCTTCGAAGTGGATGCGGGCCTGATTGGCCAGTTCGAAGGCGAGCTGAGCGACCGCGGCCGTCACCAGGTCATCGCGGGTCGGGAAGTGGTACATCACCGTGCTTTGCGACACCGTCGCGGCACCGGCGACGCGGCGCGTGGTCACCGCGACGACCCCCTCGGTCCGCAGCAGTTCGACCGCCGCGCTCACCAATGCTTGACGCGTGGCGGCGCGCTGCTCGGCCCGCGTGCCATTTTTCATTGGGATTCCCCTATTGCATTAACAGGTCCGCCACAGCTAATCTGACTGATCAGATGAACAGTCAACTGAGGCTCGGTCGTCATTTCCGCTGTTCAGGCCTGAAGACCTTGCCATGAGGCATTGTAAGGACACACCGATGACCTTCACGTTTCGTCTCGAGAACACCCGCCGGCCTCTGCAGGCGCTCGCCGTACCGCTGGCCATCGCCTCCGCCGTCACCCTGGGCATGTCCCCGGCTCTGCACCCGGTATCGACCACTGCGTGGAAAACCGTTGCGGCCCAGGTGAAACTGCTGGACACCGAGGCATGGATCATGGGTGGCAGCGGCCTGCCGATCCCGCCGCAGAGCTACATCGACGCGCTCTTTGACCGCTACATCGATCCCGCCACCCCGTTCTTCGACGGCCAGCCCCGCTACCCGGTGGATAAGACGAACCCCCTGTTCACACCGGAAGGTCTCTACCCCAACAGCGGCGTGAAAAGCCTGGAACTGGACCCGTCCATCGCCCAGGGTGTCACGATCCTGCACGACACGATCAACAAGCAGATCGCCGAGGGGAACAATCTCGTCGTACTGGGCTACTCCCAGAGCAGCACCATTTCGACCATCGTGATGCGCGACCTGTTGGCGCTGCCTCCCGACCAACAACCGACCGCCGACCAGCTGTCCTTCGTGCTGCTGGGCGCCCCCAACAATCCCAACGGCGGCCTGTTTGAGCGCTTCGATGTCTTGACCGATGGCAGCTACCCGACCATCCCGAGCCTGGGCATCACGTTCAACGGCGCCATCCCGGACGGCACCCCGTGGGACACCTCGGTCTACACGCTGGAATACGACGGCTACGCCGATTTCCCGAAGTACCCGATCAATTTCCTAGCCGACCTGAACGCTGTCCTGGGCATCATCTACGAGCACACCATCTATCCGAGCCTGACCGCCGAACAGCTGGCGACGGCCATCGAGTTGCCGATGAGCGAGGGTTACGACGGCAACACCCACTACTTCATGATTCCCAGCGAGATACTGCCGCTGTTGATGCCGCTGCGTTCGATCCCGGTCATCGGCGAGCCGCTCTACGACTTGCTGGAACCGAGCATGCGGATCCTGGTGAACCTCGGCTATGGCAGCATCACCGAGGGCTGGTCTTCGGGCCCGGCCAATGTGGCCGCGCCGTTCGAGTTGTTCCCGACAGACCTCAACTGGGGTGAGGTCCTGACCGCGCTGGGCAGCGGGGCGCAAGAGGGCTGGAACAACTTCGTCGACGATCTGTCGAACCTGTCCTTCCCCAGTGCAGCCGATTTCCTGGGTGCCTCGGCGGGCGATGTCACGTCGTTCGCGCTGCCCAGCCTCAGCGAACTCGCCAACGCGTTCAGCAGCATCGCTGCGTCGGCTTACGCGACGCTGCTGCCGACTGCCGACATCCTCAACGCCCTGTTCACCACCGCACCGGCGTATGCATTCGAGGTGTTCGCCCAGGAACTCGCCCAAGGCGACATCATCGACGCCATCGGCCTACCGATCGCCGGCGTCGTCGGATTGGGCACGCTGGCAGCAGGTTTCGAGTTCCTGGCACTCAACGGTGCGGTCCGCGAAATCACCGCGACCATCCAGGATCTCTTCACGGCCTGAGGCCGCCCCCGACTATCCGGCCGCGGCGGCGTCGGCGCCGTCGCGGCCGCCGGGGGCTTCTTTGAGGCCGCGCCAGAACAGGTCGATCATCAGCTCGCCGGCTTCGTCGACGCCGGTGTCGCCGGTGCTGACCCGGCTCGCGATCGCCTCACCGGCACCCACCAGCGCGACCGCCATCAGCTCGAAATCGACGCCCGGTTCGGGCTTACGCGTGCCGGCCCGCAACAGCCGGCCGACCAGCTCGATGATTCGCTCACGGCCCTCGCGCACGGTGTGGGCGAACGCCTGCGAACTGGTGGCCTGGGTGTACATCACGATCCACGACGCCCGATTGGCGTCGATGTAACGCAAGAAGGCACGAATCGTATTGCGCAGCATGTCTTTCGGGGGCTGCTGAAAGTCGATCTCGGTGCGGACCGATTCGACGAAGCGGCGCAGCTCGCGGTCCAGGCATGCCCCGAACAGTTCTTCTTTGGAGCCGTAGTACAGGTAGAGCATCGGCTTGGAGATCTGCGCGGCCGCGGCGATCGAATCCATCGAGGTCTCGTGGTAGCCGTTGACCGAGAACATCTGCACCGCGGCGTCGAGCATCTGCTGTTCGCGCACGGCCCGCGGTAACCGCTTGCTACCAGCTGCCATCGCCTCGAGGTCCTTCCGCGCTCCCCCTCGGCCCGATCTTACCGAAGAGTAACTTGTGTGCTGCTCGTCCCGCCGGAATCACCCGTGGCAGTGCGTACCGGGCTTCTTGACCGCGGCGACGCGCGCCAGCGACGCGTCGACGGCTTCCTGCTTCAGCTCGCCGGCCGACACGGCCTGCTCCAATCGGTCCAACACCGCGGGCACCTCGTCGGTGGTGACCCACAGCGCGATGTCGACACCGGCCTGCAAGCTGCGCAGCACCGCTTCGGCGACCCCGTAGTGCTCGGTGATCGCCGCCATCGACGACAGGTCGTCGCTGAACACCGGGCCGTCGAACGCCGGGCCGTGATAGTCGGTGCCGGTGCGCAGCAGCTTGACCGCCGCCGGGCTCAGGCTGGCTGGGTCCTCGGTCAGCCCGGGCACCTCCAGGTGGCCCATCATCACCGCCACCGGCGCCTCGGTGACCAGGGTGCGGTAGGGCACCAAGTCGTTGTCCTGCAACTGCCTCAGGGGCGGGGTGACCACCGCGCCGGCCGTGTGCGAGTCACCGGAACCGTGGCCGTGGCCGGGGAAGTGCTTGAGCACCGGCAGCAGCCCGGCGTCCCGCAGACCCTGCGCGTACGCGCCGGCGTACTCGGTGACCTTGGCCGGATCCGAACCGAACGAACGGTCACCGATCACGGTGTCTTCGTCGGTGTCGGCGTCCACCACGTCGACAACCGGTGCGAAGTCGACGGTGATGCCAAGGTCAGCCATCTTGCGGCCCCGCTCGGCGGCCAACTCACGCACCTGCGCGGCGCTGCTGGTCTGCGCCAGCTCCTTCGCCGACGGCGACTTCCCGATCAGCGACGACAACCGCGACACCCGGCCGCCCTCCTCGTCCACGCTGACCGCCAGCGGCAGCGGGCCGGTGGGAGCTTGGCTTTCCTTGATCTCCTTCAGCGAGCCATCGGTGAGCATGGACAGTTCGGTCCAGCTACCGATGAAGATGCCGCCGACGTGGTGATCGGTGACCACCGCGCGGGCATCGGCCGCGTCGCGGACCCCCACCATCACCAGCTGCGCCAGCTTGTCGCGCACCGACAGGGCCGACACCTGTGCACACACCGGATCCACCGGCGCGGAGGCCGTCGCGGTAGGCGACGCCGCGGCATCAGACGACGGTGCGGGCGTCTCATCACGGTGCGAGCACGACGTGACGAGGGCCGGCAGCACCGCGGCGGCCAGCAGCAGGCCGGGCAGTTGTCGAGTCAGCGATCCAGGCATCGCACCATGCTGTCACGGCCGGAACCGCCGGGCTCATGAAGGCCCACGTGCTACGTTGGCGGTCGGGGCCCAAGCGGGGGCTGATGTTGATGGCGCCCCTGATCTACGTCACGAGAGTGCAGAAGGAGCCTGACCATGCCTCGGTTCGTGGTGCCGGCCGCCATAAGCATCGTCGTGGGGGTGTTGCTGGGTGCGGCTGCCGTCTTCGGGGTCACACTGATGGTGCAACAAGACACCAAGCCGCAGATCGCCGGCGGCGACCCGCAGTCCTCGGTGCTGAACAGGGTGGAATACGGCAACCGCGGCTGACCTGCGGACGCCGGCAACGCCTGACCGTCCGTCGGCAAAGCCGCAGGCTGTAACACCGTTGTCCCGGCGCTGGTTGTGGCTGGTCGGCGCCGTCTCTCTGACTCTCAGCCTGCTGCAGGCGCCCGGACGGATCTCTCCGGACACCAAGCTCGATCTGACCATCGCTCCGCTGCGCTTCCTGGCTCGTGCCGCCAACCTGTGGAGCAGCGAACTGCCGTTCGGCCAGGTGCAGAACCAGGCGTACGGCTACCTGTTCCCCCACGGCACCTTCTTCCTGGCCGGAGATCTGCTGGGGCTGCCCGGCTGGATCGTTCAGCGGCTGTGGTGGGCGGTGCTGCTCACGGTGGGATTCTGGGGCCTCCTGCGGGTCGCCGAGACGTTGCGAATCGGGACCCCCACGGCACGGTTGATCGGCGCCTCCGCGTTCGCCCTGTCGCCACGAGTGCTCACCACTTTGGGTTCCATCTCTTCCGAGACGCTGCCGATGATGCTGGCCCCCTGGGTGTTGCTGCCGGTCATCCGTGCGTTGGGGGCGCCACGGGATCCGGGCCAGGACATCCCGGAGCGGCCCGCACGGGTGCTGGCCGGACAGGCCGGGGTGGCGGTTGCGTTGATGGGCGCCGTGAACGCGGTCGCGACGCTCGCGGGGTGCTTGCCGGCGATCATCTGGTGGCTGTGTCATCGCCCGAACCGGCGCTGGTGGCGGTTCACCGGCTGGTGGCTGCTGGCACTGGCGTTGGCGGTGACCTGGTGGGTGGTGGCCCTGCTGCTGCTAGGCAGCGTCAGCCCGCCGTTCCTGGACTTCATCGAATCGGCCGGCGTCACCACCCGGTGGACGTCGCTGACCGAGATGCTGCGCGGCACCCACAGCTGGACACCGTTCGTCGCGCCCAATGCCACGGCCGGGGCACCGCTGGTCACCCGCCCGGTGATGATCCTGGGTACCTGCCTGGTGGCGGCCGCGGGTCTGGCCGGACTGACCGGCATGCTGTCTCGGCGCTCGCCCGGCGCCGGACGGCTGGTCACCATGCTGCTGGTTGGGGTGACCCTGCTGGCCATCGGCTATGCCGGTGGGCTGGGCTCGCCGCTGGCCCACTCGGTGCAGGCCTTCCTGGACGGAGCCGGGGCGCCACTGCGCAACCTGCACAAACTCGAATCGGTGATCCGGATCCCGCTGGTCTTGGGGCTCACCCATCTGCTGGGCCGCATCCCGCTGCCGGGCAGCGCGCCGGCACTGGTGTGGCGACGCGCGTTCGTCCATCCCGAACACCACAAGTCGGCCGCGGTCGGCCTGGTGGTCCTGACGGCGCTGATGGTCTCGACGTCACTGGCCTGGACCGGCCGGCTCACCCCGCCCGGAACATTCAGCGCGCTGCCGCAGTATTGGCGCGACGCCGCGGCTTGGCTCGCCGAGCACAACAACGGCGGGCCCACCCCCGGCCGGGTGCTGGTGGCGCCGGGGGCGCCGTTTGCCACCCAGACCTGGGGCACCAGCCACGACGAACCGTTGCAGGTCCTCGACGCCGGCCCGTGGGGCGTGCGCGACTCGATCCCGCTGACCCCGCCGCAAACCATTCGGGCGCTCGACTCGGTACAGCGCCTGTTCGCCGCCGGCCGCCCGTCCGCAGGGCTCGCCGACACCCTGGCCCGACAAGGCATCTCCTACCTGGTGGTGCGCAACGACCTGGACCCCGATAACTCCCGCTCGGCCCGGCCACTGCTGGTGCACCGCGCGGTCGACGGCTCACCGGGATTGCAGCGGGTGGCCCAGTTCGGCGATCCCGTCGGGTCAGGCACCGTCCGGGGATTCGTCGCCGACAGCGGCCTGCGGCCGGCCTATCCGGCGATCGAGATCTACCGGGTCGGCGATCCCGCGGCCGATGCAAACCCGGGAGCGCCCTACCTGACCGACCTTGACGCGATGCCGCGGGTCGACGGGGGCCCGGAGGTGCTGCTGCGACTCGACGAACACCGCCGATTGCGTGGAGAGCCGGCGCTGGGCCCGGTGCTGATGACCGCCGACGCCCGGCGCGCGGAGTTGGGCACACCGGTGGTCACCGTCACCGACACCCCGCTGGCTCGTGAGACCGACTACGGCCGGGTCGATGACCATTCGTCGACGATCCGCGCAGCGGGCGACGCCCGGCACACCCACAGCCGGGTGCCGGACTATCCGACCCCGGGCGCCAGCACGGTGTTCGGCGGCTGGCTCGGCGGCCGGCTGACCGCGTCCAGCTCGTCGTCGGACGCCACCACCCTGCCTGACGTCGCACCGTCGACCTCGCCGGCAGCCGCCATCGACGGCGACTCGGGAACCGCCTGGGTGTCCAACGCCCTGCAGTCGGCGGTCGGCCAATGGCTGCAGGTGGATTTCGACCACCCGCTGACCAACGGCACCATCACCTTGACGCCCAGTGCGACGGCGGTCGGCGCGCAGGTGCGGCGGATACAGATCTCAACGGTCAACGGCACCACCACGTTGCGGTTCGACCGCGCCGGGGAGCCCCTGATCGCGGCGCTGCCGTACGGCGAAACCCCCTGGGTCCGGATCACCGCGTCGGGCACCGACGACGGTTCCCCCGGGGTGCAGTTCGGCATCACCGATTTGGCGATCACCCAGTACGACGCCTCGGGCTTCGCGCATCCGGTCGACCTGCGCCACACGGCGCTGGTTCCCGCGCCACCCGCGGGCGCTCACGTGACGCAGTGGGACTTGGGTGCGGGCTTGCCGGGCCGGACCGGCTGCGCGACAGCTGACGGCGCAGTGCGCTGCGCGGCGTCGATGATGCTGGAACCCGAGGAGCCCGCCAGCTTCAGCCGCACCCTGAATGTGCCGCGGCCTATGTCGGTGACCCCGACCGTGTGGGTGCGACCGCGTCAGGGTCCGAACCTGGTCGACCTGATCGCTGAGCCGGGCGCCTTGCGGGCCCGCGGTGACGCCGACGTGCTGGACGTGCAGGGGTCGGCGTATGCCGCGGCCGACGGTGACCCGGGCACGGCGTGGACGGCGTCGCAGCGAGTGGTCGCGCACCGATCCCCACCGACCCTGACCATCACGTTGCCGCGGCCGGTCAAGGTGACCGGCGTGCGTTTCACGCCCAGCCAATCCCCGCTGCCGGCGCATCCCACGCTGGTGGCCATCGACCTGGGCTCCGGTCCCCAGGTCCGGGAGCTGGGGGAATCCGACGATCAGCAGGTGCGCTTGCTGCCGCGGGTCACCGACACGGTCACGATCAGCCTGCTGGGGTGGGAGGACGTGATCGACCGCACCGCGATCGGCTTCGATCAGCTCAAGCCGCCGGGGCTGGCCGAGGTCAGTGTGCTCGGCGCCGACGGACGTCCCGTTGCCCCCGCCGATCACGCCCGCAACCGGTCACGTCCGGTCCACGTCGACTGCGACCATGGGCCGATCATCGCGATCGCCGGCCGGTTCGTGCACACCTCGATCACCACCACGGTCGGCGCGCTGCTCGACGACAAGCCGGTGGCGGCGCAGGCGTGCGATCTGCGTCCGATCGCGTTGCCGCCCGGCGCACAGGAATTGCTGATCAGCCCGGGACCGGCGTTCGTCGTCGACGGCGCGACGCTATCGGGGCCGTCCGCGGCCACGAGCACAGCCGCGGCCACACCGGCGGTGCTCGGCACGTGGAGCGCGGACGGGCGTGAGGTGACGGTGCCCCCCGCGGCAGCCGCTCGGGTGCTGGTCGTTCCGGAGAGCATCAACAGCGGGTGGGTGGCGCGCACGTCGGACGGCACGCGCTTGGCTCCGGTGGCTGTCAATGGATGGCAGCAGGGCTTCGTGCTGCCCGCGGGAACCGACGGCCCGATCACGCTGACGTTTGGGCCCAATCGGATGTACCGGCTCGGGATGGCCGGCGGACTGGCTCTGCTACCGCTGCTGGCGTTGCTGGCCTGGTGGCCAGTGCGGCGGGTCCGCGATCCCGGCCCGCCGGCAGCACCGTGGGGACCGAGCCGGCGCGTGGCGGCGACCGGTGCGCTGACAGTCGGCTTCTTGATCGCCGGGACCGCCGGGGCGGCGGTGTTCGGCGCCGCGATGGTGTTGCTGTTCGCATTGCAGCACCGGCCGCACGCATTCGATGTGGCCCGGCTCGGGTTGAGCGCCGGCGGCCTGATCACGGCGGGCGCGATACTGTGCCGGCATCCCTGGCGGTCGGTGGACGGCTATGCCGGCCATTCCGCGGGGGTGCAGCTGGCGGCCCTGGTCTCGGTAGCAGTCCTCGCCGCGACGGCGGTGGTCGCGCGCGGTGGTCGCAAGCTCGACGGAGTCGAGGGCAGCGGGGCACCGCAATAAGCACAGCCGACGGAGTCGGGCGAAGCGGGCCAGCGCCCATAGACGCGCTCCGTCACGACTGCCCCGTGCATACCGCCGGGGCGCCGCCACGGGGCCGGTGGGGCCCACGTGGCATCGGCGGCCGAAGCACGCAGCTACTGCGCGGCTTCGAGCTTCTCGATCTGCGTGTTGAACAGCTTCACCAAGTCCTCGGCGTGCGTAGCGTCATCGGATCCGTCGCTCTCCACACGCAACCCGATGTCGTTGCTGGTCGCCACGACGAGCACCCCGCGGTAATAGCCGGAGATGGTGGAGGCGGTGATCGAGATCGGCAACCGGATGGCGGCCTTGCTGGCGCTGGTGATCACGGTCGCGACCGCCCACGGCGGCACCCCGTCCGCATCCAGCGGGTTCATCTGGATGTCGGTGGTCACCGAGCGCCCACCCTGTTCGAAGGTCTGCTTGAACGTCTGGCACTTCTCCACGAACCGCTTGAGGTTCGGGCGGTCCGGCGTCAGGGCCAGTCGCACGCGCATGGTGTGCAGGCCGCCGGGCTGCAGCTTGGCCAGCGTCGCCGTCGCGGTCTGCGTGGCGGAGGAGGGACTGGAGTAGAAGTCGGCGCATTCGGGCGGGTCGACCGTCAGATTGGGCATGTCCGAGGGCGTGTCGCCGGCGCTGTTCACCCCACTGATCCACTTCCCGCCGGAGGGGTCCGGGAACGAGGACCGCTCCACCAACATCTCCGAAGTCAGATCCTTGATGTCGGGTTTGCGAGACGGCTTTTCCTCTGCCGTGAGTCGGCCACCCAGGCTCAGAACCAGCCCGGCGACCACCGCAACCACCACTGCAGCCGCGCCCAGCGACAGCCACAACACCTTGCGTGACCTGGGCTCAGGCGCCGGAACCGGCCACGGCGCACCATAGGCCGGATAGCCCCCGGGAGCCACGCCGACAGCGTCGTCCTCCACCCATAGCGCCCAGCCCGGGGGCGGCGGCGGCCACGTCGGATCCGGCGCCCAGTTGGCATCCGGCGCCCAGCCAGGTGGCGGGGGCGGCCAATTGGGCGGTGGGTTGAAACGCATCGGGCGACTCCCGTATCGATGTACTGACGCTGGCTCGTGGCGAGCCTACGCGGTTCGATGGTGGCAGGCTGGACATGCACTCTCACACCGCAGCGCTTTCGAAGGAGGCCCGCGTGCCCGCAACACCGATAGCCACGACCAACCCGGCCACCGGCGAAACGGTCAAGACGTTCACCGCCGCCAGCGACGCGGAAGTCGATGCCGCGATCACGCGCGCGGCGAATCGCTTCGTCGACTACCGCCGCACCGATTTCGCGCAGCGCGCCAGATGGATGCACGCGGCCGCTGATCTGCTGGAGGCTGAAGCCGACGAGGTCGCCGCGATGATGACCCTTGAAATGGGCAAGACCTTGACCTCGGCCAAGGCCGAAGCACTCAAGTGCGTCAAGGGCTTCCGCTACTACGCCGACCACAGTGCGGAGTTGCTGGCCGACGAGGTCGCCGACGCGTCGAAGGTCAATGCGTCCAAGGCGTTCGCCCGCTATCAGCCGCTGGGAGTGGTACTGGCGGTGATGCCGTGGAACTTCCCACTGTGGCAGGCGGTCCGCTTTGCCGCCCCAGCCCTGATGGCTGGCAACGTGGGCCTGCTCAAGCATGCCTCGAATGTGCCGCAGACCGCGCTGTACCTCGCCGACCTGCTAGGCCGCGCCGGTTTCCCCGACGGCTGTTTCCAGACTCTGCTGATCTCCTCGGGTGCCGTCGAGCGAGTGCTGCGCGACCCGCGGGTAGCGGCGGCCACCCTGACCGGCAGCGAACCCGCCGGGCGTTCCGTCGCCGCTATCGCCGGCGACGAGGTCAAACACACCGTGCTGGAACTGGGCGGCAGCGACCCGTTCATCGTCATGCCCTCGGCCGACCTGCCGGCCGCGGTACGTACCGCGGTGACCGCGCGGGTGCAGAACAATGGCCAATCATGCATCGCGGCAAAGCGATTCATCGTCCACACCGACATCTACGACGACTTCGTCACCCAGTTCGTCAGCCAGATGTCGGCGCTGCGGGTCGGCGACCCGACCGACCCGGACACCGATGTCGGACCGCTGGCCACCGAATCGGGCCGCGACGAGGTCGCGCAGCAGGTCGATGCCGCCGCCGCGGCCGGCGCCGTGATCCGTTGCGGTGGCAAGCGCCTGGACCGCCCGGGCTGGTTCTATCCGCCCACCGTGATCACCGACATCAGCCGTGACATGGCGATCTTCACCGAGGAAGTGTTCGGCCCGGTGGCATCGGTGTACCGCGCCGCCGACATCGACGAGGCCATCGAGATCGCCAACGCCAGCCCGTTCGGGCTGGGGTCCAATGCCTGGACCCGCGACGAGGCGGAGATCAGCCGGTTTGCCGACGAGATCGAGGCCGGTCAGGTCTTTATCAATGGCATGACGGTGTCCTACCCGGAGCTGCCGTTCGGCGGGATCAAGCGATCCGGATACGGCCGGGAACTCTCGGGTCACGGCATCCGGGAGTTCTGCAACCTCAAGACGGTGTGGGTGGCCTGACGCCGGGGATCACCCCGCCGCGATTTTGGCGGCGACACCCACCACCCGAGTGGCCAGGTGGTCGAGTGCGGCCAAAGTGGGGTCGTCCAGCTCGTTCTGGTTGTTCGGTCCGGTGATGTGCCCGACGCCGTAGGGGTTGCCGTCGGCGAACTTGATCGGGTCGGTGTAGCCCGGCGGGACCAGGATGCCGCCGAAATGCATCAGCGACACATAGAGGTTCAACAGCGTGGCCTCCTGCCCGCCGTGGGCGGTCTGACTCGAGGTGAAGCCGGCATAGACCTTGTCGGCAAGCGCACCCTTGGCCCACAGCCCGCCCAGCCCGTCCAAGAAGTTCCGGAATTGCGCTGAAGGGGAACCAAATCGAGTGGGCGACCCGAAGATAACGGCGTCCGCCCAGACGATGTCGTCACCGGTGGCCGCGGGTAGGTCCTTGGTTGCCTCGTAGTTGGCGCTCCATGCCGGGTTGTGGGCGAAGGTCTCCGGGTCGCGCGTCTCCTCGATGTGGCGCACGCGGACCTCGGCGCCCGCCGCCTCGCCCGCCTTGGCCACCCGTTCGGCCATCTTGGTGCCGTGACCGGTGGCCGAGTAGTAGATAACCGCCAACTTCGTCATTGCCATCTCTCCTTTTTCTATGCGCCTGCGAGCAAGCGTTGCATCTCATTGAGTTCTGCGCTGGCCGTATCGCTGCGGCGGGGTCCGTGCAGTTCCAGCAGCCCAGCGAAGTCCCTGGCTGCCTTGCCAATCCGCTCAGACAGTCCCGGCGCCCCGAAGTCGGAAGTCGCGGCGTACACCCCGGTGGGCGACACCAGCGCGTGCAGGTAGCTGAACATTGGCCGCATGGCGTGGTCGAGCACCAGCGAGTGGCGCTCGGTACCGCCGGTCGCCGCGATCAGCACCGGCGTGTCCTCCAGGGTCCGCTCGGGCAGCACGTCGAAGAACGACTTGAACAGCCCGCTGAATGTCGCGTTGAACGTCGGCGTCACCGCGATCACTCCGTCACTGCCCGCGATCGCGTCGAACACCGCCTCCAGCTCCGGTGCGGCGAAACCGGTCAACATCGCGTCGGTGATCGCCCGAGCCAGGTGACGCAGCTCGACGATCTCGATGTCGGCCTGCCCGAGCTCGGCGCGAACCGCCGCACCGAGCCGGTCGGCCAACAGCCGGGTGGACGACGGCTCGCGCAGTCCGCCGCTGATCACGATCAACTTCATGACGCCTCCTGAATCTGCGATCGCCGCGCAGCCTCGACCAAGGACTCGTGCGTCGGCGCGCCGGGAACATGCGCGGGACGTCCGATGGCGAACTCCTTGCGTAGCACCGGGATTACGTGCTCACCTAGCAGATCGAGCTGTTCGAGCACGGTCTTCAACGGCAGACCCGCGTGGTCGACCAGGAACAGTTGGCGTTGGTAGTCGCCGACGTAATCCCGGAAGCCCAGGGTCTTGTCGATCACCTGCTGCGGCGAGCCGACGGTCAGCGGGGTCTGCTCACTGAACTCCTCCAGGCTCGGGCCGTGCCCGTAGACGGGGGCGTTGTCGAAATACGGCCGGAACTCGTTGACCGCATCTTGACTGTTGGGCCGCAGGAACACCTGACCGCCCAAGCCCACGATCGCCTGGTCGGCACCACCGTGGCCGTAGTGCTCGAAGCGCTGCCGGTAGAGCTGCACCATCCGCTTGGTGTGCGACGCCGGCCAGAAGATGTGGTTGGCGAAGAAGCCGTCACCGAAGTGCGCGGCCAGCTCGGCGATTTCGGGAGTCCGAATAGACCCGTGCCAGACGAACGGGGGAACCCCGTCCAACGGACGCGGCGCCAGGGTGAAGCCGTGCAGCGGGGTGCGGTATTCACCGCTGAAGTCGACGACCTCCTCGCGCCACAGCCGGCGCAGCAATTGATAGTTCTCCACCGTCAGCGGCAGCGCGGACCGGATGTCCTTGCCGAACCAGGGGTATACCGGTCCGGTGTTGCCACGCCCCAGCATCAGGTCCACCCGGCCATCGGCGAGGTGCTGCAGCACGCTGTAGTCCTCGGCAATCTTGACGGGGTCGTTCGTGGTGATCAGGGTGGTGGCGGTGGTCAACTGAATGCGCTCGGTCTGCGCCGCGATGTAACCCAGCAGGGTGGTCGGCGACGACGGCACGAACGGCGGGTTGTGGTGCTCACCGGTGGCGAACACGTCCAGGCCGACCTCCTCGGCCTTCTTGGCGATCGCCACGGTCGCCCGGATCCGCTCGGCTTCGGTCGGCGCGCGACCGGTGGTCGGGTCGACGGTCACATCGCCGACGGTGAAAATGCCGAACTGCATACCGGTGCTCGTCACGGCAGGCCCTCCTTGTGCGTTGGTCTTACTGTAGCTGATAGTTGCTAACGCAACTAGTTATTGGTCCATTCCCACATCTTCTAGCCGCTTAGCACGCCCGATTACCTGGACAGTTGTGGTTTAGTCAACTATATTTAGACCTCATGGAGACACGGTGGCTCAATGAGGAGGAACAGCGGATGTGGCGGGGCTACCTCGACAGCACGCGCCTGCTGCTACGCAGCCTGGACCGGCAGTTGGTCAGCGACTCAGGCCTGAGCCTCTCCGACTTCGAGATCCTGGCGCTGCTGTCCGAGGCGCCCGACCGCCGGCTGCGGATGAATGAGTTGGCCGACATCACCGTGACGACCCGCAGCGGTGTCACCCGGGCGGTCAAGCGGCTGGCCGACGCCGGCTGGGTCCACCAGGTCAAATGCGAGGAAGACAAACGCGGACAGTACGCCGAGCTCACCGAGTCGGGCATGGACAAGTTGCGTGCGGCGGCGCCCGGTCACGTGCAAGCGGTGCGGGCCGGCCTATTCGACTCGCTCAGTCCGCGCGAGGTGGAACTGTTCACCCACTCCTACGCGCGAATCCGCGACAACCTGCTCGAGCACCACTAGGCATTCTCGGCGAAGGCAACCGACCGGCGCGCCGATCTCCATACGATCGAGCCATGTCGCAATGCCACACCGCGCGCGGGCCCATCGACACCGGTGACCTCGGCGTCACCCTGATGCACGAGCACGTGTTCATCATGACCACCGAGATCGCCCAGAACTATCCGGAAGCCTGGGGCGACGAGGACGCCCGAGTGGCCGACGCCATCACCCGACTGGACGCCTTGAAGGCCGCCGGCGTCGACACCATCGTCGACCTGACCGTGATCGGACTGGGTCGCTACATCCCGCGGATCGCCCGCGTGGCCGCCGGCACGGACCTGAACATCGTGGTGGCCACCGGCATCTACACCTACAACGACGTGCCGTTCTTCTACCACTATCGCGGGCCCGGGACAATGCTGGACGGCCCCGAAATCATGGCCGACATGTTTGTCCGCGACATCGAATCCGGCATCGCCGACACCGGGATCAAGGCGGGAATCCTCAAGTGCGCCACCGACGAACCGGGCGTGACTCCCGGCGTCGAGCGGGTGCTGCGCGCGGTAGCCAACGCTCACCGGCGCACCGGCGCGCCGATCTCCACGCACACCCACGCCGGCACCCGCCGCGGCCTGGAACAGCAGCGCATCTTCGAAGAGGAAGGCGTCGACCTGTCCCGGGTGGTAATCGGACACTCCGGCGACAGCACCGATCTGGGCTACCTAGAGGAACTGATCGCGGCGGGATCGTATCTGGGCATGGACCGCTTCGGGATCGACCTGATCCTGCCGTTCGAGGAGCGCGTGAACACGGTGGCGGCGATGTGCGAGCGCGGCCACGCCGACAAGATGGTGCTCTCCCACGACGCCAACTGCTATTTCGACGCGCTGCCCGGCGACCTGAGCTCACTGGCCGCACCGAACTGGCACTACCTGCACATCCACAATGACGTCATTCCGGCGCTACGGCAGCGCGGCGTCACCGAGGAGCAGCTGCACACCATGCTGGTCGACAACCCGCGCAAGATCTTCGAACACTCCGGCGGCTACTGAGCCCGCACCCCGGCTTTCATCGCGCCGGTGCAGCAGCACGGAGCGCCAACGACCGGACCAGCGCATGCAACCGCTCGTGAGTGGCGGCGTCGGGATCGCTGAGGCGCAGCTGCAGGAGCTCCCGGGCGACTGCGTGCAGCACGCGCGCGGTGTAGTCGGGGTCCGGCAAGTCCGGGTAGCTGCGCAGCAACTCACCCGCCAGATAGGCACGCACGATTTCTTGCGCCTGCGCGAGGCGTTCGTGCAGCTCCGGCGGCGCGCCCTGCGGGGGAAACAGGAACAGTCGCCATGTCGCGGGGTGGGCGTCGGCGGCCTTGACCACGCTGTCGAATCTACTGACCAGATCGCCCTCCCCACCCGGTTCCGCCGTTTCGGCGATCACCTCGGCGAACTGGGCGCCCGCGCGGGCGGCTTCGCGATCGATCAGCGCGACGAACAGGCCCGCGGGGTCACCGAACTGTTGATAGAGCAGCGACCGGTTGATCCCGGCCTCGCGGGCTATTCGGTTCGGCGTGGCGGCGTGAAATCCCTCCGCATCCACGATCGCGTGGGTGACGTCCAGGATCTGGCTACGCCGAGCCTCGGCTGTCATCCGCCGCCGCGACTGCGCCAAAGTCATAGTTGACAGCATAACTAACAGTCTGTTACTTGTGTAACTAACAATATGTTAGTTACTGGAGGCCGGATGCCCACGCACTATCCCGAGCTTGCGCGCCGCGTCCACAGTCAGCGCGAGCTTCAGCCGGACCTCTACGGCGCCATCGACTTCGATGCCCAGCCCTACCGCACCACCACCGACCCCGGCGACCTTTCGGCGCTGCCGGAGTGGGTCGCGGACCGCGCTCCCTACCTGGCCGACGAGCAAGCCGTCGAACTGATCTGCACGGCAACCCTGCTGGGCGACGTGGTGGCCGACCCCTATGCGGCGCTGATGTCGGAGTACAGCGTGGCCGCTTTGATCGACATGCTCCAGCTGGCCTGTCGCGAGGGCATCGACGCGGTGCCCGACGCGCCGCCGGAGCTGGTGGCGTTCATCGCCGACATGGAAGCCGCGCCTCCGTGGCTGGACATGGATCTGGTGCGCGAGGGTGCGCGGCACGCCCGCCTCCCGGCGGCATTGGTCGCGCCGTTCGTCACCCGTGGCGCCTTCATTGCGACTTTCGTCAACACCTACGCCGCATTGCCGATGGCACTGACCGGCGCGTTGTCCGGTCGCCGCGCCGCGCGCCGGGTCAACGAGACCACCAGTTTCTTCGCCGTCACCACGCTGCCCGGGGCCCTGGACCGCTACGGCCCGGGCTTTGAAGCCGCCGCCATGGTGCGGCTGATGCACTCGATGGTCCGCTACAACGCGCTCAAACGCTCGGAGAAGTGGGACGTCGACGTCTACGGGGTCCCCGTCCCCCAGGTCGACCAGATGCCGGCCGGAATGATCAATCTCTACCTGCTGGCCACGGCCGCCCAGCGGAAAGGGCGCACCGAGTTCAGCGCCAGCGAGCGTGCCGTCGTCGAATTCACCCGCTACCGAGCGTTTTTGCTCGGTCTGCCCGAGGAACTCCTGCCGACCACGCCCGCCGAGATCATCCACCTCATCCATACCCGCGGGGCGCTGCTGCGTGAGGACTTCGACGACGCCACCTGTGGCGAGATGGTGCGCTCGACCATGGCCGCCTATCTGCGGCCCGTTGACACCCGATGGGAACGCATCGCCGATGCCGTCGAAAAGAGCTACAGCAAGGCCGCTTTCACGAAGGCCTTCTGCAACGGTGACCGCGCCGCCGCCAAGGACAAGGGGGTGTCCATCGGCCTGGCCGACTACCTGCGGATCGGCTTGACGGCGCCGTTCATCATCGGGCGCCTGCTGGTGGTGCGGCGCGCCAGCCGAATCCCCGCACTACGCCAGCTCACGGACGACTACCTGGTGCGACTGGTCAAACGTCGGCTCAAGACCTATGGCAAACCCGAATTCACCAGCGATGCAAACGATTACACACCGGCCGGGCAGCTGGCGTAACGCGCTACCAGACCAGTCGGGCGAGGTAGGTCTGGGCGTATTTGCGGACGGCGGCGGAGTCGTTGATGTCGAGGACCCCTGCCCGGTTGGTGAGCAGCGAGGCGACCAGGCGCACCAGGATCTCGGCGGTGGTGAGGACCTCGTCGTCGGGCATGGTGACTCCACACAGGCGCAGCGTCGCGGCGACCAGATGGCTGGCACGCACCAGGGCCTTCTCACCGCTGGGGGTGTTGACTCCGATGAGCAGTTCCGGCTCGCTTTCGATGACCGCGGTAGCCAGCGGGCTCTCGGTGATGCGGCGCATGGCGAGGGTGAAGCATTCCACGATGGCGCCGCGGGCGTCCTGCGCACGGGCGGCGTTGCCGAGTTCGACGAACAGGGCTTGCGTGTCGGTCTCCACCAACTGTTCGAACAGTGCTTCTTTGGTGGGGAAGTGCCGGTACAGCGTGCGGCGGCTCACCCCAGCGCGCTGGGCGACCGCATCGATATTGGCCCGGCGAAAGGCATGCCGGGCGAACTCCACGCGAGCGGCCGCAAGGATGGCGCCCGCAGTACCGGTCATGGGATCGCCGACCTTGACTGACGCCGGACTTCCCATGTCGTTCATCCTGTCATGCTGCGCGGTGAGCTGGGCCGACGCGAGGTGGGCCGTCGGGTCTGTCGGCGGGTCTGCCCACCTGTTATCGTGACACAATTACATGATTTTGTGCCATCGTGCAGAAGTACTGTCGTTTACGGAGGTCTTGGATGCCCACGCACTACCCCGAGCTGTACCAGCGCGTCCGCCGGCAGGCCGAGCTGCTGCCGGACCTCTACGGCAACCTGGACTTCGATGTGCAGCCCTACCGCACGGCGGCCTCACCCGACGACGTCGCGTCACTGCCGGGCAACCCCGCCACCCGGGCCAAGTTGCTGGCCGATGACGCCGCCGTCGAGCTGATCACCACGGCCACCTGGCTGGGCGATGTGGTGTCGGACTCCTACGCCGCATTGATGGGCCAGTACAGCGTCAGCACCCTGATCGGCATGCTCAAGCAGGCCTGCCGCCACGGTGTCGACGCGGTGCCCGACGCGCCGCCGGAACTGGCCGCTTTCATCGCCGACATGGAGGCCACCCCGGACTGGCTGGATATGGACCTGGTTCACAAGGGCGCAGAGCACTCCCGGCTCCCGATGGCGCTGTTGGCACCGTTCGTCGTCCGCGGAGCGTTCATCGCGACCTTCCTCAACACCTATGCCGCGCTGCCGATGGCGCTGACCGGCGCACTGTCGGGCAAGCGTGCCGCCGGTCGGGTCAACGAGACCACCAGTTTCTTCGCCGTCACCACGCTGCCCGGCGCCCTGGACCGGCACGGCCCGGGGTTCGAGGCGGCGGCCATGGTGCGGCTGATGCACTCGATGGTCCGCTTCAACGCGCTCAAGCGATCCCCGAAGTGGGACATCGACGTCTACGGGCTACCGATTCCGCAGATCGACCAGATGCCGGCCGGGATGATCAACCTCTTCGTGCTGGCGATGGACGCCCGCCGCCAAGGACGCACCGAATTCACGCCGAGCGAGCGCGCCCAGGTCGAGTTCACCCGCTACCGCTGCGTACTCCTCGGCCTGCCCGAGGAGCTGCTGCCGACCACGCCCGCTGAGATCATTCGGGTGTTCAGCGCCCGTGCCGCGCTGCTGCGCGACGACTTCGACGACTCCACCTGCGGGGAGTTGGTCCGCTCGACCATGGCCGCCTACCTTCGGCAAGAGAACACCTTGAGCGAACGCATCGCCGATTCAGTCGAGAAGAGCTACAGCAAGGCCTTTTTCGTCAAAACGTTCTGCGGCGGCAAACGCGACGTGGCCAAGAAGATGAGCGTCACGCTCAGCGCGGGCGACTATGCGCGGATCGCCCTGACGGCGCCGTTCGTGACGGGCCGCCTGCTGGTGGTGCAACGCGCTGTACGCACCCCCGGCCTGCGCCGGCTGACCAACGCCTACATCCTCCGACTGCTCAAGCGACGGCTGGCCGCCTATGGCACGCCCGAATTCACCAGCGACTCCGCCGAGTACACCCCTTCAGGCAAGGCCGCCTGATCAGCATCGGAGCGCTCCGGCCGATGCCGGTTCTCCCAACCCCGTAGCTTCTCGCGGCACGGCTGCTCCACCAGGGCATAGCTCACCGCAGCGATGGCGACGGTGAACACCAGCGTCAGCGCCAACACCACCGCCATGTCCCCGGTGAACGCGAATCGGCCGATCACTGGGAACACCATGTCGAGGGCCGCCAGGTGCCAGATGAAGATCCCGTAGGACCAGCGCCCCAACGTCACCATCGGCGGACTGGCCAAGAACCGGTGCGGGGTGTCGGGCCGGTCCAGCACCAGCGGCGCCAACAGCGCCCACGCCAGTACCCCGCCCATCGCGGTGCGCACGATGAACTGACCGACGGTCGCCGAGGTCAACCCTTCCGGCCCGGCCAGCGGTGAGGCCGCAACTCCGAATGCCACCAGGGTCAGCAACGCCATCGGCAGCCGCCGGCGGGCCAGCCGGTGCACCCGCCCGACCGGGCTGTATGCCCACTCCGCCAGCAACATGCCCGCCCCGAACCAGCAGCCGTAGGCCGGCGCCCAGTTCAACGGATTCACCCCGTAGGGCGTGTGGATGGGCAGGAACCCCCACCCCAGGCTGAGCAGCGCCACTCCCGCAATCGCCGGTATTCGGGCGCGCACTGGCAACCACCGCGCCGCCAGTGCCAGCAACGGCAAGGCGATGTAGAAGCTGACCTCCACGGCCAGGCTCCACATCTGGGTCAGGCCCGGGGTTAGCGTCAGCGGCACGTAGATCTGCGTCATCGTGAGATTAGCCAGCCACACCACGAGGCTGGCGTCGCCGGCATCGGGCAGCAGCGCCAGGATCACCACCACCGACACCAGATAGGCCGGCATGATCCGTACCAGGCGTGACCGCAGGTAATGCCCGGTCGGCGGTGCCGGACGCAGTCCCCGCGCGGCCGCCGCATGGCCACGCCACAGCAAAAACCCGCTCAGCGCGAAGAACACCGCGACGGCCATGTCGAAACGACCCCACAGCCGGCCGCTGATCCCCGACGAGTGTCCCGTCTGGAACGCGACGTGCGTGATAACCACCCCAATAGCCGCGCAGGCACGCATACCCTCGACTGCAGGCAGGAAGCTGCGTACGCCACCCACCTGCTGACTCATCTGATTTGGGACCGAGGCATCGATGGACACACAGTAGCTGTTGCCGCCGCTGCTGTTAGGGTCAAACAAATTTGGGTACGGGGACAAAAGGAGGATGCGGCGACGTGAACCGAGCAATCATGATGCGTATCGCGGCATGCGCAGTCATGGGCCTCGGCGCCGCCCTGATGGTCGCGGCACTGCTGCTGTCCACCTACACCGCGGGCAGAATCGCCAAGATCCCGCTCGACATCGACATCATGCTGATCGGCAACGGCAGCGGCGCCGCGCTGGACCCGGAGTCCCTCGGCAGTGAACACGCCGTCGTCGATCAGGACGTGCCGCTGGTGTCCCAGCAACAGATCGGTGTCGAGTCGCCCGCGAACGCCGAGGTGGTGACCCTGCAGGTCGGCTCGTCGCTACGGCGCGCGGACCGGCAGAAGGACACCGGGCTGCTGTTGGCCATCGTCGACACCGTGACGCTGAACCGCACGACCGCCGAGGCGATTTCGGATGACACCCACCCGGGTGGCTCGGTGCAGCGGCCGCGCAACTTTGATGACGAGAGCCCGCCGACCAACATCGCCCTGCCGCACGAAGGACTGTCCTACCGGTTCCCGTTCGACACCAAGAAGCAGTCCTACCAATACTTCGATCCGATCGCGCAGAAGGCCTACGAGGCCAACTACGAAGGCGAAGACGATGTCAATGGGCTGACCACCTACCGGTTCGTCCAGAACGTGGGCTACGACGGCGACGGCACCCTGGCCGAGCCGGTGCGCTACCCGTCGCTGTACGGCCACGACGAAGACGGTGAGATCACCGCGCCCGCCCGGCTCTGGAACATCGAAGGCGCCGACCCCGACGAAGACGTCACGATGACGCGGTACTACGCCGCGCAGCGCACCATGTGGGTCGACCCCGTCTCGGGCACCATCGTCAAGTCGAAGTTGCACGCCAACCACTACTACGCCCGCGACGCCCTCAAGCCGGAGATCGCACTGGCCGACTACACCGTCACCAGCTCCGAGGACACCATCGAAGCGCAGGTCAACGCGGCCCGCAACGAACGCGACCGGGTGGCGCTGTGGTCCCGGGTCCTGCCGATCACCTTTACCGCGGCGGGGCTGATCTGCTTGATCGGCGGGGTCCTGGTCGGCTGGTTCAGCCTGCCGGCCGAGGCAGCCCTGGGCCGTGGCGACCGGCACGGCTCCGACGGCGGATTCTTCGGCGGTTTCGCGCCCAAGGCACCCACGGCCGACCGCCCGTCCGGGGCCGAGGCCGAGACCGAGAAGATCCCGGCGCAACGTCCGCAACTGGACCGCCCGGCGGCACCACCGGAGTCGAGCCCCCCGGACCGGGGCACCCCGGATCCGGCTCCCGACCAGCCGTAGTTCCGCGGTGGTGCGAGCCAGGCGCTGGGTCGCGCCGTGCTATGCACTCGGGCTGACACTGCTCATCCTGGCGCCATTGCTGCGCCCGGGTTATCTGCTGTTGCGAGACGCGGTTTCGACGCCGCGGTCATATCTGACCGGCGCGGCCCTCGGGCTGGGTGAGGCGGCCCCGCGAGCGGTGCCCCAAGACTTCGCGGTGGCGCTGGCGTCGCGGTTGATCGACGGCGGCACCGTGGTCAAGGCGCTGCTGTTCGTGGGCCTGTGGCTGGCTGGATGTGGTGCCGCACGGCTGGTGGCGATCGTGCTGCCCGAGGCCGGGCTGCCCGGTCAGCTGGTGGCGATCACGGTGGCGATCTGGAACCCGTATGTGGCCGAGCGGCTGCTGCAGGGCCATTGGAGCCTGCTGGTCGGGTACGGCTGCCTGCCGTGGGTGGCGGCGGCGATGCTGGGGTTGCGCGACGGCGCAACCGGGCCCATGCGGCGGTCCCGTCTTCACCTCACCTCCGCCGGCCCGGGGGCCGACTCCGACGAGCCTCGCCGAACTGCCGGGCCCATGCGGCTGTTCGGTCTGGTGTTCTTTCTGGCGCTGGCAGGCCTGACACCCACCGGGCTCCTGCTGGCGGCGGTGGTGGCGCTGGTGTGTGTCGCCGCACCCGGGTCCGGGCCGCCGCGCTGGTGGTGCGCGGTCAGCGCCGTGGCGATCGCGGCGACCGCCGCGCTGCCGTGGCTGATGGCGGTGGTGTTGAGCCCGGGGTCCGCACAGGGCGAGTCGGCCGGGGTGGCGGCTTTCGCGGCCCGCGCCGAGCCCGGCCTGGGCACCCTGGGCAGCCTCGCCGGCCTCGGCGGGATCTGGAACGCCGAGGCGGTGCCCGGTTCGCGGCGAACCGCGTTTGCGCTACTGGCGACGGCGGTGTTCATCGGGGTGCTGGCACTGGGATGGGCCTCGGTGCGCGACCTGCCCGCGGTGCGACCGCTGCTGATCCTGGCGGGCGCGACGGTGCTGACGTTCACCCTGCTGGCCACCGGGCCGGGGCTCGCGCTGCTGCGTTGGGCAACGGAGCTCGCCCCTGGGCTCGGGGTGCTGCGCGACGGGCAGAAGTGGGTGGCGCTGGCGGTGCCGGGCTACCTACTGGCCGGTGCCGGGGCGGTCGTGGGACTGCGGGACCGGCTGCCGCCGGCGCGGGCGGCGCTGGTGTGCTGCCTCGCGCTGATCGTCGTCCTGCCCGACTTGGCCGCCGGAGTGGCCGGGCGGGTCACGCCGGTGCACTACCCGCCCGGTTGGACGGCGGTGGCGGCCAAGATCAACGCCGATCCGCGCCCGGTCGCCGTGCTGCCGGCCGACACCATGCGCCACTTCCCCTGGGCGGGGCCGGCTCCGGTACTCGATCCGCTGCCCCGATGGGTGCGCGCCGAGGTGCTCACGACCGGCGACCTGACCGTCGGCGGACACACGGTGCCCGGGGAGGGTGGCCATGCCCGCGAGGTACAGCAGGCGCTGTTGTCCGGTGCCGAGCCGGCCACGCTGGGTGTCAAGGGGGTGGGCTGGGTGGTCACGGAATCCGACGTCGACGGCGAAATGGGCTCGGCGGCAAAAACTCTGACCCGCCTCCCCGTCGCCTATCGAGATGCTGACGTGACCGTCTACCGGGTCGGCGGGCGCGCCCCGAAGGCGTCGGCCGGACCGCGCCGGGCCGCGATGGCCGCCCACCTGGTGTGGCTGGCGATGCTGGTTGCGGGCGCGGGAGGTCTGGCAGCGCCGCTGATTCGACGGCGCTTGCCCGGTTAACGGCGAAGTTCACCGCGCAAGACGGTCACGGCGTGACCGGTCAGGATGACACGGTCGCCGTCACTGCGGACCCGCAATTGCCCGCCTCGCGCGGAGGCCTGTTCGGCCGAGAACTCTTCGACCCCGAGGCGCTTGCCCCACAGCGCGGCGAGAGTGCAGTGCGCAGAGCCGGTCACCGGGTCCTCGGACAGCCCGAAACGGGGCGCGAACACCCGACTCACGATGTCGGCGCCGGCGTCACCGGCCGCCGTGACCACGACAGCGCGAGCGTCGACTTTCGCCAGCGCCGCCGTGTCCGGTGCCAGCGCACGGACTTCGGCCGCCGATCCGGCTTCCGCGACCACGTCCATGCTTCCCCGCCACACCGAGCGGATGCTCACCCCGGGCAGGCCGGCCACCAGTTCGGCCGTCGGCGATTCGGCGCGCACCGGGTCCGCCGGAAATTCCATGCTGATCGCCCCATCAGAACCCGTCGTGCAGGACAGCAACCGCTCGCCCACGCAGAAGGACTGCTTCCCACCCAGGACATGGGCACTGGCCAGGGTTCCCGAGCCGCACAACGCCAATTCGGCCACCGGGCTGAACCACCGCAGTGCTCGCGGACCGGACTCGGCATTGGCCGGTCCGATGAAAGCTGTTGCCGGGCAGTTGAACTCGGCGGCCACCGCCTGCATCCACGCGGTGTCAGCGGGACCATCCAGCACCACGACACCGGTGGGGTTCCCGCGGAATCTGACGGTCGTGAACGTGTCGACTAGATATGCTGGGACGGACACCTAGGCGTCCAGAAAGCGCGCCCGCACGCCCGGCCCGGGGATGGGGCAGGTGTCGTGCCTGCCGCCCAACCGGTAACGGACGGCAGCGAAGCGGTCGTAGAGCCAGTCACGCAGTCCCGCCGGGATGATGCGGGCCGCGAGTAGCAGCCGGAAGGGGCCGCCGAGATAGCTCAGCACCCGCAGGGCCGCCGCCGATCGAACTTCGATGTGCTCATCGGGCCGGCCGGGGTTGTCGACGAAGACCATCGAGTCAATGTCGCGCAGCTCCGGATGACGCGCGATGATCGCGCGAGCGAAGTCACTTTCCAACGCCGCAAATCGCAGGGTGCCGCGCCGGTCGAACCGCAGGATGCTCTGCACCGATCGATTGCAGATTCCGCAGACACCGTCGTAGAGCAGCACAGGAGTCATGGCTTGGTCAGTCACCGGTACACCTCCACGTGTCTGCACACCTCTTAGGCCAGTATGAAGCAGTCCACTAACCGGTCGGAATCGACGCCGACTGAGGATTGCGAGGCGATAGGGTCTCGGCGTGGACTTCACCGCGACCGAGATTGCGGCCGCAGTTCAGAGCGGATCACTGACGGCCCGGGCCGCCACACAGCAAGCGCTGCACCGGATCGAGCAGACCCAGCCGGTCTTCAACGCGTGGCAGCTGATCCGCACCGACGCTGGGCTGGCCGAGGCGGACGCGATCGACGCCCGCGACGATCGCGGTTCGCTTCCGTTGGCGGGCGTTCCGATTGCCATCAAAGACAACATCGCCGTAGCCGGGGAACCGATGCGGGACGGCTCGCTGGCCACCAGCGCGGCACCTCGAACGACCGATCACGAGGTCGTTCGTCGCCTTCGCGCTGCCGGCGCGGTGATCGTCGGGCTGACGCGCGTTCCCGAGCTCTGCATCTGGGGGGCAACCGATTCGGCCTTCGGCGTCACCCGCAATCCCTGGAATCCGGAGCGGACGCCGGGAGGCTCGTCCGGGGGCTCCGCGGCTGCGGTCGCATCGGGAGCGGTACCCATCGCCCACGGGAACGACGGTATGGGCTCGATTCGGATCCCGGCTGCGTGCTGCGGATTGGTTGGCCTCAAGCCTGGCCACGGGGTGGTGCCGGTCGGCGAGGCGCATGCATCCTGGGGAGGGATGTCCGAGAACGGACCGCTTACGACCACCGTCGCAGATGCCGCGCTGATGTTCTCGGTCCTGGCCGACGATCCGGATGCCGCGGCACTGCTCGATCCGCCCACCTTGCGGATCGCGGTCTCGACTTCGGCTCCCAGCCTCGCTACGCCGGTAGCACGCGGTTGGGCTGAGGCGGTCTATCGGACTGCCGATCTTCTTCGCGGCGGCCACCTCATTCGGTCGGCGACCCCGCGTTACCCGGCCACGCTGATGAACACGACCGCACTGGCGTTGTGGACGGCGGGCGCTGCTGCCGATGCACACGCCTCGACGAACGCCTCCTTATTGGAGCGCCGCAATCGCATCCATGTGCGGATCGGAGACGCCGTCGTGAAGCGGGGTCGTGCGAACCCCCGGGGACGCGAAGTGTGGCGGCAGCGCGCGTTGGACTTCTTCGCCGACACCGACGTCCTGGTCACGCCGACGCTGGCTCAACCGCCGATCAGATCACGACGTTGGGCGCAGCGAGGCTGGCTCGCCTCGCTGGTCGCCAACGCTCGCTACGCCCCCTTCGCCGCACCGTGGAACATCATCGGTTGGCCCGCGATGAACGTGCCCGCCGGACTCGACCGCCAGGGCCTGCCCGTGGGCGTGCAGTTGGTCGGCAAACCCGGGTCGGAGCGGACCCTGCTCGGCCTCGCCGCTCAAATCGAGCAGCTCCGCCCCTGGCCGCGCACTGCTTAGCGAGCTATCGCCTCAGACCACGCCGCTGATGTAGCGACGTTGCCGGACGGCCGCCAGCACCGTATGCAAGCCTTCGGCGCTTTGCCTCCAGGAGAATTCGGCGCTGCGGTCCTGCGCCTTGGCGCCGAGCTGCTCGCGCAGCACCGCGTCCGCCAGCAGTCGCCGCAGTTGCTCGACCAGCTCGTCGCGGTCGTCGACCAACAACCCGGTGACCCCGTCGACGATCGAATCGGACAGCCCACCGGAGGACCGGTAGCCGACGGTGGGCACACCGTGCTGGCCCGCCTCGATGACGGCCAGGCCCCAGCCTTCCTTGCGGGACGGCAACACGTGCACCCAAGCCCGTTGCACCAGTTCGTGTTTGGCGACCTCATCGACGTGGCCGTGGAAGGTGACCGCGTCGGTGATCCCCAGCTCCGCGGCGTGCTCCACCAGCCGGTTGCGCCACCAGCCTCCGCCGATGACATCCAGGTGCAGGCCAGGTACCTCGGCACGCAACGCCGCAACCGCATCCAGCGCATCCTCGATCTGCTTATGCGGCACCAGGCGGGACAGCACCACCACCCGCGGCGTCGGCGAGCGAGGGTGCGTCAGCGTCGCCGGCGGCGCCTCGTCCAGGCCGTTGCGCACCACCGCGATGCGCTCGGGGCCCACTCCCAGCTCGATCAGGTCGCGCACCGAGGGCAGTGACACCGTCAGGTATTGATTGCGCCGGTTCAGCCAGGGCGACAGCCTCGACTCCACCATCCAGCCGATCCGGCTCAGCACCGGCCCGGCCACCGGCCACTGCTCGCGGTGGCAGTGGTGCACCAGCATCGCGACGCGCCGCCCGTAGATCAGCCGGGCCAGGAACGGCAGCCCGTTCTGGGTGTCGATCACCGCGTCGGGTCGCACCCCGCGCAGCGGTCCAAGGCCGATGCGCGCCGCCGCCATCACTCCCAGCGCCCAGAGATACACGGTGTAGGGCCCACCGCGGCGGCTGATGCGCACGCCGTCGACGACCTCGCTTTTGGGCGCGCCCGGGTAGCGGGCGGTGCGCAGCGTGACCGCCACGCCGGCGGCGGCCAACTCGGCGCCGATGCGCTGCAGGTAGGTCTCGCTGCCGCCCCCCTGCGGATGCCCGGTGTCACGCCAACACAGCAGCAGGACGGAGCGAACGGCAGGCACGCCGACCAGGGTAGTCGGCCGGCTCCCAGCCCCGCCGAGTGTAAAGCCAGCTGCACGTTCGGGCCCGGCGTGCGGTCACCTTCACCTTGGGCGGAGTTCTAGGCTGGCTCGGTGGCTGCCACCGACCTGTTCGCGCGACGCGCGACGCTGGCCCGTTCGGTGCGCCTGCTGTCCCAGTTCCGCTACGAGCAGAGCGCGCCGGCCCGGTTCTATGGTGCGCTGGCCGACGACACCGCCGCCATGGTCACTGAGCTGTGGCGGGGGGTGTGCGGCGACGATCCGGCCGGCAAGACCGTGCTCGACGTCGGTGGCGGTCCGGGCTATTTCGCCACCGCGTTCGCCGACGTCGGGCTGCGCTATGTGGGCGTGGAACCCGACCCGGCCGAGATGCATGCGGCCGGTCCCGCGGATGCCGGGCCCCTGATGGGCAGCTTCGTTCGGGCCTCGGGGATGGCGCTGCCGTTCGCCGACGCCAGCGTGGACGTCTGCCTGTCCTCCAACGTCGCCGAGCATGTGCCGCGGCCCTGGCAGCTCGGCAACGAGATGCTCCGGGTCACCCGGCCCGGCGGGCTGGCGGTGCTGTCCTACACGGTGTGGCTGGGTCCGTTCGGCGGCCACGAGATGGGCCTGACGCACTATCTGGGCGGGCAGCGAGCCGCCCGGCGCTACACCCGGCGACACGGCCACCCACCGAAGAACAACTACGGCTCGTCATTGTTCGCGGTGTCGGCCGCCGAGGGGCTGGACTGGGCCCGCCACACCGGGGCACTGGTCGCCGCATTCCCCCGTTATCACCCGCGATGGGCGTGGTCGATGACGAAAGTGCCGGGCCTTCGCGAGTTCGGTGTGAGCAATCTGGTGCTGGTGCTGCAACCGCAATAACGGATTGACTGCAACGTGTTCTAATCCGCCGGTCGGCTAGGTAGGGTGACGCCCATGACCGACTCCAGCATCACCGAATACGACACCCTCTTCATCGGCGGCAAGTGGACCGCTCCGTCCACCGATCGGGTGATCGAAGTTCACAGCCCGGCCACCGGCAAGTATGTCGGCAAGGTGCCGCTGGCAGCCAAGGGCGATGTGGACGCCGCGGTAGCCGCCGCCCGCACCGCGTTCGACTCCGGCCCCTGGCCGTCGACCCCGCCGGCCGAGCGGGCCGCGGTCATCGCCGCCGCGATCAAGCTGATGGAGGAGCGCAAGGACCAGTTCACCGCGCTGCTGGGCGCCGAGACCGGCCAGCCCCCGCTGAGCGTCGAGACGATGCACTGGATGAGCTCGCTGGGCTCCTTGAACTTCTTCGCCGGCCCCGCCGTCGACGAGGTCAGCTGGGAAGAGATCCGCACCGGCGCCTACGGCCAGACCATCGTGCGCCGCGAACCGATCGGCGTGGTCGGCGCGATCGTGGCGTGGAACGTGCCGCTGTTCCTGGCGGTCAACAAGCTGGGGCCGGCTCTGTTGGCCGGCTGCACGGTGGTGCTCAAGCCTGCCGCCGAGACGCCGTTCAGCGCGAACCTGCTGGCGCAGGCGTTCGCAGACGCGGGCCTGCCGGAAGGCGTGCTGTCGGTGGTGCCGGGCGGCGCCGAGACCGGTCAGGCGCTGACGTCCAACCCGGGCGTGGACATCTTCTCCTTCACCGGCAGCTCGGCCGTCGGCAAGGAGATCGGCAAGCGCGCCGCGGACCTGCTCAAGCCGTGCACGCTGGAGCTCGGCGGCAAGTCGGCGTCCATCGTGCTCGAGGACGTCGACCTGGCATCGGCGATCCCCATGCTGGTGTTCTCCGGGATCATGAACACCGGCCAGGCCTGTGTGGCCCAGACCCGCATCCTGGCGCCTCGCTCGCGCTACGAGGAAGTCGTGGAGGCCGTCAAGAACTTCGTCACCGCGCTGCCGGTCGGCCTGCCGGATGACCCGGGCGCCCAGATCGGTTCGCTGATCAGTGAGAAGCAGCGCGAGCGGGTCGAGGGTTACATCGCCAAGGGCATCGAGGAGGGTGCTCGGCTGGTGTGCGGCGGCGGCCGCCCGGAGGGACTGGACGGCGGCTTCTTCGTCGAGCCGACGGTGTTCGCCGACGTGGACAACTCCATGACCATCGCCCAGGAGGAGATCTTCGGGCCGGTGCTGTCGATCATCGCCTACGACACCGAGGACGACGCGATCGCGATCGCCAATGACTCGGTGTACGGGTTGGCCGGCAGCGTATGGACCTCCGATGTCCCGCGTGGGATCGAGATCGCGAGCAAGATCCGCACCGGGACTTACGGGATCAACTGGTACGCCTTCGACCCGTGCTGTCCGTTCGGCGGCTACAAGAACTCCGGCATCGGCCGGGAGAACGGCAAAGAGGGCGTGGAGCACTTCACCCAGCAGAAGAGCGTGCTGATGCCGATGGGCTACACCCTGGACGCCTGATCGGGTAGCGCCTCAGATCAGTTCACCTTGCCGTTGCCGCAACGGTAAGCCCCTATACTGCCGTCCGTGGGCGTGCTGGTGTGGTTTGCACCCTGGGCGGCGTATTGGGTGCTGGTGGGAAATACGCCGCCGGTGATCGCGGCGGCGGTGGCGCTGGCTGTCGCTTTCACCGTCGTGGTCAGCAGCCGCGACTCGTCGGGACGGTCCGTGAGCATCGGGGCCGTTGCGACGTTCGCGGCGCTGGCGGTGCTAACGCTGGCGTTCCCCGGGGCCCAACATTGGGTGCTGGCGTTGAGTTTCGCCGGGCTGCTCGCGACGCTGCTCGCCAGCGCGGCACTGGGCAGATCCGTGGTGGCAGCCGTGGTGAAGGCGGATCTGCCGGCGGCGGTGGCGCAATCCGAACTGTTCAGCCCCGTCGTGCAACGGGTGACGTGGATCTGGCTGGGTGCTTTGACGGCAACGTTCGTCTCGGCGGCAATCCCCGCGATCCTGCTGCCTGACGCCGGCACACCGCTGAGCTACCTGTGCTCCTGGGTGATTCCGTTCGGGGTCCTGGCCGCGGCGGTGATCGCTTCGCGCACCTTGTCGGACCGCATGACCGCCGGCTTCGGCGACGCGGTCCGCAAGACGAGCTTTGTCGCCTTCGTCGACCTGGAGATCGACCAGCTGTACTACCTGGCCACCGAACACGCCAACCGCGAAGTAGGCCCCGGCGAACAGGCCTACAACGTCACCGTCGGCACTAAGGGCACACCGCTGCTGGGCGACGACACCCGGGTGTCGTGGCCGTCGACCTACAAGGTTCGGCAGCGGCGCGTCAGCTGACGGGCCGCCCGTCGCGGTCGACGTGGGCCAGCGTCCGCCACGGCTTGGGGATGGCCCCCACTCGCAGGGCACCACCGTCGACCAACGCCCTCAGCACCGGCCGGACCGATTCGTGCAGCAGTTCACGACGCTGCGGCTGTCGGCGCACCGCCCGCCAGGTGCGCCATTTCGGCAGGCCCACACTGGCATAGACGCCGGGATGGACCAGCTCATGGAACAGTTCCCGCAGAATCAGCGGCGCCAGATAACGGACCGCAAAGCGGTCGCCCCAGGTGGTGTCGGCCCAGATTTCCGGGATACGCAGCCGCGCGAAGGACAGGTGCCGCGCTTCCTCTTGACGGTGATAGCGGTTGACGGCAGCCAGGAACGGGTCGGTGTCCGGATGCTCTGCGGCGCGCTTCTGCATCAGGTCCGGAATTTCTTCGCCGCCGAGCACCAACGTGGTGAACAACGCCGGCCGCCGGATGAGCGCGAAATCGGCGCGAAGCTCCAACCAGCGCCCCAACCTCCCGCGGGGGATAAAGGGGCTGCGGGCCTTCGGCTGCAACTGGTCGATCACCCGCAGAAACAGCCGCGAATGCCGGGTCTCCTCGCCGACCTCGTGCAGCGCATAAACCGTTCGGGAGTCGTTGAGTTCTGTGCGAACGGCCAGCTCCAGACAGAATCCCGCCATCAGCACCGATTCGAATCGGATGCCCATGTCCATGACCGCGGCGACCTCCTCGCGGGCCAGCCGGGTCTTTTGGTCGGGAGTCAACTGCAGGTCCATGCCGTAAACGGACAGCAATTCGTCGGGCAGCACCTGGCCGGGTCCGCACTGGCCCGGTATGTCGACATCGGGGTCGATGACGTGCCGCTGTGACGCGCGGCTGAGCCGGTCAATGCGTTCGTCCACGCTGCCGCGTGTGGTGGTCATCCCAGTCACCCCGTTTCAGATAATGACGTTATCTGAAACGCTAGCACGCGTCAGCCGCGGTCGCCAGGGACGCTGTCGCCGGCGCCGAGCAAGACCGTCAATCCGCGAGCGAACACGGTGGTGGCGTCGATATCGGGGTCCAGCAGGGCGTGCACGCTCAAGCCGTCACCCAAGCTCAGCAACGCCTCGGCAAGCATCTCCTCCCGCAGCGGCAAGGCGGCTCCCAAGCGGTCGGCCTGCCCTCGGAGCAGCTTCGCCACGCCGCGAGTGAAGCCGCGTTGTCGCTCGCGCAGCCGCGCGGCGAGTTCCGGCTTGCTCAACCCCGCGATGGCGAGTTCGACCTCAAGGACACGCCACCGGGGGTCGTTGCGAAACATGTCACCGAACCAGCCGCTGACCTTGTCCACCACCTCCGCGACGGACGCCGCGGCGCGCACTGCTGTGCCGAGCTGTTCGACGTCGCCGGCCACGTGCTGATCCAGCACACCCAGCAGGAGGTCATCCTTGCTGGCGAAATTGCTGTACAGCGCCCCGGTGGAGTAGCCGGCCCGGCGGGCGATCTCGGCGGCAGTGGCCCCGTGAAAGCCCTTCTCCAGGTATGCCTGTTCCCCGGCCAAGAGCAGTCGCGCCCGCGTCCGTTCCTGCTGTTGGACCCGGGTCGTCGGCTTGTCGCCTTGGCGACTCTCCGTGCCTGTGGAGGCGGCGTTGCGAACCATGGCAGCCAGTGCATCACACAGGTGTCATCGGTCTACCGAATCCCGCGGAACCGTCGCTCAATCGCGCGCTCACTGGACGATGGCGTAGCCAGGGTCGGGCAGCCGATACTTTCTGGTGTGGGTGTCCACCGCCTCGGGCGTAACGGGCCAGCGAGACGGGTTAGCGGGACCCGAGGAGGCGACCACGATGAGCCCGACGACCTTGATCACCGGCGCCGACGTGTGGGACGGGGTCTCGGACACGGCGAAACCGCGCCAGATAGTGGTGGCCGACGGGCGGATACAGCGGGTCGCTGAGGCGGTCGATCCCCCGGCGGATGCCCAGGTGGTGAATCTGACCGGGCACACCCTTACACCCGGATTCATCGACTGCCACACCCACGTCATGGTGATACCACCGGTCAGGCCGGCCCTGGCCGCCGACTCGAGCACCGCCAAGGCGTTGAAGGCACTGCCGGTGCTGCAGGCGTTGCTGCGCAACGGTTTCACCACGGTGCGCGACCTCGGGTGTGCGGACCTGGACTACCCGACAATCGACCTACGGGACGCGGTGGCTTCCGGCATCGTCGAGGGGCCGCGGCTGCTGGTGGCGCCGCACCTGATCTCTGCGCGCGGGGGTCACGGCGATTTCAGCGGCCTGATGGCCGGCGAGTATCAAGGCGCGTCACGGCCACTGGAACTCGCAGCAGCCGACGGCCGCGACGAGATCCGCACCAGGGTGCGCCAGGAGATTCGGGCCGGCGCCGACTGGATCAAGTTCGCGGCGACCGGCGGTTTTTCGTCTCCGTCGGATGACCCGGGTCACGCCACCTACAGCCAAGACGAGATGGATACGCTGGTCGCCACCGCCACCGATCTGGGTATCCCCGTCACCCCGCACAGCTACGGCGACGACGGCATCCGGCGGGCGGTGCGCGCCGGAGTGCGCAGCATCGAGCATGGGAACCTCGCCTCGGCAGCAGCCTTGCGCATGCTGGAGGACGCCGGAGTGTTTCTGGTGCCGACCCAGTACGCCATCCTGTTCGGCACCCGACTGGCCGGCGACGATCCGTTCTGGGCCATGGTCCCCGACTATGCCCGTCGCAAATTCGAAAAGTATCGCGGCGCACTACTGGACACCGCCGAACGGTTGGCGGCCAGCAACGTCCGGATCGCGTTCGGCACCGACGCGGGCATGTTCCCCCATGACGAGAACTGGCGCGAGTTTCCGATGATGGTCTCCACCGGCATCACCCCGCTGCGCGCGCTGCGGGCCGCCACCAGCGTGGCAGCCGAACTACTTCGACTCGACGACCTCGGCGTGGTCGCCGAAGGCAAGATTGCCGATCTGGTTGCCATGCCAGGTGACCCGTTCACCGACATCGAGGTGACCGGCCAAGTCGATTTCGTCATGAAAGGCGGCGTGGTCTATAAACATCCGACTCAAGCAGGTCTGGCATCGTGACCACACCGTGGTGGCTGCACTTCGGACACGGTGACAGTTCAGAGCAGGCGCTTTAGAACGCGTCCTCGGAGAGATCCATCAACGCGAGGTCCTCGCTCTCCACCATGCGACGATCCGCACCTAGCCGGGGTAACACATTGGCCGCGAAGAACTTTGCCGCCGCCACCTTGCCGCGGTAGAAGTGCTGATCGTCGCCGGAGGCCCCGTGATCCAGTGCAGTCAGCGCGATCTCGGCCTGACGCATCAGCAGCCAGCCGATCACCAGATCACCGACGGCCAGCAGGAATCGCACCGAGCCCAAGCCCACCCGATAGAGCTCCCGGGCCTCCTGCTGGGAGCCGAACATGTATCCGGTCATAGCCGCCACCATCGCCCGCACGTCATCGAGCGCGGCGGCCAGTAGCTTGCGTGATTCGGCCAGTTCCTTATGGCCGTCGGCGTCGTCGAGCAACGCGTCTATCTGGGCTACCAGATGCGTCAGCGCCACACCGCGGTCGCGGGCGATCTTGCGGAAGAAGAAGTCCTGCGCCTGAATTGCCGTGGTGCCCTCATATAGCGAGTCGATCTTGGCGTCACGGATGTACTGCTCGATCGGGTAGTCCTGCAGGAAACCCGAGCCGCCGAATGTCTGCAGTGAATCGGTCAGGTACTGGTAGGCCCGTTCCGAACCGACGCCCTTGACGATCGGCAGCAGCAGGTCGTTGACCCGTTCGGCCATCTCGGCGTCGGCGCCCGAGACCTGCATAGCGACTTGCGGGTTCTGGTGGGCCGCGGTGTAGAGGTACAGCGCCCGCATGCCCTCGGCATAGACCTTCTGCATCATCAGGGCGCGCCGCACATCCGGGTGATGGATGATCGACACCCGCGGCGCGGTCTTGTCGGTCATCTGAGTCAGGTCGGCTCCCTGAATACGGGTCTTGGCGTATTCCAGCGCATTGAGGTAGCCGGTGGACAGGGTGGCGATCGCCTTGGTTCCCACCATCATTCGCGCATACTCGATGACGCGGAACATTTGGGCGATGCCATTGCGGCTGTCACCGACCAGCCACCCTTTCGCCGGAATGCCGTGCTGGCCGAAGGTCAGTTCGCAGGTGGTCGAAACCTTCAGCCCCATCTTGTGTTCCAGACCGGTGACGAACACTCCGTTGCGCTCCCCTGGCTCGCCGGTCTCGGGGTCCGGCAGGAACTTGGGCACCAGAAAAAGGCTGAGCCCCTTGGTTCCCGGTCCGGCGCCCTCGGGACGGGCCAGGGTCATATGCATGATGTTCTCGAACAGGTCATCGGTGTCGCCGTTGGTGATGAATCGCTTGACGCCGTCGATGTGCCAAGTGCCGTCGGGTTGCTCGATGGCCTTGGTGCGGCCCGCCCCGACGTCAGAGCCGGCGTCGGGTTCGGTGAGCACCATAGTGGCGGCCCAGTTCCGCTCGATCGCCATGGAAGCCCAGTGCCGCTGCTGCTCGTTGCCCAACCCGTAGAGGATGTTGGCGAAGATCGGACCGGCCATGAAGATGAACACCGCGGGGTTGGCGCCCAGCGCCAGTTCGTTGATCGCCCAGGACACCATCGAGGGCGCCGGCACCCCACCGACCTCTTCACACAGGCCGATCCGGAACCACTCGCCCTCCTTCCAGGCCCGCAGCGATTCCTTGAAGGGTTCGGGCAGCGTCACACTGTGGGTGGCCGGGTCGAACACCGGCGGATGGCGGTCGCTGGCGGCAAAGGACTCGGCCACCGGCCCCTCGGCCAGCCGGGCGGCTTCGGCCAGCATCTGGCGCACGGTGTCGCCGTCGAGATCTCCGAACTCGCCGTCGGCCAGGCACTGCTCCAGCCCCAGCAGTTCGAACAGATTGAATTCCAGGTCGCGCACATTGCTCTTGAAGTGACCCATCATTCCAGCATGCACCTTGACGATGCGCTGGTCGCCGGAATCGCAACGTTTCAGCGCACCCTAAGGCACCACGTGCAATCCCCACTGGCGCAGGATCGGCTCCACCAAGACGAAGTCGGTGCTGGAGTCGTCGTCCACCGGTCCGCCCTGCAGAATCCCGACCGCGCTGACGCTGCCGTCCGGGTTGACCACGAAGCCGGGACTGCCGCTGTCACCGATGGTGCTGTACACGCCGGTTTCCACGAGGTTGCCGGCCACGGCGGTCACCGGACCGCAGGTCTCACCTGTCTGAGCACCGACCTTGCAGATCGTCATGCCGACGTGAATCTGATCCGCCGACAGCACACCGGCCACCGGATAACGGCCGGCGATTTTGGGGTTAGGTCGGCCGGCGCCGGGTTCGAGCCGGATGATCGCGGCGTCACGGTCCGCGCCGTTGTCCTCGCTGGCGGTGATTATGCCCAGCGGCGTCTCGAAGATGTCGGTCCACTGCGATCCGTCGTGCGAATCGCAGTGACCGCTGGTCAGCAGGTAATAGCCGCCGGCATCGTCCTGGGTGAGAAAGCCCGCCGTGCAGCTGCTGTTGTCGTCCAGCAACTCGATGCCCGGCATCGGCCCGGCCGATGCGATGCCGGCGTAGGCCAGTCCCGCGGCCGCCACGGCGCCCGCCAACGCGATCTTGACCATCAGGTGTCCAGCACCGAGGCCACTTTGGCTTCGACGTCGCCCAAACCGGACAGGTCGATGCCGTAGCGGTCGGTCAGGGCCGTGCATACCTGCGCGGCGTCGTCGAACCGAATCCGCTCGGTGCCGCCGCCGGCGTGGATGGCGAGGTTGCGGCCGCGCAGGTTCCAGCGGGCATCGTCGGTCACCAGCGCCGCACTGAGGCCGACGACGAAGTTCGACTCGGGGTAGGTGGAGACGTACCAACTGCCCACCTGCATGTCGATCAGCGGGCGGGGCTGCAGTCCCAGGATGTACAACGGCCGCCAGCGCTCGCCGATCAGCGTCTCCAGCACCAACTCGTCGGCGCCACTCCCGCGCCGACAGAGCCGGAACGGCTCATGCGACGTCTGCTGGACTTCGTCGGGGACCATCGGCAACGGTGCCGTGGGTGTCTGTCCGCCGAATCCGACGTCGACGAGATAGCGCTGGTCCGACCCCGGGATCGTCACCGCCAAGGCCTGGTGGGTCTGCGGATGCGGTGGCCCGTCCAGCCCCTCCGGGCTCATCCACACCACCCGCCCGGCCAGCCGCTCAGCCCCGAAGCCGAGCGCGCACAGCACGTCGCGCATCAGATTGTTGTGCTCGTAGCAGTAGCCGCCGCGGCGCCTCGCCACCAGCTTGGCGCTCAGTGCCGCCGAACTGAGGTCGATCACCGGCAGACCCATCAGCGGATCGAGATTCTCGAAGGGGATGCGGCGGATGTGCGCGGACACCAGGGCGGTGAGCGTCTCATGCGTCGGCTCGGTGCCACCGCGATAGCCGATGCGGTCGAAGTACGCCTGCAGGTCGATGCGGAGCTCCCCTCGAGCCACTCGGAACAGTTTGCTGATGGTATCCACCAGCGGGTCTGAGCCGGTAATATGGGCAAAACTAGAACACGTTTCAATTGAGGGGGCCGCGGTGGACACGCCGGACAACGACTGGTCGGACGACGTTCCCCGGCCCATCACGAAGTGGGACCCCGGTCTGACCGAACGGGTCATGAGCCTGTTGCGGCCGTTCATCAAGGGCTACCACCGGGCCGAGGTTCGGGGCTTTGAGTCGTTCCCCAACGGCGGCGCCCTGGTGGTCTCGAACCACTCCGGCGGGCTGTTCGCGATGGACGTCCCGGTATTCGCCACCGGCTTCTACGACACGTTCGGCTACGAGCGTCCGGTCTACACGCTGAGCCACGACCTGATCTTCACCGGCTTCACGGCTGACTTCTTCCGCAAGACCGGGTTCATCCCGGCCAACCATGCCAACGCCGACGAGGCGCTGCGCTCCGGCGGCGTGGTGGTGGTCTTCCCTGGCGGCGACTACGACGTCTACCGGCCGACGTTGGAAGAGAACAAGATCGACTTCGGCGGCCGCAAGGGCTACATCCGCGCCGCGATCAACGCCGGTGTCCCGATCGTGCCGACGGTCGGGATCGGTGGCCAGGAAAGCCAGTTCTACCTGTCCCGCGGCACCGGGCTGGCCAAGGCACTGCGCCTGGACAAGCTGATGCGGGTCAAGATTCTGCCGATCTCGTTCGGCTTCCCGTTCGGCCTGTCCGCGGTGTTGCCGGTCAACCTGCCGCTGCCCACCAAGATCGTCATGCAGGTGTGCGAGCCGATCGACATCGTCGCGGAGTTCGGCGAGGACCCCGACATCGACCTCGTCGACGCGCACGTGCGTGCCGTCATGCAAAAGGCGCTGGACAAGCTCGCCAGCGAACGCCGTCTGCCGATCCTGGGCTGAGCGGGATGGGCCTCTTCGACTCGCTCAACCGGGTCGGCTCGATGCTGGTGACCTTCAGCCGGGCCGGGCTGTTGGCGCCCATGCGCCCGGACAAATACCTCCGGATTGCCGCCGCGGCCGCCGCCGAGGGCGGCACCACCACTACCGGGATCGCTATGGCGGCCCAGCGATGTGGCGACCGCCCGGCGATCATCGACGAGCGCGGCACATGTACCTACGCCGAGCTCGACCGGCGGTGTAACGCGCTGGCCGCCGGCCTGCAACGGCTGCCCGGGCGGACGCCCCGGGCAATCGCTCTGATGTGCCGCAACCATCGCGGCTTCATCGAGGCGCTGGCGGCCGCCAACCGGATCGGCGCCGACGTGCTGCTGCTCAACACCAGCTTCGCCGGGCCGGCGTTGGCCGAAGTCGTCGCCCGTGAAGGTGTCGACCTGATCTTCTACGACGAAGAGTTCACCGCCGCAGTGGATCTGGCTGTGCCGGTCGACTCGGGGTGCACGCGGGTGGTCAGTTGGACCGACACTAAGGTCCCCGGCCTGACGGCAGACGAGTTGATCGACGCCAACGCCGGACGTCGACCAGCCAAGGCGTCGCGGAGCGGCAAGCTGGTCATGCTCACCTCCGGAACCACCGGCACCCCCAAGGGGGCACGGCGCTCCGGACGCGGCGGAGGCGGGATCGCCGACCTGCAAGCGATTTTCGACCGGATCCCCTGGCACACAGAGGAAACCGTGGTGATCGCCGCGCCCATGTTCCACGCCTGGGGATTCTCCCAGCTGGCGCTGGCACTCACCATGGCCTGCACGATCGCCACCCGACGGAAGTTCGACCCCGAAGCCACCCTGGAACTCATCGAGTCCAACCACGCGGCCGGACTGTGCGTCGTACCGGTGATGTTAGACCGGATCATGGCGCTGCCGGAAGATGTTCGAGCCCAATACCCTTGCAAATCACTACGATTCGCGACAGCCTCGGGATCACGAATGCATCCCGATGTGGTGACGGCGTTCATGGACACCTTCGGCGACGTGGTCTACAACAACTACAACGCGACCGAAGCCGGCATGATCGCGCTGGCGACACCGCAGGACCTGCGCTACTCGCCCGACACCGCCGGCCGCCCGGCACCGGGGAGCGAGATCCGGATCTTGGATGCGGATTTTGTCGAGGTTCCGGCCGGGGTCACCGGGCAGATCTTCGTCCGCAACTCCTCGCAGTTCGACGGCTACACCGGCGGCGACTCCAAGATGTTCCACGATAGTTTCATGGCGTCGGGCGACTTGGGCTACTTCGACGACACTGGAAGGCTTTTCGTGGTCGGCCGGGATGACGAGATGATCGTCTCCGGGGGCGAGAACGTCTATCCGATCGAGACGGAGAAGGCGCTGATCACCCATGGCGCCGTCGCTGAGGCCGCGGTGATCGGTGTCGACGACGCCGACTACGGACAGCGGCTGGTGGCCTTCGTGGTGTTGACGCCCGGGGCCTCGGCCTCGGCCGACGAACTGAAACAGCACGTCAGGGAGAACCTGGCCGGCTACAAGGTGCCGCGCGACATCACCATCATGGATGCGCTGCCGCGCAACAACACCGGCAAGGTACTGCGGCGAGAACTTCAGGCGCTGGCGGCGTCCGACTGAGGTCTAAGCGGGCGCCATCGCTGTCTCGACCGCCGTCAGCTGCTCGGAAAGTCCAGCAGCACGGCGGATTTCGATGAACTCGTTGACCAGAGCCTTGGTCACCTCATGCGGATCTTCAACGGTGACACCATCAGTCAGCACCGAGATGTTGAGCTGGTCCACGTAGCTCCACACCGTGATGTTCAGGCCACTGCCTGCAGTCAACGGCCCCACCGAGTAGATCTCGGTGACCAGCGCACCGCCGACCCTACCGCGCTCTCGCGGACCGGGAACATTGGAGATGTTGAGGTTGAGAACCTTGTTCTGGCCGTCCTTGCCCGACAACCACCGGAACAACGACTCCGCGGGCGCCGGCGGCAGGTACGCCGACCACCGGCTGACCAGCTCCGGCCCGACCAGGTGATGGGCTTCCTTGGCCAGATCAGCCGCCTCCCGGGCCTTTGCGATCCGATCCCGCACGTCGGCCACGTCGACCGGCAAGGCCACCAGCACTCCAGAGAACCGATTGCCGGAGATCCGGTCGGCAGAGAAGTCGAAGCTCATCGGCACCGACGCCAGTAGCGGGTGATCCGCCTTCCCGTCGTAGCGCAGCAGCAGCGTGCGCAACGCCCCTGCCGAGATGGCCAGCACCAGGTCGTTGATGGTGATCCCCAACTGCTTGCTGGTCGCCTTGATATCGGCCAGCGCCAGCGTTGCGGTGGCGAAGCGGCGTTCGGGCGTGAGCACGTGGTTGATGAAGCTCGGCGGCGGGGTGAACGGCCGGGTGAGGTCGGCAGAGAGTTTGCGGGTGCTGCGCCGGACCCGACCGATGCCGGCTGCGGTATAGCCGATGGTCGCCGGGATCTTGCCCATCTGCCGGAAATGATCGCGGAACGCCGAACGCACCAACTGCCCGCCGGTGGGGGCGGGATCGGTTTCGTAGGAGTCGCGCTCGTTCGGCCCACCGGCCACCAGATCCATGCCGCGGGCCATCAGGTTCGCCGACGCGATCCCGTCGGCCAGGGCATGGTGGATCTTGCCGACCACCGCGATCCGATTGTTTGCCAGGCCATCGATGAAGTACATCTCCCACAGCGGCCGGCTACGGTCCAGTGGCGTGCTGCCGATCTCGCCGATGGCCTCATCGAGTTCGCGGCGGCCGCCCGGAGCGGGCAGCGACCACGGCCTGATGTGATACGCCAGGTCGACTTCGCAGTTCTCCCGCCACATCGGGTGGTGGAACTTACCGGGAATGTCCACCAACTGGTACCGGAACGGATCCAACTTGTAGAGCCGACCGTGGATCACCCGCCGAAAGGCTTCGACGTCGAACCCGTGCCGATCGGCGTCCAGCTCGATCACCGCGATCTTGAGAGTGTGCATGTGCACGTTCGCCGTCTCGCTGTACAGCAGAACCGCATCCCACCCGGTGAGCCGCTTCACCCCACACCCCTCGCCATGCAGGGACCATACCGTGGCGGGCGGCTTCAGATGATCTGTTTGCTCCCGACCGTGGCGCGGTCACGGTGAATCTGGTTGAGAAACAAACCGATTGCCGTGCTTACCGCCCCGGTGCGGGCCCCGTCCGTCATGTCGAAACCGTGCCCGGCCCCGGGCAGCTCCAGGTACCCGACCTTGGAACGTGACACTGCCCGCAGGCGGTCGGCGAAGCTACGGGCTTGCTGGACTGGGATGACGGTGTCGGCGCTGCCGTGCACCACCAGGAACGGCGGCGCATCCGGATGCACCCGCGCGATCGGGGAGGCCTGCCGGTAAAGGTCGCGGTGGCGCCGCATCGACCGGCCGACCACCACTCGCTCCAAAAAGTCGACGAACGCCTCCCGTTCGGGGGTGGAGCGATCCTCCCAGTCGTAGCGGCCGTAGATACCCACCACGGCGTCCACCGAAGTGTCCCCGCCGGCCGGCAATTGGTCGGCGAACTCGGCGTCGCGGACCGCGCTGCCGGTCAGCCCCGCCAGGGCGGCCAGGTGCCCGCCGGCTGAGGCGCCCGCCACGGCAACGAAATTGCGGTCACCGCCGAACTTGTCGACGTTGGCGTGCGCCCAGGCGATCGCGGTCTTGACGTCGACGATGTGGCTCGGCCACCGGTTGTGCGGAGCGACCCGGTAGTCGATCGACAGGCACACCCAGCCCTGCTCGGCCAGGTGGGACAGCAGCGCATAGCCCTGGAGCATGCGGCTGCCGTGCACCCAGGCACCACCGGGGACGTAGATCAGCACCGGCGCGGGCCCGTCCGGCAGCTCGCGGGACCGCCACACATCGAGCACCTGCGTGGGGTCACTGCCGTACTGCACCCCGGAGCGATAGATGTTCCGACGGTGCTGCAACGCCTTCACCACCGGCGGCGCCTGCTCCGGCTCGGGCCAGTCGATGTCGAGGTCGGCGGTCGAGACCACCCCGCGCAGCGCGGCCTCGCTGACCACATGGGTCTGCTCGCGTTCCTGCTTGCGGGCGGCCGCGGCACCGGGCACCAGCCAGGACTTGGCGGCGCTGGAGAAGAACTCCGGCATATGGCGGGTGCCCCACACCCCCATAGCGGTCATCCCACCCAGGGGTTCCAGGTGCTTCCCGACCACCGGCAAGGACGCTGAGGCGACGCTGAGCGCCAGCAGATAGTCGCTCGGCCGAGCTCGCATCAGCCAACGCAGCCGGCCGGCCAGGTCGAGCCCGGTCTCCGGGGTCTGCGATCGTCCCGTCATTGGCGCAGGGTACCGCGTTTGGGTTCGGAGGCGGTCGCAATCGGGTGGGTTGACGACGCCGCCGATCCGGCGCCGGTAATACTGAGCCGATGGTAAGCAGCGGGTTCCATCCAGATCTGCGCAGAACTGCCCGGTTCCTTCCACGTGGCGGGATCGGGCGTCGAACGCTGCCGGTGCTGCAGGCACTCACCACGATGCAGGGTCGGCGCATCCCCGGCGACGTCGAGGTCTTGGGCCTGCCCTCGGGGGCAGGCGTCCGGATCTTTCGGCCGCCGAATCGCGCCGCCGATCCGGGACCGGCATTGCTGTGGATCCACGGTGGCGGCTACGTCATCGGCACGGCCGCGCAGGATGACCGCCTCTGCCGCAGGTTCAGCGCGGAATTGGGCGCCACGGTTGCGTCGGTGGACTACCGACTGGCGCCGCAGAACCCCTACCCCGCCGCCTTGGAGGACTGCTGGGCGGCGCTGACCCGGCTCGCCGAGCTGCCCGGGGTCGATCCGGCCCGGATCGCGATCGGCGGCGCCAGTGCCGGCGGCGGGCTGGCCGCCGCCCTGGCGCAGTTGGCCGCCGACCGCGGCGAGGTCTCCCCCGTGCTGCAGCTGCTGGTGTACCCGATGCTCGATGATCGCAGCGCGGCGCTGCCGGCCGATCGCGGCTACCGACTGTGGAATCCGCGGAGCAACCGGTTCGGCTGGACCGCGTATCTGGGCGACGCGGATCCGCAGGTGGCGGTACCGGCACGGCGTGCCGACCTGAGCGGGCTGGCACCGGCCTGGATCGGGGTGGGCACCTTGGATCTGTTTCACGACGAGGATCTGGCCTACGCGCAGCGACTGCGTCAAGCCGGTGTGCCCTGCAAGGTCGAGACCGTTCGCGGGGCATTCCACGGGTTCGACCTGTTGATGCCCAAAGTCGCTGTCTCGCGGGCGTTCTTCGCCTCCCAGTGCGAGAGCCTGCGCAGCGCCTTCGGCCGGACGGTGTGACGGTGGCCGGCTCAAGCCCCGAAGAACTGCGGGCCCTGCGCGGCGCGGTTGCGGAGTTGATGGCCAAACGCTCGCCCGACGACGATGTCTGGTCAGAGTTGGCGGCGATGGGCCTGCTCGGCCTGCTGGTGCCCGAGCAGTACGGCGGCGCCGGTGCCGGATTGGTCGAAGTAGGGGTAGTAGCCGAAGAGTTGGGTCGGGTCCTGTTCTCCGGCCCGTATCTGTCGACTGCGGTGCTGGCGGTCAATCTTCTTATGGCAGTGGATGACCCGTCGCAACACGAGGCAGTGTTGCCGGCGATCGCTGCCGGGCGCACCCGGGTCGCGGTTGCCTTCGCCGAGGGCGATTCGACCCGTCCACCCGCGACACCGGCCGCCACGGCCCGCGACGGACTGGTCTGCGGCGAGAAGCGGTTCGTGCTCGACGCGGACACCGCCGACCTGCTCTACGTTCTGGCGGACGCCGAGGACGGCCCCGGAATCTTCGCTGTCGATCCGGCCGGACCGGGCGTGACGGTGGAACCGCTGACCACCGTCGATCCCTCCCGACGGCTGAGTCTGGTCCGGTTGGCGGACGCTCCGGCGACGGCGGTCGGCTCGGCCGGAGCCGGTGTCACCACATTGACCGCCGCGCTGGACCGTTCCGCGGTGGCACTGCTCGGTGAGCAGGCCGGTGCCGCCCGGTTCGCCATGGAGATGGCCCGCGACTACGCCAAGACCCGCTTCCAGTTCGGCCGGGCTATCGGCAGTTTTCAGGCCGTCAAGCACATGTGTGCCGACATGTTGTTGGAGGCCGAGTCGGCGGTGACGGCCGCTCGCCATGTGGCTGCTACCGGCGCCGACGGTTCTGCCGACTGGATCGCAGATCTCGCACTGGCCCAGGCGTATTGCTCGGATGCCTTTGTCTTTGTGGGCGCCACCAACATTCAGGTGCACGGCGGAATCGGGTTCACCTGGGAGCATCCCGCTCACCGGTATCTGCGCCGGGCACGCAGCGACGCCTACCTGTTCGGCAGCCCATCCTGGCACCGAGAGCGCTACCTGCACGAGATCGGAGCGTGAGATGACGCTGCCCGACCGCAACGACGATGCACTTCGCGCGGAAGTCCGCCACTGGCTGGCCGCCAACTGGTCACCCGGTACCGACCGGGCCACCTTCGCCGCGGCGATTCTGGCCGCCGGCTGGACCGCTCCGAGCTGGGAGCCGGACTGCTACGGCCGCGGCCTGACTGACCGTCAATCGCGCTTGGTGGCAGCCGAATTCGCTGCCGTCGGCGCTCCAGGAACCGGCCACGACCGGGCCGACCTGTTCGCCTGCACAATCCACGACCGCGGCTCGCAAGAACAGAAGCACCGGCTGCTGCCGCCGGCGTTGCGCGGCGAGACCAAGTCGTGCCTGCTCTACAGCGAACCCGGAGCGGGATCGGATCTGGCCGGCCTGCGCACCCGCGCCGAGCGCGACGGTGACGACTGGATCGTCAACGGGCAGAAGGTCTGGACGTCGTTCGCGACCACCGCCGACTACGGCATGCTGGTGGCACGCACCAACCCGGATGTGCCCAAGCACAACGGGATCACCTTTTTCATGCTGCCGATGCGCCAGCCCGGTGTGGAGGTTCGGCCGATCCACCAGATCACCGGCGAATCAGAGTTCAATGAGGTGTTTCTGACCAACGCCCGCGTTCCCGATGCCAACCGGATCGGCGAACCGGGCGAAGGATGGTCGGTGCTGCAGGTCGCACTGGGCTACGAGCGCCGGCTGATGGGTGATGTGGCACGCACCGCACGCCGCAAGGAGAAGTCCAGTGGCCTAGTCGATTTGGCCCGCGACGCCGGGTGTCTTACCGACTCCCACATTCGCCAGGAGATCGCCCGCATACAGGCGCTGACCACGGTGAACCGCTGGAACAATCAACGGGCCAAGACCAGCACTGATCGCGCCGAGTCGGCCACCCTGCTGGCGCTGGGCAAGATCGCGATGTCGCGCATCCTGCACGAGACTGCCCGGGTCCAGACCGAGATCGTCGGCGTCGAGTCGATGCTCAGTGGTCCGGACAATCCGGTCGGCGACGCGGTGACCTTCCGGGCGCTCAACGCCTACTTCACCTCGATCGGCGGCGGCACGGACCAGATTCAGCGCAACATCATCGGCGAACGGGTGCTGGGACTGCCCAAGGAACCCGACCCCTACCGCGACGCCCCATTCCGCGACCTGCCGCACTGAGCATCGGCCCCCCCCCCCCCCCCCCGCCACGAGCGGGCGTAGATGTACGGCGCCCCGCGGCGTGTCGTGCGCAAACACGCACGCTCGCGGCAGGGACGCGCCCGGGGCGCTCAGAACTGCAAGGCGGTGAAACGCCAGTCCAGCACCTGGCGATCCGTTTCACCGGCGGCACCGGCGGCGTAGACCAGCGACCGCAACTCCAACACGTTGTCGCGGGCGGATTCGATGTGCAGTTCGCTGTAGAGGGTGTCGCCTTCGTGGACCGGCGCCGTGTGATCGCAGGACTGCCAGCCCAGCACCGTGACGAGGTTGGGCAGCAGCCGAGAGGCCTGGGCCAGCGCCAGGCCGATGGTGTGCCCGCCGTAGACCAGCCGCTGCCCGGCGACCCGCGAATCATGATGGGTGGCAGCGACGTTGAGGGTCAATCTAGCCAACTCGGGGGCCGAGGAGACGACGTCGCCGGTGCTGGTCAGGACCGTACCGGCCATCGCCGGGTCGAAGTGTGGACCCGGTACCCGCTGACGAAACTCCGCGGCGTCCCACCCTGCAGTCACGTCCGGCGGCACCGCGAGTCCGGCGCCGACGGCCGAGAGGTCATCGCTGTGGCCGGTATCAGAAGCATCAGGCGATAGCGGCAGCATCGCGCAGCGGTAGAAGTCGAGCACCAGCCGGCCCACCTGATCGATGGTGGTGATTCGCAGTGCCACCAAACCGGTGGGTTCACGCCCGGGCCTGGCTGAATTCTGTTTCAGTCCAACGACTTCCGTACGGGTAAAGATGGTATCGCCGATCACGGGATACCGAAAAAAGGCCAGGCCTCGGTAGAAGAGGTTGGCCTTGACGCGCCGGGTGACCAAGGTGGACTGACCGATCGCGACGTCGCAGACCAGCCCGGGATGGGCCAGCGGCGTCGTCGCCCCGGTCACCGCCCGGGACAGGTCGGCATCGAGCGGCAGCCGTAGCCGGTCTCCCAGAATGGCCTGATGCAGCGCGGCCGCACCGGCCGTCAGGGTCATCGCCGGAGCTGCGTCAAACACCTGACCGACCTGGAGCTCGTCGAAGTAGGGGCCGCTGGTCACAGGAAAATCCTGACATACGGTGAACCGATGAACCACGAAGAGTCGATCCTGGTCGAAACCGTGCGTCAGTTCATCGACCGGGAGGTCAAGCCGACGGTTCGCGACGTCGAGCACGCCAACACCTACCCGGAGGCGTGGATCGAACAGATGAAGCACCTCGGCATCTACGGCCTGGCCGTTCCCGAGCAGTACGGCGGGACCCCGGTGTCAATGCCGTGCTACGTACTAGTCACACAGGAACTGGCCCGCGGCTGGATGAGCCTGGCCGGGGCGATGGGCGGCCACACCGTGGTGGCCAAGTTGCTGACCCTGTTCGGTACCGACGAGCAGAAGCGGCGATACCTGCCGGCGATGGCCACGGGAGCGCTGCGCGCCACCATGGCGCTGACCGAGCCGGGCGGCGGCAGCGACCTGCAGAACATGACGACGTCCGCACTGCCGTCGGCCGATCCGGAGACGCTGGTGATCAACGGATCTAAGACTTGGATCTCCAACGCCCGCTACTCCGGGCTGATTGCGCTGCTGGCCAAAACCGATCCGAAGGCCACCCCGCGGCACAGCGGCATTTCGGTGCTGTTGGTGGAGAATCCCAGCTCCGGGCTGACGATCTCACGCGACCTGCCGAAGCTGGGCTACAAGGGCGTGGAGAGCTGCGAGCTGAGCTTCGACGACTGCCAGGTGCCGGCGGCTGCGGTACTTGGCGGCACGCCCGGCAACGGCTTCGCCCAGATGATGAAGGGACTGGAGACCGGTCGCATCCAGGTGGCGGCGCGGGCCCTGGGCGTGGCGGCCGCCGCGCTCGAAGATGCACTCGCCTACGCCCAACAACGGGAGAGTTTCGGCCAGCCGATCTGGAAGCACCAAAGCGTGGGCAATTATCTGGCCGACATGGCGACCAAGTTGACGGCCGCCCGCCAGCTGACCAGGTATGCCGCGGAACGCTACGACGGTGGGCAGCGCTGCGACATGGAGGCAGGCATGGCCAAGTTGTTCGCGTCGGAAGTTGCGATGGAGATCGCGCTGAACGCGGTACGCATCCATGGCGGCTATGGCTATTCCACCGAATACGACGTGGAACGCTATTTCCGGGACGCACCGCTGATGATCGTCGGCGAGGGCACCAACGAGATACAACGCAATGTGATTGCCGCACAACTGGTTGCCCGCGGCGGGATTTAGCCGCGGGCAACCAGCCCAAGCGCAACGAAAAACACCCCGCACGATTGTGCGGGGTGTTTTTCTTGGGCTGTCCTACTACGGGACGACGACGCCCGGGGTGCCGTCCTGGCCCGCGCCGCCCGCATCGGGACCGGTACCCGCGGCACCCCCGGTGCCTGCGGTACCGCCGGTGCTACCGGTCCCCGGGGTGTCGCCGGCGCCACCGTTGAGGCCATCGTCGCCCAGGTGCGGGGTGACGACATCGCCACCGTTGCCACCATTGCCGCCGGTACCACCCGTGTTGGCACCGGCACCGCCGGCGCCGCCATCGCCACCCGCTCCACCGTGGACGTTGTCGATCGGACCCGAGGACGAGTCACCGGAGGTGGTCTGCCAGTTCGGGTCGCCCCAACGAATGTTGCTGCCGTTGCCACCGTTACCGCCGACACCGCCATCGCCACCGATACCGCCCGTGCCATCGGTGTTCTCCAGGCCGGCGCCACCGGCGCCGCCGGTACCGCCGTTACCGCCGTGAGCACCGCCCGCATTCGGGTCGCTACCACCATTACCACCGGTGCCACCGTTACCGCCGGTGGCACCGGAGCCACCGGCACCACCCGCGCCACCGGCACCCGCAGAGCCCTGCGGCCCCAGGGTTCCGGCACCGCCCGGGCCCTCAACGGATGCGTGTCCGGTCACATCGGCGATGTCGCCACCGTTACCACCGTTACCGCCGCTACCACCGTCACCGATCAGGCCGTCATTGCCGTTGACCGCACCCTGACCGGCCGCGCCGCCGTTACCGCCGGCACCACCGGAGCCACCGTTGCCGGGGGCGTTGTAGAGGCCATGCACGGAGTCGGTCGCCCCGTGGATCGAGGCACTGCCGTGACCGCCGTCGCCGCCGTCAGAGCCGGCACCGCCGACACCGCCGTTTCCGCCATTGCCGGCCGTCCCGCCGCCATTACCGCCCGCGCCACCGTTTCCACCGGCAGCGCCGTTACCGCCACTGGTAGCGGAGATGTCGGGCGGGGTGCCGCCGTCGCGGTAGCCGTTGACGCCGTCACGACCGTCGGTCGCGGCCGAGGCGGCGCCACCGTTCCCGCCGTCGCCGCCGTCGCCGTCGACACCGGCCGCGCCCACGTTGGCTCCGGCACCACCGGCCGCACCGCCGGCCGCCGCGGCACCACCGTTACCGCCCGCGCCACCGTTGCCACCGGCCGCGCCGTTTGCGCCGACGCCGTTCACCGCCAGCCCGGCCGCACCGGTACCGCCGTCGCCGCCGAGGCCGCCGTTACCACCGACCCCGCCGTCACCGTTGGCACCGACCGTGCCGTTGGCAGAGCCACCGGTACCGGCAGCGCCACCGACACCGCCCTTGCCGCCGACGGCTCCGTTACCACCGTTGCCGCCGACGGCACCGTCGCCAGAACCGTTGTTGGCGAACGTGCCAGCGTCACCGGCCGCGCCGTTGCCGCCATTGCCGCCGGCGCCACCGACACCGCCGGCACCACCGTTGCCGCCGATGCCGACGTACGAGGAACCAGCGCCGCCGGCGCCACCGTTGCCGGCGTTGCCACCGGCCACACCGTCACCACCGTTGCCCCCCGAACCGCTGCCCGCGGAGCCGTTGGTACCGGTCCAACCGGCGCCGCCGGCCCCACCGTTGCCGCCGTTGCCCCACGCGCCCATACCGAAGAAGTCCTGGGCCTGACCAGACGAGCCACCGTTGCCGCCGTTACCCGCGTCCAACGTGGCGGTGCCGTTACCGCCGGCGCCACCGTCGCCGCCGTTGCCCCACATCTCGCCGCCGTGGCCCCCGTTGCCGCCGTCGGCGCCCAGGCCGCCGGCGCCGCCGTCACCGCCGTTGCCGATACCGCCGGCGTGCCCGCCGTTACCGCCGGCGATGCCCTCCAGGTTTGAGGCCCAGCCGTTGCCGCCGTCACCGAACCACAACCCACCGGCCTGCCCGTCCACACTGGTCTCGGTTCCGTCGGCGCCGTTGCAGATCATGCCGCAGAAGCCGTCGGTAAACGGCGCGAAGAGCTGGTTGATCACACCGTTGACGCTCGACCCGAAGTCGCTGGTGATCCAGTCCTGCATCATGGCGTGCAGCGGCAGGTAGAAGCTGTCCTGCCACATCTGGGCAAAGTCAGCGTCGAACAGGCCACCGTCGGCCGCGCCCGGTACGCCCCATGCGGAGCCGTCGAACAGGTCAAATCCCGAGGTGTTGCCGTCGCCGACGCCGAACATGTCCCAGAACGCGTCGAGGCCGAAGTCATCGGCCTGTGCCGCAGGGGCGGACGCCAGGGGCGCCATTCCGAACGCCAAGAATGCCCCGACCGAGGCCGCCGCCCCGATCGCACGGTCGCGCCGCCGCGTTGTGAATTGCGTGTTCTGCCTACCGCGTCGAATATGTGCCACCGTTGGCCCACCCCTTCTGAACTTGACTAAAACTTTGTTTGGGCTTAACAGAAACTGTGCCCGTCCCCCTACGGTGCTTGACAGTAGCGTTGGAGCTGACCGTTGTCCACTTGAACATACGGCTAATTGCTATAAAGTCATACTAATCGGCTGGTTTAGATCGCATTGAGAGACTTCAAGTCATTCGCTTAGCTACGGCCTGACCAGCCGCTAAAGGTCGACCCGGACGGTCACCTACCGCCCGCTTCGCACGACGCGCTCCCGGAAGGTTGCTCAGTAATGCCGCTTCACCGCAGTAAGGCCACGCAGGACCGCCACGCGCATCCCGCCGCACCGGGTCGCCGCGTGCGACGGAGCGTTCCCGCACTGACGGCACTGGCCGCGTTCGCCCTAGCGCCAGTCGGTGTAGCGCCGTGCACACACGCGGACGAGTTCGATTGGATCGCCGATCTGCTCAGTCCGCTTCTCGGGTTGGCGGACCAAGACACGGGCGCATCGGCCGCAGCCTGGCTAGATCCCACCGTCTGGAGCCTGGCGAGCCCAGATCCCAGCGGCGCCGACGTGCTGGCACTGGCCGCCGACGCGTCCGGTACGGCCGGTCTCTACGAGTGGCTGCACGAGACCATGCAGGACTGGCTCGACAGTCCGGCCGGCCAGTTGTTCGACAACCTGGTCAACCCGCTGTTCGCACCGCTGGCCGACGGCGGCTGCGGCGTGATCTGCAATGGTGCCGATGGGACCGCGGACCACCCAGACGGTGGTGCCGGCGGCCTGTGGTTCGGCGACGGGGGCAACGGTTGGTCGTCGAACCTCGAGGGTGTCGCTGCCGGTAACGGCGGCAGCGCCGGCCTGTTCGGCAACGGCGGTGATGGCGGCGCGGGCGGCCTGGGCGCCGACGGCGGTAGCGGCGGCAACGGCGGCGAGGTGTGGGGCAACGGCGGCGACGGCGGGCGCGGTGGCGACGGCGCCGAAGACGGCGGTTCGGCCGGCAACGGCGGTAACGGCGGCGACAGCAACTACCTGTACGGCAGCGGGGGCGCCGGCGGGGATGGCGGCAACGGCGGCGCCGCCGTGGGCGACGGTAGGACCGCCGGATCGGGGGGAAACGGCGGCCGGGGAGGCGACGGCGGCCAGTTGGCCGGCGGCGGAGGCGCGGGCGGCATCGGTGGCCACGGTGGGGCGGCGACCGGCAACAGCACAACCGGCGGGTCCGGGGGCAACGGTGGTGACGGCGGCCGAATCGGCGGCAGCGGCGACGTGGCCGGAGGCGGGCAGGGCGGTCACGGCGGCGACGGCGGCACGGCCACCGGGACCGGCAGCCGGGGCGGCCGCGGCGGTGACGGCGGGGCCGGCGGCGGCGCCACCCCGGTGATAGTCGGAACCAGCGGCAGCGACGGGGGCAACGGCGGTACGGCGGGCAACGGCGGCAACGCCATTGGCGCCGGCGGGACCGGTGGAACCGGCGGCCATGGCGGCGACGGCGGCCACGGGGTCGGCTTCGGCGGTGACGGCGGTAACGGCGGCGCAGGCGGCAATGGGGGCGACGGGTCTACTGCCGGCGCCGGCGGCCCTGGTGGCGCCGCCGGACCGGGCACGGTCCACGGGCAGGCCGGCAGTCAAGGCGCCCCCGGTCAGCCGGGTGTCGCGTCCTAACCGCGCCCCGGCCGGCCGGCATCACCCCGAATACTTGGTCACCAGTTCGTTCTTGTAGAGCTTGCCGGTGTCGGTGCGCGGCAACTGCTCCTCGAACGCAATCGATCGCGGACATTTGTAGTGCGCCAAGCGGTCCCGTACCCAATCGAGTAGTTCCGCAGCGAACGCGGGGGTGGCGTCGGCCGGGTCGACGGTCTGCACAGCCGCTTTCACGCTCTGGCCCATCTCGTCATCGGGAATCCCGAACACTGCGGCGTCCAACACCTTTGGGTGCGTGATCAACAGGTTCTCCGCTTCCTGCGGGTAGATGTTCACCCCGCCGGAGATGATCATGTGGTGGCGCCGATCGGTGAGGTATAGATAGCCCTCGTCGTCGAGGTAGCCGACGTCGCCGACGGTCGTCCAACCTTGCGCGTGGCGCGATTTCGCGGTCTTGTCCGGATCGTTGAGGTACTCGAAAGCGTTGCCGCCCTCGAAGTAGATCTCGCCGGCCTGCCCGGCCGGCAACTCATTGCCGTCCTCATCGAGAATGTGCACCGCACCGAACATCGCCTTGCCTACCGAGCCGGGATGCTTGAGCCATTCGTCGGCACTGATCAGTGTGGATCCGTGTGCCTCCGATGAGGCGTAGTACTCATCGACGATCGGGCCCCACCAGTCGATCATCTGCTGCTTGATCTCCACCGGGCACGGCGCGGCGGCGTGCATGACCCGCTTGAGGCTGGAGACGTCATAGGAATCCCGCACTTCCGCAGGTAGTTTCAGCATCCGGGTGAAGTGCGCGGGCACGAACTGCCCGTGGGTGACGTGATAGCGCTGGATAGCCTCGAGCGCGGACTCGGCGTCGAACTTCTCCATGACGACGGTGGTCAGCCCGGCCGCCTGCACCTGCATCGACCACACCGACGGCGCGGTGTGATACAGCGGGGCGGGGCTCAGATAGACCGAACCCGGGCCCATCCATACCGAGACCAGCATCGCCATCAGGCCCGGCACCTCGGCCGGGGGCAGGTGCGGCAGCGGACGTTTGATTCCTTTGGGCCGCCCGGTGGTGCCCGACGAGTACTGGAGCAGATCACCCTCGATCTCGTCGTCGATGGGTGTATCCGGTTGGTCGGCAACACATTCCGGGTAACGCTGCCAGCCGTCCAGGTCGGCGTCGGCGATCAGCAGCAGACCGGGCAGGCCGGCCGGCAATCCCCCGCCAGCGGGAGGTGCCCCCACCTCGGCGAGGTCGGCGCAGGTCTGGCGCAGCGCGGCCGAGCCGAGGATCGCCTTGGCGTTGCTGTTGTCGATGATGTAGGCGGCTTCGGCAGCGGTCAGGTGCGTGTTGATCGGCACGTAGTACAGGCCGCTGCGCCGTGCCGCCCACATGGCGGCATGGATGTGCTCGTTGTTCTCCATGATGATCGCGACGACGTCGCCCTCCACCAGGCCCGCGGCCCGGAAGAAGTGCGCCAACCGGTTCGCCCGGGCTTCCAGCTCACCGAAGGTGACGACGGTGCCCGAGGGGTGCAGGATGACGGCCGGGTTCTCGGCATCGAGGTGTTCGCGAATCTGCATGGGCCGACTGTACTGGGGCCAAACTTGACGGCTGTCAAGTGGGGGCGTCAGACGCGGAGAAAACAGAACCGCACTCAGGGAATCCCCTGAGTGCGGTTCTGACGAAGTACTCGAAACGGGCTACTAGCCCAGGCGCTGCTTGAGTGCCTCGAACTCGTCGCGCAGGCCGGTGGGCAGCTTGTCACCGATGAACTCGAACCACTCCTCGATCAGCGGCAGCTCCGCGCGCCACTCGTCGGCGTCAACGATCAGCGCCTGGTCCACGTCGGCGGCGGTCACGTCCAGCCCGTCCAGGTCCAGGTCGGCAGCGCTGGGCACGGTGCCGATCGGGGTCTCCTGGCCGCCGGCATTGCCCTCGACCCGCTCGACGATCCACTTCAGGACGCGGCTGTTCTCGCCGAAGCCCGGCCACAGGAAGCGGCCGTCGTCGCCACGACGGAACCAGTTGACGAAGAACACCTTCGGCAGCTTCGACTCGTCGGAGTGCTTACCGGTGTCGATCCAGTGCTGCATGTAGTCCCCGGCGTTGTAGCCGATGAACGGCAGCATCGCCATCGGGTCGCGGCGCACCTTGCCCACCGTGCCCTCGGCGGCGGCGGTCTGCTCGCTGCCCATGGTGGCGCCGATGAAGACGCCGTGCTGCCAGTCGCGGGCCTGGCTCACCAGCGGCACCGTGGTCTTGCGCCGGGCGCCGAACAGGATCGCCGAGATCGGCACGCCCTGCGGGTCGTCCCACTCCGGCGCCAGGATCGGGCACTGCGACATCGGGGTGCAGTACCGCGAGTTCGGGTGCGCGGCAGGGGTGTCCGACTCGGGCGTCCAGTCGTTGCCCTTCCAGTCGGTGAGGTGCGCCGGGGTCTCCCCGTCGATGCCCTCCCACCACACGTCGTTGTCGTCGGTGTGGCCGACGTTGGTGTAGACGGTGTTACCGCGCTCCAACGTGATCATCGCGTTCGGGTTGGAGCTGCGGCTGGTGCCCGGCGCCACGCCGAAGAAGCCCGCCTCCGGGTTCACCGCGTAGAGCCGGCCGTCCTTGCCGAACCGCATCCACGCGATGTCGTCACCGAGGGTCTCGGCCCGCCAGCCCGGGATGGTCGGCTGGATCATCGCCAGGTTGGTCTTGCCGCAGGCCGAGGGGAACGCCGCCGCGACGTAGTAAGCCTTGTTCTCCGGCGAGATCAGCTTGAGGATCAGCATGTGCTCGGCCAGCCAGCCCTCGTCGTGGGCCATCGCCGACGCGATCCGCAGCGCGTAGCACTTCTTGCCCAGCAGCGCGTTGCCGCCGTAACCGGAGCCGTAGCTCCAGATCTCACGGGTCTCCGGGAAGTGGGTGATGTACTTCTCGGAGTTGCACGGCCACGGCACGTCCTGCTCGCCGGCGGCCAGCGGGGCGCCGACCGAGTGCAGGCCCTTGACGTAGGCGCCGTCGGTGCCGATCTTCTCCAGCGCCGCGGTGCCCATCCGGGTCATCACCTTCATCGAGGCCACCACGTAAGGCGAGTCGGTGATCTCGACGCCCAACTTGGGGTCCTCGGCGCCCAGCGGGCCCATGCAGAACGGGATGACGTACATGGTGCGGCCGCGCATGCAACCGCGGTACAGCTCCGTCATGGTGGCCCGCATCTCGTCCGGGTCCATCCAGTTGTTGGTGGGGCCGGCACCTTCCTGGGTGCGGCTACAGATGAAGGTGCGCGACTCAACCCGCGCGACGTCGGCCGGGTCGGAGAGCGCCAGGTAGGAGTTGGGCTTCTTCTTGTCGTCGAGCTTGACCGCCGCGCCGGACTCCACCAGCAGGGCCATCAGCCGGTTCCACTCCTCCTCGGAACCGTCGGACCATTCCACCCGGTCGGGCTGGGTGAGCTCCGCGACCTCCCGCACCCAGGCCAACAACTCGCCATGCTTTGTCGGGGCGGTGTCCAGACCGGGAATGGTCGCTGAGGTCATTGAGCTCTCCTGTGTAACCTGTGTCACTCGGTGGCGTTGCCGCAGCTGCGCGCCGCTGTCACCTCTTATACCGTCATTAAATAAGAGATTACCGTCAATAGCTACACGGATCGAAACAATCGCAACTCGAGCTATCTGTCGCCCGGTATCACGGCGTCTACCGGGCCTGATTCACCCAGCTCAGCGCGCACATTGTCCAGCGCCCGCCGCAACCCCGGCAGCCTACGATCACGTACCGCGGCAGCGCGTGCCGTGGCGGCCGCATGCTCACGCAGTTCCCGGTCCAATGCGGCAACCCGGTCGGCGACGCGCGCGGCCTCGGTCTCGTTGTGTCCTGCGAGCTCGGCGGTGAGCACCGACTCGGCGGCCACCACCCGCAGGGCCACCAGCTCCTGGACCGAGGACCGCACTGCGCTGGTGGCCTGCCCCACCCACCGATCGAGCACCACCCGGTCGCGCAACAGCCCCCGAATCCTGACCACCCACACCGTGGCCACCACCCCGGCGATGGCGCATCCGGCCGCACCCACCGCGGCAAGTCCCGGCGCGAGGTGGGCGAAGACCCGGCTCAAGGTCAACGCCACGCCCAGCCCGAACCCGATCCCCAGCACCGCCATCAACTGAGTCTCCAATCGTCGGGACTCCAACGGCGGCTTGCCAGGATCAACCTGCGGCAGGGGCACCGCCGACCCGGCCGACGGTTCGTGGGCGGCCAGCCCCAGTTCCTGGGCGACGTCGGCCAAATGGTCGGTGACCCCCTGATCGACCTCCGCCACCACTTCAGCCAGCCGGTCGTGGACATAGGACTCGAATTCAGCCCACCGGCGCCGCGTCATGCCCGCCGCGTCTTCGCCCAACTCGCTGCGTACCGAGGCGCACCGCTTGCTGGCGAAGTAGGACAGTTGCACGCGGGCCTGGGCGATACGGCTGCGCAGCGCGATCACGCGCTCCGATTTCGACATACGCCGCTGCCGCACCACCTCGTCCCGCTGCTCCTGCAGTTGCGTCACTCGAGCGCGACGCCCCTCCGCGCGGGCGTCGCGGTCGATGCGATCGGCGTCGGTGCGCAACTGGAACTCCCAGGAGCGCAGCCGGTTACGCCGCGGGGCGTCGCCTTCCTCGAGCTGTCGGGTCAGTTCCGCGATCAGGTCGTCGATCCGCGGGTCGCCGCGTTCGGGTGCCGCTGCTGCCCCCACCCATGCCACGTCCCGATAGCGCGGCGCGTGGCCGGTAAGGGTTTCGCGGGCTACCGCCAGCATCTCGCGCCACTGCCGGTGGACGTCGACCTTGGAGACCACGCCGATCACCACATCGGTGTGTCCGGCCACGGCATCGAGCAGCGCACAGTCCGACTCCGTCAGTGCGGCGGCTGCCGACACCACGAACACCACCGCCAGCGGCACCTCCCCCGGTGCTAGTTCGGTGGCTTCCATCACCAGCCATTGCGGCATCCGGTCGGCCAGGGCTTGAGTCATTGCACTGACCCCCGCCAGCCAGGGGCCGGTCACCACCACCACGTCGCAGCGCCGCACCGCCGGCGGACGCACTTCGGGTGCGACCTCAGCGACGAGGGCGTCGACCCCGGTGGTGGGGTCCGGATCGGCTGAATCTGCACCCGGTGCGGTCATAGGCGGTCCCGCGTCGACGCCCAGACCCGCAGCGATCCCCTGGCCATGTCGACGGCACAGGACCGCTGGGCCGCGTTGACCGGCGCGCTGCGGTGCGCCTGCCAGCGGCGGGCCCGTGCCAGCACCGGTTCGTCCGGTACGTCGATCGCGGCCGCCGCCGCGGTCAGCCGGGCGGCGATCGTCGCGTCGCGGTTCAGAAACTCGTCGATGCGGCCGTCCCCGACTGCCATCGCCTCCAACCGAACCACCGCCTCCGACATCCTCCGGTGGTAGACGGCGGCGCCCATTATCTTCAGTCGGGCGACGACACGATCGACACCGCTGAGCCGGCGCATCCGGGCGCGGGCCTGTGCCACGGTGCCGCCACTCCCGGCCAGGTCAAGCAGTGCCGCGACCCCGGAGAGGTCGACGGTGGCGCACAGCCGTTCGCGGGTCTGGCGCGACACCGGGTGCGGATCGCTCACGAACTGTTCGGCGCAGCGCAACTCGGCGGGCCGCGTGGCCAGGCGGCCCAGTGCCTCCCACAGTTCCTCGTTCAGCCCACCACCGAGCGCGGCCAGCGCGAACAACGCCGACATCGGTTCGACCGGCCCTCGGGTCGCGCCCGCGACCTCGAAAACACCGTCGTGGCCGCGCAAGTCGGCCTTGTTCAGCACCACCAGCACCGGGCGCCGACGCGCGGCATGCAATGCGGCGGTGTCCTCGGGCTTGATCACCTCGGCGACGACATGAACGGCCAAGTCGGCGATTTCGGCCCCAGTGGACTGCTCGGCGACGCGCACCCCGGCGGCGGCCAGCGCCGCGGCAACGGTACGCCGGCCGACACCGCGACGGCCACGCACCGCGACCTGCAACGGCGCGGTGATGGCTGCGGCGATCATCGCCAGTCGCGGGTCGGAGTTCTGCGTGGCCAGCGCGGTCAGCTCGTCAGCGAAGAGCTGGTGCCCCTGTGTCACGGCCCTGCCTCCCTGCGCGCTCGGCCCCGGGGGCCCATGGTGTCAGCTGCTCCGCCGCGACGCGACTCACCCCGTGCCTATGCCGCCCAGGGGCCCACCGTAGGCAACTGTTGGGTATCAATGTGGACCGCGAAGTGGGTACAGAGGCGTCCATGGGCCACCATGGACTGCATGCATGCTCAGCGCGACGTCGAGTCAGCACCGGACGTCCCTGGCGTCGACACCCCCGCTCCACGCCGTTTCCGCAACTTCAGCGTCCGCTACCGGCACTCCGCACTGTCGGACGGTCAGCGCCAGACCTGGGAGCGACTCTGGCCCGACCTGGGCGCCGAGGCCCTCCCGCCGGACGGTCCCGACCGCCCCGAGCCCCTGGACCCGCAGCGCTGGTTCGGCCGCGACGCACCGCTGGTGCTCGAGATCGGCTGCGGAGCCGGTACCTCCACGGTGGCGATGGCACAGGCCGAACCGGACCTCGACGTCATCGCCGTCGAAATCTACGAGCGCGGGCTGGCGCAACTGTTGTGCGCGATCGATCGCGAACAGCTGAGCAATATCCGGTTGCTGCGCGGCGACGGCCTCGACGTGCTGGAGTACCTGATCGCCCCGTCATCGCTGATCGGAGTGCGCGTCTTCTTCCCCGACCCCTGGCCCAAGGCCCGGCACCACAAGCGGCGGCTGTTGCAGCCGGCCACCATGGCGCTGATCGCCGATCGGCTGCAACCGGGCGGGATCCTGCACGCGGCCACCGACCATGCCGACTACGCGGTGCAGATCGCCGAATCCGGCGACGGCGAACCGGGCCTGCGCCGGGTAGCCAACCCTTTCGGGGACGCCACCCTGCCGATCTCGGTCGCCCGCCCCACCACCAAGTACGAGGCGAAGGGCCGCACTGCGGGCAGCGTGATCAACGAGTTCGTCTGGGTGCGGGTCTGATGACCAGCCCCGACCTGAAAGTCGGAATGGACGCTGAGCCCACCGGGACCGACCCGACCGTCGAAGGACCACCGACGCAACGGGTGTTGCTGGTGTGGGACGCCCCGAATCTGGACATGGGTCTGGGCGCGATCCTGGGCCGTCGTCCGACCGGCGTGGAGCGGCCCCGTTTCGACGCACTGGGCCGCTGGCTGCTCAACCGCACTGCCGAGGTGGCCGCGTTGCACCCGCAGGTCAGGGTGGAGCCCGAAGCGACGGTGTTCACCAACATCGCCCCCGGCAGCGCCGACGTCGTCCGACCCTGGGTCGAGGCGTTGCGTAACGTGGGTTTTGCGGTCTTTGCCAAGCCGAAGATCGATGAGGACAGTGATGTCGATTCCGACATGCTCGAACACATCGCGCTGCGGAAAGAGCAGGGACTGGTGGCGGTGGCGGTCGCCTCCGCCGACGGTCAGGCATTCCGGGAACCGCTGGAAGAACTCTGCGGCCTCGGTATCGCCGCCTCGGTGCTCGGATTTCGCGAACATGCGAGCTGGGCGCTAGCCTCGGATACCTTGGAGTTCGTCGACCTGGAGGACATCCCTGGTGTGTTCCGGGAACGGCTGCCGCGGATCAGCCTTGATTCACTGCCAGAACAGGGGGCGTGGCTCCAGCCGTTCCGGCCGCTGAGTTCGCTGCTGACCTCGCGAGAGTGACAACTGGAGAGCCTGAATTCAGGGACGCGCGGGTCCGAAGATGTCTCCACAGACCTTAGTAAGGAGCGTATAGGTGTTCGCCTGGTGGGGTCGAACTGTATACCGCTACCGGTTCATCGTAATCGGCGTGATGGTGGCGCTCTGCCTGGGTGGCGGCGTGTATGGAATGAGCCTGGGCGATCATGTCACCCAGAGCGGGTTTTACGACGACGGCAGCCAGTCGGTGCAGGCGTCGATCGTCGGCGACGAGGTCTACGGCCGAGACCGCACCAGCCATGTGGTGGCGGTCTTCACCGCGCCCAAGGGCGAGACGGTCGACGACCCGGAATGGTTCGACGCGGTCAAGAACGGGCTGAACAAGGTCAAGAACGACCACCCCGATCAGATCATGAGCTGGGTCGGCTACTTCACGAATCCCGAAGCCCTGGCCAACATGGCGGACCCAAGCAAGAAGCATGCGTTCGCGTCGATCCAGCTCAAGGGCGACGACGACGACACCATCCTCAAGAATTACCAGGCTGTCGAGCCGGATCTGCAGAAGCTCGACGGCGGCAAGGCCGAACTCGGCGGCCTGCAACCGATCGCCAACGCCCTGACCGGAACTATCGCCAGCGACCAACAGCGTATGGAGGTGCTGGCGCTGCCGTTGGTGGCGGTGGTGCTGTTCTTCGTGTTCGGCGGGGTGATCGCCGCCAGCCTGCCAGTCATTGTCGGTGGATTGAGCATCGCCGGGGCGACGGGAATCCTGCAGCTCACCACCCATTTCGGGCCGGTGCACTTCTTCGCCCAACCGGTGGTCTCGCTGATCGGCCTGGGTATCGCGATCGACTACGGCCTGTTCGTGGTGAGCCGATTCCGAGAAGAGATCGCCGAGGGCTATGACACCGAGGCGGCGGTACGGCGCTCGGTGATGACGGCCGGGCGCACCGTGGTGTTCTCTGCGGTGCTGATCATCGTCTCGTGCGCCAGCCTGCTGGTCTTGCCGCAGGGCTTCGTGCACTCGCTGACCTACGCGTTCTTCGCCTCGGTGGGACTGGCCGCAATCTTGTCGATCACGCTGCTGCCCGCCATTCTGGGTGTGCTGGGCACCAATGTCGACGCACTCGGGGTCCGCACCCTGTACCGCATTCCGTTCCTGCGGGAATGGGACTTCTCCAACCGCATCATCGGCTGGTTCGCCGAGAAGACCCAGAAGACCAAGACCCGCGAAGAAGTCGAGGCCGGGTTCTGGGGCAAGCTGGTCAACTATGTGATGCAGCGCCCGCTGGCCTTCGCGATCCCGATCGTGGTCGCGATGATCCTGTTGATCATCCCGCTGGGCAAGCTGTCGTTCGGCGGGATGAGCGAGAAGTATCTGCCGCCCGACAACACCGCCCGAGTGGCCCAAGAGCACTTCGACGAGATCTTCCCCGGCTTCCGTACCGAGAAGCTGACCCTGGTGATCACGAGCGATACCGACAAACCGGTCACCGACCAGCAGGTTGCCGATATCCGCAACCGCGCGATGGCGATCAGCGGATTCGTCGTTCCCGATGATGATCCCGCCGAGATGTGGAAAGAGCGCCCCTACCTTCCCGGGGCCTCCAAGGCCACCTCCGTCCGGGTGATCGAGAACGGCCTGGTCAACCGCAACGACGCCGCGCAGAAGATCAAGGCCCTGCGCGCCCTGAGCACACCCAAGGGCCTGGACGTGCTGGTCGGCGGGACACCCGCGCTCGAGCAGGACAGTATCCACGCGATGGTCGACAAGGGACCGCTGATGTTGGCGCTCTTGCTGATCACCACCACGCTGCTGATGTTCTTGGCGTTCGGTTCCCTGGTGCTGCCGTTGAAGGCGGCGGTGATGAGCGCGTTGACCATCGGGTCGACGATGGGCATTTTGACCTGGATGTTCGTCGACGGGCACGGCGCCGGGCTGCTGAACTTCACCCCGACGCCACTGATGGTGGTGGTGATTGCGCTGGTCGTTGCGGTGGGCTGGGGTCTGGCCACCGACTACGAGGTGTTCCTGGTCTCCCGGATGGTGGAGGCACGAGAATCCGGGATGTCGACCACCGAGGCGATCCGGATCGGCACGGCTACCACCGGCCGGCTGATCACCGCGGCCGCATTGATCCTCGCGGTGGTTGCCGCGTCGTTCGTGTTCTCCGACCTGGTGATGATGAAGTACCTGGCGTTCGGCCTGATGGCGGCACTGTTGCTGGATGCCACCGTGATCCGGATGTTCCTGGTGCCGGCGGTGATGAAGCTGCTCGGCGACGACTGCTGGTGGGCGCCCCGCTGGATGAAGCGCCTGCAGAACCGGATCGGTCTGGGCGAAATCCGGCTGCCCGACGAGCGGCGCCGGGTGACCCGCCGACCTGCGACGGCAACCGTCGCGCCGGCCCCGGCCGGTGCGCCCGCCCCGCGGCCGACGCACGACCCCACTCATCCCGCCCCGGGCCGCGCTGCCCCGGCACGGCGTCCCGCAGAACAGCTTCCGACCCGGCCGGTGAGCGGCAATCCATCCAACGCCCGGACCAACCGGATCAACACCGGCCCGGCCGAGCCGCCTACCACCCGCTTCTCGGCAGCCGACCCGGCGACCGAGCGGGTGGCGTCCCCCGCCAAGGAATCCGCGGGACCGGGTGAGGAACGCGAAATCGAGTCGTGGCTGGGTGAACTGCGCGGCGGCCGTGACACGTCGCAGGCCCGACGCGGTACTGAGCCGGAGGCCTCCGACGAGCGAACCCGGTCGCTGCCCAAACCTACCGGCGGAGACAACACCGAGAACGCTCCCACGACGGCGATCCCGGCTCAGGGCTCCTCAACGGACCCCGAAAACCCGGCCACCGAGAAATTCACCGCGGTGGGCGATCAGCCCGGCGACGATGCGGCAGACAACCCGCAGAGCCCCCAGCGGCGCGGCGCCGCCGGCGGTCTCAGCGCTGCTGAACTGCTGCGTCGGGAGGGTCGGTACTGACGTCGCCGGCTTCTGGGCCGGGCGTATCGGCAGCCACGGCTGCCACGTCTTCTAAGGCATCCGCATCGGCTGGCGTGCCCGAATCCGAGGCTCCGACCAGAACCCGCACCGCCCGGTCGATGAAGGCGATTGTCGGGACGGCGAGCAGCGCACCGACGATGCCGGCCAGGATGCCGCCGGTGGAGATGCCCAACACCACCGCCAGCGGATGGATCGAGACGGCACGCCCCATGACCAGCGGCTGCAGTACATGGGCTTCTAGTTGGTTGACGGCGATGATCAGCCCCAGGGTGACCAGGGCGTAGATCCACCCCTTGGCGATCAGGGCGACCAGTACGGCCAGCAATCCGGTGAGCACCGCACCGACCAGCGGGATGAAGGCCCCCAGGAACACCAACGAGGCCAGCGGCAGCGCCAAAGGCACCGCCATGACGGCCAGGCCGATGCCGATACCGAGGGCGTCGACCAGCGCCACCAGGAACGTGGCCCGCACATAGCCGATCAGTGATTCGAATCCCGCGACGCCGGCTGCATGCACGGTGGCGCGCACCTGGCTCGGGAAGAACTTCACCGTGAACCGCCAGATGTCGCGACCGCCGTAGAGGAAGAAGATCAGCGTGAACAGCACCACGAAGGCGCCGGTGAAGATCTTGGTGATGGTCTCGGCCGTCGACAGCGCACCGCTGGTCAGTTTGGCCTGGTTGTTGCGCAGACCGTTGACCACGCTGTCGCCGGCGCTGTCGATCTGTTCACGGCTCAGATGTAGCGGACCTTCGACCAACCAGTGCTGGGTCGAATTGATCACCTGGGTGACCTGCTCTACCAGTTCGGGCACCCCGTCGATGAACTGGTCGACGACAAAGCTCAGCAACGCAGCAAGCACGGCCAGACCGCTCAGCAGCAGCAGGAACACCGCAAGTCCCCGGTGCACCCCGTGCCGGGACAGCCAGTCCACGCCAGGCAGCAGCAGCGCCGACATCATCATTGCGATGGCGACCGGGACGACGATCACTTCGAGGCGCCGCATGATCAGCAGCACCAGCAGTGCCGCGGCAAACAGCACCAGCAAGCGCCAGGCCCACGCGGCTGCCTTTCGCACCGTCGGATGTACGGATTCGTCTGCGCTGGCTGACATTCCGGTAGCGTAACGATGCCGCAGCGGGTGCACATCAGGTAGCCGAATATCGACGTACCGCGGCTAACCTTTAAATTCGTGCCCCACGCCTCCGTTTCGCCCGACCGCGTCGATCCCGACGTCGTCGTTCATGGCGTCGGCGGGCAAGAACCTTCGTCTTCACAGCGCCCCGGCGGCAAATCCCGGTGGGTGCGCCCAGTCCTGGTGGGTCTGATCGCGGTCGTGCTCACGGTCGAACTCGTGCTGGTGTGGGACCAGGTTTCCGCCGCGTGGCGCAGTCTCGGCCGCGCCGACGCCCGCTGGCTCCTCGGAGCGGTAGTGGCCGCGGCGGCATCAATGCACAGCTTCGCGCAGATCCAGCGGACGCTGCTGGGCTCGGCCGGTGTGCACGTGTCGCAGAGGCAGTCCGAGGGCGCCTTCTACGCCGCCAACTCGCTGTCCACCACCCTGCCCGGCGGCCCGGTGCTGTCGGCGACCTTCTTGTACCGGCAGCAACGCCGTTGGGGTGCGACTCCGGTGGTGGCGTCATGGCAGCTGGTGATGTCGGGGGTACTGCAGGCGGTCGGGCTGGCCGTGCTGGGCCTCGGCGGTGCGTTCCTCCTCGGGGCGCGCAGCAACCCGTTCTCACTGTTGTTCACCCTCGGCGGGTTCATCGCGCTGCTGCTGCTGGCGCAGGCGGTCGCCACGCGACCGGAGTTGATCGACGGGATCGGCGTTCGCGTGCTGTCCTGGTTCAACTCGATGCGCGCCCGGCCCGTGGACGCCGGGCTGGCGACCTGGCGTCGGCTGCTGAGCCAATTGGAGTCGGTGAGCCTGGGCCGGCGGGACCTGTCGACGGCTTTCGGCTGGTCGCTGTTCAACTGGGTCGCCGACGTCGCCTGCCTGGCGTGCGCCGCCTATGCCACCGGTGGGCGGGCATCGGTCGCCGGTTTGACGGTGGCCTACGCCGCGGCCCGCGCGGCGGGGACGATTCCCCTGATCCCCGGTGGCCTGTTGGTGGTGGAGGCCGTGTTGGTGCCTGGCCTGGTGTCGAGCGGGCTGACGCTGCCAGACGCCATCTCTGCCGTGTTGATCTACCGGCTGATCAGCTGGGTGCTGATCTCAGCCGCCGGCTGGGTGGTGTTCTTCTTCGTCTTCCGCACCGACAACGCGGCCGACCACGACACCGACGAGTACGCCCCGGTCCTCAGCGAACCGCGATCGGTTGGGTCACCGCACCGGCCGGAGGTCCGCTCACCGGTAGGCCGGTCACCGGCAGGCCGCCTACGGGCAGGCCGCCAGGCAGGCCGCCACCCGGCAGGCCGCCCTGAGCCTGCACGGCCTGCAGCAGCCCGAGCACCTGCGGCAGGCTGACCGCCAGCTTGCACTGGTCAGTCACCTCCTGAACCGGCGCGGTGATCTTGGCCAGGTCGTCGCCGACCTTCGGGTTGGCGTCGAAGTGCGCCTTCAGGTTTGCCAGCGTCTGCGGACCGGGCTGCTGCTGCAGCGCGCCGGTCATCACCTGGTTGGTGTCCGGGTGCGAGTCCAGGTAGTCACCGGTCGAGGTGACGACCTTGCCCACGGTCCGGGCGATCTCGCTGGCCACGCACGGGTCTTTTGCGGCGGTCGCCGAGGGCGCCGACGGGGTGACCAGCAGCGCGGCCGAGACGGCCCCGCCTAGAAGGACAGGCACGCCCACAAGGACGCCCTTGCCCGACAGACTGCGACGCACGGTGGCGCGGGTGATGTTCACGAATTCTCCTCACGACTGGCGAGATCTCCGATCGGCCCCGACGAGTCCCGCCACATTGCGGACGACGGTTCGACGATGGTCTGGTGTGCGCGCGATGCCCCCCGGCAGCAACGGCAGATCGAAAGACGGCCTTTCGCCCATCCTGACAGTAACCACTTGATGCCGCCACCCGAGCACAGGTCAGCCTGGTCACAGTGTGGTTCCCGGACGGCATCGGAGCAGCTCAGAGGCGACAGAAACGGCCAGCACAATTGGTTGCTGCGGTAGGCTCGCAGCACGCGACGCACCAGTGCGGGCGAGAGCGGGGAGAGACGAAATCCAGCAGTTCATGATGCGCTTCAGCAGCAACCTGCGCAGATTCCGCTGGGTGGTCTTCACAGGGTGGTTACTTGCTGTGATTCCCTCGCTCTACCTGGCCGCCACTCAGTCCGGCCACCTCACCGGTGGAGGCTTCGAGGTCCAGGGATCGCAGTCGTTGCATGTGCAGTACCAGCTCGAAGACCATTTTCCCGACGAGGGCGCCTCACCGCTGGCCTTGGTGGCCGCACCCCGCGCCGACGCCACCTACCGAGACATGAAAGACGCCGTCGCGCTGCTCCAGCGGGCCGCCGGCGAAGTTCCCAGCGTGACCGTGCTACCGGATACGACGCAGCCGCCGCCGCGGCCCGACCGGCCGTACGTGGTGTCCCTGCGAGTGGACTTCAACAACACCGGCGCGGTCGACGTCGCCAAGAAGCTGCGCACCAGGCTGGGCGTGGAAGGTGAACATCCCGGCCGGGTCGAAAACGGTTCGGTGAACCTCTACGTGATCGGGCAGGGCGCGCTCGGCGCCGCAGCGTCGGCGAAGACCAAGCAGGACATCGGAGCAGCCGAGCGATGGAATCTGCCGATCGTGCTGGTCGTGTTGCTGGCCGTGTTCGGCTCATTGGCGGCCGCCGCAATCCCGCTGGCGTTGGGGATCGGCACGGTGATCGTCACCATGGGCCTGGTCTATCTGCTGTCGCTGTTCACCACGATGTCGGTGTTCGTCACGTCGACGGTGTCGATGTTCGGGATCGCTTTGGCGATCGACTACTCGCTTTTCATTCTGATGCGCTACCGCGAGGAACTGCGGGCCGGCCGCCAACCGCAGGAGGCCGTCGACGCGGCGATGGCGACGTCGGGGCTGGCGGTGGTGCTGTCGGGTCTCACCGTGGTGGCCTCCCTGACCGGGATCTATCTCATCAACACGCCGGTGCTGGTGTCGATGGCGACCGGAGCGATCCTGGCTGTCTCGGTGGCGGTGCTGGCGTCGGTCAGCCTGACCCCGGTGGTGCTGGCCTTGTTCGGCCGAGCAGTAGCCAAGCGGTCGGCGCTGCTGCATTGGGCGCGCAGCCCCCAGACCGTCCAGTCACGGTTCTGGACCAGCTGGACGGCTTCGGTGATGCGGCGCCCCTGGGCCTCGGCGTTGGTGGCTGCGGGATTCCTGCTGGCGCTCGCGGCGCCGGCGCTGTCGCTGTCGCTGGGCAACAGCATGCTTCGCCAGTTCGATTCCTCCCACGAGATCCGGGGCGGGGTGGCCGCGGCGGCCCAAGCCCTGGGTCCGGGGGCGCTGGGACCGGTCCGGGTGTTGGTGACCATCCCCGGCGCGAATGCGTCGGCGCCGGCCCACGCCGAGACGTTTGCGGCGATCCGCCAGGAGATGTCGCAGGCCCCCAACATCGCCTCGGTGTCCCCGCCGGTCTTCGGCAACGACAACAGCAGCGGCCTGCTGTCTGCGGTGTTGTCCGTCGATCCCGAGGACATGGCCGCGCGGACAACCGTCGACTGGATGCGCGAACACCTGCCGGAAGCGGCCGGCTCGCCGGCAGTGCAGGTGGATGTCGGTGGACCGACCGCGTTGATCAAGGACTTCGACGACCGGGTCGCAGCGGCCGAACCGATGGTGTTCGTGTTCGTGGCGTTGATCGCCTTCCTGATGCTGCTGGTCTCGATTCAGTCGGTGTTGCTGGCGGTCAAGGGCGTCGTGATGACGGTCCTGTCGGTGGCTGCCGCGTACGGAAGCCTGGTCGCGGTGTTCCAGTGGGGCTGGCTGGAACGGTTCGGCTTCGCATCGACCGGGTCCATCGACACGTTCATCCCGCCACTCGTGCTGGCGATGACGTTCGGCTTGTCGATGGACTACGAGATCTTCCTGCTGACCCGCATCCGCGAGCGTTTCCTGCAGACCGGCAACACTCACGACGCCGTCGCCTACGGGGTCAGCACCAGCGCACGCACCATCACCAGCGCCGCCCTGATCATGATCGCGGTCTTCATCGGCTTCGCGTTTGCCGGGATGCCGCTGGTCGCCGAGCTGGGGGTGGCCTGCGCGGTGGCGATCGCGGTCGACGCCACCGTGGTGCGGTTGGTGCTGGTTCCGGCACTGATGGCGATGTTCGCCGAGTGGAACTGGTGGCTGCCACGCTGGCTGGCCCGGATCCTGCCGTCGGTCGACTTCGAAAAGCCGCTACCCACAGTGGATTTGGGCGACGTCGTGGTGATACCCGATGACATCTCGACCCTGATCACCCCCAGCGCCGACCTTCGTGTTGTGGTCAAGTCGGCGGCCCGGCTCAAAGGTCTGGTTCCCGACGCCGTCTGTGTCAGCGACCCACTGGCACTGCGCGGCTGCGGCGTTGCCGAAATGGCCACCAGCAAGATCCAAGCGGTGCCGGTCGCTACCGGGCCGGCTCCCTCCGGCGGCACCATGGTCAGCCATGCGCTGGCCCGGCTGACCGGCGGCTGGCAGTCGCGTACCGGTACCGTCCGGGCGCAACCCCGCACCATCCGTCCGGTTCACCCGGTCACCGTGTGGCGCCGTCGGCTCGCCATCGCCCTCGACGCGCTGGAAACCGAGTCATGGGCGGCCGGCGAGATCGGGCTCGATGTCCCGGCGTTGACCCGGTGCCGTCCGATGGAGGCCGCCGCCGTCCAACTACCCACCGGAGACCGGCTACAGATCCCCACCGGCGCCGAAACGCTGCGCCTGGCGGGCTACCTGGTGCTGGCCCGCAACAGCCCGCGCGACTACGCCGGGCTGGCTGAGCTCGCCGATGCGCTGGGCCCGAAAACCGTTGCTGGGGCCCTCCGCGGAATTGACGCGTACTACTCTGGTCAACCAGCCGACGGACACTGGATGGCCACCCAGCTGGTATGTCGACTCGCCGATCCGGAGCCCACCGCACGCGGCGACTACACCTCCGGCGACGATGCGCTTGGGGCGAGTACGGATTGGGAACACGTCCAAGGGCGCTGCCTGGCAGTTGCCGTGGCGATGCTGGAGGAGGCGAGGTGACGTTGGCCGCGGACCGACGCCGTGGGCCGCTGCCCCGGCAGCCGTCCGGCGACACCGACCGGCCGGTCGAGTTCTGGCCCACGTCGGCCATCCGCGCTGCGCTGCAGACCGGCGACATCTCCACCTGGCAGCTGATCGTGGTGGCACTCAAGCGCGATCCCTACGGCCGCACCGCGCGCCAGGTCGAAGAGGTGCTGGAGGGCACCGAATCCTTCGGTATCGCCAAAGCCCTGTCGGAGGTCCTGGCCCGTACCCGGGCCCACCTGGAGGCCAACGAGCGCGCGGAGGTCGCGCGTCACATGCGGGTGCTGATCGAGCGGTCGGGGCTGAGCCAGCACGAGTTCGCCTCACGGGTCGGGGTTCCCGCCGACACACTCGGCGAATACCTCAGTGGCACGGTCAGCCCGCCGGCCTCGCTGATGATCCGGATGCGCCGATTGTCCGACCGCTTCGTCAAGCTGCAGACCCGCGAGGCGCCCGACGTCGTCTGACGCCGGGCGCTACGCCCTCGCGTCAGCGAGCGTGGATCGGGGACATCTCCAGGACCAGCCACTGACCGCCGCGCTTGGTCAGTGTCACCCGCACCGGCACTACCGACTGCTTGACCTGCTGGTTCGCCACCGTCTGGACGCTGCGCATCACGACTGCGACCCGCGCCGCCGACGGCCCCAGCGCCTCGACTCCGGCACTGAGCGTCTGCGCCTCGACCGCGATGTTGCGGTTGGCCATGTCGGTGGCGGTCCGGCCGATGCTCTCCCGAAACGCGTTGACCCGGTCCGGGACCATGTAGGTCGCAGCCTTCTCGATCGATGCGTCCGGGTTGGCCGGCGAGACGGTGGCCGCAGCTTCGGCCATGGCGACGGCGGTCTTGACCGCCTCACCCGAGTCGGCCTCCAGGTCGCGGTCCGGAACGGTCCAGCGCAGGTACCCGAGCACTGCCGCGGCCACCAACGCGGCCGTTGCCAGGCCGACGACCCCGAAGCGCAGGCCGGGCCGCTCATTGTCGGTGCCGACCGTGACCGCGTCACGGCGCAGCAGCACGAAGTTGACCACCATGCCCTCGACGATCAGCAGGATCAGCACCGAGCACAGCGACACGTACCAGACCGGCCAGTCCAGCGTCAGCCCCACCAGCAGCAGGCCGCCGACCGCGGCCAGCGGCGCGGCGATGTCGACGGCCACCATCCGCCACAGGGATTGCGTTTTCAGGAGTTCCAGCTTGCTCATCGAATCGACCTCAATCGGGAGATCATCAGATTGCCGGCGACGTCGGTGACGTCGAGGTGTAATGCCCAGTGCACGGTCTGGGGCCTGCCTCCGACGTTCTCGGCGATCGAGGTGGCGATCACCATCACCGGGTCGGTACGGCCGGGGTTCGACGGCTTGTCGCTGCCGGTCGCGGCCGGCTCGTCGAGATCGTGGTGCTCGAGCTCGATGGCGACGGCTTCGATCCGGCCGGTGCTGCGGGACTGGATTCGCTGCACCACGTCACGGTAGGGCGCCAAGGCCGCATCGAACTCGCTGTTGAGTTCGCCGACGGTCTTGTCGCGCAGCCGCGCCATGCCCTTCTCGACGTTCTCGGCGTTCAAGTTGATCAGCACGCTGGTCCAGCTGGCCGCGGTCTGCAGCACCTGACTGCGGTGTGCGCGCTCCTTGACGTCATTGTGGTGCATGCGCCAGGTGATCCCGCCGAAGATCACCGCGGCCACCGCGACCAGAGCGAGGGCCACCGAGCCCCACCCGTAGCCGGAGAGGCCACCGCCCGAGGCCGCCGCTGCCGGCTTGCTGTGGGTGCTCTTTTTGCCGGCCTTCGCTGGCGCCTTTTCGTGGACCTGCTCTGCAGCGGCCGGGTCCTCGGTGCTCTCTACAGTGACGTCGTCGAGCTCGGTGATCTCAGAGTCCACCTCGGTGGCGTCGTCGGGTTGCTGCTCGTCAGGCATGGCGGTGACGCTACAGGAGAGCTGCAGCATCCGTCGTGGAAGGATGGGACGGTGACCTCACCAGCCACCCGTTCCGGCCTTGATCTCACCCATATAGATAGTGCTGTCCGCCCGCAGGACGATCTGTTCGGTCATGTCAACGGCCGATGGCTCGAGGGCTACGAGATGCCACCGGACCGTGCCACCGACGGAGCCTTTCGCGCTTTGTTTGATCGCGCCGAGATCCAGGTCCGCGACCTGCTCACCGAGGCCGGCGAGTCGGCCGCGGCGAGTGCGGATGCGGCCGATACCGACGAGCGCCGGATCGGCGACCTCTACGCCAGTTTCTTGGACGAGCAGACCGTCCGCGAGCGCGGGGTGGAGCCGCTGCGCCAGGAGCTGGCCGCGATCGACAACGCCGGTGACCGCGAGACCTTGGCTCGGGCGGTGGCCGCCGGCCAGCGCACCGGGGTCGGCGGCGGCGTCGGGCTATACGTGGACACCGACTCGAAAGACTCGACTCGCTACCTGCTGCACCTGAATCAGTCGGGCGTCGGGCTGCCCGATGAGTCCTACTACCGCGAGGAGCAGCACGCCGAGATCCTGGCGGCCTACCCGCGGCACATCGCAGCGATGTTCGCTCTGGTCTACGGCGGGGAACCGGACGAGCACGCCGCGACCGCGGCACGCATCGTGGCGTTGGAGACCCGGTTGGCGGGCGCGCACTGGGATGTGGTGAAGCGCCGCGACGCCGAGCTGACCTACAACCTGCGCACCTTCGCCGAGCTGCCGACCGAGGCGCCTGGCTTCGACTGGGCCGGCTGGGTGGGTGCTCTCGGCGTCGCAGTCGCGGCTGCCGACGAGCTGGTCGTGCGGCAACCCGATTTCCTGGCGGCGTTCGCCGCATTGTGGGAGAGCGCGGACTTCGCCGACTGGCAGGACTGGGCACGGTGGCGGGTCATTCATGCGCGCGCCGGGCTGCTGACCGAAGAACTGGTCGCCGAGGACTTCGAGTTCTACGGACGCCGACTGTCGGGCACCGAGCAGATCCGGGACCGCTGGAAGCGTGGCGTGTCCGTGGTGGAGTCCCTGATGGGCGATGCCGTCGGAAAACTTTATGTGGCAAAGCATTTCCCGCCGGACGCCAAGGCACGCATCGACGAGCTGGTAGGAAATCTGCGCGAGGCCTACCGGGTAAGCATCACCAACCTGGACTGGATGACCCCGGAAACACGCGAGCGAGCGCTGGCCAAACTGGACAAGTTCACCGCCAAGGTCGGCTATCCCGCAAAGTGGCGGGACTACTCCGCGCTGGTCACCGACCCAGCCGACCTCTACGGCAACTACCTGCGCGGCTACGCGGTCAACTACGACCGCGAACTGGCTAAGTTGGGCCAGCCGGTGGACCGCGACGAATGGTTCATGACACCGCAGACCGTGAACGCCTATTACAACCCGGGAATGAACGAGATCGTCTTCCCCGCCGCGATCCTGCAACCGCCGTTCTTCGACGCCGACGCCGACGACGCGGCCAACTACGGCGGTATCGGCGCGGTGATCGGCCACGAGATCGGGCACGGTTTCGACGACCAGGGCGCCAAGTACGACGGTGACGGCAACCTGGTCGATTGGTGGACCGACGCCGACCGCGCCGAATTCGGTTCCCGCACACGCGCGTTGATCGCCCAGTACGAGAACTATGTGCCGCGTGAACTGGACGGCGACCGACACGTGAATGGCGCGTTCACCGTCGGGGAGAACATCGGTGATCTGGGCGGGCTTTCCATTGCTCTGCTCGCCTACCAGCTGTCACTGGCCGGCACCGAGGCTCCGGTGATCGACGGCTTGACCGGCACCCAGCGCGTTTTCTTCGGCTGGGCGCAGGTGTGGCGCACGAAATCCCGTGACGCCGAGGCGATCCGGCGCCTGGCGGTGGATCCGCATTCTCCGCCGGAGTTCCGCTGCAACGGAGTGATCCGCAACATGGACGCCTACTACGACGCCTTCGGCGTCACGCCAGACGACGCGCTCTACCTCGAGCCCGCATCCCGGGTCCAGATCTGGAACTGAGCACCGCCAGGTGCCCTAGCGCGCGCAGCTGAGGGCGCGCGCCCTACATCTGCCAGTCTTGGGAACCGTCGTTCTTGGTGTAGCTACCGACGGAGTTCTTCACCACGACCGGATCGCCGCTGCCGAAGTTGTCGTAGAACCACTTGGCGTTGGCCGGGCTGAGGTTGATGCAGCCGTGGCTGACGTTGCGCTTGCCCTGATCGGCCACTGACCACGGCGCGCTGTGCACGAAGCCGCCGCTGTTGTCGATCCGGACCGCATCCTGCACGGTGAGCTTGTATCCCCAACTGGAGTTCACCGGCACGCCGTAGGTGGAGGAGTCCATCACTACCGTGGGGAACTTCTCCAGCACGTAGTAGGTGCCGTTGGGGGTCTCGTGCCCACCAGCGCTCATCCCCATCGACATCGGGAAGGTCTTCTCCACCTTGCCGTCACGGGTGATCGTCATCTGGTGCGTCTTGTCATCGGCGGTGGCCACCAGGGAGTCCCCGGTGCGGAAGCTTGACTTGGTGCCGCCCGCGTCGATGTTGACGACGGTGTGGGCGGGCCAGAAGTTCAGCGGACGCCACCGCACCTGGCTGGGCGTCATCCAGTAGAACTTGCCGGACACCGGCGGGTTCGACGAGATGTGGATCGCCTGCTCGGCCATTGCCTTGTCGGCGATCGGCCGCTGGAAGTCGATGATGATCGGCTTGGCGACACCCACCATCGAGCCATTGACGGGGTTAAATGACGGCGGCAGGAACGGCGCCGTCCCAGTGAACGGCTCCGGGTTCTGTCCCACGACCGGTCCGGAGGCGGCGGCCGGCACCGCACCGGGCTGCCCCGGGACTGCCGGGTCTGCCGAGCCGGCCGGAACTGCCTGCGGGTCCGGACCCGGGGGGACGCCCTCGGGCGCGGCGGGTAACCCGGGTGCGAGCTCGGGCGGTGGCGGGAACGCCGGCGGCTCGCCCGGCGGGGGCGGCGGAGGGGGCAGCTCCGGCGGAGGCGGCGGGAACTGGGGGAACTCCGGCGGGGGTGGCGGCGCGGCCGGGTCGGCCGGGCCGGCGTCCGCTGCGGCCGGGTCGCCGGGCTGCTGCGGCGGATCAGCCAGGGCTGATCCACAACCGAGCGTGAGACTCGCGGCCAAACCAGCCGCGCTGAGCCACGCGCCGAACTGCGCGAGCTTCCATCCCGACATCTACCTACCTCCGGTCACGATCTTGATCCCAGTGTCTCACAGGATGGTTGCCAGCTAACTCTCGAAGTGGGCGAGATGCGGCGCGAGATGCGAAAGACGCCCCCTTTGACCAGGCGATTTAATTGCCGGCGGAGTGGCGAACGTTACCGCTCCAGGAACGTCAGGGAACGACGAACAGGCGCTTGCTGGCCGCGATACCGACCGCGGCGACGCCGACCAGCAGTGCTGAGGCTGCCAACATGGCCGAGGTCCCGGCCCGCTCGAACAGCAGCCCGCCGGCCAGCGAGCCACCGGTGATACCGACCTGAAACGCCGTCACGTACAACCCCGACGCACCGTCGGGGTCGTCGGGCGCGGTGCGCATCGCCGCCGACTGCAGCATCGGCGACACCGCCATCGCCATCGCACCCCACAGCACGATCGCGGCCGCCCCCACCGCCGTCGTACCGGTGGTGTGATGCCCACCGAGGGACAGCGCCGCCAGGACCACGAAGGCCGCCGACATTGCGGCCATGCAGCCGCCGGTGACCAGTTTGGGTCGATGGTCGACTGGTCGGGCCAGCAGCGGCATCGCGATCAACCCGGCCGCACCGAATGCCGCGAGCAACCAGGCCAGGCGGGCCCCCGGCACACCGACCACGTCACCGATGATCACCGCGATGAAGGTGTAGGAGATGAAGTGCCCGGTGACAGCGATCAACATCAGCGTGCTCACCGCCACCAGGCGCCCGTTGCGGTGGTGATGGTTGCCGACCAGCGCCAGCTGGTCGGTGCTGAGCACCAGGGCCGGCAGCGCGAAGCGGGCTGCCAAGGTGATGGCCGCGGCCGCCACCGTGATCACCACTACGGCCAGCCGCCATCCCCACAGCAGGCTCATCGCCGAGGTCAGCGGGATGCCGACCACCAGCGCGAGGCTGGTGCCGACATAGATCGCTGTCGTCGCGCGGCCCGAATGGCTGGGTGGCACCAGTCGGGTGGCGATGGGCGCCAACACCGACCACATCAGGCCGTGCGTGACGGCGCACAGCGCCCGGCCGCCGGCCAGCACGGCGAAGTTCGGCGCGAGCGCCGAGATCACCTGGGAAGCGGTCAGGCAGACCAGGGTGAGCAGCAGCACCCGGCGGCGCGGCCAGAATGCGGTCCAGCGCACCAGCGGAAGCGTCGTCGCCGCTGCCACCACGGCGTACCAGGCCAGCAACGTCCCGACCAGCGCCTCGCTGACGTCCAGACCGGCCGAGATCGCAGGCAGCGCACCGACCGGCAGGATCTCGGCGGTGGCGTAGATGAAAGCCGCGGCGGACAGAATCGCCAACCGCGCCGTGGTCTGTGGCGTCCACGGCCTCAATCGGGCATTTCCGGTTTCAACAGTCATGTGTTGGGGGCAGCGTCGAGTGGTGTGTGGCGCATGGCGCTCCCGGTAACTGCTGGCTCACATGGTAACGGCGCGAGGGTCAGGAACGAACTAACCGCGCAATCGCTGCCGAGGCTTCGGCGAGTTTCGCGTCGGCCTCCGGGCCACCGGTTGCGACAGCCCCGCTGACGCAGTGCACCAGGTGTTCATCCACCAGGTTCAGCGCTACGGACCGCAGCGCACTGTTCACCGCACTGATCTGGGTGAGGACGTCAATGCAGTACTTGTCCTCTTCGATCATCTTGGCAATGCCACGCACCTGGCCCTCGATGCGGCGCATCCGCTTGGCGTAGTTGTCTTTGCGCGGGGAGTATCCCGGAGCATCGGTGGTCATGGCGCCCCCAACAGTTGGTTCATCTGGTTGATCTCGGCTTGCTGAAACGGCAGGAGTGATTGCGCGATACTGATCGCCTCGGGACTCTCGCCATGTTGAATCTGGTTCTGCGCCAGCGTGATCGCGCCACGCTGGTGGGCGATCATGGTTTGCAGCCACAGGGTGTCGAATGCCGGTCCGCGCAGACCGCGCAGCTTGTCGATGACGGCCTTGTCCACCATGCCGGGAATGTCAGCGGCCCGGGCCTGCTCGGAGCGCCCGGCGGGGACCTCCCACTGCAACAGCTGCGCCTGACAACCCTGCAGTTCGGTGCGTTGCTGGGTTGCGCTCTGATCGGCGAACGCGACCAGCGCCGGGTCGCCGCTCTGGCTGTACACCATGGCCGCCAGCTCCAGGGACTGCTGGTGATGGATCACCATGTCTTCCAGAAACCTCACGTCGGCGGGGCTGCCGGAGGCCATACCTGCCGCACTTGACGACGCTTCGGGCGCCGAATTGGGCGCATGGTGACAACCGCCGGTGGCCATGCTGACAATGGCCGCGACGACGACGGTAAGAACCGATCTCATGCGCCCACTTTAGCGCATACCCCCTTGGGGTATTTTATTCGTTTTGCCCGGTCCAGCCCTACCGGCATACTGAGCTGGTGAATTCTGGGAGCAGCAACGCCGCCGGGGCGTCCGTCGACATCAAACCGCGCAGTCGTGACGTCACCGACGGCCTGGAGAAGACGGCCGCCCGCGGCATGTTGCGTGCCGTCGGCATGGGCGACGACGACTTCGCCAAGCCCCAGATCGGTGTGGCCTCGTCGTGGAACGAGATCACGCCCTGCAACCTGTCGCTGGATCGGTTGGCCAAGGCCGCCAAAGAGGGCGTCTTGGAGGCCAGCGGTTACCCGCTGGAATTCGGCACCATCTCGGTCTCCGACGGCATCTCGATGGGCCATGAGGGCATGCACTTCTCACTGGTCTCGCGCGAGGTCATCGCCGACAGCGTTGAGACCGTGATGTGCGCCGAACGGTTGGACGGCTCGGTGTTGCTGGCCGGTTGCGACAAGTCGCTGCCGGGGATGTTGATGGCCGCGGCACGCTTGAACCTGGCCTCGGTCTTCCTCTACGCGGGCTCGACCATGCCGGGCTACGCAAAATTGTCCGACGGCACCGAGCGCGAGGTGACGATCATCGACGCGTTCGAGGCGGTCGGCGCCTGTTCGCGCGGGCTGATGTCCCAAGAGGACGTCGACGTCATCGAGCGCTCGATCTGTCCCGGCGAGGGCGCCTGCGGCGGCATGTACACCGCCAACACCATGGCCAGTGCGGCCGAGGCGCTGGGCATGTCGCTGCCCGGCAGCGCGTCCCCGCCGGCGATCGACCGGCGCCGCGACGGCTACGCCCGAGCCAGCGGCCAGGCCGTGGTGGAGCTGCTGCGCCGTGGCATCACGGCCCGCGACATCTTGACCAAAGAGGCGTTCGAGAACGCGATCGCGGTGGTGATGGCGTTCGGCGGATCGACCAACGCGGTGCTGCACCTGCTGGCGATCGCCCGCGAGGCCGAGGTGGACCTGACCCTGGCCGACTTCTCTCGGGTGGGCGCCAAGGTGCCGCACCTGGCCGACGTCAAGCCGTTCGGGGCGCACGTCATGTACGACATCGACAAGATCGGTGGGGTGCCGGTCATGTTGAAGACCCTGCTGGAAGCCGGTCTGCTGCACGGCGACTGCATGACCGTCACTGGAAAGACGATGGCGGAGAACATCGCCGAGCTCAATCCCCCGGTCGTCGACGGCAAGGTGCTACACGCGTTGACCAACCCGATCCACCCGACCGGCGGTATCACCATTCTGCGCGGCTCGCTGGCGCCGGAGGGCGCGGTGGTCAAGTCCGCGGGCTTCGACACCGACGTGTTCGAAGGGACCGCACGGGTTTTCGATGGCGAGCGGGCGGCGCTGGATGCGCTGGAAGACGGCACGATCAGTGCCGGCGACGCCGTGGTGATCCGCTACGAGGGCCCCAAGGGCGGGCCCGGGATGCGGGAGATGCTGGCGATCACCGGGGCCATCAAGGGCGCCGGTCTCGGTAAGGACGTCCTGCTGCTGACCGACGGTCGGTTCTCCGGCGGCACCACCGGCCTGTGCGTCGGCCACATCGCCCCCGAGGCGGTGGACGGCGGACCGGTGGCGTTCCTGCGCGACGGCGACAAGATCCGCCTCGACGTGGCGAACGCGACCCTGGACGTGGTGGCGGATCCCGATGAATTCGCCGCCCGCGCTGAGGGTTTCACTCCGCCGCCGCCGCGTTACACCACCGGCGTGCTCGCTAAGTACCGCAAGCTGGTGGGCTCCGCGGCCAACGGCGCCGTCTGCGGCTAGCCGTCGACGGTCATTGGGGCCCACCCGCCTGCGGGGGACTATTCGCGATGGGTTCGTCAGGCGTGCCGGGCTGACTCGCTGCGCGCCCGCATACCGAAGTACGCGGCATTGAGGCCCAGGATCGTCAACAGCGCACCGGTGATCACGTTGGACCAGATCATCTCGGTGCTCGGCGTTCCGTGCATGAGAATCCAGGGCGACGCGATGAACCACACCCCGAAGACTGGCAGGGTCCACGCGAGCCCGTGCATGCGATCGAGCGCCGCCGCCATCCCGCACGCCAGGAAGGCGACGCAGAGCCCGACGACCAGGTTCGTGATGGTCAACCTGGTGGTCGTCTCGAATCCGACAATCCACGGAGACACCGCCCCGTAGACGGCCGTCAGCAGCGTCAATCCGAAGGTTCCCTGAGCCGTCATCGACTCGGCGGCGCGCTCGTACCGTGCCCGCAGAGCTAACAGATCAGGGTGGTGTTCGATTGATGAATGGACTGTACTCATTTCGTAACCTTTCTGTTATGCAACAGGCGGTTTGGTGCCAGCTGCACCCATCCATCTGATGAAAGGTTACGCCCGGCCACTGTTTGCCAGCAACGAAAAGTTCGCCGCCGAACAGCGCCCGACCACGGCTAGTCGACGACGGCTAAGGCGAAGCCGTCCCAGCCCTTGGACCCGACAGTCTGCAGGGCGGCGGACCGCAGCCGCGGGTGTGTGCCCATCAGCTCCAACACATCCCGGCTGCCACGCGCCGTCGCGTCGTCGGAGCGCGGGTCCAGGATCGCACCCTCGCGGATCACGTTGTCCACCACGATCACCGAGCCGGGACGGCATAGCTGCACGGCCCAATTCAGGTAGCCGACGTTGTTCTCCTTGTCGGCGTCGATGAACACCAGATCGAACGGCTCGCCGGCCAGAGTCGGCAGGGTGTCCAATGCGGCGCCCACCAGAATCTGCACCCGATCACCAACGCCGGCACGGTCCAGATTGCCGCGGGCGACCTCGGCATGCCTGGGCTCGTACTCCAGCGTCACCACCGAGCCAGCCGGTCCGACGGCGCGCGCTAACCAGATGGTGCTGTAGCCGCCCAGCGTGCCGATCTCCAGGATGCGGGTGGCGCGGGCTGCGGTCGCCAGTAGGTTCAGGAACTTGCCTTGTTGTACCGAGACCGCGATGGGCGGAAGTCCGGCCTCATCGCTGGCGACCAGCGCCGCCGTCAGTGCCGGGTCTTCTCCGGCGAACAGGTTGTCCAGCAGGGCATCAACATCACGGTGCGTGGGCTTTTCAGTCACTTCACCCAGGCTAGCCCCCGATCGCGGTTCCGGCTCCCGATTATTCTTTACCCCATACCCCTATGGGGTATATAGTCGGGGCACCCCGGCGCCCGCCGGGGATCACAGAGGAAGGTGTGAGACATGGCGAACTACGAAGACGGGACCCTGCTGACCTGCGGCCACGAGGGCTGCGGCTGCCGCGTCCGCATCGAGACGGCGTGCCACTGCTCTGGCTCGGGGCAGGCCTACCGCTGCACCTGCGGCGACGAGCTGGTACCCGTCAAGAGCTGACGAGCAGCGCCGGTGACGCACAACCTCGACCGTTGTGCGTCACCGAACGCCTGTTCTTGGTCTACACCAGCCGGGGGCTGTTTAGCAGGCTTCGGCACCAAGTGCCGTCGGCAAGCAGAGCGCAAGGACGTCAGGCGCATCGCGCAGCGTGTCAACGACGCGCTTCGCGGGGGAGGCAAAGATCTGCGGGTAGTCGATCTCGCCGAGGGGCGCGTCGACCGGCCACGCGAGCCTTTCCGCGCCGAGCGAGAACTGCGCGTCCACGCCCGCCTTGTTGCCACGGGCGTCCTGGCGGTGCCAGGCTCCGTCGAGATTGACCGCAACGAGTCCGTGGAGGCCCGTCGCCGTGCACAAGGCGCTGGTAACAGAGGCCGGTAGGGATGCCTTCTGACGTAAGCAGTGCCGCCAGCAAGTGTGATTTGTCGTAGCAGAGTCCGACGCGATATTCGAGAACCTCGCTGGCGGTCAGTGTCACTCGGGGATCTGCGACGTCATAGGAGTGCGCGACCACGTCTCGCACCCACTCGAAAGCGGCCTCGGCGAACAACACATCATCGACCGCAGACTGCCGCAATTCCCGAGCAAGGTTCCGGACAGCCGGCTCTTTGCACTGGATGAATTCGTCATCTCCCAGATACGCCTCCGGCCCTTCGGCTTCGAGCACTGGGAAGGAATTCGTCACCCACTGACCTTAGCCAGATCCGAAGTCCGCCACTCTGCCGGACGCTATCATGAGCGAAACCCATGGGTGAACCCGCCAACGCGCCACATCCTCAAACCAGGACCACAAGAAAACGAGACGTCGGGATGAAACTACTCATCGCCGCTCTTGCGGCAAGCATCGCAGCGGCACCGATTGCCAGTGCTGATGACCAATCACTCCTCGACCGTAACCAATCATTCCTCGACCGGGCTCACGAGCTTGGCGTTCCAAGTCAGTACGGCTTCCTTGGGCGTGCGGATGACAACAGCACTCTTGCTGGAGGATTGGGGACTTGTCGTGGCCTCAGAGAGGGCATGACCCTTGAGCAGATGGAACCGAGGCCGTCTCTTAGCCCGATCCTCAACGCTTTTCCGCATTTTTATTGGGAGATTGCTCAGGCGGCACAGGAGAAACTTTGCCCTGACACCCTTGGTGCGCCCAGTGAAAGACCGAATACCTAGCTAGCCAGGAACGCGCGTCTTCTCGACAGAAATCGTCGACGGCGCGTTGCCCGACATACCACGACATACCAACAGTCAGGCGGCCTTGCGAGGGACCGCGCAGAGGCTAGCGAGGACGCTCTTCTGCCAATAAGGCTGCACGCGCCGACCCAAAGTGTATTTCAAAAATATCCTTCAACCACGTCATAATCTCGTTATCTCCAGCACTCATTCCGGGGGTCTTCAACTGATCGTGCGCATCGCTGAGACGTAGCATGGCTTGCCATGCCCTCGATTGGTTGGATAAACCGAACTCATTCGGCGCATCGAGCGGCGCTAGCATGAAGTTGAAGCCACCATTTCGCGCAGACCAATAAAGCTGCAATTTGCAGTCAGAGCCTCGGTAGAAAATCGCCCATGCTCTACGATTATCATATGTAAGGGCGTCCTGCACTTCGTCCATCTCTAAACCCACGCCGGAAAGTGTGCGGCCCAAGTATTGGTCCAGCTCCATTGGCTTCATGGTCAGCCATCTCCTCCGTACAACCACACATTGCCGTATTGTCGATAGCCATATTGAGCGGCGTTTTCCTTCAGAAAATTTATCTCAGCAGCGGAGTACGACAACCTGTCCTCCGCTGCCAGTTGCTCAACGCTTGTGCAGCCCTCCGGAATTACGTATTCAATCCGCGGCACTCCCTCTTCCATCTGAGCGCGGAGAAACTGTTCGTTTACTTGCCACGCCGGGCCTCGCTGCTGCGTTTCGCCAAGTCCGTGGGTTAGTGCATCCCAGGTTCGGTCACCGGTATCGAAGTAGATGCCACCGTGCCCTCTGGCCTCGCCGATGTAGCCACCCTCCTGGAAGGCGAACTTACCCAGGACAACCCGATCCGGGTTGTCGCCAACGTAATGGGTGGACATGTCAGCGACTTCCTCGCTCAAACCTGCCGTCGGCCCTCCGTGCCTACTCGCGTAGTTGAGATCCATGGCGGACTGTTCCGCCCACGGGTGGTAGGTGGCGGGCACATCGAATCCGACTTCTGCGTACGACGAAACCACCGGGCCCGCGTCGAGTACCCCGCGGCCCATCTCACCGAGCCCCGCCCGGATCGATGCCCCCTCCGCGCCAAAGGGAAGCGTGACGGCGGCGGAGCCGATGTCGAAAGCCTTCTCGCCCAGAAAGTAGGCGGGGCTGGGCGCGTTCAGGGCGTCCTTGACTTGGGCGACACCCACGCCGACCGGGTTGATGAAGGTGTCGCCAAGCCCTTTGGCCAGGCCGCCCCAAGATTCCAGGACGCCGGGGGCGCCCGGGCCGCCCTGCCCGAGCAGGTTCTTGACGGCATCTTCGGTGACGCGCCAACGGTCCCCGAATGCGTCGCCGAAACCTAACGGCACCCGCCGCTGCGATTCGGGGGCAACGTAGCGCGGTAGCGGCTGCTGGGCCTGGAGCACCGCGGCGTTGATGCGCGCTTCGATCTGATCCGGCGCAACACCGTCGTTGGCCAGGACCTCCCGGGCTAAGACCTTGAAACTCTCCACATCGCCGGGGTTCACCGGTGCCGGCGCGTCGCCGGCCTCGAACCCGTGCACCACGGCATCGGGCTCGTAGCCATCCTTGACCCGCAGATTCGTCAGCGCCGCCTGCAACGTCTTGGAATAGGCACCGCGAATCAGCGTGACGTTGGACAGTACGGTCCGTGTGTCGGATATCGAACCTTCCCAACACTTTTCGATCAGGGCGTCGACGTCGTCACCGTGTAGTTGGTAAGCCAGGTAGTGGGTGTTGTAGTCAGCCAGAAACTCGTCGTAGCCCCGCAGGTTGGCATTGAGCGCTTCGATCTGCTCGCTGCAACTCTGCCGGGCCTGGGCTAGGGCGGCGGCGATGGTCTCCAAGTCGGCCGCGATCTGGCCGAGTTGTTGGTTGGTGGCGTGCAGGCCTTCTTTGACCAGTTGCACTTCGGCGCCATTGTTGATCGGCTGCTCACCGTTCTCGCGGTTGTACTGCTCGAAGTGCTGTCGAGCGGTGCGGAAGGTCTCCTCGGCCGCGGTGGACGAGCCGGCCGCCGAATGAAACGCCTGCGCCAGGAAGTTGATCTGGGTGGGACTTCCGGCCTGCACGCCGTCATCAACGGCCCAGGGGTCACCGCCCGCCGCAGCTACCAGGTCGCCGAGCCCCAAATACCGCAGGCTCGGACGACTCACGGCGCACCCGCGCTACCCGCCATCGTCAGATAATGACCCACGCTGCGCCGGAGCGCACGTCACCGCACGCCCTCCTTGGCGAACACCACCCGCAGCACATATCCCAACTCCGGCCCCATCACCATTTCGGTCAGCTCACAGAACGTCGCGACGAATTCCGGGCCGTGCGGCGGTCGAGCCTCACACAGATGGTGCGCAATCTCATGCAGCACCACCAGTTCTCGCAACGCCCAGTCCACCCCGCGCTGATCCGGTACGGCGATAACGCCCGCCGCACCGAGCTTCTCGTAATGCGCGGCCGTAGTCCCACGGCGCGCACGCACCGTCAACATAGAAGCATCCGGCCACCGAGCGCGCACCGGCGAGAGCGCCATGACGTCATCGACATAGCGCCCGACGGCGGCCGCCGAACCGAAACGGGCCTCGGGCGGCAACGTCAGCTCGGCGCCGAAGAACTCCACGCTGCGCCTGCCGCTCTCGGCAGCGCGGTCGAACAGGGTGCGGACGAAGACCTCCGCGGCGTAAACCTTGGCGCGCTGACCGTCGCGCCCGGAAGCGCCTTCACTCAATGTTCCAGCGCTCACCGCTCCAGCGCGGACCGCGCCACCGACAGCTCAGCACTCTCGCCCAGCCGGGCGTTGCGCCCGGCCCGATCCCCGGCCCGTCGTGCCGCGGACGAGTATCCCGCCGACGCCCGGGTGGCCCGCCAGGTGCCCCGCGCCTTGGAGGTACCGCGGTAGAAGTCGCGCAGCTCGACCTCTTTGTTGCGCAACGCAATCGCGGTGCCAGGTGGCCGGCTCCGATCCTTCTCGGCGTCGCGTCGGGTCTCGTCGCGGGCCTCGGCCAGCCGCTGGCCGACCCGAGCACCGAATGCCAGGTGGAAGTTCAGTCGAGCGGTGATGGTCGGGGTGGGCCGGTGCGCGCCGGTGGCGATATAGGCGTCCGACGCCCGGACCATCTGGACGACCAGGCTGGCGTAGAGCGCGTGGGTGGCGTCGATGTCCTCGGCGAAGCCGTAGGCGTAGACATAGGTCGAGTTGGTCGCCACGTCGCAGCGCACGTCGTTGGCGGCGGCGATCCCCACGAACAGCTGCACATAGGTGCGCAACCCCCGGGCGCCGGGCTCACCGATGGTGATGGTGCGCTGCACCGGCGCGGTGGCCGCTGTTCGGGTGGCGGAGTGCGCGCGAGCCACCGCCAGGTCGATAGAGGTCGCGGTGGCCAGCCGCTGCGCCGCCGCCATGAACGCATCGGCTTCGTGGGCGTTGTCGGTGCCCTCGGCCTGGCGCAACAGTGCGGCGATCCGCGCCAACATCTTGTCGTCGGTGCTCATGGCCGCCACGCTAACCGACAGCGGCGACACCGCGCCGACAGCAACTCACAGATGCGCGTCGATCCAACCCACCACGTCGTCGAGCACCTGCGCACGCTCCGGCTCGTTGAATACCTCGTGGTAAAGCCCCGGATACACGGTCAGCCGCACGTCGTTCGAGCCGACGCACTCCACCAGCCGCCTGCTGCCTTCGGCGGGCACCAGACCGTCGTCGGCGCCGTGGACCACCAGCAGCGGCACCGTGAGCGCCTGCGCCCGCGTCGGCATGGTCTCGCCGACCTTGATCAGCGCGCGCGCCACCCCGGCCGGCACCCGGCCGTGGTGCACCAGCGGATCCTCGTTGTAGGCGACCACCACCGCCGGGTCGCGCGAGACCAGAGCACTGTCGAGCTTCTCCACCGGCAGGCTCGGCGCGATAGCCCCCACCGCTTTGGCGACAAACGCCAATCCCGGCGACACCGTGTCGGTCATGGCCACCGCGGGTCCGGACAGCACCATCAGCTGGTAGTCGTCGGGGCGGTCGACGCCGTAGCTGAACACGATCGCCCCGCCCATGCTGTGCCCGAGCACCACGCGCGGCAGTCCGGGGTGTTCGCGGGCAGCGATCCCGCCCAGCGTGTGGAAGTCACCGGTGTATTCCGCGATGTTGCGGCACAGCACTCGCTTGCCGCCCGAGCGCCCGTGTCCGCGGTGGTCCAGCGCATAGGTCACGAACCCCGCCGCAGCGAACCGCTTCGCGACATGGTCGTAGCGACGGGCATGCTCGCCGAAGCCGTGGGACAGCACCACCACGGCGCGCGGCGGCACATCCGGCGTCCAGGTGTCGTAGACGATCGGTACCGCCCGCACGCCGTCAAAGGTTCGCTCGATGCGGGTCCCAGAGCCAGGGGATGCCATCAGGGCAGCGTAACGGCCCACGAGCCCGCCCAGGTAACCTCGCCAGCCATGGGACGAGTCGAAGGCAAAGTTGCGCTGATCAGCGGCGGCGCGCGGGGCATGGGCGCGGCACACACCCGGGCGCTGGCCGCCGAGGGCGCCAAGATCGTGATCGCCGACGTCCTGGAAGACGAGGGCAGCAAACTCGCCGACGAGCTGGGGCCCGACACCGCCCGGTTCGTCCGACTCGACGTCACCCAGGCCGACCAATGGCAAGCGGCCGTGGCGACCGCGGTCGATGCTTTCGGCAGCCTCAACGTGCTGGTGAACAACGCCGGGATCGCCAAGTACAACACCCTGGAGAACTTCGACGTGGCCGCCTGGCAGCAGGTTCTCGATGTCAACCTGACCGGAACCATGCTGGGCATGCACGCCGCCGTTGCCCCGATGAAGGCCGCCGGCGGCGGCTCCATCATCAACATCTCCTCCGTCGAAGGGATGCGTGGCACCGCCGGCCTATACGGCTACGTCGCCTCCAAGTGGGGCGTGCGCGGGCTGGCCAAGGCCGCCGCCGTGGAATTGGCACCGCACAACATCCGGATCAACAGTGTGTTGCCCGGACTGATCCGCACCCGGATGACCATCGCGATCCCCGACGATTCCCTGCAGATTCCGCTGGGCCGGGGCGCCAAATCGGCGGAGGTGTCCACCGCGGTGGTTTTCCTGGCCTCCGACGAGTCCTCGTATATGACCGGCGCCGACCTGGTCATCGACGGTGGCCTGTCCGTTGGCATCCCCCACAAGACGGGATAGGACAGCATTTTCCCAGCTAAGAGCACCCGTCGGAGCAACTTCTGAAACGTGTTCTATGATGGCCGGTCATGAAGACCAAGGGCGCATTGTTGTGGGAGCTGAACTCGCCGTGGCGGGTCGACGAGATCGAACTGGGCGACCCGGTTGAAGGCGAAGTCCAGGTCCGGATGCACGCCGCGGGGATGTGCCACTCCGACTACCACCTGACCACCGGAGCCACCCCGATGGCCCTGCCGGCGCTGGGCGGCCACGAGGGCGCCGGCGTCATCACCAAGGTCGGCAAGGGCGTCACCGGCCTGGAAGAGGGCGACCACGTGGTCATGGCCTTCATCCCGGCCTGCGGCAACTGTCCGCCGTGTATGAAGGGCTTCCGTTCGCTGTGTGACCGCGGCGCGGTCCTGCTGGGCGGCAAGGCCATCGCCGACGGCACCAACCGGATCCATGCCGGTTCGCACGAGGTCTCCGCGATGAACCTGCTCGGCACGTTCTCGCCCTACATGACCGTGCACCAGGACTCCGTGGTCAAGATCGACAAGGACGTGCCGTTCGAGACCGCGGCCATCATGGGCTGCGCGGTGCCCACCGGGTTCGGTTCGGCCACCAACGTCGCCGAGGTCAAGCCCGGCGAGACCGTGATCATCATCGGTGTCGGCGGTATCGGCATGAGCGCCCTCCAGGGCGCGGTGCTCTCTGGCGCACGCCGCGTCATTGCGATCGACCCGGTGCCCTTCAAGCGCGACCAGGCCGTCAAGTTCGGCGCCACCCACGTCTACCCGTCGATGGCCGAGGCGATCATGCCGGTCATGGAGGAGACCTGGGGCCTGATGGCCGACAAGGTGATCATCGCCGTCGGCGACATGAAGGGCGAGTACATCGAAGAGGCGCTGATCCTGACCGCCAAGACCGGCACCTGCGTGGTCACCGGCATGGGCTCGATGGTCGACGCGGACGTCAAGCTGAACCTGTTCTTGTTCACCATGTTGCAGAAGACGTTGAAGGGCAACATTTTCGGCGGTGGCAGCTCGCACATCGAGACGCCAAAGCTGGTGGGCCTGTACAAGTCCGGGCTGCTCAAGATCGACGAGATGATCACCACGACTTACAAGCTCGAGGACATCAACACCGGCTACCAGGACATGGTCGACGGCAAGAACATCCGCGGGGTCATCACCTACGACGAGTCCGACTGGTAGGCGGTTACTTCTTGTCCTGCGGCAGCCGGCAGCCGGTATAGCCGGAGACCACGAGGTTGCCGCGGTAGCCGACCTTGATAAAAAGGCCGGTGGGTCCGTAGAACCCGACGTCGTGATTGCCCGGCTGGTTCTGCATCACCTGCACCTCGGTGGCATCCAGCTTCGCGGCCGCCTCCTTGGCGGTCTGTTCGAGCTTGGCCCAGGCCTGCTCTGACACCGCAACATCCCGGGCAACCGCGTCCGGCAGGAAGTAACGCTTACCGTCGGTTTGCTCGTATGGCCGCTCGCAATTTCCGCCCTCACCCTCGTCCAGGGTCTCCCAGACGATGGATGGGATGAGTTGTTTTGCAGCGGAGGTTATTTCATTCATCGTGGCGGCTACCTGAGTTTGCGTGTCTTCTAACGACGGCAACGACTTGAGCACGTCCAAGGCCTCGGCGGCGACGCTGGGCGGAGTGGGTTCATACGGTTGGGACACGTGACATCCTGCGGTTAGTGCGACGGTGGTCAAGACAGCGAACAGGCATCGTCGCGGCTGGGGTGGGGACACTTGGTGAAACATCAATTTCCTTGAACCGCCTTGTTGTCCAGGCCGGCGAGGACCGCGGCGATGTTGTAGTTCGTAGTCCGCAGGCCTCCGCCGTCGGGGAAGCGGGGGTAGTCACTGTGCCCGTGGGCCTCTTGCAGGGTGATGGTGCCACCGTGGCCGTCGGGCACGGTCGCGGCGCCGGTAGCCAAGCGGGTGAATTCGGAGTTGGTAGCCGGGTTGGGGCCGAAGTCGCCGAGCTCGTTGTTGAGGTAGGTGCCGATGATCGGAATGCCCTGGCCGACGGCTCTGGCGTCGTAGACCCATTGGATCTTGTCGTCGGGCGCTTCCATCGCGAACACCTGCCCGGGCTGTAGGTGCAGGTCCCCCGGCGTGGATGCCTCGATGCCGGGCGACCCGTAGAACAGCGCCCGCGACACCCCGTGATCGCCGGGCTCCTGCAACGCCAACCCGGTGGTCAAGGACCCGTAGGAGTGCCCGATCGCGGTGAGATCGGCGGGACCGCCCAGATGCGAAGCTTGGATCCCGTCGTAGAAACGAGCCAGGTCGTGCGCGCCGGCGCGGGCCAGATCATCGTGGGTGACGCCCCAGATTCCGGCCAGCGATGCGGTCTTGTCGTCGAAGCCGGGAACCTGCGGGGGGTCGTACCCGATCCAGGCGATCGTCGAGACGGTATCGCTCTCGTGTCCCGGCTCGAACCGCAATTGCCGCAGTGCTTCCCGTCTGACGTTGGTTGCTTCTTCGGTCATATTCCCGATGCCGCCGTGCACCGTGGTGTTCAGCCCGGGCGTGGTGACCGACACGTGGGTGGCCTTGTCCGGATCACCGACCGCAATGGCCGCGCGGGCCTGGGTGCCGCTTTGGGTGTCCAGCAGCATCAGCTTGCGGTTCGGACTGGCACCGACCGCGGCATCGACGGCCTTGAGGTCGTCCAGGTACTTCGAACCGTCCCGGGCTGCGTCGTATTGCCGTTGCCAGTTCTCGTAGGCGACGCGGTCATCGAAAATCGCCCCGGGCTCGTTGGGGTGCGGAATGTTCTCGCCGGCAGCCCAGTCCGGGTGCTGGCTGCGCAGCGCATCGGCCTGCGCGGCGGCGCCCTGTGCCCGCGCGAGTTCGTCGGCCAGGTGCAGCTTGTTGTAGTGGTCGTAGCCCAGGTGATCAGGCGGATCACAGGGCATGCCCGGATGATTACCGATGTTGTGGTCGGCGTTGTAGAGCCAGTCCTTCTGTCCGGGCGTCAGGCTGTTCCAGTAGTCGTTGAACTGCTTGGGGTCATCGGGCACGGGTCCCGGCGGCGGTGCCGGCGCGTCCGCGTCGAATTTGCGCAGCTGTGCGTCGGGGTCGTAGCCGTCTCGCACCCGCAGATTCGTCAAGGCCTGTTGCAAGGTTTTGGAGTAGCCGTTGCGGATGACCGTCGCATTGTGCAGGGCGGTCGCGGTGTCGTCCTCGGCCAGCTGGCAGCACGCGGCGATATCCGCGTCGTGGTCGTAGCCTTGATTCTCCTGCTCCAGGTACACGCCGATACGGGCGTCGAGGACGATCAGATTCGCGTTGAGCGCGGTGATGTTGGCCAGCGAGGCGGCGCGGGCCTGCGCTAAGGCCGCGGCGATGGTCTCCAGGTCGGCCGCGATCTGGCCGAGCTGTTGATTGGTGGCATGCAGGCCGTCCTTGACTCGCTGCACCTCGGCGCCGTTGTTGATCGGCTGCTCGCCGTTCTCCCTGTTGTACTGCTCGAAGTGCTGCTGGGCAGTGACAAAAGTTTCCTCGGCCGAGGTGGCCGAGCCGGCGGCGGAGTGGAACGCCTGGGCCAGGAAGTTGATCTGGGTGGGGCTGCCGGCCTGCAGACTGTCGTCGACCGCCCACGGATCACCGCCAGCCCGGGAAATGAGCTCGGCGATCTGCAGATGCTGCAGCGTCGGACGGCTCACGCGACCTCCGTATCCCCTCGGCGGTTGCAAGGAGACTACCGGCAACGACCAGGTTGCGCGTTAGCCTTGGAGCATGGGTTTGCTCGATGTGCGACGAGCGGACGACCGCGCGGCCACCCGTGCCCCGTGGCTCACCTCGCGGCATTCGTTCTCGTTCAACGATTACTACGACCCGGACAACACCCATCACGGACTGCTGCTGGTCAACAACGATGACGTCGTCGCGCCCGGCTCCGGCTTTGATACCCACCCCCACCGCGACGCCGAGATCGTCACCTGGGTGCTGTCCGGTGCGCTGAGCCATCGCGATTCGATCGGCAACGCGGGCGTCATCCATCCCGGCCTGGCACAACGAATGTCGGCGGGCACCGGCATTCTGCATTCGGAGAAGAACGACTCTGCGAGCGAGCCAGTGCATTTCATCCAGATGTGGATCATGCCGGACACCCCGGGGCGCACTCCCGGCTACCAGCAGCACGACATCGGCGACGACCTGGCGGGCGGCGGACTCATCACAGTCGCCTCCGGCCGTGACCCTGACGCCGCGATCAGCATCGGCAATGCGGGTGCCACGCTGTACGTCGCGCGGCTGCAGCCCGGAGACCATGTCGCACTTCCTGACTCGCCGTATGCCCATCTGTTTGTCACGGCCGGCGATGTCGACTTGGAGGGCGCCGGTGTGCTGCACACCGGGGACGCGGTCCGCTGCACCGGCGTCGGCGGTCAACGAATTGCCGCGTCCGCCCCGTCGGAGATCCTGATCTGGGAGATGCACAGCCGACTCGGCGAATGATCGCTGGCCATAACCGATCCGCCACCGACGCAGCACAATCCGGTCACGCAGGTTGTCCCGGCGGTTTCGGTGGCTACCGTAGGAATCTGGTGTCTCCCCCAGTCCGGAGCCGAAGGGACAAACAGTGTCGACTCCAGTGGCTTTCGCGCGCCGGCTGGCGGCTGGCTGCGCCGCGATGCTGCTCTGTGCAGTTCTGGCGATCGGCCCGGGCCAGCCGACCGCGTATGCCGCCGCACAAGACCAGCTGGCCGCCGCGATCGCGCGGACCCCGGGCTCCTACCTGGTGTACAACTTCGGGAGCGGGCATCCCACACCGATGCTCAATGCCGCCGGCGACTGGTACGAGATGTCCGGCGGTGGGCACCTGGTGGTCCTCAAGTCGGCTTCGCAGCGCATCGAACCGCACCTGCTGGTCGACAGCCATAGCGGAGCGCAGAGCCGCTGCGAACGCGATCCGCGGGCTCGCACCAGCGAGGGCCTGATGCAGGCATCCGAGCTCTACACGCCGCTGCAGGCCTGGCAGATGCTGGGCCGGCCGACGGTGGCGATCAACGCCAACTTCTTCGACATCCGCGGCCAGCGGGGTGGATCCTGGCGGACCACCAAATGCAGTTCCCCGCTGGGCGCCTACGTCGACAACACCCGCGGCAAGGGCCGAGCCAACGTCGCGGTCACCGGCACCATCCCCTACGCCGGCAAGCAAGGCCTGTCCGGTGGCAACGAGCATTGGTCGACGCTGACCACGATGATCCTGCCGACTCGTGGCGCGCCATATGTGTTGTGGCCGCGCGGCGGCCGCGACGGTGGGGACTACGACTCGGCCGGGCCGACGATCACCGGCCTGGTGGAACGCGGGGACCGGTTCGTCGCGGTCAGCGGACTGGGATTGCTGGCCCCGGGCGTCACCGGGCAACTCAACGACGGCGGGCCGAGTGCGGCACGCACCGCCGTGGGCTATTCGCGAGCCAAGGACGAGCTCTACATCTTCCAGGGCGGCCACTACACACCCGACAACATGCAGGATCTCTTCCGCGGCCTGGCCAGCGACCACGCCATCCTGCTCGATGGCGGTTCGTCGTCGGCGGTCGTGCTGCGCCGCGACGCCGGCGGCATGTGGACCGGCGCCGGAGTGCCACGCGGATCCTGCGACACCGCACAGGTACTGTGCGACGCGCACGAACGCGGGCTGCCCAGCTGGCTCGGATTCAACTAAAGCGGCGAAGCCGGGTCGCCATCGCTTAGGGCATCTCAACGTTGGCGGCCAGCCAACGGCCCTTCACCTTCTCCATGGTGATCACGATGCGGCTGCGGTCGATCTGCGCCTGGGGGGCGGTCTTGTTGCTCACCGACTGATCGACGAACAGCAGCACCTCAACCTTGTTCTTGGTGGCGGACTTGACCGCCGAGTCGATGACGGTGCCGTGCGCGGACGCCTTGTTGTCGATCAGCAGTTGGCGCAGTTGTTCACTGGACGCGCGGTAGACGTCCTTGAACTCGCCGGTGGCTCCGTCGAGGATTTCGGCGAAGTTCTTGTCGATCGCGGTGGGGTCCACACTGGTGAGCGTCAGGGTGTACTTCTCGGCAGCCTCCAGTGCCTGCGCGGCGGCCACCGTGCGCTGGTGGTGAGCGAACAGCAGCCAGCCCTCGTAGGTCGCTCCGATCAGGCCCAGCGCCAGGACCGCTGCGGCGACCCAGCGCCGATTCGGTTTCAGGCTGCCGATGCGTTCCTTGAACCCCGCAGCTTCGCCAGCGGTCTCGTCAGCAGCTACAGACTCGGCGGATTCGGTTTCGGCAGAATCGGTTTCAACGTTTTCTACGGCTTCGGCGTCGACGGTTTCTACCGCCTCGGCCGGCGGTTCGACGTGGTCGGCCGCTTGCTCGTCCTCACGGTCCGACACTGAACTACCTCTCGTGGTCCGCTACTGGTGGCCGGTCGGCCGCAGCGCCCCCGAACCTACCCCACCCCGCGCCTGCGGGTTTTTACTTGATCGCCGCTTAGGTGCAGGCCCTGGAGTTCCGCAGGGCGTTGGCCCATCCGATCGCGGAGTCGATGTGGGGACGGGCGAAACCGGCCGGCTGCTTCTTGCGCATGCTGTCGGCGATGCGAGACAGCTGGAACAGAACTCCGGTCAGCTGTTCCCCGCCGTAGATCGGCGAGTAGGGGCCGAAGTTGTCCGGGGTGTTGCGGATGGTCAGTGGCTGCAGTCGTGGCCCCAAGAAGCCCGTCGATCGGTCGATGTTGGCCACCACCGCATCCGCCTGCGACTGCACACTCGCGTAGACGTCGCGGTGGTCGGCAAGGTTGCGGTTGAATTCGTCGATCTGTCCCATCAGCGGGTCGAACTGCGCGTTGAACCATTGGCACGAATCCGACATGCCGCCGATCATCTCGGGGGTGACCTGATAGGTGAAAGTGCTGTACGGCCAAATGTCCATGCGCGGAGACCAGTCGCTGGGCGCGGGCGTGAAGCCGGGAAGCGCCGGCGGCTGAGCCGGATCGGCGACCGCGGAGCCTGGTGCCACCGCTGCGGCGACTGCCATCGCACACGCGACGGCGGCCGCGATCTGGGTCCACCCTGCCCGCATCGGCACGTTCCTGATTTCCTTCCCTGCGTCGTGCTTGTCCCGATCGAGTATCGCCATCAACGCCCGCGCGAGGGCGTCAAAACCATGAAAACGCGTGCTACTGACCGGTAACCCATCCATAACCCGAGTCATGTTGCCTGAAGCACCCTTGCCGGGGCATTGTGTCCGACATCATGTCCGGATGAAAGGTCGCGGCGAGACCCCATGAGCTCCTCCCCTTTGGTAGCCATGCGTATCCTTTCTATCTACCCACCAGTTGGTCCGAGAAGTTCCGAACCCTACCGCGGAGTAAGAACGCTGACTAAGGTGGCCGCCATGGATCATCGGCCGCACGCGCAATCGGCAATCTCCGGTGATCTCACGACCATGATCGGCGACAAATGACCACCCAGGACGACCGCGACCTCGCCGCCGAGCCTCAGCTCGACGGCGTGGCAGCCATCCAGGACTGGACCACCGGTTATGTCAACCGCCACCCGTTGGCCTCGCTGACCACCGTCGGCGAGCAGTGCGTTCTGGCGGTGCGTACCGTGCAGTACTTCTTCTCCGACTTGTTCGGCGGCCGATTCCAATGGGGTGAGTTCGTCCGGCAGAGCGCCTTCATGGCCAACACCGCGGTGCTGCCGACGGTTTTGGTCGCATTGCCGATCGGGGTCACGCTCTCCATTCAGTTCGCGCTGTTGGCCAACCAGGTCGGCGCCACCTCACTGGCCGGCGCGGCTGCCGGGCTGGCTGTCATCCGACAGGCCGCCTCACTGGTGGCGGCCATGCTGATGGCCGCCGCGGTCGGGTCGGCCATCACCGCCGACCTGGGCTCGCGCACCATGCGCGAGGAGACCGACGCCATGGAGGTGATGGGCGTCTCGGTGATCCGCCGGCTGGTGGTCCCCCGCTTCGCCGCGGCCATCATGATCGGCGTAGCGCTGACCGGAATCACCTGCTTTGTAGGCTTTTTGGCCAGCTATCTGTTCAACGTGTATTTCCAGAAGGGCGCGCCAGGCAGCTTCGTGGCCACCTTCTCCTCGTTCGCCACCACCGGCGACATGATCGTCGCGCTGATCAAGGCCGTGGTCTACGGCGCCATCGTCGCGGTGGTGTCCTGCCAGAAAGGCCTGTCCACTCGCGGTGGTCCGGCCGGCGTGGCGAACTCGGTCAACGCTTCGGTAGTCGAGTCGATCCTGGTGCTGATGATCGTCAACGTCGGCATCAGCGAGCTCTACAACGTGCTCTACCCGCGGACGGGACTGTGAGATGACCGCCTCTTCCTATGTCCCGGCCTTCGCGCGCCCGCTGCTGCGCGCCTACCGAATGGCGTCGGTGCCGACCATCCGCCTGGGACACATGCTGGTGTTCTTCGGCCGCGCCGCGGCCGGTGTCCCCACCGTGTTCCGGCACTACCGCAAGGAATTTCTGCGGCTGCTCTCCGACATCGCCTGGGGCAACGGCTCCATCGTGGTGGGTGGCGGTACGGCCGGGGTGGCGGTCGTCCTGGGCTTCACCGCCGGCGCACTGGTGGCGATCGAGGGCTACAACTTTCTGAATCTGCTGGGGCTCGGCCCGGCCACCGGCATCATCTCCTCACTGGTCAACACCCGCGAGCTGGCGCCGATCATGGCCTCGATGGCGTTTGCGATGCAGGCAGGTTGCCGCTTCACCGCGCAGCTCGGCGCCATGCGGATCGCCGAGGAGATCGACGCCCTCGACTCGATCGCGATCCGGCCCATCCCTTTCCTGGTGACCACGCGACTGCTGGCCGCGACCATCGCGGTGATCCCGCTGTACGTGGCCTGCCTGGCTATCACCTACCTGACCTGCCAACTGGTCACCGGCATCATCGGCGGCGGATCGATCGGCCCGTACATGCACTACTTCACAATGATGTTGAGCGGCAAGGACATCGTCTACTCCGTGCTCAAGTGCGTGGTGTTCGTCTGGTTGGCCTCGACTGTGCAGTGCTACTACGGCTTCTACGCCTCCGGCGGTCCCGAAGGGGTCGGGGTGGCCGCGGGCCGGGCCATGCGCGCCAGCATCACGATCGTGATCATGGTCAACATGCTGCTGACCATGGCGCTGTGGAGCATCGACGCCGGCGCAAGGTTCGGTGGCTGACATGAGCAATTCGCTGGACACCGACGGCCGCGGCCCCTCCGAAAGTCAGCTGCTGGGGGCGGGAATCGCGGTCTTGCTGGTGATCGCGCTGGCCACCGGGGGCCTGCTGGCTAAATCCACCGGGATGCTCAACTCCTACGTGCGGGTGGTCGCCGACCTGATCAACGTCGGCGATGGACTGCCCGCCCAGTCCGACGTCAAATACCACGGGCTGCTGGTCGGCAGCGTCACCGACGTGATCCCGGCCGCCTACGGCAAGCCCAATTACGTCCACATCAACCTCAAACCCGGTTACGCCAAGGACATTCCGAGCTCGGTGACGGCCCGCGTGGTGCCGTCCAACGTCTTCGCGGTCTCGTCGATTCAATTGGTCGACTCCGGCACCGGCGGACCTACCATCCGCGACGGCAGCCACATCGCCGAGAACGGCGAACTGTCAACGGTGATCTTCCAGACCACCGTGTCCAAGCTGCGCGACATCCTGGCCGCCACCGGCCGCGGCCGTGAAGACCACAGCCTGGGCATCCTGGCGGCGGTGGGGGCGGCCACCGACAATCGGCGCGTCAAGCTGCTCAACACGGGTGCGCAGATGTCGCGCCTGCTCGATCAGCTCAACAGCATCGTCGCCACCGAGCCCGGTCCGTCGACGGTCTCGGCACTACTCGACGCCACCCACGGGCTGCAGTCCACGGCCCCCGACCTCGTCGACGCACTGCACCAGGCCGTCGAACCGATGCGCGCGTTCGCCCAGAAGCGTGCCGAGCTGGCCTCGCTGGTCTCCGGTGGCCAGCACACCGTCGGTGTGGCCCGAGAAGCCCTCGACAACCACATCGACCAATTGATCCAGATCACCCACGACCTCACGCCCGTCATCGGCGTGCTGGCCAACAACGCCGACAAGTTCGTACCGATCTTCACCCGGGTCAACCGGCTCTCGGACAAGTTCTTCGACCAGCTCTACGATCCCAAGTTGATCACTCGCAACATGCGGGCCAACCTGTCCTTCACCCCGCTGCACACCTACACCCGGGCAGACTGCCCGCAGTACGGCGAAGTGAAGGGACCGAGCTGCTTTACGGCGCCGATGATCTCGGTTCGGCCCGAACTTCCCGCGACGCTGCTGCCACAGAACTATCACTTTCCTGCCGGCCTCGAGCCGCCGCCCGGCACCGAGATCGGCCCCGACGGCAACCTGCACGCCGTCGGGCCGCCCCTGGTCAACCCGAATCGCAGCCTGGAGGACACCAACCCGCCGCTGCCGTGGTGGACCGGGCCCTTCCCGCGCGTTCCCAGCAACGCCGACCCGCTTGACCCGGCTCCCCCGCCCCCGCCGAGCCCGCCGATCCCGGCCCAGCCCCATGCACCGGAGTGGCAGCCGGCGGCGCCGGCATCCTTCGGCGGCAACGTCGGACCGGTCGGCAGCCAAGCCGAGCGCAATCAACTCGGCCTGATCGTCGGGCCCATCACCGGGCGGAGCGAGCCGGCATCGGTGGCGACGCAGTTGCTGCTCGGCCCGGTCGCGCGGGGCAACGCCATCTCTTGGGCCTCGCCCGGCCCCGCCAACACGGGAGGCCACAAGTGACATTCCGCGGACCGCTGGTCGGCCTGTCCCTCTTCATGGTCGTTTCGACGGTGCTGACCTGGCTTGTCTATGCCACCCTGCGCCGCGATGTGGCCGGCTCGACGACGCCGTACGCGGCCGTGTTCACCGACGTCTACGGGTTACGCGAGGGCGACGACGTCCGGATGGCCGGTGTGCGGGTCGGCCGGGTGGAGAAGGTCGCACTGGACGGGAAGCTCGCGAAGGTCTCGTTCATCGTCCAAAGCGATCAGAAGCTCTACGGCAACACCGTCGCCTCGGTGACCTACCAGAACATCATCGGCCAGCGTTATCTCGGACTCTCGCTGGGCACGAGCTCGGGAGATGCCGAGCAAGAACGAGTGTTGCCGCGCGGCAGCGTGATCAGCGTGGAGCACACCGAACCATCCTTCGACGTCGGCGCCCTGCTCAACGGCTTCAAGCCGTTGATGTCGCTGCTGGATCCCAAGCAGGCCGACGATCTGACTCGCGGTGTGCTGGAATCGCTGTCGGGCGACCAGGCGTCGATCACCGCACTGGTGGATCAGTCGTCGACGTTGACCGCGACGCTGGCCGGGCGCGACGAGGTGCTCGGGGACCTCATCACCAGCCTCAACCGGCTTACCGGCACCATTGCCGGGCAGAACGATCAGTTGGACCACGCCCTGACCCAAGCACGGCGAGCGGTCGCCGACCTGGACTCACGTCGCCCGGCCTTGCAGTCCTCGGTCGGTTCCCTGGCCCAGACCACTCGGCAGCTGTCCCGGATCGCCGACGAGGTCTTCCCGTCCTTGGAAGAGATGATCAACCGGGAACCCGGTTTCACCAAGCACATGGCCGGGATCGAACCGCAGCTGGCGTTCACCGGCGCCAATCTGCCGCTGCTGCTCAAGGGTCTGGGCCGGGCATTCGGGGATGGCGCCTACGGCAACGCCTACTTGTGCGACCTGAACGCCACGGGATTCTTCCCCGGCTTCAACGACGTCACGACGATCATCGTCAACGCTGCCACCCCCGGCAACGCACGCCCGATAACCCGGGAGAACCTGGCATGGCACTCTCCCCGATGCAGGAACACCGTCGATGGGTAACGCCTTGACCACACCGACCAAGAAGTTCTTCCGCGAGTGGCGCACGCGTCCTCTGGAGTCCTACAACACCACGTGGCTGGGGTTCGGGGCGCTGGCCGTGGTGGCCGTGGTGGTGGCCGCGGCACTGTTCGTCAAGGTGATCGGTTTCGGCTACACCCGCTACACCGCGGAGTTCGCCCAAGCCGCCGCGCTGGCCCCCGGCAACCCGATCATGGTGGCCGGCATCGAGGTGGGCCGGGTGACGAGCATGCGACTCGCCGGGGATCACGTGGTGGCCGGCCTGAGTGTCCGCAACGACGTCCCGCTGGGTCAGGACACCCGGGCCAGGATCCAGGTGATGACGATCCTCGGGTCGCGCTATCTCAAGCTTGAGCCCGACGGTCCCGGCTCGCTGCCGGGCAAGCGGATCAACCTCGCCCACACCGAGGTGCCCTACTCGCTGGAGTCGCTGCTGGAGGACGCCACCACCACGTTCGACCAGGTTGACTCCGACCAGTTCGGGCAGTCGCTGGCCGTGCTCGGCCAACAACTCCAGGGCCTGCCGCCGGTGGTTCCGCAAGCGATGGCCAACCTGCACGCACTGTCGAAGATCACCGCCGATCGGCGCGATCAGCTGGGCACGCTGCTCGCCAGCACCCAGCGGGTGGCCACCACCCTGCGCAACCAACAGACGAACCTGGGAAATCTGGTCGATCAAGGCCAAGACTTCATCGGGGAACTGGTGGCGCGGCAGAACACCTTCCACGCCATGCTGGCCGCGTTGACCAGTCTGGTGGGCCAACTCAACAACGTCGTGGTCACCGATCGCTCGATGCTCGACGACATGTTGGTCAATCTCCGCGCGCTCTCGGACATGCTCGGCCAGCACGACGACCTGCTGCGCAGCCTGATCCAGTCCGCGCCGCCGCCATTGCGGGGTATCACCAACGCCACCGGCTATGGACCCGGTATCGAGTTCTTCGCCGGCAACGGGATCGCGGTCGACTCGTGGATGTGCGCCATCAGCGGCCGCGCCAAGCAGTTCGGCATGATCGAGTACTTCAAGGACTGCAAATGAGCGCGCCACCGACCACCGCGGCCGACGATCCGATCGAGGAGCCGGCAGACACCGATTCCGCGATGCCCGAGATCCGGCCGACGGCGGCCCGTAAGAGTCGTCGCGGCGTCATGGCGCTGGTGACGACGCTGGTCGCCGGTGCCCTGATCCTCGCCGTCGTGGCCGGCTCACACCTCAATCCTTTCGGCGGCCGCATCACCGTCACCGCCCAATTCGACAGCGCCGCCGGTCTTTACGAAGGCAATGTGGTGGCGGTGCTTGGGATGCCGGTCGGCAAGGTCAAGAAGGTCACCCCGAAGGGTGAGTACGTCGAGGCGGAGTTCACCGTCGACCGCGGCGTGAAGATCCCCGCCGACGTCAACGCCGTTACCATCAACACCTCGATCCTCACCGCGCGGCAGATCGAGCTGACCCCGGCTTATTCGGGCGGCCCGGTGTTGGCCGACCGCACCACTATCGGGCTGAATCGCACCCGTACACCGGTGGCGTTCGATCGCGTGCTGGACATGCTCGACAAGGTCTCCAAGTCACTGGGCGGCGACGGCAAGGGCAATGGTCCGGTGGCCGACGTGATCAACGCGGGCGCGGATATCGCCGACGGCAACGGCGAGAAGATCAAATCGGCACTGAGCGAACTGTCACGGGCTTTGCGCCTCAGCTCCGACCGTGGCGAGGCCACCGGCGATCAGCTGACCACGATCATCACCAATCTCAGCTCGCTGATGGACGCGGCGGCCCGCAACGACGCGAAGCTGCGTCAATTCGGTTCCACCACACGTCAGTTGAGTCAGATGCTGGCCAACGAGGACTTTGGCACCGGCCGCACGGGACGCAAGTTCAACGAGATCGTCACGCAGGCGACGTCGCTGCTGCAGGCCAATCGGGACAACCTCAAGCAAAGCGTCCTCAATGGCGACACCGCCGTGACCACCCTCGTCGATAAGCAGCGCGACCTCGCCGAGCTGATCAACCTGCTGCCGCTGACGATGGAGAATCTCTACAACGCCATCGACACCAACAACGGGGCGGTCCGCTTGCACGCCCTGGTCGACAAGATCCTGGTCGACAGCCAAAGCACCAAGGAACTGTGCAACATGATGCACCTTCGGCAATTGGGATGCGGCACCGGAACTCTGGCGGACTACGGTCCGGACTTCGGCCTCACCTATGTCCTGGACGGCCTTTCGATGATGGGACAGTAGACGTGGCATCACGATCGAGCCGGACACCCAGGACTGCCATGGCACTGCTGTGCAGTGCCGTCATCGCCTCGTCGGCGGCGGGCTGTGGCACCAGCGGGCTAGACAGCCTGCCGCTACCTGCTCCGGGTATCGGCAGCGGTGGCTATCTGATCACCGCGGTGTTCGCGAATGCGCTCAACCTGCCGGGTCGCGCCAAGGTGAAGCTCTCCGGTGCCGATGTCGGCCAGATGGAGTCGATGGTCGCCCGCAACTACACCGCGGTCACCACGCTTCGCATCATGGACGGCGTCCGGATTCCGGTGGGCAGCACCGCCGAATTGCGGTCGGCCACGCCGCTCGGTGACGTGTTCGTGGCGATCAAGCCGCCGACCCCCCTTGACCCTTCGGCGCCACTGCTCAAGGGCGGCGACTCCATCGGGCTAGACGCGACCACCTCGGCCGCCACCGTGGAGTCGGTGCTGAGCTCGGCGGCGCTGCTGGTGAACGGCGGTGCGGTGCAGAACTTCACCAACATCGTCAACGGCGCCGGCAAGGCCACCGGCGACCAGGGCAAGGCCTTCGGGAAGCTGATCAACCAGTCCAACGAGCTGCTGGCCAAACTCAACGCCCGCTCCGGCGAGATCGAGACCGCGCTGCGCGAAACCAGCCGACTGGCCGACCAACTCGATTCCCGCAGCGCCGCACTCACCGATGTGCTCAACGCGGCGGGGCCGGCGACCGACACCCTGGTGGACAACACCAGCCAGATCGCCGACCTGGTCGAACAACTGGGCGCCACCAGCCGACAGCTGGCCCGCTTCCCGTCGATTGCCGGAACCGACGATTCCGGCCACAGTTTCATCAAGGACGCCAACGTGTTGGCCGGTGCGTGGAACGACGTGGCCACCGACCCCAGCACCAGCCTGGCCGCCCTCAACCGGCTGATGGCGCCCTTCATCAAGATGACGGCGGGCTCCGGTGTCTCGGTGCACGCCAGCGTCGACCGACTGGTGTGGGGTTCGATGCCCGACGCCGGGTTCAAGGGCGACCCGGCGTTCCACGGCCCGAAGCGCTACGACTGGGCCAAGATGGCCGGTTCGATCAAGTACGCGCTCTGGCGGCTGCAGGAACGCGTGGTGGGTCGCGGCCCGGACTCCGACATGGGCCAGGCACCGTGGACGGCGGTCGGTCCACCGATTCCGCCGACCCCGGCGGAGGTTGACATGGAAGACGCCGCGCCCGGCCCGCTGATACCGAGGCCGGCACCATGATCGACGCATTGAGTCGCCAGATCGTGGCCCTGGTCCGCGCCGGCTACCGGCGGAAGAACCTGCTGTCCGGGCTCGCGTTGGCGACGACCCTGGTGGTGGCGGTCAGCTACCTGCTGGTGGGTGCACTGCGGGTGAACCCGGCACGATCGACCTACCAGATCACCATCGCACTGCCCGATTCCGGCGGTCTGCTCACCAACCAGGACGTGTCGGTGCGCGGAGTCCCGGTCGGCCGGATCGAATCGCTGCGGGTCACGCCGAACGGCGTCGACGCGGTCGCGAACATCGACTCGAAGGTGAAGATTCCCGCCGCCAGCCCGGTGCGCGTCTCCGGTCTGTCGGCCGCCGGCGAGCAGTACATCGACTTCGAGCCCCCGTCGAGCTCCGGTCCGTTCCTATCCGCCGGCAGCGTGGTCTCCCGGGATCGCGCGACGACTCCGATCCCGATGTCACAGTTGCTCGCCGACGCGGACGGCATGCTGGCCCAGACAGATCCGCGCAAACTCGAGCTGATCAAGAAGGAACTCAGCCTCTCCGGCGAGGGCCCGCAAAAGCTCACCGACATCGTCGACGGCGGCTCGTTCCTGCTGTCCACGCTGGATTCGGTACTGCCCGAGACCGTGAGCCTGCTCAAGTCGAGCCGGGTCGTGCTGACCATGCTCAGCGACGTCAACAACGGCCTGGCCGCAACGTCGAACAACCTCGACAAGGTGCTCAAGGGCGTCAACCCGATGATCGGCGGCTACCACCGGCTGGTGGACCAGGCTCCGGGGATGCTGACCCAGGTCGACGGGTTGTTCGACGACAACTCCGACACCATGGTCGGCCTGCTGGGGAATCTGGTCACCCCGGCCCAGTTGCTGTACGTGCGGACCCCCGCGCTCAACGCACTGTTTCCCAACTACCGCGGTTCGACGTTCGATGCGCTCAGCTCGGCCATCCACGAGGACGGGATGTGGGCGACCGTCGATATCTACCCGCGCTACACCTGCGACTACGGCACACCCCGGCGGCCACCGTCGCAGGCGGACTACCCCGAACCGTTCCTGTACGGCTACTGCCGCGACACCGACCAGTCCGTGCTGGTGCGCGGCGCCCACAACGCGCCGCGCCCACCCGGCGATGACACCGCGGGGCCGCCGCCCGGTGCAGACCTGGCGGCGACCACCGACCCGACGCCTAAGGGCCGCTACACGATTCCCACTCCCTACGGCGGTCCGCCCCTGCTGATCGAGCCGCCGCGTTGATGCTCAAGGAGATGCCGCGGTGAGCACCGCCGACGAACCGACCGCCGAGACCACGCCCGAGGACGTGGAATCGACCGCTGTCGAACCGGAATCAAAAGCCGTCGAGGAGACGGACGAGGCCGCCACCGTGGAGACGGACGTCGCACCGGCAGGCAAGCGTCGTGTCCCGTTGCCAGTCGCGATCGTCGCAGCCGCCTACGTCACCGTGTTCGGGCTCGTCATCGGCCTCGGATGGCCGCTGTGGCAACAGCATCGGATCTCTGCGGCGGAAGCGGCTGGACGCCAGGCGGCGGTGGACTATGCCCAGGTTTTGACCAGTATCGACTCCAACAAGGTCGATGATGACTTTTCCGCAGTGCTCAACGGCGCAACCGGGGAGTTCAAAGACACCTACACCAAGGCCAGCGTTCAGCTGCGGCAGCTGCTGATCGACAACAAGGCGACCGCGCAGGGCACGGTGGTGGAGTCCGCTGTGCAGTCCGGTTCCAAGGACACGGTCGTGGTGCTGTTGATGGTCAACCAGACGATCACGAACACCACGCGTCCCGACCCGCGGGTGGATCGGACTCGGATGAAGATGACGATGCAGAAGGTCGACGGCCGATGGCTGGCGAGCAAAGTCGAATTGCCTTAGGAGGCAGGCTATGTGGGCGACCCGGCTACTGACGGGCGTGCTCGCCGCGACACTTGCGGTGGCTACGGTGTCCGGGGCACCGGTTGCCGGCGCTTCAGCGCCGTCGTTCTGCAGCGGGCTGGGCGGCAACTGGGACGGGCAATACTGCACGACCGACGTGCATTCCGAGCGGCTGGCCACCCGCTATATCCGAATGGCGGTGCCCGGCGATCTGGTCGACCACCCGGTCGCCGGTCCCCCGATCCGTGACTACCTGTCGAAGCTGTTCACCAACTGGCGCAGTAAAGGTGCCTCGATGGTGGCCGACAGCTGGGGGAATGAGAACTACGAGATCTTCCAGCACGGCAACGCGTTGACCGCGGTCTTCCACGAGGACTACCACTCCGACGGTCCCTACATCAACAACGCCTACCGGACGTTTACGTTCGACATGGGCGCCGGCGGACGGCAGTTGCAGTTGGCCGACATCACCAAGCCTGGGATCGACCCACTGGCGATGATCCCGCAGTTGGGCGAGCCTTACATCAAGGAGGCACTGGACCGGGCGTTCTGGGAGCACCGCCCCGGGGACTATCCCTTTGTCCCGGAGCGTTTCACGCCCGACAAGGTCTTCTCCGGCGGCTACCGGTCGTGGGCGCTGACCGCCGATGAGCTGATTCTCTACATGCCCGACTACCCGGTCAGCCACGACAGTCCGATCCAGTACAACCAAATGCAGTGGTACATGGACGGTGGCAACGTGCAGGCGCACATCCCGCTGTCGGCGCTCAGCTCGATCTTGCGCCCGGAGTACGGCGGGTCCTAGGAGGCGCCCCGCTAGCCGTAGCGAAACAGCGCCAGGCTCGCCAGCACCACGATCCCTGCGATCGCGATGACCGGCGCCACCATGATGGGCGTCAACGTCGCCCCGACAATGGCGCCGAGGATCATCACGAAAACGACGCCGTAGCGCAGCTTTCCGCGTTGGCCGGTTCCGCCGGCCAGTCGGCTGTCCACCCCGATACCTACGATCGTCGAGGTGAGCACCGTGGTGTAGAGCTCCTGGATGCCGAACTGGCGGGCGGAAGAGTTCTGCACACCGAACGCCACCGCGAGTCCGGCGATCAAGAGCAGCTTGCTGGCACTGAAGTAGTTCAACACGCCCATTCCGCCCAGCGCGGCCAGCACCAGCAGCATCACCGCCTCCAGTCCCAGTGCGATCGTGAGCCAATGCCGGGGCCGCTGTTCCCCGAAGGTCCGGAACAGCCGCCCGCCGATGACCGCGCCCAGTAGGAATCCCGCCACCGCGACGATCGCGGCGGTCAGATCGAATCCGGTGCTGGGGACGAACAAGAATCCCAGGAAGATCGCATTGCCGGTCATGTTCGCCACGAACACCCGGCCAAGCACCAAGACACTGACGGCGTCGACCAGACCCGTCGCGAAGGTCAGCAGCAGTAGGGCCGCCACGGTCCGCCGGTGCGAGATCGGCGACGTGACGGCCACGGGTTCCTGCCGCTCAGCCCTGGAGACGCGGAGTCAGGTCCAGCGAGGTGATGGTGGGCATCCTGGTGACCACCCACCGATTCTGGTCGCGCTTCATGAAGAGCCGGTAGGTGAGGTACTTGATCTGCGGGATCGATTTGCTCAGTTCACTGGTTGCCGTGGTGTTGGTGTAGACGATCACCGTGGCCTCGGGGCCATCGAGGGTCTCGACTGCCGCACCGACGATCTCGGTGGTGTCGGTGACCTTCGCGTGCTTGTTGCTGTCCGCGATGGCGTCAATGAACTTGCGGTACTGAGCTTCCAGGTCGCCACTGAGATACACCGAGGCCCGATCCGGAAGGGAATCCATGTTTTCCGGGGTGTAGTTCCACAGCGTGTGGATCGCGCGGGCCGCCGTGCGGGCGATGTCGAGCTTGGTGGCCACCTCTGCCCGGTCGAGCAGATACGGCTGTGCTGTCGCACCCGCGAACGCGGCGGCGCCCACGAACGCCGCGGCCGATACCGCAACCGCAAGCCGCACACCGAACTTACGCCGCCCGGGGCGCTTGGCGGCCGCCATCACCGCCTCGGCCTCAGGCTCCGCCTCAGCCGTGGTCTCCGGCTCGACTTCGGCCTCTGGATCCACTTCGGTGGTGGCGGCGTCCGGTTCGAGGTCGCCAGTCGATTCGGCGGCGTGATCGACCTCTGCCCCGGAGGACGCGTCGGTCACAGCACCTGGTTCAGATTGCTGATCTTCCACTGGTCCCCTTCCTTCTGCGCTGTCGCGAGCCAGCGGGTGGCCACCTTGGCATCGTGCTTTCCGTCCGGCGACTTACCGGTGTTCTCGACGGCCACCAGCAGACTGACGCTGCCGTCGTCGTTCCACCGTTCGACACCGGCCGCGGTCACCGTCCCGGTGGTCGGTTCGCTGCGCGCCACCGCGATCAGGATCTGATTCGCCTTCTCCTGGTACTGCTTGGCGAAGTCTCCGGTGGCGTGGTCCATGACATTGGCGAGGTAGTCGTTGGCGTGGAACGGATCCGGCGAGGTGAACATCGTCATGAACGATGCGACCGCATCTCGCGCCTCGACATTCCGCATGGCGGCGCGGCGGTGTTGCTCGTGGGTCACCAGCGTCATCGCGCACACCGCGATGGCGGCAGCGGTCAGTGCCAGCGAACTTGCGATGACGATCGGCAGCCGTCGGCGCCGCGGTACCGGCCGGTCGACGAAGAGTGGTTGTGCTTCAGCGTCCCTGCGGCGGCGCGGACTCATTTCGCCCCCTCGGCGGGCAGCGGCTTACTGACGACAGTAAGGTCGTCGACCCGCCAGGTTCCCGATGTCTGCGCGAACACCACCTGAACGGTAGCGCTGATCAGGCGTTCCTTTCCGGGTGTGCCGCGCTGGCCCTGTAAGAACAGCAGCATGGTGGCGCGGTGCGGAGCGGCGTTGAGCACCGCGGCATCGGTCACCCGGTAGAAGTTCGGCACCGGCTTGGAATCGCGGATCGCGTCCTGCTGGGGAACTAGGAGCTGGCGATACTTCTCGGTGGCCAACGATTGGGCGCGGTCGAAGTCGTCCTGCAAGGTCTCGGGGTCATAGGACAGCATGTCCGCCACGATCTTCGGACCCTGTCGGGAAATCTCGGCCTGGGCCAGATCCGATCTGTGGTCATTCTGATAGACCACCGAGTACGCGGTGGCCGCAGCGATGAGGCTCAGGACAGCCGTGGCCACGAACACCACCACCGTTACGGATCGGATGTTTGGCGGTGGCTGCCGCTGTGCAGCCGGACGAACCTCGGTGCGCGCCAGCACATCGGCGAAAGTACGGCCCCGTCGGTCCCGCAGCGGCCAGAGCCAGCCCAGCAGAACCGGCACGGTGTCGAGCAGGTGCGCGACCTCGCGCAGCAGCAGTCGGCCGACGCCGACTGCCGGAACGGACCCGTCGCCGCCGCGCACCACTTCGATCCCGGTGAACGCACGACCCAGGCTCCAGCCCTTGAGCGCGGGCAACAGAATTCGGTTGACCGCGGTAGCCAGGAAGGCCAACGCACCGACGATGGTCGCGAGCCACCGCCACAGGCCACCGGACGGGAAGCACAGGGCAGCCATGCCCATCGTCACCATCACGGCCAACCCCGGCAGCAGGTCGATCGCCAACGCCGTGGCGCGGGTGCCCCAGCTGGCCGGCTCAGGACGCGGCGCCTCGGCCACTGTGTCGGTCACTTGGCCACCTGGTCGAGCCTGCCGATCCGGTACTGGCCGTCGTCGCGGACCATCTGAACACGCAGCCGGTAACCGACCTCTCTGCCCTTGGCCTCGACGTTGTCAACCTTGATCCGGAAGGCCACCAGGATGTCGACCGAGCCGTCCGGGTTGTTGCGCTCGACTGCCGCACCCATCTCGGTCAGCTCGACGTGGACCTTCGCCGCCTGATAGGCGGGCGGAAGAATCTGCGCGTACAGCGAGGCCTGGGTGCGGAACTCCCCGGTCGCGCAGTTCAGCATCTTCTCCTGGGACAGTGACACATCGCCGGAGTCCGGGACCTGGGTCGCGAGAACACACGCTTTGGCCGCCTCAATGGCTTCAGCGTTGTCGCGGGCCAGTTGCTGGCTTGCCGCGTGGTCGCGTAAGCCAACGAAGCCCGCGGCCACCAAGCCGGCCGCCAACAGCAGTAACAGCACACAGATACCCGCCTGCTGGCGACGGCCGAGACGCGACGGTGCCGGCTCGGCGTCTATCGCCACTGAGTCAATCGACTCCTCCGGATTCGCGTCCGCCGCCATACCCTCAGCGTCCAGAGCTTCCTGAGCCGAGGTATCTGCGGTCTGCTGGTCCTCGTCCGTGCTCAGCGGAACGGTGCCAGCATCCCCTTCCATGCGTCGTCTCCTATGTTCATCGAGTTCTCGACGGAGTATTCGACGCCGTCTGGCCCTACCGCCTGGCCACTCTGCGGATTGTAGATCGCGGCTGGTCCCCCGCCGGGGGTGTAGATGCAGGGGTTCGGTTGTTGCCCGTTGCACTGAACGCTACCGGTACCCGGCCGAGACAGCGGGTCACTGACCGGCGGGGGCGTCCCCGGCACCATATCCGCGGGCAGCGGGTTGAGGCCGGTGTTGACCGACGGCGCAGGGATCACGTGACCCGGTTCGACCGGCTGGTCACAGCGAGCGCCCAGCGCCGGGCAGTTCCGGATCTGGTTCGGGTCGCCGTACCAGGGGTTGGTGCCCAGCGGGACGTACGGTTTGTCGCTGCGGCATTCCTTCGGCGTGGGAGCCCGCTTACCGGGCACGTCCACACAGGGGATGTTGCGCACACCGCGAACGTTGTTGGCCGGGGTGTCCTGCGGAATCCGGCACGAGACATCCGGCAGCTCTGCGGGGGTGGTGTCGGCGAACGCCCGCCACTCCGATGCCGGCAGATAGCCGGTCAGACACGGCGGTGGGGTGTTCAGGCTCAGGCCCGGAACCGGCACCGGGAAGATCGGTCCGGGGAAGGCACCGAGCGCCACACCCAGAGATGCGCGGCCAGGGTAGGTCGAGCTCACGGTCTGGATGATCGAGCCGGCCTGGGGCAGGAAGACCAAGACCTGCTCGGTGTTCCGGTTGTAGCGCTTGGCCATCTCGGTCAGGATCGACGCGTTCGCCATCAGCTGCGGAAGCGAGTCCTTAGTGTCGTTGAACACCGTGTGCACCTGGTCGATCAGCGGCGGCAGATCCGAGATGATGTGCTTGACCGTGTCGTCTCGGCTGGCCGCCTGACTGGCCAGGACGTTCAGGTTGCGCGCCCATTGGTGAATAGCGTCGCTGGAGTCGGTCTGACTCTCGATGATCGGCGCCGACTTCTCCACGATGTCGTCGACGTCGGCGAGGTTCGTTTTGAAGTCGCCGACGATCGCCTGTGTCGCATCGACGAGGCGTTGTAGCGACGGGCCCAACCCACCCACGGCCGTTGCTGTCTCGTCGAGCAGCGCCGAAATCTTGCCGGCCGGCAATGCAGCCAACCCGCGGTTGGCGGTGTCGAGCGCCGGACCGATCGCCGACGGGACGGTCCCGGTGGTGATGGTCTGGCCCTGCTTCAGGTACTGGCCCGGGTTACCGGTCGAAACCAGATCCAGGTACTGCTCACCGATCGCCGACACCGAATGCACGTTGGCACTCGCGTCGACCGGAATCTTGTACTTGCTGGAGATCTGGAAGGTGGCCTGCGCACCGGTTTCGGTCGGTTCCACGCTGGTGACCCGGCCGATGATGGTGCCGCGGTAGGTGACGTTGGCGGTCTTGTACAGGCCGCCCGCCTCCGGCAGATCCGCCTTCAGCGTGTACTGACCCAGTCCCGCCATGGTCGGCAACCGCAGGTAGTAGACGCCCAACACCAGCAGCGCCACCGCGGTCAAGACGCTGAAAATGACCAGTTGTCGCTTGATCTGAGGTTTCAGCAATTCCGGTCAGCCCTTTCCACATATGGACCGCCGGGTGCGGTAGCCGGGTTCGGCGTGTACCGAACGTCCGGAATCATCTTCGCCGGGTCGTGGCCGAAGGACTGCTCCAACGCCCGCAACATCCCGGAGAAACCGGTACCGGTCAGGATCGCGTTGTCGATGGACGCGTAGGTGAGGTCGACCACCAACGAGGTGTTGATGAAGTCGCCGCGGACGGCCTTGAAGGCACCGTCGACGTGGTACGGCGCGGTGATCATCACCTGCAGCAGGTCGGGCAGATACGGCGACGCCTTGCGCAGTTCCCGTCCCGGGCACTGGAACGACGTCAGGACCTTGTGCAGATCGGACCTCGCGGGTGCGATCTGGGTGTTGACCTGCGTGCCCATCGCGCCCAGTGCGTCAATGGCGTTGATGAAAATCCCCTGCTGCGCGTTGAAGTACTTGAACAACGGCGGGAAGTCCGTCAGGGCCTTCTCGATGGAGTCGTTGTGCGCACCGAAGTAGCCCAGCAGCCGGTTGCTCGAATCGATCGCCCGGGTGATGTCCTCACGCTGGTCGTTGAGGTTGCCGATGAACGTGTCCAGCTTGGTCAAGAACGCGCGGATCTGGTCGGCCCGCCCGTTGGACAGCGCGGCGAACTCTGTGGTGATGGTGTCCAGGTCCGACAACCCGCCGCGCTGCAGCAGCAGCGCCAGCCCGGCCAGCGTGCGTTCGATCGTCGGGTACGACGTCGAATTGCTCAGACCGATCGTGTCGCCGTTGCGGAGCTCACCCTCCGGGTTCTCGGGCGCCTTCAGCTCGATGTGCTGCGAACCGAGCAAGCTGGTCTGGCCGATCTTCGCCGTGGCGTTGCGCGGCAGATGAACGTCCTTGTTCAGCTTCAACTTCAGCGTGGCGACCCAGTTCTTGAGCTCGATCCGCTCGACAGCGCCGACGAAGACGTCGGCGACCAGGACCCGGCTGTTGCCGTTGAGCGCCAAGGTGTCCGGCACCTGGACGTACACCGTGTAGGCGCCGGCGCCACTACCCGGACCGCCCGGCAGCGACACGTTGGCGATACCGCGCCAACTACTGCAGGACGTCAGCGTCAGCGCGGCCATCAGCAGCACCAGAGCCTGCCAGCCGCGGCGGCTGACCGTGTTCATCGCTGTCCTCCGTCTCATCAGCCATCACCTCGCGGGGGAAGCGGCGCCACCGGGCCCGGGATCACGTTCGGTCCCGGCGGAGGCGGTGCGATCGGTGCCTGACCCGGGGGCAGGCCGATGAACGGCAGCGGACCGGCGGACTCGTCATACGAGTTGGGCGGGCCGGGCGGCGTCTGGTACTGCGAGTCGACCGGGGCCGGGTCGGGGCCACCCATCAACTGCGCCAGCGACTCCGGGGTCAGCAGTCGCGCGGTGTCGTGACCGGGCTCCACACCCTGCATTCCGGGCGCGGTGATCCATCCCGGCTGGGTGTTGCGGTGCGACGTCGGGGTGTCGGGCACCCAGATGCCGGGGACCGTGGTGTCCTTGTACCCCGGCGGCGGCTGCAGCCGCGGCTCGGAGTAGGCGATCTGCTTCGGCGTGGTGTAGGCGTTGGTCCAGATGTTGATACCGAACGGCAGGTAGTTGAACTTGATCGCGTCGGCCACCGGTGCCAGGTATTCCGCACACAACTCCGCGGAGTCCTGGTAGCCCAGACGGCTGCCGGCCTGAATCGCGCTGCAGATGAACTGCATCGGGTTCGCGAAGTTCACGATCACCGGGGAACCGAGAACCATGCCCTGAGCCGGGTGGTAGATCTCGTCCACGCCGGCCAGCACGTTCGGCAGAACGTGCAGCGCGGTCTCGAAGCCCTCCAGCGCCTCCGGCTGCGTGATCGCCGTCGTCACCTCCGCCACGTTGTCGATGGTGTGCACCAACGGCTTTGCGTTCTGATTGAGGAACGCCTTGACGATCGTCATGGTCGCGTAGAACTGGTCGGTAGCCGTTGCCAGCGCCTGGTCGGTGCTGTTGAGATTGCTGGTGAACTTGGCCAGATCATGGTTCAACGCGACGAACTGCTGGTCATTGTGGTCCAGCGCCTTGACGAACAACGACAGGCTGCGCACGACCGCGAAGAAGTCGCCGCGGCCCTTGTTCAGGGCGGTCAGGGCGTCCGACAGACTGTCGAACGCCTTGTTGACCTCCTGACCCTTGCCGGACAATCCGTCGGCGAACGATTCGATGGCGTCGCCGATCGGCCCCTTGGGCTGCTCGGCAGTCGGTCCCAACTTGTTGATGATGTTGGTGACGTCGTTGCGCAGCGTGTCCCATTCCACCGGGACCTCGGTGCGCTCCTCGGGGATGACGGCCTTGTCGGCCAGCACCGCGCCGCCGCGGTAGGGCGGCTCCAACTGAATGGTCCGTGAGGCGACCAACGTCGGGTTCAAGATGATCGCCTTGGCGTCCGCGGGCACCTTGTACTTGTTGTTGTAGTGCAGGGTGACTTTCATCTTGTCGCCGGCGGGCTCGATCTTGTCGATCGCGCCCACCCGGACACCCATGATCTGCACCGCGTCACCGGGGTACAGCGCGTCGGTCTGCGGGAAGTAGGCGACGACGCTGGTGCTGTTCAGCTTGCGGAACAACTGCATGCCGCCGAAACCGGCCACCAGGGCCAGCGCCAACAGCAGCGACCCGACGATCACCGTCGACCGCGACCGCTCCGGCAGCCTCAGGTTGCGAACATCAAAGACGGTACTCACGGCCGCTCACTCCCTCTTGCGCCACCGCCGCCACCGGGCTGGCTGTTGCCACCTTCGCCGGGCGTGATGAACGGTGCCGGCAACTGGTTGCCGGGTCCGGGCGGAGCCGGCGGTCCGGGTGCCCGCGGTGCCGGGGGCGGTGCCGCTCCCGGATTGGCGGGAGCCGGACCCGCGACGGGGCCCATCGGCTCGGAACGCCCGCCGGGGTTGGCGTCGGGCATCGGGACCGGGGTACCGGGCACCACCGGTGGTGTCTCGCCCGGACGTCCCGCGATCGAGATGCCCGGCGAGGCCGGGAGGCCGTCCGGGTTCGCCGGCGAGACCAGCACATCGGTCGGGCCCGGGTACGGTCCGCTCCGCCCGAACGGACCATCATTCGGGTCGAGGTTGGCACACGGCAGTGGGTTGCCCGGGGTCGGGAACATGCCCGCCGCGGGTGCGTAGGAACACGGCGATCCGGGTGCGACGGCCGGCCCGGGGTGCTCGGGGGTGCCCTCGATCACCTGCGGAGCAGGCGGCGGTGCGCCGTTGGCGAACCTGGTTCCGTTGGGGTCGGGGTAACGGAACTCCGGCAGGCCGGCGTTGCGCCAGAACTCCTCCGGCGAGATTCCGCGCTTCTTGAAGGCGGCATCCACCCAGGGCTGCAGGATCCAGAACGGGATCAGGTTCAGGGTCGAGACCTTGAAGTACGGCCCCGAGGCGATCGCGTCGTTCACGATTGTCAGGTACCTGCCCAGGATGGTGTTCATCTCCCGCAGGTCTTCTTTGCGGCGCACCAGCATGTCGGTGATGTTGGAGGCCTCGGTGAAGACGTGGTTCAGATCCAGGCCCGGATTGTCGCGGACCAAGCCCTGAACCTGTTCGCCGAAGTAGGCGATGTTGCCCAGCAGCGCCGAGATCGCCTGGCTGCGCTGATTGACCGCTGCCGACAGGGTCTGCGTGTTGCGCAGCAGCGCGTCGATCTGGTTGCTGCGGTCACCGATAACGCTCGCGACCTGGTTGGTCTGCGCCAGCAGGTGGGTGATCTCCTCGTCGCGTTTGCCGATGGTGTCGGAGAACTTCGCGACACCGTCGAGTGCGGCACTCAGGTCGGGATAGGTCTCATCGACCGTTTCCGACAGCACCTTCAACGACTTCTTGACCGTGTCGATGTCCCAGCCGGAGGCGGCTTTGGTTGCGTCGAAGACCGCGTCGTAGAGCTGGTAGGGCGTGGTGCTCTGGCCCAACGGCAGGACGGCCTGCGGCGCGAGGCGGCGCTCGCCCTTGGGCTCGATCGACAGAACCTTGCGGCCCAGGATGGTGTCGGTCTTGACCCCGATCCGGCTGTCGCTCCCGATCGGGTTGGCCCCGACCGAGAACTTCACCAGCACATGGTCGTTCTCGATCGACAGGTCTTGGACCTTGCCGACGTCCACGCCGGAGATGCGCACCTTGTCACCGGCGGTCAGGCCGCCGGTGTCGGAGAGCTGTCCGTAGTAACTCGGTTCGGCGAAGAGCATCGGCGCCGTGGTGAAGCTCTGCCCCACCAGGGTCACCAGCGCCACTGTGGCGACGCCGATGATGCCGATCCGTGCCCGGTTGGGCGGTTCCAGGGTCCTCACTGGGGCGTGCACCTCCCCGTCGGTTGCTGCCACAACCGGACGTTTCGCACCGGTCCACCGGGCTGCAATCCGGGAAGCTTGATGGTCGCGTCGCAGATGTAGAAGTTGAAGAAGTCACCGTAGACACCGGTGCGCCCGATCAGCTTCAGCGCCTTCGGAATCTTCTGCAGCAGCTCGTCGACGTCGTTGAGCCGGTCTGGCGGCTCCGGGCCCGCCACCGGGAACAGGCTGTGCAACTGCGTGCGGTTGTCGGCCAGCAGATCCGCCAGATTGCCTGCGGCGTTACCGAACTCCGCGGTGCCGTTTGCCAACCCGTCGGCGTGGCTGTTCAAACCCTTGACCAGCTTGTCGAAGTTGTCGACCGTTTCGTCGAAGGTCTGACGGTGCCGGACTGCGGTGTCGAGCACCACGTTCAGGTTCTTGACGACCTCGCCGATGGCCGCATCGCGGTCGGCGATGTGGGCGGTCAACTGGGCGGTCTGCTCCAGGATGTCGTTGATGGTGCCGCCCTGCCCCTGGAAGACCGTGACGATGGTCGAGGCGATGGTGTTGATCTTCTCCGGGTCCAACGCCCGGAACACCGGCTTGAATCCGCCGATCAACGCGTCCAGGTCCAGCGCCGGCTCGGTGCGGGAGGCAGGGATGAATCCGCCCACGGGCAGCCGCTGGTCGGCACCCTCGCCCTCGCCCCGTTTGAGCTCCATGTAGCGGTTGCCGATGAGGTCGTCGTAGCGGATCTGCGCGGTGGTCGACTGGAACAGCGGCAGTGACCGGTCGACGTCGAAGTCGACCATAGCTCGACGACCGCCGTCGACCAGCCGGACCTTTTTGACCTTGCCGATCTCCACGCCGGAGGCGCGGACGAACTGCCCGGGACGCAGGCCGCTGGCGTTGCTGAACTCGGCGGAGTAGCGGGCCGTCCGATCGAACCGGATCTGCCCGAAGACCACGACGAGGCCGACCGTGAAGAGCAGCAGCACCGAGCCGACGGCACCGAGTTTGAGGGCGGTTCTGGTGATGTTCATGGGTTGATCGTGTTATCCCCGACTTGGCGACCCCAGACGTAATCAATAGCCAGGGGCGATCCGGTATCAAAGTGGTTGTACGGCGCTTGGCTGACTCCCGTGTCGGCCACCAGGTAAGGCGCCGGCCAGAAGTCGTGGGTGATCTCCTGCCAGCAACCCGGCGCACCGCCTGGGCCACCGCGAGCGTTGTAACGCGGCAGGTTCTCGGGATAGACGTACGGGTTAGCCGGTCCGACCAGTTCACTGACGGTGTCGAGCGCGTAGCCGTCGCCGCCGAGGAATTCGTAGACCTTGGGGGCGCCCTCGGCAAGGTTGCGGATGGCGCAGAACAACTCCGGGCTGTACTCGTCCAGCAGTGCCGACACCGGGACCAGGTCGGAGAACTGCGCACGGAAGTAGGGCCCGAACCGCTGGGTGACATCCGCCCCGAGGTTGCCCACCCCGGCGGCGCCCAGCAACGCGGCGTCCAGTTCCTTCTGCTGGTTGGTGATCGTCTTGACGGTGACGGTCGAGCTGTCCAAGAAGCCCACCAGGTCCGGCGCTCCGTCGGCGTAAACCTCGGCCAGGGTCGCGAAGCCCTTGAGGTCGCGACGGAACGAAGGCATCCGGGCGTTGACGTCGTCGAGAATTGCGTTGCCGTTGACCAGGGATTCGCCGAGCTTGTCACCCAAGCCGGTCAATGCCTCGGCTGCGGCGTGCAGCGTCAGGTTCAGCTTGATCGGGTCGACGTGTTCGGACAGGTTGTTGATGGTCTCAAACAGCGTGTTGAGTTCCGTCGTCACCGACGTCGCGATGATGTTCTTGCTGGTGATGCGTTCCCGCGCCGGGTGTTCCGGGGCGGTCAGCGACACGTACTTGTTGCCGAACAGCGTGGTAGCCAAAATATCGGCTTTGACGTTGGACGGGATCAGCTTGAGGTACTTGGGGTTCACGTCGAGGGTGAACTTGGCAGCCGGCTTGTTCTCGTACTCGGTCGGCGCAATGGCGGCTACGCGCCCGATCTGGACGCCGTTGTAGGTCACTGGCCCGCCCGGATCCATCACCAGACCGGCGCGCGGCGCGACCATGGTCAACGACGTGGTCTTGGTGAAGGCCCCGCGGAACTGGCCGTAGACCAGGCCCGCGATCAGCGCCAAGACCGCGAAGGTCACCACGCCCGCGATCCGGAACGGCGGGTTGTGGACTTTGTTCTGCTTCCCGGTTGCCATGCGCGTCACATCGTTAGGTTGAAGTTGGGGTCGACGCCGTAGAGCGCCAACGCTGCGAGCAACACGACTGTGGGCACCGTGATCAGGGACAGCCGCATCGACTGGCCCACCGCGCTGCCGACGCCGACCGGGCCGCCACTGGCGTTGAAGCCGTAGTAGCAGTGGGTGACCATGACCACCACGGCGATCAAGATGGTTTCAATGAACGACCAGAACACATCGTCTGGCCGCAAGAACGTTCGGAAGTAGTGGTCGTAGGTACCCGACGACTGCCCGAAGAACAACGTGGTGACGATCTGCGGTGCGGCGAACGCCATGATCAGCGCGAGTGCGTACAGCGGGATGATCACGGTGAAGCCTGCCACCACGCGGGTGGACACCAGGTAGGCGATCGAGTTGATACCCATCACTTCGAGGGCGTCGATCTCCTCGCTGATGCGCATCGCGCCGAGTTCGGCTGTGGCGCCGGCTCCGACCGTTGCAGCCAAGGCGATACCGGCGTTGACCGGACCGACCACGCGGACGTTGACCAGGGCCGCGGCGAAACCGGTGTAGGTCTCCACGCCGATGTTGCCCAGCGAGGTGAACCCCTGGATCGCGATCAGGGAGCCGCCGGCCAGCATCACGAAGCCCATGATGGCGACGGTGCCGCCGATCACGGCCATGGCGCCGGTGCCCATGCCCAATTCGGCGACCAGGCGCAGCGTCTCGGTGCGGTACCGGCGCAGTGCCCACGGGATCTGCCGGAGGGCGGTCAGCGAGAACCAGCCGAGCCGACCGCTCCTTTCGAGCCCGCGGCCAGCCATCCCGACGTAGCGCTGGTAGTTGGCAACCAGCCCGGGAAAACGGCCCCGGACAACTGTCGATGTCGACATGTCAGGTCCCCGTTCCGAACTTCACGCCGATGGTGGTCAGCACCACGTTCACGGCGAACAACGCAAGTACGCACAGCACGACGGTTTCGTTCACGGCCGTGCCCAGGCCCTTGGAGCCGCCGCGGACGGTGAGGCCGCGGTAGCAACCGACCAGGCCGGCGATAAGTCCGAACACACTGGCTTTCACCGTCGAGATGATCACCTCGGGCAGCCCGGTGAGCAGAGTCAACGTCGACAGGTAGGCGCCGCCGGAGACGTTCTGCAGGTAGACGCCGAAGAGGAAGCCCCCGGTCAAGCCGATCACGATCACCAGGGCGTTGAGGAGCAGGGCCACCACGGTCGCGGCGATCACCCGGGGCACCACCAGTCGATGGATCGGGTCGATGCCGAGCACTTCCATCGCGTCGATCTCTTCGCGAATGGTGCGGGCACCCAGGTCGGCGCAGATCGCGGTGGACCCGGCCCCGGCGACCACCAGCACGGTGACCAGCGGCCCCAACTGGGTGACTGCGGCGATGCCGGCTCCCGCGCCTGAAACATCGGCGGCGCCGAACTGCGCCAACAAGATATTCAGTGTGAAGACCAGGAGAACGGTCAGCGGAATGGCGACCGCGATGGTCGGAATGATGGCGACGCTGGTGATGAACCAGCCCTGCTGCAAGGTCTCACGCCACTGGAACGGCCGTACGAAAAGCGCACGAGCGGTCAGAGCACACATTCTGAAGAATCCGCCGACCATGATCAGCGGCGGCAGCACCCGATCCCGGAGGAAGTCGGCGACACGGGGACGCGCTGGAGCCGTCACACCACCCCCCTCACTAGAAATCCCGCCGCACGACTCAGCAAGGAACCGCGTCGCACAGTGTCTTCTCCGTCCGTCGTTCAGCGAGACCCGCGTCACCTTATCGGCCCGAAGTGCCCTTGGCGACCATCGGACCATACCTGATGGCTGCGTGAGAGGGGCATCGAACGAGCGGAACCTCCGCGGGTTTCCTACCGGAGAGTAACGTGCCGCGACCTCACTCATCGCTGTTTCGGGCGGCATCGCTTGGGGGGCTTCCCTAGTCGGATCCCTGAGCCGTCCCGTAGTTAATGCGCAGTTCGGTTTTGAGCACTTTCCCGGCCGGGTTGCGGGGCAGGGCCTCAACGATCTCGAGCGCCTTGGGGTGCTTGTAGCGCGCCAGCCGCTGGGTCAAGAAACCGTCGAGGTCGGCCAGGGTCAGACCCGCCCGGGACAGCGCGGCGACCGCGATCGGAACCTCGCCCCAGCGCTCGTGGGGGCGACCGATAACGGCGACCTCGGCGATGTCGGGGTGATCGGCCAGCACGTTCTCCACTTCGGCGCAGTACACGTTCTCGCCGCCGGAGATGATCATGTCCTTCTTGCGGTCGACGACCCAGACGTAGCCCTCTTCATCCATCCGGACCAGATCGCCGGAGTGGAACCAGCCACCGGCAAAGGCCTCCGCGGTGGCCTCCGGCTTGTTCCAATAGCCACTCATCAAGGTGGGCGCCCGGTAGACGATCTCGCCCACCTCACCGACAGCGACGTCGTTCATCTGCTCGTCGACGACCCGGGCGGAGACGGTCGGAATGACGGTGCCGACCGAACCGCGCTTCCTGGTGGCGTCCTCGCCGAGCAGGATGCAGGTGACCGGCGACATCTCCGTCTGCCCGAAGGCCGCCAGAATCTTGGTGCCGGGGAAGGTCTCCGCCATCTGCCGCAGCAACGCATCAGAGGCCGGCGCCGCTCCCCACGACATGGTCCGCAACCGGATGTCGCGCGGGTTGGCCTGCTGCTGAGCGCAGACCGCCTGCCATTGGGCCGGCACCAAGAAGATGCCGGTGACTCGCTCGGCGGCCAGCACGTCGAGCAGTTGGCCGGCGTCGAACGCACCCAGCGGGTTGATGACGGTCGGGATGCCCAGCCACATACCGGGCAGCAGGTTGCCCACCCCGGCGATATGGAAGAACGGCACTCCGATGAAGGCCACGTCGGAGGTGCCGGTGCCGGCGGTGTGCAGCGCGGTCATCGTCTGGCCGACCAGGTTGGTGTGGGTGAGCACCGCGCCCTTGGGCAGACCGGTGGTGCCCGAGGTGTACATGATCAGGGCCGGCGAGTCGTTGGGAATGTCCACCGGCGCGTGCGATTCGCCGGTCTCGTTGATCAGGTCCTCGTAGGCGATCAGGCCCGCGGCTGCTACGTCGCCGGGTTCTTGCGCCACCACCACGTGCTCCAGCAGTCCGGTCAGCTCTCGCACACCGGTGGCGACCGGCACCAGCGCCGGTTCGGTGATCAGCACCTTGGCCTCGCAGTCGGTGACCAGATAGCCGATCTCCGGTGGGGTGAGCCGGAAGTTGACCGGAACGGCGATGCCGCCCAGCGTGTTCGCCGCCAGCACCGACTCGACGAACTCGGTGCGGTTGAGCATCAGGATCATCACCCGGTCACCGGCACGGACCCCGCGGCGGCTCAGCGCGTCGGCCAGCGCGCCAACGCGATCACGCAGCTGCGACCAGGTAGTGGTCTGGCCCAGGAACCGCAGTGCCGGAGCGTCCGGTTTCATCAGCGCGTGCCGGTCCAGCTGGTTGACCCAGTTCTGTCGACGCGCCCGGTAGGGCTGCTCGGCGGGATCAACGGTTGCGTGGCTCAATTCGGTTCTCCCGCGTTGTGCTAGCCCGAAGCCAATTCTTCGGCGCGCCGTTTGAGATTGTCAGCCAGATAGTCCAGGGCGTTGCTGAACGCCTTCTTGAGCATCGGCTTGGGTACCGACATCTGCGTCTCGACGTTCATGTCGACGGTGAGCAACGTGGTCGGGCCGATCTCAACCACCGAGAACAGCTGCTCCTGCTTGCTGAACAGATCACCCTGCTGCAGCACCGTCTGGATCTGAGTAGCACTGGGGTAGTAGACGGCCTGGATGAAGGTGCCGTCGAAACCGGAGTAGGACGCATCCAGCCGCAGCTGGCTGGGCCGGCCGTCGTCGTAGCGGGCCAGCACCCAGATCCCTTTGACCTCTTCATTCCACTGCGGGTACGCCTCGAAGTCGGCCACGATCCCCATGATTGTGGCGGCATCGGCGGCGACTTCGACGGTCTTGCTCACGAGCGGCACCCGCCGAGCATAGCCACCGGCGAAACAGCCGCCGAGCTAAACCTGGGCGGTGGCCAACAGCGCGCGAATCCCGTCGGGGATCGGGACCGGCCGGCGGCTGCTGCGGTCGATATAGACGTGCACCCAGTGCCCAAGCGCGGCGATCGGTACCGCGGCGGCGTCGACTCCGGTTTCAGGGGCCCGGAAGAGCGCGAGCCGATAGGTGACGCTGCTGCGGCCCAACCGAGTGACGGCCAGCCCCACCACGAGCCGGTCCGGGAAGGCGAGTTCGCCCAGGAATCGGCAGCCCGATTCGGCGACCACCCCCAGCTCCGGCGCCGCGACCGGGTCGATGTCGACGTGGGCCGCGATCCAGCCGTTGATCGCGGTGTCGAACAGCTGGTAGTACACCGCGTTATTGAGGTGGCCGAACATGTCGTTGTCGGCCCACCGGGTCAATACCGGCCAGTGCACCGGAAAGTCCTGGCTGGTCAACCCTTCCGGCGCGGGCGGGACTGCTGCGTCCGAACTCATGGTTGTATTCCAGCATGACCACGATCCGCGGGGCGGTGCTGGAGCGGATCGGGGCGCCGCGCCCCTACGCCGCCTCGCGCCCGCTGACGGTGACCGAGGTGGAGCTGGCCCCACCCGGCGAGGGTGAGTTGCTGGTGCGGGTCGAGGCCGCCGGCGTCTGTCACTCCGATCTGTCGGTGGTCGACGGCAACCGGGTGCGACCGGTGCCCATGCTGCTCGGCCACGAAGCCGCCGGCATCGTCGAAGAGGTGGGCGCCGGGGTCACCGCGGTGCGGCCGGGCCAGCGGGTGGTGCTGACCTTCCTGCCCCGCTGCGGCCACTGCGTGGCATGCGGCACCGACGGCCTGGCGCCGTGCGAACCCGGCAGCGCCGCCAACGGCGCGGGCACCCTGCTGGGCGGCGGGCAGCGGCTGCACCGTGCTGGCCAGACCGTCTATCACCACCTCGGGGTCTCCGGGTTCGCCACGCATGCCGTGGTCAGCCAGACCAGCGCGGTGCCCGTGCCCGATGACGTGCCGCCGACGGTGGCCGCCCTGCTGGGCTGTGCGGTGCTGACCGGCGGCGGGGCCGTGCTCAACGTCGGCCGTCCCGTGCCGGGTGACACCGTGGCGGTGGTCGGGCTCGGCGGAGTCGGGATGGCCGCGGTGCTGACCGCGCTGGCCCACGACGGTGTGCAGGTCGTCGCGATCGACCGGCTGCCGGACAAGCTGGCCAGCGCAACCGCGCTGGGCGCTCAGCACACCTATACCCCGCAACAGGCGCTTGACGCCGGCGTGCGCGCCCCGGTGGTGATCGAGGCGGCCGGTCATCCCGTTGCGCTGGAGACCGCGATCGGCTTGACCGCACCGGGCGGGCGCACTATCACTGTCGGCCTGCCGCCTCCGGATGCCCGGATCAGCGTGTCCCCGCTGGGTCTGGTTGCGCAGGGGCGCGCGCTGATCGGCAGCTACCTGGGTTCGGCGGTGCCCGCACGTGACATTCCACGCTTCGTGGAGTTGTGGCGAGCCGGCCGTCTTCCCGTCGAGCAGCTGGTGTCGGCGACCGTGCCGCTCGAGCAGATCAACGAGGCCATGGACCAGCTCGCCGACGGCGCCGCGGTCCGTCAGATCATCACGTTCGATCCGCACTGATTGCCGGTTCGAAGGTGAAGTCCGCTGCCCGGAACCGTCGGGTCATCGCCCAGAACGCACCGGCGCTGCGCGGCCACTGGGTGACCACCCGGCCGTTGGCGGCACGAAAGTAGTTGCTGCAGCGGGTGGTCCACACCGTGCCGTCCATCCACCGGTCGACCTTGGCGATGAAGTCTGCCAGCGCGGCGGGCCGCACGGCGACGTAGGACTTGCGCGTGCGTCGCAGGTGTTTGAGCACCCGAACGATGTAACGCGCTTGGGCCTCCAACACGAAGATGACGCTGTTGGAGCCTACGTTGGTGTTGGGCCCGTAGAGCATGAAGAAGTTGGGGAATCCGGGCATCGCCATACCGAGGTAGGCGCGCGGCCCGTCGCGCCAGGCCTGTTTGAGGGTGATGGCGTCCTCACCGGTCACCTCGATCTGACCGAGGTAATCCGCGGCCGCATATCCGGTGGCACAGACCACCACGTCGACCTCGCACTCGGTGCCGTCCTCGGTGACCACCGATCGGGACCGCAGCGCCCGGGCCGGGCTGGTCACCACCTCGACGTTGGGTCGGGCCAGCGCGGGCAGATAGTCCGAGGAGAACACCAGGCGCTTGCAGCCCAGCGGGTGATCCGGGGTCAGCGCCGCCCGCAACTGGTCGTCGGCGATGTTGTTGTCCAAGAGTTTTCGCGCGATGTCGGTGAACTCCCGGGTCTTGTCGCTGCCGTTCTCGATCACCGCGATGTTCGACTCGCTGCGCAGCCACAGGCGCATCCGGTACAGCCGCTTGGCCAGCGGGATGCGGGCAAAGGCCCATCGCTCCCGCGGGGTATAGCGCCGGTCCGGCTTGGGCAGGATCCAGGTCGGTGACCGCTGCAGCGAGTACACCTTCTCGGCGACGTCGGCCAATTCCGGCAGCAGTTGCGCCGCAGTTGAACCCGTCCCGAGCACAGCGACTTTCGCGCCGGCGATCGGCACCGAATGGTCCCACCGCGCTGAATGCATCACAGTGCCCGCGAAGGGCTGTTCTTCGATCAGGTCGGGCAGCACCGGCTGCGTGAACAGCCCTACGGCGGAGACCACCATGTCGAACCGATGCTGCGCGCCGTCGCTGCTGATCAGACACCACTGACGCCGGTCCGGCTCCCAGTGGGCGGCGCGAATCTCGGTGCGCAGCCGCAGATGCGCGTCGAGGCCGTGGTCGGCCGCGCAGCGCTCGAAATAGGCCAAGATCTCGGGCTGCTGCGACCACTGCCGCGACCAATGCGGGTTCAGGTCGAAAGAATAGGAGTACAGGTGTGATTTGACGTCACAGGCCAGCCCCGGATACGTATTGATCCGCCAGGTGCCGCCGACGCCGTCCTCCCGGTCGAAGATGGTGAAGTGGGAGAACCCCGCGCGGCGCAACAGGATTCCCAGCGCCAGCCCGCCCGGCCCGGCACCGATGATGCCGATCTTCATCGGATCTGCAGACACTGTCCGCCGTCCACCACAAGCTCGGCGCCGGTGATGAATGATGCGGCTTCGGAGACCAGGAACGCCACCGCGTCAGCCACCTCGACGGGCCTACCGAGTCGGCCACCCGCCGATACCGCGGCCAGGCGCTGCTGGGTCACGTCGTCGAGCATCGGGGTGGCGATCGGCCCGGGAAACACCGCGTTGACCCGGATGCCCGCCGAGATGAGTTCCGCGGCAACGGTCTGGGTCAGGCCGCGCAGTGCCCACTTCGATGACCCGTAGGCGCTGTGCTGCGGAAAGGGGCGGATCGCCCCGGTGCTGCAGGTGTTGACGATGGCGGCACCCTCGGCCTCCCGCAGTCGATCCAGCGCCGCCTGAATTCCCAGGAATGCGCCCAGACAGTTGACCCGCCAGGACTTTTCGAAGTCCTCGGGTGTCTCCTCGGCGATCGTCGCACGGTGCAAGGTGCCGGCATTGTTGATCAGTGCGGTCAGCGCCCCGAACCGCTGGACGGTGGTTGCCACCGCGGCGTGCCAGTGCTCGGGGCAGGTCACGTCGAGACGAACGCCGACCAGTGCGTCGTCAGCCCGCCCGGTGACGGCGGCATGCAGCGCGGCCTCGTTGATGTCGCCGGCGACGACGGCGAATCCGTCGGCGCGCAGCCGTTCGGCGATCGCCCAGCCCTGGCCGCGGGCGGCGCCGGTGACCAACGCAACCCGTGCCGGGCTCATCGGCCCCTCGCTTCGTCGAGATGTTCGAGGGCTCCCCGGCGCAGCGCCTGGGACTCGGCGGCCAGCGTGATCATCTGGTAGCCCAGCCCGGCTAGCACCGCGCCCGCCGCGCCCGATCCGCCGTGGATCGCCGCGATCACCCCTGCTTCCGCTGCCGCGCCCCGGATGCGTGTCATCGCCGCGAGCAGGTCGGGGTGCGTGGTGCTTTGGGCGACGTCGACGCCCATCGAGATCGCCAGGTCGGCGGGCCCGACGTAAACGCCGGCCAGGCCCGGAACCGCACAGATGCGTTCCACGTCTGCCAGGGCCGCGGCGGTCTCGATCATCGCGAAGACGTCCGCTCGCGATTCCAGACCGGCCAGATCGCGGCCCAGACCGAGGCGCAGCGGCCCGAAGCTGCGGATTCCGGCCGGGGGATAGCGGGTGGCGGCCACTGCGGCGGCCCCCTGCTCGGCGGTCTCGATCAACGCGATGATGACCGCGTCGGCGCCGGCGTCGAGCACCCGCCCGATAGGGGCGGGGTCTGCGTTGGGCAATCGAACCGCGGTGGCGATCGGCAGATGTTCGGTGTGCCGCAGCATGGCGGCGATGTCGGCGTCGTCGAGGTAACTGTGTTGGGCGTCGAAACCCACGTAGTCGTAGCCGGCGCGGGCGAATTCCTCCGGGCCCAGCACGGTGGGCCCGGTGACCCAGCCGCCCCAGAGCGGGGCCCGGGCCGCGAGGGCGGTACGCAACGCCGACGTCATGCAACCATCGCGATCTTGACTCGGCCCGGCACCGGTCGGGTCGCTAACTCGAAAGCGGCCTGGACTTCGTGGCAACCGAAGACGTGAGTAACGTAGTCGCCCAACAGTTCTGGATGCTCCGCGGCGAATCGGCCTGCGACCTCCAGCATCCGCCTCCGATCCTGGGTGACTCCGGAGATCAACGTGAGGTTGTTGCGCAGCATGGTGCGCATGCTGATCGGATAGCTGTCGTCGTCGGGGACACCGAAGTAGAACACCGTGCCGCCGGGAGCGACCGCCTCGATGGCGTGGCCCAAGGTGGCGACCTGGTGGCCGACCGCCTCGATCACGATCTCCGGGCGGTCGGCTGCGTCCAGGTGGTGCACCCAGCGGTCACTTGTCGCCTGTGCCACGGTGTCAATCCCGAAGGCGGATGCCATTTCTCGGCGATCGACCGGATCCACACCGGTGACGTGGCGCGCGCCCGCGGCTTTGGCGACAGCGCTGAACAGCAGACCGATCGACCCCTGACCGATCACCGCGACATGGCGGCCGGCCAGGTCGGGCAGTTGTTCGACTGCGTAGAGCACACACGCCAACGGCTGCAGGCCCACGGCTTGGGCGGGCGCCAGCGCCGGGTCGTAGGCCACCAGTCCGTCGCCGTCACTGATCACCTGTTCCATCAGTCCGTCGAAGCCCGACGCCCAACCGACGACCCGGTCGCCGGGTTGGTGCTGAGGATGCCGGCTGGCGATGACGTCGCCGACGATCTCGTGGATGGGGAAGCCGAGCTTCTCCGCGGCCGCGGCGCCGTCGTCACCGGGCAACCTGCCCTGCGCGCCGCGGAAGGCCGGCAGGTCGCTGCCGCATACCCCGGCCGCGACGAACTGCAGCAGCACCTGCCCCGCGCCGAGCTGCTGCTCGCGTGGATCGGGGGCCTCGATCTTCTCGAATTGATATGGCGCTATCAACCGGTATGCCCACATGTTTCAGACCTCCACCGGGATGGTGTTCCAGCCCCATTGGAAGCTGGATGGCAGCCGGGTCGCGCCGTCGTCGAGAATCCGATAGTTCGGCACTCGATGCAGCCATTCCTGCACCAGGACGGTCACTTCCAGTCGGGCCAGGTGGTAGCCGATGCAGAAGTGCTGTCCGCGTCCGAACGCCAGTGATCGTTTGATCGGCCGGTCCCAGCGAAATTCGTCGGGGTCGGGGTACTGGCGCTCGTCTCGGTTTGCCGACGCCAGCAGGGTGATGATGCGTTGGCCCGGCTCGACAGTCATCCCGTGCAGCGTGAACGGTTTGCGGGCGGTGCGCGCGAACCATTGCGCCGGTGCGCAATAGCGGATCATCTCTTCGCGTGCCAGCTGCACCGTGTCATGCGGATCGGCCCGTACCGCGGCCAGTTGGTCCGGGCGCCGGGCCAGTTCCCACAACCCGTGCGCGACGATCTTGGGCACGGTCTCGGTGCCGCCGATAAAGATGCACAGCAGTTGCGTCGCCGCTTCGATGTCGTCGAGGTCGGTGCCGTCCGGCAGTCGGTAAGCCAGCATCCCGTCGACGATCGGCAGCACGCCGGGGCCCTGCTCGGCGCGCCGGCGTTGTACGGCCGGGATGAGGTACTGCAGGTAGTTGGGCCGTGCCACAGCGGTGTCCACCCCGCTGCCGGCCTGCGCGAGACTTCCGGCGTTCACCGCCGCCAATACCTCTGCGGCGCAATCGATCGGAATGCCCAGCAGTTCGCAGACCACCTGAGCCACCACGACTCCGCCGTAGTCACAGGTCAGGTCGAACTGGCCCTGGCCAAGCAGCTCATCGAGCCGCTGATTGGCCAAGGTGCGGATGCGGTCTTCCCAGTCGGCCACCGATCGGGGCCGAAACGCCGGGGCCTGCAACCGGCGGATGTCGTCGTAGATCGGCTTGTCGAAGACGGCGTGGAACGGCAGCGGGTGCAGCGGCGGGTCTGGAACCGGGCCATTGTTGTGGTGCGCCAGCACGGTGGCCGCCGGCAGTGTTCCCTCCGAGGCCACGAAGGTGCCGTCACTGAGCGCCAGCACATCCCAGATGTCGTCGAAGCGGGACAGGGCGTACAGATCCCACTGTGGGACGTAGTACATCGGGTGCTGATCGCGCAGCACCCGGTAGTACGGGAGGGGGTCGGCCATCACCGCCGGGTCGAACGGATCGTAGGAGAACTCCGGTGCGGCAACGCTTGTCACGAGGCGTCTCGCTGCAGCGGAGAGGGGGGCAGGGCCTGCAGGATCGAGTCCTCCCAGCCGTCGCGTAATGCGGGCGCCACACTCATCCACGTCACGATCTCCGCCGGCGGATGGTCCTTCCACGACGGGTAATGCTCGGCGAAGCAGTCCCAGCCGCCGTCCAGTGCCCAGTAATGGATGACCTCGTTGTAGCGGAATGTGGTGGTGAACGAACCGAGCCAACGCTTGCCGGTGCTCTCCGACCACGGCACATACAGCCGCTCCAGTTCCCGGATGTAGTCGTCCTGGCGACCGGGCTTGGTCTGCATGATCTCCTGAATGACCACGGTCGCGTCGAAGTCGGTCGCGCGTAACGCAGCCAGGGTTTTGTTGTGCGGGCCGGGGTACATGATGCGGCCCTCCCCCGATGCTCCGATTCCGGCGAGGTAGGCCGACCATTCGGCCGCGCTCTGGGCGTGGCTGCCGCCGCGGCTCTGCGCCCGCCCGATTCGGGCGTAGTCGGCGAACGCGTCGATCTCCCAGATGATCGTGACCTGCGGCCAATGCCCGTTGTATGCGGTGGACTCCCACAGCGCGAACAGGCGGGCACCCAGCTCGGCCATCATCGGCTGGTAGATCTCGGTGAACTTGCGGGTGAAGTCGTCGCGCACGCCGCGGCCCAGATCGATCGTCTCGTGCAGGTATAGCAGGGTGTGGTCGTAGTGCTTGCGCATCAGCCGACCGGGACCAGATCGGAATTGACTGGCAGGCAATGCTTCTGGTCGCTACGGAATATCTCCGGACCGTCAAACGGGGCCGCGTACCCGACATCGGCGGCTGCCAACGCCTGCCGCTTGAACGCCCGGCCCGCCACCGTCGGCAGGTGCTGCACGGCGCTGAGCCGATGGCTGACCTCCAACGGCCAACGCTCACCCCACAGCACGACCTCGGTCAGGCTGCTCCGCAGCGCGTGGTGTACCCGCGCGCTGATCCGGGGATCGGCGGTGAGCACGTCGGCGACCACCGCCAGGCTGTGTCCGGGTGCATCGCTGCCGACGGCAGACAGCTCCGCCTCGAGGTCTGCCGTGTTGAGTCCCAAGATCTGCAACGGTCGGAGGTCCTGATGCGGCGGCACCAGCACCCGCACGTCCCAGCCGATCGCCGCACGGTGATACAGCCACCCGCCGGCCGCGCGCACCAGGCCGGCGACATCGGGGGCGATGACATCGAGGCGGTAGCGGAGGTAGTGATCCTGCGCCAAGGAATCCAGGGCCGCAGCGGTACTCGTCATCGCATCATCCCAGCTCGTCGTGAGAATCTCAGACGGTGCAGCCGGCCGGGCGCTGTCCGGCCGCGCAGCACAACTCCTCCGAGATATTACAGTTGAAGCTAAATTTGTAAAGCCGTATGAGGCGAACACGGGCGGGGGAGTGAAATGAGTCTGGTGGCCGGACACGGCCCGTTGAGCACCGAGCGCGCCGGCTGGTTCGCCCCGGAGATCACCGGCGCACTGGTGTACGTCGAACCGCATCCGCGCCGCGTGCGGGCGATCCGCGGTGAGCGCACCGTGATCGACACCGAAAGCGCGCTGCTGGTGCATCGCCAGGGCGAGCCGCTGGGCTACGCCTTCCCCGCGGATGCCGTCGGCGACCTTCCACATCGGGCGCTGCCCGAGGCATCGGGCTTCGTGCAGGTCCCGTGGGACGCCGTCGACGCCTGGTTCGAGGAGGGCCGGCGGCTGGTGCACTACCCCCCGAACCCTTACCACCGGGTCGATTGCCGGCCCACCCGGCGCGCATTGCGGGTCGAGGTTGACGGAGTGCCCCTGGTGGACACCGATGACACCGTGATCCTGTTCGAGACGGCCCTGGCGCCGCGGCTGTACGTCGCCCCGGACTACGTCCGCACGGATCTGCTGCAGGCGTCGACGACGTCGAGCTACTGCAACTACAAGGGCTACGCGAACTATTGGACCGCGGTCGTCGGAGACACCGTCGTACCGGACGTGGCCTGGAGCTACCCGGACCCGCTGCCCGAGAGTGCCCCCATCGCAGGACTTTTCAGCTTTGATCTGTCGCTCGTCGACGGTTTCGCTGAGCTGCCTCCGACGGCCGGACGCCCGCGGCTATAGCCGCGAGTGCTCGGCGATCTTGTTGTCGCTGGTGCGCAACGGCCGGATCAGGCCGTCCTGGGCGAACGAGGCGATTAGATCGCCCTCCTCGGTGTGCACGGTGCCGCGAACGTAGGACATACCCGCACCTACCTGGGTGCTTTCATGGCTGTAGAGGATCCAGCCGTCCCAGCGCACCGGCTCGTGAAAGCTCACCGTGACCGTCATGGGAGCGGTGGATACCGTCAGATGCGATTGGCTGGTGCCGATCCCCGCGTGCGCGCGCATCGTCGTCGAGATGCCCAAATGTCCGGTGAAGTAAGCGATCAGCGCTTTGGCGAGGTCGTCGCGGGCGGGAATGGGCTCATAGTGCAGCCAGGCGTAGAGCTCCGGCGGGCCCACCTCGTCCGGGCTGTTGACGTCGACCACGTCGACAAGGCGCACCTCGCGTCCGGCCATCGGCATGACACAGGGGTTGGCCTGCGCGGGGGCGGCCACCTCGGGCCGCGGCAGATGGTGGGTGATCACGTCGGCCGACGGGACATCGGCCAGCACGGTGATGGTCGCGCAACGCTTCTGGTTCTGCAGCACCGAGATCACCGCGGTGGCCGTTGACCGACCCTCGCTGACGACGTCGATCACGTATTCCGCCGCTGGTCCCACCAGTACGGCCCGGGCGAACACCGCGTGCACCGATCGGACGGACTTGTCGCCGAAGCGTTTCGCTGCCGCGACGATGGCCTGCGCCAACAGCTGGGTGCCCTCGACGACTTGGCGCTCGTCGTCGCCGGCCAGACCTGTCGCACCGGTGAACCGGTCCGGGCGGTCCTCGGTCACCTCGAACAGGTCCAGCAGGCCGCTCACCGACCACTGCGTCGCGGGGGAAGTCTCGGTGGTCGGAGATGCTTCAGACATTCCGCGAGCGTGACATTTGAGCGGCATTTTGTAAAGTGGGCTCTGGCCGCACCCGCGGCGCCGGACAGGAGGGCGACAGTGTTGGGTATCGCCGAAGCAAGCTCGCAATCGACACCGACGCCGCTGGCCGGCGGCTTCTGCTTCGGGGAGGGGCCGCGCTGGTTCGAGGGGCTGCTGTGGTTCTCGGACATGCTCGGCGAGGCGATCCACACCGTGAACCTGCGCGGCTCGATGACCACGGTGCCCCTGCCGGGACACACTCCCAGCGGGCTGGGGTTCCGGCCGGACGGATCACTGCTGATCGCCTCGGCCTCCGACCGCCAGGTGCTCTGCTACGACGGTGACACCGTGACCACGCTGGCCGATCTGAGCAAGCTGGTGCCCGCCGACCTCGGCGACATGGTGGTGGACGCGGCCGGCCGCGCCTACATCGGGTCGCAGGCCTACTCCGGCGGTGTGCTGGTACGCGTCGATCCCGACGCGAGCGTGCACCTGGTCGCCGAGGATCTGGACTTCCCCAACGGAATGGCGATCACCCCGGACGGCGGCACGCTGATCGTCGCCGAGTCGATGGGCCGCCGGCTCACCCGGTTCACCATCGACACCGACGGCGGGCTGAGTGAACGCCGAGTGTTCGCCGAAGGGTTGGACGGACCACCGGACGGCATTGCGCTGGACGCCGCCGGCGGGGTCTGGACGGCGATGACCCTGGCCAATCAGTTCGAGCGCATCACCGAAGGCGGCGTGGTGACCGACCGGATCGCAACCGGCGAGCGGGCCGCGATCGCGTGCGCGCTGGGCGGGCCGAAGCGCCGCACGCTGTTCCTGCTGTCCAGCCCCACCGCGTACCCGAAGCACCTGATCGGCACCCGCGACTCGCGCCTGGACACGGTGACCGTGGAGATCCCCGGCGCCGGGCTGCCCTGAAAGGGATTCGATGACCGACTCCTACTACGAGTTGCTGGACGCCGCCGATCCGCGGGGAGAGAAGTTCGCTGCCACCGATCTGGTTCGCGGCACGTGGTCGGCACAGATCCAGCACGCTGCACCGGTTTCGGCCCTGCTGGTGCGGGCACTGGAACGCTTGGCGCCGCGCGACGACACCCGACTCAGCCGAGTCAGCATCGACCTGTTGGGGCCGGTGCCGGCCGAAGGCGCGCTGTGGGTGCGCGGCCAGGTCGACCGAGCCGGCAAGCAGATCGAACTGGTCAGCGCCGAGATGCTGGCACCCGGCCCCGACCAACTGCCGCGACCCGTCGCCCGGGCATCCGGTTGGCGTTTGCAGACATTGGACACCGGCGACGTGCAGCACGCCTCGGCTCCACCGCTGCGGCCGGTCAGTGAGGCACAAAGCAACAACATGCAGCAGCACTGGGACCGCAACTACGTGCACAGCCTGGACTGGCGGTGGCTGACCACGCCGTTGGCCCCCGGCGCCGGTGAGTCCTGGATCTCACCGATCGTGGACCTGGTCAAGGGTGAATCCATGACCCCGCTGCAACGGCTGTTCGCCGTGGCCGACGACGCCAACGGGGTCGGCACCAAGCTCGACATCAGAAAGTGGACCTTCCTCAATACCGACCTGGTGGTGCACGTGCACCGGATTCCCGACGGCGAGTGGATCGGTATCCGGGCCGAGACCAACTACGGCCCCGACGGCATCGGGACGACGATCGGGACCCTGTTCGATCAGCAGGGCGCGGTGGCGGGCATTCAGCAGTCCGTCCTGGTGCGCCGGCGTTAGCGGGCCGCTCCCGCAGCCGGGAGCATTTCGACAAGACGCAGCCGCGACTCGGTGGCCATCCCGGCCAGCAGGCGGCCGGCCTCGGCGGTGCACGCGTAGACACCCGGCTGGGCCGACCGCACCACCGACGCCCGCACCCCGGTGCCGACGAACTCCGCGTCCAAGGCCGCCAGCCAAGCGTCAACCTTGCGCTGGGCGGCGGCGCACCTCACCCCGGCCAACTCCGGGCCGACCAGCACGACGTCCCCGCTGCCCCGGGTGATCATGGCCGGAATCAGCCGGGTGGCCAGGGTTTGCGCCCCCACTCCGGCGCTGTCCGGGCCCTCGCCCGCCGGTCCGGCGAGACCGACATCGGTGATGAGCACGTCCGGGGTGCCGATGAGGTAGTGCGCGGCGGTGAGGAATTGGTTGATCGAACGCGGCTCGGTGAGATCGAGGTGGGCGGCGAACGCACTGCCGCCGCGGTCGCGAAGCTGCGCCGCGAACCGCTCGGACTCCTCGATTCGTCGACCTCCGAGCAGCACCAGGTGTCCTTGGGCGGCCAACTGGGCCGCGGCCACCTGGCCGATCCCGGCTGCTTCGATGACGATCATCACGGCTCGCGGCGGATGCGTGCGTTCCTCGCACGTGACTTGCGGCGCTTCGATCACAATAATTGCCCTACGGCCCGATCCCCCGGGGCCCGCGACGGTGAGGAACGATGTCCAGGCACCGAACCAGCGTGACACTCTCGCTATTTTTTGTAAAGTCTCCGCTATGACCCGCAGCACGGTGGATGGCCCCGACAGCTCGACCCGGCAGCGGATCCTCGCGGCCACCGCGGAGGTGCTGGGGCGTAATGGGATGACCAAGCTCAGCCTGTCCGAGGTGGCCTCCCAGGCCGGGGTCTCCCGCCCCACCCTGTATCGATGGTTCCCGTCGAAGGAAGAGCTGATCTCGGCGTTCTCCCGGTACGAGCGGCACATCTTCGACAGCGGGATCGCCCGCGCCACCGAAGGACTCAAGGGCACCGAAAAGCTCGACGCCGCACTGCGTTTCATCGTCGACTACCAGCACTCGTACACGGGTGTGCGAATGATCGACATCGAGCCCAAGCACGTGCTCGCCGACTTCTCCCGCATCATCGTGCCGATGCGCGAGGGCCTGCAGCGGATGCTGACCGGGCCGGATGCCCCGGTGAAGGCGGCCGCCGCGATCCGGATTGCCATCTCGCACTACATCATTCGCAGCGACGACTCCGAGCAGTTCCTGGCCCAGTTGCGTCAGGCCGTCGGCATCAAGCACCGCTAGCGGCGATCGCAAGGTCGGCGGAGCCTGCGGAGCCGGGCGCGGCGGGTCGTCGCCATCGGCTCAGTCGAAGAGCACTGCGGCATTGAGATAGCCGGTCGGATCGAAGGCGGCCTTGATCGTCCGCATCGCGGCGATGTCGTCCGGCCCGCGCGACATCGCCAGGTAGGCCCGCTTGCGGCTGCCCACCCCGTGTTCGGAACTGACGTTGCCGCCGCAGTCGGCGATGAGCGTCATTATCGCCGCGTACAGGCCCGCCTCGGCCGATGCTGAGCAACGCAGCACGTTGAAGTGCAGGTTGCCCTCACCGATATGGCCGAACAGCACCGGAAGCGCCTCCGGTGCATGCGCTTGCACCACCGTGCTCGCCGCCGCGGCGAATCCGGCGACCGCCGCCAGGGGCAGGGACACGTCGAACTTCACCGGCGGCCCGAAGGCACCCAACACGTCGGCGATCGCCTCGCGCACCCGCCAGAGCCGCTGCTGGGTCGCAGGGTCCACACCCACCGCCGGTTCGTCGCAGCACCGCACCTGCGCCAGCAGTTCGGCGAGGCGGTCGGTCTGGTCGATGTCGCCGGTCAGTTCCACCAGCAGCAGCCAGTCACCGCGCACCGGGGCGCCGATCCCGAGCCGCTCGCCGGTCAGCGCAGCGACGCGCGCGTCGATCAATTCCAGCGCTGCGATGCCGTCCATGTCGCGAAAGACGCGGGCCGCCTCGACCAGTGCGTCGAGGCCCGCGAAGCCGCAGACCGCCGTCACCCGGTGCGCCGGGACGGGATGCAGCCGCAGGTCCAGCGCGGTGATGACGCCCAGGGTGCCTTCGGCCCCGACGAACAGTGCCGGCAGGTCGTAGCCGGTGTTGTCGGTGCGCACCGAGCTGTGCCGATGCACCGACGTACCATCCGGCAGCGCCACCTGCAGGCCAAGCACCTGCTCGCCCATGTTGCCGTAATGCACGGTGTGCAGCCCGCCGGCGTTGGTCGAGGCCATTCCACCCACTGTCGCGGTATCCCGGGCGGTCAGATCGACCCCGAAGATCAGCCCGGCATCGGCCGCCGCCCGCTGGACCGCCGCCAGCGTCGCACCTGCCCCCACGGTCACGCGGCGCTCGACGACGTCGACCTCACCGACGACGTTGAGCCGCTCGGTGGACAGCAGCACGTCGTCGTTCTCGGGGACGGTGCCGGCCACCAGCGAGGTACACCCACCCTGGATCGTGACGTGTGCGCCGGCGTCACGGCAGAGCCGCAGCACCGCGGCGACTTCCTCGGGCGACCCGGGACGCACCAACGCACTCGCCCGGCCCCGGTAACGGCGGGTGTAATCGACACCGCGGCCGGCCAACACGTCGGGGTCGTCCGTGACATAGGCGGGGCCCACCGCCTCCGCCAGGCTCTGCAAAAGGCTCCGAAACTGGCTTTGAGTCACCGCCCCGGTCACGAAGCCGGTTTACCACACGCGGGGCTACCTTTAGGCATGGCTATCCGCGAAGATGTCTCGTTTCGATCGGGCGCGGACCGTATCAGCGCCTGGCTCTACCGCCCCGACAACGCCGGACCCGACGGTGTGCCGCTGCTGGTGATGGCACACGGTCTGGGCGCGGTGCGCACCATGCGGCTCGACGCCTACGCCGAGCGGTTCGCTGCGGCCGGATACGCCTGTCTGGTGTTCGACTACCGCAACTTCGGCGACAGCGACGGTGCTCCCCGCCAGCTGCTCGATGTGGGCATGCAGCTGGCGGACTGGTCCGCCGCGGTCGACTTCGCGCACACCCTGGCCGGTGTCGACCGCAACCGGATCGGCCTGTGGGGCACGTCGTTCGGTGGCGGCCACGTGATCGCCACCGCGGCGCGCCTGCGGGTGGCGGCGGTGGTGGCGCAATGCCCATTCACCGACGGGATCGCCTCGGCGCGCACCATTCCGCCGTTGACGATCGCGCGGATCAGCCTGTTGGCGTTGCGGGATCTGGCTTCGGCCCGGCTCGGCAACCCGCCGGTGCTGGTGGCGACCGCCGGTCGTCCCGGAGAGGTCGCGCTGATGAGTACGCCCGACTCGTACCCGGGCTACCTGAAGCTGGTTCCGCAGGGGCAGAACCTGCGCAATGAGGTCGCCGCCCGGATCGGGATGAAGATCCTGGCCTACCGGCCGGGCCGGCTGGCGGCCAAGGTGAGCTGCCCGATTCTGTTCTGCGTCTGCGACACCGACTCGGTCGCCCCACCGGGCCCGACCCTGCGCTACGCCACCAAGGCGCCCCGCGGCACCGTCAAGAGATATCCCGAAGGCCACTTCGACATCTACGTCGGCGACGCCTTCGAGCGGGTTGTCGCGGATCAGCTGGAGTTCCTGGACCGCACCCTCAAGACCGCGGGGGCCTGAGCGCGCGGCACCAACTTGTCAGACCCCCTCGATAAAATCGCACGTATGTTCGAGACCGGCGGGCTGGGGCCAGAGTCGTTGGCGGAGGCCGACGACAAGGCCCTGGTGGCGGCCATCTCGGAGTGGGCCCGGGTGGAGGCCGCGGCCTCGGCGCGCCGCCTGGCGGCGATCGGCGAGTTGGTGGCTCGGCGTACCCGCGGGTCCGATGCGGTGAACCGGTCGCGCTGGTCCTGCGATTACTGGGACGCCGCGGCCTGCGAGGTCGGCGCTGCCGAGCAGATCAGCCACGGGATGGCCTCATCGCAGATGTATCTGGCCACGGCGCTGCGGGAACGGCTACCGAAGGTGGCCGCACTGTTTCTCGACGGAGCGATCAACAGCCGGCTGGTGGCCACGATCGTCTGGCGCACCACGTTGATCACCAACCCGTACCTGCTGAACGCCGTCGACACCGAACTCGCCGCGATCGCCACCGGCCTGGGGCCCCTGTCGGCGGCCAAGACCGCGGCGGCCATCGACGCCCTGATCGACCGGTACGACCCCGACGCCGTCCGGCGCCAGGAGCGCGACGCCCGCGGCCGCGAAATTGTCGTCGACACCCGCAACAGCGAAAACGGCACCACCGGCCTGTGGGGCCGACTGTTTGCCACCGATGCCACCGCACTCGAACGGCGCCTGACCCAACTGGCCCGCACCGTCTGCCACGACGATCCCCGCACCCTGGCCCAACGCCGCGCCGATGCCCTCGGCGCCCTGGCCAACGGAGCCGAGTCCCTAGCCTGCGCCTGCGGCAACTCCGACTGCCCCGCCGCCGGGGCAGACGACGCCCGCGCGGCCAACGTCACCGTCTACGTCCTCGCCGACCAAACCACACTGAACACCGAAGCCGATCCGCGATTCGGGAATGGCCAAGAGCCGTCAACCATCCCCGCTGGCAAACCCTCGACACCCCCGGCGCCCTCCGGGCAGATCATCGGCGGCGGTACGGTGCCCGCACCGCTGCTGGCCCAGCTCGTCAACAACGGCGCCACCGTCAAACCGCTGCGGCAGCCGGCCGACCTGCCGGCCGAACCGCACTACCGGCCCTCGACAGCGTTGGCCGCCTTCGTCCGGGCCCGCGACCTCACCTGCCGATTCCCCGGCTGCGACCAGCCCGCCACCTACTGCGACATCGACCACGCCGTGGCCCACCCGTGTGGAGTCACCCACCCAGCCAACCTGCGCTGCCTCTGCCGAAAACACCACCTACTCAAGACCTTCTGGACCGGCCGCGGGGGCTGGACCGACCGTCAGCACCCCAACGGCACCATCGAATGGACCAGCCCCACCGGCCACACCTACACCACACGGCCCGGCAGCATGCTGCTATTCCCCGCCCTGTGCCTAGCCACCACCGCACCACCGTCATCACCGTCACCACCGACATCAACCGGCGACCGCACCCTGATGATGCCCACACGCAAGAACACCCGAATCCAAGACCGGCTCCGGTGCATCGAGGCCGAACGCGCCTACAACCTCGCCCGACGCGATAGGCCTCCGCCTTAGTGCGATCCCACGGTTCTACACACCCAGCGGGGATTCGACCCGGATCGTCTCGTCGCGGATCAGCCCCCGCAGCAGCGCCGTACTGAACTCCGCGGCGATCTCCTTGGCGCTACGCCGGCCGCTGGGCCGCAACCAGCGGTAAGCCCCCAGCGTCATACCGATGTAGCCCAGCGCCAGCACGTGCGAGTCGCACGGATAGAACTCCCCGCTGGCGATACCGCGGTCGATCAGGCCATGCACGTGCTCGTAGACCTGGGCTTCCTTCTCCCGGATCTCGGCCACCTGCTCCTCGGTGAACCACTCGGTGATGTAGGGCTGCTCCTGGAAGTAGACCGCCGCGCCCTCGGGATTAACCGCGATCTGGTCGAGCAGACGCACGGTGTACTGGTACAACGCCTCGCGCGCGGTCCACGACGGGTCGTCGTGGACGGCCGCCAGCGTTCGTTCCGCGGCCTGCTGGTAAATGTCATAGAGGATCAATGACTTGCTGGCGTAGTAGTGATAGACCGTCGCCTTGTTCAGCCCCACCACGTCAGCGACGTCGTCCATGCGGGTGCCGTGGTAGCCGCGGGCCGCGAACAACTTGGTAGCGACCGCGAGCAGCTCCTCGCGACGAGATGGGGCCTGGGAAGATCCCCCCGGCGTAGCCTTGCCGTTTGCCATGTCCACTCACTCTTCGGCCAGGCCGGTGTCATCGGCGTGTCAATCAACTGGTTGGAAGGATTCTAGGCAGTCCGCTGTTGCAGCGTTGACGGGCCGACTAAACTGGTGGAAATCCAAGCTAAGGGGTTGACGACATGGGTCCTGGTTACGGTTACGATCCGAATCCGGATTACGAGCTGAGCGACGAGGCCGAGTTCTTCTTCAAGTACCTGACTTGGGGCATTCGTGGCGTCGAAAGCGGTGGCGGCTATCCCCCGCAGAACTACCCGCCGGTCTAAACCGCTACAGCGAACCTGATTGACGGCCCCTGATCCGCCCGGATCGGGGGCCGTTTCACGTCTGATCGGCCAAGCCACCAGCATGGTGTCCTATCGTGGCCGGGTGACCTCCCAGCCGAATCTGCCCGGGGCGTGGAATTTTCGCGACGTCTCCGAGACCACCGGCGCGTTGCGCCCCGGCCGCCTGTTCCGCTCCAGCGAACTGAGTCGCCTCGAAGATCGGGGCCGCGAAGAATTGCTGCGACTCGGGGTGTCCGACGTAGCCGATCTGCGGTCACCGCGCGAGGTGACGCGCCGCGGACCGGGGCTGGTGCCCGCCGGTGTCGGCATCCACCTGCTGCCCTTCCCGGATCTGGCCGGCGACCAATCACCGGACAGCTCGGCTCCGCACGAGGACGCGTTCCGCAACATGATGGCCGAGAAGCCCGACGAGGATTCCGCCGCCGACGTCGCCGCCCGCTACATGCTTGAGGAGTACGAGCGCTTCCCCACCCTCGCCGGGTCCCGCCGGGCGGTGCAGCGGGTGGTGTCACTGCTAGCCGAGGGCCGGCCGGTCCTGGCGCACTGCTTCGCCGGTAAGGACCGCACCGGATTCGTCGTCGCAGTGGTGCTGCGGGCGGCCGGGGTGGACCGCGACGCCGTCATCGAGGACTACCTGCGCAGCAACACCGCGGTGCCGGTGCTGCGTGACCGCATCATGGAAATGATCCGGTCACGGCCCGAGGCCGAGATCACCCCCGAGGTGCTGACCTTCACCGAAGCGCGCCTGTCCGACGAAGTGCTCGGTGTGCGCGCTGACTATCTGGATGCTGCCGAACGCTCGATCGAGGAGAACTTCGGCTCGCTCGACGGGTTCCTGCGGGCCGCCGAGGTCACCGACGCCGACGTCGACAGGCTGCGTGGCGCGCTGCTCGGCTAAAAGCAGCGCGCCACGTCCCGAATCTGACTGTTACAGCGAGAAACTGGCCGCCTTGGCCGCCGACAGGTCGGCGATCGTCGACCACTGCGCCGCGATCTCGTCGACCGACGGCGGGTTCTCGAAGGTGGCGCCGGCGTTCTCGAACAGTGCGGTCCGCTGTACCTTGCCGCCGCCGGCGATGAACACCGAGCCGGTCTCTGCGACCTCTTCGGTGCACAGGTAGGCCACCACCGGTGCGACGTACTCGGGCTTGAGCTTGGCCAGCACCTCCGGCGGCAGGATGTCCTCGGTCATCCGGGTTGCCGCGATGGGCGCGATCGCGTTGGCCTTGATGTTGTACTTCGCGCCCTCGATGGCCAGCGTGTTGATCATGCCGACCAGGCCGAGCTTGGCCGCGCCGTAGTTGGCCTGCCCGAAGTTGCCGAACAGTCCGCTGGTGGAGGTGGCGACGACCACGCGGCCGTAGCTCTGCTCGCGGAAGTGCGGCCACGCCGCGCGCACCACGTTGTATCCGCCGTAGAGGTGCACCTGAAGCACGGCGTCCCAGTTCTCCGACGTCATCTTGTGGAAGGTGCCGTCACGCAGGATGCCGGCGTTGCTGACGACGCCGTCGACCTTCCCGAACTCGTCGATCGCAGTCTTGATGATGTTGGCCGCGCCCTCGGCGTCGGCGACGCTGTCGTAGTTGGCGACGGCCCGGCCGCCGGCCTCTTTGATCTCAGCGACTACCTGGTCGGCCATGTTGTGCCCGGCACCGGTGCCGTCGCGGGCACCACCGAGATCGTTGACCACCACACAGGCCCCCTCGCGGGCCAAGGTCAGGGCGTATTCGCGGCCCAACCCACCACCGGCTCCGGTGACGACGACAACACGATCCTGCACTCCGGACATCAGTTTCCTTCCTCGATTCGATCGCCACGCTAGAACAGGCCCAGAGAAGGCCTAGCGCCAACTTCCAGGCCTTCTCTGTATACGGGGGATGAATCGCGTCCGCTATGTCGGGTCGGGTATGCCGAGTCAGCGGCGCACTGCGGTGACGAACTCCGAGAACGCGTCGGCGTCGTCCGTCACCGACACGTCCACCCAGCGGTTCAACCGGCGCATCTCCGCGGTCGAGGGCTGCGAGGCGGCCCGCCAGCCGTGCTCGTCGAGCCATCCCCGCACCGACGCGCGGTCCTCGTCCTGGTAAATCAGATCCTGGATGTCGAGGCTCTGCGTCAGGCCTACCGTCTCGGCGATCTTCTTGAATCGCTCCGCCATCTGCTGGCGCCGCTCGTCGGAGCGGTGGTTGCCCGCGGTCTCCGCCGCGATCCGGCTCCCCGAAGCGCTGAGCTCGGTGATTTGCTCGAACAGCCGGTCCTGACCCTCGGCGGGCAGGTACATCAACAGTCCCTCGGCCAGCCATGCGGTCGGGGCCGCGGGGTCGAAGCCGGCGGCAGTCAATGCGGCGGGCCAGTCCTGCCGCAGATCGATGGGCACGGTGCGGCGCTCGGCCGCCGGCGTCACGTCGTTGGCCGTCAGGGTCTGCTCCTTGTAGGCCAAGACCTTCGGCTGGTCGATCTCATAGACGGTGGTGCCGGTCGGCCAGTCCAGCCGGTAGGCGCGCGAGTCCAGCCCGGACGCCAGGATCACCACCTGGCGGATGCCGGCGGCGACGGCGTCGGCGAAGAAGGCGTCGAAGAAGTGGGTGCGGACCGCCTGGTAGCTGCGCATGTGGTGATAGACGGCAGCGACCTCGGCGTCGATGGCCTCCACCTTGTCTACCAACGTGTCGTCCAGCAGCATCTCCCAGATCCCGGTACCGGCACCGGCGACCAGGAGTTTGGCGTACGGGTCGTTGATCAGCGGGTCGGCGCTGGCCGTTTCGGATGCGCGGGCGGCGGCCACCATCACAGCTGTCGAGCCGACACTGGTGGCGATATCCCAGGTGTCGTCGTGGGTACGGAGTGCGCTCATCGGTTTACCTCGCTTGGTCGCGGCCGCTGTCGCACGCGATACTACCGATGAAAGTTAGCCGGGCTATTAACTTTATCCGTCGGCTGGCTGACGCAACTGCCAGAGTTCCTGGGTCAACAGCGCCTGCAGTGTGGCGACCACCCCGGCAGCTGCCGCCTGATTGCCAACCAGTGACACATAGAACGCGATGCCCCACAACACGGCCAACAGCATCTCGGTCAGCTCACCCATACTCAAGGTCGCGACCAATTCTCCGCGGTTGATGGCTTCGGTGAGCGCCTGGGTCAGAAACGCCCGCGGCGGGCCCTGGATGTCGCCGACCAACGACTTCAACACCGGGTCGCGCTGAGCGTCCACCACCGCGGTGACGGCAAACGCCGCCACCGTGCGGTCATCTTCGCCGAGTTGGGTGAAGCTCACGATGACCGAAGACAATTGTCCGACCAGGGTGGGCTCGGAGCGCGCCTGGTCGACGGCGTGCGCGAACAGGGTCTCGGCCTGCGTCAGAACTGCCTGATAGAGCAGCTTCTTGCTTGGAAAATAGTGGTTGATCGCCGGGCGGGTCAGCTGTGCCCGCTCCGCTATCGCCTGAAACGTCGTAGCGTGGTAGCCGAATTCGCCGAAGACGCCGCTGGCGGCCGTCACGATGCGTTCCCTGGTCACGCCGGAGCGCGCCCCGCGGGGGCGCCCCACCCTGCGAAAAACCGCATCCCGCACTAAGCAAGTGTGGCACGGCATAGCGTGCAACCCCAGAAAAATCGAAATTACGAATATTCACTTAAGACTCAGCTGCGCTGTATGCCAACTGCGTCCAGCGAACTAAAGTCGACTTATGGCCGCGGTTCTCTCTCAACAGGCGTACTTCGAGACCGGTTTCGAAGTGCTGTCCGACTTAGGCTACGGCGGCCTCAAGCTCGCCGAAGTCTGCAACCGGCTCGGCGTGACGACGGGCTCGTTCTACCACTACTTCACCAGCTGGCCGGTTTATACCCGTGACCTGGTTCAACACTGGCTGGACGAGCGCACCCTCCAGCACGTGGAATTCGTACGCGCGATACCCGACCCGCGGCAGCGCCTCGACAGCCTGATTCAGATCGGCCTGACCCTGCCCCACGGGGCCGAAGCCGCGATCCGCGCCTGGAGCTCGGCGGACACCCGAGTTCACGCGGTGCAGGCCGAAGTGGATCAGCAACGCTTCGACATCCTCTTCGAATCGGCGCAGGAAGTCCTCCGCGACAAACGCCAGGCGCAGCTGTTCGCAAACTGGGCGATCTATCTGCTGATCGGCTACGAGCAGGCGCTGCTGCCGCGCGACGCCTCCACGTTCGAGTGGATCGCCGCCCAATTGCTCGACGCGCTCGACTCCGGGAGGTTTGCCACAGCTGCCGACGACCCGCCCGGCACGTCGTCTACAGCGAGCTGATCCGCTGCAGGGCCAGACGGGGCCCGCGCCGTTTGCTGACAGCGAGCCCACTGTCGATCAGCAACCGAACCACGCGGTGCCGGTGCGGCCGCATCGGCTCCATCAGTTCGACCATGGCTTCGTCGGTGAACACCTCATCGAGCGGCAAGCCCAGCAGCGTGCGGCCGATCATCGTCGCAAGGTGGTAGTCCCCGACCGATAAAGCGTCGGCATCACCGAACGCTCGCTGCGCGGTCTCGGCCGCGGTCCACTCGCCGACGCCGGGCAGCGACATCAGCGCCGCCCGCGCCTCCGCTGCCGGGCGGGAAACCAGCCGTTCCAAGGCATCGGCTCGCCCAGCGCAACCGACGATGGTGCGCGCCCGCCCGCCATCGACGTTGGCACGATGGAACTTCCAGGACGGGATGGTCCGCCACGTCTGCGCCGACGGCGGCACCCGCATTCGGGACGGCGCCGGACCGGGAGCCGGCGAGCCGAACTCGGTGACCAGCAGGCGCCAGGCCCGAAAGGCATCAGCACCCGGCACCCGCTGCTCAAGCACGGCCGGGATGAGCGCCTCGAGCACCCGGTCGGTGCGCCCCAGCCGTAGGTGCGGCACGCGCCGGTAGGCAGCGATCACCGTCGCATCGGTCGGGGCGAAGCCGGCCGCGTCGTCGTGGACGCCCAACAAGCCCGGTGCGCCGTCAAGGAACTCCGCGGCGCCGGCGCCCCAGGCCGCGCAATCCACCGCATCGGGCGCGGCCTGGACGATGCGCGCCGTCACCGGCCCGCTGGGCATCAGGCTGGTTCGCCAGATGGCCCCACCTACCACCTGTAGGCATGGGTCGCCCGGGCCGCGGCGCAGTGGGCCCAGCGTGAGCGCGGGGCTGGCCGTGCCGGGAAAGGTGACGGTGCGAGAAAGCGAATTACTGATGACGCGATCATAAGGATCGCTTGTCCTCGTTGACCGCTCCCCGCCGCCCGGTCACGATGGAGAAATGGCCACCCCGTTCGATGATCCGCAGGCGGAATTGGCGTGGATGTTTCTCCAGGGCATCTGCGGCGACGACGACCTGGACGATATTTTTGCGCTGGTCAGTGACGACTTCACCTGGTGGAGCATCCTGACCCGCCAGGCCGTCGACAAAGACGAGTTGCGCCTGGAAGTCGAACAGCGTCGACTCGGCTTGCGGATCAACCTGGAGCTGGTGCGGTGCATCAACGAACACGAGACCGTGGTGATCGAAGCGCTGGGCGACTGTCACGCCGCCGACGGTTCGCACTATGACAGCCCGCTGGCGTACATCGTCGACACCCGAGACGGCCGGATCGTCTCGGTGCGGGAGTACACCGACACCCGGTTCGCCGGGCAACTGTTGGGGCTCTAGGAACCTCTGGCGCGACTTACGCTTCAGCGACGCTGATGTCGGCTTTGTCGGGGTAGAACGCGACGTACCCGGCGATCGGCGCAACCGCCGCAAACGGCTGCTCGTAGGTCCAGATCGCGTCGGCGATCGTCTGGCCGGCCGCGGTGGTGACGCTGTAATAGGCGGCATCGCCCTTGAACGGACAATAGCTGGTGGTCTGGGTGCGAGTCAGCAGATCGGTCTTGACATCGGACAGCGGAATGTACTGCACTGCAGGGTGATTCGATTCCTGCAGGGTGAGCGCGTTGGCGCTGTCGGCGATGATCTCGCCGCCGATCCGCACGGTGACCTGCCGCCCGGTCGGGGTCACGGTGATCGGGTATTCGTCAGTCGGGATGTGTACCGGTCGTCTGCCTGAATTTCCGTGTGTCATGCCGGCGAACCTCGCTTCTTGGCGTTGCGCAGTTTCATCCAGAAACGCGCCGCCTCCCGAATCGATTCCTCAACCGGTCGGGGCTGCCAGCCGAGCTCGCGCACCGCTTTGCTGTGATCGACCGGGGCTTCGGCACGCATCATCTGCACCGACTTCAGGCTCAGCTCGGCATCCTTACCGGTCAGGCTCGCCCGCAGGCTGCCGAGTGCGCCCAGCGCATACAGCGCCGGCACCGAGATCGAACGCGACGGCGCCGGCATTCCCGCTTCGTCGGCCGCGATCTTGACCACGTCCTCAAGCTGGATCAACCGCTCGGAGATCAGGTAGCGCTGGCCGTTGCGTCCACGCTCGGCGGCCAGGATCATCGCGCGGGCGGCGTCGTCGACCCCGACCACTTCCAGCTCGATCCCCTTCATCAGGAACGGCAGCTTGCCGAACGCCGCTCCCGCGATGAACGCTCCGTGCGGGGTCCGACCCCAGTCGCCGTCTCCGTAGGTGGTAGACACGCACATCGCGACCGCCGGCAGGCCGGCTTCGGCGCTGCGCAGCACCAGCTCTTCGGCCTGCACCCGGGACTGGACGTAGGGCGTCAGCCCGCGCGGGTTGATGATGTCGTCCTCGTTGGCGACGTGACCGCGGCGCCGACCGACAGCGGCGTAACTACTGGTGAACACGAATCTGCGCAGGTCGGCTTCTTTGGCAACGGCCAGAACATTGCGGGTGCCCTCGACGTTGGTGCGGAACAGCGGGCTCGGGTCGCGCAGCCAGGCGCGGGTGTCCACGACGCAGTAGTAGACGTCGTCGCAGCCGGCCATCGCCTCGGCCAGGGTGGCCGAATCGAAGATGTCGCCGTGGAACCGCGTGACGTCGAGGTGGTCGATGGCGATGGTGTTGGCGCTCGGGCGCACCATCACCCGTACGTCTTCTCCGGCGTCGACGAGCAGGCGGGTGACGTGCGATCCCAGGAACCCGTTGGCTCCGATGACAAGCTTGGGCTTGCGGCTCATGCGTTTCCTCCGAACTGCTTCATCCAGGCGGCCGCTTCGTCGTCTAGGGTGCCGAGTTCCTGGGCTTTGCGGCACCATTTCATGCTCGCGGCGACGAAGCGCAGCGGGTTGTAGATGTCCTCTTGGCGGGACCATAGGCCGTCGCCTGCATAGGTGACGATCGAGATGTTGGTGGCGCTGATGATGGTGCCGTCGCCGGGGTCGCGCATGGGGTTGTCCAGTTCGCAGATGATGCGCCCGCCGTCCTCGTCGATGACGGTCCACAGGGCCGGGAACTCGGTCATGTAGCTGCCCGGGAAGGTCGACATGGTCTTGCGGATCCAGCTGCGCACCTCGTCGCGGCCGTGCATGGTGCCCATCGCGTGCTCGACGTACTCGACGTCGGGGGTGTAGTGCGCTACCCAGGCATCCCAGTCCTGGGTCTCGGCGGCGCGAGCGACGGTCTGCTCGAACACATCGAATGCGGCCGCGAGTTCTGCGCGGCTGAACTGCGGTTTCGTCATGCCAAGAACTAGAACACGTTCTAGCGAGGTTGTCGAGGGTCCGCGGCCAGAATCGAATCTGGGTTTATATTCGAGACAGTGCTACGGTGACGCCGTCGGCCCACCGCGGGCCGTGAGGAGGTTCGGCAGCCAGTGACGTCCCCCAAGCCCACCGTCGGCCTGCACCACGCCGCGTACGCCTGCGCCGACCTGGAGGCCACGAACCACTTCTACGAAGACCTGCTGGGATTGCCGCTGGTGCACACCGAAGTCGAGCACCTGCAAGAAGGCTTCTTCCGGCATGTCTTCTACGACCTCGGTGACGGCTCGTGCATCGCGTTCTTCGACCTGCACGGCGTCGGGGAGAAGCCCGACTGGTCCAGCTCGTTGTCACGCCCGAACGGACTGCCGGTCTGGGTGAACCACTTCGCGTTCCGGGCCACCGAAGAGAAGCAGAACGAAGTCCGGGCGCGGATGGACGCCGCCGGCATCAAGGCACTGATGGACGTCGACCACGGCTGGTGCCACTCGCTGTACTACCTGGACCCCAACGGCATCATGATCGAGCTGTGCCGCGACACCCCCGGGTTCGAACCCGACCCGGAGCAGGCACACAAGTTGCTGAACAGCACCGAGCGGGCCGCTGACCCCAAGGTGGTCACGTCGAAGACGACCACCACCCAGCTCGGCTGAGCCGGCCGAGCATGGCGCTCGATTCGCTGACGTCGCTCACCGTCACCGACGACGGACCGGTGGCCCGGGTGTGCATCAGCCACGGCGAGATCAACCTGATGGACGCCACCATGATGGGTGACCTGTGGCGACTGGTGAATTGGCTACGGTCACCCGCCGGCCGCGACATCCGGGTGGTGGTTCTGGAAAGCGCCAACCCCGAGTTCTTCATCGCCCATGTCGATCTCGCGCTGCTGGCTGCCTCGGTCGAGAACACCGAGGCCGCCTGCGGTTCCTTCCAGGATCTGGTCGGTGCCTTCCGGGCGCTGGACCAGGTCACCATCGGGGTGGTCGCCGGGCGGGTCGCCGGCGGTGGGATGGAACTACTGGTCAACCTCGACCTGCGGTTTGCGGTCACCGGCCGGGCGCTCTTTAACCAGGTCGAGACCGGAATCGGGGTCATCCCGGCCGGCTCGGGTCCGCAGCACCTGCTTCAGCTGCTGGGGCGGGGTCGGGCGCTGGAGGTCATCCTCGGCCACGACGACCTCGATGCGGGCCTCGCCGAGCGCTACGGACTGGTCAACCGGGCGTTGGACGCGGACGCCGTCGGTCCCTTCCTGGACCGGCTGGTGCAGCGCATCGCCTCGGTACCCCTGGCCGACATCGCCGACGTCAAGGCCACCCTGGCCGCCCCGGACGTCGCCGCGGGGCTAGCCGTGGAGCGCTCCGCGTTCGCCCGGATGCTGGCCCGCGGTGCGGCGCTGCCGAAGATGCAACGTTTCCTAGCCGCAGGCGGCCAGACGCCCGAGGGCGAACGCCGACTGGCCGAGCTGGTCGCCGACCTAGAGCAGACGGAACCGGCGTGACACCCATGGACGGCGAGGCCGCGGACGGGTCGGCCGCCCGCCCCACCATCCGGGGCCGCGACACCCAGGCTCGCCTGGAACGGGCGGCCCGGGAGGTGATCGCCCGCAAGGGTTTTTTCAAGACGACGATCACCGACATCACCTCTGCCGCCAAACGCTCGCCGGCGTCGTTCTACCACTACTTCGGATCCAAGGAAGAATTGCTCGCGTCGCTGGCCGAGGACTTTCGGGCGATGGCCCGCAGCCGTGCGGTGCAGGCCTTGCACCCGGGCCAGGATCTGCACGCGATCATCCAAGAATCGGTGCGCGCGCACTGGGACACCTACCGCGAACACCTCGGGGTCATGGTCGGGGTGTTCCAGCTGGCGATGATTGACGACGCGTTCGCCCAGCGCTGGCGAGAGATGTGCGCCGACGCCATCGACTGGGTGGCACAGACGGTGCGAATGGCGCAGCGCAAGGGCTATGCGACCGACGCCGACCCGGAACTGGTCGGGTCGGCCATCGTCGCCATGCTCAACCACTTCACCTATGTCTGGCTGGTGGCAGGCGGCGATGTCGCCGGCCGCGAACTCGACGAAGAAGCAGCAATCAAGACGCTCACTGACACCTGGTATCGCTCAGTGAGCTGGCGCGATCAAGATTCATGATCAAAGGAGTAACGCAGTGGCAGTAACCCGCGAATTCGTTTCGCTCACTTCGGCATCGGCGGGCGTGAACCCCGCCGGTTATCACCCGGCCCAGGGGCTGTATTGGACTCCAGCCGGCGTTAAGCCGAAGGTGGCGGTGATCGCCAGCCACTACAACGTGGACTTCGCCGAGCACTACCTGGCGCCGCTCATTGCCGAACGCGGCTACGGCTTCTTGGGTTGGAACACCCGGTACCGCAGCGGCGAGTCGTTGTTCCTGCTTGAGCACGCACTGCTCGATATCGCCGCCGGCGTGCAGTGGCTGCGCGAACAAGCCGGCGTCGAGACGATCGTCTTACTCGGCAACTCGGGCGGTGGATCCCTGATGGCCGCCTACCAGTCTCAGTCCGTGGACCCGCACATCACAGGAGTCGGCGGAGGCCCGGTGCCTGATGCGGTCAATGCGCTGCCGCCCGGCGACCTCTACGTGTCCACCCAGGCCCACGCCGGGCGCCCTGAGGTACTGACCGCGTGGATCGACCCATCGGTGACCGACGAGACCGACCCGCTGTCGTGTGACCCGACTCTGGACATGTACGCCGAGCAGAACACGCCGCCCTACACCCCGGAATTCATCGCCCGCTACCGCCAGGCCCAGCGCGACCGCAATGACCGGATCACCGCGTGGGCGCAGGCAGAACTGAAGCGGCTCAAGGCCGGCGGCACCTACGACCGCTCCTTCTCAGTACACCGGGTGTGGGCCGACCCGCGCTACCTCGACGCGTCGCTCGACCCGTCGGACCGTCCGCTGAACTCGTGCTACCTGGGTGATCCGCGGCGCGCCAACCGTGCGCCGTACAACATCGCCGCGCACTGCACGCTGCGGACCTGGTTGTCCATGTGGAGCCTGCAGACGTCGTTCTGTCAGGGCGCACCGCACCTGGGCCGGATCACGTTGCCCTCGTTGGTGATCCAGGGCACCGCGGACACCGGTGTCTTCCCCAGCGATGCGCACCATATCCACGACTCGCTGGCCAGTACCGACAAGCAGCTGCATTTCATCCCCGGCGACCACTACCTGGAGCAGCCGACGGACAGCCGCACGATCTGCGCGGATCTGGTGGCGTCCTGGATCGCTGAACGCACCTGATGGGCACGCTCGACTTCGACTTCCGCGACCCGGAGCTGCACGTCGATCCGTTGACGTATCAGCGGCGGTTCGCCGAAGCCGAGCCGGTGCACCGCAACAGCCAGGGGCTGTGGGTGCTGACCCGCTACGCCGACGTGCTGGCGATGCTGCGCGACGAGCGGGTCAGCACCGATCGGCGAAACCTGTACCGCAACAAGCTAGATCCGGGCCGCCCGTATCTGACCCACGTGGAACATAACCTGTTCTACCGCTCCGGTGATGATCACCGCCGGCTGCGGGCCCCGCTGTCGCGGGCGTTCACGCCGCGGGCACTGGCCTCCTTCGAGGCCGAAGTCGCTTCCCGGGCCCGGTCTTTGGCGGCGGGACTGGACCCAGCAGGCTTCGACCTGGTGGCCGAGTTCGCCAAGCCATTGCCGCTGGGGGCGATCGCCACGCTGCTGGGGGTGCCCGACAGCGAACTGGACAACCTGGCGACCTGGTCGATGGCGCTGATCGGGGCTTTGGAACCGGCAGCATCTCGGACCGCGTTCGCTGCCGCGGACGAAGCCGCCGCGGGAATGAAGGCTCTGCTCGCCGATCTGCTGGTGCTACGCCGCGCCGATCCCGGCCATGACCTGCTGTCGGTGGTGGCCACCAGCGGACTGCCGGTGTCGGACGACGAGCTGCTGCACAACGCCATCTTCTTACTGTCGGCCGGGCACGACACCACCACGGCCGTGCTGACCGGAGCGGCCGCATTGCTGATCGAGCAGCGCGGGCAACGCGGCCTGCTGGCCGACTCCCCGCATGCCGTTGACGAACTGGTCCGGATGATCAGCCCGGCCCTGATGATCTCCCGGGTGGCCAGCGCCCCGATCGAAGTCGGTGACGGGAAGAACACCGTGATCGACACCGGTGCCCCGATCCTGCTCGGGTTGGCGGCCGCCAACCGGGACCCGGCGGTATTCCCCGACCCCGACCGCCTCGACCTGGCCCGGTCGCAGACCGGCCACCTGGGATTCGGGTTCGGTCCGCATGTCTGCCTGGGCGCGCCGTTGGCCCGCATGCAGATCCGGTTGGGACTACTCGCCCTGTTCGACCGGTTCCCCGAGTTGACGGAGCAGGCGCCGCCGCACCGGGAGCCGAGCGCCGTGCTGACCAGCTATCGTTCCTATCCGCTGGCGGGCCACGGCTAGCTGCGGATAATCGGGGCATGACCAATTTCCAGAGAGCGATCCTGGCCGGCGGCTGCTTCTGGGGCATGCAGGACCTGATCCGCAAGCAGCCCGGCGTGGTGAGCACCCGGGTCGGCTACACCGGCGACCCCAATGTCCCGAATGCCACCTACCGCAATCACGGCAACCATGCCGAAGCCATCGAGATCACCTACGACCCCGCGGCGACCGACTACCGCAGCCTGCTGGAGTTCTTCTTCGCCATCCACGATCCGACCACGCCTAACCGACAGGGCAATGACGTCGGCACCAGTTACCGCTCGGCGATCTTCTACCTCGACGACGAGCAGCGCCAGATCGCGCTGGACACCATCGCCGACGTGGAGGCCTCCGGCCGCTGGCCGGGCAAGGTGGTGACCGAGGTCAGCCCCGCCGGGGATTTCTGGGAGGCCGAACCGGAGCATCAGGATTACCTGGAGCGGTTCCCGGGCGGTTACACCTGCCACTACATCCGGCCGAACTGGCAGCTGCAGCCGCAACGCTAGCCGGGGTCAGTCCCGGCGTCGCACCGTGATCCGACCGCCCTTCTTGGGCGTGAAGGCCACGCCGCGGGAGTGGTACTTCTCTCCGGGCGCTGTGGTGGGCTCGATGGTCAAGCGCTCCAACACCGTCCGCAACACCACGTCCATCTCCAGGTTGGCGAAGGTCGAGCCCGGGCAGCGCCGGGTGCCACCGCCGTACGGCATCCACTCGAACGCCGACGGGCTGCCGTTGATGTAGCGCTTGGGGTCGAACCCCTGTGAATCATCGAACGCGGCGGCATTCTGGTGGACCTGGTTGATTGCGACGATCACCGAGTAGCCGCGCGGAATCACCCACTCTCCGACCTGGATGCTGGGCGCGTAGACATGCCGTCCGGAGAAGTCGATCACGGTGCGCACCCGCTGCACTTCGCGAATCGTGGCGCGCCGCAACGTGTTTCCACCTGCGTCCGCTTCGGCGGTCAGTTCGTCGAGCAGTTGCGGGTAGCGGCTCAGTCGCTCGAAGACCCAGGCCATGGTCGATGCCGTGGTCTCATGGCCGGCAGCCAGCAGGGTCAGCAGCTCGTCGCCGATCTCCTGGCGGTTCATGGTCGTACCGTCCTCGTGGTTGCTACGCAGCAGCAGGGTCAGCACGTCGGATCGGTTCTCGAAATCAGGGTCGGCTCGAACATCGGCGATCAGCTTGTCCAGGATGACGTCGTAGTGAGCACGCCATGTCTCCAGTCGGCCCCACGGGGTGAACCGACCGTACCGGCGAATCGGAATCGGCAAGGCCGCCAGCCGAGCGCCCAGCGTCACCCACTTGGGCAGGAGCGCCCGCAGCTGATCCAGCTCAGCGCCTTCGGCTCCGAAGATGGTCCGCAGGATGACGTTCAGGGTGATCCGGTTCATCGGACCGAAGGTCTCGAAGGGCTTTCCGGTTGGCCAGCCGGCGATCTCGCGCAGGGTCTCCTCGACGATGATCTGCTCGTAGGCGCGCACGCTCTTGCCGTGGAACGGTGGGCTCAGCAAGTTGCGCCGGCGCCGGTGCGCCGCGCCGTCGAGCGCGAACACCGAACCCGAGCCGAGTACCCGAGACAGGTTGGGCTGGATGTTGCCCAGATCTTCGGGGTTGGTCAGCATCACCTGCCGGACCAGGTCGGGGTCGGTGACGATGACGGTCGGCCCGAACAGCGGGACCTCGACGGTGAAGGCGGGACCGTACTTAGCTGTCAGGCGTTGCAGCACCCGGCGCCGGGACAGGATGAACAGCACACCCGCGATCAACTTGAACCCCCGCGCACCGGGCGGCAAGTTGATCGCCGGTGAATCCGGGGTTTCGACGGTGTCCGCGGCCGTGTTGGCCATCGTGTGGGTCATGCGACGCCTCCCGACATGAGATTTGGTACCGATGCGTACCAATGCTTGCGAGACACGGTACTCTGAAGTACCAACGAGTGGCAAGGCTCACGCGCAGGGAGGTGCGGCGATGACAATGCCTGCAGTCGATACCCCGGCGGCCAACGCTGCCGACCCCTACCGGCACCGGTTGCTCGACGGGCTGGCCGATTCGATCGCCGAGCGCGGATACCGGGCCAGCACCGTCGCCGAGATTGTGCGCGCGGCCCGCACCTCCAAACGCACCTTCTATGACCACTTCGCCAGCAAGGAAGAGTGCTTCCTGGAACTGCTGCTGGTGGACAACGAGGAGTTGGCGCTGCGAATCCGGGCCGAGGTGGATCCCCAGGCCGATTGGCAGGTCCAGATCCGCCAGGCGGTACAGGCCTACGTCGACCAGATTCGGGCTCGCCCGGCCATCACGCTGAGCTGGATTCGCGACATGCCGTCACTGGGCGAGGTGGCCCGGCCGGCCCAGCGTCGCGGCCTGGAGCTGATGTCGAACCTGCTGATCGAACTCAGCGGCAGTCCCGGGTTTCGCCGCGCGAATCTGCCGGCGCTGAGTCCGGCGCTGGCGGTGATTTTGCTGGGCGGCCTGCGCGAGCTGACTGCGCTGGCCGTCGAAGACGGCAAAGACATCGGCGTCATCACCGAGCCGGCCATCGACGCCTCGATCGCGCTGCTGGGCCCGCGGGCCTGACTCAGTTCCAGGGCAACGCCAGTTTGCAGATCTTGCGCACCACACTGCCGAACTGCTTGAGCAGCGGGCCGGTGTTGTACGGGACGCCGTAACGCTCGCAGATCTCGCGCACCTGCGGGGCGATCTCGGCGTAGCGGTGGGCCGGCAGATCGGGGAACAGGTGGTGCTCCACCTGGAACGACAGGTTCCCGCTGAAGATGTGGAACCACTTGCCGCCGGTCAGGTTCGCCGAGCCGAGGATCTGGCGGTAGTACCACATGCCGCGGGACTCGTTCTCGGTCTCCTCGATAGTGAATTCCTGTGTGCCGTCAGGGAAATGTCCGCAGAAGATGATCGTGTAGGACCACACGTTGCGCATCAGGTTGGCGGTCATGTTGCCGGCGAACACCAGTGGTGCGAACGGTCCGGACAGCAGCGGAAAGGCGACATAGTCCTTGAGGGTCTGCCGACGCACCTTCTGCCAGGTCTCAAGCAGCATCTCCTTCTTGTCGGCGAAACCGATCTCGCCGGCCCGGATGCGCTCGGTCTCCAGCTCGTGCACCGCCACGCCGTACTGGAACAGCACCATCAGCAGGAAGGCGTAGAGCGGGTTGCCCAAGAAATAGGGCTCCCAGGGCTGCTTGTCGCTCATCCGCAGGATGCCGTAGCCCACATCGCGGTCCATGCCAACGATGTTGGTGTGGGTGTGGTGCATGTAGTTGTGCGAGTGCCGCCACTGGTCGCCCGGGCAGGCGTTGTCCCATTCGAAATCCTTGCCGTACAACGCCGGTTCGCCCATCCAGTCGTACTGGCCGTGCATGACGTTGTGGCCGATCTCCATGTTGTCGAGGATCTTCGACAACCCCAGCATCACCGTGCCGGCCAGCCAGGCCGGCGGGATGATGCCCAAGAACAGCAGGGCGCGACCACCGACCTCCAAGGTGCGCTGCGCCTTGATGATTCGATGGATGTAGTCGGCGTCGCGCTCGCCGAGGTCGTCGAGGACGCGCTGGCGCAGGGCATCGAGTTCGGCGCCGAAGGCGTCGAGGTTTGCCGGCAGGTCCGATCGCTTGAGCACCTGGGGCTGCTCGGTCTGCGGCTGCTCGAGGACTGACTGCGTCATGGTTGACTCCTTCGTTTTCTACAGATCGATTTCGACGTCGCCGACGGGCACTGACACGCAGATCTGGATGTCTTCGCTCTCGGCGGTGGAGATAGCGCCGGTGATCAGGTTTCGCACCGCACCACCGGTTTTGCGGCAGGTGCAGCTGTGGCAGATGCCCATCCGGCATCCGCTTACCGGTTGCAGGCCCGCGGCTTCGGCTTGCTCCAGCAGGGTCCGGCCGTCGTCGACCACCGAGACGGTGCTGCCGAGGAAGCTGACCTGCCCACCGGACGGGTTGGCCGGAACCGTGAAGACCGGGGGCACGAAGCTTTCTGAGATCGCGTCGGGGCACTGTTCTCGCACCGCCGCCACCAGGGCCGGCGGCCCGCACACGTACACCGCGTCGGGGTTGGGCATGGCGGCCTCAAGATGCTCGGCACTGAAGTAGCCCTGCAGGTCGCCGTCGTTGGGTGTGCGGGTGTAGCCGTGCAGCACCTGCACTCGCGGCATGGCGGCGAGCTCGTCGTGGTAGCAGGCCTCTTCGCGGCTGCGGGCGTAGTGGATGAAGCTCACCCGGCCCGCATATTGCTCGGCTTGCAGGGTGCGCAGCATCGACATCACCGGGGTGATACCGCTGCCACCGGAGATCAGCAGAATGCGGCGCGGCCGGATCGCGGGGAGCACGAAATCGCCGCCGATCTTCTCCAGTCCGACGACCATGCCGGGCCGGGCGTTGCGGTACAGGTGCTCGGAGACCAGGCCCCCGTCGTGGCGGCCGATGGTGAGCTCGATAAGTCGTTGTCCTTCGGCGCTGGCCGGCGAATAGCACCGGGTGCGCCGGCGCCCGTCGATGTCGACGGACAGGTTGACGTGTTGGCCAGCTCGGAAACGGGGCAAGCAGCCGAACGCGTCGTTGGGTTCGAGGATCAGGGTCACGCTGCGCGGGGTGGAGCGCCGGACTGCGACGACCCGGGCACGGGCGTCGTTGCGGGTCCACGTCGGCGACACCAGCTCGGTGTAGCGGTCGACCCCGTGCGGACCGGTGAGCAGATCGACCAGGCTGGAACCCAGTACCCGCCGCGTCAAAGTTTGAGTGAACATATGTACACAGTGAACACTTGTTCACGACGAGTCAAGGGCTATTTACCCGCTGTGTTACGCTTCACAACAGTGAACAGTCGTACGCCGAATTTACGGTCGGGGCGCACGCGGCCAGCTCGGCCGGAACGGCCTCCCCGTGTCACCCGTCCCGAACGCACGCCCCGCCCAGAACGGCCGGAGCGCGTTTCGCGCGAGGAACGCAAGGAAGCCACCCGTCGAGCGATCATCAACGCGGCGCTCACCCTGCTGGACGAACGCAGTTTCAGCGCACTGAGCCTGCGCGAGGTGACGCGCGCCGCCCACATCGTGCCGGCCGCCTTCTACCGGCATTTCGAGTCGATGGACGCCCTGGGCCTGGTGCTGATCGACGAATCGTTCCGGGCACTGCGCGAGACGCTGCGCGACGCCCGGACCGGTGGGGTGGACCCCAGTCGAGTCATCGAGTCCTCGGTCGAAGTCCTGGTCGACAGCGTTGCCTCCCGCCACGAGTACTGGCGATTCATCAATCGGGAACGCTTCAGCGGGATGACCGTGCTGCGCTATGCGATCCGCACCGAGATCCGGCTGATCACTTCCGAGCTGGCCACGGATCTGGCGCGTTTCCCCGCGTTCAATGCCTGGAGCGCCGAGGATCTCAACGTCCTGGCGGGATTGTTCGTCAACGCGATGATCGTCACCGCGGAGGCCATCGAGGACGCCCCCGATGCCGAGACCCTCGCCGAGATCAAACACGTTGCCGTCAAACAACTCCGGATGATCGCGGTCGCCGCAGGCGGCTGGCGTAGCAAGCCTTGAGCGGTGGCCCCCGCCGCACGGAACACCCCCGGGAAGCTGGCCGACATCACCGGTCCAGGTATCACCGATCGGTGGGGCGTGACGTGCGCGGACCTGGGCGCCTCGGTACTGGCTCCTGACGGCACCCTGGTGTCGGTGTTCGGCGACACCTTCGCCGGCGAGCGGGTCGGCCAGGGTGATTGGCGATCCCCGGTGATCCTGATCGGCACCGGCGACGCCACCCACCGGGTGCGCTACCAGCGAGCCGGCGGCCCCGATGCGCACTACGCCCGCCAACTGTGGCACTACCGACACCGCCAACCGGCCTCACGGCTGGACCGCAACGCCATCAGCACCGTAATCCCGTCGGATCTGCTGCGGGTAGAACAGATGCTCTACCTGCACGCGATCGTCAACCGCGGATTCGGCAAGGTGGCGTGGACCGAGATCTGGCAATCGGCCGACAACGGAATCACCTGGCACAGCATCGGGGCGCGGTTCCCCGCGCGACTTCATGGCGGGTACGCCCAATGCTGGTCCTGGGACTACGACCCCGAGGACGGTTGGGTGTATGTGGTCTCGACCGGATTCCAGCGCGACAAAGGCGTCATCCTGCGGAGGGTGCGTCCCGCCCACCTCGGAGATCCGAGCAAATACTCGGGCTGGGGCTACCGCGGCGAGCGCCGGGCCTGGGGCCAAGTCCCGATGCCCATCACCCCGCCTAGCGAGACGTGGGGCGAGCTGTCGCTGCGACGGCTGGCGCCCGGAACCTGGGTACTGGGCGGGTTCGTATCGTCGCGCTACGCGCTGGGTTACCGAGTGCTGAAGTCCCCCACCGCCGAACTGACCGGGACACCGCTGCAGCGCCCGCTGGTTGGGAGCGGTTGGGACGACGAGGATCACGCACGCGGCCGAGTCGCCCAGCTCTACGGCGGCTATGTGCTGCCCGGTTCCCGGGTGGATCGCACCGGCGGGGTGGGTCTGATGGTGTCGCAGTGGAACACCGCGCACGGCTGGCCATACCGGGTGATGCAGTTTCGCGCGACGTTGCGCAGTGGCGAGGAAATTCTCTAGTCCAGAGCCGCTATTGGCGCCGCACCTGGACGGTTAACCGAGATTCCTCAGTAACTTTCTGGGTAAATGAGCGAGACAAGGCATAAAGCTGAGTTTTTCCTGGGGAACAGCTGCTAGGCTTCCGCCCATTGGTCCGAGTAACTCCGGCGAGGGATATCGATCGTGACGAAGGTGAAGCAGTTTCTATGCGGTGTGACCGTCGCCGGCCTGGTTGCCGGAACGGGAGCGGCAGTAGGCACGCAGGTGGGCCTGTCGGCAGTGACCGCCGACTGGATGCTGACCGCTGAGCACGTGCTGCTGATCGGCCTCGACGGCGTCAACCTCGCCAAGGTCCTGGAATACGCCTACAACGACGACAGCGGGTTCAAGACCGCGATGGACCAGGGCATCACCGGGACCGCAAGTCTGACCAACCACACCACACTCTCCGGGCCGTCGTGGTCGACGATCCTCACCGGCGTGTGGGACGACAAGCACGGGGTCTACAACAACCTCTTCCGGCCCGAGCCTTACAACGCGTGGCCGTCGGTGTTCAACCTGATCGAGTACCACAAGCCGGAGGTCGACACCACGATCATCAGCAACTGGGAGTACCTCAACCAGTTGGCCGACGCCGGCAATTACCCGGTCGACAACAACATCTTCGTCCCGGCCGGGGAGAGTCCCGCCGACAGCGACGAGCTGGTCACCGCGCTCACCATCGCCCAGATCCTCGGCACCGCGGACAACCCCGATGACATCTCGAGTTTCCTGTTCTCCTACCAGTCGCAAGGCGACCACGCCGGGCACTCGTTCGCCAGCGGCTCGGACGAATACATGCAGGCCATCATCAACCTTGGGGCCAACATCCAACAGATCCTGGCCGCGATCGCTCAGGTGCAGGCGATCACCGGGGACGACTGGTCGATCATCGTCACCACCGATCACGGCCACCAGCAGACGGTGACCCTGCCCGGTCTCAGCATCGGCCACGGCTTCCAATCGCCCAATGAGACGACGTCGTTCGTCATCTTCGATCAGGCCGGCGATCACGCTACCGACGGCAGCCAGAACCTGAACTACTCGATCGCCGACATCACCCCGACGATCTTGTCGCTGTTCGGCATCCCGTTGCGCTCGGACTTCGACGGTGTCTCCATGGCGTTCGACCCGACCGTCCTGAACGGCCTTGTCACGCCCGTCGACCTCAAGCAGGCGCTCACCGACGCCATCGCGATGTACGGCTATCCGAACATCGGCAACGACATCACGCTGGCCATCCGGACTCTGGCCGGGTCCGTGCCGTATTTCCTCGACAAGTTTGTAACCCAGATCGACACATTCCTGCAGTCGATCGCCGACCAGGACATCTTCCTGATCAGCGGACTGGCCCAATTCGCCCAGCAGATCAACGATTTCTTCGGCGGTCTGACGGTGGACGTGACCAACACGCTGGCCATGGGAATCACGCATCTGCTCGGGTCGGGCGGAATCGCGCCCGAGGATGCGCCACTGCCGCTGCCGGGCAGCGCCGAGTTCTCCGACCTGTCTGCGCTGCTCGACATCGAGGCCCTGCTGGGCTGATCCGCCGAAGCCGACGGCAGCCACACCAACCACTTCCACGAGGAGACCCGACCGTGACGAAGGTGAAGCAGTTTCTGTGCGGTACAGCCGTCGCCAGCCTGGTTGCGGGAACGGGAGCCGCGGCATTAGGGACACCGCTGGGGCTGTCTGCCGTGACCGCCGAATGGATGCTCGCCGCCGAACACGTGCTGCTGCTCGGCACCGACGGCACGAACCTGGACAAGATCCTGGAGTACGCCTACAACGACGACAGCGGCTTCAAGATGCTGATGGACCGGGGCATCACCGCCGCCACCACCATCGCAGGCCACATGACGATGTCCACACCGTCATGGTCGACGATCCTCACCGGGGTCTGGGACGACAAACATGGGGTGGTCAGCAACGTCTACCGGCCCGAGCCCTACACGACCTGGCCGTCGGTGTTCAACCTGATCGAGTACCACAAGCCGGAGATCGAGACCACGGTTATCTCCGGCCGAGGCCTGTTCACCGAGATTGCGTCCACCGGCGGCTACCCGGCCGACAACATCATCGGCATCAGCGGTGGCTCCACCTCGGCGGAGATGGACGCACTGGTCACCCAGGAGACCATCTCCCGGATCTTGGCGACCACCAACAACCCGAATATCGACACCTTCATGTTTTCCTACCAGTCGCAGGTCGACCACGCCGGGCACTCGTACGGCGGCGGCTCAGACCAGTACCGCGACGCCGTCATCAATGTCGGGGCCAACTGGAAGGAGATCCTGGAGGCGGTAGCCCAGGCCGAAGCGGCCACCGGCGACCGCTGGACGATCATCGCGGTCACCGACCACGGCCACCAGCAAAACCCGGACCTGTTCGGATTCAGCCTCGGCCACGGCTTCCAGTCGCCCAACGAAACGTCGAGCTTCGTCATGTTGTCGCTGGCCGGAAATGAAGCACAGGCCGGCGGCCAGAGCCTGAGTTACCAGACCATCGACATCACACCCACGATCCTGCAGGCTTTCGGGATACCGATGCGGTCGGACTTCGACGGCGTCCCCATGCAGACCGACCCGGACATCCTGAACGGCATCGTCTTCCCAGCCGATCTCAAACAGGCCCTCACCGACGCGATCAACAGCTACGGCTACCCCGACGTCGGCACCGACATCATGCTCAGCATCCGGGCGCTGGCGGGTGGGGCCGGCTACTTCCTCGAAAACTACGCACTCCCACCGATACTCAACTTCCTGCAGTCGATCGTCGACCAGGACATCTTCCTGATCAGCGGGCTCGCCGAAGGCACGCAATGGGTGCTCAAGACCGTCGGCGCCGCCACGGCCGACGTACTCACCGATATCGGCAGGGTGGTCGCGTACTTCACCGGGGCGGGAGTCATCCCGCCGAACGACGCGCCGCTGCCACTGCCGGGCGCCGCCGAGTTCACCGGATCACTGGAGGCCTTGCTGGCCGACCACTCCTTTACCGCTCCCGACTTCGGCGGCGCCGACGTACCCTCACTCCTCGATGTGGACGCACTGCTGAGCTGATACAGCTGCGCTTACGCCTGTCTCACCTGGTGAAATAACCCACAGGCCTCCTCAGTAACACCCTGCTCAAATGAGTGATTTCGGGCAGAAAGCTGAGTTTTAGCTGGGTAACTGTTAGTCTTGCGCCCATTGGCTGGCACTACTCGACGAGGGAATCCGATCGTGACAACAATCAAGAAGTTCCTCAGTGGTGTGGCCGTCGCCGGCCTGGTTGCCGGTACGGGTGCCGCCGTCGGGTCGCCGGTGGGGCTGTCCGCAACGACGGCCGACTGGCTGCTCGCCGCCGAGCACGTGCTGTTGATCGGCGTCGACGGAGCCAACCTCTCCAAGATCCTGGAGTACGCCTACAACGAGGACAGCGGTTTCAAGACCGCGATGGACCAAGGCATCACCGGCGCCGCGACCGAGGTCAACCACACCACGATCTCCGGCCCGTCGTGGTCGACGATCCTCACCGGGGTGTGGGACGACAAGCACGGTGTGATCAACAACCTGTTCGAGTCCGAGCCGTACAACCTGTGGCCGACGGTGTTCAACCTGATCGAGTACCACAAGCCGGAGATCAACACCTCGATAATCTCCGACTGGGACTACCTCAACCAACTCGCCGCAGCGGGCGGCTACCAGGCCGACAGCAACACCTACATTCCGATGGAGACCACCTGGGCTAACGCCGACGCGGCCGTCACTGCGGAGACCATCGCCCAGATCATGGCCACGCAGAACAACCCGGGCGACATCTCGAGTTTCCTGTTCTCCTACCAGGGCCAGGTCGACGAGATGGGACACGAATTCGGCGGCGGGTCACCCGAATACGCCCAAGGCCTTGTGAATGTCGCAGGCAACATCCAAGAGATCTTGGCCGCGGTAGCCGCCGTCAAGGCGATCACCGGCGACGACTGGTCAATCATCATCACCACCGACCACGGCCACCAGCAGTCGCTGGGCTTCGGGCACGGCTTCCAATCGCCCAACGAGACAACGCAATTCGTGATCTTCGATCAAGCCGGCCATGATGCGTCCGACGGCAGCCAGAACCTGAACTACTCGATCGCCGACATCACGCCGACCATCTTGTCGCTGTTCGGCATCCCGATGCGGTCGGACTTCGACGGTGTCTCGATGGCGTTCGACCCGGACGTCCTGAACAGCCTCGTCACCCCCGTCGACCTCAAGCAGGCGCTCACCGACGCGATCGCGATGTACGGCTACCCGAACATCGGCAACGACCTGGCGCTGGGCCTCCGTACCGTCGTCGCCACCATCCCGTACCTGCTCAACGGCGTTGTCACCGACATCGACAAGTTCCTGCAGGGGATCGTCGACCAGGACATCTTCCTGATCAGCGGACTGGCCCAATTCGCCCAGGAGATCAACGGCTTCTTCGGTGGTCTGTCGGTGGACACGCTCCAATGGATGGCACACGGTGTCGGCTACCTGACGGGATCCGGGACCATCGAGCCGACCGACGCACCGCTGCCGCCGCCGGGAAGCGCCGAGTTCACTCCCGACCTCGGGGGCTCCGACCTGTCCGGGCTGCTCGACGCACTGGTGGGCTGACAGCTCCTCGCACACCGATGCCGCCAGGTCTTTGACCTGGCGGCATCGGTGTTTCGGCCGGAAGCCGCTGCGCTAACGTCGCGGTAGCTACCTCACACCGCGGGACCCCGGACCCGTTCTCGATCCCAGTTGAACAAAGGAGCGGCCGTGAAGACCCCCATCTGCGAGCAGTACGGCATCGACTTCCCGCTTTTCGCCTTCAGCCACTGCCGCGACGTGGTGGCCGCGGTGACCAACGCGGGCGGGTTCGGCGTGCTCGGCGGCGCCGCCTACACCCCTGAGCAGTTGGATCAGGAACTTTCCTGGATCGACGAGCAGGTCAAGGGAAAGCCCTACGGCATCGACATCATCGTGCCCGCCAAGTTCGAAGGCAAGGGCGAGAACCTCTCCGGCCACCAACTTTCCGACCGGATCCCCGACGAGTACAAGGCCTTCATCGCAGAACTGTTGGCGCAGCACGACATTGAACCCGACGAGAAGCCCCGGTTGGGATCTGCCATGCTCTCCGGCAGCAACGGCGAGCAACTGCTCGAAGTCGCGGTCGCCCATCCCATCCGCATGATGGCCAACGCGCTCGGCGTGCCGCCGGATTACATGATCAAGTCCGGCAAGGACAACGACATCCCCGTCGCGGCGCTCGTCGGCGCAAAGGAGCATGCCCTCAAGCAGGTGGCACAAGGCGTGGATCTGATCGTCGCTCAAGGAACGGAGGCGGGCGGCCACTGTGGCGAAGTCTCCACGCTGGTCGTCGTCCCTGAAGTCATCGAAGCCATCGACAACGCCGTGCCCGTGCTTGCCGCCGGCGGGATCGTCACCGGTCGACAGATGGCGGCCTGCGTGGCGTTGGGCGCCGCCGGTGCGTGGACGGGTTCGGTGTGGCTTACCACCGAGGAGGCCGAAACGGCTCCGCACACCGTGCAGAAGATGCTCGCGGCCACCTCGCGCGACACCATTCGCTCCACCGGACGCACCGGCAAGCCCGCACGCCAACTGATCTCCGATTGGACTGATGCGTGGCGACCCAACGACACCGGCCACCCGACCCTGCCGCTACCGCTGCAGTCGATGATCGCCGAACCCACACTGCGTCGCATCGACAAGCTGGCCGCCACCGGACACCCTGGGGCCCAAGCCCTGTCCACCTATTTCGTCGGCCAGGGCGTCGGGCTGATGAACAAGGTGAAGCCCGCGCGCGACGTCGTGTTCGAGTTCGTCGAGGACTACCTCGCCGCCGCCGAACGACTCGGCGGCTCGGTCAGCGACTGACCCTCGTTTGTCCGTCGCTGGTCGACTTCGCGGGTAGCTTGTCGTCCGTGACCGGACGCGTGATCATCCTGACCGGCCCACCCGGGTCGGGAAAGTCAACGCTCGCATCGAAGCTTGCCTGCGGTTATGAAAAGGGCGTTCATCTGCACACGGACGACTTCTGGCACTACATCGTGTCGGGCGCGATACCCCCGTACGATCCCGCCTCTGATGCGCAGAACCAGACTGTCATGGACGTGATCGCGGGTGCGTCCTACGCCTATGCACTCGGCGGGTTCGCCACCGTGATCGACGGAATCATCGGGCCGTGGATGCTCGATCACTTCCGAATCCGAGCAGCACAGCACCCGAACCTGCCGCTCGACTACGTAGTCCTGCGACCGCAGCGCGCCGTCACACTGCAGCGGGCCCAGGCCCGAACCGCGCCGAGCGCCCTCACCGACGAGGGCCCGATCCTCTCGATGTGGGATCAGTTCTCCGACCTCGGTGAGTTCGACAACCACGTACTCGACACCTCGAGCGAAGCCGAGGAGCGCAGCGCCCGCCGGGTGGCAGACGCCGTCCGTGATGGCCGCTACCGCGTATCTGCCACATAGCACCTTGCGCTACTACGCCCCTAGGGAGTCTGCGGCTCCCGCCACATCTTCCACAGCGTCGGCCCGCCGTCGGGGACGTTGATCTCGCCGATCACCCGGAATCCGAAACGCTCGTAGTACGGCACGTTCTCGTGCTTGCTGGACTCCAGATAGGCCGGGCAGAGTTCGGCATCGCAGCGGTCGAGCCGTGGCTGCATGACGGCCTGCCCGAAGCCGCGTCCCCGCACCGACGGGTCACTGCCGATCACCGCCAGATACCAATGCGGCTCTTCGGGGTGGTTGGCATCCAACAGGTCTGTCAGTGCGCGGCCTTGGGTAAGCCGGAAGCCGAACGACCGGAACAACGGCGGCACCATGCGCAGCTGCGACCAGATCGACTGCTTCCAGCGGTTGGGCGGGTCCCACAGCGCAGCCGCCCCGACGACTGCGCCGTCGTCGGCCACCTCGACGCCACCGCCCGCCAGGTGATGAACCCGCGTAGAGGTGCCGAAGAACGTCGTCAACTGCTCGGTGCGGGCCTCGTCGTCGGGAAGCAGCCACATCGATACCGGGTCGTCGTAGAACGCGCGCCCCAACGCCTGCGCCAGCGAGGGGATGTCCGATTTCAACGCGGGCCGCGAGTCGATTGCCATGGGGCTAGGTTAATGCGTCGCATTCGGGCGGCGCGCAGAGCAAGATCAGCGGCTATGAGCACGCTGCTGTGGGACCAACACACTTGCCTGCCGTTGCAGGACAGCGCCGAGGTGGCCCCGCTGACCCGCTACCAGCATTCCGGCGGCGCATTGCTGTCGGTGAACGTGGGCTACGCACCGCAGCGCTTGGCCGACACCTTGGCCCTGCTGCGGCACTTTCGCCGCGCCATCGACGCCCACCCAGATCTCACGGTGGCGGCCACCGTCAGCGACGTCGACGCGATCACCGGCGCCGGCGGGATCGCGGTGGTGTTCGACCTGGAGGATTCCAATCCGCTCAACGACGACCTGTCCAACCTGGCCGTGTTGGCCGAGCAGGGCGTCCGCACTCTGTTGCCCACCTACAACCACACCAACCGTGCCGGCAGCGGCTGCCTGGACGCCGCGGACTCCGGACTGACGGCGTGGGGTCGCGCGATCGTCGCCGAGATGAACGCCGTGGGCATGGTTCCCGACGGCTCACATTGCAGCGCCCGCACCGGCCTGGACATGTGTGCGGTTTCGAGCGGCCCGGTCGTCTACAGCCATTCCTGTATGCGGGCCCTGTGGGATCACCCGCGCAACATCACCGACGATCAAGCGCGGGCATGCGCGGCCACCGGCGGCGTCGTCGGTATCACCGCGGTGGGAATCTTCCTGGGCCCCAACACTCCCACCCTCAACGCGGTAGCGCACCACCTGGAGTACGCGGTCGAGCTGGTGGGTATCGAGCACGTCGGTGTCAGCACCGACTACTCCTTTGACCACGCCGACTTCAATGCCGAGCTGCTCGCCAACCCGCAGCTGTTCGACCAGAGCTACACCCGCTGGGGCCCGATCCAGTGGATGCCTCCGGAGACCTGGCTGGGTCTGCGTGACCACCTGTCGGAGCGCGGTTGGGCCGGCGCCGACATCAATGCCGTGCTCGGCGGCAACTTCCACCGGGTGGCACGTGAGACATGGCGGACCTAGATTTTCTTGGCCCCGCGGGCGAATTCGTTTATCGTGCTGACGAATTCACTGGGTTTCTCGACTAGGGGGCTGTGGCCTGATCCGGCGATGACGACCGGCTGCAGGCCGGCGTGGCGATAGCGGTCCACGTTCTGGGCGGTCGGGGTCAGCACATCACTGTCACCCCACACCACCAGCACCGGCTTGCCCAGACCCGCCAAGCGGTCGGCCACCGCTCGCTGTTCGTTGATCTGTCCCGCGGTCTTAGCGTCACACAATGCGTTGTGGGTCATGCGTTTCAACGAACGGTAGGCCAACGCGGGAACCGGGAAGTCGGCGGCGAAGCCGGTCTGCAGCGAGCTCTTGTCGACGGCATCGACGCTGCGCAACTTGTCGACCGCGGCTCCGAGCACCGGCCAGCACACCGCGTTGCCCAGCGCGGGCATCGCGGTCATCCCCAGCGCCGCGGGCGTGTCGGAGACGACCACGCGGTCCACCAGCTCCGGTGCGCTCTCGGCCAAGGCGGTGGCCACCGTCCCACCCATCGAATGCCCGACCAGCACCGCGTGCCGCACCCCCAGGGCATCGAGCGCCTGGTGCACGGCGGTTGCCTGGCCGTCGGCGCTGTAGGGGGCGGCGTCGCTCGGGGCCTCCGACCCGCCGTGGCCGACCAGATCGATCGCGATCACCCGGGCGCCCTGCGCCAGGGTTGGCGCCACCGCCTCCCACCACTGGATCGACGCCGAATAGCCGTGCAGCAGCACGATGGCGCGGTCCCCACCCGGGCCGTACTCGCGGACGTTGAGATCCGGTCCGGGCAGCTCCAGCACCCGCCCCTGCGCGAACGGCTCGGCAGCCCGTGCGATGCGGTCGGTGACCATGGCATTGACCAGCAGTGCGACGAGGACGAGCGTGATGACCAAAGCGGCAAGGCGTTTACCCACCCGATGACGCTATCTCGGGCCTAACCTGGACCGAGACCGAATCCAGAGGAGGTAGCAGTGAGCGACCACGACATTCGGATGATCGTCTTGTCCACCGACGACCTGGACGAGTCAATCAAGTTCTACAGCGAGACCCTGGGCATGCCACTGAAGTTTCGCGATGGCGCGCACTTCGCTGCACTCGACGGCGGGTCGGTGACGTTGGCATTGGCGACCGCGGTGGACCACCCCATCCACGGGCAGGTGGTGGTCGGCATCAAGACCGACGACGTCGACGGTGCGGCGAAGGCCATCGAGGCCAGTGGCGGCGGAATCGTCAAGGGCCCCTACGACGATGCGCACGAGCGCCGGGCGGTGGTCTACGACAACAAGGGCAATGGGCTGGTGTTCTATAAGCCGTTGGGGCGGTAGGGGGGTCAACGCGGTCAAGCGCGATCCAGGGGCCCAGGTCCTAGTTGGGGTCTACCATCCGCAAGGTGACCCCGCCAACGTCACCTTTGCCCGCACCGCCTGCCAACCAGTCACCCCAGCGATTGGTTGTGGCGCTTGCGGCGTTTGCTGCGTTGCTGTCAGTCGTCGCGCTGATCGTTGCGATCGTTTCGCCAAACCGACCTTCAGATGCGTCAGCACCTGGTTATACGACTGCTCAACAAGCCGACGCCAAGAAGCGTCTCTGTGACAGTTACAAGCTCGCTGCTCATGCGGAACACATTGAGACGAACACGCCTGACAACGTTGCACTCGCGCGTCTCTCCGCAACGAACGGCGCCCTGATCCTGGAGACGGCCGCAGCGGACCCCGCCCTCGACGCCGAGTATCGCGACGCTGCCCGCGCACTCGCACTCACCTACCAGAATCTTGTGGCTATCTCCACGGGCAGAGGCGAAGGCAACCCGGAGCTCGAGGCGGCGATCACCGACGCAAACACCAAAGACCGCGTGATGATCGACCTGTGCGGCGATTAGCCTCCTTCGATGGGACGTCGACACCGTTCGTAGGTACGGCGATGCGGCGATGTCGGCTCCTACACAACTCACTCGCGCGATGAGCCTTGCGCGGCCCCGGCCATTACTTTCAGCGCCCCAGGAAGGCCGCTTACCGACCGAACCAGTCTCAATCAGGATGTAAACGCGAAATCGCCCTGAGGGCTACCATCCGCAATGTGACCATGCCATCACCCTCCTGGCCAGTACCAGCCCCTGTTCAGCCTAATCGTCGGTCAGCCCTTGTACTCGCAACGCTCGCCGCCTTGCTGGGCATTGCCTCCGTAATACTGGCTGTTGCGGCATTAATACGGCCGGCAACCAGTCCCACTCCTTCGGCAGCCCAGAAGACGGCCGCGAGGGCGGACCTGTGCGATCGGTTCAAACCTGCTATGAACGCGATACACATCGAGACCAACGGGCCCGATGCGGGTCTTGGACGTATCGCTTTGATTAACGGCGCGCTGGTCCTAGAGAGCGCTACTGCGAATCCAGCCTTGGACCCCACATATCGCGACGCAGCCCAAGCCGTGGAGTCAGCCTACCAGGATCTAGTTATTGAATCTTCCAGCGGCAAGGCCGGCGATCCTCAGTTCGATAATGTTGTGAATACCGCCAACGCCAAAGAACGAGTTTTGAAGGAACTATGCGGTGACTGATCTGCCGACTGACCTACCGCCAGGTAAATGGTCATCTTACTTGGTGGGTGTGTGGTGGCCCGGCCCCCCGACCCGCCCCGAGCAGGGGATCCAGCACTGGTCTAGTCAATCCGACGCCAAAGAGCACGAAGCTATCGAACTCCGGGATTTCACAAACGGTTTAAGCGCAAGGAACAGCGGACGAACCACGGAGGACGAGCTGATACGGCTACGTATCGGCTACAACCGTCTGACGAACGCCGCCGAGCACTGTAGGAGCAAAAAAACCGCTAGCGACAGCGTGGTCCGGGCCGTTAATGACCTCCGTCAGAACTTGACGAGTATCGCCAATCAGTACAACCCAAAAATCGATGACCTGGTAGCGAAAAATACACCGGAGGCAATGACCGAAGCCATCAGCCTAATTGGTGAAGCCAACGGCAAAGCCGCCGAACACAGCTCAGCAGCCAACCGACAGATCATTGAGGCAACCCAGCAGATGTTCAATGATCTCGGCATCGAAGGCGACGCCCAGAACTGGCTGCAAAATAACGGCGCGAAATTCGGCACGCCGCCGCCGCAACCGCCCACCAGCGAAGAACTGAGCAGAAGGGCCGCCGGAACCGACCAGCTTCCATTCCCGCCTGGCGCGGGGTACGCGGAGGATCGCCCAATTCCCAGGAGCGTGGACGATCTCCTTCTTCCGGAAGGCCGCGCCAACAGCGGCGCGGGCGGCAACGAGACTGGCGGGACGGGTGGCAGCGGATCCGGCGGCGGCAACAGCGGGGGCACCGGAGGCGGCAACATAGGCGGCAACAGCGGGGGCACCGGAGGCGGCAACATAGGCGGCAACAGCGGGGGCACCGGAGGCGGCAACATAGGCGGCAACAGCGGGGGCACCGGAGGCACCGGGGGTGGCAACAGCGGCGGCACCGGAGGCGGCGGCAGCGGCGGCAGCGGCGGCGGCCAAGCCATCGGCAGCAACACAGGCAACGACGTACAACAAGGGGCGGGCAACCCAGTGAGCACTCCTAACCTTGTGCCACCAGGCGGCGGTGGGGGTGGCGCCCTGTCCGGCACAACCGCGATGAATGGAGGCGGCGGCATGCCACCTCCCATGGCCTCCGGCATGTCAGGCCTGGGCAGCCCCGGCGGCGGTGGTATGCCGCCCAGCCTTCCCGGCGGCGGGCCGGCCCAGGCGCTGGCGTCCGGCATGCCGGGTGGTGGGCCTGCGGGACCGGGCGGACCGCCATCGCCATTGACGCCGGGCGGGGCGGGCTCTGGAGGATTCGGCCAGCCATCGCAGATTCCCCCCTCCCCGTCGGTGACGCCGATGGCCGGTGGGGCGCTGGGCAATATGGCCCAATTGGCCAGCCCCAACACCGAGATCGCCCCGGCCGCACCCACCGCCGGCGCGACACCTGCAGCTCCAACGGCACCGCCCGTGACAGCTAGTCCGGCCTCCGTATCGTCGGGGCCGATCAGCGCCGGCCCGGCAGCCCCGTCGGGCCCCTTGCCCGGCTACGGGGCAGATTTGCGCCCAGCGGCTGGAGCCGTCCCGGCCGCACCCACCGCGCCTGCCGGACCTGCGGGCCCGACTCCCCCGCCCCCGCCCGGCGGCCCCACGACGCCGACGTCGGGGGGACCCACCGTGGCCTCCGCCGGCGATCGTCCGACACCGGGCAAGCCGACGCCCGGCTCAGCCAGTCAGTCCGGCGCATCGTTGGCCGGCAGCATGGGCGCCGGGGGCACGGCCGGAGCCGGAGCCGGTACGGCCGCCCGGCGTCTGGCCGAACACCAGGATCTGCAGCGCAAGGTCGACGCGGTGGCCCGCCAGGCGCCGGAGTTGGCCTGGGCGGCTGGCCTTCGCGATGACGAGACCACCACCGTGCTGACCACCGATCTGGCCGGCGGCTGGATTCCGCCCACCGTCAAACTCCCGCCCGGGCTCACGTTGCTGGATCCGGCCCACCGCCGCCGCGACACCAGCGCGGTCGATCTGCTGGGTGCGGTGACCGCGGCCGCCGCCCATCAACCGAACACCTACATCACCGAGGCCGGCCCGAACGATCCGATTCCCGGCAACGGGGAGCGCGCCCGCTATGGGCAGCACATCGACGAACTCGGTCCCACGCTCATCGACATCACCGGCGCCAACGACGGCCTACCGCGGATCGTGCAGACCGTGGCACGCGCCGTGGCCCGCAGATCCGGCGTCGCCGACAACGAGATCGCGCTGTTCCGGCAGGTAGTCACCGACACGCAGGCGCGAGTACTGTCGGCCTATCCGCAGCATGCCCCGCGGGACGTCGCCGACTGGATGCTGTTGGCGGCCATCGACGCCCTGATCGACGGAAGCGAAGAGCTCGCCCGCTACCACCTGGCGTGGTATCTGGCAGTGGCAGTACGGCATGGAGGTGTTACGCCGTGACAGACGACTTCGTGAAGCATTACGGTGCCGACTTCCTGCACATTGCGCTCTCACAGCCCCCGACGGCGATCCCCCCTGGACCGGTCCATGACGGTGGATCGTCCCCGGTCGACGCCACGATGGCCGCATTCGGTGCCGCAACCAACCTGAACCTGGTCGAGACGAACACCGAACTCGCCAACGATCACCGAGACCGCACCGGCCACGCCGCCGATGCCGTGCGCAAGTTCGCCGAGCACGAGGCCGACGCGGCATCGAAGTTCCAGAACGTCGCCTCGCAGGGTGACGCGCTCATGGCACAGCAATCACCGCAGGAAGCCATGGGCGGGGCGATGCAGGGTGTCAACAGCGCGATGCAGGGCATCACCAGCGCACTCAGCGGCGCCCTCGGCGCGGTGACCAAGCTGCCCCAGGGGTTGATGCAGGCCGGCCAGGGTGCGTTATCGCCGCTGATGAGTGCCGCGTCATCGCTGGGCAAGGCCGGGCTCGGCGGCACCACGCTGGCCTCGAACATCAGCCCCGAATCCGGCCTGGGCGGCGGGGATTTCGGCTCCGGCGGAAGCGGCGGGGGCGGGCTGGGCATGGGCACCACGCCGGCCAGCAACCTCGGCCCGCCCCCGGTTCCGGGGACATCAACTCCGACAACGCCCGCCAGCTCCATGGCCAGTGCCGGTGCGGGCGGCACTGCAGGCGGTGCGCCCACGGCGGGTGGGGGCGGGGGCGGAATGATGCCGATGATGCCCGGCGGGGCAGGTGCCGGGGGCAAGGGCGGCAAAGACGACAAGACCGACGCGAAGCGGATCGCCGCCCCCGGCGTGCCCAACGGCCAGCCCGTCAAGGGCCGCACGACGGCCCCGCCCAATGTGCCGGTGACCAAGTCCGTCGCGAAGGGCGCCGGTCATCCCGGCATCACTCCACTGAAACGCATTGTGGACAAAGACGATTCGGCGAGGTAGACCGCACAGGCCGTCGCGCGTCTGCCGCGCTACTTCACCCGCTCGGAAATCAACTGTGTCACGGTGTCTGCGATCTGATCGGACCGCGGAAGACCTTGGACTACAACGTCGATCAACACCGACTCTGCTACGCGGTACATGACGCTCTGCGAGTTCCCAGGGAAAGCCAGGGCAACCGTGGACTGATCCTGTTTCTCGATACGGAAGTCGTAGAGCTTTGCCTGTAACGCCGAACAGGCCTCGAAGGAAGCTACTAGCCGGTCGAATTCAGCTCTCGCCGTGCCATCATCCGGATAAACTCCGATCCCCTGTGCGACGGTAGATATGGTGCTTATTTCTCCACCAGCAGCCGTGTATGTCACGGCACGAAACTGTGACCAGTTATGCCCAAAAGCTTCTTCTAGGCCGAAAACCGGGTGGCACTGGTCCGGTGTGCGCAAATTTTCGTGAAACGACGGGGGAGCATCCATCACGGGCAGCGCAGCGAGGTCGTCGCGGTCGGTGACGCGCTGGACCTCATCCAACCCGACGATCAACGAGGCGGCATCGATCCCGGGTGTGGCGCCAACACCACCGGAATGGCAAGCACTTAGCGCCACGACAAGACAGCACGTTGTCGCCGGCCGCTTAAGCCGGGTGAACAACCCCTTGCGAATCACGCTGATCCCTCCCAAATACCACAGGATCAGGCACCGATAAGCGCGGCGCCTTGTCGCGTCAGGAACGGACCGATCAAGTCGACCACGACCCAGTGTCGCGCCACATCAATCCCGGTGATGATTCCTAGGTTGGCAATGGAGCCGTCCACGTCCGCTGTTACTGGCGCGCCGATGATTTTGGCATCGATGGCGGCCTTCACGTTGTCCACGGCGACAACGACTCGGTCGATGCCGGCGGGGATGTCCCGCACTTCCGCTGTCACGGCGGGATCGACCACGTGCCCTCCGACAACCCCGCCGTCGAGGTCTGTCCACGCTGCGCGAGCCCGATTGTGTTGCACCACATCGATTGTCTCGACCGTGTCGGCTGTCGGCGGCCTTCCGTTGACCGTTCCGTCGACCGGCAGCGGCCAGGCGCCCGGACCGGAACTGAACAGCGCCAGCGGAGATGTCGGCATCGTCCAGGCCTCATCGGCCACTCGCGGACGTGCTTCGCCCGCCGTCAGGTAAGCGATCTCGCCGATCTTGGTCCGAGTTGGAGCCAGTCCAGCGTCTTCGATCTTCATGACGGCGACTGGAGCGTCCTCGTCACCGTTGGCGCACTGCGCGCCGGTAAGAAAACCGGTGGACCGTCCTCCCGAGGCGTGCGGATCCGGGAAATCCACATAAAAGCCGGTCGTACACACCGTCGTCGCGGGTCCATCGCCCACCAATACCTGAATTCCGGGCTGCAATCTCGCCACCGGCTTCGGCACAACGGTCGCTTCGTTGAGGGCAGGGGGAAACACCTTGGCCGACGGCGTCCCTACAACACTCGAGGTACCCGCAACGGGCGGGTTCTGTGGACTATTTGATTCACAGCCGGCCGCCGCCATGGCAAGACTGAGCGAAATAGCAGTGGCTATGGTTCGACGACCCCGAGCCATCTGAATTACCTCCTCTTGTTCGGCTTGCTGCCGCAGCCTGTCAGTCGAAACTTGCAGAGCAGCAGTCACTCCGGCGGACGCATTGAGATCCTGGACCCATCCGGCCACACGATATCTCCGTTGCTGTCGTCAACCTGGCCCCCGAATTTTTCTGCTTCCACAACTAATTCACCATATTCTTGCACGACCTTATTTCTCGCTAATTGGACCGGATCGTGTTCGCGCTTCCATTCCTGGTATCGCGCCGCCTGCGTGGCGTCTTCCATATCGAAGGTGATACCGTCAGGCCATTTTTTGTTGAACGCCTTGACCTTATTCGTGACGGATTTATTTTCCTCTTTCCAGTCATCAATTTTCTTGAATAGGTCGGCCGCATCCGCCGGGTCGTACGCGGGTGGCTCGCGTGTCGGACTCGGGGTGGGGGGGCGGGCTGGTCTTCTGGCCGCCCCGTTTTGCCCCACCAGCCCGATATTGTCCAGTCAACGCTTGGACCTGCGCCGCCCGCTGCTGGCTGTCTGCAGCCGCATCGGCCACGATCCGGTGGATCTCCCGGGTCTTGCCGGTCAGATACGCCTGGAACTGGCGGGCACCGGCCGGGGTGTCCAGACCGGGCCAACTCGCGGCACTTTGGCGGATCTCGGCTTCCAGCGTGTCCAGACGCGCCCGCGATTGCAGGTTGTTCTGGTGGGCGCCGCGCAGGATCCCCTCAAAAGACCGGTCGAGCTCAACCGACGTCGCCAACCGCTGCACCAACTGCTCTTCGCGTGCCCGGGCGGCCTCAGCGAACGCCCCCGACTGGTCCGGCATAGCGCAAAAGGTACGCGCGCCGGCGTCATCGTGTGTGCGCAAGTGACTGGTTCCCGCTGGACAAGGCCAGTAATGTCGTCGCGGTGCGCTCTGTCGCCGCAGGGGGCGGCGCCGCCGAGCGTGCGTCGTTAGGGGTAGCAGAGCATGCCGCTGAGTCTGTCGAACCGGGACCAGAACTCCGGTCACCTGTTCTACAACCGACGACTGCGCGCCGCCACCACCAAATTCTCGGTCCGCATGAAGCACGACGACCGCAAACAGACCGCCGCGATCGTGCTCTCCATCGTGCTGATCTTCATCGGCATGGGTTGGATGCTGCTGCTGAACGTGCTGCGTCCGGCCGGGATCGTGCGAACATCATCGATCGTCGGCGACCGCGACTCCGGTGCGATCTACGCGCGCATCGACGGGCGGCTGTACCCGGCGCTGAACATCACTTCAGCGCGGCTGGCGGTCGGCCACGCGGAGGCGCCCACCTGGGTCAAACCCGCAGAGATCGCCAAATACCCGACCGGCCCCACGATCGGCATCCCCGGCGCCCCGTCGTCATTGGTCGCCAACACCAGCGCCCCCTCGGCCTGGGCCGTCTGCGACACCGCGGGCTCCCCGCGCCGTGCCGAACCCCCCGTGGTGACCTCGATCGCGGGCCCGTTGAGCACGGCCGGCCGCGCCGCGCCGCTGGCCCCGGGCGCCGCCGTGCTGACCCGCTTCCAGGGCGCCACCTACGTCATCTGGGGCGGCAAACGGTCCCAGGTGGACCCCGCCGATCGGGCGATCACGCTGAGCCTCGGCATCGACCCGGGCATCACCGTTCCGGTGGAGATGTCGCGGGCACTGTTCGACGCCCTGCCCAGCACCGAGCCGCTGCGGGTCCCGGTGATCCCCCTGGCGGGCACGCCGTCGCAGTGGGTGCCCGGGTCCCAGGTCGGGGCGGTGCTGGAGACTCGCACGGCCGGCGGCGGCTCCCAGTTCTACGTTCTTGTGCCAGACGGGGTCCAGAAGATCACCAGCTTCGTGGCCGACCTGATTCGCAGCGCGAACTCGTTCGGGTCCGTGGCGCCGCTGGTGGTCAGCCCCGACAAGCTGGTCAACATCCCGGAAGTGGGCACGCTGCCCGTCGAGTTCTACCCGAGCAGCAGGCTCAAGTTCGTCGATACTGCCGCCGATCCGACCACATGCGTAGGCTGGGAGAAGGCTTCCGGAGACCGGCAGGCGCGGATCACCCTCTACAGCGGGCGCGGGCTGCCGGTGTCGCCGGCGATGGACAACCGGATCGTTCGGTTGGTGCGTGATGACCGCAGCCCCACCTCGGTGGTGGCCAACCAGGTCTTGGTGTTGCCGGGCGCAACGAACTTCGTCACCTCGACCAGCGAACTGCTCGACTCCGATTCCCGCGAAACCCTGTTCTGGGTGTCGCCCAACGGTGTCCGGTTCGGCATCACCGGCGAAAGTGAGACCCTGCGGGGCCTCGGCCTGGATCCGGGCTCGGCGCAGCAGGCGCCGTGGCCGCTGCTGCGCACCTTCGCGACCGGTCCGGAACTGTCGCGGCATGCCGCGCTGCTGGCCCGCGACACCGTGGCGTCGGCGGGTGCGGTGCAGCCGGTGGTCCCCAACAATCAGCAGGGCGTCCCGGGAGGGCACTGAGGCGATGTCAAAGCGCGCATTCGTTCCGGTCCGTCTTCAGGTGCCCGAGCCCAAGCCGGTGCGGGTCGCGCCGCGCGCGCCGGACGCCCTTCCCGAACGCGAGCCACGCAACCTGTGGGTGATGATCGGCATGCCTGCGCTGATCGTCGCGCTGATCGGCACCATCGTCATGCTCTACGTGTCCGGGGTGCGCAGCTTGGGTTCGGGCATGTTCCCGATGGTGGGCATGGCAGGCCTGGGCATGTTGATGTTCTCCGGGCGATTCGGGCGGGCCCGCAAGATCAGCTGGGGCGAGCAGGAAAAGAATCGGCGCAGCTATCTGCGCTCCCTGGACGGCGAGCGCGACGAGATCCAGAAGGCGGTCTGCGCCCAGCGCAATTCCCAGGAGTTGGTGCACTCCAACCCGCAGGACTTGGGCGCGGTGATCGGCGGTCCGCAGATGTGGGAACGTCGCCGCTCCGACCCGGACTTCCTGGATGTGCGGGTGGGCGTCGGCGTACAGCATGCCCCCGACTCGGTGTTGTCGGTGCAGTGGCCGGAGATCCCGATCGACGAGGAGCTGGAGCCCGTCACCGGCCAGGCGTTGCGTGACTTCATCCTCGAACAACGCAAGATCCGCGACATCGCGAAAGTGGTTAACCTGCGGTCCCGCCCGGGCTTCAGCTTCGTCGGCGAGGACCTCGACGGGGTCCGCTCGTTGCTGCGTTCGATGCTGAGTGGGATGGCGGTGTTTCACAATCCACTGGACGTCAAGTTGATGGTGGTGACCCGACACCCCGAGCTGTGGTCGTGGATGGTCTGGCTCCCGCACAATCAGCACGACGAGCTGTTCGACGCCTGCGGGTGGCGGCGCCTGGTGTTCACCAGCCCCTCCGAACTCGAGGCGACGCTCGGCGCCGACCTGCACATGAAAGGCAAACGCGGCGCCTGGCGGCCGCCGTCAGCTCCGAGTCCCACCACTATGGGCTCGGCATTGGAGACCGGCACTGACAGCCACGATCTGGGTCCGCATTGGGTGATCGTCGACGACAACACCGGCAGCCCCGAGGCCTGGGAGAGCGTCGTCGGGCGCGTCGGCAAGGAAGGCATCACGGTGTTGCGGGTCGCCTCCCGGCTCGGCAACGGTGTCGGGTTCGCCCGCGACGAGATCTTCGAGGTGACCGGCAATCCATCACGGCCCATGCTGCGCGCCGGCGGCAAGTTCTTCGCCCACGCCGATCAACTGTCGGTGCCGCGGGCCTACCGCTACGCGCGGGCGATGGCGCGCTGGTCGCCGACGGCCAGCGTCGACGTCGCCGACGCGGGCAGCGGCGCACTGGAACTGTTGCGCGCGCTGGGAATCGACGACGCGCGCGAGCTCAACGTCGACCGGCTGTGGGCCGAGCGGCGCAGCCGCGGCGACGAGCGCTGGGCTGAGATCCCGGTCGGCGCCAAGCCCAACGGCGAATTGCAGAACGTCGTGCTGCGCGCAAAAGACTTCGGCGGCTTCGGTTTCCACTCCGTGGTGATCGGCACCAGCGGCTCGGGGAAATCGGAGTTCTTCCTGTCGCTGGTGTACGGCATCGCGCTGACGCACTCGCCGGAGACCTTCAACGTGATCTTCGTGGACATGAAGTTCGAGTCCGCGGCCCAGGACATCCTCGGCATCCCGCACGTGTCGGCGGCCCTATCCAACCTCGGGAAGGACGAGCGACACCTCGCCGAACGGATGCGCCGGGCCATCGACGGTGAGATCGCCCGGCGCTACCGCCTGTTCAACTCCGTCGGCGCGCGCGACGCCAACGACTACGAGGAGATCCGGCTGGCCGGTCGGGACCTGGAGCCGGTGCCGATCCTGCTGGTGGTGATCGACGAATACCTGGAGCTGTTCCAGAACCATCCGAAGTGGATCGACCTGATCATCCACATCGGTCAGGAAGGCCGCGGCGCCAACGTCTTCTTCATGCTCGGCGGGCAGCGCCTGGACCTGTCGTCGCTACAGAAAGTCAAGTCCAACATCGCCTTCCGGGTCGCACTGCGCGCCGAGTCCGGTGACGACAGCCGCGAGGTTATCGGCTCGGACGCCGCCTATCACCTGCCGTCGAAAGAGAACGGCTTCGGCCTGTTGAAGGTCGGCCCGCGCGACCTGGACCCGTTCCGCTGCTTCTACCTGTCGGCGCCGTTCGTCGTCCCCAAGCGCAAGTCGTCGACGGGCAAGACCCTCGACATGACCTTGACCAAGCCGCGGCTCTACACCTGGCAGTACCAGCCGCTGGACGAGGCGGACGCCCAAGCGCTGCAGGATATGTCGGCCACCGACGCCGAACCCGACGAGTTCCTTCTGCACGCCGACGGCTTCAAGAAAAAGAAGATCGTCGACGTGCTGCGCGAGTCCCTGATCGCCGCCGACCGCAAGGCACCGCACCTGCCGTGGCTGCCCCCGTTGGAGATCTCCGAGTCGGTCGATGAGCTGGTGGCTCGCTACCGGGGCAAGCCGTGGGACGTCGACTACGGCCGCAACCCCGGGCTGGTGTGGCCGCTGGCCGTCAAAGACATCCCCGAGGACGCCCAGCAGCTGGTTCACTGCGTCGACGTGTTGCGTAGCAACGTGATGGTGGTCGGCGCCAAGAGCCGCGGCAAGACGACGACGCTGATGACGCTGATGTGTTCGGCGGCGCTGATGTACTCCCCGGCGCGGTTAACGTTCTTCTGCGTCGGCGGCGCCACGCTGGGCTACGCCGAAACCCTGCCGCATGTGGCCGACATCGTCTCACCAGCCGACCGCGAGGGCGTGGAGCGCACCGTTGCGACCATGGCCGCGCTGATCAGCGCCCGCCAAGACACCTTCCGCCGCGACAAGATCGACATCAACGAGTTCCGGGAGCGACGCTTCGGTTCCGGCAGCGATAGCCTCGCGGGCACCGATCCCAATGACCCGTATGGCGACGTGTTCCTGGTCATCGACGACTTCTCCGACCTCTACGCCGCCGACACCATGCTCGGCGACCGGATCATCGCGCTCAGTGGTGTCGGTCCCGAGTACGGCGTGCACCTGATGACCAGTGCTTCCGGCTGGATTCACGGCCAGCGCCAGACGCTGCTGCAGAACTCCGACGTGCGCATCCAGTTGCGGCTGCAGAACCCCGGTGAGAACGAAATGGGCACGGCGTCTCTGGATGCCCGCGATGCCGCCAAGCGCACCGTGAACCGGCCCGGTTTCGGTCTGACCGAGTCGCTGCACGAGATGCTCATCGGGGTGCCGGAGCTGGCCGCCGAGGACGGCGCCCGGATCGGAACCCGAGAACTGGGGGCGCGGGTCGCCGAGGTCGCGGGCGTGACCAAGCACGCCACGCTCAAGCGGCTGCCGCCCGCGGTAGCGCTGTCGGAGATCCTGGCCTACGACGTGGCACAGCGTCCGCCCGCCCAGACCGCCCCGTCGATCGCGTTCATGATCGGCGAGCAGCACGATCTGCTGCCGGTGCCGCTGATGCTGTCCGAACATCCCGGGATGATGATTCTGGGGCGGGCACTATGCGGCAAGAGCGCCACCCTGGCCGCAATCGGTGAAGCGGTGATGGCGCGGTTCAGCCCGCAGGAAGCCCAGATCACCATCGTCGACCCCAAGACCGGACCGCTGCGCGACCTGCAGGGCGCCGGCTACGTCAATGCCTACGCCTACGACCAGGACGAGATCGACGAGGTGCTGACCACGTTGGCTCAGCAGGTTCTGCTGCCCCGGCTGCCTGCCAAGGGCCTGAGCCAGGAGGAGCTGCGCGCGCTCAAGCCCTGGGAAGGGCCGCGCCATTTCGTGTTGGTCGATGACGTGCAGGATCTGCGTCCGGCGCAGATCCATCCGGCCAAGCCCCCGGTGGGCGCGGCGTTGTGGAAGCTGATGGAGCGGGGCCGCCAGATCGGGCTGCACGTGTTCGCCACCAGGAACTCGTCCAACTTCGGCCAGCTGGAGATGGATCCCTGGGTTAAGACGCAACGCGCCGCCAAAGTGCCCACTTTGTTCATGGACAACGACCCACAGAACAAGGTCAATCGGATGGTGCGGGCACAGGCGTTGCCCGCGGGCCGGGGATTACTGGTCAACGATTCCGAAGTGGAAGGTGTGCTGGTCGGAGTGCCCTCGTCGATGATCCACGATTTCGAGCAGCAATAACCGGTATTTACATCATGAAGTGACGGCGGCCCCATATCGGTTTACGATCGACTCCGACCTGCCAACGTCGGCATATCAGCGATGAGGCTGATGAGGCATAGGGGAGGAATTTATGTTCTCTGTAGAACCGGAAGCAGTCCTGGCGTCATCGGGTGTCGAAGCGGGAATCACCGCTGAAACGGAGGCGGCCGCCTCCGCGGCCAGCCCGGCCCTGCTGGGCGTGCTGCCGATGGGTAACGACCCCGACTCCATCGCGTTCCAGGCCGCCCTGCTGGCATCCGGATCCGAATACCTGGGCATCGTCGCCGAGCATTCGGCGCAGCGCGGCCTGTTCTCCGGCGCGCAGGCCACCGCCTCGGGTGTGTACGGCGCCACCGAGGCGCTGCGAGCCGCCACCGTCGCACTCGGCGGCTAATCAGTGGCCGACCCGGGGTGGGCCGCCCGCACACCGGAGACCAACGACATGTTGCTCAGATCCGGCGCGGGCGTAGCGACCATGCTGACCAACGGGGCGGCATGGACGTCGTTGGGTGTGGCCCACCACGCGTCGGGAATCGCCTCGGCGGTCAACACGGCCTTGACGTCGATCGGTTGGATCGGCGCCGGATCGGAGGGATCGGTTCTCAACGCGACCCTGCTGAACGTGGCCCTGCACGGGCTGGCGGGCTGGGTGGATGTCAAGGCGCCGATCGTCGCGGCGGCGGTCGAGGCCTACCAGCTGGCCTACGGCAGCATGCGTACCACTCAGGAGTGCGAGGAGAACCGGGTCGAGACGGCCACCGACTACGGGATCAATCCGTCGGTACTGGGGGCGTTGACGCCGCGCATCACGTCGCTCGAATTCGAGTACTACGGCCTGTTCTGGCCCAATAACGCCGCGGTGGGCGCGTCCTACGGGGCGGTGCTGACCGCGCTCATCTCCAGCCTGACGGTGCCGGCACCGGTGGCCGGGATGGGCGCTTCACCCGCGGCTCCGGCGGCGGCGGCCAGCGCGGTCGGCGAAGCAGCATCGCAGGCTGCGGCCGGCGGTGCCATGCGCGCGGCCTACACCGGTACGTCCACGGCAAGTAATGCCGCCGGCCAGGGCGCCAACGCCGCCCAGGGCATGGGCTCGCAGATGAGTTCGATGCTGGGACCGGTCCAGCAGATCGGCTCGACGCTCATGCAAGCGCCGCAGTCGCTGATGCAGATGCCCCAGTCGATGATGAGCCCGATGCAGTCCCTGATGGGCATGTTCATGAACCCGAGCATGCTGGGCGGCGCTCTCAATCCGGCGGGAGCAGGCGGCATGCCGGCCACGGCGATGCTGGCCAATGCGACGTCCGCCCCCGGCGCGGGGGGCTTCGGGGGCGGCGGAGCGGGCGCGCCGGTATCAGCGTTCACCCGGCCCGTGAGCGCTTTCGAGTCCGGCGGCGGCCGTCCGGTCGGGTTGCGGCCCAGCGGCGCGCTGGGCTCCGTCGAGTCCCAGCGGGTGACGACCACCAGCGCCGGTGGCATGGGTGGCATGCCCATGGCCCACGGCGCGGGGGCAGGCGGAAAAGGCCAGGGCGACCGGTCCTCCGACCGGACCAACACGGTGCGAGTTGTCGACGACCGGGCGTGACCTGGGCGTTTGCTGAATACAGGGTGAATCGACACATCCGAGAGGAGCCAATACACTACCGCCAGCTACATCCCGCCGAACCCGGGGGGGTTGTTCTACAACCGAGGAGGAACCGATGGCAGCCATTGTCGTCACGCCCGAACTGATGCGGAACACCGCGTCGAAGTTGTCGCAGCACATCGAACACGCGCAGGCGATCGCCAACCAGTACCTGGCCGACCACGAGAACATCCTGGGTGCTGGGACGTGGGACGGTGGCGGCTCCAAGGCCTCGTACGCCACCGCCGCGCAGATCCACGAAGACATGCAGAAGGTCCTCACCGGTGGCCACCGCCTGACCGAGGGCCTCAACCAGGCCGCTGCCCTGATGGAGTCTCACGAGTCCCACTCCGAGCACGCCTTCCACTCGCTCTTCGGCGGACAGTCCGCCTAACCCCCGACCCCCGTACTCGAAAGGACAACGATCCCCATGGCAGACAGTGGCGGTATCACTTACAACCCCGGGCCCGTCTCCGACCACGCCCACAGTGTGGTCAGCAGCGCCGGCACCCTCGACCAGATCCACCAGGACTCCCACCAGCTCACCCAGATGCTGACCGAGTACTTCGCCGGCCACGGCGCCACCGGCTTCTTCGAAGCCCAGGCCCAGATGCTGTCCGGCCTGCAGGGCCTGATCGAGACCATCGGACAGCACGGCTCCACCATCGGCTCCGTGCTGGAAGGCGCCATTTCGACCGACCAGACGATCCAGTCGCTTTTCTGATCGACCCCGATCGTCACCGAGGTGGGGTGTCTGCGCGACCGGCGCAGATGCCCCATTTCGTGTGTCAGGCCGACTACCGCAACCACAGGTGAGACGAGGGTGACGTGCTGACTACGACGCTCGACGGGCTGTGGGTGCTGCAGGCGGTCACCGGGATCGAGACGCTCTGTCCCGAACTGGGTCTTCGTCCCCTGCTGCCCCGCCTGGACACCGCCGAGCGGGCGCTGCGGCACCCGATCGCCGAGGAACTCACCGCGATCGGCGTGCTCGATGACCAGGGCGAAGTGGACTCGATGGTCCGGGAATGGCTGACGGTGATCATGCGGCGCGACATCGCGCTGATGCTGAACCTGCATTTCCCCGGCCGTCCCACCGGCGATCCCCAGCACATGACCCGCGTCTCGATCAGCCGGTTCGCCTCCTGGTGGGTGGTGCTCGAACGCCACGACCAAGAGGTGCGGCTCTATCCCGCCGGCAGCGCCACCGACCAGGCGGCCGCGGGCGATCTGCTGGTCGGCCAGATCGAGCGGTTGTGCGGCGTCACCGAGGCCGCCAAGCTGCGACCGGTCACCCTGGACACCAAGGAGCTACTCGAGCGGGTCCGCGACCAGGACAGTCTGCGGAGGTACCTGGCGGCACAGCGGCTCGACATCGACCAGCAGCAGATCGTGGCGCTGGCCGCCGACCCGGAGCTGTCCGGGCAGGCCAACATCGTCGCGATCCAGCCGGGTGCCGGCCCCGAGGAACTGGCGCGGATGGCGATCGCGGACACGGCGGTGCTGATCTCGGACACTCCGTCGGGCCGCGTCTGCGTGGAGAACATCGACAACGGTGGCCGCCGCTACCAGATCGTCTCCCCCGGTACGCGTGCCGACGTCGCCAACGCCATCCTGCGGCTCATCGCTCGACTTCCCGCCGGTGCGGACTGGCATTCACATCGGCGCGTTGTATGACAGTGAATTCACATCTTCACCATTACCGTGCATTACCGTCCCCCATCAGAAACGTTGCAAACACGGAATCAGCAGCCGTGTTAACATCACGCACGTGACGAGCCCATGGAATAGCCAGAATATGCCTGACGAAGGCTCATCCGGGCGATGGGATCCGGCATCCAGCCACCGCTACCGGGATTCCGTATCGGACTCCATGCGCATTTCCGACCTGGCGACACCGCGCAAGATTCCGCCCGGATCGGGCTGGCGGAAACTGATCTATGTCGCGTCGGCGAAAGTTATTAATCCCGGCGAATCCCCGCGCGAACGTCATTACCGTGATTTGCGCAATAGAATTCGTCGGCACATCCGGCGTCAGTACGTGATCACGTTGGTGTCCGGAAAAGGCGGCACTGGTGTGACGACGATGACCGCCGCTATCGGCAGCGTGTTCCGGGAATGCCGACCGGAAAATGTGATCGCGATTGACGCCGTGCCGGGCTTCGGGACCCTGTCCGATCGCATCGACGAGCACCCGCCCGGCGACTACTCGGCCGTTTTGAGCGACACCGACGTGCAGGGATATTCCGATATCCGCGAGCACCTCGGGCAAAACGCCGTCGGCCTGGATGTCCTGGCCGGTAACCGCACCTCGGATCAGCTGCGTCCGCTCGTCCCGGCCATGTTCAGCGGAGTGTTGTCACGACTGCGGCGAACCCACAACGTGATCCTGGTCGACACCTCCTCAGACCTGGAGCACCCGGTCATGAAGCCGGTGTTGGAGAACACCGACACGCTGGTCTTCGTCTCCGGCATCACCGCGGACCAGTCCCGCCCGGTGTTGCGGGCGGTGGACTACCTGGCCTCGCAGGGCTACCACGAGCTGGTGTCGCGGTCCACGGTGATCTTGAACCACTCCGCACCGGGTGAAGACAGCGCCGCGGTGGCCTATCTGACCGAACGGTTCAGCAAAACCGGCGCCACCGTGGAGGTCATGCCGCATGACGCCCATCTGGCAAAGGGCGGAATCATCGACGTCCACAACGAGGTGAAGAAGAAGACCCGGCTGCGGTTATTTGAAATAACCGCCGGTCTGGCCGACAAGTTCGTGCCCGACACCGAAAGGTAAGCACGGTGACTTCTCCGACACCAGCTAAAGTCGCGTTTCCGGCACGCTGTGCGGTGAGTCTCGCCTACGACAAACACCTCGTGTCCCAGGTCTTCCCGGCCGGTATTCCGGTGGAGGAATTCTTCGAGGGAATGGTCGAGCTACTCGACGAGGATCTGCGGCACCACGGTTTCGACGGAGTGGCTCTCCCCCCGGGCAGTTACGAGCTGCACAAGGTCAACGGGGTCCGGCTGGACATCACTCGCAGCCTCGACGACCTGGGCGTACAGGACGGCGACACCCTGGTTCTAGTCCCGGCGGTGGGCGGCGACTCGTTCGAGCCGCAGTACGAGTCGCTGTCGAGCGCGCTGGCCGCGACGGCCCGCCGGCTCGGCGCGCAACCCGAGATCAAGTGCCAGGAGTGTGGGCACAAGGCCGACGAGCAGACCGTGACACGGCTGCTCAACGTCAAAGTCGATCGGATGTTCGCCCCGGTCACCGCGTTGACCGCCGCACACACCGCGCTCGGGCTGATGGCCATGGCGGTGGTCGTACTGTCGACGCTCGCGGTTCGGGCCCGGACGTTCAGCGACAGTTGGCCGCCCGCGGCGGTCCTGGCCGGCCTCGGCGCACTGCTGGCATTGGGTGCCACGGTGATCCGGCGGAATTGGCCGGCACGCGACGACTTGTTCAGCGGATTCGGCTGGCTGGCAGTACTCGCCCTGTCCTGCGCAGCATTGTGCGCGGCACCCGGTGCCCTGGGTGCGCCACACCTGTTGATCGGGGTGACGGTGCTGGCGTTGGGCGCGATCGGGCTGAGCGTGCTGCTGCGTTCGCAGACCGCGGTGGCCACCGCGATCGTCACCGCCGCGGGGGTCGGCGGGGCGGTGGCGGCAGCGCGGATGTGGCATCCGGTATCGCCGCAGGTGATCGGCATCTGCATGCTGTTGGGGCTGCTGATCCTGTTACGCATGTCGCCGACGATCGCGCTGTGGGTTGCCCGGGTGCGGCCGCCGTACTTCGGTTCGATCACCGGGCGGGACCTGTTCGCGCGGCGCGCCAACATGCCGATCGACACGGTCTCCCCGGTCAGTCCGGAGGACGGCGAGGACGACGAGGACGATCTGGTCGACATCTCGGCGCGCGGCGCCGCGATCGCGGCCTCGGCACGGTTGATCAACGCGGTCCAGGTCGGGATGTGTGTCGCGATCGCCACGGCGCTGCCCATCGCGGTCTGGATGGTGTTGGAACCGGGCGGCGCCCGGCCACGTGGTGCGCTAACGCTGTGCGGTCTGGTGGCGGGCCTGTTCATCACCCAGGGCCGCGGGTTCGCCGGCCGCGTCCAAGCGATCGCCCTGGTGGGCGGGGCGTGCGCGGCCGTGCTCACCGGAATCGTCAAATACGCGCTGGCGTACCCCGGCGACACCGCCGGCGGGTTCTTGTGGCCCGCCGCCGCCATCGCGATCTTCACCGGCCTCGGGGTGGCCGCCGGCCTGCTGGTCCCCGAGACCAAGTTCGTGCCCTGGATCCGGCTGGCCGTCGAATGGCTCGAAGTACTGGCGTTCATTGTGGTGGGGGTGCTTGGCGCTTGGCTGGGAGGACTGTTCGTGTGGGTGCGCAACTGAACCCCGTGCGCGCCCGCGGGGCAGCGGTCGCCTTGGTGATGCTGTTGGTGAGCCTGTCGAGCAGCCCGCCGCTGGCGCAGGCCATCGAGCCGCCGTCCGTCGATCCGGCTCTGGTGCCGGCGGACGGGGTGCCCGGGCCGGATCAGCCGATGCGCCGCTCGAATTCGTGCAGTATGCCGATCACCGTCAGCAACCCCGATGTGGCCCAGCTGGCACCGGGATTCGACATGCTGGGGATCGCCGCGGCGTGGCAGTACTCCACCGGCAACGGCGTGCCGGTGGCGGTCATCGACACCGGAGTCACACCCAACCCCCGGCTGCCGGCGATCGCCGGCGGCGACTACATCATGGGCGGCGCGGAGGGCCTGGGCGGTCTGCAGGACTGCGATGCGCACGGCACCATCGCCGCGTCGATCATCGCCGCGGCCCCGCTGGGCGTGCTGCCGATGCCCCGCCCGATGCCGGAAGTCCCGGCGTTCCCCCCGCCGGCCGGTCCGCCGCCAAGCATCGGCGAACCACTGCCGCCGGCCGATGTGCCCGGCCCACCGGCCCCGCCGCCGATCCCGGCTCCGGTGACCATCACCCAGGTGGCACCGCCACCCCCACCGCCGCCGCCCCCACCGCCGGAGGGTGCCGTGGCACCGGCCTCGGGGCCGGCCGATCCGCAGACCGAGGACGAGCCGGCGGTCCCCCCGCCGCCGCCCGGCGCCCCCGACGGTGTCGTCGGGGTGGCCCCGCACGCCACCGTCATCTCGATCCGCCAGTCGTCGCGGGCGTTCGAACCGGTCAACCCGCAACGGTTCAGCTACGACGACGAGCGGGTCAAGGCGGGCACGCTGGCCACGCTGGCCAAGGCCGTCGTCCACGCGGCCGACATGGGCGCCAAGGTCATCAATATCTCGGTGACGTCCTGCGTTCAGGTGGCGGCCGGACTCGACCAGCAGGTGCTGGGGGCGGCTCTCTGGTACGCGGCGACGGTCAAGGACGCGGTGATCGTCGCGGCCGCCGGCAATGTCGGCGAAGCCGGCTGCGCCGATAACCCGATGTTCGACCCGCTGAACCCGAGCGACCCACGTGACTGGAACCAGGTCAAGGTGATCTCGAGCCCGTCGTGGTTCTCCGATTACGTCTTGTCCGTGGGCGGCGTGGACGCCACCGGGGCACCGATCGACAAGAGCATGGCCGGCCCCTGGGTGGGGGTGGCCGCCCCGGCCACCCACGTGATGGGCCTATCCCCGCAGGGCGGTGTGCCGGTCAACGCCTACCCGCCGATTCGAGTGGGCGAGAAGAACATGCCGTTCTGGGGCACCAGCTTCTCGGCCGCCTACGTCAGCGGCGTGGCCGCCCTGGTGCGGGCGAAATACCCTCAGCTCACCGCACATCAGGTCATCAACCGGATCATGCAGACCGCACACAATCCGCCCGCGGGCGTCGACAACCGGGTCGGCTACGGATTAGTCGACCCGGTGGCGGCGCTGACGTTCAACGTGCCGGCGGGTGACCCGCTGGCACCAGGCTCGCAGCAGCGGGTGATCACCCCGGCACCACCGCCGCCGCCGCCGGACCATCGGGCCCGCACCGTTGCCCTGGCATTCCTCGGCGTGATCGCCGCGACCGTTCTGGCCGCCGCGATCACCGCGCGGATCCGGAGGGCCACCAAGTGAGCCAGAACCGGGTCCGGCTGACCGGGTTCCCGCCGTCGAGCAACCGGCGGCTGCTCTGCGCGACGACGGTCGCCCTGTGCGGTCTGGCGGGCTGGGCGCTGGGCGGGCTGATCGGTGTCGCGGTGGCGGTCGTGCTGGCGGTGCTGGTGGTGCTGGTGCCGTGGTGGGGGCAGCCGGCGTGGTCGTGGGCACTGCTGTGGTTGCGACGCCCCGCAAAGGCGGCCTGGAGCGAGCCGATCACGGTGGCCAACAACCGCGCCGGCGGCGGCGTCCGCATCCAGGGCGGTGTGGCGGTGGTGGCAGTCCACCTGCTGGGCCGGGCGCATGCGGCCACCGTGGCCACCGGATCGGTGAACGTGGAGACCGACAACGTCGTGGACGTCGCCGAGCTGCTGCCGATGCTGCGGCACGCACTCGGGTTGGTCCTGGAATCCATGAGCGTGATCAGCATCGGAGCCCGCCGGGCCACCACCGGCGACTACCCCCGGGTCTACGACACCGAGATCGGCACCCCGCCCTACGCCGGTCAGCGGGAGACCTGGCTGCTGCTGAGACTGCGGGTCATCGACAACACCGCGGCGCTGCGGTGGCGCACCACGTTGGGTGCCACCGCGGTCGCCGTCGCGCAACGGATTGCCGGCCTGCTGCGTTGCGAGGGCCTGCGCGCCCGGGTGGCCACCGCCAGCGACCTGGTCGAATTGGATCGGCGCCTCGGCGGTGGTTCGCTGCTGGCCGGCGCCGAGCGCTGGAAGACGCTGCGCACCGAGGGCGGCTGGGTGACGACCTATGCCTATCCGGCCCGCGACATCAGTGCCCAGCTGCTGGCGCAGGCGTGGACCCTGCCGGTCGATGAGGTGATCCAGAATGTCACGGTGTTCCCGGACGGGATGTGTACGGCCACCGTGACCCTGCAGACACCGCAGCCTGCCCCGACTCCCCCGTCGGTGGTGCTGCACCGGCTCAACGGGGAGCAGGCCGCCGCGCTGGAGGCCAACATGTGCGCTCCCCGCCCGCAGCTGCGCGGTCTGCGGCCCGGCCGGTTGCCGGCCAGCCTGCCCATCGAGATCGGTCCGTCGGGAGTCCTGATCGGCAAGCTGGCCAACGGCGACCGGCTGATGGTGCCGCTGACCGACTCCGGCGAGTTGAGCCGCGTCTTCATCGCCGCCGAGGACCTGATCGCCAAGCGCATCGTCATTCGGGCCGCGGGTGCCGGCGAACGGGTCTGCGTGCACACCCGGGACAAGGCCCGCTGGGCCAGCGTCCGAATGCCCGAAGTGGCTGTGGTCGGCGAATCCCGGCCGACGCCGCGCACCACCGTCAGCGTGGTGGACGGGCCGATAGCGCCGTCGCCGCGGCCGGCCACCGTGATCACCGTGGCACCCCCCGGGACACCGCCGCCACCACCGGATGCAGTCGAGGTGAGTATCGAGCAGATCGACCGGAACGCGGTACGGGTTGCGGCCGCCGGGAAATCGTGGCTGGCTACGGTGGAGTTGTTCCGGGCGGAAAACCGGTACTGCAGCCCGGAGGCGCTGGCGCCGATGTCGTCGCGATGACACCGCATCGCATTGGTTGTCAGCCGGAGACCCTGGACGCGCGACAGAGGACGACAGACATTGAGTGACTTGCTGGCGGCCCGTCGACACTTCGACCGGGCCATGGTGAGCATGGACGGGCGCTACGGCTCCCCCGACGCGTTAGCCGACTTCGTCGCCGCTACCGAGGCCGATCCCTCCATGGCCGACGCCTGGCTGGGCCGTATCGCCTGCGGCGACACCGAGCTGGACACGCTCAAGCGTCTCTACGCAAACAGCGACTGGCTGCACAAGGAGACCACCCGGCTGGGCAGGCACCTGGCCGCCCAGATCCCGCTGGGACCGTATCTGTCGATCACGGTGACCGACGCCTCGCACGTGGGTCTGGCCCTGGCATCGGCGCTGACCGTCGCCGGTGAATACGAGCGTGCCGACGCCCTGCTGGCCGACAAAGCCCTGCTCGACAGTTGGATCAACTATCAGTGGCATCAGCTCGGCCGCGCCTACCTGATGTTTGTCACCCAGCGCTGGCCGGATCTGCTGACCGTCGCCGCCGAGGAACTCCCCGACCGGGCGATCGTCATGCCCGCGGTCACCGCATCGGTGTGTGCCCTGGCCGGCTATGCCGCCGCGCACCTGGGCCAGGGCCGGGTGGCACTGGATTGGCTGGACCGCGTCGACATCACCGGGCAGACGCGCTCCTCGGAGCGATTCCCGGCAGGCGTGCTCACCGCGTCGATCAACCCCAGCGAGATCCCGTTGCTGGCTGCGGATCTGGCCTATCTGCGCGGCATGGTGCACCGCCAGCTCGGCGAGGAGGACAAGGCGCAGGTCTGGTTGTCCAAGGCGGCTATCAACGGTGTGCTGACCGAGCCGGCCAAGGCCGCGCTGGCCGAACCGAATCTGCGTCTGGTGGTCACCGAGGAACAGATCATCGACAGTCGCAGCGACCGTTGGGATGCCGGTTCGGCGAAGAGTCGCGCGGAACTCGACGAGCACAACGCGCTGGACCGCCGCGCTGAGCTGTTGGAGCAGGGTCGTGCCGAGCTGGAGAGGCAGGTCGGCCTGGCCGAGGTCAAGCGCGCGGTCAAGGCGTTGGAGGACCAGCTCGAAATCCGTGCCATGCGACTCGAGCACGGCCTTCCCGTGGAAGGCCAGACCAACCACATGCTGCTGGTCGGTCCCCCCGGCACCGGTAAAACCACCACCGCCGAGGCGTTGGGGAAGATCTACGCCGGCATGGGTATCGTGCGCAACCCGGAGATCACCGAGGTCCGCCGTTCGGACTTCTGCGGCGAGCACATCGGATCGTCCGGGCCCAAGACCAATGAGCTGATCGAAAAGGCGTTGGGCGGAATCCTTTTCATGGATGAGTTCTATTCGCTGGTGGAACGTCACCAGGACGGGACTCCGGACATGATCGGCATGGAGGCCGTTAACCAGCTGCTGATCGCGCTGGAGAAGCACCGCTTCGACTTCTGCTTCCTCGCCGCCGGCTACGAAGACCAGGTCGATGAATTCCTGACCGTCAACCCCGGTCTGGCCAGCCGGTTCAACCGCAAGATCCGGTTCGAGTCCTACACCCCCGAAGAGATCGTCGAGATCGGTGAGCGCTACGGTTCCAGTCGCGCCACTGTACTGAATCCCGAAGCACGCCAACGCTTCCTAGCGATGGTAACCACGATCCGCGGCTACGTCAGCCCACGCGGCGAGCACGGCATCAACGTCATGCACAACGGCCGGTTCGCCCGCAACGTGATCGAGGAGGCGGAACTGGCCCGCGACACTCGGGTGGCTGCCCAGAAACGGGCCGGGCAGCCGGTGACGATCGACGACCTCAAGACCATCACCGCCGTCGACATCGACTCGGCGGTGCGCGCCGTGTGCGACACCAAACGTGAGATGGCCGCCCTGAACTGGTAGGACTGCGGCCGCTGTCAGGCCGGGCTGATGCCGTAACGGGTCTCGAAGTCGGACTGGGCTTCCTCGCGCAATGCGGTGAACACCCGATTGAGCCGATCCGCCAACTCGCTGTGGGTGTAATCGCTGACCACGCACGGGTGTAGCGTCAGCTCGAGCAGCCGGCCGTCGGCGTTGGCCACGGCACGAACGTCGCCGAGATCGACACTGTAGGTTGTGTTCTCGGCCTCGGCGACCAGCGCTTCCCACTTCTCGGCGGCCTCACGCAGATCCCGCAACACGGACTCCACGAGGTCCTTGTCGCTGAGTTCCGCGCGGCTCTCCGCCCCCGACATTGGCTAAGTATGTCCAGCCGGTATGAACAGCGTCAATTCATCGATGCCCGTTAAATCTGTGAATCCCACGGGCCCGTGGGCGGTGCGGTGAGCGTCTGAAACCAGCTGTAGTGGTAGTTAGCCGAAACGGTGTCTCCGGTCGCCATACCCTCGGAGGCGGCCAACAGCATGCAGTTCAGCACCAAGGCAATGTCGGAGTCGGGATACTGCGCCAACAGCTGGTAGCGCATGGTGTCCAGATGCACACGCAGCAAGTCGATTTCGGCGTCGACCACCCCGGTTCCGGCGGCGCCTGCCTTCACCAGGGTGTTGGCCATCCGCGGCAGTCCTTCGCGCCAATGCGTGGCCTCGCTGAGTCGCCAGCCGAGATCGTCGATGGGCTCCAGCTCGCGGGGCGCTACCGAGGTCTCGGTGACCGCGAAATCACTGGCCCAACCGAGACGGTCGCCGGGACTGTAGCTGGCCGACTCCGTCGGGTTGCCCAGCATCTCGGTGGCGCTGCCATTGCGGCGGCCGGGTTCGAGCAGTTGCACCCCCTCGGGCAGCTCGATCCCGGACGGGACCCATCCGTGGGCGATGTCGGTGACCAGGCGCGTGGTGCCGTCGGCAAAGGCGCCGATCGCCCAGCGCAGTCCGGGTTCTTGGCGGGCGACGAAGGCCAGTAGGCGCTGGAGTCGCTGCTCGTCGGACTCGGCGACCATCGGCGCGACGGGCGCCGGCGCGACGGGTTCGGGTTCGGGTTCCGGTTCGGGTTCGGGTTGAGCCGCCGCAGGTGGTCGCGGGGCGGGGGGAGCCGGCTCGACCGGCGGCGCCACGACCGGCTCGTCGACCGCTTCGGTCCGGAAGGCGGGCGTGCGCGGCTGCTGGTCCTCGAGGCTGTCGATCACGGTCGGCCACGGGGCGAATAGCTCCGCCAGACGCTCCGGCTCCCATACCTCCGGCGTCGCGGGCACTTCGACGACCTGCGCTGCCTGCGGCGGCGTCTCGGAAGGCTCAGAAGTCACCGCAGCCGGCGGCACAGCCACCGGTGGCGGATCCAGTGGTGCCATCTCAGGCACGCCGGCAGCGCCGGATTTCGGCAGCCGATGCCGGGCCCGCTGGGCGGGTTTCTCCGAAGACTGCTCGGGCGGTTCGGGCGAGCGAGGCGCCGCGACGGGCTCGGCCGGGACCTCGGCGGGCCGCGACACCGGAGCCGGCGCCGGGACCGGGGCCGGAGCCGCGTTGAGACTGATGTACTCGCCGCCGAAGTCCAGGGCTTCCTTGTGGAGTTGGCGCACCGTCGACTCCACCCGGAGGACGGCGAAAGCTCTGGCGACGTTGATAACCCGGGTCTCCGCGGCCTGGCGTGCCGGACCGGTCAGATCTGATCGACTGATGGCGTGGAGCTTCTCGTTGGCCGAATGCGCGATGCGCTGCAGATCGGCATTGAGGTAGTCGGCGAGCGGGGCGGTCTCCGGGGTGATCGTCGCCAGCTCGGCGGGCCACAGTCCGCCGAGCACCCAGGAACTACAGTCGACCGGAGCGCTGAAGGCCGGGATCGTCAGTGATTCCCGGGCCGCGTTCCGGAGGCGCTGGCGCGCCGACCGCCGACCGAAGAGTGCCACCGCGCAAGCGTACCGTTGCCGTCCCGGCACTCTGATCCGAATTCGGCCGTCACCGGGACGCGTCGCCGACGGCACTCGGGCAACCTTCCACAGCCACTGCGCGCGGTGAATTGTCAGCCCCTGGGGCGGTCGGTAGCGTGCAAATCGTGGCTGATGTCGGGTCTCCGAGCACGGGTTGTGCAGCGCAGTTAAGCGAGGTTCTCGCGTTGCTAGAGCGGGCCCGAAAGCTGTTCGGCGACACGGTGGTTGATCCCCCCGCCGACATCGCGCCCAACGCAGATGCTGCCGGAAGGTGGGTGCTTTAGCCGCGGGTGTCCGCGCCTGGGTGCAATTTGTGGGCCAGCAGCCGCTCGGTAGCCAACCGCAGATCGTCAGTGGTGGGCACCGCGGCCGAGGGCACGTGCCCGGTCGTGACGATCTCTCCCCGGATCTCCAACGCCGCCTTGAGAAACGAGACGTCCGCGGCCAGCACGATCGCCTCCGCAAGGCGGTGCACGTCGGTGTCCATCACCGCCTCAGTGAGCACCACACTGTGCAGATAGCCGCCACGGCACGACCGGAAAAGCACATCCCCACTGGGGTGGATCGTGTCGAAAGCCGGATTCGGCTCAGTCATCGGTGCCCATCGGTGAGGTGCCCGAAGGCGTTGGCGGCATCGTCTTCATTCTTGTTCCACATCGCCACCGCACGGTGCAGATTGTCCGAGACAGTCGAATGTTCAGTCGACTGGTCGTCGTAGCAGTCCTTGCGTGCGTCGAGCAGCGAACCGGCCGCCTGGCGAAAATCGCCGTAGATCGGACCAAGCGAATTCAGGGTCGCCTGGATCCCCTCGTGTGAGGCCGCGACGGTGGACAGGTAGTCCGACGCCGCTTGATGGTTCCCAGCCGCGTTGGTCAGAACGTCCTGGTTGACGTGGATCTTCTCGGGCATGTTCCACCTTCCTGGCTAATCGACGATGACGGTTGGCGCCGCCTTTTTCAAGCGCATGAGGCCGCCGAGCGCGGTCGCCGGCCTGGTCGCGACCGGCTCGGCGGGCGGCGCGGGCTCCTGGGCCAGGGACGGCGCGTGCTGCCAACCCAGGAATCCGGGACCGCGCAGGTTCTCGGCCAAATGGACCTGCCCGTCAAGTACCGCCTTGCCGGCGCCCACAGCGAGGGCATGGCGGTCGGTGAATACGCCGATGTCTCCGGGACGCAGGCTGGCCACATCAACCGCTGCCAGCACCGGTGTTCCGGGCGGTGGGACGTGGATCCCTTGGCTGCGGAATGCCTCCACGACCGACTGTCCATCGGCGACGGCCTGCATCGCCGCAGCCAGTTGTGGGTTGGTCACGGTCGTGGTCTCGCCGTCGGGCAGCCGCACAGTGACCGGCCCCCGCTCCCCCGGCGCCTGCTCCGACGTGTCGCCGTCGGCGTCGGCGTCGGCGTCGGCGTCGGCGTCATCGAGAGGCTTGTCCGCCGCCGCTTCCTCGGCCCCGTCGTCATCCTCGGCGGGCAAGTCGCCACTGCCCCATCCGGGCGTCGGCCCGTTGATCGGAAGTCCGGAAGGCATAGCGGCCGGCATGGCCCCGAAGCCCGGACCGTCGGAACCCATGCCCGGGAACATCGGCGTCGCCAACTGCGGCAGCCGTTGCGGTGCCTCCTGGTCGTCCGTCGCGGGCTCATCATCGGCCAGTACATCCGGATAGGGCTCGGTGTCCGGATCCACCGGGAGCGTCTGGTCGTCCGCGGCGGGCGTCGGCTCGTGGCGATCCGATGGCACGCCGAGGTACAGCCCCGCCAACGCGGTGGCGAGCGCCTCCTTGGAGGCGTCGTCATCGTTCGTCTCTTCGACCACCTTGATGATCTGCCCGAGTCTGCCGACCAAGAATCTCTGGAATTCGCGTGCGCCCGCGGCGGTACTCAGGTCCCAGGAACGTGCGGCGCCGGCAATCTCGGCCTCGAGGTCGTCGAGGCGGCGTCGGCCTTCCAGCGTGGTCTTGTGCGCGTGGCGCAGCGCTTCGATGATCTGCCGGTCGAAGTCCGCGGCCGTTGACAGTTGCTGCGCCAGAGCAGCTTCGGCCAGCTTCATGGATTGCGCCGCACGGCCGTGTTGTTGGTCACCGGTCGAGCCCAGGCGGCTTAGCACGTCGTCGTAGCCCGAGGGCGGCAACGGCAGCGTCAGGGCCGCCTGGGCCACGCGGGTAGCCTCGCCCGCGCCGCCGGCCCGTTCAATGCGGTCGATCGCATCGAGCACGTCGTCGCGGGTTGCCATCTGCTCAGCCCAACATCGCTGCGGTGGGCCGACGCTCGGGAGCTGACCGCTTCATGGCCGGTGACTGTACCGAGGCCCACCGATGCCGACAATTCACCCGAGCATCAGGTGGGGACAGTGCGATCACGGCACCGGCCGCCGGATCGCCACATGCGCGCCCAGCGGGCTGATCTGCACGGTTGCGCCGGCGTGCGGGGCTTCGATCACCCGGTTGCCGCCGATCGCCAGCTGAACATGCCCGGTGCTGGGGAAGACCAGGTCGCCGGGTCGAATCTGGGAGCGCGGCACCGGGATTCCTTCGTAGATCTGCGTGTAGGTGGTGCGCGACAGCGGTACGCCGGCCTGGCGATACGCCCACTGAGTCAGCCCCGAGCAATCGAATCGGTCGGGCCCGGTCGCACCCCAGACATAGGGTCTGCCGAGCCGCGACAGTGCGGCGCGGACCGCCAGCCCGCCCCGAGTGTTGGGCAGCCGCAACCGGTCCACGCCCACGGGCCTTCGCCGCGCTCCCCGGTATCGCAGCCGCCGCAACCTTGCGCGGTGGGCCCGCGCGCGATGCTGGGCCGACACCACGTGGGCGTGTTGGGCGCGCAGCCGGGCCACCCGCCGGCGCATCGCTTCCCGATGCGCAAGCGGCGTGCTCGGGGTGAGCGCCGAGTCGGCGCGGGCGGCGGCGACGACACCGTCGGTCTGCTGGCGTGCCCGGGCGTGGTCGGCGACGGCGGCGGCCAGCACCGTGGTGGCCAGCGCATCGGTACGCGCGCTGGCCAGCAACCGATCTCGCTGGGCAAGCACCGCCATCCGGTACCGGTCATGCCCGGAGCCGGTGTCGGCGTTGGCGTTGCGCTGCAACAACTCGGCGTAGTGATCCAGCGCGGACTCCAGTGACGCGGGCCGTGGTTTGCCCGCGAACAGCTCATTGGCACGTGTCAGTAGCTCCAACTCACCGTTGCTCACTGTTATCCCCCTTCGTCGCCACCATCTGTCGCGTCCATGGATCCGTCGGCGAAGGCACGGACTCGGGCCAGCGCGCCGGGCGGGATCACACCCCTGTTGCGGATGTCCCACATCTCTTCGGGGCCGACACCGATCAACGCCGCGATCACCGGTTCGGGCAGCGAAGACTTCGCACACGCCCGGTCGAAGCGAGCGGTCAGACTGCCGGGCATCCGTTGCAGCAGGTCAGTGCGGGTAGCCTCCAGGGCCTGCAGGTGCGCCATCAGTCGGGCAGCGTGATCGGCGCCCGCGTTGACCGCCACCCGCCACGAACTGGCCGCGAGCATCTCCGCCTTCACGCACTGCGTGATCACGGAAAGAATATACGTCTCGTATTCGTCTGATGCTTCCGACGGCAGTCTCGCGATCACCGAACGCAGCGCATCGAGCTGTGCCTCGGCGTATCCCTCCAGCACTTCGGTGTCGCTGTGCCGGTCGACGACGATGGCTCCGGCGGGACGCGCGGCGGGCGCCTGCGGCCCGGTCGCGGAGATCAACTGGGCCAGTTCGGCGTCGGCATCGTCGGCCACCAGGAGCCGAGAATAGGTGCCCGGCGGTAGGCCGAGCCCATTTTCAACCTTCTGAACTGTACCTTTGTGTGGCTTGCGGGCGCCACGCTCGAGGTAGCTCAATCCCATGATGCTGACCCCGGTGGCCGCCGCCAGGTCGGCCAGCGACCAGTCGCGCGCCTCCCGCAATGCCCGAATGGCCGCGCCCGCCGCTTCGCGGCTCATTGTTGCGCCCCGGCCATGGACGGATAGTACACAGCCTGGCCCTTCACTACTTACATATATGTTTTTATCAACTTCTGTTGCGTTCGTCGTATTCGATCGTATACGTTTCCATCTACGTTATCCGATCTGTTCGCGAGGAGGACCTACCGATGGCACCCCCCTGCTCCGCCAATCCCGAACTGTGGTTCGGCTACCCCGACGCCGACGGCGCCGACGGGGCCGCCAAGGCCCGGGCCTACGAACAGTCCTCCACCGAGGCTCGGTTGCAGTGCCTGCGACGCTGCCCACTCGCGCAGCAACGCCGGTGCGCGGCGCTCGCCGTGGAACGCGGCGAGGAGTACGGCGTGTGGGCCGGCGTGAAGCTTCCCGGCGGCCAGTACCGCAAGCGGGCCGAACTCGCGCAGGCGCACACGCTGTTGCGCGCCATCGCCGCCGGCGAGGTCAACACCCGCGAGCTGCCCGACAACCAGACGCTGTTGACCACTCACGAACGCGACCAGCTGCCGGTGACAGCGACGGTTTTTCACCTGCCGACCGGGCGGCTCGGCCCTCGGTCAGCGGCGTGACCTACGCCCGCCGACGGCATCAGTCGGTAGGATCGCCACAGCGGTATGGCGCGCGGCGCGGAGGTGGACAGTTGAGCAACCTGGAGACCACCTCGACTGAATTCGCCTGTGCGGCAACGCCCGAGAATCATGTCGAGGTACTGCAGCCCCGTGAGGTGCCCCTGGGCGGAGCGCGTGCCATCGGAGTCCGGCGCACCTTGCCGCAGCGCGCCCGCTCGCTGATCGGCGCCTGGTGCTTCGTCGACCACTACGGACCGCACGACGTCGCCGACGGTGGCATGGACGTGCCCCCACACCCACACACCGGGCTACAGACGGCGACCTGGCTGTTCAGCGGGCGAGTCGAGCACCGCGACAGCGGCGGCGTGCGGGCGCTGGTGCGCCCCGGTGAGTTGAACTTGATGACCGCCGGCGCGGGAATCTGCCACTCCGAGGTCTCGGTCGACCCACAGTCGGCCCCTGTCCTGCGGGGCGTGCAACTCTGGGTGGCCCTGCCCGACGCCGCCCGACACAGTGCCCGCGACTTCAACCATTTTGCGCCGGAACGGATTTCGCTACCGGGAGCATCGGCGTTGGTGTTCCTCGGCGAACTGGCAGGGTACCGCTCCCCCGTCGCCACCTTCACTCCCCTACTGGGCGCCCAGCTCGACCTGGATCCGCGCACAGAGCTGGCACTGGACGTCGATCCCGCATTCGAACACGGCGTGCTGTGCGACCAGGGTGCCGTCAGCCTGGGCGGCACGGGTCTGGATTTCGGTGCGCTGGGCTATCAAGGCCCCGGTCGCACGGTGCTGCCCCTGCGCAACACCGGCGACTCCCCCGCCCGAATCCTGGTGCTGGGCGGGCTGCCGTTCGGCGAGGAGTTGGTGCTGTGGTGGAACTTCATCGGCCGCAGCCACGACGAGATCGTTGAGTTCCGTCGCCGCTGGCAAGACGGCGACGAGCAGTTCGGCCAGGTCAGCGGCTATCAGGGCCGCCTGCAACGGCTGCCCGCCCCGCCTATGCCCCCGCTGCGGCTACGGCCGCGCCGGCCCCACAGCCGCTAGCCGATCCCGCTCTCAACGGATGGTGCCCGCACCCGGGATCAGCGGCAGGTCCAGTGCCGTGACCCAGCCCGGCGGAAGATCATTGACCGCGGGCACCGCATTCAGCGCACGCATCCCGGTGGCCAGGCAGCCGGCCGTCGCCGCGTCGCGACCCGAACCATCGGTGAAGTGGAACGACGTCTCCTGCGAAATACTCGGCGTCCCTTCGATATCGACGCGGTAGACGTCGTCCTGGGTGCCCGCCGGCCAGTCCGGTGCGGCGTCTCGACCGATCCGGTTAACGTGCTCGAGTTGGATCCGGGTCTCGCCGCGGTAGATGCCGTTGATGGTGAACCGCACCGCCGCGACCTGGCCCGGCGCGATCACCCCCTTGGCGGTCGTGCGCTCGTTCGGCGTCACCCAGGTGTCCCAGGTGGTGGTGATCTCGTCCAGCTCGATCCCGGCGGCGTGGGCGATCATCGGCACGGTGCCACCCCAGGCGAAGATCAGTACCTCGGGGATCTTGAGCACGGGCTGGAAGTCGGGGTCCCGGCCGATGCCCATCTCGTTCTCATAGTCACCGGTGTAGTTGGTGTAGTCCAGCAGCTCCGAGGCCCGCACCTTGCGCACCTCGGCGCAGACCCCCATCAGGGTCATCGGGAACAAGTCGTTGGCGAAACCGGGGTCGATGCCGGTGGTGAAACACGATGCTCCGCCGTCCTCGCAGGCTTGAGTGATCGGCGCCAGCAAATCCGGCGGATTGAGCTTGAGGCCGGGCCATACCCACGGCGTCATCGCGGTGGAGCAGACGTCGATCCCGGCACGCAGGAACCGTGACATCAACGCGATGTTGTCGCCCGCGCGCGCGGCGGTCGGGCCGTAGTGCACCAGTGCGTCGGGCGCCAAGGCGATCAAAGCGTCGATGTCGTCGGTGGCGGTGACGCCGACGGGTGGTATCCCGCAGATCTCCCCGACATCGCGGCCCACCTTGGCGGGATCGCTGACGCCGACGCCGACGAGCTCGAACCGCGGATGTCTGACGATCTCGGGGATGACCAACTTGCCGACAAACCCGGTGCCCCAGACGACGATCCGCTTAACCATCTGACATCCTCTCGTCCCCCGGCGTCGCTTCAGGCTACGGCGTGAGCAGTACCTTCACCACGTCTCCGGATCGGGCCGCCACGGCGCGATAGGCGTCGGCGGCGTCGTCCAAGGCCATCTCGGTGGTGAAGATCCCGTCCACCGACAGCCGCCCGGATTGCAGCAGCGGCACCAGCTGCGGCCACGTCTGTTGTACCGGTGCGGTGGTCATTCGCAGGGTGACACTGCGCAGCAGAGCCGGCAAGGCCGGGAACGGGAAGGGCTGCAGGTCATGTACGCCGACCACCGAGACTGTCCCACCGGGCCGTACCGCCGTCAGCGCGTCGGACATGGTGGTGTCCGAGCCGACGGCGTCGATCACCGCATCCACACCGCGCCCGTCGCTGAGTTCCATGGCCGCGGCCGTGGTCGACGGCTCCGCCGGTGTCACTCCCATCAGGGCCGCCCGTTCCCGACGCTCACGCACCGGGTCGATACCGAGAACCGTTGCCGCACCGAGGAACAACGCACTGCGGGCCGCGCACAGGCCTACCGCCCCCAGTCCGATCACCGCCACCGTGCCGCCGACCGGGATATCGGCGCGCAGCGCGGCGGCCCAACCGGTGGCGAGGTTGTCGGTGAGCAACAGAGCTTCGGCGTCAACAATCCCCTCGGGAATGCGGGCGAGCTGAAAGTCGGCGCCCGGCACGGCAAGCAGCTCCGACTGAGCCCCACCCAGCAGGCCTGATCCAAAGATCTGCGGGCCCGAATGACACCGAATGGGATCGAGGGTCCCGCAACCGGCGCAGTGCCCGCAGCCCGCGACCGACGACACCATGACGCGGTCTCCGACCCGCACGGAGTTCACCTGCGAGCCGACGTCCACAACCGTGCCGATCGCCTCGTGGCCCAGCGGAACTGGATCGGCAATCGGGTAATCACCCTCGTAGAAGTGCAGATCGGAACCGCAGATCGCGGTCGCGGTCACCTCGACGACGGCGCCATCGACTCCGGGCAGCTCGGGATCGGGGCGAGTGTCGACTCGGATCGATCCGGGCCCGTCGATTACGACACTGCGCATGGCTTCATCCTTCAAATCCTGTGGCTAAGGCTTGTACTTTGCCGAGCACGTCCGGGTAGCGCTTCAGATGTGCGCCGCCGTTGACGTCAAAGGCCGATCCGGTGATCCAGCCGGCGCGTTCCGAGGTCAAGAACTCCACGGTCTGGGCGATGTCGTCGGGGATGCCGGAGCGCCCCAGCGGAGTGTTCTCGATGTACTCGTCGGTGAGCCCGGGCACCATCGCCAGACCGGCGACCAGGGGAGTGTCCACCAGACCGGGGGAGACCGCGTTGACCCGGATGCCGCGCGGGCCCAGCTCCAGGGCGGCCACCTGGACCAGCATCAGCACTCCGGCCTTGGCGCTGCAGTACGCGGCCATCGTGGTGCCGGGCTGACGCCCGTTGAGCGAGGAGATCGCGACCACGCTGCCGCCGTCTTCGAGATTGCGGGCCGCATGTTTGATCACCAGCATGGTGCCGGTGAGGCAGACATCGATGGTGGTCTGCCAACCCGAGAGCTCGATGTCGGCGATCGGGCCGATGATCGACAGGCCGGCGCAACTGACCACCGTGCGGAGCGGTCCGACTTCGCGGGCGACCGCGAATGCCGCTGCGACGCTGGCCTCGTCGGTCACGTCCGCGACGACGGGGGTGGCCATACCGGCGAGTTCGGCGGCCCGGGCACGTGCGGCCTCTTCGTTGATGTCGGCGATCACCACATGGTCGCCACGCGCGACCAGGGCGTGCGCGGTGGCTAACCCGATCCCGGAAGCGCCGCCCACGATCAGGGCCACGGGCTTTTGAGCCGTCATCGTCCCGCTCCCGTCGTCGTGGTGGTTCGGTAGGTGCGCTCCCGTTCGGGACGCTCCCACAGGTTGTCTAGACCGACGTCGGTACCGTCGGCGACCAACACGCGTTTGAGGATCTTGTTGGTTGCCGTCGCGGGCAGCTCCGCGGTCAGCCGGACATAGCGCGGCCAGGCCTTGGGGGAGAGGTCCTCTTGAGCGGCAAGGAAATCAGCGAACTCTTCCTCGGCCAGCAGAGCGCTGTCGCGCAACACCAACGCGGCCATCACCTGATCGCCGACATTACCGTCCGGCACGGCGTACACCGCGGCCTGGTTGATGTCGGGGTGGCGCATCAGGATCCGCTCGATCGGCGCCGCCGCCAGGTTCTCGCCGTCCACCCGCATCCAGTCGGCGGTGCGCCCGGCCAAATAGATCCAGCCGTCGGCGTCGGCGTAGGCAAGGTCGCCTGACCAATACATGCCGTCGCGCATCCGGTCTGCGGTGGCCTGCTCGTTGTTGTAGTAGCCCGAGAAGAAACCCGATCCGGCGGTGTTGACCAGTTCGCCGATCGCCTCGTCGGCGTTGATCAGCGCACCGTGCTCGTCGAAGACCGCCGGCGGGCACTCGCGGACGGGATCGCTCTTATAGATGGCGACGCCGGGGAATCCGCGTCCCACCGAACCGGGCGGGGTGCCTTCATCCCGGGTGATGGTGACGGCATTCTCGGTGGAGCCGAAGGCGTCGACCACGTGGACACCGAACCGGCGGGCGAACTCGCCGATGTCGCGTTCGGAGGCCTCGTTGCCGAAGGCGATCCGGAGCGGGTTGTCGGCGTCATCGGGCCGCTCGGGATGCGCCAGTAGGTAGGCGAACGGTTTACCGACGTAGTTCATATACGTGCCACCGTAGGCGCGGATGTCGGCCAAGAACCGCGAAGCCGAGAATTTCGCCGGCGCCATCGCCGCACCGGCGGCCACCGCCGGACCGAAGCCGGCCGCGATCGCATTCGAATGGAACAACGGCATGGACAGGTAGACGACGTCGTCGGCGCCCAACTCGAATCGCTCGGTGAGGCTCTGCCCGGCGACCAGCACCATGAAATGGCTGACCAGAACGGCTTTCGGGTCCCCACTGGTGCCCGAGGTGAAGATCAGCATGAATGGGTCCAGCGGCCCGACCTGCCGATGCGGCTGCAGTACCCCGGCCTCAGCGCACTCGCTGGCCCAGGCCGGGTCGTCGACGTCGATGATCGTGACGCCGGGCAGTTCCATGCCCTGTAGCAGCGCGCGATGTTCGGCGTCGACGAGCAGGATCTGCACATCGGCGGTGCGCAGATCCCCGGCGAGCGCCGATCCGCGGCGGGTGTCGTTGACCCCGCACAGGACGTAGCCTCCCAGCCCGGCGGCGGCGAGCGCGGTGAGCATCGCGGGGGTGTTGCCCAGCAGGGCGCCCACGTGCAGCGGCCGGCCGGTGTCGGCGCGCGCGAGCACCGCGGCCCCGTGGCGGGCCGCCCGGACGAGGTACTCCCGCCAGGACCAGCGGATCTGCCCGCCGTCGCCGTCGTTGTAGAGCACCGCCAGACCGGTATCACCGATGCGTTCGGCGAGCAGCTGCTGCATGGTCTCCGCCATCAGACCTCCTAACCCGTGACCGTAGCGGTCGCACCGGCCAGATGCCGGGCCAGAAACGCGATCTGGTGCTCGACGACGTGATCGAACCAGTCGCCACCGGCGAAGACGTCGAAGTGATCGCAGGGGTAGTGCCGCACTTCGGCGCGCGCGGCGAAGGCCGCTTTGGCGGCGGCCTGCGGGGGAGCCCCGCGGTCGAAATCGGCTATCTGCACCAGGATCGGGCAGGCGATGGCCTCGGCGTGCTTGGCCGCCGGACGGTAGCCGCCGAGCTGCACACCGACCTGGGCATCGATCTCGTTGCGCCAGGTCGGACCGGCCATCGCGGTGTAGGCCGCGTGGTAGCCGTCGGCGGTCAGGGTGGCCAGCTCCCCGGGCAGGCCCACCAGGGGGATGGTCGCGGGCGGCCCGCCGAAGCGTTGCGCCAGCGCACTGCGCCAGCCCGTTGCCGTCGAGCGCAGCATCGCTGCCGGGCGATGGTGCGGCAGTGCCGCGACCGCGGCGGCCGGTCCGCTGACCAGTGGTGTCAGCGCGATGGCGGCGGCGACGCCGGGCGTGGTGGCGGCCACCTCGAACACATGCCCGCCGCCCAGCGACACTCCCCACACCACGATCCGGCGAGGATCGACACCGGGCTGCTCAGCCGCGGCCGAGCATGCCGAGCGGAAGTCGTCGACCTGTTCTTGCATGGAGATCCGTTGGCGCGGTTGTGCTTCTGAGGCACCGAAATACCGGTAGTCGAAGGCAAAGGCGGCGAAACCGGCTTCGCTGAGTCGTTCGGCGAACGGGATCAGACCGGAGTCGACGGTGCCGCCCAACCCGTGGCCGAGCACCACGACCGGGGCGCCGTCGCCGTCGTATTGCGCCGCCGGGAAGAACTGCCCGACACACGTGGCGCCGCCACTGCCGAATCGGATGGTCGCGCTCATGCGGATGCCTCCATCTCGCGCACGCCGGCCCATCCGGGCACGCCGAGTTCGGCGGCGCGTCGGGTACCGCGCGGGATCTCCGCGGTGCGCATGTCGTGTTCGTAAAGGAAGTAGTCGAGTTGCTGGGTGTGGCGCGGGGTGTCGAGCATGTGGCCGGTGTACTTGCGCCGGTCCGCCTCGATCACCCGGCGCATTTCGGCGACCGACGGCAGCCGGTAGCGGCCGGCCGCGTAGGCGCCGATGAGGCGGGCCTGGGATTCGACGAACGGGAACAGCGTCGGGGTGGCTTGGGCGAATCCGGCGAACACCAAGTCGTCGATGCCCGGATAGAACATCCGCTTGTACAGGTCGATTCGATTGCCCGGTGCGCTGATGAACTCCGGGTCAAAGAACGGGAAGGTGATGTTGTAGCCGGTGGCGTAGATGATGACGTCGAATTGGCCGCTGGTGCCGTCGGTGAAGTGGACGGTATCGCCGTCGAGCCGGCTGATGTTGGGTTTGGGGATGACGTCGCCGGACCCCAGGCGCAGCGGCAGTTCCACCGATTGGGTGGGATGCGCTTCGAAGAACTTGTGGTTGGGGGTGGGCAGCCCGAGGTCCTCGGGGCGTCCGGCGATGATCGGCTGCGCCCATTGAGCGACCTTGCGCTGCCAGGAGAACGGCAGATACGGGCTGGTCCGGAAGTACTTGTCGGCGGGCTTGCCGGCCAGATACTTCGGCACGATCCACGCGCCCGAGCGGGTGGACAAAGTCAGCTCATTGTCCAGCGCCTTGGACGACAGTTCGACGGCGATATCGGCGGCACTGTTACCCAGGCCGACCACGAGGATCCGCTTTCCGCTGAAGTCCAGCGGCGTCTTGGGGTCGATGTAGTGGTGCGCATGCAACGTCTCGCCGCTGAATTCGCCCGGGAAGTCCGGTAGGCGTGGATCCCAGTGGTGCCCGTTGGCGACGATCAACAGGTCGAATCGGCGGCGTCCGCCGCCGGCCAATTCCAGCTCCCAACCGCCGCCGGGCAGCCGCTGGGCGTGGGTGACCTCGGTGTCGAACTCGATGTTGCGTTTGAGCTCGAACGCCGCCGCGTAGGACTCGAGGTACTCCTTGACCAGGGTGTGGTGCAGAAAGTCGGGGTAGTGCTCGGGCATGGGGAAGTCGCGGAACGACAGCTGATGCTTGGAGGTGTCGATGTGCAGCGACCGGTAGGCGCTGGAATGTCCGTTCGGGTTGCCGAAGGCCCAGTTGCCGCCGATGCGGTCGGAGGATTCGAAGCAGCTGTAGTCAACCGCGTAGTCGCTCAGCATCTTTCCGGCGGTCAGGCCGCTGATGCCGGCACCGATGATCGCGGTGCGGGGTGTGGGCATGGGGAACCTTCCGAGATCCGAGGTAGACAGGTTTGCAGAAGTGTCTACGTGACGCGTCGCAATAGTACACAGATCTGCAGATGTGTCTACCCCCTTGCTAGGCTTACCGACCAGGAGGTGGCCGTGAACGCAGCGTCAGCGTCACCCGCGTCCCCGTCCACAACGGATCGGCTTCTCGATGCAACCGAGAAACTATTGGCCGACAAGGGGATTCGGGCAACGACGATGATCGACGTCGCCCAGGCGGCGGGGGTGTCCCGGGCCTGGCTGTACCGGAATTTTCCGGATAAGCCGACGCTGGTCGGCGCGGCGATCATTCGGCTGATCGAAACCAGCTGGGCGCAGACCCGCGCCGAGCTGTCGACGCTCACCGGCTTCGAGGACCAGCTGGTGGCCGGCGTCCAGATCGGCCGACGCGCCTACGACGATCCCGGCACGCTGCTGATGCGGCTGCGCACCGCCGAACCCGAGGAGTTCACCGCGTGTGCCGGAACCGGGGTTCGCGGCTTGGTTCCCGATCTCGCGGGGTTCTGGCTTCCGTTCCTGGCGTCCGCGGCCGCCAGCGGCGACATTCACCCCGACACCGATCTACCCGAGGCCAGTGAATGGATCGCTCGGGTGATGATCAGTTTCGGCAGTGTCCCGGGAAACCACATGGACCCCGACGATCCCGCGGCGGTGCGGCAGCATCTGCGCCGCTACGTTCTACCGGCGTTGCGACAAGCGCCGACGCCCGCAACACCGCAGGGGAAGCGATGACCGAGTGGTTCTTGTACCTGCCGCAGACCAGACTCGGCCTCGACGACCTGGTGACGCGCGCACGGGCGGCAGAGGCGTCGGGTTTCGACGGTGTCGCGTTCCTGGACCACCTGGACACCCCGATGGCACCCACCGCGCCGCTGTGGGAGGCGATGACCGTGGCCACCTGGGTCGCCGCCCACACGCAGCGGATCAAGGTCGGCCACGTGGTGTTGTGCGACGGGTTTCGCCATCCCGCCGTGCTGGCCAAGCAGGCGACCACGTTGGCCGAGGCCTCTGGCGGACGCTTCGAGCTGGGGCTGGGTTCTGGCTCGATGCCCGATGAGTTGATCAAGTACGGCATCACCACCGCCGGTCCGCGGCAGCGCGTCGCCGCGCTGGGGGAGACGCTGGCGCTGTTGGGTGAGTACTGGAGCACCGAGGGGGAGCGGGCGCAGACTCCCGCTCCGACCCAGCCGATCCCGCTGGTGCTCGGCGGGGTGGGCCCCCGCATGCTGGAGCTGGTTCGCCGGTACGCCGATTGGTGGAACCTGCCGGCGACGCATGTGCACAAGTTGCCCGAGTTGCTGCCCTCGATCGGTTCCGCGCGCGCCTCGGTGCAGCAGATGGTCGGCTTCGCCCGACGCGACCAAGACGTGGCGGCGGTCTCGGAGACGGCGCAGCGGCGATACGGCCGGCTGGGATCGGGTCTGGTGTGCGGCGACGCCGCAACACTGGCCGAGCATTTCGATCGGCTCGAAGACCAAGGGGCACAGCGGTTCTATGTGTGGTTCGCTGATTTCGCGCCACCGGAGTCGATTGTCGAATTCGCCGAGACCGTGATCCGGGCGGGTGGCTGAGCCGTCGCTCGGCGGCGGGTCAGCGTGATCGACGCGGTGCGTTCCAGCGGATCTCGATGTCGTCGGCGGCGGTCATCGGCCCCTCCAGATCGTCAGTGACGCGAACGCCCACCCGCCGCTGGGTAGTCGCATCGACGAAGCTCAACGGCGGCGCCCCGTCCTGCAGGTACTTGTCTCCCCATTGCATCAGCGCCAGAAAGACCGGCAACAGGTCTTCGCCGGCCGGCGTCAGCCGATACTCGTCTCGGGCCCGCTGGCCGGCCTCCTGGTAGGGGACCCGCGTGATGATCCCGGCGGCCTCGAGTTGCTTGAGCGCCCGCGACACCGCCGGCGCCGAGGCGCCGATGCGTGCCACGAAGTCCTCGAATCGACTGGTGCCGTAGAAGCATTCCCGCACCACCAGGAACGCCGTCTTGGTACTGAGCACATCGAGCAGTCGTGCCACCGAACAGGCGTCGCCGGTGGACCAGCGCGTTCGGTCGCGCAACCGGGGTTCGAACTCCATGTGGTCCAGCTTACGTGACTAACACTTGCGTTATCCAGCTTGCCGTGCTTTGCTCTTACTAACGCAGTCGTTAGTCAGCAAGAGAGGGTCCGGAAATGGTTGCAGTACAGGGAAAGGTCGCGGTGGTCACCGGCGGACGGCGCGGACTGGGCGCAGCCCTGGTCGACGAGCTCTTGGCGCGCGGAGCCCGCAAGGTCTACTCGACCGCACGCACCGCATTCACCGATGAGCGCCCGCAGGTGGTGCCACTGGCGCTGGAGGTCGGGTCGCCCGAGTCGGTGGCGGCCCTGGCCGAGGCGGCCGGCGATGCCGAGCTCGTGTTCAACAACGCGGGCGTGCTGCTGCCCGACGCACTGCTGACCGGCTCCTTCGAGCGCATCAGCGAAACCTTCGACGTCAACGTGTTCGGGCCGCTGCGCCTGGCGCGGGCGTTCGCGCCGATCCTGGCGGCCAACGGGGGAGGGGCGCTGGTCAACATGCACTCGGTGCTGTCCTGGATGGCCGGCTACGGCGCCTACGGTGCGTCCAAAGCCGCCGCCTGGTCGGTGACCAACTCGCTGCGCATCGAACTGGCGGCGCAGCACACGCAGGTGGTCGGCATCCACGCCGGCTTGATCGACACCGACATGGTCTCCGCTCTGGACGCCCCCAAGGTGACGCCGGGCGAGGTGGCGCGGCGCATCCTCGACGGCGTCGAGTCCGGTGCCGTCGAGGTGCTCGCCGACGACATCAGCGGGAGCGTCAAGGCCGCACTGTCCGGTCCGGTCGAGAACCTGTCGGGCGACCTGACGCACTGAGCGCACTCAATCAACCAAGGAGTACCGCCATGCCGCTGTGGACAATTCACCACACCCCGGGCATCTTCAATGCTGAGCAGAAGCGCGAGCTGGCCGCCCGCATCACCGAGCACTACGCGAGTGCCGGGCTGCCGCGCTTCTATGTGGTCACCCTCTTCCAGGAGACCGCGCCGGAGGACTTCTACGTCGGTGGGGAGCCGACGCAAGTGGGCATTCGCGTCGTCATCGACCACATCGCCCGGCACGCCCACGACACCGAAGGCCGCCGGCGGATCGCCGATTGGATCAACGGGATTTTGGCGCCGACGCTGGATCGGCATCCGGGCGTGCACTCGGAGTTCCACGTCGATGAAACCAGCGAGGAACTGTGGATGATCAACGGGCTGGTTCCGCCGCCGGGGGGATCGGATGCCGAGAAGCGCTGGGCCAAGGAGAACGTCGTCTCGGCGTATTAGGGGGGCGGCACTCAGCGGTACCGCGCTGCCAGCGCGGCACCGATGGCGGCCAGATGATCACGCACGCCCTGCGGACCGGTCACCTCGAGCCATTCGATGAGCCCGGCGAGCTGGCCGGCGAGGGCGTATTCACTGTGGCCTCGAATCACCACCTCGATCCGGCCGTCGGACGCGGAACCGCCCACCTCCAGGCGGCCCCCGAGCACTCCCCGGAGCAGGCCAAGCCCGTCGGGAACACACAGCGCCTGGATTTCGAGCGGGGCGCGCTTGCGGTCGACCTCATCGGCGATCTCACGCCAGCTCTGCGCAAGGTCGAAACCCCGGGGCCGCCGCACGGGGTCTTCGGTCAACACAACCGACGAAACCCGGTCGATCCGGAAGGTCCGTCGACCGGCCTCCGTGTGGGAGACCAGATACCACGCGGGGCCCTTGGCGACGATGCCCAGGGGGTGAACGGTTCGCTCGGTCACGGCGCCTTTGCTGTCTGTGTAGCCAAGCCAGACCTGCACTCCGCTGATCACCGCCTCTTGCAGCGCGTCGAGAAACCGCGGTGGCCGCGGCGCGACCTGGGTGGCGCCCCAGAGCCGTGGATCGACGACCACGGACGCCGCGGCGGCCTCCGCCTGCGCCCGGAACGGCTCGGGCAACGCGCGGACGAGCTTGCGCAGCGCGGCCTTGACGTCCGGCGTGGCCGTCGACGCGGGTCCGGCCACGAGAAACAGGGCGCGAGCCTCGCTTGCGGTCAGCCCCGAGAGGTCGGTCCGAGCGCCGCCCAGCAGACGCCACCCGCCCCCTCGCCCCTGCACCGAGTACACCGGGATCCCGGCGACACTGAGCGCTTCGAGGTCGCGGCGGGCGGTGCGCTCGGACACCTCAAGCTCCCGGGCGACCTCCAGCGCGGTTACCTGCTTGCGCTGCTGCAGCAGCAGCAGGGTGGCCACCAGCCGGTCAGCTCGCATCCCAGCAGATTCCCACACAAACTGGCCAATAGATGTCCGGTTATGGTCGCAACCATGGCGCCATGACCACACCGACCAGTTCCCCAGCAGCCCCTCTGACCGACCCGCGGCCCCTCCTCGACCGTGCCGTTGCCACCGCCGGCGCCGTTATCGCCGGCGTCCGCTCCGGCCAGTTCGCACACCTGACGCCCTGCACGGAGATGAACGTGCAGACCATGCTGGCTCACCTGGTCGGCGTTCTTAACCGCATTGCCGCGCTCGGCAACGGCGAGGACCCCTTCGCCGTCGCCGAACCACAGGTCTCCGACGACCGCTGGGCCGACGCGTGGCAGGAGTCCGGCAGACGCGCCGCCGACGCCTGGGGCGATGACGCCGTCCTCCAACAGCCCATGGCGCTGCCGTGGATCCAGGGCAGCGGCGCCGACGTCTTGGCGTCCTACCTCTCCGAGATCACGGTCCACACCTGGGACCTCGCAGCGGCCACCGGTCAGCAGCCTGACTGGGACGACACAGTGATCGCCGCCGCGTTGCAGTCGGCACATCGGATCTTGCCGGCCGAGAACCGCCGGGCGCTCTACGAGCAGATCTCGGCCGCGATGGGGCTGGACGAGGTGGCCATGCCGTTCGCCGAAGCTGTTCCCGTCCCCGACGACGCCCCCGCCATTGACCGGCTCATCGCCTGGAACGGCCGCGACCCGCTCTGGTGACCGGAGAGAATCCATCGCGTCCGCCATATGGCTCAACGAAACAGAAAACCCCGGCCATACCGGCCGGGGTTTTCCACATTGTGGGCGAAGGGGGACTTGAACCCCCACGTCCCGAAGGACACTGGCACCTGAAGCCAGCGCGTCTGCCATTCCGCCACTCGCCCGAGCAACCGGGGGAGCGTATCACGGGTCCCCCGCCCCCTTAAAAATCGGCTCCGGACCTGCAGCCCAGACCGCCTAGCCTCCACCCAAGGCGCCGTGATCCCTTCGTGACCTGGTCTTATCCGATTCTCCGCCGTAGAAGGGTGCCGCCCTGGCACCCCGGGTCGATACCATGTCCAGGGCGGATGCAGCTGAGCGACACGCCGCAGCAGCGTCCCCGATAGGGCCAGTGACGGCGGAGAGTAAGGCGGGTAGCAGCTTGGACAGCCAGCGCGGGCTGGTTCATCGCATCGAGCGCAAACTCGAATCCGCTGTGGAGGATGCGATGGCCCGGGTCTTCGGAGGGGAAGTCCTCCCCGAGGAAGTGGAGGCTGCGCTGCGTCGCGAAGCCGCCGCCGGGGTGCGCTCCCTGACCGGAAATCAACTTTTGGCGCCCAACGAATACGTCATTACCCTCGGTAGGGACGACTACGAGAAGGTGGGCGCCGACCAGGATCTGACGTCGACGGCATTCGCCCGCCATCTGGCCGGGTACATCGGCGAACAGGGGTGGCAAACGTATGGTGATGTGGTTGTCCGGTTCCAGCAGTCGCCGAATTTGCGAACCGGCCAGGTCCGCGCACGCGGCGGCGTCAACCCTGACGCCAGCCCCCACGAGACGCTCAACGAATCCCGCCCGCCACAATCAGTTCATGCGTTTACCGCAGAATCAGGAGTGCCACCGATGACCGATAACCCGAGCTACCGCGGCGCCCACGGGCAGGATCGTCCCGGCGACGAGTACTACGACCCCCGCTACGGGCGGCCCGCCGACGATGCTCGCGGCGGTCAGGACCCCCGTGGCCCCTACGCTCCCGAACCCGACCACTACCAGCAGGATCAGCGCGGCGGCTACCCCGACCAGGGCCAAGGCGGTGCCTACGCTCCGCCCCGTCGCCCCGAGCAGGGCGGCTACCCGGAGCAGGGCGGCTATCCCGAGCAGGGCGGCTACCCCGGCCAAGGCGGCGGCTACGCCCCTCCCGCCCCGCCGGCCCAGCCCTACGAGCAGCGTCCGCCCAGCGGCTACGGCGCACCCGCCGGCTATGAGCAGGGCTACCCCCAGCACCAGCCTCCGGCCTACCCGGCCGGCGGCCAGCCCGGATACGGCTATGGCGAAGCCCCTCCGGCCCGCCAAGACGACTACTCGCAGCCGGGGGCCTACCCCGAGGGCCAGTACGAGCAGCGCCCTGCCTACCCCGACCAGGGTGGGTATGACCAGGGTGGCCAGTCCTACGGCCGCCAGGACTACGGCCAGCCCGGGTACGGCTACGGCGAGGCAGCTCCGGCCCCCGCCGGTTACGACTACGGCCAGCCCGCACCCGGCGGCTACGGCGAAGGTCAAGGCACCCAGGGCGGCTACGACTACGGCCAGCAGGCTCAGGGCGGTTACGGGGAGGCCCCGGGAGGCGGCTACGGCCAGCGCGCCTACTCCGCACCGGCGTCGGTCACCCTGCAGCTCGACGACGGCAGCGGCCGGACCTACCAGCTGCACGAAGGCGCCAATGTGGTGGGCCGCGGCCAGGACGCCCAGTTCCGGTTGCCCGACACCGGGGTGTCGCGCCGTCACCTCGAGATCCGCTGGGATGGCCGGGTGGCCCTGCTGTCGGACCTGAACTCGACCAACGGCACCACGGTGAACAACGCCCCCGTCCAGGAATGGCAGCTGGCCGACGGCGACGTCATCCGGCTGGGTCACTCCGAGATCATCGTACGGGTCCACTAGGTCGGGGCGGCAGCGTCCACTCGAGGCGACAATCCCATCCAGCAAAGCGCTGCCGCTTTGCCCTACGGCCCCCCGCGCCCAAGTATCGTGACTTTGCCGAAGTGCTCCGCCGTCAGGAGCACGCCATGGGCTGTGCGACAACGGAGAGGACGCCGGATGCAGGGACTGGTGCTGCAGCTGACGCGAGCCGGTTTTTTGACGTTGTTGTGGCTGTTCATCTGGTCCGTGCTGCGGATTTTGCGGACCGACATCTACGCGCCCACCGGCGCCGTGATGGTCCGCCGCGGGCTGTCGATCCGCGGCGTGCTGCTCCCGCCGCGCCAGCAACGGACCACTGCGCGGCATCTGGTGGTGACCGAAGGACCGCTGACCGGGGCGCGCATCGCGCTCGGCGATCAGCCGGTTCTGGTGGGCCGCGCCGACGACTCCACGCTGGTGCTCACCGACGATTACGCCTCCACCCGGCACGCTCGGCTATCTCAGCGGGGCACGGAATGGTATGTCGAAGATCTGGGTTCGACCAACGGGACCTACCTTGACAGGGTGAAGGTGACCACTGCGGTACGGGTTCCCGTCGGCACGCCGATACGAATTGGCAAGACCGCGATCGAGCTCCGCCGGTGAGCCTGGTTCTGCGGTACGCCGCCCGCAGCGACCGCGGTCTGGTGCGCTCCAACAACGAGGACTCGGTGTATGCCGGGGCCCGACTGTTGGCATTGGCCGACGGCATGGGCGGGCACGCGGCCGGTGAAGTCGCGTCGCAACTGGTGATCGCCGCGCTGGCGCACCTGGACGATGACGAGCCCGGTGGCGACCTGCTGGCGAAACTGGAAAACGCCGTGCAAGAGGGCAACTCGGCGATCGCGGCCTACGTCGAAGAGCACCCCGAGCTCGAAGGCATGGGCACCACGCTGACCACGATCCTGTTCGCCGGACCCCGGCTCGGGCTGGCCCACATCGGCGACTCCCGCGGCTACCTGCTGCGCGACGGCGAGCTCACCCAGATCACCAAGGACGACACCTTCGTACAGACCCTGGTCGATGAAGGCCGCATCACCTTGGAGGAGGCACACAGCCATCCGCAGCGCTCGCTGATCATGCGCGCCCTGACCGGCCATGAGGTGGAGCCGACGCTGATCATGCGTGAAGCGCAGGCCGGTGATCGCTATCTGCTGTGCTCCGACGGTCTGTCGGACCCGGTGAGCACCGAGACGATCCACGAGGCGCTGGAGATCCCCGACGTCAACGACTGCGCGCTGCGGCTCATCGAGTTGGCGCTGCGCGGCGGCGGCCCGGACAACGTCACGGTGGTGGTGGCCGACGTTGTCGACGTCGACTACGGCCAGACCCAGCCGATCCTGGCCGGGGCGGTCTCCGACAGCGACGACGACCACGTGATCGCCCTCAACACCGCTGCCGGGCGGGCGTCGGCGATCTCCCCGCGCAAGACGGTCGCCAAGCGCGTGCTGCCGCGTATCGAAACGCCGGATCGCCCACCGCGCTCCCGGCGGCGCAAGTTCATCGTCGCGGCGCTCCTGCTGATACTGCTGGGTGCCGGGCTCCTGGTAGGACGCGCGGTGGTGCGCACCAACTACTACGTCACCGCCTACGGCGGCACGGTGGCGATCATGCGCGGTGTGCAGGGATCCATCCTGGGCGTGCCGCTACAGGAGCCCTACCTGCTCGGCTGTCTGGACAGCAAGGGCGCGCTGGTGCAGATCAGCTTCAAGCAGTCCGGCGACAAGCTGGCCTGCCGACTGATGACGCTGCAGGACCTGCGCCCGCCGGCCCGCCAACAGGTCAGCAACGGCCTGCCCGCCGGCACCCTCGACGACGCGATCACCCAACTGCGCAATCTGGCCCGCGATTCCCTGCTGCCGCCATGCCCGCACGGCACCACCACAGGCACCAACTCGACGCCGCCGCGCACGCCGGCCCCCGGTCTGGTTCCGACCGGTCCGCGGCCCGGCCCGCCGCCCCCTTCCGGAAAGTCGCGTCTGCCCACCCTGACCAACCTGCCGCCGGCACCTCCAGAACCGGGGACCGACTGCCGGGCGGCATCATGACCCGCGCCGGCGACGACGCAGGGCGGAGCGATGAGCCGGACCGGGACGACGTGAACACCGCGCCGCAGCCGCCGGTGACGCTGACCCCGGCGCTGCCGGATCGACGTAACGCCGAACTGCTGCTGCTGTGCTTCGCCACCATGATCATCGCGGTGGCGATGCTGATCGTCGAGGCCGGTCACGAGCAGGGCCTGCGTCTCGACCTGGTCGGTTACGGGGTGGCGTTTCTGGTGCTGTTCGGCTTCGCGCACCTGGTGATCCGGCGGTCGGCGCGGTATGCCGACCCGCTGCTGTTGCCCGTGGTGGCCCTGCTCAACGGCCTCGGGCTGGTGATGATCCACCGCATCGATCTCGGGGTCGGGATCGACGGCGCCGACGCGCGTCCCGGCGCGAGCGCGCAGATGTTGTGGACACTGGTCGGCGTAGGCGTCTTCGCCCTGGTGCTGGTGGCCCTCAAGGACCATCGCCAACTCTCCGGCAGCGGCTACGTCTGCGGCCTGGCCGGCCTGGTGCTGCTGGTGATCCCCGCCCTGCTGCCGGCCTCGCTGTCCGAGCGCCAGGGTGCCAAGATCTGGATTCGGTTGCCGGGCTTCTCAATTCAGCCCGCCGAATTCTCCAAGATCTTATTGCTGATCTTCTTTGCCGCGGTGCTGGTGTCCAAGCGCCGGCTGTTCACCAGCGCCGGCAAGCACGTGCTGGGCATGAACCTGCCCCGGCCCCGCGACTTGGCGCCGCTGCTGGCCGCCTGGGTGATCTCGGTCGGAGTCATGGCGTTCGAGAAGGACCTCGGCACGTCGCTGCTGCTGTACGCATCGTTTTTGGTGGTGGTGTACCTGGCCACCCGCCGGTTCAGCTGGATGGTGATCGGCATGCTGCTGTTCGCCGCCGGCAGCGTGGCCGCCTACTTCCTGTTCAGCCACGTCCGGGTGCGGGTGCAGACCTGGCTGGACCCCTTCGCCGACCCCGAGGGCGTCGGCTATCAGATGGTGCAGTCGCTGTTCAGCTTCGCCACCGGCGGCATCTTCGGCACCGGGTTGGGCAACGGACAGCCCGGTTATGTGCCCGCGGCGTCGACGGACTTCATCATCGCCGCATTCGGCGAGGAGCTGGGCCTGGTCGGGCTGGCCGGCGTGCTGATCCTGTACACCATCGTGATCGTGCGCGGGATGCGGACAGCGATCGCGGTGCGAGACAGCTTCGGCAAGCTGTTGGCCGCGGGCTTGGCCGCCACCTTGGGCATTCAGCTGTTCATCGTGGTCGGCGGGGTGACCAAGCTGATTCCGCTGACGGGGCTCACCACCCCGTGGCTGTCCTATGGCGGATCGTCGTTGCTGGCCAACTATGTGCTGCTGGCGATCGTGCTGCGCGTCTCGCACGCCGCCCGCCGACCGCTGAGCACCCATCCCGTGCGTCCGACTCCGATCGGCGACACCGGCACGGCGGTGATCGAGCGCGTATGAATACCTCCCTGCGCCGCGTCACCATGACCCTGATGGCGCTGATCGTGCTGCTGTTGGGCAACGCCACCCTGACCCAGGTCTTCGCCGCCGACGGGCTGCGCGCCGACCCGCGCAACCAGCGGGTGCTGCTCGATGAATACTCTCGGCAGCGCGGCCAGATCACCGCCGCCGGGCAGCTGCTGGCGTACTCGGTCGCCACCGACGGCCGGATCAAATACCAGCGCATCTACCCCGACCCGGCGGTGTATGCGCCGGTCACCGGGTTCTACTCGCTGCGGTACTCCAGCAGCGGCCTCGAGCGCGCCGAGGATACCGTGCTCAACGGGTCGGATCCGCGCCTGTTCGGGCTGCGGTTGGCCGACTTCTTCACCGGCCGCAGCCCGCGCGGCGGCACCGTGGAGACCACCATCCGGCCCCGGGTGCAGCAAGCCGGCTGGGAGGCGATGCAGAAGGGTTGCACCGGCGGCTGCCGCGGTGCGGTGGTGGCCCTGGAGCCGTCCACCGGCAAGGTCCTGGCGATGGTGTCAGCGCCGTCCTATGACCCCAACCTGCTGTCCTCGCACGATTCGGCCAAGCAGGGTCAAGCCTGGCAACAGCTGCGCGACGACCCCACCTCGCCGCTGACCAACCGCGCCATCAGTGAGACCTACCCGCCGGGTTCGACGTTCAAGGTGATCACGACGGCGGCGGCGCTGCAGGCCGGCGTCAGCGAGAACGAGCCGCTAACCAACGCGGCGCGCATCGCACTGCCCGACAGCACGGTCACGCTGGAGAACTACGGCGGCACCACCTGCGAGGGCGGCAACGAGCAGACCGTTCCGCTGCGGATGGCGTTCGCACGTTCCTGCAACACTGCCTTCGTCCAGTTGGGTATTCGTACCGGCGTGGACGCTCTGCGCAGCACTGCCCAGGGATTCGGGCTGGATATCACCCCCGAGCCCATGCCGCTGCAGGTCGCGGAGTCCACCGTCGGCCGGATCGGCGACGCCGCCGCGCTCGGCATGACCAGCATCGGACAGAAGGATGTCGCCATCACCCCGCTGAAGAACGCGGTCATCGCGGCGTCCATCGCCAACGGCGGGCTGACCATGCAGCCGTATCTGGTCGACGGCCTGGAGGGTCCGGACCTGGCGGGCATCGCCACCACCCAACCGCGCGAGCAGCGCCGTGCAGTGTCCTCGCAGGTCGCGGCTAAGCTAACTGAACTAATGATCGACGCCGAAAGAATGACCCAGCAGGAGGGGGCCATCCCGGGCGTACAGATCGCGTCGAAGACCGGCACCGCCGAACACGGTCCCGATCCGCGGAACACACCGCCGCACGCGTGGTACATCGCCTTTGCCCCGGCCAGCGCCCCGAAAGTGGCCGTTGCCGTCCTGGTCGAAGACGGTGGCGACCGCTTGGCCGCCACCGGCGGTGCCTTGGCCGCACCGATCGGACGCGCCGTGATCCAAGCCGCCCTGCAGGGGCGCTCATGAGTCCACAGGTCGGCGCGGCACTGGCCGGGCGTTATCGGTTGCAGCGGCTCATCGCCACCGGCGGTATGGGCCAGGTGTGGGAGGCCGTCGACAACCGGCTGGGCCGGCGCGTCGCAGTCAAGGTGCTCAAGCCGGAATTCTCCTCGGACCCCGAGTTCATCGAGCGGTTCCGCGCCGAGGCCCGCAACACCGCGATGCTCAACCACCCGGGTATCGCCAGTGTGCACGACTACGGCGAGACCGAGCTGGACGGCGAAGGCCGCACCGCGTTCCTGGTGATGGAACTGGTCAACGGTGAGCCGCTGAACTCGGTGCTCAAGCGGACCGGGCGATTGTCGCTGCGGCACGCCCTGGACATGCTGGAGCAGACCGGGCGGGCACTGCAGGTGGCGCACAGCACCGGGCTGGTGCACCGCGACGTCAAGCCCGGCAACATCATGATCACGCCCACCGGGCAGGTGAAGATCACCGACTTCGGCATCGCCAAGGCCGTCGACGCCGCCCCGGTCACCCAGACCGGCATGGTGATGGGCACCGCCCAGTACATCGCCCCCGAGCAGGCCCTCGGCCAGGACGCCACCGCCGCCAGTGACGTCTATTCGCTGGGTGTGGTCGGCTATGAGGTGCTCTCCGGCCGTCGACCGTTCACCGGCGACGGTGCGCTGACCGTGGCGATGAAGCACATCAAGGAGCCACCCCCGCCGCTGCCGGCCGAGTTGCCGCCCAACGTGCGGGAACTGATCGAGATCACGCTGGCCAAGAACCCGGGGATGCGCTACCGCAGCGGCGGCCCGTTCGCCGACGCGGTGGCCGCGGTGCGATCCGGACGGCGTCCCACCCGACCCAGTCAGGCACTGCCCGCCGGGCGCGCCGCCCCGTCGGCCATCCCATCGGGTGTCGTCACCCGGGCCGCGCCACCGGTGTCGGCCCGGGCCACCGCGGCACGCCGGGCCCGGCCCAGCACCGGCACCCATCGCACGCCCCCGCCACGGCGCACGTTCACCGCCGGGCAGCGCGCGCTGCTATGGGCGGCCGGGGTGCTTGGCACTCTGGCGATCATCATCGCGGTGCTGATCGTGGTCAACGCCAAGAGCCCGGGCGGCTCCCTGGCACCGGCCACCGTCACCGACACGGGGGCGCCACTGACCAGCTCGTCGAGCCCTGAATCGTCCTCGGCGACACCGCCCGCGCACTCGTCGGGTTGGACCTGGCACGGGACGTCGCGATGACCACGCCGCAGCGGCTCTCCGACCGCTACGAACTCGGCGAGATCCTTGGCTTCGGCGGGATGTCGGAGGTGCACCGCGCCGTCGACACCCGCCTGCACCGCGAGGTCGCCGTGAAGGTGCTGCGCGCCGACCTGGCCCGCGACCCCAGTTTCTACCTGCGCTTCCGGCGGGAGGCGCAGAACGCCGCTGCCTTGAACCACCCGGCGATCGTCGCCGTCTACGACACCGGTGAAGCCGAGACCCCCGCCGGTCCGCTGCCCTACATCGTGATGGAGCTCGTCGAGGGCGTCACACTGCGCGACATCGTGCACAACGACGGCCCGATGCCGCCGATCCGCGCCATCGAGGTGATCGCGGACGCCTGCCAAGCGCTGAACTTCAGCCACCAGCACGGCATCATTCACCGCGACGTCAAGCCGGCCAACATCATGATCGACATGCACAACGCGGTGAAGGTCATGGACTTCGGCATCGCGCGTGCCGTCGCCGACGCCGGCAACAGCGTCACCCAGACCGCCGCCGTGATCGGCACCGCCCAGTACCTCTCGCCCGAACAGGCTCGCGGCGACACCGTCGATGCCCGCTCCGACGTGTACTCGCTGGGCTGCGTGCTGTACGAAATCCTCACCGGCGACCCACCTTTCGTCGGCGACTCACCGGTGGCGGTGGCCTACCAGCACGTCCGCGAAGACCCGGTGCCACCGTCGCAGCGGCTCCCGAGTCTGCCCGCCGATCTGGACGCCGTGGTGCTCAAGGCGCTGGCGAAGAATCCGGACAATCGCTACCAGACCGCCGCCGAGATGCGTGCCGATCTGGTGCGGGTCCACAACGGGGAGACGCCCGAAGCTCCCCGCGTGCTCACCGCGGCCGACCGTGCCTCGATCATGACGCCGCGCACCGGCGACGGTATCGGCGCGCAGACCGACCCGCTGCCGCGCCAGGAACTCGATTTCGGTCACGAGCGGCCGGGCTCGGTGGGCCGCTGGCTGATCGCCGCGATCGTGCTCGCCGTCCTGACCGTCATCGTCACGGTGTCGATCAACACGTTCGGCGGCCGCACCCACCAGATCCAGGTTCCCGACGTCAGCGGCCGGGCGTCCGTCGACGCGATCGCCGAACTGCAGAACAAGGGCTTCAAGACGCGCACCGAGCAGCGCGCCGACTCCACCGTCCCGCCCGACCATGTGATCGGCACCGACCCGCCCGCCGGCGCCCCGGCGAACAAGGGCGACAAGATCACCGTCGACGTGTCCTACGGGCCGGAGCAGCGCCAGCTTCCCGACGTGGCGACCCTGAGCTACGCCGACGCGGTCAAGAAGCTCACGGCCGCTGGGTTCGGCAAGTTCAAGCAGGTCAACTCGCCGTCGACCCCGGAACTCAAGGACAAGGTGGTCGGCACCAACCCGCCGGCGAATCAGACCACAGCGGTCACCAACGAGATCATCATCGTGATCGGCAGTGGCCCGGCCACCAAGCCCGTTCCCGACGTCACCGGCCAGACAGTGGATCTGGCGCAGAAGAACCTGACCGTCTACGGCTTCACCAAGATCACCGAGGTGACGGTGGACAGTCCGCGGCCGGCCGGCGAGGTGATCGCCACCAGCCCGCCCACCGGTGAGACGGTTCCGGTGGACGCGGTGATCGAGCTGCGGGTGTCGCGGGGCAACCAGTTCGTGATGCCGGATCTGGCCGGCATGTTCTGGACCGACGCCGAGCCGCAGCTGCGAGCCCTGGGATGGACCGGGATGTTGGTCAAGGGCGCCGACGTCGATGCCGGCGGGTCCGGGCACAACCGCGTGCTCTACCAGAGCCCCGCGGCCGGACAGGGTGTGAACACCGACGGCAACATCACGCTGCGCTTCGGCCAATAGTTAGACCACCGGGGCCGGGGCCCTCCCGGCGACGGCGGTCCGCACGGTCCCCGCGATCTCGTCCTCGAGCCGACGCACCAAAGCGTCGTCGCAGGCATACCCGCAGTAACCCAGCCAGTTGGCCAGCATCCGGTGACCGCCCTCGGTGAGGATGGACTCCGGGTGGAACTGCACCCCGTGGATGGGCAGCTCGGTGTGCCGCACCGCCATGATGACCCCGCCGCGGGTGCGCGCCGTCGCCTCCAGAACGGGGGGCAGCGTCTCGGGCAGGATCGTCAACGAGTGGTAGCGGGTGGCCGTGAACGGATCCGGCAAACCCTTGAGCACGCCGGCATCGGAGTGAAAGACCGTGCTGGTCTTGCCGTGCAGCAGCTCCGGCGCCCGGCCCACGGTGCCGCCGAAGGCCACGCCGATCGCTTGGTGCCCCAGGCAGACCCCCAGCACGGGGATCCCCGCGGCCGCGCACGCACCGACCAGCGCGATCGAGGCCCCGGCCCGTTCGGGCGTGCCCGGTCCGGGGCTCAGCAGCACCCCGTCGAAGTCGGCCACCGCGGCGGCCGGGTCGGCGAGGCGGGCGTCGTCGTTACGCCAGACGGCAGCCTGCACACCCAGCTGGCCCAGATACTGGACCAGGTTGAACACAAAGCTGTCGTAATTGTCGACGACGAGGATCCGCACGACCAACAGGCTACCGCCGTGTTAATGGCGACGACCCGCTGCGCCCGGCTCGCCGCGCTGGCGATCGTCGCTTGCGGCGCGGTCACCGGTGTCAGTAGTCGACCGGCCCGGCCGGCACGGCATAGCGCATCCGGGCGACGGCCGGCGTTTCGGCGACCACGAGGTCGGTACCAACCTGCTCGCTGTAGCCCAGACCGAACCGGATCACGTACTGCTTGTACAGCGTGATCAGGGGATCGGCGGCCAAGGCGGCCTGCATCGCGGCCGGGTCACCGATCGCGGTCACCACATACGGGGGGCTGTAGGTTCGGCCGTCCAAGAGCAGGGTGTTGCCCACGCAGCGCGGCGCCGACGCCGCGGTGATCCGCTGGTCCTGCATCTGCACTGCCTCGGCGCCGGCGCTCCACAACGCGTTGAGCACAGCGGAGATGTCCTGTTGGTGCACCACCAGGTCATCGGGGGAGGCGTCCCGGGGGAACCGGCCGTTGGCGTCGCGCTGGGCGTCGGTGAGTGTGACCACCAGGCCCGGCCCGTGCATCGCCTCCAGCCCGGCGGCCTCGGCGAGTTCCTCGCTGCGTTTGCGCATCGCCGACAGGGCAACCCCGGAGCCTCGGCCGTGCACGGATCCCACACCGGCTGCCAACGCGTCACGTTGCGCGGTGAGTTCTTCCACCGTGGCCTGGGTCGCGCGGACCAGATCGACCAGCCGGGGGGCGTCGCCGCGCCGGATCTCTTTGCCGCCGGAGACCCCGTGCGTGGCCGCCAGCAGCAGGCCGGCCAGTAGGCAGACCAGCGGAACTCCGAGCCGCCACGGGGAACGGCGGCCGGACGACGGCAGCCCCCTCTGCTCCATCGGCTCTCCCGTTCTCGGCTGGGTTATCCTGCTGGGCTAATCTCGTACCGACCCATACTCGCAGCTTCACGCCGCACTTTCCCGAGGTACCGATGCCCAAGTCCAAGGTTCGCAAGAAGACCACCAGCTTCACCCCCTCGTCGGTGAGCCGTACCCCGGTCAAGGTCAAAGGCGGCCCATCGAGCACATGGTTCGTCGCACTGTTTTTGGGGCTGATGCTCCTCGGACTGGTGTGGCTGATGGTGTATCAGCTGGGGGCCACCGGGCTAGACGCCCCCGCGGCGCTCAACTGGATGGCTGAGCTGGGCCCGTGGAACTACGCCATCGCGTTTGCCTTCATGATCACCGGGCTGTTGCTCACCATGCGCTGGCACTGAGCTGCGCAGACGCGGTATTTCGGTTATGACGGGCCGCCGCCGATGCCAGCTGGGCAACCATCCACCTGCCCAATCACATCGATGTGATTTATCCCCACTGTGGACAACTCCTGTAGATAACTTTGAAACCCGCAGGTCAAAATGACTCAGGACGGGCATGGGCAGACGGAGTGGTCACCACCGGCCGGCGGAATCGCCGGTTGCGCGCTTATCGGGGCGGTATTGGCCATCGGCGCCGTGACGGTCGCCACAGATACACCGGGGCGTGCCTTGGCCAGCATTGCCGGCGTCGGCCTGATGGTGTTTGCCGGGTTGTCCTGGCGAGCCCGGCCCAAGCTTGCGCTGACGTTCGACGGCCTGACGGTGCGCGGTTGGTGGCGCACCCGGGTGCTCACCCCGGACAGCCTCACTCGGCTTCGGGTCACGGAGTATCAGCGCATCGGGCGCAAGCATCGGCTACTGGAGATCGAGACTCTCGATGACGAGTTGCTGATTTTGTCGCGGTGGGATTTGGGAACCGACCCGCGCGAGGTGTTCGAAGTACTGTCAGCGGCCGGTTACACCGGCCGCTGACAACAGTTGCGCGTCGCTGCTAGGCGACGGTGATCGACTCGATGACGACGGGCTCGGTGGGCCGGTCGGCACGGTCGGTCGCGGTGGTGGCGATGGCGTCCACGACGGCCTGCGAGTCCGCGTCCACGACCTCACCGAAGATGGTGTGCTTACGGTTCAGGTGCGGGGTCTGGCCCACGGTGATGAAGAACTGCGAGCCGTTGGTGCCCGGTCCGGCGTTGGCCATCGCCAGCAGGTAGGGCTTGTCGAACACCAGCTCGGGGTGGAACTCGTCCTCGAACTTGTAGCCGGGGCCGCCGCGACCGGTGCCGGTCGGGTCGCCGCCCTGGATCATGAACCCGCCGATCACCCGGTGGAACACCGCGCCGTCGTAGAACGGCCCCGACGAGCCGCCGGAGGCGTTGGTGGTCGAGTACTCCTTGGTGCCCTGGGCCAGGCCGACGAAGTTGGCCACGGTCTTGGGGGCGTGGTTGCCGAACAGCGCGATCTTGATGTCGCCGCGGTTGGTGTGCAGCGTGGCAGTTGCGGTGGCAATGGAGCTGGAGGTCATGGGATCACAGTCTGCCATTCGCGGCGTGGTGGGCTGCGTCACGGGTAGCGTTGTGCCATGCGCCTGGCGACCGAGACCCCGCTGACCCACCGAGAGCGCCTGACACGGGGGCTCGCCCATACCGCTGGCGGGCCGGTGGATGTAGCGCTTGGCGCCGCGGGTCTCAGTGGCGCCGCCGTGCGGCGCGGGGCGGGGGAGTTACGCCGGCGTTATCGGGAGAGCCAACTGTCCGACCGCGTCGCCGAGGCCGCCGAAGCCGCGGCCCGGGAATTGGCGGCCGCCCAAGAGGCCGTTGCCGGCTTCCCGGAGCTGTTGGAGGGTCGTGCCCCTCGCCGTCATGTTCGCCGATCCTGGGTGATCGTGGCGGCCGCCGGCGCGGCACTGCTGGCGGGCGGGGTGGTGGCGGTTTTGATCCGCCGCTCGAACCGGCCGCAGGAGTCGTCGCCACGCCCACCGAGCGTGGATGCACAGCAAAAGATTTAGTACGCAGGGCGACGCTTTCGCGGCCGCATTGTGGAGCCTAGGAGATTCGAACTCCTGACATCTGCCTTGCAAAGGCAGCGCTCTACCAACTGAGCTAAGGCCCCTGGTGGGACTCGTGGGCCTAGGAGGACTCGAACCTCCGACCTCTTCGTTATCAGCGAAGCGCTCTAACCGCCTGAGCTATAGGCCCGTAGTCGTCTAACGACCGAGCGAGATTACCGCACCAAACGCCCCCCGACCAAAATGCGACTAAAAGGCCAGGGCAGGCGGGCGGTCAGTCCCGGTCGGCCAGGGTCACCTCCACACCGCCGACCACGTCGGTGCTGAGGTTGTAGATCACCACGCCGAGGGTCGCCATCGCGGTCAGCACCACGACATTCACCAGCCCGATCAGCGCGGCGCCGCCGAAAATCGAACCGGCGGAAACCAGTTCGGCGGCACTGTTGTTGGTCAACAGGTCGCCCACGTTGCTGTTCAGCTTGCTCCAGACGCCCATGGCACCCAACGCGACGTACAGCACTGCCACCGCGATCATCCAGACGAAGAACAGCGCCGTCGACAGCAGCAACGACACCTTGAGCGCGCTCCAGGGGTCGATCCGGCGGATCTGCATGCTGGCCCGCAGCGGCCCGCGCGTGCCCGCCGCCACCTGCGGGCGGCGGGCCGGAGACCGTCGCTGCGCCGGTTCAGACAGATCCGGCAGCTCGCTGGCGTAGGCGTCGTCGGGCTGGGCGGGCTTCACCGGTGGCGCGGCCTTGGCGGCCGGCTGCGCCGGTTGAGCCGGCGGCTTGGCGGGCTGGGCCGGCGGCTTGGTCGCAGCCGGGGGCTTGGCCGCGGCCTGCGGCGGCGCGCCGGGCGCGGGAGGCGCCGTCGGGGCAGCCGTACCGGACACGAACCGGCGTATCCGCTCGTCAACGCCGGCGGAGTGCGCCCCGCCGTCGCCGGGCCGAGCCGGTGCGGGCGGGCGGGCCGGGCCGCCGCGCTGCCACGGCGGGGCTTCCCCGGTCTCGGTGATCCGGCCGGGACGGCCCGGGGGCCGTTGACCCTGCTCGGCCGGACCGTTTCCGGCCGACTCCGCCTTGCCCCCGTTGCCCGGGTGCCCCGGCTCGTTCGGTGCGCTCACCCACGACTCCTTACCTGCGTATCCCCACCGCGCCGCGGCCGGGTCTGACATCGGGTCTAGCTACCCGAGTCCTCGTCGGCCGCCTCTTCGTCGGCGTTCCGCGCAATCGCTATCAGTGTGTCGCCCTCACCCAAGTTCATCAACCGAACGCCCTTAGTCTGCCGTCCGGCCTTGCGAACCTGCCGTGCGGCGGTGCGAATCACGCCGCCACCGGAGGTGATCGCGTAGAGCTCGCTCTCGTCGTCGACGATCAGGGCCCCGACCAGCGAACCGCGCTTCGGGTCGTACTGAATGGTCAGGATGCCCTTGCCGCCGCGGCCCTGCGCGGTGTACTCCTCGATCGCGGTTCGCTTGGCGTATCCGCCAGCCGTGGCCACCAGCAGATAAGTGTCCTCGCGGACCACGTTGAGCGACAGCAGCCGGTCATCGGCGTTGAACCGCATGCCCTGCACACCGGAGGTGGCGCGCCCCATCGGCCGCAGCGCGTCGTCGGTCGCCGAGAACCGGATGGACTGACCGTTCGCCGACACCAGCAGCAGGTCCTCCTCGGCGGAGCACAGCACCGCGCCCACCAGTTCGTCCCCGTCGCGCAGGTTGATCGCGACAATGCCGCCGGACCGGTTGGAGTCGAAGTCGGTCAGCTTGGACTTCTTGACCAGACCGTTGCGGGTGGCCAGCACCAGATACGGCGCGTCTTCGTAGCTCTTGATCTGGATGACCTGAGCGATGCGCTCTTCGGGCTGGAAGGCCAGCAGGTTGGCGACGTGCTGGCCGCGTGCGGTGCGCAACGCCTCCGGCAAGTCGTAGGCCTTGGCTCGGTACACCCGGCCCTGCGTGGTGAAGAACAGGATCCAGTCGTGCGTGGAGCAGACGAAGAAGTGCGCGACGATGTCGTCCTGCTTGAGGCCGGCTCCCTGTACACCCTTACCGCCGCGCTTCTGGCTGCGGTACAGATCGGTCTTGGTGCGCTTGGCGTAGCCGGTCTCGGTGATGGTGACGACCACGTCCTCACGGGCGATCAGATCTTCGTCGGCGACGTCACCGTCGGCGGCGATGATCCGGGTGCGGCGGTCGTCGCCGTGCTTCTCGACGAGCTCCGCCAGCTCGTCGTGCACGATCGCGCGCTGCCGTTCCGGCTTCTCCAGGATGTCCTTGAGATCGGCGATCTCGGCCTCGATCTTGGCCAATTCATCGATGATCTTCTGGCGTTCCAGCGCCGCCAGCCGGCGCAGCTGCATGTCCAGGATCGCTTGCGCCTGAATGTCATCGATGTCGAGCAGCTCGATCAGGCCCTGGCGAGCGATGTCGACGGTCTGCGATGCCCGGATCAGGGCGATCACCTCGTCGAGGGCATCGAGGGCCTTGACCAGACCGCGCAGGATGTGGGCCCGCTCCTCGGCTTTGCGGAGCCGGTAGCGGGTGCGTCGAACGATGACATCCAGCTGATGGGCCACGTAGTACCGGATCATCTGATCCAGTCGCAGAGTGCGCGGCACCCCGTCGACGATCGAGAGCATGTTCGCGCCGAAGCTGGTCTGCAGCTGGGTGTGCTTGTAGAGGTTGTTCAGCACCACCTTGGCCACCGCGTCGCGTTTGATCTCGACGACGATGCGCAAGCCCACCCGGTCGCTGCTCTGGTCTTCAATGTTGGCGATTCCCACCAACTTTCCGTCACGCACCTGCTCGGCGATCGACGTGATGAAGTTGTCGTGGTTAACCTGGTACGGCAGCTCGGTGATGACCAGCAGGGCCCGCCCGCGCGAGTCCTCCTCGATCTCAACGACGCCGCGCATCCGGATGGAGCCCCGCCCGGTTCGGTAGGCGTCATTGATGCCCTGCGAGCCGACGATCAGTCCGGAGGTGGGGAAGTCCGGGCCCTTGACCCGCTCCATCACCGCTTCCAGGGTGCTCTCTTCATCGGCCTCGTGATTGTCCAGGCACCAGAACACCGCTTCGGCGAGTTCGCGCAGGTTGTGCGGCGGGATGTTGGTCGCCATGCCGACCGCGATACCGCCGGAGCCGTTGGCCAGCAGGTTCGGGAACCGGCTCGGCAACACCGTCGGCTCTTGCACCCGACCGTCGTAGTTCGGGACGAAATCGACTGTTTCCTCGTCGATTTCGCGGAGCATCTCCATCGCCAGCGGCGTTAGTCGCGCCTCGGTGTAACGCATGGCGGCCGCGGGGTCGTTGCCCGGCGAACCGAAGTTGCCCTGGCCGTCGACCAGCGGGTAGCGCAGCGACCACGGTTGGGCCATCCGGACCAGGGTGTCGTAGATGGAGGCGTCGCCGTGCGGGTGGTAGTTGCCCATCGTCTCGGCAACCGACCGTGCGGATTTCGCGTGGCTGCGGTCGGGACGGAACCCGGAGTCATACATCGCGTAGAGCACGCGGCGGTGCACCGGCTTGAGACCGTCACGCACCTCGGGCAGTGCACGGCCCACGATCACGCTCATGGCGTAATCGATGTAGCTGCGCTGCATCTCCTGCTGGATGTCGACCGGTTCGATCCGGTCCACCGAATCGTCTCCGGGTGGCAGCGTGGTGTCTGTCATCTATTCCTCGTTCTGTGAAGAAGTCAGTCAGGTCAGATGTCGCGAAATCTCGTCAACGTCGCTCGGCGTCGCCCGACATCGCGGTCCATCTCTAAACGTCCAAGAAGCGAACGTCTTTCGCGTTCCGGGTGATGAAGCTGCGGCGGGCCTCGACGTCCTCGCCCATCAGGATCGAGAACAGCTCGTCCGCGGCAGCGGCATCGTCGAGGGTGATCTGACGCAGCACCCGCACACTCGGGTCCATCGTGGTCTCCCACAGCTCCTTGGCGTCCATCTCACCGAGACCCTTGTACCGCTGAATGCCGTCATCCATGTTGATCTTCTTGCCGGCGGCTTTGCCGGCTTCGAGCAGACCGTCACGTTCGCGGTCGGAGTAGGCGAATTCGGCGTCGTTGCCGCGCTGCCACTTGAGCTTGTACAGCGGCGGCTGCGCCAAGAACACGTGCCCGTGCTCCACCAGCGGCCGCATGAAACGGAATAGCAGGGTGAGCAGCAGCGTGGAGATGTGCTGGCCGTCGACGTCGGCGTCGGCCATCAGCACGATCTTGTGATAGCGCAGCTTGGCGATGTCGAACTCGTCGTGAATGCCGGTGCCCAGAGCGGTGATAATCGCCTGGACCTCGTTGTTCTTCAGCACACGGTCGATGCGCGCCTTTTCGACGTTGATGATCTTGCCGCGCAGCGGCAGGATCGCCTGGAACATCGAGTCGCGCCCGCTCTTGGCCGAGCCGCCGGCCGAATCACCCTCCACCACATACAGTTCGGACTTACTCGGGTCATTCGAGCGGCAGTCGGCCAGCTTTCCGGGAAGTCCACCCAGATCTGTTGCGCTCTTGCGCCGCACCAATTCTCGGGCTTTTCGGGCAGCCATCCGGGCCTGCGCCGAAGAGACCGCCTTGTTGATGATGGTCTTGGCTTCGGCGGGGTTCGCCTCGAACCAGTGGCCGAGCTGCTCATTGCAGACCTTCTGCACGAACGACTTGACCTCGGTGTTGCCCAGTTTGGTCTTGGTCTGACCCTCGAACTGCGGCTGGGACACCTTCACCGAGATAACCGCGGCCAAGCCCTCGCGGATGTCGTCACCGGTGAGGTTGGGATCCTTGTCCTTGAGCAGCTTCTTGTCTTTGGCGTACTTGTTGACCACGCTGGTCAGCGCCGACCGGAAGCCCTCTTCGTGGGTGCCGCCCTCGGCGGTGTTGATGGTGTTGGCGAAGGTGTGCACCGACTCCGAGTAACCACCGTTCCACTGCAGAGCGATCTCGACTTCGTGTCCGGTTCCCTTGCCGTCGAAGTCGACGATGGTCGGGTGAATCGCGGTCTTGCTGCGGTTGATGTGTTGAACGAAATCGCGCAGGCCGCCCGGGTAATGGAAGACCCGGTGCTTGACCTTGTGCGGGGCCACGGCCTCGGCGGCCTGCTCCTCGGCGGTCTTCGGTGCTTCGGCGGTATCGCTGACCACTTCGTCAACGACCTCTTCGACGCGTACCCGCTCGTCGGTCAGGTCGATGGTCAGGCCCTTGTTGAGGAACGCCATCTCCTGCAGACGTCGTGCGACGGTCTCGAAGTCATAAGTAGTGGTCTCGAAGATATCCGGATCCGCCCAGAACCGGATGGTGGTGCCGGTCTTCTTGCTCTTCTCACCCTTGCGCAGGGTTCCCGGCACCGACTTGTCGTAGCTCTGGAACCACTCGTAGCCGTCCCGGAAGATGTCGGCTTCCAGGCGGGTCGACAGGGCGTTGACCACCGAGACACCCACACCGTGCAGACCGCCGGAGACGCTGTAGGCGCCTTCTTCGAATTTTCCGCCGGCGTGTAGCACGGTCATGACGACGTCCACGGTGGGCACGCCGGTGGCGTGCATGGCCACCGGGATGCCTCGACCGTCATCGGTGACCTCGACGCCACCGTCTTCGAGGATCCGGACGGTCACCTTTGAGGCGAAGCCGGCCATGGCCTCGTCGACCGCGTTGTCGACAACCTCCCAGATCAGGTGGTGGAGACCGCGTTCACCGGTGGAGCCGATGTACATACCGGGTCTTTTACGGACTGCTTCGAGGCCTTCGAGAACCTTGATCGAATCGGCACCATATTTGTTTTGGGCAGCCACGGTCGGGGAGCTCTCCTCAGGTTCGCAAGTCAGCATTCGACGCATCACTCTGGTGCATGCGCGGGATACTGAGCCAGTCTACCTTGGGGCCCCGACGGCGAGCATTTTCTTCGGGTGTTTCTGCCTACCTGATTGCGCCGTGGCGCCGATATCGCGGTTTGCCTCGTGTCCGGCCGGTGGCCGGAGCGATTTTTTTGCTCGTAGCGCCACACAGGCGCCAGATTCCGGCGGCGGCTCAGCCGTAGGTGTCGCGTGGGCCCCGACCGGAGACGTGTAACGGCCCTTTGCGCCAGGACGGCGCCGTCGGGCCGGTGATCTTCAGCGTCTTGACCACGCCGTCACCGACGGCGGCGGCGATCTTGGCCAGCAATTGGGCCTGGACCAGGCGTAACTGGGTGGCCCAGGCCGTCGATTCGGCCGCGATGCTCAGCACCCCATCGGAGAGCCGTGTGGGAGTTGCATGCGATGCGATGTCGTCACCGACCACGGAGCGCCATTGACCCAGCACCGTGCCCTCAGCCACCTGGGCAGACCAGCCCCGGGATTGCGCCAGATCGCGGGTGGCCGCGCCCAGGCTCTGGGGATCCCGGCGATCCGGTCCCGGCCCCGACCAGCGGCGGCGACCGCCGCCGGTTCCCGGCGTCCGGCGGCGCAGCGGAGCCCGGCGGCCTTGCCCGACATCTTTGCCCTGGCTGCGGGCCGCTTCCCGCGCTTCGGCCAGTGTCCGGCGGACAAGGTCCATGCCGGTCAGGCCTGCCAGGTGCGCCGGTGGCTGCAGAGCCGGTTCATCTTGCGATTCGTCGAAGTCGGTCACGAGGCTTCGTCCATTAATCCCGACACCCTGCCCTCGTCGCCTTCGGTCACCGCGATCCGAATACGGCGGGCTTGCCAGTCGCCGGGGACGTCTTCGGGGACGGCCGCGGTGATCAAGACCTGCTCCGCGGAAGCGGCGACGCCAGCCAGCGCCCGGCGCCGCGCGGCGTCCAGTTCGGCGAAGACATCGTCGAGCAACAGCACAGGTTCGGCGCCTTCACTGCGGAGCAATTCATAGGAAGCGAGTCGCAGCGCCAGAGCCATCGACCACGACTCACCATGGCTGGCAAAGCCTTTCACCGGTCGGTCGCCGAGCCGCAACTCCAACTCGTCGCGGTGCGGGCCCACCAGGCACACCCCGCGTTCCAATTCCGCGCTGCGGCGGCGCGCCAACTCCGCGAGCAGGGCTTCTTGCAGTTCGAGTGCACTCTGGTTCTCGACACCGACCGGGATCTCGAGTTTTGGGCGATAGGCCACGGCGGCAGTTCTGGTTCCGGGCGCCAGCAGTTGGTAAGCCTTCTCGACTTCCGGCGCCAACTGGTTGACCAGATCGATACGGGCGGCCATCAGCTCCGCGCCGTGCAGTGCCAATTGGGAATCCCACACATCGAGGGTGTCGAGCACCGCTCGGTCACCGCGGTGCAGTGCGCCCGGGGCACTTTTGAGCAGTGCGGTGCGTTGTCGTAGCACCTTGTCGTAATCGGCGCGCACCCCGGCGATCCGCGGCCGGCGCACACTGGCCAATTCGTCGAGGTAGCGGCGGCGCTCACCGGGATCCCCGCGCACCAGCGACAGGTCTTCGGGGGCGAACAGCACCGCGCGCAACACCCCGACGACTTCGCGGGCGTGTCGCACCGGCGCCCGGTTAAGCCGCACCTTGTTGGCCCGACCTGCGGCGATCTCCAGATCGACGGCGAGTTCGCGGCCCTCATTCACCACGATTGTCGACACCACTGCGCGGGCGGCGCCAGATCGAATCAATGGCGCGTCCGTGGCCACCCGGTGGGATCCCAGAGTGGACGAATACCACAGTGCTTCAACTAGATTGGTCTTCCCAAAGCCGTTCGGTCCGACCAGCACCGTCGCGCCCGGTTCCAGTTCCAGATCGACGTGCGCCCAGGACCGGAAATCCCGCAGGCCCACGTGGCGGACATACACCGAGAAACCAACCCCTCCCGTCGTCGCTGCCCGCGCCGATTAGCCGGGCAGACGAACCGGCATCAACAGGTAGACGTAGTCCGACGGCACCGCCGGGAACGGACCATCACCGATCAACGCGGGATCTTCGGCACTGGCCGGGCGCAGCACCGCCGGCTTCTTCGGATCCGTGAAGCCCATCGACACCTTCTCGCTGTGCAGCGATCCCAACCCATCCGTGAGGTAAGTCGGGTTGAACGCAATGGTCAACGGCTCGCCGACAAACTCGATCGGCAAATCCTCCTCGGCACGACCGACATCTTCCGCCCCGGCCGACAGTCGCAGAGTGCCCTCGGACAACTCCATGCGCACCTGGGCGCCCCGGTCGGCCACCAATGCCACACGCTTGATCGCCTCGGTGAGCTCAGCGACACCGATGGTGGCGACGGCAAGATGCTCGCTCGGCAGCAGCTGCCGGAACTTCGGGAATTCGGCATCCAACAGTCGAGTGGTGCTGCGCTTGCCAGCGCTGGTTATGCCCAGCAGGCCCTCGTTGCCGACCGAGGCACCAGCGCCCAGAGCCAGGTGCACCTCGTTGCCGTCGCTGCTGGCCTTGGCCGCTTCGGCGAGGGTCTTCGCCGGGACCAATACCGCCGCTTCGGTACCGGGTGCGGCAGACCAACTCAACTCGCGAACGGCCAGGCGGAAACGGTCGGTGGCAGCCAAAACCACTGTGTTGCCCGAGATTTCGACACGGATACCGGTCAACATGGGTAGCGTGTCGTCGCGGCCGGCGGCCACGGCTACCTGGCTGATGGCCTCGGCGAACACATCCGAGGACAGCACGCCCGTTTCGTCCGGCAGTGTCGGCAGCGTGGGGTAGTCCTCGACGGTCATCGTCGGTAGCGAGAACCGGGCATTCCCACAGGTCAAGGCGACCCGAGTGGACTCGACCTGGACTTCGACCGGCTTGGCAGGCAGCGCCCTGGTGATGTCCGAGAGCAGTCGTCCTGATACCAAAACGCTTCCAGGAGAAGCGATCTCAGCAGCAAGCTGAACTTCGGCGGAGACTTCGTAATCGAATCCGGACACGGTCAGACCGTTGTCGGATCCCGTCAGCAGTACTCCGGCCAACAGTGGCACCGTGGGCCGGGCCGGCAGAGACTTCGCCACCCACGCCACCGCGTCAGCGAAGTCATCCCGGTCCAGGCGGAACTTCAAGTCGGTCAGACCCGCGTTCGTGGTCGCCGCGTCCATAACGTCCTCTCGTCACCCCGATATCGAGCTCTACCCTGCGGCGACTGGTGAACACCCCCACCCGCGGCCGTGCAACGCCCCACGCCGAAGTGTAAGAGCGGTAGGTCACCAACCGTAGAGCCTGGACGGCCTTCTTGAAAGTTAAACCTCGACACCGAGCGGCTCAGCATGGCCTTGGCCACCGACGAGCTTGGCCGGTTGTGAACAGCCCGGGTTGACCCGAATCCCCAACGACCTGTTTTTAAAAAGAATCGAGGGATAACTCCCAGTATTAGTAGTAAGTCCTGTGGATGCTGGGCACAGCGTGGCATCGCTGCTGCTGAGCGGGGGCACGGGGTTGGGGAAGAACAGTGAACGACACGCCCGGGCCGGCCGACACGGCTGTGCATGACGGAGCCGGTGTGGATCGACTGACGGTTCGTTATCGGATCGTGGACAGGTTCTCCGCAACGGTATCCACAGGGCTCGACCGTGACGGGTGGTACGAGTGGGTCCAAAGTTTTTTGTAAGAACGACGGACTACAACGCCGGGAATCAGCGCTTGGCGCGCTGCCGGATCCGGGTGGTGAGCTCTTTGACTTGATCGAAGACCTCGCGACGCTCGGCCATCTCCCCGCGGATCTTGCGCTCGGCGTACATCACCGTGGTGTGGTCGCGCCCAAATGCCTGGCCGATCTTGGGCAGCGACAGGTCGGTCAGCTCCCGGCACAGATACATGGCGATCTGGCGCGACTGCGCGAGCGGCCGGGTCTTGCCGGGCCCGCGCAGCTCCTCGACGGAGGTGTCGAAGTACTCGGCGATGACAGCCATGATGATCGCGGCGCTGATCTGCATGGTGCTGGCGTCGGCGATCAGGTCACGCAACACGATCTCGGCCAATGCGCGGTCGATCGGGGTCTTGTTCAACGAGGCGAATGCGGTGACGCGGATCAGCGCACCCTCGAGTTCGCGGATGTTGCGTTCGATGCTGGTAGCGATGAGTTCGAGTACGTCGCCGGGCACGTCGAGACGGTCCATCTGCGCCTTCTTGCGCAAAATGGCGATCCGGGTCTCCAGATCCGGCGGTTGGACGTCGGTGATCAATCCCCACTCGAAACGGGTGCGAAGCCGATCCTCAAGGGTGGCAAGCTGTTTCGGTGCGCGGTCGGAAGTGATCACGATCTGCTTGTTGGCGTTGTGCAGTGTGTTGAAGGTATGGAAGAACTCTTCCTGGATACCTTCTTTGCCCTCGATGAACTGGATGTCATCGACCAGCAGGACATCGATGTCGCGGTAGCTGCGCTTGAACGCCACCTTGCGGTCGTCGCGAAGAGAGTTGATGAAGTCGTTGGTGAACTCTTCGGTCGAGACGTACTTGACGCGCATCCCGGGGAAGAGCCGCTGGGTGTAGTTGCCGGCCGCGTGCAGCAGATGAGTTTTACCCAGACCGGATTCACCCCAGATGAAGAGGGGGTTGTAGGCGCGTGCCGGTGCTTCGGCGATGGCCAGCGCGGCGGCGTGAGCGAACCGGTTGGAAGTGCCGATGACGAAGGTGTCGAAGGTGTAGCGCCGGTTGAGGCTGGCGCCGTCGGCGGTAGGCGAATCCTCACTGGGCCGTTCGGTGAAGTAGTTGGGCCAGTCGTATTCGACGTCGGTGGTGTCGTCGTCTTCTTCGTCGGCGCGTGCCTCTACACCGCTATCGGTGCCGGACGCGCTGGGTTGGTCCTCAACGGGCTGCGGCGAGATCCGTACCCCGAGTTCGATGGCGTGACCGAGGCGCCGACTGAGTGCATCGGTGATCTGGGTTCGCAGATGCCGTTCGATCTCGTTTTGGACGAAGCTGCTCGGAACCGCCAGCAGAGCAAAACCCTCGACGATGGCCAGCGGGTGGACCAGCTTGAGCCAGGCCTTCTGCTGGGGAGTCAGTGTCGGCGCCGCACCGTTGGTCGGCGGGGCTTCACCGTTGAGTTCGGCTACTACCTCGTCCCAGAGACTGAGGAACGCAGTGCCGGGGTCCTCACTCAA